>NZ_CP046582.1 GCF_018141005.1 Erwinia sp. E602 | reverse complement strand
GCTGTCCCAGCTTGGGCGTGCCGGCGCCGGGCGGTGCCCCTGCAGCGGTGCGCTGCTCTGCGCACTGGCCAGCACCCGCTGGGCAGCGGGCTGGACGACCGGCTTACTGCCGACTTCGAAACGCAGCAAGGGCACGTTAGCGCCACAAAATTCGTTAAGCAGACCGTTGATGTTGTTCAGGTATTTATCCCGAACCCAGTCGAGCACAAAACGGTTTGGGGCATATAAGGCCAGCGTGTTGTCGTTCAGTTCGGCCTGCAGTGGGCGTATCCACATGCTGAATTCTGTGGCAGGGAGCTCATCCTGCAAGCGGGCAAGGCACTGTTGCCAGAGCGTTAGTGACACGGCGGACTCCACTCGAAAAAATTCGATAAGAAAAAACACTGAAGCGATAATTTCATCATTGTTGACGCATGCTGATGAGTCGCATGCGAACCGCTATATGCGGTTACTCCGCTACACCCTTCAAGGCTGAAGCTGCTGTTCCAGTGAAAGGGGCCTGCACCCACCCCTGTACATGGGGATCGCGGGGTGACGTCCTGGAGGATCGTTAGCGGAAGGGCGGATCATAGCGCAAAGCGCCGCAGAGATCTTCACTTTCTACACAGTTTTGATCCAATTTATCCACAGGCTGTTACGGCGGGGATAAGTTTACGCTACCTGTGACAAAAGGGGGGAGCGATCGTGGTAATTGCGGAAAAAATTCGGCTGCCGTCACGCTATTGCGGCAGTGACACCGGCAACGGATCGCCGGAAGATCCTGCACGATCCTTGCGCTTTGTAGCGGAGGCCGTATAATTCTTGCCCCGGTATGTTGCGCCTTGCCCTTTTTGGATAGTTTTGCGAGCCACTACGGGCAATCATGACGTGCTTTTGCGCGAAGTAAATTGACTCCGGACTGTACAATTATTACAATCCCGCCTCTTTATTAAAGACACACTGAGGCGTCGGGTCAGTTTTCGGACCGGTTAACGCGTCACCAAGTGAAATTTTTCAAGTTTAGGTAGAAATCGCCATGAAACGCACTTTTCAACCGTCCGTACTGAAGCGCAACCGTTCACACGGTTTCCGTGCTCGTATGGCAAATAAAAATGGTCGTCAGGTTCTGGCACGTCGTCGTGCTAAAGGCCGTTCTCGTCTGACCGTTTCTAAGTAACAAAAGCTAACCGCTGAGTGGTTAAGCTCGCATTTCCCAGGGAGTTACGTTTGTTAACTCCCACTCATTTCACTTTCGTCTTCCAGCAGCCACAACGGGCTGGCACGCCGCAAATCACCATTCTCGGCCGCCTGAACCAGCTGGGGCATCCCCGCATCGGTCTTACCGTCGCCAAAAAACACGTGAAACGCGCGCATGAACGTAACCGGATCAAGCGATTGACCCGCGAAAGCTTTCGTCTGCGTCAACACGAACTCCCCGCCATGGATTTTGTCATCGTGGCGAAAAAAGGAGTGGCCGACCTGGATAACCATGCGTTGACGGAAGCGTTGGAGAAACTATGGCGTCGTCATTGTCGCCTGGCTCGCGGCTCCTGATCGCGCTGATTCGCGTTTACCAACGCGTAATCAGCCCGCTGTTAGGCCCCCACTGCCGTTTTCACCCCACCTGTTCGCAATACGGCATTGAAGCATTGCGACGGTTTGGGGTGTTAAAAGGCAGTTGGTTGACGATGAAACGCATATTAAAATGCCACCCTCTTCATGCGGGTGGCGACGACCCGGTGCCGCCGAAAACCGACGATAACTGAGAACATTAACGATGGATTCGCAACGCAATCTTTTCCTCATCGCTTTTCTGTTCGTGTCCTTCATGATCTGGCAAGCCTGGCAGACGGACCACGCTCCGCAGCCACTGCAGACCCAGACTACCCAGAACACGACCAGTGCAGCGGGTGATACCGCCAGCCAGGCAGTACCCGCCAGCGGCCAGGGCAAAACTATTACCGTGAAGACAGATGTCCTGTCACTGCATATCAATACCCGCGGTGGCGATATCGAACAGGCACAGCTGCTGACCTACCCGGACACCCTGGGTTCTGACCAGCCGTTCCTGCTGCTGGAAAACACCCCGGCCTTCCAGTATCAGGCGCAGAGCGGCCTGACCGGTCGTAACGGCCCGGACAACCCGGCTAACGGTGCCCGCCCGCTGTACACCAGCGCGCAGGAAAGCTTCACGCTGGCCGATGGCCAGAGCGAACTGCGTATTCCGTTGACCTTTACCGCTGAAAACGGCGCGGTTTACACCAAAACCTTCGTGCTGAAGCGTGGCGAATATGCCATCAGCGTCGACTATCAGATCAATAACGCCAGCCAGCAGCCGCTGGAAGTGTCGATGTTTGGTCAGCTGAAGCAGACTATCGACCTGCCTAAGCATCGCGATACCGGCAGCAACAACTTTGCGTTGCACACCTTCCGTGGCGCGGCTTACTCCAGCAGTGAGACCAACTACGAGAAGTACAAGTTCGACAAAATCAGCGACAACGAAAACCTGAGTACCACCACCAACAACGGTTGGGTGGCGATGCTGCAGCAGTACTTCGCGACCGCCTGGGTACCGCAGACTGCCGGTGCCAACACCCTTTACACCAGCAACCTTGGTAACGGCATTGCGGCGATCGGCTATAAATCTGCACCGGTGACCATCGCGGCGGGTTCTCAGCAGGAGCTGAAAGCCACCCTGTGGGTGGGCCCGGAAATTCAGGACAAAATGGCTGCTGTGGCACCACACCTGGATCTGACCGTGGATTACGGCTGGCTGTGGTTTATCTCCCAGCCGCTGTTTAAGCTGCTGAAGTTCCTGCAGAGCTTTATCGGCAACTGGGGCTTCTCGATTATCGTTATCACCTTTATCGTGCGCGGTATCATGTACCCGCTGACGAAGGCGCAGTACACCTCGATGGCGAAAATGCGCATGCTGCAGCCGAAAATTCAGGCGATGCGTGAGCGTTTAGGCGACGATAAACAGCGCATGAGTCAGGAGATGATGGCGCTGTACAAGAGCGAGAAGGTTAACCCGCTGGGCGGCTGCCTGCCGCTGGTTATCCAGATGCCAATCTTCCTGGCCCTCTACTACATGCTGATGGGTTCGGTGGAACTGCGTCACGCGCCGTTCGCGCTGTGGATCCATGACCTCTCTGCACAGGACCCGTACTACATCCTGCCGATCCTGATGGGTATCACGATGTTCTTCATTCAGAAGATGTCGCCGACCACCGTCACCGATCCGATGCAGCAGAAGATCATGACCTTTATGCCGGTGATCTTCACCGTGTTCTTCCTGTGGTTCCCGTCTGGCCTGGTGCTGTACTACATCGTCAGCAACCTGGTGACCATTCTGCAGCAGCAGCTGATCTACCGCGGGCTGGAAAAACGCGGTCTGCACAGCCGCGACAAGAAGAAGGCGTAATTCGCTGTTACCTGCCGGCGTAAACGGTCAGCATCGACCCGGACAGGCACAGTGAGTACAATAAGGCGGTCATTATGACCGCCTTTTTTTTTGCATCCGAAAGAGAATTCAACATGAGCCACAGCGATACAATCGTCGCCCAGGCGACGCCGCCAGGCCGCGGCGGCGTCGGTATTTTGCGTATTTCCGGTCAGAAGGCCGCAGAGGTGGCACAGCTGCTGCTGGGCAAGCTGCCGAAGCCGCGCTACGCCGACTACCTGCCGTTCCGTGACGCCGACGGCAGCGTGCTCGACCAGGGAATTGCGCTGTGGTTCCCCGGTCCCAACTCCTTTACCGGTGAAGACGTGCTGGAGCTACAGGGGCACGGCGGCCCGGTGATCCTCGACCTGCTGTTGAAGCGCATCGTGGCGCTGCCGGGGCTGCGCATTGCCAACCCTGGCGAATTCTCTGAGCGCGCATTTCTTAACGACAAACTGGACCTGGCGCAGGCGGAAGCCATTGCCGACCTGATTGACGCCAGTTCCGAACAGGCGGCACGCTCAGCCGTTAACTCGCTACAGGGGGTATTTTCGCAGCGGGTCAACGGTCTGGTGGAAGCACTTACTCACCTGCGCATCTACGTGGAAGCGGCTATTGATTTCCCGGATGAGGAGATCGACTTCCTCTCCGACGGTAAAATCGAAGCGCAGCTGAATGCGGTGATCGGTGAACTCGACGGCGTGCGCGCCGAAGCACGCCAGGGCAGCCTGCTGCGTGAAGGGATGAAGGTGGTGATCGCCGGGCGACCTAACGCCGGCAAATCCAGCCTGCTCAACGCGCTGGCCGGTCGTGAAGCCGCCATCGTTACCGACATTGCCGGCACCACCCGCGACGTGCTGCGCGAGCATATTCATATCGACGGCATGCCGCTGCATATTATCGACACCGCCGGGCTGCGTGACGCCAGTGACGAAGTGGAACGCATCGGCATTGAACGCGCCTGGAACGAGATCGAACAGGCGGATCGCGTGCTGTTTATGGTGGACGGCACCACCACGGCGGCCACCGGGCCGGCGGAGATCTGGCCGGACTTTATCGCCCGCCTGCCGGACAGCCTGCCGATCACCGTGGTGCGCAATAAGGCCGACAGCACCGGCGAAGCGCTGGGGCTGAGTGAAGTAAATGGTCACTCACTGATTCGCCTGTCGGCCCGCACCGGCGACGGCGTTGAGGTGCTGCGCAGCCACCTTAAGGAGAGCATGGGCTTCTCCGGCAATATGGAAGGCGGCTTCCTCGCCCGTCGTCGCCACCTGCAGGCGCTGGAGTTAGCGGCCACTCACTTACTGCAGGGCAAAGATCAGCTACTGGGCGCCCGTGCCGGCGAACTGCTGGCGGAAGAGCTGCGGGTCGCCCAGCTGGCGCTGAGCGAAATCACCGGGGAATTTACCTCTGACGATCTGCTCGGGCGCATCTTCTCCAGCTTCTGCATCGGCAAATAATCCTCCTTCCTGCGCCTGTGCTCTGCCGCACAGGCGCACAGGCGGTTCCCCGCTTAAGACGGGAAGCGCCAGTAACGTGGCCAGCCCTGGTGACCTTTGCGAACGCCTTACTCAGCGGCGATCCTTCCTCTGATATCCTCATCCGTGATGCAGTAAACCATCAGTGCCAGATCATCTGAGGGAATAGCCCGATTTGTGGATGATTAAAGCCAGGTGGCATATTTTGCGATATTTTAATCTGCCACAAAAAAATATAATCATCACTGCGATATTATATAAAAAAAAACCCCTTAAAATTTAATACTAATATCGAAGTATAATAAAGACTCCCAGGCGTTAAGTATTGAGTCTTGTAATAGAAACCGGATCGTGTAAGAATTCAGCGCGTTGGCTCATTAACTACGCTGCGGGATAGTTGAGAGCCAAAAATCAATATAAAATCAACTGCCTTGATTTTATATTATCCACTCACTGTTTCTATCCCGTTCAATATGAATTGACTTTTTTCAGGGGAATTCCTGGGTAAATAACTGAGTAATCTCTGGCAGTTATTACCCCTAGGCGAATTTTTCTGAACAGACTTAACACATCACCGTAAGGATACATTTTAAATGAAACTGAATAAAATCATGCTGGCCGCGGCCATGACTTTTGGCTCTCTCTCCATGGCACAGGCAGCCAACCAGGGCGGTGGCCAGATCTCTTTCAGCGGCTCTATTATTGATGCTCCCTGCTCTATCGCCAATGAGTCACTAAAACAAGATATTCAGCTGGGTGCCATCTCCAATGCGATGCTGAAAACAGGCAAGCATTCAACGCCGGTTGACATCAACATCAAACTGGAAAACTGTGAGTTTGGCGAAACGGCCAAGAAAAATAACGTGACGGTCACCTTCACGGGTAACGCGGCTGCCGAAGACAGTAAAATGCTGGCCTTAACCGGCAACTCTTCTGATGCCGGTATCGTGTTCGAAGATCAGTCCGGAACAAAATTTGACCTCGGCAGCGCCAGTCAGTCAGTTAAGCTGGCCGGTGACCAGACGCTGAATTTCAAAGCCTATGTTCAGGCGACCAAATCTTCATCACCCAGTATCACCCCAGGCGATTTCACCGCTGTTGCCAACTTCCAGATGGCTTACGACTAAGTTTTAGCCGTTAAATTACAACGTGCGGCCACAACCCGCACGTTGATACTGTCACAGGACGCGGTTATGTCTTTCCTCTTGAGCAACACTTTCTGTATTGCACCACTCATGCTGGCGGTCTGGTCACTTTGCCCTCTGGCCATGGCTACCCAGCAGGAAGAGGGAACGGTGAATATGCAGGGCACAATTATTAACAGCGCCTGTACCATTGCCATGAAAGACCTGCAGCAGAGTATCAGTCTCGGTACACTGCCCGTTTCCTCTCTGGTCAGCCTGGGAAGAGGTACCCCACAGCGTTTTACGATTCATTTAATCCATTGCATGCTGGATCACACGGATGCCCGTCAGAGGCAGCTGAAGGGATTTCAGACAACTTTTGAGGGGAGTGGTCGCGGCTCACTCTTTACACTGCAGGGAACAGCCTCAGGCGTGGCGCTGCAGATAGGCGATGATGCCGGAAACATTGCCACCACCGGCAAAGCACTTCCTGTACAAACTGTTTCACCTGATCAAATGCAGTTGCGCTATTTCCTGACCCCAGTAAGAAATCAGCAACCGTTAATTGCCGGTGATTATTTTGCAACTATCCGTTTCAGACTGGATTATTTTTAACTGTCCAGACTTCAACCCGTGACGTTTCATACCAAAAAACAAAAAACAGGTTCATGATGAAACAATTATCAGCAAGGAAGCTGAAGCGGAAAAATATATTAGCCGCCTTCATTGCGCTGGCGCTGTCTTTCCCAGGGTACTTAATCGCCAGTGACGACATTCAGTTCAACATGGACGTTCTGGATATTAACGACCGTAAAAATGTTGATCTGAGTCAGTTCTCGCGTAAGGGCTATATTATGCCCGGCGATTACACCATGTCGGTACAGGTTAACAAAACCAGCCTGGCAGAAATGCCGGTGACCTTTATGGCCAACAGCCAGGATGACAAATCGAGCGTTGCCTGCCTGACGCCTGAACTGGTCAGAAAGTTCGGCCTGAAAGAAGGCGTGATAAAAAGTCTTAAATGGATGAAGAATCAATGTCTTGAGCCAGACAGCCTGAAAGGACTGCAGGTGAACGGCGATCTCGCCACCTCATCACTCTATATCAGTATTCCGCAGGCGTGGCTGGAATATACCAGTGACGACTGGGATCCCCCTTCCAGTTGGGACAACGGCATTCCCGGCCTGCTGCTTGATTATAACCTTAACGTTCAGCAACAAAGACAGCACCACGGTAGCCGTCAGCTTAACATCAGCGGCAACGGTACGCTGGGTGCCAACCTCGGGGCCTGGCGTCTGCGTGCCGACTGGCAGGGCCGCGCCGATCGCCAGAGCGGTCTGGCAAACGCCTCATCAAACCACTCGTTTGACTGGAGCCGCTATTACGCCTGGCGCGTGCTGACCTCGCTGCGGTCAAAGCTGACGTTGGGAGAGAATTACCTTGATATGCGGTTGATTGACAGCTTCCGTTATACCGGCGCCAGCCTGCGTTCTGATGACAATATGTTGCCGCCGAATTTACGCGGCTACGCACCTGAAGTCACCGGGGTGGCGCGAACCAATGCCAAAGTGGTCATCAGCCAGCAGGGCAGAGTGCTGTATGAATCCCAGGTCGCGGCGGGTCCGTTTCGTATTCAGGATTTGAGCGATGCGGTCACCGGCCAGCTGGACGTGCGCGTGGAAGAGCAGGATGGCAGCGTGCAGGCATTTACCGTCAATACGGCGAGCATTCCCTATCTGGCTCGCCCGGGCACCATCCGCTACAGCGTCGCCAGCGGTAAACCTTCAGACTGGAAACACCGTACTAACGGGCCGATGTTTGGTGCCGGTGAGTTTACCTGGGGGGTCAGCAACGGCTGGTCACTTTATGGCAGCGGTATCAGCGGCGGAAAATATCACGCGCTGTCGCTGGGCGTTGGCCGTGACCTGCTGTTCCTTGGTGCCCTGTCGCTGGATGCCACCCAGTCATGGGCACAGCTACCGCATCAGGGTAAGACGCTGAGCGGGGGCTCTTACCGCCTGAGCTACGCGAAAACCTTCGACGAGTATGACAGCCAGATCACCTTTGCCGGCTACCGCTTCTCGCAGGAGGACTATATGAGCATGTCAGAGTACCTTGACGTGAAAAGCGGTGGTGAGCGTCGCGGTAAGGGCAAGCAGATGTACACCATCACGCTGAATAAGCAGTTCCGCGACCTCGGACTGTCGTCGTACTTCACCTGGACGCATCAGACTTACTGGGACAGGCCGGCTAACGATCGTTACAACCTGATGCTGTCACGCTACTTCGACCTGTGGAATCTGCGCTCGGTCAGCCTGTCACTTTCGGCTTACCGTAACCGCTATAACCAGCGCAATGATGACGGCATGTACCTCTCGCTCTCCATTCCATGGGGTGATAGCAGCACCATTGGCTACAACATGAACCTTGCTGGTAAGGACAACAGCCAGAATCTGACCTGGAACGACCGGCTGAACCGCAACGATAACTACTCGCTGAGTGCCGGTAACGCACGTCGCGGCACGCGTCTGAGTGGCTTCTGGAATCACGACGGCGATATCGCCCACGTCAGCGCTAACGCCAGTTATAACCAGGACGATTACACCGCCCTGGGGCTGACGGCCCAGGGCGGCATGACGCTCACCGCCAGAGGTGGTGCGCTGCACCGCAACAACATTACGGGTGGCACCCGACTGCTGGTGGATACCGACGGCGTGAGCGACATCCCGGTGCAGGGCTACGGCAGCAACGTGCACACCAATTACTTCGGGAAGGCGGTAGTGGCTGACGTCAGCAGCTATTACCGCAACAGCGCACGCATCGATCTCGACCAGTTGGGCGACAACGCCGAAGCGCTGACCTCCGTGGTGCAGGCCACGCTGACCGAAGGCGCGATTGGCTATCGTCAGTTCAACGTGATTTCCGGTGCCAAAGCGATGGCGACCATCAAGCTGCCAGACGGCAGCACGCCGCCGTTTGGTGCCACGGTAGTCAACGCCCGCCGGCAGGATATCGGGCTGGTTAACGACGGCGGCAGCGCTTACCTGAGTGGAATCAAAGCGGGTGAAACCATGCTGGTACGCTGGGAGGGCAAAACGCAGTGCGAAATACGCCTCCCCGATCCCCTGCCAGAAGACATGCTCAGCCAGATGCTGCTGCTACCCTGCCATCTGCCCGCCGCAGGTGCAGACGCACCAGATAAAAATTAAGCACTTAACATATTAATCAGTAACGGAGTTTCCATGTTTACCAAAAAAATCGTAGCGCTGGCGATCTTCACCAGCGCGCTGGCCGCCCAACAGGCAACAGCCGCCATTGCTCTGGACCGAACCCGTGTGGTGTTTGACGGCAACGCGAAGTCGGTCAGCCTGAGCATCAGTAATCAGAACCCGAAGCTGCCTTACCTGGCGCAGGCGTGGATTGAAGATGCGCAGGGCAAAAAAATCGCGTCGCCGTTAACGGTGCTGCCGCCACTGCAGCGCGTGGAACCGGGCAGCAAGAGTCAGGTCAGGCTGCAGGCGTTGCCGGCAGCCAGTACGCTGCCGCAGGATCGTGAAACCCTCTACTACTTTAATCTGCGCGAGATCCCACCAAAGAGCGAAAAGGCCAACACGCTGCAGATTGCGTTGCAGACGCGCATCAAGCTGTTTTACCGCCCCGCCACGCTGCGCCAGCAGCAAAACGCGCCGCGCCCTCAGGAACAGCTGACGCTGACCCGCCAGGGCGATCGCTACGTGGTGAATAACCCCACCGGCTACTACATCACGCTGATTGACGGTGCGGCCAGCAGCCACGGTAAGGGGCTGGATAACTTCAGGCCGCTGATGGTCGCGCCTAAAAGCAGTGGCGAACTGAACGTTTCAGCCAGCCAGCTGGGTGGCAGCCCGGTGCTGACCTTTGTCGATGATTACGGCGGCCGTCCGGCATTGAGCTTTACCTGCACCGGTAACAGCTGCCACGTCCAGACGGGCAAATCAGGCAGCTAAGGCCACTCTGTTTCACCGCACCCACAGGGAGACGGGAGATGCATTACAGGATAAGCGGACTCTTTTTGCAGGCGTGCAGGCGAGCCGCCGGATGTCAAACGCTGGCCCTGATGGCCGCGATGGTGGGCGGTCTTAACATCGCCTCCGTCCGGGCGGATGAGACCCGGGTTCAGGATGAGATGAGCGGTACGCTCGAGGTGTACGGATCGCTGACGGAAAGCGCCTGCAGGCTGGAGATGGAAAGCCTACATCAGACCATCGAACTCGGCAACACCGACAGTGCAAAGCTGCTGCATCCAGGCGATCGCGCCACCCCGGTCACGTTTAAGCTAATGCTGAAAGAGTGCGTACGTGGCCGTTCTGCCGTGCGCGATCCCCGCACCGGCGCGCTGACATGGAGCAGTATGCAGCCCGCCGTTTCGGTTTACTTTTCTGGCAACAGCGACGCGGATGTCCCTGAGTACGTGCAGGTTAAGGGCACGGGCGGCCTGGCACTGCGGCTGAGTGACAGCCACGGCCGGCTTCTGCCGCTTAACCAGCGCGCAATACCGCTGTTGCTCTCACCGGGCCAGGATCAACTGAGCTGGACGGTTACGCCCGTCAGAACGCCCGCCCCACTAAAAGCGGGCGCTTACCACGCCAGCGTCGATTTCAGGATGATCTATGACTGAATTTACAACCGGGTTAATCGCACCCGCTCCTCGTTCGGCGGGCGGCAGCCTTCACCACGCGATGCTACTGATGCTGAGTCTGCTCACCGGCTGGACCGGTATCGCAGCGGCAGGGACCGCCCAGTCCGACATAACCATTAAGGTCACCGTGCTTGCACCCGTCTGTAATGTAACAGCACCGGACGGCGGGGATATTGCAGTCAATTTTGGCGAAAATATCAATATTGATAAAATCTACGATAAACAATATGCCCGGGTTTTTTACTACAAAATCGACTGCGGCAAGGGCGATATGACGGGCAGGACAATACAGCTCACCCTCAAAGGCACGCCCGCCTCTTTTGCCACCAACAATGCCACACTGCAAACCGATATGGATAATCTGGGGATCCTTATTTACAAGGGCGGCCAGCCGATGCAGCTTAACAAGCCGCTGGCTCTCCCGGCTGAAGATGACGGGATAATGTCCGCAATGCCGATCAAAAATCCCGCAGGCGCGATTAAGCCCGGTGCATTCAGCGCTACCGCCACGCTGCTTGCCGAGTACGAATAGACGCCCTGCTGTAAACGCAAATGCAGCCGTCCGCTTATCACGCTATGCGGACGGCACATCTCTCAATAGCCTGCCATAATCCGACAGCAAGGTCCGCAAACCGGCTGCCGGACAGCATCCCGCGCCCCCTGGTCAATCCCCTTTATCGGTCATAAATCCGAATTTTGTCGACAATCGCGTTTGCGTGATGCAAACACCTAAGAAAATTCTTACAATAGGAGCTGATGATTATCCGACCATTTTCACGGAGCGACAGATGGCAAGTCATTTTGCGCGCTGGACCCTGGTCCAGAGCAAACCCCGGGTACACCGCCTGCCGCTGGCGTTAGTCGAGTACGCTTACGACTTTGACGAACGCCGCCGCAGCCGTTTTCTTGCCGCCCGCACCCTGCTGGCCGAGCTGTTGCTGCGTATCTACGGCATTAACAGACTTCCCGAACTGACCACCCTCACCGACGGACGTCCCGCTTTTGCCGATGCGGATCTGCCCGATTTCAGCCTTGCTTACGCCGGTAATACGGTGGGTGTGCTGCTGGCCGAAGAGGGTAGCCGCGCCGGGCTGGATATGGAGATCGTACGGGCACACAGCCGCCAGACGCTGGAGCACTACTTCCAGTGCCTGACCTCCGCAGAAGTTGCCTGGGTCCGCGCGCAGAATGACCAGATAGAGGCTGCCACACAGCTGTGGACGCTGCGTCAGAGTATCCTCAAGCTGACCGGAGAAGGAGAGAAAGGCAACGACTCGCTGCGGCTGCACCCGGCATCCGGGCGTTTACGCTCCGCGGTCTCACCCGATATTCAGGCGTTGTGCGATGTGGAGTCGGTAATGGTATGGTCCTGTGCGCTGTCCCCCGGCACCGATCGACTGCGGTTATGGGAGTTCGATGGCCAGGAGAGCTGGGAATCGCTGCAGGATATTAACGTGCTGGCGCAGAATATGGGGCCGCGTATGCTGCGCCTGACCAGCCTGCCGCCGGAAAAAACGCCGCACTCTCACTAACGGTTAACCCGGTCAACCCGTGACTGAGCCAGCGTTCAGGCTACGCTGGTAAAACCGGGCAGCGCGAAGGCCACCCGGTCATCACTCAGTGCGCGTCGATAAAGACGATTTTCAGCACGAACAGCAGCGCAACCACCACCACGCACGGGCTGATTTCACGCCAGCGACCCGTACCCAGCTTCATCACGCAGTAAGAGATAAAGCCCAGCGCGATACCTTCGGTAATCGAGAAGCTGAACGGCATCATCGCCGCGGTAACGAACGCCGGTACTGCTTCGGTCAGATCGTCCCACTTCACCCGAGCCAGGCTGGAGGTCATCAGCACGCCGACGTAGATCAGTGCACCTGCCGCCGCATACGCCGGCACCATGCCTGCCAGCGGCGAGAGGAACATCACCAGCAGGAACAGCACACCGGTCACCACCGCCATCAGGCCGGTGCGGCCACCGATGGAGACGCCGGAAGAGCTTTCGATATAGGCGGTTACGGATGAGGTGCCGATATACGAACCGGCCACCGAGCTGATGCTGTCAACGTACAGCGCCTGCTTCATGCGCGGGAAGGTGCCCTTTTCATTGGTCAGCCCGGCCTTGTCGGTGACGCCGATCAGGGTTCCGGAGGAGTCAAACAGGTTAACCAGCATAAACGAGAAGATAATCCCGGCCATGCCGACGTTCAGCGAGTCCTTCAGGTTCACTTCACCCACTACCGCACCGACGCCCGCCGGCATGGAGAACACGCCGCCGTACTTCACGTCGCCAATCGCCAGGCCAATGCCGGTGGTCACCACGATGGAGACCAGCACCGCCGCGTGCACGTTGCGCGAAGCCAGCACGGCGATAATAAAGAAGCCCAGCGCCCCCAGCAGCACGCTGTGCGAGGTCAGATCGCCTACCGCCACCAGCGTGTCTTTGTTCGGCACCACGATACCGGCGTTTTTCAGCCCCATCATGGCGATAAACAGGCCGATGCCGGCGGTAATGCCGACGCGCAGGCTGAGCGGGATATTGGCAATCATCCAGTAACGCACGCGGAAAATGGTCAGCAGCAGCAGGCCGACCGCCCCCCAGAAGATGGCACCCATGCCCACCTGCCAGGAAATACCCATCGCGCCGACCACCACAAAAGCGAAGAAGGCGTTCAGGCCCATCGCCGGTGCCAGCGCCACCGGCAGGTTAGCCACCAGCCCCATCAGAATGCTGCCGAAGGCGGCAATCAGGCAGGTGGTGACAAACACCGCCTGGGTATTCATGCCGGCCACGCCGAGGATCTGCGGGTTAACGAAAACGATGTACACCATGGTCAGGAAGGTGGTGAAACCGGCAATCACCTCGGTACGCGCGGTGGTGCCATGCTCCTGCAGTTTAAAAATCCGTTGTAACAGCCCGGGATTGGTCATTGTGTGTTTCCAGAACGGAGAAAATGTCGGGGGCTATCCTACCCGATAAATGCCCGTTTGGGATGAGTCTGAGCCGGTTTTTTCGCAACCGATTGCGCCTTGTTCTGCACCAAATGACGGGGATTACGCCACACAGAGTACTTACGGCGGGGTTAACCGGCTGTCAAACGATCCCATCGCGCAATGCGACATTTTATAGCGGACGATTTCTGCTATTTTCCCGGCTCTTCTCATCAGGGACTCTGAGAATTTTCACCATGGTAAAATATGGCTCAATCGTTTTACTCTTTCTGCTTCCGCTGACGCTGTTCACTCCGAATCTGGGGGGAACCGGCCTGCAGTTACCGATGAATATCCTGACCGTCTTCGTGCTGTCTACGCTGTTGTTATTCGCTTTTCTTAAACGGCTCCGCAGTCACCACCTCACCCTGACCCCCGGCGGCATGCTGCTGCTGCTGGCTACGCTGCTGGCGCTGCTGCCGCTGCCGTTTACCGACGCGCAGTTTGCTGACAAAGCCAGCCTGCGGATGGCCGCCGTGGCAATGGCGGTGTTGTGCTATTTCGCCCTGCTACAGCTGCCGCTTACCGCGCCGCGCCACCTGCAGCGGCTGCTCAACGGCGTATTGCTGCTCATCGCAGCCGAGGCGTTTATTGTTCTGCTGCAGCTGTTTCTCCCCCAGCTGAGCTGGGTTCCCCTCACCGGCGGTCGTCCCGGCGGGATCTTCCAGCAGGTTAACGTGCTGGGCAGCGCTATCGCCACCGGGCTGGGGCTGGCGCTGCTGCTGACCATTCTGCCCGGCTTCCGCCTGTCCAGCCCCCGGCGGGAGCGCTGGCGGCTGGCGGCGCTGATGCTCCTGCTGCTGCTGTTTCCTGCGCTGCTGGTCTGGCTTCAGTCGCGGGCAGCGTTGATCGGCGGCGCGGGGGTAACGCTGCTGCTGTTTACACTGTGCGGCCATTACGACCGCCAGCGCAGCCGCCTGGCCGTCGCGCTGATTACCGTCGGCACCGTGGCGGCGCTCTGCCTGTTACAGTCGGGTGAGATGACGCTGTCGGTTATCGATCACCAGGGGTCTAACCACGCGCGCCGAACCATGCTGATCGACACGCTGCGCATGATCGCGCAGCACCCGCTCGGCGGCTGGGGTTACGGCAGCTTTGAATACGCTTTCCAGCATTTTCGCGTCACCCAGCCCATACCAACCCGGGTCACTGAAATTGCCGAGCACCCGCATAACGAAGTGCTGCTCTGGTGGGTAGAGGGCGGCATTTGCGGACTGGCGGCGATGCTGATCCTGCTGTTCGCCGGAGTGCGCCTGCTGGCACGCGCACGCCGCGCCGATCGCAGGCGGAGTGCGCGCGGCGACCGCCGCGCCGGGCAGGCAACCGCACTGTGCCTGTCGCTGCTGCCGCTGCTGATCCACACCCAGCTGGAGTGGCCGTTTTATATGTCCACCGTCCATGCACTGCTGTTTTTACTGCTGCTGGCCGTGGCGGAACGTGCCAGCGGCGAAGCGTGGCGCTGGCGTCCAGTGCACCGGCGGGTTGTTCCGCTGTTCAGAAACGGCATACGGCTGCTTGCCGCACTGCTGGTGCTGGTGACCGGCCTGATCTGGCGCGGCAACCAGCAGCTGACCGCCGTGGAGCTTAGCGGCTTTCAGCACCCCGCCGCACTGCAGCAGCTGTCGCCCGCAGAGCGCTGGCTGAACCAGGATCGCTGGCAGTATGACCGTCACGTTGCGCTGCTGCTGGCCTTTAACGACAGCCGCGATCCGCGCCTGCTGGAAGAGTACCGCCGCTGGGCCAGCGGCTATCTGCGCTACCGGGTGGATCATAACGTTTACGCCAGTCTGATCCTGGTGCTGCAGTACCAGGGAAAACAACAGGAGGCCGGGCGCTACCGCCAGATGGCGCATCTGCTGTATCCGAAGGATGCGCGATTTTTCTGACACTGTTCGCGCCCGCCGGGCGCCGGGACCCGGCGCATTCGGGGTCGCAATCCATTCGCGATCGCGTAAAGTGAAGGTTCTTTTCTCACCGTTAAGGACGGACGAATGTCACCCGACTGCATCTTTTTTGACTGTGACGGCACGCTGGTGGACAGCGAACTGCTCTGCACCCAGGCCTACGTCAACACCTTTGCCCGCCACGGCGCGCAGCTGTCGCTGCAGACCATGTTTGAAAGATACAAAGGCGTGAAGCTGTATGACATTATCGCCGACGTCTGCCGCGAGCATCAGCTCAGTACGCCAGTCAGCGTGCTGGAGCCTGAGTATCGCGCTGAGGTGGCGCGGCTGTTTGACCTGGAGCTGCAGCCGATCGCCGGCGCAGAGGCGCTGCTGGCGCAGATAGCGGTGCCGGTGTGCGTGGTCTCCAACGGCACGGTGCCGAAAATGCAGCACTCGCTGGGGCTGACCGGGCTGCGGCGCTATTTTGATGACCGGCTGTACAGCGGCTATGATATTCAGCACTGGAAACCGGAACCCGGGTTAATGTTTCACGCGGCAGCGAAGATGGGCGTGGATATCCGCCGCTGCATTCTGGTGGATGACTCCGAAGCCGGGGCACAGGCCGGCATTGCTGCCGGCATCCCGGTATTTTACTACTGCGCCGACGCGCACAATCCGGTTATCGATCACCCGCTGGTGACGCCGTTTACCGCGCTGGATCAGCTGCCCGCGCTGTGGCGCGAGCGCGGCTGGGAATTAACGCGTTAACGGGCCGGGTTTGACTGCCGCCAGCGCAGGAACCCGGTAAAAAAGACGCGGAACCTGCGTTCCGCGTCTGGCGTTACTGATGCCGGTACACCCGCGCCTCCCACGGCCGCAGCAGCTGCAGCTCGCCGTCATCAGGGTAGTTGCCCAGCACCCGCTGCCAGCCCTCTAACGCCAGCTGCGCAGGATCGACCTGCTGCGACACGCCGCTCAGGTTGGTCAGCACCAGATACTGCTGCCGATCCTGCCTGCGCGTATAGGCGTAAATCGCCGGATGCTCCGCCAGCCGCAGCTGATACTGTCCGTAAACCAGCGCCGGTGAGGCCTTACGCAGCGCGATCAGCGCCCGGTAGAAGCTGAGCACCGACTGCTTATCCTCCCGCTGCTGCGCAACGTTAATCGCCGGATAATTGACGCTGGTCGCCAGCCACGGCGTGCCGGTGGTGAAACCGGCGTTGTGCTCCGCGCTCCACTGCATCGGCGTGCGCGAGTTATCACGGCAGATGCGGCTGAGCATCGCCAGGATATCGGCATCCGCCACGCCCTGCTGCTGCAGCCTGATCACCCGGTTACGCGCCGCGATATCCTGGAAATCATTCAGGCTGGCGAAGCGGGTGTTGGTCATTCCCAGCTCCTGGCCCTGATAGATAAAGGGCGTCCCCTGCATCAGGAAGTACATGGCGGCAATCGCCGTGGCGCTCTCGCGCAGATACTGTTTATCATCACCCCAGTGCGACACCACGCGCGGGATATCGTGGTTTTCGACGTAGAGCGCGTTCCAGCCTTTCCCCTCCAGCTGCGTCTGCCAGCGGGTAAAGATCTGCTTCAGCGCCGGCACGTTGATGCCCGGCCCGTCGGCGGGCGGCGGATTGTCCTGCCACAGCTTGACGTGCTCAAACTGGAAGATCATATTCAGCCGCTGATGCCGTTCGCCGACCCAGGCTTCGGCCTGCTCCGCCGAGGCGCCGTTCATTTCACCCACCGTCATAATGTCGTAGCGGTTAAACACCTGCTCGCTCATCTCATCGACAAAATCGAGCAGGCCGGGGAAGTTAAGGTGCGCGTCGAAGGAGGGCACGTAAGCCAGCCCGTGCGGGTTTGGCAGATCCATCAGCCCCGGCTGCTTCTTCATATGGCAGATGGCGTCGATGCGGAAGCCGTCGATGCCCTTCTCCAGCCACCAGCGCATCATGTCGTACAGCGCATGGCGGGTGGCCGGATTTTCCCAGTTAAGGTCCGGCTGACGCGCCGAAAACAGATGCATAAAGTACTGATCGCTGCCCGCATCATATTTCCACGCCGGTTCGCTGAAGATGCTCTCCCAGTTGTTCGGCTCACGGCCCGCTTTACCGTCGCGCCAGATATACCAGTCGCGCTTTTCGCTATCACGTGACGAGCGCGACTCAATAAACCACGGGTGCTCGTCCGAGGTGTGATTGACCACCAGGTCGAGGATCAGCCGCATACCGCGTGCGTGCACCTCGCCCAGCAGGCGATCAAAGTCGGCCATGGTGCCGAACTCGGCCATAATCCCCTGATAGTCGCTGATATCGTAGCCGTTATCGTCGTTCGGCGACGGGTACATCGGGCAGAGCCAGATGACGTCAATGCCCAGCCACTGCAGGTAGTCGAGCCGTGCGGTGATGCCGTTAAGATCGCCAATGCCGTCGCCGTTGCTGTCCATAAAGCTGCGCGGGTAGATTTGATAGGCCACCGCCTCTTTCCACCAGCGCGCCGTGGTTAACTGATTCACAGATTACCGCCTTACATTAGTGAGGTTGTGCGGGCAGCAGGCGCGGAAACGCCTGCCCGTGAGGGTCAAACAGATAGCAGCACTCGGGCGGCAGGTGAATGCCGAGCATGTCGCCCGCCCTCAGCCGCAGGCGATCCGGGTGGCGCACCACCCACGGCTCACCGCCGCTGCCGTTATCCAGATAGAGATACGTTTCATTGCCCATCTGTTCAACGAACAGCACCCTGCCCTGATATTCACAGGCGCGGTCGCCGCCGCTGAGGATATGCTCCGGGCGAATGCCGACGCTGACGCGCTGCCCCTGCGCCGCCTGCGGGGTGGCCACCGGCAGCAGCAGGGTTTTGCCGTTATCCAGCGCCACCAGGCTCTGCGCCGCCCCCGCCCGCTGCAGAGTGGCCGGCATCAGGTTCATCTTCGGCGAGCCGATAAACTGCGCCACAAAGGTGTTGGCCGGCTGGTCATACAGCTCAAGCGGCGTACCCACCTGCTCAATACGCCCCTGATTCAGCACCACGATGCGGTCGGCCAGCGTCATCGCCTCCACCTGATCGTGGGTGACGTAAATAATGGTCGATCGCAGCCGCCGGTGCAGCGCCGCCACCTCCATACGCATCTGCACGCGCAGCGAGGCGTCAAGGTTGGAGAGCGGCTCGTCAAACAGGAACAGCCGCGGCTCGCGCACGATGGCGCGCCCCATCGCCACCCGCTGACGCTGGCCGCCGGAGAGATCTTTCGGCCGCCGCTGCAGCAGCGGCTCCAGCTGCAGCGCGCTGGCGGTTTCATTCACCCGACGGGCGATCTCAGCGGCATCCACGCCGGCCATCTCCAGCGGGAACGCCATGTTTTTAAAAACGTTCATATGCGGGTAAAGCGCATAGGACTGGAACACCATACCGACGCCGCGCTCCGCCGGGGTATGTTCGTTAACCCGGCAGCCGTCGATCAGCATCTCGCCGCTGCCGATCGCCTCCAGCCCGGCAATCATCCGCAGCAGCGTTGACTTGCCGCAGCCGGACGGTCCGACGATCACCACAAATTCGCCGCTGTTAATCTGTAAATCCAGCGATTTAATCACCTGGATATGGTTGCCGTACTGCTTTTGCAGTTTGTTCAGAGTCAGTTGCGCCATCACGCCCCCTGCTGATTACAATGAGCCTGTGCAGGGGCAGCCGCCCCTGCGGCCGGTTTTACTTCAGGTAGTCGAGCCACGGGCGCTGGCGGGCAATCATCAGATCGACCAGCTCCGGGATCGCTTTGCATTTGTCGTTAACCGAATCCACCAGCAGCGCCTGCACCACCAGGTCGCGCGACTGGTTGAGGATCGCCTCGGCGGTCAGATCGTGCACGCCGATCTGATTGGTCAGCAGCCCGGCGATACCCGGCGGGATATCGACGCTGATGCCGTGCACCCCTTTGCGGTCGATAATCGCCGGCACCTCCACCGCGATAAACTCCGGCAGCTGGCGGATATAGCCGCGGTTGGGAATATTGACCGCCGCCTCCTCGTAGCCGGAGTCGCTGAGGATGCCCTCAATAATCGCCACCACCCGCTCCTTCATCTTCAGCTCAATTTTCGGCTGCACGTGGCCCAGGTAGTTGCGGTAGAAGGTATAGAAATCGAGAATGCCGCGATGGTCGCTGACCTCGCTGGCCCAGCGGATATACTCGCCAAAATGGCTGTCGGTGGTGATCGGCAGGTAGTTGAACTTCGCCAGCACCTCCTTAAACAGCGTGCGGTCGGCCCAGGGTTTGGCGCTGTCGCGGCCGCCCAGCCAGGCGCGCTCGGTACTGCCTTCGGTCTCCACCAGCTGACCGTGGGTGCGGGCGTAGTCGAGGATATCGCTGTAGCCCGGCAGGGTGGCAAAATAGTCCGGCGCTCTGGCGCGCACGTCAGCGTAGGCGTCCGCTCCGCTGTCCTTATATCGCGCCTCCAGCAGCACGCTGAAGTGATTAAGACCGGCAGCACGCAGCTGCAGGTTGTCAAACGAGGTGCCGAGCATTTCCGGCAGATAGCGCTCCAGCGAGGCGATTTCGTGGCACATGCCGACAAAGTTCAGCTGCGGGAAGCGACGATGCACGGTGGTGCAGATGCGGCTCATCGGGTTGGAGTAGTTAAACACCCAGGCATCCGGGCAGAGATCGGCCACGTCCGCGCAGATGTCGAGGATCGGTGGGATAATGCGCAGCGAGTGGAACAGGCCGCCGGGGCCGCCGTTCTCGCCGTACACCTGCTGAATGCCGAACTGCTGCGGGATCTGCCAGTCGAGATCCCACAGCGCAAAGCGATCGCCCACCTCGATGGAGATAATCACAAACTCCGCGCCTTTCAACGCCTCGCGCCGGTCGGTGGTGGCGCTAACGAGAAACGGCAGATCCTCAGCCGCGAGGAAATCCCGCGCGGTTTTCTCGGTCACCGCCAGCGACGCCGGGTTGATGTCGTGCAGCACGATCTCGCTGCCGTACAGCGCGGTACTCTGGAAGATATCCCCGAGGGTGCCATAACCAAACTGCGCGCTGCCTGCCCCGACTAATACGATTTTTGTAGCCATTGCTTAACTCCTTGAGGAAAAAAGAACATCAACCTTTAACTGCACCGTTGGTCAGACCGCTGACGATGCGCCGCTGGAAAATCAGCACCAGCACCACGATCGGCAGGGTGACGATCACCGAGGAGGCCATAATGGTTCCCCACGGCAGCTCGTACTGCGAAGCGCCCTGCAGCATGCCGATCGCTACCGGCACGGTGCGCTTGTCACCGGAGATGACGAAAGTCAGGGCGAACATAAATTCGTTCCACGCGCCGATAAACGCCAGCAGCCCGGTGGTGACCAGCGACGGCCCCATAATCGGCACGAAAATGCGGGTGATAATGGTCCAGGTGCTGGCCCCGTCGACAATCGCCGCCTCCTCCAGCTCCGGCGGGATGGCCTTCATAAAGGTGGTCAGCACCCAGACGGTGAACGGCAGCGAGAAGGTGGTGTAGGAGAGCACCAGCGCGCCCACCGAGTCATACAGGCCGAGAAAGCGCACCAGCTCAAACATGCCGGAGAGCACCGCCACCTGCGGGAACATCGACACGCAGAGAATGGTAAACAGCAGAAACTTGCGGCCACGAAACGGGATGCGCGCCAGCGCAAAGGCGGCGGTGATCGACACCAGCAGACAGAGGCCGACGGTCAGCGTCGCCACCAGCAGCGAGTTAAACAGGCTGCGCGCCATGCCGTTCTCCAGCAGCGCGTTGCGGTAGTTATCCCAGTGCAGGCCGTCCGGCAGGTACGCCACCTGGAACAGCGCCTGGCCGCCGCGCAGCGAGGTGACGATGGCGTAGTAAAACGGGAACAGGCAGATAAGGCAGGCCAGCGCCGCACCGCCGTAAATCAACACGTTATGAGCAGTCAGCCGTGAATGCAGTTTCATTACGCTCTCTCCCGCCCGTTCAGGCGTCCGATCAGCAGAAAACAGGCCGCAATGCCGGCCACCATCATAAACACCAGCACCGAGGCCGCCGATCCCGCGCCCATCTGCTGGTAGCTGACCAGCTGGTCGCGGGCATAGCCGGAGACCGAAACCGTCGCCTCGCTGTTGGAGGTCAGCACGTAGATCAGGTCAAACACCCTGAGCGCGTCCATCACCCGGAAAATCAGCGCCACGATCAGCGCCGGCATAATCAGCGGCAGGGTAATGCGGCGGAAGCGCTGCCAGGCGCCGGCACCGTCCACCCGCGCCGCCTCGTAGAGATCGCCGGGGATCAGCTGCAGCGCCGCCAGCAGCATCAGCGCCATAAAGGGCGTGGTTTTCCACACGTCGGCGACAATCACCGCCCACATCGACAGGTCGGGTTCCGCCACCCACGCCAGCGGCGTGCTGATGGCGCCGATTTTCAGCAGCAGGTCGTTAATCACCCCGTACTGGTCGTGGAACATCCAGCCCCACATTTTGGCGGTGACGATGGTCGGGATCGCCCAGGGCACCAGAATGGCGGTGCGCACCAGCCCCTGGCCGCGAAAACGCTGGTTCATCAGCAGCGCCAGCAGCAGGCCGAACAGCAGCTCCAGCGACACCGAAATGGCGCTGAACCACAGGGTGTTGCCCACCGCCTGCCACCACTGGGGATCGGCCAGAATGCCGAAGGTCTGCCCGTCCGCCAGCGGGTCAAGGTAGTTGCGCAGACCAACAAAGCGGTACTCCTCCGGCGCGTCGAGCATCGCGTCGGTAAAGCTGTAGAACAGCGTGCGCAGCAGCGGCCAGCCCGCCACGGCGGCCAGCAGCAGCAGCGCTGGGGCCACCAGCAGCCAGGCGACGCGCCGCCGCCGCTGTTGCCAGTTAAGGCGGCCGCGCGCGGCGGCGACCGCCGGGGAGGCCACAGGCGCGGCCTGCGGGGGAAGTGCATGGGTTTCAGGTTTCATCGGTCAGCTCCGGTTCGGTTGCAGGGCGCTCAGCGCCACTCTCTGGCTTTAATCCGTTCCAGCCGCTGCTGAAGATCCGCAACGGCGGTGGCCCCATCGCTGTTACCGCGTAATACATTGAAGGTGGCGTTATAGGTCGCCCGCGACACCTGGGCGTACTGGCGGCGGGTCTGGGTGGCCGGGCGCGGTACCGCCCGGGAGAAAATGGTTTTCAGCTGCCCGAGGTAAGCGGCCTGCGCCAGCACCTCAGGCTGGTCATAGAGCGCGGTGCGCGATGGCGCGAGGCCGAGCAGCGTCAGCGCGCGCTTCTGGGACTGCGCGTCGCTGACAATTTTCAGCAGCGCAATCGCCGCCTGCGGGTTTTTGCTGTACGCGCTGACGGCCCACTGCCAGCCGCCCAGCGTACTGACCGACTCGCCATCTTCCCCCGCCGGCAGCGGCATCACCCCGACCTTACCGCGCACCGGGCTGCTGCTGTCCTGCGCCAGTACCCAGGCGTAGAGCCAGTTGCGCATAAACAGCGCATCGCCGTTCTGGAACAGCGCACGCGCCTCCTCTTCCATGTAGCCCAGCGTGCCTTTCGGCGAGATATGGCCGATCCAGCCCGCCGCCATATCAAGAGAGCGGGCCGCCTGCGGGTTGTTGACGGTGATGGTGCCGTCAGGGTCGATAATACGGCCGCCGTTGCTGCCGGCGATCCATTCCAGCGCGTTGCAGGTCAGCCCCTCGTAGGCTTTGCCCTGAAACACCAGGCCCCAGAACTGCTTATGGCCCTGCTGACGTTCGGCCTGCTGAATACGTTCGCTGACGGCGGTCAGCTCCGCCCAGCTCTGCGGCGGCTGCTCGCCATATTTTTCCAGCAGATCGCGGCGGTAGTAGAGCACGCCGGTATCAAGGAAGGCGGGCACCGCCTTTACCCGGCCGTTCACCAGGTTGTTCTGCCAGGCGGACGGGAAGAAGTCGTCGCGGATATCCGCGACCGCATCGGTGAGATCCAGCAGGTGCCTGTTGAGGATGCCGATCCACACCGTATCGGCCTGGAACAGATCAACCGCCCCGGCGTCTCTGGCGGCGAACAGCTGCTGAAACAGCGACAGCTTCTCGTCAGAGGCGCGCGGCAGCTCGATAAACTGCAGGGTGTGACCGGTCTGCGCTTCAAAGCGCTGTTTGATCTCGTTGCAGAACTGCCGCCCCTCTTTGCTCGGGGTACACTCCATTCGCAACGTATCCGCCCGTGCCACGGCGCAGAGCACCAGCGTGGCAGCAAACAGACCCGCAATCGCATTTTTCATGGCTTCCTCTCAGTCAGCAGCCGGAACCTCAGCTGAGAAGAAAAGTAGCGAAAGCCTGCTATCGAAGGAAATCGATAATTTGCGCTACGCTATAGAAACTTTCTATACCACTGCGGGAAACTATGATCGTGGACAAAATTTTGCGGCAGTTTATCGAAGTAGCGAAGTTTCAAAATGTGAGCCATGCAGCAAACAAGCTCTGCCTCAGTCAGCCGACGCTGACCCATAACATGAAGAAACTGGAGGAGAATCTCGGCGTGCCGCTGCTGGAGCGCACCTCCAGCGGCGTGAAAACCACCGAATTTGGCGAACTGCTGCTGGAGCAGGCGCAGATGATGCAGCGTATCTACGACAACACGCTGCTAAAGCTGGCCTCGATCAAGGCGCGGCAGACGCAGAGCCTGCGCATGGGCACCGGCCACGCCTGGTGGGTGATGTTCGTGCGCGACAGCTTTAACGCCTACCGCAGCCGCCATCCGGGAGTGAATATCCACGTCGATCTCGGCAACCATCTGCGGCTGATGGACCTGCTGCTCGGCGGCGATATCGACCTGTTTATCGGCCATGAGATCCAGGGGCTGAACCCGGGGGCGGGGATCCGTTTCCTGCCGCTGTTCACCACCCGCGACAGCTACTACGTGCGCAGCGGCCACCCACTGCTGGGCCGCCCGATCGAACCGCACGAGCTGCTGGATTACAACCTGGTGGAGCTGACGCCGGACGAGAGCCGCTACCAGCACATGATGGACGATATGCAGGCCAAGCGCACGCTGCGCAACCGGCTGCACCTGGCCGAGCGGGTGATCTGGTCAAGCAATTCGCTGATGGCGGCGGTGGATATGGTCAACGACTCGGACGGTATTCTGCTCACCTATCCGCGCTGCATGGCCGGGTACTTTGCGCAGTATGGCCTGCAGCCGCTGCAGACCACCACCGGCAGCCCTAATCTGTCGGTGGGCATCTATCTGATGCGTGAAAAGGCGGATACCCAGCCGGTGGTGGAGATGCAGGCGCTGCTCAGTCACTATCTGGACGCGGTGCGCCCGCTGGTCAGCTGAACACCTTACCCGGCGGGCACTGTTCCTGCCGGCTGCCTCCACTGGCGGGCTGAACCGCCACCCGGCCTGCCGCATCTGCAGACGGGCTGAACGTCGCCGCGTTCAGGCCGTGCCCGCAGGGCGGGTTCAGCCAATCGCCCCGAGGCTGTCCTCGTCGTTACCCTGTTTCTTCGGCAGCAGGAACAGAGTGGCGACGATATCCAGCAGGTAGATCAGCGCCAGCAGGGTGATCGCCGCCACAAAGGAGTAGTGCAGGGCCAGCAGCCCAATCACCAGCGGGCCGAAGCCGCCGACGCCGCGCCCGAGGTTAAACAGCACGTTCTGCGCGGTGGCGCGCACCTTCACCGGGTACGTGTCGGAGATCAGCGCGCCATAGCCGCCGATCATGCCGTTAACGAACAGCCCCATCAGCGCACCGGTAAACAGCATCACCGTCGGGTCACGCAGCTGGGCGTAGACCACCACCATCACCACTGCACCAATCTGATAAATCAGGAAAATCTTCCAGCGGGCGAAGCGGTCGGCCAGCAGGCCAAACAGCCAGATGCCGAAGGTCATCCCCACCACCGTCACCGCCGTCCACAGGCCGGATTTGGTCAGCGAGAAGCCGAACTGGCTGGAGAGGTAGCTCGGCATCCAGATCATCAGCCCGTAGTAGCCGAAGTTCTGCACCGAGCAGAGGATAAAGATGCCGATGCTGGCCTTACCGGTGGCCCGGTCGGCAAACAGCAGCTTCAGCCGGGTGGCGAAGGATAGCCCCTGATTGACGTCAACGTGGCGGGTAAAGGCCTCCGGCTCGCCCATACCCCGACGGATGGCAAACGAGGCCAGCGCCGGCAGCAGCCCGACCAGGAACATGCCGCGCCAGCCGATAACATCCAGCAGCAGCGGGGTGATAAACGCCGCCAGCAGCACGCCGAGCTGCCAGCCCATCCCCACCCACGCCGAGGCGCGGTTACGTTTGCTGGCCGGCCAGGCTTCGGCGATCAGCGCCATGCCAATACCGAACTCGCCGCCCAGCCCCATTCCCGCCAGCGTGCGGTAGGCCAGCAGATCCCAGTAGCCCTGCGCCACCGCGCACAGCCCGGTAAACAGCGAAAACATCAGGATAGTGAAGGTCAGCACGCGAATGCGGCCCAGCCGGTCGCTGAGGTGGCCAAACAGGATACCGCCAAGCACCGCGCCGATCAGCGTCCAGGTGACCAGCGAACCGGCCTGTGAGGCGGTCAACGCCAGCCCGGCGCTGATGGCCGGCAGCATAAAGCCGAGGATCAGCAGATCGAAGCCGTCCATTGCGTAGCCGCTGACGGCGGCGACCATGGCTTTGCCCGGCGTAACGCCGCGCGATTCAGGGGAGGAAGCAGACATGAATTCAACACCTTGAAGATCAATTGTGCGCGCAGTATACGGGATTAGCAGGCTAACGACATATCTGACGACCCGACCAGGCGAAGGATAACCGCTGGCGACCGCGCACGGGTCCAGTACTGGCAGAAGCGATCGTCAGAACCTGTCAGGGGCGGGCAGAATGCGAAAAGGAGCAGGGCCTGAGGCCAGAAGGCGGGTAGCAGTAGCAGTAGCAGTAGCAGTAGCAGTAGCAGTAGCAGTAGCAGTCAGTTTAACAGCCACCGCCGCCGGAAGAGCAACAGGGCGCTCGCCACCGCGATGCGCCCTGTCTGCGGTTACGCCGGGTTGCTGCCGCCGTCTTCACCGGCCAGCAGCTTATCCAGCCGATCGCCGCCCACGTGGCGGAAGTCCTGACCTTTAACGAAGTAGAAGATGATTTCACAGATATTCTGGCAGCGGTCACCGATACGTTCGATGGCACGGGCGCAGAACAGCGCGGTCAGCACGCTCGGGATAGTGCGCGGATCTTCCATCATATAGGTCATCAGCTGACGCACGATGCCCTCATACTCCTGGTCAACCTTCTTATCTTCGCGATAAATTTCAATCGCTTCGTTAATATCCATTCGCGCAAACGCGTCCAGCACGTCGTGCAGCATCTGCACGGTGTGGCGGCCCAGCGACTCCAGGCTGACCAGCAGCGGCTGCTGCTGCTGGGTGAACTTCTCCAGCGCGGTGCGGCAGATCTTCTCGGCCACGTCGCCGATGCGTTCCAGCTCGGAGATGGTTTTAATGATCGCCATCACCAGGCGCAGGTCGCTGGCGGTCGGCTGGCGCTTGGCGATGATGCGCACGCAGGCCTCGTCGATCGCCACTTCCATCATATTGACCTTGTGGTCACCTTCGATCACCTTGTTGGCCAGCTCGGTGTCCTGGTTGTGCATCGCGGTGATCGCGTCGGTCAGCTGCTGCTCCACCATGCCGCCCATGGTCATCACCTGGGTACGGATATGCTCCAGCTCGGCGTTGAACTGGCCGGAGATATGTTTGTTCAGATTTAAACTATCCATCGTAAACTCCAGACCTGTTTTAAACAGGCGTTAAAAATTCCGTCATTCCGGGCGCGGGCTGCCCGCCGCCGCAGAATGGCAAGGGTCATCACCTGTTTTCAGCCGTAGCGGCCGGTAATGTAATCTTCGGTCTGCTTCTGAGCGGGCTTGGTGAACAGCGTGTCGGTATCGCTGAACTCGATCAGCTCGCCAAGGTACATAAACGCGGTGTGATCCGAGCAGCGTGCCGCCTGCTGCATATTGTGCGTCACGATCACCACGGTGTAATCCTGTTTTAACTCGGTAATCAGCTCTTCGATGCGGCCGGTGGAGATCGGGTCCAGCGCCGAGCAGGGCTCGTCGAGCAGCAGCACTTCCGGGCGGATGGCGATGCCGCGGGCGATGCACAGACGCTGCTGCTGGCCGCCGGAGAGGCTGTAACCGCTCTGGTGCAGCTTGTCTTTGGTCTCGTTCCACAGCGCGGCTTTGGTCAGCGCCCACTGCACGCGCTCGTCCATATCGGCGCGGGAGAGCTTCTCAAACAGGCGCACGCCAAAGGCGATGTTGTCGTAAATCGACATCGGGAACGGCGTTGGCTTCTGGAACACCATGCCGACGCGGGCGCGCAGCAGGGCGATATCCTGGCTGTTGGTGAGGATGTTGTCACCGTCCAGCAGGATCTCACCTTCGGCGCGCTGCTCCGGGTAGAGCGAGAACATTTTGTTAAAGGTGCGCAGCAGGGTGGATTTGCCGCAGCCGGACGGGCCGATAAACGCCGTCACCTGATTTTTCGCGATATTCAGGTTAATGTTTTTCAGCGCGTGAAATTTTCCGTAGTAGAAGTTCAAATCACGAACCTGAATCATCTTAGCGGAAGTACTCATCTGTTTAGTCTCACTTGGCCCGCGCCGCCGGGGCAGCGCGGTGAAATTAATGTTTGCTCTTAGCGAAAATCACGCGAGCCAGAATATTCAGTAACAGTACGCACAGCGTGATAATCAGCACGCCCGCCCAGGCCAGGCTCTGCCATTCGGCAAACGGGCTCATAGCGAACTTAAAGATGGTCACCGGCAGGTTGGCCAGCGGCTGCATCATGTCGGTGCTCCAGAACTGGTTCGACAGCGACGTAAACAGCAGCGGCGCGGTCTCACCGGCGATACGGGCAATCGCCAGCAGCACTCCGGTCAGAATGCCGGAGATCGACGCCTTCAGCGTGATCGCCGAGATCATCTTCCACTTCGGCGTACCCAGCGCGTAAGCCGCTTCACGCAGGCTGTCCGGCACCAGCTTGAGCATATTCTCCGTGGTACGAATCACGATCGGGATCTGCAGCAGCGCCAGCGCCACCACCCCGGCCCAGCCGGAGAAGTGTTTCATCTGCGCCACCACGATGGTGTAGACAAACAGGCCGACCACTATCGATGGGGCTGACAGCAGGATATCGTTAATAAAGCGGATCACCTCGGCCAGCCAGCCTTTGCGGCCATACTCGGCCAGGTAGACGCCGGCCAGAATGCCCAGCGGCGTACCGAACACCGTCGACCAGAGGATCAGCAGGCCGCTGCCCGCGAGGGCGTTAGCCAGGCCACCGCCGGCGGTGTTCGGCGGCGGGGTGTTTTCGGTGAAAAGCGCCAGCGACATACCGTCGAAGCCACGGGTCACGGTGGCGAAGAGGATCCACACCAGCCAGAACAGGCCAAAAGCCATGGTGCCCAGCGACAGCGCCAGCGCGATGCGGTTCTTGGTGCGGCGCCATGCCTGCATTTTACGGCGTGAGGCTTCCAGTTCAGCGCGGGACTGCATTTCCATAGTGGTCATGAGCGCGCTCCTTCACTTTTCGCCAGACGGGAGATCATCAGCTTGGAACAGGCCAGCACGATAAAGGTGATCACGAACAGGATCAGCCCCAGCTCCATCAGCGCCGCGGTATGTACGCCGGATTCGGCTTCGGCAAACTCGTTGGCCAGCGCCGAGGTAATACTGTTACCCGGCATAAACAGCGAGGCGCTGTCCAGCTGGTAGGTGTTACCGATAATAAAGGTCACCGCCATGGTTTCCCCCAGCGCGCGGCCAAGGCCGAGCATAATGCCGCCGATCACGCCGTTTTTAGTAAACGGCAGCACCACCCGCCAGATCACCTCCCAGGTGGTGCAGCCGATGCCGTAGGCCGACTCTTTCATCATCACCGGGGTCTGTTCAAACACGTCACGCATTACCGAAGCGATATACGGAATGATCATGATCGCCAGGATAATCCCGGCCGCGAGGATACCGATACCGAACGCCGGGCCGGAGAACAGCGCGCCAACGATCGGGATATTGGCCATCACGTCACCCAGCGGCTGCTGGAAGTAAGTGGCAAACAGCGGGGCGAAGATAAACAGCCCCCACATGCCGTACACGATACTGGGGATCGCGGCCAGCAGTTCGATGGCAATGCCCAGCGGGCGGCGCAGCCAGTTCGGTGCCAGTTCGGTCAGGAACAGGGCAATACCGAAGCTGACCGGAACGGCGATCAGCAACGCGATAACGGAGGTAACGATGGTGCCGTAGATCGGCACCAGCGCACCAAACTGTTCGTTAGGGGCATCCCACTCTTTGGTCCACAGGAAGGAAAAACCAAATTTCTGGATGCTCGGCCATGAGGAGTAGATCAGCGAAACGATAATGCCGCCGAGCAGCAACAGCACAATCAGCGCAGCCAGTTTAACCAGCGCGCCGAAAATGATATCACCCTGCTTCCCCGGGGCTTTGAATGTCGGCTTGGTTGCAGCCATAGGATTCTCGACTTGTAGAGGATAGGGACGGCGTCAAAGCCGCCCGATGCGCGGGCCGGGCAGAGCCGGCCCCGCGACTGCTTAGTACAGCGCTTTACCAGAGCTGTCTTTCACATTGGTTTTCCAGGCGGCACGGATCTGGCTTACTACAGACTCCGGCAGGGACGCATAGTCCAGGCCAGCGGTGGTTTTGCCGCCGTTTTTATACGCCCAGTCAAAGAACTTCAGTACCGCAGCGCCTTTCTCAGCGTCAGCCTGCTCTTTGTGCAGCAGGATAAAGGTGGTGGAGGTGATTGGCCACGCGTTGTCGCCTTTCTGGAAGGTCAGGTCCTGGGCGAAAGATTTGCTCCAGTCTGCGCCCTTGGCGGCATCGCTGAAGCTCTTCTCGCCTGGCTCGATCGCTTTACCGTCGGCATCCACCAGTTTGGTGTAAGCCAGGCTGTTCTGCTTGGCGTAAGCATATTCTACGTAGCCGATTGAGCCCGGCAGACGCTGAACAAACGCGGCCACGCCGTCGTTGCCTTTACCGCCCAGGCCGGTCGGCCAGTTTACGGTGCTGCCTTTACCGACTTTGCTGCTCCAGTCGCTGTTGACTTTAGACAGGTAGCTGGTGAAGACGAACGAGGTGCCGGAGCCGTCAGCGCGGCGCACCACGTTGATGTTGGAATCCGGCAGTTTCACGCCCGGGTTCAGTTTGGTAATCGCCGGGTCGTTCCACTTGGTGATGGTACCCAGATAGATATCGCCAACGGTTTTACCGTCGAGGATCAGCTGGCCGGACTTGATACCAGGAATATTAACTGCCAGTACCACGCCGCCAATAACCGTCGGAAACTGGAACAGGCCGTTCTTTTCCAGGTCTTCATCTTTCATTGGCGCATCAGAGGCACCGAAATCAACGGTTTTAGCAATAATCTGCTTCACGCCGCCGGAAGAACCGATGCCCTGATAGTTAACCTGGCTGCCCGTCGCGGTGTTGTACTCAGCGGCCCATTTGTTGTAAACCGGCGCCGGGAAGGTGCCGCCTGCGCCGGTCAGGTTGGTGGCTGCCACGGCAGAGAAGGCGCTCACAGAAAGGGTGACTGCGACGAATTGAGCCAGAGTTTTGTGCATCAGTGTCATGTTCCCTCCAGGGGATAAAAAGGTCAGGCTGTGTGGCCGTTTGTCTGATTAATGATTGCTGCTGGAGGCAAAATAGGACAGTTTGGTGACAGTAAAATGTACGTTATATGACACTTTTGTGACTGCGGTCGTGAATCGTGACGTGATGAATTATTCGACTGACCGTTCAGTGAAACGGCGGTCGCGTTGCTTCCGCTCTGCTGCCAGCGTCGGGGGAAAGCCTGAGCAGCAGAGCGGGGGTTAGGGGATTATTGTGCCACTTCCAGCGTGAACTGCTGCTGTTGCTGCGGCGCATCGCTCAGCATTCGCCCGCTGAGGGAAACCCGGTTGCTGCTGTCCACCTGCAGATAGTAGTGGGTCAGGGTGCTTATCCGCATATCGCTGAGGGAAACGACATCACCCAACTCAAGGCAGCCCCGGTGTGTTTTATCCACCGCCGACAGATAAAGATCGTAGGAAGCAGACTTCGAATCTAAGTAGTAAACCCCGTTCGGACGCCACATCTCCCAGAAATTATTGCTGCCGGCCGATTTTATCTTGAGGTAGGTACCCGGGTTAGGCAGCAGACAGGAAGAGGGCCACAGCTCCTTACCGGTATCGATCCATTCATAAAGGCTGAACCGGTGCGCCTGCGATTTATCCGCCGTCAGCGTCAGATACTCGCCGCTGCTGCCGGCGATATAGCGGCCATCCAGCTGCGATTTCAGCACCACATTTTGATAACGCGCACTGTCTTTGGCCTTAAACGCCGGAACCGCTTCTGCACCGGGGGTATATGCCACTACCGGATAATGGTCTGAATACTCGGCAAAATTGGCCGCACTGTAGTGAAAGAAGTCCGGCGCTGACGAGGGTTGTAAGGCCCGTAAGGTGATGCCGGCATCCACGTTATCCTTAAACGACAGAACATAGTCGAGATACTCCCCTTTACTGCCCGGCCAGCTCCAGCCGGTCAGCTTATTGGTCTGCGGGTCCCAGGTGCTGTCTGCCCCCTCATAACGCGGCTCCACCACGTGCAGATGCTGCAACATCTGCCGGTATTCATCACTCCCCTTATTGACGTTAAGATCGCCGGCGATAAACACCCGTTCGTCAGCCGGAATGTGTTTCTCCAGCACCCAGTTACGGATCTCTTCAAACTGTGCGATACGGTACCAGGCATCGCTGCCCTGACTGCACAGGCTGTCCACCGCCTGAGTATGGGTGCCAAAAACGTGAATAATTTCGCCGCTGCCGTTCAGCGCGATTCTGGCATACACGGCCCCCTTGGCCGCCACCGCGTCAAAACCACAGCCTTTATTATGAAAAATCATCTGTTCACGCTGCAGAATTTTATGGCGGCTGACAATTGCCACGCCACCGTTTTCAAGCTGCAGCGGGCTCCAGTTATTCTTTTTCGCATTCCAGCACTGATTATCGTTGCACTCTTTCTCGACCGGGGTGAAAGCCCGGCTCAGCACCGGGGTTTGCCAACGGTATCCCTGCTGAGAAAGACCATCCAGCAGGCGGTTGGTATCGTGCAGCGTGAACGCTTCATTAAGAACAATGACATCTGCATCGTTAAACAGCTTTCCCTTCAACATCAAATCAACGCGATCGCCCATCGTCAGCGGCCCGATGGTGGCCGGTGGCTGCGCCAGCAGGAAGGTATTGAAGGTCATAATTTTTACCGGCTCTGCCTGCACAAAAGAGGTAATACCCAGTAGCAGGCCGATTATCGTCCTGATTTTTAGCATGATTATTCCGTTCATCATTGAAAGATGCCCGATGATATCGGCTAAAAATGTGACTGCCAGAGATCAGATCTTAGTGAAATGATTTTAAGCAGAAATCCCTGTCATCCTTCCGGTCACGCCCTCACAACAGGCGCATTTCTGGCGATCGCCCTCTTTGCTACTGCCTTTACCACCCGCGAACGTTAACGCTGTCCGGGTTTAACTTTTCTGTCCCAACGCTTAAGAGGAATCGCGATGAACATTACTGCGGCTGTTGTTAATCAGACTAATGACCCTTACCAGCTGGAAACCTTAACGCTCACCCCACTGCAGGAAGATGAAGTGCGCGTCAGGGTGGTCGCCTCCGGCATCTGCCACTCCGATGAGGCGATGCGCGTCGGCGACGGGCCGCACCCGTTCCCGGCCGTGTTCGGCCATGAAGGTGCGGGTATCGTTGAGCAGGTGGGCAGCCGGGTGCGCGGCATTCAGCCCGGCGACCACGTGGTGATGTCGTATGCCTGGTGCGGCCACTGTGCTTACTGCCGCCACGGCCATCCGTCACACTGCGTGGACTTCCACAAAATGAACTCTGACGGCCTGCGCCATGACGGCAGCACGCTGTTTCAGCGGGAAGACGGGACGCCGGTGACCAGCTTCTTTTACCAGTCCTCCTTTGCCACTTACACCAACACCACCGCCAACAACCTGATCGTGGTGGATAAGGCGCTGGATCTGCGGCTGATGGCCCCGCTGGCCTGCGGACTGCTGACCGGCTCCGGCACGGTCTTTAACGCGCTGAAACCGGCACCGGGCAGCGCGATGGCGGTGTTTGGCACCGGCGCGGTGGGTATGGCGGCGATCATGGCGGCAAAAATCGCCGGCTGCGATCCGATTATCGCCGTCGATATTCATGACCAGCGCCTCTCGCTGGCGAAGGAGCTGGGGGCAACCCACACCATTAACAGCACGAAAGCGCAGGCGACGACAGCCATCCGCGAGCTGACCGGCGGCAAAGGGGTGGCGTATGCGCTGGATACCAGCGGCCTGACCAGCGTGATGCAAAGCGCGCTGGAGAGCGTGGCGATTGGCGGCACCTTTGCACCGCTGGCGGTGGCGCGCCCGGAGCTGGCCCTGAACCCGATGCGCGATCTGATCGCCGTCAGCCGCCATATTGCCGGGGTGCTGATGGGCGATGCGGTGCCGCAAAGCAGCATCCCACAGCTGATTCGCTGGTATCAGAACGGCCAGTTTCCCTTCGATAAGCTGGTAAAATTCTACGATTTTGCCGATATCAACCAGGCGCAGGCAGACTCGGCCAGCGGCCTGGCGATCAAACCGGTGCTGATTATCGATCGCAGCTATGCGCCTGCGCAGGCCGCCGGTTGAGGGCGAAACGCCACCGTTTCAAAGGCAGGCCACCGTGCCCGGGGCCTGTCTGAGGCCTGTCTGGCAGGATAACGGACTGCGCGGCGCCGGTACTGCAATATTGAAGATCCGTCATCGCGCAACCCTGCCGATCGGCATACGCGTTAGGTGGCCGCATACAGCCGCTGCGCTTTACGCGGCCGCGCCGCCCACAACGAGGCCGCGACGATCATTCCGCCGCCCACCCAGGCGCTGGTGCTGAGCTGTTCCTGCAGCCAGACGGTGGCAAACAGCGCGCCAAACAGCGGCTCTGACCCCATCAGCAGCGCGGCGCGGGTCGGTGTGGTGCGCTTCAGGGCGTAGTTCTGCGCGAAGAAGGCGAACAGCGTGCACAGCCCCACCAGCCACAGCGTCGCCAGCCAGAACGCCGGGCTGACCGGCAGCGGCGGGATGCCTTTTGCCGTCACCAGCAGCAGCAACAGGGCGCCGCTGGCGACGACACCGGTTTGCACACAGGTCAGCGCCAGCGCCGGGATTTCGCGATGCCGCGTCAGCTTTTTGGTCAGGCAGACCATCAGCGCGCGCAGCAGTGCCGCCGCCAGCATCAGCCCGTCCCCCGCGTTCAGGGTCAGCGGGCTGGCCCCGGTCAGCAGCAGCGCGCCGCACAGCGACAGCAGCGCCGCCAGCAGAATGTCGTTTTCAGGTCGCTGGCGCAGCAGCAGCCACTCCACCAGCGGCGTCAGCACCACGCACAGGCCGATCAGAAACGCGGCGTTGCTGGCGCTGGTGTGGGCGATGCCGTAAGTCTCGCAGAGGAAAATCGCTAACAGCACGCCGCCCAGGACCAGCCCCGGGCCTGCCGCCTGTCGCCAGTGGCGGCGCAGCGTCGGCAGCAGAACAGCGAAGGTCAGCCCGAAGCGAATAAACAGAAAGCCCGCTACCGGGTAAAACCACAGCGCCTGCTTCGCCACGCCGTAGCTGCTGCCCCAGACCATCGCCACCGCCAGTAACATCCACTCCGCACCGCCCGTGCGGTACCGCTGCTGTTGTTCCACCGTTTTCCCGCCCTCTGTACATTTACCTGCGCCAAGTATGCTATTTTTCCTCAGGCGGAATAATCCGTGCCGGCAAACAAGACTTTTGCGCTATGCGAACAAATCAGCTGATGGGCCTGCTGCCGTATATGGCGGTGTTTGTAAAAGTGGTGGAGCTGGGCAGCTTCTCGGCGGCGGCTGAGCAGCTGGGCAGCAGCGCCTCGTCGGTCAGCCGTCAGATCGCCAGCCTGGAAGCGGCGCTGGGCGTGCGCCTGCTGGAGAGAACCACCCGCCGGCTGCGCTTAACCGAGGCGGGCAGCGCTGCCTGGACGCGCTGTGACGAGATGCTGCGCTCGGCCCGCTCGGTGGTGACGCTATCCGAACAGGCTGGCGACACGCCGCAGGGCTGCGTGCGGCTCAGCGTGCCGCGCGCTATCGGCAACCAGCTGATCGCACCAGCGGTGCCGGAATTTTTGCGACGCTTCCCCCAGGTCGATCTGCAGTTAATGATGACCGATCGGCCACTGGACCTGATCGCCGGTGAAATTGACCTGGCGATCCGGATCACGGACCAGCCGCCGCCCGGGCTGGCCGGTCGCCCGCTCAGGCACATCAGCCACGTGCTCTGTGCCAGCCCGGGCTACCTGCGCCAGCGCGGTACGCCGCAGCATCCGCGCGATCTGCCGCAGCACGACTGCATCTGGCTGGCGGAACGGCCCGGCGATAACAGCTGGCGGCTGCGCCACGGCGAGACGCAGGAAGAGCAGGCCGTGACCGTGCGCGGCCGCTACGCCACCAACCACAGCCGCGCGCGGCTGGAGGGCGTCATCGCCGGGCTGGGCATCGGCTGTATTCAGCGCTTTACCGCCGCACAGGCGCTGGCGGAGGGACAGGTGGTGGCGGTGCTGCCGGAATGGGAATATATGACCTCGTATTACGGCACCGCCTGGCTGCTGTGGCAGCCTAACCGCTTTCTGCCGCCCAAATGCCGGGCGCTGATCGACTTTCTGCTGGAGAAGCTGGCCGATGCGCCGCAGCAGGATTAGCGCCAGCCGGTCAGCCGGTCAGCCGGTCAGTCGGTCAGTCGGTCAGTCGGTCAGTCGGTCAGTCGGTCAGTCGGTCAGTCGGTCAGTCGGTCAGTCGGTCAGTCGGTCAGTCGGTCAGTCGGTCAGTCGGTCAGCCACAGGTTAATTTATCTCAGCGCTGACGCCACCTTCTGTCACCCACGCACGCAGAAAATCGATAAAGGCTCTGACCCGTGCCGGCAGATGGCGGCTGTCCGGCCACAGGGCGTAAACGCCCTGTTCGGGGAACCGGTACTGCGGCAGCAGCCGCTGCAGGCGACCTTCCACCAGCGGCTGTCTCACCAGCCACTCGGGCAGCAGCGCCACGCCGCAGCCGGCGGCGGCAAACGCCAGCAGCGCCGAGGCGCTGTCGCTGGAGAAACGGGCCGGCCCGCTAATCTCCATCTCTACTGCTCCCTCCGGCCCGGTAAGCGACCAGCGCCTCGGTGACGCCAGCCGCTGGTGGAGTATCCAGTCGGCTTCAGCCAGCCCGGCAAGGGTGGTAACCGGGTGAGCCGCCAGCCAGCCAGGTGAAGCAACCGGCAGGATGGTGAACCGTTCAATGGCGGCAGCCCGGTAGCTGGAGTCGGCGAGTTTACCGAGCCTGATCGCCACGTCGAAGCGTTCAGAGATCAGGTCGGCGTGAGCCGACGAAGAGACGTGGCGAACCTGCAGCTGCGGATGCTGCTGCGCGAAGGCGGCCAGCGCCGGGATCACCTTACGCGCACCGTATTCTGCGGTGCTGGTGACCGTCAGCTCACCGCTCAGGCTGAGGTGGTTTTGCCGCACCTCCTGCTCCAGCGCATCGCTCTCGGCCAGCAGGCGCAACGCGCGGGTATAAAACGCTTCACCACTCTGCGTCAGCGCCAGCCGGCGGGTGGTACGCAGCAGCAGCGCCACCCCCAGATCCGCCTCCAGACGACCAATATTGAAGCTGATAGCCGCTTTTGTCTGCCGCAGCGTGGCAGCGGCGGCCGTAAAGCTGCCCGCCTCGACCACGGCAACAAACATCGCCACTCTTTGCAAATTCAGCACCGTCAGGCTCCATATTGTCAAAATCGCTTTGACAGTTTATCAGCCGTAACGCGGTTTTTCCCGCCGGACTTCGCGCCTATAGTGAGCCCTTTTTCGCAGGCAGGTGATCACCGTGCAGTATCGCAGCAAAGTGGCAGGGGTATTTCTGGCGGGGTTTTTCCTCGATCTGGTCAATATGTTTATCGCCGGAGTGGCCTATCCGGCTATCGGCCAGGCGCTGCAGGCCCCGGTGTCCGGGCTGGCGTGGGTCAGCAACGGCTATATCTGCGGCCTGACGCTGGCGATCCCGCTCAGCGCCTGGCTGACGCAGCGCTTCGGCGCACGCCGCGTCTTTGTGCTGTCGCTGCTGCTGTTTATGGCCGCTACGCTGGCAAGCGGCTGCGCAGGAACGCTGGGTGAACTGGTGGCCTGGCGTATTCTGCAGGGGGCCGGCGGTGGGCTGCTGATCCCGGTCGGTCAGGCGCTTACCTGGCAGCTTTACCCGCCGCACCAGCGCGCCAGGCTCGCCTCAGTGGTGATGCTGGTGGCGCTGCTGGCTCCGGCGCTCTCGCCGACGCTGGGCGGGCTGCTGGTGCAGGCGCTGAACTGGCGCTGGGTGTTTTTTGCCAGCCTGCCGCTGGCCGCAGTAACGCTGCTGCTGGCGCTGTGCTGGCTGCGGCAGGAGCCGCCTGCCCCTGAACACGCGCCGCTCGACCTGCCCGGCCTGCTGGGCGGCTGCAGCGGTCTGTTGCTGGTGCTGCTGGCGATGACCCGTCTTAGCGAAGCGGACGGTGCAGGTGGGGGACTGGCGCTGCTGCTGGCCGGGCTGGGGCTGCTGGCGGGGTTTGTCCGTCGCTGCCGCCGTCACCCTACGCCGCTGTTCAGCGTGGCGCTGCTGTCAGAGCCGCTGCTGCGCTTTTCGATGGGCGTTTATCAGTGCGTTCCGGGGCTGTTTATGGGCGTCAGCCTGCTGGCGATGCTGTGGCTGCAGACGGTGGTGGGTCTCTCAGCCGCGCAGTGCGGGATGCTGATGATCCCCTGGTCGCTGGCATCCGGGCTGGCGATCGCCACCACCGGCAGAACGTTCAACCGGCTTGGCCCGCGCCCGCCGATCGTCGCCGGCTGCCTGCTGCAGGCCGCAGGCATCGTGCTGCTGGCACAGGTGACGGCGGCCCATCCGTTCCCGCAGCTGATTGCTGCCTTTACGCTGATGGGGCTGGGCGGCAGCCTGTGCAGCAGCACTGCGCAGAGCAGCGCCTTTCTGCAGATCCCCGCCGCTGAGCTGCCACAGGCCAGCGCGCTGTGGAATATCAACCGCCAGCTGAGCTTCTGTTTCGGCGTGGCGTTGCTCAGCCTGCTGCAGAATCTGCTGATCGGGCATCTTGCCGCAAGACCCGCCTGGGCCTTTACCTTCTATACTGCGGCGGCGGGCAGCCTGATCCCGGCGCTGCTCAGCGGTCGTATCAACAACCGCGCGGTTAAACAGCAATTATTAAACGAGGAGAACGCATGATGAATCGCTATATCAGGGAAGTGGTCGATGCTCACGTTGCCATTGAGAGCTGGCTGGGAAAAGGCGAGGGCGAACTGGCGGCGCTGCTGTGCCGTTTTCACCGGGACTTTTCGATGGTGACGCCGGGCGGCGCTAAGATTGATTACGCCGCGCTGAGCACGCTGTTCAGAACGCAGCGTGACGGCCGGCCGGGGCTGGTGATTGAGACAGACGAGTGCCTGGTGCTGCAGGAGGGGCCAGACGGGGCCACCGTGCTGTATCGCGAGCGGCAGACGTTGCCGGAACAGGGCAGCAGCCTGCGCTGGTCAACGGCGGTGTTCAGCCTGGAGAACGGTAAGCCGCTCTGGCGGCATCTGCACGAAACCGCGATCCCCTGAAGTCACCCGTGGCAGGCCTGAGGGCCCCATGCCCTCAGGCACTGAATGGCTGGTGCAATCCCCCGATGCGCTGGACGGCCGCTCTGGCGGGTTCACTCCTCTGATGTACCGTACGCCCGGGCTTACGGGCGCAGTCTACGGATGCACAGAACGGCTGCCCTGCCGGTTCCATCGAAGCCGCCCGCCGCCGCTAAAGGTTACGGTTGCGGGTACCACCAGGCCGCGTTGCATCCTGCCCCCGCCGCTTCTATGCTTGATCTACGCACGTTTTCCGCCCGCCAGCGGGCCTCTCTGGATGCAGTACTCACCCTGAGCACGGATACCGATGAAAACCTGTTTTATTATCCGGCATTCCGGTCAGCAGGCGCGGCTGGATTTACTGTTACCGCTGTTTGCGCGCTATCCGCAGGTTGACGTTTATATTTTCGAAGAGAAATTCAGCCAGCCTGACGTCACTGAAAACCTTATCAACGGCAATCACTACGCGCTTTCCCGCCGCTGGCTGGATGACAACAACCTGCGCTGGCTCAGCAACGCCGGCTGGCTGTGTGGTGACTATATTTTCTACGCCGCACGCGATTATCTGCCCGGCTACGACCGCTACTGGCTGCTGGACGACGACGTCTTTTTCCACTGCGATATCGTACAGTTTATGGCGGATTCTGCCGCGCTGAGCGAAGATTGCCTGGCGTTTGGTTTCGGCAGAAAGAAGCCCTCCTGGATGTGGCACCGCACGCTGTCAGCAGAGTACGGAGACGCCATCTGGGGTATGTACTACAGCCTGATACGTCTCTCTGCTGCCGCTATCGACTTCCTGAAACCGCAGCGCAGCGCCCGCAACACCACGGCAGATGCCGCTTATCCTAACGATGAGGCCTTTACCGGCACGCTGCTGCTGAACAACGGTTTTAGCGGTGCCTGTCTGCAGCGCAAACTTCCCGACTATTTTTCGCCCTTTTTCAGCATGTCGCGGCCGATTTTTATCGCGGAGACCGCCATGCCGCACACCACAGGTAAAGTGCTGCATCCGGTCTGTAACGAAGAGCGCGCCTGGCAGCGCATCAAAAAACGCATGGAGAGTGGCGACGTCGACTCGCTGCTGGAGCGCCTCTACACCTGCCAGCACCATTTCGACAGTGATACGGTCAACCGGCTGTTCCGTACTGACGTGGCGGCGCTGCTGGATACGCAACTCGGCAGCGAACGTGAGGACCTCGACCGGCTGGCCGAAAAGCTGCGTACCCTGTCGTTCAGCGGCCTGCAGCGGCTGTGGTTTTATCGCAGCTATATTCTGGTGATGGAGTTCGCCACCGCAGGCCTGCGCTTTGCCATTGATATTCACGCCGGCGGTGATATCTGGCTGGTGCCGCGCGATCGCCACAGCGGGCAGTTCTTCGCCGGCAACCGCCTGGGCCACGCGGGTAAATACCCGCTCGCCGATCGCCGGCGGATCACGCAGGCCACGTTGCCGCAGGAGGACATCGCCACGGGCAGCACGCAGGTCACTTTGCCGCAGCACGGCATCACCACCGGCAGCACGCAGGTCTTTTTGCCGCAGGACGGCATCACTACCGGCAGCGCACAGGCCGCTTTACCGCAGGACGGCATCGCCATCGGCAGCACACAGGTCGCTTTACCACAGGACGACTTCGCCAGCAGCACGCTGTCCGACGTGGTGCAAACGGTGGTCGGCATCGTTTTTCAGGAAATAACCCGGCTTAGCGCGCGCCAGCAGCAGAGCGTGCTGTAACCCATAAGGGGAGTCCTATGGCCAGATTACGCATCGCCACCTTTATCCTTTTATCCGTCGCCAGCGGCGCCCACGCGCGGGAAATCCTGAAAACCGAGCGCTGTCTGAGCGGGTCAGTGATCCAGGATCGGCTGCTGGAAAAAGAGTACGTGGCGGGTGATTTTCACCTGTTCTACAGCCTGCAGGGTAACGATCGCCTGCGCCATACCGGGGACAGCAACGGCAACGGCACCCCGGACAGCATTGAGAATATGGCGATACAGCTGCAGGCGGCGCAGCGCTTCTACTCCGGCGCGCTGGGGCTGCGCTCGCCGCTGCGGCAGAAGGTGTTCGCGAATGCCGGGCAGATCAATATCTACGTGCTGCGCAAGGATCGCGGCAAGGGCGCGGCTTTTGATAAGGTGTCGCGGGAGAGGATGGCTGACGGCACCACTCTGCCGTGCGCCCTTAAGCTGATCGTCGATACCTCGGTCAACCCGCTGCGCAACGTCACCCCGGCCCACGAGCTGTTCCACCTCTACCAGTACGGTTACGGCGTATTCAAGCAGCGCTGGTATCTGGAAGGGATGGCCCGCTGGCTGGAGATGCCGTACAGGGACAGCAGCAAAGGGATGGCCGCAGTCGCACCCTCGCTGAACTGCCCAGACTACGCTAACGCCAGCTATGACGCGGCGATTTTCTGGCATCGCTACGCGCAGCGCTACTTTGCCCCGGTAGATGTCCCGGCCGGGCTGCGGCAGCTGACCTATACCGACGGCAGCCCGGTGTTTAAACAGTCGGCGCTGCCCGGCGGTGCGATGCTTGTGCCGTTCTTCGACAGCCTGTTCCGCGCCAGCCAGCAGATTTCGCAGCAGCAGCAGGTGGCCAACACGCAGTGGACGGAGAAGATGCAGCGCTCCCCGCAGTTCAGCCAGGATATCTGTGATGTGCTCTCTGCCATTACCCCACAACGCGGCGCAGCGGCGCGCTGATTTGCGGGCATAAAAAATCCGGCCTGACGAGCGGGCCGGATTTTATCAGCGTCAACCGATAAGGGTGCGGATTACTCCACGGTCACCGATTTCGCCAGGTTACGCGGCTGATCGACGTCGGTGCCTTTGATCAGCGCCACGTGGTAGGAGAGCAGCTGCAGCGGCACGGTGTAGAAGATCGGTGCAATCACCTCTTCGACGTGCGGCAGCGGGATAATGCGCATGCCTTCACTGTTGGCAAAGCCGGCGTCCACGTCGGCAAACACGTACAGCAGGCCGCCGCGCGCGCGCACCTCTTCGATGTTCGACTTCAGCTTCTCCAGCAGTTCGTTGTTCGGTGCCACCACAATCACCGGCATATCGGCATCGATCAGCGCCAGCGGGCCGTGCTTCAGCTCGCCCGCCGCGTAGGCTTCCGCGTGAATGTAGGAGATCTCTTTCAGCTTCAGCGCCCCTTCCATGGCGATCGGGTACTGATCGCCGCGGCCGAGGAACAGCGCGTGATGCTTGTCGGAGAAGTCTTCCGCCAGCGAGGCGATCAGCTCGTCCTGCGACAGCATCTGCTCAATGCGGCTCGGCAGCGCCTGCAGACCGTGCACAATATCGTGCTCAACCTGCGGGTCCATCCCTTTCAGGCGGCCGACCTTCGCCACCAGCATCAGCAGCACGGTGAGCTGGGTGGTGAACGCCTTGGTGGAGGCCACGCCGATTTCGGTGCCGGCTTTGGTCATCAGCGCCAGGTCTGACTCGCGCACCAGCGACGAGCCGGCCACGTTACAGACAGCCAGCGAGCCGAGGTAGCCCAGCTCTTTTGACAGGCGCAGCGCCGCCAGCGTGTCGGCGGTTTCGCCGGACTGCGACAGGGTGATCAGCAGGCTGTTCTTACGCACCGCCGACTTGCGGTAGCGGAACTCGGACGCGATCTCCACGTCACAGGGCACGCCCGCCAGCGATTCGAACCAGTAGCGCGAAACCATACCGGAGTTGTAGGAGGTGCCGCAGGCGACGATCTGGATATGCTCGACCTGCGCCAGCAGGGCTTCCGCCTGCGGTCCCAGCTCGGAGAGATCGACTTCGCCGTGGCTGAAACGCCCGCTGAGGGTGTTTTTAATCGCTACCGGCTGTTCGTAGATCTCTTTCTGCATGTAGTGACGGTATTCGCCCTTGTCACCGGCGTCGTAGGTAGCGTGGGATTCAATCTCCGCGCGCTTCACCGCGTTGCCGTGACGATCGACCACCTTCACCTCGCGGCGGGTAATTTCCGCCACGTCACCCTCTTCAAGGTAGATAAAGCGGCGGGTCACCGGCAGCAGCGCCAGCTGGTCAGAGGCGATAAAGTTCTCGCCGACGCCGCGGCCGATCACCAGCGGGCTGCCGGAACGGGCGGCCACCAGCGTTGACGGGTCGCGGCTGTCCATGATCACCATGCCGTAGGCACCGCGCAGCTGTGGGATCACCCGCAGCACGATCTCATGCAGCGTGCCGCCCTGCTGCTGCTCCCAGTGCACCAGGTGCGCCACCACTTCGGTGTCGGTCTCCGAGGCAAAACGGTAACCGCGGGCGATCAGCTGCTCGCGCAGCGGCTCGTGGTTCTCAATAATGCCGTTGTGCACCACGTAGATGTGATCTGAGATATGCGGGTGGGCATTCGCTTCCGACGGCTCGCCGTGGGTAGCCCAGCGCGTGTGCGCAATCCCGGTTCCGCCGTGCAGCGGAGTCTGTTCCGCCGCCCCGGCCAGCTCCTGTACTTTACCCAGACGACGCAGGCGCGTGGCCTGGCCTTCGGCATTCACCACCACCAGACCGGCGGAGTCATAGCCGCGGTATTCCAGACGACGCAGCCCTTCAAGCAGGATTTCAGCAATATCACGCTGCGCTACAGCACCAACAATTCCACACATAAGTTATTTTCCTGACTAAGCGGCGTTTCAGCGCCGCTCGCGTTGTCTTCTGACCTGATTATCCGGTTTTTACCGGTTCCCCGAGCCTTGTAGAGAGTGGGGATTATTTTTATGTTTACTGCCTTTTCCGCACCGGTTCATGCCGGCGCGTGAGAATTTATTTTTTCTTAACCGGGCGCTGCCAGCTGGCGTTGAGCTGCTGCTCTTTACGGTTATAGACCAGCCCGGCCGCCGGCACGTCGCGCATGATGGTGGTGCCGGCGGCGATGGTCACGCCTGCCGCCACGTTGACCGGCGCGATCAGCTGGGTATCCGAGCCGACAAATACATCATCGCCGATGACGGTTTTCGATTTATTGACGCCGTCGTAGTTGCAGGTGATGGTGCCGGCACCGATATTCACGTTGGCACCGATCTCGGCGTCGCCGAGGTAGCTGAGGTGGCCGGCCTTCGAGCCCTTGCCGAGGCGGGCTTTTTTCATCTCAACAAAGTTGCCGACGTGGGCACCTTCCGCCAGCTCGCTGCCGGGGCGCAGGCGGGCAAACGGCCCGACGGTGCAGCCCGCGGCCAGCCCGGCGTCTTCAATCACCGAGTAAGGACTTATCACGCTGTCATCGGCAATCACGCTGTTTTTAATCACACAGCCCGCGCCAATCTGCACGCGATCGCCGAGCGTTACCTTGCCCTCGATGATCACGTTAACGTCGATCAGAACGTCGCGGCCGTGTACCAGCTCACCCCGGAGGTCAAAACGCGCCGGATCCTGCAGCATCACGCCTGCCAGCAGCAGTTTTTCTGCCTGCTCAGCCTGATACACCCGCTCCAGCGTTGCCAGCTGCAGGCGGTTATTGACGCCGTCGGTCTCCGTGGTGCGTGCAGGGTGGACAGCCTCGATGCGGCGGCCCTCCTGATGGGCAAGAGCGATAATGTCGGTAATGTAGTATTCGCCCTGCGCGTTGTTGTTGGTCAACCTGCCGAGCCAGCGCTTCAGATCCGCGCCGTTGGCCAGCAGAATGCCGGTGTTGATCTCGTTAATCAGCAGCTGCGCCGGCGCGGCGTCTTTCTGCTCGATAATACCGGTGACGCTGCCGTTTTCACGGATGATACGGCCGTAGCCGGTCGGGTTATCCAGCACCACGGTCAGCAGACCAATGCCACCTTCAGGTTTCGCCTGCTGCAGGCGCGTCAGCGTCTCTACCGAGATTAGCGGCACGTCGCCGTACAGCATCAGGATGTCTTCGTCATCGGCAAAGTGCGGTGCCGCCTGCTGCATCGCGTGGCCGGTGCCCAGCTGTTCCGCCTGCAGCACCCAGTTCAGCGTGTCGTCGTTCAGCGTGCTCTGCAGCAGCTCGCCGCCGTGGCCGTACACCAGGTTAATGCGGCGTGCGTCCAGCGCGCGGGCAGCATCGATCACGTGTTGAACCATCGGCTTCCCGGCCAGCTTGTGCAGTACTTTTGGCAGGTCAGAGTACATACGGGTTCCTTTACCAGCAGCAAGGATCACCACGCTCATCGGCTTTGCAGACATAAACATCCTGATTGGGGTTGAAGAGAGGAAAGTAAAACGGTTTACCGTTAAGAATACTACATTTTTCTCGGGTCGAAATTAGCTTTCAGACAGGCGGAAGGGGGGGGATCGGGCAAAAAAAATGCCGGGCAGTTTCCTGTCCGGCATTTAGCGCTTAAACCTGAGTTACATCGCTTTTTTGGTCAGCTCAATGACGCGCAGTTTAGCAATGGCTTTCGCCAGCTCTGCGGATGCCATTGCGAAGTCCACGTCGCCGTGTGAGCTGTTCATATGCTCTTCGGCTTTGCGCTTAGCTTCCAGCGCACGGGCTTCATCAAGATCGCTGCCGCGGATCGCGGTGTCAGCCAGCACGGTAACCGCGCCAGGCTGCACTTCCAGCACGCCGCCGGAGAGGTAAATCACCTCTTCGTCGCCGTGCTGCTTAACGATGCGAACCATACCAGGCTTAATGGCAGTCAGGAGCGGGGCGTGGTTAGGGCGAATACCCAGCTCACCTTCGCTGCCTGAAACCTGGATGCTCTGTACCAGCCCGGAGAACATCTGTTGCTCCGCGCTGACCACGTCCAGGTGAAACGTCATAGCCATAGTTAACCTCCCGGTAAACCATCACCCTCTGAGCGCGGGCGGCCTGCGCCGTCCGCACCCGTCAGGGGAGATGATTACAGTTTTTTCGCTTTTTCCACGGCTTCGTCGATCGAACCGACCATGTAGAAAGCCTGCTCTGGCAGATGGTCGAACTCGCCTTCCATGATGCCTTTAAAGCCACGGATGGTATCTTTCAGCGACACGTATTTACCCGGAGAACCGGTGAATACTTCTGCCACGAAGAACGGCTGGGACAGGAAACGCTGCATCTTACGCGAGCGTGCTACCACCAGTTTGTCTTCTTCTGACAGTTCGTCCATACCCAGGATGGCGATGATGTCTTTCAGTTCCTGATAACGCTGCAGCAGTGACTGAACGCCACGCGCGGTGTCATAGTGTTCCTGACCAACAACCAGTGGATCCAGCTGACGGCTGGTAGAATCCAGTGGGTCAACCGCCGGGTAGATACCCAGAGACGCGATCTGACGGCTCAGTACCACGGTCGCATCTAAGTGTGCGAAGGTGGTGGCTGGAGACGGGTCAGTCAGGTCATCCGCAGGGACGTAAACGGCCTGTACGGAGGTGATAGAACCGGTTTTGGTTGAGGTGATACGTTCCTGCAGAACGCCCATCTCTTCCGCCAGCGTTGGCTGGTAACCTACCGCAGAAGGCATACGACCCAGCAGGGCTGATACTTCAGTACCGGCCAGGGTGTAACGGTAGATGTTATCGATGAACAGCAGTACGTCACGACCTTCGTCACGGAACTTCTCCGCCATGGTCAGACCGGTCAGCGCTACGCGCAGACGGTTACCTGGTGGCTCGTTCATCTGGCCATAGACCAGGGACACTTTGTCGATAACGTTGGAGTCAGTCATCTCGTGGTAGAAGTCGTTACCTTCACGGGTACGCTCGCCCACGCCGGCAAATACCGAGAAACCTGAGTGCTCAGCCGCGATGTTACGGATCAGCTCCATCATGTTTACGGTTTTACCTACACCCGCGCCGCCGAACAGGCCAACTTTACCGCCTTTGGCAAACGGACACATCAGGTCGATAACCTTGATGCCGGTTTCCAGCAGTTCCTGCGAGTTAGACTGATCTTCGTAAGAAGGTGCTGAACGGTGAATCGCCCAGCGCTCTTCTTCGCCGATGTCGCCTTTCATATCGATTGGCTCACCCAGCACGTTCATGATACGGCCAAGTGTTGCGGTACCTACAGGTACTTCGATCGGGTGCTCAAGGTCAACTGCTTCCAGGCCACGCTTCAGGCCGTCAGAAGAACCCATGGCGATGGTACGAACCACGCCGCCACCCAGCTGCTGCTGAACTTCCAGCACCAGACGAGCATCACCATTTTTAACCTCAAGGGCGCTGTACACTTGTGGTACTGCGTCCTGAGGGAATTCGACGTCAACTACGGCGCCGATTACCTGGACAATCTTTCCAGTAGCCATCTTGAATCCTCTACCTAATTCATTAAACCTGGTTAAACCGCGGAGGCCCCCGAGACGATCTCGGTAAGTTCCTGGGTGATGCTGGCCTGACGAGCCTTGTTGTATACCAACTGCAGCTCTTTGATCAGGTTTCCGCCGTTATCGGTTGCGGCTTTCATCGCCACCATTCGCGCGGCCTGCTCGCTGGCCAGGTTTTCTACAACACCCTGGTAAACCTGAGACTCGACGTAGCGGCGCAGTAACGTGTCCAGCAGCGCTTTCGGATCCGGTTCATACAGATAGTCCCAGGTACTCTTCTTCACAACGCCTTCCGCGTCATCTGCTGGCGGTAACGGCAGCAGCTGGGCGATCTGTGGAGACTGAGACATGGTGTTGATAAATTTGTTGCTGACGATAAACAGCTTGTCGATACGGCCTTCATCGTATGCCTGCAGCATCACTTTGACCGGGCCGATCAGGTCGGAGAGGGCAGGTTTATCACCCAGACCGTTGACCTGTGCAACCACATTGCCACCGACAGAGCCGAAGAATGACATCCCTTTGGAACCGATAATCGCCATATCACTTTCGACGCCTTTATCAGACCAGGATTTCATATCCGTCAGCACGCGTTTGAACAGGTTAATGTTCAAACCACCACACAGCCCGCGGTCGGTAGATACGACCAGATAGCCGACGCGTTTAACGTCACGATCTTCCAGGTATGGGTGTTTATATTCCAGATTACCTAACGCAATGTGACCAATCACTTTGCGCATGGTCTCTGCATAAGGACGGCTGGCCGCCATGCGTTCTTGCGATTTACGCATTTTGGAGGCGGCGACCATTTCCATCGCTTTGGTGATCTTCTGCGTGTTTTGCACGCTGCCGATCTTACTACGTATCTCTTTTGCGCCGGCCATTAGCTTCTCCTCAAAGCCTTGCGGCCTGCCCCGTAAGGGACAAGCCGCCAGACATTACCAGGACTGGGTTGCTTTAAACGTTTCGAGGAGGCCTTTCAGCTTCTCTTCGATTTCGCCGTTATAGTTACCAGACTGGTTGATATCAGCCATCAGCTCAGCGTGATCGCGATCCGCATAAGCCAGCAGGGCCGCTTCGAAGCTACCGATTTTCGCCAGTTCGACGTCATTCAGGAAGCCACGCTCGGCAGCAAACAGCACCAGACCCTGCTGCGCTACGGACATCGGCGCATACTGTTTCTGTTTCAGCAGCTCGGTCACTTTCTGACCGTGGCTCAGCTGTTTGCGGGTTGCTTCATCCAGATCGGAGGCGAACTGCGAGAACGCCGCCAGTTCACGATACTGTGCCAGCGCGGTACGGATACCACCGGACAGTTTCTTGATGATCTTGGTCTGAGCAGCACCACCTACACGAGATACCGAGATACCCGGGTTAACCGCCGGACGAATACCGGAGTTAAACAGGTTGGTTTCCAGGAAGATCTGACCATCGGTAATCGAGATTACGTTGGTCGGAACGAACGCAGAAACGTCACCCGCCTGGGTTTCGATGATTGGCAGCGCGGTCAGGGAGCCGGTTTTACCTTTCACTTCACCGTTGGTGAAACGCTCGACGTAGTCGGCGCTCACGCGGGAAGCACGCTCCAGCAGACGGGAGTGGAGGTAGAACACGTCGCCAGGGAAGGCTTCACGACCCGGTGGACGGCGCAGCAGCAGAGAAACCTGACGATAAGCAACGGCCTGTTTAGACAGGTCATCGTATACGATCAGCGCGTCTTCACCGCGGTCACGGAAGTATTCACCCATCGCACAACCGGCATACGGTGCCAGGTACTGCAGCGCAGCAGACTCAGATGCGGTTGCAACCACAACGATGGTGTTAGCCAGCGCGTTGTGCTCTTCCAGTTTACGTACCACGTTAGCGATGGTAGACGCTTTCTGGCCGATAGCCACGTACACACATTTGATGCCGGAATCACGCTGGTTGATGATTGCATCGATCGCCATCGCGGTTTTACCGGTCTGACGGTCACCGATGATCAGCTCACGCTGGCCACGGCCGATTGGAATCATCGCATCAACAGATTTGTAGCCGGTCTGTACAGGCTGGTCAACGGACTGACGGTCGATAACGCCCGGTGCAATCACTTCGATCGGCGAGAAGCCGTCGTTGTCGATAGCGCCTTTACCGTCAATAGGAGCACCCAGGGTGTTCACTACGCGACCCAGCAGGCCACGGCCAACCGGTACTTCCAGGATACGGCCAGTACACTTAACCTTCATGCCTTCGGCGAGGTCAGCGTATGGACCCATCACAACTGCACCTACGGAGTCGCGCTCCAGGTTCAGTGCGATGGCATAACGGTTACCAGGCAGGGCGATCATCTCACCCTGCATCACGTCGGCCAGGCCGTTAACGCGAATGATACCGTCACTTACAGAAACGATTGTACCTTCGTTGTGAGCTTCGCTCACTACATTGAACTGAGCAATGCGCTGCTTGATCAGTTCGCTGATTTCGGTGGAATTCAGTTGCATATGCTCCAGTCCCCTTAAGACTGCAAGACGTCGGTAAGGCGCTCAAGACGGCCGCGTACGCTGCCATCAATGACCATATCACCCGCACGGATGATTACGCCTGCCATTACAGACTTATCAATTTTGCAATTCAGCTTAACTTTGCGTGACAGACGTTTTTCCATCGCAGCGCTGATTTTGGTCAGCTGCTCGTCACTTAATGCAGTGGAGGAAATCACCTCAACGTCGGCGGTCGCATCATGTGCGGCACGCAGTTGGATGAACTGCTCCAGTACATCGGCAAGTGCTGGCAAACGTTTGTTTTCAGCCATCACCTTAATCAGGTTCTGACCGGCTTCGTCGAGTTGGTCACCACAGATGGCGATGAAGGCACCAGACAACGCTTCCGGCGCCAGTGCGCCGGAAAGAAGTTCTGTTACCTGTTCATTGCCAGCCACTTCGGCGGCAAATGCCAGCATCTGCTGCCAGCCATCGACGCTTTGATGCTCAACCGCAAAGTCAAAAGCGGCTTTAGCGTAGGGGCGAGCTACGGTAGTAAATTCAGACATCAGCCCCTCCCTTACAGTTCAGCGACCAGTTTATCAACGATGTCGCTGTTAGCAGCTTCATCCACGGAACGTTCAATGATTTTCTCGGCGCCGGCGATTGCCAGCATCGCGACCTGCTTACGCAGCTCTTCACGTGCACGTTTGCGTTCGGCATCAATTTCTGCCTGCGCCTGAGTGACGATCTTGCTACGTTCCTGCTCAGCCTCTGCTTTAGCGTCGTCCAGGATCTGAGCGCGGCGTTTGTTCGCCTGCTCAATAATCACCTGGGCTTCCTCTTTCGCTTTTTTCAGCTGATCGGTCGCATTAGCCTGCGCGAGATCCAGATCTTTCTTGGCACGTTCAGCGGAAGCAAGGCCATCAGCAACTTCTTTCTGGCGCTTTTCAATGGCGGCCATAATCGGCGGCCATACGTACTTCATGCAGAACGCTACAAACAGGATGAACGCGATAGCCTGGCCGAGGATTGTTGCGTTAATGTTCACAGCACAATGCCTCTTGTTAAGTTAACTTTTTCTGCCGCCGTCTCAGACCGCGGCAGAAGCCGTTCATCACCCAGCTTGCACTGCGTGATGAACAATCGGTTCATTACGCGACAGCAAACATCACGTACAGACCCAGACCAACGGCGATCATTGGGATTGCATCCACCAGACCCATTACAACAAAGAACTGCGTGCGCAGCAGAGGAATCAGATCCGGTTGGCGCGCGGCGCCTTCCAGGAATTTGCCTCCGAGGATGCCGATACCGATTGCAGCACCGATTGCCGCCAGGCCCATCATCACAGCGGCAGCCATGTACAGCAGATCCATATTCAGGTTTTCCATGACAGTCTCCAGTTTGTTTCAGTTAAAACGCAGTAGTGTTGAGAAAAAAATCAATGTTCTTCAGATGCCATCGACAGATAGACAATCGTTAAGACCATGAAAATGAAAGCCTGTAGCGAAATGATCAGGATGTGGAAAATGGCCCATGGCACATTCAGAACCCACTGTGACCACCACGGCAACAGACCGGCAATCAGGATAAAAATCAATTCACCCGCATACATGTTTCCGAACAGTCGCAGACCCAGAGAAACTGGTTTGGACAGCAGGCTCACACCTTCCAGAATCAGGTTGATCGGAATGAAAACAGGGTGATTGAAGGGTTGCATCGTCAGCTCTTTGGTAAAGCCGCCAATACCTTTCATCTTGACGCTGTAGAACAGAATCAAAATAAATACGCCAAGCGCCATCGACAACGTGATGTTCACGTCAGCAGAAGGCACCACACGCAGCGCTGGCAGGCCAAACACGTGCTCGCCGATGTACGGCAGCAGGTCGATTGGCAGCAGGTCCATGAAGTTCATCAGGAACACCCAGACGAAGATCGTCAGGGCCAGCGGAGCGATTACTTTGCTTTTACCGTGGTACATGTCGCGCACGTTGTCGTCAACAAAACCGACAACCAGCTCGATAGCGGCCTGGAATTTGCCCGGCACGCCGCTGGTTACTGACTTCGCAACGCTGCGGAACAGCACCAGGAACAGAACTCCCAGCACCACAGAGAAAAACATGGAGTCGATATTTAAAGTCCAGAACGTCGCCGGAGCGTCGTGCTTCACTAGCTCGAAGGTACGCAGGTCCAACTGAAGGTGCGTCAGATGGTGACCTATGTATTCTTGCGGCGTAGAGATTTCTCCTGCAGCCATGATGCCTCTTACCCTTTGTTGTTAATTACAGCCGGTGCGACGATTTGTACTATCACCACCGATAACCAGGCCAGTCCCAGCGGCATAAAGGCCGCCTTAAACACGCCTAACGCCACCATCAGAATCACTATCGTTACCGTCACCTTCAACGCTTCACCCAGAGCGAACGTCCAGGCCAGCCTTCCCGTGACTTCGTGTCCCGCCTGGTGGCGCCAGGCAAAAATCATAAACAACACGTTCGGCAGCCAGGCCGCCACGCCACCCGCTAAGGCGGATAAGCCCCAGGTCAACTCTTTCAGGGCAAACAGCGCTCCGATCAAGACCAGGGTCCCCAGCTGCAACATCAGCACGGTTCGGGCAAATTTCACTCTGTAAAGGGACACTGACATGACGCTGAAACTCTCCTGCCCCGAGGGGATGTCGCGTGTCGTATCACGCTGCCCGCGCTCGCGCGAGTCAAGCAGCAAAAAACGTGCAAATTATACGGTGCGCACCTGTGATTTCAATGGATAAGTCGAGAAAAGGTGAACAATTATTTAAATTTCTTTCGAGTTCGCTATTTTTGCAAAGCGGCAACTTCCGTCCTGGCCGACCCTTTGCATGTAATTCAAGGTGCTATTTGCTCATAAAGCGTGCGTAAGATCACAATTCAGTAATGTTATTGCGGATAATTATTCTGGTATTTGTCAGTTTTTAGTTTAAACAGTGTTAATATTTTCATTAAATTCAACAAGATAGACTTATTAAATTTAAAAACGGTTGGTTATCTTGATAAAAACCTTTCATTGACATCCGTAGCAAATATTTAACACCGCCAATGCTATTACTCACGCCAACTTATTACGCGCTCATATTTTCATGCGTGACTAATGTCTCGGGTAAAATGGCTGAAAAAAGTGACACTCATGATAATGAATTGTGAATCAGCCGTTAAATGTAACCAAGGCTTGCAGATCGTGTCTGTCGGCAGATTTAATGTCAACGCGGCTGCTGCGTCCACCTCTTTCTCACATTTTCATCCTGAATCTCGCTTCTGTCTGCCCCCTGCCCTCTTCTGCACACGCGGATAAAAGATCGCACTTTTCAACGGATACCCGCCATCGGCGCTTTTACGTCGGCCGGTTAAGGAAGATTAAGACCGTTCAGAGGAAAAAAAGCGGTCAACGTGCAGGTTGCTGACCGCTTTGATGATCGGGCCGCGCAATCAGCACGATTTTGTCGGGCCCGACGCGGGTCAGGGTTTGCGGGTCAGCACCAGCAGATGCCGCTCACCTTCCAGCTCAGGCACCTGCAGTTGTGCCACCTTTTCCAGGCTGAAACCGGCCGGCAGGCTGTCCAGTTCGTCCTGCGGCACCACGCCTTTCAGCGCATAAAAACGCCCCTGCGGCCCCGGCAGGTGGTGGCACCAGCTGAGCATATCGTGCAGCGAGGCGAAAGCCCGGCTGATCACCCCGTCAAACGGCGGCTCGGCCGGAAATGCCTCAACGCGGCTCTGCACCGGCGTAATGTTGTCCAGCTTCAGCTCGTGCTGTACCTGCTTAAGGAAGCGAATGCGTTTCCCCAGGCTGTCCAGCAGGGTGAAGTGGCTGTCCGGGCGTACGATCGCCAGCGGAACGCCGGGCAGGCCCGGGCCGGTGCCGACGTCGATAAAACGCTGGCCGGTCAGGTGGGGTTCCACCACCACGCTGTCGAGGATATGGCGCACCAGCATCTGCTCCGGGTCACGCACCGAGGTCAGGTTGTAGGCTTTGTTCCATTTGTGCAGCAGTTCAACATAGCCGACCAGCTGCTGTTTCTGCTGTTCGGAGAGTTCAATACCGGCTTTGCGCAGCAGAGCAGAGAGTTTATTAATCACGTGGGTTCGCTTCCGTCGAAAGGCCGGGTTGCCCCGGCCTGAGAGCAGGTTACGCGCTTTTGCGCAGTAAGCCCTGCTTTTTGAGATAAATCAGCAGGATCGAAATCGCCGCCGGGGTGATCCCGGAGATGCGGCCAGCCTGGCCAATCGATCCCGGTTTGTGATCGTTGAGTTTGGCGATCACTTCGTTGGAGAGGCCGCTTACCTGGCGGTAGTCGAGGTCGACCGGCAGCAGGGTGTTCTCGTTGCGCAGCTGGCGGTCGATCTCCTCCTGCTGGCGGGCGATGTAGCCTTCGTACTTCACCTGGATCTCAACCTGATCGGCCGCTTCAGCATCATCCAGCGCCGGCGCGTAGGCGCTGAGGCCCGTCAGCAGGCGGTAGGTCATCTCCGGACGACGCAGCAGATCTTCGCCGCTGGCCTCTTTGGTCAGCGGTGCGCTGAGTGCGCCGTTGATCTCGGTCACCGATTCGGTTTTCGGGTGTACCCAGATGTCACGCAGGCGCTGACGCTCCAGCTCGATGCGCTCCAGCTTCTGGTTAAAGCGTGCCCAGCGGGCGTCGTCGACCAGGCCCAGCTCGCGGCCGGCGGCGGTCAGGCGCATATCGGCGTTGTCTTCACGCAGCATCAGGCGGTATTCCGCGCGTGAGGTAAACATACGGTACGGCTCTTTGGTACCAAGGGTGCAGAGGTCGTCGACCAGCACGCCCAGATAGGCCTGATCGCGACGCGGCGCCCAGCCCTCTTTGTCGGCCGAGTAGCGTCCGGCGTTCAGGCCGGCCAGCAGGCCCTGTGCCGCCGCTTCTTCATAGCCGGTGGTGCCGTTAATCTGACCGGCAAAGAACAGACCCTGAATATATTTGCTTTCCAGCGTCGGCTTCAGGTCGCGCGGGTCGAAGTAATCGTACTCAATCGCGTAGCCAGGACGGATAATTTTGGCGTTTTCCATCCCCTGCATTGAGCGGACGATCTGCATCTGTACGTCAAACGGCAGGCTGGTGGAGATGCCGTTCGGGTAAATTTCGTTGCTGGTCAGTCCTTCCGGCTCAAGGAAGATCTGATGGGCGTTTTTATCGGCAAAACGCATCACCTTGTCTTCGATCGACGGGCAGTAGCGTGGACCGATCCCTTCGATCACCCCGGCGTACATCGGGCTGCGATCGAGGTTGTTGCGGATCACCTCATGGGTTTTTTCGTTGGTGTAGGTGATCCAGCACGGCACCTGACGCGGATGCTGGCTGACGTCGCCCATAAACGAGAACACCGGCAGCGGCGTGTCGCCGTGCTGCGGGGCCAGCACGCTGAAGTCGATGGTACGCGCATCGATGCGCGGCGGCGTACCGGTTTTCAGGCGGCCCACGCGCAGCGGCAGCTCACGCAGACGCTGAGACAGGGAAATCGACGGCGGATCGCCGGCACGGCCACCGCTGTAGTTATCCATGCCGATATGAATTTTACCGTCGAGGAAGGTGCCTACGGTGAGTACCACTGACCTGGCGCGGAACTTCAGGCCCATCTGGGTCACGGCACCGACCACCCGATCGTTTTCGACGATCAGATCCTCAACCGCCTGCTGGAAGATCATCAGGTTCGGCTGATTCTCCAGCGCGGTGCGTACCGCCTGACGATAGAGCACGCGGTCGGCCTGCGCACGGGTCGCCCTGACGGCAGGCCCTTTGCTGGCGTTTAGTATCCTAAACTGGATGCCGGCCTGGTCAATGGCGTGTGCCATCAGGCCACCCAGTGCGTCCACTTCTTTAACCAGATGTCCTTTCCCGATGCCGCCGATCGCCGGGTTGCAGGACATCTGCCCCAGCGTGTCGATGTTGTGGGTTAATAACAGGGTTTGCTGACCCATCCGGGCAGCGGCCATCGCGGCTTCTGTCCCCGCATGACCACCACCGATTACGATGACGTCAAAAGGATCTGGATAAAACATGGTACTGCACCTCGCGGTTTGTGCGAATGAAGGGGGATCGTTGTCCGGGGCGTGGATTCTACTCAACTTTAGCGGACGGTGAAAGCGTCGGGATCCCTGGGTATTAAAAAGAAGATCTTTTTTATTTAAAGATCTCTTTGTTAGATCTTTCTATTAGGATCGTCGATCTCTGTGGATAAGCCTGATTAGCCGATAACGATCAACCGATTAGAGACGATCGTTAGCTGTGAATGATCGGTGATCCTTTCGCGTATAAGCTGGGATCAAAATAGGTACTTATGCACAGGCTCAGGAAAGCACCTGGGTTGTTATTGGGATAACCACCGGTTTTCACCGGGTAATTCGTTATGTTATCCACAGATAAGCGGTGCGAAAATGGACAAAAAAGGACAATATTTACAAAACTCACGATCGAAAAGGCACGTTTTCTGAGGATCCACCCACCGATCGCGGGCAGATCCTGGTGCTCAGATCAGCGCTTTCCAGCTTTCAACCCATTCACCGGCCGGATCTTCCGGAATCTCATGCTGCAGCACGTCGATCTTAAAGACGTCACCAATACGTGATGCGCCCAGTGAGATCAGCAGATCGTCAAACAGATCGATCGCACCGCAGAACAGGTCATATTCGCGGTTGCCAATACCCACCGCACCGTAGCGCAGCTGGCTGAGGTCCGGCTGCTGTTCTTTTATAGCGTCAAACAGCGGCAGGATGTTATCCGGCAGTTCTCCTGCGCCGTGGGTAGAAGCCACCAGCAGCCAGATCCCCTCCATCTTTAGCTCTTCCAGCTCCGGGCCGTGCAGCGTCTCGGTAGAAAAACCGGCTTCTTCCAGTTTCTCTGCCAGATGATCGGCAACATATTCTGCGCTGCCTAAGGTGCTGCCACTGATTAAGGTAATGTCGGCCATGAGGGGATCCCTGAGTCGTAAAGGCGGGCATTGTACCCTGTGATCACCCTGGGATCTACCTGTGGGTAAGTAGGGGTATTCATTCTGTTGGGCACCTGGCTCACTTGCCATTTCCGCCTCGGGCAGTGCTCGCATCCTCACGTACATGAGTACGCTCCGGGTGCTGCGCGCTGGCCGAAGCGAAACTGGCTGCGCCGCCGACGGTGCAGCCGCCTGTTAGATCTGTTTCAGTAAGATATGTTTCAAAGAAGAGGGACTGTAAAAGGGGCTAATGAGAAGATCCTTTTCTCAATGTCATTGGGGCGTTTTATCTGGCTGATTTATGCCAGAAATGGCTGTGGATAATGTTATGCACCGATCAGGGTTTGATCGGGCGCATGATCGGGTTTTGCAGGGAGATCAGGGTTTCGGTGGACTGGATTTCATCAATGGTCTGCACCTTGTTGATCAGTACCTGCTGCAGGTGGTCGATGGAGCGGCACATTACCTTGATGAAGATGCTGTAGTGGCCGGTGGTGTAGTAGGCCTCGACCACTTCATCCAGCGCTTCCAGCCGCGCCAGCGCGGACGGGTAGTCTTTGGCGCTCTTTAAGATGATGCCGATAAAGCAGCAGACGTCGTAGCCCAGCTGTTTGGGATCAATGTCTACCCGGGTGCCTTTGATGATGCCAGCCTGCTTCATCTTCTCTACCCGCACGTGGATGGTGCCCGGGCTGACGTTGAACTGTTTGGCCAGTTCGGCGTAGGCGATGCGGGCATTGTCCAGCAGCGCGTTGAGGATGCCGCGATCGAGGTTATCGGGTTGCAGGGTGTCGGCCATGGTCACTCCGGTTAGGGATTGTTCAGTGTTTAAGGGGATAATGTGCAGGAAATAAGGGAAATTGACAATAAAATTGCCGGAATAACAGTGGGAAGCTTTTAAAAGCAAAAAGCAAAAAGCAAAAAGCAAAAAGCAAAAAACGTTGTCTGCTGCTGGAATGTGGCAGCTTCAGGGAGCCTGTCCACTCCGTAAAGACGCAAAAAACGTCTTCCATGACGGCTCAGCACGGGCCGTCCGTGGCCCGTGATGCTTTACTCCGTGGACAGGCTCCCTTCGCTTTACGGTTTGTGTTGTCTGAAGGAAGGGCACCGTTAGCCCCGTGCCCGGTTCAGGTTGCCTGCCAGGATCCTGACAGGCTCCCTTCGCTTTACGGTTTGCGTCGCCTGCAGGATCTTTAAAAACCTGCTGGCTAACAGCTAACAGCTAACGCTTACGCTTACGCCAGACGGTCAGCTGCGCCACCGTGTGCTGGTATTTGCGGGCGGTTTCGCGGATCACGAAGGGCAGATCCTGCGGTGGAGCGATCTCTTCATAATCGGCCGCCAGCAGCCGCTGCAGCGCCTGGTAAGTGGAGAGCGCCTCGCCGTTCTCGCGCACGCCGCCCAGCCAGTTCTCCTTCGGCGTAAACTCTTCCAGCCAGGTGTAAGGCGAGGAGAGCATCAGCACGCCGCCGGGGCGAAGCATGGCGGTGATGTCCTGCAGGAAGCGTTTCGGCTGGCGCAGCCGGTCGATCAGGTTAGACGCCAGCACCAGATCGTAGCTCTCCGGCTGCGGCTTCAGGTTGCAGGCGTCGCCCTGTACAAACTGAATGCGGCCGGCCTGTTCGCTGCTGATGCCGATATCCTTCAGCCGCACCTGTCGGTACTCAACCAGGTCGCCCTCTTCCTGAGTGACGTAACGGAAGTCCTCACCGCGGGTCAGCTGCAGCGCCACGTCGATAAAGCGCGCCGAGTAGTCCATCCCCACCACCTGCTCAAAGTGGCGGGCCAGTTCAAAGCTGGCGCGGCCGGTGGCGCAGCCGATATCCAGCGCACGCTGGCGCTTGTCGGTCAGGCCGCTGGCGATCTCCACCAGCGTTTTGGCATAGTTGCCGACGCCGAAGTACTGCGGGCCGTACTGGAAGTCGAGGTACTGCGACACCATGCTGTCGGTTTCGTAGGGGTTGAGGGTCATGGTCTCCTGGTGGCGTGAGACCACGTAGCGGAAGCCTGCGTGCTGGAAAAAGTGGCGGCGGAAGGCGTAGCGCGAGGATTTCAGCGCCTCGTTGCCGGTGGAGATCCAGCTGCCGCCTTTGATCAGCGAGTGCTTGCCGTCAAAGGTCGGGGTGGAGAAGTCGTCGTACAGTGGGTGCACGCGGAAGCCTTCCAGGCCGTTGATCGGCGTGGTGGTCCATTGCCAGACGTTGCCGATCAGATCAAAAAACTCGCCCTGAGGGAAACGATCGACCGCGCAGGAGGAGGCCCAGCGGGCAAGGTTGATATTGCCTGGCGCTTCATCCCACTCAGGCTGATCGCCCGGCACCTGCTCACGCAGCAGCAGCCATTCGCACTCGGCGGGCAGCTGCACCGGTTCGCCGGTCTGCTCCGCCTTCCAGCGGCAGAACGCCGCTGCCTCCAGCTGGTTGACCTCGGCGGGCCAGTCCCACGGCATCGGTACCTCTTCGGTCATCAGCCGCAACTTAAGCGCGTCGGGCGCGGTGGCATCTCCCACCCAGAAGGTCGGCATCGTGGCGTTAGCAAATTCGCACCAGCCCCAGCCTTCATCGTCCCACCAGCGGCGGGTGCGGTAGCCGCCGGCGGCAACAAAGTCGTAGTATTCGGCATTGCTGACCAGCATCCGGCTGGCCTGGAACGGCTGCACCTGGTGGAGCTGGTGACCATATTCGTTATCCCAGCCGTAGGTGTCGTCGGTTTTGCCCTGGCTGACCGTACCGCCTGCCAGGGTAATCAGGCTGTTGTGCGGCACGCTGTGGCGGTCATGGCGCGCGTCCGTGCAGGCCGGCCAGTGCGGCTGCGGCTGTACCCACTGCACCGGCAGCTGGCGGATCAGTACGCTGGAGGTTTCAAGGTGGATGCGCTCATGTTCGATGCCCATCAGGATCACCCACGCCGGGCTGTCCCAGCCGATCGGCAGGGTCAGCGGCATCTCCTGAATAAACTGCTCCACCCGGCTGCGCACCTTGCCGCGATAGTCGCGCAGCTCGGCCAGCGTTGGCCACGCGTAGTGGCTGGTGTCCAGATCGTCCCAGCTCATCTCATCGACGCCGATCGCCATCATCGCTTCAATCGGATCGTCAATCCGCTGGTCGATCAGCTGCCCGGCCATCAGCTTGTTAATGTAGAAGGTGGCGGTGTGGCCGTAGTAGAAGATCAGCGGATGGCGCAGCGGGATCGCCTTGGTGTAGTAAGCGCGTTCGTCGGCCAGGCAGTCAAACAGGCTCTCATACAGTTCCCAGGTCTGGCGGAAGTAAGCGAGCAACTGCTGGCGTTTTTGTTCTGCGTTATCGCCGCTTAACAGCAGTGTACGGGTGGCGGCGGGTAACCCGCTCGGTTTTGTCGGTTGTGCAGTCACAAGGTGCTCCAGTCGGGCCTGATGGAAAAAAACAATCTTATGACTATAGCAGATGGCTTTTGCCGTTTTTATGCAATGGACAACGGGCGGGGTTTAGCGCTGCCAGCGGCGCAGCAGGCGGCTTTTCAGCCCGGTGTCGAAGCGCCAGATATGGTCGAAGATGCGCATAATGCCGGGTTTTCCATGATCGGACATGGCAACCGCATGGAAACGCTGATGCTGCTGCTGCTGGTGGTCGCGGGTGCGTTTCACCAGCGCCTCCGGCAGGCGCTGGGCGATAAAGTCGGAGAGGATCACCGCGTCGGCATCCTTCCAGGCGGTGCTGGCCAGCTTTTGCAGCACCGCATCCAGGCAGGCGGCGAGATCGGTGCCGCCGCGAAAGCGCTGGCTGAGAAAACGGATTGCCTGGCTGATGCCGTCGCCGGCGGTCAGCTCATAGCTGATTACCTGATCGGCGAACAGCATGATATGGCAGCGGCGGTTGTCGGCCAGCGCCACTTTCAGCAGCGCGAGGCAGAAGGCTTTGGCGCAGCGTTCGTTAAAGCCACCCATTGAGCCGGAGGTATCCACGCAGACGATGAACGGGCCGCGCGGCTGTTGATCGTGGTGCTGATGGGTCACCGGGCGCAGGGTTACTTTGTCATGCCAGCTCTCCCCCTGCAGGCGATAGGTCAGCAGCCTTTTCTCTACCAGCCGGCGGTAGAACTCCATCTCCAGCTCGCTGATGCCGAGGGTGGCCAGCTCCGGCGGCAGCAGGCGCAGAATATCGTCGCTCTGATGCAGTCCGTTCACCTCTTCCGGCACGCTTTCCGGCTCGCGCACCAGCTGGTGGAACGGCTCCGGCGGGGCCTCTTCCGCCAGTACCGCTTTCGCCTCGCGGCTGCGGCCCAGCTGTTCGGCCAGCTTCAGCAGCTCCGGCTGCCCGGCAAGGAAATCACCGTACTGGACGATCAGCTGATAATCACCGCGCTGCAGCGTGCCGCGGGTCATATCCCACAGTCGCCCGGCGGCGGCGTCATCATCGCCCAGCACCGGGGCCAGCTGGCCGCTCATCGCCAGCCGCTGCTGCAGCTCGGCCAGCAGTTTTTCCCGCTCCTGCTCCAGCAGCTGCTGGTTCAGCGTCAGGGTCTGCAGCGTCAGGCTCAGCCGCCAGCGCTGCAGAAACAGCGTCTGCTGGGCAACGCTGACCTGCTGGATATCGCTGTGTTCGGTCAGCTGGCGGGCCTGTTCGGCGAAGGGTGAGTGCTGCTGGGTCAGCCAGTCGAGCAGCGCGGGCAGCTGCGCGCTGAAGGAGGCCTGACTCAGGGTCTGGCAGTCGCGAAAGCGGGTAAATTCGATTTCCAGATCGTCCGGCACCGCGGTGCTTTTCATCTGCTGCAGCACTTCGGCCTTCCACTGCGGCAGGTCGCGGGTGAGGGCCGATTTCAGTTTGGGGAATTTTTTAAAGAAGCTGGACAGCTGCGGGGAGGCCAGCAGCGAGATCGCCAGCTCCTCAATCAGCTCGGTCTCGCTGACCGCGAGGAACATGCTCAGCGTGTCCAGCGAAATCACTGGCGTGCCTGCTTCAGTTGTTCAGCCACCTGCTGCAGGCTCTCTTCGATACGTGCCAGCCAGTCGTCGCTGATAAACAGGCAGCGGTGGTGCTGGCTGAACAGCGTGCGCTGGGCGTGCAGCTGCGTATCCAGCGCGTCCAGCGCCTGCACGATCTCTTCCGGCAGCCCCTGCTGCGGCTTACCGGGCAGCATCAGGCGGGTGGACTGCAGGCTGACGTCGCGCAGGGTCAGGCAGTCGTTGCCGTCCACGTGCAGGTCGAGCGGCTGGGCAAAGCCGATACCGTTGAGTTTGCCGCGCACCTCGCCGCCCTTCTGCAGCCAGTGCTGCAGCGCTTCGCGGGTCAGGGTGAGATGGCTGACCTGCATATCGTGCAGCACCAGCGGTTTTTGCAGCATCAGCGTCAGCGACTCTGCGGCCAGCGTTGCCGGCAGTTCATAGTGCGGCTTGCGGCTGAACATGCCGCCGTGTTTCTCCAGCCGGATCGCCTGCTCCACGCTCTGCTGCTGTTGCAGCGCCAGGCGGCGGGCGTTGACCTGCTGCAGTTTAATCAGCAGCGGCTGCTGCTGCCAGGCCTGCTGGGTCAGCAGGTTGTCGATCTCCCGGTCGAGCAGCTTCATTGAGGCTACGTCGTGCCACAGGCAGTCCTTCAGCAGGATCAGGTCAATCGGCGCAATGGTACTGCGCCCGCTGTAGAAGGCGCTGGCCTGCAGCAGATGGATGGCTTTTTTCCAGCGGCGGTCGGAGATATAGGGCGCTTCCGGCTGGTTTTCCAGCAGCTGGCGCAGCTGAAAAATCAGCTCAAAGACATCATCCGGCAGGCTGACCTTAGTGATACCCTGCTGCCACGCCAGATACTCTTCATCGCTGATGCACAGCGAATCGGTAACCGGATTCTGGTTTTCATCCTGCTGGTGGGTAAGCAGGCTGCGGAAGTTCTGTTTTTCATGCACGTTATCCAGCCACAGGCGGATCAGCATGCGGTCATACAGCGCTTCCAGACCGCTGTCGGCTTCCGGCAGTTCGTTAGAGGCGGTGACCAGCAGGCGCATGGGGATTTTTTCTTCGCTGTCGCCGTTGCGGAAGCGGCGTTCGTTGATGGCGGTGAGCAGGGTATTCAGAATCGCCGGGCCGGCTTTCCAGATCTCATCAAGGAACACAATTTCCGCGTCGGGCAGGTAGCCCTTAGTCAGGCGTTGATAGCGGCCTTCATCCTTCAGCGCCTGAATCGACAGCGGGCCAAACACCTCTTCCGGGGTGGAGAAGCGGGTCATCAGGTATTCAAAGGCGCGGGCGTTGCGGAACGCATACTTCAGGCGGCGGGCGATCAGGCTTTTGGCGATGCCCGGTGGCCCAAGCAAAAAGACGCTTTCCCCGCACAGCGCCGCCAGCAGGCACAGGCGAATGGCGTGATGGCGTTCGTAGAGACCTTTCTCCAGCGCATTGCTGAGGCGGGCAATACGTTCCGCCAGTAAATGAGGCTGAGCCATAATAAAACATTCATCCTTTTTGTACGGTCTGGCCAGCCCGGTGGCTGGCGAGCGCAAACACTACTGGCTATGATGCTTGAAAGTGCGGATTGCAGTCAGCTCTTTTATTATCAAAGGGTGACACGAGCCAGCTAAGCGTGCGATTTTACGCGGCGACCGTGCAATTCAGGATCGGCTTTTTTTCTCAATCGTGCATACTGTGCGCCGTTTGAGGATCTGACGCTGTACGCAATCCCGCGTAACTCAGCAAAAAAAAGACAAAACTATGAGCTCTGACAAGAAGCAGTCCCTTGGCGCCGTGACGCTGGCCGCCATCGGCGTGGTGTACGGTGATATTGGCACCAGCCCGTTGTATACCCTGCGCGAGTGCCTCTCCGGGCAGTTCGGTTTTGGCGTTGAGCGCGACGCGGTGTTTGGCTTTCTGTCGCTGATTTTCTGGCTGCTGGTGCTGACGGTATCACTGAAATATATCAGCTATGTAATGCGCGCCGATAACGCCGGTGAGGGGGGGATTCTGACGCTGATGTCGCTGGCCGGCCGCAACACCGGCGGGCGGGCCACCGCCATTCTGGTGATTATGGGGCTGATCGGCGGCAGCTTCTTCTATGGCGAAGTGGTGATTACCCCGGCGGTGTCGGTGCTGTCGGCGATAGAGGGGCTGGAGATCGCCGCCCCGTCGCTGGACAGCTATATTGTGCCGCTGGCGATCGCCGTGCTGACCCTGCTGTTTGTTATTCAGAAACACGGCACCGGCCTGGTCGGCAAACTGTTCGCGCCGGTGATGCTGCTGTGGTTTATCGTGCTGGCGCTGCTTGGCGCACGTAGCATTATAAACAACCCGGAAGTGCTGCAGGCGATGAATCCTTACTGGGCGCTGCACTTCTTCTTTGAGTACAAATCGGTCTCCTTCTTTGCGCTGGGCGCGGTGGTGCTGGCAATCACCGGGGTGGAGGCGCTGTATGCCGATATGGGTCACTTCGGTAAATTCCCGATCCGCCTGGCGTGGTTTATTGTCGTGCTGCCGTCGCTGGTGCTCAACTATTTTGGCCAGGGGGCGCTGCTGCTGAAACACCCGGAGGCGATTAAAAACCCGTTCTTCCTGCTGGCCCCGGACTGGGCGCTGATACCGATGCTGATCCTCGCCACGCTGGCCACGGTGATCGCCTCGCAGGCGGTGATTTCCGGCGTGTTCTCGCTGACCCGCCAGGCGGTGCGGCTGGGCTATCTGCCGCCGATGCGCATCATCTACACCTCCGAACAGGAGTCCGGGCAGATCTATATTCCGGTGATCAACTGGCTGCTGTTCGTCTCGGTGGTGATTGTGATTGTCGGCTTCAAACACTCCAGTAACCTGGCGGCGGCCTACGGTATCGCGGTAACCGGCACCATGGTGCTGACGGCGATTCTGGCCAGCACGGTGGCGATTAAAAACTGGCACTGGAACCGCTGGCTGGTGGTGATGCTGCTGGTGGGGATGCTGTGCATCGACGTGTCGCTGTTCTCGGCCAACCTGGTGAAACTGCTCTCCGGCGGCTGGCTGCCGCTGACGCTGGCGCTGATGATGTTTGTGGTGATGACCACCTGGAAGAGCGAGCGTTTCCGCCTGCTGCGCCGGATGCACGAGCACGGCAATTCGCTGGAGGCGATGATCGCCTCGCTGGAAAAATCCCCGCCGGTGCGCGTGCCGGGTACCGCGGTCTATATGTCGCGGGCGATTAACATCATCCCGTTTGCCATGCTGCATAACCTCAAGCACAACAAGGTGCTGCACGAACGGGTGGTGCTGCTGACCCTGCGCACCGAGGACGTGCCCTACGTGCATAACGTCAGGCGGGTGACCATCGAGCAGCTGTCACCGACCTTCTGGCGGGTGGTGGCCAGCTACGGCTGGCGTGAAACGCCTAACGTCGAGGAAATTTTCCACCGCTGCGGGCTGGAAGGGCTGAACTGCCGGATGATGGAGACCTCGTTCTTTATGTCCCACGAATCGCTGATTATCGGCAAACGCCCGTGGTACCTGCGCCTGCGCGGCAAACTGTTTATGGCGCTGCAGCGTAACGCCCTGCGCGCGCCGGATCAGTTTGAGATCCCGCCTAACCGGGTGATTGAGCTGGGGACGCAGGTGGAAATCTGACGCTGCTGTTCTGCCAGGTGCGCCTGGCAGAACAGGGGCTAAACCAGTACCGCTCGTAAAGCCGGAAGCCAGGATAACATCGTCGCGCTGACTCATCAGAGCCGCCGCGGCGATGTTGTTCGTTACCACGCCAGCGTCACCCTTAACCCGCCCTCATCACCATTGCTAAGCTGCACCCGTATGCCGTGCAGCCGGGCAATCCGCTGCACGATCGACAGCCCCAGCCCGCTGCCCGACAGCGCCTGGCCAGGAGGCCGGTAAAAGCGTTCCCCCAGCCGGGGCAGCAGCGCCGGATCCACCCCTGGCCCGTTGTCGGCCACCACTAGCCGGCCCGGCTGCAGCCGCAGCACGACCTCTCCCCCCGGTGGTGTGTAGCGAATGGCGTTATGCAGCAGGTTGCGCAGCAGCAACGCCAGCAGCAGCGGGTTGCCGCGGAAGTGCAGCGTGTCGGGCGCCTCCAGCCGCAGCTCCACCTTGCCCGCCTGGGCCAGCGCATCCTGCTCAACGATCGCCTGGCGCAGCAGGTCGGTGAGGTCCAGCATGGCGACCTCCGGCGGCTGGCCGTCGTCCAGCCGTGACAGCACCAGCAGCTGATCCACCAGTCGGGTGGCGCGATCGATGCCGTGGTCGAGGTTCACCAGCGCGTGCTGGCGCATGGCCGTATCGTCGTGGGCCAGCTGCGCGACTTCGGTCTGTACCTTCAGCGCCGCCAGCGGGCTGCGCAGCTCGTGGGCGGCATCGGAGGTAAAGCGCCTTTCGCGCAGCAGCGTCTGGCTGATGCGGGCAAACAGCTGATTAAGCGCCTGCAGCAGCGGACGCACCTCGGCCGGTACGCCGTTATCCGCCAGCGGTGCGGCATCGTCCGCCGCCCGCTGCCGCAGCTGATGGGTCAGACGCTTAAGCGGCGACAGCTGGTGGCTGACCAGCCACAGCATCAGCAGCAGCATCACCGGCAGCGCCAGCAGCCAGGGCAGCAGGCTGGCCTGCACCAGATCGCGGGTCATATCCTCGCGATACTCCCACTCCTGGCCGACCACCACCCGTGACTGCCCGTCTGCGCTGGTTAGCCACAGCAGCCGCCAGCGGTCGTCATCGCCGCGCAGCTGGCCGTCACTGAAGCCGTCCTGACCCGGGTGCCAGAGAAAATTGCGACCGTTATCGCCGTCGTTAAGCAGCATGCGGCCGTCGCGGCTGAACACCGCAAACGCCAGCGCGTCGTCATCCTGCTCGCCGCGGTGGTGGCGCAGCATTTTTTTGCTTTTCGGCAGCGGCCCGGCATCCGCTACCGGCTGCTGCTGCAGGGTGGTCAGCCGCTTGGCAAACAGCATCTGCTGGGTGTCGAACAGCTGATTGATATTGTGCCGCGTCTGCCACCAGGTGCCGACCGCCGCCGCGCCCCAGCACAGCAGGCTCAGCAGCAGAAAGCCCAGCATCAGACGCAGGCGTAAGCTGTGCGGCATCACGGCGCCTCCCCCAGCGCGTAGCCGACGCCGTGGACGGTGCGGATAAAGCTGCTGCCGAGCTTTTTACGCAGGTGGTGAATATGCACCTCCACCGCGTTGCTGGAGACGTCATCCTCCCAGCCGTACAGCTTCTCCTCCAGCTGCGCGCGGGTCAGGATCCGTCCGGCGTTGAGCAGGAACAGTTCCAGCAGCGCCAGCTCGCGCGCCTTTAACGGTAAGGATTCGCCGTGCAGGGTGGCGGTGTGCGCGGCGGGGTTGAGCACCAGCCCGCCGTGCTGCAGGGTGGGTTGCAGCTGGCCGTGGCGGCGTCGGATCAGCGCCTGCAGGCGAGCCGCCACTTCGCTCAGGGCAAAGGGTTTGCACAGGTAGTCGTCGGCACCCTGCTGTAAGCCGCTGACCCGCTGCTCCAGCGCGTCGCGGGCGGTAAGGATCAGCACCGGCTCGTCCTGGCCCTGCTGCCGCCAGTGGCGCAGGATCGCCAGCCCGTCGATCTCCGGCAGGCTCAGGTCCAGCACCACCGCGTCATAGGGGGCGGCGCTCAGCGCCTGCATTCCCTGCGTGCCGCCGGTGAACCAGTCCACGCTGAAGCCCAGTTTTCCCAGCCCGGCCTGCAGGCCGTCGCCGATCAGGCGATCATCTTCCACCAGCAAAATTCTCATCGTTTCTCCCTCTCAGTTAACGGAGTTATACGAAGCATCCGTCGTGCTGTACAGGGCGCGAGGCGGAAATTGCCGTGATTTACGCAGCCTGAAGAAAAATCGCCACCGCCGCCTGCGCCTTAAGATCCTGTTAAGAACCCTTTGCTGTAATGACCGCTCAACAGCACGTATCCGGCAGCGATGGCTGCCCTGTTCAGGAAGAAAGGAGCACATAATGACGATGAAAAAATCAGCCGCGCTGCTGGCGATTACCGCCCTGATGGCTACCCCGGTACTGGCCGTACAGCAGGGTGGGTTTGTTGACCCGAACGCCGCCTCACCGCATACGCAGCAGGGCGGTTTTAGCGGACCTGATGGCAGCCTGGTCACCGTGAAGCAGGCGCTGGATATGAAGGATGATGCCTGGGTGACGCTGCGCGGCACTATCGAAAAGCGGGTGGGCGATGAGGACTATCAGTTCCGTGATGCTACCGGCACCCTGCAGGTGGAGATCGACCATAAACGCTGGGACGGGCAGACCATCGGCCCGCAGGATAAGGTTGAACTGCAGGGTAAACTGGATAAAGACTTCAACTCCGTCGAGCTGGACGTAAAGCAGGTACGTAAAATTCCCTGACGGAGATAGCTCCGCGTCATAAAAATGTCACCGTAATGGCAGTGGAACCGCTGCCATTTTACCCCTAAAGCAAATTGCCCGCCCGCGTCAGCGAAACGTTTCGATAGCGATCACATTTTCGCATTTTCCCGATTGTTTTCCCCTGCCTGTTTCTTACACTGCAGTTCAGCGAAACGTTTCGCTCTGGAGTGGAAAATGAAAAAAGGCACCTTACTGAATTCTGATATCTCAACCGTGGTCGCGCGCCTCGGCCATACCGACACCATCGTGATTGGCGATGCCGGCCTGCCGGTGCCGCACGGCCCGCAACGTATCGATCTGGCCTTAACTCACGGTATTCCCAGCTTCTTACAGGTGGCGCAGGCGGTAACGGATGAGATGCAGGTCGAGAGTGCTACGATTGCGGAAGAGATTAAACAGCATAATCCGCAGCTCCACGCCCAGCTGCTCACGCTGCTTGAAACATTGCAACAACACCAGGGAAACCTTATTACCCTTCATTACGTCAGTCACGTTCAGTTCAAACAACAAACTCAAAGCAGCCAGGCGGTCATTCGCAGCGGGGAGTGCTCTCCGTATGCCAATGTGATCCTCAGCGCTGGCGTGACCTTCTGAGGCCGTTATGCAACCTTTACTGCAACTGAAAGGCATCGAAAAATCGTTTCCGGGGGTGAAAGCCCTCTCCGGTGCCGCGCTCAACGTCTACCCCGGCCGCGTGATGGCGCTGGTGGGCGAGAACGGCGCGGGTAAATCGACCATGATGAAGGTGATGACCGGCATCTATCAGCGTGACGCCGGCAGCTTTGTCTGGCTGGGCAAAGAGACCACCTTCAACGGGCCGAAAGCGTCCCAGGAAGCGGGGATCGGCATCATCCATCAGGAGCTGAACCTGATCCCGCAGCTGAGCATTGCCGAAAATATCTTCCTCGGCCGCGAGTTCGTGAATCGTTTCGGACGCATCCAGTGGAGCAAAATGCACAGCGAGGCCGACGCGCTGCTGAAACGCCTCAACCTGCGCTTCAGCAGCCACCGGCTGGTGGGCGATCTGTCGATCGGCGATCAGCAGATGGTGGAGATCGCCAAGGTGCTGAGCTTCGAGTCAAAAGTGATCGTCATGGACGAACCGACGGACGCCCTGACCGACACCGAAACCGCCTCGCTGTTCCGGGTGATCAACGAGCTGAAGGCGCAGGGGTGCGGCATCGTCTATATCTCGCACCGGATGAAAGAGATTTTTGAGATCTGCGACGACGTTACCATTTTCCGCGACGGGCAGTTTATCGCCGAGCGTGAGGTGGTCTCGCTCAGCGAAGAGTCGCTGATTGAGATGATGGTCGGCCGCAAGCTGGAAGATCAGTATCCGCGTCTGGATAAAGCGCCGGGCGGGGTGCGTCTGAAGGTTGATAATCTGTGCGGCCCGGGGGTGGATGACGTCAGCTTTACCCTGCGTAAGGGCGAGATCCTCGGCGTAGCCGGGCTGATGGGCGCCGGGCGTACCGAACTGATGAAAGTGCTGTACGGCGCGTTAAAGCGTTCCGCCGGCACGGTGACTCTCGACGGACAGGCCGTCACCGCGCGTTCGCCGGAAGAGGGGCTGCTGAACGGCATCGTTTATATCTCTGAAGACCGCAAGCGTGACGGGCTGGTGCTCGGCATGTCGGTAAAAGAGAATATGTCGCTGACCGCGCTGAAGTACTTCAGCCACGGCGGCGGTCGCCTGAAGCATGCGGAAGAGCAGCTGGCAGTGGGCGACTTTATTAAGCTGTTTAACGTCAAAACGCCGTCGATGAACCAGCCGATTGGCCTGCTCTCCGGCGGCAATCAGCAGAAAGTGGCGATTGCCCGCGGCCTGATGACCCGGCCAAAGGTGCTGATCCTTGATGAACCGACGCGCGGCGTCGACGTCGGGGCGAAGAAAGAGATCTATCAGCTGATTAACCAGTTTAAAGAGGAGGGGCTGAGCATCATCCTGGTCTCTTCCGAAATGCCGGAAGTGCTGGGCATGAGCGACCGCGTGCTGGTAATGCACGAAGGCCGCCTCAGCGGTGACTTCCCGATTGAACAGGCCTCGCAGGAAATTCTGATGGCGGCGGCAGTAGGTAAACATTACAGCGCGGAGCTGGCATAACTATGAGTACGCAAACTATCCCTTCACGCCGGCTGATCAGTAAGGCCTGGCTGCTGGAACAGAAGTCGCTGATTGCGCTGGTGGTGTTGATCGCCATCGTCTCCAGCCTCAGCCCAAACTTCTTCACCGTGGCAAACCTGTTTAACATTCTGCAGCAGACCTCGGTTAACGCCATTATGGCGGTGGGCATGACGCTGGTGATCCTCACCTCCGGCATCGATCTGTCGGTGGGATCGCTGCTGGCGCTGACCGGCGCGGTGGCGGCGTCGATCGTCGGCCTGGAAGTTAATGCGCTGGTAGCGGTGGCGGCAGCGCTGGCGCTGGGCGCGTTGATTGGCGGCATTACCGGCACCATCGTGGCCCGCGGTAAAGTGCAGGCGTTTATCGCCACGCTGGTGATGATGCTGCTGCTGCGCGGTGTGACCATGGTTTATACCAACGGCAGCCCGATCAATACCGGTTTCAACGACAACGCGGATCTGTTCGGCTGGTTCGGCATCGGCCGCCCGCTGGGCATCCCGACCCCGGTGTGGCTGATGGCGATCGTGTTTCTCGCCGCCTGGTACATGCTGCACCACACTCGTCTGGGCCGCTATATCTATGCGCTGGGCGGCAACGAATCGGCTACCCGCCTCTCCGGCATCAGCGTTAACCGGGTAAAAATCATCGTTTACGCGCTGTGCGGCATGCTGGCGGCGCTGGCGGGCACCATCGAGGTGGCGCGTCTCTCCTCGGCACAGCCAACGGCCGGTACCGGTTACGAGCTGGATGCGATTGCGGCTGTGGTGCTGGGCGGTACCAGCCTGGCCGGCGGGAAAGGCCGCATTATGGGCACGCTGATCGGCGCGTTAATCCTCGGTTTCCTTAATAACGGGCTCAACCTGCTCGGCGTTTCTTCTTACTACCAAATGATCGTCAAAGCGGTGGTTATCTTGCTGGCGGTGCTGGTAGACAACAAAAGCAGTAAATAACTCTTTTACCTTACACAGGATACGTACATGAAGATGAACAAACTGACTGCACTGGCCGTACTGCTTGGCGCCACCCTCAGCGCCAGCGCCATGGCTAAAGACACCATCGCTCTGGTGGTCTCTACCCTGAACAACCCGTTCTTCGTGTCTCTTAAGGATGGCGCGCAGAAGGAAGCGGACAAGCTGGGTTACAACCTGGTCGTGCTGGATTCACAGAACAACCCGGCAAAAGAGCTGGCGAACGTGCAGGATCTGACCGTGCGCGGCACCAAAGTGCTGTTGATCAACCCTACCGACTCTGATGCGGTGGGTAACGCCGTGAAGATGGCCAACCAGGCTAACATTCCGGTGATCACCCTGGACCGCGTGGCTGCTCAGGGCACGGTGGTCAGCCATGTCGCTTCTGACAACCGCTTTGGCGGCAAGACTGCCGGTAACTTCCTGGCCAAAAAGCTGGGTGACGGTGCGAAAATTATCGAGCTGGAAGGCATTGCCGGTACCTCAGCAGCGCGTGAGCGCGGTGAAGGTTTCAAACAGGCCGCCGACGAACACAAGTTCAACATCCTGGCCAGCCAGCCAGCGGACTTTGACCGTACCAAAGGCCTGAACGTGATGCAGAACCTGCTGACCGCGCATCCTGACGTGCAGGCCGTGTTCGCGCAGAACGATGAAATGGCGCTGGGCGCATTGCGCGCATTGCAAACCGCAGGAAAATCTGATGTTCTCGTGGTGGGCTTTGACGGCACGCCAGACGGCGTGAAAGCAGTCGAAGGCGGCAAACTGGCCGCGACCGTAGCTCAGCTGCCGGAGCAGATCGGCGTTATCGGCGTGCAAACCGCGGATAAAGTGCTGAAAGGCCAGAAGGTTCAGGCCATTAACCCGGTAGACCTGAAGCTGGTCACCAAATAAATCAAAGAAAAGCATGGCACGCGCCACCTTCGGGTGGCGCACTTATCTGGATACTCTCATGACGAAAACCGGCAAACTGGCTGTCCTTGGCAGCATCAACGCAGATCACATCCTTAACCTGGCCCATTTTCCCCGTCCGGGTGAAACGGTGATCGGCAACCAGTATCAGGTGGCCTTTGGCGGAAAAGGAGCTAACCAGGCTGTGGCGGCCGGGCGCAGCGGTGCCGACATTGCTTTTATCGCCTGCGTCGGTGACGACGACATCGGCGAGCGCGTGCGCCAGCAGCTGGCCAGCGATCGTATTGACATCACCCCGGTTGCCGCAGTGGCGGGCGAACCGACCGGCGTGGCGCTTATTTTTGTTAATGGCGAAGGTGAAAATACCATCGGCATTCATGCCGGTGCCAATGCGGCACTGACCCCCGACCGCGTGCAGCAGCATCAGCAGGTGATTGCCGATGCGGACGCGCTGTTAATGCAGCTGGAATCGCCGCTGGAGAGCGTACTGGCGGCGGCACAGATTGCCCGTCAGCACCATACTCAGGTGATCCTCAATCCGGCACCGGCTACGGCGCTGTCTGACCAGCTGCTGGCGCTGATTGATATCATCACCCCGAATGAGACCGAGGCGCAGATCCTCACCGGCGTCGTCGTCGATTCTGACGCTGCCGCTGCGCAGGCCGCGTCGGTACTGCATGCGAAAGGCATCAGTACCGTACTGATTACCCTCGGCAGCCGCGGCGTCTGGCTCAGCGAGCAGGGTAACGGCCAGCGCGTGCCCGGTTTTCGCGTTGAAGCGGTGGACACCATCGCCGCTGGCGATACCTTCAACGGCGCGCTGATCACCGCGCTGCTGGAGCAGCGGCCGATGACCGAAGCCGTGCGTTTCGCGCATGCGGCCGCGGCGATTGCCGTCACCCGTCGTGGCGCACAGCCCTCCGTTCCCTGGCGTGAAGAGACAGACGGCTTCTTGCAACAGCAGGAGTAAATGTGTGGCCACTATGAAAGACGTCGCCCGCCTGGCGGGCGTCTCTACTTCTACCGTATCGCACGTAATCAACAACAACCGCTTCGTCAGCGAGGCGGTGCGTGAAAAGGTGACCGCGGCGATCGGCCAGCTGAACTACGCCCCCTCGGCGCTGGCGCGCAGCCTGAAGATCAATCAGACCCGCACCATCGGCATGCTGCTGACCGCCAGCAGCAACCCGTTCTATTCGGAAGTGGTGCGCGGCGTGGAGCGCAGCTGCTACGAGCGCGGCTACAGCCTGGTGCTGTGCAATACCGAAGGTGACGAAGACCGTATGAACCGCAGCCTGGAAACGCTGTTGCAAAAGCGCGTGGACGGCCTGCTGGTAATGTGTACCGAGAGCCATACCCCAGCCGCCGATATCCTTAAACGCTATCCGACCATCCCCTCGGTGATCATGGACTGGGCTCCGTTCGAACAGGGCAGCGATATCATTCAGGATAACGCGTTGCTGGGCGGTGACATCGCCACGCGGTTTCTGATCTCGCGTGGCTATACGCGCATTGCCTGTATCGCCGGGCCGCAGGATAAAACCCCCGCCCGCCTGCGGCTTGAGGGGTATTGCCAGGCGATGCAGGCCACCGGGCTGCCGATCCTGCCGGGCTACGTTATTGAGGCTGATTTCGAATTCCAGGGCGGTTACAACGCCATGAATGCGCTACTGGCGCTGGAGCAGCCGCCACAGGCGGTGTTCACCAGCAACGATGCGATGGCGGTGGGCGTCTACCATGCCCTCTATCAGGCCGGGCTGACCGTGCCGCAGGATATGGCGGTGATGGGCTACGATGATATTGAACTGGCGCGCTATATGACCCCGCCGCTGACCACCATTCATCAGCCGAAAGATGAACTGGGCCAGCTGGCGGTGGATACGCTGCTGCAGCGGCTGAACCAGCCCGGTGCCAGCCCGCAACTGCTGGTGCTGACCCCGGAGCTGGTGGAGCGTGATTCGGTCGGGGAACGTTAAACCGGCTTCTTCTTATCGCGATCGCTGATTAGGTTGCGGCCATCGCCCGGCTTCAGCAGCAGGAACACCCCCGCAGACAGCACGGTGATCGCGCCCATGGTCAGGAAGGTGGCGTGGAAGTGTTGCAGGGTGGTGCCATCGAAGTTCTCATAAAAGCGCAGCACGGCGGCGCTGACCGCCACGCCAAAACCTATCGCCAGCTGCTGAGTGACCGCCAGCATGCTGTTGCCGCTGCTGGCGTTGGCATCGCTCAGGTCGGCCAGCGTAATGGTGTTCATCGCGGTAAACTGCGTCGACATCGCCATACCCAGCACAAACAGCGGGATTAGCAGCGTCGCAATGCTCCAGCTAGCCGACTGCAGCGAGAAAGAGGCGATCAGCACGCCGATAATCACGCTGATGCCGGTCAGCGTTTTGCGATAACCGTACCAGCGCAGCACGCGCGTCACGGTTGATTTGGCCAGAATAGATCCCAGCGCAATCGGTGCCACCATAAAGCCGGCCAGCAGCGCGGTGTAACCGAAGCCGACCTGCAGCATTAACGGCATTAAGAACGGCACGCAGCCGGTGCCCAGCCGTGAAGCAATGTTGCCGACGATGCCCACCGAGAAGGTGCGGGTCTTAAACATCGGCAGCGGCAGCAGCGGGGAAGGGTGTCGCCGCGCGTGTACTATATATAGAAGCAGCAGCACAATGCCGCCCGCCAGCACCCCGCCGGCGACCAGGCTGGATACCACCCGCTCACCAAACAGCTCAATCCCCCCGGAAATGCCGACCAGCCCCAGACCAAACAACAAAAAACCTGCCAGGTCGAAGCGACGTTTCGGGGTGGTAAAGTCAGGCATATATTTGCGGGCATAGAAGATGCCGAGCAGGCCGATCGGAATGTTGATTAAAAATATCCAGTGCCAGCTGGCCCAGGTGACCAGCGCGCCGCCCAGCAGCGGCCCCAGCACCGGGCCGACCAGGCCGGGCATGGTGACAAAGTTCAGCACCGGTAGCAGCTCGCTGCGCGGATAGGCACGCAGCAGCGCCAGGCGTGCCACCGGCATCATCATCGCACCACCGATGCCCTGGATAATGCGCGAGGTGACCAGCATCGCCAGAGAGCCGGAGAGCGCACAGGCCAGTGAACCGAGTGAAAACAGCAGCACGGCAACAATGAACACCTTACGGGTACCGTAACGATCGGCCAGCCAGCCGCTGACCGGGATCAGCATTGCCACCGTCAGGGTGTAGCTGATAATTGCCGACTGCATCGCCAGCGGAGAACGCTGCAGGCTGTCAGCGATAGCGGGCAGCGCGGTGTTGAGGATGGTGGCATCCAGCGCCTGCATAAAGAAGGCCATGGCGGCGATCCACGGAAGTCCGGCCATACTGCGCGCGGATTTGATCATGGGTGGTCCTTTTATTGAGGGTTATGGTACCAAAAGTGCACCTGACGCAGAGAGAGTAGCAGCTCTGTTATGTCAGCGGGGAGGTGTTACATGTCTGTTCTGGCCGAAATTGCGCTTTTAATGCGCCGTTATTGTGTGTTTTTACCGCTTATGACCAAAAAAACGGCTCTCAGTCATTTTTTTGCAATAAACACTTGTCACCCGTCGGGAACTCCCTATAATGCGCCTCCATCGACACGGAACAACGGCTTACAGGCCAGCGTGTTGAGAGGTTCAGGAAGTTCTGAACCGCCGGAAAAAACTTCTCAAAAAGAAGTTGACTCCGAAGGAGGAAAGCGTAATATACGCCACCTCGCAACAGGAAGCTTCGGCACTGATTGCACCGCTCTTTAACAATTTATCAGACAATCTGTGTGGGCACTCGCAGGATTGATATCAGACACCTTCGGGTGTCAAAAAATATCAAGTCTCACGAGTGAACACATAATGAAATTCATTATGACGTTTTACAGATGAGCATCGCTGCACTTGTTGCAGCAAATCGAACTTTTAATTGAAGAGTTTGATCATGGCTCAGATTGAACGCTGGCGGCAGGCCTAACACATGCAAGTCGAACGGTAGCACAGAGAGCTTGCTCTTGGGTGACGAGTGGCGGACGGGTGAGTAATGTCTGGGAAACTGCCCGATAGAGGGGGATAACTACTGGAAACGGTAGCTAATACCGCATAACCTCGTAAGAGCAAAGTGGGGGACCTTCGGGCCTCACGCTATCGGATGTGCCCAGATGGGATTAGCTAGTAGGTGGGGTAATGGCTCACCTAGGCGACGATCCCTAGCTGGTCTGAGAGGATGACCAGCCACACTGGAACTGAGACACGGTCCAGACTCCTACGGGAGGCAGCAGTGGGGAATATTGCACAATGGGCGCAAGCCTGATGCAGCCATGCCGCGTGTATGAAGAAGGCCTTCGGGTTGTAAAGTACTTTCAGCGGGGAGGAAGGCGATGAGGTTAATAACCTCGTCGATTGACGTTACCCGCAGAAGAAGCACCGGCTAACTCCGTGCCAGCAGCCGCGGTAATACGGAGGGTGCAAGCGTTAATCGGAATTACTGGGCGTAAAGCGCACGCAGGCGGTCTGTCAAGTCAGATGTGAAATCCCCGGGCTTAACCTGGGAACTGCATTTGAAACTGGCAGGCTAGAGTCTTGTAGAGGGGGGTAGAATTCCAGGTGTAGCGGTGAAATGCGTAGAGATCTGGAGGAATACCGGTGGCGAAGGCGGCCCCCTGGACAAAGACTGACGCTCAGGTGCGAAAGCGTGGGGAGCAAACAGGATTAGATACCCTGGTAGTCCACGCTGTAAACGATGTCGACTTGGAGGTTGTGCCCTTGAGGCGTGGCTTCCGGAGCTAACGCGTTAAGTCGACCGCCTGGGGAGTACGGCCGCAAGGTTAAAACTCAAATGAATTGACGGGGGCCCGCACAAGCGGTGGAGCATGTGGTTTAATTCGATGCAACGCGAAGAACCTTACCTGGCCTTGACATCCACGGAATTCGGCAGAGATGCCTTAGTGCCTTCGGGAACCGTGAGACAGGTGCTGCATGGCTGTCGTCAGCTCGTGTTGTGAAATGTTGGGTTAAGTCCCGCAACGAGCGCAACCCTTATCCTTTGTTGCCAGCGATTCGGTCGGGAACTCAAAGGAGACTGCCGGTGATAAACCGGAGGAAGGTGGGGATGACGTCAAGTCATCATGGCCCTTACGGCCAGGGCTACACACGTGCTACAATGGCGCATACAAAGAGAAGCGAACTCGCGAGAGCAAGCGGACCTCATAAAGTGCGTCGTAGTCCGGATCGGAGTCTGCAACTCGACTCCGTGAAGTCGGAATCGCTAGTAATCGTAGATCAGAATGCTACGGTGAATACGTTCCCGGGCCTTGTACACACCGCCCGTCACACCATGGGAGTGGGTTGCAAAAGAAGTAGGTAGCTTAACCTTCGGGAGGGCGCTTACCACTTTGTGATTCATGACTGGGGTGAAGTCGTAACAAGGTAACCGTAGGGGAACCTGCGGTTGGATCACCTCCTTACCTCAAGATACTTTCCCGCGTAGTGTCCACACAGATTGTCTGATAGAAAAGTAACGAGCAAAGTAGCACCCAAGGTCCCCATCGTCTAGAGGCCCAGGACACTGCCCTTTCACGGCTGTAACAGGGGTTCGAATCCCCTTGGGGACGCCACACCGGTAACGACGTGAAAGACGTTACCAACCAGTATCTCAAAACTGATTAAGCCGTAAGGCCAGTCACGTTTGAGATATTTGCTCTTTAAAAATCCGGAACAAGCTGAAAATTGAAACGACATGTCGTTTTCATTCTCCGTAATAAGAATGAAGTCAACGATATGTTCGAGTCTCTCAAATGCTTGCAACTTTCGAGTTGTCCTGCGGGACGCTTGTGGGTTGTGAGGTTAAGCGACTAAGCGTACACGGTGGATGCCTAGGCAGTCAGAGGCGATGAAGGGCGTGCTAATCTGCGATAAGCGTCGGTAAGGTGATATGAACCGTTATAACCGACGATACCCGAATGGGGAAACCCAGTGTGTTTCGACACACTATCATGTCATGAATACATAGTGGCATGAGGCGAACCGGGGGAACTGAAACATCTAAGTACCCCGAGGAAAAGAAATCAACCGAGATTCCCCCAGTAGCGGCGAGCGAACGGGGAACAGCCCAGAACCTGAATCAGTTTGTGCGTTAGTGGAAGCGTCTGGAAAGTCGCAGGGTACAGGGTGATACTCCCGTACACAAAAACGCATATTCTGTGAGTTCGATGAGTAGGGCGGGACACGTGACATCCTGTCTGAATATGGGGGGACCATCCTCCAAGGCTAAATACTCCTGACTGACCGATAGTGAACCAGTACCGTGAGGGAAAGGCGAAAAGAACCCCGGCGAGGGGAGTGAAACAGAACCTGAAACCGTGTACGTACAAGCAGTGGGAGCACCTTCGTGGTGTGACTGCGTACCTTTTGTATAATGGGTCAGCGACTTATATTCTGTAGCAAGGTTAACCGTATAGGGGAGCCGAAGGGAAACCGAGTCTTAACTGGGCGTTAAGTTGCAGGGTATAGACCCGAAACCCGGTGATCTAGCCATGGGCAGGTTGAAGGTTGGGTAACACTAACTGGAGGACCGAACCGACTAATGTTGAAAAATTAGCGGATGACTTGTGGCTGGGGGTGAAAGGCCAATCAAACCGGGAGATAGCTGGTTCTCCCCGAAAGCTATTTAGGTAGCGCCTCGTGAACTCATCTTCGGGGGTAGAGCACTGTTTCGGCTAGGGGGCCATCCCGGCTTACCAACCCGATGCAAACTGCGAATACCGAAGAATGTTATCACGGGAGACACACGGCGGGTGCTAACGTCCGTCGTGAAGAGGGAAACAACCCAGACCGCCAGCTAAGGTCCCAAAGTCATGGTTAAGTGGGAAACGATGTGGGAAGGCACAGACAGCCAGGATGTTGGCTTAGAAGCAGCCATCATTTAAAGAAAGCGTAATAGCTCACTGGTCGAGTCGGCCTGCGCGGAAGATGTAACGGGGCTAAACCATGCACCGAAGCTGCGGCAGCGACATGTAAATGTTGTTGGGTAGGGGAGCGTTCTGTAAGCCGTCGAAGGTGGCCTGTGAGGGCTGCTGGAGGTATCAGAAGTGCGAATGCTGACATAAGTAACGATAAAGCGGGTGAAAAGCCCGCTCGCCGGAAGACCAAGGGTTCCTGTCCAACGTTAATCGGGGCAGGGTGAGTCGACCCCTAAGGCGAGGCCGAAAGGCGTAGTCGATGGGAAACGGGTTAATATTCCCGTACTCGGTGTTACTGCGAAGGGGGGACGGAGAAGGCTATGTTAGCCGGGCGACGGTTGTCCCGGTTTAAGCATGTAGGCGGAGGTCTTAGGTAAATCCGGGACCTTACTAACGCTGAGGTGTGACGACGAGGCACTACGGTGCTGAAGTAACAAATGCCCTGCTTCCAGGAAAAGCCTCTAAGCATCAGGTAACATCGAATCGTACCCCAAACCGACACAGGTGGTCAGGTAGAGAATACCAAGGCGCTTGAGAGAACTCGGGTGAAGGAACTAGGCAAAATGGTGCCGTAACTTCGGGAGAAGGCACGCTGTCGGTAGGTGAACCCCCTCGCGGGTGGAGCCGAAGGCAGTCGAAGATACCAGCTGGCTGCAACTGTTTATTAAAAACACAGCACTGTGCAAACACGAAAGTGGACGTATACGGTGTGACGCCTGCCCGGTGCCGGAAGGTTAATTGATGGGGTTATCGCGCTGCGAGAAGCTCTTGATCGAAGCCCCGGTAAACGGCGGCCGTAACTATAACGGTCCTAAGGTAGCGAAATTCCTTGTCGGGTAAGTTCCGACCTGCACGAATGGCGTAATGATGGCCAGGCTGTCTCCACCCGAGACTCAGTGAAATTGAACTCGCTGTGAAGATGCAGTGTACCCGCGGCAAGACGGAAAGACCCCGTGAACCTTTACTATAGCTTGACACTGAACATTGAGCCTTGATGTGTAGGATAGGTGGGAGGCTTTGAAGCGTGGACGCCAGTCTGCGTGGAGCCATCCTTGAAATACCACCCTTTAACGTTTGATGTTCTAACCTGGCGCCGTAATCCGGCGTGGGGACAGTGTCTGGTGGGTAGTTTGACTGGGGCGGTCTCCTCCCAAAGAGTAACGGAGGAGCACGAAGGTTAGCTAATCACGGTCGGACATCGTGAGGTTAGTGCAATGGCATAAGCTAGCTTGACTGCGAGAGTGACGGCTCGAGCAGGTGCGAAAGCAGGTCATAGTGATCCGGTGGTTCTGAATGGAAGGGCCATCGCTCAACGGATAAAAGGTACTCCGGGGATAACAGGCTGATACCGCCCAAGAGTTCATATCGACGGCGGTGTTTGGCACCTCGATGTCGGCTCATCACATCCTGGGGCTGAAGTAGGTCCCAAGGGTACGGCTGTTCGCCGTTTAAAGTGGTACGCGAGCTGGGTTTAGAACGTCGTGAGACAGTTCGGTCCCTATCTGCCGTGGGCGCTGGAGAATTGAGAGGGGTTGCTCCTAGTACGAGAGGACCGGAGTGAACGCACCACTGGTGTTCGGGTTGTCATGCCAATGGCATTGCCCGGTAGCTAAGTGCGGAAAAGATAAGCGCTGAAAGCATCTAAGCGCGAAACTTGCCTCGAGATGAGTTCTCCCTGGGTCCCTGAGACCCCTGAAGGGACGTTGAAGACTACGACGTTGATAGGCCGGGTGTGTAAGCGCAGCGATGCGTTGAGCTAACCGGTACTAATGACCCGTGAGGCTTAACCTTACAACGCCAGAAGCGTTCTGGTAGCGTTATGAGAGACGCAAAGATTTTCAGCTTGTTTTACCGGATAAAGAATTCAGTTGTTCTGCGGACTATAGTCCGAAGGATTTTGTACTGAGGCAAGGCGGCAAGCGAAGGCAGTGAAGGAGCATACACCAGTATGTGACTGAGCTGACGAGCGCAGCCAACGCAGCATCAGTGCAAAAGACACAGGACGGCACAAAAGATTTGCCTGGCGGCTTTAGCGCGGTGGTCCCACCTGACCCCATGCCGAACTCAGAAGTGAAACGCCGTAGCGCCGATGGTAGTGTGGGGCCTCCCCATGCGAGAGTAGGGAACTGCCAGGCATCAAATTAAGCAATAAGCCTCATGCGAAAGCATGGGGCTTTTTTGCGTCTTCAGCCCGGTGGTCCCGCCTGACCCCATGCCGGACTCAGAAGTGAAACGCCGTAGCGCCGAGGGTAGTGTGGGGCCTCCCCATGCGAGAGCAGGACAAAATGGCCGGGAGCCATTTTGAACGGCGCTCAGCGCCGGCCCGAAGGGTGGCCCACAGGGATGTGGGCCATAAACTGCCAGGCATCAAACAAAGAATAACCCCGACCGAAAGGCCGGGGTTTTTTCTTTTGCAAAAAACACGATAAAAAACCCCTGCCGTAACGGCTCGTCCCCCTCCGTTTTCCCTCTTCACTGGTCAAAAAATCAGATTTTAAACGCAAAACCCGCCGCTCCGGACCGGGCTGATGACTCATCCGTGGTCCGAATAAAAAGTGATGGCGCTTTATTGTGCTCCGGGTATAAAAATCGGCGTAAAATCACGGATGGTGCGCGTCTGAGAGAGGGTCTTTAAGCTATTTTCTGCAGGCATTGAATCATTAACCCTCTTAATCACCTGTTAGATAATTAATTTCTCATAAAATTAGTGAGATAAATGGCTCAGGAAGAGATTCTCATACTGTTATAAAGGCTAAAATACCCCCTGAAGCGTGTCAGATATGGAGTAAAGAGGTCTGTTTCCGGCGATTATCTGTCAATTAAATCTTCTGGCCGGTTAATATTGTCAAAAGCCCGTCCGGTGAGGCTAAATTCCACGCTGTGCCCGCCCGCCTGCTGTAAGAAGAGCAGCAGTTTACGCTCTCCCCGTGCCAGATACTGCGCCAGTAAACCCGCCAGATCCCGGTGCAGTAGCGCCAGCGTGGGGTGATCGCGCTGTTCCGCACGTGCCCAAACTGCCTTCGCCAGTCCCTTATGCCGCCACAGATGTTCCACCAGATTGTCCGGCAGATGCGGCGTATCGCAGGAACTGAAGGCCAGCCACTCTGTTTCTGCCTGTAGCAGTGCGCTCAGCATGCCGGCCAGTGGGCCGGGAAAGTCCGCCAGCGTATCGCGTATCACCGGCAGGCCACTCTGTTGATATAACGCAATATTGCGGTTGGCATTAATCCATACCCTGTCTACCTGGGGCCGTAAGCGGTACAACACGTGTTGATACAACGGCTGGTTACGATACAGCAGCAGCCCTTTATCGTTGCCGCCCATTCTGCTACCACGCCCGCCGGCAAGGATCACACCGGTGATTGTGGCTTTATCCGCAGCGGAAAACAGACTCATGATCACTGTCCTTAGCTGATGAAAAGAGTTCCCTGCCGGCAATCGGGCAGGGGCTGACAGAGGAAGAATACTATGAAATATCACCGACTCAACGAGCTTATTACCCTGTTACAGCCCGCGTGGCAGGAGCAGCCCGACCTGAACCTGCTGGAGTTTTTACAGCAGATGGCCGATGACGCCGGCTTTACGCAGCCGCTGGCCACGCTGAGCGATGACGCGCTGATCTATCATCTTAAAATGCGCAGCGCGGCTGATACGGCGGTTATCCCCGGTTTAGCCAAAGACTATGAGGATGATTTTAAGACCGCCTTACTGCGGGCTCGCGGCATAATTAAGGAGTAAATCGGCCGTAGCCGGCATGACGACCGGCGTTTAATGATATTCTTGCAGGCACATTTCCCGTAAGAGCATGCCGGATGAAAGAACCTGCCTTTAACTTTGACACGCTGACGCCAGACGCCATCCTCGATGCGCTGTGGGATAGCGGGATCCGCGTGGAATCCGGCCTGACGGCGCTGAACAGCTACGAAAACCGCGTCTACCAGTTCGCCGATGAAGATAAACGGCGCTATGTCGCCAAATTTTATCGACCACAGCGCTGGTCACAGGCGCAAATCGCCGAGGAGCATCAGTTCACCGCCGAGCTGTTCGCCGATGAGGTGCCTGTCGCAGCCCCGCTGACGCTGGGCGGCACCACCTTGCAACAGCATCAGGGGTTCTGGTTTGCGGTCTTTCCCAGCCTCGGCGGCCGCCAGTATGAAACGGATAACTACGATCAGCTGGAGTGGGTTGGACGTTATCTCGGGCGCATTCATCAGACCGGCCGTAAAAAAATCTTCACCGATCGGCCGACGATGGGATTACAGGAGTATATCGACCAGCCCTTAGCCACGCTGGCCGCCAGCGATCTGGTGCCTGCCGGGATGAAAGATAATTTACTGACCAGCGTGGAGCGCCTGCGCACAACTTTACAAAACAGCTGGCATACTCAGTGGCAGCCGCTGCGTCTGCACGGTGACTGTCACCCTGGCAATATTCTCTGGCGTGATGGCCCGCTGTTTGTCGATCTGGACGACGCGCGCAATGGCCCGGCAGTGCAGGATCTGTGGATGCTGATCAACGGCGATCGCCAGGAACAGCGTCTGCAGTGGGATATTCTGCTGGAGGCCTACCGTGAATTCAGCGACTTTGACGAACATGAATTGTCACTGATTGAACCTTTACGTGCTATGCGGATGGTTTATTATCTGGCATGGGTGGTACGCCGTTGGCACGATCCGGCTTTCCCGGGCAGTTTCCCGTGGATGACGGATGAAGATTTCTGGCGCCGTCAGATTTCCATTTTTACTGAACAGGACCGGATTTTGCAGGAACCCCCGCTGCAGTTAATGCCAGGTTACCCGCTGTGATAGTCCTTTTGTTCACCTACTGATCCGTTACGAGGAGAGAGTTTCACAATGAAAAAGATTTTGTTTGCGCTGGTCGGCATGGTTCTGGCTTTCAGCGCTTCCGCTGCACAATTTACCGATGGCAAAGAGTATGTGACGCTGGATAAACCAGCTACCGGTGAACCCCAGGTGCTGGAGTTCTTCTCATTCTTCTGTCCACACTGCTTTGAGTTTGAAGAAGTCTGGCACGTGAGTGATGCGGTAAAGAAAAACCTGCCTGCGGACGTTAAGGTCACCAAATATCACGTTGAATTCCTCGGCGGCGATCTGGGTAAAACCGTGACCCAGGCCTGGGCGGTAGCAATGGCGCTGGGCGTGGAAGATAAAGTTACGGCACCGCTGTTTGACGGTATTCAGAAAAGCCAGACCATCACCGATGCGGCCAGCCTGAAGGCGGCCTTTGTGAAAGCTGCCGGCATCAAACCAGAAGATTACGACGCGGCCTGGAACAGCTTTGTCGTTAAATCACTGGTTGCTCAGCAGGAGAAAGCTGCAGCCGATCTGGATTTGCGCGGCGTGCCGGCGATGTTCGTTAACGGCAAATATATGGTTAACAACGGCGGTCTCGACACCAGCTCAATGGACAACTATGTGCAGGGCTTTGCGAACGTGGTGAAGTTCCTGGTCAGCCAGAAGTAAGCTCAACGGTCAGATTATCGCCGGCCATGAGCCGGCGTTTTTTTTATCGTTATGGAATGAACGTGGTGAAATTGTGCTTTCTCCAGCCATATATCGCGTTATCCCGCTTTATATCTTTGACTTATATCCACAAATGAAAAATGTCGAAAAAGTCAGATTGTCTTATTCAGAATCAAATTAACCTTATGATTATTAGAATAAATAGTGATAATTGCTGATGCTGTTATCGGTTCCTGCCATCCGATCAGAAAAATTACACACAAACTTATCCACAGAACCTCATTGCGCGCCATGCCGCAGTAATTGCATCACATCCTGAATAATCGCCGTTGCGATTTCCTGTTTTATGCCCGGCTGTGGCATCCTTACACCCATCGAAGCAACCCGGAAGAACGTGACCCCCTATGGCTGAAATTGCAGAAAACCCGCTGATCCTGGTAGATGGATCCTCCTACCTGTACCGCGCTTATCATGCTTTCCCCCCGCTAACCAACGCAGCCGGGGAACCGACCGGCGCCATGTATGGTGTGCTGAACATGCTGCGCAGCCTGCTGCTGCAATATAAGCCAAGCCACGTCGCCGTGGTGTTTGACGCTAAGGGTAAAACGTTCCGCGACGAATTATTTGAGGCCTATAAATCCCATCGCCCGCCGATGCCTGACGACCTGCGCGCGCAGATTGAACCGCTGCACGCGATGGTGAAAGCGATGGGGCTGCCGCTGCTGGCCGTGCCGGGCGTCGAGGCCGATGATGTGATCGGCACGCTGGCGCTGGCGGCGGAAAAAATGGGTAAACCGGTGCTGATTAGCACCGGTGACAAAGATATGGCCCAGCTGGTATCGCCGGACGTCACGCTGATCAATACCATGAACAACGCCATTCTTGGCCCGGACGAGGTGGAAGCCAAATACGGTATCCCACCGTCACTGATCATCGATTTCCTCGCGCTGATGGGCGACTCCTCCGATAACATTCCGGGTGTGGCCGGCGTGGGGGAGAAAACGGCGCAGGCGCTGTTGCAGGGATTAGGCGGCATTAAAGAGATTTACGCTAATCTGGACAAGGTGGCCACGCTGACCTTCCGTGGGGCAAAAACCATGGCCGCCAAACTGGAACAGAGCAGGGAGATGGCCTTCCTCTCGTACCAGCTGGCGACCATCAAAACCGACGTTGAGCTGGAGTTAACCTGCGAGCAGTTGACGGTGACTGAACCGGCGGTGGAAGCGCTGCTGGAGCTGTTTAAACACTACGAATTTAAGCGCTGGATCGTCGATCTGGAAGAGGGTAAATGGCTGCAGGGCAACCGTGGCAACGCGTCAGCGAAAAAAGTTGCCGCAGTGGAGCAGCAGGCAGATCCCGCCTCTGAGCCAGCCGAATCGGTGAGTACGCTCTCCGCTGACGGCTATGTCACCATTCTGGATCAGGCGACGTTCGACAGCTGGCTGCAGAAGTTGCAGAACAGCGAGCTGTTTGCCTTTGATCTGGAAACCGACTCGCTCGATACCCTCAGCGCCAACATCGTCGGACTCTCTTTTGCGGTAGCGCCGGGAGAGGCTGCCTATCTGCCGGTGGCACACGACTATCTTGATGCGCCGGAGCAGCTGGACCGCAGCGAGGTGCTGGCACGGCTGAAGCCGCTGCTGGAAGACGCGGGTGCGTTGAAGGTCGGGCAGAACCTCAAGTACGACCGCGGCGTGCTGCAGCGCTATGACATTGAGCTGCGCGGCATCCGTTTCGATACCATGCTTGAATCCTACGCGCTGAACAGCGTCGCCGGCCGCCACGATATGGATACGCTGGCGGCACGCTGGCTGAACCATAAGACGGTCACCTTTGAGGAGATTGCCGGTAAAGGGAAGAACCAGCTGACCTTTAATCAGATCGCGCTCGAGCAGGCCAGCCATTATGCGGCGGAAGACGCCGACGTCACCCTGCAGCTGCATCTGAAAATGTGGCCGCTGCTGGCGGCAGAAACCGGACCGAAGCAGGTGTTCGAGCAGGTTGAGATGCCGCTGGTGCCGGTGATCTCACGCATTGAGCGTAACGGCGTGCTGATCGACCAGGCGATTCTTGCGGCGCACTCACAGGAGCTGGGCAACCGTCTGGCCGAGCTGGAAAAACAGGCGCACGATCTGGCCGGCGAACCGTTTAACCTCTCATCGCCTAAGCAGCTGCAGACCATTCTGTTTGAAAAGCAGGGCATCAAGCCGACCAAAAAAACCCCGGGCGGCGCGCCGTCTACCAGTGAGGAGGTGCTGGCGGAGCTGGCGCTCGACTATCCGCTGCCGAAGGTGATTCTGGAGCATCGCGGGCTGTCGAAGCTGAAGTCGACCTACACCGACAAGCTGCCGCAGATGATCAACCCGGTCAGCAAGCGGGTGCACACCTCCTATCACCAGACGGTAACGGCCACCGGGCGCCTCTCCTCCAGCGATCCGAACCTGCAGAATATCCCGGTGCGCAACGATGAGGGTCGGCGCATCCGGCAGGCCTTTATCGCTCCTCAGGGGCACGTGATCCTGGCGGCGGACTACTCGCAGATTGAGCTGCGTATCATGGCGCACCTGTCGCAGGATAAGGGACTGCTTACTGCATTTGCCAGCGAGCAGGACATTCACCGCGCCACCGCCGCCGAAGTGTTTGGCGTCGCGCTGGACAAGGTAAGTGGTGAGCAGCGCCGTAGCGCGAAAGCGATTAACTTTGGCCTGATTTACGGTATGAGCGCCTTTGGCCTGTCGCGCCAGCTCAATATTCCGGCCGGTGAAGCGAAGAAGTATATGGACCTCTACTTCCAGCGCTATCCGGGCGTGCTGCAGTATATGGAGCGCACCCGCGAGCAGGCCGCGGAGAAAGGCTACGTTGAGACGCTGGACGGCCGTCGTCTCTACCTGCCGGACATCAACGCCAGCAATGCCATCCGTCGCAAAGCGGCGGAACGTGCCGCGATCAACGCACCGATGCAGGGTACCGCCGCGGACATTATCAAACGGGCGATGATTGCGGTGGATGACTGGTTGACCTCCACGCCGGATTCAGACGTCACCATGATTATGCAGGTACACGATGAACTGGTGTTTGAAGTCCGTGCTGACGCGGTTGAGGCGGCGACGGCAAAAATTCGTCAGCTGATGGAGAGCAGCATGACGCTGGACGTGCCGCTGCGCGTTGAGGTCGGCGTAGGTAATAACTGGGATGAAGCGCACTAAGGCGCTGCTAACACGGGCCATGCTCCGGTCTGTTCTTCAGGCCGGATGGCCCGATCGGTCATAAGAAAATCGTACGGATTAATCGGTTCAGCAACGGCCACAATGGACCTGTGGAGAAAAATGCAGCTAAGCGTTTCAAGCAAAAGCATTTTTTTAGTAATTAAGCTACAGGATTGCTGTCGTTATGTGACTTATGTTGGATTAATCCGGTCGTTTTCTGAAAATTTACTACAGAAAACCCTTTTGACCGCTCAAAAAATCAGGTAAAGTTCGTCGCGTAGGGTACAGAGGTAAGATGTTCTATCTTTCAGACCTTTTACTTCACGTAATCGGATTTGGCTGAATATTTAGCCGCCCCAGTCACGCTGTGACTGGGGCGTTTTTTATTGTGTTTCTTCTGCGTCTTCTTCCACCGCCGGTGGGATCTCGCGATACCAGCTGTCCAGCTTCTGGCTGAGCTTATCCACGCCAATCTTCTTCAGCGATGAGAACATCTCCACCTGCACGTTGCCGACAAACCCTTTCGCGGTTTCGCGTACGGCGTTTAGCTGCGCTTTGCGTGCGCCAGAAGCCAGCTTATCGGCTTTCGTCAGCAGCACCAGCACTTCGATCCCGCTCTGTACCGCCCATTTGATCATCTGCTGATCGAGATCTTTGAGCGGATGGCGAATATCCATCAGCACCACCAGCCCCTTCAGGCACTGCCGCTCCTGCAGATACTCTGCCAGTGCGCGCTGCCATTTCAGCTTCATCTCTTCCGGCACTTCGGCATAACCATAGCCGGGCAGGTCGACGAGGCGATAACCTTCGGCCACCTGGAACAGGTTAATCAGCTGGGTGCGTCCAGGCGTTTTACTGGTACGCGCCAGGCTTTTCTGATTGGTCAGCGTATTCAGCGCGCTGGATTTTCCCGCATTGGAACGCCCGGCGAACGCCACCTCAATACCGGTATCGGAGGGCAGGTGGCGAATATCGGGGGCGCTGGTAACAAAATGAGTAAGGTGATAATTCCAGCCAGACAAAATAGATACTCCAGAAAAAAGGGCAATTGCGTTGATTATACCCTGTATGACGCTAAAGCGCCCGGTAAGAGACAAGCCAGCATTGCTGCTGTAAGAGATTTGCCATCAGTATTGACAGTACTCTCTGATTTTAAAAAAATCATAAAACTTTATTGTTATATTTTTCAGTCAGTTAATTATGACCTGATAAGTGAAATAGTAAATTATCAGGCAGTCACCTTGTGAGACTGGCTCCGTCGTCTAAAGTAGATACCGGAAACAGGATGTTTTCCTTCAGGATGAAGCGCTCAGGGAACATCAGGATGATGGCGGGCGGTACAGGAGTGGGCAGAGGCAAAGGAAAACAGGGACGTTGGCTGCTAAAAAGGACATTGATACTGTAAATCCTTCTGTAGAAGGTGCGAAAAAAGGCGACAGGGTGACCTGCCGCCTTTTTTCTTGCTGCGCTTTCTGCTAGATTCCGGCGCAATTCTATACTGAAGATAAACGTCTGAGATCAGAAACCATGAAGCAACCAGCACACGCACCCCAGGGTAAAAAACCAGCACGGGTAAAACGCAAGTCCCGCGAAGAACTTAATCAGGAAGCGCGCGATCGCAAGCGTAATAAAAAAGGCAGCGGTAACGTCTCCGGCAGCCGGGCTAATCCGGTCGCTGAAAAACCGAAAAACGGCAGCAGCAGTGCGGCAAAAGACCCGCGCATCGGCAGCAAAAAGCCTATCGCTCTCGGTGCCAACGTGCCGGCCAGCAAACCGCTGAAGCCGGCTAAAGTCGCGAAACCGGCACCTGAGAAGAAGCGCCAGTCACCGGAAGAGGAGCTGGCTGCGCTGGAAAGCGATCCGCGTCTGGATACGCTGCTGGATCGTCTGGAGAACGGTGAAACGCTGTCTGCGGAAGACCAGGCCTGGCTCGATCAGTCGCTGGACCGTATCGACGTGCTGATGGAACAGCTGGGTATCGCGCTGGATGATGATGCAGAGGCAGAAGATCAGCAGGCGGAAGAGGACATGTACCGTCTGCTGAAGGGCGGCCAGTAAGCCCGTCAGCGCCTTGCCCATCCGGAGAACGTCAGGTTCTCCGTCTGATTCTCCGACGTCAACCTTGCGGTAGCGCAATCTGCGCTGCCGCATCAGCCAGAATTCTCTCACCATGATTTGGCCTGGATCAATTATTGCGTTAATTCTGCTGAGCTGGCTGGGGTGGCTGTTGTTTAAACTACAGCGGCTGGCGCACAAAAAAGCCCGTTTGCGCCGCAGGCTGGTTAGCCGGCAGCCCCCCGCTGTCCGGCGACCGCATCCGGGGCGAAAACGGTGAGTCACCATGAACAGGCAATGCATTGAGTGGGATCTCCCGCTGATCCAGAAATACAACACCTCCGGCCCACGCTACACCTCCTATCCCACCGCGCTGGAGTTCCGTCAGGATTATGATGACCGGGCGTTTATGCTCGCCGCGCAACGTTACCCTGAGCGCCCGCTATCGCTCTATCTGCATATCCCGTTCTGCCACCGGCTCTGCTACTTTTGCGGCTGTAACAAGCAGGTGACCCGCCAGCAGCATAAGGCAGACAGCTACCTGGACGCGCTGGTGCGTGAAATCAGCGCCCGTGCTCCGCTGTTCGCGCGGCGGCAGGTCAGCCAGATCCACTGGGGCGGCGGCACGCCGACCTTCCTTAACCCGGCGCAGATTAGCCGGCTGATGCACTGCCTGCGTCAGCACTTCATCATCAACGCCGACGCGGAGATCTCGATTGAGATTGACCCGCGCGAGATAGCACTCGATATGCTGGACCACCTGCGCGCCGAAGGCTTTAACCGGCTGAGTATGGGGGTGCAGGATTTTAACAAGCAGGTGCAGGAGAAGGTTAACCGGGTACAGGATGAGGCGTTTATCTTTGCGCTGGTGGCGCGCGCGCGTCAGCTGGGCTTCGCCTCCACCAGCATCGACCTGATCTACGGCCTGCCGGCACAGACCCCGCAGAGCTTCGCCTTCACTCTCGAAAAGGTGGTGGCGCTTAACCCCGATCGCCTCAGCGTGTTCAGCTACGCGCACATGCCCAGCCTGTTTGCCGCCCAGCGTAAAATTCACGAACGGGACCTGCCGGGAGCACAGCAGAAGCTGGAGATCCTGCAGCACACTATCAGCACGCTGACCGCGCAGGGCTATCAGTTTATCGGCATGGACCATTTTGCCCGCCACGACGATGAGCTGGCGCTCGCCCAGCGCAGCGGCCAGCTGCACCGTAATTTCCAGGGCTATACCACGCACGCCGGCAGCGACCTGCTGGGAATGGGCGTGTCGGCGATCAGCTACCTCGGCGACAGCTATGCGCAGAATCATAAAGAGTTGAAGGCGTATTACGGGCAGATCCACGCCGGGCACAGCGCGCTGTGGCGCGGGCTGCAGCTGAGCGATGACGACCGCCTGCGCGGTGAGGTGATCAAAAGCCTGATCTGCAATTTCTCACTGTCGTTCAACGCGATTGAAGCCGGGTATGGCATCGATTTCCGGCGCTATTTTGCCGACGAGCTACGGCAGCTGGCTCCGCTGGTGGCTGACGGGCTGGTGGAGCAGCACGCAGAGGGGCTACAGGTGACCGCTAAGGGCCGCATGCTGGTTCGTCATGTCTGCATGTGCTTTGACAGTTACCTGCGGCAGAACGCCGCAGAGACGCGATTTTCGCGGGTGATCTGACAAAAAAAGACGGGCGCCTGCGCGTCCCGCCTCTCTCACGGCTTCTCTGATCCAGCGGCGCGTTTCTCCACCTCTTCAGTCGCCGGCTTATCCCCGGTTTGCCGCCGTGGCTTACTCCATCCCCAGCTCTTTCAGCTTACGGGTCAGCGTATTCCGCCCCCAGCCCAGCAGCCGAGCCGCTTCCTGCTTGTGCCCCTGGGTGTGGCGCAGGGCGGTGGTCAGCAGCGTGCGTTCCATCTCCGGCTGTGCTTCGGAAAGCAGGTTTTGATGACCGGAACGCAGCGCGCGGTCGGCCCACTGCGCCAGCAGCGTGGCCCAGCTGTCCGGCAGCGACTGCGTCGGGCTGTCCGGCGTGGCGGTTTCAAACAGCTCCGGCGGCAGGTCCTGAATCAGCACCTCCTGACCGGCGGCCATCACCGTCAGCCAGCGGCAGGTATTCTCCAGCTGGCGCACGTTGCCGGACCAGTGCAGGCGGGTCAGCGCGGTTTCGGTCTCCGGGTGCAGAATTTTCGCCTCCACGCCCAGCTCCCGTGCTGCCACCTGCAGGAAGTAGCGCGCCAGCCGTGGAATATCCTCACGGCGCTCGCGCAGCGGCGGCAGATGTACGCGGATCACGTTCAGGCGGTGGAACAGATCCTCACGGAACTTGCCCTCCTGCACGCGCAGCTCCAGGTTCTGGTGGGTGGCGGCAATAATGCGCACGTCCACTTTCACCGCCGCGTAGCCACCCACCCGGTAGAACTGCCCGTCGGCCAGCACGCGCAGCAGGCGCGTCTGCACGTCCAGCGGCATATCACCGATCTCATCAAGGAACAGCGTGCCGCCGTCGGCCTGCTCAAAGCGGCCCTGACGGATCTGATTGGCACCGGTAAACGCGCCTTTCTCATGACCAAACAACTCGGACTCGATCAGGTCTTTCGGGATTGCCGCCATATTCAGCGCGATAAACGGGGATTTCGCCCGCGGGCTGTGGCGGTGCAGGGCATGCGCCACCAGCTCTTTACCGGTACCTGACTCGCCGTTGATCAGCACGCTGATCGACGAACGTGACAGGCGGCCGATAATGCGAAATACGTCCTGCATCGCCGGAGCTTCACCGATGATATCGGCGGTCGGGCCGCTGACCGGCTGGTTACGCGGCTGCTGCTGCTCCTGATAATGGCTGATGGCGCGCTCGACCAGCGCCACCGCTTCATCAATATCAAACGGCTTGGGCAGGTAATCAAACGCCCCCTGCTGGTAGGCGCTGACCGCGGCCTCCAGATCGGAGTGGGCGGTCATAATAATCACCGGCAGCATCGGGTGGCGCTGTTTGATCTGCTTCAGCAGCGCCAGCCCGTCCATCCCCGGCATACGAATGTCTGATAACAAAACGTCCGGGGTTTTACTGGCGAGGGCATCAAGCACCTCGCTGGCGCTGTCAAAGGTGGTACAGCTTAAACCGGCTCCAGTGAGCGCACGTTCAAGCACCCAGCGGATGGAGCTATCGTCATCGACGACCCAGACTATCCCTCGTTGCATAGAAACCTCACTGGCGAATAGGCAAGTAAACAGAAAATTCAGTGTGGCCCGGCCAGCTCTTAAATTCGATCTTGCCGGAGTGCTGGTCAATCAGGCTGCGGGCAATAGATAAACCCAGCCCGGTGCCGCCTTCGCGGCCGCTGACCATCGGGTAAAACAGCGTGTCCTGCAGCTGCGCAGGAATACCCGGGCCATCATCTTCAACATCAATACGCGCCACCAGGCGGTAGCGGGTACCGTGCAGCGTCAGCTGAAAGGCGGTACGGGTGCGCAGGGTGATGGTGCCGCCGGCGTCGCCTAACGCCTGCAGCGCGTTACGCACCACGTTCAGCAGCACCTGCTCGATCTGGTCCGGATCGTGGGGCAGTTCGGGCAGGCTCGGATCGTAGTCACGTACCAGCGACACGTTGTCCGGCAGCTCCATCGACACCAGATTGACCACCCGTTCGGCGACCTGGTGAATGCTCTGGGTGACGTGCATGCCGGGTTGTTGCGGGCCCAGCAGCCGGTCCACCAGGTTGCGCAGGCGATCGGCCTGCTCAATGATCACTTTGGTGTATTCGGTTAACGATGGATCGGGCAGCGCTTTCGCCAGCAGCTGTGCGGCCCCGCGCAGGCCACCGAGCGGGTTTTTGATCTCATGGGCCAGCCCGCGAACCAGATCGCGCGCGGCCACCTGCTGAGCGTGTTGCAGCTGCTCCTGGCTGAGACGGCGCTGGTTGTCCATCGGCGCCATCTCCAGCAGGATCAATCCATCCTGCTGGCGCTGGGCGGTCAGCGACATAATGTGTGCCCGACTGTCGACCACCAGCGTTACTTCACTGTCGGTAAAGCCCTGACCTGCATCCAGGTTCTCAAGCATTACCGCAATATTCAGGGAAAAATAGCCCATCAGCTCCGGCAGCGGCGTGCCGTACAGCTTACGGGAACTTTGCGCCAGCAACTGCTGAGCGGCGGGATTGGCGTAATGAACCGCCAGATCGCTATCAACCAGTAAAATACTGTTGATCAGAGAATTGAGAATCTGCCCAGCATCGGGCTGCGTGCCAGCTGCCATACAGCGTTCTCCTGCGTGAATTATTTGCACCATGTTGGTGCATTATAGTCTCACAGCCCGTTTTTCGTCGCGTTTGACGACGCCGGGCGGAGAAAAAAGCCCATCCGGAGATGGGCTGAAGTTTCCACGGCAACAAAATCCCGGGCTCCGTTGCGGCGGCAGGTCAACCACTGTCGCAACGTCACCGGGTGAACTACGTAAAATTAAACGCTGTAGTACAGTTCGAACTCAACCGGGTGCGGAGTCATACGCACGCGGTCCATCTCTTCCTGACGCAGTGCGATGTAGGCATCGATGGTGTCATCAGTGAACACGCCACCACGGGTCAGGAACTCGCGGTCTTCGTTCAGTGCAGCCAGCGCTTCGTCCAGAGAACCGGCCACTTTTGGAATCTCAGCTTCTTCTTCCGGCGGCAGGTCGTACAGGTTTTTGTCCATCGCATCGCCAGGGTGGATCTTGTTGATGATGCCGTCCAGGCCTGCCATCAGCAGTGCCGCGAAGCACAGGTACGGGTTAGCCGCTGGATCCGGGAAGCGTGCTTCGATGCGCACCGCTTTCGGGTTGGAAACCACCGGGATACGGATAGAAGCAGAACGGTTACGGGCTGAGTAAGCCAGCATTACCGGAGCTTCGTAGCCTGGGACCAGACGCTTGTATGAGTTGGTGGTCGGGTTAGCCAGGGCGTTGATCGCTTTAGCGTGCTTGATAACACCGCCGATGTAATGCAGCGCCATTTCAGACAGGCCGCCGTATTTGTCGCCAGAGAACAGGTTGGTGCCGCCTTTAGACAGAGACATATGGCAGTGCATACCGGAACCGTTATCACCAAACATTGGTTTTGGCATAAAGGTCGCAGTTTTGCCGTAGGCGTGCGCTACGTTGTGGACAACGTATTTGTAGATCTGAATTTCGTCGGCTTTTTTGGTCATGGTATTGAAGCGGGTGGCCACTTCGTTCTGACCTGCGGTTGCCACTTCGTGGTGGTGAGCTTCAACCACCAGGCCCATCTGCTCCATGGTCAGACACATAGCAGAACGGATGTCCTGTGAAGAGTCGACCGGTGGTACCGGGAAGTAGCCGCCTTTCAGACCCGGACGGTGGCCTTTGTTGCCGCCTTCGTACTCTTTACCGGTGTTCCAGCAGGCTTCGATATCGTCGATAGCCACGTGAGAACCGGAGGTGCTGCTGCCGAAACGGATGTCGTCGAACAGGAAGAACTCTGGCTCAGGTCCGAACAGAACGGTGTCTGCGATGCCGGAAGAGCGCAGGAAGTCCTCTGCACGCTTGGAGATGGAACGTGGGTCACGGTCGTAGCCCTGCAGCGTGCCTGGCTCAAGAATGTCACAACGGATGATCAGGGTAGTGTCCGCAAAGAACGGGTCGATCATTGCTGTGGTCGCGTCTGGCCACAGAACCATGTCGGATTCATTGATGCCTTTCCAGCCACCAATAGAAGAACCGTCAAACATTTTGCCTTCTTCGAAGAAGTCAGCGTTAACCTGATGTGCAGGAATGGTAACGTGCTGCTCTTTACCTTTAGTATCGGTAAAACGCAGGTCAACAAATTTGACTTCGTGCTCATTCATCATCGACAGAACGTGTTCAGCGGACATACTTAACTCTCCTGGATTTTGTTGTCGTCGTGTTTAGAGACCTTCACGGGTGCGCATGGCTCATGACCGCGCTGACTCCGATAATAAAGATCTCTGACAAGCTATCAACCGTTGTGGAAACTGGCATTTTTCGCTTGTATGAACTAAAGCGAAATCTATGCCAACTTTCTAATTACGCCTAAAAAGCGCTATGATGCGCCCTCTCGTAAGACGAGGACTGCACCACGATGGAAATCGCGCACCATTTTGGTGCCATTGAGTGATAAATGGGCACTGTTTTGGTGCAATTTTTCGACTCAGTGCAATGTTTGCACTGAAAATGGCTGCAAAAGCAATCCGGACAGTTATCTTTAGATGAAATTTGTGATCCTGTTCAGTCCTTCGATTAATCCGTGTACAATAGCGCGCTATTTCTAAATGCCTGAGGCAAAGCTGTGATCGAAAATTTGCGTAACATCGCCATTATTGCCCACGTTGACCACGGTAAAACTACCCTGGTTGATAAGTTGCTGCAGCAGTCCGGGACCTTTGACGCCCGCACCGAAGCAACCGAACGCGTAATGGACTCCAACGATTTGGAGAAAGAGCGTGGGATTACCATCCTCGCAAAAAACACCGCCATTAAATGGAACGACTACCGCATCAACATCGTTGATACCCCAGGACACGCCGACTTCGGCGGTGAGGTAGAGCGTGTGATGTCTATGGTCGACTCGGTGCTGCTGGTTGTGGATGCAATGGATGGCCCGATGCCGCAAACCCGCTTCGTGACCAAAAAAGCATTTGCTAATGGTCTGAAGCCGATCGTGGTAATTAACAAAGTTGACCGCCCTGGCGCGCGTCCTGACTGGGTTGTTGACCAGGTCTTCGACCTGTTCGTGAACCTGGACGCGACCGACGAACAGCTCGACTTCCCGATCATCTATGCTTCTGCCCTGAACGGCATCGCCGGCCTGGATCATGAAGATATGGCGGAAGACATGACTCCGCTGTACGAAGCGATCGTGAAACACGTTTCTCCACCACAGGTTGAGCTGGAAGCGCCGCTGCAGATGCAAATCTCCCAGCTGGACTACAACAACTACCTGGGCGTGATCGGTATCGGCCGTATCAAGCGCGGTAAAGTGAAGCCTAACCAGCAGATCACCGTGATCAACAGCGAAGGCAAAACCCGCAACGCGAAAGTCGGTAAAGTTCTGACCCATATGGGCCTGGAGCGTATCGAAGCGAGCGAAGCGGAAGCGGGCGACATCATCGCCATCACCGGTCTGGGTGAGCTGAACATCTCTGACACCATCTGCGACACGCAGAACGTGGAAGCGCTGCCGGCCCTGAGCGTTGATGAACCAACCGTAACCATGTTCTTCTGCGTTAACACCTCTCCGTTCTGTGGTAAAGAAGGTAAGTACGTGACTTCACGTCAGATCCTCGACCGTCTGAACAAAGAGCTGGTGCACAACGTGGCACTGCGTGTTGAAGAAACCCCGGATGCTGACGCCTTCCGCGTGTCAGGTCGTGGTGAACTTCACCTGTCAGTTCTGATCGAAAACATGCGTCGTGAAGGTTTCGAGCTGGCGGTATCCCGTCCGAAAGTTATCTTCCGTGAGCACGAAGGCCGCAAGCAGGAGCCGTTCGAAAACGTGACCCTCGACATCGAAGAACAGCATCAGGGTTCTGTGATGCAGGCGATGGGCGAGCGTAAAGGCGACATGAAAAACATGGATCCGGATGGCAAGGGCCGCGTACGTCTCGACTACGAAATCCCAAGCCGTGGCCTGATCGGCTTCCGTAACGAATTCATGACCATGACTTCCGGTACCGGCCTGCTGTACTCCACCTTCAGCCACTACGACGACGTGCGTCCGGGCGAAGTGGGCCAGCGCCAGAACGGCGTGCTGATCTCTAACGGCCAGGGTAAAGCGGTTGCGTTCGCCCTGTTCAGCCTGCAGGATCGCGGTAAGCTGTTCCTCGGCCACGGTGCGGAAGTGTATGAAGGCCAGATCATCGGTATTCACTCACGTTCTAACGACCTGACCGTGAACTGCCTGACCGGTAAGAAGCTGACCAACATGCGTGCGTCCGGTACTGACGAAGCCACCACCCTGGTTCCGCCACAGAAGATGACCCTCGAGCAGGCGCTTGAGTTCATCGATGATGACGAACTGGTAGAAGTGACCCCGGCTTCCGTACGTATCCGTAAACGTCACCTGACTGAAAACGACCGTAAACGCGCTGGCCGCGGCCCGAAAGAGTAAGTTCTTTCCCGGGTAACAACGTCGATAAGGCCGGATAATCTCCGGCCTTTTTTTTCGCCCTGACCCGTCCTGAATAGCGTTGACACGTTTCCGACTTAATTCCGGAGAACGTGATGAATACTGAGTTCAAACGCACCCAACGAGATTACACTCTGTCTTTTAAACTGGCCGTTGTTGAGCAGGTCGAGAAAGGCGAACTGACCTACAAACAAGCCCAGCAGCGCTATGGCATCCAGGGACGTTCAACCGTTCTGTCCTGGTTACGCAAACATGGACGCCTTAACTGGAGTCCAACTTTGCCCAATCTCTCAACCAGGAGTCTGCCTGTGAATCAGCCCCCGACCCCTCTCACACCACAACAAAGAATCAAGGAACTTGAAGAACAGCTTGAACTGGTCAGCCAGAAAGCTGAGTTTTTTGAAGCGGTTGTGAACGTTTTAAAAAATGATTACGGGGTAAGCATCGTAAAAAAGCGGCCCGGGAAGTCCTCGCGCAAACTCCGGCCAAAAAGCTGACGGTCAGCCGTGTCTGTCAGTTTTTTGGGCACAGCAGACAGTCCTGGTACCAGCAAAACAAACGGGATATCGCCCGCCGGAGGCAGTCGGCTGAGGTCATACGTTTCGTGGCGAAAGTCAGGCTACGCCAGCCGCGAATAGGCACACGGAAACTTCATTACCTGCTTCACAGCCAGGCACAGATAGCCCCGCCAGTGGGGCGTGACAGGCTGTTCACACTGCTGTCTGAACACCGAATGCTGGTTCCCTGCAAGCGTGCATACCACAAAACAACTAACAGCCATCATCGGTTCCGCAGGCATCCAAATCTGCTAAAAAAGGGTCCAGACCAGGTGATAATTAGCCGTCCTGAACAGGCCTGGGTTGCAGATATTACATATCTTCCAACCCGGGGTGACATGGTTTATCTGAGTCTGATAACCGACGCCTGCTCACGTAAAATCATGGGCTACCACGTCCATGAAAGCCTTAAAACTGAAGAGGTTATGGAGGCGCTTCGCTGTGCCTTACGACACCGGCGCGGTCAACTGAAACTGATACACCACTCAGACAGGGGGATCCAGTATTGCTCGGAAAAGTATCAGGCGATGCATCAAAAATATGGAATAACCTGTTCGATGACCGATGGTTACGACTGTTATCAGAATGCGCTGGCAGAAAGAGTCAACGGGATACTGAAAACGGAATTTCTCCTGCACCGTCCGGCCGATCTGCATGAGGCAAAAAAAATGGTGGCGGAGTCGGTAGCAATCTACAACGGGGAGCGTCCACATCTGGCGCTAAAATATAAAACGCCTGATGAGGTTCATCAGGCGTTGATCGCTGGCTGAAGGTGTCAACTTATACCAGGACTAGTCACCCCGCTTTTCCTGCGCCTCACCTGTTCAGCCTGCCATTTTCCCGCTAGAGTGAATAACTCACCGGAGCAAAAGGAGCCGACCATGCTGTATATCTTTGATTTAGGTAACGTCATTGTTGATATTGATTTCAACCGGGTGCTTGGGGTCTGGAGCGATCTCGGGCGGGTGCCGTTAGCCACGCTGCAAAGCCATTTTAAAATGGACGACAGCTTCCACCAGCATGAGCGCGGTGAGATTAGCGACGCGCTGTTCGCGGAAAAAATGTCTGAACAGCTGGATATCGCGCTGAGCTTTGAGCAGTTTGCGGCGGGCTGGCAGGCGGTATTTGTCGGCGTGCGTCCGGAAGTGATTGCCATCATGCATAAACTTCGCGAGCAGGGCGACCGGGTGGTGATCCTCTCCAATACCAACCGTCTGCACTACAGCTTCTGGCCATCGCAGTATCCGGAAGTGCTACAGGCCGCCGATAAAATCTATCAGTCGCAGGATATGGGTGTGCGTAAGCCGGAAGCGGCGATCTACCAGCGGCTGCTGAATGAAGAGGATGTCTCTGCGGAAGAGGCGATCTTCTTCGACGATAACCTCGAGAACGTTGAGGCCGCGCGCGCGCTGGGGATCCACAGCGTACACGTCACCGATAAGCACGTGGTGCCCACCTTTTTTGCCGATCGTAAATAATGACGGGCCGGGTTAACCACTATCGCCACCGCCTGCGCGCTTTCTGGTCGTGGATGAAGCTGCTGTGGCAGCGAATTGATGACGACGGCATGACCACGCTGGCGGGTAACCTCGCTTACGTGTCGCTGCTGTCGCTGGTGCCGCTGATTGCGGTGGTGTTTGCGCTGTTTGCGGCTTTTCCGATGTTCTCGGAGGTCAGCGTTCAGCTGAAGAGCTTTGTCTTCAATAACTTTGTGCCGGCCGCCGGCAACGTCATCCAGAGCTATCTGGAGCAGTTTGTCGCCAACGTTAATAAAATGACCGCGGTTGGCATTGGCGGCCTGATCGTCACCGCGCTGCTGCTGATGTACTCAATAGACTCGGCGCTGAATGCCATCTGGCGCAGCGCGCGCAAGCGGCCGCTGGTCTACTCGTTTGCCATTTACTGGATGATCCTGACGCTGGGGCCGCTGCTGGCCGGGGCCAGCCTGGCGATCAGCTCTTACGTGCTTTCATTACACTGGGCCACGGTCAGCGGCGTCAGCGGCGCGCTGGATATGCTGCTGCGGCTGTTCCCGCTGCTGCTCTCCTGCATGGCCTTCTGGCTGCTGTACAGCATTGTGCCTACCGCGCAGGTGGCGGGGCGCGATGCGCTGATCGGCGCGCTGGTGGCCGGAGCGCTGTTCGAACTCGGCAAAAAAGCCTTTGCGCTGTATGTTACGATGTTCCCGTCTTATCAGCTGATTTATGGCGTACTGGCGGTGATACCCATCCTTTTTCTATGGGTTTACTGGACCTGGTGTATTGTCTTACTGGGGGCTGAAATCACCGCCACCCTTGGCGACTACCGTCGCCTGAAACAAGAAGAACAAGAACGAGAAAACGAGGAAGTATGATTGCATTAATTCAGCGTGCGCTGTCCGCCAGCGTCGCCGTTGCCGGGGAGACCGTCGGGGAGATTGGCCCGGGGCTGTTGATTTTGCTTGGCGTGGAGAAAGGGGACACCCCCGCGCACGCCGAAAAGCTGGCCGGGAAGGTGCTGGGCTACCGCATCTTCGGCGATGACAATGACAGGATGAATCTCAACGTGCAGCAGGCCGGGGGCAGCCTGCTGGTGGTCTCCCAGTTTACCCTGGCGGCCGATACCAAAAAGGGTATGCGGCCGAGCTTCTCCGGCGGTGCCGCCCCGGACGAAGCCGACCGCCTCTATCAGTACTTTACCGCCTGCTGTCGTGAAAAAGGCATTGCCACTGAAACCGGGCGTTTTGCCGCCGATATGCAGGTCTCGCTGGTCAATGATGGCCCCGTGACCTTCTGGCTACAGGTTTGATGCCGCTGACGGAGCGGCCAGGGAACAGCCGGACAGACTCTGACAGAGAGAACCACTTTATGTATCACCTGCGCGTACCTGAAACAGCTGAAGAGTTAGACGCCTACTACCAGTTCCGCTGGGAGATGCTGCGCAAGCCGCTGCATCAGCCGATGGGCTCCGAGCGCGATGCCTGGGATGCGCTGGCGCACCACCAGATGGTGGTGGATGAACAGGGTAATATCGTCGCCACCGGGCGGCTTTATATCAACGCCGATAACGAAGCGGCGATCCGCTTTATGGCCGTGCACCCTTCCGTGCAGGGCAAAGGGCTGGGTACGCTGGTGGCGATGACGCTGGAGTCGGTGGCGCGCCAGGAGGGGGTGAAGCGGGTGGTGTGCAGCGCCCGTGAAGACGCTGTCGACTTCTTTGCCAAGCTCGGCTACCTCAACGAAGGGGAGATCACCGCCCCGCAAACCACGCCGGTTCGCCACTTCCTGATGATCAAACCGGTGGTGACGCTGGACGATATCCTGCACCGCGCCGACTGGTGCGGGCAGCTGCAGCAGGCCTGGTACGAACATATCCCGCTCAGTGAAAAGATGGGCGTGCGTATTCAGCAGTACACCGGGCAGAAATTTATTACTACCATGCCGGAAACCGGCAACCAGAACCTGCACCACACGCTGTTTGCCGGCAGCCTGTTCTCACTGGCCACTCTGACCGGCTGGGGGCTGATCTGGCTGCTGCTGCGCGAACGCCACCTCGGCGGCACCATCATCCTCGCCGATGCCCATATTCGCTACAGTAAACCGGTCACCGGCAAGCCGATGGCCAGCGCCGACCTCGGCTCGCTGAGCGGCGATCTCGACCGCCTGGCGCGCGGGCGTAAGGCGCGGGTACAGTTGCAGGTGGAGCTGTTTGGCAATGATGAGGTGGGTGCGGTGTTTGAGGGCACCTTTATCGTCCTGCCTGCCGATCCAGACGGTCCGCTGGAGGAAGGGGGCTCGGTCGGGTAACCCGGATACCCACCGCGCTGCTGTTATTAACCGCCCCACTAAGGGCGGTTTGACGCTTTGCCAGCAGATTATACTAATCTGCTCTCCATCGTAATATTTGGTTAAATTACGATTGCATTAAAATTGGTAATGGTGACTTTTTTTTATGTTATCTAATGTTGTTGTTATTGATTAAAAAAAGCCCAGGTCATAACTTTTATTAATTAAGTGATTATGTAACGCTATTTTTTGATGCATGGGTTTTCTTATGGTATTTTTGTTTTTTTGTGCTGTTTTTCTATCAGGATTTATTTTATCAAATTCCTCTATTTTTAATTTTCGTGAATCATAATGTCGCATTTTTACTTCTCTTGAATAATAATTTTCATATTTCTCATTGGATGATATTTTGTTATTCGCATCGCGAGAGCGATAGCATATTCCATTTTACTTAATTAATTAGATTTCAAGGATGTTAAATATGAGACTGAACAAGTTATTGCAGGCAGTGGGATTAGTGACGCTAGCGACCTTCACTGGCTATGTGTTGGCTGCGGGCTATGAAGGTACACCGACGCAGGGGCAAATTCTGCTTACCGGAGAGCTGGTGAACTCAGCCTGCGGCCTGGCGCCGAACTCCAGCCCGGTGCAGGTCGAATTTGGCCAGATCACCACCGCATCACTGAAGGACCATAAGCGTGCCGGCAATGTGCGGAAGGATATCGAACTGCAGGGCTGCGATACGACAGTGGCGAAAACCGCCACTGTGACCTACACGCCGAACACCGTCGATCCGGCCAACGACAAACTGGCAGCCTTCACTTCCGGCACCGCCAGCGGTGCCGGCGTGGGTCTGAAGGATAACGGCAACCAGGATGTAGTCTGGGGCACGGCCTCAGCCAAGGTCAGCCTGGTGAACGGTGTGACAAAAATCCCGTTTGTCGCCTTTATTCAGGCGGACTCTGCGAGCGCCAGCAGCGTTGTGGTGCCGGGTGCCTTCCAGTCGGCTATCAACTTCCAGATTGACTATCAGTAATGCAGGCGGCCTGGCAGCGCAGGGCCGTAGTCAGGATTGTGCTGCCAAATGGGCAATCTGAGTCGGAGGGAAGATGATCCTAAGCAAAGGGATTTGCGTGCTGCTGCTGTTAGCCCTGTCCGGGCAGGCTGCAGCAGCAGCGGGTGATATAGCCAGTACGCCGGGTGAAATGCGCATCAGCGGAGAAATTATCGAAGCCCCATGCCGCATTGACTACCCGGATCGCGATCAGTGGCTGGACTTTGGCCCGTTAACGGTCAGGGAGATCCTGCAGCAGTCGGACAGTAACCTGCAGTACGTGTTTCACGTCAGGCTGGTGGGCTGCACGCTGCTCAGCCGTTTGACCTCGGGTCTGAACTGGCATCGCGCCCGGGTAACTTTTCTTAGTGATACACCTGGCAGCAGCGATCGACTGGTCAGCGTGGTGGGCGAAGCAAAAGGTTTTGCCATACGTCTGAGCGCAATTAACGATGAGCCGATTATATTTGGCCAGCCCACGAACGGGATTGAATTAGTTGACGGCAATAATGTGCTGAATTTTAAAGCCAGCATAGTACCACTGAGAAAGAATATTACTGCTGGCAGTTTTTATGCCAGCGTACATTTTTTCATGGATTACTTGTGACTACTCAACCGGCGGCGAAGCCATAAACGTTTCGGGGTGGCAAGGATGCGTTGCAGATGAAGTGCATGACGAGAAAAAACATCGGGTTGCTGTTGTTTGAACTGTTACTGCTGCTGGCCAGTGCGGATACGTCAGGTGCCGCCAATGACCCGGTGGAATTCAGTACCGACGCACTGGATGCGGGCGATCGTAAAAATGTCGATCTCAGCCGCTTTGCTGAAAATAATTTCGTCGCACCCGCGACCTACCTGCTCGATCTGAAAATCAACGGCAACTTTTTTAAGCGGCAGAAGATTACCTATATCGTTTCGCCGGATAACGTGAAACAGAGCCTGGCATGCCTGCCGGTTGACGTTGTTCAGGCGCTGGCCCTGAAAGAGGAGGCGCTGAACCACGTGCGCAGAATCAGTGACAGCTGTTATGACATCCGATCAATCCCCAGTGCCTCCCTGAACAATCAGCAGGGCAGCCTGGATATCTCTATTCCACAGGCGTGGATGAAGTACAGCGATCCGGATTGGGTACCACCTGAGCGCTGGGACAGAGGGATCCCCGGGCTGTTGCTTGACTACAGTGTCAGCGGGCAGACCACCCGCCAGATCAAGGGCGGTGGTGGTTCAAGTACCGATTTTTCCGCCTATGGCCAGGCCGGGATCAACCTCGGTGGCTGGCGGTTACGTGCTCAGTATCAGGGCGACTACTCGGCCCGTGACCACCGGCACCGTTTTGACTGGAACCAGATCTATGCTTACCTGCCGCTGCCGCTGCAGGCGGCGAAACTGACGCTGGGCGAAATCTACTCCAACTCGCAGGTGTTCGACACGGTGCGCTTTACCGGTATCAATCTTGCCAGCGACGAGCGCATGCTGCCGCCGAACCTGCAGGGCTATGCGCCGGAGGTACATGGTATCGCTAAAAGTAACGCCAAAGTGACCGTCAGCCAGAGTGGGCGCACCATCTATGAAACCACCGTACCTGCCGGGCCGTTTAACATTCAGGATCTGAGCAACGCAGTGCGCGGCAAGCTTGACGTGCGCGTTGAGGAGCAGGATGGCAGCGTCAGTACATTTGAGGTCAATACCGCCTCTATCCCTTATCTGACCCGACCCGGCTACATTCGCTACAACACCTCTGTCGGTGCGCCTTCACAGTACAGCCATAAAATTCAGGGGCCCGCCTTTTACACCGGTGACTTCTCATGGGGCCTGAGCAACGCGTGGTCGATATACGGCGGGGCGATCCTGTCCGGCAAAAGTTATAACGCCTGGAACCTCGGTGCCGGGCGCGATCTGAATGTCTTTGGCGCGCTGTCGGCGGACGTCACCCAGTCGCTGAGCCAGCTGCCGCATGAAAGCATGCAGCAGGGGATGTCGTTTAAGCTCAGTTACGCCAAGACCTTTGACGAATATAACAGCAGCATTACTTTTGCTGGTTATCGCTTCTCGCAGAAAAAATTTCGCACCCAGGCGCAATACCTCGATGAGCGCTATAGCGATAACCGTTACCCTGGCCACGAAAAAGAGATGTACACCATCACCGGTAATAAAACCTTTTGGGTGGATAACCCGGACTGGCGCACTACGCTGTTCCTCACCTATTCCCACCAGAACTACTGGAATCGCAGCAGTCAGGACCGCTACGGCCTGTCGGTCAGCCGCGCGTTTCGTATTGCCGGCGTGAAGAACATCAGCGCTAACCTGTCGCTGTTCCGTTCGCTCTATCAGGGGTTGCGCGACGACAGCCTGTCACTTTCTGTCTCGATACCGATTGGTGACAGCCGCTGGTCAGGCTATGACCTGCAAGTGCACGGCAAAAAAAGCACCCAGATGGCTTCATACAGCGATAACCGGGACATCAACAACAACTGGCGCCTGCGTGCCGGCGCAGACCAGGATGGCAAGGTGGCGCTTGATGGCTTCTACGAACACCGCGCCGAGGTGGCTGATATTAATGCCAACCTCAACTACCAGCAGGACCGCTATCTTTCGCTGGGCGGTACGGCGACCGGCGGCATCACCGCTACCCGCTACGGTGTGGCGCTTAACAGCAGCAGCGGTACCCAGGACACGGCACGGGTGATGGTCGATACCGGCGGCGTGGCGGGTGTACCCCTTAACGATAAACAGGCAGTCACCAACCGCTGGGGCCTCGGCGTGGTATCTGATGTGGTCAGCTACAGCAGCTTTGATACCCGCATTGACGTCGACGCGTTGAAGCAGGACGTTGACGCCAGCCATGCTATCGCCACCAGTACGCTGACCGAAGGCGCGATCGGCTACCAGAAATTCTCCGTTACCCAGGGCGAGAAAATGATGGCACAGCTGCGTCTGCAGAGTGGCAGCGCCCCGCCGTTCGGTGCCGACGTGCTCAACGGCGATGGCGTTAACGTGGCGATGGTGATGGATGACGGCCTGGCGTGGCTGGTGGGCATCAAGCCCGGAGAGCAGCTGGACGTGCAGTGGGACGGTAAAACTCACTGTGCGCTGACGGTGCCGAAGATGATTCCGCACGGCCAGGCGCAACTACTGTTGCCGTGTCAGTAAGAGGGAAAGCAATGAACTTGGTTAACAGGAACCTGAATATGAATATATGGAGAGTCAGCAGCAGGCTGCTGGCGTTAACACTGGTCGTCAGCGGCGGCATCGGAGCGGCGCAGGCCGGTATTTCACTGGACCGCACGCGGATGATTATCACCGGCAGCAGTGAGTCGGCCAGCGCCAATCTGAGTAATACCAGCCCGGACGTGCCGTTCCTTGCCCAGGCCTGGGTAGAAGATGCCAGCGGTAAACATATCACCTCACCGTTGCTGGTGCTGCCCGCGCTACAGCGCATTAACGGCGGCCAGAAAGGGGTGATCCGCGTGACCAAAACCGCCGGCATCAATGCGCTGCCGCAGGATCGTGAAACGCTGTTCTACCTTAACGTGCGTGAGATCCCGCCGAAGCCGAAAAAGGCCAACGTGCTGCAGCTCTCCATGCAGTCGCGCATCAAGCTGTTCTATCGTCCGACGGCGGCGATCCCGGCCAGCCGTGACGCGGTGTGGCAGGATCAGGTCAGTTTTCACAAGCAGGGTAAAACCTTCGTCGCTACTAACCCAACCCCCTACTTTATCACCATCATTGGCCTGAGCCGTAAGGCGGTGGAGAAGGGCGGTGAACCGATCACCACTTTTCCCGGGGTGATGATTGCGCCGAAATCGACGCTCGATATCCCGGTAACCGACAGCAGCGTGAGCGACTTTATGGTGATGTACGTCAATGACTACGGCGGCCACCCGGAAATTCATTACCGCTGCAACGGCGCGCAATGTAGCGCGGTCAGGCCCGGATGAGCGGAGGGCAAGCGATGGATAAGATTAACCCCAGGCCACCACGCCTGCGCTGGCTGCTGCTGAGTCTGGCGATACTGCTGGCCGACCGGCCAGCCGCTGCCGCGCTGAAGGATACACGCAGCGATCTGCACAACGTTGATGGGCAGTACGGTACGGTGCACTTTCGCGGTGACGTGCTGGTCTCGCCGTGCATTCTGGCCAGCCAGTCGCAGGAGCAGCTGGTGGAGATGAAAACGGCTACCGCACGCGAGTTTCATCATGCCGGTGACCGTTCGCGAAAAGTAACCTTTGTGCTGAAATTACAGGACTGTCTGGCGGGTGCCCGCCAGGTACACGAGGATTTTCCCGGGCATACTATCGGCCGCGATGCACATCTGCTCAGCAGTTCAGAGCGGGTGGTCTCCCTGTTCTTTAGCGGCGAGCCTGACGGCGCTAACCACGATCTGCTACAGCTGGAAGGTAACGTACATGGCCTGGGACTGCGGCTGTTCGACGCGCGAGGTGAGCCGCTGTCGCTTAACCAGGCGCAGACGCCCTATCTGCTGTCGCCGGGTAATCACAGCCTGACGTTGATGGCCGCTTTAGAGGCGACTGATAGCTGGGTCAGCGGTGGCAGCTATCTCGGAACACTGCATATACGAGTGGAGTATTTATGAACCCAATGACTGCGTGCTGTAAAAAATGTTTAACGGTTCGGGGGGCATTAGCGTTTGCAGCCATGCTGACAGGACACTCTGCCCTGGCATATGAACAGGGCGAAGTGACGCCGCAGGTACCGCATAATTATGATGTCAGTTTGACGACGCTGGATATAAAAAATAATGTGGCCGGCGCTGTCATTATGCCCCCCCCCTGGAATAACAGCGGTGCTGTCTATACAGGGTACATTCACTGCCCGGATGGAAGGATTAAGGAGAAACCACGATATTATACTGCTACCACTGGTATGACACCCTCAGCAATAAATCCGGGTTATTTTCGCCTGAATGACTATTTTGATGTAAAAATTCAGGTGTTTATTGTCAATGGTCCTACCCCTGGCTATGACGTACCCTTTTACGACGTTTCAAATCAGGATAAAAAAAGTTGTCGTAAAAATCCTACGACTGATACTCGCATTGAGTCAGGATCGAAGGGGCAGGTTACGTTCAAAATCACCAAACCCGTCATTAATGGCGTCTCACTTAACAGCTATGAACTGGTTAAGCTATATGGCCGACAAGAGCTAACACCGGTATTACTCAATACGCCACTGACGACCGTTACCCTTAAATCAGCGATCATTACCGTACCGGATAAATGCGTAGTTAACGCCGGTAATGCGATTGTGGTCAATTTTGGCGACATTCCCGGCAACAGTAGTCAGCTCAACGGTAACAATTTTAAGAAAGATGTTCCCATTAAAATAGCCTGCAAGGGAGGGAGCTTCGATATGAGTAAGCTGAATATCAAATTAGGCGTACAGCCCTCAGGATCCGGCCTGGCCAGCTTCAGCCCGGACTATCTCGGTACCACCGGTAGCACCGACCGTAAAAACCTGGGCATTGTGCTGAAAGATAAAGCAGACAACTCGCCGGTCATTCCGGGAAAATTTTATAATCTGAAAACCTTCAACAACAACAGTGGTTCGTGGAATTTGACGGCGGCACCGATAGCCAAACCCGGCAGTGAAATACCTGAGGGTGAATTCGATGCCAGTGGCAGCATCATTGCTGAGTTTCAGTAGGAGAGGCAATGAAGATTTTCTCAGTAGTATGCTGCGTCTGGGCGCTGTTACTCACTTTAGCTGTGCGGGCTGACGAAGCGATTCTGATTGGTGGTGAAATTCGCTTCCACGGCCGTGTAGTGGCGCTGCCGTGCAGCATCGCCCCGGGTGATGAGACGCTGCAGGTGGATTTTAAACAACTCTCCACTGAGGATCTCTACCTGAACAAGCAGACCCGTCCGGTAGGGTTTACCCTGCATCTGATCAACTGCAGCACTACGGTGTATAAAACCGTTACGGTGACCTTTTCCGGCGAACGCAGCCAGGCACTGCCCGAATCTCTGCGGGTGCACAGCAATGCTTCAGGCGGCACCGCCGGGATCGCCATCGATCTGCGTCAGGATAACGGTAATCCCCTGACGCTGGACCAGCCCACCCCAGCCACGGACCTGACCCGTGGCAGCATGCAGTTAGGCTTTCAGGCGCTGGTACGCGGCGAACCGGACGCGCTGCAGCAGCATAACCTGCAGCTCGGCCCGTTTACCTCGACGGCCAGCTATACCCTGAACTATCAGTAACGTCGACGTGCGCAGAGCGGCAGGTGCCAATGCTCTTTGGTGTGCGCTGCCAGCGACTTACTGCAGCTGGCCGTTAACCAGTTTCTGCTTCTGCGCACCGCCGTTCAGCTCCAGCGTAGCATTCACCGTCGGCTTCAGCGGCTTGTCCGCCTGCAAATTACCGGAAAGACTAAGCTTCAGGTTGCTGCCGGCCGGCAGAGATTGCCCCGGCCAGCCCCAGTTCGCCAGCACCGCCGCATTCACCTGGCGACCGGTTAGCGACAGCGAAAGAGCCCGCTGCGGAGCCTGGCTGACGTTGGCCACTCCCTCCAGCATGCCGCTGCCGCTAAAAGCGCTCAGTTCGGTAACGTTAATGCTGTTGCCGTCGGCGTTCAGCGCCAGCGACGGGTGACGCAGGTCAACACGGTTAAAGGTGGACTCGGCGGCGTTGGCGCTCAGGCTACCGGACCAGATACCCCAGCGGTGGTTTTGCGCCAGTAGCAGGTTGCTGCCGCTGGCGTCCAGCGCCGTCATCTGGAACGGGAAGTCCGGGTTAATATCGATAATCAGGTTCCGGTTGGCGGTGAAGCGGCTAACCTGCACGCTGTCGAGCCAGCCCGGCAGCGTTTGCAACCAGCGCTCACGCCAGTTGGCCGGCAGCGTATATTCCAGCCCGGCGACCACCAGTTCATCCAGCGTCAGCTTTTTATCACGGCGGCTCCAGCTGCCGCCGGTGCGGATCATGCCGTTGACCCAGCGCGAGCTGAACTGGGTCAGCGCCACGCCCGCCGGTGAGAATTCCAGGCTGGCAATCGGATCGTTGAGCTGCAGGCTGCCGTTAACAAAGCTGCTGGCGTTGAGCGCCAGCGTGCCGTTATCGCTCTGCCAGTCGCCGTGGCTGAAGGTAATATTTTTCAGCAGCAGATCCAGGTCGGTTACCGCCCAGTCCAGCCCCTCCAGCCGGGCATCGGTGACGTCCACCCGGTTAAAACTGATATCCGGCAGACTGAGCAGCGGCTGCAGGAAGTCGGCCAGCGTTTTATCGCTCTGCAGGCGGATACTGTTCAGCCGCAGGCTCTGAACCTGCCAGCCACCGCTGGCGTCGCGGCGTGCATTAGCGGTAATCGAACCCAGCGCCACGTCCGCGCCCACGTTGCTGAACAGCCACTCGCGCCCTTTGATGCTGCCTTCCAGCAGCGCGTTGCTGGCGGTCAGGTCGCCCAGCGCCAGCGACCCGGCGCTCAGCTGAAAGCGCGCCTGTTGGCCGAGCAGGGCCCCTTTTTCCGGCAGCCACGGCGTGACGCCGCCGTCAACTTTCTGCCCCTGCACCGTCAAGTCGCCCGCGCTGCCGTTGACCGTCATCCGGCTCAGCAGCAGGCGGTCAGCCTGCAGGCGCCCCGGCATCGCGTTATCGGTCAGGTTAAGCGTACCTTCGTTGAGACGAATTGAGGCGAAGTGCTGCGGATTAGTCAGTTGCGCCAGGCGTAAACCGAGGTCCACCCGCCGCGAGGTCAGCAGCGGCGGCTGCCCTGGTGCCGTCAGCGTCACGTCGTCCAGCCGCAGCAGTCCGGGGGCCGAGAAGTTATGCTCAATCTTGCCGATGCTCAGCTGATACTGCGCGTCACTCAGCTGGCGGCTTGCCCACGCTGCGCCCCAGCGGGTCTGCAACAGCACGTAGCAGGCCACCAGCGCCAGCAGCAGGATCAGCAACAGCGTAAGCAAAATTTTGCCGGGATACTTCATCGCAACCACCCTATCGATTTCCGCTAATGGCTTGTTATGCCTGATTTAACGGCGTATCTCAACCGGGAAGCCCTGACAAGGCTGAAATTTGTGCAGAAAGCGGTAAGGAGAAGGTCAGGGATGAGGCAGAAGGTAGAAGGTGAGGGAAACAAGGAGGTAAGGGTGACCATCATCAGAACAGATTGCCGGGCAGATTGCTCCGCCCGGCAGCGCCCGGCGCTTACTTCTCCTGCGGGAACAGCAGGTTCAGCACAATGGCGGTAATACCGCCGGCGGCAATGCCGGAGGAGAGCAGCATCTTCAGCCACTCCGGTGCAAACTGCAGGATCAACGGCTGCTGGGAGACGCCCAGCCCCACCGCCAGCGACAGCGCGATAATCATAATCGCCCGGCGGTTCAGCGGCTCGCGGGAGACGATGCGCACGCCGGAGGCGGCGATGGTGCCGAACATCACCAGCGTGGCACCGCCGAGCACCGGCTCAGGAATGTGCTGCACGAAGCCGCTGACCGCCGGGAACAGGCCGAGCACGATCAGCATCAGCGCCACAAAGAAGCCGACATAGCGGCTGGCGACGCCGGTCAGCTGGATCACGCCGTTGTTCTGGCCGAAGCAGGAGTTCGGGAAGGTGTTGAACAGCGCCGAGACGCAGGAGTTGAGGCCGTTGGCCAGTACACCCCCCTTCAGGCGTTTCATGTACAACGGGCCGCTGACCGGCTGCTCGGAGACGTCAGAGGTGGCGGTGATATCGCCGATGGTCTCCAGCGAGGTGATCATAAACACCAGCATCAGCGGGATCAGCAGGCTCCAGTCGATGCCCAGGCCGTAATAGAACGGCGTCGGGATGGTGATAAGCGCCTCACTGGCCGGTGCGGAGGTTGCCGGCAGCATGCCCATCGCCCACGCAAGCAGATAGCCCACCGCCATGGCAATCACCAGCGAAGCCACCCGCAGGTAGGGGTTACGCTGGCGGTTAAGCAGAATAATCACCAGCAGTACCGCGCCGGCCAGCAGCAGGTTTTTCGGCGCGCCGAAGGTATGATCGTTGAGCGCCGCAAAGCCGCCGCCGATCGAGGTCAGGCCCACCTGAATTAGCGACAGGCCGATAATCATCACCACGATGCCGGAGACCAGCGGAGTGATCACCCGGCGCGCCAGGTGCAGCACGCGCGACAGCGCCATCTCGGTGCAGGAGGCCAGCATAAGCGTGCCAAACAGCGCCGCCATCATCGTCGGCACGTCGGCACCGCCGTTCTTCAGCGCCAGCCCACCCATAATCAGCGGTGAGACAAAGTTAAAGCTGGTGCCCTGAATCGACAGCAGCCCGGAACCGATCGGACCCCAGGTTTTTATCTGCAGGATCGACGCCACGCCGGAGGCAAACAGCGACATGCTGATAATGTGCTGGGTATCCTGCGCCGGCAGGCCCAGCGCCTGGCAGATCAGCAGGGCCGGGGTGATTACCGCCACAAACATCGCCAGCAGGTGCTGGCAGGCGGCAAACAGCGTTTGCGGCAGCGGCGGGCGGTCTTCCAGGCGGTAGATCAGCTCACTGTGGCTGGCCGGAACCGGGGTACGATCGGCAGCGTCAACGGAGGTTTCAACGGACATTTGGGGCTTCCAGCGGCAATAAAGGTGGCGATTTTAAACCGAATGGTGTGAAAAGCAATCGTTTGCCAAACTTTCATTTATCCTGGCCGGCCGGACTTCGCCAGCGTAGCCGTCAGGCGTTAGTATAGCGTTCGGTTTCCGGCAGCCAGCGCTCAATCAGCGCCTGAGCCTGCTGCGGATAGTGCTGATGGATATGCCGCGCCACGCGCTGCACTTCGGGGATCATCGCCTGGTCGCGCAGCAGGTCGGCCACCTTAAATTCGGCGTTGCCGGTCTGGCGGGTGCCGAGCAGCTCACCGGGGCCGCGGATCTCCAGGTCACACTGGGCAATAACAAAGCCGTCGTTGCTGTCACGCAGCACCTGCAAACGCTTCTGGGCGGTTTTGCTCAGCGGTGCCTTATACAGCAGCACGCAGTGCGAGGCTACCGCGCCGCGGCCGACGCGGCCGCGCAGCTGGTGCAGCTGCGCCAGCCCCAGCCGCTCAGGGTTTTCAATAATCATCAGGCTGGCGTTCGGCACGTCGACCCCGACCTCAATCACCGTGGTAGCGATCAGCAGATGCAGTTCGCCCTGCTTAAACGCCTGCATCACCGCCTGCTTTTCGGACGGCTTCATCCGGCCGTGCACCAGGCCGACGTTCAGCTCCGGCAACGCCACTTTCAGCTCTTCCCAGGTGGCTTCCGCCGCCTGGGCTTCCAGCAGCTCGGACTCTTCGATCAGCGTACAGACCCAGTAGGCCTGGCGACCTTCGCTGCCGCAGGCGCTTTTCACCCGGGCGATAATGTCGGCCCGGCGGGTATCGGGGATCGCCACGGTGGTCACCGGGGTGCGCCCCGGCGGCAGCTCGTCGATGGTGGAAGTATCGAGGTCGGCATAGGCGGTCATCGCCAGCGTGCGCGGGATCGGGGTGGCGGTCATAATCAGCTGGTGCGGGTGGAAGCCCTGCTCCACGCCTTTTTCCCACAGTGCCAGCCGCTGGTGAACGCCAAAGCGGTGCTGTTCATCGATGATCACCAGCGCCAGGCCGTTAAACTGCACCTGCTCCTGGAAGATGGCGTGGGTGCCGACCACCATCGACACCTGGCCGCTGGCAATCGCCTCCTGCTGGGCGAGCCGCGCTTTACCCTTCTGCTTACCGGCCAGCCAGCCGACTTCAATCCCCAGCGGCGCAAACCACTGGCGGAAATTACTGGCGTGCTGCTCGGCCAGCAGCTCGGTGGGGGCCATCAGCGCCACCTGCTTGCCGTGCGCGATAACGTTAAGCGCCGCCAGGGCGGCAACCAGCGTTTTACCGGAGCCGACGTCGCCCTGCACCAGCCGCATCATCGGATAGTCTTTGGCCAGATCTGCTTCAATCTCTTTGACCACCCGCTGCTGTGCGCCCGTCGGCTTAAACGGCAGCGCCGCCAGCAGTGGGTTGCTTAGCCGGTGGCTGGCGGCCATCGGCAGCGCGTGATGGCGCTGGGCGCCGGCGCGGACCGCCAGCATGCTCAGATTATGCGCCAGCAGCTCTTCCATAATCAGCCGCCGCTGGGCCGGATGGGTGCCGCTGGCAAGGTCCGCCAGCGCCATATCCGGCGGCGGGCGGTGCAGCGTGCGCAGCGCCTGCGGCAGGCCGATCAGCCCCTGGCTCAGTTCCGGCGGCAGCAGCTCGGCGATCGCGCAGGTCTCCAGCAGGGTCAGCGCCTGATCGGTCAGGTTACGCAGCGTCGCCTGACGGATGCCTTCGGTGGTGGAGTAAACCGGGGTCAGCGTCTCCTGCAGTTCGGTAACGCCGTGATCGCCCTGCACGCGGTACTCCGGGTGGACGATCTCGGCACCGCGCTGGCCGCGTTTGATCTCACCGTAGGCGGTGACGCGACGGCCGGGCGCGAGACTGTTTTTCATGCCGGCATTAAAGTTAAAGAAGCGCAGGGTGATCACGCCGCTGCCGTCGCTCACCTGACAGGTGAGCATACGACGGCGGCCAAAGCTGATGTCGCTGTGCAGCACTTCGCCCTCAATGGTGGCGTAAATCCCCGGCAGCAGGTCATTAATGGCGTACAGCTGAGTGCGGTCTTCGTAGCGCAGCGGCAGGTGCAGCAGCAGATCCTGAAGGGTGACCAGACCGATTCTGGCCAGCTTTGCCGCCTGGCTGGCACCGACGCCGGTCAGGGTAGTGAGCGGAACCGCATCCAGCAGGCGGCCCTGCATTATTTCACCGCTCGCGACTGCATGGTGGCCCACCAGTCCGCATCGGCGACCACCTGGCCCTGGTCATCAATCACCGGGTAGGGCAGCCCTTTGTGTTTCGCCACGCGCGCCAGCACCGGGTAGCCGCCTTCAAACAGCAGGCGCTGCTGCTCGGCGTAGTCCAGCGTGCTCTCCGTGCGCTGGTACATACCCGCGTTCTGCCGCTGACGCTGTGCTTCGTAGAGGATCAGCGCGGAGGCGACGGAGACGTTCAGCGACTGCACCATACCGATCATCGGAATAATGATGTCCTGGTCGGCCAGGTCGAGCGCTTCCTGGGTGATGCCGGTTTTCTCCTGCCCCATCAGAATACAGGTCGGGCGGGTGTAGTCGATTTCACGAAAATCCACCGCCTTGGCGGAGAGATGGGTGGCGAGGATCTGCATCTTCTGCCCTTTCAGGTGGCTGACCGCTTCGGCAATGGTGCGGTGGGTCTTCACCTGCACCCAGCTGTTGCTGCCCGCAGCCGAGGAGACCATGGTGCGCATCCGGCTGCCCGGCCATACGGCGTGGACTTCATGCACGCCAACGGCGTCCGCCGTACGGATCACCGCCGAGACGTTATGCGGCTTGTGGACCTGCTCCATGCACACCGTCAGATCGTGCTGGCGTGCGGCGAGCATTTCTCGAATGCGGGCGTAGCGTTGAGCGTTCATGCGCAGGAAAACTCCCTTAAAAATGGTGGTATGCCGCCGGATGCGAAAGCACGGCGGGTGCGGACCGCGCGGCGTGAGAGCGCCGGCGGCCGCAGCCTGGAGGGGCAACCTTAGTTGCGGTTACGGTGCACCTTGATGACATCCGGCATTACGCGAATTTTACGCATAATATTGGCCAGATGGACGCGGTCGCGTGCGGTCAGACGGATAAAGGCGCTGTAAACGCGTCCGTCTTTCTCTTCGGTGTTCAGGCTCTGAATATTGGAACCTGCCGTATTAATCGCCGCGGTCAGGTTAGCCAGTGCGCCTTGGTGATTGAACATATCCACCTTAATCTCGGCGACGAACTCCTGTTCGGTGACTTTGTCCCACTCCACCGCCATAAACTTCTCCGGCTCTTTCTGGTAGCCGCGGATGTTACGACAGGACTCATGGTGCACCACCAGCCCTTTACCCGGGCTGACGTGGGCGACAATCGGGTCACCGGGGATCGGGCGGCAGCATTTGGCAAAGGTGATCAGCACGCCGTCCGCACCCTTGATCGGCAGCTTACTGCGTGAAGGCGTGGACTGGCTGGCGCCTGACGGCGCAGCATCGCTCTGCTGCAGATTCTTCGCCACCACCACGCTCATCGCGTTGCCCAAGCCGATTTCGGCCAGCAGATCGTCCAGCGTCGCCAGCTTCATGCGTTCGAGCTCATGCTGAAGATTGGCCGGCGGGATTTCAGCCAGTTTACGGCTGCCTCCCAGCGCATGGTTCAGCAGGCGGCGGCCGAGGCTCACCGAGTCGTCACGCTTGAGGTTTTTCAGCAGCTGGCGGATCTTGGCGCGTGCTTTCGAGCTGACCACGAAGTTCAGCCAGGCGGCGTTCGGCCGCGCGCCCGGTGCGGTGATAATTTCGACGGTCTGGCCGCTGGTCAGCGACTGCGACAGCGGATAAGGCTGACGATCGACACGGGCACCGACGCAGGCGTGGCCGATATCGGTATGTACCGCATAGGCGAAGTCGACCGGCGTGGCGCCGGCAGGCAGTTCGACGATGCGCCCTTCCGGGGTAAACACGTAAATCTCATCCGGGAACAGATCGGATTTCACGCTCTCGATAAATTCAAACGAGCTACCGGCGCTCTGCTGCAGCTCCAGCAGACTTTGCAGCCAGCGCTGGGCGCGGATCTGTGCGGTGGTGCTGCTTTCGCCCTGCTCTTTATATGCCCAGTGGGCTGCCACCCCCATCTCTGCCATCTGATCCATGTCTTCGGTACGGATCTGCACCTCAACCGGCACGCCGTGCGGCCCGATCATCGAGGTGTGCAGCGACTGATAGCCGTTGGCCTTGGGGATAGCGATATAGTCTTTCATCCGGCCGGGGCGTGGCTTATAGAGGCTGTGCATCTGCCCCAGCACCCGGTAACAGGTATCCAGATCTTTGACGATCACCCGAAACGCATAGATATCCATAATCGAATGGAAGCGCTGCTCTTTCAGGTGCATCTTGCAGTAAATTGAATAGAGGTGCTTTTCGCGACCGCTGACCCGGCAGGGGATCCCCGCTTCCTGCAGGCGACCGTCAATTTCAGAGAGGATTTTTTGGATCATCTCTTTACGGTTGCCGCGGGCGGACTTCACCACTTCTTTAATCACGCGGTAACGGTTGGGGTAGAGCGCCTCAAAGCCCAGCTCTTCCAGCTCGGTCTTCAGGTGATGAATACCCAGACGGTGCGCCAGCGGACTGTAGATTTCGAGGGTTTCCTGCGCGATACGGCGTTTTTTATCCGGGCGCAGCGCGCCGAGCGTACGCATGTTGTGCGTGCGGTCGGCCAGCTTGATCAGAATGACGCGGATATCCTGCACCATCGCCATGATCATTTTGCGGAAGTTTTCGGCCTGTGCCTCTTTCTTATCGCGGAATTTCAGCTTATCGAGCTTGGAGACGCCCTCAACCAGTTCAGCCACGGTCTTGCCAAACAGCTGTTCCATGTCCTGATAAGTGGCGGGGGTGTCTTCGATCACGTCATGGAGTAGCGCGGCCATCAGCGTTTCATGGTCGAGCTTCATTTCCGCCAGGATACAGGCAACGGCAACCGGATGGGTGATATAGGGCTCACCGCTGGAGCGTGTCTGTCCCTCGTGGGCATCACGTGCGACAAGGTAGGCTTGCTTGAGGCGCTTAATCTGCTCCTCAGGCAAGTATTTTTCAATCAGCTGATTGAGACTTTCGAACAGATACAAGGCGAGCCTTTAAATGCGAATTAACGACGGCCTTCGGCGATAGCGGTAACCGCCTGCAGTTCGGCGGCTTCCTGCTCCTGCTGCTCCTGACGATCGCGCACGTCGAGGATCTGATTGGTAATCAGGCCTTCTTCGATTTCGCGCAGGGCGATCACCGTGGATTTATCGTTTTCTTCCGGAACCAGTGGATCTTTACCACCCACCTGCATCTGACGTGCGCGACGTGCGGCGACCAGAACCAGGTCAAAACGGTTACCAATTTTCTCTACTGCGTCCTGTACGGTTACGCGTGCCATTTGTGTGATACTCCACGGGTGAAGAAAAGACTCGGCATCATACTGAGTTGTCCTCAGTCTGCCAATAGTTTGCTGATTAAAGCATCATGACGGGCCTTCTGGCGGCCCATACGCAGACGCTCGGCGCGAATGATGGTTTTCAGATCGGACAGCGCCAGGTCGAAATCATCATTCACGATCAGATAATCGTACTCCGCATAATGGCTCATCTCGGCCACGGCTTGCGCCATGCGCTTGCTAATCACCTCTTCGCTGTCCTGGCCGCGGCCACGCAGGCGACGGTCCAGCTCTTCGGTCGAAGGCGGCAGCACAAAAATGCTGCGGGCAGCGGGCATTCTCTCGCGGATCTGTTTCGCACCCTGCCAGTCGATATCCAGGAATACGTCAACGCCGGTGGCCAGTACCTGCTCAATCGCTTTACGCGACGTGCCGTAATAGTTGCCAAAGACTTCAGCATGTTCGAGAAACGCGTCTTCGCTAATCATCGAACGAAACTCGTCGTGATTAACAAAGAAATAGTGCTCGCCGTGATTCTCACCCGGCCGTATGCCACGGGTCGTATGCGAAATTGACACCTGGGTGTCATATAACGGCTGCGTTTTTAACAGTGCCTGAATCAGGCTGGATTTACCCGCGCCACTGGGGGCGGAAACAATATAAAGCGTGCCTTGAGCCATGATTATTCTTGATAAGCCAAAAAAGCGGAGTCTACTTCCTGCACAGTATACACAGGTGCAGCGCGTCATGCAGCGTTTCGGGTGATTCACCGCGTAATTTCTCTGAAACCTGACAGTAATACGCATTTTTTTAACGCTTTTGCTGCGTTGCATAAAAATTTCCTGTGACAGCTTCAGGATACGGTATTCGCCGCTCGCCAGACCTGATGCCCTGCGCTTTACTGCCGCCTGTTCCTGACCCTTGAGAGGAGGTGTGCAATGCGATATCTGATGGTGATGGTCTGGCTGGCCTGCGGCTGGGTTCAGGCGCAGTGCCCGCAATGGAGCCCGTACCGGGCAGAGCAGGAGATCGCGGCGCTGACCGCCCGGCTTAGCGTCTGGGATCGCGCCTACTATCAGCAGGGTCAGGCGCTGGTCAGCGATGGGCGTTACGACCAGCTGCAACAGCAGCTGCAGCACTGGCTCAGCTGCTTTAAACCTGGGCTCACCCACCAGCCTGCGCTGGCCAGCGGCGGCAGGATTCTGCACCCCGTCGCTCATGTCGGGGTAAAGAAGCTGAGTAACGGCCAGCAGGTGGCGCGCTGGATGGAGGGCCGGGAACAGATGTGGGTGCAGCCGAAGGTGGATGGCGTGGCGGTAACGCTGGTCTACCGCGACGGGCGGCTGGACAAAATGATCAGCCGCGGCGACGGCCTGCACGGCGAGGACTGGACGGCAAAAGCCCGGCTGATCCCGGCGATACCGGCCACGCTGGCGACCGGCGCGGTGCTTCCGGCGTCGGGTATCTCGGGCACATCAGGAAAATCAGGCTTATCGGGCACATCAGGGATATCAGCTACATCAGCCGCATCAGGCACATCGGGCACATCGGGCACATCGGGCACCATACCAGCCATATCATCTGCATCAGGGCGGCCCGCACCTTTTTCCGGCGTCACGGTATTTCAGGGCGAACTCTATCTGATGATGAACGGTCATCGCCAGGCGCTGCAGGGTGGGATGAATGCCCGTTCGCAGCTGGCCGGCGCGTTAATGGCGGTAAAACCATCACCGCTGTTGGCCCGCACCGGGCTGTTTATCTGGGCGTGGCCAGACGGGCCGGAGTCGCTGGCCGGGCAACTGGCCGGGTTGCGCAGCGCGGGCTTGCCTGACGTCAGTGAATGGAGCCGTCGGGTGACCGAAGTCAGCGAGGTTGCTGCCTGGCGCGATCGCTGGTTTCAGCAGGCCCTGCCGTTCACCAGCGATGGGGTGGTGGTGCACAGCCTGCCCACCCCGCGTGGCAGCCACTGGATGCCCAACGATGGTAACTGGGCGGTGGCGTGGAAATACCCGCCGCCGGAGCGCAGCAGCGAAGTGCAGGCGGTACGCTTCAACACCGGGCGCACCGGGCAGATTAGCGTGGTACTGGATCTGCAGCCGGTGCAGCTGGATGACAAACGCGTCAGCCGGGTCAGCCTCGGGTCGGTGGCACGCTGGCGGCAGCGGGATGTGCTGCCGGGCGATCGGGTCAGCCTCAGCCTGGCCGGGCAGGGGATCCCCCGTCTGAACGAGGTGATATGGCGGGTTAGCCAGCGTGACTATCCGCAGCCACCCCCTGCTTCCAGTAATCTGCGTTGTTTTCACGACGACAGCGGCTGCCGTCAGCAGCTGCTGGCGCGGCTGGAGTGGCTGAGCGGTAGCGCAGCGTTACATATGGCCGGCATCGGGCGTGCCAGCTGGCAGCAGTTGATTGAAGCCGGTGGAGTAAGCGATCTGTTCTCGTGGTTGACCCTGTCAGCCGGGCAGCTGCGGGCGATGCCGGGGATCGGGCCGCAGCGCGGTGAGCTGTTCTGGCAGCAGTTCCGTCTCAGCCAGCAGCGCCCGTTTAAACGCTGGGTGAGGGCGCTGGGCGTACCGATTCCCGAAGCTGCGCTGCGTACCTTAACCGACAATGGCTGGCAGCAGCTGTTGGCGCGCAGCGAACAGGAGTGGCAGCAGTTACCGGGCACCGGGGCGGTAAGCGCCCGGCGCATCAGGCAGTTTTTACAGCATCAAACCGTACAGCAACTGATCGGCAGGCTGCAACAGCTCAACGTATGGCCCTGATGGTTGTAAGGGGCCGCTGCTTTAAACGATGACGGAGTATTCCGGCCAGCCGCATCGTATTAGCGGGGCGTAGCGTCTAGTGATCGCCGTGCTCGTAGTTGAACACCGGAAGACCCAGCCGAAAACGCAGCGCCAGCAGGCGGGCGATAAAGGCAAACAGCAGGGTAATAACGATCACCGTTTCCATATTCAGCTCCGTTTTCTGCAGCAGGATGTACAGCCAGCCGGAGGCAAACGCGATACCGGCATACAGCTCTTTTTGAAACACCAGCGGAATGCGGTTGCAAAACATATCACGCAACACGCCGCCGAATACTCCGGTCACCACTGCACTGATCGCAGCGATAATTCCCGCATGACCCATATCCAGCGCGACCTGCGCCCCCAGAATGGAAAACACCGCCAGCCCCAACGCATCCAGCACCAGAAAGACCTTGCGCAGATGGGGCATCAGCGGTGCCACGAAGGTGGTGATTACCGCCGCCGCCGCCACAATCAGGATGTACTCCGGGTGTTTGACCCAGCCAAGTGGATAATGTCCGAGTAGCATATCGCGAACCGAGCCGCCGCCAATCGCGGTCACCGATGCAATGATAATCACGCCAAACAGATCCATCTTACGGCGGCCAGCGGCCAGCGCCCCGGTCATCGCTTCAGCGGTGATGCCGATGATGTAGAGTACGGTGAGTAACATAATCAACTCCAGATTTAGAGGCCGCAAGACTACGGTGTAATGGCACGGGCAGCGACTGAAATTTTCTCAGTATAGCCTCTTGGGATTAGTTTTTTTGATGGTTTGTTTGTTTATTTTTACGGCTATATTAATCGTAATACATTGATTTTTAGTGTTATGAAGATATTGACCCGATCGATTCTTCTTGAGTTAGTTAGCGGATAAAGTTATTAAAAAAAGGATGGTTGACTGGCCCGGTACTGGCCACAATCTGCGAAAGCAGGCGTACTGAATATGAGACTGTTATCACTTTATTCCGTTGGCATACGGTAAAAATGAGCAGAGAGCAGAAATCAGGCCAGAAAATAGAATGACACCTTTGAATATTAATTTATTTTAAAATTTTGAGACTGATGTTTTGATTATTTGTGCGTAGCAGGGGGTTTGTTTTGTTACTAATGGTGCTGGTGTGGGGTATATTTCATTTGCTTTTTAAACAGCATCTCTAAAACTAAGTTAATTCTTAAATGGCAGGGAAGGAACTTTCGCGATCGGGAAGGCAGGGTCATACAACCTCTTTTCCAGTCACCAATGTGAACGGCCTAAAAGATATTCTCAGGCAGGAGGCGTTATGTACAGCAGATACACGGTAACCGTTTCTGACGATCATCCACATATCATGCATTCCTTAAAAATGCTTTTTTCAACCAGTGACCGTTTTCTTATTACCAATGAAGCTGCATGTGGTAAGGACTTGCTGTCCGTTCTGGCGGTGAAAACCACCGATATTGTTATTACCGATTTTTCGTTGGGTTCAGATCGTTCCACCATCGATGGCTTCACCAAACTGCGCGCGCTGGCGGCCCGCTATCCGGATACGCACATCGTCCTGCTGACGTCACAAAAGAATGTGGCAATTTTAAGAAAGGCCTGCGACTACGGTATCAGGGCGATTGTCAGTAAATCAGATGCGGTGGAGGAAACGGTGCTGGCCTGCCATCATGTGGTCAGTCAGCAGGACTGTTACTTTTCCTCATCGCTGAGCCATCTTAAAGCTCCGCTGGCAAAAGGTAACGAACGGGGTAACACCCTGACGCCGAAAGAACTGGAAGTGGTACGCTTATTCTCATCCGGGTATTCGCTGGCAGAAATTGCCCATCGGCAGAACAGAACCATCAGCACCATCTCGACACAGAAGTATAACGCAATGCGCCGCTTAGGCGTTTCCACCAATATAGAGTTGATTCGGTACGCCTATGCGCAGGGATTAATTTGACACCAAAGCTCCTCATTTTTTGGAAAACAGAATTCCATTAAATAAACAAGGATTGACTGGATTTAAGGGATTAAATGAAAAGAGTATTAGTACTTGTGTTTTTTTTCCCCTCGTTGTTGCAGGCAACCACGCTTTTAGAAGCGGTAAATGCTGCACGCCGCTACGATGCCGGATTTAGCGCAGCATTAGAGGAAAAAAAAGCGGGCAATGAAGCCTTTGACCAGGGGATTGCTGGTCTGTTGCCATCGATTAATCTGGAAGGAGGTTATGCCAAACAGGACCAGCCTCATGTGAAATATGCAGCGGCCGTTAAACGGCATAACTACAGTGTTAATCTCAACCAGCCGCTGTTTGACCTGGCAAAATTTGCCGCATTTCAGCGTGGCAGCGCCATGTCCGATCTGGCCGATGCAGAATTTATCGTTGCGCAGCAGACGTTAATTCGCGACGTGTCAGACGCTTTCTTCAGGGTGGTGTACCAGCGGGAGGTGCTTGAGGTAGCGGTTTCTGCCATCCGCGTATATGGCCAGCAGCGTGAGCAGGCGCGGGCCGCACTTCGACTGGGTGAGGGAACGCGCACGGAAGTCGATGAAGCCCAGGCGAACTATGATGACGCGCAGGCGAAGGAGATTGCCGCGCGTAACGATCTGGAGATTGCCGGTACCGCATACACCCGGCTGACCGGTTTAATCGCTGATGGCATTGAGCCGGTATCCAGCCAGTGTTATCGCCTCACGCAGCAGGAGAACATGCAACAAGCGCTGCTGCTGGCACAGCGCAATAACGCTGAAATCAGAAAAGCCAGCACCCAGGTCGCTCAGGCGCGCAGTAACGTGGTCAGCGCTACTGCCGCCCACCTGCCGGTGGTTAACCTGCAGGCCAGCTATGGCGGCAACTGGAGCCGTGGTGAGGATGAAAACGTGCTGGATAATATTTTTGGTACCACCTCAAAAACTAAAAATACGCTGGTCGGCGTCAACGTCTCGCTGCCGCTGTTTGCCGGCGGCGGGCAACTTTCTGCGTCCCGCGAAACGTTGAATCGCCTCAATCAGGCAAAGTATGCACTGGAAAATACCCGGCGGCAGGTTAATCAACAGACGCGCACCGCCTGGCTGAACATCACTAACGGCCGCGCGCTGCTGAAAGCGCGCCAGAAAGCGGCGCTCTCCGCCAACAGCAAGGTGAAGTCCACCCGGTATGGTCGTGAACTCGGTCTGCGTACCACCATTGATGAACTTAACGCCGAGCAGAAATATTACGACGCCATGCAGAACGAGGCGGAATCCCGCTATAAGTACCTCAGCGCCGGTATTCAGCTGCTGGCTCTGCAGGGCACACTTGACGACCCCATGCTGCAGCAGTTCAGCTGCCACCCCACTCAGATTTCGTCCTCTGACAGGAAGTAACCCTCATGGAAGAGCCGCTATTCAGACCGGAAGCGACCGGCAATAACGCTTCGAAAACCATTGGAACCGTTGCGGTGTACTCACCGCCGTGGCGCTGGCTGGTGGTCAGCGTCATTGCCTTTATCACCCTTACCATCACCCTGTTCTTTATCTTCGGTAGCTATACCAAACGAGAAAATGCCAGCGGCGAGCTGCTGCCGGTGAAAGGGGTGACCACCCTGGTGCCACAGAGCGCCGGAACCGTCACCCGCATTGCGGTTAAGGAGGGCGACCGCATCCGTCGTGGCCAGCCGCTGATCGAGATCGCCTCCGAACTGGCGACTTCACAGGGCGCGACCTGGGACACGGTGATTACCCAGCTGCAGCTGCAGAGCGCCAGGCTTGAGAATGAGCAGCGCGAAACCGCCGCGCTGAGCGCCGAAACGCTGAGGGGGCTGCTGGCACGCCAGACCATTTTACAGGCGCAGATCGCGCAGATGTCGCAGCTGATTGCCAAACGGCTGGAGCAGGTCAGGCTGGCACAGCGCCAGCTGGATAAACTGCGCCGCATGAACCGCGAGGGCTATGCCTCCGGTACGCAGGTGGATCAGCAGGAAACCACGCTGCTGGATGCCGGCAGCGCCGTACAGGAGCTGCAGCGTCAGAGGCTGGAGCAGCAGCAGCAACTGGCACAGCTGGCACAGCAGATTGGTGAACAGCCGATGACCGCCGCTAACCAGCAGCATGAACTGGAGGTGCGTCTGGCTGGCGTCAGGCAGTCGCTGGCGGAAAATGAGTCGCGTCGTTCGGTGGTGCTACGGGCACCCCAGGATGGCACGGTCGGGACGGTGTTAAGCCACGTTGGCCAGGTGGTGACTGCCGGGCAGTCGCTGATCTCGCTGCTGCCGGAAAACAGCCCGCTGGAAGCACGTATGCTGGTCAGCAGCCGCGCTATCGGCTTTATCCGCCCAGGCCAGACGGTAGTGCTGCGTTATCAGGCATTCCCCTATCAAAAATTTGGCCAACAGTATGGTCGCGTTCTGGAAGTCTCGCGTACTGCGCTAACGCCGCAGGAAATCGCCGGCATTACCGGCAATAACAAGGTCAACGAACAGCAGTACCGGGTGCGGGTGGCACTGAATCATCAGCAGATCATCGCCTACGGTAAAAGCGAACCTCTGCGTTCGGGCATGGCGGTCGAAGCCGATTTCCTGATCGAGCACCGTCGCCTGATTGAGTGGGTGCTGGAGCCGCTGTTTGCGCAGGCCCGCCGTACCGTTGACTGACGGAACCCTGGTGCGCCTCACGGACGATAACGTTTAAGGATAAAACATGCGTTTTACTGATTCACTGGTGTTTGGCTGGCGACGCCGGCTGCCCATGCTACAGCAAACCCAGGCCGCAGAGTGCGGGCTGGCCTGCGTGGGGATGATTGCCGGCTATTACGGCCATCACTTTGACCTCGTCACCCTGCGGCACCGTTTTTCCACCTCGCTGAAGGGGGCCACGCTGGCGGATATCATGCAGATCGCCCACCGGCTGGGGATGGCGAGCCGTGCGCTGCGCCTGGAGCTGGACGAGCTGGACCAGCTCAGCACGCCGTGCATCCTGCACTGGGAGATGAACCACTTTGTGGTGTTAAAGAAGGTGACCCGCAACAAAGTTATCCTGCACGATCCGGCGCGGGGCCTGCGTGAAGTTAGCATGGAGGAGGTCTCTAAATCCTTTACCGGCGTGGCGCTGGAACTGCTGCCGTCGGCCAGTTTCCAGCGGCTGGAAGAGAAGCAGAGCGTGTCAATGCGCCGGCTGGTCGGCGGCATTATCGGGCTGAAGAGCGTGTTTGCGCAGATCCTGATTATGTCACTGGCGCTGGAGCTGTTCGGCATCCTGACGCCGTTCTTTATGCAGTGGGTGATGGATATGGTGCTGGTCTCCGCCGACCGCTCGTTGCTGACGCTGCTGGGCAGCGGGTTTATCATCATTCTGCTGCTGCAAAACGTGGTCAGCGCGCTGCGATCCTGGGTAATGGCGTGGTTCTCCAGCATGCTCAGCGTGCAGTGGTCGGCCAACGTCTTTTCCTGGCTGCTGGGCCTGCCGATGGCGTTTTTTGAAGCCCGTCACGTGGGCGACATCGTTTCACGCTTTGGCTCGATCGGAACCATTCAGAATACCCTGACCACCCGTTTTATCAGTACGGTGCTGGATGGGGTGATGGCCTTTGTCACCCTCGGGCTGATTTTTGCCTACAACGCGAAGCTGACGGTACTGGTTATCGGGCTGTTTGTTACCTATATGCTGATTCGCTTTGTCTCCTGGCGGCCGTTCCGCCGGGCCAATGAAGAGCAGATTATCGCCGCGGCCCGCACGCAAACCCAGCTGCTGGAGACGATCCGCGGCGCGCAGGCGGTCAAGCTGAACAATAAAGAGGAGGTGCGGCTGGCGGCATATGCCAATGCGCTGGTGGAGTCGACCAATAAGGGCATCGCCATTCAGCGGCTGAGCATCAGCTTTACCACGCTGCAGGGCACCATCGCCGGCGTCGGGCGCATCGTGCTGATCTGGCTGGCCGCATTGCAGGTGCTGGAAGGGAACTTCTCGGCGGGGATGCTGGTGGCGTTTATCAGCTTCTCCGATCAGTTTATCGCGCGGGCCTCCGGGTTAATCGATGCGCTGCTTGAGTTCCGCATGCTGCGCCTGCACGGCGAGCGTATTGCCGATATCGTGCTAACCGAGAAAGAGGAGGATCGTCCGGCCGGCGCGATCGAACGGCCGTCCGGGCCGCGGTGTAGCGGCCCCGGGTTAACCGTCCGCGACCTCAGTTTCCGCTATGCGGAAAACGAACCCTGGATCCTGCACCAGTGTGATTTCTCCATCGCACCCGGTGAAAACGTGGCGATTGTCGGACGTTCGGGGCAGGGTAAAACCACGCTGGCCAAGCTGCTGCTGGGCCTGCTGAAACCGCAGCAGGGGGAGATTACGGTCGCCGGCGTGGATATTCGCCGTACCGGCATGCAGGCTCACCGCGCCCGCATCGGCTGCGTGATGCAGGACGATATCCTGTTTGCCGGATCGATTGCGGAGAACATCAGCTTCTTTGATGCCGAACCCAGCCCGCAGCAGGTTGAGGTGGCCGCGCAGCAGGCGCAGATCCATGACGATATCGTGGCGATGCCGATGGGCTATCAGACGCTGGTCGGGGATATGGGGTCGTCGCTTTCCGGTGGGCAGATCCAGCGCGTGCTGCTGGCGCGGGCGCTTTACCGCCAGCCGGAGATCCTGCTGCTGGATGAGGCCTCCAGCCACCTGGACATCGAGCGTGAGCGGCTGATTAATGCCGCCATCCGCCAGATGCCGGTAACGCGCATTATCATCGCGCACCGGCCGGAGACCATTCGCAGCGCCGACCGGGTGATCGTCATCGACCAGGGCCGTGCGCACAGCCTGGACGCCGACAGTTTTATCGCGCTGCAGTCGCCGCCGCAGTTGCCGGGCTAGCGCCGCCGGCGCGTCACAAAAGTATCGGGCTGAAAGAGGGCGCTCAGCCCTTCTTCACAAACTCTGACTTCAGCTTCATCGGGCCAAAGCCGTCGATTTTGCAGTCGATATTGTGGTCACCCTCGACCAGCCGGATGCTTTTGACCCGGGTGCCGATCTTCAGCGGCGTTGAGCTGCCCTTCACCTTCAGGTCTTTAATCACCGTCACGCTGTCGCCATCGGCCAGCAGGTTGCCGTTGGCGTCCTTAACGATCAGCGCGTCTTCCGTCGCGCCCTCGGCACCCGGTTGCCAGACGTGGCCGCACTCAGGGCAGTTCAGCTGTTCGCCATCCTGCCAGCTGTATTCAGAGTGACATTTCGGGCAGGGAGGTAAAGTTTGCATAATAGGGTCTCAGTCAAATCCATAATAAAAGAAGGGGCATAGTTTACTCCCTGCCAGTGATTCTGCCTAGCGGTGGGAAGGGCTGCTGTCCGAGGCGTGGCGGGCCGTCACCGGCCCGGCGGCGGTTTACTCAGTGGCGGCCTGACGCGGCTTACCCTTCAGCGTCCAGGTAAGCAGGAGGATCGGCAGGCTGCACAGGATCAGCACGGCGCCGAGGTTCTGCGCCAGTCCGGCCAGAGACAGCCCCGTACCGAGCAGCAGGTAGTAGAGCAGCCCGAGCAGCGCCCCCGCCGTGCCGGCACAGTCCTTATAGCTGCGCAGAGCATAAGCGAGGACATTGGGTATCGCGATACCGTACGCCATTACCACCGGCACCATCGCCAGCACAAAGCCGACGCTGTTTTCCAGCGCCAGCACCCCCGCGCCCCCGGCCAGCGCCAGCCCACCGGCCAGCGTCAGCAGCCGGCGTAATCCCCAGCCGACGGCGACCAGCCGCCGGTTGATACCGGCACCGGCGGCCACGCCCGCCGCCAGCACCAGCCCGGTATAACCGAACCAGTGCTGCGGCACGCCCAGCGTCGCAAAGCGGAAGGGGGCCAGCTGGTAATAGCTGAACATACAGATATTGAACAGCGCCACCCACAGCGCGCTGCGCCAGATGTCCCAATCCCGCAGCATGCGCCGCAGCGTGGCGAAAAAGGGCGTGGTGGTCCACTGCGCCGGACGGGTTTCCGGCAGTTGCCAGGCGGTGTATGCCAGCAGCACCGCAGCCAGCACGGCCAGGCCGGTGAATACTCCCTGATAGCCGCCGTAGCGGGTCAGCAGGGTGCCGCTCAGTACGCCGATCGCCGGGCTGACGGCCATGGCGATCCCCATCAGGGAGAACACCCGCGCCAGCTGGTGACCGTCAAAACGATCGCGGATCGCCGTCTGCGTCGCTACCGACCCCACCGCAGCGCCAAAGGCCGCCAGCATCCGCGCCAGCAGCAGCAGCGTGAAGCTGCCGCTGAAGACGGCCGTCAGCGAGGCGACCAGATACAGCACCAGGCCTGCTAACATCGTCGGGCGTCGGCCGATCAGGTCACACATGCGGCCCCACACCACCACGCCGAAGGCAAACGCGAAGAAGTAAAGCGACAGGGTCTGCGCCGCCGCCTCTGCGCTGACCTGAAAACCCTGCGCGATAGCGGTCAGCGCCGGGCTGTAAAGGGTCTCCACCACCTGTGGGAACATCATCAGGCAGGTCGCCAGGGGGAGCGTCAGTTTAGGTTGCATAGTCTTCCTGCGAGAGTGAGGGGTAAATGAGCGAATAAAATAGCACCGGCCGTCACTCTCCCTTTACAATATAAAAGACAAAAAATTGTTGAAATCGGACATGTTATGCCACGGATAGATGCAGACGCACCCTTTGATCCCGACGATTACCGCAACGATGTGCTGGGCATCGCCTCCGGGCTGGCGCAGCACGACTCGGGCATGCACCAGCATGATAAAGGGCAGCTGTTGTTCAGCCAGCAGGGCTGTATGCGCATCACGCTGAACCAGAGTTTTTCACTGTTGCCGCCGGGGCGGGTGGCGTGGATCCCGGGGGGCGTGCCGCACCGCGTGCAGATCCAGGGCGTGGCCGGCTACCGCTCGGTGTGGCTGGTGCAGGCGCGGTTTGCCTCCCTCGCCGGTCACGTTGAGATCGTCAGCGCCAGCCCGCTGCTGCGCGAGGTACTGGAACGTATCGCCTTCGCTGAATTTAACACCGACTGGCGGCAGGGGGCGGCGGCAAACCTGCTGGCGGTGTGCCTGGACGAGCTGCAGGCCGCACCGCGCGAGCTGACCACGCTACGGCTGCCCGTCGACCGCCGCCTGCGGGCGCTGAACGCGATGACCCTGCCGCCGCCGCTGCATAGCCTGGCGCGCAGCAGCGGGGCCAGCGAAAAAACCATCAGCCGAATTCTGCTGCGCGAAACCGGGCTGAGCTATCAGCAGTGGCGACAGCAGTGGCGGCTGATAAAAGCGCTGGAGATGCTGGTGGCGGGGCAACCGCAGGCTGAGATCGCCGCCGCGCTGGAGTTTGCCAGCGACAGCGCCTTCTCGGCCTTTTTCAGCAAGATGACCGGCCGTTCACCGCGGGCGTATCTGGCGCAGCGGCCCTGAAAAGGTATCGCGAGAATGTCGGGCGGGAGATATTTAAATGACCACAACCGTACAATGATATCGCCAGTTTTTGCCACCCGGCAGGCGGGTTTCTGAATGCGTTACTCTTTGAGTATTCTTCCGGAACCTTTACTCAGTTGAATCTGTTTGTTGAGTAGGCGGGCTTAAACCTTGTCTGGTAGGGTTTCATGTTTGCCAGTTTTTCATTGGGTACACCCTTGGGTACACCGTAAAACCGGGTGCTGCTGTTTAGGGTTATTTTTTGTTCAGTTTTTTTGCGGCTGATTCAATCTGCCTGATGCTCTTATCCGGGGAAGGTAGATCTTCAGGCATCGTTCCACCCAACTCTTCAATCGTCTGTCTTACTTTCCTGCCAACATCAAAGTGAGTCTGGTTTGCCTGCTGCTTTGACTTGACCTCATCCCGGCGAAGTTTCTCTTCTGCCTGCGTTGCGCGGAACAGGTTGGCCGCCAGTTCCGTTGACCCCATATGGTCGAGGATTTTTTGACTCTTCTTAAGCCCCTTGTGCTGGTGGATCGCTTTCTGATCCAGACCACCATATAAGCCCTGGTAACCATGATTTTGAAAAATGGCAAAATCTAAGGTGGTTTCAACCCCTGCCTGCTGCGCGACCTCCACCAGCTGTTTGTTGTGCTCTTTTAACTCATTGCGTAGAAACAGCCGTTTTTCATCTTCACGCAGCCGTTTGAATGTTTCATCGTCTGCCAGTTCCTGCCGTCTGGTCTGAATAGCAAAGTAAGTTTGCCCGGCAGCGATAACGGGTTTAGCGGGATCGCCATTCTGCACCACGAGATAGCAGGCGTACCTGGACAAGTGAACATCCTCCAGCTCTCGTTGAGCACCCGAACCCAGCACAACCATTTTGGTGGTCTCAACGAAATGGTCTGAAACCTGCTGATGACTGGTTTCACAAGCCTGGGCTGCCCGCGAAAGAACATTTTGGAAATTTCGCCAGTCACGATAATCAAGCAGCGGTGCTAAATCTCTTGCTGACCAATACTCTTGCCCTTCGTTTCCATGTTGCCGTAAGTCTTCAAACGGTTGGTGATGTTCGTTCATCGAGTACTCCACTCAGTCTCAGGGGTGATAATTATTGCTGCTTTTTCTGTTGCCGATTGATCTTACCCACGTAATGTGGACACTCCACTTTTGTCTGCTGCTCTGAATCGCAGATACAGGCCACCGCCATCTGCGCGGCCCTCGAAGCGTTCTCCGGCCTTAATTCATGCGCTGATCGGCATGTCAGAAAGTTTTGGCATTGCGTCTTCCTGAGTGTTGAACAGGAGGTGTACCAAACTAATATGAAAGAAACCTGTTGGATACACCTCAATCATGCGCTTTCATGCTTTCTTGTGATGTTTCGTGATAACAAAAAGCCCGCCTGGTGGCGAGCTTTGGTTTTTTCAATCTTTAGTGATTCGTCCTGAATATTTACTCAATATTCTGAATCTGCTCGCGCATCTGCTCGATCAGCACCTTCAGCTCAATGGCTGAGGTGGTGATCTCGGCGTTGATCGACTTGGAGCCCAGGGTGTTCGACTCGCGGTTGAACTCCTGCATCATAAAGTCGAGGCGGCGGCCGACGGCCTCCTTCTTCTTCAGAATGTTGTAGGTCTCTTTCACGTGGGCTTCCAGGCGGTCCAGCTCTTCCGCCACGTCCACGCGCTGCGCCAGCATCACCAGCTCCTGCTCCAGCCGGTTATTCTCCAGCTGCACCTGCGCCTCTTCCAGACGGCTGACCAGCCGCTCACGCTGCCACTTCAGCACGTCCGGCATATGGGCGCGAACTTTAGTGACTTCGGCGCTGACGCCCTGCAGACGCTGTTCGATCAGCTGCTTCAGCGCCGCGCCTTCGGTTTCCCGTGCGGTGATAAAGTCGTCGATGGCTACGTCCAGCGTGCTCAGCAGCTCTGCGGAGATAGCATCCAGATCCTGTTCGGCGGCGGACATCACGCCCGGCCAGCGCAGAATATCCAGCGGGTTGATCTCACCCTCATCGCTCTGCAGCTTGACCCAGTTAGCGGCCTCAACCAGCTGAACGGCCAGTTTCTCATTCAGCACCAGCGCGCTCTGGGCGCGCGGGTCGGCGTCAAAGCGCAGGCTGACTTCAATTTTACCGCGGGTCAGGCGGTTGCGAATACGCTCGCGGACCACCGGCTCCAGGCCGCGGAACTGTTCCGGCAGGCGCAGATAGGTCTCCAGATAGCGTTGGTTGACGGAACGGAGCTCCCAGGCGGCGCTGCCCCATTCGCCTTTGGTTTCTCGCCGTGCGTAGGCGGTCATGCTGCGGATCATTGTGCGTACCCGTTGGTATCAAGGAATCAGGCAGCGAGTATAACGGCGCAGGCGGTGGCTTAACAGGCATTCAGTGAAATGCCGCCGTAAACGCCGCTGTTTTAGCGACAGAATTTTAGATGCTTCCCGGCGGGCGGCCTGCTAGTGTGGCGATCGCCGCTATTTAACCGATTAATCAGGAGCCCCGATGTTGATACGTAGCGTTATTTCCGGCGTGCTGCTGCTGGCGCTGGCCGGCTGCAGCGCACCCGCCCGCCAGGCGCCCCCCGCCGCGGCCTGCGTCCGCGGTGATGCGATGGTGCAGACCACGCTCTACTTCGGCCTGAACCGCCCGCAGGGTGCGGCGATTACCCCGGCAGAGTGGCAGAAATTTGTCGATGATGACGTCACGCCGCGTTTCAAGGCGGGGCTGACGGTGTTTGCCGCGCAGGGGCAGTGGCTGGGCGATGACGGCAGGCTGGCGCGGGAAGAGAGCCGGGCGCTGATGCTGATCCACCCGCTGGACCAGGGCAGCGAGCAGGGGATAGAGGCGCTGCGCGCGGTCTATAAGCAGCGCTTTGCGCAGGACTCGGTGATGCGGGTGGATGCGCCGGTCTGCGTGGCCTTCTGACGCTTAGCCGGCCACGGCTGCTGACGGGCTACCCGGCGTAAACCGCCGGGCTCACCCATGCCACCGATTGACGTTTACAGCACCAGCCCGGCAAACGCCGCCGACAGCAGGCTGACCAGCGTCGAGCCGTAAATCAGCTTCAGACCATAGCGCGACACCACGTTGCCCTGCTGCTCGTTCAGTCCCTTAATGGCTCCCGCCACGATGCCGATCGAAGCAAAGTTGGCGAAGGAGACGAGGAACACCGACAGAATACCCAGCCCGCGTGGTGACAGTCCGGCGGCGACCTTCTTCAGCTCAATCATCGCCACAAACTCGTTGGTCACCAGCTTGGTGGCCATAATGCTGGCCGCCGGCAGCGCGTCAGCGGTCGGAATGCCGATCAGCCAGGCGAAAGGCCAGAACACGTAGCCGAGGATCTGCTGGAAGCTGATGCCAAACAGGCTGGCAAACACCGCGTTAACCATGGCGATCAGCGCGATGAAACCAATCAGCATCGCAAGGATGATCATCGCCACCTTAAAGCCCGCAAGAATGTACTCACCCAGCATCTCGAAGAAACTCTGGTCTTCGTGCAGCTTCTCAAGACGGATTTCCGGCTCATCCCCTGCCGGCGTCGGGTTGATGATCGACAGAACGATAAAGGTGCTGAACATGTTGAGCACCAGCGCCGCCACCACGTAGCGCGGCTCAATCATCGACATATAGGCACCGACGATCGACAGTGACACGGTGGACATCGCTGCCGCCGCCATCGAATAGAGGCGGCGCGGGGAGATGTCTGCCAGGATACCTTTATAGGCGATAAAGTTCTCCGACTGGCCGAGGATCAGCGTGCTGACGGCGTTAAACGACTCCAGCTTGCCCATGCCGTTGATTTTCGACAGTACGGTGCCGAAGAAGCGGATCAGCCACGGCAGGATTTTCAGGTGCTGCAGAATGCCGATCAGCGCGGAGATAAACACGATCGGGCACAGTACGCCAAGGAAGATAAACGCCAGACCCTGCGAACTCATGCCGCCAAACACAAAGTCGGTCCCCTGGGCCGCGTATTTCAGCAGCACTTCAAAGAAGCCGGAGACGGCCGAGACCACGCTCAGGCCGCCGGACGCGTGCAGGAAGAACCAGGCCAGCGCCGCTTCAATCACCACCAGCTGCAGCAGGATGCGCGGGCGGATTTTTTTACGGTCGTTACTGAACAGCAGCGCCAGGCCGAAGATAATGGCCAGGGCGAGCAGAAAATGGAAAACAGAAGTCATTCGCGGGTTCCAGCGAGTCAGTCAGAGAAGAGGGGCATTTAGCCACATTTCACCGCACTTTACATCCGCTGGCCACGGCAGTTGCAGAAAAAGTGATTAGCATTCCGTCACCTGCATAACCGGATGCGGCAGATGTCGCCACATCCGCGATGGCGTGCGCCAGCGTGATAGGCAAGCCGTAGTGAAATCCGTATAATGCGCAGCCATTAAACCAGCCAGCCGGAGATACATCATGCGTCCATCAGGCCGTAGCGCACAACAGGTTCGCCCCGTCACCCTGACCCGTCATTATACCAAACATGCAGAAGGCTCTGTGCTGGTTGAATTCGGTGATACCAAAGTTCTCTGCACCGCTACCATCGAAGAGGGCGTACCGCGCTTTCTGAAAGGCCAGGGCCAGGGCTGGGTCACCGCAGAATACGGCATGCTGCCGCGCGCGACCCACAGCCGTAACGCCCGCGAAGCCGCCAAAGGCAAGCAGGGCGGCCGCACGCTGGAGATCCAGCGCCTGATCGCCCGCTCGCTGCGCGCCGCTATCGATCTGAAAGCGCTGGGCGAGTTCACCATCACGCTGGACTGCGACGTGCTGCAGGCGGACGGCGGCACCCGTACCGCGTCGATCACCGGCGCCTGCGTGGCGCTGGCCGACGCGCTGAATCATCTGGTCAGCATCGGTAAGCTGAAGGCTAACCCGATGAAAGGCATGGTGGCGGCGATCTCTGTCGGCATCGTCAACGGCGAAGCGCTGTGCGATCTGGAGTATATCGAAGACTCCAACGCCGAAACCGATATGAACGTGGTGATGATGGAAGATGGCCGTATGATTGAGGTACAGGGCACCGCAGAAGGTGAACCCTTCACCCACGACGAGCTGCTGGCGCTGCTGGCGCTGGCGCGCGGCGGCATCGACACCCTGGTGCAGGCGCAGAAAGCAGCGCTGACCGACTGATTATTGCAGGCGACCTGAGGGTCGCCTTTTTTTTGCCTGAATTTTGAGGAAGCCCATGATGAAAGCCTGGCAGCGTCAGTTTATTGAATTCGCCATCAACAAGCAGGTTCTGAAGTTCGGAGAATTTACCCTGAAATCAGGGCGTAAGAGCCCCTATTTCTTCAACGCCGGCCTGTTTAACACCGGGCGTGACCTCGCGCTGCTCGGACGTTTTTACGCCCAGGCGCTGGTTGACTCCGGGATTGATTTCGACCTGCTGTTTGGTCCGGCCTATAAAGGCATTCCGATTGCCACCACCACCGCCGTGGCGCTGGCGGATCACCACGACCGCGACGTGCCGTACTGCTTTAACCGCAAAGAGGCGAAAACCCACGGCGAGGGCGGCAGCCTGGTCGGCAGCCCGCTGCAGGGCAAAGTGATGCTGGTGGATGACGTGATTACCGCCGGTACCGCGATACGCGAGTCGATGGATATTATCTCTGCCGAAAAGGCGACGCTGGCCGGGGTGCTGATCTCGCTGGACCGCCAGGAGCGCGGGCGCGGCGAACTGTCCGCCATTCAGGAAGTGCAGCGCGATTACGGCTGCAGGGTGATTTCGATTATTACGCTGAACGAGCTGATCGGCTATCTGGAAGAGAAGCCGGAACTGACCGATCACCTGATTGCCGTGCGTGCCTACCGCAGCGAGTACGGGATCTGATCGACGGTGGGCCAGTAATACTGGCCCACCGCGTTACACCAGCTGGGCGGCGAACAGCGGCCAGCGCACCTCAAATTCCGCGGTGGGGCGATAGCGAAACTCGGAACGTACAAAGCGCGACAGCAGCCCTTCGCAGAAGGCGAGGATCTGGCTGGCCAGCAGCGTTTCATCGGTGCTGAAGCCTTCCCCCTCGCGCATTTTTTTCTCCCGCATTACCTGACGCAGCTGGGCTTCGATACGTTCGAACAGCTGGTTGATGCGCCCCTGCAGCCTGTCCTGTTCGAACATCAGCGCGTGTCCGGTCAGAATGCGGGTTAAACCCGGATTACGCTCACCAAACCCCAGAATGAGCTGAGTGATCAGACGCAGGCGCGGCAACGTCTCCTTCTCATCTTTCAGGATCAGGTTGATGCGCGTAATCAGGCTGTCTTCAATAAATTCGATCAGGCTGTCAAACATCCGGGTTTTGCTGGGAAAATGCCGGTACAGCGCCGCTTCCGAGACGCCCACGCTGGCTGCCAGCTTGGCGGTGGTGATCCGCTGGCTGCCGTCGCTGGATTCCAGCATCTGCGCCAGCGCCTGCAGGATCTCCTCGCGACGATTCCTTTTCGCACTCTTTTTTTCTGTCATGCCTTAAAAGACCCCTGAAAACATCACCATAAACGGGCAGAGCCCACGCAATATCCGTGAGCGGGGGCTCACGGTGACAAATGATTAGGCTATCGTCGTGACGGAAACGGGAAAAGGTTACTGGCGGCCTGAATGACCGAAGCCGCCTTCACCGCGCACGCTGGCATCAAAGTCGTTCACCAGGTTAAATTCAGCCTGCACCACGGGGACAAACACCATCTGCGCGATGCGCTCGCCCGGCTCGATGATAAAGGTCTGCTGGCCACGGTTCCAGACGGAGACCATCAGCTGCCCCTGGTAATCGGAGTCGATCAGCCCGACCAGATTACCCAGCACCACGCCGTGCTTATGGCCCAGGCCGGAACGCGGCAGGATCACCGCCGCCAGCTGTGGGTCGGCGATGTGGATGGCCAGACCGGTCGGCACCAGCGTGGTCACGCCAGGCTGCAGTTCAACCGGCTGGTCGAGGCAGGCGCGCAGATCCAGGCCCGCAGAACCTGATGTGGCGTAGGTCGGCAGCGGGAAGTCGTTGCCCACGCGCGGGTCGAGGATCTTAACGTCGATTTTTTTCATCATAAAGGCCGATAATCTCATTCAGTAACTGTTGGCCCAGCAGGGGCTTGGCGGTGAGCGGTAAGGCTTTGTCGCCATCCTGCCAGTAAAGGTGTAACGCATTGGCATCACTGTTAAAACCCTGGCCGGCCTGCGCCACATCGTTGGCGCAGATCAGGTCCAGGTTCTTTCGCAGGCGTTTTTGCTGCGCGTATTCTTCCACATTCCGGGTTTCAGCGGCAAATCCGACCACGTAAGGGCGGGCTTCGGTTAGCGCCGCCACGCCGGCGACGATATCCGGATTCTTCACCATCTGCAGGGTGATCTCATCCCCCTGTTTTTTAATCTTATCCCCGGCAATGGCCGCCGCGCGGTAGTCGGCTACCGCCGCACAGCCGATAAATATCTGCTGCTGCGCGGCGGCATCCATCACCGCCTGCTGCATCTCCAGCGCGGTGGTGACGTCAACGCGCGTCACCCCCGCCGGTGTGGGCAGCGTGACCGGGCCGGCGACCAGCGTCACCTGCGCTCCGCGTGCGGCGGCGGCGGCGGCAATCGCAAAGCCCATCTTGCCGGAGCTGTGGTTCGAGATAAAACGCACCGGGTCCAGCGCTTCCCGCGTCGGGCCGGCGGTAATCATAATGCGCAGATGTTGCAGGTCGTTGACCGGCGTGGTCAGTTCTGCGGCCAGCGCGACGATCGCCAGCGGGTCGAGCATCCGGCCGGGGCCGATATCGCCACAGGCCTGGCTGCCGCTGTCCGGCCCCCAGACGGCGATCCCGCGCTCGGCCAGCACCGTAAGGTTGTGCTGGGTGGCCGCCGCGCGGTACATCTGCTGGTTCATCGCCGGGGCAATGGCGATCGGCGCCGCCGTCGCCAGGCACAGGGTGGTGACCAGGTCATTGGCCATGCCGGCCGCCACGCGCGCGATCAGGTCGGCGGTGGCCGGCGCGAGGATCACCAGTTCGGCCCATTTCCCCAGCTCAATATGGCCCATAGCGGCCTCGGCTGCCGGGTCGAGCAGATCGTCGGAGACCGGGAAACCGGAGACCGCCTGCAGGCTGAGCGGCGTAATAAAGGCTTTGGCTGCGTCGGTCATCACCACCCGCACCTCGGCACCGCGATCGCGCAGGCGACGCACCAGCTCAGGGGTTTTATAGGCGGCGATACCGCCGCTGACGCCCAGCACAATCCGCTTTCCCGATAATCCCGTCATTTGCCGTTCACCTTTATCAATGGTTGCCGTGCCGTCAGCACCGTAATCTGGCTATTTTACCACACTCCGCCAGCGTGGCTATTTTGCACCAACGTTCTGACGACCGCCGCGTAAAACTCGGCAAAGTGCGATTTGAAACTACTGTATATAATGCCATGATAATGACCACTGAGGAAGCAGAGGTGGCGAATGGATAACAACTGGAATGGTATGGCACCGCGCGAAAAACTGATCGCGCACGGCGTGGAAACGCTCAGCGACTGTGAGCTGTTGGCGATTTTTTTACGTACCGGGATCCGCGGTCGGCACGTGATGAAGCTGGCCCAGCAACTGATGGCCGAGTTCGGCTCACTCTATCAACTGATGAACGCCTCGCGGGCCGAGTTCCGCGAGGGCAGCGGCGTGGGGGCCGCCAAGTTTGCCCAGCTTAATGCGGTGGCCGAGCTGGCGCGGCGCTGTTTCAGCTGCCGCGACGCCATCGCGAAGCGTTCGGTGACCAGCACCCGACAACTGCTCGACTTTCTGCAGGGCTCGCTGGCGCAGCAGGAGCGGGAAATCTTCCAGGTGGTGTTTTTCGATAACCAGCACCGGGTGATCCACGTTAGTGAGATGTTCAGCGGCACCATCAACAGCGTGGAGGTCCACCCGCGGGAAATCGTGCGTGAAGCGCTGAAACGCAATGCGGCGGCGATTATTCTGGCGCATAATCACCCGTCCGGCGTGGCTGAACCCAGCCAGGCCGACCGTGATATCACCGCGCAGATTGTTCGCGCCTGCTCCCTGATGGATATCCGCGTGCTGGACCATATGGTGATCGGTCACGGTCAGTATGTCTCCTTTGCCGAACGTGGCTGGCTGTAGTTCCCCTCTGCCTGGCGGGGGGTTACCGCCGAAAAACGGGGGCTGACCGGCCATTTCGCATGCAAACAGGATATTTTCCCGCGATCCTGAGGGATCTTTATCTGTTCGGGACTTGAGCACTCGCGCTACAGGGCGTATACTATGCCACCTTTGAGAATCTCGGGTTTGGCGTTTGGGCCTGCTCAGCGGGTTCACATAGAACTCGCCTGGATGGGCTTTTAAGTCTGACGAGGCGGCCAAAACCTTATTTTTAAAGCTCGAGCTGATTTGATTTTTGGAGAATAGACATGTCACGAGTCTGCCAAGTAACTGGCAAGCGTCCGGTGACCGGTAACAACCGTTCCCACGCAATGAACGCGACGAAACGCCGTTTCCTGCCGAACCTGCACTCTCACCGTTTCTGGATCGAGAGCGAGAAGCGCTTCGTTACACTGCGTGTATCTGCCAATGGCATGCGCGTAATTGATAAGAAGGGTATTGAGACGGTCCTGGCCGATCTGCGTGCCCGCGGTGAGAAGTACTAAGTTAAGGAATTGAAACATGGCTAAAGGTATTCGTGAGAAGATCAAGCTGGTTTCTTCTGCTGGTACAGGTCACTTCTATACCACCACGAAGAACAAACGTACTAAGCCGGAAAAACTGGAACTGAAGAAATTCGATCCAGTTGTCCGCCAGCACGTGATCTACAAAGAAGCTAAGATTAAGTAATTACTCTTAGTTGATGAAAAAACCCGGCTTCGGCCGGGTTTTTTTGTTTTCAGATTCCATACAGCAGCGGGCTGCCTGACGGGCTTCGCCGCGGAGGTGACAATGCCAGAATTACCTGAGGTTGAAACCAGCCGGCGCGGGATTGAGCCGCACCTTGTGGGTGCCACGATCCTGCACGCCGTGGTCCGTAACGGCCGCCTGCGCTGGCCGGTCTCGAATGAAATTCATGCGCTCAGCGACCAGCCGGTGCTCAGCGTGCAGCGTCGGGCGAAGTACCTGCTGCTGGAGCTGCCCGCGGGCTGGATTATCATTCATCTGGGGATGTCCGGCAGCCTGCGCGTGCTGGCGGAGGAGCAGCCGCCGGCGAAGCATGACCATGTCGACCTGGTGATGAGCAACGGCAAGGTGCTGCGTTACACCGATCCCCGCCGCTTCGGCGCCTGGCTGTGGTGCAGCGATCTGGCCGTCAGCCCGGTGCTGTCGCACCTCGGCCCCGAGCCGCTCAGCGACGCCTTTACCGCCTCTTACCTGTTTGAGAAGTCTCGCGGCAAGCGTACGCCGGTGAAACCCTGGCTGATGGATAACCGGCTGGTGGTGGGGGTGGGGAATATTTACGCCAGCGAATCGCTGTTTGTTGCCGGGATCCTGCCCGATCGTCAGGCGGGTTCGCTGGATGAAGCCGAGTGCGGGCTGCTGGTCAGCACCATTAAAGCGGTGCTGCTGCGCTCCATCGAGCAGGGCGGCACCACGCTGCGCGACTTCCTGCAGAGCGACGGTAAGCCGGGCTACTTTGCCCAGGAGTTGCAGGTGTATGGCCGGGCGGGGGAGCCGTGCCGCGCGTGCGGCAGCCTGATAGTCAGTGCGAAGCATGCACAGCGCAGCACCTTCTGGTGCCCGCAGTGCCAGCGCTAGCGCGCCACGCGCGGTAAACCGCGAGGCCTGAGCCGGTCAGCGTTTCGCCGGCCGAGCCTGATACATGCGTCAGTCAGAGCTTCGCCATCAGCGCCTGCCAGACCGGTGCGGGCAGAAACGCCTGCACCTCGCCGCCGTGGCGGGCCACCTCTTTCATCAGCGTTGATGAAACAAAAGAGTACTGTCCGGAGGGCATCAGGAATACGCTTTCCAGCGTCGGCAGCAGGTGACGGTTCATCTGCGCCAGCTGCATCTCATACTCAAAGTCAGACACCGCCCGCAGCCCGCGCACCAGCACGTTGGCCTGCTGTTCGCGGGCGAAGTTGGCCATCAGGTCGCTAAAACCAATCACTTCCACGTTGTCCAGATGGGCGGTGACCTCCGTGGCCAGCGCCACGCGCTCGTCCAGCGAAAACAGCGGCTTCTTGCTCGGGCTGGCGGCGACCGCCAGCACGATATGGTCGAACATCAGGGCAGCGCGGGTGACGATATCCAGGTGGCCGTTAGTCAGCGGATCGAAGGTACCGGGGTAGATGGCTTTGGTGCTCATAGTCTGCCGTTCCTGGATGCATGATTGAGTGCCCAGAGGGCGGTGTATTTATTAAAGGTGTACTGGGCGTTGACTACCGCCAGCAGCCAGCCCTGCTTACCGTCAAGAAAACCGGCGCGCAGCACCAGCGTTTTCAGAAATGCACCGGCTGTATGGCCGAAAATTGACGCGATGCCACAGCGCCTGCCCTGCTGGTGGCGCTGCTTTGCCCAGGCCTCGGCGTAGGCGAACTGCTTCCACTGAAAGGCGGAGAAATCACGACAGGTGAGGTGCAGCAGATCGCCCTTAAGTGCCACCACCCGTGCGCCTGCCGTCGCCAGCGACTCATGCACCTGGTGGTCATTGTACTGGTAGCGGCGCGGATAGAGACGCGTAACGCGATCCGGATACCAGCCGCTGTGGCGCATAAAGCGGCCGAGGAACAGGTTGCGGCGCGGCAGGCTGTAGACGGTCTCTGCCGCCGGCAGCATCAGCGCCTGTTCAATCTCCTCGCGCAGCGCGGGCGTCACCCGTTCGTCGCAGTCGAGCATCAGGATCCACGGATGGCTGGCGTAGCTCTGTGCCAGCTGGCGCTGTTTGCCGTAACCGTGCCACTCGCTGGCGTGATACACCGCGGCGCCGTGGCGGGCGGCGATCTCCGGCGTGCCGTCGTGGCTGCCGGAGTCCAGCAGCACGATCTCATCGGCCCAGCTGACCGACTCCAGGCACTCGGGGAGCAGGTCAGCCGCATCTTTGGCAATCAGCACCACCGACAGTTTCTGACGTTGGCTCATGTTAGTGGTTCCGCTGTGGCAGATGAGGTTCCAGCAGGTGCAGCAGCCGCTGCAGCGCGCCCTGGTTCTGATGCAGCACGTCCACCGCGTGGCGGCCGTGATACAGGCGGTAATCTTCATCGGTCAGCAGGGTGCCGATCTCTTTATCCAGCGAGTCGGCATCCGTGACGGTGATCAGGCCATCCGCCTGCTGCAGGCGGGCGCAGATGTCTTTGAAGTTGAAGGTGTGCGGCCCCATCAGCACCGGAATGGCGTGGGCGGCGGGCTCCAGCGGATTGTGGCCGCCGCGCTCGACCAGGCTGCCGCCGACAAACGCCAGATCGGCAATGCCGTACAGCAGCATCAGCTCGCCCATGGTATCGCCAATCACCACCTGGGTGGTGGCAGACGGGATCTCCCCGCTGCTGCGCAGCGTATAGGTGAAGCCGCCTTTCTGCGCCAGGCTGCTGGCGGTAGCAAAACGTTCCGGGTGGCGCGGCACCAGGATCAGCAGCAGGGTCGGGAAGCGTGCCAGCAGTTTACGGTGCGCGTCCAGAATAATGCTCTCTTCCCCTTCATGGGTGCTGGTGGCAATCCACACCTGACGGTGCGGCGCCCACTGGCGGCGCAGGGTGACCGCGCGGGCGGCCAGTTCCGGGGTGACGGAGATATCAAACTTCAGGCTGCCGGTCACCGCCAGCTGGGAACGTTTCAGGCCCAGGCCGATAAAGCGCTCACCGTCTTCCTGATTCTGCGCCGCGATCAGGGTAATGCGCTGCAGCAGGCGCTTCATAAATTTGCCAATCTTCTGATAGCCCTTCGCCGAGCGTTCAGACAGGCGTGCGTTGGCAATCACCAGCGGTATTTTACGCGCGTGCAGCAGGGTGATCATATTCGGCCACAGCTCGGTTTCCATAATGATCACCAGCCGCGGGTTGACGGTATCAAGGAAGCGGTTCATCGCGCCCGGCAGGTCATAGGGCAGGTAAACGTGATGCACGTCTTTACCAAACGCCGAGCTGGCCCGCTCCGATCCGGTGGGGGTCATGGTGGTGACCACGATCGGCAGATGAGGGTAGCGGTGGCGCAGCGCGCGCACCAGCGGAATAGCCGCCAGCGTTTCACCCACGGAAACCGAGTGCAGCAGGATCCCATCCGGTTTGACCTTACCGGTGCAGAAGCCGTAACGCTCCGCCCAGCGCTTACGATAAGCCGGTGCTTTCCGGCCGCGTAACCAGAGACGAAGCCAGATCAGGGGCTGGATGAGATACAGCAAAACGGTATAAAGGGTCGTCATCACATTGTTTTTTCAGGTGAGCAGAGACTTGCGTCCGAAGAATGCCGAAAAAGAGAAATAATACGGCATGTTAGCAGATAAGTAACTTGTACTGCACCACTTCCCGGTTGCATGGCGGTAGCTGCGGCGGTGAGGGGCCTGGCCTGCAGAGGAAAGGTACCATGACATATCAAGACGTTAGGGTTAAGTTTTTTGTCTGGTGAGAAATTTCTTATCTTTAATGTGCAATTAGTGCGAATTGGCTGTCATAGTGTCAGCAGCATCGTTCATCGCCACGCCCCGTCGGGGCACGCTGGCGATGCTGTCACCACCCCGACATATGCCCAGTTAGCAGGCCAGTGATGAAAAATATTTTGATTATTCGCCGTGACAATATCGGTGATTTAGTTTGTACCACACCGCTGATCGAAGGCATTAAGACGACATTTCCCGATGCGCACATCTGCCTGTTAATTAACACCGTGAGTCAGGATGTCGTCCTCCACAATCCGCATATCAATCAGACCTTTGTCTACCGTAAGGCGAAGCACCGCAGCCGGGGTGAAAGCAAGCTGAGCGTCTATCTGGCACGCATGAAAATTTTGCTGCAGCTGCGCCGCATCCCGTTTGATGTCGCCATCCTCGCTAACCCGACCCCCTGTAAGTACAGCCTGCGGCTGGCGAAGCTGGTCGGTGTGAAAAAAATTATCGGCGCGGATACCGGCGACCGGGGGATCCACGTGCCGTTTCGCGCTGAGAATTTCAACGGCCTCCATCAGGTAGAGCGCACCTTTAGCTACCTCTCTGCGCTGACCACAATGCCGCCCGCTATCCCGCCGGTGCGCATCTGGCTGACCGCGCAGGAGCGTCAGCAGGCACAGGCCAACCTGGCTACCCGCCTTCCTGCTGACGGCCCGCTGCTCGGCGTGCATATCAGCAGCCGCAGCGAAAAACGCCGCTGGCCGCTGGAGCGCTACGTGGCGATTATTCAGCGGCACCTGGCGGTGAACCAGGGCCGGGTGCTGATCTTCTGGTCGCCACAGGGCACGCTGGCACCGGATGACGTCGGTGACCAGCACCGGGCGGAGCAGGTGCTGGCCGCCTGCAACAGCACGCGGGTCGCGCTGTGCCCGACCGCGTCGGTACGTGAGCTGGTGGCGGCGTTTGAACACTGCGATACGCTGCTGTGCAGCGACGGCGGGCAGATGCATCTGGCCGCCGCGGTGAATCGTCGTCAGGTGGTGCTGTTTGGCGATACTGACCCGAAGGCATGGCATCCGTGGTCAGGTGAGTACCGCATAATGCAGACCGCCTCGGGCGAGTGTGCCGACGTCAGCGTCGAGCAGGTCTGGACGCAGCTGCAGTCCTTCAGCGCCCCAGCGCCAGATACTGCTGACAGATGGGCTGAATATCGTACGCCATTAGCGGCTGGCTATTGATGACCGGTGGCGACGCGTAGATCGCCGCCATCGTCTCCGCCAGCGACGCCACGTTCAGTTCGGCCAGCGCCTGGCTCAGCCCCGCCTGCTGCAGGATCTCCGCCGGCCCACCCGGACAACGGGTGCTGACCACCGGCGTGCCGCACAGCAGCGCCTCCACCAGCACGTTACCGAAGCCTTCGCTGTCCGAGCTGAGGATCAGCAGGCGGGCATGTTTGATGATTGGGTAAGGGTTAGCCTGAAAACCGGCGAAAATCACCCGGTCATCAATACCCAGCGCTTTCGCCTGCGCTTTCACCCCGGCGATACGCTGCTCGTCCCCGGTACCGACCAGCACCAGGCTGGCCTGAATGCCGGACGCCGCGTAGGCCGCCAGCAGCCGGTCATGGCGTTTGTGCGGATGAAAGCGGCCGACGTGAACCAGATACGCTTCCCCGGCCACCGCCAGCGGCTCGGCCGCCTGCTGCAGGATTGCGGCAATATCAAACGGGTTGTTAATCACCGCCAGCCGGGCAGGGGTGATGCCGAGCTGTGCGGGCAGATCGTCCGCCGCCGCGGTGGAGACGGCAACGATATTTTTCCCCTGATAAATACGCGCGATCTTCTGCCGTTTGAACCAGCGGTTCAGCCCCCGGCGGTGGCCAAGGTAGGAGGTCGACAGGATGCCGTGAATGCAGAACCACAGTTTTTGCGGTGCAATGGTGCGGCAACGCGCGACGATGCGGTCGGTTTTATGCAGGTGTGAGAAGATCAGATCGAAGGCGCCCGCCTGGCTTTCAGCGGCGGCGATGGCGGTGTCGAGCGCGGCAGCGCGGCGGGAAAGCTCGGTCAGCTTGCGCCACGGCGCACTGCTGTGCGCCTCTACCACCTGATAGTCAATGCCCGGTGGCAGGCTGTAGTTGCAGACGTCACGCAGCGAGAACAGGCTCACCTGATGGCCGAGCTTCTGCATGCCTTCACACAGCGTCAGCACCACTTTCTCCGCGCCGCCGCCGGGCAGGCCGTCAATAATCATTAGAACGCGCATCGGTTATCTCAGAATATGTTGATAGAGCGCAACCAGCTGTGCAGAGAGCCGCTGCGGGGTGGATGCCAGCACGCGCTCGCGGGCGGCCAGCGCCATTGCGCTGTCGGTGGCCTGCTGCGGTAGCGCCATCACCGCCTCGCGCAGCGCGGCCACGTCGTGTGCGCCACAGACGTAGCCGTTGACGCCGGGCTGAATAAATTCGGCTCCGCCGCAGGTGGTCGAGGTGATCACCGGCAGGCCGCAGGCCATCGCTTCAAGGATCACGTTAGGGAACGGGTCGTACAGCGTCGGCAGCAGCAGGCCGTCGGCCGCCTGATACCAGGGCAGCGTGTCGGCCTGCATGCCGACAAAACGGATGCGGTCGGCGCAGCCCAGCTGGCTGGCCAGCGCCCGATACTGTTTTTCGGCCTTATCTTTACCGACCACCAGCAGATAACGATCGGTGCCGGCCACGGCGCGTATCGCCGCGGCAAGCCCCTTGCGCTCGAAGCCGGAGCCGACGTAAATCAGCACGCTGGCCGTCAGCGGTAGCGACATCCTCTGGCGCAGCGCGGCGCGGGTGGCGGCGTCGGCCGGGGTAAACTGTGCGGTGTTGATGGCGTTGTAGATCACGTGAATACGTTCGCTGGCGACGCCAAAGCGCTCGATAATCTCCTGTTTGACCATCTCTGCGTTGCAGATCACCGCTTTCAGCTCGGGGGCCTGATACATCTCGCGCTCGGCCGCCATCACGTAGCGATGATAGCGATCGTTCAGCAGCAACGCCCGCCGCCACGCGGGAAGCAGCTGGGAGCGCAGCTCCAGCCAGCGCTGATGCACGCCGTCACCGGCGCGGTAGATGTCGCAGCCGGCGATGCGTTCATGGCTCTGCACGATATCAAACTGCTCGCGCTGCCACAGCTCCCGCGCCGCGCGGGCAAAGCCGCGTTCGCGGCTGATGCGCCCCCATTTGGCCGGGTTACAGATATGCAGATGCCAGTCCGGCTGGCGCCCCCCCTGCCACTCGCGGGTGATGACGTTGAGATCGAGCGCGTGCTGGTCCAGCGCCTGCAGCGCGCGGGAGATAAAACGTTCGGCACCGCCGTCCGGGCGGTATTTCTGGCGGACAATTGCCAGCCTGATCGGCTTCATACCAGCGCCCTCCGTGCCGCAGCCACCACCACATCCACCGGAATGGCGTCCAGATAGCGTTCACCGGTGCCGGTATTGACCGCATCCGGATCCGGCAGCGCGGCATAATCTCCGGCCCAGATCACCTCGCCGTTAACCTGCCACGGCCGCCAGAATACCAGCTTAGAGGGGCCAAACAGCGCCACGCACGGCGTCTGCAGCGCGGCGGCCATATGCATCGGCACCGAGTCGACGCCGATAAACAGCCGGGCATCATCGATCGCTGCCGCCAGCTGCGGCAGCGTCAGCTGGCCGGCCAGCGAGGTCACGCCGTCGCGGCTGCGCAGGCGGCCAATAATCGAGGCGACCATCTCCTGCTCGCGCGCATCGGGCCCCGAGGTCAGCACCAGGTGGTGACCGTCGTCCTGCAGCGCCTGCAGGGCGGCGGCGAACTTGTCGTCGCTCCAGCATTTGAAGAACCAGCGTGAGGTCGGCTGCACCACAATATAGTCCCGTACGTCGCCCAGCAGCTGGCGCACCGCCTGGCGATCGGCAGGGGCGTAATGCATCGCCACGTGCGCCTGAACGGCGGGCAGGGCCAGCGGGGCCAGCAGGGCGAGATTCTGTTCGACGGTGTGTAACTGGCCGTGACCCTCGGTGGGCACCAGCCGGGTATGGCAGCGGGACCAGAGCGCGCCACGACGCTTGGGAAAATCAAAGCCCAGCCGCACGGCCGCGCCGGTAAAGCGGGTAATCACGGCGCTGCGCCACTGATCGGCGAGGTTGACCACCAGGTCATACCGCTGGTTACGCAGCGTTTTCATCAGCCGCCACTCCTGGCCGATCTGATAGCGCACGCCCTGCTTTTTCCAGCGGCGGTCGATGGCATAAATGTGGCGGATGTCCGGGTGGCTGGCGAGCATCGGCCGCGTCTCTTCATACAGCAGCACGTCGATGTGTGCCGCCGGCCAGGCCGCCTTCAGCGAGTGGATGACCGGCGTGGTCAGCAGCATATCGCCATGATGGCGGAATTTAATCACCAGGATGCGCGGGGCCTGGGGCAGTGAAATCGGCAGATCCAGAGGTTTCATGCGTTATCGCTAATAGACAAACCAGCTGATGATTCTAAAGCAGTCACCGGGGCGTGACCAGCCTCGCGACCCGCTGCCGGCCCGGAGTACAATTACCTTTGCGCTTTCACTGCCCGCTACGTAACATAGCGTACTGATTATCCGGCAGACAGGAATGGAAATGGCAAAGCCCGCGTTTATCATCACAATCGATACCGAAGGCGATAATCTTTGGCAAAATCACGATCGGATTGCCACGGAAAACACCCGTTTTCTGCCGCGCTTTCAGCAGCTGTGTGAGCGATTTGCCTTCAAGCCTGTCTGGCTGACCAACTACGAGATGGCGATCGACCCGGCCTACGTTGAGTTTGCCCGTGACGTGATCGCCCGCGACAGCGGCGAAATCGGCATGCACCTGCACGCGTGGAACAGCCCGCCGCAGCATGACCTGACCGGCGATGACTGGCGGCACAAACCCTACCTGATTGAGTACCCGGAAGCGGTCATTAAAGAGAAGGTCAGCTTTATGACCGACCTGCTGGAGCAGACGCTACAGGTGAAAATGCGCAGCCACCGCGCCGGCCGCTGGGCGTTTAACGCCTATTATGCCCGCCTGCTGATCGAACAGGGGTATCAGGTGGACTGCTCGGTGACGCCGCGCGTCAACTGGCAGTTCTCGCCGGGGGCACCGCAGGGGGCGGGAGGCACCAACTATCAGCACTTCCCCGATCGCCCGTGGTTTATCGACCCGCAGGATATCTCCCGTGCGGGTAACTCGCCGCTGCTGGAGGTGCCGATGAGCATCCAGTATAAGCATTCATCGCTGATGAACGGCGTAAAGCAGGGCTGGGATCGCCTGCGCGGCAAGCGCCGCAGCCCGTCGGTGCACTGGCTGCGCCCGTCGCGTGGCAATCTGCAGCAGATGCTGGGCGTGGTGGATAAAACCCTGGCGGGCGGCAGCGACTACGTGGAATTTATGCTGCACTCCTCTGAATTTATGCCCGGCGGCAGCCCGACCTTTAAAACCGCAGCGGACATTGACGCCCTTTATGACAACCTTGAGCAATTGTTCAGTTATCTGCAGGAACGCTGCGTGGGAATGACGTTAACGGACTATTACCAACAAAAATCACGTGAAAGCCATGAAAAAAAGTAAGGTAAAATGGATCGGTTATCTGTTAACGATCTATCATTTTTTTGCACGTAAATTAGAAAAGCACAAGGCTCTCGATCCTTCGCTGGAGTTTGAACGCATCGTCATTTATTCGACCACCGCGTTGGGCGATCTGATGTTTAATACCCCTGCCATCCAGGCGCTGAAGCTGCGTTATCCCGGCGCATCATTTGCGCTGGTTTCCAGTGAAAAAAACCGGCCTCTTGTTGAGGGAAGTGAGTGGTTTAATCGGGTGTTCTACTGGGATAATAAGGTCAGAAATTGCCATACATTGATCCGTTCTCTGAGACGTTTCAGGCCCCAGCTGACGGTGATCCTCCACTCGTACATGCCCTATGATATTTTATGTGCCGTGTTGTCGGGCAGTCGCTATATTATTCGCGATAACTATCTGGTCGACAGCTCAGAGTTAAATAGCTGGATAAATGCATATTCAGCACCTTTTGACGGGCATCTGATCCAGCGAAAGCTGAACCTTCTGAGCATCCTGGGTTGCGAAACAAAGGATCCGTCAATGCGCATTCCTGTTCATTTTAACCGGGCTCCGCAGGGCCTATCAAAACGTATTGGTTTCCAGATGGGGGCATCAGAATCCATGCGCTGCTGGCCTGTAGCACGCTTTGTTGAACTGGCTAACCGGCTGACGGCATCAGGCTACAGGATAGTGCTGATCGGCGGTGCGAAAGATATGCCGCTTGCCGGGCAATTTATGGAGCTTGCCAGTGAAAGTGTGGCTGCGCAGACTGACATCCTTATCGGTAAAACTTCGCTGACTGAACTGTTGACGGTCATTGACGGGCTGGACGTCCTGGTAACAGGAGATACCGGGCCATTACACCTCGCCGTGGCGTTAAAAACGTCGACGGTTAGTCTGTATGCCAGCGCAGAACCCGAACATACGGGGCCTTATCAGGATCGCGAGCGCCACATAACGCTCAGGGTTGATGATATCCCGGGGGAGATCCGTCAGCCTCTGCAACTCATTGAGGCTGACGATGTCTGCATTCATGTAACAACACTGGCGAAGAAATGATATCAGGGGCGGTCAGGCGCGGGCTGCCCTTTAACAGGCAGGCTGAGTACCACTGCAATCGGGAACCAGAACAGAAACCATGACTCGCCAGGATTACCCAGAATAAACATTCCCTGGCTGGTGTAAAATATTAGCGAGAACACAATCATTGAAGCCTCCAGCGCCTGGTTTATCTTGATATGTTGCCATCCCATATACAGCGAGTAACCCACTACGGAAAGCATCAACGCCATGCCAAGGCTCCCACCTTTCAGTAACGTTCCAAAGTAGATACTGTGGGTGGTATGAACGCGCTCACCAATCTGATTTACAAAGTCGAGTTCCTTATCAAACCCCCATCCCATCCACGGCTTTTGTAAAAACAAGTCCCAGGCATCCCGCCAGATACCTATGCGAATGAAACTTTGTTGATATGTGGAGGCAAGACGCGCGGTTAGCGTATTATCATAGTTGCTGAGAAAAAGGATGAGAGCCAGTACTCCGATAGTCAAGGCACCCATTAACAGGTAACTAAGATGCGTACGGCGGAGCAACGTTAATAACGGTGCGCAGGCCAGCAGCAGGGAGAATAAAGGTCCACGGCTTTGGGTAAATAACAGGCCTAAAAAAAGCAGTGCGATTGGTAAAAAAATCCATTTTTTTCCCGTATCACGAATAAGAATAAAGCCACAGATTATGCTAAGGCTAAAGTACCCCCCCAGATCAATCACATTTGATGGCTGATTAATTAATACCCTATCCAGCCTGCCGGAGATGATGTTGGCTTTATCAACATAGATAAATATCAGCACACAGAGGATGACAGTGGCTAAAAAAAACAGTGACAAAACAATGTTCTTGTGACCATGCAAACATGATAGTCGAAAGAGCAGAACGAAACCTAAAAGATAGAGGCTGTGCTTTAACGTTGATAAAATATTGGAGGGATCGGATCCCCACAGGTTACTCAATGAAAACCAGACAAGAAAGGACGCTAACAGAATGATGCCAGTATTAAATTCTCGTTGGCTGAATATTCTTTCCCGGAGTATTTTATGGGAGAGAAGTGTAACCAGAAGAAGAGTGAATGAAAGATAGAATAAAACAGACGATCGAAATTCTCCACTCAACAGCGGAAGGGAAAAAACAAATGCCATATAAGTCAGTATGGTGGTTTTGACTAAGTATTTGTTGTTTTCAAATGTCATGACTTGTGACCTTTTTAAAAATTTCATCACTCAGGGCGCTGTTTTGCGAAAGGTTTAAAACCTGAATTTTATCTTCTTTAAAGATTGAACTGGCGAGGGAGAACGCTGGCTCAATCAGAACGGAAAATTGACTTTCAAGAAAGCTTGGGGAGCGGTCTTTATCATTTTCATAAAATCTGGGACGATGGAAATTGTTCATATCCAGTCCTGCGATGATCACCCGAGAGAACCCCATGAATTTCACGATTTGCAAAGACCAGTAAACAACAGTGGCGGCATCAAATATACCTTCTCTGATATCATTGCTGAAGGCAATGTTATTGTTTTTCGGACTAAAGCTAATGTGGCTTTTATCATGACAGGTCTGATATATTTCACTGCTTTGAATTTTAGGTTGATATACCCTGAAGCAGGCATCTTCTACCACCGCCAGACGACAGCGTAGGGCATCAATCCCAAAATGATGTACTATTTTCATAATACCGTTGATAGTAGTAAATAACAGCACCTCGGGACGACTGACGATTTCTTTTACCAAAGACAGTCTCTGATCGATGAACGTCATATCGACTATGACATACAGGCTGAAATCCAGCACCTTGTGTAAAAACCAGGCACCATTTACGCCCATCGCTGGCATAGTGACCAGTGGCGAGAAGTCGGTATCGTTAACGGAAGGACCAGAAGCGACTAACAGCAGGTCGCCACTGAATTTTCCCTTGAGCTCTGAGAGATCGACCAGGGGAATATTGTGACCGCGCAGTTTGAAAGACTGGATATGACCTTCCGCCGCGCGGGTAATTTTGACATAAGGCCACAAATTTTCATTATGTCGATAGCTGCGTGGGCGGGTATATCGATAAATTTGTTTAAAAAAAGTTCCCATAACCGATCTCAGTTCCTTACTGGTTCAGGTGCAAACACAATCTGACTACAGAAATTTATCTGCTTATTGAGTGGGCAGCACGCCGGTCAGCCCGATTTTCGGGGAGGTCGCTTTAACGATGGCCACTGTGCCATCGCTTTTGTCGCAGTGCTCCTGAATATGTGCTGTTTTATACCTGCAGCAGAGATTCCAGTTTTTCAAATACGGCAGACGCCTGAATAGCGGCCATCTCACCGGAGGCTGGCGATTTGAGAACATACTGATTCTCCCCATAGCCGCCAATCAGCCCCGGATCGGTCGGGCCGTACAGGGTGATGTTCGGCCGTGCTAACGCGGCGGTGAGGTGGCTTAAGCCGGTGTCGACCGAAACCACGCCGCGTGCGCCGGCCAGCTGCAGCGCCACCTGCTCCAGCGTCAGCTTTGGCAGCACCTCGACGTGGTCAAAACCGTCGGCCAGCCGCAGCGCCCGCTGCTCTTCGTGCGGGGCACCCCAGGGCAGCCGGATGCGCAGGCCGGTGGGCTGTACCAGCGCGATCAGGTCACGCCAGTGGCTCTCCGGCCAGTGTTTGTTATCCCGCGTGGTGGCGTGCAGAAACACCAGATACTGACCGGCGTCGGCGGATAACTCCGCGGTGAAGTGGCGGGCGATAGCATAGTCGCCGGGGGTGGCCGGTAACGGGTAACCGAGGCTTTTGGCAAACAGCTCACGGGTGCGCTCCACCGCGTGCCTGGCTTTCGCGATCTCATGGCGGCGGTCGTACCACCAGCTGGCAAACGGCTCACGCGCGCTGCGGCTGTCCGGGCCGTGCTTGACGCCGTGCGCCAGGCGCGTCACCAGCGCCGCGCTCTTGATCAGGCCCTGGGCATCGATAACCACATCATACTCGCGCGACTGCAGCTCGCGTTTAAACACCACGCGCTCCTCGCGAACCTGGCTGCCAAACCAGTGTTTACGCCAGCGGCGAATCGCTACCGGCAGCACTTTATCCACCGCCGGATGCCAGGCGGGGATCTGTGCGAAGCCCTCTTCCACCACCCAGTCGAAACGGATACCGGGTATCGCCTGCATAGCGTCGGTTAAGGCGGGCAGCGTGTGCAGCACGTCCCCCATCGAGGACGTTTTAATAATCAGAACCCGCATTCAAACTCCTGGCGTCGGGCAAAGCGTGGCCAGCTCGGCGATCACCCGTTCCGGCGTGATGTCGATCAGGCTCTGGTGATAACCTTCGGCGGCATCCCCTTTGCGGACTTTGTGATAGCCGGTGATCAGCCTGATCACCCGGGCGTGTTCGGACAGCGGCGGCGTGAAGTCCGGGCTGCTTGGCCCGTACAGCGCCACCAGCGGACGCTCCAGCGCAGCGGCGATATGCATCAGGCCGGAGTCATTGCTGACCACCGCCTGGCAGGCCGCCAGCAGGATCACCGCCTGCTCCAGCTGGGTCTCCCCGGCCAGATTGCGGCAGTGCTGGCGGCGTTCTTCGCTCAGCGTGGCCAGAATCTGCTGCCCGGTTTCATGGTCCTTCGCCGAACCGAACAGCACGACCTGGTAGCCCTGGTCGATCAGCTGCTGCGCCAGGCTGGCGTAGTGGTAGTGCGGCCAGCGCTTGGCCGGGCCAAACTCTGCCCCCGGACAGAAGCCAATGAGTGGCCGCCCGCTGTTCAAGCTGAAGGCGGCAACGGTAGCCTGTTTCTCCGTCTCCAGCACCTGCAGCTTTGGCCACAGCAGCGGCTGCGGCAGATCGCTGGCGCGGGTGATGTTTCCTTTCGGGTAGCCCAGCGCCACGTAGCGCTGCACCATCAGCGGGAAGGCCGCTTTATCCAGCACCCGCAGGTCGTTGAGCAGGCCGTAGCGCATCTCTCCGCGCCAGCCTGTACGCCGGGGGATCGCGGCAAAGAACGGCACCAGCGCTGACTTAAACGAGTTCGGCAGCACGTACGCGCGGTCATAGCCGGCACCGCGCAGCTGCTGCCCAAGCCGGCGACGTTCGCCGATCGCCAGCGCACCGTGCCCCAGCGGCATCGCCAGCGCGTTGCTCACTTCCGGCATGCGCGACAGCAGCGGACGGCACCAGGCCGGCGCCATCACGTCGATCGTCGCGTCAGGGTGCTGCACTTTCAGCGTGCGATACAGGCTCTGCGACATCATCATATCGCCGACCCATGACGGGCCGATAACCAGAATTTTCATGACCCGGATCGTCCCGTTACGCGTTGCGGTTCAGCCAGGCCATATACTCCGCCACGCCTTCCGCCACGGTTTTAAACGGCTTGTCGTAGCCCGCTGCGCGCAGTTTGGTCTGGTCGGCCAGCGTGTAGGCCTGGTAGCGGCCTTTGAGTTTTTCCGGGAACGGGATGTATTCGATCGCCCCTTTCTGGTGGTAGTTCAGCGCGGCATCGGCCACCTGCTGGAAGGACTCGGCGCGGCCGGAGCCGCAGTTGAAGATGCCGGAAACGCCGTTTTCCCAGAACCACAGGTTGACCGCCGCCACGTCTTCCACGTAGACGAAGTCGCGCTTAAAGCCGTCGCTGCCTTCAAACAGTTTCGGGTTCTCGCCATTGTTCAGCTGGGTATTGAGGTGGAACGCCACGCTGGCCATGCTGCCTTTGTGGCCTTCGCGCGGGCCGTAAACGTTGAAGTAGCGGAAGCCACATACCGGCGATTCGGCTTCCGGCAGGATGCTGCGGACGTAGTGGTCAAACAGCATCTTGGAGTAGCCATAAACGTTCAGCGGCTCTTCAAACTGGCGCTCTTCGATAAAGTCGGCGTTGCGACCGCCGTAGGTGGCGGCGGAGGAGGCGTAAAGGAACGGGATCTGGTGCTCAAGGCAGTAGTGCAGCAGCTCTTTCGAGTACTGATAGTTGTTTTCCATCATGTACTTGCCGTCCCACTCGGTGGTAGAGGAACAGGCACCTTCATGGAACACCGCTTCCACATCGCCAAAGTCTTCATCGGCGAGGATAGCGATCAGAAAGTCTTCCTTGTCCATGTAGTCGGCGATATCCAGGTCGACCAGGTTAGCGAACTTGGTGCCGTCTTTCAGGTTGTCGACCACCAGAATATCGGTGTGACCTTTGGCGTTCAGCGCCTTGACGATGTTGCTTCCAATAAATCCGGCACCACCGGTGACGATAATCATGAGCATTGGCCTTAAGTGGGGGCGTCGCAGGATGCTGACGCGCTAATGCTTCTATCATAACACTTCAGCGCTGTGCAGGCAGCCAGAGGAGTCTGTAACTGATGTTGTCACCGGTGCCGTTACCCGTCCGGTTATTTTCCGTGAGATGTGCGGCAAAAAACAGATCGCGTTGATCGGTTATCCGGTTAACTGCTTTATTCTCAGGTGTCCGTATTATCAAATGCACCAGCCGGAGGATAATCATGAAGCAGGATTTCTATCAACAGCTTAAGCAGCAGCTGCGCGAAACGGAAGAAGAGGGGTTGTTCAAAACGGAACGGCAGATCGTCGGCCCGCAGCAGGCGACGATTGAGCTGGCGGACGGCAGCGAGGTGCTGAACCTGTGCGCCAATAACTACCTCGGGCTGGCCAACCACCCGTCGCTGATCGCCGCGGCGAAAGCCGGCCTCGACGGCCAGGGTTTTGGCATGGCCTCGGTGCGTTTTATCTGCGGTACCCAGGATCGCCATCGTGCGCTGGAAAAGCAGCTGGCCGGCTTCCTCGGCATGGACGATGCCATCCTCTACTCCTCCTGCTTTGACGCCAACGGCGGCCTGTTTGAGACGCTGCTTGGTCCGGAAGATGCGGTGATCTCAGACGCGCTGAACCACGCCTCGATTATTGACGGTATTCGTCTGTGCAAGGCGCAGCGTTACCGCTACGCCAACAACGATATGGCGGAGCTGGAAAGCTGCCTGCGGCAGGCGCGCGAAGCGGGTGCCCGCCATATTCTGATCGCCACCGACGGGGTGTTCTCGATGGACGGGGTGATTGCCAACCTGCGCGGCATCTGTGACCTTGCCGATCGCTGGCAGGCGCTGGTGATGGTCGACGACTCCCATGCGGTCGGCTTTGTCGGTGCCGGCGGGCGCGGCAGCCATGAATACTGTGAAGTGATGGGGCGGGTGGACATTATCACCGGCACGCTGGGCAAAGCGCTGGGCGGCGCCTCCGGCGGCTATACTGCCGCAAAGCGCGAGGTGGTGGAGTGGCTGCGCCAGCGCTCGCGTCCTTATCTGTTCTCCAACTCGCTGGCCCCGGTGGTGGTGGCGGCCTCACAGCAGGCGCTGCAGCTGCTGAGCGAAGGTCATGGGCTGCGGCAGCGGCTGTGGGAGAACGTGCGCTACTTCCGCGGCGCGATGAGCGCGGCGGGCTTTACGCTGGCCGGGGCCGATCACGCCATTATCCCGGTGATGCTCGGCGATGCGCGGCTGGCGCAGACCTTCGCCAGCCGCCTGCAGCAGGAGGGCATCTACGTCACCGGTTTCTGTTATCCGGTGGTGCCGAAAGGGCAGGCGCGCATCCGCACCCAGATCTCCGCCGCACACGGCCAGCCGCAGCTGGAAAGGGCGGTGGCGGCCTTCAGCCACATCGGCCGCCAGCTCGGCGTGATCGCCTGACAGGAGCACACCATGAAAGCACTCGCTAAACTGCACTCGCGCCCCGGCATCTGGATGACTGACGATGCGCCGGTGCCGGAGCCGGGCCATAACGACGTACTGATTAAAATCCGCAAAAGCGCCATCTGCGGCACCGACGTGCATATCTACAACTGGGACAGCTGGTCGCAGCGCACCATTCCGGTACCGATGATCACCGGCCACGAGTACGTCGGCGAGGTGGTGGCGGTCGGCCAGGAGGTGGTCGGCTTCGCCCCCGGCGACCGGGTCTCTGGCGAGGGGCATATCACCTGCGGCCACTGTCGTAACTGCCGCGGCGGCCGCACCCACCTGTGCCGTAACGCCATCGGCATCGGCGTCAACCGCCAGGGCAGCTTCGCCGAATACCTGACGATCCCGGCGGCTAACGCCTTCAAAATTCCCGATAATATTTCCGATGAACTGGCGGCGATCTTCGATCCGTTCGGCAACGCGGTGCACACCGCGCTCTCGTTCGACCTGGTGGGCGAAGATGTGCTGATCGCCGGCGCGGGGCCGATCGGCATTATGGCGGCGGCCATTTGCCGCCACGTGGGTGCACGCCACGTGGTGATCACCGACGTGAACGACTACCGGCTGGCGCTGGCGCAGAAGGTCGGCGTCACCCGGGCGGTTAACGTGGGTCAGCAGAACCTGACGCAAACCATGAGCGAGCTGGGTATGACCGAGGGGTTTGACGTCGGGCTGGAGATGTCCGGGGTGGCGGCGGCGTTTCGCGGCATGCTCAGCGTGATGAACCACGGCGGGCGCATCGCTATGCTGGGCATCCCCTCCGCCGAAATGGCGATTGACTGGAATCAGGTGATCTTCAAGGGGCTGTTTATCAAAGGTATCTACGGCCGCGAGATGTTTGAAACCTGGTACAAAATGGTGGCGCTGCTGCAGTCCGGGCTGGATATCAGCCCGGTGATCACCCACCGGCTGCACATCGATGAGTTTCAGCAGGGCTTTGATGTGATGCGCGCCGGGCAGGCGGGTAAGGTGATCCTCGACTGGGACTGAGCGGGCAGCTGCAGAAGGCGGGCGTCGGAGCGCGACGCCTGATGACGCCGGGCATCCGGGGGAACGACCCGCCCGGCCTGCTGTTCTGCGGCCGGAGCGTACCGGCCGCCGCTAGTGCCCGGCTGCTGCTGGCCTGTCTGTCGCTGGTTCGTTTGTCGTCGGCGAACCGACGATCTGTGCCATCACCTGTTTGATCAGCGGGCCATCCGCCAGACTTTCGGCGATGATGCTTAGCGCGCGCGTGGCCGGCACCGGGGCCACCTTCACCGGGCAGACCTTGCCCGGGCGGAACGGATTACGCGGCTTCACCGCCTGAGGTTTGCTGTCCGGCGGCAGCGGCGCGTTATTCACCCGCTGCGGCTCATTCAGCAGCTGGCTCGGGCGCACCAGGGTGATATCGGCGGGCAGGGTCGGCAGCATCTGCTGCAGCACGCGGACGGTAGTCGGATGCGGATGGCCGATGGCGATCGCCGAACCGTCACGCTGCGCCAGCCGCACCGCCCGCATAAACTGCCGGCGGATGTCCGCTTCATTTTGCGTATCGTCGAGGAACACCCGGCGTTTAATCACCTTCACGCTGGTGCCCGCAGCGGCCTGCACCGACTTACTGCTGCCGATGGTCATGCTGTCGAGGAAGTAGAAGTTGTAGTGCGAGAGTACCTGCATCACCTTCTGCATCCCCGCCAGGCTGGAGGTCATCGCGCTGCCCATATGGTTGTTCAGCCCCACCGCAAACGGCACCTTCTCGCTGGCCTCACGCACGATACGTGCGATTTCGTCGGCGGACATCTCCGGGCGCAGGGTATCTTTTTCCAGCGGCTGTTTGCTGAGCGGGGCCATCGGCAGATGGATCAATACCTCGTGGCCGCGCTGGTGGGCTTTGGTCGCCATGTCGCGGGCGTGCGGGGCATTCGGCAGCACCGCGACCGAGATGGCCGCCGGCATCTGTAATACCTGGTTCTCCTGCGCGGGCCGGTAGCCAAAGTCATCGATGACGATCGAAAGCTTACCGGCGTAAGCCGGCCCGGCCATCAGCACGGCTGCCAGCAGCGCGCTGAGTTTTCGACGTTGCACAGTTATCTCCCTAGCCACGGAACCGGGTTAACGGCTTGTCCCTGACGACGAATTTCAAAATAGAGTGACGGCGTGCCGCGGCCGCCGCTGTTGCCGACCAGGGCGATCGGCTGCCCGGCTTTCACCTGGGTGCCGACGCCGACCAGCGCGCTCTGATTATAGCCGTACAGGCTCATATCACCTTTACCGTGCTCAACCACCACCACCAGGCCGTAGCCCTGCAGCCAGTCGGCCATCAGCACCCGGCCATCGGCAATCGCTTTAACTTCAGTGCCTTCCGGCGCGGCAATCACCAGCCCTTTCCAGCGTAGCTCACCCTGCAGCTGTTCGCCAAAGCGGTGTTCAACGCGGCCGCGTACCGGCCAGATCGCCTGACCGGCCGGCCGGCCAAGGCCGCCGGTACGTGAGACCAGCGCGCGTTCGTTCTCGGTCGGTTTGTAGGTGGTGCCTTTGCGTTTGGCCTGCGCCTCACGCTCGCGCACCTGTTGCGCCTCACGCGCTTCGCGCTCCGCGCGGGCTTTGGCCTCCCGCTCGGCTTTGGCGATCTTATCGCGCAGGCGGCTTTCGTTCTGCCGCAGCTCAACCAGCTGCGCCTGGTCTTTCTCCAGCGAGGATTCCAGCGTGGTCAGGGTTTTCTGCCGCGCCTGGCGCGCCCCTTCCAGCGTCTGCTGCTGACTCTGCTGCTGGCTTAACAGGCTTTTTTGCTGCGCCTGTTTATCCACCAGGCTGGTTTTCTGCGCCGAGAGGTCAGTGCGGGTCTGTTGCAGCTCCGCAATTGACTTCTGTCGTGCATCATTGAGATAACCGAAGTAGGCCAGCATCCGCTCGCTGCGTTGGCTCTCTTCGCCGCTCAGCACCAGCTGCAGGCCGCTATGCTGGCCCTGGCGGAAGGCCGCATCCAGCTGATCGGCCAGCAGTGCTTCCTGCTGCTGCTGCTGCTGCTGCAGCCGGGCGATCGAGGCGGTCAGGGTGGTAATCTCTTTGCCGAGCGCGCCAAGGACCGATCGGGTATCGCGCAGCTGGCGGCTGGCCTGGGCAATCACCTTTTCCTGGCTCTGTAGCTGATTGAGCAGCTGGCTGCGCTGCTGCTTCTGCAGCTGCACGCTTTTCTCTTTTGCCGCGATATCCTGCTGCAGGCTCTGCAGCTGCGACTTATTATCGTCAGCCGCTGCGGCGGTGAGCGGGCACAGCAGCATCGCGCTGCACAATGCACCGATGGTCAGGGCGGACACGCCGCCGCGCAGTCGCCGGCGCGGCGGGGTATGACGCGGAATCCTTGAAATGATCACTGTCGCTTTTTCCCTCATAGCCGCGGATTATTCCACGATGAACAGCGGCTTACCAGCGACCACTGCGCGGTTTTCTATTACCAGTCGTGACCTTTTAGCCGCTAAACCGCAGATTGCGGGCATGACGTTAAGCCAAATGTCAGGTGGCGCATCGCCTGCGAAGTGCGCAGCTGCGCAACAATTCACCACCCGTTGCGACACGCCTCGATCACAGGATAGCCTTTTTCATTAAAGGCAACTTTTTTTTGGATTATGCCGCAGAAAACGCAATTCAGACGGCCTTCGCGGCTGTACATGACAGCCCCGAAAGGTATACTCAGAACCCTTGTTTTCGCTTATTAACCCTTTCGGGAGTTGTTACCCCTCATGCAAGATATTATGCAGTTCGCAGGCAATCACACCATCTTAGCTCTTTCGTGGGTTGTTTTGCTGGTTTTGGTGATCGTGACCACCGTTAAGGGCATGTTCTCCAAAGTAAAAGTGATTAGCCGTGGTGAAGCTACCCGTTTAATTAACAAAGAAGATGCCGTGGTAGTGGACGTGCGTGGGCGTGATGACTTCCGTAAAGGCCATATCTCTAATGCGATTAACGTGCTGGCTGCGGATATCAAGAAAGGCAGCTTTAGCGAACTGGAAAAACACAAAGCGCAGCCGCTGATCGTGGTTTGTGCCACCGGCACCTCTGCGTCTGACTCTGCGGCACAGCTGATCGCAGCAGGCTTTCCGCAGGTGTTCGTCCTGAAAGAGGGCGTATCCGGCTGGAGCAGTGAGAACCTGCCGCTGGTGCGCGGTAAATAGCAGTCCGTCTGACACAGTGAAGGAGAGCCGCTATGGCTAACGTTGAGATTTATACCAAAGCAACCTGCCCTTTCTGCCATCGTGCTAAGGCGCTGCTCAGCCAGAAAGGCGTGGCGTTTAAAGAGATTGCCATCGATGGCGACGCGCCGCTGCGCGAGAAGATGATCGCCCGCAGCGGCCGCACCACGGTACCGCAAATTTTTATCGACGATCGGCACATCGGTGGCTGTGATGACCTGTTCGCGCTTGACGCGCAGCAGGGTCTTGACCCGCTGCTGAACTAGCAGCGGGCGCGCATGTAACGCGCCCATTGCTGACCCGCGCTTCGGCACAATAACGGATTATTAACCCATAGGATTACGTACCATGTCAGAACAAAACAACACCGAAATGTCTTTCCAGATCCAGCGTATCTACACCAAAGATATCTCCTTCGAAGCGCCTAACGCGCCACAGGTCTTCCAGAAAGAGTGGGAGCCGGAAGTGAAACTGGATCTGGACACCGCCTCTACCCAGCTGGCTGACGACGTGTATGAAGTCGTGCTGCGCGTCACCGTGACCGCGACCGTGGGTGAAGAAGCGGCATTCCTGTGCGAAGTGCAGCAGGCGGGCATCTTCTCTATCGGTGGTATCGAAGGCACCCAGATGGCACATTGCCTGGGCGCGTACTGCCCGAACATTCTGTTCCCGTATGCCCGTGAGTGCATCACCAGCCTGGTTTCCCGTGGCACCTTCCCGCAGCTGAACCTGGCACCGGTTAACTTTGACGCGCTGTTTATGAACTACCTGCAGCAGTCAAACGAAGGTGAAGCACCGCAGCAGGATGCCTGATGCGTAGCCCTCATGCTTCCATGAGCGTCATCGGTGCCGGCTCGTACGGCACCGCTTTGGCGATTACGCTGGCCCGTAACGGCCACAACGTGGTGCTGTGGGGCCATAACCCGCAGCGCCAGGCGCAGCTTCAGGCCGATCGCTGCAACAGCGCTTTCCTTCCCGATGTGCCCTTCCCGGATACCCTGCAGCTGGAAACCGACCTGGCAAACGCCGTGGCCGCCAGCCGCGATCTGCTGGTGGTGGTGCCGAGCCACGTGTTTGGCGACGTGCTGCAGCAGATTAAGCCGCACCTGCGGGCGGACTCGCGCCTGGTATGGGCGACCAAAGGGCTGGAGAAGGAGACCGGGCGTCTGTTACAGGACGTGGCACGCGAAATCCTCGGCGAGTCGATCCCGCTGGCGGTGATTTCCGGCCCGACGTTTGCCAAAGAGCTGGCGGCTGGCCTGCCAACGGCGATCGCGCTGGCGGCAACTGACAGTCTGTTTGCCGACGAGCTGCAGCAGCTGCTGCACTGCGGCAAAAGCTTCCGCGTGTATAACAACCCCGATTTTATTGGCGTTCAGCTCGGCGGCGCCGTGAAGAACGTCATTGCCATCGGTGCCGGCATGTCCGACGGTATTGGCTTTGGTGCCAATGCCCGCACCGCGCTGATCACCCGCGGGCTGGCCGAAATGAGCCGGCTTGGGGCGGCATTAGGCGCCGATCCGACCACCTTTATGGGCATGGCCGGGCTGGGCGACCTGGTGCTGACCTGCACCGATAACCAGTCGCGCAACCGTCGCTTTGGCATGATGCTCGGGCAGGGTGCCGACGTGGAAGGAGCCCAGCAGGCGATTGGTCAGGTGGTGGAAGGCTACCGTAATACCAAAGAGGTGAAGGCCCTGGCGGCACGTTACGGCGTTGAGATGCCGATTACCGAGCAGATCTTTCAGGTGCTGTACAGCGGTAAAGATGCGCGTGAGGCGGCCCTGAGCCTGCTGGGGCGCACAAGGAAGGATGAGAACAGCAGTCGCTGAGCCGGAGTGGTCGCGTGAACGTAGTTAGCGCCCGCCGGGCGCTATTTTTAATGGGGAGAGAATCATGCCGTGCGTAGAACCTGAACTGATCTGGGATAACATCAAAACGGAAGCGCGCGCGCTGGCGGACTGTGAGCCAATGCTGGCCAGTTTCTACCACGCCACCCTGTTAAAGCATGATGACCTCGGCCTGGCGCTGAGCTATATGCTGGCCAACAAGCTGTCTAACCCGATCATGCCGGCGATTGCGATCCGCGAGGTGATCCTCGACGCCTATCGTCAGGATCCGTCGATGATCGTCTCGGCCGCCTGTGATATTCAGGCGGTGCGCCAGCGCGACCCGGCGGTCGACAAATACTCCACTCCGCTGCTCTACCTGAAAGGCTTCCATGCGCTGCAGGCTTACCGTATCGGCCACTGGCTGTGGAATGAAGGCCGCCGCGCGCTGGCGATCTACCTGCAAAACGAAATCTCGGTCTCGTTCGCCGTCGATATCCACCCGGCGGCAAAAATTGGCCGCGGCATCATGCTCGACCACGCTACCGGCATTGTGGTGGGGGAGACGGCGGTGATTGAAGATGACGTTTCGATCCTGCAGAACGTCACGCTGGGCGGTACCGGCAAAACGACCGGCGATCGCCATCCGAAGATCCGTGAAGGGGTGATGATTGGTGCCGGTGCCAAGATCCTCGGCAATATCGAAGTCGGCCACGGCGCGAAAATCGGTGCCGGTTCGGTGGTGCTGCAGCCGGTGCCGCCGCATACCACCGCCGCCGGCGTGCCGGCACGCATCGTCGGCAAGCCGAACAGCGACAAGCCGTCGATGGATATGGATCAGCATTTTAACGGCACGGTACCCGGCTTCGAATTCGGCGACGGGATCTGAGATCGGCCTGGTTTACTTGCCATTTTGAATTCGGGCAGTGCTCGAACTCCTTACGTACTTCAGTACGCTCCGGGTTCTCCGCGCTGGCCGTAGCCAGAGTGGCTGCGACACCGACGGCCCCTGTAATCGCTGACAAGGGGCACCAGGGCTCCATGCTGACGATCACTTCTTAATCAGTGCACCGGCGTAGTCGAGCTGGCGCCACGCTTCGTAGACCACCACCGAAACAGCGTTCGACAGGTTCATGCTGCGGCTGTCCGCCATCATCGGGATGCGGATCTTCTGCTGTGCGGGCAGGGCGTCGAGAACAGAGGCCGGCAGGCCGCGGGTTTCCGGGCCGAACAGCAGATAGTCACCGGGCTGGTAGCTGACCGCGCTGTGGGCCGGGGTGCCTTTGGTCGTGAGAGCGAACAGCCGCTGCGGCGCTTCGCTGGCGAGGAAGGCGTCATAACTGTCGTGATGCTTAATCGCGGTGAATTCGTGGTAATCCAGCCCGGCACGGCGCAGCCGTTTATCATCCCAGGCAAACCCCAGTGGTTTAATCAGGTGCAGCCGGAAGCCGGTGTTGGCGCACAGGCGGATGATATTGCCGGTGTTCGGCGGGATTTCAGGTTCAAACAAGACGATGTTAAGCATTAAGACGGCCCTCAAAAACGAGGGCCGCAGGATAACAAATTATTCGCTCTGGGTGGTATATAACGGTAGCCAGATGGTCAGCCGCAGGCCGCCCAGCGGGCTGTCGTCGGCTTTCACCCAGCCCCGGTGCTGCTGAATGGCGTTCTCGACGATCGCCAGCCCCAGCCCGGTGCCGCCCGATTCGCGGTCGCGTGCCTCGTCGGTGCGGTAGAACGGCCGGAAAATCTGTTCACGATCTTCCGGGCTGACCCCCGGACCGTCATCATCAACGTGGATGGTGATGCCCTTTTTATCCACCGCAAAGCTGACCGAAATTTTGCTGTGCGAGTAGCGCAGGGCGTTACGTACGATGTTCTCCAGCGCGCTGTCCAGCGCGTTCGGGTTTCCGTACAGCGGCCACGGGCCTGGCGGATAAGGGACTTCCAGTGATTTCCCCATCTGCTCGGCTTCAAAGCGCGCATCCTCCAGCACGTCAGACCATAAATGGCTGGCCTTCAGGGTTTCGCTGACCAGCGCATTGGTGTGCTGCGCCCGCGACAGCACCAGCAGATCGTTAATCATGCCGTCCAGCCGCTGCGCCTCCATCTCAATGCGCCCCAGCTCCTTGCCTTCACCGTGACGGCGGCGCATCAGCGCCGTCGCCAGCTGCAGGCGGGTCAGCGGGGTGCGCAGCTCGTGCGAGATATCCGACAGCAGGCGCTGCTGGGTGGTCATCATCCGCGCCAGCGCGCTGATCATCTGGTTAAAGCTGGCACCGGCCGCCAGGAACTCCTGCGGCCCGGACTCCAGCTCCGGCCGCTGGCGCAGGTTGCCGGCGGCGACGTCGTCGGCGGCATGTTTCAGCCGTCGCGCCGGTTTTGCCAGGCTCCACGCCAGCCACAGCAGCAGCGGCGAGCTGATCAGCATGGTGACCATCAGCAGCAGCAGCGGGCGGTCAAACAGCAGGTTGATAAAGTCCAGCTGCGAACTGCCCGCCGGGCGAATCAGGTACAGCTGGTAGTTATCTTCCCCGTCGCGAATCGAAAACGGACCGACCAGTTCAACGCGGCCATACTTTTTCTTCTGCGGCTGATCGGCGTTATCGGCCTGGCCGATAAAATTCCTGATGACCTGCATCTCGCTGTGCTGGGCGCCAATCACCCGCCCTTCGCTGGTGACCAGCAACAGGCGCTGGCCGGGCGGTGCCCATTTGTCGATGGCGCGGAACAGCCTGCGCCACCACATCAGGTCATTGGGCGGATCCTGGCTCAGCTCTGCCTCGACGTGCTGCTCGATCATCAACCCCTGCCGCTGTTCACTGTCCAGCAGCGGGGTCATCTGGCGTGAGTCCAGCTTCGGCAGCATCAGCACCAGCATCAGCACCAGCGCCAGCGTCAGCCAGAAAATGGCAAAGATGCGTGTCGTCAGGCTGGAGATCATGCGGCAGACACCATCAGGTAGCCACGACCACGCAGGGTTTTAAACCACGGATGCCCGTCTTTGCGCTCCGGCAGTTTCCGCCGCAGGTTGGAGATGTGCATATCGATGGCGCGGTCAAACGGCGTCAGCCGTTTGCCCAGCACTTCCTGGCTGAGGTGCTCACGTGACACCACCTGGCCGAGGTGCTGCGCCAGCAGGTAGAGCAGGGTGAACTCGGTGCCGGTTAAGTCCAGTGAGATATTTTCAAAGCTGGCTTCCTGGCGTCCTGGATTGAGGCGCAGCTGATCCACTTCCAGCGTTGGCGAACTGTTGTCGTGCTGCTGTTGCTGCTGCTCGCTCCAGTTTGACCGGCGCAGGATCGCGCGGATGCGCGCCACCAGTTCACGGTCGTTAAAGGGTTTTGGCAGATAGTCGTCGGCACCCAGCTCAAGGCCGAGTACGCGGTCCAGTTCGCTGCCGCGGGCGGTGAGCATGATCACCGGGGTCTGATGCTGCTGACGCAACTCTTTCAGGGTATCAATGCCGTTTTTCTTCGGCATCATTACGTCCAGAAGTAACAGGTCAACCGTGCTGTCCAGTATCGCCAGTGCCTGTTCGCCGTCGCCGGCAACCAGTACGTCGAAGCCTTCCATTTCCAGCAATTCTTTCAGTAGCGAAGTCAATTCGCGGTCATCGTCAACCAACAGGATTTTATTCATTTTTTATTGCCCTCCGCAGGCAAAATACCGTGAACGAACGCGCCTAATCACTGACTTTACGTAGTTTTACACCCCCTGACGCATGTTTGCAGCGGGCACTTTAAACTGGCTCTCGTTGAATCGAAATACGCAACAAAACTGGGAGTACACGATGCGCAATGTTACTGCCGTCGTTGCGGTGCCGGCGTTGATATTAACACTCTCCAACGCCTTTGCAGCAGCCGTGACGACGACTGACGAGATGCATCAGAACGATGGCGCAAACCGCACGCTGCAGCAGGTTCCGCAAAGCCATATGTTTGATGGCATCAACCTGACTGAACAACAGCGGCAACAGTTGCGCGATCTGATGCAGCAGGTACGTCACGATCGTTCTCCCATAAGTATTAACGATTTAGAACAGATGCATGAATTGATTATTGCAGAAAAATTTGATCAGGCAGCCTACCAGGCTCAGGCGGAAAAAATAGCGCAGGCGGAAGTGTCGCGGCAGGTCGAAATGGCCCGCATACGCAACCAGATGTACCACCTGTTAACGCCCCAGCAGCAGGCTGTTTTAGAGAAACGACACCAGCAGCGCCTTGAAGAATTGCGCCGGCTGACGAATATGCAGGTCTCCTCACCGCTGCAGGCGGCAAGCAGTACCGGGAGTAACCCGTAAGTTATCAGTAGCGAGTCATCAGTAACGTAGTCCCTGTACCAGAGTATCCCTGTTTTCCTTGCCATAGACACATCCCTGTCTTCCCCCTCATGATGAGGGGGTTTTTTTTGGCAAAAATTTGTCCCTGTCTCCCGGCCGTAGCGGCCCATCGACCGCATTTTGATCGCCAACCGGCCACCACTACCGGGCTTTTTTTGCGCAAAACCCGATATACTGAGTGCACATTCTCTGAGAGCGTGCGCCATGAATCAACGCTATGCCCGGCTGGTAAACGCGGCGGCCCTTGCGGCGACGGTACTGGCTTCACTGTTGCTGATTATCAAAATCTTTGCCTGGTGGCATACCGGGTCGGTCAGCGTGCTGGCGGCGCTGGTGGACTCGCTGGTCGACATTGCCGCCTCGCTGACCAATCTGCTGGTGGTGCGCTATTCGCTGCAGCCCGCCGATGCCGAGCACACCTTTGGCCATGGTAAGGCCGAATCCCTTGCGGCGCTGGCGCAGAGCATGTTTATTTCCGGATCGGCGCTGTTCCTGTTCCTGACCGGCTTCCAGCACCTGGTGACCCCGGAACCGATGACCTCGCCGCAGGTGGGCATCATCGTGACCCTGATCGCGCTGTTTTCTACGCTATTGCTGGTCACCTTCCAGCGCTGGGTGGTGCGTCATACCCACAGTCAGGCGATCCGTGCCGACATGCTGCACTATCAGTCCGACGTGGTGATGAACGGGGCCATTTTGCTCTCTCTGGCGCTGAGCTGGTACGGCTTCCACCGTGCAGATGCGCTGTTTGCGCTGGGGATTGGCGTCTGGATCCTCTACAGTGCACTGCGGATGGGCTATGAAGCTGTGCAGGCGCTGCTGGATCGCGCGTTGCCGGAAACCGAGCATCAGGCGATGCTGGCGATCGTCGCCGGCTGGCCGGGGGTGCGGGGCGCGCACGATCTGCGTACCCGCCAGTCCGGCCCGACACGTTTTATTCAGCTGCATCTGGAAATGGATGACCACCTGCCGCTGCTGCAGGCGCACGATATTGCCGACCAGCTGGAACAGGCGCTGCTCAGGCGTTTTCCGGGTTCGGACGTGATTATTCATCTCGATCCCTGCTCGGTGGTGCCGGAAGGCCGTCAGGGAAATTTTTCCGGTTGTGGCGAGTAAACGTGGTTTATCTGTCCGGATGCTGTAAGAAACGTGACTTACCGCAAAAAAAATAGCCATTTAGGCTGTGACCTGAATCAATTCAGCTCACAGTGTTTGATATACTATTGCACTTATCAGACTCTGCTTACTCGGTCGCGTGGGTTGTTCCGCTCCGGCGTTCAGAATTCATCATTGGTATCAACAAGTTCAGAGGTTGTCATGATCAAAAAAATCGGTGTACTGACAAGTGGCGGTGACGCCCCAGGTATGAACGCTGCGATCCGTGGCGTTGTGCGCGCCGCATTGAGTGAAGGACTGGAAGTCTGTGGTATTTATGATGGCTATCTGGGCCTGTACGAAGATCGCATGATCAACCTCGACCGCTACAGCGTTTCAGACATGATCAACCGCGGCGGCACCTTCCTCGGCTCTGCCCGTTTCCCGGCGTTCCGCGAGGATGAGGTGCGTACGGTTGCGATTGAGAACATGAAAAAACGCGGCATTGATGCGCTGGTGGTGATCGGCGGTGATGGTTCCTACATGGGTGCCAAGCGCCTGACCGAGATGGGCTTCCCGTGCATCGGTCTGCCGGGTACTATCGATAATGACGTAGCCGGTACCGACTACACCATCGGCTATTTCACCGCGCTGGAAACGGTGGTGGAAGCGATTGACCGCCTGCGCGACACCTCCTCTTCACATCAGCGTATTTCGATTGTCGAAGTGATGGGGCGTTACTGCGGCGACCTGACGCTGGCGGCGGCGATCGCCGGCGGCTGCGAGTTTATCGTCCTGCCGGAAGCGCCTTACACCCGTGAAGAGCTGGTGGATGAGATCAAAGCCGGCATCGCCAAAGGCAAAAAGCACGCGATTGTGGCGATTACCGAGCACATCTGCGACGTCGACGAGCTGGCGAAATATATCGAATCTGAAACCAAACGTGAAACGCGCGCCACGGTGCTGGGCCATATTCAGCGCGGCGGTGCGCCGGTGGCTTACGACCGTATCCTGGCTTCACGCATGGGTGCCTACTCGATCGAACTGCTGCTGCAGGGCTACGGCGGCCGCTGCGTCGGTATCCAGAATGAAAAAATGGTGCATCACGACATCATTGACGCGATTGAAAATATGAAGCGTCCATTTAAGGGCGACTGGCTGGAAACGGCGAAACGCCTTTACTAAGCAAAATCAAGGCGCTGCGGGTCAGCGCCTTTTTTATGCAAAGCTATATTCCATATGGTTATTAAAGCTGTTTTTTAATTCTTTAAATCGTTGGTTACTTTATGTCACGCTTCACTCAACAAAACCTTGGGGAGTGTGTGCGATGAATAAGTGGAGTGTGGGATTTACCCTGTTACTGGCCTCAACCAGCGTGCTGGCGAAGGATGTTCAGCTGCTGAACGTCTCTTACGATCCGACGCGTGAGCTGTATGAGCAGTACAACAAAGCGTTCAGCGCACACTACAAACAGGAAACCGGCGATAACGTGGTGATTCGCCAGTCACACGGCGGATCCGGCAAACAGGCCACCTCGGTGATCAACGGCATTAAGGCCGATGTGGTAACCCTGGCGCTGGCCTCTGACGTGGACGCGATTGCCGAGCGCGGCCGCATAGATAAAAACTGGATTAAACGCCTGCCGGATAACTCCGCGCCTTATACCTCGACCATCGTGTTCCTGGTACGCAAAGGCAACCCGAAACAGATCCACGACTGGCCGGATCTGATCAAACCGGGCGTGTCGGTGATTACGCCAAACCCGAAAACTTCCGGCGGCGCGCGCTGGAACTATCTGGCGGCCTGGGGCTGGGCGCTGGATCAGAATAAAGGCGACCAGGCGAAGGCGCAGGAGTACGTGAAGGCGCTGTTTAAGAACGTCGAAGTACAGGACTCCGGCGCGCGCGGCGCGACCAATACCTTCGTTGAACGCGGCATTGGTGACGTGCTGCTGGCGTGGGAAAACGAAGCCTACCTGGCGGTAAACAAGCTGGGTGCCGATAAGTTTGAAATCGTCACGCCAGGTGAGTCGATCCTGGCTGAGCCGACCGTCTCGGTGGTGGATAAGGTGGTGGACGAGCGCGACACCCGTCAGGTGGCCGATGCCTACCTGAAGTACCTCTACTCGCCGGAAGGCCAGGAGATCGCGGCGAAGAACTTCTATCGTCCTCGCGATCCGGCGGTAGCGAAGCAGTTCGCCAGCACCTTCGCGCCGGTGAACCTGTTCACCATCGACGGCAAATTTGGCGGCTGGACCGCCGCGCAGAAGACCCACTTCGCGGAAGGTGGCACCTACGATCAGGTGATGAAGCGTTAGATTTTCACGAGCGATAAAAAAGGCTGACGGTGACCCCGTCAGCCTTTTTTTATGTCCCCGGCGGTTAATTTGCGTTAAGTCATTGTGGGTGACGAAAAGCGCCGAAAAATGTTCACCCGCGTGATGATTTCACATGATCTTCGGACAGGCCTGAACTACATTACAGGCATCGTGTGGACTGGGGCAGAGGCTGATGCAGGGAACGAAGTGGGTGGCGGCGGGCGTGGCGGCTGTGGTGGTGGCGATCGCCGCCGCGAGCGGCATTGTTGCGTTTAATTTTCAACGCAATGCGGATGCGCTGTGGCAGATTGTCAGCCAGCAGTGCGTGCCCGGCCAGCGGCTGAACAACCAGCCCGCGCCCTGTCGGCTGGTTAATTTGCCGGATGACTACGTGGTGCTGAAGGACCGCAACGGCCCGCTGCAGTTCCTGCTGCTGCCGGTGGCAAAAGTCAGCGGCATTGAGAGCCAGAAACTGCTCAATCCTGCCACCGCCAACTACTTTGCCGAAGCCTGGCGCGCGCGGCATTTTATGGAGGAGCGCCGCGGCGCGCCGATTGACGAGAGCGTCTATGCGCTCGCGATCAACTCGCGCTGGGGACGCAGCCAGAATCAGCTGCATATTCATATCTCCTGCCTGCGGGCGGACGTCCGCCAGCGGCTCGACAGCCTGAGTGGCCAGCTCAGCAATCAGTGGCAGACCCACCAGCTGGCCAATCATGACTACCAGCTGCGGGTCATCAGCCGCGATGAGTTTAAGCGTACCAGCCCGTTTATCCTGATTGCCCGCGAGCTGCCCGGTGCCCGCGAAGAGATGGGCAGCTACGGTATTACCGTCGCTTCGCTGGGCGGCGGCAAACGCGTGCTGATGGTGCTGAAACGCAACTGGCTGCTGCTCAACCGCGGCCACGCCGAAGAGCTGCAGGACCACAGCTGTGCGCTGTTGAGCCGGGTTAACCCTCATACATCGAACGTTCTGCTGCCCAACCCCCGGACGTCCGAGCCTCAGGCATCGATCCTTCCTGCTGCTGAACATCAGGCGTCTGAAGCCCTGGCATCTGAACCTCTGGTATCTGAAGCCCTGGCACCTTAAGCCCTGGCATCTGAACCTCTGGCATCTGAACCCCTGACACCTGAACCTCTGGCATCTGAACCGCAGGCAGCGCGTTGAACGATCGCGCTGCCCTGCGCTTAACGCGACGCTTTTTCTTCCGGTAACGGGTCGTCTTTGTAGCGCGCGGTGGCGATCCAGGCGGCGCAGAACAGGGTCAGGCGTGCAAAGAAGTAGAAAAACGCCATCAGGCCGAGCACCGAGCCGAAGGCGGCACCGGAAGGCGACGAGGCCAGCTTGGGCAAGGTCAAGGTCATGATAAACTTAATCACCTCGAAGCCGATCGCCGCCAGCAGTGTGCCGCGCAGCAGCGCTTTTTTGCGCGGCTTGTGACGGGGCAGGATCCAGAAGATCCACAGGAACAGCAGGTAGTTGGCGAAGATCGAAATCGACAGCGCGATAACGGTCATCGCCGGGCGCAGCCATTCAATTCCCTCCAGCCCGAGCGCCCGCACAATCGCCGCCTGCGCCGCGCCGGCGACCGAGGTCAGCGACAGGGTGATAATCAGCGCCAGCACCAGCCCGGTCAGCGAGATAAAATCGCGGCTGTATTTAAACCAGATTTTCTCCTGATCCTGTGGCGTGCGCTCCCAGACGTCGCGCGACTGCGCGCGAATGGCTTCACGCAGGTTGCCCATCCAGCTGATCCCCGAGTAGAGCGCCACCAGCAGCCCGGTCAGGCCGACCGTGGTGCGCTGCTGCACCGCGGTATTCACCGTACTTTTCAGGGTGGCGGCCAGCGCCGGGTCGCTGATGCTGCCGACCATCTTTGCGATCAGCCCGGTCAGCAGATCGGGGTTGGAGGCCAGCACAAAGCCGACGGCGGCAAAAGACACCATCAGGATCGGAATCAGCGACAGGAACGAAAAGTAGGTGATGGCAGCACCAAACTGGCTGCCGAGGCGGTCATTAAAACGCTCGCCGGCGCGGAGAAAGTGGGCCACCGCCGGAATAGCCTGAAACCAGCTGACCAGCCGGGAAACCCGGGTGATGGACTTATCCACCGTGCGATTGCCGGTTTTAATGTTGATCAGCGGTTTTTCCGCTTTGGCCGGACGCTGAGGCGCGCGTTGTTGACTGTCCGTCATGGGTCATATCCTTGAAATTTACCGATAACATGAAATTATAGTCTGTCGGTCAGGTGACGTAACGTTTCAGAGCGAGGCTTAACCACTCGATAAACACGTGGACACGTTTCGCCAGATTGCGGCGGTGCGGCCAGAGCAGGGAAACCGGCATCGGCCGCGCCCGGAACAGCGGCAGTACCTCCACCAGCTTCTTCTCCTGCAGCGCGCTCTGTACCCCGACCTTCGGCACCTGAATAATCCCCAGCCCGGCGATGCAGGCGGCGCGATAGGTTTCGGTGCTGTTCACGGTGATCACCCCGCCGGTTTTAATCAGCTGGGTAAACTTGCCGTCGTAGTACTCAAAACCTTCCGGCTGCAGGCCGGGCTGCTGGCTGTAGTGCACCATCGCGTGCAGCGACAGCGACTCCAGCGTGGTCGGCGTGCCAAAACGCGCCAGATAGTCCGGGCTGGCGCAGTTAATCTGGGTCAGCGTACCCAGCGGGCGGGCGATCAGCCCGGAGTCCTCCAGCATGCCGACACGCACCACGCAGTCAAACCCTTCGCGCACCACGTCCACCCGCCGGTCGCTGCTGCTCAGATCCAGTTCAATGCCGGGATAGTTGCGCATAAAGTCCGGCAGCAGCGGCATCAGGTACTGGCTGGCGAGGCTGACCGGCATATCTACCCGAATCCGGCCGCTGAGCGTGGCCGGGTCGTGCTGAAACAGCGAGTCCATCTCCTCCAGCGTGGCCAGCACGTCGCGGCAGCGCTCAAAGTAAACCATGCCATCCTGGGTCAGCTGCACGCGGCGGGTGGTGCGGTGCAGCAGGCGCGAGCCGAGATGGTTCTCCAGCGCCTGGATCTGCCGCGAGAGGCTGCCTTTCGGCAGGCCGCAGCTCTCGGCGGCGCGGGTGAAACTCTGCATTTCAGCCACCCGCACGAACAGCCGCATTGCCTGAATTTTATCCATCTCCTGCGCCTTTTGTTGTTGCAAATGAAACAGTGAATCGTATTTACCCCTATTTATAGATCGTCTGACGCGTAATAACCTTCTTTTTGTCCACAACCCACGCCCGGAGAGAGAAAATGTCTGAAAAAATTGCCCTGATTACCGGCGGCAGCCGCGGTTTAGGCCTGAATGCAGCGTTAAAACTGGCTGAAAAAGGCATCGACGTCATCCTGACCTATCACAGCCAGCAGCAGCAGGCGCAGGCGGCGGTACGGCAGATTGAGGCGCTGGGAGCGCGCGGGCTGGCGCTGCAGCTGGATGTTGCCGACAGCAGCCGCTTTGATGATTTTGCGGCGGCGGTGAAAGAACAGCTGGCGCTGATTTGGCAACGCGACAGTTTCGACTATTTATTAAACAACGCCGGCACCGGCCTGCATCAGCCGTTTATGGAAACTACTGAAGCGCAGTTCGACCAGCTGGTGGCGGTGCATTTTAAGGGGCCGTTCTTCCTGACCCAGAAGCTGCTGCCGCTGCTGGCGGACGGCGGGCGCATCGTTAACGTCTCCAGCGGGCTGGCGCGTTTTACCCTGCCAGGGGCGGGGGCCTATGCGGCGGTAAAAGGGGCGATTGAGGTGCTGACCCGCTATCAGGCGAAGGAGCTGGGCGCGCGCGGCATTACCGTTAACGTGCTGGCACCGGGGGCGATCGAGACCGATTTCGGCGGGGGCCGGGTGCGTGATGATGCGGCGCTGAACGCCTTTGTCGCCGCCCAGACCGCGCTGGGGCGGGCCGGGCAGCCGGATGATATCGGCCATGCGGTGGTCGCGCTGTTCAGCGAGCAGTGCCGCTGGGTCAACGGTCAGCGCATCGAGGCTTCCGGCGGCATGTTCCTGTAAGTGCCGCCGGGCAGCGGGGCACAGCAGAATACTGCCCATCCGGGGACGGGCAAAAACGCCGGGCAGCGGTGTCAGAGGCGCACGCTGCCGTCGATCAGCGTGACCGTCTGGCCGCCGATCCAGATGCCATCAGCGCGGTAGCTGACGTTCAGACGCCCGGCTCGCTGCATCGCCGTTCCCTGATGGACCTGGTAATCCAGCTCCACGCCGCGTGCCTGGAAGTAGCGCGCCAGGCAGGCGTTGGCGCTGCCGGTGACCGGGTCTTCCGTCAGCGAGCCCTGCTCAATCAGCAGCGCCCGCACCTCCCAGCAGTTGCTCTCGCCTTTCAGCGGTGCAAAGGGCATCACGCCATTCACCCGCGCTTTTTTCACCAGCCGGGCAAACTCCACCGCATCCGGTTTAATCGACAGCACCGCATCACTGGACGCCATCGGCACCAGCAGCCAGCGGATGCCCATATCCGCCACCATTACCGGCAGCTGCTCTTCCAGCGCGTCGCTGTTCAGCGCGCTGCCGATCGGTGCGTCGCTGAACGGCGTCAGAATCGCGTCCGGGGCGGCAAAGGCCAGCGCACCGTCGTCGGCAATTTTTACCGTCACCAGGCCAATCTCACACTGCTGCACGATCTGGCCGGGGGTATGCGGCGTAACGCCGTTCTCCAGCAGGGCGTGGGCGGTTCCCAGCGTCGGGTGTCCGGCAAACGGCAGCTCCATATCCGGAGTAAAAATGCGCACCCGGTAGTCGGCGGCCGCATCGCTGGCGGGCAGCACAAAGGTGGTTTCCGACAGGTTAGTCCAGCGGGCGAACGCCTGCATTTGCGCATCGCTCAGGCCGACGGCATCAATAACCACCGCCAGCGGATTGCCATTGCAGGGGGTGGAGGTAAAGACATCAACCTGTTTAAAAGGGCGTAACTGCGTCATAACGGGTCCTGTGAGTGAGGAGTTTGCTTCAGTGTGCCACGCCCGACTGTACAGGCGAAGTAAACAACGGTTGTCAGTGCCGGAGATAATGACTATTAATAATGCATAGCTGATGAAAGGTGATGATTTAATGCTGAAAATACTGGGAAGAGCGTCATCGATCAATGTACGAAAAGTGCTGTGGCTGTGTGAAGAGCTGCAGATCGATTTTGAACGGGAAGAGTGGGGCGATGGCTTCCGCTCGCCGAAGGAGCCCGCATTCCTGGCGCTGAACCCGAACGCGCAGATCCCGGTGGTGCAGGACGGCGATTTCACCCTGTGGGAGTCGAACACCATTATCCGTTATCTGGCCAATGCCTGCGGCGGCGAATGGCTCTACCCGGCCAGCCCGCAGGCGCGGGCGCGCGTTGACCAGTGGATCGACTGGCAGGCCACCGAGCTGAACACCGCCTGGCGCTACGCCTTTATGTCGCTGGTGCGCAACTCTCCCGCGCATCAGGATGCGCAGCTGCTGGCGGCCGCCTGTAAGGGCTGGACCTGGACCATGGGTATCCTTAACCAGCAGCTGGAGAAAACCAACGCGTTTGTCGCCGGCGACGCCTTCTCACTGGCCGATATCCCGATCGGCCTGTCGGTAAACCGCTGGTACGAAACGCCGATGGAGCACGCGGAGCTACCGGCGGTGCGCGCCTATTATGAGCGGCTGACGGCTCGCCCCGGTTACACCCTGTGGGGCCGCAACGGCACACCTTAGAGCCGGTTCCGTCAGGCGATGAGTCGCGGGCTGCCAGGGGGCTCTGCGATCGCCGCGCGGTGCTGATGCAGGCAGAAGTGCCCGCTGTGGGTACGGAACGGCACGCCTTAATCGTGCAGTAGCAGGCTACCGATCGCCTCAACGATCGCCGCCCGCTGCTGATGCAGATAGAAGTGCCCGCCCGGCCAGGCGTAGCGGTGGAACGGGCCGTGGCTCCACTGCCGCCAGCCGGCGATCGACGCGTCGTCCACTTCCGGGTCGCTGTCGCCGTTGAAGGTGGCCAGCGGGCAGTGCAGCACGCCCTGCGGCCGTGCCGGGTAGGTTTCGATCAGCCGGTAGTCGGCGCGGATGGCGGGCAGGATCACCTCGCGCAGCTCGGCCTGCGCCAGCACCTGGGCGTTATTGCTGTCCAGCCTGATCAGCTCGGCGCACAGCGCGTCATCGTCCTGCAGATGCACCTGCCCCGGCCGGTGAAACTGCGCTGCTCCGCGGCCGGAAACGGCCAGCAGCTGCGGTTCGCTGGCACCGCGCCGGCACAGCTCCAGTACCACCTCATGCGCCAGCGTAGCCCCCATGCTGTGGCCAAAAATCGCCCAGCGCGCGCCGATCGCCGGCAGCATGGCGTCGGCCAGCTGCTGCGTCAGCGCGTCGAAGCTGTCCGGCATCGGGTGGCGAAAGCGCTCCAGCCTGCCGGGCAGGCAGACCTGCACCAGGCGAATGCCGGCGGGCAGCAGCGCCCGCCACGGATGATAGAGCGAGGCGTTACCGCCGGCATGGGGAATGCAGAACAGTGGAATGGCGTTGTCACCGTAGGTGGGGGTGGCGCGCAGCCAGGCAGAATTCATCGGTACAGCTCCTTGATCTCAGAGGAAGGCGTCAGCCTACGCCGGCGGCGATGCCGCTCATTTCGCACGCCAGCGCACCGGTGCGCTGCAGCGCCCAGGTGTAACGCTGGTCAAACGGGTAGCAGCAGGAGAGCCGCAGCGCGTTATTACAGCGCTCACCGAGGGTATACAGCGCACCGGGGGTCAGGCAAATTTTTTCCTGCAGCAGGCGGTGGAACAGCGCCACGCAGTCCACCCCGCCGGGCAGCTCCACCCAGAACACGAAGCCGCCGCTCGGCCGGGTGGCGCGGGTGCCCTGCGGGAAGTGGCGGGCGATAATGCCGCGCGCCTCCTCCAGCTGCGCGGCGTAGCGGCGGCGTAGCGAGCGCAGATGGTGGTCATAGCCGCCGGACTCCAGGAAGTGGCCGAGGGTTTCTGACAGCAGCCGCGATTCCGACATCGACGACACCGCCTTCAGCCGCGCCAGCGCGTCGCTGAAGCGGCCGGCGGCGATCCAGCCGACGCGATAATCCGGCGCCACGGTTTTGGTAAAGCTGGCGCAGTACAGCACCCAGCCGTGCTCGTCAAACGCCTTTACCGCCGGCGACAGCGGCCAGCAGAACTGCAGCTCGGCGTACAGGCCATCTTCCAGCAGCGGCACCTGATAGTGATTGACCAGTCGCGCCAGCCGTTTCTTCGCTTCCAGCGTCATGCTGCTGCCCAGCGGGTTCTGCACGTTGGGCATGGCAATCAGCGCCTGGATGCGCTGCTCCTGCAGGACCAGCTCCAGCGCGTCCAGCGACAGCCCGTACTGCGGGTCGGTCGGGATCTCCAGCACCTTCAGGCCAAGGCTGGCCAGCAGCGGGAACAGATAGAAATAGGTCGGCGTCTCGACCCCGACGCAGTCGCCGGGGCGGGTGACCGCCCGCAGCGCCAGCTGCAGCGCCTCCATGCAGCCATGGGTCAGGGTGACCTCCTCGCTGCTGACGTGGATGCCGAGGTCCAGCGAGCGGCGGGCGATCTCCCGCCGCAGCCGCAGGCTGCCGGGGGGCAGGGCGTAGCGGGCGATCAGGTCCGGCTCGTGCTTCAGCAGGGTGCGCATGATGCCGCTGAGCTTTGCCGTCGGGAAGAAGTCACTGTTCTGCGGACAGGCCAGCGAGATATTGGTGAACTCCGCATGGTTTTGCGCGGCAAACACCGTGTCGATCAGATCCAGCTTTTCACTGCTCGGCGAGCGCACGTGGCTGCGCGGCTGCGCCTGGCGGGTCAGCGAGGGCAGCGCGTCGCGCACGTAGTAGCCGGACTGCGGGCGGGCTTCGATCAGCCCGCGATCTTCCAGCATGCCGTAGGCGGTCAGCACGGTGTTGACGCTGACCTGATGGCTGGCGGCGCAGCGACGAATGGCGGGCAGGCGGCTGCCGGGCGTAAAGGTGCCCTGGTGAATCGCGGCGGCCAGCGTTTCTGCCAGCTGGTGGTAGCGGGTGGTCTGGGGATCGTTGATGGACACAGTGCTCTCCACGAATGATGGGTACAATGTTCTGACAGGCCTGTTTGTACCCATAACAATACTCATTTTCTGCATCTGTTACCATCTGTCGGCGCTGATTACACTAAGTCCATTCTCAGACCGCAGGAGCGCACCCATGCTTGACCCCTCTTTTTTCAGCTATGTCACCGTGATGTCGATCACGCCAGGCCCCAACAATTTGCTGCTCGCCACCTCCGGGGTGAATTTCGGGCTGAAGCGGACGCTGCCGATGATCAGCGGTATTCTGATCGGCTGCGCGTTGCAGACGGTATTTGCCGGCCTGTTGTTAGAAGTGCTGCTGAGCTGGATGGGGGCGATTCGCCTGCCGCTGACCCTGCTGGGCTGCGGCTATCTGCTGTGGCTGACGTGGAAAATCTTCCGCTCCGGCGCGCCGGAACTGCGCGAGAAGGCGCGGCCGATGACGGCGATCGGCGGGGCGCTGTTTCAGGCGGTGAATCCTAAGGCGTGGCTGATGGCGACCAACGTCGCGCTGATGTACACCGTCAACAACACCATTCTGACGGTGATGCTCAGCTTTATGCTGCTCAACCTGCCCTGCATTCTGATCTGGGCCGCGCTGGGCGATCGGCTGGGCAGGCACCTGCAGGTGGCGTGGAAGCTGCAGCTGTTTAACGGCCTGATGGCGTTCTCGCTGCTGGCCACCACCCTGTGGATGCTGGTGGATGCGCTAAGGCTGGCCTGACGGCTGTAATCGCTTTACGTGCGGGTCGCTGCCGGTTCGCGTGCCCGGCGTATCGGGTATATCCGGAACGCGGACAGGCTGATCTTCCTTCAGGCAACTCAGCAATATGAAGCGATGGGAGCCTGTACACGGAGCAAAGCATCGCGGGCCACGGATGGCCCGCGCTGAGCTGTCAGGGATGACGCTTGTTGCGTCTTTGCGGAGTGTACAGGCTCCCTGAGCCGTGCACAGTGTTACAGCAGACGATGCCTTTTTCACCCTTGCAGAGGGTACAGGCTCCCTGAGCCGTGCACAGTGTTACAACAGACGACGCATTTTGTGTCTTTGCGCTGCGCCCGGAGATTATTTACCTACAACCGCCGCCGCTGCTGAGTTCTCGTCGTTCGCCGCGCTGAGCGGCGCGTAGTCCAGCTGCAGGATCTGGCTGGTATCGGCCAGCACTTTCTCCGTTGCCGCCACGTTGCCGTTCAGCTTCTGGCCCCAGGACGGGATAATGGTTTTCAGCGCGCTCTGCCAGGCCGGGCTGGCCATCTCTTCTTTAAATACCCGACCCATCAGCTCCAGCATGATCGGAGCGGCAGTGGAGGCACCCGGCGATGCGCCCAGCAGGGCTGACATGCTGCCGTCTTCTGAGGTGACCACTTCCGTACCCAGCTTCAGCACGCCGCCCTTGTGCGGATCCTGCTGAATGATCTGCACGCGCTGCCCGGCTTTTACCAGACGCCAGTCCTCTTTCTTCGCTTCCGGGAAGTATTCGCACAGCGCCTTGTGGCGGTCGTCTTCGCTGAGCATCACCTGGCCGACCAGGTATTTCACCAGGTCAAAGTTGTCCAGCCCCACGCGTATCATTGGCAGCACGTTAGACGGGGTTACCGAGCCAAACATGTCCCACAGCGACCCCTGCTTCAGGAACTTGGTAGAGAAGGTGGCGAACGGCCCGAACAGCAGCACCTGTTTGCCGTCCAGCGTGCGGGTGTCGAGGTGCGGCACCGACATCGGCGGCGCGCCAACCGAGGCTTTACCGTACACCTTGGCCTGGTGGCGCTTCACCACCTCCGGGTTGTCGGTGACGAGGAACTCGCCGCCCACCGGGAAACCGGCAAATTTTTTCGCTTCCGGAATGCCGGAGTGCTGCAGCAGGGTCAGCGCCGCGCCGCCCGCACCAATAAACACCTTGTTCGCGCGGGTCACCGACTCACGGTTGCCGTTGTTCAGGTCGGCCAGCGTGACGTTCCAGCTGCCGTCGGCGTTGCGTTTAATCGCCCGCACTTCGTGGCGGCTCTGCAGCTCAAAGTTCGGGCTCTTCTGCAGCGAGGCGATCAGCTGGCGGGTGATTTCACCGAAGTTAACGTCGGTACCGATCGGAATGCGGGTGGCGGCGACGCGCTGACCCTGGTCGCGGCCTTCCATCACCACCGGGATCCATTCGCGGATCTCTGCGGCATCTTCCGAGTAGTCCATCCCACGGAACAGGCTGTTGTTTTGCAGGGCGGCGTAGCGTTTTTTCAGAAACGCCACGTTCTCCTCACCCCAGACAAAGCTGACGTGCGGCACGCTGGTGATAAAGCTGCGCGGATTACGCAGCACGCCGCGCTGCACCTGGTGCGCCCAGAACTGACGTGAAATCTGGAACGCTTCGTTGATTTCTACCGCTTTGGTGATGTCGATTGCGCCGTCGGCCTTCTCCGGCGTGTAGTTCAGTTCCATCAGCGCAGAGTGCCCGGTGCCGGCGTTGTTCCAGCCGTTCGAACTCTCTTCAGCCACCCGATCCAGGCGCTCTACCATGCTGATGCGCCAGTTGGGCTCCAGCTCCTGCAGGTAGGCTCCGAGGGTCGCGCTCATCGCGCCACCGCCGATCAGTAACACGTCGACGCTTTTCTCATCGACCGCTGAGGCTTTTTTGGAAAAGCCAGGACCGTTCTGACGTTCGGCCCCCAGTACTTCCTTCTTGCGCATGAATCGACATCTCCAAATGCTGAATAAATTCAACATATTAAGCGGTTGAAACAGATCCGGTTTCTGGGGAACCAGTTGCACTGCTTCGTTCTTTCAGGGTTGCTCACAGATCTACGCACAGCTGTGCTGTTTGTTTAATCAATGTTCAAAGGTGTTAGAAATATACCATTGTTATAGGGTATTTAAAAAAGTGTTTAAGGATGAAAAATGAGAATGATGGCGGGGTGAAAATTAGTAACATTGATACGGGTCACAGTTATGACCCGCAGGGGTTAGGGCAAAGGCACAGTGAAAAATGGGTAAGTCGTTGAGTGGTCGAAATTTAATCGCGCGGTGCACTGTCCGGCAGCTTGCGGTGGCTGATCGCCAGGCGGTTATAGGCATTCATCAAACCAATCGCGACGGTCAGGTCTGTGATCGCTTTGTTACTGAATTCGGCCTGCATTTGCGTAAAGATGACTTCCGGCGCGTTGGTTTGTGCAATCAGCGTCAGCGACTCCGCCCAGGCCAGCGCGGCCCGCTCGGCGGCGGAGAACCAGTTGCCCGCTTCGGCCCACACCTGGGTCAGCACAATTTTGTCCCACGGCATGCCGCCTTTGTGTAACGCTTTGGTATGCATATCAATACAGTATGCGCAGCCGTTGATCTGAGACACGCGCAGATAAACCAGTTCCACCAGGCTCGGATCCAGGTCGCATCTGCTGACGTAGTCGTGTACGCCGGCCAGCGCTTTCATCCCTGCAGGTGACGAGGTATAAAAATCAATGCGTTCACTCATAATTCGCTCCGGTAAAAGGGGATGGCTGTCGGAAAGCGTTTCCGACATGGGCGCTATTTTCACCGGGTACGGGGAGCCATAACAGTGCCAGGAAATAACAACCACAGTGGTCCATCGAACGCCGTGCCGCTGGGGATTACGCTGCGGCGTGGCGGCAGGCTGACGCTGGCCGAACAGATCCATAACGAAATGCAGCAGGCGATTGCCGACGGCCGACTGGCGGCTGGCGCACGGCTGCCCTCCTGCCGCGACCTGGCGGTGCAGCTCGGCGTGGCGCGTGGCACGGTGCGTGCCGCCTACGACCGGCTGGTGGACGGCCAGCTGCTGGTAAGCAGAGGGGCCGCTGGCACCTGGGTTAGCGGCGTGCCGTCGCTGCCTGCGCGGGTGGCCCCGGCAGCCGAGGCGATCGCCCCGCTGGCGGAGATGGTCCACGCCTTCGACGTACCGCCGCTGACCTTCCAGATGGGGGCACCCGCCAGCGACGCCTTTCCGGCCAAAGTCTGGTCACGCATCATCAGCCGCCATGCCCGCCAGATGGCCAGCCAGCCGATGGGCTACGCCGATCCGCGCGGCAGCCCGGCGCTGCGCCAGCAGCTGGCGAGCTATCTGGCGATCGCCCGCGGCATGCACTGCCAGCCCGCGCAGATCGTTATCACCAACGGCTACGCCGGCGCGCTGGGGCTGATCGTGCTGGGGCTGCGGCTGGCCGGGCAGCAGGTGTGGCTGGAGAATCCTGGTTATCTGCTGGCACGGCGGGCGCTGGCGCTGGCTGGCGTGCAGGGGGTGCCCGTACCGGTCGATGAGCAGGGGATCTGCGTCGGGGAAGGGGAGCGGCTGGCACCCGAGGCTCGTGTGGCGCTGGTGACGCCTGGCCAGCACGCGCCGCTGGGCATGACGCTGTCATCCTCCCGCCGCCGCGCGCTGCTGGACTGGGCGCACCGGCAGCAGGGCTGGATTATCGAGGACGATTATCTGGGCGAACTGCAGCTGCAGGGGCGTGCCGCCCCCGCGCTGGCGGCGCTGGATAGTGAACGGGTGCTGCACGTCGGCACCTTCAGCAAGAACCTCAGCCCGACGCTGAGGCTGGGTTATCTGGTGGTGCCGGAAGCGCTGGCGGCGACCTTTGGCGAGGTGGCCGCGCTGTTGATGCCGGCGTCGTCAGCGGTGCTGCATCGCGCCGTGGCGGAATTTCTGCATGAGGGGCATTTTATGCGCCACCTGCGGCGGATGAAACGGCTGTATGCCGAACGGCTGGCGCTGATGCTGGAGGCGCTGGCACCGCATTTTTCACAGCTGTCACAGGCCGCGCTGAGCGTGGTGGTCGATCTGCCAGTGGGCACCCGTGATACGCTGATTGCCCGTGAAGCGCTGAGCTGTGGCATGGCACCGTCGCCGCTGTCGATGTGGTATCAGGAAAATCCGGCACCGCGCAGTGGGCTGGTCCTCAGCGTGACGACGCTGCCACGTGTGGGCTATGCAGAGAGTGCGCTGCGGCTGAAGCAGCTGGTGGAGCGGTTTGGTTAAATTACCCCGCCCCGGGAGGGGCAGGGCTGAGCAGGCTTAGGCGTTTTTCGCTGCGGCGGCTGCTTTGACGATCGCGGCAAAGGCGTCGGCCTTCAGTGAGGCGCCGCCAACCAGCGCGCCATCGATGTCCGGCTGAGCAAACAGCTCGGCGGCGTTCTTGTCGTTAACAGAACCGCCGTACTGAATGATCACCTGAGCGGCCACGGCTGCATCCTGCTTAGCGATGTGGTCACGGATAAACTTGTGCACCGCCTGGGCCTGGGCCGGGGTTGCTGACTTGCCGGTACCGATCGCCCAGACAGGTTCGTAGGCGATCACCACGCCGTTGAAGGCGTCTGCACCCTGGGTGGTCAGCACTGCGTCGATCTGACGTGCGCAGACTTCTTCGGTTTTACCCGCTTCGTTTTCCGCTTCGGTTTCACCGATGCACAGCACCGGGATCAGACCCGCCGCTTTCAGCACGGCGAATTTCTTCGCGATAAACTCGTCGCTCTCAGCGTGGTAGGTGCGGCGCTCAGAGTGGCCGATGATGATGTACTGTGCGCCAACGTCTTTCAGCATGTCAGCGGAGACTTCACCGGTGAAGGCACCTGACAGGTTCACATCAACGTTCTGCGCGCCCAGTGCGATATGGCTACCGGAGATGGCATGTTTCGCCTGATCCAGATAGATCGTCGGCGGGGCAATCGCCACGCCACAACCGTCAACGCCGCTCAGCTCGGTACGCAGGCCGGCGATCAGCTCGTTGACCAGGTTTTTATTGCCGTTTAATTTCCAGTTACCCATCACTAATGGATGTCGCATTGTATCCTCCACGCTTAGAGAGTATGAAAGCTGCCGGCTGGCAGCGTTGTCTGCCGACAGTATAGAGATCAAACAGTCGAAAGGCTTTGCTTTTCGTCATGCTTTGACTGAAACGATTCAAGGGGTTGCCAGCGCCAGTTTCAGCGGCTCGACGGCGAAGGTCAGCCCTTTTTCGCCGTTATCGGCGACAATATAGCGCAGCGCTCCTTCACTCTGCTGGTAGTAGCGAACGCCTTTTCCTTTGCTCAGCAGCGTGCTTACCCGTTTCTGGCTCTGTTCGGCGCTGAGCATCGGTTCAAAGAAACGCACAAACGCCGCCATATAGGCCAGCGCTTTATCATATGCTGCCTTCTGGTCCGGCCCCGGGATCGGCAGCCAGGTAATCTGCAACGTTTTGATTTTACCGGTGCCGTGCTCCAGCGCGGTGGAGGCATAAAGATTTTCATTAATCTTGCTGGCCGCGCGGGTCAGATTGCTCTTATCATCATTCGTGTCAATGGCGCGATATTCACCTAACGGTAACGTTACGTTGGCAGCATTATACTTTTCGCGGAACTGGCCGATAGTCATATCAAAGACCGGCGCGCCGGCCTGCAGATAGGGTGCCGACGGCAGAGGGGCTGCCCGATCCTGCGGAACGGTGTCGGCATACGCTGTCGCAAAGGTCAGTGCGGTCAGCAGGGCAATCCCTGCCCGTCTCGCGTTGTTCATGTTATCGGCCCTAACCAGTAAACTCAGCTCAAGATTAAAACGGACATCGACCTGAAAAGTCAAAGGGCTCCCGGAGTGTGGAATAAAAAATAATGACCTTACAGCACTGGTGTTTCTCTTTTCGTGGCCGACTGCGGCGGCGCGACTTCTGGATCTGGCAAACCGTCTGGCTGCTGCTGCTGACCCTGCTGTTTACCCTTGCCTCCAATGGCTGGCTGGACAACCAGACCGCGGCCTTCTGCGTGGTGGCACTGCTGTGGCCCACCAGCGCGGTGCTGGTGAAACGTCTGCACGATCGCAATAAGGGCGGCCAGTGGGCGCTGCTGCTGATCCTGGCGTGGATGCTGATGGCGGGGAACTGGGCGATGCTGCCGGGCGAGGCGCAGTGGGTGGTTGGCCATTTTATCCCGGCCTTGATTATGGTCAGTATGCTGGTCGAACTCGGTGGTTTTAGCGGCACGGCGGGGGATAACCGCTTTGGTAAAACGGCGCAGTACGTGGTGTTCCTGCCCCGCCGTGCGGCCTGATTACCAGTAATGCTCGCTGGTGATGTGCCCGGGCTTACGTTTCAGGTGTTTGCGCATCTCGCGGGTCTCTTTCAGCACCTGCTGGGTGTCGCGCACCATCTGCGGGTTACCGCACAGCATTACGTGGCTGTGTTCGGCATCAATGGTCAGCCCGACTGCCGCCTCCAGCTGGCCGTCGGCGATCAGCGCCGGGATGCGGCCGGTCAGTGAACCGCTGCTCTCTTCGCGGCTGACGATGGTCTGGATCTGCAGCTGGCCATTAAAGCGCTGCTGCAGCTGTTGCATCTGCGGCAGGTAGCTTAAATCCTGCGCGTGGCGGGCCGCGTGCACCAGCACGATGTTTTGAAAGCGCTCCAGCCCTTTACCCTCCTCAAGAATGGAGAGATAGGGGCCGAGCGCCGTACCGGTGGCCAGCATCCACAGTGTGTCGCATTCGGGCACTTCATCAATCACAAAAAAGCCCTGGGCATCGCTGGTGATCAACACTTCGTCGCCCGGTTGCAGGGCGTGCAGCCGCGGGCTGAGCTTGCCTTCCGGCACGGTCACCAGGTAGAACTCCAGGTTCGGGTTGTGCGGCGCGTTAACATAGGAGTAGGCACGTACCACCCGTTCACCGTCGATCATCAGCGCCAGCTTGGCGTACTGGCCGGCGGTGAAGGGGTCAATCGGTGCGGTAACGGTCAGGCTGAACAGGCTGTCCGTCCAGTTGGTTACCTGTTGTACCTGAGCATTGAGCCAAACGGCCATAAAAAAACTCCTTAGCGTGGTTAGGGCATTTAGCCTTTCCGGCTATCTTCACCAGCGGTAAACGTTTTTTCCACCGCGGGCGGGGCGTAAAGCTCTTATGAACAAAGTATGCGCACGAATTTCACCAGACGTAAAAAATGTTTTACAGCCCTGCGCTAAATTAGTGACAGTGCGGTATCACCTGTTTTGACCTGCCCCCTCGCTTTGTCACCCAGTCCTGATATTTTCTCCGCCAACTGGCCGCAGGCTTCCGGCACATCCTCTGCTCAGGGGATTTTTTGCCACTTATTATACTGATGTGAAACCATGAAAAAGATTGAGAACGGGCATCTGCTGGTGATGCTGATCGCGCTGCTGGCCGTTGGTCAGATGGCGCAAACCATCTATGTGCCGGCGATGCCGGTGATTGCGCAGGCGTTCCACGTCGCTGACGGCGCGGTGCAGCGGGTGATGGCCGCTTACCTGATTACCTACGGTGCCTCGCAGCTGCTGTACGGGCCATTGTCGGACAGCATCGGCCGCCGGCCGGTGATCCTGTTCGGTATGGGCATTTTTATTGCGGGATCGCTGATCGCGCTGTTCGCCAGCGGCCTGGATGGCCTGGTGCTGGGCGCGGCGATTCAGGGGCTGGGAACCGGGGTGGCCGGGGTGATGGCGCGCACCATGCCGCGCGATCTCTACTCCGGCAGCGCGCTGCGCCACGCCAACAGCCTGTTGAATATGGGCATCCTGTTCAGCCCGTTGATTGCGCCGACGATTGGTGCCGGGCTGACCCATCTGTTCGGCTGGCAGGCCTGCTTCGCCTTCCTGCTGCTGCTGTGCCTGGCGGTGACCGCGGCGATGGCCCGTTTTCTGCCGGAAACCCGGCCGGCGGGCCAGGCGTCGCTGCCGCTGCTCTCCCGCTACCGGCCGCTGCTGGCGGACGGCAACTTTGTGCGTTATCTGCTGATCCTGATCGGTGCCACCGCCGGCATCACCGTCTATGAGGCCAGCAGCGGCGTGCTGATGGGCGGGGTGCTGGGGATGAGCAGCCTGGCGGTCAGCCTGCTGTTTATTCTGCCGCTGCCGGGCGCGTTCTTCGGGGCGTGGTTTGCCGGGCGCACCCGTAAGTCGTTTAACACGGTGATGTGGTACGCGGTCAACAGCTGCCTGCTGGCCGGAGCGCTGATGTGGATCCCCGGCTGGCTGGGGGTAATGAACCTGTGGACGCTGATCGTCCCGGCGTCGCTGTTCTTCTTTGGCGCCGGCATGCTGTTCCCGCTGGGCACCTCCGGGGCGATGGAGCCGTGGCCCTATATGGCGGGCACCGCCGGGGCGCTGGTCGGCGGCCTGCAGAATCTGGGATCGGGACTGACCGCCTGGCTCTCCGCGCTGCTGCCGCAGACCGGCCAGTTCAGCCTGGGGATGCTGATGTTTGCCACCGCGCTGCTGATCCTGTTCTGCTGGCTGCCGCTGTCGAAGCGACCGGAGCCGCAGACGGAAACGGTGTAACCCGTCGCAGACTGAGAGGCGGTGAACCGGGAAGATTGACTGGCTGCTGGCGCAGTCGGGGGCGGGCCGCCGGTCTGCTGAAAAACAGCGCCCCGCAATGCGGGGCGTTTTGGCATTACAGGATAAACGGGTGCAGGTTTTCGTCTTTTAATTCGAGATAGTGAATCGACTGGATACGGCGAATGGTGCGCGACTTGCCGCGGATCAGCAGGGTTTCGGTGGTCGCCATATTGCCTTTGCGGGTAATGCCTTTCAGCAGGTCGCCGCTGGTGATGCCGGTGGCGGAGAAGATCACGTTATCGTTACGCGCCATCTCTTCCAGAGTCAGTACCTCGCCGGCGGCGATGCCCATCTCGCGGCAGCGGCTCAGCTCCTGCTCGCCCAGCCGACGGTTTTCCGGCGTGTCGCCTTTCACCTCGTGGCGAGCCAGCAGGCGGCCCTGCATATCGCCGTCCAGCGCGCGGATCGCCGCCGCGGAGACGACCCCTTCAGGCGCGCCGCCGATGCCGTACATCACATCGACTTCGCTGTCCGGCATGCAGGTGAGGATCGAGGCGGCCACGTCACCGTCCGGGAAGGTAAACACCCGCACGCCCAGCTGCTGCAGGCGGGCGATCGTCGCGTCATGGCGCGGCTTGGCCAGCAGGGTGACGGTCAGCTCGCTTAACGGCTTCGCCAGCGCGTCGGCCACGCGCCGCAGGTTCTCTTCCAGCGGCAGGCGCAGATCGATCGCGCCGCGCGCGCCGGGGCCGACCGCCAGCTTCTCCATATACATGTCCGGCGCGTGCAGGAAGGTGCCTTTATCGCCCACCGCCAGCACCGCCAGCGCGTTCGCCTGGCCGAGGGCGGTCATGCGGGTGCCTTCAATCGGGTCGACGGCGATATCTACCGCGTCACCGCTGCCGCTGCCGACTTTCTCACCGATGTACAGCATCGGTGCTTCGTCAATCTCCCCTTCGCCAATCACGATCTGACCGTCGATATCCACCTTGTTGAGCATAATACGCATTGCATGTACTGCCGCGCCGTCGGCGGCATTTTTGTCACCGCGTCCCAGCCATTTGTAGCCAGCCAGTGCCGCCGCTTCAGTTACACGGGAAAATTCAATTGCCAGTTCTCGTTTCATGACGTGCCTCGGGGAAGTAATGAGGCGGGAAGTTTATCACAGGAGGGGAGGGGAGGTGCCCGTGGTCAGCGACCACGGGCGGGGGGATTACTTATCGTCAGCCTCTTCCCACGCCTGCGCGCGGGAGACGGCTTTCTTCCAGCCGGCGTACAGCACGTTACGCTGGGTGGTTTCAATGCCCGGACGGAACTCACGTTCGACAACCGATTTGGCACGCACTTCTTCCAGGTCTTTCCAGAAGCCCACGGCCAGGCCCGCCAGATAAGCGGCACCCAGCGCGGTGACTTCACGCACTTCCGGGCGTTCAACGCGGGTACCAAGGATGTCAGACTGGAACTGCATCAGGAAGTTGTTGGCGACCGCACCGCCGTCCACGCGCAGCGACTGCAGGCGGGTGTTGGCGTCGTTCTGCATCGCTTCCAGCACGTCACGGGTCTGATAGGCGATCGATTCCAGCGTGGCGCGGATAATGTGGTTAGCATTGGCACCGCGGGTCAGGCCGAAGATGGCACCGCGCGCATACGGGTCCCAGTACGGGGCACCGAGGCCGGTAAAGGCCGGCACCATATAGACGCCGTTGGTGTCTTTGACCTTGGTGGCGAAGTATTCGGAATCCTGCGAATCGCTGATCAGCTTCATTTCATCGCGCAGCCACTGAATAGATGCACCGCCGATAAAGACGGCACCCTCCAGCGCATAGTTCACTTCACCGCGCGGGCCACAGGCGATGGTGGTCAGCAGGCCGTGGGTAGAGGCGACGGCTTCGGTACCGGTGTTCATCAGCATAAAGCAGCCGGTGCCGTAGGTATTTTTTGCCATTCCCGGCTGCACGCACAGCTGACCGTACAGCGCGGCCTGCTGGTCACCGGCGATACCGGCGATAGGAATACGGGTGCCGCCTTTACCGCCGATGTTGGTCTGGCCGTAAATCTCGGAAGAGGATTTCACTTCCGGCAGCATTTCACGCGGGATGTCGAGGATCTCCAGCATGCGCGCATCCCACTCCAGCGTATGGATGTTAAACATCATGGTACGCGAGGCGTTGGTGTAATCGGTGATGTGCACCCGCCCCTGGGTCATCTTCCACACCAGCCAGGAGTCGACGGTACCGAACAGCAGTTCGCCACGGCGTGCCCGCTCGCGCGAGCCTTCCACGTGGTCGAGGATCCATTTAACTTTGGTGCCAGAGAAGTAGGGGTTAATCACCAGGCCGGTGGTGCTGCGGATATACTCCTCCAGCCCCTCTTTTTTCAGCTTCGCACAGTAGTCTGCGGTGCGTGGATCCTGCCAGACGATGGCGTTGTAGATCGGCTTGCCGGTCTCTTTATCCCAGACGATGGTGGTCTCACGCTGGTTGGTGATACCAATGGCGGCGATCTCGTCGGCGTTAATGTCCGCGTGCGCCAGCACTTCGACCAGCGTTGAGCTCTGTGAGGCCCAGATGTCCATAGGGTCGTGTTCAACCCAGCCGGCTTTTGGATAGATCTGCTGGAATTCGCGCTGTGATACCGCAACGATGTTGGAGTCGTGATCCAGTACGACCGCACGGGAGCTGGTGGTGCCCTGGTCGATCGCAACGATGTATTTTTTTTCTGTGGTCATTTCAGGTTCCTGAATATAAGCGGTTAGCAGGATTACGCTTTGCGTTGTGCAGCGCCGGCGGTCGGTTTGTGCTGAACGGCCTCAACCTTGCCGGGCAGGTTTTTGCCGATCAGGGCACGGTAGCCAAAGGCACCGAGGCTGGCACCGATCAGTGGGCCAAAGATCGGCACCAGGAAATAGGGAATATCACGCGCGCCGGTAAAGGCCACATTACCCCAGCCGGCCAGCCACGCGAACAGTTTTGGTCCGAAATCACGCGCCGGGTTGAGGGCAAAACCGGTCAACGGGCCCATAGCAGCACCGATAATGGCGATCAGGAAACCGATCAGCAGCGGGGCCATCGGGCCGCGCGGCAGGCCGTTGCCGTCGTCGGTGAGGGCCATGATCAGCGCCATCATAATCGCGGTGATCACCAGCTCAACCAGGAACGCCTGGCCGACGCTAATCAGCGGGTTCGGGTAGGTGGAGAAAACGCCGGCCAGATCGAGACTCTCGACGCTGCCGCGCACCATATGATGGGTCTGTTCGTACTCAAGGAACAGATTGTGGTACAGGCCATACACCAGCGCGGCGGAGCAGAAGGCCCCGGCGATCTGCGACAGGGCGTAAGGCAGCACCTTGCGCCCTTCGAAGTTGGCAAACAGCCACAGCGCTACGCTGACCGCCGGGTTGAGGTGGGCACCGGAGATGCCGGCGCTCAGGTAGACGGCCATTGCCACCGCCAGGCCCCAGACAATGCTGATTTCCCACAGGCCGAAAGTGGCGCCGGCCACCTTCGCGGCAGCCACACAACCGGCACCGAAGAAGATAATGGTGGCCGTGCCAAGAAACTCGGCGATGCACTGGCCCTTTAGCGTACTTGTTGCATGACTCATGTTGGAATTCCTGAAGGCGAGTTAACGGTTTAATGTTCTTTAATAGTGCTGGTTTTTATCTGCACCACTCTGTGTTGGTGTGTTGTGAATTTATCGTTAACGAACATAAACGAGAAATAGCGAAATCAAAATTTGTGTGATGCGTCATAAAAATGAGCGTTTACGCGTCTTTCTACCTCTGTTGTTCGTCATGTCAGTTTCTAAATTGCGCGTAAACTATCCGATGCGCTCCTTAAAACCCTGGGCAGAGCAGGGATTAATCCCTTTTTAAGGTTAAGGCTGAAAAGTGTTACAGACTACGCCCCTGACGGGTTCATCGCTGGACTTGACGGGCGGCTCTACTTACAATCGGATGAATAGTGTTATCCGCGGCATACCGGTTCATCCCTTGTCCCTGCGGCTAGCATAATCAACGCCCTGCGATTAGGAGAGAGAGAAACATGTCATTTGAAGTATTCGAAAAACTGGAAGCGAAAGTGCAGCAGGCGATTGATACCATCACGCTGCTGCAGATGGAAATTGAAGAGCTTAAAGAGCAGAACGGTAATCTGAACCAGCAGGTTCAGCAGGCGTCAGGCAACACCGATGCACTGGTGCGTGAAAACCAGCAGCTGAAAGAAGAACAGCACGTATGGCAGGATCGTCTGCGTGCGCTGCTGGGAAAAATGGAAGAGGTGTAATGCTGCACCCGCTATAGCCAGCAAAGAGAACGGGTGCCTGTGGCACCCGTTTTTGTTTATTCGATGTCGAGGGGATCTTCTGACAGGATGATGCCGGTGTTGTCGGCATACAGGTGGTCGCCCGAGAAGAAGGTGACGCCGCCAAAGTTAACGCGCACGTCGCTTTCACCAATGCCTTCACCGGCCGCGCCAGCGGGGATCGCCGCAATCGCCTGGATGCCAATGTCCAGCTCTTCCAGGTCGTCGACCTGACGCACCGAGCCGTAAATTACCATCCCTTCCCACTCGTTCTGCACCGCCAGCTGCGCCAGCGCCGCATCGACCAGCGCACGCCGCACCGAGCCGCCACCGTCAACCAGCAGCACGCGCCCACGCCCGTTCTCTTCCAGCAGATCGTAGAGCAGACCGTTGTCTTCGAAACATTTCACCGTGATGATCTGCCCACCAAACGAGGTGCGGCCACCAAAGTTTGAGAAAAGCGGTTCAACGACATTTACGTCTTCATGGTAGATGTCGCACAGTTCGGAGGTATCGTATTTCATCGCGGGTTCATCTGGTTGCTGCCGGGACAGAGAGTATATCGCTTTATGGCGGCTGTTGGCAAAAGCATCACTTTTCACCGGGGAGGCGGCTGCCTCCCCGGGAACAAACGGCGGGCGGTTACAGGATAAAGCGGCTGAGGTCTTCGTCGGCCACCAGCTCGTCAAGGTGCTGACTGACGTAATCGGCGTCGATGGTGATGGTGCTACCGCTCTTGTCGCTGGCCTCGAAGGAGATCTCCTCGACCAGGCGTTCCAGCACGGTGTGCAGGCGGCGCGCACCGATATTCTCGGCGGTTTCATTCACCTGCCACGCGGCGGCGGCAATCTTGCTGATGCCGTCTGCGGTAAAGTTGATCTCCACGCCTTCGGTCTGCATCAGGGCTTTGTACTGCACGGTGATCGAGGCGCTTGGCTCGGTGAGGATGCGCTCGAAGTCGTGAGTGGTCAGCGCCTGCAGCTCAACGCGGATCGGCAGGCGGCCCTGCAGTTCCGGAATCAGGTCAGACGGGCTGGCCACCTGGAACGCGCCGGAGGCGATAAACAGGATATGGTCGGTTTTGACCATGCCGTGTTTGGTCGACACGGTGCAGCCTTCCACCAGCGGCAGCAGGTCGCGCTGAACGCCTTCACGGGAAACGTCCGGGCCGGAGGATTCGCCGCGCTTACAGACTTTATCGATCTCATCGATAAACACGATGCCGTGCTGCTCGACCGCATCAATGGCGCTCTGCTTCAGCTCTTCCGGGTTCACCAGCTTCGCCGCTTCTTCTTCGATCAGCAGCTTCATCGCTTCTTTGATCTTCAGCTTGCGGGCTTTCTGCTTCTGGCCACCAAGGTTCTGGAACATCGACTGCAGCTGGCTGGTCATCTCTTCCATGCCCGGCGGGGACATGATCTCAACGCCCGGCGAGGCGGCGGCCAGGTCGATCTCGATCTCTTTATCGTCCAGCTGGCCTTCGCGCAGCTTTTTACGGAACGACTGACGGGCGGCAGACGGCTCGGCGGCCACTTCGTTCTGGCCCCAGTTGTTCTTAGCCGGTGGGATCAGCACGTCAAGAATGCGCTCTTCCGCCAGCTCTTCGGCGCGGTAGCGGTTTTTCTCAATCGCCTGTGAACGGACCATTTTGATCGCTGAGTCGGTCAGATCGCGAATGATAGAGTCCACTTCTTTACCAACATAGCCCACTTCGGTGAACTTGGTTGCTTCGACTTTGATAAACGGCGCGTTTGCCAGCTTGGCCAGGCGACGGGCAATTTCGGTTTTGCCGACGCCGGTCGGGCCAATCATCAGGATGTTTTTCGGCGTTACTTCATGGCGCAGCTCTTCATTAAGCTGCATGCGACGCCAGCGGTTACGCAGGGCGATAGCCACGGCACGCTTGGCGCCATCCTGACCGATGATAAATCTGTTGAGTTCGCTGACGATCTCGCGCGGGGTCATTTCAGACATAAATAGGGTCCTTACGCTTTAGACGGTAATGCTTCGATGGTGAGGTTGTGGTTGGTATAGATGCAGATATCGCCTGCAATACCCAGCGCCTTTTCCACAATATCACGCGCGCCGATCTCGGTATTTTCCAGCAGCGCCCTGGCGGCCGCCTGGGCGTAAGGCCCGCCGGAACCAATAGCAATCAGGTCATTCTCGGGCTGGATTACGTCACCGTTGCCGGTGATGATCAGCGAGGCGTTCTCATCTGCTACCGCCAGCAGGGCTTCCAGCTTGCGCAGCATACGATCTGTGCGCCAGTCTTTCGCCAGCTCAACGGCCGCTTTGACCAGATGACCCTGGTGCATTTCCAGTTTGCGTTCGAAAAGTTCAAACAGGGTGAAGGCATCTGCCGTGCCTCCGGCGAAGCCGGCGATCACTTTATCATTGTAGAGGCGGCGCACTTTTTTGACGTTGCCTTTCATCACGGTATTGCCGAGGGTAGCCTGGCCATCGCCGCCAATCACTACCTGGCCGTTGCGTCGTACACTTACTATTGTTGTCACGGGCAGACCCCTTATAACCGATTGAATAGGGCCCGGCGAGCTCGCGCCGGGCACAGATGCAACCAGATATGGGGCGGGTTGGCGGGGGTTTCAACCCCCGATGGCGAGAGGAATACAATTTGCGTGGCCGGAGCCGCGCAGGCCTTTCAGCGCGCTGTCGGCCGCGGCGCGACTGGCGTAAGGACCAATCACCACGCGGTTCCAGCCGCCGCCGCTGGTGATGCGGCTTTCGAACCCTTCAAACGCCAGCTGAGCGCGAACTGACTCGGCCTGATCGGTCCCTTTGAACGAACCGCACTGCACCATCCAGCGCTGCGCCTTCTCTTTTTCGGCTTCTTTCGGCTTCGTCTCGGCCTTCGGCTGCGCGGCAACCTCCGTTTCACGGGTGGCCTGGGTGACCGGGGCCTGGCGCGTCGGCTGTGTTTGCGGCTGCTGCACGCGCGGCGTTTGAGCCGGCTGCTGCTGGGTGCGCGTCGTCTGCGGCAACATATGGCTTTGCTGCTGGGTGTTCTGCTGCGTCGCCTGCTGTTGCAGCATGCGCGTCTGCTGCTGCTGGCTGTTCTGCTGCTGCAGGCGCTGCTGCTGTTGCTGTTGCTGACGCAGTTGCTGCTGCTGCATCCGTGCCTGCTGCTGCAGATCGTTCTGCTGCTGTTGCTGGCGCTGCATGGTCTGCTGTCGCTGCGCCGGGGTCTGTTCATTCCACGGCACTTCGTTCAGCTGGGTCGGCTGCTGGCGCATATCCGCCTGCATCTGCTCCAGCAGCTGGCGCTGTTCGTCGGTCAGCTGGGTCTGCGAGTGCACTTCGCCCCCGGCGGACGGTTCGGTCGGCATCGGCACGCCTAACTGGCGGTTTTCCAGCTCTTTAATGTAGCGCCAGCGCTCCTCCGGCTTCGGCGGTAGCCCGTTGCCGACGGCTTTGTGGTCAGGAATGACCGGCGTCTCTTCTTTCTTATGGTGGGCGATAAACCACAGGCCGCCGACAAAGGCGACCAGCACGGCGACCGCCAGAACCGTCATGACTTTTGAAACCCCTGAACCCCCGCTGGCTTTTTTGCCGCGGGTGGTTTTGCGACGCGTCCCTGTCGAACGCCCGCGGCTGACATAATCTTTTTGTGCCACTCTCGTTCCGTTTATAAATAATGAAAGAAATTACCGGGAAGAAAAGTGTGCTCCCGGTACAGCCCCGCCATGTTACGCAAGGGGCTGAGGTTTGACCAGCCAGCATATCACTAAGAATCCGCTGATTTTTTTGCAGATAATCTTATCGGACGGGCGGAAACGTCTGTGGTTAGTCTTCGTCGTACAGCGATGGCGCCGTGCTGCCACGGATTTTAAGTTCAAAATCCAGCAGGCGGGAACCCGTATTCACCATTCTGCCCTCCAGCTGCTCCAGCAAGAGTAGCATTGCTTCGCGACCTATGTTGAAACGCGGCTGGGCGACGGTGGTTAACTGCGGATCGCTGTAGCGGGAAAGCTCAATATCATCAAAGCCGATCAGCGACAGATCGCGTGGAATGCGCAGCCCCATATTTTTCGCCTGCGCCATCGCCCCCAGCGCGATGATGTCGCTGTGGCAAAACAGCGCCTGAGGCGGCTTTGGTAGCGCCATCAGCTGCCGCATCGCCCGCGCGCCGGCATCAAAGCTAAACTCACCGCGCACGATGTACTGCGGATCGACGCTGATGCCGTGACGGCGCAGCGCCTGAATATAGCCCTGCAGGCGGTACTGGCACAGCGGCATCTCTTCCGGGCCGGCGATGCAGGCGATACGGCGGTGCCCCAGCTTTTGCAGGTGGTTAACCGCTTCAAACGCCGCGGTCAGGTTATCAATATGTACGGTGGGCAGCTCCAGCTCGGGAGCAAATTCGTTAGCCATCACCATTGGCGGCAGATTACGCTGCTCCTCCTGGCGGGTATCGAAAGGTACCTGAGAACCCAGCAGCACCATGCCGTCGATCTGGCGGGTCAGCATCAGGTTGAGGAACGACTTCTCCTGCTGGTTCTGGTGAGCGCAGTCGCCGATCAGCACCAGGTAGCCTTTGCGCGCCGCCACCACTTCGATGCCGCGAATAATCTCGCTGAAGAACGGGTCGCAGATATCCGGCACAATCACCAGTACGGTGCGGGATTCACCGCGCCGGGTGCTGCGCGTCATCGAATGCGGTGAGTAGCCGACGGCAATCACCGCCTGCTCGACTTTTGCGCGGGTCGCAGCGGAGACTTTTTCCGGATTCATCAGCGCGCGTGAGACCGTGGCCGTTGATACCCCTGCTTTTTCGGCCACGTCCTTCATGGTCGCTGCCGTCGTCTCTTGATTCTGCTCCACTGCTTCTCCCAGTAACCCGCTGTCGCGGGTCTGACAATCTTATGACAATAGTTTCTTCGCGTTGGCCTGTGCCGCTTCCTGCGCTGCCAGCCGCATTCTTAACAGATGTCGCGCTCTGCTGTTACTTAATTTGCATAAAAAATGTGACTTGTGCGACTTTTTTCGATCGGCCCCGCAAAATTCACAGGCAAACGCTTACGTGCCTTAACTTTCGCTCGGATCGATATCCAGCGTCCACTTCACCTTACGCGCCTGTGGCAGCGTGCCGATCAGCGGCAGCGTGGCCTTAAGCGCGCGCTGTAGCACCGCCCGCGACGGGTGCTGCAGCAGCAGCTGCCAGCGGTAACGGCCACCGCGTTTGGCCTGCAGCGCCGGGACCGGGCCCATAATCCAGAACGCCTCATCTTTCAGCGGGCTGGCCTCCAGCAGGTTACGCAGCTGCTGTAAAAACAGCATCGCCTGCTGGTTGTCGTGATCGTCGGCGCGGAACAGTGCGTGGCTGGTAAACGGCGGCAGAAAGACGCTTTTCCGTTCGCTCAGCGCCTGGTGGGCAAACGCGTCGTAGCCCTGTTTCAGCAGCGTTTGCAGCAGCGGATGCTCCGGATGGTGGGTCTGCAGCAACACCTCGCCCTGCTTGCCGGCGCGGCCGGCGCGGCCGGCCACCTGAATATAGAGCTGGGCGAACCTTTCGGCGGAGCGGAAGTCAGCCGAGAACAATGCACCGTCGACGTCCAGCAGCGATACCAGCGTCACGTCAGGGAAGTGGTGGCCTTTGGCCAGCATCTGGGTACCGACCAGAATGCGCGCGCCGCCGCGATGCACCTCGGCCAGCTGCTGCTCCAGCGCGCCTTTACGGCTGGTGGTATCACGGTCAATGCGCGACAGCGGCACGTCGGGGAACAGCGCGCTGAGGTTATGTTCCAGCTGCTCGGTGCCTAAGCCGACCGGCACCAGATGGGTGGAGCCGCACGACGGGCACTGATATGGGATCGGCCGCTGGCTGTCACAGTGGTGGCAGCGCAGCTGGCGCTGCTGCTGGTGCAGCGTGTAGTAGCGGTCGCAGCGCTGGCATTCGGCAATCCAGCCGCACTCGTGGCACAGCAGCGTCGGCGAGAAGCCGCGGCGGTTAAGGAACAGCAGCACCTGATTATCCGCCTGCAGGTGCTGGCCGATTTTTTTGATCATTAGCGGTGACAGGCCGCCCTGCAGCTTCACGCCTTTCAGGTCGATCAGCAGCTGGGTGGCTTTGGTGGCATTGCCGGCGCGTTTGCTGAGGTTAAGCTGGCGGTATTTGCCGGCCTGCACGTTGTGCAGCGTTTCCAGCGCCGGCGTTGCGGAGCCCATCACCACCGGGATATTTTCCTGACGGGCGCGGAACACCGCCAGGTCACGGGCGTGATAGCGCCAGCCTTCGTGCTGTTTGTAGGAGCCGTCGTGCTCTTCATCAATGATGATGGCACCCAGCCGCGCGAAGGGGGTAAACAGCGCCGAGCGGGTGCCAATCACGATCGCCGTTTCGCCGCTGCGCGCGCGCAGCCACACCGCCAGCCGCTCGCTGTCGTTGAGGGCGGAGTGCAGCACGTCGACCGGCGCGTTAAAACGTTCGCGGAAGCGGGCGATGGTCTGCGGCGTCAGGCCGATTTCCGGCACCAGCACCAGCGCCTGGTGGCCGGCGGCGAGGATATTCTCCAGCACGCTGAGGTAGACCTCAGTTTTACCTGAACCGGTAATCCCCGCCAGCAGCCAGGCGGCAAACTGATCGTCCGCGCTGCGGATCGCGCCCACCGCGGTCGCCTGCTCGGTGTTCAGCCGCAGGCGCTCGCCGTTGACCGCAAAGTGCTCACGCCAGTCGTCGCGCTGGCGCGCGCGGGAGTGCAGGTCACACAGCCCTTTGGCACGCAGCGCCTGCAGCGTGGCGTCGGTGATATCGTGCTGGCCGATTTCATGGCGGTAGAGGCCGCGATGGCGTAGCGCGGCCAGCGCCTGCTGCTGTTTCGGCGCGCGCTTCAGGCTTTCCGGCGCGGTGGCGCGGCCGTCATCGGTGATCTGCCACTGCCACAGCGGCGCTTCTTCCGCGGCTTTGCCCTGGCGCAGCAGCACCGGCATGGCGTGGAACAGCACTTCGCCCAGCGGGTAGTGATAGTACTCCGCCGCCCACAGTAGCAGCCGCCACAACGACGGCGGGTAGAGCGACTCATCGTCCAGCACCTGTTGCACGCTTTTCAGCTGATCGAGCGGGTAGTCGCTGGTTTCACGGATCGCCACCACCACGCCCGTCGCGTCACGCTTGCCAAAAGGCACGCTGACGCGGCCGCCGACCACCGGGTTGAGGTGGGGGGGCAGCAGGTAGTCAAAACAGCGGGCAAGGGGAACGGCTAGCGCGACCTGAACAACGGGCATGGGTTCATCCGGATGAAAACTTAAGCCGGATAGTGTACACTGTGTCGTCGGTGATGTGCGGATCCGATTGCGGCGGGCGGTTAATTTCTGTATAGTTCGCCGCCGCTGGTACGGCTTTTTTGGTATCAGCTTCACCTAATCATTATTAATTCTCGTGTGGTGCCGGCGCAGGATTTTCCTGGCGCGGGAGAGCGACACGGCCTTAACTGAGGTTTCCCATGAAAAAAGGTATTCACCCAAATTACGTTGAAGTTACTGCTAAATGTTCTTGCGGTAACGAAATCAAAACCCGCTCTACCGTGGGTCGCGACCTGAACCTGGACGTGTGTGGCGCATGCCACCCGTTCTACACTGGTAAGCAGCGTGACGTTGCTACCGGTGGCCGTGTTGACCGCTTCAACAAGCGTTTCAGCATCCCAGGCGCCAAGTAAGACGCCTTTCGGAAGCGGCCTGCCGTTTCTGATGCAGAAAAAACCCGGCTTCGGCCGGGTTTTTTTATGGGCGCTCAGCAGGGCGTCAGCTGCGCCAGAATGTTCCCCTGTAACCCGCGTTCGGCGTAGTGCTGCAGATGGTCGAGCTGGCGCACCGGCTGGCCGGCGCTGAAGTCTATCTCCTGCAGCTTCACATACACGGAGGATGCCGCGAACACCGACTTAAACCAGTATTCCCCCCGGCTGAGGTCGGTAAGGGTGCTCCAGTAGGTGGCGGTGCCTCTGTTCTCACCGGGATAGCGTGAGTACCGCTGATAGGCGGCGCTGACTTCGCGCACCATCGGATCGTCCATATCCGGGTAGCCCACCGGGAAGGCCTGGTTGGACAGTACCGACTGCACAAACCCCCGAGCCTGGTCGGCGCTGTGTGGTTCCGGCAGGTTGCGCAGATGCAGGGTGGCGCGGACAAAGCGGTCCTGCGGGCTTTGTGTGGCCGGATAGTGGTCGGCATCCGTAAAGCGGTACTTTTCCAGGTTAGCCAGCTGTTGCGCATAAGATGGCGGATTGGTCATTACCCGGTATTCACGATGATGGTAGATGTTCACCTTGCCGTCATCGATCTCAATAATCGCCGAGTCGCCGCTGGTATCCTCCAGCGCAATATGTTTGGTATCGGTGGCGTAATCAATCGGCAGTTTTCTGGCAACCAGCCGCACGTTTTCTAATCCTGCCACCGCTTCCGCCACCGTGGCGTGGTTATCCAGCAGCCAGCTGAGCCAGGCACGGCTGTCCAGCTGCGGTTTGTCCTGATTGTCGCGCTGTTGCTGTTTGCCGTTATTGTAATAGAGCGTGTGGCCTGCCAGCCCCATTTCGTTGATGCCATCCATCGGAAACAGGCCGCTGGCGTAAATCATCACGCTGCCGTAGCGCGTCTGCCAGCACAGCGCATCCGGTTCGTCGCTGCCGCTGTGCTCAATGCCGCGCGGGGTGATCACCAGCGCGGGATCGGCCGGGCCAAAGAAGTCCAGCCCACGCGCGCTGACCAGATAGTCAGGGTGCATATTCATAAAGACACGGGTACACATGGTAGATTCCTTTTCTTATCTGAGACGGATCTCATAGCCTGCTCAGTGATGGCGGGAGAAAACAGTCCCCGAATGGGGGGCAGCAGGGGATAAGGCCGGGCCTGTGCGACAAAACGTCATCAGGGATAGCACGGTGCGCGTGCGTCAGGCAGATAGCGTTCGGTAAAAGCGTAGATCGTCAGAGGTAAGGCAAAGGGAGGATGACAGCAGAGGGGGGAAGGGCAGGAACAGGGTGCCAGCCAGCGGAGCGGGAGATCGGTGCTGGCGCGGGCCACGTCCCCCTTTTCAGCGGGGCACGTGGCCGGCAGCGACTGAGTGGCGGAACTCAGTACTCCCAGGTGTCCGGATCGACGCCCATCTCACGCATGATCGCCTTGGCCGTTTCGGGAATCTCGTCGCTGCGCTCTTTACGCAGGTCGATGTCGTCCGGCAGCGGCTGTCCGGTGAAGGCGTGCAGGAACGCTTCACACAGCAGTTCGCTGTTGGTGGCATGGCGCAGGTTGTTGACCTGGCGGCGCGTGCGCTCGTCCGTCAAAATTTTCAGGACTTTTAACGGGATGGATACCGTGATTTTTTTGACCTGCTCGCTCTTCTTACCGTGCTCAGCGTAAGGGCTGATATATTCGCCGTTCCATTCAGCCATGGGCTACCTTAATCATCGTATGAAAGTGAAAATGCCGAAAACCGGCTAATTATGCCCGAAGTCGGTGGCCATCACACCGGGATGACACCACTTTCTGCGGGGGATTTCGGCATAATTCTAGCGGTTATTGGTCCGTTGCTCAATCTATACGCAAAGACATTTAGATGTCCAGATGTATTGACGTCTATTGTGCCCCGCTTTACTCTATATGCCATCTTCTTCCCGACCTGCAGGAATATATGCACCATGACGCGTAAACAGGCAACTATCGCAGTACGTAGCGGTTTGAATGACGACGAGCAATATGGCTGCGTTGTCCCACCGATTCACCTCTCCAGTACGTATAACTTCACCGATTTTAACGAGCCGCGCGCCCATGACTATTCACGCCGCGGTAACCCGACCCGTGATGTGGTGCAGCGTGCGCTGGCCGATCTGGAAGGCGGTGCCGGTGCGGTAATGACCAATACCGGTATGTCGGCGATCCATCTGGTGACCACCGTATTCCTGCAGCCGGGTGACCTGCTGGTGGCACCGCACGACTGTTACGGCGGTAGCTATCGTCTGTTCGACAGCCTGAGCAAGCGCGGTGCTTATCGCGTGAAGTTCGTCGATCAGGGTGATGAAGCGGCCCTGCAGGCCGCGCTGGCGGAGAAGCCAAAGCTGGTGCTGGTGGAAAGCCCGAGCAACCCGCTGCTGCGCGTGGTGGATATTGCTGCGATCTGTAAAGCCGCGGCCGAGGCCGGCGCGATTAGCGTGGTGGATAACACCTTCCTCAGCCCGGCGCTGCAGAACCCGCTGGCGCTGGGCGCGGATCTGGTGATCCACTCCTGTACCAAGTACCTGAACGGCCACTCGGACGTGGTGGCGGGGGCGGTGATTGCCAAAGATCCAGAGCATGTTACAACGCTGGCCTGGTGGGCGAACAATATCGGCGTCACCGGTGCGGCGTTTGACAGCTATCTGCTGCTGCGCGGCCTGCGCACGCTGGCACCGCGTATCGCGGCAGCTCAGCGCAACGCGTTGGCGATTGTGGACTATCTGCAGCAGCAACCGCTGGTGAAAAAGTTGTATCATCCTTCTCTGCCGTCCAATGCAGGACATGAGTTTGCGGTGAAGCAGCAGAAAGGCTTCGGCGCGATGCTCAGTTTTGAGTTTGACGGTGATGAGGCGACGCTACGCCGCTTCCTGAAAGCGCTGGAACTGTTCACCCTGGCGGAGTCGCTGGGTGGCGTTGAGAGCCTGATCTCCCACACGGCGACCATGACCCACGCGGGTATGTCAGCCGAGGCGCGTGCGCAGGCCGGGATTTCCGAGTCGCTGCTGCGTATCTCCGTGGGGATTGAGGATCATGAAGATTTAATTGCCGATCTGGATAATGCCTTCCGGATTGCGGCCAAGAGGTAAGCATGAGTTATTCAGCAGGGGCAGGACGTTCACGTCAGTTACATAAGTTTGGCGGCAGCAGTCTGGCGGATGCGAAATGCTATCAGCGGGTGGCCGGGATTATGGCGGAATACAGCCAGCCGGGCGATCTGATGGTGGTGTCGGCGGCCGGCAGTACCACCAACCAGTTAATCAGCTGGTTAAAGCTGAGCCACAGCGATCGGCTGTCGGCCCATCAGGTACAGCAGGCGCTGCGTCGTTATCAAAGTGAACTGATTACCAGCCTGTTACCTGCTGAGATCGCCGAGCCGCTGACTGGCACCTTTATCCACGATCTGGAGCGGCTGGCCGCGCTGCTGGACGGCGAAATCAGTGAAGCGGTATATGCCGAAGTGGTTGGCCACGGTGAGATCTGGTCGGCGCGGCTGATGTCGGCGGTGCTCAACCAGCGCGATATTGAGTCCTCCTGGCTGGACGCCCGAGATTTTCTGCGTGCGGAGCGCGCCGCTCAGCCGCAGGTGGATGAAGCGAAATCCCTGCCGCTGCTGCAGCAACTGATGGCACAGCGCGGCTCGCACCGCCTGGTGGTGACCGGCTTTATCAGCCGCAGCGACGCCGGTGAAACGGTGCTGCTCGGGCGCAACGGCAGCGACTATTCGGCGACGCAGATCGGCGCGCTGGCCGGGGCCACGCGGGTGACCATCTGGAGTGACGTGGCCGGGGTGTACAGCGCCGACCCGCGTAAGGTGAAAGATGCCTGCCTGCTGCCGCTGCTGCGGCTGGACGAGGCCAGCGAGCTGGCGCGCCTGGCCGCGCCGGTGCTGCACACCCGCACCCTGCAGCCGGTGTCGGCCAGCAATATCGATTTACAGCTGCGCTGCAGCTATCAGCCGGAGCAGGGCTCGACCCGTATTGAGCGGGTGCTGGCGTCCGGTACCGGTGCGCGCATCGTCACCAGCCATGATGACGTCTGCCTGATTGAGTTCCAGGTGCCACCGCAGCACGACTTTACCATTCTGCATAAAGAGATCGACCAGCTGCTGAAGCGCGCCCAGGTGCGCCCGCTGGCGACCGGTATCCATCCCGATCGCAACCTGCTGCAGCTGTGTTACACCTCGGAAGTGGTTAACAGCGCGCTGACGCTGCTGCAGGATGCCGGGTTACCGGGACGCCTGCAGCTGCGTGACGGTATGGCGCTGGTGGCGATGGTCGGGGCCGGCGTCTGCCGTAATCCGCTGCACAGCCACCGTTTCTGGCAGCAGATGAAAGACCAGCCGGTAGAGTTTATCTGGCAGTCTGAGGAGGGGATCAGCCTGGTGGCGGTGCTGCGCGTTGGCCCAACCGAACACCTTATCCGCGGGCTGCACCAGACGCTGTTCCGCGCCGAGAAGCAGGTCGGGCTGGTGCTGTTTGGTAAAGGCAACATCGGCTCACGCTGGCTGGAGCTGTTCGCCCGCGAGCAGGAGACGCTGTCGGCGCGTACCGGCTTTGAATTTGTGCTGGCCGGGGTGGTGGACAGCCGCCGCAGCCTGCTTAACTACGCGGGGCTGGACGCCAGCCGCGCACTGGCGTTCTTTGAGACTGAGTCCGAGGCGCTGGATCAGGAGTCGCTGTTCCTGTGGATGCGTGCACACCCGTTCGACGACCTGGTGGTGCTGGACGTGACCGCCAGTGAGACGCTGGCGGCACAGTACCTGGATTTTGCCAGCTACGGTTTCCACGTGATCGGTGCCAATAAGGTGGCCGGGGCGTCCAGCGGCGTTGACTACCGTCAAATCCGCGATGCCTTTGCCAAGACCGGACGCCACTGGCTGTATAACGCCACCGTCGGTGCCGGGCTGCCGGTCAACCATACGGTGCGCGATCTGCGCGAAAGCGGCGACAGTATTCTGTCGATCAGCGGTATTTTCTCCGGCACGCTGTCGTGGCTGTTCCTGCAGTTTGACGGTTCGGTGCCCTTTACCGAGCTGGTGGACCAGGCCTGGCAGCAGGGGCTGACCGAGCCCGATCCGCGCGTCGACCTCTCCGGTCAGGACGTGATGCGCAAGCTGGTGATTCTGGCGCGTGAAGCGGGCTACGATATTGAACCGGGCCAGGTGCGCGTTGAATCGCTGGTGCCGGAGGGCTGCCAGGCCGGCACCGCCGACGACTTCTTCGAAAACAGCGACGTGCTCAACGAGCAGATGCTGCAGCGCTATGAAGCGGCGCAGGAGCTGGGGCTGGTGCTGCGCTACGTGGCGCGCTTCGATGCTAACGGCAAGGCGCGCGTCGGCGTGGAAGCGGTACGCCCGGACCACGCGCTGGCCGCGCTGCTGCCGTGTGACAACGTGTTTGCCATCGAGAGCCGCTGGTATCGCGATAACCCGCTGGTGATCCGCGGGCCGGGTGCCGGCCGTGACGTCACTGCCGGGGCGATTCAGTCCGATCTCAATCGCCTGGCTCAGCTGCTGTAATCTGCCCGTAGCGGCCTGTATTTCGATGACGCGTGCCGGGCCGCCTGCCCGGCCTGTGAATCTGTTGCGACAACCGACGGGACAGGTTCACAGGTATTAACGCCTGCCACAGGCAGTCTCTCAGCGTTTTGACTGACTGCTACCGTTGTTTGTCCTGCCTCACGGTTTTTTGGTCCGCCTGCCTGCATCATGAGAATCCTTCAACCTGCCTGAGAATTCGTCACTGCCTTTGCGCATTTAGCTGTTGACTGAATAACCAGATTCCGTCATTTTGAATGTCTGGACGTCTGAATGGATAGACGTTTGTCGGGCAATATTTGTTCTGCAGCGATCGATGAGGATAACAGGTATGAGTTTTTTCCATGCAAATCAGCGCGAAGCACTGAATCAGAGTCTGGCCGAGATTAACGGACAGATTAATGTCTCGTTTGAATTCTTTCCGCCGCGCACCACTGAAATGGAAGAAACCCTGTGGAGCTCGATCGATCGCCTGAGCAGCCTGAAGCCGAAATTTGTTTCGGTGACCTACGGTGCCAACTCCGGCGAGCGCGACCGTACCCACAGCATCATCAAAGGCATCAAGGATCGCACCGGGCTGGAAGCGGCACCGCACCTGACCTGCATCGACGCCAGCCGCGATGAGCTGCGCGCGATTGCCAGCGACTACTGGAATAACGGTATCCGCCATATCGTGGCGCTGCGCGGCGATCTGCCGCCGGGTGCCGGCAAGCCGGAAATGTACGGGGCGGATCTGGTCTCGCTGCTGAAGGAGGTCGGGGATTTCGATATCTCGGTGGCGGCTTACCCGGAAGTGCACCCGGAAGCCAGAAGCGCCCAGGCTGACCTGATCAACCTCAGGCGTAAAATCGATGCCGGGGCGAGCCGCGCCATCACCCAGTTCTTCTTCGACGTCGAGAGCTACCTGCGCTTCCGCGACCGCTGCGTGGCGGCGGGTATCGACGCGGAGATCGTGCCGGGCATCCTGCCGGTCTCCAACTTTAAGCAGCTGCAGCGTTTCGCCGCCATGACCAACGTGCGCGTGCCGGGCTGGATGACGCAGATGTTTGAGGGGCTGGATAACGATCCCGAAACGCGCAAGATGGTCGGTGCCAACGTGGCGATGGATATGGTCAGGATCCTCAGCCGTGAAGGGGTGAAGGACTTTCACTTTTACACCCTGAACCGCGCCGAGCTGAGCTACGCCATCTGCCATACGCTGGGCGTACGGCCGAACACGGCGGTAGCGGCATCCTGACCGCCCGTTAGCGAGCGACTAAAACAAAAAAAGGACGCGCAAGCGTCCTTTTTTGCTGATGGTATCCGTTGCCTAGCCGGTGTTACGCATGCCCGCCGCCACGCCGGCGATGGTGACCATCAGCGCCTGCTCGATGCGCGCGTCCGGTTCGCCGGCCTCTTCCAGCTGGCGTGAACGGTGCAGCAGTTCAGCCTGCAGCACGTTCAGCGGATCGGTGTAGACGTTACGCAGCGCAATGGACTCGGCGATCCACGGCTGGTCGGCCATCAGATGTGAGTCGTTGGCGATGGTCAGCACCGCGTTGATGTCCGAGTCCAGCTGGTCGCGCAGCTGTTTACCCAGCGGCCACAGGGATTTGTCCACCAGGCGCTGATCGTAGTACTCCGCCAGCCACAGGTCGGCTTTGGAGTAGACCATCTCCAGCATGCCGATGCGGGTGGAGAAGAACGGCCAGTCGCGGCACATCACTTCCAGCCGATCCTGATGGCCGTCGGCCATCGCTTTCTGCAGCGCGGCACCGGCGCCCAGCCAGGCCGGCAGCATCAGGCGGTTCTGCGTCCAGGCGAAGATCCACGGAATGGCGCGCAGCGACTCGACGCCGCCGGTCGGGCGGCGCTTGGCCGGGCGGGAACCCAGCGGCAGCTTGGCCAGCTCCAGCTCCGGGGTGGCCGAGCGGAAGTAGGGCACGAAGTCGTCATGTTCGCGCACGTAGCCGCGGTACATCCTGCAGGAGACCTCCGACAGCTGCGCCATCACCTGACGCCACTCGTCTTTTGGCTGCGGCGGCGGCAGCAGGTTGGCTTCAAGAATGGCACCGGTATACAGCGCCAGGCTGCTGATGGTCACTTCCGGCAGGCCGAACTTAAAGCGGATCATCTCGCCCTGTTCGGTGACGCGCAGGCCACCCTTCAGGCTGCCCGGGGGCTGTGACAGCAGCGCGGCGTGCGCCGGTGCGCCACCGCGGCCGATGCTGCCGCCGCGTCCGTGGAACAGGGTCAGGGTAATCCCGGCCTGCTCACAGGTGTTAATCAGTTTTTCCTGCGCTTCATACTGCGCCCAGCTGGCGGCCATTACGCCGGCATCTTTCGCCGAGTCGGAGTAGCCAATCATCACCATCTGTTTGCCCTGAATCAGGCCGCGGTACCAGTCGATGTTCAGCAGCTGGCCCATTACCTCGTTGGCGTTGTTCAGGTCGTCGAGGGTTTCAAACAGCGGTGCCACCGGCATTGCGTAAGGAATACCGGCTTCTTTCAGCAGCAGATGCACCGCCAGCACGTCGGACGGCGTTTTCGCCATCGAGATCACGTAGGCGGCGATCGAGCCCTGCGGCACTTCGGCGGCGACGCGGCAGGTATCCAGCACTTCCTGGGTATCGGCGGTCGGCTCCCACTTCAGCGGCGTCAGCGGGCGCTTGGAGTTCAGTTCGCGGATCAGGAACGCCTGCTTGTCGGCTTCTGACCAGCTTTCGTAGTCGCCGAGACCCAGGTAGCGGGTAATTTCGGCGATCGCCTGGGTGTGACGGGTGCTCTCCTGACGCAGGTCAATGCGCACCAGCGGCACGCCGAAGCACTTCACGCGGCGCAGGGTATCGAGCAGCTGGCCGTTGGCGATGATACCCATGCCACAGGCCTGCAGCGACTGGAAACAGGTGTAGAGCGGGTCCCACAGCTGGTCGTTGGAGATCAGCAGGTCGGCCGGGCGCGGAAGGCGCTCGCCCTTCAGGCGGCGGGCCAGGTAGGCCTGGGTGCTCATCAGCTGGCCGCGCAGGTTTTTCATGATCTCGCGGTACGGCTCCAGCGCCTCCGGATTACCGCACAGCTCGCGGACTTCCGGGGTACATTCGGACATCGACAGCTCGGAGACCAGCACGGCGATATCGCGCAGGAACAGGTCGCAGGCTTTCCAGCGGCTCAGCTGCAGCACGTGGCGGGTGACTGTGGCGGTCACGTTCGGGTTGCCGTCACGGTCGCCGCCCATCCACGAGGTAAATTTCACCGGCACGAAATCGACCGGCAGGGTGTAGCCGAAGGAGGCTTCCACCTGCTCGTCCAGCTCGCGCAGGAACTGCGGCACGCCGTCCCACAGGCTGTTTTCCACCACCGCAAAGCCCCACTTGGCTTCATCGACCGGGGTCGGGCGGTATTTACGAATTTCATCGGTGTGCCAGGCCTGGGCAACCAGCTGACGCAGGCGGCGCATGATCTTGCCGCGATCGTAGTCGGACAGGTCGTTGTGATCGAGCTGCTTCAGGCAGCTGTTCACTTCCACCAGTTTATGAATCAGGGTACGACGGGTGATCTCCGTCGGGTGAGCGGTCAGCACCAGTTCCAGCGACAGGGATTCCACCGCCTGGCGAACGTCCGCTTCCGTCAGGTCCGGCTGCTGTTTCAGACGCGCAAAGGTCTGTGCCAGCACCTGCGGATTATTGGCCCCTTCGCCGTTGGGTGAAATAGTGTGGTACTGCTCGGCCACGTTGGTCAGGTTAAGGAACTGGCTGAAGGCGCGGGCTACCGGCAGCAGCTCATCGTTGGACAAGTTTTGCAGCGTGGTCAGCAGCGCCTGACGGTCGGCGTCATTTCCCGCACGCGATGACTTGGAAAGCTTACGGATGGTCTCCACCCGTTCCAGGATGTTCTCTCCCAGTGCATCCTTGATAGTATCCCCGAGCAGTTTGCCGAGCATACTGACGTTACTACGCATTGCGGAATATTGTTCGTTCATATGACCCCTGACACCCTTTTTCTTATCTGTAACTTTATTTCACCCTTGTGGGCATAACTTAGTCTTTTATCTAGCCACGTTAAGAACCTTTCGTCAATTGACTTAAACAGGTGATAACGTGCCGCTAAATAGCGGTAATTTATGAAATTTAATTACAGCGAAGCGGGATAAGTTATTCTTATCGACCGGAATAATACAATTCGGGGGCAATGCGCTGTTTTTGCAGCTGATTACCCCATTTTTCACTCAGTGATAGCAGAAATGATGGACCACCTGGCTAATCAGCGCGCGGGTCGGTTTAATAAAAGCGGTGTCGAGATATTCATCCGGCTGATGCGCCTGGTTGATCGATCCCGGGCCCAGCACCAGCGTCGGGCACAGCTGCTGAATAAACGGGGCCTCGGTGCAGTAGTTAACCACTTCGGTCTGCACGCCCAGCAGTTTCTCCACCACCTGCACCAGCTGATGGTCAGGCGGGCACTCGTAGCCCGGGATCGGCGGGTGCATCTCACCGACGGTGAGTCGGCCCGGCCAGCGGGCGCTGACCGGCTCCAGCGCCTCCTGCAGTAAGCCATCCAGATCGCTCAGCGTCAGCCCCGGCAGCGGGCGAATATCCATATGCAGTTCGCAACAGGCGCAGATGCGGTTTGGCGCATCGCCGCCGATGATGTGACCAAAGTTCATGGTCGGGTAGGGGATGGCAAAACCGTCGTGGTGATAGCGCTCTTTCAGGGTGTTGCGCAGGCCCATCAGCTGGGTGATTGACTCGTGCATCAGTTCAATGGCGTTGACGCCGCGTGCCGGATCGCTGGAGTGGCCGGACTGGCCCTGGATGCGGATCGCTTTGGAGAGGTGGCCCTTGTGGGCGCGCACCGGCTTCAGCGAGGTCGGTTCGCCGATGATCGCGCAGTCCGGACGAATCGCGGTGGTGCTGGCGAAGTACATCGCGCCGGCCATTGAGGTCTCTTCATCGGCGGTGGCGAGGATATAGAGCGGCTTTTTAAGCTGAGACACCTCAACGTCACGCAGGCTGTCTAAGATGAAGGCGAAGAAGCCTTTCATATCGGCGGTGCCCAGCCCGTAGAGCTTATTATCATGTTCGGTAAGGGTGAACGGATCGCGCGTCCAGCGGCCATCGTCGAACGGTACGGTGTCGGTATGGCCGGCCAGCAGCAGGCCGCCGGCACCGTCACCGCTCTTTGCCAGCAGGTTGAATTTATTGCGCGTGCCGGGCACCGGCTGGACCTCGGTGGTGAAGCCCAGGTCACGGAACCAGCCTGCCAGCAAATTGATTAAAGTCTGATTACTCTGATCGAGGGCGATATCCGTAGCGCTGATCGAGGGCGTGGCAATCAGCTGGCGGTATAGTTCGATAAAAGGGGGTAATTTTGTCTTCACTGTTGCCGGTCCTTGAGTTAGGATAGTGTCAATATTCATGCAGTAATAGTGAATAAAAATACATTAACCACCTGCAGATGGAAACCGATAATTTATCGCCAGCCGCAGCCGTTGAACAGGCGTTTCAGTGCAACCGGAACGCAGACACCCACAGAGAGCGAGTTACGTTGATGACCAGTCCGTTAATTATCAAGTTAGGTGGCGTATTGCTGGACAGCGAAGAGGCGTTGACGCGCCTGTTTGATGCCCTGGTCAGCTACCGTAGCACGCATCAGCGTCCGTTGCTGATCGTTCACGGTGGTGGCTGCCTGGTTGATGAGCTGATGAGCAAGCTGTCGCTGCCGGTGAAAAAGAAAAACGGCCTGCGGGTGACCCCGGCCGACCAGATTGACATCATTACCGGCGCGCTGGCGGGCACCGCCAATAAAACGCTGCTGGCCTGGTCAACAAAACATGGCATTCCTGCTGTTGGCCTCTGCCTGGGCGACGGTAACAGTGTTAAGGTGGCACAGTTTGATGATGAACTGGGGCACGTGGGCCAGGCGTCGGCGGGCTCGCCGCTGCTGATTAACACTCTGCTTAGCGCCGGCTTCCTGCCGGTGGTCAGCTCGATCGGCATTACCGCGGATGGCCTGCTGATGAACGTCAACGCCGACCAGGCGGCCACCGCGCTGGCGGCCACGCTGGGTGCCGATCTGGTGCTGCTGTCGGACGTGAGCGGCATCCTCGACGCGGACAAGCAGCGTATCCCTGAGATGACGGCGACAAAAGCGGAAAAACTGATCGCTGACGGCGTGATCACCGACGGAATGATTGTTAAAGTCAATGCAGCACTGGATGCCGCCCGCACGCTGGGCCGTCCGGTCGATATTGCCAGCTGGCGCCATGCGGAACAGCTGCCAGATTTGTTTAACGGTGTGTCCATCGGCACCCGGATCCTCGCTTAACTATTAACTGTCCCGAGTATTTCATGCTGCAGCAAGGCGGCGATGGAACGAATCCCCGGGAGCTTAGTTTACTAAGTGACCGGGGTGAGTGAGTGAAGCCAACGCAGCTGCAGCGTGAAAGACGAAGGGAAGATCAAGGAATTATCATGCAAGACAAGAGCATCAAGAAAATCGTACTGGCTTACTCCGGCGGCCTGGATACCTCGGCGATCATTCCCTGGCTGAAAGAGAACTACGGCGGCTGTGAAGTGGTGGCGTTTGTGGCGGATATTGGCCAGGATCCAAAAGATCTGGAAGGCGTTGAGCAGAAAGCGCTGCAGTCCGGTGCTTCTGAGTGCCACGTGGTGGATCTGCGTGAAGAGTTTATCAGCGAGTACGTTTATCCGGTGCTGCAGACCGGTGCACTGTATGAAGGCACTTACCTGCTGGGTACCTCAATGGCGCGCCCAATCATCGCCAAAGCCCAGGTTGAGCTGGCGCTGAAGGTCGGTGCTGATGCCCTGTGCCACGGCGCGACCGGTAAAGGTAACGACCAGGTGCGTTTCGAAACCACCTACACCGCACTGGCTCCACAGTTGAAAGTAGTTGCGCCATGGCGTGAGTGGAACCTGCGTTCCCGTGAAGCGCTGCTCGACTATCTGAAAGAGCGCAATATCCCGACCACCGCGTCGCTGGAAAAAATCTACAGCCGTGATGAGAACGCCTGGCACATCTCTACCGAAGGCGGCGTGCTGGAAAGCCCGTGGAATGCCCCGAACAAAGACTGCTGGGTGTGGACCGTCGATCCGCTGGAAGCACCGGACCAGCCTGAGCAGGTCACCGTTTCCGTAGAGAAAGGCCGCGTGGTTGCCGTTAACGGCGAAGCGCTGAGCCCGTTTGGCTGCCTGGACAAGCTGAACGCCATCGGTGCGCGTCACGGCGTGGGCCGCATCGATATCGTGGAAAACCGTCTGGTGGGCATCAAATCCCGCGGCTGCTACGAAACCCCTGGCGGCACCATCATGGTTAACGCGCTGCGTGCGGTAGAGCAGCTGGTTCTGGACCGTGACAGCTTCAAATGGCGCGAGCAGCTGGGCCTGGAGATGTCTTATGTGGTTTACGACGGCCGCTGGTTCGCGCCGCTGCGTAAATCCATCCAGGCCTCTGCCGAAGCGCTGGCGGAAGAAGTAAACGGTGAAGTGGTGCTGCAGCTCTACAAAGGCCAGGTCACCGCGATTCAGAAGAAATCGGCTAACAGCCTCTACTCTGAAGAGTTCGCCACCTTCGGCGAAGACGAAGTGTACGATCACCGTCACGCGGGCGGCTTTATCCGTCTGTTCTCCCTCTCTTCACGCATCCGCGCGCTGAACGAGAAGAAGTAATCCTGCGGGCGGGCATGTCCCGCCCTGCCGAATACCATCAGGGGCGGCGTCGGCCGCCCCTGTCATATGAATTGAATGGAGCACTGCACATGGCACTTTGGGGTGGACGGTTCACACAGGCAGCCGATCGGCGTTTTAAACTGTTTAATGACTCACTGCGCTTTGACTATCGTCTGGCAGAACAGGACATTATCGGCTCCGTGGCCTGGTCCAAAGCGCTGGTGACGGTCAACGTATTAACCGCAGACGAGCAGCAGCAGCTGGAAAGCGCGCTGAACGTGCTGCTGGAAGAGGTGCGCGCTAATCCGGAGCAGATTCTGGAGAGCGACGCCGAAGATATTCACAGCTGGGTGGAAGGCAAGCTGATCGACAAGGTCGGTGCGCTGGGTAAAAAACTCCACACCGGCCGTAGCCGTAATGACCAGGTCGCTACCGACCTGAAGCTGTGGTGCAAACTGCAGGTGGGCGAGCTGCTGGCCGCCACCCGCCAGTTCCAGCAGGCGCTGGTCGCCACTGCCGAAGCTAACCAGGACGCGGTGATGCCGGGTTATACCCACCTGCAGCGCGCGCAGCCGGTGACCTTTGCCCACTGGTGCCTGGCCTACGTGGAGATGCTGGCGCGCGATGAGAGCCGCCTGCAGGATACCCTGAAGCGCCTCGACGTCAGCCCGCTGGGCTGCGGCGCGCTGGCGGGTACCGCCTATGAGATCGACCGCGAGCAGCTGGCCGGCTGGCTGGGCTTTGCCTCCGCCACCCGTAACAGCCTTGATACCGTCTCCGACCGTGACCACGTGCTGGAGCTGCTGTCTGACGCCTCGATCGGCATGATCCACCTGTCGCGTTTTGCCGAAGATCTGATCTTCTTCAACACCGGTGAAGCGGGCTTCGTTGAGCTGTCGGATAAAGTCACTTCCGGCTCGTCGCTGATGCCGCAGAAGAAAAACCCGGACGCGCTGGAGCTGATCCGCGGTAAAGCCGGCCGCGTGCAGGGCGCGCTGACCGCGATGAGCATGACGCTGAAGGGCCTGCCACTGGCGTACAATAAAGATATGCAGGAAGACAAGGAAGGGCTGTTTGACGCGCTCGACACCTGGTTTGACTGCCTGCAGATGGCTACCCTGGTGCTGGACGGCATTCAGGTGAAGCGTCCGCGCTGCCAGGAAGCGGCCGAACAGGGCTACGCCAACTCCACCGAGCTGGCGGATTACCTGGTCGCCAAAGGCGTACCGTTCCGTGAAGCGCACCATATCGTCGGTGAGGCGGTGGTGGAAGCCATTGCTCAGGGCGTGGCGCTGGAAGCGCTGTCGCTGGCCGACCTGCAGAAGTTCAGCAGCGTGATTGGCGATGACGTCTATCCGGTGCTGGCGCTGCAGTCGTGCCTCGACAAGCGTAACGCGCAGGGCGGCGTATCACCGCAGCAGGTGGCTGCGGCCATCGCGCACGCTAAACAGCGCCTGGCGTAAATAAAAAAGGCGGGCCTGCTGGCCCGCCTGGTCACTTCTTTTTTATTTTCTTACTTCAGACATTGCCGTGCGTTCGCCCTTATGCGGCGAAATACTGCTCTAAATCATCGCTGCCGCCGATATGGCGCCCGCCGATAAACACCTGCGGCACGGTCGCCCGGCCGGTCACGGCACGCAGGCTGACGGTGGTTGCATCCTGACCCAGCACAATCTCTTCAAACTTAATGCCGCGATCGAGCAGCATCTGCTTGGCCTTGGCGCAGAAAGGGCAGCCCGGCTTGCTGAACAGGGAAACCGACTCCTGCACCTTAAACTCGGGTGCCACGTAGCGCAGCATGGTGTCGGCATCCGACACTTCAAACGGGTCGCCCGGCTTGTTAGGCTCAACGAACATCTTCTCCACCACGCCGTTGCGCACCAGCATTGAGTAACGCCATGAGCGTGGACCAAAGCCGATCTCGGCTTTCTCGACCAGCATCTCCATACCGCGGGTGAAGTCGCCGTTGCCGTCCGGGATGAAGGTGATGTTATCCGCGCGCTGGTCGGCTTTCCATGCGTTCATCACAAAGGTGTCGTTGACCGACACGCAGAGAATGCTGTCCACGCCGTGTGTTTTAAACACCTCTGACAGCTCGTTATAGCGCGGCAGATGGCTGGATGAACAGGTTGGGGTAAAGGCACCCGGCAGGGAAAAGACGATCACCGTTTTATCTTTAAACAGCTCGTCAGTGGTAACGTCGACCCAGCTGTCGCCCTGACGTGTATGAAAAGTAACCTGCGGGACGGACTGACCTTCCTGACTTGCAAACATAAAGAACCTCTTGTTTAACGCGGTTGACGTGGCGTTTCGTTGGAATGCGCACATTATTGTCAATGCGGCTTGATAGGGCTAATCGTTGATTGCTATGCTATCTATCGTCACGAGCTATCGTGGAAATGGAGAATTGAATGAATATTCGCGATCTTGAGTACCTGGTTGCGCTGGCTGAACACCGCCACTTCCGCCGGGCGGCGGATGCCTGCCACGTCAGCCAGCCGACGCTGAGCGGACAGATCCGCAAGCTGGAAGATGAGCTGGGCGTGATGCTGCTGGAACGCACCAGCCGCAAGGTGCTGTTCACCCAGGCCGGCCTGCTGCTGGTGGACCAGGCCCGTACCGTGCTGCGGGAAGTCAAAGTCCTGAAAGAGATGGCCAGCCAGCAGGGCGAGGCGATGTCCGGGCCGCTGCATATCGGCCTGATCCCCACCGTTGGTCCCTATCTGCTGCCGCAGATTATTCCGTCGCTGCACAAGACGTTTCCAAAGCTGGAGATGTACCTGCACGAGGCCCAGACCCAGCAGCTGCTGGCCCAGCTGGACAGCGGCAAGCTCGACTGTGCGATTCTGGCGCTGGTCAAAGAGTCAGAGGCGTTTATTGAAGTGCCGCTGTTCGACGAGCCGATGAAGCTGGCGGTCTATCAGGATCACCCGTGGCGCGATCGCGATCGGGTGCCGATGTCGGACCTGGCCGGTGAAAAGCTGCTGATGCTGGAAGATGGCCACTGCCTGCGCGATCAGGCAATGGGCTTCTGCTTCCAGGCGGGAGCGGATGAAGATACCCATTTCCGCGCTACCAGTCTGGAGACCTTACGCAATATGGTGGCGGCGGGAAGCGGCATTACGCTGCTGCCTGCGCTGGCGGTACCGAAGGAGCGCGTACGCGACGGCGTCTGCTATCTGACGTGCTATAAGCCGGAACCACAGCGCACCATTGCGCTGGTGTATCGTCCGGGTTCGCCCCTGCGCGGCCGCTATGAGCAGCTGGCAGAGGCGATCCGTGAACATATGCAGGGTGTAATGGCGGGCAGTTTAAAATAAGCGGTTCAGGCCGTTCAGTGCGGCAACCCGGTAGGCTTCAGCCATGGTCGGGTAGTTAAAGGTGGTATTCACAAAGTACTCAATGGTGTTACCACCGTTTTTCTGTTCCATAATCGCCTGGCCGATATGAATAATCTCGGCGGCGCGCTCGCCAAAGCAGTGAATGCCGAGAATCTCTTTGGTTTCGCGATGGAACAGAATTTTCAGGCTGCCGACGTTCATCCCGACGATCTGCGCGCGTGCCAGGTGTTTGAACTGCGCACGGCCCACTTCGTAAGGCACCTTCATGGCGGTCAGCTGCTGTTCGGTTTTACCGACCGAGCTGATCTCAGGAATGGTGTAGATGCCGGTCGGAATATCTTCGATCAGATGGGCGGTCGCCTCACCTTTTACCAGCGCCTGCGCGGCAATACGGCCCTGATCGTAAGCGGCTGATGCCAGGCTCGGGTAGCCGATCACGTCACCGACCGCGTAGATATGCGGCTGTGCGGTCTGATACATGCTGTTGACCTTTAACAGGCCACGGCCGTCTGCTTCCAGCCCGACGTTTTCCAGCCCCAGCGAATCCGTGTTACCGGTGCGGCCGTTCGCGTACAGCAGGCAGTCTGCCTTCAGCTTCTTGCCAGACTTCAGGTGCATGATCACCCCGTCGCTGACTGCCTCAATCTTCTCAAACTCTTCGTTGTGACGGATCACCACGCCGTTGTTCCAGAAGTGATAGGAGAGCGAGTCTGACATCTCCTGATCGAGAAACGCCAGCAGGCGATCGCGGGTGTTGATCAGGTCAACCTTGACGTTCAGGCCGCGGAAAATTGACGCATATTCACAGCCGATCACCCCGGCACCGTAGATAATCACGTGGCCCGGTTCATGGTGCAGGTTGAGGATCGAATCGCTGTCGTAAACGCGCGGGTGGCTGAAGTCGACGTCCGGTGGATGATACGGGCGCGACCCGCAGGCGATGACAAACTTCGCGGCCGTCAGCTGTTCAACGCTGCCGTCGTGACTCTCTACCGCAATGGTGTTGGCATCGATAAAGCGGGCGTCGCCCTGGAACAGTTCGCAGCGGTTGCGCTCATAGAAGCCCTGACGCATGCGGGTCTGCTGGCTGATGACGCTTTCGGTGTGGTTAAGGATGTCGGCAAAAGAGGAGCGCAGAAGACGTGAGTGGTCGCTGTACAGGGGGTTCTGGTTGAACTCGATGATACGGCTCACGGCGTGGCGCAGGGCTTTCGACGGGATGGTTCCCCAGTGGGTACATCCGCCGCCGATATTATGATAGCGCTCGATCACCGCGACTCGTGCGCCCTGTTTCACCAGCCCCATGGCGGCACCTTCACCCCCCGGACCGGAACCAATAATAATCGCGTCGTAATCATAAGACTGTGGCATAGCGATACGTCCTATTTCTTATACAATTTTACAACGAGATTCTAACATCTTGTGAGCGACTTCCCAATTCCACGCGCATTTTTTGCCATTTTTTTGGTAACAACCCGCTTAACAGGCGTTCACAAAGTTTGACCGCCTGTACGCTGAAATTTTTGCTATAGTGCCTGTCCGGCAGGTCTAACAGGCACAATCATGGGCGTCAGAGCGCAGCAAAAAGAACGTACACGGCGGTCACTTATTGAAGCGGCATTCAGCCAGCTCAGTGCCGAGCGTAGCTTCGCCAGCCTGAGCCTGCGCGAAGTGGCCAGGGAAGCCGGCATCGCCCCAACGTCATTCTATCGTCATTTTCGTGATGTAGATGAGTTAGGGCTGACCATGGTTGATGAGAGTGGCCTGATGTTGCGCCAGCTGATGCGTCAGGCGCGTCAGCGTATCGCCAAAGGGGGCAGCGTAATCCGCACCTCGGTGGCAACATTTATGGAATTTATCGGCAATAATCCAAACGCCTTTCGCCTGCTGTTGCGGGAGCGTTCCGGCACCTCGGCGGCGTTTCGTGCCGCGGTAGCGCGTGAAATTCAGCATTTTATCGCCGAGCTCGCCGATTACCTCGAGGTGGAAAACCGCATGCCGCGCAGCTTTACCGAAGCGCAGGCCGAAGCGATGGTGATTATCGTCTTTAACGCCGGTGCCGAAGCGCTGGATATTGATGCCGGGCAGCGTCGGCAGCTGGAAGAGCGGCTGGTGCTGCAGCTGCGGATGATCTCCAAAGGGGCTTACTACTGGTATCGCCGCGAGCAGGAGAAACTGGCGGTGACGCTTGAATCTAAAGAGTGAAGGGGAAAGGCAATGAGTTTAGCTCCACAACGCGATAAAGGGACGCTGCTGCTGGCGTTTATCACCGGACTTTCAATCAACGGCACCTTTATGGCGCTGTTCAGCTCTGTCGTTCCGTTCACCGTTTTCCCGCTGATTGCCCTGGCGCTGGCGGCCTGGTGCCTGCATCAGCGCTACCTGAACCGTGCGATGCCGGAAGGGATGCCGTCGCTGGCCGCTGCCTTCTTCCTGCTGGGGATCCTGCTGTATAGCGCGGTAGTGCGTGCTCAGTACCCGGATATTGGTTCGAACTTTATTCCGACCATCCTGATGGTGGTGGTGGTGTTCTGGATCGCCATGCGGGTGAAGAAGGCGCCACACTCCTGACGATCGGGTGGCGGCAAGGGTTGTCGCCACACGCTTCTCCCGCTGCCTGACACATCTTATCGTGCAGTTATATCACCCGAGCCTGCAGCTGGTAGCGGGCCGGTCAGTCCGGCCTGCACAGGCAATTAACGGCGCGTCAGCAGCACGCCGCACTCCATATGATGGGTGTACGGGAACTGGTCAAACAGCGCCAGCCGGCTGACGTCGTGGGTGGCCGACAGCGTGGCGAGGTTATCGCACAGCGTCTGCGGGTTGCATGAGATGTACAGAATGCGCGGATAGGCCTGCACCATCTTCACCGTCTCTTCATCCAGCCCGCTGCGCGGCGGATCGACAAAAATCGTTTCACACTCGTAGCTCTGCAGATCGATGCCTTCCAGCCGGTTAAAGCTGCGCTCGCCGTTCATGGCCTGGGTAAACTCTTCTGCCGCCATGCGGATAATCTGCACGTTGTCGATCTGGTTGACGGCGATATTGTACTGGGCCGAGGCGACCGACGGCTTGGCGATCTCGGTCGCCAGCACCCGACGGAAGTTGCGCGCCAGCGCCAGTGAGAAATTGCCGTTGCCGCAGTACAGCTCCAGCAGATCGCCGCTGGCGTTACGTGTGGTATCCAGCGCCCACTCGAGCATTTTCACGTTTACCGCCGCGTTGGGCTGGGTAAAGCTGTTCTCGACCTGACGATAAATCATCTCCTGGCCGTCAATGGTCAGCCGCTCGTCCACGTAGTCACGGTCAAGGCAGATCTTGGTTTTGGTGGCGCGGCCAATCAGCTGCAGATCAAAGCCCTCTGCCCGCAGCGTGTCGCGCAGTGCGGTAGCCGCCTGCTGCCACTCGTCGTCGAGCTTGCGGTGATAGAGCAGCGACACCACGATCTGCCCGCTGGTCGTGGAGAGATAATCAATCTGGAACAGCTTGAAGCGCAGCACGCGCACGTCGCGCACCGCGTCCAGCAGACGGGTCATCATGCGGTTGATCAGCTCGCTGGCCGCCGGGAAGCTGTCCACGCGGATGCGCTGGCGGGTCTGCTGATCGAAGATAATGTGGTAGAGGTCGTCGCCATCGTGCCAGATACGAAACTCCGCGCGCATCCGGTAGTGGCTGACCGGGGAACGGAAGACTTCCACCTCAGGGGCGCTGAACGGTGCCAGCATTGACGTCAGTCGCGCCACCTTTTCGGCAAGTTGATCTTCGTACTGTTCAGTGGGCAGCTGTTCGGGCGTCATGGTTTTTCCTGAATATTAAGCGGAGAGTGCCCGGCGATTGTAGGGATTCCACATCTCATGTCCAGCACTGTGCACTTTTTGCCAGTATGGATGTCTGGCTGTCTGGACATCCAATTTCTTTAAACTTAAAATGCGTTTACCGGCCTCATCCCGAGTTAAAAGGGAATCCAGTGCAAACCTGGAGCTGACGCGCAGCGGTATAGAATGTCATGGCAATCGCGCAAGCAGACACTGTCTTCGGATGGGAAGTCTTTGCCTGTAAACGACTCTGAGCCCGAAGACCTGCCGGATTAACGTCGCATTACTACGATTATCGCGTGCTATCAATCGTAGGCCTGCGGCATCCTGCTGAAATTTTGGATGCTCTCATAATGAATAAGATGAATAAATCGCTGTTTGCCTTTAGCGCAACGGCGCTTGCGCTCTGGGCGCAGTATGGCTATGCACAGGAAAGTCGTGAAGCGGAACAGGTGGTAACGGCGAACCGTTTTGAACAGCCGGTCTCTTCGGTGCTGGCCCCCACTACTGTGGTGACCAGAGAACAGATTGATCGCTGGCAGTCGAAAACGCTGACTGACGTGATGCGCCGCTTACCGGGCGTTGATATTGCTCAGAACGGCGGTATGGGCCAGCAGAGCTCGCTGTTTATTCGGGGCACCAACTCTAACCATGTTCTGGTGCTGATTGACGGTATTCGTCTTAACCAGGCGGGGATCAGCGGCGCGTCCGATCTGAGCCAGATCCCGATTTCGCTGGTACAACGTATCGAATATGTGCGCGGTGCGCGGTCAGCGGTATATGGCTCCGATGCCATTGGTGGTGTGGTTAATATCATCACCGGGCGTGATAAACCCGGCACTACGCTCAACGCTGGGGTGGGTTCAAAAGGCTATCAGTCCTACGACGGCTCAACTCAGCAGAGACTGGGTGAGGATACCCTGCTGACGCTGGCGGGCAGTTACACCTATACCAAGGGGTATGATGTCGTTGCGGGTCTGCCAGATTCATCCGGTAATCCGGCGCAGCCAGACCGCGATGGCTATATGAGTAAATCACTGTATGGTGCAGTGGATCATCAGTTTAATGACGAGTTCAGCGGTTTCATTCGTGGCTATGGTTTTGATAACCGCACGGGCTACGATGGTTATCTCACCTATAACAGTGACTACACCCAGGTGATCGGAATACCCGATACTCGCCAGCTCTACAGTCAGAGTTGGGATACCGGGCTGCGTTTCAATCGCGGCATCTACTCTTCACAGCTCATCGCCAGCTACAGCCACACTAAAGACCTTAACTTTGATCCTGCAAAAGGCCGCTATGGTCCGGCCTCAACGCTGGATGATGTCGAGCAATATAACCTTCAGTGGGGCAATACTCTCGCCGTGGGCTACGGTACGGTCAGCGGCGGCGTTGACTGGCAGAAGCAGACTTCAGAGCCGGGTACTAACTATGTGACGGCCGGACAGGAACAGCGCAGTACGGGTATCTACGCCACTATGCAGCAGAAGCTGGGTAACGTAACGCTGGAAGGAGCCGTGCGCGGTGATGATAATAACGCCTTCGGCTGGCATAATACCTGGCAGAGCAGCGCGGCCTGGGAGTTTGTTGACGGCTACAGCGTGTTTGCTTCTTACGGTACCGCATTCAAGGCACCGAACCTGAATCAGGTATATAGCGAGAGTTACGGCAATCGCTCCCTGCAACCTGAGAAAAGTAAGCAGTGGGAAGGGGGCTTCGAAGGGTTAAGCGGGCCGGTAAACTGGCGTTTGTCCGGTTATCGTAACGACATTGACGACCTGATTAACTTTGACTCCACTTCGCATTACAGCAATATCAATAAAGCACGCATCAAAGGGGTCGAAGCAACGGCGTCATTTGATACGGGCTCTCTGGCGCATACGCTCTCTTATGATTATCTCGATCCGCGTAATGCAGTGACGAATGAAGTCCTGGCGCGTCGGGCTAAGCAGCAGGTGAAATACCAGCTGGACTGGAGCGTGGCTGAGTTTGACTGGTCCCTGACCTGGCAGTACCTCGGTCAGCGCTATGACACTGATTACAGCGTTTACCCAAGTCCGCGCGTGAAAATGGGCGGTGTGAGCCTGTGGGATCTCGCGGTTTCGTATCCGGTCACATCCCATCTCACCGTTCGTGGTAGAATTGCCAACCTGTTCGATAAAGATTACGAGACAGCGTATGGCTATGAAACCCCTGGACGGGAATACTACCTCAGCGGCAGCTACAACTTCTAAACCGCGCCCCACCGTGCTGGTTTTTGACTCCGGCGTCGGTGGGCTTTCAGTCTATGATGAGATCCGCAAGCTGTTGCCGGATCTTCATTATCTTTACGCTTTCGATAACGTTGCCTTTCCTTATGGTGAGAAGTCGGAAGAGTTTATCGTTGAACGGGTCGTCGCTATCGTTGAGGCAGTGACCCGCCTTTATCCCCTGGCACTGGTGGTGATTGCCTGTAACTCAGCGAGCACCGTCACCCTGCCTGCCTTACGCGAACGTTTCGAATTCCCGGTGGTGGGCGTGGTACCTGCTATTAAGCCGGCGGCGCGTCTGACCCGGAACGGCATCGTCGGCCTGCTGGCTACGCGCGGCACCGTGAAGCGTCCTTATACTCATGAGCTGGTGGCGCGCTTTGCCAGTGAATGCAAAACCGAAATGCTTGGCTCGGCAGAGCTGGTGGAACTGGCCGAAGCCAAACTGCACGGTCAGCCGGTAGCTACAGAAGAAGTGAGACGTATTCTGCAGCCGTGGCTGCGTATGAAGGAGCCGCCGGACACAGTGGTGCTGGGCTGCACGCACTTCCCGCTGATTAGTGAAGAACTGCAGCAGGTGCTGCCGGAAGGGACGCGGCTGATTGACTCCGGCGCGGCGATTGCCCGCCGTACCGTCTGGTTACTGGAGAATGAAGCGCCGGAGGCGTTATCATCCGGTGAGAACATCGCTTTTTGTATGGCGATCACCGAGCAGGCTGTACAATTAATGCCCGTTTTGCAGCGTTATGGCTTTGGGAAGCTCGAAAAACTGTCACTTTCAGCGGTTTCAGAGTAAAAAAGCAGCGCTCAGCAAATTATTTGCAATTAGCCCTTGTCAGCCTCCAGAAAATCCCTATACTGCGCCTCCACTGACACGGAACAACGGCTTACGAGTCACCGGGTCAGGAGCTTCAGGTAACTGAAGCGACAGAGAAAAATCTTCAAAAAAAGATTGACTCTGAATGAGGAAAGCGTAATATACGCCACCTCGCAACAGGAAGCTTCGGCACTGATTGCACCGCTCTTTAACAATTTATCAGACAATCTGTGTGGGCACTCGCAGGATTGATATCAGACACCTCCGGGTGTCAAAAAATATCAAGTCTCACGAGTGAACACATAATGAAATTCATTATGACGTTTTACAGATGAGCATCGCTGCACTTGTTGCAGCAAATCGAACTTTTAATTGAAGAGTTTGATCATGGCTCAGATTGAACGCTGGCGGCAGGCCTAACACATGCAAGTCGAACGGTAGCACAGAGAGCTTGCTCTTGGGTGACGAGTGGCGGACGGGTGAGTAATGTCTGGGAAACTGCCCGATAGAGGGGGATAACTACTGGAAACGGTAGCTAATACCGCATAACCTCGTAAGAGCAAAGTGGGGGACCTTCGGGCCTCACGCTATCGGATGTGCCCAGATGGGATTAGCTAGTAGGTGGGGTAATGGCTCACCTAGGCGACGATCCCTAGCTGGTCTGAGAGGATGACCAGCCACACTGGAACTGAGACACGGTCCAGACTCCTACGGGAGGCAGCAGTGGGGAATATTGCACAATGGGCGCAAGCCTGATGCAGCCATGCCGCGTGTATGAAGAAGGCCTTCGGGTTGTAAAGTACTTTCAGCGGGGAGGAAGGCGCTGTGGTTAATAACCACGGCGATTGACGTTACCCGCAGAAGAAGCACCGGCTAACTCCGTGCCAGCAGCCGCGGTAATACGGAGGGTGCAAGCGTTAATCGGAATTACTGGGCGTAAAGCGCACGCAGGCGGTCTGTCAAGTCAGATGTGAAATCCCCGGGCTTAACCTGGGAACTGCATTTGAAACTGGCAGGCTAGAGTCTTGTAGAGGGGGGTAGAATTCCAGGTGTAGCGGTGAAATGCGTAGAGATCTGGAGGAATACCGGTGGCGAAGGCGGCCCCCTGGACAAAGACTGACGCTCAGGTGCGAAAGCGTGGGGAGCAAACAGGATTAGATACCCTGGTAGTCCACGCTGTAAACGATGTCGACTTGGAGGTTGTGCCCTTGAGGCGTGGCTTCCGGAGCTAACGCGTTAAGTCGACCGCCTGGGGAGTACGGCCGCAAGGTTAAAACTCAAATGAATTGACGGGGGCCCGCACAAGCGGTGGAGCATGTGGTTTAATTCGATGCAACGCGAAGAACCTTACCTGGCCTTGACATCCACGGAATTCGGCAGAGATGCCTTAGTGCCTTCGGGAACCGTGAGACAGGTGCTGCATGGCTGTCGTCAGCTCGTGTTGTGAAATGTTGGGTTAAGTCCCGCAACGAGCGCAACCCTTATCCTTTGTTGCCAGCGATTCGGTCGGGAACTCAAAGGAGACTGCCGGTGATAAACCGGAGGAAGGTGGGGATGACGTCAAGTCATCATGGCCCTTACGGCCAGGGCTACACACGTGCTACAATGGCGCATACAAAGAGAAGCGAACTCGCGAGAGCAAGCGGACCTCATAAAGTGCGTCGTAGTCCGGATCGGAGTCTGCAACTCGACTCCGTGAAGTCGGAATCGCTAGTAATCGTAGATCAGAATGCTACGGTGAATACGTTCCCGGGCCTTGTACACACCGCCCGTCACACCATGGGAGTGGGTTGCAAAAGAAGTAGGTAGCTTAACCTTCGGGAGGGCGCTTACCACTTTGTGATTCATGACTGGGGTGAAGTCGTAACAAGGTAACCGTAGGGGAACCTGCGGTTGGATCACCTCCTTACCTCAAGATACATTCCCGCGTAGTGCTCACACAGATTGTCTGATGAAAAAGTAATGAGCAAGACGGCTGCGAAGTCGAGACATGATTCAGTGTCCCCTTCGTCTAGCGGTTAGGACTCCGCCCTTTCACGGCGGCAACAGGGGTTCGAATCCCCTAGGGGACGCCACTTGCTTGGTGACAGGTGAAAGGTGTCTCCATCGTATCTTAAAGATGACTTTCGAGTCTGCTTTAAGATATTGCTCTTTAAAAATCCGGAACAAGCTGAAAATTGAAACGACGTATCGTTATTCATTCTCCGTAATAAGAATGAAGTCAACGATATGTTCGAGTCTCTCAAATGCTTGCAGCTTTCGAGCTGTCCTGCGGGACGCTTGTGGGTTGTGAGGTTAAGCGACTAAGCGTACACGGTGGATGCCTAGGCAGTCAGAGGCGATGAAGGGCGTGCTAATCTGCGATAAGCGTCGGTAAGGTGATATGAACCGTTACAACCGACGATACCCGAATGGGGAAACCCAGTGTGTTTCGACACACTATCATGTCATGAATACATAGTGGCATGAGGCGAACCGGGGGAACTGAAACATCTAAGTACCCCGAGGAAAAGAAATCAACCGAGATTCCCCCAGTAGCGGCGAGCGAACGGGGAACAGCCCAGAACCTGAATCAGTTTGTGCGTTAGTGGAAGCGTCTGGAAAGTCGCAGGGTACAGGGTGATACTCCCGTACACAAAAACGCACATTCTGTGAGTTCGATGAGTAGGGCGGGACACGTGACATCCTGTCTGAATATGGGGGGACCATCCTCCAAGGCTAAATACTCCTGACTGACCGATAGTGAACCAGTACCGTGAGGGAAAGGCGAAAAGAACCCCGGCGAGGGGAGTGAAACAGAACCTGAAACCGTGTACGTACAAGCAGTGGGAGCACCTTCGTGGTGTGACTGCGTACCTTTTGTATAATGGGTCAGCGACTTATATTCTGTAGCAAGGTTAACCGTATAGGGGAGCCGAAGGGAAACCGAGTCTTAACTGGGCGTTAAGTTGCAGGGTATAGACCCGAAACCCGGTGATCTAGCCATGGGCAGGTTGAAGGTTGGGTAACACTAACTGGAGGACCGAACCGACTAATGTTGAAAAATTAGCGGATGACTTGTGGCTGGGGGTGAAAGGCCAATCAAACCGGGAGATAGCTGGTTCTCCCCGAAAGCTATTTAGGTAGCGCCTCGTGAACTCATCTTCGGGGGTAGAGCACTGTTTCGGCTAGGGGGCCATCCCGGCTTACCAACCCGATGCAAACTGCGAATACCGAAGAATGTTATCACGGGAGACACACGGCGGGTGCTAACGTCCGTCGTGAAGAGGGAAACAACCCAGACCGCCAGCTAAGGTCCCAAAGTCATGGTTAAGTGGGAAACGATGTGGGAAGGCACAGACAGCCAGGATGTTGGCTTAGAAGCAGCCATCATTTAAAGAAAGCGTAATAGCTCACTGGTCGAGTCGGCCTGCGCGGAAGATGTAACGGGGCTAAACCATGCACCGAAGCTGCGGCAGCGACATGTAAATGTTGTTGGGTAGGGGAGCGTTCTGTAAGCCGTCGAAGGTGGACTGTGAGGTCTGCTGGAGGTATCAGAAGTGCGAATGCTGACATAAGTAACGATAAAGCGGGTGAAAAGCCCGCTCGCCGGAAGACCAAGGGTTCCTGTCCAACGTTAATCGGGGCAGGGTGAGTCGACCCCTAAGGCGAGGCCGAAAGGCGTAGTCGATGGGAAACGGGTTAATATTCCCGTACTCGGTGTTACTGCGAAGGGGGGACGGAGAAGGCTATGTTAGCCGGGCGACGGTTGTCCCGGTTTAAGCATGTAGGCGGAGGTCTTAGGTAAATCCGGGACCTTATCAACGCTGAGGTGTGATGACGAGGCACTACGGTGCTGAAGTAACAAATGCCCTGCTTCCAGGAAAAGCCTCTAAGCATCAGGTAACATCGAATCGTACCCCAAACCGACACAGGTGGTCAGGTAGAGAATACCAAGGCGCTTGAGAGAACTCGGGTGAAGGAACTAGGCAAAATGGTGCCGTAACTTCGGGAGAAGGCACGCTGTCGGTAGGTGAAACCCCTCGCGGGTGGAGCCGAAGGCAGTCGAAGATACCAGCTGGCTGCAACTGTTTATTAAAAACACAGCACTGTGCAAACACGAAAGTGGACGTATACGGTGTGACGCCTGCCCGGTGCCGGAAGGTTAATTGATGGGGTTATCGCGCTGCGAGAAGCTCTTGATCGAAGCCCCGGTAAACGGCGGCCGTAACTATAACGGTCCTAAGGTAGCGAAATTCCTTGTCGGGTAAGTTCCGACCTGCACGAATGGCGTAATGATGGCCAGGCTGTCTCCACCCGAGACTCAGTGAAATTGAACTCGCTGTGAAGATGCAGTGTACCCGCGGCAAGACGGAAAGACCCCGTGAACCTTTACTATAGCTTGACACTGAACATTGAGCCTTGATGTGTAGGATAGGTGGGAGGCTTTGAAGCGTGGACGCCAGTCTGCGTGGAGCCATCCTTGAAATACCACCCTTTAACGTTTGATGTTCTAACCTGGCGCCGTAATCCGGCGTGGGGACAGTGTCTGGTGGGTAGTTTGACTGGGGCGGTCTCCTCCCAAAGAGTAACGGAGGAGCACGAAGGTTAGCTAATCACGGTCGGACATCGTGAGGTTAGTGCAATGGCATAAGCTAGCTTGACTGCGAGAGTGACGGCTCGAGCAGGTGCGAAAGCAGGTCATAGTGATCCGGTGGTTCTGAATGGAAGGGCCATCGCTCAACGGATAAAAGGTACTCCGGGGATAACAGGCTGATACCGCCCAAGAGTTCATATCGACGGCGGTGTTTGGCACCTCGATGTCGGCTCATCACATCCTGGGGCTGAAGTAGGTCCCAAGGGTACGGCTGTTCGCCGTTTAAAGTGGTACGCGAGCTGGGTTTAGAACGTCGTGAGACAGTTCGGTCCCTATCTGCCGTGGGCGCTGGAGAATTGAGAGGGGTTGCTCCTAGTACGAGAGGACCGGAGTGAACGCACCACTGGTGTTCGGGTTGTCATGCCAATGGCATTGCCCGGTAGCTAAGTGCGGAAAAGATAAGCGCTGAAAGCATCTAAGCGCGAAACTTGCCTCGAGATGAGTTCTCCCTGGGTCCTTGAGACCCCTGAAGGGACGTTGAAGACTACGACGTTGATAGGCCGGGTGTGTAAGCGCAGCGATGCGTTGAGCTAACCGGTACTAATGACCCGTGAGGCTTAACCTTACAACGCCAGAAGCGTTCTGGTGGCGTTCGAGAGACGCAAACAATTTCAGCTTGTTTTACCGGATAACAAATTTGTAGGAAACGGAAGATTTTGCGCTGAGGCAAGGCGGCAAGCGAAGGCAGAGAAGGAGCATACGTTGGTATGTGACTGAACTGACGAGCGCAGCCAACGCGGCATCAGCACAAAAGATTCGTTTCAGACACCAAGATTTGCCTGGCGGCTTTAGCGCGGTGGTCCCACCTGACCCCATGCCGAACTCAGAAGTGAAACGCCGTAGCGCCGATGGTAGTGTGGGGTCTCCCCATGCGAGAGTAGGGAACTGCCAGGCATCAATTAAGACTCTTAACGAGTCATGACGTTACCCCTGACAAGGTAACGGCGAGTTACCTGAAATCAGACGTTTTCTGATATCAGTACAGAATCGGTGGAGCGGTAGTTCAGTTGGTTAGAATACCTGCCTGTCACGCAGGGGGTCGCGGGTTCGAGCCCCGTCCGTTCCGCCACCCTTTTAGGGGCGTAGTTCAATTGGTAGAGCACCGGTCTCCAAAACCGGGTGTTGGGAGTTCGAGTCTCTCCGCCCCTGCCAGAATAAGAAAAAACCTTTGCTTCGGCGAAGGTTTTTTTTTGCCTGAAATCCGTAGAGTTGATGTCTTTTCAACCTGATCCAGCCTCTGGAAGGGCAAAAAGAGCCCTCCATTGCGCCCTTTTTGCCCATAAATCAAACAACTTATCTGTTCATTGTTACCGGAAATTTCAACAGTTGGCGGATAGTTGCCTCCTGATCGCTGTTCTGCAGCCATACGGCATACAGCGGCCTGACCACAGCTGGCGTATCCGGAACTGACAGAAGATCGCTGTAATCTGCGGCCCAGAATTCAGGCAAAAATGAGCAGGCTCCCGTGGTCGCAAGCAACTGCCGGGTCAACTGTGCGGATGTGGTGGTCAGGATCGGCACATCATCGGCACCGGCCAGATAGTGCTCGTGCTGATGAAAATCGGCCCCCCATTCCAGCTTAATGTAGTCATATTTCTCCTTCTCCCCGCCGTGGCGTGAGCGGAACAGCGCGAGAGAGATATGGCCGATCTGCTGGCTGGACAGCTCTTCCATTTTAGGCGCTTCAGTGGTGATCAGTAGGTCCAGCTGCCGCTCATGCAGCTGTTTGACCAACAGATGACGCTGAGCAATACGCGCCTCAAGGTGCAGGCTTTGACGGTGCTCGTAAAGCGTTTGCATCCACGGGGTCAGATAAGCCTCCCACAGCGAGGCGCTGGCGCCTATCGACAGCTCATGGTGCTGCTGCGTATGCGACACCTCCTTCTTTGCCAGCAGCCAGGTGGTCATCAGCGTTTCTGCATAGGGGAGCAGCCGCTCGCCGGCGGAGGTCAGCCGGATATTGTTGCGGTGTCGGGTGAACAGGTTCACGCCAAGCTGATTTTCCAATTGCCGAATGCGAAAACTAACGGCCGACTGTGTGAGGTAGAGGGCTTCCGCAGCGCGTCCAAAGTGGCGAGTTCGGCTCACTTCCAGAAAGGTTTTCAGTAATTCCGTATCCACAGTCATCTCCTAAAAAACATTTGTCGTTATGATTTAAATGTTTTGTTTTACACTCTGTCAAGCCTATCTAATACTCCGCGCCATAAATAGCACGACCATATAAGAGTCAGGAGCGTGTAAAATGGCGGAAAGCTTCGCAACTACGAATCGTTTTTTTGATAACAAGCATTACCCACGCGGTTTCTCACGCCACGGTGATTTCACCATCAAAGAAGCTCAACTTCTTGAGCGTTATGGTTACGCTTTCAACGAGCTGGATCTGGCCAAGCGCGAGCCGGTAACGGAAGAAGAGCGTCAGTTTATTGAGGTGTGCCGGGGCGTACGCGAGCCGCAAAGTGAGCCCGAAAGAGTCTGGTCGAAGTATATGACCCGCATCAAGCGTCCTAAGCGCTTCCACACCCTGTCCGGCGGTAAACCGCAGATGGAAGGTGTCGAGGACTACACGGACAGCGACGATTAAGAACAAGGGGCTCAGGCCCCTTTTTCATTTTCAGCTCACGCTGTTTTGCAAATACTGCAACAGTCTGTCAATGCCGCGATAGCCCATTGCTTCCGTCAGATGCGGACGCTGGATTGCCGGTTCACCCGCCAGATCGGCGATGGTTCGTGCCACCTTCAATACCCGCTGCCATGCCCGTATCGACAGCCCCAGCTGATTCATCACCTGCTCCAGCCACTGCGCATCCTCTGACCGTAACTGACAGCTGTGACGAAAGTCATCATGGCCAAGCGCACTGTTTATTTTGCCGCAGCGTGCCAGCTGGCGTTGCCGGGCGGCGAGCACTCTCTCCGCGACCTGCTGGCTGGATTCTCCCCGCTGCGGCTCAGCGCTGAGCGTGCCTGGCGGTAACAGCGGGACTTCCAGCGAGAGATCGAAGCGGTCAAGAAAGGGGCCAGACAGCCGGCTGAGATAGCGTAAAACCTGCTGCGGGGTAGAGCGGTTATGCGGTCCCTGATAGTGCCCGCCGGGGCTGGGGTTCATCGCGGCAACCAGTTGAAAGCGCGCCGGATAGGTCACTTTTGCCCGCGCACGGGAGAGACTGATCTCACCGGCTTCCAGCGGTTCGCGCAGCGCATCCAGCGCCTTACGTTCAAATTCCGGCAGCTCATCGAGAAACAGCACGCCGTTGTGCGCCAGCGAGATCTCGCCAGGTTTGGGGATCGCTCCACCCCCGACCAGCGCGTAGAGTGAGGTACTGTGGTGAGGCGAACGGAACGGGCGTTGACGCCAGCGTTGAGTGAGGCTATCGCTGCGGGTCAGGCTGGTGATGCTGGCGCTCTCCAGCGCCTCCACGTCGCTTAACGGCGGCATCAGGCCGTTCAGGCGGGTAGCCAGCATGGTCTTGCCGGTGCCGGGGGGGCCGATCAGCAACAGGTTATGCCCACCGGCCGCAGTAATCTCCAGCGCGCGTTTGGCCTGGTACTGGCCGATAATGTCATTCAGGTCTGCCGACGCATCAGGAGGTGGCAGCGGTGGCGGTTGGGCTGACGGCAGCGTGGCTTTGCCCTGCAGAAAGGCACAGACGTCCAGCAGATGCGGGCTGACCAGGCTGCTCCCGTGTTGGATCAACCCCACGTCATACTGATTCTCCGCCGAGAGGATCAGCTGTCGCTGTGAGTGGATCGCCGCCATCGCTGCGGGAATGGCCGCCTGTACGCCACGCAGAGCGCCTGTGAGTGCTAGTTCACCCAGGAATTCAAATTGTGCCAGTTTCTCCGCAGGAATTTGTTCTGAGGCGGCGAGAATGGCGATGGCGATAGGCAGATCGTATCGGCCGCCCTCTTTGGGCAGGTCGGCCGGGGCCAGGTTGACGGTAATGCGCTGCGCCGGAAAGATAAAACCGCTGTTGACGATCGCGCTGCGCACCCGATCGCGCGCTTCTTTAACCGTCGTTTCCGGCAGGCCAACCAGAGACAGCGCGGGAAGTCCATTGCTGATATGGACCTCGACGCTGACCAGGGGAGCCTGAATACCGATCGCGGCACGGGTGTAAGCCAGAGAGAGTGACATAGGAGCTCCTTGTTCTGCGCACTGTGCGCAAAAACTGACCGGCTGGCGAGGGGGTAAAACGCGATCCGCGTAACGCGACTGATTTTTCAGCTGCAAAACGGAAGGCGTTACCCGGCGCCGTGAGCCGCCATCAGATTTTGCCGGCATGCAAAAAAGCCATCACCCTGGGTGAGTAATGAAAAAAATTCAGTTTTTCGTTATTGGCTGAATAACAAACCTTTTTCCTAAAACTGCAGGCAGGTTGATTAAATTAAAAATCGAAAAAAGTTGAATTTAGCACGCTAACTGTGATAACTCTGTAGGCATTACTTCGAACAAGCGAACGAAACGAATTCCAATGAAAGCCCTTCTACGAGTCATTAGCCTAGTCGTCATTAACGTCGTCGTGATTATTATCACGCCGTGCGGGGCTACGCTCGGAGAAAGAAAGGCTTAAATATCAAGCCTGATTTCGAAAGAACCCCCGCACCGAAAGGTCCGGGGGTTTTTTTTTGGCAAGGCAATAATGTGAGAGGAACAGAAGATGTACAGTAGAATAAAATGCTGTTGTTCCCATAAACGGACGGGGAAATAACTATGAATGGTGCTCAGTGGGTGGTTCAAACGTTGCGTGCTCAGGGAGTTGAAACGGTATTCGGCTACCCGGGTGGAGCCATTATGCCGGTCTACGACGCGCTCTATGACGGTGGTGTCGAACACCTGCTGTGCCGCCATGAGCAGGGTGCTGCGATGGCCGCGATCGGCTATGCCCGCGCCACCGGCAAAGTCGGGGTCTGCATCGCGACCTCAGGCCCGGGTGCCACCAACCTGATCACCGGCCTTGCCGATGCAATGATGGACTCTGTACCGATCGTCGCCATCACCGGCCAGGTTTCTTCCGCCGTAATGGGCACCGATGCCTTCCAGGAGATTGACGTACTGGGTCTCTCGCTGGCCTGCACCAAGCACAGTTTCCTCGTGGAATCCCTTGATGAGCTGCCGGTGGTGCTGGCGGAGGCGTTTGCCATCGCTAAATCTGGCCGCCCCGGCCCGGTGCTGGTTGATATCCCGAAAGACATCCAGCTGGCCAGCGGTGAACTGACCGCTCACCTGATCCCCGTTGAGCAGGAACTTGCGCACCCGCACGCAGAGCTGCAGCAGGCCCGCCAGCTGCTGGCACAGTCGCAGAAACCGATTCTGTATGTCGGCGGCGGCGTCGGCATGGCCGATGCGGTTCACGCTCTGCGCGATTTTGCCAGAGAGACCGGTATCCCCACCGTCGCTACGCTGAAGGGCCTCGGTACGCCGGATGCCGACGATGCCTGTTATCTCGGCATGCTGGGCATGCACGGCACCAAAGCCGCTAACCTGGCGGTGCAGCAGTGCGACCTGCTGATTGCCGTGGGTGCCCGTTTTGACGACCGCGTGACCGGCAAGCTGGACACCTTCGCGCCGCACGCCAGCGTGATCCACCTGGATATCGACCCGGCAGAGCTGCACAAGCTGCGCCGTGCACACGTTGCCATCCAAGGCGATCTGAACAAACTGCTGCCAGATCTCTACCAGCCGGTGGACATTACCGCCTGGCGGGAAGAAGTCCAGGCGCTGAAGGCCGATCACGGCTGGCGTTACGATCATCCGGGTGATGCGATCTTTGCGCCGCTGTTCCTCAGGCAGCTGTCTGACCGTAAATCGCCGAGCGCGGTGGTCACCACCGACGTCGGCCAGCATCAGATGTGGGCGGCGCAGCATATGAGCTTCACCCGCCCGGAAAACTTTATTACCTCCAGCGGCCTCGGCACCATGGGCTTTGGCCTGCCGGCGGCGGTAGGGGCGCAGGTCGCCCGCCCGGATGACACGGTAATCTGCGTCTCCGGCGACGGTTCTTTCATGATGAACGTGCAGGAGCTGGGTACCATCAAACGTAAGCAGCTGCCGGTAAAAATCGTGCTGCTGGATAACCAGCGTTTAGGCATGGTACGCCAGTGGCAGCAGCTGTTCTTTGAAGAACGTTACAGTGAAACCAATCTCTCAGATAACCCGGACTTTCTCATCCTGGCCAGCGCTTTTGACATTCCAGGCCAGCGCATTACCCGTAAAGATCAGGTCGACGCCGCATTAGACGCTTTGCTGCACAGTGAAGGGCCGTACATGCTCCACGTCGCGATTGACGAGCATGAGAACGTCTGGCCTCTGGTACCACCGGGTGCCAGCAACGAAAATATGATGGAGAAAACCTCATGATGCAGCATCAATTGTCTATCGAAGCACGCTTTCGCCCGGAAATACTGGAGCGCATTTTACGTGTTGTCCGCCATCGTGGTTTCCAGGTGTGCACCATGAATATGGTGCCGTCCGCCAACGCTGAGAATATTAATATTGAGATGACCGTTGCCAGCCCACGCTCCGTCGATTTACTGTCAACCCAGTTGAGCAAACTGATGGACGTGGCCTGCGTGCAGACCCAGCAACAGATAACACAACAAATCCGCGCATAAGCGCGCAAGGAAACAAGAATGACGAAGAAAGCTGACTTTATCTGGTTCAACGGCGAGATGGTTAAGTGGGAAGAGGCAAAGGTTAGCGTCATGTCTCACGCCCTGCACTACGGCACCTCGGTATTTGAAGGCGTCCGTTGCTATGACTCGCACAAAGGACCGGTGGTCTTCCGCCATCGTGAACACATGCAGCGTCTGCGCGATTCTGCAAAAATCTACCGTTTCCCGGTCAGCCAGAGCGTTGACGAGCTGATGGAAGCGTGCCGTGCGACGCTGCGCAAGAACAACCTGAAGAGTGCCTATATTCGTCCGCTGGTGTTTGTCGGCGACGTGGGTCTGGGCGTCAATCCGCCAGATGGCTACAGCACGGATGTGATCATCGCCGCGTTCCCGTGGGGTGCTTACCTGGGTGCTGAAGCGCTGGAGCAGGGCATTGATGCCATGGTCTCCTCATGGAACCGCGTTGCACCGAACACCCTGCCCACCGCGGCCAAAGCCGGCGGTAACTACCTCTCCTCACTGCTGGTCGGTAGCGAAGCGCGCCGCCATGGTTATCAGGAAGGTATCGCACTGGATACCCAGGGCTACATCTCCGAAGGGGCCGGTGAAAACCTGTTTGAGGTAAAAGACGGTATTCTGTTTACCCCGCCGTTTACCTCCTCGGCGTTGCCGGGTATCACCCGTGATGCGATCATCAAGCTGGCCCAGGACCTGGGTATTGAAGTGCGTGAGCAGGTGCTGTCGCGTGAATCCCTCTACCTGGCCGATGAAGTGTTTATGTCCGGCACCGCCGCAGAGATCACCCCGGTGCGCAGCGTAGACGGCATTCAGGTTGGTGAAGGCAAGCGTGGCCCGGTGACGCAACGTATTCAGAGTGCCTTCTTCGGCCTGTTTACCGGCGAAACGGAAGACAAATGGGGCTGGCTGGATCCGGTTAACCCATAAAAATTATTTTTCTCACGGGCGTCAGTTGACGCCCGTGCACGTTCGATTTCTGGAGTAAAGAGCATGCCTAAGTACCGTTCAGCTACCACCACCCACGGCCGCAACATGGCGGGTGCCCGAGCCCTGTGGCGCGCCACAGGAATGACCGATGACGATTTCGGTAAACCGATTATTGCGGTGGTGAACTCCTTCACGCAGTTCGTACCGGGCCACGTACACCTGCGCGACCTGGGTAAGCTGGTGGCCGAGCAGATCGAAGCCTCCGGCGGCGTGGCGAAAGAGTTCAACACCATCGCCGTGGACGATGGCATCGCGATGGGTCACGGCGGGATGCTCTACTCCCTGCCGTCCCGCGAGCTGATCGCCGACTCCGTTGAATACATGGTTAATGCCCACTGCGCCGATGCGATGGTCTGTATTTCCAACTGCGACAAAATCACCCCCGGAATGCTGATGGCGTCACTGCGCCTGAATATTCCGGTGATCTTCGTCTCCGGTGGCCCGATGGAAGCCGGCAAAACCAAGCTGTCGGATAAAATCATCAAGCTCGACCTGGTCGATGCGATGATCCAGGGTGCCAACCCGAACGTCAGCGATGCGGAAAGCGATCAGATTGAACGCTCTGCCTGCCCGACCTGCGGCTCTTGCTCAGGGATGTTTACCGCCAACTCCATGAACTGTCTGACCGAAGCGCTGGGCCTGTCGCAGCCGGGTAACGGTTCGTTACTGGCGACCCATGCGGACCGTAAAGAGCTTTTCCTTAACGCCGGCAAGCGCATCGTCGCCCTGACCAAGCGTTACTACGAGCAGGATGATGAAAGCGCACTGCCGCGCAACATCGCCAGCAGGGCCGCGTTTGAAAACGCCATTACGCTGGATATCGCGATGGGCGGTTCCACCAACACCGTTCTGCACCTGCTGGCCGCCGCGCAGGAAGGCGAAATCGACTTCGATATCTCCGACATCGACCGCCTGTCGCGCCTGGTGCCGCACCTGTGCAAAGTGGCACCCAGCACGCAGAAATACCATATGGAAGACGTGCACCGTGCCGGTGGCGTACTCGGCATCCTCGGCGAACTGGATCGTGCCGGACTGCTGGATAACAGCGTGCGCAACATCCTCGGCCTGAGCCTGCGCGAGACGCTGGACCAGTACGACATCATGCTGACCAAAGATGAAGCGGTGAAAAAGATGTTCCGCGCCGGCCCGGCAGGTATTCGTACCACCCAGGCCTTCTCGCAGGACTGCCGCTGGGACACGCTGGACGACGACCGTCAGGAAGGCTGTATTCGTTCACGCGAATTTGCCTTCAGCCAGGACGGTGGTCTGGCGGTGCTGTACGGCAACCTCGCTGAAAACGGCTGTATCGTTAAAACCGCCGGCGTCGATGAAGGCAGCCTGGTGTTTAGCGGCCCGGCCAAAGTCTATGAAAGCCAGGACGATGCGGTTGCGGCGATCCTCGGCGGTAAAGTGGTAGCCGGTGACGTAGTCGTGATCCGTTACGAAGGACCGAAAGGCGGCCCGGGCATGCAGGAGATGCTGTATCCGACCACCTACCTGAAGTCGATGGGGCTGGGTAAAGCCTGTGCACTGATCACCGACGGCCGTTTCTCCGGTGGTACCTCCGGCCTGTCGATCGGTCATGCGTCTCCGGAAGCGGCCAGCGGCGGCACCATTGCGCTGGTGAAAGATGGTGACAGGATCAACATCGATATTCCTAACCGCGGTATCCATCTGGATATCTCTGATGAAGAGCAGGCCGCGCGTCGCCGCGAAGAAGATGCCCGTGGCGATCAGGCTTATACGCCTCACGGCCGTGAGCGTCAGGTCTCCTTCGCACTGCGTGCCTACGCGACGCTGGCAACCAGCGCCGACAAAGGCGCGGTCCGTGACAAGAGCAAGCTGGGAGGCTAACCACGATGGCCGAGTCTCAACCGTTATCCGACTGTCCGACCGGCGCAGAGTATCTGCGTGCGGTGCTGCGTGCGCCGGTGTATGAAGCCGCGCAGGTCACGCCGCTGCAGAAGATGGAGAAGATCTCTGCACGCCTCGGCAACACCGTTCTGGTGAAGCGTGAAGATCGCCAGCCGGTGCACAGCTTTAAGCTGCGCGGCGCGTACGCGATGATTGCCGGGCTGAACGAAGAGCAGAAAGCGCGTGGCGTAGTGACCGCCTCGGCGGGTAACCACGCGCAGGGCGTGGCGCTGTCCGCGACGAAGCTCGGCATTAAATCGCTGATCGTGATGCCGCTGGCCACCGCCGATATCAAGGTTGATGCGGTACGGGCGTTTGGCGGTGAGGCTTACCTGTTTGGCGCCAACTTTGACGAGGCGAAAGCTAAGGCCATCGAGCTGGCGGAACAGCAGGGTTACACCTTTGTGCCGCCGTTCGATCACCCGATGGTGATCGCCGGTCAGGGCACGCTGGCGATGGAGCTGCTGCAGCAGGATGCGCATCTCGATCGCGTGTTCGTGCCGGTCGGTGGCGGCGGGCTGGCGGCGGGCGTGGCGGTGCTGATCAAGCAGCTGATGCCGCAGATCAAGGTGATTGCGGTGGAAGCTGTGGATTCAGCCTGCCTGAAAGCGGCGCTGGACGCCGGCCATCCGGTCGACCTGCAGCGCGTCGGCGGGTTTGCCGAAGGCGTAGCGGTCAGGCGCATCGGCAGTGAAACCTTCCGTCTGTGCCAGGAGTATCTCGACGACATCGTCACCGTCGACAGCGACGCGATCTGTGCGGCGATGAAGGATCTGTTTGACGATGTGCGTGCGGTGGCGGAGCCTTCGGGCGCGCTGGCGCTGGCCGGGATGAAGAAGTATATCCAGCAGCACCAGATCCAGGGCGAGCGCCTGGCGCACGTGCTGTCGGGTGCCAACGTCAACTTCCACGGCCTGCGCTATGTTTCTGAACGCTGCGAGCTGGGCGAACAGCGCGAAGCGCTGCTGGCGGTGACCATCCCGGAACAGCAGGGCAGCTTCCTGCGTTTCTGTCAGCTGCTGGGTGGCCGCTCGGTCACCGAGTTCAACTACCGTTATGCCGATGAAAAAGACGCCTGTATTTTTGTCGGCGTGCGGCTGACGCGCGGGCTGGAAGAGCGCCGGGAGATCCTCGAACTGCTGAGCGACGGCGGCTATCAGGTTGTTGACCTCTCAGATGATGAGATGGCCAAGCTGCACGTGCGCTATATGGTCGGCGGGCGGCCGTCGAAGCCGCTGCGCGAGCGGTTGTTCAGCTTCGAATTCCCGGAGGCGCCCGGCGCGCTGCTGCGTTTCCTGCAGACGCTCGGCACCCACTGGAATATCTCGCTGTTCCACTACCGCAGCCACGGCACCGACTATGGTCGCGTGCTGGCCGCCTTTGAACTGAGCGACAGCGAACCGCAGTTTGAAGAGCACCTGACGGCGCTGGGCTATGATTTCCACGACGAGAGCAATAACCCGGCGTTCCGCTTCTTCCTCAAGGGTTAAAGCAGCTTCCAGAAGGCATCAATAAGCGGCTCGGTGAGCCGCTTTTTTTGTACGCAAACGCCCAGTTCAAACGGCGCCACCATCTCCACATCCTCCAGTTCAAGAATACGGTTACGGATCGGCTCCGGACTGTTCTCCAGCACCACGTCCGGCAGCAGCGCAATGCCACAGCCCAGCGCGACCATCGAGACGATTGCCTCATGGCCGGATACCGTGGCGTAGATCTGCGGATTGGCAATGCGGCGATGGCGGAACCACAAATCGATGCGCCGGCGCGCCGGCCCCTGGTCGGGCAGAATAAACGGGATCTGCGCCCAGTCGGGCTTCGGCTGTGTCGCCAGGCTGCGCACCGCGCAGGGCAGCGCAGGGGCAATCAGCACCAGCGGGATCAGCCCCAGAGGCATAAAGCCGATGCTGGCGGGCAGGGATTCCGGCCGACCGGCGATGGCGATATCCGCTTCACCAGACTGGACCTTCTCCATCGCATCGGCGGCATCGCCGGTGGTCAGTTTAATCTCCACCAGCGGATGCTCGGCGCGAAAGCGGTCGAGGATCGGCGGCAGGTGGCTGTAGGCCGCGGTCACCGAACAGAACAGCTTCAGCTCACCGCTCAGCGAGGTGCCGTTCTGCCCCAGCGCGTGACGCATCTGCTCATACTGCAACAGCGTCTGCTGAGCGAACAGGCGCAGCCGCTCGCCGGCGTCAGTGAGGGTAACGGTACGGTTGTCACGTAAAAACAGCGTCTGGCCGAGGTCCTCCTCCAGCCGCTGGATCTGCCTTGAGAGCGTTGACGGACTGACGTGCATCGCCCGCGCACTGCGGCCAAAATGGCGGCTATCCGCCAGATGCAGAAAGAGTTTCAGATCGCGTAAGTCCATCTGTTTCAGGCCTCTGTTTCACGTTGCAGATTATGCAATATCATCTTGTTAATATATCAATTTCAGCAATGCATTTCCTGTCATATGATGGGGGCATAGTAAGGGCTGGCAATGAACGGCCCTGATACCAAACATCATGCACCACAACCTGATACGGAGTTTCCCATGGCTAACTATTTCAACACTTTGAACCTGCGCAACCAGTTAGCGCAATTAGGTAAATGCCGCTTTATGGCGCGCGAAGAGTTCGCGGATGAAGCCAGCTACCTGAAAGGCAAAAAAGTCGTCATCGTTGGCTGTGGTGCTCAGGGCCTGAACCAGGGCCTGAACATGCGCGATTCCGGCCTGGATATCGCCTACGCCCTGCGTGCTGAAGCCATTGCAGAAAAACGTGCTTCATGGCGTAAAGCGACCGAAAACGGCTTCACCGTTGGCACCTACGAAGATCTGATCCCACAGGCGGATCTGGTGGTTAACCTGACTCCGGACAAGCAGCACTCTGCCGTTGTTCAGGCGGTACAGCCGCTGATGAAGCAGGGTGCAGCACTGGGCTACTCGCACGGTTTTAACATCGTTGAAGTGGGCGAGCAGGTCCGTAAAGATATCACCGTAGTGATGGTTGCGCCTAAGTGCCCGGGTACCGAAGTGCGTGAAGAGTACAAACGTGGTTTCGGCGTGCCAACGCTGCTGGCCGTTCACCCGGAAAACGATCCGAAAGGCGAAGGCATGGCGATCGCTAAAGCCTGGGCTGCAGCGACCGGCGGTCACCGTGCGGGCGTGCTGGAATCTTCCTTCGTTGCCGAAGTGAAATCTGACCTGATGGGCGAGCAGACCATCCTGTGCGGCATGCTGCAGGCCGGTTCACTGCTGTGCTTCGACAAGCTGGTGGCGGAAGGTACTGACCCGGCTTACGCTGAAAAACTGCTGCAGTTCGGCTGGGAAACCATCACCGAATCACTGAAGTTTGGCGGTATCACCCTGATGATGGATCGCCTGTCTAACCCGGCGAAACTGCGCGCTTATGAGCTGTCTGAGCAGCTGAAAACCATCATGGCACCGCTGTTCCAGAAGCACATGGACGACATCATCTCCGGTGAGTTCTCTTCCGGCATGATGGCTGACTGGGCTAACGACGACAAAAACCTGCTGACCTGGCGCGAAGAGACCGGCGCAACGGCATTCGAAAACGCACCACAGTTTGAAGGCAAGATCCCTGAGCAGGATTACTACGACAAAGGCGTGGTGATGGTCGCTATGGTGAAAGCGGGCGTTGAGCTGGCGTTTGAAACCATGGTTGACGCGGGCATCATCGAAGAGTCGGCTTACTACGAATCACTGCACGAGCTGCCGCTGATTGCCAACACCATTGCACGTAAGCGTCTGTATGAAATGAACGTGGTTATCTCTGATACCGCCGAGTACGGTAACTACCTGTTCTCCTTCGCTGCGGTTCCGCTGCTGAAAGAGTTCATGACCACCCTGCAGCCGGGCGACCTGGGCCAGAGCACTGAAGGCAACGCGGTGGATAACGCACAGCTGCGTGACGTGAACGAAGCGGTTCGCAACCACCCTATCGAAACCGTGGGCAGCAAGCTGCGTGGCTACATGACCGATATGAAACGTATCGCGGTTGCGGGCTAATCAGCCAGACGCGGGGCGGCTGGTGTGCCGCCCACATAAAAAGACGCCCCTGCGGGCGTCTTTTTTTTAGTTACGGTAAATCACTTTGATGATGTGGTAACCGAACTGGGTGTGCAGCGGGCCCTGGGGTTCGATCAGCGGGCAGGAGAACACCACTTTATCGAACGCCGGCACCATCGCACCCTGTTTGAATTCGCCCAGATGACCGCCTTTCTTACCTGACGGGCAGGTAGAGTGCTTCTTCGCCAGCTTCTCAAAGTCAGCGCCCTGCTGCAGCTGAGCTAACAGCTCCTGAGCCAGTTTCTCTTCTTTTACCAGAATATGCAGTGCTGCTGCGGTCTTCGCCATGTTGTTCTCCGAATCGTTCAGTCAGTTCAGGCCAGCGGCCAGGATGGCGCTACTATACCTGTTCAGCGTACGGCACGCGACAGGAGGCATTAAATGCCCTCCTGCCGCGGGCCTCAAATAATGAACACGCGATCACATTCCCCGGCAACCCCGCTGAATAGACTCGGAACCTCATACTGACCGGAAAAGGAGAGTGAGGATGAAGGCGTCCGTATTAAGCAGCGCCGCTGAGTCGGGCTGGAAAAACTACGAGGACTTTGCCGACGGCATCGACGGTAACCGCCTGCTGTCAACTACCCACTGGCGCGGCAGGACGCTGGTGCTGGCACTGGAGGATCAGCCCTCCCTGACGCTTGCCTTTCAGCCCGACGATGAGGGGCTGAACTGGCAGTGGGGCAAAGAGCGGGGAAAGGCGCGGGTGGATGAAGTGTGCATGGATGAAGGGCTCTATTTCTTCAGCTTTCTGCTCAGCCCGGCGGGCGGGTCCGCGCCGGACAGCCAGTGCCTGGCGCTGGTGATCAATACCCTGACGCGTCGGGGGCTGGCGGTGCGCTGCTGCCTGCAGCCTGCCGGGACAGCTGGCGGATCGCGGCTGGAGCAGCAGTTTATGTCCGGCACCCTGGCTGGTGGCGAAGTGAGTGGGGAAGCCCCGGCGCTGACCCGCGAGCTGATCGGCTTTCGTGCCCTCAATATTTACAGCCCTAATCACTACTACGAACATTTCTATGTCAACAGCCAGCGTTATGCCTGGCAGAACCTGCGCGGTGAACAGTTTGGTCAGGGCGATATGGATTATGCCACCTACTACAAATTTTCCGCCGACCGCTACCTGTTTGCCTTTCGCGAAAAGATTATCCCGGTCTGCTCGGTATTCTTTTTTGACTACCCGAACGGACGCTGCACCGGGATTTTTATGGGTCTCGACTCTTCCGGCGACGTCAAGCTGCGCCCGGCCGGTGCGTTGATTTCTAAAATGAGCTTTAACTGCTACCCCAACGGCATTGCGCCGCTGTAACGGACGGGAGGCCCTTGATGGAGACGGGATTAGAAGGAAAAGTGGTGCTGGTCACCGGCGGCAGCAGCGGTATCGGCGCGGCCACCGCTCGCTGGCTGACAGAGCAGGGGGCGAAAGTCGCCATTACCGGGCGTCGACGCGCGGTGCTGGATGCCACCGCGCAGGCGACGGGCGCGTTTGCCGTCGCCGCTGATATGTCCGATACGGCACAAACGGCAGAAGCGGTGGCGCAGGTGGTGAGCTACTTCGGTGGCATCGACAGACTGGTGACCTGCGCGGGCGTGCATGGTGATGCGCGGGTCGGCGAGATGACTGACAACGTCTGGCGGTACAACATGGGCGCCAACCTCGACAGCGCATTTATTGCTGCCCGTGCGGTGCTGCCGCAGCTGATCGCGGCACGGGGTAGCATGGTGATCGTCTCTTCACTGGCCGGATTGTTTGCCGGCCCGGCGGTCGCCGGCTATACGGTTGCCAAGCATGCGCTGATCGGCCTGACCAAATCGCTGGCGCGCGACTACGGCAGGCAGGGCGTCCGCGTTAACGCGGTCTGTCCCGGCTGGGTGCGAACGCCGCTGGCAGATAAAGAGATGCGCGAGCTGGCGCGGCAGCGTGGTCTGCCGCCGGATGAGGAGTCAATGTATCAGGAGGTGACGAAACACGTGCCGCTTGGGCGGCCAGCGCGGCCGGACGAGGCGGCATCGGTAATTGGTTTTCTGCTCTCCGATCTGGCCTCCTATATCACCGGTGCTGCGCTGGTGGTTGACGGCGGGGCGCATGTTGTTGATTTACCGACGATAAGCTTTGCGTCTGGCAGATAGCTGACCTCACGCCTCCACAGTCCGGGCATCTTTGGGTATACTGCCCGCCTGTTTATACCTGTGGAATTTTCAAGCTATGCGTCTTAATCCTGGTCAGCAACACGCCGTCGAATTTGTCACCGGGCCCTGCCTGGTGCTGGCCGGAGCCGGTTCGGGCAAGACGCGAGTGATTACCAATAAAATTGCCCACCTGATCCGCGAATGCGGTTATCAGGCGCGACATATCGCTGCGGTGACCTTCACCAATAAGGCCTCGCGCGAGATGAAAGAGCGCGTGGCGCAGACGCTGGGGCGTAAAGAGGCGCGCGGGCTGATGATTTCGACCTTCCATACCCTCGGGCTGGAGATTATTAAACGCGAGTACGCCGCGCTGGGGATGAAATCCAACTTTTCACTGTTTGACGATCAGGATCAGCTGGCGCTGCTGAAAGATCTCACCGAAGAGTGGCTGGAGAACGACAAAAACCTGCTGCAGCAGCTGATCTCGACGATCTCCAACTGGAAGAACGATCTGCTGGATCCGTCGCGGGCAGCGGCAGGCGCACAGTCGGAGCGCGACAAGCTGTTCGCCCACTGTTATGCACTGTATGACAGGCATCTGAAGTCCTGCAACGTACTGGACTTCGATGATCTGATCCTGCTGCCGACGCTGCTGTTCCAGCGCAACCTTGAGGTGCGTGAACGCTGGCAGCAGCGTATTCGCTATCTGCTGGTTGACGAATACCAGGATACCAACACCAGCCAGTACGAGCTGGTGAAGCTGCTGGTGGGTGCACGGGCGCGTTTTACCGTGGTGGGTGACGACGACCAGTCAATCTACTCCTGGCGCGGGGCACGGCCGCAGAACCTGGTGCTGTTGAAAGAGGACTTCCCGGCGCTGCAGGTGATCAAGCTGGAGCAGAACTACCGTTCGTCCGAACGTATTCTCAAGGCAGCCAATATCCTGATCGCCAACAACCCGCACGTGTTTGAAAAGCGACTGTTCTCCGAGCTGGGCTACGGGGCTGAGCTGAAGGTGGTGACCGCCAACCATGAGGATCATGAGGCGGAGCGGGTGATCGGCGAGCTGATCGCCCACCACTTTATTAATAAAACACAGTACAAGGATTATGCCATCCTCTATCGCGGAAACCATCAGTCGCGCGTGTTTGAAAAGATGCTGATGCAGAACCGTATCCCTTACCGCATCTCCGGCGGCACCTCGTTCTTCTCGCGCCCGGAAATCAAAGATCTGCTGGCCTACCTGCGGGTACTGACCAACGCTGACGATGACAGCGCCTTTATGCGCATCGTTAACACGCCACGCCGTGAGATCGGCGCCGCCACGCTGCAAAAGCTCGGCGAGTGGGCAATGCAGCGTAATAAAAGCCTGTTTACCGCCAGCTTCGATATGGGTCTCAGCCAGACGCTGACCGGACGCGGGCTGGAATCCCTGCAGCGCTTTACCAGCTGGCTGCAGGAGGTGGCACGGCTGGCGGAACGCGAGCCGGTCGCCGCAGTGCGCGATCTGATCCGCGGTATTGACTACGAGAGCTGGCTGTTTGAAACCTCGGCCAGCCCGAAAGCCGCCGAAATGCGTATGAAAAACGTCAACACGCTGTTCCAGTGGATGACCGAAATGCTGGAAGGCAGCGACATTGATGAACCGATGACGCTGACCCAGGTGGTGACGCGCTTTACCCTGCGCGACATGATGGAGCGCGGTGAAAGTGACGAGGAGCTTGATCAGGTGCAGCTGATGACCCTGCACGCCTCCAAAGGGCTGGAGTTTCCCTATGTCTATATGGTCGGCATGGAAGAGGGGCTGTTACCGCACCAGAGCAGCATTGATGAGAACAATATCGAGGAGGAGCGGCGTCTGGCCTACGTGGGGATTACCCGCGCACAGAAAGAGCTGACCTTCACCCTGTGCCGCGAGCGCCGCCAGTACGGTGAGCTGGTGCGCCCGGAGCCAAGCCGTTTTCTGCTTGAGCTGCCGCAGGACGATGTCAACTGGGAAAGTGAGCGTAAAGTGGTCAGCGCCGAAGAGCGGATGCAGACCGGGCAGAGCCGGGTGGCGGGATTAAGAGCAATGCTGGATAAAGCAAGAAAATAAGGTTTTTTTTCAGTTACCTGGCTGCCCTGTATTAATAAAGTAAATGGGTTTTAAGTTTTCAAAAGTCATAATTTTTTTCGATAGTGATTATCCTTTGATGTTCAATTTATTTCGACGTCAAAAGGTTATTTTGTGAAAAAAAATATTCTGTTTTCTATTTCATTGGTGCTATTAGGTGGTGCGTTGTCATCCGTTGCACTCGCGAGTGAGGATGATGAGGAAAGTGTATTCCCGGTGGTGGAGTTGGATAATTATCTGGGCGAAACACCATTGATAAAAACGGATTTTGATAATAATGATCGTCCTTCGCAAAGGGTTTTTTTAGGGCAAAAGTCAACCTATACCTACATGCGATGCATTACTCGTCTGGACAATAATCAGGCTCACCCCGGAAGCACCTGGTACTGGGCAAAAAATGAGTCTGGCAGCGGATACTATAAACTCAATGGCCACTGGTGGTCGAATTTTATAATGCAGTGGAAGAATATGTTCTACACTGACACGCCATATAAAAAGCTGGAAGAAATTTGCAGGAAAACGCTGGCCAGTGAGGGGGTAAATGTCAGACAGTTGGAAATATATGCTGCGGATAATAGTCAGTCTTTTGACCACACGATCTGGTCAATGAATTATGATGCTAAAGGATTGAGGAAAAATGGCGCATTCGAACGTATCATAACCTTTGGTGACAGCCTTACTGACAACAGCAACGTATTCAATGCATCAATGTGGAAAGCCCCGAATTCAAAGACCTGGTATCGTGGACATTTCAGTAATGGCTATGTCTGGCACGAGTATCTGGCTGGAAATCTGGGGATTCATTCCTATAACTGGGCGGTGGGAGGGGCTGAAACAAAAGATACCTCTGTACTGGGGCTGATTAAGATCCCTGGAATTGACAAGCAGATCGACTCTTTCGTTTCTTATATGAATGAAGACAAAAACTACAATGCAGGGAAATCGCTCTTTTCAATCATGGCCGGCGGTAATGATCTGATGAATGGTGATATTGAACCTGAAGAGATGATATCTAATATCGATAAAGGGATTTCCCGGCTGACGAGCCTGGGAGCGAAGAGCATCATCGTAATGACGGCACCTGATGTTTCTCTGGTGCCGGGGATGCAGGATAAGTCTGATAGCGAAAGGCTCAGGTTAAAAGATTACGTACGCGTCCTTAACAACGGAATAAAAGAGAGCGTAAAACGCCATGAATACCGTAACCGAGGTAACGTTGATATTCATCTTCTTGATGTTGAGAAAATCTTCAATGACCTGGTGAAAAACCCGGGGGAGCATGGCATTGATGATGTAAAAAATGCCTGCCTGGACATCAACAACATTTTACCCTTGCCGGATTATATTTTTAATTTCAAACCTTCGCCATCATGTCAACATGATAAGGTTCACCTGTTCTGGGATAACGTGCATCCAACAACCTATGTCCATGAACTGATTTCAACGAAGATAATGGCAGCCATTATTCAGCATTACAATCTGACTATCGAAGAGTAATAAAGATACCGGAAGGTGACATACATCGCCTTCCGGTTTAATGTTCAGACAATCGTCAGCGACCAGTGCACATAACTTTGCCAGTGCACTTCCTGCTCAAGCAGCTCGGCGCGCAGCGGATGGGCTTCCAGCCAGCCGGCTGGCAGGGTCAGCGTCAGGGTGTCTTCCTCCGCCAGCAGGCGCACCGCAGGCAGCGTATTATCGCGGCGGCGGCTGGCAAAAATGATCGCCAGCCGCAGCAGGCGCGAAAGACGTTCCGCCACCCGCGGCGGCACGGCATTTTGCTGGCTCAGTAACGCCAGATCGATGCCGTTTCGCTGATTCTGCAGCAGGGTTGCCAGCAGCTTTTTCTGGGCCGGGGTAAAGCCGGGCAGATCGAGATTGCGCACCAGATAGGCCGCATGCTGTGGCGCCTGACGGAAATCGACGCTCAACCCAATTTCATGGATCAGACAGGCGCTGTCCAGCAGCTCCCGGCTGATGTCATCCAGCTTCCAGTTCTGGCTAATCTGGCGGGCGAAACTCTCGGCCAGCTGGCGGACGCGCTCGGCCTGTTCTGCATCGATCGCAAAACGGCGTTGAACGTTGTGCAGCGTCCTGCTGCGAATATCGCGATCCACCGGCAGGTGCAGCATGCCGTAGACCAGGCCTTCGCGCAGCGCGCCACCGGCCAGCGTCATACTCTCGATATTCAGCTCGATAAAGATGGCGATCAGGATCGACAGGCCGCTGGGGAACACCAGCGCCCGCTCCAGCGTCAGGCCTTCGATCTCCAGCTCTTCCAGCTTGCCGCACTGAATGGCGCGCTGCTTCAACTGCTGCAGCTTGCCGAGCGTAATCCGCTCGTCCATGCCCTGCGCCATCATGATTTCCTGCAGCGCCTGCACGGTGCCGGACGCGCCGACACAGATCTGCCAGCCCTGCTCGCGCAACACCGCGGCCACCGGACGGATCATCTCACGGGCGGCGGCCTCTGCCTGAGCGAAGTTCTCACGGCCAAGGTGGCGATCGGCGAAATAGCGTTCCAGCCAGGTGACGCAGCCCATCGACAGGCTGAACAGCGCGGTCGTTTGCGCGCCCTTGCCGGTAACCAGCTCGGTGCTGCCGCCGCCGATATCCACCACCAGACGTTTATCCGCACCACCGGTGGTGTGGGCTACCCCCTGGTAGATCAGGCGCGCCTCCTCTTCACCGCTGATCACGTTGATCGGGCAACCGAGGATCTGTTGAGCAGCGATCAGGAACTCGCCGGCGTTAGCGGCGATACGCAAGGTGGCGGTCGCCACCACGCGGATCTGTTCCGACGGGATATCCTGCAGCTGTTCGGAAAACAGCCGCAGGCACTGCCAGCCGCGCTCCATGGCTTCACCAGAGAGCTGGCTTTGGCTGTCCAGCCCGGCCGCCAGGCGCACCTTGCGTTTGATGCGGGCAATGGTCTGGATACTGCCAGCCACTTCGCGCACCACCAGCATATGAAAACTGTTCGATCCGAGATCGATGGCAGCATAAAGTGATGACGCGCTCAGCATGGTGGCTTAACCCGGGCGTTTGCGGTTGGGGCTGCGCGGCGCGCTGCCACGGCGATTGTTGTTGCCGCCACGACGCAGGTTGTTACCGGTGCGGTTGCGGGTTAAACGCTTCGGCGGCGGCAGTTCGCTCATCAGCGCATCGCTGTTATAGCGGCTGACCGGAATGCTGTGACCGATATACTCTTCAATCGCCGGCAGGTTCAGCGCGTACTCTTCACAGGCGAGGCTGATTGAGTGACCGTTGGCACCGGCACGGCCGGTACGGCCAATACGGTGCACGTAGTCTTCACGATCGTCAGGCAGATCGTAGTTGAAGACGTGCGTCACGGCCGGGATATGCAGACCACGCGCGGCCACGTCGGTCGCCACCAGGATATCGACATCACCCTTAGTGAAATCTTCCAGGATACGCAGGCGCTTTTTCTGCGCCACGTCGCCTGTCAGCAGACCCACGCGGTGACCATCGGCGGCCAGGTGGCCCCAGATATCTTCACAGCGGTGCTTGGTGTTGGCAAAAATGATGGCGCGATCCGGCCACTCTTCTTCCAGCAGCGTTTGCAGCAAACGCATTTTTTCTTCGTTGGAAGGGTAGAACAGCTCTTCTTTAATACGGTGTCCGGTTTTTTGCTCTGGCTCGACTTCTACGTATTCCGCGTTGTTCATGTTCTCAAAAGCCAGTTCACGCACGCGGAATGACAGCGTGGCGGAGAACAACATATTCAGGCGCTGGTTGGCGGCAGGCATGCGGCGGAACAGCCAGCGGATGTCTTTAATAAAGCCGAGATCGAACATGCGATCGGCTTCGTCAAGTACCACCACCTGGATCGCGCCCAGATTAACGTGGTTCTGTTTGACGTAATCGATTAAACGGCCGGTGGTGCCAATCAGGATATCAACACCGCTTTCCAGCACTTTCAGTTGCTTATCGTAGCCATCGCCACCGTAAGCCAGACCGAGTTTCAGTCCGGTTACCTGCGCCAGCGGCTCTGCATCCGCATGGATCTGAACCGCCAGTTCGCGGGTCGGAGCCAGAATCAGCGCGCGCGGTTGATTAACCTGGCGACCTTCCGGAGCGGGGTGAGAGAGAAGATGATGAAACGTTGACGTCAGAAACGCCATCGTTTTGCCGGTACCGGTTTGCGCCTGACCTGCTACATCACGCCCGGAGAGCGTAAACGGTAATGCCAGCGCCTGAATAGGCGTGCAATTTTGAAAGCCTTTAGTTTCAAGGGCTTCAATCACCTGAGCGTGCAGGGCGAAGTCGGAAAACTTCTTTTCGGTTAAGTGTGTTTTGCTCATAGTGTGGTAGAATATCAGCTTAGTATTGCTTTACGAAAGCATATCCGTTGAAATAAAAGCGAGTGAAATAACGCTAACCTGATGCTGCTTCCTGCTACATCATTTAGGTAAAGATAATCTCCTGGAGTAAACATGAGCGATAAAATTATTCACCTGACAGATGACAGCTTCGTAACGCAAGTTCTGCAAGCTGAAGGCGTGACCCTGGTCGACTTCTGGGCCGAGTGGTGTGGTCCGTGCAAAATGATCGCGCCAATTCTTGATGAAGTGGCAGAAGAGTACGAAGGTAAACTGACCGTTACCAAGCTGAACATCGATGAGAACCCGGCCACTGCCCCAAAATACGGCATCCGCGGTATCCCAACCCTGCTGCTGTTCAAGAACGGCGAAGTGGCAGCCACCAAGGTGGGCGCACTGTCTAAAGGTCAGCTGAAAGAGTTCCTGAACGCGAACCTGGGCTAATCACACGATACCGGCGTCCTGCGCTGCGGATTTTTTTTCTGACCGCTGGACGCCCGGCTTTAGGCGTGCTAAGTTAAATTCACTGCACGACGAACTTACCTTGCTAGTTTGCATCTTTAGATTTTTTCCTTGTTGAACGCTGTATTCATCACAGTTTTACAGACATTCAGCAATCTGACGGTTAGTATCAACTGAATTCCGGCACTTTCCTTACCGTCTCCTCGTCTCAGATCTGCGTTATCCTGCATGCGATCATCGAGTGGACCCGGGAACAGACCGCCATTAAACAGGCATGGATCTCTAGCCATACCATTGACGACAAACAGTTCAAGTTTTACCCCGAGTTTAAGAACCCACCATTATGAATCTTACCGAATTAAAAAATACGCCGGTTTCTGACCTGATCACTCTCGGCGAAAATATGGGGCTGGAAAACCTGGCGCGCTTGCGCAAACAGGACATTATCTTCGCCATCCTCAAGCAACACGCGAAAAGTGGCGAAGACATCTTCGGCGACGGCGTACTCGAGATATTGCAGGATGGATTTGGTTTCCTCCGTTCTGGAGACAGCTCCTACCTCGCCGGTCCCGATGATATCTACGTTTCCCCTAGCCAAATCCGCCGCTTTAACCTCCGCACTGGTGACTCCATCTCTGGCAAGATTCGACCGCCAAAAGAGGGTGAGCGTTACTTTGCGCTGTTGAAAGTTAACGAAGTTAACTACGACAAGCCTGAAAATGCCCGTAACAAGATCCTGTTTGAGAACTTAACGCCGCTGCACGCTAACTCGCGTCTGCGTATGGAGCGCGGTAACGGTTCAACGGAAGATCTGACGGCTCGCGTACTCGACCTGGCATCGCCAATTGGTCGCGGTCAGCGTGGTCTGATCGTGGCACCGCCGAAAGCCGGTAAAACCATGCTGCTGCAGAACATCGCGCAGAGCATTGCTTATAACCATCCTGACTGCGTGCTGATGGTGCTGCTGATTGACGAGCGTCCGGAAGAAGTGACCGAGATGCAGCGTCTGGTTAAAGGCGAAGTCATTGCTTCTACCTTTGATGAGCCAGCATCGCGCCACGTTCAGGTTGCTGAGATGGTGATCGAAAAGGCCAAGCGCCTGGTCGAGCACAAAAAAGACGTGATCATCCTGCTGGACTCCATCACCCGCCTGGCGCGTGCCTACAACACCGTGGTACCGGCCTCTGGCAAGGTACTTACCGGTGGTGTGGATGCCAACGCCCTGCACCGTCCGAAGCGTTTCTTCGGTGCGGCACGTAACGTGGAAGAGGGCGGTAGCCTGACCATCATCGCCACCGCGCTGGTTGATACCGGTTCGAAGATGGACGAAGTGATCTACGAAGAGTTCAAAGGTACCGGCAACATGGAACTGCACCTGGCGCGTAAAATCGCTGAGAAGCGTGTGTTCCCGGCTATCGACTACAACCGTTCTGGTACGCGTAAAGAAGAGCTGCTTACCACCTCGGAAGAGCTGCAGAAGATGTGGATCCTGCGTAAAATCATCCACCCGATGGGTGAGATCGACGCAATGGAATTCCTCATCAACAAGCTGGCGATGACCAAAACCAACGATGACTTCTTCGACATGATGAAGCGTTCGTAACGGTCAACCGTCACAGCTGTGTTCTAAACTCGGGAAACGCCACGCATAGTCGTGGCGTTTTTCGTTTCTGCTCTATACGCTGTTTTACACGCGGGAGTGCACCTGCAAGTTCGTGCAAATTAACGTGTCTGATACGTTGCTTGTGCGGGGCCTGACCAATAAAATCTGAATTACACTAATGATTATGGCACCAAAATTGCTTATAACATTGCGCTAATTCTTAGCTGAGAGCTGGTTAATGTGAATTTACTCAATATGAGTACAGAACTTGCCCTGATTTTTTTATTTTCACTGGCGTTCCTGTTTTTTGCCCGCAAGGTGGCTATAAAGATCGGCCTGGTGGACAAGCCTAACTACCGCAAACGCCACCAGGGAACCATCCCGCTGGTCGGGGGTATTTCGGTATTTGCCGGCAGCTGTTTTGCCTGGCTGATGACCGACTTTTATGTCCCCCATTTTCTGCTGTATCTGGGCTGCGCCGCCGCGCTGGTGCTGGTCGGGGCGCTGGATGACCGCTTCGATATCAGCGTAAAAATTCGCGCGGTGGTTCAGGCCGGCGTGGCGGTGGTGATGATGGTCAAGGCGAAGCTGTATCTGCTCAGCCTTGGCTATATTTTCGGCCCCTGGGAGCTGATCGTCGGCCCGTTTGGCTACGTGCTGACCCTGTTTGCCGTCTGGGCGGCGATCAACGCGTTCAATATGGTCGATGGCATCGATGGCCTGCTGGGCGGGTTGTCCTGCGTCACCTTCTTCGCGATGGGCATGATCCTGTTGTCCGACGGTCAGCTGAGCCTGGCAATGTGGTGCTTCACTATGATTGCGGCGATTTTGCCCTATATTTTACTGAACCTCGGCGTGTTCGGCCGCCACAACAAAGTGTTTATGGGCGATGCCGGCAGCACGCTGATTGGTTTCACCATTATCTGGATCCTGCTGGAGACCACCCAGGGAGAGAGCCACCCGATTACGCCGGTGACGGCGCTGTGGCTGATTGCCATTCCGCTGATGGACATGGTGGCGATCATGTACCGGCGTCTGAGTAAGGGCATGAGCCCGTTTTCCGCGGATCGCCAGCATATTCACCACCTGATTATGCGTGCCGGGTTCACCTCGCGTCAGGCTTTTGTGCTGATTACCCTCGCGGCCGCCGTGCTGGCGCTGGTGGGCGTGCTGGGTGAGTACCTGAGCTTCACTCCCGAATGGGTAATGCTGGTTCTGTTTTTACTGGCCTTTATGTTGTACGGCTACTGTATTAAACGTGCGTGGCGCGTGGCGCGGATGATTAAACGCCTGAAGCGTCGCCTGCGTAATAACGAGAACGACCGCTGACTTTTTGAACGATGATGTTCGACAACAAGGAAATGATGCATGACTTATCCTGACGCTGCAGATAACGAACTGGATATTCGGGGCCTGTGCTGCACGCTGTGGCGCGGTAAAGGGTGGATCGTCGGTGGTGGTGCGCTGTTCGCCCTGCTGGCGCTGGTCTGGTCGCTGCTGGTAACGCCACAGTGGAGCACGACGGCGATTACCGACCGCCCAACGGTCAATACCCTCGCCGGCTACTACTCACAGCAGCAGTTCCTTAATAATCTGGACCTGCGTAACGGTAATCCTAACGCCACGCTGCCGAACGTGATGGACGAAGCCTACCAGGAGTTTGTCATGCAGCTCTCCGCATGGGATACCCGGCGTGACTTCTGGCTGCAGTCTGCTTACTACAAACAGCGGCAGGTCGGCAAAGTGGCGGATGACGCGGTATTGCTGGATAAGCTGATTGCCAGTATTCAGTATCAGCCGGCGGACAGCCTCAAAAAAACCAACGACACCGTGAAACTGGTGGCAGAGACTTCGGCGGAAGCCAACACGCTGCTGCGTCAGTACGTGGCCTTTGCCAACGCCCGGGCTACCGCGCATCTGAATGATGCATTATCCGGGGCCTGGGCCGCACGCACCATCCAGCTAAAAGCGCAGATTAAGCGTCAGGAAGCGGTGGCGAAGGCGATTTACGATCGCCAGCTCAACAGCGTCCAGCAGGCGCTGAAAATCGCCCAGACCCAGGGGCTGGAGCAGGCCCATACCGCTACGCCGTCTGAGCAGCTGCCGGACTCTGAGCTCTACCTGCTGGGGCGGCCTATGCTGCAGGCGCGGCTGGAAAACCTGCGCGACAGTGGCCCGGACTACGACCTCGAATACGATCAAAACCGTGCCATGCTGGCGACGCTGAACGTTGGGCCGACGCTGGTCTCCTCCTTTAAGGCCTGGCGCTACCTGCGCACGCCGGAAGAGCCGGTGACGCGTGACAGCCCGCGCCGTCTGCTGCTGATGATCATGTGGGGATCGGTAGGGGTGTTGATCGGTGCAGGTACGGCGCTGGTCAGACGGCGCCGTGGCTAAGGATGCCCGGCGAATGCAGTTCAACAATGGAACGACAGAGAGAGCAACGGTGAAAGTATTAACAGTTTTCGGCACACGCCCTGAAGCCATCAAGATGGCACCTCTGGTCCACGCGCTGGCTCAGGACGCTTCGATCGAATCACGCCTGTGCGTGACCGCCCAGCATCGTGAAATGCTCGATCAGGTGCTGCATCTGTTCTCTCTGGTACCGGATTACGACCTGAACATCATGCGGCCGGGCCAGGAACTGACTGAAATCACCAGCCGCATTCTTGAGGGGCTGAAAACGGTGTTTGCCGACTTTACTCCCGACGTGGTGCTGGTGCACGGCGATACCACCACCACGCTGGCCGCGAGCCTGGCGGCGTTTTATCACCGCATTCCGGTCGGTCACGTTGAAGCGGGACTGCGTACCGGTGACCTGTGGTCGCCGTGGCCGGAAGAGGCTAACCGCACGCTGACCGGGCACCTCGCCAGCTATCACTTTGCGCCGACGCAGCGCTCACAACAGAACCTGCAGCGGGAGAACGTGCCGGCTTCGCGTATTTTCGTCACCGGCAACACGGTGATTGACGCGCTGTTCTGGGTGCGTGACCGGGTTCTGAGTGACGCCGCGCTGCACAACAGCATGGCGGCACGCTATCCGTTCCTTGATGCAGACAAGAAAATGCTGCTGGTGACCGGTCATCGTCGCGAAAGCTTCGGCGGCGGCTTTGAGCGCATCTGTAACGCGCTGGCGGAGATCGCCCGTCTGCACCCACAGCTGCAGATTGTCTACCCGGTACATCTCAATCCTAACGTCAGCGAACCGGTGAACCGCATCCTGCGCGGTATTGACAACATAGTACTGATCGAGCCGCAGGAGTATCTGCCCTTTGTCTGGCTGATGGACCGCGCCTGGCTGATCCTGACCGATTCCGGTGGTATCCAGGAAGAGGCACCGTCGCTGGGGAAACCGGTGCTGGTGATGCGTGATACCACCGAGCGGCCGGAGGCACTCGACGCCGGTACGGTCAGACTGGTGGGAACCGACCAGCAAAAAATTGTCAGCGAAGTGACGCGATTGCTAAACGACAACGAGGCGTGGCAGACGATGAGCCATGCCCACAATCCGTACGGTGACGGACTGGCCTGCCAGCGCATCGTAGAAGTTCTGAAAAATAACCGGATAACATTATGAGTTTCAATACTATTTCAGTCATTGGCCTGGGATATATCGGCCTGCCGACCGCGGCGGCGTTTGCCTCCTGCCAGAAGCAGGTGATTGGCGTTGATATCAACGCCCACGCGGTGGAAACCATCAATCGCGGCGAAATCCATATCGTTGAGCCGGATCTGGATCGGGTGGTGAAAACGGCGGTAGAAGGCGGTTTCCTGCGCGCAACCACCGTGCCTGAACCTGCGGACGCCTTTCTGATTGCGGTACCGACGCCGTTTAAAGAGCAGCATCAGCCGGATATGGCCTGGGTTGAGGCCGCCGCGCGCTCGGTTGCCGCGGTACTGAAAGCCGGCGACCTGGTGATTCTGGAATCCACCTCGCCGGTCGGGGCCACCGAGCAGATGGCCGCCCTGCTGGCCGCTGAGCGACCCGATCTGACCTTCCCACAGCAGGTGGGTGAAACGGCAGATATCCGCATTGCCTACTGCCCGGAGCGGGTGCTGCCGGGCAAGGTAATGGTCGAGCTGGTTAAGAACGACCGGGTGATTGGCGGTATGAGCGCGGCCAGCTCGCAGCGCGCCTGCGACCTGTATAACCTGTTCCTCGAAGGGGAGTGCGTGGTGACCAATGCCCGCACCGCCGAAATGTGCAAGCTCACCGAGAACAGCTTCCGTGACGTCAATATCGCCTTTGCCAACGAGCTGTCGCTGATCTGCGCCGAGCAGCAGATCAACGTCTGGGAGCTGATCCGCCTGGCCAATCGCCATCCGCGCGTCAATATCCTGCAGCCCGGCCCCGGCGTCGGCGGCCACTGTATTGCGGTCGACCCGTGGTTTATCGTGGCGCAAAACCCGCAACAGGCGCAACTGATACGTACCGCCCGTGAGGTTAACGACGGCAAGCCGTACCGGGTGCTTGAACAGGTGCAAAAGCAGGTGGCAGAGTGCCTGCAGGCCAGCGACCGGCGCGCCAGCGAGCTGAAAATCGCCTGCTTCGGTCTGGCCTTTAAGCCGGATATCGACGACCTGCGTGAAAGCCCGGCGATGCAGGTGGCGGCGATGATTGCGGACTGGCATCAGGGCAGTACCCTGGTGGTAGAGCCGCATATTCAGCAGCTGCCCGCGCGCCTGGCGCAGAAGGCCACGCTGCTGTCGCTGGACGAGGCGCTGCAGCAGGCCGACGTGCTGGTGATGCTGGTCGATCACCGCCAGTTTAAGGCGGTGGCAGCAGAAACTGTCCGCCAGCCGTGGATTGTCGATACCAAAGGCGTCTGGCGATGATGCCGCTTATCACTCTGGAGGCAATCTGTGTTTGCCACGCTTAAACCACTGGCGTGGGAAAACGCCTTTTTTGATCATAACAGCGCGCTGCTTGAGCTGCAGGGGGAGACTCTGCTGCTGCCCGAGAGGCTGGATGACTACGATCTCGTCCAGGTGAAACTGCCGGCGCAGCAGAGCGTCGAACTGGATGCGGTAAACGCACTCGGCTTCCAGCTGGTGGAAGCCGAAGTGGACTGCGTGCTGGGCATTGCCGCTACCGGCCGCCCGGAGGGCGTCCGCATTGCCCGGCCGGAGCATATCCCCGCGCTGCGCCAGATGGCCGCGGAAGCCTTCTCCTTCAGCCGTTTTCGTACGCCGTGGTTTGCCGCCGGCGACAGCGGCCGCCTGTACGCCGAGTGGGCGGAGAAGGCGGTGCTGGGCACCTTCGACCACCAGTGCCTGCTGGCCGTGGATCAACAGGGCGCGATGCAGGGATTTGTCTCGCTGCGCGAGCTGGCCGACGGCTCGGCGCGGATTGGCCTGCTGGCGGTGCTGCCCGCGGCACAGGGGCTGGGGGTTGGCCAGCGGCTGATGGCGGCCGCCAGCGACTGGAGCCGCGCGCGGCGTCTGGAGCGGCTTCATGTTGCAACGCAGCTGGGCAACCTGGCCGCGCTACGGCTCTACCTTCGTTGCGGTGGCGTGATTGAACGCACCGCCTATTGGTTATACAGGAAAACATCATGATTACGTTTAATGCACCACCGGTGGTGGGAACCGAACTGGACTACCTGCAGTCAGCGATGGGCAGCGGCAAGCTGTGCGGCGACGGCGGCTTTACCCGCCGCTGCCAGCAGTGGATGGAGCAGCGCTTTCACTGCCGCAAGGTGCTGCTGACCCCCTCCTGCACCGCCTCGCTGGAGATGGCCGCGATCCTGATTGATATTCAGCCCGGCGATGAAGTGATTATGCCGAGTTACACCTTCGTCTCCACCGCCAACGCCTTTGTGCTGCGCGGCGCGACTATCGTCTTTGTCGACGTGCGTCCGGATACGCTGAATATTGATGAAACGCTGATTGCCGCAGCGATCACCGACAAAACCAAAGCCATCGTGCCGGTGCACTATGCGGGCGTGGCCTGCGAGATGGACACCATTATGGCGCTGGCGAAGCAACATCAGCTGTGGGTGGTGGAAGACGCCGCGCAGGGCGTGATGTCCACCTATAAGGGGCGTGCGTTAGGAACGATTGGCCATATCGGCTGCTTCAGCTTCCATGAAACCAAGAATTATACCGCCGGCGGCGAGGGCGGCGCGACGCTGATCAACGATCCGGCGCTGGTCGAGCGGGCGGAAATCGTCCGTGAAAAGGGGACCAACCGCAGCCAGTTCTTCCGCGGGCAGGTGGATAAGTACACCTGGCGCGATGTCGGATCCAGCTATCTGATGGCCGACCTGCAGGCGGCTTACCTGTGGGCACAGCTGGAGGCGGCAGAGCAGATCAACCAGCAGCGCCTGCGCCTGTGGCAGAACTACGCGGATGCGCTGCAGCCGATCGCCGCCAGCGGGCGGATTACGCTGGCGAATATTCCGGCCGACTGCGCGCACAACGCGCATATGTTCCACCTCAGGCTGCGCGACAGCGAGGACCGCGGCGCGCTGATTGCCTGGCTGAAAGAGGCGGAGATCCTGTCGGTGTTCCACTATATCCCGCTGCACAGCTCACCGGCGGGCCAGCGCTTTGGTCGTTTCCACGGCGAAGACCGCTTTACCACCGTTGAAAGCGAGCGACTGCTGCGGCTGCCGCTGTTTTACAACCTGACCGACAATAATCAGAAGACGGTGATCGGCTCTCTGCTGAGCTACTTCTCCTGATATGTCACTGGCAAAAGCTTCGGTGTGGACCGCCGCGTCCACGCTGGTAAAAATTGCCGCCGGACTGCTGGTGGTAAAAATGCTGGCGCTGGCCTTCGGGCCAGCCGGCGTCGGGCAGGCGGGGAACTTTCGTCAGCTGGTGACCGTGTTAGGCGTGCTGGCGGGCGCGGGGATTTTCAACGGCGTCACCAAATACGTTGCTGAGTACCAGCAGGACCCGGCGCAGCTGCGCGCGGTGACCGGCACCGCCTCGTCGATGGTGCTCGGCTTTTCGCTGCTGCTGGCGCTGGTTTTTCTGCTGTTTGCCGCGCCGGTTAGTCGCGCGCTGTTTGGCCACGAGGAGTACCAGCAGGTGATCCGCGCGGTGGCGTTCCTGCAGTTTGGCATCGCCTGGGCCAACCTGCTGCTGGCGATCGTCAAAGGCTTCCGCGACGCGGCGGGCAACGCCGCCGCGCTGATCGGCGGCAGCCTGATCGGCGTCGCCGGCTGGTTTGTCTGCTACCGGCTGGGCGGCTACAGCGGTGCGCTGATCGGGCTGGCGCTGGTGCCGGCGCTGCTGGTGATCCCGGCCATCATCGTGTTGTGGCGTCGCGGTCGCCTGCCCTTAGGCTACCTGCTGCCCGCCTGGCAGCCGGCGTTCGCCCGCCAGCTGGGCAAGTTCACTGTGATGGCGTTGATCACCTCGGTGACGCTGCCGGTGGCGTGGATGATGATGCGTAACCAGCTGGCGGCACAGGCTGGCTGGGAACAGGTGGGGCTGTGGCAGGGGGTCAGCACCATTTCTGACGCCTATCTGCAGTTTATCACCGCCTCCTTTACCGTCTGGCTGCTGCCGACACTCTCCAGGCTGCAGCATAAAGAGGAGATTGCGCGCGAGGTCCTGAAAGCGCTGCGCTTCGTGTTACCTGCCGTAGCGGCGGTCAGCTTCTGCGTCTGGCTGCTGCGCGATGTGGCAATCTGGCTGCTGTTTTCCAGCCAGTTTACCGCCATGCGCGATCTGTTTGTCTGGCAGCTGGCCGGGGACGTGCTCAAGGTCGGCTGCTACGTGTTTGGCTATCTGGTGATTGCCAAAGCGTCACTGCGCTTCTATCTGCTGGCTGAGGTCAGCCAGTTTGTACTGTTGATGGGTTTTTCCCGCTGGCTGATCCCGCTGCACGGTGCAGCAGGCGCGGCTCAGGCGTATCTGGCGACCTACGTCGCTTATTTCGCACTTTGTGCTGGCATTTTTACACTTTACCGTAGACGCGTATGACCACAGTAATCCATCTCTTAGGCTCAGACATACCGCACCATAACCAGACGGTGCTGAGCTTTTTCAATCAGGTGCTGCATGATGCGGTACCGACGGCCGCCCCGCGCCCGTTCTGGGTGGTGAGCGCAGAGCCCGATCTGGCTTCGCGCTTCCCACAGCTGGCGGTTCGGGTGTTCGCCAGCAAGGGGGCGTTAGCTGCGGCGGCGATCGCTGAAGGCCGCCGGCAGCGCAGCACGCGCTTTTTCTGCCACGGCCAGTTTAACCCGCGCCTGTGGCTGGCATTGCTGACCGGCCAGCTGAAACGCCGCCAGTTTTACTGGCATATCTGGGGAGCGGACCTGTACGAAGATGCCACCGCCCTCAAGTTCCGGCTGTTCTACCTACTGCGGCGGCAGGCGCAAAAGCGCGTGGCGCAGGTGTTTGCCACCCGTGGTGACATCAGCCATTTTCAGCAGCGCTGCCCGCGCGTGCCGGCCTCGCTGCTCTATTTCCCCACCCGCCTGGCGCAGGATGTCCCGCTGAGTCAGTCCGCTGACGGCGCGCTGACCGTGCTGCTGGGCAACTCGGGTGACGCCAGCAACCGCCATATTCAGGCGCTGGAGGAGATCCACCGGCAGTTTGGCAGCGAGGTACAGGTGGTGGTGCCGATGGGTTATCCGTCGAATAATCAGGACTATATCGCCAGCGTGCGTCAGGCCGCGGGGGCGCTTTTTGCGCCGGGTCAGGTGCAGATCCTGACCGAAAAGCTGGCGTTTGCCGACTATATGGCGCTGATCGCCCGCTGCCAGCTGGGTTACTTCATCTTTGAACGTCAGCAGGGGATTGGCACCCTGTGTCTGCTGATGCAGGCGGGCGTGCCCTTTGTGCTCAACCGGCGTAATCCGTTCTGGCAGGACCTGACGGAACAGCAGGTGCCGGTGCTGTTCAGCGGCGATGCGCTGGATGCCGCCACGGTGGCCGAAGCGCGACGCCAGCTGACCCAGCTGGATTTAAAGCAGGTGGCATTTTTCGAGCCGGGTTATCTGGCAGGATGGCAGCAGGCGCTGCGGCAGGTGGAAGGGGAAGGCGCATGACGCTGTTACAGTTTGCCGGTCTGCTGCTGGTGTACCTGCTGTGTGGCGGTATGATCCTGACGCTGACCTGGCGCGAGTTTCGCCGGGTACGCTTCAATTTTAACGTGCTGTTCTCGATGCTGTTCCTGCTGACCTTCTTCTTCGGCTTCCCGTTTACCAGCGTGCTGGTGTTTGGCTTCGACGTTGAGGTGGTGCCGGCAGAGTATCTGCTGCAGGCGATGCTGGCCGCAGGGTGTTTTTACGCCATTTACTACGTAAGCTACAAAACCCGGCTGCGGGCGCGCAGCCATGTGCCCTCGCGCCCGGCTTTTACCATTAACCGCGTAGAGGCCCATCTGAGCTGGCTGCTGCTGGCGCTGGTGGCGCTGGGCACCGTTAGCGTGTTCTTTGCCCACAACGGTTTTCTGCTGTTTAAGCTGCACAGCTACAGCCAGATCTTCTCGGCGGACGTCTCCGGCGTGGCGCTGAAGCGCTTCTTCTACTTCTTTATCCCGGCGATGCTGGTGGTCTACTTTATGAAGCAGGATTTCCGCCGCTGGCTGCTGTTCCTGGTCAGCACGGTGGCGTTCGGCTTCCTTACCTACGCCATCGTCGGCGGCACGCGCGCCAATATCATCATCGCGTTTGCGCTGTTCCTGTTTATCGGCATTATCCGCGGCTGGATAACCCTGTGGATGCTGGTCGTGGCCGGCGCGGGTGGCGTGGTCGGCATGTTCTGGCTGGCGCTGAAGCGCTATAACCTTGATGTTAACGGTTCGGAAGCCTTCTATACCTTCCTCTATCTGACGCGGGATACCTTCTCACCGTGGGAGAACCTCGGTCTGCTGCTGCAGAACTATGACCGCATCGACTTCCAGGGCCTGGCCCCGATCGTGCGTGACTTCTACGTGTTTATTCCCAGCTGGCTGTGGCACGGACGGCCGTCGCTGGTGCTGAACAGCGCTAACTACTTCACCTGGGAGGTGCTGGATAACCACTCCGGGCTGGCGATCTCGCCCACGCTGATTGGTTCGCTGGTGGTGATGGGCGGTGCGCTGTTTATCCCGCTTGGCGCGGTGTCGGTGGGGCTGATCGTTAAATGGTTTGACTGGCTGTATGAGAAGGGCCGCCGGGAACAGAACCGCTATAAGGCGGCGATCCTGCAAAGCTTCTGCTTTGGTGCCGTGTTCAATATGATCGTGCTGGCCCGTGAAGGGCTGGATGCCTTTGCCTCGCGGGTGGTGTTCTTCTGCGTGATTTTTGTCGCCTGCGTGGTGGTGGCTAAGCTGCTTTACTGGCTGTTTGACAGCGCCGGGCTGATACGCGCGCGGCGCGCGGGAACATCGCTGGCCGTGCGGGGTGGTCCCGCGCCCGGTGCGCTTTGATTATTGAGTTTTATTTGAAGGATTTGCCATGCATGCCTCTGAAGAAGTTCCGCAGTATCAGATTCGCGGGTTGTCGCTGGCCGGCTTCCGCGACAGGGCACAGTTTGTCGATTACCTGAACCAGGGTGGGGAGCTGAAGAGCGGTACGCTGGTGGCGATCAACGCCGAGAAGGTGCTGACGGCGGAGGAGAATACCGAGGTGTTTCAGCTGCTCGCGGCCGCCGAGTATAAATATGCCGACGGTATCAGCGTGGTGCGGTCGATCCGCAAGAAGTATCCGCAGGCGCAGGTATCGCGTATCGCCGGGGCCGATCTCTGGGAAGCGCTGATGGAGCGCGCCGGGCGCGAGGGCACGCCGGTGTTTCTTATTGGCGGCAAGCCGGAGATTCTGGCGCAGACCGTCGATAAGCTGCGCCGGCAGTGGAACGTGAATATCGTCGGTGAACAGGATGGCTACTTCGCCCCGGCCGATCGCGACGCGCTGTTCGCCCGCATCAAGGCCAGCGGCGCACGGCTGGTGACGGTGGCGATGGGCTCACCGCGTCAGGAGATCCTGATGCGTGACTGCAAGGCGGCTAACCCTGATGCGCTCTATATGGGCGTGGGCGGTACCTATGATGTGTTTACCGGCCATGTGAAGCGGGCACCAAAGATTTGGCAAAATATGGGGCTGGAGTGGCTGTATCGCCTGCTTTCGCAGCCTTCACGTCTTGGGCGCCAGCTCAGGCTGCTGAAATACCTGAACTATCACTGGCGTGGCGAGCTTTAATTTTTACCTTTTGTCCGGCGGTAAGCCGCGTGGGAAGTGCTTTTTGTGCGCGATAAGCGTCTAAATTGCTGCGAGTTTAGACGAACTGCACAAAGCATAAGCAAACGCGGTTTTTTATTGAAAAAAGCACTGGACAGGTAAGGCTCCTGTCCGTAGTATGCACATCCGCAACGGCGCTACGCGCCCGTAGCTCAGCTGGATAGAGCGCTGCCCTCCGGAGGCAGAGGTCTCAGGTTCGAATCCTGTCGGGCGCGCCATTAAGTTTGTGCGCAAGAGCTGCGGTGGTAAGATATACCGCTTGTCAGGCAGTAAAAGTAGTATCTGGTAAAGTAGTGGTGGCTATAGCTCAGTTGGTAGAGCCCTGGATTGTGATTCCAGTTGTCGTGGGTTCGAGTCCCATTAGCCACCCCAGATTTTGTAGTATGTGATTTTGTAGAATGCGAAGGTGGCGGAATTGGTAGACGCGCTAGCTTCAGGTGTTAGTGTTCTTACGGACGTGAGGGTTCAAGTCCCTCTCTTCGCACCACAAAATCCAGATGTGAATAGCAGTGCCGTAGTATTCGGCGAGTAGCGCAGCTTGGTAGCGCAACTGGTTTGGGACCAGTGGGTCGGAGGTTCGAATCCTCTCTCGCCGACCAATTTTGAAAGCCCTGCAGTAGCGGGGTTTTTGCTTAAAGCCGTAAGGGATTTAAGCGCAGTAGTGCCGCAGTATTCGGCGAGTAGCGCAGCTTGGTAGCGCAACTGGTTTGGGACCAGTGGGTCGGAGGTTCGAATCCTCTCTCGCCGACCAATTTAAGAAACCTGTCTGAAAAGACAGGTTTTTTTTCGTCTGTAAGAAATTCAAAAGTCCGTTGTCTTCGGGATCGAGAGTGTCAGGCGGTCATGCGGGCGACCCTGCGCGGGTTACCCCGCTCCGGGCTCATCCCGCTGCCCTCCCTGATAATCAGCTTCGTGGTTGCCTGGGTGATTTTTTGAAACTTGTTAGCGTTTTATTTGAGTTCGTCGCTGTTTGGCGACGTGTAGTTTGTTGTATTTATAGCGTTTTACTTAATCATGCATTGAATGTCGCTGTTTTGCGACGGTTGGGGTGGATGATGTTGGGGTTTAGCGACGTTTGGTTGGGAAAGGGTGAGGGACCGGAGTTTAAATATCCTTAAAAATTAAAAAGATGTAATTCAGGAATTTGTTAAGTTTCATTCTGGCATGTCCTGTGCAAGAATCTAAAGGTAGATGCTCATTCCACCTCTTATGTTTGCTGATGCTTCATAAACCTGGGAATGACGCAGAGCCACTTTAAGGTACCCGTTGTCCAGCCAGCCAGTATCGCTAACGCCTTACCGGAACACAGGGCACACCGTTGAGTCGGGTACCAATCGGTTGTCTGACCGACCTGATACTTATACCTGTCACTGTTGTGGCAGGTTTTTTTTGCCTGCAGGCTGGCGCTAATGTCACTCTTCCGCAACCGCAACCGCAACCGCAACCGCAACCGCAACCGCAACCGCAACCGCAACCGCAACCGCAACCGCCATCAGCGCACAGCTCTACCTGTGCCTGCACCCGCACAGGGATCTCTGCGTGAACAGCATCGAGATTGTAGGTGGTTTAGTCGCGGCGAAAAAAAACCGGGCGGGCCCGGTTTTTTGAGAAGGTGATACTGAGCCGCTGACGCTTCAGGGATTATTTTTCAGCGTCAGCAGCAGCCCGTCGCGGCGCATCTGTGCGGCCTCTTCCGGCTTATGCTGGCGATCGAGGGTATCTGCCAGCCACGCGTAGTCGAAGGCATCCGGGCGCTGTTGCAGCGCGGCGCGGAACGCCTCGCTGGCCTGCTGCCATTCGCCGTGCTGCATCAGCAGTTGCCCCAGCGTGCTGTGCAGCAGCGGGGTGGCACCGTGCTGTTTGATCTGCTGGCGCAGCGCTTTCTCCAGCTGTTCCGGGTTGCCGCCCTTCAGGCGCGGCATCAGCAGCACCAGGCGTTCATCATACTGGCGTTTCAGGCCGTCGAGGACGATCTGCTGGGCGGTGTCATGATCGTCACAGACGATCAGGTGATCCGCCATCGCCACCTGCAGGGGGATCTCGTGGCGCGTTTTGCGGCTCTGCTGCTGCCACCAGCGCTTCAGGCCCTCGCTGCCCTGATCGGCCATTGCCTGGTTCATCAGGCCCAGCCAGGCCTGCTGCTGCAGCGCCAGGCGATGCGCTTCATCACCCAGCCTGATTTTCTCCATCGCCGGCAGAATATCCAGCAGCGCGCTCCAGGCCCCTGTTCTGATGTAGGCCTGTTCCGCCAGACGCAGCAGTTCAGGATGGCGCGGAGCGATCTCCAGCAGGCGGTCGATGCCGTGCCGTGCCGCGTGGTCTTCACCACGCGCCAGCTGGATGCGCACCCGGGTGATCTCGACCGGCAGCGGGTCGCCGTCGTTCAGTTCGGTGGCGCGGGCCAGGTGCTGGTCCGCGCGCTTCTCATCGCCGCGCTGCTGTGCGGCTTCGGCGGCCAGCAGGTAGTTGACCATCGGCTGGTCGGCATGATCGGCGTGGCGTGAGAGCAACTTCTCAACCTGCTGATGGTCACCTTCGGCCAGCTTAACCAGCGCGGCGTGGGTTTGCCGACGCGCGCTGCGGCGCTTGCGACCGGTAAACCAGCCGCGGGTGCGTGCTCCGGTATGGAACAGGCGGCGCAGCAGCCATTCGACGCCGAGGATCACCAGCAGCGACAGGATCAGGACGATCGCCAGTCCGGTAACGCTGGTCTCAATGTTCCAGCTGTCGGTCTGGATCAGTACGTAGCCCTGGTGGCCGGCAATCATCGGACCCAGCACCACGCCGGCGATCAGCAGCAGAAATAACAGGAGAACTTTTAACATGATTATTTCTCCTGTGCCGGTGGTGACGCAGGTGCCGCGTTGGCAGACGGGGCTGCCGCACTTCCGGCCGGCTGCGCCAGCAGGTTACGTACGCGGGTCTGCATCAGTTTGTCGAGAACAGGCTGGCTCTCCAGCGCATCCGGCACGTCCATCGACACGCTCTGCTGGCTCAGCTCATCCAGCTGGCTGAGGAAGGCTTTGGTATTGGCATCGCTGGTGTCATACCAGGCGCGAACCCAGCCGGAGACGGTGTCGATCGACTGCTTGTAGATCTCATCCTGATGGCGCGGCACCGCCTGAGCGGCGATCAGCAGACGCGAACGGATGTTCTCGCGCAGATAGACGTCCTGATTTGGTGCCAGCAGCGGTTCAGCGGTGGCGTCGCGGCGGCGGATGGTAATAAAGTCATCCATAAAGTTATGCCAGCTTTTTACCAGGTTCTGCCGCCATTCGCGCAGCGAGGAGGAGAGCTCGCCGCTGTTAGCATCCATCGGTTCATCGTCGTTGTCGTTGTCGGCCAGACGCAGGTTGTCGATGCCGTTAGACAGCTGGTTGAGGCGAAGAATAATGCCGTCGTAATCCACCTGGCTTAAGGCGGACAGCGTGCTGATATCGGCAGTCAGGGCGCGGCGCGCGTCGATCAGGCTGGGATCGTGCATATCGGCGAGGCTGGCATCGGCACTTTTTAACAGCACCGCGGCCGTGGTGACGTCCTGATCGCTCCACAGTTTGCGTCCGGCCAGTTTAACCAGATAGTCGGCCTGAGCCAGCAGCCAGATTTGCGCATCGCTGCCTGAAATGGCGGTGACTTTCTCTTTTAACTCGTCAAGCTGCTGGCTTAAGGCGCTCTGCTGCTGACGCGCCGTCTCCAGCGCGCTGGCCTGAGTGGCGAGCTGTTTCAGCAGCGACTGGCGATCGCCGACCGACTGCTGTTGCAGCTCTGCCAGCTGCGCCGTGAGCGCCTCACTGGCCTCTGTCTGCAGTGCGGCCTGATGTTTGTCGTTCAGATACAGGCCGACACCCAGCGCCAGCGCGATAGCAATCGCCACTCCCCCTAACAGGGCTCCGCTGTTTCTCTGCCGGGCATCGCTGTTTTTCAGCGGCCGCGGCGGCGTCACCGGCGTCTCTTTTTCGACCGCAGGGGTGGTCTCTTCAACCATGGCGGAGGAATCTTTGTGTTCCGTCATTGTGGCTCATCCCATATTTAAGTGTGTTAGTGCGGGTGTAACGCGCGCAGCAGCGCGTCGTTATCGGCGCCCCCGGCAACCTCAATCGTTTTCCAGCCAAGCTGGCTGGCCAGTCCTGCCAGACGGTCGCTGACCACCACCAGCCGGCAGTGCAGCAACCACTGGTCACGGTCAACCGGCGGGAACAGCATATACAGCTGTTGCAGCATTTCGCCGCTGGTAACCACCAGCGTATCGATCGCCCGATCGCGCCAGCGGCGACCCTCTTCGGCCCCCTGATAGTGTTTAGCACAGCGTTGATAGCACTCGATAAACTCTACCTGAGCGCCACGGCTATGCAAGGTTTCCGCCAGCAATTCGCGGCCTCCGTTACCGCGCAGGATCAGCGCCCGGCGGCCAGCCACCTGCTGCAGAGCGGGGAGTTGTATCAGCACCTCACTGGTTTCCTGCTCGTGCGGCCAGGTGACCTGATGGCCGCTGGCCGCATGCAGCGCCAGTGCGGTGCTGCGCCCTATAGCATAATAGTTCAGGCTGGCGGGCCAGGTGAGCCCGGCGCGAATAACGGCAGGATGAGCATAATGCACCGCCTGTCCGGAGAGGGCAAAAACCAGGTCCCCTGCCGTCAGCGCGGCCAGCCGGGCTGGCAGGCTGCTCAGCTGTTGCCCGGGGGTAAATTCAATCAGCGGCATCGCCCAGGCAACCTGCCCGCGGCCGCGCAAACGGCTAACCAGCTCGTCGGCGGCCGGTGCCGGGCGGGTGACCAGAATGGTCATGCCGGGGGATTTCCCTGATAAACCTCGGCGAGGATGTCGCGCGCGCCTTTCTCCAGCAGCTCTTCCGCCAGCGAGATACCCATTTTTTCCGCGTCATCGCGCGGGCCACGGCGCTCGCCGCAGATCATCTGGCTGCCGTCAGGGGAGCCGACCAGGCCACGCAGCCACAGCCGATCGCCTTCCAGGATTGCATAACTGCCGATCGGCACCTGGCAACCGCCTTCCAGCCGCAGGTTCATCGCCCGCTCCGCGCGCACGCGGCAGGCGGTATCTTCGTCATTCAGCACCGCCAATAGCGCGATGGTATCAGCATCATCCAGGCGACACTCAATACCTACCGCGCCCTGGCCAACGGCCGGTAACGACTCTTCAGCCGGCATGACCTGACGGATGCGTGCGTGCAGACCCAGCCGCTTAAGGCCTGCCACCGCCAGAATAATCGCATCGTACTCGCCGGCATCCAGCTTGCCGAGGCGCGTGCCGACGTTGCCACGCAGCGAGCGGATCACCAGATCCGGACGGCGGGCGCTCAGCTGGCACTGGCGGCGCAGGCTGGAGGTGCCCACAATCGCGCCCTGCGGTAGCGCATCCACTGACTCATAGTGATGAGAAACAAAGGCATCGTGTGGGTCTTCACGCTCACAGATGGTCACCAGCCCCAGCCCTTCAGGGAACGCCACCGGCACATCTTTCATCGAGTGCACGGCAATGTCGGCACGGCCGTCGAGCATCGCCTGTTCCAGCTCTTTAACGAACAGCCCTTTGCCTCCGACCTTCGCCAGCGGCGTGTCGAGGATCACATCACCACGGGTGACCATCGGCACAAGTTCCACGCGCAGGCCGGGATGGCAGCTGAGTAAACGTTGCTGGACATACTCGGCCTGCCACAGCGCCAGCGGACTCTGCCGGGTGGCGATTCTTAAAATTTTATCTGACATGCTTGATACCGTTTTGATTGCTCACCGAATATCCTACCAAAGAACCGCCGTCGGCGTGAGGGATTCGCCTTTTTTAACCTTCTGGCAACATACAGCTGGTCAGGGTGACGGTAAAACGTGCTAAACTGTTAGCTAGCGCAACTTTCTTTACGGTCAATCTCTCTGATGTTAGATTGATCACGTTTCCAGCAATATTCTGCACAACTCACTCTAAAATAAGTGGCAGACGGCGGAAACAGGGTTCTTGACTACCTTTGCAGGCCCGAAGGGTAGAAGCACTGGGATAATCAGGCGAGACGTCTTGTACCTCTACATTGAGACACTGAAACAGAGACTGGATGCCATTAACCAGCTGCGCGTAGACCGCGCACTGGCTGCGATGGGACCTGCTTTCCAGCAGGTTTACAGTCTGCTGCCAACCTTATTACATTATCATCATCCGCTGATGCCGGGTTACCTTCAGGGTAGCGTTCCACATGGCATCAGCTTCTACACGCCTGATGATAATCAAAAGAAATATCTTGCTGATTTAGAAGAAGAATCAACGTCACCTGCGGCACTGCCTCCGCAGGGTGAAATGCCGATCACCGGCGTCTACTCGATGGGCAGCACCTCTTCGGTTGGGCAGAACAGCACCTCCGATCTCGACATCTGGGTCTGCCATCATTCTTGGCTGGATAACGATGAACGCCTGAACCTGCAGAAAAAATGTACGCGGCTTGAGAAATGGTGCGCGTCGATGGGCGTGGAGGTCAGCTTCTTCCTGATCGATGAAAACCGCTTCCGTCACAATGAAAGCGGCAGCCTCGGCGGGGAGGATTGCGGTTCTACGCAGCACATCCTGTTGCTGGACGAGTTTTACCGTACCGCGGTGCGGCTGGCCGGTAAACGTATTCTGTGGAATATGGTGCCGTGCGAGGAAGAAGAACATTACGACGACTACGTAATGTCGCTCTGGCAACAGGGCGTACTGACGCCGAACGAGTGGCTGGATCTTGGCGGGCTTGGCACGCTGTCCGCCGAAGAGTACTTCGGCGCCAGCCTGTGGCAGCTGTATAAAAGCATCGATTCGCCCTATAAGGCGGTGCTGAAAACGCTGCTGCTGGAAGCCTATTCGTGGGAGTATCCTGCTACCCGCCTGCTGGCGATGGATATTAAACAGCGCCTGCACAACGGTGAGATCGTCTGTTATGGCCTGGATGCCTACTGCATGATGCTGGAGAGGGTTACCCACTATCTGACCAGCATTGATGACCATGCCCGGCTGGATCTGGTGCGCCGCTGCTTTTATCTGAAGGTGTGTGAAAAACTGTCGCAGACGGGTGAAACCCCGGGGTGGCGACGTGAAATCCTCAGCCAGCTGGTGGCCGAATGGGGCTGGGATGCCGCCCGTCTGGCGGTGCTCGACAGCCGTGCCGACTGGAAAATTGCCCAGGTGCGCGAGGCGCATAATGAACTGCTGGATGCGATGATGCAGAGTTATCGCAACCTGATCCGCTTTGCCCGCCGCAACAATTTAAGCGTCAGCGCCAGCCCGCAGGATATCGGGGTGCTGACGCGTAAACTGTATGCCGCTTTTGAGGCGCTACCCGGTAAAGTCACGCTGCTTAACCCGCAGATCTCACCGGATCTCTCTGAACAGCATCTGACCTTTATTCACGTGCCAAACGGCCGCGCCAACCGTGCCGGCTGGTACCTGTATAACCAGTCACCGGATATGAGTTCGATCGTCAGCCATCAGCCGCTGGAGTATAACCGTTACCTGAATAAGCTGGTGGCGTGGGCGTGGTTCAACGGTTTGCTGACCAGCAAAACGCGCCTGCACATTAAAGGTAACGCCGTCTGCGACCTGGCGCGGTTACAGGAGCTGGTTGCCGACGTGTCGCACCATTTCCCGCTGCGTCTGCCGTCACCGACGCCGAAAGCGCTCTACAGCCCGTGCGAAATTCGCCATCTGGCGATCATCGTCAACCTGGAATATGACCCGACGATGGCGTTCCGCAATCAGGTGGTGCATTTCGATTTCCGCAAGCTTGATGTGTTCAGCTTCGGTCAGCAGCAGCAGTGCCTGGTCGGCAGCATTGACCTGCTGTACCGCAACTCGTGGAATGAGGTGCGTACCCTGCACTTCAACGGCGAGCAGGCGATGATTGAAGCGCTGAAAACCATTCTTGGCAAAATGCATCAGGATGCCTCGCCGCCGGATGCCGTCGAAGTGTTCTGCTACAGCCAGCATCTGCGCGGTTTAATTCGTACCCGTGTGCAACAGCTGGTCTCTGAATGCATTGAGCTACGGCTCTCCAGCACCCGTCAGGAACCGGGGCGCTTTAAGGCGCTGCGCGTAGCGGGGCAAACCTGGGGGCTGTTCTTCGAGCGCCTGAGCGTCTCCGTGCAGAAGCTGGAGAATGCGGTCGAATTTTACGGTGCCATCTCGAATAATAAACTGCACGGCCTGTCGCTGAAGGTGGAAACCAACCAGACCCACCTGCCGGCGGTGGTCGACGGGTACGCCAGTGAAGGCATTATTCAGTTCTTCTTTGAAGATACCGAAGACGATCACGGCTTTAATATCTATATCCTTGATGAAAGTAACCGGGTTGAGGTCTATCACCACTGTGAGGGCAGTAAAGAGGAACTGGTGCGTGACGTCAGCCGCTTCTATTCTTCCTCACACGATCGTTTCACCTACGGTTCAAGTTTTATCAACTTTAATCTGCCGCAGTTTTATCAGATAGTGCAGGAAGACGAGCGTATTCAGGTGATTCCGTTCCGTAACCAGGTGATTAACCCGCTGCGGGTGCAGGGGAATGAAAATGAACATGACGAGTATATCCGCCTTTACCAGGCTCATTGATAAATCGAGTTCAGGTGACCTGGCGATAGCGGCGTCACCTGTAGTGGCCAGTCTTCCTCCTTGCGAGAAATTGCTTTCGTCTGACGTCGTGTTAATGTCCTCTTTATACCGTGATACCGTCGTCACCCCAACCTGAGCCAGAAACCGCCTGCTTTTCCTGTTGCTTTTCATACTTCACCTGCGATTATAGAGAGCAAACAGGCATCACTATTGAGCAGAATGCGAATGAAGACACTGATATGCCGACTGGCGCTGATTCTGGCGGCGGCCAGCCTGGCGGGATGTGGCCTGAAGGGGCCGCTCTACTTCCCGAAAGATGAACCAACCCAGCCACAAACCGCCACGACGGCGAGCGCTACCGCGAACAACCCGCAGGCAGCCGTCACGTCCCCGGGGCAGAGTGTGCCAGCGGCCCAGTAAACGATGACGTACCCGGCGGAGCAGAACATGCAGTTCTCGAAAATGCACGGCCTTGGCAATGACTTTATGGTGGTCGATGCCGTCACCCAAAACGTTTATTTCTCCCCTGAGCTGATCCGCCGCCTGGCTGACCGGCATCTGGGGATCGGTTTCGATCAGCTGCTGATCGTCGAACCGCCTTACGATCCCGACCTTGATTTCCACTATCGCATCTTTAACGCCGACGGCAGTGAAGTGGCGCAGTGCGGCAACGGTGCGCGCTGTTTTGCCCGCTTCGTGCGCTTAAAAGGGCTGACCAACAAGAGCGACATCCGCGTCAGCACGCAAACCGGCCGCATGGTGCTGAGCGTCAGCCAGGATGAGCGGGTTTGTGTGAATATGGGCGAACCCAACTTCGAGCCTTCTCAGGTGCCGTTCCGCGCCAATAAAGCGGAAAATATCTACCTGATGCGCGCGGCCGAACAGACGGTGATGTGCGGTGTGGTGTCAATGGGCAACCCGCACTGCGTGCTGCAGGTCGACAGTGTGAAAACCGCTGCGGTGGAGACGCTGGGGCCGGTCCTTGAAAGCCATGAACGCTTCCCGGAGCGGGTCAACGTCGGCTTTATGGAAGTGGTCAGCCGCGAACATATTCGCCTGCGCGTCTATGAACGCGGCGCCGGCGAGACCCAGGCCTGCGGCAGCGGCGCCTGTGCGGCGGTTGCGGTGGGCATCCAGCAGGGGCTGCTGGCGGACACCGTGCGGGTCGACCTGCCCGGCGGTTCGCTGAATATCACCTGGCAAGGCCCGGGTCAGCCGCTGTTTATGACCGGCCCGGCCACCCACGTTTATGACGGATTTATCCACCTATGAAAACGGTCGGTGAGCCACAGCAGGCCAGCGCCGGCGGCGAAATGCTGCCGGACGATCGCAGCGTCAGCGAATACCTGCTGCAGAACCCGGACTTCTTTATCCGCAACGCCCGCCAGGTCGAGCAGATGATCGTGCCGCACCCGATCCGCGGCACCGTGTCGCTGGTGGAGTGGCAGCTCGCGCGTCAGCGTAATCACATCCGGGAACTGGAGGAAGAGATTACCCTGCTGATGCAGCAGGCCAGCGCCAACCAGCAGCTGTTTGACCGGCTGTTTGAGCTACAGGGGCGGCTGGCGTCGGCCCCCACCCTGCATGAGATGCTCAACCGCCTGCAGCGCTGGGCGCGCGATCTCGGGCTGGCAGGGGCCAATATCCGTCTGTTCAGCGAGCGCTGGCGCATCGGTGCGCCGTCCGACTTCACCCAGCTGGCGCTGCCACGGCAGGCGTTTGAGCCCGTGCGCATTCAGCGGCTGGGTAAGCAGAATCACTATCTTGGCAGCCTGAATGGCCCGGAGCTGCTGCTGCTGCTGCCGCAGGCGAAAGCGATCGGCTCGGTGGCGATGTCGTTACTCGGTGAGCGAGGCGATCTTGGCGTGCTGATTTTCAGCAGCCGGGACAGCCAGCACTACCAGACCGGCATGGGCACCACCCTGCTTCAGCACCTGTCGCTGATGCTGCCGCCGCTGCTGGAAAACTGGGTGGAACGGGCGTGACCAGCGACTCGCCGCTGCTGCCTGCCGTCGAGGGCTTTCTGCGTTACCTCAGGGTGGAGCGCCAGCTCAGCCCGCTGACACAAATTAACTACCGCCGCCAGCTGGAGGCGATCGTCCAGCTGCTGGATGCACTGAAGCTCGGCGACTGGGCGCAGCTGGATGCGGCCAAAGTGCGCGCGCTGGCCGCGCGCAGCAGCCGTAACGGTCTGAAGCCCGCCAGCCTTGCGCTGCGCCTCTCCGCGCTGCGCAGCTTTCTTGACTGGCTGATTGGCCAGGGCGCGATCGTCGCCAACCCGGCTAAGGGCGTGGCCACGCCGCGCGCGCCGCGCCATCTGCCGAAGAATATTGACGTTGATGAGGTCAATCGCCTGCTGGATATCGACCTCAACGATCCGCTGGCGGTGCGCGACCGCGCGATGCTGGAAGTGATGTACGGTGCCGGTTTACGTCTCTCCGAACTGGTCGGCATCGACCTTGGCCATCTCGAGCTGGCCTCCGGCGAAGTGTGGGTCACCGGTAAGGGCAGCAAAGAGCGCCGGCTGCCGGTGGGCCGCACCGCGGTCAGCTGGCTGGAGAACTGGCTGGTGCTGCGCGAGCTGTTTGTTCCACAGGATAACGCCCTGTTTCTGTCGAAGCAGGGTAAACGCATCTCCGCACGCAACGTGCAGAAGCGCTTCGCCGAGTGGGGCATTAAGCAGGGGCTGGCCAGTCACGTGCATCCGCACAAGCTGCGCCACTCGTTCGCCACGCATATGCTGGAATCCAGCGGCGATCTGCGCGCGGTGCAGGAGCTGTTAGGCCACGCCAATCTGACCACCACCCAGATCTACACCCATCTCGACTTTCAACACCTGGCGTCGGTTTACGATGCCGCCCATCCCCGTGCGAAACGAGGAAAATCCTGATGCACTTCTACCGACCGCTACGCCCGATCGCCGCGATGACCTTCGATCTCGACGATACCCTGTATGACAACGCGCCGGTGATCAGGCGCACCGCCATTGAGTCCCACGCCGCGCTGCAGGCCTGGCACCCGTCGCTGCAGGACGTCACTCCGGCGCAGTATCAGCAGGTGCGTAACCGCCTGCTGGCCGCCGAGCCGGAAATTTATCACGACGTCAGCGAATGGCGTCGTCGGGCCGTTGAGCAGGTGATGCTGGATGCCGGCATTGCCACCCCGCAGGCCGCCCGGGGCTCGCGTGAGGTGATGGCGATCTTTGCGCAGTGGCGCAGCAGGATTGAGATCGCGGATGAGACCCACCGCACGCTGGCCGCGCTGGCTGAGCGCCTGCCGCTGGTGGCCGTCACCAACGGCAATGCCGAACCGCACCTGTTCGGGCTGGATAAATACTTTCAGTTTATCCTGCGCGCCGGCCCGGACGGCCGCGCCAAACCGTATCAGGACATGTACCAGCTGGCGGCCGAACGGCTCAATCTGGCACCCCAGCAGATCCTGCACGTCGGTGACGACCTGACCACCGACGTGGCCGGTGCCGTGCGCTCTGGCCTGCAGGCGTGCTGGATCAACCTGCGTGAAGGCAACCTGATGCACATCAACGATGCGCGCCTGTTACCAACGCTGGAAATTTCACGGTTGGCATCGCTGACCGCGCTGATATAATAAGCTGGTTAAATAACCAGTAGAGCGCATGCCGCTCGCGACTCAACGGTGCCTATGGACGTTTCTGACCTGCTCGACAGCCTGAATGACAAACAACGCGACGCGGTAGCCGCCCCGCGCAGTAACCTGCTGGTACTGGCCGGTGCCGGCAGCGGTAAAACCCGCGTACTGGTGCACCGCATCGCCTGGCTGCTGTCGGTTGAGAACTGCTCCCCTTACTCGGTGATGGCGGTGACCTTCACCAACAAGGCGGCGGCGGAGATGCGTCACCGTATTGAGCAGCTGATCGGCACCAGCCAGGGCGGCATGTGGATCGGCACCTTCCACGGGCTGGCGCACCGCCTGCTGCGGGCACACCATCTGGACGCCAGCCTGCCGCAGGACTTCCAGATCCTCGACAGCGAAGACCAGCTGCGCCTGCTTAAGCGGCTGATCAAAGCGATGAACCTTGATGAGAAGCAGTGGCCCGCCCGTCAGGGGATGTGGTACATCAACGGCAAAAAAGACGAAGGGCTGCGGCCGAAGCACATCGAAAGCTACGGCAATCCGGTGGAACAGACCTGGCTGCGTATCTACCAGGCCTATCAGGAAGCCTGCGATCGCGCCGGTCTGGTGGACTTTGCCGAACTGCTGCTGCGCGCCCACGAGCTGTGGCTGAACAAGCCGCATATTCTCAACCACTACCGTGAGCGCTTCAGCAATATTCTGGTGGACGAATTCCAGGATACCAACAACATCCAGTACGCGTGGATCCGCATGCTGGCCGGCGACACCGGCAAGGTGATTATCGTTGGCGACGACGACCAGTCGATCTACGGCTGGCGCGGGGCGCAGGTGGAGAACATCCAGCGCTTCCTCAACGATTTCCCGGGGGCGGAAACCATCCGTCTCGAGCAGAACTACCGCTCAACCAACAACATTCTGAAGGCCGCGAATACCCTGATCGCCAACAACAACGGCCGTCTGGGGAAAGAGCTGTGGACCGACGGCAGCGACGGCGAACCGATTGCCATCTACTGTGCCTTTAACGAACTGGACGAATCGCGCTTTGTGGTCAACCGCATCAAGGTGTGGATGGAAAACGGCGGTGCGCTCAACGACTGCGCCATTCTCTACCGCAGCAACGCCCAGTCGCGCGTGCTGGAAGAGGCGCTGCTGCAGACCAGCCTGCCGTACCGCATTTACGGCGGCATGCGCTTCTTCGAACGCCAGGAGATTAAAGACGCGCTGGCCTACCTGCGGCTGATTGCCAACCGCAATGACGATGCGGCGTTTGAACGGGTCATTAACACCCCGACGCGCGGCATCGGCGATCGTACGCTGGACGTGGTGCGCCAGACCGCCCGCGAACGCCAGCTGACGCTGTGGCAAAGCAGCCGCGCGCTGCTGCAGGAGAAGGCGCTGGCCGGGCGGGCGGCGTCGGCGCTGCAGCGCTTTACCGAGCTGGTTGACGCGCTGGCGGTAGAGACCAGCGAACTGCCGCTGCACGTACAGACCGACCGGGTAATCAAAGACTCCGGCCTGTGGTTAATGTACGAGCAGGAGAAGGGTGAGAAGGGCCAGGCGCGGGTGGAAAACCTTGAGGAGCTGGTCAACGCCACGCGGCAGTACAGCTATCAGGATGAAGACGAAGACCTGATGCCGCTGCAGGCCTTCCTCTCCCACGCCGCGCTGGAGGCCGGTGAAGGCCAGGCCGACAAGTGGCAGGACGCCGTGCAGCTGATGACGCTGCACTCGGCGAAAGGGCTGGAGTTCAGCCAGGTGTTTATCGTCGGCATGGAAGAGGGAATGTTCCCCAGCCAGATGTCGCTGGACGAAGGCGGACGGCTGGAAGAGGAGCGCCGTCTGGCGTACGTTGGCGTCACCCGCGCGATGCAAAAGCTGACCCTGACCTATGCCGAAACCCGGCGACTTTATGGTAAGGAAGTGTATCACCGGCCGTCGCGCTTTATCGGCGAACTGCCGGAAGAGTGCGTGGAGGAGGTGCGCCTGCGCGCCAGCGTCAGCCGCCCGGTTAACCATCAGCGGATGGGCACGCCGGTGACGAAAAACGACAGCGGATTCACGCTGGGCCAGCGGGTGCAGCATGCCAAATTCGGCGAGGGGACCATCGTTAATATGGAAGGCAGCGGTGAACACAGCCGGCTGCAGGTCGCCTTCCAGGGGCAGGGCATCAAATGGCTGGTCGCCGCCTACGCCAGGCTCGAACCGCTCTGAGCCGCCGGTGGGCGCCTGGCCCCGCTTGACGCCTTTTTCGTCTCAGCGTAACATGCGCCCACCATTACCCTAAGAGGACATTCGCCTTGGACACACCCAGTACATACTGGCTCAACGACCTGGATCCCAGGTACAACTCCTAAGGCTATCCTCCTTTGCCGATAGCCTTCGAGGTTGTTGGCGACCGCATTACTCCCCGTCGCTCTGAGTCAGTGTTGCTCGCTGACTGAAACGCATGTTTCCCGTGTTCAAGCGCTTTGTCCCGATTGTTACTGTGAATTGGGAGTACTGCTATGCTGAGCGCATTTAAACTGGACCAGAGCCGTCTGACCCGTCTTGAGCTGGATGAACCCGGCGAAGCGATGACCGCCTCCGTCTGGGTCGACCTGATCGAACCGGAAGAAGCCGAGCGCGATCGGGTGCAGAGCGAGCTGGGCCAGAGCCTGGCCACCCGTCCTGAACTGGAAGACATTGAGGCGTCCGCGCGCTTCTTTGAAGACGAAGATGGCCTGCATATTCACTCCTTCTTCTTTTATGAAGATGCCGACGATCACGCCGGTAACTCCACCGTGGCCTTCACCATTCGCGAAGGGCGCCTGTACACGCTGCGCGAGCGCGAACTGCCGGCGTTTCGCCTCTATCGTATGCGCGCCCGCAACCAGGTGCTTACCGACGGTAACGCCTACGAGCTGCTGCTCGATCTGTTTGAAACCAAAATTGAACAGCTGGCGGACGAGATCGAAAACATCTACAGCGACCTGGAAAAGCTCAGCCGGGTGATTATGGAAGGGCAGCAGGGTGACGAGTTTGACTCGGCGCTGTCGACGCTGGCGGAGCTGGAAGATATCGGCTGGAAGGTGCGCCTGTGCCTGATGGATACCCAGCGCGCGCTGAACTTCCTGGTGCGCAAGGCACGCCTGCCGGGCAACCAGCTGGAGCAGGCCCGCGAGATCCTGCGCGATATCGAATCCCTGCTGCCGCACAACGAATCGCTGTTCCAGAAGGTCAACTTCCTGATGCAGGCGGCGATGGGCTTTATCAACATCGAGCAGAACCGGATTATTAAAATCTTCTCGGTGGTCTCGGTGGTGTTCCTGCCGCCAACGCTGGTGGCCTCCAGCTACGGCATGAACTTTGAGTTTATGCCGGAGCTGAAGTGGAGCTTTGGTTATCCGGGTGCGATTGGCCTGATGATCCTCGCCGGTCTGGCACCGTACGCTTACTTTAAGCGTAAGAACTGGCTGTAAGGCGATGAAAGCAGCATGCCCCGCCTCACCGGCGGGGTTTTTTATTTTACGTTACCACCAGCAGTGAATTAGCGGTTTTCCCTGCTGGCGCTGCCGCAGGATCGGGCCTCGACTCTTGGGTAAATTGTCAGCCTGCGCGCGAACCTGACCGGCGCAGGTTGAACAGCGCATCGATAATAAACAGCGCCAGCGCCGCCCAGATAAAGCCAAAGGTCACCGCCTTATCCGGGGTCATCTGCTCGCCGTAGAACAGCACCGCCAGCAGGAACATCAGCGTCGGGCCGAGATACTGGAAGAAGCCGACGGTGGAGAGGCGCAGCCGCGCGCAGGCGGCGGTAAACAGCAGCAGCGGCACGGTGGTCAGCACTCCGGCCGCCACCAGCAGCAGGTTGAGCGTCAGCGGGTTATTGCCCAGATGGCTGGTGCTGCTGTCCGCAACGCCAAACAGATAGACGGCGGCGGGGATCAGCAGCCAGCAGGTCTCAATCAGCATCCCGGTCTGGGCATCGACGGCGATCTTCTTTCGCAGCAGGCCATAGAACGAGAAACTGATTGCCAGCCCGAGCGCGATCAGCGGCAGTGACCCAAAGGTGATCAGCTGCACCAGCACCCCGCAGGCCGCCAGCGCCACCGCCAGCCACTGCAGGCGGCGGAAACGTTCCGCCAGAAACACCATCCCCACCAGCACGTTCAGCAGCGGATTAATAAAGTAGCCGAGGCTGGCCTCCAGCATATGGTGGTTATTCACCGCCCAGATATACAGCAGCCAGTTACTGCAGATCAGCACCGCTGACAGGGCCAGCAGCAGCACCTTCTTTGGCTGTCTCAGCACCGCGCTGACGCTGCGCCAGTTACGGCTGACGGTCAGCAGGATCAGCATAAAGAAGAACGACCAGATCACCCGGTGGGTCATGATTTCGCCGGCGGCCACCTGCTGGATTAGTTTGAAATAGGCGGGGGCCACGCCCCAGATAAAATAGGCGCCCAGCGCGAACAGGATGCCCCGGCGCGTCTCTTGTGCATTCATTGTGCAAGTACTCAATAAGTCAGACGATGGCCGGGCCTGAACCCGGCACCGGCGTGACGTGAATTAACCCACCATATAGGTCGCGTGCGCGCTGGCGATATGCAGGCCGGCCTCGTTATGCAGTTCTACCCGGGCGACGGAGACTTTGTTACCGCCGCGCAGCAGGCTGCTGCAGGCGATGAATCGCTCACCGCGCCCCGGCCGCAGATAGTCCACCCGCAGATCGATGGTGCCCATACGCGACAGGCGCTGGCGCAGCTCCTCTTCCGGGATGCTCTCATGGCGGGTCAGGGCGCTGGTGACGCACACCAGCCCTGCCGCGACGTCGAGCACCGAGGCAATCACCCCGCCGTGCAAAATTTTCTGGGCGGCGTTGCCGACCAGCATGGTCTGATTGCTCAGGCTGAGTTCGGCATAGTCGTTATCCAGCCGATCCAGCTCCAGCCCGAGCGCCCGGTTAAACGGCATATGATAGACAAAAATTTCACCGAGCAGCCGGCGCGCGGCCGCCTGATCAAGGGGTACAGCTGACATCATGAAGGGTCCTGATACGTCGCTAAGAGGTAAACAAAAGGTTAACAGAGCGCCTAGTTTATGCCGGGCGGCCCGCGCTTTCCACTTTCGGAAAACTGCGCTGATGATGGCAGCACTTTATGTGTAAAATGGCGCTCTTTTCCTTCCCTTAATTTTTCTCCCTGGAGAACACTATGGCTCTGCTGAAAGGGTGGCTGGCAACGGCGCTCCTGTTTCCCACGTTAGTACTGGCACAGGAAGCCACCGTTAAAGAGGTCCACGACCGCCCGGACGTGCCTGGCAGCATCATTGCCAACCTGCTGGAGAAGCACGACAATCCGTTTGTGCTCTATCCGTATGAAAACAACTATCTGCTCTATACCTGGACCAGCGACATCAATAAAGACGCGATCGCGTCCTACAACTGGGCCGATAAAGCCAAGCACGATGAGGTGAAGTTCCAGCTGAGCCTGGCGTTCCCACTGTGGCGCGGTATTCTCGGTGACAACTCGGTGCTGGCTGCCTCCTATACGCAAAAATCCTTCTGGCAGCTATCTAACCGTGGTGCTTCCTCGCCGTTCCGCGAAACGGACTATGAGCCGCAGATTTTCCTCGGCTGGTCTACAGACTACAGCCTGGGCGGCTGGACGCTGCGGGATGTGGAAACCGGCTTTAACCACCAGTCTAACGGCCGTTCGGAACCGACCTCGCGCAGCTGGAACCGCGTCTATGCGCGGCTGATGGCGGAGAACGGCAACTGGCTGGTGGAGGTAAAACCCTGGTATCGCCTGCCGGAGAGCGAGAGCAATGATGATAACCCGGATATCACCAAGTACATGGGCTACTACCGTCTGACGCTGGGCTACCAGGCAGGCGACAGTATCTTCAGCGTGCGCAGCAACTACAACTGGAACAGCGGTTATGGCGGCGCTGAACTGGGCTGGAGCTACCCGATCACCCAGCACGTCCGCTTCTACACTCAGGTGTTCAGCGGCTATGGCGAATCGCTGATTGACTATAATCACAAGCAGACCCGCGTTGGCGTTGGCGTCACGCTGAACGATCTGTTCTGACCTTAACTGGCGGGCAGGGAAGCCCGGTGACAGCGGTCAGACAGGGGCGTGCTGAGCCACGGGTGAGCCCACCGGCAGCGCCTGCGGCCGTGCGCAGAGTTATCTGTCCGGCCCGCCGCCCGCTTGCACCGTTCTGCGTAACGCCTTCCGGAAAAGAGAAAAAGCTCACGATAATCCTGATCTCCCCCGGCACATCGGGTATCATCGCAGCCTGGTTGAGTCTTGCTCAGCCACCGTTTCAGGCCACATCCGATCGGGTCTTTCACGCCCGGTTGCGCTTCACACCACTTCGAATTTGGGGACAACGTGTCTACGGCAGCAGTAATCAATCAGGAAACGCTGGCGCTTCAGGTTCTGCGCGATACCTTCGGCTACCAGCAGTTTCGTCCGGGACAGCAGACTATCATTCAGGAATCGCTGAACGGGCGTGACTGTCTGGTGGTGATGCCGACCGGCGGCGGTAAGTCACTCTGTTATCAGATCCCTGCGCTGGTGCGCGAGGGCCTGACGCTGGTGGTGTCGCCGCTTATCTCGCTGATGAAAGACCAGGTCGACCAGCTGCTGGCTAACGGCGTGGCGGCGGCGTGCCTGAACTCCACGCAGACGCGGGAGCAGCAGCAGGAGGTGATGGAGGGCTGCCGCAGCGGTCGCGTGCGCCTGCTGTACATCGCCCCGGAACGCCTGATGATGGACAACTTCATTGACCGGCTGAGCCAGTGTAACCCGGCGATGCTGGCGGTGGATGAGGCGCACTGTATTTCGCAGTGGGGCCACGATTTCCGTCCGGAATATGGCGCGCTGGGCCAGTTGAGAAAACGGCTGCCGCAGGTGCCGGTGATGGCGCTGACCGCCACCGCCGATGAAACCACCCGTAACGATATCGTGCGCCTGCTGGCGCTGGAAGATCCGCTGATTCAGATCAGCAGCTTTGACCGGCCGAATATTCGTTACACGCTGGTGGAAAAGTTTAAGCCGACCGAGCAGCTGCTGCGCTACGTGCAGGATCAGGGCGGCAAGTGCGGCATCATCTACTGTAACAGCCGCGCCAAGGTGGAAGACACCGCCGCGCGTCTGCAGAGTAAGGGGCTGAGCGTAGGTGCCTATCACGCCGGCATGGATAATGCCCACCGCTCGCAGGTGCAGGAAGGTTTCCAGCGCGACGATCTGCAGATCGTCGTCGCCACCGTGGCGTTTGGTATGGGTATCAACAAGCCCAACGTGCGCTTTGTGGTGCACTTCGACATCCCGCGTAATATCGAGTCCTACTACCAGGAGACCGGCCGCGCCGGGCGCGACGGCCTGCCGGCGGAAGCGATGCTGCTGTACGATCCGGCCGATATGGCCTGGCTGCGCCGCTGTCTGGAAGAGAAAGCGCCGGGGCCGCTGCAGGACATTGAACGCCACAAGCTGAACGCGATGGGGGCCTTTGCCGAAGCGCAAACCTGCCGCCGTCTGGTGCTGCTTAACTACTTCGGTGAAGGCCGCCAGCAGGCGTGCGGTAACTGTGACGTCTGCCTCGATCCGCCGCGCCGCTACGACGGGCTGGTGGAGGCGCAAAAGGCGCTCTCCTGCATCTATCGCGTCGGCCAGCGCTTTGGTATGGGTTACGTAGTGGAGATCCTGCGCGGTGCTAACAATCAGCGCATCCGTGACTTCCAGCATGACAAGCTGCCGGTGTACGGTATCGGCCGCGAGCACAGCCACGAGCACTGGACCAGCGTGCTGCGCCAGCTGATCCACCTGGGGCTGGTGACGCAGAACATCGCCATGCACTCCGCCCTGCAGCTGACCGAAGCCGCACGGCCGGTGCTGCGCGGCGAATTGCCGCTGCAGCTGGCGGTGCCGCGCCTGCCGAGCCTTAAACCGCGTCATACCAGTCAGAAGTCCTACGGCGGTAACTACGACCGTAAGCTGTTTGCCAAACTGCGTAAGCTGCGCAAGGCGATTGCGGATGAGGAGAACGTGCCGCCGTATGTGGTCTTTAACGACGCCACGCTGATTGAAATGGCGGAACAGATGCCGCTGACCGCATCTGAGATGCTGAGCGTCAACGGCATCGGGCAGAAGAAGCTGGAGCGCTTCGGTAAGCCGTTCCTGGTGATGATTAAAGAGCACGTCGACGGCGACGATGACGAATAACGTCCCGTAACCGGGCTGTGATTAGCCGGGGTGCGGCAGGCAGTACGCCCCGACTCCCGGCTTATCGTGACAAAGCGGTTTTCAGGCCGCGCGGCGCGCGGTGGCCAGCACCGCGCCAATCGCCATAAACATGCCGCCAAAGATGCGGTTCAGCAGCTTCATCTGGCGCGGGCCTTTGATCCAGCCGGCGATGCGCGTGGCCAGGGTGGCATAGCCAATCATTACGATGATGTCCATCACCACCGTGGTGACGCCCAGTACCAGGTACTGCATCGCCTGTGGCTGATGGGCAATGATAAACTGTGGAAACAGGGCGGCGAGAAACACGATGCTCTTCGGATTGGTCAGGTTGACCAGCACCGCCCGCTGAAACAGCTTACGGCGCGGCATCGCCTGGGCTACCGCATTCAGATCAATCGCGCCGGCAGAGCGCCACTGCTGGATCCCCAGCCAGATCAGGTAGGCTGCACCGGCCCATTTCAGCACCTCAAACGCCAGCAGCGACTGGGAGAACAGCGCGCCAAGGCCGATGCCCACCAGCAGGATATGAATTGACAGGCCGACCTGCAGGCCGGAAATAGAGGCCACCGCGCCGCGATAGCCGTGGCTGATGCCGGTGCTCATGGTGTTGATGGCGCCCGATCCCGGCGACAGGCTCAGGATGCTGGTTGTTAACAGATAGGTCAGCCACCATTCGATGGTCATGGTAAAACTCCCGGAAAACGCTTATTTGTGACACAATACGTCATTGTTGAACGTTGTGCTATCGGTAACAATAGCCCGCCCCCGACAGCGGTTTATCTTCTGGAAAAGGTCTGATGGAACATCGCAAACACAGCTGGTTAACGCGTGAAGCCGCCTTCTCGGCCTTCGCGACCGGCCCTTTGCTGGATTTCTGGCAGCGGCGGGAAGAGGGCGAATTTGCCGGCGTGGCCAACGTGCCGATCCGCTACGTGCGCTTCACCGATCCGCAACATGACAAGGTTATCCTGCTGATCACCGGGCGTATCGAAAGCTACGTCAAGTACCCGGAGCTGGCCTGGGATCTGTTCCACAGCGGGTACGACGTGATCGTTATCGATCATCGTGGCCAGGGACGATCGGGCCGCCTGCTGGACGATTCCCATCTTGGTCACGTTGAGTCGTTTGCCGACTACGTTGATGACCTGGAAACGCTGTATCTGCAGGAAATCGTGCCGCGCCATTACCGCCACCGCTACGCGCTGGCGCACTCAATGGGCGGCGCGGTGCTGGCGCTGATGCTGGCGCGCCAGCCGGCGGCGTTCAACGCGGTGGCACTGGCGTCACCGATGTTTGGCATCTGCCTGCCGATGCCGCTGTGGATGGCACATCGGATCCTTAACTGGGCCGAAGCGCGCCCTGTGATGCGTAACGGCTATGCGTTAGGCACCGGTAAGTGGCATCCGCGTCCGTTTTCCATCAATCAGCTGACCCACAGCCGCGAGCGCTACCGGCGCAACCTGCGCTTTTATGCCGACGATCCGCGTCTGCGCATGGGCGGCCCGACCTATCACTGGGTGGGGGAAGCGCTGCTGGCCTGCCAGCAGATACTCAGCCAGGCACCGAAGATTGTAACGCCGCTGCTGTTGCTGCAGGCGGCCGCTGATAAAGTGGTGGAAAACCGGGCGCAGGATCTGTTCTGCCAGGCGCTGCCCGGTCCTGGCCAGCGCCCGCGGGTGATTGCCGGTGCGCGCCACGAAATCCTGTTTGAGCAAGACCGGATGCGGGCCGAAGCCCTGGAAGCCATCCTGACATTTTTTGCCGGTCATCGCTGAATGGCCGCACCTGCCAAAATAATCAGAGGTATTATGTATCGTATTGTTGCTTCAGACCTCGACGGCACGCTGCTGTCGCCGGACCACACCCTCTCGCCGTTTGCCCGCGAAACGCTGCAGTTAGTCACCCGCAAGGGCATTCACTTCGTTTTCGCTACCGGGCGTCACTATATTGACGTGGCGCAGATGCGCGACAGCCTGGGTATCGATGCCTATATGATCACCTCGAACGGCGCCCGCGTGCACAATACCGCCGGTGAACTGATCTTCAGCCACAACCTGGAAGAAGAGATCGCCCTCGAGCTGTTTGCCATTCAGCACCATAACCCGGATATCTTCACCAACGTTTATCGCGATGAAGAGTGGTTCCTTAACCGCCATCGTCCGGAAGAGATGGACTTCTTCCGCGAGTCTGACTTCAACTATCAGGTCTACGAGCAGGGCCAGCTGGCGACCGACGGTATCAGCAAGGTGTTCTTTACCTGCGCCGATCCCGAGCTGCTGATCCCGCTGGAACAGGCGCTGACTGCCCGCTGGGGCGACCGGGTTAACGTCTGCTTCTCGCTGCCGACCTGTCTGGAAGTGATGGCCGGTGGCGTCTCCAAGGGGCATGCACTGGATGCGGTATCGAAGAAGTTAGGCTGTACGCTGCAGGACTGTATCGCCTTCGGCGACGGCATGAATGATACCGAGATGCTGAGCATGTCGGGTAAGGGCTGCGTGATGCAGAATGCCGACCCGCGCCTGAAAACACTGCTGCCGGAACTGGACGTGATCGGCAGCAACGCCGAGCAGGCGGTGCCGCACACCCTGCGTGCGCTGTACGCCGTTTAAGTTTTCGCTTAACGCCGCAGGCAACAAAAGGGCTGAGCCCGCACGGTTTCGTCACCGTCAGAGCGATCTGACCGGTGACGAGCCGTGCGGTAACTCAGCCCTTTTTTAATGGCGGCGGTTTCCCGCTGCCGTTACGCTTTCAGACCCGCCTTACTGCGAACCGGCTGCCAGCGCCTGCTTATGCTTGTTCTCGCTCAGCATGGTCATTATCAGCAGGATCACCGCCAGCACGCAGCCGCCGACCATCACCGCAAAGCCGCCGTTCCAGCCGAAGTAGTCAACGGTATAACCGACGATGGCGCTGGCGGCCACCGAGCCACCCAGGTAACCGAACAGCCCGGTAAAGCCTGCGGCGGTGCCGGCCGCTTTCTTCGGTGCCAGCTCAAGCGCATGCAGGCCAATCAGCATCACCGGACCGTAGATCAGGAAGCCAATGATGGTCATACAGGCCATATCAATGCCGGGGTTGCCCGCCGGGTTCATCCAGTAAACTACGGTGGCAATGGTCACCAGCGTCATAAAGAACACGCCGGTTGCGCCACGGTTGCCTTTGAACACCTTGTCAGACATCCAGCCGCACAGCAGCGTGCCGGGAATACCGGCGTACTCGTAGAAGAAGTAGGCCCACGACGACTTATCCAGCGTAAAGTGCTTCACCTCTTTCAGGTAGGTCGGTGACCAGTCGAGGATGCCGTAGCGCAGCAGATAGACGAAGACGTTAGCCAGCGCGATATACCACAGCAGCTTGTTTGGCAGGATGTACTGCATAAAGATCTGCTTCGCGGTCAGTTCTTCCTCATGCTTTTCGTTGTAATCCGGCGGGTAGTCGTTCTTGTACTCTTCAATCGGCGGCAGGCCGCAGGACTGTGGCGTGTCACGCATCAGGGCAAAGGCGATAATCGCTACCAGGATCGCGCCGAAGGCCGGCATATACAGGGCGGCCTTCCAGTCGTTAAACCACGCCATGCCGAGCAGGAACAGCAGCGGCGGCAGGCCACCGCCGACGTTATGCGCACAGTTCCATACCGATACGATGCCGCCGCGCTCTTTCTGCGACCACCAGTGCACCATGGTACGGCCACACGGCGGCCAGCCCATCCCCTGGAACCAGCCGCACAGGAACAGCAGCACGAACATCACCATGATGCTGGAGGTTGCCCACGGCACAAAGCCCATGATCAGCATCACCACGCCGGCCAGAATCAGCCCGGCTGGCAGGAAGACGCGCGGGTTAGAGCGGTCGGAGATCGAGCCCATCAGAAATTTGGAGAAGCCGTAGGCAATCGAGATCCCGGACAGCGCGAAGCCTAAATCACCGCGGGAGAACCCCTGCTCGATCAGGTAAGGCATGGCGAGGGTGAAGTTCTTGCGCACCAGGTAATAGGCCGCATAACCGAAGAAGATCCCCATAAAGATCTGCCAGCGCAGCTTGCGGTACAGCGGATCGACGCGGCTGTCATCAACGCGAGGCTGATGCGCGGCCGGCTTGAAAATACTTAGCATGACTAACTCCCGAGGTTCGAAAAATGACAGCCGCCGGCAGGCAAACTGACGCGCACGGAAACAGGTTAAGAAAAATGTTCCATTTCGCGCATTTTGCAGCGGATGTCAGGATAAGCACGGCGAATAAGGTCGCGGATGTTACAGTTTTATGACGAAATGGCTACATCTCCATCATTAAAACGGCAGGTATTTTCGAAGTGGAACTATATTATGTGATGTTAATCACATTTATTATCCATGACGGCGGTAGTGCTTTCGTTTGGTGAGTGTTTGCTTTCCAAAAGGAATATTAAGGCGATCGCACAGGGCAGGTCGCAGATCTTCATCGCCAACAGAGAGCGTTGTGCTGAGGCGTTTTTGGATTCAGCGGCCTGACGGGCACGGCGGAGAGTGCATAAATTAACGCCAGACAGCGTTAATTTATGCAGAGAGAGGGCTGAGGAAAAATAATTATGCCTTCGCCGGGCGGACTCTTTTGGTCAGCCCTTTAAGGAAGTTACGCAGGATCTGATCGCCGCACTCACGGTAGTTTTTATGCCCAGGTTTGCGAAAGATCGCGCCAATTTCCGACTGTCCGACGGCAAAGTCGGCCGATTTCAGCAGGTCGGTGATATCGGTGGTTTTCAGGTCAAAGGCGATGCGCAGCTTCTTCAGGATGATGTTGTTGGTCATTTTGCGCTCAATCGACGGCGCGGGGGCTTCGTCGCTTTTTCCGCGACGCAGGAAAATTAAACCGTTCAGAAAGTAGCCCATGACCACGTCGGGGCAGGGACGAAAACCGGCTTCGTCCTCTTTTTTCAGGAAGCTGTGCACTTCCGCTTCGCTGACTTCGCTCTCTGCCAGCGCCAGGATGCTGACGACTTTGGCATCGTTCAAATCCAGCATATAGCGCACGCTGCGCAGGACATCGTTATTGGTCATGGACATTCTCTTCAATAAAACTGTTTCAGTGTGCGCATTATAGAGACAATCGCCCGCTTAAACAGAAAAAACCGCCAGCGTTGTGCCGGCGGCAGGGAGAGCAGAGAAACCGCGCGGGTCAGGAGCGGGCGAGGGTCGTCGGCAGCGGCGTGCCCGGACGCGAGGCATCGCGCACCCGCGGCAGGTTGTTACAGGCGTGCTGGCGCGCCGAGTGGATAAAGGCTTCCACCACCGGCTGGCGCTGTTCACCGTCACGCACGGCCGCGTACAGGCGGCTCCACAGCCCGTCGCCCAGCGCTTTGGTTACTACCAGATTTTGTTGCTCGAAACTCTCTACCACCCAGTGCGGCAGGGCGGCAATGCCCATCTGCGCCGCTACCATCTGAATCAGCAGCAGCGTGTTATCGACGTTCTTCAGCGCGGGGCTGACGCCTGCGGGCTGCAGGAAGTGCCGCCAGATATCCAGACGCTGGCGCTGTACCGGATAGATTAACAGCACCTCCTGCGCCAGATCCTCCGGTGAAATATGCGCCTTTGCGGCCAGCGGATGATCGGGTGCCAGCACCAGGCGCACTTCGAAATCGAACATCGGTGCGTAGAACAGCCCGCTGCTGGTCAGAATATCGGAGGTCAGCACGATATCCAGCTCACCCTGCTGCAGCGACGGCTGCGGGTCGAAGGTGACGCCTGATTTAAAGTCCATCATCACCTGCGGCCAGCTCTTGCGGAAATTGTTCAGCGCCGGGGTCAGCCACTGAATGCAGCTGTGGCACTCAATGGCGATGCGCAGCGCGCTCTGCTGCGGCTCATGGCAGGCCTGGAGCGCCTGCTGGATCTGCGGCAGCACCTGCTCGGCCAGCTGCAGCAGGATCTCCCCCTGGGGGGTGAAACGCAGCGGCTGGCTCTTACGCACAAACAGGCGGAAGCCGAGACGCTGTTCCAGATCGCTGAACTGGTGAGATAACGCTGACTGCGTCTGGTGCAGCTGGGCGGCGGCGGCGGCCAGCGAACCGGTATTTTGCAGTGCCTGCAGCGTTCGCAGGTGTTTAAGTTCGATCATGAGGGTCCTTCACATCGACGGTGAACATTTTGCGCTTGTGGTGAATACAGTACCTGCGGATTATAGCGGTGTAAACATCTGGACGTCCAAATGAATCTGGCCGCAACGTTAATCGGGCGATTAACTCTCCGGGCAGGGCGCGAAATCTGCGCATAACCGCAGTCAGCATGACGGCCACGCGGACGCCGAACACTGAAAACGCTACAGGTAAGGAGTTGAAGATGACGATTCAGAACCATACGCTCGGCTTTCCCCGCGTCGGCCTGCGCCGTGAACTCAAAAAGGCTCTCGAGAGCTACTGGGCTGGTAACAGCAGCCAGGCCGATCTGCTGGCCGTCGGCCGTGAACTGCGCACCCGCCACTGGCAGCAGCAAAAAGACGCCGGTGTAGACCTGCTGCCGGTAGGCGACTTCGCCTGGTACGATCACGTGCTGACCACCAGTCTGATGCTCGGTAACGTGCCGCCGCGTCACCAGAATACAGACGGCTCCGTTGACCTCGACACTCTGTTCCGCCTCGGCCGTGGTCGTGCGCCAGGCGGCGAACCCGCCGCCGCCGCCGAGATGACCAAATGGTTTAACACCAACTACCACTACATGGTGCCGGAATTTGTGCAGGGCATGCAGTTCAGGCTGAGCTGGACCCAGCTGCTGGAAGAAGTCGACGAAGCGCTGGCGCTGGGCCACCGGGTGAAGCCGGTGCTGCTCGGCCCGGTCACTTACCTGTGGCTGGGCAAAGTAAAGGGCGAGCCGTTTAACCGGCTGAGCCTGCTGCCAGACATTCTGCCGGTGTACCAGCAGCTGCTGGCCGAACTGGCCAGACGCGGTATCGAATGGGTGCAGATTGACGAGCCGTCGCTGGCGCTGGAACTGCCCGCCGAGTGGCTGAATGCCTTCAGACCGGCTTACGCTTCGCTGCAGGGGCAGATTAAGCTGCTGCTGACCACCTATTTCGACAGCATCGGTCATAACCTTGAGACCATCACCGCGCTGCCGGTACAGGGCCTGCACGTCGATCTGGTGCAGGGGAAAGACGATATCGCCTCCCTGAACGCCAGCATCCCGGCCGACTGGCTACTCTCCCTCGGCGTGATCAACGGACGTAACGTCTGGCGCGCCGATCTCAGCAGCTGGTTTGACCGCCTGCAGCCGCTGGTCGGCCGGCGTCAACAGCTGTGGATTGGCTCTTCCTGCTCGCTGCTGCACAGCCCGATCGATCTGAGCGTGGAAACCCGCCTGGATGCGGAAGTGAAAAGCTGGTTCGCCTTTGCGCTGCAGAAGTGTGCCGAGCTGTCGCTGTTAAGCAACGCGCTGAACACAAACGATGCCGCGTCACTGGAAGCCTGGAGCGCGCCGATCCGCGCCCGGCAGACCTCAACCCGCGTGCACAATGCGGCCGTAGCGCAGCGTCTGGCGGCAGTCACCGCCAAAGAGAGCCTGCGCAATAACGGCTATCCGCTGCGTGCTGAAGCCCAGCGCCGGCGCTTCCGGCTGCCGGCCTGGCCGACCACCACCATCGGCTCCTTCCCGCAGACTCCTGAAATCCGCGGCCTGCGTCTCGACTTCAGGCAGGGGCGTCTTGACGGCGGTCGTTACCGCACCGGCATCGCTGAACATATTAAGCAGGCGATCGCCGAGCAGGAACGCCTTGGCCTGGACGTGCTGGTGCACGGTGAAGCCGAGCGTAACGATATGGTGGAGTACTTCGGTGAGAACCTTGACGGCTTCGTCTTCAGCCAGAACGGCTGGGTGCAGAGCTACGGTTCACGCTGCGTGAAGCCACCGGTGATTATCGGCGACGTCAGCCGCCCGGGGGCGATCACCGTGGAGTGGACGAAATACGCGCAGTCTCTGACCGACAAGCCGGTAAAAGGCATGCTGACCGGTCCGGTGACGATCCTCTGCTGGTCATTCCTGCGGGAAGACGTCAGCCGGGAAACCATTGCGCGGCAGATCGCGCTGGCGCTGCGTGATGAGGTGGCCGATCTGGAGAAGGCCGGGATCGGCATCATCCAGATTGACGAGCCTGCGCTGCGCGAAGGGCTGCCGCTGCACCAGTCTGACTGGGCGGCGTATCTGGCGTGGGCGGTGGAGGCCTTCCGGCTGAGCGCTGCGGTGGTGCGGGACGACACGCAGATCCACACCCACATGTGTTACTGCGAGTTCAACGACATTATGCCTGCGATCGCCGCGCTGGATGCAGACGTGATCACGATTGAAACCTCACGTTCCGATATGGAACTGCTGGAGTCGTTTGAGGAGTTTGCGTATCCGAATGAGATCGGTCCGGGGGTGTACGATATTCACTCGCCGAACGTGCCGGACGTCGGGGAGATCGAAGCGCTGCTGCTGAAGGCCGCGCAACGCATCCCGCCGGAACGTCTGTGGGTGAACCCTGACTGTGGCCTGAAAACCCGCGGCTGGGCCGAAACCCGCCAGGCGCTGGCCAATATGGTACAAGCGGCACAGAACCTGCGTAATGCGAAGGCCTGATTAAAATCCATCCTGCTTCAGGCCGCAGAGGAGGTTGCCCGCGTTTATTCCCTGCGGTATTCAGGTGTGCCGGGATCCCTTCACCGGCCGCCTGTCTGCAACGCAAAGGCGGCCGGCTGGAACGGTTGACGTTAAGCTGCGCGCGCTGGGGCACAGGTTACCGTGCCCCTTTTTTTATACTTTTGGTGCCACGCCATACTGGCGGAAAAAGGCCAGCATGCGCTGCCAGCCATCCTGGGCGGATTCGGCGTGATAGCTCGGGCGATAGTCGGCGTTAAACGCGTGTCCCGCGTCCGGATAAACGATGATTTCTGCTTTGGCATTAGCCGCCCGCACCGCCTGGCGCATGGTATCGACCGTCTCCTGAGGAATACCATCATCCTGGCCGCCGTAGAGGCCGAGCACCGGGGCATTCAGATTAACGGCGATATCGACCGGATGTTTCGGCTGTTTTAAGGTTTTCTCCCCCACCAGTTTACCGTACCAGGCAACCGCGGCTTTCAGCTGCGGGTTGTGTGCGGCATACAGCCAGCTGATGCGCCCGCCCCAGCAGAACCCGGTCACGGCCATATTGCGCATATCGCCGCCGTGGCGCGCCGCCCAGTTGGCCACGTGATCAAGGTCGGCCAGCACCTGGCTGTCCGGCACTTTGCTGACCAGCTCTTTCAGCAGGGTCGGGATGTCGTCGTAATCGCTGGCGTCGCCCTGACGGAAATAGAGCTCGGGTGCCACGGCCAGATAGCCGGCCTGTGCCAGGCGGCGACAGATATCGCGGATATGTTCATGTACGCCGAAGATCTCCTGCACTACCAGGATCACCGGTAACGGCTCTTCCGCCTGGCGCGGCCGGGCAAAAAACGCCGGCATATTATCGCCCTGGGTCGGCACCGAGGTTTCGCCGCAGGTGATATCCGCGCTGTCGGTGATCAGGGTGGTGGGGGCGGTCGCACCGGCCGCCGGGGCGAAGCCCGTGGTGCTGCGATCTTGAGTCGTGTTATCGTCGGTTTTCATTGTCCTCTCCGTGCGTGCACTAAAGCCGTCAGCTAAATATAGCCAGGAATGCGCCGGGGCCGCTCACCGCGCCCTATCTCTTTAACATCAGACCCGGCTCTGCCATAGCGCGGGTTGTGACATATTCAGCCGGTTCAGTGTTTATTTGTGAATCAGATCACCTTTTATAACTCTTGAAATGTAACTTTCATTTTAAGAGTGGATGTTTATCACATAAAAGTGTGCGACTTTTACGTAGAGTAGTCTTCAGTTAACTAATCCCGCTTTCCGCGACAGGAGTTTGAAATGGCACAGTCTGACGTATTCCACCTTGGTTTAACGCAAGCCGACCTGCAGGGCGCGACGCTGGCGATTGTGCCCGGCGATCCGGAGCGGGTGAAGAAAATTGCCGCGCTGATGGATAACCCGGTGCATCTGGCCTCGCACCGCGAGTTCACCACCTGGCGTGCGGAACTCTCCGGCACGCCGGTGATCGTCTGCTCCACCGGTATCGGCGGGCCGTCCACTTCGATTGCGGTGGAAGAGCTGGCGCAGCTGGGCATCCGTACCTTCCTGCGCGTGGGCACCACCGGTGCCATCCAGCCGGGCATCAACGTCGGCGACGTGCTGGTCACTACCGGATCGGTACGTCTGGACGGTGCCAGCCTGCACTTTGCCCCGCTGGAGTTCCCGGCGGTGGCGGACTTCGCCTGTACCACCGCGCTGGTGGCGGCCGCGCAGGCGGTAGGGGCGACGACCCACATCGGTATCACCGCGTCATCAGACACCTTCTATCCCGGTCAGGAGCGTTATGACACCTACTCCGGACGCGTGGTCAGCCGGTTCCAGGGCTCAATGCAGGAGTGGCAGCAGATGGGCGTACTGAACTATGAGATGGAGTCGGCGACGTTGCTGACCATGTGCGCCAGCCAGGGACTGCGTGCGGGAATGGTCGCCGGAGTGATCGTTAACCGTACCCAGCAGGAGATCCCGGATGCGGAAACCATGAAGAAAACCGAGAGTGATGCGGTGAAAATCGTGGTGGAAGCAGCGCGTCGCCTGATCTGACCCGCCTGACAACGGGCCACGTGTAATCAGGTGGCCCGCTGACGATGAACAACGTGATCTACCTGCCGCCTGCCGCCTGCCGCCTGCCGCCTGCCGCCTGCCACCTGCCACCTGCTACCTGCTACCTGTGACCCTGTGACCCTGTGACATGTGACTTCTGTCTGCTGCCCTTGTGTCTTTTGTTATTCATTCTCCGCTTTGTCCTGTGTCCGCTGCCGATAAGGCCTCTGACGTCATCACGCTTCTTGCGGCCTGGTATCCATTTTACCTTGCTACTTCCTATGCCCACCGGCATGCATGGCTTTTTGTCTGGACATTCATACAGTAGATCACTATTTTTTCAGCTGTTGGGTTATCAGCAGGAGAATCAGAGTGGACGAATTGATGGTCATTGGCGTCTGTAGCGGCCTCGCCGGAGCGCTGGCCGGCTGGCTGATCGCTCAGCTGCGCGGCCAGCGGCAGCTGGCACAAGGGGAAACGGAACGCCAGCTGCTGGTACAGGCCGCTGAGCAGTCGCAGGCGGAACGTCTGCGACTGCAACAGCAGCTGGAGGGGCAACTGCAACAGCAGAAAGCCAGCGAGCAGGAGCTGCGCCAGCTGCACGGCGGGATGGCCGCCGCCGGTGAGAAGCTGCAGCAGCTCGACCACTGGCGCGCGGAAGCGGAGCAACTGACGCGTGAGCTGCGCAACCAGCTGGAGATCAATGCGGCCCAGGAGGCAGAGCTTCGCGAAGTGACCATCCGCCTGGAAGAGACGCGAATGGCGACAGAAGAGAAACAGCGGCTGCTGGTAAACAGCGAGACGCGGCTGAACGCGCAGTTCGAGAATCTTGCCAACCGTATTTTTGAAAACAGCGGCCGCCGGGTGGATGAACAGAACCGGCAGAGCCTGCACGGCCTGATTACGCCGCTGCGCGAGCAGCTGGAAGGGTTCCGCCGCCAGGTGCAGGAGGGCTTCGGCCAGGAAGCGCGGGAGCGGCATACGCTGGCCCATGAGATCCGCAACCTGCAGCAGCTTAACGCGCAGATGGCGCAGGAAGCTATCAACCTGACCAAAGCCCTGAAAGGCGACAACAAAACGCAGGGTAACTGGGGGGAGGTGGTGCTCAGCCGGGTGCTGGAAGCCTCCGGCCTGCGTGAAGGTCACGAGTATGAGACTCAGGTCACCGTCCAGCTGGAGCAGAACGGCCGCATGCAGCCGGACGTGATTGTCCGTCTGCCGCAGGGCAAGGACGTGGTGATTGACGCCAAGATGACGCTGGTAGCCTACGAGCGCTATTTCAACGGTGAGGATCAGGCGGAACGGGAGCTGGCGATCGCCGAGCATATCGCGGCGATCCGCAACCACCTGCGTCTGCTCAGCCGCAAGGACTATCAGCAGCTGCCGGGCCTGCGTTCGCTGGACTACGTGCTGATGTTTATTCCTGTCGAGCCGGCGTTTCTGCTGGCGATTGACCGCCAGCCGGAGCTGATTAACGAAGCGCTGAACCAGAATATTATGCTGGTCAGCCCGACCACCCTGCTGGTGGCGCTGCGCACCATCAATAATCTGTGGCGTTATGAACACCAGAGCCGTCATGCCCAGCGCATTGCCGATCGCGCCGCGCGGCTTTATGACAAAATGCGGCTGTTTGTTGATGATATGAGCAGCATCGGGCAGAACCTCGATAAGGCGCAGGACAGCTACCGCCAGGCAATGAAGAAGCTGGCGGAAGGTCGCGGTAATCTGATCGCCCAGACCGAGGGGTTTCGCCAGATGGGGGTGGAGATCAAACGGCCGATCAACCCGAGGCTGGTGGAACAGGCGCAGCCGGACGACGACGAGGCCGGGCAGGACGACGGCTGGGACGATGCGCCGGATGAGGCTGCGGCAAGCCAGTCGCCCCCTCAGCGCATTAATGAATAAGCGTGCGGCAAGTGCCTGGCCTGCCTGACTCTGGTACACTTGGCCGATATTTGATGGCAGAACAGGCAAAACCCATGGCAGATGAATCTAAGGACACCACCGATTTCGGCTATCGCACCGTAGCGAAAAGCGAGAAAGCCGATATGGTGGCGGATGTGTTCCACTCCGTTGCGGCCAAATATGATTTGATGAACGACCTGATGTCGTTCGGCATTCACCGCGTCTGGAAGCGTTTCACCATTGATTGCAGCGGCGTGCGCCGCGGCCAGCGCGTGCTGGATCTGGCGGGCGGCACGGGCGACCTGACGGCGAAATTTTCTCGTCTGGTGGGGGAATCTGGTGAAGTGGTGCTGGCCGATATCAACAGTTCAATGTTGAAAGTAGGCCGCGAGAAGCTGCGTAACCGAGGCATCATTGGCAATGTCAACTACGTGCAGGCCAACGCGGAAGCGCTGCCGTTCCCGGACAACTACTTCGACTGCATCACCATCGCCTTTGGCCTGCGTAACGTGACCGATAAAGACAAGGCGCTGGCCTCGATGTTCCGCGTGCTGAAGCCGGGTGGTCGCCTGCTGGTGCTGGAGTTCTCCAAACCCGTACTGGAGCCGCTGAGCAAAGCCTACGATGCTTACTCCTTCCATATCCTGCCGCGCATCGGTGAGATCGTTGCGAAAGACGCCGGCAGCTACCGCTACCTGGCGGAATCCATCCGTATGCACCCCGATCAGGACACCCTGAAGCAGATGATGATGGACGTTGGCTTTGAAAACACCACTTATCACAATCTGACGGGCGGCATCGTTGCGTTGCACCGTGGATTCAAGTTCTGATCGGGAATGGCTATGACACTAACGCCGCTGTTAACCGCAGGCATGGAGACGGCGCTGAATCGGGTTCTGTATCGCGATCGCGGCCTGAGAGCGGCGCGCCAGCGTCTCACCAGTAAAAGCCTGACTATCGTGCTGACCGAGCTGAAGCAGCCGCTGACCTTCGTGTTCAGCGAACAGCAGGTCGACGTGGTGGGGGAGTGGGCCGGCCCGGCCGACTGCACGGTGACCACCCGACTGACCACGCTGCCAAAGCTGCGCGACCGCCAGCAGCTGACCGCGTTGATCCGTAGCGGTGAGCTGTCCGTTGCCGGTGACCTGCAGCTGGTGCAGCAGTTCTCTGCGCTGCTCGATATGGCCGAACTCGACCCGGCGGAATATCTCGCCCCATGGGTGGGGGATATTGCCGCCCAGGGCATTACGCGCTTTGCACAACGCGGTTTCAGCCTGGTGCGCCGTGATGTGGCCCGCAAGCAACAGTACCTGGCGCAAGCCGTGACCGAGGAGTGGCGCCTGGCGCCGGGCCAGCTTGAACTGGCCTGGTTTGCCGAAGAAGTCGACGCGCTGACCCGCTCGCTGGATGCGCTGGATGCCCGTTTCAGTAAGCTGGAGGAGCAATGACCTTTGGAGAACTTCGCCGTCTCTACCTGATTATCCGGGTGTTTCTGAGTTACGGGCTGGATGAACTGATTCCGCAAACACGCCTGACTCTGCCCCTGCGTCTGTGGCGTAAGTGCCTGTTCTGGCTGCCTAACCGCCATCATGACCTGCCGCTGGGCCAGCGTTTACGCCTGGCACTGGAGCAGCTGGGGCCGGTGTGGATCAAGTTTGGTCAGATGATGTCCACCCGTCGTGACCTGTTCCCGCCGCAGATTGCTGACCAGCTGGCGATGTTACAGGATCGCGTGGCTCCGTTTGACGGTGCCAAGGCGCTGAAGCTGATCGAGCAGTCGCTCGGTGCCCCGATTGACAGCCAGTTTGATGAGTTCGACATTGTCCCGCTGGCCTCTGCCTCTATCGCCCAGGTCCATACGGCTAAACTGAAAAAGAACGGCCGTGAAGTAGTGATTAAGGTGATCCGCCCGGACATCCTGCCGGTCATTAAAGCGGATATGCGGCTGATTTATCGGCTGGCCCGCTGGGTGCCGCGGCTGTTGCCGGACGGGCGGCGTCTGCGCCCGGTTGAAGTGGTGGCGGATTACGAGAAAACGCTGCTGGACGAGCTGAATCTGCTGCGCGAAGCCGCCAACGCTATTCAGCTGCGACGTAACTTTGACGGCAGCCGGATGCTGTACGTGCCGGAAGTTTACTCCGACTATGGCAGCGAAACCATGATGGTGATGGAGCGCATTTACGGCATTCCCATCTCTGATGTGGCAACGCTGGAGCAGCACGGGGTGAATATGAAACTGCTGGCCGAACGCGGCGTGCAGGTGTTCTTTACCCAGGTGTTCCGTGACAGCTTCTTCCACGCCGATATGCACCCGGGTAATATCTTCGTCAGCTACGATCGCCCGGAAGATCCGCAGTATATTGGTATTGACTGTGGCATCGTTGGTTCGCTGAACAAAGAAGACAAACGCTATCTGGCCGAGAACTTTATCGCCTTCTTCAACCGCGATTACCGTAAGGTGGCCGAGCTGCACGTTGACTCCGGCTGGGTGCCGCCGGATACCAACGTGGAAGACTTTGAATTCTCCATACGTACGGTCTGTGAACCGATTTTTGAGAAGCCGCTGGCTGAAATCTCCTTCGGTCATGTGTTGATGAACCTGTTTAACACCGCCCGCCGTTTCAATATGGAAGTGCAGCCGCAGCTGGTGCTACTGCAGAAAACGCTGCTCTACGTCGAGGGCGTGGGCCGCCAGCTCTACCCGCAGCTGGATCTGTGGAAAACGGCCAAGCCGTTCCTCGAGGACTGGATCAAAGATCAGATTGGTATTCCGGCGCTGGTGCGTGCGCTGAAAGATAAAGCGCCGTCATGGGCCGAAAAGTTGCCGGAGCTACCGGAGCTGTTTTATGACAGCCTGCGCCAGCACCGGCATTTGCGCCACAGCGTTGACCGGCTGGCTAATGATTTGAAAGGCGAACGCGTACGCCAGCATCAGTCCCGCTACCTGCTGGGCGTGGGTGCCACCCTGCTGCTCGGTGGTACGGCGATCCTGCTGCTGCGGCCTGAGGCGGAACTGCTGCCGGCGGTGCTGGTTGCCGCCGGACTGGTTGCCTGGCTGGTCGGCTGGCGCAAAACAAATTGATTGTCACGAAAGGTAAATCGGCACTTAATTCCGACTACTAAGGGGTTTGTGAATCGTCAGTGGTACACAGACTGTTATATACTGCGCAACTCGCATCATTTGTCGATATTCAGAGGTCATTATGGGCATTACTCTTCCGCACTTGTTAATCATCGCCGTGCTGGTGGTGCTGCTGTTTGGTACTAAGAAGCTGCGTTCGCTGGGCTCCGATCTGGGTTCGTCCATCAAGGGCTTTAAGAAAGCCATGAGTGATGAAGACGATAAGTCTAAGGACCGTTCCCAGGATGAAGACGCCGACTTCAACGCTCGCCTGGCTGAGAAACAGCCTGGTGAAGTGAAAAAAGAAGACGTTAAGAACGACAAGGTCTGATCCGTGTTCGACATAGGCTTTAGTGAACTGGTACTGGTTTTCGTGATTGGCCTGGTGGTACTGGGGCCGAAACGTCTGCCGGTAGCGGTCAGAACCGTAGTGGGTTGGATCCGCGCGATGCGCTCCCTCGCCAGCAACGTGCAAAACGAACTGGCACAGGAGCTCAAACTGCAGGAGCTGCAGGATGGCCTGAAAAAGATTGAGCAGGCCAGCATGGACAGCCTGTCGCCGGAGCTGAAAGCGTCGGTGGAAGAGCTGAAGCAGACCGCGGAATCAATGAAGCGCAGCTATCTCGGCGAGAACGAAAAAGCCGATGATGAAGCGCACACCATCCACAACCCGCTGGTGAAAAATTCGCAGGACGCCCACGATGGCGTGACCCCGGCTACCGCCGATCACCAGGCCAGCGCTCCGGCTCAGGCACCTGCCTCTGCAGTGCAGCAGGCCAGCGTACCGGTTCAGGCACCTGCCGCCGCTGTGCCGGAGCAGACCCTTGCCACTGATGCAACCGCAGAACCGCTGCCGCAAGCCACACCGTCGCCGCTGGCCGGGCATGATACCGCGCAGAGGCCTGACAGCGCAGTGCGGCTGTCTAAAACCGCTGAGGTTGCCCGTCCAGCCACCCCCACTCAACCGAGCGATGAACGTTAAACATGGCTGTTGAAGATACCCAACCGCTAATCAGTCATCTGATTGAGCTGCGTAAGCGCCTGCTGAACAGCATTATTGCTGTGCTGGTGATATTTCTTTGCCTGATCTACTTTGCCAACGACATTTACCAACTGGTTTCAGCACCGCTGATCAAGCAGCTGCCGGCCGGTGCCAGCATGATCGCCACCGATGTCGCTTCACCCTTTTTTACGCCGATTAAGCTGACCATTATCGTCTCGCTGTTCCTGGCCGTACCGGTGATCCTCTATCAGATCTGGGCGTTTATTGCACCGGCACTTTACCGCCATGAGCGCAGGCTGGTGATGCCGCTGCTGTTTTCCAGTTCATTCCTATTCTATCTCGGCATGGCTTTCGCTTACTTTATCGTCTTCCCGCTGGCGTTTGGCTTCTTTGCTAAAACCGCGCCTGCAGGGGTGCAGATTGCAACTGACATCAACAATTATCTCGACTTTGTGATGACGTTGTTTTTGGCCTTTGGCGTCTCCTTTGAAGTACCGATTGCGATAGTTCTGCTGTGCTGGACCGGTGTGACCACGCCACAGGACCTGCGAGAAAAGCGGCCGTACGTGCTGGTCGGGGCTTTTGTGGTGGGGATGCTGCTGACGCCGCCGGATATCTTCTCGCAGACGCTGCTGGCGATACCGATGTACTGCCTGTTTGAAGTCGGCATCCTGTGCTCGCGTTTCTACGTCGGTAAGAACCGTCGTGAAGAGGATGAAGAGCAGGAAGACCAGCCGGATTAATGGCGGTGCCCGGCTGCTCCGGCAGAACAGACCCTTAACTAACCGCCCGTCAGGGCGGTTATCGTTTGGAAAAGACTATGTTTGATATTGGTGTAAACCTGACCAGCACCCAGTTTGCGAAAGACCGTGAACAGGTGATAAAGCGCGCCCGCGAGGCAGGCGTCACCGGCATGTTAATTACCGGTACCAACGCGCTGGAGAGCCAGCAGGCACAGAGCCTGGCACGCCAGCATCCTGACTACTGCTGGTCGACGGCGGGGGTGCATCCGCATCACGCCAGTGAATGGTCGGCAGAAACCGCCGGTACCTTAAAGCGGCTGGCGGAGAGCCCACAGGTGGTGGCGATCGGCGAGTGCGGCCTGGACTTTAACCGTAACTTCTCCGAGCCTGAGCAGCAGGCCTACGCGTTTGAGGCCCAGCTGGCGCTGGCCGTCGAGCTCGGCCTGCCGGTATTCCTGCACTGTCGGGAAGCGCATGACCGTTTTGTTGAGATCCTGGCACCCTGGCTACCGCAGCTGCCAGCCGCGGTGCTGCACTGCTTTACCGGGACGCGCGCAGAGCTTGAAGCCTGCCTGGCGCTGGGGCTGTCGATCGGCATTACCGGCTGGGTCTGCGATGAGCGGCGCGGCCAGGAGCTGCGTGAACTGATGCCGCTGATCCCGGCAGAGCGGCTGTTGCTTGAGACCGATGCGCCCTGGCTGCTGCCGCGCGATATGCGTCCGCGTCCCGCTTCGCGGCGTAATGAGCCCTGCTTCCTGCCGCATATCGTGCAGCAGGTGGCGCTGTTACGGGGTGAAGAGACCAGTGAGCTGGGTGGGATCACCGCTGATAATGCGCGGCGGTTATTCCGTCTGTAGTCAGATTAGCCAGGTTCGTGTGGCTGCGGGTGAGCCGGCGGTTAAATCTTCTGGAACTGCCGGTTACCAATGCTGCGTACCACCTGCTTGTTAAGCAGGTTTAGCAGCAGCATGGAGCGGGCCTCGCCGTCTGGTTCGCTAAAGATCGCCTGTAACCCCTCAAAGGCTCCCGAGGTGATCAGCACCGTATCTCCAGGCTGCGGCAGCTCCGCATCGGGCAGGACTTCATGCAGCGGCCGATCCTGCAGCGCTTCAATCACCCCGACCGGCACCTGCGCCGGCTGATTGCCAAAGCGGATGAAATGGCTGACCCCACGCGTGGCGCTGATGGTGGTGGTATGAATAGATTCCGGGTCGAATTCAATAAACAGATAGTTAGGAAACAGAGGTTCACTGACCTCGGTGACTTTGCCGCGCACCGTTTTTTCCATCGCGATCATCGGGCTGAGGCAATGCACCGCCTGGCGCTCAAGATGCTCTTTCGCGCGTAGCAGCTGGCCTCGTTTGCAGTAAAGAAGATACCAGGATTCCATAACGTCACTTTCTAATTATCTGGACGTTCAGAATAGCAAAGTCACTAACAGAGAGATAGCGCGATCGGCGCGCCAGTCGCGGTTTTCAGGCCTTTCCCATGGTGTAAACCCGCCGTGCATTCCAGAGAGAATTGACGTCTTCTGCCGCCCGATGGGTGCACTTTTCCCTGCATTTGAGGCTGAACGGCATTATAATGGCCGCCACACTGACCGTTCTGATGGAAAGTCATGAAATACCACGACTTACGCGACTTCCTTGCCCTGCTTGAACAGCGTGGGGAATTAAAACGTATCAAACATGAGATCGATCCCGATCTGGAAATGACTGAGATTGCTGACCGCACCCTGCGTGCCGGTGGCCCGGCGCTGCTGTTCGAAAACCCAAAAGGTTATGACATGCCGGTGCTGTGTAACCTGTTTGGCACCCCTGACCGGGTGGCGCTGGGCATGGGCCAGGAAGATGTTAAAGCGTTGCGTGATGTTGGCCGGCTGCTGGCCTTCCTGAAAGAGCCGGAGCCGCCGCGCGGGTTCCGCGACTTCTTTGACAAAATGCCGCAGTGGAAGCAGGTGCTCAATATGCCGACCAAACGGCTGCGCAACGCCCCGTGTCAGGATGAGATCTGGCAGGGCGACGAGGTCGATCTGAGCCGTATCCCGGTCATGAAGTGCTGGCCTGGCGACGCCGCTCCGCTGATAACATGGGGATTGACCGTAACGCGCGGGCCGCTGAAAGAGCGCCAGAATCTGGGCATCTATCGTCAGCAGGTGATTGGCAAAAACAAGCTGATTATGCGCTGGCTCTCCCACCGCGGCGGTGCGCTGGATTTCCAGGAGTGGTGTCAGCAGCATCCCGGAGAACGCTTCCCGGTCTCCGTGGCGCTCGGGGCTGACCCGGCGACCATTCTCGGGGCGGTTACGCCGGTGCCGGACACGCTGTCAGAGTACGCTTTTGCGGGCCTGCTGCGCGGGACTAAAACCGAAGTGGTAAAATGCATCTCCAACGACCTTGAAGTGCCGGCCAGCGCGGAGATCGTGCTGGAAGGCTATATTGAGCCCGGTGAGATGGCGCCTGAAGGTCCTTATGGCGACCATACCGGCTACTATAATGAGGTGGACAGCTTCCCGGTTTTCACCATTACGCACATCACCCAACGGCGTAATGCGATTTACCACTCCACCTACACCGGCCGGCCGCCGGATGAACCGGCGGTGCTGGGCGTGGCACTGAATGAAGTTTTCGTGCCGATCTTACAGAAGCAGTTCCCGGAAATTGTCGACTTCTACCTGCCGCCGGAAGGCTGCTCATACCGGCTGGCGGTGGTGACGATCAAGAAACAGTATGCCGGGCATGCCAAACGCGTGATGATGGGCGTCTGGTCGTTCCTGCGTCAGTTTATGTACACCAAATTTGTGATTGTGTGCGACGATGATGTCAACGCACGCGACTGGAATGATGTAATCTGGGCGATCACCACACGAATGGATCCGGCAAGGGATACCGTTCTGGTTGAGAATACGCCGATTGATTACCTCGATTTCGCTTCTCCGGTGTCGGGCCTTGGCTCCAAAATGGGGCTGGACGCGACCAATAAATGGCCGGGCGAAACGCAGCGCGAATGGGGCACCCCGATCCGTAAGGATCCGGCGGTTACCGCCCGCATTGATGCTATATGGGATGAGCTGGGAATTTTAAGTGACACGCCGGCGCGCTGACGCGCCGGGTCAAATGATAATGACGACCCGACAGAGGGAACGCATGACAATCTTAAGCTGTAAAGTGACCTCGGTAGAGGCGATTACCGATACCGTATACCGAGTCCGTATGATCCCTGAAGCGGATTTTAGCTTCAAAGCCGGGCAGTACCTGATGGTGATCATGGATGAAAATGATAAGCGTCCATTCTCACTGGCCTCCACGCCGATGGAAAAAGAGATCATCGAGCTGCATATTGGTGCCTCTGAGCTGAACCTCTACGCTATGGCGGTGATGGAACGTATTCAACAGCAGCGGCAGATTACCGTGGATATTCCCCACGGTGACGCCTGGCTGCGTGAGGAGGGCGACCGTCCTCTGGTGCTGATCGCCGGCGGTACCGGTTTCTCCTACGCCCGTTCGATCCTGCTGACCGCGCTGTCCCAGCAGCCTGACCGCCATATCGCCATCTACTGGGGCGGGCGCGAGCTGAAACACCTGTATGATCTGGAAGAGCTGAACGCGCTGGCGATCAAGCATCCAAACCTGAAGGTGGTGCCGGTGGTTGAGCAGCCGGAAGCGGGTTATACCGGACGCAACGGCACCGTGCTGACGGCCGTCATGCAGGATTACGGCAGCCTGGCAGATCATGACATCTATATTGCCGGCCGTTTTGAGATGGCGAAGATTGCCCGTGAGCGTTTCTGTGCGGAACGTGGCGCGCAGGAAGCGCGGATGTTTGGCGATGCGTTTGCCTTCATCTGATCAAAAATGCCGCCCCCGATCGGGGGCGGTGTAACGCGTCTTCTGCCTGCTACGGCTTACGGACGTTCGAATACCGTCGCGATGCCCTGGCCGAGGCCGATGCACATCGTTGCCAGACCAAACTGCGCGTCGCGCCGCTCCATCAGGTTGAGCAGCGTGGTGCTGATGCGGGCACCGGAGCAGCCGAGCGGATGGCCCAGCGCAATGGCCCCCCCATTCAGGTTCACCTTCTCTTCTGTCTTCTCCATCAGCCCGAGATCCTTTATGCAAGGCAGTACCTGAGCGGCAAAGGCTTCGTTCAGTTCAAACAGGTCAATATCGTCTGCCGTCAGGCCGGCGCGTTTCAACGCCAGCTGCGACGCGGGCACCGGGCCGTAGCCCATAATCGACGGATCGCAGCCGACCACTGCCATGGCGCGGATGCGTGCCCGCGGCGTCAGGCCCAGTTCCCGGGCGCGTGACTCGCTCATCACCAGCATCGCCGCCGCGCCGTCGGACAGCGCTGAGCTGCTGCCCGCCGTGACGCTGCCGTTAACCGGATCGAACGCCGGACGCAGCGCCGCCAGACTTTCCAGACGGGTATCCGGGCGGATCACTTCGTCACGGTCATAGCAGGTCAGCCCACCGTCGGCATTGTGTCCGTTAGTGGCGACAATCTCGCTGGCGAAATGCCCGGCTTCGGTGGCGGCCCAGGCCCGCTGGTGCGAACGTGCGGCAAAGCGATCCTGCATTTCACGGCTGATGCCGTGCATGCGGGCCAGCATTTCAGCGGTCAGACCCATCATCCCCGCCGCTTTCGCCACGCTGCGCCCCAGCCCCGGGTGGAAATCCACCCCATGGTTCATCGGCACATGGCCCATATGCTCTACGCCGCCGATCAGGCAGGCACGCGCATCGCCGACCATAATGGCGCGGGCGGCGTCATGCAGCGCCTGCATAGAGGAACCGCACAGGCGATTCACCGTGGTGGCCGGCACCCGGTGGGGGATGTCGGCCAGCAGCGCCGCGTTGCGGGCAATGTTAAACCCCTGCTCCAGCGTCTGCTGAACGCAGCCCCAGTAAATATCATCCAGTTCGGCGGCCGCCAGCGCCGGATTACGCAACAGCAGGCTGCGCATCAGGTGGGCGGAAAGATCCTCGGCCCGCACGTGGCGGAAGGCACCACCTTTAGAGCGGCCCATCGGCGTGCGGATGGCATCAACAATTACGACATTTTCCATATTGCGCTCCTCACGCCGTTTTCAGAATGGCATCACCCGCTGGGGTGGCCTGTGGGTACCAGCTTGCGGCACTGGCGGCTTTGTCGGCCAGGCTCTGCGGGATGTGATACAGCGGACCCAGTGCGTGGAAGGCTTCTGCCTCTGCCACCACGCGGTCGCTGCCCAGCGTATCCAGATAGCGGAACACGCCACCACGGAATGGCGGGAAGCCCAGCCCGTAAACCAGCGCCATATCGGCTTCTGCCACGCTGGCGATGATGCCTTCTTCCAGGCAACGCACCACTTCGTTGATCATCGGGATCATCATGCGGCTGACGATCTCCTCGTCGCTAAAGGATCGTGCAGATGCCACCACCGTTTGCAGCAGCATATCGATTCCGTCGTCAGCGACCTTTTTCGTTTTACCCTTTGCATCGGTTTCCCAGCGCCAGAAGCCGAGCTGGTTCTTCTGGCCGTAACGCCCGGCATCAAACAGCACGTCGATGGCATCGCGATCGGTTTTCTTCATTCGAGCCGGGAAACCATCGGCCATCACCTGCTGGGCGTGATGCGCGGTATCAATCCCTACCACGTCCAGCAGCCACGACGGCCCCATCGGCCAGCCGAAGCGTTTTTCCATTACCCGGTCGATCTGGCGAAAATCCGCTCCGTCCCGGAGCAGCAGGCTGAATGCGGCAAAGTAGGGGAACAGCACCCGGTTCACGAAGAAGCCGGGGCAGTCATTGACTACGATCGGGGTTTTTCCCATCTGGCTGGCCCACGCCATCACGGTGGCGATGGTCCTGTCGGCGGTTTTACTGCCGCGGATCACCTCCACCAGTGGCATACGCGGTACCGGATTGAAAAAGTGCATGCCGCAGAAATTTTCCGGACGCTGCAGTGAACCGGCCAGCAGGCTGATGGGAATGGTGGAGGTGTTGGACGCCAGAATCGCGTCCGGGCGCAGCTGTGCCTCAGTCTCCTGCAGCACCGCCGCTTTGATTTTCGGGTTCTCCACCACCGCCTCCACCACCACGTCCACCCGGTCGAAACCGGCGTAGTTCAGCGTCGGCTGAATGGCTCCGATCACGCTGGCCAGCTTCAGGCCGTCGATGCGGCCGCGCTCCAGCTGTTTAGTCGACAGCTTCGCGGCTTCACCCATGCCCAGCGCCAGCGCTTTCTCACTGATGTCCTTCATCAGCACCGGCACGCCTTTCCAGGCAGACTGCCAGGCGATACCGCCCCCCATAATGCCGGCACCGAGCACGGCAGCACGTTGTGGCACCACCACGTCACGGGTCAGCTGGCGGGCTTTAGCTTTCAGCGCCTGCTCGTTAAGGAAGATGCCTACCAGTGCACGGGCCTCTGGTGAACGCGCCAGCGGGACAAACGCCGCCGTTTCCAGCGCCAGCGCCTGTTCACGCCCCATACCGGCGGCAGCCTCAATGGTTTTCACCGCGGTAAGCGGGGCGGGGTAGTGTTTACCGGCGGTTTGCTGCACCATCGCTTTGGCGGTGGTAAAGCTCATCGCCGCCTCAATTCTGCTCAGTTTCAGCGGCTGCAGTTTACACTGCCGCTTTTCACGCCACGCCTGCCTGCCGTCGATCGCTTCGTTCAGTAGCGCGATTGCCGCCGTCTGCAGCTTCTCTGGTGCGACGATGGCATCGATCAGCCCGATTTTTAGCGCCTGTGGCGCATCGACATCTTTTCCGGCGGCGATAATCTCCAGCGCGCCGTCGGCACCCAGCAGACGGGGCAGGCGCACCGAACCGCCAAAGCCGGGCATGATCCCAAGCCGGGTTTCCGGCAGGCCGATGCGCAGGTCGGCGCTGGCGATACGGTAGTCGGTCGCCAGCACGCACTCGCAGCCGCCGCCCAGCGCATAGCCGCTGATGGCCGAGACGGTCGGCACCGGCAGGTCTTCCAGTCGGTTGAAGATGCTGTTGGCGAAGCCCAGCCAGTCGGTCAGTTTTTGCGCCGGTGCGGCGAACAGCGAGAGAAATTCGGTAATGTCGGCCCCGACGATAAAGGCGGGTTTGGCCGAGCGCAGCAGCAGGCCGCGCAGCGCCGGCTGCTGCTCCAGCACGGCAATCGCCTCGCCGAGGCTGGCAACGGTGCGGGTATCAAGCTTATTCACTGAACCGGGGGCATCAAAAACCAGCTCGGCGATGCCGTCCGCCAGCCAGTTGAGGGTAAGTGTTTCGCCTTGGTAGAGCATGTCTGTCTCCTGAGCCACGATGGAATGAACTGGTCATACCAGATGTCAATCAGTGTGGGAGCTATGTTAAATATTTGCAAACAGCACTTTGCTTTTTTGCAAACAAGATCACAGCCACCGCATAACGCCATCCCTTCCGAGGCTGTGCTAAAATGCCCTCAATTTCGCCAACACGGAGACAGGATGATGGAATCGCTGGTCACGCTCTATCAGGAGCATGTTAAAACGCTGCAGCAGCGCGCGCAGCAGGTGCTGGCGCGTCATAAGCTTGATGCGATGTTGATCCATTCCGGGGAGCTGCTGACGGTCTTCCTTGACGATCATACCTACCCGTTTAAGGTCAACCCGCAGTTTAAAGCCTGGGTGCCGGTGACCAGCGTGCCGAACTGCTGGTTATGGGTGGACGGTGTGAATAAGCCGAAACTGTGGTTCTACTCTCCGGTGGACTACTGGCATAACGTTGAGCCATTACCCCGCAGCTTCTGGACCGATGAGATTGAGGTGGTCGGGCTGAAGAGTGTGGATGAGATCGCGCAGCTGCTGCCGGCCAGCCGACAGAACGTCGCCTACATCGGGCCGGTACCCTCACGCGCCAGCGCGCTGGGCTTCAGCAGCGGACAGATCAACCCGCAGGGGGTGATCGACTATCTGCACTATCATCGCGCTTACAAAACTCACTACGAGCTGTACTGCCTGCGTCAGGCGCAGAAAATTGCGGTTAACGGCCATCGCGCGGCTAAAGAGGCGTTTTTGTCGGGGCTGAGCGAGTTCGATATCAATAATGCCTATCTCAGCGCCACCGGGCACCGTGATACTGACGTCCCTTACGGCAATATTATTGCTCTCAACGAGCACGCCGCCGTGCTGCACTACACCAGACTCGATCATCAGCCGCCGGAAAAACGTCGCAGTTTTCTGATTGATGCGGGTGCTGAGTATCACGGTTACGCGGCGGACCTGACCCGCAGCTATGCCGCCAGCGAGGGCAGCGACTACGCGCAGCTGGTAAAAGACATGAATGCGGAAGAGCTGGCGCTGGTGGGCACCCTGAAAGCCGGCGTGCGCTATACCGACTATCACCAGCAGATGCACTTTCGTCTGGCCAGCCTGCTGCTGAAGCATCAGCTGGTGAAGAACATCAGCGCAGAAGCGATGGTTAAAGAAGATCTGACCGGGCCGTTTATGCCGCACGGCATCGGGCATCCCCTTGGCCTGCAGGTCCATGACGTCGCCGGCTTTATGCAGGACGAGGGCGGTACGCATCTGGCCGCACCTCAGCAGTACCCGTATCTGCGCTGCACCCGCATGCTGGAGCCGCGCATGGTGCTGACCATTGAACCCGGCATCTATTTCATTGATTCCCTGCTGGCACCGTGGCGGGCGGGCAAGTTCAGCCACCATTTCGACTGGACGAAAATTGATGCGCTCAAGCCGTATGGGGGCATCCGCATCGAGGATAACGTGGTTATCCATGCCGGCAGCATCGAAAATATGACCCGCGACCTGCATCTCGCCTGATGGATGCCTGGGATATTCCGGCTGAGTCGTTCAGCTTCAGCGAGGAGATTAAGAAAAGCCGCTTTATCACCCTGCTGGCCCACACCGATGGCGTCGAGGCGGCGCGGGCGTTTGTTCAGCAGGTAAAACTGGCGCACCCGACGGCGCGCCATCACTGCTGGGCGTGGGTAGCGGGCGCGCCGGACGACTCACAGCAGCTCGGCTTCTCCGACGATGGTGAACCTTCCGGTACGGCGGGCAAGCCGATGCTGGCGCAGTTGATGGGCAGTCAGATTGGTGAGATCGCGGCGGTGGTAGTGCGTTACTATGGCGGCATTCAGTTGGGAACCGGCGGGCTGGTGAAAGCCTATGGCGGTGGCGTCCAGCAGGCGTTGCGGGCGTTATCGCGTCGGGTGAAGGTGCCGATGCTGCCGTTTCGGGTGATCTGCGACTATGCCCAGCTGGCTGACGTTGAGCGGCTGGCCAGCCGGTTTGACGGACAGATCGTCAGCAGTGAATTTCTGCACAATGTCATCGTCACGCTGGCGCTGCCGCAGGCCCGGGTAGTAGGCTTCAGGCAAAACTTGTCGGATATGAGCCGGGGCGCGTTACAACTCCTCCCGCTTGATTAATCGTTTATTGTAGGAAAGGAACGGCAGCATGCATCTTCGTGCCATTACCCGCATCGTGGGTTTACTGGTTATTTTATTCTCCGGCACGATGATCGTGCCCGGGCTGGTCGCGCTGATTTACCGTGACGGGGCCGGACGGGCATTCACCCAGACCTTCTTTATGGCGCTGATGATCGGCACGCTGTTATGGTGGCCGAACCGCAAGCAGAAGCGCGAGCTGAAGCCGCGGGAAGGATTTCTGATCGTGGTGCTGTTCTGGACGGTGCTGGGCAGCGTGGGGGCGATGCCGTTTATTTTTGCCGAACAGCCGAACCTCTCGCTGACCGATGCCTTCTTTGAGTCATTTTCCGGGCTGACCACCACCGGGGCGACTACGCTGGTGGGGCTGGATTCACTGCCCAAAGCGATTCTGTTTTACCGACAGATGCTGCAGTGGCTGGGCGGCATGGGGATCATCGTGCTGGCGGTAGCGATTTTGCCTATTCTGGGGGTCGGGGGCATGCAGCTCTATCGTGCTGAAATGCCCGGGCCGCTGAAGGATAATAAAATGCGGCCGCGTATCGCCGAAACCGCCAAGACGCTGTGGCTGATCTACGTTTTACTCACCGTTGCCTGCGCGGTCTCGCTCTGGGTGGCGGGTATGTCACTGTTTGATGCGATCGGCCACAGCTTTGCCACCATCGCCATCGGTGGCTTTTCAACCCATGATGCCAGCATCGGCTATTTTAACAGCCCGACGATTAACACTATCATCGCCATCTTCCTGCTGATCTCCGGCTGTAACTACGGTCTGCACTTCTCATTACTTAGCGGGCGTAATCTGCGCGTCTACTGGCGGGACCCGGAGTTCCGCATGTTTATTGGCGTGCAGCTGACGCTGGTAATCGTCTGTACCCTGGTGCTTTATTTCCATGACGTCTATAAAACGGGGATGCAGACGCTGAACCAGGCGTTTTTCCAGGTGGTGTCGATGGCGACCACTGCCGGCTTCACCACCGACAGTATCGCCAACTGGCCGCTGTTCCTGCCGGTGCTGCTGCTCTGCTCGGCGTTTATCGGCGGTTGTGCCGGTTCCACCGGCGGTGGATTGAAGGTGATCCGCATTCTGCTGCTGTTCAAGCAGGGTTCCCGCGAACTGAAAAGGTTGGTTCACCCCAATGCCGTCTATACCATCAAGCTTGGTACCCGTGCGTTGCCCGAGCGTATTCTTGAAGCCGTATGGGGATTCTTCTCCGCCTACGCGCTGGTGTTTATTCTGAGTATGCTGGCGATCATTGCTACCGGCGTGGATGACTTCTCTGCTTTTGCGGCGGTGGTGGCCACGCTGAACAATCTCGGGCCGGGCCTGGGCGTAGTGGCCGACAACTTTACTTCGATGAACGATGCAGCCAAGTGGATCCTGATTTTAACGATGCTTTTCGGGCGTCTTGAAGTCTTTACCCTGTTAGTGTTGTTTACGCCGACCTTCTGGCGTGAATAAGTGAGAGTGAAATGATGAAAGCGTTAATCCTCTATTCCAGCCGTGACGGCCAGACCCGTGAGATCGCCACCTGTATTGCCAGCGCGCTTAAACAGCAGCAGGAGTGTGACGTGGTTAATCTGCATCATATGCAGCAGCCCGACTGGGCGCAGTACGACCGGGTGCTGATCGGTGCTTCCATTCGCTACGGCCATTTTCAGCCGCAGGTTGAGAAGTTTGTCAAAATGCACGGTAATGAACTGCAGGCTCGGGTAAGCGGCTTCTTTTCCGTAAACCTCACCGCGCGTAAAGCAGAGAAGCGTACGCCGCAGACCAATCCTTATACCCGTAAGTTTCTGCTGCGCTCACCCTGGGAACCTGACTGCTGCGCCGTTTTTGCCGGGGCGCTGCGTTATCCACGCTATGGACTGTTTGACCGGGTAATGATTCAGCTGATTATGCGAATGACCGGCGGTGAAACGGATAGCAGTAAAGAAGTAGAGTATACGGACTGGGAACAGGTGACCCGTTTTGCCCAGGAATTTGCTGATTTACCGAGCAAATAGCGGTGAAAACAGACGCTTCGTTGAAAAAAAGCGCTGTCAGCGTTTTTTTTTAAATAAACACTTGTCACCCGTCGGGAACTCCCTATAATGCGCCTCCATCGACACGGAACAACGGCTTACAGGCCAGCGTGTTGAGAGGTTCAGGAAGTACTCTGAACCGCCGGAAAAACTTCTCAAAAAGAAGTTGACTCCGAAGGAGGAAAGCGTAATATACGCCACCTCGCAACAGGAAGCTTCGGCACTGATTGCACCGCTCTTTAACAATTTATCAGACAATCTGTGTGGGCACTCGCAGGATTGATATCAGACACCTTCGGGTGTCAAAAAAATATCAAGTCTCACGAGTGAACACATAATGAAATTCATTATGACGTTTTACAGATGAGCATCGCTGCACTTGTTGCAGCAAATCGAACTTTTAATTGAAGAGTTTGATCATGGCTCAGATTGAACGCTGGCGGCAGGCCTAACACATGCAAGTCGAACGGTAGCACAGAGAGCTTGCTCTTGGGTGACGAGTGGCGGACGGGTGAGTAATGTCTGGGAAACTGCCCGATAGAGGGGGATAACTACTGGAAACGGTAGCTAATACCGCATAACCTCGTAAGAGCAAAGTGGGGGACCTTCGGGCCTCACGCTATCGGATGTGCCCAGATGGGATTAGCTAGTAGGTGGGGTAATGGCTCACCTAGGCGACGATCCCTAGCTGGTCTGAGAGGATGACCAGCCACACTGGAACTGAGACACGGTCCAGACTCCTACGGGAGGCAGCAGTGGGGAATATTGCACAATGGGCGCAAGCCTGATGCAGCCATGCCGCGTGTATGAAGAAGGCCTTCGGGTTGTAAAGTACTTTCAGCGGGGAGGAAGGCGCTGTGGTTAATAACCACGGCGATTGACGTTACCCGCAGAAGAAGCACCGGCTAACTCCGTGCCAGCAGCCGCGGTAATACGGAGGGTGCAAGCGTTAATCGGAATTACTGGGCGTAAAGCGCACGCAGGCGGTCTGTCAAGTCAGATGTGAAATCCCCGGGCTTAACCTGGGAACTGCATTTGAAACTGGCAGGCTAGAGTCTTGTAGAGGGGGGTAGAATTCCAGGTGTAGCGGTGAAATGCGTAGAGATCTGGAGGAATACCGGTGGCGAAGGCGGCCCCCTGGACAAAGACTGACGCTCAGGTGCGAAAGCGTGGGGAGCAAACAGGATTAGATACCCTGGTAGTCCACGCTGTAAACGATGTCGACTTGGAGGTTGTGCCCTTGAGGCGTGGCTTCCGGAGCTAACGCGTTAAGTCGACCGCCTGGGGAGTACGGCCGCAAGGTTAAAACTCAAATGAATTGACGGGGGCCCGCACAAGCGGTGGAGCATGTGGTTTAATTCGATGCAACGCGAAGAACCTTACCTGGCCTTGACATCCACGGAATTCGGCAGAGATGCCTTAGTGCCTTCGGGAACCGTGAGACAGGTGCTGCATGGCTGTCGTCAGCTCGTGTTGTGAAATGTTGGGTTAAGTCCCGCAACGAGCGCAACCCTTATCCTTTGTTGCCAGCGATTCGGTCGGGAACTCAAAGGAGACTGCCGGTGATAAACCGGAGGAAGGTGGGGATGACGTCAAGTCATCATGGCCCTTACGGCCAGGGCTACACACGTGCTACAATGGCGCATACAAAGAGAAGCGAACTCGCGAGAGCAAGCGGACCTCATAAAGTGCGTCGTAGTCCGGATCGGAGTCTGCAACTCGACTCCGTGAAGTCGGAATCGCTAGTAATCGTAGATCAGAATGCTACGGTGAATACGTTCCCGGGCCTTGTACACACCGCCCGTCACACCATGGGAGTGGGTTGCAAAAGAAGTAGGTAGCTTAACCTTCGGGAGGGCGCTTACCACTTTGTGATTCATGACTGGGGTGAAGTCGTAACAAGGTAACCGTAGGGGAACCTGCGGTTGGATCACCTCCTTACCTCAAGATACATTCCCGCGTAGTGCTCACACAGATTGTCTGATGAAAAAGTAACGAGCAGAAAACACCTCGACAGGCTTGTAGCTCAGGTGGTTAGAGCGCACCCCTGATAAGGGTGAGGTCGGTGGTTCAAGTCCACTCAGGCCTACCAAATTTCGCCTCATGCTGCGTTGTTCGGCCGTCTCGCATAGTTCACTATGCTTCGCGACCTCACGCCTTGCCTGAGACAAAATTACATTTTCTCTTTCTGAAAAGAAAAGGAAAATAACTCTCCGGAGTTGGTACTGGAAAGGTTTACTGCACGACTGTATGGGGCTATAGCTCAGCTGGGAGAGCGCCTGCCTTGCACGCAGGAGGTCAGCGGTTCGATCCCGCTTAGCTCCACCATATTGTCTGTTTTCAATACTTCAGAGTGTACTGGTTAACAGTATGCTGCGAAGTATTACGCTCTTTAAAAATCCGGAACAAGCTGAAAATTGAAACGACGTATCGTTATTCATTCTCCGTAATAAGAATGAAGTCAACGATATGTTCGAGTCTCTCAAATGCTTGCAGCTTTCGAGCTGTCCTGCGGGACGCTTGTGGGTTGTGAGGTTAAGCGACTAAGCGTACACGGTGGATGCCTAGGCAGTCAGAGGCGATGAAGGGCGTGCTAATCTGCGATAAGCGTCGGTAAGGTGATATGAACCGTTACAACCGACGATACCCGAATGGGGAAACCCAGTGTGTTTCGACACACTATCATGTCATGAATACATAGTGGCATGAGGCGAACCGGGGGAACTGAAACATCTAAGTACCCCGAGGAAAAGAAATCAACCGAGATTCCCCCAGTAGCGGCGAGCGAACGGGGAACAGCCCAGAACCTGAATCAGTTTGTGCGTTAGTGGAAGCGTCTGGAAAGTCGCAGGGTACAGGGTGATACTCCCGTACACAAAAACGCACATTCTGTGAGTTCGATGAGTAGGGCGGGACACGTGACATCCTGTCTGAATATGGGGGGACCATCCTCCAAGGCTAAATACTCCTGACTGACCGATAGTGAACCAGTACCGTGAGGGAAAGGCGAAAAGAACCCCGGCGAGGGGAGTGAAACAGAACCTGAAACCGTGTACGTACAAGCAGTGGGAGCACCTTCGTGGTGTGACTGCGTACCTTTTGTATAATGGGTCAGCGACTTATATTCTGTAGCAAGGTTAACCGTATAGGGGAGCCGAAGGGAAACCGAGTCTTAACTGGGCGTTAAGTTGCAGGGTATAGACCCGAAACCCGGTGATCTAGCCATGGGCAGGTTGAAGGTTGGGTAACACTAACTGGAGGACCGAACCGACTAATGTTGAAAAATTAGCGGATGACTTGTGGCTGGGGGTGAAAGGCCAATCAAACCGGGAGATAGCTGGTTCTCCCCGAAAGCTATTTAGGTAGCGCCTCGTGAACTCATCTTCGGGGGTAGAGCACTGTTTCGGCTAGGGGGCCATCCCGGCTTACCAACCCGATGCAAACTGCGAATACCGAAGAATGTTATCACGGGAGACACACGGCGGGTGCTAACGTCCGTCGTGAAGAGGGAAACAACCCAGACCGCCAGCTAAGGTCCCAAAGTCATGGTTAAGTGGGAAACGATGTGGGAAGGCACAGACAGCCAGGATGTTGGCTTAGAAGCAGCCATCATTTAAAGAAAGCGTAATAGCTCACTGGTCGAGTCGGCCTGCGCGGAAGATGTAACGGGGCTAAACCATGCACCGAAGCTGCGGCAGCGACATGTAAATGTTGTTGGGTAGGGGAGCGTTCTGTAAGCCGTCGAAGGTGGACTGTGAGGTCTGCTGGAGGTATCAGAAGTGCGAATGCTGACATAAGTAACGATAAAGCGGGTGAAAAGCCCGCTCGCCGGAAGACCAAGGGTTCCTGTCCAACGTTAATCGGGGCAGGGTGAGTCGACCCCTAAGGCGAGGCCGAAAGGCGTAGTCGATGGGAAACGGGTTAATATTCCCGTACTCGGTGTTACTGCGAAGGGGGGACGGAGAAGGCTATGTTAGCCGGGCGACGGTTGTCCCGGTTTAAGCATGTAGGCGGAGGTCTTAGGTAAATCCGGGACCTTACTAACGCTGAGGTGTGATGACGAGGCACTACGGTGCTGAAGTAACAAATGCCCTGCTTCCAGGAAAAGCCTCTAAGCATCAGGTAACATCGAATCGTACCCCAAACCGACACAGGTGGTCAGGTAGAGAATACCAAGGCGCTTGAGAGAACTCGGGTGAAGGAACTAGGCAAAATGGTGCCGTAACTTCGGGAGAAGGCACGCTGTCGGTAGGTGAACCCCCTCGCGGGTGGAGCCGAAGGCAGTCGAAGATACCAGCTGGCTGCAACTGTTTATTAAAAACACAGCACTGTGCAAACACGAAAGTGGACGTATACGGTGTGACGCCTGCCCGGTGCCGGAAGGTTAATTGATGGGGTTATCCGCAAGGAGAAGCTCTTGATCGAAGCCCCGGTAAACGGCGGCCGTAACTATAACGGTCCTAAGGTAGCGAAATTCCTTGTCGGGTAAGTTCCGACCTGCACGAATGGCGTAATGATGGCCAGGCTGTCTCCACCCGAGACTCAGTGAAATTGAACTCGCTGTGAAGATGCAGTGTACCCGCGGCAAGACGGAAAGACCCCGTGAACCTTTACTATAGCTTGACACTGAACATTGAGCCTTGATGTGTAGGATAGGTGGGAGGCTTTGAAGCGTGGACGCCAGTCTGCGTGGAGCCATCCTTGAAATACCACCCTTTAACGTTTGATGTTCTAACCTGGCGCCGTAATCCGGCGTGGGGACAGTGTCTGGTGGGTAGTTTGACTGGGGCGGTCTCCTCCCAAAGAGTAACGGAGGAGCACGAAGGTTAGCTAATCACGGTCGGACATCGTGAGGTTAGTGCAATGGCATAAGCTAGCTTGACTGCGAGAGTGACGGCTCGAGCAGGTGCGAAAGCAGGTCATAGTGATCCGGTGGTTCTGAATGGAAGGGCCATCGCTCAACGGATAAAAGGTACTCCGGGGATAACAGGCTGATACCGCCCAAGAGTTCATATCGACGGCGGTGTTTGGCACCTCGATGTCGGCTCATCACATCCTGGGGCTGAAGTAGGTCCCAAGGGTACGGCTGTTCGCCGTTTAAAGTGGTACGCGAGCTGGGTTTAGAACGTCGTGAGACAGTTCGGTCCCTATCTGCCGTGGGCGCTGGAGAATTGAGAGGGGTTGCTCCTAGTACGAGAGGACCGGAGTGAACGCACCACTGGTGTTCGGGTTGTCATGCCAATGGCATTGCCCGGTAGCTAAGTGCGGAAAAGATAAGCGCTGAAAGCATCTAAGCGCGAAACTTGCCTCGAGATGAGTTCTCCCTGGGTCCCTGAGACCCCTGAAGGGACGTTGAAGACTACGACGTTGATAGGCCGGGTGTGTAAGCGCAGCGATGCGTTGAGCTAACCGGTACTAATGACCCGTGAGGCTTAACCTTACAACGCCAGAAGCGTTCTGGTAGCGTTATGAGAGACGCAAAGATTTTCAGCTTGTTTTACCGGATAAAGAATTCAGTTGTTCTGCGGACTATAGTCCGAAGGATTTTGTACTGAGGCAAGGCGGCAAGCGAAGGCAGTGAAGGAGCATACACCAGTATGTGACTGAGGTGACGAGCGCAGCCAACGCAGCATCAGTGCAAAAGACACAGGACGGCACAAAAGATTTGCCTGGCGGCTTTAGCGCGGTGGTCCCACCTGACCCCATGCCGAACTCAGAAGTGAAACGCCGTAGCGCCGATGGTAGTGTGGGGCCTCCCCATGCGAGAGTAGGGAACTGCCAGGCATCAAATTAAGCAATAAGCCTCATGCGAAAGCATGGGGCTTTTTTGCGTCTTCAGCCCGGTGGTCCCGCCTGACCCCATGCCGGACTCAGAAGTGAAACGCCGTAGCGCCGATGGTAGTGTGGGGCCTCCCCATGCGAGAGCAGGACAAAATGGCCGGGAGCCATTTTGAACGGCGCGCAGCGCCGGCCCGAAGGGTGGCCCACAGGGATGTGGGCCATAAACTGCCAGGCATCAAACAAAGAATAACCCCGACCGAAAGGCCGGGGTTTTTTCTTTTGCAAAAAACACGATAAAAAACCCCTGCCGTAACGGCTCATTCCCCTCCGTTTTCCCTCTTCACTGGTCAAAAAATCAGATTTTAAACGCAAAACCCGCCGCTCCGGACCGGGCTGATGACTCATCCGTGGCCGGTAACCCGCCCCGTACGTGCATGTTTCTCTCGTGCCGGCGGCTCTGGCGATGGCCCGAATAAAAAGTGATGGCGATTAATTGCACTCCCGAATAGGAGCACCTGGCACGAACCCCGTTGATTGCTACGTTCTGACGTATTTACCCATACCTTATGAAAGATCTCCGATCGCATACGTTGAGACTGATGGCGCTTTATTGTGCTCAGGGTACAAAATTACCGCCCAAAAGGGACTGAGTTGGGCTAAGTAAGCGTACAATTCAGTGATCTAACGTTTTACTTGAGTCGTTAAGCGATAAATCCTCTTTTTGAGATTTCTTTTTCAATTAAATCAGTTAGATGAATTAAATAAAATGTGAGTATTCCATGTCCTCGGTAAGCGTTGTTGTCCCACATGCCCACCCTGGAAAACGTCATAATATCGCCAATAACCCGCCTAATCAGGTAAACTAGCCCCAGTTTAACCCGCAAAGGCCCTGTTATGTCCTGCCAGAATCATTCATTAAAACCCTGGAATACCTTTAGTCTGGAAGCGTCAGCTGCCGGGATCTGTGTGGCTGACAGCGTGGAAGCACTGTGCCGCGCCTGGCTGCAAAGCCAGCAGCGTTCAGAGCCGGTATTGCTGTTGGGAGAGGGCAGCAATGTCCTGTTTCTGGAAGACTTTCAGGGTCAGGTTATTGTTAACCGCATCATGGGGATTGAGGTAACGGAATCCAGTGACGCCTGGCATCTGCACGTTGGGTCAGGAGAAAACTGGCACGCGCTGGTGCAATCCACCTTACGCGACGGCTATCCCGGGTTAGAGAATCTGGCGATGATCCCCGGTTGCGCGGGTTCGGCGCCTATTCAGAACATTGGGGCCTACGGCGTCGAGCTGGAGAAAGTATGTGAATACGTCGATATTGTCAGGCTGGCTGACGGCTCCCGACAGCGCCTGAGTGCAGAAGAGTGCCGGTTTGCCTACCGGGACAGCGTTTTTAAGCATCAGTACCGTGAAGGCTATGCCCTTATCGCGCTGGGTTTGCGCCTTAACAAAATCTGGCAGCCGGTGCTGACCTATGGCGAGCTCAGAGAGCTCGATCGTGACCGGGTGACCCCGCAGCAGGTGTTTGAAACGGTATGCCGCATGCGGAGCAGCAAGCTGCCCGACCCTGCGGTGACCGGTAATGCCGGCAGCTTCTTTAAAAATCCGCTGGTGAGCGCGGAAATGGCCCGCCAGCTGAAGGAGCAGTACGACACTATACCGTTCTATCCGCAGGAGAACGGCGAGATGAAGCTGGCCGCGGGCTGGTTAATCGACCGCTGCAACCTGAAGGGGTTCAGGATGGGCGGAGCAGCCGTGCATCAGCAGCAGGCGCTGGTGCTGATTAATACCGGCAATGCGACCGGGCAGGATGTGGTGGCGCTGGCCCGTGAAGTCCGTCAGCGCGTTGGCAAAAAATTTAACGTGTGGCTTGAGCCGGAAGTACGCTTTATCAGCGCGCAGGGCGAGACAGACGCCGTCGAGGTGATTGCATGAAAGATTACACCGTACCCCTGAAACTGGTCGCTCTGCTGGCCGACGGTGAGTTCCACTCGGGTGAACAGCTCGGTGAGCAGCTGGGCATGAGCCGTGCTGCTATCAATAAGCACGTCAATACGCTGAAAGAGTGGGGGATCGATGTTTTCACCGTCACCGGCAAAGGCTACAGTCTGTCGGCTAAAATGCAGCTACTCAATGAGCAGGCGATCAACGCTCAGCTTGAGAATGGCCGGCTGGCGGTGGTGCCGGTGATTGACTCAACTAACCAGTATCTGCTGGACAGGATGAACAGCCTGCAGTCGGGCGACGCCTGCGTGGCTGAGTATCAACAGGCTGGCCGCGGCAGGCGAGGCCGGCAGTGGTTCTCTCCCTTTGGTGCCAACCTGTATCTCTCCATGTACTGGCGTCTGGAGCAGGGGCCGGCGGCGGCGATGGGCATGAGCCTGGTAATCGGTATCGTGCTGGCTGAAGCGCTGCAGGAGCTGGGCGCACCGGATATTCGCGTAAAGTGGCCAAATGACATTTATCTCGACGATCGCAAACTTGCCGGTATTTTGATTGAACTGACGGGTAAAACCGGCGAAGCTGCACAGATCGTGATTGGTGCAGGCATCAATCTGGCGATGCGTGCACCCGCTGCGGATGTCATTAACCAGGGGTGGATTAACCTGCAGGAAGCCGGTGTCACCATTGACAGAAATGCACTTTCAGCGCTGATCGTTAACAAGATGCGTGACGCGTTATTTGCCTTTGAGCAGGATGGTCTGCATCCGTTTGTTGAACGTTGGGCTGCGCTGGATAACTTCATCAACCGCCCGGTTAAGCTACTCATTGGTGACAGAGAGATCTATGGCATTGCACGGGGTATTGATGCTCAGGGCGGGTTAATTCTCGAGCAGGATGGGGTGCGAAAATCCTGGGTTGGGGGAGAGATTTCTTTGCGGCCGCAGGGCTGATATCGGCAGGGGCACTGGCCCCTGCGATCTATTTCCTGAGCCTCACCAGATCGACCGCATGGTCGCTGCTTTTGGTCATGATCAGGCTGGCACGTTCGCGCGTCGGTAGGATATTTTCCATCAAATTCTTGTGGTTAATCTCTTTCCATAGCTGGGTGGCGATACCCACGGCTTCCTGTTCCGGTAGCTGGGAATAGTGATGGAAATAGGAGTCCGGATCGCTGAATGCCCCCTCGCGGAATTTCAGGAAGCGATGAATGTACCAGTGTTCCAGTAACGCCTCCGGGGCATCGACATAGATAGAAAAGTCGACGAAGTCAGAGACAAACACGTGGTGGGGATCGTGGGGATAGTCCATTCCGCTCTGTAATACGTTCAATCCTTCAAGTATCAGGATATCGGGCTGCTGAACCACCTTATCGCCGTCGGGAATAACGTCATAAATCAGGTGTGAGTAAACCGGCGCCGTCACCTGGGCCGCGCCTGACTTTAGCTCCGAGACAAAATTCACCAGCCGGTGCATATCATACGACAGGGGAAAGCCTTTCTTCTTCATCAGCCCGCGCTCGTTGAGCACGGCATTCGGGTGCAGAAAGCCGTCAGTAGTAATGAGCTCGACTTTACGGTGCTCGGGCCAGCGGCTAAGCAGGGCCTGCAGCACGCGCGCGGTAGTGCTTTTCCCGACGGCAACGCTGCCGGCAATGCTGATGATATAGGGGATTTTCTGCCCCTTATCTTTGGTGCCGAGGAACTGCTCCAGCACGGCCTGACGCCCGGCGTTGGCGCTGATATAGAAATTCAGCAGGCGTGACAATGGCAAATAGATCTCAGCCACCTCTTCCATGGAGAGATCTTCGTTAATGCCTTTCAGCTGGGCAATTTCGCCCTCTGACAGGGTCATTGGGACGGAGTCACGCAGTGCCGCCCATTCATTACGGGTGAACTGCAGATAAGGGGTCGTTAACGATAAATCTTTTTTGCTCATATGCATGCTTCTGCCAGCAAGTAGTTACCCATCAGAAGGTTAGCCCGTTGATATCCGCAACATCGTGTCGCAGTCAGGCTGAATTACCCTGGGGATTTCAGAACACAATGGGCAGGAGGTTAACACCAGACGGGCCTGAATAAGAAGGAAAAAAGCGCTAACAGGCTGGCAAACGTTACGTCACTCGCATTAACTGGCTACGGTGTATCGCACGAGAGATGTGCATGGGCCATCAAATCCGATCGCCGCGGTTCGCCACGGCGGTAGCATCTGACGCGTTAGATACGATTTACGATTCTCACGTGGGTAGCCGGTGTTATGTGCTATTCAGAAATTAGTGTGGCATTGAGGGCGGGTGAGTACCCTCGCGGGTTCACTCGCCGCATCGGTAGGGCGTGCTTAAAAAGAAAAACATACCGCGCCATTGCGCTTTTTTTCAGCAAAAAAACGCGAAAGAGGGGCCGTTTTAAGGTGAATTGCACAAAGAGTGAGCGTAAGAACAATTATCGCAATTTTTTTGTTGCATCCCGGGCGCGGTCTTCCTAAAATGCGCACCACTTGATGCCGGCTTAGCTCAGTTGGTAGAGCAACTGACTTGTAATCAGTAGGTCACCAGTTCGATTCCGGTAGCCGGCACCATCAAGTAACGAAATACCCCAGGTGGGGTTCCCGAGCGGCCAAAGGGAGCAGACTGTAAATCTGCCGTCATCGACTTCGAAGGTTCGAATCCTTCCCCCACCACCATTTCGACTCAGATGTTGGGAGTTGAAAGCAGAATAAGTGAGCAATCACCGAGGCTGCAAAGATGACAAGCTAGCAAAGTTTGTTCATCAGGATTTCAGACTGAGCTCAAGCCCAGTCAAGGTCATCAGGTAAATGCGTGATGACTTGAGTAAACGGAGACTTTCCAGATACTCAAAAGCTACAGACAGAACAGGTAGCCGAGTTCCAGGATGCGGGCATCGTATAATGGCTATTACCTCAGCCTTCCAAGCTGATGATGCGGGTTCGATTCCCGCTGCCCGCTCCAAGCCGTGCTGATATGGCTCAGTTGGTAGAGCGCACCCTTGGTAAGGGTGAGGTCCCCAGTTCGACTCTGGGTATCAGCACCACTTTCAAAATCTCCCTCCCTGCTTCTTCTCTGTTACAAAATTCAACGATTCAGGCAATGCCTGGTTGATGTGGTGATATCACCGATTAATCCGTGTCTTAGAGGGACAAGCGATGTCTAAAGAAAAATTTGAACGTTCCAAACCGCACGTCAACGTTGGTACTATCGGCCACGTTGACCACGGTAAAACTACCCTGACTGCTGCTATCACCACCGTTCTGGCTAAAACCTACGGCGGTTCTGCACGTGCATTCGACCAGATCGATAACGCGCCAGAAGAGAAAGCTCGTGGTATCACCATCAACACTTCACACGTTGAATATGACACCCCAAGCCGTCACTACGCACACGTTGACTGCCCAGGCCACGCCGACTATGTGAAAAACATGATCACCGGTGCTGCGCAGATGGACGGTGCAATCCTGGTTGTTGCTGCGACTGATGGCCCAATGCCACAGACCCGTGAGCACATCCTGCTGGGTCGCCAGGTTGGCGTTCCGTTCATGATCGTATTCATGAACAAATGCGACATGGTTGACGACGAAGAGCTGCTGGAGCTGGTTGAAATGGAAGTTCGTGAGCTGCTGTCTGCTTACGATTTCCCAGGCGACGACATCCCGGTTGTTCGCGGTTCAGCACTGAAAGCCCTGCAGGGTGAAGCTGAGTGGGAAGCAAAAATCATCGAGCTGGCTGGTCACCTGGATTCTTACATCCCGGAGCCAGAGCGCGCGATTGACAAGCCATTCCTGCTGCCTATCGAAGACGTATTCTCCATCTCAGGCCGTGGTACCGTTGTTACCGGTCGCGTAGAGCGCGGTATCGTTAAAGTTGGTGAAGAAGTTGAGATCGTTGGTATCAAAGATACCGTGAAATCAACCTGTACCGGCGTTGAGATGTTCCGTAAGCTGCTGGACGAAGGCCGTGCGGGTGAGAACTGTGGTATCCTGCTGCGCGGTATCAAGCGCGAAGATATCCAGCGTGGCCAGGTTCTGGCTAAGCCAGGTTCAATCAAGCCACACACCAAGTTCGAATCTGAAGTGTACATCCTGTCCAAGGATGAAGGCGGCCGTCATACTCCGTTCTTCAAAGGCTACCGTCCACAGTTCTACTTCCGTACAACTGACGTGACCGGTACCATCGAACTGCCAGAAGGCGTAGAGATGGTAATGCCAGGCGACAACATTCAGATGGTTGTTACCCTGATCCACCCAATCGCGATGGACGACGGTCTGCGTTTCGCCATCCGTGAAGGCGGCCGTACCGTGGGTGCAGGTGTTGTTGCTAAAGTTATCGCTTAATCGCTGATAATATTTGACGCAACGCACGAGAAAAGGGCATCATTTGATGCCCTTTTTCTACGCTGTAACATAGAACCTGGCTCATCAGTGATTTTCGGTCATAATCATTGCTGAGGCAGGCTCTGTAGCACGGCGTAAAAACCCATAATTTTCAAGTATGTCTTGAGATTAATGGCTATGCCGGGTGGTGCCTTTGCACATTATTCGGTTCGGTTGCCTCGTTTTGCGGGGCAAAAGTGTTTCTGATTTATTCTGGCAGGTTGGTTTATGAGTGCTAATACCGAAGCTCAAGGGAGCGGACGCGGCCTGGAAGTGATCAAGTGGTTAGGTGTGGCAGTACTGCTGATCGCTGCTATCGTCGGCAACTATTACTATCGCGGCGTGACTCTGCCGCTGCGCGCGCTGGCCGTCGTTGTTCTGATCGCAGCCGCAGCAGGCGTTGCCCTGCTGACCATCAAAGGCAAAGCGACACTGGCTTTCGCCCGTGAAGCCCGCACTGAAGTTCGCAAAGTCATCTGGCCTACTCGTCAGGAAACGTTGCACACCACGTTAATCGTTGCCGCGGTAACTGCCGTGATGTCACTGATTTTGTGGGGGCTGGATGGCATTCTGGTCCGTCTGGTATCGTTTATCACTGGCCTGAGGTTCTAAGATGTCTGAAGCCCCAAAAATGCGCTGGTACGTCGTTCAGGCGTTTTCCGGTTTTGAAGGCCGCGTATCGCAGTCGCTGCGCGAGCATATCAAATTACACAATATGGAAGAGCTGTTTGGCGAAGTCATGGTTCCAACCGAAGAAGTGGTTGAGATCCGTGGTGGCCAGCGCCGCAAAAGCGAGCGCAAGTTCTTCCCGGGCTATGTGCTGGTGCAGATGGTCATGAACGATGCCAGCTGGCACCTGGTGCGCAGCGTGCCACGCGTGATGGGCTTTATCGGTGGTACATCTGACCGTCCGGCGCCGATCAGCGATAAAGAAGTTGACGCGATCATGAACCGTCTGCAGCAGGTTGGTGACAAGCCACGTCCTAAAACGCTGTTTGAGCCGGGTGAACTGGTTCGCGTTAGCGATGGTCCATTTGCGGACTTCAACGGCGTGGTGGAAGAAGTCGACTACGAGAAAAGCCGCCTGAAAGTATCTGTTTCCATCTTCGGCCGTGCTACGCCGGTTGAGCTGGACTTCGGTCAGGTTGAGAAAGGCTAATCCCCTTTGCGCACAGTGCGAAAAATCGCGCTGTGCGGCATAAAATTTACACAATTGTCCTGAACGGATGGTTGCGAAAGGCGCGAAATTGCACTATTATTTCGCGCCTTTTGTTTTTACACGCTGGCAACGGCGGGTAAATATTAATCACGGGGAGCTTCTCACGAAGCGTTATCACCCAATAGAGGAATTATCATGGCTAAGAAAGTACAAGCCTACGTTAAGCTGCAGGTTGCAGCTGGTATGGCAAACCCGAGCCCACCGGTTGGTCCAGCTCTGGGTCAGCAAGGCGTTAACATCATGGAATTCTGTAAAGCGTTTAACGCCAAAACAGAATCCCTTGAAAAAGGTCTTCCAACTCCGGTTGTGATCACCGTTTACTCTGACCGTTCTTTCACCTTCGTTACCAAAACCCCTCCTGCAGCAGTACTGCTGAAGAAAGCGGCTGGTATCAAGTCTGGTTCTGGCAAGCCGAACAAAGACAAAGTAGGTAAAGTATCCCGTGCTCAGGTACGTGAAATCGCAGAAACCAAAGCTGCGGACATGACTGGTGCTGACGTTGAAGCGATGACTCGCTCAATCGAAGGTACTGCTCGTTCCATGGGCCTGGTTGTAGAGGACTAAGAAATGGCTAAGCTGACCAAGCGCATGCGCGTGATCCGTGACAAAGTTGATTCAACTAAACAGTATGACATCAACGAAGCTGTTGCTCTGCTGAAAGAACTGGCTACTGCTAAGTTCGTTGAAAGCGTTGACGTAGCGGTAAACCTGGGCATCGATGCTCGTAAATCTGACCAGAACGTGCGTGGTGCAACTGTACTGCCACACGGTACTGGCCGTTCCGTTCGCGTTGCCGTATTTGCCCAGGGCGCAAACGCTGAAGCTGCTAAAGCAGCCGGCGCTGAGCTGGTAGGTATGGAAGATCTGGCTGACCAGATCAAAAAAGGCGAAATGAACTTCGACGTGGTTATCGCATCTCCTGATGCAATGCGCGTTGTTGGCCAGCTGGGTCAGGTTCTGGGCCCACGCGGTCTGATGCCAAACCCGAAAGTCGGTACTGTAACCCCTAACGTTGCTGAAGCAGTGAAAAACGCTAAAGCGGGTCAGGTTCGTTACCGTAACGACAAAAACGGTATCATCCATACCACTATTGGTAAGGTTGACTTCGATACCGATAAGCTGAAAGAAAACCTGGAATCCCTGCTGGTTGCGCTGAAAAAAGCAAAACCTTCTCAGGCGAAAGGCGTTTTCATCAAGAAAGTTAGCCTGTCCACCACCATGGGTGCTGGCGTGGCAATCGATCAGGCTGGCCTGAACGCTGCTGCTAACTAATCTGCTTTACGTGGGCTAAATTTTCATCTAGAATCTTTGGCCCATTGTTCTGTTATTATGCAGAACTTCTAATCGAGTCATTCGAGTTGTAGCAAAGCGGCAACTGAGTGAATCCACAGGTGCGTAGTTCACTACGTGACTGGGGTGAATGAAGGCAGCCAACGCAGCGGCAGCTTGAAGGACGATGTATTAGACAGATTTTTAGGTTGGAGCCAGGCCTATCCTGGCCTCCGTCCAAGACCGCAGGTGTTTCGCAAGAGACTTAATTTCCTGCGTAGACGGTGACAGAACCAAAAGAATATTTTTATAGTCTTTGCTGGATCTGCTCACCGTGTTTTAGCGCCTGGCCGTGGTAACACGGTTCAGGTGAAGTGAGTTCCGGGGAAATTCATCTCCGGCTAAAATCCAGGAGCACAAGCTAATGGCCTTAAATCTTCAAGACAAACAAGCGATTGTTGCTGAAGTCAGCGAAGTAGCCAAAGGCGCGCTGTCTGCGGTAGTTGCGGATTCTCGTGGCGTTACCGTAGACAAAATGACCGAACTGCGTAAAGCAGCTCGTGAAGCTGGCGTAGTGATGCGTGTTGTTCGTAACACCCTGCTGCGTCGCGTTGTTGAGGGTACTCAGTTTGAGTGCCTGAAAGACACCTTCACCGGTCCTACCTTGATTGCATATTCTATGGAACACCCGGGCGCTGCTGCTCGTCTGTTCAAAGATTTCGCGAAAGCGAATGCAAAATTTGAGGTTAAAGCTGCGGCCTTTGAAGGCGAGCTGATCAGTGCGGCTCAGATCGACCGCCTGGCAACTCTGCCTACCTACGATGAAGCAGTTGCACGCCTGATGGCAACCATGAAAGAAGCCGCTGCCGGCAAACTGGTTCGCACTCTGGCTGCTGTTCGCGATCAGAAAGAAGCTGCTTAATCAGCCTTTCTTTTCACGTTCATTTGCTTACGTATAAACTTTTTCTGAATTTAGGAACACGAAATGTCAATCACTAAAGACCAAATCATTGAAGGCGTTGCAGCTCTGTCTGTAATGGAAATCGTTGAACTGATCGCCGCTATGGAAGAGAAGTTCGGCGTGTCTGCTGCTGCAGCTGTTGCTGTTGCTGCTGGCCCGGCAGAAGCTGTTGAAGAAAAAACTGAGTTCGACGTTGTACTGAAAGCTATCGGCGCTAACAAAGTTGCCGTGATCAAAGCAGTACGTGGCGCAACTGGTCTGGGCCTGAAAGAAGCCAAAGACCTGGTTGAGTCTGCACCTGCTGCCCTGAAAGAAGGCATCAGCAAAGACGACGCAGAAGCTCTGAAGAAATCTCTGGAAGAAGCTGGCGCAGAAGTTGAAGTTAAATAAGCCAACCTTCCAGGTTGCAGCTTGAGTCTGACATTACGTTAGCTCAGGCTGATGGCTGGTGACTTTTTGGTCACCAGCCTTTTTGCGCTCTATAGCATCAATGGTCTTTCACACTGTTTAGCCATTGATTAGCTTAATATCTTTCTCTATCGACGACTTAATATACTGCCATCCCTCCATGGGCTCCCCGCCCGGAAAGCGGCAATGAAATGGTTTAAGCGTGATAGAAAGAGGTATTACAAAAGGCGTTCTGCCTTTTGCACAACACAAAACAGCGTTGCATGAACTGTCCCCTCTGGACGGACAGAAAGGTTCTACTTTTCAGCGAGCTGAGGAACCCAATGGTTTACTCCTATACCGAGAAAAAACGCATTCGTAAGGATTTTGGAAAACGTCCACAAGTACTGGACATTCCTTATCTCCTTTCTATCCAGCTTGACTCGTTCCAGAAGTTTATCGAGCAAGATTCGGAAGGTCAGTATGGTCTGGAAGCAGCATTCCGTTCCGTATTCCCGATCCAAAGCTATAGCGGTAACTCTGAGCTGCAGTACGTCAGCTACCGTTTAGGCGAACCTGTCTTTGATGTGAAAGAGTGTCAGATTCGTGGCGTCACGTACTCTGCACCGCTGCGCGTTAAACTGCGCCTGGTGATCTACGAGCGCGAAGCGCCGGAAGGCACCGTTAAAGATATCAAAGAACAAGAAGTATACATGGGCGAAATCCCGCTCATGACTGACAACGGTACCTTTGTGATCAATGGTACCGAGCGCGTTATCGTTTCTCAGCTGCATCGTAGCCCTGGTGTCTTCTTCGACAGCGATAAGGGTAAAACCCACTCGTCGGGTAAAGTGCTGTATAACGCACGTATCATCCCTTACCGCGGTTCATGGTTAGACTTCGAGTTCGACCCGAAAGATAACCTGTTCGTCCGTATTGACCGTCGCCGTAAACTGCCTGCGACCATCATTCTGCGCGCGCTGAACTACACCACTGAACAGATCCTTGACCTGTTCTTCGATAAAGTGGTGTACCAGATCCGTGATAACAAGCTGCAGATGGAGCTGGTCCCGGAACGCCTGCGCGGTGAAACTGCGTCCTTCGATATCGAAGCGAACGGCACCGTTTACGTCGAAAAAGGTCGTCGCATTACTGCGCGTCATATTCGCCAGCTGGAAAAAGATGACGTTCAACACATCGAAGTTCCGGTTGAATACATCGCGGGCAAAGTCGTTGCTAAAGATTACATCGACGAAAGCACCGGTGAGCTGCTGGTTGCGGCGAACATGGAGCTGTCGCTGGATCTGCTGGCTAAACTGAGCCAGTCCGGTCACAAGCGCATCGAAACGCTGTTCACCAATGACCTGGACCACGGTTCGTACATGTCCGAAACCGTGCGCGTCGACCCAACCAACGATCGCCTGAGCGCGCTGGTTGAGATCTACCGCATGATGCGTCCTGGTGAGCCACCGACGCGTGAAGCGGCTGAAAACCTGTTCGAGAACCTGTTCTTCTCAGAAGACCGCTACGACCTGTCTGCGGTGGGTCGTATGAAGTTCAACCGTTCTCTGCTGCGTGATGAGATCGAAGGTTCCGGTATTCTGAGCAAAGACGACATCATTCAGGTGATGAAGAAGCTGATCGGGATCCGTAACGGTATTGGCGAAGTGGATGATATCGACCACCTCGGCAACCGTCGAATTCGTTCCGTTGGCGAAATGGCTGAAAACCAGTTCCGTGTTGGTCTGGTGCGCGTTGAGCGTGCGGTTAAAGAGCGTCTGTCCCTGGGCGATCTGGACACCCTGATGCCTCAGGACATGATCAACGCCAAGCCAATCTCGGCGGCGGTGAAAGAGTTCTTCGGTTCCAGCCAGCTGTCACAGTTTATGGACCAGAACAACCCGTTGTCTGAGATCACGCACAAGCGTCGTATCTCTGCACTGGGCCCGGGCGGTCTGACGCGTGAGCGTGCAGGCTTCGAAGTTCGAGACGTACACCCGACTCACTACGGTCGCGTATGTCCAATCGAAACGCCGGAAGGTCCAAACATCGGTCTGATCAACTCCCTGTCCGTGTACGCACAGACTAACGAGTATGGTTTCCTGGAAACCCCATACCGTCGCGTGCGCGATGGCGTGGTGACCGACGAAATTCATTACCTCTCTGCGATTGAAGAGGGTAACTACGTTATCGCTCAGGCTAACACCAACCTCGACGACGAAGGTCACTTCGTAGACGACCTGGTGACCTGCCGTAGCAAAGGCGAGTCGAGCCTGTTCAGCCGCGATCAGGTTGACTACATGGATGTATCCACCCAACAGGTGGTTTCCGTCGGTGCGTCACTGATCCCGTTCCTGGAACACGATGACGCCAACCGCGCATTGATGGGTGCAAACATGCAACGTCAGGCCGTACCAACCCTGCGCGCGGATAAACCGCTGGTAGGTACAGGTATGGAGCGCGCGGTAGCGGTTGACTCCGGCGTAACTGCCGTAGCGAAACGTGGTGGTACCGTACAGTACGTTGATGCATCCCGTATCGTTATCAAAGTTAACGAAGACGAGATGTACCCTGGCGAAGCCGGCATCGACATCTACAACCTGACCAAGTACACCCGTTCGAACCAGAACACCTGCATCAACCAGATGCCATGCGTGAACCTGGGCGAACCGATTGAACGTGGCGACGTGCTGGCTGACGGTCCTTCAACCGACCTCGGCGAACTGGCTCTTGGCCAGAACATGCGCGTAGCGTTCATGCCGTGGAACGGCTACAACTTCGAAGACTCCATCTTAGTCTCCGAGCGCGTAGTACAGGAAGACCGCTTCACCACCATCCACATCCAGGAACTGGCGTGTGTCTCTCGTGACACCAAGCTGGGGCCGGAAGAGATCACCGCTGACATCCCTAACGTGGGTGAGGCTGCGCTCTCCAAGCTGGATGAGTCTGGTATCGTTTATATCGGTGCAGAAGTGACCGGTGGCGACATTCTGGTTGGTAAGGTAACGCCGAAGGGTGAAACTCAGCTGACGCCAGAAGAGAAGCTGCTGCGTGCGATCTTCGGTGAGAAAGCGTCTGACGTTAAAGACTCTTCCCTGCGCGTGCCTAACGGCGTGTCAGGTACCGTTATCGACGTTCAGGTCTTCACCCGCGATGGCGTAGAGAAAGACAAGCGCGCGCTGGAAATCGAAGAGATGCAGCTGAAGCAGGCGAAGAAAGACCTGTCTGAAGAGCTGAAGATCCTCGAAGCGGGCCTGTTCAGCCGTATTCAATACCTGCTGGTTGCCGGCGGTGTGGAAGCGGACAAACTGGACAAGCTGCCTCGCGAGCGCTGGCTGGAACTGGGCCTGACCGACGAAGAGAAACAGAACCAGCTGGAACAGCTGGCTGAGCAGTACGACGAGCTGAAGCACGAGTTTGAGAAGAAACTTGAAGCCAAGCGCCGCAAAATCACTCAGGGCGATGACCTGGCACCTGGCGTGCTGAAAATCGTTAAAGTGTATCTGGCCGTTAAACGTCAGATCCAGCCTGGTGACAAGATGGCAGGTCGTCACGGGAACAAAGGTGTTATCTCCAAGATCAACCCGATCGAAGATATGCCATACGATGAGAACGGTACGCCGGTCGATATCGTACTGAACCCGCTGGGCGTTCCATCGCGTATGAACATCGGTCAGATTCTTGAAACTCACCTGGGTATGGCTGCGAAAGGCATCGGCGAGAAAATCAACGCCATGCTGAAGAAGCAGGAAGAAGTGTCCAAGCTGCGTGAGTTTATTCAGCGCGCCTACGATCTGGGCACCGACGTGCGTCAGAAAGTTGACCTGAACACCTTCACCGACGACGAAGTGCTGCGTCTGGCAGAGAACCTGAAAAAAGGTATGCCAATCGCCACTCCGGTGTTTGACGGCGCGAAAGAGAGCGAGATCAAAGAGCTGCTGCAGCTCGGCGGCCTGCCTTCTTCTGGCCAGATCACCCTGTTCGACGGTCGTACCGGTGAGCAGTTCGAGCGTCAGGTTACCGTTGGCTACATGTACATGCTGAAACTTAACCACCTGGTTGATGACAAGATGCATGCACGTTCTACCGGTTCCTACAGCCTGGTTACTCAGCAGCCGCTGGGTGGTAAGGCGCAGTTCGGTGGTCAGCGCTTCGGTGAGATGGAAGTATGGGCACTGGAAGCATACGGTGCCGCATATACCCTGCAGGAAATGCTGACCGTGAAGTCTGATGACGTTAACGGCCGTACCAAGATGTATAAAAACATCGTTGACGGCAACCATCAGATGGAACCGGGCATGCCAGAATCCTTCAACGTACTGTTGAAAGAGATTCGCTCGCTGGGTATCAACATCGAGCTGGAAGACGAGTAATCACTCCCCCACCTTCGGGATGCACGTCGCTAACGCGCCGGCAGCCTGAAACCGGGGGGTACTCGCACTTGCTGTACTGGTTACAGGGCGCCCGGGTCACTCCGGGCGTTTCTGAGAAGTCTCACTCCGACGGGAGCTAATCCGTGAAAGACTTACTTAAGTTTCTGAAAGCACAAACTAAGACCGAAGAGTTTGATGCGATCAAGATCGCGCTGGCATCGCCAGACATGATCCGTTCATGGTCTTTTGGTGAAGTTAAGAAGCCAGAAACCATCAACTACCGTACGTTCAAACCAGAACGTGACGGCCTTTTCTGTGCGCGTATTTTCGGGCCAGTAAAAGACTATGAGTGCCTGTGCGGTAAGTACAAGCGCCTGAAACACCGTGGTGTGATCTGTGAGAAGTGTGGCGTTGAAGTTACACAGACCAAGGTTCGCCGTGAGCGCATGGGCCACATTGAGCTGGCTTCCCCGACTGCGCACATCTGGTTCCTGAAATCGCTGCCTTCGCGCATCGGTTTACTGCTGGATATGCCGCTGCGTGATATCGAACGTGTGCTGTACTTCGAATCTTACGTGGTGGTTGAAGGTGGTATGACCAACCTCGAAAAGCGCCAGATCCTGACTGAAGAGCAGTATCTTGACGCGCTGGAAGAGTTTGGTGATGAATTCGACGCCAAAATGGGTGCGGAAGCGATCCAGGCCCTGTTGAAAAACATGGATCTGGAGCAAGAGTGCGAGCAGCTGCGTGAAGAGCTGACCGAAACCAACTCCGAAACCAAGCGTAAAAAGCTGACCAAGCGTATCAAGCTGCTGGAAGCGTTCGTACAATCTGGTAACAAGCCAGAGTGGATGATCCTGACCGTGCTGCCGGTACTGCCACCGGATCTGCGTCCGCTGGTTCCGCTGGACGGCGGTCGTTTCGCGACATCAGATCTGAACGATCTGTACCGTCGTGTGATCAACCGTAACAACCGTCTGAAACGCCTGCTGGATCTGGCTGCGCCAGACATCATCGTACGCAACGAAAAACGTATGCTGCAGGAAGCGGTCGATGCGCTGCTGGATAACGGCCGTCGCGGACGTGCGATCACCGGTTCGAACAAACGTCCTCTGAAATCTTTGGCCGACATGATCAAAGGTAAACAGGGTCGTTTCCGTCAGAACCTGCTGGGTAAACGTGTAGACTATTCAGGCCGTTCGGTTATTACCGTAGGTCCATACCTGCGCCTGCACCAGTGTGGTCTGCCGAAGAAAATGGCACTGGAGCTGTTCAAACCGTTCATCTACGGCAAGCTGGAGCTGCGTGGTCTTGCTACCACCATCAAAGCCGCTAAGAAAATGGTTGAGCGTGAAGAAGCTGTCGTCTGGGATATCCTGGATGAAGTGATCCGCGAACACCCGGTCCTGCTGAACCGTGCACCTACCCTGCACCGTCTGGGCATCCAGGCGTTTGAGCCAGTACTGATCGAAGGTAAAGCGATTCAGCTGCACCCGCTGGTTTGTGCGGCATACAACGCCGACTTCGATGGTGACCAGATGGCTGTTCACGTACCGCTGACGCTGGAAGCCCAGCTGGAAGCGCGTGCGCTGATGATGTCGACCAACAACATCCTGTCCCCTGCGAACGGTGAGCCAATTATCGTTCCTTCTCAGGACGTTGTACTGGGTCTGTACTACATGACCCGTGACTGTGTTAACGCCAAAGGCGAAGGCATGGTGCTGAGCGGTCCGAAAGAAGCTGAGCGTATTTACCGCGCCGGCCTCGCGTCTCTGCACGCTCGCGTTAAGGTGCGTATCACCGAACATGAGAAAGACGATCAGGGCATCTGGACCTCTAAAACCAGCCTGATCGACACCACCATTGGTCGTGCGATCCTGTGGATGATCGTGCCAAAAGGCCTGCCTTACTCTATCGTCAACCAGGCGTTAGGTAAGAAAGCGATCTCTAAGATGCTGAACACCTGTTACCGCATCCTGGGCCTGAAACCAACGGTTATCTTTGCTGACCAGACCATGTACACCGGCTTTGCCTATGCGGCACGTTCAGGTGTGTCTGTCGGTATCGACGACATGGTGATCCCAGCGAAGAAAGTGGAAATCATCACCGAAGCGGAAGCGGAAGTGGCTGAGATCCAGCAGCAGTTCCAGTCTGGTCTGGTTACCGCTGGCGAACGCTATAACAAAGTGATCGATATCTGGGCTGCGGCCAACGAACGCGTTGCGAAAGCGATGATGGAAAACCTCTCTACAGAAGCCGTGATTAACCGTGACGGTGAAGAAGAGAAGCAGGTTTCCTTCAACAGCATCTTTATGATGGCCGACTCCGGTGCGCGTGGTTCTCCGGCACAGATTCGTCAGCTGGCGGGTATGCGTGGTCTGATGGCCAAGCCAGATGGCTCAATCATCGAAACGCCAATCACCGCGAACTTCCGTGAAGGTCTGAACGTACTCCAGTACTTCATCTCGACCCACGGTGCGCGTAAAGGCCTTGCGGATACCGCACTGAAAACCGCGAACTCCGGTTACCTGACCCGTCGTCTGGTTGACGTGGCGCAGGATCTGGTGGTGACCGAAGACGATTGTGGTACCCACGAAGGTATCATGATGACCCCGGTTATCGAAGGTGGTGATGTTAAAGAGCCACTGCGTGAGCGCGTTCTGGGTCGTGTGACCGCAGAAGACGTGATCAAGCCAGGTACCGCTGACATCCTGCTGCCGCGCAACACGCTGCTGCACGAAGCCCAGTGTGATCTGTTAGAAGAACACTCTGTTGACAGCCTGAAAGTGCGTTCCGTAGTAAGCTGCGAAACTGACTTCGGCGTGTGTGCGCACTGCTACGGTCGCGACCTGGCACGTGGTCACATCATCAACAAAGGTGAAGCGATCGGTGTTATTGCGGCCCAGTCAATCGGTGAGCCGGGTACCCAGCTGACGATGCGTACCTTCCACATCGGTGGTGCGGCATCTCGTGCGGCTGCGGAATCCAGCATTCAGGTGAAGAACAAAGGTACCCTGAAACTGATCAACGCCAAGTCGGTAACTAACTCCGCTGGCAAGCTGGTGATCACCTCGCGTAACGTTGAACTGAAAATGATCGACGAATTTGGTCGTACCAAAGAGAGCTATAAAGTTCCTTATGGTGCCTCCATGGCGAAAGGTGACGGTGAGCAGGTTGCAGCGGGTGAGACCGTCGCAAACTGGGATCCACACACCATGCCGGTTATCACCGAAGTGAGCGGTTTCATTCGCTTCACCGACATGATTGATGGCCAGACCATTACCCGCCAGACGGACGACCTGACCGGTCTCTCCTCGCTGATCATTTTGGACAGTGCTGAACGTACTGCCGGTGCGAAAGATCTGCGTCCGGCGCTGAAAATCGTTGATGCCAACGGTAATGATGTCCTGATCCCTGGCACCGACATGCCTGCGCAGTACTTCCTGCCAGGTAAAGCGATCGTGCAGCTGGAAGATGGCATCAAGATCAGCTCGGGTGATACCCTGGCGCGTGTTCCGCAGGAATCTGGCGGTACCAAGGACATCACCGGTGGTCTGCCACGCGTTGCTGACCTGTTCGAAGCCCGTCGTCCGAAAGAGCCAGCTATCCTGGCGGAGATCAGCGGTATTATCTCCTTCGGTAAAGAGACCAAAGGTAAGCGCCGTCTGGTGATTACTCCGGTTGATGGCAGCGAACCTTACGAAGAGATGATTCCGAAATGGCGTCAGCTGAACGTATTCGAAGGTGAGCGCGTGGAACGCGGTGACGTGGTTTCCGATGGCCCTGAGTCTCCACATGACATTCTGCGTCTGCGTGGCGTGCATGCGGTGACCCGTTACATCACTAACGAAGTGCAGGAAGTTTACCGCCTGCAGGGCGTTAAGATTAACGATAAGCACATTGAAGTTATCGTTCGTCAGATGCTGCGTAAAGCGACCATCGAAAGCGCGGGAAGCTCTGACTTCCTCGACGGTGAGCAGGTTGAGTTCTCACGCGTGAAGATCTCCAACCGCGATCTGGAAAACAACGGCAAAATCGCAGCGACCTATGCCCGCGATCTGCTGGGTATCACCAAGGCGTCCCTGGCAACCGAGTCGTTCATCTCTGCGGCTTCGTTCCAGGAAACCACGCGCGTACTGACCGAAGCAGCCGTTGCGGGCAAACGCGACGAACTGCGCGGCCTGAAAGAGAACGTGATCGTTGGCCGTCTGATCCCAGCCGGTACCGGTTACGCTTATCATCAGGATCGTATGCGTCGTAAAGCCGCGGGCGAAGCCCCGGTTGTACCGCAGGTGACCGCAGATGAAGCTTCTGCCAGCCTGGCTGAACTGCTGAACGCCGGTCTCGGCGGCGGCAACGACGAGTAATCGTCGCTCAGTTATGGCATAGTAAAAACCGCTCTCCGGAGCGGTTTTTTTTTGCTTATGGAAAAGTAATTCGGGATAACACAATGAAAAAAATAAAGTTATTATTGGCCGCGCTGGGCCTGGCGATGACTGCGCCGCTGCTGGCGGCAGAGAACAGCCAGGTACCGCTGCAGAAGGTGTTTAAACAGTGGCAGGTCACCTGCAACAATGTTAACGACTGCGACGTGCGTAATCTGGATGAAGGGCTGCGGATTATTATCGCACGTCAGGCCGGGCCGCAGGGCGCGGTGTCGCTGCGTTTTCAGGGGTTTGGCAATGACGACCCGCAGGGGGTCTGGCTGGACGGGCAGCGCTGGAACAGCGAGCTGAGCTTCTCAAAGGCCGCTGAGGATGACTTTAACGTGGCCAGCACGGACAGCCTGGCGACCGTGCAGCGGTGGGTGCAGGCAAGTAAGAATGCCCTGAAGCTGGCGCTGGCACCGAACGGCGATGCGGCCTCGCTCAGCGGCCTGAACGCAGCGCTGCTGCTGGTGGATGAGCGTCAGGGGCGGCTGAATAATCAGACCGCGCTGCTGAAGGTTGGCAATAACGAACCAGACCAGGTACCGGCCCGGCCACGGCCGCCGGCGTTCAGCTTTACGCCGCCGAAGGTGGTGGCGCTGACCAACGCGCAGGCGCTGATTGACGGTGCGATCAAAGCCAACCTGCCGCTGCTGCAGAAAGAGGGCTGTGAGCCGGACGCGGAAAGTCGCGAACGCAGTGAGGCGCAGCCGCTGAACGCGCAGCAGGCGCTGGTGATGATCAACTGCGGGCTGGGTGCCTATCAGTCCTCCAGCATGCTTTTTATCAGTGACCGTGCTGATGCCACCCGCTCAACGCAACTGACGCTCCCGCTGCCGGTAGCGGGCGAATCGGGCCAGCCGGAACGTCTGAGCTGGTTTACCGAGGGCGGCTACGATCCTGCCGCCGGTGAACTGTACTTTTCAGGACGCGGGCGCGGCATTGCCGACTGCGGCCATAACGGCAGCTGGAAGTATGACGGTAAGGATTTTCATCTGGCCAGCTATAACAACCAGCCGTCCTGTAACGGCGGTGAGCCGGGTGACTGGCCGTCGTTGTGGGTGAGCGAAGCATCCCCCCGCTAGCCCGCCGTTACCAGGGGCCGCTGCAGAACCCGCGTTCAGCAGGGCTGTGAACATTCCTGCTGAACAGGGTCTCAGACGCCGTAAAGCCAACTGACCGGCGGCCCGTTGCCGCCCGGTTACTGCAATGAGGATACTATGCTTCGTCGTTTTTTTAGCTATTACGCGCCGTACAAGAAACTGTTTATGATCGATTTCGGCTGTGCCGTGCTGGCCGGCCTGCTGGAGCTGGCGTTCCCGATGGCGGTGCGCACCTTTATTGATAAGCTGCTGCCCGCGCAGGACTGGCCGCTGATCGTGATCGCCGCCCTGGCGCTGCTGGCGATCTATCTGATCAATACCGGCCTGATGGCGATCGTTAACTACTGGGGACACGCGCTGGGCGTCGGCATTGAGACCGATATGCGCCAGCAGGCGTTTTCCCATCTGCAAAAATTGTCGCTGCGCTACTACGACAACACGAAAACCGGCCATATTATCACCCACGTGACGAAGGATCTGGAGGAGGTGGGAGAAATTGCCCACCACGGGCCGGAAGATCTGTTCCTGGCAATCATGACCTTTATCGGTGCCTTTATTCTGATGGCCAGCGTGCATCTGCCGCTGGCGCTGATCACCCTGGTGATCGTGCCCGGCATGTCGTGGCTGGTCAGCCGTCACGGTTCACAGATGGCGGAGACCTGGCGCAAGCTGTTCAGCCAGGTGGGTAACTTTAATACGCGTATTGAAGAGAGCATTGGCGGTATCCGCGTGGTGAAGGCCTTTGCCAACGAGCAGAAGGAGGAAGCGCTGTTCGCCGATGACAACGCCAGCTACCGCACCACCAAGCTGCGCGCTTACCGCATTATGACCACCAGTATGACCCTCAGCTACCTGAGCACCCGGCTGGTGCAGCTGATCGTGATGGTAGCGGGTACCTGGTACGTGCTGGCGGGCCAGCTGAGCTACGGTGGATTTGTCGGTTTTCTGCTGCTGGTGGAGGTATTCTTCCGTCCGGTGCAGAAAATCTCGGCGGTGCTGGAGAGCTATCCGAAAGGCATCGCCGGCTTTAAACGTTTCACCCAGCTGATTGATACGCTGCCGGATATTACCGACAAACCCGATGCGGTGACGCTGGACGCGGTGCGCGGGGATATTACCTTCGACAAGGTGACCTTCGGTTATCAGGCCGATCGGCCAGTGCTCAGTCAGATCGACCTGACCATTCGCGCCGGTGAAACCATCGCCTTTGTCGGCCCGAGCGGCGCGGGAAAAACCACGCTCTGCTCGCTGCTACCGCGTTTTTATGATGTACAGAGCGGCGTCATTCGCATTGATGGCGTCGATATCCGCGACGTCACGCAACGGTCGCTGCGCGGTCAGATCGGCATCGTGCAGCAGGACGTATTCCTGTTTGGCGGCACCATCCGTGAGAATATCGCCTACGGCCGGCTGGACGCCAGCGAAGAGGCGATCTGGCATGCCGCACGTCAGGCCCATCTGGACGAGCTGATTGCCAGCCTGCCGCAGGGCATGGACACGGTGGTCGGCGAGCGCGGCGTCAAACTGTCGGGCGGCCAGAAGCAGCGTCTGTCGATCGCGCGGATCTTCCTGAAAAACCCGCCAATCCTGATCCTTGATGAAGCAACCTCGGCGCTGGATACCGCTACTGAACAGGCCATTCAGCAGTCGCTGAGTGAACTGTCCGCAGGCCGCACCTCGCTGGTGATCGCCCACCGCCTCAGCACCATTCAGAATGCAGACCGCATTATCGTGGTGGATGATAACGGCATCGTGGAGCAGGGCGATCATCGACAGCTGCTGGCAAAACAGGGGCACTATGCCCGCCTGCATCAGGCGCAGTTTGCCGCACGGTCACCGAACTGATCGGTAAGGCTAACGGTGGCTCGGCGTACAACGGCCGCGTTGCCGTCAGCCTTCACGCCAGGCCGCCGGGAAACTGCACCGGCAATAAAAAGGGGGCAGCAGAGCACCCTCTGCTGCCCCGGGGTGCAAACCGCGCACCAGGCCACATCACATCATTTGAACCGCTGCACGTCCATACTGGTCATGCCGATATCTTTCAGCTGCTCCTGGCTGAGCCCGGCCAGGATCCTGCGGGTGGCTGCCCGCAGGCGCGCGGCCTGCCAGCGGCGGTAAGGCAGGATAAAAATGGTGCGGACGGTGGCCCAGCTGAATGGCCGGGCTGCTCTGTTCTCGTAAAATTCCATGCTGCTCTCCCCTGATGGCGTCTGAGAGAAATTATGCCGTTAGCCGCCCAGTCGATACAGATGCAAAAATTCTCTTTTATTGCCATACAGAACGGGGGATAGTGTGTCTGAATGGTATTTTTCACCGGCATCTGTACTGGTTTTCAGTCGATGTGTGGAAATGAGAGGATACAATGACGCGTTATCAACATCTGGCCGACCTGCTGGCGCAACGCATTGAGCAGGGGTTGTATCAGGGCGGAGAGCGCCTGCCTTCGGTACGCACGCTCAGCGCCGAACACGGCGTCAGCATCAGCACCGTTCAGCAGGCGTACTACCTGCTGGAAGAGAAGCAGCTGATCACCCCGCAGCCGCGCTCCGGCTACTTTGTCACGCCGCGCAAGGCGGTGCCGCCGATCCCGCCGATGACTCGCCCGGTGCAGCGCCCGGTGGAGGTTACCCAGTGGGACCGCGTGCTGGAGCTGGTCAACGCGCGTCTGGATAACGACGTCTTTCAGCTTGGCAGCGGCATGCCCGACGTCAGCCAGCCAACGCTGAAGCCGCTGTGGAAAATTATCAACCGCCTCGGTCAGCAGATGGATCCGCGGATGCTCGCCTATGACAATCTGTACGGTGTGGTCGAACTGCGTGAACAGATTGCCCGCCTGCAGATCGACAGCGGCTGCCAGCTGACGGCGGATGACATTGTGGTGACCACCGGCTGCCACGAGGCGCTGTCGATTGCCATTCGCGCCGTCTGCCAGCCCGGCGACATTATTGCGGTGGAGTCCCCGACCTTCCACGGCACCATGCAGACCCTCAACGGTTACGGCATCCGCGCCATTGAAATTCCGACCGATTCGGTTTCCGGCATCAGCCTCGAAGCGCTGGAACTGGCGTTTGAGCAGTGGCCGATCAAAGGCGTGGTGGTGGTGCCTAACTGCAATAATCCGCTGGGTTTCATTATGCCGGAAGCGCGCAAGCGGGCGCTGATCGCCCTGGCGCAACGTTTTGATGCGGCGATCATTGAGGATGACGTGTACGGCGAGCTGGCGTTTGACTATCCGCGGCCGGCGACCGTTAAATCGCTGGATCTGGACGGCCGGGTGATGCTGTGCAGCTCCTTCTCCAAAACGCTGGCGCCGGGGCTGCGCGTGGGCTGGATCGCGCCGGGGCGCTATTTCGATCGCGTGCTGCACCTGAAGTATATCGGCACCGGCTCCAGCGCGATTCAGGCGCAGCAGGCGGTGGCCAACTTCATTCGTCAGGGATACTACCTGCCGCACCTGCGGCGAATGCGCATGCTCTACCAGCGCAACCTCGAGATCTTCACGCGGCGGCTGCGCCATCACTTTCCCTGCGGCATCTGCGTCACCCGCCCGCAGGGCAGCTTCCTGCTGTGGGTCGAACTGCCCGAACCGTTTGACGTGCACCGGCTGAATCAGGACCTGCGTGAAACGAAAATACAGGTGGCGGTGGGCTCGCTGTTCTCGGCCTCCGGCAAATACCGTAACTGCCTGCGCCTGAGCTACGGGCATCCGTTTACCGATAAAACCGATCTGGCACTGGCCATTATTGGTGCGGCGCTGACGCGGGCGATGGCGGCCTGCATGCCGGAGATGCCGACCGAAGCCGAAGCTACGGACGCGCTGGCGCTGGTGGAGGAAGGCGGGGCCGGTGGGAAAGGATAACCGGCCCCGGCAGCCAGCCGCCGGGCTGACCACGGTTCTACTCTACCCGCTGTGGGCTGCGGGAAAAGCGCGGGTGCGGCGTTATGGAATGCGTATTCAGCGCTATTGATGACGTTGCCTGCGGTGTCATTTTTTTGTGCACGACTACACAAAAAAGAGTGCCGTGACCGGTGTTGCAGGCCTGGTAGCTGAGAAGCCGGAGTCGAAGAGGGTGTTGCCGTGAGGAAGGAAGGCAGCAGCGCGGGTCTGCTGCCTGAACTGAAATAGGTATTCCTCTGGCATCCGGCCGCTCACTACGTTGTCGGGATAGGTTCCGCCAACGTTAACAGCACGGATCTGCTGCCCGATCGTAAGGTGTACGTCCCCCCTGGCGACCGGCCGCTCGCTACCTCATCTGGCCCGGCTCCGCCAGCGCCAGCAGCTGGCGGGTCGCCGCCTGCCAGTCGTCGGCCTGGGTAATCGCGCTGACCACCGCAATGCTGCCGACGCCGGTTGCCAGTACCGCCGGTGCGCGTTGCAGGCTGATACCGCCAATCGCCACGGTGGAGATCCCCTGCAGGCGTTTAACGTGGCGGCTCAGCTCCTCCAGCCCCTGCGGTGCCGACGGCATCTCCTTGGTCCGGGTCGGGAACACGTGCCCCAGCGCAATATAGGAGGGCTGCTCCGCCAGCGCGCGATCCAGCTCGGCGTCGTCGTGGGTGGAAAGCCCCAGGCGCAGGCCGGCGGCATGAATGGCGTCAAGGTTGGCGACGTTCAAATCCTCCTGGCCCAGATGCACGCCATAGGCCTGATGCTTAATCGCCAGCCGCCAGTAGTCGTTGATAAACAGCCGTGCGTTGTAGCGTTTGCCCAGCGCAATGGCGTCGGCAATCTGCTGTTCTACCTCATCCTCCTGACGGTCTTTAATACGCAGCTGGATTGTGCGCACGCCGCACGCCAGCAGGCGGTCGATCCATTCTACGGTTTCCACTACCGGATAGAGCCCAAGCCGGGCTTCGGTGGCGGGGAAGGCACCACGACTCATACATTTTCCTCGGTTTTTAGCGTGTCGGCGCGATGATACAGTTCACCGCCCCGGTTACGGAACTCTTCAGACATCTGCAGCATGCCTATTTCAACTGGCTGTGCTTCGGCTGCCTGGCGGGCAGCGTACTCGCGCACTTCCTGGGTGATCTTCATCGAACAGAACTTAGGCCCGCACATCGAGCAGAAGTGGGCCACCTTGCCGGACTCCTGCGGCAGCGTTTCATCGTGATAGGCGCGCGCAGTATGCGGATCCAGCGCCAGGTTAAACTGATCCTCCCAGCGGAATTCGAAGCGCGCCTTCGACATGGCGTTATCGCGGATCTGCGCGCCCGGATGCCCCTTCGCCAGGTCGGCGGCGTGGGCGGCAATTTTGTAGGTAATCAGGCCCTGCTTAACGTCCTCCTTGTTCGGCAGGCCGAGGTGCTCTTTCGGCGTCACGTAGCACAGCATGGCACAGCCGAACCAGCCGATCATCGCCGCGCCGATACCGGAGGTGAAGTGATCGTAGCCCGGCGCAATATCGGTGGTTAGCGGGCCAAGGGTGTAGAACGGCGCTTCATGGCAGTGTTCCAGCTGTTCGGTCATATTGACCCGAATGCGCTGCATCGGTACATGACCGGGGCCTTCAATCATCACCTGTACGTCATACTCCCAGGCGATTTTGGTCAGCTCGCCCAGGGTGCGCAGCTCGGCAAACTGCGCTTCGTCGTTAGCATCCTGAATTGAGCCGGGGCGCAGGCCGTCACCCAGCGACAGCGCCACGTCATAGGCGGCACAGATTTCGCAAATTTCGCGGAAGTGGCGATAGAGGAAACTCTCCTGGTGATGCGACAGGCACCACTTAGCCATGATCGATCCGCCGCGTGAGACGATGCCGGTCAGGCGCTTCGCGGTCATCGGCACGTAGCGCAGCAGCACGCCGGCGTGGATAGTAAAGTAGTCCACCCCCTGTTCCGCCTGCTCCAGCAGCGTGTCGCGGAAAATTTCCCAGGTGAGGTCCTCAGCAACGCCGTTGACCTTCTCCAGCGCCTGATAGATCGGTACGGTACCGATCGGCACCGGACTATTACGCAGGATCCACTCACGCGTTTCGTGAATATAGCGTCCGGTAGAGAGGTCCATTACCGTATCCGCCCCCCAGCGTGCCGACCACACCAGCTTCTCCACCTCCTCTTCGATCGAGGAGCTGACCGCCGAATTGCCGATATTGGCGTTGACCTTCACCAGGAAGTTGCGGCCGATAATCATCGGCTCAGACTCAGGGTGGTTGATGTTCGACGGGATAATCGCCCGCCCGGCGGCCACCTCCTGGCGCACAAATTCGGCGGTAATGTTCTCCGGCAGGCTGGCACCAAAGCTGTTACCCGGGTGCTGCTGCAACAGCACCTCGCTGCGGATACGCTCGCGGCCCATATTCTCGCGCACGGCGATAAACTCCATCTCCGGGGTGATCACCCCGAGCCGCGCATAGTGCATCTGGGTGACGCAGCGCCCGGCCTGCGCGCGACGTGGGCGCGGCCGCTTTTCAAAGCGCAGATGATCCAGCCCGTCATCCGCCAGCCGCTGCTGGGTGTAGGTGGAGCTCAGTTCGTCGATCTCTTCACTGTCACTGCGCGCGGCAATCCACCCGCTGCGCAGCTTAGGCAGGCCGCGATGCACGTCAATCGCCGCTGCCGGATCGCCATACGGGCCGGCGGTATCGTAGACCGGCACCGGCTCATTCTGCTCCAGCGTGGGATTGTCTTTACTGCCGCCTGTGACGGTCGGGCTGAGCTGGATTTCGCGCATGGGCACGCGGATATCCGGCCGGGAGCCAGTCAGGTAGATGCGTTTGGAATTCGGAAAGGCGGTGCCCTGCAGGGAATCAATAAACTGCTGCGCTTCGGCGCGCTGCTCACGGCGTGATGACTTTTTTTCAACGGTAGACATAGCAAATTCCTGATTAAAGGGAAATATGCTTGCCTGGAGGCGGGAGTAATTTGCACGATATCAACGCGTACGGCCTGATACCGTTACAGCTGTTTTACTCTTGTTCCCTTCGCAGGTATTAACCTGATCAGGTTCCGCGGATCCCGAATTAACGGTCTCAGCCCCGAGGGGCACTCCGACAAGAAGACGCTGGTACATGGCTCAACAGAGCGTACCGGCTTTGGGCAAAATGCGCCTGCTCAAAGCCCCTGAAGCATAAAGGGGCCGATCACAAATCACAAGGCTTTCACCAATCTCTAACGATTTCAGGCAGGGCGGGCGAGGGTCGGTTCGTTGGCAGCGATCTGTTTTTGCACGTGATTTTCCATCGCTAACTGGATGAATTTATCTTCCAGCGAGAAGCGGGATTCCAGCGCTTCGCCGACGCCTGAGAGCGCCTGCTGGAACTCAAGGCAGTTATCATCATCGATCGCCGTTTCCAGATGCGAGTCATAAATCTGCATAATGCGGTCGGTATTCGCCTGCAACGACGGGTAGATCACTGCCGCCTGTGCCAGCTGTTCGCTGCCTTCCAGCTCTTTAATAAAACGCTCGTACAGGGTGAAATGGCCGGTTGACAGATAGTCCACCAGGCTGTGGCAGAAGTTATCCAGCGCGTTTTCATCGAGTGCGGTCAGGGAATCCTTGTTCGGCTTCAGACCGGCCATTTGGTAATAGGTAACCAGTAACTGCTTACGTGAATGCAGGCAGAGGTCGACCAGTTCGCTGCAACCGCCAACGCGTGCGGTAAGGACGTCTAACTGGTTAAGCATGTTCAACTCCGTCGTGTTATTTTGAACATCTGACCTCAATCCGCTTTGATGAGCTGAGGAAAATGAGCATTTTATGGAACGTCAACTAACAAGCGTAGACGCTGGCTGGTGGGTTGTCAGCACCGAAAACAAAATTTGGTTACCAAAAGGCGAATTACCTTACGGCCAGGCCGGAGCACTGGGTCTGGAGGGATCCCGCGGATCCTTGCTGGGCGAATGGCAGGGCGAACCGGTCTGGCTGATCCGCGAAAGCCGCCCCAAGGAGTGCGGATCGCTGCGCCAGCTGCTGGATCAGGAGCCCGGGCTGTTTCAGCTGGTCGGGCGTGGCGTACAGCTGGCCGAATTCTACCGCTCGCATCGCTGGTGCGGCTACTGCGGGCATGAAATGCACCACAGCAGGACCGAATGGGCCTGCCTGTGCCATCACTGCCGCCAGCGGTATTATCCGCAGATAGCGCCGTGCATGATCGTGGCGATCCGCCGCGGTGAGGAGATCCTGCTGGCGCAGCACACCCGCCACCGCAACGGCATTTACACGGTGCTGGCCGGTTTTACCGAGGTGGGTGAAACGCTGGAACAGACGGTGGCAAGGGAGGTTATGGAAGAGAGTGGCCTCCGGGTGAAAAATGTGCGCTATGTCGCCTCGCAGCCGTGGCCGTTCCCGCAGTCGCTGATGATGGCGTTTATGGCCGACTATGACAGCGGTGAGATTCAGATCGACCCGAAGGAGCTGCTGGATGCCGGCTGGTATCGCTATGATGCACTGCCGCTGCTGCCACCGGCGGGCACCATTGCCCGCCGGCTGATTGAAGATACCGTGGCGCTGTGCCGCGCGGGTGTGGAATGACGTGATACACTATTCCTCTGAAAATGAGAGAGCCTGAAGATGAGTGAACTGAAGAACGATCGTTATCTGCGCGCCTTGCTGCGCCAGCCTGTTGATGTGACCCCGGTATGGATGATGCGCCAGGCAGGGCGTTATTTGCCGGAGTACAAAGCCACTCGTGCCGTGGCCGGTGACTTTATGTCACTGTGCAAAAACGCCGAGCTGGCCTGCGAAGTGACGCTGCAACCGCTGCGCCGTTATCCACTGGATGCCGCGATCCTGTTCTCCGACATTCTGACCATCCCGGATGCGATGGGGCTTGGGCTTTACTTCGAAGCGGGGGAAGGTCCGCGCTTCTCTTCACCGATTACCTGCCGCGCCGACGTCGACAAGCTGCCGATCCCCGATCCGGAAGGTGAGCTGGGCTACGTGATGAACGCGGTGCGTACCATCCGTAAAAACCTCAACGGGGAAGTGCCGCTGATCGGTTTTTCCGGCAGCCCGTGGACGCTGGCCACCTATATGGTGGAAGGCGGCAGCAGCAAGGTGTTCACTAAGCTGAAAAAGATGATGTACGCCGAGCCGCACACCCTGCACCTGATGCTGGACAAGCTGGCGGACAGCGTGACGCTTTACCTGAATGCGCAGATCCGTGCCGGCGCACAGTCGGTGATGATCTTCGATACCTGGGGTGGCGTGCTGACCGGGCGCGACTATCTGGAGTTCTCGCTCCATTACATGCATAAAATTATCGACGGCCTGCTGCATGAAAATGAAGGCCGCCGGGTGCCGGTTACCCTGTTCACCAAAGGCGGCGGGCAGTGGCTTGAACAGATGGCTGCCACCGGCTGTGACGCGCTGGGGCTGGACTGGACCACCGATATCGCCGACGCGCGCCGCCGGGTCGGCGATAAAGTCGCGCTGCAGGGCAACATGGATCCGTCGATCCTCTACGCGCCGCCTGCACGCATCGAGCAGGAAGTGGCGGGCATTCTCAACGGCTTTGGCCAGGGTAACGGCCACGTCTTCAACCTGGGGCACGGTATCCATCAGGACGTGCCGCCGGAACATGCCGGCGCGTTTGTTGAGGCGGTACACCGCCTGTCACGCCCTTACCACCAGGAGTAATTATGGATATCACCGCATTACGCACCGAGCAGTTGCAACGGGCAGCAGAAGCGGTGCACCACGATGACTTTGACGTGTTTCCCCCGCGCCTGATTGGCGGCGCGGACGTCGGCTTTGAACAGGGCGGTGAGGTCACCCGTGCCGCCCTGGCGATTCTTGAGTACCCCTCGCTGCGGGTGATTGACTACCAGGTGGCGCGCATTGCCACCACCATGCCCTATATCCCCGGCTACCTCTCCTTTCGCGAAACGCCTGCGCTGCTGGCCGCGTGGCAGCAACTGACGCATTATCCCGATCTGCTGATGGTCGACGGTCACGGGATGGCGCACCCGCGTCGGCTGGGCGTGGCCAGCCACTTTGGCCTGCTGGTGGACGTGCCGACGCTGGGGGTAGCAAAAAAGCGACTGTGCGGTAAATTTGAGCCGCCGGCGGCTGAACCCGGCAGCTGTCAGCCGCTGACCGATAAGGGAGAGTCGATTGGCTGGGTGCTGCGCAGCAAGCTGCGCTGTAACCCGCTGTTTGTCTCCGGCGGGCATCGCATCAGCAACGACACGGCGCTGACCTGGGTACAAAACTGCCTGCGTGGCTACCGTTTACCGGAACCGACCCGCTGGGCAGACGCTATTGCCTCGCGACGCGCCGCTTTTAGCGCCATCGACCGGGGTTAACCGTGCTGCACGGCGGCTTTTCAGGTACACTGCCCGCAGCGCGTTAATACTGAGATCCCGATATGTTACGTAACCCGATTCATCTGCGGCTGGAAAAGCTGGAAAGCTGGCAGCACGTTACTTTTATGGCCTGCCTGTGCGAACGCATGGCACCGAACTACCGTGAGTTCTGTCAGCAGTCCGGCTTTGGCGACGGCCAGCTCTATCGCCGAATTCTCGATCTGCTGTGGGAAACGCTGGTGGTAAAAGACGCTAAAGTGAATTTCGACTCCCAGCTGGAAAAACTGGAAGAGGCGATCCCTTCCGCGGACGACTATGATATGTACGGCGTCTATCCGGCGATTGATGCCTGCGTCGCCCTGAGCGAACTGCTGCACTCGCGTCTGAGCGGTGAAACGCTGGCGCATGCGATTGCCGTTAGCGAGACCTCGATTACCACCGTTGCGATGCTGGAAATGACCCAGGCTGAGCGGGAAATGACCGAAGAAGAGCTGAAGCTAAACCCGGCGGTAGAAGAGGAGTGGGACATCCAGTGGGAGATATTTCGCCTGCTGGCGGCCTGCGAGGAGCGGGACCTTGATTTGATTAAGGGGCTACGTTCTGACCTTCGCGAATCCGGGATCAGTAACATCGGTATAAATTATCAGCATTAAGACAGCAAAACGTGACTTCAGGCCTGAATTGTAGCGCCTTTGGTCTTCACATCCGCCCCCTGTCTGGTCTACATTTGGGGGGCTGAAAAATGTGGCTATCGGTGCGTGAATGCAGGAGAGTGCCAGACACTGGTTTTTCCCTCGCACTTGATGCTTAGCAAGCGATAAATACACTGTAAGGATAACTTATGAACAAGACTCAACTGATTGATGTAATTGCGGACAAAGCGGACCTGTCAAAGACCCAGGCTAAAGCTGCACTGGAATCGACTCTGGCTGCAATTACCGAGTCTCTGAAAGAAGGTGATGCTGTACAACTGGTTGGTTTTGGTACCTTTAAAGTTAACCACCGTGCTGAGCGTACTGGCCGCAACCCGCAGACTGGCAACGAGATCAAAATTGCTGCTGCCAATGTACCAGCATTCGTTTCTGGTAAGGCACTGAAAGACGCTGTTAAGTAATCGCTTTACGGTGAAAGGTTTTAACAGGGGGGCGCTATCGCCCCTTTTGTTTATCTGTAATTTGTCCCCCGCCCGAACTCGGGTGCTTCTGCTGCGGTGAGAAGATGATGGTGCGAAACGCTTTCATATGACGCTGACCTTGCTAAAACGACTTTTTCCTTCGCTGATGCTGGCCGTGCTGGCAGGCTGTAGCTTGCACTCTTCCCTGCCTGATTTTACCGCCAGCGGCTATCTGGCCGATCGCGGCGCCGTACGTATCTGGCGTAAAAACAGCGATTCCCAGACCACCCACATGCGGGTGGCGGTGACGCCCTTCAGCAGCGGTGCGGGCGAAACCCGTGACTACCTGTGGCAAAAGGGCAAGCTGGTCTCAATTGAGCGGCATCTGCTGGGGGCCCAGTCGGATGACGTGACGCTGCGGTTTGACCATGATGGCAGCCTGAGCTTTATGCAGCGCCAGCTGGCAGGCCGCCGGGAGCCGCTCTCTGCCGATGCGGTAGCGCTGTATCAGTTTGACGCGCAGCGGATGCTGAAGATCAGCGACGACCTGCTGAGCGGGCGCGTGCTGTTGCAGCAGGGGCGCTGGCAGGCAGACGGCAGCGTCACCGGCTGCGACGGCCAGCGGCGTCAGGCGGAATTTGATGCGGGTGAGCAGCAGCAGATCCTGCGCCAGCAGCGGCTGGCCCGGGGAGCACTGAACGTGGCCTGGCTGGAAGCGCCAGGCGGTACGCAGCTGTTGCTGGTGACCGCCGACGACCTGTGCCTGACCGCACCGAAAGAAGCTGACTTCTGAACGTCAGGACAGCAGAGGAACAGAACGCCATAGGGCGTCCCGCAGCCGTGCTGTAAGCCTGAACCCTGACGTCGCAGCGGTGCTGTACGCCTGAGGCCTGGACCCTGACGTCTGCATCAATGCCCAAAAAAAACGGGCCAGACATGATGTCCAGCCCGCAGGTGTAACGTCCGTTCAGGGCAACGCCCCGTCGGGCTTACTTGCGGTCGATCGCCCGGTAGCCGATATCGCTACGGCAGAAGCTGCCATTCCAGCCGATCGGCTTTGCCAGCTCGTACGCGCGTTTTTGCGCGGCGGCCACATCATCACCCAGCGCGGTGACGCACAGCACGCGTCCGCCGCTGGTGACCACGACGCCATCCTCCAGCGTGGTGCCGGCGTGGAACACCTTACCGTCGGCGGCGTCGGTCTGCGGCAGGCCGTGGATTGCTTCCCCGTTGACGTAATCGCCAGGGTAACCACCGGCGGCCAGTACGACGCCCAGCGAAGGGCGCGGATCCCAGACCGAATCTTTCTCGTTCAGCTTACCGTCCACGGCGGCCAGACAGAGTTCGACCAGGTCGGACTGCAGGCGCAGCATGATTGGCTGTGTTTCCGGGTCGCCAAAGCGGCAGTTAAATTCAATCACCTTTGGCTGGCCACTTTTGTCGATCATCAGGCCAGCGTACAGGAAGCCGGTGTAGACGTTGCCTTCGCTGGCCATGCCGCGCACGGTTGGCCAGATCACTTCGTCCATCACACGCTGGTGGACTTCATCGGTCACTACCGGTGCCGGCGAGTAAGCGCCCATACCGCCGGTGTTCGGGCCGGTATCACCGTCGCCCACGCGTTTGTGATCCTGGCTGGTCGCCATCGGCAGCACGTTTTCACCGTCGACCATGACAATAAAGCTGGCTTCCTCACCATCAAGGAACTCTTCCACCACAATGCGGTGGCCGGCGTCGCCAAAGGCGTTGCCCGCCAGCATGTCCTGGATCGCGTCTTCCGCTTCCTGCAGGGTCAGCGCCACAATCACGCCTTTACCTGCGGCCAGGCCATCGGCCTTGATAACGATCGGTGCGCCTTGCTCACGTACGTAAGCCAGCGCCGGCTCCACTTCTGTGAAGTTCTGATAGCCGCCGGTAGGGATCTGATGGCGCGCGAGGAAATCTTTGGTAAAGGCCTTCGAGCCCTCCAGCTGTGCCGCTGCCTGGGTCGGGCCAAAGATTTTCAGACCGGCGGCGCGGAAGGCGTCCACCACGCCGATCACCAGCGGCGCTTCCGGGCCGACGATGGTCAGATCAATCTTCTCGCTTTGTGCAAAGCTCAGCAGGCCGGCAATATCCGTCGCGCTGATGGCCACGTTCTGTAGCGCAGGTTCCAGCGCGGTACCGGCATTGCCCGGTGCCACGAAGACGGCGTCTGCCAGCGGTGACTGAGAGGCTTTCCAGGCCAGCGCATGTTCACGGCCGCCATTACCAATAACTAAAATTTTCATCTGAGACTCCGTAATTAATGGCGGAAATGGCGCATGTCGGTGAAGATCATCGCAATGCCGTGTTCATCCGCGGCGGCGATCACTTCGTCATCACGAATAGAGCCACCCGGTTGAATAACACAGGTAATGCCGACCGCAGCGGCGGCATCAATGCCATCACGGAACGGGAAGAAGGCATCCGACGCCATGGCAGAACCTTTTACTTCCAGGCCTTCATCGGCAGCCTTTATACCGGCGATTTTTGCGGAATAGACGCGGCTCATCTGGCCGGCACCAATGCCGATGGTCATATTGTCACGCGCATAAACGATAGCATTAGACTTGACGAACTTCGCCACTTTCCAGCAGAACAACGCATCACGCAGTTCCTGCTCCGACGGCTGGCGTTTGCTGACCACGCGCAGCTGGCTTTCGCCGACCATGCCCAGATCGCGATCCTGCACCAGCAGGCCGCCATTAACGCGCTTAAAGTCGAGACCGGTCTGGCGTTCCTGCCACTGGCCACAGGTCAGCACGCGAACGTTCTGCTTGGTGGCGGTGACTTTCAACGCGGCTTCGCTGGCTGACGGGGCGATGATCACTTCAACGAACTGACGGCTGACGATCGCCTGGGCGGTCGCTTCGTCCAGTTCACGGTTGAAGGCGATAATGCCACCGAAGGCCGAGGTTGGGTCGGTCTGCCAGGCGCGCTCGTAAGCGTCAAGAATGGAACCGCCAACCGCAACGCCGCACGGGTTAGCGTGCTTGACGATCACACAGGCCGGCTGCTCGAACTCTTTCACGCACTCCAGTGCGGCATCGGTATCGGCGATGTTGTTGTATGAGAGCGCTTTACCCTGAACCTGCTGCGCGGTGGCCACCGAAGCTTCGCTAACGTTCTCTTCTATATAGAAGGCAGCATCCTGATGGCTGTTTTCGCCGTAACGCATATCCTGCTTCTTAATAAAGTTCAGGTTAAGGGTGCGCGGGAAGCGACCGGACGGTTCGGTGGTCTCACCGTGATAGGCCGGGACCAGGCTGCCAAAGTAGTTGGCAATCATGCTGTCATAGGCCGCAGTGTGTTCAAAGGCTTTAATCGCCAGGTCGAAACGGGTCGCCAGGGTCAGCGAGTTATCGTTCGCATCCAGCTCCGCCACGATGGCCGGGTAGTCACTGCTCTTGACCACGATCGCTACATCTTTATGGTTCTTGGCGGCGGAGCGCACCATGGTCGGGCCGCCGATGTCGATGTTCTCGACGGCGTCTTCCAGCGAGCAGCCTTCACGGGCCACTGTCTGGGCAAACGGATACAGGTTAACGACCACCATATCAATCGGAGAGATGCTGTGCTCGGCCATGATGGCATCGTCCTGACCGCGGCGTCCTAAAATGCCACCATGCACTTTCGGGTGCAGCGTTTTAACGCGTCCATCCATCATTTCCGGGAAACCGGTATAGTCAGAGACTTCAGTCACGGGCAGGCCAGCGTCAGCCAACAGGCGGGCAGTACCGCCGGTGGAGAGCAGCTCGACGCCACGTTGAGAAAGCGCCTGAGCGAATTCGAGGATACCGGCTTTGTCAGACACGCTGAGCAGCGCGCGGCGTACAGGACGACGTTGTTGCATTAGGTTTTTCCCTTGGCATTGGATCGCATAGATAAGAGCGTTATATGAAGTCTGCTGTGCTCTCTTCTATATAGAGGAACAGAAAACTTCAGGTAACGCCCCTGGAGGGGGCTTCCATTACGCGCGGGCATTGTAGCGAAAACGTTTGCGCGATGCTCGTCAAAATTGCCGTTTTGCGGCAGCTGTGGATAAGTTTGTGCACAAATGCGTATAAGGCGGGCTTTTGCTGGGGATTGCAGCAAACAGATAAAATATCGCAAATTAGCCCTTGTCACCCGTCGAGAACTCCCTATAATGCGCCTCCATCGACACGGAACAACGGCTTACAGGCCAGCGTGTTGAGAGGTTCAGGAAGTACTCTGAACCGCCGGAAAAAACTTCTAAAAAAGAAGTTGACTCCGAAGGAGGAAAGCGTAATATACGCCACCTCGCAACAGGAAGCTTCGGCACTGATTGCACCGCTCTTTAACAATTTATCAGACAATCTGTGTGGGCACTCGCAGGATTGATATCAGACACCTTCGGGTGTCAAAAAATATCAAGTCTCACGAGTGAACACATAATGAAATTCATTATGACGTTTTACAGATGAGCATCGCTGCACTTGTTGCAGCAAATCGAACTTTTAATTGAAGAGTTTGATCATGGCTCAGATTGAACGCTGGCGGCAGGCCTAACACATGCAAGTCGAACGGTAGCACAGAGAGCTTGCTCTTGGGTGACGAGTGGCGGACGGGTGAGTAATGTCTGGGAAACTGCCCGATAGAGGGGGATAACTACTGGAAACGGTAGCTAATACCGCATAACCTCGTAAGAGCAAAGTGGGGGACCTTCGGGCCTCACGCTATCGGATGTGCCCAGATGGGATTAGCTAGTAGGTGGGGTAATGGCTCACCTAGGCGACGATCCCTAGCTGGTCTGAGAGGATGACCAGCCACACTGGAACTGAGACACGGTCCAGACTCCTACGGGAGGCAGCAGTGGGGAATATTGCACAATGGGCGCAAGCCTGATGCAGCCATGCCGCGTGTATGAAGAAGGCCTTCGGGTTGTAAAGTACTTTCAGCGGGGAGGAAGGCGATGAGGTTAATAACCTCGTCGATTGACGTTACCCGCAGAAGAAGCACCGGCTAACTCCGTGCCAGCAGCCGCGGTAATACGGAGGGTGCAAGCGTTAATCGGAATTACTGGGCGTAAAGCGCACGCAGGCGGTCTGTCAAGTCAGATGTGAAATCCCCGGGCTTAACCTGGGAACTGCATTTGAAACTGGCAGGCTAGAGTCTTGTAGAGGGGGGTAGAATTCCAGGTGTAGCGGTGAAATGCGTAGAGATCTGGAGGAATACCGGTGGCGAAGGCGGCCCCCTGGACAAAGACTGACGCTCAGGTGCGAAAGCGTGGGGAGCAAACAGGATTAGATACCCTGGTAGTCCACGCTGTAAACGATGTCGACTTGGAGGTTGTGCCCTTGAGGCGTGGCTTCCGGAGCTAACGCGTTAAGTCGACCGCCTGGGGAGTACGGCCGCAAGGTTAAAACTCAAATGAATTGACGGGGGCCCGCACAAGCGGTGGAGCATGTGGTTTAATTCGATGCAACGCGAAGAACCTTACCTGGCCTTGACATCCACGGAATTCGGCAGAGATGCCTTAGTGCCTTCGGGAACCGTGAGACAGGTGCTGCATGGCTGTCGTCAGCTCGTGTTGTGAAATGTTGGGTTAAGTCCCGCAACGAGCGCAACCCTTATCCTTTGTTGCCAGCGATTCGGTCGGGAACTCAAAGGAGACTGCCGGTGATAAACCGGAGGAAGGTGGGGATGACGTCAAGTCATCATGGCCCTTACGGCCAGGGCTACACACGTGCTACAATGGCGCATACAAAGAGAAGCGAACTCGCGAGAGCAAGCGGACCTCATAAAGTGCGTCGTAGTCCGGATCGGAGTCTGCAACTCGACTCCGTGAAGTCGGAATCGCTAGTAATCGTAGATCAGAATGCTACGGTGAATACGTTCCCGGGCCTTGTACACACCGCCCGTCACACCATGGGAGTGGGTTGCAAAAGAAGTAGGTAGCTTAACCTTCGGGAGGGCGCTTACCACTTTGTGATTCATGACTGGGGTGAAGTCGTAACAAGGTAACCGTAGGGGAACCTGCGGTTGGATCACCTCCTTACCTCAAGATACATTCCCGCGTAGTGTCCACACAGATTGTCTGATGAAAAAGTAATGAGCAAGACGGCTGCGAAGTCGAGACATGATTCAGTGTCCCCTTCGTCTAGCGGTTAGGACTCCGCCCTTTCACGGCGGCAACAGGGGTTCGAATCCCCTAGGGGACGCCACTTGCTTGGTGACAGGTGAAAGGTGTCTCCATCGTATCTTAAAGATGACTTTCGAGTCTGCTTTAAGATATTGCTCTTTAAAAATCCGGAACAAGCTGAAAATTGAAACGACGTATCGTTTTCATTCTCCGTAATAAGAATGAAGTCAACGATATGTTCGAGTCTCTCAAATGCTTACAACTTTCGAGTTGTCCTTCGGGACGCTTGTGGGTTGTGAGGTTAAGCGACTAAGCGTACACGGTGGATGCCTAGGCAGTCAGAGGCGATGAAGGGCGTGCTAATCTGCGATAAGCGTCGGTAAGGTGATATGAACCGTTACAACCGACGATACCCGAATGGGGAAACCCAGTGTGTTTCGACACACTATCATGTCATGAATACATAGTGGCATGAGGCGAACCGGGGGAACTGAAACATCTAAGTACCCCGAGGAAAAGAAATCAACCGAGATTCCCCCAGTAGCGGCGAGCGAACGGGGAACAGCCCAGAACCTGAATCAGTTTGTGCGTTAGTGGAAGCGTCTGGAAAGTCGCAGGGTACAGGGTGATACTCCCGTACACAAAAGCGCATATTCTGTGAGTTCGATGAGTAGGGCGGGACACGTGACATCCTGTCTGAATATGGGGGGACCATCCTCCAAGGCTAAATACTCCTGACTGACCGATAGTGAACCAGTACCGTGAGGGAAAGGCGAAAAGAACCCCGGCGAGGGGAGTGAAACAGAACCTGAAACCGTGTACGTACAAGCAGTGGGAGCACCTTCGTGGTGTGACTGCGTACCTTTTGTATAATGGGTCAGCGACTTATATTCTGTAGCAAGGTTAACCGTATAGGGGAGCCGAAGGGAAACCGAGTCTTAACTGGGCGTTAAGTTGCAGGGTATAGACCCGAAACCCGGTGATCTAGCCATGGGCAGGTTGAAGGTTGGGTAACACTAACTGGAGGACCGAACCGACTAATGTTGAAAAATTAGCGGATGACTTGTGGCTGGGGGTGAAAGGCCAATCAAACCGGGAGATAGCTGGTTCTCCCCGAAAGCTATTTAGGTAGCGCCTCGTGAACTCATCTTCGGGGGTAGAGCACTGTTTCGGCTAGGGGGCCATCCCGGCTTACCAACCCGATGCAAACTGCGAATACCGAAGAATGTTATCACGGGAGACACACGGCGGGTGCTAACGTCCGTCGTGAAGAGGGAAACAACCCAGACCGCCAGCTAAGGTCCCAAAGTCATGGTTAAGTGGGAAACGATGTGGGAAGGCACAGACAGCCAGGATGTTGGCTTAGAAGCAGCCATCATTTAAAGAAAGCGTAATAGCTCACTGGTCGAGTCGGCCTGCGCGGAAGATGTAACGGGGCTAAACCATGCACCGAAGCTGCGGCAGCGACATGTAAATGTTGTTGGGTAGGGGAGCGTTCTGTAAGCCGTCGAAGGTGGACTGTGAGGTCTGCTGGAGGTATCAGAAGTGCGAATGCTGACATAAGTAACGATAAAGCGGGTGAAAAGCCCGCTCGCCGGAAGACCAAGGGTTCCTGTCCAACGTTAATCGGGGCAGGGTGAGTCGACCCCTAAGGCGAGGCCGAAAGGCGTAGTCGATGGGAAACGGGTTAATATTCCCGTACTCGGTGTTACTGCGAAGGGGGGACGGAGAAGGCTATGTTAGCCGGGCGACGGTTGTCCCGGTTTAAGCATGTAGGCGGAGGTCTTAGGTAAATCCGGGACCTTATCAACGCTGAGGTGTGATGACGAGGCACTACGGTGCTGAAGTAACAAATGCCCTGCTTCCAGGAAAAGCCTCTAAGCATCAGGTAACATCGAATCGTACCCCAAACCGACACAGGTGGTCAGGTAGAGAATACCAAGGCGCTTGAGAGAACTCGGGTGAAGGAACTAGGCAAAATGGTGCCGTAACTTCGGGAGAAGGCACGCTGTCGGTAGGTGAAACCCCTCGCGGGTGGAGCCGAAGGCAGTCGAAGATACCAGCTGGCTGCAACTGTTTATTAAAAACACAGCACTGTGCAAACACGAAAGTGGACGTATACGGTGTGACGCCTGCCCGGTGCCGGAAGGTTAATTGATGGGGTTATCGCGCTGCGAGAAGCTCTTGATCGAAGCCCCGGTAAACGGCGGCCGTAACTATAACGGTCCTAAGGTAGCGAAATTCCTTGTCGGGTAAGTTCCGACCTGCACGAATGGCGTAATGATGGCCAGGCTGTCTCCACCCGAGACTCAGTGAAATTGAACTCGCTGTGAAGATGCAGTGTACCCGCGGCAAGACGGAAAGACCCCGTGAACCTTTACTATAGCTTGACACTGAACATTGAGCCTTGATGTGTAGGATAGGTGGGAGGCTTTGAAGCGTGGACGCCAGTCTGCGTGGAGCCATCCTTGAAATACCACCCTTTAACGTTTGATGTTCTAACCTGGCGCCGTAATCCGGCGTGGGGACAGTGTCTGGTGGGTAGTTTGACTGGGGCGGTCTCCTCCCAAAGAGTAACGGAGGAGCACGAAGGTTAGCTAATCACGGTCGGACATCGTGAGGTTAGTGCAATGGCATAAGCTAGCTTGACTGCGAGAGTGACGGCTCGAGCAGGTGCGAAAGCAGGTCATAGTGATCCGGTGGTTCTGAATGGAAGGGCCATCGCTCAACGGATAAAAGGTACTCCGGGGATAACAGGCTGATACCGCCCAAGAGTTCATATCGACGGCGGTGTTTGGCACCTCGATGTCGGCTCATCACATCCTGGGGCTGAAGTAGGTCCCAAGGGTACGGCTGTTCGCCGTTTAAAGTGGTACGCGAGCTGGGTTTAGAACGTCGTGAGACAGTTCGGTCCCTATCTGCCGTGGGCGCTGGAGAATTGAGAGGGGTTGCTCCTAGTACGAGAGGACCGGAGTGAACGCACCACTGGTGTTCGGGTTGTCATGCCAATGGCATTGCCCGGTAGCTAAGTGCGGAAAAGATAAGCGCTGAAAGCATCTAAGCGCGAAACTTGCCTCGAGATGAGTTCTCCCTGGGTCCTTGAGACCCCTGAAGGGACGTTGAAGACTACGACGTTGATAGGCCGGGTGTGTAAGCGCAGCGATGCGTTGAGCTAACCGGTACTAATGACCCGTGAGGCTTAACCTTACAACGCCAGAAGCGTTCTGGTAGCGTTATGAGAGACGCAAAGATTTTCAGCTTGTACCGGATAAATCTGCGCGGCCTGCGAGGGCGGCGGAGATAACAGAATTTGCCTGGCGGCTTTAGCGCGGTGGTCCCACCTGACCCCATGCCGAACTCAGAAGTGAAACGCCGTAGCGCCGATGGTAGTGTGGGGCCTCCCCATGCGAGAGTAGGGAACTGCCAGGCATCAAATTAAGCAATAAGCCTCATGCGAAAGCATGGGGCTTTTTTGCGTATTCAGCCCGGTGGTCCCGCCTGACCCCATGCCGGACTCAGAAGTGAAACGCCGTAGCGCCGATGGTAGTGTGGGGCCTCCCCATGCGAGAGCAGGACAAAATGGCCGGGAGCCATTTTGAACGGCGCTCAGCGCCGGCCCGAAGTGTGGCCCACAGGGATGTGGGCCATAAACTGCCAGGCATCAAATAAACAGACAAGCCTCATGCGAAAGCATGAGGCTTTTTTGTGCGTGTGATATAAAAAATGGCGTAAAAAACCCCAAAAACGGTAAGACCCAATGGGAATTTCAGGCGACTGACAGCCAGAAAAGCCAGAGATCTCTGTTTCAGTCGTTATTACGCTTACTTTTGTCGTATTTATAACCGCATCTGTTACCTGTTTTGCTTCCATTCCCATATTCCCATGTTTGTATTCGCCACAGCTGTCACAGTTTCTCTTCTTAATTTCCTTTTTTACCGCAGACCCGCACTAAATCCCTCAACAGGTTGCGTGCCTCACCTCAGGATAGAATCTTTTCTGACCACCACCGGGCGAGGATATGTTTAAAATGAGATACAGCACTCGCCTGGTACCTGGAAACGGGTGTTTTACGCTGGCCTTTCTGCCCGGCAGACCGGGCGCAAAACGGAGAATTATCCGCAAAGGAGTGACCCATGAAAGAGCAGTTTCAGCAGCTGGATGACAGCACCCCGAACCCTCTTATCCGAACAATTGTTGTTGCCTCATCGGGTAATCTGGTGGAGTGGTTTGATTTCTATATCTATTCATTCTGTTCGCTCTATTTTTCCCACCTGTTTTTCCCCGACAGCGATCCCACTACGCAACTGCTGAAGTCGGCGGCTATTTTCGCCGTTGGTTTCCTGGTGCGTCCACTGGGCGGTTGGATCTTTGGCCGATTTGGAGACCGGCATGGGCGCAAAAACGCCATGCTGATCTCCGTATGCATGATGTGTATTGGTTCACTGGTGATCGCCTGCCTGCCGGGATACGCCGTCATTGGCGTCTGGGCACCGACGCTGCTGCTGCTGGCGCGCATATTTCAGGGAATTTCGATTGGCGGCGAATACGGCACCACTGCGACCTATATGAGTGAAGTGGCGCACACTGGCCGGCGCGGGTTCTATGCCTCCTTTCAGTATGTCACCATCATTGGTGGTCAGATGCTGTCGCTGCTGGTACTGGTGATACTGCAGGCCATCATGACCCGGGAAGCACTTTATGAGTGGGGCTGGCGTATTCCGTTTGTAGTCGGGGCGTTGCTGGCCGTGGTGGCGCTATGGCTGCGGCGCTCACTGAGTGAAACCACCGACAGTACCATCCGCCATCACCGTGACGCGGGGCGGATTTCCGCATTATGGCAACATAAAAAATCGGTCGCGCTGGTACTGGTATTCACCGCCGGCGGGACGCTGAGTTATTACGTGTTTACCGTCTATATGAAGAAATATCTGGTGAATACGGTCGGGATGGCCCCAGAACTGGCCAGCAGGATCATGATTGGCGCGTTGATTATCTATATGCTGCTGCATCCGCTGGTTGGTGCGTTGTCGGACAGGATTGGCCGGCGGCGATCGATGATGATTTTCGGGGTGCTGGCAACATTATGTACGGTTCCGATCCTGACGCTGTTGCGCAGTGCGGACAGTCCGTGGTACGCGTTTTTTCTGGTAATGCTGGCACTGACCATTACCAGCTTCTATACCTCAATCAGTGGTGTATTGAAGGCGGAAATGTTTCCGACCGAAGTACGTGCCCTGGGTGTTGGCCTTTCTTACGCAGTGGCGAATGCGCTTTTTGGCGGCTCGGCCGAATATGTGGCGTTGTCGCTCAAAGTCGCCGGCCATGAAGCCTGGTTTTACTGGTATGTCACTGCAATGAGTGTGCTGGTGCTGGTGACGGCCTTTATGATCCCGTCGAAAGAGCACGAAGCACTGCTGCAGAGGCCGCCCGGCAGTTGAAACATTTTCAACAATCCGATGAAGCCTCGACATTATCAGGTGTCCAGGGTATCTTCAGGCATCTGGATGTCTAAACGTATAAACGTATGTATTGAGGAAGCAGGTTATGCCGATCAGGGTACCCGACGAATTACCAGCCGCGAGTTTTCTGCGTAACGAGAACGTCTTTGTTATGACGTCCAGCCGTGCGAGCACGCAGGAGATCCGCCCGTTAAAGGTGCTGGTACTGAATCTGATGCCGAAAAAGATCGAAACGGAAAACCAGTTTCTGCGCCTGCTTTCTAACTCACCGCTGCAGATCGACATCCAGCTGCTGCGCATCGACAGCCGCGAGTCACGTAATACTCCCAACGAGCACCTGAACAACTTCTACTGTAACTTTGATGATATTCAGCATGAGAATTTTGACGGCCTGATCGTCACCGGTGCCCCGTTAGGGCTGGTCGACTTTTGCGACGTTGCCTACTGGCCACAGATCCAGCGGGTGCTGCACTGGGCGAAAGAGCACGTTACTTCCACGCTGTTTGTCTGTTGGGCGGTGCAGGCTGCGCTGAATATTCTTTACGGCATCCCTAAGCAGACGCGGGATAACAAACTGTCTGGCGTCTTCGAGCACCAGATCCTGCATCCGCACGCGCTGCTGACCCGCGGCTTTGACGATAGTTTCCTCGCGCCGCACTCGCGTTACGCTGACTTCCCGACACAGCTACTGCGTGACTATACCGACCTTGAAATCTTTGCCGAATCAGAACAAACCGGTGCTTACCTGTTTGCCAGCAAAGACAAGCGGCTGGCCTTCGTCACCGGTCACCCCGAGTACGATGCGCTGACGCTCTCCGGTGAATATCATCGCGATTTTGACGCCGGGCTCAACCCGGAAGTGCCCTTTAACTACTTCCCGCAGGACAACCCGGCCCTTCCACCGCGTGCCAGCTGGCGCAGCCACGGCAACCTGCTGTTTTCAAACTGGCTAAACTACTACGTTTATCAGATTACGCCGTTTGACCTGCGTAATATGAACCCAACGCTGGAATAACTTTACCGGGCCGTTTTTCGCCGAAGTTAGCGACACGTTGCCCCGTCAGGACGGTAATTTCGTGCTGAATTTTCGTACCCTGCTCACCCTGACCGAACGCTAATGGCATTCGACGGAATGCCATATTTAGCCTCTCTCCCCGCTGGCATGCTCCTGTCTGCTGTTTATGCCCTTTATCCCTCAAACAGAATACAAATCTTCAGACCCTACCCTGGAGACTTTTACGTTAATCCGAAGAGGGTCGTGCCATAGCACCTACCCTTAATGAAGCATGAACCCCCTGCCAGTGCAGGTAGGTTTACTCCGCCACCTGCTAACCGATGCTCACCCCGTATCCGCCGATCTCACGGCGCTAAGCCCTGTCTCTCTTTAATTTTTGAAATGCCAATCATTCCGTTGGTTGTTTTTTTATCTAGAAAAATCATTATTTTGCATATATTAACTATAAAAAATGGAAATTGTTTTTGATTTTAAATTTAAGCTGATGCTATTTTGATCGGGAAGGTTAAAGTTTGTGCATCCATATGGATCGTCTGCGATAGCGACGATCGGGCAGATTCTGACAGGGGAGCGGGCTTATGACAGAGCAGGCAACAGGCGAAAAACTGCATTTTCAGACCCGGAGAGGCGTGCAGGAACAGCAAATTCTGACCGAAGATGCCGTCGGGTTCCTGACGGAGCTGGTTATGCGATTTATGCCGCAGCGGCAGGCGTTACTGGAGGAGCGGGCGCGCGTTCAGCAGCGGATCGATGGGGGAGAACTGCCGGATTTTAATATGGAAACAGTTTCCATTAAAAATGAAGAGTGGCAGATCCGCGGTATTCCGCAGGATCTGCAGGACCGTCGCGTAGAGATCACCGGCCCGGTCGAGCGCAAGATGGTGATTAACGCGCTGAACGCCCGGGTGAAGGTGTTTATGGCCGACTTTGAGGATTCGCTGGCGCCGGGATGGGAAAAAGTGATCGACGGTCAGATCAACCTGCGCGATGCGGTTAACGGCACCATCAGCTACCGCAACGAGCAGGGCAAGATCTACCAGCTGCAGCCCGATCCCGCGGTGCTGATCTGCCGGGTGCGCGGCCTGCACCTGCCGGAAAAACACGTCAGCTGGCAGGGTGAGGCGATCCCCGGAAGCCTGTTTGACTTCGCGCTCTATTTTTACCACAACCACCGCGCGCTGCTGGCCAAAGGCAGCGGCCCGTACTTCTACCTGCCGAAAACTCAGTCTTACCAGGAAGCCGCCTGGTGGAGCCAGGTGTTCAGCTTTGCGGAAGATCGTTTCGATCTGCAGCGCGGCACGATAAAGGCAACGCTGCTGATCGAAACGCTGCCGGCGGTATTTCAGATGGACGAGATCCTCTGGCACCTGCGCGATCATATCGTCGGGCTGAACTGCGGGCGCTGGGATTACATCTTCAGCTATATCAAAACGCTCAAAGCACACCCGGATCGGGTACTGCCGGATCGCCAGGCGGTGACGATGGATCAGGGCTTCCTTGATGCCTACTCCCGCCTGCTGATCAAGACCTGTCACCGGCGCGGTGCGCTGGCAATGGGGGGAATGGCCGCGCTGATCCCGGATAAAGATCCGCAGAAAAATGAGCAGGTGCTGAACAAGGTCCGCGCCGACAAGCAGCGCGAAGCGGCCAACGGCCATGACGGCACCTGGATTGCGCATCCGGGGCTGGCCGACACGGCGATGGCGGTGTTTGACCAGCGGCTGGGCGATCGGCCCAACCAGCTCAGCGTGCTGCGTGAACAGGACGCTGAAATCGCCGCCGCCGAGCTGCTGGCCCCCTGCGCCGGTGAACGCACCGCCGCAGGGATGCGCGCCAACATTCGCGTGGCGGTGCAGTATCTGGAGGCCTGGATCGGCGGTAACGGCTGCGTGCCGATCTACGGCCTGATGGAGGATGCCGCCACCGCGGAAATTTCCCGCACCTCGATCTGGCAGTGGATCCGCCACGGTAAAACGCTGCAAAGCGGCGAGGTGGTCACCGAAACGCTGTTCCGCCAGATGCTGGCGGAGGAGATGCAGGTGATCCGTGCGGAGCTGGGCGAGGCGCGCTTTAACGCAGGGCGTTTCACCGAAGCCGCCGCACTGATGGCACGGATTACCACCGACCGCGAACTGGTAGAGTTTCTGACCCTGCCCGGTTACGAGCTGCTTACCTGAACCTGAACTTGAACCCTGAACCCTGAACCCTGAACCCTGAACCCTGAACCCTGAACCCTGAACCCTGAACCCTGAACCCTGACAAGGAGCACCATGATGACTTCTCGTACCGAACAGATTCAGCAGACCGAACAGACCTGGCGCGACAGCCGCTGGAACGGCATCCTGCGCCCCTACAGCGCGGCAGAGGTGGTGCAGCTGCGCGGATCGGTTAATCCGGCCTGTACGCTGGCGCAGCAGGGGGCGGAAAAGCTGTGGGCGCTGCTCAACGGCGGTGCCGGCAAAGGCTACGTTAACTGCCTCGGCGCGCTGACCGGCGGCCAGGCGTTGCAGCAGGCGAAGGCCGGCATTGAAGCGATCTACCTCTCCGGCTGGCAGGTGGCGGCGGATGCCAACCTGGCGGGCAGCATGTATCCGGATCAGTCGCTCTACCCGGCGAACTCGGTGCCGTCGGTGGTGGAGCGCATCAACAACAGCTTCCTGCGCGCCGATCAGATCCAGTGGGCCGCCGGCATTGAGCCGGGCGACCCGCGCTATACCGACTACTTCCTGCCGATCGTCGCCGATGCCGAAGCGGGCTTTGGCGGCGTACTCAACGCCTTTGAGCTGATGAAAGGGATGATTCAGGCGGGGGCGGGCGGGGTGCATTTCGAAGATCAGCTGGCGTCGGTGAAGAAGTGCGGCCATATGGGCGGTAAGGTGCTGGTGCCAACCCAGGAGGCGATTCAGAAGCTGGTCGCCGCCCGGCTGGCCGCCGACGTGATGGGCGTGCCGACGGTGCTGATTGCCCGCACCGATGCTGAAGCCGCCGACCTGATCACCTCGGACTGCGACCCGTATGACCGCGAATTCATCAGTGGCGAACGCACCGCCGAGGGTTTCTTCCGCACCCACGCCGGGGTGGAGCAGGCGATCGCCCGTGGGCTGGCCTACGCCCCTTACGCCGACGTGGTGTGGTGCGAAACCTCGACCCCGGACCTGGCGCTGGCGCAGCGCTTCGCCGGGGCGATCCACGCCCGTTTCCCCGGCAAGCTGCTGGCCTATAACTGCTCGCCGTCGTTCAACTGGAAAAAGAACCTCGATGACGCCACCATCGCCCGCTTCCAGCAGGCGCTGGCGGAGATGGGCTACAAATACCAGTTCATCACCCTGGCCGGCATCCACAGCATGTGGTTCAACATGTTTGACCTGGCAAAAGCCTACGCGCAGGGGGAAGGGATGCGCCACTACGTGGAAAAGGTGCAGCAGCCAGAGTTTGCCGCCATCGAGCACGGCTACACCTTCTCCTCCCACCAGCAGGAGGTCGGCACCGGCTATTTTGACCGGGTCACCAACACTATCCAGGGCGGCGCTTCGTCGGTCACCGCACTGACCGGCTCCACCGAAGAGCAGCAGTTCTGAGTCGCACCGTCGGCAGACCGTGCCAGAGAGGCTTACGGCTGCCTTATTAAGCGTTGGGGATTGGAGGGCGCACGGACTCACGCAGTGGGGCGGTCGTGCCAGCAGAGAGACTAACGGCGCTCATCTGATGCCTTATTGAACGCCGGGATTGCAGGGCGCACGGACCAACGCAGCGGGGCGGTCGCGCCAGCAGAGAGGCTAACGGTGTTCCTCTGATGCCTTATTGAACGCAGGGGAACGGAGGGTGTACGGGCTAACGTATTGGAGCGATCGCGCCAGCAGGATGCTCTGAATCATTGATGTCATAGCGGGTGGAGGTAGCCGATGGCTTCAGAAACATTGATTGCACAAACGATTCTGCAGGGCTTTGACGCCCAGTACGGGCGCTTTCTGGAGATTACCGCCGGGGCGCAACAGCGCTTCGAACTGGCCGACTGGCAGGCAGTTCAGCAGGCGATGAAGGCGCGTATCCACCTCTACGACCATCACGTCGGGCTGGTGACCGAGCAGCTGCGCTGCATGGCCGGGCCGGAGGTGGCGGACCAGCATTTTCTGCAGCAGGTCAAAGCCGTCTACACCGGCCTGCTGCCGGACTATCCGCGCTTTGAAATTGCCGAAAGCTTTTTTAACTCGGTTTACTGTCGCCTGTTCAGCCATCAGTCGCTGACCGAGGAGCGGCTGTTTATCTTCAGCTCACAGCCTGAACGTCGTTTCCGCACTATCCCCCGCCCGCTGGCGAAATCCTTTAGTGCCGTGCAGGGCTGGCGGCCGCTGCTGACGGCGCTGCTGGCCGACCTGCCGCTGCGCCTGACGTGGCAGGATCTGCCGCGCGACGTCGGTTTTATCCTCGCGCATCTGCAGGAGCATTTCCCGGCGGCGGCGCTGCAGCAGGCCACGCTGCAGGTGGCTAACGAATTGTTTTACCGTAACAAGGCCGCCTGGCTGGTGGGCAAACTGCGCACACCGGACGGCGTGTTCCCCTTTCTGCTGCCGATCCACCGCAGCGACGAGGGCGAGCTGTGGATCGATACCTGCCTGACCCAGCCGCGCGAAGCCAGCATCGTGTTCGGCTTTGCCCGTTCCTACTTTATGGTTTACGCGCCGCTGCCCGCCGCGCTGGTGGAGTGGCTACGCGAGATCTTACCGGGCAAAACCACCGCCGAGCTGTATATGGCGATTGGCTGCCAGAAGCACGGTAAAACCGAAAGCTACCGCGAGTACCTCAATTATATGGCGGGCAGCGAGGAGGCTTTTGTTATCGCGCCCGGCGTGCCGGGGCTGGTGATGCTGGTGTTTACCCTGCCGGGGTTCGATCGGGTGTTTAAGGTGATTAAGGACCAGTTTGCGCCGCAGAAAGAGGTCACGCCGGCCCGCGTGCGCCAGTGCTATCAGCTGGTCAAAGAGCACGATCGCGTTGGCCGTATGGCGGACACCCAGGAGTTTGAGCACTTTGCCATCGAACGCGGCCGCATCAGCCCGCCGCTGCTGGCGGCGCTGCAGCGCGACGTGCCGTCGATCCTGCGTGAGGAGGGTGAAATGCTGGTGATAGGCCACCTGTATATGGAACGGCGGATGACGCCGCTCAACCTGTGGCTGGAGCAGGCCAGCCCGCTGCAGCGCCGTGAGGCGATCGAAGAGTACGGCAACGCGGTGAAACAGCTGGCCGCCGCCAACATCTTTCCCGGCGATATGCTGTATAAAAACTTTGGCGTCACCCGCCACGGTCGGGTGGTGTTCTATGACTACGACGAAATCAGCTATATGACCGAGGTGAACTTCCGCGATGTGCCGCCGCCGCGTTATCCGGAAGATGAGCTGAGCGCCGAACCCTGGTACAGCGTGGCGCCGGAAGACGTGTTCCCCGCCGAATTCCGCCACTGGCTCTGCGCCGATCCGGCGATTGCCGCGCTGTTTGACGAGATGCACGGCGAACTGTTCAGCGCGGCGTACTGGCGCGGACTGCAGCAGCGCATCCGCGACGGGCATATTGAGGACGTGTTTGCCTACCGCCGCCGCCAGCGCTTTGCTCAGCGCTACGGCAGCGGCGTGACGGCTCAGGTGTAGAAGTAGCGCACCACGTGGAAGAATACCGGCGCGGCGAAGCACAGGGAATCAATGCGATCCATCATGCCGCCGTGCCCCTCGATCATCGCGCCGAAGTCTTTCACCCCGCGATCGCGTTTGATGGCGGACATGCACAGCCCACCGAGGAAGCCGAGCAGGGTGATCAGCAGCGAGATCAGAAACGCCTGCCACGGGGCAAACGGCGTGATCCACCATAAACCCATTCCCACCAGGCTGGCAGAAAGGATGCCGCCGACAAAGCCCTCAACGGTTTTGTTCGGGCTGAGCTTCGGCACGATCGGCCGCTTACCGAACAGCTTGCCGAACACGTACTGCAGCACGTCGGAGATCTGCACCACAATCATCAGGAACAGCAGCAGCTTGATGTTCTGCTGCTCAAAGCCGGGGATCTGCAGCATCAGCAGCGCCGGGGCGTGGCTGATGCAGTAAACGGCGATCATCATGCTCCACTGGATCTTCGCCGCCCGCTCCAGAAAGTGCTGCGTATCACCGGCCAGCGCCAGCCGCGCCGGAATAAACAGCCAGGCGTACACCGGGATCAGAATGACAAACACCCCGTACCACTGCACGCCCACCAGCAGATACTGCAGCGGCAGGATGATAAAGAAGCACCAGAACAGCGTCTCGTGATCGCTGCGGCGGGTGGGCAGCAGCGTGATGCACTCGCGCAGGGCGAAGAACGACATCAGCATAAACAGCACCACCGAGCCGATCGGCCCGATCAGCATCGCCAGCACCGAAATAATACACATCACCCACCAGGCGCGGATGCGCGCGTTAAGGTTGCTGACGGTGGCGTTCTGTTTAAAGTGGGCGATGATGCCGCCGGTGATGCTGGCGAACAGCAGCAGGCCAAACAGGCCGCTGAGCAGCCAGATCAGAGAATCATCCCATTGGGTCATGGTGCCAGCGCCTCCAGCGCGGATTGGGTTCGGTCCAGAAATGCCTGCTTATCTTCACCGTCCTGCACGCCCGGCAGCGGGCTGCCGAAGGTGGCGCTGCAGATGATCGGCACCACCAGCCGCGAGCCTTTCGGCAGCACGCGGTTAAGGTTATCCAGCCACACCGGCACCAGCTCCACCTCCGGCCAGGCTTTGGACAGATGATAAAGCCCGCTTTTAAAACGGTTCAGCTGTTCGCCGTCGCCGCGGGTCCCTTCCGGGAACAGGATCAGCGAGTGCTGCTGCGCCAGCGCCTGTTTCAGCGGTTCCAGCGGATCCGGGCGCACCGCAGCACCGGCCTGCGCCGTGGCGGCGCTGCGGCGCTCCACCAGCACCGCGCGGAACACCTGCAGCGCCAGATAGCGGCGCAGGCGGGAGCCCAGCCAGTAGTCGGCGGCGGCCACCGGATGCACCGTATCGCGCAGCGGCTTCGGCAGGCTGGCCCAGATCACCAGCCCGTCGAGGTGGCTGCTGTGGTTGGCGAAGTAGATGCGGGTTTTACCGGCGTCCGGCTCGCTGTGCCAGCGCGAGCGGATACCGGTCAGCAGGCGGCACGCCGTCACCAGCAGTCTGCTGACCAGCCGTGCGGATAAACGGCGCTTACTCATGTGGCACCTCCTTACGCAGTGCGGCGGCCACCAGCCGGGTACGCCGCACGCAGGTCACCAGCGTACCGGCGATAATCAGCCACAGCGCGATGCTCAGCAGCGTCTGCCCCCAGCCGGGCAGCAGCAGGGTGATTGCCGCCGCCAGGGTCAGCAGCGCCATACGATGCTGCTTGGCCATCGGCCCGGCGAAGCGCTGCGCCAGGCCGCAGCTGCCGCCCAGCAGGCGGATATAGGCGGTCATCATCGCCAGCAGCGCGGCGGCCCAGCCCAGCGTCGGGCCGAGCGGCAGGCTGGTCAGGCCGTAGCCGACGCCAAGCAGAATCAGCGAGTCAGAGATGCGGTCGGGCATATCGTTATAGATTGCGCCCACCGCGCTCTTCAGCCCGCCCTCAACGGCGACCATGCCGTCAAACAGGTTACACAGCAGCCGGCCCTGAATGCCGATAATGGCACCGGCCATCGCCAGCTGGGTCAGCCCGTCGCCGTCGCCACGGAAGGCAACGGCAAAGCAGACGGCGGCCAGCAGCGCAAAGACGATACTGGCGACGGAGATTCCGTTAGGGGTGGCGCCGGCGCGCTGCAGCCAACGCGCGCCGGCGGTGGCCCAGCGCGCGTCGCGCGTTTTGACCGGACGGCGGTCCTGAACGTCCTTATCCATATTTATCCTCCAGAGGATGAAAGTAAGGTGGGGCAGGCTCCCGGTGCCGCCGTGACGGCGCGGCCCGGGACGATTTTTTATCAGCGCACGCCGCCGTATTCGCGGGTGATCTCTTTCGCTGCCTTGATCACCAGAGCGCCGATCTCGGTGACGCGGTCATCGGTGATGCGCGAGATCGGCCCGGAGATCGACAGCGCGGCAAAGGGCTCATGGTGTTCGTCGTAGATGCAGGCCGCCACGCAGCGCAGGCCGAGCGCGTGCTCTTCATCATCAAAGGCGTAGCCGCTTTTGCGCACCCGCGCCAGATCTTCTTTCAGGCTGTGCGGCGACATCAGCGTTTTTGGCGTGTAGTGATGCAGCCCCTGGCGGTGCAGCAGCCCGGTCACCTGCTGCTCGCTCAGGTTGGCCAGAAACGCCTTGCCGGCCCCGGAGGCGTGCATCGGCAGCTTGCCGCCGATCGGTGCCGACATGCGCATCAGCTGGGTACACTGCACCTGATCGATGATCACCGCCTGATGGTCGCTGAGATCCAGCACCGCCAGATTAACGGTTTCGCCCGACTGCTCCATCAGCGTGCGCAGCATCGGGTGCACCAGCGCCAGCAGGTTGCGGCTCTGCAGGAAGCTGCTGCCGACCACAAAGGCGTGCGCGCCGATGGTCCACAGCCCGAGATCGCCCACCTGACGCACAAAGCCCTGCTGCTGCATGGTGCTTAGCAGCCGGTGGGTGGTGGAGTTGGGCAGCCCGGCCTGCTGGGCCAGTTCGGTCAGCGCCACGCTGCCGTGGGACTCGGCGATCAGTTCCAGCAGCGTCAGACCACGGGTCAGCGACTGCACCTGACCGGTAGCATTAGGTCCTTGCGCGGTGGTCTGGCGCGGTTTTTTGCCGCGTTTAGCCACGACGGGGGTAGCCATAACGAACTCCTTAACGTTTCATCCTGTGGAAATCATTTTCGTTTTATTGGCTAATAATGCAACGGCTACGAATCAGGTCTGACCAGCAGGGCATAAGCTGAACAACTCTCAACTGCGATTGCTGTTACCCGTACAAAAGTTGTGCCAGTATGGCGTACTGGCGCTGGGGCCAGCAGGCGATGGCGAAGAGGCAGGAACGGTGAGCAACAGGACTGAAGCGCTGCATCAGCAGCTGGCAAAACGCATTATGCTGCTGGACGGCGGTATGGGCACCATGATCCAGAGCTACAGGCTGCAGGAGGACGATTTTCGCGGTACGCGTTTCGCCGGCTGGCCCTGCGATCTGCAGGGCAACAACGATCTGCTGGTGCTGACCCAACCCGACATTATCCGCGATATCCATAACGGCTACCTCGCGGCGGGTGCCGATATCCTCGAAACCAACACCTTTAACGCCACCACCATCGCCATGGCCGACTATGAGATGGCATCGCTGTCGGCGGAGATTAACCGGGTAGCCGCACAGCTGGCCCGCGCCTGCGCCGATGCGTGGACGGCGAAAACGCCCGAGCGCCCGCGCTACGTTGCCGGTGTGTTAGGGCCCACTAACCGAACCTGCTCGATCTCGCCGGACGTCAACGACCCCGCCTTCCGTAACGTCACCTTTAACCAGCTGGTGGAGGCCTACCGTGAATCAACGCGGGCGCTGATCGAGGGCGGTTGCGACATCATCATGATCGAAACGGTGTTCGACACCCTCAACGCCAAGGCGGCGATCTTCGCCGTGCAGAGCGAGTTTGAGGCGCTGAGCGTGACGCTGCCGCTGATGATCTCCGGCACCATTACCGATGCCTCCGGCCGTACCCTCTCCGGCCAGACCACCGAAGCCTTCTATAACTCGCTGCGCCATGCTGAACCGCTGTCGTTTGGCCTGAACTGTGCGCTGGGCCCGGACGAACTGCGCCAGTACGTCGCCGAGCTGTCGCGCATTGCCGAAGGTTACGTTAGCGCGCACCCCAATGCCGGGCTGCCCAACGCCTTTGGCGAATACGATCTCGACGCGGCCATCATGGCGGAGCAGATTGGCGAATGGGCGCGGGCCGGCTTCCTGAATATCGTCGGCGGCTGCTGCGGTACCACGCCGGAACATATCGCGGCGATGGCCAGAGCGGTGGAAGGCGTGGCGCCGCGCCCGCTGCCGGCCATCCCGGTCGCCTGCCGCCTGGCGGGGCTGGAAGCGCTGACCATCAGCCCGGAAACGCTGTTCGTTAACGTCGGCGAACGTACCAACGTCACCGGCTCCGCCAGATTTAAGCGGCTGATCAAAGAAGAGAAGTACAACGAAGCGCTGGACGTGGCGCTGCAGCAGGTGCAGAGCGGCGCGCAGATCATCGACATCAACATGGATGAGGGGATGCTCGACGCCGAAGCGGCGATGGTGCGCTTTCTTAACCTGATCGCCGGCGAGCCGGATATCGCCCGCGTGCCGATTATGATCGACTCCTCAAAATGGGAAGTGATCGAGAAGGGCCTGCAGTGCATCCAGGGCAAGGGCATCGTCAACTCAATCTCGATGAAAGAGGGCATTGAGCCGTTCCTGCACCACGCGCGGCTGGTGCGCCGCTACGGCGCGGCGATGGTGGTGATGGCCTTTGACGAAGTCGGCCAGGCCGACACCCGCGAACGCAAAATCGAGATCTGCCGCCGCGCCTACAACATTCTCATCGAACAGGTGGGCTTCCCGCCGGAAGACATCATCTTTGACCCGAATATCTTCGCGGTCGCCACCGGCATTGAAGAGCACAACAACTACGCGGTGGACTTTATCGGCGCCTGTGAGGACATCAAACGCGAACTGCCGCACGCGATGATCTCCGGCGGCGTCTCCAACGTCTCGTTCTCGTTCCGCGGCAACGAGCCGGTGCGCGAGGCGATCCACGCGGTGTTCCTCTATCACGCCATCCGCAACGGCATGGATATGGGCATCGTCAACGCCGGCCAGCTGGCGATCTACGACGACCTGCCGGCCGACCTGCGCGAAGCGGTGGAGGACGTGGTGCAGAACCGCCGCGACGACGGCACCGAACGGCTGCTGGCGCTGGCGGAAAAATACCGCGGCAGCAAGGGCGACGACGACAGCACCAGGCCGCAGGCCGAATGGCGCGGCTGGGAGGTGGCGAAGCGGCTGGAGTATTCGCTGGTGAAGGGCATCACCGAATTTATTGAAGAAGACACTGAAGCCGCCCGCCAGCAGGCCGCGCGGCCGATTGAGGTGATCGAAGGCCCGCTGATGGCCGGTATGAACGTGGTCGGTGACCTGTTCGGCGAGGGTAAAATGTTCCTGCCGCAGGTGGTGAAATCGGCCCGCGTGATGAAGCAGGCGGTGGCCTGGCTGCAGCCCTATATTGAAGCCAGTAAAGAGAAGGGCAGCACCAACGGTAAAATCGTCCTCGCCACGGTGAAGGGTGACGTACACGACATCGGTAAAAACATCGTTGGCGTGGTGCTGCAGTGTAACAACTACGAAATTATCGACCTCGGCGTGATGGTGCCGGGGGAGAAAATCCTCAAAACCGCCCGCGAGCACAACGCCGACATTATCGGCCTCTCCGGGCTGATCACCCCGTCGCTGGATGAGATGGTCAACGTGGCGAAGGAGATGGAGCGCCAGGGCTTTACCCTGCCGCTGCTGATCGGCGGAGCTACCACCTCGAAGGCGCATACGGCGGTAAAAATTGAGCAGAACTACAGCGGGCCGACGGTCTACGTGCAGAACGCCTCGCGCACGGTGGGCGTGGTCTCCGCGCTGCTTTCTGCCGGCCAGCACGACGAGTTTGTTGCCCGCACCCGCAAAGAGTATGACACCGTGCGCATCCAGCACGCGCGCAAAAAGCCGCGCACGCCGCCGGTCAGCCTGGCGGTGGCGCGCGCCAACGACACGAAAATTGACTGGGAAAACTACACGCCACCCCCTGTCCGGCAGCAGGGCGTCAGCGAAGTGAGCGCTAACATCGAAACCCTGCGCCACTACATCGACTGGACGCCGTTCTTTATGACCTGGTCGCTGGCCGGCAAGTATCCGCGCATTCTGCAGGATGAGGTGGTGGGCGAAGAGGCGCAGCGGCTGTTTGCCGATGCCAACGCAATGCTCGACCAGCTGAGCCGCGACGGCACGCTCAATCCGCGTGGGGTGGTTGGTCTTTTCCCGGCTAACCGGGTGGATGACGATATCGAAATCTACACCGACGAGTCGCGCACGGAAATTTTGCAAGTGAGTCATCACTTACGCCAGCAGACAGAGAAGACGGACTTTCCGAACTACTGCCTGGCCGATTTTGTTGCGCCGAAGTCGAGCGGCAAAGCCGATTACCTGGGTGCTTTTGCGGTCACCGGCGGCCTGGAAGAGGATGCGCTGGCCGCGGCGTACGACGCGCAGCACGACGACTACAACAAAATCATGCTTAAGGCGCTGGCAGACCGCCTGGCGGAGGGCTTTGCCGAATACCTGCACGAGCAGGTGCGTAAGACGATCTGGGGCTTCGCACCGGACGAGAGCCTGAGCAACGAGGAGCTGATCCGCGAAAACTACCGGGGCATCCGCCCGGCACCCGGCTACCCGGCCTGCCCGGAACACACCGAAAAGGCCACCATCTGGCAGTTGTTGGACGTGGAAGCCCGCACCGGGATGAGGCTGACCGAGTCCTTCGCCATGTGGCCCGGCGCGGCGGTCTCCGGCTGGTACTTCAGCCACCCTGACAGTAAATATTTCGCCGTCGCCCAGCTGCAGCGCGATCAGGTAGAAGATTACGCCCGCCGTAAAGGCATGCCGGTCAGCGAGGTCGAGCGCTGGCTGGCACCGAACCTCGGGTATGACGCTGACTAACCCACCATCGGCACTCCACTAGTTCGGTCGGCAGCCTGCGTAAACGGCTGCCGACCGCGTGTCTGAGATGCACCTTGCCCGCCATGATAACCCTCACATTTTCAGCAAAATCCTTACTGCATTTGTCCCTTACTCAAACATATCATGCTGATTAAAAACCTGATTTTTGATTTAGCAGCTAAACTTTCACCTGAAGGTTTATGATTGAAAACGTGCGTCGGCCGGACGGCTGCAAAGAAGTGAGGTAAAAGAACGGTGTTAACCCTGTTGAACTTATTATCCGCCGTGGCGCTGCTGGTGTGGGGTACCCATATCGTGCGTACCGGCATTATGCGCGTCTACGGTGCCGACCTGCGCCGGGTGCTGAGCCACAGCGTCGCCAAAAAACCGATGGCCTTTATGGCCGGTATCGGCGTGACCGCGCTGGTGCAGAGCAGCAACGCCACCACGCTGCTGGTCACTTCGTTTGTCGCCCAGAACCTTGTGGGGCTGACCCCGGCGCTGGTAATTATTCTCGGTGCCGACGTCGGTACCGCGGTGATGGCGCGCATCCTGACTTTCGATCTTTCGTGGCTGTCGCCGCTGTTTATCTTCTTCGGCGTGGTGTTCTTCCTCGGGCGCAAACAGAGCCGCGCCGGGCAGGTGGGGCGGGTGTTTATCGGGCTGGGGCTGATCCTGCTGGCCCTGCAGCTGATCGTCGCCGCCGCCACGCCGATCACCCAGGCCTCCGGGGTGAAGGTGATCTTCTCATCGCTGACCGGCGACGTAATGCTCGATGCGCTGATCGGCGCGGTGTTTGCCATTATCAGCTACTCCAGCCTCGCGGCGGTGCTGATCACCGCCACGCTGACCGCCACCGGGGTGATCTCGTTTAAGGTGGCGCTGTGCCTCGTCATCGGGGCCAACCTCGGCAGCGGGCTGCTGGCGATGCTTAACAACAGTACCGCCAACGCCGCCGGCAAGCGGGTGGCGCTGGGCAGCCTGCTGTTTAAATTTATCGGCCTGCTGATCGTGCTGCCGTTCGTTGAGCCGCTGGCGGCGTGGCTGGACCGGCTGCCGGTGGATGATGAAGAGCTGGTGATCTTCTTCCACGTGTTCTACAACCTGATCCGCTGCCTGGCGATGGTGCCGTTTGCCGGCGCGATGGCGGCGCTGTGCGAACGGCTGATCCGTGAAGAACCGGAAAACGACCTGCGGCTGAAACCGCGCCATCTTGACGCCTCCGCGCTGGATACGCCAACGCTTGCGCTGGCGAATGCCTCCCGCGAGACGCTGCGGATGGGCGACGTTATGGAGCAGATGCTGGCGTCGTTCAGTAAAGTAATCCACGGCGAAGTACGCCAGGAACGCGAGATCCGCAAGCTGGATGATGACGTCGACGTGCTCTATACCGCTATCAAGCTCTATCTGGCGCAGATGCCGAAGGAGGATCTGGCCGAGGAGGATTCCCGCCGCTGGGCGGAGATTATCGAGATGGCGCTGAACCTGGAGATGGCCGGCGATATCCTGGAGCGAATGGGCGGCGACGTGGCGAGTAAGTCGCTGACCGCGCGGCGGGCATTCTCCGTGGAAGGGCTGCAGGAGCTGGACGAACAGCTGGAGCTGTTGGGCAGCAATCTGCGCCTCAGCCTGTCGGTATTTCTTTCACGCGATATCACCAGCGCCCGGCGGCTGCGCCGCGCCAAGCACCGTTTCCGCATCACCAACCGGCGCTTCTCCCACGCCCACGTGGACAGGCTGCACCAGCAGAACGTGCAGAGCATTGAGACCAGCTCGCTGCATCTCGGCCTGCTGGGGGATATGAAACGCCTGAATTCGCTGTTCTGCGCGGTGGCCTACAGCGTGCTCGAGCAGCCGGACGATGACAAGAACGATGACGATCGGGGATAAATCGTCACCTGCCTCCCAACGGACTTCCTGTCTGGCTGTGGCTTTGTACTCAGGTGCCTGGTTCGGCGGCCTATTTGCTGCCAGGGCATCGCTGCTGATTCCGGCGATCGGGTCGCCCGTTGCGGGCAGATCGCCGGGTCGCCGTGAACCCTTCCCTGGGGGCTCGGACGGCGCATCCGTGCGCCGTACGCCCGGCTAACCTGTCCCCCAACGGACTCCCTTTTAGGCTGCATTGTTGCTGTTAAGGGCTTCGCTGCTAATTCCAGTGTTCAGCTCGTCGGGAACGATATGATCCCCAAAGCTTGAATGCCGATAAAGCGATTCAATCGCAAAAAGGCAATCGGGGGGTGATGCGGATAAGCGGACTGTCAGCGCCCATGGATGGGCGATGCCAAGCCCCCAGGGACGGGTTTACGGCGTGTCCGCGTTCCGCATCACCCCCCGATAAGCCAGGCTCCGGTTTAGCAGCCATACCCCTAACCAGAGGCACCATTTTTGCAGCAAAGCCCAAAAAAAAGCCGGAGCATCTCGCCCCGGCTTCTTCCTGACAAAAAGAGAACCTTACTTATTCTTGTCCTTAATCTCTTTCCCCGACCAGTAGCCCGCCAGCAGCGACCCGGACAGATTGTGCCACACCGAGAACAACGCACCTGGCAACGCCGCCAGCGGTGAAAAGTACAGCTTGCCCAGCGTCGCCGCCAGACCGGAGTTCTGCATCCCCACCTCCAGCGCCAGCGTGCGGCAGGTTGACTCATCAAAACCGAACAGCTTGCCGCCCCAGTAACCGCCCAACAGACCAATGGCGTTATGCAGCATCACCGCAATAATCACCACCAGGCCCACCGAGGCAATATGGCTCTGACTGCCCGCCACTACCGCACTGATGATCAGCAGAATACAGACCATTGAAAACGCCGGCAGATACGGCTCCACGCGCTTCACCACGCCGTTCAGCGTATGGTGTATCACCAGCCCGAGGCTAATCGGCACCACCACGATCTTCACGATGCTCAACAGCATCCCCACCACGTCCACCTGAATATGGGTATCAACGTAGAACTTGGTTAACAGCGGGGTGGCAAACACGCCGACCAGCGCCGACACGGACGAGATGGTCACCGACAGCGCCACGTCGCCCTTCGACAGATAGATCATCACGTTCGACGCGGTACCGCTGGCCACGCTGCCGACCAGAATCATCCCCGCCGACAGATCCGGTGGCATATTAAACAGCTTCGCCAGCGCCCATGCGGCCAGCGGCATCACCAGATAGTGCAGAAACGTCCCGGCAATCACCGGTGCCGGACGAGTCAGCACCCGCTTAAAATCATCAATATTCAGCGTCACGCCCATGCCGAACATAATCAGCATCAGCAGATAAGTGACGTACGGACCAAAGCCGGTAAAGGTATCCGGCGTATAGTAGGCGGCAGCAGAGAGCAGGACCGCCCACAGGGGGAACAGTCGCGTTACGGTGGCGAGCATAGCCAGACTTCCTTTTATCATGTTGTATGTATCCCGCGTGTAAACTCCGCAGGTAAGACGGTAAACCCAATTTGCCATAGCAGACGGCGCCGTTACCAGAAACGGCGGGAACAGATCATAGCATTAAAAGTGGGGTGAAAAAGCAGCAAACCTGCGGTGAATATCAGCAGAAAAAGCTAAGTCAGTGCGGTGAAAGCAGTGCGATCGGCTAACGCGGGGCGAGGCGCGGGCCAGAGACCGCCTGTTTATTCCGGGCGTAAAAAAACCGGGCCAGGCCCGGTTTCGCGATGACTCAGTGACCCGATTACTCGAACAGGTTGCGGTGCAGCCGCTGAACCACCTGCTCCGCGTCCTGGCCTGGGACCAGGAAGCACAGGTTATAGCTGCTGGCACCGTAGCAGATCATCCGCAGATTGAACCCTTCCAGCACGCCAAACACCTCTTTGCCTACGCCGCAGGCCTGGGAGAGTTTGTTGCCGATCAGCGCGATCAGCGCCAGGTTCTCTTCCACTTCCACCCGGCACAGCGATGACAGCTCGGTCAGCAGCGCCTGAGTCAGCAGACTGTCGCCGGTCGAGGTCGACCCGGTGGTATCCAGCGTCAGCGCCACGCTCACTTCAGAGGTGGTGATCAGGTCCACCGAGATACTGTGGCGCGCGAGGATATTGAACACCTCGGCAAGGAACCCGCGCGCGTGCAGCATGTTCATGCTGTGCAGGGTCAGCAGCGTCTGACGACGACGCAGCGCCAGCGCGCGGAACAGCGGCGGGTTCTGGCCCTTATTGCACACCAGCGTGCCGCCGGCGGATGGATCTTTGCTCGAACCGACAAACACCGGAATATCGCTGCGCACGGCCGGCAGAATGGTCGCCGGGTGCAGCACTTTGGCTCCGAAGGTGGCCATCTCAGCGGCTTCTTCAAAGGTAATCTCATCGATACGCTTGGCGGCAGACACCACGCGCGGATCGGTGGTGTAGATGCCCGGTACGTCGGTCCAGATATCAATACGGCTGGCACCCAGCGCTTCGCCGAGCAGGGCAGCGGTATAGTCGCTGCCGCCGCGGCCAAGGGTGGTGGTGCGGCCTTTATCTTCGCTACCGATAAAGCCCTGGGTTACCACCAGCGCTTCGGCAATACGTGGCTGCAGCTGGGTCGACGCCAGCGTCGACAGGGTAGCGATCTCCGGCTCGGCACGGCCAAAACGATCGTTGGTGCGCATCACTTTACGCACGTCAAACCACTCGGCGTTAACCTGGCGCTCGCGCAGGATTTCAACGAACAGCAGGGTCGACATCAATTCGCCGTGGCTGACCAGCTCGTCGGTCAGCGCGGTGGAGGTCGCCAGCGCGGTGGCCTCGGCCAGCATGGCGATATTCTCCAGCATGCGGTCGATCTCATCGCTGATTACGCCGGGCTCTTGCAGGCAGTCGATAATGGCGTACTGAATGCGGCGGATATCGTCCAGCAGGTACGCGCGTTCCTCCAGCTGTTTACCTTCAGCCAGCGTCACTAAAAGATTGGTTACACCCGCAGAGGCGGAGAGAACGACCAGACGCACGTCCGGGTTGGACAGCACCACATCGGCGCTGCGATTCATAGCGGTAAAATCGGCCACGCTGGTGCCGCCAAACTTCGCTACGATCAGATTTTGAGACATGACTACCTCGTGTCAGGATATTTTCCATCAGCCTTGGCACAAGGGGGAGAGCAGGAACGGGTCAGACGTAGAAACTACGAGTCACCCGGAAGCGCCCCACCTTGCAAAACGTCTGTTCATCAGACGTTCCGGTGACAACCCAGAGGATTCAGCCCCTGTGGTCGATACGTCCCACTCCGCGTGGGTAATACCTCGGCGTCGCACCCCATCATATGCCTTCGCTGGATACGGTTCCTCCAACACACTGCCTGGGCGACGCGCCTCTTCCAGGTTGCGCACGGGTGCGCAAACAGGCGCATAGAAATATCGGTTTATCCCCCCGCTGTCAACGACAGTCGGCCGATGATTACTGATATTCCTGAAGGGGCTGGCGGTATTACCGCTGCTAATCGCCAGCGGCAAAAAAAACGCCCGTCTGGGCGAAAACATCAATTTTTCTGCGCACATCACGGACTATAATTTTCAGCCTGATGCCGTCATACTGAAACGATTAGTGCGAATCATCCGCAGTTAGCATAACGATACCGCCCGGACGACGCCGCAATGATAGCTCGTGCCTGTTACAGGAAAAGGTCAGCGTCGCGCGACGAACGCGTACACTGTCGTCCGGCTGATTTACGATTCTTAAATAAAAAGAGTGTGTTGCTATGAAAAATATCAATCCGACACAAACCGCTGCCTGGCAGGATCTGCAGCAGCATTTTGAACAGATGAAAGATGTGCAAATTGCTGACCTGTTTGCTAAGGATAGCGCCCGTTTCACCGCGTTCTCCGCCACCTTCGACGATCAGATCCTGGTGGACTACTCCAAGAACCGTATCACCCGCGAGACCCTCGATAAGCTGCAGGCGCTGGCAAAAGAGACTGACCTGCAGTCGGCAATCAAATCAATGTTTTCCGGTGAGAAGATCAACCGCACTGAAGATCGCGCGGTACTGCACGTTGCGCTGCGTAACCGCAGCAACACGCCAATCCTGGTCGATGGCAAAGACGTGATGCCGGAAGTCAACGCGGTGCTGGAAAAGATGAAGGGCTTCTCTGAGCGCATCATCAGCGGTGACTGGAAAGGCTATACCGGTAAAGCGATCACCGACGTGGTGAATATCGGCATCGGCGGCTCGGATCTCGGTCCGTTTATGGCCACCGAAGCGCTGCGCCCGTACAAAAACCACCTGAATATGCATTTCGTCTCCAACGTGGACGGCACCCATATCGCCGAAACGCTGAAGGACCTCAGCCCGGAAACCACGCTGTTCCTCGTGGCCTCCAAAACCTTCACCACCCAGGAGACCATGACCAACGCCCTGAGCGCGCGCGACTGGTTCCTCAAAGCGGCCGGCGACCAGCAGCACGTCGCGAAGCATTTCGCCGCGCTGTCCACCAACGGCAAGGCGGTGGCGGAGTTCGGTATCGATACCGACAACATGTTCGAGTTCTGGGACTGGGTTGGCGGCCGCTACTCGCTGTGGTCGGCGATTGGTCTGTCGATCGTGCTCTCCATCGGTTATGACAACTTTGAGCAGCTGCTGAGCGGCGCACACGCGATGGATCAGCACTTCGCCAATACCCCGGCTGAGCAGAACCTGCCGGTGCTGCTGGCGCTGATCGGCATCTGGTACAACAACTTCTTCGGTGCTGAAACCGAAGCGATCCTGCCGTACGACCAGTATCTGCACCGTTTTGCCGCCTACTTCCAGCAGGGCAATATGGAGTCTAACGGCAAGTACGTTGACCGTAACGGCAACCCGGTGGATTACCAGACCGGCCCGATCATCTGGGGCGAGCCGGGCACCAACGGCCAGCACGCGTTCTACCAGCTGATCCACCAGGGCACCAAGCTCATCCCGTGCGACTTTATCGCGCCGGCGATCACCCACAACAAGCTGGGCGACCATCACAATAAGCTGCTGTCCAACTTCTTCGCGCAGACCGAGGCGCTGGCCTTTGGTAAGAGCCGTGACGTGGTGGAGAAAGAGTTTGCCGATGCCGGTCTGGCCGCCAGCGCCGTTGAGCACGTGGCGCCGTTCAAGGTGTTTGAAGGCAACCGTCCGACCAACTCGATCCTGCTGCGCGACGTGACGCCGTTCAGCCTCGGCGCGTTAATTGCTCTGTATGAGCACAAGATTTTCACTCAGGGTGCGATTCTGAACATCTTCACCTTCGATCAGTGGGGCGTGGAGCTGGGCAAACAGCTGGCGAACCGTATTCTGCCTGAACTGGCCGATGGTACAGAGGTAACCAGCCACGACAGCTCAACTAACGGCCTGATTAACCGTTATAAGTCCTGGCGTTAATCGGGCTTATCGCAGAACCGCATCACCACCCCGGGCAACCGGGGTTTTTTAACAGTCGTCTTTTTTCGTTTTTTCCAGCATCGGCGTGTGGAAACTGTGCGCCCCCTCTCTAGGATTAATCTTAAAATGCGTTTTTTTTCCTCGCATTTTACGCCGATTTTTTTGAAAATATCCCGCGTTTATCTCTAGTTATGTCCGCTAATGTAAAGTTTAACTGGATGATTTTATAAACTTTTATTTGCAAAAATGACTAATTATTACCATCATGTCGTGCTTAATCTGATTTAAGGCGCTTTTACCATAACAGGGTGTTGTTGCCGCCTTTAATTGGCATTAAGTTTCGTAAAATGGCTATTTTGCATAATTTAATGTGCAAAAAAGCGGTTTGTTGAGCATGGATTAGTGAAACTGACCGGCTAAAGCGACTATTATTAGTCCGCTGATTTCTGGAGTTTTATTCCCCATACTATGAGTGCCGGGTTCCATTCTGGCCCCGGTGTTCATTCATTTCATGAAGGAAAGTGCAATGAAAAAACTGTTATGGGCTGCTGCAGCCTCTGTGTATTTAGTGGGTGCTTCTGCTGCGTTTGCTGCACCTGGTGACGCTGCTGGCGTTGAAGCTGGCGCGCTGTCTTCTGGTGCTGCAACCGCAATCGGCGTCGGCGTTGTTGCCGTTGTTGCTGGCGTTGCAGTCGGTGCAGCAGGTGGCAGTAACGGTTCTAATACCGGAACCACCACTACTACCACCACCAGCACCACCCGCTAAGTATCACTTTTAAACATAACCACACGTCCGTGTGGTTATTTTTTACGTCACCTATTTGCTCAGGGATCCTAACCGGTGCGAAACCTACCTCTGCTGCTAATCTGCCTGCTGTTACAGGCCTGTACCGCCACTCAAAAAGGCTTGAGTGACGCCGCGACCCAGGCTTTCCTTGGCCCCGATGATATTCAGGTGACCGCTGAACGCATTAACGCGCTGCCTTATGCCAGCATGTATTTGCGTGTCGCTGACGGTCAGCAAATTTTCGTGGTACTGGGCTTCAATGAAAACGGCCAGCAGAAGTGGATCACCAGCGATAAAGCGATGGTGGTGACGCAGAACGGCCGCGTAATCAAAACCCTGGGCCTGAGCGACAACCTGAACCAGGTCAGCAACCTGCAGCAGGATCCGCTGCGTAACCCGCTGCAGCTGACCGAGGGGGCCGGCTGGACCCGAACGCTGAGCTGGACCGAACAGGGCCAGCTGCGCGCCGGCGAAGCCGTCTCGCGCTTTACCCGTCTGAAGGATGAGGTGCTGCAGTTAGCCGGGAAGCCGGTCGCCTGCCGCGTCTGGCAGGAAGAGGTCTCTATGGCCAGCAACGGTAAGTCCTGGCGCAATACCTTCTGGATCGATACCACCAGCGGCCAGATGCGTAAAACTGAGCAAGACCTTGGCGCAGACTATCTTCCCGTGACCACCACTATCCTGAAGCCGGCAAAATCATGAAAAAACTGATCGCTTTATGCGCAGGGATAGCGGCCTCGCTGTCGCTGCAGGCCCTGGCCGACAGCCAGGTTACGGTGTTTTATCCCGGCCAGCAGCAGACCGCACAGGTCAGCCACGCCGCTAACCTCGCCCAGCTGGTGGCCAGCCCGGCGCTACAGGGGAAAACCTGGTGGCCCGGCACGGTCATTGCTGAAAAACAGGCCACTGCGGTGGCGCTGCAGCAACAGCAGCAGCTGCTGGCACGCCTGGCGGGCTGGCGTGATGCGCTGCGCGGCGATGATGATGCCGCCCAGGCCGCGGTGGTCGAGAACGTGCGTCAGCAGGTTGCCGCGCTGAAGGTTACCGGCCGTCAGCTGGTCTCCCTCGACCCGGATCGGGTTCGCCTCTCGTCCTCCGCCAACCGCCGGCTGGTGGGTGACTACAGCGTCTACACCCTGGCCGAACCGACCTCCGTTACCCTGTTCGGTGCGGTAGACGGTGCCGGAACAACGCCGTGGGCGGCCGGGCGCAGCGTGGCTGACTACCTGCAGCCGCGTGACCACGTGCGCGGCGCGGAGCGCAATACGGCGCAGCTGATAACGCCGGACGGGCAGGTGAGCGAGGTGCCGGTCGCCTACTGGAACCGCCGCCACGTTGAGCCCGCCGCGGGCAGCATTATCTTTGTAGGCTTCTCCTCCTGGACGCTGCCGCGCGACCTGGCCGATCTTAACCAGCAGATCGTATCTGTTCTGACGCACCGGATCCCTGACTGATGAAAAAACGTTACCTTCTCAGCCTGCTCTCATTCTCTGTCACCTGCGCGCTGCAGGCACAGGCGGCTTCTTACCCGGAACCTGTCGGTCCGTCACAGTCTGACTTCGGCGGCGTCGGCCTGATGCAGGTGCCGACCGCGCGGATGGCGAAAGAGGGCGAGTTCAGCCTCAACTACCGTAACAACGATCAGTATCGCTTCTACTCGGCTTCGGTAGCGCTGTTCCCGTGGCTGGAAGCGACCGTGCGCTACACTGACGTCCGTACCCGTCAATACAGCGGCTCGGAAGAGTTCAGCGGCAATCAGAGCTACAAAGACAAGGCGTTTGACCTCAAGCTGCGCCTGTGGGAAGAGGGCTTCTGGCTGCCGGAAGTGGCGGTCGGCACCCGCGATCTGGGCGGTACCGGGCTGTTTGACAGTGAATACCTGGTGGCGACCAAGGCCTGGGGGCCGTTTGACTTCACCCTCGGCATGGGCTTTGGCTACCTCGGCAACAGCGGCAACGTGACTAACCCGTTCTGCCGGGCCAGCGATAAATACTGCTACCGTGACGGCAGCAACGGCACGCCGGGGTCGGTCAGCATCAGCAACGCCTTCCACGGTCCGGCTGCGATCTTCGGCGGTATCGAATACCAGACGCCGTGGCAGCCTCTGCGCCTGAAGGCCGAATACGAAGGCAACGATTACCAGGGTGACTTTGCCGGCAAGCTGGAGCAGAAAAGTAAGTTCAACGTCGGAGCCATTTACCGCGTCACCGACTGGGCGGACGTCAACGTCAGCTACGAGCGTGGCAACACCTTTATGGCGGGCTTCACCCTGCGCACCAACTTTAATGACAATACCCAGGTGCAGCGTGATAAGCCGGTACCGGCTTACAACCCGCAGCCGCAGGAGCGGTTCCTCGAGCCGACCACCACCGCCGCGCAGCTGACCGACCTGAAATACAACGCCGGCTTCGACGCGCCGCGCATTCAGGTGAAAGGCGACACGTTGTACGCAAGCGGTGAGCAGACCAAATACCGCGACACCGCACGCGGCGTGGAGCGCGCCAACGTGATCCTCGCCAACCATCTGCCGGAAGGCGTAGAGAAGATCCGCGTCACCGAGATCCGCAATAATATGCCGCAGGTGACCACCGAAACCGACGTTGTCAGCCTGAAGCGCCAGCTGGAAGGCTATCCGCTGGGGCATGAAGAGACGCTGCGTCAGGTGCGTATCAACCCGCACCTGCCGGAGAACGCCGAGCAGGGCTTCTACATCGACGGCGATCGCCTCGACTACAGCCTGTCGCCGGTGCTCAACCAGTCGGTTGGCGGCCCGGAAAGCTTCTACATGTACCAGGTGGGCGTGTCGGCTAACGCCAGCTACTGGCTGACCAACCACCTGCTGATTGACGGCAGCGTGTTCGTCAACGTGGCCAACAACTACAACCGCTTTAACTACGACGGCGCGCCGGGCGACTCGAGCCTGCCGCGGGTGCGTACCCACATCCGCGAGTACGTGGAAAACGACGCCTACGTCAACAACCTGCAGGCCAACTACATGCGCCACCTCGGCGGTGATTTCTACGGCCAGGTGTACGGTGGTTATCTGGAGACCATGTACGGCGGCGTCGGCGGTGAACTGCTCTATCGTCCGCTGGACGCCAGCTGGGCGATTGGCGTCGATGCCAACTACGTTAAGCAGCGTGACTGGGACAACATGATGAAGTTCACCAACTACAAGGCCAAGGTGGGCAATCTGACCGGTTACTGGCAGCCGTGGTTCTTCGAGGGCGTGCTGGTCAAGGCCAGCGTCGGGCAGTATCTGGCGGAGGATAAGGGCGTGACCGTTGACGTCTCCAAACGCTTCGACAGCGGCGTGGCCGTCGGCGTCTACGCCACCAAAACCAACGTCTCGTCGGAAGAGTATGGCGAAGGGGACTTCACCAAAGGGTTCTACGTCTCCATCCCGATGGATCTGTTCAGCCTCGATCCGATCCGCGGCCGCGCCCAGATCAACTGGACACCGCTGACGCGTGACGGTGGCCAGCAGCTGGGTCGTAAGTACAACCTCTATGACCTGACCAGCGATCGCGATATTAACTACCGCTGATCCTGCCAGCGCCGGCCCGCCACGGTTAGCCGTACGGGCCGGCGCTGACCCCGCTATTGCCCCGCATCCGGCGGGGTGTCTTGTGATCTGCGTCACACTCAAGCATAGTATCAGCAGCGGTTTTCCCGCCAGATAACAATGACGTTGAGGTATGACCCATGACTCCCCCCGCCCATAACACCCCGGCCACCCGGCTGGCTTTTGCCCTGCAGATGGTGCTGAACGCCGGCCTGATTGCGCTGGCCGTGATCCTGGTGATTTTTCTCGGTAAAGAGACCATCCACCTGGCCAACGTGCTGCTGAACACCGGCGAGCAGACCTCGTCTTACCTGCTGATTGAAGGCATCGTGATCTATTTTCTCTACTTTGAATTTATCGCGTTGATCGTCAAATACTTCCAGTCGGGCTACCACTTCCCGCTACGCTACTTCGTCTATATCGGCATCACGGCGATTATCCGCCTGATTATCGTCGACCATAAAAATCCGCTGGATACGCTGGCCTACACCTTCGCCATTCTTATCCTGGTGTGCACTCTGTGGCTGGCGAACAGTAACCGCCTGAAACGCGAGTAAGAAAATGGGGTACACTCGGGTACCCCATTTTTACGGAGAAGTGTTATGGCTGAGAACGCGCTGTCGCCGTTGCGCGCGATCGACTGGCTGCCCGAATCCTCACCCCTGCTGACCGCCCCCCTGCTTGACTGGCTGATGGAAGTTGACTCAATGACCCGGCGTTTTGAACGCTACTGCGGTGAGGTGACGGTCAACGTGCTGCGCGAAGGCTTTGTCGGCGGAGACGCCTGGCCGGAAGAGTCAGCGCTGTTGCCTGACGAGCCGCGCTACTGGCTGCGTGAAATTGAGCTGTGCGGCGACGGCGTACCCTGGCTGGTGGCGCGCACGCTGGTGCCGGAGTCAACGCTGGTCGGGCCGGAGCAGAAGCTGCAGCAGCTGGGCAGCGTGCCGCTGGGGCGCTATCTGTTTGCCAGCTCAACCCTGACCCGCGATTTTATTGACGTCGGCCACCACGGCGCGCTGTGGGCACGGCGCTCGCGCCTGCGCCTCACGGGCAAGCCGCTGCTGCTGACCGAACTGTTTTTACCCGCTTCGCCGCTGTATGCCAGCCTGGCGCCAGAGCAGAGATCCTGACGTGGAGAGAAGTCTGCCAATGAGTAAATTAGCGGCGTACTGCCGCCTGATGCGCATCGATAAGCCGATCGGCACGGTGCTACTGCTGTGGCCGACGCTGTGGGCGCTGTGGCTGGCGGCGGACGGCGTGCCGCCGCTGAACGTGCTGCTGGTGTTTACGCTGGGGGTAATTACCATGCGCGCTGCCGGCTGCGTGATTAACGACTTCGCCGACCGCAAAATCGACGGCCACGTCAAACGCACCCGGCTGCGCCCGCTGCCGAGCGGGGCGGTCACCAGCCGTGAGGCCAAACTGCTGTTTGCCGGGCTGGTGCTGGTCTCCTTCGCGCTGGTGCTGACCATGAACCGCATGACTATCCTGCTGTCGTTCGGCGGCCTGACGCTGGCGTGGATGTACCCGTTTATGAAGCGTCACACCCACCTGCCGCAGGTGGTGCTGGGCGCGGCGTTTGGCTGGGCGATCCCGATGGGCTGGGCGGCGGTCAGCGAGAGCGTGCCGCTGGTCTGCTGGCTGCTGTTTTTTGCTAACGTCTGCTGGACGGTGGCTTACGACACCCTGTACGCGATGGTCGATCGCGACGACGACCTGAAGATTGGCGTCAAGTCGACGGCGATCCTGTTTGGCCGCTTCGATAAGCTAATCGTCGGACTGCTGCAGCTGGCAACGCTGGCGCTGATGGCGCTGGTCGGCTGGCTGAGCGGGCTGGGCGGGGCGTTCTGGTGGTCCATGCTGCTGGCGGCCGGGCTGTTTATACACCAGCAGAGGCAGGTGGCAGGACGCGATCGCGACGCCTGTTTCAGGGCGTTCCTGAATAACAACTACGTCGGTATGGTGCTGTTTGCCGGCATCGCTATCAGCCTCTGGTAGCCGCGCTCTGCGCCGGTGGCGAGCCTTAGCATCATCAGGCTACCGTCGGGACAGGCGAAAAAAAGGCCGGTCGCGCTGGCGCAGTAAATCATGGGGCTTCCCCTCTTTACTGGCTCAGTGCGACCGGCCTTTTCGTTGCAGGCAACACCGGGTTGCCGTTTAACTGATTTTTACCGCGGGCGTGGCTGGTGGTCAGGGCGTTGCCCCATGACTCCGGGGCAACCGCACTCTCCGTCACCGCGTCACCGTATTACTCCGGCGCGATCGCGCTCTCCGTCACGGCAGCGGCGGAGGGCTCCGGTGCCACAGCACTTTCAATCGTCATCCGCACGTCCTGGGTGATCAGCTCCGCCAGCAGCTGGTAAACGCGCTGGGTCCGTTCAACCTGGGCATCACCGGAATCGCTGATGTAGCCTTCATCACGCAGCGTCAGCACCAGCGAGGTGAACACCGCCTTGTCGAAGAACTCCGGCGCGTTAATGCCGTGCAGCACCGACAGGCGCTGGGCCATGGTGCGGCTCTCTTTCTCCAGCGTGCCGCGGTTAATCGCCGGGTTCGCGCTGAGGATCGAGAAGGTAATGGCATAACGCTGCAGGGTTTCGCGTACGCCGGCGGCCAGCAGCTGAAGGGTGCGGAAACGCGGCGGGTTCAGGCGCAGATGCTGGTCTTCCACCAGCAGCAGGCCCTGACGCGCCATCTCGGCCACCAGCGGCTCAATCACCTGCGGCAGCTCTGCGGCATCCCAGCGCAGGAACAGCTCGCTTTTCAGCATCGGGTAGATCACGCTGACCTGGCGCAGCAGCTCATCACGGCTCAGCTCGCGGTGCTGCATCAGGACCGCGGCAATCAGCGACGGCAGCACCAGCATATGATGAATGTTGTTGCGGTAGTAGGTCATCAGCACCGCCTGCTCGCGCGGCAGAATCACGATCTCACCGATGCTGTCCTGCTCCAGCTCAAACTTATTCATGCTCAGCGCGTGTTCCAGCAGCGCTTCCGGCGTCATATCCGGCACGGTGGCATCCGGCGAATAGGGCACGTTGCGCAGCAGTTCGACGTAGCAGCCGAGCTGTTCGGTCAGCTGGTCACGGGTCATCGAGCGCTGGCGTGAAGCCAGCAGCGCGGTCACGCACAGGTTCATGGCGTTCGCCGCCCCGGCGTTGTTGATGCGCACCATCACTTTCTGGGCAATATCGTTCACCGCCGGGGTTAACCACGCCGGGCGCTGGGCCTCAATCGGGTCAATCGCCTCGCGCCACTCCGGCACCTGCTGGTTAAGATACGCGACCAGCGGCAGCGGTTCGCCAAAGTTGACGTAGCCCTGGCCGAGATTTCGCAGCTTACGCAGCCCGCGCACCATCGACAGGAAGCCCTCTTTCTCTTTGGTCGCGCCGCGCAGCTCTTTAGCGTAGGTACCTACTTCCATCACGTGCTCGTAGCCAATATAGATCGGCACCAGGGTGATTGGCCGGTTGCCGCCGCGCAGCATCGCCTGAATGGTCATCGACAGCGTGCCGGTTTTCGGATCGAGCAGGCGGCCGGTGCGTGAGCGTCCGCCCTCCACGAAGTACTCCACCGAATAGCCGCGGGTAAACAGCTCGCCGAGGTATTCGCGGAATACCGTCGAGTAGAGTTTATTGCCCTTAAAGGTGCGACGGATAAAGAACGCCCCCAGCCGGCGGAAAATCGGCCCGGCCGGCCAGAAGTTCAGGTTAATTCCGGCCGCGATATGCGGCGGCACCAGCCCCTGGTGATAGAGCACGTAGGAGAGCAGCAGGTAATCCATATGGCTGCGGTGGCACGGCACGTAGACGATCTCGTGGCCGTCCTGCGCCAGCTGGCGTACGCGCTCACCGCCGTTGACGTTGATCCCCTGGTAAAGCTTGCTCCAGGTCCAGCCCATAATGCGGTCGGTCAGGCGGATCGCCTCATAGGAGAAGTCGGCCGCCACCTCTTCCATCAGTTCGATGGCGTTCTGCTGGGCCTTCTCATGGGAGATTTTCTTGCTGCGCGCCTCGTCTTCCACCGCCTTGGCGATGGCTTTCGACTGCAGCAGCTTGTTAAACAGGTCCTGACGCACCGGCAGACGCGGGCCGATCGCCGCCAGGCGCTGGCGGGCGAAATGCATACGCGCCACGCGGGCCAGCTTCTGAGCGATGGTTTTATCCGTGCCGTGCTCGGTGGCCATATGGCGCAGCGAGACCATCGGCGAGAAGCGCACGAAGCTGTCGCGCCCCAGCCACAGCACCGCAAAGAATTTTTGAATGCCGTTCAGCACCCGCAGATGCGGCTGGCTTTCGCCCTGCACCTCGCGTCCCGGCGCACGGCCAAACATCACCGACACCGGCACCATCTGCACATCAAGGTCAGGATGGCTGCGGTGCAGGTCCAGATAGTCATGGAACAGCTTGACCGAATCCGGGTTTGGCACGTAGTAAGGGAACAGGCGCGGGCCGTCATGGATAAACACATAACGCGGCAACAGGGTGCCATCGATCTCCAGCGGCTGCAGCGGATCCGGCAGCTCCTGTTTGCGACACTGCTCACGCAGCGCCAGGAGATCGGCCTTTGAATCATAAGGCAGCACATACATAATAGGGCGCGACGTATCGAGCCCGAGCTCAGCAACCGGCTCGGCCGGAATTGCCTTACTCTTTACCAGAAATTTAACTGGCAGATTCAAAAGGTTATAATATAAATTACGCCAACCTGACATAGACAACATGAAGCCTCTTGTTAGCAAAGCGCCGCAAGCATACCAGAAAGCGCCAACAGAATCTGTGGTGTTGCAAATTGTGCTACACCCGTCTCCGACGTCAAACTTCTCAAAGGGTTCCCTGATTATGGCAAATAACGCCACCGGCCTGACACGAATCGTAAAAGCAGCCGGTTATTCGTGGCAAGGATTACGCGCCGCCTGGCAGCATGAAGCGGCCTTTCGCCAGGAAGCGATCGCGGCGATTATCGCGGTGGCGGTGGCCTGCTGGCTGGATGTTGATGCCGTCACGCGCGTACTGCTGATCGGTTCGGTGGTGCTGGTGATTATCGTCGAAGTTCTCAACAGCGCGATTGAGGCGGTGGTGGACCGCATCGGCAGTGAAATGCATCCGCTGGCCGGGCGCGCAAAAGATATGGGCTCCGCCGCCGTCCTGCTGAGCATCTTACTGGCAATCGCTGTCTGGGCCATGTTGTTACTGCCGAATCTGCAATGAGTTATCCAAAAAAGGCACTTTCATGCGGCGAAAGTGCGCCAGCTGACCTCTGCAACGCCCCTCTGATGCAAAATTGATCGCCAGCGGGGCGGGTTTGGGTTCCCAAGGGCGAAATAGCTGTATATACTCACAGTCGACTGTATAAACAACCAGGGGGCGGGATGAAAGCATTAACGGCACGGCAGCAGCAGGTCTATGACCTGATTCGCGACCATATTAACCAGACCGGTATGCCACCGACGCGGGCAGAAATTGCCTCGCAGCTCGGCTTCCGTTCCCCCAATGCCGCCGAAGAGCACCTGAAAGCGCTGGCGCGTAAAGGCGTGATTGAGATCGTCTCCGGCGCCTCGCGCGGCATTCGCCTGATGATGGAAGAGGTCAACGGCCTGCCGCTGATCGGCCGCGTGGCAGCCGGTGAACCGCTGCTGGCGGAAGAGCATATTGAAGGGCACTATCAGGTGGACCCGGAAATGTTCAAACCGAGCGCGGACTTCCTGCTGCGCGTCAGCGGTATGTCGATGCGCGACATCGGTATTCTCGACGGTGACCTGCTGGCGGTACACAAGACCGAAGACGTGCGCAATGGCCAGGTGGTCGTGGCGCGTATCGACGATGAAGTGACGGTAAAACGTCTGAAGAAGCAGGGCAACACCGTGCAGCTGCTGCCGGAAAACCCGGACTTCCAGCCGATCGTGGTCGACCTGCGTGAGCAGACGCTCACCATCGAAGGCCTGGCCGTGGGCGTGATCCGCAACGGCAACTGGCAGTAGCGCGACCCACCACGGCTCATCACGCAGCGGCCTCCTCCCCGCCGCTGCGCATTTCCCCTTTGAATTCCTGCGCACGCTTTCCTGCTGCATGACAGCCTGCCTGAATCAGCAATCTTACCGATCATATCCTTTGTGCTGACGTGCTGACGTGCTGATATATAGCCCTGACCGATCGATGCCTGTGACCCGGCGAACGCGTCCAGCCCGTCAGAGGTCGACAGGCAGTGACAGGTGAAGTTCCAGATACAGGTTCCGCACAGGCAAGGATACCGCTCCAATATGAAACTACTTTCCGTTGCCGATAAGCAGCTCTGGCGGCTGGCGGCTGGCGGCTGGCGCTGTGGGCGATCTGGCGGCGTCACTGGCGGCGGGGCACCTGGTTCAGCGCTGAACGATAATGGAAATATTTAGTTACTTACGTGATGCCCAGTCTTAGTCTCTGATTTACATTCACTTTTATCGGTTTTCTGCCTGCAGGAGAGCCGATTTTATCTTTTAATCGTCCACTCAGCGCATATCCGCGCGTTTCTACTATAATTAACTCTGTGTTCAGCGCTAATCCAGATTTTTATCTGGTAATCAGGCGCACTTACAAGACGAATACGCTAAAGGCTGTTCTAAACCTAAGCTGAGGGAGTTATATGATGAATAAAGACGAAGCGAGCGGTAACTGGAAGCAGTTCAAAGGTAAAGTGAAAGAACAGTGGGGCAAGCTGACCGACGACGACCTGACGGTCGTGGAAGGTAAACGCGATCAGCTGGTCGGAAAAATTCAGGAACGTTACGGCTACCAGAAAGATCAGGCCGAAAAAGAACTGAAGGACTGGGAAACCCGCAACGATCACCGCTGGTAATCTCTGCCTCTGAGAATTGGGCTCCTACCCCAGGCACAAGGATCGTGCCAACTCTCACCAACCCCGTAACAGATCCCCTGACTCACTGAGTAGTGACCCGTTACTGTACTGGCTACAGCTCTGTCGCCATTAACCCCGTTTTCTCTTCAACAGACCTGCCTGCAGAAATATCCCGTTTATCCTACAGGTAACCCTGTCAGCGATCGCATCCGCACCCGGCATGCAGGAGCACTGAACTCAACGTCCGCGTTTTTTCGCCGGTGCGCTGTGATCGTGATCGCAGGCCTCATGGTGAGAGCAGGTTTCAATCTCCGCGCAGCCCGAGCAGAAGCCATGCGCTTCAATCACGCTGTGGCCCAGCGTGAAGCCGGTTTTCAGCGCCAGCGATGTCAGGATCGCCTCAACGCCGTCGGCATGTTGTTCGCTCACCGACCCACAGCGATCGCAAATCAGCATCGCCGACGTGTGGGAGTGCTCTTCGAAATGGTGGCAGACTACGTAACTGTTGGTTGACTCTACGCGGTGAATAAAGCCTTGTTCCAGCAGGAAATCCAGCGCGCGATAGACGGTCGGTGGCTTGGCCTGCGGCTCGGACTCGCGCAGCAGGTCCAGCAGATCGTAGGCGCTGATCGCGCCGTTCTGCACGCTCATCAGGCGCAGCACTTCCAGCCGCTGTGGCGTCAGGCGCACGCTGCGCTGCTGACAAATGACTTCCGCCTGCGTCAGGATATTTTCTGTAGTCGTGGTGTTCATTATTCCCTCCTCAGGCCAGACTGAAACGTTATTTTATCACGTCTGTGCTAAAACGCCGAGTTTGCATACCGCTGCTGCCACCGTCCGCCTGGCGTGGCGGGCAAACCGCGCCTGAACGCTATATCCCTGTCCACCAGCGTGCTATCATTGCGCACAATATCGTCACCCCTTTTGCTACAGAGTTTGCGCGTTTCATGACTGAAAAATTCCCTGCACACCGCTTTTCGATTGCCCCGATGCTTGACTGGACCGACCGTCACTGCCGTTACTTCCACCGCCAGCTGACCCGCCAGACGCTGCTCTACACCGAGATGGTTACCACCGGTGCAATTATTCACGGCAAGGGCGACTATCTGGCCTTCAGCCCGGAAGAGCAGCCGATCGCGCTGCAGCTCGGCGGCAGCGATCCGGCGGCGCTGGCACAGTGTGCGAAGCTGGCCGAACAGCGCGGCTATAACGAGGTCAACCTCAACGTTGGTTGCCCCTCCGATCGCGTGCAGAACGGTCGCTTTGGTGCCTGCCTGATGGGCGAAGCGCAGCTGGTGGCCGACGGCATCAGGGCGATGCGCGACGTGGTGTCGATCCCGGTGACGGTGAAAACACGTATTGGCATCGACGAGCAGGACAGCTACGAATTCCTCTGTGACTTTATCCGCACGGTGGCGGAGCAGGGCGGCTGCGACACCTTTATCATCCACGCCCGCAAGGCCTGGCTCTCCGGCCTCAGCCCGAAAGAGAACCGCGAAATCCCGCCGCTGGACTACCCGCGCGTGTATCAGCTGAAGCGCGACTTCCCGCAGCTGACGCTGGCGATTAACGGCGGCGTGAAGACGCTGGAAGAAGCGAAAACCCATCTGCAGCATCTGGACGGGGTGATGATGGGGCGCGAAGCCTACCAGAACCCGATCCTGCTGGCGCAGGTGGATCGCGAACTGTTTGGCTGCGACGGGCCGGCGGCGGATCCGATCGCCGTGGTGCGCGCCATGTACCCTTACATCGAACAGGAGCTGTCGCAGGGCACTTACCTCGGCCACGTAACGCGGCATATGCTTGGCCTGTTCCAGGGCATTCCCGGCGCGCGCCAGTGGCGTCGTTACCTGAGTGAGAACGCGCACAAGCCCGGCGCCGGCGTCGACGTGGTGGAGAAAGCCCTCGCGCTGGTGGCTGACCGCGTGCCGGCGGACGTTGAGTAATCGCCTGATTTTTTGACCACACCTTCGTTAAATTGACCAGGGCAACCGCTGTCCTGGTCATCCCTGCCCAGAGAATTCAGTTAGTTACGCATTCCCCCAACCTGGCACGCTTCTTGTAATATCCCGCTATACCCCCTGTTTCTGTGGAGAGCAACATGCTGGAGATCCTGTTTGTCATTGGCTTTTTTATGATGCTGTTGCTGACCGGTATTTCGCTGCTGGGCATCCTGGCGGCGCTGGCGGTGGCGACGCTGGTGATGTTTGTCGGCGGGCTGTTTGCCATGGTGATCAAACTGCTGCCGTGGCTGCTGCTGGCGCTGGCCGCCGTCTGGCTGTACCGCACCTTTTTCAAACCCGATTCGGCGCGGCGTGACCGTTTCTTACGCTGAAATCAACCCGGCCTGGCGGTGCGGGCTTAGCTAATGCGGAGTGGATCACATCGTGGCACATTGGCGGACGCGATCGGCAATAAAACATATTTTTTACATCCTGTTTCTGTCAGGATGCCTGCACTGAATCAAAACGACTTCATCGCCGCTGACCCTACAACCAGTGCGAAAACAAAAAATAAAATAAGAAACAAAAAAGAGCCTCCGCAAGGAGGCTCTTTTTTTTATGCCTGCGGCTCAGGGGATCAGCAGGCTGGAGCCCTGGGTGCTGCGGCTCTCCAGCGCGCGGTGCGCCTGCTGCGCATCGGCGAGGGCAAACTTCTGCGACTCGGGCACGTCAACATTGATCGCGCCGCTGGCGATCAGCGAGAACAGCTCGTTGCTGGCCTGCGCCAGCGCTTCGCGGGTGGTGATATAGCCGTTCAGCGACGGGCGAGTCACGTACAGCGAGCCTTTCTGGTTGAGGATCGCCAGGTTAACGCCGGTCACCGGGCCGGAGGCGTTGCCAAAGCTGACCATCAGGCCGCGGCGCTGCAGGCAGTCCAGCGAGGCTTCCCAGGTATCTTTCCCTACCGAGTCATACACCACGCGCAGTTTCTTGCCACCGGTCAGCTCGCTGACGCGCGCGGCAATGTCCTCTTCGCGGTAGTTGATGGTCTGCCAGGCACCGGCCTGCAGCGCCCGTTCGGCCTTTTCAGCGGAACCCACCGTGCCGATCAGCCGTGCGCCGAGCGCCTTCGCCCACTGGCAGGCGATCAGCCCGACGCCGCCGGCAGCGGCGTGGAACAGAAAGGCTTCGTCCGGCTGAATCACATAGGTCTGGCGCAGCAGGTAGTGAACCGTCAGCCCCTTGAGGAATGAGGCAGCTGCCTGTTCGAAGGAGATGGCGTCCGGCAGCAGCGCCAGCTTATCCACCGCCACGTTATGCACCTCGCTGTAGGCACCCGGCGCGGACTGGGCGTAAACCACGCGGTCGCCGACCTTCAGCACCTCCACCCCCGGCCCGACGCGGGTAACAATACCCGCCGCCTCGCTGCCCAGCGCCGCCGGCAGCGATGATGGATAGAGCCCGCTGCGCATGTAGGTATCGATGTAGTTAATGCCGATCGCCTTGTTCTCAACCTGCACTTCGCCGGCGGCGGGATCGCGCGGATCGACGTTCACCAGCTGCAGCACGTCCGGACCGCCGTGCTGATGAAACTCTATACGTTTTGCCATCATAGCTCCTGTGGATTGCGTCTGAATGGAGGAGGACGGAAAGGGTGCAAACGGGTATACTTGCCCGTCCCCTCACACGATTTTCGGTAATTGCATCACTATGGCAGGAAATAAACCCACCAACAAATCCTGGGAAAACCGCGAGCCCCGCGACCGACAGATGGAAGGCCTCAAGCTGCCGCCGCACTCGCTGGAAGCCGAGCAATCGGTGTTGGGCGGTTTAATGCTGGATAACGAACGCTGGGATAACGTCTCGGAGCGCGTGGTGGCGAAAGATTTCTTCAGCCGTCCGCACCGCACGATCTTCGGCGAAATGCAGCGCCTGCTGGAACTGGGCAAACCGATCGACCTGATCACCCTCTCTGAGTCGCTGGAAACCAAAGGTGAGCTGAGCCTGGTGGGCGGCTTTGCCTATCTGGCCGAACTGTCGAAAAACACCCCGAGCGCCGCCAACATCGGTGCCTACGCCGATATCGTGCGCGAGCGCGCGGTGGTGCGTGAAATGATCGCCGTGGCTAACGAAATCGCCGATGCCGGTTACGATCCGCAGGGGCGCAGCAGCGAAGATCTGCTGGATCTGGCCGAGTCGCGGGTGTTCCAGATCGCCGAAAACCGCGCCAACAAGGATGAAGGGCCGAAAAGCGTCGATCAGATCCTCGAAGCTACCATCTCGCGCATCGAGTCGCTGTACCAGACGCCGCACGACGGCGTCACCGGGGTGGATACCGGCTACCAGGATCTGAATAAAAAGACCGCCGGCCTGCAGCGTTCGGATCTGATTATCGTCGCCGCCCGTCCGTCGATGGGGAAAACCACCTTCGCCATGAACCTGTGTGAAAACGCGGCGATGCTGCAGGAGAAACCGGTGCTGATCTTCAGCCTCGAGATGCCCGGCGAGCAGATCATGATGCGTATGCTGGCCTCGCTGTCGCGCGTCGATCAGACCAAAATCCGTACCGGCCAGCTTGATGACGAGGACTGGGCGCGTATCTCCAGCACCATGGGCATCCTGCTGGAGAAGAAGAACATGTTTATCGATGACTCCTCCGGCCTGACCCCGACCGAGGTGCGCTCCCGCGCCCGCCGCATCTTCCGCGAGCACGGCGGCCTGAGCCTGATTATGATCGACTACCTGCAGCTGATGCGCGTACCGGCGCTGTCGGATAACCGTACGCTGGAGATCGCCGAGATCTCCCGCTCGCTCAAAGCGCTGGCGAAAGAGCTGCAGGTGCCGGTAGTGGCGCTGTCGCAGCTGAACCGCTCACTGGAGCAGCGTGCCGACAAACGCCCGGTCAACTCCGACCTGCGTGAGTCAGGCTCTATCGAGCAGGATGCCGACTTAATCATGTTTATCTACCGTGATGAGGTCTATCACGAAAACAGCGACCAGAAAGGGGTGGCGGAAATTATCCTCGGCAAACAGCGTAACGGCCCGATCGGCACCGTGCGCCTGACCTTTAACGGCCAGTGGTCACGTTTTGATAACTACGCCGGCCCGCAGTACGACGACGAGTAACCCACCTTTGCCGCCCGTTTCAGCCGCTGAAACGGGCGGATCCACCGCGCATTTCCGCACGCTGCCTGAAATAACGTTGGACATCCGCAGGAAAAATGCGGTTATCTGTCAGCCGTTTGTTCCTCACACCGGCCGGAAATACGATGACCCAGATTGATGATTTCGACCTTAAAATTCTCACCCTGCTGGAAACCAACGGCCGCCTGACCAATCAGGAGCTGAGCGATCTGGTGGGGCTCTCTGCCTCGCAGTGCTCACGCCGCCGCATCAGCCTTGAACAGTCGGGGATGATCCTCGGCTATCACGCCCGCCTGTCGCCGGATGCGGTGGGGCTGGGGGTGATTGGCCTGATTGAAGTGCGCCTGATTAACCACACCGCCGACTACGTCGACAGCTTCCACCGCATGGTGGCGGGGCAATCCGCTATCGTGGACGCCTATAAAACTACCGGTGACGCTGACTACCTGCTGAAGGTGGCGGTGGGGGATCTGGCCGGGCTGAGCGCGCTGATCAGCCAGCTGGTGGCGGGGCAGCAGAGCATCGCCCATGTCAAAACCTCGGTGGTGCTGAACCGGCTGAAAGAGAACGGCGTGCTGACCCGCACCTGACCGGCTATGCACTATGATGGCGCAAATGGCGCACCATCATGGTGCATCTGCTCTGCGGATGGTGCGCTTTCTGTGCGCGATTTGCCGATTTAATGCGTGATTCTGGCGCTTATTAATAAATATATGCACGGAATCACGATTTAAAGCGTTCTGCATTCAATCAGTTAATTCTTATATCTTTCAGAGATCCCTCTGCGGGCACGCCTCTGGTGCGATTCTTGCAAAGTGTCTGGCGTAGAGTCAGCCAGCATCTGGCATTAATCACCGGAAATCACGATCGATGGATAACGTAGTAGAACAACCCGCAAAAGTCCCCCACAGCCTGGTCGAAGATGTTATGGCTATCGTGCTCGGCACGCTGATGGTCTCTTTCGGCGTCACGCTGATGAAGCAGGCCGGCGCGTTAACCGGCAGCACAGCCGGCATCGCCTTCCTGATCAGCTACCTGACCAAAAGCTCGTTTGGCCTGGCGTTCTTCGCCATCAACCTGCCGTTTTACTGGCTGGCGGTGAAGCGTATGGGCTGGGCGTTCACCATCAAGACCTTCTGCGCGGTGGCGCTGGTCTCGCTGTTTACCCAGCTGCACCCGCTGTTTATTCATTTTGCGGCGCTGGATCCGTTTTATGCGACACTGTTCGGTAACGTGGTGACCGGAATTGGGTTTATAGTGTTGTTCCGCCACAAGGCCAGCCTGGGCGGGATCAATATTCTGGCGCTGTGGCTGCAGGACCGTTACGGCATCCGCGCCGGTAAGCTGCAGATGGGCGTCGACACCTGCGTGGTGCTGGCGTCGCTGTTTGTGGTGTCGCGCGAGATGCTGGTGGCCTCAATTGCCGGTGCGGTGATCCTCAATCTGATTATCGCCATGAACCACCGTCCGGGCCGTTACTACGTGTAACCCCGCTGAAAAATAGCGGCGGTGCCCGACCGGCATCGCCAGAACCACCGAACATACAATGGAGATCTGCACCGTGTTTCAAAACGTTGATGCCTATGCCGGCGATCCAATTCTCTCCCTGATGGAGACCTTCAAACAGGACGACCGCGCGCATAAGGTAAACCTGAGCATTGGCCTGTATTACGACGCACAGGGTGCAATTCCGCAGATGGATGCGGTCGGTAAAGCGGAAGCGGAACTGAATGCCCGCCCGCAGAGCGCCTCGCTCTATCTGCCGATGGAAGGCCTTGCTGCTTACCGTGGTGCGGTGGCGCCGCTGCTGTTCGGTGCCGATCATCCGGTGCTGAAAGCGGGCCGCGTGGCGACCATCCAGACGCTGGGCGGCTCAGGCGCGCTGAAGGTCGGTGCGGACTTCCTCAAGTTCTACTTCCCGAATTCGCAGGTGTGGGTCAGTGACCCGACGTGGGATAACCACAAGGCGATTTTTGCCGGTGCCGGCTTCACCGTTAACACCTACCCGTGGTATGACCCGGCGACTAACGGCGTGAAGTTTGACGCGCTGCTGGAAAAACTCAACGGCCTGCCGGCGCAGAGCATCGTGCTGCTGCACCCGTGCTGCCACAACCCGACCGGTGCCGATCTGACTAACGATCAGTGGGATGCCGTCACTGAGGTGCTGAAGGCGCGCGAGCTGATCCCGTTCCTCGACATCGCCTACCAGGGCTTTGGCGCGGGCATGGAAGAGGACGCTTATGCGATCCGCGCTATCGCCGCGGCCGGCCTGCCGGCGCTGGTCAGCAACTCCTTCTCAAAAATCTTCTCGCTGTACGGCGAGCGCGTCGGCGGCCTGTCGATCGTCTGTGACGACGCCGATGAAGCCGCACGCGTGCTTGGCCAGCTGAAAGCCACCGTGCGCCGCAACTACTCCAGCCCGCCAAACTTTGGTGCGCAGGTGGTCTCATGCGTGCTGAACGACGCGGATCTGAAAGCCAACTGGCTGGCGGAAGTAGAAGGCATGCGCACCCGCATCCTTGAGATGCGCCAGACGCTGGTTAACGTGCTGGCGGAAGCGCTGCCGGGTAAAGACTTCAGCTATCTGCTGCAGCAACGCGGCATGTTCAGCTACACCGGCCTGAGCGCGGCACAGGTGGATCGCCTGCGTAACGAGTTCGGCGTCTACCTGATCGCCAGCGGCCGTATCTGCATGTCCGGCCTGAACCACAGTAACGTGCGTCAGGTGGCGGAAGCTATCGCGGCCGTCGTCTGATGTTGACTGGCCGGGGCAGCCCGGCCAGTTTTTCGCCATTTTTACCCCGCCGGTTGCTCGCCGCGATATTCCCGCCCGTTATTTCAGTACGATCGACGCGCCTGCCTGCCTTGCGGCTCTTCCCACTCTTCTGCCGTCAGATTTCCAATGCCATGAATCACCCGTTCCCGGTTTTCCCGCTTGCGGATAGCGATATAGACATCAATATTCAGCAACTGTGACTCGGTGGTGTTCAGCCTGCGGTAACACAGCCCCTGTTGATTAAACGTACACATCGATTGGGGTAGCAGGGCAAAACCTTTGCTTCTTGCCACCCCTGCCAGTAATACCAGCGAGTCATCCGGTTCCTTAATCCGTTTCAGTACAAACGGCAGCTGGCGCAGGTAACGCTCGCACTTATCGTAGAACGCCGGATTGGCATTGCGGGCAAACCAGAACAGCGGCAGGTCTGCCACATCCGCGAGTGAAACCTCCTCCTGCAGACTGGCCGGGTGGGCAGAGGGCATTGCCACCAGCAGTGGTTCCTGGTAAATCCAGTAAAAGCTGAACTCCTCTTCGCCGGGCAGGCTGCGCTCACCGGTTATCACCATATCCATCTGGCCCTTAGACAACGACTGCAGCAGCTGGGCAGACGTCTGGTTCTGTATTTCAATTTCCTCTTCGCTGATCAGCTGTTTTATTTTCTCACTGACCTGCGGAATATTATTGAAATTGAGGGTGCGGGTCAGACCAATACGCAGCTGATCCTTCTCGTGATGCGAATCGCCAATAAAACTACCCAGATCGTCCAGCAGCTTTGCCGCCCGGCCAGTCAGCTGCACGCCACTTTCCGTCAGCCGGACATCATGGGTATTACGGATAAAAAGATCGTAGCCCAACGTCTCTTCCAGCGATTTTATTTGCCGGGTTAACGGCGGCTGCGTCATACGCAGGCGGTCTGCCGCTTTCCTGAAGTTCAGCTCCTGGGCAACCACCAGGAAGCACTGCAACTGTTTAATACTGGGCAATTTACGATTGAGGTTATCCACAACATCTCCGTGGCTGGGGGGGTGAATCTGTCAGCCTTTTCCTGATCAATCCTACTTTATCCTATCACCACCTGCTTTGTACATTCAGCCGCAAGGCTGGTAATACCCTGTTCGGTGATACCTTAAAGGTATTACAAAATTAACAATTCTCAAATAATACCGGGGTGATAAATTCATTCCCGAAGACCACTAATTAAGAGAACAACAATCATGTCAGCGAAATATATTCTGGTTTCACGTTTCCCATTAAAAAGCAACGCTAATGTTTCCGAGCTCAGGACGCTTAAATCTTCAGCTGAAAAAAAACTTTTCATCTGTGAAGAAGACAATATTCATGAGCTACTGGAGCTGCGCGCTTTTAACGATATTAAAGAGATTGCCTGGGTTGAGGGAGAACTCGAAGCCGAGTTTCATCACCTGGCGGCCCACCTGTCCGGTGATATTCGTCGCGAGCTGCTGAAATATGTAGAAGCACCGATTGAGACGGATCTGCCGCTGCCGCAGACGCAATATATCCAGCTGCGTCACGTTGAAGTTCCGGCAGAAAACTACGCACAGTACCGCCAGTGGCGCGACCAGACCATTTTTAATGTGGTGCGCGACCATCAGGATAAGATCACCAGCTTTGAGGCGTTCCACTCGCTGATTAGCGGGCAACCGGGCGTGATGTTTATCTCCGCCTTTAACGGTGATAAAGCGGCCTATAAAGAAGCATTCACCAACGCGCGCTACCAGCACATCATTCAGCAGGCCGGTGATAACTACATCACCGGCGGCAATGAAGGTCTGTATACCCGTATTTATCGTGCTTTATCCTGATGAGAGTAGAAGAATATGTCCAATAAAAAAGTTTTTATTGTCGGTGATAAATTTAGCGAATTCAGTAATGAGAAAGATGTACTGACTATTTCTCAGCTGGAATTACTGACTCAGATCCCGGCGAAAATTATCGATAATGAACATGAATTTATCGTAGGCCAGGGTGTCCGGGACGATTACGCCAGAAAAGTGCTGAATAATCATAAGCGTAATCAGATTCATAATAATAAGTTAGATCTTGCGTCATTAGACAAACTGGCCTCGACCAGTAAGAACGCACACACGCATAAAAAATTAAAACATAACGTGCTGATTGGCAGCGCGGAGAAGGTCGGCGATACCCTCTATACCCTGCCGCTGCTGATTGATGAGCGCTGTGAGCTGATGGCAGACCATCAGACCGGGCAGCACATCCAGGGCATGCTGCTGGTGGAAGCCTGCCGACAGACCTTTATTGCCGTGACCGAAGAATTTTTCTTTAACGGTGACAACAACAAGTACTACGTGATTAACGGCATGGCGGTCGACTTCAGCAATTTCCTGTTCCCGCTGCCGGCGCAGATCCACTACGACATTGTCGACCAGGATGTTCGCCAACGCCGCGCGCGGTTTAAAGCACAAATCCGGGTCACGCAGCAGCAGACCCTGTGCGCCACCATGGAGGTGTCGTTTACCGTCTATCCGTCCGAGGTGATCAGCAACAAAGAGCATGAGCTGGCGATCCAGGCCGCATTCAGCGCACTTGCTGCCGTACACAGCCCGCTGCAGGAGGCCACCCGTGTCTGAACAGCGCCGCCACTATCAGCTGGCGGCCACCACGCAGGGGCCGCTGTACCCCCCTGCGGAGGTGATGGACAGCGAAGGTAACTTTGTGGTGGTCGGGATGATCGCCGGTGAGCAGGGAGTGTCCTGGGGGGCGGCGGTGGTCTCTGCACACAGCCCGCTGCCGGCATTCGGCCAGGTTGCACCCTATCAGATCGTGCGTCATCTGGACGGCATAGCACCCGCCGCGTTGCAGGACACGGTGCTGTATACGCTGCCGCTGCCGATCCCGCTGAACAACTATCCGATGCTGTTTGCACCGGAGCAGCGGCCGGGCGCGCATGCCGATCTCCGCGACAGCCTGCCGTTGCACCAGGGGTGGATTGCGGATTACCGCATCGGCGACGGGCTGCGCCACACCGCGCCGATCACCCTCGGCAACTGGTTACAGGCGCAGGGTGAGCTGCAGGTCAGCGTGGCGGCCGATCGGAAAAGCGCCCGCTTTGACTTTACCTTCAGCCACCTGGTGCCGGACAGCCTGTATACGGTGATGAGCCTGCGTGAGCGCGATCTGCACCCGGAGAACCCGACCCGGCCGGGGCCGCTGGGGATCCCTAACGTCTTTATCACCGATGCCAGCGGCAGCGCCCGCTTCTGGGCTGAATTACCCAACCCTTTCCCCGCCGCCAGTGAGGAGAGCAATCGCGTTATCAACGTGGTGGTGCTGTATATGAGCGCCCGCCAGAGCTATGGCGGCGCAATCGGACTTTATGGCCTGGGCGGCGATATTCACGCCCAGCTCAAACTGAAAACCCGCTCATTTGATGAGTTCACTACGCAGGATTAAGGAAAAACGATGCCCTTTGTACAAATCACAACCTGGAAAATGAGTGATGAGAGCCAGGTGAAAGCGATGGTGGAGGCGGTAACGCTGGCGGTGCATACCACCAGCGGTGCGCCGCTGGACAAAATCTCGGTGGTGATAAGCGAGGTGGAACCCTCACGCTGGTGCGACGCCGGCGTGCTGGGCAGTGACCCGGAATTCCCGGTCAAAAGCCGCAGAAAGGGTTACGGGGAGTGAGCGTGAACACAGTCGCGGCGTTTTTTGATGTCGATGAAACCCTGATCAACCTGAAAAGCATGTTCCATTTCTACGACTACTGGTGCAACGAGAAGGGGCTGAATCCACAGCGCGAGGAATACACCCGCCGCTTTAAGCAGGATGTGCAAGAGGGCAAGCGGCGGGAACTGCTGAATCAGGAGTATTACCAGCAGTTTATCAACGTTTCGCTCGCTGAGCTGGTGACCTTCGGTCAGCGCTGGTTCCTGACCTGCCTGAACGAGAGCCATTTTATTGCAAGCGGGCTCAGCGCGCTGCGTCAGCACCAGCAGCGGGGCGATACGGTGGTGTTTGTATCGGGTTCCATGCAACCGATCCTGCAGCCGATCGCCGACTGCTTAGCGGTGGAGCATCTGCTCTGCGCGCCGCTGATTATTAATGAACGGGGGTACCTGACCGGGGGAATTGGCACCCCCCAGACCATCGGCAACGGCAAAAAAGAGGCGCTGCTGGCGTTCTGTCAGCAGCAGGGTCTGCAGCCGGCGCACTGCTATGCCTACGGCGATGACATCTCGGATGTGCCGATGCTGGAAGCCACCGGTCACCCGGTTTGCGTGGGTGAAAATCCCGCGCTGCTGAATTATGCGCAGCTCAGGGGCTGGCGCACCATTTAAAGTCTGAAAACAAAGGTTGTTATTATGTCTGCTGTTATTAAAGAGTCGGCCATGACGCTACGTATCTGGGTGGCATTGTTTATTCTGGCGCTCTCCACCTTCACCATTGTTACCACCGAGCTGGCACCGGTGGGCCTGCTGACGCCTATCGCCTGCGGCCTGCAGGCATCGGAAGCGGAAATTGGCCTGACCGTGTCGCTCTATGCCTGGGTCGGTGCCCTGAGTGCGCTGTTTGCCTCGGTCTTTCTGGGCAATCTGCCGAAAAAAATGCTGCTGCTGGCGCTGACGCTGGTGCTGTTTATCTCCAACGTCTGGTCGGCTACGGTGGATACGTTCAGCGCGCTGCTGGCCGCACGGGTGGTGGGGGCGCTGGCGCACGGCGCGTTCTGGGCGATGATCGGCGCCACGGCTGTGGCAATGGTACCGGCCCGGTATCTGGGAACCGCGACCTCGATCGTCTTCGGTGGCGTTTCTGCCGCCAGCGTGTTTGGCGTGCCGCTGGCTAACTACATTGGCCTGAACCTTGGCTGGAGACAGGCGTTCTGGCTGATGTCTGCCCTGAGCGTGGTCGCGCTGGTGGGGATGATCTGGGCGCTGCCTAACGTCACCGCCCGCAGTGCGATTGGAGTGGCTGCGCTGAAAAGCGTGCTGCGATCGTCCACGCTGTGGAAAATCTATTCGGCCACGCTGCTGGCCATCACCGCGCACTTTGCGGCTTTCACCTTTATTGAACCCTGGCTGCAGACCCAGCCCGCCCTCTCAGCGGCGTTTATTCCGCTGGTGTTATTTGTTTATGGCGTGGCCGGGCTGGCAGGGAACTTCCTGACCGGTGCCATCATCGATCGCCATCTCAAAACCACCGTTGCGCTGTCGGTACTGCTGATCGGTGCGGTGCTGGTGCTGCTGGGCACCCAGGGCCAGGCGCTTTCCCGTCCGCTGCTGCTGGCGGCTATGGCTGTCTGGGGCGTCGCGGTATCAGGCATCTTTGTCGGTTTCCAGACCTGGGTACTGCGCACCGCGGGGGAGCAGGCGTTTCCGGCTTCGGCCATCTATGTCTCCTTCTTTAATGCTGCCATCGGTATCGGTGCTTCCGTCGGTGCCTGGATGGTTGCCGCATTGTCGCTGCCGACACTGTTTATCGTCGCCGGCCTCGCCATTGCGATCTCCTTCCTGCTGGTGGCGTTTATCCCGGGTAACCAACCGGCGGCCGCCCTGAAGGAGAGCGTTGCATGATAATTCCGCTGTTGATGTACGCAGGCCTGCCGGCCTGCGTTAACCCATTCACTGTTTTTCGCGCCGCCGCCTCTGCGGCTGTTTTCGTTTCTACCTCCCGGAGAGTTACACCATGAATGATATCGTTATTATTGCAGCCAAAAGGACGGCCACCGGTGCCTTCCTTGGCGGACTGTCCGGGCACTCGGCCGCCAGCCTGGGCAGTATTGTGATCAAAGCGCTGCTCAAAGAGAGCGGGGTGGCGGCAGAAGCGATCGACCAGGTGGTAATGGGGCAGGTGCTGACCGCCGGGTGCGGTCAGAATCCGGCCAGACAGGCAGCATTACGTGCCGGTCTGGCCGTTGCCGTTAATGCGCTGACCATCAACAAAGTCTGCGGCTCCGGGCTGAAAGCCGTTCATCTGGCCATGCAGGCGCTGGCGCTGGGGGAAGCGGAGTTTGTGATTGCCGGTGGGCAGGAGAGCATGTCCGGTGCGCCACACCTTCTGCAGAACTCCAGACAGGGCATCCGTCTTGGCGAGGGGATGCTGCAGGACAGCGTGATTGCTGACGGCCTGACCGATGCCTTCAACCACTATCATATGGGCGTGACGGCGGAAAATATCGCGCAGCGCTACAACATTACGCGCAGTATGCAGGACGAGTACGCGCTGCTCTCCCATCGTCGGGCGCTGAAAGCGCAGGGCGATGGCTTCTTCTCGGAAGAGATCGTGCCGGTCAGCGGGCTCACCACTAAAGGTGAAAGCAAAATCGTCAGCCAGGACGAATGCCCGCGCCATAGCAGTATTGAGAAACTCTCGGCGCTGAAACCCCTGTTTAAGCAGGAGGGGACCGTCACCGCCGGCAACGCCTCGCCACTGAATGACGGCGCAGCCGCCGTACTGATGTGCCGCCGCGAAACGGCTGAACAACGGGGGCTGGAGATCCTTGCCTCGGTGGGGGCTTTCACTAACAGCGGGATTGAACCTGCAATGATGGGGGCCGCGACGCTCGAAGCCATTGAGATGAACCTGAAGCGTATGAACTGGTCGCCGGAGCAGGTTGATATTCTGGAGTCGAATGAAGCATTTGCTGCCCAGGCGCTGGCGGTGGTGCACGGCTGCGGTGTGCCGGCCGAACGCATCAACCCGCATGGCGGTGCCATTGCGCTGGGGCATGCCATTGGTGCCTCCGGCTGTCGTATTCTGGTGACGCTGATTCATACCATGATCCGCGAAAACCGTCAGCGTGGCATGGCCGCGCTGTGCATCGGCGGCGGTGAAGGGGTGGCGCTGAGCCTGGTGCGTCGTTAAAGAGGAAGACCGGTTAAACCCGCAGGCCGCAGCGCAGAACGTTGCGGCCTCTGTGACTCAAAGAAAACAGGCGTTACGCATTAACCCCTTTCATCCCTTCCTCGCTGTAGCGGTTACCTTTGATCGACATGCGCTGGTGGATCTGATTCAGCGTCAGCACATCTTCTGCATCCAGCACCAGATCGGCGGCCGCGGCGTTTTCCGCCAGATAACGCGGGTTTTTGGTGCCCGGAATCGGCACCGTTTTTTCATACTGTGCCAGCAGCCACGCCAGTGCGATCTGCCCGGAGGTGCAGCGGTATTTTGCGGTCAGCGGGGTAATCGCATCCAGTAACTGGCGGTTGTGCTCGATGCTTTCCTGCTGGAAACGGGCATTGTGCTTGCGGAAATCACCGTCACCAAAATCGGCGTGGTTAAGATATTTGCCGGTCAGAAAACCGCGCCCCAGAGGGGAATAAGGCACCAGCCCGATATCCAGCGCTTTCACCACTGGCAGAATGCTCTCTTCAATATCCCGCGTCCACAGCGAGTATTCGGTTTGCAGCGCGGTGACCGGAAACACGGCGTGGGCTTTCTGCAGGGTGGCGGCCGACACTTCACACAGGCCGATATGGCCAATTTTCCCCGCCTTGACCAGTTCGCCCAGCGTGTGCATGCTCTCTTCAATGCAGGCAGCGCTATCGACGCGGTGCAGATAGAACAGATCGATGCGCTCCATACCCAGCCGCTGCAGCGATTCGTTGCAGCACTGGACGATATAGTCCGGGTGATTATTGATTCTGCGGGCATAGGCCGCATTCGGGTCGCGATCGATGCCGCACTTGGTGGCGATTTTAAACTGCTGACGGACAGAATTATCCAGCTTCGCCAGAAAGTGGCCGATCAGTCGCTCATTATGACCACGCCCGTACAGATTGGCACTGTCGATAAAATTTACGCCCTGTTCCGCCAGCTGATTCAGCAGCGCCAGCGACTGCCGATCGTCAGTCTCGCCGTAAAACTCGCTCAGCCCCATTGCGCCAAAGCCGATCGCGCCAACGTGAAGATCCTGAGATAAGTGTCTGGTTTGCATAATCCCTCCTGATTGTGGAAGGTGATTGTTTCACAACGGGATCCCGCGCTGAATTTCAATTATGGCGATACTTTTTTAGTATCAATTCAGGGAAGGAAGGGGGGGAAAGGGGGAGGGTGGGCTAACGCCCACCCTTGAGGCTTATCCGCGCAGTGAATCGATATCGATCACAAAGCGGTATTTCACATCGCTCTTCAGAATGCGTTCGTAGGCGTTATTGATCTCTTTGATATCAATCAGCTCAATATCTGAGGTGATATTGTGTTTGCCGCAGAAATCCAGCATCTCCTGGGTCTCTTTGATGCCGCCGATCAGTGAACCGGCCACGCTGCGGCGTTTCATAATCAGGTTAAACACCTGCGGTGACGGGTGGTCGTGCTCCGGCGCGCCGACCAGCGTCAGGGTGCCGTCGCGGCGCAGCAGCGAGATAAACGGGTTGAGATCGTGCTGGGCCGCCACCGTATTGAGAATAAAGTCGAAGCTGTTGGCATGCTGCGCCATCTGGTCGGCATCTTTCGAAATCACCACTTCATCGGCACCGAGACGTTTACCGTCCTCAATCTTTGACGGCGAAGTGGTAAACAGCACCACGTGCGCGCCCATCGCATGGGCAATCTTCACGCCCATATGGCCGAGTCCGCCGAGGCCGACGATGCCCACTTTTTTGCCGGGACCCACGTTCCAGTGGTTAAGCGGTGAAAAGGTGGTGATGCCGGCGCACAGCAGCGGTGCAGCGGCCGCCGGGTCGAGGTTCTCCGGCACGCGCAGCACGAAATCTTCGTGAACGACAACGGAAGTGGCATAGCCGCCGTAGGTGATGTCGCCGCTGTGGCGATCCTGGCCGTTATAGGTGCCGACAAAGCCCTCTTCGCAGTACTGCTCAAGATCTTCCTGACAGCTGTCGCAGGTGCGACAGGAGTCGACCATACAGCCAACGCCCACCAGGTCGCCGACCTGATATTTATGGCCGTGCGCGCCCACCGCGCTGACGCGGCCGACGATCTCATGGCCCGGCACCACCGGGAACACAGTGTTGCGCCACTCGTTGCGCGCCTGATGCAGGTCCGAGTGGCAGACGCCGCAATACAGCACGTCAATCTGCACATCATGTTCGCGCAGTTCACGCGGCTGATACTGGAAAGGTGCCAGTGGAGAGGTCGCGTCCTGGGCGGCATAAGCGTGCGTAATATTCATCGGTGTCTCCGGTTAATCACAGATGGCGCTGAGGCCAGGGAAGGAAGGCGGGCAGGCAAGCGTTACCCGTTCCGTTAAAGCTGAGGAGTAAGCATAGCCAGCGGAGAGTGACCGGGATATGTCAGTATGTCGCTAAATCTTGCCTGATCCTGCTGAACCCGGCAATTTTCGTCTGCGGCCAGTGGGCGAATACGCAGGAGGAACAAGCCAGCGGATAGCGGCGCAACCGGGCCATTGGGAAAGCCGGTTAGCGTGGTAAAGAAGGGGCCGGCGTGTCGCTGAACCCTGACGAACCCGCGGAAAAATGGGCAGAATCGACGGCCGCGAACGCATAAGAAGTGAGCGGGGCAGAATAATCTGCCCCGCCGTGGCCAGCCGGTCAGCAAACCGGTCCGGCCAGAGAGTTACTTCGCCAGCAGCGGCTTCAGGAAGCGCGCGGTGTGCGAACGCTCGCACTCTGCCACGGTTTCCGGCGTGCCGGACACGAGGATCTCCCCGCCGCCGCTGCCGCCTTCCGGCCCCAGGTCAACGATCCAGTCGGCGGTTTTGATCACGTCAAGGTTGTGCTCAATCACCACGATGGTGTTGCCCTGGTCGCGCAGCTGGTGCAGCACTTCCAGCAGCTGCTGGATATCGGCGAAGTGCAGGCCGGTGGTCGGCTCATCGAGGATATAGAGCGTCTGGCCGGTACCGCGCTTCGACAGCTCGCGCGCCAGCTTAACGCGCTGCGCCTCACCGCCGGACAGGGTAGTGGCCGACTGGCCAAGGCGGATGTAGGAGAGGCCAACGTCGATCAGCGTCTGCAGCTTACGCGCCAGCGCCGGTACGGCATCGAAGAACTCGCGCGCTTCTTCGATGGTCATCTCCAGCACTTCGTGGATGCTCTTGCCCTTGTACTTCACTTCCAGCGTCTCGCGGTTATAGCGCTTGCCTTTACACTGGTCGCACGGCACGTAGATATCCGGCAGGAAGTGCATCTCCACCTTAATCACCCCGTCACCCTGACAGGCTTCGCAGCGGCCGCCGCGCACGTTAAAGCTGAAGCGGCCCGGCGTATAGCCACGGGTGCGCGACTCCGGCACCCCGGCAAACAGCTCCCGCACCGGGGTAAAGATGCCGGTGTAAGTGGCCGGGTTCGAGCGCGGCGTGCGGCCAATCGGGCTCTGATCGATGTCGATCACCTTGTCGAAATGCTCCATGCCGCTGACGTCGCGGTAGGGGGCCGGTTCGGCGATGGTCGCACCGTTCAGCTGACGCTGGGCGATCGGGAACAGCGTATCGTTAATCAGCGTCGATTTGCCCGAACCGGAAACCCCGGTAACGCAGGTAAACAGCCCGACCGGCAGCGTTAAGGTCACATCTTTCAGGTTGTTACCGCGCGCGCCGGTGATCTGCAGCACCTTCGACGGATCGCCTTTCACCCGCTCTTCCGGGATGCGGATGCCGCGCTTGCCGCTCAGGTACTGGCCGGTCAGCGAGGCGTCCACCGCCATTATGTCGTCCACCGTGCCTTCGGCGACGATCTGCCCGCCGTGCACGCCGGCACCGGGGCCGATATCGATCACGTGGTCGGCGGCGCGGATCGCATCCTCATCGTGTTCAACCACGATCACCGTGTTGCCGAGGTTACGCAGGTGGACCAGCGTCTCCAGCAGCCGTTCGTTATCGCGCTGATGCAGACCGATCGACGGCTCATCCAGCACGTACATCACGCCGACCAGCCCGGCCCCGATCTGGCTGGCCAGGCGAATACGCTGCGCTTCGCCGCCGGAGAGGGTCTCCGCGGAGCGCGACATCGACAGGTAGTTCAGCCCGACGTTGACCAGGAACTTCAGGCGATCGCCAATCTCTTTCAGCACTTTCTCAGCGATTTGGGCGCGCTGGCCGCTGAGCTTCAGGTTCTGGAAGAACTCCATCGCATGGCCGATGCTCATATCCGAGATGGTCGGCAGCGTGGTGTTTTCCACAAATACGTGGCGCGCTTCACGACGCAGGCGGGTGCCGTCACAGCTGGCACAGGCGCGGTTGCTGATAAACTTCGCCAGATCCTCACGCACGGCGCTGGACTCCGTCTCTTTATAACGGCGCTCCATGTTGTGCAGCACGCCCTCAAACGGATGGCGACGCACCGAGGTATCACCGCGATCGTTGACGTACTTAAACTCGATATTCTCTTTGCCGGAGCCGTTGAGGATCACCTTGCGGCTGTAAGCATCCAGCGTGTTGAACGGCGCTTCGATATCAAAATCCAGGTGCTCGGCCAGCGAACGCAGCATCTGGAAGTAGTAGAAGTTGCGGCGGTCCCAGCCGCGGATCGCGCCGCCGGCCAGCGACAGCTCGGGGTTCTGCACCACGCGGTCCGGGTCAAAGTACTGCTGCACGCCCAGCCCGTCGCAGGTCGGGCAGGCACCGGCCGGGTTGTTGAAGGAGAACAGGCGCGGCTCCAGCTCGCTCATGCTGTAGCCGCACACCGGACAGGCGAAGTTGGCGGAGAACAGCAGCTCCTCGGCCTTAGGATCGTCCATATCCGCCACCACGGCGGTGCCGCCGGAGAGCTCCAGCGCGGTTTCAAACGACTCGGCCAGCCGCTGCGCCAGATCCTCTCGCACCTTAAAGCGATCGATGACCACCTCTATGGTGTGTTTCTTCTGCAGCTCCAGCTTCGGTGGATCCGAGAGATCGCACACTTCACCGTCGATACGCGCGCGGATATAGCCCTGGCTGGCGAGGTTTTCCAGCGTTTTGGTGTGCTCACCCTTACGCTCTTTAATAATCGGCGCCAGCAGCATCAGGCGGCGGCCTTCCGGCTGTGCCAGCACGTTATCCACCATCTGGCTGACGGTTTGCGCCGCCAGCGTCACATCGTGATCCGGGCAGCGCGGTTCGCCCACGCGGGCAAACAGCAGGCGCAGGTAATCGTGGATCTCGGTGATGGTGCCGACGGTGGATCGCGGGTTATGCGAGGTGGATTTCTGCTCGATGGAGATCGCCGGAGACAGCCCCTCGATATGGTCGACGTCCGGTTTTTCCATCAGCGACAGGAACTGACGGGCGTAGGCGGAGAGCGACTCAACGTAGCGGCGCTGCCCTTCGGCATACAGCGTGTCAAACGCCAGCGACGATTTGCCGGAACCCGACAGGCCGGTGACCACGATCAGCTTGTCACGCGGAATGGTCAGGTTAATGTTTTTCAAATTGTGGGTGCGGGCACCCCGTACTTCGATCTTATCCATTCACACTTCCCGGATTAGCGCAAACCTCACCATGCCTGCCCGGCATGGCCAGAAACGAAACGAGTAATTATGGCACAAAAAAACCTGAATGGATATACAGTACTTTGTCGGCCTGTGCGCAGGAAAGCAGCGTTTCGTGTGAACCTGCTTCCACGGCGGCATGTAACGCTGCACGTCAGGCCGTTACCCGCGGATCGCGATCCGAAAGTAGGATCTGCGGGGGTGTCATGCTAGAATTTTGCGCCTAGACTTAAAGCAGATCATTAACCGGAGAGAGCAACATGGCCAGCAGAGGCGTAAACAAAGTAATTTTAGTCGGGAATCTGGGTCAGGATCCGGAAGTCCGCTACATGCCGAACGGCGGTGCCGTTGCCAACATCACTCTGGCCACCTCTGAAAGCTGGCGTGACAAGCAAACCGGCGAAACCAAAGAGAAGACCGAGTGGCACCGCGTGGTGCTGTTCGGCAAACTGGCCGAAGTGGCCGGTGAGTACCTGCGTAAAGGCTCTCAGGTCTATATCGAAGGCGCCCTGCAGACCCGCAAATGGACCGACCAGGCCGGCGTGGAAAAATACACCACCGAAGTGGTGGTGAACGTCGGCGGCACCATGCAGATGCTGGGCGGCCGTGGCCAGGGCGGCGGCGCACCGGCAGGCGGCGGCCAGGGCGGCAGCAACAACAATAACAACGGCTGGGGCCAGCCACAGCAGCCACAGGGCGGCAACCAGTTCAGCGGCGGCGCGCAGCAGTCTCGCCCGCAGCAGCAGCCACAGCAGAACAGCGCACCGGCGAACAATGAACCGCCGATGGACTTTGATGACGATATTCCGTTCTAAGATAAATCTTAGACATAAAGTGTAAACTTTCCCCTGAAGGCCCCAGGAATCAAATGCCTGGGGCTTTTTCTTTGCCCTTACAAAGGTAGAACTTTTAGCCATAAGTATCGGGAGGGGGACGTCCTTTCTGGAGAACGAACAGGTGAGGCTTCAGCCACATCTCTTATACAGACGCGCCTTAAGTCGCTCACTGTCAAGCCATACGGGTTGAGCATACAACCTCAGAACGTTACCTGAATTATTCTAAGAGCGCCCATCCCCCCTCTGAAGGCATTAAGTGTAATGGCTCTCGGTGAAGAATGCTGCTCGCCAGGGCAAACCAGGTCAGAAGTTTAGTCAAAAAATGATTATTAGCTGCGCAGCTAATGGTAAAATAATACCTAATGTTTAGCTAATATATTATTATTTGCTGTTCAGCTAATGACGCCTTGGAGGCTAATCTTATGGGCCATTTTTCACATCGTTCAGGGCACGAATTCGAAAGGCAGGTACTGGAAGAGCTAGCTATTGCCCTTGCGGACGCGTTTGGTTCCGAAGCCACTGTAAAGGGTCATCCAGGCAAGCAGTTATCTTCACAGATGGATTCCGAGCCTGATGGATTGATTGAGATCCGTAGGCCAGACCGGACGCTGATGCTTTACGTAGAGGTCAAAAAAAACGTTTATCCAAGAGACGCCAGAGATGCAGTGTGGAAATTCAATAACCACATGCGTTACCGGGATCATCGTCATGAGGCTATCGGAATGCTTGCCGCAGGTTCACTTAGCCCCGGTGCTAAGGAGGAGCTGAGGGCTCACGGAATCGCATCATTTGAGCTGGGAGGAAGCCTTTACCTTAAACACGACTGCTGGTTCATTAACATCGAAAAACCTACCAGGCGTCCCAGGAAGTCCTTCCACGGCGTAGACCTCTTCACTGATGCACGTGGGAGTGTTGTCCATGCCCTTTTGATGCATGCTAACGAGTGGCTTACCGGCGCGGAGCTAGCCGAGCGGGCTGAGACCTCCCCCTACACCTGCTCTCTCGTTTTGCAGGAGTTAACGTTGCGTGAATGGGTGAAGTCTGCAGGTGGAGGGCCGAGCAAGCGCAGAATGCTCATTCGCCCGGAAAAGCTTCTGGATGCCTGGGCTGAGCAATGGCAGGAGCGTAAAGAGAAGCAGACGAAATGGTACTCCTTCGTTGAAAACCCCAGGCACATACTGGCTCATTTTGCCGATCGCATTGACCATGCCAGAATCGATTTTCCATGGGCGTTCACTGGTGCTGCGGCTGCAAACGCTGTGGTCCCATTTTTGACCAGCACTGATGGTGTGGAAATTATTGTGCCCAAAGGGTATGCCGATGACATGGCCGAAGCACTTCGCCTTAAGCCTGTCAGCAAAGGAGCGAATGTCACGCTCATCGAGCGTGAATCTTCGAGCTTGCTTTACCGGGACAGACATTCGGATCATTCTGCATTTTTTGCAAGCGCGTACATCCTGTACCTGGATTTGCTGGATGGTAGAGGGCGAAACAAAGAGTTAGCTGACCAACTTAGAGGACGTTTGGAGTCGTTATGGGAAAGGAAATAAAGCCGCGAACGGCTGAGGGATATAGCATTGACGTGACGCTCGCCTGTGAAAAAACGCTGCTCACACTGTTGAGTGCATTCGGCAACCTTAGGGAAACCCTCCGTTTGGTTGGTGGTCTTGTCCCTCGCTACCTCACACCAGAGGCCCCACCAGACATTCCGATGCACGCGGGAACCTCAGACGTAGATATCGTGCTGAATCTGGAAGTACTGGCCATCGGAAATGAATACACCAGTTTGGCTGACCAGCTCAAAGCACGTGGTTTCATCCGTTGGGTCGAAGATGGAAAGGCTGCGTCCTGGCGGTGGCGCCTTAAGATTGAAGAGCACGTGGAGGTAGTCGTTGAGCTACTCCGTGATGCTGGTGATGAGGAGGCAGGAAAAACCATCAGTGTCAGTGGGGAGCAGGTCTCGGCCCTCACAATCAAGCATGCCAGGATTGTACACGATTGGTATCAAGAAAAGCGCATCGGGGCTCCACTGCCTGATGGGAAAGGCATATCAGTTGATGTGGTGCGTTTCGCGGACGTACCCGCATTCGTGATATTGAAGGCTATCGCGCTCCACCAACGGGAAGAGAACAAGGATGCTGCAGATCTTATTCATGTCATTCGCTATTCTGGATCGCTGGAATATGTCGCAGGGCTATTTGTTCAGCGTATTCGGTCAGGCCAGCATCCTGAGGCTGTAGAGGCTGGTCTTACGGCTTTAAGAAACCGTTTCAGCGATGATGAGTTCGGTGAGGGGTTCGAAAAAGTCGGGGCCGTTGCCTACGCCCAATTTCATGGCGGCGATGAGGATGGAATCGTGGGAGCGCAGCGTTTTGCAGCGGGCCTTATCCAGGGTTTGCTGGCCGAGATTGAGGCACAATTGGCAACAGCCTGTTAGGCTGTTTTCAATAGTTCAGGCAGGCCTTTGGTCAGTCGCCGCATGCGTATCGGATGCGGCTGTGCACCGCTCGAATCCTGCTGGCTGACGAGCTGCACCGGCCCAGGTTGCCGCCGCCACCGGCTTCGCCGACCAGTGCCATCTCGGCCGCTGGTTCCAGCGCGCGTACCGCCTGAAGCCAGCCGATTACCAGCGCCGCTGTGGCAATAATAAGCATCTTTAGGCACTTTCAGGAATAGTGTTCTGATAAATTCTCTCTGTCTAATAATGGAGGCAGGGAATATGAAACAGAATCAGGCCGCACCCGCGCCACACGACGTGGCATTCAAACATGTTTTATCAGACCCGGAAATTCTGCGAGATTTTATGCAGCTTCACCTTCCGGCACACCTTCAGGATATCTGCGATCTCAGTACGCTGCGGCAGGAGCAGGGGATCCTGGCGGATGAGAACTCCCGTACCGGTTTTAGCGATATGCTCTATGGCGTTGATACGACTGCCGGGGAAGCTTACCTGCTTGTACGCATCGAATATCAGAGTCCGCCCGATCCACACATGGCATTCCGTTTGATGAGTCGCGCCGTTGATCTCATGCAGCGTCATCTGGATACCGGACATGAATTTTTGCCGCTGGTAATTCCCATGCTGATTTATGCCGGCAAGACCAAAGGCTATCCCCACTCTATGAACTGGCTGGACGGGTTTGACCATCCTCAGCTGGCGAAGCAGCCTCACTGCAGCAAACCCTTCTCCGGGAATGCCACAGGGCCACGAACAAGGTGGAATTAGCGCCTGGCCAGCTGGCAGTGGCTGAACGTCACCGCGTTTCTGGCAACCGGTATTGCCACCGCACGGGCCGAAAAAAGCGGTGGATAAGGCTATCAAAGGGCTGTCGCTTCACCCCTGAGCGGGTGTGAGATACGGATAACTGACGCCTTAAGACAATTTTGTGGCAGACTGCTGCACCGTCCGGCGGAGTGTGCCGGGCGGTGATAAGGGCGTGCGCCCTTCATGAATGCCAGCTGCGCCGCGCTGCCTCTGAGGTTTGCCCGGTCCGGTCGGCATTTACGGCATAACCGATCCGCAGCCGCCAGGCTTTGACGGCGTCTGCGGCATGGCAGTGAGATGTCTCCATGACTACAACAACCCATCAGTTAACCCGCCACGACTACAAGATGATCGGCCTGTCGCTGTTAGGCGGGGCGCTTGAAGTGTTCGACTTCATTATTTTTGTTTTCCTGTCTGCGGTGATCGCCGACGTTTTCTTCCCCGCCGACACGCCGGAGTGGGTGCGCCTGCTGCAGAGCATGACCATCTTCTCGGTGGGCTATCTGGCCCGCCCGCTCGGCGGCCTGCTGATTGCCCACTATGCCGATCGCTACGGCCGCAAGCGGATGTTCAACTTCACCGTGTTGTTTATGGCGCTGCCCTGCCTGGCGATGGGGCTGCTGCCCGGCTATGCGCAGATCGGCTACTGGGCGCCGCTGCTGCTGCTGCTGGCGCGCATTATTCAGGGCGCCGCGCTGGGTGGCGAAGTGCCGAATGCCTGGGTGTTTGTTGCCGAGCACACGCCTGCCAGGCACCGTGGTCTGGCGCTGGGTATGCTGCAGGCCGGGCTGACCTTCGGCTATATGCTGGCGGCGCTGACCGTTACCCTGATCACCACGCTGTTCAGCGCCGACGAGATGCGCGACTGGGCGTGGCGCATTCCGTTTATCGTCGGTGGCCTGCTGGGCTTTATCTCGCTGTGGCTGCGGCGCTGGCTGCAGGAAACCCCGGTGTTTATCGCCATGCAGCAGGAGAAGGCGCAGGCTCCGCGCCTGCCGCTGGGGGAGATACTGCGCCAGCACCGCAGAGCGGCGCTGCCGGCGTTCTTTCTGACCGCGGTGCTGACCTCGGCGGTGATCGTCACCGTGGTGGTGCTGCCGCTGATCCTGCAGAAGAGCTGGCATTTTGATGCCGCGACCACCTTCCGCATCAGCTGCGTGGGCATTCTGGCGCTCAACGTGGGCTGTATTGTTGCCGGCTGGATCGCCGACCGGCTGGGCGCGTGGCGCACCTTCGCCATTTATTCGGTGCTGCTGGCGGCAGGCGTCAGCGTGATGGCCGCCAGCCTCAGCGGCGACATCACCCGCGTGCTGCTGAGCTACATCCTGCTCGGCCTGTGCTGTGGGGTGATCGCCGCCGTACCGGCGGTGATGGTGCAGCTGTTCCCGCCGCAGGTGAAGGTGACCGGCATTTCGCTGATCTATAATCTGTCCTACTCGCTCTGTTCCAGCACATTGCCGTTGCTGCTGCTGGCCCTCTATCAGTACGCGCACTGGACGCTGGCCGCCATGGCCTGGGGCGTGGCGGCCATCGGCCTGCTGACCTTTACGGCCTGGCGCAACATCCCACTTTTCCGTTGAACCCCAGCGGCATCCGCACCCCAGCCGGTGCGGATGGAACACGCGACAACCACATCCCCCACCCACCCGTCCGGCCACGACAGCCCATCCTGTCTTGCCTGCCCGACCGCGGTCCCTGTCGGCTGCACGCCCGGCACACGGATGAACAAGGATCCCACACCTGAATGCCATCTCACCCTCTTGCTATAACAAAATTTCAATATTCTGCACCCGGATGCAAAAATAATTGCAATCGGGTGCAAAGATCGAACATAATCGCAACATTAACAGGGGATAACGCTGTGGTCACGGATTGGCCGCGCGAAGCACGGCTAAAGGTTTCTTTTCCCCTGCGTTTAGCGTTCAATGCTGGGTTACGTAACTCGGACACTGGGACGCAGGTGTTATGACAAAAGAGACAAAGACGCGCCACAAGGCCACCGCCAGCGATGTGGCGGCGATGGCGGGTGTGTCTAAATGGACGGTATCACGCGCCTTCACGCCGGGGGCGTCGGTCTCCGGGCGGGCGCGCGAGAAGGTGCTGGCCGCCGCGAAAGAGCTGGGCTACCGGCCCAACCTGCTGGCGCGCAGCCTGTCGAAAAAGCGCACCCACATCATCGGGGTAGTGATCGACCAGATGCAGAACCCGCACTCGATGATGATGATGGATGTGGTGACCCGACAGCTGCAGGCGCGCGGTTATATGGCACTGCTCCTCAACATCACCACCGGGGAAAACTACCGCTCGGTGATGGCGATGGCAGACCAGCTGCAGGTGGACGGCATCCTGTTTTTAGGCACGGTGCTGACCGACCAGCTGATTGCGATAGCGCATGAGCTGCACCATATCCCGCTGGTGCAGGTGTGCCGTAACAGCGATGTGGAAGACATCGAAGTGGTGAATATTGACGGTCATCAGGCCGGTGCTGAAGTGGCGTCTCTGCTGCTGGCGCAGGGATATCAGCGCTTTGGCTATATGAAGGGGCCTGACACGCTGAGCAGCCAGCTGTACCGCTATGACGGCTACCAGCAGCAGCTGCAGCAGGCCGGGAAAACGGTCGATCGCCTGCTGATCGCCGGGGAATACAGCCGTACCCTGGCAATGCAGGCCCTGCTGGACTATCTGCAGGCGGTGCCGGCCGGGCAGCGCGTTGAGGCACTGTTCTGTGAAAACGATATCCTGGCGCTGGGCGTGCTGGATGCATTACGCCTCACCGGCAACGAGGGTACGATTGCGGTAGTGGGCTTTGATGATATCGAAGAGGCCGGCAGCGAAAGCTATCAGCTGACCAGCTACAGCCAGGGGATTGAGTCGCTGACCGGTGAGTCGCTGAACCGGCTGATTGAGGAGCGTGCCAGCCCACCGGAAGCGTGGCGCAAAGGTGAACTGAAGATCCGCCGTTCCCATCTGCCGGTAACGGTTGAGTAATATCGCGGTAATAACCAAAGGGGTGCGAGAAAGTTCCGCCGTACGCATCCCGCTGATAATAAAAGATGCAGGGTAGTATTTCTCCCTGCGCATAATTCGCCAGCCGCTAACGGGATAACCGGTACGGTGGGCGTTTATTGATACTCTCTGCACCCAAACAGAATGTGCGCACTCGTGCACGCTAATAATACGAACGTGAATACGTCAGCGTAGGGCTGGTCGTAATTAAAATTCACCTCAGGAATACGCCCGAACAGCCAGTCACTGGTCCGGGTGGGGATCGTTACGTCTTTTTTTAGTGTCGGGCAATCGCGGCCATGCTGGCCGCCGTCGTAAAGGAAAAACTATGAACCGCAGAGAGGCGATATTTTCGCTGAGTTCTATCGCGGCGGCATTCGCCGTCGCGCCGAAGCTGGCCGCGCAGGAGCTGCGCAACGTACCGCTGGCCACGCAGATGAATACTGACCATCTGCCGCAACCGGCCTGGCAGCAGGGTTATCAGGTGCTGACCGATGAAACGGCCCGTAAAAATCTGTCGGCGATCTTTGACCGGCTGATCCCCGCTGACCGCCACGGCCCGTCGGCCACCGAAGCGGGCTGCATTGAGTTCGTCGACAGCCAGCTGGCCGGTGACTACGGCTCCGGGGCCGCGCTCTATCTGGACGGTCCGCTGAAACCGGAAAATGAGCAGCGGCTGATGGGCAGTCCGCAGTTTCTTACCCCGCCGCGTGAACGCTACCTGACCGGGCTGTCGGCGCTGGAAAGCTGGGCGCAGAAAAATCATCAGGGCTCGCTGCATACGCTGAACGCTGAACAGATCGACGGCTTCCTCACCGCCATGGAAAAAGGCGCTGTCGATCTCGGCCGTGATATTAACAGCCAGGCGCTGTTTGAGTTAATGCTGCGCAACGCCCGTGAAGGCTATCTGGCCGATCCGATCTACGGTGGGAATAAAAATATGGCCGGCTGGAAAATGATTGGCTTTCCCGGTGCGCGTTACGACTATCGCCCGTATGTCGATCGCCACAACGAAGATTTAAAGCTGATTCCGGTCAGCCTCATCCCGAACGATTAATAAAAACAGCAGGAACAGAGCAAATGTCGCAAATAAGAGCAAAGGCTGACGTAGTGATTGTCGGCATGGGATGGGCTGGCTCGGTGATGGCCGAAGAGTTAACGCGTGCCGGGCTGAACGTGGTGGGGATTGAGCGCGGCGCATGGCGTGATACCTCCACCGACTTCCCACCGGCGGTGGATCCGGACGAGCTGCGCTGGCACACCCGCCGAAAAATCATGCAGCCGATGAGCGTGGAAACCACCACCTTCCGTAACAGCCCGGATCAGGAGGCAGCACCGGTGCGTAACTGGTCGGCCTTCCAGTTTGGCTGGAACGTGGGCGGAGCCGGCACTCACTGGGCGGGCATGTCGTGGCGCTTCTCGCCGTGGGATTTTGAGGTCGCCAGCCAGACCCGCGAGCGCTACGGCGCGGCGAAAATGGCCGGCCTGCAGCTGCAGGACTGGGGCGTGACCTATGATGAAATGGCCCCTTACTATGACCGTTTCGAACGCATAGCCGGTACCTCGGGCAAGGCCGGTAATCTTAACGGTGAAAAAATTCACGGCGGCAACGTATTTGAAGGCTCACGCACGCGCGAGTATCCGACGCCACCGCTGAAAGACACCCACTGGATGCGCAAGTACCGCACCACCACCGAACGGATGGGCTATCACCCGTTTACCGTCCCGGCGGGTAACATTTCGCAGGCGTACGTGAACCCGCTTGGCGTCACCATGGGGCCGTGCACCTACTGCGGCTTCTGCGACTTTCACGGCTGCGGCAACTTCTCCAAATCCTCACCGCAGGCCTGTATTCTGCCCGCGCTGATGCGCCGCCCGAACTTCACCCTGCTGGCCGACACCGAAGTGCTGCACGCGGTAAAGCATGAGGACGGCAAAACGCTCACCGGCGTGAAATTTATTACCAAAGAGGGTACCGAAGGCTTCCAGCCGGCCGATGTGGTCTGCTTCACCGCCTACCAGATGGATAACGTGCGTCTGATGCTGCTCTCCGGCGTCGGCGAGCAGTACGATCCGCACACCGGTCGTGGCACCATCGGCCGTAACTACAATTATCAGACCTGCTCATCGGTCACCGGCTTCTTCGATAACGAGCATATGAACCCGTTTATCGGCGGCGGCGCGCTGGCGGTGCAGATTGACGACTTCAACGGCGATAACTTCGACCACAGCCATCTCGACTTTATCGGTGGTGCCGGGATTATGGGCTTCTCCACCAACGGGCGGCCGATCCAGAATATGGACGGCCTGCGCCCGGGCACCAAACGCTGGGGCAGCGAGTGGAAGGCGGGCTACGCGCGTGACTACCAGACCGCAGGGACTATCTTCTGCCAGGGCACCTCAATGCCGGTGCGCGAGGCGTATCTCGACCTCGACCCGCTCTACAAAGATCGCCACGGCCAGCCGCTGCTGCGCATGACCTTCGACTGGAACAAGAACGATATCCGCATGGCAAAGTACATCACCGATCGCGCCATCAATATCATGAAAGAGATCGGCGGCCAGCATCTGGTGGTGGATAACCAGTCAGAGAAGAGCTGGAACCCCTACATGCAGCACAGCTCGCACACCATCGGCGGGGCGGTGATGGGCAGCGATCCGACCACCTCGGCGCTCAACCCGTACCTGCAGAGCTGGGACGCGCACAACCTGTTCGTGGTTGGCGCCTCGGCCTTCCCGAACAACGGCGGCTATAACCCGACCGTCACCGTCGGTGCACTGGCGATCCGCGCCGCGCGCGCCATCCATGAAACTTACGTTAAAAACCCTGCGCCGCTGGTGGGGGCATAATCCGATGAGCATAAAAAAGAAACTTGCATACAGCCTGGCGGCGCTGGCCGTGCTGGCTGGGATCGGTGCGGCCGGTCGTCTGTGGACGGTGCTGGACACCTCACGTAATGCGGTCGCCGACGATAAGGTGCAGCTGGCCGATTTCAAAAGCAGCGACCCGGCGGCGATTAAACGCGGCGAATACGTGATGCGCCTGGCCGACTGCGCCGCCTGCCATAACGCCGATTTTGCCGGTGGCTACAAGATCGATACGCCGTTTGGCGCGCTGGAGACCTCCAATATTACGCCGGATCGTGAAACCGGTATTGGCCGCATGACCGAGCGTGATTTCTACAACGCGGTGCGCCACGGTCGCGGTGAGAAAGGTTTCCTCTACCCGGCGATGCCTTACACCGCCTACACGCAGATTAGCGATGAGGATATGCATGATTTATGGGCATATTTCTCTGCCATCGCCCCGCGCAGCAAGCGGGTGGATGAAAACGCCGGTATGCACTTCCCGTATAACATCCGCCTGGCAATGGCGGGCTGGAACCTGTTGTTCTTTGATAACAACGGCTTCAGGCCGGATGCTGAGCAGGACGCCGCGTGGAACCGCGGTAAGTATCTGGTGGACGGATCGGCACACTGTAGCGTCTGCCACACGCCCCGCAATGCGCTGGGCGGGGAGATCGGCAGCGCGTATCTGCAGGGCGGCAGCCTCGGAGACTGGTATGCGCCGGATATCTCGCCGAACCCGCACGCGGGTATCGGCAACTGGAGTACGGATGAGGTAGCCGACTATCTGAAAACCGGTTCGAACGGCATCAGCGTGGCGGCGGGGCCAATGGCCGAAGCGGTGGAACACTCAACCCAGTACTTCACCGGTGACGATCTGCAGGCGATTGCTCACTATCTGCGCGGCGTGAAGCCGTCAGAGACGCCGGCCCCGCAGGGGATGGTACTGGATGACGGGCTGAAGAGCCGTGCCGCGCTGAGCTATGAGGTCAACTGTTCGGCCTGCCACGGCCTGCAGGGTGAAGGCATCACCGGCATGGTGCCGGCGTTTGCCGGCAACCTGGCGATGCAGCACAACCCGACCAATATGATCCACGCCATGCTGCGTGGTGCCCGCGCGCCGCACACCGAAGAGCGGCAGACGGCCGCCGGGATGCCCGCGTTCGACTGGAAGATGGACGACCGGCAGATTGCTGAAGTGCTGAACTACGTGCGTAACAGCTGGGGTAACCAGGGCGCGGAAGTTACGGCGCAACAGGTGGCAGAGATGCGCAAGCAGACCGGGGCACTGCAGAAGCTGCAGACGCCAGCGATGAAGTAACCTTCAGGCCCGCCGCGTTCTGCGGCGGGCCTCTGTTTCAGGCATGTGTCACCGTCCTGCGGTCCTTACCGTACTCACCGTTCCCAGCGTCGCTGATGTCTGCGTTTCTCCAGTGCTGGCTGCTTGTCGTCGCTGATGTCTGCGTTTCTCCAGTGCTGGCTGCTTGTCGTCGCAGTTTTTGCCGCTATGGCTGCAGACGCTAATGGCGTCGTTTTCGGGTATCACTATGTTTCATCGCAGAAAAAGCGTCATAATAAATTCTTATGTCATTGTCCAGGCCACTGTTTTGCAATAATTTTTTTATCTGGCGTCTTTAGGTTCTGACTGGATTGTTTCCGGTAGCAGAAAACGTGCCTGAGGCCGCGCCATCACTGACTTCGGTCGCTAATCCGTTATGGTTATGAGATAGAAAACCCCGTAATTAGCAGGTATTTCAGCAGCCTGCGGGTCATAAGTTTTTTATTGTACGGGCAAAAAGCGGTGATATAGTCGACGACGCACAATAATCACCCCGCTGACTATTAAAAAAACAGTCAACCCCGTCAGCGGACGCACATCTGGCATAAGGAATCAGTAATGAAAGGTTATAACTCTCTGGAGTCGTTTCTTACCTCTCTGCAACAGCGCGACCCACACCAGCCGGAATTCCTGCAGGCGGTTCGTGAGGTGTTCACCTCGCTGTGGCCGTTCATTGAGCAGAACCCACGCTACCAGGATCAGGGGCTGCTGGAACGTCTGGTGGAACCAGAGCGTCTGATTCAGTTCCGCGTCGCCTGGACCGATGACAAAGGTCAGGTACATGTTAACCGCGCCTGGCGCGTCCAGTTCAGCTCGGCGATTGGTCCGTTCAAAGGCGGCATGCGTTTCCACCCGTCGGTCAACCTGTCGATTCTGAAGTTCCTCGGTTTTGAACAGACCTTTAAAAATGCCCTGACCACCCTGCCAATGGGCGGCGGTAAAGGCGGTTCTGACTTTAACCCGAAAGGCAAAAGCAACGCGGAAGTGATGCGCTTCTGTCAGGCGCTGATGACCGAGCTGTATCGTCACCTGGGGCCGGACACTGACGTCCCGGCGGGCGATATTGGCGTGGGCGGCCGCGAAGTCGGCTTTATGTCCGGCATGATGAAAAAGCTTTCCAATAACACCGCCTGCGTGTTCACCGGCAAAGGGCTGACCTTTGGCGGCAGTCTGATCCGCCCGGAAGCCACCGGTTATGGTCTGGTCTATTTCACCGAAGCGATGCTCAAGCGTCACGGCCTCGGTTTTGAAGGCAGCCGCGTGTCGGTTTCCGGTTCCGGTAACGTGGCGCAGTACGCGATCGAAAAAGCGCTGGAGCTGGGCGCGCGCGTGGTCACCGTGTCTGACTCCCGCGGTACCGTGGTGGATGAAGAGGGCTTTACCACCGAGAAGCTGGCGCATCTGGCCGATATCAAAAACGTGCGTTACGGCACGGTGGAAGACTATGCCCGCGAGCGCGGTCTGACTTACCTCGAAGGCCAGCAGCCGTGGGGCGTGGCGGTGGATATCGCGCTGCCGTGCGCCACCCAGAACGAACTGGATCTGCCCGCAGCTAAACTGCTGATCGCCAACGGCGTGAAGGCGGTAGCGGAAGGTGCCAATATGCCAACCACGATTCAGGCGACCGATGCCTTCCTTGATGCCGGCGTGCTGTTCGCACCGGGCAAAGCGGCTAACGCCGGTGGCGTGGCGACTTCGGGTCTGGAGATGGCGCAGAATGCCGCGCGTCTGAGCTGGAAGGCCGAGAAGGTGGATATCCGCCTGCAACACATCATGCTGGATATCCATCACTCATGCGTTGAGTACGGTGGTGAAGGCAAGCAGACCCACTACGTACACGGTGCCAACATTGCTGGTTTCGTGAAGGTGGCGGACGCGATGCTGGCACAGGGCGTGCTGTAATCTTTTTAGCTTAAAAGCGGCGTTTGTTTTAACAGTGTGCCCAGCTCAGGGAGCCTGTACACTCTGCAAAGAAGCAACAAGCGTCGTCTGTTGTGGCAGTGTGCCCAGCTCAGGGAGCCTGTACACTCCGCAAAGACGCAAAAAACGTCATCCCTGACAGCTCAGCGCGGGCCATCCGTGGCCCGCGATGCTTTGCTCCGTGTACAGGCTCCCTTCGCTTTACGTTCTGAGTCGCCTGAAGGTAAAAAACCGTTAACATCGTGCCCGACTTAAATCGCTGCGTTTGCGTTGTCTGCAGATGGCATCATCTGCGGGTTCGGTGATCGACGGACTGTGGCAGCAACATCAGAACGTTCGGGCAATCGGGTATATCCGGGTTAGCGGACCGTCGACGGCCATGGATGGCCGGCGCCGAGCCTCCATGGACGGACTCGTGGCGTGTCCGCGTTCCGGATATACCCGATACGCCGGGCACGCGAACCAGCAGCGACCCGCACGTAAAGCGATTACAGCCGCGAGGACGGGCGGCGAAACCTGCAGCGACTTCTGTCATCCCCCGCCGGTGATGCTTTACTCCGTGTACAGCCCCCCATCGCTTTACGTTCTGAGTTGCCTGAAGGTAAAAAACCGTTAACACCGTGCCCGATTCAGCGGCTGGTTTCCAGCTTTAGCACGTCCCGTTCGCGGCGCTGTTTTAGCCGCCACACCCCTTCAAGCAGCACAAACCAGAACGGCATCGCCACCAGGCCCAGCAGCGTGTCCGGGTCAAACACCATCACTACCAGTGAAAACAGGAAGAACAGCAGCGTCAGCCAGCTCATGGTAATGCCCGCCGGCATTTTGAACGCCGAGCGCTGGTGCGCCTGCGGGTTACGCCTGCGGTAGACCAGGTAGGCAATCAGGATCATTGCCCAGGTATAGATCACCAGAATAGCGGCCAGGGTCGAGACGACGGTGAACAGCGTCATCACGTTGGGCACCAGGAACAGCAGCAGCGTACCGATAAACATGCAGAAGCAGGTGAACAGCAGGCTGCGTACCGGAATCGAGGTGGATCGCGACAGAATGCGGAACTGCCGGTGGGCGTGTTTCTCGACGGACAGGCCGTACAGCATGCGGGTGCTGCAGTAGACGCCGCTGTTGGCCGATGACATCGCCGAGGTCAGGGCGACAAAGTTAATAATCGCCGCCGCCGCCGGCAGGCCCGCTTTGGCAAACAGCGTGACGAACGGGCTGGTGTCCGGCGAGATATGCTGCCATGAGGTCACGGCGATGATCACCACCATCGACAGAACGTAGAAAATGATAATGCGCAGCGGAATTGACTTGATCGCCTTCGGCAGCACGGTCTCCGGCGAGCGGGTTTCGGCGCTCATGGTGCCCAGCAGCTCGACGCCGGTATAGGCGAAGATGGCGATCTGGAAGCCGGCAAAGAAGCCGATCACCCCGTGGGGCATAAACACCGCCGGGTCGCTAAGGTTATGCAGCGAGGCCTGCACGCCGTCCGGCGACATCCAGCCGGTGGCAATCATCCAGGCCCCGGTGACGATCAGCGCCACGATGGCAATAATCTTAATGATCGCGAACCAGAATTCGGTTTCGCCGAACATTTTCACCGCCAGCAGGTTAAGCAGGCAAAGGATGCCGAGGGTCAGCAGCGCCGGGATCCACGGCGACAGCTCCGGCAGCCAGTACTGCACGTAGCCGCCGCATACCACCACGTCGGCAATGCAGGTCACCACCCAACTGAGCCAGTAGGACCAGCCGAGATAGAAGCTGGCCTTCGGGCCGAGGTAGTCGGCAACAAAGTCGGCAAATGAGCGATACGACAGCTTGCTCAGCAGCACTTCGCCCATCGCCCGCATCACCATATACATAAAGAAACCCACCACCACGTAGGTGATCAGGATCGAGGTGCCGGAGACGGCGATGGTTTTTCCTGCGCCCATAAACAGGCCGGTGCCGATTGCACCGCCAAGGGAGATCAGCTGAATATGGCGCGAACTGAGGCCACGATGCAGTTCCTGCTGCGCATCCGTCGGGTCAGACATAAGCATCCTCTCACTATTTTCGCGGTCAGCGGGCAACATCAGGCCGTCCCGCAACGATGGGGGTTCAACATGGTCAACGCGACAGGAAGACGCAGAGCGTCGTCATTGGCCAGAGAAGCAGCCGGATGGACTGCTTAAGGAAATCGTCGGGAACTTGCCACGACTCAGTGTCACGATCTGCCCGTTAACCCGTGAGCGTTAATCCGCAGGGTGGGTCAGGTGGCCTAACTCTGGCCGTGCGGAGTAACAATGTCAACACAGTGTAAAGCGCTTTTATTCACTTTTTGATCACATTCAAGATTCTGAAAAACAAGTGAATAATTATCCTTATGCATTTTAACTGCATATTTTTTGCATAAAAATGCTTTCCCTATACCTGAGAAAATTCTAACTATTTATTCACCGATAGCGAAAAAGTCAGGTGGAAAAATTTTCCCCGCCGATGGCGGCGGCGACAGCGATATTCACGCCGGACCAGAGGGGTATGGCGGAAGATAGTGATGGCTGTGAGCGCCTGAGGCCGGATAAATCACTTTATTACCCGGCACAATTCGCGCAGCAAAACGCAACGCTGGCTCTCAACCTCACCCCCCGGTACACTCTTTGCGCATAACTTCAGTTCCAGGGAGCGGCAGCGCGACGATGCAACACTCTACAGTCCTTCAACAGCTGAGCGACGTGGTTGGTTCAGGCCAGCTGATCACCGATAGCTACAAGAAAGCGTATTACTGCAAAGGCTTCCGCGTTGGCCACGGCGACGCGCTGGCCGTGGCGGTGCCGCAAACCCTGCTGCAGCTGTGGCAGGTGCTGCAGGTCTGCCAGCAGAACGACACCATTATTCTGATGCAGGCGTCCAACACCGGCGTCACCGGTGGCTCCACGCCGCACGGCGATGACTATGACCGGCCGGTGATCGTCGTCAGCACCCGGCAGATTAAGGGGGTGCAGGTGATCGATAATGCACGGCAGGCGATCGCCTTCCCCGGCAGCACCCTGACCGAACTGGAAGCGGCGCTGAAGCCTCACCATAAAGAGCCGCACTCGGTGATTGGTTCCTCCTGTATCGGCGCGTCGGTGGTCGGCGGCATCTGCAATAACTCCGGCGGTTCGCTGCTGCAGCGTGGCCCGGCGTTTACCGAAAAATCACTGTTTGCTCGCATTAACGACGCGGGTGAGCTGCAGCTGATTAATCACCTGGGGATCGATCTTGGCGAGACGCCGGAGGCGATGCTCGCCAATCTGCAGGCCGGCAGCTATACCACCGGCAGCGCGCCGGACTGGGCGGGGAAGATCTGGGCCGATGACTATGCGTCTGTGATCAAAGATGTTGATGCGGTAACCCCGACGCGCTTTAACGGTAATCCTCAGTACCTGCACGACAGCGCGGGCTGCGCCGGTAAGGTGATCGTCTTCGCCGTTCGCCTCGCCACCTTTGACGCCAGCGAGCAGGAGGATACATTCTACCTCGGCACCAACGATGAGCAGGTGCTGCTGGCGCTGCGCCGTTACCTGATTGAGAACATGGAGCAGCTGCCGGTTCAGGCCGAATATATCCACCGCAACGCCTTCCGCCTGACCCTGCGTTACGCGCGGCATATGCTGCTGTCTATCCGGCGGCTGGGCCCGGCGGCGCTGCCTGGGCTGATGGCGAAGAAGGCCCGCTGGGATGCGTGGGTGAAAAAGCTCAACCTGTTGCCGCAGAACACCATTGATAAGCTGATCCAGCTGGGCAACCGCATTACCCCCTCCGGCATTGCGCCGCGGCTGCTCTCCTGGCACCGTCGCTATGAGCATCACCTGATGATTAAGGTGGCGCACAGTGAGGTGGCGCAAATGCACCGGCTGCTGACCGTCTTTTTCAGCGGGCACAACGGCGAGTGGTTCCACTGCGATGAGACGGAACAGCGTGACGCGTTCCTGGTGCGCTTTGGCGTCGGCGCCTGCACGGTGTTTTACTGCGATGCCTACGGCATTAACACCGACCAGCGGCTGATCGCCTTTGACGTGGCGCTGCGCCGTAACGACACGCAGTGGCGTATCGAGCTGCCCGCCGAGCTACAGGCACAGGTGCTTGAGGAGTCCTGCTGCGGCCACTTCTTCTGCCTGGTCAACCATCAGGACTATATTCTGCAACCCGGTGTGGACGGCGCGCAGTTTAAACAGGCGGTGCTGGCGTATCTTGACCAGCGCGGGGCGAAGTATCCGGCCGAACATAATATTGGCCATCTTTATCAGGCCTCGGAAGAGCATCAGCACCACTTCCATCAGCTTGATCCCACCAACAGCTGTAACCCCGGCATCGGTAAAACCAGTAAGAACAAGCACTGGGCCTGACGCTGCCGCGTCAGCCGTTCCGCGCCGCAGGTAACCCTGGGTTGCCTGCGGCCGCGGCCTGCATAAACCTGCAATAAAAAATAGTGGCAAAAGCGGGGCAACGGGGGCGTTGCAGGCTGGATTCGCTGCGTAATTTCAATACAATCACTGGCAGCCAGGAGGCTGACGGCAGAGTGAGGGAGCGAAAGGGGTGGCAAAGGTTATTCGGGATGGTTTGCATGAAAAAGTGGTGGCTGATGCTGCTGGCATCAACAATGGCCTTCCAGACGCTGGCGGCAGAGCATAACGCCGACCCGCAGGGGACCAGCCTGGCTTTTTACAACTGGTATCTGACGGCGTTAAGCCATGAAGAGAGCCCGATTGATGAGCACGACCCGCTGTTAAAAGAGTACGTTACCGAACGGTTGCTGAAAAAAATCACGCTGCTGATCAAAAGCCCGCAGGGGATGGATGACGACTACTTCTTACAGGATCAGGATTACAGCGACGGCTGGGTCAATAACGTCAGCGTAAGTGATTTTACCCTCAACGGTAATCAGGCCAGCGGCGAGGTGGTGCTGGGTCGCGATCCGGCCGATCGGCAACAGCTGCTGGTGACGCTGACCCACGACCGCGACGGCTGGAAAATTGATGACGTGCAGCTGGAATCTCCCACCCGTTAACGCAACGGGTGCGCAGAAGAATGATTAGCACCGCGCGTGCTTTCAGCGGCGCTGGTGATTATCTGGCCGGTTAACATTAAGCATTGATAACGTGTCTTTTTACGTCCGGCTGGAGGGTGCCAGCCGTCGGGCAACGTCAATGATTTTCACAGTGACAGGAATAGTGGTAAACGCTGCGGCTGATATCCAGCAGGCGACAGCTGTGGCGGGTGCCAATCTGGTAAGTTTCCTGCAGGAAATTAACCGCCTGGCGTTTATCGCCGGTGCTGAAAAAGTTCTTCACCACGCCCTGGAGCATCTCTTTGTCGCCCGCCAGCTGCTGCAGTTCACGGCTCAGGCTCTGCAGCGCTTCCTCTAATTCTCTGATTTTCCTTCCCTGTTCCGAATCCAGCCCGGCATACTTTTTCTTCCAGCTGTAGAAGGTCGCTTCAGAGATGCCCAGCGAGTCACAAATGTCTTTCGTCCGGGACCCGTTTTCCGATGCTTTAATAGCGCTGGTGATTTGTTCTTCGGTATAACGTGACTTTCTCATTAATGCGATTACCTTGCTTAATTATGCCGGAGTGATAATAATTTATTTATATATCTTAACTGTATCGGGATATTAACCTGGTATAAATGTAAGTGCGATTCTAATAATCGACATTGCATGTGAAACAGACCGGATTCACAAAATAATGAGATTTTTTCCTGCTGTTTAAAACACGCGGCCTTGCCGAATTAAACGGCGTTTAAACACGAAAAAAGGCTGGCTGATACCATCCGCCATCTTCGGGGCAACCGCGCACTCCTCCCTGCGTTGGGTGAGTCAGGGTAACGGCCGGAAAATGCCTGAGCGTATTCATCGCGGATCGGCTAATCCACTCTACGCGCTATTATCTGTGGTTTATAACAGGGGAGATTCAGGACGAAATCAGATCGTCAGCGGGGAAGACGCGCCGGGGCCGCCGAATGCTGGCAGGTTGTGCAGCACCCGATGCGGCCCGTCAGGCATCAGGCTCAGGGCAGCGGCCACTCGGGTGGCGTGCGGCTCATCACGTCAACAAACACCTCTTTGGTGATGTGCCAGAAGTTGTGCAGGTTTTCCATGCTCAGCGTGATGCCCAGCAGGCCGGTGACGAACCAGCACGACATGCCGATACCGATACCGGTGAAAACAAACGCCATCGCGTTGCGGCTGGCCTGGCGACACTTCACGTTGAAGGTGCTGGCCAGAAACATCATCACTGCGCTTAACAGCTCCCACCTCATCAGCAGCACGCTGGCGGTAATCGTACCCATTCTTAACACTCCGCAATAACAGACCTGACAGGAAAAAGTGCCACCAGCTGGCGGAGGAGAGCAGCCAGGAGGGCTCTTTCCGATCGAATACGAGGGTAAAGTGTGATGGCGGTCACATTGTACCATCTGGATTATTTTTTTGAACAATTTTTAGCTTGCAAATGACCATTTTTTCACCGACTCGTGCTTGAGGACGATCGGCAACAGGGGCGCGAAATAATAACATCATGGTACGAATATGATATTGAATGTTTACAGGCGAAAGTCATTAATGAAATTAAATTTCCGCTGACCGCAGGTGATTTTTTGCCATCACGAAGAATGGACGCTGTCATGACAGTTTTATATTTTCTGTTAAAGGTATGGCAGGCTAATTTATTGCTGCGAAACTTCAGCGAGAGAGTGTTTCACTTTGTACAAGTTTTTCCGGCAGGGCTAAGTTCCATTCTCAAGCTATCGCCTCTCAGGATAAAACCATATATTTTAATTTAAACATCTGATTATTATTGTTTTTATTTTATTTATTTGCTCTCTAATCGTCAAGTTTTGTATGATTTAAGATGAATCCTAGCATGGTAAAAGTTGTACGGTTAACCAACCCCGTGTAGGATTTTTTTCAGAGTTGAAATATCGGTATCGTTTTTTCATTATTGCCAGATATAAAATTAGAGCTATGAACTAATCGTGTGTCAATAAAATAATTCTCCAATGGACTGGGTTAAATAAATGGCTTCACCGCTGATTTTCACCGTGCGCAGCCGGCTGCCGCGATTAATCGACCTGTTACTCACGCCGCTGGCGTGGTGCGGATTTGTCTGGTTGTTTGTCACCGGATTGCTGCATATCCTGCGCGCAACACCTTACGGCGGCCCGCGGCCGCTGAGCTCGGGGATGAATACCCTGACGCTCTGTTTTGCTATCGCGCTGTTTAACGCCCGGGTGCCGACCGGCTGGGCCAGGTACAACCCGCTGCGCTTTCGCACCGAGCGCCGCCGTCCGGGTCTGGATCCGGACGAAGTGGCGGAGAGCTTTGCCATCAGTGAAAGCGACGTCAGCGTGTTAAGCAGCAACGACCTGCTGCGGGTCACCCACGATCGCCAGGGACGTATTACCGGGGTGGAAGCCCTGCGGGGCCGCCGTTAAACGGCGCGGCAACTGAGGAACCTATGATGAAAAATCGTCGCGCCGGGAGCGCATTTTCACCGGGCGTCCCGACCATTCGTAAACAGGTTCAGCGTATGCATCTGCTGATGGTCGGCGTGGCGCTGCTGTTTGGCAGCGTCTCGCTGCTGGCGATGAGAATGTCGCAGCCGCAGCGGGGGGAAACCGCCCCCGATGCGATCTGGCTGGTGCTGCTGCTGCTGAGCGCCATGCTGCTGGTGGTGGCGCTGCTGGCCTGGTTCCTGTCGCGCCGGCTGCATGCGGAGCTGGAGAGCTGGCAGCAGAAGCTTTCAAGCGAAAACGCCTCGCTGGCGCACAAGGCGCTGCACGACCCGCTCACCGGCCTGCCGAACCGGGCCGCCTTCGAACACCAGCTGGCCTCGCTGTGGCAGGAGCCCCGGTGTCGCGAGCGGATGGTGGTACTGTTCATCGACGGCGATCGCTTTAAGCAGATTAACGATCGGTACGGCCATGCGGCGGGGGACTGGGTGCTGAAGGAGACCGGCCGGCGGCTGCGCGCGCGGCTGCGGCGTGACGACCTGGTGGCGCGGATGGGCGGCGATGAGTTTGCGGTACTGCTGGCGACCGTTGAGCGGCCGGATCAGGTGGCGCGGGTGGCGCAGGATATTATCACCGCGATGGCGCAGCCGATGGTGCTGCAGGACGGCACCCGGGTGGTGCAGTCGTTGAGCATCGGCGCGGCGCGGGGGAAAGATCACAGCAGCGTGCAGGCGCTGATGGCGCAGGCCGACGCGGCGATGTATCACGTTAAAGCGTCAGGCGGCGGCTGGTATCTGTCACCCTCCTGCTGCATGACGGGCGTCGTGCTACCTCAGGTGGTCACCTCGCGGCAGGCTTAATTACGCGCCGGGCTGTTTTTCTCGGCGATACGCTGGGCAAAACCGCCCGCCGGATAGTCACTGCAGTCAAAGCTCCAGCTGCTGCGTGCCAGCGCCTGGCGGCGCATATGGTGACGATAGGCGGTGGGCGTCTGCATAAACTGGCGGCGGAACACGCGGGAAAAGGTCTGCTGCGAGTCGTAGCCGTACTGCATGGCGATATCAAATACCGGCCGCTGGGTCTGACGCAGCGCTTCTGCTGCCAGGGTCAGGCGGCGCTCACGAATATAATTCCCCAGCGTCTGTTTGGTGACGGCGCGGAACATCCGCTGCAGGTGCCATTTCGAATACCCCGATTTTGCGGCTACTTCATCAATCGACAGCGTCTTATCCAGATTGCTGTCGATCCAGTCGGTCAGGGTGCTGATGATGTCGTCATGCATACAGGTTTCTCCCGGTTTTCTGCGCCATGCTGGCGGATAAAAAAGTAAAGAGGTCCGTTGCCCCTCGCGGTATCAATGGTGGCTGAGTATAATTCCTCAAGTTAACTTGAGGTAAAGGGCTAAATGAAAAAAACTCGTACCACGCCGAACAAGCGCGAACTGACTCCCGGCGACGTGGCGCAGCGCTGCGGCGTGGCGGTCTCCGCGCTGCATTTCTATGAAAGTAAAGGCTTAATCAGCAGCCACCGCAATGCCGGCAACCAGCGGCGCTATCACCGTGACGTACTGCGCCGGGTGGCGGTAATCAAGATCGCCCAGCGTATCGGCATCCCGCTGGCGACCATCGGCGACAGCCTGATGCAGTACCCGGCGGACAAACGCATGTCGCCAAAAGAGTGGGCGGTGCTGTCCCAGCAGTGGCGTGACGAGCTGGACCGGCGCATTGAAACCCTCACTCATCTGCGCGACGATCTTAACGGCTGCATCGGCTGCGGCTGCCTGTCGATGCAGGACTGCCCGCTGCGCAACCCGAACGACCGGCTGAGCGAGCAGGGCACCGGCGCGATCCTGCTGGATGTGAAGGGTGGCTGAGCCTGGACTGGACGATCAGAGCAGGAGCGCCGGGGCGTTAAATGGCCAGTTTGAGGTGACCAATCGGTGAGGAGGAGGGGGTAATCACAATCTCAATATCACAACCGAGCCGGTTAAGGCACTCCATCAGCTTACGCTCCGAGAGGTGAGTAAAGTCACCACGCAGCAGATTGGAGACCTTGGCCTGACTGATACCCATGCGTTCGCCAGCGGCAGCCTGGGTCAGCCCCAGCCGCCGGATCGACTTGATGATTTCAATGGCCAGCCCGGACTTAATTTTGTGTTTCTCCGCGTCGCGTAACCCCAGGTCGGCGAACACGTTGTCTGAACCCTGCTCAACGGTGATACCGTCAATGACTGTCTTTTTCATTTCTTAACTCCTGAGCAATGGTTTCTGCCACCTTGAGACGAATTCGAACGATCTCCATATCCTCTTTTGGCGTCATGATTCCCTGTTTACTCTTCTTTTGGAAAGCATGCAGTACGAACACGGCTTCAGAAAACTTAACGGTATAGACCGCGCGGTAAGTACCGCCAATATCATCCTCCACGACCTCCAGAACACCGGCGCTGCCAAATCCCTTAAGAACCTTCACGCTGTCGTGTTTTTCGCCGCGCTGGGCAAAATCCAGTGCGAAGCCAAAAAAACGCTGGATCGCGGTGGGCAGCGACATCAAATCTTTTTTACTGCTGCCCAGTCAGATTAACGGCCTTTCTCCCTGTGTACCCATCTCCCTGTTCCTTTACCTTGTGGTGATATTATCACCATACCTGAACAGGTATAAAGGACAATCTGGCGGCAGGGCTTTTCGGTGAAACGACGACTTCAACGCGGATGGGTGCAGCGAAAATGTGACCCTCATTGAAATATTACCGCCGGCACGTCGTCACCTATACTCAGACGTTACCGACGTTTTTATGCCGGGCACACAACAGGAGCCACTATGATCACCGTTCACCATCTGAATAACTCGCGCTCGCAGCGTATCCTGTGGCTGCTGGAAGAGCTGGAGGTGCCGTACCAGATCCGCCGCTACCAGCGTGAGGGCACGCTGCTGGCCCCACCTGAACTGAAAAAAATCCATCCGCTGGGCAAATCGCCGGTGATTACCGATGGTGACCGGGTGGTGGCCGAGTCCGGCGCTATCCTTGAGTACCTGGCCAGCCGCTACGATCCGCAACAAAAGCTGGCGCTGTCCGATGAAGAGGAGCAGCTGCAGGCGCGCTACTGGCTGCACTACGCGGAAGGTTCGCTGATGCCGCTGCTGGTGATGAAGCTGATCTTCGGTCGTATGGGGAAACCGCCGGTGCCGTGGCTGCTGCGCCCGGTGGGTAGCGCCTTTGGCGCGGGCGTGCAGAAAGGCTATCTCAACCCGCAGCTGGTTACCCATCGCGAGTTTATCGAACAGCACCTGACGCAACATGCGTGGTTCGCCGGCAGCCGCATCAGCATTGCCGACGTGCAGATGAGCTTCCCGCTGCAGGCGCTCAGCGCGCGCGGCGGCGGTAAAGAGTCCCCGGCGATTCAGGCCTGGCTGCAGAAGGTGCAGGCGCGGGAGGCCTGGCAGCGTGCGGTGCAGCAGGGTGGTGAACTCACGCTATCCTGAACCCATAAGAAAGGGCTATTTCGCACCCTGGCTTTTCGCCGTTACCCTCTCTGTGTAACGGCGTTGCGCAACGGCTGACTGCCATCCGGCAAAAAATCACGTGAACAGGTGTTGAAAATACCTCATTAAAGGCTGGATAATCGTTTGCCTTTCCGTGAATCGTTTCAGGTCTCATCACGGCCGGGCTTTTTTTGCGTGAAAATAGTAAACGTTTGCCTTTATCCGGTCAGCGCCTCTCCCTGAGGTCCGCTGCACCGCGACTATTGTGCCAGGGATGCAAACGTCGATCGCGGCTCTGCCCGCGATACCGCGCAGCAATAACTCATAAGAAATCTCAGAGGATTATCATGTCGACTCCTTCTCAACCGGCCGGCGGCCTGGACGCCTGGTTTAAAATTTCTGCACGCGGCAGCAGCGTGCGTCAGGAAATTATTGCCGGACTTACGACCTTCCTGGCGATGGTCTACTCGGTGATTGTGGTGCCGTCCATGCTTGGTAAAGCCGGCTTCCCGCCAACGGCGGTGTTTGTGGCCACCTGTCTGGTGGCGGGCTTTGGCTCGCTGCTGATGGGGCTGTGGGCGAACCTGCCGATGGCGATCGGTTGTGCCATCTCGCTGACCGCCTTTACCGCCTTCAGCCTGGTGCTGGGGCAGCAGATCAGCGTGCCGGTGGCGCTGGGTGCGGTGTTCCTGATGGGTATCCTGTTTACCCTGATCTCCGCCACCGGCATTCGCGCCTGGATCCTGCGCAACCTGCCGATGGGCGTTGCGCACGGTACCGGAGTCGGTATCGGTCTGTTCCTGCTGCTGATCGCCGCGGACAGCGTCGGCCTGGTGGTGAAGAACCCGGCGGCCGGTCTGCCGGTGGCGATGGGCCACTTCACCTCCTTCCCGGTGATCATGACGCTGGTCGGACTGGCGGCCATCTTTGGTCTGGAGAAACTGCGCGTGCCGGGCGGCATTTTACTGACCATTATCGCCATCTCGGTGATCGGCCTGCTGTTTGACCCGTCGGTTAAGTATCAGGGGCTGTTCGCCATGCCAAGCCTGAGCGATGCGCAGGGGAATTCGCTGGTGTTCAGCCTGGATATCCTCGGCGCGCTGCAACCGGCGGTGCTGCCAAGCGTACTGGCACTGGTGATGACCGCGGTGTTTGATGCCACCGGCACCATCCGCGCGGTGGCCGGCCAGGCCAACCTGCTGGATAAAGACAACCAGATTATCAACGGCGGTAAGGCGTTAACCAGCGACTCGCTGAGCAGCATCTTCTCCGGTCTGGTCGGTGCGGCCCCGGCGGCGGTCTATATCGAATCGGCGGCGGGCACCGCGGCGGGCGGCAAAACCGGCCTGACGGCGATCGTGGTCGGCGTGCTGTTCCTGATGATCCTGTTCCTGTCACCGCTGGCCTACCTGGTGCCGGGCTATGCCACGGCGCCGGCGCTGATGTACGTTGGCCTGCTGATGCTCAGCAACGTCTCTAAAATCGACTTTGATGACTTTGTTGATGCGATGTCCGGCCTGCTGGCGGCGGTGTTTATCGTGCTGACCTGCAACATCGTGACCGGCATTATGCTTGGCTTCGGTGCGCTGGTGATCGGCCGCATCTTTGCCGGCGAGTGGCGCAAGCTGAACGCCGGTACGGTGATTATCGCGGCGATCCTTGTCGCTTTCTATGCCGGCGGCTGGGCGATTTAATGCTGTTTCGGGGCCGCAGACGGCGGCCCCACCTTCAGAACCTACTGAATTTCCCTCCTGAGCACATCCTGTTTTTCAACGGTTTACTATTTTGTTTTACTATAATCTGTGTCCCGTCACGCTGGCTGTGCCGCTGACGGTGATGTTCTGCAAGGTGCATTGCGCTGCCGTCTTTGCATGAAACCCCACCGGAAGACAGAGTAAGGTAAACATGGAAATCTTCTTCACCATCCTCATTTTGACGCTGGTCGTGTCGCTCTCGGGCGTGGCCGCGCGTATTATCCCGTTTCAGATCCCCCTGCCGCTGGTGCAGATTGCCGTGGGGGCGCTGCTGGCCTGGCCGACGTTCGGCCTGCACGTCGACTTTGACCCCGAGCTGTTTCTGGTGCTGTTTATCCCGCCGCTGCTGTTTGCCGACGGCTGGAAAACCCCGACCAGCGAGTTCCTGCACCACGGGCGGGAGATTATCGGCCTGGCGCTGGCGCTGGTGCTGGTTACCGTGGTCGGTATTGGTTACCTGATTTACTGGCTGGTGCCGGGCATCCCGCTGATCCCGGCGTTTGCGCTGGCCGCCGTCCTGTCACCGACCGATGCGGTGGCGCTCTCCGGCATCGTCGGTGAAGGGCGTATTCCGAAAAAAATCATGTCGATCCTGCAGGGCGAGGCGTTGATGAACGACGCCTCCGGCCTGGTGTCGCTGAAGTTTGCCGTGGCGGTAGTGATGGGCACCATGGTGTTTACCGTCTCCGGTGCTACGGTCGAATTTCTTAAGGTGGCAATTGGCGGTCTGCTGGCCGGTATCGCCATCTGCTGGCTGTACGGTAAATCGCTGCGCCTGTTCAGCCGCCTGAGCGGTGACGATCCGGCGACGCAGACCGTGCTGCTGCTGCTGCTGCCGTTTGCCTCCTACCTGATTGCCGAGCATATCGGCGTCTCCGGCATCCTCGCCGCCGTGGCGGCCGGGATGACCATTTCTCGCTCCGGCATTATTCGCCAGGCGCCGCTGGCAATGCGCCTGCGTGCCAACAGCGTCTGGCAGATGCTGGAGTTTGTGTTTAACGGCATGGTGTTCCTGATGCTCGGCCTGCAGCTGCCGGGGATTCTGGAAATCTCGGTCAGGCAGGCCGATGCCGACCCTAACGTCGAGCTGTGGGTGCTGTTTGCCTCGGTGGTACTGGTCTATTTTGCGCTGATGATCGTGCGTTTCGGCTGGCTGTGGACCATGCGCGCCATCAGTCGCCGCCTGCTGAAAAAGCGGCCGATGGAGTTTTCCAGCTACTCCACCCGCGAGCTGCTGATCGCCACCTTTGCCGGCGTGCGCGGGGCGATTACCCTCGCCGGCGTGCTGTCGATTCCGCTGCTGCTGAGCAACGGCAGCGACTTCCCGGCGCGCTACGAGCTGGTGTTTCTCGCCACCGGGGTGATCCTGTTCTCGCTGCTGGTTGGTGTGGTGCTGCTGCCGCTGCTGCTGCGCGGTATTGACGGTATCGATAAAAGCGTGCACCGCCGCGAAGTGCAGACCGCGCGGGCGGTGATGGCCGGCGTGGCGATGGAGAGCCTGTATAAGATGGAAGAGCGGCTGACGGCGGACACCGAAGAGAACATCGATACCGAGCTACTGAAAGAGGTGAGTTCGCGGGTAATTGGTAACCTGCGCCGCCGGGTGGACGGCAAAGACGATCTGGAACGTTCGCAGTTTGCCGAGAACCTCGAACGCCGCTTCCGCCTGAACGCGGTGCGTGCCGAACGCGCCGAGCTCTACCACCTGCGCGCCACCCAGCAGATCAGCAACGAAACCATGCAGCAGCTGCTGCACGAGCTCGACCTGCTGGAAACGCTGCTGAGCGGTAAAGAGGAGTAAACCGGCGGGCGGGGCACGGCCCCGCCCGTATGCTGGTAGCACAAAAATGTGCGGATTAGTTCTCAGCATCTCCGCAACAGATAACCGCGCATTTTCTGAATTTTACAGTGACAGCCCTGGTGCTTCACCCGGCAGGCACTCGCGGCAGCAGCTGATCCACGCCTGGGCGCTGCGCGACAGGTAGCTGCCCTCGCGCCAGATTAGCCCCAGCTGCCACACCAGATCCGACTCCAGCGGCAGCCACAGCAGCTGGCTCTTATCCAGCCGCTGGCAGACTGGCTCCGGCAAAATCGCTACCCCCATTCCTGCCTGTACCATTGCCGCCAGAAAGTCCCACTGGCCGCTGCGCACGGCGATCTGCGGCGTAAAGCCGCTGGCCTGAAATGCGCGCATCAGCTGGCGGTTGAGGGAAAATTCTTCGTTATAAATCAGGATCGGATGCCCGGCCAGCTCGGCCAGCGGCACGTGGGTGCGGCGCAGCCAGGCCTCGGTACGCGGCACCAGCACGCACAGCGGATGGCTGACCAGCGGCAGCGCGTTGAGTGGCTGATCGTCAGCGATTGGCAGAGCGGTCATGGCAATGTCCAGGCTGCCGGTCAGCACCGCCTGCTGCACCGTCAGGCCGCCAAACTCAGAGATCTTCAGCACCACACCCGGGTAACGCTGGCGGAAGGCGGAGACCGCACCGGCGATCTGCATGCCGACCATCGGCGGAATGCCCAGCCGCAGCTCGCCGGTTTTCAGCTCGTTGATATCGCTGATCTCGGCTTCCAGCTGTTTAAACTCCTGCAGGATAGTCAGCCCGCGCTGATAGACCGCCTGGCCGGTGTCGGTCAGATGCAGCCTGCGCCCTTCGCGCAGCAGCAGCGTGCAGCCCAGCTCCTCTTCCAGCTGGCGCAGCATCTTGCTGATGGTCGGCTGGGTGACGTACAGCTGTTCCGCCGCGCGGGTAAAACTCTGCTGGCGAACCACTTCCACAAAATAGCGCAACGCGCGAACGTCCATCATCATTCCTTTCTGGCATAGCTGGAATAATATTAATTCATTTTTTTCACCCTTTGTCGCGGATTTATAATCATTTCTGTCGAAGTACTACCGAGGATAAAAAGTGAGTCGCAGCACCCCACAGCACCTGACCGGCCCGCTACCGTCTGCCCCCGCCTGGCGGCAGCGCCTGCAGGTGCCACTGCAGGTCTTACTCTACATCGCGCTGTTTGTATTCTCTGAGCAACTGGTGATCTGGCTGCACCTGCCGCTGCCGGCCAATATCGTCGGCCTGCTGCTGTTGCTGGCGATGATCGTGCTGCGGGTGCTGCCGCTCGGCTGGGTCAAAGCCGGCGCGAACTGGCTGCTGGCCGAAATGCTGCTGTTCTTTATCCCGGCGGTGGTGGCGGTGGTGAACTATGCGGAGCTGCTGCGGCTGGAGGGCTGGCGCATTCTGCTGGTGATCGGCGTCAGTACCCTGCTGGTGCTGGCGGCGACCAGCGTGGTGGTGGAGCGGGTCTACCGTTTTGAGTGCTGGCTGAGCGCGCGGCGGGAGGCTAAACGTCATGCGTGATCTGCTGCTGAGCGTGGTGTGCCTGCTGGTCACGCTGGGCGTCTACTTCTGCAATAAGCGCCTCTACCGCCGCTGGCACCGTCTGCTGCTGATGCCGCTGGTGATGACGCCGATGGTGCTGGTGGCGCTGCTGCTGGTAACAAAAGTCTCCTGGCAGGACTATATCGGTGAGAGCCGCTGGCTGCTGTGGCTGCTCGGCCCGGCGACGCTTGCGTTTGCCGTGCCGGTATATGAAAACCTGGCGATTATTCGCCGCCACTGGCTGTCGCTGACCGCCGGGGTGATCGTCGCCACGCTGGTCGCCGTGTTCAGCTCGGTGTGGCTGGCCCGGTTGCTGATGCTGCCCGAGGCTATTCAGCGCAGCCTGGCGGTGCGTTCGATCACCACGCCGTTTGCGCTGGCGGCGGCGAAACAGCTCGGCGGCCAGCCGGACCTGGTGGCGCTGTTTGTGGTGATCACCGGGGTATTTGGCATGGCCGTGGGGGATATTCTTTTCCTGCGGCTGGCAATAACCCAGGGGATGGCGAAGGGTGCGGGCTTTGGTGCCGCCTCCCACGGTGCCGGTACCGCCCGTGCTTACGAACTGGGTGCACAGGAGGGCGTGGTATCCAGCCTGGTGATGATGCTGTCCGGTATTCTCACCGTGGTGCTGGCCCCGGCCATTGGTCACCTGATGTGGGCCGGATAAGAAATATTTGCTTACCGCCATTTTTGTAATGTTAATCAAATTCAGGCGCTTTCCCCTGTTTCTCATATAATTCTTAGTGTGATTGCTTTAGTCTTCACGCTCGCCGCCTTGCGGCATGCGTAATTTTTACCAGGAGAAAACAATGAAAAGAGTGGCAATGACAACCGGTGCGCTGGCACTGCTGGCGCTGGCAGGCTCTGCCCAGGCTATCGAAGGCGGCGTGAGCGTGGGCAAAGACTACACTGACGTTCACGTCGGTCTGGGCACCAACACCCCGGGCTTTGCGCTGTCCGGCGACTGGCTGCGCAGCGACCACGACGGCAACGTGGAAAGCCTTGGTCTGGGCTACAACGTGGCGGTCGGCGACGTGTTCCTGTCACCGACCGTCAAAGCACTGTCCACCAACCCGAAAGACACCCGTGACGGCTATGCCATCGCCATCGGCGGCGGCGTTAAGGTGCCGGTAACCAGCATGTTTAACGTCTACGGTGAGTACTTCTACGCGCCGGACGCGACCTCCAGCCACATCGACAACTATCAGGAAGCCGCTGCCGGCGTCAGCTTCCAGCCGATCTCGCTGGTTGACGTCAGCGTGGGCTACAAATATATGAGCCTGAACGGCAAAGACGGTCGTAAAGACAACGTCGTCGCCAACGGCCCTTACGTGGGTGCGGCACTGCACTTCTAACCTGTTCTGCCTACAGGCAACTCGGAACGTTAAGCGCAGGGAGGCTGTATCTTGAAAGGTGTTTTCTTTCAGGCAGCTCCGAACCTAAAGCGCAGGGAGCCTGTACACGGAGCAAAGCATCACGGGTCATGGATGGCCCGCACAAAGCAGAAGTCGCTGCGTGTTCCGGTGCCCGGCGTATCGGGTCTTTCCGGAACACGGACACGCTATGAACACGTCCCTGGCCGCTGACGGTCCGCTTATCCGGAAAGACCCGATTGCCCGAAATTTCTGGCGTCGCTGCCTGAGCCTGTCGATCACTGAACCCGCAGGCGATGACTCCTGCGGACAATGCAAAACGATGGGAGTCGGGCGCGGTGCTCTTCCTTCAGGCAACTCCGAACGTAAAGTGAAGAGAGTCTGTACATGGAGCAAAGCATCACGGGCCAGGAATTGTCCCGCACAGAGCAGAAATCGCTGCTGATTCCAGTGCCCGGCGTATCAGGGAGTTCATTTTACGTTCTGGTCGCTGTCAGTTCGGTTGCCCGGCGTATCGGAGTGCCCGCTTTCAGTACCGGGCGCTGCCGGTTTCGGTACCTGGCTTATCGGGTATATCCGGAACGCGGACACGCTGTAAATACCTCCCTTGTATCTTGAATCTTGTAGTGGGTGGTGGTTAGCTACCACCATCTGAAACAGGGTGAATTTGATACATCCATAAGGTTATGACCTTGTCGTACAGCATAAATCCCCTGCTTCACCTTTCACGCCAGAACAGACTTTGAACGGTTGCCGGGAGCACTGACTCCGCATGCACAAGGATAATGGGCGTGATGGTTATATGTGAAAGGAGATGCATGATGATCCAGTTAGGTATTGACGTTGGAAAAAGTAAAATCGACCTCTGCCTGCTTCCCGACGGTCCCGACGGCAGGAAGAAAACGAAAGTACTGAGCAATGGTCCCCGGGTTGCAGCGGCCGTTCTTGAATGGGTTGTGGCCAGGAAAGTGAACGTGGCCGACCTGCAGGTCGTTCTGGAACCCACGGGCACCTATCACGAACATCTGGCCTTTGGCCTTTACGACCAGGGCGTCAGAGTGGTTATCGCTAATCCGGCCCGCGTGAGGAACTTTGCTAATGGCATGGGGATCCTGACCAAAACGGACCGGGTGGATGCGTTTGTTCTTGCCTGCTGTACGCTCGGCGGCGGCCATCCATGGCCGCCGACGGTCCGCTAACCCGGATATACCCGATAGCTCTTAAGCTGCTGAGCTGCTGTGAGACGTTTTTTTCAGCCAGGCATTAAATAGCCGATCCTAACAGCACTACACTTGAGCCAGACTTTGTTGCCCACTCGGGAAGGCGTTGAGTTACTCATAACATGCCTGAAGAGCAGGGCGCTTTTCTCGCTCTTTGAATCATGGGCGTGGCTTCAGGCGATGATACGTACTCTCAATCTTAAAGCGATGGATAGGTTTCAACACCCCACCGCTCATATACAGGTAACGAGAAGGCCATATTTCTTCTGCTTTGGCGCCGATAGCCTCTGCAATAATCTCTTCACCTTTAGTCCACGGGCGTGTCAGTGCGTTGCTCAACGTCCCCGGACTGAGTCCGTGAGCCCTCGAAAGTGCGGCGAGGGAACCATATTTTTTCCTCACTGCGGCGAGGATATCGGCACGGTGCCAGTCACATCCGGATGTCTCCTTTTTCATACTCAGTCCTCATTGATAATCACGATTAATAGCCTTATTTTTTAATAAAAAACGAACTGTGTAATAATGCACATGATTTTCTTAAGTTTAATCTGTGCATAGGTATAGTCTGGTACTATACCTATGTTCACTGCCTGGGTTTTATAGGCGTCTACTAAGGTTTCATTTTTGATTCCTTATGGAAATAAGCTCCATAAATAAACGACTGACTCCAGGAGTTGAACAGGGTTTTATCTAATTAAATGATATTTTTTAAATTTAATAAGGTGTTTTTTATGATGGCCATTAAGTTGTTTTCTTTTCACGAGTTGCCGCGCTCGCTTGCTAATGAAATGTTTTTTCTGAGATTTGAGACCTTTAAAGAAAGACTAAACTGGAAAGTTGTGGGAGATAGTCATATGGAGTTTGATGAATATGACAACGAAAACGCAAGTTATCTCTTAGGATTTGACTGTGAAAATCTTGTTTGCGGTGTTCGTCTTATAGATTTAAAGTTTCCTAATATGATTATAAATACCTTTAGTGATTTCTTTGATAGTATAAATCTTCCTCAGGGGCATTTTCTGGAGTCCAGTCGTATATTTGTCGATAAAAAAGGCAAAGAGACTGCGCTCAAGAGGTTTTATTATAAGTCTAAGGTTGTGTTCGGAAATGATTAGTTTTGCACGTGATAAAATCACGATGGTATCTGGGTCATGTTTAATTACCCGATGTTGAAAATTCTTTCATCTGCGGCATGTATGGGAGACATAGTAGAAGAAGGAATCTCAGAAAGAAATGAGAGTGTTCATTATACCCTCCCACACTCATTTTTATTTTTAGGGATAACTTAATTTTCAAGAAGATATCATCTATTTCAATAAGCAGAGTCAGGAGTGATGATAATATTTAGTTCTGTTCCCAGGTGAATGGCATGTTTAGCATTTACTACTCCTAATTTTTTTACTACCTTAGCCATATGAAACTTAACTGTTCCAACCTTAAGATCGAGAATGATTGAGATGTCCTGGTAGGTCTTACCCATGCTTGCCCAATAAAGTATCTCATTCTCTCTTGTGGAAAATATACCATCATAACAACTTCGGTCCATTGTCTTTGTGGTGGCGTAGTCCTTCAGTGTTGAAAAGTATCTTTCGTGAGTTTTTATAAGTAGCATCTGAAGTTCAGCTGTATTATTTATTATTATGTTTTCATTTTTACAAACATCATTTTTTTCTGTCAGTAATGAAAGCAATGCAATATTATTAATGTTGTCATGGAGCACAAATGTAAATCCATTCTTGATATTATGTTTTTTAGAGTAAGTAAATATTTTTGATGCAGTGTCAATACTTTCACCCCATAAAAAAGGACTGGTTCTTTTTAGTGCATGTAAAACAACAGGGTCTATGTACTGAAATTTATGGGATTTGTATATATCAATCCATTCAGTAGGGTAGTTAGATATTATCTTGATTTTTCCAGTGTCTTTTTTGTTAATGATGAAGTAAGAATATAGAAAATTCCCATAACCTTTTAGGTTTCTTTCCAAAAACGATCTTATTTTTTTATCCTCACACTCATAATTAGAAAAAAAGTTTATCATAATGGATCCTTTTTACATTATTGAGGGTTTTATTTCTGTAAAGATGACGAGTGCCTTATAAAGAAGCATCTTTTTCTTCACATTAATCATGAAAGTACGTCTGAATGCACATGTGTTTTTTTAAAGTCTATACAGTATGGCATTTTAACTGCTCATGCCAGCTATACTAAGGTTCAGTTTTTTTTGATTTGTTTTTTGTTGATGATGGTTTTGCTGAGTGTGCTTTATCTTTTATTGGATTGAGTGCTGTTGATCTATGTTTTTATCATGTGTCTGTGAGGTTTATTGGTTGTTTGGTTGGGTTTTATAAATCGTTAATTTTGGCTTGTGAATATGGTCTGTTTTTACCCCCCCCCCTGTGCGCAGGAATATGAGGAAATTATAACATATTCAACATAGTATTCGGCGCTAATAAACTATCATGTAATATTGATTTCCAATTCAGTCAAGAATGAGTAGGAATTTGCCTGATTCTCTCAGTCACTTCTGCATCCGCACTAACATACACATCTTCCAAATATTAGCTTAGCCTGCTGAGTTGCTCTGGCAGATGGTGCTTTCTCTGGCGATTGTGTTGCTGTCTGAGCAGGTTATTCTGGGGACTTGTGCCTGGCTTATTGGGTTAGTGAGTTGATGTTCAAGACGGTAGCTGCACGCTCGGCGCTGCTCATCCATCTTCTTGAAGGCAACTCTGAACGTAAAGCGATGGGAGCCTGTACACGGAGCAAAGCATCACGGGCCAGGGAGGGCCCGTGCTGAGCTATCAGGGATGATGCTTTTTGCGTCTTTGCGGAGTGTACAGGCTCCCTGAGCCAGAGACGTTGTTAACGATTTTTTACCTTCAGGCAGCTCCGAACCTAAAGCGAAGGGAGCCTGTACACGGAGCAAAGCATCGCGGGCCAGGGAGGGCCCGCGCTGAGCTGTCATGGATGACGCTTGTTGCGTCTTTGCGGAGTGTACAGGCTCCCTGAGCCGGGCACGGTGTCAAGCCCTGGCCCTTGCCTGAGACGGGCACAGTATTCAGCCATGCCCGGCTCTCGTTACTGCATCAGTGCCCCTTACCACCCTCAATCCCAATCCCGGTCTGTGAACGGATAAACTGCGCCTGGAAGCGCTGGCGCTCCTGCGCGCCGCTGGCGGAGTTATCGGTCACCGAGAACAGCCAGGTCCCGATAAAGGCGGCCAGCATCGAAAACAGCGCCGGATACTCATACGGATATATCGGCTTCGCGTGGCCCAGCACCTGCACCCACACCGTCGGGCCGAGGATCATCAGCCCCACCGCCGTCAGCAGCCCCAGCCAGCCGCCGATCATCGCGCCGCGGGTGGTCAGCTTCGACCAGTACATCGACAACAGGATAATCGGGAAGTTACAACTGGCGGCGATCGAGAACGCCAGCCCGACCATAAAGGCGATGTTCTGCTTCTCAAACAGAATGCCCAGCGCAATCGCCACCACCCCCAGCACCAGCACGGTGATTTTCGACACCCGCAGCTCATCTTTCTCGCTTGCCTGCCCCTTACGGAACACGCTGGCATAGAGATCGTGCGACACCGCCGATGCCCCGGCCAGCGTCAGCCCGGCCACCACCGCCAGAATGGTGGCAAAGGCCACGGCGGAGATAAAGCCGAGGAACAGGCTACCGCCCACCGCGTCGGCCAGATGCACCGCCGCCATATTATTGCCTCCAATCAGCGCGCCCGCGGCGTCTTTAAACGCCGGGTTGGCACCGACCAGCAGAATGGCACCGAAGCCGATAATAAAGGTCAGGAAGTAGAAGTAACCCATAAAGCCGGTGGCGTAAAACACGCTTTTACGCGCCTCGCGGGCGTCGCTGACGGTGAAGAAGCGCATCAGAATATGCGGCAGCCCGGCGGTACCAAACATCAGCCCCAGCCCGAGCGACAGCGCCGAGATCGGATCTTTCACCAGCCCGCCCGGGCTCATAATATCAACGCCTTTCGGATGGACCTTCATCGCCTCGCTGAACAGCGTATTAAAGCTGAAGCCGACGCTCTTCATCACCATAATTGCCATAAAGCTGGCGCCGAACAGCAGCAGCACCGCCTTAATAATCTGCACCCAGGTGGTGGCCAGCATGCCGCCAAACAGCACGTAGAGCACCATCAGAATGCCCACCAGCACCACCGCCACGTGATAGTCGAGGCCAAACAGCAGCTGGATCAGCTTGCCGGCACCGACCATCTGCGCAATCAGATACAGCGCCACCACCACCAGCGAACCGCAGGCGGAGAGGGTGCGGATCGGCTTCTGCTGCAGACGGTAAGAGGCGACGTCGGCAAAAGTGTAGCGGCCAAGATTGCGCAGCCGTTCGGCAATCAGGAACAGGATAATCGGCCAGCCCACCAGGAAACCGAGCGAGTAGATAAGCCCGTCGTAGCCGGAGGTATAGACCAGCGCCGAAATACCGAGGAACGAGGCGGCTGACATAAAGTCACCGGCCATCGCCAGGCCGTTCTGGAAGCCGGTAATGTTGCCGCCGGCGGTATAGTAGTCGCTGCGCGAACGGGTGCGCTTCGACGCCCAGTAGGTGATCCCCAGCGTGGCGGCGACGAAAATCAGGAACATCACGATCGCTTCAATATTGGTCGGCTGACGCTCGACCGCGCCGCTGATGGCGTCGGCCGCCAGCGCCGGTACCGGCAGCAGCGCCAGCAGGCTGAACAGGCGTAAAGGCTGTTTCATTGCTTCACCTCGGCAAGCAGTTCGCGGGTCAGGCGGTCAAATTCACCGTTGGCGCGCCAGACGTAGACGCCGGTCAGCACAAAGGAGATGACGATCAGGCCGACGCCGATCGGGATGCCGCGCGTCACGCTGGTGCCGGCGTGCAGCGGGGTGCCGAGCCAGCCGGGGGCAAAGGCGATCAGCAGGATAAAGCCGACGTAGAGCACCAGCATAATCAGCGACAGCAGGGTGGCAAAGGCCTGGCGCTTGCTGACCAGCTCCTTAAAGCGCGCACTGTGTTCAATGCGTTGGATGATGACATCGTTCATTAACGCCTCCAGAGATGGTGAACGGAGGGGTGCGGACAGGCACCACGCCCCGATCAGGGAGTTTTTTGTTATTGATATCAACGGTGTTTCGAATGAAAGAGCATTACGGCAGGCCCTGCTCTGCGGCAGGTAAAACAGGGGCACGGAGGCCCCTGTGAGTTACGGCATCTTAATGGTCTGTTTCTCTTCCAGCAGCTTCTCCACCACGCCCGGATCGGCCAGCGTGGAGGTATCGCCGAGATTGCCGGTATCGCCGGTGGCAATTTTGCGCAGAATGCGCCGCATAATTTTGCCGGAGCGGGTTTTTGGCAGCGAGTCGGTCCAGTGCAGCACGTCCGGCGTGGCGATCGGGCCGATCTCTTTTCGCACCCAGTTACGCACCTCGGTGTACAGCTCCGGCGTCGGCTCTTCGCCGCTGTTCAGAGTGATATAGGCGTAAATGGCCTGGCCCTTCAGACTGTGCGGAATGCCGACCACCGCCGCTTCGGCAATTTTCGGGTGGGAAACCAGCGCGGACTCAATCTCCGCCGTGCCCAGCCGGTGGCCGGAGATATTCAGCACATCGTCAACGCGGCCGGTGATCCAGTAGTCGCCGTCCTCATCGCGCCGCGCACCGTCGCCGCTGAAGTACATATTCTTAAAGGTGGAGAAGTAGGTCTGTTCAAAGCGATCGTGATTGCCGAACAGGGTACGCGCCTGGCCCGGCCATGAATCGGCAATCGCCAGGTTGCCTTCGGTCGCGCCCTCCAGCACCTTGCCTTCGTTATCCAGCAGCACCGGCTGCACGCCAAAGAACGGCTGCATCGCCGACCCCGGCTTCTGTGCACAGACGCCCGGCAGCGGCAGGATCATAAAGCCGCCGGTTTCGGTCTGCCACCAGGTATCGGTAATCGGGCACTTACCGTTACCGATTTTCTTGTGGTACCACTCCCAGGCTTCCGGGTTAATCGGTTCGCCCACGGAACCGAGAATGCGCAGCGAACTGCGTTGGGTGCCCTCGATCGCCTTATCGCCTTCGGCCATCAATGCGCGCACCGCGGTCGGCGCGGTGTAGAGAATGGTGACCTGATGCTTATCGACCACCTCGGCCATGCGGCTCGGTTTCGGCCAGTTGGGCACGCCCTCAAACATCAGCGTGGTGGCACCGCAGGCCAGCGGGCCGTACAGCAGGTAGCTGTGGCCGGTGACCCAGCCGACGTCGGCGGTACACCAGTAAATATCATCCGGCTGGTAGTCAAAGGCGTACTTAAAGGTGCTGGCCGCGTAGACCAGATAGCCGCCGGTGGTGTGCAGCACCCCTTTCGGTTTGCCGGTGGAGCCGGAGGTATAAAGGATAAACAGCGGGTCCTCGGCGTTCATCGGCTCTGGCTGGTGATGGTCGCTGGCTTTGCTGACCAGCTCGTGCCACCACAGGTCGCGCTGGTTGTCCCAGCCGGTGGCCTTACCGGTGCGTTTCAGCACCACCACGTTACTGACGCTGGTGACGTTCGGGTTGTTCAGCGCATCGTCAACGTTGCGCTTGAGCGGAATGGCTCGCCCGGCGCGCACGCCTTCATCGGCGGTGATCACCAGACGTGAATTACTGTCGATGATACGGCCGGCCACCGCCTCTGGTGAGAAGCCGCCGAAGATCACCGAATGGATGGCGCCGATGCGCGCACAGGCCAGCATCGCCACAGCCGCTTCCGGCACCATCGGCATATAGATGGCGACCACGTCGCCTTTTTTAATGCCGAGATCCAACAGCACGTTGGCAAAGCGGCAGACGTCGCGGTGCAGCTCGCGGTAGGTCAGGGTAGTGCTTTCGCCGGCATCATCGCCTTCCCAGATAATCGCCGGGTGGTCGCCGCGGGCGTCGAGGTGGCGATCGAGGCAGTTGGCGGCCAGGTTCAGCGTGCCGTCTTCATACCAGCGAATGGAAATATTGCCGGGGGCAAAAGAGGTGTTCTTCACCGTCTGATAGGGGGTCATCCAGTCGAGAATTTTTCCCTGCTCTCCCCAGAATGCGTCGGGGTTTTCGACCGACTGTTGATACATCGACTGGTACTGCCGGGCATTGATCAGCGTATGTTCCGCAATATTTGCGGGAACCGGGTAACGGTGTTTTTCTGTCATGGCTCGCCTCCTTGAAGATGTTAATAATATGTCAATCAAAGGTTAATTGAAGACCGGTGTCTGGCTTTGTTTTCTTTTTGCGCGGCAGATCACGTCATAACAGCCGGTGATGAAAGCCGCCCGACAGTGGTCGTTTCCGTTGGGGATGGCGCGCCGTTATGCCGGTTGCAGTACAGCACGCCGTGCAAAAAAAACGCAAATAGACCTTTTTATTTCTGCGGGCAACGCCGCTTTTTTGCATCACTATGCGCATTTTTTAGATTAATAAACGCTTTCATAACAACGGTTTATTATGCTGGCTATTTTTCAGACGTTTATCCTGTCGCTGATTAAATAAGTAGCCGCATATCGCGTAGGGTTGCATTCATGCCGTTGAAAATGGTACTGATTACGCGCCTGTAAATCAGGAATCAACCATCCATCACCTGCGAATTGTCCGAATTCGGACTGCCTCCTCTGAGCGCCATTCATGCCGTATGTCTCATGCGGTAAGCAGGTTGTGTTAAGGAAAAAGACAAGTTATGAAATCTGTAAAGTTCAGCCTTGCCTGGCAAATATTGATTGCGTTGGTACTGGGGATCGCCGTCGGTGCGGTACTGCATAATCAGCAGGAGAGCCGCGAGTGGCTGGTCACTAACGTGCTCAGCCCGGCCGGTGATATCTTTATCCACCTGATCAAAATGATCGTGGTGCCGATCGTGATTTCCACGCTGATCGTCGGCATTGCCGGCGTGGGTGATGCGAAAAAGCTCGGGCGTATTGGTGTCAAAACCATCATCTATTTTGAAGTGATTACCACCATTGCCATTGTGACAGGGATTACTCTGGCGAACGTGTTTCAGCCCGGCTCCGGCATAGATATGTCGACGCTGGCAACGGTGGACATCTCTAAGTATGAAGCCACCACCGCGCAGGTGCAGGGACAGCCGCACAGCCTGGTGACCACCATCCTGTCGCTGATCCCGCAGAATATTTTTGCGGCGATCGCGAAAGGCGACATGCTGCCGATCATCTTCTTCTCGGTGCTGTTTGGCCTTGGGCTGTCATCGCTGCCGGCGGAACACCGCGATCCGCTGGTGAAGGTATTCCGCTCCACTTCGGAAGCGATGTTCAAAGTGACCAACATGATTATGCGCTACGCGCCGGTCGGGGTGTTTGCGCTGATCTCGGTGACCGTCGCTAACTTTGGCTTCGCCTCGCTGTGGCCGCTGGCTAAGCTGGTGGTGCTGGTCTATGCGGCAATCCTGTTCTTTGCGCTGGTGGTGATGGGAGCGGTCGCCCGCTTCTGTAATCTGCGCATCACTACGCTGATCCGCATCCTCAAGGATGAGCTGATCCTCTCTTACTCCACCGCCAGCTCGGAAACCGTGCTGCCGCGCATTATGGAGAAGATGGAGGCCTACGGCGCGCCGAAGGCGATCACCAGTTTTGTGGTGCCGACCGGCTACTCGTTTAACCTCGACGGTTCGACGCTGTATCAGAGCATTGCGGCGATCTTTATCGCCCAGCTGTACGGCATCGATCTGTCGCTGGGCCAGGAGATTATCCTGGTGCTGACGCTGATGGTCACCTCGAAAGGGATCGCCGGCGTGCCGGGCGTCTCCTTTGTGGTGCTGCTGGCGACGCTGGGCAGCGTCGGCATCCCGCTGGAAGGGCTGGCGTTTATCGCCGGCGTGGATCGTATCCTCGATATGGCGCGTACCGCGCTGAACGTGGTCGGTAACGCGCTGGCGGTGCTGGTAATCGCCAAGTGGGAAGATCAGTTTGATGCGAAACAGGCGGTGGCCTACGAGGCGCAGCTGAAACAGGTGGCCGGTTGACCGCCTGCCGTTAACCTGAGTATCCGGCGCCGCGTGCGCTGAAGGAGACCAGCCTGCGGGCTGGTCTTTTTTTATTCCCGCCGAAGATACATCTGTAATACTCTAAAATCTGACTTAAGTTTAATCACTTACCGCACTCAGGGTTTTTCTGCCCGTTGCAACTGACCGTTCACCGGCGACCACCTGCCGCCACTGAGCGAGTGGATATGCTACCTGCGTCATGTGATTTGTGTTAAGTCCACTAAAGATCTGCCCGTTCGCGCCGAAAATATAAAAAAATATAACTCATCCCCTCTTACCTCACTTTTGTTAATCCCATGAAGGATTTAACCCATGCGTAATAACTTGCCCGTTACACAGCAAGAGTACCTGTTTGACGATGATGCCACGCTGATGTCGACCACCGACGCCAGCAGCCGCATCACCTACGCCAATGATGCGTTTATTGAGGTCAGCGGTTTTACGCCTGAAGAGATTAACGGCCAGCCGCACAATATGGTGCGCCATCCGGATATGCCGCCTGAAGCCTTTGCCGATATGTGGGCGACGCTGAAAAAAGGGGAGCCATGGAGTGCGCTGGTGAAAAACCGCCGTAAAAATGGCGATCACTACTGGGTGCGTGCCAACGCCATCCCGGTAGTGCGCAACGGCCAGGTGCAGGGCTATATGTCGGTGCGCACTAAGCCCGGCCAGCAGGAGGTACGCGAGACCGCCGCGCTGTATCAAAAATTCCGCGATGGCAAAGCGAAAGGCGTGCGTTTTCATAAAGGGCTGGTGGTGCGCACCGGCCTTATGCGCTGGCGTTCACTGTTTAAGACCCAGCCGCTGCGCTGGCGCATCCGCAGCCCGCTGCTGCTGCTGCTGCCGCTGACCACGCTGGGCGTCTGGGGGCTGGGGCTGAGCGCTACCGCGACCGGCATCTTCGCTGCCGGTATGGCGCTGCTGCTGCTGCTCGTCTCCGCCTGGCTGGAGAGCCAGATCTCGCGGCCGATCGAGCGTGTTTACCAGCAGGCGCTGGGCGTGGCCACCGGGGACAGCCAGAAAGTTGAGCAGATGGACCGGGTTGATGAGGTGGGCATGACGCTGCGCGCCATCGGCCAGCTGGGGCTGATGTTCCGCTGGCTGGTGGGTGACGTCAGCGGTCAGGCAATCAACGTGCTCAGCGCCAGCGATGCCATCGCGCAGAGCAATGCCGAGCTGAGCCGCCGTACCGAGCAGGCGGCCGCTAACGTGCAGCAGACCGCCGCCACCATGAATGAGATGACCGCCACGGTGAAGAACAACACCGATACCGCCGCCGAGGTCAATACGCTGTCGATCGGTACCAGCAGAAGCGCGCTGCAGGGCGGTGCAGCGATGCAGGAGATGGTCAAAATGATGGCGGAAATTACCGACAGTTCGAAAAAGATCGCCAGCATTACCAGCGTGATTGACGGCATCGCCTTCCAGACCAATATTCTGGCGCTGAACGCCGCGGTGGAAGCCGCCCGCGCCGGCGAGCAGGGCAAAGGCTTTGCGGTGGTGGCCGGTGAGGTGCGTAACCTGGCGCAGCGCAGCGCGGCGGCGGCCAGCGAGATCAAGTCGCTGGTGGAGACCAGCACCACCAAAGTGCAGTCGGGCACCCTGCAGGTGAACGACACCGGTAAAACGATGGAAAATATCGTCAGCCAGGTGCAGAACGTCACCACGCTGATTACCCGGATTAGCGAAGCCACCGCCGAGCAGGCCACCGCGCTGAGCGAAGTGAGCCTGGCAGTGGAGGATCTGGACCACATTACCCATCAGAACGCCGCCCGGGTGGAGGAGAGCGCCCAGGCATCCGGCAGGATGAACCGCCAGGCCACCCGGCTGGTGGAGGCGATCAGCGTGTTCCGTTAAGCACAAAGCGTCTTTACCCGTTGCCGGTGTGCCGCTTTACGCGCCGCCGCCGCCACACCGGCTCCGGTTCGCTGTCTTTTGAAACGATGCCCGGGTGTGCCGCCATAAGCGGATGCCCGGGGGCTTCTGCCATTGTGTGTACCCGGAGCCTGGCCGCTGTCACCCCTGTCTGGCCGCCAGCGGGCGATCGTCCTGTGATAAGCTTGAGGCCTGAACGCTATCGCGAGCCTGTTATGTCCTCCACTATCGACTTCAGCTTTGCCACCCGCCCGCTGGTGCCTTTTGCCCATGACTACCGCCACGGCGAGCATCAGCCGCGCCATTATCATAACTGTGCGCAGCTGGTGCATACGCTGACCGGTGTCGTCCGGGTCGAGACCGATAGCGGGCACTGGATCGTGCCGCCGGGACGCGGCGTCTGGCTGCCGGCCGGCGTGCATCATGCGCTGCAGATTACCGGTGACGTTGCGGCGCGGACGCTGTTTATCGATCCGCTGGCGCGCGCCGATCTGCCCGCCAGCTGTCAGGTGGTGCAGGTGTCGCCGCTGCTGCGCGAACTGATCGTCAGCGCGCTGGCGCTGCCGGAGGTGTACCCACCCGCCAGCCGCGCCGAGCGCATCTATGAGCTGATCCTGGATGAGATACGGGGGCTGGATGAGCTGCCGCTGCGCCTGCCGGAACCGTCCAGCGACGCGCTGGTGGCGCTGTGCCGTGCGGTACGCGCGCGGCCTGGCGATCGCTGGACGCTGGAGAACGGCGCGCGGCAGATTAACGCCAGCAGCCGCACGCTGGCCCGGCGCTTCAGTCAGGAGACCGGGCTGCAGTTCAGCGACTGGGTGCGGCGTGCGCGGCTGATGGAGGCGCTGACGCGGCTGGCGCGCGGCGACTCGGTGCTGAGCGTCTCTCTGGAGCTGGGTTACGAAAGCCAGAGCGCGTTCAGCGCCATGTTCCGCCGCATTATGGGCGTGGCACCCAGCGACTACTTTCCGGCGCGCGGCTGAGCCTGCCCGGCGACGAGGCTCCTGCCTGCGGCCCTGTCGGTGACACGCCGGCGGCGGGCTGAACCTGTGCTGGCCGTCATTTCCCTGCGGCGGACAGAGCCTGCCCCAGCGCGTTGAGCAGCGCCTGCAGCGACGCGCGTGACACGTCGCTGTCGATGCCGACGCCCCACAGGCTGCGGTTGTCGCCGAAGGTGCAGCGCAGATAGGCAACGGAACGGCTGTCGCTACGCTGGCCGAGGGTGTGCTCATGGTAGTCCTGAATGGCAAAGGGGACGTCGAACGCCTGGCGCAGCGCGTCTACCGCGGCCGACAGCAGCCCGTTGCCGCAGCCGCTGATGACGATCGCCTGCTCACCGCGCTGCACGCTGGCCGCAAACTGCAGCTGCCCGTGGTGGTCGCTCTGGCTGCGGTAGTCGTTCAGGCGTAAGGCCGGGGCATCCAGGCCATACGCCTGGCGGAACAGCTGCCAGATCGCCGCCTGGGTCATCTCTTTGCTGTCGCCGTCGGTGACCTGCTGCACCCGCTGGCTGAAATCCTGCTGCAGGCCGCGCGGCAGGGTCAGGCCATGATTCTGTTCGATCATCCAGGCGGCACCGCTCTTGCCCGACTGGCTGTTAACGCGGATCACCGCTTCATAGCTGCAGCCGATATCCGCCGGATCGAGCGGCAGATAGGGCACTTCCCAGTGCGGCTCCTGCTGCAGTTTACGCGCGGCAAAGCCCTTCTTAATCGCATCCTGGTGGGAGCCGGAAAACGCGGTAAACACCAGCTCTCCCGCGTAAGGGTGGCGCGGATGCACCGGCAGCTGGTTACACTGCTCCACCACGTCCACCACCCGTTTCATCTGGCTGAAATCCAGCCCGGGGGCGATCCCCTGGGTATAAAAGTTCAGCGCCATGGTCACCAGATCGACGTTGCCGGTGCGTTCGCCGTTGCCAAACAGGCAGCCCTCCACCCGGTCAGCCCCCGCCAGCAGCGCCAGCTCGGCGGCGGCAATGCCGGTGCCGCGATCGTTATGCGGATGCACGCTGATGCACACCTGCCGGCGCTGCGAGAAGTGGCGGCAGAAGTACTCAATCTGATCGGCATAGACGTTCGGCGTGCTGACCTCCACGGTGGCCGGCAGGTTGATAATCATTGGGCGTGCGTCGCAGGGCTGCCAGACGGCGGCCACCGCTTCACAGATCTGCAGGGCAAACTCCATTTCGGTAAAGCAGAAGGTTTCGGGCGAGTATTCGAAGGTCCAGCGGGTCTGCGGCTGCTCTTCGCAACGCTGGCGGATCTGGCGGGCGGCGCTGACGGCCAGTTCGATAATCTGTTCACGGCTCTGGCGGAACACCAGCCGGCGAAATACCGGCGCGGTGGCGTTATACAGATGGACGATCGCCCGATCCACCCCTTCCAGCGCGGCGAAGGTACGATCGATCAGATCCGATCGCGCTTGGGTCAGCACCTGGATGGTAACGTCCTGCGGGATCATCCGCTGCCCGATCAGCTGGCGCACAAAGTTGAAATCGGTCAGCGAGGCCGACGGAAAGGCGACCTCGATCTCTTTAAAGCCGCACTGCAGCAGCAGCTGCCAGAACAGCATTTTGCGTTCGGCGTCCATTGGTTCCGCCAGCGACTGGTTGCCGTCGCGCAGATCGGTGGAGAGCCAGCGCGGTGCCTGGCGCAGGGTGCGGCCGGGCCACTGGCGGTCTGGCAGCGTCAGGGCGGGAAAGGGGCGATATTTTTCGGCGGGATGTGGCAGCATGGTCAGGCTCCTGAAGGTGTCTTCGATCGCGTCAAAGGTGAACAGCTAGTGTGCCGTAAGCCGGCGCGGGCTGGCTGGCGCAAAACTGACAATCTCAGGCGAAAAGCGGACAAGCGGCGGCAAAAAAAAAGAGCAGATCTGTCGATCTGCTCCCTGTAACGCCCTGGTGTTGGCGTGTGTCTGGATTATTTTTGCTTAAGGTTAAAACAGGGACTGCCGGTAATCATTAAAATATTTATCTTATGTATCCTGAAGGCGTTAGCCGATTCAACGTTCCGATTGAGATCCCTGTAGATAGTTTTAGAACTTTTTTAAGATAAATGCACCTTAATTTACCTTGATTTGTGATTGATACTGCAATTTCAAACTGATTTCGTTTTTTTTCAATTAATGAATAAAATATGCATGTTTTATATAATCTTTTAACTTCATGGTGTTATGGTATTTGTGGTGGGTGTTTTTATTCGTTCCATTTAAGGGTTTGATTCGAGTTCTAATTACTTTAATTGTTCGGTAAGGGATCGTTTTTAGGATTATGATTACGCGGATGATTAAAATGAATGGCGAAAGTTTATTTCTAAAAGTAACAGACAGCGGTCATTATTATCGACTTCGTCTGAAAGATATGTCCTGATACGCAGGGCAGCCAGCAAGGTGCATTCAGAAAAGCGAGCATATCTGCAGGATCGGTCTGCCTCACAGGGTGTCTCAACGTGGAGAAAAGCGATGTATCAATTTTTTGTCGATCAGAAACAAAATTTGGTAAATGAAGCGATTGACGGGGCGCTGATGTCGTCTCCGTACCCGAATCTGGCCCGCCTGGCGCTGGGTCCGCAGACCCGGGTGGTGGTGCGGCGTGACTGGGACAAATCACAGGTAGCGCTGATTTCCGGCGGTGGGTCGGGGCATGAGCCGGCGCACATCGGTTTTGTCGGCAAGGGGATGTTAACCGCGGCGGTGTGTGGCGATATCTTTGCCTCACCGAGCGTCGATGCGGTGCTGCATGCCATCATCAACGTTACCGGGCCAGCCGGCTGCCTGCTGATCGTGAAAAATTACACCGGCGATCGCCTTAACTTCGGCCTGGCGGCGGAAAAGGCCCGTCTGCTGGGTTATGAGGTCGCGATGGTCATCGTGCGCGATGATATTGCGCTGGCGGATAACCCGCAGCCGCGCGGTATCGCCGGTACCGCGCTGGTACACAAAGTGGCGGGCTTTGCCGCAGAGCAGGGGCGGGCCTTAAGCGACGTGACGGCAGCGGCGCAGCGGGCGATTGAGGCTACCGCTTCAATCGGCCTCGCCTTCAGCCCATGCCACGTGCCGGGCGAAGTGCGTGACGACCGCGTGCCGCCCGGCCACAGCGAGCTGGGAATGGGCATTCACGGCGAGCCGGGGGCCTCCACGCTGGCAACGCAGAACAGCCGCAGGATCGTCGACGAACTGAGCCAGCGCCTGCAGCGCGTCAGCGGGGACGGGCCGCTGGCACTGCTGGTCAACAATCTCGGCGGTTTTTCCCAGCTGGAGATGGCGGTTTTGACCCGCGAGGTGCTGCGCTCCACGCTGGGCAAACGGGTCACGCTGCTGGTCGGGCCGGCCACGCTGGTCAGCGCGCTGGATATGAAAGGCTTCTCGCTGTCGGTGTTACGGCTGGATCCTGTGCGTGACGCGGCGCTGCGGGCGTCGGTGGAGGCGGCAGGCTGGCCCGGGGTGAGTATCCCGCAACCGCCGGTGACGCTAGCGGCGGAGCCGATCGCCACGCAGACGTCGTTTACCCCGTCAGAGAATGCCGGCGCGGCCGCCGTGCTGACCACCGTCTGCCAGACCCTGATCGGCCTGGAGAGCGAGCTGAACCAGCTGGATGCGCGGGTTGGCGATGGTGATACCGGCTCGACCTTCGCGGCCGGCAGCCGCGCGCTGCTGCACGCCTGTGAAGCGCGACAGCTGCCGCTGGATAACCCTGCGGCGCTGTTGAGCGTGGTAGGCGAACAGCTGGCGGCGGTGATGGGCGGCTCCAGTGGGGTGCTGCTATCGATCCTGTTTACCGCCGCCGGTCAGCGCCTGCAGCAGGGGGATCCGCTGCCTGAGGCGCTGACCGCGGGGCTGGAGCGGCTGCAGCACTACGGTGGCGCACGGGTCGGCGACCGTACCATGATTGATGCGCTGGCACCGGCTTTTGCCGCGCTGCTGGCGGGTGAAGGGTTGTCAGTCGCCGCCGCCGCCGCGAAAGAGGGGGCGGACAGCACCAGCCGGATGCAGAAAGCGGGCGCGGGCCGCGCGTCTTACCTCAACGCGCAGAGCCTTGACGGGGTGAAAGATCCCGGTGCCTGGGCCGTACAGCAGGTGTTTGCCGCGCTGGCCTCGCGGTAAGCGTGGCCGCGCGCGGTTAGCCAGCCGCCAGCCCTGGCGGCGGTCCGGCCAGCGCCTGCTCGAAACCGCGCAGGCGCTTATAGATCGACATCAGCTCAACCAGCGTGGTCCACGAGGTGATCAGATACTGAAACGCGCCGCGAACCTGATCGAACACGTTGGTAATCTGATTCAGCAGCCCCAGCGTCATGCCGCCGGCGACGATGGCGGGGAACAGCACCAGCAGGCCGAACACCGCGTCCAGCTGCAGATAGAAGATGCGCGCAATATTGAAATAGAGATAGTGGAAATAGAGGCGGAAGTAGTTTTTTCGTACCTGCAGGAACATCTGCCGCACGGTGGGCGGCGCGGCGCGGGTGGGGTCATCTTCGCCGTAAACCAGTTCTTTACGGTAGGCGGCTTCCACCCGCTGATTACGGAACGACAGCCCCGGCAGCTTGATGCCGATCGTGGCCAGTAACCCGGTGCCCAGCAGTGACCAGAGCACGGCGGCGATCACCAGCGCATAGGGGATGCTGCCGAGCAGCGGCACGCTTTTTACGTGGGCCGACAGCGCCACCAGCACCGGCAGAAAGGCGATCAGCGTCATCAGAGCGGTAATCAGGCTGCCGCCCATCTCTTCTACCGTGGCGGCGAAGCGCATGGTGTCCTCCTGTACGCGCTGGGCGGCCCCCTCAATGCCGCGCAGCTGCGGCCAGTGCGTCATATAGTAGTCATTCATTGCGGTGCGCCAGCGAAATACGTAATGGCTGATCAGAAACAGGTTCAGCACGTCTATCAGCACCGCCAGCAGCGCAATACTGAGAAAATCCAGCAGCTGGACGTACAGCGTGCCAGTCTGCACGCTGCCGGGTTTGTCCAGCGCGCTCTGAATCAGGTTATAAAACGGGCCGTACCAGCTGTTAATCGCCACGCCGACCTGCACCGAAAACCAGGTGAAGAAAATAATCATTGCGGTGCCGATGACCGACCAGCGCTGCCACGGGTGCGGGCTGAGGCAGAACCAGGCCGCGCTGAACAGACCGACCACCAGCAGATAGTAGCCGTCAAAGGCCAGCGAGGTGGGGGCGATAAAACGCAGCGCGTTATCGGGCAGCTGTCCGGGCGGCACCGGAGAGAAAAACATCAGATGCGTAAACAGCCGACTGGCAAACGTGAACCACAGCAGGATAGCCAGTGCGCTCCAGGCCACGGCGCTGATGAAAAGCAGGCCGGGCCGCGGGAAAAAGGATTTAAACATCGCAACTCCTGAATTTTTTAATTTTATAGCCTGAATGTCGGTAAATAATCTCGCTACGGTTGTATCCGTTCATGTCTGCAGGAAATCTGTGTAACTGGCCACGGGCAGGTTGCCCGGCGACCTCAGGGCATTTTTTTGGAAATGTCGTGGCGCGGGTTTTGACTTCTGCTTCCCTGAGGTAAGCATTGATGTCGCGCCACTGAATATTTTTTAAGCAATGCCGATACTGTTGAAATGAACCAGGATGGGTAAGTGGAATTATCTTGGACAGGCAGCGATTTTCAGTTTATACCCGAACCCTGGAACAAGACTGTAACCGACATCATCGCCGCTTTCGCAGGGAAGCCCCGGTGACATTTTGCGCCCGTCAGAGGCGTTTTTCAGCCGGCCGCGTTTTGCAGCAATAAAATACCGCCGGTGACCAGGTAACACTAAAAATGAAAGATGATTCAGATGTCATGTACCGCATGCTGGTACAAAGCGTGGTGGATTACGCCATTTATATGCTGAAGCCGGATGGCGTGGTCGCCAACTGGAACGCCGGCGCTCAGCGCGCCAAGGGATATACCCCGGAAGAGATCATCGGTAAAAACTTCAGCTGCTTCTACAGCGCAGAAGATCGCGAGAAGGGCGTGCCGCAGAACGGGCTGAATATCGCACGCGAAACCGGTCGTTACGACACCAAAGGCTGGCGCTACCGTAAGGACGGCACCGCGTTCTGGGCGCACGTGGTGATCGATGCGATTCGCAACGATGAGGGGCTGCTGCTCGGCTTTGCCAAAGTGACCCGTGACTACACCGAGCTGCGCGAATACGAGCAGCAGATGCAGCAGGCGCGTGAGCTGGCGGAGCGTAACGGCGAGAAGATGGCGGCGCTTTCCACCTTCCTGGATACCATCGTCTCCAATATTCCCTCCTGCGTAATCGTTGAAGACGCGGTATCACGCGAAATCCTGCTGATCAACAGCAAAGCCGAGCAGCTGCTCGGCGGCTCCGAGCGTGATTTTGTCGGTAAGAAGCTGGCAGAATGCATGACGGAAGAAATGAGCGAATACTTTATGCAGCTCTCTGACGCGGTGCAGCGTAAACAGGGGATGCAGCGCAACGAGCGTCTGCTGGCCAGTCCGCTGGGCGACCGTATTATCAGCGCCAGCGCCTCGGTTATTCGCGGTAACGACGAACACCGTAACTACGTGCTGCTGATCGCCGACGATGTCACCGATCAACGGGCGGCCGATGCGCGTATCCACCATATGGCGCACCACGACAACCTGACCAGCCTGCCGAACCGCGTACTGTTCAGCCAGCGGCTGACCGAGGCGCTGCGCGAGGATCGCGATGCCCGGCGCGTCACCGCCACCCTGTGCCTCGATCTCGACAACTTTAAAAACGTTAACGATGCGCTGGGGCACCAGGTCGGCGACGATCTGCTGCGTACGGTGGCAGCCAGGCTGCGCGGCGTGCTGCGCGAGCAGGATACGCTGGCGCGCAACGGCGGTGACGAGTTCGCCATCGTGCTGCCTGGCCTGCGCGGTGGCGAAGAGGCCGAGCTGGTCGCCGGCCGGCTGATTGACGTGATCCGCCCGCCGTTCAGCGTGGACGGCCATGCGCTGTCGGTGGGGCTGAGCATCGGTATCTCCCTTGCCGAGCGTGGAACCAGTTCGCCGGATCAGCAGCTGCGCTGTGCCGATATGGCGCTGTACGAAGCTAAACGTAACGGCCGAAACCGTTTTGAACACTTTACCCATCAGATGGGTGAACAGGCCGAGAAGCGCCGCCTGATTGAGAACGATCTGCGCGAGGCGATCACCCGGCGTCAGCTTAAGCTCTACTATCAGCCAATCACCAACAACCAGCACTGCGAGATCGTCGGTTATGAGGCGCTGATGCGCTGGCATCACCCTGAGAAGGGGATGATTATGCCGATGGACTTTATCCCGATTGCCGAGGAGACCGGGCTGATCCACAGCCTGGGTGCCTATGCGCTGCATGAAGCCTGCCGCGAAGCGGCCGGCTGGGCGGGCGGGCAGAGCGTGGCGGTCAACCTGTCGCCGCTGCAGTTTAAAAACAGCGCGCTGGTCTCGGTGGTGGAGGCCGCGCTGCGCGATTCCGGGCTGGCACCGGAGCGGCTGGAGGTGGAGATCACCGAGTCGGTGCTGCTGGATAACAACTCGGTGAATATTGAGACGCTGCAGAAGCTGAAAGCGCTGGGCGTGCGCATCGCGCTGGATGATTTTGGCACCGGCTACTCGTCCCTCAGCTACCTGCGATCCTTCCCGTTCGACAAAATCAAAATCGATAAATCCTTTATCAGCGATATGAAGGACAGCCGCGAGGCGCTGGCGATTATCCGCGCTATCACCGGCATGAGCCGTAGCCTGGATATTCAGATCACCGCCGAAGGGGTGGAGAGCAACGAGCAGTTTGAACGGCTGAAAGAAGAGGGCTGTACGCTGTTCCAGGGCTACTACTTTGGCCGCCCGCAGCCGTCTGAGACGCGGCTGGAGGCGTTCACGCCGGGGTGAGTGCCGGCCGGCAGAAAAGCGCGGCTAAAATCTACCTTCTCCAGTGAGTACCCACTGCCTCTGCGTGCTGTCCGGTTAACGGTGCGCCAGGCTGAGCCCCTTTAACTCACCGCTGATAAAAGATGCGCAGATGAAAATTTGCGCATCTTTTGTACGTCATTATCTGGAATTTTCTGTAAATTAAGTTTCCGTATCGTTCCCCGCCTGAAGTGGTCAGACGCGAACTTTGGGCGGCTTGAAATATGTCATGCCTGTTACTCAGGCCTGTTACTGACAAAGGGAGAAACGAGATGGAAGAGTTAAACAAACGCGTGGAGCAGCTTGAAAAGGATACGCATAAAATCAGCGTAGATTTGGCAACGCTGACCGAACGCTCCAAAAATTTTGCCACGACGGCTTCGGTGGATGCGCTGGTTGCGCGTTGCGATAGCTTTGTCACTAAGGCGGAGTTCAACGGCAAGCTGCATGATTTTGAAGTGCGACTGAACGATCGTCTGGATCGGATGGACAACCGGATGAACGAACGGTTCGCAAAGATGGATGATCGGCACATGGCGATGATCAGCCGTTTAGATTCCAGAATCAACGCCACAGAATCAAGGATCAACGCCGTCGATTCCAAAATCTTCTGGGGGATTTTCTTACCGGGCATGACCGCCGCGATTGGCTGGTTTATCCGCACCGCCGTCATGACCTGAATGGCCGTGGGTAACCGATCAACCCGGATGCGCGGTGCCGCCACTTGCGGATGCTGTGCAGAATCAGCACTGACAAAGGGAGAAACGAGATGGATGAATTAAATAAACGTATTGAGCAGCTTGAAAAGGATACGCATCAAATCCGGCTGGATGTGACGGCGCTAACCGAGCGCTCCAAAAATTTTGCCACCACCGCTTCGGTGGAAAAGCTGATTGAGCGTTGTGATACGTTTGCCACTAAAGCCTCGGTGGAAAAGCTGATTGAGCGTTGTGATACGTTTGTCACCAAAGCCGAATTCACCGGCACACTGCATGCTTTTGAAGTTCGGCTTAATGAACGCTTAGATAACATGGATAGCCGGCATCAGGCGATGATTGAGAAACTGAATTCGCGTATCAACTCCAGCGACTCGAAGGTTTTTTGGGGCATTTTCCTGCCGATGATGACCGCAGCGATAACCTGGTTTGTTAAAACTGCAGTGCTGCAGGTCTGACACCTCACCTAAACGAGTAGCAGAAGCCCAGCCCGATGCCGACGAGGAAGCGGTAGCCCGTCAGAGTGCGGGCTTGTTAATGAATTTGTGCCTTTTTGTTTCAATCCCCTCACTTTCTGCGCGGGTTACTGTTACACTCTGCAAAATTGTTACCGGTAACAAAAAAGTGGCGTCTACAATAAAACCCTACGGCCCGTAGCACTATTCACCCGCGTTAACCCATTTTTCACGCCTGCAGCCGCCGGCGTCTGATAAGGCAATGTGATGTCAGAGCAAAAAACAGGAAGCACCCGCAGAGATTTTCTGCTGCGGACCATCAGCATCGCGCCGGCGATGGCGATCGGTTCCGGCCTCGGCTCGCTGGCCGTGGCCCCGGCCGCAGCCAGCGCCGCTGAAACGCCCCAGGCCACCGGCCCGCAGCAGGCCCGTGATTACCAGCCGACCTGGTTTACCTCGGAAGAGTTTGCCTTTATCCGCGCGGCGGTCGCCCGGCTGATCCCGGCGGACGATCGTGGCCCCGGCGCGCTGGAGGCCGGCGTGCCGGAGTATATCGATCGGCAGATGAACACCCCGTACGCCACCGGTGCCAACTGGTATATGCAGGGCCCGTTCCACCCGGATGCCGATAAAGCGCTGGGCTACCAGCTGCCGCTGGTCCCACGTGACATCTATCGTCTCGGGCTCGCTGATGCTGACGCACTGGCAAAACAGCAGCACGGCAAAGTGTTTGCACAGCTGAATGCGGAACAGCAGGACGCTTTCCTGCAGGCGCTGGAATCCGGCAACGCGACGCTGCCGCAGCTGCCGGCGAAAACCTTCTTCTCTTTCCTGCTGCAGAACACCCGCGAAGGCTTCTTCAGCGACCCGATCCACGGCGGTAATCAGGGGCTGGTGGGCTGGAAGCTGATCAACTTCCCGGGCGCGCGCGCCGACTTTATGGACTGGGTGGAACGCGGTGAGCGCTATACGCTGCCGCCGGTGGGGATTCGCGGGGAGAGATCGTAAGCATGGCAAACGTACTGAAAAAAGTGGACGCGGTGATCGTTGGTTTCGGCTGGGCCGGATCGATCATGGCGAAAGAGCTGACCGAAGCCGGTCTTAACGTGGTGGCGCTGGAGCGCGGCCCACATCGTGATACCTATCCTGACGGTGCCTATCCGCAGGTGATTGACGAGCTGACCTACAACATCCGCAAAAAGCTGTTCCAGGATCTGTCGAAAAGCACCGTGACCATCCGGCATAACGCGGCGCAGACCGCACAGCCCTACCGTCAGCTGGCGGCGTTTCTGCCGGGCACCGGCACCGGCGGCGCGGGGCTGCACTGGTCCGGCGTCCACTTCCGCGTCGACCCGATCGAGTTGCGGATGCGCAGCCACTACGAAGAGCGCTACGGCAAAAACTTTATTCCGGAAGGGATGACCATCCAGGACTTCGGCGTCAGCTATGACGAGCTGGAGCCGTTCTTTGACCAGGCGGAAAAGGTGTTTGGCACCTCCGGCTCGGCGTGGAGCGTGAAGGGTAAGGTGGTCGGTCAGGGCGGCAAAGGTAACCCGTTTGCCCCGGACCGCTCGGCGGACTTCCCGCTGCCGGCACAGAAGCGCACCTACTCGGCGCAGCTGTTTGCACAGGCGGCCGAAAGCATCGGCTATCATCCCTACGATCTGCCGTCGGCCAACACCTCCGGCCCGTACACCAATACCTACGGCGCGCAGATGGGGCCGTGCAACTTCTGCGGTTACTGCAGCGGCTACGCCTGCTATATGTATTCGAAGGCATCACCGAACGTTAACGTGCTGCCCGCGCTGCGCCAGGAGGCGAAGTTCGAGCTGCGTAACAACGCCTACGTGCTGCGGGTAAACCTTACCGACGATAAGAAACGTGCCACCGGCGTGACCTACGTCGATGGCCTCGGGCGTGAACAGGAGCAGCCGGCCGATCTGGTGATCCTCTCCGCCTTCCAGTTCCATAACGTGCACCTGATGCTGCTTTCCGGCATCGGCAAACCTTACGATCCGGTGACCAATGAAGGCACCATCGGGCGTAACTTCGCCTACCAGAACATCTCCACCATCAAAGCGTTCTTTGATAAAGACGTGTTTACCAACAACTTTATTGGTGCCGGCGGCGCGGGCGTTGGCGTTGATGACTTTAACGCCGATAACTTCGACCACGCGCAGTACGGCTTTGTCGGTGGATCGCCGATGTGGGTCAACCAGGCGGGCGTGAAGCCGATCTCCGGCCTGCCGACCCCGCCGGGCACGCCGAACTGGGGCAGCCAGTGGAAGGCGGCGGTGGCCGATCGCTACACCCATCACGTGTCGATGGATGCTCACGGCGCGCACCAGTCGTACCGCAGTAACTACCTCGATCTCGATCCGAACTACAGGAACGTTTACGGCCAGCCGCTGCTGCGTATGACCTTCGACTGGCAGGAAAACGACATCAAAATGTCGCAGTTTATGCACGGGCGCATGCACAAAATTGCCGAAGCAATGAATCCGCAGCTGATCAGCGGCGCGCCGAAAATGCCGGGTACCCACTTTGATACCACCGTGTATCAGACCACCCATATGAACGGCGGTGCGATTATGGGTGAAGACCCGAAAACCAGCGCGCTGAACCGCTATCTGCAGAGCTGGGACGTGCCGAACGTGTTTGTGCCGGGCGCTTCCGCCTTCCCGCAGGGGCTGGGTTATAACCCGACCGGGATGGTGGCCGCGCTGACCTACTGGTCGGCGAAGGCGATTCGCGAGCAGTATCTGAAAAACCCCGGCCCGCTGGTACAGGCATAAGGACACGCAGATGAAAAAGATGATTTCAGGCCTGCTGCTGGGCATGGCGGCGTTGGGCGCATCCGCAGCGACCGCCAACACAGCGGCAGCAGATAACGCGACCGCACAGGCGGCGGGCGAGGAGAGCGGCGCGGCGCTGATCCGGCGCGGTGAGTACCTGGCACGCGCCGGTGACTGCGTGGCCTGCCACACTCAGGCGGGCGGTCAGCCGTTTGCCGGCGGGCTGCCGATGGCGACGCCGATCGGTACCATTTACTCCACCAATATCACCCCGGATAAGCAGAGCGGGATCGGCGACTACAGCTACGACGACTTCCAGAAAGCGGTGCGTCACGGCGTGGCGAAGAACGGCGACACGCTCTACCCGGCGATGCCGTATCCGTCCTACGCGGTGGTCAGCGACGAGGATATGCAGGCGCTGTACGCGTACTTTATGCACGGCGTGCAGCCGGTGGCACAGGCGAACCGGGAAAGCGATATTCCCTGGCCGCTGTCGATGCGCTGGCCGCTGGCTGTCTGGCGCGGCGTATTTGCCCCGGACGTGAAGGCCTTCCGGCCATTACCGGGGCAGGATGCGACGCTGGCGCGCGGCCAGTATCTGGTGGAGGGGCTGGGCCACTGCGGCGCCTGCCATACGCCGCGCAGCATCACCATGCAGGAGAAGGCGCTGAACGACCATCAGGGCAGCGACTTCCTCTCCGGCAGCAGTGCGCCGATCGACGGCTGGACCGCCAGCAACCTCAGAGGCGACGGCCGTGACGGGCTGGGTCGCTGGAGCGAAGACGATCTCGCGCAGTTCCTGCGCTACGGCCGCAACGACCATACTGCGGTATTTGGCGGCATGACCGACGTGGTGCAGCACAGCCTGCAGTATCTGACCGCGGACGATATCACGGCGATTGCCCGTTATCTGAAGTCGCTGGGGGCGAAAGACCCGAATCAGGCCGGTTTTGCCCCGGATGACAGGGTGGCGAAGGCGCTGTGGCAAGGGGATGACGGTAAAACAGGGGCGGCGGCCTACGTGGACAGCTGCGCTGCCTGCCATAAGACCGACGGCAGCGGCTATCAGCGCTTCTTCCCGGCGCTGCGCGGTAACCCGGTGGTGCTGGCTGAGGATCCGACCTCGCTGATCCATATCGTGCTGACCGGCGCACAGCTGCCGGGCGTGCAGGGTGCTCCGTCGACCATCACCATGCCGGCCTTCGGCTGGCGGCTGAACGACCAGCAGGTGGCGGACGTGGTCAACTTTATCCGCACCAGCTGGGGCAATACCGCGAAATCAACCGTTTCCGCCCGCGACGTGGCGAAACTGCGCAAGGATGAAACGGTGGCCGGGCGCCAGGGTAACGCCGACGTGGAGAAGCTGACGCCGTAACAACAGCCATTCAGGGGCCGGATGATCACCGGCCCTTAAAAAGCGTTAAACCAACACTTTTTTAAGTGGTGTGACGAAATCAACACCCATGGCAGCGGCGTAGCCGATAAGGGTATCAATGGTCGGCGATGCCCTGCCTTTCTCCAGTTTGCTGATAGCCTGACGGCTGACGCCCACGGACTTTGCAATGTCGTTCTGAGTCAGATTACGGTTTTTACGCATATCAACAAACTGTGCCATCAGTTCCTGTCTTTTCAGCACCACCGCGTAAGCTTTAGCCGTTTCTTCGTCTTGCAGTAGTTCTGTCCGAACGTCATCCCATGCGTGTAAATCGTGGCTTTCTTTCATTGATTTCTGCTCCGGTCGCACTGACGATTTTGTATTTGGCGCACGGCTATAAAGTCTTGCCAGCGCTTCAACCCCTTGTGCTTGTTTGTCACGGGCGTGGCATTGCTCTTTTTGGCAAAGATATGGGTGATGATGTATTTACTTTCATGGTAGTGAAAATAAAAGCCTCTCAACCAGTGGCTGGGTGACTGTGTTTTCAGTTCGTACATATCGCCCTGAATCTTCTCAACGTCCGGTATACCTGAAGCGGGACCGTACTTTTCGAAAGTCTCAATGGCTGCGATAAACTCTGCTCTGTTAGCGGGATTCAGGTCGAAAAGCTCTTTTCTCGCCGCTGCCAGTAACATCACCGGGTAGCGTTTTGCTGTTTTTTTATTCTCTTTTCCTTGTGTCATTTTGTCAACCTTAAGGTTTACTTTATGTGGATCACAAGGCCGAAAACTACCATCAGCAGGGGGGGCAATGAGGTGCATGTAATGCGCTATTTAGCATTAGGGGCCGGTTGACCACCGGCCCCGTTTTGTCACTGACCGTAATAGGCGGACGCCCCGTGCTTGCGCAGATAGTGTTTATCCAGCAGCACCTGCTGCATCGACCCGATCCCCGGCGTCAGCTGGCGTGAGAACAGGTTCATATAGGCTATCTCTTCCAGTACCACCGCGTTATGTACCGCATTGTCTGCGCTGCTGCCCCAGGCGAACGGGCCGTGGGCGTTGACCAGCACCGCCGGGATCGCCGTCGGGCTGATCCCGCGGCGGTGGAAGGTGTCGATAATCACTTCGCCGGTGTTGTGCTCGTAGTCGCTGGCGATCTCCTGCGGCGTCATCAGCCTGGTGCAGGGGATCGCGCCGTAGAAGTAGTCGGCGTGGGTGGTGCCCCAGGCGGGCAGATCCAGCCCGGCCTGCGCCCAGATGGTGGCGTGGCGCGAGTGGGTGTGCACGATGCCACCGATATCGGCAAAGGCGCGGTACAGCGCCAGGTGAGTGGCGGTATCCGAAGAGGGCTTTTTGCTGCCCTCGACGACCCGGCCGCTCTCCACATCGACCACCACGATATCGTCCACCATCATGCCCTCATAGTCGACGCCGGACGGCTTAATCGCCACCCGGCCGCTGGTGCGATCGATGGCGCTGACGTTGCCCCAGGTAAAGGTCACCAGCCGGTGGCGCGGCAGCGCCAGATTGGCCTCCAGGACCTGCTGTTTCAGCGAAGATAAGCTCATTGTAATCCTCCTTCCTGCATTTTCTGTTCAATCCAGCGCCGTGCCTGCACGATCTCGGCCACCGGCTCTTCGGCTTTTTCGGTCCACATCTCAATCAGAAACGCGCCGCGATAGTTAAGCTGCTTCAGCGTGCGGAACACGCCAACGAAATCGACGCAGCCCTCACCAAAGGGCACGTCGCGGAACTGCCCCGGCGAACGGTCGGTGACCGGCTGGGTGTCCTTCAGGTGGATGGCGGCGATGCGATCAATGCCCAGCGCCAGCTCCGCGGCGACGTCGTTGCCCCAGGCGCTGAGGTTGCCGACGTCGGGGTAGACCGTGAACCACGGCGAGGCCTGCTGCTGGTCCCACTGTTTCCACTTGCTGATGGCGTTCATAAATTCAGTGTCCATAATCTCTACCGCCAGCATCACCTGGGCGGCGGCGGCGCGATCCACCGCCCAGGCGATGCCCTCGGCGAAACGTGCCACCGTACCTTCGTCGCGCGGTTCGTAGTAGACGTCATAGCCGGCCAGCTGAATGGTGCGGATACCGACATCCTTCGCCAGCTGAATCGCCTGCTCCATCAGCGTATAGGCCTGCTGGCGCACCGCCGGATCGCGGCTGCCGAACGGGAAGCGGCGGTGGCCGGAGAGGCACATCGAGGGCACGGTGACGCCGGTTTCCAGCATCGCGTTGACCAGCGACAGCCGCTGCTCGCGGCTCCACTGCAGCCGCGCCAGCCGGATGTCCGTTTCGTCCACCGACATCTCAACAAAATCAAAGCCGCAGGCCTTCGCCAGCGCCAGCCGTTCCGGCCAGCTGAGGTTGGCGGGCAGCGCTTTTTCATAAATTCCCAGTGGGTGCTGGCGCATTATTTTTTCCCCCAGATGGCGTCAATCGCCTGATGAAATTCCGCCGCCACGGCCACGCCGTGCGGGCCGTCGGTCAGCGCGCGTCCGGCGATAAACGCCTTCACGTTAATCTGTGCAAACTGCGGCAGGTCGGCGGGGGTGATGCCGCCGGTCACCGACAGGGCGAAGCCGAGATCGGAGAGCGCCTTCATCGCATCCAGATCCTGTGGCCCCCACTGCTGGCCGCTGGCCTGGGCATCGCGTCCGCGGTGGTAAATCGCCTGGCGCAGCCCGAGACGCCGCCATTCGCGGGCGTCGTCCAGCGTCCAGTGGCCGAACAGCTCGATCTGGATCTCGCCGCCGTGCGCCTCGGCCACCTGCTGTGCGCTGGCAAAGGTGGCCAGCGGCGCGGCGCAGATCACCGTCATCCAGCTGGCCCCGGCCTGAAACGCCAGTGCGGCCAGCGTGCTGCCGGCGTCGGCAACCTTAAAGTCGGCGACCAGCGTTTTTTCGGGCAGCAGTTCGCGTAGCGCGCGCACCGCGGCAGCGCCTTCGCTCAGGCACAGCAGGGTGCCAGCTTCCACGATATCCACATGGGCATGCAGCCGCCGGGCGGCGTCCAGCGCCTGCTCCAGCCGGGTGTGATCCAGCGCCAGCTGCAGCTGTGGCAAGGGGTGACGGTTCATGGTGTGGTTTCCTGTTCCACGGCGGTCAGTGCCGCCACCAGCCGCTGATAGCGCTGATATTTTTGTTGGTAGAGCCGATGGCGTTCCGCATCCGGCTGATAACAGACGACTTCCGGTGCCAGAGTCTGCTGTGCGGCCAGCAGCGACGGATACGCCCCGGTGCCGGTCATCGCCACCAGCGCCGCGCCCAGGCAGCCGCTCTCCTCAATCTGCGGGATCTCCACCGGCAGGCCGCTGATATCGGCGAACATCTGCATCCAGCAGGCGGAGCGGGTCGGTCCGCCGCTGAGGCGCAGGGCCGTGACGCGCGGGAAGCGCTGGCGGATGCGGTTGAGGTGAGTCAGATGGGCGAACACCACCCCCTCGTAGATCGCCTGTAACAGATGGCCGCGCTGGTGTGCAGCCTGCAGGCCGTAGAAACTGGCGTGCAGATTGCCCCCGGCGTTATTGCCGTACAGGAAGGGGACAAACAGCAGCGAGCTGGCCGCCGGTGGCAGTTCCGCCACCCACTGATTAAGGCGCGGGTAGTCGTTCAGCCCCCACTGCTGGCAGAACCACTCGAGGTTGGCGGCGGAGGTCGGACTGGCCTCGTGAATAATGTACTGGCCGTCGATGGCGTAGCGGCCGTAAACAAACGGGTAGTCGACCTCATCGCTCAGGCGGTCGGTGATGCCGCTGGTCACCGACCAGGTGCCCATCACCGCGTTGATACGGGTGTCGTCATCCAGCCCGGCGCACAGCGCGGTGGAGACCACGTCAAACAGCCCGCCGACCACCGGCGTACCCGGCTTAAGCCCGCACAGCGCGGCGGCCCCGGCCGTCACCGTACCCGCCACGGCAGCAGAGCCGATAATCGCTGGCAGGGCCGGCAGGATCTCTACAATTCCCAGCCGCTGTGCCAGCGCGGGCGAAAAGTCGCCCTGCTGCATATCGTACAGGTTGGATTCGGAGATATTGGTCTCTTCACAGGCCAGCTCGCCGGTCAGGCGGTAGCGCAGGTAGTCGTGCGCCATCAGCACGCTGCCAATGGCGGCATAACGCTGCGGTTCATGCAGTTTCACCCAGCGCAGCAGCGACACCGGGTGGCCGGTCCACAGCGTCTGGCGGGTGACCGGGTAGAGCGCGGCGGGCACCCCGTCGCGCTGCCACTGCTGCACCAGCGCCAGCGCCCGGCGGTCGGAGGAGAGGATGCCGTTGCCGAGCGGCTCGCCCTGCTTATCCAGCAGAAACAGCCCTTTACCCTGTGCGGAGATGCCCACCCCGGCCACCTGCGCGGCGTCCAGCCCGCTGTTCTCCAGCACCTGACGGATTACCGTCGCCGCCTGTTGCCACAGCTGGTGCAGGTCGCGCTCGGCGCGGCCCGGTTCCGGCACCAGCACCGGCAGGCTCTGCCGGGCGACCGCCAGCTCGCGGCCCTGTGCGTTATACAGCCCGGCCTTAATAAAGGTGCCGCCGCAGTCAAGCCCTAACCAGTAGCTCATACCACCGCCTTACGTGCGTTATCGCAGCGGGCTGGCAGGGTCAGCGCCAGCAGCGAGGCCAGCGCCAGCGAGACCGCCAGGCTGTAAACGCCGGCATCCTTGCTGTATTCGGCGATCAGTACGCCAACCATATAGGGGCCGCAGAAACCGCCAAGGTTGCCCAGCGCGTTAATCACCCCGCGCGCGCCGCCGGCCACTTCGGCGTTAAACAGCCGCGGCGGAATACTCCAGAACACCCCGGCCGCCGACTGAATAAACACCCCGCAGCCGACCAGCGCGGCGTAGGACCACCAGATATGCGCCTTCAGCACCACCGACAGCGCCATGCACAGCGCAAAGCCGGCCAGCGGCAGCGTTACGAACAGCCTGCGGCGGCCGCTGGCGTCCGACAGGCTGGAGAACAGAAACATGCCGAAAATAGCCCCGACGTAAGGCAGGATCGCCAGCCAGCCGACCTGGGCAATATTGCCGTGGGTCAGCTCTTTCAGGATGGTCGGCAGCCACAGCGTGTAGCCGTAGATACCGGTCTGATAGAAGAAGTTGACCATAATCAGCCGCCACATCACCGGTTCGCGCATCACCTGGCGCAGCGAGGCTTTGCGGGTGTTCTGGCCTTTGATCTGCAGCTGTTCGTCGTGCAGCGTTTTAATCAGATACTGCTTCTCGGCGGCGGAGATCCACTTCGCCTCCTGCGGACGGTTGCTGATGGTAAAGTGCCACAGCGCCATCACCACCAGCGACATGCCCCCCTCAACGAAGAACAGCATGCGCCAGTCCCAGCCGGTGATGATCCAGCCGGAGAGCGGGGCGGTGAGGATGCCGGCGATCGGCACGAACATGATCACGATGGCGTTGGCGCGGCCGCGCTCGGCGTCCGGGAACCAGTTGCCGATCATGGTCAGCACCACCGGCAGCATGCCGCCCTCGGAGACGCCGAGCGCAAAGCGCAGCGCCAGCAGCTGATAATGGTTGCTGGCAAAGCCGGTCAGCACCGAGATCACCGCCCAGGCCAGCAGCGACCAGCCGATAAAGCGCTTGCCGTTGCCGTACACCGCCAGCCTGCCGCCGGGCACCTGCAGAAACAGGTAGCCGATAAAGAAGATGCCGCCGGCCAGGCCGGCCATCGAGGCGCTGATGCCGAGGTCGGCATCCATACCGCCGGGCATGGCGAAGGCGATATTCACCCGGTCCATATAGGAGATGATGCAGGTGATCAGGATCGGCGGCACGATGCGCAGCCAGCGCATCGCCGGGACCGCGTCGCGGGTGTCAGTGGTGGAGGTCAGACTCATAGCGATCCTCGTTGCTCAGGCCAGGTCGGCGACAGGAATTTTTACCACCACCTTGCGGATCGCCTGTGGCGTCTCCAGCATGCCGTTCGGGCGGTGAATATCTTGCGGATAGAACACCGCAAAGTTGCCCGGCTGCATCAGCAGCTGGCTCTCATGCGGTGCGTCCTGATAGAACACGATGTCGCGCGCTTCATCGTAGGGCTGCTGCACGGGCAGATCGGCCTGCGCCGTTGCGACACCGATCAGCTCGCTGCCGCTCACCAGGAACTGCACGTCGAGATGGCGGCGGTGCGCTTCCGGGAAGTTCTCATGGCCCGGCGAGGTCTGCAGATCCAGCACCTGCACCACCCAGCCGGTGGCGTCGTCCTGATAGCGCCCGGCGGCCATCGCCGCCAGGTCATGGCCGCGCAGGTAGTCGAGCGCGCGGGCGATGGCGGCGGGATAGTGGCGGGTATCGGTATTCTCAATGTGACCAAAGATCATCGCGTTGCTCCTTACAGGGCCTGGATACGTGCCCAGACGCGTTCATCAACCGGGATACCGAGCCGCTGGTTTTCAGCGCGGATGCCGGGGAATTTGTGGCCGGGCAGGCGGATCGCCTGCTGGCTGTCGGCACGTTCGGCACCGCTGATCGACTCGCGGATGCGCTGCAGCTTGCTATCGCGGGTCGGGCCGTCGATCAGCCGGTCAACGTCGATGGCGATAAACACCTGGGAGATACCGAATTCGTCGCCGTTGTCTTCGGTCACCTCGGTCACCGAGGCACCGTTAGAGAGCAGGGTGGCGACCATATCCAGCACGATGGAGAGCGCCGATCCCTTCCAGTAACCCATCGGCAGAATGCGGCGGTTGGCCTCAATGGTGGCCGGGTCGCGGGTGTAGTGGCCGTCGTCGTCAAAGCCGCCGTCCACCGGCAGCGTATTGCCCGCCAGGCGGTTAATTTCCAGCATGCCGTAGGAGAACATCGACATCGACATATCGACCATGGTGATCGGATCGCCCGGTACGGCGACGATCAGCGGATTGGTACCGATGGCGCAGTTTTTTGCCCCCCACGGCGGCATCACCGCAATCGAGTTGGTCCAGCAGACGCCGATATAGCCCTTTTCTGCCGCCTGCCAGCCGTAGCTGCCGCCGCGCATCCAGTGGTTGGCGTTACGCAGCGCCACCAGCCCGATGCCGTGGCCGTCGGCCAGCGCCATGGCGCGATCCATCATGCTCCGGGCGGTGAGGTTACCGATGGCGCGGTGGGCGTCCCACTGTTCGATCGCCCCCAGCGACAGGATCTTCTGCGGCTCGGCGTCCGGTACGATATGCCCGGCGTCCAGCTGCTGGATAAAGCGCGGGAAGCGGTTGACGCCGTGGGAATAGACGCCGTTTTCGCTGGTGTCGGCAAACAGGGTGGCGCAGGCGTCGGCTTTCTCCTCCGTCACGCCGCGTGCCAGTAACACTCTTAAGAACTCCTGCTTTAACTGCGCGTAGCTGATTCTCATTCTGCTGGTTCCCTGCCGCCGGGTACGCACCCGGTACTGGCGGCGTAATTTCAATATATGGAATGACGTTTCAAATAAATCCTATGGGGAACAGCGGGGGAAGTCAAAAAAAGAGGGTGTAAATTTTTCTTTAAAAATCAATGAAATAAAACCGTGTTTGGCTTCTGTGATCGCGGGCACATCGGGCGGGAATGGGGCGCGGGGCATCGCAGAACAGTCAGACCGATCTGTGGATCCTCCCCCGTAGAAAACAGGGGGAGGCTGTTATGTGCAGGTCAGCGGCGGCCGCTGCAATCCCGCTCTGTTACTGGCGCAGTGGTCGACACTGGCAGGCAGGTTAGCGGGCGGGATACGGCGCGGTGGCTTTCGGCTGGCCTGCACGTGGCCGGTGGCCGGCGACCCTTACCGCCCGATCCGCACCCGGTAGAGCGAGGTGGTGGCGGTGATATACAGCTCGTCACCGTCCGGGCCGCCGAAGGTGCAGTTCGACACCCGCTCCGGCACCGCGATCTTGCCCTGGCGCTGTCCCTGGCTGTCGAACAGGATCACGCCGTCATCGCAGCTGCACCAGATCGATCCTTGTGGATCAACGCAGAAGCCGTCCGGGATACCCGGATCCACCCCGGCAAACTGGCGCCCGTCCACCAGCTGCATGCCGTCAACCCGGTAGACCCGCAGCTCACGGCGGCCCAGCGTCGGAAAGTCGATAACCGACATATCCGCCACGTAGAGCAGGCTTTCATCCGGTGAAAACGCCAGCCCGTTTGGACGCTGCACGTCGCTGGCGGCGATACTTAGCTGCCGGGTGGCCGGATCGAAGCAATATACGTAGCAGCCGATCACCTGGCTGTGCGCGTGGTAGCCCTCGTCGTCGCTGATAATGCCGTAGGGGGGATCGGTAAACCAGATCGTCCCGTCGGAGCGCACCACCACGTCGTTCGGCGAGTTGAAGCGCTTGCCGTCGACCTTCTCCACCAGCAGCCGGACGCTGCCGTCCGCCTCGGTGCGGCTGATGGCGCGGCGGCCGTGTTCACAGCTCACTACCCGCCCTTCGCGGTCCAGCGCGTTGCCGTTAGCGTAGTGTGACGGTGAGCGCCACAGGCTCAGCTCACCGTTGCGCTGCCAGCGGAACATGCGGTTGCCTTTCACGTCGCTGAACACCACCGCATCCTGCTGCGGCAGCCATACCGGCCCTTCGGCCCAGATGGCCGGCGAGCAGAGTTTTTCCAGGATGAGTCCGTCCGTTACTGACATAGATCCTCCGTTATTTCACGCCCCAGATGGCCTTGTAGTGCCCCTGGTAGTCATTTTGCGGGTCGTAGTGGTTCTGCGGCCCGCCGTCGCTGCCGATATTCTCTTTAGTGATCAGGTGCGCCGGGGTGATATAGCCGGACGGCGGCTGGCCGGCAAAGGCGCGGTTAAACTCGTCCAGCAGCTGCCAGCCGTGCAGCGCCAGCGGTTCAGCCACCGTGCCCAGCTGGCTGTCGCCGTTGCGGATGCGCTGGAAGGCCGAGATCGAGCCGTCGCCGGCGGAGATGTTATACGGCGCGTTGCTGCCGCCTTTACCGGCGGTTTTCAGCGCCGGGGCCATAAAGTCAAAGTAAAGATCGTTGATCGCCAGCGCGTACTGGAAGCGGTCGCCGTACTTCTGCAGCAGGCTGAAGGTCATCGACGGCATGCGGTTGGCGGTATCCGCCAGCGGCGTATCGATAAACTCCACCAGCTGACAGCCGCTGCATTTGGCGATCTCCGCCTTCATCACGTTGGCCTTATCCAGCGCGATCTGGTACAGCGAGTCGGTGAAGATCAGCACCTTCGCGGTGCCGCCGGATTTCACCACCGCGTACTGCGCGGCGAGGCGGGCCACCTCGTTAGAGTCAGAAGTAATGTTGGTGACGATATTGTACTGCGCCAGCGGCCCCGGCTGCGGTTTGGCGTGCCAGGCCATCAGCACGATCTTCTGCTGGTGGGCCTTCTTCAGCAAAATTTTCGCCACGTTCGGATCCCAGCCGCCGATCACAATGCCGTCCGGGCGCTGGGCGATCGCCTGGTTCAGCGCCGCCAGCTGATCTTTCACCGAACCCCCGCCGTCCAGGGTGTCCAGCTGCCAACCTGCCGCCTTCGCGGCGTCGCTCAGCCCCTGCTGCACGCCCTGGATGCCGCCGTTTTTCATATCGGCGGCGATGAAAATCACCTTTTTATTCGGCTGCAGACGCGGGCCGCTGGTCGGGCCGTCCCACTCGCTGACGCTGGCGGTGGCTCTGGTGACCGCCGCCGTGGCCTGGTCAAGGTAGCTGTCGGCCCAGGCGGGCAGCGATCCGGCAAGCAGGGTACAGAGGGCAAGAGCAGGAACATGACGTTTCATAGCGAACTCCCTGGAGTGATGGTTTTCTGATTATTGTCTGGCGTGCTGGCCGGGGTGCTCTGGTTGCGCACTACGGCTTTCTGATTGAGCATCCGGCGGCGCTGGGCGTAACCGGCAAGGGTGATTGACAGCAGCAGGGTGGCACCGTTAAACAGCGGTTCGACCCAGAATTCCCCGCCAAACTGCTGGATGCCGGCGATGCCGATGGCGAGAATAGCGATACCGACCACGGTGCCCCAGACGTTGACCCGCCCCGGACGAATGGTGGTGCTGCCGAGGAAGGCGCCGACCAGCGCCGGTAACAGGTAGTCCATGCCGACGCTGGCCTGGCCGACGCCCTGTTCGGCGGCGATCAGCACGCCGCTAAAGCCGGTCAGCACGCTGGAGGCGATAAACGCGCCGATGGTAAATTTATTCACCGCGATGCCGTTCAGCCGCGCCGCCGCCGGGTTTCCGCCCACCGCGTACATGCAGCGGCCGAGCGGGGTATGTTCGGTTACCAGCCACAGCACCACCGCCACCGCCAGCACGTAAAACGCCCCGATCGGAATGCCGAACAGCTCGGTGTACTGCAGCGCGGTGAAGGCATCGGGCAGGTCGCCGACGATCTGGCGGCCGCCGGAGTGCCACAGCGCCACCGCGTAGAGCACGGTGCCGGAGCCCAGCGTGGCGACAAAGCTGTCGATATCGGCCAGCGCGACCAGGATGCCGTTCAGCAGCCCGTACAGCGCCGAGATCGCCAGCACCGTCAGCACCGCCATCTGCCACGAGAAGCCGTACTGCACCTGCAGCGTGATGGCAAGAATGTGCCACAGCACGATGCCGAAGCCGACGTTAAGGTCGATTTTACCGACGATCATCGGCAGGGTGGCCGCCAGCGCCAGCAGGGCGATCTTGGCTTTGCTGGCAAGGATCGCCTGCAGGGTCAGCATGCTGGCGAACGACGGCGACAGCAGCGAGAACAGCAGCGTCAGCAGCACGCACAGCAGCAGCAGGCCGTAGCGGGTGATCACCTGCATCGACCAGGGGCCAATGCCGTGCTGGCCGAGGCTGACCCGCTGCTCCAGTGCCGTAGACTTAACGGATGTTTTGTTGGACATATCGCTTCTCCTGCCACCTTCCGGGCGGCGTAGTGGCTCAGACAGTGGCTAACGGGGCGGTGGAGCTGGCCGAAGCCAGTTCCAGTAATTGGGCAAAGGTCACCTGCTCGTTTTTCAGTTCACCCACCACCTGGCCGCGGTTAAACACCAGCGCGCGGTTACAGATATGGGCGATCTCTTCAAAGTCGCTGGAGATCACCAGCACCGCCACGCCGTCGGCCAGCGCTTTGTTCAGCAGGTGGTAGATCTCTTCACGCGCGCCGACGTCGACCCCGGCGGTCGGGTCTTCGAGGATCAGCAGCGGGGCGTTGAGGTGCATCCAGCGCGCCATCACCACCTTCTGCTGGTTGCCGCCGGAGAGCGCGCTGATATCGAGGTTGACGTCTTTCGGGCGCACGTCAAACAGCTGCACCTTCCACCAGCTGGCGCCAATTTCGGCGCGCCGGCCGTAGCGCGACAGCAGACGGTGGCCGCTGGCGCACGGATTAATAAACAGGTTTTCGCGCACGCTCATTGACATCACCAGGCTCTCACCGGTGCGATCGCCAGCCACCAGCGAGACGCCGGCATCCATCGCCTGGCGCGGCGACTGCGGCTGATAACGCTGCTGGCGGAACTGAATAGAGCCCGCGCTGGCCTGGCGCAGGCCGAACAGCAGGCGACCGATCTCCTCCTGCCCGGCGCCGCGCAACCCGGCCAGCGCCAGCATTTCTCCCGGCTGCAGGTCAAAGGAGATCGGACCGACCTCGCCAGTGCGCAGCTGCTGCAGGCTGAGCACCGGGTCACGCTGCTCCGGCAGCGGCAGGCGCTGGTTATCGGCCAGCGCTTCGCCGACGATGGTTTCCACCAGGCCCCGCAGGCTGTACTCGCTGGTGTGCCCCCCTGCCACGCGCCGGCCGTCACGCATCACGCAGACCCGGTCGGCGATTTCGATCACCTCATCGAGCCGGTGGGTGACGTAGATCATGCCGACCTTTTTCGCTTTCAGCCGTTCGATTACGCCGAACAGGTGGCGCACGTCGTTGGCGGGCAGCGAGGCGGTGGGTTCATCCAGCACCAGCACTTCGGCATTCACCGCTACCGCACGGGCGATGGCCAGCAGCGATTTTTCGGTGCGCGTCAGCTCAAAAACCCGCGCATCCGGGTCGAGGGCGATACCGACTTCCTCCAGCGCGGCGCGGGAACGTTCACGCACGGCACGCCAGTCGATCAGCCCCAGCCTGCGGCGGAATCCCATCACCAGCGCCATGTTCTCCGCTACCGTCATCCACTCGATCAGCCCGAGATCCTGATGGATAAAGGCGATCGGCTGGCGCTGCGCGGTTTTCAACTGTGCTGCGGAGCTGATGCTCTGCCCGTGGAAAATGATGTCGCCGCCGTCACGCGGGTAGACCCCGGCCAGCACTTTGATCAGCGTGGATTTGCCGGCACCGTTTTCGCCCAGCAGGGCGAGGACCTCGCCGGGATGAACGTCCAGACTGACATCGTTAACGGCGAGGGTGCCGCCGAAGCGTTTGGTAATGTGCGCAAGCGTCAGAACGGGATCGGGAGATGACGGCATTATGGCCTCCTGCAACAGGTGAATGTTTACAACGGCGACGGCAATGACATGGCGATTAATGGTTCAACTAATTCCAACATGCGAAATCAAGTTTCAAAAATAGTATTCTTCCTGAACCGGGAAAGCAAAGGGTCAGACATTTTATTTGTTATTTAAAAACAGTGACTTATTTTTTTTGTTGCGGAATTGTGATGGACTGCTCACTTCTGATTGCCGCTGTTCGCCGGCCGGGATGACCGCTACAATGGGGAAAACACCGTGCCATATTCCCAATCTGCCAGGGCTGAGTTACCCTCTGGCAACCCGGTGAAACCAAGAGGAAGCGTGGATGCGCACCAAGGCGGAAAATGAAGTGAAGGATGATAAAAAAGAGCAGCCTGCCGGTACCCAGAGCCTGTTTCGCGGACTGCAGCTGATTGAAATTCTGAGTAACTATCCGAACGGCTGCCCGCTGGCCCACCTGTCTGAGCTGTCGGGGATGAATAAAAGTACCGTGCACCGCCTGCTGCAGGGGCTGCACAGCAGCGGCTACGTCACCCAGGCACCGTCAGCGGGCAGCTACCGGCTGACCACGAAGTTTATCTCGGTCGGGCAGAAGGCGCTGTCGTCGCTGAACGTGATCCACGTGGCGGCCCCGCATCTGGAGAGGCTGAATCTTGAGGTGGGAGAAACCATCAACTTCTCCAGCCGCGAAGACGACCATGTGATCCTGATTTACAAGCTGGAACCGACTACCGGCATGCTGCGCACCCGCGCCTATATCGGCCAGCATATGCCGCTGTACTGCTCGGCGATGGGCAAGATCTTTATGGCGTGGGATAACGCAGAGTATCCGGCGCACTACTGGCAGACCCATCAGGACGTTATTCAGCCGCTGACCAGAAATACCATCACCGGCCTGCCGGAGATGCTGCAGGAGCTGCAGAGCATCCGCCAGCATCAGACCGCGATGGACAGGGAGGAGAACGAACTGGGCGTCTCCTGTATCGCCGCGCCGGTTTTTGATATCAATCAGCAGGTGCAGTACGCGGTCTCCGTTTCACTGCCGACCGCCAAGATGCAGCAGATCGGCGTGAAGAAGCTGATGGCACCGGTGGTGGCGACGGCGAAAGCCATCTCCGCCGAACTGGGTTTTCATGGTTAAACTGCGGTCTGTACGCTCTGCTGACCTGCGATTGACGGCTGAGACCGCACAGTTGTTTCCTGTGGGAAACAATAAAGGGTTTAATCGCTTAATTGTTGCGAAGAAATCTGGCTGTGGCAGGATGGTTTCAACGGGAAATGACCCACACTCTTTTGAACCAAATCCGAATACGAAGGTGTAGCGATGAACGATAAAGTAGTTAACTGGAATGGTGGCTTACAGCCGGAAGCCGTTGAGATCCTGTCTGCTGAAGGCGGCATGATCGTCTGCCCGACCAAAGTCGGCTACATCATCATGACCTCTGATGCCAAAGGCCTGGAGCGCAAGTTCGACGCCAAGCAGCGTAACCGTAACAAGCCGGGCGTGGTGCTGTGCGGCTCGCTGGAGCAGCTGAAAGAGCTGGCGCAGCTGAACCCGGAAATCGAATCGCTGTATCAGCAGCACTGGGACCAGGACGTGCTGCTGGGCTGCATCCTGCCGTGGAAAGAAGAAGCGGTGGCGCGTATTCCTGAAGACGGTTCCAAAGACCTGATGATGGATGGCCGTCAGACCAGCTGCTTCGTGATCAAGTTTGGTGTCCCGGGCGAAAACCTGGCGAAAGAGCTGTGGGAAAACCACGGTAAGTTCTCCTTCGCCAGCTCGGCTAACCCGTCTGGCAAAGGCAACCGTGGCCTGGTGGAAGGCATCGGCGAGCGCATCGAGCAGCACGCTGACCTGATTATTGCGGCCAACGACTACGTGAAATCTATCCAGCCAAATGAGTCTGAAAAGACCCGTTACGAGCAGGGTGTGATGGTGGCGATGGTAGACGAAACCGGTAAACTGGTTCCTGAGCAGAAAGGCGAGCGCAACATCACGCCATGCCCGGTACTGATCCGTAAAGGTCTGGACGTGGATAAGATTATGTCGATGCTGTCTGACACCTTTACCACCTGGGACTACCGCCACGGTAACTACTATTAATTCAGCCGCTTAACCCGCTCAGGTTAAACAGACTTAAGCCCGCATACTGCGGGCTTTTTCGTTGCTGTAAGGCGGTGCCCGGAACGTAAAGCGAACGCCTGCGGGATTTTTATTATGCTAATGCTTTCTGTAACGCTTCCACAAATAAGCGCACGCGTGGAGAGATATAGTTTTCACTCTTCATGATCACGTAAGATTTATACACATCCATTTCCCAGTCGGGCAATACCTGTACCAGGCTGCCGCTGGCCACCGCCTCTTCCGAAATATAGCTGGGAAGATAGGCAATCCCCGTTTGCGCCTGTGCTGAGGTTAACAGTGCAATACTGTTATTAGCGCGAAAACGGCTGCGCACCTCAATATCTTTTTTCAGCTTCTCTTTGCGAAACGGCAGTGAAATGGTGTGGGCTGGCCCGCGGAAAAGAATAAAGTCGTGGCGCGGCAGATCGTCAGGGGTGCTGATGGCCGGATGCTGCTGTAAATAACCCGGCGCGGCGTACAGCCCCCAGGCGATATCCATCAGCGGGCGGTAGTGGCCGTGGCCGGGCAGCTCGCGGCGGATGGCAATCACCAGGTCAACGCCGTCGTCGTCGAGGCTGACCGGGCGGTCGGTCAGATCGAGATCGACGCTGACGTGAATATTGCTGGCGACGAACTGATTGAGCACCGGCACGATGCACTGGCAGCCGAAGGTCACCGGGGCTGCCACCCGCAGGCTGCCGGTTGGCTCTTCATGAAACTGGCGGATAAACAGGTCGGCGCTTTTCACCTCCTGCAGGATGCGATAGCAGTAGTGATAGTAGGTCATGCCAACTTCGGTGACCTTAATTCGCCGGGTGGTACGCTCCAGCAGGCGGGCACCGAGACGCACTTCCAGCGCGGAGATCTCCTTGCTGATCGACGATTTTGCCAGCCCGAGTACTTTTGCCGTCTCCGTATAGCTCAGCGTCTCGACCACTTTGGCAAAAATAATCATCCCGCTCAGGTTTTCAAAATCGCTCATCTCGGTCCTGGATTGTTTTTAGAGGGAAACAATGGCTGATATTAGCATGTTCCCGGTTTACTGCGCAGAGAAAAAGAGTAAGTTAATAAATAACAGCAACGGCAATGTGGGTTCAATAAAAAAGAGAGCGATTTAAATGGGGCAGACCATCAGTCAGAAAATTCTCGCTCAAGCCAGCGGGCGCGATAGCGCATTGCCCGGAGAAATTGTCTGGGCAAAAGTGGATATATTAATGTCGCACGATCCCTGTATGCCGGGCGTCGCCAGCGTATTTAAAAAAGAGTTTGGCGAACGGGCAAAAATATGGGATGCAGAGCGGTTTATTTTAATACCGGACCACTTCGTCTATTCCGCCGACCCGCAGGCCAATCAGAATATTCGCGTGATGCGTGAATTCGCCCGCGAGCAGGGGGTGAAATATTTCTATGACGTCGGCACGCCGGATTATAAAGGCGTGTGCCATATTGGCCTGGCCGAGGGCGGCCACACCCGCCCCGGCGAGGTGCTGCTGGGCACCGACTCGCATACCGTGACCGCCGGGGCGTTTGGCTGCTTCGCCATCGGGCTTGGCATCACCGACGCCGCCTATGCGCTGGGCACCGGTGAGATCCCGCTCAAGGTGCCGGCCAGCATTCGCGTCAACTACCGCGGCGTGAAGCCGCGCTACGTGCAGGCCAAAGATCTGATCCTCGCGCTGCTGGCCGAGCTGACCGTCGACGGTGCCACCTATGAAAGCATCGAGTTCGGCGGCCCGGCGATCGACGCGATGTCGGTGGAGGAACGGATGACGATGTGCAATATGGTGGTGGAGTGCGGGGCCAAAAACGGCATTATGGTGCCGAACCAGGCCACCCTCGACTATCTGGCCACGCGCACCGACGTGCCTTACGCCGTAGTTGAACCGGATGCGGACGCCGTCTACAGCCGGGTGGTGGAGATTGACGTCAGCGCCATGCAGCCGCTGGTGGCGCGGCCGCACTCGCCGGATAACGTGGTGCCGATCGACCGGCTGCGCAACGTGCAGGTCGCCCGCGCCTATATCGGTTCCTGCACCGGCGGCAAGCTGGAGGACTTTATCGCGGTGGCGCAGATCCTGCGCGGGCAGAAGGTCGCGATCCCTACCTTTGCCGTGCCGGCCACCAGAGAGGTGTTTCACCGGCTGATTATGACGCAAATCGAGGGCGAATCGGTGTACCAGATCCTCACCGGTGCCGGAGTGCAGCTCTCCTCCGAGCCAGGCTGCGCCGCCTGCTGCGGAGGGCCAGCCGACACTTTTGGCCGGGTGAACGAGCCGGTGTCGGTGATTTCCACCACTAACCGTAACTTTGTCGGCCGCATGGGGCACAAAAGCGCGCAGATTTACCTCGCCTCACCCTATGCGGTGGCCGCCGCCGCCGTGCGCGGTGAAATCACCGATCCGGCGCTGCTGGCAGGAGTATGCCCATGAATCACATCATCACAGGTCCGGTCTACGTGCTGGGCGACAATATTGATACCGATCAGATCCTCACCGCTGAATATCTTAAGGTCAATCCGTCAACGGCTGCGGGCTATGCCCAGCTGGCCGGGCTGGCGATGTGCGGGCTGCCGCCGGGGGCAACGCCATTCCTTGATGCCAGCGGTGAGCGGGCGGCGTACCCGATTATCGTTGCCGGCAACAACTTTGGCTGCGGGTCGTCGCGCGAGCACGCGGTGATCGCGCTGGGGGCGGCCGGGGTGCAGGCGGTGATTGCTCAGTCCTATGCACGTATCTTTTTCCGCAACTGCGTGGCAACCGGCGAAGTGCTGCCGGTGGCCTCGCCTGAACGGTTGTGTGACCGGCTGAGGACCGGCGATCGGGTGGCCATCGATCCGCTAACGCAGGAGGTACGACTGCTGGAAACCGGCGAGACGCTGGCGATTGAACCGGTAGGCGAGCTGGCGAATATTATTGCCGCCGGCGGGCTGTTTGCCTACGCGCGGGCCAGCGGCCGTATCCCTGCGGCCTGAAGAGCCGTTTTCAGCAGCAGAACATCGCTAACGAAGCGGCCTCAACGGGGACGCCGCAGCAGGTCAGTAAGTCTCTGCCCCGCCGTGCCCCGGGGGAGGGCGGCGTAGATAAAAAAAGCCTGCGAATATGCAGGCTTTATCGCTTTTCCAGTAACGCCGGAGCAGGTTTACTTCGCCGAGGCGACCAGCGCACCGCCGGCAAACACAAACAGCGTGCCGGTCGAGCGGTTCAGCAGGCGCAGGCGTTTCGGGTTAGCGAACAGCCCGGAGAGACGGCGACCGGCGCAGGCATAGGCGAACATAATGCTGCCGTCCAGCACCGCCCAGGTCAGCGCCAGGGTGGCAAACTGCAGCGCATGCGGCTGGCTGGCATCGATAAAGTTCGGGAACAGCGCCGCGAAGAACAGCAGGTCTTTCGGGTTGCTGATGCCGACCATAAAGCCTTTGCGGAACAGACGCAGCGCACCGGCGGACTCTTCCACATCCGGCGTCGCCATCGGCGTTTCATCGCCTTTATCGCGCCAGGCGGAGATGCCCAGCCAGATCAGATAAGCGGCACCCACCACTTTCAGCACGGTAAACGCCGTGGTGGAGGCGGCCAGAATCGCGCCGAGGCCCAGCGCCGAGGCGGTCATCAGCATCAGCGCGGCCAGCACCCCACCGGTGATGGTGGCCAGCGCCTTCTGGCGGCCGTAGCGCAGGCCGTGGGTCATGCTGATGAGTGCCGACGGGCCGGGGATGGCGATCAGCGCGGCGATCACGCCGGTATAAGCCAGCCAGAGATGCAGGGTCATATCAATCCTTTCAGGTTAACCCTCTGCCTGAGGGGCGCGGGTGAATACAGAAATCGGGTCATTCTACAATGGTGCGATAGTTTATTTTCCCGGCAGTGAGAAGTAAATCACAGCGGTAAAATTTGTGCGTCTGGGTGCTGGGGTCTGTGCGGCTCGCGGCTGCCGGACGCAGGGTACAGGTGGCAAAGGGGGAATCCGGGAAGGTGCTGCAGAGCGTGAGGCGCGAGGCTGCCAGCCAGGTTTTATCACTGCTTATTGCAAAATCATTGCGCAAAAAACGGGCAATTGTTAGAGTTTACAAATCTGTAATATCACCGGTGAGCCTGATTATTTACCTGACTTTACCCTGGGGGAGAAAATAAACTCAGCGTTTTCCGGTAAATAGAAATATTCTCACGCCACAGTTATTTTTAGACATATTTACATATTAACTGTAATAGAAACATTGGGTTGCAGTGTCACTCCTGACGACTATAATGAGTGTTCGCCATAACATTCACCACGCTAATTATTGCCAGTAGCGTTTGGCATCAGGAGGTTCTTATCACTTTTAATCAGAATCAAGCGATGATCGACAACAACCATACTGAATATGAAGCCTGGTACCACGATTACGAAGCCGGACCGGACGCGGTAGTCGAACCGCAGCCGGAGACCATTCGCGGCCTGCCGGTTTCGGATATCCTCACCCCGGCAGATCGTTATCAGGACCTGTTTGAGGCGGTGCAGATGTCACGCGTCTTTGCGGACAGCAAAACTTTTGCCGACTGTACCCCGAAGCGGGAGCCGGAGCAGATCCTGTTCCGCTACTACCTGGCGCGCGAGCGCGACGACTTCAGTCTGCTGGATTTTGTGCTGGAGAACTTCGAGCTGCCGGTCGTCCATGAGAGCCATTACGTTTCCGATCCGCAAAACAGCATGGCGGAACATATTGACGGGCTGTGGCCGGTTCTGACCCGCCATCCGGCCAGCCACGGCGAGTTTTCGTCGCTGCTGCCGCTGCCAAAACCCTATGTGGTACCGGGCGGGCGGTTTGGTGAAGCCTACTACTGGGATTCGTACTTCAGCATGCTCGGTTTTGCCGCCAGCGGGCGCGGCGATCTGCTGCGGCATATGGCGGACAATTTTGCCTGGATGATTGATACCTACGGCCATATCCCTAACGGTAACCGGACCTACTATCTCAGCCGTTCGCAGCCGCCGGTATTCGCGATGATGGTCGAACTGTTCGAGAAAAACGGCATTAATGAAGCGACGCGCTACCTGAAGCAGCTGAAAAGCGAATACGCCTTCTGGATGGACGGGCAGGATGACCTTGTCCCGAACCAGGCTTACCGCCATGCGGTAAGGATGCCTGACGGATCGGTGCTGAACCGCTACTGGGACGACCGCGATACGCCGCGCGATGAGTCGTACTTTGAGGATGTGGAAACCGCCCGCCGTTCAGCGCGCCCGGCCAGCGAGGTGTATCGCGATCTGCGCGCCGGGGCGGCGTCCGGCTGGGATTTCAGCTCACGCTGGCTGAGTGAAGCAGGGCGGATGGAGAGCATCCAGACCACCAGCATCGTGCCGGTCGATCTGAACGCGCTGATTTATAAGCTGGAAACCGCGATTGCGCGTCTTTCGGCCGCCGAAGGCGATCTGGATACCGCCGAGCGCTTCCAGCAGCTGGCGCTGAAACGCCGTAAGGCGGTCAATCACTACCTGTGGGATGACCAGGCCGGACTCTACCGCGACTATAACTGGCGCGAAGGCGGGCAGGCGACGTTCTCGGCGGCGGCGGTGACGCCGGTCTACGTGGGCATGTCCAGCCTCGACCAGGCTGCCCGTACCGCGAAGGCGGTGCGCGACTACCTGCTGGCGCCGGGCGGGCTGCTGAGCAGCATGGAGGAGAGCGGCGAACAGTGGGACAGCCCCAACGGCTGGGCACCGCTGCAGTGGATGGCGATTAAAGGCTTCAGCAGCTACGGTGACGCGCTGCTGGCGCAGGAGATCGCCCGCCGCTGGCTGCATACGGTCAGCGCCACCTATCAGCAGCACCATAAGATGGTGGAGAAATACAACGTGACCGGCGATGCGGCGCTGCTCGGCGGCGGCGGCGAGTATCCGCTGCAGGACGGCTTCGGCTGGACCAACGGCGTGACGCGCCGCCTGCTGGAGATGTACCCGGATCTGTAACCGGCCGCGGGCGGCACCGCTGCCCGCGCTCTTGCCCACCAATTTCCGCAGGTAAAAAAAAGAATCTGGCGTTAAGCCAGATTCTTTTTTTGTCTTTGGGGCAGTTGGTGGCTGCCCGTAAGACGATTATCACATGCACCCACCGTTAACGATGAGAGGTTAATCGCAACCTTTTATCAGGTCAAAAATTCATCATTGATAAAAAATCACCCTCGTTAGCGGAACAGCTTCTCCACGAAGCGGATATAGGCCGGCCGCCAGAAATCCATCTCGTGGCCGCGGTCCGGCACCGCCTGGTAGTCAAACTTCACGCCGTTCTGCTCCAGCGTCTGCTTCAGCCCGGCGATATCCTTACCGGTGATGCTGTCCTCAGCGCCCACCGCCACGGTGAAATTCACCAGCTGGCGGTTGATCTCATCCGGCCGCGCCAGCTGTGCCGATACTTTTGCATCCGGCACCGTGGTCACCGTCACGCCGCTTAAGGTCGCCAGCGCGCTGAACGACTCCAGGTGGCGCATGCCGGAGACCAGCGCCTGATAGCCGCCCTGCGACAGCCCGGCCAGGGCGCGGCCGCCGGCGTCGCGACGGACGTTAAAGCGCTGGTTAATCAGCGGAATAATATCGTGGATCAGCTCACGGTCGGCCGCATCGGCGTTAAGCGGATAGAACTCCTTGCGGCGCTCTTTCGGCACGTAGGTTTCCGGGGTGGTGGTGGCGGTATCGGTTTCGGTATCCGGGATCACCAGCAGCATCGGTTTGATCTTCCCCTCTGCCAGCAGGTTATCCATGATCTGTGGGAAACGTCCCTGATCCACCGCCGAGCGGATGCTGTCACCAAAGCCGTGATAGAAGTAGAGCACCGGCAGCGGTGCCCCACGGCCATCGTAGCCCGGCGGCGTCCACACCAGCACCTGGCGTTCGCGTTTCAGCTCAGCCGAGTGATAGGTCAGCGCGCGCAGCTCGCCGTGCGGCACCTGGCGTTCATCCAGCACGCTGCCCGGCACCAGCACCAGGCTGGTATTGACCTGGCGCTGCGGCTTAACGCTGGCGGTGCCGGTATCCACGCTGCGGAAACCGTCTACGGTGAAGAAGTACTCATACAGGTTCGGCTGCAGCCGCGCGGAGCGGAAGCTCCAGATACCGTCGGCGTCGCGGGTCATCGGCTGTGAGACGATGGTTTCCGGCGGCACGCTGGTAAACAGCGTCACCTGTTTTGCCTGGGGGGCAAACAGGCGGAAGGTGATGCTGTTGTCCGCGTTAACGCCGGTCACATACTGCGTGACCGGCCGGTCCTGCGGCGGCAGGGTCGGAAAATCCGCCGGCAGCGTCAGCGCCTGAGCGGGCAGGGTGCCCCCCAGCAGCAGGCCGGAGAGCAGCAGTGTAAGCGTACGTTTCTTCATGGTCGGTTTCCTTATTTCGCGTGATTAGCCGGGCGTATTACCACCAGACCTCAGCCTGCACGCCGACGGTAAACTGGTCTTTTTTGTTATCGGCAAAGCTGTAGTTGGACAGCTCATTATCCAGCATACGCAGCCAGGTGCCGTAGAAGCGGATCTCCGGACGCGAGTTGAGGATGCTGGTATCCACCTTCAGCGCATGGTAGAGGGTGGTTTTGTAACCAGACTCTTTCAGCTTCTCGCCGTCCTCTTTTTTGTTGGTCTGGGTAAACCAGCCCAGCTCTACGCCGGTCTGATTATAGGTGTCCCAGATCCACGCCGGACGTACCACGGTGCGCACGCTGCTAAAGTCGCTGTGCGCGCCGGTGTCATAGCTGTAGACGTCACTACCCTGTGACAGCACCACGGCGTTGGCCATAATGATCCTGTCGCTGAGGTAGGCTTCGCCCTGCGAGAACAGGCGGTAGGCGGTACCGTTGGTGTGGTCGCCATAATAGTAGCCGTTGAAGCTCATCGCCGAGCTGGCACCCGAGTAGTTAGCAAAGCTGCTGGCTGAGGAGTTGGTGGCCCCCTGCAGGCCGATATCGTTGTAGCCTTTCTCACCGATCTTCTGGTGCAGGATCGCCGTTAACAGGGCAGAATCCTTGACCGCGAAGTAGCTTTTGTCATTTTCAGCGCTCTTCTGCGTGTCATTTTTATTGGCCATGGTGTACTTGGCCATCAGGCTCAGCGTGGCGCTGTCCCACAGCGGCAGATCGTTATAGCGTGCTTCCACCGAGTTGCTGTTCATCTGGGTTTTGCTGCTCAGATCGCGCGAGTAGACGTCGAAGTCTTCCCGGGTCAGAGCGAGGTCCAGTTTACCGGCGCCCACCTGCCAGTTTTCTATGCCAAGGCCGCCGCCGACGTCGGTACGCAGGCTTTTCCAGTCGAGCATCTGGATTTCATATTTCTTCAGACCGTGTTTACCGACCCAGAAGTCCGCTTCCGGTGCAAACGGCAGGAAGCCGGTGGTGGTCAGGTACATATCGGAGAACTGCATGATGTTTTCGTTGCCGGCGTTTTCACCGAACCAGCCGGAGCCGTACTGCTGGCCAACGTTACCGTCCAGCATCACCACCGCGTGGGCGGTTTTACCGTTCTGGTTATACACCCGCTGTTTAAACTGCAGATCGTACCAGCCGGAGTGCTCGTTGCCGAAGCGGCCTACCGAACCGATAGCGTAGGATTTCGGTGAACCGTGGTTACCGGTTGCCCAGCCGGTGCGGATATAGCCGTTGTAGCTGAAGCCGATATCCTCTTTCACGTACTTGCTGATATCTTTCAGGCTGACCGGCTGGCTGTTCTGGCCGTTGCTGCTGGCCACGTCGACGGTGGAGCTGGCGTCAACCGGCACGGGAGCCGTCGCGCTGCCAGCGGTGCCAGAGGTATCCAGATCCGCGGCGTTTGCCGTGGTCGGCCGGGTGGCAGCACGTTTTGCTATAGTCTGATTTTCGTGCTGTGCCTTATATTCACGGAATTCGCTTTTAGTCTGTTGCAGCTCTTTCTCTAATAATTCCAGACGCTGTTCGAGGGTCAGCTTCGCCGCGAATACGTGGGGCGTAGCCAGTGCCGAAGTCATTAAAACCGCTATCATCTTAAGGGCATGTTTTTTCACTTTTGAGTTTCCCCTGGTGAATTATTATTAATTAAAGGTAATAAAATCCCCTGCCGGTCAACCTGCTGACTGGCATTATTTAATCGCTGCAATCCCTCCGGCAGCGAGATGTTTTTAAAAGCGTTTTATATTTTTTTCTCTGACGCTGGCAATTCCCCCACCTTGTTCTGGCCTTTTTTTGAGCAAAAAAAAACCTGAATGACGTCGCGGTCGTAGCATTCACTACGCGCTGACGTCATTCAGGTTTTGCCCGTTAATCGGCATGCCGAAAAACAGTAACAACCCTGTGTTGCAATTAACAAACTCGTGTCTAAATATTTCGCTAAGAAGATTCTCTATCAGCTGAGGTTGCCGCTGCAATCTGTTTTTAATCTCCGTTTACGTTCTGTGATGCAACTAACACTTAACGGCTGGCTGGCTGCTATCCTGCGATGGGGCGTTTTACCGACGTTGTCAGGAGAAAATAAATGGGTGAAAGATTTATCAGCGCGGACCATATTCGCGATCGTTTTTCTAAGGCCATGTCGGCGATGTATCAGACGGAAGTGCCGCAGTACGGCACCCTGCTGCAGCTGGTACGTGAGGTGAATCAGCAGGTGCTGCAGGACACGCCGCTGCCGCTGCCCACGGAAGAGTGGCCCGCTGCCCTGAACCGGCTGAGCGTAGAGCGCCACGGGGCAATTCGCCTCGGCAGCGCGGCTGAGCTTGCCACCCTGCGCCAGCTGTTTGCGGTAATGGGGATGGAACCGGTGGGCTATTACGATCTCTCTGCCGCCGGCGTGCCGGTGCACTCCACGGCGTTCCGCCCGGTCAGCGAGCAGGCGCTGCAGATTAACCCGTTTCGCGTGTTTACCTCGCTGCTGCGACCAGAGCTGATTGAGGACCCGGCGCTGCGCCAGACGGTGTGTGAGGTGGTGGCACAGCGCGATATCTTTACCCCGCGCCTGCGCGAGCTGCTGGCGCTGTGGCAGCAGCAGGGGGGATTTGACGACGGTGAGGCCGACGAATTTGTGCGCCAGGCGCTGGAAACCTTCCGCTGGCATCAGCAGGCGTCCGTCGATCTTGCCACCTACCAGGCCCTGCTCGGCCAGCACCGGCTGGTGGCCGACGTTGCCTGCTTCCGTGGGCCGCATATCAACCATCTGACGCCGCGCACGCTGGATATCGATCGGGTGCAGCAGCTGATGCCGGAGTACGGTATTACGCCGAAAGAGATCATCGAAGGGCCACCGCGGCGGCGCTGCCCGATCCTGCTGCGGCAGACCAGTTTCAAGGCGCTGAACGAGGAGATTTACTTTGCCGATCGGCAGCAGGGCACCCACACCGCCCGCTTTGGCGAAATCGAACAGCGCGGCGTGGCGCTGACCCGTAAGGGGCGCGCGCTCTACGACCGCCTGCTGCTGGAGGCATCACTGGAGAAACAGGCGGATAACGCCAGCCACCAGCGCCACCTCAGCGCGGTGTTTGCCGCCTTCCCGGATGATGACGATACGCTGCGCCGCGAAGGGCTGGCCTGGTATCGCTTCCGGCGTAACCCGCAGGTCCCGGCAGAGCCGGGTGAAGATCTGGATGCGCTGATCGCCCGCGGGGCGGTGGTGGCCGAACCGATTATCTACGAAGATTTTCTGCCGGTCAGCGCGGCGGGAATTTTCCAGTCCAACCTCGGCACGGATAAGGGCCAGGTGAACAGCGGCAACCCCAGCCAGGGCCTGTTTGAGCAGGCGCTGGGCCGCGCGGTGATTGATGAGTTCAGCCTCTATCAGCAGCTGCAGCAGGACTCTCTGGATCGGCTGTGGGCGGAAGTGGAATAAGCGGGCAGAAACCTCGCGGCGTTCATACGCGTGGATCAGGCGAAAGGTGGCTGGCGGTTGAGTACGCGATCGATCACGTTCAGCGCCCCTTCATGGTTGTTACTTTCGGTATGGAAGCGCGCCACCTGTTTTACCGCCGGTTGTGCGTTAGCCATCGCGAAGCCAAAGCCGGCGTGAGCGACCATCTCGACATCATTACCGCTGTCGCCTACCGCCACCACTTCATTATCTGCAATCTGCCAGCGCTGTTGCAACAGCGCCAGGCCGTGCGCCTTGTGCACGCCGGGGATAATCAGGTCGACAAAACCAAAGCCGCTGGAGACCGGGGTGACAATGCCGTCAAGGGCGTGGCCGACGTGGGCCATCAGCTGCGGGATATGTTCGTCATCCATATTCAGCGAAAACTTAAAGATGGTGTCGTTCAGCTGGCTGAAATCCTGACGCAGCTCCAGCCGGTGGTAGTGTTTCGACATCAGCGTGACCAGCGCCGGCGGCGACGTATCCAGCATGTAAGCGCTGCGCGGGCCGCAGACTACCACGTGAACGTAGGGCAGGTCAGACAGCACCGACAGCACCTTTGCCAGGTGATCCTGACTCAGCTCGCCGCAGAACAGCGTTTCGCCTTTATCGACAATATTGGCGCCATTTTCGGCAACGAAGGCGATCTCATCGCGGATTTCCGGGAAAAAACTGATCAGCTGGTAGTACTGGTTGCCGCTGGCGACGACAAACTTGATCTCCTGCTGTTTAATCTGCTGATACTGCTCAAGAAAGCGCGCTTTATTGTAGCGTTTCTCATCATTCAGAAAGGTGCCGTCCATATCGACGGCGATCATCTTAATCATTTTGCCAGGCCCCGGGTCAGTAGAAAGAACAACTTCTGTCATCATCGCGGGAAAATCATGCATGAAAAAGAGGTTGGTTTTTCCGGTTTTTTCCCCTTTTATCGCCTCTGCGGGTGCAGCAGTGGCTTTTATCAGAGAGAAGGCGGCCGGTTTTATGCCGCCAGGCTACTATCCGGTAATAAGGGGAAATCTTGAGTCAATAAAGCGGAAACTATTGTAAACGCTTATGACCTGTCCGACATACCGGGTGACCCGCCGGACAGGTGGATCTGCATCCCGGCGTGGCTACTCTGTGCAGCCCTGCGCCAGCGGCGTACGACGCTCGCTGATTCTCACCACAAAACTGGCGGCCCCCGCCAGCGTCAGCAGCACTACCACGCCGTTCCAGCCGGCTTTTTCCAGCACCAGACTGCCCAGCGCCGATCCAACGGCCATGCCGATAAACACGCCGGTAAACATCAGCGCATTCAGGCGGCTGCGGGCGGCCGGTTCGAGGCCGAAAATCAGCGTCTGATGGGAAACCAGCGTGGCCTGCACGCCAAAATCAAAGCCCACCGCCGAGACGGCAATCAGCGCCAGCTGCAGCGGAACCGGCAGCAGCGGCAGCAGGAACAGCGTGGCGAAGGAGACGGTAGCCAGCGCGGTGGCAACGCGGGTGACCAGCGCCGGGCCGTGACGGTCGGCCATCATGCCCGCCAGCGGCGCGGCCAGCGCACCGGCTGCCCCGGCCAGGCCGAACGCCCCGGCGCTGGCGCTGCCCAGCCCGTAACGGCCGTGCAGCATCACCGCCAGCGTCGACCAGAAGGCGCTAAAACCTACCGATAACAGTCCCTGAGCCAGCGCCGCACGGCGCAGCGCGCCATGGCGCAGCCACAGGTGACGCATCGAGGCCAGCAGCGCCGGATAGCTGAGGCGGGTGCTGGGGGCGATATGCGGCAGGCGGCGCCAGAGGATCAGCGTGATCGCCAGCACCAGCCCGGCGGCCAGCATAAACATTGCCCGCCAGCCGGCATACTCTGCCACCGCACCGCTGACCACCCGCGACAGCAGGATGCCGAGCAGCAGGCCGGTCATCACCGTGCCGACGGTTTTGCCGCGCTGCGCGGCCGGTGAGAGGCTGGCGGAGGCCGGTACGATATCCTGCGCCATGGTGGCGGTAATGCCGATCGCCAGGCTGGCAATCAGCAGCAGCGTGATACTGCCCGCCGCCGCGCTCATCAGCAGCGCCAGCGTCAGCAGCACGCCTTTCAGGGTGATGATGGTGCGGCGATCGTAGCGGTCGCCGAGCGGGGCCAGCAGCAGGATGCCCAGCGCATAGCCGATCTGGGTCAGCGTCGGCACCAGCCCGGCGGTGCTGACGCCGGCCTGCAGCCCGGAGGCGAGCAGCTCCAGCATCGGCTGGCTGTAGTAGATTGAGGCGACGCTGAAGCCGGCGCCCGCCGCCAGCATCAGTACGGTGCGCGCGGCCAGCGGTGACGCGGGCTGTTCAGCAGAAGAGAGCAGGGTGTCAGTGGACATGATTGATTACCTGATTAGGTCGTTAAGATGGCGCTATTGTGCGGGGTTGCCGTGATGCCCGGTAGACGGCTGAAAGGTAGAAGTGTTATACGTCATACGTATGAATATGATTAAATCACCTGCCACCGATCGCATAGAACTGATGCAGACCTTTGTGCGTATCGTCGAGGCCGGCAGCCTCTCCGCGGCGGCGGCGCGTCTTGCCACCACCCAGCCTACCGTCAGCCGACGCCTGCAGGCGCTGGAGAGCCTGCTCGGCCTGAAGCTGATCCAGCGCACCACCCACCAGATGAAGCTGACCGAGGATGGCGAACGCTGTTATCAGCACGCCTGCCGCCTGCTGGAGAACTGGCAGGGGATCGAGGACGATCTGCGCGGCGTCACCGAAGAGCCGCAGGGGGTGCTGCGGGTGCTGGTGCCGCATGCGTTTGGTCAGGACCAGATGATCGCCCCGCTGCAGGCCTATCTGCAGCGCTACCCGCAGGTCACCGTCGAGTGGATGCTGCACGACAGGCAGGCGGATTTTCTGGCCGAGGGCATCGACTGCGCGGTACACGTTGGTGAAGTCACCGAGCCTTCGGTGGTGGCGGTGAAGGTGGCGGAAGTGCCGCGTATCGTGATTGCCGCCCCCTCGTTGCTGCAGGGCCGTGCGGTGCCCGACCGGCCGCAGCAGCTGCAAACGCTGCCCTGGCTGGCGCTGAGCACCTTCTATCGTCACAGCGTGGCGCTGACCCGTACACAGGGCGGAGAGGTGCAGCGTTTCGATATTCAGCCACGCCTGCTGACCGACAGCCTGTACGCGCTGCGCAACGCGGTGCTGGCCGGTCTGGGCGTCGGCATCTCGTCGGCGTGGGTGGTGCAGGAGGATATTGCCCAGGGGCGGCTGCTGCAGCTGGCCCCGGCCTGGCAGGCGGCGTCGCTGCCGGTGTATCTGGTCTATCCGCACGCGCGCTACTACCCGGCGCGCTTACGCATGTTTCTGGCGATGATGCGTGAAGCGATGCCGGTGATGAGTGGCGCCCGGCGCCCGGGCGGGCGCTGAAGGGGGGCAACGTCACTGGCTGAGGATCGCAGTACAGGTCGGGAAGGGGTACCAGGTGGTGAACGCGTCGCGCGTTCCGGTGAGAGGAGGGCAGGCCACGCGACGTTCTGCACGTGGCCTGCCCGGGAGGATTAACGCAGATCCACCGTCAGCTCCGGCGCGCCAAAGCTGACTACCGTCGCATGGGAGGCCTCAAACCAGCCGCGCCAGAAGGTTTCCAGCTGCTGCATGATTTTTCCGGAACGGTAGTTATTCTTCGCATCCGTATCGATTAACCCGGCGCCGGCGATATAGACCCGGCTGCCGGCAAAATCGGCCAGCAGCTGCTGCTGGCTGACCCGCGCCATCTCTTTCGCCGGGGCCAGCAGGCGGATCTGATTGCTGCTGTAGAAGCTACCGAAATCGCTGTTTTCCAGCATATCGGAGACCAGCAGCACGGTACGCTGTTCGGCCGGGGTGGCTTTCAGATCGTCGGCAATACGCTTCAGGCTGTCCATGATTTCACTTTTCGCCACGTTATCGCCCTGACCGGCGAAGGCCGCAGCCATCTTTTTGCCGATGCTCTGGTCAAAGAACTGCTTCTGCTGCAGCAGGCAGCCGTCCAGTGATTTCAGGCTGTCCATGCCGAGGCTGTTACGCGCCTTTTGATCGGTAAACGGGCGCTCCAGCGTGCCGTCGAAGGCGCGCTTCATGTAGTTGTCCTGCAGCAGCGCCGAGAACTGATACATGATGATATGGTCGCCGGGCTGGGTGTAGCGCACCACCTGCTGCCAGATCGACTTTTTCAGGTCGTCCGGTACTTTGACCGTCTGATCGACGATCAGCACCAGCTCACGGCCGCCGCTGGCCGGACGCTGGGCGTCCAGTCTGGCAAAGCTGTAGCAGCTTGGGATGTCGTTACGGTCGGCAGCATAACCGCCAGCGGAAGCCGCCAGCAGCAGCAGGGCCATCAGACGCTTCATACCGTGGCTCCCCGCGCTTTATTCATCACCTGCTGCAGCTTCTGATGTTTCACCAGCGCGGCCAGCGGCAGATCCGTCCCTTCGGCCATCACTTCCAAATCTTCCTGATTCAGTACGGTCAGGTCACCCAGCTCGCTGATACGCTGCTTCAGCTCAGCCTCTGCGGCCGGGTTGGCCGGTGCGATAGCGGCGGTTAACGTCGTTGCTGCAGGGGCTTCAGCGGGTGCCGGTGCCGGGGCTGCGGGGGCCGCCGCTGTCACCGTAGCGACGGGCACGCTATCCGCCGGGCTACCGCCAGCCGGAGCCGCCGTCGGGGCTGGCGCATAGCCGGCAGAGGTCACTGCCGCCGGGGTATAGCCGGCCGCCGTTACCGTCGGAGCCACGTTTTCTACCGGCGCAGCGGCGGGCGCAGGCGGAGCCACGTTTTGTACCGGCGCAGCCGGAGCCACGTTTTCTACCGGCGCAGCGGCGGGCGCAGGCGGAGCCACGTTTTGTACCGGCGCAGCCGGAGCCACGTTTTGTACCGGCGCAGCGGCGGGCGCAGCCGGAACCACGTTTTGTACCGGCGCAGCGGCAGGGGCCAGCGGAGCCGCAGGCGTTACCGACGCCACGGCCGGCACAACGGATGCGGCGACGGCGGCGGCGGCGGCGCTGACGGCCTGGGCTTCAGCCGCTTTTTTCAGCTGGCGTGCCTGCTGGTCGGCTTCACGCTTGTCGGCTTCCTGCTGCTTGCCTTCAATATAGTCCTGGAAGGTCGGCAGGCGCGTAAGCGCTTCACTCTGGCTCAGGCTGCGTTTCATCAGCAGCCGGTTCTGCAGGGTGGCGAGTTTATCCTGGGCGCTGCGCGCCACCTGCTCACGGCGCATGGCGTGGAAGTCGGCAAATTCCTGCGAGCTGCTGAAATCGCCGACGTACTTCGCCGCCGCCTTCGAGTCAATCCCGACCAGCGAGTAGTACATGCCGATCAGGATGCCGATCAGCTGTACGCCGACGAAGATCACCGACAGGATGATAAAGGTCAGCTTGGAGGCAAACACCCGGTTGCTGGCAATCTCTGCGCCGGCCTTGTTATCTGCCGCCGCGTTATCGGCCACCGCCTCTGCGGGCAGATCGAACGGCGACGCCGCAGGGCTGACCTGCTGGCTGAACGGTGAACCGTTCACGGCCTGGGTGTCCTGGTTATCGATGGTGGCGGCGCGGACAAAGTAGGCACCGATGGCAAAGAACAGGATCAGCGCCACGGCAATCCCGGTGGCCCAGTACTGCGGCGTCACCTGAGCGTTGTGCGGTACGCGGTTGAGCATCTGCAGATAGTTCGGCTGGTTGTCATCCTGGTAAGTGGTTTCCAGCGAAATATCTTTGTCATTCTGCAGCGCCAGCGCCGTATTACTGTGGCGGGCTTCGGTGTGCCAGTAGCGAATCTTCTTCAGCAGGGTATTGCGGTGCAGCTCTTTACCCATGCGGTGGGTGGCCGGTACCAGGATCACCCCGATCAGCACCGAGACCACGATCGCTGAGGCTTCGGCCTGGTTGGCGGTAATATTGGTGGCGATAAACGGTGACAGCACCAGCGCAAAGATAAAGGCTTCCAGCGCCACCAGCCCGGCGGTGCAGAACCACAGCAGCAGGCTGGTTGGTTTACGGCCGCGCTCGTCCACCTTGCTCAGGTAGTCGACGCAGTGCAGATAGAAGTCGGCGGTGTGATTGGAGGTGCGGTAGTACTTCCAGTACTTGGCGCAGATCGCCTCCTCGGACGGATACCACAGGCCCTGACCGGTGCCGGTTCGGCGCGGTTCACTGGCGCGTGACAGACGCGCAATATGGCCGATCACCGGCAGGCTGCACATCAGGTTCAGGAAGAAATAGCTGACCTGATCCCACCAGCGGATCACCACCACCGTCAGCACCAGCAGGCTGAGCACCGGCACAACGATATGGCGATACAGGGAGAACGCCTCCATAAGACTTTGCAAAAATTCCATCTGAGTTCCTTGAATTAGCTGCGTACCGGGGTATAGCCGGCCATATATTCGCTGTTTTGATTGCTGTAGAAGAGTTGTCCCTGCTGCGCCTGTTTGGCCTTATTGGGCACCAGCAGATCGATACAGGAGATCGGCTGCTGTTGCGCATTCTGCAGCCAGACGCGGTAAAGAATGCCGTCTTCACCCTGCCAGGCGTTGGCCACCGCGCTCAGCGCGGCGTCGGGTTTGCGGTTGTTTTTCTGGTAATCGCGGGTGATATAGACCTTCGGATTCTGCGTTACCGTGGCGTCATCGCTGAGCACCCACACCGGGGAAAGCGTCACCAGATGGCCGTTAACCAGTCCGGCCCAGGCGCGACCGTTCATGCCCGGCAGATACGCTTTGGTGGCGGTATCGACCGCTTTGCCGCTGGCGAGGTTTTTCGCCTGGCCGCTGAAGCGGGCGCTGTCGCTGTAGCAGCTTTTCATCACGCCACCGGCGTTGGCTTCGGAGATCAGGCTGAAGCCGCTGCTGCGCGGTTTCAGGTTCAGCGCCAGCGACGGCGTGCCGCTGCTGACCGGCTGGCCGCCAAAATCAACCAGCGCCACCGGGCCACCGGCGCGTGCAGCGTTTTTTGCTGTCGTAGTCGGCTTCTCAGCGGCGGCGGTGCGTGAGGATGGGGTGGAGGACGCTGGCGATGCAGAGGAGGCTGATGCAGCGACAGAAACCGGCGAAGACGATGATGCAGGGGCGGATGCCGTAGCCGACGACGATGCAGAGGAAGATGCAGACACCGATGCAGTTGACGCCGAACGTGAGGTTTTCACCGCAGTGGTGCTGCGCCGCGTCGGGGAAGCTACCGGCGTAGCAGCAGTGCCGTAGCGCAGATAGGCGAGGTTGCTGCCCTCCTGCTCCAGGCGCTGTTTCAGCAGTGCTTCGCTGGCCAGCGCGGTCAGCTCCACGCGGCGGTTGGCCGCGCGGCCGTCGACGGTGGCGTTATCAGCCACCGGGCGTGAGGAGCCGGCGCCCTGGAAATAGAGGTTTTTCGCGCTCAGACCGGCCTGTTCCAGCACCCGCCCGACGTTCTGCGCGCGCTGTTCTGACAGCCGCTGGTTCGACTGCGCGTTGCCGCTGGCATCGGTGTGGCCGACGATCAGGATCACCCCGCCCTGGTTGCCCTCTTTCATCGCGGCCGCCAGTTTCTTCACCTGACGCAGGCCGTCGCTGGAGAGGCGGGCGCTGTCGGTATCGAACATGCCCTTGTCCTCGACCTGCGCCACCAGGCCTACCGCCTGCTTGCTGCTTTTGGCCTGGGCTTCCAGCGTGCGGGTGCGGATGGCGATATGCTCTTCCGCGGCGATTTTAGCCAGCGCCTTTTCGCGGTTTTGCCAGACGTTGCCGGCCACGCAGCCCGCCACGCCGCCAACTAAACCACCGACGAGGGCTTTTTTCGCATCGCCGGTGATCAGGTAAGTCAGGCCGCCGCCGAGGGTGGCGCCGCCGACGCAGCCGATGGCGGTGCCGTAATCCTGCCCGGCCTGGTGCATACCGGCGCAGCTTGAGGTCAGCGTCACCACTGCGGTGACCAGGCTTATTTTCCGTAACTGATAGCGTTTCAATTCCTCTCCTTACCCTGCCCTAAAAAGCCAAAATATCCGTTTATTCTCGTTGCGAAATAATCGTCGCATTATTTTTAGTCTGCGCCGGAATGGCGTTGTGCTGGTCAGACGTTGAAGATCGCTGGCCAAAATAATCCATTCACCGTCATTAATGACGATGCAGGGCGTTATTTCAGCCTGATAAAGATAAAGTTTGACTTAAGTTAACACGTTCTGCCTGAGGCACCCCGTGAGGTGGGTCTGTCCGCAGCGGTTATCATGCTGTCGACGTAATGCCTTGAGAAACCCCGGTTAATGCAGCCAGTCTTTCCCGTATGCTGCCCCGCGACTGCCGCCTGAGATGCCTGCAAAAACGGCGAAATAGTAGAACATTTGAAGTGAATCGGTCAACCAACCCACGGGCGAAAATTCACCGCTATCGGGGGAGAGATCGCTGAATAAATAAGTCATCAAACGTCAGGAAAGTGATTAGCCCTCACACCTCGTAAACAGGTTCCTCTATTTCAGCGGCATGATACAGGAGAGGACTAACCGCCAGCGGTTAATTGACGCGTGGCAATCCTTTTGCAGGGCAGGTCGACAGGTGCCGGTTGAGCAGCGTTGGCGCAGGAGCAGGGCTGTACGCTACCGGTTTGCCATGGTCTGCGTAAACGCCGGGCCGATCGCTGAGGGGTTAGCGTAGCTTGTTCAGGTGCTGGCAACAACGCAGCCGCTACAACCGGCCGGTCAGCACGCTTTCATGTTCGTCAAGCAGCCGCAGCATCTCCAGCAGATAGCGATCCTCGCTGCCTTTTTGCCAGGCAATACTCAGCGGCAGCCCTTTCAGGTCGGCGTGCAGATCAAGGTCGATATAGGCGACGGCGTCGCTGTTCATATTGCGGTAGGAGGCCGGCACCACCGCCAGACCCAGCCCGGCGGCGACCAGGCTCAGGATGGTCTGCTTCTCTTCGGCGAACTGGCCAATATGCGGGCTGATCCCGGCCAGTTTGAACATCGTCATGGTCAGATCGTGACTGTGCGGGCGGGTACGCCGTTCGGGGATAATCATCGCTTCGTGGCTGAAGTCAGCGACGCTGACCCGGCCGCGCGCGGCCAGCGGATGGTCAAGCGGCACGGCCAGCACGCAACTCTCGCGGGTGATAAAACGCACCGCCAGGCTGGCGTCGAGGGTTTGCGGTTCACGAAAGAAGATCATATCCAGCCAGCCGGACTTCAGTCGTGGAATAAGGTTACTGGTCTTGTCTTCGATAATATGAATATCGCTGTTCGGGTGCAGCGGCACAAACAGATTTAACAGCGCGGGGACTAATCCGCGGGCCGCACTGTCAATCGCACCAATACGTAAGGTGCGGCGGTCGTCTTTTAATCCACCTTTAAATCGCTGCGCCAGCGCGTCAAATCGCTCGATAATTTTTTGAGCTTCGTCAAAAAAAATAGCCCCTTCGGCGGTGAGTGAAACATTGCGCGTTGAGCGGTTTAACAACCGTACGCCCAGGTCATCTTCCAGCAGGCGAATGAAGCGGGAAAGTGACGCAGGCATCATTTCCAGCTTTTGGGCCGCGCGGCCGAAGTGCAGCTCTTCACCGACGGAAATCAGACAACGCAATTGATTTATATCCACTTTTCACCCCTGAAAACATTGTTCAAATTATTTATATAATCTGGCATTAATGACCCGCCGCCACAAATCAGCATACTGACTTCGACTACAAAAAAATAACACAACCCTACAAAAATCGGAGCACGTTAATATGAATCATCACCTCGAAAAAAGGGTGATGCGTAAAGTGACGTTACGCATTATTCCCTTCATCATGCTGCTCTACTTCATCGCTTTTCTCGATCGCGTCAATATTGGTTTTGCCGCGCTCACCATGAATCAGGATTTAGGTTTCTCGCCCACCATATTTGGCCTCGGTGCGGGGATCTTCTTCCTGGGTTATTTTCTTTTTGAGGTGCCCTCCAACCTGATATTGCACAAGGTGGGGGCGCGGATCTGGATCGCCCGGGTGATGATCACCTGGGGGCTGGTCTCCGGCTGTATGGCCTTCGTGCAGGGTACTACCAGCTTCTACACCCTGCGCTTTCTGCTCGGCGTCGCCGAAGCCGGTTTCTTTCCCGGCATCATCCTCTATCTCAGCTACTGGTTCCCGGCGGCACGGCGTGCGCAGGTAACGGCGATCTTTATGGCCGCCGCGCCGCTCTCTACCGCGCTGGGTTCACCGATTTCCGCCGCGCTGCTGGAGATGCACGGATTCCTCGGCTATGCCGGCTGGCAGTGGATGTTTGTGCTGGAGGCCATTCCGGCGGTGCTGCTCGGCATCGTGGTGCTGTTCTTCCTCACCGACCGGCCGGCGAAAGCCCGGTGGCTGACCGATGAAGAGCGCGAGTGGCTGGAGACGACCATGCTGGCGGAGGAGCAGGCGCGGGCGTCGAAACAGAGCCACAGCAGCGCATGGCGCGGGCTGGCGGACAAGCGCGTGCTGGCGCTGGCGCTGGTCTATTTCGGCACTTCGGCGGGGCTCTATACGCTGGGCATCTGGTCACCGCAGATTATTCACAGCTTCGGCGCTTCCTCAATGGAGATCGGTTTCCTCAACGCCGCACCGGCGGTGGTCGGGGTGATCGGCATGATCCTGTGGGCGCGCCACTCGGACCGCAGCAACGAGCGCAGCTGGCACGTGATCGGTGCCTGCCTGCTGGCGGCGGCCGGGCTGATCTATGCCGGCAGCGTCAGTTCGCTGCTTAGCGTGATCCTCGCGTTAACGCTGGTCACCGTCGGCATCAGCGCCTCGAAACCGCCGCTGTGGAGTATGCCGACCCTGTTCCTCTCCGGTCCGGCGGCGGCGGCGGGCATCGCCACCATTAACTCAATCGGCAACCTGGGCGGCTTCGTTGGGCCGATGATGATCGGCATCATCCGCCAGCAGACCGGCAGCTACACCGGCGGCTTGTACTTTGTCGCCGGGCTGCTGGTTATCTCGGCGCTGACCGTGCTGATCCTCTCGGCCAGAGGCGCAAAGCCGCAGGCCAGCAAACTTTCTCATCCTGAAACACACTGAACCCATTCGGAGACTATTATGCGTAACTACAAGATTGCTGCCATCCCTGCCGACGGTATCGGCCCTGAAGTGATTTCTGCCGGCGTCGAAGTGCTGCGGGCGCTGGAGCGCCACGATCCGCAGCTGAGCTTTGCCATTGAAACCTTTGACTGGGGCTCTGACTACTATAAGCAGCACGGGGTGATGATGCCGGAGAGCGGCCTGCAGACCCTCAAAGCGTTTGACGCCATCTACTTTGGTGCGGTGGGCGCGCCGGACGTACCTGACCACATCACCCTGTGGGGCCTGCGCCTGCCGATCTGCCAGGGCTTTGACCAGTACGCTAACGTACGGCCAACCAAAATCCTGCCGGGCATCACGCCGCCGCTGCGCAACTGCGGCCCCGGCGATCTGGACTGGGTGATTGTCCGCGAGAACTCGGAAGGCGAGTACTCCGGCAACGGCGGTCGTGCGCACCGTGGGCTGCCGGAAGAGGTCGGCACCGAGGTGGCGATCTTCACCCGCGTCGGCGTCACCCGCATTATGCGCTATGCCTTTACCCTGGCGCAGTCGCGTCCGCGCAGGCTGCTGACCGTGGTGACCAAATCTAACGCCCAGCGCCACGGTATGGTGATGTGGGATGAGATCGCGGCGGAAGTGGCGCAGGAGTTCCCGGACGTGCAGTGGGACAAGATGCTGGTGGACGCGATGACCCACCGTATGACGCTGCATCCGCAGAGCCTCGACACCATCGTCGCCACCAACCTGCACGCCGATATTCTCTCCGATCTGGCCGGCGCGCTGGCGGGCAGCCTCGGCGTGGCCCCGACCGCCAATATCGATCCGCAGCGCCGTTTCCCGTCGATGTTTGAACCGATCCACGGCTCGGCCTTCGATATCACCGGTAAAGGCATCGCCAACCCGGTGGCCAGCTTCTGGACCGCGGTGCAGATGCTGGAGCACCTCGGCGAGCATGACGCCGCCGCGCGGCTGATGGCCGGGATTGAGCACGCCTGCCGTAAAGGGGTGCTGACGCCGGACGTGGGCGGTAGCGCCACCACGGCCGACGTTACGCAGGCGGTAGTGGAATTTATCACCGCACGCTCCACCGTTGCTGAGACCGTCTGATGGACCATCAACAGGCCGCAGCCGTGCTGCAGGATATCTTCAATCAGGCCGTTGACCGCGCCCGCCCCGGGCTGGTTATTCCGCCGGCGCTGCCGGAAAAACCGCGCGGGCGCTGCGTGGTGATAGGCGCAGGTAAGGCCTCGGCGGCGATGGCCGCCGCCGTGGAGACCGCCTGGCCGGACGTGGCGCTGAGCGGAGTGGTGGTGACCCGCTACGGCCATGCGGCACCGGCCGGGCGCATCCGCATTCTCGAAGCGGCGCACCCGGTGGCAGATGCGATGTCTGAGTTTGCCGCGCGGGAGATCGTGGCGGTGTTACAGGGGCTGACCGCCGACGATCTGGTGCTGGCGCTGATCTCCGGCGGCGGTTCGGCGGTGATGGCGCTGCCGGCGGCAGGGATTACCCTGGCGGATAAGCAGGCGATCGTCCGCGCGCTGCTGCACAGCGGGGCGACGATTAAGGAGATGAACCTGGTGCGCCGCCATCTGTCGGCGGTGAAGGGCGGTAAGCTGGCGGCGCTGGCGCAGCCGGCGCGGCTGATGTCGTTGATGATCAGCGACGTACCGGGGGATAACCCGGCGGATATCGCCTCCGGGCCGACGGTGGCGGATGGCAGCACGCCGCAGCAGGCGCTGGCGGTGCTGCAGCGCTACCGCATTGAGGTACCGGCGGCGGTGCAGCGGTTGCTGAGCCAGCCGCTGGCCACGACGGCATCCGCTGCAGGCAACGGCGAGGTGCGGATGATTGCCACCCCGGCGCTGGCGCTGCAGGCGGCGGCCGAAGCGGCGCGGCGGCGCGGCATCACCCCGCTGATCCTCGGCGACGCCCTTGAAGGCGAGAGCCGCGAGGTGGCGATCGTGATGGCCGGCATCGCCCGCTCGGTGAAGCAGTACGGCCAGCCGCTGAGCGGCCCGGCGGTGCTGCTGTCGGGCGGCGAGACCACGGTAACGGTCAGCGGTGGCCGGGCGGGCAAGGGCGGACGAAATACCGAATTTCTGCTCAGCCTGGCCTGCGCGCTGCAGGGGGAAGCGGGGATCTGGGCGATCGCCGGCGACAGCGACGGCATCGACGGCACCGAGGACGCGGCGGGGGCGTTCGTCGCCCCGGATACGCTGGCGCGGGGCCGTGAGGCCGGGCTGGAGGCGACCGGGTATCTGGAGGGTCACGACAGCTACAGCTACTTCCAGGCCACCGGAGATCTGATTATCACCGGACCCACCCTGACCAACGTTAACGACATCCGTGCGATCCTGATCGCCTGAATGCCGGCTTTCCCGACAGGCGGGAAAGCCGGTAGCTTCTGACACCGATCTGCTGAACCTGGCGTATTCGGACTATGGGGCCCCCTTTACTCAATCCGGAGGCCGGTGGTTTCTGGCCCCCAGTCAGGCTGGCCTCTTTTGCCATCGGCCCGCTAAGTCCGTTCTGCCAGCACCTGCGGCAAATGCGCCATCTCCGCCATCAGCCGATCCGCCCCGGCGGCCAGCAGCCTGTCGCCGTGCTGGGGGAAAGTGTGGGCCCCGCCGGTGAAGCCAATGACCTGCATGCCGGCACGTTTGGCGGCCGTGACGCCGGGCACCGAGTCTTCGATCACCAGCGTGCGGGCGGGATCGGCCTTAAAGCAGGCCGCCGCGTGTAGGAAGATGTCGGGCAGCGGTTTGCCGCGTCCGGGGCCGAGGTCGGCCGCCGAGTAGATCGCCCCCGCGAACAGATCCTGCAGCCCGACCTTACTGAGCATCAGCTCCAGCTGCGCGCTGGCCGAGTTGGAGCAGATGCATTTCGGCAGGGTCAGCGTGCCGATCGCCTCACGGGTACCGGGAATCCGCGTCAGCCGGGCGTCGAACTCCGCCAGCAGCGCGGCGTAAAAGGTCTGATACAGGCTGGCCGGCAGGGGCACGCCGGTACTGGCCTGCACCTTTGCGATCAGCGTATCCCAGTGCAACCCGCTGTAGTGGGTGCAAAACGCCTCAAAACCGATCGCGACGCCGTGCTCCGCCAGCAGCGATCGGGTCAGCGTGATGCCGATAATCTCGGAGTCGACCAGCACGCCATCGCAGTCAAAGATAATCAAATCAAGCGGGGGATTCATTGCTCACCTCAACGCAAAGCGGGCCGTCCGCACTGAGGCGGACGGCCCGGATAGTCAGTCACCGGTTCAGGCGTGAGCCGGGGATTTTTTATATTTCGCCAGCAGCGCCTGGATATCACGCAGGCGGCCGATCGCTACCGACGAGAGCTTCTCTTTCGACACGTTACGGTCGAGCGAGATGCAGTCTTTCCACAGCGAACGGCCGGCAATTACCCCGGACGCGCCGTTGCGCAGCGAGATATCCACCTGGCCTAAGAAGGTGGCGTGATCGACGCCGGCCGACAGCACCGCCCACGGAATATCGCCGCAGATTTCGGTGACGCGGGCGCAGGCCGCTTCGCTGCCCGGATACGGGATCTTCAGCACTTTCGAGCCGCAGTCGATACAGGCCCGGCAGCCGTCTTCAATCAGCTGCGAGAAGGCCTGCTGATAGGCCTCTTTGCTCTCGTTCTCCAGCTGATAGGTGAGGAACTCCACCACCAGGAACAGGTCTTCACGGGCGAAATCGGCAATCACCTCGCGCAGCGTCGCCAGGTTAGCGGTATTGGCCGCTGGCGTATCGGTACGCAGGTAGATCATGATTTTACCGCCGGTGGCACCAAGCTCACGCACGCGGCGGGCGGTGATCCCCTCCACCATATTAGAGATGCGGTAGCCTTCCGGCGAGGTGCTCCAGCCGGAGGCGTCGAGGCCGACCAGCAGGCCAGTGTTACGCGGGATCACCCCCTGGTCGACGATGCCCGGTACGGCGCAGATTGGATCAACCAGCACGCAGCCCGCTTCGGCGGCAAGATAGCTGGTGATGTCATACTTGGTTTCACCCAGCGTGGCGTTACTGATACCCGCCTGCTCTTCCGGCGTGGCCGCTAGCAGGGTGCGCATGCCGCCACGCTGGTCGCAGGCCACCACCATCATTGAACCGTTGGCATCACAAATCATCTGATAGCCGCGACGTTCGGCCGTAGTCATTTTATTCATTGCGTTAATCCTCATTCAGAGACGGGTAATTTTCGATTTATTCGGATCCAGCCGTTGCTGAACCCAGCGTATTAATTCTTCGCTGTCACCAGCGCGATCCTGGTCCAGCGTATACACCTCACCGACCGCCATTGGCCGGGCTTTTTCTGCCAGCTGCATTAATTCGGGAATATATTCCGCACCGGGGTGCCCTTTAACACGGCACTCGCAGCGTGACCGGTAGCGTTGTGCCACCGTTTCCGGTGCTATCTGATTCCATATTTCAATGACCTGCTGGCAGCCGCTTGAGGCGATATAGGCTTCCAGCACGTTTTTTTCGCGGAAGCCAAACCAGGCATCCATAATAAAGTTCACTTCCGGCGGCGCATTTTTGACAATATCGAACATCGCGGCGTAGGCGGCATGCCCCAGCTTCCGGTTTAACGGTCGGTCAATAATGTCTGCAAACTGCACCATAAAAGGTTCTTTAATCAGATCGATGCTCAGTAGCGGGAAACTAAACCGGTCAGCCAGGACTCTGGCAACCGAACTTTTTCCTGACGCCGGAACGCCATTGACCAGAATAAGTGTTTTCATAGTAACCCAAGAATATCTTCAGCCGTGGTGGCCTGCCTGATTTGCAACAGCGTTTCTTCCTGCTCCAGTAGTCCGACGATTGATGCAATCCCTTCGGTAATATGCGAATCACCGTTTACGCCACCGAACATTACGATAATGTCCACCGGCTCACTGCCGTGAATAGAGACCGGCTGATTTAACGTCACCAGGCTGAAGCAGTTTTTAATCACGCCACACTCCGGCCGGGCGTGTGGGATAGCAATACCTTCATCAAACACGTAATAAGCACCGTACTCCAGCGTGTTATTAATCACGGCCTGCGGATACTCCGCCGTAACAAACCCTCCTGTAATCAGCGGCGTGGCCGCGGTAGCGATAATTTCATTCCAGGTGTTAATCTCTTTCTTTACCTGAATAAAAGGGTGTCGGGAAAGAAACTGTTTAATGCTCATATCACCTCATAGATTTCTGCGGATGGTGTTTCTGAGTTCATCCATTTTTACGAAAATATCATCAACGCGCTGGCGGTAACGCGGCTGAGCGGAGTAGATTTTGATTGCCTGGTTATATTTCACCATCAGCTGCTTCTGAGTGGCATTATCTGCCGGGTTGGCCGCTAACTCGGTTTCCAGTTGCAGCAGCGTCTGGGCTATTTGCTCTGCCGCCGCCTCATCTTCGGGCTCTGCCTGCGGCGCAGATGAATGAAACAGCTTCTTCAACATTGACAGCATATTGCCTCCTTAGTGGCGGATCGTTTCCACCGGCCAGGGGTAACACGGTGGATGACTCCCCGCGTTACTTATTCAGCTTGCGGTTAGCAAACCAGACGATAAACACCACGAAGGCGATAAAGCCGGCGACAAAGCCCCATTCATTCTGGAAGGCGTGGCCGAGTACCAGCCCGGTGCTGATTACATCGGAATCGCTGAAGGTGACGCCTTTAAAGCCAAAGGTCTCCAGCAGCGGTACCAGAATCGCCGGTAGCAGGGTAATAAACAGGCCGTGTACCACGCCGCCGATAATCGCCCCTTTGCGGCCGCCCATCGCGTTGCCAAACACCCCGGCCGCTCCGCCGGCGAAGAAGTTGGTCAGCAGGCCGGGCAGGATCATCGCCAGGCCAAACATCGGGAAGACGATCATGCCGATAATCGAGCCGACGGTGGTGGCGAGGAAGCCGACGATCACCGCATTAGGGGCGTAAGGGAACAGCACCGGGCAGTCGAGCGCCGGTTTGGCGTTGGGCACCAGGCGCATGGCGATACCACGGAAGGCCGGCACCAGTTCGTTCAGCAGCAGACGCACGCCGCTGTACAGCACGAAGACGCCGGCGACAAACTGCATCGACTGCATAAACGAATACATGACGTAGTTGGTTTCACCGGCAAACTGGGCGATATAAGTCGGCCCGGCGAACAGCGCGGGGATGATGTACATCGGCACCATAATCACCGCCATCGACAGATAGGTGTCCTGCAGGAACTTAAAGTTGTCCGGCAGTTCCAGATCTTCGGTTGAGCGTGAGTTCTTGCCAATCACCCGTGCCACCGCCGCCTGTACCAGATAACCGATGGTGCAGAAGTGGCCGAGGGCAACGTCATCCGAGTCGGTGATTTTGCGCACGATAGGCTGGGCAATCGCCGGCATCAGCACCGCCATAATGCCGCCGAAGATGCCACCGGTGAGGATCAGCGTGGCACCGGTCAGCCCGGCCTTGTAGCCGATCACCGTACCAATGGTCGCCATCCACAGCAGCGCCTGGCCGGTGAGGAAAATGTATTTAAACGGCGTGATGCGGGCAATCAGGATATTGACCGCGAAGATCACCAGCAGCGTCAGCGCCACTTCTGAACCCAGCTCACGGTTGGCCACGCCGGCAATCGCCGCCACGTCGGTAATGTAGCCCTTCATACCGAAGCCGCTGGTGAAGATATCGTTGAGGAAGGTCAGCGCTTCCACAATGATGTTGATGCCGGCCATCATGATCAGGAAGCCGAGCAGGGTTTTAAAGGTTCCCTCCACCGTCTTGCCGATCGATTTTTTCTGCAGGATCAGCCCGAGCATGGCGATCAGGGCAATCAGGATCGACGCCTGGCCTAAAAAGTCTTTCACAATAAAATGGATAATTGCGTCCACGTGACACCTCGCCTGTTATTTTGCGTTAATATAAGCAAGAATTTTTTCTTCAATCTCTTTCTTATCCGTCAACCGGTTGAGGATAATCACTTTACGTTTATCCTCTTCGCTGGCGTCTGAATTTAAAATATCGGCAAACATTTTCTGAGTCAGAATAATGTCATATTTAAATGACGAGGCTTCGGATACCGTGGTGTGATCGATATCCGCGTCAATCGACAGCTTCTGCAACACCGACTTGGCGCTCATTTCGATGGCAAAGCTGGAGCCGAGGCCGCAGCCACATACGCAGAGTACTTTAAGCATGGTAGACCCTCAGATAAGGTGAGTTATTTTCGCCAGCTTATAAAGGTTGCTCTCTTTATCGACCAGGCGTTTTTCAGAGTTTTCAAGATCTATCGGTATGGCTTTGTTGTTATTATTGATGACAATAATTTTATTGCTCAGGCCGCTGTGAATACATCTGACCACTTCCTCTGCCAGGATCGCGCCCTGAATAATCTCTTCGCCGGTGGGCATACCGCTTCTCAGCCCATAGCCGAGAATCGTTTTACGGATACGAATACCAATTTTGTGCTCAAGTTTTCCAATCATGGTATCAATCGCGCCCTGGAAACCCGGCGTATACTCTTTGGTGTAACCCTCGGAGCATAAAATCACCACGCTGTTCTGCTGTTTGATTTTATTCTTTATTTTTTCCGCCAGCAGGTCGATATCCCAGACTGATTCCGGGATCAGCGCGATATCCGCGTTGCTTTTCAGCGCTGCCTGCAGGGTCAGTTCGCCACAGTAGCCGCCCAGCAGCTCAATCATAAATACCCGCCCCGGCAGGCCACGGCCGGTATTGCGTAATTTGCCGACCTCGGCAATCACCTGTTCGCAGGCGGTGGAGAAACCGACGGTATAACTGTTGCCGCTGATATCGTTATCAATGGTCATGCCGATGCCGTAACAGTTGATGCCGTAACCGCTCAGCACCTTAAGAAATTGAAAAGAGCCGTCGCCGCCGCCCATAATCAGGCAGTCAATTTTCTTTTGCCGGATGTTTTTAACGATTTTCTCATAGTCAGACTTCTTACACTTCTCCTCTTTACGGCCGGAGGCGATCAGCGGTACTGAGGATATCGACAAATCGACCAGGTCACGGCGGGATATTTCTTTCGCCCGGTTGGCGATCAGACCATTAATGCCGCCGTCAAAGACCACTATTTCAGAGTCGGTCATCCGGTTTATCTGAAACAGAAAGTTGTTCATGCCGCTGACATCACCACCACTAATCACTAATCCTATTTTCATGGTTGACCTCAGAGTTAAGGGAGCCGTTAAAAGTAAGATTGATGTTAATGATGGGGGGATTCCGTTTTTAGAAGCTGGTCACACTTTGATAAGGTTTTTCCCGGTGAGCCGATCTTGACAGCGATTTTAAAGAGGTAAATTTGTGATGCTAATCACTCTATTATCGACACTAATCACGGTAGTGGAGGTTAACTGTCTGTTTAATAATGAATTTAATTTTGTGAGCCAGGTAATGTTTTATTCAGAGACAGGTTACGATCGTCAATCAACGCTTTTGTGAGTTAAATCACTTTATAAAGGTTCGCGGGATAAAATGACCGGTCAGGGGGGGCACACAGGTATCGATCGCGCCGATCTCATCAGACGCAATAAAAGGAATGGAGGAGGGGCGGTGCAGGGAGCGAGACGTCGCCAGGAGTGCAGAGCCCGGGAGCGGTGACACAGGAGGCGAGGAAGCAGGGGGGCATCTGCCGGTGGAAAGCCTGGCGTCAGCCAGAAAAAATCCGTGGCAGGCGTGCACCACGGATTTTAGTCCCCGGCGGCTCAGAGGCCGGGTGGCTCAATGGCCGGAATTACAGCGCCGGGCCGGCTGACTGAATACGCGCACCGGCTTCGGTGGTCGCGTACTGCGCGAAGTTACTGATAAACAGCTGCGCCAGCTTCTCCGCCTCTGTCTGCCAGCTGGCGTTGGCGTTACGCGGGTCGAGCTTCGCGCTCTCCACGCCCGGAATGGATGCCGGGATCGCCAGGTTGAAGATCGGCAGGGTTTCTGTCTGGTTATCACCGGCGGTGCCTTCCAGAATCGCGCTGATGATCGCCCGCGTGTCCTTCAGCGACAGACGCTCGCCCGCGCCGTTCCAGCCGGTATTGACCAGCCAGGCTTCGGCACCGCTCTGCGCCACTTTGGCCGCCAGCACGTCTGCGTACTGGGTCGGGTGCAGCAGAAGGAACGCCGCACCGTAGCAGGCGGAGAAGGTAGGCGTCGGCGCGGTGATGCCGCGCTCGGTTCCCGCCAGCTTGGAGGTAAAGCCGGAGAGGAAGTGATACTGCATCTGGTCCGGGGTCAGGCGTGATACCGCCGGCAGCACGCCGAAGGCGTCCGCCGCCAGGAAGATAATGCGCGCAGGCTGGCCGGCGCGCGATACCGGACGCACGATGTTCTCAATATGATCGATCGGGTAGGAGACGCGGGTGTTTTCGGTTTTTGAACCGTCGGCGTAATCCACGCTGCCGTCCTCGCGCACCACCACGTTCTCCAGCAGCGCGTTGCGGCGGATCGCGGCATAGATTTCCGGCTCCGCTTCCTGCTTCAGATTGATGGTTTTGGCGTAGCAGCCGCCCTCGAAGTTAAACACGCCGTCGTCGTCCCAGCCGTGCTCGTCGTCACCGATCAGCTGGCGCTGCGGGTCAGTGGAGAGGGTGGTTTTACCGGTGCCGGACAGGCCGAAGAACAGCGCTACGTCGCCCGCTTCACCGCGGTTGGCCGAGCAGTGCATCGAGGCAATGCCCTGCAGCGGCAGCAGGTAGTTCATCACCGAGAACAGCCCTTTCTTCATCTCGCCGCCGTACCAGGTGCCGCCGATCAGCTGAATCTTTTCGCTCAGGTTAAAGGCGACGAAGTTCTCTGAATTAAGGCCCTGCGCCTGCCAGTGCGGGTTGGTGCAGCCCGCGCCGTTGATTACCGTAAAGTCCGGCGTAAAGCTGGCCAGCTCGTCGTCCTGTGGGGCGATAAACATGTTTTTGACGAAGTGCGCCTGCCAGGCGATTTCGGTCACAAAGCGCACCGCCAGACGGGTGTCGTTGCTGGCACCGCACCAGGCATCAATGATGTACAGCGGTTTGGCGGAGAGTTGCTGCGCCACCAGGCCTTTCAGGCTGCTCCAGACCTCCTGCGTCATTGGTTTGTTGTCGTTGCGACCGAGGCCGGCGTCGGACCACCACAGGGTGTTCTGCGTTAAATCATCGCGCACGATGTACTTATCGCGCGGTGAACGGCCGGTGAACTCGCCGGTATCCACCGCCACGGCGCCGGAGGCGGTCATCACGCCGCGCGCCGGGCCGGTCAGATCGGCTGCCGTTTCGTGTGCGATCAGCAGATCGTAATCCGGGTTATGGATTATCTCACCGACATCCCTGATGCCGAGGCTTAAAAGGTGTTCTTTAACTGATGCAATAATCGACATACGCTACCTGACTCAATGGATGACGTGCGGGGCGGAACTATTCCGGCCCGATGGAATAGGCGGATATTAACACCGGGCTTCTGATGCATAAATTGCATAAATGCTATGCGTCATGCTAAATTTGCATAGCGTTGGCGGACTTGTTGAAGGATTTGTGACGGTGCTCAGTAATCTTGAAGTGAAGTGGTTGTACGACGTGATCGCGCTGGAAGAGTGCCGCAGCTTTACGCTGGCGGCGGAAAAACGCAATATTTCGCAGCCTTCATTCAGCCGACGCATTAAGTCGCTGGAGGCCGCACTGGGCTTCAGCGTGTTTGATCGCAGCGTCAATCCTCCTCAGTTAACGCCGCAGGGCAGAATATTCGTCGGCTACGCGCGCAATATGCTCGACGATATGGATTTTCAGATCGGCCGCATCAAAGGCGATCACAAGCTCAAGCAGAGCATCCGCATTGACGCCGCCCCGTCGCTCTCGGTGCTGCTGCTGCCCGACCTGCTGGCGGAGTACACCGACGGCCCGGATAAGGTATTCTTCGTTGAATCGATCAACGTCAATGATGCGGTGTTTAACCTGAAAGAGGGCAAGAGCGACTTTATCCTGTCGTTCTACAACGAAGAGCTGATGAACTACCCGTTTATCAACCACAAGATCTTCGATTCTGCGCTGCACCTCGTCACCCCCTGCGACCCCCACGGCCAGCCGCTGTTCAGCCTCGACGGCGACACGCTGCCGTTGATGAAGTACGCCAACGACAGCTATATGGGACGTCAGGTGAATCAGGTGATTGACCGCCACCCGGAGATCGTCTTCCAGCTGCGCTTTGTCTCATCGATGAGTGAATTGCTGAAGCGGATGATCCTGAAGGGAGACGGCGTCGGCTGGCTGCCCTACTACTCGATTCAGCAGGATCTGGAGGAGGGACGGCTGGCGATTATGGACCCGAGCCTGTCACTGAATATTGCCGCCTACGTGTACCGCTCCGGCGCGCGGTTAAACCTGACGGCAGAGCGGTTCTGGCACTATCTGAAGGGAAGGAAGAGCTGAGGCGGCTCAGGGTTCGCTACTTTACTCTGTTCTGACTCTTTACCCCGGCAGCGAACCGCTGGCTCACTGCTAACGCCGAACGTTGAGCGCCGACCGCCAAACGCCAAACGCCAAACGCCAAACGCCAAACGCCAAACGCGGGGCGCTCAGCCCAGTCAGGATTTATCTAGATTAACCCGCCGGGAATCAGCACCAGCGCCATTTCACTGGCAAGGTTTTCCATCGCTTCATTGACTGCGACTGAAGTTGAGGCTGATTCGGAATCAATCGTGACGTCAAGGTCGCTGGTATTAATACGATCGCCAAACAACATAACAGCCTTGTCGCCATGCTGTTTAGAAGACCACCGGATCCCCTGAGCTTCAGGGTTATCATCGTGGATTTTCTCTGCCCACTGACGCGTTTCGGGATAATGATCTGCGGAAGACCCCAGTAAATCGCCCTGCGTAATACCATGTTTTTTCATGAAGCGGGGATTGAGATCAACAAACTGAATATCTTTCCGAGGCGATAACTGACTTCGGGCAAGGTTGTCCAGCACGGACAGTTCGATGGGGGCATCTTCACAGGGAGTAGGGAGATCGTGTAACACCGTCTCCATCAACGCAACGGGCAGGCTATCTCCGCCGTATAATGTCGAAATGCTTTTCCCTTCACCGTCATTTATGGGGCTGAAGCGGCTTTTCCCTGCTCCGGGGTTAAATTCTGTCGCGCCATATTGCGATGGGTGAATTCGCTCAATGATTTTCCCTTTCGGCCAGGCGACCAGGCTGGCCGAGAGATCGGCATTTTTCCCAGGCGTATTAATTTTTTTAGCCATGTACCGGTCCTTCCTTAGCCCGTCGTGCCGCTTCCAGTACCTTATTGGGTTCTGATATCAGGAGATCTTTAGGCTTTTTATTGCCCAGCCAGCTATTCAGAGTGCCAAACCAGACGGCGAGTGACCAGGGGGTTTTGGTTTCTCCGAATACATCGATGATTTTCTTCATCAGTGGCAGCGGCTGCCCGCCAATATCCAGCGCGTAAGCCGGATAGAGGTCTCTGCCTTCTGATGTGATGGCAAAGATTTTCCTGGCCCGCTTCCAACGATTGGGTAAGCCACTGGGGTTTCTTACTGTAATACTTCCCCCGCCACGGCGTGAAACTTCCTGAGCAGGTAGCCACTCACTGTCATCAAGGATGGTCTTTTTGAGTTTTTCCAGCCGTTCGGTGTTGGTTAGAGTGGCGTTACCCACTCTGTTTTCGGCGGTAACATCACGAATAACAGTAATTGTTTTTTCGTCAGTAGCCAGAAGGATAAGGTTGCTTACGGCGCGGAAAGCGGCCTCAAGGGCAACTTTAAAGGCGGCGTCATCAATGGAATCCGGACGTTTCACAACATAGTAATGCTTTGTCTGATTGTCCCGGCGATTGTCAACTTCTGGCAATGAAATGGAGATGTCAGCATGCTCTCGACTGGTTTTAAAGTACGAGATGTTATCTGCCGGGACGGCAATAACCTCAAAATCAGCGTCTTTTTCCCGTGTAATCATGATTTGACTCCCGGTGATAGTTTGACCATATATCGAATATCTACAATATAGACTACATCACGGTTGTCCACCATCACCTGATCCGAAGGCGCATTTTTTATCGGCTTATCTTTGGTCGGGAAGCGCGGGGGCGGATCTGTAGGAGAGGGGGAGTGCTCATGGGCAAGAACAGTGACTTAAGAGAGTCAGATACAGAATTCAGTACCCAGAAAAGCAAAAACCCAGCCAGTGGCTGGGTTCTTTAAATAGTGGTGCCTGGACTCGGAATCGAACCAAGGACACGGGGATTTTCAATCCCTTTAAAACTGCTGTGAAAAGCAGCAAGACAAAGTGCCAAAGTGGCTAGTTTTTATCTAAGCCCCTTACTTTTGGGTCAAAAACGGCCACATGCTAGTATGTTTCTAAACGATTGGCCATGCTTATGTCTGAACTTCCACTGTGATGGTTCTACCAAGATGCTACCTTTTCAATGTATGAAGTGAAGGGTACTTTTTGATCGTAAGAATTATGATAAACTTTCGGGCATTAGAATTGTATGTTCTCTAAACCTTCAAGGACGGACACTACCCATGAGCAAAAGAGAGTTTGTCGGTACCACAAACATTACTCATGCTGGTATCAAGAAGCTTTTTACTCGCTGGAAGGATGAACCTTCGCAGGCGGTTGTCGAACTAGTAGCAAATGGATTCGATGCAGGAGCCAGTAAGGTTGATGTCCAAATCAAACGGAATGATCTTGGAGGGCTGGAATCTGTATCGGTGTTAGATAATGGTTCCGGCATTAATATTGATAAATGTGAAGAACATTTTTCAAGATTTAATGAGTCCCTTAAACAAGGAAATGATGATTTACAAGGTGCTCATGGTAAGGGACGCTTATCCTTTCATTTGTTTAGCCAGGAAGCAATTTGGTTTACCCGTTATCAAGGGCACGACTTTAAGATTACGATAAATAGCGAAAGCCTTCGAGATTTTAAGGTTGTAGAGCTTCTTGAATCAGAACAACATGCATCCTTAAGAAATTTGCAAAATGGAACATGTGTTGTTTTACGGCATTTTACCAAAAATTTGCCCGGTAAAGATCCTATCATCAAGAAACTGCAAAATAATTTCGGCTGGCGACTGTCATTAAATAAAAACAGAAAGCTTTTTCTAAATGATATTGAAATCAGTGTTCCGCTGAATGTATCTATTGAAAAAAATATTGAATTTGAAAATTTCACCTTTAATGTCTTATTTGTTCGCTGGGTAAGTAAGCCTGGTGTTGAAAAATCATATAATTATCTTGTTAATAATCAAGGCAGAATTGTTTTTCGAGAGTTAAGCAGTTTTAACCATAAGCCAAATTTTTATCTTAGTACCTATACTCGTTCTGATTGGGTAAAGCTTTTTGATATTCATGATTCTAGTTTGAACTTTAGTGACGAGAAAAAAGCCAGTATTAGTTCTGATGAATATAGAAAATTAAAATCAGAAATTCAAAAGATAGGAAAAGAAATTTATGATAATTTCCTAAAAGAGTTTGTGGATGAAAAAATATTTGAGTATGAAGAAAAAGGATATTTCCCATCTTATTCTAATCTTTTAGAAGTTGATGCTAAATGGAGAATGCAGGCCATAAAAAATACAATAAGTAGTATTTATTATGCTGATCCATCGATCTTCTCAAATTTAAAATCCAAACAAGCTAAGATTCTTATACATCTTATCGATAAATTAATAGTATCTAATGAAAATAGCGAGCTTTTTGATGTATTAGAAAGCATCCTTGAATTAGATCATAAAAGCCTATGTGAATTACAATATCAAATAGAGAAAACATCACTTCAGAATATAGTTTCTACTATTGAAGTTTTGCAGCGTAGAGAGTCTGCTGTTCAGAAATTAAAAGAAGTTGTAGTAAGTCATTATGATAAGGTAAGAGAAACACCTGATCTACAACTTGTCATCGAGAATAATACATGGTTATTCGGCAATAAATATACCATGTTAGGTGCTGAGGAAGATGATTTTCAGAGAATAGCCTATAATTTGAGAAATCACGTTAAGGGTATAGATACACTTACATCAGATGATTTTGATCAAAATGATCTTGCTGATGGACTGGATATTGAAGGAGTCCGCAGACAGGTAGATCTCTTTCTTGCAAGACGACGAGTTGAGTTTAATGGCCGTGGTGAAAGCTACTTCCAATGTACGATTATAGAGATAAAAAAACCGAGTGTTTCTTTAAATGAAAAACATCTTAAGCAGTTGAAAGATTACGCAAAAATAATCCTTCAGCACTCTGGTTTTTCGATGGAAAATATGAGGTTTGAGTTGATTCTTGTTGGCAGAAAAATATCCAGCTCTGATTTTGAAATTGGTGCTGCGTTAGAAACTGCGGAAGCAAGAAATGAACCAAGCTTAGTGTTTGATGTGAAAAATGGCCGTATAAAAGGATATGTTAAAACTTGGAGTACTATATTCTCAGAGTTCGAGTTGTCTAATAATTATTTGCTTAATAAACTAAAGCTTAGAAGAGAGTATTTAGATGGTTTTGATGCTGAGGAGCTAATAAAAGACCTGCATGAACCGACAGAATAATTTTAATTGGTGGTGTAATTAAATGGAAATTAAAGGCAGTGATTACTACAGCATTAAAAAAGAGATAAGATTTTACGCCAGAGATATGAATCAATGGTGGAAGAATCTACAAAAAGACTCTGTGGCAGAATGGTTATTGCTTACAACTATTGGTTGCTGGGGGATACCTAACCACTTATTCCAAATGTTGGCATTCATTCTTACAATTTTATTTTTTACTGGTAAGCTCAAAGTTCTTCAGCGAAAGTATTCATTTGTTAAGTCAGAGAGGGTGATTTTAGCAAAGATCATGAAAGATAATATTCCTGAAAAAGAAAGAGAGGTGCTTATTTATCGGTTAGGTAAAATAAAGAAATTCAGGCGTAACAGAAATATCATTTTCATTCTCAAAAGGAATTGGCGTTTTATCTTTGGATATACCTTCTTGATGGTTTCATTTGTCTATAATTTATAAGTGGATATGATAACTGAATTTTTAGATTGCAAAATAGACCAGTCAAATAGATTACATTGACTGGTCTTTCTTATAATATCACATTTTAAAACGGGTCGTTTTCTGTGTCGGTTACGTTATTTATGCATCTGAAAAGCTGACGGCTAGGCTTGTGTTTTTCATTCGGATAGAATCGCATTGCGGATGCACAAAGAGATGAAACCTGTCTTGCTATGTTTTCCCGAAGTTAACAAGAAGACCGTGCTTTATCTTCTCACCATCTGTTCTGACTTTAATGATAAAACTGAACTGATAAATGCTTATGTCAGTCAGGTCATTGCCAAAAGTTACGCTGGCCGCTCTGTTTATTTCTCTTTCAACGTCACGCAGGTCAGTGTTAAGTCTGGCTGTCGTATCTACAAGTGCGTATGACCCTGACACCGTATGTGATCCATTCATAATCAGGAATAACCGGCTTCTGACCCTGACCCCGAATATGATCCAGTCATAATGAGGAATAACCGACCTCATGTTGGCTGCATATTCTGGCAACCGGCAGATTTTTCGGCAAATTCGGAAGGTGTCATAGTTCATTGTGGTTATCGTTTTGCACTGACCGAAACTGGTCGGTTTCGTACACTGTTTTGTGAATCTGTCCGAAAGTAAGTGAAATTTATTTCGTACAGGCGTTATAATTCGGACATCCTTTTCGTACGGAAAGTTTCCTATGTCACGTGTTTTTGCTTACTGCCGGGTCTCCACTCTGGAACAGACAACCGAAAATCAGCGGAGGGAAATTGAAACGGCGGGTTTTGCCATCAGACCCCAGCGACTGATTGAGGAACATATAAGTGGTTCGGTTGCTGCCAGCGAACGCCCCGGATTTATCCGGCTGCTTGATCGCATGGAAAATGGTGATGTGCTGATAGTCACCAAGCTGGACCGTCTTGGGCGTAATGCCATGGATATTAGAAAAACAGTTGAGCAACTGGCTGCGTCAGATATCCGTGTTCACTGCCTTGCGCTCGGGGGTGTTGACCTGACAAGCGCAGCCGGGAGAATGACCATGCAGGTTATTTCAGCGGTGGCGGAATTTGAACGGGATTTGCTTCTTGAACGTACACACTCTGGTATTGTACGGGCCAAAGCATCAGGAAAAAGTTTTGGCCGTCCGTCAGCGCTGAGCGAAGCTCAAAAGCAGGCTGCGATGGAACGCCTCAATGCGGGAAGCAGTGTCAGCGCTGTTGCTCGTGAATTTAGCACCACCCGGCAAACCATTCTCAGGGTGAAAGCGGCATTCAGTACCTGAGAATGGCGTTCTCCGATTATCTGAGTCGCTTACCTGACTCGTCGGTGACTCTTTCACCATCTTCTTTCGTAAATGCGCTTTTCTGTGGCTCCGGAAGAATATCCAGCACCACTTCAGAAGGTCGGCACAGTCGCGTCCCCAAGGGACTCACCACAACCGGACGGTTTATCAGTATCGGATGCTGGAGCATGAAGCCGAGCAACTGCTCGTCAGTAAACTTATCGTCGGCAAGGCCCAGTTGATCGTATGGCTCTACGTTCTTACGCAGCAGCGCACGTACTGTCATCCCCATATCGGCAATGAGTTTTACCAGCTCGTCATGTGAGGGCGGGGTCTCAAGGTAATGAATAATCGTCGGCTCTGTGCCGCTGTTTCTGATCATCTCCAGCGTGTTGCGCGACGTGCCACAGGCCGGATTGTGATAGATGGTTATATTGCTCATATCAATATCTCATTACAAAGTGACGGAAAGCCGCAACGCCAGAGCGGCCAGAGTGACAAACAGCACGGGCAGCATCATGATAATGCCTGTGCGGAAGTAATAGCCCCATGTGACGGTCATGTTTTTCTGGGACAGTACGTGCAACCAGAGCAAGGTTGCCAGACTCCCGATGGGGGTGATTTTGGGTCCCAAATCGCATCCAATAACGTTGGCGTAGATCATCGCTTCTTTGATGACACCTGATGCCGTACTTCCGTCAATTGATAATGCCCCAATCAACACTGTGGGCATGTTATTCATAACGGACGACAGGAACGCCGTAAGGAAGCCAGTACCAAAGGTTGCTGGCCATAATCCCTGTTCTGCCAGCGCATTCAGCACCCCGGAGAGGTACTCTGTTAGTCCGGCGTTGCGAAGACCGTAAACCACCAGGTACATTCCCAGGGAGAAAATAACGATTTGCCACGGTGCGCCACGTAAGACTTTCCCGGTGTTAATGGCATGACCTTTTTTCGCTACGGCAAACAGAACTCCCGCCCCCGTAGCGGCGATCGCACTGACGGGGATGCCCAGCGGCTCAAGCAGAAAGAACCCTACGAGAAGCAACACAAGGACTATCCAGCCAGCCTTAAACGTTGCCGGGTCCTTTATCGTGCTGGCTGGTTCTTTTAACAGTGAAACGTCATATGTCGCTGGAATATCCCTTCGAAAGAAAAGATGCAGCATACCCAGCGTGGCGGCAATGGCCGCGATATACACGGGGATCATGACAGAAGCATACTCAGTAAAGCCCAGTCTGAAAAAATCGGCAGAGACTATATTCACCAGATTGGACACAATAAGCGGCAAGCTGGCGGTATCGGCAATAAACCCAGCGGCCATCACAAAGGCAAGCGTAGTCCCTTTACTGAACCCCAGAGCGAGCAACATGGCAATCACTATTGGGGTCAGGATGAGCGCAGCGCCATCGTTGGCGAATAATGCAGCAACAGCGGCACCAAGCAGTACAATCCAGGTGAACAGCAAGCGTCCACGGCCATTGCCCCAGCGAGATACATGCAGTGCAGCCCATTCGAAAAAACCTGATTCATCGAGCAGCAGGCTGATTATGATCACGGCGATAAACGTCGCCGTCGCGTTCCAGACAATATTCCAGACCACAGGGATATCGCCAGGATGAATGACGCCGAAAATCAGTGCCAGCACCGCGCCAATACCCGCGCTCCAGCCGATACTCAGTCCTCTGGGTTGCCAGATAACCAGGACCAGCGTCAGTAAAAAAATACTTCCTGCCAGTAACATTTCAGACTCCTTTACATATGATTTTAAGAATGTGTATGCGTGTTATTTAACAGGATGACGGTGCGGATTTTGTCATCCATTCCCGGATCTCTTCCCGTAGGCATAACCAGGACGTAGTGATGGTTTCAGCAGCCCAGGCAGGTATGTGTGGGGATAGTCGATAGTGGATCCATTTCCCTTCCCTACGGTCAATAACCAGTCCTGATTCGCGTAATATAGCCATGTGCCTGGATATTTTGGGTTGTGACAGCGCGGTGACTGCGCAGATATCGCAGACGCACAACTCGCCAGACTCCCTGAGAAGCATAACAATAGCCAGCCGGGTTTCATCCGACAGAATTTTGAAAAGCTGAAGAGGCTGTAGCATTTTCTTTCCTAATGGATTTAGAGTATACATATGTTAAATCATATGTGTAATTTTGAGAACAACTGATCATTGAAGAAGAAAGAAAAATGGAGCAATTTCCGTCATTGAATAGAGAATACTTTGATAAACAGATTGCTGAACGGCTGTCAATGCAGGAGCCGCCACGCATCCTGATCCTTTATGGTTCAGTTAGAGAGCGCTCATACAGCCGTTTTGCAGCTGAAGAAGCTGGCCGCTTACTGACGTCAATGGGCGCAGAAGTCAGAGTGTATAACCCTTCGGGTTTACCTCTACCTGATGATGCTCCGGAAACGCACCCGAAAGTCGTGGAGTTACGCGAACTGGTGAGATGGTGTGACGGAATGGTCTGGAGTTCTCCGGAAAGGCATGGCGCGATGAGTTCTGTAATGAAAGCTCAGATTGACTGGATCCCATTAACTGAAGGGGCAGTACGCCCATCTCAGGGGAAAACACTGGCTGTCATGCAGGTTTGTGGCGGTTCACAGTCGTTTAATGCAGTCAATCAGATGCGGATCCTTGGACGATGGATGCGAATGTTCACCATTCCCAACCAGTCATCAGTGGCAAAAGCCTGGCCGGAATTCGACGAGAACGGGCGCATGAAACCTTCTTCCTGGTACGATCGGATAGTCGATGTCACCGAAGAACTGTTCAAAATAACGCTGTTACTGAAAGGGCATAATGATTATCTGGCCGACAGATACAGTGAGCGTAAGGAAAGCCATCAGGAACTGTCCACGCGCGTTAATCAGGCCAAAATTTAGGAGCCTCGCGATGCCTGCTGGCCTTGAGCGAAGTACTTCACAGGCATCGCACTTCATTCTGTATAAAAAACATCCCTAGCGTAGGATATTTTCCGTTTTCCAAGCGGACCCCTACCTGTTCTGTTACCGCCGGTGGAAAGCGTGAAAAAATGAGGGAATTTGTTGCCCGCGCTTCCGGTCGTGATCGCAGACTGTCACCGGCTGCGCGGGCCTGCCGCGCGTATACGGAAAAATATCCATGAAAGAATATATCGATAAGCTGGCGCGTAACGCGCGCCACGAGCTGGCCCGCCGGGCAGACCCCGTTGCAGTACTGGCGCTGTACGCAGCGCAGTACAACCCTGCAGCGGCTTATGACAGGCTCCTGGAGCTGGCGGCGGGTACTGACCCGCTGCTGATGGAGGAGGAAAGAGAGTACGCGGCGGAAAGGCTGGCAGAACTGTGCATGCCGTAGCGCAGGAAAGAGAGGCCGCTTCGGCGGCCTTTTTCGGATCTTAACGCGGGCTATTTACGCCCGAACTTCGCCTCGCACATTTCATCTATAAAGCTTGCGGCATACCGGCTGCCGTCCGTTTTAAGGTGGGCCAGCACGCAGTCCTCGTAGTTTCCCGGGCGCGTAATATACTCATACGCGAGACACAGGCCGAATATTACCACGCAAAGTATCACTGCGTTACGCAGAGAGCTGCCGCTGAAGTCTATTTTCACAGGCTGGCTAATGTCCCGGGCCTGCTGAATACGGCCAGAACGTGAGAGTTTTCCTCACAAAATTCCTCGCTGACGTCAGCAAGGCATTCGCCGAATTCCAGGACAAATTCGTTGTCGCCATCACGCTTGAACCGGTAAAAGGTCATACCGCCTGCAAAACTGATAACGGCGTCGTCTGACATACCAGACAGCTCTCTTTTAAAATCGCCTGCGGTAAATTCTGTTTCCATAGCTGATAATCTCCGCATTTCGATTCAATGACACTATCTGTTAACTATACAGGACGAAGAGTAATTTTTAACCCGCCGTTTTGTAACTTTTTTAGCTAAATTAAGAAATTCGGCCTGGAGCGCAGGGGGGCTGTAGCTTCCGGTGTGCCCCCCGCGCGCTGCGGCTTCACTTATCCAGACCTGACGAGCACCCAGGTGCTGTGTGGCTGACGGTCTGCTGTAAGCTAGGAGCGGACATTGCTTTATAATAGTAGGGGATTTTATCGAAAAGGTGTGATATCACTCCCCTTCAGTTAGAGATGACGAATCGCCGGATTAAAACCGCAAGTTAAAAATCTGGATGATGATTTTTGATCAGCTCATGACGGATATTACTTGAGACTCTAACACGATTTTCTATAACTGAATCAAGCAGGGCTTCTAATTTAGATGTATCATATTTACCTTCAAGGATGTTCATATCTGAAGTATCTAAAAATCTTTTCGAATAATACTCTTTATGCTCCAGCGCACCATGATAAACTCCTAATTCTTTTTTGAAATTAGTCCATCTAACAGAGTGCGTTGGATAGTCACTATAATTTAAGTTCAGATAACATTCGATAGCGGCAGCTTGGCCATTTATATTAGACAACCGAAGTCCATTCGGCCCCTTAGCCGGGAAGCTTTTAAACTCAGGAATGTCTGGAAATCGCATGCACCCCATGTTAGATGGCAATTTTATCTTCATTATTTTATTAAAACCTTTAAACCCCTCACCATCATTACCCAATAAAAAAATAATACGGTTTTGGACATCAATTTTTACTAATCCTTCAGCAAACTTTGATAACCCACCGGTACCAGAGAACGGGTGCCCATCTGTAACATCGATAAATCGGAAAAAATCAGAAACACTAGGCTTTAGTAATCTGAAAGCCTTTTTAAGCACATGAATGTTTGATTTCCCTTCAGTGGCTATAAGGATAGACTCTTCACGACCAACCTCTGTTTTTATCTCATCTATATTAACCCAGCCATTTACAACAATTTCCCCATAGTCCCACTCTATATTTTCTTTGTGATTATTTTTATTTCACTCAATAACCTAATAATTGAATATGGATGCAAAAAACTCATCAAGCCAATAAATGCAGATCTTTCAGAAAATGAAAAATCTTCACTACGCACATAGCAAGGTATTTTTTCAAGCAAATCTTCTGAAATTATTTCACTCGTTGTTCTTTTCATGTCATGACGAAAATCAGTATCTATGTATTGGTTGCTAAAATCACTAAGGTTATACTGAATTATAAAGGTCAAAAATTCATCAAAACTGAGCTTCGCACCCATTGATTGATAGTGCTCAGGATAGTATTTAATCATCTCATTTCGTTGATGAAGTTCATTTATCACTGCAATTTCATATTCAGTACGAATAACTTCAATACTGAATCCAAGTAGCTCCACCCGGCCGGCAACCTCAGCTAGTGTTTTACGAAGAACTGTCCACTGTTGGCGTCTTTCATCATCAATGACCTCCGTTTATTCAAGGCCATATGCTTCATATTGAGGCTTAAAAAAGTGATCTCCGCTCTGAAACAGCATCCCGTGATCGATGCCAAGGCTATTCTTACTAAAGTCTATAGTAACTTCTGATACTGTGAGTGAAATTTCCGTCCCCATTTGTCCTCCGGTGCATGTAAAATCAGATCCCCACGAGTTAACATAGCAAAATGTTAGCAGCATGGGGTTCAGGCAAAAATCAACCAAAACATCACATTCCGGCATTCTTTATTAAATAGCATGAGTTATTATAGTAAAACTCTATTCTAACATCCCGGTGTAATTTGAAAAAATGTAAGCTATATCTGTATGCCAAACAAGATGGCGAGTATTTTTAGATAGATAGTACAAACTTCTCCCTGAAGTTGGCTGGTATTCTGTATAATCTGGGAGCAGGCAGGAATTGACGACCCGCTCCGGATTTCACAACGTGCTGTGGATTAAGTTGTTTGTCAGTAACAGCCATTCCGGCTCACTGTGAATGGCAGTCTGTTCCAAACGAGGTGCGCGCATCTTTACTACTGTGCCCATCGCAATTCATAACCTGAATCACCTGATAAAACCTTCAAAATTATGACAACTGCCTTCCTGAATTTTTCAATTTCCTCACTGAACTTAACCCATTTCGGATCATTAGAGTCACACTGTAAAGTTCTAAGGTCGGTATCCCTTCCTACGCTTGCTAAAAATTCATTGATAGCTGTTTGAATTTGATTCAAAGAAGTAGATACGTGCGCATCCCCAAAGACCTGAGCCCTTAATTGTATAACCCTCGACCTCATCATTTCAATGGAATCTATGACTCGCGGAGGAAACTCCATATCCAACCCTTCATATAAAACTCTTCTATCATCCATAAATGACAAGAATTCCCTTACGTCTTGGCGATGGTGTTTTTTGTATCTTAATTCTAAGAGGGCAGTTTCAATATCCTTTCCCACGAGCCTGCGTAGAAGTTCTGTGTGGTTTGATTTCCACTCCTTAAGCTTTGACTCAGTATAGTATTGAGGGTCATTATCTACTTTTTCATGGCAAATAGAACACAACCAAATTCCGTTCTCGGCAGAACGAATAAACTCGCCGCTCTCTTTATGATCTGCGCGAGGCCCTGCTTTAGACGCGGCTAATATATGTGCCCCTTCAGCTATAGTCCGTGCTTTACCTTCAGTTGTGTTATAGCTGGTAAGACGATAGCAATAAGGCGATGAGCAAATGTACATGGCCTCTCTAGCAATTTTTTCCTTCACCCTTGGTGTGAAGTTTTGTCTCTTTTTACACATATGATCCTCATTGACATTATGGTCGCCTTACCCCCACCAAAAAAAATAAATTTGGTAGCACCCGCTCATGGCTTACTATGAGTCAAGTTAACTGGAGAAGGTTGAATATATCCAAAGCAACTTCGTAATTTATTTCATGCTTACTGTGTGGCGTTGCCTTAATGAAGCTGTGCATCTCTTGTGGAGAGAATGAGAAATTGCCTGGTAGCTTTAATTTTCTCTTTGCAGTACCTTCCGCACCATTACACTGGCCACTTATCAACGTCTCCGGGAATCGAGCCTGTGCCGACTCATTAAAGTCAATGGAGTGGTCATGATGTTTATGTAATGCTGCAACCCAACCCATAAAGGAATTAGACTTGTTCGGAAATCTTTTCGTCCATTTCATTATCTGGAATTTACTGCGGCCACACCCAGGACAAATCCACTTATCTCCAATTGAGACCCATAACAGATGGTAATGAAGTCCGTTATGGTCCTGATAATCTTCGTATGTAGGTATTATTACATTCATCTAATTCCCACCTATTAGCAGCATTGTTGATGAATCCGGCCTGCGTACCCCTGAATTTTAATGATATTCATAATTCTGGAGGGTTTTGTCAATTTTTTTAGTCATTTCTGGCTGTCTCAGGGATTCCTTTTGCCCGCCTATGGCGGCGAACAGAAACCAGAGCTGGGGAGAACCGGCTGCAGCCTTACTGCCAGTATTGATGGTCTCCGCCTGCACCTGGATCCGACTTTTACAGAAACCGGATCTGCGCGTTTAATAAATGATAGCAAGAGGAGGATTTTTTAACAGAAAGGTAGATTTGTGCCTGTAGGTTTGATTTCAGGCGGCAGGCATCTTTGATGCGCGGTTGAGATTTTCCATGCTCACTGCTCTTCTGGCACCCGCCAGATGCAGCGAGTCCTTTTGTAAGTATCCCCAAAATCCTGCTCCATTAAGAAGCAGAATTCCGGCATGATAAACACTCCCCTGATCGGAGGTTGTACCGATGAAAAAGTCACGATTCACCGTGACCCACTCGCCGTTTTTTGGTGTTTCCATCACTGGGGCATTTGGGTTTTTATTGGTCAAAATTACTAATTGCGAGTGACAAACATGTTTGCAAATTTTATTGAATACGGTAGTTTTCTGTCTATTTTTTGCGCGGAATACGCATCCGTCATGGCTGTTAGGATCGCAAACGACGTAAGAAAAGACCCATACCTGATGCATACACCTGGGTTAATCCGTCACCCTCTTTTTACGATAGTGGTGATTCTCGCTATCCCATTGTCCATCTGGCAAGCAGTCTACGTTGGCCTATTTGATGGCTTCTGGGCAGGTGTACTGGCGTGGCTGATTCTTCAGGTAGGAGGGTCTTTAGTTATGAGTTTTGCTTTAAGCATTATCCCTGCTTTCGCCGGCAGATATGCGCTTTTGGCTTTACTTATCATTCCAGCCATAGCCATAGCATATGTATTGAGCATACATTCTTCTCTTTCCTGGCTGGGTTACCTGTCCTGATATCAACATGCGAGCATCTGTTAGAACACACGTACAATAGAGTGTTAAAAGGAAGAAAAAAGAATTGTTGGTTAAAATGATCCATATGAACGAGACTGGTCTTAGCCCACTTTCGTGGCCTCGTTCGTCGGGGATACGTCGCGGTCTATGGGAAGTTCGTGATTTGACACACCGTGACTTCCACTGTCCAGCCAGTATCGGGGGACCTTTTGCAGCCTGCAGCAGTGTCTCTCTTCGGATGACACCTCAGCTGCAGGACAGCGTTGTTACGGACAGCCGAGATCGTGTGACAAATTCCCCTTTACGGACTTAACCAGCGCAGCGATCGCCGGAGGCAGCGCCAGCCACCGTCAGGACAGGGCGGGTCTGTGCCTCAATGGTGCTGACTGTGACCTGATAGTCACAGTAACTGGCACTTCGCGGCACATTCTGGCCAATAAGAAAGGCGGCAAATTTCACGCTGGCAGGACTCGTACCTGTGAAAATAACCTTCCAGTAGGCTTCGGGCAGGTGAACCGCCGGTGCATCCGGCAGGGCGGGCATGCGGTCATCAAAAACGGGCCCCGTTACGCTATAGACGGCGTCAACATCAGGACGGTTCGTCAGCGCCCGTTCTTTATTTTCGAGCCTGGCCCAGGCACCCTGATTGAGTGAGGACTTCTGTGGCGTGATGTTGGAGAGATAGTTCAGAGATGGCCAGTCAGGATTACCCGCCAGGCTTGCAAGTGGTGCCTAGTGCCCCCGGTCAACGGCCAGCGTGGCACTGGCTCCTCTGTACGCCGGTGGCGCCAGCGTGTCTGCTTCCAGCAAATCAGGATCACGCTTCCAGCTGCGGGGTTTACCGCCAGCCTAGCTGGCCCGGGTGACTTTATACGCCATCCAGTTCGCCAGCTTCTGCTGCGGGTTATTGTTAAGGGTGTAGGCTTTCCTAAACAGGGTCTGACTGCTGCCTCCGGAAGGACACCCCACAGGACAGTTGTCATTCACGGCCAGCGCAGACTGCACATCTGCCCTGTGCATCCGGCCCGGTTCGTCTCCGGTAACAGTACAGCCGCTCAGAACGAGCAGGCAGGAGAAAGAAAGTATTTTTTTGCACATCGGCCAGTTCCCTCCGGCTATGTATTTTCAGAATAATGGCCGCACTCCGCCATTCAGACACTTCCACAGCTCAGATGTACAAAAAGCCACCTTAAAGTGCAATGATTTTCGATATCCAAACTGCCCCCGGTAATGCGATCAACGATGATCCGGCTTTGACCAAAACCGGATCTGTATGGCTTTGGGGAAAGGAACGGGTCAATAAATATCATTCCAGCACCACATTAATGAATGTGATTGCAGGCTGTACATTTATATGTAAAAGCACAGAGTGCTGGCGAATAATGGGCCGGCGTTACTGAAACTGACCGGGAGAGCGAAGTGGACAACCATACTGAAAAAGAAGAAAAGGGCTTCACTCGCACGCTGACGGTACGAAATGTGCCCCTTGACGTCGATATCGTGCTCACCGAACAGGCGCACGCCGCCGGCAAGTCGAAGAGTGACTTTGTGAGGGAGTTTCTTTCGGCCTCATTCGGCGATCTGATCGGGAACTTTATGCGGTCAAACGGGCTGGTCGCCCTGATGGATAAGGACGTGGCCGGGATGATGAACGCCGGCCTGGCCGACTACTGATATGACAGCGCCCAGCCGCTGGCCGAAAACCCAAGTGGTGCCGCCTGCTGGGGCTGCGCAGCTAAGACGACCTGCAGCGGATCATGGGCGACGGCGTCCCGCTGCTGGAGATCCGCGCCGCTCAGCTCCGCGACGTCACGCACATCCCGCACGGGACGTCGCTGTCGTTTGCCCTGTTCGCGGAGGCGGCCCAGCGCGACCTGAGCACCCTGATAGGGGTACATCAGGCGCTCTTCTTCCTGCAGAAGGAAGAAGAGCGCCTGAACATGGCCGATCAGATCCGCGAGGCCCTGCGCCTGCCGCCGACGGAACGACCGGTATTCTGACAGACCGTGCCGGCCGGTTGCTTCCCCAGCTTCACGCGCCACGGACGCCCGGATGACTGAAAACGGTACTGCTCCTTCAGCGTTCCCCGTGGTGATGGCACAGGGAAGGCACCAAAAGCAATCTTTATGTAAGGACATTCCCGTTAGCCGGATTGACCTCTGCCCGCCACGTTCAGGGAGAAGCTGGATCTGCAGAACCGGCGGTCTGCCCTGGACGGATATCTTCGATTACATTGAAGTGTTCTGCAACCGTGCAGCCACCACGGCCATCCGGAAGGCGTCAGCCCTGAGATCTTCGAAAAGACACCGTCGTGAAGACCAGAACTGTCTGTGATGGTGTGGCAGTCTAACAGCGGCTTAAGTCAGAAAATTTCTTGCCGATAATGATTCTCAGTGATCAACTTCCCTGTGAGACAGATATGAAAAGAGTCATTTGTTGTATGATTTATTTGAGTTTTTCTGGTGTATGTGCCGCTGCTGAGGATTCAGGCCCAGGCACTTATTTGTGTGATATCCGGATAACCAGTGCTAATACCGAGACTCAGCTTTTACCAAAGTCTGCTGTCGTTGAAGATAACGGAAGCAGCTACAGAGTAAAAATGCTAGGTAATGAGGTGGCATCGCCGGAACTGGTAAGTGTTATGGGTGGCATAAAGCAACAAGCGACGATTAACGGTATAACGTTTGTAAGACGCCCTAATTACGATGATCGTTTTATCATCGAAAACAGCCATTCAGGGTTCTTCTATAAGATGAGAAACTGCAAAAAAGGCTGATTTTTTTCGCCAGCAGGTATTGAGGGCATCGTCATCAGACGGCTTTTAAGTTGCGGATACTTAAAGTCGTCGCTTTTATCATCACATTTGTTGCGTGCACCGCCTCATACGCCATCATCGCCTGCGGCAACCCGAATCCAACCAACGAGCAGGTACGCCATTACCTCAACGCACGTGGCGGCAGCAGCCCTGTCAATCAGCAGCGCAGGGCACAGCCTGCGGGTTATCCACAGAAACGGGGATAAGAGAGGTATAACCGTTTAGGACAACCCGCTGGTCCGGAACGTCCTCCGATTCACCACCACCCCTTCTCGCTGCCAGCGTTAGCCGCGAAGCCCTGCACACTCAGGTCCCCCTGTCGCATCCTTTTTCGGCACGAAACGTTCAAGGAATAACCGGCCAGCCGTCCAAACTGATCCCTGCCGGCCGCCGGCATCACAACAGGGAGGAGATATGTCACGCGAAGCAGAGAGCATCATCAGCACGCTGATCCCGTTTTGGGAGGAGAGCGAAGAGCCGTGGGGCGCGCGCGACGACGCCTCGATATTTATGTTCGCCAACCGGCGGTTCTGCGAGCTGCTGAACCTGCCGCGCGACTTCAGCGTGGAGGGGCGCACCGACGAGGAGCTGCCGGCCAGCGTCAGTGAATTTCAGAAGGAATTTCGCATCCACGATCGTGCCTGCATGACGCGGCGCGACAGGGCGACGTCGTTCGAGGTGCATCCGTACGAGAAGGAACAGAACATGCAGCCCTGGTTCTTTGACAAGTTCCCGATCGTCGGCCGGGACAGGCAGGTGCTCGGCACCATCTTTCACGGCCGCCCGGTGGGCGCGCTGATGCTGAACCGGTTGAATCGGCTGACCGTCCCCACGTCGCTGGTTTTCACCCCGCCAACGGAGTTGTTTACGCCCCGCGAGTGGGAAATCATCTTCTACCTCATCCAGCAGTTCACCACGCGTGAAATCTGCGCCCGGCTGCAGCTGAAGCGGCACACGGTGTGTAACTACGTCCAGAACATTTTCAGTAAGGCCGGTGTGTCGAGCCGGTCACAACTTATTGAATACTGTTACGCGCACAATATAGCCAATTACATTCCCGAAAGTTTCTTCGAACGCAGCGAATCCATTGTGATCCGGTAATTTTCGCGACGACGCGTTTCAGCCACGGCTTCCGGTAACGGGCCGTGGCACCTCCGGCAGGGTATCAGGTAATCTGTTATGACATGTCACCTGCGGTTAAATGATACCGGTGGCACTGCAGCCGGTGCCGTCATCATAACCGGAGGAAACATGATAGGGAGCAAACGGGAAGACTGGCACGCAGCGGATATCATTGCGGCAGTAAAAAAGTCCGGCACCTCGCTGGCGGCGCTGTCACGGCAGAACGGGCTGAGTTCGGGTACGCTGGCCAACGCGTTGAAACGGCCCTGGGCAAAGGGGGAATGGATCATTGCCGCACAGGTAGGGGTACCGCCGGCGACCATCTGGCCACAGAGGTACTTTGACGCTAACGGGCGGCCGCTTAACCGCCGCCCTGGGCGCAGGAAAAAAACGCTGGACCCCGCATTGTAAATGTGCGGCCCTGCGCATCAGGGCGCCGGTCTGGTTTTAATGGAGTGCTGCTCAGTACCCAGAAAAGCAAAAACCCAGCCATAGGCTGGGTTCTTTAAATAGTGGTGCCCGGACTCGGAATCGAACCAAGGACACGGGGATTTTCAATCCCCTGCTCTACCGACTGAGCTATCCGGGCAACGGGGCGTATTAAACTGTAAAGGCCGTTCGACGTCAACGGCTTTGTCATAAAAACTTCGCCAAATCATGCTGAGCGGGTGATTTTTAGGCTTGCAGCGCAAAATGCGATCAGCCCAGCGCTCCGTTCTTCCGGCACAGCGCAATGGTCAGCACGTCCTCCGCCAGACTGCGCGCGATGTCCACTTCATGCACCTTGCGTTTAACCAGCAGGCGCGACAGGCAGCCTTCCAGAATCAGCTCCATCTGGTGGGCGACCAGCGCCGGATTATCGGCCTCCAGCCGGGTCAGCAGTTCGTGGGTGTACTGCCACGATGCCTGCTTCTGCCGTTCGGCCAGCTGGTGAATCGGGTGATCCGGCTGCGGCCAGAAGCTGCAGGCGGCGATAAACAGGCAGCCGGGGTAGCGCTGGTTGTTGACCGCCTCGGCCAGCCGTTCATAGCGCGCCAGCAGCTTCTTTTCCGGGCTGAGGGTCTCATCCAGCAGCAGCTGGCGCCGCCAGCTGTCAATCTGTTCGCCGTGGTAGCGCAGCGCGTCATACAGCAGCGCCTCGCGGTCCGGCCAGAAGGCGCGCAGGTCAGCCTCGCTGCTGCCGGTTTCTCCGGCCATCATACTCAGCGTGGTCGCCGCCAGGCCATTAATTTCCAGCACGTTCAGTGCATGATCCAGAACTGCTTCTCGCTGCACGGGGTGCTCCTTATCTCGGACTCTCGGTCAGGGTTGAGACCTTAGTGTTGCTGAGTCGGCCAGTTTCTGCAAATGCGCGTTAAACGCTGCGGGCCGCATAAAGCCGGTCACGCGCGATCCGGGGATCTCCCGGCCGTGGGCGTCAAAGAACAGGATGGTTGGCAGCCCGAGCACCTGCAGATGCTGTAACAGCGCGCCGTCTGTCGCGTTGTTAGCGGTGACGTTCGCCTGCAACAGCTGCATATTTTTCAGCGTCTGCTGCACCGCCGCGTCGCTGAAGGTGTACTTCTCAAACTCTTTACAGGCCACGCACCAGTCGGCGTAGAGGTCGAGCATGCTGATGCGTCCCTGCACCTGCTGCAGCTGCCGATCAAGCTGTTGCGTGGTGCTGACCGGGGTAAAGTTGATATGCGCGGCGCTGGCCGCCGTCTGCGGCGCACCGAACGCCCAGTCCTGTAGCGGACGGGCGGCGATCAGCATCGCGCCCAGCAGCAGGATCTGCAGCACCCGTCGCCAGCCGCGCGGGCTGTTCAGGCTGGTGATAAACGCCCAGCCGAAGAACGCTACGCCAAGCAGGCTCCACAGGCGTAGCCCCCAGGCCTCGCCGATCACCCGCTCCAGCAGAAACACCGGCAGCGCCAGAATCACAAAGCCAAAGCCCTCTTTGACCGTCTGCATCCACGGGCCGCTTTTCGGCAGTACGCGGCTGCCAAACAGGGTGATCAGCACCAGCGGCAGGCCCATGCCCAGCGCATAGAGGTAGAGGGTGCCGGCACCGGCCAGCATATTGCCGCTCTGGGCGATATACAGCAGGATGGCGCTGAGCGGCGCGGTGGTGCACGGCGAACAGATCAGCCCGGCCAGCGCGCCCATCAGGAATACTCCCGGCAGCGAGCCCCCCTGCTGGCGGTTGCTCCACAGCGTCAGCCGGGTCTGCAGCGAGGAGGGCAGCTGCAGGCTGAACAGGCCGAACATCGACAGCGCCAGCAGGATAAACAGTGCCGACAGGCCGATCAGCACCGCAGGGGCCTGCAGGGCGGCCTGGAAGCGCAGCCCGGCCGCGGCGACCACGATGCCCATCAGCGTGTAGGTCAGCGCCATGCCCTGTACGTAGACCATCGCCAGCGCAAACAGCCGCTTCATGCCGTAGCGGCGGTTGCCGCCGAGGATGATGCCGGAGATCAGCGGGTACATGGGCAGCACGCAGGGGGTAAAGGCCACGCCGATGCCGATCAGCAGCGCCCACAGCGGGGAGAAGGGCAGCGGGGCGGAGACGGGATCAGGCGCGGATGAAACGTTATGTTCGGCTGCAGCAGATGTGTCGCCAGCCGGTTGAGGCGCTGTGCTGCCAGGCATGGCACGATTCGCAGCAGCACTTCCGGCAGTGGGCTGACTATCAGAGGAAGCGCCTGACGGGCCAGTAGCCGTGGGCGATACCGGCACTGATGAAGTCGGATCGCTGCTGGTGACCTCTTCAGCAGAGGAGGAGTGGAGTGCAGAATTCCCGGATGTTGAGGGGCTGCCCGCAGTGGCACTGTTTGCAGCTCCTGCGTCTGCCACCGCGTTCAGCGGCACGATACGCGTCTCCGGCGGGTAGCAGAAACCGGCGGCGGCACAGCCCTGCCAGGTGACGCTCATCTCTGCGCCGCTGGCCGCCTGCAGTACGTTAAACGGCAGGGTCAGGTTGTTCGGGTAGATCTCGGTTTTACCGTAAAACTCATCTTCGTGAGGCTCGCCGGCGGGCAGGCTCCACTGCGCCAGGGTAGCACCCTGTACGCTGATTTTGATCTGCTGGCGATAGAGGTAATAGCCGGGTTTAACCTGCCAGTTGAGGGTCAGCTGGCGCTCCTGCTGGCTGAAATCAAAGGCAAACGCCTGGCTGGACGGCACAAACTGGCTGTTGTTCTTCGGGCCAAATAACGAGGCGCTGGCGGTAGTGCTGCACAGCAGGCTGAGCAGCAGCAAAAGGGGGGTGATCAGGCGCTGAGCCATAAAGATGTTCTCTTAATCCTTGCTGACGCGGTGAATAAGCCCGCCAGCTCAGACGATGAAACCGAGGCCGGCCGGACGTTCCTTATACTGAATGGGCGAATGATAGCATGATGCGATGACGGTAACTTTTTCAGGATGTAACGACCAGAGTTGATGACTGAAATGCAGAAAATTAAGAAGATTTAAGGCGAATGCGGGGCTCTGGCGGACCGATGCTGATGCCAGAGTCAGAGTCAGAGTCAGAGTCAGAGTCAGAGTCAGAGTCAGAGTCAGAGTCAGAGTCAGAGTCAGAGTCCATGTCGGTGGCGACTGCGATGGAGGTGAAGCTATCGGTGAGACAAGTATTGCGGCACTGACAGGGAGCAGAGCCGGTGTCACCCGGCCCGACTCCGGACGACTACAGCACCAGGTGACCCACCAGGAAGCCAAACGCCACTGAAAGCACGATCGCCAGCGTGCCGGGGATCAGGAACGAGTGGTTAAACACAAAACGTCCGATGCGCGTTGAGCCGGTGTCGTCCATCTCTACCGCCGCCAGCAGCGTCGGGTAGGTTGGCAGCACAAACAGCGCGGAGACTGCGGCAAAGGAAGCGACGGCGGTGAGGGGAGACACGCCCAGCAGCAGCGCGGCGGGCATCAGCGCCTTGGTCGTGGCGGCCTGCGAGTAGAGCAGGGTGGAGGCGAAGAACAGTACCACCGCCAGCATCCACGGATAGTCGTTGAGCAGCTGGCCGGCCGCGCCCTGGATTTCGCTGAGGTGCGCCTTCACGAAGGTATCCCCCAGCCAGGCGACGCCCATTACGCAGATGCAGGCGCTCATGCCCGATTTGAAGGTGCTGGCGCTGAGGATCTCGCCGCAGTCAATTTTGCAGCAAAAGCAGATTAGCATCGCCACCGTCAGCATAAACACCACGATCGCCTCGTTACGCGGCAGCACCGGGTTGCTGATTAGCCCTACCGCATCGCTGATCGCGGTGGCGTAACCGACTACCGCGATAATGCCGAGCAGGAACAGCATCACGGCGCGTTTCGCACCGGGCTTCGCTTCGAACTTGCTGGCACCGCGCAGGGTGATTTCGCCCTTTGCCAGCCGCGCCTGATACACCGGGTCATCCTTCAGCTCTCCGCCGAGGAAGCTGGTCACCAGCGCCGCCAGAAATATTGCCACCATGGTGGAGGGGATCGCCACCGCCAGCAGCGCCAGGTAGCTGATGCCTTTCGGCTCCAGCAGCGCGGCCATAAATACCACCGCCGCGGAGATTGGCGAGGCGGTAATGGCGATCTGCGACGCGACTACGGCGATCGACAGCGGGCGCGACGGACGCACGCCCTGCTCTTTAGCCACTTCGGCGATCACCGGCAGGGTGGAGAAAGCGGTGTGCCCGGTGCCGGCCAGCAGCGTCATACCGTAGGTGACCAGCGGTGCCAGCAGGGTGATATAGCGCGGATGGCGGCGCAACAGGCGTTCCGCCAGGCTGACCAGGTAATCCATACCGCCGGCGATCTGCATCGCGGCAATCGCGGCGATCACCGCCATAATGATTTCAATCACGTCGAAGGGGATGGCCCCGGGTTTGATTTGAAAACCCAGCGTTAATACCAGCACGCCAAATCCGCCGGCAAAGCCGATGCCGATACCCCCTAACCGGGCACCCAGCCAGATGGCGATCAGCACCACCATTAACTCGGGAAACAACATAGTCCGCGCTCCTTAAAAATATTGAAAATAAAAGGTTAAAAATCTGTATCGGGCAAAAAGAAAAAGGGCACGTGGTGATAAACCTACGTGCCCTTGAGCATTATTCGCGCTGACTGTTATTCGTTGTCATCGGTGTAGCGTTTGGCTTTGTACACCGGGAACATCAGGTTCTGGGTGGAGAAGATGTCGTCCAGCTCGCTTTCGGTCAGCAGACCGCGCTCCAGCACCACTTCCCGCACGCTCTTACCGGTTTCCGCACAAATTTTACCGACGATGTCACCGTTGTGGTGGCCGATATACGGGTTAAGGTAAGTCACGATGCCGATCGAGTTAAACACGTAGGCTTCACACACCGCACGGTTGGCGGTGATGCCGTCGATGCATTTCTCCAGCAGGTTGTGGCAGGCGTTGGTCAGGATATGGATCGACTCAAACAGCGCCTGACCAATCACCGGTTCCATTACGTTCAGCTGCAGCTGACCGGCTTCGGAGGCCATGGTGACGGTGATGTCGTTGCCGATCACCTTGAAGCACACCTGATTGACCACTTCCGGCACCACCGGGTTAACCTTGGCGGGCATGATCGAGGAACCTGCCTGCAGCTCTGGCAGGTTGATTTCGTTCAGGCCAGCGCGCGGGCCGGAGGAGAGCAGGCGCAGGTCGTTACAGATTTTCGACAGTTTCACCGCCAGGCGTTTCAGCGAGCTGTGCACCATCACGTAGGCACCGCAGTCGGAAGTGGCTTCGATCAGATCTTCCGCCGGCACGCACGCCAGGCCGCTGACTTCCGCCAGCTTCTGCACCGCCAGCTGCTGATAGCCATCCGGGGTGTTCAGGCGGGTACCGATAGCGGTGGCGCCGAGGTTCACTTCCAGCAGCAGTTCGCCGGTGCGCAGAATGCTGCGGATCTCTTCGTTCAGCAGCACGTTGAACGCGTGGAACTCCTGGCCGAGGGTCATCGGTACCGCGTCCTGCAGCTGGGTACGGCCCATCTTAAGGATGGTGTCGAACTCCACCGCTTTACGCTGGAAGCCTTCGCTCAGTTTGCCAATCGCCTCCAGCAGCGTCAGGATCGAGCTGTAGACCGCGATGCGGAAACCGGTCGGGTAGGCATCGTTGGTGGACTGGCATTTATTGACGTGGTCATTCGGGTTGAGGAACTGGTATTCCCCTTTCTGGTGACCCATCAGCTCCAGGCCGATGTTAGCCAGCACTTCATTGGTGTTCATGTTGACCGAGGTGCCTGCGCCGCCCTGATAGACGTCGATGGGGAACTGGTCCATGCATTTGCCGTTCAGCAGCACTTCATCGCAGGCGCTGATAATGGCGTTTGCCACGTTGCGCGGGATGGTTTGTAATTCTTTGTTGGCCAGCGCAGCCGCTTTTTTCACCATCACCATGCCGCGAACGAACTCGGGGATGTCACTGATCTTGCTGTTACTGATGTAGAAATTTTCAATCGCACGCAGAGTATGAACACCGTAGTAGGCATCGGCCGGTACTTCGCGGATACCTAACAGGTCTTCTTCGATACGAATGTTATTAGCCATGAGAACCTTCTTGTCAGAACTGCCGGAAAATCATCACAATTTAAGCGCCTGCAACGCAAAATCTCAGTCACCGGCTGACGGCCAGGGCAATGCCCATCCTGCGCACCCCCCTTGTCTAAAATGTCAGCAACAATCACCATATTTCTGCTGCGTTACGGGGTATTACCGGGCCGTGGAACACCGGTAGCAACATTTTATCCGTTTGCCAGCACGCCAGCACGATCATATTCGGCTACAGTGCAAAAGCGTAACGCAGATCACTTAAATGATGGCGCGCGTGAACCCGTTACCATCATAGGTGATAGCCGCGACAAAAGGATCCGGCGAATGAATTTCCACATATCCGGTTGAAAACGGCACCGGTCGTGCCCATCTCTTATACTCAGGATCGTGACGATCGCCATTTTATGCTGTTCTGCCTCAGGCGGAGCGGCAACAAATACAGGAGAGACCGGTGCGCTGGTTACCGTTGTTAGTTATTTTTGCCCTGGTGTGGATCGAGATTTCGCTCTTTATCCAGGTCGCCCACGTGCTGGGCGTACTGCTGACCATGCTGCTGGTGATTTTCACCTCCTGCATCGGTATCTCGCTGGTGAAGAACCAGGGCATGAAGAATTTCATGCTGATGCAGCAGAAGATGAACGCCGGTGAGAGCCCGGCCGCCGAGATGATTAAAAGCGTCTCGCTGGTGCTGGCGGGGTTCCTGCTGCTGCTGCCGGGCTTCTTCACCGACTTTATCGGGCTGCTGTTGCTGCTGCCGCCGGTGCAGAAGATCCTGACCTTACGGCTGATGCCACACCTGCGGGTGTGGGGCGGGGCGGGCACCCGCAGTGCCGGCTTTACCGTTGACGGTGAGTATCAGCGTAAAGAGACCCGCCTGATTGAGCATGACGACAGCGACGATAAACCACGCTAAATCCCTCAGTCGTTCTGCTGCGGCGCGCCCCTCAACCGGCGCGCCGTCTTTTTTTGTGTAGTTGTGCGCAAATAGACCAGAAAAACGCCGTTTTGCCGTAACGGTAAAAATTTTTATCGCCGGCCCTTGAAAGCCGCCCCCCCCGGCCCTATCTCATTCGTCACGAGGCCGGTTGCCCGTTGCCCGGTTCATCCCAACAATGCCTGATTGGACTTCTCAAAGGAGAGCTATCAATGAAAATTCGTCCATTACACGACCGTGTGATTGTTAAGCGTAAAGAAGTTGAATCTAAATCTGCTGGCGGCATCGTGCTGACCGGTTCTGCTGCGGGTAAATCAACCCGTGCGGAAGTTCTGGCAGTCGGTAACGGCCGCATCCTGGAAAATGGCGAAGTGAAGCCGCTGGACGTTAAGGTTGGCGACGTGGTGATCTTCAGCGAAGGTTACGGCGCGAAGACTGAGAAGATCGACGGCGAAGAAGTGCTGATCATCTCTGAAAACGACATCCTGGCGATCGTTGAAGCGTAATTAACGCGTAACTCACTGAACATAAAAATTTAAGGGAAGAGAGAAAATGGCAGCTAAAGACGTAAAATTCGGTAATGACGCGCGCGTAAAAATGCTGCGCGGTGTGAACGTACTGGCAGATGCAGTAAAAGTTACCCTGGGTCCGAAAGGCCGTAACGTGGTCCTGGATAAATCTTTTGGTGCACCGACCATCACCAAAGATGGTGTGTCTGTAGCGCGTGAAATCGAGCTGGAAGACAAGTTCGAAAACATGGGCGCACAGATGGTGAAGGAAGTCGCCTCTAAAGCGAACGATGCTGCCGGTGACGGCACCACCACCGCGACCGTACTGGCTCAGTCAATCATCACTGAAGGCCTGCGCGCAGTTGCCGCCGGCATGAACCCGATGGACCTGAAGCGCGGCATCGATAAAGCGGTTATCGCTGCGGTTGAAGAGCTGAAAAAACTGTCTGTCCCTTGCTCTGACTCTAAAGCCATTGCTCAGGTAGGTACCATCTCTGCTAACTCCGACGAAACCGTGGGCGAACTGATTGCTCAGGCGATGGAAAAAGTTGGCAAAGAAGGCGTGATCACCGTTGAAGAAGGCACCGGCCTGCAGGACGAGCTGGACGTGGTTGAAGGTATGCAGTTCGACCGTGGCTACCTGTCCCCGTACTTCATCAACAAGCCAGAAACCGGTGCAGTTGAGCTGGAATCTCCGTTCATCCTGCTGGCTGACAAGAAGATCTCCAACATCCGTGAAATGCTGCCAGTGCTGGAAGCCGTTGCTAAAGCCGGTAAACCACTGCTGATCATCGCAGAAGACGTGGAAGGCGAAGCGCTGGCGACTCTGGTCGTGAACACCATGCGCGGCATCGTGAAAGTGGCTGCGGTTAAAGCCCCTGGCTTCGGCGATCGCCGTAAAGCGATGCTGCAGGATATCGCTGTGCTGACCGGTGGTACCGTGATCTCTGAAGAGATCGGCATGGAGCTGGAAAAAGCCACCCTGGAAGATCTGGGTCAGGCTAAACGTGTGGTGATCAACAAAGACAACACCACCATCATCGACGGTACCGGCGACCAGGCGAACATCTCTGGCCGCGTTACCCAGATCCGTCAGCAGATCGAAGAAGCGACCTCTGACTACGATCGTGAAAAACTGCAGGAGCGCGTAGCGAAACTGGCAGGCGGCGTAGCCGTACTGAAAGTTGGCGCAGCAACTGAAGTTGAGATGAAAGAGAAGAAAGCCCGCGTTGAAGATGCCCTGCACGCAACCCGTGCAGCGGTAGAAGAAGGCGTGGTTGCCGGTGGTGGCGTGGCGCTGGTGCGCGTAGCCTCTAAACTGGGCGAACTGCGTGGTCAGAACGAAGACCAGAACGTCGGTATCAAAGTTGCACTGCGTGCAATGGAATCTCCACTGCGTCAGATCGTATCTAACGCCGGTGAAGAGCCATCTGTTGTGGCCAACACCGTGAAAGCGGGTGAAGGCAACTACGGCTACAACGCGCAGACCGAAGAGTACGGCGATATGATCGCTTTCGGTATCCTGGATCCAACCAAAGTGACCCGTTCTGCCCTGCAGTACGCGGCCTCTGTGGCTGGCCTGATGATCACCACCGAGTGCATGGTTACCGACCTGCCGAAGGGTGATGCACCAGACCTGGGCGCAGGCGGTGGTATGGGTGGCATGGGTGGCATGGGCGGCATGATGTAATCGCCCTGTTCCCGGTCGTTTGCCGGGAATACACCTGAACGGCCTGCCAGTCTATGACTGGCAGGCCGTTTGCTTTTGTGCGCCGGGTGCCGATAAGCTCTGTTTCTCTTTTACCGGCTAAAAAGGTATAAGTAAGAGCACAGATTACCACCTGACCAATAGCGGCCAGCGTAAGGCAAAGAATGAACAGGACTTTTCTTAGATTTCTGTTACGCTTCGGCCTGACTCAGATGAAAAAACATGGGGATTAAAATGCGTATCAAGGTTCTGGGACTCTCGTTTGCCGCCGTGATGCTGGCGGGTTGCAGCAGTTCGTCCAACGGTCTGTCGGCCGCCGGGCAGCAGGTCAGCTTTGTCGATCAGCAGCCGTCCAGCCAGTGCCAGCTGTTGGGTAACGTTACCGGCAGCCAGAGCAACTGGTTTACCGGCACCGGTGGTGAAGGCAGCTCGCTGCGCGGCGCGGCCAACGATCTGCGTAACCGTGCGGCAGAGCTGGGCGGTAACGTGATTTACGGCGCAACCAGCCCAACCCAGAACATCTGGTCAAGCTTCGCCCCGCTGGACAGCAAAATGAGCGGTCAGGTGTATAAGTGCCCATAACGGCACTCATCTGAAGACTGTCAGGTTGTCTTCTCGCCTGTTGACGCTGTGACAGGCTCCCTTCGCTTTACGTTCAGAGTTGCCTGTTGGTCGCCTGTTGGCTGGGGGGCCAGCTCAGGGAGCCTGTACACTGCGCAAAGACGCAAAAAACGTCATCCCTGACAGCTCAGCGCGGGCCTTCCCTGGCCCGCGATGCTTTGCTCCGTGTACAGGCTCCCATCGCTTAACGTTCTGCGTTGTCTGCTCTGCTGGTAGCCTGTTGGCGCTTGTGGGGTGACATACTGAGGAAGCCACACCCCAACTATCGGGCAATCGGGTATATCCGGAACGCCGGGCACCGGAACCGGCAGCAACCTCTCGCAGCGCGTACCGGGTGTCTGCTGGCTCAGGGCACTGGCACTATTCCTGGCGCAGCTGCAAATCTAACGGCGTTTTGCTGGGCTCTCCGCCGATTTCCCGCGCCAGCTTTGGCACCATATAGCCGGACACTTTTGCCAGCAGCTCACGCACGATAGCGCGCGCCTGTACGTCGGAAACGTAGAAGTGGGCTGCGCCCTGCACCTTATCCAGCACGTGCAGATAGTAGGGCAGGATGCCGGCGTCAAACAGCGCATTGCTCAGCGCCGCCAGCGTGGTGGCATCGTCATTGATGCCGCGCAGCAGCACGCTCTGGTTGAGCAGCGTGACCCCGGCGCGCTTCAGCATGCGCATACCGTCGCGCAGCTCGTCGTCGATCTCGTTGGCGTGGTTGATATGGGTAACCATCAGCACCTGCAGCCGCGACTGCGCCAGCCGCTGGCACAGCGCTTCGGTGATGCGTTTTGGAATAACCACCGGCAGGCGGCTGTGAATGCGCAGCCGTTTCAGGTGCGGGATCTGCTCCAGTTCGCCGATCAACCAGTCCAGCTCGTGATCTTTCGCCATCAGCGGGTCACCGCCGGAGAAAATAATCTCATCCAGTTCCGGCTGCTGTCGGATATACTCTAGCGCCTGCTGCCAGTTACGCTTGTTGCCCTGATTATCCGCATAGGGAAAATGGCGGCGGAAGCAGTAACGACAGTTAACGGCGCAGCCGCCCTTAACCAGTAACAGCGCACGATTGCGATATTTATGTAACAGACCCGGCACCACGCTGCTCTGCTCATCGAGCGGGTCGGTACTGTAACCCGGCGCGTCGACAAACTCCTGCTGTGAGGTGATCACCTGCAGCAGTAAAGGATCGTGCGGATCGCCCCTTTGCATGCGTGCCGCAAACGCGCGCGGCACCCTGAGTGCGAAAAGACGACGGGCACCGGCACCAGAAGCCAGCTCCGGGTGGTTTTGCAGCGCTAAAAGCTGCAATAATTCATCGGGATCGGTGATTACATCGGCAAGTTGATGTAACCAATCTTCTCGGACGGGGGGTTTTAGGGTTACAATGTGTGCCATTTTTTTGGCTTAGTACCAGTAATAAATTGTAGAGGGCCTTTATGGCGACTTATTCTAGCAACGATTTCCGTCCCGGTCTTAAAATCATGTTCGAAAGCGAGCCTTATGCGATCGAATCAAGCGAGTTCGTTAAGCCAGGCAAAGGCCAGGCATTCGCTCGCGTTAAAATGCGTCGCCTGCTGACCGGTACCCGCGTTGAGAAAACCTTCAAGTCTACCGACTCTGCTGAAGGCGCTGACGTGGTTGATACCAACCTGAACTACCTGTACAACGACGGTGAGTTCTTCCACTTTATGCACCCGGAAACCTTCGAACAGCACCCTGTTGAAGAGAAAACCGTTGGCGAAGCGGCAAAATGGCTGCTGGACAACGCCGAGTGCATCGTGACCCTGTGGAACGGCCGTCCTATTGCCGTGCAGCCACCGAACTTCGTTGAGCTGGAAATCACCGATACTGACCCAGGCCTGAAAGGCGATACTGCCGGTACCGGCGGCAAGCCAGCCACCCTGAGCACCGGCGCCGTGGTTAAAGTGCCACTGTTCGTGCAGATTGGTGAAGTGATTAAAGTTGATACCCGTTCTGGCGAATACGTTTCACGCGTTAAATAAGCCTGAATTCGCAGAGCCCGGCGTCGCCGGGCTTTGAGTCCTGCTCTGTTCCCGCCCGGTTTCTTCATCCTGTTCACATTTCCTCCCGCTCCGCCAGGCGCACGGGAAAATTACGGCTATGCTTTAACTGCTGTACTTTAACTCTGAATAAAAGGACATTGTTATGAAGAAAAGTATTCTTGCTGTAATTTCTGTGCTGCTGCTCTCATCGGTATTAACCGCCTGTAACACCACGCGTGGTGTGGGTGAAGACGTTGAGGCCGGTGGCAAAGCCATTCAGAAAAGCACCCAGTAAACAGTTTGACGGGCCGGTGCCTGCGCACCGGCCATGCTGGCTAGAGCTGGCGAACCCAGATCAGTTTATCCACCTCGAATCCTGCTCCGCGTGCCTTAGCCACCAGCTCCGCTTTTACCCCGGCATCCATCTGCGGCGTACGCGATAAAATCCACAGATAGTCACGGTTTGGCCCACAGATCAGCGCATGCTGATAGTTTTTATCCAGCGCGATAACGTTATAGCCGCCGTAAAACGGCCCAAAGAACGACACCTTCAGCGCCGCCCGGTCCGTTGGCCCGGTGAAGTAGGCTTTACCTTCACTTTCCTGCCAGCGCTGTTTCTTCACATTATAACCGCGGTTAACCACCTTCAGCCCGCCGTCATCACGCTTGCTGTAGCTGGCGGTGACCTGCTCCAGCCCGCGCTCAAAACGGTGATCCAGCCGGGCGATCTCATACCAGCGTCCGAGGTAGCGCTCGCTGTCAAAGTTATTGACCGGCGTCACGCCCTGCGGAGGGGTGGGGGCGCAGGCCACCGACAGCAGCGCACCGGCGCCCGCGGTAAGCATTTTCCACAGTGACATAAATCCTTCCTTTTCTTGATTATTTTTTTGAGTATAGCGGCTGCTGGCAAAAACAGCTCTCCGCACCGCGCACGGCGGCAGCGCTTTATATGTCGCGCAGAATTGTGTGTTGCAGCACGGACAGGTAGACTTCCTGCCCCTGACTGATTCCGGAGTAGAAAAGATGAGCGATACGGCCAGCTGGATGCCAAGTGCACCCATCGCCAATTTATTAAAGCGTGCGGCGATTATGGCTGAAATCCGGCGCTTCTTTGCCGATCGTGGCGTGCTGGAAGTAGAAACCCCGGCGATGAGCCAGGCGACGGTGACCGACGTTCATCTGTTCCCTTTTCAGACACGGTTTGTCGGGCCAGGAGCCTCCGACGGGCTCGATCTCTATCTGATGACCAGCCCGGAATACCATATGAAGCGCCTGCTGGCGGCGGGCAGCGGCCCGATCTATCAGCTGTGCCGCAGTTTTCGTAATGAAGAGATGGGGCGTCACCATAACCCGGAATTCACCATGCTGGAGTGGTATCGCCCGCACTACGATATGTACCGCCTGATGAACGAGGTGGACGACCTGCTGCAGCAGGTGCTGGAGTGCGCGCCGGCGGAAACGCTCTCCTATCAGCAGGCGTTTTTGCGCCATCTGGAGCTTGACCCGCTCTCTGCCGATAAGGCGCAGCTGCGTGAAGCGGCGGAGAAGCTGGGAGCAGGGGATCTGGCCCACCGCGAAGAGGATCGCGATACGCTGCTGCAGCTGCTGTTTATGCTCGGCGTGGAGCCGCAGATTGGCCTGGATAAGCCGGCGTTTGTCTATCACTTCCCGGCTACCCAGGCGTCGCTGGCGGAGATCAGTACCGAAGATCACCGGGTGGCGGAACGTTTTGAGGTCTACTTCAGGGGAATGGAGCTGGCCAACGGCTTCCGCGAACTGACCGACAGTCGCGAACAGCGTATGCGCTTTGAGCAGGATAACCGCAAGCGCGCCGCCGCCGGCCTGCCGGTGCAGCCGGTGGATACCAATCTGCTGGATGCGCTGAGCCACGGCATGCCGGAGAGCTCCGGCGTGGCGCTGGGCGTCGATCGTATCGTGATGCTGGCGCTGAAGGCCGAACAACTCAGTGAAGTGATTGCGTTCAGCGTCGATCGCAGCTGACGCCAGCAGAAATAAGTGAGGCGCGGACAATCGCGCCTCACTAAAACACCTGCCCAAAACGCCCGACGGGCGCTGCTCAGCGGCGGCTATTCCGCGGCAGCATTGCGGCCATCCCGGTTACAGTCCACCTGATTTGTAGTTGCGTGCCGCCGGCGCACCGTTGCTGGCCGGCGTTTTGCGACCCAGCGTCTCCATACGCACCTGGAACGGTGGGAACGGCATCTCCAGATTGTGCTCCTGATAGCCGCGCAGGATCAGCTGATGCAGCTCATGGCGCAGCGGCATGCGGTGGCCCATCTCGGCGGCGTGAATACGCAGCTCAAACAGCTGAATACCCTGCTGCAGGTCCACCAGGAAGGCTTCCGGCGGCGGCGTGTCCAGCACGTATGAGCAGCGCTGTGCCGCCGTCATCAGCACGTTGGTCACTTCCTCACTGTTGGCCTCGGCAGACGCCGGAATGGTCAGCACCACGCGGGTCACCGAGTCCGACAGCGACCAGTTGACGAACTGCTCGGTGATAAAGGCCTTGTTCGGCACGATAATCTCTTTGCGGTCCCAGTCGGTGATGGTGGTGGCACGGGTGTTGATGCGGGTGATGCTGCCGGTCAGATCGCGGATGGTCACGGTATCGCCGATACGGATCGGTTTCTCAAACAGGATAATCAGGCCGGAGACGAAGTTAGCGAAGATCTCCTGCAGCCCGAAGCCCAGCCCCAGCGTTAAACCCGCCACCAGCCACTGCAGCTTCGACCAGTCAACGCCGATCATCGAGAAGCCGACCAGCCCGCCCACCAGCACCAGCACATATTTGGTGATGGTGGTGATAGCGTAGCCGGTGCCCGGCGTCAGGCTGATGTGCTGCAGCAGCGCCAGCTCAAGCAGGGCGGGCATATTGCGCACCAGCTGAGTGGTGATAATCAGCACCAGAATCGCGATCAGCACCGAACCGAGGGTGATCGGTTGCAGGCTCTCAACGCCCTGCACGGTGGTGCTGACGTCCCACAGGCGGATGTTTTCGAGGAAGCCAAACGCCGAGTGGATCTCTGACCACAGCACGATCACCGACACCAGCGCGATTAACGTCAGGATCGAACGCACCAGCCGCAGCGACTGGGCGCTGATCGCATCGAGATCGATCACCGGCTCTTCAACATCGATGCTGTCCGCCGCGCTCTGCTGGGCGGCCAGATCCTCTTCGCCGCGCGCGCGCTGGGCGAGGATCTCTGCACGGCGCTGGCGGGCGCGGTCAAAGGCGATTTTACGCCGCTGGATCAGCATCCAGCGGCGGATAATGTGGTAGATCACCAGCAGCAGGAACCAGATCGCCACCGAGGTCTCTAACCGCGCCAGCAGCGCCTGGGCGGTAGCCAGATAGCCGATGCACGAGGCCAGTGCCGCCACCAGCGGGATGGCGATCATCACGTTCCACAGGATGTTATTGATCACGTTCTCGCCGTTGCCCTCTTTATCAAGGTGCAGCGGGATGCCGGCGCGTTTCAGGCTGACGGTCACCAGGCTCAGCGCGCCGCAGATCAGAATAAAGCAGACGCGGCCCAGCGTCGGTGAGAACTGGCGCTCTTCGAGGTTGTCGAAGGCGATCAGCAGCATGATCAACGGCACGACCAGCCCGACGCACAGCGTGTAGAAGCGCATCGCCCGCGCCACGCGGGCCTGCGGCCAGCGGAAGTGGACGATAAACAGCCCCTGCGAACGGGCAAAGGTGGCGCTGATCATAAATGCCCACAGCAGCGGGACGCTGGCGGTGACGCCGTCGCCAATCGCTACCGCCAGCGGATAGGGCCAGGCGTGCTGTAAGCCGTAGCCCAGCGCCGCCCACAGCACCGGCAGCGGCAGCGCCACCAGGATCGACCAGAAGACGGTGCGCAGCGTCAGGCTGAAGTGGTCCAGCGTCACCTTGCCGACCTTGCCGGACGCCCGTTCGAGGAAGCGGCGGAAGTGGCGGCGTGAGCTGAGGCTGAAGCCGACCAGCAGCACGGCACCGAGCAGCGGCAGCACCGTCTCCCGGCTGGTGACCATCATCACCAGCGCGCCGCCCAGCTGGCCCAGCGTATCCAGCGACAGCAGCTTCTGCAGGTCGCGCGCCAGATCCAGCGGGAAGCTGAAGCCGATAGCGCTGACGTCGGCGGTCCAGAACAGGTAGCGGTGGGCGGCCTCTTTCACTTCGTTCAGCGCGTCCACCAGCTGGGTGTTGCCGACCTTCAGCTTGGTCACTTCCAGAATCAGATTGTCGCAGCCGGAGAGCAGCGAGGTCAGCAGCTCGCGCTGGGTTTTCAGCTGCGCGTCAAGAATGCGCCGCTGCTCTGTGGTCAGGTTACTGTTGTCGTCCTGGCGCAGCTGGCGCAGCGTCTGCTGGTGTTCCAGCAGATCCTCATACTTCAGACGCTGGACGCGCAGCTCACCCATTTCGCTGTCCAGCTGCTGCGGTTTCGGTATATCCGGCAGGCGGGCGACCTGCGCGCGCAGCGCTTCACCGAGCACGTTAGAGACGCCCAGCCACTGCGACTGTTCACGAATGGTGCTCAGCGCCTGGCGCACCTGCAGGGTCTGGTTGGCGGCGGTGCGCTGCTGCGAGGCCACCAGGTCCAGCCGCTGCGCCTGTTGGTTCAGCGCGGCGGAGAGCTCGCGGTTGACGCGGAACTGCTCGGCAATCCCGGCAGGCAGGTCGCCGCTGTTCTCCGCCAGCTGTTCGGTGCGGGCCAGCGCGGTTTCGGCTTCCCGCTGGCGCTGGCTGTTCTGCAGGTTACGCAGATCCTGCAGGTAGCTGTCCATCTGGCTGGCGGTGCGCTGGTGCACCTCGGCACGCATCCGCGCCAGCTCCTGACGGTTGTTGGCGGAGAGCTGCGCCAGCTCCAGCTCATCCACCCGCGCCTTCTGTGCGGCAGATTCCGCCTGACGGGCGGCTAACTGAGCCTGGCCCAGCGGCGTGTTGGCTGTGGGTTGCCCCTGCAGGCGGCGTTCGATCTCGTTCAGGCTGCGGCGGGCTTCGCTCTGCTGCTGCGGCAGCTGCGAAAGCGAATCGCTGATCTCCCGGGCGCGATCCTGCTCCTGCTGCGCCTGGCGGCGCTCCTCCAGCAGCTGGCTGCTCACCTGCAGGATCTCCTGATCCAGCTCGGCGGCGCTCATACTGGCGCGGGGCGCTTTACTGCCGTCGGTCAGTCCGGCAATCTGCTGACGCAGTTCGCGGGTCAGTTTCGGGAAGTCGTCGATAACCTGCTGGTATTCGGCAGTACGCGCCAGCGACTGCTTACGCTCGTCCAGCGCGTTAAGGGTGGACTGCAGCGCTTCGACCCGATCGGTCTGGCCGGCGGCGGATTTATCGGCTTTGGCTTCTTCAAGCTGCTGCCCGACCTGTGTAGCATCGGGCAGGCTGGCGGCGTACACCGGCTGGAGCAGGCTCCAGCCGAGTAACAGGGCAGGGATCAGACGTAACATGGCGGCCTGCTATGGGTGGTGGAGAACATCTTCCGCACTCTCTTTTTGCAGTGCAATGGCCAGCGGTTCGCCGAGGCGGGTTTTGCTCTCCGCCGCCAGGCTTTCTGCCAGCTGGACTTTGCCCGCGGCGAACAGGTTAATCACCGTAGAACCGAGCTTGAAGCGGCCCATCTCCTGGCCTTTCAGCAGCACCACGGAGCCCTCTTCTTCGGCACCCGGCCAGCTCCAGCGTTTGATCACGCCTTCACGCGGTGGGGTGACGGTACCGGCCCAGACGGTCTCAATGCTGCCGACGATGGTGGCACCGACCAGGATCTGCGCCAGCGGACCGAACTCAGTATCGAACAGGCAGATGACACGCTCGTTACGGGCAAACAGGTTCGGGATGTTCTGTGCGGTCAACGGATTCACCGAGTAGAGATCGCCCGGCACGTAGATCATCTCGCGCAGGATGCCGTTGCACGGCATATGCACGCGGTGATAGTCGCGCGGTGCCAGATAGGTGGTGACGAACTCGCCGTCACGGAACAGATCCACCATCGCGGCCTGACCGGCCAGCAGCGCTTCCAGCGAGTAGGTATGGCCTTTGGCCTGGAAAATCTGGTCGCCTTCAATGCGGCCCAGCTGGCTGATGGCACCGTCTGCCGGCAGGATCAGCTGGTTAGGATCGGTATTCAGCGGGCGGGCATCGTCGCGCAGCGGGCGGACGAAAAAGTCGTTAAACGTGCGATAGCTGGCGGTATCCGGCTTCTGCGCCTCTTTCATATCGACCTTATAGAACCAGACGAAAGCGTCGATCACCGCTTTCGTCAGCCAGCCGGCGCGTTTGCTGGCTCCCCAGCCGGCCAGTTCAGTCAGGGCTTGTTTCGGCAGTAAGTTATTCAGGCCGAGTTTAATACGATCTAACACGTGAGCCTCCTGGCTTAAGACAGCAAAAGAGAAAAGGGGGCGGATTGTAGCAGCGCCGGGGGGTTAAGGCTATGGCCGCCCCGGCAGCGCCGTCAGTCTTTGTCGCTGGTGAAATTGCGGCGGGTTTTTGCCTGCACTTCAGCCATCGTTTCCAGAATCTGGTGATAGTTGACGAAGCGGGACTCGTCGATCTCGCCTTTATCTACCGCTTCGCGGATGGCACAGCCTGGATCGGTGTCGTGCTTGCAGTCGCGGAATTTACAACCACCCAGATAGTCACGGAATTCGACAAATCCGCGGGTGATTTGTTCCGGCTCCAGGTGCCATAAACCGAATTCACGCACGCCAGGGGAGTCGATCACGTCACCACCGTGCGGGAAGTGATACAGGCGCGAAGCGGTGGTGGTGTGCTGGCCGAGGCCAGAGACGTCTGACACGTCGTTGGTCAGGATCTCATTGTTACCCAGCTCCAGCCCCAGCAGCGCGTTCAGCAGGCTGGATTTACCGACGCCGGACTGGCCGGCAAAGATGCTGATACGGCCAGCCAGCGCCTGCTCCAGCTCGGCCAGGCCCTCTTTGCGGTAGCTCGATACCATCAGCACCGGGTAGCCGATATGGCGGTAGATATTCATCTGCTCGTCGACAAAGGCGCGGGCTTCGTCGTCCAGCAGGTCGGTTTTATTCAGCACCAGCAGCGGTTCGACGCCCAGCGTTTCGCAGGCCACCAGATACCTGTCGATAATGTTCAGCGACAGCTCCGGCAGAATCGCCGACACCACCACAATCTGGTTAATGTTGGCGGCAATCGGTTTTACGCCGTCGTAAAAGTCCGGACGGGTCAGCACCGAGGTGCGCTCGTGTACGGCTTCAACAATGCCTTTGACCGTGGCACCGCCCTCAACACCGGGGCGCCACAGCACGCGGTCGCCGGTGACCAGCGAACGAATGGTCCGGCGGATATTACAGCGGTGCACCGAACCGTCCGCGTCTTCAACGTCGGCATGCATACCAAAACGGCTGATCACCACGCCATCACGTGCTTCACCAAACAGGCTGTCATCCGGCTCGGGTTTATCGGCACGCTGCTTCAGGCGACGATCGTGGTTGGCACTCACGCGACGTTGCTGACCTTTGGATAGTTTGTTTTTAGTCACTGTTCCTCACACGGTTACGGCATATTTCGCCCTTCGCGGGCAAAACGTCTATCATACACGCTAAATTGAGACAATGCCGCTCTGGCTACCGTGAGACGCACTATGACTGCTAATGCAAATAATCTGATTTGGATCGATCTTGAGATGACCGGGCTGGACCCGGAGCAGGATCGTATTATTGAGATCGCCACTCTGGTGACCGATGCCGACCTGAACATTCTCGCGGAGGGGCCGGTGTTTGCCGTGCATCAGTCGGACGCTCAGCTGGCGCTGATGGACGAGTGGAACGTACGTACCCACACCAACAGCGGCCTGGTTGAGCGGGTTAAGGCCAGCCAGTTTGACGATCGCGCCGCCGAGCTGGCGACCATTGAGTTCCTCAAACAGTGGGCACCGGCCAATACCTCCCCGATCTGTGGCAACAGCATCGGCCAGGATCGCCGTTTCCTGTTCAAATATATGCCGGAGCTGGAAGCGTACTTCCATTATCGCTATCTGGACGTGAGCACGCTGAAAGAGCTGGCGCGCCGCTGGAAGCCGGAGATCCTGCCCGGTTTTAAAAAGCAGGGCAGCCACCAGGCGATGGACGACATCCGCGAGTCGGTGGCCGAACTGGCTTACTACCGCGAGCACTTTATTCAGTTGTAAGCGGCCGTGCAACGAAAGGCTGACGCGCGCGCGAAGCGAGGGAGGTGGCGGCGTAAGGCCCGGACTGAATGGCGCGTGCCGCGCTTCATTCATCCTGAGTCAGAAAATGACTCAGGATGGTGGAAAAACAGCCGATCGAACGGTTTTATGAAAGTTTTTTTGCACGAGGGGTTGCAGGGGTAAGGAAACTCCGTATAATGCGCTCCCCGTACCGGTCAGAAAATTACATCGGTACGACCCCTGCGGGAATAGCTCAGTTGGTAGAGCACGACCTTGCCAAGGTCGGGGTCGCGAGTTCGAGTCTCGTTTCCCGCTCCAGATTAATCCGGTAGATTGTAGTCTGCCGGATGCGAAAGAAGGTCCCTTCGGGGGCCTTTTTTTGTTTCTCAGCCACAGCGCTGTGCCATCCGCTATCTGCGTGCATCAGGCACTGGCGTAACGACGCATTCAGGGCATGAAGTGGTTAAACGGGCGATGCGGCCACCGCCCGTCCCTTAACGTCTGCGCTTATTTCGCGTCTTTCAGCAGCTGGTAAATCCGCTGCGCCTGGTTGCGGTAGGTAGTGATACCACCGGAGCCGTAAATCTCCTGCGCGTTCAGGTAGATGATGCGGTTGTTTTTGGCGGCATCGGTTCCTTTCACATCGGCATTATCCAGCAGTTTTCTTGCGTTGCTGTAGCCAGGGCTTTTGCCGAGCACCGAGTCGCGGTCAATCACAAAGATCCACTGCGGATTGGCTTTGGCGATACGCGCGCTGTCGATCACTTCGCCGAAGCGGCTGTTGTGGGTTAACGGCGTCGCATCCTTAAAGCCGATAAAGTCGGTGATAAAGCCATATTTGCCGCCGCTGCCGTAGCCCATCAGCTTATCGCCGGTGGTGAGGATGGTCATCGCCGTGCCGGCCTTCTCCGCCAGCGGGCGCACCTTATTCACATCTTCTTCCAGCGCCTTAATCGCAGCTTCGGCCTGCGGTTGCCTGTCGAACAGTTCGCCCAGCGAGCGGGTACGCTGTTCCAGGCTCTGCAGCAGATGGGCGTGATCGAGTGTCATTTCCAGCGTTGGCGCAATTTCACGGAACTTGTCGGTGGATTCAAAGGCGCGCTCACCGCCGATGATCAGATCCGGCTTCTCTTTACGCAACGTCTCGAAGTCCGGCTTAAACGGATTACCGGCGTTGTAGTAAGGGCCGGACTCATACTGGCTGAGGAACGGCGGGAAGCTGCCTTTTTTCTGTGGCAGCGACAGGCCGGAAACCTTCACGCCCAGCACGTCGAGGATCTCCAGTATTGCCAGATCGTAGACCACCACGTTTTTTGGGTTCTTCTTGATGGTCTGGGTGTTAATGCTGTCGGTTATCGCCACGCTGTCGGAAGCGGTGGAAGCTGCAGCAGGGATAGCGGCGGTGGCGGCGGTGGTGAAACCGGCACCGGCGGTCAGTAACAGGCAGCTGGCGAGGCAGGCACGGGTTAAACGATGTAGAGGCATTATAGTCACATCCTATGTAAGTGTAATTGATAATCGTTCTCAATAAATAATACGGATTTCGTTCAGGATGTACAGCGCTCAGGTTTACCCGGCGGAAATGGTGAGAATTTCGCCGTAACCTGGCGAAACTGGAGGTTTTTATAGCAGTCAGCACGGATAGGTGAAAAAAGCCGTTATCAGGGCTTGCCAGCGCCGCCCCGGCACGCCATAATAGCGCCCATTCCTGATTCAGGAATTAAAAGATGAATCTAATCAAACAATTACCAAATGTTTGATTGCACCACCCAAGCGGGAATAGCTCAGTTGGTAGAGCACGACCTTGCCAAGGTCGGGGTCGCGAGTTCGAGTCTCGTTTCCCGCTCCAAATTTTTCGCCGTCGGTTACGCCGGCAGGCGAGTGAAAAAAGGACCTTCGGGTCCTTTTTTCGTTTCTGCATGATGCTTATCCTTCGCCTCATTCTCTTTGCTGCCGACATTCCCCGGCCTGCTGTGTTTTCGTGAAGCCGGGCACTGAGTGGTGCTTTACGCGAGCCGATTGCAGAGACAGATGCGGAGAAAATGTGGAATCATCTAACTCTGATGAGCAAACTGTTGCCCTGGATCGCCAGATTTTTGCGCAACACGATATTTTTTCAAAACTCCGCTTGCCACTCCAGCCAAAGAGGTCCATAATAGCGACCTCCTCTCCGGAATGGCGAGGTAAAAGTTATAAAAATCAATAAGTTACACGTTGATTTGCGCAGTAAAGCAGCATCACTTCTAAGCGGGAATAGCTCAGTTGGTAGAGCACGACCTTGCCAAGGTCGGGGTCGCGAGTTCGAGTCTCGTTTCCCGCTCCAGATAATAAACTTTCTCAATACGCAGCATAATTATCCACAGCGCCGGGCGCCGTGCGGTGGTCTTGTCGATCCGGATAGTGAAAAATCGTAAACAGAGTTATCCACAGCTTACGCTGGCAGTGGTTTTTTCCACGATCTCAGTAAATTCTTACATATTCTGCGTAACATACTGTTTTTATTATTATTGTTAATGTTTCATTCTGTTATGCAGATCGCTTGTGCTTTTTTTCCCGGTTGAATGACAACGCTTTTTTAATTTTATTCACAGCGTGTGGATAGTTTTCGCGTGGCTGAAATTCGTCACCTTGCGCAATTAAGCATCACGCGGTAATCCTTTCTCTATTACCCGTACCAGGCGTTTTTGCTGGCTGGTTTGCACCTCTACCGCATTTTCCTCCCGGCGGGCCAGCTGTTGGGCGATAGCCCACGCAATATGCTCATCCAGCAGCGTGTTTTCGCCGCGGCGGCTTTCCAGCGCCTGCAGGTGGTGTTCATCCCACGGTGCGTTACCCAGGGCGACGGCAATATTGCGCAACCAGCGCAGATGACCAATCCGGCGAATGGCCGAGCCTTCGGTGATGCGCAGGAATTTAGCCTCATCCCAGGCAAACAGCTCGGTCAGCGGCGGCGCGTGCAGCACCGCGCGCGGGCTGAAATCATCTTCATCTGTCAGCTGGCCATAGCGGTTCCACGGGCAGATCAGCTGGCAGTCGTCGCAGCCGTAGATGCGGTTGCCGATCAGCGGGCGGAACTCTTCCGGGATCGCCCCTTCCAGCTCGATGGTCAGATAGGAGATGCAGCGACGCGCGTCTACCGTGTAGGGTTCGACGATGGCACCGGTCGGGCAGGTGGTCATGCAGGCGACGCAGCGGCCGCAGTTTTCCTCCACCGGACTGTCAATCGGCAGCGGCAGGTCGATCAGCAGTTCCCCTAAGAAAAACCACGATCCGGCTTCACGGTTTAAGATCAGCGAGTGTTTACCGGTCCAGCCCAGCCCGGCTTTGGCCGCCAGCGGGCGCTCCAGCAGCGGGGCCGAGTCAACAAACGGCCGGAACTGCGCGTCGCCGCAGCGCTCAAGGATCATATCACCGAGCTTTTTCAGGCGATTGCGCAATACTTTGTGGTAGTCGCGGCCCAGCGCGTAGCGGCTGACGTAGCCCAGACGGGGGTTTTTCAGCGTGCTGGCAAAGGCGGCTTTGGCCGGCAGATAGTTCATACGAACGCTGATCACCCGCAGGGTGCCGGGCAGCAGTTCGTGGGGGCGGGCGCGCATCATACCGTGGCGCGCCATCCAGTCCATCTCGCCGTGGTATTGTTTATCCAGCCACGCCTGCAGGCGCGGCTCCTCCAGCGTTAAATCGGTATCGGTGATACCGACCTGCTGAAAGCCGAGTTCAAGCCCCCACTGTTTAATATCCCGGGCGAGTTGATGGAGATCGAGAGGATGCGACATGAATAACCTGAACCAGCTGGAAGACCCGTTAAGTTTACCTGAATCTGTCTGGCCTGTGGAGGCGATTGCCCGGCTGGAGCGCGAAGGGGCGGACAGCCTGGGTTTGACGCTGTATGAACTGATGCAGCGCGCCGGGCAGGCGGCGTTCAGCGCACTGCAGCGCCTGTGGCCCGATAGCCGTCACTGGCTGGTGCTGTGTGGCCACGGTAATAACGGTGGCGACGGCTATGTGGTGGCGCGGCTGGCGCAGGCAGCGGGCATCAGCGTGACGCTGCTGGCGGTGGAGAGTGATACGTCGCAGCCCGAGGAAGCCCGGCAGGCACGGGAAGCCTGGCGGGCGGCGGGCGGTGTGATCCACGCAGCATCGGCGGCCTGGCCGCAGAGTGTGGACGTTATCGTCGATGCGCTGCTCGGTAGTGGGCTGAACCGCGCCCCTGCTGAACCTTACGCGCGGCTGATTGAGCGGGCAAACGGCCATCCGGCCCCGGTATTTGCCGTGGATGTGCCCTCAGGGTTAGCGGCCACTACCGGTACAACGCCCGGTGCGGCGATTATCGCTACGCATACGCTAAGCTTTATCGCCCTTAAGCCCGGGCTACTGACCGGAAAAGCGCGCGACTACCGGGGCCGGCTGCATTATCACCCGCTGGGACTGGAAGCATTCCTGGCCAGTCAGCCTCCCGCCATCGCCCGCTTTGACGCAACGCACCTCACGCGCTGGCTGCAGCCGCGCAAAGCCACCTCACACAAAGGCGATCACGGTAAGCTGCTGGTAATCGGCGGCGATCACGGCACGGCGGGTGCTATACGTATGGCCGCTGAAGCGGCGCTGCGCACAGGATCAGGCCTGGTGCGAGTGCTTACTCACAAAGATAATGTGGCGCCGCTGCTGACCGCCCGCCCGGAACTGATGGTGCAGGAGCTGGACGCACAGACGCTGGATGACGGCCTGGAATGGGCCGATACGATCGTCATCGGTCCGGGACTGGGACAGCGCGACTGGGGTAAAAAGGCCTTAAAGAAGGTCGAAAACTCAAACAAACCGATGCTTTGGGATGCCGATGCGCTTAACCTGCTGGCAATCAGCCCCGATAAACGTCAAAATCGCATTATTACGCCACATCCGGGTGAAGCGGCGCGTTTGCTGAACAGTAACGTTAGCGAAATTGAGAGTGACCGCTTACTTGCGGCACAGCGCCTGGCGAAACGCTATGGCGGCGTGGTGGTGCTGAAAGGTGCCGGCACACTGATTGCCGGGCCGCAGGGGGCGCTGGCGATTGCCGATGTCGGCAATGCCGGCATGGCCAGCGGCGGCATGGGCGATGTGTTATCCGGTATTATTGCCAGCCTGGCGGGGCAAGGGCTCTCACTGTTTGATGCAGCCTGCGCGGGCTGTGTCGCGCACGGCGCAGCGGCAGACGCGGTAGCACGGCGCTATGGTACGCGTGGTATGCTGGCAACCGATCTGTTCTCCTGGCTGTATCTGTTTGTTAATCCTGAGATGTCGAATATAAAAGAATGATGACCTGTGTAATCGCGTTGCCCGATGAGGCAGCAACTCTCGCAATGGGTGCCCGGCTGGCCCGCGCCTGTGATGGCGCGGCGACCCTCTATCTTTATGGCGATCTCGGTGCAGGAAAAACCACCTTCAGCCGTGGATTCCTGCAGGCGCTGGGGCATCAGGGCAACGTAAAAAGCCCGACCTATACGCTGGTGGAGCCCTACGTGCTGCCCGATCGCCGCGTCTATCATTTTGACCTGTACCGCCTTGCCGATCCGGAAGAGCTGGAATTTATGGGCATCCGTGACTACTTCGGTGACGACAGTATCTGTCTGGTCGAGTGGCCGCAGCAGGGCACCGGCGTACTGCCTGAACCCGATCTCGAACTGCATCTCAGCTACCAGGGCCACGCGCGCCAGGCCGAGCTGCGTGCCCGCTCGGCTAACGGTGAGCAGATGCTGCAGCAGTTCGCGCGCGCGGAGGGGGAAGCATGAGGCAGGTGAAGTCCTGGCTGATGCTGGCGCTGCTGTGCTGCACCTTCAGTACGCTGGCGGCCAATCTTTCGGATATTCAGGTGGCTAACGGCAGCAACGAAGCCACGGTAAAACTCAGCTTTGCCGGGCAGCCGGTGTACGCCTTTTTCCCGTTGCATAACCCGGAGCGGGTGGTGCTGGATATCCGCCAGAGCGGCGTGGTGAAGGGGCTACCGCTCGAATTTAGCGGCGAGAACCTGGTTAAACGCATCCGCTCCAGCGAGGCGAAAGACAGCCAGAGCATCCGTCTGGTGTTTGAGCTGACGGAGGCCGGTAAAACCCGCGCGGTGACCCAGCGCAACGGCAGCACTTATAACGTGGTGTTTACCATCAGCAGCCGCCAGCCGGCGAAACCGGCCGCACGTCCGGCCCCGGTCAGCAGCGCGGGTACCTCACGTCCGGCACCGGTCAGCAGTGAACCGGCGAAAAATCCGTTTGGCGCAAATCCGGTGACCACCGTCACCAGCGGTAACCAGGTCGCACGTCCGCGTACCTCCCGTGCCAGCAGCAGCGATGTGGCGATCGTGGCGATTGATGCCGGCCACGGCGGTCAGGACCCGGGTGCCATCGGGCCCAGCGGGCTAAAAGAGAAAAATGTTACCATCGCCATCGCCCGCAAGCTGAAAGAGCTGCTGAACGCCGACCCGATGTTTAAGGGGGTGATGACCCGCGACGGCGACTACTTTATCTCGGTGATGGGGCGTTCCGACGTGGCGCGCAAGCAGAATGCGAATCTTCTGGTATCGATCCATGCCGATGCCGCCCCCAGCCGTAGCGCGTCAGGTGCCTCAGTGTGGGTGCTGTCTAACCGTCGCGCCAACAGCGAAATGGCCGGCTGGCTGGAACAGCACGAGAAACAGTCGGAACTGCTGGGCGGTGCCGGCGACCTGCTGGCCAACAGCCAGGCAGACCCGTACCTCAGCCAGGCGGTGCTCGACCTGCAGTTTGGCCACTCACAGCGTGTAGGCTACGACGTGGCGGTAAAAGTGATTGCTCAGCTGCAGCGCGTCGGCGCGCTGCACAAGCGCCGACCGGAACATGCCAGCCTGGGCGTCCTGCGCTCGCCGGATATTCCTTCCCTGCTGGTGGAAACCGGCTTTATCAGCAACCCTTCGGAGGAGCGACTGCTTGGCAGTAGCGCATACCAGCAGAAGATTGCCGAGTCGATCTATAAAGGCTTGCGCAACTACTTCCTGGCGCACCCGCTACAATCCGTCCCAAAGGAGGAAAACCGACCGTTGCAGTCCGCAGCGGCGGTTAACGCAGAGCCTGAACCGGCCCCGGCTGGCACCGTCTACACCGGTGCCGTGCAGCGTCACGTGGTTAAGCGCGGGGAAACCTTGTCCGGTATCGCCGCGCAGTACGGTGCCAGCATGGCCACCCTGCGCGGTATGAATACGCTGAAGAAAGATGTGGTATGGGTGGGTCAGCGGCTGAAGGTGCCGGCGGGGGCGCAGACGGCCCGCGTGGTAACACAGGCAGCAAACCACGCCAGACCGAAACGCGCCCAGCGGCATAAGGTGGTGCGCGGTGACTCGCTGACGGCGATCGCGGCGCATTACGGCGTCAGCCCGCAGGCGATCCAGCAGGCGAATAAAATGAAGTCGCAGAACGTGATGCTGGGGCAGACGCTGACCATTCCGGCATCCTGAGCGGCTGAACGTGGAGGTTCCCGGTTTCTGCCGCCGGTTTCCTGGCCGGGTGCACACTGAGAAGATCCGGGCTGGCCCCCTTGCAGCCGCCCGGCCGGAAACGCACGCTGGCTTAAGCACCGCGTACTGCCGGTCAATGCCGCGATGGAATAATTGAGGAGTGATGATGCCCATTCAGATCTTACCCCCCCAGCTTGCCAATCAGATTGCCGCCGGTGAGGTGGTTGAGCGCCCGGCGTCGGTGGTGAAAGAGCTGGTGGAAAACTGCCTGGATGCCGGCGCGACCCGCATCGATATCGATATCGAGAAGGGGGGGGCTAAGCTGATCCGCATTCGCGATAACGGCTGCGGCATCGGTAAAGAGGAGCTGGCAATGGCGCTGGCGCGTCATGCCACCAGTAAAATCAGCACTCTCGACGATCTGGAAGCGATCGCCAGCCTCGGTTTTCGCGGTGAAGCGCTGGCCAGTATCAGCTCGGTGTCGCGTCTGCTGCTGACCTCGCGCACGGCGGAGCAGAGCGAAGCCTGGCAGGCTTACGCCGAAGGGCGTGACCAGGCGGTAACCCTGAAACCGGCCGCCCACCCGCAGGGCACCACGCTGGAAGTGCTGGACCTGTTCTACAACACCCCGGCGCGGCGCAAGTTTATGCGCACCGAGAAAACCGAATTTACCCATATTGATGAAGTGATCCGCCGTATTGCGCTGGCGCGCTTCGACGTGGCTTTCTCCCTTAGCCACAACGGCAAGCTGGTGCGTCAGTATCGCGGTGCCAGCGATCCCACGCAGCGTGAACGGCGGCTGGCGGCGATCTGCGGATCCACCTTTATCAGCCATGCGCTGCGCATTGAATGGCAGCATGGCGATCTGATCCTGCAGGGCTGGGTGGCCGATCCGGTCGGGTCGAAGGCGCTGAGCGAGCTGCAGTACTGCTATGTCAACGGCCGCATGATGCGCGACCGGCTCATCGGCCATGCGATTCGCCAGGCCTATCAGGACAAGCTCGGCGATGGCCATCAACCGGCCTATGTGCTCTATCTGGAGATCGACCCGCACCAGGTTGATGTCAACGTGCATCCGGCCAAGCATGAGGTGCGCTTCCATCAGTCGCGGCTGGTGCACGATTTTATTTACCAGGGCGTGATCAGCGTGCTGCAGGCCTGTGAAGCGCCCACGCTGCCAGACGTTGCTGCGCAGTCGTCCGAACGCTGGCAGCCGGAAAACCGTCAGGCGGCGGGAGAGAATCACTTTGCCTCACCGGCCGCCGGGCGAAACCGCGGTGATACAGAACGGGGCGGGTTCGCCGTACCCGCACCCGATGCCGCTACCGGAACAGACACCAGGCCAGGTTCAGCCGCAAATGTGGGTGCCGGTACAAATGCAGGTACAGGCACAACTGCAGCCACAAATTCAGATGCGGGCACAAAGGCAGGCGCAGACACAGGTGCTGAGGCAGGCATACAGGCACGAACCTACCCAACGACACATGCAGACAACGGCAGCCGCACCGGGGCCGCCGCTGCAACGGAGGCGGGCTGGCCCGGCCAGCTGCCGCAGTATCAGCAGCGCGAAGGCGCACTGTACCGCCAGCTGATGACCACGCCGGCGGCGGGGCGTGGAGAAGAGCCGAAACAGCCTTATGCGCAGGCTGATGTTTCTTCCCCGCCCGCCGCCACTGCGCCGCGTGCCACGGCAGCGGTCGACGCCCCGCTAAGCGGCCATGCTCAGAGCTTTGGCCGCGTGTTGACGGTGGTGCAACAGCAGTATGCGCTGCTGGAAAGCAAAAACCGTCTGACGCTGTTGTCGCTCAGCGTGGCCGAACGCTGGCTGAAACAGGCACAGCTGGAGCCGGGGAGTGAAGGACTGAAGCCGCAGCCGCTGCTGATCCCGGTGCGGCTGCAGTTAGATAAGGCTGAAATAGCCACGATTGGCCGCTGTGCCGGGCTGCTGAACCAGCTGGGTATCGATCTGCACAACGACGCGCAGCGGGTGATGCTGCGCGCCGTGCCTTTACCATTGCGCCAACAAAATTTACAAAACTTGATTCCAGAACTGTTAGGCTACTTAGCCCGGCAGGAGGGTGTTTCAGCCAGCCAGACGGCGCAGTGGTTAGCGCGCCAGTCGGTTTCTGAACATGCGCACTGGAATCACTCGCAGGCGATTGCTCTGCTGGCCGACGTGGAACGTCTCTGCCCGCAGCTGGTTAAATCGCCACCTTCCGGATTATTGCAAGACGTTGATATCACAATGGCGATGAACGCCCTGAAGCAATGAGTGAACAATCTAAGGCTGGCCTGCCGAAGGCGATATTTTTGATGGGGCCAACGGCCTCGGGTAAAACGGCTCTGGCCATGGCGCTACGCCAGACCCAGCCGGTTGAACTGATTAGCGTGGATTCTGCGCTGATCTACCGCGGGATGGATATCGGAACCGCTAAGCCCACCAGTGATGAGCTGGCGTTGGCACCCCATCGTTTGCTGGACATCCGCGATCCGGCAGAAAGCTATTCCGCCGCCGAATTCCGTCGTGATGCGCTGGCTGAAATGGCGGAGATTACCGCGCGGGGCAACATCCCGCTGCTTGTTGGTGGCACCATGCTCTACTACAAGGCGTTGCTGGAAGGATTGTCGCCGTTGCCCCCGGCGGATCCTGAAGTGCGTCAGCGTATAGAGCAGATGGCGAGTGAGCAGGGCTGGGAAGCGCTGCACGGTCAGTTATGTGACATAGATCCCGTTGCTGGCGCTCGTATTCATCCGAATGATCCCCAGAGACTCTCGCGAGCACTGGAAGTTTTTTTTATTTCGGGTAAAACTTTAACGGAACTGACGAAAACATCCGGTGAAGCTCTGCCTTATGATGTGGCCCAGTTTGCTATCGCACCCGCGAATCGCGAGCTGATCCATCAGCGTATTGAGCAGCGCTTTCATCAGATGCTGGCGTCAGGGTTTGAAGCGGAGGCTCGGGCACTGTTTGCACGAGGTGATTTGCATACGGATATGCCTTCCATTCGTTGTGTTGGTTATCGCCAGATGTGGTTATTTTTGTCGGGCGAAATTGATTACGATGAAATGGTTTATCGGGGAATTTGCGCGACCCGGCAGTTGGCTAAGCGCCAGATAACCTGGTTACGCGGTTGGGAAAACGTTCACTGGCTTGACAGCGAACATCCTGAGGCGGCGTATGCCAGCGTGCTACAGGTTCTTAGTGCTAAGCATGGGTGATTGTGTACAATTGGTTTGTTATCGTGCGCAAATTTTTTAGGTCGTATTTCGAACTGCAAGGTTCTTAAAGTTATAAACAACAAGCATATAAGGAAAAGATAGAATGGCTAAGGGGCAATCTTTGCAAGATCCGTTCTTGAACGCACTGCGTCGCGAACGTGTTCCGGTTTCAATTTATTTGGTCAACGGCATTAAACTGCAGGGGCAGATCGAGTCGTTTGACCAGTTTGTTATTTTGCTGAAAAACACGGTTAGCCAGATGGTGTATAAGCACGCGATCTCTACCGTTGTCCCGTCCCGTCCGGTCTCCCACCACAGCAACAATGCGGGTGGCGGAAGCAGCAACTATCATCACGGCGGTAGCAATCAGGGTGGGTCTTCCCAGCCTGCACAAGACAATGACGACGCTGAGTAAGTAAGTCACTGTCCCACCATGACGGGGCTCTGCCAGCCAGCAGACACCCCGTCCTGGCAAAGACGTTAAGCCGGTTTCCTCATTCGCCCGGAGCGGAGCGAAATCGCGCATACAAGCCGTTCGCCGAGCCGAACGCGCAAATTAATCTGAATTTGACGCCGTAAGGCCATCGCGCATCAGGTTTCACAGGGTTCCGAGAGGTTGCAATATTGTTTGACCGTTATGATGCCGGTGAGCACGCCGTACTGGTTCACATCTACTTTACCCAGGATCGGGATATGGAAGACCTCCAGGAGTTTGAATCTCTGGTCTCTTCCGCCGGCGTGGAAGCGTTGCGTGTCGTAACCGGCAGCCGCAAAGCGCCCCTCCCGAAATATTTTGTGGGTGAAGGTAAAGCGGCAGAAATTGCCGAGGCGGTAAAAGAGAGCGGTGCCACGGTGGTACTGTTCGATCATGCCTTAACGCCGGCGCAGGAGCGTAATCTGGAAGCGCTGTGTCAGTGCCGGGTAATTGACCGTACCGGACTGATCCTTGATATCTTCGCCCAGCGCGCGCGCACCCACGAAGGTAAACTGCAGGTAGAGCTCGCGCAGCTGCGCCACCTTGCCACCCGTCTGGTTCGCGGCTGGACGCACCTTGAGCGCCAGAAAGGCGGTATTGGTTTACGTGGCCCAGGGGAAACTCAGCTGGAAACCGACCGTCGTTTACTGCGTAACCGCATTACCCTGATTCTTTCCCGCCTGTCGCGCGTTGAAAAACAGCGTGAGCAGGGCAGGCAGGCGCGTAACAAGGCCGATGTGCCGACCGTGTCTCTGGTGGGCTATACCAACGCTGGTAAATCCACCCTGTTTAACCGCTTAACCTCTGCCGACGTTTATGCGGCAGACCAGCTGTTTGCCACCCTCGACCCGACCCTGCGCCGGGTGGACGTCGCCGACGTCGGTGAAGTGGTGCTGGCCGATACCGTCGGCTTTATTCGCCATTTGCCACACGACCTCGTGGCCGCGTTTAAGGCCACGCTGCAGGAGACGCGCGAGGCAACGCTGCTGTTGCACGTGATTGACGCCGCCGACGTGCGCCTTGAGGAAAACATCGAGGCGGTTAACGTGGTGCTGGAAGAGATTGAGTCCGATCAGATCCCCAGCCTGCTGGTGATGAATAAAATCGATATGCTGGACGGTTTTGAGCCACGTATCGATCGCGATGAAGAGAACCGGCCCATTCGGGTCTGGCTCTCTGCCCAAACCGGCGTCGGGTTGCCGCTGTTGTTCCAGGCGCTGACCGAGCGGCTGGCCGGCGAGATCGCTCAGGTTGATTTACGTCTGCCGCCGGAAGCGGGGCGGCTGCGCAGCCGTTTTTATCAGCTTCACGCGATTGAAAAAGAGTGGAACGAAGAAGATGGCAGCGTGGGAATGCACGTGCGTATGCCGATCGTCGACTGGCGCCGCCTGTGTAAACAGGAACCGACGCTGGCGAATTACATTGTTAACTGATTTTGCCTGACACGCGTATCCCGGCCTGGGGTACCACCGCACACACAATTAATGGAGTATAAACATGGCGTGGAATCAGCCCGGGAATAACGGACAGGACCGCGACCCGTGGGGAAGCAGCAATAATCAAGGCGGCAACTCTGGGGGAAATAAGGGAGGGCGCGATAAGGGGCCTCCCGATCTTGATGATATCTTCCGTAAGCTGAGCAGCAAGCTCGGTGGCCTGGGCGGTGGTAACAAGAATAGTGATAACGGTGACGGTGGTCAGCGCAGGCCGGGTAACGGCGGGCGTCTGGTCGGGATTGTCGGCGTTGCGGCGGTGGTGATTTGGGCCGCCAGCGGTTTCTACACCATCAAAGAAGCAGAACGTGGCGTGGTGACACGCTTTGGTAAGTTCAGCCATCTGGTTGAGCCGGGCCTTAACTGGAAGCCGACCTTTATCGACCAGGTTCGCGCGGTGAACGTAGAGGCGGTACGCGAGCTGTCAGCTTCCGGCACCATGCTGACCTCCGATGAGAACGTGGTCCGCGTTGAGATGAACGTGCAGTACCGCGTCACTAACCCGGAACGCTATCTGTTCGCCGTCACCAGCGCAGACGACAGCCTGCGTCAGGCCACCGACAGCGCGCTGCGCGGCGTGATTGGCCGCTCAACGATGGATCGTATCCTGACCGAAGGGCGTACCGTGGTGCGTAGCGAAACCCAGCGTGAGCTGGAAGAGACCGTGCGCCCGTACGATATGGGTATCACCCTGCTGGACGTCAACTTCCAGACCGCGCGTCCACCGGAAGATGTGAAGGCCTCCTTCGATGATGCGATCGCCGCGCGTGAAAACCGCGAGCAGGCAGTCCGTGAAGCGGAAGCCTACGCCAACGATAAGCTGCCGCGTGCGCGTGGTGATGCGCAGGGTATTCTCGAAAAAGCCCGTGCTTACAAGTCCCGCGTAACGCTGGAAGCGCAGGGTGAAGTCGACAGCTTTGCGCGTATTCTGCCGGAATACAAAGCGGCACCGCAGATTACCCGTGAGCGTCTCTATATCGAGACCATGGAACGCGTGCTTGGCCACACCCGCAAGGTGCTGGTTAACGATAAAGGCAACAGCCTGATGGTGCTGCCGCTGGATCAACTGATGCGTGGACAGGCCGGCGGAGCGACCAGCAGTCGCGAAGGGAGCAACCCCCTGTCTCGTCTGCCGACATCTTCAGGCAGTAACGATCGCGCCACGGGCAGTACGTCGTTCAGTCCGGACGACATCATGGATCAGCGCCGGGTGAACGCTCAGCGTACCGATACCCAGCGCGAAGGGAGAGAGTAAACGATGCGTAAGCCATTAATCGTATTATTGATTGTTGTGCTGGTGGTGCTGTACGCGTCACTGTTTGTGGTTCAGGAAGGGCAGCGTGGCATCGTGATGCGCTTCGGCAAAGTTCTGCGTGACGATGAGAACAAGCCGCTGGTGTATGCACCGGGCCTGCACTTCAAGATCCCGTTCCTTGAGTCAGTGAAGACCCTCGACGCCCGTATCCAGACCATGGATAACCAGGCCGACCGCTTCGTGACCAAAGAGAAGAAAGATCTGATCGTCGATTCCTACATCAAATGGCGGATCAGCGACTTCAGCCGTTACTACCTCGCCACCGGCGGTGGTGATGTTTCTCAGGCCGAAGTGCTGCTGAAGCGTAAGTTCAGTGACCGTCTGCGTTCTGAGATTGGCCGTCTGGACGTGAAGGATATCGTCACCGATTCCCGCGGCCGTCTGACCACCGACGTGCGTGATGCGCTGAATACCGGTAGTGCCGGTCAGGATGATGAAGTTGCCACGCCGGCAGCGGATGATGCGATTGCCTCAGTGGCGGCGCGCGTAGAGCGTGAAACCACCGGCAACGAGCCGTCGATCAACCCGAACAGTATGGCCGCGCTGGGCATTCAGGTGGTGGACGTGCGGATCAAGCAGATCAACCTGCCGACCGAAGTCTCCGACGCGATCTATGCCCGTATGCGTGCCGAGCGTGAGTCCGTCGCGCGTAGCCAGCGCGCCCAGGGTGCGGAAGAAGCGGCCAAGGTTCGTGCTCAGGCCGATTACGAGGTTGAGCGCACGCTGGCTGAGGCCCGTCGTCAGGCGCTGATCACTCAGGGTGAAGGTGATGCGGAAGCGGCCAAGCTGTTTGCCAACGCCTTTAGCCAGGATCCGGATTTCTACGCTTTCATCCGTAGCCTGCGCGCCTATGAAAACAGCTTTAAGAGCAATCAGGACGTGATGGTGATGAGCCCGGACAGTGACTTCTTCCGCTTTATGAAGAATCCGTCCGCTACCGCCCGCTAATCCTTTGCTGTGACTGCCAGAGGCCGGATTTTCCGGCCTTTTTTTATGGGCGACATTCGCCACTCATCATGTGAACCTACGAGACGCATTTCAATGAATACAGCGGTATGGATGGCTGTGGGGCTGGTACTGGTGCTGGAAGGACTGGGGCCGATGCTGGTACCGCGCCTGTGGCGGCGGATGATCCTGTCGATGGCACAGCTGCCTGACAGTTTACTGCGGCGTATTGGCGGCGGGCTGGCGGTGGCCGGGGCCGTAATTTTCTACATGGTCAGCCGGGGCAACGGCGGTTAAGTGTGAGCTGTAGCGCGCTGTGGCGCGGCTCCGGCAAAAAAGTACGCAATCGTATGCTAAAACAGCTGAAAGACGAAAATGACGATGGTAGAATCCATTTTTAAGCAATCGGTGATTTTGAGAAATGGGTAAGAACGTTGTCGTACTGGGCACCCAATGGGGTGACGAAGGTAAAGGTAAGATCGTTGACCTCCTGACGGAACGTGCTAAATACGTAGTGCGCTATCAGGGCGGCCATAACGCTGGCCATACGCTAGTCATCAACGGTGAGAAAACCGTCCTCCATTTAATTCCATCAGGCATTCTGCGTGAAAACGTCACCAGCATCATCGGCAACGGTGTGGTGCTGTCTCCGGCTGCGCTGATGAAAGAGATGAAAGGTCTGGAAGATCGCGGCTTCCCGGTACGTGAGCGTCTGTTCATTTCTGAAGCCTGCCCGCTGATTCTGGAATATCACGTGGCGCTGGACGTGGCACGTGAGAAAGCGCGTGGCGCGAAAGCGATCGGCACCACCGGTCGTGGTATCGGCCCGGCTTACGAAGATAAAGTGGCCCGTCGTGGCCTGCGCGTTGGCGATCTGTTCAACAAAGAGACCTTCGCACAGAAGCTGAAAGAAGTGATGGAATACCATAACTTCGCGCTGGTTAACTACTACAAAACCGATGCGGTGGATTACGACAAAGTGCTGGCGGATACGCTGGCGATTGCCGATATCCTCACCGGCATGGTGGTTGACGTTTCAGAAGTGCTGGACGGTGCGCGTCAGCGCGGTGACCTGATCATGTTCGAAGGCGCCCAGGGCACCCTGCTGGACATCGACCACGGTACCTATCCGTATGTTACCTCGTCTAACACCACCGCCGGTGGCGTAGCGACCGGTTCCGGTATCGGTCCGCGTTACGTTGACTACGTGCTGGGTATCGTCAAAGCCTACTCTACCCGCGTGGGTGCAGGCCCGTTCCCGACCGAACTGTTCGACGAAACCGGCGAGTTCCTCTGCAAGCAGGGTAACGAGTTCGGCGCTACCACCGGCCGCCGTCGTCGTACCGGCTGGCTGGATGCGGTTGCCGTGCGCCGCGCCGTACAGATCAACTCCCTGTCAGGTTTCTGCATGACCAAACTGGACGTGCTGGATGGCCTGAAAGAGGTTAAAATCTGTGTGGCTTACCGTATGCCTGACGGCCGTGAAGTGACTACCACGCCGCTGGCAGCAGAAGGCTGGGAAGGCATTGAGCCGATTTATGAAACCCTGCCTGGCTGGTCTGAGACCACCTTCGGCGTGAAAACGCGGGAAGGTCTGCCGCAGGCCGCGCTGGACTACATCAAGCGCGTTGAAGAAGTGACCGGTGTGCCGATTGATATTATCTCAACCGGACCTGACCGTAGCGAAACCATGATTCTGCGCGACCCGTTTGACGCATAATTATGCTCTACACAAAATCATTCAAGATGCATCAAGGCGGCAAAGGAGTGAATCCCCGGGAACATAGAAAACTATGTGACTGGGGTGAACGAGAGCAGCCAACGCAGAGGCAGCTTGAAGGATGACGTGTATACTGGCCGGGCATTGCCCGGTCAGTTATTCTCCCGCACCGGTTTCCTGCCGTTCCCGTCTGCTGTGCCACCATGATTTTTCCCGCAATAAATAAAATAGCCCGCTTTAGCAGTGGCTGGTTTATTATCATTGTTAATTCCTGTTTTAAGCGGATGACGGCATGAGTTCAGGCTGTCTCTCTGAGGTCACTGTGCAGCTAACCAGCTTCACCGATTACGGTTTACGCGCGCTGATCTTCCTTGCCTCTCTGCCGGAGGGGAAGATGACCAGCATTAGCGAAGTTACCGACACCTACGGCGTGTCGCGTAATCATATGGTCAAAGTTATCAATCAACTTAGCCGTAACGGTTATGTCGCTGCCGTGCGGGGTAAAAACGGCGGTATTCGTCTGGGTAAATCAGCCAGCGATATCGTTGTCGGCCAGGTGGTGCGCGATATGGAGCCACTGCAGCTGGTCAACTGCAGCGAGGAGTTTTGCCATATTACCTCCGCCTGCCGCCTGAAGAAGGCGCTGTATGACGCCGTGCAGAGTTTTCTGCGCGAACTGGATAATTACACTCTGGCCGATCTGGTTGAAGACAACCATCCGCTCTACAAAATTTTGCTGACTGAACGACCTTCACTCAGCAGCTGACAACGGAGGAACCTCGATGTCAAAAGATCCTTTTCAGGACCGCGAAGCTGAGAAATACGAAAACCCGATTCCCAGCCGCGAATTTATTCTTGCTCATCTGGATAAACGGACGAGCCCGGCCAGCCGTGAAGAGCTGGCAGACGAACTCGCCATTAGCGGCGAGGAGCAGACTGAAGCGCTGCGCCGCCGCCTGCGCGCCATGGAACGCGATGGTCAGCTGGTGTTTACCCGCCGCCAGTGCTACGCGCTGCCGGAACGCCTCGACCTGCTGAAAGGCAAAGTGATCGGCCACCGCGACGGCTTTGGCTTCCTGCGTATTGAAGGCAGCAAGGACGATCTCTACCTCTCTGCCGAACAGATGAAAATGTGTATGCATGGCGACGTGATCCTCGCGCAGGCGATGGGCGCCGACCGCAAGGGCCGCCGTGAAGCACGTATGGTGCGCGTGGTTGAGCCGCGCAATGGCCAGATCGTTGGTCGCTACTTCACCGAGAGCGGTGTGGGCTTTGTAGTCCCGGACGACAGCCGCCTGAGCTTCGATATCCTGGTGCCGGCCGAAGAGCTGATGGGCGCGCGCATGGGTTATGTGGTGGTGGTGGAGCTGACCCAGCGTCCGACCCGCCGCAGCAAAGCCGTCGGTAAAGTGGTGGAAGTGCTGGGCGACAATATGGGCACCAGCATGGCCGTCGATATGGCGCTGCGCACCCATGATATTCCGCACGTCTGGCCGGAAGCGCTGGAAAAACAGATTGCCGGCCTGAGCGAAGAGGTGCCGGAAGAGGCGAAACGCGGTCGTGTTGACCTGCGCGACCTGCCGCTGGTGACCATCGACGGCGAAGACGCCCGTGACTTCGATGACGCAGTGTTCTGCGAACGTAAACGCGGCGGCGGCTGGCGGCTGTGGGTAGCGATTGCTGACGTCAGCTACTACGTGCGCCCGGGGACTCCGCTGGATGATGAAGCGGTCAACCGCGGCACCTCGGTCTACTTCCCTTCACAGGTGGTACCGATGCTGCCGGAAGTGCTGTCTAACGGCCTGTGCTCGCTGAACCCGGAAGTAGACCGCCTGTGTATGGTGTGCGAGATGACTATCTCGTCTACCGGTAAGCTGACCGGCTACAAGCACTACGAAGCGGTAATGAACTCCTTTGCCCGCCTGACCTACAACAAGGTGTGGAACATCCTGCAGGGCAATCAGGAGCTGCGTCAGCAGTACGAGCCGCTGGTACAGGACCTGGAAGAGCTGCACCGCATGTACCTGGCGCTGGAGAAATCCCGCGAGCAGCGCGGCGGCATCTCGTTCGAAACGGATGAAGCCAAGTTTGTCTTCAACGCCGATCGCCGCATCGAGCGCGTTGAGCTGGTGGCGCGTAACGATGCCCACAAGCTGATTGAAGAGTGCATGATCCTGGCGAACATCGCCTCGGCGCGCTTTGTTGAGAAGAACAACGAACCGGCGCTGTTCCGCGACCACGATCGCCCAAGTGATGAGAACATCAAGAGCTTCCGCTCGGTGCTGAACGAGCTGGGCCTGACGCTGCCGGGTGGAACGAAGCCACAGCCGCTGGACTACGCCGACCTGCTGAAGCAGATCGCCGGCCGTCCGGATCACGAAATGCTGCAGACCATGCTGCTGCGCTCAATGAAGCAGGCGGTGTACGATCCGGAAAACCGTGGCCACTTCGGCCTGGCGCTGGCCTCCTACGCCCACTTCACTTCACCCATCCGCCGCTACCCGGACCTGCTGCTGCACCGTGCGATTAAGTACCTGCTGGCAAAAGAGAACGGCAGTGAGGCCAACACCACGCCGACCGGTGGCTACCACTACGATCTGCAGCAGATGCTGCATTTCGGCCAGCACTGTTCGATGACCGAACGCCGGGCGGATGAAGCCACCCGCGACGTAGCGGACTGGCTGAAGTGTGACTTTATGCAGGACCAGGTCGGCGAAGCCTTTACCGGCGTGATCTCCAGCGTGACCGGTTTTGGCTTCTTCGTGCGCCTGAACGACCTGTTTATCGATGGCCTGGTGCACGTCTCCTCGCTGGATAATGACTACTACCGGTTTGACGCCGTCGGCCAGCGCCTGATCGGCGAATCCGGCGGGCGCAGCTATCGCCTCGGCGATACGGTTGAAGTACGGGTTAACGCGGTGCATATGGACGAGCGCAAAATCGACTTTGCGCTGATCTCCAGCGCCCGTAAACCACGTGGCGAAGGTAAAACCGAGCGCGAGCGTGAGAAGCGTGGCGGTGCGAAAAACAGCGGCAGCCGCCGTCGTGCGCCGCGTAAAGGTGCCAGTGCCGAGCGTGACAGCAGCGCCCGTGCGCCGAAAGAGCAGGCAGCCGCGCCGGGTGATAAAGCGGAGAAAAAGCCGCGCAAACCGTCTGATAAAACCCGCAAAATTGCTGCAGCCACCCGGGCAAAACGCAGCAAGAAAAACAGCGGCAGCGAGCAGTAGCGCCTGCCTGCCGGGCGGCGCGTGTCGCCCGTTGCTCTTAACGTCCGGGGCGCAGCTGGTCTGCGCCCCGGCAGCATAATTAACGAACCACCGGATTGATGAGATGAGTGAAATTGTATTTGGTATTCACGCCGTGCAGGCGCTGCTGGACAGCGATCCGCAGCGTTTCCAGGAAGTGTTTATCCAGAAGGGCCGCGATGACCGCCGCCTGACCACGCTGGTAAAGGCGCTGGAAGCGCAGGGCATCGTCATCCAGGTGGCGAGCAAGCAGGTGCTGGATAACAAATCCGAAGAGGCGTCCCACCAGGGCATCATTGCCCGCGTCAAGCCGGGGCGTCAGTATCAGGAAGGGGATATCCCGGACCTGCTGGCCAGCCTGGAGAATCCGTTCCTGCTGATCCTCGACGGCGTTACCGATCCGCACAACCTCGGCGCCTGCATGCGCAGCGCGGATGCGGCTGGCGTACACGCGATCATCGTGCCGAAGGATCGTTCTGCGGCGCTTAACGCGACGGCTAAAAAAGTGGCCAGCGGCGCGGCGGAGCATATTCCGCTGATCCGTGTGACTAACCTGGCGCGCACCATGCGCGTGCTGCAGGAAGCCAACGTATGGATCGTCGGCACCGCAGGGGAAGCCGATCACGACGTCTATCAGAGCAAAATGACCGGCCCGCTGGCGATGGTGATGGGTGCCGAGGGTGAAGGCATGCGTCGCCTGACCCGCGAGCACTGTGACGAACTGATCAGCATTCCGATGGCGGGCAGCGTCTCCTCGCTTAACGTTTCGGTCGCCACCGGCGTCTGTCTGTTTGAAGCAGTACGTCAGCGCGCGAAATAAGTATTCCGGGGCGCGTTCGCGCCCCGTTTATCGTCTGCCTGCCGACCCGCGTTACTGCACGCCTGCCGCCGGGCGATACAGCAGCGCCGAGGCGTACCACATGCCAGGTGCGACCGTCTCTCTTACTAACTGAATCTGATAATACGTTGCCCCCGCCGCCTGCGCTTTAGCGGCCAGCGCCCGTTCGGCGTCATCCGGTGAGCCGCGCACGGTGACGGTGGTGCTGCCGATTCTGCTCAGGCCAGCGCTCTGCGCACGGTTGATCTCCTGCGGCTGGCCGGTTGGCGGCGGCGGTGGCTGCGGCGTGGTGGTGAATACGCTGCAGCCGCCAAGCAGCAGCGTGGTAATCAGAAGGACGTTGCGCATAGTTGACCCACTCTCCTCATCTTTTGTTTAAGTTTAGGCTATGGATATGAAAAATAATCGGGTTTACCCTGGACGTTTCTGTGCGCAGGATTAATTTATCCCGCTTACACTGTTGAGCGTTGTCGCGTTGTCGCGTTGTCGCGTTGTCGCGTTGTCGCGTTGTCGCGTTGTCGCATTTTACATTGCCGCTTGCTGCCGCGGCTGATTTCACCAGGAGAGCCGATGATTGAGTTGAATACCGAAACCTTCGCGGGCATCGAGTGCCTGCATGCTGCGCCGGCCGGTAAGCGTGAACAACCGCTGCCGACGGTTCTGTTTTATCATGGTTTTACCTCCTCCAAAGAGGTTTATGCTTACTTCGCGGTGGCGCTGGCGCAGGCCGGTTTCCGCGCCATCCTGCCTGATGCTGATCAACATGGCTCACGCTATAACGGTGATACAGAGCACCGGCTCAGCCATTTCTGGGAGATCCTGCGCAGCAATATCGATGAACTGCCGCAGATTGAGCAGGCGCTGCGTGAGCAGCAGCTGATCGCGGGCAGCCGGCTGGCGGTCGCCGGGGCGTCGCAGGGCGGTATGACCGCGCTGGGGGCGCTGGCGCGTTATCCGCAGCTGACCAGCGGTGCCAGCCTGATGGGCTCCGGCTACTTCAGCCAGCTGGGGCAGACGCTGTTCCCGCCGCTGGTGGCCCGCTCGCCGGAACAAAAGGCGCAGCTGGCCGCCCGGCTGGCCCCGCTGGCGGAGTACGAGGTCAGCCATCAGCTGGCGAAGATTGCCAGTCGCCCGCTGCTGGTGTGGCACGGCGATGCTGATGAGGTGGTGCCGGTTGCCGAAAGCGTGCGGCTGGAGAAAGATCTGCGCGAGGCCGGTCTGAACGATAACCTGACGTATCTGACCGAAACCGGCATCGGGCATCGCATCACGCCTTCGGCGCTGACGGCGTTGACAGCGTTCTTTACGCATCACCTGTAATCGTCCGGCGGGGCCAGTACCGATCTGATGCCGTACTGGCCCCGCCTGCGTGATGCCGGGTTAACCCTGTCTTGCGCAACCGGTTGAGCGCCCCTGCCTGCCTGGCCGGGGCCAGTTACGGGCGGGTCTGCCGTAGCGATCTCCTGTTAATCTGCATTCGCATCCGCTCGCCTTGCGCCGCGCGCGAGTTATTTACGGCTTCTTCGATCTTTACCTTGAGTTAACCCCCTATCGCCAGTATGATTACGCGTCAATTTTTCAGCCGTTCACAAACACGTTCCTTGCTTCCATGGGCCACGGTTGACCCTGACAGGAGGCTGAATAATCCGTAAGGAGCAAAATACGATGCGTCATTACGAAATCGTTTTTATGGTTCATCCTGACCAGAGCGAACAGGTTCCTGGCATGATCGAGCGTTACTCTGCAACCATCACTGGTGCTCAGGGTACGATCCACCGCCTGGAAGACTGGGGCCGCCGTCAGCTGGCTTACCCGATCAACAAACTGCACAAAGCTCACTACGTTCTGCTGAACGTGGAAGCCCCGCAGGAAGCGATCGATGAGCTGGAAACTAACTTCCGCTTCAACGACGCCGTTATCCGCAGCATGGTTATGCGCGTTAAGCACGCCGTAACTGAAGCATCTCCGATGGTTAAAGCGAAAGACGAGCGCCGTGAGCGTCGTGAAGATTTCGTTAACGAAACCTCTGATGATGCAGATGCTGGGGATTCTGAAGAGTAATTGTCCGTGACGGTCAATCGCCTGATGCTGTCTGGTACCGTGTGCAAGACGCCAGTGCGAAAAATAAGCCCGTCAGGAATTCCACACTGTCAGTTCGTGCTTGAGCACCGTTCTGAACAGGTGGAAGCCGGTTTTAACCGGCAGGCCTGGTGCCGGATGCCGGTGATTATCAGCGGCAAAGCCCATCAGGCCATTACTCAAAGTATAACGGTCGGTACGCAGCTTACCGTTCAGGGCTTTATTTGCAGCCATCAAGGGCGCAACGGTCTGAACAAAATGGTACTGCATGCCGAGCAGATTGAATTGATAGATTCTGGAGACTAGCCTAATGGCACGTTATTTCCGTCGTCGCAAGTTCTGCCGTTTCACCGCGGAAGGCGTTGTAGAGATTGATTACAAAGACATCGCTACGCTGAAAAACTACATTACCGAAAGCGGTAAAATTGTCCCGAGCCGTATTACCGGTACTCGTGCAAAATACCAGCGCCAGCTGGCTCGCTGCATCAAGCGCGCCCGCTACCTGTCCCTGCTGCCATATACTGATCGTCATCAGTAATACGGCCGCCGTCTATTAACGACTTAAAGAGGATAAGGTAATGCAAGTTATTCTGCTTGATAAAGTAGCAAACCTGGGAACCCTGGGCGACCAGGTCAACGTTAAAGCGGGCTACGCTCGTAACTTCCTGGTACCACAGGGCAAAGCTGTTCCTGCTACCAAGAAAAACGTTGAGTTCTTCGAAGGCCGCCGTGCAGAACTGGAAGCCAAACTGGCTGACGTTCTGTCTGCAGCTAACGCACGTGCTGAGACCATCAGTGCACTGGGCACCGTTACCATCGTGTCTAAAGCAGGCGACGAAGGCCGGCTGTTCGGTTCTATCGGTACCCGCGACATCGCTGACGCTGTAACTGCAGCTGGCGTTGAAGTGGCTAAGAGCGAAGTTCGTCTGCCGAACGGCGTTCTGCGTACTACCGGTGAGCACGAAGTGGACTTCCAGGTTCACAGCGAAGTCTTCGCTAAGCTGATCGTGAAAGTAGTCGCTGGCGCGTAATTGCTCCCAGCGCAGTAAAAACGCCGGCCTCGCGCCGGCGTTTTTATTTCTGCCGGCAGCGGGCGTTCTTCCTGCTGCCGGCGGCGATGCGCCGGTTACTGTGCCCGGATAAAACTGCCGTCCGGCTGACGGGTAAACAGGATCTCACCGCTGGCCCCCTGCAGCGTTAAGCCGTTCACCACCCCCTGCGCGTTCTGACGAATTTTGACCTGCTGACCGCTACGTAAGGTACTCAGCGGACGATCCGCCCCCTCTACCTGTGCCATCGAAAACACGTCGTTGACCGGCAGATTATTGTCGCGGAACAGCTGTGCCAGCGTCTGGCCGGAAGAGATAGTGTAGCTGTTCCACTGCCCCTGAGTATCACGCTGGGCGGTGACCGGGGCGTTTAAATCGCCTTCGATCGTAGCCTGCAGCGGCACCTCTCGCGGCGCGGAGCCGTTCTGTAACGGGGTTTCCACCGCGCGCTGCGGTGCGGCGGACGGCCATAAAAAGGCCAGTAAAATCACCAGCACGGCAATGATAATGCCGCGACGGTGCGGTAGTGGCAGCGGATCCATCCAGCTGATCCGATCCGGCAGGTGCCAGAGCCGGATCAGCCATTCGGGGGCGCGTAGCGCGCGGAATGCTCCTGGCATGTCGTTCTCCTTCTGACGCGAAAAACGCGCAGTCAGTGAGTTTTTGATCGTGCTGATCTTCAACCAGGAAGCGGCAAGCGGCGGGCTTTTGCGTTTCCTGCGGGCAATCTGGCCCATTAATACCTCTGAGTACACTGTAGCTGAACCACTCTTGGCCGGGAAACTTTGTTGGTCATCTTCATCTCACACGACGCGTTTTTTCACGCATTTCGCATCAGATCGGATTTTTTGCCCGGCGACAATCAGGCAAGGCTTAAAATTGGTAATGATATTGTTTCTTTTTCCGGTACAAAAGTCACCTGCGGAAGATGAGATTTTACGCCCGTTCGCTGCGCTGTTATGCTTCGGGCTGGTTTTTATCAATGATGAAAGGAAAATTCATGTCTACCCCTTCTTTTGACAGTGTTGAAGCGCAAGCAAGTTACGGTATCGGCTTACAGGTCGGTCAGCAGTTACAGGAATCCGGCCTGCAGGGTCTGCAGCCCGAAGCGCTGTTAGCGGGCCTGCGCGACGCGCTGGAAGGGAATGCTCCTGCTGTCCCGGTTGACGTGGTACACCGTGCGCTGCGCGAAGTCCACGAGCGTGCAGAAGTGGTGCGCAGCGAGCGCCAGCAGGCGCTGGCCGTAGAAGGTCAGAAATTCCTCGAAGAGAACGCCCAGCGTGAAGGCGTGAACAGCACCGAAACCGGTCTGCAGTTCAGCGTGCTGACCCAGGGTGAAGGTGCGATCCCGTCCCGTCAGGACCGCGTGCGCGTGCACTACACCGGTAAACTGATCGACGGCAGCGTGTTCGACAGTTCCGTACAGCGCGGCGAGCCGGCTGAGTTCCCGGTGAGCGGCGTGATCCCAGGCTGGATCGAAGCGCTGACCCTGATGCCGGTCGGTTCTAAATGGCAGCTGGTGATCCCACACAACCTCGCCTACGGCGAGCGCGGCGCCGGTGCCTCGATCCCGCCGTTCAGCACCCTGGTATTTGAGGTCGAGCTGCTGGAAATTCTGTAAGCCGCTTTGCGGCGGGCGGTGCGATCGCCGCCCGGGCAAAATAAAAGCCATCACCGTCTTCACGGTGATGGCTTTTTTATTACCGGCGGCTGCCATTCTGATAATCCCCGGCGGGATCCCCATCCGGTCACGTCTGCAGCCTGACCGGGTTACCGGCCTGTGGCTTCAGGTGGAACGGAGCCGGTTGTTATCCCGTCCGGGGGAGTGCAGGCTCAGTTCAGCGTAATGCGGTAAATAGCAAAGCCGTTTTGATCGCTGCCCACCTGCTGCAGCGGATACTGCGCATGGCTCTTAATAAAGGTGGCAGCCTTTTCCCCCGGTGCGGTCTCAAAGCGGATATCCAGCGGCGTGCTGCTGACGATCGGTGCCAGCTTCCAGTTATTATCCGCCTGCGGTTTTACCTCGCCGTGGGCTTTAGTCTGCGCGCTGATATAGGCGGCCACCACCGAACGGTTTTCATCCGGCGAGGCAAACGCCACCTGCTGCTCGCCGGTACCGGCAAAGCTGCCGCCGTAGGCGCGGTAATTATTGGTGGCAACGAGGAAGGAGGCCGCCGGATCGACGGGTTTGCCGTTCCAGGTCAGATTACGGATGCGCGAGGCGTTCTTATCACGTAACTGACACGCCGCATCGTAGCGTGCGGGCTGGGTCACGTCGATCTGGTAGTTCACCCCGTCGATGGTATCGAAGTTGTAGGTGCGGTAATCCCAGTTAATCAGCGACTGCGGCTGGCTGTTGTGAATATCGATCTGATTAAACTGCCCGGCGCTGCACTCCAGCCACTCTTTGACCTGCGCGCCGCTGACCTTAAGTACCACCAGCGTATTCGGGTAGAGATAGAGGTCGGCAGCGTTGCGCAGGGTCAGCGCACCCTTGTCGACCTCAACGTAGCTGGCCGGATCGTTTTTACGGCCACCGGCCTTGAACGGCGCTGCGGCAGAAAGTACCGGCAGCCGCGCCAGGTCCGGATCGCCCTGAACAGCCTTGCGGGTATAGTCCGCCTGGGCATCGTTGACGATCTGCACGGTCGGGTCATCCTGCACCAGCGACAGATAGCTGGCCATCACCGCCGCCGAGCGGCCAATCGGCTGGCCGACGAACTGGCGCGTGGCGTCGTGATCGGCGGCCAGCACCTTCACCAGCGCCGGATCTTCTGCCGCCAGCGATTTTTTCGCCGCGCGATCGTAAACCGGCCGCGCTTCGGCCCGTGCCGAGCTGACCTGCCAGCGGCCCGCGTCATCGTTCAGCACCAGATCGACCACGCCAAGATGATCGCCCCACATGCCGGGCATCACCGCCGGTACGCCGTTCAGCGTGCCCTGTTTAACGTCCGCGCCCTTGATGCCGGCGAAATCCTCACCGGGGAACACCGCGTGGGCGTGGCCAAACATAATCGCATCGATGCCTGGCACCTGGCTCAGGTAGTAAACGGAATTTTCCGCCAGCGCGTGATACGGCTCGCTGGAGAGTCCGGAGTGGGGGATGGCAATCACGATATCCGCGCCCTGTTCACGCATTACCGGCACCCACTTCTTCGCGGTGGCGGTGATATCATCAACGGTCACCTTGCCGCTGAGGTTGGCCTTATCCCACGTCATAATCTGCGGCGGCACAAAGCCGATATAGCCGACCTTCAACGTATGCGTTTTGCCGTCGCGGTCCCGCACCGTTAGCGGCTCAATCAGATACGGGGTAAACAGCGGTTTTTTACTGACGGCATCAATCACGTTGGCGTTGATATAGGGGAAGCGCGCGCCTTTAATGGCCTTTTGCAGGTAATCCAGCCCGTAGTTGAACTCGTGATTCCCGAGGTTGCCAACGCGGTAGTCCAGCGTATTCATCGCCTTATACACCGGATGCACCTCACCCTCGTGCAGCCCTTTGGCCGCCACGTAGTCGCCCAGCGGGCTGCCCTGGATGATATCGCCGTTATCCACCAGCACGCTGTTAGCCACCTGCGCGCGCGCCTGGTGGATTAGCGTGGCGGTGCGCACCAGGCCATACTTATCGGTAGCGGTGTCCTTGTAGTAGTCAAAATCCATCATATTGCTGTGCAGATCGGTGGTTTCCATAATGCGAAAATCCACCGTGGCGGCGTGCAGCGTGCTGCTGACCAGCAGAGCGCTGAGCGTGATGCAAGGTCTGAACATGGTTTCTCCCTTTTTGTGATTCGGCAAACTGGTATAACCATCGCAGAATAGTGTGAAACTGTGTTGAGTCGTCAGTGGAAAACGTGATGGAATGCAGGTTTTTTTCATCTGCATCGGGCGTCTGAAGCCATAGTGCGGATGACGGCAGAAAAAATGTCTCTGCCTCATGTTCTGGGTTATGCTGTTGATAATTAACGGCATCACAAAGCGCAGGCCGTGCAGCGTTGCGCCGGCCAGTGGCTCACCCGCGATCGATGAGCGCACGGCGATGATGCCGCATCCTATCAGGCTATCGGGAGGTCAACATGTTAGATAACATCTGCCAGCTGGCGCGTGACGCAGGCGTGGCGATTATGCAGGTCTATAACGGCCAGGCGCCGCTGGACGTAGCGCACAAGTCGGATGATTCGCCGGTAACCGCCGCCGATATCGCCGCACATCAGGTGATTATAGCCGGGCTGCAGGCGCTGACCCCGGAGCTGCCGGTACTGTCAGAAGAGGATCCGGCGAGCTGGGAGGTGCGTCAGCACTGGCAGCGCTACTGGCTGGTCGATCCGCTGGACGGCACCAAGGAGTTTATCAAGCGTAACGGCGAGTTCACCGTCAATATCGCGCTGATCGAGGGCGGTAAGCCGGTGCTGGGCGTGGTGTATGCGCCGGTGACGGACGTGATGTACTCGGCGGCCGGGGGCAGCGCGTGGAAAGAGGCCAACGGTGAGAAGACGCGCATCCGGGTGCGTGAGGCGCATCCGCCGCTGGTCGTCATCAGCCGTTCCCACGCCGACAAGGATCTGGAGCTGAAGGAGTATCTCAGCCAGCTTGGCGAGCACCAGACCACCGCCATCGGTTCGTCGCTGAAGTTCTGCCTGGTGGCCGAAGGCGAAGCGCAGCTCTATCCGCGCTTCGGGCCGACCAATATCTGGGATACCGGTGCCGGCCACGCCGTGGCGCTGGCCGCCGGGGCGCACGTCACCGACTGGCAGGGCAACACGCTGGATTACACCCCGCGCGAGTCGTTCCTCAATCCGGGCTTCCGCGTGTCGATCTTCTGACTGGCACCGATCGGATACCTCTGGCGGCCTTAATCAGGCTGCCAGAAACGCCTGGCCTTTATCGCCAGCGAGATGATGCGGTACTCAGTCCTGGCGCTAAGCAGCCTGCAGCCTCTGCGCAGTGGCTGGTTTTAGCAAACGTCAGAGGGTAATTCCTGCCCGTTCTGCCGCAGCTTCCGGGAGTAGCGTCTTTTCAGAGCAGCGGCTTCTTATTCCAGCAGTTTGTGCAGTAATGCCATCACCTGCTTAACCTCGTCCTGAGTCAGCGCGCCGTCTTTGGCAAACTGCACCTGCCCCTGCTTATCCAGCACCACGATCGCCGAACCGCCTTCATTCAGCTGCCACGCCTGCCTGGCTGCACCGTTGCTGTCGACGATAAACTGCGACCAGGGGAACTGCTGCTTATTGCCCTCAATGCTGCTGCGCACAAACATGCCGGTGCCGGGAATGGCGTCATCGGTGTTGACCAGGGTGGTGGTCTGATAACGATCGTGCGGCAGCTTTGCCGCTTTAATCGCCTCGATCAACGCGGCGTTCTGCTCTTTAGCGGAAGAGCGGCCGGCAATATGTTGAAGCACGCGAACTTTTCCGGGTAACTGCGCGCTGTTCCAGTTTTTATAGCTAAACTTATCATGTTGCCACAGCAGTTCTCCGCGATCGGCGATACCGACCGGGGCCACGCGCTGGCCGGTATGGAAGTTGTGGGCCGCAACGCCGAGCGGCAGTAACAGGCAGAGAAGGGCGGTAAAACGCGATGCACTCATCATGGAAGCTCCACTGTTTGTGTGATCCGACCAGTTGGTCATATCACTGCAATAATAAGTGCGGATGATGCGCCTGTCGCAGCGAAGTGTCAGCTTTGCTAGCTGCCGCACAAATCCCTTTTAACTGAAGGTTTATACTGGTTGCAGAGCGTCAGGCAACAGAGAGTTCTGTCATGATGTGTAAAATCAGTAAAAAAATTCAGTTTTAGGAACATTCGCCGCTGGCTGTGTTCTATAGTACAGGTACTTTGCGCTTCACGGATGCTGGCCCGATTAGGCCGCGACGAAGCGTACGTTCAATATTCAGGAGTAGAAAGAGAATGAAAATTTTCCAGCGTTACAACCCACTGCAGGTGGCAAAGTACGTCAAAATCCTGTTCCGCGGCCGTTTATATATCAAGGACGTCGGGGCATTTGAATTTGATAAGGGCAAAATCCTGGTGCCGCGTGTTAAAGACAAGCAGCATTACAGCGTGATGTCAGAGGTTAACCGTCAGGTACTGCGTCTGCAGTCTGAGTTTAACTAAAGTGAAAAAAGGCACCCGTGGGTGCCTTTTTAGAGAGTCAGCTGCAGGCCGCATCGATCGCTCAGTGCGGCTGCGGGCGCAATCTTCCGCCTTTTACTCTTCGGTCTCTGCCGCCTTCGGCAATATTGCCGCAGCCGGACGCTCATCCACTCGCGTCACCAGCAGCTGGTCGATGCGGTAGTTATCAATATCCACCACCTCAAACTTATAGCCCTGCAGCTTGACGAAGTCGGTACGCTTCGGGATTTTGCGCAGCATAAACATCATAAAGCCGCCGATGGTTTCATAGTTGCCGGACTGCGGGAACTGATCGATATCCAGCGCGCGCATCACGTCTTCAATCGGCGTTCCTCCCTCAACCAGCCACGAGTTCTCGTCACGCGCGACGATCTGCTCTTCCATCCCCGGGCCGACCAGGTCGCCCATCAGCGTGGTCATCACGTCGTTGAGGGTGATGATACCGACCACCAGCGCGTATTCGTTCATAATCACCGCGAAGTCTTCACCCGCCGCTTTAAAGCTTTCCAGCGCCTCTGACAGCGTCAGCGTATCCGGCACGATCAGCGCCGAACGGATCTGCACGCCGCTGTTCAGGGTCATACTCTGATTGCCCAGCACGCGTAACAGCAGCTCTTTTGAATCGACGTAGCCGACCACGTGATCGATATCTGAGTTACACACCAGGAAACGCGAGTGCGGGTGGCTGGCAATCTTCTGTTTCAGGCTGGTTTCGTCTTCATGCAGGTCAAACCACACCACGTTCTCGCGTGAGGTCATCGACGACGGCACGGTGCGCGACTCCAGCTCAAACACGTTCTCAATCAGCGCGTGCTCCTGTTTACGCAGCACGCCGGCCAGCGCGCCGGCTTCCACCACCGCGTAAATATCGTCGGAGGTGATATCGTCTTTACGCACCAGCGGGATCTTAAACAGGCGGAAGATGATGTTGGCGCCGCCGTTGAAGAACCACACCAGCGGGGTGAACAGGAACAGGCAGAAACGCATCGGGTTGATGATCCTCAGCGCCATGGACTCCGGCGCAATCATGCCCAGACGTTTCGGGAACAGATCGGCGAACAGGATAAACAGGCTGGTGACCAGGGTAAATGAGCAGATAAAGCTCAGGCGCTCGGCCAGCTCCGGTGCGACGATGCGCTCAAACAGGGAACGAAAAGCCGGAGTGAAGGCGGCATCGCCGACGATACCGCCAAGGATCGCCACCGCGTTCAGGCCGATCTGCACCACGGTGAAGAACATGCCCGGGGTTTCCTGCATTTTCATCACGCGCTGCGCGTTGACGTTGCCTTCGTCGGCCAGCAGCTTAAGCTTAATTTTACGCGCGGCCGCCAGAGAGATTTCTGACAGTGAAAAGAATGAGCTGATGGCAATCAGCAGTAAGATGACAAGCAAGCTGTCTAACATAGAACATCCATACAAAGGCTCGGCGCCGATCGTCAATCTGCATTGAAATTGCGCTGCAACGCGTGGCCGGGTTAAGTACTTGTCATTTTTGGCCTGGGCAGCGCGCGGGATTCTGCGGGCAATAGATGGTGCTTACAGGGCTATCCGTGCCAAAAATGTCTGCGCCAGTTCGGCAGGTGCGCCGGGGCAGAAGGGTTATCGGGGCTGTTGAACAGCCACCGGCAGTGATTATAGCCTTGCCGGTGAATGCTTACAATTGCGGCATTAATCGCTGACCTTAACCGGGGTTGTAACCCTGTGGGGTTTCGCCGACAATATTCAGCTAATTTGCGTTAATTGAACCGGATTGCCGATCCTCAGCTTTTTTTCATCACTTATCGTCATTTTTGCCAATCCGTAGCGCACATTAAGCTACTTTATAGTTACCAGGGTGGGCCCGGCGGAGTGCGGGCTGGCATAACACAGGGGAGCACGCGTGCCGAGATTTCCAATCTATTGCATCTGTGGCCTGCTGATCGCCGCACCGGCCGCTCAGGCGGCCAACGTGCGTTTGCAGGTCACCGGATTATCCGCAGAGTTACAAAAAAACGTCAGGGCACGTTTGTCCACCATCAGCAGCGATGAAGTGAACGCCGACGGTCGCTTTCGCGCAAGGGTCAGTGACGCGATCAAACAGGGGCTGAAGGCGCTGGGCTACTATGAGCCGCAGATAGACTTCGAACTGTTGCCCGCTCCGGCCAAAGGCGGCCGTCCCGTGTTGCTGGCCAGAGTCAGCGCCGGGGAACCGGTAAAGATCGCCGGAGAAACCATCATCCTGCGCGGTGATGCGCGGACGGACAGCGACTACCAGCAGCTGGTACGCGACGGCAAACCGGCCATCGGCAGCATCCTCAACCACGGCAAATACGATAAGTTTAAAAGTTCGCTGAGTAATATGGCTCTGCGCAAAGGTTACTTTGACGGCGATTTTAAAAAGAGCCAGCTCGGCGTGGCAGTGGAACGGCGTGAAGCGTTCTGGGATATCGACTATGACAGCGGGCAGCGTTACCGCTTTGGCGCAGTGACCTTTGAAGGGTCGCAGATCCGCGAAGACTATCTGCAAAACCTGGTGCCGTTTAAGCAGGGTGATTACTACAACTCACGCGATCTGGCGGAGATGAACCGCCGCCTGTCGGCCACCGGCTGGTTTAACTCGGTGGTGGTGGCACCGGACTTTAAACAAGCGCGTAACAGCAAAGTGTTGCCGCTACATGGCGTGATGTCGCCGCGTACCGAGAATACCATTGAAACCGGCGTGGGCTACTCCACCGACGTCGGCCCGCGGGTGAAGGCCACCTGGAAAAAACCCTGGGTCAACGATCGTGGTCACAGCTTTTCCACCAGCGCCAATATCTCTGCGCCCGAGCAGCAGCTGGATTTCAGCTACAAAATGCCGCTGCGTAAAAGCCCGCTTGAGCAGTACTACCTGGTGCAGGGCGGGGTGAAACGCACCGACCTCAACGACACCAAATCCGACTCCACCACCCTGGCCGGCTCACGCTACTGGGACAGCTCCAGCGGCTGGCAGCGCGCCATTAACCTGCGCTGGAGCCTCGACCACTTTACCCAGGGTAAAGTCACCAACACCACCATGCTGATCTACCCTGGCGTCAGCGTTAACCGTACCCGCTCGCGCGGCGGGCTGATGCCGGACTGGGGGGATTCGCAGCGCTACTCGCTGGACGTCTCCGACACCACCTGGGGCTCTGACGTCGATTTCGCGGTGATGCAGGCGCAGAACGTCTGGATCCGCACCCTGGAAGAGAAGCACCGCTTTGTGGTGCGCGGCAATCTCGGCTGGATCGAGACCAACAACTTCGAGAAAGTGCCGCCGGACCTGCGTTTCTTCGCCGGTGGCGATCGCAGCATTCGCGGCTACAAATACAAGGGCATCTCCCCGCGTGACGATGAAGGCAAGCTGACCGGTGCCTCCAAACTGGCTACCGGCTCGCTGGAGTATCAGTACAACGTCACCGGCAAGTGGTGGGGGGCGGTGTTTGTCGATTCCGGTGAAGCGGTAAACGATATCAAGCAGAGCAACGTTAAGACCGGTGCCGGCTTCGGCGTGCGCTGGCAATCACCGGTGGGGCCGATTAAGGTCGATATCGCCCGGCCAATCGGTGACAGGGACGATCGTGACATTCAGTTTTACATTGGACTGGGGCCTGAACTATGAAGTGGTGGAAAAAGGGCCTGACTGGCATTCTGATTTTTATCGTACTGCTGCTGGGCGGCGTGGCGTTTTTAATCGGCACCACCAGTGGCTTACATCTGGTGCTGAATTCCGCGGCGCGCTGGGTGCCGGGGCTGGCGATCCAGCAGGTGGACGGCGGCTGGCGTAACCTGACGCTTAAAGGCGTAAAGTATGAGATGCCGGGCGTGGCGGTGAGCGCCGGGGAGTTCCACCTCGCCGTGCAGCTCAGCTGCCTGAAGAACAGCGCTTTCTGCATCAACGACCTGTCGCTGAAAGACGTCAACGTGGTGGTGGACAGCAGCAAGCTGTCGCCGGCGGCAGAACAGCCGGAAGAGCAGCAGAGCAGCGGTGACTTCAGCACGCCGTACCCGCTGAGCCTGAAGCGCATCGCGCTGCACAATATCAACGTCAGAATCGACGATACCGCGGTGTCACTGGCCGATTTTACCAGTGGCATGAGCTGGCAGGGACGCTCCCTGACGCTGACGCCAACCCATATTCAGGGATTACTGATCGCACTGCCGAAGGCGGCGATCGTTGCCGATGAGCAGGTGGTACAGCCGAAGGTGCAGAACCCGCAGCCGGATGAGAAGCCGCTGGGCGAAACGCTGCAGGCGATGTTTGCCAAACCGCTGCTGCCCGATCTGCCGCAGTTCAGCCTGCCGCTGGATCTCAGTGTGCAGCAGATCCTCGGCGAGCAGCTGCGCCTGACCGGCGACACCGATATCACCGTTAACCGCCTGCTGGTCAGGGCGGATACCGTTAACGACCAGCTGCAGCTGCAAACCTTTGACGTCGACTCACCGCAGGGGCAGCTCAATGCCAGCGGTAAGGCGACGCTGAGCGGGAACTGGCCGGTCAGCTTTAACCTGAACAGCGCGCTGAATTTTGATCCGATTAAAGGGCAGAAGATCAAAATGGCCCTTGACGGCAACCTGCGTGAAACGCTGACGCTGGCGCTGAATCTCTCCGGCCCGCTGCGCGCGCAGCTGGATGCCGATACCCGGCTGGCGGAAGCCGGTCTGCCGCTGAATATGACGCTGCAAAGCCCGCAGCTGCGCTGGCCGCTGGCCGGCGAGGCGCAGATGGCGGCGGATAACTTCAGCTTCAGCTTTAAGGGCAAAGTGACGGACTATGCGATGTCGCTGAAGGCGGCACTGCAGGGACAGGGGCTGCCACCGGCCACCGTAACGCTGAACGGCAAAGGCAACGTCGAACAGTTTAACCTTGAGAAGCTACGGCTGGCGGCGCTGCAGGGCACCGCCGATCTCAGCGCGCTGGTGGACTGGAGTAAAGCCATCAGCTGGCGCAGCGAACTGCAGCTGAACGGCATCAACACCGCGAAACAGTACCCGGACTGGCCGGCGAAGCTGGAGGGCAAAATCACCACCCGCGGCAGCCTGTACGGCGGCAGCTGGCAGATGCGCGTCCCGGAGCTCAGGCTGCGCGGCAACGTGCGTAATAACGCGGTGAGCGCCGACGGCACCCTGTACGGCAACAGCTATAACCAGTGGGATATTCCGGGCATTAAGCTGATTCTGGGGCGCAACAACGTCAGCCTGAAAGGTTCGCTGGGCGATAAGCTAAATCTGGACGCCGACATCGACGCGCAGCATCTGGATAACGCGCTGCCGGGCCTTGGCGGCGTGGCGAAAGGGACGATCCGCGCCCGTGGCGATCTGAAAACGCCGCAGCTGCTGGCGGACCTCACCGCCAGCGGGCTGCGCTGGCAGGCGCTGCGCGTCGGCCGCATCAAGCTTGACGGTGATGTCAGCTCCGGCGAACAGATTCAGGGCAAGCTCAAACTGCGCGTGGAGCAGCTGAAGCAGGATGCGCTGGCGGTGAACCTGCTGACCCTCGACGCCAGCGGCAGCGAGAAACAGCACCAGCTGAAGCTGAACCTGCAGGGTGAGCCGGTCTCCGGTCAGCTGGCCTTAAGCGGCAGTTTTGACCGTGCCGCCCAGCGCTGGCAGGGGCAACTGAACAACACCCGCTTCGATACGCCGGTGGGCGAGTGGCGGCTGACCCGCGCGATCGCGCTGGATTACCTTAACGCGAAGCAGACGGTGTCGATAGGCCCGCACTGCTGGCAGAACCCCAATGCGCAGCTGTGCGTGCCGCAGACGGTGGAGGCCGGCCCGTCCGGCCACGCCCGCGTGGTGCTGGAACGCTTCGACCTGGCGATGATCAAGCCGTTTATGCCGGAAGGCACCCAGGTCAACGGCGGCTTCAGCGGCGATGCCGACGTCAGCTGGACCGCCGACGGCAGGCTGCCAACCGGGCGCGTGTCGCTGAAAGGCAACGGCGTGAAGCTGGCGCAGGACGTGCAGGGCAATACGCTGCCGGTGGCCTTTAATACGCTGAACCTTAACGCCGCGCTGAAAAATGGCCAGGCGCAGCTCGACTGGCTGATCCGCATCGCCGGTAACGGCCAGCTCGACGGCAACGTGCAGATCGCCGATCCGCAGGGGCGGCGCGCCCTTTCCGGCAACGTCAATATCACCAGCCTGTCGCTGGCGATGCTCAATCCGGCGCTGATGCGCGGCGAGAAGGTCGCCGGGGTACTGAACAGCAACCTGCGGCTGGGCGGTAACCTGCAGCGGCCGCAGGTGTTCGGCCAGCTGGGGCTGCGCAACGTCGACGTTGAAGGCAGCTTTATGCCGGTGGATCTCACCACCGCTAACCTGAGCATGCTGTTTAACGGCATGAGCTCGACGCTCGAAGGAGTGATTCAGACCTCTCAGGGGCAGATTGCGCTGAACGGCGACGCCGACTGGAGCCAGCTGGATAACTGGCGGGCGCGGGTGGCGGCCAAAGGCCAGAAAATCCGCGTCACGGTGCCGCCGATGGTGCGCATGGACGTGTCGCCGGACCTGGTGTTTGAGGCCACGCCGTCGCTGTTCAACCTCGACGGCCGGGTGGATATCCCGTGGGCGCGCATCACCGTGCAGGAGGTGCCGGAGAGCGCGGTGGGCGTCTCCGCCGACGAAGTGCTGCTGGACCCGCAGCTGAAGCCGATCGCACCGAAGTCGACGGCGATCCCGATCAACAGCAACCTGATTATCCATGTGGGTGACGACGTGCGCCTGAGCGCTTTCGGCCTGAAAGCGAAGCTGAACGGCGACCTGAAGCTGGTGCAGGACAAGCGCGGGCTTGGGCTGAATGGCCAGATCAACATCCCGTCCGGCCGCTTCCACGCGTACGGTCAGGATCTGATCGTGCGTAAAGGCGAGCTGCAGTTTGCCGGGCCGCCGGACCAGCCTTACCTGAATATCGAGGCGATCCGTAATCCGGAAGCGACGGAAGATGACGTCACAGCCGGGGTGCGCGTCACCGGGCTGGCCGACGAGCCGAAGGCGGAAGTCTTCTCTGATCCGGCGATGTCGCAGCAGGAAGCGCTCTCTTATCTGCTCAGAGGCCAGGGGCTGAACGCCTCCGGCAGCGACAGCGATGCATTAACCTCAGCATTAGTGGGATTGGGGGTTGCACAAAGTGGGCAGATTGTGGGTAAAATCGGTGAGACCTTCGGCGTCAGCAATCTGGCGCTGGACACTGCAGGGGTTGGCGACAGCCAGCAGGTGCAGGTCAGCGGCTATGTGCTGCCGGGTCTACAGGTAAAATACGGTGTTGGCATCTTTGATTCACTGGCGACCTTAACGTTACGTTATCGCCTGATGCCTAAACTCTATTTGGAAGCCGTGTCTGGTATCGACCAGGCGCTGGATGTGCTCTATCAGTTCGAGTTCTAGCAATGCGAATAATTGTCTATGGCAGCCTGCGACGTAAGCAGGGCAACAGTCACTGGATGACGAACGGGCAGTGGCTGGGCGATCATCTGATCGACGGTTACGAACTTTACAGTCTGGGCCATTACCCTGGGGTGGTTCCCGGGGACGGTCAGGTTTACTGCGAAGTTTACCGGATTGATGCGTCAACGCTGGGCGAGCTGGATGCGCTGCGCAGCAAAGGCGGGGAGTACAAACGGGAGCTGCTGCAAACGCCGTACGGCAGCGCCTGGCTGTATGTCTATCAGCGATCGGTAGCGGGCAGGCAACGCATCGGTAGCGGCGACTGGCTGCAGCGGGATCGGGAAAACGTCTGACTGTAGTCAGACGTCGTTACAATACGGAAACACCGCTTTGTGCGGTGTTTTTTTTATGGCGCTCTCTCCCGGTCGTAAGTAGTGCAGATTTTTACTTTTAAAAATAAAAAAACAGAATATTTATCTGTATTATATTTTTATGCGACATTTGTCATTATTAAATTACGCTGACTTTTGTGCTGCTAGTTTGCTTTTGATAAATAGCAAAACATCCAATTGCTTTACGGTGTGGTGTGTTTATTATTTTTGCGGATTCTGCGGATGCCTGTTGTCTTTTTATATTGGCAGGCACGTGTCAGAACATAAGCAGGATTAACAATATTATCATGTTGTCGATCCGGATCTTAGCTGACTGTATTGACAGGGAATTATTTCCCTTCAAGCTACGTCGTTAATCAGATAAAGGAATATGCAATGAAAAAAATTACGCTAATCGCGGTGCTGATGGGCGGAATGATGGCTTCCGGAGCCGCAATGGCCGAGGGAATGGTTACCGGTGCTAAAGCGACCATGAAGGTACAGGGCACCATTCTGCCGCCTTCCTGTAACATCAGCCTTGAGGGGGCGCTCTCGTTCAATAACATCAACCCCGGCTCGCTAAGTACAGACAAATTTACCGATCTGAAAGCGGAAAAAACCCGGGTCACCGTTGGGTGCGATGGTGCATCCTACTATGGTATTCGCGCGGTGGATAACAGTGGCGCGGTGGCTGAAAAACCGGGTGCCGACAAAGAGACCCTGTTTAGCCTCGGTAACGATGCGAATGGTAAAGCTATCGGCGTCTACACCATCAAGCTTGACCGGGATAGCAGCAGCGTGGAAGGTCAGCAGGTTCAGAAAGCGTTTTCGCTGCAGCCCGATAATATCTGGAAGTTTGTCGCTGATGACAGCGGCTATTATTTCAAAAACGCGCAGCTGGTTCCTGTTTCCGGTATGGACTTAGCCAGTGACACGGAACGTAAAGCGGTATCAAACAAAGTTTATTCGCTTGAGGTTAAGCCTTCTATTGCGCCAGTGGGTAAAAATGGCGTGCAGAGCAGTATTAATCTGAATGGCAGCACCACGTTCGAAGTTATTTATATGTAACCCCCACCACCGGCATGATTCACTGAGTTCATGCCGGTTTTTTTACCGCTCATGGAGGAATAAGATGCCCGGCTTTTCACTCTCACAGGTCCTGTCACTGCTGACCCTCTTCAGCCTGTTCCCCGCCAGCGCAGTAATGCAACCGCAAACGTCGATGGTGTTAATTAATGAGTCGGCCGGTGGTGGCAGCATCAATGTGACCAATACCGATGACAAAGATGCGTTACTTTACGTTAAGGTCATTGACCTGGCGGATGACAAAAAGCCCCGACTGGTGGTGACTCAGCCGGTGGTGCGTGTCGCCGCTGGCGGTATACAGCGGGTACGTTTTATTTTGACCACCGAAGGGCCATTAACCACCGAACACCTGAAACGTGTCACCTTTGAGGGGATTCCGCTGGTTGATGATGCCGGGCAAAACCGCGTTGACGTCAATATTCGCCAGAACCTGCCGGTGATTATTCATCCGCGTGGCTTGCCAGAAAATCCAGAACCCTGGAAAGCACTGAACTGGTCCCTGAGTAACGGGCAATTAACGGTGCACAACCCCAGCGCTTACGTGGTCAGAATGGGGCAGGATATCACGGTGCTGCCCGCCGTGAAGAGGGTGCAGTTGCCGCAGGGCTATCTCCTGCCCGGGCAAAAGCTGACTCTTTCCCTGGCGGCAGCAAACGCGCCGCTGGCCGCCAGTAAAGTGCGCTTCGCAACGCTGTCTGATTATGGCTTTAAGGCCGGAGAGGTTGAACAGCCGATCGCCACTGGCCGCTGATTGATGCCTGCCCTGCAATGCCGGCAGCTTAAGCGACTCGGTCAGCTGATGCTGTTGGTCGCGAGCCTGCTGTTGTCGGCAAAGGTTGCTGCAGATGAAAACGAAAAAAAACAGTCCAGAGCCGCACAGATCCTGCGAGCCCGTGGGATCGATCCTGACATTCTCAGCTCCCTTAATCAGGCGAACGCTTTGCCTGCGGGTGAAAACCTGCTGGATATCAGCGTGAACGGAGAGCTGAAAAGTTCGCAGCGGGTGATGACTGGCCGACAGGGGCAGATCTGTTTTACCCCCGACTTAATTGACCAGCTTGGGCTGAAGCAACCCGCACAGCTGGCTGATCCAGGCTGTATTGATTTGTCGCAGCAGCCCGGTTTTAACCTCAAAGCCGACCCGCAAAAGCTGGCGCTCAGTATTGTGGTACCGCAGCAGGCGCTGGCGGATGAGCCACAGTACAGTGGGGAGATGGGGGGGCATGGCGCGCTGCTTAACTATAACTATTACAGCGGCGTCAGCCGCGTGCGCGGCAGGCAGAGCCGCTACAGCTACCTGATGCTGGAAGATGGCATCAATATGGCCAACTGGATGCTGCGTGGCCGTCAGCAGTTGAATGAGGATCAGGGAAAGGTAAATATTAACCGGGGAACGCTGTATGCCGAACGCCCCGTTCCCGGCTGGCGCAAGCGGATTCAGTTTGGGCAAATCGGCGTCAGCAATACGCTGTTCTCGCTGGGAGAGATTGACGGTATCCAGGTCATTCCGGATCGGGGGCTGGAAAAGGACAGCAGCGAAAGCGGCAGCATTGAGGGCATTGCCGGCACCTCGCAGGCCCGGGTTGAGGTCCGTCAGTACGGCGCACTGGTGTTCAGCACGCTGGTGCCTGCGGGGCCGTTTCATTTAAACGGCATTCCACTGCACAATCTGAACGGCGACCTGGACGTCACGGTGCTGGAAACCGATGGCCATCAGCAGCGTTTCACCGTGCCCGCCAGCGCGATGCGGGTTAACCCTTCCGGGAACCGGGGGCTGTCAATCGCCGCCGGGCGGCTGAACCAGGCCGGGGAGTCGGGGAGCGGCGTACCGGCACTGCTAACCCTGAATCAGAACTGGCAGGTTCGTCGCCTGTCGCTGCAAAGCGGGCTGCTGTTAACGAAAATGTATCAGTCACTGGGGGCCTCGCTGGCCGGGCCGGTGCTACAGGGGGCGCAGCTGGCCGCGCAAATTGTTGCGGCGAATGACAGGCAGCAGCATACCAGCAGCATGCAGCTGTCGCTGTCAGGCAGCTACAGCCTGACGTCCTCGCTCTCCTTCAATGCCAGCGTCAGTAAAAATACGCCAGGATTTGTATCCCTCGCCACGGCCAGCGCCCGCCTTGCTGAGCGATATGAAAACGACAATCTGCAGTACAGGCTCTCGGCTGGCTGGAACAGCCCGTCGGCAGGCTACTTCTCCTACAGCTACTCTGCCAGCAGTCGCTTCGGGGATAACGGTATTTCCCGTTACGATATGCTGTCATGGAGCCTCCCCTTCAGAAAGGCCATGCTGTCGGTTAACGTCTCCCGCAACCGGGGCAACAGCAATAACCGGCAGCTCTCGGTCAACTTCAGCCTGCCGCTCGGCGGGCAGAATTTCAGCAGCTATTATCGCCGCTCAGGCAGCGATGGGCAGTTGGGTGCGCAGATCGACGGTGCGCTGGGGAAAAACGGCACCTATTACCTCTCGTCCGGCCGGGATATGCAGGCGCGCATGCAGTCCGTTCAGGGGAGCGTTTCCGCCAACCTGCACTATACGCGCATGGCGCTGGCCGCCAGCATGAACAGCGAACAGGCGGGAAATGTCTCGCTCAGCGGCAGCGGTGGCATGGCGCTGGTAGGCAGCCATCTGCTGTTCTCCCCCCAGCCGGTCGGGCAGACTTTCGGCATGATTGAGTTGAGCGAACGGCTGGCGGGCGTGGCTGTTCGTACCCCCGGTGGCACCAGCTGGACCGACTGGCGCGGCCTGGCGCTGGCAGCGGATATTCCTGCCTGGCACCCCGCGATGTTCGATCTTGATACGGAAAGCCTGCCTAAAAACAGTGACGTGGGGAACGGGCATCACCGCCTGGCAATGGCGCGCGGGTCGGTGAAACGAATCCGCTACAACATACTGACCAGCCGGCGGGTACTGCTGACGCTGCGTCTGCCGGACGGCAGACCCGTACCCCGTGGCGGGCTGGTACGGGACGATCGGCAAAATATCATCACCACGGTACTGGATGATGGCACGATCTATCTGGAGAACTCACCCGTGAAGGGAACGCTGGAAATCGCGATTAACGGAGAAAACCGCCGCTGTCGCGTGGACTATCAGCTGAACGATGAGGGAGAAAACGATGCGCCTTATCAGCAGGTCAGCGGGGTTTGCCTGCTGCTGCCCGGTGGTGGGGAACCAACCGGTGCGGCGGTCAGGGCCGGGTAAACCTCAGCCCTGACGCGAATGCCTTAACGCGGGCACCGGGGCGCCCGCCGGGCACTTATTTCTTCGCAGCACGCTCGAAGGAAGAGACGATTTCGGCTTTCGCCGCGTCCACGCCTTCCCAGCCGTCAACCTTCACCCATTTGCCTTTTTCCAGCGCTTTGTACTGCTCGAAGAAGTGGGTGATCTGGCCGCGCAGCAGCTCAGGCAGGTCGTTCACATCTTTAATGTGATCGTACTCTTTGCTCAGCTTGCTGTGTGGCACTGCAACAACCTTGGCATCTTCGCCTGACTCGTCGGTCATCTTCAGCACGCCCACCGGACGGCAGCGGATCACTGAACCTGGCTGCAGCGGGTACGGGGTTGGCACCAGCACGTCAACCGGGTCCCCATCCAGCGACAGGGTATTGTTGATGTAGCCATAGTTGGCCGGGTAGAACATCGCCGTCGCCATAAAGCGGTCAACGAACAGTGCGCCCGTCTCTTTGTCGACTTCGTATTTGATCGGTGAGGCGTTAGCCGGGATCTCGATAACAACATAGATATCGTCTGGCAGATCTTTGCCAGCTGGCACGTGGTTCAGGCTCATGATGAATTCCTTCAATCGTTGCAGGTTGAGTGGCGGCTATTATAGCCATCTCTCCCTCTGTTGCACTCCCCTTTTATCTGCCTTTCAGACTCTCCTGAGTCAGTCAGCGCCCGTCAGCACAGTGGCTGTACTGACCACGCGGCAGAGCGCCTCAGGTGACGAGTGGATTTAGCTTAATCATAAAGTATTAATTTTATTTGTTGTTTTACGTGATGATCATTCTACGGTTAATCGCGATATTTAATTCTATTTGCTTATTTTTCCATGTTTTTTATCAATGAAGTCCATGTGATCTGTATGTTAACCTTCAAGAATCATCATAAGTTATAAAGTTAAGTTGGTTTATTGCCGATAACTGCGTCGTTTTTAGTACCAGGAATAACCAGACTCACCAATCGGGAAAATAATCATGCTAAAAAAAATCTCAATCCGCACCGGGCTGTTAGTGTTACTGGCCACCATGACGCTGCTGCTGCTGCTGGTCAGCGTAATGGGCATCACCGCCATTCACAAAGGCAACAAATCACTGGACGCCATTCAGCGCATTCAGGGGGTAGAACTTAACGCGCTCTACATTACCAACGGCACCCTGCTGCGCACGCGCGCTACGGCCGCACAGGCGATACGGGAGCTGGAGATCGGTCGCCACGATCGTTATGCCGCTACGGTCAAACGCACCGCCAGCTATGCGGAAAAGTCGCAGCAAGAGATGCAGAAATTTATTGAGGCCGGGACTGTGACCGCTCACGGTAAAAAGCTGGCGGAGGCCATCGCCGCCAGCTACGCGGTCTATTTTGATACCGGTATCGCCCCGCTGGTCGCCGCACTGCAAAAAGAGGACATCGGTAGCTACTACGCGCTGCTGGAGGGAAACATCTCCGATCTGGCGGTGACATTTGCCAACACGGTGGCCGATTTTGACGTCTACGCAGACGAGGTCAGCGCGCAGCAGCTGGCGCAGGCTGCGCATAACCAGCGGCTGATGACGCTGCTGATCGCGGTCAGCGGCGTGCTGACCCTGCTGCTGGTGGCGCTGTCCTGGTGGCTGCTGCGTGCGCTGCTGCTGCAACCGCTGGATCGGGCGATTGAACACCTGGAATATGTCGCCGACGGCGATCTCACCCAGCCGCTGCCCGCCGGCGGTAAAAACGAACTGGGCCGGCTGAACGCCGCGCTGGCGACCATGCAGCAGTCGCTGCTGAACTCGGTCAGCCAGGTGCGTGACGCCAGCCTGCAGATTGACGTCGGCAGCCGCGAACTGGCCGCCGGCAACCTCAACCTGTCGCAGCGTACCGAAGAGTCGGCCGCTTCGCTGGAAGAGACCGCCGCCAGCATGGAGCAGCTCACCGCCACCGTGCAGCAGAACGCCGAGAATGCCCGTCAGGCTCACCAGCTGGCGCGTTCGGTCTCTGATACAGCCGACCGCGGCGCGGAAGTAGTGTGCTACGTGATGGAAAAAATGGCCGAGATCACCAACAGCTCGCAGCGCATCGGTGACATTCTCGAAGTGATTGACGGCATTGCCTTCCAGACCAATATCCTGGCGTTGAACGCCTCGGTGGAGGCCGCACGCGCCGGTGAACAGGGGCGGGGCTTTGCGGTGGTCGCCAATGAGGTTCGCACGCTGGCGCAGCGCAGCGCCACCGCAGCCAAAGAGATCCGCACGCTGATCGGTGATTCACAGGCGCGGGTCAACGAAGGCAACAGCATGGCCACCAAAGCCGGCGAGACGATGGATGAGATCTCCAGCGAAGTGATGCGGGTGACCACGCTGATGAAGGAGATCTCCAGCGCCTCCGACGAGCAGCGTAACGGCATTGAGCAGGTCAATCAGGCGGTAACGCAGATGGACGAGGTGGCGCAGCAGAACGCCGCGCTGGTGGAAGAAGCGGCGGCGGCCACCCAGTCGCTGGAAGAGCAGGCGCGTCAGCTGGTAGAGACCATGGCGGTGTTTAAGGTGGCGTAATCCACGGGCATCAGGGTTCTTCATGATGGCCCGGTTGACTTTTAAGGCCGGGCCGCAGGCCGCCGCGCGTCTTGTCGCGGCGGGGTGTATTTACAACTTCAGCCTTTGCCACATCTCATCCAGCACCTGCTGCTGAAAGCGTACAAAGGGTTCGCGCGGCTGCTGGCGTTTGATCACCTCCAGCATCGGGTCATTCACCGTCGTTCGCCTGCCGCTCAGTGACTCCATCACCGCCAGGCCGCAGAAGGGCACATAGTGCTCGCTGTAGCCACCCTCATGCACCATCACCATCCGGCCGCCGCACAGGCGGTCGGCCGCTGCCAGTACCGCGTCGGTCATCGCACGGTAGCTGTCGCTGTGCAGCTGCATCCGCGCCAGCGGATCGAGACCGCTGGCATCATAGCCGCAGGCCACCACGATCAGGTCCGGCTTAAATTTTTCCACCGCCGGCAGCACCCGTTTTTGCAGCGCATACAGATAGCTTTCATGCCCGGCCCCTGCCAGCAACGGAATGTTGAGATTACAGCCGCTGCCTGCCCCCTCGCCACGCTCCTCCTCGCCGGAATAGCCCGGCGGGAAGCAGCGATCCTGATGCAGGGAAATCGTTAGCACGTCATCGCGCTGATAAAACGCGGCCTGGGTACCGTTACCGTGATGCACGTCCCAGTCGATCACCGCGACCCGATTTGCCCCGTGCCGGGCCTGGGCCTGATTAATGGCGATGGGGATATTGGCGAGGAAGCAGAAACCCAGCGGCCGGTCGGCCAGGCAGTGGTGGCCCGGCGGGCGCGACAGCGCGTAAGCGTTATCGAGTTCCCCGCGTAACACCGCATCAACGGCGGCGCAGGCCAGCCCGGCGGACAGGCAGGCAATCTCAAAGCCGCCGGGGCCGACAAAGGCATCCTCCGCCAGCTGGCCGCCGCCACCGTCGCTGAGCGCCTGAAAGCGCTGCAGATAGTCAGCGTCGTGCACTCGTAACAGGTCCTCCAGGCTGGCAGGCTGCGCGCTGTGCCAGCTTAGCTGTGCGGCCAGCCCCGACACCTCAAGCAGGTTTTTAAAGCGGCGTTTGGTTTCCGGGGACTCCACGTGGCCGCCTGCGGAGGGCGGCTGTACCCAACTGCCGGCCAGCATATTGCCGGCGTAGATGCCGCTGGTGTGCCACAGGCAGCGTTCGTCAAAGAAAAAACCGGTGTTGCGCATAACTTCTCTCCTTTGCCAGTTCGAAAACGATCCCTACCTTACGGCGAACCAACGGCTGCGGTGGCGTCATTAAGAGCGATGCGAAGGCGTTGACAACGGCTCATCACGCGGGATTTTGCAGCAGAGAGCAGAGAGCAGAGAGCAGAGAGCAGAGAGCAGAGAGCAGAGAGCAGAGAGCAGAGAGCAGAGAGCAGAATCGGGCGACCCGCAGGCCGCCCGTCCGGAATCAGTTGTCCGGGTACTCGCGCAGGAAGCGTTCGAGGTCGTTAACCATATCTTCGTTGCCGGTGAAGAACGGGCAGCGTTCGTGCAGCGCGGACGGCTGCAGATCGAGAATACGGTTTTTACCGTCGGTGGCTTTACCGCCCGCCTGCTCGGCGAGGAAGGCCATCGGGTTGCACTCATACAGCAGGCGCAGCTTGCCTTTCGGGTGGCTGGCGGTGCTCGGGTAGAGGTAGATGCCGCCCTTCAGCAGGTTGCGGTGGAAGTCTGCCACCAGCGAGCCGATATAACGGGTGGTATATGGGCGATGGGTAGCCTCATCTTCCGCCTGGCAGTACTTCAGGTATTTCTTCACGCCCTGCGGGAAGCGGATGTAGTTGCCTTCGTTGATGGAGTAGGTGTAACCCTTCTCCGGGAAGGTCATCTTCTCGGCGCTCAGGCAGAATACGCCCAGCGACGGATCGTAGGTGAAGGCGTGTACGCCCTTACCGGTGGTGTAAACCAGCATGGTGGATGAGCCGTACACCACGTAACCGGCGGCGACCTGCTGGCTGCCCGGCTGCAGGAAATCGGCTTCCGTGACCGGCGTGCCCACCGGCGTAATGCGGCGGTAGATCGAGAAGATGGTACCAACGGAAACGTTTACGTCGATATTCGAAGAGCCGTCGAGCGGGTCCATCAGCACCACGTACTTGCCGTTTTCCACACCTTCGAACATCACGATCTCATCTTCTTCTTCAGACGCGATGCCGGCAACGATGCCGCGCGCCTTCAGTGCCGCCTTCAGCTTTTCGTTGGCGTAGAGGTCCAGCTTCATCTGCTGTTCACCCTGCACGTTCTCTGCGCCGCTGGCGCCGAGAATATCAATCAGGCCGGCTTTATTGATATCGCGGTGGATGATCTTAGCGCCCAGCTTAATTGCGGAGATTAAAGCGGTCAGTTCACCGGTAGCATGTGGAAAGTCGTGTTGCTTCTCGACGATGAATTCGCCCAACGTTTTCATAACACAATCCCTGAATCTGCGGAGGAGTGGCAGCCTGGTTAACAGAGTGCCTACGTATGTGCACGCAGTTTAGCCGATTGAACGCTAAAGAACATAGGGTAAATCCGTTTCTTCCGCACGATGGCAGCGGTACACTGTGCGGCGAACTTTAAAGGAACGGACTTTTTATGCGTATTCACATCCTCGGTATCTGCGGCACCTTCATGGGCGGTCTGGCGATGCTGGCGCGTGCCCAGGGACATGACGTCACCGGCTCTGATGCCAATGTTTACCCGCCGATGAGCACCCTGCTGGAAAAGCAGGGTATTGATTTAATTCAGGGTTTTGATGTGTCCCAGCTCGATCCGGCTCCGGACCTGGTGATCATCGGCAACGCGATGACCCGCGGTAATCCCTGCGTGGAAGCGGTGCTGGAACGCAATATTCCGTACCTCTCCGGCCCGCAGTGGTTGCACGATTTTGTGCTGCGTGACCGCTGGGTTATCGCGGTGGCCGGCACCCATGGTAAGACCACTACCGCCGGGATGGCGGCATGGATTTTACAGTCGTGCGGCTATGAACCCGGTTTCATTATCGGCGGCGTGCCGGGCAACTTCGACGTGTCGGCGCAGCCCGGCAACAGCCCGTTCTTTGTGATCGAGGCCGATGAGTATGACTGTGCGTTCTTCGACAAACGTTCCAAGTTTGTGCATTACGCGCCGCGTACGCTGATCCTCAATAACCTTGAGTTCGATCACGCCGATATCTTTGACGACCTGCGGGCGATCCAGAAGCAGTTCCACCATCTGGTGCGCATCGTGCCCGGGCAGGGCAAAATCATCCTGCCGGAGAGCGACACGAACCTGAAACAGGTGCTGGCGATGGGCTGCTGGAGCGAGCAGGAGCTGGTGGGTGAACACGGCCAGTGGCAGGCGAAAAAGCTCAACGCAGACGCCTCACGCTGGGAAGTGTGGCTGGCGGGGGAGCGGGTGGCCGAGGTGAACTGGTCGCTGGTGGGGGAACACAACATGCATAACGGGCTGATGGCGATTGCCGCCGCCCGTCACGTTGGCGTGAAGCCGGAAGACGCCGGCCGGGCGCTGGACAGCTTTATCAACGCCCGTCGCCGGCTGGAACTGCGCGGCGAAAGCAAAGGCATCAAGGTCTATGATGACTTTGCCCACCACCCGACCGCCATTCTGGCCACGCTGGCGGCGCTGCGCAGCAAAGTTGGCGGCACCGCGCGTATCCTGGCGGTACTGGAGCCGCGCTCCAATACCATGAAGATGGGCGTGAATAAGGTCGATCTGGCCCCGTCGCTCGGGCGCGCCGACGAAGTGTTCCTGTTCCAGCCGCACCACATTCCATGGCAGGTGTCTGAGGTGGCAGAAGCCTGCGTGCAGCCGGCCCACTGGAGTGCGGATATTGATGCGCTGGTGGAGATGATTGCCAGAAAAGCCCAGCCGGGCGACACCATTCTGGTGATGAGCAACGGCGGCTTTGGCGGTATTCATCAGAAGCTGCTGGACAGGCTGGCGAAGTAGGGGGGAGCGGGCTCAATCCTGCCGGGCTGAGCCACCCACAGCCCGGCAGGAGCAGTGATAAACCGACGCTGGATGGCTATGGAGATAGCGTCAGGCGTACCGGTTTGTCACCGCCCGTTGCCGCGCAGGCAGGACTACTGTGCTTCGGCCAGCTCGCGCAGATACTGGAAGATCTGACGGTAGGCTTTCGGCGGCTTGTTGGCCGCTTTCTCTTTCTGCGCGTTGCGGATCATCGCACGCAGCTGCTGGCGGTCGGCGTCCGGGTAGAGGTTCAGCACCTCAGCCACCGCGTCATCACCCTGTTCTACCAGGCGATCGCGCAGCACTTCCAGCTTGTGGAACAGCGACACCTGCTGGTTGTGGCGGTTCTTCAGCTTGTCCAGCGCGGTACGGATCGGCTCAACGTCGCGCGAGCGCAGCATCTTACCGATCAGCTGCATCTGGCGGCGACGGCCCTCTTTTTTGATTTTCTGCGCCAGCTCAATGGCGGTACGCAGATCGTCATCCAGCGGCAGTTTATCCAGGGAGTTGCTTCCCAGATCTACCATCTCTCCGCCGAGGCGTTTCAGCTCTTCGGCATCACGTTTAATTTCACTTTTACTGACCCAGATAATCTCGTCGTCTTCTTGTTCTTCGTTATCGGGTACGTCATCGAGCCAGTCGTCGGGCTGCTTGGTCATGGTTAGGCTCCTGAAAAAGAGGCTAATGCTATCAGGTTACGCCGCTACTGCGAAATTGTTCTCTGAGTCTGTTAGACTCAAATCAATCGTTATCACCCAGTCGCGGTTTGCTCAGCGTTGAAATCGCACTGTTAATTATATGGCAGGCCAATGAAATTACTCTCACAGGTTGCAGAACAGCGTAAGATCCTTGAACAGGCGGTGGCCACCGCGCTGGAGCTGGCGCAGGCCGGCTCTGACGGTGCCGAAGTCGCGGTCAGCAAAACCACCGGCATCAGCGTCAGCACCCGCTACAGCGAAGTGGAAAACGTTGAGTTCAACAGCGATGGCGCGCTGGGCATCACCGTTTATCATCAAAACCGCAAGGGCAGCGCATCGTCCACCGATCTCAGCCCCGAGGCGATCAAACGTACCGTGCAGGCGGCGATCGACATTGCCCGCTACACCTCGGCCGATCCTTACGCCGGCGTGGCGGATCGCGATCTGCTGGCCTTCGACGCACCGGATCTCGATCTGTTCCATCCGACGGAGATCGACGCCGATCGGGCGATCGAACTGGCCGCCCGCGCGGAAGAGGCGTCGCTGAAGGCGGATACGCGCATCACCAACACCGAAGGCGGCAGCTTTAACAGCCACGTCGGCATCAAAGTGTTCGGCAACAGCCACGGGATGCTGCAGAGCTACTGCTCCAGCCGCCACTCGCTCTCCAGCTGCGTGATCGCCGAACATAACGGCGATATGGAGCGTGATTACGCCTACACCATCGGCCGCGCCATTGAAGACCTCAGGTCGCCGGAGTGGGTCGGGGAAGAGTGCGCGCGCCGCACCCTGTCAAGGTTGTCCCCGCGCAAGCTGTCGACCATGAAAGCGCCGGTGCTGTTCGCGGCGGAAGTGGCCACCGGGCTGTTTGGCCATCTGGTCGGCGCGATCAGCGGCGGCAGCGTTTACCGTAAATCGACCTTCCTGCTCGACTCGATGGGCCAGCAGATCCTGCCGGAATGGCTGACCATTGAAGAGCAGCCGCACCTGCTGAAAGGGCTGGCGTCGACGCCGTTCGACAGCGAAGGCGTGCGCACCACGGCGCGTGACATCGTCAAAGACGGCGTGCTGCAGACCTGGCTGATGACCAGCTATTCGGCGCGCAAGCTGGGGCTGCAGACCACCGGCCACGCCGGCGGCATCCACAACTGGCGCATTGCCGGCCAGGGCCACAGCTTTGAACAGCTGCTGAAGCAGCTGGGCACCGGCCTGGTGGTCACCGAGCTGATGGGCTCGGCGATCAGCGGGCTGACCGGCGACTACTCGCGCGGCGCGTCCGGCTTCTGGGTGGAAAACGGTGAAATCCAGTATCCGGTCAGCGAAGTGACCATCGCCGGCAACCTGCGCGATATGTGGCGCAATATGGTGACCATCGGCAGCGATATCGAAACCCGCAGCAATATCCAGTGTGGCTCTGTCCTGCTGCCGGAGATGAAAATCGCCGGTCAGTAGTCTGCCCGTCTGCCATCGCGCGCAGGGCGGCCACTCACTCAGCTGGCCGCCCTGTTCAACGCGGCGATGCGCGCCCTTTATTCGGTAAAACATTATGTCTCTGAAGGTTATCTCGCAAAATCTTGGGCTGTCGATCGCGGCGGTGAGCCGGGCGCTGAACGGCCACAGCGATATCTCGGAAGAGACGCGCAGGCTGATCCAGGCCGAAGCGGCGCGGATTGGCTACCAGCCCAACACCAACGCCCAGCGGCTGAAAAAGGGCAAGAGCGACGCGGTGGGGCTGGTCTATCCTTACGCCTCCTCGCTGAGCAACGACTATTTCTTTGCCATGGTGGGGGCGATCGGCCACCATCTGGCGGCCAGCGGCGTGGATTTACTGCTGATCACCGACGATCGTCACGATCAGGGGCAGTCGTTTATGCGCCTGCTGGACAGCCGGCGGATCGATGCGCTGATCGTTGCCCATACCCTGGAGCATGATCCGCGCCTGACGCTGCTGCAGCAGAAAAACCTGCCGTTTCTGGCGCTCGGACGCAGCCAGCTGCCGCAGCCTTACGCCTGGTTTGACTTCGATAACCAGCAGGGGGCCTGCATGGCCACCGAACATCTGATCGCCCTTGGGCACCGGCGCATTGCCATGCTCAGCGAAGACCGTGAGCAGGCGTTTATCCTGCAGCGCCGTGCCGGCTACCGTGATGCGCTGCAGCGCCACGGGCTGTCGCCTGACGTCGGGTTCCGCGCGGTGGACGCCACGCGCCGCGCCGGCTACCGCGCCACGCTGGAGCTGCTGGCGCAGCACTCCCCGCCGACGGCGATCCTCACCGACGGCAATATTCAGGGCGAAGGGGCGGTGGCCGCCCTGCGCGAAGCGGGAAGGCTGACCGGGCCGGATGCGATCGCGCTGGTTATCTATGACGGCCTGCCGGACGACTCGCTGAATAATATTGACGCCACCGCCGTGGTGCAGTCGACGCGCGAGGAGATCGGTGCGCAGATTGCACGCATGACCCTGGCGCTGATCGCCGGTGAACCGGCCGGGTCGATCCAGGTGCTGTGGCAGCCGGTGCTGCGCCAGGGGATCACCACCTTTCCCTGCACAGGCTGAGCTTTTCCCCGCCGTTTAACGCCTGGACCCCCCTGTTTCAGCGTGGTGCACCCTGATTAATACCTTATGCCAGTAATGGCATTTTTTTTAACGCAATCACATTTCTTAAACGTTTAAGTTGATCACTTAAACGTTTAAGATCAACTATGGCCTCATCAATGACACAGGGGCCAGATATGAATAACGATATTGTACGACTGCGCAGCGCCACCAGCGATCTGGTGGTGCGCTGCCGACCTTACGCCGAAATAGTCTACTGGGGACCGACGCTGGCATGCTTCTCCGCCGAGGACGTGCAGTCGCTGCAGCGCCCGATTGCCAACGGCAGACTGGACGTCGACCTGCCGCTGACGCTGGCGATGGAGTACGGGCGCGGCCAGTTTGGCTCCCCCGGTATTGAAGGGCACCGCGAGGGGCTGGACGCCGCACCCATTTTTACCACCAGCGCGGTGGCGCTGTCCGGTGACCTGCTGACCGTCACCGCCGAAGACCCGCAGGCCGGGCTGCGCTTAACCAGCGAGCTGCGTCTCGACGCCGACACCGGCGTGCTGCAGGTGCGCCACACGCTGAAAAACCTGCACGCCCTGCCGTGGCAGCTGCACCGCCTGGCCGTAACGCTGCCGGTGCCGGAGCGCGCTGCCGAGGTGATGGCCTTCCACGGCCGCTGGCTCAGGGAGTTCCACACCCACCGCGTTAACCTGGCGCACGGCGGCTTTATCCAGGAGAGCCGCCGCGGGCGCAGCTCCCACGAATACTTCCCGGGCTTTGTGCTGGGCGATACGGGCTTCAGCGAGCAGCGCGGCGAAGTCTGGGGCGTTCACCTCGCCTGGAGCGGCAACCATCGCCTGCGTGCCGACATCAAAACCGATGGCCGCCGCGTGGTGCAGGCGGAAGCGCTCTACCTGCCGGGAGAGATCGCGCTGGAAGAGGGGGCGGAGTTCTCCACGCCGTGGGTCTGTGCCACCCGCTCTGCCAACGGCCTGAACGGTATGAGCCAGGCGTTTCACGCGTGGCTGCGCCAGGCGCGGATCCCCTTTTCCGCCGGTGCCACCCGTCCGGTGCACCTCAATACCTGGGAAGGCATCTACTTCGATCACGATCCGGAATACATCATGCAGATGGCAAGCCGTGCCGCCGCGATCGGCGTCGAGCGCTTTATCATCGACGACGGCTGGTTCCGCGGCCGTGACCACGACCAGGCCGGCCTCGGCGACTGGTATCTCGATGAGAAAAAATATCCGGCGGGGCTGATGCCGGTAATCGACCACGTCCGGCGGCTCGGCATGGCGTTCGGCATCTGGGTTGAGCCGGAGATGATCAACCCGGACTCCGATCTGTTCCGCGCGCATCCCGACTGGGTGCTGCAGCTGCCGGGCTATCAGCAGCCGACCGGCCGCTATCAGTACGTCCTCGACCTCAGCAATCCCGAGGTGTTTGAGTATCTGCTGGAGCGCCTGAGCTGGCTGCTGGGCAGCCATCCGATCGCCTACGTGAAGTGGGATATGAACCGTGAGCTGGTGCAGCCGGGCCATCAGGGACGGCTGGCGGCCGATGCGCAGACGAAGCAGTTTTACCGGCTGCTGGATACGCTCAACCAGCGTTTCCCGCAGGTGGAGTTCGAGTCCTGCGCTTCGGGTGGCGGGCGCGTGGACTACGGCGTGCTGGCGCGCACCCCGCGCTTCTGGGTGTCCGACAACAACGACGCGCTGGAGCGGCAGACCATCCAGCGCGGCATGAGCTACTTCTTCCCGCCGGAGGTGATGGGCCAGCATATCGGCCACCGCCGCTGCCACGCCACCCAGCGTCAGCACAGCATCGGCTTCCGCGGGCTGACGGCGCTGTTCGGCCATATGGGCATCGAGCTGGATCCGGTGAAGGCCGATGACGAGGAGCTGGAGGGCTATCGCCACTATATTCAGCTGCATAAAACGCTGCGGCCGCTGCTGCACGGCGGCATCAGCTGGCGGGTGGATATGCCCGACGATTCTGTGCAGGTGAACGGGGTGGTCAGCCAGGACGGTTCGCAGGCGGTGTTTATGCTGGCGCAGCTGCGCATGCTGCGTTACTCGCTGGCCGGCAACCTCTGTTTCCCGGGGCTGCTGCCCGAGGCGCACTACGAGGTGCGCCTGCTGGACGCACCTGAGATTAAAACCGTGCGCGAGGGGGGCGGTGCCATGCGCGACCTGCCCGCCTGGCTGCGCGAACCGCGGGTGGTGTCCGGCGCCTGGCTGATGCAGGCCGGCCTGGCACTACCGGTGATTGCACCGGAAAGTGCGCTGTTGATCGGACTGACTCAGGTCCGGTAGCAGCGCGCAGATGCACCGACGCTGAACGGCCGCTATAGCGGTCGTTCAGAACAGCAGAACTCTTTTCGCGGACAAACCTACATGGCTACGACCTCTTGCTACTACAAAAATAACCGCAACTTCTGGATCTTTGGCGCGTTCTTCTTCCTCTACTTCTTTATCATGGCAACCTGCTTCCCGTTCCTGCCGATCTGGCTGCATGAGGTGATCGGCCTGAACAAGACCGACACCGGCATCGTTTTCTCCAGCCTGTCGCTGTTTGCCATCCTGTTCCAGCCGGTGCTCGGGGTACTCTCCGACAAGCTCGGGGTGCGCAAACATCTGCTGTGGGTGATCACCCTGCTGCTGCTGTTTTTCGCGCCGTTCTTCCTCTACGTCTTTGCCCCCCTGCTGAAACTCAACATCCTGCTCGGCGCGCTGCTGGGGGGGCTGTATATCGGCTTCTCCTTCAGCGCCGGGGCCGGGGCGATTGAGGCCTACGTGGAAAGAGTCAGCCGCCACAGCGCCTTTGAGTACGGCAAAGCGCGCATGTTTGGCTGCTTCGGCTGGGGGATTTGCGCTTCGACCGCCGGCATCCTGTTCAGCGTGGATCCGGACATCGTGTTCTGGATGGGCTCCGGTGCGGCGATCCTGCTGGCGGTGCTGCTGCTGCTGGCGAAAACGGAGACCCGTCAGTCAAGCACGGTGATCGACGCGCTGGGCGCCAACGCCCCCGCGTTTAACTTTGGCCTGGTAACCGGCCTGTTCAGACAGCGTAAATTCTGGCTGCTGGTGCTGTACGTGGTCGGCGTGGCCTGTATCTATGACGTGTTCGATCAGCAGTTCGCCAACTTCTTTAAATCCTTCTTCAGCTCACCGCAGCAGGGTAACCTGGTGTTCGGCTTCGTCACCACCGGCGGTGAACTGGCTAACGCGCTGATTATGTTCCTGTCGCCGTGGATTATTAACCGCATCGGCGCGAAGAACGCGCTGCTGGTGGCTGGCACCATAATGTCGGTGCGCATCCTCGGGTCCGCGTTCGCCACCACGGTGGCGGAAGTGATTATCCTGAAAATGCTGCACGCCTTCGAGGTGCCGTTCCTGCTGATTGGCGTGTTCAAGTATATCGCCGGCACCTTTGATACGCGGCTGTCGGCCACCATCTACCTGGTGGGCTTCCAGTTCTCCAAGCAGCTGATGTCGATTTTCCTCTCGTCGGCGGCGGGGAACCTGTATGACCGCATCGGCTTCAGTCAGACCTATATGATCCTCGGTCTGATTGCCCTGACCTTCACGGTAATCTCGGCCTTTACCTTATCCGGTGGCGCACGCGGCAGGGTGGCGATGGGCAGCACCGCCTGACCGCCGGCTGGCGCTGGCGCCCGGGAAGTCTGTGACGGCAGCAGAACTTTTCTCAGCCAGCAACACAATCCCCGTTCGACCCTGCAGTTTTTAGGGATATGATGAAGGCGGCCGCTTATCCGGCCGCCTTTTTTGTTCCCATAACAGTCCCCGGCTGCCGCGGCGTTGCCCGCGCAGGATGAGGGGCGCTAAGGACTGAACTGATGCGTAAATTACTGATTGCAATGTTGAGCTCCACCCTGTTATTTACCAGCGTCGCTGCCCTGGCGCAGGACCTGTCTGCCGATATGGACGTGCTGAAAGGCGCTTCCCGTACCGTGCAGAAAACCGATGATAAAGCGGAGATGGTGCGCGCGCTGACCGATATGCGCGCCGCGGCCACCGATGCCAAAACCCAGACGCCGGAAAAGCTGCAGGGGCAGGCGGCGGACAGCGAGCAGGTTAAGCAGTACCACGGCCTGCTTGACCAGCTGATTGGCAGGATCGACGCCAGCCTCAGGCTGGCTAACGCCGGTGACCTGGCGGGTGCGAAGGAGCAGGCCAAAGGCTTCGATGCGATCCGCAACGAAGGCCATAAGCAGTTCCGTTAATCCGCAGAGCACTACGCAGCATCACCCCGTCTCTCCGGGCCCGTTAAGGGCCCGTTTTATTTCTCAGCAAACGCATTACCCACCACTTTTCAGAAAAAGCAGCGGATTCACCACAGGTTCAGCGCTGTCTGCGTATTTTCGGTCCCCGTGCCAGACTCAGCCACCTTCAGCTTCAGGCGCTTCTTCAGCTGACGGCACCAGCCATGCGCGTGGGCGGTTTCGTCGCGTTTTGCGATCCTGCGCCCGCCCGTCTGACGGATTTCCGTTTCAAAGTGGAAAAAGTGGTTCTCAACAGCCGCCGTCCGGCTGCGTACTCTGCGGTAACAGCCACAGTAAGGGGAACACCGTGAGTAATGGAACGCAGCCGGCAGAGGCTATCGCCGGGCAGGATCGGGCCATCCGACAGCTGGCAGAGCGGGTACTGGCGCAAATCAGCCGGCTGTATGCCGCGGCAGGCATTCAACCTGACGCCGTTCAGCTGCAGATGCTGACCTCGCACGTTAAGGCGATGGCGCTGCGCTCGGTGACCGGCGAAGCGCTGCCGGAGGTGGAGGCCGAGCTGTTTGACGAGATCTCTCCCGCCTCAATGGCGCTGGCGCAGCAGGTGGTGGATCTGTTCGGCAACCTGCCGGTGGAAGAGGCCTGGCTGCTGTCGGTACATATCGAAGTCGCCACAGAACATTAATCCTCTGCCTGAGCAACGGCTCAGGCAGACAGTCGGACAAGGGGCAAAATATGTCACAAATTACGGTAGTGATCGGCGATCGTCTGGGTAAAGGGCAGAAAGTTGCCGCCGGCATCGAAAAAGCGGGCGGGCGCGCGGTGGTGGTGCCCGGCGTGGCGGCGGATATGAAGCTGGGCGACGTGATGAAGGCGGAGAATGCCAGCTTCGGCATCTCGTTCTGCGGCAGCGGCGGCGCGGGGGCAATCACCGCGCAGAATAAATATGGCTACAAGGCGAAGCACGGCATGCGCTCGATCGATGAGGGCGTTACCGCCATTAACGAGGGGGCTACGGTGCTCGGCTTCGGCTTTATGGATAAAGAAGAGCTGGGCGAGCGTCTGGTGCAGGCGTGGCTGAAGAAGTACGGCGGATGAAGGAACACTTCACCACCACGGTGAACGTCAGCGGCAAGGGGGCCAGCAGTGATAAAGCCTTTGCCGACGCCCTGAGCCGCGTGCAGCCGCAGCTGCTGCAGTCGAGCGCAAAGGTGCTGTTGCGCATCGAGCCGCTGGACGTGCAGGTGCTGAGCGCGCAGCTGCAGGTGCGCACCGAAAAGTTTCTGTTCTTCTTTCTGCCGCGCGAGCGGCGGCATTACCGCGTTGAGCTGGCGGTTGAAGTCAGCGTCACCGCCATCGATACCGCCCGGGTGAACTTCACCCGCCTCGGCTGACGGCATCCGCAATCACAATAAGGAACAGCTGATGTTTCTGATCGTTCTTTTCAAATCACTGATTATCGGCGGGCTGGTGGGCGTCGGCGTGGGGGCCGGGGCGGCAAGGATGTTTCATGCGCCGACCACCCAGGGCATGGGCGCCTTCCGCACCCTCGGCGAGCTGAACTCCTGCGAGGGCGATCCGGCATCGCACTTCTCGTTCGGCCTCGGGTTCTTCTTTAACGCCTGGGCCTCCTCGGTGGCCGCCGGCTCCTTCACCCAGGACGTTGACCACCGCATTCTGCCCAACTGGGGCGCGGCGGCGCTGATGGTTAAAAACCGCAACGTGGCCGAAACGCTGCACAACCCGAAGAAGATGGCCATCGCCTGCGGCCTGATCGGCATGATCGTCGTGGCGTTCCTCAACTCCACCGCCTCGGCGGTGCCTGCCGCGCTGCAGGTGACGGCGGTCAAGGTGCTGGTGCCGGCGGCTAACCTGCTGGTCAACACGGTGATGCCGGTGATCTTCTGGCTGGCGGCAATCGATGCCGGCAAAAAGTCCGGCTTCTGGGCGACCATCTTCGGCGGCCTTGCGCAGCTGATTATGGGTAACGCGGTACCGGGGCTGGTGCTGGGCATTCTGATCGGCAAAGGCGTGGAAGAGAGCGGCTGGACGCGGGTCACCAAAGTGATGATGGTGGCAATCGTGCTGCTGTTCGTGCTCAGCGGCTTCTTCCGCGGATTTGACATGAAGCTGCTGGAGTCCTTCCGCCTCGGCGTGCCCGGCTGGCTGGATATGATCCACAACACCCTGAGCGGTAAGTAAGAGGAGCAGGTATGGAAGAGTCAAAAAGCGGTTTCTGGTACGCCGACTGGTCGTTCCCGATCTTTGTCGGCCTGCTCTCATCCGGGGTGTTTGCCGGTACGCACATGTACTACGTCTACGGGCTTGGCGCGTTTAACGAAGTGGCATTTGTCTCGATGCTGCGTGCGGGGATGGAGACCGGCGTCTACGGCGCGGTGGCCGCCTTTGGTGCCAGCTTCCTGTTTGCGCGCATTATCGAAGGTTCGCTGGTCGGCATTCTGGATATCGGCGGCGCGATCCAGACCGGGGTCGGCCTTGGCGTACCGGCGCTGCTGCTGGGTGCCGGGATCGTCTTCCCGGTCGCCAACTTTGCCGCATCGCTGGCCACCGGCCTGGCGGTCGGGCTGGCGATCGGTTACCTGATTATCCTCGCGCGTAAGTTCACCATCAGCAACAGCGACTCCACCTACGGCGCCGACGTGATGATGGGGGCGGGTAACGCTTCCGGGCGTTTCCTCGGCCCGCTGATTATCCTGTCGGCGATGAGCGCCTCGATCCCGATCGGCCTCGGATCGCTGGCCGGATCGCTGCTGTTCTATCTGTGGAACAAACCGATTACCGGTGGGGCGATCCTCGGCGCGATGGCGCTGGGCGCGCTGTTCCCGATCTCGCTGTAACGCTGTCGTGCGGCGGCTCCGGCCGCCGCGCAGAGGAGAACACCATGTTTGATTTGATTATCCGCCGCGCCCGGCTCAGCGACGGCAGCCTGAGCGATATCGCCGTGCGTGAGGACAAAATTGCCGCCGTGGGCAGCGTGGCGGGCGACGCGCGGCGCGAGTGGGACCTGGCCGGGCGGGTGTGGCTGAGCGCCGGCTGGATCGACAGCCACGTGCACTGTTACCCGAAATCGCCGATCTACCACGACGAGGCGGATCGCATCGGCGTTGCCACCGGGGTGACCACGGTGATCGACGCCGGCAGCACCGGCGCTGACCAGGTCGATGACTTTTATCAGCTGACCCGCGGCTGCGACACCCGGGTGCTGGCGCTGCTGAATATCGCCCGCAGCGGCATTGAGACCCAGAACGAACTGGCCGATATGTCGCGTATCGACGGTGCGGCGGTGCAGGCCGCGCTGCGGCGGCTGCCGCAGTTTATCGTCGGCCTGAAGGCGCGCATCAGCAGCAGCGTGGTGGAGAGTAACGGCATCAGGCCGCTGGAGCGTGCCAAAACGCTGCAGCAGGAGAACGGCGGGCTGCCGCTGATGGTGCACATCGGCAACGCGCCGCCGGATCTGGATCAGATTGCCGGTCTGCTCGGGCGCGGCGACATCATCACCCACTGCTACAACGGCAAACCCAACCGCATTCTGACGCCGGCGGGCGAGCTGCGCGCCTCGGTACAACAGGCGCTGGCGCGCGGCGTGCGGCTGGACGTGGGCCACGGCAGTGCCAGCTTCAGCTTTGCGGTGGCGCAGGCGGCGATCGCCCGCGGCATCCTGCCGCACACCATCAGCTCCGATATTTACTGCCGCAACCGTCTGCACGGGCCGGTGCGCAGCCTGGCACACGTAATGTCGAAATTTCTCAACATCGGCATGACGCTGCCGCAGGTAATCGACTGCGTCACCGCCCATGCCGCCGACGGGCTGAGGCTGCAGGGCCGCGGCCGGCTGCAGCCGGGCATGGACGCCGATCTGACCCTTTTCGATCTGCGTTCTGAACCCTGCCTGTTTACCGACGCCGACGGCGAGACGCTGAACGGCGAGCGGCAGCTGGTGCCGCTCGCCGCCGTGGTCGGCGGGCAGATCTTTTTCACCGAACAAGGGGAGCACAGCGATGACTTCTGTTTATGAACACTACGGCTTAAAGCCGGTGATTAACGCCTCCGGACGCATGACGATCCTCGGGGTATCTACCCCGGGAGCGGCGGTGGTGGACGCGGTTAATGACGGCCTCAGCCACTACTTTGAGATGAAAGACCTGGTGGACAAAACCGGCGCGTACATTGCCGGGCTGCTCGGTTGCGAAGATGCGCTGGTGGTCTCCTGCGCCTCGGCCGGCATTGCCCAGTCGGTGGCGGCGGTCATCGTCCGCGACGACGACTGGCTGCTCGACAACCTGCACAGCGCGCCGCTCAGCGTGCCGCATGAGATCGTGCTGCCGAAAGGCCACAACGTCAATTTCGGTGCCCCGGTGGGCACCATGGTGGCGCTGGGCGGCGGACGACTGGTGGAAGCGGGCTACGCCAACGAATGTTCCCCGGCGCAGCTGGCCGCGGCGGTGACCGCCCGCACGGCGGCGATCCTCTACATCAGGTCGCACCACTGCGTGCAGAAAAGCCACCTCAGCGTGGCGCAGGCGGCAGCGGTAGCGCGTGAGCACGGCGTGCCGCTGATCGTCGATGCCGCTGCCGAAGAGGACCTGCAGGCGTACTACGCTGCGGGGGCCGATCTGGTGATCTACAGCGGGGCCAAAGCCATTGAAGGGCCGACCAGCGGGCTGGTGGTCGGACGGCAGCGTCATATTGCCTGGGTGAAACGCCAGTCGCAGGGCATTGGCCGGGCGATGAAGGTCGGTAAAGAGGGCATTCTCGGCCTGACCCGCGCGGTGGAAGAGTACCTGCAGCAGGAGAAGGTCAGCGGCGCAGCAATGGTGGAAAAAATGACGCCATTTATTGCGCAGCTTAACGGCCTGCACGGCGTGCAGGCGCGGGTGGTATGGGACAGCGCCGGGCGCGATATCGCCCGCACCGAAATTCAACTGGATGAGGCGGCTAACGGCCGCAGCACCGCCGCGCTGGTGCAGGCGCTGAAACAGGGCCGCCCGGCGATCTACTTCCGTGGCTACAAGGCCAACGAAGGCATCGTCGAGGTGGACGTGCGCAGCGTCAGCGCCGAACAGCTGCACACCCTTTATCTTGCTATCGCGTCACTGTTAACCGGAGAACACCAGGGATGAAACTGAGCCCCAATTTTTATCGCAATCGCGTCTGCCTGAACGTGCTGGCCGCCTCGCATCAGAACGCCCGCGACGTGTGGCAAGCGGCGGAGGGCTACGTGCTGGTCGGCGTGCTGTCAAAAAACTACCCCAGCGTACACGCCGCGGTGTCGGATATGCGCGAATACGCGCGGCTGACCGATAACGCGCTGTCGGTCGGGCTGGGGGCGGGCGATCCTAAGCAGTCGGCGATGGTCAGTGAGATTGCTGCCCTGGTACAGCCGCAGCACGTCAATCAGGTGTTCACCGGCGTCGGCACCAGCCGGGCGCTGCTCGGCCAGCAGCAGACGCTGGTTAACGGGCTGATCTCCCCCAGCGGTCGGCCTGGCTGGGTCAACGTGGCCACCGGGCCGCTCAGCGCACAGGCCGAACCGGCGCTGGTGCCGGTGGCCAGCGCCATCGCCATGCTGCGCGATATGGGCGGCAGCTCGCTGAAGTACTACCCGATGGGCGGCACGGCGCGGCTGGATGAGTTCCGTGAAGTGGCGCGCGCCTGTGCGCAGCAGGATTTCTGGCTGGAGCCGACCGGCGGTATCGATCTGGCCAACTACGGCACCATTATGCAGATCGCGCTGGATGCCGGCGTCAGTAAAATCGTGCCGCATATCTACAGTTCGATCATTGACCCGGAAACCGGCCTGACCCGGCCGCAGGACGTGGCCGAACTGCTGAATATTACCCAGCAGCTGCTGAAGTAAGCCGCCCGTCAGGTGCCTGCCGGGAGAGAGGCTGCTGTTTCCTCTGGCATCTGACAATGACTAGCGGTGGATGATTGCCGGCAATGGCTGCTGGGGTATCTGATGATGACAGGCAGCGGTATCCGGCAAGGGTCGCTGGTGGTATCTGATGATGACTGACGTCGGTATCCGGCTATCGCGGTCGGCGACGCCTGGCGGCGTGCGGATCGTGGCAGATCGCGTTTTAAGGATTTGCCACTATTTTCTCGGCGCGAATAAAGTTAGGCTGCCTTTCTCCTTCGTCTTCAACCCGCGTGGCACACTGGAAAAAGCACATCGTGAGATTCCCTAATCAACGTCTGGCCCAGCTGTTTGCCCTGCTGCAAAACGAGCCGCTGCCGCAGGATGAGCTGGCGCGGCGGCTGGCCGTCTCCACCCGCACCGTGCGCACCGATATCGCCGCGCTGAACCAGCTGATGGCCGATCACGGTGCCAGCCTGCAGCTCAATCGCGGCAGCGGCTATCAGCTGCAGATTGACGATGAGCGCCGTTTCCATGCGATGCTGCAAACCGCCGCGCCCGCTGCCGGCACGCCGCGCACCTCGGCCGACCGCGTGCTGCAGCTGTTGCTGCGTTTTCTCACCTCCGCCTTTGCGCTGAAGCTGGAAGATCTGGCCTGTGAGTGGTTCGTCAGCCGCAATACGCTGCAGGGGGATATGGCGGAGGTGCGCGAGTGGCTGGGCCGCTATGAGCTGACGATTGAGAGCCGGCCGCGTTTCGGCATGAAGCTGTTCGGCCCTGAGCGGGCGATCCGCAGCGGCCTGACCGATCTGCTCTATCAGCACAGCAGCGCCGGGCCCTTAGCGCCGACGCTGAGCGCGGCGCTCGACGACCAACGGCTGGCAGCCGTGCAGCCGCTGCTGCACCAGGCGTTGCTGCACTCCGGACTTAGGGTCAGCGATGACGGTGAGCGCTACCTGCGGCTCTACTGTGCGCTGGCGGTACAGCGGCTGGCGGCGGGTTGCCCGTTAAACGAGGCGATTGCCACCGAGGTGGATGATGACGTGCAGCAGGCGGCACGTCAGCTTGCCGCGCTGCTGCAGCCGCTGGCGGGCAGGGTGCTGCCCGCCGCCGAAGAGGCCTGGCTGCGGGTGCAGCTGGCGGCGCGACGCATCGGCGAGCTTGCCGCCGGGACGATCGGTGCCGATGACGATGAGCTGCTGGTCGACTATCTGCTGCGCTACATCAACGAGCGCTATAACTTTGCCCTGCAGCACGACCGGCAGCTGCGCGCCGATCTGCTGACCCACGTTAAAACCCTGATCACCCGCCTGCGTTATCAGATCGCCATTCCGAATCCGCTGCTCGACAACATCAAGCAGCACTACCCGCTGGCGTACGACATTACGCTGTCGGCGGTGACCAGCTGGAGTAAACATACCCCTTACCGCGTCAGCGAGAATGAGGTCGGTTTTCTGGTGCTGCACATTGGCGTCGGGCTTGAGCGTCACTATCAGGTTGGCTATCAGCGTCAGCCGCAGGTGATGCTGGTCTGCGACAGCGGCAACTCCACCCTGCGCATGCTGCAGGCGATGCTGCTGCGGCACTATCCGCAGCTGGTGGTACAGGAGATGATCACCCGGCGCGATTATGAACAGCTGACGACGGTGGAGGCGGATTTTGTGGTCTCTACCGTGCGGCTGGAGGAGAAAGAGAAGCCGGTGGTGGTGGTCGATCCGTTCCCCAGCGACTATCAGCTGGAGCAGCTGGGCAAGCTGGCGCTGCTGGATCGCACCCGCCCCTGGATGCTGGAGAAATACTTCTCAGAACGGCACTTCCTGCGGCTGGAGCAGCCCGTTGCGCGCAGCGAGCTGTTTCGCCAGCTGTGCGATCGGCTGCAGCAGGATGGGGTGGTGGATACGGCCTTTTACCCCTCAGTGGAGGAGCGCGAAGCCATCGTCAGCACGCTGCTCGGTGAGGGCATCGCGCTGCCGCACGCGCTGGGGCTGCAGGCGCAGCGCAGCTGCGTCTATACCGTGCTGGCCCCGCAGGGGATCGCCTGGGGTGACGAGACGGCCTATGTGATCTTCCTGCTGGCGATCAGCAAGGAGGACTATGAGCAGGCGATGGCGATCTACGAGCTGTTTGTCACCTTTGTCCGCGAACGCGCCACGCTGCGGCTGCGCGACTGTGCCGACTTTGCCAGCTTTAAGACGGTAGCGATGGAGTGCTTAAGCCGGCTGTAAGCCCGGCAGATCGGCTTACGGGGCCAGCCGCTGCCGGCCCCCGGAGGATTATTTCAGAATGGTGAAGGCGGTGGTGACGTGCTTCACGCCGCTGACGCGGCTGGCGATATCGGCCGCGGCTTTGGCTTCTTCACTGGTCACCAGGCCCAGCAGGAACACCTCACCGTTCTCGGTGGTCACCTTCACGTTAGAAGATTTCACCTGGTCGCTGCCCAGCAGCTGCGAACGCACCTTGGTGGTGATCCAGGTATCGGACGAGGCGGTGCCGAAGCTGGCCTTATTGCCGGTACGGATCTCGTTATAGACCTCGGTCGCGCCATCGACGCCAACGGCGATCTGTTTGGCACGGCTGGACAGCTCGGCGTTCGGCGACTGGCCGGTCAGCAGCACTTTGCCCTGATAGGCGGTGGCGACGATGCGGGCGTTCTGTTTGATCTGCTCATCTTTCGACAAGGCGTTGGTCACGCGCAGCTCCAGCGTGCCGTCATCAACCTGGGTGCCAACGGAGCGCGGGTCGGTCGCGCTTTTGGTGGCGACGGCCGCGCTGCCAACCACGGCCGCCACGCAGCCCTGCAACAGTAACGCGGTCAGAATCACGGCACCGGCAGATAATATTTTCATTTGATCTCCTTAAACATCCTGGTGGGGGAACAAGGTGTTGTCGATTAAATCGCACAGGCAGTTCACGGTTAACATATGCATCTCCTGAATCCTGGCACTGCGGTGCGAAGGAATGCGGATCTCCACGTCCTGTGGCCCGAGCAGGCCCGCCAGCTCGCCGCCATCGTGGCCAGTCAGGGCAATAATGGTCATATCACGGGTGACCGCGGCTTCCACGGCTTTCACAATATCGCGACTGTTGCCGCGGGTTGAGATCGCCAGCAGGATATCGCCGGGCTGGCCGAAAGCGCGTACCTGCTTGGCATAGACCTCATCATGCAGGCGATCGTTCCCTATCGCCGTTAACAACACGTTATCGGCGCTCAGCGCGATCGCCGGCAGGCTCGGGCGCTCGCTTTCAAAACGGTTAATCAGGCTGGCAGCAAAATGCTGGGCATTGGCGCTGGAGGTTCCGTTGCCACAGCTCAGGATTTTGTTGCCATTCAGCAGCGACTGTACCAGGGTCATCGCCGCGCGGGAGATGGCGTCTGGCAGGGCCTCTGCGGCCGCAATCTGGGTTTGGATACTTTCGGTAAAGCAGACTTTAATTCTTTCCAGCACAGTGTTCACCTGGTTAATTGGGCCCGTGAATTCAGGCTCTTATTCCGCCGTAAAGGCATTCGCCAGCCATTCGACCTGTTCACCGGTGATGGCAACCACGTCAAAACGACAGCTGGCGCTGGTAAAACTCAGCCCGCGCCCGTGCAGCCACAGCGCCGCGGCCTTCAGCAGCTTGAGCTGCTTGCTGCGGGTGACGCTGGCCGCCGCGCCGCCGAAGCGGTCTGAGCGGCGATAGCGCACCTCGACAAAGACCCAACACTGCTTATCCCGCATGATCAGGTCAATCTCACCGCTGCGGTAGCGCACGTTGGCGGCGACGAAGCGCAGCCCTGCCTCTTCCAGCAGGCGGCGCGCCTGACGTTCCCGCGCCGCGCCCTGCTGCTGCCGGGTCAGGACACCGGCACCACCTGCCCCTGACGATACTGGTTCCATATTAACTTCCTGTTAATCACGCAATCCTGGCTGGCGCTCAGCGTACCGGTGTTGCCTTTGAGCTGGAAGCCCGGCAACTGGCGCATTTCGCTGAAGTGGTTGGCCAGCGTCCAGGCATCAATGCCCATCGCGTACAGCCGCACCAGCGAGTAATCGTTGTTAAAGTTCCTTGCCGCCTGCTGCATCAGCGCCGGATTAGCGCCGGACAACAGCGGAATATCGCTGTACTGCAGGCCATCCATCTCCAGACGATAGTCCGGGCCGGCACCGGCCTGATTGCTGCGCGAGCTGGCGTACAGACCCACATTATCACGACTGCTGACGCGCATGGCGATCATCGGTTTAATCAGCGCCAGTTCGTCCGGGGTGGCGATGATATAGACCGAGTCGACGCTGCTGCTGCTATTGCTGCCGCCGTCGGTAACCGGGCCTGGCTGGGTCAGCCCCTGCGGTGCCGGCAGGGTCAGGCCGGCGACGCTGACCGCCTGGGTCGGTTCAGGCTGAACGTCAATCGGGGTGCCGCTCAGGCGGATACCCGCGCCGCTGTTGATCCCCTGTTTCAGCTCGGCGCTCGAGCCAAACTGCTGCTGCAGGACGGTGGCGCCGCCCAGCTTCTGCCATTCGCGGCTGAAGGCCACCTTAACCCGATCGCCGAGACCGCTGCGCGGTACCAGCAGCAGCGGGGCGCGTTTGCCCTGGTCCCACATATGATGGGCGGCATCGCGCGCTTCGTCTTCAGGAGAAAGCGCAAAATAGCAAAGATTCGGACGGTTCTGGATGGTGCCCGGCTCGTTCAGCGCCAGCACGTTCAGCGGCGTCTGGCTGTTTGCCAGATCTTCCACCTGGTTTTTCAGCAGCGGGCCGACCACCAGCGTGGCGCCGTCGGTCTGCGCCTGGCTCAGCAGCGGGGCCACCGGCTGGCTGCCGGTGTCATAAACCTGTAACTGGGTGCTGGATGAAGGCGCGGCCACGCTGCTGCCTGCCTGTGGATTAGCGGGCGCGTTGCCGCTGTTGCCTGCGGTCTGAAGCGCATCGCCCGCTGCGGTATTCGTGTCACCGTTAGCGGATTGCGCGCTGCCGTCCACCGGTGCGGCGGACGGGCTGACCACCGCACCGGCATCAGCGGCAGCGGGTTGGGCATCTGCTGCCTGCACCGGGGCCTGCGCCTGCGGCGCGGTGCTCTGCGCCAGCAGGCCGTTTTTCGCGTCGTTAAAGCCCTTCTGAATGGCGCTGGCAAACACCTGCGCCTGGCCGCTGAGCGGCAGCAGCAGGGCGATTTTGCCGGTGGAGGCCGGCTGATAATTCTGCACCTGGCTCAGTGCGGAAGGCAGCATTTTTGCCGCCGGGTTGTAGGGGTAACGGGTCTGCCAGTCGCTGATGCCGGCTTTCAGCATATCCGGATCGCTGCTGTTGGCGCGGTAAACGCCCAGCAGATCCAGCCAGCCCTGCAGCACGTTCTCATTGGCGTTGATGGTCAGAGTATTCATCTGTTGCTGGCTCAGCTGCGTCAGCGCCTGCCAGGTGGCATCAATATTTTTCTGCTTGTCCGCCGGACTGCCAAGCAGCGGCTCCTGGGCGATATAGGCCCGCAGCAGATCCAGCGACGGCTGCCCCTGGCCTGCGGCGATCTGCAGCTGGTAATAGCGCGCCAGCTGATCTTTCGACAGCGCCGACGGATCGATCTGCTTCAGCTGTGCGGCGGCGGCCTGGCTGTTTTGCTGTGCGGTGCTCAGCTGAGCGCGCAGCAGCAGCACTTCCTGGCTCTGGGTGCTGCTTAGCTGCTGCGGCAGCTGTGACAGCTGATCGTTAGCGACGGGCAGCTTGCCTTCGTTCAGCAACGCTCTGATTGCGAGTAATTGCCAGTTAACCTTGTTATCATCTGCACTTTGCTGCATCTGCTGCAGGTAATAGTCTGAGGTGCCGGTGGCCGCGCCCTGGACATCCGCCGGGGGCGTTTGCGGGGTGTTACCGGTACAACCGGCAAAAATCAGTGCTGCCAGCAGCAGCGGGGCAATGCGCCCGGCTTTGCTGTGAATTACTTTCGAAGGAAGCATACTGTATCCAGTGATGTTTTTTTTCAAGATGCTCAATATTAAATCGGCAATTCGGATCAAACAATGAAACAACACGATCGGGCAGAGATTTCTGCCAGCACGCTCTATATCGTTCCCACACCGATTGGTAACCTGGGCGATATCACCCAGCGGGCCCTGGCGGTGCTGGCAGGCGTCGACCTGATCGCAGCGGAAGATACACGTCATACCGGGCTGTTGCTACAACATTTCGCCATCAATGCGCGGCTGTTCGCACTGCACGATCATAATGAACAGCAGAAGGCGGAGACGCTGCTGGCGAAGCTGCAGGACGGTCAAAGCATAGCGCTGGTTTCCGATGCCGGCACGCCGCTGATCAACGATCCGGGCTATCACCTGGTGCGCCTGTGCCGTGAAGCCGGCATCCGCGTGGTGCCGCTGCCGGGTGCCTGTGCGGCGATTACCGCGCTCAGCGCGTCCGGGCTGCCCTCGGATCGCTTCTGCTATGAAGGCTTCCTGCCAGCCAAAAGCAAAGGCCGTTGTGATGCGCTGCGCGCCGTGCTGGAAGAGCCACGCACGCTGATTTTTTATGAGTCGACCCACCGCCTGCTCGACAGCCTGCAGGATATGGTCCAGGTGCTGGGTGCTGAACGCTACGTGGTGCTGGCGCGGGAAATTACCAAAACCTGGGAGTCGATTCATGGTGCGCCGGTGGGCGAGCTGCTGGCGTGGGTGCAGGAGGATGAGAACCGCCGCAAGGGCGAGATGGTGCTGATCGTCGAAGGCTTCCACGCCGAAGAGGAGGCGCTGCCGCAGGAGGCGCTGCGCACGCTGGCGCTGCTGCAGACCGAGCTGCCGCTGAAAAAAGCGGCAGCGCTGACCGCCGAAATCCACGGCGTGAAGAAAAATGCCCTGTATAAGTACGCGCTTGACCAGCAGGGTGAGTGACAAGCCACAGAAAACCCTATACACTGCGCGCCGAAGCTGACCAGACAGTCGCCGCTTTGTTGCCGTCCCCTTCGGGGAGACAGACAAAGGGGAGGAAAGTCCGGGCTCCATAGGGCAGGGTGCCAGGTAACGCCTGGGGGGCGCAAGCCCACGACCAGTGCAACAGAGAGCAAACCGCCGATGGTTCTCCGAAAGATTTCAGGCTGCGGCAAGGCGGCAACCGAACGAATCCCCGGGAGCTTAGGTAACTAAGTGACCGGGGTGAGTGAGGGCAGCCAACGCAGCTGCAGTCTGAAAGATGAAGGAGAAATCAGGTAAGGGTGAAAGGGTGCGGTAAGAGCGCACCGCGCGGCTGGTAACAGTTCGCGGCACGGTAAACTCCACCCGGAGCAAGGCCAAATAGGGGTTCACAAGGTACGGCCCGTACTGAACCCGGGTAGGCTGCTTGAGCCAGTGAGCGATTGCTGGCCTAGATGAATGACTGTCCACGACAGAACCCGGCTTACCGGTCAGCTTCAACTCATTCGACACAGAACCCGCTTCGGCGGGTTTTGTGCTTTCTGTACCGGATGAATGACTGTCCACGGCACTCTTCATGAAAAGAATGCGGCTTACCGGTCAGCTTCGAACTTATTCAAAAACAATACGTTGGTATATCTCAGGTGCTCAGAAGAAAAAATGGGATACATCAACTATTGATGATAATCGAACGGTATAGGGAGAAACTGTCCACTTACCTGTATTGCGAACACAAAATGTGATATTTCTCTTGCCTCCAGATAAACCATCTAAGAAGAGTGCGTGTACTCGGGGCGGACAGTGTTATTTAAAAGATTAGTTATTAAATGTGGTGATTTATACTTTTCTGCATTATAGCTAGTAAGATTGTTCTGTAAAAAATGTTCATTTTCGAGTATGATTAAGTGAAAGTTAACAAAAAATAATCTATATGCCAGAAGAAATAAAAAGAATCTATTGTAATAACTGCTCCCGTGAAACAAAGCATCTCATTCTATCCCACAAGAAAAAAATTGAATTTGAAGAGGAAGGAAAGCAAGTTGTTTATTTTGAGGAGGATAACTATTATCTCTCTGAGTGCATGGGTTGCGAGAGTATTACATTGTACATCGAAAGCACATTCAGCGGAATGAATGATGAGTATTTTTCTAATCAGTATCCGCCTAAAACCATTAGAAAGGAACCGAAGTGGCTACATCGAATTGATGGTGATGCGATATCATTTAAGCAATCTGATAAAGCCGAGGTTTTTAGAGAGATTTATATAGCCTTAAAAAACAACATGCCTCGATTAGCCATTATGGGTGTTAGGGCATTGCTTGAAATGGTAATGGTGGAAGTTATTGGTGACCAAGGAACCTTTAAGAAAAATTTATCTAAATTAAAAGATGAAGGTTATATATCGAAGTATCAGTTTCAAGCAATTGATAAGGTAATTGAAGCTGGTCATGCAAGTATGCATAGAAGCTATAAAGCTTCTAGTAGCGAAATTAATAGCATCATGGATATAACGGAAAACGTCATTGAGTCTATCTACATAAACAAAATAAATGTTAATAAAATAAACCCAACCCCCAGATCTAAGAAGTAATTTAATTATATACTATAAAAGCAAATCCCGTTAGTTGTTAATTAATTGAATCGGCTTGAAGGTTAATGAATGAAATCTGATTCCAATTGTTGCTGATAGTCTGCCGCGGTGTTTTTATTTACCGCCTTGGGCGGTTTTTTCCTTAAATCAAGTTCATATTGGCATACTGCAGTTATCCAAAACTGGAACAAGGCAGAACGCGCTGTAAAATTTTTCTCACAGGGCACTGTGAATAAGCAGCGTATATAAGTATCTTAAATTTAAAAATTTATTGAACTGCTCTTTAGTTTGATATGACCTGTTTATTGGAATTTCATTAGCCGGTTTTAAAAAAAAGTCTCATGGTATATCATATCGGGCTATTGAGTTAAACAAGATAGTACCTTTTGATAGATGCATTATCAAAAATAATCATACATAATCCTCTCATGATAATTGATGGAAAGTCGCAGCAGAAAAGAAGTATACTTGATATAGGATATACCATTGAAGTGTTTGTATTAATAGTGTTAAATTCTCGCTGTTCCCACCACTGCTTTAGTAAAAATTATCCTGAAATGTTCACTTGAATTTTGTTGAAACCTAAGGAAAGCTAGATGACAAAATTATTCGTTAAATCTGTTAGAAGTTACAGTCCTGACGTGGACGTTGAATTTGATTTAAGTTCTAAGGTGAATCTAATCTATGGGTTAAATGGTAGTGGTAAATCTACCATATCTGGATATTTCTTTAATCCTAGTAATCCTGAATATGCTAATTGTAGGTTGACGCCTGATGAGGATGTTCAATTCCTTGTTTTTAATCAAGATTATATTGATGAAACCTTTCACAATAGTCAAACTCAACCTGGCGTTTTTACGCTTAACAATGAAAATGCTGAAATAACTAAAATAATTGATGATAACAATAGGGAAATAACAAGCAATATTAGAAAAATAGATATTAAGAATAATAATGCACGGGAGAAAAGAGAATTAAAAGAATCTGTGTGTTCTAAAATAATAGACGAGATTTGGAATAGAACTGCAAGCATTAGGAAGTCGGAGGTTAGTAACCTTGTAAACTGGATGTCAAGAAAACAAAGGCTTTTCGAAGCTATTAATGGACATGATAATATTAAAGAAAATGAGTTTTCCGAATTGGAGGAAAGATATAAATATTTAAATAAATTCAAAGAAGTAAAGTATTCAATCATACCTAAGTTGATACTTCCGGTATTATCTGGCGAAGATAGTAATATCTTAAGCACACCCTTGCTAAGCACCAGCAATAGTCAGTTGTCTAAATCTATAGAAAAACTTTCTAACTCTGACTGGGTAAGATCTGGTGTGAAGTTTTTAGTGGATGATCAGTGTCCATTTTGCCAACAGAAAATAAACAGCAATGATTTCAAGAAAGAATTAAATAATATCTTTGATGAAACGTACAAAGAAGGTTTATTGGAGGTAGACGCTGTAAAAAAACGTTATGCAACTTGGCGTGATAGTTTAGATAGTTACTTGTTGAATTTCAATGATCTAGGTGAGTTGATTGATAATAACTTATTGTCAAAAAATATCAGTGACATCAAACATCATTATGATTCGAATGAAAAACTCATCCAAAGAAAAATATCATCTCCATCAGAGTCTATTTTTTTAAATATCGATCAAGAGATACTTAATGGCTTTATTAAACAAGTAAATGATTTAAACCAAAAAATTGAATATCATAATAAGAAAATTGATAATTATGATGATGAGTGTGAAATGTTACGGAAAGACCTTCTATCCCATTTAAGGTTAATGAATGAAAGTTCCATTAATCGATATCATGAGCAATCGAATGAGTTAGATGAGTTGATTGAGAAGCTTGATAAAGAAGTTGAAAGCATAAATAATAAAAACAAGCAACTACAATCCGAAAATAGATTAAAATCGAGTGAGGTTGTGAATATCGAAGAAACAATAAGTCATATTAATGACAGCCTCATTTCTCTTGGCATAATGGGTTTCACTTTAATAAAGCATCAAGATGAATCAGAAACATACAGGCTACACCGTGAAGGTCAAAGCAATACTAAGAGTGTATTTAAATCATTAAGTGAAGGTGAAAAAACGATAATATCATTCTTATATTTTTTAGAGCAATGCAAAGGGCTTAAAAATAAAGATGATATCATCAAAGACAAGTTTATTGTTATCGATGATCCAATTTCAAGCCTTTCTCATAATTATATATATGAGATATCCGCAATGATTTTTAATGATCTGATTTTGAAGGATGTTGCAAAGAAATTCATCATTTTGACGCACAGCCTATTCTTCTTTCAAGAGTTAGTTATAATAGCCAACTCTGAAAAAAATGTTATAAAAAACTGGAGTTTCAATCGAATAGTCAAAGGAAACTATAGTCAATGCTATAAGTTGAAAAAGGATGATATTCTTAATGAATATCAATCATTATGGCAAGTATTAAAAGACGCAAAAAATGGAATAGTGAATTCGATTATATTGCCAAACTTGATGAGGAATATTCTTGAATATTATTTCAGTTTTTCATGTAAGAAAGACAAGCTTAAAGAGGTTTTAAAATCACTTGCTGATTCTCATGCAGAACCTCGATATAACTCATTCTATAGATTTATAAATAGACATTCACATTCAGATGGGAAAAATATTCAATCCATAGGTCATATTGAAGTTAGTGTTTACTTGGAAATGTTTGAGAGAATATTTACTGACACCGGTGATCAAGAGCATTTTATTGCAATGATGGGAACCAAAGATATAGCGTGACTTTGATTTTTTTGAGGTCGGGAACTACGGAACTCGACCTTACAATATCAAAGGTTACCACCGACGGGTGTATCACTTAACGATTCGGCAATGAGCGTTTGTGTTTGCACACATCTTCCCAGCGACCGAACCGAAAGCGTTTGTATTTGCATACATCGACGACTTTCGGACCCATGATGTCTCTCCTTTTCTTCCCAGTGGGACACTGGTTAGTCCTTGCACCCTGTGTACAAGCACGTAACAGGTAAGGTGAAGAGGCACCCGAGGTGGTAACATAACGGATTATAATGATTGAATTTCACATTTCAATATGTAAATGATTTTTTTGTACAGCCGACGATCTATAGCTCAAAAACCTATGTCTAAAGGGTATACCTTTACTATGTTTCATGAATCATTAGATCATCATGTAACATTTAAGGTTATGTAATTTAAGTGTATTTATGATGTTTAAACGACAAGGTAGACGGTGGGAATGAATACTGGCCAATCTCATCAGTCCATGAGTGATTGGCGCACTCAATGTCAGGGTATTGAGTCTACCGGTTTTAGGGGGATGAGATATCAGAGTTCCTACGCCAGTTGATGTAGGTAGACCATGGCAAATTATTTTGTTAAAAAAATTGGTTCTTTTTTCGCCATTATTTTAGTTTTGTTATGCTGGTTGCCACTTTGTTTATGGCGGAGACCGATTGCAGCGGCCTGCGTTTGATCTCGCCGATTAACGAGCAGGTGGCGAGTTACTACATTGATCAACACGGATTCAAAGATATTTCAGGGAATAAGCTCATTCTGTATCGCGAAGCGGATGCGCTTTTTCGCTGGTTGCAGCAGGGCACAGATAAGCATTGTGACTGACTGAAAAACGAGCAACAATCGGAGCGTAATCATAACAGGAGGTTATATGGCATCGCAGATTCGTACAGAGGAAACAATGTCTGCTAAACCTTACAGGGTGCATGCTCGCATGCTCAGGCTCAACGGCGAGCTGACAGAAAGAGTCTTCACCTCTGATGAGATTGATCGGCTCACCCCGCCGGGGAAACCGATCACGGCTTCTCGTGAGGAGGTTCTTGCTGTCATTTTTCAGGCTGCAAAAAATCTTACCCACTCCTGAGGCGACACCGCTGTCGCCTGTCTGCTTACACCGGCAAATCAATCACCAGCGCACGCAGCGGCGTTTCGGCGGTTAAGGTCACGCTGGCCTCTTCATGCAGAAACGCGCCGTCGCCGCAGGTCAGCGCCTCGCGCTGACTGGGGTGGCCGCTGGCCTGCAGCGAGCCGTGAATCGACTGCAGATAGGCGCGCTGGCCGTGCAGCGGCAGGGTGTGGCTCTCGCCGGGCTGCAGCACCAGATGGTGCACCCACACCTGCTGGCGCAGCTGCAGGCTGCCGTGGCTGCCGTCCGGTGAAGCCAGTAACGTATAGCGCTGCCGGTCGGAAACGGCTATGCGCTGCAGTGCGCCACTCTCTTTTTCCGGGCAGGCGTCCAGCCACAGCTGCAGCCGCGTCAGGCTGCGGTCTTTACTGATATTGTGTTCGCTGTAGCTGACCCCCGCCTGGGTGGCCAGTAACAACGCTTCGCCCGCCTGCGCCTGCTGCGTGTTGCCTTCGCTGTCGCGGTATTCCGCTTCGCCCTGCAGGATCAGGTTAAGCACATCAACGCGCGGGTAGCTGCGCGGTTGGAAGGAAGCCCCTGGTGCCAGCACTTCCTGGTTCAGCACGCGCAATGACGCGTAGCCCAGTAATTTTGGATCGAAATAGTGGCCAAAGGAGAAGGTGTAACGCGCCTGCAGCCAGCCAAAATCGGCTTTACCACACTGTTTTTCTGTCCGGCTGGTGATCATCGTCTCTCCTCCTCGTGCTCGTTTATTACCCGAATTCGCCCGGGGGTTATAGCCTGTAATGGTAAGTTTCTGGACGACGGATTGTAAGCCAGTTAATCTGCTGCCCATATTCAAAATTCCTGACAGAGAATCGTTATGGCTAAAGATCGTGCTCTGACGCTGGAAGCGTTGCGGGTAATGGATGCTATCGACAGGCGCGGCAGCTTTGCTTCGGCGGCGGATGAGCTGGGCCGGGTACCCTCCGCGCTCAGCTACACCATGCAGAAGCTGGAAGAGGAGCTGGACGTGGTGCTGTTTGACCGTTCCGGCCACCGCACTAAATTTACCAACGTCGGGCGTATGCTGCTGGAGCGCGGGCGGGTGCTGCTGGAGGCCGCCGATAAGCTGACCACCGATGCCGAAGCGCTGGCGCGCGGCTGGGAAACCCACCTGACCATCGCCACCGAGTCGCTGGTGGCGACCGATCTGCTGTTCCCGCTGGTTGAAAGGCTGGCGGAAAAAGCCAACACCCAGCTGTCGCTGATGACCGAAGTGCTGGCCGGCGCGTGGGAGCGGCTGGAGCAGGGACGGGCGGATATCGTCATCGCACCGGATATGCATTTTCGCGCCTCCTCGGAGATCAACACCCGCAAGCTGTACACCCTGATGAGCGTCTATGTCGCCAGCGCCGATCATCCGATCCATCAGGAGCCGGAGCCGCAGGCGGAGAGCACCCGGGTAAAATATCGCGGTATTGCGGTGGCCGATACCGCCCGCGAGCGCCCGGTACTGACGGTAACCCTGCTGGATAAGCAGCAGCGTCTGACGGTGAGCACCGTAGAAGACAAGCGCCGCGCGCTGCTGGCCGGGCTTGGCGTCGGCACCATGCCGTACAGCATGGTTGAACAGGATATTGCCGAGGGGCGTCTGCGGGTGGTCAGCGCGGAGTACACCCGTGAGGTGGATATCATCATGGCCTGGCGGCGTGACAGCATGGGGGAAGCCAAGGCCTGGTGCCTGCGCGAGATCCCTAAGCTGCTGGCGAAGCGCTCAGGCTAACCGGCCGGCACCCGCTGGTTTTCAGTGCTCAGCACTCTGCTGGGCGTGTTCGATGTCGTTAAAGTGAGAGAAGGTCTGGTAATAGTAGTGGCCGACAAAGCCAATCCAGACCAGCATAATCACAGCGGCGCAAACGGACAGGGTTTTGATCATAGCAAAGCTCCGTGGCAGGTCTGCCGGTTGAGATAAGGTGTGTTTACCTCAACTAAGGTACGTAACCGTGCGGAGCAAAGCGTTGTGCCAGATCAAAAAAGCGTGCCGGGGCGCGGGCGATCGCCCCGGATGCTAATTAAGGAAAGCGCTCGTCGCGGCCGTGCGGCTCATCCCAGTCAAACGCCGGGCCCAGCGAAATCACGCCGCTCGGGTTAATGGTTTTATGGCTGCGGTAGTAGTGATGACGGATATGCGCTAAATCCACCGTTTCGGCGATGCCCGGCAGCTGGTAGATCTCGCGCAGGAAACCGTTCAGGTTCAGGTAGTCACTGATACGGTGGCGATCGCATTTGAAATGGGTTACGTACACCGGGTCAAAGCGCACCAGCGTGGTCCACAGCCGCAGGTCCGCTTCCGTCAGGCGATCGCCGGTCAGATAACGGGTTTGTCCGAGGATCTGCTCCAGACGTTCCAGCGAGGCAAACAGCGCGGTGACCGCCTCATCGTAGGCCGGCTGGCTGGTGGCAAATCCGGATTTATAGACGCCGTTGTTGACCGTGTCGTAGATCCAGCCGTTCAGCTCATCAATCTGCGCCTGCAGATCGTCCGGGTAGTAATCGCCGGCCCGCGCGCCCACGCCGTCAAAAGCGCTGTTCAGCATGCGGATAATGTCGGCGGACTCGTTGCTGACGATGGTGTGCTGCTGCTTATCCCACAGCACCGGCACGGTGACGCGGCCGGTATAGCTCGGCTCGGCGTGCAGATAGAGCTGATAGAGATATTCATTCTGATACAGGCTGTCGCCAGTAGCGGCCGGGAAATCTTCATCAAAGGTCCAGCCGTTCTCCAGCATCAGCGGATGCACCACCGAAACGGAGATCGTCTCTTCCAGCCCTTTCAGCTGGCGCATAATCAACGTGCGGTGCGCCCACGGACAGGCGAGGGAGACGTACAGGTGGTAACGACCGGCTTCAGCCTTAAAACCGCCTTTACCGTGCGGGCCGGCTTCGCCATCGGCGGTTACCCAGTTGCGGAAAATCGCTTCTGAGCGCTTAAAGCGCCCGCCGGTCGATTTGGTGTCGTACCAGGTGTCGTGCCATACGCCTTCGATTAACTGTCCCATACTTCCTCCCTAAAAATTAAAAGGGGCAGGGAGTAACCCCCGCCCCGACTTCTTCAAGTGTAGACCCCGTCTGGCCGCAATGGCACCCGCCTGATTAAGGCCTGGCCGCCTGGCCGCGGCAATTTACCACTTTTTACCCAGCAGGCGGTCGATGCTGTAAGCGCCAGGGCCGGTGATGGCCAGCAGCAGGAAACCACCGGCAATGCTGAAGTTCTTCATAAACATAATTGAGTTAGCGCCTTCCGCAAAGTTAGCGTGGAACAGCAGCGCGGTCAGCACGGTGAACACGGCGGTGATCAGCGCGGTGGTGCGGGTGAAGAAACCGAACAGAATCGCCAGGCCGCCACCGAACTCCAGCAGGATGGTCAGCGGCAGGAAGAAGCCCGGTACGCCCATTGCTTCCATATACTGCTGGGTGCCTGCATAGCCGGTGATTTTGCCCCAGCCTGCTACGATGAACAGAACTGGCATCAGGATACGTGCGACCAGGAAACCTGCATCTTCTAATTTTTTCATTTTAATCCTCAACAACAATAGGGGGGTCGCACTGTCTGTTTGACCTGATTTAGCCCGGCCTGACACTGTCTTAGCTTTCAGTGCTGGTCGTTGAGGTGGATATTACTGGTGAGTCTGACGCATTGTAAGCGAGATAATTCGTCGAAGTTGTTCAGGAAATTTGCAGGGGGGATAAAAGCGCGGCCGCGCGGTGTTTGCGGCCGGCCATTAGCGGCGGGGAATAACGTTGCGCACCATGCGCCAGGTGCTCCATGCGCCCAGTCCACGCCGTGCCCAGCGGGTGATAAAGCGCGGGTTACGCACCGACCAGATAGCCAGCACGCCGCTGCCGATCGCCAGATAGCGTTTGGCGCTGAGCAGCGCCAGCCAGCCGTGATCGTAACGGGTGGTGCTCTCCAGCCAGGCCTTACGCCCGGCGCTGAGGTCGAGGCGCTGTTGATACACCTTACGCAGCAGTTCGGCTTTACGCTCGCGGCGTTCACGGCTGGACATTAGTCATCCTCCAGCAGCTTGCGATCGGTGCTCAGCTCCTTCCGGGTGGCGCTGAGCAGGGTCGAACGCCGCGACTTGGCCAGCGTCCACAGGCCGAAAATCAGCGCCAGCGCGAACAGCACGCCGGTGGTAATGGCTATCGCCATCAGCCGGTACTGTGCGTCGACCGCCCAGATAATCAGCACCATCAGGCTCATCAACCCAAAGGCGGTAAACAGCATGGTCAGGCCGATCATCAGCAGCATCTGGATAAGGTTGGCTTTCTCCTCTTCCAGCTCAACCACCGCCAGCCGCACGCGGGTTTCCACGATGCCAACCAGCGTAGTAACGATACGCTGGCCGACGTTAATGACCCCCTGGCCGGGGCCGTGGCTTTGCTGACGGTCTGCCATATCAGCGACGGGTCAGCAGCACACCCAGCACCACGCCAATGGCGGCACCGATACCGACGCTGGTCCACGGGTTGTCGCGGACGTAGACATCGGTGCGCTCTGCCGCTTCACGGGTGCTCTGGGCAATACGGTCGCCGGACTCACCGAGGCGGGCACGGGTGTCTTTCAGCGCGCTTTGCGCCTTGCTGCGCAGCTTGTCCAGTTCGGCCTTCGATTTTTCGCCGGAGGTGCTCAGCACCTCGTCCAGGGTATCGGCAAGGTTTTTCAGCTCGGCGCGCAGATGTTCTGAGGTGGTATCTTTAGACATGAAACACTCCTGATGAGTAATCGGTATTTAGCCAGCGCTGTGCCTTAATAGGGGGCAGCCTGAACGTCCTTCAGCTCGCGTTGAGCCTCAGCCAGTTTTTTCTCACGTTTGGCGATCTTCTTCCGATCGCCACCCTCCGCCCGCTCCTGTTTCAGCTCCTGCTCGCGTTCGGATACCTTCTGCTGATGTTCCTTAATCTTCTGCTGGTGTGCAGCCCGCACGCTGGCATCGGAGCAGTTAGCCCGCGTTTCGGTCAACGCCCGCTCCAGCCCGCTAACCCGGTGCGGGTTATTATGCTGGCGCGCAATATCAATTTCATGCTGGATGGCCTGCTCTTTCTGCTGGCACAGACCGGCGGCCTGCGTGAGCGAGGTGAGGCTAAGCAGAACGGCAGCGAGGATCGGTCGAGTAGTCATGGATAAGATTCCTTTCTTTAGCGATACCTGCTAACGGCATCGGATTACTGATACAGGGAAATAGCGAGTGGTGGTCAGTAAAGCATAGACAGAAAACCAGAAAAGCTCAAAACGTGGGGGAGAAAAAGCCGCCGCAGTCGGGCGGCCAGGTGATTCAGGTCCGCAGGTTCAGGCGGCCAAGCCAGCGGGCGGTGGTGGTTGCCTCCGGGTGGTCAATCGCAAAACCGAACGGCAGCAACTCACGCAGCACCTTTTCGGCCGCCAGGCTCTGCTCCTGAGAATCGAATTTGATCACCAGCGCATTCTGCTCCGGGGTGATGCTTTTAATGCGGATGCCCTGTGCGCTTAGCGACTGATAAACGTAAAAGCCATCCGGCGGGCTACTGCCCGGCCGGGAGCTGCGGATCTGCAGCGAGCTGTCGGTGCGGAACAGTGCGGGCATCAGCGTCAGGCCCAGCAGGGCCATGCCAGCCAGCAGCAGCCAGGGTGCCAGCCGTAGCGAACGTCCGGACACGCGGAAAAAGGGCCAGCGCATCACTGGCCCCCTGCTTTAGGAGAGGACTGTTTTTTCCGCCACAGCACGTACAGTGAGCCGAAGAGCCCGCAGACCAGCAGCACCAGCGGCAGCAGCATCAGGCAGATCATCAGCTGATCTTCATACTTGCGAAACAGCGGCGTTTTCCCCAGCGCAAAACCGAGCACGGTAAGGATCAGCACCCAAAGCAGTCCGCTCATCCAGTTAAAGAACTGAAAACGGGCGTTGCTGAGGCCGGACAACCCGGCGATGGTCGGCAGCAGCGTGCGCACAAACGCGATAAAGCGGCCGATCAGCAGGGCCGACAGGCCATGCCGGTGGAACATCTGATGCGCCCGCTGATGATACTGGGCGGGCAGATGCGCCAGCCATTTTTGCACCAGCGGGGTGTTACCGAGCCAGCGGCCCTGAATATAGCTCACCCAGCAGCCGAGGCTGGCTCCGGTGGTCAAAATAAGCAGCGTCAGGGGGAAGCTCATGGTGCCCTTGGCAATCAGCACGCCGACCAGAATCAGCAGACTGTCTCCGGGCAGAAAGGCGGCCGGCAGCAGACCGTTTTCCAGAAACAGGATCATAAACAGCACGAAGTAGAGCGTCCAGACCAGCGACGGATCGGCCAGGGTGACATAATCCTGCTGCCAGAGCGCGTGCAGTAAATCTTTAAAAATATCCATCAACAGTCCTGAACATCATAATGGGCCCGATTTCCGGCAAGCTGGCACGCTGAATTAATCGTTTTTTTGGGTGCGCCATTGCCAGCCGAGGGGCGGCTGAACACGCGTGTTTTAGCACAATGGGCCGCTTACTTAACCCGGACATTGCGGGTGAGTAACGGCAAATAACTGTAACAAATTTAAGCAGAGCTGGACAGGATGAAACGCCAGTCTGGTGATGTTTTACCGTTGTGCGCAGCGGATGTGAAAGAGCTTTACACAGGCTGACATAATTGGACGAATGCTGACCCCGGGCGCTGAAAAGTGCCACTTATTCGCGCTGCAACTGTCGACCCTACGCAACGGGCCGTTTTTTACAAAGTCAGCGGCGAATCTGCCGTGGCAAAGCCGCTGCCCGCTATACCGGCCAGCGTCCGGAGGGTAGCGGTCGCAGGGTGGGGATGCGGCCCGTGGGCCGGCAGGAAATTCAGCGGCAGGAACCGGCAAACGTGCAGGTCTGGCGGCGGAGATGAGGTCCGGCATCAGAGAGCGGGCCGCCGGGCGGCGGCCCCGGGCGTGCGATTACTGCTGAGAACGTACCAGCGCCTGAGCGTTGCGGCGATCTTCGGCCTGGCAGGCCGCCGCACAGAACAGAATATCGGCGGAAGAGTTCAGCGCCGTCTCTGCGGAGTCCTGCAGCACGCCGATGATAAAGCCGACCGCGACCACCTGCATCGCCACATCGTTCGGAATGCCAAACATGTTACAGGCCACCGGGATCAGCAGCAGCGAGCCACCGGCCACGCCGGACGCGCCGCAGGCGCAGATCGAGGCCACCAGGCTCAGCAGGATCGCGGTGCCGACGTCAACGTGGATGCCCAGCGTGTTAACCGCGGCCAGCGTCAGCACGGTGATGGTGATTGACGCGCCGGCCATGCTGATATTGGCCCCGATCGGGATCGATACCGAGTAGGTGTCTTCATCGAGGTTCAGCTTCTTCGCCAGCGCCATATTTACCGGGATATTGGCGGCCGAACTGCGGGTGAAGAAGGCGGTTACGCCGCTTTCACGCAGGCACATAAACACCAGCGGATAGGGGTTGCGGCGGATCTGCCACCAGACCAGAATCGGGTTGAACACCAGCGCCATCAGCAGCATACAGCCGAGCAGCAGGCCGAGCAGATGGGCGTAGTCCCACAGTGCGTCAAAGCCGGTCGAGGCGAGGATCGAACCCACCAGGCCAAAAATGCCGATCGGCGCGAAGCGGATCACGATGCGCACCAGCCGGGTCACCGCATCGGACGCGTCGTTGAGGAAGGTGCGGGTGCTGGCGCTGCTGTGGCGGAAGGCAAAGCCGAGGCCGATCGCCCACACCAGGATGCCGATATAGTTAGCCTTCATCAGCGCTTCAATCGGGTTAGAGACCATGCTCATCAGCAGGCCGTGCAGTACCGCCATAATGCCGCTCGGCGGCGTGATCTCCACCGCGGCCGTCGACAGCGTCAGGTTCTGCGGCAGCAGATGGCTGGCGACCACCGCCACGATGGCGGCAAAGAAGGTGCTGAGCAGATACAGCATCACGATCGGGCGAATATTGGTTTTCGTCCCCTGCTGATGGTTAGCGATCGAAGAGACCACCAGCACCAGCACCAGCAGCGGGGCGACCGCCTTCAGGGCGCTGACGAACAGCTCACCCAGCAGGCCCACCGCCAGCGCATTGCTTTTCGAGAACCAGGCCAGGGCGATACCCGCCAGCAGGCCAATCATAATCTGAGTTACCAGGCTACCCTGCAGCAGGCGCTGAATCAGGCCGCCGCCACGTTTTTCAGTTGGCATAATTTTTAGAATCACTGTGGTAATGAATGTCAGCCGCCCGGCAGTTCAATGACGGGAGCATGAGGTGTTTGCGCAGGGGAGTATAAGGAAATGTACGTGCAGGGAAAGGGATAATTCGCGATATCTCGCCTCTGTAACGGCAATTTTGTGCATAAACCGCGCAGAATATGCGGTTAAAACGTTTAAGGGCCGCAACTGCGGCCCTCATTTAATGCGGGCTTATCGCCCGGCCTGACGGTCGTTGCGGTGGTTAACCCAGGCGTTAATCAGCAGCGTCAGCGCCAGAATACCGCCCACCACGCCCAGCGAGATGGCGATCGGGATATGGAACAGGTCGACGATCAGCATTTTCACGCCGATAAACACCAGAATCAGCGACAATCCGTACTTCAGCATTGAGAAGCGCTCGGCCACGTTGGCCAGCAGGAAGTACATCGCGCGCAGGCCAAGGATGGCAAACAGGTTTGAGGTCAGCACGATAAACGGGTCGGTGGTCACCGCGAAGATCGCCGGGATACTGTCAACGGCGAAGATCACGTCGCTCAGCTCGACCATAATCAGCACCAGCAGCAGCGGCGTGGCGTACAGCAGGCCGTTCTGCCGCACGAAGAACTTCTCGCCTTCGATCTTATCGGTCATCCGCAGGTGGCCGCGCAGCCAGCGTACCAGCGGCTTATCGCCGATGGCGTTATCATCCTCTTTCGCCAGCGCCATCTTAATCCCGGTAAACAGCAGGAAGGCGCCGAACAGATAGAGCAGCCAGCTGAACTGGGTCACCAGCCAGCTGCCGGCGAAGATCATAATGGTGCGCAGTACGATCGCGCCCAGCACGCCGTAAATCAGCACCCGGCGCTGCAGCGCGGCGGGTACCGCAAAGTAGCTGAACAGCATCAGCCAGACGAAGACGTTATCCACCGCCAGGGCTTTTTCAATCAGATAACCGGTGAGGAACGCCAGCGCCTGCGCATCGGCAACTTCGCGGCCGGCGGTGGTGGTGAGATACCACCAGAAGGCGGCGTTAAACAACAGCGAAAGGGTCACCCAGACCAGCGACCAGGCGGCGGCCTGTTTCATGGTCATGGTGTGCGCGCCGCGTTTGCCCTGCAGCAGCAGGTCGACGGCCAGCATAATTACCACCACCACGGCAAAGGTGCCCCAGAGCAACGGCGTACCTACAGTATTCATATGCGTATCCCGTAAAAACAAATGGCTGACATCGGAAGACGTCAGCCACAGTGGTGTTAATGCTGTAAGCAGACCTCGCCTTCCGGCAAGGTCTCACTTACAACACAGGATCAGAATCTGCCTGGGTTGCCCGGTAACCGGGTGCGTGAGCACCGTAGTGACGATTAGCCGGCAATGAAGTTACTCCCCTTTGCTAAAAATGAAGATAGGTGAGCGCAGGAGGAAGGTCAATTGCGCCCGGCAATATTTAGAAATATTTACAGGGCGGTTCAGCGCGGCGCGGCGCGGGTGATTTGATTTTTTGCCCCGGCTCTTTCAGGATAGGCGCAGAGCGGATTTGACCCCTGAGGGAGCATCATGAGCGCGGGCAGTAAACATGCACTGAACTGGACCAGTTTGCTGGTGGCGATCCCGGTCGGGCTGGTCGCCTCGCTGGTGACGCTGGGCTTTCGCGAGGCGATCGCGCTGATTAACGCCGTGGCCTTTCGCGGCGGCGGTGAGGATATCACCCGCGCGATGCAGGTCTGGCCGTGGTACAGCTGGCCGCTGATCGTCGGCATCGGCGGCGTGATTGCCGGATTTTTCCTGCATTATGCCACGGCGCTGGAGCAGAAAGAGACGCGGCGCACCGACTATCTGGAGGTGATTAACGCGCGGCTGGACGCGGTGCCGGCGCGCACCTCGCTGTTTCGCAGCCTCTCCTCGCTGGCCAGCATCAGCAGCGGGGCGTCGCTCGGGCGTGAGGGGCCGATGGTGCAGCTGTCGGCGCTGAGCGGCAGCCTGATGGGCCGCTGGCTGTTCCGTTCGCTGCCGCTGAAGAACAGCGACCTGGTGGCGATGGCCGCCGCCGCCGGCCTTGCTTCCGTCTACCATGCGCCGCTGGCGTCGGCGATTTTTGTCGCCGAGATCGCCTTTGGCATCTCGGCGATGCAGCGGCTGATCCCGCTGATTATCTCCGCCGGAGCGGCGGTGCTGACCATGTGGTCGCTCGGCTACCGCTCCGCCATCTACCCGTTTTCTCACGCCCAGTTTGACCTCACCCCCGGCAGCATCGGCCTGACGCTGCTCACCGGGTTGCTGGCCGGGTTGCTCGGCTGGGCGCTGCTCAGCCTGATCGGCCTCAGTCGCCGCGGCTTCAGCCATATTGCCAGCCTGCCGCTGCGGCTCGGGCTGGGCGGCCTGCTGGTGGGCGGGCTGGCCATCGGCAGCACGCAGATCCTCGGCAACGGCTATGAAGTGATCGTGCGGGTGATGGCCGGCGACTTCCTGCTGCCGGTGCTGCTGATGCTGCTGCTGTTAAAAATGCTGGCGACGGCTGTCTCCGTCGGCTCCAGTGCGGTAGGCGGGCTGTTCACCCCGGCGCTGCTGACCGGTGCGCTGGCCGGCGAAGCGCTGGCGCTGGTTGCCGCCGCGCTGGGGCTGCCGGTAGGCAACGCCGAAGTCTTTGCCGCTATCGGCATGGGCGCGGTGCTGGCCGCGGTCAGCCAGGCACCGCTGATGGCGATGCTGATGGTGCTGGAGATGACGCTGAACAGCAGCCTGCTGTTCCCGTCGATGATCGCCTGCGTGCTGGCCTCAATGATCGCCTGGCAGCTGCACGCTGGCAGCACCTACCCGGTTATCGGCCGCCACTTCAGCCGATCGGACGCCAAGTTCGACTTTGATAACGGCATCATCGCGCAGTTCATTGTTCCCGGCGCGGCGCTGACCCCGGAGGACTCGGTCGGCAAGGCGCTGGCGGTCAGTTCGATCAAGCGGGAGCGGTTCGTCTATGTGGTCAGCCACGCCGGGGCGTTTCTTGGCGTGGTATCGATCCACGATATTTCCCACAAGGTGCTGGATAAGGAGATTACCCTGACCTCCCCGGTCAGCTGCGTGATGGACAGCCAGTTCCCGACCGTGTTCGCCAGCCAGACCATCCGCGAGGGCTGGGAAGCCTTCGCCGAGGTGACGCTGGAGCGCCTGCCGGTGCTGAACAATCCGACCGAGCGCACGTTCCTCGGCGCGCTGACCAAAACCAGCCTGATCCAGAAGGCGCGCGACTTTATCTGACGCACGGCCAGTACCGCAGGCAGCACCGGCCGAAGCGTTGCTGCCCGTGGCGCTGACCGGCGTTGCTGCATTCAGCGGCGCGACCTGTCCGTTGTAATCCACCTTCCGCAGCACGCCAGCCGACGGCTAATTAGCTGCATGATCCTGCAATTGAACGCGGAGTCAGGCGGTTGTTTCATTTTCCCTGCCAGACACGGCATTTATCATCAAAAATGGTTTTCCGGCTGGTGTGTCGTACAGGCGTTGTGGCCTGGCGGTTTTTTACCTGGGGTCAGGATCACGGCACAATGAGCATAAATGGGTTAATTCAGCGGTGTTTTCGGGGAAAAAATGAAAAAGATAGCCATTATCGGCAGCAGCGGCGGCAACCTGTATAACCTCGGCGGGGCCGATCCGGCTAAGCTGCTGGCGGAGATCTATGCCCAGTGCGCCGCGGCCGGCATGACCGTGGCGGCGGTGCAGTTTATCGCCGCCGAGGCCTCGATGGACGGGGTGAAAGCCGCCACGCCCGCCGCGCTGTGGACGCTGCCGGCCGGGCATGACCTCTCCTCAGTAGCGGATAGCGGGCAGAGCGTCACGGCAGGAGAGGCCGCTCTGCCTGACGGTGACAGCCGCGCATCGGCGCGCGGCTACCGTGATTCGGCCGCAGCGCAGCGCAGCTTCAGCGGCACGCTGGCAGCCGTGAACGCAGCGGCAGCGGCAACGGACGCGGCGATCGCGCAGCAGATCCGTGACGGGCAGATCGACGGCCTGATGGTGATGAGCGCCGACCCCCAGGGAGCCAACCGGGAAGCCCTGCAGGCCGCGGCAGAAACCCGGCTGCCGATCGTCGGCACCGGCGGCACCTCGATGGCGCTGATCGCGGCGGCCAACGCCAACGTGGTTGCCGTCTCCGGCACCATCGGCACCACCAGCCGCACCCGCGCGGTGTCGTTTGTGGCCTGCCTGGCAAAGCACTGGGGTATTAAATACCGCCCCGACCTCGGCGGCAGCCCCTCCGGCAGCAGCGCCTCCGGTAAAAGCCTGCTAAAGCGCTTTAACATCCGCGGCATTATGCTGCCCGCGCTGCCGGGCTTTATCGCCATGGCGCTGGTGCTGGCCGCCAGCCATATTCCGGGGCTGGAAAAGCTCAACGACATTTTTGAAATCCTGCTGAAAGGCCTGCCGGTGCTGGTGGCGGTGCTGGCGGCGAAACAGATCTCTGAACTGGATGAAGTCTCGATCGTCTCCGGCGTTATTGCCGGGGTGCTGTCGGTCGAAGGCGGTATTCTCGGCGGCATTCTTGGCGGGGTGCTGGCGGGGATCTTTGTGCGTTACCTGTTTGAACTGTGCCTGAACTGGCGCTTCCCGATGACCACCGTCAATATCGTCGCCGGGGGGATCTCCGGGCTGGCGGCCGGGCTGATTATGCACTATCTGCTCAGCCCGCTGGCGCTGATCGCCGGTGACGCAATCAAGCTGGCGATTGCGGAAACCCTGGCGTTCAGCCCGCTGCTGGCCGGGCTGATTGCCGGGCTAGTGATCTGGCCGGCCATACTGGCGGGCGTCTACCACGCGGTGATCCTGCCGCTGGTGCTGCTGGAGATGGAAAAATCCGGCGTCAGCTTCCTCGGTGCGGTGGATATGGTCGGGCTGGTGATGGTCGCCGCCGGCATCAACCTGGCGAACGTCATCGCCCCGCGCGAGCGCAGCGAGGCGGCGGTCGCCACGCCGGGCCTGATGATTAACCTCGGCTTTGGCACCTTCGTCGAGTCCGCCTATCCGTTTATGTTCGCCAACAAGGTGGTGTTCTGCTCGGCGATCCTCTGGTCGGGGCTGGGGGGCATGCTGCTGGGTTACTTTAACGTCAAGGGGGTGGCCTACGTACCGGCCTTCGCCTCACCGTTCGTCTCGAATAACGCGCTGTATATGGCGATGGTGATGACGCTGGTGATGGTGCTGACCTGCATCAGCACGCTGGTGGCGAACCGCTTTAAGGCGGTGGCGAAGAAAGAGGCCGGGGCACCGGCTGCCTGAAGGCTGACGGTGCTTAACTGATGGTTATTCGGCGGTGAGACGTTGCGCCGCCGGATGGCCGGATGCGTGCAGCGGCGTCGCGTCCGTCATCGCAGGCTGGCGGCGGGCGGCGGGCGGCGGGCGGCGGGCGGCTGTGCTGTGGTCGCGCCTGCCGGGCACAGCGCCCGTTTCGTTACTCTTTCTCAGCCCGCTCCCGCCAGTTCAGCCACAGGCGCATATCAAACTCCAGCTGGTGGTAGTCCGGCTCCATATGGCAGCACAGCTGGTAAAACGCCTTGTTGTGATCCTTCTCCTTCAGGTGCGCCAGCTCGTGCACCACGATCATACGCAGAAAATCCTCCGGCCCGTTGCGGAACAGCGTGGCGATGCGGATTTCATTGTTGCTCTTCAACTTACCGCCCTGCACGCGGGAAACAAAGGTATTGGTGCCCAGCGTGCCCTTTACCGGATTCTGCCTGTTATCAAACAGCACCTTCGACAGCGCCGGGGCGTTTTTCAGATAGCGCTGCTTAAACTCGCTGACGTACTGATACAGCGCCTTATCGGTTTGCACGCCGTGGCCGTGCGGATAGCGTTTCTCCATCCACAGTCCCATTTTGCCCTGGTCGAACAGCGTCTGTGCCTGGGCGACGATCGCCGGGGGATAACCGTTGAGATAGCGTAGCGGGGTCATAGTTCTCTGAATCTTTTGCCGGAAACGTGCGCGGCGGGCGCGCTGTACGCCGCTATTGTGCGGGCGTACCGGCACATTGGCAACGGCTAACTGGCGGGCGGGAATGCGTACCGGCGCACAGAAAACCGCCGTTCAACCCTAAAGTGTTTCTCTCCCGGCCCATTTAAATGCATCATGCGCCCGCAGAATTTAATGAGGAAGGTCGTGATGTCAGTTTCACTGGAAGTGCCGGCAGCCCCGCAGGCGGTGCCGGACAAAGCCGGTATTCGCCGGGTGGTGGTCTCAAGCTGGATTGGGAATACCATCGAATTCTATGATTTCCTGCTGTACGGCCTGGCGAGCGCGCTGGTGTTCAGCAAGGTGTTTTTCCCCAACGTCAGCCCGCTGGCGGCGATGCTGGCGTCGTTCGCCACCTTCGGCGTCGGCTTCGTGGCGCGGCCGCTGGGCGGCATCTTCTTCGGCCATATGGGCGACACGCTGGGGCGCAAGCGCACCCTGCTGATCACCCTTGGCGGCATGGGCGCGGCCACGTTCCTGATAGGCCTTCTGCCTTCGTATGACAGCATCGGCATCTGGGCACCGATCCTGCTGGTGCTGCTGCGCTTTGTGCAGGGCTTCTTGGTCGGCGGCGAGTGGGGCGGTGCGATGCTGATGGTGGTGGAGAGCGCCCCGGCCAACCGGCGCGGCGTGCTCGGTGCCATTCCGCAGACCGGCGGCTTTTCCGGCCAGCTGCTGGCTACCGGCGCGTTTGCGCTGGTCTCGCAGCTGCCGGAAGACCAGCTGCTAAGCTGGGGCTGGCGGCTGCCGTTTATGCTCAGCGTGGCGCTGGTCGGCGTCGGCCTGTATATGCGCCGCCGCGTTGACGAAACCCCGGTATTCCGCGCGGTGCAGGCGCAAAAGCAGCAGCAGTCGCGGTCGCAGCCGGAGAAACGCGAAAGCCCGGTGGTGACCGTAGTACGCGAACGCTGGCGCACCATCCTGCTGATTATGACCCTGCGCTTTGCCGAAAGCGTGCCGTTTTTCGTCGCCACGGTGTTTGCCGTCTCCTACGCCACCAGCCAGCTGGGGGTGGAGAAGCAGACCATGCTGAACGTGATTATGGCCACCTGCCTGCTGGCGTTTCCGATGCACGCGCTGTTTGGCGCGTTGTCCGATAAGGTCGGCCGCCGCCCGGTGTATCTGTTTGGCGCGCTGATGGCCGCCGCGATGGCGTTCCCGTTCTTCTGGCTGCTGGAGAGCGGCTCCTTTGCGCTGATGGTGCTCGGCTACATCCTGCTGATTAACATCGCTCACAACGCGATTAACGCGGTGCAGCCGGCCTTCTTCACCGAGCTGTTCGGGCCGAAGGTGCGCTACAGCGGGGCGTCGATCGGCGCGCAGCTGGGGGCGATCGTCGCCGGCGGCTTTACGCCGTTTGTGGCGAAGGGGCTGACCGCGCTGGATCATAACGACTGGACGCTGGTGGCCGGCTATATGGTGGCCGGTGCGCTGGTAGCGGCGTATGCGGTGTGGCGCGCGCCGGAAACCTCAAAGCGTGATATGACGCTGGATCGCTGATTGCCTGCTACGACGGAGCGACCTTAATGGCGCTCCGTCATTCACTTCTCCGGCTCCCGCCCGGCATCCCGGCCCTCTTAAATCGTCAGCACGCGCGCGTTCAATGAGGCGCCCACACTGCACAACTTAACGGTTCCGCTAAGAAAAACGTTTACTGCGCCGCCGTTTTAGGGGATAACTCGCGGGAATTTTTATCCAGCAGGAGATCCCATGAGCCAACTCGAACTGAGCAACCGCACGCTAACGCTGCATCGTTTTCCCCAAATGCGCGAAGAGAGCCCGTTGCAGGCCTGGGATGCCGCCGACGAATATCTGCTGAAGCAGCTGGAAGAGACGCCGCACGCCGGCACCACGCTGATCTTTAACGACACCTTCGGCGCGCTGGGCTGCGCGCTGGCGGGTGAGGGCGTTTACAGCATCAGCGACTCCTGGCTGAACCAGCAGGCGACGCGGCAGAACCTGGCGCTGAACGGCATCGACGAGTGCGACGTGCAGCTGCTGGACAGCCTGGCACCGTTGCCGGCCGCGCCGTCGCGGGTGGTGCTGAAAGTGCCAAAAACCCTCGCCCTGCTGGAGCAGCAGCTGCGCGCGCTGCGCGAAGTGGTGACGCCGGAAACCCGCATTATCGCCGGCGGTAAGGCGAAAGATATCCACACCTCCACCCTGCAGCTGTTCGAAAAGGTGCTGGGCACCACCACTACTTCGCTGGCGTGGAAAAAGGCGCGGCTGATCTACACCACCTTTACCGCGCCCGGGCTGGCCGCCGGAAAAGAGACCCACGTCTGGCCGCTGGACGGCACCGACTACCAGATCCACAACCACGCCAACGTGTTTGCCCGCAGCGGTCTCGATATCGGCGCGCGCTTCTTTATGCAGCACCTGCCGCACGATATTGAGGGCGAGATCGTCGATCTCGGCTGCGGCAACGGCGTGATTGGCCTGACGGCGCTGCAGCAGAACCCGCTGGCAACGGTGCATTTTATCGATGAGTCCTATATGGCCGTCGCCTCCAGCCGACTCAACGTGGAGCTGAACCGCCCGGACGATCTGGCGCGCAGCGAGTTTCGCGTTAACAACGTGCTGGCCGGCTACCCGTCCGATCGCCTGCACGCGGTGCTGTGCAACCCGCCGTTCCACCAGCAGAACGCGGTGACCGACCATATCGCCTGGCAGATGTTCCGCGACGCGCGCCGCTGCCTGCAGGACGGCGGCGAGCTGCGCATCGTCGGCAACCGCCACCTCGACTACTACCACAAAATGAAGAAGCTGTTCGGCAATTGCACCACCGTCGAAACCAACCAGAAGTTCGTGATTCTGCGCTCGGTGAAGATGCCGTAACCGGCAGGTGGAGGGGGTTGGATCCTCTGCCTGGTTACGACGCCACTGGCAGCGTGAGTACAGGTTGTGGTTTTCTGCGGGCCAGCCGTGCCATAACGGGGCGTTTTACCCTCTGTGTTGTATCCATGAGAAACGCAGCTGGTAGCCGCCCTGAGTATGACTGTTGCGGCGGTAACTGGCCTCTTCTTCAGCCATGCAGTAAGTGCAGATGCCCGTCAGCTCTATCTGCTGCTCCGGCACCCCGGCGCGCAGCGCGATGCGTTTCGCCAGCAGCGGCAAATCAAACCATACGCCACCCGTGGTGCCCTGCGCCTGTGGCCGCACCGCAGCCGGGTTAACCGGTTGCTGCGTGCCGTAGCTCATCAGCGCGGCCAGCTGCTGCGGGTCGTCCTGCTCTGCGCGCGCAATCAGATCGCCACCCAGCTCATAGCAGCACGGGCCAATCGCCGGACCCACGGCGATAAACAGGCTCTGCGGCGTGGCGCCCCGCGCACAGAGCGCGTCAATGGCGTTGCTCAGTACGCCGCCCAGTATCCCTTTCAGCCCGCCGTGTACCGCCGCCACCTGGCGCTGCCGGGTATCCGCCAGCAGAATCGGCAGGCAGTCGGCGGTATACACCGCCACCGGACGATCGCAGCCTGCGATCACGCCGTCCGCCTCCACGCTTTTGACCGGCAGCGCCTCACGGCTCTCCACTACCCGCGCGCTGTGGCGCTGCTGGTTGTAGATCGTCCCCTCCGGCGGGCGTTCCCCGGCGGGAAGGAAAGCATGATCGAGCCAGTCCAGGCGCGAGAGCAGGGCAGAGTGACGGCGGGATGACATGGCGACTCCTCGTTAAATGGGCAAAACGTTATCCTGCCAGCAAGGATAATCGTTTAACGTGTTAACCGCGTGGCTTTTTGGTTACGTTAGTTTGGCTGTTTGGCTGTTTGGCTGTTTGGCTGTTTGGCTGTTTGGCTGTTTGGCTGTTTGGCTGTTTGGCTGTTTGGCTGTTTGGCTGGATGCCCGTGTGCCCGTGTGCCCGTGTGCCCGTGTGCTCATGTGGCGGGATGGGGTGCGGACGGTGGCAATGGCCTGCTTATTGTCAGGCGCGCGATGCAGGCCTGTCGGCGTACTGGTTTTTCTGCAACGCCAGCAGCTCAGCATATTCGCCGTTCATCGTTTCCAGCACCTGAGGCGGCCCTTCCTCAACGATCCTTCCCGCCTTCATCACCACCACCCGATCAACGTTCCTTACGCTGCCCAGCCGGTGAGTCACCATCACCGCCGTTTTCCCGGCCATTATGCTGGCAAACTGGCTGAACAGTTCGGATTCAACGCGCGGGTCCATCGCGCTGGTGGGTTCATCGAGGATCACCAGCGGCCTGTCGGCATAAAAGGCCCGCGCCAGCGCCAGGCGCTGCCACTCACCGCCGGAGAGATCGGTTCCGTCAAACTCTTTGCCGATCTGGCTGTCTATACTCACCCCTTCGGGTAAATTAAATTTCGCCTTTTGACAAGCGATGGAGACTTTTTTAGATGTAACATCTGAGCTTAAATCCCCTATAAAAAAATCCTCCTCAATTGTCAATTTGTAATGGCCAAGCTTTTGAAAAATAACACTAATTGTTGAATGCCACTCCCGTATGTTAATTTCATTGATGTCTATACCACCTATCGTAAGTCTTCCTTGATCGGGTACATATAATCTACAGAGTAATTTTATTAAAGTGTTTTTGCCAGTACCTTTTCTCCGACAATAGCGATGTGATCGCCTTGCATTATTCTTAGACTAAGGTTGCAAATGATTTTTTTATTATCGTTATATGCAAAAGCTAACATTTTCGAAAGTTATTTTTATTTTTGGTATTTTTTTGGTATGGTTATCTTGTGGCTGGTTGTGTTTTTTTAGAACCATTAGCTTTTCGAAAAAAGAAAAAAATCCCAAGATTGCTAAATGAGTATACCATCCATTGGCAAGATAGACCAAAGAGCCAGATTGATTGTATGGTGCCTAGTAATCCACCAGTAGATACATTACCTTTTTAAATATATTCAGAAAACCAAAGCATCACACCCATGGCAGACATGAAGTATAGCAAATTCCATTTTTGTGGTCTTATGGTCTGACCTTTTCTAACATTATTAAGATCTTTGCTGATTAAATCATAAGACTCGCGATGTTTATTTATAAATAAATCTGACAGGTTGAATAATTTAATTTCTTTAGAGTGCCTAACGTCAATTGCTGTTGAAAAATAATAACTAATCAGTCTTGATGTCATGCCTTTTCCAAGCAAAACTTTAAAAATATCTAATTGAGATTGAGCCACAGATACAGTGACGGGAATTGCAGGAAATAACAATGCAAGGGGTAAGCACCATGCTACACTAGCTAATACTAATGACATTGATAAAAGAGTTGAAGTACCTCTTATTATATCAACCAAGTTAACCAATAGGTTTAATGGACGGTGTGATGCTTCTTTAGATAAAACTTCTAGTTTTTCATGTATTTCATTGCTCTCAATGATTTTTAAATCTTGAATGCGAGATAGTGCTAACATGATTTTATGCTGTGTCAATTGTGTTGACTTTTGATTAAGGATGCTCTGTGTTGTACTTATTATAGTCGCAATAATTTTAGGGGGGGTAAAAGTGAATTCCCATATTAGGCAGGCGATAAGTAGTTTACTGTGAGAACCATTGCTAACAAGGTTACCTAAATGAATACTTGCCATTACACTTGCTGTCGGCATTAAGACTTGAATTATTACCATTACTATGAATAATATTTATAGATTAGGGTGAGAGATCAATAATAGCCTTAATGAATATCTTAGTGGTTTGCAGTCTTTTTTTATTTTCATGATCTCTCCTTAATATTTAAATACTTTTCATTTTTTATTGTTTTTTTTCAGCGTGACAGGGCAAGGTTACGAATATTTTAGTCACAAGATAACTTTAAAAATACCATTGTTTTATTTTTTCAGTGTGATTGAAACTTTCCTTTCCTTCAATTTGATGGTTTCGATGCCCTGAGCATCAACGATATCCTCGTATGAATTTATGAGAAATGGAATGGTATTAATATCCATAAATTAAAATAATTCTACTTCGGACACGGGCAGCGCGGAAAAACTGAAGCGTACACCAAATACGTGAGGATGATTCGTTTCGCTCACCCTGCGGCCGCATTTGAAGTGCCTTCAAACTCCCCGAAGGCGAGTTTGTCTGAGCACTGCCCGGGTGCAAAATAGCAAGTAGATCAGCCTGATGAATCAGACTCTAAACAACGTGGGTCAGAACATGCGGTGACATGGGGCGTGGCAAGGGTACACCACCTGTGCTCGATGTTCTTTGCCATGCTCTACTGCTTGCTGGTGGAGATCTTCCCGGTAGGGGAAACGGGCAGGGCGGGATTCCATTTTGCTTTCTTTTTTACCACAACCTGATTTTTGATTATTCCTGCGAATTGCTTATGAGAAATCAATCGGTATAACTCGATGAAAAGGCTATTTTTTAATCAGGGAATGCGTGTTTTTAACTCATAATAGCTAAACAAAAAGAGCTAAATCCCGCCCTGATAGTAAATCTGATTGTTGCATTAATGTTATGCCTTCGTTATTTTGTTTTTACATTCTCACCGAGTAGAATGTGTAACTGTTAAATTTATTGAATGTAATGGAGCAAGTCATGGACAAACAAGTAAACAGTACTCCGAACACCTCTAGCAACCAGAAAGCCAAGGTTGTTATAAAACCGAAAAGTGATCGCCCAATTCTGATGGCTGCTCATCTGTAAACACTCCAAAACAGTCAGCCGATCAGCTGACTGTTTTTATTGCAGGCAGAGAGACTTATGGAAAAAAATTACGCTATCTCAGGCCATTTGGAACAAACTGATTCAGGTTTTGTATTCAATGATAAAGACCTATGCTTCACTGTCGAAAATCTTTCGGGAGACCTGAGCACTTGGAACGCAGTAATCGATGCATGTGATGGGACGACTCCGTTGAAAAAGATTCTGGAAAAACATCCAGGAATTTGTAACGAAGAAGTTACAGAGTTTCTCAGTGCTTTGATAGAAAATCAAAACGGATATGTCAATGATTCTGGAGAACAGTTTATCTCTGGTGATGAGGCTATCTTGCTTTTGGAAGATCTCCAAGCCAGTCTATTGTATTCAACGCTTTACCAAAATAAGTTCTGGCAAGCGATGCAATCACCGAGAGAAGTACCCAAAAAAGTCTATTACGGCATGGCCATTGAAAACTATCACTTTTTATTCCGTGAAAGTTGGTTTGATTCACCGGTTCTTAGCTATTTACCCTCAACCAAAGCAAGACTCATTATGAATGAGTTTTATGGCGAAGAGTATGGACATGACGAACTTATTCTTAATGCATTAAATCACCTCGATATTTCCAGAGGAGATATGGCAGAAACGCTACCATTGCCAGAAACTTTAGCGCTTTGTAACGCACTTGCCTATTGGTCTGCAAATGATCCGCTGTTTTTCTTCAGTACTATGGGTATCCTTGAAGGGAAGGATATAAAGGTCGATAGCTATATTCTTGCAATGGAAAATAGCGGGGGCATCTCCCCGGATTTTATTAATCCTATCAAGGCGCATGCTAATATAAATATTGAAGCTGAGCATGGGATACTGACCCGTGAACTCTTTCACGAAATCCCTGTAGTCCGAAACGACCAGATGAAAAGTATGATTGCTAACACCCGTCTATTTGTTGAGTTATATGATGATTTCCACAGTGCTGTTTGGAATTATTATTCAAATGACAATAAACCTTTGCTTCGTCGCCTATCCAATATTTAATGTAAACGGAGTTCGTCATGCAGACCTCTCACCAACGTTTCACTATCCCACGTTTTCGTAATGGCGTGTCATATACTCGCCATGAAGAAGAGTATCATATTGACTACCGTCAGCAAAGTGTGGTGCTTACTGTGGAACAGAATGATAACACGCTAGATAATTTTCTTTTAGACCTACAAAAGGGAGGGAAAACACTGGTTGAGCTAAAATCTGCTTACCCAGCATTAGCGAACGAAATCGAGGATCTCATCGTCCAGTTTGATAACCACTATCTTCTGACAGAAAGTCACTACCCAATTATCAGTGATACTTTGTCAGGTAAGCAATTTGCTAACAAACTGAAACGCTACTCTCTCGCATGGCATGCACAATTGGGTACTTCTGCGCTCTACACTGCAATGAGTGAAGGACTGGCTACACGCTCTCAACTGATTGGTTTTGCAATTGAATATTATCACATTGTCAAGGCTGCACCTTCAATTATAGCGCCAGCAATGTCTCATAAATGTCCGGACCCTATTTCGCAAGGAATAAAACAACTTTTTCTTGAAGAACACGATCATGAGACCTTGTTACTCAAAGCGCTCTCTGCTGCAGGGATCTCAGAGGAGAAAGTGAAGGAAACCACACCACTTTCTAGTACATTCTCTGTTTACTGCACTCTTGGGACATTTGGGCGCCAACATCTTCTGAGCTTTATCTCCGCACTATTTTTGTTCGAAGAACCTTATCCAGAATTCAATTTGATATTTGTAAAAACCTGCAAGGCACTAGATCTTCCTGAAGGATTTTGGAAACCAATAGCCGTGCATTCAGCCGTCAATGAAGAAGGTGGGCATCATCTGATTACTGATGAATTGCTCGGGCATATTTCAGCCATATCGGCGGAAGAGGCTCGCGTTACATTGGTGCATATCATGACGTTATTGGAAACCATGAAGATATGGGATGCCCAAATCTGCAGTACCTACGAATCCGATCTGGAATTACGAATTTTTGCGTGAGGAATATCATGGAACAGTGGAGCCTAAGCCATTATATCAAGCCAGTATTGCATGCCCCGATACTGGTAAAAAATGCTCAGGGGATAATTGAGATTGGTGAAGACTACCCTGAGATAGAAATTACAAGTGATGAACCAGATAAGTTATTAGGATTACTCAAGTCATTGAGTGAAGGATGCCAAAATAGCTGGGAAGCAATGAGTCATGTGCTTGAAGATAGTGACGAAAAGAAGGTGCTAGACGTATTGCATGAATATGGATTTATACGGGAAACATCACCAGAACATACACTAGCCAAGAAACAGATTCTTATCGAGAAAGTTCTCGACGAAGCACTCGACACACTTAGTTCTTTGGAAAGTGCCCTGCGCATACCGGCGACAGAGCTTCTGACGTTTAGCAACAGTCTCAAAAGTGAAGATATCACGGATATTCTAGCTCATGAAAATAACTCGTTTCTTCTGTATGGGAAAATTTCTTTACTGTCGTGGGAACAGTTGTGTCCTCCAGCAGTTAATGTAACACGTCATTTACTTTTACGTTTGACTGGTAGCGATAGTATTGAACCAAAAATTGACCTTACCGCTTTCTGGGCCGGTGAGGTTCGTAAGTGCCTTTCTGTTATCACGTGGTCATTAACCAGGAGCCTTGATGAAGATTCAACCCGTAAAGCATTCCCAGAATTGCTGATCGAAGCACCTGACTCTGGAACAAACTTGGCTTTGCGGTTGGAAAGGTGGGCAAAAGATTCGCTGGAAGGTTTCGGACCTGCCAAGTTCGCCTCTGCTTTGCAGACTAATGAACATGGTGCTCAGCAGACGCTTATCCAGGCTGTGTATGCGCAAGAATATTATATTACAGAGCGCTTTATCGATTTGGTATCAAATGCAATGGCACTCCGTTTACCTCGTCCTCTCAAGAGGCTTCTTCGCCGCTACTATAGCGAAGAAATGGGACATGAATCTTATGAACTGCGAACCTGTCTTGCTTTGGGCTTAAATGAGGATGAAATACATAGTGCGATCCCGACGCCTTGTGCCCAACTACTTTGTGATACCTATACATGGCTTGCTGGCAATCACGTTATTGCCTATGCTGCTGCGGCCACGATAACTGAAGGGCTACCTGGTCAGCCAAACATCATCAACGAGGCGGTGGCGAACTCAGGAGTTTTTACTGAGGAAGTGAACGAAAATTCTCGCAAACATGAGACACTAAACGAAAAGCTCTTCCACCCCTATATCTCCCGTCTTCTCCTTGCCGAATGTGGAGAACAAAGTGTTAAGACACAGCAAATAGCACGCGACTGTTATGGATTGCTGCTGGAAATGACTTGGCGCACATGGGAGGAATTGGAAAAGCTGCATGTTACAATGAATCGGCCCGCCTTAAACTTTGCCATGAAGGATTTTTTGCATTCATGAGCACCTTGTTGCAGGACTACTCACACTATGTAAACCAAGGATGGGTGGACACCCTGAGTGCGCTCGGAACCGTACCTATTTTTGTCAAAGCACAAGGTGATCGTCTGTACGACACTGAGGATAATGTCTGGTTTGACTTTATCGGCCACTATGGAGCAACACTGTTTGGCCACAGTTTTGAACCTTTGACCAAGGCATTGAAACGTGCATTAAATGCACAACTCCCGGCAGGGGCTCCCTTAGGGATCACGACTTTGGCTCCAAGCCTGGCAAAGACTCTCATTGAGCGTCTACAACTTAGAGGAAATTGGAACAATTGGACCCTTTCCACTGGTGCAGAGGCTGTAGAGGCGGCATTGAAAATTGCCGTATCCTCGACAGGTCGTCGAAAAATATTGGTTCGTCGTCGCGCATTTCATGGACTTACAGCATTTACTTTGCAGTTAAACGATCGAACATTCTGGCGCAAGGGCTATGAGGTATTGACGGAAAGCGTCCTTGTGGACTTCTTTGATGATGTTGATGAGGGGAACCAATTACTTGCCAGCGAACGCTATGCGGCGTTGTTGGTTGAGCCTGTACAGGCCATTGCAGGGGGGCGAATCCTAAATGCTGATGAAGCGGAACGTCTACGCACCGGTTGTACGCGTTACGGGTCGTTATTTATTACCGATGAAATTTTTACTGGTATAGGGCGTTGTGGTGACTACAGCGCAATGCAAGCTTTAGGCTGGCGCGTTGAACCAGATATGATCCTGTTATCTAAAACACTGACTGGAGGTTTGATTCCATCAGCTCAGTTAGTTGTCCGACAAGTACTATTTAATGCGTTCACGTGCCGGCCAGGCTGTTCAAAACTGCTATCATCTACCTTTTCTGGTAATCCACTGGGGCAAAGCGTCGCGCTTGAAGTTCTCGCTCTCCTGGAACCTGTGCTTTCAGATTGTGAGGGAAATTTACCCCAAGCACATTTTGCTGCCCAACTAAGCGAACTTGCAAAAACACATCCATCTTCTTTAGTAAACGTTCTGTCGCTGACAAACCTGCATTTTCTACGTTTCACCACTGCTGATTTAGCAAATGAAGTTTGGCGTTACCTGTATGCCAATAAAATATTGACAACGATATGCAGTCATCAGCCCGATACTTTGAAAATTATTTGTGCGTTGAGCCAAACTACGGAGTCGCAAGATCGTCTGTGTGAAGTTATTGAATACGTCTGTGAAGAGGTATCCAATGCTAGATAAAAAACATATGCTTTTATTGGGGCCAACTGACGATTACTTCAGAAAAGCACTTGACTGTAATATAGATATCACTATTCTGACAGAATCTTCACGGGTTACAGCATTTCAATATGAGCATGCCCGAAAAGTATTATTGGCTCGTTTGGATGATTTCCCCGCCGTATTACTGGCGGCTGGGGATGAACATACTTTCCGTGCCTTTGATTTTGTCATTTCGTTCACCGAATATGGTATGGAACCTGCGGCAGTCATTGCTGCCATTCTACTAATCCCGGGTCCTCCTTTGCGTTGTTCACTGATTTGCCGTGACAAGCTTCGCACACGTCAGGCTTTGGCATCTACCCTAGCCAACAATGTGCCCTTCAGCAAAGCAGAAACTACGGCGAAAGTGGAAGCCTTCATTCTCGAACATCAGTTCCCGGTGGTTCTAAAACCACGGTTCGCAACCGGTAGTCAACAGGTCTCGATCCTGAATAATTTAGATAAGCTATTGCCAGAACTAGGTGAAGAATGGATGGTGGAAAGTTTTGCGCCAGGACAGGAGTATAGTTGCGAGACGTTCACGGTTAACGGCCAGCATCATCTAGTTGCGGTTACGGAAAAAAAACTAGGCGGTACGTCCGGCGTTGTAGAGATCGGGCATTGTATACATGCCAATGTAGCGAATGATCCTGAACTACGGGACTGGGTGTTCACTGTGCTTGACCATATTGGTATGAGCGATGGCGTAGGTCATATTGAAGTGAAGAGGGATGGCAATATTCTATATCTGATCGAATGTCATAACCGCCCGGGTGGTGATCGGATATGGCAGTTGGTCGAGTTGGCAACGGGGTTTGATATGATAAAAGCTTGCATACAATTATTTTCCAATCAGGCTGTATCGTTCCCCACAGATTATGGCCGCTGCGCAGCGATTACTTATTTCCAATTCTCTGCTGGAGAAGTCGAATCATATCAACATCCGTTTGACTCTCCACCAGAATGGGTACGTTGGCACGAGTGGACACTTTATAAAGGGATGCAAATCCCTCAATTGATGGATTCTTTCCACCGTCATGGGGGATTCATTGTTGATGCAGATACGCCTCAAGAACTTGAATGGCGCATATTGCAAATGCTATCTCTTACGAAGGTATCATAAATGTCCATATTTCTTGAAATTCGTCAATTTTCTCCTAACACCTGCAAGGTGTTATTTGTTCAATGGCTGACATCCATTGGTTATTTTTCTGTTATTCCATTTCTAGTGGTTTATTTAGTGCGCCATCAACACCTTTCAGCCGAATTTGCAACCTTACAGCTCTCTCTCTTTCTGGTTGGGCAGTATGGAGCAACATTCGTTGGTGGTTTGATGACGGATAGAATTAGCGCTAATTTCACTATGAAATGTGGCCTGACTCTTCAAATAACGACATATTTAATTTTCCTGGTTGCTGAACCTGTTCACTGGATCATATGTTGTTTGAGTCTCAGCATTGGTATCAGCAAAGGATTATTTACTCCAGCGGCCAAGGCGTTAGTCGCTAAGGTGTCAGTCGGAAGCAATAAAGTGCTATTGTTTTCATTTCGCAGTACGGTTAACAACATTGGTGTTGCTATCGGTAGCAGTATTGGCGGGTTTTTTATGGACGCAGACAGTGCCAGTTTTTTTCTAACCGCAGCCGCCAGCCAACTTATCGCGTTAGCGTTATTGTTTACACTGAAAATTCAGCCATCGGAGACTACTCTGCTGAACACTGAAGGGCATTCTGGTTCAGTTGGCACAAAGCAAACTCTCATCTATCTCAGTAAAAAACCAGTCTTCTTGGCTACCTGCATACTGTATATTGCCTTCAGTTTTCTCTACATGCAGCTTGAGAGTTCTTTCCCGATTTTTGCCTCGCAACAATGGGGGGCGATGGCAGTATCTGCGCTTTTTATTGTCAATGCAGCGGTTGTCATACTATTACAGGTTATTGTGAACGTCTGGCTGAACAAATGGCTATCACATTGGTGGACAATTGGGGCTGGCTTTCTGGCTTTTACCCTCTGCTTTAGTGGGATGGGCATAGCAACTGAACTATGGATATTTGTCTTTATTATTGCCTGTTATACTTTGGGGGAAGTTACTATCGATCCAACAATCGATGCGATCACAAGTGAACATGTTCCTGACAGTCTGTTAGGCACAGCTTATGGTGTGCTCGGGATTGCTGGACTGATTGGTGGCGTTGTGGGAAATTCTTTTGCTGGTCATTTTTTAGGAGTTAATGTTGCTAATCCACAGGGATTATGGACGCTTTGTGGAATAATCGCCGTTATATCTCTTGTGATGGCGTTGCTCTTTTCTCAGCAGAAGGGATTAACAGACCAGTCTGAGAAGAAAATCAGTTAATAATCAGAAATGGAATAAGAATATGAAAAGTATTCATGCTTGGAATTACCAAAATTATAATATCACTACAGACTCTGAACAGTTTGATATCGAGGCTATTCATAGCTACTTAACCCGCTCAACCTGGGCTGGAGGAATTGATATTGACACAGTAAGGAAAAGTATATGCAATAGCCTTTGTTTTGGGCTCTTTGATGGTAACGAGCAAATTGGTTTCGCTCGTGTAGTTACCGATAGCACTACATTTGGCTATCTTTGTGATGTTTATGTTTTGGAAGAGTGGCAAAAAATGAAATTAGGACGTTGGCTTATGGAATGTTGCATGTCTCACCCTGTTATGACACACCTACGAAGAATTATGTTAGTCACATCGACAGCTCCGTGGCTATACGAAAAAATGGGATACGACCCAGTAAATCGTGATAATTTTGTATGGCAAATTGTCAGGCCTAACGTTTACCGACAACCTAAATAGACTTTTCACTATGGCGTGTCCCCTAGGTATCTACATTTTTGATCATTTTTCAATCAAAAAAGGTCGAAATACAACCGAAGATCACCTGATTAGAGCTATGATTGGTTGAGCCTGTTTAAAGTTTTGTGTATCTGCCTGATTTTTATATGTTCAATCCAACATCAAAAACAGGTTGAATTATGGAAGAAAAACAATTGCAGGCTCTGGCTAACGAAATGGCCAAAAATCTTAAAAATCCTCAAGATCTCAACCAGTTCGTAAGCGTTCGGGCATCTCGTCTTGTGAAGGAAATACCGCTGCAACATTCAGGGCGGGATTCTGCTTTGTTTGCTTTTTAATCACAATCCGATTTTTGATTATTCCTGCGAATCATTTATGAGAAATCAATCGGTATAGCTCGATGAAAAGGCTGTTTTTCAATCAGGGAATGTGTGTTTTTAACGCATAATAGCCACACAAAAAAGTTGGATTCCGCCCTTGGGAAACGGTGGCAGGGAGTAGCCATTGCATTACTGATGACCGGAGGCTTCACGGCAGTGCTACTGCTGTTCGGCTGGGCGCTGCCACAGTAGCAGCTGCCCGCCGGTGATAGGGTGGCGGAAACCCTCGGGCCTGTTCTCGGGGTGTGAACGATTGAAGTATTCCGCCGCGATCTGTGCCAGCGGATGACCGCATAATCCGGTATCCAGGCAGCTACAGGATAGCAGGCAGGCGGACAGGCGAAAGACTGTGAAGCGTGCCAAGCAACTCACCGGTCGAGATTTTTCCGCTGGCGAGATAATCAGAAAACCACAACATGATCCCCATTGCCGAGATCAAATACAGCAGATTCCATTTCTGCGGCCGCAGAAACTGGTTTCTTCTGGTCTTTTTCAGTATGCCATCCATCTCCGCAAAGGCCGCACGGTGCCTGGCGATAAAAAAGTCCGCCAGGCCGAACAGCTTAATCTCCCTGGCAAGCTTCACGTCGACGATAACGGAAAAATAGTAGCCGATCAGACGCGCCGTTTTCCCGTTGCCCAGCAGCGCCCTGAAAACATCCAGCTGTGAGCGGGCAACGGAAGCCGCAACCGGGATGGCAGGCAGCAGCAGTGCCAGCGGCAGCCACCAGGCGACGCTGGCCAGCACCAGCGCCAGAGAGAGCAGCGTGAAGCTACTTCTGCAGATATCGACCAGGTTCACCAGCAGATTGAGCGGGCGGTAGGCGGCTTCTTTCGACAGCATCTGCAGGCTGTCATGCAATTCCGGGCCTTCAATCGTCTGCAGATCGTCAATATGCGCGACGGCGGACATGATTTTATGCTGCGTGAGCTGGGTGGCTTTTTGATTCAGTACGCTTTGCAAGGTGCTGAGCAGCGGTGCAATCATTTCGGGCAAAACCAGGGTAAATGCCCAAATCAGGCAGGCGGTTAACAGCTGATTATGTGTACCGTGGCCGACCAGATCGCCAAGACGAATACTGGCGATCACGCTGGCTGAAGGAATAATGCCCTGCAAGACGATCAGCACAATAAACAGCGATGACAGTCGAGGATGCGGGCGCAGTAACAGCCGCAGGGAATAACGGATAAGCGTGACGTATCTGCCGACAGACATGCGGTGTACCTCCCTGATGGGGATAGAAGTCCTTGCCGTTGATTACCACAATTGCAGCCTGGCTGTTAGGCAGACAGCGGGGTTACTGAGCAGATACATCAGTTTGTTAACGTTATTTTCGCGAGTTTTTCAGGGATAACCGTTTCGCCATCTTTGCGTAAAAACAGGCTAAGGGTTCCATTACACTTCGGCGGCGATACTAACCGTCCAAGGAAAGACACCATGAGTAACACGCTGTTCAGCCGCACGAAAAAAAACGACCGCCACTTTATCCCTGCCTTAATCGCCGGTTTTTTCGGCGGCAACATCGCCAGCTTTGTCAAGTGGGGCACGGAAAACCCGCTGCCTCCGCGTACCCCCGGCCGGGCAATTCCACCGGCGGAAATGCTGGACGATCTGGGTTTTAACAGCGGCGGAATGATTTATCGCTGGTCTGAACATATGGTGAACTGGGGCGTGGCCGGGGTGCACCATCTGTTCTCAATCTTCTTCGCCATGCTCTACTGCTGGCTGGTGGAGATCTTTCCGGCGGTGAAGCTTTGGCAGGGGGTGGCTTTTGCGCTGCTGGTGACCGTGGGTTTTCACGGCGTAATGCTGCCGCTGTTCGGCTGGGCGCCGCCGCTGTGGCAGCTGCCCGCCGATGAGCTCATCTCGGAAACCCTCGGGCATATTCTGTGGATGTGGACGATTGAGGTGTTCCGCCGCGATCTGCGCCGGCGGATGGTTGGATAAGCTGATTTTCATGATTCAGCACGGACTAACAGAGTGAGTTTGTGCGTTCCGAAAAGGAGAGCGGCTCTACCCTGAGCGCTCTCTTTTTTGTTGCCTGTGAAGCAGGGGGATCTCACCGCTGTTATCTTCTTTCAGGTCTGTAAAGCCGTTGCCTGCCAGGCTTGCTAAATGCCCAGCGCCAGCTCAGTACCCTGCGCAATCGCCCGCCGTGCATCCAGCTCCTGCGCCACGTCGGCTCCGCCGATGATATGGCAGCGTGAACCCTGCGCCTGCAGCGCCGCCGCCAGCGCGCGGTTTGGCTCCTGCCCGGCGCAGACAATCACGTTATCCACCGCCAGCACCTCCGCAACGCCGTCGCGCAGGATATGCAGCCCGTCGTCGTCAATACGCTGGTATTCCACGCCGCCCCACATCTGCACGCCGTGCTTCTGCAGGCTGGCGCGGTGGATCCAGCCGGTGGTTTTACCCAGCCCCGCGCCCGGTTTGCCCGCCTTACGCTGCAGCAGCCACAGCTGGCGCGCCGGGTGCGGATGTACCGGGCGCGCCAGCCCACCCGGCTGCTGCAGGCTACGATCGATACCCCATTCGGCGCAGAAGGCCTCCACGCTCTGCGGTGCGTCCGCAGCGGGCTGTACCAGATACTCTGCGACGTCAAAGCCGATGCCGCCCGCGCCGATAATTGCCACGCGCTGGCCGACCGCGGCCTTATCGCGGATCACCTGCAGATAGCTCAGAACGGAAGGGTGCCCGATGCCCGGGATATCGGGGGTACGCGGCACGATGCCGGTTGCCAGCACCACCTCATCAAACCCGGCCAGATCGGCCGCCGTTGCCTGCGTACTCAGCCGCAGCGCCACGTTATGCAGTTCCAGCTGGCGGCGGTAGTAGCGCAGCGTTTCGCTGAACTCCTCTTTGCCCGGGATCTGCCTGGCAATATTGAACTGCCCGCCGATCTCCGGCCGGGCGTCAAACAGCGTTACCCGGTGGCCGCGCGCGGCGGCGTTTACGGCAAACGCCAGCCCGGCCGGCCCGGCCCCCACCACCGCCAGCGTTTTTGGGCGTGCCGCCGGCGCAACCGGCATGTCGGTTTCATGGCAGGCGCGCGGGTTGACCAGGCAGGAGGTGATCTTACCGACAAAAATCTGATCGAGGCAGGCCTGGTTACAGCCAATGCAGGTGTTGATCTCATCGCTGCGCCCCTGCTGTGCCTTCAGCACAAACTCCGCATCGGCCAGGAACGGCCGCGCCATCGACACCATATCCGCGCAGCCGTCATCCAGCACCGCCTGCGCCACCGCCGGGTGGTTAATGCGGTTGGTGGTAATCAGCGGGATGCTGACGTGCTGTTTCAGGGTTTTGGTGACCCAGGTAAACGCCGCGCGCGGCACCGAGGTGGCGATGGTGGGGATCCGCGCCTCGTGCCAGCCTATACCGGTATTGATCAGCGTGGCACCCGCCTGTTCCACCGCTTTTGCCAGCGTCACGACCTGCTCAAGGCTGCTGCCCTGTTCCACCAGATCGAGCATCGACAGGCGGAAGATAATAATAAACTCTTCCCCGACCGCGGCGCGGATGGCGGTGAGGATTTCCAGCGCGAAGCGGCGGCGGCGTGCGTCGTCACCGCCCCACGCATCGCAGCGTTGGTTGGTGTGCACCACCAGGAACTGATTAATCAGATAGCCTTCTGAGGCCATAATTTCCACGCCGTCGTAACCGGCCTGCTGTGCCAGCCTGGCGCAGCGCGCGTAGCTGGCGATCAGCGCAACAATCTCGTCGTGGCTCAGCTCCCGCGGGGTAAACGGGTTGATCGGTGCCTGAATGGCTGAAGGGGCCACCAGCTCAGGCTGGAAGCTGTAGCGCCCGGCGTGCAGGATCTGCAGGGCGATTTTTCCGCCAGCCTGATGCACCGCTTCAGTCACCGGGCGGTGGTGTGCCAGCTGTGACTCATCGTTTAACACCGCGCCGCCGCTGCGGGTAGCGCCTTCCGGCGAGGGGGCAATGCCGCCGGTGACGATCAGCGCCACGCCTGCGCGGGCGCGTTCGGCGTAGAAGGCCGCCAGTCGCTTGGCTCCGGCGGGGTGCTCTTCCAGCCCGGTGTGCATTGAGCCCATCAGAAAACGGTTTTTCAGCCGGGTAAAACCCAGATCCAGCGGGGAGAACAGGGAGTCGCTCATCGTCTTATCCTGAGTGGTCGGATGAGTTCACTGTAGCGGGCAAATGCCCGCGAAGAAAGTAGCGTTATTGCCTTTGTGATGAATGCCACTGAAACGGCGGCTGGCAAAGCCCGGACTGCTTCACGTTATGCGTAACATAAGTTAAGTAACATGAATTTTAGTGATCTGATTCACAGTTTCAACTGTTAAACCCCGGTCTGATAGGCGCCTGAATCTGAAACGTCTTTTTGAGGTACATCATGAGCACAACCACGCAGTCCTGTCTGATCAACGGCAAAGAGCAGGTTGAGGTAAAAAGCCAGCCGGTTGACTATCAGGGCGAGGGCACGCTGGTGCGCATTACGCGTGGCGGCATCTGCGGTTCCGATCTGCACTATTACCAGCACGGAAAAGTCGGCAACTTTGCGGTAAAGATGCCGATGATCCTCGGCCATGAGGTGATTGGCCACGTGGTGAAAAGTGACAACCCGGCGCTGAAAGAGAACCAGAAAGTGGCGGTTAACCCGTCGAAACCCTGCGGCCACTGCAAATACTGCGAAGCGCAGGAAGAGAATCAGTGCACCACCATGCGTTTCTTCGGCAGCGCGATGTACTTCCCGCACGTGGACGGCGGCTTCACCCAGTACAAAGTGGTCGACAGCGCGCAGTGTATCCCGTTTGCCAACGATGCCGATGACAAAGTGATGGTGTTTGCCGAACCGCTGGCGGTATGCATTCATGCGGCGAACCAGGGCGGCGATCTGCAGGGTAAAAAAGTATTTATCTCCGGCGTTGGCCCGATCGGCTGCCTGATCGCCGCGGCGGCGAAGGCCAAAGGCGCGGCGGAAGTGGTCTGCGCGGACGTCAGCGAGCGTTCGCTGGCGATGGCCACCGCGATGGGCGCAACCAAAACTATCCACGCTGCCGAAGGTGATTTCACGCCGTACCTGGCGGAGAAGGGTTACTTCGACGTGTCGTTTGAGGCCTCCGGCCATCCGTCCTCGCTGACCCGCTGCCTGGAAGTAACCCGTGCCAAAGGCACGCTGGTGCAGGTGGGGATGGGCGGCGACGTGCCGGGCTTCCCGATCATGATGCTGATCGCCAAAGAGATTAAACTGGTCGGCTCATTCCGCTTTACCACCGAGTTCAATACCGCGGTGGAGTGGCTGGGTAACGGCACCGTTAATCCGCTGCCGCTGTTCAGCGGTGAATACGATTTTAACGACATTGACGCTGCGCTGCTGTTTGCCGGTGATAAACAAAAAGCCGCCAAAGTGCAGCTGACTTTTTAAGGGAACCCTATGACCACGCTTTTTTCACTTGCTAACAAACGTGTGCTGATCACCGGCTCCGGCCGTGGCATCGGCTTTCTGATGGCGAAAGGGCTGGCGGAAGCCGGTGCGGAAGTGATCATCAACGCCACCACCCAGCAGGGCGCTGATAAAGCGGCTGCGGCGCTGCGCGAACAGGGTTTTAAGGCGCATGCGGTGGCGTTTGACGTCACCAAATCTGCCGAAGTGAACGCCGCCGTTGAGCGCATTGAGCACGAAGTCGGGCCGATCGACGTGCTGGTGAATAACGCCGGTATCCAGCGCCGCCGTCCGTTCCTTGAATTCCCGGAGCAGGACTGGAACGACGTGATTGCCGTAAACCAGACCGCCGTATTCCTGGTTTCCCAGGCCGTTGCCCGCCAGATGGTCACCCGTAAGCAGGGCAAAATCATCAATATCGGCTCAATGCAGAGCGAGCTGGGGCGTGACACCATTACGCCTTACGCGGCCTCAAAAGGCGCGGTCACCATGCTGACGCGCGGCATGTGCGTGGAGCTGGCGCGCCACAATATTCAGGTTAACGGCATCGCGCCAGGTTACTTCAAAACCGAGATGACCCAGGCGCTGGCGGATGACGAAGCCTTCACCAGCTGGCTGTGCAAGCGCACCCCGGCGGCCCGCTGGGGCAACCCGGAAGAGCTGATCGGCGCGGCGGTGTTCCTCGCCTCGAAAGCCTCTGACTTCGTTAACGGCCACCTGCTGTTCGTTGACGGCGGCATGCGCGTCGCGGTCTGATTATTGCTTTTTTTTACCCGGGCCAGGGCCGTTCGCCTGGCCCGGTTTGTTGTGTTTACACCAGAAAGTTCTTAACCACTTATACTTGCTTCTTACTACCTCTATGTTGAAAGGAAATGCTGTATGCCCATTACAATAATAGCGATTGGGGTAATCCTGCTGCTGGTGCTGATGATCGTCTTCAAGGTCAACGGCTTTATCGCGCTGATTTTTGTCTCTGCCGTGGTCGGCGTCGCCGAAGGGATGACGCCGCTGCAGGTGGTGGCCTCGATTCAGAAGGGGGTTGGCGGCACGCTCGGCAGCCTGGCGATGATCCTCGGCTTCGGTGCCATGCTCGGTAAGCTGGTTTCCGACACCGGTGCCGCGCAGCGCGTGGCCACTACGCTGATTGACGCCTTCGGTAAAAAGCGCGTGCAGTGGGCGCTGATGGTTACCGGCCTGATCGTCGGCCTGGCGATGTTCTATGAAATCGGCTTTGTGCTGCTGCTGCCGCTGGTGTTTACCGTGGTCGCTGCTTCCGGTATGCCGCTGCTCTACGTCGGCGTGCCGATGGTGGCCGCGCTGTCGGTCACCCACTGCTTCCTGCCGCCGCACCCGGGCCCGACCGCGATTGCCACCATCTTTGGTGCCAACCTCGGCACCACCCTGCTGTACGGTATGATCATCACCATCCCGACGGTGATCGTCGCCGGCCCGATCTTCTCTAAATTCCTGAAGAACTTTGAGAAGTCACCGCCGGAAGGGCTGTATAACCCGAAAATCTTTAAAGACCACGAAATGCCGGGCTTCTGGACCAGCATCTTCGCCGCGGTCATCCCGGTGATCCTGATGGCGGTGGCGGCGGTATTTGAGCTGACCACGCCGAAAGAGAACGTGCTGCGTCAGTTCTTTGAGTTCGTCGGGAACCCGGCGGTGGCGCTGTTTATCTCGGTAGTGATCGCGGTGTTCACCCTCGGCCTGCGTAACGGCCGTAAGATGGAAGAGGTGATGGAGATGTGCGGTTCGTCGATCGCCTCCATCGCCATGATTGTGTTTATCATCGCCGGCGGCGGTGCCTTTAAGCAGGTGCTGGTGGACAGCGGCGTGGGCGACTACATCGCTAACATGATGAAGGGCTCATCGCTCTCTCCGCTGCTGATGTGCTGGACGGTGGCGGCGATGCTGCGTATCGCGCTGGGCTCGGCCACCGTTGCGGCAATCACCACCGCCGGTATCGTCACGCCAATTATCGCCATCACCCACGCCGACCCGGCGCTGATGGTGCTGGCGGTGGGCTCCGGCAGCGTGATCGCCTCTCACGTTAACGATCCGGGCTTCTGGCTGTTTAAGGGCTACTTCAACCTGAGCGTGGTGGAAACCCTGAAAACCTGGACGGTGATGGAAACGCTGATCTCGTTCCTCGGCCTGGCAGGCGTATTGATTCTGAACGCCATTATTCATTAATCTTAACCGGCCGGGAGCGCCCGGCCAGTACCGACTTCCAAAGGTCAGGCTTGCCTGGCCTTTTTTGCATTGAAACGGACGCCTATGAGATCGCACCGCATATCGTTACAGGACATCGCCACGCTGGCGGGCGTAACCAAAATGACGGTGAGCCGCTATCTGCGCACGCCGGAGCGCGTCTCGCCGGAAACCGGCGCGAAAATCGCCGAAATCATTGAAGAGATCAACTACATCCCCAACCGCGCACCTGAGATGCTGCTCAGCTCTAAGAGCTATACGCTGGGCGTGCTGATCCCGTCGTTTAAAAACCAGATCTTTGCCGACCTGCTGAGCGGCATCGAAGCGGCGACCAAAGAGGGGCGGTACCAGACGCTGATCGCCAACTACAACTACGACAGGCAGGCGGAAGAGGAGCAGATCATCAACCTGCTCTCCTACAGCATTGACGGCATTCTGCTCAGCGAAAAAGATCACACGGTGCGCGCGGTGAAATACCTGCGCGCCGCGAAAATCCCCATCGTTGAGGTGATGGATACCGAGGGCGGCTGCCTGGATATGGAAGTCGGTTTTAACAACTTCAGCGCCGGCTACGATATGACGCGCACGCTGCTCGATCGCGGGCGGCGGCGTATCGTCTACTTTGGCTCGCAGGATGACCGCCGCGACGAGTCGCGCTACCGCGGCTACTGCCAGGCGATGAGCGAGCGCGGCGGCGAGGCGCGGCGGGTCAACCCTAAAGCGATCTCATCGCAGAAATTAGGCGCGACTATGCTGGCCAGCGCGCTGGCGCGTTACCCGGATCTGGACGCGATATTCTGCACCAATGACGATCTGGCGCTGGGGGCGCTGCTGCACTGCCAGCGCAACCGCATTGACGTGCCGGGGCGCATTGCGATTAGCGGCTTCCACGGGCTGGATATCAGCCGCGAAATGTACCCGACCCTCGCCAGCGTGATCACCCCGCGCTACGCCATTGGCTACACCGCCGCCGAGCTGCTGCTGAAAAGAATTAACGACAGCGAGTTCAGCGCCGGATCGGTGGATCTCAGCTATCAGATCTTTATGGGGGAGACGATTTCGGGCGGCTGACAGGTGAGTACCGTGCGCGACGGGTGCTCAGGATCTTTTGGTTCTGAGTATTACCAGGGCCGAAAGAGAAAGAGCCCCACCGGAATAGTCATTAACTACTGGTGAGGCCACTCTCATGCCTGAACAACATAACGGTAGCCTTTTACCTGCCGCGAGGCAACGGCTGGCAACACGTAATCACTGTGCACAGGTGATTTACTGAATTTTTTGTGATTGATATTCTAGAAAATTAATCGCTATCTCATTCGGTTGCAATAATTTAGGAATAAGTGCGTCAAAAAAACGGATTGCATGGCGGGTAAAGAAGAAGGGAGTACACTGCGCGACGGGTGCTCAGGATCTTTTGGTTCTGAGTATTGCCAGGGCCGAAAGAGAAAGAGCCCCACCGATATAGTCATTAACTATTGGTGAGGCCACTCTCATGCCTAGACAACATGACGGTAGCCTTTTACCTGCCGCGAGGCAAGGATAAGGAGGCCATGATGGCACAAAAGATGCTCGTTTTTGGGGTGATTGCACTCTTAATCGCACTGCTGGTGTTGATTGAGATCCCACGCGGTTCGTTGTGTGAACTGCAAATCAGCCAGGGCAGTTTACGGATTGTCGCCAGAATGGCCTGCGAGTCTGCAAGGTAAGGCAATCTGCGGCGGGAGCAATCCCGCCGGTTGCTGAAGGCAGGATCTGTGAGCACCCTTTTTTGTACAATGCGTTATGCTAATACGTCTGATTCCCCGAAGGATATTCCGCCATGTACGCCCCGCAACTTACGCCGGTGTATGACGGCCACAACGATCTGCTGCTGCAGCTGTGGCTTAAGCACCCGGAAAACCCCGCGCAGGCGTTTCTCAGCCAGCGCCTGAGCGGCCATCTCGATCTGGCCCGCATGCGTCAGGGCGGTTTTGCCGGTGGCCTGTTTGCGGTGTTTGTGCCGCCTTCTGATTACGTGGCGAAGTTCCACGGCCGCGATGCCGCCGCTGAAGCGCTCACTCACGATCCGCTGGCGATCACCGAACGGCAGATCGCCATCCTGCTGCAGATTGAAGCGCAGTCCGCCGGGCAGGCGAAAATCTGCCGCAGCGTCGGTGAAATTGAGCAGTGTATCGCGCAGGGCGTGCTGGCAATGGTGCTGCACATTGAAGGGGCAGAGGCGCTGGATGCCGATCTCAGCCAGCTGGAGGGCTGGGTGGCGGCCGGGCTGCGCAGCATCGGGCCGTTCTGGAACCTGCCCAACTGCTTTGGCAGCGGCGTTAACGGCAGCTTCCCCGGCTCGCCGGATACCGGCGATGGTCTGACGGATGCAGGGAAGCGACTGATCCGCGCCTGCAACCGGCACCGGCTGCTGATCGACCTGTCGCATATGAATGAGAAGGCCTTCTGGCAGACCGCCGAACTCAGCGATGCGCCGCTGGTGGCCACCCACTCCAACGTGCACGCGCTCTGCCCGCAGCCGCGCAACCTGACCGACGCACAGCTGGCGGCGATAGCGCAGAGCGACGGGCTGGTCGGGCTGAACTTCGGCACCGCCTTTCTGCGCCGCGACGGCCAGCGCGGCGCGGATATGCCGCTCAGCGTGATGGTGCAGCATCTCGATTACCTGCTGGAAAAGCTGGGCGAGGAGCGGGTGGCGTTCGGCTCCGACTTTGACGGCATTACCGTGGCGGAAGAGCTGGGCGATGTGACCGGCCTGCCGCGTCTGCTGGCGGCGCTGCGCGCGGCGGGTTACGGTGAAACGCTGATCGACAGGCTGACACGCGGCAACTGGCTGCGGGTGCTGAAAAAAATCTGGCGGCAATAACTCCTGTATTTTGAACCAAATAGTACATTGGTAGTGAAACCTTACACTATTCAGGGTTGATATCGTTTTAGCACAGGCGCAACATCTTAGCCGCCAAAAATCGTAAATCTGGTAACATGCGCGTGTTGCCAACGTTGGCAACGTTCGTTGTTGTTGTTTTGCCAAGCTTAAGGAGCTGACTATGTGGACTAAACCAACCTTTATTGATATGCGTCTGGGCTTAGAAGTAACCCTGTATATCTCTAACCGTTAATCCCTGCAGCCTGCGCGCCCACATCGTTCCGGCCTGCCGGGCGGGCGCGCAGGTTTTTCCGTTTTCTTACCGGTCTCCCCATGAAAATCAAAGTACTCGGCTCTGCGGCCGGCGGTGGTTTCCCGCAGTGGAACTGCAACTGCCGTAACTGCCAGGGCGTGCGTGACGGCAGCATTCCCGCCACCCCGCGCACCCAGTCCTCGATCGCGGTCAGCGACAACGGCACCGACTGGGTGTTGTGTAACGCCTCGCCGGATATCAGCCAGCAGATTGCCGCCAACCCGGAGCTGAACCGGCACGGTGTGCTGCGCGGTACCGCAATTGGCTCGATTATTCTCACCGACAGCCAGATTGACCACTGCACCGGCCTGCTCAATCTGCGCGAAGGCTGCCCGCACCACGTCTGGTGCACGCCGGAAGTACACGGCGACCTGACCAGCGGCTTCCCGATCTTTACCATGCTGTCGCACTGGAACGGCGGGTTGATCCACCATCCGATCGCGCCGGCCGAGCCGTTTTCCGTCGCCGTTTGTCCGGCGCTGCAGTTCACCGCCATCCCGATCCTCAGCAACGCGCCGCCGTACTCGCCGTATCGCGGGCGTCCGCTGCCCGGCCACAATATTGCGCTGATGATCGAAAACCGCGACAGCGGCGCTAAGCTGTTATACGCCCCGGGGCTGGGCGAACCGGATGCCGCACTGCTCGCGCTGATGGCCAGCGCCGACTGCCTGCTGATCGACGGCACGCTGTGGCAGGATAACGAGCTGGCGAATACCGGCGTCGGCCGCAATACCGGCCGTGATATGGGCCACCTGGCGCTGGGCGAAGAGCAGGGGCTGATGGGCGTACTGAGCCAGCTGCCGGTGAAACGCAAAATTCTGATCCATATTAATAACACCAACCCTATCCTTGATGAGTCATCGGCCGAGCGCGCAGCGCTGACCCGCCGGGGCATTGAGGTCAGCTACGACGGCATGAGTATTGAACTATGACCCAACCCGCACTGATGACGCCTGAGCAGTTCGAGCAGGCGCTGCGCGCCCGCGGCGCGTACTACCATATTCATCACCCGTACCATATCGCCATGCATAACGGCGAGGCGACCCGTGAACAGATCCAGGGCTGGGTAGCGAACCGCTTTTACTACCAGACTAATATCCCGCTGAAAGACGCGGCGATCATGGCCAACTGCCCGGATGCGCTGACGCGCCGCAAGTGGGTGCAGCGCATCCTCGATCACGACGGCCATGACGACAGCGACGGCGGCATTGAAGCCTGGCTGCGGCTGGGCGAAGCAGTGGGGCTGGAGCGTGACGTACTGCTCTCCGAGCGGCTGGTGCTGCCCGGCGTGCGCTTTGCGGTGGATGCCTATGTCAACTTTGCCCGCCGTGCGGTGTGGCAGGAAGCGGCCTGCAGCTCGCTAACCGAGCTGTTTGCCCCGGAGATCCACCAGTCGCGCCTCGACAGCTGGCCGCAGCACTACGGCTGGATCGAAGAGGAGGGCTACGGCTACTTCCGCGGCCGCCTGAGCCAGGCGCGGCGCGACGTGGAGCACGGGCTGCAGCTGGCGCTGGAGTACTGCAATACGGTGGAAAAACAGCAGCGCATGCTGGAGATCCTGCAGTTCAAGCTGGACATCCTGTGGACCATGCTGGACGCGATGACCATGGCCTACTCCCTGAACCGTGCGCCTTATCATACCGTTACCGACCAGCCGGTCTGGCATAAAGGAAAACTGCTGTGAGCAACCCGCAAACTATCCCGACGTTCCGCCGCGGCTACCGCCTGCAGTGGGAAGAGGTACAGAACTGCCATGTGATCCTCTACCCGGAAGGCATGGCGAAACTCAACGAGAGCGCGGCGATGATCCTCGAACTGGTCGACGGCAAACGCAGCCTGGCAGAGATTATTCAGGCGCTGAACACCCGTTTTCCGGAGGCGGGCGGCGTCGATGATGACGTGACCGATTTCTTCGCGGCGGCGCGTGAGCAGAAGTGGATTATTTTACGTGAAGCAGACTGATACCGGCGTAAAGCCGCCGCTGTGGCTGCTGGCCGAGCTGACCTATCGCTGCCCGCTGCAGTGCCCGTACTGCTCTAACCCGCTGGACTTCGCGCAGCAGGAAAAAGAGCTGACCACCGCCCAGTGGATCGAGGTGTTTAAACAGGCGCGGGCGATGGGCGCGGTGCAGATCGGCTTCTCCGGCGGTGAACCGCTGGTGCGTAAGGATCTGCCTGAGCTGATCCGCGCCGCCCGCGATCTCGGCTTCTATACCAACCTGATCACCTCCGGCATCGGCCTGACGCAGAAGAAGATCGACGCCTTTGCCGAAGCCGGGCTGGATCATATTCAGATCAGCTTCCAGGCCAGTGACGAAACGCTGAACGCCGCGCTGGCAGGATCAAAGAAAGCCTTCCAGCAGAAGCTGGAAATGGCGAAAGCGGTAAAGGCGCACGGCTACCCGATGGTGCTTAACTTTGTGCTGCACCGCCACAATATCGATCAGATCGACCGGATTATTGAGCTGTGCATCGAGCTGGAAGCAGATGACGTTGAGCTGGCCACCTGCCAGTTTTACGGCTGGGCGCAGCTTAACCGCGAAGGGCTGCTACCGACCCGCGATCAGCTGGAGCGTGCCGAAGCGGTGGTGCACCGCTACCGCGAGAAGATGGCGGCCAGCGACAACCTGGCCAACCTGCTGTTTGTGACGCCGGATTACTACGAAGAACGGCCGAAAGGCTGCATGGGCGGCTGGGGGGCAATCTTCCTCAGCGTCACGCCGGAAGGCACCGCGCTGCCGTGCCACAGCGCCCGCCAGCTGCCGGTGCAGTTCCCGTCGGTACTGGAGCAGAGCCTGGACGACATCTGGTTTAACTCGTTCGGCTTTAACCGCTATCGCGGCTTTGACTGGATGCCGGAGCCGTGCCGCTCCTGTTCAGAAAAAGAGAAGGATTTCGGCGGCTGCCGCTGCCAGGCCTTTATGCTGACCGGCAACGCCGATAACGCCGACCCGGTATGCAGCAAATCAGAGCATCACGGTAAAATTCTGGCGGCGCGCGAGCAGGCCAACTGCACCAACGTGCAGATTAACCAGCTGCAGTTCCGCAACCGGGCTAACTCTGAGCGGGTCAACTCGCAGCTGATCTTCAAGGTCTGACCGGTGGTGACGCAGCAGCGGCAGCTGGATAACGGATTGCGGATCGTGGTGATTCATGATCCGCAGGCGACCCGCGCTGCTGCGCTGCTGCGGGTGGACGCAGGCAGCCTGCATGAACCCGCTGAGTGGCCCGGGCTGGCCCATCTGCTGGAACACGTGCTGTTTGCCGGTAGCCAGAACTTCCGGTGCGACGAAAGGCTGATGGCGTGGCTGCCCGCCCGGGGCGGCAGGCTCAACGCCACCACCCGTGAAGCTGACACCGCTTTCTTCTTTGAGTGCGCGGCTTCGCTGCTGCCTGACGCGCTGCTGCGTATGAGCGATATGCTGGCCGTTCCCCTGCTTGAGCAGCAGGCCATCGCGCAGGAGGTGGCGACCATCGATGCCGAATGCCGCCTTCTGGCCGACCGCGCCGAAACCTTATGCGACGCTGCGCTGACTGCCGCCTTTGAAACGCACCCGTGGCAGCGCTTTCGCGTTGGCGATCGCGACCATTTTGGTGAAGATGCGGCCGTATTGCAGCAGGCGCTGCGGCAGTTCCACCGGGATCACTACAGGGCGGAGAACTGCACCCTGTGGCTACAGGGACCGCAGCCGCCGGATGAGTTATGGCAGCTGGCGCAGGATGCGGCCCGGCTGTTTTCTGCAAACGATATGCCGCCGGACGATCGGCCGCTTTCAGTACCCGGTGATGCGCTGCAAGGCGAACGCTTGCTTTCAGTACCTGGTGACGGGCTGCACGGCGATCGCTTGCTTTCAGCACCCGGTAATGTGCTCAACAGTCATTGGTTGCATTCAGTACCCGGTGATGCGCTGCACGGCGATCGTTTGCTTTCAGCACCTGACGAATCGCAGTGCAGCGAACCGCGTTTTTCAGCCGCTGGCGTTGCCGGGATATCGCCACTGCCCGGACTGCGGCTTAGCAGGCAGCGGCGTCTTACGCTACGGCTGCCTGCCGGCGAATGCCTGCGCTTCGCATTCCTTGTTGAAGGGCGGTTTGCAGAGGAAATGACCCTGCTGCGCCAGCTGCTGCTGGATGAGGCGGAAGGCGGCCTGATGGCCGCGCTGCGAGAAGAGGGGCTGGCTGACGGCGTGCGGCTGCTGCTGCCTTATCAGAGCCCGCAGCAGCAGCTGGTGTGCTTTGAATTCATCGGCGGCGAGCGCCAGGATGGCGTAATGCTGGCAGCGCGTCTGCACCACTGGCTGGGGCAGCTGGCGCTGCTGAGTGAGACGCAGCGGGCGCATTACGCCGGGCTTGCCTTACGCCAGTTCAGCCGGCAGGCACCGCTGGAGCAGCTGCGTGACCGGGCGCTGGCCTTCCCGCCGCCCGGGCACTCCATCTGGAGTACCCTGGCCTTCCCGTCGCCCGCGCATTCCACCGGGAGTTCACTGGCCTTCCCGCCGCCCGGGCATTCCACCGGGAGTTCGCTGGCCTTCGCACTGCGCGAGTGTGAAACCGATCGCTGGCTGGCCCTGCTGGGGCAGTTTTCACCGCAGGGGATGATTAGCCTTATCGTCTCCGATCGTGCGGTGGATGCGCGGCAGACGCAGCAGGGTTTCCTGCTGGCACTGGCGATAGAATCGGTAAAGCCTGCAGAGTCCGCAGAGTCCGCAGAGTTGGCAGAGTCCGCAGAGTCCGCAGAGTCCGCAGAGTCCGCGGAATCGGCAGATAACGCCGCCCCCGGTCGGCTGCGTTTCTTCCCACAGGCGCAACGGTCAACGCCAATCGTCTTACCGGATAACGCGGTGGCGTTGCCGCATCATGGGCTGCACCCTCCCAACGACACAGAAGCTGCCGTATTGCTGTTATCCCCCATCCTCCCGCTACCCGCGCCATGGGGTGATATCCTGCTGACCGCGCTGCGTCCGCTGGCGGGAAGCCTGGCGCATCAGGGTGGAGAACTGCTGTTCAGCAACCAGCAGGGGCTGTGGCTGCTGCAGCTGTCCGCCCCGGCGGCGTTAATGCAGACGGCGCTGGCGGCAATCAACGCCCGGCTGAATAATCTGCCTGCGGCGGCGCTGGCCGCCGGGCAACGTGAGGCGCAGCGCCGCAGGGGGAGGGATCGTGGGGACATTGCGGTCAGGGCACTGCTGGCGGAGTTTCCTGCACTGCTGCAGGAGAGCGCAGGCTCCCTGAACGACGACGTTTTTCCCGGCGGGGCGTGGCAGGCAGCGCTTTACGGCGGCAGCGAGGCGCTGCACGCCGATCTGGCCCGACTGCTGACGGCATTCCCTGCTGCGGTTAATCCGCCCTCACAGGTTCCTGACGCGTCTGCTGCTGCGGTAAACCTGTCTTCACAGGTTCCTGACGCGTCTGCTGCTGCGGTGAACCTGTCTTCACAGGTTCCTGATGCGTCTGCTGCTGAGGTGGACCTGTCTTCACAGGTTCCTGATGCGTCTGCTGCTGCGGTGAACCTGTCTTCACAGGTTCCTGATGCGCCTGCTGCTGCGGTGAACCTGTCTTCACAGATTCCTGATGCGTCTGCTGCTAAGGAGAATCTGACCTCGCCAGAGCCGTCGACGTCGGCGACGGATAAAGTTGGTGCGGCAGGGATACAGGCAACAATGCCGTTTTATCGCGGAGTTCATCGCTCAGTCACCACCGACAGCCGGGAGCATGCGCTGCTGCTGTTCTGCCCGCTGGTGGAGCAGAGCACCGAGTGCCTGGCGGCCTGGCAACTGCTGGCCGCCTGCTATGCGCAGCCGTTCTTCCAGCAGCTGCGGGTGGAACAGAACATCGGCTATGCGGTCAGCTGCCGCTTTTATCAGGCGGCGGGGCGTTGCGGCGTGCTGTTTATTCTGCAGTCGCCGCGGGTGTTGGTCGATGAGCTGGCGGGGCGGATTGAGGCTTTCCTGCAGGGTATGACGCCACAGCTGGCGGCCCTGACGCCACAGAGCCTTGCCGCGCGCAGCGCCAGCCTGCTGGGCGAACTTGCAGAGCAACCGGCGGGTGCCATGGCGCAGTCGCTGAAGCACTGGCTGCAGCAGCGCTACGGTCAGGATGACCTGTCAGCGGCGCATTTCAGTCGGATCACGCCGCCGCAGCTGCTGGCCTGGCACCGGCAGTTGATCGCCGAACGGGCTGGCTGGTGGTGGGTGAATAACGCCACGCAGGACCGGTTCGTCGCAGGTGAATCCTGAACGATGGGTAGCGCACAGTCACCAGCGGGCGATCGGCGGTTCACCCGCTTTACCGGTAGCGCAGTCACCAGCGGACGGTCGGCGGTTCACCCGCTTTGCCGGTAGCGCAGTCACCAGCGGGCGATCGGCGGTTCACCCGCTTTACCGGTAGCGCAGTCACCAGCGGACGGTCAGCGGTTAACCAGCTTCGCCGGTAGCGCAATCACCAGCAGGCAGCTGAGCAGCAGGCAGGCGGCGAAGAACCACAGCGCGCCGCTGCTGCTGCCGGTCAGATCCAGCGCCAGCCCCATAATTGAGTTACTCACCAGCCCGGCAATATTCGCCAGCGAACAGGCCAGCGCAAAACCGGCCGCCGCCGCGGTGCCCTGCAGGAAGGTGGCGGGCAGGCTGAAAAACACCGGTACCGCACCGATCACCATCGCCTGAGCAACGGCGAACAGCAGTACCGTCACCGCCACACTGCCGCTGAAGAAGGTACTGGCCGCCAGCGCCGCCGCCGCAACGATAAACGGCACGATAATATGCCAGCGCCGCTCGCGCAGCCGGTCAGAGCTGTAACCGATCAGCAGCATGGCCAACACCGCTGCCAGGCCGGGAATAGCGGTCAGCCAGCCGATCAGGCCGATATCGCTGACGCCGGCGTTTTTAATCAGCGTGGGTAACCAGAAACCAATCGCATAGGCGCTGAGCAGAATGGAAAAGTCGATGCCGCCCAGCATCAGCACGCGGATATTTAGCAGGCCATCGCGCAGGCGTGATTTACTGCCGGTCGCCTGCTGCTGGTCGGCGGCAAGTTCCTGGGTAATCTGCCGTTTCTCCTCACCGTTCAGCCACTTTGCCTGCATCACGCCATCGGGCAGCAGCCACAGCGTCATCACGCCCAGCACCACGCTCGGCAGGCCCTCCAGCAGAAACATCCACTGCCAGCCGCGCAGGCCGTGCAGCCGATCGAAGTGGGTCATGATCCAGCCGGACAGCGGCCCGCCGATCAGGCTCGACAGCGGCAGGCCAAGCATAAACAGCGCGATAATCCGCCCGCGCCGCCACGACGGATACCAGCGGGTCAGGTAGAACAGCACACCCGGCAGGAAACCGGCTTCCGCCACGCCAAGTAAAAAACGCACCCAGTAGAACTGCGTCGGCGTCTGCACCAGCAGCGTCGCCGCCGAGAGCAGGCCCCAGCTGATCATAATGCGGGCGATCCACACACGGGCACCGACCTGCTGCAGGATCAGATTGCTCGGCACTTCAAACAGGATATAGCCGACAAAAAACAGCCCGGCTCCGAGGCCAAACGCGGCGTCGCTGAGCTGCAGATCGCTGGACATCTGCAGCCGCGCCAGCCCGACGTTGATGCGGTCAAGGTAGGCCGCCAGATAGCACAGGCATAAAAACGGGATCAGTCGCCAGGTGATCCTGCGGTAGAGAGCTGCCATATCCGCTGTTGCAGTAGCGGGCTGCGCGTGCGCGTCGGTCATCGTCTTCTCCGGGTGAGGCGTGTTCAGTGTTGTTATTGTTGGCCGGGATAATACGCGAAAAAATGGACAGATGTTGAGTGTGAATTGGGCCGAAAAGGGAGGTTAAAAACAAGGTTATTAAGTAAATTTCAATAATTACATGGAGTTGTATGATTAAAATGTTTGCAGCATTTGTTTTATATATTAAACATGCGCTGAGGTGCTGAGGTGCTGAGGTGCTGAGGTGCTGAGGTGCTGAGGTGCTGAGGTGCTGAGGTGCTGAGGTGCTGAGGTGCTGAGGTGCTGAGGTGCTGAGGTGCTGAGGTGCTGAGGTGCTGAGGTGCTGAGGTGCTGAGGTGCTGGAGCTTATCGCGCTGGGGGCAAGAGGGCTGATACCTGTATGAACATCAACGATTAATTTTATTGTGAGAGAAGTAAATTATTTTTTATAATTAATATTACACGTAAAGCGATGATGTAAAAGATTACTCTTTATTTCATAAGTAAAAAGTGTTATTTGCTTAGTATATTTTTATGTTATGCAGACGACTATGTGTATTTGAATTAATATTTAGGGTTGTTATTGGCTGGGGTTATAACGCAATCCTGTTAATGGTTTTTTTAAAAGGCAGTGATATTATCTTTGAAGTTATCATTTTCTTTCATTTTTTTTGCGATGTATATTATAAAATTGAAAGATAAAATAGCCAGGCGGTTTTAATTTATTCACACTGGAAGGTTTACGCGTAGACTCTCTGGCGGGTGCTCTGGATCTTTCTGTCCTGAGCATGTTGCAGGTCAGAAATGTGAAAGCCCCGAATTAATTTTCATTAACCCGGGGCTAACCTGCTAGCCTCAACAACTACAGGTTAGTTCTCTGCTGGCCGAAAGGCAAGGAGTAAGAACGATGAAACCGCATGAAACGGATACTATCAGTCTGGTCGCGATCTGCGTGATGATTATTATCATCACCATGATTGCAAAAAATGCCCGCTGCGGCGTGTCATTCAGTCAGAACAGTATCCGGGTTGTTGCCGAAATGGCTTACGAATCCATTCGGTAAAACAACCTGTCGGCGGGGCTTCGGCTCCGCCTGTCAGTTGCTGAAGCTGCGATCTGTGAGCACCCTTTTCAATTTATTCTGTTTAAATCCATGTCCGTCAGGGCAGGGCTAATTAATAAAATCGCTAAGCTGGCGGGTTTTACTACGTCATCTTCTGCCAGCTCGTTCAGTTATCCGCTATTAACGGAAGTCAGGCGGGTCTCTTTAAAGGCACCTGCAGCGTGGCTTTAATCCGCTCCAGCACTACCGTGGTTCTGAACCATTTGACGTTGCTGTTATCGTGGAACAGCCGCTGCGTCAGCTGCTGGAATTCGGTCATGGTGGCCACCGTGATCACCAGCATAAAGTCCGCATCGCCGGTGACGTAATAGCACTGCTGCACCTCCGGGATGGCAAACTGCTGCTTCAGCGCTGCCAGATCGTCTGCATGGGTGCGATCGACGTGCACTTCAACGATCAGCGTGATCGCCTGGCCGACCTTATCCGGATCCAGCACCGCCGTGCTGGCCAGAATAAATCCCGCCTTCTTCAGCCGCTGAATGCGCCGCTGCACCGATGCCGTGGAGAGATGCACTTTTTCTGCCAGCTCGCGCAGCGGCAGGCTGTTGTCCTGTTGCAGCAGCGCCAGCAGGGCCAGGTCGAAGCTATCCGGGGCCGGGTTTTTATTCATTGCGGGAAAATTTCTCATTTTGAGTACGTATTTTGCGCCCAATTATCGGCCTGAATGCAATAAATTGCCATGCCCGTAGCATGCGGGTAAGCAGCCTGGTCGTGACCAGGCTAAACAACAGGACACGGACAGGAGTAACGGCATTATGGCGCAGAGCGGTGGGTTAAACAGTTCAGGCGGCGTGCTGCTGAACGTGATGGGGTCGGCGCTGTTCGCGCTGCTGTATGCCTGGACGCACCTGCTCGCCCCGCTAAACGGCGACGCCATCTACGGCTGGCGGATGCTGCTGACCGTGCCGTGCATGGCGCTGTTTGTGCTGGCCAGCGGGCGCTGGCACGAGGTGCGGCTGATTACCCGCCTGGCGTGCCGTTCCCTGCGCTATCTGGCGCAACGCCTGCTCTCGGCGCTGCTGCTCGGTGCCCAGCTGTGGCTGTTTATGTGGGCTCCAATCAACGGTTACGGCCTTGACGTTTCGCTCGGCTATTTTCTGCTGCCGATCAGCATGGTGATCATCGGCCGTCTGGCCTTTAAAGACCGCATCAGCCGTCTTCAGCTGCTGGCCTGCGTGCTGGCGGTGATCGGCATTGCCTGCCAGCTGGCGGTGGCGCGTATGCTCTCATGGCCAGCGCTGGTGGTCTGTCTTGGCTATCCCGGGTATTTCTGGCTGCGGCGCGTTACCGATACCAACACGCTGGGGGCGACCTGGATCGATATGGCTTTCAGCCTGCCGGTCAGCCTGCTGTTTGTGCTGCACAGCGCGGCGTCCACCGAGTGGACGGCCGCTCTGCCGTGGTTGATTGCCGGTCTGGGGACGATCAGCGCCGCGGCGCTGGTGTTGCAGGCGCTGTCGGCACCGCGTCTCAACCTGTCGCTTTTTGGCCTGCTGATCTACGTGGAACCGGTGCTGCTGGTGGTCGTGTCGCTGCTGCTTGGGGAGAGCATTCCCGCAGCCCAGTGGCCAACCTATATCGCTATCTGGCTGGCGGTACTGGCGCTGGTGGCGGAAGGCGCGGTGACCCTAAAGCGGAAATCCGCCTTCCAAAGATAACTGTCGGGCTGGGCGAGGCACCTGGTGCCAGCCCGCCCACCGTCATAAGCTGGCGGAATGTATCCTGTGCGGTTCTGGAAGAAGGTGATCAAAAGGATGACTGGCCCAAGCGTGAAGAAAAAGTCAGGCTCTTTAGCACAAGGTATTTCGATGGGCGTATACCAGCGCAATTATCTTTTGCTTTTACTGCACTATGCGCATTTTTATTCCTGCTTACGCGCGCTTTTTGTCAACAATCGCAACCCGATTCTAAGAGGATTCTCTTATAATAGCGGGCCTTAACGGAGGCCCCGATGTCGATTTCAGAGTCCTGTAGTAGCCGAACGGCCGGATTATCCGCCGAAATCTCTCGCGGCGCGATCGCCGCCCTGCCGGTAATGCTCGGCGTGCTGCCTTTTGGTCTGCTGCTCGGTGCGCAGGCGGCGCAGAAAGGCCTTTCCGTGGCCAGCCTCGGGCTGATGACCGGCCTGAACTTTGCCGGCGGCTCAGAGTTTGCGGCGCTGGCGCTGTGGACTTCGCCGCCGCAGGTGCTGACCATCGTGCTGGTCAGCCTGCTGGTTAACAGCCGCCATCTGGTGATGGGGGCGTCGCTGGCGCCGTACCTCAGCCATCTGCCCGCCCGTAAAGTTCTGCCCGCGCTGTTCTTTATGTGTGATGAGAGCTGGGCGATCAGCATGGCCGACAGCGCGCGCCGCAGAGCCGCCGGTATTGGGCCGGCCTTCAGCGGCGGCTTTTACGCCGGGCTGGCGGGGGCGCTGTGGCTGGTGTGGATCACCTCCACCACCGCGGGTGTGATCGTCGGCCCGGCGCTGGGGGATATCAGCCGCTGGGGCTTTGATATGGCCTTCCCGGCGGTGTTCTTTGTGCTGCTGCGCGGAATGTGGAAGGGGATGCGGGCGGCGCTGCCGTGGCTGGTCAGCCTGGTGGCGGCAGCCACCACCTACCACTACGTGCCCGGCGCGGCCTATGTGCCGGTGGGGGCAATCAGTGGGCTGGCCGCGATTCTGCTGTTCGGGAAGAAGTCATGATTTCGCTGACCACCCTGACCATTGTGCTGATGGCGCTGACCACCTATCTGACCCGCGTCGCCGGCTATCTGCTGCTGCGGCGGCGCACGCTGGGGCCGCGCACCCGCGCGGTGATGGATGCCGCGCCCGGCTGCGTGCTGATTACCGTTATCGCGCCGCACTTTGTCACCACTAACCCGGCCGACCTGCTGGCGCTGGCCGTGTCACTGCTGGCCGCGATGCGCTTCTCGCTGCTGCCGGTGGTGGCGATCAGCGTGGCCGCCACCGCCGTGCTGCGCGCGCTGCTGTAAGCCGCTTCGCGCCGTACTGCCTGCGCTGTAGTCGCTCACTTCACCGCCGTACGGTGTGCGCGACTGTAGTCCGCTTCGCCACCGTACTGCCGGGCTGCCAGCCCACTGCGGATTTGCAGCCGTTGACCCGGTCAGCGATGGCCGGTGACGGGCCGCCGGGCGCGGCTTAACGCAGCGGGATCTCGGTGGTCTGCTTGATGGTCTGCATCGGCAGGTCGGTCTTTACGCTCTGCACGCCGCGAATGCGGGTCAGATACTCGGTCTGGAAGCGGCGATAGGCGGCCAGATCGGCGGTCATCACCCGCAGGATAAAATCACAGTCGCCGACCATCAGATGGCACTCCACCACCTCCGGCATCGCCCGCACCTCACGCGAGAAGTGATCCACCGTATCGGCATCCTGGCTGGTCAGCCAGATGCGCACAAACACCGTCATCTCCATCCCCACCGCCTTCGGGTTGAGGATCGCCGCGTAGCGCTCGATGGCGCCCGCCTCCTCCAGCGCCTTCACCCGCCGCAGGCAGGGGGAGGGGGAGAGGCCGACTTTCTCGGCCAGCGCATTATTGGCGATGCGGCCATCCTTTTGCAGTTCGGCCAGAATCGCCCGATCGGTTTTATCCAGTTTTAACATCGTTTATGCCAGGGTTTTCATGAAGGGCGACATCATAACCTGAAGCGCGGTGCCGATGGATGAGTAAATCGATCGCGCCGCGCGGTAAAACACTTCATTTATGCTGAAGCGGCCTGCCGCTAATCACCGCAAATTCGCCTGCCGGAGATCGCCGATCGGCAAACTGACGCGATCGGTTGGCTGATTAACCATCGATAGCGACTTCGTTTAATAAAGTCGTAACATTATCATTTATCGTTACTTTTTCTCCCTCTCACTATTAAGTTCAGCGCCTGACTGCCGATAACTTCAGCAATTTTCCTCATTTTACGGATGATCCCTGCCATGTCGCTATTGAGTAATTTGTCTGTTTCCAGAAAGTTGCTGGTGGGGTTCGGCACCCTGCTGGCGTTTATCGTGCTGCTGTTTGCCGTTAACCAGTACAGCTACTCGACCATTAAAGGATCGATGGCGCGCACGGCGACGGTCAACGATCTCTACGACAGCAACCTGGCCATCGCCGGGGTGAATAAAAACTACGTCACCAGCCGCGATCCGCAGGCGATGAACGCCTATCGCGAACTGCAGGGCAGGATCGCCGCGATGATCGACAGCGTGGTGCCGGAAGATCTGCAGGGTGACCGCCAGGTGTGGGAGAAATTCGTCAGCCAGCAGCAGCACTACTTCAAAACGCACGCGGAGACGCTGGAAAAAACCGCCGTTGCCGGTGCGCTGGAACAGCTGGACGCGCAGCAGAAGCTGCTGCTGGACGACCTCAACGTGGTGCTGGCCGGCGAGATGGACCGCCTGGCCGCCGGGCTTGACCGCAACAACCTGATTTTCTCGCTGGTGGCGCTGCTGGCGGCGATCGCCGGCGTGCTGGTGATGCGTGCGATTTCGCGCAGCATTACGCGGCCGCTGGCCGAGGCGCTGGCGGGGATTGAAGCGAGCGGGCGCGGCGATATGACCACCGCGTTTAAGGAGCGCTATCACCGGGATGACGTTGGCGCGCTGCTGACTGGCCTGAAAAATACCGCGATTAACGTCAGCCAGATGCTGGGCCAGATCCGCAGCGGCGCCGGTTCGGTGGCCAGTGCCGCCTCACAGATCGCGGCGGGCAATCAGGACCTCTCCTCACGCACCGAAGAGCAGGCCAGCGCGCTGGAGCAGACCGCCTCGGCGCTGGGGCAGCTGACCGCCACGGTGGAAAACACCGCCGACAACGCCCGCCAGGTGCAGCGGCTGGTGGCGGAAGGGAGCGGCATTATGCAGCGCAACACCGCCATGATGCAGAAAACCACCGAACAGGTGCAGGGCATCCACCAGTCTGCACAGAAAATGTCGGAGATTATCAACGTCATTGAGGCAATCGCTTTCCAGACCAATATCCTTGCCCTTAACGCGGCGGTGGAAGCCGCCCGCGCCGGCGAGCAGGGCAAAGGCTTTGCGGTCGTCGCCGGAGAAGTGCGCAGCCTGGCGCAGAAGAGCGCCACCGCCGCGAAAGATATCAAAGCGCTGATCGACGCCTCGGTAACCCAGGCCGGAACCGGGCGGCAGCTGATTGAACAGACCGGTGCGGTGATCCGCGAGATGGTCGGCAACGCCGGCGACGTGGAACGGCTGATCAACGACATCGCCCGCGCCGCCCACGAACAGAGCGACGGCATCCGCCAGATTAACCAGGCTATCGGCCAGATCGACACCACCACCCAGCAGCACGCCGCGCTGGTGGAAGAGTCCGCCAGCGCCGCCCACGCCATGTCGGCACAGGCCGCGGTAATGGCGGAGCTGGTGGGCGAATTTAAGCTGCGCGAGAGAAGCGGTGACGCGGATGCGGGCCGATCGGCCGGGCCCGGCGCAGGGCGTAAGCCTGAGCTGAAAAGACCGCAGCCGGCGCTGATTGCGGCGAAGACCGGGGGCGGGGATGAGAACTGGAGTTCGTTCTGATTCATTACGCTAAAAGACTAATCAAGGCCCCTGTGGGGCCTTTTTTCATTTGCCTGCACACAGGAAGAGGCTGAACATGAATAACCAGCAGGTGCACGACTCTCTGCAGGCCCAGATGAGGGAGCTGGCGGCTAAACGTTAAGAGAGAGTTTGCGAACCTTTATCATCAATGAAGCGAAAATTTTGCTGTAACCGCTCTTCAATGTCTAAACTAGAACCAATATTCAATTTTTGAGCGTAGTTTATGGCAATCACCCGCCCCCCCTCACCTCCGTTGAGCTCAGACATCAGCATGGCGACGCTGACGCATTACAACCGCTATAACCGGCTGGTTGATGATAAAGGCCGCTATCTGCCGTTTGATGATTTTCAGTATCGTCTTGCGCCTGGCGACGATCCCGCGATGGCGTGGCACTTTACGCGTATGGCCCGCGACGCGGCCATCCAGCGCATTGCGTACCGCAACGAACGGGGGCAGCAGGCCGGGTTTAACCTGACGCAGAGCATCCTTGCCGCGCTGGAGCAGGTCGACAGATACACCACCCGCCCCGCCCTGGATGATATTCGCCGCCGCCTGAGCGCCAGCGGCGCAGAGCTGGCCCCGCTGCGGTTCAGTGAGGCCATCACCAGTTCACAGCTGGAAGGCGCGAACACCACCACGCTGGTGGCGCGGGAGATGCTCTCCAGCGGACGGCGCGCGCGCACGGAAGGCGAGCAGATGATCGCCGGTAACGCCCGGCTGATGAGTGAGATTGCGGAGCATCTGCAGCAACCCCTGACCGTGGATCTGATCCGCCACTTTCACGCGGTGGGGATGAGCGGGATTAATGACAAAACCTACACGCCGGGGCTGTTCCGCGAGACTGACGACGTGGTGATTGCCGGCCGGGACGGTGAGATTATTTATCGGCCACCGGCGGCAGACAGCATTCTGAGCCGGCTGGAGGCCGTCTGCGCCTGGGCTAACGAATCGACCGACTACGTTCACCCGATGATCCGCGCCAGCATCCTGCACTTTATGATCGCCCACGAACACCCGTTCCGCGACGGCAACGGCCGCACCAGCCGCGCGCTGTTCTACTGGTTTATGCTCAGGTCGGGTTACGAGGCCTTTCGCTACCTGTCGATCAGCAGCCTGCTGCACAACGCGCCGGTACGCTATGCGCACAGCTACCAGTACACCGAAACCGACGGGATGGACCTGACCTACTTCCTTGATTATCAGGCCACTATCATCACCCGGGCGGTTAACGGACTGCTGGAACATATCGACTCGCTGGTCAATCGCCGCGCCGCGCTGGACCGCCGCCTGTTCGAATCCGGCGCGCTCAGCCGCCTGACCCCGCGCCAGGTGACGCTGGTTAACGTGCTGTCAGCCACGCCCGGCAAAACCTTCACCGGCGCGGAAGTCGCCGAGGCGCTGGGCATCTCCCCACAAACCGCGCGGCGCGATCTGCGGGTGCTGGTGGGGGAGGGGCTGGTGGTGGCGGTTAGCGCGAATGAGCAGCTGGTGACTTACAGGGCTTTGTAAAAAAAGGTGGTGCCATCCAGCGTGCCCGCCGAGCTGCGTGCAAAGCCGGGGATATGGCCTGCCTCCTGATAGCCCAGCTTGCGATACAGCGTTGACGCCGTATCCCCCGTTCGGGTATCCAGTATCAACAGGGTGCGCTGATTAGCCTGCGCCTGTCGTTCCAGTTCGGCCATCAGCTGTTGTGCCACGCCACGCTGACGAAACGCCGTATGCACCATCAGTTTTTCCACCTCGGCGCGGTGGCTGCCGTTTTTCTTTCCGCAGTAGCTAATCTGCACGGCTCCGGCGATACGGCCTGCATCACGGGCTATCAGCAACGTGCGCCCCCCTTCAGCCAGATCGGCGGCAACCCCCTGCCAGTAGCGTTGTGCTTCTCCGGTTTCCAGCGGGGCGAGAAAGCCAACAGAGGCGCCGCTTTCCACGCAGTCGGTTAACAGGGATACCAGTTCGTTTAACTCGTTATGGCTGGCCGAGAGAGTGTTTAGTTGCTCGATTTGCATTTGCTCTTCCTTGAGGGGGAATTTGTTGGGATTGTGCGGAGTTCGCTGGTGAGGGATGACTGGTCGCTCGTTTCGAACCGCATGCCGTGGGATTAAGATTCGTTTTGCAGCAAAACTACGCTCATATTCCGAAATTTGGGCATACTTTTTTTGTATGACTTATTCATCCAGAGGCAAAGAGATACGCTGGAGGAGCGCTTTTCTGCCAGATTAGCGGGCAAGTCCAACGGCTTTCGCCAGTGCCAGGTTTTGTTTGAGTTGATGCTCTATTTTTTGCACGGAAGCACCCGTCTCAATTGCGGTTGAACTGGCAATGGCACGGCAGATTTGGGATTGGGTGATCTGACTCTTTGTGGTTTTTTTTGCCATGTTGCAAGCCTCGTTGGTTTAGTGCTGATTCTGGATCGGTGAGGTACGGTGCACAAGGCTTAATAGTTATGTAAACATCCTTGTTCACATTATCTGTTTACTAAGAAGATCATGAAAGCTAACTAATTCGATAAGATCCATCTTCCATCTTAGTTCCGTCCGTCTCAGCATCCCTTTCAAACATCATTTGAATACTCGTCTCCAAAACTTCTCCGCCAGGTTCAGATTGATCTTCTCTTAAAGCAGCCTGCAACTGTGAGATATCACCTGCACTGTCACCCATTGGCCAGAGCGCCGCGCGTGCCAGGTTTCTTTTGCGTGACATAAGTCCCTGGAGTAAGCAGTCGAAAGAGTGCTCCTGATAACCAGCGTGTATGGCCATCGGCATATGGATCTGAACCTGATGCCGTTGGCCGATGCGGTGCACGCGGTCATTACACTGTTCTTCTACTGCCGGGTTCCACCAGCGGGACAAGTGAATAACATGAGTAGCAGCCGTTAACGTTAAGCCTGTTCCCGCGGCTTTTGGACCAAGCACTAACAGATCGAAACCACGATCGTGTTCCAGATGACCCTGGAATCGTTTTACAATTTCATGTCGTTTCTTAATTGGCGTATCACCATTAATATGGTCAATACTTTCAAGGCCAAATTCCTGGCGGGCCAGCTCCATAAAACGGAATTGCATTTTTCGGTGTTCAATGAAAACCAGCACGCGTTCACCTTTCTCCTTGATACGATGCAGGATTTCAAAACAGGCGTTGAGTCGTGCTGACGCATCAATAAAGCTCTGATTGTCGCCACGCATTTCCATCGCAGGATGAACGGAAACACCGCGTATGTGCTGCAGCATTTTCAGTGCGGCACCTGCACCACCCTGTGAGAGTTTTAGCCTGGCTGTTTCGTAAGCAATTGCTTGCCCCTCAGGCATCAGGCGTGGATGAAGGAATCGTGTTTTTACTGGCAGCTCTTTCGCAACATCTTCTTTTAAGCGACGGAACGCTAAAGGCGGTAGCTGATTGCGAGATTCAAAGACCTGCTGATACAGTTGCAGCATATTCTGCTCATCAGGTGCGCTATAAATGGTATGGAATTCACGCTGTGTCTTCAGGGAACCAGGAGCCAGCTGATCCATAACCGCCCACAGATCCATCGTCGTATTCTCGATGGGTGTACCTGTCAGACCAATTCGGTAGCCAGCATTTATGGCACGAGCTGCACGGGCACGTAGTGAGTCAGGGTTTTTGATCGCCTGAATCTCATCAAAAACCACGGCCGAAAAGTGAATTCTTGCCAGGGAGTGCTGATAATTCGTCAGGGTGGTGTAGGTCGTTAATATCCAAAAACGATGACCTTTACCCTCACTGATTGATTCATTTAGCTGTCGAAAATTAAGAAGTGTATTGCCATCTTTTGTTTCGATACCCTTCGCATTGAAGTCCTTAAACTGACTCAATGATGAACCATATAATTTAAGTAAACAGCCGAGCCCTTCGCCATCAACGTGCTGTTTCACCTCAGCGCTCCAGTTTTCCAGCAGAGAAGTCGGGGCCACAATCAATACTGGGCCACGATCTTTATTGCTGGCTGTGCTGAGGTTATTGTTCTCTTTTAACCAGCGCAAAAAAGCAATGGTTTGCAGCGTCTTACCCAATCCTTGCTCATCTGCATTCAAAATGCCGGGCATGCCGGATTTCCACGACGAAAGTTGCAGGTTAAAGCTTTCCAGCTGATGTGGTCGTAACGCAGTTTTCACGCCAGCTGGCAGTTGATCACCAATAAACACTGGGCGTTCTTTACGGTTGGGCTGCCAGGATAATTCTTCGAAGTTGTCTTTAGTATCCAAAATAACCGTAGCGGGAGGAAGGTCATCTACTGCTGGATCATCTTCGTAACTGCTTTTTTCCGTAATGTCTTCCATCTCTTTAAGAGCAGCCAGGCGCTTTTCAAGTGCGCGTAACGTATCTTCTGAAGCATGAAGTGGATAAGAAGCAACCTCCACTTCACCCTGCAAGGCGTCTATAGCATCGCGAATCTGTTCGCAGACGCCCGCCAGCTCCCAGCTATCCATCGCATCTATAATTTTGGCGAGGGCATCAGGGATGACCTCCGGCAACCATACCGTTTCTGTGGTCATGGATGCGGAAACAGCTCCTTTGCGGTAATGCAAAATGCCTTTAACGCGCTCAGAATACTCAATGGTTTCGATAAATGCCGGACCTGCTGCGGCTTCAATCGCTTCCTCTTCTTCAGCATCATCGAGCCCTTCCAGCTTGCCTGATTGCCTCAGATACTTCTCGACAGCATCGGTGATCGCAGGTCGCGGGTTTTCGATAAATGCACGTCGCTCTTCAGGTGAAGACTTTTGCTTCTGCACCATGACATCAAGAATGGGGCGAACGCTTCGATCAATGACCAGATAGTTGCCCTCGCCAACGCGATAAGCGGAAAGTGCCCCTTGAGTTCTGACACGCTGCTGGAAACGACGTAAGGTTTGATGATTCAGTTCTCCCGCCGTTTCGCTAACCGCTTCTCCGTTATTTTCCAGTTCCTCTACGCTCCTGGCAGAGAAAGGGACGATCTCGAAATCGTCTGTGCCATTTTGGCTGGTGGAAATGGAAAAACGATCGGCAATACGGACTTCTAAACCCTGCATAAAGTCGGTCATTGAAACGCGAACGGCATCGATCTCACTGCCCATCTGGACGCCGGGATCGAGGGCCTGACGGAAGCGCGCCAGCGATTCCCAGTCGGACGCCTCTCCGCCGCCTTGTGTAAAGTTTTCAGCAACGTCAACGGCCTCCATCATCCACAATGGCAGCCGGCGGTAACCCTGGGATGTGGATAAAATTGATCCGGTTCGGCGTGGTAACTGGCGGACTCCGTTACGTAGCCACTCATGCTGGAGACGGAACGTCTCGCTGCCAATTGAACCCTCAATATCCGTTTTCAACGTCAAATCGACGAGAGGAGGCAGGCCAAGTGTCTGAGCCGTTTCTGAATCTAGCCGCCCTGCCAGTGAATGGCTCATGACAATAGCATCACCACTGATGTGCAGGGATTCTGAAAATTCTTCTGCCAGCGCTTTTAAATCGGCAACGGCGAAAGCTAAGGCGCGATCGTCATGGGTCAGTCCAGAGATTGTCGCAGATTGCTGTTTCTTTAACAGGCGACTAATGAAGCTCTGTTTTTCCACGGCAATACTGAGGGTAATTGCTTCTGCATTATGATCGAAGGTGAATGTCATGAAAGATGCCCAATTTGATTACGTACTTTGTCAGTCCAGCTCTGGCCGAGATGTGCAATGCGTGTTACGTCAGGAATGGTTTTAATTAAATTTGCATCGTATTTTTCCTGAAACAGGGCAGGTGCTTTTTTATCTTCACTTCTAAAAATATGGACTTTGTAAGTATGGGAACCTTCGACAACAATACATTTACCAATCTGCAGAATGAGCAATGAGGTATTATCCCGATAGCCTCCGGCAGTTTGACTGCCAAAATTCAGCGTTGAAGAATCTTTCATGGAACTTTTCATTTCTTTCGCTTTTCGAGATGCCATGTCACTAAATGCAACCCAGGCTGCCGTGATTTTGCCTTCGTTATAAAGCCCCAACCAAAATTTACGCCGTGGTTCCCACATATGGCTGTCTTCGACTTTCGATACGACATCGAGGAAGAACATAATATTCTCACGCGTCAGCCAATTGATGATTAGATTCCTGCAGAGCTCATCGACACTGCCCCATGCACCACCGCGACTCAGGCGCGGATCCCCGTAAAAATTCACAAGCGTTTCGGTCAGATAGCGCGACAATTCTTCATCAGGCTGTTTATGCACCCAGTGTGATAATAATGCGTTGATGGCTTCAGCTGCACCATTCATCAACGCGTTACTTCTTCCATCGGGTTTCAACCAGTCAAAAAGTTTCTCAATGGCGGATCTTTCCTGCAACTCTGGAGCGATCAACGCGATATACGCAATGTGAGCATATGACATCAACCCCGGATCGTGCGGCCGTGTAATGCCAAACTGCTTAAGCTCCTTCCAGGGGGAAGCCATGTTTACCATCTTTCCTGCCAGCGCCTGATGCGCCTGCTCAGCATCAAAGAATTCTGGTAACTGGCCAAGAACCTGTTTCCATTTATCGCTCATATGCACACTGGCAATATCCAGGCCGTTTTTTATTTTTTTTGTGTGTGCTGAACCCGGTTCGTAACTGCGGATATAGGCCGATATCATTGCAGAAATGAAGGATGGTGAATCCGTCACTATCGTTTCCCGCAGATAGAACGCCTGTAGTGCAGAAAAGTCATCCCGATCTCTGAACTCTTTATCGAAAACAATCGGTGCGCCTGAGCAGATCAATGACATCTTTACATCATCCCACAGCCAGTTCTCTACATAGCTAAGCAGCTTGCGTAGCACCTTTTCACGATCGCGTTCGGCAACCTCTCTCACCACATCGGGCCAGCGCTCGTGAATAGCATGAACTTTCGCTGACAGGCCTTTTGAGACGGGCAAAGCAGGCTGGAAAAGGGATGCTGGCTTTAGAAAGACATCGCTCAGTTTCATGGCGCACTCTTCTTTAAGGGGTCTATCAGGCGTTTGCGTATCTCTTCAATCTCAGCGGCATTAGCAGGTGTATGCATAATGATGCGAAGATCGATGCGACGATTCATCGCCATATTCTGCGGTGTGTCATTGGGCTGAACCGGTCGCATTTTTCCGTAGCCTGCCACAGAGAGCACCGGCTGCCTGCGCATATTAAAATGCGCGACCAGATTGGGTGCAGCAGAGAGCATGGTGGTGAAGGTGGTGATAGCACGGTTAGTCGAAAGATTCAGGTTGTAAACGTCTTCTCCCTTTGAGTCCGTATGCCCCTCTATCTGAACGGCTTCGATGATGGCAAATGAAGGGTTACAGCCTGGATTCCATCCTCCGTTCTGGCTGAAGGTGTAGCAGGGCAGGAGTGAGTTAAGCGTTTTCGCCAGCGCTTCAACAATATTTCGTTTGTCATCACTCAGCGTAAAGCTGTTACTGGTGAACAACCCCTCACCCTGGAAACGCAGTGTCCCTTCTTCCGGAACAACGTCGACCGGCAATTCAGGAAATGACCGCTTAAGGTTATTGCGCAGTTGGTACAGCAAATTGAGACGGGCAGCGGCCGCCTGTGACATATACTGCTCCAGAGGGTCGACCTGCTTCAATAATGCAACCTCGGCGCGCAGGTCTTCGATGGTTTTATCACGTGTCTGCACGGCCTGAACATATTCATCACGCGGTACGGTGTTTTTATCGTTGTAGCGGCTGGCAAAGAAAGCGAGCAGGATCATAACGATAAAAAGAAAACTTACCGTCATGTCCGTCATTGAGACAAAGACGGACTCTTCTTCCTCGTCATTTGAACGCTTGCGGCTGGCGCTGGCCCTCATGACATCCGTTCCTGTTTAGGCGCGAAGTTTTCAGCCTGATCGACAATACTCTGCATCGTGTCCAGAGCTGGCATTAGCTCAGCCTGCATGGTCTTCACATGATCAAAGAGCGTTTCTACCGATGTTGCGACCTGCTGTTGATAGTTATCGAACGCTTTACCCAGTTTCTCATCAATACTATCCAACCGTTCTCCCTGGCCGCCTAGCGCCGAAATCAAAGATTGCAGATTTTTCAGCGTAGATTCAATCGCACGATGCTGCCCACCCAGCGTTTCCTGTGCCGCTGATAGCGTCATCGCGGATTGCTCAGCGTTGGTTTTGGCTGCGCTGGCAATAGCGGAAAGGCTATTTTCACTGCTCTCGCGCAGTTGACGCGTGCTGACCTCAATCCGTTCAACCATCGCTCGTACTGGATTAGTTGCATCGGTTAATGACTGGGCCGAGATACGGAAACTGCCGGATGCATTTTCTGAGGCGACAGCCCCTTCTTTTATTCCGTCAGAAGCACGACGTAAGGCCGTGCTGGTTTCTGTCAGCATCTCTGTTACGCCTTCAAGCTTTTCCGCAATGGTTGAAAGCGGTGAGAGCAATTCGCTGCTCGCTTTCTGTGTCATCAGGTCTGTCGCTTTGCTGATTTCCCCAGCCGTGTGACTAAAAGCACCCAACACCTGAGTTGCTGCCATGTCAATTGCCCCGCTGGCCTGAGACGCCGATTCTGACATACGCGCGTGCGCCGCTTCTGCACCCTGTTTTGCTGCAGTTTCCAGCTCGGTGCGAATACCCAGTGCAGCAGCCTTCATATCCGCAGCGGCTTCACCCATAGCACGTGCGCCATCACCGGTATTATCCCGGATGCCTTGCAGGGTGGTGTTCATGGTTGCCAGCAGGTTTTCGGCACCCTGATTAAACGCTGTGGTTGCCGTTTCTGTTGTTTGCTGCATACCTTCACGCAAAGTTTCAACCGCCTGACCCAGGCGCCCAATCGCGCTCTCCATCTCGTTACCCATTTTTCCGGAGCTTTGATCCATACGCTCCGCCAGCAGTTTAATCTGATCCCCTGCCAGGGAAATACGTTCGCTGGCTTGAGCCAGGGCCCGGCCGACATCTTCAGAGAAGCGCGAGGAGAGGTTTTGCACCATTTCTCCAACGCCATCATTGCCCATCCGGCTCACCTGCTGGATGACGGGAGTAATCGCTGCGCTGATTGATTCAGATATCGCTCTGGGCAGATCTTCGCGAAGTGGGCGTCCAATCTCCGCCACCATTTCCAGGCCAAGCTTGCGAAAATGCTCGCGGCTTTCAATTGTCGCCTTAAGCTGGCGAATCGAGAGATCTTCCAGGCTGATAAAGGTCAGACGTTTTTCAATCAGACTGTTAAGGCTGTGTACGGCGTTTTCCAGCTGCGTCGTTCCCCGACGCAGCCCTATAGTAAAGACGATTGAACAGCACAGGCCTGTCAGCGACATGATGAATTTAGCGGAAGCTATAGTCAGCAGCCCTTCCAGCGCTGAACTGCCGCCATCGTCCAGAGAGGTGCTCATCGAGTTAAGCGCGGAAATCAGACCGAGGAAGGTCAGTGACAGACCAACCGTCACGAACAGACCGGGCACAATGCGCCAGAAACCCTGCGTGAAGTGCAAATCGTCGAGATTAAAAAACTGACTGGGGCGAACCGCATTGCGTACGATCGTATCACCGTCCCGATCGTCAACAACGTGGGTTTCGCGATATTCACGCCAGGCGTCGGCCACGTTTTTCTGCTCTTCAGTACCTTGCAGGCCAGCAATACCAAAATCCACTTCATCGATATGCTGGCTGAATTCCCTCTCCTGTTCGGGCGAGCGTGCAATGATGGCATGAATGCCATTCAGGGCTGCCCGGCGGCGCTTAACTAGCCGTCGCCACTGTACAACCGCACCGCAGAGGACAACGACCAGTAAAATAGTCATATAGCCGGGAACGGGATCATACTTAAGCCATGAAGCGAGGAACAAAATGCCGTCGCGTACCAGAATGCCAGGAGCCGCTAAAAATTCCATCTTCTACACCATCAATCACTTAAAAGGAGGGTTTTTTCTTTTGAGATTACTCTAATGGATTTCTTTGTCTTTATCTATAATCCGCTATTTCAACTTGTCTTTATGGCAGGTTTTTATTTTTTTATTTTAAATCAGAAGATTATGACTATGTGGTAGGATTTGATTCTTCAGTGGAATTTGACTTATAAGCTTTTCTGTCTTGTGTTCGTAGATGTATCGCTCTTATACACACATTTGTAGCTTGTGCTCACGCATTGCAGATTGCGAACAATACCCGTGAGCAAGCCATGCTGGGCGATTTTCCGAAAGCGATTGACGATGCGGTCATGGATAGCAATGACGCGCATCAGGATATAATGGCGCAATATCTTAACAATCCTGAGATCGCCAGAGGCTTTGCCCGAGTTGTATTCGACAGGTTGAAAGGTTCATAAGGAGTCAGGAGCTGATTGTGGCCCAATGATTTAGCCATTGTCAGCCGTGATATCCCTGCCGCCATTTTGCCGCCACTCAGAACGCACCAAAAAAAAGCCACCCTCTAAAGGGTGGCTTAATATTCTGATTCTAAAGCTAAAATTTGGTGGCCCCAGCTGGACTTGAACCAGCGACCAAGCGATTATGAGTCGCGTGCTCTAACCAACTGAGCTATGGGGCCTGAGACGCAGGATTATAAAGTAACTGAGCGATGCGATCCAGCGTTTAGCAGCCAGATGATGCTTTTTAAGGTAAAAACGTGCGATTGAAACGGGTTAGATTTCAACCGCTTCTACCGTTTCCGACACGGACTACAGTTGTCACAGCCCACAGCCTGCATCCTACAGATCACTCCCATCGTCACCATCGTCACAGCCACAGCCACAGCCCCGCCCATTATTGTTGGTTGCTGTCACCATCACCATTCCGATACCGCGAAGCGGGCTGGCTGAGCGACAGGTCGGGCAGCAGCGCGCCGCGTGCGGCGTCGAACGCCTGCCAGTTTTCCAGCCGCTCCAGCGACGGAATGGTGACGCTTTCACCCAGGTCCAGACCGGCCAGCGCGGCGTCGACCAGCGTTTCCACTTCCATAATCATCTGCGGTGGGATGTTGTCCAGCGACTGGCCGGCGCGGTCAAATATCTCGGTGCGGGTAATACCCGGCAGCACCGCCTGCACCTGCACGCCGTGCGGGCTGAGCGTCTGCGTCAGCGAGCGGCTCAGGGTCAGCACGAAGGACTTGCTGGCGTTATAGGCGCCGTTGGCCTGTTCATGCACCAGCGCCAGCACCGAGGCGACGTTAATCAGCGTTCCCGCGCCGCGCGCTCTGAAGGCGTTGCCCGCCGCGTGGGCGAGGCGGGTGGGGGCCAGCATATTCAGCGTCAGCATGCTCTGCACCCGTTCAATGTCGCTGTCGAGGAAATCCCCCTCCACGCTCATCCCGGCGTTATTGACCAGCAGGCTGATGCTGGCGTCATCGCGCAGGCGCTGCCCGACTGTCGCCAGATCCTCCGGGCGGGTCAGGTCCGCCACCAGAACCTGGCAGCTGACGCCGTAGTCGTGCGCCAGTTTTGCGGCGAGCTGTTCCAGCCGCTGGCGATCGCGGGCGATCAGCAGCAGATCGTAGCCGCGCTGTGCCAGACGTTGTGCGTAGGTGGCGCCGATGCCGCTGGATGCGCCGGTGATCGCTGCTGTGCCTTGCTGAGTCATGGGTCTCTCCTGAATATGATGGTTATCATTTTTGCCTGTGGCTTAATATGATGGTCATCATATTGAATGTCAATACGCGGCTGCGGTTGAATATGACGGTCATAATAATTACTCTGATAGCTCCGCCCTGTCAGGCATACAGCAGGTGAACAATGTCAGAGACCAGCCACAAACAACGCACCCGTCAGCGCATCCTTGAGGAGGCGGCGGCGATTATGCGCGTCGTCGGTACGGAAGGGATTGGCGTTGCGGCGCTGATGAAGCGCGTCGGGCTGACCCACGGCGGGTTTTATGCCCATTTCAGCTCGCGTGACGATCTGGTGGCGCACGTTATCGACCAGATGTTTAGCGACGCTGCGCAGAGTCTGCAGGGGCTGTCTGCCGCCGGTTCCGCCGCTGAAAGGCTGCGGATGCTGATTGACCTGTATCTCTCGGACGTGGCGCGCACCGGGCCGCAGGCCAGCTGCCCGCTGCCGTCGCTGGCGGGGGAAGCGGGGCGTCTGCCGGAGGCGGCAAGAGAGCGTTTCGATCTCGGTATTCAGGCGCTGGAAGAGCTTCTGGCGAGGGAGATTGCCGGGCTGGGGCTGGCTGACCCTAAGCGGCAGGCGCGTTCGGTGCAGGCGGAGATGATTGGCGCGATGGCGCTGGCGCGCGCCATCCCGGATGACCTGCGCGCAGCCGAACGGCTGGCCGACTCGCGGCTGGCGCTGCGCCAGCGGCTGGGGATCGCAGATTAAATCACATCGGGACGCATCATATACTCCGCGCTGAACCCTACAACCTACTCGCTACCTGTAGTCTGTGTTGTATCAGCGGCAGGTGATTGATTTAAACACGTCCCTGTTATCGCACTCATTCCCCAGGCCCGCGATACACCGCACACCCCCAGTGGCGACGGCCGGGCTTCTCCCCCTGCCAGCCGCGCTTACGCAGCTCCCGCGCGATCAGCCGGTTCATTACCCCATGCCCTACCAGCAGCACGTCACCCTGGGTGGCGTAGTCGGCCAGCTTATCCGCCGCGCGGGCGGCACGCGCGCAGGCAGCCTTGTACGACTCAGCCTGGCGGGCGTAGCCGCACAGCCACAGCAGGCGCAGCAGCACCAGCCACAGCACCGGCGGCAGGGCGGGGAAGCGCAGCGGCGGCACCGGCAGTTCGGCCTCGCGGTAGAGGGTGGCGACCTCCTGCGCCTGTCTGCCGAGCGCCTTCAGCGAGGCGCGGGCACGCGGCAGCGGGCTGCACACCAGGATGCCGGCCTGCTGAGCGGCCTGCAGGCTGGATGCCGGTGGCTGGTCGCAGATGCCGGCGCGATCGTAGGCGATGCACCAGGCCACCATCTCGCCGCAGGAAAAGCGGCCGCTGGTCGGGTGGGCGGACTTGCCGTGGCGCATCAGCGTAATGGTCATGGTTATTGGTCCGTTAGCGACAAAGGCAAAGAGCTTAACGGTTGGGGAGTGGGATGACAAACCCCAAAACTAACCCGTTGTTCTGCGTAGCCGTAAATCCGATCGCTGGCGAAACAGCCCCGCCATCCACTTCCGGCATACCCAAAAAAACGCCGCAGTTTTCCTGAACTGTCATCTGGCTGAAATCTGTGCGGGGTACAACGTGCGTGCAGCGGCCGGGGGCGGCGGGGAAATTTGCCTTAAACAGGGGCATTTCCCCGCAGCAGGAAAAAAATGCATATTTTTCACGCAGATCATTGCATTGATTTTATTCGTTTTTCCCGTTTTCCGTTGTTGTGAATGTCAAGAAAAACTGATCATTACCCTCTTGCTGCCTTGATTTATCTACACGCGTAGATACAATAGTGGCGTAGTGAAAATTCACGGTGCCGGAGGGTTAATCGCGGCGTGAAGGTTAAGAATTTGTTTCGCGTTACTTATATGACTGGCTAATTATAAAGCCGGCAGACGCGTAGCGGATATGTGTTCCAACACCAGGGAACCTTACTTTCACCTTTCGTCGTAATGATTGAACCAGTCCTCTCACTGGCACCTTTCCCGACGGGAAGCGGTGGTGCCAGCGGCAGGGCGAACCGTACTTCTCACATCAGGGATACTTTTCATGTCTACACCTCAGCACGTTGCGCAGGAAGCAGCATCGCCGGCCGGTTCGGCGGCAGATGAACGTTTAGCCACCCCGGAAGGCCGCAAGGATTTCTGGCGGGCCACCTTCTCCTGCTGGCTTGGCACGGCGATGGAATACGCCGACTTCGCACTCTATGGTCTTGCCGCCGGTATTATCTTCGGCGACGTCTTCTTCCCCAACGCCACCCCGGCGATGGCGTTACTCTCCAGTTTTGCTACCTGGTCGGTTGGCTTTGTTGCCCGCCCGATCGGCGCGCTGTTCTTCGGCTGGCTGGGTGACCGCAAAGGCCGCAAGGTGGTGATGGTCTCCACCATTATCCTGATGGGCCTCTCCACTACCTTAATCGGTCTGATCCCCAGCTACGCGTCAATTGGCCTGTGGGCACCGGCCTGTCTGGTGATCCTGCGCTTCAGCCAGGGCTTTGGTGCCGGTGCGGAACTCTCCGGCGGTACGGTGATGCTGGGGGAATATGCCCCGGCGCAGCGTCGTGGCCTGGTGTCGTCGATTATCGCCCTCGGCTCGAACAGCGGTACGCTGGTGGCGTCGCTGGTGTGGCTGGCGGTGCTGCAGATGGATCAGCAGTCGCTGCAGGAGTGGGGCTGGCGTATCCCGTTCCTCTGTAGTTCGCTGATTGCGCTGGTGGCGCTGTGGATCCGCCGCAACCTGCGCGAAACCCCGGTGTTTGAGCGTAAACAGGCCGAAGTGCTGGCGCAGCGTCAGCAGGTGCTGTCCCGCCCGCCGGTGGCCGACACCCGTGGGTTCTGGCGCCGCAGCCGCGCCTTCCTGGTGATGGTCGGCCTGCGCATCGGTGAGAACGGCCCCTCCTATCTGGCGCAGGGCTTTATTATCGGTTACGTGGTGAAGGTGCTGGCGGTGGATAAATCTGTCGCCACCACCGCGGTGTTTATCGCCTCGCTGCTTGGCTTCCTGATTATTCCGCTGGCCGGCTGGCTGTCGGACCGCTTTGGCCGCCGCATTACCTACCGCTGCTTCTGTCTGCTGCTGATCCTCTACGCCTTCCCGGCCTTTATGCTGCTCGACTCGCGTGAGCCGGCGATCGTCATCGCCACTATCGTTACCGGGATGGGGCTGGCCTCGCTGGGGATCTTCGGCGTGCAGGCGGCGTGGGGCGTGGAGATGTTTGGCGTGCACCACCGCTACACCAAGATGGCGACGGCGAAAGAGCTGGGATCGATCCTCTCCGGCGGCACCGCGCCGCTGGTTGCCGCCGCGCTGCTGGCCTGGACCGGCCACTGGTGGCCGATCGCCGCCTACTTTGCGCTGATGGCCTCGGTTGGCTTCCTGACCACCTTTGTTGCCCCGGAAACCCGTGGTCGCGATCTCAACGCGCCGGAAGATGCGATCTGAGGGCGAACGCAGGGGGGGAGTTAAGCTGGCCGGGGTTTTCCCCGGCCAGCTTTGTTGTTTTCACAAGGAACTGATAATTGGATAAACCTCTACCCCGACGCGCCACCCGCGCCGATGTTGCCCGCGAGGCCGGAACCTCGGTTGCCGTGGTCAGCTATGTGGTGAATAACGGCCCGCGCCCGGTAGCACCGGCCACGCGGAAGCGGGTGCTGGCGGCGATTGAAAAAACCGGTTATCGCCCGAACAACGTGGCGCGGGCGCTGGCCTCCGGCACCAGCAAGACCTACGGTCTGGTGCTGCCGAATGTCAGTAACCTGTTCCTCGCGTCACTGGCGCATGCGCTGCAGCAGGAGGCGCTGGCGAACGATATGGTGATGCTGCTCGGCGACTCCGGCGACAGCCGCCAGCGCGAGCTGCAGCTGCTGAATACCCTGCTCAGCCAGCAGGTGGACGGGCTGATCTACATCAGCGTCGACCGCCACCCGTGGATCGAACTGCTGCAGGAGAGCGGAACACCGTTCCTGATGCTGGACAGCGTCGATCCGGCGCTCGGCGTCAGCGTACTGCGGGTGGATGAGCAGGCGGCATCGCGCCAGCTGACCGCGCACCTGCTCAGCCACGGCTATCGGCAGGTGGGCATCGTCACCGGCCCGCAGGAGATGCTGAATACGCAGGAGCGGCTGACCGGCTGGCGTGAAGCGCTGGCCGATGTGGGTCTGCAGGAGAACCCGGCGTGGATGTATACCGCCCCCTTTACCCGCGAAGGCGGTTATCAGGCGGCGCAGCAGATGCTGCAGGGGCAGACCCGGCCACGGGCGCTGTTTACCTCCAACGAAGCGCAGGCGATCGGGCTTATTCGCGGGCTGGCCGAGCAGGGCCTGCGGGTACCGGAGGACGTGGCGCTGGTCTGTTTTAACGGTACCGGGCTGGCCGCCTTCCAGGTACCGTCCCTGACCTGCGCGCGTCAGCCGGTGGAAGAGATGGCCAAAGCCGCTATCAGCATGCTGCGCGGCTGGAAAGGTAAGCCCACGCTGCGTGAGTTCTCTCACCGGCTGGAGCCTGGTGAATCCTGTGGCTGCCAGTCAGCCCGAAAAGATGATAACGATAAATGAAACGCATAATTATTGATTGTGACCCAGGAAATGGTATTGCCGGTGCTAACGTCGACGACGGGCTGGCCATCGCGCTGGCGCTCGCCGCGCCGGAAGTGAAGCTGGAGTTGATCACCACGGTGGCGGGCAATACGCCCAGCCAGCAGGGTTTCAACGTGGCGAAAGATCTGATCGAGCGCCTTGGGCTGTCGGTGCCGGTGGTGAAGGGGGCGGACGCCGCGCTGGCGGAGCCCGTCGAACCCTGGCGTCAGGCGCTGGACGGGCGGGTGGATAACACCCCTCAGGCAGAACTGTGGCGCGGTGTACGCCAGCCGCAGCCGTTCAGCGCGCCGGATATTGACGCCGCCGATGCCATCGGCCAGCTGATCTGTGGCAATCCGGGAAAAATTACCCTGGTGGCGATCGGACCGCTGACCAACGTGGCGCTGGCGCTGGAGCGTTATCCGGAGATGGCCGAATCGGTGCAGGAGATCGCCATAATGGGCGGAGTGTTTGCGCTGGACGACTATATCAAGGACACCAACTTCGGCATCGATCCGGAGGCGGCGCAACGGGTGCTGAGCAGCGGGGCGAATATCACCCTGGTGCCGATGGACGTGACCAGCCAGACGCTGCTGACCCATCAGGATCTCAACCGCATCGCGACCATCGACACGCCGCTGGCGCGCTTCGTGACCGAGACGCTGCGGCCGTGGATTGATTACTCGATCCAGGTGCGGCAGCTGCCCGGCAGCTGGATCCACGACGCGCTGGTAGTAGCCTGGCTTCTCAATCAGCAGGTCGCCACCGCCGCCGATTTCTACGTTGAGGTGGAGCTGCGTCCGGGGATGACGCGCGGCAAGTCATGGCGTTTCCGCCCGCCGCTGCGGCTGGACGTGGGCATTACGCCACCGACCGGCGGGCTGATCCACGTGCTGCAGACGGTGGATAACCAGCTGCTGGTGGCGATGCTGGAACGCTATCTGGCAAAGCCGCCAGGCTGACCAGCACACGTAAATCGCCGTTCACCGCGGTAACAAAAAGGGCGGCGCATCATAAATGCGCCGCCCTTTTTTATGGCTGGTGCGGTCGGCAGATTATTTTGCCGTCGCTCTGCGCCAGCGCCACCCGTCAATCACCAGCAGCACCAGCAGGCTGATGCCCATCACCGGCAGGCTGAACGCGACGATCGCGGTAACCACCAGCAGCAGGAAGCGGGGGCCGGTCGACAGCGGCTGCCAGCAGCCAGCCAGCGTATCCAGCGGCGACAGGCGCCCGCTCTGCGGACGCCTAAGCCACCACATGCGGTAACCGATGATAATCATCAGGCAGAGCCCAAGGCCAAAGGCCGCCATCGCCAGCTGGTTCGCCAGGCCAAACAGCACCCCCATATGGGCGTCCACCCCCCAGCGCGTCAGTCTGGCCAGCAGGCCGAAATCCTTAAACTCCACCTTATCCAGCACCCGGTTGCTGTTCGGGTCGACCGCCACGCTGTCGACCTGTACCGGCCAGCGATGGTCGATCTCGCCGACCTTCCAGCCTTTGTCGGCGGTGTAGGATGGGCGGATCTCCAGCTTCGCGGCGTCAATGCCGGCGGCGCGGGCGGCGGCCAGCACGCTGTCAAACTGGGCCGGATCCACGCGCGCAGCCTTAACCCCGGCTGGCATGTTCATCACGTGGCCGTTGTGCGCGGCGTGTTCATCGTCGCTCATATTCATCATCGCTGCGGTGGGCTGCAGCGCGGTGTTGACCGACGGGGTCAGCCAGCCGAAGTGGGCGCGCATCTGTGAAATATTGTCCCCCGCCCAGCGTGACCAGGTGAGGCCGGTGGCCGAGGTAAACAGCATCCCGGCCAGCAGCAGCAGGCCGAGGGTAACGTGGCGGCGGCGCTGGCGGGCGGTCTGCTGTGCGCGGGTCGGTTTACCCTGCGTCGCTCTGAGCCGCGGCGTGCGGCTGGTGGCCCACAGCAGCGCGCCGCCCAGCGCGGCAATCCACAGCCAGCTTGCCGCCAGTTCGCTGTAGTGGCGGCCAAAATCGCCCAGCAGCAGGCTGCGGTGCAGGTTATCCAGCGTGGTGCGCAGCGGCAGGATGCCGCTGGTGCCGTACACCGTCAGCGTGCCTTTGATCGCCAGGGTTTTCGGGTCGATAAACACCGCCAGCGTCTCTGACGCGTTCAGTTCGGGGCGCGAGAACATGACCCGGGTGGTGTCACCGTCGTATGGTGCGGGGCGCACCGCGGCGATGCGCGCATCCGGCCCCATCAGCCGGGTCGCCTGCGCCACCTGATCGGCCAGCGGGTGGTCGGGGCCGCTGGCGGTGGTAAACAGCTGGTCGCGGTAGAGCATGTTTTCCAGCTGCGGCGTCAGCACGTAGAGGGTGCCGGTCAGCGCCGCCATAAAGATAAAGGGGGCGATAAACAGCCCGATATAAAAGTGCAGACGGCGCAGCAGCGGCAGCACGCTGCTCTGGCTGCGGGTGGCCAGCGCGATGGCTGGCCCGTGTTGTTCAGACATGATTATTCCTTCCGCCCGGATAACAGGCATAAAACCCCGGCCGTGGCAGGGCCACGACGCAAAAAAGCGCGATTCAGATCGGATTAGTGAACGGCGGGCGGGGCGCGCGGATGGAAGAAGCGGGGAACAAAACGGGCGACCACGGCCTGAACCAGCGGCACGGCCGGGGGGGCGGCGCTCTGCCGCAGGCACCACAGCAGGGAGAGTACGGTCAGCGTCAGTGCCAGGTGGATCAGCAGCACGCAGTAGCCGCAGGCGCTGTCATCCATCATCGACATCGGGTGATGGAACGGCATCATCATGCCCATCGCCATCATCGCACGGTGTTCTGCTGCGGACATCTGATGCGCGGGGCTACGGGGCTCAGCGTCAGATGCCTGATGTGTTGCGGTACTGTGCCCGGAAGAGCTGTGCTCAGCAGGTATTGGGTGTGAAGAAACGTGGTACTCAGCGGCAGTCATCGGGTATGACGTTGCGCTGTGCTCAGCGGCAGTCATCGGGTGTGAAGCCGCGTTGTGCTGACTGGCGGATATCAGATGCGCCGGCTTACTATCGTGATCCGTATCCGGTCGATGTGGTCCGCTGGCATGGCCGCCAGCGCCAGTGACCGTGCCAGTGACCGTGGCTGACGACGCAGCGCGATCGTCGTTCATCGTCATCTCATCGCCACGCAGCTGTGCCAGTGATTTGGAAATCACCGGGGCAACAAACAGCAGCAGTACGGCCATCAGCGCCAGCCAGGCGGCTGCGCGGCTGCGGGTGGCCGAAAATGAGATCAGTGACACGCCAGTCCCTTCAGTAGCAAATGCCGGGGGATTGTACCCGAAAGCTTCCGGCAAGGGGTACAGCAAATCCACATAACGTCTGCCGTTTAAAGGGGCTTAAAGAGGTAAAAACGCCGGGACTGCGGCGGAGGAAATAATCACCGCCGGGCATTATTATTCGCGTGAAATAACCACGGATAATAAGCGGAAATATTAACGTCTGCGCTGCAACATTGCCGGTCAGGGGCGGTTGTGCCGGTGATTCGGCGCGGGCCGTTCAGCAGGTTAAGGCCATGTTTTAAGATATTTCTGTATATTACAGTTTAGCTCAGGTTATGAACGAGCGTTCAGGGGTATCATTTTTTTTGCTGCGAATTTTTTACCAGTCACTTGTTTTTATTTGTTTTTTTTATTTATCGATCTTATGACTGTTGCGCTCTCCCTCCCATCCGCCCGCCGCTGAATTGTCAGTAAATTGTCAATAAAACGTAAGTTTAAGAACATTCCTGGTAAGCGAGGCGATAAGGTATCCGGCAAACACCCATACCCGTTAATAATTAGACTCAGGGCATCACTATGCTACGGAATGCGTCTGTCAAGTTGCGGATACCCCCTGTCCGCCTTAGCCAGCTGGCTGCACTGTTATTATTTCACACCGCCGCCTCTGCCGCGGCCGACGTGGATCGCAACCTGGGTAATCAGCAGCAGATTAACCAGCAGGAGCGCCAGCGCGCGGCCGAACGCCAGCTGGCCCCGACAGCGCCCGACGTGCGCCTGCAGGCGCCTGGCAGCTTCTTCAGTACGCTGACCTTCCCCAGCGAGCAACCGTGCTTCGCGCTGCAGCGCGTTGAGCTGAGCGGCACCGACGCATTCCCGCACTGGCTGCCGCTGCAGAAGCTGGCTGACCAGGCGCGCGGCCAGTGCCTCGGCGGCAAGGGCATTAACCTGCTGATGAGCGCGCTGCAGAACCGGCTGGTGGATCACGGCTACGTTACCGCGCGGGTGCTGGCACCGCCGCAGGATCTGAATAAGGGCACGCTGAAGCTGCTGCTGGTGCCGGGTAAGGTGCGAAAAATCGCCCTGACGCCGGACAGCGACCGCTACGTGCAGCTTTACAGCGCGCTGCCGGCGCGTGAAGGCGAGCTGCTGGACCTGCGTGATATCGAGCAGGGGCTGGAGAACCTGCAGCGGCTGCCGACGGTAAAGGCGGATATGCAGATCGTCCCCGGTGAGCAGCCCGGCGAGAGCGATATCAACGTTAAGTGGCAGCAGGATCGCCACTGGCGGCTTGGCGCCTCGCTGGATGACGCCGGTGACAAAACCACCGGCCGCTACCAGGGGTCGTTAACGCTGTCGGTGGATAACCCGTTCTCCCTGAGCGACCTGTTTTACGTCTCCGGCGGCCACGACCTGCAGTCCGGCGGCGGCAAGAGCAGCAAGAATTACCTCGCTCACTACTCGGTGCCGTTTGGCTACTGGATGGCGGGCGTCACCGCCAGCGACTACGACTACCGGCAGACCCTCGCCGGCCTTAACGGTGACATCAGCTATCGCGGCAAGAGCAAGTCGCTCAATTTCCAGCTCAGCCGCGTGCTGCACCGCAGCGGCAGCCAGAAAACCTCGTTTAGCTACGAGGTGCTGACCCGCGAAACCCGCAACTACCTGGAAGACACCGAAATCGAAGTGCAGCGCCGCCGCACCGCCGCATGGCGGCTTGGGCTGCAGCACCGCCACTACATTGGCGAGTCGACGCTCGACCTGGCGGCCAGCTATCAGCGCGGCACCCGCTGGTTCGGCGCGATGCCGGCCCCGGAAGAGAGCTTTGGTGAGGCCACCGCGCTGGCGAAAATCGTCCAGCTCTCCGCGCAGTACAATCTGCCGTTCCACCTCGGCGACCAGACCTTCCGCTACAACGTGCAGTATCAGCGCCAGATGACCCACGACGCGCTGACCCCGCAGGATCAGCTGGCGCTGGGCAACCGCTGGACGGTACGTGGCTTCGACGGCTACCGCACGCTGAACGGCGATGAGGGCTGGTTCGTGCGTAACGACATCGCCTGGCGCACGCCGCTGCCGAACCAGGAGCTGTACCTGGGTGCCGACTACGGCGAAGTGAAAAACAGCCGCGAGCTGCTGCCGGGCCAGCACCTGGCGGGCGGGGTGATTGGCCTGCGCGGCAACGCCTTCAACACCGGCTATGACCTGTTCGCCGGGGTGCCGTTCTCCAAATCCGACGACTTCGACACCAGCCCGGTCAGCCTCGGCTTTAACCTGAGCTGGGAGTACTGACCATGCGCGTACCGGTTAACGAGTTGCGGGTGATCTGCCCGCTGCTCGGCGGGAATTTCAGCGAGGCGGAGGTGCTGGGGGCCAGCAGCTGGCTGTGGATGCACTCAGAGCGGCACCGGCATATCCCGCTCAGCGCGCTGCCGACGCTGCTGCTGCCGGCCATCAAGCACCGCCAGTTTGCGCTGGCGCTGCGTGACGAGCAGCCGCTGTTCTTCCTCAGCTGGGCGTGGAAGGACGAGGAAGCGGAGCATCGTTACCTGACCCAGTCCGGCATTCACGTGCAGGAGCGCGACTGGCACAGCGGCGACCGGCTGTGGTTCCGCGACTGGATCGCACCCTTTGGCGAGATGTTTGCCCTGCGCCGTCTGGTGGGCGGCACGCTGTTTCCCCACCTCTGCGCCCGCGCGCTGGATCACAAAGGTGACCAGCGCGGCCTGCGCGTTAACCATTTTCGTGGCGATGCGGTATCGCATCAGGACTTTGACCGCTGGCAGCGCGAGACGCCGCTGGCCAGCCGTTAACTGAAGGGGATCCCCCGGTGAACAACAAACTTTATCGCGTTATTTTCAATAAGGCGCGCGGCCTGCTGATGGTAGTGGCAGAAAACGGCCGCGGGCACGGTAAGGGCCCGGCCAGCGGCGAAGGCCATACCCTCAGCCAGCTGATCGGCAAATTGTCGCCGGTGGCGTGGGTGACGCTCAGCGCGCTGGGGATGGTGGCGCTGCTGCCTGCCGCCAGCGCCGCCGGCATCGTCGCCGACGGCCGGGCACCGGGGAACCAGCAGCCGACGGTGGTGCAGTCGGCCAACGGCACGCCGCAGGTCAATATCCAGACCCCGAGCGCGGCGGGCGTCTCGCGCAATACCTACAGCCAGTTTGACGTTGATAAGAAAGGGGCGATCCTCAATAACTCGCACCGCAACGTGCAGACCCAGCAGGGCGGCTGGGTGGCGGCCAACCCGTGGCTGGCAAAGGGCGAGGCGAAGATCATCCTCAATGAGGTCAACTCGCGCGATCCGAGCAAGCTTAACGGCTATATCGAAGTGGCCGGGCAGAAGGCGCAGGTGGTGATCGCCAACCCGGCGGGGATTGGCTGCGACGGCTGCGGCTTTATCAACGCCAGCCGCTCAACGCTGACCACCGGTAAACCGGTGTTTGACGGCCAGCAGCTGCGCGGCTATCAGGTCGACGGCGGCGAGATCGTGGTGCAGGGCGCGGGCATGGACAGCAGCCGCCAGGACTACACCGATCTGATTGCCCGCACGGTGAAGGTCAACAGCGGCGTGTGGGCCAACGATCTGAAGGTGACCACCGGCAGGAACCGGGTGGATGCCGAAAGCGGCAGCGCCACGAAAACCAGCGCCACCGCCGACAGCGCGGCGGATGACGCCGCGCGGCCGGGCGTATCGCTGGACGTGGCACAGCTGGGCGGCATGTACGCCGGAAAAATTCGCCTGGTCGGTACCGAAAACGGCGTCGGCGTGCGTAACGCCGGGTCGATCGGTGCCCAGGCGGGCAGCGTCACCATCAGTGCCGACGGCCATATTGAGAACAGCGGCGCGATCGGCGCCAGCCAGGACGTGCAGCTTAACGGCAAAAGCCTGGCCAACAGCGGCACGCTGTACGGCCAGCGCGACGTGGAGGCGAAAGTCAGCGGCAGCCTGAGCAACAGCGGCACGGTGGCGGCGCAGCGTAACGCCCGCGCCAGCGCACGGCAGATTAGCGGTAGCAGCGGTTCGGTATTTGCCGCCGGCGTGAACAGCGACGGCAGCCTCGGCCAAAGCGGTGACCTCTCGCTGACCGCCAGCGGCCAGCTGACCAGCAGCGGGCAGCACCTCGCGCCCGGCAAACTCAGCGTGCAGGCGGCGGCGGTGGATCTCAGCGGCAGCCAGAGCGCGGGCAGCGACGTCAGCGTGCAGGCCACCAACGGCACGCTGGCCAGCCGGAACGCGGTGTTGCAGAGCAGCGGCAGGATGGAACTCAGCGCCCGGGGCGGCGTGGATAACCGTGGCGGCAAGCTGGTCAGCGGCGGTGCGCTGGCGCTCACCAGCGACCAGCCGGCTTCGGGCGCTGACGCGGTTAACCGTAACAGCACATCTGCAGCAGCCAGTACCGAGGCTAACGGTACCGCCGGGCAGGCAACGGCTGCCGCAGATGTGAAGGGTACCGCCGTGCAGGCATCCGCCGCCGCAGATTTGAAGGGCACCGCCGCGCAGGCATCCGCTGCCGCAGATGTGAAGGGCACCGCCGCGCAGGCATCCGCTGCCGCTGACGTGAAGGGCACCGCTACGCAGGCAACGGCTGCCACCGCACAGAACGCTGCCGCTGAACCGGCCGCTGTCACCGCCGGGCTGAACAACGACGGCGGGCTGATCTCTGCCACCGGTGGCGATCTCTCCGTCAGCAGTGCAACCCTGACCAACCGCAGCGGACGCCTGGAGTCCGCCGGGGACGTCACCGTTAACAGCGGCAGTCTGAATAACGCCGGCGGCATTATCGTCGGCCAGCAGCTCACCCTGAACGGCGGCGACAATACGCTGAATAATCAGGCGGGCATCGCGGTGGCCGCCAAAGGGCTGACGCTGAACGCGGCGTCGCTGGCCAACCAGGGCGGTACGCTGATGGCGACCGGTTCTCTGAACCTCAACGCCGCCGGCGTCGATAACCGCAGCGGCACGCTGCTCAGCCAGCAGGACTTTACCCTTAATACCGCGCAGCTGAATAACCAGCAGGGGCGCGTTGCCGGCAGTAACCTGACGGTGAACAGCGCGGTGCTTAACAACCAGCAGGGCCAGATCTCAGCCGATAACGCGCTGCACCTGCAGAACGGCGACAGCGGCATGGCCATCGCCAACGACGGCGGCACGCTGATTGCCGGCAAATCCCTGACCGCCGACGCGCAGAGCCTCAGCGGCAGCGGCGATATTCTCTCGCTGGGCGATCTGCGGCTCGGCGTGCGCGGCGACTTCGCCAGCGGCGGCAGCACCATCGCCAACGGCAATCTCGATCTGAACGTACAGGGCACGCTGGATAACGGCGGCAAAGTTGCCGCCGGTCAGCAGCTGAACCTCAGCAGTGCGGCGCTGAACAACCGGCAGAGCGGTGAAATCAGCGGCCTGCGCACGCTGGTTAACGTGGCCGGGGCGCTGACCAACCGTGGCCTGATCGACGGCGTGGAGACGGTGCTGCGTGCCGCCAGCGTCAGCAATATCGGCAGCGGCCGGCTTTACGGTGACCAGCTGTCGATCCAGGCGGCTGAACTGAATAACCTCGCCGAAGGCGGCAGCAGCGCAACGATTGCCGCGCGCCAGCGCCTGGATCTGGGCGTCGGCACGCTGAACAACAGCGAACACAGCCTGATCTACAGCGACGGCGATATGTCGATCGGCGGCTGGCTGGACGAGAACTTCGCCGCCGGCGGCCGCGCCGGGGTGATTAACAACCACAGCGCCACCATTGAGTCAGCGGGCAATATGCTGATCAATACCACCCGGCTTAACAACATCAACGATCGCTTCAGTACCCGGCTGGTGCACGTCTCCGGCCAGCAGAAAAACGAATATATGGTGGTGGCGCTGAACAACGGCGTGCACTACGACGACGCGGACTACGACATCACCTTCTACAAGGATGAGGTGCAGCATATCTGCATCGCCGGGGTGGTGTGTAATCAGGATCACTATTACCAGTACAGCTACACTCAGAGCATCTGGCAGGATCAGATCGTGGAAAGCGATCCGGGCCAGATCCTCGCCGGCGGTAGCCTGGCGATCAACGCCGACCAGACGCTGAACGACAAGAGCCGGATTATCGCCGGTGGCGATCTGCTGCTGGCCGGCGCCGGGCTGCAGGACGCCGACGTGCCCGGCCAGCAGATTATTTCGCAGGTCGGCCAGGTGATCGAGTGGGATCGCATCCATAAGAAGGGCAAAGACAGCCAGAAGGCGTCGGCCTCGCCCTACACGCCGCCGGATGTTATCCAGCAGATCACCCTGAAGCCGAACGTGGTGCAGGGCAACTCCCAGGTGAACCTCTCCGGCCCGGTGGCAGAGGGCTTTACCGCCAGCCAGGCCGGCGCGGTGCCGGTTAACAGCGGCGATCTCTCCTCGCTGCCGGGCGGCCAGCGGATTGAAATCGCGGGTAAAGATAACCTGGTGGTGCGCTCGCAGATCCCTGACGCTTCGGTGCCGGAGGGCAGCCTGTTCAGTACCCGGCCCGCAACCGACAGCGGCTACCTGATCGAAACCGATCCGCGCTTTACCAACCAGAAAACCTGGCTCAGCTCCGACTATATGCTGGCGCAGCTGGCCAGCGATCCGGGCGCCACGCAGAAGCGCCTTGGCGACGGTTTTTACGAGCAGCGGCTGGTGCGCGAGCAGATCGTCGAACTGACCGGCGATCGCTACCTCGCGGGTTACGACAGCGATGAAGAGCAGTACAAGGCGCTGATGGAGTCCGGCGTCGCCTTTGCGAAACAGTTCGGCCTGACGCCGGGCGTGGCGCTGACCGCCGATCAGATGGCGCAGGTGACCAGCGATATGGTGTGGCTGGTCTCCCGCGAAGTCACGCTGGCCGACGGCAGCCGCCAGCAGGTGCTGGCACCGCAGGTCTACGCTCAGGTACAGCAGGGCGATATTGACGGCAGCGGCGCGCTGCTGGCCGGGCGCAACGTGGCGATCGGCGTCAGCGGCGGCATGCTTAACCAGGGCAAAATTAACGCCAGCCAGCTGCTGGACATCAGCGGCGACACCATCACCAACGTCGGCGGCATTATCAGCGGCGGCAAGGTGCAGCTGCTGGCCGGTAACGATCTGGTCAACAATGGCGGCCTGATCCAGGCGCAGACCGCGCTGACCGCCAGCGCCGGGCGCGATATCACCCTGGCCTCGCCGACCACCCATGCGGAAAGCACTAACGGCAGCAACAGCTTCAGCCGCGACAGCGTGTCGCGGGCGGCTGGCATGTACGTGCAGCAGGAGGACGGCACGCTGGCGCTGCAGGCCGGGCGCGACGTTACCCTGCAGGGCGCGACCCTGAATAACAGCGGCAGCCAGACCACGGTGCTCGCCGGGCGCGATATCACGCTCGCCAGCGTCGGCACCGCCCGCAGCGATACGCTGGTGTGGGACAAAGACAACCATGTCAGCCAGGCGAGCAGCACCCGGGTGGTCAGCGACGTCACCGGCAACGGTGATGTGGCAATGCAGGCCGGGCGTAACCTGACCAGCGAAGGGGCGACGGTGAATGCCGCCAGCGCGCTGACCCTGACGGCGGGCAACGATCTGCTGATCGACAGCGCGCGCAACAGCGCTTCGCTGGACATGGCCTCGAAGGTGAAAGGCTCCGGCTTCCTGTCGAAAAATACCACCACCACCCGCGCCGGGTACGATGAGCAGACCGCCGCAGGCAGCAGCCTCGGCGGCGCGACCCTTACCGCCGGTGCCGGCCATGACCTGACCGTGCGCGGCAGCGACGTGGCGGCAGATGACGCGCTGACGCTGCGTGCCGGTAACGATCTTAACGTCACCACCGCGGAACAGGAGCGTGATGCCTGGTCGATGACGCAGAAGACCAAATCCGGGCTGATGAGCAGCGGCGGCATCGGCTTTACCCTCGGCTCGACCCTGAATAAGGTCACCGAAGAGAGCACCGGCACCACCGCGCGCGGCAGCACCGTCGGTGCAGTAAACGGTGACGCGACGCTGACCGCCGGGAACGATCTTCGCGTGCAGGGATCGCAGCTGATCGCCGGCAACGATATCAGTCTGGTGGGTAAAAACGTCACCATCGAATCGGCAGAGAATAGCGCCAGCAAACGCGGCACCAGCGAACAGCGCTCCAGCGGCCTGACGCTGGCGCTCTCCGGTGCGGTGGGTACTGCGCTGAACACCGCGAAAACCATCTCCGAGCTGGAGACCGACAAGCAGGATAAGCGCGTGGCGCAGCTGCAGCAGGTGAAAGCCGGGCTGGACGGTTACCAGGCGGTGCAGGGAGTGCGCAGCGCGCTGCAGGATCCGATGAACCAGAGCTTTGTCGGCATTGAGCTGAAGCTGGGGGCCAGCCAGAGCCACAGCGAAAGCCAGAGCGACGCGATCACCTCGGCGGCCAGCGCCATCCAGGCGGCGCATGACCTGAATATCTTCGCCACCGGCAGCGACGGCACCGCCGCCGACGGCGATATCAGCGTGCAGGGCAGCCAGCTGCAGGCCGGTAATGCGATGCTGCTGTCGGCAGCGCGCGATATCAGTCTGCGCTCATCGCAGGACAGCCAGCTGAGCAGCAGCAAAAACAGCAGCAGCAGCGGCGAAGTTGGCGTCGGCATCGGCGTTGGCAGCGACGGCTGGGGCATTTCGGTGTCGCTCAGCGGCAGCAAAGGCAGCGGCAAAGAGCACGGCGACGGCGTGACCCATAACGAAACCACGCTGGACGCCGGTAACCAGGTGACGCTGCTCAGCGGCCGCGATACCACCCTGACCGGGGCGCAGGTCAGCGCCGATCGGGTGGTGGCCGACGTGGGCCGCGATCTGACCCTCACCAGCGAGCAGGACAGCAACAACGTCGACTCGAAGCAGAAAAACGTCAGCGGCGGGCTGAAGTTCACCTTCGGCTCGATGACCGTCAGCGGTAATCTGTCGGTGAACAACAGCAAGCTGGACAGCAACTACCAGAGCGTGCAGGAGCAGAGCGGCATCTTCGCCGGGGACGGCGGCTACGACGTCACCGTTGGCAACCACACCCAGCTGAACGGCGCGGTGATTGGCAGCACGGCCGCTGCGGCAAATAACCGGCTGGATACCGGCACGCTGGGCTTTAGCGATCTGATTAACCAGGCCGACTTCAGCACCTCCAGCGTCGGCGTCGGGCTGAGCAGCAGCTTCGGCCTGCCGAAGGATGACAAGAACGACGGCGCCGCGCCGAAGGATCAGATTGCCGAAACCAAACCGGTCACGCCGATCCTCACCCAGCTGGGGCAGAACGTGGCACCGGACGCCATGTCAGCGTCTCAGCGATCCGGCGACGGCTCCAGCACCACCTACTCGGCCGTTTCTGACGGCACGCTGATCGTGCGTAACGCCGGCCAGCAGCAGCAGGACGTCAGCACACTGAGCCGCGATGTGGAACACGCCAACCAGACCCTCAGCCCAATCTTCGACAAAGCTGCTGAGCAGAAGCGCCTGCAGAAAGTGCAGCTGATCGGTTCGGTCGCCAGTTCGGCGGTGAACACCGTGCTGACCGAACATGAGCTCTACGCGCAGCGTCAGGGCATTGCGGAGCTGGGCGAGGATGCACCGGGCTGGGGCGCGACCCATGAAGCGCACAAAGCGTACTGGGACGCGGTGCAGGCTACTTCGGCGTACAAGAAAAGCATGGACGGCTACGAGGCCGACGGCACCTATAAAATGGCGGCCAACGCGGCGGTGACGGCGATTGGCGGCCTGGCGGAGGGTGACCCGGCGAAGGCGCTGGCGCAGGCTTCCGCGCCTTATCTGGCCGGTAAGATCAAAGATCTGACCTATAACGATCCGAAAAACCCGACCGCGCAGGAGATCGCCACCAACGCCTTCGCCCACGCCATTCTGGGCGGCGTGGTGGCGCAGATGAGCGGCCAGAACGCGACGGCCGGGGCGATCGGAGCGGGGGGCAGCGAGCTGGCGATCCGCGCCATCCATCAGGCGCTGTATCCGGACGTGAAGGTGGCCGACCTGAGCGGCCAGCAGGAGAAGACCATTAAGAACCTGGCGCTGATCGCCGCCAGCCTGAGTGGCGCGCTGGTCAGTGATGACACGGCCGGGGCGGTGGATGCCTATAACACCGGCAAAAACGCGGTGGAGAACAACTATCTGCGCGCCGATCAGCTGGATAAGTTTGCCGCCAAAGCGCAGGGCTGTAAGCAGCGCGGTGACTGCGACGCGATCAGGAAAGAGATGCAGACGCTGAGCCTGAAGCAGCAGGACCAACTGGTGGCAGTCTGCGCCACCGATCCGACGGCCTGTAAGGCCAACTTCGGCGACGTGGCCGCCAACGGCATGCTGGTACGCGAAGCGATCGACCGGGTGCTGGGCAACGACGACGTGCCGTGGCAGATGAAGAGCGATATGTCGGCGCTCTATGCCCAGCAGATTGAGGCCGAAGGCGTGGTCTCCAGCACCGAGTTCGCCAGACAGCTGCAGAGCCGTTACGGCATCGATGAGCAACGGGCGCAGCTGCTGGCCGGTGCGGCGCTGAGCGCAATGAGCGGTGGTATTAAGCTCGGCGGGCGCAGCCCGGCGGCCGTCAGCAGCGGCGGTAAGGGATCCAGCACTGCCACCGGCAGCGGCAAAGGGAATACTACCGGCAGCGGTGCTACCGGCAGTTCCGGCAGCGGCACGGCGGGCAACGGCGGCAGCAGTAACGGCAGCAGCACCGGGGGCACGGCAGCAACGCCGGCGACCAGCGAAGCCGCGCTGCCGCTTGGTGGTAAGAACAACCAGATGAACCAGCCGAAAAATCCGTCCTATCAGCCGGTGCGTAACCAGACCAGCACCGTGGGTAACCGGGAGTATTCCGGCCACGCTTTAGATAGAATGCAGGATCGCGGCATCATGCCTTCGGTGGTGGAAAACACCATTAAAACCGGCGCCGCGACCTCCAGTCGGGGGAACACCACGGTGTATTACGATGCGACCAATAACGTGTCGGTGGTGACCAACAGTTCCGGAAAAGTGGTAACGGTGAAATATGGTAAGTAAGGCGCAGTTAGTGGCGTGGGGCGCGGTAGCGCCCGCCGATCTGTTTAGCTGGGCGCAGTTTGTGGCGCAGACCGAAACGCTGTGGCAGGACGACGCGCTGGTCAGCGACGCCGATGCCTGGCAGAGCCTGTGGTTTGAGCTGGAGATCGTCAACGGCCTGGCGCTGGCCGAGTGGGAAGAGCAGGGGCGGCCGGGCGACTGGTCGGCCTGCTGGCAGGCGAATTATCAGCAGGATGCGGCTGAGCTGGCGGCTGAACTGCTGGCGCTGCTGCGCGACTAATTTATACAGGAGCAATCAACATGCGTTATCCCCTTATGGTCAGCACGCTGCTGCTGGTGACTACCGGCTGCAGCCAGTTTCCTCATCATGCGTTTTTCGTGCCGCCCGAGGCCGGGGATAATACCGCCTGGGTGCGCATCGTCGGCGGTACCGAGTCCGCCTCGATCCAGCAGCAGGTAAACGGCAAAACGCAGGGCGGCATGGTGCGCAGCAGCGAATGGATCCTCACCCATACCCGTGACGGCGGCATGCCGGTTGACAGCCGGCAGAACAAGTCCGCCTGGGGGGATTACTATGAAACGCCGGTAATTGCCGGCCGTTCGACCCATATCGGCCAGGTCTATGATGACGGGAAAAATTCCTGCGTCAGCGGCATCACCTTTACGCCGAAAAAAGGCCACTACTACCAGTTCAGCCTGCAGGTCGATCTGCGGCTCTATCAGTGCCGTGGCCTCGCCTACGAGCTGAAAAAGGATGCGCAGGGCAACTGGCGGCTGGAGGATCTGCAGGGCGTCACCTGGGGCGGGAAATACGATGCCACTGAAAACGGTGACTGGCGCAGGATGTCTTATCGTGAGAAGCCCGGGATCTGAGCGGTGAAAAAACGGCACCATCTTCCGATCGGCTGACCGCGTCAAAAATCGCCGTTGCCGCTCTGGCAGCTGTCGTTCTGGCCGCTGTCGCCCTGGCAGCGGCTGCCGTGCCCGGAAGCACATCGTTATCGCTAAAAGCATATCGGGCTAATTATTAGCACGGTAACAGAATGAAACTCGCCCTTACACACTGACCCTTCGCCTGACAAAAGCTGCCGCAAATACGCCTGTCTTACATGCTATAAACAAATCCTTAACATTTAGGCAGCGCCGCCCCTTTGTACCCACATCCAGACAGGATACCCGACTATGCTCAACTGGACCCCGACCCAGCGCAACGTGGCCTTCGCCAGCGTGGCCAGCTGGATGCTGGACGCCTTCGATTTTTTCATTCTGGTCTTTGTGCTCAGCGATATCGCCGATAACTTCCACACCTCCGTCTCCGACGTGTCGATCGCCATTATGCTGACGCTGGCGGTCAGGCCGATCGGTGCGCTGCTGTTTGGCCGGCTGGCGGAAAAATATGGCCGCCGACCGATTCTGATGGTCAATATCGTCACCTTCGCGCTGTTTGAAGTGCTGTCGGCGTGGTCGCCGTCGCTGGCCTGGTTCCTCGCCTTCCGGGTTATTTACGGCGTGGCGATGGGCGGCGTGTGGGGCGTGGCGTCGTCGCTGGCGATGGAGACCATCCCTGACCGCTCGCGCGGGCTGATGTCCGGCGTGTTTCAGGCCGGTTACCCCTGTGGTTACCTGCTGGCATCGGTGATCTTCGGCCTGTTCTACAGCCTGGTCGGCTGGCGCGGCATGTTCCTGATCGGCGCGCTGCCGATCCTGCTGCTGCCGTTTATCTGGTTTAAGGTGCCTGAGTCGCCGGTGTGGCTGGCCGCCCGCGCCCGTCAGGAGAGCACCGCGCTGCTGCCGGTGCTGAAAAGCCACTGGCGGCTGTGCGTTTACCTGGTGCTGCTGATGGCCTGCTTTAACTTCTTCAGCCACGGCACCCAGGATCTCTACCCGACCTTCCTGAAGGTGCAGCACGGCTTCAGCCCCCACCTGATCAGCATTATCGCCATCGGCTATAACATCGCCGCCATGCTCGGCGGCGTGCTGTTCGGTGCGATTTCTGAGAGGGTGGGGCGTAAAAAAACCATGATGGTGGCGGCGTTCCTCGCGCTGCCGGTGCTGCCGCTGTGGGCGTTCTCCAGCGGTTCGTGGGCGGTGGGGATCGGCGCGTTTCTGATGCAGTTTATGGTGCAGGGCGCGTGGGGCGTGGTGCCCACTTACCTCAACGAACTGGTGCCGGCCAACGCGCGGGCGGTATTACCGGGTTTTGTTTACCAGCTGGGTAACCTGATCGCCTCGGTCAACGCCACGCTGCAGTCAAAAATTGCCGAAGCGCACGGCAATAATTACGGCCTGGCGATGGCGATTGTCGCCGGCACCGTCGCGGTGCTGATCTGCATTCTGGTCGCCTTTGGTCGTGAGACGCGTGGTGTGAAAATTTCCGGCCAGGGGTAGCCGCAACGCCCGCGTAAAAATAAATAATGCCGTGCCGGTCGACAATAATGGCCCGCTTAGCGGGCCAGATTATTTTAAGCCGTCTCCGCCACCGGCGCTTCGCTGGCAATAATATCCTGGTACGAATAGAAGGTATTACGACCGTGGCTTTTGGCCAGATAAAGGGCGCGGTCAGCGTTACTCAGCGCGCTGTCAAAATCATCGTTCATCAACGGGGCAATACCGGCGCTGATGGTGACGTGGGTGGCCACGCTGGCGTTAAAGTGGTGGGGGATTTCAAGATCGAGGACGCACTGGCGAATACGCTCGGCCAGCTTCATGGCAATATTTTCATTGACGTTGGTCAGCAGCACCAGGAACTCTTCGCCGCCGTAGCGGGTGACGATATCGCGCGAGCGCACGGCGTCCCGAATGGCGTAAGAGACCCGCGCCAGCGCCTGATCGCCCATGGTGTGGCCGTAGTTGTCGTTGTAGGCCTTGAAGTTATCAATATCCATCAGCAGCAGAAAGTGGCTACCGACGTGATTTTCCAGCGTGTTCTCCAGCCGGTTTTTCAGCCCGCGGCGGTTGTACAGGCCGGTGAGCGGATCGAGCATGCTCAGGTCGCTGTAGGTCTCTTTTTCGGCGGCGAGTCGGCTGACCAGGTGACGGGTAAAGCGGTCACGCCGCTGCAGCATCAGGTGGTGCAGGGTAAACCCCAGCAGCGGCAGGGCCATGGTAAACAGGATCAGCGCGATGTTACGGCCGCCGTCCAGCACAATCACCGTCAGCGATGCCGGGGCGGTATGCAGGCAGAACGCCAGCAGATGATCGCCCAGCGCAATCGCGCTGATAAAGTAGACGCTGACCAGCGCCACCAGCAGATAGCTGTCGCTGAACGAAGCGCTCAGCTGATATTTAACCAGAATATAACCGGCCCACAGCAGGCCGGTCAGCAGCGCCACGCTATTTAATCGCGGCAATTTGGCTAAAGGCCTTAAAAACATCCGCAAAATGATCGTCAGGCTGAGCAATATTACCGCCAGCGTCAGGGCCAGCGCTAAAGGGACAACCGAACCGTTAATACGTAGCGTGAAAAAAGAGGCGGTAACCGTGTTTAAAAATAAAAATAGCATCAGCGACAGCCGATGCTTGCTATGCAGCAATTCATCGTAACTTTGGATGGTCATTATATTTACTCGTGACTGCCCTGAAATAGCAAAGCCCCTCCCGAATTAACGGATGGAAACTTATCATCTGGAATAGTGTAGAGCTGTTATTTTTGGATTTTACTGAATAGAGATCGCCTTCAATCTACCACTTCAACACTGGACTGTCATCCCACGGCATAAAGTTTCAACAATGTTGCTGCAAAATGATAAGAACTATCATATGCTATTGGTAATCATTATCATTTAAGTTTGTGTGGACACCCTGCTGCTGGCGGCAACGGTGGCCGCGTCTGGCAAGACAGAGGGGATCGCGATGTTGGGTAAACGACTGGATAGCGGCTGGGGCGTGCTGTTGCCCTGCGCACTGATGCCGTTAATGACGATGATGGAACTCTCTTTTAGCGAGTGGCGGTGGCTGATGGTGGTGGCGCTGCTGGCGACGGTAGTGATGCTCTGTCACAAGCGCCTGCGTCACTATCTGCTGCTGCCGTCGTGCCTTGCGCTCGCCGGCGGCGTGGCGGCGGTCTCGCTTAATTTCAGTACCCTGTAGTCGCTTCTGCGGCCACCCCGAACGTCAGCCCGCCGTGTGGCGTCTGCATCAGGCCGCGCTTTTCATCCGGCGGAATAAAGCCGCGGCAGATGGGAGCAAAAAGGCGACAGGCATAAAACCAGCATGCGTGAATCAACGTCAGCAACATCCAGACGGAAGTGCGATAAAGCGGAAGTACGATCGGAGAAAAATATCGCTGAGGATATAACAGTACAGAGCAGGTCGTTAAGAAATCACATCAGGGGAAATCAGAGTCGGTCAGTGCAGGGAAGCGTAAAGCGGGTGTTACGGGGAGTACTGGCTGGTCATCACTGACCAGAAAGAGTATTCAACATGGTGCGAAGAGAGGGACTTGAACCCTCACGTCCGTAAGAACACTAACACCTGAAGCTAGCGCGTCTACCAATTCCGCCACCTTCGCGTCCTGTTGAATCAATTCATATCACCGCATTTGGTGCGAAGAGAGGGACTTGAACCCTCACGTCCGTAAGAACACTAACACCTGAAGCTAGCGCGTCTACCAATTCCGCCACCTTCGCGCAGATGCTGCGTAATATGAATCTCGTGGTATTTATGGTGCGAAGAGAGGGACTTGAACCCTCACGTCCGTAAGAACACTAACACCTGAAGCTAGCGCGTCTACCAATTCCGCCACCTTCGCATACCAGCAACACAACCTGCGTTGTATCGCTACCACGGAGGCGCATTCTAGAGATTTTCAGCAACAGGTCAACAGTTATTTCATCAACCTTAAACGATCGCTGCAAAAACCGCCATCCTGCTGCGATTATGCCCGTTCAGGCGGTATGAAGGCCGCCTGAACGCGGGATTTACTTGCCTTTCGGCGGGCGGCCCTTCACGGCGCGATAGACTTTAAAGCGGCCGTTCTGCAGCAGCACTTCATGGCTGCCGAAGGTTTCATCCAGCACCTGCGGGTACGGCAGGAAGGCGTTGGCTACAATGCGCAGCTCGCCGCCGGTGTTCAGGTGCTTAACCGCGCCGCGGATCAGCGTCTGAGCCGCATCCAGGCTGGTCTGCATACCGTCGTGGAACGGCGGGTTAGAGATAATCATGTCATAGCGGCTGGTGACGTCGGAGTAGACGTTACTCGCAAAGACTTCCCCTTCCAGGCCGTTCGCCGCCAGCGTGGCTTTACTGGCTTCAATCGCCGCCGCGCTGACGTCGGTCAGGGTCAGACGCACCTTCGGCGAGTGGCTGGCCAGCACGGTGGAGAGCACCCCGGCACCACAGCCGACGTCGAGGATCTTGCCTTTGGTATGCGGAGTAAAGGTGGAGAGCAGCAGCTGGCTACCGATATCCAGGGCGTCACGGCTGAACACGCCCGGCAGGGTCTTGATGGTGAATTCACCCAGCTGATAGGCGTCGCGGAAGCTGTCAGCGTCGAACGTCGGCTGCGTATCCAGACGGCCGTGATAGAGACCGCAGCGGCGGGCGCTGTCGATCTTTTCAAGCTTCGCCCAGCTCTCCAGCATGGTATCGGCGCTGCGCACGCCGCTGCGGTTTTCACCGATCACGAAGATATCGCTGCCGACCGGCAGCAGCGACAGCAGGTTCTGCAGCTGGAACTGCGCTTCCGGCTTGTTCTTCGGCCAGTAGTAGACCAGCGTGTCACAGTCAGCGACCATACCGGCGCTGGCTACCAGCCCGAAGTGCGCATTGTCACCCAGCGAACGGCTCAGGTTCTGCCAGTGATGATACTGCTGGGTGTGCACCCGGCTCAGCGCGGTGTCCAGTTGGGCGGGCAGGTCATCCTGCAGGTCGCCAGCAAACAGCACGCGGCGTTGAGTAAATTCATCACTGTGGCGCAGTATCACTTCACTGGCCGGGGTAAATGCGGACATCGGTAACTCCTCAAAAATTGAGCGGCGATTATAGTCGTTTGTTGGCGCAGAATCACCGGGTTTGCTAGCATAGGCGCGCAATCAGGCGACCAGACGGGAATTAATGATGTCTTCCAGACGTGACTGGTTATTACAGCAGATGGGCGTGACGCAGTATCAGCTGCGGCGGCCGCGCGCGCTGAAGGGGGAGATTGCGGTGACCTTACCCGCAGAGACTCGCCTGGTGATTGTGGCGGCGGTGCCGCCTGACCTGCATGAGCCGCTGGTGGCGGACGTGCTGCGTACGCTGGCGCTGCATGAGCCACAGGTGCTGGTGCTGACGCCAGACCAGCTGGCGATGCTGCCGGATGATGCCCGCTGCGCCAGCTGGCAGCTGGGGCTGGCGTCTCCCGGCGCGCTGAACGGCCCGCAGCTGACCACGCCGCCGCTGGCGGACCTTTACAACAACGCCGACGCCAAACGGGCGTTCTGGCAGCAAATTTGCCACTATGAATCTGATTTCTTTACTCACTCCGCACGATCTTGACGCCGCGTTTGCCATTGAGCAGCGCAGCCACGCTTTTCCCTGGTCAGAAAAAACCTTCGCCAGCAATCAGGGGGAGCGCTATCTCAACTATCAGCTGCGGGTGGACGGCGTGCTGGCGGCATTTGCCATCACCCAGCTGGTGCTGGATGAGGCGACGCTGTTTAATCTGGCGGTGGACCCGGCCTTCCAGCGCCGTGGCCTGGGGCTGCAGCTGTTGCAGCACCTGATCGCCGAGCTGGAAGCCCGCGGCGTGATGACGCTGTGGCTGGAGGTTCGCGCCTCGAATCGTGGGGCGATCGCGCTGTATGAGCGGCTTAATTTTAATGAAGTGTCGATCCGCCGTAATTACTATCCCACGGCGGACGGTAAAGAAGATGCCGTGATGATGGCACTCACTATTTAACAGGGAACCTGAACAACGATGCTTAAAGACTGGGACTGGATTTTATTTGACGCGGACGACACGCTGTTTCACTTCGACGCATTTGCCGGTTTACAGCATCTGTTTCAGCACTACGACGTCGCCTTCAGCCAGGCGGACTACGACGCCTATCAGGCGATCAACAAGCCGCTGTGGGTGGACTACCAGAACGGTGTGATCAACGCCCTGCAGCTGCAGCATCAGCGCTTTGAGGGCTGGGCGGCCCGGCTGAACGTCACCGCCGCCGATCTCAACCACCGCTTCCTGCTGACCATGGGGCAGATCTGCGTGCCGCTGCCGGGGGCGGTTGAGCTGTTAACCGCGCTTAAAGGGCGGGTGAAGATGGGCATTATCACCAACGGCTTTACCGCTATGCAGCAGGTGCGCCTGGAGCAGACCGGTTTTGCGGATTTCTTCGATCTGCTGGTGGTGTCTGAAGAAGTGGGCGTGGCCAAGCCGCATCCGGCGATTTTCGACTACGCGCTCAGTGAAATGGGCAACCCGCCGCGCGATCGCGTGCTGATGGTCGGTGATAATCCGGATTCGGACATTCTCGGCGGCATCAACGCCGGCCTTGCCACCTGCTGGCTGAACGCTGACGGCAAGCCGGCGCGGGACACCATCGCGCCGACCTGGCAGGTTGCTTCACTGAGCGAGCTGCAGGAGAAGCTGCTCGCGTAGATTTTACAGCCCCAGCGCGTCGAAATCGGACGCAGCGTGGCGTTCGGCCAGCTGCACGTCTCCCCAGGTACGGTTGACGATGCGCCCGCGTTTGACCGCCGGGCGCTGCGCAATCTCATCCGCCCAGCGCAGCAGGTTTTTATACGAGGCGGCATCAATAAACTCACCGGCCTCGTACAGCAGACCCTGCACCAGCGCGCCGTACCACGGCCAGATGGCGATATCGGCTATGGTGTACTCATCGCCGGCAATATAGCGGTGTTCAGCCAGCTGTTTGTCCAGCAGGTCCAGCTGGCGCTTGGCCTCCAGGGTAAAGCGGTCAATGGCGTACTCGATCTTCACCGGCGCATAGTGATAGAAGTGGCCGAAGCCGCCGCCGACGTAAGGGGCCGCGCCCTGCAGCCAGAACAGCCAGTTCAGCGTTTCGGTGCGCTTCGCCGCGTCTTTTGGCAGGAAATGGCCGAATTTCTCCGCCAGATAGAGCAGGATCGCGCCAGATTCAAACACGCGAATTGCCGGCTGTGCGCTGGTGTCCAGCAGCGCCGGGATCTTCGAGTTAGGGTTGACCGCCACAAAGCCCGACGAGAACTGCTCGCTTTCACCAATACGCACCAGGTGCGCGTCATACTCCGCACCGTTAACGTTCAGCGCCAGCAGCTCCTCCAGCAGGATGGTCACCTTCTGGCCGTTTGGCGTGCCCAGCGAGTAGAGCTGCAGCGGGTGCCTGCCCTGCGGCAACGTGGCGTCGTGACGCGCGCCGGCGGTCGGGCGGTTGATACTGCCCCAGGTGCCGCCGGTGCCTTTGTTTTCGCTCCAGACTTTTGCTGGCTGATAATCGTTATTGCTCATAGCTGTACAGGCCCTTTTCGTCGAAGAGTACCGGCGGATGTCGCCAGCAATGCGGTAAAAATAGCGGATGGCCGCACGGAAATCCAAATGCCCGATTGTCGGATGCTTAGGTATAGCACTGCTAACGGGGAGGCACTTGTCCGCAACGAGCAGTGGCTGAAGTCGCGATGGGGGAGCTGCCGCTTTTTGCGTGCATCACACAGCGGCTTTCAGCAATGGGTTGTTGACGCAAAGAGGCGGGAATATGTCTGAGAAACAGTTTCAAATTTTGACCGATCGCGACGACGGTTTGCGCCAGCAGGGGCTGATTACCACCGCCGATGGTCAGGTATGCTGTGCCTGGCAGGCGCAGATGCCGGACTATCACGACCACGAGTGGGGACGCCCGGTGGTGGACGATCGGCTGCTGTTTGAGAAGGTGTGTCTGGAGGGGTTTCACTCCGGCATGTCCTGGCAGCTTATCTATAACAAGCGCGACAACTTCCGCCGCGCGTTTGAGGGCTTTGATTTCCACCGCGTGGCGGCTTACGGCGAGCCGGAGGTGGCGCGGCTGCTGGCGGACAGCGGCATCGTGCGTAACCGAGCCAAGATCCTCTCGGCGATCAACAATGCGCAACGGGCGATCGAACTGCAGGAGGAAGCCGGATCGCTGGCCGCCTGGTTCTGGCAGTTTGAGCCGACGGCGCAGCAGCGGCCAGCCAGCGTCGATCTGCACTACTGGCAGCAGGTGAAAACCTCACCGCAGGCCGAAGCGATGTCTAAGGCGCTGAAAAAGCGCGGCTGGAGCTGGGTTGGGCCGGTGACCGCGTATTCGCTGATGCAGGCGCTGGGGCTGGTAAACGATCATCTCGACGGCTGCTGTCGCCGTGTTGAGTGTGAAGCCGAACGGTCGCAGTTAATGCGTCCGGGCTGAGCCTGCGCGGATCGCTTTACGGATGACGGGACGATCCCTCAGCCTGAGTCCCGGATTTGCAGGTTAAACGGATCGGCAGCGAACTCCGCCTGCCGGGGCTGCGCCCCCCTTTTGCGTGATTAAGCGCCGTTCTGCATTGTTTCTGAGGGCACAATCAGCGAAAATGCCCGCCATCTAACGAAGAACCGGCTGTGCCAGCCGTTGCGCGAAAGGCGTAACCCGGCGGTACGGCGCCAAACCAGAAGAATTTTCATGTCAAATGCGCCCTTTATGCAAGAGGTGGCACGCCGCCGCACTTTTGCCATTATTTCTCACCCGGATGCCGGTAAAACCACTATTACCGAGAAGGTTCTGCTGTTCGGACAGGCTATCCAGACCGCCGGTACGGTAAAAGGCCGTGGCTCTAACCAGCACGCCAAATCGGACTGGATGGAGATGGAGAAGCAGCGTGGCATCTCGATCACCACCTCGGTGATGCAGTTCCCGTACCGCGAAAGCCTGGTCAACCTGCTGGACACGCCGGGGCACGAAGACTTCTCCGAAGATACCTACCGCACCCTGACGGCGGTCGACTGCTGTCTGATGGTGATCGACGCCGCGAAAGGCGTTGAGGATCGTACCCGCAAGCTGATGGAAGTGACCCGTCTGCGCGACACGCCGATCCTGACCTTTATGAACAAGCTGGACCGCGATATCCGTGACCCGATGGAGGTCATGGATGAAGTGGAGAGCGAGCTGAAGATCGCCTGTGCGCCGATCACCTGGCCGATCGGCTGCGGCAAGCTGTTTAAGGGCGTGTACCACCTGTATAAGAATGAAACCTACCTCTATCAGACCGGTAAGGGCCATACCATTCAGGAAGTGCGCATCGTTAAGGGGCTGGATAACCCGGAACTGGACGCGGCAATTGGTGAAGATCTCGCGGCGCAGTTGCGCGATGAGCTGGAGCTGGTGCAGGGTGCCTCCCACGAATTTGACCACGAGCTGTTCCTGGCAGGCCAGCTGACCCCGGTGTTCTTCGGCACCGCGCTGGGTAACTTCGGCGTTGACCACATGCTGGATGGCCTGGTTGAGTGGGCACCGGCACCGATGCCGCGTAACACCGATCTGCGCACCGTCACCGCCGCCGACGAGAAGTTCACCGGCTTCGTGTTTAAGATCCAGGCCAATATGGATCCGAAACACCGCGACCGCGTGGCCTTTATGCGCGTGGTCTCCGGCAGGTATGAGAAGGGTATGAAGCTGCGCCAGGTGCGCACCGGCAAAGACGTGGTGATCTCGGACGCGCTGACCTTTATGGCCGGTGACCGTTCCCACGTGGAAGAGGCGTATCCGGGCGATATTATCGGCCTGCATAACCACGGTACTATCCAGATCGGCGACACCTTTACCCAGGGTGAAAATATGAAGTTCACCGGTATTCCGAACTTCGCGCCGGAACTGTTCCGTCGTATCCGCCTGCGTGACCCGCTGAAGCAGAAGCAGCTGCTGAAAGGGCTGGTGCAGCTGTCGGAAGAGGGCGCAGTGCAGGTGTTCCGCCCGGTACACAACAACGACCTGATCGTCGGTGCGGTGGGCGTGCTGCAGTTTGACGTGGTGGTCTCGCGCCTGAAAAGCGAATACAACGTCGAAGCGATTTATGAGGCGATCAACGTCTCGACCGCCCGCTGGGTGGAGTGTAATGACGTGAAGAAATTTGACGAGTTCCAGCGCAAGAACGAAGTGAACCTGGCGCTTGATGGCGGTGATAACCTGACCTACATCGCTCCTACTATGGTCAACCTGAATATCACTCAGGAACGTTATCCTGACGTGGTATTCCGCAAAACTCGCGAACATTAATTCCGCGACTACACTTGAGGGTGGGACGTTAACGCGTCCCACCCTTTTTTTTTCACTGATATTACAGACTACTCTTAAAACCTCGTATTTCTGCTGATTTTTTCCTCTTTTTCACCTTCCTGTCCGGTAAAAACGCTATCTGCGACTATATTTATTGTCAGGACGCAAACAAAAGGAACAAATCGATGAAGACCACAATGACGAAAACCCTGATGGCACTGGTAGTCGGTTCAGCTCTGTTAAGCGGAACCGCGATGGCAGAACAGACGATGACCGGTAAAGCGGAATCAGCTGCCGACAGTGCGGGTTCAAAAATCGATAGCTCAATGAAGTCAGTAGGTAACTACATGGACGACAGCGGCGTAACCGCCAAGGTGAAAGCCGCGCTGGTCGACAATGAAGCGATTAAAAGTACCGATATTTCCGTGAAAACCCACGATGGCGTGGTGACCCTGAGCGGTTTTGTGACCTCACAGGATCAGGCTGAACTGGCGGTTGCAGCGGCCAAAAAGGTCGAAGGCGTGAAGTCAGTTAGCGACAAACTGCACGTGAAAGACAGCACCAAAGCGACGGCCAGCGGTTATGCCGGTGATGCGGCAACCACCACCGAAATCAAAGCTAAACTGTTAGCGGATGACATCGTACCGTCGCGTAACGTGAAGGTGGAGACCACCAACGGCGTGGTGCAGCTTTCCGGTTCGGTAAAAACTGAGGCGCAGTCTGAACGCGCTGAAGGCATTGCCAAAGCCATTGATGGCGTGAAAAGCGTCAAAAACGATCTCACCGTTAAGTAACGGTAGAAAACCGGTGACGGCGGCTGCCGTCACCGGACAAGTCCGCTAAGAGCAACATTCCGGCGCGATGACTGCGCTTACGTGAATGATAAAGACGTTCGATTTTCACTATGGTAAGGAGAGGCGTATGTTTCGTTGGGGTATTATCTTTCTGATTATTGCACTGATCGCTGCGGCATTAGGCTTCGGTGGTCTGGCGGGTACGGCAGCGTGGGCAGCAAAAATCGTCTTCGTGGTCGGTATTATTATCTTCCTGGTCAGCCTGTTCACCGGCCGTAAGAAACTTTAGCGACTGCTGTCACACAGCGTAGCAAAACAGCAACAAGCGCCTCACCGGCGCTGCTGAGAACGGGTATCCTCTGCACTCACTTTGTGTGGAGGATACCTGACTTGGGCAGCCGCATCCCGATTACCCTCGGTAATATCGATCCCCTGAATTTGTCCCCTTTTTCCCCCGGAAATCTCGCCCTGGTATGCGAGGGCGGCGGGCAACGCGGCATTTTTACCGCCGGCGTGCTGGATGAATTTCAGCGGGCGCGCTTTAATCCCTTCGATCTGCTGATCGGCACTTCCGCCGGGGCACAGAACTTATCCGCTTACGTCTGCGGCCAGCCAGGTTATGCCCGCCGGGTGATCACCCGTTATACCACCAGCAAACAGTTTTTCGATCCGCTGCGCTTTGTTCGCGGTGGGCACCTGATCGACCTGGACTGGCTGGTGGACATTACCCGTGCTGAAATGCCGCTGGCGCTGGCGGCCGGGGATAAGCTGTTTAAGGCCGGCCGCGAATTCTATATGTGCGCCTGTCGCAGCGACGATTACAGCCCCTCTTATTTTACCCCCACGGCAGATAACTGGCATGACATCATTAAGGCGTCCAGCGCCATTCCGGGTTTGTACCGCAATGGTGTCGATCTCAGCGGCGAGTTCTGGCTGGACGGCGGCATCAGCGACGCCATCCCGGTGCGCGAGGCGGCGCGGCGCGGTGCTGATACTATCGTGGTGATCCGCACCGTCCCCTCACAGATGACCTATACACCGCAGTGGATCAAACGGCTGGAGCGCTGGCTGAGTGACGGGGCGTTGCGCCCGTTAATCAATATTTTACAGCTGCACGAGCAGAGCTACAGCGAAACCCAGCAGTTTATCGATGCACCGCCGGGCGGCCTGCGGATCGTTGAGATCTACCCGCCGCGCCCGCTGGCCAGCAATGCGCTGGGCAGCCGGGTGACGGCGCTGAATCAGGATTATCATCTGGGCCGCCGCTGCGGGCGTTACTTCCTTGCGACGCTGGGCCAGTGGCTGGGCGGTGGCAAGGGTGTCATGCCCGTCTCTGCCAGGCCCGCTCTCATTAATGCGGTGGCTGGCACGGCGCCAGTTGTGCCGGGCACAGGCGCAGACAGCGTGCTGAATCCGGCAGATGTCGTGGTTATGCCGGAACGGACAACAAGGCGTACAATGCAGCAACCAGCCACGGCTGCCGTGGCGGATCCGTTGCTCAATCCGGCCCTGGCTGCCGTGGCGGATCCGTTGTTCAACCCGGCCACGACTGCCGTGGCGGATCCGTTGCTTAACCCGGCCCTGGCTGCCGTGACGGATCCATTGCTCAATCCGGCCATAACTGACGTTATGGAGTCTGCTGCCGCGCCTGTTGCTGATGCAGATGCGCTGTCGGGACGGACGATCGCGGAGGACACGTTTACTCCGGTCAGCGCAGACGGGAGAGTGGCTCCTGATAGTTTAAAACTCTGAAGATAGAGGAGTGCTGGCATGCAGCCTGTGTTTGTGGATACCCACTGTCATTTTGATTTCCCGCCGTTTGTCGGCGATGAGGCGGAGAGCCTGCGGCTGGCGCAGCAGGCCGGGGTGGAGAAGCTGATCGCCGTCGGCGTGGCCGCCGATCGCTTTGCGGGCGTGATGGCGCTGGCGCACGCGCACCCGCCGGTGTACGCCGCGCTGGGCATGCATCCGATGGCCATCGCAGAACATAGCGAACAGGGGCTGGCGGCACTGCGCCAGCAGCTGGAGCTGCGTGACCCGAAGCTGGTGGCGATCGGTGAGATCGGCCTCGATCGCTACATCGACGATCCGCAGTTCGATCGCCAGCAGGCGCTGCTGGACGATCAGCTGCGCCTGGCGCGCGATTACGATCTGCCGGTGATCCTGCATTCGCGGCGTACCCACGACACGCTGGCGCAGCATCTGCGGCGCATCGACGTGCCGCGGCGCGGCGTGGTGCACGGCTTTGCCGGCAGCGAACAGCAGGCGCTGGCGTTTATCCGCGCCGGTTATGCCATCGGCGTCGGCGGCACCATTACCTACCCGCGAGCCAGCAAAACGCGTAACGCTATCGCCCGCCTGCCGCTGAGCGCGCTGCTGCTGGAAACCGACTCGCCGGATATGCCGCTGCAGGGCTGGCAGGGGCAGCCCAACCGCCCGGAGCGGCTGCGCGAGGTGTGGCGGGTGTTGTGTGAGCTGCGCCCGGAATCCCCGCAGCAGATCGCGGAAGCGATCCGTGAAAATACCCGCCTGATCTTCCGCCTGTAAAACTCGCCTGTTAAAAAATGCGCCTGGGTGGCGCAGACACCCTTACAAAATGTTATTATATTAACATTGCGGGCTGCCGCCGGTGATCGCGCTGTCTGCGGCTGCAGCTGGGTAGTTATTGTGATGAAGATCACTTTAACTGTAACGCTTATGAAAACGCTTTCTTTCAATCGTGACTTTCGTCGCAAAACCACTCTGGGTGAATTGTTATAATTATAACATTCCCGCTCCGGTAGGGCGGCGACAACGCCACGCCAACGTAATCCGCTTTTGGAGAAAATGATGACTGATGTAACCCAGGCCGCGGTACGCGCGCTGAAGCTGATGGATCTGACCACCCTCAACGATGACGATACCGACGAGAAGGTGATCGCGCTGTGCCACCAGGCCAAATCCCCGGCGGGCAATACCGCGGCGATCTGCATCTATCCGCGCTTTATCCCGATCGCCCGCAAAACGCTGCGCGAGCAGGGCACCCCGGACGTGCGCATTGCCACCGTCACTAACTTCCCGCACGGTAACGATGATATCGACATTGCGCTGGCCGAAACCCGCGCGGCGATCGCCTACGGTGCAGATGAGGTGGACGTGGTGTTCCCGTACCGCGCGCTGATCGCCGGTAACGAGACGGTTGGTTTTGAGCTGGTAAAAGCCTGTAAAGCCGCCTGCGCAGACGCCGGCGTGCTGTTAAAAGTGATTATCGAAACCGGTGAGCTGAAAACCGAGGCGCTGATCCGCCAGGCGTCAGAGATCGCCATCAACGCCGGTGCCGACTTTATCAAGACCTCTACCGGTAAAGTACCGGTGAACGCCACGCCGGAAGTGGCGGAGATCATGATGCGCGTTATCGCCGAAAAAGGCGTGCAGCAACAGGTTGGTTTTAAACCTGCCGGCGGCGTGCGCACCGCCGACGACGCGGCAGTTTACCTGAAGCTGGCCGACGACATTCTCGGCAGCGAGTGGGCCGACGCGCGCCACTTCCGCTTTGGTGCTTCAAGCCTGCTGGCCAGCCTGCTGAACGCGGCCGGTTTCAGCGGTGCCAAAAGCGACAGCAAGTACTGATATTAACCGGGGGTGACCGTGTTTCTGCCGCAGGAAATTATTCGTAAAAAACGTGATGGTCAGGCGCTGAGTGAAGAGGAGATCCGTTTCTTCATCAACGGCGTACGTGACAATACGGTGTCAGAGGGGCAGATCGCCGCGCTGGCGATGACCATCTTCTTCCATGATATGTCGCTGCCCGAGCGGGTGGCGCTGACCATGGCGATGCGCGACTCCGGCTCGGTGCTGAACTGGCAGGGGCTGGGGCTGAACGGACCGGTGGTGGATAAGCACTCCACCGGCGGCGTCGGCGACGTGACCTCGCTGATGCTTGGCCCGATGATTGCCGCCTGCGGCGGTTATGTGCCGATGATCTCCGGCCGCGGGCTGGGGCACACCGGCGGCACCCTCGACAAGCTGGAAGCGATCCCCGGGTTCGATATCTTCCCGCAGGACGATCGCTTCCGTCAGATTATTAAGCAGGTGGGTGTGGCGATTATCGGCCAGACCCAGTCGCTGGCCCCGGCGGATAAGCGTTTCTACGCCACCCGTGATATCACCGCCACCGTGGATTCGATCCCGCTGATCACCGCCTCGATCCTCGCCAAGAAGCTGGCCGAAGGGCTGGATGCGCTGGTGATGGACGTTAAAGTCGGGTCCGGCGCCTTTATGCCGACCTTTGAGCTGTCGCTGGCGCTGGCAGAATCGATCGTCGGCGTGGCTAACGGCGGCGGCTGTAAAACCACCGCGCTGCTGACCGATATGAACCAGGTGCTGGCCTCCAGCGCCGGTAACGCGCTGGAGGTGCGGGAAGCGGTGCAGTTCCTCACCGGCAGCTACCGCAACCCGCGCCTGCTGGAAGTGACCCTCGCCCTGTGCAGCGAAATGCTGATCTCCGGCGGGCTGGCGACCTCAGCGGCAGACGCACAGCAGCAGCTGATGACGGTGCTGGATAACGGCCGCGCGGCCGAAGTGTTTGCCCGCATGGTGGCGGCGCAGAACGGCCCGGCTGACTTTATTGAACGCATGGACAGCTATCTGCCTGCGCCAACGCTGAGCAAAGCGGTTTACGCGCAGCGTGCCGGCGTGGTCGGCGCAATGGACACCCGCGCGCTGGGAATGGCGGTGGTCGCGATGGGCGGCGGCCGCCGCCAGGCCAGCGACAGCATCGATTACAGCGTCGGCTTCAGCGAGATGGTGCAGCTGGGTGATTCGGTAGATGCTGAACGTCCGCTGGCGATTATCCACGCGTCGAGCGAAGCCAGCTGGCAGGAAGCGGCGCTGGCGGTGCAGCATGCCGTGCAGGTCGGCGATACCGCACCGGCTGCGACGCCAGTTATCTATCGCAGAATTACGCAATAAGCGGTATTCTGTTCTGATCGCATTTTTTTAATGCTCACCGCGACAATCGCGCAGGAGACCAGGATGAAACGTGTATTTATCATGGTGCTGGATTCGTTTGGAATCGGCTCCAGTAAAGACGCCGATCGCTTTGGCGATGCAGGCTCGGATACCCTTGGCCACATCGCCGAGGCGTGCTTCAACGGGGAAGCGGATAAAGGACGTCAGGGGCCGCTGCATTTGCCGAATCTGACGGCGCTGGGGCTGGGTAAAGCGGCGGAGGCCTCCACCGGTCGCTTCCCGCCGGGGCTGGATAAACACGCTGAAATTACCGGCGCTTATGCTTACGCCAGCGAGCTGTCGTCCGGCAAAGATACGCCGTCCGGCCACTGGGAAATTGCCGGCGTGCCGGTGCTGTTCGACTGGGGCTACTTCAGCGACGTCGAGAACAGCTTCCCGCAGGCGCTGCTCGACGAGCTGGTGGAAAAGGCGCAGCTGCCGGGCTATCTCGGTAACTGCCACGCCTCGGGGACGGTGATCCTCGACAGGCTGGGCGAAGAGCATATGAAAAGCGGCAAGCCGATTTTCTATACCTCCGCGGATTCGGTGTTCCAGATTGCCTGCCATGAAGAGACTTTCGGGCTGGATCGTCTGTACGAACTCTGTGAAATCGCCCGTGAAGTCCTCACCGAAGGCGGCTACAACATTGGCCGGGTGATCGCCCGTCCGTTCGTCGGCGACAAGGCCGGCAGCTTTGAACGCACCGGCAACCGTCACGACCTGGCGGTAGAGCCGCCGTCCGCCACCGTGCTGAAAAAGCTGGTGGACGAGCAGGGCGGTGAGGTGGTGTCCGTCGGTAAAATCGCCGATATCTATGCCCACGTCGGCATCACCAAAAAGGTGAAGGCCACCGGGCTGGACGCGCTGTTTGACGCAACGGTGAAAGAGATGGCGATTGCGCCGGATAACAGCATCGTGTTCACCAACTTCGTTGACTTTGACTCCACCTGGGGCCACCGTCGCGATATTCCTGGCTATGCCGGCGGGCTGGAGCTGTTTGACCGCCGCCTGCCGGAGCTGATGGCGCAGGTGAAAGAGGGTGATATCCTGATCCTCACCGCTGACCACGGCTGCGATCCAAGCTGGCCGGGCACTGAACACACCCGCGAACATATTCCGGTGCTGATCTACGGCCCGGGCGTCAAGCCGGGTTATCTGGGCTACCGCGATACCTTCGCCGATATCGGCCAGACCGTGGCACGCTATTTTGGCCTCTCCGATATGGATTACGGCAAATCAATGCTGTAAAACAGCGCACCTCATTCTGTAACCGGGGCGAAAGCCCCGGCATGACTTTAAAAGGATAACAACATGGCTACGCCTCATATTAACGCTGAACTGGGTGATTTCGCCGACGTGGTACTGATGCCGGGCGATCCGCTGCGCGCTAAGCACATCGCGGAAACCTTCCTGGATGGCGCGGTTGAAGTGAACAACGTGCGCGGCATGCTCGGTTACACCGGCACCTATAAAGGCCGTAAGATCTCGGTGATGGGTCACGGTATGGGCATCCCGTCCTGCTCGATCTACGCCAAAGAGCTGATCACCGACTTCGGCGTGAAGAAGATCATCCGCGTGGGTTCCTGCGGCGCGGTGCGTGAAGACGTGAAGCTGCGTGACGTGGTGATCGGGATGGGTGCCTGCACCGATTCCAAAGTGAACCGCATGCGCTTCAAAGACCACGATTTTGCGGCGATTGCCGACTTCGACATGGTGCGTAACGCGGTTGACGCGGCCAAAGCGCTGGGCGTGGACGCGCGCGTCGGCAACATCTTCTCCGCCGACCTGTTTTACAGCCCGGATCCGCAGATGTTCGACGTGATGGAGAAGTACGGCATCCTCGGCGTTGAGATGGAAGCGGCCGGTATCTACGGCGTGGCGGCAGAGTTCGGTGCGAAAGCGCTGACCATCTGCACCGTGTCGGACCATATCCGCACCCACGAGCAGACCACCGCTGCCGAACGCCAGACCACCTTCAACGATATGATTAAGATCGCGCTGGAGTCGGTACTGCTGGGCGACAACGCCTGATAAACCGGTGAGGCCGGCCCCCGGCCTCACCGTTCACCCGGCTCACCCGTTCGGCGGGCTGCCGCCGGGTAATTCGCCGTACCCCCCTTTCTTTCAGCAATCCCCCTCGGCTTTTCAGCCGGATCGCCGGTCATCACGCGTTTTTTGATCCACTCTGCCTTTCAGTCGCGGCCTCAGGCTGTTCAGCTACGATCGCGGGCGGGCCGCTGGATGCGGCCACCCTGCAGGCCAGGCTGGACGTCAGCCAGGCGACTGGCAGCACTTTGCCGGTCTGCCCTGGTACCTCAGCGATTTGCGGCCGCAGGGGTTTCTCGGGCGGGCCATGTGGCCACTCCGCTGGCGACGGATGGCATTGCCAAAGCTTTAGTCGTTGCTGATGGGGTTTCGGCACAGGGCCGTACCCTCAGCCTTTGTGGATGTCTTAACGGCTGTGCCCGCTGCCGCGCTTATTCATGTCGTCATCGCGGCCTTTAGCGCTGCCGGCGTTTCCTTTATCGTTCTCTGCGCTGACGCCGTCGAAGCTGACGGCATTGTTGCCCTCTTTGTTGAGGATGGCACCGATGCTCTCTTTATTGCCGCCGCCGCTGCTCCCGGCGCTGATGCTGGTCTCTTCAGCCTGGTCGTCCTGCGGGTCGCCATCATGGATGCGAATGGTCAGGCCGCTGCCCTGGCTGGCATTGTCCGGCTCCTCTTCATCATCCTCTCTGACCGGATTATTGGCGGTTAACAGGAACGGTGACTGCTGCCAGCGGGTGCGGCGGTCGCGCAGCAGGGTACGGGTGAGAATAATGCCGATGGCCAGCGCCAGCAGCAGCATCAGGCGCAGAATATTGGTGGTGTTATCCACCTGGCGGGATTCGGTGACCAGCACGTGGGTATCCAGCGTCACGCGCAGAAAGCCGCGCGGCCCCTCTTTGCTGGCCAGCGGCTGCACAATCTGATGGTTGAAGTAGCTGCCGGCCCGCTGACCGTCCAGCGCCAGCCTGTCGCGCACGTTGATGCTCTCGCCGCTGTGCGCCAGCAGCGAGCCTTCATCGTCGTAGACCGAGGCGTCAAGAATGCGGCTGTCGTGGGTCAGCTGGTCGAGGGTATCGACGATTTTCTGGTGGTTATCGTCGCTGTTATCCATCAGCGGCGTCAGGCTCCACGCCACCTGGCGCGTCAGAGTGTGCGCCAGCTCTTCCACCTGCTCCGAGCGCGCCATCTGGTGGCCGAGGCTGAACCAGGAGGCACCCTGCATCAGCACCACCAGCAGCGCCAGGCTGATCAGTACGATCACCGTGCGGTGCAGGCGAAATTTCAGTTTGGCTTTAGCCATCACAACCCTTCAAAAATGGTGGAACGATCCTCGCTTTATGTTGCCAGAAGGCGGCCTGACAAGGTAGCCTTTCGCCAGGTTTTATACTGGTCCGGTGAGCGGGCGGCGAGGCGCGAGGCGCTCTGCACGCTCATCCACCGCATAACAATGCTTAATCAGTCCCTGCAGGAGCCGTAATGCCGAATAGTCTGACCTGGTGCGATCTGCCCGCCGATGTTTCCGAATGGCCGGGTTTACCCCTTTCCCTGAGCGGCGATGAAGTGATGCCGCTGGACTACCGTGCCGGGCGCACCGGTTGGTTACTGTACGGACGCCAGCTGGATAAAGCGGCGCTGACCGCCTACCAGCACCGCCTGGGTGCCGCGATGGTGATCGTCAGCGCGTGGAGCATTGAGGATTATCACGTGGTACGCCTGGCCGGCTCACTGACGCCGTTTGCCGCGCAGCTGGCCCACGACGCCGGGCTGGACGTGGCGCCGCTGGGTAAAATCCCGCACCTGAAAACGCCGGGCCTGCTGGTGATGGATATGGACTCCACCGCGATTGAGATCGAGTGCATCGACGAGATCGCTAAGCTGGCCGGCAGCGGCGAGCTGGTGGCAGAAGTGACCGAACGGGCCATGCGCGGCGAGCTGGACTTTGCTGCCAGCCTGCGCCAGCGCGTCGCCACCCTGAAGGGGGCGGACGCCAATATTCTGAAGCAGGTGCGCGACGAGCTGCCGCTGATGCCGGGGCTGACCTCGCTGGTGCACAAGCTGCAGGCGCTGGGCTGGCAGGTGGCGATCGCCTCCGGCGGCTTCACCTACTTTGCCGAATACCTGCGTGACAGCCTGCACCTGTCGGCGATTGCCGCCAACGTGCTGGAGATCCGCGATGGCAAACTGACCGGTGAAGTGCTGGGCGATATCGTTGATGCACAGTACAAAGCGAACACCCTGCGCCAGCTGGCTGAACGTTTCGGCATCGCGCCGGAGCAGACCGTGGCCGTGGGTGATGGCGCTAACGATCTGCCGATGATCAAAGCCTCCGGGCTGGGCATTGCCTACCATGCCAAGCCAAAAGTGAACGAACAAACCGAAGTGACCATTCGCCACGCCGATCTGATGGGGGTGTTCTGCATCCTCAGCGGCAGCCTGATCCACGAAGAACGTTAAGGGGAAGCTTTGGCCAAAGCGGTAAAACGTGCCTTTGTCTGCAACGAATGCGGTGCAGACTACCCACGCTGGCAGGGGCAGTGCAGCGCCTGCCAGGCCTGGAACACCATCACCGAGATGCGGCTTGCCGCCTCGCCTGCCGCGGCGCGTAACGAGCGCCTCTCCGGCTATGCGGGCAGCGTCGCCGGCCCGAGCCGGGTGCAGAAACTCTCCGAAATCAGCCTCGAAGCGCTGCCGCGCTTCAGCACCGGTTTTAAAGAGTTTGACCGCGTGCTCGGCGGCGGCGTGGTGCCCGGCAGCGCCATTCTGATCGGCGGTAACCCCGGCGCGGGGAAAAGTACCCTGCTGCTGCAGACGCTGTGCAGGCTCTCTGAGTCGATGAAAACTCTCTACGTCACCGGTGAAGAGTCGCTGCAGCAGGTGGCGATGCGCGCCCACCGGCTGGGGCTGCCGACCGAAAACCTCTATATGCTGTCGGAAACCAGCATCGAGCAGATCTGCCTGATCGCCGAACAGGAGCAGCCGAAGCTGATGGTGATCGACTCGATCCAGGTGATGCATATGGCCGACATCCAGTCGTCGCCGGGCAGCGTGGCGCAGGTGCGCGAAACCGCCGCCTATCTCACCCGTTTTGCCAAAACCACCGGCGTGGCGATCGTGATGGTCGGTCACGTCACCAAAGACGGCTCGCTGGCCGGGCCCAAGGTGCTGGAGCACTGCATCGACTGTTCGGTACTGCTGGACGGCGACGCGGACTCGCGTTACCGCACCCTGCGTAGCCATAAAAACCGCTTCGGCGCGGTGAATGAGCTGGGGGTGTTTGCCATGACCGAGCAGGGGCTGCGCGAGGTCAGCAACCCGTCGGCGATCTTCTTAAGCCGCGGCGACGAAGTAACCTCCGGCAGCTCGGTGATGGTGCTGTGGGAGGGCACGCGGCCGCTGCTGGTTGAGATCCAGGCGCTGGTCGATCACTCGATGATGGGTAACCCCCGGCGCGTGGCGGTGGGGCTGGAGCAGAACCGGCTGGCGATCCTGCTGGCGGTGCTGCACCGTCACGGCGGCCTGCAGATGGCCGACCAGGACGTGTTCGTTAACGTGGTTGGCGGCGTCAAGGTCACCGAGACCAGCGCCGACCTGGCGCTGATGCTGTCGATGGTCTCCAGCCTGCGCGATCGTCCGCTGCCGCAGGATCTGGTGGTGTTCGGTGAAGTGGGGCTGGCCGGAGAAATCCGCCCGGTGCCGAGCGGCCAGGAGCGCATCTCTGAGGCGGCCAAGCACGGCTTCCGCCGGGCGATCGTGCCCGCGGCCAACGTGCCGAAGAAGATGCCGGAAAACATGAAGGTGTACGGCGTAAAAAAACTGGCGGATGCGCTGTCGATCCTTGACGACCTGTAATCATACGCGGACGCGCTGTTGAGCCCCGACGACCTGTGATTACACGCGGATGCGCTGTCGGGCCCCGGCGTTCGGTAATGACAGACTGATGTGCCGCCGGTGCCCGGCAGACTATACTCAACGGCGGGCTGTGATCGCCCGCCATCCCCCGCAGGAGGCTTGTTGTGTCGTCATTTGACTATCTGAAAACGGCTATTCGTCAGCAGGGCTGCACGCTGCAGCAGGTGGCGGATGCCAGCGGTATGACCAAGGGCTACCTCAGCCAGCTGTTGAACGCCAAGATTAAAAGCCCCAGCGCACAGAAGCTGGAAGCCCTGCACCGGTTTCTCGGGCTGGAGTTCCCGCGCCGTGAGAAGACCATCGGCGTAGTGTTCGGCAAGTTTTACCCGCTGCATACCGGCCATATTTACCTGATCCAGCGCGCCTGCAGCCAGGTGGACGAGCTGCATATCATCATGGGCTATGACGAGCCGCGTGACCGCCAGCTGTTTGAAGACAGCGCCATGTCGCAACAGCCGACGGTCAGCGATCGCCTGCGCTGGCTGCTGCAGACCTTTAAGTACCAGAAAAATATCCGCATCCATTCCTTTAACGAAGAGGGGATGGAGCCCTATCCCCACGGCTGGGACGTCTGGAGCCGCGGCGTGAAGGCGTTTCTCGACGATCGCGGCATCGTGCCCGACCGTATCTACACCAGCGAAGAGGGGGACGCCGAACAGTTCAGCGCCCATCTGGGCGTAGAGACGGTAGTCATCGACCCAAAGCGCACCTTTATGAGCATCAGCGGCGGGCAGATCCGTCAGGACCCGTTCCGCTACTGGGAGTATATTCCTACCGAAGTGAAGCCGTTCTTTGTGCGCACCGTGGCGATCCTCGGCGGCGAGTCGAGCGGCAAGTCGACGCTGGTCAACAAGCTGGCAAACATCTTCAACACCACCAGCGCGTGGGAGTTTGGCCGCGATTACGTCTTCTCGCACCTGGGTGGCGACGAGATGGCGCTGCAGTACTCCGACTACGATAAAATCGCGCTGGGCCAGGCGCAGTACATCGACTTCGCGGTCAAGTACGCTAACAAGGTGGCGTTTATCGACACCGACTTTGTCACCACTCAGGCATTCTGCAAAAAGTACGAGGGACGTGAGCACCCGTTCGTGCAGGCGCTGATCGACGAATACCGCTTTGACCTGGTGATTCTGGTAGAGAACAACGTGCCCTGGGTGGCCGACGGCCTGCGCAGCCTCGGCAGCTCGGTGGATCGCAAAGAGTTCCAGGAGCTGCTGATCGCCATGCTCAACGAGAACGACATCAGTTTTGTACGCGTCGAGCAGGATAACTACGACGAGCGCTTCCTGCGCTGCGTGGAACTGGTGAAGGAGATGCTGGGGGTGTAACGGGCAGGGCGGATCGACGATCCGCCCGCTGGCGGCCTAAAAGTAGTAACCCATGTTCAGATTGCTACGAAAATACCATTTGTCGCTGCCCGCCGAACGGGTGGACGTCCACCCGGTGGCGTTCAATGCACCTCCCCACGGATTGGCATTGGTTGACCAGGTAAAGTCGAGCCAGAACATCACCGGTAGCGCGAACAGCTGTACGCCCAGCGTTTCCATCTGTGAATCAGACCAGCCCTTTTTATCCTTCCACAGCACGCTGTAATCGGTATAAAAGCGCAGCTTGCTGACCGGCCCCCAGCGCACCCCGAGATCGCGAGCCAGGTTAAGTGAGGCCGTGGTGGCTTTAGCCGGAATCAGATAAGCGGGCGTCAGCCCGTTGCCACCCATCAGGATCGTCGATCGATCGCTGCCCGGGGGATCCTTCGGCGCGTACTGGTAGCGGATCAGCTGGCTGGTCAGGTGCCAGTCGTCGATATTCAGCATGGTGTGCGCACCCGCCGCCCAGAACGTCCCGTTGCCACCGCTGCTGTGGTTAACCAGACGGGCGGCCGCCAGCGAAGCGCCAAACTCATTGTTCCAGCGCCCGCTTTTCACCGTTCGTGCCAGCCGCAGATTGAGCTGGTCACGCTTCTCGTTAAACTGCCGGTGGTGCGGGCCATACAGCGTATTTTTCAGCTCCCCGTAGTAGCCGGTATCAGGGGCGTAGCGCACCCCTGGCGGCAGCATTTCCGGAAACCAGGCGGCATCCAGTGTCCAGTCCGCATCCTGATAGCGATAGCGGGCCCCCAGTCCGCTGTTAACGGCAAAACCGAGAAAGAACGGAATATGGTAGGACCAGCCAAACTGCGGGTAGGGCATCAGACCAAAAGGTTTATAAGGTGCCCCCAGCTGCACCTGCTGTTGCTGAGTCACATGCCAGGCAATAAAGGTGCGATCAATCGCATATTTATGATTTTCCTGAAACCAGAATCCGGAATCAAAGGACAGGTTATTATAATAACCACTACTGTCAACGCGGAACGTGTCAAAACGCAAGTGTGGTGGGTTACGATTATTACTGGTGTTCCAGTCCTCATAGCGATAATTCGACCGCAGGGCACCGCCAATATCCACCCCCGAATGGTTATCCGTGCTCTGCCAGTGCAGGTGGGGAACGGGGGGCGGGCCAGCCTGTGCAGGGATAGTGTGTGTTATAATAAAAATAATGAATAAAATCGTATGGTTGCGCATAAAGCCTCCTGTTTATTATCAATCAGCATCCGTAGCAGGTACAGCGATGAACACAGTTATATCTGGCATTCTCCAGCATGGCTTACTCTGTAAGATTAAGGTTTTTGTGAGTTTCATATATAAAATTGCAAGGCTGTTTCTGGTGAGTTAAATAATTTCACTGTGTTCTTTCATATCACCATCAATTAAAGATGTCAGAGTGTCAAGATGAATAAAGGTGAAGTGCGGGCGGCGTTCAATTAAAACGCGTCAATAACAGGGCGGGGGATTATTGAATCATATAATAAGATGATTAACCTTAAAGAGTGAAGAGTGAAGAGTGAAGAGTGAAGAGTGAAGAGTGAAGAGTGAAGAGTAACGGGTGAGGAATTACGGTGACAGATGGAAGGGAGAAAAGTGAAGGGTTAGGGGGACGTGGGGAGTATCAAGTGTGAAACGGGCGGATGGCATCCTGCCTGGGCCGGGTGCGGGTACCCGTTTCACATTGATCCGGCACCGTTAGTGCCGGATCAGAATCAGTACACCATCACCACTTTCCCACGCATATGCCCTTCCAGCACCAGCCGGTGGGCCTCGGTCAGCGTCTCAACGCTCAGGCCGTGCAGGGTGGTGCTCAGCGAGGTGCTGATTTTGCCTCCATCCAGCAGTTTTGCGGTGGCGTCGAGGATCTCTCCCTGACGGGCGATATCCGGCGTGGTGAACATGCTGCGGGTGTACATAAATTCGAAGTGCAGCGCGGCGCTTTTCAGCTTCAGCTGATCCATCGCCAGCGGCTTTTCGTTCTCAACGATGGTGCAGATCTGCCCCTGTGGCGCAATCAGCTGGCCGATCGCCGGCCAGTGACCGTCGGTGTCGTTCAGGCAGAAGATATAGTCGACCTGCTTAATGCCGTGTTTTTCCAGCTCGCCTGCCATATCTTTATAGTCGATCACCAGGTCGGCACCGCGATCGCGGCACCACTGCGCCGAATCGGGGCGCGAGGCGGTGGCAATCACTTTCACCTGACTGTGCAGCTTCGCGAAAGGAATGGCCAGTGAGCCGACGCCGCCCGCACCGCCGATAATCAGCAGGGTTTTGCCTTCGCCATCGCGATCTATATGCAGGCGGTCAAACAGCCCTTCCCAGGCGGTCAGCGCGGTCAGCGGAATGGCCGCCGACTCTGCCCAGTTAAGCGTTTCAGGTTTGTGGCCGGTGATGCGCGCATCGACCAGCTGTTGCGTGGCGTTGCTGCCGGGGCGGGTGATATCCCCGGCATAATACACCTCATCGCCGGCCTTAAAGCCGCTCACTTTGCTGCCGACGGCCAGTACCACGCCGCTGGCATCCCAGCCCAGCACGCGCGGCTGCTGCAGGCCGTTTTTCTGCGCGCCCTTATGTACCTTGGTATCCACCGGGTTAACGGAGGCGGCTTTTACTTCCACCAGCAGGTCGTACTCGCCCGGCTGCGGCAGTGGTTGTTCAATGGCGATAAACTGCTGTGGGTTTTTCGGGTCAATGGCAATAGCTTTAACAGTCATTCTGATTCTCCTTGATTGATACACAGAGTGTAGAAGCTGCACGGCTGGATGATAATATGGACAATAACGCAAACACTGTTCTTTCAGGGTGAACAATCATGTTTAAGCAGCTGCAGGATATGGCGCTGTTCGCGCTGGTCGCCGAATGCGGAAGTTTCACCGCCGCCGCCGCGCGCGCAGGCCTGCCGAAGTCCAGCGTCAGCCAGCGGATCGGTCAGCTGGAGCAGTCGCTGGGGCTACGTCTGATTAACCGCACCACCCGCCAGCTGAATCTGACCTTCGCCGGCGAGCGCTACCTGGTACACTGCCAGGAGATGCTGCAGGCCAGCGAGCGGGCCGGCCAGGCGATTGAGCGGCTGCGCGATAATCCCAGCGGCCGCCTGCGCATCACCTCTCCCGCAGGGATCGGTGCCACGCTGCTGGCGCGGGTGAATGCCGCTTTTCAGCGTGAATACCCGGACGTGACGCTGGAGGTGTTTGTCTCAGATACGATCCGCGATCTGGTGCAGGAGGGCTTTGATATCGCCCTGCGCACCGGGCAGCCGCAGGATTCATCGCTGATCGGGCGACGGGTTGGCTACTGCGACCGGCTGCTGGTGGCCTCGCCGGATTATCTGGCCGCGCATGGACCGTTGCTGCACCCGCGCCAGCTGGCAGAACACCGCTGTATTGCCCATCAGGCGTGGAATGAGTGGCTGTTAAAGCGTGAAGACGACTACTATCGCTGGTTGCTGCCGCCGGCGCATATGACCGACAACCTGGTGTATGCCCGCGAGTGCGCGCTGCACGACGCCGGTATTACCCTGCTGCCGCGCTTTCTCAGCGAAGAGTCGGTGCAGGCGGGTCGTCTGGTGCAGGTGCTGCCGGCGTGGCAGATGGAGGGCAACGAACTGTGGCTGGTCTACCCGAGCCGCAAGCTGAATTCGCCGGCGCTGGCCTGTTTTATCGACTTTGCGCTGCAGTCACCCCAGTTGCGCCAGTTCTATTGTTGAAATGCGATATTTAATACTGATGTCATTAATATATTAACCCTCATCATCCTGGTCTGAATTCTACCAGGCTGATAGTATCTGATTGTAATTATGCTTTACTATCTGGTTATTTGGGTTTTTTTATTATGATGAAGATTTTAACCGCGCTCTCAATTTCAATTTTTACTTTGCCTGTGTTTGCGGTTGATTTAAAGGTTAATGTCAGTGGTGAGGTTTTTTTTCCTCCGTGTGTTATTAATAACGGCAAGGCAATTGATGTCGATTTAGGTAGCATCAACTATGATGACATCAATGGAATTAATAATGCCAAATCAGTAGATATCCCGGTTAGCTGCACTTATTATGAACCTGCTCCTTATGTCACCTTCATGGGGGCGGTGCTGCCTGGTGCCCCGAACAATGTTCTTAAAGCAGATAAAGATGTCGACAGTGCAGTTAGTATGGGTATTGCACTTTACGAGGGGGAGGGGGTAGCTAAAGATCGTGCTATTAATATTACTGGCCTGACCTCAGGCTTTCCCCTGCAGAATGGCGCTATTAAAGGATTTACGCTCACCGCTGTTCCCTTTAAAAATAGCACCAAACCCTTTAGCGGAAATTTCAGGGCAACGGCTGTGATGACAGTAAAGTATCTGTGATTTATCCGTGTCTGTACATTAAATTAGTGGGTTTATAATGAGCATTTTAAAAACACCAGGTTTTTTAAATGTCCTGGTTCCTTTGATGTCTGTTATCAGTTCAGCAGCCGTTGCCGGCTATAACAATATCCTGTGGGTGCCGGTCAGTAAGGATATCATTCCTCAGGTAACCTTATCTGATAACCAGAGTAGTAATTTAACAAAAATGATTTCGATTAAGCCGTTCTCTGGCTATGCGCAAATGAAGGCCGTGGATGCTGAGTGCGTCAGTTTTTCAAAGAACGGCACTAAAATGTCGACCCAATGGATAAAATATCCTAATAGCGGTGAGTTACCGGGTGGTCTAAAGTGGTCGTTAACGTTAAATCCAGCTGGAGCCGGTGGACCTTATCCTGGGAACGAGGTCGGTGGAACAAATGACTACAAATTCATGCCTTTTGCACAAAAAACAGAACCTTATAAAAATCAGTCTTGCATAAAAACAGGGGGTATAGTCAGCTGGACGATATCTTCTGGTGGGATACTAACCGGTACGCTGAGTTTTGATGAGGCTCAGGCTCGGCCTGGTGTTTATAACCTGGTTATACCGCTGTCCTGGGGTTATGAAGAAAATAAAATTTCGGGTGGTGACAGCGGCAACGTTTGGCAAAGGATTGGGGGAGCACTCAATGAAGGCACCATGGTTATGGCGCAGACAACATTTACGCTGCAGTCTCAATGCAGTTATAATATGAACGATATTAATCTGTCCCATGGATCGATAACTCTTGATGGCCATACTACTTCCTATCCTTCCAACAACTATCCGTTGCAAATTAAATGTAAGAACGGAACGACCACTGTTAACGTGTCCATTGTTGGCAACAGCCTGGTACCTGGTAAAACGGAGAACTTCACGCCCTGTGGCGAGGGTGGGAATTGTGAACTGACATTTGATACATCAATAAAAAATGACGTGTGGAACGAAAAAATTGATGTTAATGGTCATGAAACCATCAACGTTAAGTCCAGTTACCACCCTGGCAGCAGTCCGGTAGCGGGAAAATTTAATGGCAGTGGCATCTTAAAAATCAGAGTAGAGTAATTCTCACCCTGCGCGTTTTCAGTAAAAAAAAAGCGGGTTTCCCCGCTTTTTTCATTACTTGGTCATACGCTTATACTTGATACGCTTCGGCTCCAGCGCTTCGGCGCCCAGCGTGCGTTTCTTGTACTCTTCGTACTCGGTAAAGTTACCTTCGAAGAACTCGATCTTACCTTCATCCTGGTAGTCCAGAATGTGGGTGGCGATACGGTCAAGGAACCAGCGGTCATGCGAGATCACCATCGCGCAGCCCGGGAACTCCAGCAGGGCGTTTTCCAGCGCGCGCAGGGTTTCGATGTCCAGGTCGTTGGTTGGTTCATCCAGCAGCAGCATGTTGCCGCCAACCTGCAGCAGCTTCGCCAGGTGCAGACGACCGCGCTCACCACCGGAGAGTTCACCGACGCGTTTGCCCTGGTCGACGCCTTTAAAGTTAAAGCGGCCGACGTAGGCGCGGCTTGGCATCTCGGTGTTGCCGATACGCATAATATCCTGTCCACCGGAGACTTCTTCCCACACGGTTTTGCTGTTATCCATACTGTCGCGGAACTGATCGACGGAAGCCAGCTTAACGGTTTCACCCAGCACGATATCGCCGGAGTCAGGCTGCTCCTGACCGGACATCATGCGGAACAGGGTGGATTTACCCGCGCCGTTCGGGCCGATGATGCCGACAATCGCGCCCTTCGGTACAGAGAAGGAGAGATCGTCAATCAGCAGGCGGTCGCCGTAGGATTTACGCAGGTTGCTGACTTCCAGCACTTTGTCACCCAGACGGGCACCCGGCGGAATAAACAGTTCGTTGGTTTCGTTACGCTTCTGGTATTCGGTGTTGTTCAGCTCTTCAAAGCGGGCCAGACGCGCCTTACCTTTCGACTGCTGGCCTTTGGCACCTTTACGCACCCACTCCAGCTCTTTCTCAATCGATTTGCGGCGGGCGGCTTCGGAAGAGGCTTCCTGCGCCAGACGTGCGTCTTTCTGCTCCAGCCAGGAGGAGTAGTTACCTTCCCACGGGATGCCTTCGCCGCGGTCCAGCTCGAGGATCCAGCCGGCTACGTTGTCGAGGAAGTAACGGTCGTGGGTGATCGCCACCACGGTGCCCTCGAAGTCGTGCAGGAAGCGTTCCAGCCAGGCCACGGATTCTGCATCCAGGTGGTTGGTAGGTTCGTCCAGCAGCAGCATGTCCGGTTTTTCCAGCAGCAGGCGGCACAGTGCCACGCGGCGGCGTTCACCACCTGACAGGTTAGCCACTTTCGCATCCCAGTCCGGCAGGCGCAGCGCATCGGCAGCACGCTCCAGCTGAGTATTCAGGTTGTGGCCGTCGTGGGCCTGGATAATCTCTTCCAGTACGCCCTGCTCTTTGGCCAGTTTGTCGAAGTCGGCGTCTTCTTCCGCGTACAGTGCGTACACTTCATCCAGACGCTTCAGCGCACCGACCACTTCGGCTACCGCCTCTTCCACCGACTCGCGCACGGTGTGTTCAAGATTCAGCTGGGGTTCCTGCGGCAGATAGCCGATTTTCAGGCCCGGCTGCGGACGTGCTTCGCCTTCGATATCTTTATCGATGCCGGCCATGATGCGCAGCAGGGTGGATTTACCCGCACCGTTCAGACCCAGTACGCCGATCTTGGCACCCGGGAAGAAGCTGAGGGAGATGTTTTTTAAAATATGACGCTTCGGCGGAACGACTTTGCCGACGCGATGCATGCTGTAGACGAATTGAGCCACGGTAGGGAGAGCCTCTTTTCTGGTTGCCCGTTCAAACCACGGAGTTTAGCTGTTTTCCCCGCTTAATCACAGCCGGATGACGGTGGAATATCCTGAATTCAGCGGCGAGGGTTTGAGGGATAAACACCTGCCACTATGCCGTTTTTATTGACGTACAGATCATGGTGATATCGATGGGGGGGTGAACGTGGCGGAGAGCCAGGCCGGCGTTGAGATCCCTGTGTGGGTCACTCTCCGGCGAGGCGGTTAAGGTGTCAGCACCGGAATGCCCGCATCCCACGCCGGTACGCTGTCGCTTATCAGCGTGTCAAAGGCACCGAGTTCGGCGATGCGGGCGGGCAGAACCTTGCCAAACTTGCTGCTGTCGGCCACCAGGTATTTGATGCGGGCGCGTTGAAGCGCCAGGTGTTTAATCGGCAGTTCGTTAAGGTTGTAGCAGCTGGCACCCTGCTGCGGGTCGATGCCCGCCGCTGAAATAAAGGCCTTATCCGGGCACAGGCTGTCCATCACCTGCGGCTGCCCCAGCGGAGTGAAGATGGCGTTATCCGGGTGGAACTCGCCGCCGCAAAGGATCACCCGGCAGGCCGCTTTCTCCTTCAGCGCCAGAAAAGTGTTCATCGCACAGCAGACGGCGGTGAAGGGCAGCGCGTCGTCAATCGCTTCAATAATCCAGGGTACGGTGGTGCCACAGTCAAACCACACCGTATCACTGGCGACAATCAGGCTGGCGGCCAGTTCGCCGAGCGCTTTTTTCTCTGCGATATGCTGCCCCTGCTGATCGGAGACAAAATAGTGCACCTGGTTACGCAGCGGATCGCCGACCACATAGCCGCCCAGCAGCACCACCGGTGCCTGGCCATCGCTGAGATCGCGGCGAATGGTCATCTCCGAGACGCCCAGCTGGCGGGCGGCCTCCCGCAGATGCAGTTTGTCGGTGCGTTTCAGCAGCTGAGCCAGCTTTGAGATACGCTCGTCGCGCCGGGTTTCCATTGTGCTTTTAATTTCCATTGTCGCCGCTGAGAAGTGAAGGTGAACGATTGTTGTGAGCAACAGCCAGCCTGCAGTTTACCCGCAGAGAGAGAGTGGCGTAAACCGTCGGGGAAGAAAGGTGGGGAGGAACAGGGCGGCGGGCCGCCCTGTTGGCTTAGGCCGCCGTAGTGCGGGTGAGCGGGCGGGGGGGCAGCAGCGCGGCGCGGATGGCCTCATGGCAGAGGATGATCGAGTGATGGCTGGCGGCCAGCGGGATCACCTGCAGCTGCGAGCAGATCTGACCCAGACCGTTGTCAGTGATGGCCAGTAGTTCAGCGCCGTCCATGCCCTCCAGGCTGAGGTCGGCAAACTCGGTGGCTTTAAACAGCGTGACGCGGCTGTGGCACAGCGGAGCGCTGAGCGGCTGGTTGTTCATCGCCAGTTCGGTGGCCTCGGCCCGCAGCGCCCGTTCTGCGGCTTCGCCTTCAATACCGAGCATCGCCAGGATCGGCGCCAGCATGCCGGGAACGATACGCTGCTGCAGCGGGGTCTGGTAAAGACTGTCCAGCAGGCACAGGTGGATATTCCGGTAGCCGCGCTGCTCCAGCTGTGACGCCATCTCCAGCGCGATGACTCCACCCAGAGACCAGCCGAGCAGGCGGATCGGCTGGTCCGGCGGCGTCCCCTCCGTAAGCAAATGCTGCAGATAGTAGCCCGCCAGCGCCGACAGGCTGGCGATCGGTGGCTGGTGGAACAGGTTGTAATTGTTAACGCCGATGGCGTTGAGCTGCCCCGTCAGGGCGTCGGCCAGCTCGCGGTAGATTTCACAGCCAACCACCGCCGGATGCACCATCCAGACTTCACCGCCGGCGGTCGGCGGATTGAGCCGCTGTGTCAGGCGAAAGGCCTGCGGCGGCTGATTGAGCTGCAGCAGGAGTTTTTGCAGCGGCAGCGGCGTGGCGGCGCTGGCATCCGTCGTGGGCTGTATACGCCGTTGCGTAATCATCTCCGCCTGCGCGCTCAGCGTAGCGTGGGCAAACAGGTTTTTCATCTGCAGCGCCACCCCGTCGCGTTTCAGCCGTACCATCAGCTGAATAGCGTGCAGCGAGTGGCCGCCGAGCGCGAAGAAGTCATCGTCGCGGCCAACCCGATCAACCTGTAAAATTTCCTGCCACAACGCGGCCAGCTGACATTCGTCTTCCCCCTCCGGCGCCTGCCATGCGCGCTGCAGCGGCTGCAGGGTCGGCTGCGGCAGCGCGTTACGATCCAGCTTGCCGTTGGGCGACAAAGGTAGCGCCTGCAGGGGGATAAACAGCGCCGGGATCATCGACTCCGGCATCACCTTTTTCAGCTGCTGCCGCAGCGACTCCGCCTGTACGTGCTGCTCCGCGGCCACCAGCCACGCCACCAGACGCTTATCGCCGTGGCCGTCGTCGCAGGCGCTGACCACCGCATCCTCCACGCCCTCCAGCGCGAGCAGCTGCTGTTCAATTTCCCCCAGCTCAATGCGCACGCCGTGGATCTTGACCTGAAAGTCGTTGCGGCCCAGGTACTCAATGCTGCCGTCGGGCAGGCGGCGCGCCAGGTCGCCGGTTTTGTACAGCCGGGCAGCGGGGTCGTTGCTGAACGGATCGGCAATAAAACGCTCGGCGTTCAGCTCCGCGCGGTTCAGGTAGCCGCGCGCTACCTGCACGCCGCCAATGTGCAGCTCTCCGTGGGTGCCGGGGGGCAGCGGTTGCAGCTGGCGATCGAGAATATAGAGGCGGGTGTTGGCGACCGGCCTGCCGATCGGCACCTGCGCATCGTCCGCGCGGCAGTGCCAGTATGAAACGTCGACGGCGGCTTCGGTGGGGCCGTAGAGGTTATGCAACTCTGCCGCCGGCAGCAGCTGATAGAAACGCTGTACCACCGTCAGCGGCAGGGCTTCGCCGCTGCACATCACTTTTTTCAGGCTGGCACACTGAGCCATCTCCGCATGGCGTAAAAACAGCTGCAGCATTGACGGCACAAAATGCAGCGTGGTGACCCGCTGTTCGGCGATAAAGGCGCTCAGATAGTCCGGATCCTGATGGCCGCCGGGGCGGGCGATCGCCAGCCGGGCGCCGACCATCAACGGCCAGAAGAACTCCCACACCGAGACGTCAAAGCTGAACGGGGTTTTCTGCAGTACGGTATCGGCGGCGGTCAGCTGATACTGCTGTTGCATCCACTGCAGCCGGTTCATCACCCCGAGGTGCTCGTTCATCACCCCCTTGGGTTTGCCGGTAGAGCCGGAGGTATAGATGACATAGGCCAGCGAGCGCTGTGGCTGCTCCGCAACGTCAGGCAGGTTGTCCTGCGGCAGAGTCTGCCAGCGGTGCGCGTCGCGCTGCAGATGATAGTGGTGGATATCGGCGGGTAGCAGCGGCAACAGCGCCTGTTCGCCGGCATCATCCAGCAGCGCCAGCCGGGCACCGCAGTCGCCGATCATATGGCGCAGACGGTCGGCCGGGTAGTCAGGATCCAGCGGTACGTAAGCGCCACCGGCTTTCAGGATAGCCAGCAGCGCCACCACCATCTCAGCGCTGCGGGCGGCACACAGCGCTACGCGCTGGTCGGGTACGACGCCGCTGACGCGCAGCTGCGCGGCCAGCTGATTAGCCTGCTGGTTAAGCGACAGGTAGCTGAGCGCCAGCCCTTCGCCGCACAGTGCGGGGGCGTCTGGCGTGCGCAGCACCTGCTGTTCAAACCAGCGGTGGATGCCGCCGGGCAGCAGCCAGCGGCGATCCGTCTGGTTCCACTGGCCGAAGACCCGTTGCTGTTCGTCCGGCAGCAGCAGCGGAATGGTCGCCAGCGGCACCTCTGCGTTGCTGTCCAGAACGTGGGCCAGCATCTGCATCAGGCGGTTGGCGCTGCGCTCTGCCTGTTCGGCGCTGAACCAGGCCTGGTTGAAGTTGAACTCGACCAGCGGCTCATCCTGCGGATGGTAGTGGCGCAGATAGACGCCCAGCGGCAGTTGCTCAAAGCCGTGGTGCATAATTTCCACCTTCAGACGGCTGCCCTCCAGCTCAATATCGGTAGGAAACACCTCCAGCGAAAAACTCAGGTCGAACAGCTGGCGGCGGCCCTGCTGGCCGAGTTTCAGGTGACGGTTAAGTTCGGCGACAGGGAAACGCTGGTGGCGGTAGCAGCGGCGCAGCTCGGCAGCGATCTGTTGCATCAGGGCGCTGAACGGCTGGCGGTGGTCGATCTGCAGGCGCAGCGGGATCATCGACGAGAACATGCCCAGCGTCTGCTTGTGCTGCGCTCCGCTGCGGTTGTGCACCGGGATGCCGATGATCGCCTCATCCACCTGCTTCAGGCGCGCCGACCAGCAGGCCAGCAGCGCGACCATCAGATGCATCGGCGAACAGCCGTGGGCGGCAGACAGCGCGCTGAGCCGGGCGAAGGCGGCCAGCGACAGGTGACGGTTGATCTGCTGGCTGGGGCAGGGACCCGCCGTTTCATACCCCGGACGGCGTTCCAGCGGGTGAAGCTGTACGTCGCTGAAGCGGCTCAGCCAGAAGGCGCGGTCCCGTTCATAGCGGGTGGAGGTCTGGTAGGCGCAATCGTTGGCGATAAATTCACCGTAACCCACGATCGGGCCATCGTCCGCCTGCACTCCGCTTTTTAATTTTTTATAACGCTCCACGATGGTTGCGCTCAGCAATGATATAGACGTGCCGTCGGCAATCAGATGATGAGCGCTGATTAACCACAAGTGGTGGTTCTCATCTGTTTTAATCATCAGGCAGCGCCAAAGTAATTCATCGTACAGTTTGAAGGGAGAATTAAATCGTTCTTTCAGGAAATAACGGGCTTTCGCGGCAGCCTCTTTTTCCTGACTAAAGTTGTGGTATTCAAGATGAATGTCTTTTGTTGGTACTGTCGTCTGCACAATGCCGGACTCACTCTCTTCCAGCCGGGTCCTCAGCGCATCATGCTCGGCAAGGGTTTGATTTATTGCCTTATTAAACAGTTGGATATCAATATCTCTCTCAATTCGCCACAGTGTGCCGACGTTATAGCAGGGTGTTTCCGGGGTCAGCAACTGGTCGAGCCAGACGGCCTGTTGTACGCTAGTTAACGGATAATTAGACACGCGGGGGCCTCCATTAAAGGATCGGTAATTTTTTATCGCTACAGTACGGGAAAGTAGTATAGGAATATTTCTGAAATATGAAATGAAATTAGTTTATTTCGTTATGAGCATTTTTCAGTTTCCATGCGGGATAATATTTTTCGTTATGAGATTTAAGTCTCATAATGAGATTTCAGTTTAATTAAAATTAAAAAATGAGAATTATCAGGACGCGGCTAACCTGGGATTATTTCGTTTTCGGCAGCCGAACGCCGCCGGTGCGGCAGGCGCATTCGCCAGATTATCAGGGACAATTCCGTAAATATTTGTGCAGTGCATGGCAGAAGCTGCCAGGGCACGTTAGCATGAGAGGGGTTATTCAGGATCAATCAGGTAAAGTGGGGAGCGTCATGGCAGACAAGTGGCAGTGGTGGCTGGCGGCAGCCTGTGTAGCGGCAACGGTGGGCAGCGCCCGCGCGGATTCGCTGGATGAACAGCGGGCGCGTTATCTGCAGATTAAGCAGGCGTGGGACAGTAAACAGATGGACACCGTTGAGCGGCTGATGCCGACGCTGCGCGATTATCCGCTGTACCCCTATCTTGAATATCGCCAGCTCACTCAGGATCTCGGGCAGGAGACCGGGCTGGCGATCAACGCCTTTATTCAGCGTTATCCGACGCTGCCGCCGGTGCGTTCGCTGCCGGCACGATTTGTGAATGAACTGGCCCGCCGCGAAGACTGGCAGGGGCTGCTGGTGTTCAGCCCGCAGGAGCCAAAACCGGTGGCCGCCCGCTGTAACTGGTATTACGCCAAATGGGCCACCGGCCAGCAGCAGGTCGCCTGGGACGGAGCCAAATCGATCTGGCTGACCGGCAGTTCGCTGCCCGCCAGCTGCGACAAGCTGTTTACCGTCTGGCAGCAGGCGGGGCAGCAGAATCCGATCACCACTCTGGAACGCATCCGGCTGGCGATGAAGGCCGGCAACGGCAGCCTGGTCAGTTTCCTCGCTAAACAGCTGCCGGAGGATTACCAGACTATCGCCAATGCGGTGATGGATCTGCAAAATAATCCGGCCAACGTTGAAGGATTCGCCCGCAGCGTCGGCCCGACCGACTTTACCCGCCAGGCGACGCTGATTGGCTTTACCGCGCTGGCACGTAAGGACGCGGAGAGCGCCCGCCAGATGGTCCCGTCGCTGATTCAGCTGCAAAAGCTCGATGAGCAGCAGGCGCAGGAGTTTAAAGAGGCGGTAGCCTGGCAGCTGATGGGCAAGGATGTCACCAGCGATCAGGCGCGCTGGCGTGATGACGTGGTGATGCGCACCGAGTCGACCACGCTGCTGGAGCGCCGGGTGCGCATGTCGCTGGGCAATAACGACCGCCGCGGCCTGAACACCTGGATCGCCCGCCTGCCGCTGGAAGCGAAAGCGAAAGACGAGTGGCAGTACTGGCAGGCCGACCTGCTGCTGGAGCGCGGACGCAAGGAGGAAGCCGGGGATATTCTGCGCAAACTGATGAAAGAGCGCGGCTTCTATCCGATGGTGGCCGCCCAGCGCCTCGGTGTCGACTATCCGTTGCAGATTGACCGCGCGCCGGCTGTTGACAACAGCCTGACCGGCGGCCCGGAGATGGCCCGCGTGCGCGAGCTGATGTACTGGGGGATGGATAACCTGGCGCGCAGCGAGTGGAGCTATCTGGTGACCAGCCGGCCGACCGCGCAGCAGCAGATGCTGGCCAGCTACGCCCGTCAGCAGAACTGGTGGGATCTCAGCGTGCAAACCACCATCACCGGCAAGCTGTGGAACAGCCTGCAGGAGCGCTTCCCGCTGGCCTGGCAGCCGCAGTTCACTCGTGCGGTGAGCGATAAGAGCATCCCGCCGAGCTACGCAATGGCCATCGCCCGTCAGGAGAGCGCGTGGAACCCGAAAGCCCGTTCGCCGGTCGGGGCCTCCGGGCTGATGCAGGTGATGCCGGCCACCGCGCAGCATACGGTGACCAAATTCGGCATCCCGGGCTACAGCAACAGTAGCCAGCTGCTGGACGCCGAGACCAATATTCAGATCGGTACTCAGTATCTGGAGTCGGTCTATCAGCAGTTCGGCCAGAACCGCATCTTTGCCTCGGCGGCCTACAATGCCGGGCCGGGCCGGGTGCGCACCTGGCAGGGCAACAGCGCCGGGCAGCTGGACGTGGTGGCGTTCATTGAAACCATTCCGTTCTCGGAAACGCGTGGCTACGTGAAGAACGTACTGGCCTACGACGCCTATTACCGATACTTCCTCGACAAACCTGACCGGCTGTTCTCCGACAGCGAATGGCAACAGCGCTACTGACCGCCTGCGCCGCAGATGCGCGGGCGGCTTCACGTCCTTAAACGAAAATGGTAAGCTGCTGTACTAGTTCAATAGTATGGCGGCTTACGATGACCGATAACCACCCTGTTCCCGTAACGGCTGAACCTGCAAATGCGGAGTGGCAGCGCTTTGTCACGCTGCTACAGCGGGCTTTTGAAGGCGAACTGCACCTGCCGCTGCTGCAGCTGATGCTGACCCCGGACGAGCGTGATGCGCTGGGCACCCGGCTGCGGATTATTGAAGAGTTGATGCGCGGCGAGATGAGCCAGCGCGAGCTGAAAAACGAGCTCGGCGCCGGTATTGCCACCATTACCCGCGGCTCAAACAGCCTCAAAAGCGCGCCACCTGCCTTAAAAGCCTGGCTGGACGCGCAGTTGCTGAATGGGCCAGATAAAGTGTGAGCCGCTAGTCTGCGGGCAACTGATACACCGGGTTGTGGAACGGGCACAGCGCCAGGATCAGCGCCTGATGATAGACGCTGCTGCGCGTCAGCTGGCCGGCGGTAAAGGCACCGATCGCGCCCCCTTTATGTTTAATATTCTCAATCCCGGTCAGACGTGACATCTCTTCGCCCAGCTCCCGACCCTGATTAATACCCTGCATGACGATCGCCGGCAGGGTGAAGCTGGCCGAACGGGACTCGCCGCGCTGCTGGCCGTCTTCAATCACCATCCACGCAAACGCACTGTCACCCTCAATGCCGGCTTCAATCGCCACCCAGAAGTCGGCATCCGGGCGGATTTCGCGGGCGTTAATCACGCGCTGACGTGCGCCAGTTCGCGTTTCTGTATCGCTGAGCGGCTGTGGCGCTACGCCGCTGTCGACCTCCACACCCTGAATATGGCAGGATCCTTCGCCGAAGATATCGCTGAACGCCTGGGAAATTGCCTTAATTTTGGCTGGATTCATGGTAGCCGCGACAACATTGTGCATAATTGTTTGGACCCTCTACGCAAATTAGCTGCAGTATAACGGAAAATAGCATGTTACAAGTCTATCTTGTTCGCCACGGAGAAACCCTCTGGAATGCCGCACGCCGCATTCAGGGGCAGTCAGACAGCGCCCTTACGGCTAAAGGAGAACAGCAGGCGCATCAGGTGGGAGACCGGGTAAAACATCTCGGCATTACCCACGTGATCGCCAGCGATTTGGGGCGTACCCGTCGTACCGCTGAAATTATCGCTGACGCCTGCGGCTGCGAGGTCAGACTCGATCCGCGCCTGCGTGAGCTGAATATGGGCGTGCTGGAACAGCGGCCGCTGGATTCACTGAGCGCAGAAGAGGAAGGCTGGCGTAAGACGCTGGTGGACGGAACCGAAGGGGGCCGCATTCCGCAGGGTGAATCGATGTCTGAAATGGCGGAACGTATGCATCAGGCGCTGAACACCTGCCTGCAGCTGCCTGAAGGTAGCCGGCCGCTGATCGTCAGCCACGGTATGGCGCTCGGGGTGCTGGTCAGCACCATTCTCGGTCTGCCCGCCAGTTCAGAGCGTCGCCTGCGCCTGCGTAACTGTTCCATCTCTCGCGTCGATTATCAGCAGAGCCCGTGGCTGGCTTCCGGCTGGGTGGTTGAGACGGCAGGGGACGTGTCGCATCTGCATGACGTGGCGCTGGACGAACTGCAGCGTTAACCTGAAGGGCCGGCAGGACCGGCCCTGATGAGTTGCCTGGATTACAGCGGTCTGGCCCGGATCGGGATCAGGTATTCACAGCGAATATCGATCGGCGGTTCGGGCCGTTTCTTGCCGCCGTGGGTGTGGAAACGTTCGATATCCTGGCCGTGACGACGGGTCAGATTCAGTAACGGCATACAGGTGCCGTACAGCAGCAGGACAAAATCCTGCAGTCCGCTCCGCAGGCCCTGATAGTTGAACTGGACATACTCTCCACCCTCCAGCAGGACGGTCTGGGTTGACTGCAGCTGATCCGACAGGTGATCTATCGGTACTGCAGTGGTGTAGAAGATCTCCTGTTCGTCGTCTTTGTCGTGGCTCGGTCGAGCCTGATGCAGGCCATACAGCACCGGGGGAACCGTGTCGGTTTCCGTCAGGAACTGACGCCAGAAGTGCAGGCGCATCTGATCGCGGAAACGGGAGATCTGTTCCAGGGTACAGGTATAGCTCTGCGTCTGACCGGCCAGCAACATCTCCGGCAGCGTGACCCATGCGGGTTGTGGCAGGGCGGTGTCGCCAAGGCGGATCGGTGGCCGTAAACCAAAGGCATTCCAGTCGGATGACCGGCGATACCAGGCTGGCGTCTGGGTAAACTGCTTTTTGAAAGCCCGGGTGAAGGTCTGCTGGGAATCAAACCGGTACTGTAAAGCAATGTCCAGGATCGGGCGGCTGGTGAGGCGCAGAGCCACAGCGGCCTTCGACAGGCGTCGGGCGCGAATATAGGCGCCGATAGCGTGGTCGGTTACTTCCTTGAACATTCTCTGCAGATGCCATTTTGAATATCCTGCTTTGGCCGCCACGTTGTCCAGTGATAGTGGCTGGTCCAGATGGCTCTCCAGCCAGACAAGCAAATCTCGAATGATACCGGCTTTGTCCATAAATCGTCCTCATTCTACTCGGTGTTAGTGCATGAATTGCAAAGTCGACAAATGTTAGCATTATATGCAAATGCAAAATATTGGGGATTTATTGTAAAAACGTGCTTAATCACTACGCGTTGACCAGACGTTTTGTGTGACCAGCCGTAACGCTCTGTATTGCAAGATAGCTTACAATGTCATCTATTCTCATTGAAATGGTAACGTCATGACAATTAAAAAAGTGTTAATAGTCGCTTCAATCCTGAGCGCAACATTTGCTTCTCATGCTGAAGAAGTGGGTTCTGTCGACACGGTATTTAAAATGTTCGGCCCCGATCACAAAATTGTGGTTGAGGCGTTTGATGACCCGGACGTGCAGAACGTCACCTGCTATCTGAGCCGTTCGAAAACCGGCGGCATCAAAGGTGGGCTGGGGCTGGCAGAGGATACGGCCGATGCGGCGATCTCCTGCCAGCAGGTCGGCCCGATCGCGCTCAGCGATAAGATCGCGCAGGGCAAAGCCGAAGGCGAAGTGGTGTTCCGCAAGCGCACGTCACTGGTGTTTAAGAAGCTGCAGGTGGTGCGTTTTTATGACCAGAAACGCCACGCGTTAATCTATCTGAGCTATTCGGACAAAGTGGTGGAAGGGTCGCCAAAGAATGCACTGAGCGCGGTGCCGATCATGCCCTGGGGTAAGTAATGCAAAAGGGCGAGGTTAACCTCGCCCTGAACCTGAACGCAGAAATAATTAGTCCTGCAGATCGCCGCAGAAACGATAACCTTCACCGTGGATAGTGGCGATAATTTCCGGGGTGTCCGGCGTCGATTCGAAATGCTTACGGATGCGACGAATGGTGACGTCAACGGTGCGGTCGTGCGGTTTCAGCTCGCGCCCGGTCATTTTCTTCAGCAGGTCGGCACGGGTCTGAATTTTACCTGGGTTTTCGCAGAAGTGCAGCATGGCACGGAATTCACTGCGCGGCAGCTTGTACTGCTCGCCCTGCGGACTGACCAGCGAGCGGCTGTTGATATCCAGTTCCCAGCCGTTGAAACGGTAGCTTTCAACCAGTTTGCGCTCTTCACTGACGACCGCCAGATTCATGGTACGTGACAGCAGGTTGCGTGCGCGGATGGTCAGCTCGCGTGGGTTGAAGGGCTTGGTGATATAGTCATCCGCACCAATTTCCAGGCCAAGGATCTTGTCGACTTCGTTATCACGACCGGTCAGGAACATCAGTGCAACATTTGCCTGCTCGCGCAGTTCACGCGCCAGCAGCAGTCCGTTTTTGCCCGGCAGGTTGATGTCCATAATGACCAGATTGACGTCGTTATCCGTCAGAATCTGATGCATTTCGGCACCGTCCGTCGCTTCGAAAACCATGTAGCCTTCGGCTTCAAAAATACTTTTGAGCGTATTACGAGTGACTAATTCGTCTTCAACGATAAGTATGTGCGGGGTCTGCATGTGTTCGCTACCTAATTGCCAACAAAATCGAAACAGGGCATACGGCTGTTACCGGCGGCGCCGGCGAAAAACCGGTAACGCTGACAACGTAACAGCAGTACAGAATGATGTTCTTGATACACACTTCAGGGCCGTCAACAACATGGTTACCCGTACGGGGGGCGACAGGGGCTTTTACTGCCGCAACGGCGTGTATCCTAACTGCATTAACAGCAACATAACAGCACAGGCAACAACCCGTACGCAACAAAACAACGCTTAGTTGACTTATATCAAACCAAGTGTAGCACGTTAACACTTTTGTGAAAAACCCTTCCCATAATGCCGGGTTAGCTCACAAATAGCCGGGCCGATTGACACATCAGGCTGAAAAGTTAATAAGCCGTAGATAGTGTTTTTAACAATTGTTAATTATTTGATAAAAAACACTTTAATTATTGAGACAGCGGCTTATGCGGCTTATTCAATAAAGGATGAGTATACCATCTGATAGCAGTAATTTGTATTCGCCGTGGGGCGGATCGTCGTACCGCGCCGCACCTGTTATTTCCCCGGCTGACATGGCAAAGTAAGCGCCCATTTTACGATTCTGAAGGCCGCTATGCGTTTTCCACTGATTCTTGTCTCTCCCGCCCGTGCTGAAAACGTCGGTGCGGCCGCCCGCGCGATGAAAACCATGGGGTTTAGCGAGTTACGTATCGTTAACAGTCAGGTGCATCTGGAGCCGGCGGCGCAGCGGGTGGCGCACGGGGCCGGCGAGATCCTCGACGCGGCCAGCCACTGGGACTCGCTGGCAGAGGCGCTGGCGGATATTGATTTCAGCATTGCCACCACCGCGCGCAGCCGGGCGAAGTTCCGCTACTACGCCACCCCGCAGCAGGTGCAGACGGTGCTGGAAGAGAAGGTGCAGTGGATCAACAGCGCCGCGCTGGTGTTTGGCCGCGAAGACAGCGGGCTGACCAACGACGAACTGGCGCAGGTCGACCTGCTGACCGGCATCCCGATGGCGAATGACTACCCTTCGCTTAATCTCGGCCAGGCGGTGATGGTGTACTGCTATCAGCTGTCGGCGTTGCAGCAGGTGAGCGCAGGGTCTGCGCCAGTGGCCGATGCCCCGCAGCTGGCCGCGTTACGACAGCGCAGCCAGGCACTGCTGCAGCAGTTAGAGGTGGCGGGGGATGAAAAACTGGCCGACTGGCTGCAGCAGCGGCTGGGTCTGTTGCAGCAGCGGGATACGGCGATGTTGCACCGTTTACTGCACGATGTGGAAAAAAAGCTGGCAGATAAAAACGCTGGTTAAGTGACAATCCACGGCGGGAATAACTACGATTATTTATACCAGGCACAGAACCACCAGGCCGTTGCGGCAGAACCCGCCTCGGGCTGTCGCACCCCGTCCGGGCCGTAAAACATAAAAAAATTGACTTACCCGGCCGTTTGCTTTACTTCTGGAGGCCGACAGATTTTACAGACAGACGATAAATCTAAAATGCGTAAAAACAGCCTGATTACCACAATCATTATTACCACCACCATTACTACAGGTAACGGTGCGGGCTGACGCATACAGGAAAAACAAAAAAATAAGCCCGCACCTAACCAGTGCGGGCTTTTTTTTCGGCAAAAATTCAGGAGAGCTTTAACATGCGAGTGCTGAAATTCGGTGGGACCTCAGTAGCCAACGCGGAACGTTTTCTGCGGGTGGCGGACATTCTGGAGAGCAATGCACAGCAGGGACAGGTCGCTACCGTATTGTCCGCCCCGGCCAAAATTACCAACCATCTGGTGGCGATGATTGAGAAAACCATCAGCGGCCAGGACGCCACGCCGAATATCAGCGACGCCGAGCACATTTTTGCCAGCCTGCTGCAGGGACTGGCTGAGGCCCAGCCGGGCTTTGCGCTGGAGCGGGTAAAAACGCTGGTCGATCAGGAGTTCGCTCAGCTGAAGCAGGTGCTGCACGGCATCAGCCTGCTGGGCCAGTGCCCGGACAGCGTGAATGCGGCAATCATCTGCCGTGGCGAGAAGCTGTCGATCGCGATCATGGAAGCGCTGCTACAGGCGCGCGGCTGGGGCGTCAGCGTGATCAACCCGGTTGAGAACCTGCTGGCGGTCGGCCACTATCTTGAATCCACCGTCGATATCCCTGAATCCACCCGCCGCATCGCCGCCGGCAAAATCCCGGCCGGCAATATGATCCTGATGGCCGGTTTCACCGCCGGCAACGACCGCGGTGAGCTGGTGGTGCTGGGCCGTAACGGCTCCGATTACTCTGCCGCCGTGCTGGCCGCCTGCCTGCGCGCCGACTGCTGTGAGATCTGGACCGACGTGGACGGCGTCTATACCTGCGATCCGCGCCAGGTGCCCGACGCGCGGCTGCTGAAGTCGATGTCTTACCAGGAGGCGATGGAGCTCTCTTACTTCGGTGCCAAAGTCCTCCATCCCCGCACTATCGCGCCCATCGCCCAGTTCCAGATCCCTTGTCTGATTAAAAACACCGCTAATCCGCAGGCCCCCGGCACGCTGATCGGCGGCGAGGGCAGCGATGAAGAGAACCCGGTGAAGGGCATCACCAACCTGAACAATATGGCGATGTTCAACGTCTCCGGTCCGGGAATGAAAGGGATGATCGGCATGGCCGCGCGGGTGTTCAGCGCGCTGTCACGCAGCGGCATCTCGGTGGTGCTGATCACCCAGTCCTCCTCGGAATACAGCATCAGCTTCTGCGTGCCGCAAAGTGACCTGGCGCGTGCGCGTCGGGTGCTGGAAGATGAGTTCCACCTGGAGCTGAAGGACGGCCTGCTGGAGCCGCTGGACGTGATGGAGCACCTGGCGGTGATCTCGGTGGTGGGTGACGGTATGCGCACCCTGCGCGGTATCTCCGCCAAGTTCTTCTCGGCGCTGGCCCGCGCCAATATCAATATCGTGGCGATCGCGCAGGGATCTTCCGAGCGTTCGATCTCGGTGGTGGTGAATAACGATGAAGCGATCACCGGCGTGCGCGTGGTGCACCAGATGCTGTTCGCCACCGACCAGGTGATCGAAGTATTTGTGATCGGCACCGGCGGCGTCGGCGGCGCGCTGATCGACCAGCTGCACCGCCAGCAGGCGTGGCTGAAGAACAAGCATATCGACCTGCGCGTCTGCGGCATCGCCAACTCGCGCGCGCTGCTGACCGGCGTGCACGGCATCGCGCTGGAAAACTGGCAGGAGCAGCTGCAGGCGGCGCAGGAGCCGTTCGATCTCAGGCGCCTGAACCGGCTGGTTAAGGAGTATCACCTGCTGAACCCGGTGATCGTCGACTGTACCTCCAGCCAGCAGGTAGCCGATCAGTACGCCGACTTCCTGGCGGACGGCTTCCACGTGGTGACGCCGAACAAGAAGGCCAACACCTCTTCCTGGAGCTACTACCAGCAGATGCGTGCGGCGGCGGCAAAATCCCGCCGTAAGTTCCTCTACGACACCAACGTCGGTGCCGGGCTGCCGGTGATTGAAAACCTGCAGAACCTGCTGAACGCCGGCGACGAACTGCTGCGCTTCTCCGGCATCCTCTCCGGTTCACTCTCCTTTATCTTCGGCAAGCTCGACGAAGGCGTTTCCCTCTCGGCCGCCACCAGCATGGCGCGCGAGATGGGCTTTACCGAGCCGGATCCGCGTGACGATCTCTCCGGCATGGACGTGGCGCGCAAGCTGCTGATCCTCGCCCGTGAGGCAGGCCATCAGCTGGAGCTGAGCGACATTGAGATTGAAGCGGTGCTGCCGGAAGAGTTTACCGCCATCAGCGACGTGGAAGCGTTTATGCAGCGTCTGCCGGAGCTGGATGACGCCTTTGCCGCGCGGGTGGTCACTGCCCGTGACGCCGGAAAAGTGTTACGTTTTGTCGGCGCGATTGAAGAGGGCGGCCGCTGCCGCGTGAAGATTGACGCGGTAGACGGCAACGACCCGCTGTATAAAGTGAAAAATGGTGAAAACGCGCTGGCCTTCTACAGCCGTTACTACCAGCCGATTCCGCTGGTGCTGCGCGGCTACGGCGCCGGTAACGATGTGACCGCCGCGGGCGTGTTTGCTGACCTGTTACGTACCCTGTCCTGGAAGTTGGGAGTTTGAAGATGGTTAAAATTTATGCCCCTGCCTCAATTGGCAACGTCAGCGTCGGCTTCGACGTCTTAGGGGCGGCGGTGTCGCCGGTGGACGGCACGCTGCTGGGTGACTGCGTCAGCGTAGAGGCGGCGGAAAGCTTCAGCCTGCGCAATGAAGGCCGCTTCGTCAGCAAGCTGCCGGCAGACCCGAAAGAGAATATCGTTTACCAGTGCTGGCAGCGCTTTTGCGAAGCCATTGGCCGCGAAGTGCCGGTGGCGATGACGCTGGAAAAAAACATGCCGATCGGCTCCGGCCTCGGTTCCAGCGCCTGTTCAGTCGTCGCCGGGCTGATGGCGATGAACGAGCACTGCGGCAGGCCGCTGAATGACACTGAAATGCTGGCACTGATGGGCGAGCTGGAAGGACGGATTTCCGGCAGCGTACACTACGACAACGTGGCACCCTGCTTCCTCGGCGGCATTCAGCTGATGCTGGAAGAGAATGGCATTATCAGCCAGGCCGTGCCAGGGTTTGCTGACTGGCTGTGGGTAATGGCTTATCCGGGCATTAAGGTGTCGACCGCGGAAGCGCGCGCGATTCTGCCTGCCAGCTACAGCAAACAGGACATTATTCGTCACGGGCGCTACCTCGGCGGCTTTATTCACGCCTGCCACAGCCAGCAGCCGGAACTGGCGGCGAAACTGATGCAGGACGTGATTGCCGAACCGTACCGCACGCAACTGTTACCGGGCTTTGCCGCGGCCCGGCAGGCTGCCGCCGATATCGGCGCGCTGGCCTGTGGTATCTCCGGCTCCGGGCCGACGCTGTTTGCCGTGTGCAACCAGCCGGAGACGGCCCAGCGGATGGCGGACTGGCTTCGCCAGAACTATCTGCAAAATGATGAAGGCTTCGTTCATATTTGCCGCCTCGACACGGCTGGCGCACGTAAACTGGGATAACGCATGAAACTGTATAACCTTAAGGATCACAACGAGCAGGTCAGCTTTGCACAGGCGGTAAAGCAGGGGCTGGGCAAGCAGCAGGGCCTGTTCTTTCCACTGGAACTGCCGGAATTTGAGCTGACCGACATCGACGCACTGCTGGAGATGGATTTTGTTACCCGCAGCAGCAAAATTCTCTCGGCCTTTATCGGCGATGAAATTGCCGCGCATCAGCTGAATGAGCGCGTGAAAACCGCCTTTACCTTCCCGGCACCGGTGGTCAGCGTGACCGACGACGTTGCCGCGCTGGAACTGTTCCACGGACCGACGCTGGCATTTAAAGACTTCGGCGGCCGTTTTATGGCGCAGATGCTGGCTTACGTCAGCGGTGCCGACGAGCAGATCACCATTCTGACCGCGACCTCCGGTGATACCGGTGCCGCCGTGGCCCACGCCTTCTACGGCATGGAAAACGTGCGCGTGGTGATCCTCTATCCGCAGGGCAAGATCAGCCCGCTGCAGGAAAAACTGTTCTGCACCCTCGGTGGCAACATTGAAACCATCGCCATCGACGGCGACTTCGACGCCTGCCAGGCGCTGGTCAAGCAGTCGTTTGACGATGAAGAGCTGAAGAAGGCGATTGGCCTGAACTCGGCTAACTCAATCAACATCAGCCGCCTGCTGGCGCAGATCTGCTACTACTTTGAAGCCGTGGCGCAGCTGCCGCAGGAAAAACGCAACCAGCTGGTGATCTCGGTGCCGAGCGGCAACTTCGGCGACCTGACCGCCGGCCTGCTGGCGAAATCACTGGGTCTGCCGGTGAAGCGCTTTATCGCCGCGACTAACGCCAACGACACCGTACCGCGCTTCCTTGCCGACGGCCAGTGGACGCCAAACCAGACCGTAGCCACCCTCTCTAACGCTATGGACGTATCGCAGCCGAACAACTGGCCGCGCGTGGAAGAGATCTTCCGCCGTAAAACCTGGCGTCTGCAGGATCTTGGCTTCGGCGCGGTGAGTGATGAGACCACCAAAGCCACCATGCGCGAGCTGGCGGATCTCGGCTATATCTCCGAGCCGCACGCGGCGATCGCTTACCGTATGCTGCGCGATCAGCTGCAGGAGGGCGAATTCGGCCTGTTCCTCGGCACCGCGCACCCGGCCAAGTTTATCGAGAGCGTGGAAGCGATCCTCGAGCGCAAGCTGCCGGTACCGGAAGCGTTGGCAGAACGTGCCGATCTGGATCTGCTGTCGCACAACATGAAAGCGGACTTTGCTGAACTGCGGGCGTTTCTGCTGAAGAAGTAGGATTGCCTGCAGCCGGGGAAACGGGGGGGATGATACGGAACCCTCCGCCGGCGGGCATGTTAATGCGTAAAGGAGTCCCGGGGTGGGGCTCCTTTTTTTACGCCTCTGCTGCCGGTTTACGGCTGATTAACGGGCATGCCACCGTTTTGCGCAGCAATAAATAGAGCGCCATGACGTCCGGTCATGCTCTGCAGCGGGGAAGTTCAACGGTCAGCCGCCCAGCGACACGCATAACGATGCTCTCCGTTGGTCAGCGTGTGGCGCGTGCCGTCCGGCATCACCAGCTCCGCGCCGGCCCCTGGCGGCACCTCCACCGTCACTGAGAAGGTGCCATCGGTAATTTGCCAGCCTGAGGCAATACGGCCATAAGGCGACGCCAGTTCGCATTTCGCGTGGCTGACGCCGCCGCCGGGGCGCGGACGGAACAGAATGCGATCGTAGCCGCTGCCCGCATTCTCAATGCCCCCGACCACCCGGTGCAGCCAGTCGGCCACCGCACCGAGCGCGTAGTGATTAAAGGATGTCATCTCACCGCTGTTAACCGTGCCGTCCGGCTGCATACTGTCCCAGCGCTCCCAGATGGTGGTCGCGCCCATATCCACCTGGTAGAGCCATGACGGGCATTCGCGGCACTGCAGCATCTGCCAGGCTTCGCTCAGGTGGCCGGTCTGCGTCAGTGCGTCCAGCACCAGCGGCGTACCGGCAAAGCCGGTGCCGATGCGGCCGCGGTTATCGCGAATCAGCGTCGCCAGCCGCTCCCCGGCCGCCTGCCGTTCGGCGGGCTCGTGGATAAGACCAAACACCAGCGCAATACTCCATGCGCACTGCGTATTGTTGCTCCCCGTATCACCCGCCGGGAACCAGTGGCTGAGGAAATCCCGCTGCACCCGTTCCGCCACCTGTGCGTAGTACTCTGCCTGCTCCGGGCGGCCGGTGATCTGCGCCATCTGCGCCATAATCTGTAGTGACTTAAAGGCGTAAGCGGTGGCAATCAGCTCAGGATCGGTCATCGCCTCAATCGGGTTATCCGGCGGGGCCAGCGGGTCAAGCCAGTCGCCCAGCTGCATATCGGCGCTGACCCGGTGTTCGCCCGGGGCAAACTTTGCGATCAGCCGGTCACACCACATTTTCGCGCTGTCATACTGCTGGTGCAGGATGCCCGGATCCTTGTAGCGCTGGTACAGCACCCACGGCGTAATGGTGGCGACATCGCCCCATACGCTGCCCGCCTCGGCAATGCTCCAGGCATTACCGGGGATCCAGGGCACGTACCAGGGCACGTTGCCGAATTCGCGCTGTTCCGCGGCCAGATCCTTCAGCCAGCTGGCAAGGAAGCCACGCACGTCATACAGGAAGGTGGCGGTGGGGGTGAACACCTGAATATCGCCGGTCCAGCCCAGCCGCTCGTCGCGCTGCGGGCAGTCGGTGGGCAGATCAACGAAGTTTGAGCGCATCGACCACTGCACGTTGCTGTGCAGCTGGTTGATACCGGCATCTGAACAGGAGAAGTGTCCGGTTTCCGGCATCGCCGAGTAGTACACCCGGGCGGTAATGTCTTCGGGATCCAGGTTCTCACCCGGCCAGCCTTCGACTTCGGCGTAACGGAAACCGTGGATCGTAAAGCGCGGCTCCCAGCATTCGGTGACGTTATCCTCGCCGATTATGTAGCGATCCTCGCTGGCGGCACCGCGCAGCGTGCGGCGGTAGAGTTTACCCTCCTGCAGCACTTCGGCGTGTCGCAGAACGATCTGCTGTCCGCGCCGGCCGCTAACCCGGATCCGCAGCCGCCCGCTGAAGTTCTGACCGAAATCGAGCAGCCAGTTGCCGTCCGGCTGACGCACGATTTCTACCGGCGTCAGGCGGTGCTGCGCCCGCACCGGCGGGCCATCCGGGGCGACCAGCCGCGCGTAATTGAAGTACTCTGCTTCCTGCACCCTGAACCAGTCGGTATCGTCAAAACCTGCCGTTGACCAGCGGGTGGTGTAACGGGTGGCGTCAAAGGTTTCACCGTTATAAAGATCGGCGCTGAGGATCGGCGCGGGCTGACAACGCCAGCTGTCATCGCTAACGATCAGGCTCTGACTGCCGTCGCTGTGCAGGATCTCCAGCTGTGCCAGCAGTCCGCTACGGTCGCCATACAGCCGGGCGTTGCCGCCATGAAAGCCGATACGTCCGCTGTACCAGCCGTCGGCCAGCCAGGCCCCGATCGCCTGTTCCCCTCCGGCGGAGAGCAGGCCGGTTACATCATACGTAAAGTAGCGCAGGCGGTGGTGATAGGAGGTCCAGCCCGGCAGCAGTGCATCCTCGCCGACCTTATGGCCGTTAATCTCCACTTCGGCCAGCCCCAGCGCGCTGAGGTAAAGTCGTGCGCGCACCACCGGCTGGTGCAGGGTAAACGATTTACGCAGCTGAAAGACGCGGCCTTCCCTGAAACGATCTTCCGGGATGGCGCTGTGGATCATTTTCGCCTGCCACTCCGTCTCGTCCAGCAGGCTGGTTTCGGCGCAGGCCGTATCGCTCCAGGCTGACCAGCTCGCGCCATCGCTGACGCGTACCCGCAGCGTAATGCGATCCCGCGACTGCAGGTCGGGGCCGGGCCACGGCAGCAGAATTTGCTGTGGCCCGCTCAGGGTATACGTGAGCTGTTCACAGCGGCCGTCGGCGTGGGTCAGGGTAATCGCCAGCTCACTGGCCTGCTGTTGGTAGTGCGCCGGCGCCTGCGGCAGCTTCCACGACAGACGCGGACGGCGGCTGCCGATGCCGGTAGTATGCTGCGGCGCATGGTATTCAAACTGCACATCGTCCGGTTTGATGCTGCTGAGATCAGTTAGTGACATGGTCTTTGCGCTCCTGGTGAGTCAGTGAAGGATCGGACTGTGCTGACCTGCTCTGCAGCACGCTGGCCTTAGGCAGACGGGCAACCCAGAAGATGCCGATCAGCATGGCTGCCGACATCACAATAAAGATGAATATGTAGAGGTTCCGCAGGCCGCTGCTGAGGATTTGCGGCGTGAACAGGGCGACCACGGCGGCCACCACGCGGGTAAAGGCGATGGTCATGCCCTGCGCCGAGCTGCGCAGCAGGGTGGGGAACAGCTCCTGCGACCAGATTTTGTACATCGGTTCACCGGCCAGCGCGCCGCCTATGGAGCAGAGGATCAGCATCGTCAGCATGGCGGGCAGCTGCACGCCGAAGATCACCACCATCAGCGGGCCAGTGACCTGCAGTGCGGCGGCAAACAGGAACCAGCGGAAGCGGTTCTCACCATCAACCACCCGCATAAACAGCAGCACGAAGGTAAAGCAGATGCAGGTGTTGAGCAGGTTGAGGCCGGAAGCCAGGCTGACCGAGACGCCAATAATTTCGGTGTAGATATAGGTGGCGAACTGGCCGTTAGTGTTGGCCGAAATATTGGCCAGCGAATAGAACAGGCCGGTCGCCACCATTGCCGCCAGCCACGGCAGTCTGAACAGATTTTTCCATGCGCCTGAGGCGATAATACCGGCTGCGGCAGCAGCGGGGCGGGTTCTTTCCAGCTCTCTCGCTCGCAGCCACTCTTTTGACTCGCTGAGGGTCAGACGCGCCAGCAGTACCGCAATGCTGACCAGCAGAATATGACCGTAAAGCCAGCGGCCACCGCTGAGGCCCAGATGACCAAACATCGCGCCCAGCGCGGCGGTGGTGGCAATGCCGAGGATCCACAGCATATGGCTGAACTGCAGCAGCTTCGCCCGCGCACCGTCCGGGGCTTCTTCGGCGATCATCGCCAGCGACACCGGCAGGTCGGCACCGACGGCAAAACCGAGGATGATAATGCCGCACCAGATGGCGGGCATGCCGCCGGCCAGCACCAGGATGGCGGAACCGATGATGTAGATAAGCATGGTCAGGGTGAAAATGGTTTTACGACCGTAGCGATCGCCCAGCCGCCCGCCGACCACCGCGCCAACGGCGATCATCAGCGTCAGCAGCCCGGAGAGCGGGCCAATCAGCGCGGTATTTCCCCACTCGCGCAGATAGATCACCAGCGCAATGCTGGTGGTAACGATGGCGGCGGCGTCCAGATAGGAGACCATGCCGGTGACACCGGCACGCCACCACATCGCCAGACTGATGTCAGGTTTCGTCTGCATAAAGACCTCGGGTACAGGAAGTATTGTTGTTATCAGAGGCACTGATGCCTGTTTATGCGGGCTGACCGCCCGGATGCCACCGTTAGCAGGTAACGTTCTGATTATAAAAATGCCCACTGCAGCGGCCACCGCCGCGTCGCCAAATGCGTACCGCGGGTGGCACTGAGGGAAAGATTGCCATGCTGCCGCTCACAAATGGCGTGCGGGCTTTATGGCTGAAGGGGTTCCTGTGAGGGAGCGTAGCCGAACAGATTTTTGTAGCTGGAGGAGAAGTGGTTGCTGCTGCTAAAACCGCAGCGGAAGGCGATGTCCGTAACGCTCGCTTCCCCGCTGCGCAACCAGACGCGCGCGGCGAGCAGGCGCTGTTTACGAATAAACTGGTGCGGAGAAAGCCCGGTAATCTCTTTCACCTGGCGATACAGCGTGCGTTTACTGAGCAGAAAATGGCTGCACAGCGTGTCCCAGTCGATCTCTTCAAAACAGTTGGCCTGCAGCCAGTGGATCAGACGATGGGCTTTAAAATGGGTATGGCCGCGACTGGCGCTGCTCAGGGAACGATGAAGGGAGAGCAGCAGCTCTAACCAGACCACCTCCCGGGCGGCGTCATCCAGCAGCGCGTCGCTGGAGGGCGCGGTCAGGCGGGCAATGGTCTGACGGCAGGCCAGACGCTCCTGTGGCGTCAGCCAGCCCGGCTGCTGGTCGGGGGGGCGGTTAATACCGTTCAGCAGCGGCTGAAGATTGCTCAGATAGCGTAACGGCCGACGGGTGTTGATCAGCAGGTTGGTTAATCTGAGCGTGCCCAGCCGGTCGTAAAAATGGCTTTCCTGGCCGTGTACGAAGAACACATCGCCCTGCTGGACAAAGCTGGGCTGGCCGTTGAGCACGTGCAGGCCGTGCCCGCTTTCAACAAACACCAGTTCGTCGAATTCATGGCTGTGCTCGCAGTTATTGCGTTCCGGATCGCTGACGTAGAGCGCGAACGGCTGGCTGTCGGCGCTGAAGTATTTTTCCATACAGAGCGTGTGCATCAGACAGGCTTCCTGTCGGGGACTGAATGATGACAAGCCTGGACAACCGTTGCCGGGCGCGCGAGTGGTGATGCAAAATTTGTGAGCGGGTTAACGAACAGCAGGTGAAAGGGGGCCGGGCAGGGGCGCTGCCCGGCGTGGCATTACGCTTCGCGGCGCTTAAACACCAGCTCGTTACCGCTGCTGCCGTCGGCGTCATAGAAGTAGCCGTCGATGTTGAATTTCTTCAGCTGTTCCGGCTGCGTCAGGCGGTTCTGGATGATATAGCGGCTCATCAGGCCGCGCGCCTTCTTGGCGTAGAAGCTGATCACCTTGAACTTGCCGTTCTTCTCATCGAGGAACACCGGCTTGATAATGTCGGCGTTAAGTTGCTTCGGCTTAACCGATTTAAAGTATTCGTCGGAGGCGAGATTAATCAGCACGCTGTCGCCCTGTTCCGCCAGCGCGGCGTTCAGTGCCGTAGTAATGCGATCGCCCCAGAAGCCGTAAAGGTCCTTCGCGCGCGGGTTCTCCAGCCTGATGCCCATCTCAAGGCGGTAGGGCATCATCAGATCCAGCGGGCGCAGCAGGCCGTACAGCCCGGAGAGCATCCGCAGGTGGCTCTGGGCAAAGTCAAAATCCGCCTCGCTGAAGGTTTCCGCCTGCAGGCCGGTGTAAACGTCGCCCTTAAAGGCCAGAATCGCCTGACGGGCGTTGTCCGGGGTGAAATCCGGCTGCCAGTCGTTGAAGCGCTCTGCGTTAAGCAGCGCCAGCTTGTCGCTGATGTGCATCAGCGTACCCACCTGCGCCGGGGAGAGCTGGCGTGCCACCTCAATCAGCTGCTGCGACTGATCCAGCAGCGCCGGTTGCGTGAAACGCGCCGTCGCCAACGGGCTTTCATAGTCCAGCGTTTTAGCCGGGGAAATTACCATTAACATCGTCGTTTCCTTGTGATGACTCGTTGCGATAAACCTCAGCGCTTACTTTACCAAAAAAGCTCGCCGGACGGGTAAATCACTGCCATAGGCCAGGGGTATTACCCGCATAAAATAGTGGATAAATAGCCATTTGTGCTGCGATGTTCGTCACTGGTGTTACGGGGAACGCTGCTGCTTGCATGGTGAGTTGCGCGTGCTATCATCCGGGGCAGACATTTTCAACACCCTATCAAATCAACCTCGATGAGAATGACAAACATGACGGACAAATTAACCTCCCTGCGTCAAGTCACTACCGTAGTTGCCGACACCGGCGATATCGCGGCAATGAAACTCTACAAACCTCAGGACGCGACCACTAACCCGTCGCTGATCCTGAGCGCAGCGCAGATCCCAGAATACCGTAAGCTGATCGACGAAGCTGTCGTCTGGGCGCGCGAGCAGAGCAGCGATAAAGCAGAGCAGGTCGCTTACGCCGCTGACAAGCTGGCGGTAAACATCGGTCTGGAGATCCTGAAGCTGGTTCCGGGCCGCATCTCTACCGAAGTTGATGCGCGTCTGTCTTACGACACCGAAGGCAGCGTAGCCAAGGCACGCAGCCTGATCAAACTGTACAACGATGCCGGCATCAGCAACGACCGCATCCTGATCAAGCTGGCGTCCACCTGGCAGGGCATCCGTGCCGCCGAGCAGCTGGAAAAAGAAGGCATCAACTGTAACCTGACCCTGCTGTTCTCCTTCGCTCAGGCGCGTTCCTGCGCAGAAGCGGGCGTGTTCCTGATCTCTCCGTTCGTGGGCCGTATCCTCGACTGGTACAAAGCCAACACCGACAAGAAAGAGTACGCGCCGAATGAAGATCCGGGCGTGGTGTCAGTGACCGAAATCTACGAATACTACAAGCAGCACGGTTACGAGACCGTGGTGATGGGCGCCAGCTTCCGTAACGTTGGTGAGATCATCGAACTGGCCGGCTGTGACCGTCTGACCATCTCCCCGGGCCTGCTGAAAGAGCTGGCGGAGACCGAAGGCACCGTTGAGCGCAAGCTGTCTTACACCGGTGAAGTGAAAGCGCGTCCGGCTAAAATGACCGAGGCTGAGTTCCTGTGGCAGCACAACCAGGATCCAATGGCGGTACAGAAACTGGCTGAAGGCATCCGTAACTTTGCCATCGACCAGGGCAAACTGGATAAAATGATTGCCGACCTGCTGTAATCGTTAAGCGCGGCCGGGTCACCGGCCGCACTGCCTCCACTGCCTCCACCCGCTCTGGCCCGCTAACGCCTCTGTGCAGACCTGGCGTCTCTCTGGCAGCTGTCCCCGGTAACACGAACCTCCCCCCGCCTTCCTGCTCTCTGTGCCTGCCACTCATGGTGCTTTGCGGTTATACTGCCTGCCTCTCTTCTTTGCTGACGGCGAACCCAATATGAACACACTCCGCATAGGACTGATCTCCGTTTCCGACCGCGCCGCTAACGGCATCTATCCCGACCTGGGGCTGCCGGCGCTGGAAGCCTGGCTGAGACGCGCGCTGACCACGCCGTTCGAAATAGAAACGCGTCTGGTGCCCGATGAGCAGCCGATGATTGAGCAGGCGATCTGTGAACTGGTCGACGAGCTGTTCTGTCATCTGGTGCTCACCACCGGCGGCACCGGCCCGGCGCGGCGCGACGTGACGCCGGACGCCACGCTGGCGATTGCCGATCGCGAGATGCCCGGTTTTGGCGAGCAGATGCGCCAGATTAGCCTTAACTTTGTACCCACCGCGATCCTCTCCCGCCAGGTGGGGGTGATCCGCAAACAGTCTTTAGTGATCAACCTGCCCGGCCAGCCGAAGTCGATTCAGGAGACGCTGGAAGGGCTGAAAGATGCCGACGGCAAAGCGCTGGTGGCGGGCATTTTTGCCAGCGTGCCGTACTGCATCCAGCTGCTGGAGGGCCCATACGTCGAGACAGATCCGCAGGTGGTAGCAGCTTTTCGGCCTAAAAGTGCCAGACGTGAAACAAACGGCTAAAAATCTGCTATTTCACGGATAAGATCCAGCTTGCAATGGTGTGTCAGTAAATTGACGATATAGTACGTTTAGCTTTACACAACGGACTATATGAATTTCATCTGACACTGGACTTATCAGCAATGGCATCCGAAACCGCGCATCGCCTTACCGGGCAGGACTATAAAACGTTATCTCTGGCCGCCCTCGGTGGTGCGCTGGAGTTCTACGACTTCATCATCTTCGTCTTCTTTGCCGCCACCATCGGCCAGCTGTTCTTCCCGGCGGATATTCCCGAGTGGCTGCGCCAGCTGCAGACCTTTGCGATCTTTGCCGCCGGCTATCTGGCGCGGCCACTGGGTGGGCTGATTATGGCGCACTTCGGCGACAGCCGCGGCCGCAAGAAAATGTTCAGCCTGAGTATTCTGATGATGGCGCTGCCGACGCTGGCGATGGGGCTGATGCCGACCTACGCCACCATTGGTATTGCCGCACCGGTGGCGCTGTTGCTGCTGCGCGTGCTGCAGGGGGCGGCGATCGGCGGTGAGGTACCGGGTGCCTGGGTGTTTGTCGCCGAGCACGTGCCGCAAAAGCGCGTCGGTTTTGCCTGCGGCACGCTGACCGCCGGGCTGACCTTCGGTATTCTGCTGGGATCGCTGGTCGCCACGCTGCTGACCAGCGCGCTGACCCCGCAGGCGATCCTCGACGGCGGCTGGCGCATTCCGTTCCTGCTGGGCGGCATTTTTGGCCTTGGGGCAATGTATCTGCGCCGCTGGCTGCATGAAACCCCGGTGTTTACCGCCATGCAGCAGCGCAAGGCGCTGGCCGCCGGGCTGCCGCTGAAAACCGTGCTGCGCGATCATAAGGGCAGCGTGGTGCTGTCGATGCTGCTCACCTGGATGCTATCGGCCTGTATTATGGTGGTGCTGCTGATGGCACCGACCCTGCTGCAGAAGGTGCACGGCATTCCGGCCACGGCGGCGCTGCAGGCTAACAGCGTGGCGACCGTGATGTTGATTATCGGCTGTATCGTCGCCGGGGCGCTGGTGGACAGGTTCGGTGCGGCGGTGGTGCTGATTGTCGGTAGCCTGCTGCTGGCGATCTCCTGCTGGTCGTTTTTCCAGGTAGCGGCGCTGGCGCCGGAGCAGCTGATGGTGGCCTATGCCATCGCCGGCCTGTGCGTGGGCGTGGTGGGGGTGGTGCCGTTCGTGATGGTTGGGGCGTTCCCGGCCGAGGTGCGTTTTACCGGCTTCTCCTTCTCGTATAATCTCTCCTACGCGATTTTTGGCGGCCTGACGCCGGTCACCATCACCCTGCTGATGAAGTGGACGCCGATGGCACCGGCTTATTATGTGGTCGGGCTGGCGGCGATCGGGCTGCTGCTCGGTTTCTGGCTGCTGCGGGACGCGGGCCAGCGTACGTCACTGAAGCAGGCCGACGCCCGCTAAAAGGCATCGCCATCTCCTGAAAACCCGCTCCGCCGCCGCGCAGCGGGTTTTTTTATAGCGAAAGTGAAATTTTTTTCGTCATCCCCCTTGATGCCGGGGCACTCGGCCCCATCTTATCTGGCATCCGAGGCGAGGAACCTGGAAAAAAAGCGCAGGGCGCGCAGTTGAAACTGCCGGAAACGCCCGCATTTAAGGTTCATAACCTGATTTGAAACAAATTTAAGTGGGAGACGTTTAGATGGGTAAGATTATTGGTATTGACCTGGGCACCACCAACTCTTGTGTGGCTATTATGGATGGCGGTAAAGCGCGTGTGCTGGAGAACGCCGAAGGCGATCGCACCACGCCATCGATCATCGCGTATACCCAGGACGGTGAAACGCTGGTCGGTCAGCCTGCTAAACGTCAGGCGGTGACTAACCCGCAGAACACCCTGTTTGCGATCAAGCGCCTGATTGGCCGTCGCTTCCAGGACGAAGAAGTACAGCGTGATATCAAAATCATGCCGTTCAAAATCGTCGGTGCCGACAACGGCGATGCCTGGCTGGACGTGAAAGGCCAGCGCGTGGCGCCGCCACAGATTTCAGCCGAAGTGCTGAAAAAAATGAAGAAAACGGCAGAAGATTACCTGGGTGAGCCGGTAACTGAAGCGGTAATTACCGTTCCGGCCTACTTCAACGATGCGCAGCGCCAGGCAACCAAAGACGCCGGCCGTATCGCGGGTCTGGAAGTAAAACGTATCATCAACGAACCGACCGCTGCCGCGCTGGCTTACGGTCTGGACAAAGGCCAGGGCAACCGCACCATCGCGGTATATGACCTGGGCGGCGGTACTTTCGATATCTCCATTATCGAAATCGACGAAGTTGACGGCGAAAAAACCTTCGAAGTACTGGCAACCAACGGTGATACCCACCTGGGTGGTGAAGACTTCGACAGCCGTATGATCAACTACCTCGTGGCTGAATTTAAGAAAGATCAGGGCATCGATCTGCACAACGACCCGCTGGCAATGCAGCGTCTGAAAGAAGCGGCAGAGAAAGCGAAAATCGAGCTCTCTTCTGCGCAGCAGACCGACGTTAACCTGCCGTACATCACTGCAGATGCCACCGGTCCTAAGCACCTGAACATCAAAGTGACCCGTGCGAAACTGGAATCACTGGTAGAAGACCTGGTCGCGCGCTCTATCGATCCGCTGAAAGTTGCGCTGCAGGATGCCGGCCTGTCGGTTTCTGACATCAACGACGTGATCCTGGTCGGTGGTCAGACTCGTATGCCAATGGTGCAGGCGAAAGTGGCCGAGTTCTTCGGTAAAGAGCCGCGTAAAGACGTTAACCCGGACGAAGCCGTCGCCGTAGGTGCTGCGGTGCAGGGTGGCGTGCTGGCCGGTGAAGTCAAAGACGTTCTGCTGTTGGACGTTACCCCGCTGTCGCTGGGTATTGAAACCATGGGCGGCGTGATGACCTCGCTGATCACCAAGAACACCACTATCCCGACTAAACACAGCCAGGTGTTCTCAACGGCAGAAGACAACCAGTCTGCGGTGACCATCCATGTGGTGCAGGGCGAGCGTAAACGTGCGGCGGATAACAAATCGCTGGGTCAGTTTAACCTCGACGGTATTCAGTCAGCGCCGCGCGGCATGCCGCAGATCGAAGTGACCTTCGATATCGATGCTGACGGTATCCTGCACGTGTCTGCCAAGGACAAAAACAGCGGTAAAGAGCAGAAGATCACCATCAAGGCCTCTTCCGGTCTGAACGAAGAAGAGATCGCAAAAATGGTGCGTGATGCGGAAGCGAACGCAGAATCTGACCGCAAGTTTGAAGAGCTGGTGCAGACCCGTAACCAGGGTGATCAGGCTGCGCACAGCACCCGTAAGCAGCTGGACGAAGCCGGCGATAAACTGCCAGCAGAAGACAAAGCACCGATCGAAGCGGCGCTGGCCGAGCTGAACACCGCGCTGAAAGGCGAAGACAAAGCGGAAATCGAAGCTAAGATTCAGGCGCTGATGGAAGTGTCCGGCAAGCTGATGGAGTTCGCTCAGCAGCAGCAGGCCGCCGGCGGTGCAGCTGACGCCACCGACGCAACGAAGAAAGATGACGACGTGGTTGACGCCGAATTCGAAGAAGTTAAAGACAAAAAATAATCGCCCTTGAGCGGGCTCGTCACTACTGATACATACAACCATTCAGGTCCCTTCATGGGGGCTACACTGGGTGCATCAAGGCGGTAAACGCGTGAATCCCCGGCAGCACAGAGATCTGTGTGACTGGGGTGAGCGAGAGCAGCCAACGCAGAGGCAGCCTGAAGCATGATGTATCGTAGTGGCGGATTTAACCAGCACGGGCGTGGAGAGATCTCCTCGCCCGTGCACGCATGTTAAGGGCTGAAAATTACCATGGCGAAGCAAGATTATTACGAGATTTTAGGCGTTTCCAAATCAGCGGAAGAGCGTGAGATCAAAAAGGCCTATAAGCGCCTGGCGATGAAGTATCACCCGGACCGTAACCAGGGCGATAAAGAAGCCGAAGGCAAGTTTAAAGAGATTAAAGAAGCCTACGAAATTCTGACCGATGCGCAGAAGCGTGCGGCCTACGATCAGTACGGTCACGCGGCCTTCGAGCAGGGCGGTATGGGCGGCGGTCACGGCGGCTTTGGCGGCGGCGGCGCAGACTTCAGTGATATCTTTGGCGACGTATTCGGCGATATCTTCGGCGGAGGCCGCCGTCAGCAGCGCGCCGCGCGCGGTGCTGATTTACGCTACAACATGGAGCTGTCGCTGGAAGAAGCGGTACGCGGCGTGACCAAAGAGATCCGTATCCCTACGCTGGAAGAGTGTGACGTCTGCCACGGCAGCGGGGCGAAGGTGGGAACCAAGCCACAAACCTGTTCCACCTGTCACGGTGCCGGCCAGGTGCAGATGCGCCAGGGCTTCTTTACCGTGCAGCAGGCGTGCCCGACCTGCCAGGGGCGCGGCTCGATCATTAAAGATCCGTGCAACGCCTGCCGCGGCCACGGCCGGGTAGAGAAATCTAAAACCCTGTCGGTGAAAATTCCGGCGGGCGTGGACACCGGCGACCGCATTCGCCTTACCGGTGAAGGTGAAGCCGGCGAGCAGGGCGCGCCGGCGGGCGATCTCTACGTTCAGGTGCAGGTGCGCAAGCACCATATCTTCGAACGTGAAGAGAACAACCTCTACTGCGAAGTGCCGATCAACTTTGTGATGGCGGCGCTCGGCGGCGAAATTGAAGTGCCGACCCTCGATGGCCGGGTGAAGCTGAAGGTGCCGGCGGAAACCCAGACCGGCAAACTGTTCCGCATGCGCGGCAAGGGCGTTAAATCCGTCCGTGGTGGCGCGCAGGGCGACCTGCTGTGCCGCGTGGTGGTGGAAACCCCGGTCAGCCTTAATGACAAGCAGAAAGCGCTGCTGCGCGAGCTGGAAGAGAGTTTTGGCGGGCCGAGCGGCGAGCACAACAACAGCCCGCGTTCAAAAAGCTTCTTTGACGGCGTGAAGAAGTTCTTTGATGACCTGACGCGCTAACCGCGCCTGTAAACGGTCAACGCTAAAAGCGGAGGGGAAATCCTCCGCTTTTTTGTTTTCCGCGCCGCCCTTATTCGCCGTGCAGATTAAGTACGCTTTGTCAGCCTTAAGCCCTTAAAAGCTTCCCTTCTTTTCTGACCCTCTGAACGGTCATCCCCGTTCTTTTTACCGGTGTTGCTGGCCCTCGTGGCGCGCGCGCTCACTTCGCTGGTTTCTGGAAGCCGGTAAATGCCGGTAAAAGCCGTTTTTCCCCGCGCGTTAAAGACGTATGCTAGACGCCATTCTGACAACTCTTGTCACATTCAGCGGAGCCTGGAATTGAAAAGCATGCTAAAAAAACTGTTTAACAATGATGCGACCGGTGGCGTCGTACTGATTATCGCGGCGGCGATCGCCATGTTTCTGGCTAACCACGATGGCACCCGCGACGCCTATCAGGCGCTCCTGGCCACCCCGGTGCAGTTCCGCTTCGGCAGCCTCGACATCAATAAGGACCTGCTGCTGTGGATTAACGATGCGCTGATGGCGCTGTTCTTCCTGCTGATTGGTCTGGAAGTCAAACGCGAGCTGATCACCGGCTCGCTGAACAGCCGCCAGCGGGCGGTGTTCCCGCTGATCGCCGCACTGGGCGGGATGCTGGCCCCGGCGCTGATCTACGCGGCGTTTAACCACGCCGACGGGCTGGCGATCCACGGCTGGGCGATCCCCACCGCTACCGATATCGCCTTTGCACTGGGGATTCTGGCGCTGCTCGGTAGCCGGGTGCCGGTGCAGCTGAAGATCTTCCTGATGGCGCTGGCGGTGATCGACGATCTCGGCGCCATCGTAATTATTGCCTTCTTCTATACCAGCAACCTGTCGCTGGCCTCGCTCGGCGTTGCCGCTGCCGCCATCGTGGCGCTGGCGCTGCTTAACCTGTGCGGCGTGCGCAAGACGTCGCTCTATCTGCTGGTGGGAATGGTGCTGTGGGTGGCGGTGCTGAAGTCGGGGGTGCACGCCACGCTGGCCGGGGTGGTCGTTGGTTTCTTTATTCCGTTGAAGAACCCGGACGGCCCGTCACCGGCGGTTGAGCTGGCGCACGGCCTGCAGCCGTGGGTCAGCTGGCTGATCCTGCCGCTGTTCGCCTTTGCCAACGCTGGCGTCTCGCTGGCTGGCGTACCGGCGGGTGGGCTGTTCTCGGCGGTGCCGCTGGGCATCGTGCTCGGTCTGTTTATCGGCAAGCCGCTGGGCATTACGCTGATCTGCTGGCTGGCGGTGAAGCTGAAGCTGGCAGCACTGCCGGAAAAAACCCGCATGATCGATATCGCCGCGGTCGGCGTGCTGTGTGGGATTGGCTTTACCATGTCGATCTTCATCGCTTCGCTGGCCTTTGATGCGGCGCACGAGGAGCTGGTGACGCTGGCTAAGATCGGTATTCTGACCGGATCGGTGGTGTCGGCGGTAGTGGGGTATCTGCTGCTGCGGGTGAAGCTGCGCTAAGTGAGTGACAGACAGGCCGTGCTGACAACAGACGGTCTGTGCAAGGCTTAACTGAAAGACACTGCAATGGATTATTTTTTTTCAGACAGGCTGCCGGAGGCAGTGTAGCGGGCAAAGGCCGCCGAAAAAGCGCACTTTACTGAGGGCAGGTGAGCATTTTGAGGCGGCCTTTAACGCAGCATGACCGCAGTGCAGCAAACGGCAGCAAACCCGGAAAATAAAAAAACCGCCGTAAGGGCGGTTTCTTTATCAAAGCTCGACTAACAAGCAGGCATTAAGCCAGTTTGCTGATCTGTGCAGCCAGGTTTGCTTTATGGCGTGCAGCTTTGTTTTTGTGGATCAGGCCTTTAGCTGCCTGACGGTCCACAATTGGTTGCATTTCATTGAATGCATTCTGCGCCGCAGCTTTGTCGCCAGAAGCGATAGCAGCGTATACTTTCTTAACAAAGGTACGCATCATTGAACGACGGCTAGCGTTGTGCTTACGACGCTTCTCAGACGTTACGGCGCGTTTCTTAGCTGATTTGATATTAGCCAAGGTACAACTCCCAAATAGTTCTATGAGGACAATTCAAAGGCCGAGGAATATGCCCTTTTCGCCTTTGGTTGTCAATGGATTTGTGCAAATAAGCGCCGGTGGAACGATGGCACTTCATTACGTTTCGATGGCGCAAGATTCTACCAGCTTCGTCCAGGCGAATACAGCTTATTCACAATAAAAATCACATCCCCTGCCCGGTCAGCGACCTGCGGCAGTAAATGGCAGCAAGAAAGCGCGAAAGCGCGCATTCGCGGGTTAACCTTACGGGCTGTACAAGGTATAATCCGCCGATTTCCACAAATTTGAGCCAGCCATGAAGTTTATCCGCGGCATACACAATCTGAGAGAACACCATCGCGGCTGCGTGCTGGCCATCGGTAATTTTGACGGCGTGCACCGCGGGCATCAGGCGCTGCTGGCGCGTCTGAGCGAAGAAGGGAAGCAACGCAACCTGCCGGTGATGGTCATGCTGTTCGAACCCCAGCCGCTGGAGTTGTTTGCGCCAGGCAGTGCGCCCGCCCGCCTGACCCGTCTACGGGAAAAACTCTGCTACCTTGAGCAGGCCGGCGTCGACATCGTGCTGTGCGTGCGTTTTGACCACCGCTTTGCTGCCAACACCGCCGAGAGTTTTGTCTCCGACCTGCTGGTCGGGAAACTCGGTGTGCAGTTTCTGGTGGTGGGGGATGATTTCCGTTTTGGCGCTGGTCGCCAGGGGGATTTCCTGTTATTACAGAGGGCTGGTGCCGAATATGGCTTCAGTGTCATCAGCACCAAGACCTTTTGCGACAACGGGCAACGCATCAGCAGCACCGCCGTGCGTCAGGCGCTGGCGGAAGACGACCTGCCACAGGCCAGTGCGCTGCTGGGGCACCCCTTCAGCATTTCTGGCCGCGTGGTGCACGGTGATGCGCTGGGGCGTACTATCGGTTTCCCCACCGCCAACCTGCCGATGCGGCGTTCAGTCTCCCCGGTGAAAGGGGTGTATGCCGTTGAAGTCCGTGGCCTTGGCGACCGCCCGCTGCCCGGCGTGGCCAATATTGGCACCCGGCCGACGGTGGCCGGTATCCGCCAGCAGCTGGAAGTGCATCTTCTGGACGTAACGGCCGATCTTTACGGGCGCCACATTGAAGTGGTGCTGCGCAAAAAAATACGTAATGAGCAGCGTTTTGCCTCGCTTGACGCGCTGAAAGAGCAAATTGCTAACGATGTGGTGACTGCCCGAACTTTTTTTGGGCTGCAAACACCGGTTTAAAGAACCGAAATACGGAATCGAGAATCTGATGAGTGACTATAAATCTACCCTGAACTTGCCGGAAACGGGGTTCCCGATGCGTGGCGATCTGGCCAAACGCGAACCGGGAATGCTGCAACGTTGGTATGATGACAAGCTGTACGGCATCATCCGCGAAGCCAAAAAAGGGAAAAAAACCTTTATCCTGCATGATGGCCCTCCGTACGCGAACGGCAGCATTCATATTGGTCACTCGGTTAACAAGATTCTGAAAGACATTATCGTTAAGTCGAAAGGCATGGCGGGCTATGACTCGCCGTACGTCCCAGGCTGGGACTGCCACGGCCTGCCGATTGAGCACAAAGTGGAGCAGACGATCGGCAAACCGGGTGAGAAAGTCACCCCGGCCGAATTCCGCGCCGCCTGCCGTAAATACGCCGCCGAGCAGGTGGAAGGGCAGAAAGCCGACTTTATCCGCCTCGGCGTGCTGGGTGACTGGGATCGCCCGTACCTGACGATGAACTTCAAAACCGAAGCCAACATCATCCGTGCACTGGGTAAAATCATCGGTAATGGCCACCTGCACAAAGGCGCTAAGCCGGTGCACTGGTGCCTCGACTGCCGCTCTGCGCTGGCGGAAGCCGAGGTCGAGTACTACGACAAAACTTCACCGTCGATCGACGTGGCGTTTAACGCCGTGGACAAAGCCGCCGTGCTGGCGAAATTTGGCGTGGCGGATGCCGCAGGTCCGGTATCGCTGGTGATCTGGACCACCACCCCGTGGACCATGCCGGCGAACCGCGCCATCTCCCTGCACCCGGAATTTGACTACCAGCTGGTGCAGATTGACGGCCGTGCGCTGATCCTCGCCAAAGACCTGGTGGAGAGCGTACTCAAGCGCGCCGGCGTCAGCGAGTGGACGGTGCTGGGCGAAGCCAAAGGTGCGGCGCTGGAGCTGCAGGGCTTCCAGCACCCGTTCCTGGAGCAGATCGTCTCCCCGGTGGTACTCGGCGAACACGTCACGCTGGATGCCGGTACCGGTGCGGTGCATACCGCGCCAGGCCACGGCCCGGACGACTACGTGATCGGCCAGAAATACGGCATTGAAGTGGCCAACCCGGTCGGCCCGGACGGCAGCTATCTGCCGGGTACCTATCCGACGCTGGATGGCGTTAACGTCTTTAAAGCCAACGATATGATCGTTGAGCTGCTGCGTGAAAAAGGCGCGCTGCTGCACGTTGAGAAACTGCACCACAGCTACCCGCACTGCTGGCGTCACAAAACCCCGATCATCTTCCGTGCCACCCCGCAGTGGTTTATCAGCATGGATCAAAAGGGCCTGCGTGCGCAGTCGCTGAAAGAGATCAAAGGCGTGCAGTGGATCCCGGACTGGGGCCAGGCGCGTATTGAGTCGATGGTTGCCAACCGCCCGGACTGGTGTATCTCGCGCCAGCGTACCTGGGGCGTGCCAATGGCACTGTTCGTTCACAAAGAGAGCGAAGAGCTGCACCCGGACAGCCTGGAGCTGATGGAGAAAGTGGCCCAGCGCGTTGAGCAGGACGGCATTCAGGCGTGGTGGGATCTCGACCCGCGCGAGCTGATGGGCGATGACGCTGACCATTACGTTAAGGTGCCGGATACGCTGGACGTGTGGTTTGACTCCGGTTCTACCAGCTTCTCGGTGGTGGACGCGCGTCCTGAGTTTGGCGGGCATACGCCGGATATGTATCTGGAAGGTTCCGATCAGCACCGCGGCTGGTTTATGTCCTCACTGATGATCGGCACGGCGATGAAAGGCAAAGCGCCTTACCGCCAGGTGCTGACCCACGGTTTCACCGTCGATGGTCAGGGCCGCAAAATGTCCAAGTCGCTCGGCAATACCGTGTCGCCGCAGGACGTGATGAACAAGCTGGGTGCTGACATTCTGCGCCTGTGGGTGGCATCCACCGACTACTCCGGCGAGATCGCCGTGTCGGACGAGATCCTCAAACGCTCCGCCGACAGCTACCGCCGTATCCGTAACACCGCGCGTTTCCTGCTGGCTAACCTGGCCGGCTTTAATCCGGAAACGGACCTGGTGAAACCAGAAGAGATGGTGGTAGTCGATCGCTGGGCGGTGGGCCGCGCGCTGGCCGCGCAACAGGATATCGTGGCGTCCTACGAGGCCTATGATTTCCACGAAGTGGTACAGCGCCTGATGCAGTTCTGCTCGGTAGAGATGGGGTCCTTCTATCTGGACGTGATCAAAGACCGTCAGTACACCGCTAAGGCCGATGGCCTGGCGCGTCGCAGCTGCCAGAGCGCGCTGTGGTATATCGTTGAAGCGCTGGTGCGCTGGATGGCACCGATCATGTCCTTCACCGCTGACGAAATCTGGGGCTACCTGCCGGGCAAACGCAGCCAGTACGTGTTTACCGAAGAGTGGTTCGACGGCCTGTTCGCGCTGGACGCCAGCGAGCCGATGAACGATGCTTACTGGGACGAACTGCTGAAGGTGCGCGGCGAAGTCAACAAGGTTCTCGAGCAGGCGCGTGCCGACAAACAGATCGGCGGCGCGCTGGAAGCCAGCGTCACGCTGTATGCCGACGCGGAGCTGGCCGCGAAGCTGAACAGCCTCGGTGACGAGCTGCGCTTTGTGCTGCTGACCTCGGGTGCGCAGGTGGCTGAACTGGCGCAGGCGCCGGCTGAAGCTCAGCAGAGTGAGACGGTAAAAGGCCTGAAAATTGGTCTGCACAAAGCCGCAGGCGACAAGTGTCCGCGCTGCTGGCATTACACCACCGATATCGGTCAGAACGCTGAACATGCCGATATCTGTGGCCGCTGTGTCACCAACGTCGCGGGCAGCGGCGAACAACGTAAGTTTGCATAAATGAGCCGACCTGTACTCTCAACCGGATTGCGCTGGCTGTGGCTGGCGCTGTTGGTCATCGTTATCGATCTCGGCAGCAAGCAGTGGATTATGGATACGCTGATGCTGCATGAGACGATGCCGGTGATACCGTTCTTTAACTTCTTCTATGCGCACAACTACGGTGCGGCATTCAGCTTCCTTGCCGATCACGGCGGCTGGCAGCGCTGGTTCTTCGCCGGCATTGCCATTGCCATCGTGGTGGCGCTGCTGGTGATGATGTACCGCAGCCCGGCGAGCAAGAAGCTGAACAACATCGCCTACGCGCTGATCGTTGGCGGGGCGGCGGGCAACCTGTTTGACCGGTCATATCATGGCTTTGTGGTGGACTTTATCGACTTTTACGTCGGTGACTGGCATTTTGCCACCTTTAACATCGCCGACTGCGCCATCTGCATTGGCGCAGCATTAATCGTGCTGGAAGGGTTTATCAGCCCTGCCAGCAAACCGGCTAAGAGCAAAGGGTAAGGCATGACCGATTCTGTACAGCACGATAGCGCGGTGCTGGTGCATTTCACCTTAAAGCTGGCGGATGGCTCTACTGCAGAGTCAACGCGCAGTAACGGCAAACCGGCGCTGTTTCGCCTCGGCGACGGTAGCCTGTCTGACGGGCTGGAAAGCCAGCTGGTGGGGATGAAGGTGGGCGATAAGCACGCCTTCGCACTCCCGCCTGAGGACGCGTTTGGCGGTATCAGCCCCGATCTGATCCAGTATTTTTCGCGCCGTGATTTTGTCCAGGCCGGCGAACCGGAGATCGGTGCAATCATGCTGTTCAGCGGCATGGATGGCAACGAGATGCCGGGCGTGATCCGTGAAATCTCCGGTGATTCCATCACCGTGGATTTCAACCATCCGCTGGCCGGGCAGACCATTCACTTTGATATAGAAGTGCTGGAGATCGATCCGGTACTGGAGGGCACCCATGCAGATCATGCTGGCTAACCCGCGCGGTTTCTGCGCTGGGGTCGATCGTGCCATCAGCATCGTGGAGCGTGCGCTGGAGATGTATGGCGCACCGATCTACGTGCGCCATGAAGTGGTGCATAACCGCTATGTGGTGAACAGCCTGCGCGAGCGCGGAGCGATCTTTATCGAAGAGATTAGCGAAGTACCGGACGGCTCGATCCTGATCTTTTCGGCACACGGCGTGTCGCAGGCGGTGCGGGCCGAAGCCAGATCCCGCGATCTGACCATGCTGTTTGATGCCACCTGTCCGCTGGTGACCAAGGTGCATATGGAGGTGGCGCGCGCCAGCCGTAAGGGGACCGAAGCGATCCTGATCGGTCACGCCGGGCATCCGGAGGTGGAGGGCACCATGGGCCAGTACAATAACCCGAAAGGGGGGATGTATCTGGTGGAGCAGCCGGCTGACGTGTGGAAGCTGCAGGTTAAGGATGAGAATAACCTGTGCTTTATGACGCAGACCACGCTGTCGGTGGACGACACCTACGAGGTGATCGATGCTCTGCGCGCCCGTTTCCCGAAGATTGTCGGGCCACGAAAAGACGATATCTGTTACGCCACCACCAACCGTCAGGAAGCGGTGCGGGTGCTGGCGAAGGATGCCGACGTGGTGCTGGTGGTCGGTTCGAAGAACTCCTCTAACTCTAACCGTCTGGCGGAGCTGGCACAGCGTGCCGGTAAGCTGGCGCGGCTGATCGACTCCGCTGAAGATATTCAGGAGGAGTGGGTCAGGGGCGCGAAGTGCGTGGGCGTCACCGCCGGGGCTTCAGCACCGGACGTGCTGGTGCAGCAGGTGATCCAGCGTCTGAACGAGCTGGGCGGCGTGGAAGCGATTGAGCTGATCGGCCGCGAAGAGAACATCGTATTCGAAGTACCGAAAGAGCTGCGCGTCGACGTGCGTCAGGTTGACTAAGAAATAAATATTGCCCGGCAGCGTTCGCTTGCCGGGCAATAAAGCGGTGATGCTTTTTTATCGGTTTCGACGAGTAAAACCGTCGACCTGTGCCTGAATTTCAAAGAGGCCCGCCACCTTCTTTTGATTTTTTCAGAAATCCATTTAGAATTTCGAAAGAACTGAAGTCTGCGCCTGCTGGCCACGACTGGCCATTGTCCAGAAATCCCTGAATAAGTTGATTCGCTGTATAACCTGCACCAGCCAGCGCTGCGCCACCCAGCGCACCAGGCAGTGCGCCTACACCACCTATTGCGGCTCCTGCCAGGCCTCCGGTAACGGCTCCGCCAGCGACTGCTCCGGCCAGAGCGGCACCGCTAAATGTGTCACCTGCGCCACTGACCAACCGATAGTTAACAAATGAAAGTGTTTTCATTACAGATTTTCCTTAATTAGTGTTTACCAGAGAATGATTTTTTTACCCTGAACGCTATTAAAATAGCGAAAGAAAAAACCAGCCCCTGCACGATAGTGCTTCCTGGCAGGAAGGTGTCCTTAAAAACTGACATAACCAGCCAGACCGTGAAAAAGTAAATTAAAAAACAGAGTATGAAGATTAAGATCTTTTCCTTCATCGTGACTCCAGCCTGATGTCCGAAAACTCCTTGTTAAAGGACAGCGTGTTTTTTTTCAATGAATGTTTTTTAAATAACCGCTTTTCCTGCTTTATTTCGTAAAGTATCCATGAGATTTTTTGTGTTTCGGGTTTAATGGGCGTGGTTTTGGGGCGGGTCGCTGTGGGCTCGGAGTCTGGCCTGTCCGGGCGTGGCTTTAGGGCCGGGTCGCTGCGGATTCAGGAGGCTGGCGTATTGGGGCGTGGCTTTGGAGCCGGGTCGCTATGGATTCGGGCACCTGGCTTATCGGGGTTTATCCGGAACGCGGACACGCCAGTAACATCCCTGGGCTCTGTCGGGCACGTCCCTGTGCCCGAAGGTCCGCTTATCCGGATAAACCCCGATTGCCTGTAATTTTCTGTGTTGCTGCCTTAAACCCTTCAAGTCTTCAAGTCTTCAAGACTTCAAAATCCTCATAACTCCGCCTGTGCATGGTTTTTACTAAAGCTACGCAATAGCTGGGAGGGGAGGCCGTTGGTGGACAGGTTAGCCGGGCGTACGGCGCATGGACGCGCCGTCCGAGCCCCCATGGATGGGGTCACGGCGACCCGGCGATCTGCCGCCAACGGCCGACCCAGCCTCCGGGTTCGGCAGCGACACGATCACAGAGCCCACCAGCGACGCAATCACGACGTAATCACTGAACCCACCAGCAACACGATCCCGGAAGAGGCAAGCCAACCGGGCACCGACTCGCTTACCCTCTGAATCCTTACAAAAATTCGTTTTACTGATAATGATTGCGCGCTGGCGTAAAATTCTAATCATCCGCTTTTAATTGTGGCACAGTAGTTAACGCGTGGTTAATCTGTGTGCGCTTTGCATGCATTGATATAAGACTGGGAATAATTATGAGTAACGCAGAAATCCGTATCGCCGTGGTGGGAGCCGCCGGGCGTATGGGACGTCAGCTGATTCAGGCCACTGTACAGGCCGAAGGCGCTCGTCTGGGGGCCGCCGTGGTGCGTGCCGGGTCATCGCTGGTGGGGGCTGATGCCGGTGAACTGGCGGGCAGCGGTGCGCTGGGGGTGAAAATCAGCGACAGCCTGAACGCGGTGGTAAATGACTTCGACGTGCTGATCGATTTTACCCGCCCGGAAGTCAGCCTGGAGTACCTGGCCTTTTGCCGCCAGCATGGCAAAGCGATGGTGATTGGTACCACCGGCTTTGATGAGGTGGGCAAGGCGGCGATTAAGGCCGCGTCGGCAGAGATTGGCATCGTGTTTGCCGCTAACTTTAGCGTCGGCGTTAACCTGGTACTGAAGCTGCTGGAAAAAGCCGCCAAAGTGATGGGCGACTACGCGGATATCGAAATTATTGAAGCCCACCACCGTCATAAAGTGGATGCGCCGTCCGGCACCGCGCTGGCGATGGGTGAGGCGATTGCCGATGCGATGGACTGGAACCTGAACGAGCACGCGGTTTACGCCCGTGAAGGCATTACCGGCGAGCGCAAGGCGCAGACTATCGGATTTGCCACCGTACGCGCCGGCGATATCGTCGGTGAGCATACCGCGATGTTTGCGGATATCGGTGAGCGGGTAGAGATTACCCACAAGGCTTCAAGCCGGATGACCTTCGCTAATGGTGCGGTTCGTGCGGCTGGTTGGTTGAGTGCGCATAAATCAGGTCTCTTTGATATGAGAAGCGTGCTTAATCTGGAAGATTTGTAAGTGTTGTGCACCATCGTGATGTGGTTATTACAATCATAAGGTTATGATTGAGTGGGCAATAATTTTTATTGCCCTTTTTATTTTGTAAAAAAAAGACCTTCGTTGTTTATTTTGTTTCAGCGGTCTGAAATTTGCTTTTTATTGATTTTACTGGTCGCCAAAGATAATAATTTTGACCATTTGGTCTGGTTTTTCACACTTTTCCCTCTGTTTTTATGCGTAAGCCGTCAGGCAAACGGTTTTATCACCAGGATATGTTCCCTTTTTATCGCCAATCTACTGATTTTCCGTTCAGTGAGTTAAAAAAATAAGAAAAAGTGGCTCTCAGGGTAGACATTAGGCGGGGCTATCATTAGAATGCGCGCAATTTGCCAAAAACTGAGCATTCAGGCAGTTTTGACGTTGATTTTAGGGGCAATCCTGAATTAATATGCAGATATTGTGACTGTTTATTCCCTGGAGGATGTTTTGATTAAGTCAGCGCTCTTGGTTCTGGAAGACGGAACCCAATTCCACGGTCGGGCCATCGGGGCAACCGGATCGGCAGTGGGAGAAGTTGTTTTCAACACTTCAATGACCGGTTATCAAGAAATCCTCACTGATCCTTCCTATTCCCGCCAGATCGTTACTCTTACTTATCCCCATATCGGCAATGTCGGCACTAACGCCGCTGATGCAGAATCCACTCAGGTACATGCCGCGGGCCTGGTTATTCGTGATTTACCACTGATTGCCAGCAACTACCGTAATGAAGAAGGGCTGTCTGAGTATCTGGTTCGCCACAACATTGTCGCTATTGCCGATATCGATACGCGTAAGCTGACCCGTCTGTTGCGCGAAAAAGGGGCACAGAACGGTTGCATCATTGCCGGTGACGCGCTGGACGCCGCGGTGGCGCTGGAAAAGGCTAAAGCCTTCCCGGGCCTGAAAGGCATGGACCTGGCAAAAGAAGTCACCACCCCGGATGCCTATCAATGGGCACAGGGCAGCTGGACGCTGGAAGATGAACTGCCGGCGGCGAAAACCGCTGCGGAGCTGCCGTTCCACGTGGTGGCCTATGACTACGGCGTGAAGCGCAACATCCTGCGCATGCTGGTGGATCGCGGCTGCCGCCTGACCGTGGTGCCGGCGCAGACCTCTGCAGAAGAGGTGCTGGCCCTGAATCCGGACGGCGTGTTCCTCTCTAACGGACCGGGCGACCCGGAGCCGTGTGACTACGCGATTAACGCCATCACCCGTCTGCTGGCAACCGACATCCCGGTGTTCGGCATCTGCCTAGGCCACCAGCTGCTGGCGCTGGCCAGCGGGGCTAAAACGGTGAAGATGAAGCTCGGCCACCACGGCGGCAACCACCCGGTGAAAGATCACGACAACAACACCGTGATGATCACCGCGCAGAACCACGGTTTTGCCGTTGATGACAGCAACCTGCCGGCTAACCTGCGCGTGACCCATACCTCACTGTTTGACCACACGGTACAGGGTATTCACCGCACCGATAAAGCGGCGTTCAGCTTCCAGGGGCACCCTGAAGCCAGCCCAGGCCCGCACGATGCTGCACCGCTGTTCGATCACTTTATCGAACTGATTAACGCTTACCGTTCTGCCGCGAAATAAATCAGGAGCGAAAAAATGCCAAAACGTACAGACATAAAAAGTATCCTGATCCTCGGTGCTGGCCCGATCGTTATCGGCCAGGCCTGTGAATTTGACTACTCCGGCGCCCAGGCGTGTAAAGCCCTGCGTGAAGAGGGTTACCGCGTTATCCTGGTGAACTCTAACCCGGCCACCATCATGACCGACCCGGAAATGGCCGATGCCACCTACATCGAGCCTATCAACTGGGAAGTGGTGCGTAAGATCATCGAAAAAGAGCGCCCGGACGCGGTTCTGCCGACCATGGGCGGCCAGACCGCGCTGAACTGTGCGCTGGAGCTGGAACGTCAGGGCGTGCTGGCCGAGTTCGGCGTCACCATGATCGGCGCCACCGCCGACGCGATTGATAAAGCCGAAGACCGTCGCCGCTTTGATGTGGCGATGAAGAAGATCGGTCTGGACACCGCGCGTTCCGGTATCGCACACACCATGGAAGAAGCGCTGGCGGTTGCCGCTGACGTCGGCTTCCCGTGCATCATCCGTCCGTCCTTCACCATGGGCGGCACCGGCGGCGGTATCGCTTACAACCGTGAAGAGTTCGAAGAGATCTGCGAACGCGGTCTGGATCTGTCGCCAACCAACGAGCTGCTGATTGACGAGTCGCTGATTGGCTGGAAAGAGTACGAGATGGAAGTGGTGCGTGATAAAAACGACAACTGCATCATCGTCTGCTCGATTGAAAACTTCGATGCCATGGGCATCCACACCGGTGACTCGATTACCGTAGCGCCAGCCCAGACGCTGACCGACAAAGAGTACCAGATCATGCGTAACGCCTCGCTGGCGGTACTGCGTGAAATCGGCGTGGAGACCGGCGGTTCTAACGTTCAGTTCTCGGTGAATCCGGAGAACGGCCGTCTGATCGTTATCGAGATGAACCCGCGCGTGTCGCGCTCGTCGGCGCTGGCCTCAAAAGCGACCGGCTTCCCGATTGCTAAAATCGCCGCCAAGCTGGCAGTAGGCTTCACCCTCGACGAACTGACCAACGATATCACCGGTGGCCTGACCCCGGCTTCGTTTGAACCCTCTATCGACTACGTGGTCACTAAAATCCCACGCTTCAACTTTGAAAAGTTCGCCGGTGCGAATGACCGTCTGACTACCCAGATGAAGTCGGTCGGTGAAGTGATGGCGATTGGCCGCACCCTGCAGGAATCGATGCAGAAAGCGCTGCGTGGCCTGGAAGTGGGCGCGACCGGTTTCGACCCGAAAGTCGACCTTAACGACCCGGAAGCGTTGACCACCATCCGTCGCGAGCTGAAAGATGCCGGCTCAGACCGTATCTGGTACATCGCGGACGCCTTCCGTGCCGGCCTGAGCGTGGAGGATATCTTCGCGCTGACCAACGTTGACCGCTGGTTCCTGGTGCAGATTGAAGAGCTGGTGCAGCTGGAGCAGCAGGTGGCGAAAGAGGGCGTTAACGGCCTGAACTACGACTTCCTGCGTAACCTGAAACGTAAAGGCTTTGCCGATGCCCGCCTGTCGGCGCTGGCCGGCGTGTCGGAAGCCGAAATCCGCAAGCTGCGCGAGCAGCATAACCTGCACCCGGTCTACAAACGCGTGGACACCTGTGCGGCGGAATTCGCCACCAATACCGCTTACATGTACTCCACCTATGAAGAAGAGTGCGAGTCTAACCCGAGCCAGGATCGTGACAAAATCATGGTGCTGGGCGGCGGTCCAAACCGTATCGGCCAGGGTATTGAGTTCGACTACTGCTGCGTTCACGCCGCGCTGGCGCTGCGTGAAGACGGTTTCGAAACCATCATGGTCAACTGTAACCCGGAAACCGTGTCAACCGACTACGACACCTCTGACCGTCTCTACTTCGAACCGGTGACCTTTGAAGACGTGCTGGAAATCGTGCGCATCGAGAAGCCGAAAGGCGTGATCGTGCAGTACGGTGGCCAGACCCCGCTGAAGCTGGCGCGCGCGCTGGAAGCAGCAGGCGTACCGGTGATCGGTACCAGCCCGGATTCGATTGACCGTGCCGAAGACCGCGAGCGTTTCCAGCAGGCGGTCGATCGCCTGGGACTGAAACAGCCGGCTAACGCCACGGTGACCGCCATCGATATGGCGGTAGAGAAAGCGGCGATCATCGGTTATCCGCTGGTGGTGCGCCCGTCCTACGTGCTGGGCGGCCGCGCGATGGAGATCGTCTACGACGAAATCGACCTGAAGCGCTACTTCAACACCGCGGTGTCCGTCTCGAACGACGCGCCGGTGCTGCTGGACCGCTTCCTTGATGACGCGGTGGAAGTGGATGTTGATGCCATCTGCGACGGCGACCAGGTGCTGATCGGCGGCATTATGGAGCACATTGAGCAGGCCGGCGTGCACTCCGGTGACTCCGCCTGTTCTCTGCCGGCCTACACGCTGAGCGAAGAGATCCAGAACGTCATGCGTCAGCAGGTCGAGAAACTGGCCTTCGAGCTGGGCGTACGCGGCCTGATGAACGTGCAGTTCGCGGTGAAGGATAACGAGGTGTACCTGATTGAGGTGAACCCGCGTGCCGCCCGTACCGTGCCGTTCGTCTCCAAGGCCACCGGCGTACCGCTGGCGAAAGTGGCTGCCCGCGTGATGGCAGGCAAAAAGCTGGCCGAGCAGGGCGTGACCGAAGAGATTATCCCGCCGTACTACTCGGTGAAGGAAGTGGTGCTGCCGTTTAACAAGTTCCAGGGCGTTGACCCGATCCTCGGCCCGGAAATGCGTTCAACCGGTGAAGTGATGGGCGTCGGCCGCAGCTTTGCGGAAGCCTTCTGCAAAGCGATGCTCGGCGCGCAGAGCAACATGAAGAAGAGCGGCCGCGCGCTGCTGTCGGTTCGCGAAGGCGATAAGAAGCGTATCGTTGAGCTGGCACAGCGTCTGCAGAGCTACGGCTTTGAGCTGGACGCCACCGCCGGCACCGCTGCGGTGCTGGAAGCCGCGGGTATCGTCGTACGCCGGGTAAACAAGGTGCACGAAGGCCGCCCGCACATTCAGGATCGCCTGAAGAACGGTGAATACGCCTACATCGTGAACACCACCGCAGGCCGCCAGGCGATTGAGGATTCCAAGCTGATCCGCCGCAGTGCCCTGCAGTACAAGGTGCACTACGACACCACGCTGAACGGTGCCTTCGCCACCACCACCTCGCTGAACTCCAGCGCGACTGACCGGGTGATTTCAGTGCAGGAAATGCACGCGCAGATCGCCGGTTAATCGCTGACAACAGCTGTAAAAAACCCCGCTTCCGAGCGGGGTTTTTTTATAGGGGGGATCTATCAGGAGAGCGCCACCTTGATGCCCAGCGCGATCAGCACGCCGCCCAGCAGTTTGTCGATGATGCGCTGGGCTTTGGTCAGCCCGGCACGCACCGGTGCGCTCTGGATCAGAAACACCAGCAGCGGCCACCACAGCGTGGAGAGGCCGAGGATGATGCCGGCATACCAGAGTTTCTCACCGACGCCGGAGTCGACGCTGAGCACCTGGGTGAATACCGACAGGAAAAACAGCGTCGCCTTCGGGTTGAGCAGGTTACACAGGTAGCCCTGCAGGAAGGCTTTACTCAGCGTCACCGGTTCCTGCGCCACGCTATTCAGATCCAGCCTGCTGCCGCCGTGCGCCCGCAGCGCCTGAATACCGATCCAGATCAGGTACGCTGCACCGGCATATTTCAGCAGCATAAACAGCCACGGCGTGGTGGTGATGACCACTGCCAGGCCGGCCACACAATAAGCCATATGGGTGGCGACCGCGCAGTTAACGCCCATCGCCGTCATCAGCGCGGCGCGGCGCGAATAGCGGGCGGCATTTTTCACCACCAGGAAAAAATCGGGGCCGGGGGAGAGCATGCCCAGCGTGGCGATGGTGGCAACGAACAGCGTAGTTTCAAACATGATCGGTTTCTGCAGGGAGTGTAAAGGGCGAAGTTTAGCACGAAGGGGGGAGTGTGGTGGCCGAAATGGTGAGAGGCAGAGCACGTAAAGGCCGCGCTGAACAACCTTTACGGAATATGCAGCGCTTACCTATCGACGAAAGTTTCGCCTTTCCGTATGATGGCGCGAATTTTACCCCCTGCTGAGTTTGATATGATGATTAGCCTGATTGCGGCCCTGGCGGCCGATCGCGTAATTGGTATGGAAAACGCCATGCCATGGCACCTGCCTGCTGACCTGGCGTGGTTTAAACGCCAGACGCTGAACAAGCCGGTGGTGATGGGGCGGCGTACCTGGGAGTCGATTGGACGCCCGCTGCCAGGACGGCTGAATATTGTAATTAGCAGTAAACCTGGCGATGCCGATGGTGTGACCTGGGTGAGCTCGATTGACGAAGCGCTGCAGGTAGCAGGCGACGTGGAAGAACTGATGGTGATCGGCGGCGGACGGATCTACGAGCAGCTGCTGCCGCGTGCCGATCGTCTCTATCTGACCCACATTGACGCGGAAGTGGAAGGGGATACCCATTTCCCGGACTATGAGCCGGATGAGTGGCAGTCAACCTTTAGCGAATTTCACGACGCCGACGACAAGAACTCCCACAGCTTCTGCTTTGAGATCCTCGATCGCCGCTAAGTCGTCACGCTGCTGACATCTTCGGCTTCTATCATGGCGCGACATCCACTACGGAGCGCGCCATGTCTGTTTCTGCTGCACTGAATCGCGATCGCCTGCGTGACCCGGCCCGCCGGGAACTCTCTCTTTCAGAAAGCCACCCGCCGGTGCTGTTCCAGCCGGGCGCGCTGTGGAGTATTCCCTTTGATACCCTGACACCGGCAGAGCGGGCGGCGAACGGCGCCGCAGACGATCACAGTGCCGGGGTGACTTCCCGGTTAGAGGGCTGAACAAAGACCTGCCTGTCTTCCCAGCGCAGCAGGGTCAGGGTGCCGCCCCAGCAACAACCGGTATCGAGGCCGATGACGTTATCCGGCGTGCCTTTCCCTTCCAGCGACGCCCAGTGACCGAAGATCACCGTGTAGTCAGCGGGCAACAGGCCGGGCACGTTAAACCAGGGCTTCAGCGGCGGTGGCGCATTTTCCGGCGACTCTTTGCTGATCATGTCCAGCTGCCCGGCGGGGAAGCAGAAGCGCATGCGGGTCAGTGCGTTGGTGCTGAAGCGCAGGCGCGCCAGACCGCTGAGCGCCGGTGACCAGTTGTTCGGCATATCGCCGTACATCGCATCCAGGAACAGCGGATAGGTGTCGCTGCTCAGTACTGCCTCGACTTCGCGGGCACACAGTTTTGCGGTGTCAATATCCCACTGCGGGGTGATACCGGCGTGCGCCATCACCAGTTTTTTCTCTTCATCCACCTGCAGCAGCGGCTGGCGGCGCAGCCAGTTGATCAGCTCGTCGGCATCGTCGGCCTCCAGCAGCGGCGTCAGGCGATCCTTCGGTTTATTGCGGCTGATGCCGGCGTACACCGCCAGCAGATGCAGATCGTGATTGCCCAGCACGATGCGCACGCTGTCGCCGAGCGAGCGCACATAACGCAGCACGTCCAGCGAGGCCGGCCCACGGGCCACCAGATCGCCGGTCAGCCACAGCTCGTCCTGCGCCGGATCGAAATCCACCTGCGCCAGCAGCATTTTCAGCTCGTCGTAGCAACCGTGAATATCGCCGATAAGATAAGTGCTCATGCTTTCTGTCCTGAAAAGGGGGTTACCGTGATCGCGTGGCCGGCAGCTCAGGATTGCTTAGCCACTGGTCCGGGTCAGGATAACCGCGGCGCGCCTGGCGCGCGCAAAAAAAAATGCGCTTTGCCCGTGAGGAGCAAAGCGCTGGATGAGGGGTGACTCAGTGAATGTGGCTGACAACCGCCAGCCGGAACACCGGAATGTCCACCAGCAGCGTCTCGCCGTCGGCGTCAACCATGCGGTAATGCCCCTGCATGGTGCCCATCGGGGTTTCGAGTATCGCACCGCTGGTGTACTGGAACTCATCGCCAGGGGCGATGTGCGGCTGTTCGCCGATCACCCCTTCACCCTGGACTTCGGTTTCACGGCCGTTGCCGTTGGTGATTAGCCAGTAGCGGCCGATCAGCTGCACCGGGATACGCCCCAGATTACGGATGGTGACGGTGTACGCAAACACATAACGGTCTTCTTCGGGCGCAGACTGCGACGCAATGTAGACGCTTTGTACATGGACACAAACACGGGGCGTATCGTTCATGCTCAGTTCTCCTGAGGAGGCTGCTGCTGAGGGTGCGCGGTCAGCCAGTTCGCCAGCTGGCAGTACTGCGCCACGGTAATGTTCTCAGCGCGCAGCGTCGGGTCAATGTTCATTTCGGCCAGAGCTTCGGCAGAGAACAGGTGGCCGAGGCTGTTACGCAGGGTTTTACGGCGTTTACCAAAGGCTTCGGTGGTGATGCGGCTCAACGCGCGGATATCCTGTACCGGGTGCGGGATCTCCGCGTAAGGCATCAGGCGCACCACCGCAGAATCGACCTTCGGTGCCGGGGTGAAGGACTCCGGCGGTACTTCCAGCACCGGGATCACCTGGCAGTAGTACTGTGCCATTACGGTCAGGCGGCCATAGGCTTTGCTGCCAGGGCCGGCGACCAGACGATTAACCACTTCTTTCTGCAGCATAAAGTGCATATCTTTGATCGCGCCGACGTAGCTGAACAGGTGGAACATCAGCGGGGTCGAAATATTGTACGGCAGGTTGCCGAACACGCGCAGCGGCTGGCCTTTTTCCGCAGACAGCGCCGCAAAATCAAAGGTCATCGCATCCTGCTGGAAAATGGTCAGCTTCGGGCCGAGGAACGGATGCGTCTGCAGGCGTGCTGCCAGATCGCGGTCCAGTTCGACCACCGTCATTTCATCAATGCGCTCACCCACCGGCTCGGTGAGTGCACCGAGGCCAGGGCCGATCTCAACAATCGCCTCGCCGCGCTGTGGGTGAATGGCGTTGACAATACTGTCGATAATATACTGATCGTTAAGGAAGTTCTGTCCAAAACGTTTGCGGGCGAAGTGGCCCTGGTGAACGCGATTATTCATTACTGCTCTTAATCATGGTGATGGCGAGGTTAAGCGCCGTTTTGAAGCTGCCCGCATCGGCCTGACCCGTAGCCGCCAGTTCAAGGGCGGTGCCGTGGTCGACGGACGTGCGGATAAATGGCAGACCGAGGGTGATATTCACCGCGCGGCCAAAGCCCTGATATTTTAGCACCGGCAGGCCCTGATCGTGATACATCGCCAGCACCGCATCGGCGTGCTGCAGATATTTCGGCTGGAACAGGGTGTCCGCGGGGAGTGGCCCGGTCAGGTTGATGCCCTGCTGGCGCAGTTCGTCCAGCGCCGGGGTAATGGTATCAATCTCTTCCCGCCCCATATGGCCGCCTTCACCCGCGTGCGGGTTCAGCCCACACACCAGAATGTGCGGGCTTGCAAGGCCGAACTTGCTCTGCAGATCGGCGTTAAGGATGGTGATCACTTCATGCAGGCTGTCACGGGTGATGGCGTCGGCCACGTCTTTCAGCGGCAGATGGGTGGTGGCCAGCGCCACCCGCAGCTCTTCGGTGGCCAGCATCATCACCACGCGCTCGCACCCGGCGCGTTCGGCGAAGAACTCGGTGTGGCCGCTGAACGGAATGCCCGCGTCGTTGATCACCCCTTTGTGCACCGGTCCGGTAACCAGCGCGGCAAATTCGCCGTTCAGGCAACCGTCGCAGGCGCGCGCCAGCGAGGCCAGCACGTAGTGACTGTTATCCACGCTGAGTTCACCGGCCACCGCGTGGCTGGCCAGCGGCAGCGGCAGCACGGTCAGTGAACCGGCGTCCTGCGGGCGGGCCGTCGCGCTGGCATCATATTCGCGTAGTTCCAGCGGCAAACGCAGCGCTGCCGCGCGGGTGCGCAGCAGCTCGGGATCGGCACAGACTACCAGCTCAACCGGCCACGCCTGTTGCGCCAGGACGACGATCAGATCGGGCCCAATCCCGGCGGGTTCGCCGGGAGTGACCACCACGCGCAGGTTACTGAGCGCTGCCATCGAGGATCTTCACATAGGCGGCGGCACGCTGTTCCTGCATCCAGGTCTGCGCTTCTTCCGAGAATTTACGGTTGAACAGCAGGCGGTAGGCGCGCTCTTTCTTCGCGGAGTCGGTCTTATCAACCTGGCGGGTATCCAGCAGCTGAATCAGGTGCCAGCCGAACGAGGAGTGAACCGGGGCGCTGGTCTGGCCCTTGTTCAGGCGCAGCAGTGCGTCGCGGAACGCCGGATCGTAGGCTTCCGGGGAGCTCCAGCCAAGATCACCGCCCTGGTTGGCGGAACCCGGGTCCTGCGACAGCTGTTTGGCCGCATCGGCAAAGCTGATTCGACCGCTCTTAATATCGGCAGCGGTTTCCAGCAGCTTCTGGCGCGCCTGGTCATCGGTCATGATCGGTGACGGCTTTAGCAGGATATGGCGGGCGTGCACTTCGGTAACCGAAACGCTCTGGTTTTCACCGCGCACGTCGTTAACTTTCAGGATATGGAAGCCGACGCCTGAGCGGATCGGGCCAACGATGTCGCCTTTTTTGGCGGTCACCAGCGCCTGCGCAAACAGCGACGGCAGCTCCTGCAGTTTGCCCCAGCCCATGTTGCCGCCTTTCAGCGCCTGCGGATCGGCGGAATAGGTGATCGCCAGCTTGCCGAAATCGGCACCGCTTTTGCTCTCCTGCACCAGCTGTTTGGCCAGGGTTTCCTGGTCGTCAACCTGCTGCTGCGTTGGGTTTTCCGGCAGCGGCAGCAGAATGTGGCTGATGTTCAGCTCGGTACCGGCATCGTTCTGCGCGGCCATCTGGTTTGAGAGGGAGTCCACTTCCTGCGGCAGGATGGTGACGCGGCGGCGCACTTCATTATTACGCACTTCCGAGGTCAGCATCTCTTTGCGGATCTGCTCGCGGTAGGTGGCGTAGTTCATGCCGTCATACGCCAGGCGGCTGCGCAGCTGATCGACGCTCATTTTGTTCTGTGCGGCGATGTTGCCGATCGCCTGATCCAGCTGCGCGTCGCTAATCTGGATGCCGGCCTGTCTGCCCATCTGCAGCATGATGTTATCCATCACCAGACGTTCGACAATCTGGTGACGCAACGTTTTATCATCCGGCAGCTGCTGCCCGGACTGCTGCGCCTGGCCTTTGACCGACTGCATCATGCCGTCGACGTCACTCTCCAGCACCACGCCGTTATTTACCACGGCGGCGACCTTATCAACAACCTGCGGGGCTGCGAACGCGGTGTTGGCCGTTAAGGCGGCACCGAGGATCAGCATTCTCCAGTTCTTCATACTTTTTCCATTCTTCCTATCCGCACTGCGGGAGTGGTCTGTTAACTGTGCCAACATCAGAAGCCGCGCTGGTAAGGCAGAATGCCCTGGCGCAGCATTTGACCGGTCCCTAAGCCGTAGCTCGGGCTGAGGCCACGCAGTTCAATGTTGAACGAGACTTTGTTGTCGTACTTACTGTTATCGTTTTCCCAGCCGGTGATTTTACGCTCATAACCGAGGCGAATGGCATAACAGCAGGAGCTGTACTGCACGCCCAGCAGCTGGTCAGCGGGCTGGTTGGCTTTGGTATCGTAATACCAGGCCCCGACCACTGACCATGCGTCGGCGACAGGCCAGCTGGCGGTGGCACCCACCTGCGAGATCCCCTTCTGATACAGCGGATTAGTGATCTGCGTCAGCGTCTGCTGAATGTACTCTTCACTGGTGTAACGGTAGTTCAACTGCACCATGCGGTCTGCATCACGGCGCCACTCCAGCACGGCGTTACCCTGCGAGACGTTGTCCAGACGGGTGTCATACTGCAGGCCACCACGTGCTGCCCAGTTGTCGCTAATCTTCCAGTAGGTATCGCCCGCCCATACCAGGCTGCCACGGTCATCGTCATCGGTGGTGTTCAGGCCGGTACGAGCCGGCGTGAACGAGTAGATTTGACCCACGGAAGCGTTAAAACGTTCAACCAGATCGTTATCAAAAATGCGCGTGGTGACGCCGCTGGTCAGCTGATTAGCCGAGGCGATGCGATCCAGGCCGCTGTAGGTGCGGTCGCGGAACAGGCCGGTATAGTCGGTCTGCAGCAGCGTGGAGTCATAGGCGCGGATCATACTCTGATCGCGGTACGGCACGTACAGGTACTGCAGGCGCGGCTCCAGCGTCTGGGTATAGCCCGGCGACCAGTTCATATCGCGGTCAAACACCATCTTGCCGTCAACCTTCAACTGCGGCATCACGCGGTTAACGTTGTCTTTCAGCTGGTTGGTTTTGCCAGTATCGTAGGTGCTGTTGTAGTACTCAATGCCGTCCTGCTGGTAGTGTGTTGCCAACAGTTTCGCTTCGGTGTTCAGACTGCCCCAGCCATTTGACACCGGCAGGTTGATGGTCGGCTCCAGGTGGAGACGGGTGGCGTCCGGCAGGCGTTCGTTGACGTTGGTAAACTTCACCGCCTGCGCATACAGATGGGTGTCAAAGGGGCCGACGTCGTTCTGGTACCAGTTGATATCCAGCTGCGGTTCGGCGCGATACACGTCGTTATTGGCGTTGGTCGAGAAGATCTGGAACTGCTTGGTCGACAGCGTGGCGTCCCAGTTGGTATCTGCATAGCCAATACTGAATTTTTGCGTCACATAGCCGTCGGTGGTCGAGCCGTAGGTCGAGTCCAGGTCGGTAAAGTAGTAGGGATCGCTGACTTTGGTGTAGTCGGCATTGAAGCGCCAGTGCTGCTCGTAGATCCCCGAATGGTTCCAGTAGAACAGCCAGCGGTTGGAGTCTTTATCGTCCTCGTGCTCGTTGTTATACACTTTATCCGATGCCATATAGTCGAACTCCATCAGGCCGGCACCGACGCCGGTCAGATAGCGGAATTCGTTCTGCCACTGCATGCCGCGGCGGCTGATGTAGTGCGGCGTCAGCGTGGCGTCGGCCTGCGGCGCAATGTTCCAGTAGTACGGCAGCATAAACTCAAAGCCGCTGTTGCTACCGTATTTGGCGTTGGGGATCAGGAAGCCCGAGCGGCGCTTATCGCCGACCGGCAGCTGCAGGTACGGGCTGTAAAACACCGGCACCGGGCCGATTTTAAAGCGTGCGTTCCAGATCTCGGCCAGCTGCTCCTGGCGATCGTGAATAATTTCGGAACCGACCACGCTCCAGCTGTTCTGCCCTGGCAGGCAGGAGGTGAAGGAGCCGTTTTCCAGAATGGTGTAGCGGTTATCACCGCGCAGCTTCATCTGGTCAGCGTTACCGCGCCCCTGGCGGCCGACCATCTGATAGTCGCCATTCCACACGTTGGTGTCTTTGGTGTTCAGGTTAGACCAGGCTTTCGGCCCTTTCAGGATCACCTGGTTATCGTCGTAGTGGACGTTGCCCAGCGCGTCGACGGTACGGGTGGGTTCGCTTTTACCCGGCAGCATCTTCTGATGCAGCTGCACCTCGTCGGACTGCAGGCGGCTGTTACCCTGGCGGATATCCACATCGCCGCTAAAGACCGCATTATCCGGGTAATTACCCTGCGATTTGTCGGAATTGATGGTTATCGGCAGTTGGTTGGTGTTTTTCCCTTCTACCAGCGGACGGTTATAGGAAGGCACCCCGAGCATACACTGGGATGCGAGGTCATCGGCCAGGCCCTGCTGGCTGTACAGCGCTGAGCCGATCAGGGTGGCCAGCAACGTAGGTAGTCTATTTTTCATACGCGGTATCGAAAATTCCGTGATCACTGGCATCATGCCGACAAACGGTCAGAGACTAACGCACTCAAGGAGGTTGCGCCAGTCATATACACGTCATCCTTCACGCTGCCTCTGCGTTGGCTGCTCTCGCTCACCCCAGTCACAGAGCCATCTCTGCTCCCGGGGATTCACTCGTTTGCCGCCTTGATGCAGTGTGAATGATTTAGTGTATACCCACATTTCAGGCTACAGCTGCTGGCCGCTATAACCGGTGAGGTATCTTCTGGTTGTTTGACCGCGTTGCCAATAGGCTATGAGATGAATGACAGGTATGATAATGCAAATTGTAGCCTTGAGCATGGCGAATTGAGGAGTATATGCGCTATTGGGGAAAAGTATTGGGACTTGTGCTGGGTTTATTGTCCGGCGCGGGCTTCTGGGGCGTAGTTTTTGGCCTGCTGGTCGGCCATCTGGTTGATAAAGCGCGTTCAACGCGGCGTCAGGGTTATTTTGCCAACCAGCAAACCCGTCAGGCGCTGTTTTTCAGCACCACCTTCCAGGTGATGGGGCATCTGACCAAATCGAAAGGCCGGGTCACGGATGCCGATATCCAGATGGCATCGCTGCTGATGGACCGCATGCAAATGCAGGGCGCCAGCCGTACCGCAGCCCAGCAGGCGTTCCGTGAAGGTAAAGAGGGTGACTACCCGCTGCGCGAAAAATTGCGTGAGCTGCGCAGCGCCTGCTTTGGTCGCTTCGATCTGATTCGCATGTTTCTGGAGATCCAGATTCAGGCGGCGTTTGCCGACGGCTCGCTGCACCCCAACGAGCGCCAGGTGCTGTATGTGATCGCCGAAGAGCTGGGGATCTCCCGTCATCAGTTCTATCGGTTCCTGCGCATGATGGAAGGCGGCCAGCAGTTTGGCGGCGGCGGGTACGGTTATCAGGGTGGCCACTCCTCACAGGGCGGGTACACCGGAGCGCAGCGCGGCCCAACGCTTGATGATGCCTGTAACGTACTGGGGGTGAAGAGCAGCGATGATGCCACCACCATCAAGCGTGCCTACCGTAAGCTGATGAGCGAGCACCATCCGGATAAGCTGGTGGCGAAAGGCCTGCCGCCGCAGATGATGGAGATGGCCAAGCAGAAAGCGCAGGAGATTCAGGCCGCTTACGACCTGATCAAGCGCGAGAAGGGCTTTAAGTAAAAAAACGGGCTTACGGCGAGTGCCGTCAGCCCGTGTTATCGCGACGTGGTGCCAACCCTGCCTCCGCCCGCTGCGCCCTTCGGCCGGGGGGAACAGCAGATTAAAACGCCGCCGGCTGGCGAAAGGTCATCGGCGTGCCGTACTGCGGATGGGTGATGCTCAGGCTTTCGGCGTGCAGCTGCAGACGGGGCGCCATCGCTAACGCCTCATCGTGGGCATAGAAACGATCGCCGAGAATCGGGTGCCCCAGCGCCAGCATATGCACGCGCAGCTGGTGCGAGCGACCGGTGATCGGCTTCAGCTGCACCCGCGCCCAGTTCTCTGCCACCTCCAGCACCTGATACTCCGTCTGCGCCGACTTACCGGTTTCAAAACAGACCTTCTGCTTTGGCCGGTTCGGCCAGTCACAAATCAGCGGCAGGTCCACCAGCCCTTTTTCCGGCTGCGGCACCCCCCACACGCGGGCGACGTAGGTTTTCTGCGGCTCACGCTCGCGGAACTGGCGCTTCAGCTCACGCTCCGCCGCTTTGTTCAGCGCCACCACCATCACGCCGCTGGTCGCCATATCCAGCCTGTGCACCGACTCCGCCGCCGGGAAGTCACGCTGGACGCGCGTCATTATGCTGTCCTTGTGCTCCTCCAGACGTCCGGGTACGGAGAGCAGCCCGCTGGGTTTGTTGACCACCATAATGTGCTCATCCTGGTAGAGAATATGCAGCCAGGGTTCGGACGGCGGGTTGTAAGGTTCCATCATAAGCATCTCGCAAAGTGCCGGAGAGGGGCAGGGTGCAGACCATCGCGGGACGATGGCAGGCACCCTGCTGAGGGGATTACTGGTGAGCGACCACGATAAGACGCAGCGCATCCAGGCGCCAGCCGGCATCATCCAGGCTGGCCAGCACCTGCTCGCGGTTGCTTTCCAGCGCGTCAATCTCATCCTGACGGATGTTCGGGTTGACGGCGCTCAGCGCCTGCAGGCGGGAAAGCTCCGCACCCAGCTTATCGCTGGCTTCCGCACGGGCGGCATCGATCAGCTTACGCGCTTCCACCGCCGCCGGCTCCTCGGACAGCTTGATAATCTCATGCACGTCCTGCTGCACCGCGTTGACCAGCTTGCTGCCGGTGTGGCGGTTGATGGCGTTCAGCTGGCGGTTAAAGCTTTCAAACTCCACTTTGGCCGCCAGGTTATTGCCGTTACGGTCGACCAGCATGCGCACCGGGGTTGGCGGCAGGAAGCGGGTCAGCTGCAGGTGCTTCGGCGCCTGCGCTTCCACCACCCAGACCAGCTCCAGCAGCAGCGTGCCGGCCGGCAGCGCCTTGTTTTTCAGCAGCGACAGCGCGCAGCTGCCGGTGTCGCCGGAGAGGATCAGATCCAGACCGTTGCGGATGATCGGGTGCTCCCAGCTGACGTACTGCGCGTCTTCACGCGACAGCGCCTGGTTACGGTCGAAGGTGATGGTGCAGCCATCTTCCGGCAGGCCCGGGAAGTCCGGCACCAGCATATGGTCGCCGGGGGTCAGCACGATCAGGTTATCGCTGCGGTCTTCCTGGTTAATGCCGACGATATCGAACAGGTTGAGCGCGAAGTTCACCAGCTCGATGTCGTTATCCTGTTCGGCGATCTGTGCGGCCAGCGCCTGCGCCTTCTCGCCGCCGTTGGAGTTGAGCTCCAGCAGACGGTCGCGGCCCTGTTCCAGCTGCGCCTTCAACCCGTCATGCTGTTTGCGGCAGCCGGCGATAAACTCTGCCAGCCCTTCGCTGTTTTCCGGCGCGGCGAGGTACGCGATCAGCTGTGCATAGACGCTGTCATAGACGGTACGGCCGGTCGGGCAGGTGTGTTCGAAGGCGTCCAGCCCTTCGTGGAACCACTGCACCAGCACCGCCTGCGCGGTACGTTCCAGATACGGCACGTGGATCTGAATATCGTGCATCTGGCCGATACGGTCCAGACGGCCGATACGCTGCTCCAGCAGGTCCGGGTTAAACGGCAGGTCGAACATCACCAGCTGGCTGGCGAACTGGAAGTTGCGGCCTTCGGAGCCGATCTCCGAACAGAGCAGCACCTGGGCACCGTCCTCTTCAGAGGCGAACCACGCGGCGGCGCGGTCACGCTCGATAATCGACAGCCCTTCATGGAACACGGCGGCACGGATCGCTTCGCGCTCGCGCAGCACCTGCTCCAGCTGCAGCGCGGTGGCCGCCTTGGCGCAGATCACCAGCACTTTCTTGTCGCGGTTGCTGGTCAGGAAGCCGAGCAGCCACTCAACGCGCGGGTCGAAGTTCCACCAGGTGCCGCTGTCGCCTTCAAATTCCTGATAAATCTGCTCCGGATAGAGCATATCGCGCGCGCGCTCGTCGGCAGATTTGCGGGCGCTCATGATGCCGGAGACCTTAATCGCGGTCTGGTACTGGGTCGGCAGCGGCAGGCGGATCTGGTGCAGTTCGCGTTTCGGGAAGCCCTTTACGCCGCCGCGGGTGTTACGGAACAGCACGCGGCTGGTGCCGTGGCGATCCATCAGCATGCTGATCAGCTCCTGACGGGCCTCCAGCTTGCCTTCACGATCGCTGTTGGCCACCTGCAGCAGCGGCTCGATATCCTGCTCGCCCATCAGGTCGTTCAGCAGGTTCAGCTCGTCGTTGCTGATGGTTTTATCGGCCAGCAGCATCGATACCGCGTCGGCGATCGGCTGGAAGTGCTTCTGCTCTTCAACAAAGGCCGCGAAATCGTGGAAGCGGTCCGGATCCAGCAGGCGCAGGCGGGCAAAGTGGCTCTCCAGACCCAGCTGTTCCGGGGTGGCGGTCAGCAGCAGAACGCCGGGAATATTTTCCGCCAGCTGTTCAATCACCTGATACTCGCGGCTCGGTGCCTCTTCCGACCACACCAGGTGGTGGGCTTCATCGACCACCATCAGGTCCCACTCGGCGTCGGCCAGCTTCTCCAGGCGCTGCTTGTTGCGGCGTACGAAGTCCAGCGAACAGATAATCATCTGCTCGGTTTCAAACGGGTTGTCGCTATCGTGCTGCGCTTCGGCGTAGCGGTCGTCATCAAACAGCGCAAAGCGCAGGTTGAAGCGGCGCAGCATCTCAACCAGCCACTGGTGCTGCAGGGTTTCCGGCACCACGATCAGAATACGCTCGGCGCGGCCGGCCAGCAGCTGCTGGTGGATGATCATCCCGGCTTCAATGGTTTTACCCAGACCCACTTCATCGGCCAGCAGCACGCGCGGCGCGTGGCGGCGGCCAACGTCGTGTGCGATGTGCAGCTGGTGCGGGATCAGGCTGGTGCGCATGCCGCGCAGGCCGCTGATCGGCAGGCGGTACTGCTCGCTCTGATATTTGCGCGCGCGGAAGCGCAGCGCAAAACGGTCCATGCGGTCAAGCTGGCCGGCGAACAGGCGATCCTGCGGCTTGCCAAACACCAGCTTGCTGTCGAGCATCACTTCCCGCAGGCGTACCCCGGTCTCGCCGGTGTCGGTGCGGGTGCCGAAATAGCTGACCACGCCGTTGTCGGTTTGTACTTCGTCAACGATGAGCTGCCAGCCTTCGTGGCTGGTGACGGTATCGCCCGGGTTAAACACCACGCGGGTGATCGGCGAATCATTTCTGGAGTAGAGACGGTTTTCACCGGTGGCAGGGAACATCACCGTGACCATGCGGGTATCCACCGCAACCACGGTTCCTAATCCCAGCTCGCTTTCCGTATCGCTTATCCAGCGTTGACCAAGTGTAAAAGGCATATAATATTCGGCTCGATTGTCGTCAGTTTATTGCAGGCAATAGTGTTACGACCCGGCAGAGGCTGCCCGGTAGTCGTTTCAGAACGTTTATTTTAAGGAAGGGCGCTATGGTACTGGAAGGCGGCCCTTTCGTCACCTGTCAAAACAGGCCCAGCTGCCCGGTTATCAGTCTGGCAAAGTCATCCTGCACAAAGGGCAGGATGCCATCCGCCACCGGCTGCAGCTGGCGGGAGACATAGTGATCGTAGTCCAGCGGCGTGCTGCGCACCTCCAGCGGCTCGGGGCCGGAGGTGGCCATCACGTAGCGGATTTTGCCGCCGTTCTGGTAGAGCAGCGGCCTTTCGAGCTTCTGATGATACTCATCGGCGATGCGCGCGGCGCGCACGTGCGGTGGTACGTTACGCTGGTAGTCGCCGAGCGGGCGACGCAGCCGCTTGCTGTACACCAGCAGGTCGTCCAGTTCGCCGTTCAGCAGCCGTGCCACGGTGTCGCGGATATAGTCCTGCCAGGGCTGGCCGGTAAAAATTTTCAGGTACAGCGCCTGCTGGAACTGCTGCGCCAGCGGGGTCCAGTCGGTGCGGACCGTCTCCAGCCCTTTAAACACCATACGTTCACCGCCGTCGGTGCGGATCAGTCCGGCGTAGCGTTTCTTGCTGCCCTGTTCGGCACCGCGGATGGTTGGCATCAGAAAGCGGCTGAAATGAGTTTCATATTCCAGCTCCAGCGCGCTCTCAAGATCGAATTCGGTTTTCAGATGCTGCCGCCACCAGTCGTTAACCTTCGCCACCAGCCGCTGGCCGATCGCCGCCGCCGTCGCCTCGTCGTGGGGCGACTTCAGCCAGACAAAGGTGGAGTCGGTATCGCCGTAAATCACGTCATAGCCTTCCGCCTCGATCAGTTCGCGGGTCTGCAGCATGATCTCGTGGCCGCGCAGGGTGATCGACGAGGCGAGGCGCGGATCGAAGAAGCGGCAGGCGCTGGTGCCGAGCACGCCGTAGAAGGCGTTCATAATGATCTTCAGCGCCTGCGACAGCGGCTTGTTGCCGGCGCGCTTGGCCGCGTCGCGCCCCTGCCAGATCTGGCTGACGATCTCCGGCAGGCAGTGGCGGCTGCGCGAGAAGCGCGCGTGGCGGAAACCGGCCACCGAATCGGCGTCGTCCGGGTGCGCCAGCCCCTCCACCAGGCCGACCGGGTCGATCAGGAAGGTGCGGATAATCGCCGGATACAGGCTCTTGTAGTCGAGCACCAGCACCGAGTCGTACAGGCCGGGGCGCGAGTCCATCACGTAGCCGCCGGGGCTGGCTTCCGACGCCAGCTCGCCCATATTCGGCGCGACGTAGCCGGCGCGGTGCATGCGCGGCAAATAAAGGTGGCTGAACGCCGCCACCGAACCGCCGTGGCGATCCACCGCCAGGCCGTTGACCGAGGCGCGCTCCAGCAGAAACGGCATCAGCTCGGTGTGCTGGAAAATGCGCGTCACCAGCTCGCAGTCTTTCAGGTTGTAGTGCGCCAGCGCCGGTTTGTCTTCGGCGAAGCGCTGGTTGATCTCCTCCATGCGCTGCCACGGGTTGCCGATCGCCTTGCCTTCCCCCAGCAGCTCGCGGGAGACCGCCTCCAGGCTGAAGGAGTCAAAGTTCCAGAACGCCGACTTTAGCGCTTCAATGCCGTCGATAATCAGCCGACCGCTGGCCTGAGCGAAGAACACGCCGGGCTTAAAGCCGTGCTCGCGCCACTCCAGCGCCGGATGATGGCCGCGCCCCAGTCGCAGCGGGATGCCGTAGCGGTCGGCGTGCTTCTGCAGCACCCTTAAGTCGAACTGCACTACGTTCCAGCCGATCAGCACGTCCGGATCGTGTTCGGCAAACCAGGCGTTCAGGCGCTCCAGCAGGGCGGGACGGCTGCTCAGGTACTCAAGATTAAAGTCCAGCCGGCTGGCATCGCCGTTCGGCGGCCCGAGCATAAAGACATCGCGCCGCCCGCAGCCCTCCAGGCCAATGCAGTAAAGTTCGCCGTGACGGGTGGTTTCAATATCCAGCGACACCCACTTCAGCGGCGGGCGGTAATCGGGGTGCGGCTTGAGCCGCGCGTCGGTCAGACGGTTGCCGTCCGGCCTGCCGCTGAACCACACCGGCGCGGTGATAAAACGCTCCATCAGGTAGCGCTCCGGCGGGCGGATATCGGCCTCGTATACGGTGATGTCGTTTTCGCGCAGCAGTTTCTCCAGCTTCATCAGCTGGCGCTGCTGGCGACAGTAGAGGCCGGCCACCGGCCGCTGGCGGAAGTCTTTCAGCGTCAGCGGGGCGAAACGCCAGTCGCGTTCGTTCGCCAGCAGGCGCTCCGCCGCCGCCTGCTGTTCTACCGGCACAAAGGCTACCGACTCCTGCGCAGGCAGCACCACCTGCTGCGGACCGGCGTCGGTGGCCAGCCACAGCGTCACTTCGCTGCCGGCCGGCGTGTCCCGCCAGTGGCGGGTTAACAGAAATCCTGCGCGTGGGTCGTTCACACTGCCTCCGGGACGCATAATGCTGTAATAATAGCATGTTTATATATACAGTGGTTGTTTCCCTGTATCACCAGGCTAATGCGGTCATACGTTCCCATACAAATATCGTCTTGACGCCCGCCGGGCGGGCCGGGAAAATCGCCGGTTCTGTCAACTCTGTTGGATACTTATGGAAGCCTGGCTGGAACACTTAATTACGCAATCGCTGGCGTATGCGCTGCTGGCCGTGGGGCTGGTGGCTTTTCTGGAGTCGCTGGCGCTGGTTGGGCTGCTGCTGCCCGGCACGGTGATGATGGCCTCGCTGGGGGCGTTAATCGGCAGCGGCCAGATGGGGCTCTATCCGGCGTGGCTGGTGGGCACCATTGGCTGCCTGCTGGGCGACTGGATCTCCTACCTGCTGGGCTGGAAATTTAAAGGGCCGCTGCACCGCTGGTCGTTTATTAAAAAGCACCACTCGCTGATGAGCAAAACCGAGCATGCGCTGCACCAGCACAGCATGCTGACCATTATGGTCGGCCGCTTTGTCGGGCCGACCCGCCCGCTTATCCCGCTGGTGGCGGGGATGCTGGAGCTGCCGGTGCGCAAGTTTATTCCGCCGAATATCATCGGCTGCATCCTCTGGCCGCCGCTCTACTTCCTGCCGGGCATTCTGGCCGGGGTGGCGATCGACGTGCCGAAGGACGCCAGCAGCGGCCTGTTTAAATGGCTGCTGTTAGCGGTGGCGATCCTGGTGTGGCTGGGCGTCTGGCTCGGCTGGCGCTGGCTGCGCAGCGGTAAGCAGCAGGACTGGGCGACGGCGTACCTGCCGGCGGCGCGGCTGCGCTGGCTGGGGCCGCTCGGGCTGCTGGTCGCCGTTGGCAGCTTTACGGCCATTCAGTTCCACCCGATGATGCCGATGTTCCGGCACCTGCTGTGGCAGGTCTTCTTCTGATCATGCAGCGAGGCGGCGCGAGTACCTGCCGGTTAAACCCGGCGGCCTGCTCGCGCCGTTTATCGACTGCCTCCGCAATCCGCTGCTGCGGGCGCGTCTGATATCGTTTACTGATGGAACCTGGGCTACACCGTTCCCTGTGCGCCGCCGGATAAGCGAGACGGTTTATCCGGGCCGGTAAGCGATGCCCAGCACCGCCGCGGCACTCACCTCACCGCGCTGCAGCTGTGCGGTGCTGCCGTCCCAGTAAACCCGCCCGTCTACGATCAGCAGGCTGCGTGGCGCGATCTGTGCGGCATCCTCGACGCTGTGCGATACCATCAGCAGGGTGATATTGCGCTCGCGGCACACCTCATCGACCAGTGCCAGCATCTCCTTACGCAGCGCCGGGTCCAGCGCTGAGAACGGCTCGTCCAGCAGCAGGATCGGCTGCTGCCGCACCAGGCAGCGGGCGAGCGCGGCGCGCTGACGCTGGCCGCCGGAGAGCTGATGCGGCAGCCGGGGCAGATGCTCTGCCAGCCCGACGCGGCGGGCGATCTCCTGCATCTGCTGCTTCTGCTGCGGGTTCAGCTTCAGCCCCGGATGCAGGCCGAGGCCGATATTCTCCGCCACCGTCAGGTGGGGAAACAGGTTATTTTCCTGGAACAGCATCGACACCGGGCGCTGCGCGGGCGGCGTGTGGCGGTGCTCCGCGCCGTTCAGCTGCAGGCTGCCGCTTTCGGCGTTGAGAAAGCCGGCGATCAGGCTGAGCAGGGTGCTTTTACCCGCGCCGCTGGGGCCAAGGATCGCCAGCCTTTCGCCGGCCTGCGCGCTGAAGGTAAAGCGCATCGGCAGGTGCTGATAGAGCCAGGTGAGGTTAGTCAGGTTTAGCATGGCGTCCCGGAAGCTTTTCAATCAGGGTGAACAGCAGGAAGCAGAGCAGCAGCAGCAGCAGGGCGGTGACCGCGCCGTCGCTGCTGCGGTAAGAGCCGATCTGCTGGTAGAGATAGAAAGGCAGGGTGCGGAAGTCCTCATTGCCGAACAGCGCCACCGCGCCAAAATCACCGATCGACAGCACGCAGGCAAAGGCCAGCGCCTGCGCCAGCGGCCGCCGCAGCGCGCGCAGCTCAATCAGCCGCAGGCGGTTCCAGCCGCGAATATCCAGCGACAGGCACAGGCGGTTGTAACGCTCGGCGATATCACGCAGCGGGTTTTCCAGCACCTTGATCGCATAGGGTATGGCCATCAGCGCGTTGGTGAAAATCACCACGCCGTCCGCCGATGCGGGCAGGCCGGTGGTGGCATTCAGCAGCAGGAAAAAGCCGGTGGCCAGCACGATACCCGGCATCGCCAGGATCAGCATGCCGCTCAGCTCCAGCAGCTGCCCGCTTTTTGGTCGCTGGCGCAGGCGCAGCTCGCGGCTGCTCCACAACAGCATCACGGTCAGTATCACGCTGAGCAGCCCGGCGGCCAGCGCAATGCGCAGCGAGGTAAAGGTGGCCTGCCACAGGGCGGGTTGCTGCAAAACGCCGCTGAACCCCTGGTTAATGCCGCTGACCGCTACCGCCAGCAGCGGCGGCAGGATCAGCAGCAGCGCGGCGGCGATAAGCACCGCATCCAGCAGGCGGGCGCGCAGGCTGTCCTGCGGATTACGCCAGCCGCCGATCTGCTGGCTGCCTGCGGGCAGCGCCCTGTTCAGCCGCTGGCTGAGCAGCACCAGCCCCAGGCAGCAGATCATCTGCAGCAGCGCCAGCAGCGCGGCGCGGCCGGGATCGTAGTCAAAGCTCAGCGCCTGGAAGATCGCCAGCTCAATGGTGGTGGCCTGCGGGCCGCCGCCCAGCGACAGCACGGTGGCAAAGCTGGCAAAACAGAGCATAAAAATCAGCGCGACGGCGGGCAGCAGCTGCCGCTTCAGCCACGGCCACTCGACGATGCGAAAGTGCGCCCAGCCGCGCAGGCCGAGCTGCGCGGCCAGCTGGCGCTGTTCGCCGGGGATCTGCTCCAGCGCCTGCAGCAGCAGCCGGGTGGCCAGCGGCAGGTTGAAAAAGACGTGCGCGAGCAGGATGCCCTGCAGTCCGTAGGGGGTGAAGGTCCACGGAATGCCGAGCAGCGCGCAGAGCTGCGCCAGCCAGCCGCTGCGGCCGTAAACGGTAAGGATGCCGAACACCGCCACCAGCACCGGCAGCACCAGGGTCATGGCGCACAGCCGCAGCAGGCTGCTGCGCCCGGGGAAACGGCGGCGGTAGAGGGCGCGGGCCAGCGGAACGGCGGGCAGCGCCGACAGCAGGGCCGATAGCAGCGCCTGCCAGAAGGAGAAACCGAGCACGTGCCACAGATAGCGGTCCTGCAGCATGCCCCGCCAGTCGGTGGCCGGAGCGCTGGCCCACAGCGCGCCAAAGGCCAGCAGCGCCACGGTAACCAGCAGCGTGGCCGCCAGGCCGCCGGGCAGAAGCCAGCCGGGGATCAGCGGCTGACGGCGCGTTGCCATGCGCTAATCCAGCCGCTGCGCTGGCTGGCAACGTCCTGCGGGCTGTACTGCAGTGAGGTTTCCGGTACCGGCAACGTTTTGAAGGCGTCCGGCAGTGCGGTCTGCGCCGCCGGGTACATCCAGTTGCCGGTGGCGATGGTCTGCTGGAAGCCCGGCTTCAGGATAAACTGCATAAACTGCTGCGCCAGCTTCGGCTGCGGGCTGGCTTTCAGCTGGCCCGCCACCTCCACCTGCAGATAGTGCCCTTCACTGAAGTTCGCCGCCGCATACTGGGTTTTCTTCTCTTCGATCAGGTGGTAAGCCGGAGAGGTGGTGTAGCTGAGCACCATATCGGCTTCCCCTTTCAGGAACAGGCCGTAGGCTTCGCTCCAGCCCTTGGTGACGGTGACGGTTTTCTGCGCCAGCTTCTGCCAGGCGGCGGGGGCGTCGTTGCCATATACCTTTTGCATCCACAGCAGCAGGCCGAGGCCCGGCGTGCTGGTGCGCGGATCTTCGTAGATCACCTTCAGCGGCCGATCGCTCTCCACCAGCTCTTTCAGGCTCTTCGGCGGGTTTTGCAGTCTGGTTTTGTCATAGACAAAAGCGAACCAGCCGTAGTCGAACGGCACAAAGGTGTTGTCGTGCCAGCCGCCGGGCACGGTACTGGCGGCGGTATCCACGTTGCTGGCGGTAAACAGGCCGGTCTTTTGCGCCGCTTCCAGCAGGTTGTTATCCAGCCCCAGCACCACGTCGGCCCTGCTGTTCTTTCCTTCCATGCGCAGGCGGTTAAGCAGCGAGACGCCATCCTCCAGCGCAACAAATTTCAGCTCGCAGCCGCACTCCGCTTCAAAATTTTTCTTCACCGCGGGTCCCGGGCCCCACTCGGCGGCAAACGAGTCGTAGGTGTAAACCGTCAGGGTCGGTTTTGCCGCAAGGGCGGGCAGGGAGAACAGCGCCAGCAGAGGTAAGATTTTTTTCAGCACCAGAGGTTCCTTTATGTGTGGCGGTCTGCCCGCAGACCGCAGAGTGTAGTGACTTCAGCCAGGTAACGAAAGCGCGATTATGCGTCAGGTGGCGCAAACCAGGCGGACTTAAAGTCAAACCAGCCGAGGGTGTTCATCCGCACCCCGCGCATGCTGCGCTGACCGTGCAGCAGCAGCCAGTGGTGGAACAGCGGATGAATATAGTTATCGGCGACCAGCTGTCGGCTCCAGTCGGCCAGATCGAGTTGCTTATCGCGCCACTGCCGTGCGTCCTGCTGCCAGTCGCGGGGCACGCAGTGCTGCAGCAGCGGGATCTCATACAGCAGGGAGAAGACCGAAAATTCCAGCGGCAGGGTGAAGTTGGCGCTGCCCAGCCACAGATCGCTCTCCGCCTCGCCGTTATGCCACGCCTCGTAACCGATCTCCTGCGTGATCAGATCCACGCCGTGGGATGCCAGGATCGGTCGCAGCGCGCTGGCGATCCCCAGATGTTCGATATGATCGCTGTACCAGGTGATAGTCAGCGAGGTCAGCCCTTCGGGTTTTTCCGCCGTGGCCATGTCAAGGCGGTGGTGCCAGCGCGGCAGCAGGCCATAGGCCGGGAACCAGTAGCGCTGATAACCGATGCTGTTCTGACTGAGCAGCGCGATCGGGTTGAAGATGGTGCCGATCCAGCGGCGCAGCTGTTCGTTCTGCCCCCACGCTGAACGCTGGTCAAACAGCAGAAAATAGCAGCCCTCTTCCAGCCGGCTCTCTTCCGCCGATTTCTGATCCTCGCCGTCGCTCTGCAGCTTGACGCCGGAGTAGACCAGCTCGTCGCTGATCTCCGGCAGCACCCAGATGTTGACCTCGTCAATCAGCGCCCGGTAGCCAAAGTAGTCGTCAAAGGCGGCAATGCGCAGCTGGCTGTGCTGGTTGCGTTCCACCGCGTAGGCACCGGTACCCACCGGCTGGCGGGCGAAGTTGCGCATAAACGGCCACTCTTTCGGCAGGATCATCGCGCTGACGCTGCCCAGCAGCCAGGGCAGCCAGCGGTCCGGCTGATGCAGATGGATATCCAGCGTCCATGGCGTGCCGGACTCAATGCGTGCCAGATGGCTGAAGAGCGGCTGGTTCAGCAGCCGTTCCAGCGTGCTGGTGACGTCCTCCATCTGCAGTTCGCGGCCGTGGTGGAAGTGGATCGCCGGGCGCAGGTAGAAACGCCAGTGCAGCGGTGCCAGCTGCTGCCAGTGGTGCGCCACGTCCGGCTCGATTTCCCCGTTTTCCTCGTTTATTTTGGTCAGCCCGCTGAAGATCTGCCGGGCGAGGTGGGTTTCCGAGCGCCTGAGCGGCGTGCCGGGCAGCAGATTGAGCAGCGGGCGATAGTAAAGGACGCGCAGGATATGTTTCCCCTGGCGGAAGCTGCGGCCAAGATGCGAGAGCAGCATCTGGCGCACGCGGTTTTTATCCCCCACCAGCTGCACCAGCTGGTCGATGCGATCCTGTTCCAGCAGATCTTCCGCCCGCTGCTGCTGCAGCGCCAGCCCGGTATAGAGGAAGTTCAGCCTGGAGCGCTTGCCGCGCCCGGCCTCCGCCTGCCACTCCAGCCAGCCGGCCGCCTGCATGGCGTTGAGCAGGTTACGCATATGGCGGCGGGAACAGCTGAGCTGCACGGCCAGATCGCTGAGGGTGGTCTCCTGCGACTGGCCGTCGCAGCTCTGCCACAGGCGAATAAACTGCTGCTGCAAACGCGGTGAGGACATAAAAGGGGAACTCCGGGTTGAAAGCCGTCTGTTTTTTGTTCCCTGTATTATGGCGATAATGGCGACAGATGGAAGAGCGGGAGGCATTCTGATGAATGGCGCTCTGACATCCGCTAGATCGCCCGGTACCGGCCTGCAGCAGGAACCGGGTTTTTTCTGAGTATGGTGCTTTTCACCAGCCAGCGGGCCTGACGGCCCGCTGGCTTTTTTATGGCGCAATCTGCTGCCCGGGGCGGGCGGCAGAGCAACGGGCGGGCTTAACGCAGAAACGCCGGCTGGTTTTGCTCGTAGCGGGCGATGGCATCATCGTGCTGCAGCGTCAGGCCAATTGCATCCAGCCCGTGCAGCAGGCAGTGACGGCGGAAGCTGTCGATCTCAAAGCGATAAGCCCTGTCACCGGCCAGCACCTGCTGGTTTTCCAGGTCGACGGTAAACTGTACGCCCGGCTGCGCGTCAACCATCTGAAACAGTTCGTCGACCTCGGCTTCGCTCAGCGTCACCAGCAGCAGCTGGTTATTGAACGAGTTGTTGGCAAAGATATCGGCAAAGCCAGAACCGACGATCGCCTGAATGCCGTAGTCGGTCAGCGCCCAGGGCGCGTGTTCGCGTGACGATCCGCAGCCAAAGTTTTCGCGGGTCAGCATGATGCTGGCACCGCTGAACGCCGGCTGGTTGAGAATAAAGTCCGGGTTGGGCACCTGGCCTTCGGCATCGCTGTAGCGCCAGTCAAAGAACAGGTTGCGGCCAAAGCCGGTGCGGGTCACCATCTGCAGAAACTGCTTGGGGATAATCGCGTCGGTATCAACGTTGGCCAGGTCCATCGGCAGCACCACGCCGGTGTGCTGAGTAAATTTTTTCGCCATGTTTTGTCCTTACGCCAGTTCGCGAATATCAGCAAAGTGGCCGGCCACCGCTGCTGCCGCGGCCATCGCCGGGCTGACCAGATGAGTACGGCCGCCGCGCCCCTGGCGTCCTTCAAAGTTGCGGTTGCTGGTGGAGGCGCAGCGCTCGCCCGGATTGAGGCGATCGTTGTTCATCGCCAGGCACATTGAGCAGCCCGGCAGACGCCACTCAAAGCCGGCGTCGATAAAGATCTTATCCAGCCCTTCGGCTTCCGCCTGCGCTTTTACCGGGCCGGAACCCGGCACCACGTAACCCTGAACGCCGCCGGCGATCTTATGTCCTTTGACCACCGCCGCCGCGGCGCGCAGATCTTCAATGCGTGAGTTAGTGCAGGATCCGATAAAGACCTTATCGATCTTCACCTCGGTCAGGCGCACGCCGGGCTGCAGATCCATATAGGCCAGCGCCTTCTCAGCGGAAGCGCGTTCCACCGGATCGCTGAACGAGGCCGGATCGGGGATCGGATCGCTGACGGCGATCACCTGGCCTGGATTAGTGCCCCAGGTAACCTGCGGCGCGATGCCGGCGGCATCCAGCGTGACCACCTTATCAAACGTTGCACCCTCGTCGGTCCTGAGCGTACGCCAGTACGCCACCGCCTGCTCCCACTCCGCCTCTTTCGGCGCAAAACGACGTCCTTTAACATAGTTAAAGGTTGTGTCATCCGGCGCCACCAGGCCCGCCTTCGCGCCCAGCTCAATCGCCATATTGCACAGCGTCATGCGGCCTTCCATGCTCAGGGCGGCCACCGCCTCACCGCAGAATTCGACCACGTGGCCGTTGCCGCCGCCGCTGCCGGTTTTGCCGATAATCGCCAGCGCGATATCTTTCGCGGTGATGCCGGGCGCCGTTTGTCCGCGCACTTCCACCTTCATGGTTTTCGCCCGCGCCTGCTTCAGCGTCTGGGTGGCCAGCACGTGCTCCACTTCCGAGGTGCCGATGCCGAACGCCAGCGCGCCCAGCGCGCCGTGGGTCGAGGTGTGGGAATCGCCGCAGACGATGGTCATGCCGGGCAGTGACAGCCCCTGTTCGGGGCCCATCACGTGGACGATGCCCTGAAACTGATGGCTGAGGTCAAACAGCTGTACGCCAAAGGCCTCGCAGTTTTTGATCAGCATCGACATCTGGATCCGCGCCATCTCGCCGCTGGCGTTAATATCCCGCGACTGGGTGGAGACGTTGTGATCCATGGTGGCAAAGGTTTTAGACGGCTGACGCACCGGGCGTCCGTGCGCGCGCAGGCCGTCAAACGCCTGTGCTGAAGTCACCTCATGAACGAGGTGACGATCGATATAAATCAGCGGCGTTTCACTGGGTGCTTCATGCACGACATGCGCGTCAAACAGCTTCTCGTACAGTGTTTTCATAATTATGCTTCGCGAATAAACCGGGCAATCACATCGCCCATTTCATCGGTGCCGATCGCCGTGCCACCGCCGGCCAGATCGCCGGTACGGTAGCCCTCTGCCAGCGCGCGGTTAATCGCCTGCTCAATGGCGTCTGCGGCGTCGGCGGCATTCAGGCTGTAACGCAGCAGCAGTGCCAGCGACAGGATCTGGGCGATCGGGTTGGCGATATTTTTACCGGCGATATCTGGCGCGGAGCCACCGGCCGGTTCAAACAGGCCAAAGCCCTGCTCGTTCAGGCTTGCAGACGGCAGCATGCCCATCGAGCCGGTGATCATCGCACACTCATCAGACAGAATGTCACCAAACAGGTTCGAGCACAGCACCACGTCAAACTGCGACGGTGCCTTGATCATCTGCATGGTGGCGTTGTCGATATACATATGCTCCAGCGCCACGTCCGGGTAATCCTTCGCGATTTCGGTGACGATCTGACGCCAGAGGATCGAGGATTGCAGCACGTTGGCTTTATCGATCGAGGTCACTTTATTGTGGCGCTTGCGTGCCGACTCAAAGGCGATACGCGCAATCCGCTCGATCTCAAAACGGTGATAGACCTCGGTGTCGAAGGCGCGCTCGTGCATGCCGCTGCCTTCACGGCCCTTCGGCTGGCCGAAGTAGATGCCGCCGGTCAGTTCACGCACCACCAGGATATCGAAGCCCTTATCGGCGATATCGCGGCGCAGCGGGCAGAAATCTTCCAGCCCTTTATACAGGCTGGCCGGGCGCAGGTTGCTGAACAGCTGGAAGTGCTTACGCAGCGGCAGCAGCGCGCCGCGCTCCGGCTGCTCTGCCGGCGGCAGGTGTTCCCACTTCGGGCCACCGACGGAACCAAACAGAATTGCATCTGCCTGCTCACAGCCCTTAACGGAGGCTGCCGGCAGCGGCTCGCCGTGACGGTCGATGGCGATGCCGCCAACGTCATATTCGCTGGTGGAGATGCGCATACCGAAGCGCTGGCGAACCGCGTCCAGTACTTTACTGGCCTGCGCCATCACTTCCGGGCCGATGCCGTCACCGGGTAATACTGCGAGATGATAAGTCCTGGACATTATTCCACCGCTTCCTTCTGATCCTGTTGAGTCGATTTACGCTGCAGTTCCTGCTCGACCTGACGTGCGCGCCAGATATTGTTCAGTGCGTGAACCATGGCTTTAGCCGAGGATTCGACGATATCGGTCGCCAGACCTACGCCGTGGAACTTACGGTCGTTGTACTGCACCACGATATCGACCTGGCCCAGCGCGTCTTTACCGTGGCCTTTGGCCGTCAGCTGATAGCTGACCAGCTCGGCGTCAAAGTCGGTGATGCGGTTGATCGCCTGGTAGACGGCGTCGACCGGGCCGTTACCGGTGGCGGCTTCGGTTTTCTGCTCATCGCCGCAGCCCAGCTGAACGGTGGCGGTGGCGATCACGCTGGAGCCGGACTGCACGTTAAAGGTGTCCAGCTTGAAGTATTCCGGCTCTTCCGACTGTTTGTTGATAAAGGCCAGCGCTTCCAGGTCGTAATCAAACACCTGGCCTTTCTTGTCGGCCAGCGCTTTGAACGCCTCATACAGCGCGTCCATATTGTATTCAGACTCGTCGTAGCCCATCTCTTCCATACGGTGTTTTACCGCCGCACGGCCGGAGCGGGAGGTCAGGTTCAGCTGCACCTGCTTCAGGCCGATCGATTCCGGGGTCAGGATTTCGTAGTTTTCACGGTTCTTCAGCACGCCGTCCTGGTGGATACCGGAAGAGTGTGCGAAAGCGTTGGAGCCGATAATCGCCTTGTGCGCCGGGATAGGCATATTGCAGATCTGGCTGACGGTCTGGCAGGTGCGGTAGATCTCCTGATGGTTAATGCGGGTGTGCACGTTCATCAGCTGACCACGGGTTTTAATCGCCATTATGGTCTCTTCCAGCGCACAGTTACCGGCGCGCTCGCCCAGACCGTTCATTGCCCCTTCAATCTGGCGGGCACCGGCGTTGACCGCGGCCAGCGCGTTACCAACCGCCATCCCTAAGTCATCATGGGTATGCACGGACAGAATTGCTTTATCGATGTTCGGCACGCGGTCGCGCAGGGCGCTGAAAATGTTGGCGTACTCGTAAGGCAGGGTATAACCGACGGTATCAGGGATATTGATGGTGGTGGCACCGGCGTTGATCGCCGCTTCCACGACGCGGCACAGATCGTCAATCGGGGTACGGCCGCCGTCTTCGCAGGAGAACTCCACATCGTCAGTGTAGTTGCGCGCGCGTTTTACCATCTTCACGGCACGCTCGATTACCTCGGGCAGGGTGCTGCGCAGTTTGGTGGCGATATGCATCGGCGAGGTCGCCAGGAAGGTGTGGATGCGGTAAGCCTCCGCCACGCGCAGCGCTTCATAGGCGGCGTCGATATCTTTTTCCACACAGCGTGCCAGGCCACACACCCGGCTGTTTTTAATCTGGCGGGCGATGGTCTGCACCGATTCGAAGTCGCCCGGCGAAGAGACCGGGAAGCCGACTTCCATCACGTCCACACCCATGCGTTCCAGTGCCAGGGCAATCTGCAGCTTTTCTTTCACACTCAGGCTGGCCTGTAACGCCTGCTCGCCGTCGCGCAGAGTGGTATCGAAAATAATGACTTGTTGGCTCATTGGATAGTTCCTTGTCTTGTCTGCTTCGCCAGTTGCCGCGAGCATAAAAAAACCCGCGCATTGGCGCGGGTTTCTTAGGTTTTGCAAGTCTGAATCAGTGATTGATTCCGCCCACAAGTCTACCGCGCAAAGAGGATGCGTTTAGTAGTAGACCGAGTAGGCGGGTGGAACGAATCATTGGCTCAGACCTCGTAAATTCACAGTGGCTTTATTGATACCTGATAAGGGCGGGGGCTGTCAACTTTCATCACCCTACAATGAGTGCGTGGTGCCGGGCGGGTAAAGAAAATTATTCTGGAGATAGCGCAGGCATCAGAAGAATAGCGAAAGTCGCCAGCGGTTGGGGAAAAATCAGCGGCGGTTTCCTGGCGTGATGGCGGTTTTTTTGTTGATTTATGTTTATGATTTTTAATGTTATTGTTTATTTTCAGCCTGAGGGTTGAGAGCCTGATAGTTTACTCTCATTTGGAGATTTATCTTACTGTCTGGTTGAATGCCAGCAGATTAAACTAAAAAAAACCGTCAGTCAGAATGGCCCACCGTGGTTTTACCAGTGCACGGATTTAATAACAAAACGATCGCGCTGAAAAATAACCGCCTTACAGTACTTTTCGCTTTTATTACGCCGCAATCTCAGTGTTATTGTCGATGACAGGGGTAACGCGGCAGAGCCTTACTCACACTATTCCGCACGGTGGGCAGGGTTTGCCGTTTGCCTGCCAACTTTTCTACGGTTATGGTATTTGCCATAACCTCAAATCTGAGGCGTCACCCTGTACCTGGATTATGGAAATGAGTTCCATTTTTTCAAGCAGATAAAAAAACAGGTTTTGACCTTATCTGCAGGCCAGACAGTGCCGAACCCAGATAAATCAGTACCTTGAAAGCCTGGAGGCAAAAATGGAGATGTTGTCAGGAGCCGAGATGGTGGTCCGATCGTTGATCGATCAGGGCGTAAAACATGTATTCGGCTATCCCGGCGGAGCGGTCCTTGATATTTATGACGCTCTGCAAACCGTTGGCGGCGTGGATCACATCCTGGTTCGCCATGAACAGGGTGCCGTACATATGGCGGACGGCTATGCCCGCGCCACCGGCGATGTCGGCGTGGTGCTGGTCACCTCTGGCCCGGGTGCGACCAATGCGATTACCGGCATTGCCACCGCCTATATGGACTCCATTCCGATGGTGGTGCTGTCTGGCCAGGTGATGTCCAGCCTGATTGGCTACGACGCCTTCCAGGAGTGCGACATGGTCGGCATTTCCCGTCCGGTGGTTAAGCACAGCTTTATGGTGAAAAGCGTCGAAGAGATCCCGACCATCATGAAGAAGGCCTTCTGGCTGGCGGCCAGCGGCCGTCCTGGCCCGGTGGTGGTGGATCTGCCAAAAGATATGATGAACCCGGCCAACAAGCTGCCTTACGTCTGGCCGGATGCGGTGAGCATGCGCTCTTACAACCCGACCACTCAGGGCCATAAAGGGCAAATCAAACGCGCCCTGCAAACGCTGCTGAACGCGAAGCATCCGGTGATTTACGCCGGCGGCGGCGTGATCAACGCGGCCTGCCATGATGAGCTGCGCGAGCTGGCCGAGAAGCTTAACGTGCCGGTGACCACCTCACTGATGGGGCTGGGCGCGTTCCCTGGCACCCACCGTCAGTGCGTGGGCATGCTCGGTATGCACGGCACCTATGAGGCCAATATGACCATGCACAACTCCGACGTGATCTTCGCCGTCGGCGTGCGCTTTGATGACCGTACCACCAACAATCTGGCGAAATACTGCCCGAATGCCACGGTACTGCATATCGACATCGACCCGACGTCGATCTCGAAAACCGTGGCCGCGGACGTGCCGATCGTCGGCGATGCGAAACAGGTGCTGCAGCAGATGCTGGAGCTGCTGGCGCAGAGCGATGTTAAGCAGAACTACGACAGCCTGCGCGACTGGTGGCAGAGCATTGAGCAGTGGCGCGCCCGTCAGTGCCTGGAATTCGATCGTACCAGCGATAAAATCAAGCCGCAGGCGGTGATTGAAACGATCTGTCGCCTGACCAACGGCGAGGCTTACGTCACCTCTGACGTTGGCCAGCACCAGATGTTTGCCGCGCTCTACTATCAGTTTGATAAACCGCGTCGCTGGATCAACTCCGGTGGCCTCGGCACCATGGGCTTTGGCCTGCCAGCTGCGCTGGGTGTGAAGCTGGCGCTGCCGCAGGAAACCGTGGTCTGCGTGACCGGTGACGGCAGTATCCAGATGAATATCCAGGAGCTCTCCACCGCGCTGCAGTACGGCATTCCGGTGCTGGTGCTGAACCTCAACAACCGTTTCCTCGGCATGGTGAAACAGTGGCAGGACATGATCTACTCCGGCCGCCATTCGCAGTCCTACATGGAGTCGCTGCCTGACTTCGTGCGGCTGGCAGAAGCCTATGGTCACGTCGGCATCTCGATCACCCGCCCGGACGAGCTGGAAGCGAAGCTGACCGAGGCGCTGGAGCAGCTGGGCCGCGAGCGGCTGGTATTTGTTGATGTCAACGTCGACGGGACGGAACACGTCTACCCGATGCATATTCGCGGTGGCGGTATGGACGAAATGTGGCTGAGTAAAACGGAGAGGACATAAGTATGCGTCGTGTATTATCGGTTCTGCTGGAAAACGAATCCGGCGCATTGTCCCGCGTGGTGGGTCTGTTCTCCCAGCGCGGCTACAACATTGAAAGCCTGACCGTCGCCCCGACCGACGATCCAACCCTGTCACGCATGACCATTCAGACCGTCGGCGATGAGAAGGTGATCGAGCAGATCGAAAAGCAGCTGCACAAGCTGGTGGACGTGCTGCGCGTCAGCGAGCTGGGCCAGGGCGCGTTCGTGGAACGTGAAATCATGCTGGTGAAAATCCAGGCCAGCGGCTACGGCCGGGAAGAGGTCAAGCGCAGCGCCGAGATCTTCCGCGGTCAGATCGTTGACGTCACGCCGTCGCTTTATACGGTTCAGCTGGCCGGCACCAGCGACAAGCTGGACGCCTTCCTCAGCACCGTGCGTGAAGTGGCCGAAATCGTTGAGGTGGCCCGCTCCGGTATCGTTGGCGTTTCACGCGGCGAGCGCATTATGCGCTGAAGCGCGGTTTCCTCTGCGTTAAAGCGAACTAACCCGGCGAAATGCCGGGTTTTTTTTATTTTTTTACTTAAAGCACTCGTCGCTGGTGAAAAGCGGTTGCCCGCCAAACTTTTCTGCGGTTAGATGTATTAATGTGTTATCCATAGCCGTAATGTGGCTATTTGCCGCCGTTACCGCGTCTGAAGTGTGGGGTTAGAGTGAAACTGGATGAAATTGCGCGCCTCGCGGGTGTTTCGCGCACGACGGCCAGCTACGTCATAAATGGCAAGGCGAAGCAGTATCGTGTCAGCGATAAAACCGTTGAAAAAGTGATGGCGGTGGTGCGGGAGCACAATTACCACCCCAACGCGGTGGCTGCAGGCCTGCGTGCCGGGCGTACCCGCTCGATCGGTCTGGTGATCCCCGATCTGGAAAATACCAGCTATACCCGCATCGCCAACTATCTTGAGCGCCAGGCGCGCCAGCGCGGCTATCAGCTGCTGATCGCCTGCTCAGAAGACCAGCCCGACAACGAAATGCGCTGCGTGGAGCATCTGTTACAGCGCCAGGTGGATGCGATTATTGTCTCCACGTCGCTGCCGCCGGAGCATCCGTTTTATCAGCGCTGGATCAACGATCCGCTGCCGATTATTGCGCTGGATCGTGCGCTGGATCGTGAGCATTTTACCAGCGTGGTCGGTGCCGATCAGGATGATGCGCAGGCGCTGGCCGCCGAGTTACGTAACCAGCCGGTGAAGTCGGTGCTGTTCGTGGGCGCGCTACCGGAGCTGTCGGTCAGTTTCTTACGCGAAATGGGCTTCCGCGACGCGTGGCAGGGCGATGAACGCCCGATCGATTTTATCTACGCCAACAGCTTCGAACGCCACGCGGCGGCGGCGCTGTTTGAGAACTACCTGCAGGATCACCCGATGCCGGAGGCGCTGTTCACCACCTCGTTTGGCCTGCTGCAGGGCGTGATGGACGTGACGCTGAAGCGGGAAGGGCGGCTGCCGCAGGATCTGGCGATCGCTACCTTTGGCGACCATGAGCTGCTCGACTTCCTTGAGTGCCCGGTGCTGGCGGTAGGCCAGCGCCACCGCGACGTGGCTGAACGGGTACTGGAACTGGTGCTGGCCAGTCTGGATGAGCCGCGCAAGCCGAAACCCGGCCTGACGCGAATTCGCCGTAATCTTTATCGCCGCGGCCGTTTAAACCGCAAGTCCCCGTCCGGGCAATAGTTCCCCCTCCTCTCAGGGCAGCTGCGGCTGCCTTTGTTTTCGCTCACTATTACTTTTTGTTACCTATTTTATCGGCAACCCGTTCCTATTAACTCTGCTGCAACCGGTTACGTGCATTTTTAGTAAATATAGGTATAAACAGGTAAAAGAAAGTCATTTCCGGCGCGGGTGGATGGACACAAAATATATCCGCTGCCCGCCTCTGCCCTTGCCGCTGAGGCCTGCTGCCATAAGGCTGGGCAAATTTTAAGAAAACACCTAAAATGCCGCCTGGGTCGCAAAGCCGGAGATCTCATTTTTATCCGATTAAACTGGCATAAATTTGAGCAATCGTCCGCTGCAGACGAATTTCCTGCCACTATTCATTAGTTTATTTTTATGTGTTGAGCCGGTTAAGGCTTTTTTTAACTAATTCGGCATTTTCTGTTTTGCAGAAATAATGAAAATGAGCCAGGCCTGCGGCTTGACAATGTTTTCCTCCCCTTCGTAAACTCTTTTGGTGGGAATTTGTGGTGTAAAGTGGAGTTCCGGGGCGATGGGGGACTAAAACGGGCATGTTCCGTGGGGCAACGCTAGTCAATCTCGACAGTAAAGGGCGGCTTGCCGTGCCAACGCGCTATCGCGAAACGCTGATCGGGGAATCTGAAGGGCAAATGGTCTGTACCATTGACCTCCATCAGCCATGTCTGCTGCTTTACACCCTGCCCGAATGGGAAATTATTGAACAAAAGCTCTCTCGCTTATCCAGCATGATCCCGGCCGAACGGCGCGTTCAGCGTCTGTTACTCGGGCATGCAAGCGAATGCCAGATGGATAATGCAGGTCGCTTACTGCTGGCGAACACCCTTCGTCAGCACGCGAACCTGACCAAAGAAGTGATGCTGGTTGGACAGTTCAACAAATTTGAACTGTGGGATGAACAGACCTGGTATCAACAAGTCAGGGAAGATATTGACGCAGAGCACACCTCTCAGCAGGCGCTGTCTGAGCGGTTACAGGATTTGTCACTATAGTCATGCAGGATAATTTTAAACACACCACCGTGCTGTTAGACGAGGCGGTAAACGGCCTCAACCTGAAGTCTGACGGGATCTACATTGACGGCACCTTCGGGCGTGGCGGTCACTCACGCCTGATCCTCTCCCAGCTGGGCGAGCAGGGCAAACTGTTCGCAATCGACCGCGATCCGCAGGCGATTGCCGCCGCGGCTGAGATTACCGATCCGCGCTTCAGCATTATCCACGGCCCGTTTTCTGCGCTGGCGGAGTACATGGAAGAGCGCGGTTTGTCCGGCAAGATCGACGGTATCCTGCTGGATTTAGGCGTCTCTTCGCCGCAGCTGGATGACGCCGAGCGCGGCTTCTCGTTTATGCGCGACGGCCCGCTGGATATGCGTATGGACCCGACCCGCGGCCAGTCTGCCGCCGAATGGCTGCTGCAGGCTGACGAAAGCGATATCGCATTTGTGCTGAAAACCTTCGGCGAGGAGCGCTTTGCCAAACGTATTGCCCGCGCCATTGTTGAACGCAACCGCGAGCAGCCGATGACGCGCACCAAAGAGCTGGCCGATGTGATTTACGTTGCCACGCCGGTGAAAGACAAATTTAAGCATCCTGCCACCCGCAGCTTCCAGGCCATTCGAATCTGGGTCAACAGCGAGCTGGAAGAGATCGAGCGGGCGCTGAAGGGCGCATTAACCGCGCTGGCACCCGAGGGACGCCTGTCGGTGATCAGCTTCCACTCGCTGGAAGACCGCATTGTGAAGCGCTTTATGCGTGAACAGAGCCGCGGGCCGCAGGTGCCACATGGCCTGCCGATGACCGAAGAGCAGCTTAGCAAGCTGGGCGGGCGTTACCTTAAGGCGCTGGGCAAAATGATGCCGGGTGAAGCGGAAGTCGCTGAGAACCCACGCGCGCGCAGTTCCGTGCTGCGCATTGCGGAGAGGACCTCAGCATGATCGGTAATGAGCGGCACAGCCTGCCCGGCGTGATCGGCGGCGATATCCTTCGCCACGCTAAGATCCCGCTGATCCTGCTGATCGCGGTGCTGGTTTCCTCAGTGCTGGTGGTGACCACCGCTCATAAAACGCGCCTGCTGACCGCGCAGCGCGAACAGCTGGTGCTGGAACGGGATGCGCTGGATATCGAATGGCGCAACCTGATCCTGGAAGAGAACGCCCTGGGCGATCACAGCCGGGTGGAACGCACGTCAACGGAGAAACTTCAAATGCAGCATGTTGATCCTTCGCAGGAACACATTGTGGTTGAACAATAAGGAAATCCGGACTCAATGAGAGCCGCAACCAAGACGCAGAAGTCGAAACGCACGGAAGATCAGGCCAGCTTTGTTAGCTGGCGTTTTGCGTTGCTGTGTGGCTGTATTTTACTGGCGCTGGTCGGGCTGTTGGCCCGCGCGGCGTATCTGCAGGTGATTAATCCTGAACGGCTGGTGCGTGAAGGTGACATGCGTTCGCTGCGCGTGCAGGCCGTACCGACCTCACGCGGCATGATCAGCGATCGTGCCGGCCGCCCGCTGGCGGTCAGCGTGCCGGTTAACGCCATCTGGGCCGATCCGAAGGAGCTGCACCAGAAGGGCGGCGTGACGCTCGACAGCCGCTGGAAAGCGCTGTCGGACGCGCTCTCCATTCCTCTCGACCAGCTGGCCGCCCGCGTCAATGCCAACCCTGACGGGCGCTTTGTCTATCTGGCCCGTCAGGTCAACCCGGCGATTGGCGACTACATCAAGAAGCTCAAGCTGCCGGGCATTTATCTGCGTGAAGAGTCCCGTCGCTACTACCCGGCCGGTCAGGTGACCTCTCACCTGATCGGCTTTACCAATATTGATGGCCAGGGCATTGAAGGCGTTGAGAAGAGCTTCGATAAGTGGCTGACCGGCCAGCCTGGTGAACGTACCGTGCGTAAAGACCGCTACGGCCGCGTAATCGAGGATATCTCCTCCGTTGACAGCCAGGCGGCACACAACCTGGCGCTGAGCATTGACGAACGCCTGCAGGCGCAGGTGTACCGTGAACTGAACAACGCGGTGGCCTTTAACAAGGCTGAATCGGGTACCGCGGTGCTGGTTGATGTCAATACCGGCGAAGTGCTGGCGATGGCCAACAGCCCGGCCTACAACCCGAATAATCTCACCGGCACCACCAAAGACGTGATGCGTAACCGCGCGATCACCGACATCTTCGAACCGGGTTCGACGGTTAAGCCGATGGTGGTGATGACCGCGCTGGAGCGCGGCGTGGTGCGTGAAAACAGCGTACTGAACACCGTACCTTACCGAATTAATGGCCACGAGATCAAAGACGTGGCGCGTTACAGTGAACTCACCCTGACCGGGGTGCTACAGAAGTCGTCTAACGTCGGGGTTTCTCGGCTGGCGTTAGCGATGCCCTCCAGTGCGTTAGTAGAAACTTACTCTCACTTTGGCCTGGGCAAAGCGACCAATTTGGGGTTGGTCGGAGAAAGCAGTGGCTTATATCCTCAAAAACAACGGTGGTCTGACATAGAGAGGGCCACCTTCTCTTTCGGCTACGGGCTAATGGTAACGCCGTTACAGCTAGCGCGAGTCTATGCAACCATTGGCAGCTATGGCATCTATCGCCCGCTGTCGATTACCAAAGTTGACCCGCCGGTGGCGGGTCAACGCGCCTTCCCGGAAGCCACGGTGCGCACCGTCATGCACATGATGGAGAGCGTGGCGCTGCCGGGCGGCGGCGGCGTAAAAGCGGCGATTAAGGGCTATCGCATCGCGATTAAAACCGGTACCGCGAAGAAGGTCGGGCCGGACGGCAAGTACGTGAACAAATACATTGCTTACACCGCCGGCGTAGCGCCGGCCAGCAATCCTCGTTTTGCGCTGGTGGTGGTGATTAACGATCCCCAGGCGGGTAAATATTACGGTGGTGCGGTTTCTGCACCGGTATTTGGCGCGATTATGGGCGGCGTGCTGCGCACCATGAACGTCGAGCCGGATGCTCTCACCACCCCGGAAAAGAACGAGATTGTAACTAACAAGAAAGAGGGATCGAGTGACCGATCGTAACCTGCGCGACTTACTGGCTCCATGGGTGCCTGGTCTGCCAGCGCACCCGCTGCGTGACATGATTCTGGACAGCCGCGCGGCGGCTGCCGGCGATCTGTTTGTGGCGATTAAAGGGCACGCGGCAGACGGCCGCCGTTTTATCCCGCAGGCCATTGCCCAGGGCGTGGCGGCGGTGCTGGCCGAAGCGGAAGGCGCGGCCAGCGATGGCGATGTGGTTGAGATGCACGGCGTGCCGGTGATTTATCTGGCCCAGCTCTCCCAGCGCCTGTCTGCCCTGGCCGGGCGCTTTTATGACCAGCCGGGCGATAAACTGAAGCTGGTGGGCGTTACCGGGACCAACGGGAAAACCACCACCACCCAGCTGCTGGCACAGTGGGCGCAGCTGCTGGGAGAAACCGGCGCGGTGATGGGCACCGTCGGCAACGGCCTGTACGGCCAGCTGACGCCGGCGGAGAACACCACCGGCTCTGCGGTCGACGTGCAGCATCTGCTGGCGTCGCTGGCAGAACAGGGGGCGACTCTGGCCGCGATGGAGGTCTCCTCTCACGGCCTGGTGCAGCACCGCGTGGCGGCGCTGCCGTTTGCCGCCGCTGCCTTTACCAACCTCAGCCGCGATCACCTCGACTATCACGGCGATATGGCCGGTTATGAAGCCGCCAAATGGCTGCTGTTTGCCGAACACCAGGTCGGCCAGGCGATTATCAACGCCGACGATGAAGTGGGGCGCCGCTGGCTGAGCAAGCTGCCGGATGCGGTAGCCGTCACTATGGAAGATAACCTGCAGCCGGGCTGTCATGGCCGCTGGCTGAAGGCCACCGCCGTGGACTATCACGACGGCGGCGCGACCGTCGCCTTCAGCTCAAACTGGGGCGACGCCACCATTGAGAGCCGCCTGATGGGCGCCTTCAACGTCAGCAACCTGCTGGTGGCGCTGGGCACCCTGCTGGCGCTGGATTACCCGCTGGCAGCGCTGGTGGCGACCGCCGGCCAGCTGCAGCCGGTTACCGGGCGGATGGAAGTCTTCAGCGCCCCCGGCAAACCGACGGTGGTGGTTGATTACGCCCATACGCCGGACGCGCTGGAAAAAGCGCTGGCGGCGGCACGCCTGCACTGCACCGGTAAACTCTGGTGCCTGTTTGGCTGCGGCGGCGACCGTGATAAAGGCAAACGTCCACTGATGGGGGCGATTGCCGAACAGTTTGCTGACGTGGTGGTGGTCACCGACGACAACCCGAGGAGCGAAGATCCGGCGGCGATCATCGCCGACGTGCTGAGCGGCCTGCTCGACCCCGGCCGCGCGCTGGCGATGCCGGGGCGCGCGCAGGCGGTCACCCACGCGGTGATGCAGGCGCAGGAGGGCGATATCGTGCTGGTGGCCGGTAAAGGCCATGAGGATTATCAGATCGTCGGCAGCCAGCGCTTTGACTACTCCGACCGCGCTACCGTAGCGCGGCTGCTGGGGGTGCTGGCATGATCGCCATTACCCTGCAACAGCTGGCAGAGATCGCCGGTGGCACGCTGCACGGCGGCGACCTGAGCGTCAACGCGGTGACCACCGACACGCGTAAAGTGACCGCCGGCTGCCTGTTTATCGCCCTGAAGGGCGAACGCTTCGACGCCCATGACTTCGCCGCTGATGCGGTGAACGCCGGTTCGGCGGCGCTGCTGGTGAGTAAGCGCTTACCCGTTTCCGCCTCACAGGTGGTGGTGGCCGACACCCGCATTGCCCTCGGGCAACTGGCGGGCTGGGTTCGCCAGCAGTCCGCTGCCCGCGTGGTGGCGCTGACCGGCTCTTCCGGCAAAACCTCGGTAAAAGAGATGACCGCCGCGATCCTGCGCCAGTGTGGTGAAACCCTCTACACCGCCGGCAACCTGAATAACGACATCGGCGTGCCGCTGACCCTGCTGCGCCTGACCGCCGAACACCAGTACGCGGTGATCGAACTGGGTGCCAACCACCAGGGTGAAATCGCGTACACCACCGAACTGACCCGCCCGGAAACGGCGCTGGTCAACAACCTCGCCGCCGCGCATCTGGAAGGGTTTGGCTCGCTGGCCGGCGTGGCGAAAGCGAAGGGCGAAATCTTTAACGGCCTGCCGCTGCACGGCACCGCCATTCTCAACGCCGACAGTAACGACTGGCCACACTGGCAGGCCGGCCTGCAGGGTAAAACGGTATGGCGCTTCTCGCCGGACGCGCAGGCCGACAGCGATTTCTACGCCAGCGAGGTGCGTTTTTCGCCGCGCGGCACCCACTTTACGCTGCACAGCCCGCAGGGCGAGGTGGCGATTACGCTGCCGCTGCCGGGCCGCCATAACATTGCCAACGCGCTGGCCGCTACCGCACTGTCGCTCTCTGTCGGTGCTCCGCTCAGCGCGGTGCAAAGCGGGCTGAGCCAGCTGCAGGCGGTGCCGGGGCGGCTGTTCCCGATTGTTCTCAATGAACAGCAGCTGCTGCTGGATGACAGCTACAACGCCAACGTCGGCTCCATGACCGCCGCTGCACAGGTGCTCGGTGAGATGCCGGGCTACCGCGTGCTGGTGGTGGGCGATATGGGCGAGCTGGGGGATGAGGCCGCCGAGTGCCACCGTCAGGTGGGGGAAGCGGCGCGTCTGGCCGGGATCGACAAAGTATTGAGCGTGGGCACGCTCAGCCGTGGCATCAGCGATGCCAGCGGCGTGGGTGAACATTTCAGTGACAAAGCCGCGCTCTCAGCCCGCGTCAGCGAGCTGCTGGCACAACATAAAACGATGACCGTATTAGTGAAAGGTTCCCGCAGTGCCGCGATGGAACAGGTAGTACACAGCTTACAGGAGAAAGGCACATGTTAGTCTGGCTGGCCGAGCATCTGGTCTCTTTATATTCCGGCTTTAACGTCTTTTCCTATCTGACGTTTCGCGCCATTGTCAGCCTGCTGACCGCGCTGTTTATCTCACTGTGGATGGGGCCGCGGATGATTGCCCGCCTGCAGCAGATGTCCTTTGGCCAGGTGGTGCGCAACGATGGCCCGGAGTCGCATTTCAGCAAGCGCGGCACGCCGACCATGGGCGGCATTATGATCCTCTTCTCGATTACCGTCTCGGTGCTGCTGTGGGCCTATCCCTCTAATCCGTACGTCTGGTGCGTGCTGTTTGTGCTGGTTGGCTACGGCATCGTCGGCTTCGTCGACGACTACCGCAAGGTGGTGCGCAAGGATACCAAGGGGCTGATTGCCCGCTGGAAATACTTCTGGCAGTCGGTGATCGCGCTGGCGGTGGCGTTCGCCATGTATGCCATCGGCAAAGATACCCCGGCTACCCAGCTGGTGGTGCCGTTCTTTAAGGACGTGATGCCGCAGCTTGGCCTGCTCTACCTGCTGCTGACCTACTTTGTGATCGTCGGCACCAGTAACGCGGTCAACCTGACCGACGGGCTGGACGGTCTGGCGATTATGCCGACGGTGTTCGTTGCCGCCGGCTTTGCGCTGGTGGCCTGGGCGACCGGTAACGTGAAGTTCGCCGAATACCTGCACATCCCTTACCTGCGCCATGCCGGCGAGCTGGTGATCGTCTGTACCGCCATCGTCGGGGCCGGGCTGGGCTTCCTGTGGTTTAACACTTATCCGGCGCAGGTGTTTATGGGTGACGTCGGTTCACTGGCGCTGGGCGGCGCGCTGGGCACCATCGCCGTGCTGCTGCGCCAGGAGTTCCTGCTGGTGATCATGGGCGGGGTGTTTGTGGTGGAAACGCTGTCGGTGATCCTGCAGGTCGGCTCGTTCAAACTGCGCGGCCAGCGTATTTTCCGCATGGCGCCGATCCATCACCACTATGAGCTGAAAGGCTGGCCGGAACCACGAGTCATCGTGCGCTTCTGGATTATTTCACTGATGCTGGTGCTGATTGGCCTGGCAACGCTGAAGGTGCGCTAATCATGGCTGACTATCAGGGTAAAAAAGTGGTCATCATCGGGCTGGGGCTGACCGGCCTCTCCTGCGTTGATTTCTTTTTAGCGCGGGGAGTCACTCCCCGCGTGATGGATACCCGTGTCGTGCCGCCGGGGCTGGAGAAGCTGCCGAAAGGAGTGGAGCGCTGGCTCGGATCGTTAAATGACGGCTGGCTGCAGAACGCTGACCTGATCGTCGCCAGCCCTGGCATGGCGCTGGCGCACCCGTCGCTGGCGGCGGCACAGGATGCCGGCGTGGAGATCGTCGGTGATATCGAGCTGTTCTGCCGCGAAGCGCAGGCGCCGATCGTGGCGATCACCGGCTCTAACGGCAAAAGCACCGTTACTACCCTGGTGGGCGAGATGGCGAAGGCGGCGGGCTGGCAGGTCGGCGTGGGCGGCAATATCGGCCTGCCGGCGCTGACCCTGCTGACCCAGCCGGCACAACTCTACGTGCTGGAACTCTCCAGCTTCCAGCTGGAGACCACCTCCAGCCTGCAGGCGGCCGCGGCGACCATCCTCAACGTCACCGAGGATCATATGGATCGCTACCCGCTGGGGATGCAGCAGTATCGCGCCGCCAAGTTACGTATTTATGACGGTGCCGCGGTCTGCGTGGTCAACGCGGACGACGCGATGAGCATGCCGGTACGCGGTGCCGATCCGCGCTGCGTCAGTTTCGGCGTCGACGTCGGTGACTACCACCTCAACCGCCAGCAGGGCAGCGTCTGGCTGCGCGCGCGCGGGGAGAAAGTGCTGGATACCGCCGAGATGCACCTGGTCGGCCAGCACAACTACACCAACGCGCTGGCCGCGCTGGCGCTGGCCGACGCCGTCGGCCTGCCGCGCGCCAGCAGCCTGAAGGCGCTGACCACCTTTGGCGGGCTGCCGCACCGCTTCCAGCTGGTGCATGAACACAACGGCGTGCGCTGGATTAACGACTCGAAAGCCACCAACGTCGGCAGCACCGAAGCCGCGCTGAATGGTTTACAGATTAAGGGCACCCTGTGGCTACTGCTGGGCGGGGACGGCAAAGCTGCCGACTTCAGCGCGCTGACCCGCTATCTGCAGGGGGATCGCGTGCGCACCTTCTGCTTTGGCCGCGACGGTGCTGAACTGGCCGCGCTGCGCCCGGAGATTGCCACCCGGACCGACACGCTGGCTGAAGCGGTGCAGCAGATTGCCTCTCAGGTTCAGCCTGGCGATATGGTACTGCTGTCGCCGGCCTGTGCCAGCCTCGATCAGTTTAAGAACTTTGAACAGCGTGGCGACCTGTTCGCTCAGCTGGCGCGGGAGGCAGGCTGATGCGCGTACCGGGTCTGAGCTTCGCAGGATACCTGGCCGGTGGCCTTACCAGCCGCATAAAAGGCTGGGTGATGGGCACGCGGGAGAGCGACACCAACTCGATGGTGTTGTACGACCGGACGCTGCTGTGGCTGACCTTTGGCCTGGCGATCGTCGGCTTTGTAATGGTGACGTCGGCGTCGATGCCGGTCGGGCAGCGCCTGAACGACGACCCGTTCTACTTTGCCAAGCGCGATGCGTTCTACATCCTGCTGGCATTCGGCATGGCGCTGGTCACCCTGCGCATCCCGATGGATTTCTGGCAACGCTACAGCAACGTGATGCTGCTGGTGACGGTGGCGATGCTGCTGGTGGTGCTGCTGGTCGGTAGCTCGGTTAACGGCGCATCGCGCTGGATCGCACTTGGCCCGCTGCGTATTCAGCCCGCCGAGCTGTCGAAACTGTCGCTGTTCTGTTACCTCGCCAGCTATCTGGTGCGCAAGGTGGAAGAGGTGCGTCAGAACTTTTGGGGCTTCTGTAAACCGATGGGCGTGATGGTGGTGCTGGCGGTACTGCTGCTGGCGCAGCCCGATCTGGGTACGGTGGTGGTGCTGTTCGTCACCACGCTGGCGATGCTGTTCCTGGCCGGAGCGAAACTGTGGCAGTTCCTGGCGATTATCGGCTCGGGAATTTTTGCGGTTTGCCTGCTGATCGTGGCCGAACCTTACCGTATGCGCCGCGTCACCTCATTCCTCGATCCCTGGGAAGATCCGTTCGGCAGCGGCTACCAGTTAACCCAGTCGCTGATGGCCTTTGGCCGCGGCGAATTCTGGGGGCAGGGGCTGGGAAATTCGGTGCAAAAACTGGAATATTTACCGGAAGCGCACACCGATTTTATCTTCTCCATTCTCGGTGAGGAACTGGGTTATATCGGTGTGGTTTTGGCGTTGTTAATGGTATTCTTCGTCGCTTTTCGCGCGATGTCCATCGGACGCCGCGCTTTAGAGATCGATCAGCGTTTTGCCGGCTTTCTCGCCTGCTCAATTGGCGTGTGGTTCAGCTTCCAGGCGCTGGTTAACGTCGGTGCCGCGGCCGGGATGTTGCCGACCAAAGGCCTGACGTTGCCGCTGATCAGTTACGGTGGTTCGAGTCTGATTATTATGTCGACCGCCATCGTGTTTTTGTTACGTATTGATTATGAGACGCGTCTGGCCAAGGCCCAGGCGTTTACGCGAGGGTAGTCGATGAGTGCAAAGCGACTGATGGTGATGGCTGGCGGAACCGGCGGGCACGTGTTCCCCGGGCTGGCGGTAGCACACCATCTGATGGCGCAGGGCTGGCAGGTACGCTGGCTTGGAACCGCTGACCGGATGGAAGCGGATTTAGTGCCAAAACACGGAATCGACATTGATTTTATTCGCATCAGCGGCCTGCGCGGCAAAGGGCTGAAGGCCCAGCTGATGGCGCCGCTGCGCATCTTCAACGCGTGGCGGCAGGCGCGGGCGATCATTAAGGCCTGGCAGCCGGACGTGGTGCTGGGCATGGGTGGCTACGTTTCCGGCCCCGGCGGGCTGGCGGCGTGGAGCTGCGGTGTGCCGGTGGTGCTGCATGAGCAGAACGGCATCGCCGGGCTGACTAACAAGTGGCTGGCAAAGATTGCTACCAAAGTGATGCAGGCGTTTCCCGGAGCCTTCCCGCATGCCGACGTGGTTGGCAACCCGGTGCGTACCGACGTGCTGGCGCTGCCGCTGCCGGCCGAACGGCTGGCCGGGCGCAGCGGCCCGACCCGTGTGCTGGTGATCGGCGGCAGCCAGGGGGCACGGGTGCTCAACCAGACGCTGCCGCAGGTCGCCGCGCTGCTGGGTGAGCAGATTACCCTGTGGCACCAGGTCGGCAAAGGATCGCTGGACAGCGTCAACGCCGAGTACCAGCGGCTGGGCCAGAACGGCCATCGGGTGGCCGAGTTTATTGACGATATGGCCAGCGCCTATGCCTGGGCTGACGTGATCGTCTGCCGCTCCGGCGCGCTGACCGTCAGTGAGGTGGCCGCCGCCGGCCTGCCGGCGATCTTCGTGCCGTTCCAGCACAAAGACCGTCAGCAGTACTGGAACGCGCTGCCGCTGGAGCAGGCCGGCGCCGCCAGAATTTATGAACAGCCGCAGTTCACCGCGGCAACCGTGGCGGATACGCTGGCGGGCTGGGATCGGGTCACGCTGCTGCAGATGGCTGAAAAAGCCCGCGCGGTGGCGATCCCCGACGCAACAGAGCGCGTGGCGGCTGAAGTCAGTAAGGCCGCGCGCTAAACAGATTATGCAGGGGTCAGGCAGGCCTGGCCCGTAATACAGGTGCGGTGACGCACCAGCAGGCGAAGAGATGAATACACAACAACTGGCAAAACTGCGTTCTATCGTGCCCGAGATGCGTCGCGTCCGGCACATCCACTTTGTTGGCATCGGTGGTGCCGGCATGGGCGGTATTGCCGAAGTGTTGGCCAACGAAGGCTATGAAATCAGCGGTTCCGACCTGGCGCCGAACGCGGTAACCCAGCATCTGGCCGGCCTTGGGGCGACCATCTATTTTAACCATCGCCCGGAGAACGTCAGCGACGCCAGCGTGGTGGTGGTTTCGACCGCGGTGTCTCAGGACAACCCGGAAGTGGTGGCGGCGCGTGAAGCGCGTATCCCGGTAATCCGCCGCGCCGAGATGCTGGCCGAACTGATGCGCTTTCGTCACGGTATTGCCATTGCCGGCACCCATGGCAAAACCACCACCACCGCACTGGTCTCCGGCATTTATGCCGAGGGCGGCCTGGACCCGACCTTTGTCAACGGCGGGCTGGTGAAGGCGGCCGGCACCCACGCGCGTCTGGGCAGCAGCCGCTACCTGATTGCGGAAGCCGATGAGAGCGACGCATCGTTCCTCCATCTGCAGCCGATGGTGGCGATCGTCACCAATATCGAAGCCGACCATATGGATACCTACCAGGGCGACTTCGAGGTGTTAAAAACGACGTTTATCAACTTCCTGCACAACCTGCCGTTTTATGGCCGTGCGGTGCTCTGCGTTGATGACGAGGTGATCCGTGAACTGATCCCGCGCGTTGGCCGGCAGATCACCACCTACGGCTTCAGCGATGACGCCGACGTGCGGGTCGAGAATTACGAGCAGCGTGGGGCACAGGGCCACTTTACCCTGGTACGTCATGACAAGCCGCTGATGCACGTGACGCTGAACGCGCCGGGCCGCCATAACGCGCTGAACGCGGCGGCGGCGGTGGCGGTGGCCACCGAAGAGGGCATTGAGGACGAAGATATCCTCAGCGCGCTGCTGAGCTTCCAGGGCACCGGACGTCGCTTTGACTTCCTCGGCGAGTATCCGGTTGAGAACGGTAAGGCGATGCTGGTTGATGACTACGGTCATCACCCGACCGAAGTGGACGTGACGATCAAAGCGGCACGCGCCGGCTGGCCGGATAAAAATCTGGTGATGATTTTCCAGCCGCACCGCTACACGCGTACCCGCGACCTGTATGACGACTTCGCTAACGTGCTGTCGCAGGTCGACGTTCTGCTGATGCTGGACGTCTATGCCGCCGGCGAAGCGCCGATCCCGGGCGCCGACAGCCGCTCGCTGTGCCGCACCATTCGCGGCCGCGGCAAAGTTGACCCGATTCTGGTCTCTGACCACGATGCGGTGCTGGAGATGCTGTTGCCGAAGCTGACCGGCAACGATTTGATTCTGGTGCAGGGGGCGGGCAACGTTGGCCGCATCGCCCGCACGCTGTCTGAACTAAAATTAACGTTGCAGAACAACGGTGAGGAACATCATGGCGGATAAAATAGCGGTATTGCTGGGCGGCACCTCGGCCGAGCGTGATGTGTCACTGTTATCCGGTGCGGCGGTAACCGCCGGTCTGCAGGAGGCGGGCGTTAACGCCCATCCGGTGGACATCCGTGATTTCCCGGTGACGCGTCTGAAGGAAGAGGGCTTTACCAGAGCCTTTATCGCGCTGCACGGTCGCGGCGGAGAAGATGGCACCCTGCAGGGGCTGCTGGAGTACCTGGCGATCCCCTATACCGGCAGCGGCGTGATGGCTTCGGCGATCACCATGGACAAGCTGCGCACCAAATATCTGTGGGGCGGCTGTGGCCTGCCGATCGCCCCCTACGTGGCGCTGACCCGTCAGCAGATGGACGCGGGCATCAGCGGCGAGCTGGAAACGCGCATCGCCGCGCTGGGCCTGCCGCTGTTTGTTAAGCCGAGCCGTGAAGGCTCCAGCGTCGGCATCTCACGGGTCAATCAGGCCACGGAGCTGCCGGCGGCGCTGTCGGAAGCCTTCCGCCACGATGACGAAGTGCTGGTCGAAGCCTTCCTCAGCGGCCCGGAGTACACCGTAGGCGTGATCGGCGACGAAATTCTGCCGTCGATCCGCATCCAGGCCGCCAGCGAGTTTTACGACTATCAGGCGAAATATATCTCTGACGAAACCCAGTACTTCTGCCCGTCAGGGTTGAATGCGGAGCAGGAAGCGGAGCTGAACAGCCTGGTGCTGGCCGCCTGGCGTGCGCTGGGCTGCAGCGGCTGGGGCCGCGTAGATGTGATGATGGGCGGCGACGGACGCTTCTACCTGCTGGAGGTCAACACCTCTCCGGGCATGACCAGCCACAGCCTGGTGCCGATGGCGGCGAAACAGGCCGGGCTGAGCTTCTCGCAGCTGGTAGCGCGCATTCTGGAGCTGGCCGACTGATATGTCTCAGGCGGCTCTGAACGTTCGTAACCGGGAAGCGCAGGAAAAAAAGGCGCGTACCGGGCGCAGTAACGGCACGCGGCTGGCGGGGATCCTGTTCCTGCTGATGGTGGTTGGCGTGATGGCGGCGGGGGGCGTAGTGGTGCTGAAGTGGATGAACGATGCGTCCCGGCAGCCGCTGTCAAAGCTGGTGGTCACCGGCAAGACGCACTACACCACCAACGATGATATTCGCCAGGCTATTTTGTCGCTGGGCGAGCCCGGCACCTTTATGTCGCAGGATGTCGACATCATCCAGCAGCAGATCGAACGTCTGCCGTGGATCCAGCAGGTGAGCGTGCGCAAGCAGTGGCCGGACGAATTAAAGATTCATCTGGTTGAATATGTCGCCGTTGCACGGTGGAATGATGTGCATATGGTTGATGCTGAAGGCAAATCGTTCAGCGTGCCGGCCAGCCACCTCGGCAAAGAGAGTCTGCCGATGCTGTACGGCCCGGAGGGCAGCGAGTCCGAGGTGTTAGCCGGCTATCACGAGATGCGCGACGTGCTGGCGGCCAGCAAATTTACGCTTAAGGCGGCCTCAATGACCGCCCGGCGATCCTGGCAGCTGGTGTTGAGTGATGACACCCGCCTGGAGTTAGGGCGCAACGAGGATATGAAGCGCCTGAAGCGCTTTATTACCCTGTACCCGACGCTGCAGCAGCAGGGGCAGGCAGAAAATACGCGTATCAACTACGTTGACCTGCGTTACGACTCTGGCGCGGCAGTAGGATGGACACCGATAATTACTACGAGTGCTGACGGCGAACAGCAGCAGACTCAGGCACAGGCTAAACAACAATGATCAAGTCGACGGACAGAAAACTGGTAGTTGGACTCGAGATTGGCACCGCGAAGGTTGCCGCCCTGGTAGGGGAAGTTCTGCCCGATGGCATGGTCAATATTATCGGGGTGGGCAGCTGCCCGTCTCGTGGCATGGATAAAGGTGGCGTGAACGACCTTGAGTCGGTGGTGAAGTGCGTGCAGCGCGCCATCGATCAGGCGGAGCTGATGGCGGATTGCCAGATTTCCTCGGTCTACCTCGCATTATCGGGTAAACACATCAGCTGCCAGAACGAAATAGGGATGGTTCCTATTTCCGAAGAGGAAGTAACCCAGGAAGATGTCGAGAACGTAGTGCACACCGCCAAATCGGTACGCGTGCGCGACGAGCACCGCATTCTCCATGTGATCCCGCAAGAGTACGCCATCGACTATCAGGAAGGGATCAAAAACCCGGTGGGTCTGTCCGGCGTGCGCATGCAGGCTAAGGTGCACCTGATTACCTGCCACAATGATATGGCGAAGAACATCGTGAAAGCGGTGGAGCGCTGTGGCCTGAAGGTCGATCAACTGATCTTTGCCGGGCTGGCGTCCAGCTTTGCGGTGCTGACCGAAGACGAACGTGAGCTGGGCGTCTGCGTGGTCGACGTCGGCGGTGGCACCATGGATATCGCCGTCTACACCGGCGGCGCGCTGCGTCATACCAAAGTGATCCCCTATGCGGGCAACGTGGTGACCAGCGACATCGCCTACGCTTTTGGTACGCCGCCGACGGATGCTGAAGCGATTAAAGTGCGCCACGGCTGTGCGCTCGGGGCTATCGTCGGTAAAGACGAGAATGTTGAGGTGCCGAGCGTCGGTGGCCGGCCTCCGCGCAGCCTGCAGCGTCAGACGCTGGCGGAAGTGATCGAGCCGCGCTACACCGAACTGCTTAACCTGGTGAACGACGAGATCCTGCAACTGCAGGAGCAGCTTCGCCAGCAGGGCGTTAAACACCACCTCGCGGCCGGCATCGTACTGACCGGCGGCGCGGCACAGATTGAAGGATTAGCGGCTTGCGCGCAGCGGGTGTTCCACACCCAGGTGCGTATCGGACAGCCGCTGAATATCACAGGATTAACGGATTACGCGCAGGAGCCTTACTACTCGACGGCGGTAGGTCTGCTGCATTACGGAAAAGAATCTCACCTCAGCGGTGAGGCGGAAGTTGAAAAAAGAGCCTCAGTGGGTAACTGGTTCAAAAAAATCAACAGCTGGCTGAGAAAAGAGTTTTAATTATTACTAAAGGCGATCATGCTAGAGCAATGCGTGATCTCCAGGCGTACAGGCACATAAACGGAGAGAAATTATGTTTGAACCAATGGAATTAACCAATGACGCGGTGATTAAAGTCATCGGCGTCGGCGGCGGCGGCGGTAATGCCGTAGAGCATATGGTGCGTGAACGTATTGAAGGCGTAGAGTTCTTCGCCGTAAACACCGACGCTCAGGCACTGCGTAAAACGGCCGTTGGCCAGACCATTCAGATCGGTAACGGGATTACCAAGGGTCTGGGTGCCGGTGCCAACCCGGAAGTAGGCCGTAACTCGGCTGAAGAAGATCGTGAAGCACTGCGTCAGGCGCTGGATGGCGCGGACATGGTGTTTATCGCCGCAGGTATGGGTGGCGGCACCGGTACCGGTGCAGCTCCGGTCGTGGCTGAGGTGGCTAAAGAGCTCGGTATTCTGACCGTGGCGGTAGTGACCAAGCCGTTCAACTTCGAAGGCAAAAAGCGCATGGCGTTTGCTGAACAGGGGATCGCCGAGCTGTCCAAGCACGTTGACTCACTGATCACCATCCCCAATGACAAGCTGCTGAAGGTGCTGGGCCGTGGTATTTCACTGCTGGACGCTTTTGGCGCGGCCAACGACGTGCTGAAGGGCGCGGTGCAGGGTATCGCCGAGCTGATTACCCGTCCGGGTCTGATGAACGTCGACTTTGCTGACGTGCGCACCGTGATGTCCGAAATGGGCTACGCGATGATGGGCTCCGGCGTCGCCTGCGGTGAAGACCGTGCGGAAGAAGCTGCTGAAATGGCGATCTCCAGCCCGCTGCTGGAAGATATCGACCTTTCCGGCGCGCGTGGCGTACTGGTCAACATCACCGCCGGCTTCGACCTGCGTCTGGATGAGTTCGAAACCGTGGGTAACACCATCCGTGCCTTTGCATCGGATAACGCCACCGTGGTGATCGGTACTTCACTGGATCCGGAAATGAACGATGAACTGCGCGTCACCGTGGTGGCAACCGGCATCGGCATGGACAAACGTCCAGAAATCACCCTGGTCACCAACAAGCAGTCTGCACAGCCGACCATGGATCGCCGCTACCAGCAGCACGGTATGGCACCGCTGCCGCAGGAACAGAACCCGGCGGCCAAAGTGGTCAACGACTCTGCTACCCAGACTAACAAAGAGCCTGATTATCTGGATATTCCGGCCTTCCTGCGCAAGCAGGCGGACTAAGAATTTCCTGATAGTAGGGAATTTGCACTCTTTGTGCTAAACTGTTCGCCCGCCAGTAAGCTAAACTGGTGGTCGGATGGTAATTTTTTTGCGAGATAATGCGATGATCAAACAACGGACATTAAAACGTATTGTTCAGACGACCGGCGTCGGTTTACACACCGGCAAAAAAGTCACGCTGACGTTACGCCCTGCGCCGGCTAACACCGGGGTCATCTATCGTCGCACTGACTTGAATCCACCGGTTGATTTCCCGGCTGATGCCAAATCCGTGCGTGATACCATGCTCTGTACTTGCCTGGTCAATGAGCATGACGTGCGTATTTCGACAGTCGAACACCTGAACGCCGCTCTGGCAGCACTCGGCATCGATAATATTGTGGTGGAAGTTAACGCGCCTGAAATCCCGATTATGGATGGCAGCGCCGCGCCCTTTATCTATCTGCTGATGGATGCCGGCATCGAAGAGCTGAACAGCGCGAAGAAATTTGTGCGCATCAAACAACCTGTCCGGGTTGAAGAAGGCGACAAATGGGCTGAACTGACCCCGCATAATGGTTTCTCACTGGATTTCACCATTGATTTTAACCATCCTGCGATCGACGCCAGCACCCAGCGCTACCGTATGGACTTCTCTGCCGAAGCCTTTACGCGCCAGCTCAGCCGTGCTCGTACTTTCGGTTTTATGCGCGACATTGAAGCGCTGCAGTCGCGTGGTCTGTGCCTGGGTGGCAGCTTTGACTGTGCCATCGTGGTCGATGACTACCGCGTGCTGAACGAAGACGGCTTACGCTTCGAAGATGAGTTCGTGCGCCACAAAATGCTCGACGCCGTTGGCGACCTGTATATGTGCGGCCACAACATTATCGGTGCACTGACGGCGTTTAAGTCTGGCCATGCGCTGAACAATAAACTGCTGCAGGCGGTTCTGGCGAAGCAGGAAGCCTGGGAATGGGCAACGTTCGAAGACGAAGCTGAACTTCCGGTGACGTTCAAGGCACCTAACCTGGTTCTGGCCTAAGCCAGAACCGGTAGTATCTGGTGACTGACACAGGCTGTGTGGTCAACGGGTAAATTAACGACTGGTTGAGCGGGTACTCTCTCCGGCCAGCGAGGCCAGTCGTTCTAAAATCTTCTTCAGTTTTTCCGGGCTGTTACTGGCCACCGCACGCAAACTTTCCGCACTCTGCTCCGTCATCTTTCTCAGCACCGGTTTTTCTTCGGTAGTCGCCTGAGCGCTGTTTTCTTGCACGGTTTTAAGCCCTTTTGAGGCCAGCGACGGATTAATCCTGATGTCGATTGCCGTCAATGATGGTAATATTTGCGCACGTAAAGCTGATAACAGACTGGCCTGTTCATAGCGTAAGCGCATCAGCCAGCTGGCGTTAGCCGTTTCGATCACCAGAATCCCCTGACGGAAGTTGGCTACGCGGCACCATGGGTGCAGCTGAGCGGGCAGAACCCCCTGAACGGCGCGATTCAGCTTATTCAGGGCGATGGCACGCTGCTGCACATGTTGCAACACGCTCTGCTCCTGGGCGAGATCGAAAAAACTTTCAATTGATTGTGGGCGACTATCACGCATAGTTAGCTCCGGCGGAACACAGTGATCGGTATTCTGAGTCGTTGGCGACAATTTGGCAGACGTTACTTCTGGCCACATCTCCTGCTGGGGATGGTCGCGGCCAGTCTCGGCCTGCCGCAGGCGTCCGCACACGACCACACTACTTTATCAGAAACCTCGTCGCGCAGCCTGAATATCAGCAGCGTGGCGCGCAGCCACCATCTGGCGCTGCTGCAGGAGAGCGTCCGCCGCCCCAGCTTTAGCGTTGATTACTGGCACCAGCACGCGATCCGCACGGTAATCCGCCACCTCTCGTTTACGCTGACGCCGTCGGTTTCTCCGGCCACCGTTGCTGAACAGCCGCTGGAAGCCCACAAGCTGGCGCTGCTGGATACCTTAAACGCCTTACTGACCCACGAAGCGCGGCCGCCGGTGATTATCCGTCGTACCGCCGAGCGCGAAGTCTCCGTTTCCTCTCTGCATCATCCCGGCCTCTGGCTGGCGCAGGTTCGCGGCATCCGTGCCGGACCTGCTTCTCTGGTTTAACTCACCCAAACGATCGTTAACCCCTTTTGAGTGACCGTCGCACATCGCGATGGCAGAGAGAAACTATCTATTATGATTAGCAAATTATTGACCAAAGTCTTTGGCAGCAGCAATGACCGTACCCTGCGCCGTATGCGCAAAGTAGTTGAGCAGATCGGCAAGATGGAGCCGGATTTCGTCAGGCTGACGGATGAAGAGCTGCAGGCAAAAACCAACGAATTCCGTGCCCGCCTGGAGAAAGGCGAATCGCTGGAGAGCCTGATCCCGGAAGCCTTCGCCACCGTGCGCGAAGCCAGTAAACGCGTCTTCGGCATGCGCCACTTCGACGTGCAGCTGCTGGGCGGTATGGTACTGAACGACCGTTGCATCGCCGAAATGCGCACCGGTGAAGGTAAAACCCTGACCGCTACCCTGCCTGCCTACCTGAATGCCCTGAGCGGCAAAGGCGTGCACGTGGTGACGGTCAACGACTATCTGGCCCAGCGTGACGCCGAAAACAACCGTCCGCTGTTCGAGTTCCTTGGCCTGAGCGTCGGCATCAACCTGCCGGGCATGCCGGCACCGGCCAAACGTGCTGCCTACGCTGCTGATATTACCTATGGTACTAACAACGAATACGGCTTCGACTACCTGCGCGATAACATGGCGTTCAGCCCGGAAGAGCGCGTACAGCGCAAGCTGAACTATGCGCTGGTGGATGAGGTTGACTCCATTCTGATCGATGAAGCGCGTACCCCGCTGATCATCTCCGGCCCGGCGGAAGACAGCTCCGAGCTGTATATCAAGGTTAACAAGATTATCCCTAACCTGATCCGTCAGGAAAAAGAAGACTCCGACAGCTTCCAGGGCGAAGGCCACTTCTCGGTGGATGAGAAATCACGCCAGGTGCACCTGACCGAGCGCGGTCTGGTGGCGATTGAAGGGCTGATGGTCAGCGAAGGCATCATGGAAGAGGGCGAGTCGCTCTACTCGCCGGGCAACATTATGATGATGCATCACGTGACCGCCGCGCTGCGCGCCCACGTGCTGTTCACCCGCGACGTAGACTACATCGTAAAAGACGGCGAAGTGATCATCGTTGATGAACACACCGGCCGTACCATGCAGGGCCGCCGCTGGTCTGACGGCCTGCATCAGGCGGTGGAAGCCAAAGAGGGCGTGGATATACAGAACGAGAACCAGACGCTGGCCTCGATCACCTTCCAGAACTACTTCCGCCTGTATAACAAACTGGCCGGTATGACCGGTACCGCCGACACCGAAGCCTTTGAATTCAGCTCGATTTACAAGCTGGATACCATCGTGGTACCGACCAACCGCCCGATGCAGCGTAAAGATCTGCCGGACCTGGTCTATATGACCGAGCTGGAGAAGATTGGCGCGATTATCGAAGATATCCGCGAACGTTCCGCTAACGGTCAGCCGATCCTGGTCGGTACCATTTCGATTGAAAAATCGGAAGTGGTGTCCAACGAACTGACCCGCGCCGGCATCAAACATGAAGTGCTGAACGCCAAGTTCCACGCCCGCGAAGCGGATATCGTGGCGCAGGCCGGTCAGCCGGGTGCGGTCACCATCGCCACCAACATGGCCGGTCGTGGTACCGATATCGTGCTGGGCGGCAGCTGGCAGGCAGAGATTGCCGACCTGACCGATCCCACCGCCGAGCAGATTGAAGCGATCAAGAGCGCGTGGAAAGTGCGCCATGAAGCGGTACTGGCCTCCGGTGGTCTGCACATTATCGGCACCGAGCGTCATGAATCACGCCGTATTGATAACCAGCTGCGCGGTCGTTCCGGCCGTCAGGGTGACCAGGGTTCCTCCCGCTTCTACCTGTCGATGGAAGATGCGCTGATGCGTATCTTTGCCTCTGACCGCGTCTCAAACATGATGCGCAAGCTGGGTATGAAGCCGGGCGAAGCGATTGAGCACCCGTGGGTGACCAAGGCGATTGCTAACGCGCAGCGCAAGGTGGAGAGCCGCAACTTCGATATCCGTAAGCAGCTGCTGGAGTATGATGACGTGGCAAACGACCAGCGCCGCGCCATCTACACCCAGCGTAACGAGCTGCTGGACGTGTCTGACGTTTCTGAAACCATCGCCAGCATCCGCGAAGATGTCTTCAAAGCCACCATCGACGGTTCGATTCCACCGGAGTCGCTGGAAGAGATGTGGGATGTGCCAGGCCTGCAGGAGCGCCTGAAAAACGATTTCGATCTCGACCTGCCGATCGCCGACTGGCTGGAAAAAGAGCCTGAGCTGCATGAAGAGACGCTGCGCGAGCGCATCATGGACGAAGCCAAGGCTCAGTACCTGCGCAAAGAAGAGATTGTCGGCACCGAGATGATGCGCAACTTCGAGAAAGGCGTGATGCTGCAGACGCTGGATTCGCTGTGGAAAGAGCACCTGGCGGCGATGGACTACCTGCGTCAGGGTATCCACCTGCGCGGCTATGCGCAGAAGGATCCAAAGCAGGAGTACAAGCGTGAATCCTTCGCCATGTTCGCGGCGATGCTGGAATCACTGAAGTATGAAGTGGTCAGCACCCTGAGCAAGGTACAGGTGCGTATGCCGGAAGAAGTTGAGCAGATGGAAGAGCAGCGCCGCCAGGAGGCCGAGCGCCTGGCGCAGCAGCAGCACCTGAGCCACGTTGACGATGCAACCGAGGAAGCGCAGGCGCTGGCCGCCCAGACCGGCGAACGTAAGGTTGGCCGTAACGACCTGTGCCCGTGTGGTTCCGGTAAGAAATATAAGCAGTGCCACGGCCGTCTGAGCTAATCTCCTCAGCGTGTGCTAAAGCAGGGCCGGATGAGAATCCGGCCCTTTTTTATGGCGTAGCGTATGACTGACAGACCATGAACACCCACCCACCACCACGGCATATTCGCCAACCACCTGCCATCTTCTGCAACGGGTTTGATTTTTTCCCTGCCCCTTATCACGGTTTCTTTTTCCCGTCTGATAAGTTTCATTATTCTGAGATGACAATCCGTCGACGATCTCCATCTGCCAGTCTGACCGGTAGCCACGGTCGGTGTGGGGGGCAGAGAGTACGCTATTCTTCCGGATGTCTGTAGGGAGTGGTCTGAAGGTAATGTCGGGGTAATGTTGGCGTAATAAAGGGTAATGAGGATGGAATGGGGGCAACGGGATGCCCGATCGCTCTAACAGTAAAAAGGCAGCCGGTGAGGGCTGCCATGAGATTAACTTAATCCGTTTTAGAGAGAATTACTTCTTAGCATCACCGATTTCATTCCAGGCGTCCTGCCATGCAGAACCCACACCCGGCTCATAATGGTTGGCGCTTGATGAGTAAATCGTACACCAGCCGGCAACTGCACCCTGCTTACACTCGTAAACTTTGTTGGTTTTTGGCTGCAGTACGGTGGTGCCTGCTTTGTACTTCGCAATGTTCTGCGGATAAACGAACTCAGCATCACCGGCAGAGACTGGCGCGGTCAGATTTACCTTGAAATCTTCCATTAACATATCGTCAGAACCACGTGGGATTCCCAATACGTTGACAGAGTACACGCCTGAAGCGTTGGCATCCACCGGCACCTGCAGCGTCTTCTTACCGTCTTTCAGGGTTACGGACAGGAACCCTCTGAAAGAATTATCCTCACCGTGTACTTTGGTGTTCACCACCAGGTCGCCTTCGGCTACCACATCAAAGGTCACGATGGCTTTACCATCAACAATCGGGTAGCTTTCCTTGATCTGGCTCAAGGTCATCGACGCCTTGCTTTCGTTTTCAGAGTGGGTTTCGACCACTACGCTGCGCAGCGTGCTGCCTGCACGGGTATAAATCTGGTTCAGATCGGAAGAAGGATTCACTTCACCCTTCGCATTTTTAGAACCTGCGCGGATATCCTTGTGGGCACTGTTGATTTTTTCTGCCAGCGCCTTAGGCCAGTTCTGCTTTTTACCTGCTTCGTCACTGGTGATATCCATTACCAGCTCCAGTCGGGTATTTTCACCGTTGGTGTCGAAGAAGCGCACTTTCACATTGTCACCGGCTTTAAGATCTTTATGTGCCGTAATCGAGCCGATTGAGTTACTCCATTCAGACGGAACGCCACCGTCGAACTCCACGTCTACGGTTTTGTAGAAGCTGTTGCCGGTATCGTCAATTTCCCAGCTGGCGTAAATCACCTGATAACCGTTACGCTCCGGTACCTGGCAGGTGTGAGTTACATCTGCACCTGAAGGGGCAGGGATTTGACCATGGCCGTCAACCACGCAGAATGGCGTCAGTTCAAAAGCGTCACGGGTCAGCGGTTTGTTGGCATCCCAGTCCTGTTTGGTGATGAAGTATTTAAAATCAGTTGTCTTGTGGGCTGCAGTAAAGTGCCAGGTGAAGGTGTTAGTCCCCGCCTGCATTTTATTTTTGTACCAGCGAGTGCTGTCCTGAGCATTGAGTAATTTACCAATACCGGCAGTACCACCGTTACCACTTACCAGTTCACCGTCTGGCGGTGTGCCTGGCTTAGGGAAACCTTTTGGTGATTCACCCACACTCTGAGGTTCCCACTGTGCCTGACCGCACTCGGCGTTTTGCTGGGTCTGGCACAGACGATCGCGGGAAGGTGGCTCGCTGATAAATCCGTGTGCTAATGCACTGCCGCTGATCAGGAGGGCGGAAACCGCCAGAGCAATTTTACTGACTTTCATAAGTGACCGTATTCTCAATTAAATATTAAAATTAAAAGGCATCAGAAAAATGTTTTTGATGCACTACCAAACTACCCATCCAGAATATTGGCTAAACAACGAAATCCGTTACTTAACAAAACTTATAGTTGTTAAACTGCTGTTTTAACTATTTATTTTAATTCTGGTAATGAGTTGGGATGTTTTTTTGAGATTGATAAGTTGTTTTTGTATTGCTTTTAATACATTTTTTGATTGCGTGGTGTCTTCAGGCAGGTTATTAAGATCTGATGCCAGCTTAATTGCACAGATACGGAAAGTTTAACGGGATGGGGAGGGGGATATTATTTGTTAACCGTTCAGGATAACCCTGTATCCGGATGCCAGCCTGACCAGAACACTGTGCCGCCGCCAGACAGCGGTGGCACAGAAGTGAGAAAAGTGTGATTCAGTCAGGAGTAGAGGAGAGTTTCAGTAAAGCTGTCTCAGCAACGCGCTGTTTTCTGCTATGAACAGCAATCCCCCGGCGGAGGCAAGGCTCGGACCAAATGGAAAAGGTGCAGCCAGTGAACGTCCGGTCAGCACACGGCCAGCTGCCAGCCACACAATGCCGCTGGCCGATGCCAGCAGCAGCAGCAGCGGTAACGGCTGCCAGCCCAGCCAGGCACCCAGCGCGGCCAGCAGCTTGGCATCGCCCATTCCCAGCGCTTCCTTGCCTCGCAGCAGCCGGTAGCCGGTTGCCAGCAGCCAAAGCGAGAGATAACCGGCCATCGCTCCCGTCACGCTTTGTTCAAGCGTGATATCAGGCAGCCAGCCCGCCAGCTGGCAGACTATTCCCAGCCACAGCAGCGGCAGCGTCAGCGCATCCGGCAGCAGTTGGTGATCGCGGTCAATCAGCGACAGCGCCAGCAAAAACCAGCTCAGTAACAGTGCGGCGGCCAGCTGTCCATCCGCGGGAAAAATCCAGGCCATCAGCAGGCTCAGCAGCACGCAGGCCATCTCGGTCAGCAGATAGCGCAGGCCAATCTGCTGCCCGCAGCAGCGGCCACGGCCACGCAGCCACAGCCAGCTCAGCAGCGGCAGATTGTCATACCAGGCGAGGGGTGAACGGCAGCGTGGGCAGTGTGAGGGTGGCAGCCACAGGCTAAATTCCGGCCCTTCCTGTTGCAGCACTATGCGCGGCAGCCGCCACACCACCATGTTCATCAGGCTGCCCGCACAGGCACCTAGCAGGGCGATCAAAAGGAAGATCTCATTCATGGCGTTGCAGTACCAGCTGAACCAGGGTGACGCCCTCTGGTGCGTTGCGCAGCTGTAGCCGCACGGCGTGTACGTAATACTCCTGCTCCAGCTGCTGCAGCCAGCGGCTCAGGCGCGGCAGGTCAGTGTTACCCGGGCTGAACAGCAGCTGGCGGGCATCGCGTCCGGCCACCGTCAGGATCAACCCCTGTTCTGCTGCCAGCGCCAGCACCTCCTCCTGCCAGTCCGGGCTGTGCTGGCGCTGCTGGCGTGCCAGCAGTGGCTCCAGCGCCGCGACCTGCTGTTGCATCCCCGCCAGTTCAGCCTGCGCACGGCGGGCCTGCTGCCGGGCGTCAAGCTGATAGTGCCGGGCGGCCTGTAAACTGAGCCACAGCAGGGTCAGTAAGGCGACAGCGGCGAGCAGGAGCAACAACCCGCGTTCACGCGGCGGGCGGGACCAGACCTTTTGTATGCTGTTAATCATGGTTTCCTGCCAATGGTCATGATGTTCTCCTGAATCTGTATTGTCAGCCCATCGCCGCTTAACGCAGCGGGCAGCGTGCTGGCAAAGCTTAAATGAAGCTGCTGCTGCTTTTCATCCCAGCGCAGCGTTTGCAGCGGATTATCTTGCAGCGTTGCGAGCATGGCCGCAGAGTCTGCCAGCAGCCGCAGCGGTCCGTCCGCAGCGGGCACAGCGCTGAGGGCATTCAGCCGTTCCGTCATGCGTGCCGCCGGTCGTGCCGGTTTTTCGTCCGGGAAATAGCGCTGGTACAGCGCCAGGCTTTGCCGCCCTGCCTGTTTCAGCTGGGTGCCAGCCTGCCAGCCGGACCACAGCGGCGGGATCAGCAGCAGCAGTACGCTGCACAGTGCGCAGGCCAGCGCAAAGGTGCGGGCGTGACGCAGCGGCAGCCGGACGGCAAATTCACCCTGCAGTAAATTGATCCGCTGCCGGCACGCCAGCTGGTACAGCTGCCCGGCCGACGCCGGCCCGTCAGCTGCCTGCTGCCCACTGTCGGCCACCAGGGTGGCCAGCAGCGGTGCGTGCAGCTGTAACGGGGCCAGCTGTTGTTCATTCAGGCTGATGCCCTGCCAGCGCTGATGGCGGATCAGCCAGCGATCGCCCAGCCTCAGCGCCTGGTTTTCATCCGGCACCAGCGCATCGGGCAGGGCACGGGTTACGGCAATCCCCCGGCTGCGCAGGTGAGCCAGCAGCTGATGCAGCCACTGTCGGTCAACGGCAGCCAGATGCACCTGCTCACCTTCCTGCTGCAGCACCACGGTATGCAGCATCTCCGGTTCGCTCAGCGCCTGGTTTTCCAGCTGCCAGCTCAGCGTCTGCGGCGTGATATGGCGTAACGTGGCCTGGTGAAAAATAATCTGACTGGCGGGCAGCAGCAGCACCGTGCCGGAAACGGCGGCGGGTAGCGGAGTGTGCTGATCGCCGCTGTGCAGGCGGCCATCCACCTCCCGGTAATACCAGGTGAAGCACCTGGGATCGTGGCTGGTACAGTGAATAACCAGCGGCCGCGGGTCTTTAGAGCGGGACTTATCCATTTTTTTACTCGCTTAGTCCATAAAGTCGGTCAGAAACATGAAGACGCTTGTCGCGCAGGAGTAACCGGCTACGCAGACTGTTGCTGTATTGCGCTTCTCCGGTCCACATCAGCAGCTCCCAGGCCGTGCTTTTGGTGTCCACGCTGCTCAGCAGCAGGGCCGGATTATCTGCTGCATTGTTCTGCCCGGAGGCAGCCAGCATGGCGGTCAGCGTCTTCCAGCCCGCCGGGGGGCGCCGGCTCAGCAACTCGCCAGCCTGGGCCGCAGACAGTGCACCGTCAAACAGGGCGGTAAACAGCGGCAGTTGCTCTTCGGTCAGTCCGTTAATATTGATACGCAGGCTGTCAGAGGGCAGGGTACAGACCAGCGGAGCCAACCTGGCCCAAAGCGCGGCGTCGATGCCGCTGGCCGGGTCGCGCAGCTGGCTGGGTTCAATAAACGCCCCCTTGTGCAGTTGCGCGCTCAGCGCCAGCGCCAGTTGCCGTGCTTTGTCGGGCAGTACGTCAAGTTCCCGGAGCAGGCGGATAAACAGGCGCTGTGCTGCCGTCAGCGGCGAATCAACGGAGGAGTGCGCCGTGCTGTTCAGCTCGTTGCCCGGCACTGCAGGCGTGACAGGATTACCTGAACCCGCCGTGGACTTGTCCTCTCTCTGTGCGCTGCCTGCATGCTGCAATACGGTATCGGCTGCGCTGTTGTTCAGGCCGTTTGCCGGAGCGGCGTTGCTTTTACGGCCCAGCGCGTTGAGGTTGAAGCAGGCCTGACGATCGCGCCACTGGTAGTGGATCACACTATCCTCAAGCTGCAGTTGCTGCGGCGGCTGCGCGCCGGGCGGCGGGGGTTGCAGCAGCAGCCACTCTTCCGCCCCGCGCAGCGACCAGGCGGATTGCAGCATAAAGCGTCCGCTGTATGCCCCGTGCAGCGCCTGCTGAAAGCGATCCTGCGCGGTCACCGCCAGCAGCGTCATCAGTGCAATCAGCAGCAGCACGGTGAGTACGGCCATTCCCCGCTGGCGTTTGTTCATCCGTGGTTTTCCTGTAGCAGCGCGATATGTTTGAACTCACCCCAGGGCTGCATCGTCAGCGTCACTTCGATCGCCTCCGGCAGGCTGTGGGTGGCGGGCCAGTCGGTATGCCAGCTGCCGCCGGCCCAGAAGCGCAGCTGCAGCGCGCTGATCCCGCTGAACTGTGCGCCTGTCTGCCCGTCGCTGAGACTGACCCGCGTCAGCGTCCCGGCAGAAAAACGCCAGGCAACACGCTGCAGTGAGGAACGCTGCGTCTGCAGCGGATTGAGCCAGTTGCGGCGGGTCAGACGCAGCCGTTCTTCATCGTGATTACTGGCGAAAAAGGGGACATCACCGGCAGGCACCAGCGCCGGATGTGCCGGGATCGCTGCCTGTGCCAGATCGCGGCTGAGCAGGGCAATAATCCGCTCCTCATCGTTCAGGCGCGAGCTGTGCTCCTTCAGCTGTTCACCGTTGCGCAGCATCCCCTGCAACAGCTGATAGCCGACCAGACCGACCACCGAGAAGATGGCCAGGGCTACCATCATCTCCAGCAGGGTAAAGCCTTGCTGAATGCGCCTCATGGCCGGCTTCGCCAGCCGTGCAGCCGGGCCAGTGCCTGGGGAGCCTGACGGTTAAGTCGTACTTCCACCTCCAGAGCGCGGATCTGCGGATCGGCGGTACTGACCCCGCGCCAGCGCCAGAACCACTGCTCGCCGGCCATGGTCATATCGCCGTTATGCCAGTTTTCTGCGGGCCACTGCGCATCCAGCTGCAGGCGTTTCAACTGATAATCGGCCACCTGATACGCCAGCTGCTGGTGCTCCAGATGTCCCAGGTGGTGCAGTTGCCCGCTGCTGGTTCGCAGCAGCGCCAGCCCGGCAATTGCCAGCAGCGCCATCGCGACCAGTACCTCCAGTAGCGTCATGCCACGACAGTTCATTCATTCAGCTCCTCTGATGCCCGGCCGTTATGCCAGGTGATAAATCGTGACGCAGCATCCTGCGCCTGCAGTTCAAACGTCAGCGCGGGCATATCGCCATCGGGTGAAAACAGCAGTGTGGCAGGCAGCTTCAGCGGGCGGCCTTGCTGCAGCAGCCGCAGACGGATAGTCTGCGGCAGCCTGAAATGGCCCAGCCTGTGGCTGAGCGGCTGCCAGTGATAGCCGGGCAGAAAGGCGGCATGCTGACCCGCACCCTGCGCCAGCCGCTGCAGCTGCCAGCCGTCGCTTCTGACTTCAAGGCGTAAAAACTGGCCTTCTGTGGCCGCCTGTCCGGCGGCATGATTCAGGGTAAGGGCCAGCCTGCCGGCCTGCTGACGGGCGTCCTGCGAGGGCAGCGTGGCGACAATCAGCCCGGCAACCACCCCCAGCAACAGCATCACCAGCATGATCTCCAGCAGGGTAAAGCCTGCTGCGCGCTGCGCCATTAGCCCTCCTCTTGCCCTTCCGGCTGCCAGTTGGTCACGTCATCGTCGGTGCCGGGTTCGCCGTCCGGCCCGGCGGAGAACACGTCAACGGCACCATGCTCGCCGGGGCTGAGCAGCTGATAGGGGTTGCCCCACGGATCTTCAGGCAGGCGGCGGATATAGCCATCGCTGCGATAGTTGCGCGGCTGTGGGGCCAGCTGTGGCTCGCGGACCAGCGCCTGCAGTCCCTGTGCGCTGGTGGGGTAGCGGCCGTTATCCAGCTTGTACATATCCAGCGCGTTCTCCAGCGTGACGATATCGCTGACCGCTTTCTGCCGGTCGGCGCGGTCTTTATTGCCCATCAGGCTGGGGATCACCAGGCTGGCGAGAATACCGAGGATCACGATCACCACCATGATCTCCAGCAGGGTAAAACCCCGCTGCTGCCGGGCAAGTGAAGAGGGGTGTGTCTGTTTTGGGTTTTTCATCACGTATTAACCTACCAGGTTGTTAAGTTGTAAAATCGGCTGCAGGATGGCAAGGACGATAAACAGCACCACGCCAGCCATCACCACCACCAGCAGGGGTTCAAACAGGCTGACCGCCAGCGTCATCTGGCCGATAAACGCCCGATCCTGCATCTCTGCGGCGCGGGTCAGCATGCTGTCCAGCTCACCGCTCTGCTCGCCGCTGGCGATCATATGGCGCATCATCGGCGACAGCAGGCGGGTCTGTTCCAGCGCCTGGGTAAAGGCGCTGCCTTCACGCACCCGCTGACCCGCCTCCTGCAGCTGCTGACGGATATAGTCGTTGTTCAGCACCGTGGCAGCGATCTGCATACTTTCCAGCAGCGGCACCGCGCTGTTGGTCAGAATGCTCAGCGTGCGGGCGTAACGCGCCATATTCAGATCCAGCATGATGCGGCCCAGCAGCGGCAGCCGAAGCTGCAGGCGGTGCCAGCGCAGGCGGCGCAGCGGGTGGCGCACTGCCAGCCGGAGCAGCAGCATCAGCAGCAAACCGCCCGCCAGCAGCGGCAGCCCGACCGCGCGGGTCACGTCGCTGAGGGTCATCAGCAGGCGCGTAGAGAGCGGCAGCGCCTGCTGCATATGAGAAAACTGCTCCACCACTTTGGGCACCACGGCGGTGAGCAGAATCGCCACCACACCGATCGCTACCGTGGTCAGCAGCAGCGGATAGATCATCGCCTGGGTCAGCTTGCTCTTCAGCTGATGGGCTTTTTCGCAGTAGTCGGCCAGCTGCTCCAGCACCCTGGGCAGATTGCCGGAGGCTTCGCCCGCAGCAATCATCGCCCGGTACAGCGGGGTGAAAATTCGTGGGTAAAGCGCCACCGCCTCGGCCAGCGACGCCCCTTCCAGCAGCGCCTGTCGCAGATGGTTGAGCAGTGCCCGCTGCGCCGGTTTTTCGCTCTGGGTTGCCAGCGCCTGCAGCGCCTGCGGCAGCGGCAGCCGGGCAGCGGTCAGGGTGGCCAGCTGGCGTACCAGCAATACCAGTTCGTTGCCGGAGAACGGCTTACGCTGGCGGGAAAAGCGTGACGACAGCGCAGAAGCGGCGGGTTTCAGCACCAGCGGCGTCAGCTGTTTATCTCGCAGCTGCTGGCGCGCATCGCGCGGGCTGTCCGCGTCGATTTCGCCGCGCTGGCGCACGCCCTGTGCGTTGACGGCGCGGTAGTGAAAACGCATCTCAGCTACCTTCCTGGCTGACGCGCAGCACTTCTTCCAGCGTGGTGATGCCGTCCAGCGCCTTGCGCAGGCCATCCTGCTGTAGCGTGGTGTAGTGCGGCAGCGGCAGCGTTTTCTGCCCGCAGCTCAGGGCCTGGCGCAGCGCGTCGTCCAGCACCAGCAGTTCATGAATGCCGGTGCGCCCGCGGTAGCCGGTGTGGTGGCACTGCTCGCAGCCGCGCGCTGTCCACAGGCCGTGGTCGGTTGCCTGCATCACCGGGAGCAACATCTGATACTCTGTCGCGTTGATCGTCCGCGGCTGACGGCAGTGCGGGCAGAGCTTACGTACCAGCCGCTGTGCCAGGATCCCCTGCAGCGAGCTGGCCAGCAGGAAAGGTTCCACGCCCATGTCCTGCAGGCGCTCGATGGCACCAGGAGCGCTGTTGGTGTGCAGTGTTGACAGGACCAGATGGCCGGTCAGCGAGGCCTGTACAGCGATCTGCGCCGTTTCGGTGTCGCGGATTTCACCGATCATCACCACGTCAGGATCCTGACGCAGTATCGCGCGCAGGCCGCGCGAAAAGGTCATGTCCACCTTGCTGTTGACCTGGGTCTGACCAATGCCGTCCAGTTCGTACTCCACCGGATCTTCAATGGTCATAATGTTTTTCTCCTCGCTCCATACCTGGCGCAAAGCTGCGTACAGCGTGGTACTTTTTCCTGACCCGGTAGGGCCGGTCACCAGCAGGATCCCGTGTGCCGAGTTAAGCAGCCTACTCATCGCCTCACGAATATCAGACGTCATACCGATATCCGTCAGGGTCAGCTTTACACTCTGCTTGTCCAGCACGCGCAGCACGATGCGTTCGCCATAGCTGGAGGGCAGGGTGGATACGCGAACGTCGACACTTCTGCCGCCAATGCGCAGCGAGATGCGGCCATCCTGAGGTATCCGTTTCTCGGCGATATCCAGCTTTGCCATCACCTTAATGCGTGACAGCAGAAAACGGCTGAGCTGTGGCGGAGGTGACAAAACCGACCGCAACATGCCGTCAATGCGGAAACGGATATTCAGTCGTTTTTCGAACGGCTCAATATGTACATCGGAGGCACCCTCTTTTATCGCCTCGCTGAGAATCGCGTTAATCAGGCGGATCACCGGGGCGCCGTCATCACTGTCCAGCAGATCATTATCCTGCGGCAGGGTGTCCACCAGCTGGTGCAGGTCGAAGTCGTCGCCCAGCGTGTCGGCAATCTCACGTGAAGGCGCATTTTGCTGGTAAACCTGCAGTATCTGCTCCGCGAATTCTTCCGCGGTTAACAGTTTTAGGCTGGCTTCAGGCAGCATGCGCAGGGCTTCCAGCACCGCCGCCAGTGGGCTTTCCTTGCGGTAGCCAATCTGTGGTGGCGTGGTGCTGAGGTTGGCCACCACCTGATACTGTTGCACCCAGCTGTAAGGAAATGGCTGGGACATCATGACTGCTCCGCAGCGTAAAAATCGGCAATCTTTTCTCGGATGCTGTTCAGCGCCTGATTGTTCAACTTTTGCGACAGCTGCCGGTCCAGCGCGCTGTCTGCTTTGCTGGCAGGACGTGAGGTCGCCTCTTCGTGACGGAACTTCTCCAGCTGGCGATCGCTGGTGCGATCGAAGCTCTCCTGCTGGCGAATAATAGTCGGGCGGATAAACAGCATCAGATTGCGCTTGCTGCGTTTGTCGCTGTCAGAGCTGAACAGCTTGCCCAGCAGGGGAATACGGCCCAGGAACGGCACGCTGTTTTGCGTATTGCTGTTACTGGTGTCCAGCAGCCCGCCAACCACCACCGTGCGACTGCTGCCAACCAGTACGGCGTTTTTCACCAGACGGGTATTAAAGGTCACGCCTAATTTGCTGTCGCCACTCATTTCATTCACGCTGGAGACTTCCTGTTCGATCTCCATCATCACCGAGTCGCCCTGATTAATTTGCGGCTTGACCTTAAGCTTGATGCCAACGTCCTTACGTTCAACGCTGTTGAAAACATGGCCGCCTGCGGTGGTCTGGCTGCCGCTGAGCACCGGTACGTTCTGCCCGACGGTGAATTCGGCCTCCATATTATCAAGGGTAACGATGCTCGGCGTGGCGAGGATATTGTTCTGGCTGTTGGTTTGCAGTGCGGTAAACAGACCGGACCAGTTGCCATGCCAGAAGCCGGTAGCCAGGCCGTTAACATCTTTCATGGCATCACCGATACCGCCCGGCTTAAGGTTGCTGATTGGCATATGTGTATCGTTAAATTGCGTACCGCCGGCGGATTTATTTAACCACTGCATGCCCAGCGCCATGCCGTCAGCGTCCTGCATCTCCACGATAATCGCCTCTACAAGCACCTGTGAACGGCTGATATCCAGCCGGGTGATAATCTCCTGCAGCTCGCTCATCACATCCGGCGGCGCGTTGACGATCAGCGAGTTGGTATACGCGTCGGCTTTTACCACTATGTCCTGGATCATGCTGACTGCCGGCGCTTTACCCTCGGTTTTATTTTGCAGATTGGTACTGACGCCGGTCAGCACTTCGACCAGATTTTCGGCTTTGGCATGCTGCAGATAAAACACGCGGGAGTTGCTGTTATGCTGGCCTTTGGCATCCAGCGACAGGGCCGTGTTACGCAGTGACTCACGTAACTGGGGGCTGCCGCTAATCAGCAGCGTGTTGGTACGCGGATCTGCGACGGTCTTGCCGCCCTGTTTATCCCCGTGCTGGCCATTCTGACGGCCAAGGCCGTTAAGGATCTCTGCGACCTGGCTGGCCGAGGCGTGTTTCAGTGGTACTTTTTCCAGGTCGGTGTCGGCAGGCAGATCGACACTCTCCACAATGGCGATCAGCTGTTTGATCACCGCAGCACGTCCGGTCATCAGCAGCGTGTTGCTCGGGTCAAAATGCACCACGCCGCCCGCGCTGCTGTCATTCAGCTGGCGCAGCAGCGGTGCCAGCTCTTTCGCAGTAACATGCTGAAGCTGTACCACTCGGGTCACCAGTTCGTCACCGGCATCACCCTTCTGGCCGGCAACAAACGGTACCGCTGATCCTTTGGCATTCTTTGATGGTATTACCTTTACCACGCCGTTTTTCATCTCAATAGCAGCAAAGCCGTGGACTTCCAGCACGCTGAGGAAAAACTGGTAATACTGTTCATTATCCAGTTCATCATAGCTTCGTACGCTAATCTGCCCGCGTACGGCTGGGTCAATAATGATGGTTTTACTCAGATTTTTACTGACTGTATTAATAAACTCATTAATGTCGGTATGCTGGAAGTTGGCCTTCAGACCTTCAGCCTGGGCACCGGCTGCCAGCATCAGTGCCAGGGTTAAGGCCATCGCGCGGGGAGCACGGCCAGCCCTCGGCCTGCGACGAAAAGAAGCTATCTGCATAGTTTGAGCTCGAAAAACGGTCATTCCGCCATCGTAAGCGAGGCGTATTTTCCGTGGTGATAGATGATGGCCCTGTCAGGGAAGATGCGTATCAGTTCTGCGTCACTTTCCGGCAAGTGTTGTCCCGGGCTCAGGCTCAACTGCCTGCCGTTACTCTGGAGAATGAGCAGCGAGCGTTGTGGCTGGTTTGAGCTGATAATGCCAGTGATCTGCACCAGCAGCGTGCTGGCGGGGGCATTGAACAGGCGGTCATCGTCGCTGCTCATCCGCTCATCGTGCTGGGAGAGCGGGTCTGACTGCCTGCCAGCAGGTTGAAATAACTGCTGTATGATGGCTTCATAAGTAGCGGTTTCTTTCCCGTATTCAGCAATATGCACCGCATTTGGAAGCGCATCCCGGGTGGGAAAATGCGCATCCACCGATGCTCTGGCTATCCATAAGCTCCCCCCCAGCATAACGATGCCAGAGGTTATCAGCATAATTAATCGCCAGTTTAATAACAGCATATTTAACGATGCTTTATTTCTTAAGGCCATTATTTAAACCAGTAAAAAACCAGTGAAACCATAAAGAATGACAGCATGAAAATATACGAAGGTCTGTCGGCATGGCGAAGTTTTCCCTGCTGGTTTTCGCTATTTTCTTCTGTGGGTAACGGCTCATGCTGGCTTTCATTTTGGCTGTTTTGCTGAGAAGCTGATGCCGGCATGTCTTTGGCTAGCGAACGCCACAGGTTTTTATTAAGTTTAAGACCATAATAGGGAATGGTGACTAACAGATTAGCCGGCAATCCGTTACGCTGAAAAAGTGCCCGTAACTGGAATGCCAGTTGGTGATAGTTGTTATCACTAATCCGCTGATGATTCTCATACCAGACGATATTGATGATTTCGCGTTTGGCATTAATTTGCCTGATAAGGCAAATCAGTAGCCGCTTCTGTGCTTCATTCAGATTAATAGTAATCCCATGTTCGGGTATTGACAGGGTGTTTAAATGACAGTCAATAGTCATGATTTCTTCAAAGCATAGCGTATCAATATCGAGTATTTCGATGCACTCTTCGATGCTCAGCATCATTTATCCTTTTGTTCATGTGTCTTTAAGTGCTTTCAATGCTAAATAGACAGAAGTCCAGACGCAATACAGGGAGAGAGTCATTAAAATATTTATTCTGTTTAACTTAATGAAAAATAAGTATTTTGTTTAATGTTTTTGGTGTTTTTTTAATGAATTAAAAAGGTTTTAATCTTCTTAAAGTGCTTAATTCGTTAATCTGAACGTAACGTAAGCCACTTAACTCTGTCCGGCTGTTATTGAAATGGCATCTGGCCTCAGGGCAGCATCCGGTGCATAACCCCTTTGCCTGCCAGTTGATGTTTCACCACTGCCAGAATATGTAACAGCACCAGCAGAGCCAGCGAAGCGCAAAAGACGATATGCAAACTATGGAAAAACTGCGTGAGATGTGGTTGGCTTAGTGGAGCCGGAAAAGAGAAAAGGTTGAATACATTGATATCCCTTTCCATCATCAGTACACCGGTAACCAATACCACGGTAATGTTAACGTACAAAACAAGATGCATTACTCTGGCTATTTTGTTTGTGCCCTTTTGCATAGCTTCTTCTGGTGGGCTCTTATGCTTCATGCAATAGATGATGCGTAAAACAAAGAAAGGAATAAAACAGGTGGTTAGTGACACATTAATGAAGCTGATCAATCCTGCTGTCTCAGCATCGGGTTTTCCTAACGGGATGTAAAAGCCACTCATTGTTCCCCAGATGATCACAGCGGCTGAGAGCCAGTGTAACCAGATACGTGGCTGGCTGTATTTTTTACTCATAGAGCTTTCCTGTAATAAAAATGTGTGCATATGAATAATTGCTGTACTCTATTTTTATATTACGGCCATGCCAATGCCGATGGGCTTAATGACGCTTATTTTAAGCGTGATAAGCAAAATGCGCATGCTGTTGAGGTGAGCGGGCGCCGGTTTGCCAGCCGGAGCGAATGTTGCGCCATCACCAGGGGAGTGATAGATTCGCAGCCAGTAGTCACAGGAGAGTAAACAGCATGAAGCAGTTAACGATCGCGGTGGGGATTATCCGCGATGCACAACAGCGCATTTTTCTGACCCAACGCGCCGCAGATTCGCATATGGCGAATAAATGGGAGTTTGCCGGCGGTAAGCTGGAAGCCGGGGAGAGCGCGGAACAGGCGCTGAAGCGTGAGCTGAATGAAGAGGTGGGCATTGAGGTCACGGGCTATCAACCCTTCACCACCGTTGAACACCGCTTTAACGACCGGCACGTGACGCTGCACTTCTTCCTGGTGGAGCAGTGGCAGGGCGAACCGTACGGCCGTGAGGGACAGCCGCAGCGCTGGGTAGCACAGAGTGAGCTGGATGCGACCGAGTTTTCACCGGCCAACGCTGAGGTGATTGCGCGCCTGCAGCGCGCTGGTTAACTTAAATCAGGCCGCGCAAGGCGGCCTGCCTGTTCAGTCGCGAAACCCTTCCTGCTCGCTCCAGTCTTCGCTTTCGTTAAGATCGCCGCTGCTGGCAATGCGCTTCTCTTCCGCCGCCCATTCGCCGAGGTCGATCAGCTGGCAGCGCTTGCTGCAAAACGGACGCCAGCGGCTTTGTTCATTCCAGATTACCGGCTTCTGGCAGGTCGGGCAGTTTACCGTCGTAACATCACTCATTCTTTGCTCCTTAACAGCAGGCCAGGTCAAAATCGAGCCGCGCGGGCACTTCGCCGCGCTCGCTGTCCAGCGGCATAAAGCGGATCGCGTAGCGACTCTTATGGCCGGAAACCTGCGGGTACAGTGAATCTTCCAGCTGCAGCTGCAGGCGCAGCAGATCGGCACCTTCGGCGTTATCCTGGAAAAAACCGTTCAGACTGGTGTGGTTGCGGAAGCTGCCGGACTGACGGATCAGATCCAGAATCAGCATCAGCGCCTCACGGATTGGTGCCAGAGAGGTCATCCAGCGCGCCACCTGTTCATCGCGTACCTGCTGGTCGACGTGCAGCCAGATGTGCAGCGTCGGCAGATCGAAGCTGCAGCAACCGCCGGGAATGCTTAAGCGCTGGCGTACCAGGCTAATCAGCCGGTCTTCGCGCAGCTGCTGGCCAATGCGCGGTGCCGCCATCAGGGCGGTGGCCCGGCTTTTCAGATCCTGGCGCAGCCCGTCAATCCGGCTGAGATCGACGCCGGGAACGTCCGTCCACTGCTGCAGCTTCTGCTGCTGACGGTCCAGCTCTTTCACAATATCGGTACGCAGCTCGCCGCGTTCAAACACGTCCAGCAGCTCGGCCGCGTTGCGGAAGAAGGTCAGCGCGCTCAGATGGTCGGTGATCTGCTGGCTGGCGACCAGCTGGGCGAGTAAAAACTCAATGCGCAGCCAGGTGCGCATTTTTTCGTTTAAAGGGTACTCAAAAAGAACCGTTGTGGTCATGCTGTTAATCCCGATCGCTTGCCGCCGCCAGCGCCAGATAGCGCTGGTTTAGTTCGGCAACGTGCTCTTTCACCGCATCCGGTGAGGCACCGTTATCAATAATGTCGTCGGCCACCGCCAGGCGCGCTTCGCGCGTTGCCTGGGCAGCCAGAATATTTTCGGCCTGTTGCCGGCCAATGCCGTCGCGCGCCATAGTGCGGGAGAGCTGAGTTTCTCTGTCCACGTCAACCACCAGGACCCGGCTGGCCAGATGCTGCAGCTGGTTCTCTACCAGCAGCGGCACCACCCACAGGCACCAGGCTGAACGCGCTAATGCTAACTGGCGCTGCGTCTCCGCGTGAATCAGCGGGTGTAACAGATTGTTAATCCAGCGTTTATCCCCGGGCGAACTGAAGATTTTCTGTCGCAGAACGGCACGGTTCAGCCCGCCGTCGGCCAGCAGGATCGCATCGCCGAAGCGCGCATGGATAGCGGCCAGCGCCGGCTGGCCGGGCTCAACGACCTGGCGTGCAATGATGTCGGCATCGACAATATCAATGCCCAGCGCCGCAAAGGCGTTGGCGACGGTACTTTTTCCGCTGCCGATGCCGCCGGTCAGCGCCACGATATAGCGCACAGGTTACCTCCCGTCGTCCTGCGAAGGGCTGCGTGCGGCGTTAACAGGGGATTTCCGTGCGGACGTCAGCAAACTCGGGGCACACATCACAGGACAGGGTTACAGACAGATTTAGCCGATTGTAGCGTAATTCGTTAAATTTTCGCAGTCCTGACGGCGCGTTTTTGGCGGCATTTGTAACATTCTGACAGGCGGTCTTTTACCCCAGCGCGTCGCCCAGGTTGAACACCGGCAGATACATCGCCACCACCAGGGTGCCGACGATACCGCCGGTTACCAGCATCATCAGCGGCTCCAGCGCCGCCGCCAGCGCATCGGCCAGCTGGTGGGAGCGGGTTTCATGCCAGCTGGCCAGCCGCGCGAGCAGCGCATCCAGCGAACCGGACTCTTCGCCCACCTTAATTAGCTGGCAGCAGAGCGGCGTAAACAGCGTATGCCCCCGCAACGCCTGATGCAGGGGGTGACCTTCGGCAATATGCTGTTGCAGTTGCTGAACCGCCTCACGCCACAGGCCGGCGCGCAGCGTTTTTTCCACCGCCTGCAGGCTGTCTAGCAGCGTCAGCCCGGCGTGCTGGGTGAGCGCCAGGGTGGTGAAGATCTGGCTGAGCTGGCTGCCGCGCCACAGCGGTGAAACCAGCGGCAGCCGCAGCAGCAGCCGCTGCTCGCCCCTGCGCCACGCGGGCGATCGCCGCCGCTGCCAGCGCCAGGCCAGCCCGCAGGCCAGCGTCAGGCCCGCCAGCAGTGGGGCCTGGCGGCTGAGCAGGCCGGAGAGGGCGATCACCGCAGCGGTAAACGGCGGCAGCGGCGCGTTAAAGGTACGGTAGATCGCCACAAACTCCGGCAGTACAAACAGCAGCATACCGCCGGTAACCAGCAGCGCCACGGCCAGCACCAGCAGCGGATAGCGCAGCGCTTTCTTAACCTTCTGCTGCAGCTGCTGCTGGCGTTCCTGCTGTTCTGCCAGCTGCAGGCAGCAGGCATCCAGCTCTCCGGTCAGTTCACCGATGCGGATCAGCGCCGGATAGAGCGGTGGGAACACGTCCGGCCAGGCTTCCAGCGCCTCAGAGAAGGGGGCACCGCTGCTGATGCGCTGCTCCAGCTGCCGCAGCAACGCCTGCCAGCCCGCTTCCGGGTGCCCCTCCGCCAGCAGCAGCAGCCCGCCTGCCAGCGGCATACCGGCCTTCAGCAGCGTCGCCAGCTGGCGGATAAACGCCGTTTTCTGCTGCCAGCGCCAGCTGCCGCGGCGGTAGCGGCGGCCACGCGAAATATGCAGCGGCAGGTGCCCGGCAGCGGCCAGCCGTTCGGTCACCTCAACCGCGCTGGCGGCAAAACCAGCCCCCTGGTGCAGGGCACCTGCCGCATCCAGCGCCTGCCAGCGAAACAGCGTGCGCGGGATCATCGCAACAGCCCTGCAGACCAGGCCAACGCGGCCTGGTCTGCGCCGCTTATCGATACGGGCTGGGCTGGCCAGGTGCAGCCGGTGTATGCAGTAAAGGTAGGTTTAACAGGGTGCCCGCAGGTTTTTAGCCGCATGAAAGCCATCTATTCCCCTCCGTTTCCCGCCACCCGGTTCAGCTCCTCCAGCGTGGTGTCGCCGCGGTTGACGCAGTGCAGCCCTTCGGTAAACAGCGTGTTCATGCCCTGCTGGCGGGCAATTTCCGCCAGCGTTTCCGGGCTGGCGTTTTGCGCCAGCGCGTTCTGCAGCCGCCCGCTGACCGGCAGCAGCTCAAACAGCGCCAGCCGGCCGTAGTAGCCGGAAAAACAGCGCTCGCAGCCCACCGCCCGCCAGTTCTGCACCGTGCCCGGCCAGATATGCGCGGGAAAATGCCCGGTGGCTTCCGCCGGCTGGCGGCAGTGCGGGCAGAGCCGCCGCAGCAGCCGCTGGGCGATCACCAGCTTCAGCGCTGAAGCCAGCAGGTAGCCGGGCACCCCCATCTGCCCCAGGCGCACCAGCGTTTCGGTGGTGGAGTTGGTGTGCAGTGTGGAGAGCACCAGGTGGCCGGTCTGCGCGGCCTTCACCGCGATCTCGGCGGTTTCGCCGTCGCGGATCTCGCCGATCATGATCACGTCCGGATCCTGGCGCAGCAGCGATCGCAGCACCCGGTGAAAATCCAGCCCGGCTTTGGGGTGGATCTGGGTCTGGTTGACGCCGGCCAGTGGGATCTCAATCGGATCTTCCACGCTGCACAGGTTGCGCGAGGCGATATTGAGCCAGCTCAGCCCGCTGTAAAGGGTAAAGGTCTTGCCGCTGCCGGTGGGGCCGGTGACCAGAATCAGCCCCTGCGGCCGTGACAGCGCCTCGCGGTAGCGCTTCAGCAACGGCGCAGGCATCCCCAGCTTGTCCAGCGAGATCGCCTGCGCGTCGCTCTGCAGCAGCCGCACCACCGCTTTCTCACCGAAGCGGGTGGGCAGCGTCGACAGCCGAAACGACGCGGTGGCCTCATTCATCGGCAGCGAGAACTGCCCGTCCTGCGGCACCCGGCGTTCGGCAATATCGAGGCTGGCGAGGATTTTCAGCCGGGCGATCAGCGGCGCGCTGCCGGCGTTGCCGCTGCCCTGCAGCGGTTGCAGCACGCCGTCCACCCGCAGGCGGATGCGCACGCCGCTCTCCTGCGGTTCAATATGCACGTCGGAAGCGCGCTTCTGTAACGCCATCTGCAGCAGCGCGTTGACCTTATCCACGGTACCGCCGTCGTGCTCCTGATGCTGCTCTTTTGCCACGTGGCGGGCGGCGGGAGCTTCCCGCTGGATAAACTGCTCCAGCCGGGCCTGCGGCCAGCACTCCACTTCAATCGCGCAGTGAGTGGCGAAGCGCAGCGCGGTCATCATCTCGTTCGAGGGCGTTTCGGCCAGCGCGATATGCAGCCGCTGCGGGGTACACTCGACGATTACCGCCTGATAGCGCTGGCAGATCGATTCAATGGCGCGACGGGTAGCGGGGCTCATGGTTTCTCCTCCACGTCATCGAAGCGGAACAGCGCCTGGCAGGCCTCTTTCAGGCTGCCGTTGTCGCTGGCGCAGCTGCGCTGCCAGCTGAGCATGCCGTCTTCGCTGTGCCACTGCGGTTTCAGCGTGACGCTCAGGCCCTGCAGGTTCTCCTGGCCGGTCAGCAGCAGGGTGCCTGCCACCACGGTCAGCTGTGACACGTAGCGGGAAGTGCGCGCGGCCGGAACACCGTTGGTCCCGGCGCTGCAGCTGCCGGCACCGCCGTGCTCGATGGCGCACAGCTCAACGGCGGTCTTATACGGCATCGCGGTTTGCAGCATATCGGTCAGCGCCGCCTTCTGCAGATAGCCCTGATAAGCGGGCAGCCCGATGGCGCTGAGAATGGCGACGATCGCGATGACGATCATCAGTTCAATCAGGGTAAAGCCCTGTTGCAGACGCATGGTAAACCTCCTTGTGGTTAACAGAGGGGCACCATAGCGCCGGGAAAAGGGGGCAGCCAGCGGCCGGTTGCGGGGTTCAGAGGCGCTGCGCAAACAGAATTTGTAGCTTGCAGCTTTCACTCTCTCAGCGGAACAGGGCGCACAAAACCAGAACCGCAGGCGCAAAAAAACCGCCGGTCGCCGGAGCGGGGCGGTTCTGTTCTACAGCAACGCAGGTGGGCAGATATGTCAGCGCTGCCGGGAAAAAGCCGGCGGCGTCAGCGGGTCACAGCAGCAGCTGTTCCGGGCGGCAGGCGTAGAGCCGTGCCAGACGCTCGCGGGTTTTTCTCTGCGGTTTGCTGTCGGCACGCTCCCACTGAGAAACCGCGGACTGGGTGGTGCCGAGTTTTTCCGCCACCTCGTACTGTGACAGCCCGCGGTGGATGCGCCAGGCGGCCTGCAGGCTGACGTCCTGATCGACCATAATGCTCACCACCTCCTGCGGTACGGTTTCATTATCGTCGGCGGCCGCCGCGTAATCGAGATTGCCCCAGCCTGGCCCGGCGGCGGCAAGCAGCTGTTCGTAGTCGGTAACGGGCAGCACCACAAACTGGATGTTGCCCAGGCCGTCATAGATATATTGTTTGGACATTGCGCCTCCTTTCTCAGCCGGTAATACCGGCGTTTCAGTAAGTCCGGCTGGTTCGGCGTTTCACCTGCTGGATCAGCAGCACCAGTGGCTTACCCTGTACCAGTTCAAAGATCACTCTGTAGTCGCCGACCCGCAGGCGGTGGTAGTTCTCTTCCCCCTCCAGCTTTTTCACATCGAGGATCACCGGCGGGAAGGCCACCAGCTGGGCTGTCTTATCCTTGATGGCCTGTCGATAGCGACGATCGATCGTCAGCAGCTGCTTTAAGGCCCGTTTGGACCAGAGTACGTTTCCCATACTTCCCCCATTGGCTTCAGGTCGCCAAAGCGGGGTGATTAGATAGTAGGTCTGAAATCTGATTATTTCAAATCTAAAATCTAATTATCTAATGCAAATTGTGCTCCCCGCTGGCGTTCGCTGTGGGACAGGGTCAGCGCAAAGCCGGGGAGATGCCAGCGGTGCGGCAGCGGGTTCAGAGGCAGGGCACAGGCTATTTTACCGGTTGCAGCGCGGTACATCGGGCAGGGGAGGCACGCCGCAGAATCAGACAAAAAAGGCCAGCCGGCGTGAGGTGATGCATCACGCCGGCTGGCCAGCAGAGGGGGAAGCGTAAGCCGCGCCGGTTAGCGGAAGCGCATCGACAGATCCAGCGCCCGCACGTGCTTGGTCAGCGCGCCGACCGAGATATAGTCCACGCCGGTTTCGGCAAAGGTCCGCAGCGTCTGGTCGGTGACGTTGCCGGAGACCTCCAGCAGGGCGCGGTTATCGCTGAGTTTGACCGCCTCACGCATCTGCTCCACGCTGAAGTTATCCAGCATCACGATATCGGCGCCGGCCTGCAGCGCCTGCTCCAGCTCCTCCAGCGACTCCACCTCCACTTCCACCGGCACGTCCGGGTGCAGCCAGAAGGCTTTCTCCACCGCTTTGCTAATCGAGCCGCAGGCGATAATGTGGTTCTCTTTGATCAGAAACGCGTCCGACAGCCCCAGCCGGTGGTTGGCACCGCCACCGCACAGCACGGCGTATTTCAGCGCGGTACGCAGCCCCGGCAGGGTTTTGCGCGTGTCCAGCAGCTGAGTGCGGGTGCCCTCCAGCAGCGCCACGTAGCGGCTGACTTCGGTGGCCACGCCGGAGAGCGTCTGCACAAAGTTCAGCGCGGTGCGCTCGGCGGTGAGCAGCAGCGGTGCCGGGCCGTTCACTTCAAACAGCGGCTGGTCGGCAACCAGCTTATCGCCATCTTCCACGTGCCAGACCAGCTTCGCTTTATTGCCCAGCTGGATAAAGACCTCTTCCACCCAGCGCTTGCCGCAGAAGATGCCGGGTTCACGGGTAATCACTACCGCGTGGGCGGGGGTATCGGCGCTGAGCAGGCGGGCAGTGATGTCGTTATCGGCGTCGACATCCCCGCCCAGGTCTTCCCGCAGCGCCTGGGCCACGGCGGGGGGGATATCGTCCTCAATGCGCTCCATCAGTTCCGTGCGGCGGTGGTCCGGATCGTAACGGCGGGATGTCATGGCTTAACTCCGAAAGGTCGGCTAACAGTGGCGACATGCTAGCCTGGTTGCCGCCCCGTTGTCAGCCGTCCACTGAGTCTTACCTGCTGATGCCTGCTCCGGCAGTGACAGATGCCCTGGACGATAGTGTTCTCCCTGATTTGGTTCATCCCGTCTCATCGCCTGCCTGAGAGTGGCAGTACACTTTTAACAGCAGCCCCGGCCAGCCATCAAGCCGGTGGCCAACTGAACATCTCACCGCTGGCAAATGACCAGTCCTCCGGTTGGGTAAAGCTCAGCGTCACCATCACATCCTGCGGGCGTACCGCCAGCTCGTGGGCGAGCCGTTCAGCCAGCCTGCGGTAGAAGCGTTGTTTTTGCTGCGTGCTGCGCGGGCGCCCGGCGGTGATGCTGAACCAGATAAAGCCGTCCGAACGTGGGCCGCCCTGATAGTGGCGGTCAAACACGCGCTGTGCCGGGGCATGCTCATCCAGCAGCTGGAAGCAGTCGTCCGGCGGCACGTCAAACTCCGCGACCAGCGTCTGCTGCAGAATGGTGGAGAGCTGCTGCTGAAATGCTGCGCTGGTGCCGGCGGGCAGGGCGATACGGGTAAAGGGCATGGTTTACTCCTGTTCACTGGCGTTAAGCAGTTCCAGGGCGCTGACGGCGGCAGGCCAGCCGCAGTAAAACGCCAGATGGGTCATCACTTCGCTGAGCTGCTCTTTGCTCAGCCCGTTCTGCCGGGCAAAGCTCAGATGCCAGGCCAGCTGTTGCGGGCGGCTTTGTGCGATCAGCGCCGCCACGGTGATCAGGCTGCGTTCGCGCGGGCTGAGCTCGGGCCGCTGCCATATTTCGCCAAACAGGGTCTGCTCGGTAATGGCGGCCAGCGTCGGGGCGACGGCCGCCAGCGAGTGACGATCGAGAGGGATACTCATGCTGTAACTCCGGTGTTTGAGGAAATAACCGCAGCATAAGCAGGCGGAATGGTTTATAAAATCACATAATTTTGCGATAACAATCCCGAAAAACAGGATGATTCTATGTCACTCTTGCGACCCGCCACCTTTGACCCGGAAGCCCTGCGCAGTTTTGTGCTCGGTGTGGAGCTGAACAGCTTTGCGCTGGCGGCAGCGCGCCTGTGCCGCTCCACTTCGGCGGTGAGCGCCCAGCTGAAAAAGCTGGAGCAGCAGGCGGGCGTGGTGGTGCTGCGTAAGGCCGGTCGCGGCCTGCAGCTGACCGAAGAGGGGGAGCTGCTGATGGCCTACGCCCGCCGTCTGCTGGCACTTAATGATGAGGCATTTAGTGCGCTCAGCGGTCTGGGGCTGGCAGGCAGCGTGCGCCTTGGCCTGCAGGAGGATTTCGGTGAAACTCTGTTACCGGCGCTGCTCGGGCAATTTTCCCGCGCCCACCCGCAGGTGCAGGTGGCCGCCCGTATCGGGCGCAATGCTGAAATGGTGCAGGCTATCCGTCAGGGGGAACTGGATCTGGCACTGTGCTGGCAGGGGGAAGAGAGCAGCCGTTTTGCCGATCCGCTGGCGGCGTTACCGCTGTACTGGATCGGCCGCGACAGTGAGCAGCTGGCGCAGTGGCTGGAGAGTGGAGCTGCGCTGCCGTTGCTGGTATTTGATGCTCCGTGCCTGATGCGCAGCCGGGCGATCGATGCGCTGGATAGCGCCGGTATCCCCTGGCGAATCGCCTTTACCAGCGGCAGCCTGAACGGTATCTGGTCCGCCGCGCGTGCCGGGCTGGGGATAACCCTGCGCAGCGCCTTCGGCCTGCCGCCGGCGCTGCAACGGCTGGAACATCCTGGTCTGCCGGCGGTGAATGCGCTGGGGATCGCACTACACCAGAATGTCACCTTATCAGACCCTGCCGTCAGCCGTTTACGCGAAATCCTGCTGACGCAGCTGGCACTCATTCTGCCTGTTGCAGTGGCTACAACCGGGTCACCGGCCCGCTAAACAGCACCGGGCCGGTCGGCAGGCCGGTCGGTGAGCCGCCCTGCGGTTCGAGGCTGATGGCCAGCAGCGGCTGCCCGGCCAGCTCAGGCGCGGTAAGGGTTTGCTGTTGCCGGATATCGGCGGCCAGCAGACCCAGCGACTGCGGTTTTTCCCCTGGCGGGATCAGCCACAGCTGCAGGCTGTGCTGCGGCGGTATCGCCGCGGTGCCCAGCGCCTGCACGGTCAGCTGACGACGATCGGCACTCAGGCTGACCACCCAGCTGCCCGCCTGCTGGCTACCGTTAAGTACCGCCACCGCCTGCGGGGCCGGCGCGGGGGAGGGGCTGAGCTGCACCCAGACCAGCGCGCCGGCAAACGAGGCCGCCAGCGCCCAGCCGAGCCACGGCCAGCTGACGCGCCGCCGTACTGCGGGGTCAGCGGGCAGCGAACGAACGATGCGCTGCCACACCGCCTCCGGGGGCTGCACCGGGGTGAGATTACGGTCGAGTTCGGCGAGCGCGTTCTGCCAGCGGCTGACTTCGGCCGCCAGCGCCGGCTCCTGAGGCAGGCGGCGGGCAAAACGGCGGCGTGCCGCGCCGCGCAGGGTGCCGAGGGCATATTCCGCGGCCAGCGCTGAATCATAATCCTGTCTGCTTTTCATAGGCCCACACACGCTTTCAGTTGCATTAATGCGCGCCGGATCCAGCTTTTCACCGTGCCGGCGGGTTGCTGCAGATGCAGCGCAATTTCACCGTGCGACAGCCCCTGATAATACGCCAGCGTCACGCTCTGCCGCTGCTCCGGTGACAGCTGCGCCAGGCAATTCGTCAGCCTGAGCGACTCCGAGCTGAAGGCCTCGCGCTCCGCCCCGGATTCAGTTTCCACCATAACGGTTTCCTCCTCTTCCAGCTCAAGGGCGCGGTTATCCTGCAGCCGCAGATAGTCGATGGCGCGGTTACGGACGATATGGGTCAGCCAGGTTTGCGGAGCGCTGAGCGCCGGGTCATAGCTGGCGGCACGCTGCAGGACGATCAGGAAGCTGTCGTGGAGCACTTCTTCGGCCCAGCCGCGTCGTCGAACCATACGCAGGGCGATAGCAAACAGCCAGGGTGAGTAGCGGCGGTAAACGGCCTCAAATGCGCGTTTATCCCCGGCAGCAACGGCCTGCAGCAGCAGAACCTGGCTGTCTATAGTCTCGTCCGTCATCAGGCGTCCTGAAAAAAAGTGCAGAGGGAGGGGAAATCCAGAATTCCCCCTGCACAAAGTGTATACCCATTATTTTGACTTCAGCGGGTATATTTATTCTTTCCCTTAAGGTGCTGGCGCAATAACGTTTTACGGCATCAGTACGGTATCGATGACGTCGATCACGCCATTTTTCTGCTGTACGTCATAGGTGCTGATACTGGCGACGTTGCCTTTTTCATCTTTCAGCTGAATATTGTGCGGGCCGTTCTGCATGATCCACAGCGGCGCGCCGTTCACCGTTTTCAGCTCGGCGTGGCCGTTGCCCTGCTTAATCTTTTTCATCAGCGCTTTCATATCGTATTTACCCGCCACCACGTGGTAGGTCAGCACGCTGGTCAGCATGGCTTTATTTTCCGGTTTCAGCAGATTGTCCACGGTGCCGGCCGGCAGTTTGCTGAAGGCGGCATTCGTGGGGGCAAACACGGTGAAGGGGCCGGCACCCTGCAGGGTATCCACCAGACCCGCGGCCTTCACGGCGGCTACCAGCGTGGTGTGGTCTTTGGAATTCAGGGCATTCTCGACGATGTTGCGCGACGGATACATTGACGCTCCGCCGACCATCACGGTGTTAGCGGTCATTTCTGCCATTGATGCGGCGCTGAACAGTAATGTGGCACAAACGGCTGAGCAGATAAGCGTTTTCATAAGCAGTTCCTCTGGGGAAAGAAGGCACGGCGTGCCCTGTACTGCTATCTACGGTTGAGGAGGCAAAACGGATGCAGAAAAAAAGAAATTTTTTTCTGTGGTGCCAGACGCGGCGGAGAAGTTTACTTAGCCCGAAAAAAATCATGCTAATCTGAGGGCAATCTGACCACAGAGGAGCAGGGCATGCAGTTGCAACAGGGCTGGATCACGGGCATCAGGCACGTACCTTCGCCGCATTTTAACCCGCGTCCGGACAATGAAACGCCGTCGTTACTGGTTATTCACAATATCAGCCTGCCGCCGGGCCAGTTTGGCGGCCCGTGGATTGACCAGCTGTTCAGCGGTACGCTCGATCCCACCGCCGATCCCTATTTTGCCACCATCGCTCACCTGCAGGTGGCCGCCCACTGTCTGATCCGCCGTGACGGCGAGATCGTCCAGTACGTTCCTTTCGATCTGCGCGCCTGGCACGCGGGCGTCTCCTGCTATCAGGGGCGCGAGGCGTGTAACGACTTCTCGATTGGCATCGAACTGGAGGGGACCGATACGCTGCCCTATACCGACGCGCAGTATCAGGCGCTGCTGGCGGTGACCCAACTGCTGGTCAGCCACTATCCTGCGCTGGCGCAACATATTACCGGCCACAGCGATATCGCCCCCGAACGTAAAACCGATCCCGGCCCGGCCTTTGACTGGGGTCGTTTCCGCGCGGCGCTGGCGCAGCCTGTGGCACATTTACCGGAGGTTCAGCCATGACGCTGTTTAGTTTATTACTGGTATTAGGCTGGGAACGGCTGTTTAAGCTGGGCGAACACTGGCAGCTGGACCACCTGCTGGAGCCGCTGTTCCGCCCGCGCCAGCGTTTTTCGTTGCTGCGCACGCTGCTGATGGTGCTGCTGGCGATGGCGCTGACCGCGCTCTGCCTGCTGGCGCTACGTGGGCTGTTCTTCGGCCTGCCGCAGCTGCTGTTCTGGATCGTCGTCGGGCTGCTGTGCATCGGTGCCGGGTCGGTACGGCTGCACTATCACGCCTACCTGAAAGCCGCAGGCCGCAACGATACCGATGCGCACAATGCGATGGCCGAAGAGCTGGCGCTGATCCACGGGCTGCCGGGCGAGTGCAGCGAGCGTGAATACCTGTGCGAGCTGCAGAACGCGCTGCTGTGGATCAACTTCCGTTTCTACCTCGCGCCGCTGTTCTGGTTTGTGGTGGGCGGCCCGTGGGGGCCGGTACTGCTGGTGGGTTATGCCTTCCTGCGCGCCTGGCAGAGCTGGCTGGCGAAGCGGCAGACGCCGCTGGCGCGCGCGCAGTCCGGGATTGATGCGCTGCTGCACTGGCTGGACTGGATCCCGGTGCGCCTCGCCGGCGTGGCCTACGCGCTGCTCGGCCACGGTGAACGGGCGCTGCCGGCGTGGTTTGCCTCACTGGGCGATCGTCACACCCCGCAGTATCAGGTGCTGACCCGGCTGGCGCAGTTTTCGCTGGCGCGCGATCCCCACCAGGACAAGGTGGAGACTCCGCGCGTGGCGGTTGCGCTGGCGAAGAAGGTCTCGCTGGTACTGGTGGTGGTGGTGGCACTGCTAACCATTTACGGCACGCTGGTCTGACGCCGTATCCGCGGGCGGGGTGCCAAATACCGGCATGCCGTCCGCGTCCCAGGTGAATGCTTTCACCCGCGTATGGCGGTTTGGATCGTACAGCGGGTCCCCCTCGATTTCGGTGTAGTTGCGTGCGTGATACACCAGCAGGTCCTCACCGTTCTCCCCCTGCGTAAAGCTGTTGTGCCCCGGTCCGTACTGACGATTCTGCCAGCTGGTGCTGAACACCGGCGCGGCCGATTTTTGCCAGTTCTCTGCGATCAGCGGATCGGCATCCGCATCGATCCACAGCAGCCCCATGCAGTAGTTTTCATCGGTGGCGCTGGCCGAATAGCTGACGAACAGGCGCTGACCGTGGCGGATCGCCGCCGGCCCCTCGTTGACGCTGAAACCAGCGCACTCCCACTCATACTGCGGACGGCTGAGCATTACCGGCTGTCCTGCGATCTGCCACGGGGTGGCCAGTTCGGCAAGATAGAGGTTCGAGTTGCCGGGAATCGCCGGGTCTTTCTGCGCCCACAGATACCAGTTGCGTCCCTGATGGACAAAGTGGGTGGCATCCAGCGAGAAGCTGTCGATCGGCGTCGCCATGCGCCCGCGATCGACCCAGCGGCCGCTGAGCGGATCGGCATCGTCGCAGGTCAGGGTGTACATCCGGTGCTGGAACAGGCCGTCTTTGATCGCCTGCGACGGTGCGGCGGCGTAGTAAATCACCCACCGTCCGTCGATGCGGTGCAGCTCCGGTGCCCAGATCAGCGCGCTCTGCGGGCCGCTGGCGGGCTTGCGCCACACCACGCTGGCCGCGGTCGTCGCCAGCCCGGCCAGCGTCGCAGCGCGGCGGATCTCCAGCCGGTCGTACTCGGGCACGGAGGCGATAAAATAGTAGTGGTTATCGTGGCGCAGGATAAACGGGTCGGCGCGCTGTTCGATCAACGGGTTTGGCCAGTGGCTCATCGGGAGGCTCCTTGCGGGTCAGTACCCTGTGGTTGTAGGGCGGCAGCGGGGGCCGCGTGCGGGGCATCGGCACGGCGTTGTGCCAGGTCACGCTGGATCTGCAGCATCAGCGCACGGTCAACTTTCAGCAGGCGTACCACGCCGGCGGTTACCAGATAGCCAATGCCGGGAATGACGGTAAACAGCAGCACGATGCCGTTAACGGCGCTGGCGCTCTGCTGTTTCGCGCCGGCATCGTAGCCGTACCACGACAGCAGAAAACCGACCATCGCCCCGGCCACCGCCAGCCCGACCTTAAGGAAGAACAGGTTGCCGGAGAAGCTGATGCCGGTGATGCGTTTGCCGGTTTTCCATTCGCCGTAATCGTCGACGTCCGCCATCAGCGACCAGTGCAGCGGGGAGGGGATCTGGTGCAGGATATTGAGCAGGAAGTAGAGCACCAGCACCATCATCGTCGCCTGCGGATTGACGAAGTAAAACGCGCAGGAGAATACCGCCAGCACGATATTGGTCCAGAAGAACACTTTCAGCTTGCACCAGCGGTCGGTCAGCACCTTGGCCAGCGTGCTGCCGATCATCATGCCCACCACGCCAAGGCTGATAAACAGCGTGGCGAAGTGGGTGGACTGCTGCATCACCCAGGTGACGTAGTACATGGTGGCCGCCATACGGATAAAGCCGGGGCAGACGTTGCACAGCGTCAGCAGCAGGATGCGCACCCACTGGTCGTTCTTCCACGCATCGCGCAGGTCATTTTTGATATCGTCGTTGGTCGGGGCGGCGGGGCGGATGCGCTCGCGCACCGTGGCAAAGCAGAACAGGAACATCAGCAGCGCCACCAGCGCCATTACCCCCATCGCCATCTGATAGCCGCGCGCCTTATTGTCGCCGCCGAACCAGTCGGCCAGCGGCAGCAGGGTCAGCGACAGGATCAGCGTGGCCACGCCAACCATCACAAAGCGGTACGACTGGCAGGAGACGCGCTCGCCCGGATCGCTGGTGATGACGCCACCCAGCGAGCAGTAGGGAATGTTGATGGCGGTATAGGTGAGCGACATCAGGAAGTAGGTGGCAAACGCCCAGATCACCTTGCTGTTATAGCTCCACTCCGGGGTGGTGAACATCAGCACGCTGAACAGCACGTAGGGCACGCAGACCCACAGCAGCCAGGGGCGGAAACGTCCCCAGCGGCTCTGCGTGCGATCGGCAATCGCGCCCATAATCGGATCGGTCACCGCATCCAGCACCCGCACCGACAGCAGCAGTATGCCGACCAGCGCCGGGGCCAGGCCAAACACATCGGTGTAGAAATAGTTAAGGAACAGCATGATTGCGCCGCCGATCATATTGCATCCCGCGTCGCCCATGCCGTAACCAATTTTCTCTCTGACGGACAGCTTTTCGCCCTGCATGGCCGTATCTCCTGCTCTGTTAAGGTTCAGAACAGTATTTACGCTTTACGTCGAGGTATCGCTGGGGGAAAACGTCGCAGAAATGGACAAAACCGCTGCCGGGGGGAAAGTGTGAAGCAGTTAACAGTTCGGCCAGCGGGCGCTGGCCGAAACAGAAGCACAGGTAATGATTAAGCGCGCTGGCTGCGGTTCTTAATCACGTAACCCACCGCCAGAATCGCGATCCACACCGGGATCAGCCACACCGAGATCGCCATCCCCGGGGTCATCGCCATCAGCACCAGGATACCGGCGAGGAACAGCAGGCAGATCCAGTTACCCAGCGGGTAGAACAGCGCCGGGAAGCGGGTTTTCACGCCCTGCTGGTCTTTCTTACGACGGAATTTGATGTGTGCCAGGCTGATCATCGCCCAGTTAATCACCAGCGCCGAGACCACCAGCGCCATCAGCAGGCCAAAGGCCTCACCCGGCATCAGGTAGTTGAGCAGCACGCAGAGCCCGGTAGCCACCGCTGAGAAGGCGATTGACAGCACCGGCACGCCGCGGCCATCAACTTTCAGCAGCGCTTTCGGGGCGTTGCCCTGCTGCGCCAGGCCGAACAGCATACGGCTGTTGCAGTACACGCAGCTGTTGTACACCGACAGCGCGGCGGTGAGGATCACCACGTTCAGCGCGTTGGCTACCAGCGCATCGCCCAGCTCATGGAAGATCAGCACGAACGGGCTGGTATCGGCGGTGACGCGGGTCCACGGCAGCAGCGACAGCAGCACCGCCAGCGAGCCGATATAGAAGATCAGGATGCGCCAGATCACCTGGTTAGTGGCTTTCGGGATACTGGTTTCCGGGTTATCGGCTTCGGCGGCGGTAATACCGACCAGCTCCAGGCCACCAAAGGAGAACATGATGATCGCCATCATCATCACCAGCCCGGTAAAGCCGTGAGGCAGGAAGCCGCCCTGTTCCCACAGGTTGCGCACGGTGGCCTGCGGGCCGGCGTTGCCGCTGAACAGCAGCCAGCCGCCGAACAGGATCATACCGATTACCGCTGCTACTTTGATAATGGCGAACCAGAACTCCATCTCACCGAACACTTTGACGTTGGTCAGGTTGATGGCGTTGATCAGCACAAAGAAGGCGGCGGCAGAGGCCCAGGTGGGGATCTCCGGGTACCAGAACTGAATATATTTGCCGACCGCGGTCAGCTCGGCCATCGCCACCAGCACGTAGAGCACCCAGTAGTTCCAGCCGGAGGCAAAACCGGCAAAGTTACCCCAGTACTTATAGGCAAAATGGCTGAATGAACCGGCAACCGGCTCCTCCACGACCATCTCACCCAGCTGGCGCATAATTAAGAAGGCAATAAAACCGGCAATGGCGTAGCCAAGAATAACCCCTGGCCCGGCCGACTGAATAACCGATGCACTGCCCAGAAACAGGCCGGTACCGACGGCCCCACCCAATGCGATCAGCTGGATGTGGCGGTTCTTCAGGCCACGGTGCAGCGTTTCGCCCTGCTGTTGTCCCATGTGTAACCTCGTGATGTTTTCTTATTGTGTGTGCAGCAGGCCCTGTTATCCCGCTGTATCGTAAACTTTACGCTGTCATGTAAGCAAATGTGAGTCTTAACATAGCCTCAGCATGAGAATAGTGCTATGCCCAGTGCTTTGCACTCGCTTTCTGTTCATACCACGCATAATCGACTAAAAAATCAGCGCGCCATCCCACTTTTTACCGCCTTTGTTTTGTCACAAATTGTATTAAATGACGAATAACATTCTCTTATGGCTGGCGGGCAAGATGAATGTGGTTCAGGAACAGCGGCAGCTGACCCCGCCGTCAGCGGGATGGCAAAGGTCTGAAGATAAAGAGGACCGAAAGGGAAGGATAAAGATAAGGAGAAAAGCGATGAGGGCGCCGTAAGACGGTGGTTCGGGAAATTGCGCAACAGGATAAGGTGAAGACAGTGGAGACAATGAACACCGTGAGGATAATGCCGGGGTCAGCGAAGACCGGCAGTGGTCACTGGCATCGCAGGGCCGTTCCGGGGCAGCCTCTCCCCGCAACGGCCTGCGACTGTGGCTGAATTAGCTCTGAACGCCGCGACCTTTAACGGCAAAGCCTGCCGCCAGCACGCCAATCCACACCGGAATCAGCCATACCGAGATCGCCATGCCCGGCGTCATCGCCATAATCACCAGCACGCCGGCCATAAAGGCCAGGCACAGCCAGTTGCCAAACGGGTAGAACAGCGCCTTAAAGCGCGGCTGCAGCCCCTGCTGATTAGCGCGCTTGCGAAAGCGCAGGTGCGCCAGGCTGATCATCGCCCAGTTGATGATCAGCGTCGAGACGACCAGCGACATCAGCAGGTTAAAGGCTTCGCCCGGCATCAGGTAGTTGATCAGCACGCCGATCGCGGCGGCCGCCGCTGAGATCAGAATGGCGTTTACCGGCACGCCGCGACGGTCGACCTTCATCAGCGCTTTTGGTGCGTTGCCCTGCTGCGCCAGGCCAAACAGCATCCGGCTGTTGCTGTAGACGCAGCTGTTATAGACCGACAGCGCGGCGGTGAGGATCACCACGTTCAGCGCGTTGGCCACCAGGCCGTCGCCCAGCTCGTGGAAGATCAGCACAAACGGGCTGGTATCTTCGCTGATGCGCATCCACGGCATCAGCGACAGCAGCACGGTCAGCGAGCCAATATAGAAGATCAGGATGCGCCACAGCACCTGGTTAATCGCTTTCGGGATGCTCTGCTGCGGGTTCTCGGCTTCCGCCGCGGTGAGGCCGATCATCTCCAGCCCGCCGAACGAGAACATAATGATGGCGATCATCATCACCAGTCCGTGCCAGCCGTTGGGCATAAAGCCGCCGTGGCTCCACAGGTTGCTTACACTGGCCTGCGGGCCACCGTTGCCGCTGAACAGCAGCCAGCCGCCGAAGGCGATCATCGCGACGACCGCCACCACCTTAATAATGGCAAACCAGAACTCCACCTCACCAAACATCTTCACGTTGGTCAGGTTGATGGCGTTGATCAGCACAAAGAACACCGCCGCTGACACCCACGTCGGGATCTCCGGGTACCAGAACTGGATGTATTTCCCCACGGCGGTCAGCTCGGCCATCGCCACCAGCACGTACAGCGCCCAGTTATTCCAGCCGGACGCAAAACCGGCGAACGGGCCCCAGTATTTGTGCGCAAAGTGGCTGAAGCTGCCCGCCACCGGCTCCTCAACGATCATTTCGCCCATCTGGCGCATGATCAGGAACGCGATAAAGCCGGCAATGGCGTAACCCAGAATGACCGCGGGGCCGGCCGATTTGATCACCGATGCGCTGCCCAGAAACAGGCCGGTGCCGACGGCGCCGCCCAATGCGATCAGCTGAATGTGGCGGTTCTTTAAGCCGCGGTGCAGCGTGTCGCCCTGCTGTTGTTCCATACTCTTCCTCGTGATGCGGTTTTTATTTTTAGCTACCAGAGTGGTGCAAGGTAATAACGTACTGAAATGTTTACGCTTATCCCGTAACGAAAACGTCTGCGAATCTTGCGTCGCGCAGAGAATAGTGCCGCGCGCGGCGTAATGCACTTTCTTTATGCTGTCTGCTGACCGGGGTGGTTGAAAATGCATCGAACGTGCTGTGTAAGGTAATGAAAATTTTATGTCGCAGAAGAAGTGCATTAAGCCATTTTCTACGGAGGCCTCAGGCGGAGGGAGCGTCGACTAAACTGCTGCCATGTTTCAAAAAAGTTTGATTTTTTAACATTAACAGTACATTCAACCCGCTGCCCGGCGGGGTTTAACAACCCCTGTCAGGAACGAGACCCCGGTCTGGTTTCGCCAGGTTGCCATATGGACATCAGGTGAATACTTTGTTACTTTACGGGCGTCTTTTTTGAATTGGTATGACCAATTTACTCTGCAAATCGGTGAAGAAGGGATAATGGCATACAGCAAAATTCGCCAACCAAAGCTCTCTGATGCTATCGAGCAGCAGCTTGAATCCCTGATTATGGAGGGGACGCTGCGTCCCGGAGAGAAACTGCTGCCCGAGCGCGAGCTGGCGGTGCAGTTTGACGTTTCCCGCCCTTCTTTACGCGAGGCTATCCAGCGCCTGGAAGCCAAAGGTCTGCTGCTGCGCCGTCAGGGCGGTGGCACCTTCGTGCAGAAAAACCTGTGGGCCAGCATGAGCGACCCGCTGATTGAACTCCTTGCCGAACACCCGGAATCCCAGTTTGACCTGTTAGAAACGCGTCATGCGCTGGAAGGGATTGCCGCCTATTACGCCGCCCTGCGCGGCACTGACGATGATATTGCCCGCATCCGCGACTGCCACCTGCAGATCCAAACCGCGCAGGACAGCGGCGATCTTGACGCCGAAGCCGGTGCCGTCATGCAGTATCAGATTGCTGTCACAGAAGCAGCGCATAATGTGGTGCTGCTGCATTTGCTCCGCAGTATGGGGCCGATGCTGGAACAGAACGTCAGACAGAACTTCGAAATGCTCTACTTACGCCGGGAGATGCTGGCGAAGGTGAGTGAACACCGCGCCAGTATTTTTCAGGCGATTGTGGCACGCGAGCCGGAGCAGGCCCGTGAAGCTTCACACCGTCACCTGGCGTTTATCGAGGAAGTATTGCTGGACAGAAGTCGGGAGCAGAGTCGTAGAGAGCGCTCCTTGCGACGTTTACAGCAACGTAAGGACTAAGCGTGGACGGAGGGCCCAGGCCCCGGATATCGCGCAGCACGTAAAACGACGGGCCTGTCTCACTGTGTTCTGGTGGCAAGAGCACAGCGAGACAGGCTCCAGACAATTCAACGAAGTAGACACAGATAAGGAATACCCCCATGTCAGAACGTTTAAATAATGACGTGGATCCGATCGAAACTCGCGACTGGCTACAGGCGATCGAATCGGTCATCCGTGAAGAAGGTGTTGAGCGCGCACAGTATCTGATCGATCAGGTTCTGAGCGAAGCACGTAAAGGCGGCGTTAAAGTGGCTGCAGGCGCAGGTGCCAGCAACTACATCAACTCAATCGCCGTTGAAGACGAGCCGGAGTACCCGGGCAACAGCTCTTTAGAGCGTCGTATTCGTTCCGCCATCCGCTGGAACGCGATCATGACCGTTCTGCGTGCGTCCAAGAAAGATCTGGAGCTGGGTGGCCATATGTCCTCCTTCCAGTCTTCTGCTACCGTATATGAAGTGTGCTTTAACCACTTCTTCCGCGCGCGTACTGAAAAAGACGGCGGCGACCTGGTGTACTTCCAGGGCCACATCTCTCCGGGCGTGTATGCCCGTGCGTTCCTCGAAGGGCGTCTGACCGAAGAGCAGATGAACAACTTCCGTCAGGAAGTTCACGGTAAAGGCCTGTCCTCTTACCCGCACCCGAAACTGATGCCTGACTTCTGGCAGTTCCCGACCGTATCTATGGGCCTGGGGCCGTTGGGTGCAATTTACCAGGCGAAGTTCCTGAAGTACCTGGAACACCGTGGCCTGAAAGACACCTCTCAGCAGACCGTTTACGCCTTCCTCGGCGACGGTGAGATGGATGAGCCGGAATCCAAAGGTGCGATCACTATCGCCACCCGCGAGAAGCTGGACAACCTGGTGTTCATCATCAACTGCAACCTGCAGCGCCTGGACGGCCCGGTCACCGGTAACGGTAAGATCATCAACGAACTGGAAGGCATCTTTAACGGCGCCGGCTGGGAAGTGATCAAAGTGATCTGGGGCGGTCGTTGGGACGAGCTGCTGCGTAACGACACCAGCGGTAAGCTGATCCAGCTGATGAACGAAACCGTTGACGGTGACTACCAGACCTTCAAATCGAAAAACGGTGCCTACGTGCGCGAGCACTTCTTCGGCAAATACCCGGAAACCGCCGCGCTGGTGAAAGACTGGTCTGACGACGAGATCTTCTCTCTGAACCGCGGTGGCCACGATCCGAAGAAAGTCTACGCGGCGCTGAAAAAAGCTCAGGACACCAAAGGCAAGCCGGTACTGATTCTGGCACATACCATCAAAGGTTATGGTATGGGCGACACCGCGGAAGGCAAAAACATTGCCCACCAGGTGAAGAAGATGAACATGGATGGCGTGCGCCATATCCGTGACCGCTTCAACGTGCCGGTTGCCGATGCTGACATCGAAAAACTGCCGTACGTGACCTTCGCAGAAGGCTCTGAAGAGCATACTTACCTGCACGCACAGCGTCAGAAGCTGGGTGGCTATGTGCCAACCCGCGAAGCCACCTTCAGCGAGAAGCTGGAGATGCCTGCGCTGGAAGATTTCCGTCAGCTGCTGGATGAGCAGAACAAAGAGATCTCCACCACCATCGCCTTCGTGCGTGCCCTGAACGTGATGCTGAAGAACCCGTCGATCAAAGATCGCCTGGTGCCAATCATCGCCGATGAAGCGCGTACCTTCGGTATGGAAGGCCTGTTCCGTCAGATCGGTATCTACAGCCCGAACGGCCAGCAGTACACCCCGCAGGACCGTGAGCAGGTTGCTTACTACAAAGAAGACGAGAAAGGTCAGATCCTGCAGGAAGGCATCAACGAACTGGGCGCAGGCGCATCCTGGCTGGCGGCGGCAACGTCTTACAGCACCAACAACCTGCCGATGATCCCGTTCTACATCTACTACTCCATGTTCGGTTTCCAGCGTATCGGCGATCTGTGCTGGGCAGCAGGTGACCAGCAGGCACGCGGCTTCCTGGTAGGCGGCACCTCCGGTCGTACCACCCTGAACGGTGAAGGTCTGCAGCACGAAGATGGTCACAGCCACATTCAGTCGCTGACTATCCCGAACTGTATCTCTTACGACCCGGCTTACGCCTATGAAGTGGCCGTGATTATGCACGACGGCCTGGTACGTATGTACGGTGAAGCGCAGGAGAATGTGTACTACTACATCACCACGCTGAACGAAAACTACCACATGCCAGCCATGCCGCAGGGCGCGGAAGAGGGTATCCGTAAGGGTATCTACAAGCTGGACAGCATCGAAGGTAGCAAAGGCAAAGTGCAGCTGCTGGGTTCAGGTTCTATCCTGCGCCACGTGCGTGAAGCGGCAGAGATCCTGGCGAAAGACTACGGCGTCGGTTCTGACGTGTACAGCGTGACCTCCTTCACCGAACTGGCCCGCGACGGTCAGGACTGTGAGCGCTGGAACATGCTGCACCCAACCGACGAACCACGCGTACCGTACATCGCTCAGGTGATGAACGATGCACCGGCGGTGGCGTCTACCGACTATATGAAACTGTTTGCAGAACAGGTTCGCAGCTACGTGCCTGCCAGCGACTACCGTGTGCTGGGTACTGACGGCTTCGGTCGTTCAGACAGCCGTGAGAACCTGCGTCACCACTTCGAAGTGGATGCATCCTACGTGGTGGTTGCTGCCCTGGGTGAACTGGCTAAACGCGGCGAAATCGATAAGAAAGTGGTAGCGGAAGCGATCGCTAAGTTCAATATCGATGCTGATAAAGTTAACCCGCGTCTGGCGTAAGAGGTAAAGAGTTATGTCTATTGAAATTAACGTACCGGATATCGGCGCGGACGAAGTTGAAGTCACCGAGATCCTGGTCAAGGTTGGCGACAAAGTAGAAGTTGAGCAGTCGCTGCTGGTGGTTGAAGGCGATAAGGCTTCCATGGAAGTGCCTTCACCGCAGGCCGGTGTGGTTAAAGAGATCAAAGTTGCCACCGGCGACCGTGTTGAAACCGGCAAACTGATCATGATCTTCGAAGCGGAGGGCGGTGCTGCGGCACCGGCTCCGGCCGCTGAGAAGAAAGAAGAGGCGGCTCCGGCTGCCCCTGCAGCGGCCCCGGCGGCTGCCTCAGGCCCGAAAGAGGTTCACGTACCGGATATCGGCGGCGACGAAGTTGAAGTCACCGAGATCATGGTCAAAGTGGGCGATACCGTTGAGGCCGAGCAGTCGATTCTGACCGTTGAAGGCGACAAAGCCTCAATGGAAGTGCCGGCTCCGTTCGCGGGTACCGTGAAAGAGATCAAAGTGAACGCGGGCGACAAAGTCAGCACCGGTTCCCTGGTGATGGTGTTTGAAGTGGCCGGCGCTGCGCCTGCTGCTGCTGCACCGGCGGCGGCTGCTCCGGCAGCGGCGGCTCCGGCTAAGCAGGAAGAGAAAGCGGCCCCGGCAGCACCTGCTGCTACGAAAGCGGACGCCAAATCTGACTTCGCTGAAAACGATGCCTACGTGCATGCCACCCCGGTGATCCGTCGTCTGGCGCGCGAATTCGGTGTTAACCTGGCGAAGGTCAAAGGCACCGGTCGTAAAGGCCGTATTCTGAAAGAAGACGTGCAGACCTACGTGAAAGACGCGGTGAAACGCGCTGAAGCGCCAGCTGCCGGCGGCGGTCTGCCTGGCATGCTGCCATGGCCGAAAGTGGACTTCAGCAAGTTCGGTGAGATCGAAGAAGTCGAGATGGGCCGCATCCAGAAAATCTCGGGTGCTAACCTGAGCCGCAACTGGGTGATGATCCCACACGTGACTCACTTCGACAAAACCGATATCACCGATCTGGAAGCGTTCCGCAAGCAGCAGAACGCCGAAGCCGAGAAGCGCAAGCTGGACGTGAAGTTCACCCCGGTGGTGTTTATCATGAAAGCCGTTGCCGCTGCGCTTGAGCAGATGCCACGCTTCAACAGCTCACTGTCTGAAGACGGCCAGAAGCTGACGCTGAAGAAATACATCAACATCGGTGTGGCGGTGGATACGCCAAACGGTCTGGTGGTTCCGGTGTTCAAGGACGTCAACAACAAGGGCATTACCGAACTGTCCCGTGAGCTGATGGCCATCTCCAAAAAAGCGCGCGACGGCAAGCTGACCGCCGGCGAGATGCAGGGCGGCTGCTTCACCATCTCCAGCCTCGGTGGCATCGGGACGACTCACTTCGCGCCGATCGTTAACGCGCCGGAAGTGGCGATCCTCGGCGTCTCCAAGTCGGCGATGGAGCCGGTGTGGAACGGTAAAGAGTTCGTGCCGCGTCTGATGATGCCGATGTCGCTCTCCTTCGACCACCGCGTGATCGACGGTGCTGATGGTGCGCGCTTCATCACCATCATCAACCAGGCACTGGCCGATATTCGCCGTCTGGTGATGTAAAAGATAACAAGGCCGGCAATTGCCGGCCTTGCTTTAGAGATTCGTAGCAACGCGGTTTGCAGTTTATTAACAATTCTGTAAACTCTTGCGGTGCATACGTCCCGGTGGAAGAAGGACGTCGAGACACAAGCAGTCTGACCCGCCGGTACATCAATATAAGAGGTCATGATGAGTACAGAAATTAAAACTCAGGTCGTGGTACTTGGGGCAGGTCCTGCAGGCTACTCTGCAGCCTTCCGTGCAGCGGATTTAGGTCTGGAGACCGTAATCGTTGAGCGCTACAGCACCCTCGGTGGTGTCTGTCTGAACGTTGGCTGTATCCCTTCTAAAGCCCTGCTGCACGTGGCGAAGGTGATTGAAGAAGCGAAAGCGCTGGAAGCCCACGGCGTGGTGTTCGGTAAACCTCAGACCGACGTGGACAAAATCCGCGGCTGGAAAGAGAAAGTGATCAACCAGCTGACCGGCGGCCTGGCGGGTATGGCCAAAGGCCGTAAAGTTAAAGTGGTTAACGGCCTGGGTAAATTCACCGGCGCTAACACCCTGGTAGTGGAAGGCGAAAATGGCCCAACCACCATCACCTTCGACAACGCGATCATCGCGGCGGGTTCCCGTCCGATTCAGCTGCCGTTTATTCCTCATGAAGACCCACGCGTCTGGGACTCTACCGATGCGCTGGAGCTGAAATCTGTCCCTGAGCGCCTGCTGGTGATGGGCGGCGGTATTATCGGTCTGGAAATGGGTACCGTGTACCACGCGCTGGGCTCGCAGATCGACGTGGTTGAGATGTTTGACCAGGTGATCCCGGCTGCCGATAAAGACGTGGTGAAAGTCTTCACCAAACGTATCGAGAAGCAGTTCAATCTGATGCTCGAAACCAAAGTCACCGCCGTTGAAGCCAAAGAAGACGGTATCTACGTGACCATGGAAGGCAAGAAAGCCCCGGCTGAACCACAGCGTTACGACGCGGTGCTGGTGGCGATCGGCCGCGTACCGAACGGTAAAGGTCTGGACGCCGGTAAAGCGGGCGTGGAAGTCGACGATCGTGGCTTTATCCGCGTCGACAAGCAGATGCGTACCAACGTGCCGCACATCTTCGCCATCGGCGATATCGTCGGTCAGCCAATGCTGGCGCACAAAGGCGTGCATGAAGGCCACGTGGCGGCAGAAGTGATCTCCGGTAAGAAACACTACTTCGACCCGAAAGTGATCCCATCGATCGCCTACACCGAGCCGGAAGTTGCCTGGGTCGGTCTGACCGAGAAAGAAGCGAAAGAGAAAGGCATCAGCTACGAAACCGCCACCTTCCCGTGGGCGGCATCCGGCCGTGCTATCGCCTCTGACTGCGCTGAAGGTATGACCAAACTGATCTTCGACAAAGAGACTCACCGCGTGATCGGTGGTGCGATTGTCGGCACCAACGGCGGCGAGCTGCTGGGTGAGATTGGCCTGGCGATCGAGATGGGCTGCGATGCAGAAGATATCGCGCTGACCATCCACGCGCACCCGACTCTGCACGAGTCCGTGGGCCTGGCGGCAGAGATCTTCGAAGGCAGCATCACCGACCTGCCAAACGCGAAAGCGAAGAAGAAGTAAGTCGCATAGCGTTGATACAACGGCTCCGTGTGGAGCCGTTTTTGTTGATGTTTTCTCATACTTATTACTCGTTAGCGACTGACGGTGCCTGGCACCACTGGCGTATTTTTCATCACAATGTAAACTAAAATCCTCTTTTTCCTTTTACGGAAAAATAGCGTATCTTTGCCGTCTACGTTTTTCAGTATGAAGGTTCCCCGTGTCACATAACGTTGCCCTGATCACCGGTGCCAGCCGGGGGATCGGCCACCATCTTGCCCGCCATTTTTATGATCTGGGCTACACGCTGATTCTGATTGCCCGCCACGCCCCGGCGCTGGAGGCCTTTGCCGCCACGCGGGATCCTGCCCGCATCACCACGCTGGCGGTCGATCTCAGCAACACGGCCACCGCTGAACCGCTGCTGCGGCAGGCGTTAAGCGACCATGCCCGCATCGACGTGCTGGTTAACGCCGCCGGCATCTTCCGCCCCGGCTCCACGCAGACGCCGGTGGACGATTTCAGCGCGCTGCTGGCGACCAACGTCACCGCTATTCACCTGCTGTGCCAGCTGTGCACGCCGTGGCTGCTGAAATCAGCGCAGGGGCGCATCTTTAACCTTGCCTCGATCAGCGGCGTGCAGCCGTTTGGCAGCGTCGCCAGCTATGCCGCCAGCAAACATGCGCTGGTCGGCTACAGCCGTTCCATTGCCCGCGAGCTTGGCGCACAGGGGATTAAGGTCACCACCCTGTGCCCGGACGTGGTGAATACCGATATGGCCGAAGGGTCCGGGCTGACGGCGGAAGAGATGCTGAGCACGGAAGATATCTGCCGCGCGGTTGATTTTGTTATGTCGCTGTCACCGGCAGCGGTAGTGGAGCAGCTGACCATCGGGCGGCAGCCGCGCCCGCGTCAACCACGTTAAGAGTAAGCGATGATTGAACTGAACGGAGTTTCTCACGCCTTCGGTGCCCGCGAAGTGCTGAAAGAGATCACCCTGCGGCTCACCGAAAAACGCATCGGCATTGTTGGCAGCAACGGCTGCGGCAAAAGCACCTTCGCGCGCCTGCTGAACGGCCTGCTGCTGCCGCAGCAAGGCGAGGTGGTGGTCGACGGACTGAACACCCGCAAAGAGGGCAAGGCGGTGCGGCGCAAGGTTGGCTTTGTGTTTCAGAATCCGGATAACCAGATCGTCTTCCCGGTGGTGGAGGAAGATCTGGCCTTCGGCATGAAGAACCTGGGATTACCGAAAGCCGTTATCCGTGAACGAACCGATGCCGCGCTGGCGCGCTATGATCTGCAGGATCTGCGCCAGCACCCGGCGCACCTGCTGAGCGGCGGCCAGAAGCAGCTGCTGGCGATCTCCGGCGTGCTGGTGATGGAGCCGGACTATATCGTCTTCGATGAGCCGACCACGCTGCTGGACCTGCGTAACAAGCGCCGCATTGCCGAAGCGATCGCCGCGCTGGACCAGACCGCGATTGTGGTTTCCCACGATCTGGAATTTTTACAGGATTTTGACCGCGTGCTGGTCTTTGACCACGGGCGGGTAGTGATTGACGAGGTGCCCGCCGTGGCGCTGAAGGAGTATGTCAGGATGATGTCATGACCTTAAGTGATTACGTACCGGGCGACTCGCTGATTCACCGCCTGCCGCCGGGCATTAAGATCCTTGCGCTGGCGCTGACCGGGACGCTGCTGTTTGCCGTTCCACGCCTCGAGCTGGCCGCAGCCGCGCTGCTGCTGGTCGGGCTGTTCTATCCGCTGGCGGGTATCCCGCTGCGGATGATGGTGTTGCAGCTGAAGCCGCTGCTGTGGATCCTGCTGCTGCTGTTTGCCGTGCAGTGGTGGCTGGTCAGCTGGCAGTCCGCCACCGTGGTGGCGCTGCGGCTGATGGCGCTGATGCTGGCCGCGTCGCTGGTCACGCTGACCACCCGGGTCAGTGAGATGGTGGATGCGCTGGAAAAGGGGCTGTTCTGGCTGCGTTTTCTACGCATCAACCCGGCGAAGGTCAGCATGGCGCTGTCGCTGGCGCTGCGCTTTATCCCGGTACTGGCGGCGATTACCGCTGAAGTCCGCGAGGCGCAGCGCGCGCGCGGGCTGGAGCGCAGCATTATCGCCGTAGCGATCCCGGTGCTGGTGCGCACGCTGAAAATGGCCGACGATATCGCCGCCGCGCTGGACGCCCGCGCATACGATCCCCACGCTTCCCGCCCGCAGGCGGCGGATAAACCTTTGAGAGAATCTGAATGACCACCCGCGATATTGTGTACATTGCGCTGTTTGCCGCGCTGACCGCCGCGCTCGGCCTGTTTCCGGCCTTTACCCTGCCGGTGATTGGCGTGCCGATCACCGCGCAGACCATGGGCTGCATGCTGGCCGGTGCCATTGCCGGGGCAAAGCGTGGCGCGCTGGCGCTGCTGCTGTTTGTGGTGCTGGTGGCGATCGGGCTGCCGCTGCTGGCCGGTGGTCGCGGCGGGCTGGGGATCTTTATGGGGCCGAGCGGCGGCTTTATCCTGTCATGGCCGCTGGCGGCGCTGGCGATCGGTGCGCTGTATCAGCGTAACCTGTTACGTCTGAATGCGGTGAAAGAGGCGCTGTTTATGGTGGCGGGCGGTATTGTGCTGATTTACGGCTGTGGCATTCCCTGGGTGTCGCTGGTGGCCGGCGTCAGCCTGAAGCAGGCCGCGCTGGGCAGCCTCGGCTTTATCCCCGGTGACCTGGTGAAGGTGGCGCTGGCGGTGGTGATTGCCCGCGCGGTGCGCCGGGCTTACCCGACGCTGGGCTAAGCCGGGCAGCACGTTAACCTGCAGATACAGATACAGATACAGATACAGATGCAGATGCAGATGCAGATGCTGGCGCGCTGGCCACCATCGCATCAAAACGTCCGGGGAGAGCTGAGGCCGGACTAAGCCTGGCATCTGGCGAACCCGCTGATGCCGATTGTGGGTGCACTGGCCGCTATCGCATCAAGGCGGCCGGCGCGACAGGTCGAGAGTGCCGCGCCGGGACAAAAATGCAGTAAGGTGCTTACAGCCTCAGCAGGATTTTCCCTTTCAGCTCACCGGAGAGCACCGCCGCTGCCGCCAGCTGGATCTGTTCCAGCGGAAATTCGGCGGCGATCTCAGTGGCGATAATGCCGTCGCGGATCATTGCCATCACCTCGTCAATGCGCTGCTGCACCCGCGCTTTCTCATGCGAATGTACCCACATGCGCAGGTGAAAGTTGCTGAAGCGGATATCCGGGCGGCTGCGCCAGAAGGTGGCCGGGATCGGGCGGCCGGAGAGCAGGCCGTAGTGGATAAACTGCCCGCCCGGCGTCAGCACCTCCGCCAGCTGCAGCGATTCCTCACCGCCGATGCAGTCGAGGATCGCCGCCACGCCGCCGCTGGCTTTCAGCTCTGCCAGCGCCTGCGGGTAGCCGCCGTCGCTGCTGTTCAGCACCCGTTCGGTGCGGTCGGCGGCGAACAGGCCGGTGTTTTCCGCCCGGCGCACGATGGCGATCGGTGCCAGCCCCATCTGACTGGCCATGCGGATTAACGTGCGGCCAATCGCCGAGTTGGCGGCGTTGATGATAATGCGCATGCCCGGCGCGAAGTCGAGCTCTTCCTTCAGCATCAGCAGCGCGGTCATCGGGTTAACGTAGCTGGTGGCCGCCTGGCGATCGCTGACGAAGTCCGGGACGGTAAAGCACCACTGTGGCTCGCTCTCTTTGACGTTCTGCCACGCGCCCATACTGCCCACCGGCAGCACGCGGGTGCCGACCGGCAGCTGCGGGTCGCGGCTTTCACTCACGCTGCCCACGCCTTCAAAACCGGGCACGAAGGGCAGGGCGATGCGTGAGCGATAGGCACCGGAGAGGGTAATAATGTCGGAGGGATTGATGGTAGCGAAGGCCATCTTTACCCGCACCTTACCTGCAGGTAACCCGGGCAACGGGCACGATTCAAGCCGCAGAATATCGCGGATATCACCGAACTCGCGTACCATCGCCCTGGTGAATAATTGCTCTTTCATGATATCTTTTTCTTCGTGACGACCCGGTTAAAAGCCTATCCCATTAGGCTGTTTTATGAGTCAGTGTGCCTAATGGGATAGGCTTTACAGGTAAACAGCAGTATGCAGCAGCAGTATAATAGCGAAACATTTCGGGTATCAATGCGCGATATCGACCTGAACGGTCACGTGCATAATTCGGTCTATCTGGATTATTTCGAAGATGCGGTGGTTAACGCCTTCCGGCGGGCGGCGATACTGCCGCTGTTCCGTCCGGCGACGGCGGGAGTGGCCTATCACGTGAAGAAATGCGAGGCGACCTTTCTGCAGCCGCTGTCGGTGGATGATGTGGTAACGCCGCAGGTGAAGATTGAGAAGCTCGGCAACAGCAGCCTGATTTTCGCTATCGATCTGTACGGCGAAAACAACCCGCAGCCCTGTGCACAGGGTAAGCTGGTGTGGGTGTGCGTGGGGTTAAGCGATAATAGACCCTGCCCGATCCCGCCGCCCGCGCGCGAGGCGCTGACCCGCCACTTTGCCTTCAGCGAGGCGCAGGGCTGATGCCGGTTCATGACCGGGTACAGCAGCATGCGCAAACCCGCCCTGATGCCATCGCGGTGGACATCGACGGCCAGCGGCTTAGCTGGCGGCAGCTGTGGCTGCGTTCGCTGGCGCTTTACCAGCATATTCACAGCCAGCCAGCCGCCAGCGGCATTGTGGCGATCGCCACCGGCAATGATATCGGCTTTCCGGTGTGCTGGCTGGCGGCCACCGCGCAGCCGGGCGTGGCGGCAATTCTCGATCCGCAGCTGCCGCAGGCGCAGCTGCAGGATATCCTCACGCGGCTGGCGCCGGATCTGCTGCTGCTGAAATCACATGACCGCCCGCTGATCGCACTGGCCGATCGGCTGGCGATCCGCTGGCTGGCGGTCGATGACTGGCAGCCGTCGTCAGCGCCTGCATCGGATGACGTCCCCCCGGTCGCCGCAACGCCCCGGCTCTTCGAAGCCTTCACCGCCGGGATGCAGGACGCCACGCCATTCCTGATCAACTTCACCTCCGGCACCACCAGCCTGCCGAAGGCGTTCAGCCGCTCGCGTCGCTCGTGGCGCAGCAGTTTTGAAAACGGCGAAGCCATTTTCGGCCTGGGTGCTGCCCCCTCCACGCTGTTTCCCGGCCCGCTGGCGCACGGCATCGGCCTCTACTGCCTGAATGAAACCCTTTACGCCGGCGGCACCTTCTACAGCATGGGCCGCTGGCAGCCTGCCGCCGCGCTGGACCTGATGGCGCAGCTGAACATTGCGCGGCTGGTGGTGGTGCCGACGATGATTAACGGTCTGGCCCGAGCAGCCAGCGGAGCCAGCAATGTCAGCCTGCCCACGCTGAAACAGCTGCTCAGCGCCGGGGCCAAGCTGGAGCTGAACCATTACCGGCAGGCGCGCGCGCTGTTCCCGCTGGCGACGATGCAGGAGTATTACGGCGCGTCCGAGCTGGGGTTTATCGCCGTCAATACGCTGGATGACGACAACATCAGCGCCTCGCTGGCCACCGTCGGTCTGGCCTTCCCCGGCACCACGCTCTCCATCCGTGACGATAACGGCGGGTTGCTGCCGCCGGGCCAGCCGGGCACCATCTGGCTGCAGAGTGAGCAGATCATCAATGGCTATCTGTGGGGCGACGACGGCCAGGCGTTTGTGCGGCGGGCCTGGGGCGCGACGGTGGCCGATATCGGCTGGCTGGACGCGCAGCAGCGGCTGCACGTGATCGGCCGGCGGGGCAATATGATCCTCAGCGGCGGCAATAATATCTACCTGGCTGAAATCGAATCGCTGATCAAATCATTGCCCGGCGTGATCGAGGCGGTGGTGATCGCGGTTGCCGACGGCGATGCCGGGCAGAAGGCGGTGGCGATCATTGAAGGATCAGAGACCTGCCTGCAAACGCTGCCGCAGCAGTGCCGCCAGCGGCTGGCAAAATATAAACTTCCCCGCCACTATTTCCGTACGGAAAGCTGGCCACTGACCGCCAGCGGCAAAATTAAACGCGCCGACCTGGCTGAGAGGATCGCACACCGTGACCGCCACCCTGAACTCACTGAAATTCCAGCCCGCGGATGACCAGCAGCCGGTGATCGTTGCCGCCTGCCGCACCCCGGTGGGGCGGGCATACGGCGCGCTGGCCGGGCTGCCGATGGAGGCGCTGCTGGCTCCGCTGTTTACCCGGTTACGGGCGGCGCTGCCTGACGGCTATAGCGCCATTGATGAGGTGATTATCGGTAACGCCACCGGCGGGGGCGGCAATATCGCCCGGCTGGCGGCGCTGGCCGCCGGGCTGCCGCTGGCGATGCCGGCGGTCACGGTCGACCGCCAGTGCGGCTCCGGGCTGGAGGCGGTAATTAACGCCTGCCGTCTGGTGCAGGCTGGTGCCGGCGAGTGCTACCTGGCGGGCGGCGTTGAAAGCGTCAGCACCGCGCCGTGGCGGGTGGAGAAACCGGCCAGCCTGAAGCAGCTGCCGCGCTTTTACGCCCGCGCCCGCTTCTCGCCGGATGAGGTCGGCGACCCGGAGATGGGCATCGCCGCCGAAAACGTCGCCCGCCAGTGCGGCATCAGCCGCGAGCGTCAGGATGCCTTTGCGCTGCGCAGCCATCAGCGGGCCGTGGCGGCGCAGCAGCAGGGGGCTTTTGCAGGCGAGATCGTGCCGCTGGCGGTTAACGGTAAGCCGGTCGCGGTGGATGAGTGCCCGCGTCCGGCCACTTCGCTGGAGCGGCTGGCCGCCCTGCCGCCGGTGTTTACGGAAAACGGCACGGTGACCGCCGGTAACTGCTGCCCGCTGAACGACGGCGCGGCTCTGCTGCTGGTGATGAGCCGCCGCCGGGCACGGGAGTGCGGGTTCAGCGACGGGCTGCTGTTTGCCGATGCCTGCAGCGCGGGCGTCGACCCGAACCTGCTGGGCCTTGGCCCGGTGCCCGCCACCCAGAAGCTGCTGGCACGCCAGCCCGCGTTACGTCTCGATGACGTGGCGGCGATTGAGTTTAACGAAGCCTTTGCCGCTCAGGTGCTCGGCTCGCTGGATGCGCTGGGCATCGACGAGCAGCGGGTTAACCTGCAGGGTGGGGCGATCGCGCTCGGCCACCCTTACGGCGCCTCCGGCGCGATGATGGTCACCCGGCTGTTCAGCCAGCTGGTCAGCACACAGCGTTACGATGAGCAGGGGCTGGCGATGCTCGGCATTGCCGGCGGGCTGGGGCTGAGTGCGCTGTTTCAGGCGATCCGGCTTCAGGGCAGTTAGCGCCCCTGCCAGTTCGGCTGACGGCGCTCCGACCGCGCCAGCAAACTCTCCTGATAATCGTCGCTGGCCTGCAGCTGCCGCAGCTCGGCATCGCTGCGATCCGGCAGTCCGTCAATCGCCGCCTGCAGCAGCGCATTGCAGGCCTGTACCGCCAGCGGCGCGTTGCGGTTCAGGCGCGCGGCCAGCGCCAGCGCCGCCTCTGGCAGCTGTTCCTGCGGCACCACCTGGCTAAACAGCCCGGCGGCCAGCGCCCGTGCGGCGCTCAGCGGCTCAGCGGCCAGCAGCAGCTGGCGGGCCAGCGCGACGGGCAGCCGCTTTGCCAGCTGCTCTATTGCCCCACCCAGCGGCAGCAGCCCGTGCTGCACCTCCGGCAGCGCAATCTTTGCCTGCTCCGCGGCGAGAATAAAGTCACAGCTCAGCGCCAGCTCCAGCCCGCCGCCGTAAGCGTGGCCGTTCAGCGCCGCAATCCAGATCTTACGCCGCGGCAGGTGCTGCAGCGGACTCCAGCCGCCCGCGCTATTGCGCAGCCCTTTACCGCCCCCGGTAAACGCCTCCTGCAGGTCGGCGCCGCTGCAGAATACCGTGCCGCTGCCGGTGAGGATCACCGTGCGGATCGCGATCTCCTGCTCTGACCACGCCAGCCACTGCGCCAGCTCATTGACCATCTGCGCGTTATAAGCGTTGCGCGCGTCGGGGCGGTGCAGGGTCAGGCGCAGAACATGCTGTTGCGGGAAGTCGGCCAGCAGCATCCGGCTGGCGGGGGAAGGTAAAGGCATCGCGGCTCCTGTGGGTAGGGGACACGGTCGCTGGCTCGCCCCTGCATTAAATGCATCAATTGTTGATTTAATCCGGGGTGAGTATAACGGTTTCATCGACAACCGGCGGGAAGAGAATGATGAAACAGAGAACCGTCGGCACGCCGGGCTTCCTGCTCGGTTCAGCGTGCGCATTCTGTTAGGCGGATTCAGTTGCACTTTGATGTTAATGAAATGAGAATAAGTCGTATTTCTTAGCGGGCAGGAAGAGTCACGGATGAAGGGACTGAAGCGCATTATGTATCAGCTGCTGGCGGTGGTCAGCCTGGCGCTAGCGGTTGCCGGGTTTATCCTGCCCGGCCTGCCCTGCACCGAATTCGTCCTGCTGGCCACCTGGGCGGCGGCGCGCAGCTCGCCGCGCCTGCATGCGTGGATCTTACGCCACCGCTGGTTTGGCCCGCTGCTGACCCACTGGCAGCGCGGTATTCTGCCGCGAAAAGCCAAGTGGCTGGCCACCGCCTCAATGACGGTAACCGCCGTGATTATGGCGCTGACCGTGCCGCATCTGCCCAGCGTGGCGATCTCGGTGGGCTGTATGTGCCTGGTGCTGCTGTGGCTGTGGCGACGGCCGGAAGCCTGAGCAGCCGCTATTTTGTAACCTGTTTTTATAACGTTTTCTGATAGAAGGCGGCGGCAGATAACTATTTTTAACCAGTAATACGCATAAAATAGCGTAATGTAGGGTTGTAACCGCCCATAACCCTTTAGATATAAGGGATTCTGCGGTAATGTTGCTTTTTTGTAAACAGATTAACAAGCGAGCGGAATCCTGCTATGCTGCCCCACGCACAACCGGGCACCTTACCCTACACATGGAACGTCTCACACTGCGGTGATGCAGGTGGCCCGGGATGCTAAATACAATGAGAGCGAGGAGAACGTCGTGCTAGAAGAATACCGTAAGCACGTTGCCGAGCGTGCTGCCCAGGGGATCGTTCCTAAACCGTTAGATGCTTCCCAAATGGCCGCGCTGGTTGAACTGCTAAAAGCCCCTCCAGCGGGTGAAGAAGAATTCCTGTCCGATCTGTTAATCAATCGAGTGCCGCCGGGCGTAGATGAAGCGGCGTACGTCAAAGCCGGTTTCCTGGCCGCCGTCGCAAAAGGCGAAGCGACTTCTCCTCTGGTTACTCCTGAAAAAGCCGTTGAGCTGCTGGGCACCATGCAGGGCGGATACAACATTCATGCGCTGATTGACGCGCTGGATGATGACAAGCTGGCCGCGATTGCCGCCGAAGCGCTGTCCCACACCCTGCTGATGTTCGACAACTTCTACGATGTGGAAGAGAAAGCCAAAGCCGGTAACCCACACGCGAAAAAAATTATCCAGTCGTGGGCAGACGCCGAGTGGTTCCTGAAACGCCCTAAACTGGCTGAAAAAATCACCGTCACCGTGTTTAAAGTGACCGGCGAAACCAATACCGACGACCTCTCTCCGGCGCCGGATGCCTGGTCACGCCCGGATATTCCACTGCACGCGCTGGCAATGCTGAAAAACGCCCGTGACGGCATCGAACCCGACGATGCCGGCAACGTTGGCCCGATCAAACAGATCGAAGCGCTGCAGCAGAAAGGTTTCCCGCTGACCTACGTCGGTGACGTGGTCGGTACCGGTTCATCACGTAAATCCGCCACCAACTCGGTGCTGTGGTTTATGGGCGATGACATCCCTTACGTGCCGAACAAGAAAGGCGGCGGCGTCTGCCTCGGCGGTAAAATCGCGCCAATCTTCTTTAACACCATGGAAGATGCCGGTGCGCTGCCGATCGAAGTCGACGTCGACAGGCTGAATATGGGCGATGTGATCGACATCTACCCGTATAAAGGCGAAGTGCGTAACCACGACACCGATGAAGTGCTGGCAACCTTCGAACTGAAAACCAACGTGCTGCTGGATGAAGTGCGCGCCGGTGGCCGTATCCCGCTGATTATCGGCCGTGGTCTGACCACCAAGGCGCGTGAAGCGCTGGGCCTGCCGCACAGCGACGTGTTCGAACAGGCGAAAGACGTGGCGGAAAGCAGCCGCGGCTACTCGCTGGCGCAGAAGATGGTGGGCCGCGCCTGTGGCGTGGAAGGCATCCGTCCTGGCGCCTACTGCGAACCGAAAATGACCTCGGTAGGCTCGCAGGACACCACCGGCCCGATGACCCGTGATGAGCTGAAAGACCTCGCCTGCCTCGGCTTCTCGGCTGACCTGGTGATGCAGTCCTTCTGCCACACTGCGGCCTATCCGAAACCGGTGGACGTGACCACTCACCATACGCTGCCGGACTTCATTATGAACCGCGGTGGCGTGTCGCTGCGTCCGGGTGACGGGGTGATCCACAGCTGGCTGAACCGTATGCTGCTGCCGGATACCGTCGGTACCGGCGGTGACTCGCACACCCGCTTCCCGATCGGAATCTCCTTCCCGGCAGGCTCCGGCCTGGTGGCCTTTGCCGCCGCTACCGGCGTGATGCCGCTGGATATGCCGGAGTCGGTGCTGGTGCGCTTTAAAGGCGAAATGCAGCCGGGTATCACCCTGCGTGACCTGGTGCACGCCATTCCGCTGTACGCAATCAAAGCCGGCCTGCTGACCGTGGAGAAGAAAGGTAAGAAAAACATCTTCTCCGGCCGCGTGCTGGAAATTGAAGGTCTGCCGCAGCTGAAAGTGGAGCAGGCGTTTGAACTGACCGACGCCTCCGCCGAACGTTCTGCCGCCGGTTGTACCATCAAGCTGGATAAAGAGCCGATTATCGAGTATCTCAGCTCCAATATCGTGCTGCTGAAGTGGATGATCTCCGAAGGCTACGGCGATCGCCGTACGCTGGAGCGCCGTATTCAGGGTATGGAGAAGTGGCTGGCCAATCCTGAACTGCTGGAAGGCGACGCCGATGCCGAGTACGCCGCGGTGATCGAAATCGACCTGGCAGAGATCAAAGAGCCGATCCTCTGCGCACCAAACGACCCGGACGACGCCCGTCTGCTGTCTGACGTGCAGGGTGAGAAGATCGACGAAGTGTTTATTGGTTCGTGCATGACCAACATCGGCCACTTCCGTGCCGCCGGTAAACTGCTGGATGCGCACAAAGGCCAGCTGCCAACCCGCCTGTGGGTGGCTCCGCCAACCAAGATGGATGCGGCGCAGCTGACCGAAGAGGGCTACTACAGCGTGTTCGGTAAGAGCGGCGCGCGCATTGAGATCCCGGGCTGTTCACTGTGTATGGGTAACCAGGCACGTGTTAAGGATGGCGCGACGGTGGTCTCCACCTCCACGCGTAACTTCCCGAACCGTCTGGGTACCGGCGCGAACGTGTTCCTCGCCTCGGCAGAGCTGGCGGCGGTGGCGTCCCTGCTGGGCAAACTGCCAACGCCGGATGAGTATCAGCAGTTTATGGTTCAGGTGGATAAAACCGCGGCGGATACCTACCGTTATCTGAACTTTGATCGGCTGAGCCAGTACACCGACAAAGCTGACGGCGTGATTTTCCAGACCGCGGTCTGATTAATCAGCGTAATAAAAAAGAGCCGACTATCGGCTCTTTTTTTTTGGTGCAAGTTAATGTCTTATTTTTAATTAAACTCGCATCTTGTTTAATTTCCGTCTTGTTTTTTCTCATTTCCTGTCATTTATCTCCTTAATTATTCATTAATACTGCCTGTTAAGCCGTTATTGAATTGCCTGGCTGAGGCCACCGTTGCAGAATTCCGGGCTGAAAAGGTCGCTGTTAATGCCACAGGAAATGATGTCATGTTTACGCCTCAACAAAATGGAAAAAGAACATTCCGCCGCCAGATATTGTCAGTACTGATACCCTGTCTGATGGGCTCAGTGCCCCTGTCTACGCTGGCCGGTGCGCCGACTGCGCCACAGTTGCAGTATGACACCCGCAGTGAAGTGCCCCTGACGCCGCTGCCGGCACCGATCAGTCTGCTTGAACGCATGGCGGAAAATCATTCTGCACTGGCAGATATTACGGCAGAAAAAAATACCCGGTCGCTGACGGTAGTATTTGGGAAAATTAAATTATCACCCGGATCCTGGCTTCAGGTCTTTTCAGAAGATAATCGCCAGAGTTATATTTATAACGATGCGGATTTTTATTCTGAGCAGGGCGTGACGGGTTTCGAAAGCGACACGCTTCTCGGCGGTAAGGTCACTGTGCGGGTGGTTTACCCCGACGGTAAACCGGCAGCAGAGGATGGTGTGCAGATCCTTGGCTACCGCGCTCAGGGTATGGCAAAAGCGCGCGTCATCATTGGCAGCAGCCAGATAAAGCAGGCGGCCTGTTATAAACTGAATGAGGAGATCTATGGTCACAGCCGGGCGGTGGTTAAGGCCAATGGTGCCTCCGGCTGGAACATTGCGGGCGGGCCCTGGGTAATGACCAACCATCACGTAGCCGGCGATATTGGCGAAAAGAAACACTCGCTGATTTATCACTATCGTTCGTCCGACTGTGACAGTGAGAATGCCGACGTGGACAATTTCCTGACCATTAAAAGCCAGCGTGTGGTGGCATCAGGCCAGGGCCCCGGCGCACCGGCACCGGGTAATCATGACTGGTCGCTGTACCAGGCGGATGAACTGGCCTGGCAGGAAGCCGGCATCGTACCGTTCTTTGGTGCGCTGTGGCTGGATACGGAAAGCGAGCCAGGACAGCTGAGCGGGCATCCGCTCTACGTTCCGCAGCATCCTGGCGGCAGGCCACGCCAGATCAGCTCATTAGCAGATAATGGTCAGGCGTGTGGCGTCATTAGCGCCAGCGCTGACAAAGTGAAGTACAACTGCGATACCTACGGTGGTTCATCCGGTTCCCCGGTTCTCTCACAGCGCAGCAACGGTGTGCTGGCCCTGCATTATGGTGGCAGCAGCAATCACAATACCGGGGTTAACAGCCGCGTCGTGTATAACGGTATTAAGCATCTTCTGCCCGCCGCTAATCTCCCGGTTTCGGCCAGCCAGGGTAAAGGTAAGGTTAAGGTGGTCCCGGTCAGCTTTGCTCCCGGCCTGCCGGCGACGGTGGACAGCGGCGTTACTGATGCGGTTGATATTGCGGCGCTGGATGCCAGCCGGATGAAGCGCGACGGTAACGACTATCTGTTTACTGCCAAAGGGCGATCGGCTGCAGGTAAGGTGAGCGATATCACGGTGCGTCTGCATCCACTGGCGGGACCTGACGGCACGCTGTCCGGAAAGCTGAACCTGTCGGCCAGCTCACGGGACAATCCGGGAATGGATGACGGACTCCTGACCGGCTGGATGGCCTTTTCACTGAATCGCCAGGCTGACGGCAGGAACGTTAAAAACCTGATCCTGCCGTTCAGCTCGGAGTATTACGACCCGTTCAGCTCACCGTTCTCGCCGGATGCGCAGGTGATGAAAATGCGTCTGACCGAAAGCCAGCCTGCGCTGAGTGAACCGGTGAAGCACACCACCAACATTGGATTCCTGGCGGTCAGGTCCGGACAGGGACCGATGACCCTGCTGAGTGGTGGCACCGGCTATTCACCGCTGACTGTGCAGGTAAAAAATGAAGCAGGCCAGTTGCAGGTGGTGAAGCTGCGCGGTCAGCGCAAAACCCGCTGCAGCCCGGCCCTGCGCCCGATGAACAGCATGACCGGCTGCGGTGTGGGCGCTCCGCCTGCCAGCCTGCAGCTTTCCTATGTCGCGGAGGATAATGCAGATTTACCAGGGGGCCACTACCAGGGGATGGTTCCGGTCATCGCCAGCCGTGATGCGTTTACCCAGCCGCTGCTGGTTGAGGTTGATCTCACTGTGCCGCCAAAAGAGTGGGAAAAACCAGAGCCGGAACCAGAGCCGGAGCCAGAACCGGAGCCAGAACCAGAACCTCAGCCGGAGGATTACGATCACATCTTCCCTGCCGGATTAAAGGGGTATCAGGCCGGCACCACGGTGTTGCAGCCTGCCACGGGCAAAGTCTATCAGTGCAAGCCCTGGCCTTACAGCGGCTACTGCTCGCAGTGGACCTCCGCCAGCAATCATTTTGAGCCGGGTATCGGTAGCGCCTGGCAGCAGGCCTGGACTCTGATCCACTAACCTCTGCATGACCACGCCGCCCGTCGGGCGGCGTGGTCATCTCCCCCGTATTTTCTGCAATCCGCTCCCCTCGCGTGGTTTTAAGCTGTTTTTCCTGTCCATTACGGTAATATTGCGCGCCATAGCGCATTAATCTTTTGCTGAAGTGCCAGAATGCAGCAACAATCCCGAGGAACATACGATGGAATATGAATTTTTACGCGATATCACCGGGGGGGTGAAGGTGCGCATGTCGATGGGCCATGAAGCCATCGGCCACTGGTTCAACGATGAGGCGAATGAAAACCTGACGCTGCTTGACGAGGTGGAAGCCGCCGTGGCGGAGGTGAAAGGCAGCATTCGCCAGTGGCAGAACGTCGGCCGCGAATATACGCTGCTGCTCGATGAAGAAGAGGTGATGATCCGCGCCAATCAGCTGAGCATTGAAGGCGATGAGATGGAAGAGGGCATGAGCTACTATGATGAAGAGAGCCTGTCGTTCTGCGGCGTGGAGGATTTTCTCGCTGTGATCGCGGCTTACCGCCGGTTTTTGCAGGGGCGCTGAGGCTGGTCGCCAGCAGGACCCAGGCAGCAGCGGAGTCGCGGGCGGCAAGTGAGCCGCATAAGACCTGTCAGGCTGCACCACTCTGCTCAGCCTGCTTGCTGCGGTTAGCGCCGCTCAGACGGCATCGTTAGCGACAGGAAACGCGTGCCGTCCGCCGTCACGGTCTCTTTCAGCGTGCCGTCTTTTCTCGCCTGTTCCACGGCTTCCCTGGCACGCGTGACCCATTCTGTCTTGTGGGCACGGACGCGGGCATAGTGCTCCTCTGAGGCTAACAGGGGTTCAGAGGCTGAACGGTGTTCTGATAACATAGTCTTTATCTCCTGCTGCACGTTGTACGATAAATCCGGGATGTTTCCTTATCAGTATACTTAAAATAGACTGATAAAAAACCTCCAGTTTTTCATCTTCAGCACGGAAGCAATAAAATCCAGGTTGATGCTCTTCGTAATGCTCAAAAATTAAATCGATAACCCGGCGGAAAACTTTTATTGCAGAATAACCGATATTTTCTCTCGCATAGTGAGTATGGTTGCGTTGATTTTCATAGCTGTCAAAGGCCACTTCATAGATGCTGCTGTTCATTGGTGTAACGTCTTCAGGTAATAAAATGTTAGTTGTACGGATGTCATTAATCTGCAAAAAATAGATTTCATACTTCTTTCCCTCCACGATAAACTCACCTATATGTAACGCACTCTCGTAATTCAGTGTTTTAAACGTATTCATTGCACGCATCCTTATGCTGGTCCGATAAGCATGCGCCGGGGCTGACGGCTAGGCAATCTCTGCGCGAACGATTAATTGCGTAACGCTACGCAAAACTGAAAAGAGAGTGGCTTTTTATCTGAGGGGAATAATAAGGCGACCCGAAGATCGCCTGAAGGTAAATAAACTGTTGCCGTTACGTTATTTTTAATCCCACCGCCGGGATATTGCGGCCGTAATGGATTTCACGCATCTCTTTCCACAGCAGATCGGTAATGCGTTTATGTTCCTGCGGGCTGAGATCTTCCGGCCGGGTGTTAAACAGATAGTGCTTCAGGTCAAACTCCTTCAGCAGCATCTTGGTGTGGAAAATATTTTCCTGATAAACATTAACATCCACCATGTCATACATCGACAGCATATCGTCTGACATAAAATTCTGAATCGAATTAATTTCGTGATCGATAAAGTGCTTCAGGCCGTTCACATCGCGGGTGAAGCCGCGCACGCGATAGTCGATGGTGACGATATCTGACTCCAGCTGGTGGATCAGGTAGTTCAGCGCCTTGAGCGGCGAGATCACTCCGCAGGTGGACACTTCAATATCGGCGCGGAAGGTACAAAGCCCGCCCTCCGGGTGGCTCTCCGGGTAGGTGTGCACGCAGATATGGCTCTTATCCAGGTGCGCCACCACCGAACCGGGCAGCGGGCCGGGGTGTTCAGAGTTATCGATGCTCTTAGGATCGACAGGCTCTTCGCTGACCAGAATGGTGACGCTGGCCCCCTGTGGTTCATAGTCCTGGCGGGCGATATTCAGCACGTTAGCACCGATAATTGAGCAGGTCTCGGTGAGGATCTCCGTCAGGCGGTTGGCGTTGTACTGTTCGTCGATATAGGCGATATAGCCATCGCGCTCTGCGTCGCTGCTGGCGTAGCAAATGTCGTAGATACAAAAGCTCAGGCTCTTGGTCAGGTTATTAAAGCCGTGCAGTTTCAGCTTTTGCAATTATTCCCCCTCCCGGTCGGTGAGTGCGTCCAGCAGATACTGGGGCAGGGCAAAGCTGCCACTGTGGATCGCCGGGTTGTAGTAGCGGCAGCCCAGCCCTGAGGCTGCATAGCGGGCGGCCAGGGTGGCGGGATCCAACTGGCGTAGCGCCGGATTGTCGCTGGCCCAGGCAAAGGTCATGATGCCGCCGTAGTAGGTTGGCACCGCGGCCTGATAGAAGCTGACGTCTTTGAAATAGTGGCTCAGCTTGCGGTGGCTGCCGACCGCTTCATCCTGCTGCAGGAAGCAGACGCCGTTCTGTGCCACGAAGATGCCGTTTTCATTGAGACAGCGGTGGCAGCCGGCGTAAAAGTCGGAGGTAAACAGGCTCTCGCCGGGCCCGATCGGATCGGTGCAGTCGGAGATGATCACGTCGAATTTTTCCGCGCTCTGGCGGACAAAATTCACGCCATCGTCAATCACCAGCGTAAAGCGCGGATCGTCATAGGCACCGGCGCTGTGGTTGGGCAGATACTGGCGGCAGAAACTGACCACGCCGGCGTCGATCTCGACCATGGTTATCTGCTCAACGTTGCGGTGGCGGCTGACTTCGCGCAGCATCGCGCCGTCGCCGCCACCGATAATCAGCACGCGCTTCGCCGCGCCGTGCGCCAGCAGCGGCACGTGGGTCATCATTTCGTGGTAAATAAATTCGTCGCGCTCGGTGGTTTGCACCACGCCGTCCAGCGCCATCACGCGGCCCAGTTCGGCGTTCTCGAAGATCACCAGATCCTGATGTTCGGTTTTTTCGCGGTACAACACCTGATCAACGGTGAAATACTGCCCAAAACCGGCGTGCAGAGTTTCATGCCATCTCTCTTGATCGGCCATGGTGGGGGTTGCTCCTCATCGCAGCGTGGAAATCAGGCGAAACAGCATAGCGATTTATGACCGTGGTTGCACGGTCAGGATTCGGCAGGCAGGAGAGGGAGTTACTTGACGTAGGCCAGCAGGCTCAGGGAGTCGCGCGCCAGCGATTTGCATTTTTTGTCGTTGGCGACCGCAATGCCGCTGAGGTCGCGGTAGCTCTCTTCACCCAGTGCTTTCATATTGAAGCTGTCGTAATTGGTTAAATCCCAACGATTTTGCTGTGCAAAGAACACCAGCGCACGGCGGATCTGCCCGTCGGGTAAATCCTGGTAGCCACAGTCATTTTTCAGGTAAACAAACACGGCGGTTAAATCGGCCAAATCTTCTGCTTCCGATTCGCTCAGGGCGAAGCTGGTAGAGGAGAAGCCAAACAGCCCCAGCAACAACAGAGCCTTGATGCTTTTCTTCATGGTTAGTCTCTAACGTGTGCAATAACCAGACGTTAGCACAGTTCTGGCCGGGTGCCAGCCCCTTTTGCGGTAGAAATATCCTGGAGACGCGCTGCCATCCCGGCTTTCTGCGCTTGACCTTACCGCTGGGGCAGGGTTTATGCTGATTTCAGCTATGAACATCCGGTACAGGAATGAATGATGCAACGTCGAGAGTTTATCAAGTTAAGTGCCGCGCTGGGTGCGGCCAGCGCGCTGCCGCTGTGGAGCCGTTCGCTGCTGGCGGCTGAGTCCCGCCCGCTGTTGCCGATCCCGGCGCTGCTCGGCGCCGATGCCCGCGGCGACATCAGCCTGGTTGCGCAGGCCGGCAGCACGCAGTGGCGCGGTCAATCGGTGCCGACCTGGGGTTACAACGGTGACCTGCTCGGCCCGGCGCTGCGGCTGGATCGCGGTAAAACGGTCAACATTACCCTGCATAACCGGCTGCCGGAGGCGACCACCGTCCACTGGCACGGGCTGGAACTGCCGGGTGAGGTGGACGGCGGGCCGCAGGCGCGGATTGAACCCGGCCAGAGCCGGCAAGTCAGTTTTACCCCCGATCAGCCCGCGGCCACCTGCTGGTTTCACCCGCACCAGCATGGCCGTACCGGGTATCAGGTGGCGCAGGGGCTGGCCGGCCTGGTGCTGCTTAACGATGCGGAAAGTGACGCGCTGCTGTTGCCAAAGCAGTGGGGCGTCGACGACATTCCGCTGGTGCTGCAGGATAAGCGCCTGAGCGCGGACGGCCGCATTGACTATCAGCTGGACGTGATGAGCGCGGCGGTCGGCTGGTTTGGTGACACCATGCTGACCAATGGTGCGATCTACCCGCAGCACGGCGTGCCGCGCGGCTGGCTGCGCCTGAGGCTGCTGAACGGCTGCAACGCCCGCTCGCTGAACCTGAGCATCGATGACCAGCGGCCAATGTACGTTATCGCCAGCGACGGTGGCCTGCTGGCGGAGCCGGTGAAAGTCAGCGAGCTGCCGATGCTGCCGGGTGAACGTTATGAGGTGCTGGTGGATACCGCTGACGGTAAACCCTTTAATCTGCAGACCCTGCCGGTACGTCAGATGGGCATGACGCTGCAGCCGTTTGACCAGCCGCTGCCGCTGCTGGCCATTACCCCGCTGCGCATTATCGCCAGCGGCACGCTGCCGGATAAGCTGGCGAACCTGCCCGTCGTGCCGTCAGCGCAGGGGCTGACCAGCCGCTGGCTGCAGCTGATGATGGACCCGGAACTGGACCGGCTGGGGATGACCGCGCTGATGCAGAAGTATGGTCATGCGGCGATGGCCGGCATGGCGATGGACGGCCACGGCGGCCATGCCCCGGCGGCAGCGCCAGTTGCCCAGGCTGCGACGACATCCGGCGGGATGAGCGGCATGGACCACGGCGGGATGACAACCGGGCAGCCGGGTGTCTACGATTTCCATCAGGGTAATCAGATCAACGGCGTGGCCTTTGATATGGCGAAACCGGCGTTTGCGGTGAAGCGCGGCGAGCTGGAGAAGTGGACGATTTCGGGTGAGGGCGACATGATGCTGCATCCGTTCCATATCCACGGCGCCCAGTTCCGTATTCTGAGCGAAAACGGCAAGCCGGTGGCCGCCCACCGCAGCGGCTGGAAGGACACGGTGCGGGTGGAGGGCGCACGCAGCGAGGTGCTGGTGCGCTTTAATCACCTGGCCGACGCACAGCATGCATACATGGCGCACTGCCATCTGCTGGAGCATGAAGATACCGGCATGATGCTTGGTTTTACCGTGGCGTAGTACGCAGCGTGGATGCCTCCGCCTTCACAGGCAACGCTGCTGGCCCGGATGATGACGGGGCAGCACGCCTGACCTGTGACCGCTGCCTCACCGGTCTGTGGCCGCAGGCGGATGCACGCCCATTTGCAGGCCGCAGGCCCGCGACAGTTATGACGCGTCCAGCGCCAGCCGCAGATCCTCGATCAGATCGTCTTTATTCTCAATGCCAATCGACAGCCGGACCGTGGCGGCCTGAATGCCGATACGTTCGCGCACGGCCAGCGGCACGCCGGAGTGGGTGGTGCTGGCCGGGTGGCTGGCCAGCGATTCGGTGCCACCGAGGCTGACCGCCAGCTTAAACAGCTGCAGCTGATTGAGGAAACGGAAGGCGGCATCCTCGCCGCCGACAATATCAAAGGAGAAGGTGGAACCGGCGCCGCTGCACTGAGCGCGGTACACTTTTCCGGCCGCCGACCCGGCATCAAGGAACGGCAGATAGTGCAGATGCTCTACCTTCGGGTGGCTCTGCAGGAAGGCGGCTACCGCGGCCGCATTGTCGTTGGCCCGCTCCATGCGCAGCGCCAGCGTCTCCAGCGAGCGGCCAATCATCCAGCTGGAGTGCGGATCGAGCTGGGTGCCGATCGCGCTACGCAGCGCCTTCACCTGACGGATCAGCGCTTTGCTGCCGATCGCCGCGCCGGCGATCAGATCCGAGTGGCCGCCGACGTATTTGGTCAGCGAGTAGAGCGACAGGTCGGCACCGTGCTCAATCGGCCGCGAGAATACCGGGCCGAGCAGGGTGTTATCGCAGGCGATCACCGGGCGGTGCTGCTGCTGCTGTTCAATGCGATCCGCCACCCGGCGGATCAGCGCAATATCCACCAGGCTGTTGGTCGGGTTGGCCGGGGATTCAATCAGGATCACCGAGACGCGCCCCTGCAGCAGCGCCGCGTCCGCTGCCGCCTGCACCACCGCTTCATCGACGCCGTCGCTGAAGCCCACGCTGGTCACGCCCAGGTTATGGAAGGTTTTGCTCAGCAGCGTCTCAGTGCCGCCGTACAGCGGCTGCGAGTGCAGTACCACGTCACCCGGGCGGACAAACGCCAGCAGCGTGGTAGAGATCGCCGACATGCCGGAGGAGAACAGCGCCGCGCTCTCGCTGCGCTCATACACCGCCAGCCGGTCTTCAACGATTTCACTGTTGGGGTGATTAAAGCGTGAGTAGACCAGCCCGTTGCCGCCGCCCGGCGGTGGTTCGCGGCGGCCGGAAACGTAGTCAAAGAAGTCGCGACCCTCTTCCGCGCTGTTGAACACGAAAGTGGAGGTCAGAAACACCGGGGGTTTTACCGCCCCTTCAGACAGCGACGGGTCGTAGCCGTAGTTCAGCATCTGGGTTTCAGGCTGCAGCTCACGGCTGCCGATATGGGTTTTTTTGGAATGTGAGGACGTCATGGGTTCTCCAGCCTGCGGCAGGGGGCGTTATTAACATTGCGCATAAGCATACCTGCGTGGGAAGGAGAGGATAAATACATAAAGGTTCTATGCTTAATCTTTTATGCGATATTATATATGGCTATCTTTACGTATAGCAGTCTGAATGTCTGTTGCGCGGTCGCGGAAACGGCGGTTGCGCAACGGCAGGTAAGGGGCGGGGAAGTGTGATAAACTGCGCTGCTTTCCTGAAACCACCGTTGAAGAGCTATGAAACATACCGTTGAAGTGATGATCTCCGAAGCCGAGATCAAATCCCGCATTGCCGAACTGGGTAAACAGATCAGCGACCACTACCGCGACAGCGGCAGCGAAATGGTGCTGGTGGGGCTGCTGCGCGGCTCCTTTATGTTTATGGCCGACCTGTGCCGCGCCATTGACGTGCCGCACGAGGTCGATTTTATGACCGCCTCCAGCTACGGTAATGGCACCACCAGCACCCGCGACGTGAAGATCCTGAAAGATCTCGACGAAGATATTCGCGGCAAAGACGTGCTGATCGTGGAAGACATCATTGATTCAGGCAATACCCTGAGCAAGGTGCGTGAGATCTTCAGCCTGCGCGGGCCGAAGTCGCTGGCGATCTGTACCCTGCTGGATAAGCCGGAACGCCGCGAGGTTGAGGTGCCGGTGGAGTACGTTGGTTTCAGCATCGCCGACAAGTTTGTGGTCGGTTACGGTATTGACTACGCCCAGCGCTACCGCCACCTGCCGTACGTCGGCCATGTGGTGATGCTGGACGAGTAACCCCGCCTGCGGCCTGCCACCGCACAATCTGCAGGCCACCGCACAATCGACCAAGGCCGGATTTTCCGGCCTGTTATAAAATGCGCCCCCTGAACTTACGGGTTCAGGTCGGGGCCGTTCAGCAGGTTAGCGATGCAGTGGCGGTAGCGCTGCTCCAGAATGGCGCGGCTGGTGGCGGTGACTTCCAGATCGCGCAGATAGCCATCCTGAATCCCGTAGACCCAGCCGTGCAGCGAGACTTTTTGTCCGCGCTTCCACGCTGACTGCATGATGGTGGAGTGGCCGAGGTTATAAACCTGTTCAACAACGTTGATTTCGCAAAGTTTATCAAAGCGTTTTTCCGGTGCCAGGTGGCCGAGAAACGAACTATGCTTGTACCACAGATCGCGGATGTGCAGCAGCCAGTTGTTGATTAAGCCCAGCTCCGGGTTCTCTACCGCCGCCTGTACGCCGCCGCATCCGTAGTGACCGCAGATAATCACGTGCTCCACTTCCAGCACATCCACCGCGTACTGTACCACCGACAGGCAGTTTAAATCGGTGTGGATCACCTGGTTGGCGACGTTACGGTGCACAAACAGTTCGCCCGGCTCCAGCCCGGTCAGCCGTTCGGCCGGTACCCGGCTGTCAGAGCAGCCGATCCACAGAAAACGGGGCTTTTGTGACTGAGCAAGGTGTTCAAAAAAACCGGGATCTTCCTCTTTCATCAGCTTTGACCATTCACGGTTATTGCTGATAAGGGTTTCAATATCTTTCATAATGGGCTCGGCCAGTGGCGTAATTGCGTGGCGGTAATATAGGGCAAGGCTACCGGCTTGAACATCACAAACGAGATACCTCAACAAAACAGGGTGCTTTTTTACCTATGACTTATGCACTGGAACTTGAAAAGCTGACCAAAACCTATGCGGGCGGCGTTCAGGCACTAAAGGGCATCGACCTGGCGGTTGAAGCCGGCGACTTCTATGCGCTGCTCGGGCCCAACGGGGCCGGCAAATCCACCACCATCGGCATTATCAGCTCGCTGGTCAACAAAACCAGCGGTAAGGTGCGGGTATTTGGCTACGACCTGCAGCAGGACGTGGTCAACGCCAAGCGCCAGCTCGGGCTGGTGCCGCAGGAGTTTAACTTCAACCAGTTTGAAACCGTGCTGCAGATCGTGGTCAGCCAGGCCGGCCTGTACGGCGTGGTGAAGGCCGAGGCGCTGCAGCGCGCGGAAAAATACTTAAAACAGCTCGACCTGTGGGAGAAGCGCAACGATCGGGCGCGGATGCTCTCCGGCGGTATGAAGCGTCGTCTGATGATCGCCCGCGCGCTGATGCACGAGCCGAAGCTGCTGATCCTCGACGAGCCTACCGCCGGGGTGGATATCGAGCTGCGCCGCTCGATGTGGACCTTCCTGCAGGATCTCAACGCCCGTGGTACCACCATTATCCTCACCACCCACTATCTGGAAGAGGCGGAGATGCTGTGCCGCAATATCGGCATTATCCAGCGCGGTGAGCTGGTGGAAAACACCTCGATGAAGGGGCTGCTGTCCAAGCTGAAGTCGGAAACCTTTATCCTCGATCTCGCGCCGAAAAGCCCGCTGCCGCAGCTGCAGGGGTTCCAGTACCGACTGGTGGATACCTCGACGCTGGAAGTTGAGGTGCTGCGTGAGCAGGGGCTGAACAGCGTGTTCAGCCAGCTCTCCAGCCAGGGCGTGCAGGTACTGAGTATGCGTAATAAGGCCAACCGTCTGGAGGAGCTGTTTGTCGACCTGGTGAACGGGCGCAGAGGAGAAAAAGCATGACACATCTTTACTGGGTGGCCCTGAAGAGTATCTGGGCGAAAGAGGTTAACCGTTTTGCGCGCATCTGGATCCAGACCCTGGTGCCGCCGGTGATCACCATGACGCTCTATTTCATCATCTTCGGCAACCTGATCGGTTCGCGCATCGGTGAGATGCACGGCTTCAGCTATATGCAGTTTATCGTGCCGGGGCTGATTATGATGGCGGTGATCACCAACGCCTATGCCAACGTGGCGTCATCATTTTTCAGCGCCAAGTTCCAGCGCAATATTGAAGAGCTGCTGGTGGCACCGGTGCCGACGCACGTGATTATTGCCGGATACGTCGGCGGTGGCGTGGCGCGTGGCATCTGCGTGGGCGTGCTGGTGACCGCGATTTCACTGTTCTTCGTGCCGTTCCACGTGCATTCCTGGCTGATGGTGGCGGTGACGCTGGTGCTGACGGCGGTGCTGTTCTCGCTGGCCGGGCTGCTGAATGCGGTGTTTGCCCGTACCTTTGACGATATCAGCCTGATCCCGACCTTTGTGCTGACGCCGCTGACCTACCTCGGCGGGGTATTCTACTCGCTGACCCTGTTGCCACCGTTCTGGCAGATGGTGTCGAAGCTGAACCCGATCGTCTATATGATCAGCGGCTTCCGCTACGGCTTCCTCGGCATCAACGACGTGCCGCTGGTGTTCACCTTAGGCGTGCTGGTGGCGTTTATCCTGGTGTTTTACGCGCTGGTGTGGACGCTGATTCAGCGCGGGCGCGGACTGCGCACCTGACAAGGACTCTCGCCAGACGGCTCCGCCATTACAGCGATGGCAGCCTGTACACGGAGCAAAGCATCGCGGGCCAGGGATGGCCCGCACAAAGCAGAAGTCGCTGCGGGTTCCGGTGCCCGGCGTATCGGGTATATCCGGAACGCGGACACGCCACGAGTCCGTCCATGGAGGCTCGGCGCCGGCCATCCCTGGCCGTCGACGGTCCGCTAACCCGGATATACCCGATTGCCCGAACGTTCTGATATTGCTGCCACAGTCCATCGATCGCCGAACCCGCAGATGATGTCACCTGCAAACAATGCAAACGCAGGGATGGAAGTCGGGCACGGAGTTAACGGTTTTCTCCCACAGGCTCCCTGAGCAAGACACCGTGCTAGCAGGCGACCTGAACCAGGCTCCGTCTAACCACAAAAAAGCCTTTGCGTAGGGGCAGCAATGCTCATCCTTTTACCAGTCAGGCAACCTGAACCGGCACGGCTTTCGCCAGCCGTTTCATCTGGTTGTCGCCCTCAAAGTAGGCCACTTTCGGCTGCCACTCGCGCGCCTCGGCGTCGCTCATCTGCACGTATGAACAGATAATCAGCAGGTCGCCGGCGCAGGCACAGCGTGCCGCCGCGCCGTTGACCGAGATAATCTTCGATCCGCGTTCCGCCGCGATTGCGTAGGTGGAAAAACGCTGGCCGTTGTTAACGTTATAAATGTCGATGGCTTCGTATTGCAGAATGCCGGAAGCGTCGAGAAAATCCTGATCGATGGCGCAGGAACCTTCGTAATTCAGATCTGCCTGGGTCACCTTCACCCGGTGCAGCTTGCCCTGCAGCATAGTGCGTACCATAAACTCACCCTGGTTATTCCTCCGGTCAGCAGGCAGACCTGCGGTCTGGCCTGGCGCGGAGCGTGCTAAAAAACGGCTCACGGTGTGCCGGAGCCGCGCAAATGATTTACTGCGTCAGATCAACCTGCTGGTTGTCGATCAGCCGCGCCTTGCCGAGCCAGGCGGCCATCAGGATCACCCCCCGGCGGCTGTCGACGGTCAGCGGCAGCAGCGTGTCGGCATCGACAATCGCCAGGCCGTCGGCCTGCAGGCCCTGCTCAGCAAGGCGGGTTTCTGCCCCGGAAATCAGCTCGTCCACGTGGCGCTCGCCGCTGGCCAGCTGTTCTGCCACCTGATTCATCACCTGGCTCAGCAGGGGAGCGATCTTGCGCTCCTCTGCGGTCAGGTAGCCGTTGCGCGAGCTGAGCGCCAGGCCATCTTTCGCGCGCACGGTCGGCACGCCGACAATCTCAATGTCAAAGCCCATATCCGCTACCATTTTGCGGATCAGCGCCAGCTGCTGGTAATCCTTCTCGCCGAAGCAGGCCACGTCCGGCTGCACCAGATTAAACAGCTTGCTGACGATGGTGGAGACGCCGCGGAAGTGCCCCGGACGGCTGGCACCCTCCAGCAGCGTGGAAAGTCCGGGCACCTCGACAAAGGTCTGCTCGCCCAGCCCCTGCGGGTAGATATCGGCGGGGGCCGGGGCAAACACCAGGTCTGCGCCGCGCTGGTTGAGCTTTTCGCAGTCCTGCTGCAGCGTGCGCGGGTAGCGGGCCAGGTCGTCGGCACGTTCGAACTGCATCGGATTGACGAAAATCGAGGCCACGACGATATCCGCGCGGGCGCGGGCTTCATCGACCAGCGTCATATGGCCGTCGTGCAGGTTGCCCATGGTCGGCACCAGCGCAATGCGCTGCCCGTCCTGCCGCCAGCGACGGATTTCGCGACGCAGCAGCGGCAGAGTTTCAATAATCAGCACGGTATTCTCCCTTGTTACTGGAAACTGTGTTGGGCCGCCGGGTAGGTCCCGGCCTCCACTTCTGCCGCATACTGACGAACGGCGGCACGGATCTCCCCGGCTTCGGCGAGGAAGTTTTTCGAAAATTTCGGAATATGGCCGCCGGTGACGCCGAAGGCGTCATGCATCACCAGGATCTGGCCGTCGGTGGTGTTACCGGCACCGATGCCGATCACCGGGATTGCCAGCGCCTCGGTCACGCGCTGCGCCAGCGCCACCGGCACGCACTCCAGCACCAGCAGCTGCATGCCGGCCGCTTCCAGCGCCAGCGCGTCTTCCAGCAGGCGGTCGGCGTCGGCCTGCTCGCGCCCCTGCACCTTATAGCCGCCGAATACGTTTACCGACTGCGGCGTCAGGCCAAGGTGACCACAGACCGGGACCGCGCGCTCGGTCAGCTGTTGCACCGTTTCCGCCAGCCATTTACCGCCCTCCAGCTTGACCATATTAGCCCCGGCGCGCATCAGTACGGCGGCGCTGTCAAAAGTCTGCTGAGGAGTGGCATAGCTCATAAACGGCAGGTCGGCGAGCAGCAACGCGGCCGGTGCGCCACGGCGCACCGCGGCGGTGTGGTAGGCGATGTCGCTGACGGAGACCGGCAGCGTGGAGTCGTGCCCCTGCACCACCATGCCCAGCGAGTCTCCCACCAGCAGTACCGGAATGCCTTCGTCGGCAAACAGGCGGGCGAAACTGAAGTCATAGGCGGTGAGTGAGGCAAATTTGCGCCCCTGCTGCTTCCACTGGCGAAGCGTGGCGACGGTTGTTGGTTTCATGGTGTCCTCAAAATACCGGGGTTGTGCTGCATCCGGTCACTGGAAAACGATGGGCGTATCTTAATGGAAGGGGCAGGGCGTGCAAAGCGGCATCCATCGCGGAGGCAGCCGTCTTGCCAATTACCAGCGGCGGATGCTGCTGCTGTCGAGTGTTGCCAGTAAAGCGGCCAGCACGGTGCCATCGGGCAGGCGCAGGTCCGGTGCAATCTCCAGCAACGGCAGCAGCATAAAGGCGCGGTTGTGCATGTCGTAATGCGGCACGGTCAGCCGCTCGCTGGCCAGGGTCAGCGAGCCGAACAGCATAATATCGAGATCCAGCGTGCGCGGGCCCCAGCGGTGATCCTTACGCACCCGCCCCTGCTCCAGCTCAATACGCTGGGTATGATCGAGCAGCGCTTCCGGGCTTAACGTCGTCTCCAGCGCCACGGCGGCGTTGAGATAGTCAGGCTGGTCCGGCGGGCCGTAAGGCGGGGTGCGGTACAGCGACGAGGTGGCAACCCGCGTGGTAGCGGGAATGGCCGCCAGCGCGTCCAGCGCGGACTGCACCTGATGCAGCGGGTCGGCCAGGTTGCTGCCCAGCGCCAGATAAACGCGGGTCATTCGTTGCTGCTGTAGTCACGGCGCGGCGCGCGCTTGCGCGGGCGGCGGGTACGGCGGCGCGGATCCGGATCGTCACCAAGGGTGTTGAGCATGGTTTTCTGCTGCGGCGGCGCGGAGACCTGGAACTCGCCCCACCAGGTGGTCAGGCGGTGCAGCTCTGAATTGTTCTCCACTTCGGCGCGCAGCGCCAGCAGGTCATAGGCGGCGCGGAACTTAGGATGCTCCATCAGCTTCCACGCGCGCTTGCCGTGGCGGCGCGACAGGCGCAGCTGTAGCTGCCAGATATCGCGCACCAGGGTGGTAATGCGTTTCGGGATCGCCAGAGAACGGCAGGCTTCATCCAGCACGTCGTTCATCGCCAGCGCAAAGGCGTCGTAATAAGCCAGCCCGCTCTCCTGGGCAATTTTCTGCGCCGCTTCCAGCTGCGGATACCAGAACATGGCGGCAAACAGGAACGCCGGATTGACACGCATCTGGTTACTGATGCGGGTATCGGTATTTTTCAGCACCTGCAGGATCATCCGCTCCATATTACTGTCACCCTGTTCGGTGAAGTTACGTGTGATCATCGGGAACAGCGGCTGGAACAGCTGATACTCGCGCAGGCGCAGATAGGTCTGGTAGCCGTGGCCGGCCTGCAGCAGCTTCAGCGCTTCTTCAAACAGACGTGCCGCAGGGATATCACGCAGCAGCGTCGCCAGGCGCGGAATCGGCTCGGCGGTTTCCGCCGCCACGCGCATATCCAGTTTGGCGGCAAAGCGCACCACGCGCAGCATGCGTACCGGATCTTCGCGGTAGCGCGTCTCCGGATCGCCGATCATGCGGATAATGCCCTGCTGCAGGTCGTTCAGCCCGCCAACGTAGTCGCGCACGCTAAAGTCGGCGACGCTGTAGTACAGGCTGTTGATGGTCAGATCGCGGCGCTGGGCGTCATCTTCGATCGAACCGAAAATATTGTCGCGCAGCAGCATGCCGTTCTGGCCGCGCTGCGAGCTGTTGCGGTCATCTTCTGGCTGTGCTTCGGCTTCGTGATGGCCACGGAAGGTCGCGACCTCAATGATTTCCGGGCCGAACATGACGTGGGCCAGGCGGAAACGGCGGCCGACCAGCCGGCAGTTGCGGAACAGCTTACGCATCTGCTCCGGGGTGGCGTTGGTGGTCACATCGAAATCTTTCGGCTTCTTACCCAGCAGCAGATCGCGCACGCCGCCGCCGACCAGATAGGCCTCAAAACCGGCTTTGTTCAGGCGGTACAGCACCTTGAGGGCGTTTTCGCTGATGTCCTTGCGCGAGATAGTATGGCGATCGCGAGGGATAACGGTCATCTGACGCACTTCCTCTACCTCGGCTACCGGCAACACGCTATCGCGACTGAGAACCTTTCGGCAAAAATTAGCAACTCGGGTAAAAATGGGACACCTCGATAGTGACAAATAAATCTGGTCGGTAAAAACAGCGGCTAATCATAGCTCAGAGTAATCCATTTGAGAATGATGAAGTCGCCTTATCCTGTAGTGGCGCATCCTTTACGGGAATCTGTAAGGGATTCCAGTCAGCGATCGCCTGCTGTAACAGCCCCTGTAGCGTCAAATCCTGCCAGCCGGCAGCCAGCGGCTGGCCGAGAAACGCCAGCGCCTGTACCAGCGCCGGGCGCGGGTCACCGGGCGGCAGCGGCGGGGCGTGGTTCTGCTTCGACAGCTTGTTACCGTCGTGATTGAGCACCAGCGGCAGGTGCAGATGTGCAGGCACGGGCCAGCCCAGCTGCTGATAAAGCGTTATCTGGCGCACCGTCGGCTCAATCAGATCCGCGCCGCGTACCACTTCGGTAATGCCCTGGAAGTGGTCATCAACCACCACCGCCAGATTATAGGCAAACAGGCCATCGCGACGGTGGATGATAAAGTCCTCAGCCGCCAGCCGCGCATCGGCCTGCACCGTGCCGCGCAGACGGTCGCTGAACTGGCCCACCGGCTGGCTGACGTGCAGACGCACGGCGGCGTTTTGCGGGCCGTGCTGACGCGTGCGGCAGTGGCCGTCGTACAGCCCACCGGCCTGCTGAATACGGCTGCGGGTGCAGGTGCAGAAATAGCTCTGCCCCTGCTGGTGCAGCTGCGCCAGCACCGCGCGGTAAGCCTCATGGCGCTGCGACTGCCACAGCACCTCTCCGTCCCAGTGCAGGCCGTAATGCTCAAGCTGCTGAAGAATGCGGCTGGCGGCACCCGGCACCTCACGCGGCGGATCGATATCTTCAATTCGCACCCGCCAGGTTCCCTGTTGCGCACGCGCCTGCAGATAACTGCCAAGGGCGGCTATCAGAGAGCCAAAATGCAGATCGCCGGAGGGTGAGGGGGCAAAACGCCCGATATAGCGTGATGACATAATACGGGGGGAGCAGGGCAATGAAGCGGGAGACAGCATTCCCGGCTTCATTGCGCCTTCCATCTACCTTAGCCGGCCATCTGCTTTTCGCGGATTTCTGCCAGCGTTTTGCAGTCGATGCACAGATCGGCGGTCGGACGTGCTTCAAGGCGACGGATACCGATTTCAACGCCACAGGACTCGCAGTAGCCAAAATCGTCATCCAGCACTTTCTTCAGCGTCTTCTCGATCTTTTTGATCAGCTTACGCTCACGGTCGCGGTTACGCAGTTCAAGGCTGAACTCCTCTTCCTGCGTGGCGCGGTCAGCCGGATCGGGGAAGTTGGCCGCTTCGTCCTGCATATGCGAAACAGTGCGGTCCACTTCATCCCGAAGCTGGTTACGCCAGGCTTCAAGGATCTTCCTGAAGTGCTCCAGCTGGGCTTCGTTCATATACTCTTCGCCCGCTTTCACCTGGTAAGGCTCTACTCCAGCGATGGCGAGAATACTCAGAGACGAGGTTTTACGGTTTTGCCCTTCTTGCATGTTGTTTCTCCTGGATAACACGCACATACCCGTCACTTTTCTGCCGGCCTGAACGGCCCGGGCGAGAAACTTCGGGGATATCGCTCCCCTTGCGGGGAAAAAACAGGCCGCTATAAATAACAGAAGCGATTCGGGTTGGCAATTATTCCTGATCGCATCTTGACAAGCCTGTGAGGAAAAGCGTAATCGGGCGTATCACAGCAAACTGTGAGCGCTTTTACAACTCTGCCTTAATCGCATTATCAAGGGCGATCCCCTCGGGTGATAACCGCGCCTTATAGCACAGTACTTCCACCCCGCTCTGCCGTGCCTGAGCCAGTAGTTCTGCGTAACGCGCGTCAATATGCCGTGCGGGGGCTACGTCCTCAATCCCCGAGTGCAGAACCGCAAAAAACAGAACCGCCCGCTGGCCGGATTGCGCAATCTGAGTCAGCTCGCGCAGATGCTTCTGGCCCCTGGTGGTCACCGCGTCCGGAAAATACCCTTTACCCTGCTGTAACAGCGTCACGGATTTCACTTCAATATAGCAGTCCCGGCGACCCTCTGCCTGTAACCTGAAGTCAATACGGCTGTTTTCGCTGCCATATTTTACTTCCGGCTGCCGGAGCGGGTAACCGGCCAGCTCGGGGATGCGTTCCGCTTCCAGCGCTTCACGCACCAGGGTATTGGCGCGCAGGGTGTTGACGCAGATCCAGTGTCCCTGAGCGGTTTCGGTCAGCTCCCAGCTGTGCGGGTATTTGCGCGTCAGGCTGTCTGACGTCGAATACCACACCGTATCCCCCGGGGTGGCGCAGCCGGTCATCGCGCCGGTATTGGCGCAGTGAATCGTTAACGCCTCGCCCTGTGGGGTTACCACATCGGCCAGGAAGCGTTTATAGCGCTGGACCAGCCGCGCGGGCCGCAGTGCCGGGTAAAATTCCATAGGAAATCCTTATCGTAGTGCCCACTCTGCCAGCGCCTGATAGCGGGTTCGGCCGCGGGAAAATTGCGACTGAAACAGCACGAAGCGCTCAACCGGAAATGACCAGCAAAAATTCCGCGGCGGCAGTGACACCGGCTGCAGAGCCTGCCTGAGTAATGTGACATGCGGATGAAAGGGCAGCGGCGTTTGATAACAGCCGCTGCGCGCCGCCTGGGAACGCAGCAGCGCTGCCAGCTGCAGCAGTCCACGCGGTGCCTGGCGCGGCCCCAGCCAGATCACGCCGGAGCGCGGCCAGTGGCCGGCATCATCCAGCGTCAGAGTAAAACCCGGCTGCGCGATACGCCCGGCCTGCTGCATCAGCGCGCGGGTTTTCTCCTCGCTCACCTCGCCTAAAAAAGCCAGCGTCAGGTGCAGGCTGTCGGCGGCCATCGGCTGGCCGGCTTCCGCCGGGAAGGTGGCGGCCCGCCAGGCAATCAGCTCCTGCCGGCACTGCTGCGGCAGTTCAAGGCCGAAAAACAGCCGTTTTTGTTCACGCATCGCGCCCTCCGGTAAATCTGTGCCGGGAATGCTACAATGGCGGGCAGATTAAGACCATGACGTTCTGGAGCAGATCGTGAGTTTATTACCCGTCAGTGCCGTGTTGCCTGAATTGTTAACGGCGCTGCAGACCTCCCCGCAGGTGCTGCTGGCCGCCCCGACCGGCGCGGGTAAATCCACCTGGCTGCCGCTGCAGATCCTTAAGCAGGCCGATTTTGAAGGCAAAGTTTTGCTGCTGGAGCCGCGGCGGCTGGCGGCGCGTAACGTGGCGCAGCGTCTGGCCGAACAGCTGGGTGAGCAGCCGGGCGGCACCGTGGGCTACCGCATGCGCGGTGAAAGCTGCAGCGGCCAGCAGACCCGCCTGGAGGTGGTGACCGAAGGGATCCTCACCCGCATGCTGCAGCAGGATCCGATGCTGGAAGGCGTGTCGCTGGTGATCCTCGATGAGTTTCACGAGCGCAGCCTGCAGGCGGATCTGGCGCTGGCGCTGCTGCTGGACGTGCAGCAGGGGCTGCGTGACGATCTGAGCGTGCTGATTATGTCGGCCACGCTGGATAACAGCCGCCTGCGCGAGTATTTACCGCAGGCACCGCTGATTGTCTCCGAAGGGCGCTCGTTTCCGGTCGAACGTCGCTATCAGCCGCTGGCGGCAAACCTGCGCTTTGAACAGGCGGTGGCCCGCCAGGTCAGCCAGTTGCTGCGCGAGGAGCACGGCTCGCTGCTGCTGTTCCTGCCCGGCGTAGCGGAGATCCAGCGGGTGCAGCGCGAGCTGGCGGAGACGGTGGCCGCAGACGTCGACCTCTGCCCGCTGTACGGCGCGCTGTCGCTGGCCGAACAGCGTCGGGCGATCCTGCCCGCCGCCGCCGGTCGGCGCAAGGTGGTGCTGGCGACCAATATTGCCGAGACCAGCCTGACCATCGAAGGGATCCGCCTGGTGGTGGACAGCGCGCTGGAGCGCAGCGCGCAGTTCGATCCGCGCAGCGGCATCAGCCGGTTGCTGACCCAGCGCGTCAGCCAGGCCTCAATGACCCAGCGCGCCGGCCGTGCCGGGCGTCTGGAGCCGGGGATCTGCCTGCACCTGCTGCCCGCCGAACAGGCGGAGCGCGCGGCGGCGTATTCTGAACCGGAGATCCTCAACAGCGATCTGGCGCCGCTGTGGCTCGACGTGCTGCAGTGGGGGTGCCACGACGTGGGGCAGCTGCGCTGGCTGGATACGCCACCGCAGGCCGGCATTCACGCGGCGCGTCAGCTGTTACTGCAGCTCGGTGCCTGTGAGGCCGCGGGCCCGTTGACGGCGAAAGGCCGCCGCATGGCGGTGCTGGGCAGCGAACCCCGGCTGGCGGCGCTGCTGCTGGCCGCGGACGGCGAGCCGGATGCGGTGGCCAGCGCCTGTCAGCTGGTGGCAATCCTTGAGGAGCCACAGCGCGGCAGCAGCGATCTGCGTGACAGCTTCTCTCGCCGCCTGCCGCAGTGGCAGCGCCGCGCGCGCCAGCTGCAGCAGCGGCTGGGTGTCAGCGGGGGGCAGGCCGACCCGGCGCGGCTGCCGCGGCTGCTGGCGGCCGCCTTCCCGGACCGCATTGCCCGACGGCGCGGCGACGATGGTCGCTATCAGCTGGCTAACGGCAGCGGGGCGTCGCTGGACCATGATGACGCGCTGACCCATTATGAATGGCTGATCGCGCCACAGCTTCTTCAGAGCGGCAGCCAGAGCGAAGCGCGCATCCTGCAGGCGCTGCCGATTTCGCTGGAGCCGCTGCTGCGCGAGCTGCCCGCGCTGGTGCAAAAGCAGACGGAAGTGGAGTGGGACGACGAGAAGGCGACGCTGCGCGCCTGGCGCCGCGAGCAAATTGGCCAGCTGGTGCTAAAATCACAGCCGCTGGCCAAACCGGACGCGCCCGATCTGCACGCCGCCATGCTGCGCTGGGTGCGGCAGAAGGGGCTGGCGGTGCTGAACTGGAGCGTACAGGCGCAGCAGCTGCGCCTGCGGCTGATCTGCGCCGCACGCTGGCTGCCGGAGCACGACTGGCCGGCGGTGGATGACGCGGCGCTGCTGGCGACGCTGGAACAGTGGCTGCTGCCGGCCATGAGTGGGGTCGGCGATGGCAGGGCGCTGAAGCAGGTGGATATTTACGCCGCGCTCTTACAATTGCTCACATGGTCACAACGTCAGCAGCTGGATAGTGCTCTGCCAACTCATTACACTGTGCCCACCGGAAGCCGCCTGCCCATCGGCTATCATGAAGATAAGCCGCCGGTGCTGGCGGTGCGCCTGCAGGAGATGTACGGCGAGGCGCAAAACCCCACCGTTGCCGCAGGCCGCGTGCCGCTGGTGCTGGAACTGCTCTCCCCCGCGCAACGCCCGCTGCAGATCACCCGCGATCTGGCGGCGTTCTGGGCCGGTGCCTGGCGTGAGGTGCAGAAAGAGATGAAAGGTCGCTACCCGAAACATCTCTGGCCTGACGACCCGGCAAACGCGCAGCCGACCCGGCGGGTCAAAAAATTTAGTACACCGAATTAATCCCTCCATTTCAGAAGGTTCCCCTTCCGCAATGGTCTGAGTAAGAACAGAGTAGTCGGCCTGGCCGACGCCCGTTTCCGGAGAAAGAAAACGCATGTCTGACGATCGCGAACCTATCGGACGTAAAGGAAAGCAGCCAAAACCCCCGCGAAGTACGGCGGGACGGGGCCGCCGCAGGGAGGATGAGGATGACTACGATCGGGATGATGAACAGGAAGAGGAGGTAACACCGGTGCCACGCAAAGGAAAAGGCAAGGGATCGACGCCGCGCAAACGGCGCGGCTGGTTCTGGCTGTTAGTCAAGCTGCTGGTGATTTTTGCGGTGCTGATGGCGATCTACGGCGTTTACCTGGATTCGCAGATCCGCAGCCGTATTGACGGCAAAGTCTGGCAGCTGCCGGCGACGGTGTATGGCCGCATGGTCAGCCTTGAGCCGGGCATGTCGTACAACAAGAAAGAGATGATTGCGCTGCTGGAAGGCACGCAGTATCGCGAAGTGACGCGCATGACCCGGCCCGGGGAGTTCACCGTGCAGGGCAACAGCATTGAGATGATCCGCCGCCCGTTTGATTTCCCCGACAGCAAAGAGGGGCAGATCCGCGCGCGGCTGACCTTCAGCGGTGACCAGCTCAGCGATATCAAGAACCTCGACAGCGGCCGCAGCTTCGGCTTCTTCCGCCTTGACCCGCGGCTGATCACCATGCTGCAGTCGCCGAACGGCGAGCAGCGCCTGTTTGTGCCGCGTGCCGGTTTCCCGGACCTGCTGGTCGATACCCTGGTGGCCACCGAAGATCGCCACTTCTACCAGCATGACGGTATCAGCTTCTACTCGATTGGCCGTGCGTTCCTTGCCAATATCACCGCCGGTCGTGCGGTGCAGGGCGGCAGTACGCTGACTCAGCAGCTGGTGAAGAACCTGTTCCTGACCAACGAGCGTTCGCTGTGGCGTAAGGCCAATGAAGCCTATATGGCGCTGATTATGGACGCGCGCTACAGCAAAGACCGTATTCTGGAGCTCTACCTGAACGAGGTGTATCTCGGCCAGGCCGGTAACGATCAGATCCGCGGCTTCCCGCTGGCCAGCCTCTACTACTTTGGCCGCCCGGTGGATGAGCTGAGCCTCGATCAGCAGGCGCTGCTGGTCGGCATGGTGAAAGGCGCGTCGCTGTATAACCCGTGGCGTAACCCGAAACTGGCGCTGGAACGCCGTAATCTGGTGCTGCGCCTGCTGCAGCAGCAGAAGGTGATTGACCAGGAGCTGTACGATATGCTGAGCGCGCGTCCGCTGGGCGTGCAGCCGAAAGGCGGCGTGATCACGCCACAGCCGGCCTTTATGCAGATGGTGCGTAACGAACTGCAGGCGAAGCTGGGCGATAAGGTGAAAGATCTCTCCGGGGTGAAAATCTTCACCACGCTGGATTCCGTGTCGCAGGATGCGGCGGAAAAAGCGGTGGAAGAGGGGATCCCGGCCCTGCGTAAGCAGCGCGGCCTGAACGATCTGGAAACCGCGATGGTGGTGGTCGATCGCTTTAGCGGCGAAGTACGGGCGATGGTCGGCGGTGCCGATCCGCAGTTTGCCGGCTACAACCGTGCGCTGCAGGCGCGCCGTTCCATCGGATCGCTGGCGAAACCGGCCACCTATCTGACCGCGCTGAGCCAGCCTGATGCCTATCGTCTGAACAGCTGGATTGCCGATAACCCGATCGCCCTGAAGCAGCCGAATGGCCAGGTGTGGAAACCGCAGAACGATGACCGCCGCTTTAGCGGCCAGGTGATGCTGGTGGATGCGCTGACCAACTCAATGAACGTGCCGACCGTTAACCTCGGTATGACGCTGGGGCTGCCGCAGGTGGTGGACACCTGGACCCGGCTCGGCGTGCCTGCCGATCAGCTGAAGCCAGTACCGGCGATGCTGCTCGGTGCGCTGAACCTGACGCCGATTGAAGTGGCGCAGGCGTTCCAGACCATCGCCAGCGGCGGCAGCCGTGCGCCGCTGTCGGCGGTGCGTTCGGTGATTGCCGAAGATGGTAGCGTGCTGTTCCAGAGCTTCCCGCAGGCGGAACGTGCGGTGCCGGCGCAGGCCGCCTACCTGACGCTGTACACGCTGCAGCAGGTGGCCGATCACGGTACCGCGCGGGCGCTGGGGGCGAAATTCCCGAAAGCCACGCTGGCCGGTAAGACCGGTACCACCAATGACCTGATTGACAGCTGGTTCGCCGGTATTGACGGTAAAGAGGTGGCGATCACCTGGATCGGCCGTGATAACAACCAGCCGACCAAGCTGTACGGGGCCAGCGGTGCGATGCAGCTCTACCGCCGCTATCTGGAGAACCAGGCGCCGCTGCCGCTGCAGCTGACGCCGCCGGAGGATATCGCGCCGATGAGCGTCGATTCGGCCGGCAGCTTCGTCTGCGACAGCGCCAGCAGCAGCTGGCGCAGGCTGCCGGTGTGGACCACGGATGCCCAGGCGCTGTGCCAGCAGCAGCAGCAGGTTCAGCAGCAGCAGATGCTGCAGCAGCAAACCCCGCCGCAGACGCAGCAGGGCCAGCAGGGGCAGCCGCAGCAGAACCAGCAACAGAACGAGCAGAAAGACAGTGACGGTGTGGCGGGCTGGATTAAGGATATGTTCGGCCAGTAATCCAGCGTTAACGCGCGTTATCTGCATGAAAAAAAAGCCTGCCACGTGCAGGCTTTTTTTTATGTCACTGAGAAGTATTTATTAGCGCTTCATGTTACTTGAAGCCTTAAAGCTCTTTGATTTCAAATGCTTTTTTATGGGATTTGGTTCCAGAAGGATCCGGTAAATTGATCTGGCTCGCATTTTATCCATGCCTTATGGGTAAGTATGGACGCGCAATCAATCATACAGGGATCTTATTATGAAACATCAGTACAGGATGAGTGTGCTATTGCTGAGCAGTGTTCTGCTGTCCCCACTGGCTGCGCAGGCCGACCAGATGACCGAGCTGTTAGGGCAGCCGCCTGGCGTGCCGTTGCATGCCCCGGACGGATCGGTAAACAGCCAGTACTATCTGCCCTCACCGCCGGATAAAGGAAGCGCGGACTACAAAGAGGATGAGGCTGCCTACCTGAAGGGCTATGCCATGAAAGGTTCGCCGCGCTGGCAGCAGGCCACCACCGATGCCGATCTGCACATTGCTAACGTCGCGCAGATTTTCTCGCAGGTGCTGGGCACGCCGATTGACCAGAAACAGACCCCGGCGACCTGGACGCTGCTCGGCAATCTGCTGGTCGCGGGCGCGGTGGATGCCCCGGCCGCGGCCAAGGAGCACTATATGCGCGTTCGGCCCTTTGTGGTGTTTGGTCATCACACCTGTCAGTCGGTGAGCGATGAAGAAGAGCTGCGTAAAAACGGCTCCTATCCCTCCGGGCACACCACCTTTGGTACGCTGACCGCGCTGGTGCTGGCACAGATTCGCCCCGATCGTGCCCAGGAGCTGGCAAAGCGCGCCTGGGATTATGGCCAGAGCCGGGTGATCTGCGGTGCGCACTGGCAGAGTGACGTTAACGCCGGCCGTTACGTGGGCGCGGTGGAATTTGCCCGTCTGCAAACCCTACCGGCCTTTCAGCAGGCGCTGAAGCAGGCGAGTGCTGAACTGAAACCGACGGCCACACAGTAACAAATCCTTAACAGGGGAGCGCCTGCTCCCCTGTACCCGCTGTGCTGAATTCCGCGCCAGCGCTCTTTTGATCCCCTTCCCGCTGTAATCACATTGCTACTTTGCTAACCCGAAACCGAAGGGCATTTATTAAGGGACAAACTGCTATGTCGATGACCAGAGAAACACCCGTAGATTACCGAACAGCCTCCCCTCATCGCGCCGCCGTATCATGCTGTACGCCGCGGACGCGATCGCTGCCGCGTTGTCTGCAGGCTCTGCTGCAGGGGCTGATCCCGCTGTCACTGCTGCTGGCGGGCGGTGCTGTACGGGCAGACGAGGCCACGATGACCGTTACCGCACCTGAGCCGGTAAAAGAGGATGCCTGGGGTTCAGCGGCCACCATCGCCGCGAAGCGCAGCGTGTCCGGCAGTAAAACCGCAACTGAGATCAAAAAAATCCCCCAGTCGCTGTCGGTAGTGACCCGGCAGGAGCTGGATACCCGCCAGCCGCAGTCGGTGAAGGAGGCGCTGGGCTATACGGCGGGGGTGATGGTGGATTCCACCGGGCCTTCCGCCTTTTACGACAATCTTAAAGTGCGCGGATTCGGCGAGTGGAACCTTGACGAGTATATGGATGGCCTGCGGCTGCAGGGCAACAACTATGCGCAGCCCTCCGTTGACCCTTATCTGCTGGAGCGCATTGAAGTGCTGCGCGGCCCCTCATCGGTGCTGTACGGCAGAAGCAACCCGGGCGGGGTGGTGTCACTGTTCAGCAAGCAGCCGACGGGGAAGCGCCTGCGTGAAATCCAGTTTAAGGCGGGAACCCGCAACCTGTGGCAGACCGGCTTTGATTTCGGCGATGTGCTGAATGACGATGCCCGCTACAGCTGGCGGCTGACCGGCGTGGCGCGAAGCGGCGACACCCAGGCGCAGGGGCCGAAAGAGAAGCGCTATAGCATCGCGCCATCGTTCCGCTGGCAGCCGGATGAACATACCTCGCTGACGCTGCTGACCAGCTTCCAGCACGATCCCGACGTCGGTTTCTGGGGCTGGCTGCCGCGTCAGGGTACGGTGGTGCCCTTTACCGGCAGGGACGGCAAACAGCACAAGCTGCCGACCAACTTTATGGACGGGGAAAAGAGTACCCGCCTGAAACGCAGCCAGAATCTGGTCGGCTACCGCTTCAGCCACGATCTGAACGATAACTGGCAGGTGCGGCAGAACCTGCGCTATATGCACCTGGACTCCCATTACTTTGGCATTAACGGCAACGGGTACAAGTCTCCGCAGACGCTGATGCGTGCTTCGGCGAAGGATGACGAACGGCTGTCGAATATGGATGTGGACACGCAGCTGGAAGGCAGCCTGTCATCCGGCCCGGTGGATCACCGCCTGCTGTTTGGCGTTGACTATGTGCATATGCGCGATGATATGAGCGGGTGGTACGGTGGGGCAGAGTCGATTGATATGCTGGCTCCCCATTACGGTAATGACAAGGTCACAGCCGCACTTTACGGCTGGCAGAATCAGTTGATCAAGCAGCAGCAGACCGGCCTTTATACTCAGGATCAGGCGCAGTGGAAACGGTGGCTGTTAACGCTGGGCGGGCGTTACGACTGGGCGATGACCTCTTCGTATGACAAGGATGCCAGGAAAACCACCCGCAAAAACGATGCGCAGTTTACCTGGCGCGGTGGGTTGAACTATCTGTTTAACAACGGGGTGACGCCCTATTTCGGTTACAGTGAATCCTTTGAGCCGACCAGCGGTACCGATTTCGACAAGCGTGCCTTTGTGCCCTCCAGGGGGAAGCAGTATGAGGTCGGGGTGAAATACCTGCCTTCCGATCGGCCGGTGTCGGTGACCGCTGCGCTTTTTCAACTGACGCGCAGCCACAATCTGATGTCAGATCCGAACCATTTCAGATACCAAATCCAGACCGGCAAACTGCGCTCACGCGGCGTTGAGCTGGAAGCGAAGGGCGCGCTCAATGCCAATATCAATGCCACAGCCGCCTATACCTATACGGATATGCGCTATTCCCGTGACCTCGGCAAGAATGCCGATAAGCGGCCGGCGCAGGTGCCCAAAAATATGGCATCAGCGTGGCTGGATTACACGTTCCATGAAACGGCACTGAGCGGCCTGAAGCTGGGCAGCGGGGTGCGCTACGTCGGCAGCGCCTGGGGCAACAGCCGCAACGATTTTAAAACCACCGGCTTCACGGTGGTGGATGCTCTGATGAGCTACGATCTTGCGCGGTTTAACCTGCCCGGTTCATCGCTGGCGCTGAACGTGCAGAACCTGTTTGACCGCCACTATGTTGCCAGCTGCGGCTCAGACAACATGTGCTTCTGGGGTAACGATCGCCGTATTATTGCCACCGCTACCTTCCAGTTCTAATCGAATCATTTAGTTAGCGCCAGACCCCAGGGAATCCCTTATCTGACAAGGCTTAGCGCCGTGTTGGTAAGGGGTTTTTTCTTGCAGAAATGAACCCCTTTCGCATATTATCCAATCGTTATAATAATTATTATCGTTTCGTTTTACATTCACCCGGTTGACTTTATCCTTGTCAGAGAACATCAGATGGCGACTATGCGCAGCAAACTTTCCAGTACCCGAACCGTTAACACCCGCAAGCGTCAGCTGGCGGTCTTTGTTGCCCTTTCCCTGAGCGGAATCGGCAGCAGCGTGGCGGCAGAAGAACAGACTCTGACCGTTAGCGCACAGGCGAACGGCGAAGCGCAGGAAAGCGCATGGGGCCCGGCCGCGACCATCGCTGCCAGACAGAGCGCCACCGGCAGCAAAACCGATACCGCCATTGAGAAGACCCCGCAGTCGGTGTCGATCGTTACCCGCCAGGAGATTGAACTGCGCCAGCCGCAGTCGGTGAAAGAGGCGCTGGGCTATACGCCAGGCGTGATGGTCGGCAACCGTGGTTCATCCAACGTGATTGATGCGCTGGCGATCCGTGGGTTTAGTGAGACGAATACGAATCAGTATCTTGACGGCTTACGTTTGTCATCCGACTACTATTCAGAATTCGCCATAGATCCTTACTTCCTCGAGCGTGTGGAGCTTCTGCGTGGCCCGGCCTCTGTGCTGTACGGCAAAAGCAGCCCGGGCGGCGTGGTGGCGATGGTCAGCAAGCGTCCGACCACCGAAACGCTGCGTGAAGTGCAGTTCCAGATGGGCACGCACAATCTCTACTCCACCGGATTTGACTTTGGCGGTGCGCTGGATGACAGCAACGAATTTTCTTATCGCCTGACCGGGCTGGCGCGCAGTGCCGATACGCAGCAGGTCAAAAGTAAAGAGAAGCGCTACACCATCGCACCATCGTTCAGCTGGCAGCCCAATGCCGATACTCACTTCACCTTCCTGAGCTACTTCCAGAACGAACCGGAAACCGGCTATTACGGCTGGCTGCCGCGTGAAGGAACGGTCGTTCCGCTGACAGACGCAGCAGGCAGTCAGCATAAGTTGCCAACTAACTTTGATGATGGTGAAGCCAACTATAACGGTATCGCCCGCAAGCAGCAGATGGTCGGCTACAGCCTCGATCATAAGTTTGATGAGACCTGGTCGTTCCATCAGAACCTGCGCCTGGCGAAGGTCAACACTGATTACCGTAGTATCTATGGTGTAGGGCTGATAGCGGGCACCACAACACTTAACCGCTCGATTGCGCTGTCTCAGGAAGAGATGACCAATTTTGCAGTGGATACGCAGGCACAGGCAAAATTCGCCACTGGCGATGTTGACCATACGTTGCTGCTCGGTGTGGATTTCCAGCGTAACCGCAATGATGTAAACGCTAAATTCGGTTACGGCCTGGCCGCGCCGCTGGATCTGCTGAACCCGCAGTATGGCAATGAAAGCTACACCACCAACTACCCCAATAATGCGGTGAATAAACAGCAGCAGACCGGTTTGTACGCGCAGGATCAGCTGGAGTGGAACCGCTGGGTGCTGACGCTGGGCGGCCGTTACGACTACGCGATGACCTCAGTCTATAATCGCATCGCCGCCAGCGGGGTTGATCCGCTGGATAAACGTAACGATCAGGCATTCACCTGGCGCGGTGGTATTAACTACGTCTTTGATAACGGTATTGCACCTTACTTCAGCTACAGCGAATCCTTTATCCCGACGGCGGGTAAATCCGGTGACGGCAAGGCGTTTGCACCTTCACGCGCAAAACAGTATGAGGGTGGGATTAAGTTTGTGCCTAAAGACCGCCCGGTTGTGCTGACGGCGGCGCTGTATGAACTGACCAAAAGTAAGAACCTGACTACCGATCCGAACAATATTTTCGCCAGTATTCAGACCGGTGAGATTCGCTCGCGCGGCGTGGAGCTGGAAGCCAAAGCAGCGGTTAATCTGAACATCAATCTGATGGCGTCTTACACCTATACCGATGCGAAATATACCGATGATACCAACCTGCAGGGGCAACATCCGGTGCAGGTACCGCGTCAGATGGCTTCGTTGTGGGCTGACTATACCTTCACTGAAACGGCACTCAGTGGCCTCACCGTGGGTGCAGGTGCCCGGTATGTTGGGGAAAGTGTTGGTCGTTACACCACGGGTAGCCAGTACAACCGTGAGTTCACCGTTGCACCGTACACCACGGTAGATGCAACGGTGAAATACGATCTGGCTCGCTTTGGCCTGCCAGGCTCGTCTGTCGGTGTTAACGTCAGCAATCTGCTTGACCGCGAATACGTTGCCAGCTGCTACCAGGACTATGCCTGCTACTGGGGCGCGGAGCGCAGCATCACCGGTACCGCCACCTTCCGTTTTTAATCGTTAACCGGGCGCGGCATCAGGCCGCGCCCGCCAAATCAGAAGAACGCTATGTCATCTCAGCCTGCTACAGACAGTACCTTCACGCTTGATAACGTCTCTTTTACCGTCCCTGGCAGAACGCTGCTGCATCCGCTGTCGCTGACCTTTCCGGCGGGAAAGGTGTGTGGACTGATCGGTCATAACGGCTCCGGCAAATCCACCCTGCTGAAAATGCTCGGCCGCCACCATGCGGCCAGCGACGGGCGGGTGCTGCTCAATGACCAGCCGGTTGACGGCTGGCAGAGCAAGGCGTTTGCCCGCCAGGTGGCCTATCTGCCGCAGCAGCTGCCGGCCGCCGAGGGGATGACGGTACGCGAGCTGGTGGCGATCGGCCGCTACCCGTGGCACGGTGCGCTGGGGCGTTACGGCGTGGAAGACCGCGAGCGGGTGGACGAGGCGATTGCGCTGGTGGGCCTGAAACCCTTTGCCCAGCGGCTGGTGGACAGCCTCTCCGGCGGCGAGCGGCAGCGCGCCTGGATCGCGATGCTGGTGGCGCAGAACAGCCGCTGCCTGCTGCTGGATGAGCCGACCTCGGCGCTGGATATCGCCCACCAGGTGGACGTGCTGGCGCTGATCCAGCGGCTCAGCCACCAGCGCGGCCTGACGGTAATTGCGGTGCTGCACGATATCAATATGGCGGCACGCTACTGCGATCATCTGGTGGCGCTGCGCGGCGGTGAGATGATTGCCCAGGGCGCGCCGGAAGCCATTATGCGCGGCGACGTGCTGGAGAAAATTTACGGCATTCCGATGGGGATTTTACCGCACCCGCAGGGCGGTGCCCCGGTGAGTTTTGTCTACTGAGGATGAGTGCTGTGAACCCGCAATTAACCCGACGCCGCCTGCTGGCGGCACTGGCCTGTTCGCCGCTGCTGATGAAATTTGCACTTGCGGCGGAACCTCAGGTGGATGCTCACCGCGTGATTGCCATTGAGTGGCTGCCGCTGGAGCTGTTGCTTGCGCTGGGCGTGATGCCGATCGGTGCCGCCGAGCTGCACGGTTACCGGGACTGGGTCGGTGAACCCAAACTGCCGCCGGACGTGGTGGACGTGGGCCTGCGTACCGAACCCAACCTTGAACTGATCACCCAGATGAAACCTTCGCTGATTATCTATTCGGAAGGCTACGGCCCGGCACCGACCGGTTTCCAGCGCATCGCGCCGTGGATGGGCTTCAGCTTTAACGACGGAAAGGGCAAACCGCTCAGCAACGCCCGCCGCTCGCTGGTGACGCTGGCGCAACGCATCGGCCGCGAGGCGCAGGCGCAGGCTCATCTCAGCGAGCTGGCGGCGCTGCTGGCGGCCGCGAAGGTGCGGCTGCACGCGCGCGCGCGTCGTCCGCTGCTGCTGATGTCGATCCTCGATACCCGTCACGCTATCGTGTTTACCGCCAACGGCCTGTTCCAGGAGGTGCTGGACGAGCTGGGGCTGCAGAACGCCTGGCAGGGCGAGAGCTCCTTCTGGGGCAGCGCGGTGATCGGCATTGAACGGCTGGCGGCGTTCCGCGACGTTGACGTGATCTGCTACGGCCACGGCAATACCACCATCGAGCAGCAGGTGTTTGCCACGCCGCTGTGGCAGTCGTTCGCGTTTGTCCGCGAAGGGCGGTTCAAAACGATGCCGCGCGTCTGGTTCTACGGCGCGACGCTGTCGGCCATGCAGCTGGTGTACAGCCTTGAACACGCGCTGGAGGCAGCATGATCGAACGGAGTCGTTTAGCGGTGCTGCTACCGGTGGCGCTGTTGCTGATGGCGCTGACGCTGACGTGGGTCAACCTCGGTCATCAGCTGCCCGCCGCGCAGTGGCTGACCGCGCTGGCCGCGCCGGACAGCGGCAGCATTGCGCAGATGGTGTTTCACTACAGCCTGCTGCCGCGGCTGTCGCTGTCGCTGCTGGTCGGGGCCGGGCTGGGCCTGGTCGGCCTGCTGTTCCAGCAGGTGCTGCGTAACCCGCTGGCCGAACCGGCCACGCTGGGGGTGGCCAGCGGCGCACAGCTGGGCATCACCATCGTCACGCTGTGGAGCCTGCCGGGCGGTCTGCTGACCCAGCAGCTGGCGGCGCTGATCGGCGCGGTGGTGGTGGGGATGGTGGTGTTTGGCGTGGCGTGGGGTAAACGCATGTCGCCGGTGACGCTGATCCTTGCCGGGCTGGTGGTGTCGCTGTACTGCGGTGCCGCCAACCAGATCTTCGCCATCTTCAACCATGACCAGCTGCAGAATATGTTCCTGTGGAGCACCGGTTCGCTGAACCAGATGGACTGGAGCAACGTTGAGTTTATCTGGCCGCGCCTGCTGGCGGGCGCGCTGCTGGTGCTGCTGTTGCTGCGGCCGATGACGCTGATGGGGCTGGATGACGGCGTGGCGAAAAACCTCGGGCTGGCGATCTCGTTTGCCAGGATCGGCGTGCTGACGCTGGCGATCCTGCTCAGCGCCTCGCTGGTTAACGCCGCCGGGATTATCGGCTTTATCGGCCTGTTTGCACCGCTGCTGGCGAAGATGATCGGCGTGCGCCGCCTCGGCAGCCGTCTGCTGGTGGCACCGCTGCTCGGCGCGCTGCTGCTGTGGCTGGCCGATCAGGGCGTGCTGTGGCTGGCCAGCCTGCTCGGTGAGATCTCCACCGGCACGGTGACGGCGGTGATTGGCGCGCCGCTGCTGCTGTGGCTGCTGCCGCGCCTGCGCACCGGCCCGGTGCCGCCGGCCCTGAACGCCGGTGACGTGGTGCCGGTGGAACGCCAGCGCATCTGGCTGTGGGCGCTGCTGGGCGGCGGCGTGCTGCTGCTGATGATTGCGGTGGCGCTGAGCTTTGGGCGCAACGCCGGGGGCTGGGTGTGGGCCAGCGGCGAGCTGTGGCAGCAGCTGCAGCCGTGGCGTATGCCGCGCACCGTTGCCGCGCTGGCTACCGGGATGATGCTCGGGGTGGCGGGCTGCGTGATGCAGCGGCTGACCGGCAACCCGATGGCCAGCCCGGAAGTGCTGGGCATCAGCTCCGGTGCGGCGTTTGGCGTGGTGATTATGCTGTTTATCGTGCCCGGTGACGCTTACGGCTGGCTGCTGCCGGCGGCCAGCCTCGGTGCGCTGCTGACGCTGCTGATTATTCTCTTTGCGGCCGGGCGGGGCGGGTTTTCGCCGGAACGGATGCTGCTGGCCGGGGTGGGGCTGAGTACCGCCTTCGCCACGGTGACCATGCTGCTGCTGGCCAGCGGCGATCCGCGTATGGGCAGCCTGCTGAGCTGGATGTCCGGTTCGACCTACAACGTGGATGCCCTGCAGGCCAGACGTACGCTGGTTATTGCGCTGGTACTTCTGGCGCTGGTGCCGCTGTGCCGCCGCTGGCTGACCATTCTGCCGCTGGGCGGGGCCACCTCGCGGGCGGTGGGCATGGCGCTGACGCCCACGCGGCTGGCGCTGCTGCTGCTGGCGGCGACGCTGACCGCCGCCGCGACGCTGACCATCGGCCCGCTGAGCTTTGTCGGCCTGATGGCACCGCATATTGCGCGCATGCTTGGCTTCCGCAGGACGCTGCCGCAGCAGGTGATGGCGGGGCTGTTGGGCGGCGGGTTGATGCTGGCGGCGGACTGGTGCGGACGGATGCTGGCCTTCCCGGATCAGATCCCGGCCGGTCTGCTGGCGACCTTTATCGGTGCGCCGTACTTTGTTTATCTGCTGCGAAGAAGCTGAGGTGTCATCTGCAGGTCGCCTGTTGGCTTGGGGGGCTGGCTCAGGGAGCCTGTACACTGCGCAAAGACGCAAAAAACGTCATCCATGACAGCTCAGCGCGGGCCCTCCCTGGCCCGCGATGCTTTGCTCCGTGTACAGGCTCCCATCGCTTCACGTTCAGAGTTGCCTGCTGGTCGCCTGTTAACTGGGGGGCCAGCTCAGGGAGCCTGTACACTGCGCAAAGACGCAAAAAACGTCATCCATGACAGCTCAGCGCGGGCCCTCCCTGGCCCGCGATGCTTTGCTCCGTGTACAGGCTCCCATCGCTTCACGTTCAGAGTTGCCTGCTGGTCGCCTGTTAACTGGGGGGCCAGCTCAGGGAGCCTGTACACTGCGCAAAGACGCAAAAAACGTCATCCCTGACAGCTCAGCACGGGCCATCCCTGGCCCGCGATGCTTTGCTCCGTGTACAGGCTCCCATCGCTTGACTTTCTGAGTCGCCTGCAGGAAGAACGCTGCGCACGGCTCCCGTCGCTTTTCGTTATCTGCAGGTGTCATCATCTGTGTTTCGGTGATCGACGGGCTCAGGCAGCGACGCCAGAAAGTTCGGGCAATCGGGTCTGTCCGGATAAGCGGACCGTCAGCGCCCAGGGATGGGCGCTGCCGAGCGCACACGGACGTGTTCATAGCGTGTCCGCGTTCCGGACAGACCCGATACGCCGGGCATCGGAGTCCACAGCGACTTCAGCAGGCGACACAGACCCGATACCTCGGGCACCCGGGCCTTCTGCGATTTTATTACAGCTGCGCGAAGCTGCGGCGGGCGGCGTCTACCGTGCGCTGGATGTCGTCGTGGCTGTGCGCCAGCGACATAAAGCCGGCCTCATAGGCGGACGGTGCAAGGTAGATACCTTCTTCCAGCATCAGGTGGAAGAAACGCTTAAAGCGTTCCACGTCGCACTTTGTCACGTCGGCGTAGCTGGTGACCGTCTCCGCGTCGGTGAAGAACAGGCCAAACATGCCGCCGACGTGGTTAACCACCAGCGGGATGTTTTCTTCCTGTGCCGCCGCCAGCAGGCCTTCTGCCAGCAGGGTGGTTAGTTCGGTCAGGGTCTGGTGGCTGCCGGGTTTGGCGATTTCGCTCAGGCAGGCGAAGCCGGCCGCCATGGCGATCGGGTTACCGGACAGCGTACCGGCCTGGTAGACCGGTCCGGTCGGTGCCAGCGCGTTCATCACCTCGCGGCGGCCGCCGAAGGCTCCCACCGGCATGCCGCCGCCGATGATTTTACCCAGGCAGGTCAGGTCCGGTTTCACGCCGTAGTGTGCCTGAGCACCGGCCAGCGCCACGCGGAAGCCGGTCATCACTTCGTCGATGATCAGCAGCGCGCCAAACTCGTCGCACAGCGCGCGCAGGCCCGGCAGGAAGTCCGGCAGCGGCGGGATGCAGTTCATATTACCGGCCACCGGCTCAACGATGATGCAGGCGATCTCCTGCGGGTACTGTTCAAAGGCCGCACGGACGCTGGTCAGATCGTTATAGGTGCAGGTCAGAGTGTGCTTAGCGAAATCCGCCGGTACGCCCGGAGAGTTGGGCTGGCCGAGGGTCAGCGCGCCGGAGCCGGCTTTCACCAGCAGACAGTCGGCGTGGCCGTGGTAGCAGCCTTCGAATTTGATAATTTTGTCGCGACCGGTAAAGCCGCGCGCCAGGCGAATGGCGCTCATGGTGGCTTCGGTGCCGGAGTTGACCATCCGCACCATGTCCATTGTCGGCACCAGTTCGGTGACCAGCGCGGCCATTTTTACTTCCATCTCGGTCGGCGCGCCGAAGCTCAGGCCGCGTTCGGCCGCTTCAATCACCGCGTTGCGGATCGCCGGGTGGTTGTGGCCCAGCACCATCGGCCCCCAGGAACCGACGTAGTCAACGTAGGCTTTGCCGTCCGCATCATACAGGTAAGCGCCGTTGGCACGCTCGATAAACAGCGGCACGCCGCCAACGCCGGTAAAGGCTCGCACCGGCGAATTTACGCCACCGGGAATTAACTGCTGCGCCTGAGCGTACAGGTTTTCAGACTTACTCATGTGACGGCTCCTGATCATTCATAAAAAAACCCGGCTATTCTAAGGGAACATGGCAGCGATTCCAAAGGCCGTGGCTTACGCATCGCCTTAACTGCCCGGGATTGCGTGCGTTTACAGCGCCAAAGCGCCTGGTCGTGGTGGCATTGATCGCTACCACCGCACAGGCGGGTACAGCCTGCGCTTGCTTGCGATACCTGGGTATAAGATAATAGCGCAAACAATGGTCGAATAATGACCTGGCAGGCATCTGGCCTGCATGCACAGTGGAGTATTTCTGATGAGCGATGAAGTAGCACTGCCTCTGCAATTTACCGAAGCAGCGGCCAGCAAGGTCAAAAACCTGATTTCGGATGAAGACAATCCGGATCTGAAACTGCGCGTTTATATCACCGGTGGCGGTTGCAGCGGTTTCCAGTACGGGTTTACCTTTGACGACAAAATTAACGATGGCGACATGACCATTGAGAAAGCGGGCGTGGCGCTGGTGGTGGATCCGATGAGCCTGCAGTATCTGGTGGGCGGTTCGGTGGACTACACCGAGGGGCTGGAAGGGTCACGCTTTGTGGTCACTAACCCGAATGCTAAAACCACCTGCGGCTGTGGTTCTTCCTTCAGTATCTGATGTGACATAACCCGGCAGCTCCGCTGCCGGGTCTGTTCACTACCATTCGACGGTCACTAATCTCTGTTCATCCTGCGACGCCGTAGCCGGCTCCGTCACCGTCTGGGTGACTTTCGGCTGCGCGTCACTCTGCTGACCACAGGCGATATCCGGGTTTACGGCGCTGTTGAGCCTCTTCCCGTCCACGCTGCAACGCGTGGTAATCGTTAGCGTTACGCTGACGCTGCCTTCCGTGGTGGCGGCACCGGCATATCCCGTCATTATCAGCCCGAGGGCCAGATAAGCGGCTTTCATGGTGTTTTCCTGGTGGAACAAAAACGGGCAATTGCCCGGAATGGCCTGGCGATAAACCGCGGCCTGATTTCTTATTAACGGCTTTTTTTGCGGGAGCTTTAATCGCAAAAGTGGCGATTTCAGTGTGCCTGCGTTGTGCCAGCCTGCTGCAGCTGACTGCACAACTGTTGTGCGGCCAGAATAATACGCGGCCCGGCGCGGCTGATCCAGTCATCATTAAGGACAATTACCTTAACGGGCAGCTGCGGTTGCCAGAAGGCGGCCAGCTGTCGTGCGCGGTCTGCATCGCCTGGGGCCACGATAGCCTGTGGCTGACGCGATAAGACCTGCTCGCGGCTGACCTGCGGCCAGGGTACCCGGCTGTCAGCAAAGATATTCTGCCCGCCGCACAGCTGCAGCACTTCATTCTGCAGGGTGTTGCCCGCCGCGGTGAACAGCGGTTTGCTGCCAAACTGCAGAAACACCCGCTGTGGCACGTTCGCCCCATAGCGCTGTTTCAGCGCGCTGAACTGCTGCTGTAACCGCTGTGCCGCCTGCTCAGCCTGCTCAGGGTGCGGGCTGTACGGGGCCAGCTGGCGCAGGCTGGCGGTCAGCTGGCTTACCGAATCCGGGGCCAGCCACAGCACCTGAATGCCCAGCGCCTGCAGCTGGTCCATCTGGCGCTGCGGGGTGCCGCCGCGCCAGGCCACCACCACGTCCGGCTTCAGCCGCAGCAGGCGTTCACTGTTAATCCCCTGCCAGTTCGCCACCCGGACTACCTGCATGGCGGCAGGTGGGAAGTCGGAGTGGTCGCTGACGCCGACCGGCGTGATGCCGGCAGCAAAGGCCAGCTCGGTCAGGTTGGGTGCCAGCGTCACCACCCGTGGCGCGGCGGCCGTGCTGAGGCTGAAAAGGGTCAGCCACAGCAGCAGCGCGGTGCGGTAGTTACGCACGCAGCCGGTTCAGCAGGGCTTCCACCATCAGCGACGACTGCCCGGCGGCCACGCTGAGGAACTCGTCAAAGCTGAGGTGAGATTCCTGGTCGGCAACGTCGGAGATCGCCCGCACCACCACAAAAGGCGTGCCAAACTGATGGCAAACGTGGCCGATCGCGGTGGCTTCCATCTCCACCGCCACCGCCTGTGGGAAGGTATTGCGGATGCGTGCCAGCGGTTCAGCGCCGTTGATAAAGGCGTCACCGCTGACCACCAGGCCACGCACGGCGTTGAGGTTAAGCTCGCTGATGCAGGCTTCAGCGGCGGCGATCAGCGCGTCGTCGGCGATAAAGGCCGGCGGGCAGGCGGCCATCTGGCCCGGCTCATAGCCAAACGCGGTGACGTCGGCATCGTGATAGCGGACCTCGGTCGATACCACGATATCGCCCACCTTCAGCGTCGGCGCCAGGCCACCGGCGGAACCGGTGTTGATCACCACGTCCGGCTTGCACAGCTGCAGCAGCAGGGTGGTGCCCAGCGCGGCCGAGACTTTACCAATGCCGGATTTCAGCAGTGCCACTTCCACGCCATTCAGCGTGCCGGTATAGATTTCACACCCGGCCAGGCTCAGCGTCTGACGGTTTTCGATCCTGTCACGCAGCAGTGTGACTTCCTGTTCCATTGCACCAATAATGCCTGCTTTCATAGGGATACTCGCTATATCTGTGGAATTTGCCGTTGATTTCGGCGCACAGTCTACCACGCTGCCACCGTGGAGATAATCCGTTTGGTAACCCTCCTTGTTACACGCGTGTGGTTACAGGGCTTGTACACCAGGAAAAAGTCAAAGCCGTTTTGGCAATAAGCCGGGTGATGATATTCGGGGGTAGGGCATTTTTTAAGGTGATATTTTATTTCTTTTTAATTATTTTTAAATTTTTTGATTTTTTGATTTTTTTTATTTATCGCATTTTAAGGTGATAATTCTTGTTGGGAAGGCGGTGTAAAGATATTCTCATCCACCATAAATATCGCAACTCAACCCAGGGTTAACTGATTGGCTATTTCACATAAAGATATAAATCATTATTTAATTAGATTTTAAAGTGATTATTTTTATGTATTTCCGAGGGTTGTGCCTGGTATCTGAATTTCACTAATTAACCAGAGTTGTTAGTTGATCTCTATCCAGTGTTGATTGTTTGCGATGTTTTTTCCATCATTTCAAATGATGAATTTATTGTCTACCACCAGAAATAAGGATCTGTTTTTATGAAAAAAATCGCTATTGCAGCATTAATGCCTGCCCTGGTTATGGCCTCTTTTTCCGGCCATGCTGCAGAGAAAAAAGTTACCGTTGATGGCGGGAAAATTAAATTTGAAGGTTCAGTCGTCGCCGCTCCCTGTGCGGTAGATAATACCACCGACGGGCAAACGGTTCGCCTGGGTCAGGTTCCGGCAAACCGCCTTGTTGCTAAGGGTGATGCCAGCGGCTCTGTACCCTTCACCATTAAACTGAGCGGATGTAATTTATCTTCAGCAGAGGAGCCGGAGGAGCCGGTGGATCCGGGCAAAGCAGCCAGCTATACCAGTGCCTCCATCACCTTTAGCGGGGCAACTGCTGGTGACGATACCACCCTCGCTGTTCAGTCCGGTGAGGGAGCTGCAGGTGAAAGCGCCACCAACGTTGGCATTCAGATTTATCAGAACAACAAGGCGGTGAAAGTTGATGGCAGCACCGCGACTGAAGCTCAGAAAATTGTGTCCGGCAGCAATGAGATTCCATTCAGTGCAGCCTATGTAGCTACCGATAAAGATGTTGTTGCCGGTTCAGCTAATGCCATTGTCGATTTTAAGGTGAACTACGAGTAATCGTATTTACCCCTGTCTGTACGGCGCTTAATGCCGTACAGACAGAATATCAGGCTTTATTTAAATTTTTAAGGGAACGATTATGTTTTTACCAAAAAAAATGTTATGTGCAGCGCTGCTGTCCGCCGTCACGCTTATTCCGTTAACGGCCAGCGCCGGAGGAATTACCATCGGTGGTACCCGCGTGGTGTATCCGGCGGGACAAAAGCAGGCCAGCATGTCAGTGCGTAATACCGACGGAAAGGCAAGCTTTATGGTGCAGTCGTGGGTTGAACAGGCGGACGGAAAAAAGAGCCAGGATTTTGTCGTTACCCCGCCAGTTTATGTTAGTGGGCCGGGTAATGAGAACACCCTCCGTATTATGTATGTTGGCCAGCCTGCCAAAACGGATCGGGAAACGCTTTATTACTTTAATACCAAAGCGATTCCTGCAATGGACAAAAAAGAGACCGAAGGTAAAAACATCCTGCTGCTGGCGGCAACCACCCGCATCAAACTTTTTGTGCGTCCGGACGGGCTTCATCCTGCGGTAGATAAGGCTCCCGGCCTGCTGACGTTCCACCGCGCAGGCGCGCAGCTGCGTATTGATAATCCTACTCCCTACCATGTCACGCTGGCCGGCCTGAAGGCGGGCAGCCAGTCATTCGCTGATGCCATGGTAAGCCCACGCGGCACGCTTTCTCTGCCGCTGAATGCTGGAGCAGGTAATGCCGTGACTTACCGCACCATCAATGATTTCGGGGCGGCCACGCCGGAAATTCGCGCAGAGATTAAATAATTCATATCCGGAAGATAATTGACGGCAGTGTCAGGGCTAAGTAATGCAACAACTATTTCAGAAGAATAACCGCCGGGCCGCAGGCAGGGAAGTTACAGCATATCGTTCCCTGTCCGTTGTGGCACTGTTAGTCGGGCTGGCATTGCTGCCGGCGGACGCAGGTGCCGAACTCTATTTTGCTCCACAGCTGATTTCATCCGATCCGGCGATGGTGGCAGATATCACGCGGCTGCAGCAATCCGGCGCACAGCTTGCCGGTCCTTACCAGGTCGATCTGTTTATCAACGGCCGCCAGGCCGGTAACCGCACTGTACTGTTTAACGAGGCGGCAGCCGGTACTGCACAGCAGGAGGTGCACGACAGCACGGGGCTGATGGCCTGCCTGACGCGCAGCGACCTTGAGGAACTGGGAGTGGACGTCCGTCAGATCCCCGCTTCTCCTGACGAAACCCCGCATGCCTGCCTTTCTCCGGGTAAGTTCATTGCCGGGGCGTTTACGGCGTTTGATTTTGAGCATCAGCGGCTTGATGTCAGCGTGCCGCAGGCGGCGATGCGTAACAGCGCCAGGGGATATATCTCACCTGAGCGCTGGGACGAGGGGATCAACGCCGCACTGCTCAACTACAGCTACAGCGGCAGCAACAGTCGCGGACGTTATGGCGACAGCAGAAGCAGCTACCTCAACCTGAACGGCGGGGTCAATATCGGGCCGTGGCGCATACGCGATTACCGTACGTGGAACGAATACCGCAGCGATCGTTACAGCTGGCGTCGCTGGCAGCATCTGAACACCTATGCCCAGCGGGCCATTATCCCCCTGCGCAGCAACTTCACGGCGGGCGACGGCAGTTCAGACGGGGATGTTTTTGACTCGCTGAACTTCAGAGGCGTGCAGCTGGCAACTGATGACAGTATGTACCCTGACAGCCAGCGTGGTTTTGCTCCGGTTATCCGGGGCGTGGCCAGTACCAATGCGAAAGTCAGCATTCGCCAGAATGGTTATACGGTTTACCAGACCTTTGTTTCGCCGGGCGCTTTTGCTATTGACGACCTGTTCCCGGTTTATTCCAGCGGCGACCTGGAGGTCACTGTCACCGAAGCGGACGGTAGCGTCAGAAGTTTAACGGTGCCGTATTCGTCGGTTCCGGTGCTGCAGCGAGAAGGGCGGACAAAGTACAGCCTGACCACCGGGCGTTATCGCGCCTCCGGGGACAACTACCGCCAGCCGGGCTTTATTCAGGGCACGCTGATCCACGGGTTCCCACATAACATCACCGGTTACGGCGGCATACAGTATGCCGGTAACTATCTGGCCGGGCTGCTGGGGATGGGGCTGAACCTTGGAACGCTGGGTGCCGTTTCTGTCGATATTACCCAGGCCAGTAGCACCCTGGCCGACGGCAGTCATCACCGGGGGCAGTCACTGCGTTTCCTGTACGCGCGATCGCTTAACACACTGGGCACTACCTTTCAGCTGACGGGATATCGCTACTCTACCGAGGGCTTCCACACGCTGGATGAAACGGCGCTGAAAGGAATGGAAGGCTGGCGTTATGACACCGATACGGTGGATGCCGACGGCAGGCCGACCAAACGGCCGTATACCGACTACTACAACCTCTACAACACTAAGCGCGCCAAAGTACAGGCCAGCGTCTCCCAGCGGGTGGCCAACCTCGGCTCGCTTTACCTGTCCGGGGTGCGGCAGAGCTACTGGAATACCCGCGGCTACAGCGACTCGTTGCAGGCCGGCTTTAACGGCATGGCTGGCCGGATTAACTACGGGCTGACCTGGAGCTACAGCAGGCAGAGCGGCCAGCCCGCTGCCGATAAATCCGTGTTCCTCTCACTGTCAATGCCGCTGGACACGCTGTTCGGTGGCGGAAGTGAGAACGCACGCTCAATGTATGCCACCTACAGTGCCAGCCGCAACCAGGAGGGTGAGATCTCGCACCAGGCGGGTATCAGCGGTACGGCGCTTGAAGGTGGAAACCTTAGCTGGAGTGCATCACAGGGGCTGACGCGCCGCGAGGGTGACAGCGGCAGCCTGAATGCCAGTTATCGCGGCGGCTATGGCAGCAGCAATCTGGGCTACAGCTACAGCAGTTCTTATCGCCAGACCAGCTATGGTTTCAGCGGCGGCGCGCTGCTGCATGCTGATGGCCTGACGCTGGGTCAGCAGCTGGGGGAAACCAGCGTGCTGATCGCCGCACCGGGCGCAGCCGGTGCCCGAATAGAAAATGAAACCGGCGTGCGCACCGACTGGCGTGGCTACACCCTTAAGCCCTACGCGTCCGTTTACCGTGAAAACCGTGTCGCGCTGGACATCGCCACGCTGGGTGATAACACCGATGTCGATTCGGCCGTTACCCAGGTCGTACCAACGCGGGGCGCGGTGGTCAGGGCCGGGTTTAAGGGATACACCGGCAGCAGGGTGTTGATGACCCTGACGCGGGCGGGCAGGCCGCTGCCGTTTGGCACCATGGTCACCGCCGGCGAGCGCGCCGGCATCGTCGGGGATGACGGGCAGGTTTACCTCTCCGGCATGCCTGAAAAGGGCAGCGTACGTGCCGTATGGGGAGCCGCAGCGGATCAGCAGTGTAGCTTCAGCTACCGGCTGCCGGCAGAGAAAACCACCGCACCGGTCATCAGAATCAGCGCGGCGTGCCGCCCGTAACCGCGGGCTGGCTTGAAAATTAACAGAGACAACACCTTTATTTCAACGGAGACAATTATTATGAAAACCACCACTACTGCACTGACTCTGCTGCTGCTTGGCACTACCGCTGCTGCCCATGCGGCCAGTGATTCAGCCGTTATCACCATTACCGGCCGTGTGCTGGCGAATACCTGCACCATTGCTTCCGGCTCAAAGACGCAGACCATTACGTTGGATGGTGTTGCCGACCGGGATATCAAAGGTAAGGGCACCACCGCGGGTGAGAAGACGATTGAGATTGTGCTGGAAGACTGCGGTTCGACGGCATCCAAAGTGAAAGTCAGCGCTTCGGGCAGCGCTGATGCCGATGATAAAACCTCCTTTGCCAACGCGATAGAGGCAAAGAGTAACGGTGCCATCGGGGTGGGCCTGTACTTTTACCAGGCTAAGGGTGCGAAAAAATTTAATCCTGACGGTTCAGAAACAGAGATAAGTACACTGAAACCCTCCGAGAATAATACACTTGCTTATAAAGCAGAATATGTTGCCACCAAAGACAGTGTTACGGCGGGGGAGTTCAGTACGGTGGTGAATATGAAGTTTGAGTATCAGTAATGGGGTTTATGTGAAGAGATTAATTAACGTTTTGTTATCGGGTCTGTGCCTACTATTTTTGGTGCCCGAAAGTTGCCTGGCGGCGATTGGGGCAGATATTGTTGAAAATGGAAAGCATGCAACAGTATATGCAAGTGGTACTTCCTCATTCGGCAAGCCTGAAGATGAATTTGAGACAGTATGGCTTGTTCATGGGGGGAGAGCACCTTCAATCCCTCTGTCGCGCATTAGAGTTTCAACTAATTGTCAAGTTAAATTTAGAGAGGCTGATAGGTCGGGAACGCATGAAGTCAGCATATCGGCGTTTGATGAAGAAGTGCCGAGAAAAATTTTCATTCCTAAACATGGTTTTATTGACATGATTACCTATGACTGTACGTCTTATCTGTTTAATAAGACTGATGAGGACGTGAATCTTGGTCATTTAAATTTCCTTGTTATTAAGTCGGGTAGGGTTGATTCTTCTGGTAGAGAATTGATGAGTTTTGATATAAAAAAACGTGCAAAGCTATATTCAACATCCTCATGTACATTATCAATCCCTGAACCCGTAGTGAATATTACAGGTAGCGCGCAAAATTTCCAGACGGGACTGAGCAGAAAGATTAAAATTGAATCTTCCTGCAAAGGGCCTTCATCAGCTACTGTATTTCTGAATGGTGAGGGAGTAATCGATTCTGAAGGGTGTATCGCGGTCAACAATACAGCAGATGATACTGATTCACTGAGGATGTGTGCTACCGGTTTTAGTTTCGATGCGACAAAAGGCAAATCGATACAAATGGATAATGACGGGAAAAGCAGCGATGAAATAGAGTTCACCTTATCCTCGCATGACCATCAGCTGCCTGCGCCCGGGGAGTATAAAAGCGTGGTGTATGCGGTGATTTCGCCGAGTTAACCTTCAGCCTGCATTCAGGTGCATGGGCTGATGCGGGCACTGCTGCCTGGAACTGGTGCGGTTACCCATGCGGCCAGTGATTCTGCCGTTATCACCCTTACCGGTCGTGTACTGGCCAGGACCTGCACCATTGCTTCCGGCTCAAAGACGCAGACCATTCCTTTGGATAATGTTGCCGATCGGGATCTCAAAGGTAAGGGCACCACCGCCGGTGAGAAGACCATTGAGATTGTGCTGGAAGAGTGCGGTACGGCGGCGTCCGCAGTGAAGGTCAGCGCTTCGGGCAGCGCGGATGCCGATGATAAAACCGCCTTTGCCAACGGGATTACGGCAAAGAGTGACGGCGCCACCGGGGTGGGCCTGTACTTTTACCAGACTGACCGTACGAAAAAATTTAGTCCTGACGGTTCGGTAACCGAGAAAAGCAAACTGACCCCTTCAGTGAAAAACACTCTCACCTATAAAGCGGCATATGTTGCTACTAAAGACAGCATTACAGCGGGAGAATTCAAGATGGTGGTGAATATGAAATTTTATTTTGAGTGACGGAGTAATATGAAGGTACTAATGAAAGCCACCTTACCATGTCTGATTTTATTTTTTTCGATACCGAAAGCTTGCGCTTTTGCTGATCTCGTCGAGCATGAAAGGCATGCTACTGCATATTCTTATGTTTCTTCATATCATACTGATCCAGTAAGTTATAATGCAGTGTGGATATCTCCTCCGGGGAAAACGCCCTCAATTCCTCTGTCGTCTGTGGGAATTATTAATAATTGCCAGGTTTCTTTTAAAAAAAATGGCGAAGATGATTCTTATACTGTAAATTTATCATCTCGGGATGATGAAGTTTCGGAAAAGGTTTTGATTCCAGAGGGTAGACAATTTAATAACATTGAACTTCTCTGTGTGTCTTATCTATCTAATAAGTCTGATGAGGATGTGGGTTTGACAGGTTCATATATATTTGATGTTAATGTGGCTGTTGACAAAAATTCTGATTCTAGAATATTCAGCCCATACATTATAGAAGGGAAACTATATGCAAAATCCGCATGCACATTATCAATTCCTGAACCCGTGGTGAATATTACTGGCAGCGCGCAGGATTTTCAGTCGGGAGTGAGCAGAAAGGTAAAAATTGACGCTGCATGCAAAGGGCCTTCATCAGCTACGGTATTTCTGAATGGTAATGGAGTAAGCGATTCTGAAGGGTGTATCGCGGTCAAAAATACAGCAGATGATGCTGATTCACTGAGGATGTGCGCAGCCGGTTTCAGTTTTGATGGGGCAAAAGGTAAATCGCTTACGCTGGATAAGGACGGGAAAAGCAGCGACGAGATAGAGTTTAAATTATCCTCCTATAATCATCAGCAGCCCGCGCCCGGAGAGTATAAAAGCGTGGTGTATGCGGTGATTTCGCCGAGTTAAGCTTCAGCCCGCATTCAGGAGCATGGACTGATGAGAGCACTGCTGCTGTCCGGAACTGGTGCGGTTACCCATGCGGCCAGTGATTCTGCCATTATCACCCTTACCGGCCGCGTGCTGGCGAATACCTGCACCATCGCTTCCGGCTCAGAGACGCAGACCATTCAGCTGGCTAATGTTGCCGACCGGGATATCAAAGGTAAGGGCACCACCGCCGGTGAGAAGACCATTGAGATGGTGCCGGAAGAGTGCGGTACGGCGGCGTCCGCAGTGAAGGTCAGCGCCTCGGGCAGCGCGGATGCCGATGATAAAACCGCCTTTGCCAACGGGATTACGGCAAAGAGTGACGGCGCCACCGGGGTGGGCCTGTACTTTTACCAGACTGACGGTACGAAAAAATTCAATCCTGACGGTTCGGTAACCGAGAAAAGCAAACTGACCCCTTCAGAGAATAACACTCTCACCTGTAAAGCGGCATACGTTGCTACTAAAGACAGCATTACGGCGGGAGAATTCAGGACGGTGGTGAATATGAATTTTGAGTATGAGTGAGGGGGTGATAAATCTGATTATTCCTGAGCTGCTATTTAAAAATTGCAAATGGTAATACATGTGTATGAAGTTAAATTTTTTTTCCACAAAATGCGATTTCACAGTAAAGAATTGAGCGTGCTTTTAATTTGGGGCGTAGAAAACAAGTGTTAAAAAAATTAAGTATTTGTGTTTATTTTTTTTGATTTTATCACCGCTTTCATATGCGGCTGATGAACTCCTTGTCAAACTGGTTGTAAATGGGAAGTATGCGAGTGGATCCTGGCAATCGCCAGTATATACATTTCCAGAAAAAGGCACGAAGGTAAAAGGGTTGTACTTTGCGAATTTACCACTTAGAAACTCGTGGGAAAATATCATAGATGTCGGTATTGTGAATAATTGCGAGGTGGCTTATTATGCTGATGGAGATAAATCAGCAAGGAAACTTAATGTATCACTGAATGGGGCTACGGATAGTAAAGAGTACATTTTTTCTGAGCCAGTTTTCATTACACATTACTCTATTTCTTGTAGGATCTTTATAGAGAATAGAGAGAATGAAGATGTTGACTTTAAAGATCTTCTTATTGGGATGGCGGCGATTTTCGACGATGGTATGGAAGATGCTTTTTATGCGGCAGATGTTGACCTTAGGCTTGGTACAACCTACTCATGCACTTTATCTATCCCTGATCCCATTGTTAATTTCAGCGGCAGCGCCCAGAGTTTCCAGGCGGGGCTGAAAAAAAAGGTTAAAATTGACTCTGACTGTGCAGGTGTACCGAAAGTTGCTGTATTTCTGAATGGAACGGGAGTTCCTGATTCAGAGGGATGTTTGTCGGTAGAGAATACAACAGATCGTGATCAGTCACTGAGGATGTGTGCTGCCGGTTTCAGTTTTGATGGGTCAAAAGGCAAACAGTTTACGCTGGATAATGAAGGCAAAAGCAGCGATGAGATAGAGTTCACCTTATCCTCGCATGACCATCAGTTACCTGCGCTCGGGGAGTATAAAGGTGTAGTGCATGCGGTGATTTCGCCGAGTTAGCATTCAGTCTGCAATAAGGCGTATGGACTGATGAGGGCACTGCTGCTGCCTGGAACTGTCGCGGTTATCCATGCGGCCAGTGATTCTGCCGTTATCACCCTTACCGGCCGCGTGGTGGCGAATACCTGCACCATTGCTTCCGGCTCAAAGACGCAGACCATTCCTTTGGATAATGTTGCCGATCGGGATCTCAAAGGTAAGGGCACCACCGCCGGTGAGAAGACCATTGAGATTGTGCTGGAAGAGTGCGGTACGGCGGCGTCCGCAGTGAAGGTCAGCGCCTCGGGCAGCGCGGATGCCGATGATAAAACCGCCTTTGCCAACGCGATTACGGCAAAGAGTGACGGCGCCACCGGGGTGGGCCTGTACTTTTACCAGACTGACCGTACGAAAAAATTTAGTCCTGACGGTTCGGTAACCGAGAAAAGCAAACTGACCCCTTCAGAGAATAACACTCTTACCTATAAAGCGGCATACGTTGCTACTAAAGACAGCATTACGGCGGGAGAATTCAAGACGGTGGTGAATATGAATTTTGAGTATGAGTGAGGGTTAAAATGAAAGTATGGGCATCTTTTTTTCTACACCCTTCAGTGGATAACACACTCACCTGTAAAGCGGCATACGTTGCTACTAAAGACAGCATTACGGCGGGAGAATTCAGGACGGTGGTGAATATGAAGTTTGATTTTGAGTGAGGGTTATAAATGAAAATATGGATGCGACTGTTTTTTTTATGGTTGATTTGTGTATTATTGCTGCCAGCATCTTATGCTACTGCTGATCAGAGAGATGTTGAGAGCGATATGCTTGTGAGTGGAAGACATGGTACTGTTTTTTGGCAGGGTCCGTTATTATCAGATCAAGGGCTGGAGGATGTCCCATTAAATGACATCTATTTTTTAAATTTGTCACATCCAACGAACGGCATGCCTTCGTCAGGTTTAGGGATGGTGTCTAATTGCGAGATGACTTATCATACCGATGAAGATAAAAGTGAAAAAAAAATCTATGCATTGGTGACAGATGTTGCAGGAGTAACCAAATACACCTTTCCTAAGCCGGTAAAAATAACATCTTATTCTGTTTCATGCAGATCTTTTTTTGTAAATGAAGGACATGAAGATCTGGTTTTGGATGGCCGCTTCGCCACTATGGTATCTATTACTCCTGATCCAATTGGAGAGATTTTTAATGGGTATATAGCATCCGGTACCTTAGGCACCACCCCCTCATGCACATTATCAATCCCTGACCCCGTGGTGAATATGATGGGCAGCGAGCAGGGTTTCCGGGCGGGAATTGGCCGAAAGGTTAAAATCGATGCCGCCTGCAAAGGCGCATCAACCGCTTCGGTATTTCTGAATGCTGCGGGAGCTCGTGATGCGGAGGGATGTGTGGCGGTCAGTAATTCAGCAGATGATACTCAGTTACTGAGGATGTGTGCTGCCGGTTATAGTTTTGATGGCGCAAAAGGTAAACCGCTTACGCTGGATAAGGACGGGAAAAGCAGCGATGAGATAGAGTTTAAATTATCCTCCTATAATCATCAGCAGCCCGCGCCCGGGGAGTATAAAAGCGTGGTGTATGCGGTGATTTCGCCGAGTTAGCATTCAGTCTGCAATAAGGCGTATGGACTGATGCGGGCGCTGCTGCTGCCCGTAACTGGCGCCGTTACCCATGCTAACGTCAGGGATCTCAGCGATAAGGGCACCACCAGCATGTGCCTTGACTGCTGAAAATATCAGAGCATTGAGACATCTAATGCGAATGCTGGCGCTGCAATCCATCCACCGCCCGCGTTGCTCTGCGGTGACAGGGTGATAGACTGTCATTGGTCACACCCCGCCGTTTATCTGAGGGAGCAAGGCATGCACGGGATCGACTTTCGCAAAAAAATCAACTGGCAGCGCTGCTATCGCCCGCTGACGGGCACGCCTGACCGGCATACCATTCTGAGCATCTTTGAAAGCGATCGCGGGCGTATCGTTAACTCTGCCGCCATTCGCCGCCTGCAGCAGAAAACCCAGGTGTTTCCGCTGGAGCGTAATGCGGCGGTGCGTACCCGGCTGACCCACTCGCTGGAGGTGCAACAGGTGGGGCGCTATATTGCCCGTGAGGTGTTGTCGCGGCTGGAGCAGCAGGGCCAGCTGGAAGCGCTGGGGCTGGCAGAACTGACCGGGCCGTTTGAGAGCATTGTCGAAATGGCCTGCCTGATGCATGACATCGGCAACCCGCCGTTCGGTCACTTTGGTGAGTCGGCGATTAACGACTGGTTCCGCCAGACGCTGGATGCCAGCTGGCAGCCCGAGTCGGGGCGTGAGGACCGCTGTGAACCTGCGGTGCTGCGCTACCGTGAGGACGGTCTGAACGCGCTGCGTGGCCGCGTGCGGCAGGACCTGTGCCATTTTGAAGGTAATGCGCAGGCGATCCGCATGGTGCACACGCTGATGAAAATGAATCTTACCTGGGCACAGGTCGGCTGTATTCTGAAATATACCCGGCCGGCGTGGCAGACCAGCGATATTCCGGCCAGCCACGCCTACCTGATGAAAAAGCCGGGTTACTATTTATCTGAACAGCACTACGTTGAATCTCTGCGCCAGCAGCTGGATTTGCAGCCGTACTGCCGTTTCCCGCTGACCTATATCATGGAAGCCGCGGATGATATCTCCTACTGCGTGGCGGATTTAGAAGATGCGGTAGAGAAAAATATCTTCAGCGTTGAGCAACTGTACGACTATTTATATCGGCTGTGGCCCGACCACCAGCCGGACGATCTGTTTGCCAGCGTGGTGACCAGCGCCCGGGAAAAGTCGCGGATATCGGCCAGCGCCCCCTGTAACGACGATCAGTTCTTTATGTATTTACGCGTAAATACCGTTGCCCGACTGGTGCCACATGCGGCGGATCGCTTTATCGATCATCTGCCGGCGGTCTATCAGGGGGCATTTAATGAAGCGTTGCTGGAAGACGGCAGTCCGCACAGCCAGCTGCTGGACATTTTCAAAAAAGTGGCCTTTAGTCATGTATTTAACCACCCCGAAGTGGAACAGCTGGAGCTGCAGGGTTATCGGGTAATTGGCGGTTTGCTGACCATCTATCAGCCGCTGTTGCGCTTAAGCCGTGCTGAATTTAGCGAGTTGCTGGCGAAGGACTATTTAAAAGGTTATCCGATTGAAACACGCCTGTTTCATAAACTCTCCAGCCGTTTCAGGCAGGCGTATGGCGAAGCGGTTCTGGCGCTGGATAACGGCGACGGTGCCAGTGATATCCTCGAGTATTATTACCGTGCCCGCCTGTTGCAGGATTATATCAGCGGCATGACCGACCTCTATGCGTGGGATGAGTACCGGCGGCTGATGGCGGTAGAGTGATTCAGTATTGCGTGCAGTTTTGTAAAGGAAATCAATAAATTTTTACCTTTACCCGATACCGCGTACATGAACTTACCGCTAAAAAATTAATCTCACTTTCACAACCACAGCAATGGTTATCTTTCGCGAATTATTTGAGAGCCTGAAACATGAAAAAAACCACATTAGTTTTGAGCGCACTTGCGCTGAGCCTGGGTCTGGCGCTGAATCCGTTAGCCGCCAGCGCTGCTGAAACCGCATCTTCCTCTTCCACCCAGCAGCTGCCAAGCCTGGCTCCGATGCTGGAAAAAGTGATGCCGTCGGTGGTCAGCATCAACGTGGAGGGCAGCACCACCGTGCGCACCCCACGCCTGCCGCAGCAGTTCCAGCAGTTCTTTGGCGATAACTCGCCTTTCTGTCAGGAGGGCTCACCGTTCCAGTCCTCACCGATGTGTCAGGGCGGCAGCGGCCCGGCGGGCGATGATGCCCAGCAGCAGAAATTCCGTGCGCTGGGCTCCGGCGTGGTGATCAACGCCGATAAGGGCTACGTGGTGACCAATAATCACGTGGTGGATAACGCTACCAAAATTCAGGTGCAGTTGAGCGACGGCCGCAAATATGACGCCAAGGTGATCGGTAAAGATCCGCGTTCGGATATCGCACTGATCCAGCTGAAGGATGCCAAAAATCTGACGGCGATTAAGATTGCTGATTCCGATGCGCTGCGCGTGGGCGATTACACCGTAGCGATCGGTAACCCGTATGGCCTGGGCGAAACCGTGACCTCCGGTATCGTCTCTGCGCTGGGGCGCAGCGGGCTGAACGTGGAAAACTACGAGAACTTTATCCAGACCGATGCGGCGATTAACCGCGGTAACTCCGGCGGCGCGCTGGTGAACCTGAACGGTGAGCTGATCGGGATTAATACCGCGATTCTGGCACCGGACGGCGGCAATATCGGCATCGGTTTTGCTATCCCGAGTAATATGGTGAGAAACCTGACCGGTCAGATGGTGGAGTACGGCCAGGTCAAACGTGGCGAACTGGGTATCATGGGCACCGAGCTGAACTCAGAGCTGGCCAAGGCGATGAAGGTGGATGCCCAGCGCGGTGCTTTCGTCAGCCAGGTGGTGCCGAAGTCGTCTGCGGCGCAGGCCGGGGTGAAGGCCGGTGATGTGATCGTGTCGATTAACAATAAGCCGATCTCCAGCTTCTCCGCGCTGCGTGCTGAGGTCGGATCGCTGCCGGTGGGGACGAAGATGGAACTGGGGCTGATTCGTGACGGTAAGCCGCTGACGGTGAACGTTGAACTGCAGCAGAGCGCCGGGGCAAAGGTCGATTCCGGGACGATTTATAACGGTATTGAAGGTGCTGACCTGAGCAACGTGGACACTAAAGATGCCAAAGGCGTGAAGGTGGATAACGTGAAGGCCGGTTCAGCGGCGGCGCGTATCGGGCTGAAGAAAGGCGATGTGATCCTCGGTGTGAATCAGCAGCCGATCGCCAATCTGGGCGAGCTGCGTAAGATCCTCGATACTAAGCCATCGGTGCTGGCGCTGAATATTCAGCGTGGTGACAGCAGCATCTATCTGCTGATGCAGTAAGTTTTAACGGGTCGATAAAAAAACGGTGCTCATTATGGGCACCGTTTTTATTTGAGGGCTTGTTAAGGGCATGTCGCCTGAATGACCGAGATACCCGGGCCTGTCACCGGGCGACCCTGCGCGGGCAAGCCGCTCCGGGCTCATCCCACTTCCTTCCCTAATCACTGGCATTGTAGTTGACTAATGGTTTTAAAGCCCTGGGTCTTTCAGCTACGCGAGGTTTTGTGGGCAATCGGGGGATATCCGGGTTAGCGGACCGTCGGGCACATGGACGTGCCCGGCCGAGCGCAGGGAGGGTGTAGCGGGTCCGCGTTCCGGATATCCCCCGATAGCCAGGCTCCGGAATCTGAAGCGACTGGCTAGCCGGGTGTAAGAAGGTATTAGCGGCTGTTGCGGGTCAACTTGTCGAGATCGGATTCGATTTCGGCGATTTTGTTGGAGACTACGCTTTCCAGGTGACGCAGGTCGTCGAGGATTTTGCGTTTCAGGTCAACTTCCACCTGGTCGCGCTGGCAGATCAGGTCCAGCTCGTCGATCACGTAGCGCAGGTTAGGGCTGATTTCCTGGATCTCTTTGTAGCCGAGGCTGGCGTTGTCGGCGACCACGGTTTTACGCTGACGCGGGTATTTGAATTTGACGCTTTTAGCGAAGAATTCACCTTTGTCTTTGCGGAAGTAGATTTTCAGGATGTCATTACTGGCTTCCTGACGCAGGCTGTAGCGGTCGATGTCTTCAGGAGAAGCAATACCCAAACCTTTAAGATTGTCGTACATGGTTTTTGATCCTTATGCGGGAGTTTGTCGTTACGGCTGCGCGTCGCAATTACTGCGTTGTGCAGTGCTCGCTATCCTCATGTACTTATGTACATTCCGGTAGCTGTGCGCTGTACGCCTTGTACTTGCTTAGCTCGCTCGTCCCGTACTACCGTGATCTATGCCTGTAAAATCAGATCGGGGATCGCGAGTGCGCTGAATGGCGCGGATTATACGCCTGAATTGTGAGCAATATCACTATCTGTTGAGAAATTATGCGCAGAGTGGCAATGGGGGGAAGTGTAAAGAATAGATTACGGGCCACCGGGGTGACCCGCAGGGGAATTAGTCGATGGTGCGCAGCAGTTCGTTGATGCCCACTTTGCCGAGGGTTTTGGCGTCGACTTTCTTCACGATAACCGCACAGTACAGGCTGTAGCTGCCGTCTTTTGACGGCAGGTTGCCGGAAACGACCACCGAGCCCGCCGGCACGCGGCCGTAGGTCACTTCGCCGGTTTCGCGGTCGAAGATTTTGGTGCTCTGACCGATGTAAACGCCCATCGAGATTACCGCGCCTTCTTCCACGATGACGCCTTCCACGATCTCAGAGCGTGCGCCGATAAAGCAGTTGTCTTCGATGATGGTCGGGTTAGCCTGCAGCGGCTCCAGTACGCCGCCGATGCCAACGCCGCCTGACAGGTGGACGTTTTTACCGATCTGCGCGCAGGAACCCACGGTAGCCCAGGTATCAACCATCGAGCCTTCATCGACGTACGCACCGATGTTGACGTAAGACGGCATCAGCACGGTGTTACGGGCAATGTACGCGCCCTGGCGAACGGCGGCCGGTGGCACCACGCGGAAGCCCTCTTTTTTGAAGCGCGCGTCGTCGTAGTCGGCAAATTTCATCGGAACTTTGTCGTAGTAGCGGCTCTCTGCGCCATCAATTACCTGATTGTCATTGATGCGGAAAGAGAGCAGAACCGCTTTCTTCAGCCACTGGTGGGTGACCCACTGGCCGTCAATCTTCTCTGCCACGCGCAGGGCACCGCTGTCCAGCAGGCCGATCACCTGGTTAACGGCTTCGCGGGTAACGGTATCCGCGTTGGCCGGGGTGATCTCCGCACGGCGCTCGAAGGCCGCTTCAATAACACTCTGTAACTGTTGCATGTTGGTCTCTTCCTGGTTTTGCCATCCGCGATAAACAAGGATCCGCTGGCGGATTCGGCGGGTGGCGCTGTTAAAAGTCGTTCCGGGTCACACTTTATCGTTTGGATTAAGGGCCTCTGTCAACCGTTGTTGCAGTCGTTCGCGCAAATCAGCGTCCAGCGCCCGGCGATCGCTGTTGGCCAGAATAAACAAATCTTCGACCCGTTCACCGATGGTGCTGATGCGTGCGCCGTGCAGCGAAACGTTGAGATCGGCGAAAACTTCCCCGACCCGCGCCAGCAGGCCGGGCTGATCGAGCGCCACCAGTTCCAGATAGGTGCGGCGATCGGTGTGGGTCGGCAGGAAGTTGACCTCGGTATCGACGTTAAAATGTTTCAGCCGCGCCGACTGGCGGCGGATGCGCGGCGGCTGCCAGTGCGTCTGGCCGATGGCCTGCACCAGCGCGATACGGATAAACTCCTGGCGATCCGCCGACAGCGGGCTGCCGTCCGGCTCCAGCACGATAAAGGTGTCCATCGCCATGCCGTCGCGGCTGGTGAAAACCTGCGCGTCGTGCACGCTCAGATTACGGCGATCCAGCTCCCCGGCCACGGCGGCAAACAGGTAGGGGCGGTCCGGGCTCCAGATAAAGATTTCCGTTCCGCCGCGGGTGGCCTGCGGGCTGACCAGCACCAGCGGCTGGCTGAGGTCGTGCATCAGCAGATGGCGCGCGTGCCACGCCAGCTGGTTGGGCGTGTGGCGCAGGAAGTAGTCCGCGCGGCAGCGGTTCCAGATGTCGTGCAGCGCCCGCTCGTCGATGTTGTCCATCCGCAGCAGCGCCAGCGCCTGCAGCCGGTGGTGGCGCACCCGTTCGCGCAGGTCCGGGCTGTTTTCCATCCCCCGGCGCAGCTGTTTTTCGGTGGCAAAGAACAGCTCGCGCAGCAGGCTCTGTTTCCAGCTGTTCCACAGGGTGCCGTTGGTGGCACAGATATCGGCCACCGTCAGGCAGACCAGGTAGCGCAGGCGGTTCTCATTCTGCATCACTTCGGCAAACTGCTGGATCTCCGTCGGGTCCTGGATGTCGCGCCGCTGGGCGGTCACCGACATTAGCAGGTGGTGGCGCACCAGCCAGGCGACCAGCTGGGCTTCCCGCGAGTTAAGGCCGTGTAATTCGGCAAACTCCAGCGCGTCCTGCGCGCCGAGGATCGAGTGATCGCCGTGGCGACCTTTGGCGATATCGTGGAACAGTGCGGCCATCAGCAACAGTTCTGACTGTGGTAACCGTGGCCACAGCTCAACGCACAGCGGGTGGCGGCTGCGGGTGGCTTCGTCCGCGAAGCTCTCCAGCTTTTGCAGCACGCGTATGGTGTGCTCGTCGACGGTGTAGGCGTGGAACAGGTCAAACTGCATCTGGCCGACGATGTTGCTCCACAGCGGCATGTAGGCCTGTAGCACGCTGTGCCGGTGCATCGGCACCAGCGCCCGGCTGACCGCGCCGGGGTGGCGCAGAATCGACAGGAACATCTCCCGCGCCGCCGGCAGGGTGCAGAGCGGCTGTGCCAGGCTGCGTCGCGCGTGGCGCAGGTGGCGCAGCGTGGAGGAGTAGATGCCGGTGATTTTCGGCGTGCGCACCATGGTGTGGAACAGGCGCATGATAGCGATCGGATCGCGGCTGAACAGATCGTCATCACGCAGGTCGATCAGCGTGCCGCGCAGCTGGAATTCCGTGTCCAGCGGACGCGGTTTTTCATCGGTCGGCAGCGCGAGGATCGCCTCGTCGAACAGCTGCAGCAGCATCTGGTTGAGTTCGGCGATGCGCCGGGTGACGCGGAAGAAGTCCTTCATCATGCGTTCCACCGGCTCGTTGCCTTCGCCCTGATAGTTAAGGCGGCGGGCGACGTTGAGCTGGCGGTCAAACAGTAGCCGGTTGTCGTAGCGGGTCAGGGCCAGGTGCAGGGCGAAGCGGATGCGCCACAGGAAGCTCTGGCACTCGTTAAGCTCGTTGCGCTCGGTCTCCATCAGGAAGCCGAAGCCGACCATCTCATCCAGCGAGGTGGCCCCGAAGTGGCGGCGCGCCACCCACAGCAGGGTATGGATATCGCGCAGGCCGCCGGGGCTGCTTTTGATATCCGGCTCCAGATTGTAGCTGGTGCCGTGGTAGCGCTGGTGGCGCTCCTGCTGCTCGGCAATTTTGGCGGCGAAAAAGCGGTCCGAGGGCCAGAAGCCGTCGCTGAACACGTTTTTTTGCAGCTCAAGGAACAGGGCCAGGTCGCCGGTCAGCATACGTGACTCAATCAGGTTGGTGGCGACGGTCAGATCTGACAGCCCCTCCAGCAGACACTCCTCCAGCGTACGCACGCTGTGGCCGACCTCCAGCCGCAGGTCCCACATCAGCGTCAGCAGTTCGCTGGTGCGTCGGGCATCTTCGTCTGACAGCGGCTGACGGCTTAAGATCAGCACGTCGATATCCGACAGCGGGTGCAGTTCACCACGCCCGTAACCCCCGACCGCTACCAGCGCCACGCCCTCCTGCTCCGGGAAGCCAAAGAAGCGCCACAGGCGCCGCAGCAGGCGGTCAATAAACAGGGTGCGGGCGGCGATCAGCGTTTCGGCGTCCTGCCCGGCGTCAAAGGCGTCGGCCAGGTAGCGCTGGAAGTGGTCCAGGTGCTGGCGCAGGCCGTCGCGATTGAGTTCTTCGTCCTGCCAGTAAACCGGCGACTTGGTTAATTTTTTCAGGACGGTTGCGTCTGTCAGCTCTTTTGTCATCTCACCCGCTCCGGGACTACAGCCATTAAAAAAGCCGGCGATTGCCGGCTTAGCGCTATCTTACACGTGACCGGCGTGCCGACTGTAGCGTGCAATCATAGGATTATCTTATTACTTAACCGGCGTTGTTAAGCAGCGCCGGAATGGTGTCATCTTTACGCAGCGTCATAATTTCACAGCCGTTTTCCGTCACCACCAGCGTGTGTTCATACTGGGCTGACAGGCTGCGGTCTTTGGTTTTCACCGTCCAGCCGTCTTTCATGCTGCGAATGCGGTAGTCGCCGGCGTTGACCATCGGTTCGATGGTGAAGGCCATGCCCGCCTGCAGCACCACGCCGCCGTCATCGGCATCATAGTGCAGCACCTGGGGCTCTTCGTGGAAGCCTTTGCCGATGCCGTGGCCGCAGTATTCACGCACCACGGAGAAATCCTGCGCTTCAACAAACTTCTGGATCTCACGGCCGATAGTGCGCAGCCGCACGCCCGGCTTCACCATACGCAGCGCCAGGTAGAGGCTCTCCTGGGTGACGCGGCACAGCCGCTCGCCCTGGATGGTGGGTGTGCCTGCGATAAACATGGTGGAGGTATCGCCGTGATACTCGTCTTTGATCACCGTGACGTCGATATTGACGATATCGCCATCTTTGAGGATCTTCTCCTCGCTCGGAATACCGTGGCACACCACTTCATTCACCGAGATACAGACCGATTTCGGGAAGCCGTGATAGCCGAGGCAGGCGGAGATCGCCTGCTGGTGGTTGACGATATAATCGTGGCACAGGCGGTCGAGCTCAGCGGTGCTGACGCCCGGCTGCACGTGGGGTCCGATCATCTCCAGCACCTCGGCGGCGAGACGCCCGGCGACGCGCATTTTTGCGATTTCTTCTTGGGTTTTAATTGAGATTGCCATTCATTCGATCCGCGGTTGTCGCTATTTTCGACAATACTAAACAAAGTGCAGCAATGGTAGCAGTCCACCCGGACCCTGCCAAATGCAGTTTGTGGCAGGCGTTGTCGGGCCGCAGGTCAGCGTGGCGGTACTGCTCAGTAAGCCAACAAAAGTTGGCGTCACCGGTCGGTTTATGGTATAAAGCGCGCCGACGATTCTCTGTGTGGTGATAGTTGCCGGACAGGGGGACGCAAAATCTCATTTTGTGTAAATAACACACATGTATCGACACCTACGCCGGGGTGCCTGGATGATTTGTAAAAATCGATGGGTCGGTTGTACGGGATACATGGAGGCTTAACCCCAAACACTTTTATTAGAGGTAATCATGGCAACTGTTTCCATGCGCGACATGCTCCAGGCCGGTGTACACTTTGGTCACCAGACCCGTTACTGGAACCCGAAAATGAAGCCTTTCATCTTCGGCGCTCGTAACAAAGTTCACATCATCAACCTGGAAAAAACAGTACCACTGTTCAACGACGCTCTGGCTGAGCTGAGCAAGATCTCTGCCCGTAAAGGTAAGATCCTGTTTGTTGGTACTAAGCGCGCTGCAAGCGAAGCGGTAAAAGAGCAAGCTCTGAGCTGCGACCAGTTCTTCGTTAACCACCGCTGGTTGGGTGGCATGCTGACTAACTGGAAAACCGTTCGTCAGTCTATCAAACGTCTGAAAGATCTGGAGATTCAGTCTCAGGACGGTACTTTCGACAAACTGACCAAGAAAGAAGCGCTGATGCGCGCTCGTGAACTGGCCAAGCTGGAAAACAGCCTGGGTGGTATCAAAGACATGGGCGGCCTGCCAGACGCACTGTTTGTTGTAGATGCAGACCACGAACACATCGCTATCAAAGAAGCAAACAACCTGGGTATCCCGGTATTTGCTATCGTTGATACCAACTCTGATCCAGACGGCGTTGACTTCATTATCCCAGGTAATGACGATGCGATCCGTGCTGTGAACCTGTACCTGACTGCAGTGGCTACCACTGTACGTGAAGGTCGTTCACAGGACCTGGCTCAGCAGGCTGAAGAAAAGTTCGCCGACGCTGAGTAATAAGGCTTGCTCGTTACCGAGCCCTTATCAATCAGATGTGAATCTGTAAGGGGCCTTGTCGGCCCCTTTATTTTTTCGACTTCGCTTTGCCGTTTGTCACATTCGGCGGGGCAGAATGTTTCTCCCGAGAATAGGCATTTGTGGCCGTTGACCGGCACATCTCACAAATGCTGCGCTAACCGAGGATTAGAGAATGGCTGATATTACCGCTGCTCTGGTAAAAGAACTGCGCGAGCGCACTGGCGCTGGCATGATGGATTGTAAGAAAGCACTGACCGAAGCCAACGGCGACATCGAGCTGGCGATCGAGAACATGCGTAAATCTGGCGCGATCAAAGCCGCTAAGAAAGCAGGCAACGTGGCTGCTGATGGCGTGATCAAAACCAAAATCGTTGGCAACTACAGCGTGATTCTGGAAGTTAACTGCCAGACCGACTTCGTTGCTAAAGATGCCGGTTTCCAGGCCTTCGCTGATAAAGTGCTGGAAGCTGCTGCTGCCGGTAAAATCACCGACGTTGAAGTTCTGAAAGCGCAGTTCGAAGAAGAGCGCGTTGCACTGGTTGCTAAAATCGGTGAGAACATCAACATCCGTCGCGTAGCATCCCTGGAAGGCGACGTGCTGGGCAGCTACCTGCACGGCGCACGTATCGGCGTACTGGTTTCTGCTAAAGGCGCTGACGAAGAGCTGGTTAAGCAGGTTGCTATGCACGTTGCTGCCAGCAAGCCAGAATTCGTTAAGCCAGAAGACGTGTCTGCTGAAGTGGTAGAGAAAGAGTACCAGGTTCAGCTGGACATCGCGATGCAGTCTGGTAAGCCAAAAGAGATCGCAGAGAAAATGGTTGAAGGCCGCATGAAGAAATTCACCGGCGAAGTTTCTCTGACCGGCCAGCCTTTCGTTATCGACCCAAGCAAAACCGTGGGCCAGGTTCTGAAAGAGCACAATGCTGACGTTGTTAACTTCATCCGCTTTGAAGTGGGCGAAGGCATTGAGAAAGTTGAGACCGATTTCGCAGCAGAAGTTGCGGCGATGTCCAAACAGTCTTAATGGTTTGAAGAGAGCCGCCGGAAGGCGGTTCTTTTTTGCCTGCCTGCCGGGCAGCGCATTTTCAGTCTCATCCCAATCGCTTTTTAACGGCGTTTGACGGATGATACCGCACAGTTAACCCCCCTTTTCGACGATAGCTCCAGGAAGAAAACACCATGGCGACCAATGCAAAACCCGTATATCAACGTATCCTGCTGAAACTGAGTGGCGAAGCACTGCAAGGTGCTGAAGGCTTCGGTATCGATGCCAGCGTGCTGGATCGTATGGCTCAGGAAGTGAAAGAGCTGGTAGAACTGGGCATTCAGGTGGGCGTGGTGATCGGCGGGGGGAACCTGTTCCGCGGTGCTGGCCTGGCTCAGGCCGGTATGAACCGCGTAGTCGGCGACCATATGGGCATGCTGGCGACCGTAATGAACGGTCTGGCAATGCGCGATGCACTGCATCGTGCCTATGTGAACGCCCGCCTGATGTCGGCGATCCCGCTCAACGGCGTGTGTGATAACTACAGCTGGGCAGAAGCGATCAGCCTGCTGCGTAACAACCGCGTGGTGATCTTCTCTGCCGGTACCGGTAACCCGTTCTTTACCACCGACTCTGCCGCCTGCCTGCGCGGTATTGAGATTGAAGCCGACGTGGTACTGAAGGCGACTAAAGTGGACGGCGTTTACTCTGCGGACCCGGTGAAGCACCCGGATGCCACGCTGTACGAACAGCTCTCCTATGCGGAAGTGCTGGAGCAGGAGCTGAAAGTGATGGATCTGGCGGCCTTTACGCTGGCCCGTGACCACAAGCTGCCGATTCGCGTATTCAATATGAACAAGCCTGGCGCACTGCGTCGCGTGGTGATGGGTGAAAAAGAAGGCACGTTGATTACGCATTAATATCAGTCAGCGCATAAAATAAGGTATATTCTGCCCGTCAGAATTATCGAAGAGTATTCAGAATCGCTGCAGGCCGTGGCCCGCAGCGGGTCGATCAAACAGAATCCAAGGGTTCCAACGTGATTAACGAAATCAGAAAAGATGCTGAAACGCGCATGGATAAATGCGTTGAAGCGTTCAAAAGCAACATCAGCAAAATCCGCACCGGCCGCGCTTCTCCGGCGATCCTCGATGGCATCATGGTGATGTACTACGGCGCGCCGACCCCGCTGAAGCAGTTAGCCAGCGTGACCGTTGAAGACTCCCGTACCCTGAAAGTGAACGTGTTCGACCGTTCAATCAGCGGCGCGGTAGAAAAAGCGATCATGACCTCTGACCTCGGCCTGAACCCAAGCTCGGCCGGCACCGATATTCGCGTCCCGCTGCCTGCGCTGACCGAAGAGCGTCGTAAAGATCTGATCAAAATCGTCCGTGGTGAAGCCGAGCAGGGCCGTGTCTCTGTGCGTAACGTGCGCCGCGACGCGAACGATAAAGTTAAAGCGTTGCTGAAAGACAAAGAGATCAGTGAAGATGAAGATCGTCGTTCACAGGATGACGTGCAGAAGCTGACGGACGTGTTCATCAAGAAAATTGATGCCTCCCTGGCTGAAAAAGAAGCGGAGCTGATGGACTTCTAAGTCGATCACCCTGTGACGAAACGCCGTGCAGATGGTCCTTTAAATGACAGGGCGGTCTGGCGGCGTTTTGCATTTGTTAACCCTCCTGGCGGGCACGGTTTCCCTTCGCGCCAGGCCACGATACAGAGCAGCCTCATGAAACAATTGACCATTCTCGGTTCCACCGGCTCGATTGGCACCAGCACGCTGGCCGTAGTCCGCGCCAACCCCGAACGCTTTGCCGTGACGGCGCTGGTGGCCGGGCGTAACGTTGAGCTGATGGCCGAGCAGTGTCTGACGTTTCGTCCACGCTATGCCGCGATGGCTGATGAAGGCTCTGCCGCTGAACTGCGGGCGCGGCTGCATGGCCTGAACGTCACGACAGAAGTGCTCAGCGGCGAACAGGCGGCCTGCGATCTGGCGGCGCTGGACGAGGTGGATCAGGTGATGGCGGCGATCGTTGGCGCGGCGGGATTAACTCCGACTCTGGCCGCCATCCGCGCCGGTAAAACGGTGTTGCTGGCCAATAAAGAGGCGCTGGTCACCTGCGGGCGTCTGTTTATGGAGGCGGTAAGCGCCTCCAGCGCGCAGCTGCTGCCGATCGACAGTGAACACAACGCCATTTTTCAGAGTATGCCTGCTGCCATCCAGCAGCAGTTAGGTTACGCTTCGCTGCAGGATAATGGCATTGACAGTATTATCCTGACCGGATCGGGTGGCCCCTTCCGTGACACGCCGCTGGCTGACCTGCATCATGTGACGCCGGACCAGGCTTGTGCACATCCAAACTGGTCAATGGGGCGTAAAATCTCCGTCGATTCGGCCACCATGATGAATAAAGGCCTGGAATATATTGAAGCCCGCTGGCTGTTTAATGCCACCGATAAGCAGATGGAGGTGATCCTGCATCCGCAATCGGTGATTCATTCAATGGTTCGCTACCGCGATGGCAGCGTGATTGCGCAGCTGGGTTCACCGGATATGCGTACGCCGATTGCCCATGCGATGGCCTGGCCCGAGCGCGTCAGCTCGGGTGCACCCGCGCTTGATTTTACCCGCATGAAGGCGCTGAGCTTCTGCGAGCCGGACTTCGCGCGCTATCCCTGCCTGAAACTGGCGATCGACGCCAGCCTGGCAGGGCAGGCCGCCACCACCACGCTCAACGCCGCCAACGAAGTGGCCGTGGCGGCGTTTCTGGCCGGTGGCATCCGCTTCACCGACATTGCGTCCCTGAACGTGGCGGTGCTGGAGGGGCTGGCAACGGCGGAGCCCGACTCTGTGGAAGCGGTCATTGCCATCGACGGTGAAGCACGGGTGCGTGCCACGGCGCTGCTACCGCGGTTTGCCTTACATCGTGCATAACGCGATTTAACGCACCGCCATTTGTGAGCCTTGGGAGGAGATGATATAGTCTTCGCCCACTGTTCAGGCAGCTTGCCGGCTCATTGCCGCATGGCTGTCCGGGGTGGCGGGGCGCTGGCAACTGAGCAGACAAGATATTTCAGAAGCCCTGGCCTTTCTGAATAAGGAAATAAATACGCGTTATGTCGTCCGAAAATCAATTAGAAATCGATGACCAGAAAGGGCACGGCCCTCGCCATGTGGCCATCATTATGGATGGCAACGGCCGCTGGGCGAAAAATCAGGGCAAACTGCGCATTTCCGGCCACAAGGCCGGTGTGAAGTCGGTACGGCGCGCGGTCAGTTTTGCGGTCAGCCATAAGCTCGATGCGCTGACGCTGTATGCGTTCAGCAGTGAAAACTGGAACCGTCCGCAGCAGGAAGTGTTAGCGTTGATGGAGTTGTTTGTCTGGGCGCTCGATAGCGAAGTCAAAAGTCTCCATAAGCATAATGTCAGGCTACGAATTATCGGTGACGTCAGCCGGTTTAACGCTCGTTTACAGGAGCGTATCCGCCGTGCTGAGGAACTTACTCAACAAAATAATGGACTGACGCTCAACATAGCCGCGAATTATGGCGGTCGTTGGGATATTATCCACGGAGTCAGAAAGATTGCAGAGCAGGTACAGGAAGGCCTTCTTCGTCCCGATCAAATCGAAGAAGAGACGCTGGCCTCTCATCTGTGCATGAATGAACTGGCTCCGGTGGATCTGGTAATAAGGACCGGGGGAGAGCATCGCATCAGTAACTTCCTGCTGTGGCAAGTTGCCTACGCAGAGTTCTGGTTTACCGAAACGCTCTGGCCTGATTTTGATGAACAAGTTTTTGAAGGTGCACTGAATGCGTTTGCACAACGAGAGCGCCGTTTTGGCGGCGCAGCACCCGGCAGCGCATAAGCGCACTGGGGGTAATCCTTGCTGAAGTCTCGCCTGATTACCGCATTAATTTTGATTCCCATCGTGATCGCGGCGCTGTTTTTGCTGCCACCTCTGGGTTTTGCCATCGTCATCTTAGCGATCTGCATGCTGGCCGCATGGGAATGGGGCCAGTTCGCCGGTTTTGCTGCGCGCTCTCAGCGTATCTGGCTGGCAGTGCTGTGTGGCTTGCTGCTCTCCCTGATGCTGTTTACGCTGCCGGCCTGGCAAAGTGCGCTGGACGTGCCGCAGATCGGCGGCGCGCTGTGGATCTCGCTGATATGGTGGCTGGCGGCGCTGCTGCTGGTGCTGCGCTACCCTGGCTCCGCCGCCTTCTGGCGTTCGTCGAAACCGCTGCGCCTGCTGTTTGGCCTGCTGACCATTGTGCCATTCTTCTGCGGCATGCTGGTGCTGCGCCAGTATCACTACGCTACCGATCACTACGCGGGAGCCTGGTGGTTGCTGTACGTGATGGTGCTGGTCTGGGGCGCTGATTCCGGTGCCTACATGTTTGGCAAGCTGTTCGGTAAGCACAAGCTGGCACCGAAAGTGTCACCGGGTAAAACCTGGGAAGGCTTTCTCGGCGGCCTGGTGACCTCGGCGCTGATCTCATGGTTATTCAGCGTGTTCGCGCCGCTGCAGGTGGATCTCTCCACGCTGCTGATCTGCTCAATTGCCGCCGCGCTGGCCTCGGTGCTGGGCGACCTGACGGAAAGTATGTTCAAACGCGAAGCGGGTATTAAGGATAGCGGCAGTCTGATCCCCGGTCACGGTGGCATTCTGGACCGCATTGACAGCCTGACGGCGGCGGTACCGGTGTTTGCCTGCCTGCTGCTGTTAGTTTTTGGCGCGCTGTAGGGAAACACTATGTTAAGCGTACTCTGGAGTCTTGCGGCCTTTATCGTCGCGCTGGGAATTCTGGTCACGGTGCACGAATTTGGTCACTTCTGGGTGGCCCGTCGTTGCGGCGTGAAGGTCGAACGCTTTTCCGTCGGCTTTGGTAAGGCGCTGTGGCGCCGCCGTGACAAGCAGGGCACCGAGTATGTTATTGCCCTGATCCCTCTCGGCGGCTACGTTAAAATGCTCGACGAACGCGTCGAGAGCGTGCCGCCCGAATTGCGTCACCAGTCCTTCAACAATAAAACGGTCCTGCAGCGGGCGTCGATTATCGCCGCCGGTCCGATCGCTAACTTCATCTTTGCTATCCTTGCCTACTGGCTGGTGTTTATCATCGGCGTGCCCGGCGTACGCCCGGTGGTTGCTGAAATAGTAAGCGGCTCGCCGGCCGCCAGCGCACAAATTACCCCAGGAACGGAACTTAAAGCCGTCGACGGTATCGAAACGCCTGACTGGGATGCTGTGCGCATGGCGCTGGTGGCGAAGATCGGTGATGAAGAAACCACCTTTACCGTCGCGCCGTTTGGCACTACGCAAACCAGCGAAAAGCGGGTCTCGCTGCACAACTGGCACTTTGAGCCAGATAAGCAGGATCCGGTCACTTCACTGGGCATCCTGCCGCGCGGGCCGCAGATTGAATCGGTGCTGGCGCAGGTGCAGAGCGATTCCGCCGCCAGTAAGGCCGGTTTGCAAGCCGGCGACAGGATCGTTAAAGTCGGTGGTAAACCGCTGTCGCAGTGGCTCAGTTTCGTGACCACGGTGCGTGATAACCCCGGCAAGCCGATTGCCATCGAAGTTGAGCGGCAGGGAAGTCTGGTGGATATCACGCTGATCCCCGAAGCCAATCCGCAGAATAAGGCGGAAGGCTTTGCCGGCGTGGTGCCGAGAGTGATACCGCTGGCCGATGAGTACCGCACGGTGCGCCAGTACGGTCCGTTTGCGGCCCTCGGTGAAGCCAGCGTGAAAACCTGGCAGCTGATGAAGCTGACGGTGAGCATGCTGGGCAAGCTGATAGTGGGTGATGTGAAGTTGAACAATCTCAGCGGGCCGATTTCGATCGCGCAGGGGGCTGGGATGTCAGCGGAGTATGGGTTGATTTACTACCTGATGTTCCTGGCGCTGATTAGCGTGAACTTAGGGATTATCAATCTGTTTCCTCTGCCAGTGTTAGATGGTGGGCATTTGCTGTTCCTGGCGATCGAAAAGATTAAGGGGGGGCCGGTGTCCGAACGAGTTCAGGACTTCAGTTATCGTATCGGCTCAATTTTGCTGGTGCTGTTAATGGGGCTTGCACTTTTCAATGATTTCTCGCGCCTCTAGGTGCTCAGGAACGGCGTTGCGGGATGATTAACGCGACGCGGTTACCCCGAAAGCGACGAGAACCAGTTAGGAAGAATGCATAACAACGATGGCGATGAAAAAGTTGCTCATAGCGTCGCTGCTGCTTAGCAGCGCTACCGTATACGGTGCAGACGGATTCGTGGTGAAGGATATTCATTTCGAAGGCCTGCAGCGAGTCGCCGTCGGTGCGGCCCTGCTGAGTATGCCTGTTCGCGTGGGAGATACCGTATCAGATGAAGATCTGGGTAACACCATTCGAGCACTGTTTGCGACCGGAAATTTTGAAGACGTTCAGGTACTGCGCGATGGCAACACGCTGATCGTTCAGGTGAAAGAACGTCCGACGATTGCCAGTATCACCTTCTCCGGTAACAAAGCGGTGAAGGAAGACATGCTGAAGCAGAACCTTGAGGCTTCCGGCGTGCGCGTGGGCGAAGCCCTTGACCGCACCACCATCTCATCGATTGAGAAGGGCCTGGAAGACTTCTACTACAGCGTCGGTAAGTACAGCGCCAGCGTTAAAGCGGTGGTGACACCGCTGCCGCGTAACCGCGTCGATCTGAAACTGGTGTTCACCGAAGGCGTCTCTGCGCAAATTCAGCAGATTAACGTGGTGGGCAACAAAGCGTTCAGCTCTGAAGAGCTGATCTCCCGCTTCCAGCTGCGTGATGATGTGCCGTGGTGGAACGTGGTGGGTGACCGTAAGTACCAGAAACAGAAACTGGCCGGTGACCTCGAGACGCTGCGCAGCTTCTATCTGGACCGCGGTTATGCGCGCTTCAATATCGATTCGACCCAGGTCAGCCTGACGCCGGATAAAAAAGGTATCTACATCACCGTTAACATCACCGAAGGCGAGCAGTACAAGATCGCCGGCGTGGCGGTGAGCGGCAATCTGGCCGGGCACTCTGCTGAGATCGAAGGGCTGACGAAAATCACCCCGGGTGAGCTGTATAACGGCGCGAAAGTGACCCGCATGGAAGACGACATCAAGAAACTGTTGGGTCGTTATGGCTATGCCTATCCACGCGTGCAGACCCAGCCTGAAATTGATGATGCGGCGAAAACCGTTAAGCTGCGCGTGAACGTTGATGCCGGTAACCGTTTCTACGTGCGTAAGGTCCGCTTCGAAGGTAACGATACCTCGAAAGACGTAGTACTGCGCCGTGAAATGCGCCAGATGGAGGGTGCCTGGTTGGGCAGCGATCTGGTTGAGCAGGGCAAAGAACGTCTGAACCGTCTGGGCTATTTCGAAACCGTTGATACCGACACCCAGCGTGTGCCGGGTTCGCCCGATCAGGTAGACGTGGTCTACAAGGTGAAAGAGCGTAACACCGGTACGCTGAACTTTGGCGTCGGCTACGGCACCGAAAGCGGCGTCAGCTTCCAGGTGGGCGTCACCCAGGAGAACTGGCTGGGTACCGGTAATACCGTCGGTATCAGCGGCACCAAAAACGACTACCAGACCTATGCCGAGTTCTCTCTGACCGATCCGTACTTTACGGTTGATGGCGTCAGCCTCGGCGGTCGTGTGTTCTATAACGACTTTAAAGCCGATGACGCCGATCTGTCCGACTACACCAACAAGAGTTACGGTGTTGACGGTACGCTGGGCTTCCCGATTAACGAGAATAACAGCCTGCGCGCCGGTCTGGGTTATGTGCATAACAGCCTGTCCAACATGCAGCCGCAGATCGCTATGTGGCGTTACCTGCGCTCGGTCGGACAGAACCCGACGCTTGCCGGTGATGAAGACTTCTCTGCGGATGACTTCACCTTTAACTACGGCTGGACGTACAACACGCTTGACCGTGGGTTCTTCCCAACGGCGGGTAACCGTACCAACCTGAACGGTAAAGTGACCATTCCTGGCTCGACTAACGCCTTCTACAAAGCAACGCTGGATACGCAACAGTATCTGCCGATCGACCAGGATCATACCTGGGTGATGCTGGGCCGTGGTCGTGTTGGTTACGGTGATGGCCTGAACGGCAAAGAGATGCCGTTCTATGAAAACTTCTATGCCGGTGGTTCCAGCACCGTTCGTGGTTTCCGCTCCAATAACATTGGTCCAAAAGCGGCTTACCTGAACAACGGTTCGTCTGACTGCTCCGGCACCGACGTGAACAAAGTCTGTAACTCAGACGATGCGGTCGGCGGTAACGCGATGGCGGTGGCCAGCCTTGAGCTGATAACCCCAACGCCGTTTATCAGTGAGAAGTACTCGAACTCGGTGCGTACCTCGCTGTTCGTTGATGCCGGTACCGTCTGGGATACTAAATGGCAGAACACCGCTGAAACCCGTGCCGCAGGCGTGCCGGATTACAGTGACCCAAGTAATATCCGCATGTCAGCCGGTCTGGCACTGCAGTGGATGTCGCCTCTCGGACCGCTGGTGTTCTCTTACGCCCAGCCGTTCAAAAAGTATGATGGAGACAAGGCCGAACAGTTCCAGTTTAACATTGGTAAAACCTGGTAAGTCGGCCTCGCAGGGAAGCGCTCAGAGTATCGCGTAGCGCAACGGTGGGGGGTATCTGACCCCATTGTTACTACGCAACACATGTGTCCGTGACACAAACGTTGATGGTAAGGAGTTTATAGTGAAAAAGTTGTTGTGTGCCGCAGGTCTGGGTATTGCTCTGGCGGTTTCCGCCGGTGCTCAGGCTGCTGATAAAATTGCAGTGGTGAACGTTTCCAGCATTTTCCAACAGTTACCAGCGCGTGCGACCGTTGCGAAGCAGCTTGAGAACGAGTTCAAAGGCCGTGCGACCGAACTGCAAAACATGGAGCGCGACCTGCAGACTAAAATGCAGCGCCTGCAGCGTGATGCGTCAACCATGAAGGCCGCTGACCGCAGCCGCGCGGAAAAAGACGTGATGGCTCAGCGTGAAGCGTTCTCAACCAAAGCGCAGGCTTTTGAGCAGGATAACCGTCGTCGCCAGACCGAAGAACGTAACAAAATCCTGAGCCGTATCCAGGATGCTGTGCAGAAAGTGGCTGACAGCGAAGGCTACGATGTGGTTATCGATCAGAACGCTGTGGCTTACGCCGGTAAATCTAAAGACATCACTGCTGATGTTCTGAAACAGGTTAAATAAAACCATGTCTTCAATTCGACTGGCTGATTTAGCCCAGCAGTTGGATGCAGAATTGCACGGAGATGGCGATCTCGCCATCTCCGGCATTGCTTCTATGCAATCCGCCCAATCGGGACAGATCACTTTTCTTGCCAACAGCCGTTACCGCGAACAGCTGGCCCAGTGCCAGGCCTCTGCCGTAGTGTTAACGGAAGCCGACCGTGAATTTTTCACCGGTGCGGTGCTGGTGGTGAAAAACCCTTACCTGACCTACGCTCGTATGGCACAGCTGCTGGATATCACCCCACAGCCGGCCAGCCATATTGCGCCGAGCGCGGTCATTGATGCCACCGCTACCCTGGGTAACAACGTTGCCATCGGGGCCAATGCGGTCATTGAGTCCGGCGTGGTGCTGGGCGATAACGTGGTTATCGGACCTGGCTGTTTCGTCGGTAAACACACCCGAATCGGCGCCGGTAGCCGTCTGTGGGCCAACGTATCGATCTATCATGAGGTGCAGATCGGTACCGACTGCCTGATTCAGTCGGGTACGGTGATCGGCTCAGATGGCTTCGGTTATGCCAACGATCGCGGCAATTGGGTTAAAATTCCGCAGCTGGGCAGCGTGATTATCGGCGATCGCGTCGAAATCGGTGCCTGTACCACTATCGATCGCGGTGCGCTGGATAACACCCAAATCGGGAATGGTGTTATCATAGATAACCAGTGTCAGATTGCCCATAACGTGGTAATCGGCGACAATACCGCAGTTGCAGGCGGTGTGATCATGGCCGGTAGCCTGAAAATCGGCCGCTATTGCATGATTGGCGGTGCCAGCGTGATCAATGGTCATATGGAAATTTGTGACAAAGTTACCGTTACAGGGATGGGAATGGTGATGCGACCGATCACTGAACCTGGAGTATACTCCTCCGGGATCCCGCTGCAGCCCAATAAAACCTGGCGCAAAACTGCGGCGCTGGTGATGAACATCGACGAGTTAAGCAAACGCTTAAAAGCCGTCGAGCGTAAGGTTGCTAACGACTAAGCGCATACACCAGCACGCTAACCGGCTTTCATAATTACAACATGCTAAGCAGGGAAAGCTGCGTACAGACAAGATTTGCGGCCTGCGAACGATGTAACCATCGTTGCAGGCCGTGTTATTGATACCATCAGAATTTTTAGGACAGGAAGAGTATTTTGACTACTGAAACTCATACTCTGAAGATTGAAGAGATTATCGAACTTTTACCGCACCGTTACCCGTTTTTACTGGTCGATCGCGTGATTGAGTTCGAAGAGAACAAATACCTGCGTGCGGTAAAGAATGTCTCGGTCAACGAACCGTTTTTCCAGGGCCATTTCCCTGGTAAACCGATTTTCCCGGGTGTGCTAATCCTGGAAGCGATGGCACAGGCCACCGGTATCCTGGCGTTTAAAAGCGTGGGTAAACTGGAACCGGGCGAGCTGTACTACTTTGCCGGTATCGACGAAGCGCGCTTCAAGCGCCCGGTCGTGCCTGGCGATCAGATGATCATGGAAGTCACCTTCGAGAAAACCCGCCGTGGGTTGACGCGCTTTAAAGGCGTGGCGACCGTAGACGGTAAAATTGTCTGCGAAGCAACCATGATGTGTGCGCGCAGCCGGGAGGCTTAATTCGTGATTGACAGCACCGCCGTAATTCATCCAGGGGCGATCGTTGAAGAGGGCGCCATTATTGGTGCCGGTGTTCAGATTGGCCCGTTCTGCTGGGTGGGTGCCAACGTCGAAATTGGCGACGGTACCGTTCTTAAATCGCATGTGGTGGTCAACGGCCATACCCGCATCGGTAAAGACAACACCATCTATCAGTTCGCCTCGATTGGTGAAGCGAATCAGGATCTGAAATACGCCGGCGAACCAACCCGCGTTGAAATTGGCGATCGTAACCGCATTCGTGAAAGCGTGACCATCCACCGTGGCACCGTGCAGGCTGACGGCGTGACGAAAGTGGGTAGTGATAACCTGCTGATGGTCAATACCCACGTGGCGCACGACTGTGTGGTGGGTAACCACTGCATCCTGGCCAACAATGCGACGCTGGCCGGCCATGTTGTCGTCGACGATCATGCGATTATCGGCGGCATGACGGCGGTGCATCAGTTCTGCATTATCGGTGCGCACGTGATGGTCGGCGGCTGCTCCGGCGTGGCGCAGGACGTTCCGCCTTACGTGATTGCGCAGGGTAACCATGCGACGCCGTTCGGCATCAATCTGGTGGGCCTGCAGCGTCGTGGCTTCAGTAAAGAGGCGCTACACGCCATTCGTGCTGCCTACAAGCTACTTTACCGCAGCGGTAAAACGCTGGATGAAGTGAAGCCTGAGATTGCCGAGATTGCGAAAGTGCATCCTGAAGTCCAGCCGTTCTATGACTTCTTTGCGCGATCCACCCGGGGCCTGATTCGTTAACTCATGCCTAAGCGTCCCTTAACGATTGCCCTCGTCGCCGGAGAAACCTCCGGCGATATTCTTGGTGCCGGCCTGATTCGCGCGCTGAAACAGCAGCATCCTGACGCGCGCTTTGTCGGCGTGGCCGGGCCGCTGATGCAGGCCGAGGGCTGTGAAGCCTGGTATGAGATGGAAGAGCTGGCGGTAATGGGCATCGTTGAGGTGCTCGGCCGCCTGCGTCGCCTGCTGCAGATCCGCCGTGACCTGACCCGCCGTTTCAGCGCGCTGAAGCCGGACGTGTTTGTCGGCATCGACGCCCCGGATTTCAATATCACCCTGGAAGGCCGCCTGAAGCAGCGGGGCATCCGCACCATCCACTACGTCAGCCCGTCGGTGTGGGCGTGGCGGCAGAAGCGGGTGTTCAAAATTGGTCGCAACACCGATCTGGTGCTGGCGTTCCTGCCGTTTGAGAAAGCCTTCTACGATCGCTTCAACGTGCCGTGCCGTTTTATCGGCCACACGATGGCTGATGCGATGCCGATCGTGGCCGACAAGCTGGCCGCGCGCCGCGAACTGGGCATCGCCCCGGACGCGCTGTGCCTGGCGCTGCTGCCAGGCAGCCGCGGTGCGGAAGTCGAGATGCTCAGCGCCGACTTCCTGAAAACCGCGATGCTGCTGCGTGACAAGCATCCGGCGCTGGAGATCGTGGTGCCGCTGGTTAATCCGAAACGCCGCGAACAGTTTGAGCTGATCAAAGCGCAGGTGGCACCGGACCTGCCGATGCACCTGCTGGATGGCCAGGGCCGTGCGGCGATGGTTGCCAGCGATGCGGCACTGCTGGCCTCCGGCACCGCCGCGCTGGAGTGCATGCTGGCGAAATGTCCGATGGTGGTGGGGTATCGTATGAAGCCCTTCACCTTCTGGCTGGCGAAGCGGCTGGTAAAAACCGACTACGTTTCGCTGCCTAACCTGCTGGCCGGGCGAGAGCTGGTGCCAGAGCTGCTGCAGGATGAGTGCCAGCCCGAGCGGCTGGCGGCGGCGCTGGAGCCGCTGCTCAGCGGCGGTGATACCCGTGATGCCCTGCTGGCCACCTTCGCTGAGCTGCATCAGCAGATCCGCTGGGATGCAGACCAGCAGGCGGCTGCGGCAGTACTGGAGCTGTGCCCATGAGTGACTTTATCTACCCTGACGCGCGGCTGATTGCCGGCGTTGACGAGGTGGGCCGCGGCCCGCTGGTCGGTGCGGTGGTCACCGCTGCGGTGATCCTCGACCCGGTCCGGCCGATCGCAGGCCTCGCCGACTCAAAGAAATTGTCGGAAAAACGCCGCCTGGCGTTATACGATGAGATTAAAGAGAAGGCGTTAAGCTGGAGCCTCGGGCGCGCTGAGCCGGATGAGATCGACCGGCTCAATATCCTGCATGCCACCATGCTGGCGATGCAGCGGGCGGTGGCCGGCCTGCACCTGACGCCTGATTTTGTGCTGATCGACGGTAACCGTTGCCCGGCGCTGGCGATGCCGGCGCAGGCGATCGTTAAGGGCGACGGTCTGGTGCGTGAAATCAGCGCCGCGTCGATTATCGCTAAGGTCACGCGCGACCGTGAGATGGCCGGGCTGGATCTGCAGTACCCGGAGTACGGATTTGCCCAGCATAAAGGCTACCCGACGGCGCTGCACCTGGAAAAGCTCGCCCGCTTTGGCGCCACGCCGCACCATCGCCGCAGCTTTGCGCCGGTACGTAACGTGCTGCTCGACGCTGACGTCGCTGCTGCTGCGACGCGCGCGCTGTAATTCTTCTCTTCTGCGTTAACAGGATCACCGATGGCCGAACCCCGTTTTATTCATTTACGCGTGCACAGCGACTACTCCATGATCGATGGACTGGCGAAGACGAACCCGTTGGTGAAACACGCGGCGAAGATGAATATGCCGGCCATCGGCATCACCGATTTCACCAACCTGTGCGGGCTGGTGAAATTTTACGGCACCGCGCACGGTCAGGGGATGAAACCGATTATCGGCGCTGACTTTAACGTGGCCAGCGTGGCAATGGGCGATGAACTGTCGCAGATCACCGTGCTGGCGGCCGATAATGATGGCTATCAGAATCTGACGCTGCTGATCTCCCGTGCCTATCAGCGCGGCTATGGCCCGGCAGGGCCGACCATCGATCGCGACTGGCTGGCCGAACATCAGCAGGGGATTATCCTGCTCTCCGGCGGCCGCCGTGGCGACGTCGGTAAAATGCTGTTGCGCGGCAACGCCGCGATGGTCGCCGAGTGTCTCGGCTTCTATCAGCAGCATTTTCCCGATCGCTACTACCTGGAGCTGATCCGCACCGGGCGGCCGGATGAAGAGAGTTACCTGCACGCGGCAGTGGAACTGGCGATTGCCGAGGGCATTCCAGTGGTGGCCACCAACGAGGTCTGTTTCCTGCAAGAAACCGACTTTGACGCCCATGAAATTCGCGTGGCCATTCACGACGGTTTTACCCTCGACGATCCGAAACGTCCCCGTAACTACAGCCCGCAGCAGTATATGCGCAGCGAAGAGGAGATGTGTGAGCTGTTTTCGGACATCCCGGAAGCGCTGGAAAACAGCGTAGAGATCGCCCGCCGCTGCAACGTTACCATCCGCCTGGGCGAGTACTTCCTGCCGCAGTTTCCAACCGGTGAGATGACCACCGAAGATTTCCTGGTGCTGAAGTCGCAGGAGGGCCTGGAAGAGCGGCTTGAGTTCCTGTTCCCCGATCCTGAGGTGCGCGCCGCCCGCCGCCCGGAGTATGACGAGCGTCTGGATATTGAGCTCAACGTGATTAACCAGATGGGCTTCCCGGGCTACTTCCTGATCGTTATGGAGTTTATCCAGTGGTCGAAGGATAACGACGTACCGGTCGGGCCGGGGCGCGGCTCCGGTGCCGGGTCGCTGGTCGCCTACGCATTGAAAATCACCGACCTCGATCCGCTGGAATTCGACCTGCTGTTCGAACGTTTCCTTAACCCGGAACGTGTTTCCATGCCCGACTTCGACATCGACTTCTGTATGGAGAAGCGCGACAGCGTGATTGAGCACGTGGCGGAAATGTACGGCCGTGAAGCGGTTTCGCAGATCATCACCTTCGGTACCATGGCCGCCAAAGCGGTGATCCGCGACGTTGGCCGCGTGCTGGGCCACCCGTACGGCTTCGTTGACCGCATCTCCAAGCTGGTGCCGCCTGACCCGGGCATGACGCTGGAAAAAGCCTTTGCCGCCGAACCGCAGCTGCCGGAAATCTACGAGGCGGATGAAGAGGTCAAGGCGCTGATCGATATGGCGCGCAAACTGGAAGGCGTGACGCGTAACGCCGGTAAACACGCCGGTGGCGTGGTGATCGCGCCGACCAAAATCACCGATTTTGCGCCGCTATACTGCGATGAGAACGGCCAGTTCCCGGTCACCCAGTTCGATAAGAACGACGTGGAGTACGCAGGCCTGGTGAAGTTCGACTTCCTTGGCCTGCGCACGCTGACCATCATCGACTGGGCGCTGGCGATGATCAACGCCCGGCGCACCAAAGAAGGGCTGGATCCTGTCGATATTGCGACGATCCCGCTTGAAGATCAGAAAAGTTTCGATATGCTGCAGCGCTCGGAAACCACCGCCGTATTCCAGCTGGAATCCCGCGGCATGAAGGATCTGATCAAGCGCCTGAAGCCGGACTGTTTCGAAGATATGATCGCCCTGGTGGCGCTGTTCCGTCCGGGGCCGCTGCAGTCGGGGATGGTCGACAACTTTATTGACCGTAAGCACGGGCGTGAGGCGATCTCCTACCCGGATATTCAGTGGCAGCATGAGTCGCTGAAGCCGGTTCTGGAACCGACCTATGGCATCATCCTCTATCAGGAACAGGTGATGCAGATTGCCCAGGTGCTGGCGGGCTACAGCCTTGGCGGCGCGGACATGTTGCGCCGTGCGATGGGTAAAAAGAACCCGGTCGAGATGGCCAAGCAGCGCGGCGGCTTTGAGGATGGTGCGAAATCGCGCGGCATTGACGGCGAGCTGGCGATCAAAATCTTCGACCTGGTGGAAAAATTCGCCGGCTACGGCTTTAACAAGTCGCACTCTGCCGCTTATGCACTGGTCTCCTACCAGACGCTGTGGCTGAAGGCGCACTACCCGGCGGAGTTTATGGCGGCAGTAATGACCGCTGATATGGATAACACCGAGAAAGTGGTTGGCCTGGTGGACGAGTGCTGGCGGATGGGGCTGAAGGTGCTGCCGCCGGACATTAACTCCGGCCTTTATCAGTTCCACGTCAACGAAGCCGGTGAGATCGTTTACGGCATCGGCGCGATTAAGGGCGTCGGCGAAGGCCCGATTGAAGCGATTATTGAGTCACGCAACGAGGGCGGCTATTTCCGCGAGTTGTTTGACCTCTGTGCGCGCACCGACACCAAAAAGCTGAATAAGCGGGTGCTGGAAAAACTGATTATGTCCGGCGCGTTTGACCGGCTTGGCCCGCACCGTGCCGCGCTGATGAGCGCGCTGCCGGACGCGCTGAAGGCCGCCGATCAGCACGCTAAAGCAGAGGCGACAGGGCAGGCCGATATGTTCGGCGTGCTGGCCGAGGCGCCGGAGCAGGTAGAGAAGTCGTATGCCGACGTGACGCCGTGGCCGGAGCAGATCCAGCTGGATGGCGAAAGGGAGACTTTAGGTCTTTACTTAACCGGGCATCCGATTAACCAGTATCTGAAAGAAATTGAGCGCTATGTCGGTGGACAGCGCCTGAAAGACATGCACCCGACCGATCGCGGCAAGATGACCACGGCGGCCGGTCTGGTGGTGGCGGCCCGCGTAATGGTAACAAAACGCGGTAACCGTATTGGCATCTGCACCCTGGACGACCGCTCCGGTCGTCTGGAAGTGATGTTGTTTACAGATGCGTTGGATAAGTTCCAGCATATGCTGGAGAAAGACCGTATCCTGATCGTCAGCGGACAGGTCAGCTTTGATGACTTCAACGGCGGGCTTAAAATGATGGCCCGCGATATGATGGACATCGATGAAGCCCGTGAAAAATATGCACGTGGGCTTGCTATCTCGCTGACGGACAGGCAAATTGATGACCAGCTTTTGAACCGTCTCCGTCAATCCCTGGAACCCCATCGTTCGGGGACAATTCCGGTACATCTCTACTATCAGAGAGAGGATGCGCGGGCGAAGTTGCGCTTCGGTGCAACCTGGCGCGTGTCGCCGAGCGATCGTTTGTTAAACGATCTTCGGTCGTTGATAGGATCGGAGCAGGTGGAACTGGAATTTGACTAAAACAGGATTATTATGAGTCTTAATTACCTGGATTTCGAACAGCCAATCGCAGAGCTTGAAGCGAAAATTGATTCGCTTAAGTCGGTTGGCCGTCAGGATGAAAAACTGGATATTAATCTGGATGAAGAGATACAGCGTCTGCGCGATAAAAGCGTTGAGCTGACGCGTAAAATCTTCTCAGATTTGGGTGCCTGGCAGATCGCGCAGCTAGCGCGCCATCCGCTGCGACCGTACACGCTGGACTATGTCCGTAACGTGTTTACCGACTTCGACGAACTGGCCGGCGATCGTGCTTTTGCCGACGATAAAGCCATCGTTGGCGGTACCGCGCGTCTCAACGGCCGTCCGGTGATGATCATTGGTCATCAGAAAGGGCGTGAAACGAAAGAGAAGATCCGTCGTAACTTTGGTATGCCCGCGCCGGAAGGTTACCGTAAAGCGCTGCGCCTGATGGAGATGGCCGAGCGGTTTAATATGCCGATTATCACCTTTATCGACACCCCGGGCGCTTACCCTGGCGTTGGCGCGGAAGAGCGCGGCCAGTCCGAAGCTATCGCCCGTAACCTGCGTGAGATGTCCGGCCTGACCGTGCCGGTGATCTGTACGGTAATCGGTGAAGGCGGTTCCGGTGGTGCACTGGCCATCGGCGTCGGCGACAAAGTGAATATGCTGCAGTACAGCACCTACTCGGTGATTTCACCGGAAGGCTGCGCCTCAATTCTGTGGAAAAGCGCCGATAAGGCACCGCTGGCCGCCGAAGCGATGGGCATCATCGCTCCGCGTCTGAAAGAGCTTAAGCTGATTGACACGGTGATCCCTGAACCGCTGGGTGGCGCGCACCGCCATCCGCTGGTGATTGGCGAATCGCTGAAAGCGCAGCTGCTGGCCGATCTTGCCGAACTGGACGTGCTGACCAAAGACGAGCTGCTGGATCGTCGTTACCAGCGCCTGATGAGTTACGGCTACGCGTAATCGTTAACCGTCTTCGCACACGAAAGGGCCCCAGGGGCCCTTTTTTTATGCCTTTTTTTCAACATTCATCGCATAGAGGCCCGGCGGCCACTGGGTTAGTCTGCGGTTTCTGATAACGCAACGGACGAGGTGAACATGGATATTAACCGACGCAAGCTGGCCTTCGGGCTGCTCTCTCTGCCGGCGGCGGCGGCGCTGAACGGCTGTGCCGTCCCGCCGCACTCGCCACGGCCGTCGGAGTTTCTGCCGCTGGCAACGGACCGGCTGGCGCTGGAGCTGGAGGATCGGCCCACCGCAGAACTGCTGGCACCCGCGATTGTCGATGCCGGCTTTATGATGGCCCCACCGAAAGACGAGATTGCCGCAGCCAGCCTGGTAATAGGCTTTGCCTTTGGCAATCGGCCCAATCCGCAGAACGACCCGAATAAGCTGGCGCTGCCCGGCCCGATGAACAGGGTGCTGGCGCACTGCTGCGCGGCGGTGTATCGCAAAAAAGCGCTGCCGATGTACCTGCAGTGGGAGATCGCCCGCTGCCTGCTGGCGCCGGAGTTCGCGGATATCCCCCGCCATGCCATTATCTCTATCGAACCGTACTGGGATGCGCAGGGCAGGCTGGTCTATCTGAGCACCGACGGCGTGGTGGAGACGATTCTGAAAAACCACTTTGCTAACGATCCGACGCTGGCGGGCAATGCTGCCATCATTGGCCATCACGATCACGTTAAACGCTGCATCATTACCTGCCGTGGGCGCCGGATCCACGGCTTTGCCCCGCGTGGGATCGCGCTGCCGCGCTGGTATGATCGGCGATCGGCACAGCCGTGGACGCGCCGCCGCGATCTCTACGTGCTGCAGGACGTGGCGGCACAGCTGTCGATGGCCGCCCAGGCGCGCATCGCCCAGGCCTACCCCAACGGCTGAGCAGAGCAACCGACGATCCGCTATGCTTAGCCTTTTTAATCGCCGCGGGCAGGGCTTGCCCGCGGCGCATGGAGGTAAGCATTGAATATCATCGCGATCGTCGGGCCGCATAACGCATTCTATAAAGATGAACCGATCCGTGAACTGGACGCCGCGTTAAAAGCCCGCGGTTTTCAGACCATCTGGCTGCAGGAGGCCAGCGGGCTGATTAAGCTGGTGGAGCATAATCCCCGCATCTGCGGCGTGATTTTCGACTGGGATGAGTACAGCCTCGAGCTGTGCAGTGAACTGAACCAGCTGAACGAGTACCTGCCGCTTTACGCCTTTATCAACACCCATTCAACGATGGACGTCAGCATCAACGAGATGCGCATGACGCTGTGGTTCTTTGAGTACGCACTGAACGCCGCCGAAGATATCGCCCAGCACATTGGTCAGTATACGGATGAGTATCTGGAGACCATTACGCCGCCGCTGACCCGGGCGCTGTTTAACTACGTCAAAGAGGGAAAATACACCTTCTGCACGCCGGGACATATGGCCGGCACCGCCTTCCAGAAGAGCCCGGTCGGCTGCCTGTTTTACGACTTCTTCGGTGCCAATACGCTGAAGGCCGATATCTCGATCTCGGTCACCGAGCTCGGTTCGCTGCTCGATCACACCGGGCCACATCTGGAAGCGGAAGAGTATATCGCCCGCACCTTCGGCGCCGAGCAGAGCTATATGGTGACTAACGGTACCTCGACCTCAAACAAGATCGTCGGCATGGTGTCCGCCCCGGCGGGCAGCACCGTGCTGGTGGACAGGAACTGCCATAAGTCGCTGACCCATCTGCTGATGATGAGCGATATTGTGCCGATCTGGCTGAAACCGACCCGCAACGCGCTGGGCATCCTCGGCGGCATTCCGAAACGCGAATTTACCCGAGAAAGTATCGCGCTTAAGGTTGCAGAAACGCCGCGCGCCAGCTGGCCGGTGCACGCCGTGATCACTAATTCCACCTATGACGGGCTGCTCTACAACACCCGCTACATCAAAGAGACGCTGGAGGTGCCTTCGATCCACTTTGACTCGGCCTGGGTGCCCTATACCAACTTTCATCCGATCTATCAGGGGCTCAGCGGCATGAGCGGTGAACGCACGCCGGGTAAGGTGATCTATGAAACCCAGTCGACCCATAAGCTGCTGGCGGCATTTTCACAGGCCTCGCTGATCCACATTAAGGGGGATTACGACGAGCAGACCTTTAATGAAGCCTATATGATGCATACCACCACCTCGCCCAACTATGCCATCGTCGCGTCGATTGAGACCGCCGCCGCGATGCTGCGCGGCAACCCGGGGCGGCGGCTGATTAACCGTTCGGTGGAACGGGCGCTGCACTTCCGCCGCGAAGTCCAGCGGCTGCGTGAAGAGTCAGAGGGCTGGTTCTTCGATATCTGGCAGCCCGACGGTATCGTTCAGCCTGCCTGCTGGCCGATCCAGCCGGGTGAGGAGGAGTGGCACGGCTTCCGCGATGCGGATGCCGATCATATGTACCTCGATCCGATCAAGGTGACGATCCTCACCCCCGGCATGAGCGAGCTGGGTGAGATGAGCGGTGAGGGGATCCCGGCCGCGCTGGTGGCGAAGTTCCTCGACGAGCGCGGCATCGTGGTGGAGAAAACCGGCCCGTATAATCTGCTGTTCCTGTTCAGCATCGGCATTGATAAAACTAAAGCGATGAGCCTGCTGCGCGGCCTGACCGAGTTTAAACGTGCTTATGACCTGAACCTGCGGGTGAAGAACATGCTGCCGGATCTCTATGCGCAAGACCCTGACTTCTACCGCAACATGCGCATTCAGACGCTGGCGGCGGGCATCCATGGCCTGATCCGCCAGCATGATTTGCCGCGCCTGATGTTAAAGGCCTTCGCTATGCTGCCGGAAATGAGACTTACGCCACACCAGATGTTCCAGCAGCAGATCAAGGGCAACGTGGAAACGGTGCCGATCGGCCAGCTGATCGGGCGGGTGTCGGCCAATATGATCCTGCCCTATCCGCCGGGGGTGCCGCTGGTGATGCCGGGTGAGACGATCACCGAAGAGAGCCGCGCGGTGCTCGATTTCCTGTTAATGCTGTGCAGTATCGGCGAGCAGTATCCGGGCTTTGAAACCGACATCCACGGTGCGACCCTGACGGAGGAGGGCGAGTATCAGGTGCGAGTACTGCGGCAGGGCCCGCTGGCGTAAGATGCTGTCATACCGCCCCCTGGCGATGCGCGCGGCAGGGGGCTGACTATCCGTTGTAAGGAGCTAACATGTCGGGTTTAACGTTAACGAAGGTGCACCACGTGGCGATTATCGCCAGCGATTACCACGTCAGTAAGGTGTTCTATACCAAAATTCTTGGCTTCACGCTGATGGGCGAGGTTTACCGCGAAGCGCGCGACTCGTGGAAAGGCGATCTGGCGCTGAACGGTGCCTATACCCTTGAGCTGTTCTCGTTTCCTTTCCCGCCCGCGCGGCCGTCTCACCCGGAAGCCTGCGGCCTGCGTCATCTGGCCTTCAGCGTCACCGACCTGGATGCGGCCATTGCCCACCTGACCGCGCATGAGGTGTCCTGTGAGCCGGTGCGCACCGATCCGCTCACCGGTAAGCTGTTTACCTTCTTCAGTGACCCTGACGGTTTGCCGTTAGAGCTCTATCAGGCATAGAATAGAGCGCCTTAACCCTCACCCCGCGAGGGTTAAGCAATCATCCGACGATTCACGCACTCTGTTCAGGTAATCTCATGTCCGCTCTTGCCCATCTTGAACCGCTGCTGGTGGCCGAACAGGCTGTGATGCTGGCCTACAGCGGCGGCCTTGATTCCAGCGTGCTGCTGCATCAGCTGGTGTTGCTGCGCCGGCAGCGGCCCGAACTGCGGCTGCGTGCGGTGCATATCCACCATGGTCTTAGCCCGCATGCTGATGGCTGGGCAGAGCACTGCCGTCAGCAGTGCGCGCAGTGGCAGGTGGCGCTCGAGGTGGTCAGGGTGCAGCTGGACGTCCGCGAAGGCGGGGTGGAAGCGGCAGCGCGCGCGGCGCGCTATCAGGCGTTGCGGCAGCGGCTTCAGCCTGGAGAAGCTCTGCTCACCGCGCAGCATCAGGACGATCAGAGCGAAACGCTGCTGCTGGCGCTGAAGCGCGGCAGCGGCCCGGCCGGGCTGGCGGCGATGCCGCTGGACGGCCGGCTGGGCGAACATCGTCACCTGCGACCGCTGCTGGCGCAAGGTCGTGGCCAGCTGGAGCGCTGGGCGGCGGAGCACCAGCTGTGCTGGATTGAGGATGAGAGCAATCAGGATCCGCGCTACGATCGCAACTTCTTACGCCTGCAGGTGCTGCCACTGCTGGCCTCGCGCTGGCCGCACTTCGCCGCCGCCAGCGCGCGCAGCGCGGCCTTATGTGGCGAGCAGGAGCAACTGCTGGACGAGCTGCTGGCGGAGTCGCTACAGGCGCTGGTGGCCGCCGACGGCAGCCTCGACGTGGTACCGCTGCTATCGCTCAGCGAAGCGCGGCGCTCTGCGCTGATGCGGCGCTGGATTGCCCGTTGCCAGGGCGGCATGCCGTCGCGCGCCGGGCTGCAAAAACTGTGGCAGGAGGTGGTTTGTGCCCGTCCCGACGCCGAGCCGCGTCTGCGTATCGGCAAGGCGGAAGTGCGCCGCTTTCGCGAACGGCTGTACTGGCTGCCGCTGCTCGCCAGCGTGAGCGACGTGATGCTGCCGTGGCCGGCACCCTGGAAGCCGCTGCCGCTGCCGGAGGGTCTGGGTGAGCTTCTGCCTGGCCCGCAGCCGGAGGCGCAGGATGGCAGCCGGTCAAATCAGGACGGCCAGCCGGTGCCAGAAGCGCAGCAGACAGACATCGCGCTGCTGCCGGTTGATAACGTAACCAGGCCGTGGCTGGCCGCGTCAGGTAGTGGTGGCACGTTGCCGGCACTCGCCGCATCAGATGCCTGTGGTTCACTGTCGTCCGGAGATGCGGCGGGCAATATTCTGCCGCCGGGCGATGTGCTGTTTCTCCTGCGCCCGCCGCTGCCTGGTGAGGCGGTCAGCGTGCGTTTTCAGGCGCAGGGGCGCTTTCATATCGTCGGGCGCAACGGCAGCCGTCCGCTGAAAAAGCTGTGGCAGGAGCTGGCGGTGCCGCCCTGGCAGCGCGAACGCATCCCGCTGATTTTTTATGGCGATTGCCTGATGGCCGCCGCGGGCCTGTTTATTACCCGTGAAGCCGAGCCGCAGTCCGTCGCAACGGCCTGGCAGATCCGCTGGCGCCGGTAACCTTAAGAGAGCAATGATGAAGATGATATTAACCCTGCTGCTGGCCGCCAGCCTGCCGGCACTGGCCGCAGGCGACGCCAGCCGCGGGCAGGAGAAGTCGGCGCGCTGTCTGGCCTGCCACGGAGCCCAGGGCAAGGCGGTCGCGCCGATCTATCCGAATCTGGCCGGACAGCCGGCACCCTATCTGGAGCTGGCGTTACAGGCCTATAAGTCCGGCGGGCGCAGCGGCGGGCAGGCGGAAGTGATGAAAGCGTTTGTGGCGGGATTAAGTGATGAGGATCTGGCCGACCTGGCCGCGTATTACGCCGGGCTGCAGCCCTGAAAACAGACGGGGCGGATAATCATCCGCCCCGTTGCTATCCGTGCAGCACAGGTTAGTCGGATTCGCTGACCACAATGGTGCCCAGATCCGGGTGGCTGAAGCTGGCGATATGATCGAGGCGCAGGTCGCGCAGGCTCCCCGCCTCTTCAACGCTGAGATATTCCACGTTTTTACGCGAGACCATATCTTTGGCTTTCGCCTTCAGCTTTTCACCGTCCTTCAGCTCCAGCGCCAGCAGCCACTGATTCTGGCAGGCCAGCTCCAGGTTGTCGTAATCATCGCAATTGATCGGGGTGTAGGCTTCATTCGTCAACATAGTCGCTCACCAATAAGTTGGCGGCAGCAAAGGCTGCCTGTTCCCTGATGGAAGAGTGTAGCTCAGGATTGGCCGCTACCTCATCAAGTGCTTTCAAAGCGCACGCCAGCGGATCCGGCACGTACCCCAGAGCGCCACTGCCGATCTCGGCATATTTGCGGCGAACTAACTCACAATACTGTTGCACAGGTACCTCCTTCAGCTTTTTCTCTGGCTATTCTCCGACTATAGCACAGCCATTTATGGGAAATCAGCCAGCCGACAGGTGATTTACGGGTGCATCAGGTACAATAGCCGGCAACGACGATAAGGATCCTTATGGCACTGAAAGCAACGATTTACAAAGCCACGGTTAACGTCGCGGATATGGACCGCAACGTGTTTCTCGATCACACCCTGACGCTGGCCCGTCACCCCTCGGAAACGGAAGAGCGTCTGATGCTGCGGCTGCTGGCCTGGCTGGTGCACGCCAACGAACGGCTGAGCTTCACCCGCGGCCTGAGCGCCGAAGACGAGCCGGAACTCTGGCAGCTTAACGATCACAACGGCATTGACGTGTGGATTGACCTCGGCCTGCCGGACGAGCGTCGCATCAAAAAAGGCTGTAGCCGCTCACAGCAGGTCTGGCTGTATGCTTATAACTGGCGTGCGGCGCAGCCGTGGTGGCAGCAGCATCAGAACAGGCTGACGCAACACGACAACCTGACGGTACGCTACCTGAACGATGAACAGCTCAGCGCCCTGACCACGCTGGCTTCGCGCTCCATGACGCTGCAGGCCACCATTCAGGACGGCACCATCTGGCTGTCGGATGACACGCATCATCTGGAAATCACCTTTGAGCAGTGGCTGGAAAACGGGAAGCTCAGATGATTATTTTGTCACGTAGCGTCACCATTCCCGATGCCGAAATCGAGATTACCGCGATCCGCGCGCAGGGTGCCGGTGGTCAGCACGTGAATAAAAGTTCAACCGCTATCCACCTGCGCTTTGATATCCGCGCCTCCAGCCTGCCCGAGTTCTATCAGCAGCGCCTGCTGGCCGCCAGCCACCATCTGATCACTCCGGACGGGGTGGTGATTATCAAAGCGCAGGAGTACCGCAGCCAGGAGATGAACCGCGAGGCGGCGATGAAGCGGCTGGAGAACCTGATTCAGGAGCTGACGGTAGTGGAGAAAACGCGGCGGGCAACGCGGCCAACCCTGGCGTCGAAAAAACGCCGGCTGGAAGGCAAAGCGCGTCAGTCAGCGACTAAATCGTTGCGTGGGCGCGTGAAGGGCGATTAGCTTGCGGCAAAAAAAAGCCACCGCCTCAGGCGGTGGCTGATGCGTAGCGAACGGGCTTAAACGCCCAGTTCGCCGGCCAGGAAATCAACGATTTCGCTGGTTTTCAGCATGCGTTTGTCGCCGCTGCGGCGCGCTTTGTATTCAACTTCTTCATTGTCGAGGTTGCGCTCGCCAATCACGATGCTGTGCGGCACGCCAATCAGCTCCATATCGGCAAACATCACGCCCGGACGCTCCTTACGGTCATCAAGGATCACATCAATCCCTTTCGCCCGCAGGGTAGCGTACAGCTCTTCGGCCAGGTCTTTCACGCGGAACGACTTGTGCATGTTCATCGGCAGGATCGCTACCTGGAACGGCGCCAGCGCCGCCGGCCAGATAATGCCGCGCTCGTCGTGGTTCTGCTCAATGGCCGCCGCCACTACGCGGGTGATCCCGATACCGTAGCAGCCCATGGTCATCACCTGGTTGCGGCCATCTTCACCCTGAACTGTGGCTTTCATCGCTTCCGAGTATTTGGTGCCGAGCTGGAAGATATGGCCCACTTCGATACCGCGTTTAATCTGCAGGGTACCCTGACCGTCCGGGCTGGCGTCGCCTTCCACCACGTTACGGATATCTGCAACCTGCGGCAGCGGCAGGTCACGCTCCCAGTTAATGCCGCGCAGGTGCTGGCCGTCGATGTTGGCGCCAGCGCTGAAGTCACTCATCGCTGCAACGGTGCGGTCGGCGACGATTGGCATCGGCAGGTTGACCGGGCCGAGTGAACCCGGACCCGCGTTAACCAGCGCACGGATCTCTTCTTCGGTGGCGAAGGTTAACGGGGCGGCAACGATCTCAATCTTCTCGGCTTTGATTTCGTTCAGCTCGTGATCGCCGCGTACCAGCAGCGCAACCAGCGTATGGCCGCTCTCTGCGGTGGCTTTCACCATCAGCGTTTTCACGGTTTTTTCCACCGGCAGGCCAAACTGGGCCACCAGTTCGGCGATGGTTCTGGCGTCCGGGGTAGCGAACTGGCTCAGCGCTTCCGCTGGCGCAGCGCGGCCTGCGGCCGGCGCGACGGCTTCGGCTTTCTCAATGTTGGCCGCATAGTCGGAACCGGTTGAGAACACCACGTCATCTTCACCGCTCTGGGCAAGCACCTGGAACTCATGCGAGGCGCTGCCGCCGATCGAGCCGGTATCTGCATCTACCGCGCGGAAGTCGAGGCCCATGCGGCTGAAACTCTGGCTGTAGGCGCGGTACATCGCGTCGTAGGTTTCCTGCAGAGATTCCTGGGTGGTATGGAACGAATACGCATCCTTCATGATGAATTCGCGTGAACGCATCACGCCAAAGCGCGGGCGCACCTCATCACGGAACTTGGTCTGAATCTGGAACAGGTTCAGCGGCAGCTGCTTGTAGGAGCTGAGTTCGTTACGGATCAGATCGGTGACCACTTCTTCATGCGTCGGGCCAAGCACAAACGGGCGCTCGCCGCGATCGACAAAGCGCAGCAGCTCCGGGCCGTACTGCTCCCAGCGTCCGCTCTCCTGCCACAGGTCCGCAGGCTGAACCACCGGCATGGAGATTTCAATCGCGCCAGCGTTGTTCATCTCTTCGCGCACGATGTTTTCAACTTTCTTCAGCACGCGCAGGCCGGTTGGCAGCCAGGTATAGAGACCGGAAGCCAGTTTGCGGATCATCCCGGCGCGCAGCATCAGCTGGTGGCTGATCACTTCGGCGTCGGCAGGGGTCTCCTTAAGGGTGGAGAGCAGGTATTGAGTAGTACGCATGAGTTAAGGTTCCATATAAACGGAAAGCTACTACCCCCGATCGGTCATTTGGCCGGCCGCAGGCCGGCTGAATTCACCAGGGGGTAAAATAGGGTGTCAAAATCCTGGCGGCTAGTGTAACAGCGTGACCGGTGAGTCAAAAGATGTCCGGTAAAATTAACGCGGATCGATGCCGGTGACTTCGGTACCCGCAGCGGTCACCCGCCAGCGCACGTTAAAGTCCAGCAGCCAGGCGGCATATTCGCGCTCGGGCTCTTCGCCCTTGCGGTAAGCGGGACGCGGATCCTGCGCCAGCACCTGGCTGATAAAGCGTTCAAGGTGCGGGTAGCGTGCCAGCTGCCCGTGCAGCTGCTCGCGTGCTGACGGGGTAAAGATGACCGGCATATCGGCAGCGGGTGCCTGCTGGGCAAAACCGGCCCGCGCGTCCGGCACCGATTCGGCAAACGGCAGGTAGGGCTTGATGTCGATCACCGGCGTGCCGTCGACCAGGTCAAGGCTGCCCAGTTCGAGGATCACCTGCTGCTGTTCGCAGCGGATGCCCTTCAGCTCGACCAGCGACATGCCGATCGGGTTCGGCCGGAAGGTGGAACGGGTGGCAAACACGCCCATGCGCGCGTTGCCGCCGAGGCGTGGCGGGCGTACGGTCGGTCGCCAGCCACCGGCCATCGTCTGGTGGAAAACAAACACCAGCCACAGATGGCTGAACGCCTCCAGCCCCCTGACCGCATCCGGCTGATTATAGGGGGGCAGCAAACGCAGTTCGCCGCCGCCGTCGGCAATCAGGCCGGGCTGTCTGGGCACGGCAAATTTCTCCTTCCACGGGGAGTGAATAGTGCCGATCTGCTGGAAGGAAAAAGTGGACATAGTGGCTTTACTCGTCATGGCTGAATGCGGTGAAGTGGCCTGCCAGAGAGGAGGCCGGCCACGCAAAGAGGTCGCCCGCGCAGGAGCGTTTATTTGGCAACGTTGAGGGCTGAGCCCTGACAAATCGCCTGGCGGTAGCAACCCGGAGCAGAGGTGACGATCTCACACTTGTGTACCAGCACCGCGTTGGCCTTCATGCCGGAGGCACGCACCTGCAGCCGCTTACGCGCGGTCGCCAGGTTCGGCGGCGAGTCCTGGGCGCTGCTCTGGCAGTCTTCCCCGTAGACTTCACCCAGATCGCGGAACGGTTTGCTGACCAGGTCCGCAGCATCGGTATAGAGCTTCACCGGGGCAGGGCGCGGAGCCGTTTTGGTGCGTTCCGGCTCTGCCTGCGTTGACGGCGGCAGCGGGGTGACCGGTTTGTAAGGTTTAGGCACCAGTGAGCACCCTGTCAGCGCGAACGCTAACAGACAAAGCGGCAAAGCACGCATGGGGAATCCTTATGTTCAGTAAAAAGTGGCGTTATTGAACCAAGCCAGCAGGGAAATAACAAGCAGAGAGCGGAGGAGTCGCAGGGAATCGGTCAGGCAAGGGGAGAGGAGAAAGAGAAACGGGCGACCGGAGCCGCCCGTCGGCTGAACTTACCAGCCTTTCACTGCGCCGCCGTTGAACACTTTGTTCGCGGCGTCGTTCACTTCGTCAGACTGATAGGCCTGCACGAATTTCTTCACGTTTTCCGCGTCTTTGTTATCTTCGCGGGCCACGATCAGGTTGGTGTACGGAGAGTCTTTGTCTTCAACAAAGATGCCGTCTTTTGCCGGAGTCAGGCCAATCTGGCTGGCGTAAGTGGTGTTGATCACCGCCAGGGCGATCTGCTGATCGTCCAGCGAGCGCGGCAGCTGAGGGGCTTCCAGCTCAACCAGCTTCAGGTTTTTCGGGTTCTCTACCACGTCCAGCGAGGTTGGCAGCAGGCCCACGCCATCCTTCAGCTTGATCAGACCTACTTTCTGCAGCAGTAGCAGTGAACGGCCAAGATTAGTCGGGTCGTTAGGGATAGCCACCTGATCGCCGGCCTTCAGTTCATCCAGCGATTTGATTTTCTTCGAGTAACCGGCGATCGGGTAGACGAAGCTGTTGCCGACGGAGACCAGCTTATAGCCGCGGTCTTTAATCTGCTGATCCAGGTAAGGCTTGTGCTGGAAGGCGTTAACGTCGATGTCACCTTTGCTCAGCGCTTCGTTTGGCAGCACGTAGTCGTTAAAGGTCACCAGCTCAACGTCGAGGCCGTATTTATCTTTGGCCACTTTCTGCGCCACTTCAGCAACCTGCTGCTCTGCACCGACGATCACACCCACTTTAATGTGGTTTGGATCTTTGGCCTTCTGGTCGCAACCCACCAGTGCCAGTGAGCCGATCAGCGCGCCAACGGCGGCAAACGTTTTAAGATTAAAAGACATATCCCTTCCTTAAATAGAGAGAACTTACCGTTATGTTTACTTGTGAGTAACCGCACGAACGATGCGATCGCCACAGAGCTGAATTAAATACACCAAAATGACCAGCAGAACCAATACCGTGTTCATCACCGTGGCATTGTAACCGATGTAGCCGTACTGATAACCAATCTGCCCGAGCCCGCCGGCACCGACCGCGCCGCCCATGGCCGAGTAGCCCACCAGAGTAATCAGAGTAATAGTAGCGGCATTGACCAGACCCGGCAGCGCCTCCGGCAGTAAAACTTTGCGCACGATCTGCAGCGGGGTGGCACCCATCGCGCGTGAGGCCTCAATCAGGCCACCCGGCAGTTCCAGCAGCGCGTTCTCCACCATACGCGCAATAAAGGGCGCGGCACCCACGGTCAGCGGCACGATCGCCGCCTGCAGGCCAATCGAGGTACCGACGATGGCGCGGGTAAACGGAATCATCCAGACCAGCAGGATGATAAACGGAATAGAGCGGAAGATATTGACCGTTGCCGAAAGCACGCGATACACCGCCGGGTTGGCGATAATCTGCCCCGGACGCGTCACGTACAGCAGCACCCCGACCGGCAGGCCGAGTACGAAACCAAAGAAGCCGGAGACAAAGGTCATCATCAGGGTTTCCCAAATGCCGCGGCCCATTAACCACATCATTGCCTCAGACATAACCTAATACCTCTACCTTTACGTGATGCTCATGCAGGAATGCGATGGCCGCTGCGGTGTCCTGCGGCTCTCCATGGATCTCGGCCAGCATAATGCCGAACTTCACGCCGCCGGCGTAATCCATCTGCGCGCTGATAATGTTGTTATTAACGTTGAACCGACGCGCGGACTCCGACAGCAGCGGGGCATCCACCGACTGACCGGTGAACTCCATGCGCAGCAGCGGCACCTTGCCGCCGGTTGCCGTTGGGGTCAGGCGCTGCAGATAGTCTTCCGGAATGTCCAGATGCAGCGTTGACTGGATAAACTGCTGCGCCAGCGGGGTTTTCGGGTGAGAGAACACTTCGCTTACCGTGTCCTGCTCGATCAGCTGGCCGTTGCTGATCACCGCCACCCGATCGCAGATGCGTTTCACCACGTCCATCTCATGGGTGATTAACAGAATGGTAATGCCCAGACGCCGGTTGATGTCTTTAAGCAGCTCGAGGATCGAACGGGTGGTTGCCGGGTCCAGCGCGCTGGTGGCTTCATCACACAGCAGCACTTTCGGGTTGCTGGCCAGCGCACGGGCAATCGCCACGCGCTGTTTCTGTCCGCCGGAGAGGTTAGCGGGCCAGGCATCGCGTTTATCCGCAAGGCCAACCAGTTCCAGTAATTCAGTCACACGCTGAGCGATATCGGCTTTGGACAGGTTGCCCAGCTCCAGCGGCAGCGCGACGTTACCGGCCACCGTGCGCGAGTTAAGCAGGTTAAAGTGCTGGAAGATCATGCCAATCTGGCGGCGTGCCAGCGTCAGTTCACCGGCGGACAGGCGCGTCAGGTCCTGGCCATCAACCAGCACCTGGCCTGATGTCGGGCGTTCTAACAGGTTAACGCAGCGAATCAGCGTACTTTTACCGGCACCGGAAGCGCCGATAACGCCATAAATTTGTCCGGCAGGCACCTCAAGGCTGACGTCGGTCAGCGCGGTGATGGTGCGTGTACCCTGCTGGAACACTTTGGTGATATGGGAAAGTTTAATCATTGATTTATTTATTATCGCGGTGGGTGTTGTCCGTGGTGTCCAGTTTAGTGTATCCGCACTAAAAGGGTGTTGATGTGGATGTTAAGGCATCCAGACGTCTAAATCAATCTAAGTCGCCCAAACGCCCGTTCTCCTTATTATGTTAATCATGCGATAATCGACGGCAAATCTTTATCAGGAGTAAGTCAGTGGCTAATAAGGTTCCGGCAGTTTTTCTCGATCGTGATGGCACTATTAATGTCGATCACGGATACGTCTCTGAAATCGACAGCTTTGAGTTTATCGACGGTGCGATCGACGCCATGCGTGAACTGAAGGCGATGGGCTTCGCGCTGGTGCTGGTGACCAACCAGTCCGGTATTGCCCGCGGCATGTTCAGTGAAGATCAGTTTATGCAGCTGACCGAATGGATGGACTGGTCGCTGGCCGATCGTGATGTCGATCTGGATGGCATCTATTTCTGTCCGCATCATCCGGAAGCAATAGTAGAAGAGCTGCGCCAGCGGTGTGAATGCCGTAAGCCACAGCCGGGCATGTTGTTGTCCGCGCAGCAAGAGCTGAACATTGATATGGCGGCTTCTTATATGGTTGGCGATAAAATTGAAGATATGCAGGCCGCTGCCGCTGCCGGAGTAGGTAAAAAAGTATTAGTCCGTAGCGGTAAACCCGTCACTGCAGAAGGTGAAAGTGCAGCGGATTGGGTGCTCAACAGCCTGAAAGAGCTGCCTGCACGCATCAAACAGTCTTAAAATGCAGCGTTGCGAGTGAACTTTAAGCAAGTGGAAAATAATTTAAGATTTCCACTTGCGTTCCCGGAGCGGCTCCCTATAATGCGCCTCCATCGACACGGAACAACGGCTTACAGGCCAGCGTGTTGAGAGGTTCAGAAAGTTCTGAATCGCCGGAAAAAACTTCTCAAAAAGGAGTTGACTCCGAAGGAGGAAAGCGTAATATACGCCACCTCGCAACAGGAAGCTTCGGCACTGATTGCACCGCTCTTTAACAATTTATCAGACAATCTGTGTGGGCACTCGCAGGATTGATATCAGGCACCTTCGGGTGTCAAAAAATATCAAGTCTCACGAGTGAACACATAATGAAATTCATTATGACGTTTTACAGATGAGCATCGCTGCACTTGTTTCAGCAAATCGAACTTTTAATTGAAGAGTTTGATCATGGCTCAGATTGAACGCTGGCGGCAGGCCTAACACATGCAAGTCGAACGGTAGCACAGAGAGCTTGCTCTTGGGTGACGAGTGGCGGACGGGTGAGTAATGTCTGGGAAACTGCCCGATAGAGGGGGATAACTACTGGAAACGGTAGCTAATACCGCATAACCTCGTAAGAGCAAAGTGGGGGACCTTCGGGCCTCACGCTATCGGATGTGCCCAGATGGGATTAGCTAGTAGGTGGGGTAATGGCTCACCTAGGCGACGATCCCTAGCTGGTCTGAGAGGATGACCAGCCACACTGGAACTGAGACACGGTCCAGACTCCTACGGGAGGCAGCAGTGGGGAATATTGCACAATGGGCGCAAGCCTGATGCAGCCATGCCGCGTGTATGAAGAAGGCCTTCGGGTTGTAAAGTACTTTCAGCGGGGAGGAAGGCGATGAGGTTAATAACCTCGTCGATTGACGTTACCCGCAGAAGAAGCACCGGCTAACTCCGTGCCAGCAGCCGCGGTAATACGGAGGGTGCAAGCGTTAATCGGAATTACTGGGCGTAAAGCGCACGCAGGCGGTCTGTCAAGTCAGATGTGAAATCCCCGGGCTTAACCTGGGAACTGCATTTGAAACTGGCAGGCTAGAGTCTTGTAGAGGGGGGTAGAATTCCAGGTGTAGCGGTGAAATGCGTAGAGATCTGGAGGAATACCGGTGGCGAAGGCGGCCCCCTGGACAAAGACTGACGCTCAGGTGCGAAAGCGTGGGGAGCAAACAGGATTAGATACCCTGGTAGTCCACGCTGTAAACGATGTCGACTTGGAGGTTGTGCCCTTGAGGCGTGGCTTCCGGAGCTAACGCGTTAAGTCGACCGCCTGGGGAGTACGGCCGCAAGGTTAAAACTCAAATGAATTGACGGGGGCCCGCACAAGCGGTGGAGCATGTGGTTTAATTCGATGCAACGCGAAGAACCTTACCTGGCCTTGACATCCACGGAATTCGGCAGAGATGCCTTAGTGCCTTCGGGAACCGTGAGACAGGTGCTGCATGGCTGTCGTCAGCTCGTGTTGTGAAATGTTGGGTTAAGTCCCGCAACGAGCGCAACCCTTATCCTTTGTTGCCAGCGATTCGGTCGGGAACTCAAAGGAGACTGCCGGTGATAAACCGGAGGAAGGTGGGGATGACGTCAAGTCATCATGGCCCTTACGGCCAGGGCTACACACGTGCTACAATGGCGCATACAAAGAGAAGCGAACTCGCGAGAGCAAGCGGACCTCATAAAGTGCGTCGTAGTCCGGATCGGAGTCTGCAACTCGACTCCGTGAAGTCGGAATCGCTAGTAATCGTAGATCAGAATGCTACGGTGAATACGTTCCCGGGCCTTGTACACACCGCCCGTCACACCATGGGAGTGGGTTGCAAAAGAAGTAGGTAGCTTAACCTTCGGGAGGGCGCTTACCACTTTGTGATTCATGACTGGGGTGAAGTCGTAACAAGGTAACCGTAGGGGAACCTGCGGTTGGATCACCTCCTTACCTCAAGATACATTCCCGCGTAGTGTCCACACAGATTGTCTGATGAAAAAGTAATGAGCAAGACGGCTGCGAAGTCGAGACATGATCCAGTGTCCCCTTCGTCTAGCGGTTAGGACTCCGCCCTTTCACGGCGGCAACAGGGGTTCGAATCCCCTAGGGGACGCCACTTGCTTGGTGACAGGTGAAAGGTGTCTCCATCGTATCTTAAAGATGACTTTCGAGTCTGCTTTAAGATATTGCTCTTTAAAAATCCGGAACAAGCTGAAAATTGAAATGACGTATCGTTTTCATTCTCCGTAATAAGAATGAAGTCAACGATATGTTCGAGTCTCTCAAATGCTTGCAGCTTTCGAGTTGTCCTTCGGGACGCTTGTGGGTTGTGAGGTTAAGCGACTAAGCGTACACGGTGGATGCCTAGGCAGTCAGAGGCGATGAAGGGCGTGCTAATCTGCGATAAGCGTCGGTAAGGTGATATGAACCGTTACAACCGACGATACCCGAATGGGGAAACCCAGTGTGTTTCGACACACTATCATGTCATGAATACATAGTGGCATGAGGCGAACCGGGGGAACTGAAACATCTAAGTACCCCGAGGAAAAGAAATCAACCGAGATTCCCCCAGTAGCGGCGAGCGAACGGGGAACAGCCCAGAACCTGAATCAGTTTGTGCGTTAGTGGAAGCGTCTGGAAAGTCGCAGGGTACAGGGTGATACTCCCGTACACAAAAGCGCATATTCTGTGAGTTCGATGAGTAGGGCGGGACACGTGACATCCTGTCTGAATATGGGGGGACCATCCTCCAAGGCTAAATACTCCTGACTGACCGATAGTGAACCAGTACCGTGAGGGAAAGGCGAAAAGAACCCCGGCGAGGGGAGTGAAACAGAACCTGAAACCGTGTACGTACAAGCAGTGGGAGCACCTTCGTGGTGTGACTGCGTACCTTTTGTATAATGGGTCAGCGACTTATATTCTGTAGCAAGGTTAACCGTATAGGGGAGCCGAAGGGAAACCGAGTCTTAACTGGGCGTTAAGTTGCAGGGTATAGACCCGAAACCCGGTGATCTAGCCATGGGCAGGTTGAAGGTTGGGTAACACTAACTGGAGGACCGAACCGACTAATGTTGAAAAATTAGCGGATGACTTGTGGCTGGGGGTGAAAGGCCAATCAAACCGGGAGATAGCTGGTTCTCCCCGAAAGCTATTTAGGTAGCGCCTCGTGAACTCATCTTCGGGGGTAGAGCACTGTTTCGGCTAGGGGGCCATCCCGGCTTACCAACCCGATGCAAACTGCGAATACCGAAGAATGTTATCACGGGAGACACACGGCGGGTGCTAACGTCCGTCGTGAAGAGGGAAACAACCCAGACCGCCAGCTAAGGTCCCAAAGTCATGGTTAAGTGGGAAACGATGTGGGAAGGCACAGACAGCCAGGATGTTGGCTTAGAAGCAGCCATCATTTAAAGAAAGCGTAATAGCTCACTGGTCGAGTCGGCCTGCGCGGAAGATGTAACGGGGCTAAACCATGCACCGAAGCTGCGGCAGCGACATGTAAATGTTGTTGGGTAGGGGAGCGTTCTGTAAGCCGTCGAAGGTGGACTGTGAGGTCTGCTGGAGGTATCAGAAGTGCGAATGCTGACATAAGTAACGATAAAGCGGGTGAAAAGCCCGCTCGCCGGAAGACCAAGGGTTCCTGTCCAACGTTAATCGGGGCAGGGTGAGTCGACCCCTAAGGCGAGGCCGAAAGGCGTAGTCGATGGGAAACGGGTTAATATTCCCGTACTCGGTGTTACTGCGAAGGGGGGACGGAGAAGGCTATGTTAGCCGGGCGACGGTTGTCCCGGTTTAAGCATGTAGGCGGAGGTCTTAGGTAAATCCGGGACCTTACTAACGCTGAGGTGTGATGACGAGGCACTACGGTGCTGAAGTAACAAATGCCCTGCTTCCAGGAAAAGCCTCTAAGCATCAGGTAACATCGAATCGTACCCCAAACCGACACAGGTGGTCAGGTAGAGAATACCAAGGCGCTTGAGAGAACTCGGGTGAAGGAACTAGGCAAAATGGTGCCGTAACTTCGGGAGAAGGCACGCTGTCGGTAGGTGAACCCCCTCGCGGGTGGAGCCGAAGGCAGTCGAAGATACCAGCTGGCTGCAACTGTTTATTAAAAACACAGCACTGTGCAAACACGAAAGTGGACGTATACGGTGTGACGCCTGCCCGGTGCCGGAAGGTTAATTGATGGGGTTATCCGCAAGGAGAAGCTCTTGATCGAAGCCCCGGTAAACGGCGGCCGTAACTATAACGGTCCTAAGGTAGCGAAATTCCTTGTCGGGTAAGTTCCGACCTGCACGAATGGCGTAATGATGGCCAGGCTGTCTCCACCCGAGACTCAGTGAAATTGAACTCGCTGTGAAGATGCAGTGTACCCGCGGCAAGACGGAAAGACCCCGTGAACCTTTACTATAGCTTGACACTGAACATTGAGCCTTGATGTGTAGGATAGGTGGGAGGCTTTGAAGCGTGGACGCCAGTCTGCGTGGAGCCATCCTTGAAATACCACCCTTTAACGTTTGATGTTCTAACCTGGCGCCGTAATCCGGCGTGGGGACAGTGTCTGGTGGGTAGTTTGACTGGGGCGGTCTCCTCCCAAAGAGTAACGGAGGAGCACGAAGGTTAGCTAATCACGGTCGGACATCGTGAGGTTAGTGCAATGGCATAAGCTAGCTTGACTGCGAGAGTGACGGCTCGAGCAGGTGCGAAAGCAGGTCATAGTGATCCGGTGGTTCTGAATGGAAGGGCCATCGCTCAACGGATAAAAGGTACTCCGGGGATAACAGGCTGATACCGCCCAAGAGTTCATATCGACGGCGGTGTTTGGCACCTCGATGTCGGCTCATCACATCCTGGGGCTGAAGTAGGTCCCAAGGGTACGGCTGTTCGCCGTTTAAAGTGGTACGCGAGCTGGGTTTAGAACGTCGTGAGACAGTTCGGTCCCTATCTGCCGTGGGCGCTGGAGAATTGAGAGGGGTTGCTCCTAGTACGAGAGGACCGGAGTGAACGCACCACTGGTGTTCGGGTTGTCATGCCAATGGCATTGCCCGGTAGCTAAGTGCGGAAAAGATAAGCGCTGAAAGCATCTAAGCGCGAAACTTGCCTCGAGATGAGTTCTCCCTGGGTCCTTGAGACCCCTGAAGGGACGTTGAAGACTACGACGTTGATAGGCCGGGTGTGTAAGCGCAGCGATGCGTTGAGCTAACCGGTACTAATGACCCGTGAGGCTTAACCTTACAACGCCAGAAGCGTTCTGGTAGCGTTATGAGAGACGCAAAGATTTTCAGCTTGTTTTACCGGATAAAGAATTCAGTTGTTCTGCGGACTATAGTCCGAAGGATTTTGTACTGAGGCAAGGCGGCAAGCGAAGGCAGTGAAGGAGCATACACCAGTATGTGACTGAGGTGACGAGCGCAGCCAACGCAGCATCAGTGCAAAAGACACAGGACGGCACAAAAGATTTGCCTGGCGGCTTTAGCGCGGTGGTCCCACCTGACCCCATGCCGAACTCAGAAGTGAAACGCCGTAGCGCCGATGGTAGTGTGGGGCCTCCCCATGCGAGAGTAGGGAACTGCCAGGCATCAATTAAGACTCTTAACGAGTCATGACGTTACCCCTGACAAGGTAACGGCGAGTTACCTGAAATCAGACGTTTTCTGATATCAGTACAGAATCGGTGGAGCGGTAGTTCAGTTGGTTAGAATACCTGCCTGTCACGCAGGGGGTCGCGGGTTCGAGCCCCGTCCGTTCCGCCACTTAAACAGAGAAAGCCCTGAGTCATCTGACTCAGGGCTTTTTTCTTTTGTGTTTTACTCACCTTTTTCCTGCCAGTCGGCCGCTAAACGGCATTTTTAGCCTGTCTGGACTGTTGGTTTTTGCATTTACTTACCTTCTGCCGGACTGAATTTCACGCCTGACAATTGAAAGTGAGGGGTAAAGTCCCTATAACTGATCAACAGGTCTCTTTTGTTGTAATAAGTGCAGGCGGTAACGTGCGGAAAAAAACATATGCCATGAGATACGTAGCAGGGCAGCCCGTGGAGCGTATTTTCCCTCCGGGTGCCATGCTCCATGTCGGACAGGCATTACCACCTGGCGCGCCGCTGACCACCGAAAACACCCTGAAGGTGCTGGTCTGGAACATCTTCAAGCAGCAGCGAGCCGAGTGGCTCTCTGTGCTGCAGAATTTCGGTAAAGATGCCCATCTGGTACTGCTGCAGGAAGCGCAAACCACCCCTGAACTGGTGCATTTCGCCACCAGTAACTACCTCGCTGCCGACCAGGTGCCGGCCTTTGTGCTGCCTCAGCACCCCTCCGGCGTGATGACGCTGGCCTCTGCCCACCCGGTTTACTGCTGCCCGTTACGGGAGCGTGAGCCGCTGCTGCGGCTGGCCAAGTCGGCGCTGGTCACCGCTTATCCGTTGCCCGGCGGTCAGATGCTGATGGTGGTGAATATTCACGCGGTGAATTTCAGCCTCGGTATCGATGTTTACAGCAAGCAGCTGGGGCCTATCGGCGAACAGATCGTTCACCATCAGGGCCCGGTGATCATGGCCGGAGATTTCAACGCCTGGAGCCGCCAGCGCATTAACGCTCTGTACCGCTTTGCCCGAGAAATGGGGCTGCGGGAGGTACGCTTTACTGACGATCACCGGCGTAAAGCGTTTGGCCGCCCGCTGGATTTCGTTTTCTATCGCGGTATGGGCGTGGCGGAAGCCTCGGTGCTGGTCACCCGCGCCTCCGATCATAACCCGTTGCTGGTTGAATTCCACCCTAACCCTCTGTAACGTCAGGCTACAGGCTACAGGCTACAGGCTACAGGCTACAGGCTACAGGCTACACAGACTGGTTTGGGCTTTGAGCTGCAGGTTACACCACAGCAGGCTATCCCGTTCGTCGTCTGGTGGTCTGAGCGCGTTTAACCAGGAGGGTCAATGAGCATCAAACATCATCAACACGTTGAGCATCAGTTTGGCGATCGGGCGGAAGCCTACTTAGCCAGCGCGGTTCACGCCGGCGGGCAGGATCTACAGCAGCTGGCAGAACGTCTGTCACAGGCTCCCGCTGCGCGTTTGCTCGATCTTGGCTGTGGGGCAGGGCATGCCAGCTTTGTCGCGGCACAGCACGTTTCAGAGGTGGTGGCGTACGATCTGTCGGAGAGAATGCTGGAAGTAGTGAAACAGACCTCGGCAGAACGGGGTTACGATCGTCTTAGCACCCGACAGGGTTACGCTGAGCAGCTGCCGTTTGCCGACGGCGAATTTGATGTCGTAATCAGCCGCTACTCGGCGCACCACTGGCATGACGTCGGTAGCGCCTTACGCGAAGCGCGACGGGTGCTTAAACCGGGCGGCAGCGTAATTATTATGGACGTGTGCGCGCCGGGCAGCCCACCGCTGGACATCTGGCTGCAGACAATCGAAGCGCTGCGCGACACCTCTCACGTGCGTAACTACGGGCCGGGCGAGTGGCTGACTCTGCTGACCGAAGCCGGCCTGCGCATCTCGGCGATAACTCAGGGGCGGCTGGGGCTGGAGTTCAGCAGCTGGGTCGCGCGTATGCGCACGCCACAGACGCTGGTTGATGCTATCCGTTTGTACCAGCAGAGTGCGGCAGAAGAGGTTCAGCGCTACTATGAGCTGCAGCCTGATGGCAGTTTTCATACCGACATCATCTTTATTGAAGCAACCCGCCCGTAAAAGGGCAAAGAAGCCCGACCCGACCGCCCCTAAAAAGGCATAAAAAAACCCGTCCGGAGACGGGTTTTTTATTGGCCTTAAGCCACCGATCTTAACTGTCTGGCCTGGTGTTATCAGCAACAAACAGCGTCAGGTTCACGCCGGGCTGCAGGTTCTTGCTGTTGCCTGCAACGCTGTTCCAGCGTTGCACGTCCTTGATTTTCACACCATGCTGTTTTGCGATACTGGCCAGAGAATCACCCTTACGAACGCGGTAGGTGATGCTGTCGCCGTTATCTGCCAGTTTCGATCCACTTCCGCCAATAGTCAGCGTCTGCCCCGGTTTAATACTGGCCCCGCGCAAATTATTTGCCCGCTGCAGGTCCTTCACCGACACATTCAGCCGTTTGGCAATCACCGACAGCGTATCGCCATTCCTCACCTTATAGGAGGAAGATGACGCGACGTTATTTGCCAGCGAAGTTGGCTGTACCGCAGCAATATCACCCGTTGCCAGGGAATTGCGCAGTTTGGCTACGTTAGACTTCGGTACCATAATGTAGTGAGGACCATTAGGTGCCGTCGTGCCACGCTTGTAGCCGGTATTAAAGCTCTTCAGTTTGCTGAGCGACATGCCGGCCATTTCGGCCGCCTGCGTCAGCTCAATCTGCTGACCGACTTCTACACGCGCCAGAGCGCGGGATTCGTTCGGTGTCGGCAGACGCACGCCATAGCGCTTGCTGTTCTTGAGGATCTGCCCCAGGGCCAGCATTTTAGGCACATAGACCGTCGTTTCTCTCGGCAGCGCTAAAGACCAGAAGTCCGTAGGTCGTCCACGGGCTTTATTTGCCTTCATCGCCTTCATCACGCGGCCTTCACCACTGTTATACGCAGCAACGGTCAGTAACCAGTCACCGTCAAACATGTCGTTAAGGCGTTGCATCATATCCAGAGCAACTTTGGTCGACGCCACGACATCACGTCGCCCGTCATACCACTGGGTCTGCTTAAGACCATAATTTTTACCCGTCTGCGGCACGATCTGCCAGATGCCTGCGGCATTGGCGGAAGACGTTGCGCGGGGGTCAAAAGCGCTCTCCACTATGGGTAGTAGTACCAGTTCCATCGGCATTTTACGTTGCTTAATCTGCTCGACTATCCAGTACATATACGGCTCTGCCCGTAATGTTACATCGTGGAGATAGCTCTTGTTACTCAGGTACTTCTGTTTTTGTTCGCGTATCCGGTAATTATCCGGAACCTTCATCTTCAGCTCGTCGCTAATGAAATTCCACAGATCTCTGCCCTGCGCCAGGGTCGTTCCATCATCCTGCCAGCGCGGAGACAACAACTCATCTGAGTACTGTCCATTTTCACCTTGACCTGCCGAAGACAAACTCTGTGCATGCTGTACGGGGATGTTAGCATCGTGCCTTGATGCCTGGCACCCCACCAGCAAGACTGAGGCGAGTAATATCGCTTTAGCCTTCATGTGTGTGTCAATAGTTCGCTTAAAAGACGAGCAATGATACGTGCTCGATCCTGACAACACAACCTTAAATTCAAAAAGTGTCTTTCTTCTCGCGTAGAGTCGCGAAAACCTGCCACTCATGTTGCGGGGATGTTTCGAAGCCAATTAACTTCTGTAATTCAGTATCTTGCGTTCTCAGAAATACATTAATTTTTCTTTCCAGTTCCAGCTTTGTCGGCAAAGTTATCTGGTTTTTTGCACGTAACTCTCTAATTTTATGGTAGTACTGCGTTATTTCGGCATTATCAGGGTCAATGGTGTGCGCAAAGGTTAAATTGGATAATGTATATTCATGGGCGCAGCAGACCAGCGTATCGGCAGGGAGTGCATTAATAACTTGAAAAGACTCAAACATCTGCTTGGGTGTGCCTTCAAAAAGTCGGCCACATCCGCCGGAAAACATTGTGTCTCCGCAGAAAAGATAAGGGAAGCTGAAATATGAGACATGTCCTAAAGTGTGACCCGGCGTGGAAAAAACGGTGAATTTGTTTCCCAATACGGTGATGTCGTCGCCATCTGCCACGATAAAGTTGGTCCCTTTGCCGCGGGTTTCTTCCGGTCCGTACACCGTTAAGCCGGGAAAACGGTCACACAATTCCGCCACGCCGCCGACATGATCGTGGTGATGATGGGTCAGTAATATAGCCTCTGGCTGCCACTGATTTTTCTCCAGCAGGCTGAGTACCGGCAGCGCTTCGCCCGGGTCGACGATCAGGCAGCGACCTGCATCATCATTGAGGGTCCAGATGTAATTATCCTGCAGGGCCGGAATGCTGGTAAGATTCATTATTCACCTCTGTGTGCTGGTAACGGAAGGAAGATGTTAAAGCATGAAGCCCGCTAAAACACGTCAAATCCGCCCGGTTCCGACCCAATGGGCGCAGATGCCTTGCGGAGAGTTTTACCGCGATGCGCTATCCCATCACCTGCAGCCCACGCTGGCGAAACTTTACGGTTTTCACCTGTTAAAAATCGGCAGCCTGAGCGCAGAGATTGCTACCGACGCCTGTGGCATCTCACATCAGGTCAGCGTCGGCGAGAGCGGTGATAATCTGCAGGTGATCGCCTCGCCGCTGAGCCTGCCCTTTGAGTCAAAATCGGTGGATGCCTGCCTGCTGGCGCACACGCTGGCCTGGAGCAGCGATCCGCACCGCATTCTGCGCGAAGTCGATCGGGTATTGATTGACGATGGCTGGATGATCATCAGCGGTTTCAATCTGTTCAGCGTGCTGGGCGTAGGGAAGCTTATTCCGGGCGTGCACCGTAAGATGCCGTGGAACAGCAGAATGTTCACCACCCTGCGCCTGCTCGACTGGCTGAGCCTGCTCAATTACGAAGTGGTACAGCGCAGCGGGTTTCAGGTCCTGCCCTGGAGCCGACAAGGCGGTAAGGTGATCAGCACGCACCTGCCCGCGCTGGGCTGTATGCATATGATCGTCGCCCGTAAGCGTACCTTCCCGCTTACCAGAAACCCGGCGAAGAGAAGCGCCGCCAGGCGTGCGCTCAGCCCGGTCAGCGCAAGCCCATTCCGTAAGCATCAGGAGCCGGACTGATATCCGATATCATCGGCGGTCGGTTTGCCCGCCGCCGATCGCGCCAGTTCATCACAGCGCTCATTTTCCACGTGACCGGCGTGCCCTTTAACCCACTTCCACTGGATCTCATGGTGGCTCAGCGCCTTGTCCAGCCGCTGCCAGAGGTCGACGTTTTTCACCGGCTTTTTATCGGCGGTCTTCCAGCCGCGCTTTTTCCAGTTATGGATCCAACTGGTGATCCCCTGACGCACGTACTGGCTGTCGGTGCTCAGTACCACGTTGCACTGCTCGTTCAGCGCTTCCAGCGCGACGATCGCCGCCATCATCTCCATGCGATTATTGGTGGTCAGCCGAAATCCGGCGCTGAACTCCTTTTCATGTTTACCGAAACGTAAAATCGCGCCGTAACCGCCGGGGCCTGGGTTACCCAGACAGGATCCGTCGGTGAAAATCTCAACCTGCTTTAACATTTTTGCCCGTCTTCCCGCTGTAAAACGCCAAGTCTGACATAAAGTGCTGCCGCGAGCATGGCAAAAAGCGCATTTACTGGCGATCGCGACGGGTTGATGCCGCTGCCGGTGCAGTCTGTCGCCCCCAGGAGCATGACTTACCGGCCCGGCTGGTGTTACCCTGTCGGGCAATCGCGCAGGGTATGCACCTGCGACACTTTCTCCAGCGGGCCTGCGCCCACGACTGATTAACCACCGGGTAAACGTCATGAGTTTCCAGAGTACATCCGAACGGGTCATCGTGCTTGATACCGAAACCACCGGTATGAACATGATTGGCGTCCACTATGAGGGGCACCGCATTATCGAAATCGGTGCCGTAGAAGTGGTCAACCGCCGTCTGACCGGCAATAACTTCCACGTCTACCTGAAACCGGATCGGCTGGTCGATCCGGAAGCGTTCGGCGTGCACGGTATTGCGGATGAATTTCTGGCGGATAAACCGACCTTTGCCGACGTTGCCGACGAGTTCCTCGCCTATATCGATGGTGCGGAGCTGGTGATCCATAACGCCTCGTTCGATATCGGCTTTATGGACTATGAATTCAGCAAGCTGAACCGGGGCATCGGTAAAACCGAAACGTTTTGCCAGATAACCGACAGCCTGGCGATGGCTCGTAAGATGTTTCCGGGCAAGCGCAACAGCCTCGACGCCCTCTGCTCACGTTATGAAATAGACAACAGCAAGCGTACGCTGCACGGCGCACTCCTTGACTCCGAAATCCTCGCCGAAGTTTTCCTGACCATGACCGGCGGGCAGACCTCGCTGACTTTTTCTATGGAGGGCGAACGCGACAAACAGGAAGGGGAAGAGACCATTCAACGCATTGTGCGGCCGTCGTCGGGTCTGCGCGTGGTGCGCGCCAGCGCAGACGAATGCGCGCTGCATGAGGCCCGTCTGGACCTGGTGATGAAAAAAGGCGGCAGCTGTTTATGGCGCCCGTCAGAGGACGCCGCGCAGTAAGTGGCTAAATTGCGACAGAAAAAGCCCGTTAAGCATAAAAAAAGAGCACTTAAAATAAAACCGGTTAAAAAGCGTTGACGTATAGCGTACCTGTCCGTAATATTCGCCTCGTTCCCGACGGGGAATAAAGCGCGGAGCGGTAGTTCAGTTGGTTAGAATACCTGCCTGTCACGCAGGGGGTCGCGGGTTCGAGCCCCGTCCGTTCCGCCAAGTATTAAGAAAGGCCGATTCTCAGGAATCGGCCTTTTGTCTTTTATGCGCTTTAAAAAAAGGACCGGATTAACCGGCCCTCTCTCACATCACTCTTACTGCATCATCACTCTTTCTGCATCACGACGTTTGCAGCGTAAGCCGGTGTGGCTTCGCGGCTCACTTCCTCACGCGACATCCAGCGATAGGCACCCGCACCCAGCGCCACGCCGATAAACCAGCTGAAGTTTGCCACCGCGTGTAACGACGGGATAAAGCTGATCACCAGGCCGATGGCCACGGCGGGCAGCAGTGCACCAATCGCTTTCGGGTTAAAGCCGCCGCGATACCAGTATTTACCGGCCGGCGTCGCGTCAAACAGATCATCCACCGACACCTTCCCACGCTTAACGATGTAGAAGTCCACCAGCAGAATACCGAACAGCGGACCGATGAATGCCCCCAGCACGTCCAGCGTGTAGTGGATCAGCTCCGGTGAGTTAAACAGGTTCCACGGCGTCAGCAGCACCGAGCCTACCGCGGCAATCATGCCGCCGGTGCGGAAGCTGATCTTCTGCGGCGAGCAGTTAGAGAAGTCAAAGGCCGGTGAGACAAAGTTGGCCACGATGTTGATGCCGATGGTGGCGGTAATCATGGTTAACAGGCCAATCGCCACCGCCAGGTCGCTGCCGACCATGCTGACGGTCTCAATCGGGTCAACGATCATACGGCCAAACAGCGACTGGGTACCGGAGACGATCACCACGGTAACAATTGAGAACAGCAGGAAGTTGAACGGCAGTCCCCAGCGGTTACCGCGTCTGATCTCGCCCATGCTTTTGCCGTAGCGGGAGAAGTCTCCAAAGTTAAGCAGCGGGCCGGAGAAGTAGGAGACTACCAGCGCGGTGGCGGTAATCATCTGCCACGTTTGCTCACCGGCGGTCAGCGACTTGCTGGCCAGAGTGAACGAAATGCCGTCAAAGCCGGTTTTGTATACAATCCATCCCGCCAGCGCGCCCATCACCACGTACACGGCCGGCCCGGCGATATCGATAAAGCGCTTAATCGCGTTCATCCCGTGCCAGAACACCATCGCCTGCAGCAGCCACATAATGCCGAAGCAGAGCCAGCCCAGCTGTGACAGGCCCAGCCAGCTGACCTGGGTCATCGGCGTCAGCGCCGGCCAGAACTTAAGCGACACCAGCATCAGCGCGTTAGCCGCCAGGTAGGTCTGAATACCGTACCAGGCAAACGCGATCAGCCCGCGGATCACCGCCGGGATATTCGCCCCGAACACGCCGAAGGCCTGGCGGCAGATCACCGCGTAGGGCACGCCCGCCATCTGGCTGGGCTTCGCCACCAGGTTGGCGCACAGCTGCACGATGCAGATTCCGGCCAGCAGGCACAACAGCACCTGCCAGCTGGCCAGGCCGAGGGTGAAGAAGCTGGCCGCCACCACGTAGCCGCCCATACTGTGTACATCGGACATCCAGAACGAAAAGATGTTGTACCAGCTCCAGTTCTGGTCACGGGTCGGGGCGAGATCGTCATTACACAGCCGGGGGCTGTAGTTGGCACGGGCTTCTGCGGCCGCGTCCTGGGAACTCATTTGACTGTTTGGCATGAAACCTGCTCCTCAAAGAGATGATAAAACCGGTTGGGTTGCATCAGGTATTGCAGGATCCAGGCCAGATCGTAATTTCATGTATACAAAAATGACGAATACTGTGTACGATTTGCCAGGGCGATGATGTTGACGGAGCGAAAAATGAAGAGTGAAACCGGGCTGAAAACGGCCTCTGACCTGAATGATAAGGATGAGCCGATCTACCAGGCGCTAATGACGGCGATCGTGGAGCACCAGCTCCCGCCGGGCAGTAAATTGCCGGAAGAGGCCCTCTCTGAGGTGTTTGGCGTCAGCCGCACCGGCATTCGTAAGGTGCTGCAGCGCCTCGCAGCGGTGCAAATGATCACCCTGACGCCCAAACGTGGTGCGCAGGTCGCCACGCCGACCGTGGAAGAGGCGCAGGATATCTTCCACACCCGCTGCCTGCTGGAGTGCGCCAACCTGGCTGACGTACTGGCCCGCTGCCAGCCGCCGCATCTGGCGGCGCTGGAAAAGCTGATCCGCCAGGAGCAGCAGGCGCATGACGCTCACGACGGTGCCGCCGCGATCCGCCTCTCCGCCGCCTTTCACATCCAGCTGCAGGCGATCTCCGGCAATCAGGTGCTGACCGAAATGGTCACCCGGCTGAGCCAGCGCTCCTCGCTGGTGGTAGCGGCCTATGGCTCCCCCTGGAAGCAGGGCTGCCGCTGTGACGATCACGACCAGCTGCTGATACTGCTGCGCGAGCGGGCGCTGGTGCCGCTGACTGACGCACTACGGCAACATTTCGATCATATTGTGGCCAGCCTGCGCTTTGAACGCGGCGGCGAAACCCTGCCGGATTTCGCCCGGCTGTTTGCAGGTAAAGGAGTGGAGTGATGAGTAACCGACAGCTGATCCAGGTGATTAACCCTAACACCAGCCTGGCGATGACCGAAACCATCGGCCGCGCCGCGCGGGCGGTGGCCGGGGCGAACACCGATATTCTGGCGGTGTGCCCGGCACAGGGCGTGCCCTCCATCGAAGGCCACTTTGATGAGGCGATAGCCGCCATCGGCGTGCTCGAGCAGGTCAAAGCCGGCCGTGAGCAGGGCGCACGCGGCCACGTGATCGCCTGCTTTGGCGATCCGGGGCTGCTGGCCGCCCGTGAGCTGGCTTCCGGGCCGGTGGTGGGCATTGCCGAAGCGGCGATGCATGTGGCCACCCTGGTGGCCACCCGTTTCTCCATCGTTACGACGCTGCCGCGCACGGTGGTGATTGCCCGGCACCTGCTGCAGCAGTACGGTTTTGTGCACCACTGCGCCGCGATCCACGCCATCGACCTGCCGGTGCTGGCGCTGGAAGACGGCAGCGGCGTGGCGCAGGAGAAAGTGCGCCAGCGTTGTATCCAGGCCAAACGCGAAGACGGCAGCGGGGCGATCGTGCTCGGCTGCGGCGGCATGGCGGACCTGGCGCAGGAACTGACGCGTGAACTGGGGCTGCCGGTGATCGACGGCGTAGGCGCGGCGGTGAAAATGGTTGAATCGCTGCTGGCGCTGGGGCTGGGCACCAGCAAACACGGCGATCTGGATTATCCGGTGGCGAAAAGGCTGTCCGGTCAGTTTGAGCGCCTAAACTAAGGTGATAACGCACGCCGACAACACAGGATGCTGGTTATGAGTGATACTCCCGAAAAGAAAGAGTACGGCTTCAACAAAAACTATCCGCGTGACCTGCGCGGCTATGCGGGACAGCCGCCGCACGCGGCCTGGCCGAAGAAGGCGCGCATTGCGGTGCAGTTTGTCCTCAACTACGAAGAGGGCGCGGAAAACAACGTGCTGCACGGCGACGCCGGCTCCGAGCAGTTTCTTTCGGATATTATCGGCGCGGCCAGCTATCCCGAGCGCCATATGTCGATGGACTCGCTGTACGAATACGGTTCCCGCGCCGGTTTCTGGCGCATTCACAACGAGTTTCAGAAACGCGGGCTGCCGCTGAGCGTATTTGGCGTGGCGATGGCGCTGGCGCGTCACCCGGAAATCGTTGAGGCGATCAAAGCGGCGGATTACGACGTGGTCAGCCACGGCTGGCGCTGGATCCACTATCAGGGGATGGATGCGAAAACCGAGCGGCAGCACATGCAGCTGGCGCTGGACACGCTGACCGACCTGTTTGGCAAAACACCCACCGGCTGGTACACCGGCCGCGACAGCCCGAACACCCGCCGGCTGGTGGTGGAGCAGGGCGGCCTGACCTACGACAGCGACTACTACGGTGACGACCTGCCGTTCTGGACCCAGGTTACCTGCCTGGACGGCACGGTGAAGCCGCACCTGATTATCCCGTATTCCCTTGAAACCAACGATATGCGCTTTGCCACCCCGCAGGGTTTCAACACCGCCGAGCAGTTCTATACCTACCTGCGCGACAGTTTTGACGTGCTGTATGAAGAGGGCGAAGAGGCACCGAAAATGATGTCGATCGGCATGCACTGCCGCCTGCTCGGCCGCCCCGGCCGCTTCCGCGCGCTGCAGCGTTTTCTCGATCATATCCAGCAGCACGACAGGGTGTGGATCTGCACCCGCCAGCAGATCGCCGATCACTGGATGAAAAAACACCCCGCCCCGGTGATGTAAGCGTTCAGGACGAGCGTGGGCTCGTCCTTTATCTTTTCGAGTTATCCTTTCCATCACAAAAATCGTTAATTCAATAAATTACTATTCACTTCGTGCTTTAATTTTACTTGCCCTGATTACTTTTTCTCTTCAAAATTTATACTCACTCATTCCCGGATTAGAACCGAATAGTTTTTTATTAGTGGATATGGAGATGAAAGCATGAGTGATAAGGATGCAGATGCCGAAATAGAGAGTATTATTGCCCCCTTGATTCGCTATTGGGAAGGGAGTGGTGAATCCTGGTGGGTAAAAAACAAAAAATCACAGTTTGTGTATGCTAATAAAGAGATTAGGCGTTTTTTGACAATTCCTGAAGGTTTTAATCTTGAAGGGCGTTATGATGGAGAGTTGCCTGTAGCAATACATGAATTTGAACCGGAATTTCAGGCGCATGACAGAAAAGTTGAGCAACATCGCGACAGAATGACCTCAGTAGAAATACATAAAGTTGGAAACGATGATTTTTTTCAGCCATGGTATTGTGATAAGTTTCCAATAATAGGACAGTCTGGTGAGGTGCTTGGCATTATTGCGCACAATAGGCCTGTTGATTCTATTGCTATCACTCGGATTAAAAAAATTAAAATACCGACTTCACTTATATTCACGCCACCGGATAATCTGTTTACGCTTAAAGAATGGGAGGTTATTTTCTACACGTGCCAGTCTTTTACACCTAAAATGATTGAAAGAGCGATCGGCGTGTCCAACCGAACAGTGGAAGATACGCTTTGTCGGATTTATAAAAAAGCAGGCGTGGGTAACAAACGAGGTCTAATCGATTACTGCATTGAAAATGGTTTCAATAATTTCATCCCACAGAGTATTTTTAAAACCTGTGAGTCGATTATTCCCTTCGGAAGCTGACTTTTTCGAGTTTTGATGCAGAAGCTATCTGGCGCTTCTGCATCTAATGAGTCGCTTGCAGTATTCCTTTTAACGATTTTTTGACTCTCTGGTTAGTTTTAATAAGATAACCAGAGCTAGTAGAATCGTGTTAATAATAAACACCCACTCCATTTTCCCCGACTGCAACGCAGTACCTATGCTGGTGATTCCGAAGAAGGTGATCAGCGAACGAGGTAAGCGAAAAGCCGCCATCGTCTGCCCGTACTCATTCACCCTACTGGCCTCCCTGACCCGTGCAGAGATAAAAATTCCCCACCATACCCCGATAAATTCCAGTGAAACTACTACGGCCGGGAGGAAAAGAGAAGTAACTGATAGCATTGCAAAAAATAAATAATGAGATTCAGGAAGATGACTGACGAATTGAGCGGTGACGACGAAAACACATATCCCTGAATAGTTATACGCTAATCTCCATTGCCGAAATGCAGAAACCGCCTACGGATATCTGCGCTTCTGCCTTCCCCTGAAGCGATCCCGCTCACGGCGGGCTAAGAAACGGCTGGGCCAGATTTGTTCGGGGTTGACGCCAATCGCGTTGGCGATAATCAGCTCCCCCTTCGGCCACGGGCGGTTAAGCGCGTTAGCCAGCGTTCCCTCGGCTAACCCGTGTGCGCGTGACAATGACGCTACCGACCCTCCCGTCATATGGATTGCGCAGATAATTTCATTACGGTGCCAGTCTTTATCGGCAGGTGGAGGGTTTTCGTCCTGCGGGTTTGGGTGTGCATCAGAAACAGTAACGTGCGGATGATTGCTCATTTTTTGCTCCCTGTTTGGTCAACAGGGGAAGTTGTAACACCGGCCCCTGGCCCACGCCACCGTGAGTTTTACTGACTTCGGCGCAGGCCAGTGCCGGCGCGGCCTAGCGCATGATGCTGACCTGCGCCGCCACGATCCGCCAGCCCTCAGGAAGGCGGATCCAGGTCTGCTGCTGGCGGCCGATATTATCGTTCCCTTCACGGGTAAATTCGGTGCTGCACACCGCCATGTCGTCGCCGTAGCAGGTGATCACCGTATTACGCAGCTGGCGGTCAAGTCCGGCCGACGGCCGGGCGGCGCGAAACTCCCGAATCGCGTCAATGCCGTAGAGATTCTCCCCGGCCCCGAGCCGCACGGTGCGGGGATCGTGCCAGAACAGCTCATCCAGTACCGCAATATCATTACCGATCAGCGCCTGCTCGTAGCGGTAAAAGGCGGCGGTGACCTCGGCAACCACCGCCGGACGATCGATATCTTCAGTTCTCATTACATCACTCCATAACGGGCAGCACCGCCCTGGCCAGTCCGCTCTGCTCCAGCGCACGGGCGGCGCGCAGGCAGGCGGCTTCGTTAAACGGCGCGGCGATCAGCTGCAGGCCGATGGGTAATCCGCCGGGCGTCTGCAGCGGCACGCTGGCCACCGGCAGGCCGAGGAAGGAGATCGGCTGGGTCAGCATCCCCATGCTGGCGCGGATTGGCAGATCCTGGCCGTTGATGTGCATGGTCTGCTGGCCGATCGGGGTGGCGCTGGTCGGGGTGGCCGGAGCGATCAGCACGTCGACCTGCTCAAACAGCGGCAGCACCTGCTGTTGCCAGTAGCGGCGGAAGCGCTGCGCCTGCACGTACCAGGCTCCGGGCAGCATCGCGCCGGCCAGCAGGCGCTCGCGTGAGGCGGGTTCGAAGTCCTGCGGCGCACGCTTCAGGGCCGGCAGATAGTGGTTGCCACCTTCCGAGGCGGTAATGATAAACGCAGAGGTGCGCGCCAGGTCGGTGTCCGCCAGCTCGTAGGTCTCGGTGGCGTTCAGCGCGCGCGCCGCGCGGGCCACCGCGTCGCGCGCGTCGTCATCGCACCACTCGCTGAACCAGCCGCCGAGCACGCCGCAGCGTAATCCTTCGCCGCTGCGTTCCAGCTGCGGCATCACCGGCTGCAGCGGCGCGTCGGCCTGGAAGGCATCGGCGTCATCGTGCCCCTGCAGGGCGTCATAGACCAGCGTCAGGTCGCTGACCCGGCGGGCAAACGGGCCGATATGGTCAAGGCTGGCGACAAACGGATGGCTGCCGCCGCGCGACAGGCGGCCGAAGGTCGGTTTCAGGCCGAAGATGCCGCACAGCGAGGCCGGCACGCGGATCGAACCGTTGGTATCGCTGCCGAGCGAGAAGGGGACCAGCCCGGCGGCCACCGCCGCCGCCGACCCGCCGGAGGAGCCGCCGGCGATGCGCGTCAGATCGTGCGGATTACGGGTCGCGCCGTAGTGGCTGTTCTCGGTGGTAAAACCGTAGGCGTAGGCGTCCATATTCAGCATGCCGGAGAGCAGGCCGCCGCTGCGGTTAAGCTGCTGCACCGCCCAGGCATCCTGCCGCGCCGGTGCCCGTTCGCTGAACAGGCTGGCACCGGCCAGCGTGCTGTGGCCGGTAACGTCAAACAGGTTTTTTACCGCATAGGGCACGGCGGCCAGCGCGGGCAGCGGCTGACCTTCGCGGCGCAGGCGATCGAGGCGATCGGCCTCCTGCAGCATGCGATCGTCGGTGACGTGAGTCCAGGCGTTGATCGCCGGATTACGCTGGTGGATCGCCGCCAGCGTCTGGCCGGCAATCTCGCGGGCGCTCAGCTCGCCAGCGGAGAACGCCGCGCTCAGCTGTTGAATCGACAGGTCATGCAGGCTCATGCTTTGTACACTCCTGCCACTTCCAGCCGGTCGTCGAGCGGGAAGTTCATTAACGGCCCGGCCATCCCGGCGATGCGGGTAAACTGCACCAGCAGCTCCGCGCGGCGCGCGTCGTCCAGCTCAAGCCCGAGGACCTGTTCCATCTGTGAGATATAGATCGCCCAGTCGGCGTGATACTGCGTCATGATCGTCTCCTGTTAAAAACCGGCCGCGCTGCCGTTGCTGCGCGGATCGAAAGCGCCTTCCAGCATGCCGTTATTATGGCGTACGATCGCCCCGGCATGGCCCACTGCTTCACTAAAGTCTGCCAGCATCTCCACCTCATGGCCGAGGGCGCGCAGGGTGGCGACGGTCTCCGCGCTGAAACGCCCCTCCAGCTTCAGCGAGTCGGAAGACTGGCCCCAGGTGCGGCCCAGCAGCCAGCGCGGCGCGCTTATCGCCTGCTGCAGCGGCATTCCCTGTACCACGTGGCGGGTGAAGATCGCGGCCTGGGTCTGCGGCTGGCCGTCGCCGCCCATCGAACCGTAGACTATTGTACGGCCGTCGTTAAGCCGCGCCGCCGCCGGGTTCAGCGTATGGAACGGCTGTTTGCCCGGTGCCAGCGCGAGCAGATGACTGGCATCCAGGCTGAACGCCGCGCCGCGGTTCTGCCAGGTAATCCCGGTGCCCGGCAGCACCACGCCGCTGCCAAATTCGTGATAGATGCTCTGGATAAAGGAGACGGCCAGCCCGCTGCTGTCCATTACCCCCATCCAGACCGTATCGCCCGGCCCTTTGCTGGTGCCCCACGGGGCCGCGCGGGTATCGTCAATCTGTGCCGCCAGCTGTGCCAGGCGGTCGCCGTCCAGCAGCGCCTGCATCTCCTCATGCATATGCAAAGGGTCGGTGATGTACTGGTCACGCAGCCCGAACGCCAGCTTGGTGGCTTCAACAATGCGGTGAAGGGTTTGCGCTTCGCTGGCTTCGGCCATTGGCAAGCGGTCGGTGATGGCGAGGATCGCCAGCGACACCAGGCCCTGGGTCGGCGGGGTCATATTAAACACTTCGCCGTACTGGTGCCGGATGCGCAACGGGGTGCGCCGCCTGGCCCGCTGGTTACTGAGGTCCTGCAGGGTGATCGGCATCCCTAACTCTGCCATCGACGCGGCCAGCCGGTGCGCCAGCGGCCCGCGGTAGAAACTCTCCAGCCCCGCTTCGCTCAGGTGGATCAGCGTGTCGGCCAGCTCCGGCTGGGTGAAACGGCTGCCGGCACGCGGTACCTCACCGTCAGGCAGAAAGGTGCTGGCGAAGCCGGGCTGTCCCTCCAGCTCGGGCCGTTTGCCGTGGGTGGCGGCGGCCTGCGACTCGGTAACCGGAATACCGTCTGCCGCATAGCGGATGGCGTCGCTGAGCAGCCTTGCCAGCGGCCGCTGCTGGCCACCCAGCTCGCGGGAGACCTCCAGCGCTTCCGCCCAGCCGCTGACCGTGCCGGCGACGGTCAGCGCCGAGCGCGGGCCGCGATGGGGGATGGTCGTCGCTCCCTGATAGAAATCAATCGTCGCCAGCGAGCCGGCCGCCCCGCTGGCGTCAATGGCGATCGGCTCGCCCTGCGGCGGCACGATCAGCCAGAAGCCATCGCCCCCGAGGCCATTCATATGCGGATAGACCACCGCGATGGTCGCGGCGGCGGCCACCATCGCCTCAATGGCGTTACCCCCTTCGCGTAACACCGACAGCGCGCTCTCGCTGGCCAGATGATGCGGGGTGACGGCCATCCCCAGCGGGGCCATATTGCTTTGGTTCATGTTTATCGTCCTCAATCAACGGTGCCCTGACTAAAGCAATCGCCGTTCCAGTTTTTTCAGGCACGGCTTTTGTATACCATCAGGTGAATGAAACAAAAGTTACAGGGACTCTAGCATGATGCAGCTTGATGAACGACTGCGCAGTCAGTACGAACAGCTCTCACCACAGGAGCAGCGGATTGCCGACTTTGTCTTCGACCACTTCGACGATCTGATTAGCTATAACAGCGCCGAGCTGGCGCGCCTGAGCGGCGTGTCCAAAGCCACCGTCAGCCGGCTGTTTAAGCGGCTGGGCTATGAGAAGTATAAGGATATGCGCGATGAGCTGCGCACCCTGCGCCAGAGCGGCATGCCGCTGACCGATAATCGCGACGCGGTACAGGGTAACACCCTGCTGGCGCGCCACTATAAGCAGGAGATGGCCAACCTGACCCAGTGGGTTAACGGCATCGACAGCGTGCAGCTGGGCGAGGTGGTACAGGCACTGGTCAGCAGTAAGCGTCTGTTTATCATCGGGATGCGTAACTCGTGGCCGCTGGCGCTGCACCTGCGGCAGCAGCTGTTGCAGGCGCGCGGGCAGGTGCAGGTGCTGCCGCAGCCCGGCCAGACGCTGGCGGAAGAGCTGGTGGATCTGACCCCTGACGATCTGGTGGTGGTGATGGCCTTCCGCCGCCGTCCGCGCATTATTCGCCCGCTGCTGCAGCAGCTGCAGCAGCGGCAGATCCCCACGCTGGCGCTGTGCGAACCGCAGGCGCAGTCGGTGATAGCGCTGGCGCGCTGGCAGCTGTGCGCGCCGCTGGACAGCGTTTCCGCTTTTGACAGCTACGCCGCTGCCAACAGCCTGATCAACCTGCTGGCCAACGCGGTGCTGCACGAACTGCTGAGCGACGGCCGCCAGCGTATTCATCAGATTGCCGGGCTGTACGGCCAGCTGGACGAGCTGGAACAGCGATAGTGGGGCACCGCTTTGGTGCTTTGCATGTTTTTGGGGCGCAGGATGCGCCCCTTTTTATTGTCTGAACGGCGCTGGTTTCTGCGCGGTACCTGCGGCGATCGCCGGATGTCCGCAGCAAATGGTGTGCTGTTTTTCTCTCAACATCAGGAACAGCAAGGCATTTTAAATCCGTCATTGGTCCGGATCGGCCCGGCCAGCAGGAAAATCTTTCCGGTCAACGCGCGCTGGCACATTAGTTGCAAATAATCTCTTTAAGAATCTTTCGTTTCATGATGTATTAACCGGGGAAGAGAAAATGAAAAAAGGTTTATTCGCATTACTGGCCGGTGCGGTGCTGTTCACTCAGGCAACGGTAGCCCATGCAGATCAGCTGCAGGATATTGAAAAACGTGGTGTTATCCGTATTGCCGTACCGCAGGACTTCCCGCCGTTTGGCTCGGTCGGCACCGATCTGCAGCCACAGGGTTACGATATCGATATGGCGAAGTACCTGGCGAAACAGATGAAACTTAAGTTGCAGCTGGTGCCGGTGACCAGCGCCAACCGCGTCCCTTACCTGCAGACCGATAAGGTCGACCTGGTGATCTCCAGCATGGGGAAAAATCCGGAGCGTGAGAAGGTGATCGACTTCAGCCGCGCCTATGCGCCGTTCTTCCTTGGCGTGTTTGGCCCGAAAGACGGCACGCTGAAAGAGGCCGCCGGCCTGAGCGGCAAAACCATCGGCGTGACCCGCGGTGCGGTGGAAGACATGGTGCTGACCGAGGTGGCACCGAAAGATGCCCAGTTAAAACGTTACGAAGATAACAACACCACGCTCTCCGCATATCTCTCAGGCCAGGTGCAGTATGTGGCGACCGGCAATCTGGTGGTGGCGGCGATCTCCCGCCAGAACGCGGATAAAGCGCCGGTGGCGCAGTTTATGCTGAAAGACTCGCCGTGCTACATCGGCCTGAAGAAAAATGAACCGGCGCTGAAGGCGAAAGTGGACGCGCTGATTGAGCAGGCCATCCAGGATAAGACGCTGAACGGGCTGTCTGAACAGTGGCTGAAAGCGCCGCTGCCTGCCGACCTCGGCGCATAAGGGCCGAGCGATGATTGGGCAACTGAACTTTCCCGCCCTGTGGCCCTACTGGCCGGAGCTGCTGGCCGGCCTGTGGGTAACCATCCAGCTGACGGTGCTGGCCACGGTGGGCGGCGTCGGGCTGGGGATCCTCGGCGCGGCGCTGCGCAGCGGCAAGCCTTCGCTGCTGAGCCGCATCTGGGGCATCTACGTTGAGCTGATCCGCAACACGCCGTTTGTGGTACAGCTGTTTTTTATCGTGTTTGGCCTGCCGAATCTCGGGCTGAAACTGACGGCGGGCGAAGCCGCGCTGCTGGCGATGCTGATTAACCTCGGTGCCTACAGCACCGAGATTATCCGCGCCGGCATTCAGGTGACGCCGAAAGGGCAGTGGGAGGCCGGCCGGGTGCTCGGCCTCAGCCGCAGCCAGACCTTTCTGCGGGTGGTGCTGCCACCGGCGATGAAGCGGATTTACCCGGCGCTGGTCAGTCAGTGCATTATCGTGATGCTCGGTTCGTCGGTGGTGTCGCAGGTCTCCTACGAGGAGCTGACCTTCGCCGCCAACCTGATTCAGTCACGGACGTTTTTAAGCTTTGAAGTCTACCTGGTGACCACCCTGATCTACCTGCTGCTGTCGATAGCGATGCGTCAGCTGCTGCTCGCCGCCGGGCGCAAATGGTTTGGAGAACAGCCCTGATGAACACCTTTACCGACTGGGATATTCTGCGCAATCTGCTGCTGGCCGCGCGCTGGACCCTGATGCTGTCGCTGACCGCCTTTGTCGGCGGTACGCTGGTCGCGCTGCCGCTGGTTATGGTGCGCCTGCTGCGCCGCCGCTGGCCAAACCGGCTGATTAGCGGATACTGCGCGCTGTTTCAGGGCACGCCGCTGCTGATGCAGCTGTTCCTCGCCTTCTTTGGCGTGGCGCTGTTCGGCATTGACGTCTCGCCGTGGACGGCCGCGTCGCTGGCGCTGACCTTCTACACCAGCGCGTTCCTGGTGGATATCTGGCACGGCAGCGTGCAGGCGCTGCCGAAAGGGCAGTGGGAAGCCTGCCGCTGCCTGGGGCTGAGCTTCGGTCAGACCCTGTATCGCGTGGTGCTGCCGCAGGCGCTGCGCACCGGTATTGCCCCCACCGTCGGCTTTGCCGTGCAGGTGGTGAAGGGGACGGCGCTGGCGTCGATTATCGGCTTCATTGAGCTGACCAAGGCCGGAACCATCCTTAACAACGTCACTTATCAACCGTTTAAAGTGTTCGGGCTGGTGGCGCTGGGCTACTTCCTGATGTGTTATCCGCTGTCCCGCTACAGCCAGTATCTGGAGAAGAAATTCAATGCCGCTCATCACCATTAATCAGGTGCAGAAATATTACGGCGACAATCACGTACTGAAGGGCGTGGATCTCGACGTTGAAGCCGGGGAAGTGATCTCAATTATCGGCCGCAGCGGCTCGGGAAAAAGTACCCTGCTGCGCTGCATGAACGGGCTGGAAGGCTATCAGGAAGGCAGCATCAAGCTGGGTGGCATTACCGTCACCGATCGCGACAGCCAGGCGCGTGAAATCAGCCGCTCGGTGGGCATGGTGTTCCAGAGCTTTAACCTGTTCCCGCATATGACCGCGCTGGAAAACGTGATGCTGGCCCCGCGCCGGGTGCTGAAAAAAAGCCAGGCGGAGTGCCGCGAGCTGGCCGCCCGCATGCTGGAAAAAGTCGGGCTGGGTGAACGGATGGATTACTATCCCTCCAGCCTCTCCGGCGGGCAGCAGCAGCGCGTGGCGATCGCCCGCGCGCTGGCCATGTCGCCAAAGGTGCTGTTATGTGATGAGATCACCTCCGCCCTCGATCCCGAGCTGGTAGGCGAAGTGCTGAAAGTGCTGGAACAGCTGGCGAAAGAGGGCATGACCCTGATTCTGGTGACCCACGAAATGAATTTCGCCCGTGAAGTGGGCGATCGCGTGGTGTTTATGCACCAGGGGCGCGTCTGGGAGCAGGGCGACAGCAAAACGCTGTTTGCCGCACCTCAGACAGCTGAACTGAAACAATTTATCTCGTCGGTGCGCGGGCTGTAATCCGTTCCCGACCGCCTGAACACAACGTGTGCCGGGCCTCACGGTTTAACGCGGGTTGCGCCCTGAGCAGGAGCCGCAGCCGACGCTTAGTATCAGCTAAAGGAACGCTAATGGACTTATCAACAATTTCGCAAATCAACCCGCCACAGCGCCTGCTGATGGGGCCGGGCCCGATCAACGCTGACCCGCGCGTGCTGCGCGCGATGTCCAGCCAGCTGATCGGTCAGTATGACCCGGCGATGACCCACTATATGAATGAGGTGATGGCGCTCTACCGCGCCGTGTTCCGCACCGACAATCAGTGGACGCTGCTGATCGACGGCACCTCGCGCGCCGGCATCGAAGCGATCCTGCTGTCGGCGATCCGTCCGGGCGACAGGGTGCTGGTGCCGGTATTTGGTCGCTTCGGCCATCTGCTGTGTGAGATCGCCCGCCGCTGCCGTGCTGAGGTACACACCATTGAGGTGCCGTGGGGTGAGGTGTTTACGCCGGACCAGATTGAAGACGCGATCAAAAAGGTCAAACCGCGTCTGCTGCTGACGGTACAGGGCGACACCTCCACCACCATGCTACAGCCGCTGGAAGAGCTGGGGGCGATCTGCCGCCGCCACGGCGTGCTGTTCTACACCGACGCCACGGCATCCTTTGCCGGTAATGCGCTGGAGACCGATGCCTGGGGGCTGGATGCGGTCTCCGCCGGGATGCAGAAGTGCCTCGGTGGCCCGTCCGGCACCTCGCCGATTACCCTCAGCCCGCAGATGGAGGCGGTGATCCGCCAGCGCAAATGCGTGGAGGCCGGCATTCGCACCGACGCCCATCAGGACGGTGAAGACGAGATGATCTACTCCAACTACTTCGATCTTGGCATGATCATGGACTACTGGGGGCCGGAGCGCCTCAATCACCACACTGAAGCCACCAGCGCGCTGTTTGGCGCCCGCGAGTGCGCCCGGCTGATCCTCGAAGAGGGGCTGGATAACGGGATCATTCGCCACAAGCTGCACGGCGACGCGCTGCTGAAAGGCGTGCAGGGCATGGGGCTGGAGACCTTCGGCGACCTGACGCACAAAATGAACAACGTGCTGGGGGTGATGATCCCGGCCGGGGTCAACGGCGACCAGGTACGTAAGCTGATGCTGGAGGATTTCGGCATAGAGATTGGCACCTCCTTTGGCCCGCTGATTGGCAAAGTGTGGCGCATCGGCACCATGGGTTACAACGCGCGTAAGGACTGCGTGATGCAGACGCTGAGCGCGCTGGAAGCGGTGCTGAACCACCTCGGCTTCCGCACCACCCAGGGCGCAGCGATGCAGGCGGCCTGGGATCACTACCGCGGGAGCTGCTGATGAGCGATTGCCTGTTAAATGCACAGGCGGCGCAGGTCGCCGCCGCCCGGGTGATGGCTCGCTGCGATGCGCTGGCTGAGCTCAGCGAAACGCCGGGCATGCTGACCCGCGTCTACCTGTCGCCGGAGCATCTGCGCGCCAACGCGCTGGTGGGCAAATGGATGAAGGCGGCGGGCATGCACGTATGGCAGGACAGCGTCGGCAACATTTGCGGCCGTTACGAAGGCCAGACCGAGGCCGCGCAGGCGATCCTGCTCGGGTCGCATCTGGATACCGTGCGCAACGCCGGCCGCTACGACGGCATGCTGGGGGTGCTGGCGGCGATTGAAACCGTGCAGTACCTGCACGATCGCGGCCAGCGGCTGCCGCTGGCGCTGGAAATTATCGGCTTTGCCGACGAAGAGGGCACGCGTTTTGGCATCACCCTGCTCGGCAGCCGCGGGCTGACCGGCAGCTGGCCGGAGAGCTGGATGTCGCACCCGGACGGCAACGGCATTACCGTTGAGCAGGCGATGCGCGATATCGGTCTGAAGCCGCATCTGCTGTGGCAGGCGGCGCGCGACGTTGAGGACTTTGCCGCCTATCTCGAGCTGCATATCGAACAGGGGCCGTGCCTCGAACAGGCGCAGCTGGCGCTGGGGGTGGTCACCGCGATTAACGGTGCCCGCCGCCTGAACTGCCGCTTTACCGGCGAGGCCGGCCACGCCGGCACGGTGCCGATGAGCCATCGCAAAGATGCGCTGGCGGCGGCGGCGGAGTGGATGGTCTACGTTGAGCAGCGCACGCCGCAGCACGATCCGCAGCTGGTAGCGACGGTCGGTACGCTGCAGTGCCAGCCGGGTGCGGTTAATGTCATCCCCGGCGAAGTGGCGCTGACGCTGGACGTGCGCGGCCCGCAGGATCGGCCGCTGGCCGAGCTGCTCTCGGACCTGCTGGTGCAGGCGGAAGCTATCGCCCTGCGTCGTGGCCTGACCTTCAGCTCAGACGAGTATTACCGCATTCCGGCCACCGCCTGCGATGACGGGCTGCAGGCGGCGCTCGGCCGCGCGGTGACCCGTGTTCAGGGGCGCAGCCTGGCGCTGCCGAGCGGTGCCGGCCATGATGCCATCGCGGTGGCCGAACGCTGGCCGGTGGGCATGCTGTTTGTGCGCTGCGATCGCGGCATCAGCCACCATCCGGCGGAAGCGGTGTTGCCGGGCGACGTCGCTCAGGCGCTGCAGGCGTACGTGGAAGTGGTCAGCGATTTCGCCACCCGCCGCTCAGAATAACCGTTCGTCCGTCAGCCGCGGCGGCCGCCCGTGTGCCGCCGCGACCCCTGTTCAGGGGATAATAAACCCGTCCGCTTTTCCTTACCCTCATTATCAGGCCTGTTTCGGCCCAGCAGATGAGGGAAAAGGAATGTCACACTATCAAGCACCACTCCGCGATATGTCTTTTGTCCGCCAGGAGATGTTTGCCAGCCAGCAGCGCTGGCAACGCCTGCCCGGTCTCAACCACCTTGATGACGACACCGCCACGGCGGTACTTTCCGGGGCTGCTACGGTGGCTGCTGAGATTATCGACCCGCTAAACCCGACGGGCGATCGGGACGGGGTACGTTTTAAACAGGGGAAGGTCACCACGCCGCCGGGCTTTAAAGACGCATTCGATGCCTTTGTCGGCGGTGGCTGGAACCGTATTGCTGCCGCCGTAGAGTTCGGTGGCATGGGCATGCCGGCCAGCGTTGGCATGGCAACCAACGAGATGTTCTATGCCGCCGGCATCGCCTTCACCATGTACAGCGGCCTGACCAGTGCCGCCTGTACGGCGATCGCGGCCACCGGCAGCGAGGCGTTAAAACAGCGCTATCTGCCGCCCATGATTGCCGGTAAATGGGCGGGCACCATGTGCCTGACCGAATCGCAGGCCGGCACCGATTTGGGCCTGATGCGTACCCGCGCCGAAAAACAGCCGGACGGCAGCTACCGCATCAGCGGCTCTAAAATTTTCATCTCCGGCGGCGAACAGGATTTGACCGAAAATATTATCCATCTGGTACTGGCCAGGCTGCCGGACGCCCCGGCGGGTAGCCGGGGCATCTCGCTGTTTCTGGTACCGAAAGTGCTACCGGACGAGGCGGGCGCGCTGGGGCCACATAACGCGCTGAGCTGCGGATCGGTAGAGAATAAGATGGGCATCCACGGCTCGGCGACCTGTGTGATGAATTTTGACGGTGCGAAGGGCTGGTTACTGGGGGAGGAGAACAAGGGACTGCAGGCGATGTTTATCATGATGAACCACGAGCGGCTGGGCGTGGGCAATATGGGCGTGGCGGTCGGTGAACGCGCTTACCAGCGTGCCGTGGCTTACGCGCGCGAACGCCTGCAGGGGCGCGCCGTTGGTGCCCCCGCTGGTTCACCGCCGCAGCCGCTGATCGCGCACGGTGATGTGCGGCGTATGCTGCTGACCATGAAAGCCCTGACCGAGGGGGGGCGTGCCTTAATCGGCTATATTGCCCGACTGCTTGAGCTGGAAAAGTACAGCGAGGAGAGCGATGAACGTGTGCGGGCAGGGAACCTGGTGGCGCTGTTGACGCCCGTCGCCAAAGCCTTCTCCACCGATATGGGGTTTGCCTGCTGCGTGGACGGACAGCAGATTTTCGGCGGCCACGGTTATATCCGCGAACATGGCATAGAGCAGCTGGTACGCGATGCGCGCATCACCCAGATCTATGAAGGCGCCAACGGCGTACAGGCCGCCGATCTGCTGGGGCGCAAGACGCTGAAGTGTGGCGGGCAGTTTTTAACACAGTGGCTCAGCGAGATCCGCGAATTTATGACCGGCGTTGCCCCGGCCATCCGCAGCGAGTTTAACCCGCAGCTGGAGGCGGTGATGGGCGATGTGGAGAGCCTGACGCAAAATCTGCTGGCCCGCCTCGGCGAGGATCCTGACGAGGCGGGCGCGGCGGCGACGGAGTACCTGCATATCATCGGCTATCTCACGCACGCGTACCTGTGGCTGCGGGCGGCGGATATTGCTCTGCGAAAACTCGACAGCGAGCCGGACTTCTATCGCGTTAAGCTGCAGACCGCTCGTTTCTACTACGCCCGCATCCTGCCACGCATTCACAGCCTGATTATCTGCGTAGAGGCTGGTGGCAATACTCTTAGCGTGATGAAACCTGACGACTTCTGAGAGGGGGCACCCGGATTGGCAGCGTTGTCTGACCCGTTGCGGAGGCACTTGCCCGGCAGCGTTGCCTGACCGATTGCGGAGATACTGGCCCGGCGCAGCGTTGCCTGACCAGGCTGGCTCAGGGCATATCGGCCAGCAGCCCGGAACGCTGGGCCAGCGACACCGCCTGCGCCCGGTTACGGGCGGTCAGCTTAATCAGAATGTGTTTGATATGCGATTTAACGGTCTCGGGCGTGATGGCAAGGACAATAGCGATCTCCTTGTTTGAGTGTCCTGCCGCAATCAGTGACAGCACCGTGGTTTCTCGCGGGCTTAATACGCTTCTGACGGGTTGCATAAACTCACCTTGTTGACGGTCATCCTTTGCACAAGCTAGACAAATTCGCCCCCGGCGTATAAACAAAAGGTGTTAATGCTCAGGACAGCAGCCTGATGAGTTCCGGCAGGGCATCAAACAGGTCGGCCTCCAGCGCATAATCGGCAACGGCAAAGATCGGCGCGTCGGGATCGTTGTTGATCGCCACGATCGTCCCTGAGTCGCGCATGCCGGCCAGGTGCTGGATCGCCCCGGAGATCCCCACCGCGATATACAGCACTGGCGCGACCACCTTGCCGGTCTGCCCGACCTGCAGCTCATTGGCGACGAACCCGGCGTCGACCGCCGCCCGTGAGGCTCCCACCGCCGCGCCGAGCTTATCGGCCAGTTGATACAGCAGGCTGAAGTTTTCACCGCTCTTCATGCCGCGCCCGCCGGCGATCACCACGCTGGCGGTGGTGAGCTCAGGCCGCCCTTCAGGACTGGCCGACCTTTCGCTCAGCCAGCGGGTTCGTTCTGTACGGTGGAACGGCCCGCTTAGCGGCTGGTGGCTGGCGAGTCCGCCCTCGCGGGCAACCGGCGTAAAGGCGCTGCTCATCACGGTAAGCACTTTAACGGCCGCCTGCGACTGCACCACGGCAATACCGTTACCGGCGTACACCGGCCGTTTGAAGGTGCTGGCGTCAATCACCCCGCTTACCCCCGTCACGGCATCCACATCAAGCAGCGCCGCCACGCGTGGCAGCAGGCTTTTCCCGTCCGCTGAGGCATCGGCCAGAATATGGCTGTAGCCGGGGGCCAGGCTGACCAGCAGCGGCGCGACGTCTTCCGCCAGCGGGTGGCGAAAGGTCTCATCGTCTGCCGACAGCACGTGACGCACGCCGGGCAGGGTGAGGGCTTCGGCGATCGGTGGCGTAATCTCATTGCCGACGATCAACAGATCGCTTTCGCCGCCGATGGCGCGGGCGGCAGCCAGTACCCTGAGTGTGGCGGGCGACAGCCGTCCGTCCTGATGACCGCCCAGGACTAAGTTTGCCATATCAGTTCTCCTCGCTGAGTGAGCGGATCAGGCCGGCCAGTTCGGCCACCGATGACACCCGCCGGCCCGGTTTACGCGCCGCGGGGGGCGTAACGCTGAGCTGCCGCTGCGTACCGGCCAGCGCCACGCCGGTGACGTCTGCTGACAGCACCTCCAGCGGCTTCTGCCGCGCTTTCATGATGCTGGGCAGCGCCGGATAGCGCGGGGTATTCAGCCGCAGGTCGCTGGTGATCACCGCCGGCAGCCGCAGCTGCAGGGTGCGCAAACCGCTGTCGACCTCGCAGGTAACGATGGCTTCCTCCCCCTGCAGCGCGATCGCCGAGGCGGCGGTCGCCTGCGGCCAGTCCAGCAGCCCGGCCAGCATCTGCCCGGTCTGGTAGTTGTCGCTGTCGATGCTCTGCTTGCCCAGCAGGATCAGCTGCGGCCGTTCGCGTTCCGCAATGATTTTCAGCAGCTTCGCCACCGCCAGCGAGCTGCTGAGGGGGGCGGGCGTCTGCAGATGAATAGCCCGATCGGCACCCAGCGCCAGCGCGCTGCGCAGCTGCTCCTGAACGGCGGCATCGCCGACGCTGACCACCAGCACTTCGGACGCAACCCCTTGTTCTTTTAAGCGCACGGCTTCTTCAACGGCGATTTCACAGAAGGGGTTCATCGCCATTTTACGGTTGCTGAGCTCAATGCCGCTGCCGTCGGGCCTGACCTGAGCCTTGATGTTGGGATCCAGCACCCGCTTAATCGCCACCATAATCTTCATCCGTCACCCCCGATGTTTACATATCGCCATAGTTGGGGCCGCCGCCGCCTTCGGGCGGCTGCCAGTGAATATTTTGCGCAGGATCTTTAATCTCGCAGGTTTTGCAGTGCAGGCAGTTTTGCGCGTTGATCTGCAAACTCTGTTTTCCCTGTTCATCGCTGACCAACTCATACACCGCGGCCGGACAGTAGCGCTGCGCCGGTTCGGCGTAGTCAGTCAGGTTGCTGCCGGTGGCGATCGTCACATCATCCAGCAGCAGGTGGACCGGCTGGTCTTCCGCGTGGCTGACGTTGGCGAGATCCAGCGAACTGAGCCGGTCAAAGGTCAGCAGGCCGTCCGGCTTCGGGTAGATAATCGGGCGCTGGGTGCTGGCCTTGTGTAACTGCTGGTGGTCAGGCTGCCGGTCATGCAGTGCCAGTGGCCAGCGGGCATGGAAGATATTCTGTTCCAGCGAGTTAAACATGCTGCCGAACCCCGGGCCGAAGCGGTGCAGCGCGCTACCAAAATTGCGGCTCTGCCACAGCTCCTGCCACAGCCAGCTGTTTCTGAACAGCTGTGGATAAGCCGCCAGCGACGGTGAATCGCTGCACAGCGCCCCGGCGACCGCCTCCGCCGCCAGCATGCCGCTCTTCATTGCCGTATGGTTGCCCTTGATGCGGCTGAAATTTAGCGTGCCCAGCTCGCAGCCGATCAGCGCGCCACCGGCAAAAATCATGTCTGGCAGCGAGAAGATCCCGCCTTTGCTCAGCGCCCGTGCGCCGAAGCCCAGCCGGGTGGCTCCGCTGAAATAAGGTCTGAATGCCGGGTGGCACTTCAGCCGTTGTAGCTCATCAAAAGGTGACAGATAAGGATTGCGGTAACAGAGGTCGACGATCAGCCCCACGGCAATGCGCTGCCGATCGAGGTGGTAAAGAAAGGCCCCGCCGGGGTTGTGTTTGTCCAGCGGCCAGCCGGCAGCATGAATCACCAGCCCGGGGTGGTGATGCTGCGGTTGCACCTGCCACAGCTCTTTCAGCCCGATGGCGTAGTGCTGCACGTCTGCCTCGCGATCGAGACCAAAGCGTTGCAGCAGCTGTTTACCGAGGTGGCCGCGGCAGCCTTCGGCAAACAGGGTGAATCTGGCGCGCAACGCAATGCCTGGCGTAAACACGCCGGGTTTGGGCTGGCCGCGTTTATCGCGACCAAAATCGCCGGTGGTCACGCCGTTGACCCGACCGTCCGCGGTGAAAACGATCGCGGTAGCGGCGGTGGCGGGGTAGATCTCGACCCCCAGCGCCTCTGCCTGCCCGCCCAGCCACTGACAAAGCTCGCCAAGGGAAATGATGTAATTACCGTCATTTTTCATGGTGTGCGGGATGCAGAACCCAGGGACGGTGAGCGCACGTTGCGGGCCGGTCAGAAACAGGCAGCGGTCCTCGCTCACCCGGGTATTCAGCGGCGCGCCGCGCTGCCGCCAGTCGGGGAACAGTTCAGCGAGCGCGCGGGGATCAAACACCGCGCCGGACAGGCTGTGAGCGCCGACGGAGGCCCCTTTCTCCAGTACGCAGACGCTGGTAGCGGGCGACAGTTGTTTGATGCGGCAGGCAGCCGCCAGACCGGCCGGTCCGGCACCGACAATCACTACGTCGTAGTCAACGGTTTCACGTTCCATGTTGTCGCTCCCTCTCGGTCAGATAATCACGCCATTTTTTTTCAGCCGATCGATGCGCTGTGCGGTAAACCCCAGCGACTGCAGGATGGCGTCGGTGTGTTCACCAAACTCCGGTGCCGGGCGCGGCGTGACCTTGTTAACGCCACTGAGGGTAAACGGCGACGAGACCGTGAGGCGTTCCCTGCCCTGGCGATCGTGATAGGGCAGCAGGCAGGCGTTCAGATGCAGCTGCGGGTCGCTAACCACCTCGGGAAAGGTCTGCACGATGCCAAAAATGATCCGGTGCCGTGTGAGGATCGTCCGCCACTGGTGCAACGTTTTTTGCGCGAAGCGCCGGGTGAATTCGGCGGCCAGTGCACGGGTGTGGCGGATACGGCTGGCGACGTCGGCAAAGCGTTCGTCGCTGCCCAACTGCTCTGCATCCAGCGCAACCAGCAGCTTCTGCCAGTCTTTTCGCTGAAAGGCGCTTACCACCAGCCAGCGGTCGTCCGCCGTGCGGTAACAGTTCGAGAGCGCGTTTACCGGATCTTTACGGTCCGCCTGCCGCGCCGGCGTCGCCTGGTTAAGCGCGCCTTCAACATACTCTGCGGCGGTCCAGATGCCGTTGGCGATCAGCGAGGTGGAAACCTGCATTCCCTCGCCGTTTTTTTCGCGCATCAGCAGGCCGGTGACGATCGCCGCATACAGCGCAGTGGCGCTAACGTGGTCGCCACACGCGGGCAGGGTCATCACCGGTTCGGCGTCGGCGTTGCGCAGCGTGTTCATCAGCCCGCTACGCGCCCACCAGGCGCAGGAGTCAAAGCCGGGTTCGTTGGCGTCCGGCCCCTGTGCGCCGTAACCGGTGATATCGGCATAAATCGCCCACGGGTTGATGGCGTGCACGCCCGGCCAGGTCAGCCCCAGTCGTTCACGGATCTCAGGCAGGTAGTTGGTGACCACCACGTCCGCCCACTCGATCAGCGGCACCAGTACTTCGCGTGCTTCAGGGGATTTCAGGTCGAGGATCAGGCTGCGCTTGTTGCGGTTGGTCAACTGCCACGCGTAGTTATAGTCGCTGGCCGGCATATTAGGGTTCTGCGACAGCACGCGATCGGGATCGCCGGAAGGCGACTCTACTTTGATCACGTCAGCACCGAAGTCAGAGAGGATGGTCGCGGCGGCAGGGCCAGCGATAAAGGTAGCGATATCCAGCACCTTAAGGCCGGAAAACAGCGGAGACGGGCTGACGGACATCGGGACACTCCTTTTAATGGGATAGTCTGGCGTCGTCGAGTGTAGGCGCTTCAGTGCGCGTTGTTTATCCCCCGGACAGGGGTAAGCAGGGAGGAAGTGGGGCTGGCGAACGCTCGCCAGCTCCTGGACGGGGTCAGAGGCTGAAGCCGTCGGCGTCGCGCCACGCCGGGAAGCGCTCGCGGTAGTCGCGCAGGCTCTCCAGCGACAGGGTGGCATCCAGCCGTGCAGGCTGGTGCGGTTCACCGGCGGCGAGGATTTCACCCTGCGGGCTGATGATCCGGCTGTCGCCGCTGTAGTGGTGGCCGTTGCCGTCGCTGCCGACGCGGTTGCAACCGGCGATATACGCCTGGTTCTCAATCGCCCGCGCCTGCAGCAGCGTCTGCCAGTGCAGCGCGCGCGGTGCCGGCCAGTTGGCGACGTACAGCGCCAGGTCGTAGTCGTTCTGGTTGCGGGAGAACACCGGGAAGCGCAGGTCGTAGCAGACCTGCGGCAGAATGCGCCAGCCGCGCCATTCGATCACGTCGCGGCGTTCACCGGCCAGATAGTGCTCGTGCTCGCCGGCCATGCGGAACAGATGGCGCTTGTCGTAGAAATGGACCTTGCCTTCCGGCTCCACCAGGAAGAAGCGGTTGACCGCGCCTTTCTCTACCTGGATCGCCGCGCTGCCTGCCACCATCGCGCGGGTCTGGCGGGCTTTCGCCTGTAGCCAGGTTATCACCTCCGCCTCCGGCAGTGAGCTTTTCGCCGCCTCCATCGCGAAGCCGGTGGTAAACATCTCCGGCAGCACGATCAGGTCGCGGCCGTGGATCGTCGCCAGCAGCTGGTCAAAGAAGCGCAGATTAGCGGCGCCGTCCATCCATGTCAGCGGTTGTTGCAGTACGGTAATTTCTAAAGTTGACACAGGCGCTCCGCGGCAGCGTCCAGCGTGGCTTCCTGCTTAGCGAAGCACAGGCGGATCAGTTTATGGGGGAAGGCGTCGGCGCAGAACACCGACAGCGGGATCGCTGCCACACCGGCCTCTCGGGTCAGCCACTGGCAGAAGGCCACGTCATCCAGATCGGAGATGGCGCTGTAGTCAGCCAGCAGGAAATAGGTCCCTTCACACGGCAAAATCTTAAAACGGCTGTTGGCCAGCGCGGCGGTAAAGCGGTCGCGACGCGCGCGGTAAAACTCGGGCAGTTCACGGTAGTGTTCCGGGTGCTGTTCCAGCATATCTGCCAGCGCCAGCTGCGCAGGGGTGTTCACCGAGAAGGTCAGGTACTGATGCACCTTGCGCAGCTCGGCGCTCAGCACCGGCGGTGCCACGCAGTAGCCGACTTTCCAGCCGGTCATATGGAAGGTTTTGCCGAACGAGGAGACGGCAATCGCCCGCTCGCGCAGCTGGGGGTGTGCCAGCACGCTGGCGTGGCCGGCGGCGTCAAAGCAGATGTGCTCGTAGACTTCATCGCTCAGCACGTAGATTTCCTGCTCCGCAATCGCCTGCCACAGCGCGGCAAAGTCGCTTTTCTGCCAGACGGTGGCGGACGGGTTGTGCGGCGTGTTGAGGATAACCAGCCGGGTTTTCGGCGACAGCAGGCTGGCAAACTCCGCCCAGTCCACCTTAAAGGCCGGAGGCTGCAGCGCAATACGCTTCATCACGCCGCCGGCCAGCGCCACGGCGGGCGCATAACTGTCGTAGCTCGGGTCGAAACAGATAACTTCATCGCCCGGGCGCACCAGCGCGGTAATCGCCGCAAACAGCGCCTCGGTGGCGCCGGTGGTGACGGTCACTTCCGTGTTGGCATCCGGGCGGTAGCCGTAGAGTTCGGCGGTCTTTCTGGCAATCGCTTCACGCAGCGGGGCCACGCCGATCATCGGTGCGTACTGGTTAGCGCCCTGGCTGACGTGGTGGGCCAGGCGCTGCTGCAGGTAGTCAGGGCCGTCAAAGTCCGGGAACCCCTGCGACAGGTTAATGGCGTTGTGCTGCTGCGCCAGAGCGCTCATCTGGGTAAAAATGGTGGTGCCCAGCGCAGGCAGTTTGCTCTCTGGGGTAAACGACGTCCGGCTCATAAATGATAACCCTTTTACAACGCAGTAAATTGATGTGTTAATCCGCTATTTCTGCCAATATAACACGAGATGATTTTTTGGCAATCAAGACGCTTAGACGGCTATATGTAACAGACAGCCGTCAGTAGTGTCTGAGGTAGAAAGGAAAAATATGACACAACACTCTCAGTTAGATCAGCTGGTTAGCGCCTGTCACTGGATTGGCGAACGCGGCTGGGCCCCGGCCACCGGTGGCAATATGTCGGTGCGCCAGGATGCCGAGTTTTGCCTGCTGAGCGAGTCCGGCAAAGACAAAGGCAGCCTGACCCGCGATGACTTTATCCAGGTCGATATCGCTACCAACCGCGTGCCGTCCGGACGCAAACCCTCAGCGGAAACCGGGCTGCATACGCTGATTTATCGCCTGTTCCCGGAGGCCGGTGCTGTGCTGCACACCCACACCGTAAACTCCACGGTGCTCTCCCGCGTGGAGAAGGGCGCGGCGCTGGAGCTGCAGGGCTACGAGATGCAGAAAACCCTCGCCGGGCAGCACTCGCACCTCGACTGCGTGCCGATCGCGCTGTTTGACAACGATCAGGACATCGACGGCCTGGCGCAGCGTATTGAACAGTTTGCCGCCCATACGCCGCTGCGCTACGGCTTCCTGCTGCGCGGCCACGGCCTGACCTGCTGGGGCAAAGACGTTAACGAAGCGCGCCGCCATCTGGAAGGGCTGGAATTCCTGTTCCAGTGCGAGCTGCAGCGCCGCCTGCTGGAGGCCAGATGATCCGCGCAATTATCACCGATATTGAAGGCACCACCAGCGACATCCGCTTCGTACACAACGTGCTGTTCCCTTACGCCCGCGAAAACCTGCCGGCGTTTATCCTCGCCAACCAGGCGCAACCGGCAGTCGCGCAGGCGCTTGACGACCTGCGTGCCGAAAGCGGCCAGCCTGACGCCGACGTACAGTCGCTGATAGACGTGCTGTTCGGTTATATGGATCAGGATCGTAAATCCGCCGCGCTGAAGGCGCTGCAGGGGATGGTCTGGCGTGACGGCTACCTGAACGGCAGCTTTACCGGCCACCTGTATGCAGACGTGCTGCCGGCGCTGAAACAGTGGCAGCAGCAGGGTGTGGCGCTGTATGTTTATTCATCCGGCTCAGTAGCTGCGCAGAAATTGTTATTTGGCTACAGCGACGCGGGTGATATTACCGGTCTGTTTAGCGGTTACTTTGATACCCACGTCGGTGCCAAGCGCGAGGTGGAGTCCTACCGCAACATCGCCAGCCAGATTGGTCTGCCGACCGGCCAGCTGCTGTTCCTGTCTGATATTCATCAGGAGCTGGATGCCGCAGAGCAGGCGGGCTGGCAGACGATTCAGTTAATCCGTGGCGAAGCGGATAATGAGAGCCGCCATCGCCAGGTTTCAGGTTTTGATCAGATTAACCAGGAGCTGTTGAACTCATGAGTGCACTGACTATTTTTACCGATACCGAAGCGACCACCCCGGTGTGGCACAGCACCGATGCCGCAGAGATCGCCACCAAACTTAATGCTAAAGAAGTCCGTTTTGAGCGCTGGGAAGCCGACCGCGACCTGGGTGAAAACCCGGATTCCGACACGGTAATCAAGGCGTATCAGCACGCTATCGATCGCCTGGTGGCCGAGAAAGGCTACCAGAGCTGGGACGTGATCAGCATGCGCGCGGATAACCCGCAGAAAGAGACGCTGCGCAGCAAGTTCCTCAACGAACATACCCATGGCGAAGATGAAGTACGCTTCTTCGTTGAGGGCGCCGGGCTGTTCTGCCTGCATCTGGACGGGCATATCTACCAGATCCTGTGTGAAAAGAACGATCTGATCTCGGTGCCGGCCGGCATTCCGCACTGGTTCGATATGGGATCGTCGCCGCACTTCACCGCGATCCGCATCTTCGATAACCAGGAAGGCTGGATCGCTAACTTCACCGGCGACAACATTGCCGATGCTTATCCGCGTCTGGACTGATTATGGAAAGCAAACCGGGCTGAAGGACGAAGACATTCGGCTTTGCTCGTGAGGTCCGTGCAGATTGTTTTTCTGGCGGGCAGAGGCTGCCCGCATCTGAAGCGAAAAACCCGGCCTGAGCCGGGTTTTTTATTTGCTGGCTGCCCGGCATAAACGACAGCCGGGCTTTGCACCCTTCCCGTCCCTGTCAGCCGCGCGGCTGAAACGCGCCTGCCGTCACCTCTTCCGGCGTCACCACGCCGGTGTCCAGCACCCAGCCGCTAATCAGCGCGGCGGGGGTAACGTCAAACGCCGGGTTATAAACCTGCGCATTCTCCGGTGCCCACTGCACGTCACCAAAGCTGCCGGCCACGCCGGTGACTTCCCGGGCGTCACGCTGCTCGATTGGAATCGCCGCGCCGTTCGGGCAGCCGCGATCCAGCGTGGTGTGCGGCGCGGCGACGTAGAACGGCACGCGGTGATAGTGGGCCAGCACCGCCAGGCTGTAGGTGCCGATTTTGTTGGCGACGTCGCCGTTAGCCGCAATGCGGTCAGCGCCGACCCAGATGGCATCGACCTGGCCCTGCGCCATCAGCGTGGCGGCCATCGAGTCGCAGATCAGCTGATAAGGCACGCCCAGCTCGCCCAGTTCCCACGCCGTCAGGCGGCCACCCTGCAGCAGCGGACGGGTTTCATCCACCCAGACGTTGGCCACCCTGCCTTCTGTATAACCACGCGCGATCACCCCCAGCGCCGTGCCGACGCCTGCGGTCGCCAGGCCGCCGGTGTTGCAGTGGGTCAGCAGGCGGCTGCCCGCGACGATCAGCGGGCTGCCGGCCGCCGCGATGCGTTCGCACAGCGCCTTGTCTTCCTCAATCAGCCGCAGCGCTTCGCTCACCAGCGCGTTGACGTGGTCGTCCTGCGCCAGCGCCAGCTTCATACGGTCAAGGTTGTTCATCAGGTTCACCGCCGTCGGGCGTGAGGCGCGCAGCACCTCCAGCGCCTCGGCCAGCCCGGTTCGGGACATCCCCTGTTCGGCCAGCAGCGCCAGAAGCAGGCTGGCGGACAGCCCAATCAGCGGCGCCCCGCGCACGCGCAGGGTTTTAATATGGCCGACCAGCGTGGCCACGTCCGGTGTCGGGCACCAGATTTTTTGCTGGGGCAGGGCCTGCTGATCGAGGATCAACAGCTGATTGTCGCGAACCTGAAGGCTGGTGGTGGTGAGTGTCTGCATGAATGAAATCCCGGTTGCTTTAATGCGCCATATTGTGCCAACATGCAACATGGATGTATAGACGTCTGAACGGCTTATAACAACGATTTTGCAAGATGAGGATCAGGTAATGTCGCAATACCGTACTTTCACCGCCGCGGATGCCGTGGAATATGCCCGCCAGTTTGGCGGCGTGGAACATCCACACCAGCTGGTGGATTCGCTGGAAGTGGGCGATGGTAATCTCAACCTGGTCTTCAAGATTTTCGACACCGACGGCGTCAGCCGGGTGATCGTCAAGCAGGCGCTGCCGTACGTGCGCTGCGTTGGCGAATCCTGGCCGCTGACCCTCGATCGCGCCCGGCTGGAAGCGGAAACGCTGATCGAACACGGTAAGTTCTGCCCGCAGCATACGGTGAAGATCCTGCACTACGATGCGGATCTGGCGGTGATGGTGATGGAAGATCTTTCCGATCACGCCATCTGGCGCGGGGAGCTGGTCAAAGGCGTTGAGTATCCGCAGGCGGCAACGCAGCTGGGCGAGTATCTGGCGCAGACGCTGTTCCACACCTCTGATTTCTTCCAGCACCCGCATCAGAAGAAAGCAGAAGTGATCCGCTTTACCAACCCGGAGCTGTGCGACATCACCGAAGAGCTGTTCTTCAACGAACCTTACGAACAGCACGAACGCAACGCCTACCCGCGAGCGCTGGAGCGCCTGGCGGCGTCGCTGCGTTACGATGAAGAGCTGAAAATTGCCGTGGCCGGGCTGAAGCACCGCTTCTTCTCTCATGCCGAAGCGCTGCTGCATGGTGACATCCACAGCGGCTCGATTTTTGTCGCCGAGGGCAGCCTGAAGGTGATTGACGCCGAATTTGGCTTCTACGGCCCGATCGGTTTTGATATCGGTACCGCACTGGGCAATCTGCTGATCGGTTACTGCGCGCTGCCGGGGCTGCTGCCGCCACGCGAAGCGGCGGACGGGCGCGAGAAACGCCTGGCTGACGTGCGGGAAGTGTGGCTGAGCTTCAGCGAAGGTTTCCTCGCGCTGGCGGCGGAGAAAAGCCGCGACCGGGCGCTGGCGTATCCGGGCTACGCCCGTGAGTTTCTGCAGAAGGTGTGGCGCGATACCATCGGTTTCTGCGGTACCGAACTGATTCGCCGCACCGTTGGTATGTCGCAGGTGGCGGATATTAAGAGCATCGGCGATGAAGCGATGCGCGTCGAGTGCGTGCGTCAGGCTATTACGCTGGGCCGCAGCCTGATCCTGCTGGCTAACCACGTGCCGGATATCGACGCGATGATTATGCGTATTCGCCAGAACGGCTGAATCAACAAAACGGCCCCGGCAAACGTCACCTTCAGGGTGAACATCTGCCGGGGCCGTTGATTATGTCATCAGGCTCTCGAGCCGCTCCTGTTATTCGTCAACCTCAGTACAGGCTGCTGCTCCCACGTTGTACTCAGAGGGTAACGGCGCTTTCGCTTCACGTAGCGTTAAGGCAGTCAGGCCGCTTCTGTTTTACGTCCTGCAGTCGTTTGCTCAGTCGTTCCTGTCCCCGTCGCCACGCCTGTTGTCGTTTCTTTCGCCGTTCCCTGTGCCGTTTTCGGCTGCTGCTCGCGCTTTACCGGCTGGGTTGCCAGCGCATCGGCGGCAAACTCATCGACGTTGATTGAGCGCAGGCGGCTGGTTTCTGCACGAATCAGCACCTCCGCTTCTTCCTGCGTGACCCAGCCAGCCGCCAGCCCTTCGGCGGCCAGCGCGTCCAGACGGGTAAAGGAGAAGTGTTGCTGCTGCTGTTTGCACAGGCGATCGTGAATCGCTTCGGCGGCCATCACGTCCTGTAGCGCCTGTTCCAGCTGACCGGCCGGGTTATTTTCACCCGGGGCCAGATACTGGCCACGACCCAGCCGGCTGCGGGTAGCGGAAGGCACCTGCAGAATGCGCGCCAGCTGGTGGTCAAGCTGGTCAGACGGCGCACGGCAGCGGCGGCCGAGCGGGAAGATCACCCCGCGCAGCAGCATGGCGATCGGCCGGTTAGGGAAGTTGCGCAGCAGGGCGTCGATGGCGATTTCCGCCTGGTTAAGCGCATCCTGCACGCCCCAGTGCAGCAGCGGCAGGTCCGCCTCGTTGCGTCCCTCATCCTCATAGCGCTTCAGCGCCGCAGAGGCCAGGTACAACTGGCTTAAGACATCCCCCAGCCGTGCCGAGATGCGTTCACGGCGTTTCAGGCTGCCGCCCAGCGAGGCCATTGATACGTCGGAGAGCAGAGCCAGGTTGGCACTGATGCGGTTCAGATGCTGATAGTAGCGGCGGGTGGCATCACGGGTTGGCGACACGCTGGTCAGCCCGCCGGTCAGCCCCAGCCACAGGCTGCGCACCTTGTTGCTGCCCACGTGGCCGATATGGCGGAACAGCGCCCGGTCAAAGGCGACCAGATCGTTGCTCTGCGCGGCCGCCATCTCCTCCAGCACGTAAGGGTGGCAGCGGATCGCCCCCTGGCCGAAGATAATCATGCTGCGGGTGAGAATATTCGCCCCTTCCACGGTAATGGCGATCGGTGCGCCCTGATAGGCGCGGGCAAGGAAGTTGCTGCTGCCGAGCATAATGCCTTTACCGCCGGCAATATCCATCGCGTCGACGATCGCCCGCTGGCCGCGGTGGGTGCAGTGATACTTGACGATCGCCGACAGCACCGCCGGTTTTTCTCCCTGCATAATGCCGCTGGTGATAAGCGTAGCGGCGGCGTCCATCACGTAAGCGTTACCGGCGATGCGCGCCAGCGGCTCTTCAATCCCCTCCATTTTGCCGATCGGCAGACGGAACTGGCGACGAATATGCGCGTAAGCGCCGGTGGCCAGCGCAATGCTCTTCAGGCTGCCGGTGGAGTTGGAGGGCAGGGTAATGCCGCGGCCAACCGACAGGCACTCAACCAGCATGCGCCAGCCCTGACCGGCCATCGCCGGGCCGCCGATAATGAAGTCGATCGGCACGAAAATATCGTTGCCGCGGGTCGGGCCGTTCTGGAACGGCACGTTAAGCGGGAAGTGGCGGGTGCCGATCTCCACGCCTGGCGTGCCGGTCGGGATCAGCGCACAGGTAATCCCCAGCTCTTCGGTTTCGCCCAGCAGGTGCTGCGGGTCAGAGAGCTTAAACGCCAGCCCGAGCACGGTAGCGATCGGCGCCAGGGTAATATAGCGTTTGTTCCAGGTCAGGCGCATGCCCAGCACCTGCTCACCCTGCCACTCGCCCATGCAGACCACGCCGGTATCGGGAATGGCCCCGGCATCGGAGCCGGCTTCCGGGCTGGTCAGCGCAAAGCAGGGGATCTCTTCGCCCCGTGCCAGTCGCGGCAGATAGTGTTTTTTCTGCTCTTCCGTACCGTAATGCTGCAGCAGTTCGCCCGGGCCCAGTGAGTTAGGCACGCCAACGGTAATCGCCAGAATGCCGGAAACGCCGGCCAGCTTCTGCAGCACCCGCGCCTGGGCGTAGGCGGAGAACTCCAGCCCACCGTACTCTTTCTTAATGATCATCGCGAAAAAACGGTGCTGTTTCAGGTATGCCCACAGCTCGGGGGGCAGGTCGGCCATTTCGTGGGTAATGCTGAAGTCGTTGGCCAGCCGGCAGGCTTCTTCCACCGGGCCATCCAGAAACGCCTGCTCTTCGGCGGTCAGCACCGGCCGTGGGTAGGCGTGCAGCTTGTTCCAGTCCGGCGTGCCGCGAAACAGATCGCCCTCCCACCAGGTGGTACCGGCGTCAATCGCCTCTTTCTCAGTGCGCGACATCGGCGGCATTACCTTGCGGAAGGTGCCCAGCATCGGTTTGCTGAACAGCGACTGGCGCAGCGATAGCAGGTTAAACGGCAGCAGCAGCAGCGCCAGTGGCAACAGCAGCCACAGCGTCCACAGCCCGACCAGGCCGAGCACGGCGGTCCACGCCAGCAGGATCAGGCTGGCGGTTGCCAGGCTGATGCGGTGGTAGAACAGGGCGCTAATCAATACGATTGTCGCCACGATACTGAGAACCATCATAATGAGTGCTCCATGTCGCAAGAAGTAAGAGGTCATACCAGTTGCTTTATATTTAGTTCAGCAGGAGAAATGACGCAATCTGTTTACACAATAATTACAACCTGGCTCACAAAGCCGCCGCCCTTGCGGCTAATCCGCCCTGCCGCCGGGGAGATCGCTTTTCGCCTTACCGGCAACTTGATAAACTTATTGGGTAACTCTTACCTCATAAAGGACATCCCTATGTACCAGGACATCATCCGCGCTGAGCTGAATGAAGCGGCAGACACGCTGAATACGTTTCTGAGTGACGACGCCAATATCCAAACCATCCAGCAGGCGGCGGTGCTGCTGGCTGACTCCTTCAAGGCCGGGGGGAAGGTGCTGTCCTGCGGTAACGGCGGCTCGCACTGTGACGCGATGCACTTTGCTGAGGAGCTGACCGGCCGCTACCGCGAAAACCGCCCGGGCTACCCGGCGATCGCCATCTCTGACGTCAGCCACCTCTCCTGCGTCAGTAACGACTTTGGTTATGACTATGTCTTTTCGCGCTACCTGGAAGCGGTAGGCCGTGAAGGTGACGTGCTGCTGGGCATTTCCACCTCAGGCAACTCCGCGAACATTATCAAAGCGGTTGAGGCGGCCCGTGCGAAGGGGATGAAAGTGATCACCCTGACCGGAAAAGACGGTGGCAAAATGGCCGGTACGGCGGATATTGAAATTCGCGTACCGCATTTTGGCTACGCCGATCGCATCCAGGAGATCCACATTAAGGTGATCCATATCCTGATGCTGCTGATCGAAAAAGAGATGGTTAAATAACTTCCGTTTTTTCTTGAGGTAAGACTATGTGCGAACTGCTCGGGATGAGTGCAAACGTCCCGACGGACATCTGTTTTAGCTTTACCGGGCTGGTTCAGCGCGGGGGCGGAACCGGTCCGCATAAGGATGGCTGGGGCATTACCTTCTATGAAGGGAAAGGCTGCCGCACATTTAAAGATCCACAGCCGAGCTTCCAGTCGCCAATTGCGCGGCTGGTGCAGGAATATCCGATCAAGTCCCATTCGGTGGTGGCACACATTCGCCAGGCGAACCGCGGTGAGGTGTCGCTGGAAAATACCCATCCGTTTACCCGCGAGCTGTGGGGGCGTAACTGGACCTACGCGCACAACGGGCAGCTGAAGGGTTATAAAAACCTGGAAACCGGCAGCTACCGTCCGATCGGTGAAACCGACAGCGAGCTGGCTTTCTGCTGGCTGTTGCACAGGCTGACCACGCGCTATCCGCGCACGCCGGGCAACTGGCCGGCGGTGTTCCGCTATATCGCCGAGCTGGCCGCAGAGCTGCGTGAGAAGGGCGTTTTCAATATGCTGCTGTCGGACGGCCGCTATCTGATGGCGTTCTGCTCGACCAATCTGTTCTGGGTCACCCGGCGTGCGCCGTTTGGCAAGGCCAAGCTGCTGGATCAGGACGTGGAGATTGATTTTCAGAAGCAGACCACGCCGAACGACGTGGTCACGGTGATTGCCACCCAGCCGCTGACGGCCAATGAGAGCTGGAACAAAATTGAACCCGGTGAGTGGGCGCTATTTTGTCTGGGTGAGCGCGAGGGCTGAGTTGTTACTTTCCGGGCCGTTCATCATCGGGCGGCTCAACACGTATTTTCCGTCGCTAACGGCCACCACTGGTGGCTGTTTGGTTTGCACAAAGTGCGCATAACCCGGCTGCAGCTGTTTCCAGAAGTTGATATAGGTTGAATAGCGGTGGCGCTGCATATTGCTGTCGGTCATGCGGAACGGATAGATGCTGACCTCGACGCGCTGCTGGCCGTTGCGCAGCGCCGCTTCCACGTAGTGATAGATCTCGTCCATATAAGCATCGGTCATCGCGTAGCAGCCGACGGACACGCAGTTGCCGTGGATCATCAGGTAGTTGCCCTGATAGCCCTGCTGGCGGTCATATTCATTCGGGAAGCCGGTGTTAATCGCCCGGTAAAAGCGGCTGTTAGGCTTCAGCTGCGACAGTCCGACGCTGTAGAAGCCCTCCGGGCTTTTAAAGTCGCCCTGCACGCGCTTCGGCCCGAGACCACCGGAAAAATTACAGATGCGATAGCTGTCGAGCAGGCGGAATTCGTTGCCAATTTTGCCGTACAGCTCCAGCGTGCGCTCTTCTTTGAAGATTTGCAGATACACTGGCGTACCCAGCAGTTGTTTCTTTAACTCTTTGCTTACCGGTGCCAGCGGCGTGATCACGTCAGGTGCGCTGGCGAAGACCACGGCGGGCATAAAAATCATCGCAAACAGCAGTGCGATTTTGGCCATTCTGTTTCCCTTGAAAAGAGGGGTGGAAAGCAACGCCCGCAGGCGTCGGTACTGACAATATCGGACAATTCCGCTATCGCAGCGACACATTAGCATTGTCCATTTTTTTAGCAAGATTGCGAAGAATAAAAACCTTTTCCGGCGAGGATGTGACGGCGATCGGGGCCGGATTGAATTTGCTTAATATGGCTGTATACTTATCCAGTACTGTCGGAGGGGATATGCGCAAAATCATTCACGTGGATATGGACTGCTTCTTTGCCGCCGTGGAGATGCGCGACGATCCAACCCTGCGCGAGATCCCAATCGCCATCGGCGGCAGCCAGACCCAGCGTGGCGTGATCAGCACCGCGAACTATCCGGCGCGGAAATATGGCGTGCACAGCGCCATGTCCACGGCGATGGCGCTGAAGCTCTGTCCGCATCTGCGGGTGATCCCCGGCCGCTATGACGCTTACAAAGAGGCCAGCAGCCATATCCGCGATATCTTCTCGCGCTATACCTCGCTTGTGGAGCCGCTGTCGCTGGATGAAGCCTATCTCGACGTCTCCGACAGCCCGCACTGCCACGGCTCCGCCACGCTGATCGCCCGTGAGATCCGCCAGACCATCCAGCGTGAGCTGGATCTCACCGCCTCCGCCGGGGTGGCGCCGATCAAGTTTCTCGCCAAAATCGCCTCCGATATCAACAAACCGAACGGGCAGTTCATTATCACTCCGGAAGAGATGCCCGCATTCCTGCTCGGCCTGCCGCTGGCGAAGATCCCCGGCGTCGGCAAGGTGACGGCGCGCAAGCTGGAAGAGCTGGGCCTGTATACCTGCGCAGACGTGCAGAAAACCGATCTTGCGACGCTGCTAAAGCGCTTTGGTAAGTTTGGCCGCGTGCTGTGGGAGCGCAGCAACGGCCTCGACGAGCGTGAAGTGGTGGTGGAGCGCCAGCGCAAGTCGCTGGGGGTGGAGCGCACGCTGTCGGAAGATATCCATGAATGGCAGGCGTGCCTGCCGGTGATTGACCGGCTGTATGATGAACTGGAGCGGCGGTTGCAGCAGATCCGGCCCGATCGCCAGATCGCCCGCCAGGGCGTTAAGCTTAAGTTCAACGATTTCCAGCTCACCACCCAGGAACACGTCTGGCCGGTGCTGAACAAAGACGATTTGATTGCGGTTGCGGAGAAAGCCTGGCACGAGCGGCGCGCAGGGCGCGGCGTCAGGCTGGTCGGTTTGCACGTCACGCTGCTGGACCCGCAGCTGGAGCGGCAACTGCTGTTGGGACTGTAGACGATCGCCGATGCATCGAACCGTTCTGCTGGTGAGGCGTAGCATAAAGTGGGTGGTTTGCAGCCTGGGGCTCGCTGGCATGAATGCGGATAGTCTGCAGCAGGGACACAACAGCGTAAAGCAGGGGCGGGGAGAGCAGGGCGCTAAGCGAAAAATCTGTAGCCGCCCTGCGGTGGCTAAAGTAGCCGGCACGGAGTGTCAGAGACAGGTTCCGCGCCGGTAGGGCTTACTTCGCCGGGATCGCCTTCAGCAGCGCGGTCAGCAGCTGCCAGTAGAGATCGACGCTGGCGATATGCACCTGCTCATCCGGCGAGTGCGGGCCGGTAATGGTCGGTCCGATGGAGACCATATCCATCTCCGGGTACGGCTCTTTGAACAGGCCACACTCCAGGCCGGCGTGGATCACCTGAATGTTCGGCGTTTTGTTGAACAGCTGCTGGTAGGTATCGCGTACCAGTGCCATCACCGGCGAAGTCGCGTCCGGCTCCCAGCCCGGATAGCTGCCTTTGGCCACCGTTTTTGCTCCGGCCAGCTGGCCCAGCGCGGTCAGCGTTTCCACCAGGTAGGTTTTTCCGCTGTCGATCAGCGAGCGTACCAGGCTGTTGATCTTCGCGCTGTCACCTTCAAAGGCCACCACGCCGACGTTCAGTGAGGTTTCCACCACGCCTTTCATCACGTCAGAATTGCGGATCACGCCGTTCGGCGTGCTGTTCAGCAGCGCGACAAACGCATCACGGCTCTGCGCGGTCAGCGCCTGTTCGCTGCTCGCCACCACCTCGGTGACGAGGGTGATGTTTTTCTCAACCTGGCTCAGCTCGTGCTGCAGGGTGGTCAGGTAGCCTGCCGCCAGCGCCTTCAGCTGGTCAGCGTTGCCGGCCGGCAGCGCCAGCGTGGCGAAGGCCTCACGCGGGATGGCGTTACGCAGCGTGCCGCCGGTGAAGTCGATCAGGCGCAGGTCGAGATCGGTCGCGTGAGCGAACAGGAAGCGCGCCAGCAGCTTGTTGGCGTTGCCGAGGCCGACGTGAATATCACAGCCGGAGTGGCCGCCTTTCAGGCCCTTCAGCGTCAGCTTCAGCGTCTGGAAACCGGCAGGCACTGCTTCCCGGGTCAGCGGCAGGGTGGTGGTGAAGTCGATGCCGCCCGCGCAGCCCATGTAGATCTCGCCTTCCTCTTCAGAGTCGGTGTTGATCAGGATATCCGCCTGCAGCCAGCCGGCCTGCAGACCGAAGGCACCGACCATGCCGGTCTCTTCGGTCATGGTCAGCAGCACCTCCAGCGGGCCGTGCTCGACGCGGCTGTCGGCCAGCACCGCCAGCGCCGAAGCGAGGCCAATACCGTTATCCGCGCCCAGCGTGGTGCCGCGCGCTTTGACCCACTCGCCGTCAATCCACGGCTGAATCGGGTCTTTGGTGAAGTCGTGTACCGTGTCGCTGTTTTTTTGCGGCACCATATCCAGGTGCGCCTGCAGCGCCACCGGTTTACGGTTCTCATATCCCGGGGTGGCCGGCTTGCGGATCAGGATATTCCCGACTTCGTCGCGTTCGTTCCAGAAACCCTGCTCGCTGGCCCACGAGACGATATACGCAGCCAGCTGCTCTTCATGGTAAGACGGATGCGGAATTGAACAGATTTTGGCAAAGATATCCCACAGCGGCTGTGGCGATAATTGAGACAGTTCAGACACGATGACTCTCCTGTGTCAGCAGCACCGGCCTGCCGCAGCGGGCGGTGAAGCAGTGATCGGTTGGACATTTCCCGCCGGGCATTCCGGCGTGATGAGGCAAGAATATCACCCTTTGCGGCCGCCTGCTTCGTTCGCTCGGCCAAAAAAGCGGTTACCCGCGTTTCTGACGCTGGTTTTTAGCGCGTCAGATCACTATAATTCCGCGCAACCTTTTCCCATTGCACATTTTTTAAGCCAATCACGTTGGCCGGGATTTCTTTATGAGTGAAAAATACGTCGTCACCTGGGACATGCTGCAAATTCATGCCCGTAAACTGGCTCAGCGCCTGCTTCCTGTTGAACAGTGGAACGGCATTATCGCCGTCAGCCGCGGTGGCCTGGTCCCTGCGGCCCTGCTGGCCCGTGAACTGGGCATCCGCCATGTGGATACCGTGTGCATCTCCAGCTATGACCACGACAACCAGCGCGAAATGAAAGTGCTGAAGCGTGCAGAGGGCGATGGTGAAGGCTTTATCGTAATTGACGATCTGGTGGATACCGGCGGCACCGCCCAGGCAATCCGCGATATGTACCCGAAAGCGCGTTTCGTTACCATCTTCGCCAAGCCGGCCGGCCGTCCGCTGGTTGACGACTACATTATCGATATCCCGCAGAATACCTGGATTGAACAGCCGTGGGACATGGGCGTTGCCTATATTCCGCCGATTGTTAAAAACTGATTGATGTCGGTCAAAACGCGCCCGGTTATGCCGGGCGCGTCTGTTTTTAGGCTTCGCCTGTTTCCATCGCCTGCGGTAGACTGAGTGTCTGATCCGCACGCCGAAGGAGACCCCACCCGTGTCACCGAAAAATCTCAGCGAAGAACTGTTCAAACCGCGTTTTAAACATCCGGAAACGTCATCGCTGGTGCGTCGTGTCCACCATCACCGCCCGTTAAACATTCATTCTGCCCTCGATGGGGAGAACCGCCCCGGATGGTACCGGATGATTAACCTGCTGCTGTGGACCTGGCGCGGGCTGTCACCCCTGGAAGTCAGCGAAGTGCTGGCGCGTATTGCGGTCAGCGACGTTGAACACACCGACGATCGGCTGCTGGATACGGTGATCGGCTATCGCGGCGGTAACTGGATCTACGAATGGTCAACCCAGGGCGCGGCGTGGCAGCAGAAGGCCAGTGAGTGCGATGACGATCTGCTGGCCGGCCAGCACTGGCTGCATGCTGCGAATCTCTACAGCCTCGCGGCCTATCCTTACCTGAAAGAGGATGTGCTGGCCGATCAACCGCTGCTGCTGGCCAACCGTGCTTATCAGGAAGCGACCAGCCGCCTGCCCGGCGAGCTGAAAGAGCTGGAGTTTGCCATCCCCGGCGGCAGCCCGGTGACCGGTTTTCTGCATATGCCCGCAGGCGTGCAGGCCCCTTATCCGACCGTGCTGCTGTGCGGCAACCTCGACTCGCTGCAGAGCGATCACTACCGTTTATTCCACGACTATCTTGCGCCCCGCGGCATAGCCATGCTGACGCTGGACGTGCCGTCGGTCGGCTTCTCCGCCAAATGGCGGCTGACCCAGGACTCCAGCTTCCTGCATCAGCAGGTGCTGCGCCAGCTAGACCGGGTGGCGTGGATCGATCATACCCGGGTGGCGGCATTCGGCTTCCGTTTCGGCGCCAATGTGGCGGTACGGCTGGCCTATATGGAACCGCAGCGCCTGCGCGGCGTGGCCTGTCTCGGGCCGGTGGTACACAGCCTGCTGAGTGACGCCAGCCTGCAGGATCGGGTGCCGGATATGTATATGGATATGCTGGCCAGCCGCCTGGGTATGTCCAGCACCTCAGACAGCGCGTTGCGTACCGAAATGAGCCGCTTTTCGCTGAAGCTGCAGGGGCTGCTGGGCCGCCGCTGTACCACGCCGATGCTCTCCGGCTACTGGGCCGACGATCCGTTCAGCCCGGAAGAGGAGTCACGGCTGATCGTCAGTTCGTCGGCGCAGGGGCGGCTGCTGCAGATGAAATCCTCACCGGCGCTGGCCGGTTTTGAACGCGGATTGAACGAAATCGGCGACTGGTTATTGCAACGATTACGCGCCTGATTTGCTAAAATTGCTGACTTTGCTACAACTATAGGCTCAACCAAGGAGTGTAAAACGATGACGTTACCGAGTGGACATCCTAAGAGCCGCTTAATGAAGCGCTTTGGCTCATTAGGTCCTTACATCCGTGAAGGCAAATGTGAAGGCGATCGCTTCTTCTTTGACTGTCTGGCCGTCTGCGTCAACGTCAAACCGGCACCGGAGAGCCGCGAGTTCTGGGGCTGGTGGATGGAGCTGGAAGCACAGAGCGACCACTTCACCTATGAGTACCATTTTGGTCTGTTTGATAAAGAGGGTAACTGGAAGCCAACGGCGATCAAAGGTAAGGACAATAATGCCCGCCTCGAAGAGACGTTACGCAAGTTTCATGAGCGCCTGAAGGCGCAGCTGGCCGAGCTGGAGCTGGGGCTGGTACCTGCCGCCGGGTTTGCCGATCAACCGGTTAAACTGAGCGCGTAAGTGCAACGCATGGCGGTAAAAGAATAAAGAAAAGGCCGGTGAGGAGAGCACCGGCCTTTGTTCAGACACATTATGAGGGGTGTTACAGGGTCGACACTGACCGCTTAGAACTGATAAACCAGGCCTACGGCAACCACGTCGTCGGTATTCAGAGACAGTTTATTGTCGTCATCCAGCTGGTTAATTTTGTAATCCACATAGGCGTTCATATTCTTGTTGAAGTAATAGGTTGCGCCCACATCAATGTATTTCACTAAATCTTCGTTGCCGAGACCGTTCTCCATATCCTTACCTTTGGTCTGGATGAAGCCCAGTGACGGACGCAGACCGAAGTCGAACTGGTACTGTGCCAGCAATTCAATGTTCTGAGTTTTGTTCGCCATGCCGCTGATGCTACCACCGGTTACGGTGTTGGTGCCGCTGATTGGCGTCATGTTGCGGGTTTCGGTGTAGATTGCCGCCAGGTACAGGCCGTTGTTGTCAAACTTCAGACCGGTACCCCAGGAATCAGCTTTATCGCCGTGGCCGTAAGCCTGCGCCTGCTGGTTGTTGGTACGGTCGGATGAGGTGTAAGCACCGCTGACGCTCACGCCGCTGTCGCCCAGTGCGTAAACCGCAGACATACCGTAGCCGTCACCGTTCTGACGCGCAACGCTGGTACGGTCGTTAGCGCCGCCCGCGTCGTTTTTACCCTGATACTGCAGGGCGAACTTCAGGCCATCCACCAGGCCGAAGAAGTTGGTGTTACGGTAGGTGGCCACGCCGGTGGTACGCGCGGTCATGAAGTTGTCGGTACGCGCCGTGCCGTCACCGCCGAACTCTGGGAACATATCGGTCCAGGCTTCCACGTCGTACAGCACGCCGTAGTTGCGGCCGTAGTCGACCGAGCCGTACTGGCCGAATTTCAGACCGGCGAAGCCCAGACGGGTTTTGTTGCCGTTCTGCGCATCAGAGCTTTCGGAGTTGTTGGCGTTGAAGTGGTATTCCCACTGACCGTAGCCGGTCATCAGGTCATTAATCTGGGTCTGGCCTTTGAAGCCCAGACGAACGTAGGATTTATCGCCGTTGTTGCTGTCGCTGTCGCTGAAATAGTGCAGGCCTTTGACCTTGCCGTACAGGTCCAGCTTGTTGCCGTCTTTGTTATAGACTTCTGCGGCCTGAGCTGCGGTGGAGAGGGCCAGTGCGGCGGTTAAGATTGCCAGTGCGCTTTTCTTCATTTTGCTATCAATCCCGAAAGAGTAAGTGTGTAAGCGGCCCACGGGGCTGCTCAAGGCAGGAACGTTTTACCCTTTTCGTATTAAACTTTTATTACACTTCTATACATTTCTTGTTATTAACGAACTTTTCGACTAGCAAGTGGTCAGGGCTTTTTCGTCGTTTTCCCAGGCTTGCTGTTGGTTTCCGGCGCGACACCTGTTAAAACGTTGCTTCGCACTCTTTTTTTACAATATGGCAGGAAATTAATGAGCAGCAGCCAGACCCTGGTGGTAAAACTGGGGACCAGCGTACTGACCGGCGGATCCCGTCGGCTGAATCGGGCCCATATCGTTGAACTGGTGCGTCAGTGCGCCCAGCAACATGCGGCAGGCCACCGGATTGTGATTGTGACGTCAGGGGCAATGGCCGCCGGGCGCGAACATCTTGGCTACCCCGAGCTGCCCCCTACCATCGCCTCAAAGCAGCTGCTGGCTGCGGTGGGGCAGAGCCGTCTGATCCAGCTGTGGGAACAACTGTTCTCGATTTACGGCATCCATATCGGTCAGATGCTGCTGACCCGCGCAGACCTGGAAGACCGTGAGCGTTTTCTTAACGCCCGCGATACCCTGCGCGCGCTGCTCGATAACCATATTGTGCCGGTGATTAACGAAAACGACGCGGTGGCCACCGCCGAGATCAAGGTCGGCGATAACGACAACCTGTCGGCGCTGGCCGCGATCCTCGCCGGTGCGGACAAACTGCTGCTGCTGACCGATCAGCAGGGGCTGTTTACCGCCGATCCCCGTAATAACCCGCAGGCCGAACTGATCGGCGACGTGCACGCGATTGACGATGCGCTGCGTGCGCTGGCCGGCGACAGCGTTTCCGGGCTGGGCACCGGCGGCATGACCACCAAGCTGCAGGCGGCCGACGTGGCCTGCCGCGCCGGCATTGACACCATCATCGCGGCGGGCAGCCGCCCTGGCGTGATTGGCGACGTGATTGCGGCTAATCCGGTGGGCACCCGCTTCCACGCCTTCCAGACCCCGCTGGAAAACCGCAAACGCTGGATCTTCGGCGCACCGCCGGCCGGTGAACTGGTGGTCGACGACGGCGCGCTGGTGGCGATCCTGGAGCGCGGCAGCTCACTGCTGCCGAAGGGCATCCGTTCGGTCAGCGGCAACTTCTCCCGCGGGGAAGTGATCCGCATCCGCAACCTGCAGGGGCGGGACGTCGCCCACGGCGTATCGCGTTACAACAGCGATGCCATGCGCATGATTGCCGGACACCACTCGCAGCAGATTAGCGATATTCTCGGTTATGAATATGGTCCGGTGGCCATCCACCGCGACGATATGATTGTGGCTTAAGGAACAGATATGCTTGAACAAATGGGTAAAGCGGCCAAGGCCGCGTCATATCAGCTTTCGGTACTCAGCACCGAACAAAAAAACCGCGTGCTGCTGACCATCGCGGACAGCCTGGAGTTGCTGAGCGCGGAGATTCTGGCCGCCAACGAGCAGGATCTGGCGGATGCCCGCCAGAACGGCATGAGCGCCGCGCTGCTGGATCGGCTGATGCTTAACCCGCAGCGCCTGAAGGGCATCGCGGATGACGTACGCCAGGTATGCAATCTGGCCGATCCGGTCGGCGTGGTGATCGACGGTGGCCGGCTGGATAGCGGCCTGCGCATCGAGCGCCGCCGCGTGCCCCTCGGCGTGGTGGGGGTCATTTATGAAGCGCGGCCAAACGTGACCGTCGACGTTGCCAGCCTGTGCCTGAAAACCGGCAACGCGGTGATCCTGCGCGGCGGCAAAGAGACCTACCGGACCAATGCGGCGACCGTGCGCGTGATTCAACGCGCGCTGCAGCAGCATGGGCTGCCGGCTGGCGCGGTGCAGGCGATCGAAAGCCCGGATCGCGAGCTGGTTAATCAGCTGCTAAAGCTGGATCGCTACGTTGATATGCTGATCCCACGCGGCGGTGCCGGGCTGCACAAGCTGTGTCGAGAAAACTCGACCATCCCGGTGATCACCGGCGGTATCGGCGTGTGCCATATTTATGTCGATCGCAGCATCGAGCTGGAGCCGGCGCTGAACGTGATCGTTAACGCCAAGAAGCAGCGCCCGAGCGCCTGCAACTCGGTAGAGACGCTGCTGATTGATGCGGCGATCGCTGACAGCTTCCTGCCTGCGCTGAGCGCGCGGATGGCGGCCGAGGGGATTACCCTGCACGCCGATCCGCGTTCGCTGCCGCTGCTGCAGAATGGCCCGGCGGCCGTGAGCGCGGTGACCGACGCTCAGTACCGCGACGAGTGGCTGGCGCTGGATCTCAACGTGAAGCTGGTGGATGGACTGGATGAAGGGATTGCGCATATTCGCGAATACGGCACCCAGCACTCCGATGCGATCCTGACCCGCACCCTGAACCACGCCGACCGTTTCGTCAACGAAGTTGACTCTTCAGCGGTCTACGTCAACGCCAGCACCCGCTTTACCGACGGTGGCCAGTTCGGCCTCGGTGCGGAAGTGGCGGTCAGCACCCAGAAGCTGCACGCCCGTGGCCCGATGGGGCTGGAAGCGCTGACTACCTATAAGTGGGTGGCTTTCGGCGACGACACGCTGCGCGCCTGACCGCCTTAACAGCGCCCGCCCGGGCGCTTTTTTTCCCGCGCACGCGTCGAATTGCTCTGGCGGCAACGTTAGGGGTTGATGACGCCTGATAACCCTGACTTTTATCAGGAGGTCGGTGTATCGGGCCGTCTGTATTCCGCCTGGCGGCACCGTCCTCGCTGCTGACTGAGGATGCTATATTGAAACCGTTACTGGCTGTAATGATCGGCGGCTGCGCCGGCTGTGTGATCCGCTGGCTGCTCGCCGTGCGCCTGAATTCGCTTTTTCCCTCTCTGCCGCCGGGCACGCTGCTGGTTAATCTGGTTGGTGGCTTGATTATCGGTGCCGCGATGGCGTGGTTTATGCGCCACCCGCAGCTCGATCCGGCCTGGAAACTGCTGATTACCACCGGCCTGTGCGGCGGGATGACCACTTTCTCCACCTTTTCTCTGGAAGTGGTGACGCTGATGCAGGCCGGTAACTATCTCTGGGCGATGGTCTCAGTGCTCACCCATGTGATCGGCTCACTGCTGATGACCTTTGCCGGTTTCTGGCTGGTATCGCTGCTGTTCTGATTTGCGCGACAGGAGAGGGTAAACCATTCACCGCTTCAGCCTGCCCGGTGAGCGGGCCGCTGGCAAACCAGCCCGTCGCGAATAAACAGGCTTCGCTTACTGACGCGCCCAGGCCGCCGCTTCCCGGAACAGCGCGTCGTCCGGGCGCACGCCGGTATAGAGGGCGAACTGTTCCACCGCCTGAATGGCAAACACTTCGCTGCCGGTAATGGTGGTTTTATTCTGCGCGCGCGCCTCACGCACCAGCGGCGTCAGTTCAGGCAGGGCCACCACTTCGAAAACGACGCTGGCGTTGGCGATGGTCGCCGGGCTGAATGACAGCTGTTCTGCTTCCTTTCCGCCGCTCATGCCAATCGGCGTCGCGTTAATAAGCAGGTCGGGCTTAAGATCGCCCATCTCTGCCTGCCAGTTGAAACCGTAGAGATCCGCCAGCTCGCGTCCGCGAGCCTCATTACGTGCAATAATATGGCCGTGATGGAAACCGGCATCTTTTAACGCACAGGCGACCGCTTTGGCCATACCACCGTTGCCGTTCAGCGCAAAGCTAAGCTGATTCGACACCTGATACTGCGCCAGCAGGCTGGCGATGGCGATATAGTCGGTATTGTACGCTTTCAGGCGGCCGTCGGTATTCACTATGGTGTTGACTGAGTCAATGGCTTTGGCCGAACTGTCCAGCTCGTCAATCATCGGGATTACCGCCTCTTTAAACGGCATTGAGATGGCGCAACCGCGTACCCCCAACGCCCGCACGCCGCCAATGGCCGCCGCCAGATCGGTGGTGGTAAAGGCTTTATACAGGTAGTTGAGATCCAGCGCGTTATACAGATAGTTATGGAAACGGGTGCCGAAATTACCCGGTCTGGCCGCCAGTGACATGCAAAGTACGGTGTCTTTATTGAGATGTTGAGTCATATATTGTCCTTAAAATGACGGGTGCGACGCGAAAGAGCTGAAAAGCAGATAATGGAGTACCTTAGGGGAATTAAAAACGGCTGAATTTGCCTGTAAGAGTTCCGCTTTTTATCATCGTGGCCGGCTTAACCACCATTATCTGCTACGGCTGTCGCTGCGCGATTTGGCAGGGAGATCACTCCTGCTCCGCCCGGCTGCGGATCTCTTCCAGGTAGTTGTAAATGGTGTAGCGGGTGACGCCCAACGCCGCGGCGGCTTTCTCAATGCCGCCTTTGACGATAAACATGCCGCGTTCCTGCATTCTGCGCACCGCCGCCAGTTTGGCCTGCTTACGGGCCGAACGCGGGCCAGTTTCCAGTTCGACCAGTGAATCGGCGATAATCTCCGCCATCAGCTGTTCCATATCGGCGCTCTCGGGCGCGGGGGCGGCCTGCACCGCAGGGGAGGGCTGACCGCTCAGCAGCCGGTCGATCGCCTCGCGGGCGGCCAGCAGCGCGTTCTGGTCACTGTTTATGCACAGCGCCGCAAACGGCTGGCCGCTGCTGTCGCGGTACAGTGCCGTGGCGCTGCGCAGCGGCTGCCCCTGTTTGTTGTGCGTGACATAATCAGGGATCACCAGCGGTGAAGTATCGCCGCCGTCAGGCACGCTATTAATCAGCGCGCTGAGCCCGAGATCCTGATCCGGTACCGCCAGCACCGAACTGCCGGCCACGCGCCCGGTCACGTGGCCATTGGCAATCGCCATCACCGACGCTTCCGGGGCACTCAGGTCGTGCAGCACAATTTCAGTATCACGCCCCACCACGCTGCCCAGCGCCGAGAGCGCCGCGCGCAGCGTCTCGAACACGAGTTCGCGCTCACGACTGAGTTCGTCATTCAGCGAGCACATGATTATTGCGTTGCCGCCGTTTGATCGACCTGACGGGTTACCGCCAGCAGGCGGTTCACGTGGGTCAGCAGCAGATCTATGTCCGACTGCAGGAATTCATCACCCGCTCGTGAAGCGGTCACGATGGCGTTGTTGATGTTCTCTGCAATGGAGGACGATTCCCCTTTGCCGGTGGTCAACAGCAGGGCAGCAATCAGCAGTGATTGCGCCTCTACCTGGGCCGTCAGCTCTTTGGTATCCACGTCCATTTTGGCTAACTTCATTAAAATATCGATCACCAGCTGCTTCATGATGTCTCTCCGTAGTGTGAAATAATGAAATTAGCATTCGCCGTCGGAAAGTAAACAGGATTTCTCTGCCAGCGGCGTGCGACTGATGCCGCTCAACCTGGCAACATCGCCAGTCTGTTGCCAGAATTACTGTTTTTCTCATAAGGAGCAGGCGATGTTGCGATTTTTACGTGCACTTTTTTCCAGCCCGGAGTCCCTGCTGCAGGTGATGAGCCCGGACGAGGTGGAAGAGGCTATTGAGGAGGGGGCGCGCATTATCATCAACGAAGACGGCGGTGCGACGGTCAATATTGCCAGCCCGGCGGTGCGCGAGGATTTTGTTCGCCATATTAACGCGCTGAAGAGGGCATAAGATGGGTACCGCAATCTTTATGGTACTGATGGTGTGTGGCTACTGGTACACCAGCCGTGACCTCTCTACCCGCTTCAAAATCAAACGCTCGTTCGGCTGGGACGTCTATTTTCTGGTGGCGCTGTACGGCTGTATCTTTGTCCTGCAGGGCGTGATGGCGACCGGGTTAATCTGGCTGCTGCTGCTGGCCTGTTCCGCGGTCTTTAATGCCATTCCGGCACTTTCTCACGGTGAGTATCACCAGTGGCAGGCCGAGTTTATGACCTGGAGCTTCCTCGGCATTCAGGCACCGGTGGTGATTATGCTGGCATTCGCGGTGACTTTTTGCCTCTATCGCTCTAACTGGTCGGGCAGCGCCCGCCTCAACGGAGAAGGCCGTAAGAAGCTGTACAAGAGGCTGTCGCGCGCTAACGGCGTTGAAGGGCTGCTGTTTCAGTGCATGGAGGAGGGAGATCTCGCGTGGATCACACTCAAGTCTAAGCGTATCTATATCGGTATGATCCATACCGCTTCTTACGAAAATGAGATCACCGCCAATCTGGTGTTGATTCCGATGCTCAGCGGCTATCGCGACAGCGAAACGCTGAATCTGCGCATCGAGCATAACTACAGCCGCTGGTATGCGGAGCACGGCATCATGCTGGATTCTCAGCCAAGGTCGGCGCTGGACTTTCGTAAGGTGATTATGCTGGAACAGATCGAGAGCCTGTCGCTGTTCGATCCCGCCAGCGCGACCGCGCTGGCGTTATAATACGGGGATTAGCGATAGACCTCGCCACACATCAGGACGGCGTCGGGGCGCCGTTTATGAATACGCGCCATCATCTCTTCGCAGGTCGCACGGGTCGGAAAAATATGTTCAGACACCGGCAACGCGTCGCAGGCATCATGTCCACATGCGCTCACCAGTAAGACGAAACCTATTAACATGGCTCACTCCTTTGACAGATGCAGTTGCTACAGAGTATAGGCGAACCGTGACAAAATCGTGTTCAAAAGAATGCGCTGGCAAATGCGACAGATTTGCTATGCTTAATCTTTGACCAAAGAGGAGGAGAAAATGAGTAGCGAATCAGATTCACCCGTTTCCAGTGACGAAGAAGTGTGCACTATCATCGGTAAGGCGGTGGTCGACCTGAGTATGACCGGGCAACCGGTTAACAAAGCGACGCTGGGTCTGAAACTGTTGGCGATGGCCGATCAGGATCACGATGACGAACGGATTTTACTCTACTGGATTGCCCGGCGGGCAATCAATCAGCCGCACAAATTTGCCGAGGCGCGTTACTAGCCTGATGCTGATCGCCGGCTGATGTTTCACCGGCACCGGTGGCCACGGGATGGCCACCGCTGAGCGTCAGCTCTGATGGCTCTCCACCACAATCTCTGCCGCGCAGGTTTCTCCCGCTTTCACCAAACGATACTCTGCCTTACCCTGATGAACATAAATGCATGCCCGTCCGGCAGGCCCACCGTCCTGTTCCTGACTGAGCGCGATGGTAATTTTTTCCGCGTATAAAGCGGGGATGTAGCCCGCCAGCGGCAGCGCCAGCAAGGGGGACAACAGTGCAGCGCGCAGTACGCTAAAAGAATCCCGACGATCCGCCATGCTAACCCTCCGAAAGCGCCGTTGAGCGCGCGTAAATTCAGCTTTGATAATAGTCAGCCGGGCCGGTAGTGTCAGCATATTATTGGGCGAAAAGTAAACATAAGGCAACGGCGAACGGCTGGCGATGAGGCCGGGAGCGCAAAAGGTCCGGCGTGCGGGCAAAGGCGGGGGGCAGAACGCCCCGCCGCTTAAAAACCATCACTTAACGTGTCGGGTAGTGATGCTTGATGTTTTGATTAAAAAACTGGCCCTTTGAGGGCGCAGCCATCAGGAAATGCCAGGCGGTAAGCGGAACGTGACAGTAGGTAAACATGTTACCGGAACAGGTTTCCACTTGCAGAATTTGCCTGTCAGCGTCATACCCGATGGACTGAATAGTGGATGATGCTACACGCTGACGTTTCATCTTAACCTCCCTTACTGTTTTGCAATGGGTGGTTAAATTTTAGCCTGCGTGACCGGTTCTGCCTTGTCGGCGATCAAGAAAACAGGGGGGGTGGCACGAAAAGTTAATCAGGGAGGGAGCGGGGAAAAAATTGCCTCGGAAAATGGAAACCCAGCAGCACTTTCCGAGGCCATGCAAATGCATAATTCGTTACAGGCAGACACTGTAACGAACTTCGGAAAGTTGTACAAGATAAATTTAGTTGTACAGATTAATTGCAGCGCCCGTCAGGACAGCGGCACTGTTGCGGTGAGAGGGAGCAAAAAGCTTCACCCGGCCCGGCCAAACTTGCTAAAGTTTAGCACTCACTGTCTTAACGGGATTTTTTATGTCGAACGAAATTGCACATCCGTCCAGCAGCCCAAAACAGGCTGCACTTCAGCTGGTGATTGAACTGGTACGCGCAGGAAAGCTCAGCCCGCTGCAGGGGGATGCCTCCAATATGATCTCGATTTACGAGCAGTTCAAAGCGCACTTTGAAGCGGACAAGCACAAACACGCGTCAGACTCCGCGATCTCCTGATATTGTGAATGCCCCGCTGACCCGGGGCTGAAACAGGCTTGTTTCTGGTGGCCCGATCGCAATGGCACCCACAGGAGCCGGGCGCTGTCATCGTAACGTCATCGTAACTCCCCCGGATCATCTGACCTGCTCCCTGCTCCGATCCCTGTATCTGAAGGGTGAATCAGCCGACAATCCGCCCGCGATCCATATGTACCGCACGATCGCACATATGATCGATCACGTCGGGATCGTGGCTGACCAGCACCATGGTCAGGTTCTCCTGCTGTTTCAGCTGATTCAGCAGGTTGAGGATCTCCGCCTGTACCGACATATCCAGCGCCGAGGTGGGTTCGTCAAGCAGCAGGATCTTCGGTTCCAGCAGCAGCGCGCGGACGATCGCCACGCGCTGGCGCTGGCCGCCGGAGAGCTGATGCGGATAGCGATCCGCCAGCGCCGTATCCAGCCCGACGTGGCTGAAGGCGCTATCGATGCGATCGTTGATGTTGTCCAATTTTAGCAGCTTAAGCGGCTCTGCCAGCGTGCGGCGCAGGCGATGGCGCGGGTGCAGCGAGGCATAGGGATCCTGGAACACCATCTGCACGTCGCGGCGAAGTTGCCCGGTGAAGGCGTTGCCGGGTAGCGCCGTATGTCCTGCCAGCCGCATCTGGCCCTGCCAGTGCGGGTTCAGTCCGGCCATCACCCACAGCAGCGACGATTTGCCGCAGCCTGAGGGGCCGACCAGGCCAAAGCACTCACCGGCAGCGATGGTCAGGCTGATATCATGCACCACGGTGCGCAGCTCGTAGCCCTGCCTGTGCGCTACGCTCAGCTGGTTTAACTCAATCATGCTGACCTCCGGCCTGCAGCGCGGCGCGGTCCAGCACCGGCAGTGGCTTACCGTGCGTGGATTTGTTCGGCCTGCACGACCATAGCGTGCGGGTGTAGGGGTGGGTAGCGTGGGGCAGATCGGCGGCCTGCAGGGTATCGAGAATATCGCCCTGGTACATTACTATCACCCGCTCACAGTGTTCGGATACCTGTTGCAGATCGTGGCTGATCAGCAGCAGCCCCATATCGCGCTGTTCCACCAGCTTGCGGATCAACGCCAGTACCTGATCGCGCATCGCGTGATCGAGCGCCGAGGTCGGCTCATCAGCGATCAAAAAGCGTGGCTCGGCGATCAGCGCCATTGCCAGCATCACCCGCTGGCCCATGCCGCCGGAGAGCTGATGCGGGTAACGCTGCATCAGCTCGGCCGGCTGCGGCAGGCCCACCGCATCCAGCATCTCGCAGACCTTCTCTCTGGTCTCCGCCCGGCTGAAGCGGCCGTGCAGCTTCAGCGGCTCGGCGACCTGCCAGCCGATGGTGCGCATCGGATTGAGGGCATATTTCGGGTCCTGCATCACCATCCCCAGCTGGCTGCCGCGCAGCTGGCTCCAGCGGCGCTCGCTCAGCGTCAGCGCATCTTCACCGGCCACGCTGAAGGTGTTGGCCCGCAGCCGTAGCGAAGGTGAAAGCAGCCCCATCAGCGCACGGGCGGTCAGCGATTTACCGGAACCGGACTCGCCGACCAGCGCCACGCGTTCGCGGCCAAGGGTGAAGCTAATATTATTCACTAACGCCGATCCGGAGGGGGCATAAATCGTCAGGCCCTCTGCCACGATCGGCGCGGTTGTATCAGTTGCCATTTCGGGTATCCAGTCGGTCACGCAGGCCGTCGCCTGTCAGGTTAAAGGCCAGGCTGGCAAACAGAATTGCGCCGCCGGGCACGGCGGCCACCCACCACTGGTCGAAAATCACCTTACTGCCTTCGGCAACCATCGAGCCCCATTCGGCGGTCGGCGGCTGGATGCCCATGCCCAGGAATCCCAGCCCGGCGGCAGCGAGAATAATGCCGCCAAGGCTCAGCGCGGCACGCACCACGGCAGTAGGCAGGCACAGCGGCAGAATATGGCCAAACATCAGGCGCAGGCCGTTAATACCCTGCATCCGTGCCGCCGCCAGATAGTCACTGCGGCGCAGCGCCAGAGTCTCGGCGCGAGCCTGGCGGGCAAAGGGGGGCCAGCTGGTGAGCGCCAGCGCCAGCGCGCCGTTCATCAGACCGGGGCCCATCATCGCCACCAGCGCCAGGGCGATCACCAGATTGGGCAGCGACAGGAAAATATCGGTAATGCGCATCAGCACCCGCTCGCTCCAGCCACCGAGATAGCCGGCGCTGATGCCGATCAGCATGCCGACCGGAATGGTCAGCACCAGGATCAGCGATACCAGCAGCAGGGTGGGCCTTGCGCCATAAATCACGCGGGATAACAGGTCGCGGCCAAAGCCGTCGGTGCCCAGCCAGTGAGCGGCGGACGGCGGCGTCAGGCGCACGGCCATCTCCTGCGCGTTAGGATCGTATGGAGCCAGCAGCGGCGCGAACAGCGCGGTCAGAATCAGCAGGCCAACCAGCGTCAGGCCGATGCCTAAGGTGATATTGCGCCGTACGGTTTGCGGCCGCAGGCGCGGTGGAACGGTTGAAGTGTGGCTCATCGGGTTCTCGGGTCGGTCAGATAGGTTAACGCATCCGCCAGCGCGTTGATGATGATAAAGCAGCCGCCAATCAGCAGCGTGGATCCGAGGATCGCCGGCGTATCTGAAGCAAACAGCGCGGTGGTCATATAGCGCCCGACGCCCGGCCAGGCGAAGACCGTTTCGGTCAGCACTGAACCTTCCAGCAACGACGCATAGGAGAGCGCCAGCACGGTAATCAGCGTGCCGCGCACGTTAGGAAAGATATGCAGCAGCAGGATGCGACCGCGGCTGGCCCCTTTGGCCCGCGCCAGCGTCACATACTCTTTGCTGCTCTCTTCCAGCATCGCGGCGCGCAGCAGGCGGGTAATGGTAGCCATCGACAGCAGCCCCAGCACCGTTACCGGCAACCACAGATGGGCGATGGCGTTGCGGAACATCTCCGCGTCGCCAGACAGCCAGCTGTCAATCAGCACCAGGCCAGTTTTCGGCTCCAGAGTGTAGATCCAGATATCGTCCAGCCTTCCCGGCCCGGCCGACCAGTGCAGCACCGCATAGAACAGCAGCAGCCCGAGCAGCCCGAGCCAGAACACCGGCACCGAATAGCCAAGCAGGGAAATCAGCCTGGCGACGTTATCCAGCACGCTGCCCGGTTTCCAGGCGGCGGCCAGCGCCAGCAGGATGCCAGCCACCGAGCCAAAAATCATCGCGCAGGTGGCCAGCTCAACGGTTGCCGGGAAGGTACGCAGCAGATCGCTGGCCACCGGCTGGTTGGTGATGCTGGAGATGCCCAGATCGCCGCGCAGCAGGTGGGTCAGATAGTGCCAGAACTGCATATAGACCGGCTGATCGAGGCCGAGATCGCGGCGTACCTGGGCGTAGGTGGATTCACTGGCGTGATCGCCGGCGATCTGCAGCACCGGATCCACCGGTGACAGGTGTGACAGGGCGAAGGTGAACACCAGCAGCCCGACCAGGGTAACCGCCAGTGAAATCAGCGCACCCAGCGCGCCGCTGCTGCGCCGCCAGAACAAACGGGCCCCGTCAGGGGCCCCGCGTTGGCTTGAACCACTCAGCATTACTTGGTAACCTGGCTGTAATAAACCATATCCGGGTTGATACCCTGCACGTAGCCCTGCAGATTATCGCGCAGCGCCACCAGGTTACGCGCCTGCATGCCGACCACATACGGTGAATGCTGCTGCACTTCACGCTGCATTTTCTGGTACAGCGCTACGCGCTTCGCCGGATCGGTTTCTGCGGTGGCGGCCAGCGTCTGTTTGCTCAGCTCCGGAATATGCCAGTTGGAGCGCCAGGCCAGCGTTTTGCTGCCGTCTTCCGGGTTATAGGCGAAGGCGGCCGCGTTGGTGTTCGGGTCGAAATAGTCTGCGCCCCAGGCGTTTAGCGTCGCCTCATACTGGTGCGCCTTAACCCTTGTTGCGACCTCGCTGCTGATGCCCGGCTGCACCTCAACCTTCACGCCACCTTTGGCAAAGCTGGCCTGCAGCGCCTGGGCGATGTCCAGATACGGCGGCTGGTTGCTGGTGGAGAGCTTGAAACTGACGTTGGTCAGGCCGGCTTTTTTCAGGATCGCTTTGGCTTTCTCCGGGTCATAGGTGAACGGATTATCGTTCAGCGCACCGAGGAAACCTTCCGGCAGGAACGACTGATGCACCTGGAACTGGCCCTTCAGCAGGTCGTTGGCAATGCCTTTGTAGTCAAACAGGTAGCGCGAAGCTTCCCATAGCGCCGGGTTTTTCAGCACCGGATTAGCGTCGATATTGAACTGAACGTAGTACAGCGAGGCCATCGGCACCGCCAGCGTTTTGACGCCGGCCTTATCCTTTAGCGCCGCCATCTGATCGGCACCCAGGTTACGGGCGATATCGGCATCACCCTGCTCCAGCAGCAGGCGGCGTGCGGCCGGCTCCGGCACGTTCTTAATCAGCACGTTTTTCAGCTTCGGTGCGCCGGCCGGTGAGGTCGGATTGGCGCTGAACAGCACCACTTCATGGGGGATAAACTTGCGGATCTGGTACGGGCCGCTGCCCGCAGAGTGCAGGCCCAGCCACTTGTTGCCGAAGTCGCCATTTTTCGCATTGGCCGCGACGGTCTTTTCGTCAACGATTGAGGAGACCGGGGCGGCCAGCAGGCTCAGCACATAGGTCGGGCTGACGTCGGCACTCCAGCTGATCTGCACGTGCTTATCGTCGATTTTTTTCAGTTGGGCATCAACGTTGTCTTTGGTCCAGCCGAGCTGAGTCAGAATAAACGACGGGTCGAGGTTCAGCTTTACCACGCGCGAAAGAGAGAAGATTACGTCTTCCGGGCGCAGCGGGTTGCCGGAGGCAAATCTGGCATCATCGCGCAGGGTGAAGGTCATGCTGCGGTTATCCGCACCCGGCTGCCAGCTGGTGGCCAGCGTCGGCTTGAGGTCGGTCGGGTTCTGTGGGTCAGACTGAACCAGGCGCTGATAGAGGTTAGTAAACGCCTGTACCGAGGTCAGTTCAAAACCTTCAGCCGGATCGAAGCTGCTGGCATCATCGATAGACTGAGCGATCACCAGCGTGTCAGCCGGGGTGGCAGCCGTCGCGGTAAAGGAGGCCGCCAGGGCTACCGCCATCACTGAGGGAGCTAAAAATTTCATGGTGTTTCCTTACCTTAAGATTTGTCGCGAGTGTAATTTAACCCTGCGAAATAACCATAGTAGATTATTGGCTAACGTTATGAGTAATGGTTATAAGCCAGCAAAAAGAGTTATAAACATCAGAGATGCTTTGGATTAATGGGAAAAAGCCAGCCACAGACCCGGTGCAACGCCAAGGAAATTATTGAGCATATGCAGAAAAATGGGGAGTCTGAGTCCGTTGGAAACGAAGCGAGCCGCGCACAGCAGCAGCGAGAGCAGCACCAGCGCGATCAGCGTTTGCAGATGCACATACTGGGTATGCACGGCGGCAAAAATAAGCGAACTGAGCAGCGAACAGGCCAGCCGCTGCCGAGGTGCCCACAGTAACAGCCCCTGCAGCACAAAGCCGCGGAACAGGATCTCCTCATACACCGGTGCGAGAAGGACCACCGCCAGCGAGAACAGCACCACGGTATACAGCGAGCCGGTTTGCTGCGCACCGGTCCAGCCTTCGCGCTGCAGATAGAGTGACTGTGCAGCAATCAGCGCGATTAGCATCGCGCTGAACAGCAACGCCTGGCGCAGCGTTAGCCTGCCTGAGGGGATCGGGGTGTCATAACTACGAACATACCAGCGGTAAACCGGCACCAGCGCGACAAATTCCAGCGCGCAGAGCAGCGGCATCAGCAGGCCACTGGACTGCAGATAAGTGAAATTCGGCAGCGCACCGACCAGCACGCTAATCGCATACCAGATAAACAGTGCGCCTGCACAGAGCAGGGTATGGGTGATGCGATCGCCGGGTAGGGTCATGCAGAGTTCTCTGTGCCAGGAGGCAACGATGATAACGTCTGCACGGTGGGCTGTCGATGGTGTGCCTGCATGGGAAATCATTGCGCAGGCGCACACAGGGTTAACGGACTTTTACCGCCACCAGCGTCATTAACAGGGCAAAAGCCAGAAACAGAGTCAGTTCCATACTGTTTTTCTCTTGAGGATTAGCCTTGAAATTATAACCCGCAGGTAAGGTTTTTTTGAGCGATGCGTGCGCCTTAAAAGGCAAGGGAGGCAGCAATATGAGCTGTTTTTCTTGCGGCTTACGCGATTAAATCTGTTAGTCTTCACAGTAAATCGCTGGTTATCTACGCAAAAAGAGGAGCAGAAAACATGACCATTTATGGAAAAATCGCGGTAGTCACGGCGCTGATGGCGCTGTCAGGTTGCCAGTCAGCGGGCAACAAGGGCGCGGCGTCTGCCGCCGTGGATCCTGAGCTGGATCGCTGTGGTGCGTCGCAGTATCAGCAGTATGTCGGCAAGCCGCTTTCGTCGATTAACGACGTGCGCTTCGAGGGGCCGGTGCGTGCTATCCCGCATAACTCCGCGGTCACCATGGACTTTAATCTTAATCGTCTGAACTTTATGGGCGACCAGCAGCAGAAAATTACCCGCGTCTACTGCGGTTAAGCGGCCGCTGACGGGCCTGTGCACGGGCCCGTCAGTACTGCCATTTACGCACCCACCACAGCCGTATCCATACCCCAAGGTCACTGGTCCAACCGCTGGTGGTGCTGACCGCTTCACCTTTCGCCACGATAATCATGGTAGGAGAGGCGGTGACCTGCCAGCTATCGGCCAGTTCACCGCGGCTGTCATTGACTACGGGGACGGCCAGGTGATGCCCCTGCAGGTAGCGCACTATACCGATGTCATCCCCCGAGCGGACGGCAACCGTCAGTACCCCGATGCGTTTGCCGTCAAGCCGCATCATCAGCGGCAGGCTGTCCTGGCAGGCGGCGCACCAGCGGTTCCAGAACCATACCACCAGCGGCTTTTTAGCGCTCAGCTCGGCCAGGGTCAGATCGCGTCCGTCAATCGTGTGCAGCGAGCGTGTGGCGAAATCTGCCGGCAGGATCGGGGCGCGCAGGCTATCGTGAAGTTTAATCGTTAACACGATGATTAGCAGCGGTAGCAGCAGGTATTGGCACAGCTGGCGGGCACGTTTTAAAAGTCGTCTGTTCCACTGGCTCACAAGCCGTCTCCTGATTTATTTCAACGCGATAACGGAGCGGGGCGGCCGCTGGTCGGGGGCTTATCTTAAAGGTGTGATGACGAATGGCAATCGTTCGGCGTGTAAACATTCGTATAGGTTATCCGCAGCAGGTTTCGCCGTTTCTTGTGGGGCGGATGGCGTCTTCCTGCGGATGTCAGAGCGGCTTGCCCTGTGGCGATGGCATTGGCGGTTAGCGCAGCACATTTGTCGCGCAGGATTGATTTTTTCCCCTTAAATTCAATAAGCTGACATTTAATGACTTTTTTTGTTTTATTAATGCTTGTTATCGCGATGGTGTTATGAGTAAATGTGTCCGTCGGTTTTGATACAGACCCACGTATGCGAGCAATTTTAGTAAAGCAGTCTTCAGTAAAGCGTAACGCTGACTGACCTCCTTCTTGAGTGCCTCATAGTAATCCCTGTTGACAAACCTCGTGCCCTATGCGGCTTATCTACAATATTGAAGGATAGACACATGTCTAACAAAATGACTGGTTTAGTAAAATGGTTCAACGCTGAGAAAGGTTTCGGCTTTATCTCTCCAGCTGACGGCAGCAAAGACGTGTTCGTACACTTCTCTGCAATCCAGAACCAGGGTTTCAAAACTCTGGAAGAAGGCCAGAAAGTTGAGTTCTCTATCGAGAACGGCCAGAAAGGCCCTGCAGCTGCAAACGTTACTGCGCTGTAAGTGATGCCTGCTTCGTTGTCAGCGAATCGGTTAAACCGGTTCTGTTAACAACGAAATACAAAAAACCCGCCTCTGGCGGGTTTTTTGCTTTCAGGCGCGGAAAAATATCAGGCTCGTCGTGGTACACTTTTGGCTCATAGTGAAGCCAGAAGATAAAGCCGTCACAATGGAATCCTGGAAGGTTAACCTCATCTCAGTCTGGTTCGGTTGTCTGTTTACCGGCCTGGCCATCAGTCAGATTATCCCGTTTCTGCCGCTCTACGTTGAGCAACTCGGTGTTACCGATCCCGGCGCTCTGACGCTGTGGTCCGGCCTGATTTTCAGCATTACCTTTCTTATTTCTGCGATTGTTTCACCGATGTGGGGCAGCCTTGCCGACCGTAAAGGGCGCAAGTTGATGCTGCTACGCGCCTCTTTTGGCATGGGCGCGGTGATTTTGCTGCAGGCATTCGTCACCAACGTCTGGCAGCTGCTGGCGCTGCGTGCGCTGATGGGGCTGACCTCCGGCTATATCCCTAACGCGATGGCGCTGGTGGCCTCACAGGTGCCGCGTGAGCGCAGCGGCTGGGCGCTGAGCATGGTTTCTACCGCACAGATCTGCGGGGTGATTTTGGGGCCGCTGATGGGCGGGCTGCTGGCCGACTGGGTTGGGCTGCGGGCGGTATTTCTGCTTACCTCGGGTTTGCTGCTGGTAAGCTTTATGATCACCCTTTTTCTGATTAAAGAGGGCGGGCCGCCGCGGGTCAGGAAAGAGGACAAGCTTAGTGGCGCGATGGTATTTCGCACGCTGAGCCGGCCGGGGCTGGTGATCAGCCTGTTTATGACCACCCTGGTTATCCAGCTGTGTAACGGCTCCATAAGCCCGATATTAACGCTGTTTGTGCGCGAACTGGAGCCGAACGTACAAAATATCGCCTTCCTCAGCGGCGTGGTTGCGGCGATCCCCGGCGTGTCGGCGCTGCTCTCGGCCCCCTCGCTGGGTAAACTCGGCGATCGGATTGGCGCGCAGCGCATTCTGTTTGCCTCACTGATCCTGACAATAATGCTGTTTATCGGCATGTCCTGGGTGACCAGCGCCACCCAGCTGGCGATACTGCGCTTCCTGCTGGGCTTTGCGGAAGGTGCGATGATGCCGGCGGTACAGACGCTGCTGCTGCGTTATTCCAGCGACCAGGTGACCGGGCGTATCTTTGGCTATAACCAGTCGTTTATGTATCTGGGTAACGTGGTGGGTCCATTGATGGGATCCGTGATTTCAGCCGGCGGCGGCTTCCGCTGGGTGTTTGCCGCCACCGGTCTGGTGGTGTTGGTCAATACCGTGCAGCTGATCTGGTGCTATCGGCGGCCTCAACCGCGTTAAGGCGCCGCGATCGTCATTCACCTGCGTCCCCCGGACGATGATCGACGCTGAAAATGGGTTTGAGCGCAGGGTGGCTACAGCTTTTCGTCGGTATAACCGCAGGAAAATGTTAAGTGCGGTTACCGCCGGTAAAAAGCCCGTGGAACCAGAGTAATCTGCATTGTGAGCGGCTGGAACGGCGCTTACTATCACCGCGAAATGACAAACTGAGGTTATCCCATGATTCGAATTCTTAAAGCGGTGAGTGTCGTTGCGCTGGTTGCAGCATTAAGTGGCTGCCTGTTCCCACCACCGGGCGGCGGCGGCGGCTGGGGCGGTGGTGGTCACGGCGGCGGCCATGGCGGCGGCGGGCCACGCGGTGGCTTCATGGCACCCTGATGCTTAGCTGACCGTTTAAACCGGAGCAACACAGAGGGCTCCGGTACTCATTAACAGCAATAACATCCGGGATTAAACTTTAATAATCAATAAGCGAAACGTTTCGCTTTTCATTACCCGCATTTCTCCCCTTTATGGTGCATAAGCAGCGAAAATATAATAAAAAAGGATATTCTCTTTTCATTACTTCGATGATACCGTCTTGCTTTATTATATTGAGACAGTGTTATGAAAAACCTTGTTGCAGAGCTACTGATCAGGCTGGCTGAAAAAGAAGCAGAATCGAAAGAACTGGTCGCTCAGGTTGAGGCACTGGAAATCGTGATGACCGCGCTGCTGCGCAAGCTCGATAGCGAGCATCTGCGCCAGATTAATGAGAGCGTCACCTCGGCGATGAATACTGCTTCCGTCTCCGATGCGGGTACCGATCATCCGGAAGAAGTCACCCTGTTAGAGAATTATATTCAGCGTCTGCTGACCCACCCACGTCAGTAATCCTGCCCAGCTGTCACCGAATCACCGACGGTGACAAAATAATCCCTTCTGCCACGATCTTGCCCGCATTATTCTCTTTTTTTCTCACCGAATACTTTTCACGTGCCACACTTTATGTTGGTTTAAAAACAATAAAGGGATGGGAAGGGTATGAAAACTAGCATGCTGATCTCGGCTGTACTGCTGTCGTTGCTTGCTGCCGGTAATGCTGTAGCAGCAGATAAAACGCCTCAGCAGGAAAAAATGACGGTCTGTAACAAACAGGCGGGTGAGAAAGCGCTTAAAGGTGACGATCGTAAAGCCTTTATGAGCAACTGCCTGAAGAAAGATCAAAAGATGGAGGGCATGACGCCGCAGCAGATGAAAATGAAGACCTGTAACGCGGATGCGACCCAGAAAGCCCTGAAAGGGGATGAGCGTAAAACCTTTATGAGCAGTTGCCTTAAAAAGAGTTAATGGCGGGAGGCCGCTAACGGCTTGTGTGCCTCGGGCGTTAAGCGGGTAATTCTCCTTCAGACCGGGTGCATTCTTGTGCACCCGGTTGGTTTCTGGCATGACCGCTGCGCCTGCCCGACGGTATCAGGCTTTACTCATCCGCTCGGATTTGGCCATACATTGCTGGATGGCCTCAATCACGGCGGCGCGCAGGCCTTTCTCTTCCAGCACCCTGACCGCCTCAATGGTGGTGCCGCCCGGTGAGCAGACCATATCTTTCAGCTCTCCCGGATGTTTACCGGTTTCCAGCACCATCTGTGCGGCACCTTTCACCGCCTGGGCGGCGAACTGATAGGCCTGCGCACGCGGCATACCGCCCAGCACCGCCGCATCGGCCATCGCCTCAATAAACATAAAGACGTAGGCGGGCGCAGAGCCGCTCACCCCGACCACGGCATGGATGAGATACTCCGGTACCAGCGACGCTTTACCAAATCCATTGAAAATCGCCACGATCTCATCAGCTTCTTCGCGGCTGACCAGCACGTTAGGTGTGACTGACGTCATCCCCTCATTCACCAGCGCCGGGGTATTCGGCATCACCCGCACAATTTTACGGTCATGGCCCAGCACGCCGGCCAGCGAATCCAGGGTCACGCCCGCCGCAATCGACACCACCAGTGTCTCTTTGTTCAGGCTGCCGGCAACCTCTTTGAGCACGTTGAGGATCACATTAGGCTTGACCGCACCAAACAGTATATCCGCCTGTTTCGCCACCTGTTCGGCACTTTCCGCCGGGGTAATCCCATACTGCTGCTGCATGGCCTGATTGGTGGCAGGTTTGCGGTCAAAAACCCAGATATTCTCCGCTTTTATCTGCCCACCAGCGACCAGGCCCGCAATGATTGCCTTAGACATATTGCCGCAGCCGATAAAACCAATTTTCTTGTCCACCCTGTTCTCCCTGTCTGTTCTGTCTGAAAGATGGCTAATGCCCTTTCACCTTACCGCAGCTCAGGCCGTGCTGGAACCTTCTGGCACTGGGTTTCGATTATCACCAGGCAGAACTGCCGGGTTTTGCAGCAGGCTGGCACCGGGTAAAAACGCGTCGGGCGGCGCCAGTGTTTGCTTCTCCCGAACGTATTCTCTTTGTTATTCAACCAAACGATGGGATGATCGCCAGCCTGAACGACGAGAAAACAGGAACTGACTATGCCAATCTGGGTGGATGCCGATGCGTGCCCGAAGGTGATTAAAGAGGTGCTGTACCGCGCCGCTGAGCGTGCGCAGATGACGGTTACGCTGGTGGCAAACCAGCCGCTTAGCGTACCGCCGTCGCGCTTTATACACACGCTGCGCGTAGCGGCAGGGTTTGACGTGGCGGATAATGAAATTGTTCGCCGTGCACAGGCGGGCGACCTGGTGGTGACCGCCGATATTCCGCTGGCTGCCGAAGTGATTGAGAAGGGGGCGGTGGCGCTGAATCCGCGTGGTGAACGCTACAGCCCTGCGACGATTCGCGAACGCCTGACCATGCGAGACTTCATGGATACCCTGCGCGCCAGCGGGGTGCAGACAGGAGGCCCGGCGACGCTCAACCAGCGCGACCGCCAGCAGTTTGCCAACGAACTGGATAAATGGCTGCAACAGCAGAGGTAAACAGCTCCCCTGACTCCTCCGGGGGAGCGGCGTCAGTGGTCAGACAAAACTGTCATCGTCGTCGTCATAGCCGTTATCAAAATCATCACTTCCGAAGCCGGCGAAGTCACCCGCGTTATCCTGCGGCTGGTCACTGTTCTGACTGAAGAACGACCCGTGATCGTTATTATTAAAGGTGTCCTGATCCGGATCGAAATCAGGTTCCGGCAGCGCCGGTTCGTTAATGATATTTACAATCTCTTCCGGCTGCGTATGGTGAAACATGCTGGTGAGCATCTCCGCCATCACCACACCGCCGGCCACACCGACTGCGGTCTGCAGCGCGCCGCCGAGGAAGCCTCGCCCGGCCGCGGGGGCGGCAGCGTATTGCTGTGGCTGTTGCGGCTGGGGTGGAGTCCATCCCGTTGAGGCCGGCTGCTGGGCAGGGGCGCTGCCCCAGGCCGAAGAGGCGGGCTGCTGAGCCGGCTGCGGCGCACGATTACCGCCGCCAAATAGCCCGGCGAGAAATCCGCCGCTGCTCTGTTGCGGTGCCTGCTGTTGCTGCTGCAGGCGGCTTTCAAGCTCGCTGACCCGACTGTTTAACTGCTTCATCGCCGCTTCCTGAATCAGGATCGCCTGGGCCATATAGTAGGGGGCCCCCGGCTGCTGCAGGACCCGCTGCTGAATCAGTTTTTCCGCCGCGGCGTCGCGCGGGCTGGACTGTGACTCCGCCTGTTTTAAACGGCTGAACAGGCTTTCAATCAGATGTTGCTCTTCGTTTTGCATGGTTGTTCTCCGTAAAAGGGCGATGCCTCTATTTTGATCGGACGGGGGGGAAAGTAAATTATGCTGGAGTAAGCAAATGTTGCGATATTTATCTCGATTCCATGCTGGTGTGTAATTTTTTATTTACATGTTAACCTTATAATATCTATGTAATTAAATGAGGTTCACCCTCTGTTAGCTGTAAATAAAACGTTACTACTGGTCCGCGGATAAAATGTCCGGTATTATTCGCTCCAGTTATTCACTCGTGGTGCCGGTAATGCGGCTCACGCCAGAGTCTGCCAGAGGAAGGGCCCTGTTATGTCGTTACCCGTTTATCTGATCGGCGCACGTGGCTGCGGTAAAAGCACCGTGGGCGAAGCGCTGGCATTGGCATTGGGCTATGCCTTCATCGACACCGACCGTTATCTGCAGCAGATCGGTGGGCAAACGGTAGCTGAGGTGGTGGCAGCTGAGGGCTGGTCAGGATTTCGTCGCCGTGAGACGCAGGCTCTGCAGTTGGTCACGGCAGACGCGACGGTGATTGCCACCGGCGGTGGTATGGTTCTGGCTGAAGAGAACCGCCGGTACATGCGTGACCATGGGCGGGTTATCTATTTACAGGCACCGGCAGAGGTGCTCGCCGCCAGGCTGCAGGCTTACCCGGAAGCCGCGCAGCGTCCGACGCTCACCGGGCGGCCGATCGCTGAAGAGATGAGTGAGGTGCTGGCCGCGCGGGAAGCACTCTATCTGCAAACCGCACACCATATAATTGACGCCATGCAGTCGCCAGACCGCGTGGTCGAACAAATCCTGAACGAGCTGTCACCGGCGCGCGCCAGCTAAGATCCGCAGGGTACTACACGCGGGTTGCACCCTCTTGCCCTCTTTCCGCCGCTTCCTGCCAGCAAGTCAGCGAGTTTGTCTACACTTAGGGTGAAGCCATTGACTGGTTATCACTGGGGGAGCGCCTGACGCTCCCTCGCCGACAGACTCAACAGAGGGAAGCATTATGCCTGGCAGACCACCCTATCCACGTGAAGCCTACATCGTCCCGGTGAATAAAGGGGCACCCGGCAAAACCGTGATCTGGTATGAACTGCGCGCCGATCACCCTAAGCCGGATTCACTGATCAGCGAGCACGAAACCGAGCCCGAAGCGCTGGATGCCAAAGCGCGATATGAAGATGTTTCCAAAGAGTAATTTTCCGCGGCAGGGACGCCGTGGACTCTTCCCGCACCGCTCCCATCATTCTGTTTATCCTGATATCAAAAACAATTGCTTGACCGCCTGGCAGCAAGGTCGTAGTTTGAAAATATCAAAAAACAGGAACAGAAGTTCCAGATAATGGAATATCGAAATGACTACTCTTGAGAATGCGGCCGCTGTTCTGAAATTATTCACCCGCAGAGGGCTGTCTCAGGGCCTGCAGGGGCTGACGTTTACCGAGGTCGCCAACGCGCTGGGGCTGCCAAAAAGCACCGTTTCGCGCCTGCTGTCGACCATGGAGCGCGAAGGGATGTTGGATCGCGATCCGCTGACGCGCTGTTTTTATCCCGGACAGATGCTGATCTCGGTCGCCAGTGGTTATCTGTCAACGCCGCTGGTGGATGGGGCATCGTCAGTGATGGCGCGGCTGGCGGCAGAATCCAGCTGCACCGGTTATATCTCGGTGCTGGAAGGGCGTGAAATTATCGTCATGCGCATGTTCCAGGGGCGGATGTTTATCCAGGTGGTGACGCCGCCCGGCAGCCGTTTACCGGCGGCGGAGACCTCTGTGGGGCGGGCGATACTGGCCCGTTACAGCGATGATTATGTCAGCAAGCTGTACGCGGATCACTGGCAGGTCAGCTCGCCAAATTCGCCTCAGACGCTGGAACAGCTGCTGGCCGAGCTGGCAAAAATCCGTCAGCACGGCTGGTCGCTGGCCCGTAATGAAACCCTGCAGGGGATTTGTGCGGTCGCTACCACCGTCAGCAATAAACATCGGGGAGAGACGGTTGCATTAAGCCTGGCTTTCCCCGTCGGCAGCCAGCCGGTTCCCCTGCAACCGGATCGGCTGGATGCGTTGAAAAAGGTCACGCAGCAACTGGCCGGCCAGTTTGGCGACCCGTTGTGGTCCACCGGGCACCACCCGGTATCGTAGTATCTGCGTCGCTGCCTGAATGGGGTGACGCAGCGCCTCACCAGGGCACTGGCAGTACCTTGTTGTATCGATTCATCTGCAATCGTCCCGCGCCGCCTCGATCGGGCAGGGTATCAGGCCCACAGAGGCCGAAATAAAAAAACGGAATATCCCCTGGGTTTTCAGGGGATCATTCTGCCGCTCACCCTCGCAAATCCGCCAACAAACTGCGGCATTCCTGCGCAATAACAGGTGACAGCTCCCCGAAAAAGCCTCTACACTGGCTGCTTACCTTTGTCTCTGATTTTAAGGAATTTATATGCTCAACGTTAGTGAGTATTTTGACGGTAAAGTGAAGTCGATCGGTTTTGACAGCGCCAGCACCGGTCGCGCCAGCGTCGGCGTGATGGCCGAAGGTGAATACGCCTTTGGTACCGCACAGGCGGAAGAGATGACCGTGGTCAGTGGGTCACTGAAGGTGCTGCTGCCGGGTGAAGCCGAGTGGAAACTGTATCAGCCGGGTGATGTGTTCAACGTGCCGGGCCACAGCGAGTTTCATCTGCAGGTCGCCGAGCCGTCAGCCTATCTGTGTCGCTACCTGAAAGACTGATTTTGCTGCAGGCCGGGGCATCCCGGCCTGTTGATTCAGAAGGTTCTCACCTCCTGCCGCGCCATCAGCGCTGCGCTTCCCCGCCTAAGGCTTCCACGGTATTGGCGATCAGTGCCGCCAGCTCGCCGGTCATCAGCACAAAGTCGGCATCAAAGCGTCCGGTCACGTCTTCACGATCGATATCGTCATTCTGTTCGCGCAGCGTGTCGGCGAACTTCAGACGTTTGATCGAGCCGTCGTCGGAGAGGATCAGCTGAACGCGCTCCTGCCAGTCGATGGCCAGTTTGGTAACCAGCTTACCGGCTTCAATATGGTTGGCGATCTCATCACAAACCAGATCCTGCTTTTTACAGCGGATCACGCCGCCATCCTCAAGGATCGCTTTCAGCTCGGCTTCATCCATCAGCGTAAACCCGGCCGGCAGATCGCCGGAGCGCACCCATTCGGTCAGCGTCAGCTCAATCGGGCTCTCCAGCGTCAGCGGCACCACCGGCAGTGAACCAAGACTTTTACGCAGCAGGGCGAGGGTATCTTCGGCTTTTTTGGCGCTGGCGCAGTCGATCATGATCAGATTATTGATCGTATCGATCCACAGATAAGTCTGGCTGAAGCGGCTGAAGGCGCGCGGCAGCAGGCTGTGCAGCACTTCTTCCTTCAGCGAGTCCTTCTCCGTTTTCTTCAGCTTGCGCGACTGCTCGGCTTCCAGACGGCTGATTTTAGCCTCCAGCGCCTGCTTGACCACCGGCGACGGCAGGATCTTCTCTTCCTTGCGCGCGCAGATCAGGATCTGGCCGTTGGTCACGTGGGTCAGGTCTTCGCTGCGCGGACCAATCGGGGAGACCCAGCCGGTTTTCGCCATATCCTGGCTGCCACAGGGGGTGAAAGAGAAGGCATCGAGCTGTTTTTCCATCTCATCTGCCACCAGCGGAATGTCGCGATTAAGACGATAAACCATCAAATTTTTAAACCACAGCATGCTGCATTCCCTCTCAGGGCGCGCAAAAGGCGCGCATGTTCAAAGTCAGCGCGCATGATAGCGAATCGGCGGCGGGGTTTCATTGCCTTTCCGCCTTTCGCCTTTTAAGGTAAGGGTCTCAGCGTTAATTCATAAGGACTAACCCGTGCGGATCGGTATCGATTTAGGTGGCACCAAAACAGAAGTGATCGCGTTATCTGACCAGGGGGAATCGCTGTTCCGCCATCGTGTCGCCACGCCGCGTGATGATTATCCGCAGACGCTGGCGGCCATCGTCGGGCTGGTCGAACAGGCCGAGGCGGCGACCGGCCAGCGTGGCAGCGTGGGCGTCGGTATTCCGGGGACGCTGTCACCGCTGACGCGGCGGGTGAAAAATGCCAATTCCACCTGGCTGAACGGCCAGCCGCTGGACGCCGATCTGCAGCGGCTGCTGGGTCGTGAGGTCAGAATTGCCAATGACGCTAACTGTCTTGCCGTCTCCGAGGCGGTGGACGGCGCGGCGGCGGGGCAGCAGACGGTGTTTGCGGTGATTATAGGCACCGGCTGCGGTGCCGGCGTGGCGCTGAACGGTCAGGCGCACGCGGGTGGCAACGGCAACGGTGGCGAATGGGGGCACAACCCGCTGCCGTGGATGGACGAGGATGAGTTGCGCTACCGGGCGGAGGTGCCCTGTTACTGCGGCCATGCCGGCTGTATTGAAACGTTTATTTCGGGTACCGGGTTTGCCACCGACTACCAGCGCCTGAGCGGCATCGCGCTGAGCGGTGCTGAGATTATGCAACGCCAGCAGCAGCAGGACCCGCTGGCAGAGCTGGCGTTAAGCCGTTATGAGATCCGGCTGGCGAAATCGCTGGCGCACGTGGTAAATATTCTGGATCCGGATATGATCGTGCTGGGTGGAGGCATGAGTAACGTGGAACGCCTGTACCAGACCGTTCCGGCGCTGGTCAAAAACTGGGTGTTCGGCGGTGAATTTACCACGCCGATCCGTCAGGCGGTGCACGGTGACTCCAGCGGCGTCCGTGGAGCGGCGTGGTTATGGCCGCTGTAAAGCGTTGCCGAAACAAACTAATAATATCTAAATAAAGCCTGTTCACGCGCGTGATTAACGCGCGTGAATACCTGAAGAACAAAACGGATTTTTCTTATTTAATTGCGCGCAGGAAGCCGAATTACGCTGTTTTTTTGTAAGGCGGTGGATATTCACCGTGCGACATTAAATTTATTTATTCTTTTGGCTATATTTTTTAGTTCGATATGATAATCTCTACCGCCAGCAGCAGGACTGCTATCAGAATCTCTTCACACTTTTTTGCCGAAAAGTCATTCGGCTTTGCCAGTGTATCTGGCTTAATTCGCTGTTTGGCTGACTTCTTTCAGGGATATGAAATGAACTCCAGAAATCTTATTGCTTTAACCCTATTCAGCAGCGCCGTGCTCAGCGGCTGCGCCACCGAATCCTCGCGCACCATCGAAGCACCGCAGGTGACCGCAGCCAGCCAGCCGCAATATCAGGGCGTGAAAAGTCCAATTGCCGTTGGGAAGTTCGATAACCGCTCGTCCTATATGAATGGTATCTTCTCCGACGGTGTCGATCGCCTCGGCAATCAGTCGAAAACTATTCTGATTACCCACCTGCAGCAGACCGGCCGCTTTAACGTGCTGGATCGCGCTAACCTCGAAGAACTGAAAGCCGAAGCGCAGTACAAGGGCAGCCAGCAGTCGATTAAGGGCGCCAGCTACGTCATTACCGGTGATATCACCGAATTTGGCCGTAAAGAAGTGGGCGATCAGCAGCTGTGGGGCATTCTCGGCCGTGGAAAATCCCAGGTGGCCTATGCGAAAGTGAATCTGAACGTGGTAGATGTCACCACCTCGGAAGTGGTCTATTCCGTGCAGGGCGCGGGAGAGTACAGCCTGTCTAATCGTGAAGTGATTGGCTTTGGCGGCACCGCCAGCTATGACTCCACGCTGAATGGCAAGGTGATGGATCTCGCCATCCGTGAAGCAGTAAATCATCTGGTTAATGGAATTGAGTCCGGCGCGTGGCGTCCGGCTAAATAATAAGGGATTATGACATCATGAATGGAAAAATTATCGGCGTCGCTTTGGCGGCGCTGTTAATGAGTGCCTGCGCCAAAAAAGTTGAACCGATCTATTATTGGGGAGACTACGAGCCTGCGCTTTACAGCTATTATCAGCACGACGTTTCTCCCCAGCAGCAAATTGATACGCTGAATAAAGTGCTGGAGCAGGCTAAAGCCAAAAATAAACCGGTACCTCCTGGATTACATGCGCAGCTGGGCCTGCTTTATGTTGATACCAGCCGTCCTGATTTGGCCTTTGCCCAGTTTAACGCTGAGAAAACGCAGTTCCCGGAATCCGCTGCATACATGGACTTTCTGATGCGTAATAAGGAGAAAAAGCAGTGAATAAATTACTCGCGCTGGTTGCCGTTGCGGCAGGCTTACTTCTCAGCGGCTGCGCAAAGCAGGCCCCCTATGATTACACGGCGTTTCGCGCCAGCAAACCGGCGTCGATCGTGGTGCTGCCGGTGAAAAACAGTTCGCCGGACGTGAACGCTGCCCATAGCCTGGTCTCTGTGGTCACCGGTCCGCTGGCCGAGTCCGGTTACTACGTTTTCCCTGTGGCGGTGGTGGAAAAAACCTTCGAGCAGAACGGTCTGGCAACGGCTGCCGATGCCCAGTCGGTAAGCAGCGCCAAACTGCGTGAAATCTTTAACGCCGATGCGGCGCTGTATCTCGACGTCACCGAATATGGTGCGCAATATCAGGTATTTGACAGCGTCACTGCGGTGCGTGCTAGCGCTCGCCTGGTGGACCTGCGCAGCGGCAGGCAGATCTGGTCCGGCAGCGGCTATGCCTCTGACGCGCAGAACAACAACAATAACGGCGTCATTGGCGTGCTGATTAGCGCTGCGGTCAAGCAGATCGCCAGCAATATCAGCGACAAGAGCCACGATATTGCTGTCCTTGCTGGTGCCTCGCTGTTAACGGCGAGCGGCGCCAACGGTGCCATTCTGCCGGGACCGCGTAAAAAGCCGGTTTCCACGCTGTAAGCTGACAAACAAAGGGGAAGCAGCCTGCGCTGCTTCCCCTTTTTGCTGGATGACAATCGTCCATCACAACGATTTATCCCTGTCGATACGGTTTTTTCACGCCTGTGGCGTCTCCAGCTTGCTGTAGCCCAGCCCGTTAATCTTTTTCACCCGAATCTGCACCGGAATACGCTCCTTCATCGCCTCAACGTGGCTGATCACGCCAATGGTTTTACCGCTGGCGTTAAGTGCATCCAGCGCGTCCAGCGCGCTATCCAGCGTTTCCGCATCCAGCGTGCCAAAGCCTTCATCCAGGAACAGCGACTCGATGCGCGTTTTATGGCTTACCAGGTCGGAGAGCGCCAGCGCCAGCGCCAGGCTGACGAGGAAACTTTCACCGCCGGAGAGGGTGCGGGTATCGCGACGGGCGTCCGCCTGCCAGGTATCCACGACCTCCAGCTCCAGCGCCTCCTGCGATTTTCGCTGCAGCAGATAGCGGCCGTGCAGGCGGTTGAGCTGGTTGTTAGCCAGCCACACCAGATGGTCGAGGGTCAGCCCCTGGGCAAAGCGGCGGAACTTGTCCCCCTCTCTGGAACCGATCAGCTGGTTGAGGAACGCCCAGTCCTCCAGCTGCTGCTCATTAGCCGCAATCTGCGTCAGCAGGTTCTGCAACTGCTGGCGGCGCAGTAAATCCTGGCCGAGCTGCTGGCGCAACTGCCCCTGCTGGCCGGCGTTTTCACGCAGCTCCGCGGTCAGCGCAGCCAGGCTGGCATCGAGCGTTGCGCGCATTTCCGCCGGGTTTTCAGGATGGTTCAGCTGCTGTTCCGCCTCACTTAGCCGCGTCTGTAGCGCGATGAGTTGTTCATTTAGTGATTTATGCTGCCCGGTCAGGGTATTTATCTGGTCCTGCTGCTGCTGCCAGCGCTGCTGACTTTGTTGAACCGCCTGCTGCTGCTGCTCTGAAGCGTCGCGCAGCGCCTGCAGCGCCTCGCTCACCTGGCGCAGGCCAAACAGCTGCTGGCGCTGTTGCTGCAGGCCATCGAGGGTCTGCTGCTGCTGCTGCAGGCGCTTGTCCAGGGCAGTCAGGCGCTGTTGCTGCTGCTGCACATCGTCATCCAGCGCCTGCTGGCGGCTGGCCAGCGTCGCCAGCTCCGGTGCCAGCGCGGCCAGCGCGGCGGCGTTCTGCTGCCACTGCTGCCAGTGCTGTTCACTCTGCTGCAGCCAGCCGTCATCGTCACCGTCCGGCAAGGTCAGGCCCAGCGCCTGCAGCGATGCGGACAGCTCCTGCCGCTGGCGCGCGGCCTGCTGGCTGTCCTGCTCCAGTTGCTGCTGTAGAGACTGCAGCTGTTCTGCGGCGCTGGTCAGCTGTTGCTGGAGCAGCAGGCTGCGCTGCTGCAGCGCCTGCCACGCCAGCTGCTGTTGCTGCAGGGACTCTTTCCGCTGCTGGCACAGGCGCAACGCCTGCTCCAGCGCGGTCAGCAGCTGCTGCTGACCCGCCTCCTGGCGCTCCTGCGCCTGCAGCCAGTCACTTGCCTGCTCGCTTTGATCAGGACTGAACGGCATCTCTAACGGCTGTGCCGCCTGCTGCCACTGCTGGCTCAACTGTTCTGCCTGCTGCTGCGCCTCCTGCTCTTCACGCAGCAGGCGTGCGTCCTGCAGCTGTAGCTGTTTCTGCTGCTCGCCGCAGGCGGTGCCTTGCTCTTTCAGCGTCTGAACCTGCTGCAGCAGTAACGCATGGCGCTGCTGATTTTCCGTCAGCTGCAGCGCCTGGTACTCGGCCACTGCCGGATGGGATTCGGAACCACACAGCGGGCAGGGCTGGCCAGGCTCCAGCCGGGCACGGTGCTGAGCCAGATCGGCAATCTGTCGTTCCAGCTCACAGCGCCGTTTCAGATCCTGTTCGTGCTCATTTTTCTCTTTCCACTGGCTGCGCAGGTTCAGTAACTGCTCGCCCGTGCGGGCGATCTGCTGCACCAGCTCCGTCCGCTCCTCTGCCAGACGCTGGCGGCGCAGCCGCAGCTGCTGCCACTGCGGCAGCAGGGTGGCGAGCTGCTGGCGCTGCGGCCGCAGGCGAGTGGCGGTAGCCAGCGACTCGCGCAGGGCGGGCTCATCGTTGCGCTGGGGCAGTGCGTCCAGCGCCTGCTGCGCCTGTTTCAGGCTCAGTTCTGCGGCATCCAGCTGCTGGCGCAGCGGCCCGGACTGCTGTTCAAGCTGTTGCTGCGTCTGCTGCAAATCCTGCAGCGCCTGGTGTTGCGCGGCGACCCGCAGCTGCTGCTGAGTGAGTGATTGCTTACTTTGCTGCTGCTGGCGGAAACGTTCGCGCCACAGCGGCAACGACTCACCGTAGCGTGCGTAGTGCGAATGCTGCTGGCTCCAGTCGGCCAGCCGCTGCTGCTCCGCCTGCTTCTGCTGACGTTGCTGCTGGTTAGCCGCGTGTTCCTGCTGCCGGCGGCTAAGCAATTGTTGGTACTCACTTCGCTCGCGCGCCAGTTCTGTTGCACGATCGCGTAAGGTAGCCAGCTGATGGTCCAGCGGCGATACCTGTTCGGCGATCAGCGTCTCCTGCTGCTGTCGCACGGCGGCCTGTTGCGTCTGGGCTGCAATCGCCTGCTGATGCGCGTCGGTAGCGGCGGCCAGCTCCTGTTGCGCCTGCTGGCGCTGCTCCGCCAGCCGGGCGTGCTGTTGCGTCAGCTGCTGCTGCTCCTGCTGTAACAGGCCGAGCTGATGGAGTTCGGCCCGTTCCCGCTGCTGTTGCTGCTGTTTTGATGTGAGCGCTTGCTCACTCTCTGTAAGCTGTGCCAGCTGTTGTTGCAGCGCCTGCTGCTGCTCCTCGTTCAACAGTTCCATCGCCGAAACCTGAACGCGCAGCGTATCCAGCTCGCTTTTTGCCAGCTTGTGGCGCTCAAACACCGCGCTTGAGAGGCGGCCGTAAATCTCGGTACCGGTCAGCTCCTCCAGCAGCTCGGCGCGTTTATTGGCGTCGGCGTTGAGGAAGGCGGCAAACTGCCCCTGCGACAGCATCATCGACTTGGTAAAGCGATCGAAGTCCAGCCCGGTCAGCGCGGCGGTGATCTCCAGCTTGTCTTTAACCTTCTCGGCGAGAATTTTACCGTCATCGCAGCGCGCCAGCTCCACGCGCGGGGCCTGCAGGTTGCCGTCGCTGGCGCCGCGCGCGCGGTTCTGGCTCCAGAAAGCGCGATAGGCTTCGCCCTTGACCTCAAACTCCACCTCGGCCAGGCAATCCGCCGTATCGCGGGTCATCAGGTCGTTCTGCGACTGGGTGATGCCCTTCAGGCGCGGTGTTTCGTGGTACAGCGCCAGGCAGATCGCATCCAGCAGGGTGGTTTTGCCGGCCCCGGTCGGGCCGGTGATGGCAAACAACCCGTTGCTGGCAAAGGGCTCTGCGCTGAAGTCGATCTTCCACTCGCCCTTGAGGGAGTTGAGATTTTTAAACCGCAGGGTGAGTATTTTCATGGCTGTTCCTCGTGGCGCACCGCTTCCAGGGTCTGCGCAAACAGCACGCCGGCGCGTGCCAGCCGCTCCGGGGCTTCCTCTTCCAGCGCCAGGCGGCGGGCGAACACCTCTTCCACGCTCAGCTCGCTCAGGGTTTCGTTCTGCTGGCGGGCAAGGTTTTTCTCCCGCTGTTCGCGGCTGCGGCGCAGCAGAATCACCTCGACCGGCAGCGCTTCGGTCAGCTGCTGAATATGGCGCTGCAGGTCGCTCAGCCAGGTGTCGGTGACGATCTCAATATCCAGCCAGACCGGCCTGCCGCTCGGGTGCGGCTGCACGGCGGCCAGCTGCTGTTCAATCTCCGCCAGCGACCCTTTGATCATCTGCATCGGCTGAAACGCGGGGATGGCCAGCGGGGTGACGCTGCTGAGTTTTCCCTGAGAGAAATCAACAAGAAAGACGCTCTTTTCCTTACCGAGCTCATCGAAGCTTAGCGGGATGGGCGATCCGCTGTAGCGGATATGCTCGCTGTTGGCGATGCGTTGGGCGCGGTGAATATGGCCGAGGGCGATATAGTCGGCGGGCGGAAACGCGTCGGCCGGAAACGCGTCGAGCGTGCCGATGTAGATATCGCGCACCGCGTCACTTTTGGTGACGCCGAGGGTGGTCAGGTGACCGGTGGCAATAATCGGCAGCGTCACGCCGAGGGCCTCACGCCGGGCCAGCGCCTCCTGCCAGCACTGCTGATAGTGTCCGGCGATCGCCTCCAGCAGGCTGAGCTGCTTCTCGCGCCCCGACTGCCCGCTCTGGCTGTGCAGGATATCGCGCGGCCGCAGGAACGGAATGGCGCACAGCAGCGCGCCGGCCTGCCCGTCGCGCTGGTTGAGCAGCAGCACCTGCCCGGCGATGTCGTCACCGGCGGCGGCTATCACCCGGGTATTCAGGCAGGCCAGCAGCTCGCGGGATTCGTTGAGCATGGCGACGGAGTCATGGTTGCCGCCCAGCACGATCAGCTGGCAGCCGGTGGGTTGCAGCCTGACGATAAAGCGGTTGTACAGCTCGCGGGCATAGCTGGGCGGTGAACCCGTGTCGAAAATATCGCCTGCGACGATAATGGCATCCGCCTGCTGCTCCTCGGCCTGCTCCAGCAGCCAGTCAAGAAAGGCCTGATGTTCGGCTGCCCGGCTTTTGGTATAAAAAAACTGCCCGAGATGCCAGTCGGCGGTATGAATGATGCGCATGAAACTCCCTGCATGGCGGAAAAGCGTGAGACTGATTATAAACATTGTACCGCTGGCAAACCATTGATAACCCGTGGGCTGTGGGGCCGCAGTGAACTGTCATTTATCGGGTGCTTTTTTCATAAAAGTGTCATAAAACTGACGCATAATGGCGCCGCATAAACCCGTGACTTTTTGTCACCCGAGCAGGAGCAATAATGGCTAAGCGCATTCTGGTAGTAGAAGATGAAGCCCCAATCCGCGAGATGTTGTGTTTCGTTCTTGAGCAAAATGACTACCAGCCAATCGAAGCTGAGGATTATGACAGCGCGGTCAGCCTGTTGATCGAACCCTGGCCCGATTTGATTCTGCTGGACTGGATGTTACCCGGCGGTTCCGGAATTCAGTTTATCAAACATCTTAAGCGTGAAGCGATGACCCGCGATATTCCGGTGATGATGCTGACCGCGCGCGGTGAAGAGGAAGACCGCGTGCGCGGGCTGGAAGTGGGCGCGGATGATTACATTACCAAGCCGTTCTCGCCGAAGGAGCTGGTGGCACGCATTAAAGCCGTGATGCGCCGCATCTCCCCGATGGCGGTGGAGGAGGTGATTGAAATTCAGGGGCTTAGCCTCGATCCCTCCTCGCACCGGGTGATGTCCGACACCCAGCCGCTGGAGATGGGGCCGACCGAGTACAAACTGCTGCACTTCTTTATGACCCACCCCGAGCGCGTCTACAGCCGTGAGCAGTTGCTAAACCACGTGTGGGGAACTAACGTTTACGTTGAAGATCGCACCGTTGACGTGCATATTCGCCGGCTGCGCAAGGCGCTGGAACTGACCGGGCACGATCGCATGGTGCAAACGGTTCGCGGAACAGGTTATCGTTTCTCTGCCCGCTATTGAGTGTTCATGCTGGAGTCTGAACCGTGTTGGAACGCCTCTCCTGGAAGAGATTATTGCTTGAGCTGCTGCTCGCCAGCCTGCCCGCCGTTTTTATCGGGCTGCTGACGGGCTGGCTGCCCTGGCTGCTGTTGGTCTCAGTGCTCTGCGTGCTGGGTTTTCATTTCAACAATTTACTCCGGCTTTCCCACTGGCTGTGGGTGGATCGCAGCATGACGCCGCCGAGCGGGCGCGGCAGCTGGGAACCGCTGTTTTACGGCCTGTATCAGATGCAGGCGCGTAACCGTCGTCGCCGTCGCGAGCTGGGGCATCTGATTAAACGCTTTCGCAGCGGGGCGGAATCGCTGCCGGATGCGGTGGTGCTGACCACCGAAGAGGGCACCATTTTCTGGTGTAACGGTCTCGCCCAGCAGCTGCTGAACCTGCGCTGGCCGGAGGACAACGGGCAGAATATCCTCAACCTGCTGCGTTATCCTGAATTTACCCGCTACCTGCGCCAGCGCGATTTCTCCCGTCCTCTCACCCTGATCCTCAATAACCAGCGCCACCTTGAGTTCCGCGTGATGCCTTACACCGAAGGGCAGTGGCTGATGGTGGCCCGCGACGTGACCCAGAAGCACCAGCTGGAAGGCGCGCGGCGTAACTTCTTCGCCAACGTCAGCCACGAACTGCGCACGCCGCTGACGGTACTGCAGGGCTACCTGGAGATGATGAACGATTCGGTGCTGGAGGGCAGCCTGCGTGATAAGGCCCTGCACACCATGCAGGAGCAGGCGAAACGCATGGACAGCCTGGTCAGCCAGCTGCTGACGTTGTCGCGCATCGAAGCGGCGCCGACGCTGGATCTGCAGGAGAAGGTCGACGTGCCGCTGATGCTGCGCATCCTGCAGCGCGAGGCGGAAACGCTGAGCAACGGCCGCCATGAGATTCACTTCCATACCGACCCGCACCTGAAGGTATTCGGCAACGACGATCAGCTGCGGAGTGCGATCTCCAACCTGGTCTATAACGCCGTCAACCATACGCCATCCGGCACGCAGATTGACGTCAGCTGGCTGCGTACCGCGCAGGGGCCGGTGTTTGCGGTGAAGGATAACGGGCCGGGGATTGCCGCCGAGCATATCCCGCGCCTGACCGAGCGCTTCTACCGGGTGGATAAGGCGCGCTCGCGCAACACCGGCGGCAGCGGGCTGGGGCTGGCGATCGTAAAGCACGCGCTCAGCCACCATAACGCCCGGCTGGATATTACCAGCCAGCCGGGCAAAGAGACCTGTTTCAGCTTTCAGTTGCCGCCAAGGTTGATTGTTACCGCCGATCGGGTTGAGAATGCGCTGGGTTAACTCTGGTGAGTCGCTGTTGATGAAAACGCTGTTTGCACTACTGATGTTATTGTTCACTCCGCTGACGCCGGCGCGCGAGGGGATGCTGGCCGGTAATCTGACCAGCGTAGGGTCAGACACCCTCGGTAACCTGATGGCCGTCTGGGGGGAGAGCTTCAGCCGTCAGTATCCGGGGATTAACGTGCAGATCCAGGCGGCGGGTTCTTCCACCGCGCCCACCGCGCTGGCGGCCGGGGCGGCGCAGCTGGGGGCGATGAGCCGCCCGATGCAGACCGCCGAGCGCCAGCTGTTTGAAGACAGCTACGGCTACCTGCCGCTGGCCGTGCCGGTGGCGCTGGACGCACTGGTGGTGGTGGTGAACCAGGACAATCCGCTGCCGGGGCTGAACGTTGAGCAGCTGGACGCGATCTTCTCCGTGACCCGCAACTGCGGTTCACCCACCTCGCCAGCCCGCTGGGGAGATCTGCAGCTGACGCAGCCGGGGTGGGCCGCGCGCAGCCTGCAGCGCTTTGGTCGTAACTCGGCTTCGGGCACCTGGGGCTTCTTTAAACAGCAGGCGCTGTGTAACGGTGATTTCCGCAACGACGTCGGTGAATATCCGGGATCTGCGGCAGTGGTGCAGGCGGTGGCCGGCACGCTGAACGGCATTGGTTACGCCAGCGCCGGTTTTCATATCAGCGGGGTGAAAACGGTGCCGGTGGCACGCAGCGGCAGCGACTGGATTGCGCCGACCTCTGACAATATCCGCAGCGGCCGTTATCCTTACGCGCGCCCACTCTACATCTACGTTAACAAACGGCCCGGCAAGCCGCTGGAACCGCTGACCGCCACCTTCCTGCGGCTGGCGCTGTCTGCCGAAGGGCAGGCGCAGGTCAGCCAGTCCGGTTATCTGCCCCTCTCCGAAGCCCAGCGGCGGCAGGCGCTGGCGCTGCTGGAACCCTGAACTCTCTGACGGCAAACGGTCTGCAAACCGTAGCCGGTTTCATACTCCTCTTCATCCTCTTTACAGCAGGGCGGCACGCTGCGCCGGGCTGATTTATTTGCCACTGGCTAAGGTCAATACAGAAAAGGGTGCACGCCTCTGAGCATCCTGCGCCTTTTGGTCAGTCGGCCCTGTAACATGAATTTTTTTCAATTATGGTGAATTTTCCTCGTTTGCGGCGATGACCTTCTCATGACACTCTTAACAGTAGATATATAGACATCCAGACGTCCATAGTTAACGCAGTGTAACTATACCGCCGCTAAATTACGCGCCCGGTAGCAAGGAGAAAATTCTATGAGCACCTTCACCCCGTACCGCGCCGAAGTCGTCGGCAGCTATCTGCGTCCTGCTGCAATCAAACAGGCGCGCAAGCAGTTTGAAGCCGGCGTGATTGACGCCGCCGAACTGCGCCGCGTGGAAGACCAGGAGATCCGCAAGGTAGTGGCAAAGCAGCGCGAATGCGGTCTGCAGGTGGTGACCGACGGTGAATTCCGCCGTGCCTGGTGGCACTTTGATTTCTTCGACGGCCTGGACGGCGTGGAGCGCTATGAAGCTGAGCAGGGCATTCAGTTCAACGGCGTGCAGACCAAAGCCCGTGGCGTTAAAGTCACCGGCAGGCTGGGTTTCAGCAACCATCCAATGCTGGAAGATTTCCGCTTCCTGCAGAGCATCAGCGGTGATGCCGTGGCGAAAATGACTATCCCAAGTCCGAGCGTGCTGCACTTCCGCGGTGGTCGTAAGGTGATTGATGAGACGGTCTATCCCGATCTGGACGTCTATTTTGACGACCTGGCGCAAACGTATCGGGACGCGATCAAAGCGTTTTATGACGCAGGCTGTCGCTATCTGCAGCTGGATGATACCGTCTGGGCCTACCTGTGCTCAGACGATCAGAAACGCCAGATCCGCGAGCGCGGTGACGACCCGCAGCAGCTGGCTGAGACCTATGCCCGGGTACTGAACAAGGCGCTGGAAGGCAAACCGGACGATCTGATTATTGGTCTGCACGTTTGCCGCGGTAATTTCCGCTCGACCTGGATCTCTGAAGGCGGCTATGAGCCGGTAGCTGAACTGCTGTTTGGCGGCGTGAACATCGACGCCTTCTTCCTTGAGTACGATAATGAGCGCGCCGGTGGTTTTGAGCCGCTGCGCTTTATCAAACCGGGCAGGCAGCAGGTGGTGCTGGGGCTGATTACCACCAAAACTGGCGAGCTGGAGACGGCGGAATCGGTGGAAAAACGCATCGCTGAAGCGGCGAAGTACGTCAGTCTCGACCAGATTTGCCTTAGCCCGCAGTGCGGCTTTGCCTCTACCGAAGAGGGCAATAGTCTGACGGAAGAGCAGCAGTGGGCCAAGCTGCAGCGGGTGGTCGAAGTGGCGCAACGCGTCTGGTAACCACTGCACCGTTTTGTGTACGGGGCGCGGTTTTCCGCGCCTTTTGTGCATATGTAGGGTAAATGGTGCGGAAATTAACCCCGCTACGGTTGAAAAAAATACAAATCATGTAACGTGTTCTTTGCATAAGTTACGGTTATTCACCAGGTATGCAGTTTTTTGCGCTATATCCTTCTGCTTTTTAGATCCCGTCTTGCCTTTCTTCGCTATAAACGTTCTACTTAGCCCCGTTTTTTCGTTATCCCCCTGCATATTGAGAATAAAAACCTCAAATTCGCTGCCAGTTAGCGCTCAGTAAAGTGTATTACACTGCATTGAACTGATTTGGCGACGTTTTTAGAGAAAACAGGGCGATATAACTGACATCACGATCTTTAACACCAGTACAGGCAGCACGCTTCTTATGACGCATCGTTTAACATCTAAAGATATTCTGGCTCTGGGCTTTATGACCTTTGCCCTGTTTGTCGGGGCCGGAAACATCATTTTCCCGCCGATGGTTGGCATTCAGTCCGGTGAACACGTCTGGACGGCAGCGATCGGCTTTCTGATCACCGCCGTTGGCCTGCCGGTCATTACCGTTATTGCGCTGGCGCGCGTGGGCGGCGGCATCGATGCCCTCAGCTCACCGATCGGCAAGGCTGCAGGCCTGGTACTGGCTACCGTCTGCTACCTGGCCGTTGGCCCGCTGTTTGCCACGCCGCGCACCGCCACCGTTTCATTTGAAATGGGCATTGCGCCGCTGACCGGCGACGGTGCTATGCCGCTGTTTATCTACAGTCTGATCTATTTTGTGCTGGTGATCGGCATTTCGCTCTATCCGGGCAAACTGCTGGATACCGTGGGCCACGTGCTGGCACCGCTGAAAATTATTGCGCTGGCGGTGCTGGGCGTAGCGGCGCTGCTGTGGCCAGCCGGTGGCCTTGCGCCGGCAAACGCGGATTATCAGCGTGCGGCCTTCTCCAGCGGCTTTGTTAACGGCTATCTGACCATGGATACGCTGGGCGCGCTGGTGTTCGGTATCGTTATCGTTAACGCTGCCCGTTCGCGCGGCATCAGCGAAGCGAAACTGCTCACCCGATATACGGTGATCGCCGGTCTGATCGCCGGTATCGGCCTGACGCTGGTCTATCTTGCCCTGTTTAAGCTGGGTTCTGACAGCGCATCAATCGTTGATCAGACCGCTAACGGTGCGGCGATCCTGCACGCGTACGTCCAGCATACCTTTGGCGGGATGGGCAGCTTCTTCCTCGCTGCGTTGATCTTTGTTGCCTGCATGGTGACCGCCGTCGGCCTGACCTGCGCCTGCGCTGAATTTTTTGAGCATCTTTTACCACTTACCTATCGTCAGCTGGTCTTTATTCTAGGCCTGTTCTCTATGGTGGTGTCCAACCTCGGGCTCAGCCATTTAATCCAGTTTTCCATTCCGGTATTAACCGCGATTTACCCGCCGTGCATCGTGCTGGTGCTGTTAAGCTTTACCCTGAATTGGTGGAAGAAAAGCGTGCGGATTATCGCACCAACCATGCTGGTAAGCCTGCTGTTCGGTATTGTTGATGCGATTAAAACAACGGCATTTAAAGAGCTGCTGCCTGCCTTCGCCCAAAATCTGCCGCTGGCCGATCAGGGTCTGGCCTGGCTGCCGCCTTCTCTGGCGATGTTGGTGCTGGTGGCGATTTACGATCGTCTGTCAGCCCGCCAGTCCGTTACCGCACATCAGCAATAGCGTGTAATTTTCCCCCTTGCCCCCAACGGTTAAGGGGGCAGACAGGTGGAAGATGAAAAATACCAATCTCAAGCAAGGACTGAGTAACCGGCACATTCGCTTTATTGCGCTGGGTTCGGCAATCGGCACCGGGCTGTTCTACGGCTCAGCCGATGCCATTAAGATGGCCGGCCCCAGCGTGCTGCTGGCCTACATCGTGGGCGGCGCGGTGGCGTATCTTATTATGCGGGCCCTTGGCGAAATGTCGGTGAATAACCCGCAGTCCAGCTCCTTCTCGCGTTATGCCAACGATTATCTGGGGCCACTGGCCGGTTATATCACCGGCTGGACCTACTGCTTCGAAATCCTGATTGTCGCCATTGCTGACGTTACCGCGTTCGGTATCTATATGGGGTTCTGGTTCCCGGATGTACCGCAGTGGATCTGGGTATTGAGCGTGGTGCTGGTTATCGGAGCCCTTAATCTGGCGACGGTAAAACTGTTTGGCGAAATGGAGTTCTGGCTGTCGCTGTTCAAGGTCGTTACCATTATTCTGATGATTTTAGCCGGGCTCGGCATCATTATCTGGGGCATTGGTAACGGCGGCCAGCCTACCGGCATCAGTAACCTGTGGAGTAACGGTGGCTTCTTCCCTAACGGCTGGATCGGGACGCTGCTGTCGCTGCAGGTGGTGATGTTTGCCTTTGGCGGTATTGAAATTATCGGCATCACCGCCGGTGAGGCAAAGAACCCGGAAATTTCTATTCCCAACGCGGTCAATACCGTGCCGTTGCGTATTCTGGTGTTCTATGTCGGTACGCTGTTTGTGATCATGTCGATTTACCCGTGGAATCTGGTTGGCACCACGGGCAGCCCGTTTGTGCTGACTTTCCAGCATATGGGTATTGCGGGGGCCGCGGCAATCCTCAACTTTGTGGTGATTACCGCATCGCTGTCGGCGATTAACGGCGATGTATTTGGCGTTGGCCGCATGCTGCACGGCATGGCCGGGCAGCGCCAGGCACCGCAGGCCTTTACCCGCGTAACCCGAAACGGGGCGCCGTGGCTAACCGTGCTGACGATGATGGCAGCGATGCTGGTTGCGGTGGGGCTTAATTATCTGATGCCGCAAAAAGTCTTTCTGGCTATCGCTTCACTGGCGACCTTTGCGACCGTATGGGTGTGGATTATGATCCTGTTTTCCCAGATCGGTTTCCGCCGCTCGCTGAACGCAGAACAGCGTAAGGCGCTGAAATTTGCCCTGCCGGGCGGTACCCCTATAGCCGTGGTGGGGATCCTGTTCCTTGCGTTGATTATCGGGCTGATTGGTTACTTCCCGGATACCCGTATATCACTCTATGTCGGTATTGTGTGGATAGCGTTGCTGGTGCTGAGCTGGCAGTGGGTGAAGCGCCGTACGGCGTAATCTGTCGTTAACGCTGAACAAGGCGGCGCGAAGCGGGTGAAACCGGTTCGCGCCGTTTTTTTATGCTGACATTCTCCAGCGGTTGCCCCTGCGCTCAATGCGGGTGAATCCGCGCTCATCAAGATGCATCCCGGCAATTAGCAGCTGTTCGGAACAGGCCTGGTCTAACAGTTTCAGGCGAGTTTCAGCGGCGAGCTGTGGATCCAGATCAAATGCGATTGAGACCGCCGGATGCGCGATCTGAACGGAAGGAAAGTGGACGATATCCCCCCAGACCAACAGACTTTCATTACCCGACTCAATACGATAGCCGGAATGCCCGGCAGTATGTCCCGGCAGGGGGATGCCGCTAATGCCGGGGAGAACCTCATTAGCGTTAAAGGTGCGCGTTCGCTGACGATAGCGGTCGAACACCTTACGCGCGAAAAGGAAGTTGCCGCGCGCCCGCTGGCTGGCCCGGCTCAGGTTGGCGTCATCCTGCCAGAAAGTGACCTCACGTTGCTGTATCACCAGTTCAGCGCCGGGAAACGCCGCTTCACCTGAGGCATTCAAAAGCCCACCGATATGGTCAGGATGGGCGTGGGTGAGCAAAATAGTGTCAATCTCCGCGGGTTGTACGCCAGCACGTGCAAGATTAACCTGGAGATTGCCCCCCCACTGATTAATCCCTCCTGCACCGGCATCTATCAGCACCGTGCGGCCACGGCCGCGCAAAAGATAGCAGTTGATATGCACGGCAGAGGGATCGCTGATGCCGGCTTGCTGCTGCAAGGCTGCTGCATCCTGGCAAGTGATACCCGAAAGCAGATCCAGACTGGCGGAAAGGTAGCCGTCGCTGATGGCAACAACGGAATAGTCGCCACTCTGCAGGCCGGGTGGTGTCATTAAGGTCATTGGGAGGTTCCTGATTAGAAGAGATGGCGCGACGGGTAGGTAGCGTGATGTTCTGTCAGGTTAACGCTTTGAAATCAGCCCGGTAAGCGATATTTTGACAGGCATTCATGACAAAAAATCAAGGTATGACAGGTCAGCCCTTTATGCGCAGAAAAGTTCCCAGCAACAGCTCGCTTATTGCCTTCGAAGCGGCGGCGCGACACGGCAGCTTTGCGCGTGCCGCCAGCGAGCTTTCTCTTACGGAAGGCGCGATCAGCCGGCAGATTTCCCGGCTGGAAAAATTTCTCGGGGTAGCGCTGTTTGACAGAACCGGCAATCGCGTGCGGCTGCTACCCGGAAGTGAACGCTACGCCGCGCAGGTGCGCGAACTGTTGGACCGTCTGGAGCGTGACAGCCGGTACCTGATGGGACAGCCCGGTGACAGCGCCAGCCTGGAGATCGCCGTGACCCCGACCTTTGCGATGAAGTGGCTGATTCCGCGTCTGCCAGACTTTCGGCGGGTTTATCCGCAAATTACTGTGCATCTTGCTGAACGCATGGCCCCCTTTGTGCTGGCCGACAGCGGATTTGACGCCGCAATTCATTTTGCGCATCCGGCCTGGACGGGAATGGTCAGCTGCCCGCTGATCCATGAGGTGCTGATTCCGGTCTGCCACCCGCAACTGCTGGTGGCTGGCAGGGAAAGTCAGGAGCTTGATCGACTACCACGCCTGCACCGGCGACAGAATCCTGATGCCTGGCAACACTACGCGCGGGAGACCGGCATCCCGCTGAGCCATCCCGCCATCGGAGCCCGCTTCGATCTGCACGCCATGCTGATCGAAGCCGCGCTGGCCGGGCTGGGTGTGGCGCTGGTGCCGCGGCTGTATGTGGAAAACGAGCTGGCTGCGGGGACGCTGGTCGCCCCCTGGCCTGCGGCAAGCTCAGTCGCCAAAACGTTCAGTCTGATCCTGCCGCAGGCCATTGAACTCAGCAGTGAACCGCTTAAGGCATTTGCGCAGTGGCTGCTGAACCAACAGGGGATTATTCCGACCGGTAGCTGACCGTTGTCAGTGCGCTGCGGTCAATGCTGCGGTTAATCATCTTCTGCATGCTCTGATAAGGACACAACACGCCGACATCGGTCAACCGGCAGTCCTGCGCTGTAAACTCTTTCCGGACCAGCGCCTGCGGACCGTTAAGCGGGATGAGGTTGCGGATCTGATCGAGGGTTTGCGCCTGGAAGTAGAGGCGGATAAAGCGCTGGCCGCTCTTGCCGTCGCGCCAGCGTTCAAAGACCAGACTGCCGGCTGGCGGGATATTACCGCGCGGATAGTTGGCCAGCTGCCAGCTGAAACCGAGCATGGTGCGCAGCCAGGAGATGTTGGTGTCGTGTGCCACATAGAGCAGCCAGTGTACATCCGGCGGGGCATCCTGCTGTGGGGTTACGCCCTGCGCCAGCGCTTTGGCGATCTGATCCATCAGCACCGAGCCGTTACGCCGGGCGATATAGGGGACATCGCTGGTGTAGTCATATTTGGCAGTCAGCAACGGCATCAGGCGGGCAACCTCATCAGCTGAGTGTACATGGCCAAATGCCACCTGTTCAGCCGGAATATTTTCACTCCAGGCCAGGCGGAAGGTCTCTGCCATATTTGACAAGGTAGAGAGTCCTTTAACGTCAAAGCGACCATCCTTGCCCTGTTTAATGGACCAGGGCTGGTCAAACACCGGGCAGGGAGTGCCGGGCAGGCAGACCGCCGCCTTCATGCGGGCGATATCTGCGGTGGCGCGCTGTTGTGCCTGTTCGACGCTGCCGCCCATTGCTGCGTTGATGCCGGCCAGCGCTTTGGCGCTGTCCAGCGGTGCCAGGCCCATCTTATCGATCTGAAACAGCGGATCGCTGTCGCCCGCCACGCTGTGCACCGCCACGCCGCAGCCGGGGAAGGCCCCGTCGGTCAGCGCTTTAGCGGTGGCGCGGGTGCGCTGCATCGGGCTGGCCCAGACAAACAGCGTACCGGGCTGCGGGCAGCCCGCTGTCAGCAATCCGGCCTGTCGCCAGCCCGCCGCTTCATACTGCCCCTTCAGCGCCGCTGCCGCATAGCCGTGGCCGGTCAACTCGCCATCGGCGGTAAGCCACCCCGGCCAGCGGCGATCGCTGCCGGCCTCCATCGCTTTGGTGTTGTCAGGCGTTGGCGGACGCACGCCGTGGCGGCTGATCTCCACCACTTTTTCCAGCACGTAGTCACCCGCCAGAGCAGCGTGGCTGGCGAGGCCGGTTGCCGCGATTATCATCAGGCGCGGCCAGAATTTGTGTCGGGTTATCATATGTTTTTTCCTTGCAGATGAAGGCAGGATGCTCCTGCCAGCGATGCACAGGCGTAAACCGGGTTTAACTGCCGCCTGTCGGGCAAAGGGGAGCGCCTGTTTGCACACGTGTGCAATTAGTGCTCCAAAAAATCCCTGACCAGCAGGGGTATGCGAATGATGATGAATCAGTGAATAACTTTCCGTGAGCATGACCACAAATTGTGCAATGAACGCGAACGGGAATGGCGTGTACAGGTCAGCAGGCAGGCACGTAATACGCAGGAAGATGACCGGATCAGCACGTTAAGGGCACCGGCAAACGGACAGGCGAAAAAGAGGAACGACAAAAGGCACCGCGGACAATCAGGCAAAAAAAAACCGCCGTAGCGGTTTTTTTAACGCGTTGAGATTACAGCTTAGCGGCGTTCTCAGACAGGTATTTAGCCACGCCTTCCGGCGATGCGCCCATACCTTCTTTGCCTTTTTCCCACTGAGCCGGGCACACTTCGCCGTGCTCTTCGTGGAACTGCAGCGCGTCAACCATACGCAGCATTTCGTCAACGTTACGGCCCAGCGGCAGATCGTTAACCACCTGGTGGCGAACCACACCGGCTTTGTCGATCAGGAACGAACCGCGCAGCGCAACGCCTGCATCCGGGTGTTCGATGCCGTAAGCTTTCTGGATTTCGCGTTTGATGTCGGCCACCATCGCATACTGCACTTCGCCGATGCCGCCTTTATCAACCGGGGTTTTACGCCACGCGTTGTGCACGAACTCGGAGTCGAAGGAGACGCCAACCACTTCCACGCCACGCTTCTGGAATTCAGCATAACGCTTGTCGAACGCGATCAGCTCAGAAGGGCAGACGAAGGTGAAGTCCATTGGCCAAAAGAACACAACGGTGGCTTTACCAGCGGTGTGTTTTTTAAAGTTGAAGTTTTCAACGATTTCACCGTTGCCCAGTACGGCAGCGGCAGTAAAATCAGGGGCTGGGCGAGTTACCAGGACCATGTTCACTCCTGTAAAAGGTTAGTGGATAGTAAATGTGACAAGACGCGTGAAGTATACGGGTAACATCCTGCCGGGAACCAGCGTAATCCGCCGATTGATCGTATAGGCTGTGCCTATCAAAAGGCGAATTATTAAAAAGCAGTTTTATAAAATAACCTTTTTAAGAAAAAGGGCAAGCGCCAAAGCTGCGCTTCTTCTCACAGCTTGCCGTCGGCGGCCTGGCGCATCATTCGTGGGTAGAGCTGCCAGAAAAGCGCCTCAAGCTGATGATAATGCTCGGCGAAATCCTGATAGCTCTCCGCCAGCGCCGCCAGCCGCGGTCGACGGCTGGCCATACCCTGCAGCACCTTTTGCAAATACCCGGCGTCAGCGTAGCGCTCCATCCAGCGATCCTGCCACAGGTAATGGTTAAGCTGCTGAAAACGCTCGGGAGTATTGGCCAGATCGGGCGTGATAGTGCGCTGCGCGTCGGCGAGAAAATCGGGCAACGTCACCTCAGGTACCAGCTTATCCCAGTGATGTGACAGGAAATGGTCCCACACCACGTCAAGGGTAATCGGTGAGACGCGGCGGGTTTCGGCGCGGAACCAGCCCCGCGCCTCGCGCACCTCCGGCAGCGAATCGGTCAGCGCGTCGATGCGGCGGTGCAGGGCGATACCGTCGGCAACATCGGTCGACCACTGCGTATAAGGATTGCCGCGCACATAGTCAGCCATGATATTGCCGAGCAGCGAGCTGTTGGCCAGCGATGCCAGATGAAGGTGGGCTAAATAGTTCATCCGCTTACTATATCCCATTTCTTTGGGTTTTCAGTCGGATTTCAGCTAGAATATGCGCCCTGATTTCCCTGACTGTGACTGACCATGCGCGTTGCCGATTTTGCTTTTGAGTTACCTGAATCCCTGATTGCCCACTACCCACAGGCGCAGCGCAGCGGCTGCCGTTTACTGTCGCTGAACGGTGAAGATGGCGCGCTGCAGCACGGTGTATTTACGGACCTTCTGGACAAGCTCAATCCCGGCGACCTGCTGGTGTTTAACAACACGCGGGTGATCCCGGCGCGTATTTTTGGCCGCAAGGCCAGCGGCGGAAAAATTGAAGTGCTGGTCGAGCGCATGCTGGATGATAAGCGCGTGCTGGCGCACGTGCGCTCCTCTAAAGCGCCGAAGCCGGGCAGCGAACTGCTGCTGGGAGAAGATGAAAGCGTGCAGGCCACCATGACCGCCCGCCACGACGCGCTGTTTGAAATCGAATTTAACGATAATCGCCCGGTGCTGGATATCCTTAATGCCATCGGCCATATGCCGCTGCCGCCGTATATCGACCGCCCGGATGAAGACGCCGACCGCGAACTCTATCAGACCGTTTACAGCCAGAAGCCGGGTGCCGTTGCCGCGCCGACGGCCGGCCTGCATTTCGATGAGCCGTTGCTGGCAGCGCTGCGCGAAAAGGGCATCGAAAGCGCCTTCGTCACCCTGCACGTCGGCGCGGGTACCTTCCAGCCGGTGCGGGTGGACAGCATTGAAGACCATATCATGCACGCCGAATATGCCGAGGTTCCTCAGGACGTGGTTGACGCCGTGCTGGCCTGTAAAGCGCGCGGCAACCGGGTGATCGCCGTCGGCACCACCTCGGTACGTTCGCTGGAGAGCGCGGCGCAGGCGGCGGGCGATGCGCTGATTGCGCCGTTCTTCGGCGACACCAAAATCTTTATCTACCCGGGCTATCACTATCAGGTGATTGACGCGCTGGTGACTAACTTCCACCTGCCTGAGTCAACGCTGATTATGCTGGTTTCCGCGTTTGCCGGTTATCGTAACACCATGCACGCCTATCGGCAGGCAGTCGCCGAACAGTACCGTTTCTTCAGCTACGGTGACGCGATGTTTATCACCCGCAACGAGCGGGCGTTTAGCGAAATCCCCGGTCAGCCCATTTCCTGAGAGCCGGGCGCTGGCCCGGTTCTGATTCCACCGGTGTGAACCCCGATTCGCGCCGGTTAACTTAATCATCAGATTGTTTCTCTGATGGAGGCAACATGAAGTTTGAACTAGACACTACCGACGGCCGCGCGCGCCGTGGCCGCCTGGTCTTTGACCGTGGCGTGGTTGAAACCCCGGCCTTTATGCCGGTGGGCACCTACGGCACCGTCAAAGGTATGACCCCGGAAGAAGTGCAGGAGACCGGCGCACAGATCATCCTCGGCAACACCTTCCACCTGTGGCTGCGCCCGGGCCAGGAGATCATGAAGTTGCACGGCGATCTGCACGATTTTATGCAGTGGAAAGGGCCAATCCTCACCGATTCCGGCGGCTTCCAGGTGTTCAGCCTCGGCGATATTCGTAAAATTACCGAAAAGGGCGTGCACTTCCGCAATCCGATCAACGGTGATGCGATCTTCCTCGACCCGGAAAAATCGATGGAGATCCAGTTCGATCTCGGCTCTGACATCGTGATGATCTTTGACGAATGTACCCCGTACCCGGCCGACTGGGATTATGCCAAGCGCTCGATGGAGATGTCGTTACGCTGGGCGCAGCGCAGCCGCGACCGTCACGACTCGCTGGGGAATAAAAACGCCTTATTTGGCATTATTCAGGGTAGTGTTTACGAAGATTTACGAGATGTCTCGGTGAAAGGGCTGGTGGACATCGGCTTTGATGGGTACGCTGTTGGCGGCCTGGCAGTGGGTGAGCCGAAGGACGATATGCACCGGATCCTTGAGCATGTCTGCCCGCAGCTGCCGCAGGACAAGCCGCGTTACCTGATGGGCGTGGGCAAGCCGGAAGATCTGGTTGAAGGCGTGCGTCGCGGTATCGATATGTTTGACTGTGTGATGCCAACCCGCAACGCGCGTAACGGCCACCTGTTTGTGACCGACGGCGTGGTTAAAATCCGCAACGCGAAACACAAAGACGACACGTCCCCGCTGGATGCCGAGTGTGACTGTTACACTTGTCGCAATTACAGCCGTGCTTATCTTTACCATCTTGACCGCTGTAACGAAATTCTGGGTGCGCGTCTTAACACCATCCACAATCTGCGTTATTACCAGCGTTTAATGGCGGGTTTACGTCAGGCCATTGAAGAGGGTAAATTAGAGCACTTTGTTACCGAATTCTACCAACGGACGGGCAAGGCGGTTCCGCCATTAACGTCTGATAATTAAACAATGAGGGAAATTTAATGAGCTTGTTCATTTCTGATGCCGTGGCTGCTGCAGCTCCATCTCAGGGAAGTCCGTATTCTCTGGTGATTATGCTGGTCGTATTTGGTCTGATTTTCTACTTTATGATCCTGCGCCCTCAGCAGAAGCGCGCGAAAGAGCACAAAAAACTGATGGACTCTATCTCCAAGGGTGATGAAGTGCTGACCACCGGTGGCCTGGTCGGCCGTGTAACGAAAGTTGCTGAAACCGGTTATGTTGCTATCGCGCTGAACGAGACCACTGAAGTTGTGGTCAAACGTGACTTCGTAGCTGCCGTTCTGCCGAAAGGTTCGATGAAGGCGCTGTAATTTTACCGTTTTCCCTAAGGGAACTGCCGTGTTAAACCGTTATCCTTTGTGGAAGTACATCATGCTGGTCGTCGTATTACTCGTCGGCCTGCTGTATGCGCTGCCCAACCTTTATGGTGAGGATCCGGCTGTTCAGATCACTGGCGCGCGCGGAAGCGCCGCCAGTGAGCAAACGCTGGGTCAGATTCAGAACGCATTAAAAGAAGACAATATTCAGAGCAAATCTGTCGCTCTGGAGAACGGTGCTATCCTGGCGCGTTTTGCTAACACTGACGTGCAGCTGCGCGCCCGTGAAGCGATTACCAAAGCACTCGGTGAAAACTACGTTGTGGCGCTGAACCTTGCTCCGGCGACGCCAACCTGGCTTACCCTGCTGTCCGCAGAACCGATGAAACTCGGCCTTGATCTGCGTGGCGGCGTGCACTTCCTGATGGAAGTCGATATGGATACCGCTCTGGGCAAGCTCCAGGAGCAGAACATCGACAACCTGCGCAGCGGGCTGCGCGATAAAAACATTCCTTACGTTAACGTGCGCAAGACCGATAACTGGGGTCTGGAAATTCGTTTCCGTGACGCTGACGCGCGTAACCAGGCGGTGACTTATCTGACCGGCCTGCATCGCGATATGGTGATTAACAGCAGCGGCAGCAACGCGCTGACGGCGGTAATGACCGATGAACGCCTGCGTGAAGCCCGTGAATATGCGGTTCAGCAGAACATCACCATCCTGCGTAACCGTGTCAACCAGCTGGGCGTGGCTGAACCCTTAGTTCAGCGCCAGGGTGCTGACCGCATCGTGGTTGAACTGCCGGGTATTCAGGACACCGCGCGCGCGAAAGAGATTCTGGGCGCGACGGCCACCCTCGAGTTCCGTCTGGTGAACACCAACGTTGACGCTACTGCGGCGGCGAACGGCCGCGTGCCGGGCGATTCCGAAGTGAAAGATACCCGTGATGGCCAGCCGATTGCGCTGTACAAGCGGGTGATCCTGACCGGTGACCATATTACCGATTCAACCTCCAGCACCGACGAGTACGGCCAGCCGCAGGTGAATATCTCGCTGGACAGCGCGGGCGGTAATATCATGTCCAACTTCTCTAAAGATAACGTCGGTAAAGCGATGGCCACGCTGTTTGTTGAATACAAAGACAGCGGGAAGAAAGACGCCACCGGCCGTGCGATCCTTGAGAAGCAGGAAGAGGTGATTAACGTTGCTAACATCCAGTCGCGACTGGGTAACAGCTTCCGTATTACCGGCATTGGCAACCCGAACGAAGCCCGTCAGCTGTCGCTGCTGCTGCGTGCCGGTGCGCTGATTGCGCCGATCCAGATTGTTGAAGAGCGTACCATTGGCCCGACCATGGGTGCGCAGAATATCACTCAGGGTCTGGAAGCCTGCCTGTGGGGGCTGCTTGCCTCAATCATCTTTATGGTGCTGTTCTATAAGAAAATGGGCCTGGTTGCGACCAGTGCGCTGATCGCCAACCTGATCCTGATCGTCGGTATCATGTCGCTGCTGCCGGGTGCCACGCTAACCATGCCGGGTATTGCCGGTATCGTGTTGACGCTGGCGGTCGCGGTCGATGCTAACGTACTGATCAACGAACGTATCAAGGAAGAGCTGCGCAACGGACGTTCCGTTCAGCAGGCGATCCATGAGGGTTACAAAGGCGCGTTTTCCAGTATCGTTGATGCCAACGTGACCACGCTGATCAAGGTTATCATCCTGTACGCAGTGGGCACCGGCTCGATTAAAGGCTTTGCCATTACTACCGCCATCGGCATCGGCACCTCGATGTTTACTGCTATTGTCGGTACCCGTGCCATCGTGAACCTGATGTACGGCGGCAAACGCGTTACTAAGTTGTCTATCTGAGGAGTGCGTTGTGGCACAGGAACATAGTGTTGAACAAATGAATCACGGGCGTAAAGTCATCGACTTTATGCGCTGGGATAAGCTGGCGTTCACCATCTCCGCACTGTTGATTATCATCTCTGCGGCGATCATCGGCGTGCGCGGCTTTAACTGGGGTCTGGATTTCACCGGCGGTACGGTGATTGAAATCAACCTGGAGAAAGCCGTCGATCTGGATCTGATGCGTGGCAGCCTGGAGAAAGCGGGCTTCGCAGAACCTCAGGTGCAGAACTTTGGCAGCAGCCGCGATGTGCTGGTGCGGATGTCGCCGCACGAGGGTAACGCGAATGACGGGCTGGGCACGAAAGTGGTGGGCATCATCAACGAGGCCACCCAGCAGAACGCCACCGTGAAGCGTATCGAATTCGTCGGCCCGAGCGTGGGTAGCGACCTGGCAACGGCGGGCGGCATGGCGCTGCTCTCGGCGCTGATCGCTATTCTGATTTACATCGGTTTCCGCTTCGAATGGCGCCTGGCGCTGGGTACGGTGCTGGCGCTGGCGCACGACGTGATCATCACCATGGGTCTGCTCTCGCTGTTCCATATCGAGATTGACCTGACCATCGTCGCCTCGCTGATGTCGGTGATCGGCTACTCGCTGAACGATAAGATCGTGGTGTCAGACCGTATTCGTGAGAACTTCCGTAAAATTCGTCGCGGATCCTCTTACGATATCACCAACGTGTCGCTGACCCAGACGCTGAGCCGTACCATCATCACCTCGGGTACCACCCTGGCGATGGTGCTGATCCTGTTCGTGTTCGGCGGCGCGCTGCTGCAGGGCTTCTCTCTGACCATGCTGATCGGTATCATCATCGGTACCATTTCATCGATTTACGTCTCTTCGGCGCTGGCGCTGAAGCTGGGCATGAAGCGTGAACATATGATCCAGCAGAAAGTAGAGAAAGAGGGCGCAGACCAGCCTTCAATCCTGCCGTGATGCTAACCCGGTAACGAAGAAGGGCCACTCAAGCGAGTGGCCCTTTTTTTGTGACTAATGCGGCAGCCCACTGCGCCGCCGGGTAAGGGTCAGGGCGCGTTGCCGCCCGGTGCGGAATCGGTCAGCAGCACCTGATGCACCCGAACGTAGCCGAGCTGCTGCGGCGTCAGGTTGTTCAGCGGCAGGGGAATGCTGGCTTCGCTACGCGGCAGCAGCGCGGCGTGCACCGCGATTTGTTGCGTCTGGCTGTCCACGGTTAAAGGTTTACCGGTGGTAGCGTCCAGTTCACCCCACTCGACGCTGGCGGTGAAGGCCGGCAGCGGCGCATTACCCTTGCTGTGAATGTGCAGTACCGCCCGACTGCCGCTGGCCGCGGCTTCCACCTGGCCCAGCGACAGCTGCAGCTCACCCGCCTGGCTCTTCAGTATCACGCCGGTGGCGGCGGCCGGCAGCAGCCACGCCCCTTGCGCAGAACCGCCGTTTAACTGACCCTGCTGTTCCAGCGCGGTGGCCTGATCGGTCAGCTGGCGCATTTGCTGGCTGAGTTTACCCACTTCACGGTGCAGTTCGCGCAGCTGCGACGGTGCGGGCTTACTGGCGCAACCGGCCAGGGCCAGCAGCGAGGCGAGAAGCGAGAGCCGCAGATAAGCTGTTGTCATTGTTCATTTCCTTGTGCTGGAGACGTCTGCCTCTATCTTAGAGCAAACCGACGCTAAGCGCCTGTCGGCTAAACTCTTCTTTTCAGCGCCGCCGTGTATAAACAGTGACGGTTTTAGCGGCGCGGCTTTGGCAGAGCGTCGCGATCGCGGTACACTAACGCTTAATTTCCAGCAATCTCAGGACGCGTCATGTATTGCCCATTCTGTTCCGCCGTGGATACTAAAGTGATCGACTCCCGTCTGGTTGGCGAAGGGACGTCGGTACGCCGCCGCCGTCAGTGCCTGGTCTGCCACGAGCGCTTTACCACCTTTGAGGTGGCAGAGCTGGTGATGCCGCGGGTGGTGAAGAGCAATGACGTGCGTGAACCCTTCAACGAGGACAAACTGCGCAGCGGCCTGATGAAAGCGCTGGAGAAGCGGCCGGTCAATTCCGATGCGGTAGAGACGGCGCTCAGCCATATTAAAAGCCAGCTGCGCGCCACCGGGGAACGGGAAGTGGCCAGCAAGCAGATCGGCGGCCTGGTGATGGATGAGCTGAAGAAACTGGATAAGGTCGCCTATATTCGTTTCGCCTCGGTCTACCGCAGCTTTGAAGATATCCGCGAATTTGGCGAAGAGATCGCCCGCTTACAGGACTAACGGCATGCAAGATGAACATTTCATGGCGCGGGCGCTGGAGCTGGCACGCCGCGGACGCTTTACCACTACCCCTAACCCCAACGTCGGTTGTGTGATCGTGCGCAATGGCGAGATCGTCGGCGAAGGCTATCATCTGCGCGCTGGGGAACCTCATGCGGAGGTCCACGCGCTGAGAATGGCGGGTGAGAAGGCGCGAGGTGCCACTGCCTATGTAACGCTGGAGCCCTGCAGCCACCACGGGCGCACGCCACCCTGCTGTGATGCGCTGATTGCTGCCGGCGTCAGCCGGGTGGTGGCCGCGATGCAGGATCCAAACCCGCAGGTTGCCGGGCGCGGGCTGTACCGGCTGCAGCAGGCGGGAATTGAGGTCAGCCACGGGCTGATGATGGCAGAGGCCGAAGCGCTGAACCGCGGCTTCCTGAAGCGCATGCGAACCGGTTTTCCGTTTGTGCAGCTGAAGCTGGGGGCGTCGCTCGATGGCCGCACCGCGATGGCCAGCGGCGAAAGTCAGTGGATCACCTCGCCCGAGGCGCGGCGCGACGTGCAGCGCCTGCGCGCGCAGGCATCGGCCATTCTCAGCACCAGCGCCACCGTGCTGGCGGACGATCCGGCGCTGACGGTACGCTACGACGAGCTGGACAGCGCCAGCCGTGCCTGCTATCCCCAGGAACAGCTGCGCCAGCCGCTACGGATTATCGTCGACAGCCAGAATCGCGTCACGCCGCAGCACCGGCTTATTGCGCAATCCGGCGACGTCTGGCTGGCGCGCGCGCAGAGCGACGCGCAGGCGTGGCCGGATAACGTCACCCAGTTCACCGTGCCGCTGCATCATCAGCGGCTGGACCTGGTGGTGATGATGATGCTGCTGGGTAAACAACAGATTAACAGCCTGTGGGTCGAGGCCGGCGCGCAGTTTGCCGGTGCGCTGCTGCAGGCTGGCGTAGTGGATGAACTTATCGTCTATCTCGCCCCGAAACTGCTGGGTGATGCCGGGCGAGGCCTCTGCCAGCTGCCGGGCCTGGCCCATCTGGCCGATGCCCCTGGCTTTGATTTCAGTGACGTGCGCCAGGTGGGGCCGGACCTGCGCCTGACGCTGACGCCGCGTTATGCCTGAGCCACGCGGCTGAGCGGCGCAAGGTTTGCGCAATTACAAGCAGACCGCTAAAGAGTATGATAGAATCCGCCCCCCTGCGGGGCCAAACAGAACCCTGAAAGGAAGATTATGAACGTTATCGAAGCTGCTGTTGCGACTCCTGACGCGCGCATTGCCCTGGTGATTGCGCGATTCAACAACTTCATCAACGACAGCCTGCTGTCTGGTGCCATCGATGCGCTGAAGCGGATCGGCCAGGTGAAAGATGAGAACATCACCGTGGTATGGGTGCCGGGCGCCTATGAACTGCCACTGACCGCACGTACGCTGGCGAAAGCTGGCAAACACGATGCGATCGTGGCGCTGGGCACGGTGATCCGTGGCGGTACCGCCCACTTCGAGTACGTGGCGGGCGAAGCCAGCTCCGGTCTGGCCAGCGTCGCAATGAACAGCGATATCCCGGTTACTTTTGGCGTGCTGACGACGGAAAACATCGAGCAGGCCATTGAACGTGCCGGAACCAAGGCGGGGAACAAAGGGGCGGAAGCCGCTCTGACCGCGCTGGAAATGATTAACGTATTGAAAGCCATCAAAGCCTGATTTTAAGGGGAATTTCGTGAAACCTGCTGCTCGTCGCCGCGCCCGTGAGTGTGCCGTTCAGGCACTCTACTCGTGGCAGATCTCCCAAAACGACATCGCTGATGTCGAATACCAGTTTCTGGCGGAACAGGACGTAAAAGACGTCGATATTGCTTATTTCCGTGAGCTGGTCGGCGGCGTTGCCACTAACAGTGCCTATCTCGACGGCCTGATGAAACCGTGGCTCTCGCGCCAGCTGGAAGAGCTGGGCCAGGTGGAGAAAGCGATTCTGCGCATCTCTCTGTTTGAGCTGAGCAAGCGTTCCGACGTTCCCTACAAGGTTGCGATTAACGAAGGGATCGAGCTGGCCAAAACGTTTGGCGCTGAAGACAGCCATAAGTTTGTCAACGGCGTGCTGGATAAAGCCGCTCCGCAGATCCGCCCTAACCGCAAATAATCCTCCAGAGGCCGCTAACCCGGCCTCTTCTTTATCAAATCCCGGAATGCACTATGGCCTGTGGCGAATTTGAACTGATTGCGCGCTATTTTGACCGCGTAACAAGCTCGCGTCGCGATGTGGAAAAAGGCATCGGTGACGACTGCGCGCTGCTCAGCGTGCCGGAAAAACAGACGCTGGCGATCAGCACCGACACCCTGGTGGCCGGTGTTCACTTCCTGCGTGATATTCATCCTGCCGATCTCGGCTACAAAGCGCTGGCGGTTAACCTCAGCGATCTGGCGGCGATGGGTGCTGACCCGGCCTGGCTGACGCTGGCGCTGACGCTACCGTCGGTCAGCGAGCCGTGGCTGAAAGACTTCAGCGACAGCCTGTTTGAGCTGCTGGATTATTACGATATGCAGCTGATCGGCGGTGACACCACCCGTGGGCCGTTGAGCCTGACGCTGGGTATTCATGGACTGGTCCCTCACGGCCGCGCGCTGAAGCGGGGCGGGGCGAAACCCGGCGACTGGATCTTCGTTACCGGTTCCCTCGGCGACAGCGCGGCCGGCCTGGCACTGCTGCAGCACCACGTCAAAATCAACGACCCGGTGGCCCATGAGGCGCTGATTAAGCGCCATCTGCGACCAATGCCGCGTATTCTGCAGGGCCAGGCGCTGCGCGATCTGGCCAGCTCGGCGATCGATATTTCTGACGGTCTGCTTGCCGATCTCGGCCATATCCTTGACGCCAGCGGCTGTGGGGCGCGGGTGAATGTTGATGCGCTGCCGCTCTCAGGGGTGATGCAGCAGCACTTTGATCGACAGCAGGCGCTGCAGTGGGCACTGAGCGGCGGTGAAGATTACGAACTGTGCTTTACCGTACCGGAAATTAACCGTGGCGCGCTGGACGTGGCGCTGGGCTATCTTGGCGTGCCGTTTACGTGTATTGGCCAGATCGGCCCACAGTCGGAGGGTCTGGTCCTGTTAGAGGACAACCAACCGGTCTCCTTCACTCATAAAGGATTTGATCACTTTGGCACGTGAAAAAGATGTGGCGAAAAGCCGACTGAAGATGAGCAACCCGTGGCATCTGCTGGCCACCGGGTTTGGCAGCGGACTTAGCCCGTGGATGCCGGGCACCGCCGGTTCCATTGCGGCGATCCCGTTCTGGTTTCTGCTCAACCGCCTGCCGGGAGACCTCTACTCGCTGGCGATCCTGCTGGGGATCTGTATTGGCGTTTATCTCTGCCACCGCACGGCAAAAGATATGGGCGTACACGACCACGGCAGCATCGTCTGGGATGAGTTTATCGGAATGTGGATCACGCTGATCGCCATTCCGGTCAGCAGCTGGCAGTGGATTCTGGCAGGTTTTATCATTTTCCGCGTGCTGGATATCTGGAAACCCTGGCCGATCCGCTGGTTTGACCGCAACGTTCATGGCGGTATGGGAATTATGGTAGATGATATTGTTGCCGGCGTTATTTCGGCTGCGATTATTTACGTTATTGGTAACTACTGGCTGCTGTAATTAAACCCAGTGTTCTGGTTATTAAAATTAAAAAGGAGTCTTTATGACTCCTTTAATATTATGAGGATGATTTATCCGAAAATGCTTTCAATAACGCCCTTGAAAAAAGATTCAGTTTGCTCAGAGGTGTGCGTAATGCCATACAGTCCACCACCCACGCCGCCAACGATTATCCCTAATGCCACGCCAACGGCCTGACCGATACCGAAGTTCAGAATGCTGGCACCCCCACCCACTCCGCCAGCCAGAGCAAAGCTGACCGCGCCCGTCACGGCACCATCAAAAACACTTTGCAGGCTTGCGCCGCTAACCTGTTCAACTTCACCGACAGTTAACTCTTTCATGTTATTCCCTTACTCTTTTTTGAGATATATATCAACAATTGGCGTCGATACAGAGTAAGTATCAGTAATTTTGGAATATTAAGTAAATAGATAATCATCCAATTAATATTACAGATGGCATGGTTTGATAAAAATTACGATTTGAGATCGCATTAACCCGGTGAAATAATGCAGACAGACGAGAGAAAGGGTGAAGAATTGAAAGCTCAGGCACCCGATTGAGTACGGGTGCCTGAGGGTTAACCGGCCTGCTATCCTACAGCGTCAGCCAGTCGGCAATTTGCTGCCGGATACCCGTAGCGTCCAGCCGGTAATCCGCGCGGATCTCATCCTGAGTGCCCTGCGGGATAAACTCATCGGGCAGACCAATGTTCAGCACCGGCACCGCTTTACGCTTCGCCATCAGCAGTTCGTTAACGCCGCTGCCGGCCCCGCCCATGATCGCGCCTTCTTCCAGAGTGACCAGATTGTCATGGGTGGCGGCCAGCTCCAGCACCAGCGACGCATCCAGTGGCTTCACAAAGCGCATATCTACCAGCGTGGCGTTCAGCGCCTCCGCGGCGGCGGCAGCCTCTGGCAACAGGGTGCCAAAGTTGAGGATTGCCAGCCCTTCGCCCTGGCGTTTCACCACGCCTTTCCCCAACGGCAGCGCGGCCAGAGGTTGCAGCGGCGCACCGGTGCCGGTGCCGCGCGGGTAGCGCACCGCGCTTGGACCCTCACCGTAATGGTAGCCGGTATAGAGCATCTGACGGCACTCGTTCTCATCGCTCGGCGTCATAATCACCATATTTGGGATGCAGCGCAGGAAGGCGAGATCGAAGGCACCCTGATGCGTCTGGCCGTCCGCTCCGACGATGCCGCCACGGTCGATGGCAAACAGCACCGGCAGCTTCTGGATTGCCACGTCGTGGATCACCTGATCGTAAGCGCGCTGCAGGAAGGTCGAGTAGATCGCCACTACCGGCTTATAGCCGCCAATCGCCAGCCCGGCGGCAAAGGTCACCGCGTGCTGTTCGGCGATCGCCACGTCGAAGTACTGCTGCGGGTAGTCGCGGGAGAAGCTGACCATGCCGGAACCTTCACGCATTGCCGGGGTCACCGCCATAAGCTTCGGATCATCCGCGGCCGTTTCGCTCAGCCAGTCGCCAAAGATACGCGAATAGCTCGGCAGGCCCTCAACGCTTTTCGGCAGTTGCCCGCTGGCGACGTCAAACTTCGGTACTGCATGCCAGCTGATAGGATCTTTCTCTGCCGGCGCGTAGCCTTTACCCTTTTTAGTCATGATATGCAGGAACTGCGGGCCTTTCAGGTCGCGCATATTGCGCAGCGTCTGCACCAGCGCCAGCACGTCATGGCCATCAATCGGACCGATATAGTTAAAACCCAGCTCTTCAAACAGCGTGCCCGGTACCACCATCCCTTTCAGATGCTCTTCGGTGCGTTTGACCAGCTCTTTGATCGGCGGCAGGCCGGTCAGTACTTTCTTGCCGCCTTCACGCAGGCGGGCGTAGGTTTTACCTGACAGCAGCTGAGCCAGACGGCTGTTGAGCGCGCCGACGTTCTCAGAAATCGACATCTCATTGTCGTTCAGCACCACCAGCAGGTCCGATTTGATATCTCCGGCGTGATTCATTGCTTCGAAGGCCATGCCGGCGGTGATCGCGCCGTCGCCGATGATACAGGCGGTGCGGCGACCTTTGCCCTCTTTCCCGGCGGCAACGGCGATGCCCAGCCCGGCGCTGATCGAGGTTGAAGAATGGCCGACGTTGAGCACGTCATACTCGCTCTCATCGCGCCATGGGAACGGGTGCAGGCCATTTTTTTGCCGGATGCTGCCGATACGATCGCGGCGGCCGGTCAGAATTTTATGTGGGTAAGCCTGGTGCCCCACGTCCCACACCAGCTGGTCAAACGGGGTGTTGTACACGTAGTGCAGGGCAACGGTCAGTTCAACAACGCCGAGTCCCGAGGCAAAATGACCGCTGGAGCGGCTGACACTGTCGAGCAGATACTGCCGCAGCTCATCGCAGAGTGCAGGGAGGCTCTCTTTCGGTAGCAAACGTAATTCTTGCACCGAGCCTGCCAGGGCTAAGGTCGGGTATTTTGCAGGTTCAAAACTCATCAGTGACTCATTAGGAAGTTATTTATCGCGCTCGATAACGAAGCTGGCCAGCGCTCGCAGAGGCGTAGTGTTGTAAGAGTGTGCGGCCAACTCATCCAGTGCGCTGAGTGATTCCAGGTACAGGTCCCTGGCTTTTACCCGCGCATTTTCCAGCCCCATCAGCGCCGGGTAGGTGCTTTTACCCAGCTGCTGGTCGGCCCCCTGCTGTTTGCCCAGCACAGCAGTGTCACCAATCACGTCCAGAATATCGTCCTGCACCTGGAAGGCCAGGCCGATCGCAGCGGCGTAACGATCAAGCTGCGGTAACGCGGCGCGTCCGCGTTCTCCGGCGGTCAGCGCGCCTAAACGTACGGCTGAACGAATCAGCGCGCCGGTTTTGTGGCGGTGGATCTTCTCAAGTGCGGCTAAATCGACCTGCCTGCCCTCAGCAGCAAGATCGAGCGCCTGCCCGCCACACATCCCCGCTACGCCGCTGGCCCTGGCCAGCTCCGATAACATCGCTACCCGTGTGTTAGCGTCAACGCCGGGCATCGGCGTGTCGGCAAGGATTGAAAAGGCCAGCGTTTGCAGGGCGTCACCGGCAAGGATTGCGGTATCTTCGCCGAAGCGGATATGGCAGGTGGGCTGGCCACGCCGCAGGCTGTCATCATCCATCGCTGGCAGGTCGTCATGAATCAGCGAATAGGCATGAATGCACTCTACGGCGGCTGCCGGAGCATCCAGTGCCGCCTCGTCGGCCTGCAGCATCTGCCCGGTGGCATACACCAGGAAAGGACGCAGCCGTTTACCGCCCAATAATGCACCGTACTCCATGGCGTTAACCAGTGGAGAACTCTGAAACGGCAGGGCCATAATAAACTGCTCTAGCGCAGCGTTGACGCGCTGGTGGTGCGCATCAAGCAGGACGTTGAAATTCATTACTCGTTTTCCGCGTTAAACGGCATCAGATCGGCGTTTTTATCGTCACTCAGTAAAATCTGCACCCGCTGTTCCGCCTGCTGCAGCGTCTGCTGCCCGGCTCGGGCCAGCTGTACACCGCGTTCAAACTCATTCAGTGCCTCTTCCAGCGGCAGATTGCCGCTCTCAAGGCGGGTGACGATCTGCTCTAACTGCTGCAGCGAGCTCTCAAAGCTGGCGGGCTGTTCGGCTTTTTTCGGCATCATCGATCCTGACTTATCATCATTTTATCTACGGATAATCTCTCATGGTATCCGACTGGAAATGATTAGCAAAATATACTCTGCAACTTTCGTTAAGAAGCGGGCGCCAGTGCAGAAAAAAGAGGGCTTTACAGCCTGGTTCCCTCATCGACAGATGAATAAGCAGCCAGCGGCCAAAGATGATATACTCCCGCGCCTGGATGCAGTGGGGCCAGCCCCTTATTGCAAGACTCTGATTTTACAACTAAGTGCTTTTCCTTTCAGCATTTAATTGCCTAACGAACCCGTGCCGCCATGAAGTTTATCATTAAGTTATTCCCTGAAATTACTATTAAAAGCCAGTCCGTCCGCCTGCGTTTCATCAAAATCCTCACCGGAAACATTCGCAACGTACTGAAACACTACGATGAAAGCCTTGCCGTGGTCCGTCACTGGGATCACGTTGAAGTTCGCGCGAAAGATGAAAGCCAGCGCGGTGCGATTATCGGTCAACTGACCCGCACGCCCGGGATCCACCATATCCTCGAAGTGGAAGATCGAGCCTACACCGATGTGCACGACATCTTCGAGCAGACGCTGGCAGCCAACCGCGAACGCATTGAAGGCAAGTCATTCTGCGTGCGCGTGAAGCGCCGGGGTAAGCAGGAATTCAGCTCGCAGGACGTTGAACGCTATGTAGGCGGCGGGCTGAATCAGCACGTTGCCAGCGCCCGTGTGCAGCTGGATAAGCCGGAAGTGACCGTTAATCTTGAGATCGACAATGACCGCCTGACGCTGGTCAACGCGCGTTTCGAAGGGCTGGGCGGCTACCCGATCGGTACCCAGGAGGACGTGCTGTCGCTGATCTCTGGCGGCTTCGACTCCGGCGTATCCAGCTATATGTTAATGCGCCGCGGCTGCCGCGTGCACTACTGCTTCTTTAATCTCGGCGGTGCCGCGCACGAAATCGGCGTGCGTCAGGTGGCCCATTACCTGTGGAAACGCTTTGGCAGCTCGCACCGCGTACGCTTTGTGGCGATCAACTTTGAGCCGGTGGTCGGTGAAATTCTGGAAAAAGTTGATGATGGTCAGATGGGCGTGGTGCTGAAGCGCATGATGGTGCGCGCCGCGTCGAAAATGGCCGAACGCTACGGCGTACAGGCGCTGGTCACCGGAGAAGCGCTGGGTCAGGTCTCCAGTCAGACCCTGACCAACCTGCGCGTCATCGACAACGCCAGCGACACGCTAATCCTGCGCCCGCTGATCTCGCACGATAAAGAGCACATCATCAAGATTGCCCGTGAAATCGGTACGGAAGATTTCGCCCGTACCATGCCGGAATACTGTGGCGTGATCTCAAAAAGCCCGACGGTGAAAGCGGTGAAGTCGAAGATCGAAGCGGAAGAGCAGAACTTCGATTTTGCCATCCTCGACCGGGTGGTGGAAGAAGCCAGCAACGTTGATATCCGTGAGATTGCGGAACAGACTCAGGAAGAGGTGGTGGAAGTTGAAACCGTCGCTTCCTGTGCGGCTAACGACGCGGTGCTGGATATCCGTTCTGCTGATGAACAGGATGCCAGCCCGTTAAGCGTTGACGGTGTTGAGGTTAAAGCGCTGCCGTTCTACAAGCTGGCGACCCAGTTTGCCGATCTGGATCAGAGTAAAACCTGGCTGCTGTACTGCGAGCGTGGCGTGATGAGCAAACTGCAGGCGCTGTACCTGCATGAGCAGGGCTTTACCAACGTTAAGGTTTATCGTCCCTGAACCACCGCCGCAGCATCATGCCGTGTCCGGGCCGTACCCGCACTCCTTCGAGGAGTTAAGGCCCGGACGCGCGCTCGCTTAAAAAGCCTCGCGATAGTCGAAAATACCGGCGGCCAGCACCAGCTGTTCGCCGACTTCGCGGGCTTTTTCACTGCCCACCAGCAGGTCGATCAGCTTCAGCGCAAAATCAATCGTCGTGCCCGGTGCCTGGCTGGTCAGCAGATTAACCCGGCGATCCCACACCACGCGTCGATCCATCCATTTACCCTCCGGAATGGTCTCTTTCAGGCCAGGAAAACCGGTCATATTGCCCACCGGGAACAGATCGTGTGGGATCAGCACGGTACCGGGAGCGGCGCAGATCGCGGCGACGATGCGTCCGGAAAGGTGAAACTGACGGACGGTCTCGATCAGCAGCGGGCTGTCGCGGAAATTTTCCGCGCCCTTTAGCCCGCCGGGGAGCACAATGGCCGCGAACTCATCGTCCGCCACCGTCACCAGCGTGGCATCGGCCAGCAGCCGCACGCCGCGGGAGCAGACGATTTCCCGGCTACCGTCGCTGGTGACGCTGGCGGTGACCACGTTGATGCCGGCGCGCACCAGCAGATCGATGGTGGTGACGGCCTCCGTCTCTTCACTGCCAGGCGCCAGGCAAACCAGAACCGATACGTTCGCGGTCATAATCTTGTTCCTTTCTTTTAATGTATTCGTAAAGACGGTTATTTTCCGGCGTGGCCAGGCCCTGGGCGCGGGCGCGGCGAATCACATAGCCGTTGATATAGTCGATTTCAGTGCGGCGCAGGGCGCGGATATCCTGCAGCATCGAAGAGACGTTGCCGGAGGTGGTACGGATCACCTCCATGACATAATCAATCAGCCACTCCCGCGACACGTGTTGCCCTTCGCGCTCCATCACGGCAGCGACTTCGTTACTGAGGGCGGCAATCTCCTGCGGGTATTGCGCCAGCTCGCCGTTAGTACAGTCGTAAAATACCGTCAGCGGGTTGATCACACAGTTTACCGCCAGCTTGTGCCAGGCGGCTGAGGCGACGTTGTTATGCCAGGCCACGTCAGGCAGCGCGGCGTGCAGGATTTCCGCCAGCTCGCTCATCGCCACTGCCGCCGGCGATATCGGGCCAATGTGGGTAATACCGCAGGCGACGTGGACGATCACCGTGCCGTCACGCCGCGCGGCATGGGTGGTGACGCCGCGCAGCAGCGGCTGCGGCAGCGACTTGAGCTCAGCCAGCGTACCCATGCCGTTATGCAGCAGCAACACCGGCGCCTGCTCCGGCAGCACCGACTGCAGGTTTTTTACCGCCTCGGAGACCTGAAACGCCTTCAGCGTTACCAGCAGCAGATCGCTGCCGGCGAGAAAGGCCGGATCGTTGGCGATAAAGGTTTTGTTGATCGTGGTTCCGTCAGGCTCGATCACGTTTACCGAACAGTAAGGCTGCGGCACGCGCAGCCAGCCCTGCACTTCATGGCCCTGGCGGTCAAGAGCGGCCAGCCACAGCTGCCCTAAAGCACCGCATCCAAGTACGGTAATTTTCATAATTCCTCCCGCGTGCGGGTGCTGTTAACCGCTCGGCCCGCCTGCTCATTATTATCGCTATCAGCGCCTGCGGTTTTATTTACCGGTGGCAAGCAGGTATTATGCCTGTCACTTTAGTATCAGGAGAATAGATCATGCCATCTTTCGATATCGTTTCCGAAATTGATTTGCAGGAAGTGCTCAATGCGGTGGAAAACGCCAACCGTGAACTGGCCACCCGCTTCGATTTCCGCAACGTGCAGGCCAGTTTTGAACTGAACCAGAAGAATGAGACCATCAAGGTGCTCAGTGAGTCTGACTTTCAGGTGAAGCAGCTGGTGGACATTCTGCGTGAGAAGCTGCTCAAGCGCGGGATTGAAGGCGCGGCGCTGGAGATTCCGGAGGAGATCGAGCACAGCGGTAAGAGCTGGAGCGTCGAAGCCAAAATGAAAAAAGGCATTGAAAGCGACGTGGCGAAGAAGCTGGTGAAGCTGATCAAAGACAGCAAGCTGAAGGTACAGACGCAGATTCAGGGCGACGAACTGCGCGTCACCGGCAAATCACGCGACGATCTACAGGGCGTAATGGCGCTGGTGCGCAAAGGCGAGCTGGGGCAACCGTTCCAGTTTAAGAACTTCCGCGACTGATTCTCTGCGGACAGCGTGTGCATGCTCAGCCCGCCGGTCTGCGCTGCTGCCACGCTCTGTTGTTCGCGGTCAAACCGCCCGCGCGGTTCAGGTGCGGGCGGGTTTGACCGGCCTTCAGCTCCCGGGCGACAGACGGCCCGGAAGCCCGGATGCTCAGGCCATCTGACCTGCCGGGTGTCCGGCAATTAGCATCTCAAGTTCAGCGCGGCTGGTGACCTTACTGTCGATTTTGACATAGGCACTCTGCTCTTCCGGCACAATAAATACGGCGGCAACGCCTGGATGGGCCTTCAGCTTCTGCTCAAGTTCTGCTTTATCAGCGGCGCAGTGCTCCAGCGTAATGCGCAGGCTGCTGACATAAGGTGGCTCTTTCATGGTCATGCTGACACTCAGCCAGACAACGGCCAGCAGGGCACCGACCAGGAACACGCTCTGCGCATCAATATGACCAAACACCCAGCCGCCCATGCTGCCGCCGATCGCCACACCGATAAACTGGCTGGTGGAGTAGAGGCCCATCGCCGTGCCTTTATAACCCGGCGGAGACTCCTTGCTGACCAGTGACGGCAGGATCGCTTCCATCAGGTTAAAGCCGATAAAGAACAGCTGGACGCCGATAACCAGCGTCCAGAAGTTGTTGCCAGCACCCCACAGCACGATTTCCGCCACCAGCATCAGCGCCACGCAGCCGACAAAGACCCGCTTCATCTTACGCTTCACTTCGGCGTAGATGATAAAGGGCAGCACGGTGACGAAGGCGATCAGCATGGTGAACAGATATACCTTCCAGTGCTCGGCCGGCGGGAAGCCAGCCTGTTCAAACTGGCCGGGCATAGCGACAAAGCTCGACATCAGCAGCACGTGCAGGCAGAGAATACCGAAATTCAGCCTGATCAGCCGTCCGTTGGTCAGCACGTCACGAATGCTGCCTTTCACCATGCCGGATTCCCGGTTCAGCTGGTGGCTGGCGGCTGAAGGCACCACCAGTAGCGTGATTACGATACCCACGGTTGCCAGCGCCGCAATCAGCCAGAACAGGGCGTGCAGGCCGAGGGCGTTGGTGATAATCGGGCCCAACACCATGGCAATGGCAAAAGTGATGCCAAAGCTGATGCCGATAAACGCCATCGCCTTGGTGCGGTTCTGTTCGCGGGTCAGATCGGAAAGCAGCGCCATCACGGCGGCGGCAATCGCGCCGGAACCCTGCAGCGCACGGCCGAGAATCACCCCCCAGATTGAGGTGGTGGTGGCGGCGATAATGCTGCCCAGCACGAAGACTAACAGGCCAAACACGATCAGCGGCTTACGGCCAATCCGGTCGGAAAGCAGGCCGAAGGGGATCTGGAAAACGGCCTGTGCAAGGCCGTAAATACCAATGGCGAGGCCAATCAGCGCCTCGCTGGCACCTTGCAATGCCATACCGTAGGTGGTCAGCACCGGCAGGACCATAAACATGCCCAGCATTCTCAGGGAAAAAACGCTCCCCAGACCCCAGGTGGCACGCAGCTCGCCCGGCGTCATTTTATTGTCGTTCATTACACCCTCAATTCTTCCAGGCCTTACTCTGCAGGCACCAGGATAAAGGCTTGCCTGAAGCGGCTTGCCTGTGTAAGCAAATGGTCAGATTTGTCTATTTTATGTGGCGGGGGAGGGCGGGTAAAACAATAGTTTCCAGTTAGTCGTAACAAAAAGAAAGGGCGCGAAATCGCGCCCTTAGCAGTGATGTAGCTTACGCTTACCAGACGTAAGTCAGCAGGTCTTTCGAGGCCGGGGTCATAAAGTCGACCGACATCATCACGCTGAGCGCGGTGATTGCCACGATTGAGAACACAAACAGCTTACGTGCCCAAACGCGATCGTTTGAGGTCTTGTAACCTGACAGTGCCATGCCCAGCCACCAGACACTTACCGCTGCCGCAACCACCAGATACTTGTACCCGGCGTAGCCGCCAAGGGTCAGCATCAGGGTGGCGATCATAAACGCCAGGATATAGAGCGTAATATGATTTTTGGCGACAGAGATACCTTTCACTACCGGCAGAACCGGAATGTTGGCAGCCTGGTAATCCTTAAAGCGGAAGATAGCAATCGCGTACGAGTGCGGCATCTGCCACAGGCTAAAGATCGCCAGCAGGATCAGCGCGCCGGCATCGAACTGGTTGGTCACCGCACAGTAACCGATCACCGGCGGTGCAGCGCCAGACAGGCTGCCGATCAGGGTGCCGTAGACGGAGTTGCGCTTCATGTACAGGCTGTAAACGCCGACATAAACCACGAAGCCCATCACCGCCAGCCACATAGCCAGCGGGTTTGCTCCGAAATACAGCATCGCGAAGCCAGCAATACCCAGTACGGTTGCATAAACCAGGCTTAATTTCGGAGAGATGAGGCCTTTAACCAGCACCCGATTCTTGGTTCTCTCCATCTTTTTGTCGATGTCACGGTCGATAAAGTTGTTGTAAACACAACCTGACGCGACCACCAGCGAGACGCCGACTAAGGTGAAGAGAAACAGGGAGTAATCAATGCTGCCTTTCGAAGCCAGCAGGAATCCCCCGATAACAGAAATTAAATTTCCGAAAATAATTCCTGGTTTTGTTACTTGCAGGTATTGCTTAATCATCACAGTAGCTCTGTTAGTGGGCCATCATATTGTAGTTGAGGTTCCACATGATCCATAGCGAGCCAACAACAACAATCAGGATGATAATTGCAGCAAAGACGATAGCGACCATGTTCCAGCCACCTTCTGACTTGCTGTCCAGGTGCAGGAAGTACTTCAGGTGAACAAACACCTGAACCACTGCACAGATCAGCACCACTGCCAGGATAGTGGCTTTAGAAGCGCCACCGTCCATCACCATCCAGAAGGGGATACCGGTCAGAATGATCGACAGCACAAAGCCGATCATGTATGACTTCACGCTGCCGTGAGATGCACCATGCTCGGTTGCAGAATGGCTCATTACATCACCCCCATCAGGTAAACAATGGTGAATACGCAGATCCACACCACATCCAGGAAGTGCCAGAACAGGCTCAGGCACATGATACGGGTACGGTTGGTTGAGGTCAGGCCACGCTTAGACACCTGATACATCAGTACCATCATCCAGATCAGACCCGAGGTTACGTGCAGACCGTGAGTACCAACCAGCGTGAAGAATGCTGACAGGAAGCCACTGCGGTCAGGACCGAAGCCCTCTTCAATCAGCTTATGGAACTCATAGATTTCCATGCCGATAAAGCCCAGACCAAACAGGAAGGTCAGCGCCAGCCAGCCCAGCACCGCGCCTTTCTTCTCGTTGTTCATGTTGATGACTGCAAAACCATAGGTAATGGAGCTCAACAGAAGCAGGGCGGTTTCAACCAGTACAAACGGCAGTTCAAAGATATCTTTCCCTGCCGGGCCGCCAGCGACGTTGTTTACCATTACACCATAGGTAGCAAACAGCGTGGCGAAGATGATGCAGTCGCTCATCAGGTAGATCCAGAAGCCAAAGACTTTGTTGGCTCCTGCATCGTGATGCCCATGGTCCCCATGGGCGTCGTGGTGTTTAGTCAGAGTTTCAGTTGACATTTTTCAGGCCTGCTTTGCTAATTTCGTCAAAGTGCTGATTCTCGATTTTTTCGATCTCGGCAACAGGAACGTAGTAATCCACGTCTTCGTCAAAGCTCTTAACGATCCAGGATACGATCATGGCCACGAAGGACAGACCGAGCAGCCACCAGATATGCCAGATCGCAGCGAAACCAAATACCAGCGAGAAGAAGCCAATAACCACACCGGCACCGCTGTTCTTAGGCATATGAATTTCGTCATAATGCGCAGGTTTCTTGTACGCTTCGCCTTTCTCTTTCATTTCCCAGAACGCATCACGTTCCTGGATTTCAGGGACAATAGCAAAGTTATAGAACGGCGGTGGTGAAGAGGTTGCCCACTCCAGCGTACGGCCGCCCCACGGGTCACCGGTCAGGTCACGGTTCAGTTCACGGTCACGTACGGAGACGTAGAACTGAATGGCCTGGCAGATAACGCCACAGGCGATCAGACCAGCACCACAGGCTGCGACAACCAGCATCGGGTGGAACTGCGGATCGATATCCTGGCTGATACGACGGGTCATACCCATGAAGCCCAGCACGTACAGCGGCATAAAGGCAGTGAAGAAGCCGATAATCCAGAACCAGAACGCACGGATACCCCAGGTTTCATTCAGCGTGAAGCCGAACGCTTTCGGGAACCAGTAGGTCACACCAGCGAAGCAACCGAACACCACACCACCGATAATCACGTTATGGAAGTGGGCAATCAGGAAAAGACTGTTATGCAGAACGAAGTCCGCACCTGGTACGGCCAGCAGCACCCCGGTCATACCACCTACAGAGAAGGTGACCAGGAAGCCAACGGTCCACAGCATCGCAGAGTGCATCTGAATGCGGCCCTGATACATGGTGAACAGCCAGTTAAAGATTTTCACCCCGGTAGGAATGGCGATAATCATCGTCATAATACCGAAGAAGGCGTTAACGTTGGCGCCAGCACCCATGGTGAAGAAGTGGTGCAGCCATACGATGAAGGACAGGATGGTAATTACCACCGTTGCCCACACCAGAGAGGTGTAACCAAACAGACGTTTTTTCGAGAAGGTTGCAACAATCTCTGAGAACACACCGAAGACCGGCAGAACCAGGATGTACACTTCCGGATGTCCCCAAACCCAAATCAGGTTCACGTACATCATCATGTTGCCGCCCATATCATTGGTAAAGAAATGGAAACCAAGATAACGGTCAAGGGTCAGCAGAGCCAGGGTCACGGTGAGAACCGGGAACGCGGCGATGATCAGCACGTTGGTACACAGGGAAGCCCAGGTAAACACCGGCATTTTGAACATGGTCATGCCCGGCGCACGCATCTTCATGATGGTCACGAAGAAGTTGATACCGGTCAGGGTCGTACCAATACCGGAGAGCTGTAGACTCCATATCCAGTAGTCAACACCGACCCCCGGACTGTATTCCGCTCCCGAGAGTGGCGGATAAGCCAGCCAGCCGGTCTGTGCGAACTCGCCCACACCCAGTGACAGGTTAACCAGAACCACACCGACCGCGGTGAACCAGAAGCTCAGGTTGTTCAGGAACGGGTAGGCCACGTCGCGCGCGCCGATCTGCAGAGGAACAGCAATGTTCATCAGACCAACCACGAACGGCATCGCTACGAAGAAGATCATGATCACGCCATGGGCGGTGAAGATCTGGTCGTAGTGGTGCGGTGGTAGAATGCCCGCTTCACCCGCAGAGGCTAGCACCTGCTGGGTACGCATCATTACGGCATCGGCAAAGCCGCGCAGCAGCATGACGAAAGCCATAATGATGTACATGATACCGAGTTTTTTGTGGTCGACTGACGTCAGCCATTCGGTCCACAGATATTTCCACTTACCGAAGTAAGTCAGTGCGGCAACCAGTGCCAGGCCACCCAGGATGATGCCAGCCACGGTAACCATGATAATCGGTTCGTGATACGGCACTGCTTCCAGTGTTAATTTTCCTAACATCGTATTATTCCTCGGCTCCCGCGTGAGCGGAGTTGCTCATATCCATACCTTCATGGCCTTCGCCGTGAGACATGTCCATGCTTCCACCGTGGCTGGTCATAAACTGCCCAATAACGTCGCTGAACAGGCCAGGCTTCACGCTTGAGTAGTACGCCACTGGATTATTTTCGCTTGGTGCTGCCACCTTTTTGAAATCATCCATGGAGGCCAGTGCATCTGGTGACTGCTTCACTTTTGCTACCCACTGATCGAAGGTTGCTTCGTCAGGCGTTGCAATCGCTTTGAACTTCATACCAGAGAAGCCACGACCACTGAAGTTTGAGGAGATACCGTCAAAGGTGCCAGGTTCATTCGCAATCAGATGCAGTTTAGTCTGCATACCCGCCATAGCGTAAATCTGGCTACCGAGGGTTGGAATGAAGAAGGAGTTCATCACGGTGTTCGAGGTAATCTTGAAGCTCACCGGGCGGTTAGCCGGGAAAGCAATCTGGTTGACGGTCGCAATACCCTGTTCCGGGTAAATGAACAGCCATTTCCAGTCAAGCGACACTACTTCAATCTCGATCGGCTTGGCATCGTGCACCAGCGGCTTGCTTGGTTCCAGAGCGTGGGTTGATTTCCACGTCAAAATTCCAAGGAAAACAATGATTAAGATTGGAACAGTCCAGACCACGGCTTCAACTTTATTCGAGTGTGACCAGTTCGGGCTGTATTTGGCGTTAGTGTTAGAAGCCCGATATTTCCAGGCGAACACAACGGCCATCAGGACTGCGGGGATCACGACGATCATCATCAAGCCAAAGGCTGTCAGAATCAATGAACGCTGCTCCAGTGCAACCTGTCCTTTGGGATTTAACAACGCGCTATCGCAGCCACTAAGTAAAATAGTGCCTGCGATTAACGAGAAAATCCCCAAACTTTTATTGTATTTACTGAGTCTCATTTAACGACCTCAATGACAAGGGCTCTATTGTCGTTTAAGTGTGTGCGGCATTTTACGGGAAGGTTTATGGACTGTAAACCTGCAACAGGTTGTGTCAGCGGGGTGTTGACACCTTTTGCAAAGGCTATCACAGATGTTACTGGTAGTGACAAAATATGAATATTGGCAAGGGGTTGGCGCTAATATAACAAAAAACGATGAAAAAAAAGCCGCTAAAATCAGATACGCTATAACCAGACGGTTATTGCCCCAATTGTTTAACAAGTCCTTATCATTTGTGTGATATTTATTAACCTAAAACTGATTACGCACCGGTTTTTAATACTAATTTATCACACTTAATTCCCGCCAAAAATTTTCTTAAGGGCGCCTTCTGACCGAAAATTAAATTTCCAGCAGCCTTTTATGTTTGTTAACACAAGCCTCGCTGCGGGGCGGGGCGCACGTTTTTTTCTCCTTAATTGTTAATGCCTTGTTGTAAAAACAAGGCGTTAACAGCAGCAATTGCGGCACCGGCGTCAGGACTGAGGCTGCTGTGGCACCGTTTTTTGCGCCCGGTAATCCATTACCGTTCCCGCAACAATGGCGGCCAGCAACAGGACGATACCCGCTTCAAACAGCAGCGAACTGAGAGCATCAGCCGCCAGTACGCCAGACGCCCCAAGTGCCAACAGCACCAGCCAGATGGCCAGCAGCAGACAGCCCAGCGCCAGCCCGCGGGTGGCCCAACGGTAACCGGCAGCAAACGACGTCCGCGGCTGAAAGGCGTTACCGCTCGCCGCCTGTTCCAGCGTTGAGCGGCAGGCGGCGAGCAGCAGCAACCCTGGCAGGGCGGCGATCACCGAGAAAGCATAAAATGTCGGCCAGCCCCAGCCGGCCACAAACCAGCCTGCCACCGGGCCAACGTAGACGCGGCCCACCGCTGACAGCGCCGAAAGCAGCGCAAACTGTGTGGCAGAGAAAGAGCGGTTGCACAAGGTCATCAGCAGGGCGACAAACGCCGCGGTGCCCATGCCGCCGCACAGGTTTTCTACCGTCACCGCTGCTGCCATGCTGTACAGATGCCTGTCGGTAACGGCCAGTATCCAGTAACCGAGGTTAGAGACGGCCTGCAACAGGCCAAACAGCATTAACGCACGGAACAGGCTCAGCCGCTGCATCAACAGGCCGCCGGCCAGCGCGCCGATAATGGTCGCCACCAGCCCCAGCGTTTTATTAACCAGGCCCACGTCGCCGGCATCGAAGCCCACGCCCCGGATCAGGAAAATGGTGGTCAGGCTGGCGGCAAAGGCATCGCCGAGTTTATACAGCACAATCAGCGACAGGATCAGCCAGGCGTTGTTGCGGTTAAAGAAATCGCGCAGCGGCGCGACCACTGCCGCCTCAAGCGTGCGCGGACGCTCAATCCTGTCATCGGGTTCTTTCGCCAGCAGGGTGGCGATCACGCCGGGCACCATCATCGCGGCCATCAGCCACCAGATTGCCTGCCAGCCGAGGAAGCGGTCCGCCAGCCACAGCGCCAGGCCACCGGAGACCAGCATCGCCAGGCGATAGCCCAGCACGCTGATCGCCGCACCGCTGCCGCGTTCTTCCGCCGGCAACACGTCGGTTTTCCAGGCATCGAAAACAATATCCTGTGAGGCAGAGCAGAACGCGACCAGCACCGCCAGCGCGGCCAGCAGCGTTAAATCACGAGAGGGCTGCATAAAGCCCATCAGTGCAATACCGACGATTAACAGCAGCTGGGTGATCAGCAGCCAGCCACGACGACGCCCAAGAAACGGCGGCGTATAGCGATCCATCAACGGTGACCAGAGAAACTTAAAGACGTAGGCCTGGCCTACCAGAGAGAAGAAACCGATGGTTTTGATATCGATATTTTCGACGGCCATCCATGCCTGTAGGGTGCCGGAGGTGAGCGCCAGCGGCAGGCCGGAAGCAAAACCCAGTAACAGAAGCAGGGCGGAGTTACGCCGGGTAAAGATGTGCAGATAATGGCTGGGCATAAGGGCCTTATGACAGCCCGGCATCCTGCCGGGCTGAAAGTGATTAACGGGTGTTCTGCTTGATGAACTCGCTGACGCTGGTGTCCTGTGCCATATCAGAGATCACGTCGCCGAGCGTGGCGTTAACCGCATTGGTGATTTTCTCGTTGCTCGCGCTCAGCGCGCCTTCAACGCTATAGACCTGGCGGTAGTTTTTCACCTGCTTGTTGCCATTTTTCGCCGTGGCAATGATCGAAATGTCCGCTTTAGTGGTGATGCTGTAGCGCAGGTTACCCTGGGTCACATCAGCGTACAGGTTGTTCACAACGATCTGCAGATCGACAGCACCGTTCGGGCCAATCATATAACCGCGGGCGGTCATCTGCTTCTCCAGCGTCTCCTGCAGCAGGAAGCGCAGATCGCGTGAAGGCGTCAGCGTCACCAGCTGGCCATCGCGGTTGATTTTAGCCAGCGCCTGATCGCTGCGCTGATCGGCACCGTTGATGCTGACTGTGACGCCCATCAGGCCCGGATCCTGCTGGGGCAGCTTAATTTTTGGTGAAACTTCAAGGGTATTACTGCTGGTTGCACAGCCAGCCAGAACGAACATGGCCAGCAGAGGGAAGATGAATTTTTTTAACATGCTTATTTTCTCGGTTTCATAAGGTGTAGTGCTGACAAAACTGCGGCCATCATAACACTGCCTGTCAGCAGGGGAAGAGCTGATCGCGCGTAAATTCATCGCGTTGGCCGTTTTTCAGACGTGTCTGCGCCGGGTTTTTTGACTGCGCGGCGGGGATTACGTTGCACCCGCCGCTGTGAAAATTTTCCGCTGCTGCGAAAATTTCGGTAAAGTGCGACGGTTATACTGAAAAACCAACTAATATTGAATGAGATGGGGCACCGCTCTGAATCTGAGGAGTCCGGGTATGATGCGTGAACAAATAGAAGAAAAGCTACGTACGGCATTTTCACCGCTGCACCTTGAGGTCCATGACGAAAGCTACCGGCACAATGTTCCTGCGGGGGCGGAGAGCCATTTTAAAGTGATCATTGTCAGCGACAGCTTTAATGGACAGCGCTTCCTGGCACGTCACCGTGCCATCTATGGCGTGCTGGCGGACGAGCTGGCCGGCAGCGTCCATGCGCTGGCGTTGCACAGCTACACTGATAAAGAGTGGCAAGGTCTGCAGGATACCGTACCTGCCTCTCCAAACTGTCGCGGCGCGGGCACGCTGGCCTGATTTCGCATACGAATTAAACAAACGGCCTGCGGGCCGTTTTCTTGTTTCTGGGCGCAGTTGGCATCTGCTGCAGCAATTTCTTGCGGTTTTACCTTAAAAATGTAAAAAGTAGCCTGTTTAGAGGGGAGGTGTCGCCTCGACTCGCTTTGACGTTGCAGCTATAATGCGCGTCTAATTTTTTTCCGGAATGTCTTCGGGACGCTTCTGCGTAACAGGGAACGCGGTTCTGACATCAGAAGCCGTCCCGGTTCTTAGACCGACGCTGTTCAGGGTGCCTGCACCCGTGGACAGGGCCAGTCTGAAGTCGACCGAGCACGTGATTTTTTGAGGTAATAAGATGCAAGTTTCAGTAGAAACAACTCAGGGCCTGGGCCGTCGCGTAACGATTACCATCGATAAAGATGTGATCGCCACTGCGGTTAAAAACGAGCTGGTTAACGTTGCTAAGAAAGTACGCATCGACGGTTTCCGTAAAGGAAAAGTGCCGATGACCGTAGTTGCACAGCGTTACGGCGCCTCTGTTCGCCAGGACGTGCTGGGCGATCTGATGCAGCGCGGTTTTGTTGACGCGATCATCAAAGATAAAATTAACCCGGCCGGTGCGCCAAACTACGTACCAGGCGCCTACACCGAAGGTGAAGACTTCACCTTCACCGCCGAGTTTGAAGTGTATCCGGAAGTTGAGCTGCAGGGTCTGGACGCTATCGAAGTTGAAAAACCGGTAGTTGAAGTGACCGATGCCGACGTCGACACCATGCTGGACACGCTGCGTAAGCAGCAGGCAACCTGGAAAGAGACCGATGCTGCTGCGACCGCTGAAGATCGCGCGACCATCGATTTCACCGGTTCTGTTGACGGCGAAGAGTTTGAAGGCGGCAAAGCCTCTGACTTCGTGCTCGCAATGGGCCAGGGTCGTATGATCCCAGGCTTCGAAGAGGGCATTACCGGTCGTAAAGCTGGTGAAACCTTCACCATCGACGTCAACTTCCCGGACGATTACCACGCTGAAAACCTGAAAGGGAAAGCGGCGAAGTTCGAAATCGTGCTGAAGAAAGTTGAAGAGCGCGAGCTGCCAGAGTTCACCGAAGAGTTCATCAAGCGTTTCGGCGTGGAAGATGGTTCTGTGGCTGGCCTGCGTACCGAAGTACGCAAGAACATGCAACGTGAGCTGAAAGGCGCCGTGCGTAACCGCGTGAAGACTCAGGCGATCGACGGTCTGGTGAAAGCCAACGACATCGACGTTCCTGCTGCGCTGATCGATGGTGAAATCGACGTGCTGAAGCGTCAGGCTGCACAGCGTTTTGGTGGCAACGAGAAACAGGCGCTGGAGCTTCCACGCGAGCTGTTCGAAGAGCAGGCTAAACGCCGCGTTGTTGTTGGCCTGCTGCTGGGTGAAGTGATTCGTACCCACGAGCTGAAAGCTGACGAAGATCGTGTTAAAGCGCTGATCGAAGAGATGGCTTCGGCTTACGAAGATCCATCAGAAGTGATCGAGTTCTACAGCAAAAATACCGAGCTGATGAACAACATGCGTAACGTTGCTCTGGAAGAGCAGGCTGTTGAAGCCGTGCTGGAAAAAGCCAAAGTGACCGAAAAAGAGACCAACTTCCAGGAACTGATGAACCAGACCCAAACGGCCTGATTCTCCGAACCGGTAGTGTGATCCAAGCCCGCGTCCTTTGGTCGCGGGCTTTTGCATTTCAGAGCGTTACAGCGCACTGCTTTTTTGACGATTTGCTCATTTAATCTGCAAATTATCGTCTGAGCCACTTTTCCTGGTTAGCAGTTAATAAAAACGTTGTTATGCTTGAAATAGCCGATACAAATCCCCAAATTGTAACAACGAAGTCATCAGGCCCGATGACTCTGTGGACGCGTCGGGTGGAAGGCCTGGGCACATCGTGTCCCCGAACGCTCTTACGTAGAATCGCTACAGAGTGTATTGCCAAATGAAATTTATCCAGGAGACGGTAATGTCATACAGTGGCGAACGTGAACAAATGGCACCCCATATGGCTTTAGTGCCGATGGTAGTCGAACAAACCTCTCGTGGAGAGCGTTCTTACGACATTTACTCGCGCCTGCTCAAAGAGCGCATTATTTTCCTGACCGGTCAGGTCGAAGACCATATGGCCAACCTGATCGTGGCGCAGATGCTGTTCCTGGAAGCGGAAAATCCGGAAAAGGATATCCATCTCTATATTAACTCGCCGGGTGGCGTGATCACCGCAGGGATGTCTATTTATGACACCATGCAGTTTATCAAACCCGACGTCAGCACCATCTGTATGGGCCAGGCCTGCTCAATGGGCGCGTTCCTGCTGACCGCCGGCGCGAAAGGTAAGCGCTACTGCCTGCCAAACTCACGTGTGATGATCCACCAGCCGCTGGGTGGTTTCCAGGGACAGGCGTCAGACATTGATATCCATGCCCGTGAAATCATCAAGACCAAACAGATGATGAACGAGTTGATGGCGAAGCACACGGGTCAGAGTATCGAAACGATTGAGCGTGACACCAACCGCGATCGCTTCCTGTCGGCCAGCGAAGCCGTTGAGTATGGCTTAGTGGATTCTGTGCTGGCACAGCGTAACTGATTATTTGCCGGATCGACGTTGCAGAGCAGAGCCGCCGCGACTGGCGGCCTGTCTCATTGAGTCCGATCGGGGTTTTAGGGGGAGTGAATGACTGAAAAACGCAAAGACGGTTCAGGGAAGCTGCTGTACTGCTCTTTTTGCGGCAAAAGCCAGCATGAAGTGCGCAAGCTGATTGCCGGCCCGTCAGTGTACGTTTGCGATGAGTGCGTTGAACTCTGCAACGACATTATCCGCGAAGAGATTAAGGAAGTGGCGCCGCACCGCGAGCGTAACTCCCTGCCGACGCCGCATGAAATCCGCCACCACCTGGATGACTACGTCATCGGCCAGGAGCGGGCAAAAAAGGTGCTGGCGGTGGCGGTATATAACCACTACAAGCGCCTGCGCAACGGCGATACCAGCAACGGCATCGAGCTGGGCAAAAGTAACATTCTGCTGATCGGGCCGACCGGCAGCGGTAAAACGCTGCTGGCGGAAACGCTGGCGCGGCTGCTTGACGTGCCCTTTACCATGGCGGATGCCACCACGCTGACCGAAGCCGGTTACGTCGGTGAAGACGTGGAAAACATCATTCAGAAGCTGCTGCAGAAGTGTGACTACGACGTGCAGAAGGCCCAGCGCGGCATCGTCTACATTGATGAGATCGATAAGATCTCCCGCAAGTCAGACAACCCGTCGATCACCCGCGACGTCTCCGGTGAGGGCGTGCAGCAGGCGCTGCTGAAGCTGATCGAAGGCACGGTGGCCGCGGTGCCGCCGCAGGGCGGACGCAAGCATCCGCAGCAGGAGTTTCTGCAGGTCGACACCTCGAAAATCCTGTTTATCTGCGGCGGCGCGTTTGCCGGCCTGGATAAGGTGGTCTCGCAGCGCGTGGACACCGGTTCCGGCATCGGCTTTGGCGCCACGGTGAAGGGCAAGGCGGAGAAGGCGACGGAAGGGGAGCTGCTGGCGCAGGTTGAGCCGGAGGACCTGATCAAGTTCGGCCTGATCCCTGAGTTTATCGGCCGTCTGCCGGTGGTGGCGACGCTGACCGAACTGAGCGAAGACGCGCTGATCCAGATCCTGCGCGAGCCGAAAAACGCGCTGACCAAGCAGTACCAGGCGCTGTTTAACCTGGAAGGCGTGGACCTCGAGTTCCGTGACGAGGCGCTGACCGCCATCGCGAAGAAGGCGATGTCGCGTAAGACCGGCGCCCGTGGCCTGCGTTCGATTGTCGAAGCCGCGCTGCTGGACACCATGTACGACCTGCCGTCGCTGGACGATGTGGAGAAAGTGGTGGTGGATGAGTCGGTAATTGACGGCAACGGCGCGCCGAAGCTGATCTATGGCCAGTCGGAAGCGCAGCAGGCTTCTGGCGAGTAGTGGCGTTAATCCTGCCCGGTGGCTTTGTGCCGCCGGGGAGTTGCCAAAAAAAAGAGCCCGCAGCACTGCTGCGGGCTCTTTTTTATACTTAGCGCCGTTTAGACTTTCAGCTCAGTCCACTGGCTGATGACGTGGGTGGCAATACCGTAGTCTACCGCCTGCTCCGGACTCATCCAGTAGTTGCTGTCGGTGTCTTTCTCGACTTTCTCCAGCGGCTGACCGGTCGCTTTACTGATCAGCTGATTAATACGCGCGCGTGCGCGCAGCAGCTCTTTCGCTTCAATTTCAATATCTGACACTTTACCACGCACGCCGCCCAGCGGCTGGTGGATCATGAAGCGGGTATTAGGCAGCGAGTAGCGGTTCTCTTTCTCGGCGGCGAGGAAGATAGTAATGCCGGCGCTGGCCACCCAGCCGGTGCCGATCACCACCACTTTCGGCCGCACGAACTTAATCATATCGTGAATGGTGTCACCTGCTTCGACGTGGCCGCCCTGGCTGTTAATGAACAGCTTGATTGGCTCATCGCCCATCTCCTGCAGGATCAGCAGCTGAGCGGTGACTTTCTCCGCCAGCTCCTGATTGATCTCACCGGAGATAATGATCGAGCGCGACTGCAGCAGTTTGCTGACCGCCAGCGCAGAGTTCTTCTCTTCCTGGCCGTTTTCTTCTTTCTTTGGCTCTTGAGGCATGCCTGACAACTCCATCGGATTCTGTAAGTGACCAGAGTTTAGCATAATCCAATGGTCAGCTAAATCAACCGGCTTTTCGCCCGTTATTCATCATGCAAAACAGCGGGTTAATTGTGCAAAAGTCGCCGGGGAATGCGCTGTCAGCGCGGGATGCGCGTGTCATCAGAGTTCACAGTTTTAAGCCTGAAATCCGGCCTGAAACCCGGTTTTACTCCCATTTATCCGGCAAAGTGGGCTATATTAGGGTCTGGTACGCGAAAATTAAGACAGCCCACTCAGGTCTGTTCAAGAAGGCATGAGGTTTAACTGATGACAGAGAAACGCAAAGACGGTTCAGGAAAGCTGCTGTACTGCTCTTTTTGCGGCAAAAGCCAGCATGAAGTGCGCAAGCTGATTGCCGGCCCGTCAGTGTACATCTGCGATGAGTGCGTTGATTTATGTAACGACATCATTCGCGAAGAGATTAAGGAAGTGGCGCCGCACCGTGAGCGTAATTCCCTGCCGACGCCGCATGAAATCCGCCACCACCTGGATGACTACGTCATCGGCCAGGTGCGGGCGAAAAAGGTGCTGTCGGTGGCGGTGTATAACCACTACAAGCGCCTGCGCAACGGCGATACCAGCAACGGCATCGAGCTGGGAAAAAGTAACATTCTGCTGATCGGGCCGACCGGCAGCGGTAAAACGCTGCTGGCGGAAACGCTGGCGCGGCTGCTTGACGTGCCCTTTACCATGGCGGATGCCACCACGCTGACCGAAGCCGGTTACGTCGGTGAAGACGTGGAAAACATCATCCAGAAGCTGCTGCAGAAGTGTGACTACGACGTGCAGAAGGCCCAGCGCGGCATCGTCTATATTGATGAGATCGACAAGATCTCCCGCAAGTCAGACAACCCGTCGATCACCCGCGACGTTTCCGGTGAGGGCGTGCAGCAGGCGCTGCTGAAGCTGATCGAAGGCACGGTGGCCGCGGTGCCGCCGCAGGGCGGGCGCAAGCATCCGCAGCAGGAGTTTCTGCAGGTCGACACCTCGAAAATTCTGTTTATCTGCGGCGGCGCGTTTGCCGGCCTGGATAAGGTGGTCTCGCAGCGCGTGGACACCGGTTCCGGCATCGGCTTTGGCGCTACGGTGAAGGGCAAGGCGGAGAAGGCGACGGAAGGGGAGCTGCTGGCGCAGGTTGAGCCGGAGGACCTGATCAAGTTCGGCCTGATCCCTGAGTTTATCGGCCGTCTGCCGGTGGTGGCGACGCTGACCGAACTGAGCGAAGACGCGCTGATCCAGATCCTGCGCGAGCCGAAGAACGCGCTGACCAAGCAGTACCAGGCGCTGTTTAACCTGGAAGGCGTGGACCTCGAGTTCCGTGACGAGGCGCTGAACGCCATCGCGAAGAAGGCGATGTCGCGTAAGACCGGCGCCCGTGGCCTGCGTTCGATTGTCGAAGCCGCGCTGCTGGACACCATGTACGATCTGCCGTCGCTGGACGGTGTGGAGAAAGTGGTGGTGGATGAGTCGGTTATTGACGGCAACGGCGCGCCGAAGCTGATTTATGGTCAGCAGGAAGCGCAGCAGGCTTCTGGTGAATAAATAACCAAATCATTCCAGTTAGTTATCTTAAAAGGGGGAAAATGTTCCCCCTTTTACTTTTCTCGTTACCCCAACGTTGAATCTGTTCCGCTCATCCCCATATACTCAAATACCTGTGGGTAAAACTACACCTTTTCTCATTGATGTGGTTCCCCCACACCCTGGCGGAAATTAAACTAAGAGAGAGCTCTATGAATCCTGAGCGTTCTGAACGCATTGAAATCCCTGTGTTGCCGTTGCGTGACGTAGTGGTTTATCCGCACATGGTCATTCCGTTGTTCGTGGGTCGTGAAAAGTCTATTCGCTGCCTTGAAGCCGCCATGGATCATGATAAAAAGATCATGCTGGTCGCTCAGAAAGAAGCTTCAACGGATGAACCGGGTATTAACGATCTGTTTTCAGTCGGGACCGTCGCCTCCATTCTGCAGATGCTGAAGCTGCCGGACGGTACGGTAAAAGTGCTGGTGGAAGGTTTACAGCGTGCGCACATCACCACCTTAGCTGACAACGGCGACCACTTTACCGCTCAGGCTGAATACCTGGCGTCGCCGGAGATTGAAGAACGTGAGCAGGAAGTGCTGGTACGCACGGCGATCAATCAGTTTGAAGGCTATATCAAACTGAATAAAAAGATCCCGCCGGAAGTCCTGACTTCGCTCAACAGCATTGACGATGCCGCGCGCCTGGCAGATACCGTGGCGGCGCATATGCCACTGAAGCTGGCAGATAAGCAGTCGGTGCTGGAAATGTATGACGTCAACGAGCGTCTGGAATACCTGATGGCGATGATGGAATCGGAAATCGACCTGCTGCAGGTTGAGAAACGTATCCGTAACCGCGTCAAAAAGCAGATGGAAAAAAGCCAGCGCGAGTACTACCTCAACGAGCAGATGAAGGCGATTCAGAAAGAGCTCGGCGAGATGGACGATGCGCCGGACGAAAATGAAGCGCTGAAGCGTAAAATCGACGCGGCTAAAATGCCGAAAGAAGCGCATGAGAAAGCCGAAGCCGAACTGCAGAAACTGAAGATGATGTCGCCGATGTCCGCCGAGGCGACCGTCGTCCGCGGCTATATCGAGTGGATGGTGCAGGTACCCTGGAACGCGCGCAGCAAGGTCAAAAAGGACCTGGTTAAGGCGCAGGAAACGCTGGATACCGACCATTTCGGTCTGGAACGCGTCAAGGATCGCATCCTTGAGTATTTGGCGGTTCAAAGCCGCGTCAGCAAAATTAAAGGACCGATCCTCTGCCTGGTCGGGCCTCCGGGCGTCGGTAAAACCTCGCTCGGCCAGTCGATTGCTAAAGCCACCGGGCGTAAGTACGTACGTATGGCGCTGGGCGGCGTGCGTGATGAAGCCGAAATTCGCGGCCACCGTCGTACCTATATTGGTTCGATGCCGGGCAAGCTGATCCAGAAAATGGCCAAAGTGGGAGTGAAAAACCCGCTGTTCCTGCTGGATGAGATCGACAAAATGTCCTCAGATATGCGGGGCGATCCGGCGTCGGCGCTGCTGGAGGTGTTGGATCCTGAGCAGAACATCGCTTTTAACGATCACTATCTGGAAGTGGATTACGATCTCTCCGACGTGATGTTTGTGGCGACCTCTAACTCGATGAACATCCCGGCACCGCTGCTGGACCGTATGGAAGTGATCCGTCTTTCTGGTTACACCGAAGATGAAAAGCTGAACATTGCTAAACAGCACCTGTTACCAAAGCAGATCGAGCGTAATGCTCTCAAGCCGAGCGAACTGACGGTCGATGACAGCGCGATTGTGGGCATCATCCGTTACTACACACGGGAAGCGGGCGTGCGTAGCCTCGAGCGCGAACTCTCCAAGCTGTGCCGTAAAGCGGTGAAGTCGCTGCTGATGGACAAAAAGCTGAAGCACATTGAGATCAACGGCGACAACCTGAAAGATTTCCTTGGCGTGCAGCGTTTCGACTACGGCCGTGCCGACACGGAAAACCGCGTCGGTCAGGTCACCGGCCTGGCGTGGACCGAAGTGGGCGGCGATCTGCTGACCATCGAAACCGCCTGCGTACCGGGTAAGGGCAAGCTGACCTATACCGGCTCGCTGGGCGAAGTAATGCAGGAGTCAATTCAGGCTGCGCTGACCGTGGTGCGCGCACGTGCGGAGAAGCTGGGCATTAACGGCGACTTCTACGAGAAACGCGACATCCACGTGCACGTGCCTGAAGGGGCAACGCCGAAAGATGGTCCGAGCGCCGGTATTGCGATGTGCACCGCGCTGGTTTCCTGCCTGACCGGTAACCCGGTGCGTTCCGACGTGGCGATGACCGGTGAGATCACCCTGCGGGGCCAGGTACTGCCAATCGGTGGCCTGAAGGAAAAACTGCTGGCAGCGCACCGTGGCGGCATCAAAACCGTGCTGATCCCGGATGAAAACAAGCGCGATCTGGAAGAGATCCCGGATAACGTGATTGCCGATCTGGTGATTCATCCGGTTAAGCGCATCGAGGAAGTGCTGGCGCTGGCGCTGCAGAATGAACCGTCCGGCATCCAGGTTGTGACCGCCAAATAGTGATTTAAGGCGAAATCAGATAAAAACCCAGGCTGGCAGGTGAATTGGTACTTGCCAGCTTTTTTTTGTGCCGCTAATTTAGATCCCGATTCAGCCAGTGGCGGCAGGATGCGGGCCGTCGCGGTGCGATAATCTGGGGCTAACAGCCATAATCAATGAGAGCACCTGAATGCCAGGCACTGCGCCGGTTCAGAATGTGAAAATAAACGTGGGGATGATTAAGTGAATAAGTCACAGTTGATCGACAGTATTGCTGCCAACGCGGATATCTCTAAAGCGGCCGCCGGACGTGTATTAGACGCTTTTATCGCTTCAGTAACTGAATCTCTGCAGGCTGGTGATGAAGTGGCGCTGGTTGGTTTTGGTACCTTCTCCGTGCGTGAGCGTGCCGAGCGTACCGGTCGTAACCCACAGACGGGTAAAGAGATCACCATTGCTGCGGGTAAAGTCCCGGGCTTCCGCGCCGGTAAAGCGCTGAAAGATGCCGTGAACTAAATTCCCAACGGTTTCACACTGCGTGGGCTCGCTGGATCCCAGCAGTCTGAAACCGGCCGGGTAAACGCGCTGAATGATGACGAAAGCAGTTTTCTTTGGCGGAGTGAGGATCGGCGAGCCGTTCTCATGTAACATACGGGCACATCAGCAAAAGGATGTGCCTTTTTTTATTTTTCAGGGACAAACGCCGCGGGCGGTTGTCTGAAGAATGTAACTCCGCTGGGTTTCCGGCTTTACCGGAGTTGCAGTAATGCACCGGCGTTGCACGTCCCCAGGAACCCGGGATGAACGCGCAAGGTTTACATTCATATTACAGCGGAGTGTTGTCACACCATGATGGACAATTTACGCGCGGCGTCGAACCATGTCGTGCTCAAAATTATACTGGGTCTGATTATCCTGTCTTTCGTCCTGACCGGCGTGGGCGGTTACCTGACCGGTGGTGGCGGTGATTACGCTGCCAAAGTGAACGGTGATGAAATCAGCCGTGTTCAGCTCGAGCAGGCGTTCAGCAATGAACGTGCGCGTCAGCAGCAGATGCTGGGCGAGCAGTTCTCTGCGCTGGCCGGCAATGAAGGCTATCTGCAGCAGATGCGTCAGCAGGCGCTGTCCCAGCTGATTGATGAGCTGTTGCTGGATCAGTATGCCAAATCGCTGCATCTGGCGATTAGCGACGAGCAGATTAAGCAGGCCATCTTCAGCCAGCCCGCGTTCCAGACCGACGGTAAGTTTGATAATGCCAAATATCTGGCGCTGATCGGCAACATGGGCTTTACCGCCGATCGCTATGCTCAGGCGCTGCGCAAGCAGTTGACCACTCAGCAGCTGATTAAATCGGTAACCGGTACGGACTTCGTGCTGGGTAACGAAGGCGATGCGCTGGCCGCGCTGGTCTCTCAGCAGCGCCTGGTGCGCGAGGTGACCATCAACGTCGATGCGCTGACCGCGAAACAGAGCGTTACCGCAGACGAAATCAATAACTACTATCAGCAGAATAAAAACAGCTTTATGACGCCTGAGCAGTTCCGCGTCAGCTATATCAAACTGGATGCCGCCAGCCTGCAGAAGCCGGTGACCGAGAGCGATATCCAGGGCTGGTATGACAGCCATCAGCAGGATTACACCCAGCCACAGCGTAATCGCTACAGCATCATTCAGACCAAAACCGAAGCGGACGCCGAAGCGGTGCTGAAAGCGCTGAAAGAGGGTGGTGATTTTGCCGCGCTGGCCAAAGAGAAGTCGGTTGACCCTATCTCTGCCCGTAACGGCGGCGACATGGGCTGGCTGGAACCAGAAACCACCCCGGATGAGCTGAAAGGTGCCGACCTGAAAGAGAAAGGCCAGCTGTCCGGTGCGATCAAATCTTCCGTGGGTTACATCGTTGCCCGTCTGGATGACATCAAGCCGCAGCAGGTGAAAACGCTGGCCGAGGTGCATGATGCGATTGCGGCGAAGGTGAAGCAGGAAAACGCCATCGATGCTTACTTCAAGCTGCAGCAGAAAGTCAGCGATGCCGCCAGTAACGATACCGAATCCCTTGCCAGCGCAGAGCAGGCTGGCGGTGTGAAAGCGGTGGAAACCGACTGGTTTAGTCATGACAATCTGCCCAACGAGCTGAACTTCAAGCCGGTGCAGGAGGCAATCTTTAGCGGTAACCTTGGCGGCAATGACGGTGCCCCAGGCCGTAACTCCGACGTCATCACCGTTGATGGCGACCGTGCGTTTGTCCTGCGCATCAGCGCGCACAAGCCTGAAGCGGCAAAAGCGCTGGCTGATGTGACCGCGCAGATTACCGATACGCTTAAGCTGCAGAAAGCCCAGGCAGAAGCGAAAGCGCAGGCCGATAAGCTGCTGGCCGAGTTAAAAGCCGGTAAGGGTGATGCAGCGCTGAAGGCGGCGGGTCTGAACTTCGGTGAGCAGAAAACGCTGGCGCGTACCGACCAGAGCCCGCTGACGCAGGCGGCCTTTGCGCTGCCGCTGCCGGCGGAAGGGAAAGTCTCCTACGGCGTGAGCGAAGATATGCAGGGCAATGTGGTGCTGCTGGCGCTGGATAAAGTCCAGAGCGGCAACCTGCAGGAGGCGCAGAAGACCGCGCTGATTCAGGGCGTGACGCAGAACAACGCGCAGATCGCCTTTGAAGCGCTGATGAGCAACCTGCGTAAAGAGGCGAAAATCAAGTACGGCGCAGCGGCGCAGGCGCAGTAAGCCTCGCAATTTAACTGCAACCGACTGCAACAACAAAGGCCGCTTATGCGGCCTTTTCCATTTTTGAAACCTGTCGTTTGCAGCCCTTTTTTTCCCGCCGTAACCTCGCCTTGCTGTCAAACACAAGGAGAAAACAGCGATGATTAAATCAGTTATACAGGCCGCGTCACTGGCTCTGGCCATCGGGCTGAGCCTGCCCGCCGTCGCCAGCTCATCCGTGGCGAAAGAGGGCAAAGCGGCAGTGCAGATGGAAAAAGGTCCGGCCAGCACTGGCGGAGAGAAAAGCCCGCCCGTGGGGGAAAAAAGAGGGGAACAGGTGAGCATCAACAACGCAAGTGCTCAGGAGCTGGCGTCCGCGCTGAATGGCGTCGGGTTGAAGAAGGCGGAATCGATCGTCAGCTATCGCGAGAAGTACGGGCCTTTCAGCCAGCTTGAACAGCTGAAAGAGGTGCCGGGAATGGGTAACGCCTTGGTCGAGCGCAATCTGTCGCGCATCAAACTGTGACCGATATCCAGAGTCGCTAAGCTGCTGCGGCGGTGGTATCACGTCGCTGCTATCATGAAGAGGTCATACCAGTTGGTATGGCCTTTTTTCACCCGGAGATCCGTTCATGCAGACCACCCTTAAAGTTCGAGGCTACCATCTTGATGTCTATCAGCACGTCAACAACGCACGTTATCTGGAGTTTCTTGAAGAGGCACGCTGGGCGTGGCTGGAGCAGATGACTTCTTTTCACTGGCTGACCACCCACCATCTGGCCTTTATCGTGGTCAATATCAATATTAACTATCGCCGTCCGGCGGTGCTGGGCGACGTGCTCAGTATCGACAGCCAGCTGCTGGAGCTGGGGGGCAAGAGCGGCGTAATCAGTCAGACTATTACACTGCAGCCGACCGGCCTGGTGGTGGCGGATGCACAGCTGACGTTTGTCTGTATCGATCTGCGTACCCAGAAGGCCCAGCCGCTGGAAGGGGAGTTAAAGCTGCGGCTGCAGGAGATGATGCTGTAGACAGGCAGGATAACGGTGTTCTGGTCTCCTGCCTGAGCCTGAGCCTGAGCCTGAGCCTGAGCCTGAGCCTGAGCCTGAGCCTGAGCCTGAGCCTGAGCCTGAGCCTGAGCCTGGTACAGCTCTGCACAAGGTCAGGTCATGCTGGTTAATTAAAGCACTGCGCGGATGGCCGCCAGACGCTTAAGCAGGCTGGCGGCACAGGCTCAGTCTTATCAGACGAGGCCGGTTTTTGCCTTCATCGCCTGCATTACCGCCGTTGGGTTCTGCTGATACTCGTGCAGACCGTTGGCGCGCAGGTGGCAGGCGGCGCATTCGCCACAACCGTCGCCTTTGACCGCGTTATAGCAGGTCAGGGTCTCATTACGCACCAGCGGCAGCTGCTGCCAGTAGTCGGCCAGCGCCCAGGTCTCCGCCTTGTTCAGCCACATCAGCGGCGTTTCAAAGCGCACCTCGCGGGCCATGCCCAGCGTGACCGCGTGGTTCAGCGCCTTCACAAACTCGTCGCGGCAGTCGGGATAGCCGGAAAAATCGGTTTCACAGACGCCGGTAATCACCGCTTCCGCTTCCACCTGATACGCGTAAACGGCGGCGAGGGTCAGGAACAGGATATTGCGCCCCGGCACAAAGGTGCTCGGCAGGCCGCTGGCGTCGGGATCGTAAGCCGGTACCGGGATGTTGTCGCGGGTCAGGCTGCTGACCGCCAGCTCGTTGAGCAGGGTGACGTCCAGCACCTTGTGCGCGCGTGCGCCGAGCTGCAGTGACAGCTGCTGCGCCACGTCGATCTCTGCGCGATGGCGCTGGCCGTAATCAAAGGTGACGCAGTGCACCTCGTCATACTGCTGTAACGCCTGAATCAGGCAGGTTGTTGAATCCTGCCCACCGCTGAATACCACTACTGCACGTTTCATACTGTTATCCCGTCTATTTTCTGCCGCTTAGTGTACTGCCTGCGTGAGCAGTTGGGTATTTTTTCGCGGCAGGTGGCCTGCCGGGTTTCGGCCCGCGGTACAGCGTGAGCAGCAGGCCAAGCAGGAACGGCAGCAGCAACATCAGCGACTCCTCGCTGACGCTGCTGCCGCTCATCTGGTTCTCAACGGCGATGGCAATCAACGGAAAAACCAGAAACACCAGCGAGGCCTGGAACGGGCGCGCGTTCTGCTGCAGAGCAAAGTAGCAGAGAATGCCGAACACCCCGGCGATGACCCCAAGCCACAGGATAGCCAGCAGCGCCTCGGGAGCCATGTTTTCCCAGCGCGGTGACTCGGTCAGCCCGGCAAGCGTCAGCAGCACTCCGGCCCCCAGACAGGGCAGGGCGTTGTAGCTCAACACCGAAATACCGGCGCAGCGTTTTTTACACTGCACGTACATCACGGCGTGGATCAGCACCGCCGCGACCAGCGCCAGCATGCCCTTTATCTGGCTGCCGCCGCTGGCGTGGCTCTCATGCCACAGAATAGTGCTTAGCGCACCGGTGGCGATCAGCAGCCCCAGCAGCTGCTGCAGCGAGGTCCGCTCACGCAAAAAGATCAGCGAAGCGGCCAGCACCGCGGCCGGCATGGTAGCGAAGATAATCGCCGCCAGGCTGGAGGAAGTGTAGCGCTCTCCGTAAATCATCAGCGTAAAGGGAATGGCGAAGTAAAACAGCGTCACGCATAGCTGGAAGCCGCGCTGGCCTGCCGGAAACAGCAGCGGCGCCTTGCGCCAGCGCGCGAGCAGCAGCAGGATGGGTGCCGCGCAGAGAAAGCGCAGGCCGGTAGCAAAAACGGGCGGTACCGTCTGCACGGCAATTTTCATCGCCATCCAGGTGGTTCCCCAGGTCAGCGCCACGGCTGCAAACAGCAAGGCGATCAAAATTTGGCGTTTCAGTTGGCTGGTCATAACAGTCATCCTTGAGGTAAGAAGTCAGGAAACCAGATTAGCCAGGTAGCCGGGGAAAAGGTTACTATACTGATGCTCTGTTTTATTGCCTGTGGAGAAAATTATGCTACCAGAATCGCTGGATAAAAAAGACCGCATGCTACTAAACCTGCTTCAGAAGGATTGTACACTCTCTTTACAGGCGCTGGCCGATGCGGTCAGCCTGACCACCACTCCCTGCTGGAAACGCTTGAAAAGGCTGGAGGATGAGGGCTATATTCGCGGCCGGGTCGCGCTGCTGGACGGTGAAAAGCTCGGGCTGGGGCTGACGGCGTTTGTGGTGATAAAAACGCAGAACCATAGCAGCAGCTGGTTCCAGCAGTTTGTCGCGCTGGTGCAGGCGATGCCGGAAGTGATGGGCTTTTACCGCATGGCGGGCGAGTATGACTATCTGATGCGCGTTCAGGTGGCGGATATGAAAAGTTACGATGCGTTCTACAAGCGGCTGGTCAACGGTATTCCCGGACTTACCGATGTGACTTCGAGTTTTGCCATGGAAGAGATAAAATACACCACCGCGCTGCCGGTCGCCCCGTAGCAGGCTGCCGTCCCCCTTTTCCGGTCAATAATCAGGATGTTTTTGTGCGACTTTTTAGCCAACTGAGCTGGTATTTTCTGCGTGAATGGCGCCGCTATCTGGGCGCAGTGTTGCTGCTGATCCTCATCGCGCTGCTGCAGCTGCTGCCACCGCGGGTGGTCGGCACGCTGGTCGACGGCGTCAGCCACCAACAGATGGGCCGCAGCGAGGTGCTGTGGTGGATTGCGGTGATGCTGATTACTGCGGTGGTGGTCTATCTGCTGCGTTACGTCTGGCGGGTGCTGCTGTTCGGAGCCTCTTATCAGCTGGCCGTCGAGCTGCGCGAAGACTTCTACCGTCAGCTCAGCCGCCAGCATCCTGAATTTTATCTGCGCCACCGCACCGGCGATCTGATCGCCCGCGCTACCAACGACGTGGATCGGGTGGTGTTTGCCGCCGGAGAGGGGGTGCTGACGCTGGTCGACTCGCTGGTGATGGGCTGCGCGGTGCTGATCGTGATGAGTACGCAAATCAGCTGGCAGCTCACGCTGCTGGCGCTGCTGCCGATGCCGGTGATGGCGCTGGTGATTAAGCGTTACGGTGACCAGCTGCACCAGCGTTTTAAGCTGGCGCAGGCCGCCTTTTCGTCACTGAACGATCAAACTCAGGAGAGCCTGACCAGCATCCGCATGATCAAAGCGTTCGGACTGGAAGACCGCCAGTCGGCGCAGTTCGCCGGGATTGCCCGCGACACCGGCGAGAAAAACCTGCGCGTGGCGCGGGTGGATGCCCGCTTTGATCCGACCATCTACGTGGCGATCGGCTTGTCTAACCTGCTGGCGATCGGCGGCGGTTGCTGGATGGTCTGGCACGGCAGCCTGACGCTCGGGCAGCTGACCAGCTTTGTTATGTACCTCGGGCTGATGATCTGGCCGATGCTGGCGCTGGCCTGGATGTTCAACATCGTTGAACGCGGCAGCGCCGCCTGGAGCCGCATCCAGTCGCTGCTGGCCGAAGCGCCGACCGTCACCGACGGCAGCGAAGTGGTGCCGGCCGGGCGCGGTCCACTGCAGATAGCTATGCGGGAATTTACCTATCCGGAGGCGAAAATCCCGGCTCTGCACGCGGTGACCACTTGCCTGCAGCCCGGCCAGATGCTCGGCCTGTGCGGCCCGACCGGTGCCGGGAAAAGTACCCTGCTGAGTCTGATTCAGCGCCATTTTGATAGCGATCAGGGGGAGATCCGCTATCACGATATTCCGCTGCCCCGGCTGCAGCTGGACGGCTGGCGTAGCCGGCTGGCGGTAGTCAGCCAGACGCCGTTCCTGTTCTCGGACACCGTAGCTAACAATATTGCCCTTGGCCGCCCCGGTGCGACGCAGAGCGACATCGAACAGGCCGCCAGGCTCGCCTCGGTGCATGATGACATTCTGCGCCTGCCGGGCGGCTATGAAACCGAAGTCGGCGAGCGTGGCGTGATGCTCTCCGGTGGCCAGAAGCAGCGCATTTCGATCGCCCGCGCGCTGCTGCTGGATGCGGAAATTTTGCTGCTGGACGACGCGCTGTCGGCGGTTGATGGGCGCACCGAGCACCAGATCCTGCACAACCTGCGCAGCTGGGGGCAGGGCCGTACGGTGATTATCAGCGCCCACCGGCTGTCGGCCCTGACCGAAGCCAGCGAAATTCTGGTCCTGCAACAGGGTAGGGTGGTCCAGCGTGGCGATCACCTGCAGCTGAGCGGTGAAGCCGGCTGGTATCGCGATATGTACCGCTATCAGCAGCTGGAAGCGGCGCTGGATGATGATGAAACCGAACAGGGGAACACAGATGGCGAGTAGCGCTCAGCTTTGGCCTACGCTGAAACGGCTGCTGGCCTATGGCGCACCGTGGCGTAAATCGCTCGGCCTCGCGGTGGGCATGCTGTGGATCGCGGCGGCGGCAGAGGTGCTTGGCCCGGTACTGGTCAGCTACTTTATTGACAATATGGTGGCGAAGCATCAGATGCCGCTGGGGCTGGCCGCCGGGCTGGTGGCCTGTTATCTGTTGCTGCAGCTGCTGGCGGCGGGGCTGCACTATGCGCAGGCGCTGCTGTTCAACCGGGCGGCGGTGGGGGTGGTCCAGCGTCTGCGCACCGACGTGATGGATGCCGCGCTGCGCCAGCCGCTGAGCGCGTTTGACACGCAACCGGTGGGCCAGATTATCTCCCGCGTCACTAACGATACCGAAGTGGTGCGCGATCTCTACGTCACCGTGGTGGCCACCGTGCTGCGCAGCGCAGCGCTGGTCGGGGCGATGCTGGTGGCGATGTTCAGCCTCGACTGGCGAATGGCGCTGGTGGCGATCGCTATTTTCCCGGCGGTACTGATAGTGATGCTGATTTACCAGCGCTACAGCACGCCGATCGTGCGGCGGGTGCGCAGCTACCTGGCAGACATCAACAACGGTTTTAACGAAGTGATTAACGGCATGAGCGTGATCCAGCAGTTCCGCCAGCAGGCGCGCTTTGGTGAACGGATCGGCGGCGCCAGCCGCTCGCACTACCTGGCCCGCATGCAGACGCTGAAGCTGGATGGGTTTCTGCTGCGCCCGCTGCTCAGCCTGTTCTCGGCGATGATCCTCTGTGGCCTGATGCTGCTTTTCGGCTTTTCGTCAGCCGGGTCGATTGAGGTGGGCGTGCTGTACGCGTTTATCAACTATCTTGGCCGCCTGAACGAGCCGTTAATCGAACTGACCACCCAGCAGTCAATGCTGCAGCAGGCGGTGGTCGCCGGTGAGCGTATTTTTGAACTGATGGACGCACCGCGACAGCCTTATGGTGACGATTCGCGGCCGCTGACCAGCGGACGCATTGATATCGAGGGGCTGACCTTTGCTTACCAGCCCGGACGACCGGTGCTGCATGATATCGATTTGCAGGTCGAAGGGCGGCATTTTGTCGCGCTGGTCGGGCATACCGGCAGCGGTAAAAGCACCCTTGCCAGCCTGCTGATGGGCTACTATCCGCTGGATCAGGGCGACATTTGCCTCGACGGCCGTCCGCTCGCCTCCCTCAGCCACGGCGTGCTGCGCGACGGCGTGGCGATGGTGCAGCAGGATCCGGTGGTGCTGGCGGACACCTTCTTCGCTAACGTTACCCTCGGGCGTGATATCGGTGAGGAGGCGGTGTGGCAGGCGCTGGAAACGGTGCAGCTGGCGACGCTGGCCCGCAGCATGCCAGGGGGGATCCACAGCCGGCTGGGCGAGCAGGGCAACAACCTGTCGGTGGGGCAGAAGCAGCTGCTGGCGCTGGCACGGGTGCTGGTGGCCACCCCTAAAATTCTGATCCTCGATGAAGCCACGGCCAATATTGACTCCGGTACCGAACAGGCGATTCAGGGCGCACTGCGGGCGGTGCGGCGGCACACCACGCTGGTGGTCATCGCCCACCGGCTTTCCACTATCACCGAAGCCGACACCATTCTGGTGCTGCATCGCGGGCAGGCCGTGGAGCGAGGCAGCCATGAGCAGCTGCTGGCCGCCGAAGGACGTTACTGGCAGATGTATCAGCTGCAGCTGGCCGGTGAAGAGCTGGCGGCCGCTAACGCCCTGTGAGGGGGCGTTGGCGTTGCACCATCAGCAGGCGAAAAAATAGCCATTACCCCATCAATGCACTGGTCTAAAGCATAACGCACCGTTCTGGTGCGTTTTTTTTGAGCAACTGACTCAGTGACGCATTCTCTCCGCCGCCATAGACCCTGACCAGGCTGTTTGCTACGCCCAATCCTCCAGATATTTCTGATTTTCAACTGTTGGCATAGCCTTTGCTTAGTTAAAAGCGTGTCTGACAAACAAACAATTTCTAATTGCCGGAGGGGATCGAATGAAACTGGTTACCGTGGTCATCAAACCGTTCAAGCTGGAAGACGTCCGGGAAGCGCTGTCGTCTATCGGCATTCAGGGGCTGACCGTTACCGAAGTAAAAGGGTTTGGCCGTCAGAAAGGGCATGCGGAGCTGTATCGTGGCGCAGAGTACAGCGTGAACTTCCTGCCGAAAGTGAAAATTGACGTGGCGATCGCTGACGATCAGATTGATGAAGTGGTTGATGTGATCAGCAAAGCGGCCTACACCGGCAAAATCGGCGACGGTAAGATCTTCGTTGCCGAGCTGCAGCGGGTGATCCGCATCCGTACCGGTGAAACCGACGAAGCCGCCCTGTAAGTCCTGGCTAAACATTGTGATGGGAAAAGATAAAATGAAAAAACTTGCTCAGTTTGGCCTTGCCGGCATCGCCGCGTTACCGTCGCTGGCCTTCGCCGCCGCTCCGGCGGTTGCGGACAAAGCGGACAACGCCTTTATGATGATTTGCACCGCGCTGGTGCTGTTTATGACTATACCCGGCATTGCGCTGTTTTACGGCGGCCTGATCCGTGCCAAGAACGTACTGTCACTACTGACCCAGGTGGCGATGACTTTTGCTATCGTCTGCGTGCTGTGGCTGGTTTACGGTTACTCCCTCGCCTTCAGCGAAGGGAACGCCTTCTTCGGCAGCTTTAACTGGGCAATGCTGAAAGGCATCACGCCGACGGAAGTGATGGGGTCTTACTATCAGTACATCCACGTGGCTTTCCAGGCTTCATTTGCCTGTATCACCGTGGGCCTGATCGTTGGCGCTATCGCCGAACGTATTCGCTTCTCAGCCCTGCTGATCTTTGTGGTGATCTGGCTGACCTTCGCCTACCTGCCGATTGCGCACATGGTGTGGGCGGGTGGTTACCTGGCGCTGGACGGCGCGCTGGACTTCGCCGGCGGTACCGTCGTGCACATTAACGCCGCGGTGGCTGGTCTGGTTGGTGCCTATCTGCTGGGCAAACGTGCCGGGTTTGGTAAAGAAGCCTTCAAGCCGCACAACCTGCCGATGGTGTTCACCGGTACGGCGATCCTTTACTTTGGCTGGTTCGGTTTCAACGCCGGCTCTGCCGGTACCGCTAACGAAATCGCCGGCCTGGCGTTCCTCAATACCGTTATCGCTACCGCCGGCGCAATGCTGAGCTGGACCTTTGGTGAGTGGGCGCTGCGCGGTAAGCCTTCACTGCTGGGCGTCAGCTCCGGTGTGATTGCGGGTCTGGTGGGCATTACCCCGGCCTGTGGTTATGTCGGCGTGGGCGGTGCGCTGATTATCGGTGTGGTCGCTGGCCTGGGCGGCATCTGGGGCGTCACCACCCTGAAGAAATGGCTGCGCGTGGATGACCCATGCGACGTGTTCGGTGTGCACGGCGTCTGCGGTATTATCGGCTGCCTGCTGACCGGCGTATTCGCTTCCTCCTCTCTGGGCGGCGTCGGTTATGCGGAAGGCGTGACCATGGGCCATCAGGTGTGGGTACAGCTATTCAGCGTGCTGGTCACCATCGTCTGGACCGCGGTCGTCGCCTTTATCGGTTTCAAAGTGGCAGACATGATTGTTGGATTGCGCGTGCCGGAAGAGCAGGAGCGTGAAGGTCTGGACGTCAACAGCCACGGCGAGAATGCCTACAACCAGTAAGTTTTCCCATGCAGTAACGTGATTGAAAAGAAGGGTAGTGCGCTAAAATAATAAGCATGACGGCGGGCCGAGTGGCCCGCCTTTTTTTTGCTTTACGGCTGGCGCTGGCGGATCACGCCCTCCTGCACGGTTGAGGCAACCAGCGTGCCCTGCTGGTTGTAGAATTCTCCGCGCACAAACCCGCGGGCGGCGGAAGCGGAGGTACTCTCAATGCTGTACAGCAGCCAGTCGTTGAGATCGAAAGGCCGGTGGAACCACATTGAGTGATCGATGGTGGCCACCTGCATACCCGGCTCCAGGAAGCCTTTGCCATGCGGCTGGAGGGAAACCGGCAGGAAGTTGGAATCCGACACATAGCCAAGCAGGTATTGATGGATGCGGCTGTCCTGCGGCATCGGGCCGTTGGCGCGGATCCACAGCTGGCGTACCGGTTCATCCACATGCCCCTGCAGCGGATTATGGAAGGTCACCGGACGGATCTCGAACGGCTTCTCCGCGAGGAATTTATCGCGCATGCTGGCCGGGATCAGATGCGCCAGACGGGTAGCAATCTCATGCTCGGAGGGCAGGTTGTCCGGGCCGCTAACCACAGGCATGGTTTTCTGATGCTCGAAACCGCTTTCCGGCCCCTGGAACGAGGCGGTCATATAGAAGATCGGTTTGCCGTTCTGCACGGCTTTCACCCGGCGGGCGCTAAAACTCTGCCCGTCACGCAGGTTTTCCACATCGTAGATAATTGCCTTCTGGCTGTCGCCGGGGCGCAGAAAATAGCTGTGAAACGAGTGGATGCTGCGTTCGGGCGGCACGGTCTGCTTGGCCGCGTACAGCGCCTGTCCGACCACCTGGCCACCGAATACCTGGCGCAGACCCAGATCTTCACTTTGCCCGCGGAACAACCCTTCTTCCAGGCTTTCCAGATTCAGCAGATTTAACAGATTTTGTAACGCCAGGCTCATAGACGGCTTCCTCAGTAGTCGGATCGCTGACAGTTTGCGAGATCCGACCAGTTAGCGTCAACGATTGTTTGTGGCAATTGGCGGTCCTGAGTGAAATGTAACAAACGGGAGGTCTCCAGGAAATTTTCAGCAACTTGTGCCAGAATTAAATTCAGAAGAACAGCTATGATCTGTTTTCACGCGGCAGTATGCGCCGCAGGCATTGATTTAAGGAGAAACTATCAATGAAACTCTGGCATGTAGTTAGCACCGCTGCGCTGGTCGCGGCTATCGCGGGTTGTGCAGATAAAAGCAGGGATATTGCAACACCGACGCTGGGATCTCAGGTTCAGGGACAGCAGACGGCAATTCAACAGCCTAACGTGAGCGGTACGGTGTGGATCCGCCAAAAGATTGCGCTGCCGCCGAACGCGGTGCTTACCGTAACCCTGTCGGACGCGTCGCTGGCGGATGCACCGTCTAAGGTGCTCTCACAGCAGGTTAACCGTACGGATGGCAAACAGGCCCCGTTCCAGTTTGTACTGCCGTTTAACCCGGCGGAGATCCAGCCTAACGCGCGCATTCTGCTGAGTGCTGCGGTCACCGTTGACGGTAAAATGGTATTTATCACCGACAACGTGAAGCAGGTGATCACCAGCGGTGGCACCCGTCAGGATCTGACGCTGGTTCCGGTGCCGTCCGTACCAGTCAACACCCAGAGTGGGGCGACGTCCACCGTGCCAGCGACGTCTCCGACTATGCTGACCCCGTCGTCCGCCGTTCCGGCCCCGACATCGCTGTAATCCATCGCGGCTAACGCCTTATTGCAACGCCCCTGATGGGGCGTTTTTTTATGGCTGCCAGCGGAAGCGGTGCAAATCAATAATACCGTCCGCCGATACCTCAACGCCTTCCACCATTAGTGCCTGGCGCTGCCGGTTGAGATCATCACCTGCCAGCGAAATGGCGCCATTGCGGTTAACCACGCGGTACCAGGGGAGTTTACTGCCTGCAGGCAAGCGTTTCAGCACGCCACCGACCTGACGCGCAGCGCGCGGGGATCCGGCCAGATGGGCAATCTCACCGTAGGTTGTCACCCGGCCGAAAGGAATAGCGGCCACAATTTGATAGACACGGTGTTGAAAGCTGTCGTGGGGGGCGGTCATGACACGATTCTCATGGTGGAAACAACAGCAACGATAAACCATCGCCTGCGGCTACGCCAGGCTACCCTGAAGTAATAACGCGCAACCTAAGGATGAATCGCGGTTAATTGCGCAAGAAAACAACGGTCATCCGGGGCTGGCTTGCAATTGCCGGGGGTATCATTGATAATGCCTGCGCTTCGGTTATCCGGGGCACTCAATGGGGGCCCTGTTGGTTCTCCCGCAATGCTAATTTGTGAACTCGGTCAGGTCCGGAAGGAAGCAGCCGTAACAGATGACGCGTGTGCCGGGATGTAGCTGGCAGGGCCCCCACCCAATTCTGCCTTGCCAGCCTGTTGTCACTCTCTGCCTGGCGTCCGCCTCAGCGAACAAACTTCCATACCGCGACGGGTATTTTGTCGTACAGCTTATTCATGGTGAGTTCAGCCAGACGATGGTCAGCCGCTGAATAAAATACCGCCAGTTCATCGTCCGTTAATTCGTACTTGTTCTTTTCAATCACGCGTTCCAGCGTATCAATCGAACGGCAGCGTCGCAGACGCATCAGATAATCAGTTTTTGTTAACATTTTGTCAGTCATTATTAAACCGTAAAAAAAGAGTAGGGAGTTGCTAGAAAGAGTGGCTAGGTTGTATCTGGCCGGCTGCTGCGTCTTCTGCAAAAATGCTTAACAGTCGTTTAGCCGATTTTTGCCAGCGCTGCAGATCCTGAACATTAATGCCATAGTTGCTGAACAACATAAAGGTATCGTCGAGAAACTCATCAATCTGACTAATCAGAAGATGCTCTTCCACATGCTTGATTTTGTAATTCACTGTAAATGCAGCAATATGTTCAATCAGCTCGTTAAGCTGTAAATTGGTTGCTGAAGTGGGATCATTAACCCAGCCGTGATGACTGTCACCCAATGTTGCCATGCTTTCATCGTACAGGTTTTCACATAAGAATTTCAGCTGGGCAATATCATGCCTTTTCGGTGAGTATTCGTCCATCGTTTTCCCCTCCGCAGCGAGCGAAACATGCCGTTTAACAGAGCTTTTAAACAGGTTATGGCAGGAAGTGATAATTACTGCATTTTTAATGCGGCTGAAACAACAGCATTAAAAGGTTGAACAAAACACGAATCATTACAGTTCTTCAGACATCGTGCTGCGATCGTCGTCGATAAAATCAAAGGTCATCGCATTCGCCTGGCAGGTAACGTTGACCGAAAAGTTGGTCAATTCCTCTGCATCAATATCGAGACAGCCGTTAAACAGGTTCCAGCGAAAGCTGTAATTCATTTTATATCGCGTCTGGTCGATCGGTTCCAGCGAAATAATTTTTATACTATTTGGAACATAATGCGCATCAGATGAATACCATGCAAGTGAACCGATCAAATCGTTCTCAATTTTGGGAATAATCTGTTCGATTTCCTGCTTTAATTCTAGCGGGGTTCTTGGGGTTTGACGATATTCTAATGGTAAAGTTCTGTGCATTTTCCCTCCTGAAGGTTAATTTTTACTAATACCCCTCGACGTTTAATTTGGCAATATCCTGAGCATTGTCGGCTCGGTGCCAGCCTATCTTAATGATTTAACACTCGATTATCGGCTGGGGCCTGGCGATTTTTGTGGGGGATTATTCACTTACTTGAATAGAGTTAATACTACTCCATTCGGCATCGTAGCAGACGCAATGAAATAACTGGATACATTTTTATCTTTCCTCCGCGTCCCACAAGGGCGTACATTATTGTTATGTTATAACATATTAATCTGACTCTGACATGAACCGACCCCCTTTCTTTATGCGTTTCGGCACGCTACTCAGCGCCCCGGCCTGGGCTCGCGCCGTAATGATGTTGATCGTTGTTCTGGTGCTGGTGCTGGCGACCCGTTGGGCGGGCGCCCAGTGATTCTCTTAAACAGTCTGATGGTGGGCTACCAGCGTCAGGCAGTTGCGCCGGCGTTGAGCGGTGAGTTTATCCGCGGAAGTATGACCGCGCTGGTCGGCGCTAACGGCAGCGGCAAGTCATCGCTGCTGAAAACGCTGTGCGGCATGCTGCCGCCGGTCAGCGGTTCCCTGAACTTTACCGGTGCCCGTCCGCAGATTGCCTGGCTGCCACAGCAGGCCGACATCGAAAAAAGCGTGCCCTTAACCGTTTTCGACCTGGTGGCCATGGGGTTCTGGCATCGCTGCGGCTGGTTTGGCGGCATCAGCCGCGCACAGCGTGAGCAGGTGATGCAGGCGCTGCAGCAGGTCAGAATGACCGCGTTTGCCGGTGCGTCACCGGCGACGCTTTCCGGGGGACAACTGCAGCGGATACTGTTTGCCCGTCTGCTGATCCAGGATGCCGAACTGCTGTTGCTGGATGAACCCTTCAGCGGCGTCGACAGCGACACCGTCGCCCTGCTGCTGACGCTGCTGGCCGAGCGCCACCGCGCGGGATGTACGCTGATCGTGGTGCTGCATGATATGGCAACCGTGGCTGAGCATTTTCCGCAGGTGTTGAGGCTGCATAGCGATCGCGGCGAATGGCGCAGCCGCGATGACGGCAGCAGCGGTGTACGCCCGGTGGCGCGCGGAGGGGCCTGCGCATGATGCTGATCCAGCCGTTCATCGAGTTCGGGTTTATGCGCCGCGCGCTGGTCGCCTGCGTGGCCCTGTCACTCAGCGCCACGCCGCTTGGTGTCTTTCTGCTGCTGCGACGTATGAGCCTGGTCGGCGACGCGTTGTCGCACGCGGTGCTACCCGGTGCCGCTATTGGCTACCTGATCTCCGGGCTGTCGCTGGTGGCGATGGGCGTGGGGGGCGCGATTGCCGGACTGACGGTAGCGCTGCTCTCCGGCGCGGTTAGCCGCTTTACCCCGCTGCGTGAAGATGCCAGCTTTGCCGGGTTTTACCTGGGATCGCTGGCGCTGGGCGTCACCCTGGTCTCGCTACGCGGCTCCAGCGTTGACCTGCTGCACGTGCTGTTTGGTTCCCTGCTGGCGGTTGATACCCCCTCCATCGAACTGGTCAGCGGCATCAGCAGCCTGACGCTGCTGGCGCTGGCGCTGATCTACCGCCCGCTGGTGATTGACGTGTTTGATCCGACCTTTCTGCGGGCGCAGGGGCGCTGGACTCCGGCGCTGGTACACGGCGTTTTTCTGCTGCTGGTGGTGATTAATCTGGTGGCCGGTTTCCAGGTGCTGGGCACCCTGATGAGCGTAGGGCTGATGATGTTACCGGCGGCCAGCGCCCGTTTCTGGAGCCGTCATCTCTCCGGTACCCTGGCCGCCGCCATGATGCTGGCGGTCACCGCCAGCATCGGCGGTCTGTATGCCTCATTCTGGCTCTCTTTACCTGCCGGCCCGGCGGTGGTGCTGGGGGCGGCGCTGCTGTTCTTTATTTCCATTTTATTTGGACCCTGCGGCGGCATTCTGACCGCGCGCGGCATCCTGTTTAAGGCAAAGGAGTAAACATGAAAAAATTACCAATCGTGATGGCGCTGTCTGCAGCGTTAATTGCCCCGGGCGTGATGGCGAAAACCGTGCAGGTGGTCGCCAGCTTTACCGTGCTGGCGGACATCGTAAAAAACGTCGGCGGTGAACACGTGGCGGTGAAGAGCCTGGTCGGCCCGAACGGCGATCCGCACAGCTTCGAACCGACGCCGAAGGACAGCCAGGCGCTGGCGCGCGCTGATTTAGTGGTGGTCAGTGGGCTGGGGCTGGAAGGGTGGATGGATCGCCTGATTAACGCCTCAGGCTATAAAGGCAGGACGCTGGTGGCATCAACCGGGATTGATACGCGAAAAATGGAAGAGGATGGCCAGACCATCACCGATCCCCACGCCTGGAACAGCATGCAAAACGGCGTTGTCTACGCGACTAACGTGATGAACGCCCTGATTGCCGCCGATCCGGACGATGCGGCGGCGATCCGTAAAAGCGGGCAGGCCTATATTCAGCAACTGCAACAGCTGGACAGCTGGGCGCAGCAGACGCTGGCCGCGGTGCCGCAGCAGCAACGTAAGGTGCTGACCAGCCACGATGCGTTTGGCTATTTCGGCCAGCGCTACGGCGTCAGCTTCCTCTCCCCGGTGGGCTTCTCTACTGAATCTGAAGCCAGCGCGTCTGACGTGGCCGGGCTGATTACCCAGCTGAAGAAAGAGCATATTCACACCTACTTTATCGAGAACCAGACCGATCCGCGTCTGGTGCAGCAGATCGCGTCGGCGACCGGGGCGAAGTCCGGCGGCGAGCTCTATCCTGAAGCCCTGAGCGAAAAAGGAGGAAAAGCCGACAGCTATGTGGCGGCGTTTAAGCACAACGTCAATGCTATGGTCGCGGGCATGAAGTAAGCGCAGAGGGCGGCTCAGAAGGCCGCCCCTGTTTGATCGGAAAGCCTCCCCGTTGCCTGAACCTGCCCCGTCTGCCCCATAAAAAAAGGAGGAAGCTTGCGCTTCCCCCTTTGCGATGACGACATGGCTTTGCAATCAACGTTGTTTTTTAACCCTGTACCGCTTTAAAGCGTGGGTTACTTTTGCAGATCACAAATACGCGGCCGTGGCGGCGGACGATTTTGCAATCTTTGTGGCGCTTTTTGGCCGAAGCCAGAGAACTCAGTACCTGCATGATCGGATCCTTATTTTTTCATCGCGCCAAGAAAACCGCCAAACCGCTGGCTGAAGCGTGCGGCGCTGCCTTCTTTAGCAAACTCTTTCTGTTTACCGGTGTAGTAAACGTGTGAGGCGGAAGAGACGTCCAGCGGCACGTAGGGCATCTCTTTACCGTCGTGCTGGATGGTTCGGTCGGTTTTGATGGTGGAACCCACCACAAAGTAAGCATCGGCCGTGGTGTCATGGAACACCACCTGGCGGTAGGCAGGATGGATACCCTGTTTCATTGGTCACTCCGTATTCTGTGTTATGTTATACTATAACAATAGTATGCGCCGCTCTGTAGCCAATTGCAACCCCTCTTGGTGTGCGTTTTAAATCCTGCAAGGTAAAAAGCAGGCCTGTGAGCCGGGCAAAAAAAAGAGGCCGCATAAGCGGCCTCTCAGTTAGAACGACGGACAACGGTTACGGATGCTTCACCGGATGGCTGTGCTCAATGTCTTCTTTATTTTTGCTAAAGCGGCGGCGAACCACCACGAAGAACACCGGCACGAAGAAGATCGCCAAGACGGTTGCAGTCACCATCCCGCCCATTACGCCAGTACCGACGGCGTTCTGCGCGCCAGATCCGGCACCGGTGCTGATGGTCAGCGGCAGTACCCCGAGGATAAATGCCAGTGAGGTCATCAGAATCGGACGCAGACGCATACGGACGGCTTCCAGCGTGGCCTCAACCAGGCCTTTGCCCTCCTTCTCCATCAGGTCCTTAGCGAACTCGACGATCAGGATGGCGTTCTTCGCCGATAGTCCTATGGTGGTGAGTAGCCCTACCACGAAGTAGACGTCATTACTCAGGCCACGCAGCGTGGTAAAGATCAGCGCACCGACCACCCCGAGCGGAACCACCAGCATTACTGAGAACGGAATTGACCAGCTCTCGTACAGCGCTGCCAGGCACAGGAACACCACAATCAGCGAGATGGCATACAGTGCCGGAGCCTGGTTACCGGACAGACGTTCCTGATAGGACATACCGGTCCACTGATAACCAATACCGGAAGGCAGTTTGCCGGCCAGCTGTTCCATCAGATTCATGGCATCACCGGAGCTTTTGCCCGGGCCTGGCTGGCCTAACAGCTCCATAGACGGCAGGCCGTTATAACGCTCCAGACGCGGAGAACCGTAGATCCACTTACCGGTGGCGAAGGTATCGAAGGAGACCATCTCACCGCTGCTGGAACGTACGTACCAGTTACCGATATCCTTCGGCAGCATACGGTAAGGCGCTTCACCCATTACGTAGACTTTCTTCACGCGGCCGCGGTCAATAAAGTCATTGACGTAGGAGCCGCCCCAGGTAGCACGTAACGTGGTGTTGATATCGGAAAGTGATACCCCCATCGCCTGCGCTTTCTCCTGGTCGATTGTCAGCTTGTACTGTGGCGTATCTTCCAGCCCATTTGGACGAACGCCGACCAGCGTATCCGGATGCTGGGCAATCATTCCCAGCAGCTGGTTACGCGCCGCGGTCAGTTTTTCATGGCCAAGGCCACCCTGATCGACCAGCTGGAAGTCAAACCCGGTCGCCGTGCCCAGCTCAATAATCGCCGGCAGGTTGAACGGAATTACCATTGCATCGCGGATTGACGACAGCGCACCAAAGGCTCGCCCGGCAATGGCCGGTACTTTATTCTCGGCACCCGGACGATCTTCCCACGGTTTCAGGCTGACAAAGGCAATACCGGTGTTCTGGCCACGACCCGCGAAGCCAAAGCCGTTAACGGTAAACACGGAGTTTACGGTGGCTTTTTCATCGTTCAGATAGTAGTCAGTCACCTGATCCAGCACCTTCTGGGTACGCTCCTGCGTTGCACCCGCTGGCAGCTGGGCCATGGTCAGGAACACCCCCTGATCTTCTTCCGGCAGGAAGGAGGAGGGCAGGCGCATAAACAGCACGGCCATGCCTACCACGATCAGCAGATAAAGCACCAGATAGCGGCCGGTACTGCGAATGATATGGCCCACGCTATCGGTATAGTGATGGGTGCTCTTATCAAACATGCGGTTAAACCAGCCGAAGAAACCGGTGGTTTTACCGTGCTCGCCTTTGGCAATCGGTTTCAGCATGGTGGCACAGAGCGCCGGGGTCAGCACCAGGGCGACAATCACCGACAGCACCATCGCCGAAACAATGGTGATCGAGAACTGACGATAGATAACCCCGGTCGAGCCGCCGAAGAAGGCCATCGGGATAAATACCGCTGACAGCACCAGGGCAATACCGACCAGCGCGCCCTGGATCTGATCCATCGACTTACGGGTAGCTTCTTTTGGCGGCAGGCCCTCTTCGGTCATTACACGCTCAACGTTTTCTACTACCACGATGGCGTCATCCACCAGCAGACCGATCGCCAGCACCATACCAAACATGGTCAGGGTGTTTATCGAGTAACCAAAGGCACTGATAATGGCAAATGTCCCCAGCAGCACCACCGGTACCGCAATGGTGGGAATAAGCGTGGCACGGAAGTTCTGCAGGAACAGGTACATCACCAGGAACACCAGCACGATCGCTTCGACGAGGGTTTTCACCACTTCGTTAATGGAGATCTGCACGAATGGCGTGGTGTCATACGGGTAAACCACCTTCAGCCCTGACGGGAAGAAGGGTTCCAGCTTGGCCAGCTCGGCTTTCACCGCCGCAGCGGTATCCAGTGCGTTAGCGCCGGTAGCCAGCTTGATCCCGAGGCCGGAAGCCGGTTTGCCATTGTAGCGGGCAATGATGTCGTAGTTTTCACCCCCCAGCTCAATGTGCGAGACGTCTTTCAGCAACACGCGGGAACCGTCGGTGTTCACCTTTAGCAGGATCTTACCGAACTCTTCTGCCGAGGTCAGACGGGTCTGCGCAATGATTGAGGCGTTAAGCTGCTGGCCGGCAACCGGCGGTGACCCACCCAGCTGACCCGCCGCCACCTGGGCGTTCTGAGTATTGATTGCGGCGATCACGTCGACCGGGGTCAGCGAGTAGTTGTTCAGCTTGTGCGGATCCATCCAGATACGCATTGCGTACTGCGAACCAAACAGCTGGGTATCACCCACGCCGGGCACGCGGCTGATCGGATCTTTAATGTTCGATCCGACATAGTCCGCGATGTCGTTCTGGGTCATGGTGCCGTCTTCATTGATGAAGCCGGCCACCATCAGGAAGCTGCTGGAGGATTTCTTAACCTGAATCCCCTGCTGCTGTACTTCCTGCGGCAGCAGCGTCATCGCCAGCTGCAGTTTGTTCTGCACCTGCACCTGGGCGATATCGGCGTTGGTCCCGGACTCGAAGGTCAGCGTCAGCTGCAGCGATCCGCTGGAGTCACTGGCTGAGCTCATGTACATCAGACCGTCGATGCCGTTCATGTTTTGTTCAATAACCTGCGTGACGGAGTCCTGCAGGGTTTTTGCATCGGCACCCGGGTAGTTTGCCGTGACCTCAATCGCCGGTGGAGCAACGTTAGGATATTGCTCGATCGGCAGTTTAAGAATCGACAACGCACCCGCCAGCATAATAATGATGGCGATTACCCAGGCAAAGATGGGGCGATCGATAAAAAACTTAGCCATGAATCAGTGGCTCCTGTTAAGACTTCGGTTGTTCAGACTGCGCCTGAGGCTTGGATGCATCCGCTTTAGCGCCGTCTTCGCTCACTTCCTGGGGCGTGACTGCCGCGCCTGGCTTGACGCGCTGCAGGCCGGAAATGATAACCTTGTCACCCTCCTTCAGCCCGCCGGTCACCAGCCACTTATCGCCAATTGCCTGGTCAGCGGTCAGGTTACGCACTTCAACCTTGTTATCCGCGCCCACCACCATTGCCGTTGCCTGGCCGGTCGGAGTACGGGTAACGCCCTGCTGTGGAACCAGCAGCGCATTCGGGTTGGTGCCTTCTTCCAGACGCGCACGCACGAACATGCCCGGCAGCAGGCTGTGGTCCGGGTTAGGGAACACGGCACGCAGGGTGATAGAACCGGTCGTTTCGTCGACGGTCACATCAGAGAATTCTAATGTACCGCTCTGCGGGAACTCGTTACCATTCTGCATCAACAGTTTGACCTGAGCCTTGCCGTTAGCCTGCTGCAGCGTACCGGCGTTCAGTTCATCACGCAGGCGCATAAACTCTTCGCTGGACTGGGTGACGTCAACGTAGATCGGATCAAGCTGCTGTACGGTAGCCAGCGCGTTGGTCTGGCCGCTCTGCACCAGTGCACCTTCGGTGACCGATGACTTACCTACGCGTCCGCTAATTGGAGAGGTCACTTTGGTGTACGCAAGATTAATACGTGCCGTTTCCACAGAGGCCTGTGCGGCCTGAACGGCAGCAGCAGTCTGGCTCTGGGTGGCCGCAGCCGTATCGTAATCCTGCTGGCTGATATATTTGGTGCCCAGCAGCGGCTTGTAGCGTTTGACGGTTAAGGCCGCAATCTGTGCGTTGGCCTGCGCCTGGGCGAGGTCGCCTTTGGCACTGGCGTAGGCGGCCTGGTAGGTTGCCGGATCAATCTGGTAAAGCGACTGGCCCGCCTGGATATCACTGCCTTCAACAAAATTACGTTTCAGAATGATACCCGAAACCTGTGGACGCACTTCCGCGATGCGGAAAGACGACGTGCGGCCCGGCAGGTCAGTGGTGATCTTAAGTGGAGCACTTTTCAGCGTGACGATACCGACTTCAGGCGCCTGGCCCTGACCGCCTTGTTGTCCCTCATTTTTATTGTCACATCCTGTTAGCATTAAGCTGCCTGAGAGAATCAGAACGGCCGCCAGAGGCGTTAACCCTCTGTTTTTGTTCATAAATAAACCTCGTGTCCGGTATCAAATGTCCAGTGGATCACAAACGCACAAAGCCATGCTGCGTTTAAATTATGGTCGTGCTATGGTACATACATTCGGAAATGTATGTAAATCTGGCATTTTGTAAAAGTCACCCCTATGGCACGAAATACCAAACAGCAGGCGCAGGAAACACGCAATCACATCATCGATGCGGCGATTGAGCGCTTTTCAGAACACGGCGTATCAAAAACGTCACTCGCTGATATCGCGGCAGCCGCTGGGGTTACGCGGGGTGCCATCTACTGGCATTTTAAAAATAAAACCGATTTACTGAATGAAATCTGGGCGCAGTCCGAGTCGGCGATGGCCGAGCTGGAACTTGAGTATTATGCAAAATACCCGGCAGATCCACTGTCTGTTATGCGTTCAATGATTATCTATGTGCTTGATGCCGCTGCTACCGACCCGCGCAGGCGCGCGCTGATGGAAATTATCTATCACAAATGTGAGTTTGTCGGCGAAATGACCACCCTGCAGATGATGCAGCAAAACCTCTATCTGGAGTGTTATGAAAAGATAGAAGAGGTTTTACAGGCGTGTATTGTCGCCGGGCTGTTGCCGGCGAACCTGAATACTCGCCTGGCGGCTATTGTGATGCGCGGCTACATCAGCGGCATTATGGAAAACTGGCTGTTTATGCCGGACAGTTTTGATCTGGCCGCCGAGGTGCCGCAGCTGGTCGATACGCTGATCGAGATGCTAGAGCACTGCCCGACGCTGCGCCTGCCCGGCTGATGAAAGTTTCGCGAAACGGTTAAGCCTCGCCTGGCCTGATGCGCACACCGCACTGACGTCAGGCATACCCGTATGAAGATAATCACGCTGCACGATGTACCATTCCCGCTACGTCTCTGACCGGTTCGGCATCGTCAGACCGCAGCCACCTTACGCTCAAAATCTCTTCTGACAATTTCCAGCGCTGCCAGCACCGTTTCCGGGGCGATCTGGTGCTCTTCCAGTAACATAATCAAATCGACAGCGAGTTTGACCTCTTCAGGTGCCGTTTCGAGCGACATAGCTTCTCCTTGATACTCCGGTCAGATGACAGATGAATGACGCCGCGCCGTTAAAGCCCGCGTTCACGATTCTCAATGCCACGCTCAATGCGTTTCAGCGCCTGCAGGCAGCGCTGCAGGCGGCCCTCCAGCGCCGCTACCTCACGCTGCAGCTGTTGCTGCTGTGCCAGCGTCTCCTGCACCGCCAGCAGGCTTTCACGATCGGCGATCATACCGCGCAGCCGCCGCTCATAGCCCTGGTGTTCAGACAGCTTCTCATACAGGTTCTCTTTAACGTTCACCGGCGCGGTTTCCTTACCGCGCAGTGACATCGTCGCCAGCTCGCGCTGTAGCGCGCTCATCTGCAGCACCACCCGTTCCGCCATCCAGCCGACGCGTTCGGCACGGCCATCCTGTACGCTCTGCTTCAGCTGCGCCAGCGTCTGACGGATCTCCGCCAGGTAATCCCCAAGCCGGGTGGAGTGGCTGTGAAACAGCTGCTCATCAAAGCGCGCCTTGCGGGTACTTTTCGTGGCGTGCGGCGCAACGGCCTGGGCAAGTTGTTCCAGCTTTGCGTCAAGCTGCTGCAGTAAACCAGCACTTTTCATTTTCGTCTCCGTGGCAGTCTGCGGGCTATGATACGCTGGTGGCTCTGCTGATTCAGGTTCGGCCGGCTGATTTTCAGGCCGGATGCCTAAGGCCCAACGATGCAACGTTACATTCTACTGATTATTGGCTGGCTGGCGATAGTGCTGGCAACGCTGGGCGTGATCCTGCCGCTGTTGCCGACCACGCCGTTTCTGCTGCTGGCCGCCTGGTGTTTTGCCCGCTCCTCGCCGCGTTTTCATCACTGGCTGTTGCACCGCTCGCCGTTTGGCCGCTATCTGCGCCACTGGCAGCAGCATCGGGCGATGCCGCCGGGGGCGAAAGGGCGCGCGATTGCGGTGATCCTGGTGAGCTTTGCCTTCTCGCTGTGGATGGTGAAGATACTGTGGGTTCGCCTGCTGCTGCTGGCGATGCTCTGCGTCCTGCTGGTATTTATGATCCGCCTGCCGGTGGTTGATGAATCGCAAGAAAAGCGGTGATTTTGCCTGACATGGTTGCAATTGCCCGACGATTTGCATAGATTTGGTCGTTTTCGTGCGCGGCTTCCCCTCAACGTTTGAATTTCACTCCGCCGGATACCGGTCAGGGTGAAAGAGGCTGCGCGAAATTGATTTGTATTCACCAGGCACAAGATTATGACCGCGACTGCGCAGCAGCTTGAAATTATTGAAAACAGTATCAAAAGCATCCAGGATTACCCTAAGCCGGGTATCCTGTTTCGTGACGTTACCAGCCTGCTGGAAGACCCGAAAGCGTATGCGCTGAGCATTGAACTGTTGGTGGATCGCTACCGTCACGCGGGCATCACCAAAGTGGTGGGCACCGAAGCACGCGGCTTCCTGTTCGGTGCTCCGGTAGCGCTGGCGCTGGGCGTTGGCTTTGTACCTGTGCGTAAGCCGGGCAAACTGCCGCGTAAAACCTTCGCCGAAAGCTACGAGCTGGAGTACGGCACCGACCAGCTGGAGCTGCACTGTGATGCCATCCAGCCGGGCGACGTGGTGCTGGTGGTGGATGACCTGCTGGCCACCGGCGGCACCATTGAAGCGACCGTCAAGCTGATCCGCCGCGCCGGCGGTGAAGTAAAGGACGCCGCCTTCATTATCAACCTGTTTGACCTGACCGGTGAATCGCGCCTGAAGGCGCTGGGCGTAGAGAGCTACAGTCTGGTCAACTTCCCGGGTCACTAAGATCCGTTAACGGGCTTGCTGTGGCTGGCCCGTTTTCCCCGGCGGGCCCGCTGAACGGCTAGCCCGGTATCCCGGTGTTGGATGTGACCTGAACCCAGGGCACTATCATTGACGTCCGGGCAGCGGTGGTTGAGGTGAGGCCATCCCTTCAGGCTGCAGAAAATCGAGCTGCGGCAGCCGCGCAAAGCGAATCTCACGCTGATTGACCGCCTGCAACACCTCTTCTGTACAGTCCTCCTCTCCCGCAGAGGCCAGTGCCAGCTGCGCGGGCAGTACCAGGCCAGTACCGTGCTTTTTCCGCCATTTCTCTGCTTCGTCCAGAATGATTTTTTTTAGATCGTCGCTGACCGTCCGCTCCTCCCGCTCAAACTGCTGATCGAGCATCTGCTCCGCATTAGCGATTACCCGCTGCTGTTCCGCCGCGGGCGACTGCTGATAGTCGTTATGCACCTGTTGCAGCCCCTGACGAAAATGCAGCGCCAGTTTATCCAGATGCGCGCGTCCGGCTTTACCCGGCGTGGAATCTGCGATTACTTTCTCAATGTCCAGCAGGGCGATCGCCGGGGCAGGGTGCCTCTGCTGCCAGAACAGCCAGCCGAGCGCCAGCACCATCAGGCTGATAAGGGTAAAGACAAATTTCATTTGAGGGTCTCATCGTTAAATCAGGCATGAAGCCGGGCGGCAAATCTGGCGGGTTTTTAAGGCGGTTTTGTTGCATTAAATGTGATTTTTCTTCAGATGAATTATTTTAAGAAAATAAAGCAAAAAGATCCCCGATGAGGGGGACCTTTTCATAATTGGTATAACCACGATGTGATTTTTTTGTTATCAACCGGTCTGCGACGTTATTTTACGGCAACCTTCAGGCGTGCCGGGCGGCTGCGGCCCGGCTCATCGCCGGTGACAGGAACCGCGACGACCAGGTGGGGTTTCTGTTATAGTATCCGTCTTAAACTGGGTAAAAAAATGATGAAGTCCGAATGAGCTATCAGGTACTGGCCCGCAAGTGGCGTCCACAAGCGTTTACCGATGTTGTCGGTCAGGAACATGTCCTGACCGCACTGGCTAACGGCCTGTCGCTGGGGCGTATCCACCACGCTTATCTGTTTTCCGGCACCCGTGGCGTCGGTAAAACCAGTATTGCCCGCCTGTTGGCAAAAGGGCTGAACTGTGAAACCGGCATCACCGCGACGCCGTGCGGCAAGTGCGATAACTGCCGCGAAATCGAACAGGGGCGCTTCGTTGACCTGATTGAGATCGACGCCGCCTCGCGCACCAAGGTCGAAGACACCCGCGATCTGCTGGATAACGTGCAGTACGCACCGGCGCGCGGCCGCTTTAAAGTCTATCTGATCGATGAAGTGCACATGCTGTCGCGTCACAGCTTCAATGCGCTGCTGAAAACCCTGGAAGAGCCGCCGGAACACGTTAAGTTCCTGCTGGCCACCACCGATCCGCAGAAGCTGCCGGTGACCATCCTGTCGCGGTGCCTGCAGTTTCATCTGAAAGCACTCGATCAGGTACAGATCCGCAGCCAGCTGGAGCACGTGCTGCAGGCTGAGCAGATCGCGGCGGAAACCCGCGCGCTGCAGCTGCTGGCCCGCGCCGCGGACGGCAGCATGCGTGACGCGCTGAGCCTGACCGATCAGGCGATCGCCATGGGGCAGGGGCAGGTTACCACCGCCACGGTCAGCGACATGCTCGGTACCCTGGATGATGAGCAGCCGCTGGCGCTGATTGAAGCGCTGACCGCCGCCGACGGCGCGCAGGTGATGGCGCTGCTCAACCAGGCGGCGGCCCGCGGCGTGGAGTGGGAGGCTCTGCTGGTGGAGATGCTGACCCTGCTGCACCGCATTGCCATGGTGCAGCTGCTGCCTTCGGCGCTCGGTGAAGAGATGGCGGCGATTGAGCAACGCCTGCGTGAACTGGCGCGCGTGCTGCCGCCGGCCGACGTGCAGCTGTTCTATCAAACCCTGCTGGTGGGCCGTAAAGAGCTGCCGCTGGCACCGGATCGGCGCATGGGGGTTGAGATGACCCTGCTGCGCGCGCTGGCGTTTCACCCGAAAGCGGTCATCGCCGAACCGGTGGCGCGTCCGCAGCTGGTCGCGCAGGTGGTGCCTGCGCCAGCGGCTGATTCCGCGCCGGCAGCGCCACCTGCGCGTGCGTCCGGCGTCGCTTCAGCACCCGCTGCGCCCGCCCGTCCATCCGCTGCGCCGTCGGCCCCCCCGTTAGCGACCCGGCCGGCCGGCCCGGCCGTGGACCAGGCCGATGGCCCGGCGGATTTCGCTCCGCCGCACGGTCAGCCGTCTGCTGCCGCACAGGCCAGACCCGCTGAGCCCGCGCACGGCCAGCCGCTTGCCACCGCGCAGACCAGACCCGCTGAGCCACCGCCCGGCGGGCTGTCGGAGACCACCAGTCAGTTACTGCAGGCGCGCACTCAGCTGCTGCGCCAGCAGGGAGCAAACAAAGCAAAAAAGAGTGAGCCGGCAGCGCAAAGTGCGCGGCCGGCGAGTTCGGCCCTGGAACGGCTGGCTAACGTTACCGAGCGCGGTCAGCAGCGGTTGCAGCAGGCCGCCAGCGAGGCTGCCCCGGTAAAAGAGGAGGCCTACCGCTGGAAGGCCTTAACGCCGACCGAAATCAAAGCCGCGCCGGTCGCCACGCCGAAGGCGCTGCGCACCGCGCTGGAACATGAAAAGACCCCGGAGCTGATCGCCCGGCTGACGGTAGAAGCGCAGCAGCGCGACGCCTGGGCCGCCGAGATCGCCACGCTGCCGATGCCACGTCTGGTGCAACAGCTGGCGCTGAACGCCTGGAAAGAGGTCACGGAGCAGGGCATCTGCCTGCACCTGCGTTCCAGCCAGCGCCACCTGAACTCGCCGTCGGCGCAAAAGGCGCTGAGCGACGCGTTAAACGCGTCGGGCGCAGCGCCGGTTGAATTAACCGTGGTGGAAGATGATAATCCGGCGGTGCTGACGCCGCTGGAGTGGCGGCAAAAAATTTATGAAGAGAAGCTGGCGCAGGCGCGCCAGTCGATTAGTGCAGATACGCATATTCAGACGCTGCGGCGGTTCTTCGACGCTGACGTTGATGAAGAGAGTATTCGTCCTGTGTAACCCGCCGCAGCAGCATAACGTTGCTGTGGCCTGAGCTTAAGAGAGAGAACCTATGTTTGGTAAAGGCGGATTGGGCAACCTGATGAAGCAGGCCCAGCAGATGCAGGACAAAATGGCGCAGGTGCAGGAAGAGATCGCCGCGATGGAAGTGACCGGCGAGTCCGGTGCCGGTCTGGTTAAGGTCACCATCAACGGTGCGCACAACTGCCGTCGCGTGGAAGTTGACCCGAGCCTGCTGGAAGATGACAAAGATATGCTGGAAGACCTGGTCGCCGCAGCATTTAACGACGCCGCACGCCGCGTAGCCGAAGCGCAGAAAGAGAAGATGGCCGGCGTCTCTTCCGGTATGCAGCTGCCGCCTGGCTTCAAGATGCCGTTCTGATGCAGACCAGCCCGCTCCTTGAAGCCTTAATGGAGTCGCTGCGCTGCCTGCCGGGCGTTGGGCCGAAATCGGCCCAGCGTATGGCGTTCCAGCTGCTGCAGCGGGACCGCAGCGGCGGCATGCGGCTGGCGCAGGCGCTGACCCGCGCCATGTCCGAAATTGGCCACTGCGCCGACTGCCGCACCTTCACCGAACAGGAGATCTGCACCATCTGCGCTAACCCGCGGCGGCAGCAGAACGGCCTGATCTGTGTGGTGGAAACCCCGGCCGACATTCATGCCATTGAGCAGACCGGACAGTTTGCCGGCCGCTACTTTGTGCTGATGGGGCACCTGTCGCCGCTGGACGGTATCGGTCCGAACGATATCGGTCTGGACAGGCTGGAGCAGCGGCTGGAGCGTGAGTCGATTCAGGAACTGATCCTCGCCACCAACCCAACGGTGGAAGGGGAGGCAACCGCCAACTACATCGCCAGCCTGTGTGAGCAGTATGGCGTGGAAGCCAGCCGCATCGCCCACGGCGTGCCGGTGGGCGGCGAACTGGAGATGGTTGACGGCACCACACTGTCGCACTCGCTGGCCGGTCGTCGCAAGATGATTTTCTGAACAATCAACGGCACGAACTCTCGTGCCGCCTTGAAATAGTTTTTTCCCGTCCCCATCTCTGGTCTCAACGTTCATCAACCTGTTTTTAGTTGAGGTAGCAATGACCATGAAAGGACAAGAGACCCGTGGCTTCCAGTCAGAAGTGAAGCAGCTGCTGCACCTGATGATCCACTCGCTCTATTCAAACAAAGAAATCTTCCTGCGTGAGCTGATCTCCAACGCCTCGGACGCCGCCGACAAGCTGCGTTTCCGCGCGTTGTCCACCCCGGATCTCTACGAGGGTGACGGTGAGCTGCGCGTGCGGGTTTCCGTTGATAAGGAAAAACGCACCCTGACGCTGAGCGATAACGGCATCGGTATGCGTCGTGACGAAGTCATTGAAAACCTTGGCACCATCGCCAAATCCGGCACCAAATCCTTCCTCGAATCACTGGGTTCAGACCAGGCGAAAGACAGCCAGCTGATCGGCCAGTTCGGCGTTGGCTTCTACTCGGCGTTTATCGTGGCGGACAAAGTGACCGTGCGTACCCGCGCGGCCGGTGCAGCGGCGGATGAAGGCGTGTTCTGGGAGTCCGCCGGCGAGGGCGAATACACCCTGGCAGAGATTGAAAAAGCCGATCGCGGCACCGAGATCACCCTGCACCTGCGCGAAGGCGAAGACGAGTTCCTCGACGCCTGGCGCGTGCGCAGCATCATCAGCAAATACTCAGACCACATCGCCCTGCCGGTTGAGATCGAATCCCGCAACGAAGAAGAAGACACCACCAGCTGGGAGAAGATCAACAAGGCACAGGCGCTGTGGACGCGTAACAAGTCTGACGTCAGCGAAGACGAGTACAAAGAGTTCTACAAGCACGTGGCACACGACTTCAGCGACCCGCTGACCTGGAGCCATAACCGCGTGGAAGGCAAGCAGGAATACACCAGCCTGCTCTATATCCCGGCCAAAGCGCCGTGGGACATGTGGAACCGCGATCACAAGCACGGCCTGAAGCTCTACGTGCAGCGCGTGTTTATCATGGACGACGCAGAGCAGTTCATGCCGAACTACCTGCGCTTCGTCAAAGGCCTGATCGACTCCAGCGATCTGCCGCTCAACGTCTCCCGCGAAATCCTGCAGGACAGCCGTATCACCCAGACCCTGCGCGGTGCACTGACTAAGCGCTCGCTGCAGATGCTGGAGAAAGTGGCGAAGGATGACGAAGAGAAGTATCAGTCGTTCTGGCAGCAGTTCGGCCTGGCGCTGAAGGAAGGCCCGGCGGAAGACAGCGCTAACATTGAAACTATTGCTAAGCTGCTGCGCTTCGCCTCCACCAGCAGCGACGGTGCGGCGCAGACCGTGTCGCTGGAAGATTACCTGACCCGCATGGTCGAAGGGCAGGAGAAAATCTACTACATCACCGCTGACAGCTACGCCGCCGCCAAGAGCAGCCCGCACCTGGAGCTGTTCCGCAAGAAAGGCATCGAAGTGCTGCTGCTCTCCGATCGCATCGACGAATGGATGATGAGCTATCTGACCGAGTTCGACGGTAAGCCGTTCCAGTCGGTGAGCAAGGCCGACGAGTCGCTGGACAAGCTGGCGGACGACGAAACCGAAGAGCAGAAAGAGGCCGGTAAGGCGCTGGAGCCGTTCGTGGAGCGTGTGAAAACGCTGCTGGGCGAGCGCGTAAAAGAGGTGCGTCTGACCCACCGTCTGACCGACACCCCGGCTATCGTTACCACCGAAGCCAGCGATATGAGCACCCAGATGGCCAAGCTGTTCGCAGCGGCGGGCCAGGACGTCCCTGAGGTGAAATACCTGTTCGAGCTGAATCCGGACCACGCGCTGGTGAAACGCGCGGCCGATACCCAGGATGAAGCGCGCTTCGCCGAGTGGATCGAGCTGCTGCTGGAGCAGGCGCTGTTAGCCGAGAAAGGCACGCTGGATGACCCTAACCAGTTTATCCGCCGCATGAACCAGCTGCTGCTGGGCTAACCGACCGCTACGCTGTCGGCAATAAAAACCGCCGCTGGGGCTGCTCAGCGGCGGTTTTTTTATGCCTTCGCAACCTCCCTGTTTGATGTCAGCAGCGTTTTCCCTGCTGCTCTGGACGCCTCGCGGCGTTGCCGCCTGCATTCCTGCAGTGACTCAGCCCGCCAGCACCGCCTCCTCCAGCAGCCAGCGGCGGAACAGGCCGATCTCCCGCTCCTCGCTGCGCGAGGCTTTCACCATCATCCAGGTAGCGCGATCCACTTCGGCAAAGCCCAGCGGCGCAATCAGCGTGCCTTCCCGGATCTCTTTCTTCACCAGGATCTGCGGCGTCATGATGATGCCCATGCCGTTGCGCGCAGCCTGAATCGCCAGCGTCAGGTTATCAAAGTGGCGTCCGGCCCAGAAATCCCCGCGCGCACCGGTCTTTTTCGCCCACTCGGCCCACGCATGCGGTTTGGTATCGGCATGCAGCAGCGGCAGGGTGGAGAAGTCGGTTTCAACGGTAAAGCCTTTAACCAGGGAGGGGGCGCACACCGGGCCGATGCTATCGACGGCGATCGGCGTGGCGGCAATATCCTCCTGCAACGCCTGCTCGTGGCTGAGGATCAGCACGTCGGTGTGTTCGCTGCGTACCTTATCGATATCGACGTGGGTTTGAAAGGTCAGCGCAATCTCACCGTGGCGCTCGCTGAAGCGGCTGATGCGCGGGATCAGCCACTGCGCCAGAAAACTCGGCGCGCAGGATACGGTCAGGCTGTGCAGATTGCGCGCGCGGATCTTCTCACAGGTGGTCTCAATCTGGCTGAAGGTCTGCATGCAGCACACCTTCAGGCGCTCCCCGTCCGACGTCAGCTGCACCCGGCCACTGGTTCGTAAAAACACCGGTTTACCCAGCCACTCCTCCAGCAGCTTGATCTGATGGCTGACCGCGCTGTGCGTCACGTTGAGCGACTGCGCCGCCAGGCTGAAACTTTGATGCAGCGCCGCCTGGTGAAAATAGCGCAGCGCGCGCAGTGATGGAAGTCCTGGCATAGGCCTGCCCTGTTAGAAAAATTCACAGTAAGTGTCTGTTTATATCATTTTAAAGTCCAGTCCGTTTTCCCTACTCTCAACTGGTTATCATCACGTTCACAGGAGAATCACGGGTAGCACTGTGTCAGTCTGTTATCTGAAGTTACAGGGGGTTCCTGTGTATCTCCGCTCAGTACAGCGGAGGTTCACTGCACAATAACGTAGCCTGCTGTCCCTTCGGGCTGTTTCACGGCCGTGCCGGGAACGGAAATCGGGAGAATTTTGGGAGATAAAAAATGAGCAATATGCTGCCGTTGAACGGCAATACGATCGGTATTCTGGGTGGGATCATCCTCAGCACCGATTCGGTGTTTATCCGCATGATGGGCATCGCTGACTCCTGGCTGATCGTCGCCCTCAGAGGCGTGCTGATGTGGGGGATCTGCCTGCTGGTGTGGTGCTGCTGGCGGCAGAGCCGTAGCATGCTTGGCTCGCCCTGGCTGACCAGGGACAACGTGCTCTCCACGCTGTTTTTTTGCGTCTCATCGGCCTGCTTTGTTAACGCGCTGAACCGCGGCAACGTGGCAACCGTGCTGGTGATTATCTCCGCCACGCCGTTTATCTCTGCGCTTATTTCCCGGCTGTTTTTCGGCATAAAAAGCGACCGCAGCGTCATGCTGGCCGCGCTGGCGGCAATGACTGGGGTGACGATCGTAATGTCCGGCCGCGGCGTTGATGACAGCGCCGTCGCCAACCTGTTTGCGCTGGGTACGGCGGTCTCGATGGCGCTGGCCTTTATCTTCAGCTCGCGGGTCAGCGGCGGAACGCTGGTGCTGCCTTCGCTGGGTGCGATACTGGCTTCGGTCCTGATCGCACTGTGGTCCGGCGGCACGCTGGTCAGCGGCCTGGAACAGCTCAGCCCGGCGCAGTATGGCTGGGTAGTGGCCGAAGGTGCGCTGGTTATGCCGCTGGCGATGGGATTAATTACGCTGTCGACGCGATTTGTTTCACCGGCCAACGCCGGGCTGTTCCTGCTGCTGGAAACCGCGCTGGCACCGTTATGGATGTTTCTGTTCCTTGGTGAAGTGCCGACGATTCAGGCAGTTATTGGCGGTGGCATCATTATCATCGCGGTGATCTCACAGAGCCTGCATGCCCGCCGACAGGGCGCGCCGGCGGGCCAGGCCGATGCGGGATAAGTTCCTGTTACCTTGTGATGCGCGGGGCATGATGGTATGTTCTTGCCCTCAGATATCATGAACTTTAAAGCAATTCGCAAGGGGATTTACGCAATGCGTATTATTCTGCTCGGGGCTCCGGGTGCAGGAAAGGGGACTCAGGCCCAGTTTATTATGGAGAAATACGGTATTCCGCAAATCTCCACCGGTGACATGCTGCGTGCTGCAGTGAAAGCAGGCTCAGAACTGGGGCTGCAGGCCAAAGAGATTATGGATGCCGGTAAACTGGTGACTGACGAACTGGTGATTGCGCTGGTCAAAGAGCGCATCGCTCAGGAAGACTGCCGCAACGGTTTCCTGCTGGACGGCTTCCCGCGCACCATCCCTCAGGCGGATGCCATGAAGGACGCCGGTATCAGGGTCGACAACGTGCTGGAATTCGCGGTACCTGACGAACTGATCGTTGAGCGTATTATTGGCCGCCGTGTGCACACACCTTCTGGCCGCGTCTACCACGTCACCTTCAATCCACCGAAGGTTGAAGGTAAAGACGATGCGACCGGCGAAGAGCTGACCACCCGTAAGGACGATCAGGAAGAGACCGTGCGTAAGCGCCTGGTGGAATACCATCAGATGACCGCACCGCTGATTGCTTACTACAGCAAAGAAGCGGCCGCCGGTAACACCGCGTACCACAAGATCGACGGCACCCGTAAGGTAGCCGAAGTCAGCGCCGAGCTGGCTAAAATCCTCGGTTAATCCGTTCCGGGGCCGACGATTGTCGGCCCCTGTTACAGCAACAGCTACATCCCCCGCCATTTTCCGCTAGAATAAGCCTCGTTTTCATTTCCTCCGTTTGCCATGAAAGGATGAACCATGCGGCAAGATAAGCCCGGTGTACTGCTGGTGAATTTAGGCACGCCTGATGCCCCCACCACGCCCGCCGTCAAACGCTACCTGAAACAGTTCCTCAGTGACCCGCGCGTGGTGGATTCGCCCCGCTGGCTGTGGTGGCCGATTCTGAATCTCGGTATTTTGCCGATTCGCTCACCGCGCGTAGCGAAGCTCTACGCCTCGGTGTGGACGGAAGAAGGTTCGCCGCTGCTGGTTTACAGCAAGCGCCAGCGCGATGCGCTGGCCGCGCGGCTGGACATGCCGGTGGCGCTGGGGATGTCTTACGGCAACCCGAGCCTGAAAAGCGCGCTGGATCAGCTGATGGCGCAGGGCGTAAACCGGCTGATCGTGCTGCCGCTTTACCCGCAGTTCTCCTGTTCCACCGTTGCCGCGGTCTGGGACGGTATTACAAAGGTCTTTGCCGGCTATCGTAGCCTGCCGACCGTGCAGTTTATCCGCGACTACGCCGAGCATCCGGCCTATATCGCCGCGCTGGCCGCTTCAGTGCAACGTTCGTTTACGCAACACGGCAAGCCGGACCTGCTGGTGGGTTCCTTCCACGGCATACCGCAGCGTTTTGCCAACGAGGGTGATGATTATCCGCAGCGCTGCTATGACACCTTCGACGCGCTTAAGGCCGCGCTTGGCCTCGGTGAAAGCGAAGCGATGCTCACCTTCCAGTCGCGCTTTGGCCGCGAACCCTGGCTGATGCCGTACACCGACGAAACCATGAAGGGGCTGCCGGCCAAAGGCATTAAGCACGTGCAGATTATGAGCCCGGGCTTCTCCTCTGACTGTCTGGAAACGCTGGAAGAGATCAACGGAGAAAACCGCGAGATCTTCCTGCACGCGGGCGGCACGCGCTTTGAATATATTCCGGCGCTGAACGACGACGAAGAACACATCACCATGATGCTGGAGCTGGTTAACGCTTACCGCTGACGGCCCCCGCCGGTGAACGGCAGCTGATAAGCCAGTCTGTGCTGAGTCAGGCTTTTCACCGGCGATAAGCGTTAACGGCCCTGTTGCCGTTACCGCTGTGCCAGAGGCATTAATCAGACCTGCCAAATCCCCGAGGCCTGCTTACGGCCCGCGAAACGCCACCGGATTGCGCAAATCCGCCCGACCGGTTGCTGAGACGGTCAACGCGTTGCGCAACTGTGCTATCATCGCCCTCTGTTTCCCTGCCCGTAGTCAGCAATTATGAAATTCCCCGGCAAACGTAAGTCCAAACACTATTTCCCCGTCAGCGCGCGCGACCCGCTGCTGCAACCGGTCCAGCCGGAAAACGAGTCGGCCAGCAGCTGGATCGTCGGTATTGACCAGATCCTCGTGGATATTGAAGCGAAGGTGGACGATGACTTCGTCACCCGCTACGGCCTCAGCTTCGGCCACTCGCTGGTGATTGAAGATGACGTGGCCGAGGCGCTGTACGCCGAGCTGGTGCGCGAAAACCTGATTGCCCACCAGTTTGCCGGCGGCACCATCGGTAACACCCTGCATAACTACTCGGTGCTGGCGGACGACCGCTCGGTGCTGCTCGGCGTGATGTGCAATAACGTGCAGATCGGCGGCTATGCTTACCGTTACCTGTGCAACACCTCCAGCCGTACCGATCTTAACTACCTTCAGGGCGTGGACGGCGCTATCGGCCGCTGCTTTACGCTGATTGGCGATAACGGCGAACGCACCTTCGCCATCAGTCCGGGGATGATGAACCAGCTGCGGGCGGAGAGCGTGCCGGAAGCGGTGATCGCCGGCGCATCGGCGCTGGTGCTGACCTCCTATTTAGTGCGCTGCAAACCGGGCGAACCGATGCCCGCCGCCACCATGCAGGCGATTAGCTACGCCAAAAAGCATAACGTGCCGGTGGTGCTGACGCTGGGCACCAAATACGTGATTGCCGACAACCCGCAGTTCTGGCGTGATTTCCTGCGCGACCACGTTTCGATCGTGGCGATGAATGAGGATGAAGCCTTTGAGCTGACCGGCGAGCGCGATCCGCTGCAGGCGGCCAATATCGCCCTCGACTGGGTTGACCTGGTGCTCTGTACCGCCGGGCCGAACGGGCTGTATATGGCGGGCTTTACCGAAGAGTCCGGCAAACGCACCACCCAGCACCCGCTGCTGCCGGGGGCGATTGCCGAGTTTAACCAGTATGAGTTCAGCCGCGCGATGCGCCACCAGGACTGTGAGCAGCCGCTGCGCATCTACTCGCACATTGCGCCGTACATGGGCGGGCCGGAGAAGATCATGAACACCAACGGGGCAGGGGACGGTGCGCTGGCGGCGTTATTACACGACATCACCGCCAATAACTTCCACCGCAGCAACGTGCCCAACTCCAGCAAGCATGGCCGCAGCTACCTGACCTACTCGTCGCTGGCCCAGGTGTGTAAATACGCCAACCGCGTCAGCTATCAGGTGCTGAACCAGCACTCCCCGCGCCTGACCCGCGGCCTGCCGGAGCGCGAAGACAGCCTGGAAGAGTCTTACTGGGAACGGTAAGCATCGACATGGGGATCAACGAAATTGCACCCTAAAGGTTGGACACCAAACCGACGAAGGTACAGTTCACGTTTCCCGGGCGGGCATCAGATAATGGCTAAACACAGGGGCGCGTTTAACCGTTATCCGGTGACTGTCAGATCGGGCACTCGCTGGCTTTAGTCTCTTCCGGCTCGACCAGAATCAGATTGAGCATATTGTTGGCAATTTCCCGCTCGCCCATCACCACGCGGTCGGCACCGCGTTCCATAATATAGTCGACCTCGTCGTCGTAATGGGCGCGGGCGATAATCTCAATGTTGGGGCGTTTTTGCCGGGCGGCGGTGACGATCTCCCCGGCTTCGTAGCCGTTAGGAATGGTCAGCAGCAGCCAGCGCGCGCAGTCGAGTCGCGCCAGGTCCATCGTATCTTCGCGAGCGGCATTGCCCAGCACCGCCCGGATACCCTGCTCACGCAGCGCTTCCACGCGCGGGCGGCTGTTCTCCACCACCACCATTGGGATCCCGGCTTCCGTCAGCCGCTTGCCCAGCAGGCTGCCGACGCGGCCGTAGCCGACCAGCACCGCATGGTTGCACAGGTCAACCGGGATCTGCTTCTCTTCCTCGATCGCTTCTTCCTGGGTTTGCTCTTCGACGGTTTCGGCTTTCTGCAGATAGCGTTCCAGCAGGGCAAACAGAATCGGATTCAGCATGATCGACAGGATGGCGCTGGCCAGCACCAGGTTACGGCCGGTTTCCGGCAGCAGATTAAGGCTGACGCCGAGCCCGGCAAGAATAAATGCAAACTCACCGATCTGCGCCAGGCTGACGGAGATGGTCAACGCTGTGCGCCTGGAGTGGCCAAACAGCCGTACCAGGAACAGGGCAATCAGTGACTTACCCAGCACGATAATCGCCAGCGCGCCCAGCACCGCCAGCGGCTCCTGCACCAGGATCATCGGGTCGAACAGCATGCCGACCGACACAAAGAACAGCACGGCAAACGCATCGCGCAGCGGCAGCGTATCGTGCGCCGCCCGGTGGCTTAGCTCAGACTCGTTCAGCACCATACCCGCGAAGAAGGCACCTAATGCAAAGGAAACATCGAAGAACTCCACCGCGCCAAAGGCGATACCCAGCGCCAGCGCCAGCACCGCCAGGGTAAACAGCTCACGCGAGCCGGTGGCGGCGCTGCGCGCCAGGATCCACGGTACCACCCGGCGGCCCACCACCATCATCAGCACCATAAAGGCCACCACCTTGCCGATGGTCAGCAGCAGGTCCCACAGCACCAGCGTCACGCTGGCCTTGCCCTCTTCGAACATCCCGGCGATGGCAGGCAGCAGCACTAACGCCAGCACCATCACCAGGTCTTCAACAATCAGCCAGCCGATGGCGATCTGTCCGCGCTGGCTGTCAATAAGCTGCCGTTCTTCCAGCGCACGTAGCAGCACCACGGTACTGGCGGTGGACAGGCACAGCCCGAACACCAGCCCGGTCATTATCGACCAACCCAGCGCCCATGACAGCCCCATTCCCAGCACCGTGGCACCCGCAATCTGGGCGACAGCACCGGGAATGGCAATCGACTTTACCGCCATCAGATCTTTTAGCGAGAAGTGCAGACCGACGCCAAACATCAGCAGGATCACGCCCAGCTCGGCCAGTTCGGGGGCCAGATTGGTATCGGCGACAAAACCCGGCGTAAACGGGCCGGCCAGCACGCCGGCCAGCAGATAACCGACAAGAGGAGAGATGCGCAGGCGGTGAGCCAGCATACCGAAGAGGAAGGCGAGAACTAAGCCTCCGACAATGGTGGTGATAAGCGGGGTAGTATGGTGCATGCCTGTCTCCTTTAAATGCCTGGTCGTCATACTTCGCGTTGCAGATACGCTGGCGGTACCTGGCGAATCAGCCCCATCCGGGAGCTGAATATGACAGGCACTGGCGAGTGCCCGCGGGACTGACGGGCTTGCCGTTTTCCTGCAACTGGAATTAATCGGAGCAAAAATTGTGTCCAGTTGTAAGTTTTCAGTGTATGGCATAATCGGGTGAGGCGCTTGTAATAATTGACCATAATCGAAAAAAATATCAGCCACAGCGGTAAACCAGGCAGAACGTGCGATTTCTCCCACTTATCGGCGAACAGGACTGATGTTACCGCCGTATGAACCGGTGCAAACTTCACTCATTTGCACCGGTAAGGGACTATTTATGGCGGTTATCAGGCAGGAAAGCGGTGAGAATGCCGAGAAGCGGCAGATAAGCGCAGATTTGATAGACCCGTTCGATACCGGTGTGGTCGGCTACCAGGCCAAGCACCGCAGCCCCGATGCCGCCCATACCAAAGGCAAAACCGAAAAACAGCCCTGAAACCATACCGATACGCGCCGGCATCAGCTCCTGGGCGTAGACCAGAATCGCCGAGAAGGCCGACGCCAGCACAAAGCCAATAATCACCGACAGCGCGCCGGTCCACCACAATCCGACGTGCGGCAGCAGCAGGGTAAACGGGGCGACGCCGAGAATCGACGCCCAGATCACCCGCTTACGGCCAATTTTATCGCCGATCGGCCCACCGATCACCGTACCGGCCGCCACGGCGAACAGAAACACGAACAGGTGCAGCTGGGCGCTCTGCACCGACAGGCTGAATTTCTGCATCAGGTAGAAAGTGTAATAGCTGCTCAGGCTGGTGAGGTAGAAGTACTTGGAGAATACCAGCAGCAGCAGGATGCTAATCGCCTGTGCTACCTTGCGGCGCGGCAGCGGGCTGACGGCCGGTGCCGGCTGGCTCTTCACCGCGCGGTGCTGCGCCTGATACCAGCGGCTGATTTGCAGCAGCAGCACAATCGCCAGCAGCGCGGCCAGCGTAAACCAGCCGACGTTACCGCGGCCGTAAGGGGCAATCACCAGCGCGGCCAGCAGCGGGCCGAGCGCGCTGCCGGCGTTACCGCCGACCTGGAACAGCGACTGGGCCAGCCCGTGACGCCCGCCGGAGGCCATGCGGGCCACCCGCGACGACTCCGGGTGGAACACCGACGAACCGGTGCCGACCAGCGCTGCCGCCAGCAGGATCACAGGGAAGCTGCCGGCTGTGGCCAGCAGCGCCAGCCCGGCCAGGGTAAAGCCCATGCCAATCGGCAGTGACCACGGCTGCGGGTGTTTATCGGTGTACCAGCCAATCACCGGTTGCAGCAGCGAGGCCGTGACCTGAAAGGTCAGGGTGATCAGGCCGATCTGTACAAAGCTCAGCGAGAAGTCTGCGCGCAGCAGCGGGTAGATCGCCAGGATCAGCGCCTGCAACATATCGTTCAGCAGGTGGGCAACGCTGATAGCGCCAAGAATGCCAAAGGCGGTACGCCGCGCCGGTGCGGCGGGCGGGGAGGAGAGAGTACGTTCGCTTGCCATAAAATTAACCTGTCATCGTTATCTGTTTTAATGGGTGAACTGCAGGGAATCTTCCTTTATAACCAACTATCTTGTGCGTGATAATGACTTTTTTGATCTATGCCTGCGGCATAATTACACCCTTGATGAACGGCGCGGCCGTTTGTCTGATTTTTCATCACTGCCCGGTCAGGGCAATCGCGGTTATTCAACAAGGAGAGGCAGATGGCGGCAGTAAAAAAACAGATCCTCAGCGTGCTGGCGTTGGCACTGGTGAGCGCCCCGCTAATGGCGCAGGCGTGGGTCAAAGATCGCACCTATAAATTTACCGTATTGCACACCAACGATCACCACGGTCGTTTCTGGAACAACGAACGCGACGAGTACGGCCTGGCCGCGCAGAAAACCATGATGGACCAGATCCGCATGGAGGTGCAGGCGCACGGTGGGGCCACGCTGATCCTCTCCGGCGGCGATATCAATACCGGGGTGCCGGAATCAGACCTGCAGGACGCCGAGCCGGATTTTCGCGGCATGAACCTGATCGGTTATGACGCGATGGCGATCGGCAACCATGAGTTTGATAACCCGCTGTCGGTGCTGCGCCAGCAGCAGAAATGGGCGAAGTTCCCACTGCTCTCGGCCAATATCTATGAAAAAAGTACCGGCAAGCGCCTGTTCCAGCCCTATGCGCTGTTTAACCGCATGGGGCTGAAAATTGCGGTGATCGGCCTGACCACCGACGACACCGCCAAAATCGGCAATCCGGAAAACTTCACCGACATCGTATTCCATAAGCCGGCGGATGAGGCGAAAAAGGTGGTGGAGGCGTTACGTCAAAAAGAGAAGCCGGACGTGATTATCGCCGCCACCCATATGGGCCACTACGATAACGGCAACCATGGCTCTAACGCACCGGGTGACGTTGAAATGGCACGTGCCCTGCCCGCAGGTTACCTGGATATGATCGTCGGCGGCCACTCGCAGGACCCGGTCTGCATGGCAAAAGAGAATGTGAAACAGGCCGACTACGTGCCGGGTACCCCGTGTGTGCCGGACCGGCAGAACGGCACCTGGATCGTACAGGCGCACGAGTGGGGCAAATACATTGGCCGTGCGGACTTCACCTTCCGCAACGGCAAGCTCAGTCTTGAACACTACGAGCTGGTGCCGATCAACCTCAGGCATAAGGTCACCAACGCTGACGGCAGCACCACCTGGGTGAACTACACGCCGGAAATTGCCAAAAATCCGGCAATGATGAAGCTGCTGACCCCGTTCCAGAAAAAGGGTGAAGCGCAGCTGGGGGTAAAAATCGGCAGCACCGACGGGCGGCTGGAGGGGGATCGCAGCAAAGTGCGCTTTGTGCAGACCAACATGGCGCGGCTGATCCTTGAAGGGCAGATTGAACGGACCAACGCCGATTTTGCGGCGATGAGCGGCGGCGGCGTGCGTGATTCCATTGACGAAGGGAATATCACCTACAAAGACGTGCTTAAGGTGCAGCCGTTTGGTAATACGCTGGTGTACGTGGAGATGACCGGCCGCGAGGTGGAGCAGTATCTGGCGGTGGTGGCCAACAAGCAGGTGGATTCCGGTGCTTACGCCCAGTTTGCCCGCGTCAGCCTGGTGGCCGATGGCAAGGGGGTCAGCGAAGTGAAGATTAACGGTGAGCCGCTGCAGGCGGATAAAACCTATCGCATGGCGACGCTGAGCTTTAACGCCACCGGCGGTGACGGCTGGCCGGCGGTCGACAAACAGCCCAGCTACGTTAATACCGGCTTTGTTGATGCCGAAGTGCTGAAGCAGTACATCGCGGGCCACTCGCCGCTGAAGGCGGCCGACTACCAGCCGCACGGGGAGATTGTCTATCGTCAGGCAGAGAGTGCGGCATCCGGGCAGGACGCAACGGCGAAAAGCGATCTGCCTGCTACCTCCTCACCGCCGGTGAGTGGTCCGGCCAACGCCGCGACGGCATCCGCAAAATAACAGGCGGATTAGGATGCGGAACAGGCCGCAATGACCGGCTGCTAAGGGCATAAAAAAACGGGTTCTCTTCACCATGACGAGAACCCGTTTTTGATTACGCCACGCGGGCGTTATGACCGACAGGCGGCGCGCTTCTGACGCGCGCCGATCAGACGGTCGCGCAGTTTGTCATACACCCAGTTGTACACCACGGTATACGGCAGGAAGAACAGGAAGAAACCGATCTCAATCATAAACGCCTGCAGCAGGCCGATATCCAGCATCCACGCGGCCAGCGGCAGGCCGATCAGAATAAAACCGCCCTCAAAGCCCAGCGCATGGGCCACGCGCAGCTTCAGGCCGCGGGTAACGCGCTCGCGCGGCCACAGGCGATCGAAACCGGCGTTGTAAATAATGTTCCACAGCATTGCCACCGTGGACAGCATAATCGCCAGCGCACCCATCTGAAACAGGGGCTTATCCATCAGCCAGGCGGCGGTGGGGGCAACGATCGCCAGCGCGACGGCTTCAAAACCGACCGCGTGTAAAATTCGCTCTTTCAGCGTGCGTACAGACATGGTAACTCCTTAAGGTTTAACGGCAGACGGCGACGTTCCTGTCTGTTAACTCTCACTTCGCCTGCCTGGGCGGGCCCGCTTCCGGCCCGTGACAGCGGCTATTTTCTGTGATTTTTCTGCTAAGATAAAATGAATATCCATCGATAAAAGCGATACATTGATGCGCTACTCCCCGGAATCTCTCGAAGCCTTTGTGCAAACCGTTGAAAGCGGTTCCTTTTCGGCCGCGGCCCGCGCGCTGCGTAAAAGCCAGTCGACCATCAGCACCGCCATCGCCAACCTGGAAAGCGATCTCGGCTACGCGCTGTTTAACCGTGAGGCGCGCACGCCGGTGCTGACCGAAAACGGCCAGCGCACGCTGGCCCAGGTGCAGGCGATCCTCGCGGCGTCGGCAAAGCTGGATGACCTGGCGATAAGGCTGGCCGGCGAGGTGGAGCCGCACCTGCGGCTGGCGATTTCTGATTTCTGGCAGGCCGATCACCACGAACGGCTGCTGCAGCGGCTGGCCAGCCGCTACCCGGAGATTGAGTTCGAGTGCATGATTGCCGAAGACGACGATGTGATTGACCTGCTGCAGAGCGGGCGGGCGCACGTTGGCGTGATACGGGTGCAGCCGCGCTATCCGGCCGATATCAGCGTGCAGCGCCTGCAGGTTGAAGCGCAGATGGCGATCTACCTGCACCGCGACCACCCGCTGGCGCAACAGCCGCTGGTTAGCGAAGCGGATCTGCAGCGCGAACGACAGCTCAGGCTGCGGCTGATGACCGCGCCGGTGCCGGTATCCGGTGGAAAGGTCTGGCTGGCAGATTCCTACCTGCTGCTGCTGGAGATGGCCGAACAGGGATTTGGCTGGACGGTATTGCCGCGCTGGATGGACGAACAGTTTGGTCATCAGAAGCTGCGCGAGCTGCCGGTGGCGGGCTGGCCGCAGCGCATCCAGGTGGACGTTGCCTGGTCCCGGCGCGCACCGCCAGGCCCGGCCGGGCGCTGGATGATCGACCAGCTGATTGCGCAGACTGCTGACTAATCGTGTTTAGCGATATCCGCAAAGCGCGCATCGAGCAGCGCCGCCAGATCGCCGGGGGCCAGTTCGAGATCCAGCCCGCGTTTGCCGCCGGAGATAAACAGGGTGGCAAACGCCTGCGCCGGCTGGTCAATCACCGTCGGCAGCCGTTTTTTCTGCCCCAGCGGGCTGATGCCCCCCAGCAGGTAGCCGGTGCTGCGCTGCGCCGCCTGCGGATCGGCCATCTCGGCCTTTTTCGCGCCCAGCGCCTTCGCCACCTTTTTCAGATCCAGCTGCCCGGCAACCGGCGTCACCGCCACTGCGAGGGTTTTGTTGTCACCGTTCAGCGCCACCAACAGGGTTTTGTACACCTGCGCGGCGTCCAGATTGAGTTTCCGTACCGCCTCTTCACCAAAATGGGTTTCGTTACTGTCGTGCTCATACGCGTGGATGGTGAAATTAATTTTATGTTTTTCGAGAAGTTTTACTGCCGGCGTCATCGCGGTCATCCCTCTTTTATGCTGGTGAGTCACAAGTCTTGATTTGATGAATAAAAGTACTGGCGAAAAAGTGCACTTTGCGCGACAATCTGCCCCGCGTCAGCACCCGTGCTGGCTGACAACCAAAATCATAAAAATTTCCTTATTGACTGGCCGGTAGTGATACCGGCCATTTTTTTTATTTTTCCTGCAGCAGGTCGGGCAGATTGCCGTCCCCGTAAAGATGCAGCGCCCCGACCGCCACCACATAATGCCCCGGCGGCAGCTGGCGCAGCGTCTGTTGCCACTGGCGGTTGCGCTGGTGCATCAGCAGCTCGTTAAGCCCGCTGCTGAACGTATCCGGCAGGGCGAAGCGGTCGCGGTGCCGCGGCGGCGTAGCCAGCCACCAGCCGATCATAGTTTGTAGCAGGCGGGCGTTCACCTGCCAGTGCTGCAGGGTATCCAGCAGCAGCGGTAAGCCGTTATCCGGCAGTGATTTCAGCAGCGCCAGCTGGGTTTCTGCTCCTTCCAGCTCGATAATCGGCTTTTGCTGTTGCCGGGCAGCCCGCAGCAGCTGGTAGTCAATTCCGCAGTCGGCATGCAGCCCGAGACGTTGCGCCTGTTGCGCCTGCAGCATCAGCGCCACCTGCCAGGCGGGCAGCGTCTCCACGCGGGCCGCGTCGATCCCCAGCTCTTCACAACGCTGCTGCAGATCGCTGAACGCCTGCGGCGTCAGCCGCTCCGCGAGCGGCGCGCAGACCTCGGCTTCAGAAAACGGCGAGGCGGCGTTGGTGATATCGGCTTCCACAATCAGCGCATCGGCCTGCGCCAGCCGGGCCAGCAGCGCCTCAGGCAGCGGCTGCATGGTGCGGGTGCCCATATGGATGCTGCCGACCAGATGCAGCTGGCAGTGGGGCAGGGTAATATCCAGCGCAGGGTAACCACAGGGTTCCTGCCAGATCCTGCGCCAGCACGCCCGCAGGTCGCGGATAAATTTGCCCATCGCTTCTCTTCCACCTTATAGCCCCGGAACCCCCATGCTAGCCTGATAAGTGACTGATGGACAGATTACAACCGTGTGATTTTACACCTTATCCTGCGGCGGCCGGAAGCGCAGCAGGCGGTTGGCGTTGCTGACCACGGTAATCGACGACAGCGCCATCGCCGCCCCGGCCACCACCGGGCTGAGCAGGGTGCCGGTCAGTGGATAGAGCACGCCGGCGGCGATCGGGATGCCGCAGGCGTTATAGATAAAGGCGCCCAGCAGATTCTGTTTCATATTACGCAGCGTGGCATTAGCGATCGCCAGCGCATCCACCACCGCATTCAGATCCTGGCGCATCAGCGTGATCGCCGCGGTTTCAATTGCCACGTCGCTGCCGCCGCCCATGGCGATGCCGACGTCGGCCTGCGCCAGCGCCGGGGCATCGTTGATACCGTCGCCGATCATCGCCACCCGCTGGCCCTGCTGCTGCAGTTCGCGAATCGCCTGCGCTTTACCGTCCGGCAGCACCCCGGCAATCACCCGATCGATGCCGGCTTCACGGGCCACCGCCTGCGCGGTCAGCTGATTGTCGCCGGTCAGCATTACCAGCTGATAGCCACGCTGGTGCAGGCGTCGCAGCGCGTTAACGCTCTCACTGCGCAGCGGGTCGCGGATGGCGAACAGCGCCACGATGCGCCCTGCGGCGGCCAGCAGCACCGGCGTCGCGCCCAGGCTGGCCTGCTGCTCCAGCGCGGCCGCAACCGGTGCGGTGTCTATCTGCTGCTGCTCCATCAGCGCCCGGTTGCCCAGCAGCAGCGGCACACCGTCAAGTAAGCCGCTGACGCCCAGGCCCGCCAGGGTACGGAACTGAGCGACCTCCGGCAGCGTCGCCAGCCCTGCGTGGCTGAGAATAGCCCGGGCCAGCGGGTGGCCGGAGCCCTGCTCCAGTGCTGCGGCCTGACGCTGCACCTGCGACAGCTCCGCACCGTTAAACAGCAGCACCTCGGCCACTTTAGGTGCCCCTTCGGTCAGGGTGCCGGTTTTATCAAACACCAGCGTGGTCAGCGTACTGGCCTGCTGCAATGCGTCGGCATCGCGCACCAGCACGCCAAACTCCGCGGCGCGGCCGACGCCGGCGATAATCGACATCGGCGTGGCCAGGCCGAGTGCACAGGGGCAGGCGATGATCAGCACGGTGGTGGCAACCACCAGGGTGTAGACCAGCTGAGGTGCCGGGCCAGACAGGTACCAGACCGCCGCGCTGACCAGCGCAATGGCCACCACCACCGGCACAAACACCGCCGAGATGCGGTCCGCCAGCCTGCCGATTTCCGGCTTGCTGCTCTGTGCCTGGCGTACCAGCTGAATAATTCGCGCCAGGGTGGTGTTCTTACCTACGGCATCGGCGGTAAACAGCACGCTGCCGTCCTGCATCACCGTTCCCGCGTGCAGCGTATCGCCCGCCGCCTTCTGCTGCGGTAGCGCTTCGCCGGTCAGCATCGCCTCATCCAGCCACGCCTCGCCCTGCACGATGGTGCCGTCCACCGGCACGCGATCGCCGGTATTGACCCGCAGCGTCATCCCCGGCTGCACCTCGCTCAGCGGCAGGCTGCGTTCACCGTTTTCCGTCACCACGCGGGCGACAGGCGGGGTCAGATCCAGCAGCCGCTCCAGCGCCCTGGAGGAGCGCTGCCGTGCCCGCTGTTCGAGCATATGGCCAAGATTAATCAGCCCGATAATCATCGCGCTGGCTTCATAATAAAGGTTCTGCGCCGCCATCGGGAACCACTGCGGCCACAGGTTAACGCTGAAGGAGTAGAGCCAGGCCGCGCCCGTGCCCAGTGCTACCAGCGTATCCATGGTCGCCACGCCGTTGCGCAGGCTACGCCAGGCGCTGCGGTAGAAATGGCCACCGGCTAGCACCATCACCATTAACGTCAGGACGCCGAGCCCCAGCCACAGGCTGCGGTTGTCGGCGGTCAGCATCATATTGTCGCCGAGCATCCCCCAGATCATCAGTGGAATACCCAGCGCTAACGCGAGGGCCGCCTGCCAGCGGAAACGGCGCATCGCCGCCAGCGCGCTCTGCTGCTGCTTCTCGCGGCGCTCGCCTTCATCTTCAATAATTTCCGCGCCGTAGCCGGCGCGGCTCACGGCCTCAGTCAGCATGGCCGGCGTGGCCGTACCCTGCACCAGCGCGCTGCGTTCGGCCAGATTGACGCGTGCCTGACGGACGCCGGGCACGTTTGTTAACGCCTTCTCCACCCGGCTGACGCAACTGGCGCAGCTCATTCCCTCGATCAGCAGCTGGTGGCTGTCGTCGGGCATCGCCGCCTTAGCCTGGCTGCTGCTGTCGGTCATCCCCGCCGCCGGGGCCTGAATGCTGCTGTCGGTCATTCCCGCCGCCGGGGCCTGAATGCTGTTGTCGGTCATCCCCGCCGCCGGGGTCTGAATGCTGCTGTCGGTCATTCCCGCCGCCGGGGCCTGAATGCTCTCTTCGGCTTTGCCTGCTTTGGCAGAAAGCGCATCCTGACCAGCCTGCTTCGCGCGCACGGCGGGCTGGATGCCGACAACGCGCAGCGGTTGCGTTGCAGCGCTGTGCATGCCGGTCATTTTCGCCGGAAGCTTCGACGCCGCCGCTGTCAGCGCTTCCGGCTGAGATTCTGATTCTGTCAGCGGGTCAGCCTTTGGGCGCGCGACTCCCGTGGCCAGCGTGGCGTGATAACCCGCAGATTCAACCGCGGCGATCAGCGCTTCCCCGCTGGCACTGCCGGTTACCTGCGCTGCATCGACCGTAACGTCTGCATGCTGCACGTCATCGCGTTTTTCCAGCGCCTCTTTCACGCGTTTTACGCAGTGGCCGCAGGTCAGGCCATCCAGCGCAAGATGAATGGTATCGGTCATAATTCTCTCCTGTGAGTGGGACATCACAGACAAGGTTAAACCTTCCCGCAAGGGGAAGGTCAAATGTTAACGTGAAGAACAGGATCCACACGCTATGCCGCGGGTTTGCCTGCACTGCTGCGGGCATCGGGTCTGCCAGCGGCGAGTGTTGCTGAGTAACCGGGTAAGCAACGTGTGCGTCTGGTTTTTTTCGGCGTGGCAGCGGCTATCAGGCTTGCGTCTGCCAGGGGCGGCAGCAGGCGTGCGTGATACCTGAGGATGTGTAGAATAAGAGTGATGACTGAGATACGGCCAGCCTGTGGAGAAGCGATGAATATCAGCGATGTGGCGAAAAAGACCGGATTAACCAGTAAAGCGATCCGTTTCTACGAAGAGAAGGGGCTGGTCACGCCGCCGCTTCGCGGCGACAACGGCTACCGTACCTATGGACCGAGACATCTGGAAGAGCTGACGCTGCTGCGCCAGGCGCGCCAGGTGGGGTTCAACCTTGACGAGTGCCGCGAAATGGTCGGGCTGTTTAACGATCCCGCCCGGCACAGCGCCGACGTTAAGGCACGCACCCTGGAGAAAGTCAGCGAAATTGAGAACCATATCCAACAGCTAACAGAGATGCGCCAGCGCCTGCTGGATCTCGCCGCCAGCTGCCCCGGCGATGACAGCGCCGACTGCCCGATCATCAATCATCTGGCAGGCTGCTGCCAGAAAGCAACGTGACGAACGTCAGGCCGAACCGAATGCCGGCTATTTTTGGATATTTTACGACGATTACTGGAATCTGAAAGGCGGTATAATCAGCGCGGCGCTTGAGGCTTCTGCCTCAGGCTGCTGGCAGCAGTGCCGGTTGGTGTGAGGCAGAATGCAGAAAAGCCCCGAAGTTAATCTATCCCATTAACCCCGAGGCCCCTGTATGACCAAACACCATCAGGATAGCCTCTTACCTGCCGCAAGGCAAGGAGAAGCCTGCCATGAAACTGCCACGCAGTACCCTGTTATGGTGCGTATTAATGGTGTGTTTAACGCTGTTAATATTCACCGGCCTGATGCGGAAGTCGCTGTGCGAAATCCGCTATAAAGATGGCTTCAGGGAGGTGGCGGCATCCATGGCCTGTGGATCCGGTAAGTAGCCACCCGTAGGCGGGGGAAACCCCGCCTTTTCAGGAAACTGATGATGCCAGGGCGTCACAAGCGTCTTTACAAAGGGCTTCTCTTAACATCGGGAAGCCCTTTTTCTGTCTTCCAGATTACCGATTGAAGTCAATGACCTCTCAATCATCAGTCGGCCTCGCTTTCCTTAGTCGTATTGCTGGTCCAGATAAACCACAGCGCCAGCACCAGACAGAGCACCGCCAGCCCGCGACTGCCAGAGAACGGGATCTGCGCGTTACCCAGCCAGCCAAAGCTGTCAATCATCAGGCTCATGGCAATCTGCCCGGTAATCACCGCCACGGTCGCCACCGCTGAGCCGATGCGCGGCACCGCAAACGCCATAATTGCCACATAAGGTACGCCGAACAGCGCACCGAGCAGCTGCCACTTCGGCACATCCAGCAGCGTCACCGTCTGTTTGGGCTCAAAGAAGACGATTAACAGCGCGGTGATCAGCGCACCAATAGCAAAGGTCAGAAACGCGCTGCGGAAGGTGCCTACCGCGCTGCCCAGCCGGCCGTTGATCGCGGCCTGAATACTCAGCAGCGCACCGCCCACCAGGCTCAGTAAGATCATCAGTAAAATCATGCTTCACCTCCGGCAATCAGCCCCAGCGCAACAACAATTAACAGCAGAGCAACCAGCCTTCTGGCGTTAACCGGCCTGCGCGGGCTGCCGAACCAGCCAAAATGGTCGATGGCCAGGCTCTTAAAAATCTGCCCGGCAAGAATGCCGATCATGGTCATCGCCAGTCCGATCACCGGTGAGGCGAGCGTCAGGATCACCACATACCCCGGGCCTAAAATCCCCCCGGTAAGTTGCCAGCCCGGTCGGGAGAAGAAGGAGGGCGCGTCGCGCGGGCCGAAAAACAGCATCAGCAAAAACGCCAGCGCGGTGCCGATGCCAAAAATGCTGAAGGTCGCCCACAGATGCCCGACCTCTCCACCCAGCGGGCCAAGCAGGCCGCCTTCCACCGACAAACCCATGCCGGCCAGTACCACCAGAATAATTAACAGTATTTGCATCAGGACAATGTCTTCGCTCAAAAAGGAGCAGCAGGGTAGCCGAACCGGTTATGTTGAAAAACGCTATAATGCAGAAAATACTTTTTCATATTCCGATGAGATGAACATGCTAAACCAGATCGACTTCCGCGCGCTGCGCCTGTTTGTCGCCGTTTTCGACCTGCAAAGTTTTTCACTGGTTGCCCGCAGGGAAGACGTTTCCGCGTCGCTGGTGACGCGTACCATCAACCAGCTGGAAAGCTCACTGGGCCAGCAGCTGTTCCACCGTAACACCCGCGCGGTGGCGCCGACTGAAGCTGGGAGTATCTTTGCAGCCCATGCCCGCACCCTGCTGGCACAACTCGCTGACGCCCAGGCCGAACTGCAGGAGAAAGAGAGCGAACCGTCTGGTCTGGTGCGCATTAACGCGCCGGTGGTGTTTGGTCAGCGGCATATTGCGCCGTGGCTGGCCGAGCTTTATCAGCGCTATCCGCGCATCCGCGTCGATCTGACCCAGACCGACAGCTATATCGATCCGCATCGTGAAGGGGCCGATCTGATTTTTCGCATTGGCGTGCTGGCCGACTCCGGCCTGCAGGCGAGGATCTTTGGCCCGCAGATCAACTCGCTGCTGGCGTCACCCGCTTACGTAGCGCGCTACGGCAGGCCGGAAACGCCTGAGGATCTCGCCGCTCACCGCAGCCTGGCCTTTAACGGCCCGCAGGGGCTGAACCGCTGGTACTTCCGCCGTGGACAGGAAAGCTGGCGGCACTATCCGCTGAATCCGGTGTTGACCTCGAACAATGCCGACACGCTGCTGACGGCGGCGTTAAACGGCATGGGAATGGTGCTGTTCCCCGACTGGATGAGTGGTGAACACCTGAGCAGCGGCAGGCTGATTAATCTGCTGGAGGGCTTTGAGTGTGCGACTACCCTGGAGCAGCCGCAGATCGCCGCCGTCTGGCCCAAATCGCGACGCCTGCCGCTAAAGGTACGGGCAACGGTAGATTTTTTTGTCGGGAAGTTTGGCTCACCGCTCAACTGGCGGAACCGCTGATTTTTGGATTTTTTACGACAATTACTGGAATTATAAAGGCGGTATAATCAGCGCGGCGCTTGAGGCTTCTGCTTCAGGCAGCAGTGCCGGTAGTTGTGAGGCAGAATGCAGAAAAGCCCCGAAGTTAATTATTTCCAATTAACCCGAGGCCCCTGTATGACTAGTCCCCAGCAGGATAGCCTCTTACCTGCCGTAAGGCAAGGAGATGCCGACCATGAAACTGCCACGTAGCACCCTGTTATGGTGCGTATTAATGGTGTGTTTAACGCTGTTAATATTCACCGGTCTGATGCGGAAATCGTTGTGTGAAATCCGCTATAAAGATGAAGTCAGGGAGGTGGCGGCCTCAATGGTCTGCGGATCCGGTAAGTAGCCACCCGGAGGCGGGGGGAACCCCGCCTTTGCGGAGCTGATGGATGAATGCAGCACAAGCGCTTTTACAGAGGGCTTCCCGGGCAACTGGGGAGCCCTTTTTTCAGCTGAGCCGGTGCAGATAAGGCGGCAGCTGCGGGACCGGCAGTACTGACAGCACCTTAAGTTTTTGCAGCGTTCGCGCCTGCGCGCGCTCCAGATGCTCGCGCAGGCTCATCGCCGCCAGGTCCCAGCTGCCCTTCAGCAGCATCTCATACACCAGCCGGTGTTCATCGATCACCGTTTGCTCCAGCGGCAGCGCCAGCACTTCGTAGAAGATCCGTGTGACGATCAGCGGGGACTGACTCTGCCGCAGCATCTCCAGCATCGGTCGGTTGCCCGCCGGCTGCAGGCAGGCAAAGTGCAGGTCGTCTTCCACCTGTTCCAGCGTGGCGGCGGTAATCTGCTGCCCTTTCAACAGCGACAGCCGCTGTAAATTATCGAGCAGCTGCCGTTGCGGGATCAGCGGCGCGGCTTTGCGCAGGGCGAAAGGTTCCAGGCTGGCGCGGATCTCATAGTGGTCAGCGATCTCGCGGGCGGTCAGCGGGCCGGACAGCCACTGCGCGTAGGGTTCTTTCTCGACCAGCCCCTTGTCCCGCAGGCGCATCAGGCTTTCGCGGATGCTGCTGCGGCTGATGTTGTAAAACTCAGCGGCCAGCCCATCGTTGAGCTGATAGTGGCCAAACACCATGCAGGTCGACAGCGCCTGCTGCAGGCTTTCCAGCACCTGCTCCCCGGCGCTGCGGGTGTCAACCAGCTCGCGCTCCTGGTCGAGTCCCAGCACGCTGCGGGTCAGGGCGATGCGCTGCGGCTCCACGTCCTGCCCGTCTGCGGCGACAATAAAGCCGCGCCCCTCAAAACGGGCAATTAACCCCTGCTCGTGCAGCAGCCCCAGCGCGCGACGCACCGGCACCCGGCTGGTGCCAAACAGCTGCGCCAGCGGCCCTTCCAGTAAAACCAGCCCGTCCGGTACCGCCTGCGAGACGATGGCCTGCTGCAGTACCTGGCGGATCACCTCATAGCGTGCGGCCGCACGCGCTTCTGTCTGAGTTCCGTCGCTGTCGTTAAGCATCCTGGGGATCGCCGCTCCTGCTGGTTGATAACGCGCAGTATGACATATCGTGCCGCTCGCCGGGGCGGGGTACGATCAATTCACCCGCCTGCCTGTCGATGGTGCAGCATTGCACGGTATTGGATCATTAAATCAAAAATTCATTATCAACAGACAAGAAAAAACAGTCACTCAGCGAAATTATGCCAGTGCATGCGGGCATTTCATTGCGCTTCTCCGTCAGTATTTGCCGGTATCTTCACAATTTCGAGCGATCCTTTCGCGCTAACCGTGATCAACCTGGCATCTCTATTGCAATGTATAAATGTACATTTAAATAAAATATACATTTTATGGGTGAGATATTAACCGATTATCTGCTGGCACCGGCCAGCGTTACCCAGACGGACGGAGAGAAGATCATGGCTAAAGAAATTCTGTGTGCATTTGGCGTCGATGTGGATGCGGTGGCGGGCTGGCTGGGCTCGTACGGCGGTGAGGATTCACCGGACGATATTTCGCGCGGGCTGTTCGCTGGTGAGGTCGGATCGCCTCGCCTGCTGAAGATGTTTGCCGAGCATAACCTGCGCACCACCTGGTTTATTCCGGGCCACTCCATCGAGACCTTCCCGGAGCAGATGAAGGCGGTGGCGGCGGCCGGCCATGAAATCGGCATTCATGGCTACAGCCATGAAAATCCGATCGCCATGACCCCGGCGCAGGAAGAGGCGATCCTCGATCGCAGCATCGAACTGGTCACCGAGCTGGCTGGTAAACGGCCGACCGGCTACGTGGCCCCCTGGTGGGAGTTCAGCAACGTCACCAACGAGCTGCTGCTGAAAAAAGGCATCAAGTACGATCACAGCCTGATGCACAACGACTTCCACCCTTACTACGTTCGCGTTGGCGACAGCTGGACCAAAATCGACTACAGCCAGCACCCGGACAGCTGGATGAAGCCGCTGGTGCGCGGAGAGGAGACGGATCTGGTGGAGATCCCCGCCAACTGGTATCTCGACGATCTGCCGCCGATGATGTTTATCAAAAAATCCCCCAACAGCCACGGCTTCGTTAACCCGCGCCATCTGGAAGAGATGTGGCGCGATCAGTTTGACTGGGTGTATCGCGAAAATGATTTCGCGGTGTTCACCATGACCATTCACCCCGACGTCTCCGGCCGCCCGCAGGTGCTGCTGATGCTGGAACGCCTGATTAAGCACATCCAGAGCCACGAAGGGGTGCGTTTTGTCACCTTCGATGAGATCGCCGACGACCACCTGAAGCGCTACCCGCGCCACGGCTGACCGCCCCCTAACCCGGAACAGTGAGAGCAATATGAGCATCTTTAAACGCCGCAGTGTCAACGGCTGGCAGCCGCAGCAGCTGACTCGCAGGGACGTAACATTCGCAACCTGGATTGCTTTCTTCGCGTGGGTCTTTGCCGTCTATGACTTTATTCTGTTTGGTACGCTGCTGCCGGAGATCGGCGCACACTTTGGCTGGAGCGAAGTGGAGCAGTCGGAGATCGCCACCCTGGTGGCGGTGGGCGGGGCGGTGATCGCGCTGGCCGTGGGTCCGCTGGTTGACCGGCTTGGCCGACGGATGGGCATTGTGATCACCGTGGGCGGCGCGGCGCTCTGTTCGCTGCTGACAGCCGTCGGCGGTGCCTGGGGCAAAGGCGCGCTGACCGCCATTCGTTCAGTGGCCGGCCTCGGCTATGCCGAGCAGACCGTCAACGCCACCTACCTGTCCGAGCTGTATACCGCGCTGGACGATCCGAAGCTCAACAAGCGTAAAGGCTTTATCTACAGTCTGGTGCAGGGCGGCTGGCCGGTGGGGGCGCTGGTGGCCTCGGCGCTGACTGCGGTCCTGATGCCGCTGATCGGCTGGCAGGGCAGCTTTGTTTTTGCCGCGCTGCCGTCGCTGGTGATTGCCTTTCTGGCGCTGAAGCTGAAAGAGACGCCGCAGTTCGAGGTGCACCGGCATATTCGCCAGCTGCGTGAAGCCGGTAACGAGAACGACGCCCGTCAGGTGGCCAGCGATTATGCGGTGGAGTATGACGAGCATAAAAGCGCTGGCCTGGCGGCCGCGTTCCGCGGGCCTGCGCTGCGCGCCACGCTGGTACTCGGCGGTGCGGTGCTCCTCAACTGGTTTGCAATTCAGATCTTCAGCGTGCTGGGCACCACGGTGATCACCAAAACCCACGCCATCTCGTTCAACAACTCGCTGCTGATCCTGATCATGTCTAACCTGGTCGGCTACTGTGGCTACCTGGCGCACGGCTGGCTGGGCGACCGTATTGGCCGCCGCAACACTATTGCGGTCGGCTGGATGCTCGGCGGCGTAGCCTTTACCGGCATGCTGTTCTGCCCGGACAACTTTGCCACCATTGTGGTGCTCTACAGCCTCGGCCTGTTCTTCCTGATTGGCCCGTACGCGGCGGCGCTGCTGTTTATCAGCGAAAGCTTCCCGACCGCCATCCGCGCCACCGCCGGTTCGCTGATTGGCGCGATGGGTCCGGTCGGCGCGATCATTGCCGGCATCGGCACCACCACCATTCTGAGCAAAGGCGGCAACTGGCAGGACGCGGCGCTGTGGTTCGGCGCGCTGCCGTGCTTTATCTCCGGGATGGTGATCCTGCTGGCGCGCCAGCTACCGCAAACCACCGCCGCGGTGACGCCGCCGGTTAATGCCCAACTGCAAGGAGCTCCTCATGAATAACGGTTCAACCAGCGCCCCGGTGGCGCTGATTAGCGGCGCGGCCAGCGGTATTGGCCTGGCGCTGGCAACGGTCTACGCCCGGCGTGGCGTACGGGTGGTCGCCGGTTACTACCCGGCCGACCCGCACGACCCGCAGCAGGCGGCGGCAGAGGTTGAAGCCGCAGGCGGTGACGCGCTGTGGCTGCCGCTCGACGTGGCGAACACGGCATCGGTGGAGCAGTGGGTCAGCGCCGGGCTGGCTCATTACGGCCGGCTGGATTACGTGGTGGCCAACGCCGGGGTACTGCGCCGCGCGCCGATTGCGGAGATGAGCGACGCGCGCTGGGACGAGATGCTGAACGTCGATCTCAGCGGCGTCATGCGCTGCTTCCGCGCCGCTGCACCGCACCTGACGGAGGGGGCCAGCCTGGTGGCGGTCTCCTCCATCGCCGGTGGCGTTTACGGCTGGCAGGATCACGCGCATTACGCCGCGGCCAAAGCGGCGATCCCCGGCCTGTGCCGTTCGCTGGCGGTGGAGCTGGCGGCGCGTGGCGTGCGCTGTAACGCGGTGATCCCTGGCCTGATCGAAACGCCGCAGTCGCTGGATAAACATAACTCGCTGGGGCCGGAAGGACTGGCCAAAGCCGCACGGGCAATCCCGCTCGGGCGGGTTGGGCGGGCTGAAGAAGTGGCGGAGGTGATTAGCTTCCTCACCAGTCCGCAGAGCAGTTATCTCACCGGGCAAAGCCTGGTCATCGACGGCGGCCTGACGGTACGCTGGCCGGATTAGGGAGGTCATCATGCAGTTAGAGCAAAAACGGGTAGCGATCAGCGGAGCGGGCAGCGGCATCGGCGCGGCGATTGCGCTGCTGTTTGCCCGTGAAGGGGCGCGGCTGCTGTTAAGCGATCGCAACGCAGAGACGCTGCAACGGCAGGTTAGCGCCTGCCGTGAGCAGGGCGCGGAGTGTTACGGCGTGGTCGCTGACGTGGCTGAGGTGGCGGGCGCACGGGCCGGCGTGGACGCCTGCGTCGCGCGCTTCGGCGGTATCGACGTGCTGGTCAACAATGCCGGCATGCTCAGCCAGGCGCGCTGCGAGGAGATTACGCTGGCGATGTGGGATCAGATGCTGGCGGTGGATCTGCGCAGCGTGTTTCTCGCTTCGCAGCGGGCGCTGCCGCTGATGCGCCAGCAGCGCTGGGGGCGCATTATCAATATTGCCTCACAGCTGGGTATCAAGGGTGGGGCAGAACTCTGCCACTACGCCGCTGCCAAGGCCGGGGTGATCGGCTTTACCAAATCACTGGCGCTGGAGGTCTCGGCCGACAACGTGCTGGTCAACGCCATCGCCCCAGGCCCTGTCGCCACGCCGTTGATCGACGGCCTCAATCCGCAGTGGCAGCGGGCCAAAGCCGCTGAACTGCCGCTCGGCCGCTTTGGCCTGGCGGAGGAGGTTGCGCCGGTGGCGCTGCTGCTGGCCAGCGAGCCGGGCGGCAACCTGTTTGCCGGCCAGACGCTGGGGCCGAATTCCGGCGACGTTATGCCTTAGGAGATTTGCCATGTGTGGCGTATGCGGTTTACTTGATGACGGCCCGCAGTGGAGCGATCCGCTGCAGCAGACCCTGCCGCGCCGCCAGCTGCGGCTGCAACAGCTGGCGATGCTTAACCGGGCGCTGGCCCCGTACCGGCTGAAGCTGAGCGACTTCCACAGCAGCTGGCTGCTGGCCGGGCCGACCGGGCAGCAGGCGCTGGTCAGTAACCTGCAGCAGATCTGGCAGGAGGCGGAAAAAATGCTCAGGCGGCCAGTCGATCCACTCGACGAAGCTTATCTGGCGGCGCTGGATGGGGGGAGCGGGCGATGAACGGCGATAGCCGGCTGCCGGTGCAGGTGCTGAGCGGTTTTCTCGGCAGCGGCAAAACCACGCTGCTCAAACGCTGGCTGCAGGGCCAGGTGCTGAGCGACGTGGCGCTGCTGGTTAACGAGTTTGGCGAGGTGGGCATCGACCATCTGCTGTTAAATGAGGTGGCGCCGGACACGGTGCTGCTGCCCGGTGGCTGCGTCTGCTGCCAGATCCGCGGCGAGCTGAAACAGGCGCTGCTGGATCTGTGGGAGCGGCGCGAGCGCGGTGAGCTGCCGCCGTTCAGCCAGGTGATCCTCGAAACCACCGGGCTGGCCGATCCGGCACCGATCCTCTCCACCCTGCTGCACGACCGCCAGCTGCAGTACCACTTTAAGCAGGGCGCGCTGGTCACGCTGGTGGATGCCGAGCACGGGCTCAGCGAGGGGCAGCAGCACCCGGAGTGGCTGGCGCAGGTGACGGCCGCCGACCGGCTGCTGATTAGCAAGCGTGACCGGGTCAGCGCCACGCAGGCAGAGGCGCTGGCGGACCGCCTGTGCCAGCTGAATCCGCTGGCAGAGCTGCTGCCAGCCGGGGCTGAACTGGCTGACCTGTTCCGGCTGAGCTATATGCACGGCAGCGCCAGCCAGCGTTTTCGCTGGCTGGGACCGGCCCCGGCCGTGGCGGCAGCGCGTGCCGTTGCGAATAGTGGCGACATCAGCGCCGGGGGGCATCCGCAGCTGCCACACCTGCAGCACCCGCTGACCGAAACCTGCGTCATCACCCTGCAGGATAAAATAAACTGGCCGGCTTTTGCCGTCTGGCTGTCGATGCTGTTACATTGCCACGGGGCCAGCATTTTACGTATGAAAGGCATTCTGCGGGTCAGCGAAAGCCAGACGCCGGTCGCGATCCACGGCGTGCAGCACAGCCTGCACCCGCCGGTGCACCTTAACGACTGGCCGGGCGAACTGCAGCAGTCACAGCTGGTGTTCATTCTGCGCGGCGTGTCGGCCTCGCGGCTGAAACAGGCGTTTCTGCGCTTCCAGCAGCCATTTTTAACCGGGGACACAGCACCATGACTTCAGCGGCGGTTGCCACCAGTAACATTACCCTGCGCGTGCTTGGCACCTCGGTCACCCTGCTGGAGCTGCTACGTGAGCGCGCCGAGCAGGACCTGGGGATAAAAATCGACTACCTGCTGCGCAGCGTCGAGGACGCACAGCGCATCGCGGTGATGGAGCCGGAAAGCTACGATCTCTACGATCAGTGGTTCCACAATATCGATTTTGTCTGGCCGGCGCGGGCGATCCAGCCGCTGGAGATCGCCCGCCTGAGCTACTGGGATGAGATCAACAGCCTGCCGAAAACCGGTACCCTGCGTCCCGGCGGCCGGCTGGGAGATGGTAGCGTGCCGGTCAACCGGCTTTACGTGCAGCGCGACAACAGCCTCGGCTGCCTGCCGGGCGAGCTGATCAGCATGCTGCCGCTAACCCACAACGCCGACAGCTTTGCCTATCACGCCGACCGGCTGCCGCGCGGCCTGCAGGGTGAGGAGGAGAGCTGGGGCTGGCTGCTGCACCCGGCTTACTCGGGGCAGGCGGCGTTTCAGGACGATGCGGCGATGGGGGCGCTGGACGCGGCGCTGGCGGTGCAGGGGGCCGGGCTACAGCGCTTTGCCAACGTGGGGAATCTGACGCTGGAGGAGATCGACAGCCTGACCGGCGAGCTGGCGCGGCTGCGGCGGCAGGGGCACTTTGCCGCTTTCTGGTCGACCCAGGATCAGGCCTGCGAGCTGATCGAAAATCAGCAGGTCGGCGTGCAGAGCCTGTGGGCACCGACCTATTTTCGCCATCATTTCCGCCAGCACGGTTATAAGCTGGCTACGCCGCGTGAAGGTTATCGTGCCTGGTACGGCGGCATGTCGCTGTCGCGCTGCGCCAGCGGTAAAATTCGTGATGCGGCCTATGACTACCTGAACTGGTGGCAGTCCGGCTGGCCGGGGGCGGTAATGGCGCGGCAGGGATATTACATCTCCAACCCGCAGCGCAGCAGGCCGTATATGTCCGCCGCCGAGTGGGACTTCTGGTACGGCGGACTGCCGGCGCGGGAAACGTTGCCCAACGCCTGGGGCGAGCCGCTGATTGCCAAAGGCGAACTTCGCGACGGCGGCAGCTATGAACAGCGTATGAGCCATATTGCGGTATGGAACTCGGTGATGGACGAACACAACTATCTGGTCAGGCGCTGGCAGGACTGCCTGCGCGCCTGAGGATGCCGATCGTGTCTGGCAGGGGTGCCAGCGTGTCTGAGGCTGCACATGCTGCCTGGCAGGGGGGCGGAAGAAGGTTATGGCTGGCTGCGAACGATACGCAGCGTAATCCCTTCCACCGCCACCACGGTCACCAGGCTACCGGCAGGCAGATCCTCATCCGCCTGCACCCGCCAGTTGCCATCGCCGACGCGCACGTGGCCGAAGCCGTTCACCAGCGGTGCGTCCAGCGTCAGCTGGCGGCCAATCAGCTGCTGGCCGCGCTGGTTAAGCTGGGAAGGGGGGTGACGGCGGTCGCGGTGCTTCAGCCAGCGGTGCCACCACAGCGCCGCCAGCACGGTAAGGACGGCAAAACTCAGCCCCTGCCACTCCCACGCCAGCGGTACCAGCCACACCAGCAGCCCGACCAGCACCGCCGCCACGCCGCTCCACAGCAGGTAGCCGCTGGTGCCGAGCATCTCGGCGGCCAGCAGCAGTCCGCCCAGCGTCAGCCACAGCCACCAGGGGTGAGAGAGCAGCTCACCAATCATCCCTTGTTACGCTCGCGCTTGCTGTCGCCCAGCAGTTCGCTGATGCCGGCAATCGAGCCCATCAGGCTGCTGGCCTCCAGCGGCATCATCACCACCTTGCTGTTGCTGGCCGAGCCGATCTGCTGCAGCGCATCGGTGTACTTCTGCGCCACAAAGTAGTTAATTGCCTGAATATCGCCGGCGGCAATCGCCTCAGAGACCATTTTCGTCGCCCGCGCTTCCGCTTCTGCCCCGCGCTCGCGCGCCTCAGCGGCCAGAAACGCCGACTGACGTTCACCCTCCGCCTTAAGGATCTGCGACTGCTTCTCGCCCTCTGCACGCAGAATCGCCGCCTGGCGCACCCCTTCCGCTTCCAGAATATCGGCGCGCTTGGTGCGTTCGGCCTTCATCTGCGCGTTCATTGAGGCGATCAGCTCGGCCGGCGGCCGCACGTCGCGGATCTCAATACGGGTGATCTTCACCCCCCACGGATTGGTCGCTTCATCGACGATGTGCAGCAGGCGGGTATTGATGTTGTCGCGCTGCGACAGCATCTCGTCCAGCTCCATAGAGCCGAGTACGGTACGCATGTTGGTCATGGTCAGGTTGATGATCGCCAGCTGCAGATTGCTGACCTCATAGGCGGCACGCGCCGGGTCGACCACCTGAATAAAGCACACCGCATCGATGGTGACGCTGGCGTTATCCTTGGAGATGATCTCTTGGGAAGGGATATCGACTACCTGCTCCATCATATTAATTTTGCGGCCGACGCGGTCCATAAACGGCACCACCAGGTTCAGGCCCGGCTGCAGCGTCGTGGTATAGCGGCCAAAGCGCTCCACCGTCCACTGATAGCCCTGCGGTACGATCTTGATGCCCGACCAGACCAGAATAAGCGCCAGGACGACAATGACAGGAATGACAGCCAGCATACAACCTCCGGATTGTTATATGGGAGAGCAAGGGCCCGCTCACGCGGCCGGCGGCCAACTGAGCGGACAGGGGCGATAGTTAATTTTAGTACAGCAGCGAATAGAGCTGACGACGATATTTAGCCGCCAGCGCGTCGCCGGTGCCCAGCGCCGCGAGGATCTCCTGCAGGGTTTTACGTGCCTGGCCGTCGGCAGCGCCAAGATCTTTCTTCAGGTAGCTGAACAGCAGCTCCAGCGCCTCTTCGTTGCGGCCCACCTGCTGCAGCTGGATTGCCAGCTGGGTGGCCAGCGCCGCGTTGTCCGGATCGGCTTCATGCTGCTGCTGAAGCTGCTGGATTTCCGGGCTGTCCGCTGCCTGCTTCAGCAGGTCGATCTGCGCCACCAGCCCCTGATAGCGGGTATCCTGATCCTGCAGCGGCACCACCTTCAGCACCGCTTCGGCCTCGTCGCTGCGGTTCAGGCCAATCAGCACTTCCGCCAGCAGGAAGCCGATATCGCTGCGCTGCTTGCTCAGCTGCCAGGCATCTTTCAGCAGCGGCAGTGCCTCAATCAGCTTGCCTTCGTCCATCAGCTGCATCGCCTGCTGTGCTTTCAGCTCCTCTTCCTTCGGCAACACTTTTTCCAGCAGGGCACGGACTGCCTCTTCCGGCTGTGGCCCCTGGAAGCCATCGACCGGCTGACCGTTCTGGAACAGATAGACGGTCGGGATCGAGCGCAGGCCAAACTGCTGGGCGACCGCCGGTTCGGCGTCGCAGTCCAGTTTTGCCAGAATAAACTGCCCGGCATACTCCTGCGCCAGGCGGTCAAGGAGCGGGGTCAGCTGCTGACAATGCTGGCTGCGGGCAGACCAGCAGTAAAACAGCACCGGTACCTGCATCGACTGTTCCAGCGTGGCGTGCAGGTTGGTTTCGTTAATATCAACAATGACAGCTTGTGGTGACATGAATTCGTCTCTTTTTCACGTGAGTTTCTCACTGTATTGGGGCAGCGGCGTCAGCTTCAAGCCCTGCCGGCTATTTCTGGCGTAAAATACGATCCAGTATCCGGCCCGGTAGAAAGCGTTTCAGCACGCTCATCAGATGTGCGACCAGCGTCACCGGATAACGCAGCCGCGGACGGCGGCTCTCCAGCGCATGGCGCAGCTTAGGCAGCACCGCCTCCGGCGGCAGGGTAAAGCGTGCGGCGATGCCGGGATTTTTCACCGGCTTATCCTGCTCGGCCTGGCTGACGTTATCGGTAAAACGGCTGGCGATCGGCCCCGGTTCGATCAGGCTGACGCGTACGCCGCTGCCGTGCAGCTCCATGCGCAACGCATCGGACCAGGCTTCCAGCGCGTATTTACTGGCCGCATAGGCACCGCGACCGGGGGTGGAAACCAGTCCGAGCACCGAGCTGGTATTGATAATGCGCCCGTCGCCGCTGGCGATCAGCGCGGGCAACAGCAGGGTGGTCAGCTGGTGGGTGCCAAACAGGTTGGTGGAGAACTGCTGCTCCAGCTGCTGGCGGGTAATCAGCTGCAATGGCCCGTAAATACCAAAGCCGCCGTTGTTAAACAGCCCGTACAGCTGCCCGTCGCACAGCGTCAGGATCTCTGCGGCAGCCCGCGCCACGCTCTGCTCATCATCCAGATCCAGCTGCACACCGCTAAAGCCCAGCTCAGCCATCCGTTCCACATCCTGCGGTTTACGGCACGCGGCGATGACATGATAGCCACGGCGCAGCAGGTCATTGGCAGCCGCCAGACCGATTCCGCTGGAACTGCCGGTAATTACGACGAATTTTTGCATTTCTTTACCTGCCCGTCGGCTCACTGCCGGTTCACTCATGGTTAACTAAGGGGGTCAGTTGCTTCGCCAGCAGATCGGCGATAAACGGCTGCGCGGCAGGGGCCGGGTGGATACCGTCATCCTGCATCCATTCCGGTTTCAGATAGACCTGCTCCATAAAAAACGGCACCAGCGGAATCGAATAGTGCTGCGCCAGCTCAGGGTAAATCGCCGCAAAGGACTCGGTGTAGCGGCGGCCGTAGTTGGCGGGCAGGCGCACCTGCATCAGCAGCGGCTCGGCTTTCGCCGCTTTGACCTGGCTAATTACCTGGTCCAGCGTCTGTTTCAGCTGCTGCGGCGGAAAGCCGCGCAGGCCATCGTTGCCACCGAGTTCAATCAGCACCCAGCGCGGCTGGTGCTGCTTCAGCAGCGCGGGCAGGCGCGACAGGCCCTGCGCCGCGGTGTCGCCACTTATGCTACCGTTAACCACGGCAGGGGATTTTTGCCACTTATCATTGAGCAGCGCCGGCCATGCGGCACTGGCCGACATCCGGTAACCGGCGCTCAGGCTGTCACCGAGCACCAGCAGGGTATCTGCTGCCGTCGCACGCAGCGACATCAGCGTTATTAACAACAGGACAGGGTAATGCCAGCGGAAAACATTCTTGAAGTTCATCGTCTTAGTAAGTCCGTCGGTTCGGGTGAGCATCAGCTTTCCATCCTTACCGGAGTTGAGCTGGTTGTCAAACCGGCAGAAACGATTGCCCTGATCGGCGAGTCCGGCTCCGGCAAGTCGACCCTGCTGGGAATTATTGCCGGGCTGGACGACGGCAGCGAAGGCGAGGTGCACCTGCTGGGCCAGCCGCTGCACCAGATGGATGAGGAGCAGCGGGCCGGGCTGCGCGCGCAGAACGTCGGTTTTGTCTTCCAGTCGTTTATGCTGGTACCCACCCTCAACGCCGTCGAAAACGTGCAACTACCGGCCCTGCTGCGCGGCGACAACGATCGCCAGAGCCGCGAACAGGCGGCGGCGCTGCTGGCCCAGCTGGGGCTTGGTGAGCGCTTAACCCACCTGCCAGCGCAGCTCTCCGGTGGTGAGCAGCAACGCGTGGCGCTGGCCCGCGCCTTTAACGGCCGCCCGGCGCTGCTGTTTGCCGATGAGCCCACCGGCAACCTCGATCGTAAAACCGGCGATCGCATCGCCGACCTGCTGTTCTCCATGAACCGCGACTTCGCCACCACGCTGATCCTTGTGACCCACGACGAGCAGCTGGCGGCGCGCTGCGACCGCCGCCTGCGGCTGCGCGACGGCAAGCTGTGGGAGGAAGCATGATCTGGCGCTGGTTCTGGCGCGAGTGGAAATCCCCCTCGCTGCTGATCGTCTGGCTGGCGCTGACCCTGGCGGTGGCCTGCGTGCTGGCGCTCGGCTCGCTCAGCGACCGCATGGAGAAGGGGCTGACGCAGCAGAGCCGCGACTTTATGGCCGGCGATCGCACCCTGCAGACCGCGAAGCCGGTACCGGACGCATGGCTGCAGCAGGCGCGTGATGACGGCCTGCAGGTGGCGCGACAGCTCACCTTTATGACCATGACCTTCGCCGGCGACACGCCACAGCTGGCCTCGGTCAAGGCGGTGGACGACGCCTACCCGATGTTTGGCACGCTGGACACGCAGCCAGCCGGGCTGAAACCGGCGGCGGGCACGGTGCTGGCCGCGCCGCGCCTGCTGGCGCTGCTGGGGCGTAAGGCGGGAGATGAGCTCGACGTGGGGGATACCACGCTGCGCATCAGCGGCGAGGTGATTCAGGAGCCGGACGCCGGCTTTAACCCGTTCCAGACCGCGCCGCGCCTGCTGATGAACCTCGCCGACGTGGAGAAGACCGGAGCAATCCAGCCCGGCAGCCGCGTCACCTGGCGTTACAAATTTGCCGGCAATCCCGACCAGCTGGCGCGTTACGACAGCTGGATCGCCAGCCGTCTGACCCCGGATCAGCGCTGGATCAGCGTTGAGAACTCGGAGGATGCGCTGGGTAAATCGATGCAGCGTGCCCAGCAGTTCCTGCTGTTGTCGGCGCTGCTGACGCTGATGCTGGCGATTGCCGCGGTAACGGTAGCGATGAACCATTACTGCCGCAGCCGCTACGACCTGGTGGCGGTGCTGAAAACGCTCGGCGCCAACCGCCGGGCGCTGCGTAAGCTGATCGTCGGCCAGTGGCTGTCGGTGCTGCTGCTGGCGGCCGTCACCGGCAGCGCCATCGGGCTGGGGTTTGAAGCGGTGCTGCTGCGGATGCTGCGTCCGGTGCTGCCGGGGGAACTGCCCGCCGCCAGCGCCTGGCCGTGGCTGTGGGCGGTCGGCTCACTGTTTGTGATTTCGCTGCTGGTGGGGCTGCGCCCCTACCGCCTGCTGCTGGCTACCCAGCCGCTGCGCGTGCTGCGGCGCGATACGGTGGCTAACCTGTGGCCGCTGAAGTTCTACCTGCCGGTAATGGCGCTGGTGGTGATCTGCCTGCTGGCGCTGCTGGTCGGCGGCAGTAAACTGCTGTGGGCGCTGGTGGCGGGCATCGTGCTGCTGTCGCTGCTGCTGGGGGCGATTGGCTGGGGCGGACTGCTGCTGCTGCGTCGCCTGACCGTGCGTAACCTCGCCTTCCGCCTGGCGGTAAACCGCCTCTTGCGCCAGCCGTGGACCACCCTCAGCCAGCTGGCGGCGTTCTCGCTGTCGTTTATGCTGCTGGCGCTGCTGCTGGTAATGCGCGGCGATCTGCTGGATCGCTGGCAGCAGCAGCTGCCGCCGGGCAGCCCGAACTACTTCCTGCTGAACATCACAACGGAGCAGGTGCCGCAGGTGAAAACCTTCCTTGAACAGCATCAGGTGACACCGGAAACGTTTTATCCGGTGGCGCGGGTGCGCCTGACCGGCATCAACGGTCAGCAGGCTGACCCGGAGAAGGACGAATCGCTGAACCGCGAGCTGAACCTCACCTGGCAGCAGTATTTACCGGATCACAACCCGCTCACCGCCGGCCAGTGGCCGCCGAAAGCGGGTGAAGTGTCGATTGAGCAGGAGCTGGCCGGACGGCTGGGGGTGAAACTGGGTGATACGGTGACGTTCACCGGCGATACCCAGCCGTTCAGCGCGAAGATCACCAGCATGCGTAAGGTCGACTGGGAGAGCCTGAAACCGAACTTCTTCTTTATCTTCCCGCCGGGCGCGCTGGACGGGCAGCCGCAGAGCTGGCTGACCAGCTTCCGCATGGAGGGCAACGATGCCACGCTGGTGCAGCTTAACCGCGCGTTCCCGACCCTCAGCCTGCTGGATATCGGCACTATTCTGAAGCAGATTGGTCAGGTGCTGGCGCAGGTCAGCCAGGCGCTGGAAGTTATGGTGATTCTGGTCACCGCCTGCGGCGTGCTGCTGCTGCTGGCGCAGATCCAGGTCGGCATGCGCCAGCGTCGTCAGGAGCTGGTGGTCTACCGCACGCTCGGTGCCGGTAAGAAGCTGCTGCGCGGCACGCTGTGGTGCGAGTTTGCGCTGCTCGGCGTGGTCTCCGGCGTGGCCGCCGCCATCGGCGCGGAAGCGGCGCTGTGGGGCCTGCAGCGTAAGGTGTTCGACTTCCCGTGGCAGCCGGACTGGACGCTGTGGCTGGTGCTGCCGCTCAGCGGCGCGCTGCTGCTGTCGCTGTGCGGCGGCTGGCTCGGCGTACGGCTGCTGAAGGGCAAGGCGCTGTTTCGCGGGTATTATGCGGGATGAGGAGGCTTTTGACGTTGGGAGGCTTCTCTGACAAACTGCCCTAATCGGTTTAGCTGCAATGTAACGGAGACGACAATGACTACACGTTATGACAGCGACTTTTATGGCTGGACTCAGGAGCAGGCGGGTTTGCTGCGTTCGGGTAACCTGCACTTGCTGGACACACGGAACCTGCTTGAGGAAATTGAGAGCATGGGTAACAGTGAGCGACGTGAACTGGAATCACGCCTGGAAGTGCTGTTTCAGCATCTGCTGAAGTGGCAGTATCAGCCTTCTCATCGCAGCCGTAGCTGGCAGCTAACTATTGCGGAACAAAGACGCAAGATTGTGCGTCGCCTCAGCCGTAACCCGAGTCTTAAAAATGAACTGGGGGAGCTGATGGCAGATGCCTACGGGGATGCTATCCTCTCTGCATCAAGAGAGACGGGCCTGGAAGCGCAGACCTTTCCGGCCGACTGCCCGTGGGACTATGAGCAGCTGACGGACAGCCAGTTTTACCCGCAATAGCCTGTTCACTATAAAAAAACACCGCCGTGGCGGTGTTTTTTTGTTAAGCAGAACGGTGGCCGGATTTACCCCAGCTTCTCCACCGCCCACGCAATGCCGCTGGCGTACTCTTCCGGCAGCATCGGCACCAGCGCGTTCAGCGCGTCGGCCAGCGCGGCCGGGCTGCGATCGGCCAGGTTAAGGTGGCCGACCTTACGGCCCGGGCGCACCTCTTTCTCGTACCAGTGCAGATGCACCAGCGGCTGGTTCAGCCAGTCCCGGTTTACGTCGGTGCCGATCAGGTTAACCATCACCGCCGGCGTATTGGCCACCGGCTGCGGCAGCGGCAGGCCAAGGATCGCCCGCAGGTGCAGCTCGAACTGACCGATCGACGCGCCGTTCTGCGTCCAGTGGCCGCTGTTGTGCACGCGCGGTGCCAGCTCGTTGATCAGCAGGCCTTCCGGCACCACAAAGCACTCCATCGCCATCACGCCGACGTAGCTGAGCTCGTTCATGATCGCCGACAGCATCTTCTCAGCCTGCTGCTGGTGCGCCGCATCCACATCCGGCAGCATTACGCTGGTGCGCAGAATGCCGTCCTGATGCAGGTTATGGGTCAGCGGATAGAACACCGTTTTACCGTCGTGGCCGCGTGCGCCCACCAGCGACACTTCACCGGAGAAGTTAATCCCGCGCTCCACGATGCACTCGCCGTAGCACTCGGCGGGCAGGGTGGCGGTATCCGCCGCGCGCAGCCGCCACTGGCCGCGGCCGTCGTAGCCGCCGGTGCGGCGCTTAACGATCGCCAGCTCGCCGAGGGTGGTGAACACCTGCGCCCACTGATCGGCATCGGACAGCAGCTGCCACGGTGCGGTCGCCAGGCCCAGCTTATCCAGCAGCTGCTTCTGCGTCAGGCGGTCGGCCAGCCGCGGGAAAATATCGCGGTTCACAAAGGCGCTATGGCTGGCCAGCTCGCGGGTCAGCGCGGTTTCCGGCCAGCGTTCGATCTCGGCGGTGATCACGCTGGAAGCGATCGGCAGCGCGGCCGGATCGGCGTCCAGACCCACCGGATACACGGCGATGCCCAGCGGCTCACCGGCCTGGCGCAGCATACGGCCCAGCTGGCCGTTTCCTAATACGCAGACCGGTTTCATGCCTGCACCTGCGGATCCGGGTTGTTCAGCACCTCATCGGTCTGCGCCTGACGCCAGGCCGCCATGCGGGCCGCCAGCTCAGCGTCGTGCAGCGCCAGGATCTGCGCCGCCAGCAGGGCCGCGTTGGCCGCGCCCGCTTTGCCGATCGCCAGCGTACCCACCGGAATACCGCGCGGCATCTGCACGATGGAGTAGAGGCTGTCGACGCCGCTCAGCGCCGCGCTCTGCACCGGCACGCCCAGCACCGGCACCAGCGTTTTTGCCGCCAGCATGCCCGGCAGGTGCGCCGCGCCGCCCGCGCCCGCAATAATCACCTGATAGCCGTTTTCCGCCGCCGTTTCGGCAAAGCTGAACAGCTTATCCGGCGTGCGGTGCGCGGAAACGACTTCGCAGTGGAACGGCACGGCCAGTTCAGTGAGGATATCCGCGGTGAACTGCATAGTAGCCCAGTCACTTTTGGAACCCATAACGATAGCAATGCGGGCCGGAGCGGCGTTGGATGACATGCGGGTAAACTCCTGTGAATGTAAAACGTCACCGGGAGAGCCGAAACAGCGGCTGACCGGGTGGGAAGGGCAGAGAGAATACCATGACTGATGGCGAAGGAAAACGGTTGCGTAGCGCAAAGTGACCGCCGTTCAGCGGCAACTTTATCGGGACGGGGCCGATAATGGCGCTGGGAGGAACGGTCAGTCTTTTCAGCTGGAAGAGCAACCGGTAAGCCGCCTGTTCAGGGCGGGAAGGCGATCTGCGGACGGTCTGAGCGCAGAAGCCACGGCGATCGAAAATCGCCTGCCATGGCATATCAACGGTGAGGCAAACTGCCTGGCGTCGCAAAGGCGATCGCGAATCGTCTGCCTGGTGCGGCTATCCTGTCAGCAGAGGGGCTGCTCAGAAGGGAAAAGCGATCAGCGCGATGTCGTCTGCACTCACTTTAATCATCGACCCCTGCTCGTGCCAGGCTCCCAGCACCAGCCGTTCGGCGGGATGGCCGTCGATCTCAAGCTGATGCACCGCCGGGCGATGAGTGTGGCCGTGGATCAGGTAAGGCACGTTCCGGCGATGCATGGCTTCAGCCACCGCCTGCGGATTGACGTCCATAATAGCTATGTCTTTGCCGCTGTTAGCCGCTTTACTGCCGGCCCGCATTTTGCGCGCAATACGCTGGCGCACAAACAGCGGCAGGGCGAGGAACAGCCGCTGTACCCACGGGTTATGCACCTTGCGGCGAAACCGCTGGTAGCCTTCATCGTCGGTGCAGAGCGTATCGCCGTGCATAATCAGCACCCGCTTACCGTACAGCTCCAGCACCTGTTCTTCCGGCAGCAGCCGCATACCGCTGGCCGCCGCAAAGCGTTTACCGAGCAGGAAGTCGCGGTTGCCGTGAATAAAGTAGCAGGGAATGGTCAGCTGGCGCAGGGCGCGGGCCACCTCCGCGTGCAGCGGATTCGGATCGTCGTCGCCGATCCAGGCTTCAAAAAGATCGCCGAGAATATACAGCGCGTCGGCGTGCTGTGCTTCACGGCGTAAAAAATGCAGAAAACCGGCAGTGATTGCCGGTTCTTCAGTACACAGATGGATATCTGCGATAAACAGCGTGTGCGACATTATTCGCTGACGGTGACTTTCTGAACGATCACGTCGTCTTTCGGCACGTCCTGGTGCATGCCGCTGCGGCCGGTAGAGACGGCTTTGATTTTCTCAACCACATCCATACCTTCAACCACTTCAGCGAACACGCAGTAACCCCAGCCCTGCAGGCTTTCGTCACGGAAGTTCAGGAAGTCGTTGTCGGCAACGTTGATGAAGAACTGTGCGGTGGCCGAGTGAGGAGCCTGAGTACGCGCCATCGCCAGGGTGCCTTTGGTGTTCTTCAGGCCGTTGCTGGCTTCGTTACGGATCTCTTCTTTGGTGTCTTTCTGCTTCATGCCCGGCTCAAAGCCGCCGCCCTGAATCATAAACCCGTTGATCACACGGTGGAAAATGGTGTTGTCGTAGAAACCTTCGCGGCAGTATTCCAGGAAGTTCTTAACGGTTGCAGGGGCTTTATCGTCGAAAGTCTTGATGACGATGTCACCATGGTTAGTCTGGAAAGTGACCATATTCTCATCCTGTCAGGGTTGGAGTTTTTAACGATTGGCGCACGAAACGGTCAGGCAAACGCTTCCCGCGTGCGACAGACGGCTCTTATATCACAAAATGTGATGGTGAGTCAGCCCTGCTGCATATCGCCAGTGTCTGTAGCGGTGCTTTGCGTGGCGCTTCGCTAAAAAATACGTCAGAATACCGGATTCACCTTTTTTATCGTTAACCCGCACACGCCTAAAACGGAATGTCTCAATGCTAAAGATTTACAACACCCTGAGTCGTCAAAAAGAGGAATTTAAACCTATCCATGCTGGCCAGGTCGGCATGTACGTGTGCGGCATTACCGTTTATGACCTCTGTCACATTGGACACGGCAGGACCTTTGTCGCGTTTGACGTGGTGTCACGCTACCTGCGTTACCTTGGCTACTCGCTGAAGTACGTGCGCAACATCACCGATATTGATGACAAGATCATCAAACGTGCCAACGAGAACGGTGAAACCATCGAGCAGCTGACCAACCGCATGATCGCGGAGATGCACACCGACTTCGCGGCGCTGAATATCCTGCCGCCGGACCTGGAGCCGCGCGCCACCCGCCATATCGCTGAAATCATTGAGCTGGTGCAGACGCTGATCGCCCGCGAACACGCCTACGTGGCCAGCAACGGCGACGTGATGTTCTCGACAGACAGCGATCCCAACTACGGCTCGCTGTCGCGCCAGGATCTGGAGCAGCTGCAGGCCGGCGCCCGCGTGGCGGAAGTGGCCGACGTCAAGCGCAACCCGATGGACTTCGTGCTGTGGAAAATGTCGAAAGAGAACGAACCCTTCTGGGAATCGCCGTGGGGCAACGGCCGTCCGGGCTGGCATATCGAGTGCTCGGCGATGAACTGCAAACAGCTGGGCGCGCACTTTGATATCCACGGCGGCGGCTCGGACCTGATGTTCCCGCACCACGAGAACGAAGTGGCGCAGTCGACCTGCGCCCACGACGGCCCGTACGTCAACTACTGGATGCACTCCGGCATGGTGATGATCGACCGCGAGAAGATGTCCAAATCGCTGAACAACTTCTTCACCGTGCGCGACGTGCTGGCGCACTATGACGCGGAAACCGTGCGTTACTTCCTGATGTCCGGCCACTACCGCAGCCAGCTCAACTACGGCGAAGATAACCTGAACCAGGCGCGTTCGGCGCTGGAGCGCCTGTACAACGCGCTGCGTAATACCGATCCTGCGGCAGAACCGGCGGGCGGCGATGAGTTTGAAGCGCGCTTCCGTGAGGCGATGGACGATGACTTCAACACCCCGGTGGCCTACTCGGCGCTGTTCGACCTGGCGCGTGAAGTGAACCGCCTGAAGGGCGAAGACGCGGCGGCGGCCAACGGCCTGGCGGCGCGCCTGCGCCAGCTGGCGGCGGTGCTCGGCCTGCTGGCGCAGGACCCGGAGCAGTTCCTGCAGAGCGGCGTGAACATCAACGACGAAGAGGTGGCGCAGATTGAAGCGCTGATCAAGATGCGTTTCGACGCGCGTCAGGCGAAGGACTGGGCGCAGGCGGACGTGGCGCGCGACCAGCTGAACGCGCTGGGCATTATTCTGGAAGACGGCCCGGCGGGCACCAGCTGGCGTCGTAAGTAACCAGCGGCACGGGAAAAGCAGCTCGCGGTTCCCGTGCGGTCTTCGGCCTGGCCACATCAGGGCAGCCGAAGAGTCGCTACCGCCCGCAGCAGAGCCATATGTTGCGGGCGGCAGCATCACACTGCCGCTGACAACCCACCCGTCGGCACTCTGAGTACGCGGGAGCGGGCACCGCCCCTTTCCTGCCTGTGATCCCCTTTAATACCCTGAGGATCTCACGTTGATCAGACAGATCGCCATCACCAACTTCCGTTCTATCCGCCAGCTGGAACTGCGGCTCGGCCAGCTTAACGTCATCACCGGGCCGAACGGCTGCGGCAAATCCAACCTGTATAAAGCGGTACGGCTGCTGCATGAGGCGGCCTGTGAACGGCTGTCGCCGGCGCTGGCCGAAGAGGGCGGGATCCAGAAAGCGATGTGGGCGGGCGGCGCGCGGCGCGGCGAACGCAACAGCGAACTGAAGCGCATGGTGCTCGCGGCGGAGATGGAAGATTACGACTACCAGCTGGAGATCGGTTACCCGGAGCCGCTGGTCAGCCTGTTTAACCTCGATCCGCTGGTGAAAACCGAGCAGCTGTGGCTGAGCGGCCAGCGCCGCCGCCCCTCATCGCGGCTGCTGGATCGGCGTAACCAGGTCGCTTTTCTCAACAACGTCGACGGCGAGCGGGTGGCCTATCCGGCTTCGCTGCACGCCGAAGAGTCGGTGTTCGGCCAGCTGTCGGAGCCGCACCTCTATCCCGAAGTGTCGCGGGTGCGGGAAACCCTGCGCGGCTGGCGCTTCTACCACGAATTTGCCATCTGGCCGGGATCACCGCTGCGCGCGCCGCAGGTGGGCATCCGCTCGCCGATCCTCGCCCATGACGGCAGCAACCTCGCCGCCGCTTTTGAAACTATTCGCGAGCGCGGCCATAGCGAGCTGCTGTTCAGCATTCTCGGCCAGGCCTTCCCGGAGAGTGAGTTCAGCGTGGAGGCGAACAGCGGCCGTTTCCAGATGCTGATGCACCGCCAGGGCATCCTGCGCCCGCTGGAGGCCGCCGAACTCTCCGACGGCACGCTGCGCTTTCTCTGCCTGGTGGTGGCGCTGCTCAGCCCGCGTCCGCCGGCGTTTATGGCGCTGAACGAACCCGAAAACAGCCTGCACCCGGACCTGCTGCCGGCGCTGGCGCAGCTGATCGCCGAAGCCAGCCGCTACAGCCAGCTGTGGGTAACCAGCCACTCGCCGCTGCTGGCGGAACTGATCGCCCGCCACACCGACGTCACCCACTACCGGCTGGAGCAGGTGAATGGGGCGACGCAGGTGGCTGCTGAAAAGAGCGACTAGCGTGCAGCGGCAGGCAGGCGAAAACGTTACCTGTCTTCCGCTGGTTCAGACTGCCAACATCCCGGCTCATACCATGAGTGCTATCAGAGAGAGTCAATCCTCTGATAAGGCCCCCTGGCTGAACTCATTTTTCTGTCGCTCCCGTGTTCTGTAGCCCCTTCGCCGATCGTCCGGCGCTGAACACCGCCAGCAGCGGTGCCAGCGCCAGCACGCCGAACAGCACATACGCGGCGCTCTGCGCCCCGGCAATGCCGCCCGGCGCGTTCAGCCCGCCCTGATTGGCCAGCATACCGGCCAGCGCAGCCCCCAGCGCGGTAGCCACCAGCTGCACGGTGGTGATCGAGGTGGCGGCAGCGTCCTGCTCCTCTTCCGGCGTCACCTGCAACACCCGGGTCAGCAGATGCGGCCAGCCCAGTCCGATACCGAAACCGACCAGCAGCAGCGCAAGTGAAATCACCACCAGCAGCCCCGGCGCGCCGTTGCCGTTCACCGGCAGCGCCAGCGTCAGGGCGGTCATACCCGCCAGCACCAGCAGCGGACCGGCTACAATCGCCAGCCTGATGCGCTTACCCTGCCAGCCAGAGCTCCAGATCTCCGCCAGCGTCCAGCCGGCCGCCATCAGCGCTGCCAGATAGCCCGACAGCAGCGGCGACTGGCCGTGCAGCAGCTGCAGGAAGTAAGGCACAAAGGTCTCACTGGTCATACCCACCACCAGCAGACCGATGGTCAGGTAGAGCGGCAGCAGCGGCGAGCCCCGGCGCAGCGCGTTGCGCGGCAGCATTCGGTACTTACCGTTGCGCTCGCGGCGCACCAGCATCACTAGCAGTACGGCAGCGACGGCCACGCTGGCGAGATTAACGCTAAGGCGCGGATCGGTGCTGCCGAGGCCGATCGCCAGCACGGCAGCGGTCAGCAGCAGCAGCTGTGCCAGCGGCAGCGGTGCGGCGGCAGCCCGGTTGCCGCGACCGGCGGGCAGGGTGCGTAGCACCAGCCAGGCGTAAGCCAGCGTCACCGGTACGATAAAGCCGAATGCCAGCCGCCACGCGTGCATATCAGCGAAGATCCCGCCGATAGCCGGGCCGACCAGCGTGGCCACGCCCCACATGCCGGAGATCAGCGCAAAGGCGCGCGGCCACAGCCGCTGCTCAAACACCTCATTAATCATGCAGTAGCCCAGCGCAAACAGAAAACCGCCGCCCAGCCCCTGCACGGCGCGCCCCAGCAGCATCACCGGCATGCCCGGTGCCAGCGCGCAGAGCAGGCTGCCGCAGAGGAAAAAGAGGATGGCAACGGCGTAGGTTCCGCGCGCGCCGGTGCGGCTCAGCGTGGGGCTGGTCAGCGCCGAACCGAGAATGGAAGCAATCACAAACAGCGTGGTGTTCCAGGCATACAGATTCAGCCCGCCAATCTCCTGCACCACCGACGGCAGGACGGTGGTAGCGATATAGATATTAATGGCGTGCAGCGCCACCCCGCCGGAGAGCACCACCGAACACGCGGCGTTTTTCCCCGACAGCAAATCTCCCCAGTTTCCTTCATGCGATGACATAGTGGCTCCTTACCTTATGATAATTTCCCTGCGCGCTGCCCCGGAGGCTGGCCAGGAAAAGATGAAAATCCGGCAGATGGCGCGATAGTAGTCAGCACAGTAAAAACGGGTCAAAAAAACGCGCACTCGGTGAACATTCAGCGCACTGCGCGACAAGAAGGCACAGAAAAAGCATGGAAAGGCTGGCAGAGCAGAGCAGAGCAGAGCAGAGCAGAGCAGAGCAGAGCAGAGCAGAGCAGAGCAGAGCAGAGCAGAGCAGAGCAGAGCAGAATAGGCGTTGGATGCGGGATGCGAATTCCAGGCAGTGGATACAGGCAGGTCGTGCCAGAGAGTGGACGAAGACGATGGTGCGGAGGCAGATACCTGCGTTCTGAACAGCGGAGTAGTGGTCACTCAGCCAGCGTAATGCCCAGCGGCTGAGTATACCGCAGAGCCTGACGGGCAGGCTCTGCGAAGAGGATCAGGCCGTGACGCTAACGCGCTGGCCGTCGAACTCTACGGTCTGACCGGCGACGATTTTGCAGCGCTTGCGGGTTTCCACCGCGCCGTCCACCGTCACATAGCCATCGGCGATCATATTTTTCGCCATTGCGCCGCTCTCCACCCAGCCTTCCAGCTTCAGCAGGTCACAGAGATCGACGTGGGGAAATTTACCTAAAGAGAAAGTTGCCATTATTCTGCTGCTCCTTCATCGCTGCTCTCGCAGGCCTGCAGGGTGTTTTCAATCAGGGTTGCTACGGTCATCGGACCGACGCCGCCCGGTACCGGGGTGATATACGCAGCGCGTTCGCTGGCAACGTCAAACTCCACGTCACCCACCACTTTGCCGCTCTCCAGACGGTTAATACCGACATCAATCACGATCGCACCCGGCTTGATCCACTCGCCCGGAATAAAGTTCGGCTTACCGACCGCCACCACCAGCAAATCGGCGTGCTCGATATGGTGACGCAGATTTTTGGTAAAGCGGTGGGTCACGGTGGTGGTGCAGCCGGCCAGCAGCAGCTCCATACTCATCGGGCGGCCGACGATATTGGACGCGCCCACCACCACGGCGTTCAGGCCGTAGGTATCAATGTTGTAGCGCTCCAGCAGCGTGACGATGCCGCGCGGCGTGCACGGGCGCAGCGTGGGCGCACGCTGGCACAGGCGGCCAACGTTGTACGGGTGGAAACCATCGACGTCTTTCGCCGGTGAGATATGCTCCAGCACCTTAACGTTGTCGATCCCGGCCGGCAGCGGCAGCTGCACCAGGATACCGTCGATTTCACCGTCGTTGTTCAGCCCGGTGATCAGGTCCAGCAACTCCGCTTCACTGGTGGTGGCGGGCAGATCGTAAGAGCGGGAGATAAAGCCCACCTCTTCGCAGGCGCGACGCTTGCTGCCAACGTAAATCTGCGAAGCCGGGTTCTCACCCACCAGCACTACGGCCAGGCCAGGAGCACGTTTGCCCGCCGCCAGACGCTGCTGAACTTTTTCCGCAACCTCTTGCCGCACCTGCTGCGCAATCGTTTTACCATCGATAATTTTTGCTACCATCAGAGAGGGGATCCATCTGTGTTGAGTTAAATCGGGGATTGCCTCTATTTTGTCAGAAGCGGGCGCTGCTGTCAGGCGGAGAATGGCACCGATTGCCTATAACTTCGGCAACGGGTGCGCTAACCCCTCAAAATCGTTGACTCAGCACCGCCGCGCCGTATAATCCGGGGCACTCACCATGCGCCCTTAGCTCAGTTGGATAGAGCACCGGCCTTCTAAGCCGTAGGTCACAGGTTCGAATCCTGTAGGGCGTACCATTAAGTTTCAACGAATTACCCCTTTTCTTTAGCCTTCAATTTTCCTGCATGGGACAAATTTGGGACATCAACCCTGAAAATCGAGTCAATTTTGCGCGCATGTTCCGTCAGGTGGTCAGGGGCAAGGTGAGCGTAAAGAAGGGTGTTGATCCGATCGTGCTCTGACCAGTGCTTCCCCGCGATGCTGCTGATGAATTCAGAGCGGCATCGCCTTGCTACTGAACGCAAGGCGTTTTACTGCTGTGGTGTTATTCACCAGTCGCCCTCTGGCTCTGCGCCCACTGATGCACCTGATGATCATGGCGGCAGTCAGCATCGCAATAATGACCTTTTGTAATGCTCTCTTCGCACCAGTAGCAGGCTCCGGTGAATGCCATACTCGGCAATTTCCGGTTGGCCAGAGCCACCTCTACCATCTGCTGTTCACGTGCGCTGGCCTCGTCAGCAATATCTGCATAGTTCATGCCGCAACCTCGCTGATTGCCTTTTCACCCTGCAGGGCGACCCGGTTAATGTGCTGCTTTCTATAATGAAACGGTCATCGATGGTGATGTTCATGGTTTACTCCGTGCTCTGGCAATAAAAAAGCCACCGGGTGAATGTACAACCGCCGCAGCTCCACACATGCTCATAAGCCCATGGGGCAAATGTTCCGCAGGAGAACGCCGGCCCCGATCAATTCAGTATCCCTGCTAACTCTTTTACCAGCTCATTCTGCGCAATACGCGGTTGCCAAACAGTTCATGTTTCACCACCGCGAGGATATGCAGCAGCACCAGGCCTGCCAGAGTGGTGCACGAGATAATATGCGTAACGAAAAACAGGTCAGTGATCAGTTTGCTCTCAATCAGATGCGGGATGGAGAACAGGTTAAAGATGTTAATATCCCTGTCCATCATCAGTACGCCGGTAATCAGTACCACGGCAATATTGATGTAGAGCAGCATATGCACCCAGTCGGCGGCACGGCTGGCGAAGTCTTTTTTACCTTAGTGTGGCTTGCCTAATTTTAACAGGTAATAAACCCGCAGAATAAAGAATGGGATAAATACCGTAGTCAGGGAGACGTTAAAGAAACCGATCCAATCTTTTAATTCAGGGGTGGTTTCAAACATTGCCGCATAGAAACCTGTAACTGTCGCTCAGATAATAACGACAGCCGACAGCCAGTGCAAAATGACCTGCTGCCAGGCATACTTTTTGGTTTTCATTTTTCTCTCTTGAGGGTAATAAATAAAAAAAGGTTGTAAATTTAAGGTGATGATTCTATCAATGACTGAGAGTAATCCTATCGGACTCGTCATCAGTTAACGTAGGCTGTTTCCTACAACGACAGCGTGAGTAAAATGGCAGGCTCACCCGATATATCTGACAGGAAAATGGGTTGCCCCTGGTAAGTAAAGAAAAGTAAATGGTAATCGGATTAAATAAGAAGGGTTCTCTTTTCTTTGTAGGCAATGGATGACAAAATGCGTGAAATCAGATTTAAACCAGTCAGAATAACTAAGTTTGGAACGTGGTGGTTTTTTTGATTTTATTTATCATGATTTTATCAAAGTGCATTCTACTGCCATCACTGTTTTCAGGATGATGCTTTTATTTATTTTCTTATAAAACAATGGGTTGTTGAGGGGCGGGAGTTACCTGTCATGATAACAGGGTGTGGGAAATTATCCGGTCTGTTATTACGTTTAGGTGTCTGAAATAGAAGCCATTCCTTTCAATGTCGTCCATGATGACACGTAAAGATTTACGCAAGACATCCGTTTGTCAGAAGCGTGTAAGCGATAATATCGTGATTCCACCTCTCTTGACGCCAGAATGGTTGATGGTTAAATTTTGCCCGGACATTAACCAAAGAGTGAATCGTTTTTTTTATGAATGCCCGAAATTTTGCTACCGGCGGTCTGCTGCTTATCGCCCTTTTTAGCTCTGCTCCGCTGTATGCCTCTGACTACAGTAATATGATGGCTCAGAAATCAGCAAATAAATCTATCGGTGATGCCGGAATAAAGAAAAAACTTTCTTCTGAGTTTTCCCGCTGGAGTGGCGTGAAGTACCGGTTTGGCGGTACGACGATGAAAGGTATTGACTGTTCAGCGCGAGTGCAGAAAATCTATCATTCGTCCTTTTTCGGCAAAGCGTCATCTCATCTGCCGCGTACCACCGAGCAACAGATCAAGCAAGGGGTGAAAACGAAACGTGAAGATCTGCGGGCCGGCGATCTGGTATTTTTCCAGCTTTCACCTAAGCAGAAACACGTCGGTATTTATATCGGTGGTAAGAAGTTTATCCACGCTTCTACCAGTGAAGGCGTGATTATCTCCACGCTGGATAACAGCTACTGGTCTGAGCGTTTAATCACGGCACGCAGGTTGATTGCCTGACCGGATAAAAATGGCGGTATCTCCCTGCGCGGTTGTTGAAGTCACGTTCAGTAACCTATAGGGAGGAGGTATTCACATGTTCTCCTCTGCCAGCGGTGATGCAGGTATGGGGCAGATGATGTAAATGGCTGTAATCAATGAGGCCCTCTTATCCGCGCCGTAAGCGCACACCACAAAAAAAAGCGTCAGGCTGACTGGCTGCTGACAGAATAATTATCTCCTTAATCGGTCAAAATAAAACAGATTTGTAGTGAGAAAGCTGTTATCGTGAATCGTTCGTTAAACAAAATAAGAAGGTTTCTATCACAAATTTTAAGCTAAAATGTCCCTCATGCTTCAGCATTCAGTACCGCTTCTCGCATCTCGACATTACAAAACAAAACCCTTACGGTGCCAAATGTATTTTTTGTAAATCAATCATGAAAGACAGCAAGTAACGATTGATTCAGCAGTTTACTTTTCTGCACTTCCCGATAAAAATTCCACTCTGAACTCAGCACTGCGAATCGTCCCCCTGTAATGACGACGATCGCAGCGTCTTGTGTCCGCAGAGCCTGTAAATGGGCTTTAAGCTGCCCGTTGTTTCCAGGCTGACCCTGTTCCCGTTATCATCTTTCCCCACCCTTATCTTAAGAACCGCACAATGTCCGCCATCACCGACCACTTTATCGCTCCCGTATGCCACGATGAAATCCGCATCCTGTACCAGGATGAATACCTGCTGCTGATCGACAAGCCCTCCGGCCTGCTGAGCCTGTCGGGCAAAAATCCGCAGAACCTCGATTCGGTGCACTACCGGCTGGTGCAGGACTTTCCCGGCTGTGCGCTGGTTCACCGCCTCGACTTCGGCACCTCCGGGCTGATGCTGGTGGCGAGAAACAAGGTCATCAACGCCGCGCTGTGTCAGCAGTTTAGTCAGCGTACGGTGAGTAAGCGTTATGAGGCGCTGCTGCTCGGCCATCTGAGGGAGGATGAGGGAGTGATTGATGCGCCGATAGGCCGCGATCCGGCGCTGTTTCCGCTGATGAGCATCTGTGAGGTCAGCGGCAAACCGGCCCGTTCGCGCTATCAGGTACTGGAACGACTACGGCGTGAAGCAGAAGGCGAGGAACCGCTGTTGCTGACCCGCGTAAGGCTGACGCCGGAAACCGGGCGCACCCATCAGCTGCGTATCCACTGCCAGTGGCTGGGGCATCCGATACTCGGCTGCGATCTGTACGGCGGGCTGCTGCAGCCTGGCACCGCGCAGACCCGGCGGCTGATGCTGCACGCCAGCGCGCTGAACTTTGTGCATCCGCTCAGCGGTGAACCGATGGCGATCCACTGCGCCGCGCCGTTCTGATCCCTCAGGTTCGAAGGGATATCTGATAGTATCCGATGCGCAACGTCAGCGTGCTGTCTTCGGGGCTTTCGCGTGCCATAGCAGCGGCTGAGCTTTCGAAACTTGTTTCATTTCTTTCAAAAGAGATCGCCAGATTAAATCAGCGCGATCCTGTTTGTGCTTCCTGCGGGATTAATAAAAACAATGTGTTAATTATCATAATGTTATAGTGCACATTGCTCCTTTCGTTTTCCAGGGGAAATTGTGACAGCCATCACCTGTTTGCTTTCAGGTTTCATTTATCTTCTCCGCAGCCTGTTTCAACTTTCCTGATTTTATTCGCAGCGTTTTTCCGGAGGCAGTAATGGAGTTTTATCTAGATACCGCAGATGTGGCCACGGTCCGTCGTCTGGCACCGATCTTACCGATCAAAGGCGTCACCACCAATCCGAGCATCGTTGCCCGCAGCAAACGGCCGCTGGCCGACGTGCTGCAGGAGCTGGCATCGCTGCTGCCGGCGGACGGCAGGCTGTTTGCGCAGGTGATGGCCCGTGAGCCGCAGGCGATGATCGACGACGCGCTGCGGCTGCGTGAAATGGTACCGTCACTGGTGGTAAAAGTGCCGGTAACCCACAACGGACTGGTGGTGATTAAGGCGCTGACGCAGCAAAATATTCCTACGCTGGGCACCGCGGTGTACGGCGCGGGGCAGGGACTGTACGCCGCGCTGGCCGGGGCCAGCTACATTGCCCCCTACGTTAACCGTATTGATGCGCAGGGCGGTGACGGTGTGGTGCTGGTGAAGGAGCTGCAAAAGCTTGTCGATCTCCACGCGCCGCAGGCGAAAGTGCTGGCGGCCAGCTTCCGCACCGCACGCCAGGTGCTGGACTGTATGCTGGCGGGCTGCCGGGCGATCACCGTCGATCCGGATGTCGCCGAGTTGTTCCTGCAGGATCCGGCGGTGGATAACGCGCTGCAGCGCTTCGATCTGGACTGGTCTGCGGCTTATGGCAGCACGACGTTATAAGAGCGGAAGGGCTATCTGTCGAAGAAGTGGGGCTTAATCCAGCCCGTGTACTTTGCGTACCAGCGCGAAAATCAGAATGAAAACAAGTAATAAGAACAGCACCGATGGCAGGATATTTTTCATAAACGCATCCTTACTGGCTTACTGAATTAAGATCTGAACACCGCCGTCCAGCCTCACGCTGAACGGCGGTTTATCCCGAAAAAAGCTGCCGACGCTTTCACCCTGAAAACGCAGTAATAAGAATCATCCTACTCCTGCTGCATCCTTTTTCCAGCCTGATAAAAAACCAGTGTGATACCCGTCCTGAAATCGGGTTCTCAATTCTCTGCCGCTGATGCTCAACTTGATAGCCGCTTGGAAATCCTCTGCCGCTGGTGATAAACGCTGACTGATGAAATTCAACGGGCGGACAAATCGTTACCTGGCTTTCGCACAATACTGGCGGTAACGGTGTCTTCACAGCGCTGCTCACAGAGAGCCCGACCTACCTCTCTTTGCGCTTTCCCGCCATCGCCCCCTGCACGGCGAACACGCTGGCCAGCACCACGATCAGCCCGATCAGCGCCGTGCCGGTTATCGACTGCCCGAGAAACGCCCAGCCGAGCAGCACGGCGGTCAGCGGGCTGAGCAACCCGAGCGAGGCCACCGCCGCCGTCGGCAGGCGGGCCACGCCGCGAAACCACAGCGCGTAGGCAAGCAGCGCGCCGGCCAGGCAGATCCAGGCATAGGCGAGGACGTTTGTCAGGGTCAGGGCGGGCAGCGGCGCGTCAACCGTCAACGCCACCGGTGCCAGCATCAGTCCACCCAGCACCAGTTGCCAGCCGGTCAGCGGCAGCACCGTCAGCGACAGCCGCCAGCGGCGGCTCAGCCAGACGCCGGAGGCCATACAGACAGCCCCGAGCAGCGCCGCCGCCATGCCCACCGGCTCAAACACCGTCTGCGGCGACAGCAGCAGTACCGCCATTCCGGCCACCCCGGCGATGGCGGCCCAGAAGGCGATACGCGAGGGTGCCAGGCGATCCACCGCCCAGGCCAGCAGCATCACGATCAACGGCTGGGTCGCGCCCAGCACCGCCGCCAGCCCGCCGGGCAGGCGAAAAGCGGCAACAAACAGCAGCGCCTGAAACAGGCCGATATTCAGCGCGCTGAGCACCAGCAGACGGCCCCACTCGCCGCGTGCCGGCAGCCGGCGGGCGAACAGCAGCAGCAGTAATCCGGCGGGCAGTACGCGGATCAGGGCCGCGGTGAAGGGCCGGTCCGGCGGCAGAAACTCGCTGGAGACGATATAGGTAGAGCCCCAGATTGCCGGGGCCAGCGCGGTTAACACAACGTCGCGCCAGTGGCGCAGGGCGGTATTTGCAGACATGTTATGACATTACCTTTAGTTCAAGATAATATAAGTCTGTTGATTAATTACCTTGAAGTCAAGATATATGCCTGAGAAAACTAACCCAACCCACGACGCGGTCGATACCATTCTTGCCCAGTGGCGGCGCGAGCGCCCGGACCTGGACGCCAGCCCGATGGGGCCTATCGGTCGTCTCAAACGCTGTACGGCGCTGCTGGAACAGCGTCTGGAAGCCTGTTTTAACCGCTATGAGCTGACCATGTGGGAGTTCGATATGCTGGCGACGCTGCGGCGTGCCGGCGCGCCCTACTGCCTGAGCCCGACCGCATTGTTCTCCACGCTTATGGTGACTTCAGGCACCATGACGCACCGGCTGAAGCGGCTGGAAACCCGCGAGCTGATTATCCGCGTGGCTAATCCGCACGATGCGCGCAGTATGCTGGTGCAGCTGACGCCCGCCGGGGTGGTGCTGATTAATCAGGTGGTGGAGGCGCACGTTGACAACGAACGGCAGCTGCTCTCGGCCCTGTCGGCCGAAACGCTGACCAGCCTGGATACGCAGCTGCGTGCCCTGTTACGGTCGCTGGAACAGGACGGAGCAGCACAGGCTTAAGTTGCGGCCGGGTTGCGTATGGATGGATTGCAGGGGAATGCCCTGCGGGGATCCATGCTTCCGCAGGGCGATAGATCCTGTTACCGGCGGTCGGTCACCTGAGGCGGCGGGCAGCTTCGTGGCACAAGGGTACTGCCCCGTCGCCCCTTTCAGCTCACAGCGATCCCCGCGCCAGCCACGGGCTCTCCACCCTGACCGTGTCGCGGTGCGTTTCGCCGTTAATGATATGCAGTGCGCTTAACCGGCCAATCTCATAGTGCGGCAGCTGCACGGTGGAGAGCGGCGGCAGAAACAGGTCGCCAATGCCGACCATATTGTCATAGCCGAGCACGCCGACGTCGTGCGGGATGCGCACGCCGTTCGCCAGCAGCACCTGATAAACCATAAACGCGATGCGGTCGTTACCGCAGACCACCGAATCAAAGTCCGGCTTGCCCTGCGGCATATGTGCTTCGACCATCGCCGGAATGCTGCGGTAGTGCTGGTCGCCGTGCGCCATTTCACAGTGATCCAGCGTCAGCGGGTCGAGGCCGGCTTCGCGGCAGGCGCGTTCCAGCCCGCGGCGGCGGCGCGGTGGCGCCGGCTGGCCGGACGGCAGGTGCAGGCACAGCGGCCGCCGGTAACCCGCCGCCAGCAGGGCTTTCACCCCCTGATACTGGCCCTGCTCGTCGTCAGGAATATAGCTGGCTACCGCATCATTCAGGCTCTCGCAGTTGGCCAGCACGCAGGGCAGGGTCAGCAGCCGCGGCGGCACCGGCACCCGGCGCAGCCCCATAGTGGTGTAAATAATGCCGGCGGGGCGGTGCGACAGCAGCAGATCGACCATGGTCTCCGGGCTGTCGTCGGAAAACATATTAATCACAAAGCTGTTCCAGCCGTGGGCGCGGGCGGTCTCTTCAATCGACAGGGTCATCTCCACCGAGAACGGCGTGGTCACCGTATCCAGCGCCAGCACGCCGATGGTGTTGGCGGTGCTGCGCGCGCCGCGGATCTTCTTCGCCGACAGGTCCGGCACGTAGTTCAGTTCGTTAATTGCGGCCTGAACGCGGGCCAGCGTCTCGGGTTTCAGCCGCTGCGGGCTGTTCAGCGCCCGGGAAACGGTCATCAGCGACACGTTGGCCAGTTGGGCAACTTCTTTTAGCGATGACATAACGCGTTGTCCTGTCTGGGTAAATGTCCGACCTGTCGGTCAGTTGGCTCAAGATTACCCCACGTGAGCGGGGATGCCAAAGCTCGCGGGCCTGTTTTGTGCGCGGCAGCGTACCACCGTCCCGATAAATCCTCTTAGCCGTGCTGGTGCCTGACAAAAGTTGATCGCGCTCTCATTTGTATAATGTTAACGTTAACTCTTGTGATTAACATCAACTATCGCGCTGAAAGCAGATGTGGGAACTGTTTTGTTAACGTTACCATTGCGCCCACTATCCCTGTGAGTGTGCCACGATGAAAAAACATCATTCCCGCAGCTACCCGCTGTTAAGTGCATTACTGTTCTTCTTTTTTGTCAGCTGGTCTTCGTCCAGCTCGCTGCTGTCGATCTGGCTGCACCAGGAGGTGGGGCTGCGCGCCAGCGAAACCGGCATTATTTACTCCGTGCTGTCGGTAACCGCGCTCTGCGCTCAGGTGTGTTACGGCTTTATCCAGGACAAGCTGGGCCTGCGCAAGCATATCCTGTGGTGGATGACCGCGCTGCTGATCCTCTCCGGCCCGGCATTTTTGCTGTTCGGCACCCTGCTGAAAATTAACATCCTGCTCGGCAGCGTGTTCGGCGGCCTGTTTATCGGCCTGACCTTTAACGGCGGCATTGGCGTGCTGGAATCCTACACCGAACGCGTCTCGCGTCAGAGCACCTTCGAGTTTGGTAAAGCGCGCATGTGGGGCTCGCTGGGCTGGGCGGCCGCCACCTTCTTTGCCGGGCTGCTGTTTAACATTAACCCCCACCTTAACTTCCTCGTGGCCTCCTGCGCCGGGCTGGTGTTCTTCGTCCTGCTGGCGCAGCTGCGGGTGAATACGCCGGCCAGCCTGGAGAAGGTGGAGCTGGGCGCTCGCCCGGTGACGCTGCAGGACGCGCTACAGCTGCTGACCCTGCCGCGTTTCTGGGCGCTGGTGCTGTTCGTGATCGGCACCTGCATCTACGGCGTCTACGACCAGCAGTTCCCGGTCTATTTTGCCTCGCAGTTTGCCACCCTGCGCGAAGGCAACGCCATGTACGGCTACCTCAACTCATTCCAGGTCTTTCTGGAAGCGGCGGGCATGTTTTGCGCCCCGTGGCTGGTCAACCGCATCGGCGCCAAAAACGGCCTGATCTTTGCCGGCATGGTGATGGCGCTGCGCATGATCGCCTCCGGGCTGGTGGAAGGGCCGGTGCTGATCTCGGTAACCAAACTGCTGCACGCGCTGGAGCTGCCGGTGCTGCTGGTGGCGATTTTCAAATACAACAGCCTTAACTTCGACAAACGCCTCTCATCCACGCTGTATCTGGTGGGCTTTGCCTGCACCAGCTCGGTGATCGCCTCGGTGCTGTCGCCGCTGGCAGGCTACAGCTACGAGCGCTTCGGCTTCGCCCCCTCCTATCTGGTGATGGGGCTGCTGGTGTTCTGCACCACCTTTATCTCCATTTTCCTTTTACGCGGCAACAAGCCGTCCTCAGAGGCGCTGCCGGCGCAGCCCTCTGTCGTTTGAAAGCCAAAAGAGTAGAAAACTATGACGTTATTACTGGAACAGGCCGAACGGGCCCTCGGCGAGAAAAGTCAGGATCTGAACCCACGCTGGTACCCGCACTACCACCTGGCGGCCCGCGCGGGCTGGATGAATGACCCGAACGGGCTGGTGTGGTTCGACGGCTGGTATCACGCCTTTTATCAGCACCACCCGTACTCGGTACAGTGGGGGCCGATGCACTGGGGCCACGCGCGCAGCCGCGATCTGCTGCACTGGGAACACCTGCCGGTGGCGCTGGCGCCAGAGGGGCCGGAGGATAAGGACGGCTGCTTCTCCGGGTCGGCGGTGGTCAACGGCGACGAGCTGGCGCTGATCTATACCGGGCATAAGTTCCACGGCGATGCGTCCAGCGAGGATAACCTCTACCAGGTGCAGTGCCTGGCGACCAGCCGCGACGGCGTGCACTTCAGCCGCCAGGGGCAGGTGCTGGACACGCCAGCAGGGATGCACCACTTCCGTGACCCGAAGGTGTGGCGGCAGGACGGGGCGTGGTGGATGGTGGTTGGCGCACGCGATGGCGATATTGGTCAGGTACGGCTCTACCGCTCTGCGGACCTGCGGGAGTGGCAGGACGCAGGCGTGCTGGCGGTGGCCGGAGAGGGGCAGGGCTTTATGTGGGAGTGCCCGGACTTCTTTACCCTGAACGATAAGCAGGTGCTGATGTTCTCACCGCAGGGGATGTCCGCCGACGGTTATGCCAGCCGCAATCTCTACCAGAGCGGCTGCCTGGTGGGCCACTGGCTACCGGGCGAGCCGTTTGCGCAGCAGGGGGCGTTTCAGGAGCTGGATCGCGGCCATGACTTCTACGCGCCGCAGAGTTTCCTCACGCCGGACGGCCGCCGCATCGTCATCGGCTGGCTGGCAATGTGGGAATCGCCGATGCCGGAGCAGCAGGACGGCTGGGCGGGAATGCTGTCGCTGCCGCGCGAGCTGAGCCTGACGGCGGATAACCGGGTGCAGATGCGCCCGGCAGGCGAGGTGGAAGCCATGCGCCAGCAGTGGCAGGGCTGGGGGGTGAACACGCTGAACAACCAGCAGCAGCTGGTGATGGACCACTGTGAAAGCGCCGAAGTGCTGCTGCAGTGGGATCGTACAGCCAGCAGCGCCGAACAGTACGGTATCGCGCTGGGCGAGGGGATGCGCCTGTACGTTGACGCCCAGGCGCAGCGGCTGGTGCTGGAGCGCCACTATCCTCAGCATGGTCTGTGCGGCCAGCGCAGCGTGCCGCTGGGTGACGCGGGTGAACTTGTGCTGCGGGTGTTCTTTGACCGCTCGTCGGTGGAGGTGTTCGTCAACGACGGTGAGGCCTGCCTCAGCAGCCGCATCTATCCCGAACAGCGTCAGCTTAAGGTCTTTGCCTGGTCCGGCAGCGCCACCTTAACTGACTCTGGCAGCTGGTCTTTAAAATAAAAACAACCTTGCCCGCGGCCTGACGGCAGGCGGGCATTTCTCTCCTCTGTGGCTAAAATAATTAAAGGTTTATTCCATGAAGAAACGCATCGGAATCATGCTGTGCGCCGGTCTGTTACCTGCCTCTTTATATGCACAATCCACGTTAACCACCGAACAGCGTTTTGCGCTGCTTGAGCAGCGGCTGCTGGCCGCCGAACGGCGGGCGGATAACGCGGAGTCAGAAATCAGGGCGTTGAAAAAAATGCCGCCAGAACAGGGCGCTGTCGCCTTAGCGGGCCAGGCCTCTCCTCAGGCTGTGCCAACCCACGCCGGGCCACAGGGTAAACCTTCCCCCGCGCTGCCCGCAGAAAATACCCCAGCGCTAGCGGCGAACGTTGCCCCGCTAAGCGCAGCAGAAAATACCCCCGCAGCAGTGACAAATACCGCCACGGCGGCCGGGGGAAATAACACCGGCGCGGTCGGTGAAATTAAAAAACCGCTAACGCTAACCCTCAATGGAAATACCGATCTCAAGCTGTACGGTGACGTGGAGTTTAACGTTGACGCCGCCAGCCGCTCCGGCAGCCTGACCGCCATGAAGGGCAGCGACGGCAAAAGCGTTGCGCTGGGCAGCCAGGAGCGCTGGGACGTCAACGGACGGCTGCTGATCGGGCTGGACGGCTACCGCCGCGGTACGGATGACCGTTTCTCCGGCTTCAGCGTGCAGCCGCTGGCCAACGTCTCCGGCGGCATGGGGCTGGATGATGCGGTGTTCTTCTTCGGCCAGGAGAATAACTGGAAAGCCAAAGTCGGCCGCTATGAAGCCTTCGATATGTTCCCGCTCAACCAGGACACCTTCGTTGAGTACTCCGGTAATACCGCCAACGACCTGTATGACGACGGTTACGGCTACATTTATATGATGAAAGAAGGGCGCGGGCGCAGCAGCTCCGGCGGCGCGCTGCAGCTGAGTAAAACCAGCGGCCCGCTCTATTTCGAACTGAACGCGCTGGCGAAAGACGGCACCACCCTGTTCAACGATGACCAGTACCACGGCTACGGGCTGGAGAATAAAAAGAACGTGGTTTATCTGCGTCCGGTGGCGGCGCTGACGGTTGACGCCTTTACCGCCGCGCTGGCGATGGAGAGCAACGTGGTCAGCAATGCTTACGGCTACTATGACGCCAGCGGACGCTTCCACGATCAGTCGAAGCGTACCGGTTACGGTGCCACCTTCTCGTGGAACGGCCAGCGTAACGATCCGCAGAACGGCACGGTGGTTAACCTGAGCACCGCATACCTGGATGCCGAACAGGAGCAGGACTTCAGCGCCGGCATCAACGCCCTGTGGCGCGATATTGAACTGGGCTATATCTACGCCCATAACGACATTAAAGCCTTTAACTACGGCGACAGCGATAACGCCAGCGGGGAAGCGGCGATCATGGGCAAATACAGCCTGCACACCCTCCACAGCTCATACCGCTTCCGCAACGTAATGGATATGGAGAACTTTAACGTTTACCTTGGCGCTTACTGGTCGCGGATTAATATCGACAATAAACCGGCTGAGCAGAACGACAAGGATCGTTACGGCATGCGCGTGCGCTTTAAGTATTTCTTCTAGGGTTTAGCCCTGGCGGGTCAGTTCTGCGACTCGCCAGGGACAAACTGTCGCTCTCTACGTACAGGGCCGGGTAACGGAGCCAGGATTCATGCGGGTATCCGACCCTGATGTTCCTTATCGGGGGGCATTCGCGCCAGAAAATGGGCAAAGCATAAGCGGAATGGCTTAAACATCCTTAATTCCGCGGTTCTTCCTTGTCGGCGAAAGAGTGCTCACCTACCCTGTGCGCTTCTTTTAACCCTGTCTCTGGTGCCCTGCTCATGCAACGCTCGCTTTATCTTACCTTTGCCGCACTTACCCTGACCCTGCTGACCGGTTGTCAGCACACAGCGAAAATACCTCAGCCACCGGTGGCCACCCAGCTGGATCAGCTGTCCGCACTGCTGGCCGGTACGCAGTTTCTGCGTGAACACTGTTCACGCACCGATATCCCCGGTCAGGATAAACTGCAGCGCACAGCGCTGGAGACCGCAGAGCAGCGCGGCTGGAACACGCGGGTAGCCGATTATCAGCAACTGCCGGCGCAGACCGAGACGCGCTTCCAGGCACTGCTGCAGGACAACACGCCGGAAAATGAGAAATGTGCCACGCTGAACCGCAGCACCGCGCGCTTTATTGCTCAGGCGTCAGCCCGGTAATCACTTACACCACCATCAGCAGACAGAGGCCGAAGCAGGAAAGTCCGCTATTTTTCAGGCGCGCTAACCACGATGGACGGGTGCTATGCGTCGGTCGGGCGTAGGCTTCCTGTGAAGCAGTCGAAGCAGTCGAAGCAGTCGAAGCAGTCGAAGCAGTCGAAGCAGTCGAAGCAGTCGAAGCAGTCGAAGCAGTCGAAGCAGTCGAAGCAGTCGAAACGGTCGAAGCAGTCGAAGCGCTAAGGGGGAGCAGCGCTGGCGAAGGTTCTTCTGCGTCGGGCAATGCCGCGGCGGGCACCGGTTCAGCCTTATCTTCTGCGGCGGTTGTCTGCAGGCCCAGCAGCAGCGGTTCATTAATCTTCACGCCGTAATAGGGAACGGTCAGCACCAGCTGAGCGGGCAGGCGGTACTGCTTAAACAGCGCGCGCAGCTGGAACACCAGCTGGTGGTAGTTATTGTCGCCAATACGCTGGTGGTATTCGTACCAGACGATATTGATGATCTTGCGTTTGCAGGTAATGTTTTTAAACAGGCAGACCAGCAGCCGCTTTTGCGGCTCGCTCAGCGCCAGCGTCTGTCCGGTGGCGTGCAGCGTTAGCTGGTTGATACGGCAATCAAGGGTGGCTGCATCCTGAAATTTCAGCAGACCGGATTCAACGATCTCTTTACATTGTTCATGGGTTAACACAGCCAGGGTCCTCGGAGTTGATAAAACCGGTTAGAATTTCGACAAGTTTAGCGGGCGCCGTGTCAGCGAGGAATGGGAGCTTTCCCGCACGTTTGTAGGAAATTTCCTCAGTCTGAAGGAAGCGGTGGCGGCAGGAGGGCGTAACGTCTCCGCAAACTGAAACTCTGACCGAAGGCACCGCAGCGAGTGGGTAGCTCCAGCAGTGGGTGCCAGGATCACTCACCTGCGGTTATACTCCCGGCACTCCGTTCCCGCGACATGGAAGAGAACAATGCGAAATAACCGATCCCGTATCGGGCTGCTGGCCGGCCTTATCGTCGCAAGCCTGCCGGCGGCCGCCTCGTCAGATATTGAAAGCTGCCCGTGGGGTGAGCCGGGCTGCCTGCTGCAGGGCACCCCCTATCTGAGCAGCGGCAATGACTCCCGTGATAACCTGCTGCGCCTGCTCAGTGAAGGTAAGCCGATCGCCTTACCGGTGCAGCAGCCACCGGCCGATCTGACCCGTTCCCGCGACTACTATTTTGACTGGCACCCGCAGTGGGACCTGCCGCCGGCCGTGGCGGCAGGCGACGGTAAGTCCGGCGATCCGCTGGCGGCGGTGCCCGCGCTGGCACCGCAGATTGCACAGCTGCAACTTGACCCGGAACCCTTTACTACGGTAGCCGGGCAGCAGGATGAGCGGGCCGACCGGCAGGTCTCTAATAATCTCTACAGCGTCTCGGCGTTTTATGCCGCGCTGCTGGCGGAACCGACGCTGACCACCGAACAGCGGCATCAGCTGGCGCTGGCGCGGCTGGGTATCGCGCAGGGCGTGGAGGCGGAAACCGGTGCTGAACTGGCCAGCCTGGCGCAGAGTTTTCCGGCGAACTCTGCCGCGCGGCAGTTTGCTGACTACCTTGCGGCGGCGGTGCAGTTCTACCTCGGTGACTACACGGCGGCGACGGCGGATTTTGCGACGCTGGCCGCCGGGGAGCAGCCGTGGCTGGCGGAAACCGCCGGTTATATGCAAATCCGTACCGCGCTGAACCAGAGCAGCGCCAACAGCAGCGGCGAATACGGGGATTTCGACCCCGACAAAATCGATCAGGCTGCGGTCTCCGACGCCTTAGCCCGCGCACAGGGCTATCTGCAAAAATGGCCCGCCGGGCAGTACGCGACGGCGGTCAACAACCTGCTGCGCCGCATTTACTGGTATCAGCATGAGCCGCAGCCGCTGGCACAGCGCTATGAAGCGGTGCTGACTGCTGCACAGCAAGGCCCGGCGCTGACGAAGCTGATCCTCGAATATGACAACAAACTCGGCAGCCAGTATCTGGAAAAGCCGCGGGTTACCGCCATTCCCGACGCGCCGCTGGTCACCTTTATTGAATCCCTGCGTGCCATTCGCCCGGGCAGTGACGGTAAACCGGTGCTGACGCAGCAGGCGCTGGAAAGCCAGAAGCCGCTGTTTGAGCAGGCAGGAAAAGGGGCCTGGTGGCACTGGCTGCAGCACGAACTGTGGTTTGCACAGGAAGATTACGCCGCCGTGACCGCTGCAATCACTCCGGCTAAAACGCTGCCCGCCAGCGATATCCTCGCCTTCAGCGAGCAGGTGCTGTACGGCAAGGCGCTGATGCAGCAGCAGCAGTGGCCCGCCGCCCGTCAGCACTGGCTGACGCTGCTGTCGCTGAGCAAAGAGGTTGAGCAGCAGCAGTATCTGCAGGCGCAGCTGGCGGCGACGCTGGTGTTCAGCAACCAGGCGGATGCGGTGTTTGCCGCCGACAGCCGGGTGACCAACCTGCGCTTCCGCTCACAGGTGCTGAAAACCCGCGCTTCCCTGGCGACGCTGCGCCAGCAGGCGGAGCACGGGCCGAATGCCGAAGAGCGCACGATTGCCCTGCACACGCTGCTGACCCGTGACCTGACCGAAGGGCACTACGCTGACTGGCTGCAGGATAAAAAGGCCGTGGCGGGCATCACGCCGCCGGTTATCGGCGAAGACTTTGCCGATGTGAATCTCAGCGTCTTTGACTGGCCGGGCAGCGGGGCTGAGAGCGGTTACTACTGCCAGCCGCTGGAACAGACGGTCACCACCCTCAGCCAGAAACCAACGGACGGCCACGCGCTCAACTGCCTGGGCGAGTTCTTCCGCACCACCGGCGCGAAGGTGGATCTGTGGAGCGACCAGCCCGGCAATGATGTGCTGAACAGCGCCACCCAGCGCAAAGACCCGCCGGGGCAGCCGGACCGCCAGCGCTACTATCAGCAGATCGTCGCCGATCCGAAGGCGGAGGCCGAGGACAAAAGCTACGCCCTGTATCGCGCGGTGATGTGCTATGCCCCCTCCGGCTATAACGACTGCGGCGGGGCCGAGGTGGATAAGCGCGTGCGCAAAGGCTGGTTTAACCAGCTGAAAGCGGAATACGGGCGATCGCCGTGGGCGGAAAAATTAAAATATTACTGGTAAGCGGGCTGTGGCTGGCCTTCTGTGCGGCTTCGGTGTTAACGACAGCAGCGGCCACGGCTGCAAAGGCATCGGCACCTGCGCAGGCATCTGCAACGGCGTCCGGTGGGGCGGCTGTAAAGACGGCAGCTGAGGCACCGATACCGCGACCGACTACGGCAACGGTATTGGTACACGGGGCAGAGCGGGTTAACGCTGCCGGTCATCCGGCGTTCTGGCTGTGGTCAGGGGTGAAAACGACACCCGCGCTGCGCAACGCGCGGACGGTTTACCTGCACCAGGGGGAAGTGGTCAGCGGGGCGGGGGGCGTGCGCTTTCAGCCGCTCGGGCTGCCGGTCAGCCGCCTGACCTTTCCGCAGATCTGGCTGACGGTGCGTTTTGACACCCTCGACGTGCCGCCGGCAATGACGGCGCGGCTGGTGCGCCTGCTGCAGCGCTGGCAGGCGGCGGGTAATCAGGTGGCTGGGTTACAGGTGGATTTTGATGCCGCCACGCATCGTCTTGATGATTACGCCGCCTTTCTGCAACGGCTGCGCGCGCAGCTGCCGGCGCAGTTTGCTCTCGGCGTCACCGGGCTGCTCGACTGGGCGCAGACCGGCAGCGTCGCCACGCTCAACCGCCTGCCGGTGGACGAGCTGGTGGTGCAGAGTTACCAGGGCCGTAGCACGGTCAGCAACTATGCTGCCTATCTGCCCGCGCTGGCGCAGCTGCGTATCCCCTTCCGGCTGGGGCTGGTGCAGCACGGCAAATGGCGGGAGCAGGACGAGCAGCGGCTAAGGGCGTCGCCGTGGTATCGCGGTACGGTGGTGTTTATGCTGAATACGCCCCCTGAACATCTATCCGGAAAGGAAAATCCGCCGGAATTTCAGTGAGCTTGTTACAGGTTTGAGCGAGACACGGACGTTAATCTCAAAACGAGTATCATCAGTTTGCCGGAAGCTCCCCAAAAAAGGGCGGTTCGAATGACAGCAACGTTCACACTCCAGGTGCTTTAAGGACGAGCCGGTGGTAGCAACCCCTGACTCAGGTAAAACGAGAGCAGGGGTTAGTTTTGAGCGAAAAGTCGACAACAAATGGCTCGGGAATGGATTAAGATATCCCGCGGTGCTTTTTCAGGTCAGCGCGACCCGCACCTTTAATCCGATAACCAGCGTGGCAGCAAACATGATGCAACCCGCGGTGATGAAAACACCTGTTACGCCACTGAAACCAAACAGTAAGCCACCCAACGCGGCGCCAGCAGCAATTGAGGACTGAACTGCTGCGACGACCATGCCGCCAGCGGTTTCAGCCTGGTCGGGAACGGAACGCGCTACCCAGTTTGACCAGGCAACGGGTACGCCACCAAATGCCATCCCCCACAACGCGACGAACAACATCAATCCCGTTTCCCCCAGTGGCAGCAAAATCATGCTCAGTGCCGCTAAACCGACCAGCGCTGGCATCAGTATCAGGGTAAGACGGAGGCTTCTCTCCATCAGCCACCCGGCCAGCAGCGTACCGATAAAATTAGCGACGCCGAATCCAAGCAGTATTAAAGACAAGCGATCCACTTCAGGTTGGGCAATATTTTCAATAGCCGGACGAATGTAGGTAAACAGCGCATACTGACCGGTATGGGCAATCACACATCCCGCCATGCCCATTGCAATGCCGGGGCGGCGGAGTAAATCCATAACCGATGCCGTTATCATCATTTTACGCGGAGCCATACCAGGCAGGGTAAACAGCTGAAAGAGCAGCGTAAGCACGCCTACTGCGGTTGCAGCGACAAAAGCGCTACGCCAGCCATAGAGCCCCCCTAAATAGCTCCCCAGCGGGATCGAAACTACGGTACCGACGGCAATACCGCTGAAAATAATGGAGAGAGCACGCGGGACACGTTTCGCAGGCACCAGCCGCATAGCGACGGCTGCCGCCATGCTCCAGAAGCCTCCCAGCGCTATGCCCAGCAAAATGCGCATGACTAACAGAACGGCCAGACTGGATGAAAGTGCGACAAGCAGGTTGGAGGCAATCATCAGCACGGTAAAACCAAGCAAAACAGTTCGGCGATCGTAATTATGCGTCAGGCGGGGAACGGTCAGGCCAGCAAATAAGGCCACCACAGCCGTTACCGTCACGGCCTGACCAGCCAGCGCTTCGGTCACACCGAGATCGGCAGCCATGGGGGTCAACAGGCTGGCAGGAAGATATTCTGCGGTCAGCAAGCCAAACACGCCCATCGTCAGTGAAATGACGGCCATCCATGCGGATTCTTTGGGTTCAATACTCTGCAAACCAGCGGATAGATCTTCAGTTGCTTCAATTCTCATAACACACTCTTCCTGGGGAAAAATAACAGCTCCTATTCTGGAGTTGAACAACTGGACGATCTATGATGCCACATCCTGATTTTTTACCCGAAAACCCGAATATGCATGAGAATAAACATTTTGCCCTGTCATCTGAGCTGATCGGTGAACTGCTTCTGGAAATGCGCCTGCGTGGTGTTCAGTATCGCCGTTTACAGACGGGCCCTGAGTTTGGCGTCGGCTTTAGCAACAAACCGGGACACGCCTATTTTCATTACATCGCGGTGGGTACTGCTCTGCTTCGCACACACGACGGTACGTTGCACGAGCTAAGCGCCGGAAGCATGGTATTCATTCCACAGGGTGAGGATCATCAGCTTCTGTCGGATGTCAGCCGTTCATTTCAGCCTATTGACACGTTAGGCTCTGCTCCTTTAGGCGAGGCCGTCAGCGGAATCAATACTTGTCCGAGTTCGCATCCGACACCCAGCACGGTGCTGTTTTATGGCTGTATGGAGTTCGATCTCGGTGGCATGCAGGGTCTTGGTAAACTGATGCCGCAGGCCATCGTGGTTGAGGCAAATGAACAGCGCTATCCGGGTCTGATCCCTATTATGGGCGCGATGAAATTTGAAATCTGTTCCGGACGCGTGGGCTTCGCGGGCATTCTTGCACGCCTTGCAGAAGTGGCGGCTGCAATGATCGTGCGTGGATGGATCGAAAATGGCAGTGAGAACGCCGCTGGCCTTATCGCTGCGTTACGTGATCCACGACTTGCCCGGGCTATTCTGGCCATTCATCGCGACACGGGCCGGGAATGGTCTGTTGCTGAGCTTGCCGCCCAGTCGCATGTGTCACGTTCAGTTTTTGCTGAACGCTTTAAGTCAGTCATTGGCACATCTCCCCTGCGCTATGCAAGAGAGGTACGAATGCGCCTCGCAGGCCATTGGATTATTCACGATAAGATCTCCATTGATACCGTCGCTCTGCGCCTCGGCTATGCCTCACAGGCAGCGTTTAGCAGGGCTTTTAAGCGCATCAATGGATATCCGCCCGGCGCTATGCGGCAACGATCGGCCAGACGCAGTGATACAGCCACTGAGTGAACGTTATCTTTAACGTGTGCAGGGTTCGCCCCAGGGGGCGATCTCAACGTTTTACTGCGCCAGCAGTTCGCGCCGCGCCGCTGTCGCCAGAAAGTGGCTGCGGTCACGGTAGACACCGGGCTGGTCGCTGACCCGGCGGTCAATGCGCCCCAGCAGAGTGTCGGGCAGGCTGATATTAATGCGCTGCGGTTTACCGCTAAAGGCCGACAGATCCACCTCAATCACAAACCAGCGGTCGTAGTCAGCATACTCTTCGTCCTGCGCGTAGCGCACTACGCCGCCATCCTCGATCTGTTCGACGGAATAATTCCCGCTCAGCAGCATCTCTTCCACGATCAGCAGGATCGCCTCACGCGCCATCGCGGCGATCTCCTCGTGGGTGTCCGCCGCGGAGACGCAGCCGTAGTCATACGCGGAAAGCGCCGGGACGATAATCCCCCAGGCGCTGTCGCTATTTTCAGGTGTTTCCACACCGATGGAAAACAACATTCTGACCTCCTTGCGCGGGGCTATATTCCCGCCAGTTTCTTAATCGATCTGACCGTGCCGATCGGTAAATCCTTCTTCGGATGCGGCACCGGAAAGGTTTTCCCGCTGAGCGGGGACCACCAGATCTGATGACTGCCGCCGGTATTACGTTTGATCTCGCAGCCGGCCAGCGCCAGTTCCCTGATTAAATCGCTCGACTTCATCACTCCTCCTGAGGATAGGTTGATATTACACACGTATACACACAATCGCGATGCATCTTGTGCTGTTACCAGGCTGATGCTTGCAGCTGCCTGCAGAATTGATCTGGCGCAGGTTTTATGACGTCTTGCCCAACGGGATCGTGTTTTTATGCGGCCGCTTCAGAAGTCGTTAATGCAGCGCTTCGCCCTCGCTCTGCTCCAGCTTCAGCTCGGGTGCAAAGTGGATGCCGAGCGTGGTGGCAGTGGGTTCTTTATACTGCCTCCAGCGGTAGCTCAGGCGATCGCCATCGGGATCGCGCGTTCCTTTGGCGGGCAGATAAACGACCTCAGCCGCTTTCACCTGCAGGTTAACGATAGCGCTGCCCGACTGGCCGTTCAGCACCGGCTGCGGATTGTGGTTGGCCTGCTTCACGTCGGCGGTAACGCTCCACGCCATGCGCGCGGCGAAGTCATTCTGATAGGCGTGGCGCCAGCGCCAGATTGTCGCGTTGGCGGTACGGTAATCTTTGCCGTCCACGTCGGTGACGCTGTCCGAGGTACTGGTGCGTAGCCCGTAGCCCGTAGCCCGTTGCGCGTAAACGGGTTGATTGCCGCATAACGGCCACCCCAGCCGCCATACTTCAATAACATGAGAACGGATACGGAAATCATGCAAATGATGTCATCAGCAATGTTTCGTCATCACCCTGCGGCTGGATATTACCGGAGCGTATAGGAATTTATCGATAAGTGTGGTTGAAAGTTGACCGACTGGAAAAGCGTGATAGGCTGGGATTTCAGGCCCGCTGCTGGTGGGCTTCACCATCAGAAATTGACTAAAAGAGGGGAGCAGGGATGTCAGAAAATCTGTCTGTGCTGCCGTATCCCAGACTGGCCGCCGCAGCCGGCGGCCAGCCACCAGGAGGAGGTGGAGGTATGCATCAAAGGATGACCAAACTGGAAGAGCAGGTTGCAACACTGGTCGTCGACGTGGCGGTGATCAAATCGAACTATGCCACGCGGCACGATGTGGAGGGGCTGCGGGTAGAGATGCATCAGTCGATGTCCGGGCTGAAAGATAAAATTCATATCTCCATGTATGACATGCAAGTGAAAATAGCGTCACAAACCCGCTGGCTGTGTAGCGTAATCTTTGTCGCACTGGGTCTCGGATTGTCGATCGCCAAAATCATTTTTTAAGGTTAATGACCCGCCAGTCAGGCTGGCGGGAACAATTCAGAAGGAGTTGAAGCAATGAACCAACGTATAACCAAAGTTGAAAAGCAGGTTGCCGGACTGGCGACAGATATGGCCGTGATGAAAGCGAACAGCGTTACCCGGCATCATGTCGATTGCCTTGAGGCCGGGATGCGCCAGTTAATAGCCGGGCTGAGAACTGAACTGCGTCTTTCCATATCCGATCTGAAAGATCAAATGCACGCCTCAACATCCGGGCTAAGAGATGAAATATGCAACTCAACATCCGGGATGAGAGATGAGATGCGCAACTCAGCATCCGGACTGAGAACTGAAATGCAGACCTCAACATTCAGACTCAAAGATGAGATACAGACCTCAACATACAGACTGAGAGATGAGATGCAGACCTCAGCATTCTCGCTGGGAACTGAAATGCAGAACTCAGCGGCAAAATTGAAAAGTGAAATACACGACCTGATGCTTACTCAAACCCGCTGGTTTTGTAGTGTGCTGCTTCTCGCCCTGGCGACCGGCCTCTGGTGCGCTAAGTTGATTTTTTAGCGTCCCGGTCGGGCAGGAGTGCGGGCTTACGGCGTAAGCGTCTGTTCGAAAAACGCGTGGTAACGCCCCTCCGGATGGCCGAAGACGATCAGGTTGCTCTTGGCACGGGTAATGGCGGTATAGACCAGCTCGGCATCGTCGTCCTTGGTCAGCACAACAATGGCGGTTTTACACTCCATGCCCTTATAACTGTGCGGCGTGGAGAATTTCACCAGCCCGGAGTTTTGCATAAAGAAATTTTTCTTTCTGCGCCTGAGCTTCTCGCGGGCTTCCCGGAATGGCGCTTCTGCCGGATAGAGCTTTTTCAGCGCCTCAATTTCCTGTTCCGTTTCAAACATCACCATGGTTTTCTCACCGGCAGCGATCGCGCTGTTGATCCGGCTCAGCAGGTCAATCGATGAGCAGATAATCACCACGTCATTAGGGTGCAGGTGCTGTTCACGCATCAGCTTTTGCATGCCGAGCGCCATCGCTTCTGCGCTCTCTTCCGGCAGGCGGGTGTGGTACTCCAGCAGATCGAAATTCATGCTGGCCTGCAGCGGCTCCGACTTTAATTCATCTCCATACGGCGTTGCTCACTGCAGAAAACGGGCCGGCGTCCGGCCGCAAACCACAATATGCCGGGCGGCCCATATATCAGCTCAGCGAGGCAGAAGCCTGCCAGGCTGAGGATGGCTGATTAACCCAGCCGGTCTATATCGCCACCAGCCCGCGCACGCCGTCCTGCTCCATGGTGCTGCCGCTGCCGCGCTGCACGATATCCCCGCGTGACATCACCAGATAGCTGTCGGCCAGTTCGGCGGCAAAGTCGTAGAACTGCTCAACCAGCAGGATCGCCATATCGCCACGCTGTGCCAGCTGGCGGATCACCGTGCCGATCTCTTTGATCACCGAAGGCTGGATCCCCTCCGTCGGTTCGTCAAGGATCAGCAGCTGTGGCCGACAGGCGAGGGCGCGGCCAATCGCCAGCTGCTGCTGCTGGCCGCCGGAGAGATCGCCGCCGCGCCGCTGCCTCATCTCATGCAGTACCGGAAACAGCTGCCAGATCTCGTCGGGAACCCGTCTGGCCCCGGCGGCCGGGAAGCGTGACAGGCCCATCAGCAGGTTCTCCTCGACCGTCAGCCGTGGAAAGATATCACGGCCCTGCGGCACGTAAGCCATTCCTGCCTGCACGCGCTGGTGCGGCTTACGGCCGTTGATCACCCGATCCTGCCAGCGAATTTCACCGGATTTCGCCGGGATCAGCCCCATCAGGCACTTCAGCAGGGTGGTTTTTCCGACGCCGTTGCGGCCCAGCAGGCAGGTGATTTCACCCACCTTTACTTCAAATGACAGGCCACGCAGAATGTGGCTGCCACCATAATACTGATTCAGTTCAGACACCTGTAACATGTTAGCGCCCCAGATAAACGTCAATCACCTGCTCGTTGGCCTGCACCTCGCGCAACGAACCCTCCGCCAGCACCTGCCCCTGATGCAGCACCGTAACCCGATCGGCAATGGTTTCGACAAAGCCCATATCGTGCTCGACCACCATCAGCGAGTGCCGCCCGGCCAGGCTGCGAAACAGCTCGGCGGTGTACTCGGTTTCGGCATCGGTCATGCCCGCCGCCGGTTCATCCAGCAGCAGCAGGTGCGGCTGCTGCACCAGCAGCATACCGATCTCCAGAAACTGTTTTTGCCCGTGCGACAGCAGCCCGGCCTGGCGCTGCTGCTGGCTGGAGAGGCGCAGCAGCGTCAGCACCTCGTCGATACGGTCCCGCTGTTCGCCGCTGAGCCGCGCGCGCAGGCAGGCCCACACCGACTTATCGCCCTTCAGCGCGATCTCCAGGTTCTCAAACACCGACAGCGCCTCAAACACCGTCGGTTTCTGGAACTTGCGGCCGATACCGCGGCGGGCAATCTCTACCGGCGAGAGCCGGGTCAGATCCTGCTGCTGGTCATAAATAATCTGGCCGTTGTCCGGCCGCGTTTTGCCGGTGATCACGTCCATCAGCGTGGTTTTCCCCGCGCCGTTGGGCCCGATAATGCAGCGCAGCTCGCCAGCGCCAATCTGCAGCGACAGGTCGGTCAGCGCGCGAAAGCCGTCAAAGGTAACGTTGACCTTGTCCAGCTGCAGCAGCGGGTCGGCCTGATGGCGGTAGCGGTCGGCGGGGTGCGCCTGGGTATAGGGTAAGTCAGTCATTTTTCCTCCGGCGCAGCAGGCCGATGATGCCGGTTGGCAGGAACAGCGTGACCAGAATAAACATCAGGCCGAGGAACAGCAGCCAGACTTCGGGGAAGGCGACGGTAAACCAGCTTTTTGCGCCGTTGACCACCGCCGCGCCGAGCAGCGGGCCAATCAGCGTGCCGCGCCCGCCCAGCGCCACCCAGATGGCGGCCTCGATCGAGTTGGTGGGGGACATCTCGCCCGGGTTAATAATGCCGACCTGCGGCACGTACAGCGCCCCGGCCAGCCCGCACAGCACCGCCGACAGCGTCCAGACGAACAGCTTAAAGCCGGCCGGATTATAGCCGCAGAACGTCAGGCGGTTTTCGGCGTCGCGCACGGCGGTCAGCACCCGGCCAAACCTGCTGCGCGCCAGCGCGAAGCACAGCGCCAGGCTGGCCGCCAGCAGCAGGACGGTGGCGATAAACAGCCCGATCCGCGTGCCGGTGGCGGTGACGTTAAAGCCCAGCAGGGTGGTAAAACCGGTAAAGCCGTTGTTGCCGCCAAAGCCGGTCTCGTTGCGGAAAAACAGCAGCATGCCGGCGTAAGTCAGCGCCTGGGTCATAATCGAGAAGTAGACGCCCTTGATCCGCGAACGGAAGGCGAAGAAGCCAAACAGCAGCGCCAGCAGCCCCGGCACCAGCACAATCAGGCACAGCGCCCAGGCAAAATGCTGCGTGCCGGCCCAGAACCACGGCAGCTCGCTCCACGACAGGAACGACATAAAGGCCGGCAGGCCGTCACCGGCCGCCTGGCGCATCAGATACATGCCCATCGCGTAGCCGCCCAGCGCGAAGAACAGCCCGTGCCCCAGCGACAGCAGCCCGGCGTAGCCCCACACCAGGTCCAGCGCTACCGCGACGATGGCGTAGCAGAGAATTTTGCCCACCAGGGTCAGGGTGTAAGCGGAGAGCGCCAGCGGGTGAGCGGCCGGCAGCAGCGCCAGAAACGGCAGCAGCAGCAGGGCCAGCCCGGCCAGCAGCGCGAGGATCGTCGTCATGCGCGGCGCGCGGCGCGCCAGTTTTAACGTCAGCGGTTGTGCCATCAGTCCGTCACCCTTCCTTTCATAGCAAACAGCCCCTGCGGTCGTTTCTGAATAAACAGCACGATCAGCATCAGGATCAGGATTTTGCCCAGCACCGCGCCGACCTGCGGCTCCAGCACCTTGTTGAGAATACCGAGGCCGAGCGCGGCGACCACGGTGCCCGCCAGCTGGCCGACCCCGCCAAGCACCACCACCAGGAAGGAGTCGATGATATAGCCCTGGCCCAGCTCCGGCCCGACGTTGCCCAGCTGCGACAGCGCCACGCCGCCCAGCCCGGCAATGCCGGAACCGAGGCCAAACGCCAGCATGTCGACGCGGCCGGTGGGCACGCCGCAGCAGTCGGCCATCGCCCGGTTCTGGGTGACGGCGCGGACGTTCATCCCCAGCCGCGTGCGGTTGAGCAGCAGCCAGGTCAGCACCAGCACCGCAATCACAAACAGGATCACCGCGATGCGGTTCCACGGCAGCACCAGGTTCGGCAGCACCTGCAGGCCGCCGGAGAGCCACGGCGGATTGGCCACTTCCAGGTTCTGCGCGCCAGACAGCATGCGCACCAGCTGGATCAGCATCAGGCTGATGCCCCAGGTGGCCAGCAGCGTCTCCAGCGGGCGGCCGTACAGATGACGGATCACCGTCCGCTCCAGCAGCATGCCGATGGCGGCGGTGATGAAAAAGGCCACCGGCAGCGCCAGCAGCGGGTACCACGCCAGCCACTGCGGCGCAAACTGCTGAAACAGGTTCTGCACCGCCCAGGTGGCGTAGGCACCGAGCATCAGCATCTCGCCGTGCGCCATATTGATCACCCCGAGCAGGCCGTAGGTGATGGCGAGGCCGAGCGCCGCCAGCAGCAGGATCGAGCCGAGCGACAGGCCGCTGAAGGCCTGGCCGAGCAGGTCGCCCCATTTCAGGCTGTCTTTAAGCTGTTGCAGGCCGTCGGCGGCGGCGTCACGCACCATCGCCTCCGGCTCCGCGCCCGGCTGCGTCAGCCGCTGCAGGCTGGCCTGCATCGCCGGGTCACCGGAGGCCGCGAGCAGTTTCACCGCCTGCAGCCGCACCAGCGCATCGCCGTCGTGCAGGTTGCGGGTTGCGATCGCCAGGCCCAGCGCCGCCTGCACCCGCGGATCGCGCTCTGTGCTCAGGCGCCGGGTCAGCAGCGGCAGCTGGTCGGCTGCGGCGTCGTTTTGCAGCTGACGCGCGGCGCGCAGGCGTACTTCTGCGTCCGGGCTGACCAGCTGGTGGGCGGCCAGTGCGCCGGCAATCAGCCCGCGCAGTCGGTTGTTCATAAACAGCTTTTTAGTTTCACCGTTCGGCTGCGCGGCGCTGTCCAGCGGCAGCAGGCGATCGCCGGCCTGGTTAAACGGCTGATGGCTGGCATCGGTCACTACGCTTTCGGCCCTGAGCGCATTCAGCAGCGGCAGGCGGCTGGCCTCCGGCGCGGCCGCCCACTGCTGCAGCAGCGCTGCCTGCTGGCTGCGGCTGGCCGCCGCGAAGCTGGCACCGTCGCCCGCACGCGCCAGCAGAGGCAGCAGCAGCAGGCTGATAAAGAACAGACGTATTGTCATAGATTGACCCTGATGACGAAGAAACAGAAGAGCGGGCCGCTGTCGGCCCGTCGCGGACGCCCCCGCAGTACGGGGGCGTAACCGGACTACTGCACGGTTTTCACCGGGCTGTCGGACTTTTTGTCATTGCCGGCGATATACGGGCTCCACGGCTGGGCGCGTACCGGTTTATCGGTCTGCCACACCACGTTGAACTGGCCGTTCTCTTCCACTTCGCCAATCATCACCGGCTTGTGCAGGTGGTGGTTGGTGGCGTCCATGGTCAGCGTAAAGCCATCCGGTGCGGTGACGGTCTGCCCGGCCATCGCCGCGCGCACCTTATCGACGTCGGTGGTGCCGGCTTTTTCAACCGCCTGTGCCCACATATGAATGCCTGCCCAGGTGGCTTCCATCGGATCGTTAGTCACCACGGTGTCGGCGTTCGGCAGCTTGTGCGCTTTGGCGTAAGCACGCCAGGCGGCGACGAACTGTTTGTTGGTCGGGTTATCCAGCGATTCGAAGTAGTTCCAGGCCGCCAGCTGGCCGACCAGCGGTTTGGTATCGATGCCGCGCAGCTCCTCTTCGCCCACCGAGAAGGCCATCACCGGGATATCGGTCGCCTTAACGCCCTGGTTCGCCAGCTCTTTGTAGAACGGCACGTTGGAGTCACCGTTCACCGTCGAGATCACCGCCGTTTTACCGCCCGCCGCGAACTTCTTGATATTGGCGACGATGGTCTGATAGTCGCTGTAACCAAACGGCGTATAGACCTCCTCGATATCGCTCTCCTTCACGCCTTTGCTGTGCAGGAAGGCGCGCAGGATCTTGTTGGTGGTGCGCGGGTAGACGTAGTCGGTGCCCAGCAGGAAGAAGCGTCTGGCGCTGCCGCCATCCTCGCTCATCAGGTACTCCACCGCCGGGATCGCCTGCTGGTTCGGTGCCGCGCCGGTGTAGAACACGTTCGGCGACATCTCTTCCCCTTCATACTGCACCGGGTAGAACAGCAGCCCGTTCAGCTCTTCAAATACCGGCAGCACCGACTTACGCGACACCGAGGTCCAGCAGCCAAACACCACCGCCGCTTTATCCTGGCTCAGCAGCTGGCGCGCTTTTTCAGCAAACAGCGGCCAGTTGGAGGCCGGGTCAACCACCACCGGCTCCAGCTTTTTGCCTAATACGCCGCCTCTGGCGTTGATCTCGTCGATGGTCATCAGCGCCACGTCCTTCAGCGGCGTCTCCGAAATCGCCATGGTGCCGGAGAGGGAGTGCATAATGCCGACTCTGATGGTGTCAGCCGCCTGCACGCCCCAGGAAAGTCCCATACTGACCACGGTGGCGGAAAGTGCAAAAGCCTTAAGCAACGTACGTCTCTTCATTGGTCTGTCCCCTGAACGGTCTGTGTGTTAGTCGGTGGTTTGCAACCGGGCCTGCTGCAGCCGGTGTAAGGTAATGTTCCTGACTTCTGCTCTGCTGACGGCGATATGGTCAGTCAGTATCTGCTGTGCCTCCTCACTCTGCTGGCGGAAAACAGCGCCGAGGATCAGCGCGTGTTCGTGATACGTCGCCGCAATACGGTCGTCGCGGGTGAAGTCCAGACGACGGATAATGCGAATTTTTTCAGTCAGTTCCGCGTGAACCAGCGCCATCTGCTGGTTACCGGCGGCCACCACCAGCGCCTGATGAAACGCCTCATCGAGCAGCGAGACGCTTTTGCCATCGCTGAGCGGCGGCTGCCCGCACCAGAACTGCTGCTGGTCGCGCAGCAGGCTGGCGCACCGCGCGGCGGGCAGGGCGCACAGGCGGCGCAGCGCCTCGCACTCCAGCACCGTGCGCAGGTCGTACAGTTCGTCGAACCAGGCGAAGTCGAACGGCCTGACCTGCCAGCCGCTGCGGAACCACACTTCGACGTAACCCTCGCGTTCCAGCCGGAACAGCGCCTGGCGCACCGGCGTGCGGCTGACGGAGAGCCGTTCGGCGATGGCGTTTTCACTGAAGCGGTCGCCGGGCATCAGACGAAACTCAAAGATGTCGTTTTTCAGCGCCTGATAGACCCGTTCGGCCAGCGCCTCCGGGCGCGCTTTGCCGCGCGTGGCGGCGGTGGTCATATTCATCCGTTACTCCAGCCACAGCAGGGTATCGCCCGGGCTGACCGGACGACCGGGGACGCAGGCGATGCGCTTCACGCGTCCGGCCCGTTCAGCCACGATCGCCAGCTCCATCTTCATCGCCTCAACGATCACCAGCGTCTGGCCGACCGCGATTTCGTCGCCCGGCTGCACCAGCACCTTCCAGATATTGCCGTTGAGATCGGCCTGCACCGGCATGGCTCCCTCCTCCTGCGCTGCCGCGTCGCTGAGCGGCTGGTCCCCGGCAGGCAGGGTCAGATCGCTCTCCGCCCACAGCGCCACCTCCTGCTCAAACGCCGCGCTCTGGCGCTGGCGGAAGGCGTCGATCGCCGGGGCGTTGTCGGCCAGGAAACGCTGATGTTCGGCAAAATCAAACTGCGTCTCTTCAATGCGCACCGTGGCACGCCCGGCGCGGAAATCGTCGCGCAGCTGCGTCAGCTCGCTTTCGCTGACCGGGTAGAAACGCACCTGGTCAAAGAAGCGCAGCAGCCACGGCTGACCTTCGGCAAACTGCGGGTTATGCAGATAGCGGTTCCAGATCGGCAGGGTGCGGCCGACCAGCTGATAGCCGCCGGGGGAGTCCATGCCGTAGATGCACATATACATGCCGCCGATGCCGACGGTGCCTTCGGCGGTAAAGGTGCGCGCCGGGCTGTATTTGGAGCTGAGCAGGCGGTGGCGCGGATCGATCGGCACCGCGCAGGGCGCACCGAGATAGACGTCGCCGAGGCCGAGGATCAGATAGCTGGCGTCGAACAGGATCTCGCGCACCGCGTCGCGATCGGCCAGGCCGTTGATGCGCTGCAGAAAATCGACGTTGTTGGGCAGCCAGGGCGCGCGGTCGCAGACGGTCTCCCGGTAGCGCTCCACCGCGCCGAGGGTGGCGCTGTCTTCAAAGGCCATCGGCAGCCAGACGATGCGTGACGGAACCTTTAGCCGGCTGACGTCACCCAGCGTGGTTTCGGTCTCCAGCAGCAGGGCGATCAGCGTGCTCTGGCTGAGCACCCGGCTGTCGTAGCGCACCTGCAGCGAACGTACCCCCGGCGACAGCTCTTCGATCCCGGCCACCGCCTGCGCCTGCAGCGCGTTCATCAGCAGGTAAATGCGCAGGCGCAGCGCCAGGTCCATCACGTTATCGCCGTACTCGATCAGCACGTAGTTATCCCCGGCCTGGCGCCAGACGGCGCGTGGCGTGGTGGCGGTTGCCGGGCGGGCGGCCAGCAGCGTGGCCGAGCCGAGCGCGGTATCGGCCAGCGACACCGGCGGGAAGGTTTTGATGCCGGCCGGGCGCAGTGTGTCAATGGTTCGCGCCTGCGCCTGTTCCAGCGCCACCGCCTCTTCGGCGCTAATCGGGTGGAAGCGAATGCGGTCGCCCGGCTTCACCTGGCCCACTTTCCACAGCTCGGCGCGGGCGATGGTCACCGGGCAGACAAACCCGCCGAGGCTCGGGCCGTCATGGGTGAGGATCACCGGGAAGTCGCCGGTAAAGTTGATCGCGCCGATGGCGTATTCGCAGTCGTGCACGTTGGAGGGGTGCAGCCCGGCTTCACCGCCGTCGGCGCGCGCCCAGTCCGGTTTCGGGCCGACCAGCCGCACCCCCAGCCGGTTGGAGTTGTAATGCACCTGCCAGTCGCTGGCGAAAAATTCATCGATAGCGGCCTGGGTAAAGAAGTCCGGCGCGCCGTGCGGGCCGTACAGCACGCCGATGCGCCACAGGTCGCCGTACTCCGGCACCAGCGCCGCCGCCATCGCCTGCGGTTCGCTGACCGGGGCCGGGGTGGTGCAGGCGGCCAGCTGCGGCTGCGAGACGGGCAGCATATCTGCCACCCGCAGCGTGCGCCCGGCGTGGCCGCCGAACTGGCCGAGGGTAAAGGTGGCGCGGCTGCCGAGGTACTCGGGCACGTCAAGGCCGTTTCTCACCGCCAGATAGGTGCGGCAGCCCTGCTGTGCGCGGCCCAGCGTCAGCGTCTGCCCGGCCCTGACCTGCACCGGCTGCCAGTACGCCACGGGCTGGCCGTCAAGGTCTGCCGGGCAGTCGGCACCGGTCAGGGCGATCAGCGCCGCGCTGTGGAAGCGCAGCGTCGGGCCCTGCAGGGTAAACTCCAGCCCGGCGGCGGCGGCATGGTTGCCAACAATGCGGTTGGCCAGCCGGAACGCCTGGTCATCCATCGGCCCGGAGGGCGGCACGCCGATATCCCAGTAGCCGAGGCGGCCGGGGTAATCCTGAACGGTGCTGAAGGTACCGGGCTGCAGCACCTCAATCACCGGCGATGCGGCACTGAAGCCGTCGAGCCAGCGCGTCCACACCTCGCCGCTGCGAAACGCGTCGGCGGCGACGATCTGCCGCAGGTAGTCGAGGTTGGTGGCGATACCGTGCAGCTGGGTGGCGGCCAGCGCCGCCTGCATTTTCTCCAGCGCCGCCTCGCGGGTGTCGGCGTGTACGATCAGCTTGGCGATCATCGGGTCGTACCACGGCGACACCTCGCTGCCGCTGGCTACCGCGCTGTCAACGCGCACGTCGTGCGGGAAGCTGACGTGGGTCAGGGTGCCCGGGCTGGGCTGGAAGTTTTTCAGCGGATCTTCGGCGTAGAGCCGCACTTCAATCGAGGCCCCCTGCGGCGGCTGCTGCAGACGATCCCAGTCGATGGCGTCGCCGGCCGCCACCTGCAGCATGCAGGCCAGCAGATCCAGCCCGGTGACGCACTCGGTTACCGGGTGCTCCACCTGCAGGCGGGTATTCACTTCGAGGAAGTAAAACGCGTCCTGCTCTGCGTCGTAGATAAATTCCACCGTGCCGGCGCTGCGGTAGCTGACCCGCTCACCCAGGCGCACCGCGGCGGCCAGCAGCGCGTCGCGGGTGGCGGCGGGCAGATGCGGAGCCGGGGTCTCTTCCACCACTTTCTGGTTACGGCGCTGTAGCGAGCAGTCGCGCTCGCCCAGTGCCACGACTTTGCCGTGGCCGTCACCAAAGATCTGCACTTCAATATGCCGGGCGCGATCGATGCAGCGTTCAAGGAACACACCGGCGTCGCTGAAGAACTGCTCGCCGAGGCGGCGCACGCTCTCCCAGGCCTGGCTCAGCGCTGCCGCATCGGCACAGCGGGTCAGGCCGATACCGCCGCCACCGGCGGTACTTTTCAGCATCACCGGATAGCCAACCTCAGCGGCGGCCAGCAGCGCGGCGTCGAGCGAGGCCAGCAGCGGGGTGCCCGGCGTCATCGGTACGCCGGCCTCGGCGGCCAGCTCCCGCGCCCGGTGCTTCAGGCCGAACTCGCCGATCTGTTGCGCGGTCGGGCCAATAAACACCAGTCCGGCCTGTTCACAGGCGTCGGCAAAGGCCAGGCTTTCGGAGAGAAAACCGTAGCCGGGCCACACCGCCTGCGCGCCGCTGGCCTCCGCGGCGGCAAGGATTTTATCAATGCGCAGATAGCTGTCGCTGGCCTTGTCGCCGCCGAGGGCGATCGCCTCGTCGGCGTCTTTAACGTGCAGCGCGTTGCGGTCGGCGTCCGAGAACACCGCGACGCTTTTAATCCCCAGACGTTTCAGGGTGCGGATCGCGCGGCAGGCAATTTCACCGCGGTTGGCAATCAGAACGGTATGGAACATGTTAGCGACTCCCCTCAGTGGCCAGCCAGTGACGCCAGCCGCCTGATGCAGTAATGTCCAGCGCGTTGCTCAGCGCCAGCCCTTCACAGATAAAGCCCTTCACCACCCGGCCATCGGCCAGCGTCAGGCTGCCGATGCCCAGCGGCGCCGGGACCTCGGCGACAAACTCGCCGAAGCGCGCCAGCGGGATATCCCACAGCTCGACGACGATCGCCCGGCCACTGTCGCTATCCGCCCGCATCAGGCCCGGCTTCTTCACCGGTCCGCCCGGCAGGGCAAACAGCCGGTAGCAGGGGGCGGTGGTGGTCTCTTCAACCCACACCGCCCGGCGGCTGGTGAGCTGGAAATTCAGCGGCATGCCGCTGAGGTGCGCGCCGACGACGGCAACGCGCACGTGGCTGGCTGAAGGGGGCAGCGGTGTCGCAGTGGCAGGCAGTGGCCGTGCGGTGGCACCCGGTGCCAGCGCCAGATGCTGCTGCCAGCGCTGACCAAAGTCCGCCAGCGCCCGGTCATGCCACGCCGGGGCGATCAGCGTGATGCCGGCGGGCAGGCCGTCGGCGCGGAACGGCGCGGGCAGCGCCAGCGCCGCCAGGTCGGCGAGGTTGGTGAAGTTGGTGTAGGTGCCAAACTGCGAGTTGAAGCGCACCGGCTCCTGCTGCATCTCGTCAAGGGTATGAATGGTGGGAGAGGTGGGGACCAGCAGCGCATCGACCTCACCTAACGCGGCGTTAATCTGCCGGCTGAGCTCCGCGCGCTGATATTCGGCGTTCCACGCGTCCACCGCGCTGAATTTTTTCCCCTGCGAGATGATGTGGTGGACGGTCGGGTCCATCTCACCGGGGCGATCCAGCATCGAACCCACCGCCGCGGTGCGCTCTGCCACCCACGGGCCGGTATAAAGCTGTTCGGCCAGCTGAGAGAACGGCGTGAAGTCGATGGTTTTGAAACGCACGCCCAGTGCCTGCAGCTGCGACAGCGCCGCCTGCCAGGCGGCCCCGGCCTGCGCGTCGCCGAAGAAGGTGACCTCGTCCGGGATAGCCAGCAGCGGCGACGGCGGCAGGGCCGCCGGGGCGCAGGCCGGATCGCGGCGTGAATAGGCGTCGGCGGCATCCTCGCCTGCGGCCAGCGTGGCAACCAGGAAGGCATCGGCCACCGTCAGGGCAAACACCGAGAGGGTGTCGTTCAGCCGGCAGGCCGGTACCACGCCGCTGGCCGACAGCCAGCCTTTGGTGGGTTTCAGGCCGACGATATTATTGAAGCCGGCCGGTACGCGGCCGGAACCGGCGGTGTCGGTGCCCAGGGCAAACGGCACCAGGCCGCGCGCCACCAGCGAGGCAGAGCCGGCGCTGGAGCCGCCGCTGACGTAGCGCGGGTCAAAGCTGTTTTTCACCGCGCCGTAGGGCGATCGCACGCCAACCAGCCCGGTGGCGAACTGGTCGAGATTGGTTTTGCCGATGACGATGGCACCTTTCGCCTTCAGCCGCGCCACGGCGCTGGCGTCACGCTGCGCCTGATAGCTGAACGCCGGGCAGGCGGCGGTGGTTGGCCAGCCGGCGATATCAATATTGTCCTTCACCGCAAAGGGCACGCCAAATAGCGGCAGGCTGTGCGGATCGTCATGCAGCTGCGCCAGCAGCGGGATCAGCTGATCGGTAATCTGCTGCGGCGTGGCGCGGTAAATCCACGCCTCATCGTCTGACGGTAATGAGGCGAGATAGTCCGTTAAAATCGTTGCGGCATCGCTGGCATGCAGGCTGAGGTGCTGGTGCCATTCACCGATTGTGTAGCCACTGAATATGCTCATTGATGAATCCCTGCTGGTATACAAGATGGGATTCATATAGCAAGGGCTGTGCCATTAATATCAACGCGTTGATTTTATTGTTTTAATTTTAATTTCTGGCGCAATTTAGCCTGTATTTATTATCTTGTTTTTTTTAATTGCACCAGCGCGGGTGATTGTCAGCGAAACAGTCCCCGTGATGGTGCGCACTATTATAAACGGCGCAATATCAGCGGCCAGCTGGCAGTTTTCTGGTGGTTTTCAGGAATAATCCGGAGGGAATAACGGGGGGGAGGAGGAAATAAGCGGAGCGGGCAGCAGGTTATTCTGCCGCCGCGCCCGCCCTCTGCGCAACGAACTAGTTCTGCAGCAGCGCCAGCACCGCCTGCGGCTCCAGCTTCGCCTTTGCCAGCAGCTGGCTGCCGGACTGCTGCAGGATCTGCGCCCGGCTCATCGCCGAGACTTCGCTGGCGTAGTCGGCATCCTCAATGCGTGAACGGGCGGCAGCCAGCGCCACGCCGGTGCTATTTTGCAGGTTCTGTACCGAGCTCAGGCGGTTCGAAATCGCCCCCAGCTGGGATCGTTTGCTGTCGACGCGGGCGATGGCGGCATCCAGCGTCGCCAGCGGGTTATCCGGGTGGCGCAGGCGGATTTCCGCGCCGACTTCGCGCACCGTCATCACCGTGTAGTTGGTGCTGGTGTCGGTGCTGGCGCTGACGGTGGCCCTGAAGTAAATCTGCACGTCACCGACGCCGTTGCTGGTTTTTAACAGCAGCGTGCCGTCGCTGTCCTGGCTGACCAGCGTGGCGGTTTTGCCCATGCCCGGCAGGTCTAACAGATAGCCGCCGTTGCCGTCGGAACGCAGCACGTCGGTGGCCGTTTCACCTTTGGCGCTGGTGTAGTTGAGTTGCACCTTTGCCGGGTCAAGGGTCACCGTTGAGGTGCCAGTGATGGTGGTCACCGCGCTAAAGCTGTTGAGATTAATGGCGTCGGTGGCGCGCACCGCCAGCGTCGTGCTGCTGCCGTCGGTCTCCGCCGCGAAGGTGGCGTTAAAGTACTGCGGGTTGCCGCTGCCGTCATCCACCTGCAGCAGGTACTGGCTGCCCGACTTCAGCAGTCTGGCATCCCCTGCGGGCAGCGGATTGCCGCTGGCGTCGCTGTAGCTCAGTGCGGCGCTGGTGGTATCAACGGCTGGCGTGGTGGTGACCTGGGCCGGCAGCGGGGAAAACGCGTTGTCCAGCTGGCCGCCGGCCCCGGTCAGGGTGGCGGTGGCGGCACCGCTGGCGTCAAAACTCAGCGTCGCCGGGTAGTAGATATCATTCTGCTCAACGTAATACTGACCGTTGCTGAGGGTCAGCGACGGGGCCGGGCTGGCGGGCAGCGCGGCGTTGTTGTCATCAAGGTAACTGTAGCTGGTGATGCTGCGAGCGGGGATCTGCGGTACGTCCGCGTAGAGCGGGCTGGTGCTACTGGCATCTACGGTAATGTAACCCTGGCCGGTAGCGGTATCCCAGCTGCCGGCACGGACGGCCGGATAGTAAACCGTCTTGCCGTCGCTGTCGTTACCCTGAATATAGAGCTGGTTGTTGGCGCTGCTTCTGACCAGCTGCCTGTCGCTCAGCGCGGTCGGCGTGGTGAAATTCACCGCCACGTTAGGATCGGCAAGCGACAGATTGCTGGCGCTGCCGATCACCCTGTTAACCGTGGTGACGGCGCTTTTAATACCGTTGATCACCAGGTCCTTCAGACCCAGTTCGTCAATGCTGAAGCCTGGGGCGGAGAGATCCACACTGACAGAATCGCGATCGTTAGCCCCCACCTGAATAGCCAGTTTACCGGCGCTGCCGTCCAGCACGCTGATGCCGTTAAAGCTGGCGCTGCCGTTCAGTCGGGCAATCTCTTTCAGGTTGAGGTTGATCTCGGCCTGAATGGCGTCGCCATCTTCCAGCGTATTAACGTCGCTCAGCCCCTGTACCGCCAGCTGGCGGATGCGCTGCAGGCGGTTGTTGATCTCGCTCAGCGCCCCTTCGGTGGTCTCCACCAGCGAGATACCGTCGCCGGCGTTACGACTGGCCTGCGCCAGCCCGCTCTGCTGGCTGCTCATGCGGTTGGCGATCGCCTGACCTGCCGCATCATCCTTAGCACCGTTGATACGCATGCCGGAAGATAACCGAAGAATGGCGTCCGCCAGCGAGCTGCCGCTTTTGGCCGCATTGTTTTCGATCTTTAACGCAGAGAGGTTGGTATTAAGGCTGAGCATAACGCGATCCACTGAGTGACTCCTGTCGCAGATTATCGGCAGCGGCAGATTTTACTTAAGCCATTTTTTAGTTATGTCACGCGGGCCAGGGCCCTATGCCGCCGCTGCAGCCCCTTTGCCAGCCCGGCCAGCCCGCTGCACAGCAGGTAACAGAGCACGCCGACCAACAGAAACATCTCCGCCGTGTAGATCTGTTCACGGTTGTTCACCAGGCTGGACACGGTGGTCAGTTCCGGCTCGTTGACTTATCGCAAACAACGCTATGGCGTAGCGGGGGCGGTGGTGAATATTTTTCAGGGATTTCTTTCAGATAGCATAAGGACAGGGAAATTAATTTTCATTTTTTTGTATAAATGGATTTATTACTAGTGACATTTGAAGATTTATTTCAGGTAAGTACTGATCTCATCGCGCGATCACAGATTTTTTTAAATCATGACTTATGGCAACTTAAGCTCTTGATCTGTTTTTTATACTGATGTATCACATGTTGAATGGACATTCAGAGAGGGATTTGATATGAAGATCGCTGATGTTGGAGGAACAAAGCTTTTAAAATTGCCCGGCTTGGAATTTAATGGGAACAAACTATTTGCAAAGTGTGAGCTTTCAAATCCTAGTGGGAGTCATAAGGACAGAACGTATCTACACATCCTCAATACGTTAGAAAACGAAGGGCGTATTCACCCGGGAATGACTCTGGTTGATTGTTCAACAGGAAATGGTGGAGCCGCTTTGGCATGGATCGCAAGAGAGAAAGGTTATAAGGTTGTTATATTTATGCCTGCCGGCATGACCCAGGAGCGAATTGAACAGATTAAAAGTTTTTCAGCAAAAATCATCGAAACTCCTGCCAGTGATTTTTTGAATGGATCAGTTGAAGCGGCTGAGAAATATTCGGAAGGAAAGAAGGATGTATATTTTATAAATCAATCCTCTAATACCTTGAATATGGAAGCATTTTACTCATGTGGGAGAGAGATTGTTAATGATCTCACTATAATGAGCGTGGTTCCTGATTATTTTGTTTGCTCAATTGGCACGGGGGGAACATTTTCAGGAATTGCAAGTGTACTTAAAGACGTATACCCGAATATTGAAACAGTAGGTGTTGAGGTGGATAAATCTTCACCCGTTTATGCAATTCGACACCATTTGAATTTTAAACACCATAGTCATAATTTAATGGGTTTGGGTGCAGGGGTGTTATCTGCAAATACAAAGTTAAGTGTTATAGACGATATCAGGTTGGTAAATGGTGATGCAGCATGGAAAAGAATGAAATCATTTATAAATAGTGAAGGTTTAGGCATCGGGCCAACATGTGCTGCAAATTTGATTGTAAGTGAGGAGATAATGAAAAATATAAGTAACAAAGTCATTGTTACACTTTTTTTTGATAGTGCATGGAAATATAAAAGCCGTTGGGCTGGTGTATATCCTGAGTACTCATGCCAGGAGGGAAGAAAATGCTAATTGAAGAGGTATATAAAAATGCTTTAGTAGTCAGTTCCGGATGTAAACTTACTACAGTCAACGAATTCACCGATCAGCTGCCAGCCCTCAGACCTGAAGTGCTGATTGAGGTTGCTTATGGCATGATTAAAAAAATAGATTGTGATTTTGATAAGGTGGTTACAGAGGAAGACAAGGGGGCACCAATTGCTACAGCCATATCAATGTTAACGGGAAGACCTCTTGCAATGGCAAGATGGTATCCCTACAGAATAAATAATATCAACAATAATATAGTTAAAATAAATTCGGAGTACTTTGACGGTGAAATGTATCTGAATGGGATAAACGAAGGGGATCGAGTTATCATTGTCGATGATACTTTAAGTACTGGAGGAGCCGTTGTTTCTTTAATTAAAGCGATAGAGTCGGCGGGAGGTATCGTGAGCAAGGTGATTTGTGCTGTGGAAAAAATACAGAACAACGGTCGAAAAAATGTAAGAGATAAAACGGGTCATGATGTGATAACACTATTAAAAAAATCTCTTAGCGCTGAATCGGTCACGGTTATGGAATGACTTAATATTAGTCTCAGGGAGTAAGGAAATGATGAGCAAAATTATTGCAAGCGGCATTACCTGCGGCATTATGTTTTGTGTTATCAGCGCTATGTCGGATGTATATATCGCTAAAGTGACTCAGGCACTCGACTCTTCAGTGTTTATCACCTGGTGTTTTGCAATGGCAACAATGGTTTTTTTGACTCTGGCACTGATGCGCAATGGTCGTGCTTATCTGACTAAGGTGAACAAGAATAAAAAAAATCTGCTGCTGATTAATGTTGCGGTATTGCTCAACTGGGGTGGGCTTATCATCTCGTTGAAATACCTTGAACCGGCGGTAGTCGGGATTGCTTCTGTGGCATGTGGCCCGGCACTGACGATCATTTTATCGCGATTTCTCTCCGGTTTTACTACCAGGCCGGATAAAGCCGAGTCGGTCATTTCCTGGGCGGTTATGATCGGCGTAATGATTATGCTGATTAATTCATGGGTTGGCAGTAGCGGAGTGACCTCCACCAGCGCGACGGAGAGAGCCATCGGTATCATCTGTGTATTACTGAGTGCAGTGGGAACTGTGCTCTATACTTTGTTTTCCAAATCATTAGTAAATAAGAAATGGAGTGCCAGTGAAATCCTCGGTTGCAGGAATGTATTAATTCTTTTTACCGCGTTACTGTATAGTGCTGTTATGCATATATCTCTGCAGCTTGATGTGATTTATTTTTTTATTGTGGTGTTACTGTCTGTTGTTGGTCATATTATTCCCATTTTTCTTATACAAAAATCCATTGGGGCACTCAGTCCTCTGCATGTTGCCTTTCTGATGTTGTTGATTCCTGTATTTACCCTTGCATTTCAGTTTACCGACAGGCGTATTGCCGTGTCATGGCAGACCATCATTGCGGTGTTAGCTCTTACGGCACTGTTGGCACTGCTTGGTATCAGTAAGTATTTCTCTGCAACACAGTCGGGAGGTGAAAAATGAACAGGATCGTAGTGGTTGATGGTTTTTCTTCAGGTAAATTTATTGCCCGTCATTTAAGCGAGGCGGGCTGTAAAATGATACATATCGCCTCGGACACCTCACTGGATGACTACTACTACCAGGGATTTGATTCTACCATTTATCAACACTGTTATTGCCATTCCTCCCCTGGGTTAACACTGGATATTATCCGTGAGTTCGGTGCGGAAGGCGTACTGTGCGGCGCGGAAACGGGCGTCGAACTCACTGACTGGATTAACCAGTCACAGAACTTTAAATACAGAAATGATTTTTCACAGCGTGCTGCCCGCCGTAACAAGTTTGAGATGATTGAATCGCTGCGTGAAGCCGGTATAACCGCCACGCCTCAGTGCAAAGTCTGCCGGTGGCCACAGGCGGTAAACTGGCTGAGCGAACAGCCTTATCCGGTGGTGGTGAAACCGCTGGATAGTGCCGGTTCAGATGGCGTATTTATCTGCAACAGCGAAGACCGGGTCAGGTCGGCGTTTGACCGTCTTATTAATCAAAAAAACCGCATGAACAGCACCAATGATGCCGTTCTGCTGCAGTCCTTTCTGACGGGAACAGAATATGTGGTGAATTTTGTCTCTCTGAATAGCCTCAGGCTGGTCACGGAAGTGGTGCGCTACCATAAACGGCAGCTGGCGGGAGGCAATGTTGTCTATGATATTGATGAAATTATCGATGCTTCAGCCGACGAGTTTGCCGGGCTGGTGGCCTACACGCACCGTGTTTGCGACTGCCTGGGTATTGAAAACGGCCCCAGCCATGCAGAAGTGATGTTAACCGCCGACGGGCCCTGCCTGGTCGAAATTGCCGCCCGTAGCGATGGCATACTGCGTCCGGAAATTGTCGACTGCACGACGGGAATGGGGCAACTGCGGGCGACGGCACTCTCACTCTCTCAGCCACAGCGGTTTACGGAGCTGACAAAAGAGCCGGTTTACCGGCTGAAAAACCACGCTTTTAATGTCAGCCTGATCGGTCCGCGAGCCGGGCGCTTTGCCAGCGGGGCGTTTCTGGCACGGCTGCAGGCGTTGCCGTCATTTAAAAAGGTCGAATTCTATCTGGCTGACGGCCAGGCGGTCAGTGAGACCAAAGATGTGTTCAGCCAGCCCGGTACGGTGTATCTGGTCAGTAACGATAAACATCAGTTGTGGCGTGACTATCGGGTCATTCGTGAACTGGAGGCTGAAGGGATTTACTATCAATAGCCTGTCAGCAGTTAAAAGAGGGTCAGTCAGCTCAGGTGATCGAGAGTGAAGTGCGATACCCAGGCCGATAATGCAGTAAAAATTTGGCCTGACGCACAAATCTCCATTTTTCTCTTGTTAGGATTATTCCTGGATCATATTATCGCTCCTGCCCCTCGCAGAGCTAACACCAGTGAGTGCCGGAGATAAGCGCCGGAAGGGGTAAAAAATTAACGGCAAAAGGCCCATCGCCAACGCGGTGGGCTTTTTGTTTTCTGTCGCCTGCCAGCACCAGCACCAGCACCAGCACCAGCACCAGCACCAGCACCAGTAGCCAGTAGCCTGTTGTATCAGCGCATCAGCGATTCCAGCTGTTGATAGAGCTGCGCGAAGCGCGCGCGCTGCGGCTGATAGGCCTGGTGGCGTGCGGCGTCGGGCCGGTGGCGCTGCAGCAGCGGCAGCGCGGGCAGCAATTCGGCCAGCGGCACATCCGGATTTAGCGCCATCCGCGCCAGCTGTGCGGCACCCAGCGCCGGGCCGACCTCGCCTCCCTCTACGTAGTCCAGCGTCTGTCCGCTGACGTCCGCCAGCATCTGCCGCCACAGTTCGCTGCGCGCGCCGCCGCCGATCAGCCGGATGCTCTCCGGCCGTACGCCGCAGGCGTGAACGGCGTCCATGCCCTCCGCCAGCGCAAAGCTCACCCCTTCAAGCACCGCCCGCGCCAGCTCCGGCCGCCCGTGCTGATGGGTCAGGCCAAAGAACACCCCGCTGGCCGCCGGATTGTTATGCGGCGTGCGCTCGCCGGAGAGGTAAGGCAGAAACAGCGGCAGCGGCCGATCGTCGCTGGCGCGTTCGGCCTCCGCCAGCAGCGCCGCCACGTCGGCACAGCCGGTCAGCCGTGCCGCCCAGTCAAGGCAGGAGGCGGCGCTGAGCATCACCGACATCAGGTGCCAGCGCCCCGGCAGCGCGTGGCAGAAGCTGTGCACCGCCCGCTGCGGGTTGCTGGCAAAGCCGTCGCTGACCACAAAATAGACCCCGGAGGTGCCGAGCGACAGCATCGCCTGGCCCGGTTCCGTCAGGCCAACGCCGATCGCCCCGGCGGCGTTGTCACCGCCGCCGGCCACCAGCGGCACCTCGCCGATCCCCCAGCGTTTTGCCAGCGCCGCGCTGAGCCGTCCGGTAAAGGCGTTACCCTCCACCAGCCGCGGCATCTGTGCCCGCGTCAGGCCGCAGGCGGCCAGCAGCGGTTCGCTCCAGTCGCGCTGCGCCACGTTCAGCCACAGGGTGCCGGCGGCATCCGACATATCGCTGGCAAACTCGCCGCTCAGCCGCCAGCGCAGCCAGTCCTTCGGCAGCAGCACTCTGGCGATGCGGGCAAAGTGCTGCGGTTCGTGCTCTTTAAGCCACAGCAGCTTCGGTGCGGTAAAGCCCGGCATCATCAGGTTGCCAGTAATGCTGCGGGCCTGCGGCACCGCCTCCTCCAGCGCCGCGCACTGGGCGGCGCTGCGCCCGTCATTCCACAGGATCGCTGGGCGAATTGTCCCGCCGTCGGCGTCCAGCAGAGTGGCACCGTGCATCTGGCCGCTCAGACCGATGGCCCGTACGCCGCTAAGGTCATGCTGCTGCGCCAGCCCGCGCATCGCCTGGTCGGTGGCCTGCCACCAGCTCTCCGGATCCTGTTCGCTCCACAGCGGCCGCGGGCGTGAGACGTCGAGCGGCGCGCTGTGGCTGGCCAGCAGCCCGCCGTCAGCGTTGAGCAGCACCACCTTCACGCCGGAGGTGCCGAGATCGATGCCTATTACCATGTGCCCATCTCCAGTCAGGTTAACGATCGAACAGATAGCCGTTCACCAGATTTTCCAGCAGCTCCTGGCGGCCGCTCTGGTGCTGCGGCAGGAAGTTGTGCTGGCTGGCGTGCTGCGCCAGGCCGTCGAGGGTGAACTCGCCCTTAAGGATCTGCTGGCCCATCTCGCCGTTCCAGCCGCTGTAGCGGCGCGCCACGCGCTGGTCGAGTTCGCCGCTTTCAATCATCTTCGCCGCCACCTTCAGCGCCAGCGCCATGGTGTCCATCGCGCCGATATGGCCGTAGAACAGATCGTATTTATCGGTGCTCTGGCGGCGCACCTTGGCGTCAAAGTTCAGGCCGCCGGTGGTGAAGCCGCCCGCCTTGAGGATCTCATACATCACCAGCGCGTTCTCCTCCACGCTGTTCGGGAACTGATCGGTATCCCAGCCCAGCTGCGGATCGCCGCGGTTGGCGTCCACCGAGCCGAAAATGCCGAGGGCGATGGCGGTGGCGATCTCATGGTGGAACGAGTGGCCGGCGAGGGTGGCGTGGTTGGCCTCGACGTTGACCTTGATCTCTTTTTCCAGCCCGAACTGTTTCAGGAAGCCGTACACCGAGGCAACGTCATAGTCGTACTGGTGCTTGGTGGGCTCCTGCGGTTTCGGTTCGATCAGCAGCAGCCCCTGGAAACCGATTTTGTGTTTGTGCTCGACCACCATCTGCATAAAGCGGCCGATCTGCTCGCGCTCCTGGCGCAGGTCGGTGTTCAGCAGGGTTTCATAGCCCTCGCGGCCGCCCCACAGCACGTAGTTTTCCCCGCCCAGTTTGTGAGTGGCGTGCATCGCGCTGGTCACCTGGCTGGCGGCCCAGGCAAACACCTCCGGGTCCGGGTTGGTGGCCGCACCGGCACCGTAGCGCGGGTGGGTAAAGCAGTTGGCGGTGCCCCACAGCAGTTTCACGCCGCTCTGTTCCTGTTTCTCCAGCAGCACGTCGGTGATCTCCGCCGCGTTGGAGAGGTAGGTGCGCAGCGAGTCACCCTCCGGTGCCACGTCGATGTCGTGGAAGCAGTAGTAGGGCACGTTGAGCTTGTGGAAAAACTCAAAGGCGACGTCGGCTTTCTGCCGCGCCAGCGCCATGCCGTCGCCGTTGCTCAGCCACGGACGATCGAAGGCGCTGACGCCGAACATATCGGTGCCGCCCCAGCAGAAGGTGTGCCAGTAGCAGGCGGCGAAGCGCAGGTGCTGCGCCATGGTTTTGCCCAGCACCCGCTGGTCAGGATTGTAGTGGCGGAAGGCCAGCGGATTGGTGCTCTGTGGGCCTTCATACTGAATACGGCCGATCTGGTCGAAATAATCCTGCATCTGAAACTCCTTAGTGCGGAAGTAGGGTGAGCGAGAAGATGCGGTGATTGTTACCGGTGACGGCGGGGCGCTCAATTATGTTATTTCACTCTGAGATTAAGATAATTGCTAACTGTGAGTTGCCTCCCGAATGACAAAAAACATAACGGCAGGAGGAAAATCTGTAATTGCCGGCCCGCCAAAACCCGGTCAACAATTCAGCAGCCCGTCACCCTGTACCCTGATAACAACAACCGCAACTGAAAGGGATCAACGATGAAAATGAAAATCACCCTGCTTGCCGCCTGCGCTGCGCTGGCATTGTTCAGCCAGGCCGCCACGGCGAAAGAGGTAAAAATCGGTATGGCGATCGATGACCTGCGGCTGGAGCGCTGGCAGAAAGATCGCGATATTTTCGTCAGCAAGGCCGAAGCGCTGGGGGCGAAAGTGTTTGTGCAGTCGGCCAACGGCAATGAAGAGACGCAGATGGCGCAGATTGAAAATATGATCAACCGCGGCGTCGACGTGCTGGTGATTATTCCCTATAACGGCCAGGTGCTGAGCAACGTGATAAAAGAGGCCCACCGTGAAGGCATTAAGGTGCTGGCCTACGATCGGCTGATTAATAACGCCGATATTGATTACTATATTTCGTTTGATAATGAGAAGGTCGGTGAACTGCAGGCGCAAAGCCTGGTCAGCCGCGTGCCTTCCGGTAATTATTTTCTGATGGGCGGATCCCCGGTGGATAATAACGCCCGCCTGTTCCGCGCCGGGCAGATGAAGGTGCTGCAACCGCTGATCGACAGCGGAAAAATCAAGGTGGTGGGCGATCAGTGGGTCGACGCCTGGCTGCCGGAGAATGCGCTGAAGATTATGGAAAATGCCCTGACCGCCAACGGTAATAAGATTGATGCCGTGGTGGCCTCCAATGACGCTACCGCCGGCGGCGCCATTCAGGCGCTGAGCGCCCAGGGGCTGGCGGGTAAGGTGGCGATCTCCGGTCAGGACGCCGACCTGGCGGCGATGAAACGGCTGGAGAACGGCACCCAGACCATGACCGTCTACAAGCCGATTACTAAACTGGCCGCCGAGGCGGCGCGCATTGCCGTCGAGCTGGGCGAAGGCAAGACGCCCGCCGGTAACGCCACGCTGAACAACGGCCTGAAAGAGGTCCCTGCCTGGCTGCTGACGCCGGTTTCGGTGGATAAATCCAATATCGACAGCACCGTGGTGGCCGACGGCTTCCATAAGAAAAGCAGCCTGTAAGCGGAACGCCGCCGCGCCAGCTGGTGCGGCGGCTCAGCAAGTGAGGTGACACCGTGGCAAGACTGCTGGAAATGAACCATATCACTAAGCGTTTTGGCAGCGTTAAGGCGCTGGATGACGTCAGCCTGCAGCTGGACGCCGGGGAAGTGCTGTCGCTGTGCGGCGAAAACGGCTCCGGCAAGTCGACGCTGATGAAGGTGCTGTGCGGGCTCTATCCATATGGCGAGTACGAGGGGGAGATCCGCTTTGCCGGCGAGGAGCTGCGTGCGGCAACGCTGCGCGACAGCGAACGGCGCGGCATTGTGATTATCCACCAGGAGCTGGCGCTGGTGCGTCAGCTGACGGTGCTGGAGAACATCTTTCTCGGCGCGGAGATCGCCCGCTTCGGCGTGGTCGATGATGAAACCATGACCCTGCGCTGCCGCCAGCTGCTGGCGCGCGTGCGGCTGGACGTCGACCCGGCCACCCGGGTCAGCGAACTGTCGCCCGGCCAGCAGCAGCTGGTGGAGATCGCCCGCGCGCTGAACAAGCAGGTGCGCATTCTGGTGCTCGATGAGCCGACCTCGTCGCTGACCGCGCCGGAGACGGCGGTGCTGCTGGAGATTATCAACAACCTGCGCGAGCACGGCATCGCCTGCATCTATATCTCACACAAGCTCAGCGAGGTGAAAGCCATCTCCGACACCATCTGCGTGATCCGCGACGGTAAGCCGATCGGCAGCCGTCCGGCGGCGGCGATGAGCGAGGATGACATTATCACCATGATGGTCGGGCGCGAGATGAGCGCCATCTACCCGAGCGAACGCCATACGCCGGGAGAGGAGATCCTGCGGGTGGAAAACCTGACCGCCTGGCACCCGCTCAACCGCAATGTTCGCCGGGTGGATAACGTCTCGTTCAGCCTCAGGCGCGGCGAGATCCTCGGCATCGCCGGGCTGGTTGGCGCGGGGCGCAGCGAGACGGTGCGCTGTCTGTATGGCGACTGGCCGGGGCGCTGGCAGGGGCGCATTCTGCTGGACGGCCAGCCGGTGACCATTAACAGCTGCGCGCAGGCGATTGCGCTGGGCATCGCCATGGTGCCGGAAGACCGTAAAAAAGACGGCATCGTGCCGCTGATGGCGGTGGGAAAAAACATCAGCCTGGCGGCGCTGGATCAGTTCAGCGGCCCGCTGACGGTGCTGGACGAGGCCGCCGAGCAGGAGGCGATTCAGCAGGGGCTGGCGCGGCTGCGGGTGAAAACCGCCTCCGCCGATCTGGCGATCGGCCGGCTGAGCGGCGGTAACCAGCAGAAGGCGATTATCGCCCGCTGCCTGCAGCTTAACCCGCGCATTCTGATCCTCGACGAACCGACGCGCGGCATCGATATCGGTGCCCGCGTTGAGATCTACCGGCTGATCGCCGAACTGGTGCGCCAGGGGATTGCCATCATCGTTATCTCCTCGGAGCTGCCGGAGGTGCTGGGGCTCAGCGATCGGGTGCTGGTGATGCACGAAGGGCAGATCAAAGCCGACTTACTCAACCACAATCTGAGCCAGGAGCAGGTGATGGATGCCGCCCTGAGGAGTCCACATCATGCTTAAAACCGATTCTGCCGCCGCGCCGGCGGCCGGGCAGCCCGCAGCAACGGGCAAAGGGCGCACGATCAATATGCAGGTGCTGGTGATGCTGGCGGCGATCCTGCTGATCGGCCTGTTTTTCAGCTGGATGACCGACGGCGCGTGGCTGAGCGCGCGCAATATCTCCAACCTGCTGCGCCAGACGGCGATCACCGGCATCCTGGCGGTGGGGATGGTGTTCGTCATTATCTCGGCGGAGATCGACCTGTCGGTCGGCTCAATGATGGGGCTGCTGGGCGGCGCGGCGGCAATTTTTGACGTCTGGCTCGGCTGGCCGCTGCCGCTGACCATTGTGGTCACGCTGCTGATGGGCCTGCTGCTCGGCGCGTGGAACGGCTGGTGGGTGGCCTACCGCCGGGTGCCGTCGTTTATCGTTACCCTCGCCGGGATGCTGGCGTTTCGCGGCATCCTGGTCGGCATCACCGACGGCAGTACGGTGGCGCCGACCACGGCGGCAATGTCGCAGATCGGCCAGAGCTACCTGCCGGACGGCATCGGCTTTGGCTGCGGGGTGCTCGGGCTGGGATTGTTTGTGCTCTGGCAGTGGCGGCTGCGGCTGCGGCGCATCGCCATGGGGCTGCCGCAGCCGGCGGCGGGCGGCACGATCGGGCGGCAGGCGCTGACCGCGGTGCTGGTACTGGGGGCGATCTGGCTGCTGAACGACTACCGCGGCGTGCCCACCCCGGTGCTGATCCTGACGCTGCTGCTGCTGGCCGGGCTGTTTATGGCTACCCGCACCGCCTTTGGCCGCCGCATCTACGCCATCGGCGGCAACCTCGATGCCGCCCGGCTCTCCGGCATCAACGTGGCACGCACTAAGCTGGCGGTGTTCGCCATCAACGGGCTGATGGTGGCTATTGCCGGGCTGATCCTCAGCTCGCGACTGGGAGCCGGTTCGCCCTCGGCGGGCAATATCGCCGAGCTGGACGCCATCGCCGCCTGCGTGATCGGCGGCACCAGCCTGGCGGGCGGCGTCGGTTCGGTGGCCGGCGCGGTGATGGGGGCGTTTATTATGGCCTCGCTGGATAACGGCATGAGCATGATGGACGTGCCGACCTTCTGGCAGTACATCGTCAAAGGCGGGATCCTGCTGCTGGCGGTGTGGATGGATGCCGTTACCCGCCGGCGCGCCTGAGCAGCGTGGCCCGGCGATGCACAACGCGCCGGGCTGTGCTATTGATGATGCAGGAGCCCCGTGCGGGCAGCAGAAGGAAGAGGCCGCAGTTATGAGTGAAAAGCGTTACCGCATCACGCTGTTATTTAATGCCAACAAGGTCTATGACCGTCAGGTGGTGGAAGGGGTGGGGGAGTATCTGCAGGCCTCACAGAGCGACTGGGATATTTTTATCGAGGAGGATTTTCGCTGTCGCCTCGACAATATTCGCGAGTGGCTGGGCGACGGGGTGATCGCCGACTATGACGACCGGGCGATCGAAAGCGTGCTTAACGCGGTGGGGGTGCCGGTGGTCGGCGTCGGCGGCTCCTATCACCGGGCGGAGGACTATCCGCCGGTGCACTACATCGCCACCGACAACCGCGCGCTGGTCGAGAGCGCCTTTCTGCACCTGAAAGAGAAGGGCATCAACCGCTTTGCCTTCTACGGCCTGCCGGCCGGCAGCGACAAGCGCTGGGCCGCCGAGCGCGAGCACGCCTTCCGCCAGATCGTCGCCTCAGAGCGCTATCAGGGGGTGGTCTATCAGGGGATGGAGACCGCGCCGGAGAACTGGCAGCACGCGCAGAACCGGCTGGCCGACTGGCTGCAGACGCTGCCGCCGCAGACCGGGATTATCGCCGTGACCGACGCCCGCGCCCGCCATCTGCTGCAGGCCTGTGAGCACCTGAAGATCCCGGTGCCGGAAAAACTCAGCGTGATCGGCATCGATAACGAGGAGCTGACCCGCTACCTGTCGCGGGTGGCGCTGTCGTCGGTGGCGCAGGGCACCCGCCAGATGGGCTATCAGGCGGCGAAACTGCTGCACCGCCTGCTGGAGCCGCAGGTGTTACCGCTGCAGCGCATCCTGGTGCCGCCGGTGAAGGTGATCGAGCGGCGTTCCAGCGACTACCGCTCGCTGCGCGATCCGTCGGTGATCCAGGCGATGCACTACATCCGCTTTAACGCCTGTAAAGGCATTAAGGTCGAGCAGGTGCTGGATGCGGTGGGCATTTCGCGCTCCAATCTGGAGAAGCGTTTTAAGGAGGAGACCGGCGAAACCATCCACGCGGCGATCCACACGGAGAAGCTGGAGCGGGCGCGTACGCTGCTGGTCACCTCGTCGCTGTCGATTAACGAGATTTCACAGGTGTGCGGCTACCCGTCGCTGCAGTATTTCTATTCGGTGTTTAAGAAGAGCTATGCCAGCACGCCGAAGGAGCACCGTGACCGCTTCGGCGAGGTGCTGGTTTAGGCCTTAGAGGCACAGGGCGGGCCCAGCCATTACAGGAAGGAGTGCGTGCCTTACAGGCACGCGTGCCGATCGGCCTCACGCGCGGCCTGTTTACGCCGCGCTTTATCCTGATACATCGCCGCGTCGGCTGCGCGCACCGCCTGGTCCGGGGTGAGGTGCGGGTCCACCGCCAGGATGCCAAGGCTGGCCCCGGCGTAGTCAATGGTGCACTCTGCCAGCGGATAGCGTCCGGCGAGAAGCGACGTCAGCTGTTCGCGCAGCGCCTGCAGCGATTCAGCGGCGTCGCTCTGCTGCAGCGGGCCGGGGCAGGCGACGATAAACTCATCGCCACCCAGCCGCCCGAGCACGCTGTCCACCGCCGCAAAGCTCTGCAGCCGCAGCGCAATTGCCTGCAGGAAGGCATCGCCGGTTTCATGGCCGTAGCGGTCGTTAATCTGTTTAAAGCCGTCAAGATCGACAAACGCCATCAGCACCGAACGGGTCTCCAGGCTACAGCGGGCGAACAGCCCCGGCAGGCGATGGAACACCGCGCGGCGGTTGGGCAGGCGGGTCAGTTCATCGGTATAGCTGACGGCGGTCAGCGCGTCGTTCGCCTCACTCAGCTCCTGCAGCAGCTGTTCGCGGCGGATGTGCTGGGCGATCAGCTCGGAGAACAGCATCAGCACCTGATTAGCGCGCTGGGTCAGCGGTTTGCTCTGCGAGCTGGCCGCGCACAGGGTGCCGAAGATCGCGCCGTCGGCGAGGGTCACCGGGGTGCTGACGTAGGTGGTGATGCCCAGCGCGCCGGCCGCCTGTGAGTCGCCCCACACTTCCGGCACGTTACAGGTGTAGGTGCGGCCTTCGTCCAGCGCCCGCTTGCACAGCGTGTCCTGCCAGGGCACCGACAGGCCTTCCGGGATCTGCATCTGCTGGCTGTTGCGGGCAAACAGGATATGCTGCTCAACCCGATCGTCATCAATCCGCGTCAGGTAGGTGGATTCCATGCCGGTGACCAGTTCAAGCATTTCAAGCAGCTGGCGCACAAAGCCTTCCAGCGTTTTTTCTGAACCCAACGCCGTCGAAATGCGTTCGATGAAATTATCGCTCATAGTGTAATTCCTGGTCCCGGATGTTGGTGTTGAGGTAACGAGGCGTAAAACGCAAACGGCAGCCGTCAGGCTGCCCGAAGGTGACTTTTCATGGCGGTCCGCTGCTTTTTTACTACCGGGCAGCGGTACCGCCAGTGGGGCTATCGTAAAAACTTTTTGTCCTAAACTCAAATCAGAAAAGATAATCCGTTACGCGGCCACCTCGTCCGGCCGCCCGTCATCTTCGGTCTGGAAGCGGGTCACCGACTGCTGCAGATGCACCACCTGCTGCTGCAGGGCGCTGGCGGCGGTAGCCACTTCGGAGACCAGCGAGGCGTTCTGCTGGGTGACGCCGTCCATCTGGTTGATGGCGATATTGATCTGCGAAATGCCGCGGGTCTGTTCGCCTGAGGCCAGCATCACCTCATCCATAATGTCGACCACCTTTTTCACGTCGACCATCACCTCATCCATGGTATTGCCGGCGGTTTTGACCAGCCCGGCGCCCTTGCCGATATTGCTCAGCGAGGCGTCGATCATGGTGCCGATCTCTTTGGCCGCCGTAGCGCTGCGCTGCGCCAGCACCCGCACTTCCGAGGCCACCACCGCAAAGCCGCGGCCGGCTTCACCGGCGCGCGCCGCTTCGACGGCGGCGTTCAGCGCCAGCAGGTTGGTCTGGAAGGCGATGCCGTCAATCACGCTGACGATATCACCGATGCGCGCCGAACTCTGCTCAATGGCCTGCATGGTCTGGATCACTTCGGCCACCACCTCGCCGCCGCGCGACGCCGAGTCAGACGCCTGCTGCGCCAGGTCGTTGGCCTTACGGGTGTTGTCTTCGTTGTTTTTCACCGTCGACATAATCTGTTCCATGCTCGAGGCGGTTTCATCCAGCGACGCCGCCTGCTGTTCGGTGCGGCTGGAGAGGTCGATATTGCCGGAGGCGATCTCTTCCACGCCGGAGCCGATTGAGTTGGTGCCGTAGCGCACCGACAGCACCATGCTCTCCAGCCCGTCGCGCATGCGCTGCACCGAGGAGAACAGCCGGGCGATCTCATTTTTGCCGCTGACGTCGATGCGCGCGCGCAGGTCGCCTTCGGCGATGCGGTCAAACACGCCGATCGCCTGATTCAGCGGTTTTACCACCAGGCAGGTCATTACCCACCACGCCAGACCGGCCAGCAGCAGGGCAACCACGATGGCGAAGGTCAGCGTCAGCTGCATGCTTTTCACCCGCGAGTTAGACTCTTCCCAGGCGAGGTCGATGCTCTGCAGCTTAAAGGCGACCAGCGCTTTAGAGGCCTTATCAAAGGCGGCGTACAGCGTGGTGGACTGGCCGGCGCGCTGGCGATATTCGTCGAGGTTGCCCGCTTCCAGCGCGGCAAACGCCGGGGTGATAAAGGTGGTCATCAGCGTGTCACGGTGTGCCGCCATCTCATCGGCAATCACCTTTTCTGCCTCAGACTGCGGGAAGGTCAGGTACTGCTGCCATTTGGCTGCGGCACCCTCGACCTTGCCCCGCGCGCGATCCAGCGCCACTTTCGCCGTGGCGGTGTCGCCTTTGCCGATCAGCGATTCATACAGGCGCAGATCGAGCCGGCCGCGCAGCAGCAGCTCGGAGCTCTCATTCAGCGCCACCAGCCCCGGCAGCACTTCTTTATCCACGTGGGCAAAGGATTTGTTGCCCGACTGCACGGCAACCAGCCCGAGCAGGCCAACGCAGAGCAGCAGCGCGGTCAGTGAAAAAACCATCAGGCTGAGCGCGGTACGGATTTTTATTCGACGAAGCATAAGGTGTTCCCTGTTGCTGGTTGAGTCAGTAGTCAGACAGTGTGCGTAAGGCGCGCGCGGTGCGATCGGTAAACGCCGGTGCATCGCGCGCGTAATATTATTTTTTATCGTTCTGTTTCAGGAACGCGTTTAATTCTTTTTCATACAGCGCGGCCGACATCATGGTGCCGTGCCCGCTGGTTTGTTTCCCGGTCGGAATTAACAGCAGCTCGGCACGTTTTAATTTTTTCAGATCGGCGGCCAGCGATCCGGTTTCCGGCGGATTACGTTCGTCGTCAGCCGAATTAACGATCAGCAGCGGTGCCTTAATACGCGACAGATCGCGCTGCGCATTATAATTCGCCGACGATCCCCACAGGTAAATAAAGTCATTGGCGTCGGCGGTGACCGGCGCGGCCAGCCGTTCCTCAACGCGCTGGTCGGCAGCGGCGCGGGTGGGTGCCTTCTGCTGCCAGCCGAGCGTGCCGCCGGTGGTGGCGACGCTGAACATTGTACTGGCATATTTCAGGGCCGGAGGTTGCTGTTGATAGTTGCCCTGCTGCCATGCCGGGTCGCCTTTGATCGACTCAATCAGCAGCCGGCGCATCATCCAGTTGCGGCCGGAAAGTTCGGCAGGCTGTGCGGCCATCGGCACCAGCTGGTCCATCATCGTCGGGTATTTTTCTCCCCACAGCCAGGTCTGCATGCCGCCCATCGAGTAGCCCATCACCAGCCGCAGGTGGCGGATGCCCAGCCCCTCTGTTAATAAACGGTACTGCGCGGTGACCATATCGCCGTAGTCAAACTGCGGAAACGCCATGCGCAGGCCGTCGGAAGGCTTCGACGACTGACCGGAGCCGATACTGTCCGGCATAATGATGAAATATTTATTACTGTCCAGCGGCTGGCCAGGGCCAAATAACCGCCCGCCGAAGTTGTCGGCCAGCAGGGCTTTAATTGGCTGATTGGTTCCGTGAAGTAATAATACCGCTGGTTTATCAGGTGAGCCCAGCGTGGTGTAATGAATGCGCAGGCCTTTCATTTTTTCACCGCTGTTAAACTGAAATTCAGCGGCGGTCCAGTTTCCCTCGCTGGGTGCTAACGGCGCGGCCAGCGGTGCAGCAACGGGCGCCAGCGTCAGCAGGGAAAAAATAGCAGCAGAGTAAATTTTCACAGACATAAACCACTCGGGTTACGGGGAGTGCCGGGACGGCGATAATAAGGTTAATCACTATTATCCCCAATGAACCCGGCAATAAAATCGTCTAAAAAAATATAATCTGCTGTCGGTTGTCCTTAGCGCGCCAGGATCTCCAGCCGGTTGCTTTTAGGTAAGCAGAAACGTTATTTCACTTTAGTTTTCTTTCGATACAGGCGCCGCGGATGGCCGATATTACCGTAGAGCATCTCCACCTGGACCCAATCGCTGGCCACGCAGTGCTCCAGATAGCGCCGGGCGGTGGTTTTGCTGATGCCGGCCTGTTCCACCACCTCTTCTACGGTGTGGGCAACGTCCGGCTGCTGTTCAAACAGCTGCTGCACCAGCGCCAGGGTATTGGCCTCAATGCCTTTTGCCGCCGGTTCAGCGGCAAACTGTTTGGACTGCAGGTTGTAGAGCGCGTCGACGCTGTGCTGGTCAATCACCCGGTAGCTGTGCTGAGTCTGCACAAACTGCATAAAGCGCTCCAGCGAGTTGCGCAGCCGTTTGTACGACAGCGGCTTAATAATATAGTCGAAGGCGCCGTTGCGGATCGCCTGGCTGCAGGTGTGCATATCGCTGGCGGCGGTGATAAACACCACCGAGCAGCTGGCGGCTTTGACCGCCGCGCTCTCCATCAGCTCAATGCCCTGACCATCCGGCAGGAAGTTGTCCAGCAGGATCAGCCGCGGCTGATGCAGCGCGGCCAGCCGTTTTGCCTCGGCCAGCGTGGCGGCCGTGGCCACCACCCGCAGGTTAAAATGTTGTTCGATAAACTCGGCGTGCAGGCGGGCCAGCAGCGGTTCATCTTCTACGATCAAAACGTCGAGGGCTTCAGACATAGTCGGGTGCTCGGGAGGGTCGGGTGTTGGGAATAAACAGCGAGAAAATGGTGCCGTGCGGATCGTTGTCCGTCACTTCGATGCTGCCGTGCGCCTGGGAGACGTAACGCGCCACCAGCTGCAGGCCGATGCCGTGATCGCGGGCGTCGGCTTTGGTGGTGATCCCCGGCTCGAACAGCGTATCACGAATGTGTCCGGCGATGCCGCCGCCCTGGTCCGCCACTTCGATCACCAGTTCGCCGCTGGCGTCGCTGAGATAGAGCGCAACTGGCCGGAGCTGCGGGCCGCGCAGCGTGGCCTCGACGGCGTTATCCAGCAGGTTGCCGACCACCGACATCAGCTCGCTCTCGTTCAGCCCGTCCGGCAGCGTGCTTAGCTGGCAGGCGGGATCGAAGCGCAGTTCAATGCCTTTTTCGCGCGCGCTGGCGTATTTTCCCAGCAGCAGGCCGCACAGCGCCGGGGGAACAAACCGCGTGGAGATAAAGTCGAGGATCTCCTGCGCGCCTGCCGACTGGGCCTCGACGTAGCGTCGCGCTTCGTCATAGCGCTGCATCTGCAGCAGGCCGGCCAGCGCGGCGGTCCAGTTCAGCTGTTCGTGGCGCATCACCCGCAGGCTGTCGGCGTAGCGTTGCACCTGGCTGAGCTGGCTGCTCAGGGTATTGATATCGTTTTCGCTGCGGAAGGTCACCACCCAGCCCAGCAGCTCCTGCTGCTGCATAATGCGCACCCGGCTGGCAATCACCCGCAGCGATCCAAACCGGCACACCTCGTCGTGGGTATCCTGCTGCTGCCCGCTGCTGAAAAAGTCGGGCTGGCTGCTCAGCACTTCGCTGACCGGTTTACCGATCGCCGCGTCGGCGCTCTGGCGTAAATCCAGCAGCTCGCGCGCCGCCCGGTTGAGCGTAATAATGCGCCCGCTGGCATCGATGGCGATCACCCCTTCGTAGATCGCTTCCAGCAGCGCGCTTTGCTGGCGCACCAGCAGGGCAATCTCTTTCGGCTCCAGCGAGAACATCTGCCGCTTAAGATTTTTAGACAGCAGCCAGGAGAAAATAAACAGCGCGATAAACAGCAGAATAATCGCGGCGGAAATTTGCAGCAGCGTGCGGGTGGTTAAATTATCAATATGCGACTTTAAATAGCCGACGGAAACAATGCCGATAACCCGGCCATTGTTATCCCGTACTGGCGCTTTACTGCGCAGCGAAACGCCAATGCCACCTTTACGCACGGTAATAATGGTTTTTCCGGCCAGCACCTCGCTGTTATCGCCGCCGACCATCGGCTGGCCAATACGGCCGGCATCTTCAGAGTGATAAAGGTGGCGGCCCTGGCTGTCGCCGACCACGATATAGCTGGCGTCGCTGCTGGCGCGAAAGGGTTTCATTAATGCGGCAACCTGCCGCGGATCGTCGGCCTGCACCGCCGCCACCAGCGGGGGGATCAGCGCAATCTCCCGCGCCTGCACCTGCGCCCTGGCCCCGAGGTCGCGGTGCAGCTGGGCGTCGAGCTGATACCAGCTGTAGCCGGCAATCGCCGCCAGCAGCAGGCAGGAGAAGGCAACCAGGCACAGGAACAGCTTAATCTGAAAAGAGAGTTTTAGGCGCATGGCCGGAATTTACCGCTCACAAGAGTCAGCCATTACCCTACCATGTGCAGGGAATCAGACAAGATTGCGCCCGATCAACTTGTGATCGCTGACACGCGTTTAAGCTGAATTGCGATAACGCTTAAATGCAGCAGAGTCGATAAGATTATCCCGCTAAATAACCTTAACACCATTAACTCCACGCGCTGTTTTACATAATGTCAATTAACGCCATAGAAACCATAAGCACCATTAAAAACCCGTTTTAAATTTGAACAGAATCACAGCAGGTTAATAAGGCCTTTCACTATGATGTCGGTGAAACTTAATAAGAGGCCAGACTATGAGCACAACTGATGATTCTTATCTCGTCGCCAGAGAGAAAACCGCCGATATCCCGCTGCGGGAAAAATGGTGGCGGGTTATGGATAATTACAAGGTCGGCATCGTACCGCTGCCGCTGTTTCTGCTGGCCGGTTTTCTGATCCTGCTCGACTGCCTGGCCGGTAAAATGCCGTCTGATATCGTGGTGATGGTCGCCACGCTGGCCTTCTTTGGCTTCGCCTGCGGTGAGTTCGGTAAACGCCTGCCGCTGGTGGGCAAGATGGGCGCGGCGGCGATCTGCGCCACCTTTATCCCCTCCGCGCTGGTGCACTACGGCCTGCTGCCGGACGTGGTGGTGCAGTCCACCACCCAGTTCTACAAAAGCACCAATATTCTCTACCTCTATATCTGCTGCATTATCGTCGGCAGCATTATGAGCATGAACCGTCAGGTGCTGATTCAGGGCTTCCTGCGTATTTTCGTGCCGATGCTGTGCGGTGAGATTGTCGGCATGCTGGCGGGGATGGCGGTCGGGCTGGCGCTGGGGCTGGAGCCGTTCCAGATCTTCTTCTTCCTGATCCTGCCGATCATGGCCGGCGGCGTCGGTGAAGGGGCGATCCCGCTGTCGATGGGCTATGCGGCGATCCTGCATATCGAGCAGGGCGTGGCGCTGGGGCGCATCCTGCCGATCGTAATGCTGGGCAGCCTGACGGCGATCGTGATTGCCGGGCTGCTGAACCAGCTGGGTAAACGCTACCCGCACCTGACCGGCGAAGGCAGCCTGATGCCCGGCGGCCAGGCGGACGGCGAGGCGTCGGCAACGGAGAAATTCAGCGGCAAAATGGAGGTCACCACCCTGGCCTGCGGCGCGCTGCTGGCGATCCTGCTGTATATGGTCGGCATGCTGCTGCACCGGCTGATCGGCCTGCCGGCACCGGTGGGGATGCTGTTTGCGGCGGTCGCGGTCAAGCTGGCACACGGCGTGTCGCCGCGTATTCAGCAGGGATCGCAGATGGTCTACAAATTCTTCCGAACCGCGGTGACCTATCCGATCCTGTTTGCGGTCGGCGTGGCGATTACGCCGTGGCAGGAGCTGGTCGACGCCTTTACCCTGCAGAACCTGCTGGTGATCGTCACCACCGTCAGCGCGCTGGTGGTGACCGGCTTCTTCGTCGGTAAAAAGATCGGCATGCACCCGATCGACGTAGCGATTGTCTCCTGCTGCCAGAGCGGGCAGGGCGGCACCGGCGACGTTGCTATTCTGACCGCCGGTAACCGTATGTCGCTGATGCCGTTTGCGCAGATCGCCACCCGCATCGGCGGTGCGATCAACGTGTCGCTATCCCTGCTGGTGCTGGCGAAGTTTTTTGCGTGATGTCGAAGTATGACGTTTGAAGTCGAAGCCTGAAATCTGTGTACCTTTGCTACGTTGAACTGTCCGAGCTTTATCCCCGCCACGGCGGGGATTTTTTTATCCGGCAACGGGCGTTACCAGCGGCGTTCGCTGCCTTCCCAGTCGATATAGTGGTGGCCGCCTTTGCCCTGCCACTCCTGCAGCCGGTCGGCGATGCCGTTAACGCTCTGTGCGATGGTCAACGTTGCTTCCGCACCGCCCATATCGGTCTGCACCCAGCCCGGATGCACGCACAGCAGGGTTTTGCCCTGTGACTGTGCTTCCGGCAGCAGCCCGCGCGCCAGCATATTCAGCGCCGCCTTGCTGGCGGAGTAGAGCGGATAGGTGGCGTGCGGGTTCTCGTTGAGGCTGGCGAGGTCGGAGGACATCAGCGCCATAATTCCGCTCTGCTCTTTTACCAGCGGCAGCAGTTGGGTGGCGCAGCGCACCGGCGAGATGGCGTTACTCAGGAACAGCGCCGCCAGCTCGTCGTCACTGGTCTGCGTCAGATCCTGCGCCGCCGGGCCAAACACGCCGGCGTTGATAAAAATGGTGTCAAACTGCCGGCCGGCCAGCGCCTCGGCCAGCTCGTCACGCTGCTGCTGCCGGTTAATATCCAGCGTCAGCCACGCAATATTCGCGTCGGTGTGCGGCGTTGCACCGCGGGTGGTGGCCGTCACCTGCCAGCCGCGTTCCGCCAGCGTGGTCGCCAGCCCTAAGCCAATGCCGCGCGATGCGCCGATAATCAAAGCCTGTGGTGTGGTCATTGCCGTTCCTTTTCGTCGCCGTTGAGTAGATAAACGAGGTTAGCAAAGAAACGGGCGCAGCCCGTAGACGGTAATGCCTTACCAGCAGCAGGGACATTTGATATGGCCTGCTGTCCTGCCTGAAGCCTGAAGCCTGAAGCCTGAAGCCTGAAGCCTGAAGCCTGAAGCCTGAAGCCTGAAGCCTGAAGCCTGAAGCCTGAAGCCTGAAGCCTGAAGCCTGAAGCCTGAAGCCTGAAGCCGGGTGGGCTTCACGTCACCTTAGCTGCCCGGTGCCGCCGCGCCGGAAGCGATAAACCAGACCAGAAAGGCCATAGCGGCAATAAAAATCACGGTGGGAGCAATGGCTCTTTTATTCACGGCGGGTCACCTCGGCGTTGAGTTTGACAGGGGGCACCGGAGGTTTCCGGGCGGGTGCCGAGTGTAACACAGACCGGGTACAGCACGGCACCGGTCATCGGGGTGGCAGGGGCGATAAACCGGTAATATGATAGCGCAAACATTTTTCAGGCGGTGGGGCAGTGATGAAAGAACATAGTGAGCTGGGTGGCGTAGCGCCAGCACGTACCGTCACGCTGGAAGACGTGGCGCGGCTGGCGGGCCTGTCGCCGATGACCGTCAGCCGGGCGATCAATAAGCCGCAGGTGGTGCGTCCCGCCACCGTGGCGCGGGTGATGGCGGCGATCCAGGCCACCGGCTATATTCCCAACCTGCTGGCCGGCGGGCTGGCCTCGCGCCGCACCCGGCTGATCGCGGTGGTGGTCCCGCAGATCAACAACAGCATGTTTGTCGACACCGTGCAGGCGATCAGCGACCGGCTGGCCGCGCGCGGCTACCAGATGCTGCTGTGCGTCACCGGCTACTCCAGCGACAACGAGGCGGAAACCGTTAACACCATCCTGTCGCGGCGGCCGGACGGCATGGTGCTTACCGGCATTCACCACCATGCTGAACTGCGTAAAACGCTGCTGAACGCCGCGCTGCCGCTGGTGGAGATCTGGGATCTGACGCCGACGCCGCTGGATATGCTGGTGGGCTTCTCCCATGAAAAAATCGGCCAGCGCATCGGCGAATACTGTCTGCAGCGCGGCTACCGCAGCCTTGGCCTGGTGTGGGCCGGTGACCGGCGCGCTCAGCTGCGGCGCAGGGCGCTGGCCGAGGTGTTGCAGGGGCAGCCGGGCTGCCGCCTGCAGGGGGTGAACGCGCCGGTGCCGACCTCGCTGGGTGCCGGACGTCAGGGGCTGAGCCAGCTGCTGGCGGCGGGGCAGCGCTTCGACGCCATCGTCTGCAGTTCGGACACCCTGGCGCAGGGGGTAATTATGGAGGCGCAGGCGCGCGGGCTGCGCGTGCCGGAAGATCTGGCGGTGATCGGCTTTGGTGACCTGGCCTTTGCGGAACATAACCAGCCGGCGATCACCACCGTCGCCATCGACCGGCTGAAGATGGGGGAGCTGGCCGCCACGCTGCTGGCCGATAAAATCGAGGGGCAGGCCCCGGCGGAGGCGGTGGTCGATCTCGGTTTTACGCTGCGGGTGCGCGAGTCGGGCTGAATTTTACGCTGCGGGTGGGTGAGTCGGGCCAGATTTACACTGCAGGTGCGTGAGTGGGGATAGATTTACGCTGCGGGTGCGTAAGTGGGGATAGATTTTACGCCGGGGTGGGCGAGTCGGCCTGGTTTTACGCTGCGGGTGCGTGAATCAGGCCAGGTTTTGTCCCCAGAGCGCGCAGGGGAATAGACGAATTGTTTGAGTTTGTTCAGCCAGGTGACTATTGCAGAAACGCCACGCTCACGGCGTTTTTTTCCCCGTCAGCCTGCTTCAGGTGCCGGAATTTCCCTTAATAGCGGTGTGGTTAACCCTGTGGCTAACCCGGCGAGGAATGGTGGCATTGTTATAAAATGTTAGAGCAATCATTCCTGTTTAACTAAAAATATTATCTCTTCAATTTTTACATTTTGAATCATCTGTATCGCTAACATTGCGGCCATGTAAAAAAATAAAACCATTTTTTAACCTTCGGTTTCCCCCCGTGGCAACCCTTTACTGGCATGTGAGAGTCGTAACGCTATGCTCCTTCAAAAAGAAACCACCCGTCGTAAGTTTTTACTCGGGTCGCTGCTGGCATTACCGCTGGGCGAGATGGTGTTTAAAGGGCTGACCGCAGCCCAGGCCGCAGAGATGGCCGCACCTGAGCTGGCGGATTATCAGCCGATCTTCTTCAGCCCGGCCGAGTGGCGGTTTATCCTCGCCGCCTGCGACCGTCTGATCCCCGCCGGCGGCGAGGGCAAGGCCCCCGGCGCGCTGGAAACTAACGTGCCGGTCTTTATCGATCAGCAGATGCACGGTGATATCGGCAACGAGATCTACATGCAGGGGCCGTTTGATTCCCAGGCCGCCGCCACCCACGGCTACCAGATCCCGTTCCGCCCGCAGCAGATCTACCAGACCGGCATTAAGCTGGCCAACCAGTGGTGCCAGCAGCAGCACCAGCAGGACTTCCATCAGCTGCCGGTGGCAGAGCAGGAAGCGGTGCTGACGCATCTGCAGAAAAACGAGATCAAATTTGCCGATCTCGGCGAGCCGGATCTGAAGGCATCGCAGTTCTTCAGCGGCCTGCTGAACGATAGCAAACACGGCTACCTCTCCGATCCGATGTACGGCGGCAACAAGGGGATGAAGGCGTGGATCGCCATCGGCTTCCCCGGCGCGCGCGCCAGCTACCTCGAGTGGGTAAAGCAGCACAACGTGCCGTATCCGCTTGGTCCGGTCAGCATTCAGGGCCTGCGCGCCTGATTCCATTTTCTCGTTTTAATGCTGCCCGGCAGGGCTGGCGGCAGGGGCGCTCACGTCTCTGCGGCGGCCGTGCGGGGTAAACAGGGTTTATCATGGCAAAGATTAATAAAGAAGAAGTCGACGTCGTTGTTGTCGGCCTGGGATGGGCCGGCTCGCTGATGAGCATTGAGCTGGCGCTGGCCGGCCTGAAGGTACGCGCGCTGGAGCGCGGCGGCGATCGCGGCTACGAAGAGTTCGCTTACCCGAAACCGGCGGATGAATTTGCCTACGCGGTGCGCAATAAGGTGATGGCCACCCCGGCGGAAGCGGCGGTGACCGTGCGCTATAACATGAGCCAGACCGCGCTGCCGACCCGTAAGTGGGGGGCGTTCTGCCCCGGTACCGGCGTGGGCGGCTCCGGCCTGCACTGGACGGCGGTGCTGATCCGCCCGACGCCGACCGACCTGAAGCTGAAAACCTACGCCGACCAGGCCTACGGCCCTGGCGTGCTGCAGGACGATATGCGCATTATGGACTTCCCGTTCAGCTGGGAGGAGATCGAGCCTTACTACGAGAAGTTCGAGATGATCTGCGGCCAGTCCGGCAATACCGGCAACCTGCGCGGCCAGATCCTCGAAGGCGGCGATCCGTTCGAAGGCCCGCGCGCCAATCCGATGCCGCTGCCGGCGCTGGACGACACGCTGAACAATACGATGTTTGTGAAGGCGGCGAAAAAGCTTGGCTATCATCCGTTCCCTAACCCGTCGGCCTGCGTCTCTCGCGCCTGGACTAACCCCTACGGTAACCAGATCGCGCCGTGCAACTACTGCGGCTACTGCAGTAAGTATCCGTGCCTGAACTACTCGAAGGCGTCGCCGCAGACCGCGGTGATGGACTCGCTGAAGCGCATGGACAACTTCTCTTATGAAGTGCACGCCAACGTGATGAAAGTGGTGCTGCATGACGATAAGAAGACCGCGAAGGGCGTTGTCTATATCGACAAAGACGGCAACGAGTGCTTCCAGCCGGCAAAAATCGTGGTGCTGAGCAGCTTCCAGTTCTGCAACGTGCGTCTGATGCTGCTCTCCGGCATCGGCAAGCCGTATAACCCGATCACCGAAGAGGGGGTGATTGGCCGTAACTACGCCTTCCTCAGCAACGGCGGCGCAACGCTGTTCTTTAAGGACAAGAACTTTAATCCGTTTGCCACCGCCGGGGCCACCGGGCAGATGTTTAACGATATCTCGCCGGGCAACTTTGACGGCCCGTCGCTGGGCTTTATCGGCGGTGCCAAGATCCACAGCTCGCAGGCCACCGGTACGCCAATCAGCACCGCGCTGCCGAAGGGCACCCCGGCGTGGGGCAACGGCTGGAAGCAGGGGCTGGAGGAGTGGTACGGCCACTCGATGAAGATCAGCATCACCACCACCTGTATGTCGTATCGCGATATCTATCTGGATCTCGACCCTAACTACACCGACGAGTACGGCTATCCGCTGCTGCGCATGACCTTTAACTGGAAGCAGAACGAGCTGAAGCTGCAGCAGTATCTGAAGGGCATCGTTGGCAACATTACCAAAGAGCTGAACCCGGACAGCTACAGCGAGAGTTTCCTCGCGATGGATGCCGATTTCGATCTGACCAAATATGTCTCCACCCATAACGTCGGCGGTGCGGTGATGGGCGACGATCCTAAGACCTCGGCGCTGAACCGCTATCTGCAGAGCTGGGACGTGCATAACGTGTTTGTGCCGGGTGGCAACGCCTTCCCGCAGAACTTCCAGGCTAACCCGACCGATACCATCGGCGCGATTACGTTGATGGCGGCGCAGGCAATTAAGGATATCTACCTGAAGAATCCGGGTCCGATGGTGCAGGCATAAGGTGATGAAGATGAAACTGACACGCACGTTAATCGCGTCCGGCCTGCTGGCCGGCATGTCTGCGCTGCCTGCTGCTGCTGCGGACGATCTGGTGAAGCAGGGCGAGTATATTTCACGCCTCGGCGACTGTGGTGCCTGCCACACTATTCCGGGCAAGCCGGCGTTTTCCGGCGGGCTGGCGATTGAGTCGAACCTTGGCACGATCTATTCGACCAACATTACGCCGGATAAAGAACAGGGTATCGGTAAGTACAGCGAGCAGCAGTTCTCGGACGCGGTGCGTAAGGGCGTGCTGCCGGACGGTAAGCGTCTCTACCCGGCGATGCCCTATCCGGACTATGCGAAGATCAGCGATGCCGATATGCACGCGCTGTACGTTTACTTTATGCAGGGCGTGAAGCCGAGCGCGGAGCAGCCGCCGGAGACCGATCTGAGCTTCCCGTTCAGCCAGCGCTGGGGCATGCGTTTCTGGAACTGGGCGTTTACCGGGGATACGCCGTTCCGGCCGATCGGCGGGGCGAGTGCCGAGGTGAATCGCGGTGCCTATCTGGTGGAGAGCCTTGGCCACTGCGGCAGCTGTCATACGCCACGCGGCATCGGTATGAACGAGAAGGCGCTGGACAGCGGCGACGAGAAGTTCCTTGCCGGCGGCAGTCTTAACGGCTGGGAAGTGCCGTCGCTGCGCGGGTTGCCGCACTGGACGGAGCAGGAGACCGTCGATTATCTGGCGACCGGACGTAACGATAAGGCGGCGGTGGGCGGTGAGATGACGTCGGTGGTTGAGCACAGTACGTCGTGGATGACCGATGCCGATCTTAAGGCGATTAGCGCGTATCTGAAGTTCCTCGGCGGGAATCCGCCTGCGCCGGCGAAGGCGGCAGAGGCGGTGAGTGCCACCGAGGCGAAGCTGACGGCGGCGAAGAGTCTGACCACCGGCGAGCGGTTGTATCTGGATAACTGCGGGGCCTGTCATTTTGTGACCGGTAAGGGTGCGCCGCGCATTTTCCCGGAGCTGGACGGGGCGACGATAGTTAACGCGGGCGATCCGACCGGGTTGATCCATACGATTCTGGCCGGAGCGCAGCAGCCTTCAACCGCGAAGGCGCCGTCGACGCTGGCGATGCCGGGCTTTGCGGCGCGGCTGAGTGATGATGAGGTGGCGCAGCTGGCGACCTTTATTCGTCAGGGCTGGGGGAATAAGGCGGATGCGGTGAGTGAGAAGCAGGTGCGGGAAGTGCGGGAGACGCTGAAGCACTGATGCTTTGACATTGTGCACAGGTCTTGTTCTGGCACTGTGCACGGGTCGTCTGTTTGCTGGCACTGTGGACAGGTCGTCTGTTTGATCGAGATTCCCGGGCCTGTCAGCGGGCGACCCTGCGCGGCATAAGCCGCTCCGGGCTCATCCCGCTGCCCTCCCTAAAAATGGGCTGTGTGGTGGCCTGTTTGGCAAGGGCTTAGGGCTTAGAGCTTAGTGCGTAGGGATTTAAGGGCGTGTTGTCTGTTTGATCGAGATTCCCGGGCCTGTCAGCGGGCGACCCTGCGCGGCATAAGCCGCTCCGGGCTCATCCCGCTGCCCTCCCTAAAAATGGGCTGTGGGGTGGCCTGTTTGGCAAGGGCTTAGGGCGTAGGGATTTAAGGGCGTGTTGTCTGTTTGATCGAGATTCCCGGGCCTGTCAGCGGGCGACCCTGCGCGGCATAAGCCGCTCCGGGCTCATCCTGCAGCCCTCCCTAAAAATGGGCTGTGGGGTGGCCTGTTTGGGAAGGGCTTAGGGCTTAGTGCGTAGGGATTTAAGGGCGTGTTGTCTGTTTGATCGAGATTCCCGGGCCTGTCAGCGGGCGACCCTGCGCGGCATAAGCCGCTCCGGGCTCATCCCGCTGCCTTCCCTAAAAATGGGCTGTGTGGTGGCCTGTTTGAGGTTGGGGGGTGGGGGTTATGCTCAGGATGTCTGGGGGGAAGAGACATTTCTTATTTTGGTTTTTTATGGCTGTTCAGTTGATTTATTCGTCTCTGTGGGTCAGGGACTTTTTTTATGAGCGGCCCTTTTTTTTGAAAGCAACACCATTCCACTCAGCCCTGTCAGCGCTATTAATGATGTCATTATCGTAAAGGAAATCATCAGGCTTACGGTGGCAATCAGTCCTGACATTAATCCTGATGCAGCTTCAGCGGTGTTGGCGAGTGTTGAGAAAACACCAAAGTTTTTTCCGATGTTTTCTTGTTCTGAGTGTAACTGTATGGTCGTCACCAGCGTTATATCAACAAATGCTCCACAGACTCCCAACACAAAGGATAGCGGTAAAAGTAAGGAGAGTGAAGAACGTGTTGCCAGGGACATGGTCAGCATCAGAAGGCCATAAACAAACCAAAAAAACATCAATTTATCAGGCGTTACCCGGTGTACAGTTCGGCTGTAAAGCAACCCGCCGAGAATGGTTCCGGCTGCCATCAGAGAAAACAGGTAGCTGGTGAAGATCTCACTTTTATCTGAGTTTACCGCAATCGCCGGAATCACAAAGCGAAGCACTGAACCTGTAAATAAAATGCACACCGCTGAGCCGATAATAGAAATGAAGAGCTCATGGCCTGAGTGATACATCTTTTTGATACACGAACTGGTTTCCCGGTATGCCTTTGATATATGGAAAGGAGTGCGTGGGTGTTGGCGAAAATCATCAAGCGTAATAATAATGAGTGCAGATATAAAATAAGTCAGGGCGTTGAACATCAATACCCAGGCTTTATCAGCAATTAACAGGATAAGCGAACAGGCCAGTGGACCAGCGACCGTGGCGGTTTCTTCCGCTACCTGTGCAATGCTGTTTGCACGAGTAAGATCACCATCACCAACAACTCGGGGTATCGCAGTCTGGAAACTCGGCTGAAAGATGCTGCGGCCTGTAGTTGTAAAAACAGAGGCAATGCACAGAATGACAATGGTAATAGCCCCGTTAAGATAAGTGAAAAAGAGGAGGAGAGAAACAGTCAGCCTCACCCATTCACTAAGCAATAAGTTCTTCTTAAGTCGGCCATTGTCTGCCAGCCAACCGCCAACGGGCCCAAAAAACAGAAATGGAATAAAACGGAAAAAGTAAACCACACCTACCTGGAAATAATCATTTCGGGTGGTTTCCAGTACTATAAAAACGAATGCAACCTCATAGGCATAGTCTCCTGATTTTGAGATAAACAAAGATGATATCAATGCAGGGAAATCCTTAATTTTCAGAAAGCTCATTATTTTCAACCTTTATAATCTCAACGTATCGTTCTTAATGCTGCGGTGCCTGCGCCAGTTCTGAAATTTTGACTTCCTTTAATTTATAATGACTGTGTAAAAAATCGGCGCAAATTGTAGCAAAACCAGGCATTGCATCTGCTCACTGGCTGACACCACCCTGCTTCTGCTTCTGCTTCTGCTTCTGCTTCTGCTTCTGCTTCTGCTTCTGCTCCGCCGCAGTGACGTTTTACGAACGGATGTTTTCACCAGTAACGATACGGGGGACTGTTTTGTTGGCGCTGATTACCAGGATTTGACTGACGGCAGCGGCGAAAACGGTTGCACAGCACGGATGAACATTGCACGATAAAGCTAAATAAAAATCATTATCATCGGAGTGGGCCGTGTCTGAGAGTCCTGTGGCAGGTCAACTGCCACAGAAATACAACCCGGGTTGCACCGGCACCGGCGACAGGAGCAGCGCGGCTGACGCAGTGACTGACCGCCACAGGCAGGGGGGAGAAGTGACAAACCATTTACCTGATGAGTTATCCGCTGACTGGCAGCATGCCGTCCGGCAGGCGGCCGGAAATTTACCGGAACCGGCGCGGCTGGCTTCGCTGGCGGCGTTTCTGGCGGAAAGCGCCAGTCTGGCGCCACAGCTGATGCTGCACGCGCTGCAGCGTAGCGGGTTTACCGACCCGGCCAGCTGGCAGATTGCGTCGCGCTGTCGCGAGCTGCGTCTGGATGCCTGCTTTACCCCGTTGCTGGAGCGCTGGCATCTCCAGCTTTGGGAAGAGGGCTGGCTGGAAAACGCCGACGAGGGCTGGCGGCTGGCCGGTCATGCGCCCGACCTGGGGGCGCTGGAGCAGCGCACAGATGACGCCAGACACCGCCTGCGTCAGCTGATGGGCTGGCTGGAGCAGGGGCATACGCTGGCCGCAGCGCTGTTCAGCACCCCGGAACAGCTGGAGGACTGGCTGGCGGCCCCGGTGCTGCTGCCGTCAACAGTACCCGGGTTGCATCAGCTGCTGCATCAGCCGGGGATTATTGACGACTATTTCAGCGGCATCCTGGCTGAAATTGTACCGCTGCTGCTGGCGGAGCAGGGGAGCGATGCGCCGCTGTTAATCGGCTGTCGGCACACCCTGGCGTTCCGTCGCGGCCTGCCGCCTGGTGCACCGCCTTCCGTGGTAATCGATTTGCAGCAGCCGCTGGCGGCGCAGCTGGCGGCCGGTGAACGGTATACGGCTCTGCTGACCAGCGGCCTGTTCAGCCATCGCGCGCCACAACAGCTGCTCGGCGAACTGCACGGCTGGCTGCAGCCCGGCGCGCCGCTGCTGCTGGAGAACAGCGCAGAGCGACCGCTGCACTGGGTGACGCCTGCCGCGCTCAGGGCACATGCCGTCGGTGACAGCGACTGCCCGTTCAGCGCCGCCGCCGATGAAGCCCGCTGCCGCCAGCAGCTGGAGCAGGCTGGCTATCAACTGCTGGCCGTCTGGCCGCAGCCCGCTACGGCAATGGCGTTCTGCGGCCAGCGGCTGTTGCTGGCCCGGGTCGCGCGCGGATGAGGTCTTGCCCCTGGCGCTATTACGCCATGTTGCAGGAGCAGGAGCAGGAGCAGGTGCAGGTGCAGGTGCAGGTGCAGAAGCAGGGTGGGATACCCGCGTATGCAGGGGCGGAATGTAGCCGGAATCGTCTGTAAAACGGGCGGTCGCCGGTGAGAATATGCAGAGTGTCTATACTGGTAGCTGATGTTAACTAACGGAGGATAACCATGACCATTCATAAGAAAGGCCAGGCACACTGGGAAGGCGATATCAAACGCGGTAAAGGCACCATCAGTACCGAGAGCGGTGCGCTGAGCGCGCAGCCCTATGGCTTTAACACCCGCTTTGAAGGGAAAGCCGGCACCAACCCGGAAGAGCTGGTTGGGGCGGCCCATGCGGCCTGCTTCTCGATGGCGCTGTCGCTGATGCTGGGTGAGGCCGGCCATACGCCTGAAAGCATTGATACCACCGCTGACGTGTCGCTGGATAAAGTGGATGGCGGTTTCGGCATTACCAGAGTGGCGCTGGAGAGCAAAGTGACGCTGCCGGGTATCGATAAAGCCGAGTTTGACAAGATTATTCAGCAGGCCAAAGCCGGCTGCCCGATCTCGAAGCTGCTCAATACTGAGATCACGCTGGACTATCAGCTGAATAACTAATCTCCACACTGTGCAGGGTGCGTCAGGACTGTGTTAAGCCAGAGCAAAGTTAGTGCTAATCCGGTCGTTTTCGGAGTTGAAGCGATACGGAAGTGTTGACGAATGTCCGATAGTGCGGTGAACGGCAGCGGTCAGGCCGTCGGCCAAACTGAGGACATCAAGATGAAAAAAACAACACTGGCACTGGTTATCAGCATTTTCACAGCAGGCACCCTGTTCTCCTCTCTGTCGCAGGCGGAGGGTCCGGGCAATGGCCCGGATCGCCAGTGGCAGCAGCAGGGCGGTCATGATAATCGCGGTAACGGCGGCGGCCATGATGCCCGCAGCGATCGTGGTGGTCAGGATCGTCATGACGCGCGTAACGATCGCGGCGGCCCGGATCGCCATGATGCCCGTAACAATCGCGGTGGTCCGGATCGTCATGATGCCCGTAATGACCGTGGCCCTTCGCCGCAATTCCACCGCGTGGAACGCGATCACTTTGCCTGGAGCGGCCACGACTTTCGTCGCGGCCACCCGATGCCGCCGCGTTTCCGTGGCGATGATTATCGCGTTAACGACTGGCGCGACCGCGGTCTGTACGAACCGCCACGCGGCGCACACTGGGCCTATGTCGACGGCAACTATGTGCTGATCGCGGCGGCAACCGGGATCATTACCGCTATCCTGCTGAATGGCGCGCTCAGCCAGTAAGATGTTACCTCTCCGGCAGCGCCCGCTGCCGGATTTATTGCTTTGCCTCTCCCCAGCATTCAGACCCGTTCTCCCCTTTGTTAAAGCAACGCGTAATCGATATTTTTCAATAAATTAGCGTTGCATTGCATTACATTGTTGTTTTCCGTAGCGGCTCGCAGAAAACCGGCTACTGTATGCTTGTTAATCATCTTGTGGTGGATTTATCATCATGCTGTCAGAACATAATTAAGGATGAGAAAATGGAAAACAGAGTCGAGAAACTGGAAGACAAGTTCACCACGTTGCAGGGAGACGTAAATATTCTTAAGCAGGATGTCACCGTGCTTAAGCAGGATGTGACTGTGCTTAAGCAGGATGTCACTGTGCTTAAGCAGGACGTCACCGTGCTTAAGCAGGACGTCACCGTGTTGAAGCAGGATGTATCCGTCTTAAAAGAAGACGTTAAAATACTTAAAGAGGATGTTAACGGCATCAAGATAGATGTTGCGGTGATCAAGTCAAACTATGTGACGAAAGAAGAGTTCCATCAGCTGGATAAAAAGTTTGATACTAAATTCGAGATGTTACGCAGCGAGCTGCATCAGTCTCTGGCGTCACAAACAAAATGGTTTGCTGCATCGCAAATGGCGCTGCTGGTGGTTGGCCTGGGTGCCGCCAAAATAATCTTCTGAACGCACTCCTTAACGATGGTCAGCGGATGCCGGCGTGGCCAGTGGTTCTCCGCGGGGCGGCGGAATCGCTACAATTCTGAGCGTTACGCTTCCCCCTTCGCTCATTTCCTGTAGAAGCTTATCGTGATTTAAGCATATAGACGTCTGGACATGTAGCCATCACTTTCTGTAGCATGCTGCCATTAGAAAAATCTTACCGGGAGCAGGCTGATGGCGCATAAAATTGCAATTCTGGATGGTGGTATGGGGCGAGAGCTGGCGCGGGTTGGTGCACCATTCCGTCAGCCGGAGTGGTCGGCGCTGGCGCTGTATGAAGCGCCGGAGCGGGTGCGCGAGGTGCATGACAGCTTTATCGCCGCCGGTGCCGGTACGCTCACCACCAACAGCTATGCCGTGGTGCCGTTCCATATTGGCGACGCACGCTTTGCCGCCGACGGTCAGCGGCTGGCCGCGCTGGCCGGCCGGCTGGCGCGCGAGGCGGCCGACGCCGCCCCTGAGCCGGTGCGCGTTGCCGGCAGCCTGCCGCCGGCCTTAGGCTCCTATCGCCCCGACCTGTTTGACCTGCCGCAGGCACTGGCTATCCACCGCGTGCTGATCGATGCTCAGGCCCCGTTTGTGGACGTCTGGCTGGGCGAAACCGTCAGTTCGATCGCCGAAGCGGAGGCGATTCACCAGGCGCTGGCCGGTCAGCCGCAGCCGCTGTGGCTCTCCTTTACCCTCAATGATGAAGCGGAACAGTATGATGCCGTCAGCACCCTGCGCTCCGGCGAAAGCGTGACGGCGGCGGTAACCCGCGCCGTGGAGCTGGGGGCAGAGAACGTGCTGTTTAACTGCAGCCATCCGGAAGTGATGCTGTCGGCGGTACGGCAGGCCGCCGCCGTGCTGAAGCAGCTGAATGCGTCGGTGGGCATTGGTGTTTATGCCAACGCCTTTGAGCACGGCAGCAACGGCGGCGGGGCCAATGAAGGTCTGAGCGGCCTGCGTAAAGACAGCGATCCGGCAGGCTATCTGCACTGGGCGCAGGAGTGGGTGGCGGCCGGTGCCACGCTGATTGGCGGCTGCTGCGGCATTGGCCCGCAGCACATTCAGCGGCTGGCGGAAGCGCTTAAGTAAGACGGACACCGGGTCAGTGCCGCTACGGCGGCAATAAAAAAAACAGCAGAAACTACAGGACACCACCACATGAACCGTCGCAACTTTATTAAAACGACCGGGGCACTTTCCGTTGCAGCAGCCTGCACCGGCTGGCCGCTGCAGTCAGCATGGGCCGCGGACGCCGCGCCCGCTGCCGAGGATGCCACACCGAAAAAAGGCGGGCACCTGATTATCGGCATGGATAACGCCTCCAGCACCGATCGGCTCGATCCGGCGTTCTGGTTTGAGTCCTGGATGTATTTCTTTGGTTCGCAGCTGTTTAACTGCCTGGCCGACGTGGATGAAAACGGCAGGATCGTGCCGTCGCTGGCCGAGAGCTGGGAAACCGCCGACGGCAGCAAAACCTGGCTGCTGAATATTCGTCAGGGCGTGCAGTTCCACGACGGCCGTGCCCTGACCGCCAGAGACGTGGTCTACTCGCTGAACCACCACCGCGATGAGAAGTCCACTTCGTCGGTGAAAGGTTACCTCGACCCGGTGGTGTCGCTGGAAGCGACCACGCCGCACCAGGTGACCATTAAGCTGAAAGAGCCGAACGTTGAATTTATCGCCCTGCTCAGCGACGTTCACTTTGCCATTACCCCGGAGAATGAAAACTTCGATAAGGGCATCGGCACCGGCGCCTTTATCCTTGAGAGCTTTAAGCCGGGCGTGCGCGGGCTGGTGAAGCGTAACCCGAACCACTGGAACCCCAACCGTGGCCACGTTGATTCGGTGGAAACCCTGGCGATGAACGACTCGACGGCGCGCGTGGCGGCGCTGGCCAGTGGTTCGGCGCACATGATTAACCGCGTGAACCCGCGTATCGTCGATCGCCTGAAGGCGCTGCCGACCATTCAGCTGCTGCGTTCGAAAGACAGCCAGATCTTCACCTTCCCGGGGCTGGCGAACGTCGCGCCGTTTAACACCCTCGACGGCCGCCTGGCGCTGAAATACGCCATCGATCGTGAGCAGATGATCAAAACCGTGCTGGGCGGTTACGGCACCGTCGCTAACGATAACCCGGTTTTCCCGTCCAGCCCGTACTTTGCCAAAGATATTCCGCAGCGCCCTTACGATCCGGAAAAGGCCAGATATCACTGGCAGAAATCCGGCTTCAGCGGCCCGCTGGTGCTGTCGGTGGCGGAGAGCGGTTTCCCGGGCGCGGTGGATGCCGGCCAGCTGTACCAGAACTCGGCGCAGCGCGCCGGCATTCCGCTGCAGGTGGAGCGCGTGGCGGATGACGCCTTCTGGGACAACGTCTGGATGAAGAAACCCTTTGTCTCCTCTAACTGGTCGCTGCGCCCGACCGCCGATGCGCTGCTGTCGCTGGTGTTTACCAGCAACGCGCCGTGGAACGAGTCGCAGTGGAAAGAGCCGGCCTTTGACCAGCTGGTGACCGCCGCCCGTGGCGAGCAGGATGAACAGAAGCGCCGCCAGATTTATCACGATATTCAGGTGATGCTGGTCGAGAAGGGCAGTGAGGTGATCCCGCTCTACGCCGATGCGCTGGACGCGGCCAGCAGCAAAATTAAAGGGTTTGTTGCCATTCCGGGCTTCACCATGAGCGGCAACCGCGCTGCGGAAAAAGTCTGGTTTGCGTAATTGTCGATGAGTGATTCTCCTTCTATCCGCGGGAAAGGCCATTTCCCGCTGCTTAAGATGATCGTCCAGCGTCTGCTGGCCGGGGTGGTGATGCTGCTGGTGGTGTCGGCGCTGATTTTTGTCGGCATCCAGCTGCTGCCGGGCAACGCCGCGACGGCGATCCTCGGCCAGACGGCCACCCCGCAGGCGGTGGCGGCGCTGAATCAGCAGCTCGGCCTCGATCAGCCGGCCCTCAGCCGCTATCTCAGCTGGCTGGGCGGCGTGCTGCAGGGCGACTTCGGCCACAGCTTTACCAGCCGCGAGGCGATCGCGCCGGTGCTGCTGGAGCGGCTGGGTAATACCCTGTCACTGGCGTTCTTCACCGCTATCGTTGCCGTGCCGCTGGCGCTGGCGATCGGTTTTGCTTCCGCCCGCTACCAGGGGCGCTGGCCCGATCGGCTGCTGAACCTGTTTACCCGCGCGGCGGTGTCGCTGCCGGAGTTCTTCTCCGGCTACCTGCTGATTCTGATTTTCTCGATCACCCTGTTCTGGCTGCCGAGCAACAGCAGCATCGCCGACGGTATGCCGCTGGGCGACAGGCTGCTGGCGATTGCGCTGCCGTGCCTGACGCTGATCTTCGCTATTCTTGGTCATATGAGCAATATGACCCGCGCCGCGCTGGTCAGCGCGCAGAATGCGGCCTGGGTGGATACCGCGCTGATGAAGGGGCTGTCGCCGTCGGCGATCCTGTTCCGCCACGTGCTGCCCAACGTCTGGGGGCCGGTGATTAACGTGATCGTGCTCAACCTGGCCTGGCTGATGGTCGGGGTGGTGATCGTCGAGAACGTGTTTGTTTACCCGGGCCTCGGCCAGTATATGGTGGACAGCATCAGCAAACGCGATATCCCGGTGATCCAGGACTGCGCGCTGCTGCTGGCCGGGATCTATATTCTGCTCAATCTGCTGGCCGATGTGGTCACCCTGCTGGCTAACCCGCGCCTGCGCCACGCCCGTTAATCCCTTTTAGAGGCCAGCCTGGCGTACCGCGAAGGCACGCCGGGCTGACAAGGAACTGATGTTGATGTTAAGGCTGAAACTTGCCGTGCTCCCCGGTGCCATCGGGCTGAGCCTGTTTATTCTGGTGGCGCTGCTGGCCCCGCTGCTGTCGCCCTATGCGCCCGATCAGGTGGTGGGCAGTGCCTGGGCGGGGGTCTCACCGCAGAACTGGCTGGGCACCGATAACCTCGGCCGCGACCTGCTGTCGCGGCTGATCTGGGGCACCCGCACCTCGATCGGCGTTAGCGTGGTGGCGACCCTGCTGGCGTTTGCCATCGGTATTTTCCTCGGTTTCCTCGCCGGCTTCTGCCGTGGCTGGGTCGATCAGCTGATTTCACGGGTGAACGACGTGCTGATGGCGATCCCTACGCTGATCCTCGCGCTGGTGGTGCTGGCGATGCTGCCGAAAACCATTCCGGTGATCGTACTGGTGCTCGGCCTGCTGGAGTCGACGCGGGTGCTGCGCGTGGCGCGTTCGCTGGCGCTGGATATTGCGGCGCAGGAGTTTATCGAAGTCGCCCGGCTGCGCGGGGAGCGCCTCGGCTGGATCCTGTGGCGCGAGATCCTGCCCAACGCCCTGACCACGCTGGTGGCGGAGTTTGCGTTGCGCTTTATCTTTATTCTGCTGTTCCTGTCGGCGCTGTCTTTCCTTGGGCTGGGCATTCAGCCGCCAACCGCCGACTGGGGCGGGCTGGCGCGGGATAACAAAGACGGCATTCTGTTTGGCGTGTGGGCGGCGCTGATCCCGGGGGCGGCGATTGCGCTGCTGGCACTGGCGCTGAACAGCGTCGCCGACTGGCTGATGAGCCAGCACAGCCGCAGCTGGCAGGAGTAATTAATGCAGTCACAACCGTTGTTAAGCGTGCAGCAGCTGCGCGTCACCGCCGGCAGCGCGGTGCTGGTGGACGATATTTCTTTCACCCTGAATAAAGGCGAAGTGCTGGGGCTGATCGGCGAGTCCGGTGCCGGTAAATCCACCATCGGTCAGGCGATCCTTGGCCACTGCCGCCACGGGATGAAAATCAGCGGCGGGCAAATTATCTTCGCCGGACAGCCGCTGAACGGGCTCTCCGAACGGCAGATGCGCAGCGTGCGCGGCGTACAAATCGCCTACGTGGCGCAGTCGGCCAGCGCCTCGTTCAACCCGGCGAAAACCATCGGTGAACAGGTGATTGAGGTGGCGGTGCGCCACCGGGTGCTGGACCGCCGGGCGGCGATCCAGCGCGCGATGGCGCTGTTTGTACAGCTGCAGCTGCCGCAGCCGGAGCAGTTTTTCCACCGCTATCCGCACCAGGTCTCCGGCGGCCAGCTGCAGCGGGCGATGATTGCGATGGCGATCTGCGCCGGGCCGCAGCTGATTATCTTCGACGAACCGACCACCGCGCTGGACGTGACTACCCAGCTGGAAGTGCTGAAGGCGATTCAGCAGGTGATTGCGCAGAGCGGCGTGGCCGCACTCTATATCAGCCACGATCTGGCGGTGGTGGCGCAGCTCAGCCAGCGAATTATGGTGCTGCGGCACGGCCGTCAGGTAGAGACAGGTGCTACCCCGGCGCTACTGGATCAACCGCAGCAGGCTTATACCCGTGAGCTTCTGCACAGCCACGCGCAGCCGCATACGCCGCGCGGTTCCACTCTGCCGCTGCTGGCCGCGCGTGAGGTCAGCGTTGATTATCAGGGGGAGCGGGTGCTGCACAATGTGTCGCTGACCGTCGGCCGCGGCCGTACCCTGGCGCTGATCGGCGAGTCAGGTGCCGGCAAGTCAACCCTCGGCCGGGCGATCTGTGGGCTGGTCTCCCCGGCGGAGGGCGAGGTGCGCTTTAACGGCCAGCTGTTGCCGCCGGCGCTGCGCCAGCGCAGCCGCCAGCAGCTGCAGTGGGTGCAGATGATCCACCAGCACCCGGACACCGCGCTCAACCCGCGCCTGACCATCCGGCTGCAGCTGGAGCGGGCGATGGTCTGCCTGACCGCGCTGACCGCCCAGCAGCGTAAAGCGCGGGTGGAGACGCTGCTGGAGCAGGTCGGGCTGCCGGTACAGCTGGCGGACCGCTATCCGCACGCGCTCTCCGGCGGTCAGAAGCAGCGCGTCTGTATTGCCCGCGCGCTGGCGGTGGAGCCGCTGCTGATCGTCTGTGATGAACCGACGTCGGCGCTCGATCCGCTGGTCGGGCGTGAGGTGCTGGCGCTGCTGAAGAGGTTACAGGAACAGACCGGCGTCTCGCTGCTGTTTATCACCCACGATCTGCACGTGGTGAACGCCGTTGCCGATGAGGTCATGGTGCTGCGCCACGGCAGAACGGTGCGCCAGGGAGCGTTAGATCTGGTGTTTAACGCGCCGCTGGACGACTATACCGCCCAGCTGCTGCGCGCGGTGCCGCAGATGCGTGCCGGTTGGTTAGAGGAAGTCAGTGCGGTAGTCTGAGCAAATTCAAACAACGGAACAGATCCGGAGGGAAACAATGAGCGTGTTCTTTATTCTGGCAGTGGTGTTTGGCGCGGCAGCCTTGCCGATGCTGGTGCTGAGCGTCACCCAGCGGCGGCGCAGCCCGTGGCTGGCGGCGGGGATGGTCAATCTGCTGCTGGCGCTGGTGTTTGCCGCCAGCGCCCTGTTTGCCTGAACCTGAGCCGAGAAACCGGGCGCTTATTGCCGTCCGGACACCCGTTGAATAACGGCTAAAGCAACGGGTTAAAGGGCAATTGCCGGGCGAGATATTCCGGCCAATGGGCCGGAGGGTGGTGTCAGGCAGGCTTCCTGCCTGCACATCGACAGGCAGGTTCTGTGCCCTGTGCCGTCAGACGATTACTGATGGGCTATCACCGACGCGATCACTCCGGTCGCTACGGCGATCAGCACGTAGTTACCGTTGACGTTCTGCCAGCGGTGCCCGGCCGGCGGTGCCTTCAGACCGTGTTTTTTCCAGTCATTTACCTGATAACCTGCGCCGCGATACTGTCCCGGCAGGGCGTGGCCTTTACGGAAGTCAGGCTGCTGGCCGTGCGGTGCTTCATTGCGTGCCGTTTGCCGTGCGTTTTGCTGTGGCTGGCCCTGGTGTACAGACTGCCCGCGATCCTGCTGCGGGCGCTGCTGCTGTTGCTGGTGCTGAGATTGCTGCGGATGCTTCAGCGGCTGCTCAGGCCCCTGCGCAGAGGCTGCCGCGCTGGAGCCTGCGGCGATCAGAACGGAGAGGGCGATCGAGGCAATTTTTTTCATCTTGTTATTCCTTGCGGGTAGTTTCTGTGTGCCGACGGGGGAAATGTGGCGTTCACAGGCCGCGCTAACAAGGTAAAAAATCTGAAGCCGCCGGATTTAACGCAACCTTTAATCCGGCTTTACGCAAAACTGTCACAGTGCATCAATTGTGTACGCTGAACACCTGCTCCGGCAGCCAGCGCTGCTGCCGCCAATCGCCACCACGCGTCGAATGCGTCCGCGCCAGCACGACTCCCAGCCATCGATCTCATCGGGTGAGGCTTCGTGGCTGACCACTTCAGTCTTATCGGTTAATGGCCGCCCGGGCCTGGGCAGGTGAAGGTGATGGCCCGATCCTGCGGCGAATTAATGATGCTGAAGCGGGTGTCGGAGACGCGCTGTGCCAGCCAGCCGTCGCGGGTGACGGCCGAGGGAATATAGAGCTGACGGTCGCCCGACCACAGTGGGCCGCTGTCGAGGGTGCGGTCAGGAAGCGTCACGGAAAAGGCGCTGACCCGGTCAATAATTTTTCCCTCAACCGTGCCCAGCGGCTGGCCGCTCAGGGTGGTCACCTCGCCATTGCAGGTTGTCCCCTGGTATTTTCCGGCGCAACCGGCCAGCAGCAGCAGGGCAGCACACAGCAGCGGCCTGATGGCCAGCGGGGAGGTAGGGATGAAAGGGGAGAGTCGTGGACATCCGGAAACGGGCATGGTGCATCCTGTCACTGTCACAACGGTTTAACAATCCGTTGAGTATAGCCTGACGGTGATGGCGCGTGTTAGTGGTGCGTGGATTTTGCGGGGTGCCGCCAGAAAGCCTTAAAAACCCCTTAAAAACGCAGGTTAATTATCTGAAACCGGTTACTGAATCAATTCAGCAAAATTGTTAACAACTCTGATAAGCGGTGCTACAATCCGCGCACATTGTGATTTGTATCACATATTTTCGGTAGGGATTCGTGATCCTGGTCAGCGACAAATGTTAAATATTATGAATTATAAAACATAACGCGGTGGCTGACTGCGTAATCCTGTTACATACCGATATACTTTGACAGGTCTGCCTGGCAGCGCATGTAGCGCACTTTGTCAGGGAAAGGCGGGCGCCTGAAATTTCCGTTCTGCATCATTATTGCCGGGCGAAAACGGGCCTGAAACGTTGCTCACTAATGATGAATCACTCCCGTGAATAATAAAAAAACCTCTGCTTATCTTCTGACGCCGCTGTTTGCCCTCTCTGCGGTTGCTGCCAGCTGCGCACAGGCGGCTACCGCCGCCTCTCAGTCAGACTCCTCCACCCTGATGGTCGTCAGACACGTCACCGGGCTTTCGGAGCTGGATACGCCCGCCGCCGTCAGCGTGGTGGACGGCGACGATCTGCGTAACAGCACGGCGCAGGTCAATCTGTCGGAAACGCTCGGCAGCGTGCCGGGCCTGCAGCTGCAGAACCGCCAGAACTATGCCCAGGATCTGCAGCTGTCGGTGCGCGGCTTCGGCAGCCGTTCGACCTTTGGCGTGCGCGGCGTGCGCATGTACGTGGACGGTATTCCTGCCACCATGCCGGACGGCCAGGGGCAGACCTCCAATATCGATATTAACTCGGTAGGCAGGGTGGACGTGCTGCGCGGCCCTTACTCGGCGCTGTACGGCAACGCCTCCGGCGGCGTGGTGAATATTGAGACCGAGACCGGCACCCAGCCGCCCACCCTGGAAGCGGGCACCTACTTTGGCAGCTTCGGCAGCTGGCGTAACAGCGTTAAGGCCAGCGGCGCGACCGGTGACGGCACTCAGGCCGGCGACGTGAATTACACGATTTCCGGCTCGCGTTTTACCACCCACGGCTACCGTGACCACAGCGGCACGCAGAAAAGCCTCGGTAACGGTAAGCTGGGCGTGCGTATTGATGACGTCAGCACCCTGACGCTGATGCTGAACAGCGTGTCGGTGGATGCGAACGATCCAGGCGGTCTGACGGCGGCGGAGTATCAGGCTAACCCGCGCCAGTCGCCGCGTGGCGACCAGTACAACACCCGCAAGAGCCTCGATCAGACCCAGTTCGGCCTGCGCTACCAGCGTGAAATGAGTGAGAACGACCAGCTGACGCTGACCACCTGGCACGGCGAACGCCACACGACTCAGTACCAGTCAATTCCGGTCGGCACCCAGGCTAACCCGGCCTATCCGGGTGGGGTGATCGTGCTGGAGCGTAAGTATCAGGGGATCGACACCCGCTGGAAGCATGACGGCAAGCTGGGCTCCATGCCGGTGACGCTGATCGGCGGGCTGGACTATGAAACCATGACCGAACGTCGTCAGGGATTCCTTAACTACAACACGGTGAACGGTGTTAATCAGCTCGGCGAGAAGGGCGACCAGCGCCGTAACGAAAAGAACACCATGTGGAACCTCGATCCTTACCTGCAGAGCAGCTGGCAGCTGAGCGATAAGTGGTCACTGGACGCCGGTCTGCGTTACAGCACCGTCAGCTTTGATTCCACCGACTACTACATCACCACCGGTAACGGCGATGACAGCGGCAGCGCGCGCTACCATAAGCTGCTGCCGATGGGCTCACTCAACTATGCGGCGACCGATGCATGGAACCTCTACTTCTCCGCCGGTCGTGGTTTTGAAACACCAACCATTAACGAACTCTCCTACCGCTCGACCGACGGTACGCAAACCGGCATGAACCTCGGCCTGAAGCCGGCCACCAGCGACACCTTTGAGCTGGGCAGCAAAACGCGTATTGGTTATGGCCTGCTGACGGCGGCGATTTTCCAGACCAGTACCGATAACGAGCTGGTGGTTGAAAGCAGCAGCAACGGCCGTGCGGTGTATAAAAACGCCGGTGAAACCCGCCGTCGCGGCCTGGAGCTGGGCTTCGACCAGCAGTTCGCTCAGGACTGGAAAATGAAGCTGGCGTGGACGCTGCTGGACGCCACCTACCGTAATGAAACCTGTAATGCTGCCGCGACGTCCTGTACGCCCGCAGGTAACCGCCTGCCGGGCATCGCCCGCAATATGGGCTACGCTTCGCTGCAGTATGCGCCGGAAAGCGGTTTCCACGCCGGGGCGGATATCCGCTATATGAGCAGTATCAAGGCTAACGACGCCAATGACGCCGAAGCCGGCGCATATGCGGTGACCAGCCTGAACAGCGGCTACCGCTTTAACTGGAGCCAGTGGTCGCTGGATCTGTTTGGCCGCGTCGATAACCTGTTCGATCGCCAGTACGCCGGATCGGTGATCGTCAACGAAGGCAACAAGCGTTACTACGAATCGGCCCCTGGCCGTAACTGGGGCGGCGGCGCCACCCTGGCGTATCAGTTTTAAGCATTAAGCGGATCGTCTCCCGGCCCTCTGGTGAGGGGGCAGCCCGGCAGCCTGCACCTGATCTCATTCCGGGCAGAGCGTCAGGCTGATTCGCCGGGCAGATTGCGCGCACCGCGTGCCAGACTTATGCACCGGGCAAACCCCGGTCACAGAATCCAGCAGTAACCGGCCAGCGGGAAGGGGAGCTTCCCGCTGGCCGGCACGGAACACCGGATGGATGGTTAAAACAAAACCGGGTGTTTCAAAAGATTAAGCCTACGCTTAATCGGTGACTTTTCATTTTTGGTAAGGTTCAAACTATGCAAAGTAAAGCATCAAGAGTGCTTCTGCTGCTAACGGCGATATTTGCCGCGCTGAGCGGCCTGTATCTGTTAATTGGCGGCATCTGGCTCGCTAAATTAGGTGGTTCGCTGTACTACATCATTGCCGGTGTGGTGCTGCTGATTACTGCTGTGCTGCTGCAGCGTAAGCGCGGTGCCGCGCTGACGCTCTACGCCCTGTTCCTGCTGGCTACCACCGTGTGGGCGCTGTGGGAAGTGGGTTCCGACTTCTGGGCGCTGACCCCGCGTCTTGACGTCACCTTCTTCTTCGGCCTGTGGCTGGTGCTGCCGTTTATCTGGCGCGGCCTGGTGTCGAAGGGCGCGTTCCCACGCGCGGCGCTGAGCGCGGTGCTGGTGTTCGTCGTCGCGGTACTGGCGTACTCGGTGTTTAACGACCCGCAGGAGATCAACGGTACCCTGAGCCCGGAGCAGGCGGCAGAAGCCACCCCGGCGGATGACGGTATCCCGGCCGGTGACTGGCCGGCCTACGGCCGTACCCAGGGCGGCACCCGCTACTCGCCGCTGAAGCAGATCACCGACCAGAACGTCGGCGAGCTGAAGCAGGCGTGGTCTTTCCAGACCGGCGACCTGAAACTGCCGAGCGATCCGGGTGAGATCACCAACGAAGCCACGCCGATCAAAATTGGCAACGCGCTCTACCTGTGTACCGCGCACCAGAAGCTGTTCGCGCTGGATGCGGCCACCGGTAAAGAGAAGTGGCACTTCGACCCGAAAATGAAGACCGACCCGACGTTCCAGCACGTGACCTGTCGCGGCGTCTCTTACTATCAGACCCCGGAAGCGGCAACGGCACCTGCCGGTACGCAGCTGGCGCTCTGCTCACGCCGCGTGCTGCTGCCGGTCAATGACGGCAGCCTCTACGCGCTGGACGCGGAAACCGGCGCGCTGTGCCCGGAATTTGGCGACAACGGTAAGCTGAACCTGCAGAGCAATCTGCCGTACAACAAGGTCGGTTCTTACGAGCCAACCTCGCCGCCGATCGTCACCGATAAGGTGATTGTGATGGCCGGTGCGGTGACCGATAACTACTCGACCAAAGAGCCTTCCGGGGTGATCCGCGGCTTCGACGTCAACAGCGGCAAGCTGCTGTGGGCCTTCGATACCGGCGCGAAAGATCCGAACGTGATTGCCGAGGGTGAGCAGAACTATACCGCCAACTCGCCGAACTCATGGGCACCTGCGGCCTATGATGCGAAGCTGGATCTGGTTTACCTGCCGATCGGCGTGTCGACGCCAGATATCTGGGGCGGTCACCGTACCCCGGAGATGGAGCGTTTTGCCACCGGCGTGCTGGCGCTGAACGCCACCACCGGTAAGCTGGGCTGGTTCTATCAGACCGTACACCACGATCTGTGGGATATGGACGTACCGGCACAGCCGACGCTGGCGGATATCAATGATAAAGACGGCAATAAAGTGCCGGTTATCTATGTACCGACCAAAACCGGCGATCTGTTTGTGCTGGACCGTCGCGACGGTAAGCCGGTGGTGCCTGCACCAGAGATGAAGGTGCCGGGCGGTGCGGCGAAAGGCGATCGTGTGTCGCCAACCCAGCCGTACTCTGAGCTGAGCTTCCGTCCGAAGGAGCATCTGGCCGGTAAGGATATGTGGGGCGCCACCATCTATGACCAGCTGATCTGTCGCGTGATGTTCCATCAGCTGCGCTATGAAGGCCCGTTCACCCCGCCATCCGAGCAGGGCACGCTGGTGTTCCCGGGTAACCTGGGGATGTTTGAGTGGGGCGGCATTTCGGTGAACACCGATCGTCAGGTGGCGGTTGCCAACCCGATGGCGCTGCCGTTTGTGTCACGTCTGATCCCACGCGGTCCGGGTAACCCGATCGAGCCGGATGAGAACGATAAGGGCGGTACCGGTACCGAGTCCGGCGTGCAGCCGCAGTACGGCCTGCCGTACGGCGTGACGCTGAACCCGTTCCTGTCGCCGTTAGGTTTCCCGTGCAAGCAGCCTTCATGGGGCTATATTTCGGCGATCGATCTGAAGACCAACGATATCGTGTGGAAGAAACGTATCGGTACCGTGCGCGACAGCTCACCGGTTCCGCTGCCGTTTAAGATGGGGATGCCGATGCTGGGCGGCCCGGTATCTACCGCCGGTAACGTGTTCTTTATTGCGGCCACCGCGGATAACTACCTGCGCGCGTTTAACCAGTCTAACGGTAAGCAGCTGTGGGAAGCCCGTCTGCCGGCCGGTGGTCAGGCGACGCCGATGACCTATGAGGTTAACGGTAAGCAGTACGTGGTGATCGTGGCCGGTGGTCATGGTTCCTTCGGGACTAAGCTGGGCGATCACGTGATTGCCTATGCGTTGCCGGACAGCAAATAAGTTTTAATGCTGTGGCAGAAGGGGGCGACTTTAGGGTCGCCCCCTTTTTTTGTGCCTGCGCTTTGGGGCCGGGTCGCTTTGAGGTTGGGTGCCTGGCTTAATCGGGGTTATCCGGATCGCGGACACGCCAATAACGTCCCTGGGCTCTGCCGGGCGCATCCCTGCGCCCGAAGGTCCGCTAACCCGGATAACCCCGATTGCCTGTAATCACTGGTGTTGCTGTCCTGAAATATTCTATATCTGCGCTCAAACGTCAAAACATCAAAACATCAAAACATTAATACGGGTCTTTAATACGGGTCTTTTTGGCTTTTAAGGCAGCAACTCAATTGCTGAAAAGGGAGGCCGTTGGCGAGCAGGTTAGCCGGGCGTATGCCGCACGGATGCGGCATCCGAGCCTCCAGGGATGGATTATTTTTTAAAGCCCGGATTTTTGGGCTTTAAAAAATTAACGGCGTCCCGGCGTTCTGTCGCCAACGGCCGAACCCGTCATCGAAACTAAACGCGATGCCCTTAACAGCAACACAATCGCCGAATCCGCCCCGAAACAAAAAGCCGCATTAGCCCTGGCGTAAACCAGCGGTTGCCGCCAGCGCCTGCAGGGCGGCGATCTGCTCGTGCCAGCGGGCGAGGGCGCTGGCTTCGTCGTTGAGGCTGAAGGTCAGGCCGTGGGTGACGGTGGCGTAAGGCGCGCGGTGGGCGATGACCTGATGAACGGTGGCGCTGAACACGCTCAGGTTGAGATCGGTCAGCGTCTCGTTGCGCTGCACAACCAGCAGCTGAATCTCCCAGATAGCCCCGTCCAGCACCAGCGCCAGCGTGGCCTTGCCGTCACGCTGCAGATTGCGGGTGGTGGTGGAGTGCGGCCAGATGGCAAACAGCAGCTGCCGGGGTGTGAGGGCGAGGATTTCACCGAGGCTGAGCTGAGCGGCGTAGGCCCAGCCGTTATCGCCGACGCTGGACAGGCGAATCGCCTGGTGCAGGTGGCTGGCGGGCAGCGAGCCGTCGAGCAGCGCCAGCAGCGCCGGGGGTAAGAGGGTGTCAGTCATGATCGATTCCTTGATGTCTGGGCGGTCAGTGTAGCCCGCCTGCCCGCAGGCCACCACCTGAGATGTTGCTGACAAAGTAAAGTGACAAAATGATGAAATCTTGCTTATGTTTAAGTGCTGTTGATGTTGTGCGATGAACGGCAGCGTTCTGAACATAAACGGCGATTAAACCTGCGTCAGGTTGCCCTGCACGACATGCTGTTCTTAATCTTTCCCTAATAATTTTCGTTTAACGTGCATATATCCGGGTATTGCTATGCTCTTTTGGGTAATAAGTAGCGCTTTGTCGTTGTTTTTTTAATCTCACGGGCCCTGTGAGGAATAATCTGCTGGCCAGCATCGTTAACGCAGCAGGTTGATTTATTTTTAATCACAACCGTCGTTTTCGATCTTCTTCAGCTAACGTTATTGCTATCAATAGTTTATTGGGATTAATCAATGTCTGAGTTTTTGCCTTTCTCACGCCCGGCAATGGGTGACGCAGAGCTGGCCGCGGTCGACGAGGTCCTGCGCTCCGGCTGGATCACCACCGGACCGAAAAATCAGCAGCTTGAACAGGCATTCTGCCAGCTTACCGGCAATCGCCACGCCATTGCCGTCAGTTCGGCCACGGCCGGGATGCACGTCACGCTGATGGCGCTGGGGATCGGGCCGGGCGATGAGGTAATCACCCCGTCGCTGACCTGGGTCTCCACCCTGAATATGATCGTCCTGCTGGGGGCTACGCCAGTGATGATCGACGTCGATCGCGATACGCTGATGGTCACGCCTGAGCTGATTGAAGCGGCGATTACGCCACGGACCAAAGCGATTATTCCGGTGCACTATGCCGGCGCACCGGCGGATATCGACGCCATCCACGCGCTGGGCGCGCGTCACGGCATCGCGGTCATTGACGATGCCGCCCATGCGGCCGGTACTTACTATCGCGAGCGCCATGTCGGCAGCAGCGGTACCGCCATTTTCTCGTTCCACGCGATTAAAAATATGAGCTGCGCCGAGGGCGGGCTGGTGGTCACCGACGACGCTGCGCTGGCGGACCGGGTGCGCAGCCTGAAGTTCCACGGGCTGGGCGTTGATGCCTTCGATCGTCAGACCCACGGCCGCGCGCCGCAGGCGGAAGTGATTATGCCTGGCTACAAGTACAACCTGGCCGACATCAACGCGGCGATTGCGCTGGTGCAGCTGGATAAGCTGGCGGCCAACAACGCCCGCCGGGCGGAGATTGCCGGCCGCTATCTCACCGAACTGGCGGATACGCCCTTCCTGCCGCTGCGTCAGCCCGACTGGCCGCATCACCACGCCTGGCATCTGTTTATTCTGCGTATTGACCCGCAGCGTTGCGGCATCGGCCGCGATGAGCTGATGCAGGCGCTGAAAGATCAGGGCATCGGCAGCGGCCTGCACTTCCGTGCCGCCCATACGCAGAAATACTACCGCGAGCGCTTCCCGCAGCTGTCGCTGCCGCACACCGAGTGGAACTCGCAGCGCATCTGCTCCATTCCGCTGTTCCCCGGCATGCACGACGGCGACGTCGATCGGGTGATCGGCGCGCTGCTTACGCTGGCAGGAAAATAACCATGTTTGAACAAGCCATTACTAAAGTATCGGTAGTGATCCCGGTCTGGAACGAGCAGGAGAGCCTGCCGGAGCTGATCCGCCGTACCGACGCCGCCTGCGCCACCCTGGCGCTTGATTATGAGATCCTGCTGGTGGATGACGGCAGCAGCGACCGTTCGGCGGAGATGATGGTCGCCGCGGCTGAAGCGCCAGGCAGCCACGTGGTGGCGGTGCTGCTTAATCGTAACTACGGCCAGCACTCGGCGATTATGGCCGGCTTCAGCCACGTCAGCGGCGACCTGGTGATCACCCTCGACGCCGATCTGCAGAACCCGCCGGAGGAGATCCCCCGGCTGGTTGCCGCCGCGCAGGAGGGATATGACGTGGTCGGCACCGTGCGGCAGAACCGCCAGGACAGCGGGTTCCGCCGGCATGCGTCGAAGCTGATCAACCATCTGATCCAGCGCACCACCGGCAAGGCGATGGGCGACTACGGCTGCATGCTGCGCGCCTACCGTCGCCATATCGTCGACGCCATGCTGCACTGCCACGAACGCAGCACCTTTATTCCGATCCTCGCCAACACCTTTGCCCGCCGGGCGATTGAGATCCCGGTGCTGCACGCCGAACGCGAGTTTGGTGATTCGAAATACAGCCTGATGCGGCTGATTAACCTGATGTATGACCTGATCACCTGCCTGACCACCACGCCGCTGCGCCTGCTGAGCGTGTTCGGCAGCGTGATTGCGCTGTGCGGCTTTGTGCTGTCGCTGGTGCTGATCCTGATGCGGCTGTTTCTCGGGCCCGAGTGGTCGGCGGAAGGGGTATTTATGCTGTTTGCCGTGCTGTTTATCTTTGTCGGCGCGCAGTTTATCGGCATGGGCCTGCTCGGCGAATATATCGGCCGCATCTATAACGACGTGCGTGCGCGTCCCCGCTACTTTATTCAGCGCGTGGTCAGCCGTGACGACGCATCTTCCTCTCAGGATAAATCATTATGAAAGCTGTGGTCTTTGCCTACCATGATATTGGCTGCGCCGGCGTGCGTGCGCTGAACGACGCGGGTTTCACCATCGAGGCGATCTTTACCCACGCCGACCAGCCCGGTGAGAATCACTTTTTTGCCTCGGTGGCGCGCACCGCGTCCCGCATGGGTATTCCGGTCTATGCCCCCGATGACGTTAACCACCCGCTGTGGATTGACCGCATTCAGGGCATGCAGCCGGAGGTGATCTTCTCGTTCCACTACCGCGATATGCTCGGTGAGGCGCTGCTGGCCTGCGCCCCGCAGGGGGCCTTCAACCTGCACGCCTCGCTGCTGCCGAAGTACCGCGGCCGCGCGCCGCTTAACTGGGTGCTGGTCAACGGCGAGCAGGAGACCGGGGTCACGCTGCACCGCATGGTGCAGCGGGCCGATGCCGGGGCGATCGTCGCCCAGCGGCAGGTGGCGATTGCGCCGGAAGATGATGCGCTCAGCCTGCACCACAAGGTGTGTCAGGCGGCGGAGCAGCTGCTGACCGACGCGCTGCCGGGCATTCTCCGCGGTGATTATCCGCAGCGCGAACAGGACGAGCGCGAGGCAACGGTGGTTGGCCGCCGCACGCCGGAAGACGGCCGCCTTGACTGGCAGTGGCCGGCCACCCGCAACCACAATCTGGTGCGGGCGGTCAGCGATCCCTGGCCTGGGGCGTTCAGCTGGGTGGGCAGCAGCAAATTTATCGTCTGGCAGTCGAAGGTGCGCAGCGACCTGCCGGCGGCGAAGCCGGGCACCGTTCTCTCGGTGAACCCGCTGACCATCGCCTGCGGCGAGGGGGCGCTGGAAGTGGTCACCGGCCAGAGCGAGAGCGGCATCTATATGCAGGGCAGCCAGCTGGCGCAGACCCTCGGCCTGGTGGCCGGCGCGCTGCTGCACAATCAGCCGGTGTCGGTGATTAAACGCCGCACCCGCGTGCTGATCCTCGGCGTTAACGGCTTTATCGGTAACCATCTGACCGAGCGCCTGCTGGCCGACGATAACTTCGAAATCTTCGGCCTGGATATCGGCTCCGACGCTATCAGCCGCTTTGTCGGCCACCCGCGCTTCCACTTTGTTGAGGGTGATATCAGCATCCACTCCGAGTGGATCGAGTATCACATTAAGAAGTGCGACGTGGTGCTGCCGCTGGTGGCGATTGCCACGCCGATCGAGTACACCCGTAACCCGCTGCGGGTGTTTGAGCTCGATTTTGAAGAGAACCTGAAAATCATCCGCGACTGCGTGAAGTACAAAAAGCGCATTATCTTCCCGTCCACCTCAGAGGTGTACGGCATGTGTACCGACGACACCTTCGATGAGGATCGCTCCAGTCTGGTGGTCGGGCCGATCAACAAGCAGCGCTGGATCTATTCGGTGTCGAAACAGCTGCTGGACCGGGTGATCTGGGCCTACGGTGAGAAAGAGGGGCTGCGCTTTACGCTGTTCCGGCCGTTTAACTGGATGGGGCCGCGGCTGGATAACCTCAACGCCGCGCGCATCGGCAGCTCACGCGCCATCACCCAGCTGATCCTTAACCTGGTTGAAGGCTCACCGATCAAGCTGATCGACGGCGGCCGGCAGAAGCGCTGCTTTACCGATATCCGTGACGGCATCGAGGCGCTGTTCCTGATTATCGAGAATAAGCAGGGCAACTGCGACGGCCAGATTATCAATATCGGCAACCCGGAGAACGAAGCCAGTATTGCCGAGCTGGCGGAGCAGCTGCTGGCCAGCTTTGAGCGTCATCCGCTGCGCGGGCAGTTCCCGCCGTTTGCCGGGTTCCGCGAGGTGGAGAGCAGCAGCTATTACGGCAAGGGTTATCAGGACGTGGAACACCGCAAGCCGTCGATCCGTAACGCGAAGCGCCTGCTCGGCTGGCAGCCGACGGTGGAGATGGGGCTGACCATTGACGCCACGCTCGACTTCTTCCTGCGCACCGTCGAGCCGGGAGTGACGGAGGAATGATCGACGTCGGTCTGCGTATTGACGTGGATACCTGGCGCGGCACCCGCGACGGCGTGCCGCGCCTGCTGACGATACTGGCACAGCAGCAGGTGCGGGCGACGTTCTTCTTCAGCGTCGGGCCGGACAATATGGGCCGCCACCTGTGGCGGCTGCTGAAGCCACGCTTTCTGTGGAAGATGCTGCGATCGAACGCCGCCTCGCTGTACGGCTGGGATATTCTGCTGGCCGGCACCGCCTGGCCTGGCCGGCGCATCGGTGCCGGCCAGGCGCGGGTGATTCGTGCGGCGGCGGAAGCGCATGAGATCGGGCTGCACGCCTGGGATCACTTCGCCTGGCAAACCTGGGCGGGCGTCTGGCCTGCGGCGACGCTGACGCAGCAGATCCAGCGCGGGCTGGACGAACTGGTCGCGATCACCGGCCAGCCGGTCAGCTGCTCGGCGGTCGCGGGCTGGCGGGCCGACGGGCGGGTGGTGGTGGCGAAGCAGCCGTTTCACTTTGCCTACAACAGCGACTGCCGGGGGACGCGGCCGTTTCGCCCCAGACTGCCCGACGGCAGCCTGGGCACGGTGCAGATCCCGGTGACGTTGCCGACCTGGGATGAGGCGATCGGCAGCCGGGTCAGCCGTGAAGGCTACAATGCGTATATTCTCGACCGCATCGTCAGCCAGCATGAAAAGGAAAACCAGGTGCCGGTCTATACCATTCATGCCGAAGCGGAAGGCGGCGTGCTGAGCGAGCTGTTTGCTGAACTGCTGGTGATGGCGCGCCAGCGCGGCATCCGTTTCTGCCCGCTGGGCGAGCTGCTGCCGCAGGATCTGACGCAGCTGCCGCTCGGGGAAATTATTCGGGGTAGCCTCCCCGGTCGGGAAGGCTGGCTGGGATGCCAACGGTTATCAGGGTCAGAGTGAATGAAAATAACCCGTTATGCGCTGACGCTGCCGGTACTCTACGCGCTCTATTATCTGATCCCGTTAGAGTTTCGCGCCCTGTGGCAGCCGGATGAGGTGCGTTACGCGGAGATCAGCCGCGAAATGCTGCTCAGTGGCAACTGGATTGTGCCGCACTTCCTCGACCTGCGCTATTTTGAGAAGCCGGTAGCCGGTTACTGGATCAATAACCTGAGCCAGTGGCTGCTGGGCGGCAATAACTTCTCGGTGCGCTTCGGTTCGGTGTTCTCCATTACCCTCAGCGCGCTGCTGGTGTACTGGCTGGCGCTGCGCCTGTGGCGGCAGCGGGCGACCGCGCTGCTGGCCGCGGTGATGTTCCTCACCTGCCTGCTGGTGTACGCCATCGGCACCTATGCGGTGCTCGACCCGATGATCACCCTGTGGCTGGTGGCGGCGATGTGCAGCTTCTGGCTGGCGGCCGAGGCGGACAAGCGCTGGCACAGGGCCGGTGGCTGGCTGCTGCTGGGGCTGGCCTGCGGCATGGGCTTTATGACCAAGGGCTTTCTGGCGCTGGCGGTGCCGGTGGTGGCGATTGTGCCGTGGATGATCGCTCAGCGGCGCTTCAGGGAGCTGCTGCTGTATGGCCCGCTGGCGCTGCTCTCATGCGCGCTGATTTCGGCCCCTTGGGCGCTGAGCATCGCGCGGCAGGAGCCTGATTTCTGGCACTATTTCTTCTGGGTGGAGCATATTCAGCGCTTTGCCGAGCAGGATGCCCAGCACAAAGCGCCGTTCTGGTACTACATCCCGGTGCTGATCGCCGGCACGGTGCCGTGGCTGGGGCTGCTGCCGGGGGCGCTGCGGCGCGGCTGGAACGGGCCGGAGAGCGCGAAGAGCCGCTATCTGCTGAGCTGGGTGGTGATGCCGCTGCTGTTTTTCAGCATCGCCAAAGGCAAGCTGCCGACCTATATTCTGCCCTGTTTTGCGCCGCTGGCGCTGTTGCTGGCGCACCATGCGCGTCACCTTGCGCTGAACGGCGGCCGCGGGCTGAAGGCCAACGCGGTGATAAATATCGCTTTTGGCACCCTGCTGGCGCTGGTTGTGCTGCTGGTGCTGGCCCCCTGGGGCTGGGCGCATCATCCGGTCTACGATCGCGACGAGGGAGGCAAGGTGTTGCTGGCCGCCAGCGCATTTCTGTTCTGGGCGCTGATCGGCGTGGTGACGCTGGTATCCGGCGCCTGCCGCTGGCGGCTGGCGGCGCTGTGCCCGCTCGGGCTGGCGCTGGTGCTCGGCGCGGTGCTGCCGGATAAGGTGATTAACTCCAAGCAGCCGCAGTCGTTCCTGACCGCGATTGGCCCGGACCTGCCGGACAGCCGCTGGCTGCTGGCGAATAATACCGGCATGGCTTCGGCGCTGGCATGGCAGCTTAAACGCAGCGACGTGCGGCTGCTCGGCGAGCCGGGTGAACTGAGCTACGGCGTTAGCTATGCCGACGGTGCCGACCGGCGCGTGACCAACCAGAAGTTTGCCGACTGGCTGAGCGTGCACCGCCGCCAGGGCAGCGTGTCGCTGGTGATGAAGCTGGCGGATGAGCAGCGCCCGGATGACCCGACGCTGCCGCCGCCCGATCGGGTTTACCAGCAGGGCCGCATGCTCTGGTACCTGTATGAACAGCGCCCATGACGCTGCTGCTGATCGTACTGACCAGCCTGCTCAGCTGCGCCGGACAGCTGTGCCAGAAGCAGGCGATGAGCAAGCCCGCCACGCCAGCCTCCGGCCACCTGCTGCGCTGGCTGGCCGCCAGCGTGCTGCTGTTGGGGCTGGCGATGCTGGTATGGCTGCGGGTATTACAGACCACACCGATCGGCGTGGCTTATCCGATGATGAGCCTGAACTTTATCCTAGTGGCGATTGCCGCCCGCTGGCTGTGGCATGAACCGGTCAGCCTGCGTCACGGGCTGGGGATCGCGCTGATCGTTGCCGGCGTGGCATTGATAGGGAGCTACACCTGATGGGCTGGCTGTTGGCTTTTTCCAGCGTGTTGCTGGTCAGCGCAGCGCAGCTGCTGCTGAAGTGGGCGATGGTGCAGCTGCCCGCCGTCGGCCAGCTGCTGCCGTTTTTAAGCCTGCTGCGCCATTTTTCCCCGCCGGTGCTGGCGCTGCTGGCCGGGCTGCTGGCCTACGCGCTGTCGATGCTGTGCTGGCTGCTGGCTCTACGACGGCTGCCGCTGGGCCGCGCCTATCCGCTGCTTAGCCTGAGCTATGTGCTGGTGTGGGCCGCCGCGCTGTGGCTGCCGGGGTTGAACGAGCGCTTTTACTGGGGTTCGCTGGCGGGGGTGGCGCTGATCGTCGCCGGGCTGTTGCTGATCGGCTGGCCGCAGAAAAAGTCGCGCTGAGGGTGTTATCATCTGCTCCTCTGCCTTTACCCACCGGATATCGCCTTTGAACGCATTCCCCCTGCTGCAGGTTAGCGGCATTACCTTTAGCCGCGGGCCTCAACGCCTGCTGGCACCGATCACCTTCACCCTGCAGCGCGGCGAATTTGTCTGGCTGACCGGGCCGTCCGGTGCCGGCAAAACCACGCTGCTGAAAATCCTCGCCAGCCTGCTGGAACCCACGGCGGGTGAAGTCCGTTATAACGGCCAGCCGCAGACGGCGCTGTCGCCGGAGGTGTGGCGCCAGCGCGTCTCCTACGTGTTCCAGACGCCGCAGCTGTTCGGCACCAGCGTGTATGACAATCTGGCGCTGCCTTATCAGATCCGTCAGCAGCCGGTGCCGCGTGCACGTCTGGCAGAGACGCTGGCGTGGCTGAATCTGCCCGCCGACCTGCTGGATAAAGCGGTGGATACGCTCTCCGGCGGTGAGAAGCAGCGGGTGGCGCTGTTGCGTAATCTGCAGTTTCCGCCAGAGGTGCTGCTGCTGGATGAGGTGACCAGCGCGCTGGATGAGGAGAACAAGCACCGGGTGCGCCAGCTGATTGCGCAGCAGGCGGCGGCGGGCGTGGCGGTGCTGTGGATCAGCCATGACCGGGAAGAGCTGAACGGCGGCCAGCGGGTGCTGACCCTCACGGCGGCGGGGGAGGAACAGCATGAATCAGCATAACATCAGCAGTGGGTCTCTGATGCTGGCGGCGGCGGCGAGGGAGGAACAGCATGAATCAGCATAATATCAGCAATGAATCCCTGCTGCTGGCGCTCGGGCTGGTGCTGATCGCACTTGTGGTAAGCCGTAAAGAGCGGCTGGGGCTGGAGAAGGATATCGTCTGGAGCGTGGCGCGGGCGATCGTGCAGCTGACGCTGATCGGCTACGTGCTGAAGTTTATCTTCGACCTGAACAACAACGTGCTGACGGTGCTGATGGTGCTGTTTATCTGCGTCAATGCGGCGCTGAATGCGAAAAAGCGCAGCAAAGCGATCGATCGCGGCTTCCTGATTTCGTTTATCGCCATCACCACCGGCACCACGCTGACGCTGACGATTCTGGTCAGCAGCGGTGCCATCGCGTTTTTGCCGATGCAGGTAATCCCAGTCTGCGGCATGATCGCCGGTAACGCGATGGTGGCGGTGGGGTTGTGCTTTACCAGTCTCAATCAGCGCTTTCACGACAACCGGCAGCAGGTGGAGGAGATGCTCAGCCTCGGTGCCAGCGCCAGACTGGCCAGCGGCAGCATCGTGCGCGGCAGCATCCGTGCGGCGATGATCCCCAGTATTGATGCGGCAAAGACCGTCGGGCTGGTCAGCCTGCCGGGGATGATGTCCGGGCTGATCTTTGCCGGTATCGATCCGGTGAAGGCGATCAGGTATCAGATGATGGTCACCTTTATGCTGATCGGTACCGCCAGCCTGGCGACTATTATCGCCGCTTACCTCGCCGCGCGGCGTTTTTACACCGCGCGGGTACAGCTGAAGTAAGCCGGCCGGCAGGGTGCCGGTCGGTGATCAGAAGTTGACGTTGGCGCTGATGCCGCCGATAAACGCGTCTTTTACACCGCTGACCGCGCCAGGTGAGGCGACATACTGCAGGCTGGGGCGCAGATTGAGCCAGCGGGTGGCTGCCACGTTGTAGTAGAGCTCGTAGTTCCACTCTGCGCCGTGCTGGATCGGCAGATAGCGCGGGTCGTCGTAGCGGCTGACGCCGTGAAAATCGTTGGCGGCACGCTGCATGCGGCCGTAGTCGCTGTTAACGTGGATGCGCGCGATGCCGAAACCGATCTCATCCCCAACGCGGCTGGCGAACGGCCCCTTCCATACCAGCTGAAATGCCTGATAGTTGTCGGTTTTTGAGGTTTTATCGTCGTTAAGTACCGTCTGTAATGCCAGCACCAGCCCGCGTGCCACGTCGCCGTCGGTGGCCGTCACCTGCTGTTGCAGCAGCAGATACCCGCCGTACGCGTGATCCTGGCGGCCATATTCTCCCCGGTTATAGCTGGAGTAGCGTGGCCCGTTGACCGAGGAGAAATAGCCGCCAATGCGGTAATTGCCCGGTAGTTTTTGATCGCCCAGCAGCGGCTTCCAGCCGAATTCCACCGGCAGCAGATTGCCGAGGGTAGGGCTGCCGTCGAGGTAGAAACCGTTGCCGCGATCGTAGTTATTGCGGTTCTGATTGTAAAAACCGACCTGGAAGAAGAGATCCTGCGGCAGGTTAAGTTTAATACGCCCACCCCACTGGGAAACCGGCCAGTTAAACCAGCGGTCGCCGCGCCAGTTACCGGCCTGGCCGCCGCCAAAGGCCAGGTTTTCGAACTTGCTGTCGAGGGTATCGAAGTCCTCGCCGACGGTGACGCGCCCCGCCTTGACCTCAACCTGATGATTAAAAAACCCTTTGTTCAACCAGAACTGGGTCAGCCGCCAGGTCTGGCCACGGCCCCACACCTCTTCCACCGAGGAGAGCCCGCCGCTGCGCGGATCGTTTATGTACGGCGTCAGGTCCTGCCCGTTACGGCTGGTAAGGGTGAGCTGAAACTGCGCGTCGTCGACGTTCAGCAGTTTTTCCAGATCGAGAGTGGTGCCAAACGCCCACTGGTCGGTGTAGCGCATGCTGGTGGCGCTGTGATAGCCGCCGGCAAGGTTAGCCGCGGACTCCATGGTGTAGTTGAGCTGGAAATCTGCTCCCCGATCTTTCAGCCGGCTGCGATAACCGTCCCAGTCGCCGAACAGGTAGTCGGAGTCCACCGCCAGCGGCGCCATCTCCGCGTGCACCGTCGCCGACAACAGGAACAACGCGCTGCCGCAGAGCAGCATTCCGGAGGTTGACTGCCGTTTGCCGTCTATTTTTCTGTTCATTTCTGATTTCCTTTTAGCGTTATTACCCATCGTCTGACGTGAATATTCAGCGTAATGATGGGCGTAACTTTTTATGTGTGCTGAAGTAGCCTCTGCCTGCTGCTCATAAAAAACAGCGGAGCTATGTCAGCACGGCAGGAAATTAAACCGATTATGGCTTTGTGCCAGATTTGAAAAGAAGAGGTAATAAACGGTATGTAAATAGCGGAAGCTGTTAAGAGTTGTATCAATCTTGTCTGTGCAGGTTAATTATTATCAGGCATAAAAAAACGCCCCGCAGGGCGTTAGTTATCAGAACCGGGTAACGTTAACGGCGACCCAGAATTTTTGCGGCCAGGAAACCCACGCCAGCAGCAATTGCCAGTGAAACCAGCGGTGAGTCTTTAGTCTTACTTTTCACGCAGTCAAGCGCGTCGTCGATGGCATAAGAGGCGCGTGCGGCCTGCTGGCGCGCTTTGCCCTTGAATTCATGCTCAGGGGAGTCGAAGGCTTTGCCCAGTTCTTCCTGACCTTTGCCGATCGCTTCTTCTGCTTTATCGTTCGCTTTATCAAACAGACTCATACTTTCTCCTTAGATGGCATGATTTCCTCAATCAGAACCTAAAGCGTAGACCATCTGCGCCGCAACGGGGCGTGACCGCGTCGAAAAAAGGTTTTTACAGATAATTCTGTAACCGGCGGCGGTAATTAACGCCGGGCGTCAGGTTCGCTCAGTAAGCCGATAAAAAAAGGGCGCAGAGTGCGCCCTTTAACAGGTTCAGGAGCTCAGGCCGGTTAGCCTTATCGCCTGAAAATCAGTGATAACCTTCGTCCGGCTTAATTTTTCCGCGGAACACGTAGTAGCTCCAGAAGGTGTAACCGAGGATCACCGGAATAATCAGCAGGCCACCGACCAGCATAAAGCCCTGGCTCTGCGGCGGCGAGGCCGCCTGCCAGATGGTGATCGACGGCGGAATGATATTCGGCCAGATGCTGATGCCCAGACCGGTAAAGCCGAGGAACACCAGCGCCAGCGTCAGCAGAAACGGCGTGTAGTGCGCGTGGCGTTTCAGCGCACGCAGCAGGCCCCAGGCCACCACCAGCACCAGCACCGGCACCGGCAGGAACCAGAACAGGTTAGGCAGCGTGAACCAGCGCGCCATAATGTCGGCGTGGGCCAGCGGCGTCCAGATGCTGACGATGGCAATCACCAGCAGCAACGCCAGCAGCAGCGGTTTGGTCAGCGCGGTCATTTTGCGGTGCAGGTCATTTTCGGTTTTCATGATCAGCCAGGTGCTGCCGAGCAGCGCATAAGCCAGCACCAGACCGACGCCGCAGAACAGCGAGAACGGCGTCAGCCACGCCATATACGGGCCGCTGTAGGTGCGGTTGGTCACTTCAAAACCGTTGATCACCGCGCCCAGCACCACGCCCTGGCTGAAGGTGGCGATTACCGAACCCCAGATAAAGGCTTTATCCCAGAACGGGCGGTGCTCTTCGGTGGCCTTAAAGCGGAACTCAAAGGCCACGCCGCGGAAAATCAGCCCGATCAGCATAATGGTCAGCGGTGCGGCCAGCGCGGTGGTAATCACCGCATAGGCCAGCGGAAACGCGCCGAACAGCGCAGCGCCACCGAGGATCAGCCAGGTCTCGTTGCCATCCCACACCGGCGCGACGGTGTTCACCATCATGTCGCGCTCGGTCGGGTCTTTGATAAACGGGAACAGAATGCCGATCCCCAGGTCAAACCCGTCCATGATGATGTACATCAGGGTCGAGAAGATGATGATGGTAAACCAGATAATAGAGAGATCGATGCCCATCTTATTTTCCCTCATCCGACGGGGTTAATTTTTCCTTCACGGCCGACAGCGGGCGTGCAGGCGTGTGCGTGGTACCGGGACCGCCTTCGCCATGGTCGTCGCCTTCACCGGTCTGCGGGCCTTTCTTAATCAGGTTCGCAAGATAGGTGTAACCGACGCCGAACACCGAGATATAGACCACGAAGAACACTGCCAGGCTGATGGCCATCTGCAGCGTGCTGTGCAGCGAAACCGCGTCGCGGGTGCGCAGCAGGCCGTAGATCACCCACGGCTGACGGCCGATTTCGGTGGTGATCCAGCCGGCGACCAGCGCAATCAGGCCGGAAGGCCCCATCAGCAGCACAAACCACAGGAACGGACGCGAAGTGTAGAGGCGCTTTTTATGACGCATCCACAGGCTGACCACGCCGGTGAGGATCATCAGCATGCCGAGGCCGACCATAATGCGGAACGACCAGAACACCACCGGTGAGTACGGGCGGTCCTCTTTCGGGAAGCTTTTCAGCGCCGGCACCTGTTTGTCGAGGCTGTGGGTGAGGATCAGGCTGCCGAGGTACGGGATCTCCAGCGCGTATTTGGTGCGCTCTTCCTGCATATCCGGCAGGCCAAACAGGATCAGCGGCGTCGCTTCACCCGGCGGGTTCTCCCAGTGCCCTTCGATCGCGGCAATTTTCGCCGGCTGGTGTTCAAGGGTGTTCAGGCCGTGGGCATCGCCGATCATCGCCTGAATCGGCGAGACGATCAGCGCCATCCACAGCGCCATCGACAGCATTTTGCGGATTGCCGGGGTGTCGTTGTGACGCAGCAGGTGCCAGGCGGCCGAGGCGCCGACGAAGAAGGCGGTGACCAGGAACGCGGCAACGGACATGTGCAACAGGCGGTACGGGAACGACGGGTTAAAGATAATCGCCAGCCAGTCCGCCGGCACCACGATGCCGTTTTCCAGCGCATAGCCCTGCGGCGTCTGCATCCAGCTGTTAGAAGCGAGGATCCAGAAGGTGGAGATGATAGTGCCGAGGGCGACCATGCAGGTGGCGAAGAAGTGCATGCCACGACTGACGCGGTTCCAGCCAAACAGCATCACGCCAAGGAAGCCCGCTTCGAGGAAGAATGCGGTCAGCACCTCATAGGTCAACAGCGGGCCGGTGATACTGCCGGCAAACTGCGAGAATCCGGCCCAGTTGGTACCGAACTGATAGGCCATCACCAGGCCGGATACCACGCCCATACCAAAGTTCACGGCGAAGATTTTCGACCAGAAATGGTAGAGGTCGCGGTACACGTCATTTTTGGTTTTCAGCCACAGGCCTTCGAGCACGGCCAGGAAGCTGGCCAGACCGATGGTGATGGCCGGGAAGAGAATGTGGAAGGCTACGGTGAAACCAAACTGTATCCTTGCCAGATGGAACGCATCTAATCCGAACATTGCTTACCTCGAGCGAACATAAAAGAGCTGCCTTTTATTTTTTTACCCACTATTAACAGATAGACCACATTTGCGGCCGTGGCCGATCGGTTAAGCGCAGGCTTTCAGCGAAAATTCGATCCTAAGATCAAACCAGATGAAGAAGAAGCAACAGTAATATTGATCTGGCATATAACAGTAGCGATTAATTTGAGCTTTTGTTTCGTCGGCAGGTTAAATCGACGGTGGGAAATGTTAAACCAGGCTAGTGAAATGATACTCGCATGTAAAATCCATGTAACGCCATGTCCGAAAAGAACTTTTTATGCGTCGGTGGTCAGGTCTCCTGCCGGATTAGGCTAACACTACCGGCCCGTTCAGGATGCCAGGCAACCTGTTTTTATATAGCAAAATTAAGCGTGAAGGTCTGCTTTAATAAACGTAAAGATATAATAACCTTGCAAAATATGACGTTTTTATAGGTATTTGTGAAGGTTATGTTATCTGCAGGAAAAAATAGCCCTTAAGCGAGTGCCGCATACATTCCAGACCCCTGATGTATGTCACGTGACAGGGGATGATGAGGTGATGCGCCAAAAAGATGTTAAAGATGTAAGCGTCTGCAGCAGGCTTTTTGAAATATTTAGTTACACTATTTGTTCGGATATCATCCTGTTAGCTGTCTGAAATCAAAAGCTGAACCAACGTTGCGTGCTGTAGCGGCCGGAAATCTGCCTGTGCTATAACAGCCCTTTATGAAAAAACGTTACGGGTTATGACCCAAAGGAGAGAGTATGGAAACCCTGTTAGCGCTTGTGCCCGTCTGGGGCGCTTACCTGCTGGGTACCGCCAGCCCGGGGCCGAGCAATATGGCAATTATGGCTACCGCAATGAGCCAGGGGCGCAGGTCGGCGCTGCTGCTGGCAGCCGGCGTGATCAGTGGCTCTCTCTGCTGGGCGCTGCTGGTCGCCACCGGTCTCTCCACGCTGCTGCTGGCCTGGGCGGAAGCGGTCACCCTGATCAAGGTGGTGGGTGGCCTCTATCTGCTGTGGCTGGCCGTGAAGGCCGCGCGCAGCGCAGCCAGGAGCGACTCGCCAGCCCTGCAGCAGGACGCGAGGGTATCTGTTTCAGGAGCGGCGCTCTATCGCCGTGGTTTGATGATGCACCTGAGTAACCCGAAAGCCATTATGGTGTGGATGGCGATTATGTCGCTGGGCCTGCAGCCGGGGGCGGCTACCTCTGTGCTGCCGGCGATCGTCGGCGGCTGTGCCCTGCTGGGTGTGGCGGTATTCAGCGGCTATGCGTTGCTGTTTTCTACGCCAGTGATGGTACGGGGCTACCGCAGATGCCGCCGTGGTATTGAAGGGATACTGGCGCTGTGCTTTACCGCTGCCGGGCTGAAGCTGCTGTTCTCGCGTTGAGCAGGCTTAAACCCCGATCCTCCCTGTTCCACCTGCAGCTTGCGGGATAATTAATCGGGCATGTTGCCAGGTCGCCCGAAGCAATCGTATACTATTACCTTGATTCTTATTGATTTTTTGACTAAAGCCAAATTTTTATAAACAGCATCCGCGGTGTTTCAGCCGGGAGTGATGCTTTACCGTTACGCGTTCTGCGGCGGTATTTTCCTTATTTATTAGCAGGTTTCCCCTGCTTATTTTCTATGGTTACGGGCGATATTCTTGGGGTGAGCAGCAGTATGGAAAGTGAACAGAGCGAAGTCAGGACCCTGCCGTTGCTGGATATGTCGGCGATCCCGCAGGAGATTATGCAGCTTGGCAAGCGGCTGGCGGACACCAAATACCAGATTGACCTGCTGGGCAAGGCCGGCTGGGGGGATCTGACCGCCAATCTGCACGGCCTTGAGGCCAGCGGTGAGTGGCACGGCCCGGACGATGCACTGACCTTTTTCAGCAAGATTTTTCCGTTTGCCATCCTGCCTTCCGAAACGGAACCCGTCGGCGTTTTTCAGGTGCCGACTGAGCAGGTCATCGGCCGCAGCTGGCGCTGGTGGCCGGAGCATCTCAACGGCAACAGCGAGAAGAAGCTGCATGAGCACCTGAACGGGCCTTACGCGGCCGACAGCACCTCCTACTATTTCATCTCTGCGCTGGCCGTGTTGCTGGCCGTACAGGGGCAGAGCCGGGTCACCTACTGCCGCCAGCGGCATATTCCGTTGATTGCGGCCAGAGTCACCTATCTGGCCTACCCACCGGCTGACCGTCTGAAGCTCTATCACGTCAGTAAAGGCAAAACGCGGCAGAGCTGGGTGGTGCTGCAGGATCGTTATCTGCAGGCGGTGCAGTGGCCGCGCATTACGCTGCCGGCGCTGGCTACCTACGGCGTACACGGCGGCAGTTGGCCGGCGCATTTCCCGCCGATTGACCAGGTGTTTGAAGAGCTGCACGATCCGCAACCCGCTGAGGACTTTGTTGCCCCCTGCGTCGATCTGCAGACCTTAATGCAGCGGGTGGTTGAGGAACAGCAGCAGCAGCAGCTGGCGGCTAAACCGGTAAAAATGGCGCTGAGCGACATGGATATCGCCAACCTCTGGCCGATCAGTATGACGCTGATGTTCTTCTTCCTGGTATCGCTGGTGGCCGCGGGGGTCAGTGCCGGACAGGGCTGGCTCGGTGCCGTCAGTATGCTGATCTGCGGCATGTCAGGCAGCGTGCTGCTGTTTCTCGCCGCACCCATTTTTCAGGCCAGCCAGCGCCTGCGCAGCCAGCGGCGGCAGGTGAGCGAACAGCCGGAAGAGACGGAAGCCGAACCGACGCCGCCGGTTTCCTGAGGGTAAAAAAAAGCCCACGCACGAGTGGGCAAGTGTTAACTATTAGCGACTTTGCGGTCGGTGATTCCGCTAAATGATTGCATAATTTCCGTATAAATAATAAGTGGTTATATCGATCGATAGCGTTAAATTGATCGCCTGAACCGATTTTGCCTGGCGCCACGCGGTGTGAGCGCGATCGCCGTTTCGCTGCACCACTGGCCTGGTGTGCCGGCTACACGGCAAGGATCACATCCAGATCGCGCTGCGCCAGTTCCTGACGTGCCGGACCCGGTAACTGCGGGTCGGTGATGATGCAGTCGAAAGAGGTCACCGGCAGTGCGAGGAAGGAGGCGATCTTATTGTATTTGGAACTGTCCGCCAGCAGCACCCGTTTGCCGCTGACCTCACAGGCGGCCCGTTTAACCGCGATTTTCTCTTCGTCCGGGGTGAAAATACCGCGCTGGCTCCAGCATGATGCCGAGATAAAGGCGATATCCACCGACAGCCCGCGCAGCGTCTGCGCTGCCGCATCACCCGCGCAGGAGCGGTTTTCCCGATACAGGGTGCCGCCGGTGTGGATCATCCGGCACTGGCTGTTGTCGATAATAAAATTAGCGATGACGAAGTCATTGGTCACGATCAGCAGGTCGTCGCGCGGCTCCAGCTCGCGCGCCAGCGCCAGCGTGGTGGTGCCGGCGTCAAGGTAGATACAGCTGTTGCGTGGAATGTGCCGTGCGGCCATCGCACCAATCGCGCGTTTTTCTTCGCTGAACAGGCTGGTTTTATCAAAATGTGAGGGCTCGCTGGCCAGCCGCTCGGTGGAACGCACGCCGCCGGAGACCAGCAGCACCGCGCCATTCTCTTCCAGTTTCTGCAAATCACGACGGATGGTCATATGCGACACGCCCAGTCGCTCGGTCAGTTCGGCAATGCTCACCACGCCGCGTTGTTCAACCAGCGTTAAGATTTGTTGATGGCGCTCTACCGGGATCATCTCGGTTTCATCTCCTGAGCCTGATGTTTTTATCAATTTATCACATTATGCCGCGCGCAGGCTGTGAAATTGCGAGCGGGTTTTGATTATCTTATTGTAAGTATTGGTTTTTATATTTTTCTCGTCATCCCTGCATTGTTAATTACTGTGAATTAAACGCCTCTGCATGTTAATTATTGTGAGTTGCATCACCAAATCTGCCGTTCCCGACGGTTATACTTCACACAACAAAACAAATCATCACCAAAATTAACATGGAGAACCTATGTCTGACGCAACATCATTATCGGTCTGTGTGGTTGGCCTCGGTTCGATGGGCATGGGGGCGGCGCAGTCCTGTCTGCGCGCCGGGCTGAAAACCTGGGGCGTGGATCTCAATCCGCAGGCGTTGCAGACCCTGCGCGACAGCGGTGCTCAGGCGGCGGAGAGCCGTGCTGACGGTTTTGCCGCTGAGCTGGACGCGGTGCTGCTGCTGGTAGTCAACGCCGCGCAGGTGAATCAGATCCTGTTTGCCGGGGGCGGGCTGGCCGCTCAGCTGAAGCCGGGCTGCGCGGTAATGGTGTCGTCGACCATTTCAGCCGGGGATGCGCAGGCGATCGCGCAGCGGCTGGCAGAGCATCAGCTGATCATGCTGGATGCGCCAGTTTCCGGCGGTGCGGTTAAAGCCGCCAGCGGCGAGATGACGGTAATGGCCTCCGGCAGCGATGAAGCCTTTGCTCGCCTGCAGCCGGTGCTGGACGCGGTGGCCGGCAAGGTGTACCGCATCGGCAGCGAGATCGGCCTGGGTTCCACGGTAAAGATTATTCATCAGTTGCTGGCCGGGGTGCACATTGCCGCCGGTGCCGAAGCGATGGCGCTGGCCGCCCGCGCCGGAATTCCGCTCGACACCATGTACGATGTGGTGACCAACGCGGCGGGCAACTCATGGATGTTTGAAAACCGCATGCGCCACGTGGTGGACGGTGACTACTCGCCTAAATCCGCCGTGGATATTTTCGTGAAGGATCTCGGCCTGGTGGCCGAGACGGCCAAAGCGCTGCGCTTCCCACTGCCGCTGGCCTCGACCGCCTTTAACATGTTCACCTCCGCCAGCAACGCCGGCTATGGTCGTGAGGATGACAGCGCGGTGATTAAGATCTTCAGCGGCATTACGCTGCCGGAAAAGCAGGAGGGCCAGTGATGCGTCTGGGGGTGATTGCCGATGATTTTACCGGCGCGACCGATATCGCCAGTTTTCTGGTGCAGAACGGCATGGCGACCGTGCAGGTGAATGGCATACCGGAGAGGGGTGTCGGCAGCGCAGCGCAGGCAATTGTGGTCAGCCTTAAGTCGCGCTCCTGCGCGGTGGAGACTGCCGTTGCCGACGCGTTGCGGGCGCTGCGCTGGCTGCAGCAGCAGGGCTGCGAGCGTTTCTATTTTAAATACTGCTCCACCTTCGACAGCACCGCACGGGGCAATATCGGCCCGGTGACCGATGCGCTGCTGGCCGAACTGGGCGAGGCGCTGACGGTGATCTCGCCGGCGCTGCCGGTTAACGGCCGCACGGTGTATCAGGGGCACCTGTTTGTGATGGACCAGCTGCTGTCGGACTCCGGCATGCGTCACCACCCGGTGACCCCGATGACCGACAGCAGCCTGCTGCGGCTGATCGAGGCCCAGGCCAGCGGTAAGGCCGGGCTGGTCGCCGCGCAGACCCTCGATCGCGGCGCGGAGGCGGTGCGCGAGGCGCTGACGGCGCTGGCCGGGCAGGGGGTGCGCTATGTGGTGCTGGATGCGCTGAATGAACAGCATCTGCTGACTCAGGGGGAGGCGCTGCGCGAGATGACGCTGGTCACCGGCGGTTCCGGCCTGGCGATTGGCCTTGCCCGTCAGTGGGCCAGCCACGAGCATAACAGCACGGCGGCGCAGGCCGCCGGCGCGCCGGTGGCGGGGAAAACGGTGGCGATCTCCGGCTCCTGCTCGGCGATGACCAACCGTCAGGTGGCGTGCTACCGCCAGCAGGCCGCCGCGCAGGCGATTGACGTGGCCCGCGCTATTACCGGGGGCGACGCTTACGTCATTGAGCTGTGCGACTGGGTGGCCGCGCATCAGCAGGACCCGCTGGCGCCGCTGCTGTATGCCACCGCCGAGCCGGCGCTGTTACAGCGCATTCAGCAGCAGTATGGCGCTGAAGCCAGCAGCGAGGCGGTGGAGCAGCTGTTTGCCCGCGTGGTGCGTGAGCTGCAGCAGCGTGGCTGGCAGCGCTTTATCGTTGCCGGCGGTGAAACGTCCGGCGTGGTGGCACAGACGCTGGGGGTGGAGGCGTTCCATATTGGGCCGACCATCTCCCCCGGGGTGCCGTGGGTGCGTGCCACCGAACGCCCGCTGTCGCTGGCGTTGAAATCCGGTAACTTTGGCGATGAGAACTTCTTTGCCCGCGCACAGACGGAGTTTGTCTCATGACCGAACAGCAGGCACGTGAAGAGATGGTGCGCCTGGGGGCGTCGTTTTTCCAGCGCGGCTACGCTACCGGCTCGGCCGGCAACCTGTCGATGCGCCTGGAAGACGGCACCCTGCTGGCGACGCCGACCGGCTCCTGCCTCGGTGAACTGGTGGCGGATCGGCTGTCACAAGTGACCGCCGACGGCGAGTGGATCGGCGGCGATAAGCCGTCGAAAGAGATTAGCTTCCACCGCGCCATCTATCTGAATAATCCGGCCTGCGGTGCTATTGTACACCTGCACTGCCTGTACCTGACCGCGCTCTCCTGTCTGGAAGGGCTGGATACGCAGAACTGTATTCGCCCCTTTACCCCCTACGTGGTGATGCGGGTGGGTGACGTGCCGGTGGTGCCTTACTACCGTCCGGGAGACCCCCGCCTGGGCGAAGACCTTGCCCGGCTGGCGCCGCACTACAGGGCGTTTTTGCTGGCCAATCATGGCCCGGTGGTGGTCGGTAAAACGCTGCGTGAGGCGGCGGATAACACCGAAGAGCTGGAAGAGACCGCCCGGCTGATCTTTACCCTGGGCGATCGCCCGATTCGCTATCTGTCCGATAGCGAAGTGGCTGAATTACGGAGCTGAACCAACCATGCCAAAGTTTGCCGCCAACCTGTCGACCCTGTTCACCGAACTGCCGTTCCTGGAACGCTTTGACGCCGCCGCCGCCGCCGGATTTCGCGGGGTGGAGTTTCTGTTTCCCTACGACTATCAGCCTGAGCAACTGAAGCAGGCGCTCACCCGCAACCGGCTGGAGCTGGTGCTGTTTAATACCGCGCCTGGCGACAGCGCGGCGGGGGAGTGGGGGCTGGCGGCGATCCCGGGCCGCGAAGCCGACGCCCGACGCGATATCGACCGCGCCCTGGAGTATGCGCTGGCGCTGGAGTGCCGCCAGGTACATCTGATGGCATCGGTGGTGCCGCCTGCTGCCGATCGCCAGCAGTGGTCTGAGACCTTTATCAGCAACGCGCGCTACGCGGCGGAGCGTTTTGCCCCGCAGGGTATCCGCGTGCTGCTGGAGGCGCTTAACCCGATAACCAAACCTGATTACCTCTACGCCAGCCAGTATCAGACGCTGGAGATGGTTAAACGCATCGATCGTCCGGGGGTGTTTACCCAGCTGGACCTGTTCCACGCGCAGCGGGTGGACGGCAACCTCAGCCACCTGATCCGCGAGTATGCCGGCCAGTATCAGCATATTCAGATCGCCTCAGCGCCGGACCGGCACGAGCCGGACGAGGGCGAGCTGAACTATCCGTGGCTGTTCGATCTGCTGGATAGCAGCGGCTATCAGGGCTGGATTGGCTGCGAATACCTCCCGCGCACCACGACCCTTGCCGGACTCGGCTGGCTGGACCCTTACCGCCCGCTGTAATCTGACCTGATTGCCCGTTTTATTGTTCAGCGGCCTGCTCCGGCAGGCCGCTCAGGAATTCTGTTGCCCGTATCCGGCCACCCGCCGGGGAAAATAAAGAGGGTGCCAACGGCACCGCATAAATAATAAGCCCTCAGAAGGTAAAGAAAATGTCTACCGCCCTGTTGTTAACCATCGCCGTGGCCAGCGTGCTGCTGCTGCTGGTGATGGTGATTAAAGCCAAGGTTCATCCGTTTGTTGCTCTGCTGGTGGTCAGCCTGCTGGTCGCCCTCGCTACCGGCATGCCGGTGGATAATATTATGAAGGTGATCGTCGACGGCATGGGGCACCTGCTGGGAGCCATCACCATTATCATCGTGCTCGGGGCGATGCTCGGCGCGATTATCGAGTCGTCCGGGGGCGCGGAGTCGCTGGCCCAGCGCTTTACCCGCTCTCTGGGAGTGAAGCGTACCGTGGCTGCGTTGACTATTGCCGCCTTTATTCTCGGCATTCCGGTATTTTTTGAGGTCGGCTTTATTATCGTCATCCCGCTGATCTACGGCTTCACCAAGGTGGCGCGCGTGTCGCCGCTGAAGTATGGCCTGCCGATGGCCGGCGTGATGCTGACGGTGCACGTGGCGCTGCCAACCCATCCGGGGGCCGCCGCTGCCACCGGCCTGCTGCACAGCGACATCGGCTGGGTGATGCTGCTGGGCATTCTGGTGTCGATTCCGGTCGGCGTGGTCGGCTATTTTGTGGCGAAGGCGATGAACCGCCGTCAGTATCACCTGTCGCTGGACGTGCTGGAGCAGATGCAGCTGGCGAAGCCGGAAAGCGCGACGCCGACCGACGGTCAGCGGCCACCGGGGGCCTGGCTGATCTCCGGGCTGATCGTGGTGCCGATCGTATTGATCGTGCTGGGGACCCTGGCGCATACGGTGCTGCCGGCGGGCAGTGCCCTGCGCCAGCTGCTGTCTCTGGTCGGCACGCCGGCAATTGCCCTGCTGATTGCGCTGGCGCTCTCCGCCTGGCTGCTGGGCCTGCGCCGCGGCTGGAGTAAAGACCGCCTGAGCGAGCTGCTGGAGCGGGCAATCCCGGGATCGGCCGGGGTGATTCTGGTGGCCGGGGCCGGCGGTGCCTTTGGTAAGGTGCTGGTGGAGTCCGGCGTCGGTAAGGCGCTGGCGCTGTCGCTGGAGACCATCAACCTGCCGCTGATCCCCGCCGCCTTTATTCTGTCGCTGGCGCTGCGCGCGTCGCAGGGCTCTGCCACGGTGGCGATCCTGACCACCAGCGGGCTGCTGGCGCAGGCGGTCAGCGGGCAGAGTGAGATCCAGCTGGTGCTGGTGACGCTGTCGGCCTGTTTCGGCGGGCTGGGGTTGTCCCACGTTAACGATGCCGGTTTCTGGGTGGTGACCCGCTACCTCGGGCTGTCGGTGGCGGACGGGCTTAAAACCTGGACGGTGCTGACGACCGCGATGGGCGTTACCGGGTTTGTACTGGTCTGGCTGATCTCCCTGCTGGTGTAGGCGGACGCGCGAAATGAGGATCTTCTTCTATACTTAACTCACTGACCCCAATACCGAAGTGATAAAGGTAACGGGTATTTGACTGACTGAGAGGGCATGGAATGAAAATTATTCTCTGGATTATCGCGATTATCTTTATTGTGGGCTTACTGACCCTGACCGGCGTCTTTAAACTGCTGTTCTGACCCGTTCGCGGGCGGCACGTGGCACTCTGTCCGTCCGCCCGCGGCACCCCCCCTCTGCAGCAAAACACGATACGTGCGCTGACGTTAAACCGCCGTTCAACGCGGCGCTGGCGACGGATGTCATCTCCCTGTGGCTGGATATACTCCCGAGACTTCAATGGTGAAGTGTAAGGAGTGACCATGGACTGTCGTAATGAACGTCTGCTACTGGATGAAGCCCGCTACTGTTCGCATGGTGACACGGTTCACTATGTTAACCCGCCGAAGGTGTTTGACCGCTGCGAAGGCAGCTACCTTTACGATGCCGGGGGTACGCCCTATCTCGATTTACAGATGTGGTACTCGGCGGTAAATTTTGGTTATGCCAACCCCCGTCTGAACAGCGCCCTCAAGCGGCAAATCGATCGCCTGCCGCAGCTGGCCAGCCAGTATCTGCACCCGAGTAAAGTCGAACTGTCGAAAGTGATTGCCCAGGATATGCAGCAAAAATTTGGCCTGCCCGGCCGCGTGCATTTTAACGTTGGCGGCGCGCAGTCAATTGACGACTCGCTGAAGCTGGTGCGCAATTTTTGTCAGGGGAAAAGCCGCATGTTTGCGTTTGAAGGCGGCTACCACGGCCGCACCCTGGGCGCCTCCGCTATCACCTCCAGCTATCGCTACCGCCGTCGTTTTGGCCACTTTGGCGAACGGGCGCAGTTCATCCCTTTTCCCTATCCCTTCCGTCGCCAGAAAGGCATGACCGCAGAAGAGTATGCCGATAAGCTGGTAGCCGATTTTGCCCGTCTGTTTGAAAACGAATATCACGGCGTCTGGGACCCGAAAGCCGGGCAGTCTGAATTTGCCGCGTTTTATATTGAACCGGTGCAGGGGACCGGCGGCTATGTTATACCACCGCGCAATTTTTATCCGGCGCTGAAGAGGGTGCTGGACCGCTATGGCATTTTACTGGTGGTGGATGAGATCCAGATGGGATTCTACCGCACCGGCAAACTGTGGTCGGTTGAGCATTTCGGCATCACCCCTGACGTGCTGGTGTTTGGCAAGGCGCTGACGAACGGGCTTAACCCGCTGGCCGGCATCTGGGCGCGGGAAGAGATGATCAATCCGCAGACCTTCCCGCCGGGCTCCACCCACTCCACCTTTGCCTCTAATCCTCTCGGCACCGCCGTCGGGCTGGAGGTGATGCAGATGCTGGCGGAGAAAGATTACGGGCGGCAGGTGGCAGAAAGCGGCGCTTACTTCCTTGAGGGGCTGCGGTCATTGCAGCTGCAGCACCGGGAGATCGGCGACGTGGATGGACTCGGACTGGCGCTGCGTGCGGAGCTCTGTACCGCTGACGGCATCACCCCTGACCGGGGCCTGCTGGATAAAATGGTCGACATCGGCCTGTCGGGCACGCTGGATGACGCCGGTGAAAAATGCGGCCTGGTGCTGGACGTGGGGGGCTACTACAAAAATGTGATTACCTTTGCGCCATCGCTGGAGATTAGCCGCAGCGACATCGATCGGGCAATCAGGCTGCTTGACCAGCTGCTGGTACGTGCGAAGCGGGAACGCTGAGCCTGTTGATGACCCCGGGTGCCGTCAGGCACCCCGTTAGCGGACACTTCCCCTTTGAACGTGCTGCCTCCCCGTTACCGTAATCAGCTGGAGCCGTCGGAGCTATTGAACGGCTTTGTTCAGCACCCGCCGCCGGGCTTCGACGCGCAGCGTGCTGACAATGGACTGATAGGTTTTACCACCCGGCTCGATCTGTTGACCACGGCGGCCCCCTCGCTGCGCGCCCGGCTGCGCCGCTGGCCGGGTTATCGCCGCTGGAAACAGCTGTTATGGCTGGAAACCTGCTTTATCGGCGCCACTACCAGTGAGTATGCGTGCCTGCCGCAGCAGCCTGAACCCGTCGAGCTGCTTGACTGGATCGCGGACCACTGCAGCCAGCAGCCGTTAACCATTATTAAAGATCTGCCCTGCGCCTCGCCGCTGCTCACGCAGGAGGAGAATGACTACAGCGACCGCCTGAGCGCGTTAGCGCAGCAGCGCGGATTTATCAGCGTGGCGGGCCAGGCGCTGGCGTGGGTGGCGATTGATTTTACCAGCATCGATCACTATCTGATGCGGCTGTCGCACAGTCGCCGCCGCCATATCCGCCGTAAGCTGCGTAGCCGCCACCACCTGCGCATTGAACGGCTGCCCTGTGGTGACGCGCGATTCAACGACGCCGGCTGGCAGGCCCAACTCTATCAGTGTTATCTGGCCGTCTGGCAACAGAGTGATATCCACTTTGACCGGCTCAGCCCGGCTTTCTTTAACCATCTGCTGCAGGATGCGCAGAGTGACGGAATGGTGTTTTGCTACTGGCATCAGCAGCAACTGGTGGGATTTAACCTCTGCTACCGCTATCAGGGCCGGCTGGTCGATAAGTACATCGGCTTTGACTACGCGCTGGCGCTGAAATTTAACCTGTACGTGGTGAGCTGGATGGTTAATCTGGAGTATGCGCTGGCGGAGGGGCTGCAGGCCTATATCGCCGGCTGGACCGACCCGCAGGTGAAGGCCAGCCTCGGGGCACAATTCACCTGGACCCGGCACCTCGTCAGGGCGCGTCATCCGCTGCTGCGCGGGGCGCTGCGCTGTTTTCGTCACCACCTGGAGCACGACAGCCGGATGCAGCAGGGGGGGAGCCTGTGATGAACTCCCGGCCACCGGCAATCCTCGATTTTGATGGTTCGGTCAGCGGCATTGAGCGGGCGACCGTTCTACCCCTGCAGCCGTGGCAGGAGACGATCCGCTTCGGCTGCCGCTGGCGGGACTTTCAGCGGCTGGCGTCGTTGCTGGCGGTTCGGCTTCCCGCGGATCCCGGCTGCGTGTTTACCGGTAGCGGCGATTACCACCACCTCAGCTACCTGCTGCTGCAGCGGGTGACCCAGCCGCTGCAGCTGATCGTCTGCGATAACCACCCGGATACCATGCGCTATCCGCTGGGGATTCACTGCGGCTCCTGGGTGTACTGGGCCAGCCGCCTGCCGCAGGTCAGGGCGATCCACGTGCTGGGGATCTGCTCGCACGACATCAGCTGGCGTCACCGCTGGGAGATCCATGCCGGTCCGCAGCTGCGCCGCAAGCTGACCTACTGGAGCCTCGACGTCAGTACCCGCTGGCTGAACTGGCCGGGACGGCGGCCCGATCCGCACTGTTTTCACGATGCGGATACGCTGATGGCGAGGTTTCTGTCACAGCTGGCACCGTTGCCGGTTTATCTGTCGCTGGATAAAGACGTGCTCAGCCCGCAGGTGGTGACCACCAACTGGGATCAGGGGCGTTTCCTGCCGCAACATCTGCTGCGACTGATCCGCGCCTGCCGCGGACGGCTGCTCGGTGCGGATATCACCGGCGAGGCCTCCGTTTATCGCTTTCAGCGCCGTTTTAAACGCTGGGTCAGCGCGCTGGACGGCCAGCCGCTGGCCGACCCGGCGCAGCTGGAAGCGTGGCAGCATCAGCACCGGCAGATCAACCGGCTGCTGCTGGCCGAGATTACCCCGGCGCTGGCAGCACCTGACCCAGCGCGCTAAGGATACGGGCAAAGTCGGCGTCGCTGAGCCACGGGCTGTTGCTGAGGGTCAGCGAGCAGGCGGCAAGGCGATCCGCGTTGGGGGTCTGACTGCGCAGGGAGAGCAGCGGCAGGACGTCAGGGTAGTGGCGCAGCGTGCTGATAAACAGCCGGCTCACCCCCAGCCCGGCACACCACAGCCGTTCCAGCGCCGCGTCGCGGCTGGCGCGGTCGGGCATCAACAGCAGCATAAACGGCCAGACGCCGTCATGGCGATCCTGAATCACGGTCACGCCCGGCAGCCGTGCCAGTAGGGCAACCCTGGCCTGCGCCCGCTCACGGCCCTGCAGCAGCCACGCGGGCAGGCGCCGCAGCGCCGCCGCCGCCGCCCGCTGGCGGTAGCGCCCCAGCCGGTGCAGCGGGATCGCCGCTGCGGTGAAGTTCTCGCCCACCGCGCTCAGCCAGTCGCCGCGCGCCAGCGCCCGCCGTAGCGGGCGGCCATACACCCACTCAAGACGGTCCGGGTGATAGAACAGCCGGTAGCCCCACAGCGTGGCAATGCGGCCCAGCTCTGCCAGCGGGCGGTGCGGCAGGTCGCTGGCGATCTGCCGGGCCAGCGCAGCGTGCAGCGTCGGCAGGCGGCTGAACAGGATGCCCCCTTCGGCGGTGGTCAGCCCTTTCCCCAGCGCCAGGCTGAAAAACGCGATCTCGCCGATCAGCCCGACGCTCTGCCCCCCGCGGCGCGCGCCCAGCGCCTGGGCGCAGTCTTCAATCAGCACCGCGCCGCAGCGGGCGGAGAGCCGTGCGGCGGTCGCGGCGTCGGCCACCCGACCTGCCAGGTGGGTGACCACCACCGCCAGGGTACGCGTGGTGCAGAGCTGGCTCAGCTGGCGTGGGTCAAAATCAATGCGCCCCGGCTGCAGATCGCAGGGGACGATCTTCAGCGGCGGGCAGTGCCAGGCGGCCAGCGCCACCAGCGGGCAGGTAAACGCCGGCACGATCACCTCATCACGCTGCGGCTGCTGCTGCTGCAGGGTGCGCAGCGCCACGATCAGCGCGGCGGTGCCGGAGCAGGTCAACAGCGGTGCGGGAATACCAAATTCGGCCGCCAGGGCGGCGGCAAAGTCCGGCCGGCCAGCCAGAAGATCGCGCCAGCGCAGCGGCAACCCGGCGGTCGGCGGCAGTTCGCGGCGCGCGGCGTAACGCATCAGTGTGACGACTTCACGGAGGGGGATTGCGCCTGCCCCGCGCCGGCCAGCGCCGCTTCGCCTTTCGCCAGGCAGGCGACGCCGGCGAGGATCAGCCCCGCGCCGGCCAGGTTAACCTGCGTCAGCGGCTCACCGAACAGCCAGGCGGAGGCCAGCATGACGCTGAGTATCTCAAGGTGCGAAGCGGCAAACGCCGGGCCGACCGGGGCGGATTTCAGCAGCGACAGCCAGGTGAAAAATGCGCCAAGGTAGCCCGCGATTGCGCCATAGATCCAACCGTGGCCGAACACCCGCCACAGCCAGGCAGCATCTGCGCCGAGCGGCTGGGCATGCAGGGCGGCAAACTTAAAGCTGACCTGAGCCAGGGTGTCAAACAGCAGCAGGCTCAGAAAGCCACCCCAGGCGAGGCGCTTCATCCCTGCACGCCCACCAGCGCCACGCCCAGCGAGATCAGCAGCATTCCCGCCAGCCGCCAGCCGGTCAGGCGCTCGTGGAACAGCAGACGCCCCGCCAGCATGATCAGCACGATGCTCAGCGAACCCAGCATCACACCTTTCGCGAGGGGCACCCGGGTCAGGAAGGCCAGCCACAGCACAAACTCCAGCAGGTAACAGGCGATGCCCAGCCACAGCCAGCCCCTGGAGGGCAGCTGTCGCCAGTACTGCCAGCCGGTGTGCTCTGAGCCGGTTTGCGCCGCCGCTTTAAACGCCAGCTGCCCGCCGCAGTCCACGGTTACGTTCAACAGCCACAGGGCCAGCGTCAGCGTGCTCATCCTGCGCCTCCGGTCTGAGAAATCCACCTGCAGTCGGGCTGTAAAGGCGGCGCTGACTGCTGGCGAACAAAATCTGTTGAGCGGCGGAACACTTCGCTGCGGTCATTATCGATGGTAATCATATGATAGCTGTTTGCCAGCAGCACCAGTTCTGCCGGGCCGCTGACCCGGTCGCGCACCCACTCGGCGTTGCGTCGGTGAGAGATATCATCTTCTGCCGCATGCAGGATCAGGCAGGGGGCGGTCACCCGGTACAGGTGACGACGCAGGTGGCGCGACAGGCGGCTCATCTCATTCAGGGCCGGCCAGGGGTTGCCGGGCAGGCCAGCCGCCACGCTGTCACCGCTGAACATCTTCGCGGCAATCTTCCTGCGCAGCACCTCATTTCGGATGCCGTAAGGTGGGGTTTCATAGAAAATCCGTTTACGGCCAAGCCTGAGCCAGCCGGTGAACGGCAGCAGCCAGCGCGACGCCAGGCGCGACAGCACGGGAATGCTCCAGCCGTCGTAGCGCAGCGTAATGCTGTACACCAGCACGCCGCTGACCCGCTGCGGGTAGTCGGCGGCATAATTCAGCGCCAGCACCGCGCCCATCGACAGCCCGCCGATAAACAGCCTGTCGACCCGGGCTGAGAGCGCCTCAGCACCCGTAATGACGCTTTGATACCAGTCCCGCCAGCCGCTGTTGACCAGGTCTTCCGGCGTGCCACAGTGGCCGGCCAGCTGAGGGACATAGACGGTATAACCCGCCTGGTTAAACGCGCGCGCCACGCCACGCATCTCCTGCGGGGTACCGGTCAGGCCGTGAACCAGCAGCACGCCCACCGGTCCGCCGGGCAGCCAGTAATCATGCTTTGCGGTCATGTTGCCTCCGCGGGCCCTGGGCTGCATGCTGCGCCTGTAACCGGGCCAGCGCGGCCGGTAGCTGAGGGAAGCGGTCAAAAGGGGTGAACGGCAGCGATGCGCGCCGGCACTCGGCGATAAGGCGGGCACGGGCAAAGACGTGATCGGCCCGCGAGGCGACGCAGAAGTCGGAAAGGCCATCACCGATCACCAGCAGCCTTTGCGGTGCCAGCCGTTGCGCGAACTGGCATTTGCAGTTACCGCTGGCCTGCAGGCATTGGGGATGGCGATGCGGAAAGTCAATGCGCCAGCGGCGCTCCGCGGTCTGCACCAGCCGGTTGGCAAATACCGGCAGCGCGGGTAGCCGCTGATGCTGCAGAATATGGTGAATGGCGATGTCCAGCCCGTCGCTGACGATGGCGATAGGGATCGCACTGGCCTGCGCCTGACGGACAAAACCGGCAAATCCTGCATCGACGGTGATGCGTTCGAGGCAGGCCTCCAGCTGCGAACGCGACATGTCCAGCAGCGCGATTTGTTCGCTCAGACACTGTGCAGAACCTATCTCACCGCGCATCCAGCGCTGTTCTGCATCCTGCCAGCCTGGCTGGCCGAAATTTTCCAGTAAGGTATCGGTGACGTCTTCAACACCGATGGTGCCGTCAAAGTCACATAATATAGTCCACTCTGCCGGGCGGTCGGGGGAAGTACTGCCTGGTCCACACGCATGCATATAACAGGTTCCGTTGATTCACCGGAAAAGATCCGCGTGAATCTTTATCCGAGAGGTTATTTACCTCTCTCACGTTATAAGCTTGGGTCTCAATGGTGAATCAACAACGGCAGAGGAGTGTCCGCCGGAGTGGCGGTTGACATTTATTGCACGTTTTACGACATGTGTTAAAAACAAGCGTGTGAATCAATAAAAGGCTGCGCTGGCGATCGCTCAGGAAGATTCAGGAAAGGGCGGCGGCGGGGATGGATTTTCTCGGCTGGATGAAGCGCCCACGGTGGGCGTAGCCGGGCTGGCGGCAGTATCGTGGACATTAAGGCGCTTATGACAAAATGCACAGAGGGCACCATGATGGGGGCCCCATTCGTCGCCGGATGTTGTGTAGAAAAATTTAGCGCTGCCGCATCTGCCACACCTGAACATCACCACTCTCCTCTGTCCTTGCATCCTTTTGGATAAGAAATATCTTAACAAAAAACGTGCGGAGATCTATCAGAAATATTTATTATACAAAACAGAGGATTTTATTTTAAATTGTTGTTTTGTATTGTGTTTTTTGTTTTCTTTGCGCATTTTTTCTTTTTAATGATAAATAATTTGTTTTAAAACGCTGTTTTAATGATCTGTGTCAATTTTTCTGGAGTCATTTGGTTGGTTTTTTCTGGTAACTTCTATTATCTGAAGTGATGCTGTCTTTTCCTCTCCTTATCGCCCATATCGCTCATGTTTTTACTAAGATTGAGAGAAATCCTAATATTCAAAAATACTAATCTATATCAATAGGTTATGTTTAAATTCTCCCGGATATTTGTATCAGCTATCGGTTGTTTATTCATGGAGTATTTAAATTAAAACGTTATAATTGTGCAGCTATTACAACGCATAGTAAAAGATTTTAGCTGGATAATCTGGCGTTATCTGGCAATTTGAAGCCGGGAATTGAGATGAGAATACACAGCACACTTATTTTTACCTGCCTGCTGGCGAATATGAGCGCAGCCAGCGTTCAGGCTTCCACCCTGAGCGAGGGTATTTCCTCCTCGTGGAATACCTTTACCGGCAATATCAGTAAGACCTGGAATGAGCCGCAGGGCGTCGATCTCTATATACCTGCCATTACCTGGCACAACCGCTGGACGTACGATAAAGAAAAAACCGATCGCTACAACGAACGTCCCTGGGGCGCGGGGGGCGGTATCTCCCGTTATGATGAGCAGGGGAACTGGAACGGTCTTTATCTGATGGCCTTTAAGGACTCCTACAACAAGTGGGAGCCGATTGGCGGTTACGGCTGGGAGAAAACCTGGCGTCCGCTTAACGATCCTGACTTCCATCTGGGCCTCGGTTATACCGCCGGGTTTACCGCACGCGATAACTGGAAATATATTCCGGTTCCGTTAGTCTTACCGCTGGCATCGGTGGGTTACGGCAGGGCAACCTTTCAGATGACCTATATTCCAGGTACTTACAATAATGGGAATGTCTATTTTGCCTGGTTACGCTGGCAGTTTTAACCTCACCGGGATGAGACAAAACTGACTCAGAGTAAAAAAAAAGCGATTTTTATCACTTTTTCGTAGCTGGCTACTGGACAAACGCCTCGGCAATTGCTGTACTAACCCTGACACAGATTAGTGTCCATTTTTCATGTAAAGGTAATATTAGATGTCTAAGATCAAAGGTAGCGTTAAGTGGTTTAATGAGTCCAAAGGATTCGGTTTCATTACTCCTGAAGATGGCAGCAAAGATGTGTTCGTACACTTCTCTGCCATCCAGAGCAATGGTTTCAAAACTCTGGCTGAAGGTCAGCGCGTAGAGTTCGAAATCACCAACGGTGCCAAAGGCCCATCTGCTGCTAACGTTGCCGCTATTTAAGTTATCAGACAGAATTCTAAAAACCCGCCGAATGGCGGGTTTTTTTTTGCGCTAAAAACATCAGACGGGGTTCAGCGGCCAAAAAACTGCACCAGCCAGGCTGCTGCCGCTGCGCCGGCAATCAGTACGGTCAGGCCTTCGTTAAAGCTTCGGGGAACAGCGTTCATCATCGTTATCCTGGAAAGTGTCGTGGCTGCCAGTGTGGCGAAAGAAGATTAAGAAAAGATTAAACCCTGCGCAGCACGGGCCACAGCACGCCACCTTTACATTACTCAGTTTTTGTAACATCACTCTGTGATCGCTGCGCTTGCGCGCCACCCGAAACGAAGGCTATAAACAGAGGGTCATTTTTTAACGTGCCCGACCCGCGCACCTCTGTGGAGATTTGGATGAAAATTCGTCTGGCTGAATCGAAAGATGCTTTTGCCCTGAGTGCGCTGTTGGCGGAACTGGGCTATGAAGGGACCGCCCCGTTTATTGAACGCCGGCTGGCGCAGCTGATAGCGGATGATACTGAACGCCTGCTGATGGCCGAGCATGACAACACCGTACTTGGCTTTCTCTCCCTGCACTTTATACCGCAGCTGGCGCTGGCGGGTGATTTCGCCCGCATCAGCTACTTCAGTATCGCCGAAGGTGAGCGCAGTAAAGGGGCCGGGCAGGAGCTGTTGCAGTATGCGGAGCAGCTGGCGCAGGAGCGTGGCTGTGACCGCATGGAGGTGCACTGCCATCAGCGGCGTGAAAAGGCCAATGCCTTTTACGAACGCGAGGGCTACACTGAATCTCCGCGATACCATATTAAGGAGTTGACCCCACCATGAAAGTTGCCCTGGGACAGTTCGCGGTCAGCCGCGAGTGGCAGGAGAATGCCGCCACCTGTGGCGAGCTGATGGCGCAGGCGCAGCGGCAGGGTGCCCGCCTGCTGGTGCTGCCGGAGGCGGTGCTGGCCCGTGATATCACCGATCCGCAGCTGGTGATCCGCGCCGCGCAGCCGCTGGATGGCCCGTTCCTCAGCCAGCTGCTGGCGGCCAGCCGCGGCGACGACCTGACCACCGTTATGACCCTGCACGTGCCGGCCGGCGAGGGGCGGGCGCTTAACGTGCTGGTGGCTATCCGGCGCGGTGAGATCGTTGCCCGCTATGACAAACTGCATCTGTACGATGCCTTTGCCGTGCAGGAGTCGCTTAACGTGGATGCGGGCAATGTGGTGCCGCCGCTGCTTGAGGTTGATGGCATGAAGATCGGGCTGATGACCTGCTACGACCTGCGTTTCCCCGAGCTGGCACGCCGGCTGGCGCTGGACGGTGCCGAGGTGCTGGTGTTGCCCGCCGCCTGGGTGAAGGGGCCACACAAAGAGCGGCACTGGGAGGTGCTGGCGGTGGCGCGGGCACTTGAGAATACCTGTTATCTGCTGGCGGTGGGCGAATGCGGCCCGAAGAATATCGGCAGCAGCCTGGTGGTCGACCCGCTCGGGGTGATTACCGCACGCGCCGGCGAAGCGCCGATCCTGTTGCTGGCTGAGGTCGATCCTGAACGGATCCGCAGCGTACGTCGCGAGCTGCCGGTGCTGACCAATCGCCGTTTTGTCCGACCAGAACTACGGCAAAAGGCTGTCTGACGGCGCTGTGGTTCAGTGTCACCGTTCCCTGTATGAACCGCGCCATCCCGGCAATCCGCAGCGGTTCTCACCTCTGATCCCGCCCTGCGGCTGATATTCTGTTACAGTTTGACGTTAGTAATCGCCTGCTAACTGCGCGTTAATAAGCCGGTTAACGGGCAGGTCGCGTTCGCGGCCAGATTCACTGAAAGAAGGTCTATATGGAAGGTATCAGTCTTGCCAAGCTGCTGATCGTGGGTGCGCTTATCGTGCTGCTGTTCGGCACCAAAAAACTGCGCACGCTGGGCGGCGATTTAGGTTCAGCAATTAAAGGTTTCAAAAATGCGATGAGCGATGACGATGCGGCCGCGAAGAAAACCGCCGCCGAAGAGCAGCACGCATCCCGGTTGAACCACAAAGAGTAACGCCGCCGCCAGCTAATAAAAAAACGGATGACCCACGTCAACCTGAGGGTGCCAGCCACCAGGGCGGCACCGGGTTAATCAATGGGGCATCCGTTTCTTTTCCGCAACCGTACCCTGTGGTTACTTAACTTCCAGACCTTTTGCCTGCATGTCAGCATGGTAAGACGAGCGCACGAACGGGCCACAGGCCGCATGGGTGAAGCCCATATCCATCGCCGCAGCTTTCATCTCATCGAACTCAGCCGGGCTGACGTAACGCTGCACCGGCAGGTGGTGGCGGCTCGGTGACAGATACTGGCCGAGGGTCAGCATGGTGACGCCGTGGCGACGCAGGTCGCGCATCACTTCGACGATTTCCGCATTGGTTTCACCTAAGCCGACCATCAGGCCCGATTTGGTCGGCACCTCGGGGTGCGCCTCTTTGAAGCGTTCCAGCAGCTTCAGCGACCAGTCATAGTTAGCGCCCGGGCGAACCTGACGGTAAACGCGCGGCACGTTTTCGAGGTTGTGGTTGAAGACGTCCGGCGGGGTGGCGTTGAGGATTTCCAGCGCGCGATCCATACGTCCGCGGAAGTCAGGCACCAGCGTTTCGATTTTGATGGCCGGGCTTTTCTCACGGATGGCGGTAATGCAGTCGGCAAAGTGCTGGGCACCGCCGTCACGCAGGTCGTCGCGGTCAACCGAGGTGATTACCACGTAGCGCAACGCCATATCAGCAATGGTCTGCGCCAGTTTACCCGGCTCACTGGCATCAGGCATGTTCGGCCGGCCGTGGGCCACGTCACAGAACGGGCAGCGACGGGTGCAGATGGCACCGAGGATCATAAAGGTGGCCGTACCGTGGTTAAAACACTCAGCAAGGTTAGGGCAGGAGGCCTCTTCGCAAACGGAATGCAGACCATTTTTGCGCATGGCGGCTTTGATGCCCTGAATACGGCTGGAGTCGGCGGGGAGTTTGATTCTCATCCATTCCGGCTTACGTAAGATCTCAGTCCGTTCGGTGACCACGGTTTTCACCGGGATCAGGGCCATTTTGTCTGCGTCGCGGTATTTAACGCCGCGTTCCATCACAATCGGTTTACTCATAATCTTGCTGATTCCAGGTTGGATGACGGCGAGCCACTCGGTAAAGAGGTTTAAACGCCCGCATAACACTCAATGAGTTTATTGATTTAAACTTTTTTTGAAAAGCGCAAAAAATTATATCATTTCCCTCTGCCAGAAACAGCCAGTTAGCGGCAGAAAGCGTTACAGAATTGTAAATCAGAGCGCACAGTTTAGCGATAAACTGGCATCATTTCGCCACTGCACGTCACCGGCTGACAGCAGGCGGGCAAAATTCTCTACCAGCAGGGGTTGCAGATCGGCAGTCGTGATTCCGTGATGCCAGGCACTTACCTGAGTCATTTCCATCCCGGCATAACCGCAGGGGTTAATGCGCAGGAACGGCGCCAGATCCATCGCCACGTTGAGCGCCAGACCGTGGAATGAACAGCCCTGCCGAATGCGCAGGCCCAGCGAGCAGATCTTTTTGCCGTCAGCGTAGACCCCGGGCGCGTCGGCGCGGGCTGCGGCGCTAATGCCGAGGCCGGCAAGGGTATCGACCACCGTCTGTTCAATACAGCTGACCAGCTGGCGCACGCCCAGCTTACGGCGCTTCAGATTGACCAGCACGTACATCACCTGTTGTCCGGGACCATGATAGGTCACCTGGCCGCCGCGATCGCTCTGCATTACCGGGATATCACCGGGAACCAGCAGGTGTTCGGTTTTCCCCGCCTGGCCCTGGGTGAATACGGGGTGATGCTCGACCAGCCAGATTTCATCCGGCGTATCGTCAGACCGGCGTTCGGTAAACTGATGCATAGCAAGGGAGACGGGTGCCCAGGGCTGCAGGCCCAGCTGGCGGACAATCAGAGTATCGTAAGGCAAAACGGACAATCCGGTAGGGAGTGAGGCGTGCAGTATAGCGCTGGTGGTGGGCAAGAACCAGCTTGCCCACACCACTGTCGGGGGGTTACAGCACCATGCGGACAATTTCAATCTTGCCCAGCTCTTCATACAGCGTTTCCACCTGCTCGATGTGCGTGGCGGTAATGGTGATTGACACCGAGTGGTAGTTGCCTTTACTGCTTGGCTTAACGTCCGGAGAGTAATCGCCCGGTGCATGACGCTGCACCACTTCAACCACCTGGTCGACCAGCTCCGGCTGTGCCAGGCCCATCACTTTATAGGTAAAAGAGGTGGGGAATTCGAGCAGTTCTTTAAGATTGGTTTTCATAGGGGCTCCGGTATCACAAACAAGGACTCCCGCCGTAGCGGGAGTTTTACAGATACTAACAATATGGGGTGACCCGCGCCCAATTTCAAGCGCGAGAGGCGGGCATCAGGCGAACCAGTGGTGGAAGGTCAGCTTGATGTAATCGATGATGCGGCCAAAGAAGCCGCCTTCCGGCATATCGTTGAGTACCACCAGCGGATGCTGTTCGATGGTTTTACCATCCAGCTGGAAGTTGATGCTGCCCACTACCTGGTTTTTCTGCAGCGGTGCGTGCAGTTCGGTGTTGGTCAGGGTATAGCTGGCCTTCAGGTCTTTCATCCTGCCGCGCGGGATGGTCAGGAAGGCATCTTTTTCCACGCCAAGCTGCACGCGGTCACTGTTGCCGAACCACACCGGTTCAGAGGCGAACTCTTTGCCGGCCTTCAGCGGTGCCACGGTTTCAAAGAAGCGGAAGCCCCAGGTCAGCAGTTTTTTGCTTTCGGTTTCACGGCCTTTGTAGGTGTGGCCGCCCATCACGGCGGAGATCAGACGCATCTGGCCTTCGGTGGCGGAGGCCACCAGGTTGTAACCGGCGGCGTCGGTGTGGCCGGTTTTGATGCCGTCAACGTTCAGGCTGGTATCCCACAGCAGGCCGTTACGGTTCATCTGGCGGATATTGTTAAAGGTGAACTCTTTTTCATGATAGACGGCGTACTCATCCGGCACGTCGCGGATCAGTGCACGGCCAATCAGCGCCATATCACGCGCCGAGCTGTACTGGCCCTCGGCGTCGAGGCCGTGTACCGTCTGGAAATGCGTGTTCTGCAGGCCCAGCGCCTTGACGTAGTTGTTCATCAGGCCGACGAAGGCGTCCTGGCTGCCGGCGACGTAGTCGGCCATAGCCACACAGGCGTCGTTGCCCGACTGCAGCACGATGCCGCGCGTCAGCTGGGAAACCGGCACGCGATCGCCGGGCTTAAGAAACATCAGCGATGAACCGCGGAACACCGGATTGCCGGTCGCCCAGGCATCTTTACCGACGGTGACGATGTCATCGTTGTGAATTTTACCCGCTTTAATCGCCTGGCCGATGACGTAGCTGGTCATCATCTTGGTCAGGCTGGCCGGATCGCGGCGTGCGTCAGCGTTCTTCTCAGCCAGCACCTTGCCTGAGTTGTAATCGATAAGCACATAGGCTTCAGCATCGATTTCCGGTACGCCGGGGATCATGGTTTTAATGTTAACGTCGTCCGCGTAGGCCACCACGTTAAGGCTGAGTGCGATCAGCGAGGCCACGGTCAGGCGTTTGATCAGTCGGGAAGGGGTCAGAGTGCTCATGTTAAGAACGACTACATCCTGGGCTAAGTTAAAAAAAGTGACTCACTATAGCAAAATCATGCCGCGACAACCCGCCCTAAATCGGGCGGATCGTGACAGCATTACATTGCGTTCGGTGCGACGGTGATAAAGGATTGCTGCTGCGCTTCGGAGGCCAGACGCTGCTGCAGCGCGGCCGCCTGCTGGCGGGTGCTGAAGCGGCCCAGCTGAACACGATAAACGTTACCGCGGGCGTCGACCGAGCCGGGAACGCCAAACTGTTTGCCGAGGCTGCTGGCCAGCTGACGTGCGCGGTTGGCGTCATTGAGCGCACCGACCTGAACCACGAAGTTACCGCCGGTGGCTGCCGGGGCAGAGGTGGAGGCCGCAGCAGAAGCCCCTGCCGTCGCCGCTACTGCCGGGGCGGCGACAACCGGCTCACTGCCCTCCAGCACGCCGTTGCGCAGCGGCTGCGGCGCACCGAGGAAGCCACCGCTGTTAACCGGCGCACCCAGCGATTCGCTGCTGTTCAGGGTGCTGTTGTCCACCGGACGCACGTTGTCGTTGCTGAGCGCAGGCTGCGCGCTGGCCGCTGGCGCAGGCTGGTAAGCCGGCGTGGCAGCGGGCTGGCCGGTCAGTGACGGTGCTTCGCTGTAACCGCCACTGGCGGCTGCGCCAGCGCCCAGCGGGGTCAGGCCGCCGCTGATGTCAGGGCGAGCAGGCAGGGCATAACTCTGTTTGGCGACCGTGGTGCCGATGGTGCCGGGGCCGAAGAGGGTCCCGTCCGGCGCAACGCTGATGTAGTCCAGCTTCACCCGCGAGTTGTTGGAGATATTCAGACGGTCACCGGCGGCACGGGTCAGATCGATAATCCGCCCCGGCGTGTAGGGGCCGCGGTCGTTAACGCGAACCACGATCATCCGGCCATTCGCCAGGTTGGTGACGCGCACGTAGCTCGGCAGCGGCAGGGTAGGGTGCGCGGCGGCCATTGCGTTGGCGTCAAACGCTTCGCCGCTGGCGGTGCGGCTGCCGTTGGCCTCTTCACCGTACCAGGCGGCAAGGCCGGTTTCGCTGAAGTTTGCCGGATCTTTGATCACCTTGTACTTTTTGCCGTTGACCTGGTAGTCCTGCAGCGTGCCCGGATTAAAGGGTTCGTAGTGCGGTTCTGCGCCGCCAATCTCCACCACCGGGCCGTTATAGGCCTGCTGCTGGGTGACCGGTGCCTGTTGCTGGGTGTCGTTAGTACAGGCTGCCAGCATTGCTGACGCCAGGGCAATCCAAAGCCAGTCCTTACGCATCTCTCTGCCTCTTTAAACGCTTTTCGACAATAGTTTACGATGGGTGTGAATCGACATGATGATGCCAAATCCTGCCATCAGTACAATCAGAGCAGAGCCGCCGTAGCTGACCAGCGGCAACGGAACCCCTACCACCGGCAGAATGCCGCTGACCATGCCAATATTAACAAAAACATAGACAAAGAAGATCAACATTAATCCACCGGCCATTACCCGACCAAAAGTCGTCTGCGCGCGTGCGGCCATCATCAGCCCGCGCATGATCAGCAGCAGGTAGAGTGCCAGCAGAATGATAAAGCCGACCAGACCCAGCTCTTCCGCCAGTACGGCGAAAATAAAGTCGGTATGGCGTTCAGGCAGAAACTCCAGCTGGGACTGGGTGCCGTGCAGCCAGCCTTTGCCGCGCAGGCCGCCGGAGCCAATGGCGATCTTCGACTGAATAATATGATAGCCGGCCCCGAGCGGATCGCTTTCCGGATCCAGCAGCATCATCACGCGGTCGCGCTGGTAGTCGTGCATCAGGAAGAACCACAGGATCGGAATAAAGGCGGCGACCAGCACCACGGCGACAGCGATCAGCTTCCAGCTCATTCCGGAGAGGAACAGCACAAACAGGCCGGACGCGGCGATCAGGATCGAGGTGCCCAGGTCTGGCTGCGCCGCCACCAGCAGCGTAGGCAGGAAGATCAGCACCAGCGCGATGGCGGTGTTCTTCAGCGTCGGCGGGCAGACGTCACGGTTGATAAAGCGTGCCACCATCAGCGGCACGGCAATTTTGGCAATTTCGGAGGGCTGGAAACGCACAAAGCCGAGATCCAGCCAGCGCTGCGCCCCTTTACTGATCTGGCCGAAGGCGTCGACGGCGATCAGCAAAATGACGCAGACGATGTAGAGATAGGGCGCCCAGCCTTCATAGACCCGCGGCGGGATCTGCGCCATCACCAGCATCACGATGGTGCCCATGGCGATCTGGCCGATTTTACGCTCCATCATGCCGGGATCCTGGCCGCTGGCGCTCCACATCACCAGCGCGCTGTAGACCAGCAGCGCCACGATAATCAGGCAAAATAGCGGATCGATATGGATACGGGTCCAGATCGAGCGTTTCTGGTGGCTGTCGTTCATATCCGGTTATTCACCTTCGTAGCCCGGCGGCACAGGCGCGGCGTCGGGCAGGTTAGTATTGTTATCGCCAAGAATGATGTGGTCGAGGACCTGGCGCATAATGGTGCCGACCGCCGGCCCCGCGCCGCCGTTTTCGAGGATCATCGCCACGGCAACCCGTGGGTTCTCGTAGGGCGCATAGGCGGTCATCAGCTTATGGTCTCGCAGGCGCTCAGAGATTTTGTGTGCGTTATAGGTCTCATTGGCTTTCAGGCCAAAGACCTGGGCCGTACCGGATTTGGCGGCGATTTTATAGGGCGCATTTTCAAAACTCTTGCGTCCGGTGCCGTTTGGCCGGTTAGCCACGCCGTACATGCCGTCTTTGGCGATCTCCCAGTAACCGTTATGAATATCGGCAATCGGTGCGCTGACCGGCTGACGCCACGGCACCTTAACGCTGCCCTGCATGGTGTCCATCATCAGGTGCGGCGTTTTCACCATGCCGTCATTAATCAGCGTCATCAGCGCTTTGTTCATCTGCACCGGGGTTGCGGTCCAGTAGCCCTGGCCGATGCCGACCGGGATGGTGTCGCCCTGATACCACGGCTTTTTAAAGCGCTTCATTTTCCATTCGCGGGTCGGCATATTGCCCGGCGTCTCCTCGATCAGGTCAATGCCCGACAGGTGGCCGTAACCAAACTTGCTCATCCACTCGCTCAGGCGGTCGATCCCCATATCATAGGCCACCTGGTAGAAGAAGGTATCCGCCGACTCTTCCAGCGATTTAGTGATGTTCAGGCGGCCGTGCCCCCAGTGTTTCCAGTCGCGGAAGCGCTTCTCCGAACCCGGTAGCTGCCACCAGCCCGGGTCAAACAGGCTGGTATTGCGGGTGATCACCCCCGCGGTCAGCGCCGAGACGGCAATATAGGGTTTGACGGTGGAGGCCGGCGGATAGGCCCCCTGGGTGGCGCGGTTGATCAGCGGCCGGTTCTCGTCATTCAGCAGACGGTTGTAATCCTTCGACGAGATGCCGTCGACAAACAGGTTCGGGTCGTAGCTCGGCATTGAGACCATCGCCAGCACTTCGCCGTTGCGCGGATCGGTGACCACCACCGCCGCGCGGCTGCCGGCCAGCAGCGTTTCAATGTACTGTTGCAGCTTAAGGTCAATGGTCAGATGGATATCACGCCCGGCCTGCGGCGACTGCTCATGCAGCTGGCGGATCACCCGGCCACGGTTGTTGACTTCGACCTCTTCATAGCCGGTCTTACCGTGCAGCACGTCTTCGTAGTAGCGTTCGATGCCCAGCTTGCCGATATCATGGGTGGCCGCGTAGTTGGGCCATTTACCCTCTTTATCCAGCCGTTCGACGTCACGGTCGTTGATTTTCGACACGTAACCCAGCACGTGGGTCAGGGCGGAGCCATAAGGGTAGTAACGGCGCTGATAGCCTTTGACCTCAACGCCGGGGAAGCGGTACTGGTTGACGGCAAAGCGGGCCACCTGCACATCGTTAAGGCCGGTTTTTACCGCGATCGAGGTGAAACGGCGCGAACGCTTGCGTTCTTTCTCAAAGGCGTCGATATCTTCGTCGGTCAGATCGACGATCGGCTTGAGGTCCTGCAGCGTCTGTTTGAGGTTATCGACCTTCTCCGGCACCAGTTCAATCTGGTAAATGGTGCGGTTAAGCGCCAGCGGAATGCCGTTACGGTCATAAATAATGCCGCGGCTGGGGGCGACCGGCACCAGCTTGATGCGGTTTTCGTTAGAACGCGTACTGTAATCATCAAAACGGACAATTTGCAGGTGGTACAGGTTAGCCACCAGCACGCCGGACAGGGCCAGGATGCCGAGAAAGGCGACGATGGCCCGGCGAACAAACAGCGTTTGCTCGGCGGTGTAGTCACGAAAAGAGTTGCGTTGTAATTTCATCCGCTGCTTTGTCTGTCCGGTTAGTCCTGGCCGTTATTCACGGTGATAAGGATGATTCGCAGTAATGCTCCATGCACGATACAAACTCTCTGCAACCAGCACGCGTACCAGCGGATGGGGCAGGGTCAGCGCTGAGAGTGACCAGCTTTGCTCCGCCGCGGCCTTGCAGGCGGGTGACAGGCCTTCCGGGCCGCCGATAAACAGGCTGACGTCGCGGCCATCCTGCTTCCAGCGCTCCAGCTGGCTGGCGAGCTGTGGGGTTTCCCACGGCTGGCCGGGAATATCGAGGGTCACGATGCGGTTACCTTTACCGGCGGCAGCCAGCATCAGTTCGCCCTCTTTTTCCAGAATACGTTTGATATCCGCATTCTTACCGCGCTTGCCGGCGGGAACTTCAACCAGCTCGAACGGCATATCTTTCGGAAACCGGCGCAGGTATTCCATAAAACCGGTCTGGACCCAGTCGGGCATTTTGGTGCCAACGGCAACCAGCTGCAGCTTCACGGCTTAACTCCAGAGCTTTTCCAGTTCGTAGAGCTGACGGCTCTCTTCCTGCATAACGTGCAGGATCACTTCACCGAGATCGACGACCACCCAGTCAGCGGCGGCACGGCTGTCAACGCCGAACGGCTTCAGGCCGGCCTGGCGTGCTTCCTGCACCACATTTTCGGCAATCGCCACCACGTGACGGGTAGACGTACCGGTACAGATCACCATGCAGTCGGTGATGCTTGATTTACCCTGAACGTCGATGATCACGATGTCCTGAGCTTTGAGATCGTCAGCTTTATCAACGACGAAGTCTTGGAGTGCTTTACCTTGCAAAAGGTTCCCCCTTGGGATTTTGAGTACGCAGGGTTATCGCACAGTTGTCACCGAAGTGAAAAACGATAACCGTAACATGATGTATCGGCTCTTTACCTGCGCGCGACCTGATGACGCTGGCACGGCGGCGGAAAAAGCGGTGAACCGGGCAGTAGCCCGAAAAATTAGCGGCGCAGTGTATCACGCGTAGCGGGATTCCGATACAGACCCTCGCGATCGATATAGTCGCTGACCGCCTGAGGGAGCAGATCCTGGTCTGAACGGCCCTGATGGCGGCGCTGGCGGATCTCCGTGGCGGAGATGGCAATCTGTGGCGTGTCGGCGAGAAAGACCCGGCCGGCCGGGCGGTTGTGCAGTTCTGCCGCATCAGCGGCGAGGTGTTGATCCAGCCAGCGCTGCATTTCCGCGTCCGGCATGCGGGTAGCGTAGCCGGGGCGCTGGCACACCAGCAGATGGCACACCGACAGCAGTGCCTCCCAGCGGTACCACTTATGTAAGCTTAGCAGTGAATCCTGGCCAACGATAAACGCCAGCGGCTGAAGCGCGCCGCGCTCGGCGCGCAGCTCGGTCAGGGTATCAAGGGTATACGACGGGGTGCTGCGCTGCATTTCGCGCAGGTCGAGATCGAACAGCGGGTTGCCGGCAATCGCCAGACTGACCATCGCCACGCGCTGGGCCGGGCTGGCCTCGGGCTGCGGACGGTGCGGCGGCACGTTGTTTGGCAGCAGGGTGACCTTACTCAGCCCGACCTGGGCGGCCAGCGCCTCGACCGGCCGCAGGTGGCCGTAGTGGATCGGGTCAAAGGTGCCGCCGAACAGCGCGTGCAGGGCTTCAGACATCGTCAAATCCTGCCGGAAACGCCGGATTGCACAGCAGCAGCGACAGCGTTTCCAGCTCGCTCCACACCGAACGGCCGTAATCCTGCTTGAGGGTCAGTTCGATACGTGCCAGCAGCCGCACCGCCTCGCGCAGCCGTGCGCCAGACAGCCGTTCCAGCGCGCTGCTGAACAGCGTCCGGCGGTTTTGCCAGACGCGCTGCTGATCGAACAGCGTGCGTAGCGGCGTCTGCGCCTGCTGGCGCTGCAGGTTGACCAGCAGCAGCAGATCGCGCTGCAGGGTGCGCAGCAGGATCACCGGTTCGCTCTCTTCCGAGCGCATCTGATGCAGGATGTGCAGCGAACGTTTGCCCTTGCCGGCCAGTAGCGCATCAACCCAGTGAAACGGAGTGAAATGGGCTGCGTCGTTTACCGCCTGTTCAACCCGCGGCAGGGTCAGCTTGCCGTCCGGCCACAGCAACGACAGCCGCTCCAGCGCCTGCGCCAGCGCCAGCAGATTGCCTTCATAGCAGTAACAGAGCAGCTGGTTGGCCGCGTCGTCCAGCTGCAGCTGCAGCTTTTTTGCACGGGTGCTGACCCAGCGCGGCAACTGCGCCTGTTCCGGCGTCTGGCAGGGCACCAGCACGCCGTTATGGCTTAGCGCCTTGTACCAGGCGCTGTTCTCCTGGGCTTTGGTGAGTTTGCCGGTGCGCAGCACCAGCAAAATATCCGGGTGCAGCAGGGTTCCGAGGGTCAGTAACTGCTCGCTCATCGCGGCAGTGGGGCCGTTATCCGGCAGAATAAGCAGCAGCGTCTGGCGGCTGGCAAACAGGCTTAACGACTGGCAGAGTGAAAAAATATCATCCCAGTCGGTGCCCGCTTCCAGCGTCACGCTGAAGTGTTCGGTAAAGGCCTGCTGCTGCGCGGCGGCCCGGATCGCATCCTGGGCTTCCTGCAGCAGCAGCGGCTCGCTACCTTGCAATAAGTAGCAGGCGCGCAGCCCCTCACGGAGCTGCGCGCCTAGCTGTTCAGGGTAAATCCTGATCATCGGCTGTAAGAACTGTCCGTCACGGCGTTGGCCGCCGGCAGTTTGTCCGTCGCCGACGGGATATGATCCTGCGTATTGATCGCGGCGTCATTTTCCGCCGCATGCACCGTCAGCAACTTGCGCACCAGCTGCTGGGCAGCCAGAGTACGCATCTCACCGACGATAATCTGCTGCTCGGAATCTTTTGCCAGCGCGGCCAGCGGGTTATCGAAGAATGAGCGATAGACCGTGGTGCTGATCGGGTAGATGCCTTTATTCGGCACCAGTACCTGAGCGTTTACCACCATCATCATCGAGTACTCTGCGGTTTTCCCGTCCTGGAAAACCGAGGCGGAATCACGGCTGATGCTTTCGGCCTGCAGACGCAGTGATGGCACATCGGTCCGCGCGTCTGAGTCGTCAACCACCTTCACGTTATTCAGGCGCAGTTGTTCACGTACCGAACGCGCCAGCGGCCCGTAAGGGTCAGACGTGTCCAGCCGCAGCGTTTTCATTTCCGGCGGCACCGAGGTGGTGCCACGCAGGTGATAACCACAGCCGGCGGTGACCAGCACCGCCAGCGTGAACAGCAGAGAGACTATCGGATGTCGCACAATTCCTCCTGACATCAACCCACAACCAGGTTCAGCAGCTTGCCCTGGACGTAAATGACTTTGCGAACGGTCACGCCGTCGAGATACTTGGCGACCAGATGCTCCTGTGCCGCCCGCGCCTGTACGGCTTCCTGCGTGGCATCGGCCGCGACGGTAATTTTGCCGCGCACCTTGCCGTTCACCTGTACCACCACCAGCACCGACTCTTCGACCATCGCCGCTTCATCAGCCTGTGGCCATGCAGCGTTATCGATCTCACCAGCACCGCCCAGCGCCTGCCACAGGGCAAAGCTGGCGTGCGGGGTAAACGGATACAGCATCCGCACCACCGCCAGCAGCGCTTCCTGCATCAGCGCGCGATCCTGTTCGCTCTCCTGCGGCGCGCGCAGCAGCTTGTTCATCAGTTCCATAATCGCCGCGATCGCGGTGTTAAAGGTCTGACGGCGGCCGATATCATCGGACACTTTGCTGATGGTTTTATGCAGATCGCGACGCAGCGCCTGCTGGTCTTCAGTAAGCGTAGCAACATCCAGCGGTTGGGTAGCCCCTTTCTCAGTATGTTCGAACACCAGACGCCAGACGCGCTTCATAAAGCGGTTCGCGCCTTCCACACCGGACTCCTGCCACTCGAGGGTCATATCGGCCGGTGAAGCAAACATCATAAACAGACGCACAGTATCCGCACCGTAACGTTCAACCATCACCTGCGGGTCGATGCCGTTGTTTTTCGACTTCGACATTTTGCTCATGCCGGCGTAGACCAGCTCGTGGCCTTCTGCGTCGCTGGCTTTGGTAATGCGGCCTTTCTCGTCGCGCTCAACGGTGACGTCAACCGGAGAGACCCAGTTACGTTCGCCGCTGGTGCCGGTGTAGTAGAAGGCGTCAGCCAGGACCATGCCCTGGCACAGCAGGCGTTTGGCCGGCTCGTCAGAGGTCACCAGGCCCGCGTCGCGCAGCAACTTATGGAAGAAGCGGAAGTAGAGCAGGTGCATAATCGCATGCTCAATGCCGCCGACGTACTGATCGACCGGCAGCCAGTAGTTCGCCGCCGCAGGATCCAGCATGCCTTTATCAAAGTCCGGACAGGTGTAGCGGGCGTAGTACCAGGAGGACTCCATAAAGGTGTCGAAGGTATCGGTCTCACGCAGCGCCGGCTGGCCGTTAACGGTGGTCTTCGCCCACTCCGGGTCAGCTTTGATCGGGCTGCTGATGCCGTCCATCACCACGTCTTCCGGCAGGATCACCGGCAGCTGGTCTTCCGGCGTTGGCATCACGGTGCCGTCTTCCAGGGTTACCATCGGAATCGGTGCGCCCCAGTAGCGCTGACGGGAAACGCCCCAGTCGCGCAGGCGGTAGTTCACCTTGCGCTCGCCAACGCCTTTCTCTGCCAGTTTACTGGCGATGGCGTTGAAGCCCTCTTCGAACGAGAGGCCGTCGAATTCGCCTGAGTTAAACAGTACGCCTTTCTCGGTCATCGCGGCTTCGCTCAGATCCGGGGCAGTGCCGTCGGCGGCCAGGATCACCGGCTTGATCTGCAGATCGTATTTGGTGGCGAACTCCCAGTCGCGCTGGTCGTGGCCAGGCACGGCCATTACCGCACCGGTGCCGTACTCCATCAGCACGAAGTTAGCTACCCAGACAGGCACGGCTTCGCCGGTCAGCGGATGCACCGCCGACAGGCCGGTGGCCATGCCTTTTTTCTCCATAGTAGCCATTTCTGCTTCGGCAACTTTGGTGTTACGGCACTCGGCGATAAAATCGGCCAGCGCCGGGTTAGACGCAGCAGCCTGCGCCGCCAGCGGGTGACCCGCCGCTACCGCCAGGTAGGTGACGCCCATAAAGGTGTCCGGGCGGGTGGTGTAGACGCGCAGCGTCTCTTCGCTGTCGGTGACGTTAAACTCGATTTCCACCCCTTCAGAGCGGCCAATCCAGTTGCGCTGCATGGTCTTAACCTGTTCAGGCCAGCTCTCCAGCGTATCCAGGTCGTTCAGCAGTTCGTCGGCGTAGTCGGTGATTTTGATAAACCACTGCGGGATCTCTTTACGCTCAACTTTGGTATCACAACGCCAGCAGCAGCCGTCGATCACCTGCTCGTTGGCCAGCACGGTCAGATCGTGCGGGCACCAGTTCACCGCAGAGGTCTTTTTGTAGACCAGGCCTTTCTCATACAGCTTAGTGAAGAACCACTGTTCCCAGCGGTAGTACTCCGGCTGACAGGTGGCCAGCTCGCGGCTCCAGTCATAGCCAAAGCCCAGCAGCTTCAGCTGGTTCTTCATGTAGTCGATGTTGGCGTAGGTCCACGGGGCCGGCGCGGTGTTGTTCTTCACCGCCGCGCCTTCTGCCGGCAGGCCGAAGGCATCCCAGCCGATTGGCTGCAGTACGTTTTTACCCAGCATGCGCTGGTAACGGGAAATCACGTCGCCGATGGTGTAGTTACGCACGTGGCCCATATGCAGGCGGCCGGAAGGGTAGGGCAGCATCGAGAGGCAGTAGTACTTCTCTTTACCTTCGTCTTCGGTCACTTTAAACGTTTGCTGCTCATCCCAGTGCTGCTGTACATGGGATTCTATCTCTTCCGGGCGATATTGCTCTTGCATGGTGGCCAGTAGTCCTTTGTAGAAACTTTTTTCGTGTTCATTCAGATCGGCATAGCATAGCCGATCCCGCCCCACCCCAACAACACTAAGCAGACCGACGGGCGGCATTTCTCTGCAGGCTGGAAGCCGGGCTGCAAAATCGGTGGTGAAAATAAGGCAAAAGGCAGGTAGCGACTAGACTGAGAGGAAACGCCATCGTTATCAATAAGGAGAGTCTATGAACAAGGTTGCTCAGTACTACCGTGAGCTGGTGTCGTCGCTGACCACGCGCCTTGAGCGTGGTGAGCGCGATATTGATGCGCTGGTGGAGAGCGCCCGCCAGCGCATGCAAAACCGGGGTGAACTCACTCGCCACGAAATTGATGATGTGACGCGCGCGGTGCGCCGCGACCTGGAGGAGTTCGCCCGCAGCTACGAGGAAGAACAACCGCTCAGCGACAGCGTATTTATGCGAGTGATCAGCCAGAGCCTGTGGAAAGAACTTGCGGACATTACCGATAAGAGCCAGCTGGAGTGGCGCGAGGTGTTTCAGGATCTCAACCACCACGGCGTTTACCAGAGCGGTGAAGTGGTCGGCCTCGGCAATCTGGTGTGCGAGCAGTGTCAGTTTACCCGTGCCATCTATACCCCGGAAATCCTCACCCGTTGCCCGGAGTGCGGCCACGATCAGTTTGTGCGTCAGCCGTTTTCACCGTAATGACGGATCAAGGGTAACGCGGAGCCAGGCTGGCCTGGTTCCGGTGCGGACAGTACAGCATTTTCGGCAGAAACGCTGTTGCCCTGTCAGAATTTGATGGATCCGTTCACTGAATCTGAGTTGCGATGTTTAGCGTGCGCACAACCCTACGCAAATGGAGCAAAAATTCTTACTAAAAAATCATCCGGCAATGAAGATTTTCATCCGTTTCAGGATCTTATTCGCTGCGTCCTGAGGCAACGTAATACCCACTACGGTGTTTATTTCGTGATTGATGTCAAGCCCTTCTGTTTCAGAGAAGTCACAGTAGCTCAGGTTTACGCGACGAAACTCAGAATACGAAAAATGAGAGTTCGTAAAATTGCTTTTCTTTAGATTACAATCTGCGAAAGAGCACTCTCTGAAAGAGCAGTTACTGAAGGTGCTTTTCTGTAAATCCATATTGAAAAAATCAACGAGGTTAAGTCTGCAGTTGTAAAAAGAAACCGAGTGAGGAAATGATATGTTATCAAATGAAGTTCCCTGAATGAAACAGTTGCGAAAGATAACATCATTTATTCTAAGAAATGAGTGGCTTATCTGTTTAAATGAGCAATCATTAAAACTGCAGTTCTCAAACTCATTGTTACGTAAGAGGAGGTTTTCAAATGTACAATCTGTAAAGTTACATCTCACAAACGTCCGGTTTTGACTCAACACCTCCCTGGCTCGCAGGCCTGTGTAAGTTTTTTGCAGATGCTCAGTCATTATTTCCTCCTGGTTATCACCTCATTGATGAAAGCATCTTCCAGACTCAGGCTGTTTTCCTCTTTCTAAGGCCCGGCCAATCAAAAATGTAGATGAGATTAAATATTAGTCACGCGACATTAGGCTTGATTATGGTTTTAGTTTTACATGAAAGTATATTATCGATGTTTTACCCGCCTGTTAGTACACCTAAGGGTGCCTTTTTTCGCTGTTGGTGCTTATTACGTATCGACGTTTGGTGTTGATTAAAAAATTACATTCCCCAGAGGCTTTAATCGTTATTTCTTATGCGGTTACCTGTATCAGGCATTATCAGCCTGTTATGAAGAAATCTCACGCTGTAAAAACATAAAAATGGGTGAGAAAATAGTGTGGTGGGTGAATCAACCAGCAGCGGCATCGTTGAACGATGCTGCTGCTGGAATGTTGATGCGATAAGTCGTGATGATAATTTCAGGCTTATCAAACGGCTGCATAATCGCTGCTAACAAGATGATTTATGATTTCATCATGTTAAGCTCATCCTTCGGCTTAATGCAGGATTTTCGCCAGGAAATCTTTCGCCCGTTCGGACTGCGGGTTGTTAAAGAACTCATCTTTCGGTGAGTCCTCAACGATTTTCCCCTCATCCATAAAGATCACCCGGTTGGCCACCTTGCGGGCAAAGCCCATTTCGTGGGTTACCACCATCATGGTCATGCCTTCGTTGGCCAGTTCGACCATCACGTCGAGCACCTCGTTGATCATCTCCGGATCGAGCGCTGAGGTCGGCTCATCAAACAGGATAGCGATCGGATCCATGCACAGCGCGCGGGCAATCGCCACGCGCTGCTGCTGGCCGCCGGAGAGCTGGCCGGGGAATTTGTTGGCGTGCGCGGCAAGGCCAACGCGCTCCAGCAGCTTCAGCCCCTTCTGCTTTGCCTCTTCTTTATTACGCTTTAATACCTTGACCTGCGCCAGCGTCAGGTTGTCGACGATGGATATATGCGGGAACAGCTCAAAGTGCTGAAACACCATGCCGACCCGCGAGCGCAGCTTCGCCAGATTGGTGCGCTTGTCGTTGACGGCGGTGCCGTCGACTTCAATGGTGCCCTGCTGCACCGGCTCCAGGCCGTTAACGGTTTTGATCAGGGTGGATTTGCCGGAGCCGGACGGGCCGCACACCACCACCACTTCGCCTTTTTTCACTTCGGTCGAGCAGTCGGTCAGCACCTGAAATTGACCATACCACTTAGAAACATTTTTCAGGGAAATCATTTATGCCGTCCTTTTTTTCTTTAAATGGCTGACCAGCAGCGAAGCGCTAAGGCTGATAACAAAGTAGATTGCGCCGGCAAACAGCACCATTTCGATCTCTGTACCGTTATTGATGCCGATGGTGTCGGCGGTACGGAAGAAGTCCGCCAGGCTGAGCACGTAGACCAGCGAGGTATCCTGGAACAGCACGATGCCCTGGGTGAGCAGTAGCGGCACCATGGCGCGGAACGCCTGCGGCAGGATCACCAGCCGCATCGACTGCCACTGGGTCATGCCCAGCGCCAGCGCGGCGTTACCCTGACCGCGGGCGATGCTGAGGATGCCGGCACGAATAATTTCGGAGTAGTAGGCGGCTTCAAACAGCGAGAAGGCCACCATCGCCGAGATCAGACGAATATCGGTCTTCGGCGACAGCCCCAGCACCTGCTGCAGGAAGCTTGGCACCACCAGATAGAACCACAGCAGCACCATCACCAGCGGCACCGAGCGGAACAGGTTGACGTACAGGCGGGCGAACCAGCTGATCGGTTTAAAGCTGGAAAGGCGCATCACCGCCAGCAGGGTGCCCCAGACGATACCGAAAATCACCGCGGTGACGGTAATCTTCAGGGTAACGAGCATCCCGTCCCACAGGTAAGGCAGGTTGGGTACGATAGTACTCCAGTCAAATTGATACATTATTTGCCCCCCGGCAGACGAACTTTGCGTTCGACCAGACTCATCAACAGCATGATCACCGCGTTAATCGCGATATAGGCGAGCGTGATGGCGGTAAATGACTCATAGGCGTGGGCCGAATAGTCCAGCAGCTTGTTGGCCTGGGCCGCCATATCCACCAGACCGATGGTCGAGGCGATGGCGGAGTTTTTCACCAGGTTCAGCATCTCGGAGGTCATCGGCGGCACGATCACCCGGTAGGCGTTAGGCAGCAGCACGTAGCGGTAGGTTTGCGGCAGCGTCAGCCCCATCGCCAGCCCGGCATTTTTCTGGCCGTAGGGCAGCGACTGGATCGCGGCACGTACCTGCTCGCAGACGCGGGCGGCGGTAAACAGACCAAGACAGAGCACCGAACAGGTAAAGAACTGAATATTCGGGTCGAGCTCGGATTTAAACCACATGCCCAGCCCTTGCGGCAGCAGCTCCGGCACCACCAGGTACCAGATAAAGAACTGCACGATCAGCGGGACGTTTCGGAACAGCTCAACGTAGCAGGTGCCGATAGCGGCCAGCAGGCGGTTAGGCACGGTGCGCAGGATGCCGAACAGTGAACCGACCAGCAGCGCGATAATCCAGGCACATACGGAGACGGCAATGGTGACCTGAAAACCAGACCACAGCCAGCCGAGATAGGTGGTGTTGCCGAAGGGGGCCTGTTGCAGGAAGATCCCCCAGTTCCAATCGATAGACATAAAAGACTCCGGTAAAAAAAGGGTAGCGACCGCTACCCTGAAGATTGATGAAAGGCCCTTGCGTAACCACCGGGGAACGACCGGTGACTACCTTCGCCCGACCGTATGGCGTCCGCCATATCAGCCGGGCTGGGTCTGTCCGGGCCTGTGTTCAGCAATCGTAGGGCAGCAGTGCCGCCCTTTTAGCCTGGCTGATGACCCTCTGCGTAACGCAACAGGAACACCGTGCAGGCGTGTTGTCATTATTAATTCATTGCCTTGTCGTTAGGGGCTTTAAAAAGTGCCTTCATGTCGTCGGACAGTTCGAAGTCCATCGTCATATTTTTCGGTGGGATAGGCTGCTTGAACCAGCGATCGAACCACTTAGCGGCTTCACCGGAGGTCTGCTCCTGGGCGATGGTGGTATCCAGCAGTTTTTTGAAGTCCGCATCGTCTTTACGCAGCATACAGCCGTAGGCTTCATGCGACTGTGGCGTACCGAGGATCTCCCAGTCTGACGGCTTTTTGGCTTTCGCACGTTCACCCGCCAGCAGGGCGTCATCCATCATAAATGCCACGGCGCGGCCGCTCTCCAGGGTACGGAATGAGTCACCGTGGTCTTTGGCGCTGATGATGCGCATATTCAGCTTCTGCTCATCGTTCATCTTGTTCAGTAGGATCTCAGAGGTGGTACCTGAAGTGACCACCACCGTTTTGCCTTTCAGGTCGGCGAAATCTTTAACCGGGCCGCCTTTCTTCACCAGCAGACGGGTGCCGACCACAAAGATGCTGTTAGAGAAGGACGCCTGCTTCTGGCGCTCCAGGTTGTTAGTGGTGGAGCCACATTCGAAATCGTAGGTGCCGTTCTGCAGCAGTGGAATACGGTTCTGCGAGGTGATCGGCAGGAATTTAACCTGCAGGTCCGGTTTGTTCAGCTGCTTCTTGATCGCGGCAACGATAGCGTCAGAGTAAGCCTGTGAATAGCCGACGACGTTACGCTGGTTATCGTAGTAAGAGAACGGGACGGAGGATTCACGGTGGCCGACAACGACAACGCCGTTTTTGGCAATTTTGTCCAGCGTGGCACCCTGGGCAGCCGGTGCAGCATCCTCTGCGTAAGCAACGCCTGAGATGACGCCAGCCAGTGCAAGGCAAAGTGCCAGTTTCCGTAATGTCATGTTCCTGCTCCTGTGTGGTTTTTGGCGCCTGTAGCGCCGACGTGATGTGTGTGTTTCTGCTGTTTATCTGTTTTTATTCCAGCGTTAACGCGCGCTGTTCCTCCATAACATAGCCGAATGTTAACGGCTTGATATGAATTCTTTGTGTATTTGCGAGGCATGCCGCACCACTTGGGGGCGAAAAAAGATCGACTGCTCAAAAATGGTGCATCACCTGCACTCTGATGAGGCAAAAAGTCTTTCATCGCAGGCGGATGCCAGGCCAGCGCGCGTTTCTACAGAAATATTTTGCAATCATCGTGCCAACGGCGGTTTTTTAACAGAAATGCAGCATAAGCTGCCCGGCAGGCAGGCAGGCAGGCAGGCAGGCAGGCAGGCAGGCAGGCAGGCAGGCAGGCAGGCAGGCAGGCAGGCAGGCAGGCAAGACAGGCAGGCAAGACAGGCAGGCAAGACAGGCAGGCAAGACAGGCAAGGCAAGGCAAGGCAGGCAAGACAGGCAAGACAGGCAAGACAGGCAAGACAGGCAAGGCAAGGCAAGGCAAGGCAGATTCGGCGGTAGCGTGGGGGAGGGCGATATCCTTGAGAGTGCCGCTCCGGTGTTATTTACGGGATAATGACGTCTGTCGTGAGAAGAGAGGTGGCCGTCGTGCGGCGTTTATGAGCAGGAGATCGCGCGCGTATTTCGGCAATCAGCAAAACAGCCGGCGGGCAATCCCTTGCCCCCGGCGATGTAGCGGATACAGATTACATCCGGCGGCGCGAGCGCCACGCCATCAGCGAGCCGGCGGCGGCCAGCAGCAGCGACAGCAGCCAGACGCCCCCGTTTCCGATACGGGCATACGGTGTCAGCCCGCTGGTGGGGGTGACCTTAGCCGCCAGCACGCCGGCTTCAAACTGCGGGATGGTCTGCGCAATGTTGCCACTGGCGTCGACCACCGCGGTTACGCCGTTATTGGTGCTGCGCAGCAGCGGGCGGCCCAGCTCCAGTGCGCGCATCTGCGCCATCTGCAGGTGCTGCCACGGGCCGATCGAGTGGCCGAACCAGGCATCGTTCGAGATGGTCAGCAGGAAGTTGGTGTCCGGGCGGAAGTTATCGCGCACCTGCTGACCGAGCACGATCTCGTAACAGATCGCGGCGGTCAGGTTGTAACCGGCCACCTGCAGCTGTGGTTGCACGTAGCTGCCGCGGCTGAACGAGGACATCGGCAGGTCGAAGAACGGCGCCAGCGGGCGCAGCAGCGACTCCAGCGGTACGAACTCGCCAAACGGCACCAGATGGTTCTTCTGGTAACGGTTGCCGCTGAAGTAGTTATACGGCTGCGGGCCACCGAGCACGATAATCGAGTTGTAGTCGTGGTAGCGGTTCGCTTCCAGCCGCGAATCGACGATGCCGGTGATCAGGCTGCTGCCGGCGCCGCGCAGCTGCGCATCCACCGTCTTCAGGAACGGCTGCTGATTGGTCTCCAGATCCGGGATGGCGGATTCCGGCCAGATAATGATTGGTGCTTTGCCCAGGTACGGGCGGCTGAGCGTGGCGTAGGTGTTCAGGGTGGTGACCAGATGGTTCGGGTCCCACTTCAGCGACTGGGCGATATTGCCCTGCACCAGCGCAACCTCCACCGCCCGTTCCGGCAGCGGCGTAAACCAGTTTACCAGCCGCAGCGGCCAGGGCAGCGCCAGCAGCGCCAGCGCGGCGACGGCAGCCGCCGCACGGCGGTGGATCGCGGCGTAAACCGCCAGCCCGGCAATCACCATCAGCAGCAGGGTGATCCCCTCTACGCCGACCAGCGGAGCCAGCCCTTTTAGCGGGCCGTTAATCTGGCTGTAACCAAACTGCAGCCACGGGAAACCGGTCAGGATCCAGCCGCGCAGGAACTCGGTGATTTGCCACAGCACCGGTGCCGCCACGGCCAGGCGCAGCAGCGAGGCGCGCGGCAGCAGGCGGTTGAGCAGTGCGGTAAACAGCATTGGGTAGAGCGACAGGTAAGCGGCCAGCAGCACCACCAGGAAGATATTCACCGGTCCCGGCATGCCGCCAAAAGTGGCGATGCTGACGTAGACCCAGTTAATGCCGCTGCCGAACAGGCCAAAGCCCCAGGCAAAACCGATGGCGCAGGCCTGACGGGTGGTGCGGTGCAGCGTCAGCGCCTGCAGCCCGAGCAGCGAAACCAGCGCCGCGGGCCAGAAATCATAAGGTGAAAAAGAGAGGGTGCCAGCGGCACCCGTTAAAAGCGCCAGCAGCAGGCGAACCCGCTGGCGCTGAAGTAAGGAGGCAATTGCCATACGGTGATTACTCTTCCAGAGTGGGTTGCGGCGAGTTGTCCGGGATCCTGACGTGAATCTGAATGATGCGGCGGCTGTCGGCCATCGCAATTTTAAACTGGTAGCCGTCAATGGTAATGCTTTCACCGCGCGCCGGCAGATGGCCGAAGCCCTGCATCACCAGGCCGCCAATGGTGTCGACCTCTTCATCGCTGAAGTGGGTGCCGAACGCCTCGTTGAAATCTTCGATCGGCGTCAGGGCACGCAGGGTGTAGGCGTGACGGCTAAGCTGACGGATATCACTCTCTTCCTGGTCGTCGTATTCATCTTCAATTTCGCCAACGATCAGTTCAAGAATATCTTCAATGGTCACCACGCCGGAGACGCCGCCAAACTCGTCAATGACGATCGCCATGTGGTAACGCTGTGAGCGGAACTCTTTCAGCATGCGGTCAACGCGCTTGCTTTCAGGCACCACTACGGCCGGGCGGAGCACTTTCTCAATACTGAACGGTTCAGAACTGCTGCTCATAAACGGCAGCAGGTCTTTGGCCATCAGGATGCCTTCAACGTGGTCTTTGTCCTCGCTGATCACCGGGAAGCGGGAGTGGGCGGAGTCGATAATCACCGCCAGGCACTCTTCCAACGTCTGGTTACGCCGCAGCGTGATCATCTGCGAACGCGGGATCATGATATCGCGTACGCGCTGGCCGGCGATATCCATCACCCCCTCCAGCATGTCGCGGGTATCGGGGTCGATCAGCTCGTTCTGCTCGGAATCGCGAATCAGCTCCAGCAGGTCATCACGGTTTTTCGGTTCGCCGTGGAACAGCTGGTTGAGGATCAGTGAAAAGAAGCCCTTTTTACTGGCGGGACTGTCGTTGTTCTGTGAATGGTCATCGCTCATGGCGTTTTTGAGTTTTTCTCTCTCTTAAGAAATCGGCTGCCCCGGCGGGGCAGGCGGATGGCACAGGCCCGGGTGCGGCAGAGGCCTCGCCCGGGGGAGTAGCGTGCCGCTACTTATTCTTTCTCCGAAATGTACGGATCGGCATAGCCAAGAGCAAGCATTATCTCGGTCTCCAGCGATTCCATCTCTTCGGCTTCGTCATCTTCAATATGATCATAACCCAGCAGGTGCAGGCTGCCGTGGATCACCATGTGCGCCCAGTGGGCCTCCAGCGCTTTTTCCTGATCGGCGGCTTCCTGCTCCACCACCTGACGGCAGATGATCAGGTCGCCCAGCAGCGGCAGCTCAATACCCGGCGGCGCCTCGAACGGGAACGACAGCACGTTGGTCGGCTTATCTTTAGCGCGGTAGGTGTGATTGAGCTCGCGGCTCTCTGCTTCATCGACCAGACGTACGGTGACTTCGCTCTCAGGTTGAAACTGCGGCAGCACCGCCTCCAGCCAGCGTTGAAAATCGGCTTCCGCCGGCAGGCCCTGCTCGCTGGCGCAGGCAATTTGCAGATCAAGAATAACAGAACTCATTTGCTCTCCTGTGAAGCCTGTTGCAGTGCCAGCGCTTCACGTTTACGTTCTTCGGCCTGAGCATCGCGCCGTTTCTGATCGGCGGCTTCCCAGGCTTCATAGGCGACCACAATGCGTGCCACCACCGGGTGGCGCACCACATCTTCACTGTGGAAGAAATTAAAACTCAGTTCAGGCACCCCGGAGAGCACCTCAATCGCGTGGCGCAGACCGGACTTCAGGTTGCGCGGCAGGTCAATCTGGGTGACGTCACCGGTGATCACCGCTTTGGAGTTAAAGCCGATGCGGGTCAGGAACATCTTCATCTGTTCGATGGTGGTGTTCTGGCTCTCATCGAGGATGATAAAGGCGTCGTTCAGCGTGCGGCCGCGCATATAGGCCAGCGGGGCGACTTCGATCACGTTACGTTCGATCAGCTTCTCAACGCGTTCAAAGCCGAGCATCTCAAACAGCGCGTCATACAGCGGGCGCAGGTAAGGATCGACCTTCTGACTGAGGTCGCCGGGCAGAAAGCCGAGCTTTTCACCTGCCTCAACGGCCGGGCGGGTCAGCAGGATGCGGCGGATCTCCTGGCGCTCCAGCGCGTCGACCGCCGCCGCCACCGCCAGGTAGGTTTTACCGGTACCGGCCGGGCCGATGCCGAAGGTGATGTCGTGGTCGAGAATATTGGCCACGTACTGCGCCTGGTTAGGCGTGCGCGGTTTAATCACTCCGCGTTTGGTCTTGATATGGATCGCCTTGCCGAACTCCGGCACGCTGTCGGCGGTCTGTTCCAGCACGCCGCTCTCTTTGATCGCCAGGTGGATTTGCTCCGGGTCGATATCCGGGATATGGCCGCGCACCGGGGCGGTATCCACGTAGAGATCGCGCAGAATATCGACGGCTGCATGCACGCAGAGGGCACGGCCGGTCAGTTTGAAGGCGTTATCACGACGGACAATTTCAATCCCCAGCCGGCGCTCCAGCTGCTTGATATTGTCATCAAAGGGGCCACACAGGCTGAGCAGCCGGGTGTTATCAAACGGTTCTACGCTAATTTCACGTGTTTCAATATTCAAACTAATCCTTTGGGTCACTCAGGGCCGGGTTGAGAAATTGAGGGCAGCTTACCCGCTGCACGCCACTGTCATAGTGAATTATTTATGGCACGGCGCGAAGGTGCAAGCCTCAACCGGGATATTTGGGCAGAGTGTTCAGAAAGCAAGCGCAACCCGATGAAAACTCGCGGCAAACTGCGAGGCTTGCCGCAAAAGGCGGGGCTCAGGGCTGGTGAAGGCCCACGCCGAGCTCGTTTTCCTTACGGGTACGGGCAATCACCGCGGCCGGCGTTTCGCTAAGCCGCAGCCCCATCTGTTCCTCACCGCGCAGGAAGATGCCGCGCAGCGAGTTGGCGTAGACGTCGACAATCTCCACGTCGACAAACTTACCGATGTGCTCCGGGCTGCCTTCAAAGTTGACCACGCGGTTATTCTCGGTGCGACCGGAAAGCTCCATCACGTTTTTACGCGAGATGCCCTCGACCAGAATCCGCTGTACGCTGCCGAGCATCCGTCGGTTCCAGGCCAGCACCTGCTGATTGAGGCGGTCCTGCAGGATATACAGGCGCTGCTTCTTCTCGTCGTCAGAGACGTCGTCCGGCAGGTCGGCCGCTGGGGTGCCGGGGCGGGATGAGTAGATAAAGCTGTAGCTGGTATCGAAGTTGATCTCGCCGACCAGCTTCATGGTCTGCTCGAAATCGGCCTGGGTCTCGCCCGGGAAGCCGATAATAAAGTCCGAACTGATCTGAATATCCGGGCGGACCGCCCGCAGTTTGCGGATGATGGCCTTATACTCCAGCGCGGTGTGGGCGCGTTTCATCAGCGTCAGAATGCGGTCCGCGCCGCTCTGCAGCGGCAGGTGCAGGAAGCTGACCAGCTCCGGCGTATCGCCATAGACCGCGATGATATCGTCGCTGAACTCGATCGGGTGGCTGGTGGTGAAGCGAATGCGGTCGATGCCGTCGATCGCCGCCACCAGCCGCAGCAGTTCGGCAAACGAGCAGATGCCGCCGTCGAAGGTGGCACCGCGGTACGCATTTACGTTCTGCCCGAGCAGATTGACTTCACGCACGCCCTGCGCCGCCAGCTGCGCAATTTCAAATAAAACGTCGTCCGACGGGCGGCTGACCTCTTCGCCACGGGTGTAGGGCACTACGCAGAAGGTGCAGTATTTGTTACAGCCTTCCATGATCGACACGAAGGCGCTCGGGCCATCGGCGCGCGGCTCCGGCAGGCGATCAAACTTCTCGATCTCCGGAAAACTGACGTCGACCACCGGGCTGTTGCTGCCGCGTACGCGGTTGATCATCTCCGGCAGGCGGTGCAGCGTTTGCGGGCCAAAGACGATATCCACGCAGCTGGCGCGCTGGCGCAGCTTGTCACCCTCCTGCGAGGCCACGCAGCCGCCGACGCCGATAATCAGGTCGGGGCGCGCTTCTTTCAGCTTGCGCCAGCGGCCAAGCAGCGCAAAAACTTTTTCCTGGGCCTTTTCGCGAATAGAACAGGTGTTAAGCAGCAGCACGTCGGCGTCTTCCGCCTCGTCGGTCAGGGTGTAACCGTGGGTGCTGTTTAACAGGTCAGCCATTTTGGATGAGTCATACTCATTCATCTGACAGCCCCAGGTTTTGATATGCAGTTTTTTTGTCATCGACTTGCCATATGTCATGCAGAAAGAGAGGCCGGGCGCGTAGGATACGTTCACAGCCAGGCAAAACCGCCGTACGGTATGCCGTATGTGAAGGAATTTCCGGTACAATTAAGGGATATCCCCTAAGGTTGGTCAGGATAACAGAATTACCCCTGCAAAGTGTAGAGGTACCGCACGGCGGATGCTCCCGGTTGAAGGAAAAACAATGACAGAGAATAAGCATAAGGTGGACGTTGCCATCGTCGGTGGCGGCATGGTCGGCGCGGCGCTGGCCAGCGGGCTGGCGCAACAGGGCTTTAGCGTGGCGGTGCTGGAACAGCGTGAACCCGCCGCGTTTGACGCCGCCAGCAACCCGGACGTGCGCATTTCCGCCATTGGCGCAGCGTCGGTGGCGCTGCTCAGGCAGCTCGGCGTCTGGCCGGACGTGCTGGCCATGCGCGCGGTTCCCTACCGTCAGCTGGAGACCTGGGAGTGGCAGAGCGCAAAAGTGGCGTTTGATGCTGCCTCGCTGGGGCTGCCTGAGCTGGGCTATATGGTCGAGAACAGCGTGCTGCAGCGCGCCCTGTGGCAGCGCCTGCAGCAGCAGCCGGTGCAACTGCTGTGCCCGGCGCAGCTGCAGGATCTGCAGCCGGTTAACGGCGGCTGGCGCTTAACGCTGGCGGACGGTGAGGCGCTGGACGCGCGGCTGGTGGTGGGGGCCGACGGGGCCAATTCACAGGTGCGGCAGCTGGCGGGGATTGGCGTGCACGGCTGGAACTATGCTCAGTCCTGCATGCTGATCAGCGTACGCGGCGGGCAGGACGCCGGTGATACCACCTGGCAGCAGTTTACCCCGCAGGGGCCGCGAGCCTTCCTGCCGCTGTTTGACCGCTGGGCGTCGCTGGTGTGGTACGACAGCCCGGCGCGTATCCGCCAGCTGCAGGCGATGCCGCTGGCACAGCTGCAAAAAGAGATTCAGGCGCACTTCCCGCCGCGCCTCGGGCCGGTGGAGGTGGCAGGCCGCGGGGCCTTCCCGCTGGTGCGTCGCCACGCCTCACGCTATGTGCTGCCGGGGCTGGCGCTGGTTGGCGATGCGGCGCATACCATCAACCCGCTGGCCGGGCAGGGGGTTAACCTCGGTTACCGCGACGTGGATGCGCTGACTGGGGTGTTATGTGACTCACGCTCGCGGGCGGAGGACTGGGCGTCCGAAGCGGTACTGCAGCGTTACCAGCGCAAACGGCGGCTGGACAACCAGCTGATGCAGAGCGGCATGGATCTGTTCTACTTTGCCTTCAGCACCCCGGCCGGGCCGTTAAAGGTGCTGCGCAACCTTGGGCTGCTGGCCGCCGAGAACTCTGGCGTGCTGAAACGTCAGGCGCTGCGCTACGCGCTGGGCCTGTAGCGCCCGGCAGAGGCTTGTGGCGTTCCGCTGCAGGTCGCTACAGGCTCCTGATCGTGCATAAGCCGGCGCAAGCCGGTTTTTTTGTGCCGCAGCGGCAGAGGATCCCCGGCAGGAAGGATTCAGTGGGCAGTGCAGAATGTCGGAACGGTAGCTGGCAGATCTGGGCAGGAGGTGCGGATGAGCCAGAGGCTATACAAACGCCAGACGCAAAAAAGCCCGCGTAAGCGGGCTTCTTTACTGATTGGCTGGGGTGCAGGGATTCGAACCCCGGAATGCTGGTATCAGAAACCAGTGCCTTACCGCTTGGCGACACCCCAATTATCATTGCGACCGGTTAACCCGAGCGACTTGTACTTTGCGACCAAACTAACCAGCCGTCTTGATATGGCTGGGGTGCAGGGATTCGAACCCCGGAATGCTGGTATCAGAAACCAGTGCCTTACCGCTTGGCGACACCCCAATAAATTTGGTGGCTACTACGGGAATCGAACCTGTGACCCCAGCATTATGAGTGCTGTGCTCTAACCAGCTGAGCTAAGTAGCCTAAATTTACTGCGTTACTGCTTTTACTCCCTGCTGACTGGCTGGGATACCTGGATTCGAACCAGGGAATGCCGGTATCAAAAACCGGTGCCTTACCGCTTGGCGATATCCCAATGTCCGCATCACAGTCTCGTGATCAGTCAAACAGATACTTCTAAAAAAACTGGCTGGGGTACCTGGATTCGAACCAGGGAATGCCGGTATCAAAAACCGGTGCCTTACCGCTTGGCGATACCCCATCCGTGCAAGCCAACTATGGAAATGGTGCGGGAGGCGAGACTTGAACTCGCACACCTTGCGGCGCCAGAACCTAAATCTGGTGCGTCTACCAATTTCGCCACTCCCGCAAAAAAAAAGATGGTGGCTACTACGGGAATCGAACCTGTGACCCCAGCATTATGAGTGCTGTGCTCTAACCAGCTGAGCTAAGTAGCCTTCTTTTTTTGCGTAACCTTCATCGGCGTTGCGGGGCGCATTATGCGGAGTTGGCCCAAAAGCGTCAACACCTTTTTTGCCGTTTTTTGTCATAAACGTGTTGTTTGGCTGGCCTGTAACCAGTCTGGCGATTTAATCGGCGAAAACAGCGGGTATCATAAGCAAACGCAAAAAAAAACGGGCCGTCAGGCCCGTTGGTTAGTACAACATCATCTTGATTAATAAGCTGACTGGTGTACGCCGACGGCGCGGCCAGACGGGTCGTCCATGTTCCTGAACGCTTCATCCCACTCTATCGCTTTCGCCGAAGAACAGGCGACTGACGGGCCGCCAGGCACGCACTCGGCCGCGCTTGGCACCGGGAACAGTTCTTCGAAGATTTCACGGTACAGGTAGCCTTCTTTTGACGTCGGCGTGTTGTACGCGAAACGGAAGTGGGCGGTATGCAACTGCTGGTCGCTGACCTGCGCCGCGGCCACTTCTTTCAGGGTATCGATCCAGCTGTAGCCTACGCCGTCAGAGAACTGCTCTTTCTGACGCCAGGCGACGCTGGCCGGCAGATAGGATTCGAAGCACTCGCGCAGGATGTGTTTTTCCATTTTGCCGTTGCTGCCGCACAGTTTATCAGCCGGGTTGATGCGCATCGCCACGTCGAGGAACTTCTTGTCCAGGAAGGGTACGCGGGCTTCCACGCCCCAGGCAGACATCGCCTTGTTGGCACGGGCGCAGTCGAACATATGCAGCGCCTGCAGCTTACGCACGTTCTCCTCGTGGAATTCACGGGCGTTCGGCGCTTTATGGAAGTACAGGTAGCCACCAAACACTTCATCGGCACCCTCACCGGACAGCACCATCTTGATGCCCATCGCCTTAATCTTGCGGGACATCAGGTACATCGGCGTTGACGCACGGATGGTGGTCACATCATAGGTTTCGATGTGGTAGATCACATCGCGGATCGCATCGAGGCCTTCCTGCACGGTGAAGTGAATTTCATGGTGCACGGTGCCCAGGTGCTCTGCCACGGCTTTTGCCGCTTTAAGGTCCGGGGAACCTTCCAGGCCCACCGCGAAGGAGTGCAGCTGTGGCCACCAGGCCTCGCTCTTGTCATGGTCTTCTACGCGCTTCGCCGCATACTTTTTAGTGATGGCGGAGATGATCGAAGAGTCGAGACCGCCGGACAGCAGCACGCCGTAAGGCACGTCTGACATCAGGTGGCTTTTCACCGACTCTTCCAGCGCGGCTTTCAGGCCTGCTGCATCGGTGGTGTTGTTCTCTACCGCCGCATAGTCAAACCAGTCACGCTGCCAGTACTGGCGGATTTCGCCGTCGGTGCTGGAAAGGTAGCTGCCCGCCGGGAACTCTTTAATGGTACGGCAAACCGGCACCAGCGCTTTCATTTCAGAGGCGACAAACAGGTTGCCGTGCTCGTCGTTACCGGTGTACAGCGGGATAATACCGATATGGTCGCGGCCAATAAGGTACGTCTGCTTTTCAGTGTCATACAGGATAAAGGCGAACATGCCCTGCAGCTCGTCCAGGAAGTCGACGCCTTTTTCCTGGTACAGCGCCAGGATCACTTCACAGTCAGAGTCGGTCTGGAACTCATAACGATCGCTCAGCTCTGCACGCAGCGCCTGATGGTTGTAGATCTCACCGTTTACCGCCAGGACATGGGTACGGGCTGCGTTGTACAGCGGCTGTGCACCGTTGTTGACGTCGACGATCGACAGACGCTCGTGGGCGAGGATCGCGTGGTCATCGGCGTAGACGCCGGACCAGTCCGGGCCACGGTGGCGCATCAGACGGGAAAGCTCCAGCGCTTTCTTACGCAGTTCAGTGGGGTCAGTTTTCAGATCCAGTACACCAAAAATAGAACACATATACAGCTCCCTAACGACATACCTTGCGGTGGTGATGTTGTAAACATTATTGGTTTGCAGCGACGTGTATCGCCTGATGTATAAGAAAATGCGCTAACAGAGCAGGGGATGCAAGTGATTTAAGGTTTAGCTGGGAAATTGCAGGCTGGTGCGGTGGATTTATTGATGAATTGACATTTTTACAGGGTTTTTATTGTTGATTCACTAATAAACCAATAAAACGGGACAAAAACCGACCACCCGGCGATAAAAAATGCCCGCAAGGGGCGGGCATTCGAAAGGCCATGAGGGGCTAACGCGGGATTAACGCGGTTCCGCTTCCAGCAGGCGCTGCAGCAGAATGCCGTTAAGCATTGCCCGTTTAACCAGCGCAAATGCGCCAATGGCCGAACGGTGGTCGATCTCGGATCGGACGATCGGCAGATTTTTGCGGAAGTCTTTCAGCGCCTGGGTATTGATACAGCCTTCGATCGCCGGCAGCAGCACCTTCTGCGCTTCGGTTATCTCACCGGCTACCACCACCTTCTGCGGGTTAAACAGGTTAATGGCGATGGCGATAGCTTTGCCGAGGTGACGGCCGACGTGCTCGATCACTTCGGTGGCCAGCGCGTCACCCTGGCTGGCTGCCCGACAGATCGGCTGGATCTGGCAGTCATCCAGCGTCAGGCTGCTGGGATAGCCCTGGGTCAGGAGGTGGCGCACGCGATTTTCAATCGCGCCGTTGGCGGCGATGGTCTCCAGACAGCCGAAGTTACCGCAGTGACAGCGTTCGCCCAGCGGGTCAACCTGGATATGTCCCAGTTCGCCAACGTTACCGTTGCTGCCGAGAAAAATATGGCCGTTGGCAATAATGCCGGCACCCGTTCCGCGATGCACGCGCACCAGGATGGAGTCGGCGCAATCGCGGGATGCGCCAAAATAGTGCTCTGCCAGCGCCAGGCTGCGAATATCGTGGCCGACAAAGCTGGTGACGTTAAAGCGTTTTTCCAGGCTGGCCACCAGCGGCCACGGGCCGACGTTGATGTGCGGCATATAGCGAATGATGCCGTTGTTCGGGTCGACGAGGCCGGGCAGGGTGACGGAGATGGCGATCAGCTCGCGCAGCTTGCGCTGATGCTGCTCGCAGAAGTCGGCGATGGCGGTAAACAGGGCGTTTTCCAGCGTCTCCTGGGTGCGCTGCGGCAGCGGGTGGTGCGCCTCTGCCAGGCTTTTACCGCTGAGGTCAAACAGGGTCAGGGTGGCGTCGTTACGGCCGAGGCGCACGCCGATGGTGTTAAAGCCGCGCGGTTCGGTGACGATGGAGATGGCGCGGCGACCGCCGGTGGAGGCCTGCTGATCCACCTCTTTAATCAGCCCGCGCTCGATCAGCTGACGGGTGATTTTGGTGACGCTGGCGGGCGCGAGCTGGCTGATTTCGGCAATCTGAATCCGTGAGATTGGCCCCTGCTGATCGATAAGCCGATAGACGGCCGCACTGTTTAATTGTTTAACAAGGTCAACATTTCCTATCTGTGCCAGGCCGCCAGTGCTCATTAACGCTCTACTCGCTATAGACCTCGTGACCATTCACGATGGTACGGGTGATTTTATAATCGCGGGTGAACACGGTCAGGTTGGCCACTTTTCCGGCCTCAATTGAACCCAACTGTGCATCCACCCCCATTGCCCGGGCCGGGTAGAGTGACGCCATACGCAGCGACTCATCCAGTGAGATGCCGACGTGTTCAACGCTGTTCGCCACGGCTTCAATCATAGTTAAGGCCGACCCGCTCAGCGTGCCATTTTCATCCACGCACAACCCGTCGCGATAGTATATTGTTTTACCGGCAAAAATGAACCGATCAATACAGGCACCCGCCGGCGCGGTGGCATCGGTCACCAGCACCAGCTTGTCGCCTTTGATGCGTTTGGCGTTGCGGATGTTGGCATAATTGACGTGCAGGCCGTCGGCGATAATGCCGCACCAGACATCAGGTGAGTCGAACAGCGCGCCGATCAGCCCCGGCTCCCGGCCGGTGGTGGCGGGCATGGCGTTATACAGATGGGTAGCAAAGCTCACCCCGGCGCGAATACCTTCTCGCGCCTCGTCACAGGTGGCGTGCGAGTGCCCGGCGGAGATGACGATGCCAGCGTCACGCAGACGGCGGATCACTGCCGGTGCCACCTTCTCCGGTGCCAGGGTAATTTTGCTAATCACATCCGCGTTATCGCAGAGGAAATCCACCAGCTGCGGGGAGGGGGCGCGGATCAGCGCCGGATCGTGGGTGCCCTTTTTCAGCGGGTTTAACCACGGTCCCTCAAGATGCAGGCCCAGCGCCTGGCCGTGATTCTGCGCCAGATACGCCCGCATCACTTCAACGGCGCGGATCATCAGCTCATCGCTGCTGGTAATCAGGGTCGGCAGAAAGCTGGTGCAGCCGGATTTTTCATTGGCCCGCTGCATAATGTTCAGTGTTTCAACGCTGATAGCCGCCAGGTCATCATTAAACTGTACGCCACCGCAGCCGTTCAGCTGTAGGTCGATGAAACCCGGCGCAATCAGCGCGCCGCCAACGTCACGGGTTTCGATCCCTTCAGGCAGGGCATCCACGGCGCAGACGCGTTCAATCAGGCCGTCAGCGATCACTACCGCGTGGTTGTCGAGAATTTCGTGGCCGGTATAAATGCGGCCGTGGGTTAAAGCGTACATGATGTTCTCCTGGCTTAGCATAATCGACTGCGCCGGGCCGGTAGTGGCCCGGCGCAGTCCGCGCTGTGAGCGGGCGTTACGCCCTGATTCTCACAGGTCGGTAATATTGGCCGCTTCCATTTCGCGGAAATATTTAACCGTTTTGACTTTTAATTCCATGGTGGCGGGTTCATCACACACCACCACGGCCTTAGGATGCAGCTGCAGGCAGCTGATGGTCCACATATGGTTGACGTTACCCTCAACGGCGGCCTGCAGCGCCTGCGCCTTCACATGGCCGGTCACCAGAATCATCACCTCTTCCGCATCCAGCAACGTACCGACGCCAACGGTCAGCGCATATTTCGGCACCTGATCGACATCGCCGCTGAAGAAGCGTGAGTTGGCGATACGCGTATCCTGGGTCAGCGTTTTGATGCGCGTGCGTGAAGCCAGTGAAGAGGCCGGTTCGTTGAAGGCGATATGTCCGTCGTTGCCGACGCCGCCCATAAACAGGTTGATTTTACCGTAAGCGCGGATTTTCTCCTCATACTGGCGGCATTCTGCGTCAATATCCGCGGCATTGCCATTGAGGAGGTTGATGTTTTCAGTTGAAATATCAACATGATCGAAAAAGTTCCGGTACATAAAGCTGTGGTAACTCTCCGGGTGTTCCTTCGGCAGGCCGACGTATTCGTCCATGTTGAAGGTTACCACATGTTTAAAACTAACCTGGCCCGCTTTGTGCATCTCAATCAGGTGCTTGTAGGCTTCCAGCGGAGTACCGCCGGTCGGCAGGCCCAGAACAAACGGGCGGTCGGCGGTCGGGTTGAAGGCGTTGATCCGGCTAACGATATGGCGCGCCGCCCACTTACCGGTCTGTGATGACGTTGCCAGGGGAATCAGTCTCATGAGGAACCTCGTAATAAGCGTAATTGAAAACAGGGTAAACGAAGCTTTGTCCAGCTTAGCCTAAGCCCGCGCTGCCTGGGAGAGCGGCCGGTAAAAGAGGCATTTTCACGTTTAGATTTTTTTAATCATAAAATAAGTTGGCTTCACTGACCAGATAAAAGCGCTGTTTATGATTATTTTTGGTGATTTTAGTCACAATATAGTGCATATAATTTGCGGAGCGAATTAATTTTTTTTTACACTTCGTCATACGGTGTTTGATGTCATAATGACGACGAATAGCCAATAAAAACGGTACATCTGACGCCTGAACGGCTCATCAAGGGGGTAGCAGGGTGAATATTTTAGGGTTCTTTCAACGCTTAGGGCGCTCATTGCAGCTGCCAATAGCCGTACTGCCGGTCGCGGCGCTGATGCTGCGCTTCGGTCAGCCCGACTTGCTTAACATGGCGTTTATTGCCCAGGCGGGCGGGGCGATTTTTGATAACCTCGCGCTGATCTTCGCAATCGGGGTGGCGTCGACCTGGTCGAAAGACAACGCCGGTGCCGCGGCACTCGCCGGTGCGGTGGGCTACTTTATTCTGACCAAGGCGATGGTAACCATTAACCCGGCAATCAACATGGGCGTGCTGGCGGGGATCATCACCGGTCTGATCGCCGGTATGACCTACAACCGCTGGTCGGATATCAAGCTGCCTGACTTCCTGAGCTTCTTCGGCGGCAAGCGCTTTGTACCGATTGCCACCGGTTTCTTCTGTCTGGTGCTCTCTGCGGTGTTTGGTTACGTCTGGCCTCCGGTGCAGAACGCCATTCACGCCGGTGGTGAGTGGATCGTGGCGGAAGGCGCGCTGGGCGCCGGTATCTTCGGTTTCGTTAACCGTCTGCTGATCCCAACCGGCCTGCATCAGGTGCTGAACACCATTGCCTGGTTCCAGATCGGTGAGTTCACCAACGCCGCCGGCACCGTGTTCCACGGCGACATCAACCGCTTCTACGCCGGTGATGGCACGGCGGGGATGTTTATGGCGGGCTTCTTCCCGATCATGATGTTTGGTCTGCCGGGTGCGGCGCTGGCCATGTACCTGGCCGCGCCGAAAGCGCGCCGTCCGATGGTCGGCGGCATGCTGATCTCCGTGGCGGTGACCGCGTTCCTGACCGGTGTTACTGAACCGCTGGAATTCCTGTTTATGTTCCTGGCTCCGGTGCTCTATCTGATTCACGCGCTGTTAACCGGGATCAGCCTGTTTGTGGCGACGCTGCTGGGCGTGCATGCCGGCTTCTCTTTCTCCGCAGGCGCCATTGACTATGTGCTGATGTACAAACTGCCTGCGGCCAGCCACAACGTCTGGGTGCTGCTGGTGATGGGCGCGATCGCTTTTGTGGTTTACTTCGTGCTGTTCAGCGCGGTCATCCGCCTGTTTAACCTGAAAACGCCGGGTCGTGAAGATCAGACAGACATTGTTGCTCCTGAAGCCAACAGCAATACCGAAGAGGGGCTGGATCAGCTTTCCCGTCAGTACATTGTGGCGGTCGGCGGTTCCGATAACCTGAACGTGATTGATGCATGTATTACCCGCCTGCGCCTGTCGGTGAAAGATTCAGCCCGCGTGGATGATGCGGCCTGTAAGCGTCTGGGCGCTTCAGGGATTGTGAAACTGAACAAACAGACCATTCAGGTGATCGTCGGCGCGAAAGCCGAATCGCTTGCCGAAGGGATGAAAAAACTGATCGCTAAGGGCCCGATCGCGGCGGCCAGCGCAGCGTCAGCGACAACAGCCCCTGTCGCCCCGGCGGCTCCGCTGCAGGCGGTGCCGAACCCGGCCAAAGGCGTTATCGCCACGCTGGTGGCCCCGGTCAGCGGTAGCGTGGTGGCTATCGAGCAGGTGCCGGACGAAGCCTTTGCCAGCAAAGCGGTGGGCGAAGGTCTGGCGATCAAACCGACCAGCAGCACCGTAGTCGCACCAGCTAACGGCACGCTGGTCAAAATCTTCAACACCAACCACGCTTTCTGCCTGGAAACCGAAAACGGAGCCGAAATCGTCGTGCACATGGGGCTGGATACCGTGGCGCTGGAAGGCAAAGGCTTCACCCGCCTGGCGGAAGAGGGCAGCGTGGTGACGGCCGGTCAGCCGGTATTGGAGATGGACCTGGTCTGGCTCGAGGCCAACGCCCGCTCGATGGTAAGCCCGGTGGTGGTCAGCAATAGTGAAGAGTACAGTGCGGTAACGCTGCTGGCCGGTGACAGCGTGGTGGCAGGCGAGACCCGTATCCTCGAGATTCGCGGCTAACCATAACGATTATCAGTGCGCAGGGCGGGAGCGATCCCGCCCTTTTTTATCTGCGTTTTTAGCCCGGCAATCCGCCGGTCTGCAGGCCTTATACACCGCTACGCCTCATTTTTACCCGCTTTACGCCGCTGCGCCCCTTTTTTATCCGTTTCCCGCAACTAACGGTTGTTTCAGCCGCTCGCTTTGTGGATCATACTCCGTTAATTCATAGTGGATTTATGCTAAGCATTAACTGAGGAAATTGAGATGAGTGAGGCTGAAGCCCGCCCAACTAACTTTATTCGTCAGATCATCGACGAAGATCTGGCGACAGGTAAGCACCACAGCGTGCAGACCCGCTTTCCGCCTGAGCCAAACGGCTACCTGCACATCGGTCACGCCAAGTCGATCTGCCTGAATTTTGGTATCGCGCAAGATTACCAGGGGCAGTGCAACCTGCGTTTCGACGATACCAACCCGGTGAAAGAAGATCTGGAGTTTGTTGAGTCGATCAAACGTGACGTGCAATGGCTGGGCTTTGCGTGGAGCGGTGAGGTGCGTTACTCATCTGACTATTTTGAACAGCTGCATAACTACGCCGTTGAACTGATTAATAAAGGCCTCGCCTACGTGGATGAGCTCACGCCTGAGCAGATCCGCGAATACCGTGGCAGCCTGACCGCACCGGGTAAAAACAGCCCGTACCGCGATCGCAGCGTGGAAGAGAACCTGGCGCTGTTTGCGAAGATGCGCAGCGGTGGTTTCGCCGAAGGTACCGCCTGCCTGCGAGCCAAAATCGATATGGCCTCCAGCTTTATCGTGCTGCGCGACCCGGTGCTGTACCGCATCAAGTTTGCCGAACATCACCAGACGGGCAACGCCTGGTGCATCTACCCGATGTACGACTTCACCCACTGCATCTCCGATGCGCTGGAGGGCATTACCCACTCGCTCTGTACGCTGGAGTTCCAGGACAACCGCCGCCTGTATGACTGGGTGCTGGACAACATCACCATTCCGGTGCATCCGCGTCAGTACGAATTCTCACGCCTGAACCTCGAATACGCCATCATGTCCAAGCGCAAGCTGAGCCTGCTGGTGAGCGAGAAGGTGGTGGAAGGCTGGGATGACCCGCGTATGCTGACCGTTTCCGGCCTGCGCCGCCGCGGCTACAGCGCCGAGTCGATCCGCGAGTTCTGCCGCCGCATCGGCGTGACCAAACAGGACAATATCGTCGAGATGGCCGCGCTGGAGTCCTGCATCCGCGACGACCTGAACGAAAACGCTCCGCGCGCGATGGCGGTGCTGGATCCGGTTAAGGTGGTCATTGAGAACCTGCCTGCGCATCACGATGAAACTATCGTCATGCCAAATCATCCTAACAAGCCGGAGATGGGCACGCGTGACGTGCCGTTCAGCCGCGAGATCTGGATCGACCGCGCCGACTTCCGCGAAGAGGCGAATAAGCAGTACAAGCGTCTGGTGCTGGGGAAAGAGGTGCGTCTGCGCAACGCCTACGTGATCCGTGCGGAGCGCGTGGCGAAAGACGAAGACGGCAATATCACCTGCCTGTTCTGTACCTGTGATGTGGATACTCTGAGCAAAGATCCTGCCGATGGCCGTAAGGTTAAAGGTGTGATCCACTGGGTGTCTGCGGTGCATGCGCTGCCGGCAGAATTCCGTCTGTACGATCGCCTGTTCAGCGTGCCTAACCCGGCCGCCGCCGACGACTTCCTGACCACTATCAATCCGGACTCGCTGATTATCCGTAACGGCTTTGTCGAACCGGGGCTGCAGCAGGCAGAGGCATCCGCGCCATATCAGTTCGAGCGTGAAGGCTACTTCTGCGCCGACAGCGTTTACTCCAGCGCCAGCCAGTTGGTGTTTAACCGCACCGTTGGCCTGCGTGATACCTGGGCGAAAAGCGGCGAATAACGTCGCTTTTACGCGGTAATGATAAAAGGAGCGAGCAATCGCTCCTTTTTTTTGCTTAGCGATCGCAGCCGTCAGAATAGCCTGACTGTCTGACTGTCTGACTGTCTGACTGTCTGACTGTCTGACTGTCTGACTGTCTGACTGTCTGACTGTCTGCCACCTGCCACCTGCCACCTGCCACCTGCCACCTGCCACCTCGATTTTCCACCTGCTCTCCGCCGCAGTGGTACGTCCGTCTGTCTCTTTACGTTTCTGTAAATAAGAGTTTCCGATCGGAAGCTCTGCCATTTGCAGCTTAGTGGGTTAGTGTACTAGTTCGTGAGTATTTAACTCTGTAGACTGTGCCGCTTTAGCGTCGTTGCGCCAGATGTTGTCAGGCCTTTCAACGGCGCGGATTGTTTATCAGGGAGTTATTATGGTTTCACCCGTTTCTGCCACGCCGCTGCCCGCCACGCTGTGGGGCACGCTGATCATTAGCGGCACCATTATCGGTGCCGGGATGTTCTCACTGCCGGTGGTGATGGCCGGTGCCTGGTTTAGCTGGTCGACCGCGCTGCTGCTGGTGAGCTGGTTGTGTATGCTGCTCTCCGGGCTGCTGTTTCTGGAGGCCAGCCAGCACTATCCGGCCGGGGCCAGCTTTGACACCATCACCCGCGATTTACTCGGCAGGGGCTGGAACCAGATTAACGGCCTGTCGGTGGCCTTCGTGCTGGGCATTCTTACCTACGCCTATATCTCTGCCAGCGGAGCGATTATCCAGCGCACGCTGGGGCTGCTGGATATCCCGCTCTCCGCGCGCAGCGCCGGGCTGCTGTTTACCCTGCTGGTGGCGCTGTTTATCTGGCTCGGCACCGGCGTGGTCAGCCGCATGACGCTGATTGTTCTCGGGGCTAAGCTTGTCACTTTCCTGACCATTTTTGGCGGCCTGCTGTGGCACGTACAGCCCGCCACGCTGCTGGATAGCGCGGCTGAAGGCGGCCACTATCTGCCTTACCTGTGGATGGTGGTGCCGTTTTGCCTCGCCTCGTTTGGCTATCATGGCAACATTGCCGGGCTGAACCGCTACTACGGCCACCATGCTCAGCGCGTCGGCCGCTGCCTGATTTACGGCACGCTGCTGGCGCTGGCGATCTACTTTATCTGGATCCTCGGCACCATGGGGAACATTCCCCGCCAGGATTTCCGTGCGATAGCCGCGCAGGGCGGCAATATTGATGTGCTGGTCGCGGCGCTGTCCGGCGTGCTGCACAGTCCTTACCTCAACCTGCTGCTGAATATCTTCTCCAACTTCGCGGTCGCCAGTTCGTTTCTCGGCGTCAGCCTCGGCTTTTTTGACTACCTGGCCGATCGGTTTAACATCGATGGCACGCACGGCGGGCGGCTGAAAACCGCACTGCTGACCTTCAGCCTGCCGCTGGCGGCGGCGATGCTGTGGCCGGACGGCTTCCTGGTGGCGATCGGCTACGCCGGTCTGGCCGCCACCATCTGGGCGGTCATCACTCCGGCCCTGCTGGCCTGGAAGGCGCGGCAGCGCTTTGCCACGCCTGCCTGGCGGGTAAGGGGCGGAGCCATTCCGCTTGCGCTGGTGCTGGCCTTCGGCGCGCTTAACGTGGTGGTCTCGCTGCTCTCCTACGGCAACTGGCTGCCGGTGTGGAGCGGCTAACACCCCGTTCATCTGCGGGGATGATGCATCTGGCGGCATTGAGCAGCGCCGATCGGCGGCAGCTCCACGGTGCATTACCGGTGGTGATGTTTCATCAGGGTGTCGGCAACGGGAATAGCTGGCAGCTGTGGCAGCCGCAGCATCCGCCGGCGGTGAGCGGCAGCGTGCAGATCCGTAGCGTCAGCGGAAAACGGTTCAGCCGGGTTGAGAGTCTGTAATCGGAGATGTGCAGTAGGGAAGAGAACCGGTGGCAGGCCACCGGTTTTACAACAGGGGGGATTACTTGTCGTGCAGAGTTTCGTCTTCGCGGCAGTCGCCGAGAGCGCAATGGCCGTACAGGTACAGGCTATGGTTGCTCAGTTTGATACCGTGACGCGTGGCGATATCACGCTGACGGGTTTCAATCGATTCATCACTAAACTCAATTACTTTGCCGCAGTCCAGGCAGATCAGGTGGTCATGATGCTGCTGCTGGGTCAGTTCGAAGACAGATTTACCGCCCTCGAAATTATGACGGGTCACGATGCCCGCATCGTCGAACTGGTTAAGTACGCGATATACGGTCGCCAGACCAATCTCTTCGCCCATATCAATCAGGCGCTTATACAAGTCTTCCGCACTGACGTGATGGCCCTCAGGTTCCTGAAGCACTTCCAGAATTTTCAGTCGTGGAAGCGTGACTTTCAGGCCGGCCTTCTTTAATGCGGTGTTGTTGTCAGTCATGCGGATATTGTCCTGTTACTTAGCTGGTCACTTAGAGGCTGAAAGCCCTGAACATCGGTTGACGCTAAAGTTAGATGCGTCCCAGTATAGAACTGATACTTTAAAATGAAAACCGTCAGGGGGAAGTAAGCCACTACCGGATGTAAGGGATTGTACCATGACATCCGGTGTAGCCCGAACCCAAAATTAATTCGTTAACATTTCGGCCTTCCTCTGCCTGAGGCGCTGATTGCGACAATCGTCACAGCAAGGCGGCAGGGGGAGGAGAAAGCAGGTAACCGATGGGGTTATTGTACAGTTTTGGTGGTTAAAATTTCAAATATCTATCGATTACTTCTATAGGAAAAACCACTGGCCGGGTGTGAGGCAGCCCTCACTCCGGCCGACTGGCTTAAGCTTCGATGATCTCTTTTAACTGAAGTTCATCAAAAATTTGTTTTACCCACTTCTCAACGCGATCGTTGGTCAGCTCAGGCTGGCGATCTTCATCAATGGCGAGGCCGAGGAAGTGGTTATCATCGGCGAGACCTTTAGAGGCTTCAAAATGGTAGCCTTCGGTTGGCCAGAAGCCTACCAGCACCGCGCCGTTTGGCTCGATAATGTCGCGCAGGGTACCCATCGCGTCACAGAAGTACTCTGAGTAGTCTTCCTGATCGCCACAGCCAAACAGGGCAACCAGTTTACCATTGAAATCAACCTCTTCCAGCGTCGGGAAGAAGTCGTCCCAGTCACACTGGGCTTCACCATAATACCAGGTCGGAATGCCCAGCAGCAGAATATCGAAGGCTTCCAGGTCTTCTTTGCTGCTTTTGGCAATATCACGAACCTCTGCAACGTCTTTACCCAGTTGCTTCTGGATCATCTTTGCAATGTTTTCCGTATTGCCCGTATCGCTGCCAAAGAAAATGCCTACGATTGCCATGAGTTTGATAACCTCTTGAATCTTAATGGTATGGTGACTGCAAAATGGTTTGCATATAGCGCTAATAATAGCAGACTGCACTCAACGGATAAATGCGAAATGCCGCTGGTTTTGTCGCTTTGTGCGTAGCACTGCGGCCAGCGGCTCAGGATGGCAGGTGCTGTAACTGAGCCAGCAGCATCTCTTCAATCAGCTCGCTGCGGCTCATATTGCGCGCTTCCGCCAGCTGATTCAGCGCGTCAACCGCCTCGCTGTTCATTTTCAACTCAACGCGCTTAAGTCCGCGAACCTTGTCGCGCTTGAGCTGGTTGCGTTTGTTGATCCGCAGTTGCTCATCACGCGTAAGCGGATTGGTTTTCGGTCGTCCCGGGCGACGTTCGTCTGCAAACAGATCGATCGTGGTGCGGTCCGTGTTTTCTTTTGCCATAGGTCGGTGATTACTGAAAAGGCTGGGTTCTGATGAATTGGGCCGTCATGCCGCCTGAAAAACCATCAGCGGCAAAATTTTTGCGCGCCATCATACCCCACGCAAACTCATGACGACAATGATTTAACAACCCGGCTGAAGCATTTGTTTTTACAGCGCAAAAAAACGACGAATTGTGCGTAAAACCGCATCAGGCTTCTCGGCATGCACCCAGTGACCGGCCCCGGCCACCACGTGTGCCCGCGCCTGCGGGAACTGCGCCAGGATGGCTCCCCGGTAGTCATCACGGATATACGGCGACAGCTCACCGCGAATAAACAGTGCCGGGTGGGGCCACGCTGGCTGCGGCTGCCAGCCGATAATTTGCCCGTAGCAGGCTTCGATCGCCGGCACGTTAAAACGCCACTCACCGTTGTGAAACGATTTTAGCAGGAACTGAATCACGCCCTCTTCCGCCAGCCGTTCCCGCATCAGGGTAGCCGCTTCCGTGCGCGAGGTGATGCCAGCGGCAGTCACCGCCTTTAGCGCGGCAATGATCTCGTCGTGGTGGCGGGTCGGGTAAGCCACCGGCGCGATATCGATCACCACAATTTCTGCGACCCGCTCAGGTGCCAGTGCGGTCAGCGCCATGGTGATTTTTCCGCCCATCGAGTGGCCAATGGCGCTGAAACGGTCGATGCCCAGATCGTCCAGTGAATCGAGAACATCCTGCGCCATCTGCCGATAGTCCATCTCGCTGGCGCGCGGCGACAGGCCGTGGTTGCGTACGTCAAACTGAACGATCTGGCGGTGGCTCTTCAGCTCACGTGCCAGGATCCCGAGATTATCCAGGCTGCCAAACAGGCCGTGGATCAGCACCAGCGGGCAGTCACCGCTGGCGGATTGTTCAGATTGCAGGCGGACATTCAAATTCATGGCAAAGTTCTTACAGGTGGACGGAAGGCTTAGGGTATCATGGATCCCACAATTTCTGTCGCGTGCGGCACAGACTGCAAAGAGCATTTTTTGCGGTAAAGTCTGAGTTTTACCGCGAAGTGGCGTTGTGGCTACACCCTGGCAGAATTTAACTTTATAATCCTGATGTTAGAACGGCAAAAAATGGGCATTCCCGCCACCGCGCTGGCAATAGCCGCTACATTGATTGTGTTCTGATACAAGCCATTACCGTACTGGATAAAGATGAAAACGATCGAAGTCGACGAAGAGCTGTACCGCTATATCGCCAGCCACACTCAGCATATTGGTGAAAGCGCATCGGACATTTTACGCCGCATGCTGAAGTTTACCGCCGGTCAGAGCGCCCCCGCGGCGGCTGCCCCGGCACGGATTTCAGCCGTCGCTACTCAGCCTGCTGTCGCTGTCGCTGAGGCACGGCCACAGGATCGCGTGCGCGCGGTGCGTGAACTGCTGCTGTCCGATGAGTACGCCGAGCAGAAGAAAGCGGTAAACCGTTTTATGCTGATTCTGTCGACGTTATACGGTCTGGATGCTCAGGCATTCGGCGCAGCAACGGAGTCGCTGCACGGCCGCACGCGCGTCTATTTCGCCGGCAATCAGCAAACCCTGGTTCAGAACGGCACCCATACCAAGCCGCAGCACATTCCCGGCACGCCGTACTGGGTGATCACCAATACCAATACCGAGCGCAAACGCAGCATGGTGGAACACATCATGCAGTCCATGCAGTTCCCTGCGGAACTGACCGACAAAGTTTGCGGAACCCTCTAACTGAAGCGTCAGGGAGAAGCGCCAATGGCCAGACACCCCCGTGCCGGACAACCCGCCCGGCAGAGCGATTTGATAAACGTTGCACAATTAACCTCACAGTATTATGTGCTGCAGCCTGAAGCAGGCAATGCAGAGCACGCGGTGAAGTTTGGTACTTCCGGCCACCGCGGCAGCGCGGGGCGTCACAGCTTTAACGAGACGCATATCCTGGCGATTGCCCAGGCGATTGCCGAAGAGCGTAAAAAAAATGGCATCACGGGGCCGTGCTATGTGGGGAAAGATACCCATGCGCTGTCTGAACCGGCGCTGATCTCGGTACTGGAAGTGCTGACGGCCAACGGCGTGGATGTAATAGTGCAGCTGGATAACGGCTATACGCCTACGCCCGCCATCTCCAATGCGATTCTCGAACACAATAAAACGGCGACCGCGCAGGCCGACGGCATTGTAATTACCCCGTCGCACAACCCACCGGAAGATGGCGGCATCAAGTACAACCCGCCAAACGGCGGTCCGGCCGATACCAACGTCACCAAAGTGGTTGAAGACAGGGCTAACGCGCTGATCAAAGCCGGACTGAAAGAGGTGCGCCGCATCAGCCTCGATCAGGCGTGGGCCAGCGGCCATCTGCAGGAGAAAGATCTGATCCAACCGTACGTTGAAGGTCTGGCACAGATCGTTGATATCGCGGCGATTCAGAAGGCCGGCCTGAAGATCGGCGTCGACCCGCTTGGCGGTTCCGGTATCGCTTACTGGCAGCGCATTGCGGAGCATTACAATCTGGATCTGACCATCGTTAACGATGCCGTCGACCAGACTTTCCGCTTTATGCACCTCGATCATGACGGCATTATCCGCATGGACTGCTCGTCCGAGTCGGCGATGGCCGGCCTGCTGGCGCTGCGTGATAAGTTCGATCTGGCCTTCGCCAACGATCCGGATTACGACCGTCACGGCATTGTGACCCCGGCCGGCCTGATGAACCCGAACCACTACCTGGCGGTAGCGATTCAGTACCTGTTCCAGCATCGCCCGCAGTGGGGCAAAGAGGTAGCGGTTGGCAAAACGCTGGTCTCCAGCGCGATGATTGACCGGGTGGTGGCGGACATTGGCCGTAAGCTGGTGGAAGTGCCGGTGGGCTTTAAATGGTTTGTTGATGGCCTGTTCGACGGCAGCTTCGGTTTCGGCGGTGAAGAGAGCGCGGGGGCCTCGTTCCTGCGCTTCGACGGCACACCGTGGTCCACCGATAAAGACGGCATCATCATGTGCCTGCTGGCTGCAGAGATCACTGCGGTAACCGGTAAGAATCCACAGCAGCACTACGATGAGCTGGCGGCCCGCTTCGGCGCACCAAGCTATAACCGTATCCAGGCACCGGCAACGTCCGCGCAGAAAGCCGCGCTGTCTAAGCTCTCGCCGGAAATGGTCAGCGCCGCGACGCTGGCCGGTGATCCGATCACCGCCCGCCTGACCGCCGCGCCGGGCAACGGTGCCTCGATCGGTGGTCTGAAGGTGATGACGGAAAACGGCTGGTTTGCCGCGCGTCCGTCCGGTACCGAAGACGCCTATAAGATCTACTGCGAAAGTTTCCTCGGCGCTGAGCATCGTGAGCAGATCGAGAAAGAAGCGGTTGAGATCGTCAGTGCGGTGCTGAAAAACGCCTGATCGTCGGCACTCTGAACAGGCAGCTCAGCGATGAGCTGCCTTTTTTTTGCCAGAATCAGGGCAGGAACCGGTAGCCAACGCCGGTTTCGGTCAGCAGATGCGCGGGGCGCGCCGGATCCTGCTCCAGCTTTTGCCGCAGGTGGCCCATATAGATGCGCAGGTAGTGGCTGTGCTCAACGGCGTTTGGTCCCCAGACCTGCACCAGCAGCTGGCGCTGGGTCATCACCTTGCCGGGATGGTTCAGCAGGCTGACCAGCAGACGAAACTCAATCGGGGTCAGGTGCAGTTCGCTGCCGGCGCGGGTCACGCGGCGTGCGGCAATATCCACCGTGATATCGGCGAAGGTCACCACCGGCGTTACGCTGTTTTCTCCTGCCGGGCGGTGGCGCAGCGCCACCCGCACCCGGGCCAGCAGTTCACCGACGCTGAAGGGTTTGGTCAGGAAATCATCGGCACCGGCATCCAGCGCGGCGATCTTATCCTGCTCATCGCTGCGGGCGGAGAGCACGATCACCGGCAGGCTGCTCCACTGGCGGACCTCACGAATAAATTCCCCGCCGTCGCCGTCCGGCAGTCCCAGGTCGAGGATCGCCAGCGCCGGTTTACGGGTGGCGGCCTCAATCAGCCCGCGGCTCAGCGTGTCGGCATCCACCACGTGGAAGCCTTCTCCCTCCAGCGCTTTGCGTAAAAAGCGGCGGATCTCTTTTTCATCTTCGACGATCAGGATAGTGGTCACAGCACCTCACGACAGGCTGAAAGGCGATATATACCGCCCGTATTGCGCTTAATCTAGCAAAAAGAGCGGATGGCGTCTGTGTTGCCAGGCAGTAGTCGCCAGCAGATGAGGTCTGCACGCCTGAAAATCCATCGGCGCGATCTAACGCCCGCTTTCACCAAAAGGCACCGCGGCACAGCAGCGTTACCACTGAACCTGACCGTTGCTGCAGCGGGGGGCAGTCTTGAGTCGAAAATGCGAAACTTAAATTTAACCTTGGTGTAACAAAATTACGGCCACAACGGTTAAATTCCGTTCTTTACACGTTAAAGTGGTCGGATCAGTAGTAAAATTACACCAGACGCGATACACTTTTGCTCAGATAACCATCAATCTTAAATTCCCTTAACGGAGGACGTATGAGTCACTATCATCACTATTCATCAACGCGGGTCTGTGTACGTCGCTGCGCCGCACTGCTTATTGGCGTGCTGGCGCTGCCGGTGATGCTGTTCCGCTCCGACCGCGCGCGTTTCTACAGCTATCTGCACCGTTTCTGGCTGAAGACCAGCGATCAGCCGGTCTGGCTGAGCCAGGCAGAAGCGGCAGGCATCGATTTCTATTAAGCCTGCCGTTTCCTGTCATACCGATCCCGCCGCCGGCGGGATTTTTTTTACCCGTAGTCCGGTGAGGCGGTAAGAAACAGGTGAGCGCACGGCAATTCTGCGCTACACTTAAATCTGTACAAGAATTTTGAGGTTGTATAACTATGAGCGAAAAAATTCCTGTTGGCATCAGCGCCTGCCTGCTGGGTGAAAAAGTCCGTTTTGATGGCGGCCACAAGCGCAACGAATTTGCCACCGAGCAGCTGGCACCCTTTCTGCGCTTTGAACCAGTGTGCCCGGAGATGGCTATCGGCCTGCCCACCCCTCGCCCGGCGTTGCGCCTGACCGAGGAGCCGGGCGGCGAAACGGCGCTAAGCTTCAGCAACGGCCAGGCTGCGCCGGTGACGCAGCAGATGCAGCATTTTTCAGCTGAGAAAGTCAGCCAGCTGCAGCACCTCTGCGGCTATATCGTCTGCGCAAAATCCCCCAGCTGCGGCATGGAGCGGGTGCGCGTCTATCAGCCTGATAACAACAACAACCGTAAAGCCGGTACCGGCATCTTCACCCGCGAACTGATGGCGCAGATGCCGTGGCTGCCGGTGGAGGAGGACGGCCGCCTGCACGATCCGTTGCTGCGCGAGAATTTCGTGACGCGCGTCTATGCGTTACATGAATTTAATCAGCTGTGGCAGAGCGGTCTGACCCGCGCCGGGCTGATGGCGTTCCATACCCGCTACAAACTGCTGTTGCTGGCGCATTCGCAGCCGCTGTACCGGGAAATTGGGCCGTTTGTGGCGGCGATGGGCCAGTGGGACTCGCTGGACGCCTTTGCCGTGGCCTATCGTCAGCGGCTGATGGATCTGCTGAAAACCGAAGCCACGCGCAGCAACCATACCAACGTGCTGATGCACGTTCAGGGCTACTTCCGCCGCCAGCTGAAGTCATCCCAGCGTCAGGAGCTGGCCGGGCTGATCGACTGTTACCGCCGCGGGGTGCAGCCGCTGCTGGCGCCGATTACCCTGCTTAAACACTACATGAATGAGTATCCGCACCCGTGGCTGACCGAACAGCGCTACTTCGCGCCTTACCCTGACCAGCTGTGCCTGCGCTACGGACACTAAATTAAGGATGTTTTATGCTGACCCATCTGGTCTGGCTGCGTAACGACCTGCGCATTCACGACAACTCTGCCCTTTATGCTGCCTGCCGCTCAGAGGGCGCGCGGGTGCTGGCGCTGTTTATCGCCACGCCTGGCCAGTGGCAGTCCCATGATATGGCCCCGAAACAGGCGGAATACATCTGGCAGAACCTGCAGTCCTTGCAGCAATCGCTGGCGGAGAAGGGCATCCCGCTGTTTCTGCAGCAGTGCGACGATTTCGACGCTTCCGTGACGCTACTGCAGGATTTCTGCCGCGAACACCGTGTGGACCGCCTGTTCTATAACTATCAGTACGAGGTAAATGAGCGTCAGCGCGATGCCGCCGTCGAACGCACGCTGTTTGACGACGAAGTGATGGTGCAGGGCTTTGACGACAGCCTGCTGCTGCCGCCGGGCAGCGTGCTGACCGGCAGCCGCGAGATGTATAAGGTGTTTACCCCGTTCAGCAAAGCCTTCGTTAAACGCCTGAAAGAGGGCCTGCCGGAGTGCGTGCCCGCGCCCGCCGTGCGCCCGGATGGACCGCTGTCCACGCCTGATGCGCTGCAGCCGTTTGATTACCCGCGTGAGGCGTTCGACGATCGATTGTTCCCGGTGGGGGAGAAAGCGGCGATTGCCCGGCTGCGGGAGTTCTGCCAGCAGCCGGTCACCGAGTACCCGGATAAACGCGATCTGCCGGCGCTGGACGGCACCAGCCGCCTGTCCGCGTGCCTGGCGACGGGGGTGCTGTCGCCGCGTCAGTGTCTGCATCGTCTGCTGAAGCAGCATCCGCACGGGCTGGACGATACCCGGGTGTTTGTCTGGCTGAATGAGCTGATCTGGCGCGAGTTTTACCGCCACCTGATGGTGGCCTTCCCGGCGCTATGCCGTCATCAGCCGTTCATTAAATGGACGCGCAACGTGCGCTGGCGCGAGGATGCCGCACTGCTGCAGGCCTGGCAGCAGGGAAAAACAGGCTACCCGATCGTTGACGCCGCCATGCGTCAGCTTAATGCGCTGGGCTGGATGCACAACCGGCTGCGGATGATCACCGCCAGTTTCCTGGTCAAAGACCTGCTGATCGACTGGCGCCAGGGTGAGCGCTACTTTATCTCGCAGCTGATCGATGGCGACCTCGCGGCCAACAACGGCGGCTGGCAGTGGGCGGCGTCCACCGGGACCGACTCGGCCCCCTATTTCCGCATCTTTAACCCGACCACCCAGGGCGAACGCTTTGACCTTAGCGGTGAGTTTATCCGCCGCTGGGTGCCGGAGCTGAGCCGGGTGCCGGAAAAATATATCCATCAGCCTCACGAGTGGGCAAAGAAAAATCAGCAAAAACTCGATTATCCTGCGCCGATCGTGGAACATAAACAGGCACGCCAGCAGACGCTGGACGCCTTTGAGGCCGCACGCAAACAGATGGATTGATTATGCTGAATACTGAACTCGAAACGCTGGTAAACCAGTTCCTGAACGCTTCCGCTTTTGACGACTACGGCCCGAACGGCCTGCAGGTGGAAGGGCGCGGTGAGATTAAAAAGGTGGTGACCGGCGTGACCGCCTGCCAGGCGCTGCTCGATGAAGCGGTGCGGCTGCAGGCCGATGCGGTGCTGGTGCACCACGGTTATTTCTGGAAAAACGAGCCGTCGGTGATCAAGGGCATGAAGCGCCGCCGGCTGAAAACCCTGCTGGCTAACGACATCAATATGTTTGGCTGGCACCTGCCGCTGGATGCGCATCCGCAGCTTGGCAATAACGCGCTGCTGGCAAAGATGTTTGGCATTGAGGTGAAGGGAGAAGTGAAGCTGCTGTTACCCTGGGGCGAGCTGACCACACCGCTGAGCGGCGAACAGCTCGGGCAGCGCATCGCTGAGGTGCTGGGCAGAACGCCGCTGCACTGCGGCGATAATGCACCGGCGCTGATCAGACGCGTGGCCTGGTGCAGCGGCGGCGGTCAGGGCTTTATCGATGCGGCGGCCGCCTTTGGTGTTGATGCCTTTATCAGCGGTGAAGCTTCTGAGCAGACCATCCACAGCGCCCGCGAGCAGGGCATCCACTTCTTTGCCGCCGGACACCACGCCACCGAACGCTGCGGCATTCAGGCACTCGGTGAGTGGCTGGCCGGGCAGCACGGGCTGGACGTGACCTTTATAGATATTGATAACCCGGTCTGATCGGTTCCCGGTTCGCTTTGTCTGCCGGGCGTCCCTCGATCCTGCCCGGCAGATCGACACCAGCGCGAAGTCTTCGCCACGCTCGCTCACTGCCTGAAAAACCTTTTTTGCGGAGGTTGCCTGTGCAACACGCGCGATATTATCTGTTAGGAGAACGTACGGCGGTGCTGGAGCTGGAGCCGCCGTTTTCACTCACCGCGCAGCAGCGGGTCTGGAGCCTGGCGCAGCAGCTGCAGCCGCTCCCGCAGGTGCTGGACGTGGTGCCGGGCATGAATAACCTTAGCGTGATCCTGCGCGAAGCGCCGCATAACGCCGCGGAAGTGCTGGCGTGGCTGCAGCAGGCGTGGCAGCAGAGCGGGTCGCAGGAGGCGGAATTCCGCCGCGTCGACATCCCGGTGATTTACGGCGGCAGCGGCGGAGCCGATCTGCAGCACGTGGCGCGCCATCACGGCCTGAACGCTCGCCAGGTGGTGGAGATGCATGCCGCCGCTGAGTACGTAGTGTGCTTTATCGGCTTCCAGCCGGGGTTTCCCTACCTGGCCGGGCTGGACCCGCGCCTGCACACCCCACGCCGCGACACCCCAAGGGTGCGGGTGCCCGCCGGGTCGGTCGCCATCGGCGGCAGCCAGACCGGCATCTATCCCCTTGAATCCCCTGGCGGCTGGCAGCTGATTGGCCACACCGCTACCGCGCTGTTTCTGCCCGATCGCCAGCCGCCGGTGCTGCTGCGCCCGGGCGATCGGCTGCGTTTTGTACCGCAAAAGGAGGGCGTATGTTAACCCTGATCCGCGCCGGTCTGAGCAGCTCGCTGCAGGATGCCGGCCGTCCCGGCTGGCGACAGTACGGCATCAGCCTCGGTGGGGCGCTGGATCGGCCAGCGATGCACACCGCCAATCTGCTGGTGGGCAACGCGCCCGACAGCGCGGTGGTGGAAATCACCCTGGGCCAGTTCTGCGTTGAGTTTGGTCGCGACGGCTGGTTTGCCTTAACCGGGGCAGGGTGCCATGCGCGGCTTGACGGGCGTGAGGTGTGGACCGGCTGGCGCACCGCGGTCAGAAAGGGCCAGCGGCTGACGCTGGGTCTGCCCAGCCGCGGCATGCGCAGCTATCTGGCCGTTGACGGCGGCTTTGCGCTGGAGCCGGTGCTGGGCTCTTCCGGCACCGATCTGCAGGCCGGTTTCGGCGGTTTTTCCGGGCGCAGGCTGGCCGACGGTGACCGTCTGCCGCTGCAGCCTGCGCGGCGCTTCAAACGCCCGGTCGGCGTGCGTCAGCTGCTGTGGGGCAACCGGGTGCGGGCGCTGCCCGGACCGGAGTATCAGGAGTTCAGCGAGGAGAGTCAGCATGCGTTCTGGCGCTCCGCCTGGCGGCTCGATCCGCAAAGCAACCGCATGGGTTACCGGCTGCAGGGGAACCGCCTGGAGCGGGAGAATAGCCGCGATCTGCTCTCCCACGGGCTGGTTCCCGGCGTGGTGCAGGTGCCGCCGGCCGGGCAACCGATCGTGCTGCTGGGCGATGCGCAAACCACCGGTGGTTACCCGCGTATCGCCTGCGTGATCGAAGCCGATCTTTACCATCTGGCCCAGCTGCGGCTGGGGGAACCGCTGCACTTTGTGCACTGTACGCTGGAAGAGGCGCAGCGGGCCAGAGCTGAACAGCAGCGCGCGCTGCAACGCATGATCTGGGGGCTGAACCATGAAGATTGATCTTAACGCGGATCTCGGTGAAGGGGCGGGAAGCGACGCTGAGCTGCTGCAGCTGGTCTCATCGGCCAATATTGCCTGCGGCTTTCACGCCGGTGATGCCGGCACCATGCTGCAGTCGGTGCGGCTGGCGCTGGCGGCGGGAGTCGCGATTGGCGCACATCCTTCGTTCCCCGATCGTGAGAACTTTGGCCGCAGTGCTATGCAGCTGCCGCCGGAGACGGTGTATGCCCAGCTGCTCTATCAGGTCGGGGCGCTGCAAACAATCGTCCGCAGCGAAGGCGGGCGGCTGGTTCACGTGAAGCCGCACGGCATGCTCTACAACCAGGCGGCGGGCGATGCCGCGCTGGCTGACGCCATTGCCCTCGCGGTGCGGGCGGTCGATCCGGCGCTGATGCTGGTGGGGCTGGCCAACAGCGAACTGATCCGCGCCGGCCAGCGCCACGGCCTGGTAACGCGTCAGGAGGTGTTTGCCGATCGTGGCTATCGGGCAGACGGCACGCTGGTGCCGCGCGGCCAGCCGGGGGCGCTGGTGGAGAGTGATGCCCAGGCGATTACGCAGACGCTGAGCATGGTGCAGCAGGGGCGGGTACAGTCTCTCAGCGGCGAGTGGGTTAACGTGCGGGCAGAGACGGTTTGCCTGCACGGCGACGGGGCGCATGCGCTTGAGTTTGCCCACCGGCTGCGTGGGGCATTCCGTCAGCAGCAGATCCGCGTCAGCGCAGCAGATTAACTTACGGAGGCAGGACGATGCCTGAAGGACCGGAGATCCGCCGCGCGGCGGACCAGCTGGAAAAAGCGGTGCGCGGCAAAGAGCTGACCGACGTCTGGTTCGCCTTTCCCGCGCTGCAGACCTATCAACAGGCGCTGATCGGCGAGCGGGTGACCGCGCTGGAAACCCGTGGCAAAGCGCTGCTCACCCACTTCTCTAACGGCCTGACGCTCTACAGCCATAACCAGTTGTACGGCGTCTGGCGGGTAGTCGCTACCGGTAGTGAACCGCAGACTCAACGCCAGCTGCGGGTGCGGCTGGCGACGGCGGACAAAACGCTGCTGCTCTACAGCGCCTCGGATATCCAGCTGCTGAACGCCGACGGGCTGGCCAGCCATCCGTTTCTGCAGCGGGTGGGGCCGGACGTGCTGGATATGACGCTGACCGAGGCGCAGGTGCGCGAGCGGCTGCTGTCCAAACGCTTTCGCGGGCGGCAGTTCAGCGGACTGTTGTTGGATCAGGCGTTTCTTGCCGGGCTGGGAAACTATCTGCGCGCCGAGATCCTCTGGCAGGCGAGGCTGGCGCCGCAGCATAAGGCACAAACGCTGAACGATGCGCAGCTGACGGACCTGTGCCACGCGCTGCTGGCGATACCCAGGCTCTCTTACCACACGCGCGGGCAGGCCGACGAGCGGCACCATCACGGCGCGCTGTTCCGCTTTAACGTATTTCACCGGGCCGGTAAGCCCTGCCCGCGCTGTGGCATCATGATTGAGAAAAGCACGCTGGCATCGCGGCCGTTCTACCGTTGCCCTGTTTGTCAGCCATAAAAAAATGGCCGGAGGATCTCCGGCCATTTCGTTGACGTTGCTCAGCCAGAGCGGGGGAGGCCCCGCTCTGCGATTACTTCTTCAGCTGTGAGGTAAAATCACGCTGTTCGTAACCGGTGTAGAGCTGACGCGGACGGGCGATCTTGACGCCTTCGTCATGCATCTCTTTCCAGTGGGCGATCCAGCCAACGGTACGCGCCATGGCGAAGATCACCGTAAACATGGATGACGGGATGCCCATCGCCTTAAGGATGATGCCGGAGTAGAAGTCGACGTTTGGATACAGCTTACGCTCGATGAAGTACGGGTCATTAAGCGCAATGTGTTCCAGCTCCATCGCCACTTCCAGCAGGTCATCTTTCATGCCCAGCTCGTTGAGCACTTCATGGCAGGTCTCACGCATTACGGTGGCACGCGGGTCGTAGTTTTTGTAAACGCGGTGACCGAAGCCCATCAGACGGAACGAATCGTTTTTGTCTTTGGCGCGGCGCAGGAACTCAGGAATGTGCTCAACGGTGCTGATCTCTTCCAGCATACGCAGGCAGGCTTCGTTGGCACCGCCGTGTGCAGGCCCCCACAGTGACGCGATACCGGCCGCGATGCAGGCAAACGGGTTAGCACCGGATGAACCGGCGGTACGCACGGTGGAGGTCGACGCGTTCTGCTCGTGATCGGCGTGCAGGATTAAGATCCGGTCCATCGCACGTTCCAGCACCGGGTTCACCACGTAGTCTTCGCACGGTGTGGAGAACATCATATGCAGGAAGTTGCCGGCATAGGAGAGATCGTTACGCGGATAAGCAAACGGCTGGCCGATTGAATATTTGTAACACATCGCTGCCATGGTCGGCATTTTCGACAGCAGGCGGAACGCGGCGATTTCGCGGTGACGCTCAATGTTTACGTCCATCGCATCGTGATAGAACGCCGCCAGTGCGCCGGTCACGCCGCACATCACCGCCATCGGGTGCGAGTCACGGCGGAAGCCGCGGAACAGATGGTGGATCTGCTCATGCAACATGGTGTGGCGGGTCACGGTGACTTTGAATTCGTTGAACTGTTCCGGGGTAGGAGCTTCACCGTTCAGCAGGATGTAGCATACTTCCAGATAGTTGGAGTGCAGGGCCAGCTGGTCGATCGGGAAACCACGGTGCAGCAGAATGCCTTCATCACCGTCGATAAAGGTGATTTTGGATTCGCACGACGCGGTAGAGGTGAAGCCAGGGTCAAAAGTGAAATACCCTTTAGAGCCCAGAGCTCGTACGTCGATCTCTTCCGGGCCCAGCGTACCTTTCAGTACGTTCAGCTCAATAGGGGCTTCGCCGTCGAGGGTTAGCGTCGCTTTTTTATCAGCCATTTATAGTCTCCTTAGCGCCTTATACAGGGATCATTTACCACCGGGAAAACCACAACCTCCCAGCCTTATTGCCAGGCGCTATAAGGATATCAACTCTGTGGCATCTTATAATGTGCAGGGTACAGAGTGACGGGCGCGTTGGCCTGGGTGGCACATTCCTGATGCGTATCATGGTTTAAGACCCGGTTTGGCCATATCCTACATCATAACCAAAACCCGATACTTTATAGATAATCATCATCAATGTTACATAACTTGTGCTTAGGGGAAAGTGTATCCCCATAACTTTTGTGCATCATAGTCCTTTTGAGGCATCGTTTGTAACAAAGTTGTTTAAGTATTGTCAAATCAGATAATTAAATTTGTGTAGAATGTAAAATCCGTGAGGGTGATCACTGTTCCACTTTAAATTCCCCAAAGTGTTTGTAGGGGAATTGTAATAAGAATGTGATCCCCCTATACTGCGGCCAGGTCTCCGGAAAACCCTGCTGTAGGAGCCACCCAGCGTTTCATGCGCGCTATTATCTGACACTGGACGTTTGTAGTTTTAGTGCCTGCGCAAAGTTTCACGTGTGACGCTGTCTGAGCCCCCCTTCAGGACCGGAGGAAGCAAAATAAGAAAGGCTGTGTGGGCAAAACCGTGAAAAAACAAAGACCTGTCAACTTGGATCTCTCTACGATCCGGTTTCCCGTAACTGCAATAGCGTCCATTCTCCACCGCGTATCCGGGGTGATCACCTTTGTGTCGATCGGGATATTGCTCTGGTTACTGGGTCTCTCGCTCTCTTCTCCCGAAGGTTTCGATCAGGCATCCGCCGTGATGACCAGCTTCTTCGCCAAATTCATTATGTGGGGCATTCTCACTGCGCTCGCTTATCACATTGTGGTCGGTATTCGCCACATGCTGATGGATTTCGGCTACCTGGAAGAAACCTTAGAGGCGGGTAAACGTTCCGCGCATATTGCTTTCGCTATCACTGTCGTGCTGTCTGTTCTTGCAGGAGTCCTCGTATGGTAAGTAACGCTTCTGCACTGGGTCGCAACGGAATCCATGACTGGCTGCTGCTGCGAGCTGCCGCCATGGTAATGACCCTTTATGTGCTTTATATCCTCGGCTTCCTGATCATGTCAGGGCCACTGACTTATGACATCTGGCATGGCTTCTTTGCCTCCCCGGTAACCAAAGTTTTCACGTTGCTGACGCTGTTGTGCATTCTGGTTCATGGCTGGATTGGCATGTGGCAGGTACTGACCGACTACATTAAACCGCTGGCGCTGCGTATGGTGCTGCAGCTGGTGATTGTGGTCGCGCTGTTCGTCTATGCAATTTACGGAACTGTTGTCGTGTGGGGTGCGTAATGAAGTTGCCAGTAAGAGAATTTGATGCCGTGGTGATCGGCGCGGGTGGTGCAGGTATGCGCGCCGCCTTACAGATCTCCCAGTCGGGCCAGAGCTGTGCCCTGCTGTCTAAAGTATTTCCAACCCGTTCCCATACCGTGTCTGCGCAGGGCGGTATCACCGTTGCGCTGGGTAACACCCATGAAGATGACTGGGAATGGCACATGTACGACACCGTTAAAGGCTCCGACTATATCGGTGACCAGGACGCGATTGAATATATGTGTAAAACCGGTCCGGAAGCGATTCTGGAACTGGAACATATGGGCCTGCCGTTCTCCCGCCTGGACGATGGCCGTATCTATCAGCGCCCGTTTGGTGGCCAGTCGAAAAACTTCGGCGGCGAGCAGGCGGCACGCACCGCGGCGGCGGCAGACCGTACCGGTCACGCCCTGCTGCACACCCTCTACCAGCAAAACCTGAAAAACCACACCACTATCTTCTCTGAATGGTATGCGCTGGATCTGGTGAAGAATGCTGACGGTGCGGTGGTCGGTTGCACCGCGATGAATATCGAAGACGGTGAAGTGGTTTACTTCAAGGCCAAGGCAACGGTGCTGGCCACCGGCGGTGCCGGACGCATCTACCAGTCCACCACCAACGCCCATATCTGTACCGGTGACGGCGTCGGCATGGCGCTGCGCGCCGGCGTGCCGTTGCAGGATATGGAAATGTGGCAGTTCCACCCGACCGGCATCGCCGGCGCGGGCGTGCTGGTGACCGAAGGCTGCCGTGGGGAAGGCGGTTACCTGCTGAACAAACACGGCGAGCGCTTTATGGAGCGTTACGCACCGAATGCCAAAGATCTCGCCGGTCGTGACGTGGTCGCGCGTTCCATCATGATCGAAATCCGCGAAGGCCGCGGCTGCGATGGCCCGTGGGGCCCGCACGCCAAGCTGAAACTGGACCACCTCGGTAAGGATGTGCTGGAAGCTCGCCTGCCGGGCATCCTTGAACTGTCGCGCACCTTTGCCCACGTCGACCCTGTCAAAGAGCCGATTCCGGTGATCCCAACCTGCCACTATATGATGGGCGGTATTCCTACCCGCGTCAGCGGCCAGGCACTGACGGTCAACGAGCAGGGTGAAGACGTGCTGATCCCGGGCCTGTTTGCGGTCGGTGAGATCGCCTGCGTTTCGGTGCACGGTGCTAACCGTCTTGGCGGCAACTCGCTGCTGGACCTGGTGGTATTTGGCCGCGCGGCAGGCCTGCATCTGGCGGAATCGATCGCCGAGCAGGGAACCCTGCGTGACGCCACCGAAGATGAAGTTAACGCTGCGATGGCGCGCTACAACCGCTGGGACAACAACACCACCGGTGAAGACCCGGCCGAGCTGCGTAAAGCGCTGCAGTCCTGCATGCAGAACAACTTCTCGGTGTTCCGTGAAGGTGATGCGATGGCGAAAGGGCTGGAGGAGCTGAAAGTGCTGCGTGAACGTCTGCACAACGCCCGCCTGGACGATCGTTCCAGTGACTTCAACACCCAGCGTGTGGAGTGCCTGGAGCTGGATAACCTGATGGAAACGGCTTATGCCACCGCGCTGTCGGCCAACTTCCGCACCGAAAGCCGTGGCGCGCACAGCCGCTTCGATTACCCTGAGCGTGACGATGCGAACTGGTTATGCCATACCCTGTATCTGCCGCAAAACGACAGCATGACGCGCCGTGAAGTGAACATGCAACCGAAACTGCGTGCGGCCTTCCCGCCGAAAGCGCGTACCTACTAGTTTGCGGAGAGAGACATGAAACTCGAATTTTCCATCTATCGCTACAACCCGGATGTCGATGATGCGCCGCGCATGCAGGATTATACGCTGGAGTCGGAAGACGGCCGTGACATGATGCTGCTGGACGCGCTGATGCGTCTGAAAGAGCAGGATCCGACGCTGGCCTTCCGTCGCTCCTGCCGTGAAGGCGTCTGTGGCTCAGACGGCATCAACATGAATGGTAAAAATGGCCTCGCCTGCATTACCCCGGTGTCCGCGCTGGGGAACGGCAAGCAGAAAATTGTTATCCGCCCGCTGCCCGGCCTGCCGGTGATCCGCGATTTGGTGGTGGACATGGGGCAATTCTATGCTCAGTATGAGAAGATTAAGCCTTACCTGTTGAATAATGGGAAAAATCCACCGTCCAGGGAGCATTTACAGGCCCCTGAGCAGCGTGAAAAACTGGATGGCCTGTACGAGTGTATACTTTGTGCCTGTTGTTCAACTTCGTGCCCGTCGTTCTGGTGGAACCCCGACAAGTTCGTCGGTCCGGCTGGCCTGCTGGCGGCGTACCGTTTCCTGATTGACAGCCGTGATACCGAAACGGATGCCCGTCTGGATAATCTGAACGATGCTTTCAGCGTATTCCGCTGTCACAGCATCATGAACTGTGTGAGCGTGTGTCCGAAAGGGCTCAACCCGACCAAAGCCATCGGCCATATCAAGTCGATGCTGCTGCAACGGGGCGCATAACGACAAAAATATGCACAAAATCATTCAGGGTGCATCAAGGCGGCAAACGAGTGAATCCCCGGGAGCATAGGCCGCTATGTGACTGGGGTTAATGAGAGCAGCCAACGCAGAGGCAGCGTGAAGGATGACGTGCATATCCGGGAACCTCAGGTTCCCGGTCTTTTAACAGGCGATCTTTGGAAGGTGTTTTGGGCTGATTTGCCGCCTGAGACGTCTCGCAAAGGTTCCCTTACGGGCCGCTGCTCGTATCGAAGAACCGTATATGGTAAGCCGTTAACGCGGCACGGGACTTGCAAAGGTTCCTTCAATAACCACGGCGAAAAAAAGCATAATGCTTAAGGGATCACAATGCAGAACAGCGCGATGAAACCCTGGCTGGACTCATCCTGGCTGGCCGGCGCGAACCAGTCCTACATAGAGCAGCTCTATGAGGACTTCCTGACCGATCCTGACTCTGTTGACGATGCCTGGAAATCGCTTTTCCAGCAGCTTCCGGGGACGGGAGTTAAACCAGAGCAGTTTCATTCCACCACGCGTGAATACTTCCGCCGTCTGGCGAAAGATGCTACGCGCTACACGGCCTCCGTCAGCGATCCGGAAACCAATGCCAAACAGGTAAAGGTCCTGCAGCTGATAAATGCCTTCCGTTTCCGCGGCCATCAGCAGGCCAATCTCGATCCGTTAGGCCTGTGGAAGCAGGATACGGTGCCGGATCTCGATCCGGCCTGGCACGGCCTGACCGATGCCGACCTGCAGGAAAGCTTCAACGTAGGCTCGTTTGCGATCGGCAAAGAGACGCTGAAGCTGGCCGATCTGTACGCCGCGCTGAAACAGACCTACTGCGGCTCGATCGGGGCCGAGTACATGCATATGACCAACACGGAAGAGAAACGCTGGATCCAGCAGCGTATCGAATCGGTGGTGGGGCAGGCTTCCTTCTCCTCTGAAGAGAAGAAGGGCTTCCTGCAACAGCTGACGGCAGCTGAAGGCCTGGAGCGCTATCTGGGCGCGAAATTCCCCGGGGCGAAGCGTTTCTCCCTGGAAGGCGGCGATGCGCTGGTGCCGATGCTCAACGACATGATCCATCATGCCGGCAAGAGCGGTACGCGTGAAGTGGTGCTGGGTATGGCGCACCGCGGCCGTCTGAACGTGCTGATCAACGTGCTGGGCAAAAGGCCCCAGGATCTGTTCGACGAGTTCTCCGGCAAGCATAAAGAACACCTCGGCACCGGTGACGTGAAGTACCATATGGGCTTCTCGTCCGACGTGGAAACCCCCGGCGGCATGGTACACCTGGCGCTGGCGTTTAACCCGTCTCACCTTGAGATCGTCAGCCCGGTAGTGATGGGCTCGGTGCGTGCGCGTCTTGACCGCATGGATGAACCGGGTTCCAACAAAGTGCTGCCGATTACCATCCACGGTGATGCGGCGGTGATCGGCCAGGGCGTGGTGCAGGAAACGCTGAACATGTCGGCGGCCCGCGGTTATGAAGTTGGCGGTACCGTGCGTATCGTGATCAACAACCAGGTTGGTTTCACCACCTCTAACCCGAAAGACGCCCGTTCAAGTCAGTACTGTACCGACATCGGTAAAATGGTGCTGGCTCCGATCTTCCACGTTAACGCGGACGATCCGGAAGCGGTGGCCTTTGTCACCCGCCTGGCGTTGGATTTCCGTAACACCTTTAAACGCGACGTGTTTATCGATCTGGTGTGTTACCGCCGTCATGGTCACAACGAAGCGGATGAGCCTAGCGCCACCCAGCCGGTGATGTACCAGAAGATCAAGAAACACCCGACTCCGCGTAAGATTTACGCGGACAAGCTGGAATCTGAACAGGTTGCCAGCCTGGAAGATGCCACGGAAATGGTCAACCTGTACCGTGACGCGCTGGATGCCGGCGAATGTGTGGTGCCGGCATGGCGTCCGATGAGCCTGCACTCCTTTACCTGGTCACCGTATCTGAATCACGACTGGGATGAAGGCTATCCGGAGAAACTGGACCCGCAGCGTCTGCAGTCGCTGGCGAAACGCATCAGTACGGTGCCGGACGCGGTTGAGATGCAGTCCCGCGTGGCGAAGATCTACAACGATCGCGCTGAAATGGCCGCCGGCAACAAGCCGTTCGACTGGGGCGCAGCAGAAAACCTGGCCTACGCCACGCTGGTTGATGAAGGTATTCCGTGCCGCCTCTCAGGTGAAGACATGGGCCGTGGCACCTTCTTCCACCGTCATGCGGTGATCCATAACCAGTCCAACGGCTCGACTTACACCCCGCTGCAGCACGTGCACAACGGCCAGGGCGTGTTTAAGGTCTGGGACTCCGTGCTGTCGGAAGAAGCGGTACTGGCGTTCGAGTACGGCTATGCAACGGCAGAGCCGCGTACCCTGACCATCTGGGAAGCGCAGTTCGGTGACTTCGCCAACGGTGCGCAGGTGGTGATCGACCAGTTCATCAGCTCCGGCGAGCAGAAGTGGGGCCGTATGTGTGGCCTGGTGATGCTGCTGCCGCACGGCTACGAAGGCCAGGGCCCTGAGCACTCCTCCGCGCGTCTGGAACGCTATCTGCAACTCTGCGCCGAGCAGAATATGCAGGTGTGCGTGCCGTCCACGCCGGCGCAGGTTTACCATATGCTGCGTCGCCAGGCGTTGCGTGGTATGCGCCGTCCGCTGGTGGTGATGTCGCCGAAGTCGCTGCTGCGCCATCCGCTGGCGGTCTCGTCGCTGGAAGAGCTGGCCGACGGAGCCTTCCGTCCGGCGATTGGCGAGATCGACGATCTCGACCCGCAGGGCGTGAAGCGCGTAGTGCTCTGTTCCGGTAAAGTCTATTACGATCTGCTGGAAAAACGCCGTAAAAATGAGCAAAGCAATGTGGCGATTGTGCGTATCGAACAGCTCTATCCGTTCCCGCACAAAGCCGTACAGGAAGCGTTGCAGCCGTATGCCCACGTTCATGATTTTGTCTGGTGTCAGGAAGAGCCGCTGAATCAGGGCGCATGGTACTGCAGCCAGCACCATTTCCGCGAAATCGTGCCATTTGGGGCTTCATTACGTTATGCCGGTCGTCCTGCATCCGCATCGCCGGCCGTGGGTTACATGTCCGTTCACCAGCAGCAGCAGCAAGATCTGGTTAATGACGCGCTGAACGTAGATTAATTAAAGGAAAGAAAATGAGTAGCGTAGATATTCTTGTTCCCGACCTGCCTGAATCCGTTGCTGATGCAACCGTCGCCACCTGGCATAAAAAGCCGGGTGATGCGGTGACCCGTGATGAAGTGCTGGTGGAAATTGAAACTGACAAAGTGATCCTGGAAGTGCCTGCTGCTGCGGACGGCGTGCTGGAAGCCATCCTTGAAGACGAAGGTGCCACCGTCACCTCTCGCCAGTTGCTGGGGCGCCTGAAAGAAGGCAACAGCGGCGGCAAAGAGACCTCGGTTAAAACCGAAAGCAAAGACTCTACGCCAGCCCAGCGTCAGACTGCCTCGCTGGATGAAGAAAGCAACGACGCGCTCAGCCCGGCCATTCGCCGCCTGATCGCCGAGCACAACCTCGATGCGTCTGCCATTAAAGGCACCGGCGTCGGTGGCCGTCTGACCCGTGAAGATGTGGAAAAACATCTGGCACAGGCTCAGGCGAAAGCCCCTGCTGCCAAAGCACCTGAGGCTGCACCGGTGGTGCAGGCAGGCCGCAGCGAGAAGCGTGTACCGATGACCCGCCTGCGTAAGCGCGTGGCCGAACGTCTGCTGCAGGCGAAAAACAGCACCGCGATGCTGACCACCTTCAACGAAGTCAACATGCAGCCGATCATGGCACTGCGTAAGCAGTACGGTGATGCCTTCGAGAAGCGCCACGGCGTGCGCCTGGGCTTTATGTCCTTCTACATCAAAGCGGTGGTAGAAGCGCTGAAGCGTTATCCGGAAGTGAACGCCTCGATCGACGGTGAAGATGTGGTCTACCACAACTACTTCGACGTCAGCATCGCCGTCTCCACGCCGCGTGGCCTGGTGACGCCGGTACTGAAAGACGTTGATGCGCTGAGCATGTCGGACATCGAGAAGAAAATCAAAGAGCTGGCGATTAAAGGCCGTGACGGCAAGCTGACCGTTGAGGAGCTGACCGGCGGTAACTTCACCATCACCAACGGCGGCGTGTTCGGTTCGCTGATGTCGACGCCGATCATCAACCCACCGCAGAGTGCGATCCTTGGTATGCACGCGATCAAAGATCGTCCGATGGCGGTGAATGGTCAGGTGGTGATCCAGCCGATGATGTATCTGGCGCTCTCTTACGACCACCGCCTGATCGACGGACGTGAGTCCGTGGGTTACCTGGTGGCGATTAAAGAGCTGCTGGAAGATCCGGCGCGTCTGCTGCTGGACGTTTAAACCTTGCAGAGCACGGCCAGCGCCGTGCTCTGTTCTATGTGTAGCCACAACGGTGGCTAAGTCTTTTCAGACCTGAATGGATAGAACATCATGAACTTACACGAATATCAGGCAAAACAGTTGTTTGCACGGTATGGCTTACCGGCACCAACCGGCTACGCCTGCACCACGCCACGTGAAGCTGAAGAAGCCGCCTCTAAAATTGGCGCCGGCCCGTGGGTTGTGAAATGTCAGGTTCATGCCGGTGGCCGCGGTAAAGCGGGCGGCGTGAAGGTTGTTAACAGCAAAGAAGACATTCGTGCGTTCGCCGAAAACTGGCTGGGCAAAAACCTGGTGACCTATCAGACTGACGCAGGCGGTCAGCCGGTTAATCAGATCCTGGTTGAAGCAGCGACCGATATCGACAAAGAGCTGTATCTGGGTGCCGTAGTGGACCGTGCGACCCGTCGCGTGGTGTTTATGGCCTCTACCGAAGGCGGCGTGGAAATCGAGAAAGTGGCGGAAGAGACTCCGCATCTGATCCACAAAATGGCGCTGGACCCGCTGACCGGTCCACAGCCTTACCAGGGCCGTGAGCTGGCGTTCAAGCTGGGCCTGACCGGTAAGCAGGTTGGCCAGTTCACCAAGATCTTTATGGGTCTGGCGACGCTGTTCCTGGAGCGCGACCTGGCGCTGGTTGAGATCAACCCGCTGGTGATCACTAAGCAGGGCGACCTGGTGTGTCTCGACGGTAAACTGACCGCCGACAGCAACGCCATGTTCCGTCAGCCTGAGCTGCGCGAAATGCGTGACCCAAGCCAGGAAGATGCCCGTGAAGCCCACGCAACGCAGTGGGAACTGAACTACGTGGCGCTGGAAGGCAACATCGGCTGCATGGTTAACGGAGCCGGTCTGGCGATGGGCACCATGGACATCGTGAAGCTGAGCGGTGGCCAGCCGGCCAACTTCCTGGACGTTGGCGGCGGCGCGACCAAAGAGCGCGTGACCGAAGCCTTTAAAATCATCCTGTCTGACGATGCGGTGAAAGCGGTCTTCGTTAACATCTTCGGCGGCATCGTCCGCTGTGACCTGATTGCTGACGGTATCATCGGTGCCGTGGAAGAAGTCGGCGTCAACGTACCGGTTGTGGTCCGTCTGGAAGGTAACAATGCTGAGCTGGGCGCGAAAAAACTGGCAGACAGCGGATTGAATATTATTGCAGCAACCAGCCTGAGTGACGCGGCACAGCGCGTTGTTGCCGCAGCGGAGGGTAAATAATGTCCATTTTGATCGATAAAAACACCAAAGTGATCTGCCAGGGTTTCACCGGCGGTCAGGGTACCTTCCACTCTGAGCAGGCGCTGGCCTACGGTACGCAGCTGGTTGGCGGCGTCACTCCGGGTAAAGGCGGCACTGAGCACCTTGGCCTGCCGGTGTTTAACACCGTGCGCGAAGCGGTAGAAGCCACCGGCGCCACCGCCTCGGTGATCTACGTTCCGGCTCCGTTCTGCAAAGACGGTATCCTGGAAGCGATTGAAGCGGGCATCAAACTGATCATCACCATCACCGAAGGCATCCCGACGCTGGATATGCTGACCGTGAAGGTGAAGCTGGATGAAGCCGGCGTGCGCATGATTGGCCCGAACTGCCCGGGTGTCATCACTCCAGGCGAATGTAAAATCGGCATCATGCCTGGCCACATTCACCAGCCGGGCCGTATCGGCATCGTTTCCCGTTCCGGTACCCTGACCTATGAAGCAGTCAAGCAGACCACCGACATCGGCTACGGCCAGTCGACCTGCGTCGGTATCGGCGGTGACCCGATCCCAGGTTCAAACTTCATCGACATCCTGAAACTGTTCCAGGATGACCCGCAGACCGAAGCGATCGTGATGATCGGTGAGATTGGCGGCAGCGCGGAAGAAGAAGCCGCAGCGTTTATCAAAGAGTACGTGACCAAGCCGGTCGTCGGCTATATCGCCGGCGTTACCGCGCCGAAAGGCAAGCGTATGGGCCACGCCGGTGCGATTATCGCCGGTGGCAAAGGCACCGCAGACGAGAAGTTTGCTGCGCTGGAAGCGGCCGGTGTGAAAACCGTGCGTAGCCTGGCGGACATCGGCGACGCGGTGAAAGCCGTACTGCCACAGTAAGCTAAACTCTTGCGATATCAGGGCTGCCTTCGGGCGGCCCTTTTTGTTTCTTCCGGCGGCAGGTAGCGCAAAGCCACGGGCTGGCTGGCCTGGTTAATAAAATTTTAAATTACGGGAATTATCATTTACCGTAACAGGTGGCATAAGTGGATGGTGCATTCACCTTTTACTTTATAAAGTTATACAATAGTTTCACAACTCTCCTCTCCGGCACAGTTGCCTCGTCAGATTATTATTCTGGATCAATAAATGCCGATTTATACCTGGGTATTTATCTGGAATTGCCGTCTCCGATAGGGTTAAATTGCGCCACATCAATGATGGATAGATCGTTGATTCATCGAAATTTGATGTAAGACAAGAAAAGAATATTGTCATCGAAAACCACTTTAATCCTGTGGGGAGAAAGGCGTATCATCACTGCGCAATCTCACCACCAGAAATTTTAAATCCGTCTTTGCCCTGGGGCTCAGCTGCGCTGAGGCGTGCTGCATTGCGCCTGTAGCCAGGGTTCAGGAACGCGGTTTTCGTTATTACCGGGGGCACGAATAAGTAAATGCGTTTCTGACTCATTTATTTAAGGCTGCTCCCTTTAGCGGAGCAAGGAGTTATCATGTTTGATATTGTCGAACTGTCACGTTTACAGTTTGCATTGACGGCGATGTATCATTTCCTGTTTGTGCCACTGACGCTGGGTATGGCGTTTTTACTGGCCATCATGGAGACGATCTACGTCCTGTCAGGTAAACAAATCTATAAAGATATGACCAAATTCTGGGGCAAGTTATTTGGCATCAACTTTGCGCTGGGCGTGGCCACCGGGCTGACTATGGAGTTCCAGTTCGGCACCAACTGGTCCTATTACTCGCACTACGTTGGCGATATCTTCGGTGCGCCGCTGGCCATCGAAGGCCTGATGGCGTTCTTCCTTGAATCCACTTTTGTTGGCCTGTTCTTCTTCGGCTGGGACCGGCTGGGTAAAGTGCAGCATATGGCGGTCACCTGGCTGGTGGCGCTGGGCTCAAACCTGTCGGCGCTGTGGATCCTGGTGGCAAACGGCTGGATGCAGAACCCGGTGGCCTCTGAGTTCAACTGGGAAACCATGCGTATGGAGATGGTCAGCTTCTCCGAGCTGGTGCTCAACCCGGTCGCACAGGTGAAATTCGTCCACACCGTGGCGGCAGGTTACACCTGCGGCGCGATGTTTATTCTCGGGGTTAGCGCTTACTATCTGCTGCGCGGCCGCGACGTCGCCTTCGCCAAACGCTCGTTTGCGGTGGCCGCCAGCTTCGGTATGGCCGCCATCCTGTCAGTGATCGTGCTGGGTGACGAATCCGGTTACGAAATCGGTGACGTGCAGAAAACCAAACTGGCCGCGATCGAAGCCGAGTGGGAAACCCAGCCTGCGCCGGCCGCCTTTACCCTGTTTGGCATTCCCGACCAGGATAAGCAGGAGAACCGCTACGCCATCCAGATCCCGTGGGCGCTGGGGCTGATTGCCACCCGCTCGGTGGACAAGCAGGTCACCGGTCTGAAAGAGCTGATGGGCCAGCATGAAGTGCGCATCCGTAACGGTATGAAAGCCTACGCGCTACTGCAGGAGCTGCGCGGCGGCAATCAGGACCCGGCGGTGCGTACTGCCTTTAACGCGGCGAAGAATGACCTTGGCTACGGCCTGCTGCTGAAGCGCTATACTCCGGCCGTCTCTGACGCCAGCGAAGCGCAGATTAAACAGGCGGTACAGGACTCCATCCCTCGCGTGGCGCCACTCTACTTCTCCTTCCGCATCATGGTCGCCAGCGGCATGCTGATGCTGCTGATCATCGGACTGTCGTTCTGGACGGTGATTCGTAACCGCATTGGTCAGTGGCCGCTGCTGCTGAAGTGCGCGCTGTACGGTATCCCGCTGCCGTGGATCGCTATCGAATCCGGCTGGTTTGTTGCCGAGTATGGTCGTCAGCCGTGGGCAATTGGTGAGGTGCTACCTACGGCGGTCGCTAACTCGTCGCTCACTGCCGGGGATCTGCTGTTCTCAATGGGACTCATCTGCGGGCTCTACACGCTGTTTATCGTGGCCGAGATGTACCTGATGTTCAGGTTTGCCCGGCTGGGGCCGAGTAGCCTGAAGACCGGCCGCTATCACTACGAGCAGCCTGAGCCACGTCTGCAGACGGTCCGCTAAGGGAGACACTGAGCGATGTTAACTTATGAATTGATGCGTTTTATCTGGTGGCTGCTGATCGGCATCCTGTTTATCGGCTTCGCGGTCGCCGACGGCTTCGACATGGGGGTCGGCATGCTGACCCGCATTCTCGGCCGCACCGATACCGAGCGTCGGGTGATGATCAACAGTATTGCCCCGCACTGGGACGGCAACCAGGTGTGGTTAATCACCGCCGGCGGCGCGCTGTTTGCCGCCTGGCCGATGGTCTACGCCGCAGCGTTCTCCGGATTCTACGTGGCGATGATCCTGGTACTGGCTTCGCTGTTCTTCCGTCCGGTCGGTTTCGATTACCGGTCGAAGATTGAGGATATGCGCTGGCGCGGCATGTGGGACTGGGGCATTTTCATCGGCAGCTTCGTGCCGCCGCTGGTGATCGGCGTGGCGTTCGGCAACCTGCTGCAGGGCGTGCCGTTCCATATCGACAACGATCTGCGTCTGTTCTATACCGGCAATTTCTTCCAGCTGCTGAATCCGTTTGGCCTGCTGGCCGGCATCGTCAGCCTGACCATGATTCTGGCACAGGGAGCGACCTACCTGCAGATGCGCACCGTTGGCGTACTGCATCAGCGTGCCCGCTGCGCGGCGCAAATTTCCGCGCTGGTGATGATGGTCTGTTTCGCGCTGGCCGGCGTCTGGGTAGTTTATGGTATCGATGGCTACGTGGTGACCTCGGCGCTGGATCACAACGGCGTCTCCAATCCGCTGCTGAAAACGGTGGGCCGCGAGGCCGGTGCCTGGCTGGTTAATTTCAATCACACGCCGGTACTGTGGCTGATTCCGCTACTGGGCGTGGTGCTGCCGCTGCTGACCGTCCTGTTTTCACGGCTGGAGAAGGGCGCCTGGGCGTTCCTGTTCTCCTCACTGACGCTGGCCTGTGTGATCCTGACGGCCGGCGTAGCGATGTTCCCGTTCGTGATGCCCTCCAGCACCGTGCCGGGTGCCAGCCTGACGATGTGGGATGCGACCTCGACGCTGCTGACGCTGAAGGTGATGACCGTGGCCGCGATTATCTTCGTGCCGCTGATCCTCATCTATACCAGCTGGTGTTACTGGAAGATGTTCGGCCGGGTGACCAATGAACAGATTGAAAACAACACCCACTCACTCTACTGAATAGGAGCGATATCATGTGGTACTTTGCCTGGATCCTTGGCACGCTGCTGGCCTGTGCCTTCGGAATTATCACCGCGCTGGCGCTGGAACATGTTGAGGCCAGCAACGCAGAAGGCGACCAGTAATGGGGCAGGGGGTAAGCCGTCTGTATCAACTGATGGACAGATGCCCCCTGCGGGCGCTGTCGCTGGCCGCCGCGCTGCTGCTGGCGGGCTGTATCTTCTGGGACCCGGCGCGCTTTGCCGCCAACAGCGGCCATCTGGCTATCTGGCAGGGGCCGTTGCTGATCTGGGCGGTATGCAGTGGAGTGATCCACGGCGTCGGCTTCCGCCCGCGACGCCTGCGCTGGCAGGGGGTATTTTCGCCGCTGCCGGCGTTAATCCTGCTGGTCTGCGGCATCGTTTTCTTCTACCGCTAACACGGTTACCGTCCGCCAATGCCTGGCTGCCCGATCGGCCAGGTATACTGTCGACAATCTAACGGATTTTCGTCTGTTTTTATCTCTGTAATTGTCAATCTTTGTTTGCCAAACGTACTGACTTCCCATAAGTTGTTACCGTTCAATAATTATTTTCGTTCCCCTCTGGCAACCCATTCCCAAGCCCTGTGCTCTTGCGTATAGTAGCAACGTTTTCGGGGTACCAACGTTTAATGCATTACCGGGATGTAGAGTGAGTACAACGCTGTTTCGATGGCCGGTGCGCGTCTATTATGAAGACACAGATGCCGGCGGCGTGGTTTACCACGCCAGCTACGTTGCTTTTTATGAACGGGCACGTACTGAGATGCTGCGTCAGCGCCATTTCAATCAACAGGCACTGCTGGAACAGCAGGTGTCCTTTGTCGTGCGTCGAATGACGGTTGATTACCTTGCTGCCGCACGTCTGGACGATCTGCTCAGCGTGGAGTGCCGGGTGGTTGCCATGAGCCGCACGACCATGACGTTCGCTCAGCGCATTCTGAATGCTGATGGGCGTGTACTCAATGAAGCAGAAGTCCTTATTGCCTGCATCAATCCACATCTAATGAAGCCGATAGCGCTTCCCAAGTCTATTGTCGCGGAGTTCAAGCAGTGGCTGACATGAATGTTCTTGATTTGTTCCTGAAGGCGAGCCTTCTGGTAAAACTGATCATGTTAATTTTAATCGGATTCTCCATCGCCTCCTGGGCGGTGATCATTCAGCGCACCCGTATTCTGAATGCGGCGACACGGGATGCAGACGCTTTCGAAGATAAGTTCTGGTCGGGTATCGAACTCTCGCGCCTGTACCAGGAGAGCCAGGCGCGCCGCGATGAGCTCGGGGGCTCGGAGCAGATTTTCTATGCCGGCTTCAAAGAGTTTGCCCGGCTGCACCGCGCGAATAACCACGCGCCGGAAGCAGTAGTGGAAGGGGCGACCCGTGCCATGCGCATCTCAATGAACCGCGAGCTGGAAGCGCTGGAAAACCATATTCCATTCCTTGGTACCGTCGGTTCAATCAGCCCGTATATCGGCCTGTTTGGTACGGTATGGGGGATCATGCACGCCTTTATCGCCCTCGGTGCGGTAAAACAGGCCACCCTGCAGATGGTGGCACCGGGTATTGCCGAAGCGCTGATCGCTACCGCGATCGGTCTGTTTGCGGCGATCCCGGCCGTGATGGCCTTCAACCGTCTGACCCTGCGCGTGAATAAGCTGGAGCAGAACTACGACAACTTTATGGAAGAGTTCACGGCTATCCTGCACCGTCAGGCTTTCACCAGCGACGCCAGCAAGTAAGTCGGAGGTTTCACATGGCCAGAACGCGTGGTCGCGGTCGACGCGACATGAAGTCCGAGATCAACATCGTTCCGCTGCTGGACGTACTGCTGGTGCTGCTGCTGATCTTCATGGCAACCGCACCGATCATTACCCAGAGCGTTGAGGTCGATCTCCCGGACGCAACAGATTCTAAAACCGTCTCCACTAATGATAATCCGCCGGTGATTGTTGAAGTTTCCGGCGTCGGGCAGTACAGCCTGGTGGTCGATCACGACCGCATGGAGCAGTTACCGTCTGAGCAGGTCGTCGCCGAAGCACAGCGTCGTATCACTGCCGATCCGAAGACCGTGTTCCTGATCGGCGGTGCGAAAGAGGTGCCCTACGAAGAGATCATCAAGGCGCTTAACTTGCTGCATCAGGCAGGCGTGAAGTCTGTCGGATTAATGACGCAGCCGATTTAATTCATTCGAACCGTTTTTGGGAATCGAGAGTGTCGAAGGCAACCGAGCAAAACGATAAGTTAAAACGTGCGATAACCCTCTCAGTGATCCTGCATGTTGTGCTGATCGCTCTGCTGGTATGGAGCTCGTTTGACGAAAATCTCGACGCCAGCGGCGGCGGTGGCGGCGGTAGTGATATCAGTGCCGTCATGGTCGATCCTGGTGCGGTGGTAGAACAGTATAATCGCCAGCAGAATCAACAGAGTGACAGCAAACGCGCCGAGCAACAGCGCCAGAAGCAGGCGAAACAGCAGGCGGAAGAGCTGCAGCAGAAACAGGCGGCAGAACAGCAGCGGCTGAAACAGCTGGAGAAAGAGCGTCTGCAGGCGGCTGAACAGGCCAAAGCGGAAGCGGCCGAGCAGGCAGCCGAGCAGAAACAGGCGCAGGAAGCCGCGAAGCAGGCCCAGCAGGAGCAGAAGCAGGCCGAAGCCGCCGCCGCGAAAGCGAAGGCTGAAGCCAAAGCCGAAGCCGATGCCCAGGCGAAAGCGTCAGCAGACGCCGCTGCAAAAGCCAAAGCCGATGCGAAAGCGCAGGCGGATGCCCAGGCGAAAGCCGCCGCTGATGCACAGAAAAAAGCGCAGGAAGACGCCAAAGCGGCGGCTGCCGATGCGAAGAAAAAAGCGGAAGAACAGGCTAAGCAGGCTGCCGCAGAAGCAGCTAAAGTAAAAGCTGCTGCCGATGCTAAAGCCAAAGCGGCTGCGGATGCGAAAGCGGCGCAGGAAGCGAAAGCCCAGGCGGCGGCGGAAGCCAAGGCACAGGCCGCTGCGGAAGCGAAAGCCGCAGCAGCAGAAGCCAAAGCACAGGCTGCCGCAGAAGCGAAAGAACAAGCTGCGGCAGAGGCTAAAGAGAAGGCTGCCGCCGAGGCGAAAGCGAAAGCCGATGCTGCTGCGAAAGCCAAGGCCGATGCGGCAGCCAAAGCCAAAGCCGATGCCGCCGCGAAGAAGAAAGCGGCAGCTGAGGCGGCGAAAGAGGCCGGTGACGTGGGCGATCTGCTCGGCGACCTGACTTCAGGTAAGAATGCGCCGAAATCAGGTAAAGCGGGCGGGGGTGCCGGTGCCGCACCGGGTGAAGGTAACCAGAAGAAAGCGGGCGCTTCAGGTGCCGCGATCGACAGCTACCTGGGCCAGGTGAAAGGCGCGATTCAGAGCAAGTTTTACGATGCTGATACCTTTGCGGGCAAAACCTGCGACGTGCGTATCAGTCTGGGAGCGGATGGTCTGTTGATTTCTGCTAAATCCGCAGGTGGCGACCCGGCACTCTGCCAGGCAGCCATCAATGCGGCTAATTCGGCAAGAATTCCGAAGCCACCGAGTCCGGAAGTGTGGCAGGCGGTTAAAAACGCTACGCTGGAATTCAAACCGTAAACGTGCGTTTACCAGCGGCGTGTTGAACTCTGAGCAACATGCCGTACTCTTAGGTTTGTTGATACAAGGCTAATTATCGTGGGTGTGATACCCGGATAAGGGAGAAATAATGAAGCAGGCATTTCGTGTAGCGCTGAGTTTTTTACTGCTGTTTGTCGCGGTTGCGCATGCAGAAGTACGTATTGAGATTACTCAGGGTGTGAATACCGCACGTCCGATCGGCGTGGTGCCGTTCAAATGGGATGGTCCGGGTGCAGCTCCTGAAGACATTGGTGGCATCGTTGCCGCCGACCTGCGCAACAGCGGCAAATTCAATCCGCTGGATCGTTCACGTCTGCCACAGCAGCCGACCTCGGCCGCTGAGGTCCAGCCAGCGGCCTGGACCGCACTGGGTATTGACGCGGTAGTCGTCGGTCAGGTTCAGCCTGGCGCCGACGGTAGCTACCTCGTCTCTTACCAGCTGGTAGATACCGCCGGTAATCCGGGCACGGTGCTGGCACAGAACCAGTTTAAGGTGACCAAACAGTGGTTACGTTATGCTGCGCACACCGCCAGTGACGAAAGCTTTGAGAAGCTGACCGGTATCAAAGGCGCGTTCCGTACCCGTATCGCTTACGTGGTGCAGACTAACGGCGGCCAGTTCCCGTATGAGCTGCGCGTGTCCGACTACGACGGCTACAACACCTTTGTGGTGCACCGTTCACCAGAGCCGCTGATGTCACCGGCCTGGTCTCCGGACGGCAGCAAAGTCGCCTACGTAACCTTTGAGAGCGGTAAATCAGCGCTGGTGATCCAGACGCTGGCCAACGGTGCTATCCGTCAGGTAGCGTCGTTCCCACGCCACAACGGCGCGCCGGCCTTCTCACCGGACGGCAGCAAGCTGGCGTTTGCGCTCTCCAAGACCGGCAGCCTGAACATCTATGTGATGGATATCGGCTCCGGCCAGATCCGTCAGGTCACCGACGGCCGCTACAACAGCACCGAACCGACCTGGTACCCGGACAGCCAGAACCTGGCCTATACCTCTGACCAGGCCGGCCGTCCTCAAATCTATAAAGTCAGCGCAGGCGGCGGCACGCCTCAGCGTATTACCTGGGAAGGTTCGCAAAACCAGGACGCAGACGTCAGCTCTGATGGTAAATCTTTGGTGATGATCAGCACCAACGGCGGCGCTCAACACGTCGCACGACAGGATCTGGTAACGGGAGCCGTTCAACAATTAACGGACACGTTCCTGGATGAAACGCCAAGTCTGGCACCGAACGGCACCATGGTAATCTACAGCTCCACTCAGGGCATGGGTTCAATTCTGCAGTTAGTGTCAACCGACGGGCGTTTCAAAGCGCGTCTTCCGGCAACCGATGGACAGGTCAAATTTCCTGCCTGGTCGCCGTATCTGTGATGCATAAATAATTATGTATGGCAAACTATAATAGGAATTATGAAATGCAACTGAACAAAGTGCTGAAAGGCCTAATGCTGGCACTGCCAGTAATCGCAGTGGCTGCATGTAGCTCACACAAGAACAACAACAACGACCAGACTAACGGTCTTGGTGACGGTTCTAACAGCGGCATGAACAGCGGCAACATGTCTTCTGACGAGCAGGCTCGCCTGCAGATGCAGGAACTGCAGAAAAACAACATCGTGTACTTCGGCCTGGACAAATATGAAATCCAGTCTGAATTCGCACAGATGCTGGACGCGCACGCAAACTTCCTGCGTAGCAACCCGTCTTACAAAGTCACTGTTGAAGGTCACGCGGATGAGCGCGGTACCCCTGAGTACAACATCGCCCTGGGCGAACGTCGTGCCAGCGCAGTGAAAATGTACCTGCAGGGTAAAGGCGTTTCTGCTGACCAGATCTCTATCGTTTCTTACGGTAAAGAGAAACCAGCCGTACTGGGCCACGACGAATCAGCGTATGCTAAAAACCGTCGTGCAGTACTGGTTTACTAAGAGAATCACATGATTAGTAGCTGCAGAACTCATCTCCTGAGTCTGTCGTTACTGATTGGCGTAGCGGCCCCCTGGGCCGCTAATGCCCAGGCAACAATCAGTAGCGTTGGCTCCGGCTCGGTCGAAGACCGCGTCACTACCCTTGAGCGTATCTCTAATGCTCAGGCTCAACTCCTCCAGCAGCTTCAGCAGCAGCTTTCCGAAACTCAGACCGATATCGACTCACTGCGCGGTCAGATCCAGGAAAATAACTACCAGCTGAACCAGGTGGTGGAGCGTCAGAAAAGTATCCTTCAGCAGATCGACGGTCTGAGCAGCGGCGGTGCCGCGGCCGGGGCGCAGTCGGGAAACGCTGATGCCGCAGCAGCCGGTGCGGGTGCCGCAGCAGGGGACAGCAGCGCGTCTGGCAGCCAGCCTGCCGCCGCCGCTACGCCTACCCAGAGCGGCGATGCCAACACCGACTACAACGCAGCGGTTGCGCTGGTGCTGGAGAAAAAACAGTACGATCAGGCAATCTCGGCTTTTCAGGCCTTTGTGAAGAAATACCCGGATTCAACCTACCAGGCCAATGCCAACTACTGGCTGGGGCAGTTGAATTACAACAAAGGTAAAAAAGACGATGCGGCATTTTATTTTGCCACCGTAGTCAAAAATTACCCTAAATCGCCGAAGAGCCCGGAAGCACTGCTCAAGGTTGGGGTGATCATGCAGGAAAAAGGTGACAAGGCGAAAGCCAAAGCGGTCTACCAGCAGGTGGTAAAACTGTATCCAACCAGTGAAGCCGCAAAACAGGCGCAGAAACGCGCTGCCGGTCTGTAATCGCCGTTGTTTGACCAGTTTTCGTCTGAATTCTGGTCTTACCGCCTGAAAGTCAGGCAGTTGAACGATTTAACCTGAAATAGTGGTTGCGCTGAAAATTCAAATCAGTAATATATGCCGCCGTTGCAGGGGGATAAGTTCAACGCCAAAAGCAACAAAATAGTGGGTCGTTAGCTCAGTTGGTAGAGCAGTTGACTTTTAATCAATTGGTCGCAGGTTCGAATCCTGCACGACCCACCAATTACAAGCAGTACACGGTGTTTAATCGTGAAGGATGAGAACCGTAAAGGTTCGGGTCGAGCGAAAGCGAGACAACGTTGCCAGTGGCAACGGCCCGAAGGGCGAGGCGTCAGCCGAGTCATCCTGCACGACCCACCACTAAAGCAGTTGAAGTTGTTTGAAGTACGATATGGGTGATTAGCTCAGTTGGTAGAGCATCTCCTTTACACGGAGGGGGTCGGCGGTTCGAGCCCGTCATCACCCACCATATCGGGTCGTTAGCTCAGTTGGTAGAGCAGTTGACTTTTAATCAATTGGTCGCAGGTTCGAATCCTGCACGACCCACCAATTATGGAATAGTACACGGTGTTTAACCGTGAAGGATGAGAACTGTAAAGGTTCGGGTCGAGCGAAAGCGAGACAACGTTGCCAGCGGCAACGGCCCGAAGGGCGAGGCGTCAGCCGAGTCATCCTGCACGACCCACCACTTCAGACAGCGTAGTAAAGGCAGTACCGCATTGCGGGTCGTTAGCTCAGTTGGTAGAGCAGTTGACTTTTAATCAATTGGTCGCAGGTTCGAATCCTGCACGACCCACCACTTCCGCTCAGGAAGTCCGCAATACGCAGCAGTAACGATATGGGTGATTAGCTCAGTTGGTAGAGCATCTCCTTTACACGGAGGGGGTCGGCGGTTCGAGCCCGTCATCACCCACCATATCGGGTCGTTAGCTCAGTTGGTAGAGCAGTTGACTTTTAATCAATTGGTCGCAGGTTCGAATCCTGCACGACCCACCAAATTCAGAAAAAAAGCGCCTGTAAGGCGCTTTTTTCGTTTCCGGATACAACCACTAAAATCGGCCAGGGTGTTGTGTCACCCTTTCCCCAGACTCTTCCAGATATGCATCACCGCATAGCTGCGCCATGGACGCCATGTCTGAGAGCGCGCCTCCGCCTGTTTGGTCGTCAGGCCACCCAGATTATTCCGTACCACGATATCCCCCGCAGGAAAGGCGTCAGGCCAGCGTAGCGCGCGCATAGCAAGATACTGTGCCGTCCAGTCACCTACGCCCGGCAACTGCAGCAGCAGAGCCGTGGTGTGGTCTGGCTGGCTGCCGGTATCCAGCTGCAACTCGCCGGTGTCACAGGCCACAGCCAGCGCCAGGATGGTACGGCTGCGTGCGCTGATAATGCCGAGGCTGGCAATCTGATCGAGAGTACAACCGGCCACGGTAGCGGCCAGCGGTGAGAGCCGGGTCAGCTGCGGCAGCGGCGTGTCGATCGCTTCGCCAAACGCGCCGACAAAACGCCCACCGAGCGTGGTGGCCGCCTTCACGGTAATCTGCTGTCCGAGTATTGCCCGAACCGCCATCTCAAAGCCGTCAAAGGCCCCCGGCACCCGTAAGCCCGGGTGCGCCTGCACCACCGCCGCCAGCAGCGGATCCTGGCTCAGATGATCGGTAATCAGATCCGGGCGGGCGCTGAGGTCGAACAGATTGCGCAACCGCCGCAGCAGCGTCGGCAGCACCGGCGTCAGTGAGTGGCTGAACTCTACGTTAAGCGCGTGCGTTTTCGCGGCGGCGGTCACCCTGATCCAGCCGCGACAGGCCCCCAGACGCACCGTACGGGCGTAACTGTCGGCATCCACATACTCCACGCCCGCCAGCGCACGCAGCCGCAGGAAGTCGAGCATGGCCGTCCAGTCGTAAGGCGGGCGGTAACTTAGCAACAGCGTGGAGCTGTCGCCCGGCTGACCGCTGTGCGGCTTTGCGCTCAGCGACCGGCGCAGACGGCTGGGCGGCATGCGATACTGGCTGCTGAACGCGGCGTTAAAGCGGCGCAGGCTGCTGAACCCGCTGGCGAAGGCGATCTCGGTGATCGGCAGCGACGTCTCGCTTAACAATTGCTTGGCTAGCAGCAGGCGGCGGGTCTGGCGCAGCTCCTGCGGGGAAACGCCGAGCTGCTGCTGGACGATGCGCCGCAGCTGGCGCAGGCTGAGCTCAAACTGGGCGGCAATCGCCTCCAGCGAGTCGACCTGCTCGGCCAGCCCTTCGTCGATGCGCTGCATCAGCCGCTCCGCAATCAGCGAACCGCGATCGACCGGGGCGTTACCCGGTGCCAGCTCGGGGCGGCAGCGCAGGCAGGGACGGAAATGGGCCTTCTCGGCCGCTTCCGCGCTGGCAAAAAAGCGGCAGTTCTGCGCGTGCGGTGGTTTTACCGGGCAGACCGGGCGACAGTAGATGCCGGTGGAGGTCACGCCGACATAGAACACGCCATCAAAACGTGCGTCGCGCGAGGTGAGCGCCAGATAGGCGCTGGCCGGATCGATCATAGAAGGTGCCCCGTTAAGCTAAGGTGATCCACGTTAATCCGTTTGCGGTGCTGACACTGGCCGTTTGCGGACATCGAACTTATTTTATTATGCTGTCCGCAAACGGCCAGTGATGGCCGGGTAAAAGCGCATAATCACTGCGCAGGCAGGTAAACCAGGAGAACCACGATGACCTACTCTTTCAACCTGATCGACTCCCCGGTCGGCGAACTCAAACTGGTGGCGACAGAGCGCGCGCTGGTGGCGGTGCTGTGGGAAAATGATGACCCTAAACGTACCCGTTTTTTGCCGCAGGCTGAAGACCGGCAGCATGCCATTCTGCTGGAGACCGAACGCCAGCTGCGGGAATACTTTGCCGGTGAACGGCAGGACTTTAGTCTGGCGCTGGACTTTGTCGGCACCGACTTTCAGAAACAGGTGTGGGCCGCGCTGCTCACCATCCCCTACGGCGAAACCCGCAGCTATGCGCAGATCGCACAGCAGATTGGCAACCCGAGCGCCGTGCGGGCGGTGGGAGCGGCGAATGGCCGCAATCCAATCTCGATCATCACTCCCTGCCACCGGGTGATCGGTGCTAACGGTAAACTGACCGGTTTCGCCGGTGGCCTTGATACCAAAGCCTTCCTGCTGCGCAGAGAAAGCGCCCAGCTGTGGGCGGAAGAACCGCTTCAGCTGACGCTCACAAAATCATAACATTCTGACGAGAAATCCAGCGACACTGGTCTCTTTTTCAGCTATCGTGTTTAGCATATAAAACAAACCAGCCGAATGAGTCGCGCAACACGGCTTTTACGGCGAATTCGGTTAAGTTGAAGAAACGAGAGTTGTGATATGAGCCTGATGTTTAGCCCTGATGATGCCATTTATCCTTTCCCGCCGAAACCCGCCCGGCTCACCGCCGATGAAAAGGTGTTTTACCGTGAGAAAATCAAACGCCTGCTGAAAGAACGCAATGCGGTGCTGGTGGCACATTACTACACCGACCCGGAGATTCAGGCGCTGGCAGAAGAGACCGGTGGCTGCGTTTCGGACTCGCTGGAGATGGCACGCTTTGGCAGCCAGCATTCGGCGTCAACGTTGCTGGTGGCCGGGGTGCGTTTTATGGGGGAAACCGCCAAAATCCTCAGCCCGGAAAAAACCATCCTGATGCCGACGCTACAGGCGGAGTGTTCGCTGGATCTCGGCTGCCCGATTGAAGAATTCAGCGCCTTCTGTGATGCCCATCCGGACCGCACGGTGGTGGTCTACGCCAACACCTCGGCGGCGGTAAAAGCGCGCGCTGACTGGGTGGTCACCTCCAGTATCGCGGTGGAGCTGATCGAGCACCTCGACGGCCTCGGCGAGAAGATCATCTGGGCACCGGACCGCCACCTTGGCCAGTACGTCACCCGCAAAAGCGGCGCGGACGTGCTGTGCTGGCAGGGGGCCTGTATCGTCCACGACGAGTTTAAAACCCAGGCGCTGCGGCAGATGAAGCAGCTTTATCCCGAGGCGGCGGTGCTGGTCCACCCGGAGTCGCCGCAGGCGATTGTCGACCTGGCCGACGCGGTGGGATCGACCAGCCAGCTGATCCAGGCCGCACAGCGGCTGCCGCAGCGGCAGATGATCGTCGCCACCGATCGCGGCATCTTCTACAAAATGCAGCAGGCCTGCCCGGACAAAGAGCTGCTGGAAGCGCCGACCGCCGGGGAAGGGGCCACCTGTCGCAGCTGTGCCCACTGCCCGTGGATGGCGATGAACGGCCTGAAGGCGATTGCCGATGGGCTGGAACAGGGGGGCGCAGAGCATGAGATCCACGTTGAGGAGGCGCTGCGCCAGGCGGCATTGATCCCGCTGGATCGTATGCTAACCTTTGCAGCACAACTAAAACTCCGGGTAAAAGGCAACGCCTGACTGCCACCGCCCGCTACACAGGTGCCCAAATGGACTTTTTCAGCACGTCAAATATTCTGGTTCACATCCCTCTTGGTGCCGGTGGTTACGATCTGTCGTGGATCGAAGCCATCGGTACGCTTGCCGGCCTGCTCTGCATCTGGCTGGCCAGCCGGGAGAAGATTGCCAACTACGCCTTCGGGCTGCTTAACGTCACCCTGTTTGCGGTGATCTTCTTCCAGATCCAGCTCTATGCCAGCCTGCTGCTGCAGCTGTTCTTCTTCGTCGCCAACATTTACGGCTGGTACGCGTGGAGCCGCCAGACCAGCGATAATCAGCTGGCGCTGAAAATCCGCTGGCTGCCGCTGCCGAAAGCGCTGGGCTGGGGCGCTGCCTGTATTGTGGCCATCGCGCTGATGACGCGCTTTATCGATCCGGTATTTAGTTTCCTTACTCACACGGCGGTGATGCTGATGCAGGGGATGGGCCTGAATGTCGTGATGCCGCAGCTCCAGCCGGATGCGTCCCCGTTCTGGGATTCGTGCATGATGGTGCTGTCGATTGTGGCGATGATCCTGATGACGCGTAAATACGTTGAAAACTGGCTGCTGTGGCTGGTGGTAAACCTGATTAGCGTGGTGATTTTCGCCCGTCAGGGCGTCTACGCGATGGCGGTTGAATACGCGATCCTCACCCTGATCGCGCTGAACGGTGCCTGGCTCTGGATTAAGAGCGCACGCACCGCGCGTTAAACCGACGGCGACCTCACCCTCCTCACGGTGAACCGGGGCACCTATCCCGGGCATTGCCGCGAGGGGGGTGAAGGCGGCTCTGCCCCTGCAGTGAAGCCGTTATCTGCCGCAGAGCTGGCCGGCGGTAAAGGGCGCCATTCGGCAGAGGGCGATGCGGTGCATCAGTGATGATGCCCGTGTCCGCCACCACCGCCGGCAATCCACTGCATATCACAGCGTTCGCCCTCGCAGCGCTGATACTCCATCTGCACCGTGGCGTGCTCAATCTGGTAGTGCTGCTGCAGATGGCGGTGAATACGCGCCAGCAGCGCATCGTGGTCGTGCGGTGGGATCACCTGCACGTGCAGGGTAATCACCGGCTTCTCGCCTACCTGCCACAGGTGCACGTGGTGTACGTTACGCACCTCCTGTATATGAAGCGTCAGCGTGCGCTGCAGTTTCTCCACGTCGATCTCCTGCGGCGCGCCTTCCAGCAGCTCGTGGCTGCTCTCACGGATTAAGCGCCAGCCGCTGCGCAGCACCAGCAGAGAGACCAGCACCGACAGGATCGGGTCGGCGGGGGTCCAGCCGGTAAACAGAATTATCAGCGCAGCGGCAATCGCCCCGACCGATCCCAGCAGATCGCCCATTACGTGCAGCGCCGCCGCCCGCACGTTGAGGTTTTTCTCCGCGCTGCCGCGGTGCAGCAGCCAGAATGACAGCAGGTTAGCCAGCAGGCCGCCTGCGGCAATCACCAGCATCGCGCCGCCTGCCACCGGCTGTGGATGAGCAAATCGCTGCACGGCTTCCCAGACGATCAGTACGGTAATCACCAGCAGCGCCAGCGCATTCACAAAGGCGGCCAGCGTAGTCAGACGCAGCAGGCCGAAGGTATGGCGGCTGTTGGGCTTTCGTCGCGCCAGCTGCAGGGCCAGCAGCGCCATTAGCAGGGCCGCAGCGTCGGTAAGCATATGGCCGGCGTCGGCCAGCAGCGCCAGCGAGCCGGAGAGCACGCCGCCGATGATTTCGGCCAGCATATACACGGCGGTAACGATAAAGGCGGCCAGCAGGCGCGAGCGGTTGCCCTCCTCTGCCTGATGTTGATGAGGCGCGCTGTGGTCAGAATGCGAGTGTGCCATGGGGGTCCGGTGGGGTTATCGGGCGATAGCCTAATGATATCAATAAATCTGCACCACCGAGGGTAGAAATGATCGCGTAATGGCTGGCCGTAATATCTGCGAGGAGTTCGGACAGAGCTTGCCAGGTGATGCTCTGCTCACAGGGATGCTGAAGAACGGAAGAACGGAAGAACGGAAGAACGGAAGAACGGAAGAACGGAAGAACGGAAGAATATAGAAAATAGCGGGGTTTAAAGATAAAAAGCGTTGTCTGCCCGGGGAAGCGGCTGCTTCCCCGAACGTTCACTGACGGCTTAGTGAGTCGTACCGTCGGTTTTGTGGTTGGCGTCGTCACCCACTTTATTATTGATGTCCGGACACTTACCGTCTTTACACTCGGTATTTTTGTGAACTTCAGTGGCGCTCATGTCGCTGCCGCTGGTGGTGCCGGTAGCCGGCGTGCCGCTTTCACCGGTGTTAATCTTACTGTTATCCACGCCGTTAGGCTGCAGATGGCTTTTAGCACCCGGAGCAACCGCGCCGGCATCGGCCGCCGCGTTGGCAGAGCCATTATTACTGCCGGAATCGGCGGCCATCGCCGCGCCGCTGCCCAGGGTCATTGCTGCGGTAAGAAATACGATTGCGAACTTATTCATCGTTAAACTCCATTAGTATTGAAGGTGGCCCGATTAAATCTGATAAAAAGATTCGGAAAGGATTTCTGCTGCTGACAAATAAAAACTCTAAAAAATAGACGAATGCCAATCATAAATGATGCAAATGCGTTCATTTAAAGTGCTAACGATTAAAAGTGTAGTAGAGGGATACAGAAAATCAACGTCACCCAGGCAATGTCGGGGGAAAGACGATTTACAGCCCCCGGCACTCACGATAAATTGGCGGTGATATGCCCGACGTGCAGGAGGGCGATAAAATGAACTGGAATGATTATGACTTATCAGAACGATGACTTAAGAATCAAAGAGATAAAAGAACTTTTACCCCCGGTCGCGCTGCTGGAGAAATTCCCCGCAACGGACAACGCGGCGCAGACGGTCTCCCTCGCCCGCCAGGCAATTTCCAATATTCTTAAAAAACAGGATGACCGCCTGCTGGTGGTGATTGGCCCGTGTTCGATTCACGACACCGTGGCGGCAAAAGAGTACGCGCAGCGTCTGCTGAGCCTGCGTCAGGAATTACAGGGTGACCTGGAAGTGGTAATGCGCGTCTACTTTGAAAAACCGCGTACCACCGTCGGCTGGAAAGGCCTGATTAACGATCCGCATATGGACGGCAGCTTCCGGATTAATGATGGGCTGCGCATCGCGCGTAAACTGCTGCTGGATATCAACGACAGCGGCCTGCCGGCGGCGGGCGAGTTCCTCGATATGATCACCCCGCAGTACGTGGCCGATCTGATGAGCTGGGGCGCAATTGGCGCGCGCACCACCGAGTCGCAGGTGCACCGCGAACTCTCTTCCGGCCTCTCCTGCCCGGTGGGCTTTAAGAACGGCACCGACGGTACCATTAAGGTAGCGATCGACGCCATCGGTGCCGCCAGCGCGCCGCACTGCTTCCTGTCGGTCACCAAGTGGGGCCACTCGGCGATTGTTGAAACCAGCGGCAACGGCGACTGCCACATCATTCTGCGCGGCGGCAAAGAGCCGAACTACAGCGCCCATCACGTCAGCGCGGTGAAGACCGGGCTGGAGAAGGCCGGTTTGCCGACTCAGGTGATGATCGACTTCAGCCACGCTAACAGCAGCAAGCAGTTCAAAAAGCAGCTGGACGTCTCAACCGACGTGGCACAGCAGATCGCGGCGGGTGATGATGCGATTATCGGCGTGATGATCGAAAGCCATCTGGTGGAAGGCAACCAGAACCTGGAGAGCGGCGAACCGCTGGTCTACGGCAAAAGCGTCACCGACGGCTGCATCGGCTGGGAAGACACTGAAACCGTACTGCGCCAGCTGGCGGCGGCGGTACGTGCGCGCCGCGGCTGACGGCGTCGGTTACCGGTGTTGCAGGCAATAAAAAACCCGCCATATGGCGGGTTTTTTTTGCAGTAAAGCTTTCAGCCTGCACCCTGCCTTGAGGCGGGTTTTTCCAGCTTACTTCGCTTTACCCTGGTTCGCTACGGCTGCGGCTTTTGCAGCGATCGCCTCAGCATCACCCAGATAGTAACGTTTAATCGGCTTGAAGTTCTCGTCGAACTCATACACCAGCGGTGACGCAGTCGGGATATTCAGCTCGAGGATCTCGTCTTCGCTCAGGTTATCCAGGTATTTCACCAGCGCGCGCAGGGAGTTACCGTGAGCAGCGATCAGCACTTTCTCACCGTTCTTCATGCGTGGCAGGATCGACTCGTTCCAGTAAGGCAGCACGCGGTCGATAGTCAGCGCCAGGCTTTCGGTGGTTGGCAGCTGCTCTGCGGTCAGCGCCGCGTAGCGCGGATCGTGGCCAGGGAAACGCTCATCGGCACGATCCAGCTCTGGTGGGGTTACCGCAAAGCCGCGACGCCACAGTTTTACCTGCTCGTCACCGTACTTCGCCGCGGTTTCCGCTTTATCCAGACCCTGCAGCGCACCGTAGTGACGCTCGTTCAGGCGCCAGGACTTCTCAACCGGCAGCCACGCCTGGTCAACTTCGTCGAGGATATTCCACAGAGTATGGATGGCACGCTTAAGCACCGAGGTGTAAGCGAAATCGAAGGTGAAACCTTCGTCTTTCAGCAACTGACCCGCGGCTTTCGCTTCCTGACGGCCTGCGTCTGACAGCTCCACATCGTACCAACCGGTGAAACGGTTTTCATTGTTCCACTGGCTTTCGCCGTGACGCACCAGAACCAGCTTAGTTACTGCCATAGCTTAACTCCTTAATAACACTTACGTTTCAATGATAATGGTAATCGGTAAACTGCCGGGCCGGGCCAGAGGCAATTAACAATGTGCATTACCATAGCGGAAATCCGCCCGGCGCGTAAGCCCGTCACGCGCGCGTTGCACGATTTTCCTGCGTTTTATCAAACTGGCGTCAACCGGTAGCGCGTCTCGGACTGATACGTTTCAGCAGGCTGCAGCCAGCAGTCGGGCTGCGGCCACTCCGGATGGTTCGGCGAATCCGGTAAAAACTCGCTCTCCAGCGCGATGCCCTGGTGTGCGGCATAGACGTCGTGCTCGCGCGCCGGCGTACCGGCCAGGTAGTTGCCGCTGTACAGCTGCAGCGCCGGGGCGGTGGTAAACACCTCCAGCTGCAGCCTGCCGTCGGCAGACCACAGGGTGGCGGCGGGGCGGGCATCGTCCTGGTTGAGCAGGAAGGCGTGATCGTAGCCTTTTACCGCCTGCTGATCCGCATCCTGCAGGAAATCTTCTGCCAGGGTTTTGGCGGCGCGGAAATCAAAAGAGGTTCCCGCGACCGCTTTCAGCGCCGCGTTAGGGATGCCTTCACTGTCCACCGGCAGATAGCGATCGGCGTTGAGCTGCAGCCGGTGCTGGCGGGCATCGCCGTGATCGGCATCGAGGTTAAAGTAGGCGTGGTTGGTCAGACTGACCGGGCAGGCGCGATCGACGGTAGCCTGATAAGCGATCGACAGCGTATTGTCCTCCTCCAGCCGGTAGCGCAGCGACACCAGCAGCGTGCCGGGGAAGCCCTGGTCGCCGTCCGGCGAGTCCAGCCGGTACTCCACTTCGCTGTCGCTCTGGCAGACGATCTGCCAGCGGCGGTTGTGGAAGCCGTCCGGGCCACCGTGCAGCTGGTGCGGCCCCTGATTGGCGCTCAGCGCAATCGCCTCACCGTTCAGCTCAAGGCGTGCGTTAGCGATGCGGTTGGCGTAACGGCCCACCGTGGCACCCAGGTAGGCCGACTGCTGCAGATAGTCGGACGGCGTGGCGCAGCCAAGCAGCGCCTCACGCACCGTGCCGTCGCCCATCGGCACGCGGGCGGAGAGCCAGGTGGCACCCCAGTCCATAAAGGTCGCCACCATACCGTTGCCGTTGCGCAGCACGGTGATGCGCCAGGCGGCCCCGTCCGGGGCGTGTGAATCAGGTTTTAGCATAGTCCGGCTCCTGGAGAGGCTTTGCAGACGTAGAAGGTCTCTTTGATGCCGGTCTGCGCTTCATACTGCGCGGCGACGGCGGCCTTCACGTCGTCCACCAGCGCCAGCGGCATCAGCGCCACGATGCAGCCGCCGAAGCCGCCGCCGGTCATCCGCACGCCGCCACGTTCGCCCACCGTCGCTTTCACGATCTCCACCAGCTGGTCGATGGCCGGGACGGTGATTTCAAAATCATCGCGCATCGACGCATGGGATTCCGCCATCAGCACCGCCATCCGTGCCAGGTCGCCACGCGCCAGCACGTCGGCTGCTTCCAGGGTGCGGGCGTTTTCGGTCAGCACGTGGCGCACGCGTTTGGCGACCAGCGGATCCAGCTGCTGCCCGCGTTCGGTGAACTCGCTCAGCGTTACGTCGCGCAGCGAGGTTTTACCAAAGAACGCCGCACCGGCTTCGCACTGTTCGCGGCGGGTGTTGTACTCGCTGCCTACCAGGCTGCGGCGGAAGTTGGAGTTAATAATCACCACCGCGATATCTTCCGGCACCGGCACCGCACGCGTGCCGAGGGTGCGGCAGTCGAGCAGCATGGCGTGGTCTTTCTCGCCCAGCGCTGAAATCAGCTGATCCATAATGCCGCAGTTACAGCCGACGAACTGGTTCTCCGCTTCCTGACCGTTAACCGCGATCGCCGCGCCGTCTACCGGCAGCTGATAGAGTTCGCGGAACACGGTGCCCACCGCCACCTCCAGCGAGGCGGACGAGCTCAGGCCCGCGCCCTGCGGCACGTTGCCGCTAATCACCAGATCGGCACCGCCAAAGTCCGCGCGGGTCAGCAGGTGCTTCACCACGCCGCGCACATAGTTGGCCCACATATATTCAGGGTGGCTGGTAATGGCGGCGTCCAGCGAGAAGCTGTCCTGCTGATTGTCGTAGTCGGCGGCAATGACCCGCACCTGACGGTCATCGCGCGGGCTGCAGGCGATCACCGTCTGATAATCAATCGCGCACGGCAGCACGAAGCCGTCGTTGTAGTCGGTGTGTTCGCCGATCAGGTTAACGCGGCCCGGAGCCTGGATGCTGTAGCCGGCGGCGTAGCCGAACTGGTCGTTAAAAATCTGTTGGGTGGTGCTCTTTAAGCTCATGCCTGGTCTCCGGTCTCGGTCTCGCGGAAGTGAATATCGCTGACGGCGCGCAGGCGTTCAGCCGCCTGCTCCGCCGTTAAGTCACGTTGGGTTTCGGCCATCATTTCATAGCCGACCATAAATTTACGCACCGTGGCGGAACGCAGCAGCGGCGGATAGAAGTGGGCGTGCAGCTGCCAGTGATCGCCGGCGTCTTCGGTAAACGGCGCGCCGTGCCAGCCCATCGAATAGGGGAACGAGCACTGGAACAGGTTATCATAGCGGCTGGTGAGCTTTTTCAGCGCCAGCGCCAGATCGTCACGCTGCGCGTCGTTCAGGTCGGTCAGGCGCTTAACGTGCGCTTTCGGCAGCAGCAGCGTTTCAAACGGCCACGCCGCCCACCAGGGGACCACCGCCAGCCAGTGTTCGGTTTCCACCACCGTGCGGCTGCCGTCCTGCCGTTCGCGGGCGCTGTAGTCAACCAGCATCGGCGAGCCGTGCTTTGCATAGTAGGTGCGCTGCAAATCGTCTTCGCGCCTGACTTCGTTCGGCAGGAAGCTGTTGGCCCACACCTGGCCGTGCGGGTGCGGATTGGAGCAGCCCATCGCCGCGCCCTTGTTCTCAAACACCTGTACCCACGGGTAGGTCTGCCCCAGCTCGGCGGTTTGCTCCTGCCAGGTTTTCACTACCGCCACCAGCCCGTCCAGCGTCAGCTCCGGCAGCGTTTTGCTGTGGTCCGGCGAGAAGCAGATCACCCGGCTGGTGCCGCGCGCGCTCTCACAGCGCATCAGCATATCCTCGCTCTGCGGCGCGTCCGGCGTGTCGGTCATCAGCGCGGCAAAATCGTTGGTAAACACGTAGGTGGTTTTATAGTCCGGGTTTTTATCACCGGTCACCCGCGTATTGCCCGGGCACAGGAAGCAGTCGGGATCGTGCGCCGGCAGTTTTTCCTGCGAAGGGGTTTCCTGCGCGCCCTGCCACGGCCGTTTGGCGCGGTGAGGGGAGACCAGCACCCACTGATCGGTCAGCGGGTTGTAGCGGCGATGGGGATGATCGACCGGGTTAAATTTTTCCATGGGGTTGAGTCACCTTCTGATGCAATAAGCCTGAAAGAAAAATAGCACACTGACCGGGCAGAAAGCGTGATCGGGTTGGAAAAAATGGAATCGTTTACACTGATTTTTTCTGCATGTCAGGCAGTAAATATAACCTTTAGTCGCGAAGGGGTCAGCCTGTGTTGTGTAAATTGTGGTAACGATTACACCAGCCTCTGTCAATGCTCTTCGGGAGGCGGGAGGTGTGTGCGTTGCGTAATGGGGGGACAGGAGCGACTGCGCAGGGCTGAGGAAGGATAACCCTGGGGAGATATGAAAAAATGGCCTGACAGGTTTGAGGAGAAGTCTGGCGACCCCGACGTCAGGGCACTGCGGGTTCCGCTCTCTGACGGCATGGATGTCGGGGCCACCGCTGAGTATATCGATAGCTATGTAAAGTTGCAGAACACCCGATAGGGGGCTAAAGAGATACGCTGTTGGAAGATCACTCCCTTAACTCCCCTCTTTCCACAGGCGAATTGCACAGGCGGCACAAATTTAGCCCGGCCGCTGAGAGAGTTCAGCGCCCGGGATTGTTTCATCTGCCGTCTTCCCGCAAGCCGCATTGTTCAGGTTACAGCGTCTCCTGCAGGTACCCGTAACCGTCACCTTCCGCCACAAAGCTCAGCCGGTGGGTGATGCTCTGCGGTGCATCCTCGGCATGATGCGAGACAAACAGCAGCTGGGTGCGGCCTTCGCCGATCAGCACGTCGACAAAACGCCTGACCAGCAGGCGGTTGATTGGATCCAGCCCCTGCAGCGGTTCATCGAGGATCAGCAGCGCCGGGTGTTTCACCAGCGCACGGGCGATCAGCACCAGCCGCTGCTGGCCCCACGACAGATCGTGGAACGGCGCGTTCGCCTGGGCCTGCATCCCCAGCAGATCCAGCCACTGGTTAGCCAGCATGATCTGCCGGTCCGAGACCGCCTGATAAATACCGATCGAATCGAAATAGCCGGAGATCACCACGTTGCGCACGCTGCTGCTGACCCGGTACTCCAGGTGCAGGCTGCTGCTGACGTAGCCGATATGCTGCTTAATATCCCAGATGGTTTCCCCGCTGCCGCGACGGCGGCCGAACAGCGTCAGGTCATTGCTGTAGCCCTGCGGGTGGTCGCCGGTCACCAGGCTGAGCAGGGTCGATTTACCGGCACCGTTCGGGCCGACGATCTGCCAGTGCTGGCCGCGATCCACCTGCCAGCTGAGGTGGTTGAGGATCGGCCGGTCGTTGTAGGCTACCACGCCGTCCTTCAGCACCACCCGTGGCTCTGCGTCCGCCAGCGTTGGAATGGCGCTGGCGTCATCGGGCTCCGGCAGGGTCATCCCGGCCAGCTGCTCGCTGTGCGCCAGCTGGGCGACCAGCGCCTGCTGCAGAATCGCCTCGCGCGGCCCGCTGTGGGTCAGCGTACATTCGGCCAGCACGCCGACCTGGCTGATAAACCCGGGGATATCGTCAAAACGGTTCAGCACCAGCACCAGGCTGAAGCCCGGCTGCTGCAGCTCACCCAGCACGCTGGCGAGGTTGGCGCGCGAATCAACGTCCAGCCCGTCAAAGGGCTCATCGAGGATCAGCAGGTCGGGCTGCGCCATCAGCGCCTGGCACAGCAGGGTCTTGCGCGTTTCGCCGGTGGAGAGGTACTTAAAGCGGCGATCCAGCAGTGCTTCAATACCAAAGCGTGCCGCCAGCGCGCGGCAGCGCTCTGCATCGCGCACCTCCTGCTGGATAATTTCGGCGGCGGTCAGGCCGGTATCGTCCTCATCCGCGCTGAGCATATCGGTGTTGTTGCGCTGCCACTCGTCGGCCACCAGCTTCTGCAGCTGCTCCAGCGACAGGCGGGCCGGGCGCTGGAACTGGCTGCTGACCCGGCCTTTTTCCGCCGGCAGCTCGCCGGAGAGGGCTTTTGCCAGCGACGACTTGCCGCTGCCGTTGGCACCGACCACCGCCCAGCTTTCGCCGGCGCGCAGGGTGAGATCGTTCAGGTTCAGGGTTCGGGTCGCGCTAAGGCGAAAGATGCCTTGCGTAATCTGCAATGTCGACATTATTCATTCCATTTTATGCATCACAAGGGTATTAACGTCCTGCGCTGCCGTGATGTCAAATTGCGCCAGAGGATTCAGAGCAGCGTCGCGACGATCGCCTTATCAGCATTAAAATATGCTGTCACCGGCACATCCGCCTGCAGTTTTAGCTGCTCAACCCGCGGGTTGCTGACCGTGGCACACAGCGTCTCTCCGCCAGGCAGGGCGATCAGCACCTCGCTGTGGCTCTCCCCCCGGAGGATCTGGGTCACCTGGCCGGCCAGCCGGTTATCCGCCTGTAACTGTTCCGGCGCATCGCGGCTCAGCTCAATCCACGGCGCTTTAATCAGCACCAGCACCTCTTTACCCGCCGCCAGCTGCAGGCGGTTGGCGCTGTGTTCGGTCAGCGCCACCCGGATGCGGGTCTGACCGTCGGCCAGCTCAATCTCCACGTGCTGCTGCACCGGCTGCGCATCGCGGGCCACCACCGTGCCAAAAAACTGATTGCGGGCGCTGGTCTGCAGCGAAAAACGGGCGATGGCCCCGAGCAGGCTGCCCGGGGGCACCCCGTCCTGCAGCACGTCAAACGCCTTCTGCTGGATCTGTTCCAGCAGCGCGTAGAGCTGCAGCAGGCGTTCGCCGTAGTCGGTGACCACCGCGCCGCCGCCGCCTTTGCCGCCGGTGGCCCGCTCCACCAGCGTGCGGTCCGCCAGCTGGTTCATCTCGTTAATCGCATCCCACGCGCTTTTGTAGCTGATCCCGGCCAGTTTCGCCCCCTGGCTGATCGAGCCGCTGGCCTGCACCTGCTTTAACAGTTCGATGCGGCGCGGATCGGCAAACAGCCGCTGTTGTAACTTCAGGATCAGGGAAATATCGGCCTGCATGGCATTCTCCGGGCTTAACCTAGCGTGGGGAAGAGTGTACCAGTTGCAGGCGGGCGTGGGCGGGGAATAAAAACAGCACGAAGGCACAAAAGGTCAGTGTAATCTTACTGACAGCCGCTACAATGGCTTCTTTGTTCAGCAAAATGAGGCTGCCATGCTGGAGTTACTGAAAGGCCTGGCCATAGCGATCCTGATGGTTCCTGTGGTGATGGCGATTATCCTTGGCCTGATTTACGGCCTGGGCGAAGTCTTTAACGTGATCTCGAAAGTGGGTCACCGCAACGACCAGCCGGCGAAAAACCGCCAGTAAACCCTGTTTTTCCGCGCCCGGCTCTGCCGGGCGTTTGCTTTTGAGCAGGCCTTGTGGCCCGCGATTCCTTCTCCCTCCGCTACGTTAATCTCTTCGTTTTTCCTGCCGGAACGGGTTCCTGCCTGATGGTACTCTTTCATCTGCCAGCAGGGTGACGTCTGCACGCGGGTGGGTGCTCAGTTTCTTTTCCTTTTCGACGTTTTTCCACCGCCCCTAAACTTCAGACCTGCTCTGCCGATATTTCCTGTGACGTCGCAGGCATGCATCGTTATATTATCAAGTAAATAACGCTCACCCCTCTCTGGAGAAAAGCATGTCTGTAAAATGGAATCATCTGCTGGCCGCGGCGGCCCTGACCTTCGGCAGCACCGGCCACGCGCTGGCTGCGGATAACATCACCGTGTTTGCGGCGGCTTCGCTGACCAACGCGCTGCAGGATATTGCCACGCAGTACGAACAGGGCAAAACGGTGAAGATCGTCTCCTCGTTTGCCTCCTCCTCAACGCTGGCGCGGCAGATTGAGCAGGGGGCGCCGGCCGACCTGTTTATCTCGGCCGACCAGCAGTGGATGGACTACGCCGTGGATAAAAAGAGCGTCGAGGTGGCCACCCGCTTCACCCTGCTGGGTAATGAGCTGGTGCTGGTGGCCCCGACCGCGGCGAAACCGCAGCCGGTCAGCATCAGCAAAACCACCGACTGGAAGAGCCTGCTGAAAGGCCAGCGGCTGGCGGTAGGCGACCCGGACCACGTGCCGGCAGGCATCTATGCCAAAGAAGCGTTGCAAAAGCTGGGTGCCTGGGATGAACTCTCTCCGCTGATGGCGCGCAGCAACAGCGTACGCGCGGCGCTGGCGCTGGTGGAACGCGATGAAACCCCGTACGGCATCGTTTACGGATCGGATGCGGTAGCCAGCCAGAAGGTGACGGTGGTCGGCACCTTCCCGGCCGACAGCCACAAGCCGGTGGAGTACCCGATGGCGGTGGTCAGAGACCATAACAACGCCAGCGTCACCGATTTCTACAACTACCTGAAAGGGCCGCAGGCCGCGGTCATTTTCAAAAAATATGGATTTACGCCTAAGTCATGATGTTACTCAGTGAACCCGAATGGCAGGCGGTCGCGCTCAGCCTGAAAGTGTCGGTGGTTGCCGTCGCCTGTAGTCTGCCGTTTGGGATCCTGATGGCATGGATCCTGGTACGTCGCCAGTTTCCCGGTAAAACCCTGCTCGACAGCCTGATCCACCTGCCGCTGGTGCTGCCGCCGGTGGTGGTGGGGTACCTGCTGCTGCTGGGGTTTGGCCGCCGGGGCGTGATTGGCGAGTACCTGTATGACTGGTTTGGCTTCAGTTTCGCCTTCAGCTGGCGCGGTGCCGCGCTGGCGTCGGCGGTGATCGCCTTCCCGCTGATGGTGCGGGCGATCCGCCTGGCGCTGGAAGCGGTGGATACTAAACTGGAGCAGGCGGCCCGTACCCTCGGTGCCGGTCGCTGGCGGGTGTTCTTCACCATCACCCTGCCGCTGACCCTGCCGGGGATTATCGTCGGCACGGTGCTGGCCTTCGCCCGTTCGCTGGGCGAGTTCGGTGCCACCATCACCTTTGTTTCCAACATCCCCGGCGAGACGCGCACGCTCCCCTCGGCGATGTATACCCTGATTGAAACGCCGGGCGCGGAAGGCGCCGCGGCGCGGCTGTGCGTCATCGCCATCGTGCTGGCGCTGGTCTCCCTGTTACTTTCTGAATGGCTGACCCGCTGGGGTCGCAAACGCTTAGGTCTCGGATGTTAGAACTCGATTTCAGCCAGCAGCAGGGCGATCATCTGCTCAGCGTGCAGGCCAGCCTGCCGGGGCAGGGGATTACCGCCGTATTCGGCGTCTCCGGTGCCGGTAAAACCTCACTGATCAACGCCATCGGTGGCCTGACCGTTCCGCAGCAGGGCAGCATTACGCTGAACGGCCGGGTGCTGAGCGACGCTGAACAGGGCGTATGGCTGCCGCCGGAGAAGCGGCGCGTGGGCTACGTCTTCCAGGACGCGCGGCTGTTCCCGCACTACCGGGTGCGCGGCAACCTGCAGTACGGCATGGCAAAAGCGATGCGGCCACAGTTTGACGCGCTGGTGCAGCTGCTGGGCATTGAGCCGCTGCTGAACCGCTTTCCGTGGACGCTCTCCGGCGGTGAGAAACAGCGGGTGGCGATCGGCCGCGCGCTGCTCACCGCGCCGGAAATTCTGCTGATGGACGAACCGCTGGCCTCGCTCGATCTGCCGCGCAAGCGCGAGCTGCTGCCCTATCTGCAGGCGCTGGCAAAACAGGTGAATATCCCGATCCTCTACGTCAGCCACAGCCTCGACGAGCTGCTGCAGCTGGCAGACAACGTGCTGGTGCTGGATAAAGGCGGGGTAAAGGCGTTTGGTCCGCTGGAAAAGGTGTGGGCCAGCAGCGTGATGCGGCCGTGGCTGCCCCGCGCCGAGCAGAGCAGCCTGCTGCGGGTGCAGGTGCTGGAGCAGCACCCGCACTATGAAATGACCGCGCTGTCGCTCGGCGACCAGCATATCTGGGTCAGCCGGGTCAACGCGCCGCTGCGGTCGCCGCTGCGCATCCGCATTCAGGCGGCGGACGTCTCGCTGATCCTGCAGCCGCCGGTGAACAGCAGCATCCGTAACGCGATCCCGGCGCAGGTGGTGGAGATGCTGGACATCGACCATCAGGTGGAGGTCAAGCTGCAGATCGGCCAGAGCGAGCTGTGGGCGCGTATCACCCCGTGGGCGCGCGATGAGCTGATGATCAAGCCGAAGATGTGGCTCTACGCGCAGATTAAGAGCGTGGCGATCGCGCCCTGATTACAGCACTTCGCGGTACAGCGTCTCGGCGATGCCCGGCTCGAGGTTGGTGCCGATCACCCGTCCGGCACGCGCCTTGATGGCATCGTCGGCGTTGCCCATCGCCACGCCCAGCCCGACGGTTTCCAGCATGCTGAGATCGTTATAATTATCGCCAAAGGCGATCACATCGCTCATCCGGTAGCCGTTGGCTTCCACCCAGCGCTGCAGGCGTTTGCCCTTGCTGTTACCGGCGCGGGCGATATCCACCTGATCGTGCCACGACCATTCGCAGGCCAGCCCCATCTCCGCTTCCACCCGTTCGGCAAACTGTTGCAGCTCGCGGGTATCGCCGTGGGACAGCGCAAACTTCCAGATCGCGGTGGCCGATTCGGCCGCCTCTGCCAGGCTGTTAACCTTGAGGAATGTCGGGCGCTGATGCTCAGGCAGCGACAGTCCCCAGTTAATGGTGCGGGTAACGTGGCCGGTCTCGGCCTGATAGAGCATCGCGTCATCAACGTACAGCAGGCCATGCATGCCCGATTCGTCGAGCATTTCGATCACCCGGCGGGCCTGATCTTTCGGCAGCGGATCGGATTCAATAACTCTTTTCGCCTGATAATCATACAAATAGGTGCCGTTACAGCAGATAGCAGGTGTGTCGAGCGCCAGCGCCTGATAAAAAGGGTGGATAGCCACGTGATGGCGACCGGTCACGATCAGCACTTTTACGCCGGCCTGGCGGGCCTTAGCCAGCGCGTCGAGGGATTCGGGGAGAATCGTTTTATTCGGCGTTAACAGCGTGCCGTCCAGATCAAGGGCGATGATGCGATAGCTCATAGTAGATTCCGTGATTGACAGGATAAGAAGACGTTGCCCGCGCCGTGATGGCGGCACTAACTGTGAAGTGGGGGGCAGCGCCTCAGTGTACACCTTGTGACGCCGGCCACAAACCGGCGACCGCATTCCATCCGCCGACGGTGGCCTGACGCTGCCACCGGCCTGATTATCCGTTCTTAACAAGGAGCATTCATGAAACAAGTTGTTTATACCGCCAGCCCGGAAAGCCAGCAGATCCACGCGTGGGATCTGAATGATGACGGCGCGCTGACGCTGCTGCAGGTGGTTGATGCCCCGGGCCAGGTTCAGCCGATGGTGGTCAGCCCGGATAAACAGTTCCTGTACGTTGGCGTGCGTCCGGATTTTCGCGTGGTGGCGTTTAAGATTGCCGCCGACGGCAAACTGACCGAAGCAGGCCACGCGCCGCTGCCGGGCAGCCCGACCCATATCTCCACCGATCGCGAAGGGCGCTTTATCTTCGTTGGCTCCTATAATGACGCCTGCGTCAGCGTCAGCCCAATCGGTGCCGACGGCCTGCCGGGCGCGCCGCTGCAGGTAGTCAAAGGTCTGGAAGGCTGCCACTCGGCGAATATCGATCTGAGCAACCAGACGCTGTTTGTGCCCGCGCTGAAGCAGGACCGCATTGCGCTGTTCTCGCTGGCGGAGAACGGTGAACTGACCCCGCGCGCGCAGGGTGAAGTGACCACCACCGCGGGTGCCGGCCCGCGTCATATGGTGTTCCACCCGAACCAGCAGTTCGCCTACTGCGTCAACGAACTGGACAGCAGCGTTGACGTCTGGCGCCTCGGCGACAGCGTCGAAAAAGTGCAGAGCCTGGATATGATGCCGGAAGGCTTCAGCGACACGCGCTGGGCGGCGGACATCCATATCACGCCGGACGGCCGCTTCCTCTACGCCTGCGACCGTACCGCCAGCATCATCACCGCGTTCAGCATCAGCGCCGACGGTGCCACGCTGACTATCGAAGGTTTCCAGCCAACCGAAACGCAGCCGCGCGGCTTCAACATTGACCACAGCGGCCAGTATCTGGTGGCCGCAGGGCAAAAGACCCACCATATCGAAGTTTACAGAATCACCGCTGAAAAAGGGCTGCTGCAGCCGCTGGCCCGTTATGCGGTCGGTCAGGGTCCGATGTGGGTGGTGATCCACGCGCTGTAAGTCAGCCAGGCTCGACCAAACGTAACAGCCAAAGGCGGGACGATCCCTAAGGCCGACAGGTTAAGGATCAGAAAATTTCCCGTTCAACGAATCCGAATCAACCCACCCTGAGGCGGGTTGATTCGTTTCTGGAAAGATGATTACGCATAGCAACAGAGGATCTCAAGAGGATCATTTACATCTGTCAGAAAATTTCGGTCAGAATGCATTATTCCTGAGACGGAAAGAACGGATGATTCGGTCCCATATTTCCACCAGTTCGGCATCGCTGTAAGCGGGTGGGGGCAGCGTATGGTTACTCAATGTCAGGTCAATAATCGGGTGTCGGAAATCCACTATTTTTTCATTGGCGATGACGTTAAAAAGTAGCTGTGCTGACGGATTGCCGGCTGATTTTTCTGACGGCGCGACGTTAAGCCATTCATCAGCCTCAAAGCCGGCTATCTCTGTTTTACCCTTCCGCAGCGTCCGTGCCTTAACTTCGGTAAGGTAAGGCTGAATTTCATGACTCCGCTCCAGCATACTCGTTGGATCACCAAGATAAGTATTGGTAGACACCGACAGAGAAAAAACCGGGCTGTGCGGATAGACAAAGGTAATATCTTCCTTCGGCTTGCCGTTGCCGTCGCGGATAAACCCCTCTGAGATACAGGTTCCCGGCTGCGTCGGGATTTCATCGTTTTTTCGGCCGCTCAGACGGGACATTACATCTTTCAGTTCCGCCAGTTTTGAGGGCTTAGTGTTAAGTTGATTTTCTCTCATCCCTCCGTTCAAATAATCAATGCGGTCCTGCTGGTATTTGGGGTCTGATACATCCCTTATCTCCGAGGAGATTATAAACGCCACCCCATTAACATACAGGTGCCCTTCCAAAATGCGCCCAAACCCCGCTGCGCTCTCATTTTTATTTCGGTCAAATATCACAGCATTCTCACTCAGCCGGTACACCTGCTTGAGAAAAGGCTGATCTACAGCATCAACCGTATGGCTGTCTTTCAGTCTCTGCTCCCGCAGCTCGATACGCTGCTCGAACGCCGGACGGTAGAGCCGCTGGCTGCTGATGTTCACCTCATTAATCTGAGCACGGTCCGTCAGGGTATTTTCGAATGATGCCGGAACCTCAAACACATAGCGCCCCACGCACTGGGCTTTGGTGGTGGCAAACAGGGTATCGACCATACGTTTTTCCTTGTCCGTTAACGCCGGTGGCGGATGCACAAACGTCACAAAATTGTGAATATAGAATCCTGCCGCCAGCAGCACTATCGCCAGCGGGATAAGCAGCTGAAACGGGATTTTTTTCATGGAGGCGGCACCTGCTGCACGATTTTCACCACCGAGCGGACCGTGAACACCAGGGCATCTGACAGGTCACTGTAAACCGAACGCGAGCGGTCCACGGGGTCAGCGGCATAGGCCCCTTCATGATCGACATCGGTCGCCAGCACGCCCCGAATACTGGAGGATGAGGTGCGGATCGCCGTGACCGGCACGGTGCCGTCACCGGGGGTTCCCGCCGAAATCAGCTTATGGGTTCTTAACGGGGAGAGCTCAAGCGGCTCTCCGGAATCCTTCCGGACCCTCTTCGCCTCCTTCACGTACGGCGGGATCCGCTCTTTCCACGTCAGGAATGCATCAGACGGATTGTCCGCACTGGCACCGTAAAACAGCCAGGTCTGCGGATGGTATTTGCTGTTCAGTTCCTCGATAAATTTTTTCACATCTACTTGTAATCTGTCCTGAAAAGCTGTCCATTCACCGTCAGTATCACCCAGCAGCAAATCCTGCTCACACAGCCGCCACCAGGCCGTTTTGTTCAGGTAAATTTCCTCATACGGGTTATCCACCGGCAGGGACAGCCGGGTACCGCTGCTCTCGATTTTCAGCCAGCCGGTGCCATAAGCACTGCCCGGCAGCAGCTGTAACGGACCGGGGGACTGGGCCAGCACCGGCATCAGCTTTTCTGCGCTGTCGCCGATAATCATACCGGTAATGCCGCGCTCGCCGGTTTTCATGCGCCGGTACGCTGCTGGTGAGCCCAGGTCCGGCATCACGCCGTGCACCATCCCCAGGATATTTTCCCGTCCGTTCATGTTCTCCGAGTAGTGCCGGGCCACCAGCCCCCCCATTGAGTGGGTGACCAGAATGACTTTTTTCACTGCCAGACGGTAGTAATACTGTCCCAGCACGCTGCGGATAAAGGTTCCCAGCATTGCTGCCGAATCAGCACAGGACTGCAGCCAGTTGTAACCAAAAACGTGCAGTGGAAATAAAAACCGGTGGCCGTGTGCCGCTTCTTCTTTCGTCAGCACCTGTTCCGCCGGCTCGTCGCCTATCCTGACGCCGGTAAAACGCTGTCGCGCCGTCTGCTGCTGGACTTCCCTGAAGTGATTTTCCGTCAGGATGTCGTCGTCACTGAGCAGGTACTGCAGCCGGTCGAGCGCCTCTCCGTAGCTCTTGTAAAACGCGCTTCCCCATCCCCGTTCGCGCCGGGAGGGGAATTTTTTCCCGTCCACGTCATCGTTAAAAATCGCTCCACTGTCGTCAACAGTTGTGGTCTTCGGATCCAGAAGCCGCTTTCTTGTTTTTGCGTTGGCAAGCGGCCATTTTTTTAGCGACGGAGCGCTGAACTGCCAGACCTCACCGTCCTCATTTTTCAGGTTTGACCCCATCACCCCCGGAATAAAAATCACCGGGATCACTTTGTCCGGCGGTTTAAGGCAGACCGCCACGTGATTTTTTTCTTTCGGATGGAAAGGGATCTCGAAATAAACCCGCCCGTTATCATCCCAGATCGGGCGATGATATGAACGGTTTTCAGTGTCGTCCATGCGTTAACCTCCTGTTATTTTCGCCGCAAACGGTATCAGCTCTGACCCTGTGCACGATGGTGTGTAAATGCTTTTTCTCAAAGCTGGCCGTTAAGGCGGTCACAGAACCCGACAGAAAAGCAACACATTGTTGTCTGTCAGTCCCTCAGCGGGCTGGGGGCGGATCCCGGTGCTGGTCAACGATGCCGAAATAAGAGTGCGGCCAGTAATACTGCCGGGGCGACGGGAACGATCGTCTGCAAGAGGGGGGAAGGAGTCGCGTTTTAAGCATCCGTTAGTAAAAGGAAAAAATGCCAGCCAGTCCTGACTGACTGGCATCAGGGTGATCCCCGCCTTAACTGTTTCTGTTGCCGGTGGCGGCCACCGCAGATGCGCTACAGGCCGGCTGCGGCCTTACTGTTTTACATCAGTTACACCATTTTCTGAACGGTCATTCCATTTCGCACAATTACCGTCCACCGCTGCTGGTTTTATAACCACGGCGCGGGTAGTGTCTGTAATTACCGCAATCAGGGAGGTGTAAGCATGGCAAAGCGTAAGCTTAAGGGGGATGACATCAGCCGGGAGTTGGCCCGCGTTATTGCGCCTTTTTTAGCCGATACGGCGTCGTTTCGCGGCATCAGGTTTCTGGCTGAACAGGCTGAAAAACCCAAACGTAAACTGGGCTTTCTCAAAGGCAAAGGGGCGGTTCCCGCCTGGTTTGACGAAATGGGCAGCCTGGATATTCTGGCAATGTTTGCAGGGAAATACGCATAAATGGATATTTTAATCGACACCAACGTACTGCTCTATATGGCCTACGCGCCGGCGCGCTTAACGCCAACGGTGGCCCACATCCTTGAAGATACCGATAAAACCCTCTGGTACAGCGCGGCCAGCATCTGGGAAGTGGTGATCAAAAGCCGCCTCAACCAGCCCGGCTTCATCGTCGACCCGGAACAATTCAGAATGGGCCTGTTCGAAGCCGGCCTGTTCGAACTGCCGATCAACGGTGAACACCTGCTGGAGGTTACCCATCTGCCAGAAAGCGTTTCCGAAGATCCCTTCGACCGCCTGATTGTCGCCCAGTCCCACTACAACCGGCTGCCGCTGCTCACCGGCGACGATAAACTGATTAACAGCGTAGGCGATTACATCACGATAATCCCTAACGGGTGATCGCCACCGGGAGTCACCGGATCCGCCCTCACAGCGCCAAATACCCTGCACCCGGCCGCCGATCCCGCAGCGAGGCCTTAGGACCGCAACACTACAGCCTGAAGGGGTGTGCGGTATGGGGACAGGTTAGCCGGGCGTATGCCGCACGGATGCGGCATCCGAGCCCCCATGGAGGGGTTCACGGCGACCCGGCGATCTGCCGCATACCGCGCACCCGGTCACCGATCCTCCAGCGAGTATTCACTGCCGCAAACCGCATACCGCGCACCCGGCCACCGAACCTGCAGCGAGGCTCCACTGCCGCATACCGCGCACGCGATCATCTATCCTGTAGTAACAAGGCTTCACTGCCGCAGATTACGGCGCAGGCTTATCCCCGGCCACGCGGATCACCACCTTACCGAAGTTTTTCCCCTCAAGCATACCGATAAACGCCTCCGGCGCATTGTCCAGCCCGTCGACAATATCCTCGCGGAACTGCAGCCGCCCCTGCGCCACCCACTGGCTCATCTGGCGGAAAAACTCATCGAAGCGATGGCCATAGTCCTGGGTAATGATAAAGCCCTGCACCCGCAGCCGCTTGCGCAGGATCGCGCTCTGCAACAGCGGCAGCTGGTCCGGACCGGCCGACGGCGCGGTACGGTTATAATCGGCGATCAGCCCGCACACCGGAATACGGCCTCTGGTGTTCATCAGCGGCAGCACCGCGTTAAACACCGCGCCGCCAACGCTCTCAAAATAAACGTCGATCCCTTCGCTACAGTGGCGGCTCAGCTGCTGGGCAAAGTTCGGGTCGCGGTGATCCAGACAGCGGTCGAAGCCCAGCACGTCCTCGGCGTAACGGCACTTGGCCGCGCCGCCGGCAATCCCCACCACGTGGCAGCCCTTGATTTTAGCGATCTGACCGACCAGCGAACCTACCGCACCGGTGGCGGCGGCTACCACCACCGTCTCGCCCGGCTGCGGATTGCCGATATCCAGCAGCCCCATATAGGCGGTAAAGCCCGGCATCCCCAGCATGCCCAGCGCCCACGACGGGTGCTGCAACACCGGGCCGCTGAGCTTCACCAGCCCGCTGCCGTCAGACAGCGCAAAATCCTGCCAGCCGCTGTAGCTCAGCACCCAGTCGCCGGATTTGAAATCGGCATGGTGAGACTGCTCAACGATCGACACCGTGCCGCCACAGATCGTCTCGTTAATCGCCAGCGGCGGCACGTAAGAGGGCGCATCGCTCATCCGCCCGCGCATATAGGGGTCAAGCGACAGCCACACGGTGCGCAGCAGCAGCTGGCCCTGGCCTGGCGTCGGCAGGTGCTGCGCCTCCTCGCGGAAGTCGGCGGCGGTGGGCGCGCCGTGCGGGCGGGATGCCAGTACGATGCGGCGGTTGGTTTGTCGGTCCTGCGGCATGAAAACCTCCGGTTAGCCAGAAAAGCGTCGGCCGTATTGCCGACTTTTTGCTGGCTAAAGCGTAGTGCATCTGCCGCGGAGTTTCCTTGCGCTACTGCGCGAAGCACGGCGTTTGCTTCCTGCGCCCTGCTGAATCCTGCTGAAACGGGCAGAACAAGCCGCAGGCAGATGCCCACGGTTTTGCCAGTCACCCGGGCCGCAGCGAGGCTCAGTCAGCACGACTGCCAGACACCCGGGCCGCAGCGAGGCTCAGTCAGCACGACTGCCAGTCACCCGGGCCGCAGCGAGGCTCAGTCAGCACGACTGCCAGACACCCGGGCCGCAGTAAGGCTCAGCCAGCGCTGAACAGCGCCGCACGCGCCACCGCCTGCGCGATGGCGTCCGTCAGCCGGGTCAGCGCCTCTGGCGTGATGATATACGGCGGCATCAGGTAGATCAGCCGGCCAAACGGGCGGATCCACACCCCCTGTTCGACAAAGAACTGCTGCATCGCCGCCATGTCAACCGGCCGCCGGGTCTCCACCACGCCAATCGCGCCAAGCACGCGCACGTCGGCCACCTCCGGCGCATCCCGCAGCGGCAGCAGCTGGTCGCGCAGCTGCTGCTCAATCGCCGCCACCTGCGCCGGCCAGTGGTTCTCCTGTAGTATCGCCAGGCTCTCGCTGGCCACCGCGCAGGCCAGCGGATTGCCCATAAAGGTCGGACCGTGCATAAAGCAGCCCGCCGCGCCGTTGCTGATGGTCTCCGCCACCCGGCGGGTGGTCAGGGTGGCGGACAGCGTCATCGCGCCGCCGGTCAGCGCCTTGCCGACGCAGAGAATATCCGGCGCGATGCCGGCGTGCCCGCAGGCAAACAGCCTGCCGGTGCGGCCAAACCCGGTGGCGATCTCATCGGCGATCAGCAGCAGACCGAAGCGGTCGCACAGTTCGCGCGCGCGCAGCAGATAGCGCGGATGGTAGAAGCGCATGCCGCCTGCCCCCTGCACGATCGGTTCGAGGATCACCGCCGCCAGCTGGCGGTGATGGCTGACGATAAGCTGCTCCAGCGCGTCGGCGTCCTGCTCGCGCCATGGCTGGTCAAAGCGGCAGTCCGCCGGGGCAAACAGCTGCTCTGCAAGGTAGCCCTGGTACAGGCTGTGCATCGAGTTCTGCGGGTCGCACACCGACATCGCGGCAAAAGTGTCGCCGTGATAGCCGTGGCGCAGGGTCAGGAAGCGTTGACGCTTTTCGCCGCGCGCCTGCCAGTACTGCAGCGCCATCTTCATCGCCACCTCCACCGCCACCGAGCCGGAGTCCGCCAGAAACACGCACTCCAGCCCGGCCGGGGTCATCGCCACCAGCCGGCGGCACAGCGCCACCGCTGCCGGATGGGTAATGCCGCCAAACATCACGTGCGACATCTCCGCCATCTGCGCCTGCAGCGCCCGGTTAAGCCGTGGGTGGTTGTAGCCGTGGATCGCCGCCCACCACGAGGACATCCCGTCGGTCAGCTGGCGGCCGTCGGCCAGCGTCAGCGACGTACCGCTGGCGGCAACCACCGGATAACAGGGCAGGGGGCGGGTCATCGAGGTGTAGGGGTGCCAGATATGGTCACGGTCAAAGGCGAGATCGTCTGGGGTCATAAATCACTTGTAAACCAAAAATAAAAAATTTAGTTTACAAGTATAACCAGGCCGTGAAGACAAATGACAGACTTTTTTGGAGCAAGCAATGGCAACACAATGGACCCTCTCTCAGGCACAGGCGCTGTTTGATAAGCCGTTTCTCGAACTGATGTTCGAGGCGCAGCAGATCCACCGTCAGCACTTTGACCCGCGCCAGGTGCAGGTCAGCACGCTGCTGTCGATCAAAACCGGAGCCTGCCCGGAGGACTGCAAATACTGCCCGCAGAGCGCCCGTTACAAAACCGGGCTGGCGTCAGAGCGGCTGATGGAGGTACAGGAGGTGCTCAGCTCGGCGCGTAAGGCGAAGGCCGCCGGCTCCGGCCGCTTCTGCATGGGCGCGGCGTGGAAAAACCCGCACGATCGCGATATGCCTTACCTGGAGCAGATGGTGCAGGGGGTGAAAGAGATGGGTCTGGAGACCTGCATGACCCTCGGTACCCTCAGCGACGAACAGGCGCAGCGGCTGGCCGGGGCCGGGCTGGATTTTTACAACCATAACCTCGACACCTCGCCGGAGTTTTACGGCAGCATCATCACCACCCGCAGCTACCAGGAGCGGCTGGACACGCTGGGCCGCGTGCGTGACGCCGGGATCAAGGTCTGCTCCGGCGGCATCGTCGGGCTGGGGGAAACGGTCAGCGATCGCGCCGGGCTGCTGGTGCAGCTGGCCAACCTGCCAACGCCGCCGGAGAGCGTGCCGATCAATATGCTGGTCAAGGTCAAAGGCACGCCAATGGCGGATAACGATGACGTCGATCCGTTCGATTTTGTGCGCACCATCGCAGTGGCGCGCATCATGATGCCGCGCTCCCACGTGCGGCTCTCCGCCGGGCGCGAGCAGATGAGCGAACAGACTCAGGCGATGTGTTTTATGGCCGGAGCCAACTCGATTTTCTACGGCTGCAAGCTGCTGACTACCGCCAATCCGGAGGAGGACAAAGACCTGCAGCTGTTCCGCAAGCTGGGCCTTAATCCGCAGCACACCGCCACCGAGGCCGGCGATAACGAGCAGCAGCAGGCGCTGGCCGCCCGGCTGCTGACCGCCGATACCGCCCTGTACTACAACGCGGCGCTGTGATGGGCTGGCCACAACGGCTGGACGCGGCGCTGAGCGCGCGTCATGAGCAGGGGCGCTATCGCCAGCGCACCGTCAGCGGCCAGGCGGACGGCCGCAGCCTGCAGGTGGACGGCTGCGACTATCTTAATTTCTCCGCCAATGACTACCTGGGCCTGAGCCACCACCCGGCGATCGTCCGCGCCTGGCAGCAGGGGGCGGATCGCTATGGCGTCGGGGCCGGCGGATCGGCGCATATCACCGGCTACCGCCAGCCGCAGGCGGAGCTGGAAGCAGAGCTGGCCGACTGGCTCGGCTACCCGCGCGCGCTGCTGTTTATCTCCGGCTTCGCCGCCAACCAGGCGACGATCCACGCGCTGGCGGGTAAACATGACCGCATCCTCGCCGATAAGCTCAGCCACGCTTCGCTGCTGGAGGCCGCCAGTCTCAGCCCGGCCACCCTGCGGCGCTTTCAGCACAACCGGCCGGACTCGCTGGCGACGCTGCTGGCCGGCGACTGCGCCGGCGAGACGCTGGTGGTCACCGAAGGGGTGTTCAGCATGGACGGCGACCGCGCGCCGCTGGCGGCGCTGCACCAGCTGGCGCAGGCGCACGGCGGCTGGCTGCTGGTGGATGACGCCCACGGCATCGGCACCTGCGGCGCGCAGGGGCGCGGCAGCTGTCAGCAGCAGGGGGTCAGGCCCGAGCTGCTGATCGTCACCTTTGGCAAAGCCTTCGGCGTCAGCGGCGCGGCGCTGCTGTGCGATGAGGCCACCGCCGACTACCTGCTGCAGTTTGCCCGCCATCTGATCTACAGCACCGCGATGCCGCCTGCGCAGGTCTGTGCGCTACAGGCGGCGCTGGCCTGCGTGCAGCAGGGTGACGAACGCCGCCAGCGCCTGCGGCAGAATATCGCCCGTTTTCGCGCCGGAGCCGCCGGACTGCGCGGGCGGCTGGCCGCCTCGGACAGCGCCATTCAGCCGCTGTTGTCCGGGGATGACGCGGCCGCCATGACGCTGGCCGCGAGACTGCGCCAGCAGGGCTGCTGGGTCAGCGCCATCCGCCCGCCCACCGTGCCGCCGGGCACCGCGCGGCTGCGCATCACCCTCAGCGCCGCCCATCTGCCGGACGATATCGACCACCTGCTGGAGGTGCTGCATGCTGCAGATCGTGAATAAACCGGCGGTGGCGGCGGCGTTTGGCCGCGCGGCCGGGCGCTACAACCAGCACGCGGAGCTGCAGCGGCTGTGCGGTGAACGGCTGCTGGCGTTTTCGCGCCCCGGAGAGGCGCTAACGGTGCTGGACGCCGGCTGCGGCACCGGCTGGTTCAGCCAGCGCTGGCAGCTGGGCGGCCACCGGGTGACCGCGCTGGATCTGTCGCCCGCCATGCTGCAGCAGGCGCAGGCCGGGGCGGTCGCCGACCGTTATCAGCTGGGTGATATCGAGGCGCTGCCGTTTGCCGACGGCGCGTTTGACCGCTGCTGGAGCAATCTGGCGGTGCAGTGGTGCAGCGATCTGGCGCAGGCGCTGGGCGAGCTGCGGCGGGTGACCCGGCCCGGCGGCCAGCTGCTGTTCTCCACCGTGGCGGCCGGATCGCTGCGTGAGGTCGGGCAGGCCTGGCAGGCGCTGGGCCAGGCGCCGCCGGTCAACCGGTTCCTCAGCCCGTCGCAGATCGCCGCAGCACTGCCTGCCGCCACGTTGCGGCCACTGACGGTGACGCTGGCCTTCCCGGACGTGCTCGGCGCCCTGCGCTCGCTGAAGGGCATCGGTGCCACCCATCTGCACGAAGGTCGCGGCGCGATGACGCTGTCGCGCCGCCGGCTGCGCCAGCTTGAAGCGGTGTGGCCACGTGACGCGCGCGGCTGCCTGCTGACCTATCAACTGATTTTAGGAGAGATTACCCGTGACTGAACGCTGGTTTGTAACCGGAACCGATACCGAGGTCGGCAAGACCGTCGCCAGCTGTGCGCTGCTGCAGGCCGCCGCATCCGCTGGCTACCGCTGTGCGGGCTATAAACCGGTGGCCTCAGGCAGCGTGCTGACCTCTGAAGGCATCCGTAACGAGGATGCGCTGGCGCTGCAGCGCCACAGCAGCGTCAGCCTGCCGTACGAGTGGGTGAATCCGCTGGCGTTTACCGAGCCGACCTCGCCGCATATCGTCAGCGCGGAAGAGCGGCGGCCGATCGACTTTACGCAGCTCTCCGCCGGGCTGCGGCGGATTGAGCAGCAGGCCGAGTGGGTGCTGACCGAAGGGGCCGGCGGCTGGCTGACGCCGCTCTCGGAGACCGCCACCTTTGCCGACTGGGTGGTGCAGGAGCGGCTGCCGGTGGTGCTGGTGGTGGGGATAAAACTCGGCTGCATTAACCACGCGCTGCTGACCGCGCAGGCGGTGATGGCCAGCGGGCTGCCGCTGGCGGGCTGGATTGCTAACGGTATTCAGCCCGCCGGGACACGCCACCGCGAGTACCTGGCCACGCTGACCCGGCTGCTGCCCGCGCCGCTGCTGGGGGAGATCCCGCATCTTGCAGGCGGCGAACGTGAGGCCGCCGGCAGGTATCTGTCGTTACCCTGACCCCTACACCGTCAGCCAGGTATCGATCATGCTGTCATCCAGCTGCGCCACCCGCCCGTGGGCGACGTTGCGGCCGCGGTGCAGCAGCAGAAAATAGTCCGCCACCCGGCGGATAAACGACGGCTGCTGCTCCAGCAGCAGAATGGTCATGCCAAATTCGTGATTGAGGCGGTGGATCAGGTTGCCCATCTCCTCCTCCAGCCACGGCGACATGCCGCCGGTAGGCTCATCAAGGATCAGCAGCTTCGGCATCAGCACCAGCGCCCGTGCCAGCGCCACCTGCTGCTGCTGGCTGATGGGCAGCTCGCCGCTGCGCGTATGGCGCAGCGACCACAGGGCCGGAAACAGGTCATAGACCATCGGCGGTATCGCCGGGTGACGCGCCGCTTCAACCCCCGCCAGCAGGGCGACCTGCAGGTTCTCCTCAACGCTCAGCTGTGAAAACAGCGGCCGGGTTTGTGGCACATAGCCAATCCCCAGCACCGCCCGTTTTTCCACGGGCAGCCCCAGCAGATCCTGCGGCTGCCCGTGCTCCTCCTGCCAGACCATCGACCCGCTGTTAACCGGCAGATGCCCCATAATGCAGTTCACCAGCGTGGTTTTGCCCATCCCCGGGCGGCCGATCACGCCGGTGCAGCTGCCCGCAGGCAGATCGAGGTCAACGTCCCATAAAATATGCTGCTGACCGTAAAACTGATTTACCGAGCGTAAACTGAGCATCAGACACTCTCCTTCAGACCGTTTTCGTGGGGCACCCGGCACGTCTGTGCCCCGGGTGGTGGCCGTCCGCCGGGCCAGTGACGCCGGCGGACGGAAAGCGGTAAGGGAGATACTGCAAATATCAGGCCAGGATGGGGTAAAAAAGCGCATTTTGTGATGGGGGAGGGGGTAATGCCGCCCGTTACGGGTAAGCCGGATTAATCAGTTTCCGGCAGTAATCGTCGCGCTGCACTGTGATGGTGCCGGGGATGAAGCGCTGGTGGTGCAGCCAGCGTTCACAATTGCAGCGGCTACGGCCCTGCGCGGTTCACCTGCAACATTCGCCACGGGAAAATGACGGATTAATGAGCAAAACTGTCGCCGGAGTGGGCTCGGGGATGACGAAAAAAAAGCAAAAAAAAATATTTAGCGGCTGTTAAGGGGGCAGGGGGAGAATTATGCACAGCCGATGCCCTGTGCGCTGCAAACACTTATCCACTATTCCTGTGGATAACCTTGTGCATTAGAGGATGAAAACCTGTGGCAGACGAGAGCGGGTGCGGCTTAGGCCTGGGTTGCTGCGAAACTCAGCTCAAAAGCAATCAGGTTTTTTTTCAACACGTTAACTAAAAGCAAGCCGCCCGTGGCCTGCAATCAATCCGTCACACTGTTTTCAGCCAGGGTGCTTGACAAATGTTAAAGATCCAGAATATCTGGGGATAACCTTTTGGCAGCAAAAACGCAGACGTTTGCGTGGCAAATGTGCGCCTCTGCGTTGCCGCCTGTGTCCCGCCATCATGCAGAATCACTGTTAATTTATCCAGTCTTTTTTGCTGGCAAAATCGGCAGGGCAGAGTAGAATTAGAAGCCGGTTCGCGAACAACGTCATCAGGTAGCCCGTCAATGAGCAAAGTTTTCACACTCAATTCAGATTTCAAACCCGCCGGCGACCAGCCTGAGGCCATTCGCCGGCTGGAAGAGGGGCTGGAAGACGGCCTGGCACACCAGACGCTGCTGGGCGTAACCGGCTCCGGGAAAACCTTCACCGTGGCCAACGTGATCGCCGACCTCAACCGTCCGACCATGCTGCTGGCGCCGAACAAGACGCTGGCCGCGCAGCTGTACGGCGAAATGAAGGAATTTTTCCCGGACAACGCGGTGGAGTACTTCGTCTCCTACTACGACTACTACCAGCCGGAAGCCTACGTGCCGAGCTCGGACACTTTTATCGAGAAAGACGCTTCGGTGAACGAGCACATCGAACAGATGCGGCTTTCCGCCACCAAAGCGCTGCTGGAGCGGCGCGACGTGATCGTGGTGGCCTCGGTATCGGCGATTTACGGCCTTGGCGATCCGGACCTCTACCTGAAAATGATGCTGCACCTGACCCGCGGCATGATCATTGACCAGCGCGCTATCCTCCGGCGCCTGTCTGAGCTGCAGTACGCCCGCAACGATCAGGCGTTTCAGCGCGGCACCTTCCGCGTGCGCGGTGAGGTGATTGACATCTTCCCGGCCGAGTCAGACGACTACGCGCTGCGCGTCGAGCTGTTCGATGAAGAGGTGGAGCGCCTGTCGATCTTCGACCCGCTGACCGGCCAGGTGACCCAGGATATCCCGCGTTACACCATCTACCCGAAGACCCACTACGTCACCCCGCGCGAACGTATTCTGCAGGCGATGGAGGAGATCAAGGTCGAGCTGGCGGATCGTAAGCAAGTGCTGCTGGCCAGCAACAAGCTGCTGGAAGAGCAGCGCATCAGCCAGCGCACCCAGTTTGACCTCGAGATGATGAACGAGCTGGGCTACTGCTCGGGCATCGAAAACTACTCGCGCTACCTCTCCGGCCGCGGGCCGGGGGAAGCGCCGCCGACGCTGTTTGACTATCTGCCCGCCGACGGCCTGCTGGTGATTGACGAATCCCACGTCACCATCCCGCAGATTGGCGGCATGTATCGCGGCGACCGGGCGCGTAAAGAGACGCTGGTCGAGTACGGCTTCCGCCTGCCGTCGGCGCTGGACAACCGTCCGATGAAGTTTGAAGAGTTCGAAGCGCTGGCGCCGCAGACCATCTACGTCTCCGCCACCCCCGGCAACTACGAGCTGGAGAAATCCGGCGGTGACGTGGTCGATCAGGTGGTGCGTCCGACCGGCCTGCTCGACCCGCTGGTCGAAGTGCGCCCGGTGGGCACCCAGGTCGACGATCTGCTCTCTGAGATCCGCAAGCGGGTGGCCATCAACGAGCGCGTGCTGGTGACGGTGCTGACCAAGCGCATGGCCGAAGACCTCACCGAATATCTGGAAGAGCACGGTGAGCGGGTGCGCTACCTGCACTCGGATATCGATACCGTCGAGCGCGTGGAAATTATTCGCGACCTGCGCCTCGGCAAGTTTGACGTGCTGGTGGGCATTAACCTGCTGCGTGAGGGGCTGGATATGCCGGAGGTGTCGCTGGTGGCGATCCTCGACGCCGACAAAGAGGGCTTCCTGCGTTCAGAACGTTCGCTGATCCAGACCATCGGCCGCGCGGCGCGTAACCTCAACGGGAAGGCGATCCTTTACGGCGATAAGATTACCCCGTCGATGGCGCGGGCGATTGGCGAAACCGAACGCCGCCGTGAAAAACAGGAGCAGTTCAACACAGACAACGGCATCGTGCCGCAGGGGCTGAACAAGAAAATTGCCGATATTCTGGAGCTGGGGCAGGGGCTGGCGAAGAACAAGGCCAAACCGCGCAGCATGAAGGGGCGCAGCGTGGTGGAGGACGATCCAACCTACGTCGACCTGTCACCCGCCGGGTTGCAGAAGCGCATCAACCAGCTGGAAGCGCAGATGCAGCAGCACGCGCAGAACCTCGAGTTCGAAGAGGCGGCCGCGGTGCGCGACCAGCTGCACGCGCTGCGCGAGCTGTTTATCGCCGCGTCCTGATGCCGGCTGAGGCGGACACCGGCTGTCCGCTTCAGGCTGGCCTGCCGCGAATGGCAGGCTGCGCAACGTCAGTGGTTTTCACCCAGCGACTGTACCGCCGTCTCCAGCGCCAGGCGCAGCAGCTGGCGGTCGTGGCGATAGGCGATATCGCCGGCTTCCAGCGGCTGTTTAATCACGATCCGCCCTGTCACCTCGCTGCAGTCGACCTTCGGCCCGACCACCAGCGCATCGATCGTCTCCCTGCCTATCGCCTTCTCCATTACCGCCAGTTTGTCATTAACGCTCAGCGCCGCCGCCGCCGGGCTGAGTTCGCGGCCAAGGTTGCCGATCCACACCATATGCGCCGGGGTGCGGCGCAGCGCCTGAGCGATCTCCGGCAGCAGCAGCACCGGCATCAGGCTGGTGTAGAAACTGCCGGGGCCGATCAGGATCAGGTCTGCTTCGCCAATCGCCACCACCGCTTCGCGGGTGGCGCTGACCTGCGGTGACAGCATCAGCTCCTGCGGCGCTTCCGGCATCAGGTCGATCTCGGTCTCGCCGTAGACCAGGTGACCTTCGTGACTCATCGCCACCAGGTCCACCGGCTGCTCTGACATCGGGATCAAAAAGGCATCGACCTTTAACAGGTTGCGGATCAGGTTGATCGCCTCCAGAGGGCGCACGCTGAGGTGATCCAGCGCTTTCAGCATCAGGTTGCCGAGGTTATGTCCGGCCAGCTCACCGTTGCCGTTAAAGCGGTACTCAAACATCGCTGAGGCGACGCTGGGTTCCGCGATCAGCTGGTTCAGACAGTTACGCATATCTCCCCAGGCGATGCCGCCTTCGGAGCGGCGGATGCGGCCGGTGGAGCCGCCGTTATCGGTGGTGGTGACGATGCCGGTCAGGCGGGAACCCAGCGGGGAAAGGGCGGACATCACGCGGCCGAGGCCGTGTCCACCGCCTAAAGCCACCACGCGATCCAGGTCGGCTAAGGTGCGATTACGCATTATGTGTTTTCATCTTGTTGTCAGGGTGTTTATCAGCTCTATTTTACGCTATCTGGCGCTAAACGGTCGGTAAAATACGCTATGCATCATAGTATATAGCGAAAAACCGTGCTGGAAAGCTGGCGCTATTAACGTTAGAATTTTTTTACCCGCGCTTACCCGGATGGGTAAGTCACACTTAGCCCTGAAACCTACGTCCGTCGCGGATAGGGTTTCCTGGCCGCAACCTTGAGTTGCCAGGGTGCAGAAAGAAATGCCTGCATCTCCCGAATCTGGAAAGGTGTCACGGTGCCACAATTTACTGACAGCTATGCGCGCAGGTTCTACTACCTGCGCCTGTCGATCACTGACGTGTGTAACTTTCGTTGCACCTACTGCCTGCCCGACGGTTACAAGCCGCAGGGCGTGCAGAACAAAAGCTTCCTGACGCTAGATGAGATCCGTCGCGTCACGCGTGCCTTTGCCGCCGCGGGCACCGAAAAGGTGCGCCTGACCGGCGGCGAGCCCTCAATGCGCCGCGACTTTACCGATATTATCGCCGCCGTGCGGGAGAACCCGGGCATTCGCCAGCTGGCGGTGACCACCAACGGCTACCGTCTGGCGCGGGATGTCGCGCAGTGGCGCGACGCCGGGCTGACCGCGCTTAACGTCAGCATCGACAGCCTCGACGCCCGCCAGTTTCACGCCATCACCGGCCAGGACAAGTTTCACGAGGTGATGCGCGGCATCGATGCCGCCTTCGACGCCGGCTTCAGCAGGGTGAAGGTCAACACCGTGCTGATGCGCGACGTCAATCACCACAGCCTCGGCACCTTCCTTGACTGGATCCGCACGCGCCCGATCCAGCTGCGCTTTATCGAGCTGATGGAGACCGGCGACGGCGGCGCGCTGTTCCGCAGGCACCATATCTCCGGTGAGGTAATTCGCGAGCAGCTGCTGCGCCAGGGCTGGGTGTGCCAGCCGCGCGCGCGCAGCGACGGCCCGGCGCAGGTGTTTCAGCACCCGGACTATCAGGGCGAAATCGGCCTGATCATGCCGTATGAGAAAGACTTTTGTGCCAGCTGTAACCGCCTGCGCGTCTCGGCGGTCGGCAACCTGCACCTGTGCCTGTTCGGCGACGGCGGCGTGCCGCTGCGTGACCTGCTGGCGGATGACGACCAGCAGCAGGCGCTGCAGGCGCGCATCGCCAGCAGCCTTGGTCAGAAAAAACAGACGCATTTCCTCCATCAGGGCAACACCGGCATTACGCAGAACCTGTCGTTTATCGGCGGATAAGGAATCACTATGGGTAAAGGTTTAGCCGAATTTGTGGCGCTTAACGTGGCGGTGCTGACCGTCTCCGATAAACATACCGCGGAGAGCGACAGCTCCGGCATCTACCTGCGCGAGGCGCTGAGCGAGGCCGGGCATCAGGTGGTCGACCGGCTGATCGTTGCCGATAACCGCTATCAGATCCGCGCCGCCGTCTCGCGCTGGGTCGCCAGCCGCGACGTGCAGGTGGTGCTGATTAACGGCGGCACCGGCTTTAACGCCAAAAACAGCACGCCGGAAGCGCTGCTGCCGCTGTTCGATCGCGAAATCGAAGGCTTCGGTGAGCTGTTCCGCATGGTGTCGTTTGAGGATATCGGCACATCCACCCTGCAGTCGCGGGCGGTGGGCGGCATCGCCAACCAGACGCTGATCCTCGCGGTCCCCGGCTCCACCAGCGCCTGTCAGCTGGCCTGGGAGCGTATTATCCAGGAACAGCTCGACGCCCGCACCGGGCCATGTAACTTCGTTTCCCACGTAAAGAAGCTCTGAATGTCACAGTTAACCCACATTAACGCCGCCGGCGAAGCCCATATGGTTGACGTCTCCGGCAAGGCGGAAACCGTACGCGAAGCCCGCGCCGAAGCGCTGGTGGTGATGGCACCCGCCACGCTGCAGATGATTACCGACGGCAGCCACCACAAGGGCGACGTGTTCGCCACCGCCCGCATCGCCGGCATTCAGGCCGCCAAGCGCACCTGGGAGCTGATCCCACTCTGCCATCCGCTGATGCTGAGCAAGGTGGAGGTGACGCTGGAAGCGCAGCCGCAGTTTAACCGGGTGCGGATTGAGACGCTGTGCCGCCTGACCGGCAAAACCGGCGTTGAGATGGAGGCGCTGACCGCCGCCTCGGTGGCGGCGCTGACCATTTACGACATGTGCAAAGCGGTGCAGAAAGATATCAGCATCGAGCAGTGCCGCCTGCTGAGCAAAAGCGGTGGCAAGTCCGGTGATTTCCAGGCGGTGGCGCATGATTAACGTGCTGTTTTTTGCCCAGGTGCGCGAGCTGGTGGGCACTGACCGGCTGACGCTGGCCGCCGACTACCCCAGCGTTGAGGCGCTGCGCGCTGCGCTGGCCGCGCGCGGCGACCGCTGGGCGCTGGCGCTGGAGTCCGGCAAGCTGCTGGCGGCCGTCAACCAGACGCTGGTTCCCGGCACTCACCCGCTTAACGTCGGGGACGAAGTGGCCTTCTTCCCGCCGGTCACCGGGGGCTGAGATGGATACACGTATTCGGGTCGGGGCAGAGCCCTTCAGCATGGCGCAGGAGTACGACTGGCTGGCGGACAGCCACGCCGACGGCGCGATCGTCACCTTTACCGGCAAGGTGCGTGACCACAATCTTGGCGACGACGTCAGCGCGCTGACGCTGGAGCACTATCCGGGAATGACCGAAAAGGCGCTGGCGGCGATCGTGCAGGAGGCGCGCGAGCGCTGGCCGCTGCACAGGGTGACGGTGATCCACCGGGTCGGCGCGCTGTATCCCGGCGATGAGATCGTGCTGGTCGGCGTCAGCGGCGCGCACCGTGGTGCGGCCTTTGCCGCCGCAGAATTTATTATGGACCTGCTGAAAACCCGCGCGCCGTTCTGGAAGCGCGAAGCCACGCCGGACGGCGAACGCTGGGTGGAGTCACGCGACAGCGATCGTCAGGCGGCCGAACGCTGGAAGGCGTGAGTGCCTCACCACAACGGCGGGCGCTGGATCGCATCACGCGACAGCGATCGTCAGGCGGCTGAGCGCCGGAAAGCGTCACTGCAGCGCTACGACGGTGGCAGCAGGCAAGGCATTATGCGCAGCGATAATCATGCGGCAGCGAGTCGCTATCCGCGTGCTGGCGTAACGCGCAGACAGGGTTCTGCGTTGGGCGATCCCCGTTGGCGGTCTGCAATCTTCGCTGCGACGATGTAAAATCGCTGCGGCAGGTTTTAAGCCGACAGGCAGTGGATATTGCCGTGCACAGCGGCTAGTCTTGGCTCATCGCATTTTGCCTCGCCCTGAAGGAACGCCATGACCCGCCGTTTTATGCATCGCTTCTCATTTATCGGCCTGCTGGTGCTGGCCGGCTGTAGCCAGCACCCCGCTAAACAGACTTCCGCCCCACGCCCGACCGACGTAAAGGTGCAGATCGCCCGCCTGCTGCCCGACAACGTCAGCAACCGTCAGGGCTGGTCAACGGATATGTACGCCGCGTTTAACGGCCTCAGTATCGACCCGTCCGCCAGCAATATCTGCGCGGTGATCGCGGTGACCGCCCAGGAGTCCAACTTCAACGCCGACGCGCCGGTGGCGGGGCTGCCGAAAATCGCCTGGGCTGAGATCGACCGCCGCGCCGGGCAGCTGCATATCCCGTCGTTCCTCGTGCATACCGCGCTGAAAATCGACTCCCCCACCGGCAAAAGCTACGCCGAGCGGCTGGACCGGGTAAAAAGCGAAAAAGAACTCAGCGCGATTTTTGACGATCTGATCGATACGGTGCCGATGGGGCAGAAGCTGTTCGGTAAGTTCAACCCGATCCATACCGGCGGCCCGATGCAGGTGAGCATCGCCTTCGCCGAAGCGCACGCCAGAGGCTACCCGTACCCGGTTGACGGTTCGATTCGCCGCGAGGTGTTCAGCCGCCGCGGCGGCATCTGGTTCGGCACCCAGCACCTGCTCGGCTACCCGGCCAGCTACAGCGCGCCGCTCTACCGCTTCGCCGACTTTAACGCCGGCTGGTACGCCAGCCGCAACGCGGCGTTTCAGGCGGCGGTGTCGCGCCTCAGCGGTATCAGGCTGGCGCTGGACGGCGATCTGATTGACTACGCTTCAGACAACGCCGGGGCGACCGAGAAAGCGCTGCGCACGCTGGGCAAACGCCTGGACTACAGCGACCGGGCGATCCGCCGGGCGCTGGAGAGGGGTGACAGCGCGGACTTTGAGAAAAGCGATCTGTGGCAGGCGGTCTTTGCGCTGGCCGACAAAGACGCCGGTAAGCGACTGCCGCGCGAGGTGCTGCCCGGCATTAAGCTGGAAAGCCCGAAAATCACCCGCAACCTGACCACCGCCTGGTTCGCCCATCGGGTGAACGGGCGCTACGAGGCGTGCCTGAAAAGGAATTAAGGACTCCGTTACGCGCTTTGGCGTTGCTGCCTGGGGCGTGGCTTTATGCCTGGTGCCTTGGTTGGTAATGCAAGCGCTGTAAGGAGCGTGGCTTTATGCCCGGTGCCTGGGTCGGCCGCTGGCAGCAAATCGCCGGGTCGCCTTAAATACCGTTGCTGGAGAGTGGGCAGACGACTTTGCATTGCTTGCCCGGCAAACCTGAAGCTTACTTCTCTCGTCAAGGTTTACTCGTGGCTGTGTAAAGTCATTCATTGCTATTGCCAGAAGTTGGGGGATACAGCAATTCTGCAACTATCTTGGTTGTGCCAGACCACTTTTGACTAAAAAATCCGAACCTAACGTATATAAATATCTAAGGGATAGGGGTGTGGAATTGTATGGATAATATAAAAAATCTATTAATTAATGACTTGGCTTTTTTTTATAAATGGTTTTTTATTTTGTTAACATTTTTCATAAAGGCATTAGATGTATAACCTATAAATAATAATTCGGTAAATATAGTGCTTCGTGTCTATAGCTTAAGGAAGCAATGTCATGGCTCTCTCTATGCCTTATGGTCATAAACCACGATTTAAAGACTTCGATCTCATTAGCATTTCAGATGAAACGATTCGAGAAGGTCTCGAAAGAGCACTTTTTGGTGCGCGTGATGAAGACAAGCTTGCTTTGGTTGAAATGATAGCCTGTACGGGTATAAAAGATATTGATATGGGGTCAGGACTCCAGGAAGCTAAGTTTCTATTGAGATGCCTTAATTCTCAGTGCCTTCTGAATAGAATTCCGCAAGATGTAAACTTCTTATTCAATCTAACCCTGAAAACATGGGAGCCGCTTAAAGAGTCATTGAAAATAATACCCAGAAAACTCCTGGAGAAAGTACATGTTAGTATTGGTATGGTTGAATTTCAGGAAGAGAAAAATTTACTGGCTAAAGCGCACGGTGAACTTTTCGATATTGGCATAAGGAATTTTAGATCGAGTATATTAAATGCATTTGATACTGAAATTGATAATGAACACTATGATTTTATATGCAGGCAAATTGAAAGAGTTAAAAAGCTTGGAATAGGTAAGGTAAGGATCAATGACTCAGTGGGAACATTGTATCCTGATGTTACGGCGATACTGGCCGCAAATTTGGTTAATGATTTCTCAAATATGACATTTTATCTTCATTCACATGACGACAGGGGATTGGGACTTGCAAACTCATTATCTTCCGTTTTCCATGGTTTTCAGATGATTGAAGGTGGAATAGCGGGATTCGGAAATCGGGCTGGGCTTGCAAATATAGAGGTTTTGAATCAGATATTTATCGAGAGGAATATTACGGTTAATGGAAAGAATCTCGATCCTCAGAAACTTAAAGATGCAGCGGGTTTGGCTGAAAAAACGTTTATTGTTATTCCTGATGTTTATAGGCCAGTCAGTGGTTTATTGGTTGAAAATGAAAATGCAGGAATAGTTAATGTGCCCGATTACCTAAACGTAAAACGGCCTGTAAAATATTTTGTTAATCAGGTGGGCTTGTTTGATGATACCGTGCGTCAGATCCTGAAAGATTCTGGGATGTTATCGGAGAAAATAGATGATCCAGATTTTATCTCGAAGGTTACAGGATATTTGGTGAATAAACTTGATTATGAAATCCTTCCGAAAAAACAAAGATTATGGCAAGAAATACATGACTCAATACTGTCTTTATATAGTGGTATTTTGAGAATTGATGATGTGGAAAAAACAGCTCTTCAAATATTACATCAGCAAGCAGTTGTGAATGAAATAAAAAGGAGGGAAGCATGAAAATTACCATGGTAGGGGCGGGCGGTGTTGGAGCTTATTTCGGTGCGGTGCTGCAGAGAGCCGGGCACAGCGTGCATTTTCTGGTGCGGGAACGCCATGCGGAAGCGATCAGGGCACGGGGGATTCAGGTAAGCAGCGGTGATGCGCCACCGTGGCAGGTCATGCCTGCTGGCGTAAGTACCCTGGCCAGTGACATCGGCGAATCGGATGCGGTGATCCTGGCGACGAAAGCGTTTCAGGTAAGCGATATGGCAGCCGGTCTGGCACCGCTGCTGCATGCCTCAACGCCGATACTGCCGCTACAGAATGGCATTACCGTTACCGATACGCTGGTGCAGGCCGTGGGTAAACAGCACGTGCTGGGCGGGGTATGCGTCATTATTTCCCATCTGCCTGAGCCGGGCCGCGTTCAACACCTGGGCGGCCAACCGGCGATTACCTTCGGTGAGCTGGATGGCAGCCGTTCACCACGCTGCGAATCGCTGGCTGCTGCGCTGACCGATGCCTCGGTAACTACGACACTCTCCGACGATATTTATCACGACATGTGGCGCAAGTTTATGCTGATCTCCTCTTACGGCGGTGTAGGCGCGCTCACCCGGCAGCCGGTAGGTAAAACCCGTAGCTTCCCGTTGACGCGTCAGCTGGTGCAGGATGCGATGCTGGAAGTCAGAGCGCTTGCTGAGGCATATGGTGTTCTGCTAACGGAGGAAGATGTGAAGTGGGCGATGTCACAGTTCGATGCCTTTACGCCGGACAGTACTGCATCAATGCAGCGTGACTTAGCCGCCGGGCGTAAATCAGAACTGGAAGATCAGAATGGCACGATCTGTCGGCTTGCAACGCAGGCCGGTGTCGCCGTGCCGGTACATGCCACTATTTATCGATCGATGGCACTACTGGAAAGCCTGCGCGGTGAATAAATTGCATTAATCCGGCACCCTCTGATGACCGGGTGCCGCTTAAAATAAACTTTTTTGCCGCATTGCTATCTGTCTGGATAACTTTTTCATTTTCCTGAACCTGAACCTGAACCTGAACCTGAACCTGAACCTGAACCTGAACCTGAACCTGAACCTGAACCTTGTGGCTTGCGAAGGGCTTTTACCTGATTTTTCGTCACCTTTGAAGCCTGATTGCCCCAGCTGTTACGTACAAAGGTGGCCAATGCGGCGATCTGGCTGTCGGAAAGCCGCTCCCCAAATCCCGGCATCGCCATCCCCGTCACAGACGTGGAGGTTACCGGTGCTTTGCCGCCGTAAAGGACCATACTGATTAATGAAGCGGGATCGTCTTCTGACAGCGCTGCGTTGTTGACCAGCGAGGGGTAGGTGCGTCGGTAACCCTCTCCATCCGATCGGTGGCAGGCTGCACAGTTATCTGCCCAGACCATGGCTCCCGCGATCATTATCTTATCCTGTTGTGTCAGGCCAGCATCAGCTGGCCTGGAACGATCCCCGCTGTTAGGCTGTGCGGGCGAAAGGCTTTTGAGATAGACAGCGATCGCCTGTAGGTCGCTATCGCTCATATACTGCGTACTGTTCTCCACCACTTCGGCCATTGAGCCAAATGCCATCTGATTTTCGGTCTGACCACTGTGCAGAAACGCGGCGATCTCCTGTTGCGACCAATGGCTAAGCCCCGCATATTTTCTGGCGTTAAGACTCGGCGCATACCAGCCCGCCACGGTATTGCCGGTCAGCCAGGCTGAGCTGCGCCCGTCAACATCCTTCTCCTGGTAAGCTATCCCGCGTGGCGTATGGCAGCTTCCGCAGTGGCCGGGTACTGCCACCAGCCAGGCACCTCGGTTCCATTGCTGGCTTTTAGTGGGATCGGCACGCCAGGGAGAATCGTCATGGAACAGCCAGTTCCAGACGTTAAGGGGCCAGCGAAAGTGCAGCAGCCAGGGGATCTCTGCACGCCGGTTTGGCTTTACCGCCGCCTTCACGTTCTGGTGAAAAAAGCTCCACAGCGCCTGAAGCTCCGCGTCGCTGAACTTACTGTAGGCGGTATAGGGCATCGCCGGATAGAGATTGTGGCCATCCTTAGCCCGACCATCACGCACCGCCCGGACAAAATCAGCATAATCGTAGTCACCGATGCCCGTGCGGCGCTCCGGAGTGATATTGGTGGAATAGACGATGCCAACAGGCGTGGCAAGAGCAACGCCTCCGGCGTAAGCAGCACCGCCCGATGCGGTATGGCAGCCGCCGCAGTCGGCAATCTGCGCCAGATAAGCGCCGCGAGTCGAAATGCTGTCCTGCGCCATTGCGCCGTGCAGGCCGCCGCCGAACATCAGCGGCAGCCACCACCAAAGCTTTATCTTCATAAACGGGTCCCTCTCACTAAACCAGCGACCCGGGTTGCTGAAAATAGCGAGTTTTAATGGCATGAGCCGCCCATAGCGCGGTTGCGCCCACCAGGCCGGTGGGGTTATAGGCCATATTTTGCGGAAATACCGATGCGCCGGTGACAAACAGGTTATGCACATCCCAGCATTGCAGGTAGCGATTTACCACGCTGGTGCGTGGATCGTTTCCCATCACCGTGCCGCCAGTGGTATGCGTGGACTGGTAAGGCCGTACGTCATAATGGGAGTGCAGATCCATAAAATTTGATTCAAAGCGTTGTGGCTGAATGGCCTCGGCAATCTCTGCCGCCCTGGCGGCAATAAAGCGCGTCATCATCAGTTCATTCTGCTGCCAGTCGAAGGTCATACGCAGCAGCGGCTGGCCGTGAACATCTCGCCAGGTTGGGTCGAGATCCAGATAACAGTGGCGGTAAGGCATCACCGATCCGGAAGAACCGATGCTCATAGTATGCAGATAGTGCTGCTGAATACCCTTTTTCCACGCTGAACCCCAGCGTGGCGTGTCGTGGGGCAATGGCATCTGTTGGATGGGGCGGCCACCGGTGATGGTGGCCGAAATCGTTGCGCCACCGATAAAACCTAATCCTGAGTGATCGAAATTTTCCGCATTGAAGTCATCAATAAAGGTGCCGGTACAGCCAGTAGCGCCGAACGGATTAAAGCAGGTCTCCTGACCGAAAAACAGGTTGATACCGCCGTTGATCTGATAGGCGTAGTTACGTCCGACCACACCTTCACCGCTGAGCGGATCGTAGGTTTTGCCGATCTTTGAAAGCAGCAGCAGCCGCACGTTATGCAGCTGAAAAGCGCTGAGCACCACTAACGCAGCGGGCTGAAAATGCGTCCGGCCCTGTGAGTCAATCCACTCGGCACCCACGGCCACCTTTTTGGCGGAATCAAGTACCACGCGCAGCACGTGGGCCTCGGTTCGCAACGAAAAGTTGGCAAACTGTCGCAATGAAGGCAACACCGCTGACTGCGGTGAGGCTTTAGACGCGTTAAAACAGCCGAAGCGCTCACAGTAACCGCAGTAATTACACACGCCTAGCTGCACGCCGTAAGGATTGGTCCAGGGTTCGCTGCAGTTGGCCGCAGGAACGGGAAACGGGCTGTAGCCCAGCCCTTCAGCGGCTTGCCCAAAAAGCGTACCGGCGTATTGCTGTTTCAGCGCTCGGGTCGGGTAGGGACCGGCGCGGGGGGCTTCGAACGGGTTGCCTCCGGCAATTTTGGTGCCATTGATGTTACCGGCCTGGCCTGCAGCCCCGCAGATTTTCTCAAATTTATCGAACCACGGCTCCATCTCCTGATAGCTAAACGGATAATCCTGAAGCTGCATATCTGCCGGAATTACGCCCGCGCCATAGCGTTCGCTGACCATCGATCGCATCTGCAAATCCGCTTCCAGCGGTCGCCAGAGCATCCCGTTCCAGTGCACCCCGGCACCGCCCACGCCATTACCCGGTAAAAAGGAGCCAAAACGTCGATAGGGCAGAGCGCGATCGGTCATCGAGTGACGTACAGTGACCGTCTCCCGGGCCGGATTCTGAAACAGTCGCAAACGCACGGCGTACGTCAGCTCGTCCATTATGCGCGGATAGGCGAAATCAGGCTGAGTATCGCGCTGTTCACCGCGCTCCAGCGCGAGGATCTTTAACCCACTGTCGGCCAGTTCGCGGGCCATCAATGAGCCCGTCCAGCCAAAACCGACGATCAGCACGTCAACCGGGGGATCGGTAATATCACTCATGCTTTTTCTCCCCGTTTGCCGCTGATATCCACCGGAGGCAGCGGATAGGGCTGGTTGGGGTGGTCCATTACCCACGGATAGTCCGCTCGTGCGCCGGGGAACCCGATCAGCCGCCAGCTGGCCATGCTCTGATTGCCCCCGTGAATCGGGTCGCTAAAGTAACCCTCCCGTGTATTCTCCAGCAGCTGCTCGAAAAACAGCGGTCCCGGCAGCATATCGAACTGCAGACGTCCGCTTTCCAGTGCCTGTAGCACCTCGTCCTGCTGAGTGGCGTAAAGGTTGGCAAACACCGCCTGAAAAAACTGCCGACAGTAGCCATCGACGGCGGCAATCCCCAAACGATACACCTGGCGCGGCACTAACGCTGACTGATAACCCAGCTCGGGTACGCCATCGGCAAACGGCGACTGCATATACCACAGCTGGCCGTATCCGTAGGGCAACTCCATCTGCTTATCAATAAACGCGGGTACCCCTTCTGCCAGAGCACCGGGGCCGAGTTCGTCGTCAGGGATCAGCCGCCGGCAGGCGGCACATAAGAAACGCCATTCGTCGGCGGTGAAAAACAGCGGCGCGTCTGCACGCAATCGCGGCGCTGCAGCTGCCACCGCTTCGGATGTGCGCAGTAGAGCGCTGCCCGCGCTGACCAGCGGAATCAGCGCCAGGCTGCGCTGTAAAAAACGCCTGCGCCCGGAGGCAATATCCTTCTGCTTCTTCATCGTTCACTTCCCTTATACAACGAACATGCGGCCCTGAGAGTCACTGCTCAACAGCTTTGCTTAAAACATGAACCAGCTACCACGCGGAGAAGATGAAAAGAGTAGGGCGAAAAGTAAAAATCAGGAGCGGCAGCACGTGCCGTGAAACAGGCATGATGTAGGAATAATAAGGATACTAAACGAGTCAGCGTGCTGATAATGCAGGGGATGATTCTTGAATGCCATTAGCACTAAATGAATAGAAGTATCGCTAATCGGAGCAACGATCTGCTGCGCAGAACAACCGGTTTAGTTGGATTGGTGGTGACGGGTGACTCTAAAGAGATGATCGCTCTACAGCGAAACAGAACTTAAAAGGCAATCGGGGTTTATCCGGGTTAGCGGACCTTCGGGCGCAGGGATGCGCCCGGCAGAGCCCAGGGACGTTACTGGCGTGTCCGCGATCCGGATAAACCCCGATTAGCCAGGCACCGGAACCCGCAGCGACCCGGCCTCAAAGCTACTCTTCCGATAGGCCATGCATCCAAACCCGCAGCGACCCGGCCCCAAAGCCACACATCGATTAGCCAGGCACCGGAACCCGCAGCGACTAAAGGCAGCGACGCCATAAGGGTGATGCCGCTGCCATACTCCGTTACGCCGCGTCCAGCTTAAACTGCTGCACGGTGTGCGCCAGCTGCTTCGACTGCTCCTCCAGCGAGGCCGCCGCCGCCGACATCTGCTGCACCAGCGCCGAGTTCTGCTGGGTGGCACCGTCCATCTGATTTACCGCCACCGTCACCTGACCGATGCCCTGCGACTGCTCGTCAGAAGCCGAAACGATCTCGCCAATAATGGTCTTCACCGAGGTCACCGCCTGCGTCATCTCCTGCATGGTCTGCCCGGCGCTCTGCACCAGCGTCACGCCCTGATCGACGCGCTCCGTCGACTCGGCGATCAGCGCTGAAATATCCTTCACCGCGTCGGCGCTGCGCTGCGCCAGGCTGCGCACCTCAGAGGCCACCACCGCAAAGCCGCGACCCTGCTCACCGGCGCGCGCCGCTTCCACCGCCGCGTTCAGCGCCAGAATATTGGTCTGGAAGGCAATACCGTTAATAATGCTGGTAATGGCCCCGATACGCTGCGAACTCTCGTCGATCTGCTGCATAATATGCACCACCTGCTGCACCAGCTGCTCGCCGCGCTGGGCAATATCGGTGGCGTTATCGGTCAGCGCGGTGGCCTGATGAGCGTTATCGGCGTTGTGCTTCACCGTCGCGGTCAGCTGCTCCATACTGGCGGCGGTCTGCTCCAGCGCGGCGGCCTGCTGCTCGGTGCGGGAAGCCAGATCGAGGTTGCCGCTGGCGATCTCTTCCGCCCCCTGACGCACCGAGTCGCTGGCGGCACCGATCTCCGCCACGATCGCGCGCAGCTGCTGCTGCATGGTGTGCATGGCGAAGAAAATACTCTGACGATCGTTAGCTTTGACCGGGATCTCTGAACGCAGATCGCCGTCGGCGACCAGCAGCGCGATATCCGCGGCCTGGCGTGCTTCACCGCCGATCGGCTTCACGATCTTACGGGTAAAGATCACCCCCAGCACCGCGCAGACGATGATGATGCTCAGCACCATCAGGATCAGCGCCTGGGTCAGCTGACGGTTAGCCGCCGCCATCACCTTATCCACCGGGGCCACCACGCCGAGATACCACGGCGTGGTACTGTTGCCGATATTCACCGGACGCCAGGTCTGCAGCACCTCTTCGCCGAGCACCGGATCGAAATGCTGCACGATCTGATTGCTGTAACCGTCGGTCTGCCCGTCGTAGGCCTTACCGGCCTGCTCTTTATTCGGGCTGGAGACGACCCGGCCGCCGTGGGAGATCAGCAGCGCATAGCCGGTGCCTTCCCACGGGGTGATTTTGCTTACCCGCTCCTGCAGAGAGGCAAGGGAGATATCGGAGGTCGCCACCGCCTTCAGCCTGCCGTCGTCAACGATCACCGCCGCAACCGACGTCAGCAGCGTAGGAACGCCGTTATAGGCATAGCTGTAAGGTTCGATCAGCATATCGCGCTGGGCTTTTTTCGGCAGAATATAATAATCGCCCTGGCCCGGTGTGAAGATCGAGGTCAGGTGGTGCAGGTTATAATTGCCGCCCGCATCGCGGTCGACAAACCGCGCGTAGCGCCCGCCAGGGGCCGGATCGGGCTGGGCGGCGAATTCCGCATCCCGGCCGTCGAAGGCGTTCTCCTCGAAGGTGATGGAGATCGACATATAATTTTGATTCTGCTTCAGCGCGTAGGTCAGCAGCTTATCGCCGACGGCACGATCGGTGATACCCGCCGCCGGCAGGGCCACCATGCTCTGGCCGACATCGCGCGCCACGGTGCGAGCGTAGTCCAGCTCGTTCTGGACCGCCAGCGCCTGGCTCTGGGCAATCTGCCCGAGATACTCTTCGGCCAGTCTCTTCTGCTGCTGGCCGGACTGCCAGCTCAGCAGGCCGATGGTGATGCTGAAGCCGAGGGTGATGGTGATCACTCCGGTAATCAGCATCAGCGTGCGGGTGCTCATTTTCTTTTTCTGACTCGACTGCGGCATCTGGCATTTCCCCGATTTAATAAGCTGTGTGCACGGACATTCCGTTAGTAGGCGAAATCCCTTGTGTACGATCTATCGGCTAAATCAGATCAATCTTTATCCGCCCTGGTGGCAAAAGGTGAACAAATACAACCGCTGCTCAATCAGCGCAAAACAGTCCGCTGCGCAACTGGCGCTAACCGGGTGGAATATGCCAGGCTTAGGCGAGTAATCACGCCTATTCAACTATTCATAAGGGGAGCATCATGGACCGATATCCGCGTTCCACGGATACCATCGTACAACGTGCCAGCAGCGGCCTGTCGACCTACATGGCACAGGTTTTCGGCTGGATGACCTGCGGCCTGCTGTTAACCGCGTTTGTTTCGTGGTTTGCCGCCAATACCCCGGCGGTGATGGAGCTGGTGTTTGCCAACCGCATCACCTTCTTCGGCCTGATTATCGTTCAGCTCGGGCTGGTGGTGGTGCTGTCGATGTGGGTGCAGAAGCTGAGCGGAGCGGCGGCCACCGCGCTGTTTATGCTCTATTCGGCGCTGACCGGCCTGACCATGGCCAGCATCTTCCTCGTCTACACCTACTCGTCGATCGCCAGCACCTTTGTGGTCACCGGCGGCATGTTTGGTGCGATGAGCCTGTGGGGCTACACCACCAAACGCGACCTCAGCGGCATGGGCAGCATGCTGTTTATGGCGCTGATCGGTATCGTACTGGCCTCGCTGGTCAATATGTGGCTGAAAAGCACCGCGCTGATGTGGGCTGTGACCTATATCGGCGTGGTGGTGTTTGTCGGCCTGACGGCTTACGACACCCAGAAGCTGAAAAACATCGGTGAAGGGATTAACGTTGAGGATAAGGAAAACCTGCGCCGCTTCTCGATCATGGGCGCGCTGACCCTCTACCTCGACTTTATCAACCTGTTCCTGATGCTGCTGCGCATCTTCGGCAACCGCCGCTAAAGCAAACGGGGCGCTGATTCAGCGCCCCGTTCACAATGGTCACCTGCATCTTTTCGTTCACTTCTGTGCACGAGTCTCTAAAAGCCACTCAGTCGCTAACAGGCAATCGGGGCGATCCGGATAAGCGGACTGTCAGCGCCCAGGGATGGGCGATGCCAAGCCTCCATGGATGGACTTGCGGCGTGTCCGCGTTCCGGAACGCCCCGATAAGCCAGGCATCGGAACCTGAAGCGACCCGGCCCCGGACCCAAAAGCCACGACTACTCCGCCGCCAGATTCTTCCTGCGCAGCGCCTTCGCCCGCCCCTCGAGCCACAGATAGAGCACCAGCGCCACCAGCAGCGGCAGAATAAAATAGATCAGCCGGTAGGCCAGCAGCGCTGCGATAATCGCCCCGTGGGTCAGATGCTCCCCGCGCAGCAGCGCCAGAAACACCGCCTCCAGCACGCCGATCCCGGCCGGAATATGGATAATCACCCCGGCAATGCTGCTGATTAACAGCACCCCCAGCACCTGCGGATAATCCACCTTCTGCAGCAGCAGCAGCCAGATAATCCCGCCCATCACCAGCCAGTTGGCGGTGGAAACCGCAAACTGTAACAGCGCCATCCGCAGCGACGGCAGCGCCAGCTTCTGCCCGCGCACCGTCCAGCGGCGGCGGCGTGAAAACGCGCACAGCCCCAGATAGAACAGCACAAAGGCCAGCAGTCCGATGCCGATAGCCCGCAGCGTGCCGCTGCCGATATACCAGCCGGACGGCACGCTCACCCAGCCGGCGCTGAACACGATCCCCGCCAGCAGCACGTAGCCCAGCCAGTTGGTGGCGATGCTCAGCGAAAAGATGCGCGTAATGGTGCTGCCGCTCAGCCCGAGCCGCGAGTAAAGCCGGTAGCGCATCGCCACGCCGCCTACCCAGGTGCTCAGCGTCAGGTTAAAGGCGTAACAGACAAACGACACCAGCATCACCTGGCGCTTAGCCAGCTTATGGCCGCAGTAGGCGCGGCCAATCAGATCGTAAACCCCGTAGGTCAGATAGCTGACCAGGGTCAGCGCCAGCGCCGAGGCGATCGCCACCCGGTTATAGCTGACCAGGTTCTGCCACACCTCCGCCCAGTCCAGCTTGCCGGCATACAGCACCAGCAACACCGTCACGGCGATAAAAAACAGCCAGGTGAGCACCTGCTTCAGTCGCGCAAAGCGCTTAGGTCGTTTGGCCATCAGGGCTTCACCTCATGATTATCGGTCGCGACCCGATCCTGGGTCTCCATCTCCGGCTGCACCGGCGGTGGCACCTGAGACAGCTTTGGGGTATGCGCGGGCAGCCAGCCGGCAATCGCCGGGAAATAGCGCAGGAAGTGGAAAACCACCACGCTTTTCGTCAGCTGCACCCAGCTCTTTGGCGGCAGCTGGCTCTCTTGCACCTGTTTACAGTCCTGCTGCAAAAGATGCTCAAGATTGTCGCGAAGCTGGCGGTTAAATTCGCGATCGTGAATGATCAGGTTGGCTTCCAGGTTCAGCGACAGGCTGAGCGGATCGAGGTTGCTGGAGCCAACGGTGGCCCACTGGCCGTCCTTCACCGCGATTTTCGCGTGCAGCGGACGGCGACAGTACTCGTGCACCTCCACGCCGCCTTCCACCAGATAGTTGTAGAGCAGCTCGGCGCCGACCTTTACGATCGGCATATCCGGCTCGCCCTGCACGATCAGCCGCACGCGCACCCCGCGCTGCGCGGCACGTTTCATCTCGCGCAGCAGGCGGTAGCCGGGAAAGAAGTAGGCGTTGGCGATGATCACGTCCTGGCGGGCGCTGCGCAGCATCTCCATGTAATGCTGCTCAATATCGTCACGGTGCGCGTCGTTATCGCGCCACACCAGCAGCGCCTGCGCGTCGCCCGGCGTGGCGTTTCTGGCCGGACGGTGGGCGCGGTGCCCCCACCAGCGTGAACTCTGCTGGCGGCTGCCCATCTGCTCGCGCACGAAGGCGGCGATATCATCGACTATCGGGCCTTTCACCTCCACCGCGTAGTCCTGCTTCGACTGCGGGCCGAAGCTGATATTGTGCTCCGCCGAGAAGTTAATACCGCCGACAAAGGCGATGCTGCCGTCCGCCACCACGATTTTGCGGTGCAGGCGGCGGAAGATGTTGGTGCGCATGCCGAACAGCGGCGGGCGCGGATCGTAGTAGAGAAAGCGCACCCCCTCCGAGGTCAGGCTGTGAACAAACTCGTCCGGCAGGTCGGGGGAGCCGTAGCCGTCGACCATCACCTCAATTTTTACCCCGCGCTTTGCCGCCGCCAGCAGCTCCGCGTGCAGCGCGTTGCCGACCTCGTCGTTAAACAGGATAAAGGTTTCCAGCAGCAGCGTATGCTGCGCCCGGCGGATCGCGCCAAACACGCGCGGGAAAAATTCTTCGCCATTCTCAAGCAACCGGATGCGGTTGCCGTCACGCCAGGTCAGATTCATAGATGGATTTCCACTGCCAGCGGTGCATGGTCGGACAGATGCGACCATGGCCGCAGGGGAAGGGTTTGCGGATGGCTGATGCCGACGTTACGCACGTAAATGCGGTCGAGGCGCAGCAGCGGAAAACGCGCCGGGAAGGTGCGTGCCGGGCGGCCGTTTTTACGGCTGAAGACCTCTTCCAGCCCGGCTTCGCGCAGCAACAGTCGGTTGGCCCGCTGCCGCCAGTCGTTAAAGTCCCCGGCCACCACCACCGGCGCGCCGGCGGGCAGGGCGTTAACCCGCTGGCTAATCTGCCGCAGCTGCGCCTGGCGATGCGCTTCACGCAGGCCAAGATGCACGCACATCACGTGCAGGGTCTCACCCCCCGGTATCGGGATCTGGCAGTGCAGAACGCCGCGCTTCTCGGTGCCGGCAACCGAAATATCCACGTTCTCATGGGCGGCGATAGGCAGGCGCGACAACACCGCATTGCCGTGGTGCCCCTGCGGATAGACGGCATTACGACCGTAAGCGTAGTTGCCCCACAGGCTATCCGCCAGATACTCATAGTGGGGGGCCTCCGGCCAGTTCGCCACCTGCAACGCGTGCAGCTCATGGCTGCCCATCACCTCCTGCAATAACACAATATCCGCCCCGGTGGCCCTCACCGCTTCGCGCAGCTCGGGCAAAATAAAGCGCCTGTTCAGCGCGGTAAATCCCATATGGGTATTGATCGTCAGAACGTTAAACGACAATCGCTGGCCGTTTTGTGACATACTAATGACGCTCTCCCTTTCAATTCATGAACAATAAAGTGTAGTCTTTGTCACAAAAGAGTGCTGAGAACGGCGTTTTTTTAAGGCATTGTCTGAAAGTTGAGTTAGTCTGAGAAAATCGTTACCGGCAGACGTCGGTAACTCGCCCGGCCGGCCCCGGTCGGTGCGATGCCAGGAGAAATACATGAAATGGTCTAACCGTATTCAGATTGTCACCGGACAAAACTGTGTACATATCGCACTGCACCTGCTGCTGATTGCCGCGCTGGTGTGGGGATGGCAGCATAAGATGTTGCTGCAGGTAAGCATGATTTTACTGGCGCTGTACGCCAGCGTGTTTGCCGCCATGCTGCTGACCCAGCGCTTACCGCGCCTGCGCCGCATCGGCGATTTCCTTGAAGATGTGACCACCACCTACTACTTCGGCGCGGCCATGCTGGTGCTGGTGCTGCTGTCTAAGGTTATCCACAACAACCTGTTGCTGGGTGCGGTGGGGGTGTTAATGCTGACCGGGCCGGCGATCGTTTCGCTACTGGCGAAAGAGCCCACGCGTTCGCGCCAGCGTTCACGCTAATGCTGACGGGCCACTTCGGTGGCCCGCTGTTTTTCGCACTCCGCATCCACCTTCTGCACGATCCCGGCACTGCTTTTTTTACTTTACAGACGCCTTTTACACCGCTCCGACGCACCCTTTTTACCGCACGCACGCCTTTTACTCGATTTTACACACCACCTGCAGGCGGATGTCGCCGCCTTGTGCCTGTCAGATCGCGGCCCTCTGACGGCAGGCGCTGTCACGCCCGGTAACGCATTTTCCGTGAAGAAGCCGAATAATAACTCCCTGTAACCGGTACGGATCTGTTATAATCCACCGCTTACGCACCGTGGTTTGTGCTCTCATTCAAGCGTCAGGCACCGCCTGGCGTCAACTCTCCCCCTGGAAACTACACCGCGACGCGGTCAGGGCGGATCCGGAGTCAGTCAACTTTATGTCATTTGATTCTCTCGGCCTTAATGCCGATATTCTGCGCGCTGTTGCCGAACAGGGCTATAACGAGCCTACGCCAATCCAGCGCCAGGCCATTCCAGTGGTACTGGCCGGCCGCGACCTGATGGCCAGCGCCCAGACCGGTACCGGTAAAACCGCCGGTTTCACCCTGCCACTGCTGCAGCGCCTGAGCAGCAGCAACCCGCACCCGAAAGGCCGTCGCCCGGTACGTGCGCTGATTTTAACCCCAACCCGCGAGCTGGCAGCGCAGGTTGCTGAAAACGTTCACGACTACAGCAAGTACCTCGACCTGCGTTCGCTGGTGGTGTTTGGTGGCGTCAGCATCAACCCACAGATGATGAAGCTGCGCAGCGGCGTTGACGTGCTGGTCGCGACCCCGGGCCGTCTGCTGGATCTGGAACATCAGAACGCGCTGGACCTGTCTAAGGTTGAGATCCTGGTGCTGGACGAAGCGGACCGCATGCTGGATATGGGCTTTATCCACGATATCCGTCGCGTGCTGGCCAAGCTGCCGGCCAAACGTCAGAACCTGCTGTTCTCCGCCACCTTCTCTGATGAGATCAAAGGGCTGGCGGAAAAACTGCTGCACAACCCTGAGCAGGTGGAAGTGGCTCGCCGCAACACCGCCTCCGAGCAGGTGACGCAGCACGTTCACTTCGTCGACAAGAAGCGCAAGCGGGAACTGCTGTCGCTGATGATCGGCAAGGGCAACTGGCAGCAGGTGCTGGTGTTCACCCGTACCAAGCACGGCGCTAATCACCTGGCCGAGCAGCTGAACAAAGACGGTATCACCGCCGCGGCGATCCACGGTAACAAGAGCCAGGGCGCGCGTACCCGTGCGCTGAGCGACTTTAAATCCGGCGGCATTCGCGTGCTGGTGGCAACCGACATCGCTGCCCGTGGTATCGATATCGAAGAGCTGCCGCACGTGGTCAACTTTGAACTGCCAAACGTGCCGGAAGATTACGTGCACCGTATTGGCCGTACCGGCCGTGCGGCCGCCGTCGGTGAAGCGCTGTCGCTGGTCTGCGTGGACGAGCACAAGCTGCTGCGCGACATCGAACGCGTGCTGAAGCGTGAAGTGCCGCGTATGGCGCTGGAAGGCTTCGAGCCGGACCCAAGCATCAAAGCCGAGCCGATCGTTAACGGCCGTCAGCAGCAGCGCGGTGGCGGCGGCGGTGGACGCGGTCGCGGTCAGGGCCAGGGTCAGGGGCGCGGTAACGGCGGCGGCGAGCGCAGCGGTAACCGGGGTGGCAACAGCGCTGCTGCCGGTACCGGTAACGGCGGTGAGCGTCGTCAGGCCAGCGGCGAGCGTCGTCAGGGCAACGGCGGCAACGCCGGTAACGGTTCTGCTGCCGCACGCGGCGGTCGTTCGGAAGGCGGCAGCGGTGCACCGCGCGTCAACCAGACCCGCCAGCGTCGTGGTAACTCCTCGAACAACGGCTAAGCAGACGCCGTGAGCGCGCCCCTCCCGGGGGCGCTGCGGCGGTCTGTTAACGTGGGGGGAGCCGCCCGGTTTCCCCCTTTAAACTCTGATCCACAGGTTTTTCCATGCGTGTGCTGTTAGCCCCGATGGAAGGCGTTCTCGACTCGCTGGTGCGTGAACTGCTGACCGACGTCAACGATTACGATCTCTGTATTACCGAATTTCTGCGGGTGGTGGATTCACTGTTGCCGGAAAAATCCTTCTATCGTCTTTGTCCTGAGCTGCATTATGCCAGCCGTACGCCTTCCGGTACGCGGGTGCGGGTGCAGCTGTTGGGGCAGTATCCGCAGTGGCTGGCGGAGAACGCCGCCCGTGCCGTGGAGCTGGGGTCGTGGGGCGTCGATCTGAACTGCGGTTGTCCGTCGAAGACGGTGAACGGCAGCGGGGGCGGGGCGACGCTGTTGAAGGATCCCGAGCTGATTTATCAGGGGGCGAAGGCGATGCGCGCGGCGGTGCCGGCACATTTGCCGGTGACGGTGAAGATCCGTCTGGGCTGGGATTCCGGCGCGCGTCAGTTTGAGATTGCCGACGCGGTGCAGCAGGCGGGGGCGACCGAGCTGGCGGTGCATGGGCGGACCAAGGAGGAGGGGTATCGCGCGGAGGCGATTAACTGGGCGGCGATCGGGGAGATCCGCCAGCGGTTGTCGATTCCGGTGATTGCCAACGGCGAGATTTGGGACTGGCAGAGTGCGCAGGATTGTATGGCGGCGACGGGCTGTGATGCGGTGATGATCGGGCGCGGTGCGTTGAACGTGCCGAATCTGAGCCGGGTGATTAAGTTCAATGAGCCGCGCATGCCGTGGGCGCAGGTGGTGGTGCTGTTGCAGAGGTATGTGCAGCTGGAGAAGCAGGGCGATACCGGGTTGTATCACGTGGCGCGGATTAAGCAGTGGCTGGGGTATTTGCGTAAGGAGTACGCGGAGGCCAGCGAGCTGTTTGCCCAGGTGCGGGCGTTGCCGACGTCGGCGCAGATTGCGGCGGCGATTCTGGCGGTGAGGGCGGAGTAGGTTGCCGGGCTGCTGGTCGCTTCAGGTTCCGGTGTCTGGCTAATCGGGGGCGTGGCTTCGGGGACGCTGGTCGCTTCGGGTTAAGGTGCCTGGCTAATCGGGGGCGTGGCTTCGGGGCCGGGTCGCTTCGGGTTCAGGTGCCTGGCTAATCGGGGCGTGGATTCGGGGCTGCTGGTCGCTTCGGGTTCAGGTGCCCGGCTAATCGGGGTTTATCCGGAACGCGGACACGCCAGTAACGTCCCTGGGCTCTGCCGGGCGCATCCCTGCGCCCGAAGGTCCGCTAACCCGGATAAACCCCGATTGCCTGCTATTTTCTGCGTCGCTGTGGTGTCGCTTCAGGTTTTGTACCTGGTTTGTCGCGGAGTAGCTTTGGGGCTGCTGGTCGCTTCGGGTTCAGGTGCCCGGCTAATCGGGGTTTATCCGGAACGCGGACACGCCAGTAACGTCCCTGGGCTCTGCCGGGCGCATCCCTGCGCCCGAAGGTCCGCTAACCCGGATAAACCCCGATTGCCTGCTATTTTCTGCGTCGCTGTGGTGTCGCTTCAGGTTTTGTACCTGGTTTGTCGCGGAGTAGCTTTGGGGCTGCTGGTCGCTTCGGGTTCAGGTGCCCGGCTAATCGGGGTTTATCCGGAACGCGGACACGCCAGTAACGTCCCTGGGCTCTGCCGGGCACGTCCTTGTGCCCGAAGGTCCGCTTATCCGGATAAACCCCGATTGCCTGTTATGTTCTGTGTGGCTGCCTTAAAAAACCGATCGAGTTAAATGAGTAATCAACCATCACCATTCATCATTCACAGTTCACAGTTCACAGTTCACAGTTCACAGTTCACAGTTCACAGTTCACAGTTCACAGTTCATCGTTCATCGTTCATCGTTCATCGTTCATCGTTCATCGTTCATCGTTCATCGTTCATCGTTCATCGTTCATCATTCACCGTTTATCAGTCATCATCAACGTCGCTATTATCAGGAAGCGAGGCTTTAGCGATCGCCTTTAATCAGCCGCCAGATCATCAGCAACATTGCCACCAGCACGATCCCGGCTGCCGCGAGGTAGATGGCGTCGACGCCCTGTCTGGCGATCAGCAGGCCGGCCAGCGGCCCGGTCAGGCCGAGGCCGCAGTCGAGAAAGGCGGAGTAGAGGCCCAGCGCGGAGCCCTGGTTCTGCGGTTTTACTTTGCGGATCGCCTCGACGCCCAGCGCCGGGAAGATCAGCGAGAAGCCGCAGCCGGTGAGGAACGCGCCAAGATCGACCTGCCAGACGCTGCCCGCCTGCCAGATTAGCAGCAGGCCGGCGCACTCCAGCATAAACGACAGCAGCGAGACGCGGATGGCGCCAAAGCGGGTGATGGTGTTGTTGAACAGCAGGCGCATCATGATAAAGCCGCAGCTGAAGAGCGTGAGCGCAAAGGCCGCGCCGTTCCAGCCGTGTTCGCTGAAGTAAAGGGTAATAAAGGTGGCGATGGTGCCAAAGCCGACGGTGCCGAGGCCGAGGCACAGGCCATACAGCCATATTTTGCCGAACACTTTGCTGAACGGGATGCGTTCGCCGACCGCAACCTGTACCGCCGGGCGGCGTCCGGCCAGCCAGTAGCCGAAGGCCGCCATCAGCATAATCAGCGTGGCGAAGCCGGGGATACCGGCCAGCGCGGTGAGCATGACGCCCAGCGGTGCGCCCAGCGCCATTGCAAGGTAGGTAGCCACGCCGTTCCATGAGATCACCCGCGCGCTCTGGGTGCTGCCGACCACGTTAATGCCCCACAGAATCGATCCGGTAGCGGTCAGGCTTTCGCCAAAGCCGAGCAGTACGCGTCCGGCGGCCAGCAGCAGCAGGCTGGTTAGCGGCGAGGCGTTAAGCCAGACCGCCAGCAGGGTCAGCAGACCGCTGCCGCCGCACAGTGCCAGCCCGACCCTGACCACTTTTTTCGGCCCGAGCAGGTCGGCATAACGCCCGGCCTGCGGGCGGCTGACCAGCGTGGCGAAGTACTGCAGGCTGATGATCAGCCCGGCGATAAACGAACCGTAGCCCAGCTGGTGGTGCACGTAGCCCGGCAGCACCGCCAGCGGCAGGCCGATCGACAGGTAACAGAAGAAGGTGAACACCACCACGGAGATAATGCGTTTGTTCAGTTGAGCAGAGGTCAGTGCAGCCGGTGCGGACATAAAGCGGAGCCAAAAACAGGATTAAGTAATCCACTATCATACCCTTAGCGTGCTAACAAAGCCTGCAAAGTTTGGCGACAAGTTATTACTATATATTGGGACAGAACGTAGGGACGCTAAAGCCGTGGCTTGCAGCTAAAAGCCTTGCTGTGGGTTAGGTGCCGGGGCTCGCAGTATGGGGGCGAAACGCCGGGAGGCTGAAGTCGTTGCTTAGCTAAAAGCACAGCTGCGGATTGGGTGCCGGGGCTCGCGGTATGGGGTCAGAACGCCGGGACGCCGTTGATGTATTGCAGCCCGAACATCCGGGCTGCAATACATCATCCGTCCATGGAGGCTCGGACGGCGCGTCCTGCGCCGTACGCCCGGCTAACCTGTCCCCATACCGCGAATCCTCCACGCAGCCGTTTCGCTGTTAGTAAAAACAAACAGGGTTTGTTGATTTCACCGGTATTACATTAGTTTTCGAGCCGTCTTCCATTTTCTTAAATTGGCTTGAATATCCACTGGCAATAAAGATATTCAGGCGTAAATTAGTTTTGTCGACACCAGTCGATATCAGAATTGGCGTTCTGATAACAGAGCAATGAGCGAGGGCGTTCTTGACGTCTTCCTGGCACAATCTCCCGGCTTAATTAAGCCGGGGAGGATTTGCGTCAGAATCATCATTTTCTCTGTGGCGAATGCCTGTTCTTTCTGGCAGATCTGAGAATACGAGTTTCTGACGTCAGTCCCGTATACAGAAGAGACGACATCATGATCAGAAAGACTATTTCTAATGAGACAGTTATCACCACTGTTTCAGCGCAATATCCAGCCACCTCTTTAAACGGAGGTGCAAAATGAACTACGGAATTTCCGATTCAGCCAGCCTGGACGATACCGAATTATGCGATCAGTGCCGGGCGCTGGCCTACGCGATAACTGAACTCCGTCAGCCGATAACGCGCGATGTACTCATGTGGATCCTGGTAGAGAAAATCGAGATGCTCAGCCTGCGCTTCGAAGATGAAAGTAGCATACTACCCGCAATCCCGGCTCTCACAGCGATCCACTAACGGACAAAAAACAGCCAAAAACACCTCACTAACAGCCACATGACTGCCAGAGCGAACGCCGCTGTAAAAGCAACACACCCGCAGCGACTCAGCAGCTCAAAGGCAATCGGGGATATCCGGATAAGCGGACTGTCAGCGCCCATGGATGGGCGATGCCAAGCCCCCATGGATGGGTTTACGGCGTGTCCGTGTTCCGGATATCCCCGATACGCCCGATCACGGCTCCCGCAGCGACTGACCGACAGCCACGTAATAACCCGACATGTCTGCTACCGCACCCGCAGCAACTAATCCACAGCAACCCAATAGCAACAATTAAACGCACAGCGATAAAAGCAACTCACCCAACAGCGACTCAGCAGCTCAAAGGCAATCGGGGATATCCGGATAAGCGGACTGTCAGCGCCCATGGATGGGCGATGCCAAGCCCCCATGGATGGGTTTACGGCGTGTCCGTGTTCCGGATATCCCCGATACGCCCGATCACGGCTCCCTTAGCGACTCACCCACAGCCACGCAATAACCCGCCACGTCTGCCACCGTTCCCGCAGCGACTAACCCACAGCAACGCAACAGCAACAAGTGAAAGCACAGCGACAAAAGCAACACACCCGCAGCGACTAACCGACAGCAACGCGATACCCCGATTCAGTACACCTCGGGCACAATCATCCCTTCCGGCACCGGGCTGCGACGATACTCATCGTGGCGCTCACGCTCCGGCAACGTAATCGACTTCGGCGCGGCATCCTCATACGGCACCTGACGCAACAAATGGCTGATGCAGTTCAGACGCGCCTTCTTCTTATCCACGCCCTGCACCACCCACCACGGCGCCTCATCAATATTGGTGCGCTCCAGCATCTCCTCCTTCGCCTCGGTATACTCCTCCCAGCGACGGCGGCTCTCCAGATCCATCGGGCTCAGCTTCCACTGCTTCAGCGGATCGTGAATACGGCTCAGGAAACGCAGCTCCTGCTCCTCATCGGTAATCGAAAACCAGTACTTCACGATCTGAATCCCGCTGCGGGTCAGCATCTTCTCAAACTCCGGCACGCTGCGGTAAAACTCCTCCACCTCCTGCTCGTTACAAAAGCCCATCACCCGCTCAACGCCCGCGCGGTTATACCAGCTGCGGTCAAACAGCACCATCTCACCGGCGGCCGGCAGATGGGCAATATAGCGCTGGAAATACCACTGCGTGCGCTCGCGATCGTTAGGGGCGGGCAGGGCGGCCACCCGGCAGGTGCGCGGATTCAGACGCTGGGTAATGCGTTTAATCACCCCACCTTTACCCGCCGCATCGCGCCCCTCGAAAATAATCACCAGCCGGTGGCCGGTACGCATCACCCAGTCCTGCATCTTCAGCAGCTCGCCCTGCAGACGCAGCAGCTCGCGGAAATAGTACTTACGCCACGCCTTCTCGTCCGGCGCCATCTCGCTGCCGTCGCCGAATCGAATGTCGTCAAGCTCCATCTCCAGCTCCTCATCGTAGCTGTCGTAAAACTCCTGCAACAGGCGCTGGTGAAAATTTTCTGATTTAAATTCATTGCCTTGCATAGACATGATCGGGCTCCGGAATCAAAGGCACCGTTGGGGGTGGCGGTGGTGCACCGCAGGGATGAAAAAAGTTACCCTTGGTAATACGCAGTTTGTGTGACAGAAAAATGACGGTGTCGGCGGGAATTTGCGCAAACGGTGCCGCCTGTAACAAAAACGTCATCAACCTGCGGCAGGATAGAGCCATTGCCGTCACCTGCCCCGCCGGGTACCCCTATGACCGAACGCCTGCCGCTGCTGCGGCAAAAAACTGACTTCAGTGACGATGTTTCCGGATTGATTTACGGCTATCGGTTTATCAGCGAACAGCCGCCCCAGGTACTGACGGTGCAGCAGTGTTGCGAAGCCTGGCAAGGCCCGCAGCAGGAGGGCAACTTCCTCTGGCTGCACGTAAACCTCAACCACGCCGCCGCGCCGCGCTGGCTGAAAACCCATTTCGCCGTCGATGATGATTTCTTTGATGAGATCCAGCACGGCTCGCACAGCACCCGCATTGAACGGCAAAACGACGCGCTGATGGCGGTGCTGAACGACGTCAACTTCGACCCGCGTGAAAGCGGCGAAGAGAACGCTACGCTGTGGATCTGGTGCCGCGACGGGCTGGTGGTCAGCGCACGACATAAACCGGTGCGGCTGGTCGAGCAGCTGCAGCGCCGTCTGCCCGAACTGGGGCTGCGATCTTCCACCGAACTGCTGGCCCAGCTGCTGGCGGAGCAGGAGGATCTGCTGGGGCTGATCGTGCGGCAGTCCAGCCTTTACGTCGATCGGATCGAAGAGCGCCTGCTCGGCCAGCACAGCAAAAGCAACCGCGCCGAGCTGGGGCGGCTGCGCCGCACGCTGATCCGCTACCAGCGCCTGCTGGCCCCGGAGCCGGCGGCGCTGTTTCGCCTGCTCAACCGGCCGCCGGCCTGGCTGCACTTCAGCGTGGTACAGGAGCTGCGCCAGTTCACCGAAGAGTTCACCGTGGTGCTGAACGACCTCAACGGCCTGACCGAACGCATCCGCCTGCTGCAGGAAGAGGTCACCGCGCAGCAGCTGGAGCAGAGCAACCGCACGCTGTTTACCCTGACGCTGATCACCGTGCTGGCGCTGCCGATCAACCTGGTGGCCGGCTTCTTTGGCATGAACGTCGGCGGCGTACCGCTGGCCAACAACCCGCACGGCTTCCTGCTGCTGGTGCTGCTGGTCACGCTGTTTACCGTCGCGGCGGCCTGGCTGGTACTGCGCAGGCGCGATAAAGAGTGATGAGGCGTAGGCGGATTATCCCGATTGCCCTGTAAATTTAAGTCGCTGACTCTAAGTCCCCTTTGATGCCGATCAACAGGATTTGGCCAGATTAAGGTCAGAACGCAATCCTGATCACTGGCCTGGATATCGATTATTGCTGGCTGCAGATTAGATTAGATTAGATTAGATTGGATTAAGACCTGTACCTGGACCTGTACCTGGATCTGGACCTGGACCTGGATTGATGTTTTGGTTTGGATTTTTTTGACTTATAAAACAGCGATTAGACAGCCTAAGTGGGAGGCCGTTGGGGGGACAGGTTAGCCGGGCGTATGCCGCAAGGATGCGGCATCCGAGCCCCCAGGGAGGGGTTCACGGCGACCCGGCGATCTGCCCGCCAACGGCCGACCTTGCACCAGGGCATACAACGATGCCCTGGCAGTTAAGTCTTTACTTCGGCTGGCTGTAGACCGGGCCAGGCTGGGTCAGGCCCTGAATGGCCGGAGCGGCAGTCTGATCGGCTGGCGCAGCGTCGGTTGCCGCAGGCTGTGCAGCATCGGTTGCAGGCTGAGCCGCTTCAGTGGTTACCGGCTGAGCGGCATCGGTCGCGGCCGGGGCCACCACGTTAGCGCCTTCGGTGGTCACCGGGGTCATTGGCTCCTCTTTCGGCAGCGCGCCATCCTGCTCCGGCACGGCGACCGGCTGGGTGATGTTCTCATCCGCCGGACCGTTAACCTTCACCGGCATACCGGAGCGCAGCTTCAGCGCGTCTTCCATCGCGGTGGTATTGACGCTGGCGTCGCTTACCACCTTGTTAACCGCCGCGCTCAGCGTCAGCGGCACCGGCTCACGGGATTTAAACTGCTCTTCGGTCTCGGACAGCGGATTGTGGATCTCGACGTAGCGCGAACCGTCCGGCTCAACCGAGGCCTTCACCGGCTGGTCGATAAACTGCACGCGGGTGCCGACCGGCACGTTGTCGAACAGCCACTTGATGTCGTCGGCGCGCAGGCGCACGCAGCCGTGGCTGACGCGCAGGCCGATACCGAAGTTGGCGTTGGTACCGTGGATGGCATACAGGTTGCCGATGTAGAGCGCGTACAGGCCCATCGGGTTATCCGGGCCGGCCGGGAACACCGGGGCCAGGGTCTCACCGCGCGCGGCGTACTCGGCGTGCATCTTTTTGGTCGGCGTCCAGGTCGGGCCGTCTTTCTTACGCTGAACGGTGGTGGTCCAGTTCACCGGGGTATCTTTACCCAGTTCGCCGATGCCGATTGGCAGCACCACCACGGTTTTCTTGCCTTTCGGGTAGTAGTAGAGGCGCATTTCGGCGCTGTTGATCACGATGCCCTCACGCGGCGCATCCGGCAGCAGCAGCTGCTGAGGGATGATCAGTTTGCTGCCCGCCTTCGGCAGGTAAACGTCCACGCCCGGGTTGGCTTCCAGAATATTGCTCAGCCCCATCTGATACTGGGCGGCAAAGGCTTCCAGAGGCAGCTTGCTGTCCTCAGGAATGGTGATTTCCAGGTTCTCTCCGGTCAGGCGGCTGTTGGCCGGCGGCAGGGGATAAACCACGGCAAAGGCGGAGTGGCTGACTGCCGCTGCGGCCAGAAACAGGGTGACAAACGCACGAATGGTCTTTTTCATAAATTCAGGTGTAGCGCCATGTAGACTGTTGATAAACGACCCAATCCGGCCTTTAAGGCCGGTTGCGCATTATATGTGCATTATTGCGTCAGGGGAAACCTGGATTTATCCTGCTGAACTATCTTTACGCTCAACTGTCGCTAAAGTCAGCAGTTCGCCGCCCCCGGGGCGGCTTTTTCAGGGCTGCCACTGCGGATCCTGATTGTCCAGGCGGCGGTTGAGGAAATAAGCCGCGCTGATCAGCGCCAGATGGGTTAGCGCCTGCGGGGTGTTGCCCAGCGCGTGCCCGCGGCTGTCGAACTCTTCGGCAAACAGCCCCAGCGGGTTAGCGTAGCTGAGCAGCTTCTCGAACTCAAAGTGGGCCTCCTCCAGCCGGCCGGCGCGTGCCAGGCACTCCACGTACCAGAACGAGCAGGCGGCGAACGCCCCCTCATCCCCCTGCAGCCCGTCGGCCGGGGTCTCTTCGACGTTATAGCGCCGCACCATGCCGTCGCGCACCAGATAGCGTTTGATGGCGTCCAGCGTTGCCAGCCAGTCCGGATCGGTGGCGGCGACGAAGCGTACCAGCGGCATCAGCAGCATCGAGGCATCGACAAACCTGCCGTTCTGCGTGGCGACAAAATGGCCGCGCTCCGGGCACCAGAAATTGTCCCAGATATCCTGGCGGATGGCGTCGCGCGCCTCGCGCCAGCGTTCGGCGGGCATCTGCAGCGAGCGTTTTTCACCGAGGCGCAGCGCGCGATCCAGCGCCACCCAGCACATCAGCCGCGAGTGCAGGAAGTGCTCCGGTTCACCGCGCATCTCCCAGATGCCGGCGTCCTTCTGCCGCCAGTGATCGGCAACGTAGTCAATCATCCGGCAGACGTGGTTCCAGCCGCGCTGCGAAATCGCCTCACCGTACTTGTTGGCGAGGTAGATGGCGTCCATCAGCTCGCCGTAAATATCCAGCTGGGTCTGCCGCCAGGCGTCATTACCGATGCGCACCGGGCTGGAACCGGCGTAACCGGCAAGGTGGGGCAGCTCGCTCTCGTGCAGCTCGGTGCCGCCGTCCAGCCGGTACATTACCTGCAGTTTTTCGACCTCGTGATGGCTGTTCTCCACGCAGCGGCCGACCCAGTGGGTAAAGCCGCGCGCTTCGTCGACGTAGCCGAGCCGCATCAGCGCGTACATGCTGAAGGAGGCGTCGCGGATCCACGCGGCGCGGTAGTCCCAGTTGCGCTCCCCGCCCAGCTCCTCCGGCAGCCCGAAGGTGGCGGCGGCGGCGATCGAGCCGTGCTGCCAGGAGGTCAGCAGCTTCAGCGTTAAGGCCGAGCGGTTGACCGCCTCGCGCCAGCGGCCACGGTAGTCGCTCTGCGCGCTCCAGCGCCGCCAGTACGCCAGGGTGTCGTGGAAGCAGAGGTCGTTATCGTCATCATCAAGGTGCGCATCGTCGGCGCTGCCGAAAATAAACTCGCGGCTCTCGCCGGCCTGCAGGGTGAAGCGCGCCACCGCCGCGGCCTCTTCCAGCTCAAACTCCACGTCGCCGGTCAGCCGCAGGCCGGGCTGGCCGTCGGCGCGAAACAGCACCGCACCGGGCTGCAGGGTGGCGCGGGTTTCAGCGCGGGCGTAGTCGTGCACCGGATTACAGCAGAGCTGAATAGTGGCGCTGCCGTGTACCACGTGGATGCGGCGGATGATGCGCGGCAGGCGGTCTTCCTGCTGACAGATCGGCATATAGTCGGTCACCTCGACCACGCCCGCGTCATCCAGCCAGCGGGTCTGCAGCAGGTTGGACTCCGGCAGGTAGATCTGCAGGCGGCGGGCGTCAGGCCAGTCGGGGCTGAGGCTGAACACGCCGGCGTCGTCGTTGTCCAGCAGGGCGCTGAACACCGACGGGCTGTCGAGGTTGGGCCAGCAGAGGTAGTCGAGGGTGCCGTCATTGGCGATCAGGGCGCAGGTGCGCAGGTCGCCAATCACACCATGATCTTCTATTGCACGTTTTACGTTTTTCATCGTGTTTCCTGAAGGAGTGGTGTTGAGGGCGTCACCTAACTATAGCCAAAAATAAGCCGGCAATTTTTGACGCCTTCAGGAAACGGCGTGGATCAGTCGTGCAGAAACTGCGCCTGCAGGGTGGCCTGCAGCGCCAGCATCGCCTGTTCGGCGTGCTGCATATGCGCGCGCATGATGCGTTCGGTGGCCGTGGCGTCGCCGCGGCGCAGCGCCTCGATCAGCTGATACTGATAGTCGATCCCCTGGCGGCGATCCACCGGTTCGGGCTGCTGGTAGATGTCTTTGCACACCGCCAGATCCTTCAGCAGCCGCTGCAGAAAGCGGCAGAAGAACGCCAGCAGCGGATTCGTCGAAAAACCGGCCACGACATGATGAAAGTCCAGCTCGGCCATGCGCTGGTCCCAGCGCTCCTGTTCGTCGGCAGGAGGGTGGTCGTAAATGCGGATCAGCTGATGCAGGCGGCTGAAGCCGGCCTCATCAATCTGCCCGATGGCGCTGACCGCCACCTGCGGCTCCAGCACCTTACGCAGCGCATAGATGTGTTCGATGCTCAGTTCGCGGGTAAACAGGTAGTTGCCCAGCAGGCTCATTGCGCGCGCTTCCGGCACGCTGTCGATAAAGGCACCGCCGCCGGGGCCGGTGCGGGTGCGGATTAAGCCTTCGGCTTCCAGCGCCTTAAGCGCCTCGCGCACCGTGCTTTTGCCGGCGGCAAAGCGTTCGGTCAGCGCCTTCTCCTGCGGCAGGCGGTCGCCGGGCAGCAGGTTATCGTCAATAATGCTCTGCTTAATGGCAGCGATAATTTCATCGGTGCGTTTGCGCCTGCCGCCTTCCGGCAGGCGTGATGAGATGTCGGACATAGTTACCTGTCTGTAGTACCGTTAATCGTGCCGGTTATCACGCAGTCAGCTGCGCAATAAACGGCACAAACGTTGTGCGACCAGGGCAGGCCAAAAACGCTACACCTGCACCCTGCGGCCGGGCGCGCTGGCCAGCAGCTGGCGGGTGTAGGGGTGTTCAGGAGCGCTGAACAGCGTGTCAGTCGTGGCGCACTCGACGATAGTACCAGAATTCATTACCGCCACGCGGTCGGCGATCGACTCGACCACCGCCAGATCGTGGCTGATAAACAGGTACGACAGGTTAAATTCGGCCTTCAGATCTTCCAGCAACAGCAGCACCTGCGCCTGCACCGATACGTCCAGCGCGCTGACCGGTTCGTCCAGCACCAGGATCTGCGCTTCGGCGGCCAGCGCGCGGGCAATCGCCAGCCGCTGCGCCTGGCCGCCGGAGAACTCGTGCGGGTAGCCGTGCAGCGCGTCGGCGGGCATCCCCACCGCCGCCATCAGCTGGCGCAGGCGCGGCGGGCAGGCCGATGCGCGGTAGCCGCACAGCCGCCGCAGCGGCACGCTGAGCTGCTGGCCGATGGTCCTGCGCGGGTTGAGCGAGGCAACCGGGTCCTGAAACACGTACTGGATGGTTTTGCCAAACGCCTGCACGCCGCGTCGGGCCAGGCGCGCGGCATCCTCGCCCTGAATGCGCAGCGTGCCGGCGGTCGGCGTTTCCAGCCCGACCAGCATCCGCGCCAGGGTACTTTTGCCGCTGCCGCTTTCGCCGACGATGGCCAGCGTTTCGCCCGGAGCAAGCGACAGCGAGATCGCCTTTACCGCCTCCACCGGCGGGGAGCGGCGCAGCCAGCCGCCGCGGCCGGGGTAGCTTTTACTCAGCTGCTCTGCCTCAATCACCTTATTCATGGTGCCTCCTTTGCGGCCAGCTCGCGCACCTGGCGCAGGAAGTCACGCCCCTGGCCGGGGCGCGGCACGCTGGCAATCAGCCGTTGGGTGTAGGCGTGCTGCGGCTGGCGCAGCACCTCGGCGGTGGTGCCGCTTTCGACGATCTGCCCCTGGCGCATCACCGCCACCCGGTCGCACATCTCGCCGACCACCGCAAAATCGTGGGTGATAAACAGCAGTGCCACGCCGCGTCTGTGACGCAGTTCATTGAGCATTGCGAGGATTTTCGCCTGCACGGTAACGTCCAGCGCGGTGGTGGGTTCATCGGCAATAATGAGCTGCGGATCGTTAGCCAGCGCCATGGCGATGCCGACCCGCTGGCGCTGGCCGCCGGAGAGCTGATGCGGCCAGGCGTCGAAGCGCTGGGCGGCGTCGCGGATGCCGGTATCCTCCAGCAGCGCGATCGCCTGCTGCCGGGCGGCCGTGGCGGAGAGCGGCTGGTGGCAGCGGATCGCCTCCACCAGCTGATCGCCGATGCGCATCAGCGGATGCAGCGAGGTCAGCGGATCCTGGAAAATATAGGCCACCCGCGCGCCGCGCCGCTGCTGCATCTGCGGCGCACTGAGGCCCAACAGCTCCTCACCGGCCAGCCAGACGCCGCCGCCGCTGATGATGCCGGGCGGTGAGGCCACCAGCCCGGCGATCGCCAGCGCGCTGACGCTTTTGCCGGAGCCGCTTTCGCCAATCAGCCCGAGGCACTCGCCGGGCTGCAGATGGAAACTGACGCCCTTCACCGTCGGCACCTGCCGGTTACCACGGGTGAAGTTCACCTGCAGATCGGCCACCTCCAGCAGCGCGCCGGGCTGGCGGCGATCAGGCACCGCCGGGCGCTGCACGGTGGTCATCGCCTGTGAGCGCAGCAGCGCGCCGGATTTCAGGCGCGGATCGAGCAGATCGCGCACGCCGTCGCCCAGCAGGTTAAAGCCGATCACCAGCAGGAAGATGGCCAGGCCGGGCACCAGCGCCACGTGCGGCGCGATAAACAGCTGACCGCGGCCCTGGCCGAGCATCGAACCCAGGTCGGCGTCCGGCGGCTGGGTGCCGAGGCCAAGGAACGACAGCCCGGCGGTTTCGAGGATCATCCAGCCGACGGTGGTCGAGAGCGCCACCACGATCAGCGGCAGCACGTTGGGCAGGATCTCGGTCAGCAGGATCTGCAGGTGGTTTTTTCCCGCCAGCCGCGCCGCCTGAATAAACGGGCTGTCGCGCAGGCTCAGGGTCTGGCCGCGCACGTTACGGGCAAAGAACGGGATATTAACCAGCGCGATGGCGTACAGCGCGTTGAGCAGGCCGGGGCCAAGCACCGCGACGATGGCCAGCGCCAGCAGGATATAGGGGAAGGCCATAATCATATCGATCAGCCGCATCAGCAGGCCGTCGGTGCGCCCGGCGGCATAACCGGCCACCAGCCCGATCAGCGTGCCGATCGTCGCCGCCAGCAGCGTGGCCCCCAGCCCCACCGCCAGCGACACCCGGGTGCCCCACAGCAGGCGCGACAGCATATCGCGGCCCAGCCCGTCGGTGCCGAGCAGGTGACCCGGCGTCAGCGGCGGGGCAAGCCGCTGCAGCAGGTTGGTGGCGTCCGGGTCGGGCAGCGGCAGCCAGGGGGCCAGCAGCGCGGCGGCGGCTGCCAGCAGCAGGATCAGCGCGCCCAGCGACGCCAGCCGGTTGTGCAGCAGCAGCGACAGGCCGCTGCGGCGGGATGAATACGCGTCGCTCATGATTTTATCCTCGGATCCAGACAGGCCTGCACGATATCGGTAACCAGGTTAATCAGCACACAGGCGACGGCGGCGACCAGCACGCCGCCCTGCACCAGCAGCAGGTCGCGGGTGGAGACCGCCTTGACCAGCATCGCCCCCAGCCCAGGCCACTGAAACACCGTTTCGATATAGACCGCGCCGCCGAGCACGAAGCCGGCCTGAATGCCGATGGCCGGCACCACCGCCACCAGCGCCACGCGGAAGGCGTGTCGCCAGATCACCCGCCGTTCGTTCAGCCCTTTGGCGCGGGCGGTGCGGATATAGTCCTGGCGCAGCACCTCCAGCATCGCGGTGCGGGTCAGGCGGGCGATCACCCCGGTGGCGACCAGCGCCAGCGCCACGCTGGGCATCACCAGGTGGTGCAGCAGATCGCTGAGGCCGCCGCCGCCGTAGACCGCCAGCATGCCGGAGGCCGGGAACCAGCGCAGGCTGACGGCAAACAGCATAATCATCAGCAGGCCGATCAGGAACGAGGGCAGCGAGATGCCGAGCAGCACCAGCAGGGTGATGATGCGGTCGCCCCAGCCAAACTGGCGCACCGCCGATACCACGCCGGCCAGCAGGCCGAGCACCACGCTGAGCAGCAGCGCGCAGCCGCCGAGCAGCAGGGTGGCGGAGAAGCGCTCCAGCACCTCGTCAATCACCGGCCGGTTCAGCACCCAGGAGTGGCCAAAGTCGCCGTGCAGCAGGTTATTGACCCAGATCAGGTACTGCTGCCACAGCGGCTTGTCCAGCCCCAGCTCCTGGCTGATGCGTGCGACGTTTTCCGGCGTGGCGTACGCGCCGAGCAGGGCCTGCGCCGGGTTGCCGGGGATCATCGCCATCAGCAGAAAGACGATCAGCGACAGGCCGATGACCACCGGGATCAGCCCGGCCAGCCGCTGCAGAATATATCGTGCCATCGTGCCTCCGTTACGGCTTGCTGACCTGATGCAGGATCAGGTTGAAGTTGGGTTGCAGCGCCAGGTTCTGCACCTGGCGCGAAGTGACCGCGTTCTGCTTCCAGTTGGCGACGAACAGCCAGGGCGCGTCGTCATGCACCACCGCCTGTACCTGACGATAAAGCGCCGCGCGCTGGCTCTGGTCGCTGGTGGCACGCGCTTTGTCCAGCAGTTCATCCACCTGCGGGTTGTGGTAGTAGCCGGAGTTAAAGCCGCCCTTGTCCGGCCAGGCGTCGCGGCGCAGGGTGAGGAACGGCAGGGTGTCCGGATCGTTGGTCATCCACGCCATTTCGGCCATCTGCGTCTGCGGCGTCAGGCCGGCGTTGACCTTGCTGAGGAAGGTGTTCCACTCCCAGGTCTGGATATTCACCTTCAGCCCGACGGCGCGCAGGTCGGCCTGGATGGCGGTGGCCATCGGGATCGGATCGAGCATGCCGGAGCCTCCGTCGGTGACGTAAAAGTTCAGCGTCGCCCCCGCGGCACCGGCGGCTTTCAGCAGCGCCCGTGCCTTGTCAGGATCGTAGGGATAAGGCTGCACCGCGTCGTTGCGCGCCCATGCAAAGGCGGAGGGGATCGGACCGTCGGCCACCTGCGCCGCGCCCTGCAGCACCTTATCGACCAGCGCCTGTTTGTTAACCGCATAGTTCACCGCCTGGCGCACCCGGCGGTCATCGAACGGCTTTTCGCGGTTGTTCAGCCAGACAAACCAGACGTGCGGCCCCACCGCCTGCTGCAGGCGGAACTGCGGGTCACCGGCGAAGCGCGCCACGGTATCCGGCGGCACTTCCACCATCACGTCCAGCCCGCCGGAGAGCATCTCGGCGGTGCGGGTGCTGCCGTCGGTGATTGGCCGGAACACCGCCGCCTTGAGTTTCGGCACGCCGTCCCAGTACGCCGCGTTGGCGTTAAGCAGCACCCGCTGGTTGGCCCGCCAGTCGCCGAAGCGGAACGCGCCGCTGCCCACCGGATGGCGGCCGAAGTCGCGGTCATACTTTTTCACCGCCGTCGGGGAGACGATCAGCCCGGTGGGGGTGGCGAGGTTCGACAGCAGCGGGGCGAAGGGTTTATCGAGGGTGAAGATCACCGTGTGGGCGTCCGGCGTGTCGATTTTCCGGATCGACGAGAAGAAGAAGCTCAGCGGGAACGGACCGGTGTGGTAGTACGGGTGCTGTTTGTTCAGCATCCGTTCAAAGGTAAAGCGCACGGCGTCGGCGTCCACCGGCGTGCCGTCGTGGAATTTCACCCCCGGACGCAGATGGAAGCTGTAGCGCAGGCCGTCCGGGCTGACTTCCCAGCGGCTGGCCAGCGCCGGTTCAATGGTCAGCGAGCCGGGCGCGTTGCGCACCAGGCCATCGTACAGGTTGACCAGAATGCGCGAATCGTTGGCGGCGGTGGCCACCTGCGGATCCAGCGACTGCGGCTCCGCCACCTGGCCGATAATCAGCACGCCGGGCGGCGTGGCCGCCAGCAGCGCCGGGGCCACCAGCGCCAGCCCGGCGTAAAGAGGGATCGCACGCAGCGTGGCGCGCAGCAGTCTGAGCATATTGACCTCGTTGTCGGTGCGCAGCGCGTGAACGCCGCTGGATACAATCTGTGCTGATTAATTTATGCGTATAAATAGCGAGATGTGCAATAATTTATCCATATAAATTTGATCTGGTACGCAGAAGAGGGGGCACTATGACCTTGTCGATCGTGGCGCGGGATGCGCTAAGCGGAGAGCTGGGCGCGGCCACCGCCACCGCCGGGCCGGCGGTCGGCGCACTGGTGATCCACGGCCAGAGCGGCGTGGGTGCCATCGCCACCCAGGCTTTTACCAATCCACTGTTTGGCCCGGACGGGCTGACGGGGCTGGCGGAGGGGCAGAGCGCGCAGGCGGTGCTGGAGAGCCTGCTGGCGCAGGATCCTGAACGGCAGCGGCGGCAGCTGATCCTGCTGGACGCCGCCGGCGGCAGCGCCCACTGGACCGGCGGTGAATGCGGCGGCTGGTGCGGCAGCCTGAGCGGGGAGGGCTTTGCGGTGGCGGGCAATCTGCTGGCGGGCGATACGGTGCTGCCGGCGATGTGCGATGCCTTTACCCGCCAGACCGGGCAGCCGCTGGCCGAACGGCTGCTGGCGGCGCTGCAGGCCGGGCAGCGCGCCGGTGGCGACCGGCGCGGCATCCGCTCCGCCGCGCTGAAGGTGTGGCAGCATCGCCGCTATGCGCAGATCGATCTGCGGGTGGACTGGTCCGCCGACCCGCTGACGCAGCTCGACGAGGTGCTGGCGCAGGTGCGCGCGCCGGATTACGCGGATTTTTTCCGGCAGCTGCCGGGGCGTGAGCCGGACTGGCAATAAAAAACCCGCGCGGCGGCGCGGGTTGGCGGGGAGTCATCTCTCCGGGGAACCGCAGCCTGGCAGGAGGGAATCATCCATTCTCTGCCTGGCTGGGCATTGCTCCACCCTCAGTCAGGGGTGCGGGAATAGCGTCCTGCTGCCCTGGCGGGCGTTATTCTACCGCCGCCGTTGTCTGCACCACGGGCTCAGCCTGACGTCCGGCCCGCCCTGCCGCCAGCTGGCGCATCTCATCCCACCACTGCTGCCAGCGTTCGGCAATCACCGGGGTGAAGAAGCGCGCGGCGCTGTTTACCGCGCCGGCGCGCAGGGCGCGCAGCTTGCCCGGATGTTGCAGCAGGTCGATCAGCGTGGCGGCCAGCGCCTCTTCGTCGCCGTCCGGCACCAGCTTACCGGCTTTAAAATTAGCCAGCAGATCGTGCGGGCCGTACTTGATATCAAAGCTGACCAGCGGCGTGCTCCACGCCAGCGACTCCAGGCCAAACAGCGGCAGCCCCTCCTGATCGGAGCAGATCACCGCGCAGCAGCTGTTGCGGTGGATCTCCGCCAGATCGCCGTTAAAGCCGTTGATGTGGATCTGTTTCTCCAGCCCTTTCTCTGCCACCTGCTGCTGCAGGCTGGCGCGCAGCCGCCCGACGCCGTAGGTGTGCAGCTCGGCGTCCGGCACCGCCTCCAGCACTTTTTCAAACACGCGTATCAGCAGGTCGTGACGTTTTTCCGGCGCGTAGCGCGCCATCAGCAGCACCCGCTTGCTGGCCTTTTTGCTGATTTTTTTCCCCGCCTGCGGGTTATCGATATGGTTAGGCAGCACCCGCATCTTCTCTGCCGGGAACCCTTCCTTCAGCAGGTCGCGATGCTGGGCTTCGGTCAGGACCAGCAGCCGGTCGTAAGCCGCATGGCTGTTCAGCACCTGCGAGTAGCTGTGCTTGAGGCGACCGTTGGTCAGGTAATGGGTGTTGTGCAGCACGCTGGTCAGGGTGCCGTTGCAGTACTTCTGCGGGCTGAGGCGCATAAACTCCAGCCACGGCCGGTTCTTATCCACCACAAAGTGCCACTCCACCGCCGGATCGAGGCACATGCCGGCCATCGCAGCGTTGAACAGCTCTTCGCTGGCCCAGCTGACGCTGTGGCCTGACGGCTGCCCGGCCTCGATGTCGTGCAGCTCGCTCTTCTGCTGACGCAGCTGATAGTGCCTGCGCAGCACGATGCGCTGACGGGCGTCGACCACGTCCTCATAGCACAGCTCTTTTTCCCGCCCCGGCAGGGCGTACTGCCGTACGTGCAGGCCGCCCGGCTGCGCGTCAGAACGCTTCAACAGCAGGCCATCGGCAAGGGCCGGCAGCGGGGCCAGTTTGCCGCCGTCACACAGCGGGGCCAGCCAGTCGTAGAGGCTCATTACCCGGGTGCGCTGCGGCAGTTTACCGCTGGCCTTAAAGCGGGCTACCGTCTCAGCCAGCTGCGGATTGAACGAGGAGATCAGGATCGTCGGGTCAAGGTTAAGATGGTCGTTAAACAGCCGCACGCGGCGCAGCGTCGCCACCTCAATGCCGTTGCCCACCTCACGCAGGTTTTCGCTGAGGAACAGGATGCGCGGCTCGCGCACGGCGGGCGTTAACCGCGCGGCGGGCAGGGCGCTGTCGCTGGCCTGCAGGCGTTTTGTCCGCGCGTCGGCCTTCGCTTTCGCCTGGTTCGCCCGCACGTACTTCAGGTAGGCGACATAGCCGGAGAGGTAGTGCTCGACGTCATCGATGCGCACGCGGAAGCCGTGGTGACGGATAAAGAAGCTGCCGGTGATACGCCCCGGGTTGCGGAAGAACATCGCCAGCTCCGGCCAGAAGAAGCCGTTCAGCAGGTAGCGGGCGCGGGCCTCCAGCGCCTGGTCGAACTTCGCCATATCGAAGCCGGCCAGCAGCGCCTGATGCTGCTCGTCCGCCGCGATTCGGGTAATCATCCGCTGTGCCGCCATCATCAGCTCCAGCAGCGTCGGGTAGGTGGTGATGCGGTTGGCGACAAAATCGAGGTGATCGCGCACGTTGTCGAGGCCGAACTGGTAGTAACGTGCCTCCGGGCGGTAGAGCGTCAGTTCGTTAACACAGTAGCTCAGCCAGTGGTCGTGGGCCTGCCAGTGCTTCTGCGCGATAAAGTAGTCGAAGGCGGTTTCAACCAGCTGCAGCCAGCGCGGGTTGCGGGTAATGCCGTACAGGCGCATCAGGGCAAAGGCGGCTTCGCCATCGTAGTAGATGATGCGGTGGGCGGCCTTCAGCGTCAGGTCCGGGTAGTTAAGCACGTGTACGAAGGATTTATCGGCCATCTGCATAAAGCCGATGCCGTTGGCCAGCCGCGCCATCTGCGCCAGGTACTGCTGGTCGCCGGTCAGTTCGGTGTATTTCGCCAGCGCGAGGATCGACACCGCGTTGCCGCCCAGCTTGATCTCATTGCCAACGTCCACCAGAAAATCGGCGTCGCTGCCGTCGGGCAGGGTCACCGTTTTGATCAGCTCGCGGCACAGGTGGCCCAGGGCGCGTTCAATGGCGGCCAGGTGCTGCGGGTCCTGGGTGACCTCCCAGCCTTCGAGCAGCGCATAGGTAGAGCTGGCGTGGCGCAGGGCGTTGGTCGAGGGGATCGGACGGTCAAAGCAGGGGAACCAGCCGTAGTTAAAGTCGCCCCCCGCGTTGATTTCACCCGCCAGATAGTGGCTGGCGCGGGTAATCACCTCCGGCAGCTGTGGCCCCGGCCACTTCTCCACCCGGCGATAGCCGTGGTGCCGCCCCTGATTTTCAATCGGCCAGATGCCGCTGGCGTCGGCGAACAGCCCACGGGTGTTGAAGGTCCACAGCGGCTGCTCGTCGTCAGTCGGCCAGCTCAGCGGCGTGCCAAACCGTTTTTTGCCGTAGTTTTCCAGGTTGCCGGCGTTTGGGATCGTCACCGGCGTGGCAGCGTCATACAGAATCGCCCAGGCACCCAGCTCCTGCGGCAGCATCGCCACGTTAAAACCGGCGTCAAAGGCCAGCCCGCGGCGGTAGTAGTTACGTTTGTTATTGCTCAGGCGACGCTGCAGCTCGCCCCACGCGCAGGGCATCACCTCATCGACCACGTCAACGCGCAGCCAGCGGATCTCCTGCTGCTGTCCGGCGTTCCACGCCTCCAGCAGCGCGCTGCCGCTGGCCCACGCCTGTTCAAAGCTGCTGCCGGTGGCGATCTGCGTATGGGCCTGCTGCTGCCCGTCGCTGACGCTAAAAAACAGCACCCACTGCGGGTAATTTTCCGGTAATGCGGCGACCACTAAGTTTTCCGCCGGCTGGCGGGCCGCCTGTAATAACGTGCTTAATAACATATCTTCTCCTCCAGAGATGATTAGCGCTCGCGCAGTGCTTCTTTGGCCCGGTTAAACGGTTTGAACAGATAGTCGATGACGGTTTTCTCGCCGGTCCTGATGTCAACGGTCGAGACCATGCCGGGGCTGATGGCGAAATGCTTGCCCAGCTTGTTGATCAGGAAGTCGACGTTGGTGCGGATAAACACCCGGTAGTAGTAGATTTCGGGTTTGGTCTCATCCTGAATGGTGTCGGGGGAGATCGACTCGACCACGCCGTCCAGCCCGCCGTAGATGGCGTAGTCGTAGGCGCTGATCTTCACCATCGCCTTCTGGCCCGGATGGATAAAGGCGATATCCCGCGGCGACAGCCGCGCTTCAATCAGCAGCTGATCGTTGAGCGGCACGATTTCCATCAGATCGCCGTTCGGGGGGATCACCCCGCCGATGGTGTTGACCTTGATATTTTTGACGATGCCGCGCATCGGCGAGCGCACGGTCAGGCGCTGTACCGAGTCGCTGCGCCCCTTAATCACCTCGGTGAGCGAAGCGGCTTCGGCATTGGCCTTCGCCAGCTCTTCGCGCGCCTGCACGTAGTACTGCGAGCGCAGATCGGTCAGCTTCAGGTCGAGGTCGGCCTTAGTGCGGCGCAGGCGCAGCACCTCCACGTTGCTGGCGGCGCCGCTGTTGGCCAGCCTCTCGGTCAGCGTCAGCTCGCGTTTTACCAGGTCCAGCGACTCTTTGATCTGCCGCTCCGAGTCGGTCATCTGCGCGCGGCGGGTGTTAAACAGGCGGCGCTCGGAGGCCAGCAGGTCAGGGTATTTTTCCAGCTCGGCGGGGAAGGTCAGCTTTTCATCGTTGACCTCGGCGGTCAGGCGGGTAGCCGACGCCAGCGCCGCCCGGTAGCGCGCCGCGCTTTCACCGACGCTCGACTCGGAACGGGTCGGGTCGAGCCAGGCGACGATCTGCCCGGCTTTGACCTCGGTGCCTTCACGCACGCTCAGCCCGGCGAGGATGCCGCCGTCCAGCGAGGAGAGGATCTGCTCGCGTGAGCTGGGGATCACCTTACCGGTGCCGGTGGAGACCTCATCCAGGGTACCGAACCAGGCCCAGGTGCCGGCCACCAGCAGCAGGGCGGCGGCCATCCACACCACGCGCACCGAACCGGCCAGCCTGCTCTCATCGCTGTTAGTGTTGTCCAGATCGGTGTCCAGCGAGATGGTGGCACCGTCAAAGCGGTTAGCGTCAGGCAGTTTTATTTTCATCGCTCAGCTCCTGATTGCGTTGCTTCTCATGGGCGCGGTTCATCGCCTTCTCTTTTGGCGCATCCATCACCAGCGCACCCTCTTTCAGCACCAGCACGCGGTTGGCCAGCTCAAGCACCGCCGCGCGGTGGGTGGCGACGATCAGCGTTCTGCCGTCCAGCCAGCCGTTCAGCCGCTGGATAAAGTCCCGTTCGGTGTGTTCATCCAGCGAGGCGGTGGGTTCATCGAGCAGGACGATATTCGGATCGCGCAGCAGCATGCGCGCCAGCAGCACCGACTGGCGCTGGCCGCCGGACAGCCCCAGCCCGCCCTCCATGATTTTATGCTCCAGCCCCAGCGACAGCTTTTTGATAAACTCCGCGCCGCCGGAGACCTCAAGGGCGGCAAAGATATCTTCATCACGCGCGTGCGGGGCACCCATGGTCAGGTTATCGCGCAGCGTGCCGTGAAACAGGCGGGCGTTCTGGGTCAGCAGGCCAATATTGCGCCGCAGGTCGGCGACGTCGATATGCGGCAGGCTGAGGTTGTCCAGCCGCAGCTCGCCGGAGATCAGATCCATACCGCCGGCCAGCGCCTGCAGGAAGGTGGATTTACCGGCACCGTTGCGCCCCAGTACCGCAATGCGCTCGCCGCGGCGGATCTGCAGCTTGGCGACGCGCAGCGCGTCCACGCGGGATTTCGGGTCATAGCGGAACACCGCCGAGTTGAACAGGTAGTCGCCGTACAGCGAGGCGCAGTGCACCCGCGCTTCGTCACCGCCGTTTTCCACCGGCAGCTGCATGATCGCGTCCAGCGCCTCTTTGGCCGATTTCACCTGCTGCCAGCGCGCCAGCACGCCGCACAGGCTGGCCATCGGGGCAACCATACGGGAAGAGAGCATGGAAGCAGCGACGATGGCACCGGTGGTGATCTGACCTTCAATCACCATCGGCGCACCGATCACGATCACCACCGCGTACACCAGGTTCTGAACGGTGCTGCCCCAGTTGATCAGCCCCTGGGTGATATGCCGGGTTCTGACCCCGGACTGCGCGGTAATCTGGATATAGCTGTTCCACTGCTGCTGGAAGCGCTGTTCGGCCTGCATCAGCTTGATATCTTCCAGCCCCTGCAGGCTCTCCACCAGAATGGCGTTACGCAGGGTGCTCTCCATCGTTGCCTGACGCGCCAGCCCCGCCAGCTTTTTCTGTAGCAGCAGGCCGGGGACGATCATCAGCACCGCGGCAACCGGCGCGATCCACGCCAGGTGCGGTGAAATAATCGCCAGCACGACAACAAACAGGAAGAAGAACGGCAGGTCGACGATCGCCGAGACGGTGCTGGAGGTGACCATCTCGCGCACCTGCTCCAGCTCGCGCACCTGGGAGATAAAGCTGCCGGTGGAGCGGGGCACGGCGCTGTTACGCAGCCGTAAGGCGTGGCCGAATACCCGGTCGGAGACGCGGATATCGGCACGCTTGCCGAGAATGTCGGTAATGTGGCTGCGCGTCTGGCGCATCATAAAGGAGAAGAACACGGCGATCAGCACGCCGCCAAACAGAACGTACAGCGTCGGGTAGGACTGCGCCGGGATCACCCGGTCGTACACCTGCATCGAGAACACGATACCGGCTAACGCCAGGGTGTTGATGATCAGCGCCGCCAGCATCACGTACCAGTAAGGCTTCAGGTCGCGCAGCACCAGGCTTTTCAGCCAGTCCGGCTTGTAGGTTTGCACATAGCTGTCGGCGCGCACGTCGCGGGCTACCGCAATCGGGCGGAAGGCGGCCACGTGGCGGATATCCGGCAGCAGCCCGCTGAACGACACTTCGGTGACCAGCTGGGCGTCGTTGATAAAGTTGATGCCGACGGTGTCCTTACCGTCGAAGCGCTCAATGACGCCGACCTGGCCGTCCTTTAACTCAACCGCCAGCGGCAGTCGCCAGCTGGAGATCTCGTCCTCTCGTGCATCCAGCAGCCGGGCGTTCAGTCCGGCCTGACGCCCGAGATTTTTAATCGTCGCTGCCAGCGGCTTCTGCTGCTGCCAGCCGGCGGCGGCCTTCAGGCCTCCGGGCGAGTACTCCAGCCGGTAGTGCGCGGCGATCAGCCCGATCGCCGCAACCCAGCTGTTGATCGGGCTTTTTTCGCCGTCGTCGGCGTCTGCCTGCGGTTCCTGTATCACCTGGCTCATGGCTGGATCTCCACTTGCTGAATGGTCTGGTTATCCAGAGCAAAGGCACTGCGAATATGGCCGGTGCTGTACAGACAGTCCAGCTGCAGGGTGCGCAACTGGGCGATGGTCTGCTGCTCGGTAAAACGTGACTGATAAATTTCCTGCTCGGCGTTCAACACGTCCAGCAGCTGACGGGTACCTAACTCCAGGTACTGTTGCTGATACAATTCGCGGGTTTTCTGGCCCAGCGCCTGCTGGCGTGCCTGGATCGCCAGGGTGGTGCTGAGGCTGAGCGCCTCATTCTGCGACGCGCTCAGCTGCTGACGCGCCTGCAGGCGGGCGGAGCGCACCTGGGCGTTGGCGGCTTCCAGCGTATGCTGGGCGGCGTTGCGTGTGGCGTCCAGCCCGCCGCCCTGGTACAGCGGCATCTCCACTCTCAGGTTGGCGGAGTACTGGGTGCGGTCGATGGTGGCGCTGTTCGGGTACTTGTCGTTAAGGTAGTGGGTGACCGTCGGCTCCAGCGAGATGGTCGGCATGCGCTGGGCGTTGGCGTAATCGACGCCGGCCTGCGCTTTATTGGCCGCCGCCCAGGCCGCCAGCACCGTCGGGATCAGCCGGTCATCCGGCTGCATCACCTGGCAGGCGTTCTGCAGTTTTTTCGGAAAATCGTCGCTGACTTTATTGACCGCCTGCCAGCCGAGATAGGTGGCCAGGGTGGCGCGCCAGCGGTCAAGGTTGGCACGATACTGCATTAAGGTCGCCCGCGCACCTTCGATACGGGTGTTGGTCTGCACCACGTCGGAGAGCGAGCTGGCGCCTTCATCGTTGCGCTGCTGCGCCAGGCCGCCGATGCTGTTGAGTGAATCTAACTGCTGCTGGGCAATGTTTACCAGCTGCTGATAACCCTGCACCTGGACTAAGGCAGCGGCGGTATCGTGGCCAATTTTATCGATGGACACCAGTACGTTAGCCTGCTGCTGCGCCACGCCGGCACTGGCGGAACGCACCGAGCTGTCGACTTTGCCAAAGTCATACAGCATCTGTGAAATGGATAACACCAGGCCGGGGCTGTAGCCGTGGCCGGCGTAGTTGTTGGCAATGCTGTTGTTAATGCCGCCGCTAATCTGCGGATAGTATTTGGAGCGGGCGTAGTTCACCTGCTCGTCCTGCTCAAACAGTTTTCCCACCTGTTCGGCAATATCAGGGTGCCACTGCACGGCGCGCTGCACCGCCTGGCTGATGTTCAGCGTCGGTGGGCTTTTATCCTGAAACTGCTCGGGGACCACGCCGGTCAGGCTGGGCAGATCCTGCTGGGGGACTAAACGATTGGCGCTGATGCGCGCGGGGGAGTCTTCATCCAGCGCTTCGGCGAAGGCTGAATGGTAAGGAATAAGTGCGCCGGTCAGCATCAGAAGGGCTGCCGCGCTGCGTTTACCGTGACGAAATCTTGACGTCATTGTTTTTCCTGTTTGCTGTTGTTGCTGTCTGACGTGTTGCCCTTTGATACGGCCAGGTACTTTTTTGTCATGTAACAATCCCAATTACTCCTTCAGCTAACCCTTAACAGGAAACAGGGGACCGGCGGCAGTCGCCACCGGCCCCTGGCAAATCCTTAGCGGCACGTCCCTGTGCCCGTTTTCATCCTCACCCCGCCGTTAAGACACGGTGTTGTTCTGCTGCTGTAACAACTCTTCCAGGGTAACGGTGGCATTCTCCAGCGTGACCAGTTCGGTAGAGCTGAACTGGGTGCCGTCGGTGCCGTCACGGTCGATGGAGACCACGGTGTTGCCGTCTTTGTGTTCCACAGAGACGAAGTTACCGATGGTATCCGCTGAACCATCCCAGCCTTCGAGCAGCTCGGAGACATCGATGTGGTCCTGACCGACGGTGAAGTCGGTAATGGTATCCACGCCGTTGCCACCCGTGGCGTCCTCTGCATCCAGCAGATGGAACACCACGGTATCCGCGCCGCCACCGAGGGTGAAGGTGTCGTTGTCAGCGGTGCTGCTGAGCTGGTCAGCTGCATCGGTGCCGGTGTGGATCGCAGTGTCAACACTGTGAATCTCACCGGTCAACGAGGCAGAGGTCGTCTGCAGCGCGCTGGCGGTCACGAGGCTGTCCGCATCCAGCGAGTCTGTGTCAGTTGACAGCAGGCTGAAGCTGGTGGCGGAGACGCCGTCATGCAGCGTGATGTTCAGCGTCGCGGTTGAGGTTCCGTTATGTGGGGTAGTAATCGCATACGTGAAGTGCTCAACTCCGGTTACCGACGAAGCCGCCACGCCCGGCGTCAGGGTATAGGTGTAACTACCGTCTGACTTGATCACCAGGTTACCGTGCAGCCCGGCGATGGTGGTGCCAGTGCTGCTGACCGCAGTACCGTTGACCGTGGTCACCAGGGTGCCCGCAGGAACGGTGCCCACGACGGAGCTGCTGTCGTTGGCCAGCACGTTTCCGATGGAGGTTGACGCGGTGGTCACCGGCAGATGGCTGATATCCGACGTCTCGGTGATGGTATTGGTAGGTAATACACCAATACCGCCGGTACGACCGAGCACCACCGCATACTGCCCGCTGTCCAGGTTGAGCGTGACGTTAGCCCCCGTTCCGCTAAGTCCAACCAGCCCCGTATAGATGTAATTCGCCTGCGACAGGCCAGTGTTGAGAACCCACTGTGTGCCGACCAGTTCATACACATACAGTGCCAGTGTCTGCGCTACCGCAACGCCAGTGGTAGAGCCGTGCAGCACCACCGTTTTCGAGCTGCCATCCGCCACATCGATCATCAGCGCATTGGTTGACGTCAGAACGCTAAGGTTGATGCTGCCTAACAGTGAAGCCCCGGCCAGTGACGTACTGACAACTGGCGCATGTACCGTATTGGTGACGTTACCGGCGACGCTGGTAAAGTCGAGTTCAATCAGGTCATTTGTTGCAATGACGTTGATTGCCCCCAGTACGGTGCCTGGCTGTGACACATGACCGACGCCATCCGTCAGGGTGACCGACAGGGTCGCTCCGGTGGTCTGCGCCGGGTTCAGCGTCACCGTGAAGCTGCCGTTAGCCGCAACGGTACCGGTGCCGATCGTTGCGCCGCCTGCGGTTTTCACCGTCACGGTGGTGCCCGCTTCACCGGTACCGCTCAGGGTCAGGCCGGTGTCCGCCACGCTCAGGTTGCCCGGTGCGGTTGGGGTAATGATATCGTCAGCGGTGACTGCCGCCACTGGCGATATATGACCCACGCTATCGGTCTGGGTGACCGACAGAACCTGACCATTGAGCTGCGCTGAGCTCAGCGGCACCGTGAAGTTACCATCCGTGTCAACCACGACGGTGCCCAGAATGGTGCCCGCAACGTTTTTAACGGTGATGGTGGTACCTGCTTCACCGCGACCCGTGAGGAACAGACCGTTATCTGAAACGTCCAGATTGGTCGGTGCCAGTGGGGTGCTGGTGTCGTCAGCGGCAACAGACGCCACCGGTGATACATGCGGCGGTGTCGCGTTATCGGTCAGCGTCACTGACAGCAGTTCGCCGTTGGTCTGCGCCGGGGTCAGGGTCACGGTAAAGTCACCGTTTGCATTGACCAGCGCGGTACCGAGGGTGGTGCCCGCCGCATTTTTGACGGTCGCCGTGGTGCCCGCTTCGCCGCGACCGGTCAGGAAGCCGCCGTTGTCGGAGACGTCGAGGTTGGTTGGGGCCAGCGGGACCGTGGTGTCGTCAGCGGTAACGGACGCCACCGGTGAGACGTGCGGCGGTGTTGCGTTATCGGTCAGCGTCACTGACAGCAGTTCGCCGTTGGTCTGCGCCGGGGTCAGGGTCACGGTAAAGTCACCGTTTGCATTGACCAGCGCGGTACCGAGGGTGGTGCCCGCCGCATTTTTGACGGTCGCCGTGGTGCCCGCTTCGCCGCGACCGGTCAGGAAGCCGCCGTTGTCGGAGACGTCGAGGTTGGTTGGGGCCAGCGGGACCGTGGTGTCGTCAGCGGTAACCGACGCCACCGGTGAGACGTGCGGCGGTGTTGCGTTATCGGTAAGCGTCACCGACAGCAGTTCACCGTTGGTCTGCGCCGGGGTCAGGGTCACGATAAAGTTACCGTTAACATCGACCAGCGCGGTACCGAGGGTGGTGCCCGCCGCATTTTTGACGGTCGCCGTGGTACCCGCTTCGCCACGACCGGTCAGGAAGCCACCGTTATCGGAGACATCCAGGTTGGTTGGGGCAAGAGGAACCGTGACATCGTCAGCCGTTACCGTCGCGGATGGTGAGCTCAGCACGCCGTCCGTAAGGGTGACTTTCAGGACTTCGCCGTTAAGCTGTGCCGCATTCAGAATCACGGTGAACGGCCCGCCTGGCAGTGCCGAACCGGTACCCACAATATCGCCTGCGGCATTGCGCACGGTGACATTTACCGGGACCAGATTAGAGTTAATGCCAGTGACCAACAGGCCGCCGTCGGCAACATCAAGGTTCGTTGCTGCATCGAGCGTGGTCGGGAAGTCCGCAGTTACCGTCGCATCCTGAGACTCATTATCTTTGGCATCGATCAGGTTAACGGTAAGCACTTCGCCGTTGATCTGTGCCGGGCTGATAGCGACCGTGAAGCTGCCATTCGCCAGTACCTGACCTTCGCCAAGCAGATCACCGGTGGCGCTGGTGATCCTGACGGTGGTCAATGGCTCACCACGACCGGTGACAACCAGACCATTATCTGAAACATCCAGATTGGTGGCGGCTAACGGTGCAGTGGTGTCTTCTGCCGTCACCGAGGCCGGAGGTGAAATATGATTCGCCCCGTCGGTCAGCGTTACTGACAGTACCTGGCCATTGGTTTGCGCCGGCGACAGCGTGACGGTGAAGTTACCGTCATTACCGACAAGGATGGACCCCAGCAGACTTCCTGTCGGTCCGTACACTTTCGCGGTGGTGCCCGGTTCACCGGTACCCGTCAGGATGGTGCCTTCAGGGTTGAGTGAGGTAATTTCCGGGGCATCCGGCGTGACCAGATCCTGCGCTGTCACCGTCACAGAGGCTGACTCGTGCAGAGCCGGGTCGGTCTGAGTGATCGTCAGTTGCTGACCGTTGATCTGCGCGGTTGGCAGTGTCACGGAGAAGCTGCCGTTCGGCAGAACGGTGGTGGTGGTGATGACGTTACCCAACGCATCGTAGACCTTGACGGTGTTACCCGCTTCACCATTGCCGCTGACGGTGGTTCCATCCGGCGTCAGTGTCACGTTGGTCAGTGCATCTGGCGTGGTGGTGTCAAGCGCCGTGATGGTATCCGGCAGTGAGGTATGGTTTGCGTCATCCGTCAGCGTAACCGACAGCACCTGGCCGTTGACCTGCGCCGGGCTCAGCGTGACGGTGAAGTTACCGTCTGCATCAACGCGCACTACGCCAACCACCAGGTTAGCACCCGCAGCATTCCAGACTTTGACAATGGTGCCCGGTTCACCGGTACCCGTCAGGATGGTGCCTTCAGGATTGAGTGAGGTAATTTCAGGGGCATCAGGTGTGTCAAGATCCTGCGCCGTCACAGTCACAGAGGCTGACTCGTGGTCGGCCGGGTCGGTCTGGGTGACCGTCAGTTGCTGAGCATTCGTCTGCGCCGTTGGCAGTGTCACGGAGAAGCTGCCGTTCGGCAGAACGGTGGTGGTGGTGATCACGTTACCCAACGCATCGTAGACCTTGACGGTGTTACCCGCTTCACCTTTACCGCTAATCACGGTTCCGTCCGGCGTCAGTGCGACGTTGGTCAGCGCATCTGGCGTGGTGGTATCCAGCGCTTTGACGGTTTCCGCAGCAGAGGTGTGCGTTGCATCGCTCAGGGTGACCGAAATCACTTCACCGTTGGTTTGCGCCGGGCTCAGCGTGACCGTGAAGTCACCGTTTTCATCGACGACCGTGGTACCCAGGTTGTTACCGGTAGGGCCGGTGACGTTAACCGTGGTGCCAGGTTCTCCGGTACCGGTGAGGGTGACGCCGTCAGGGGTCAGCTCCAGATCCTGCGGTGCATCCGGTGTTTCAGTGTCTGGTGCATTGATCGGAGTGGCCAGAGAGGTGTTAAAGCCATCGTTCAGCGTGACCGACAGCGCCTGTCCGTTAGTCTGGGCAGGTGTCAGATCGACGGAGAAGTTACCATCGGTATCGACCAGCGCAGATCCGAGCAGGGCGCCTGCGGCATTGGTGACCCGTGCCGTGGTGCCTGGTTCGCCTTTGCCTGTTACCACAGCACCGGCATCATCAATAGCAATATTGGTTGGTGCATTCGGTGTCTGAGTATCTGGCGCAGTAGCGATGCCTGGGACAGATGGATTGCCTGCACTGTCCGTCAGGATGACTGACAGTTTCTGGCCATTGGTCTGTGCTGCATTCAACGGTACGGTGAAGCTTCCGCCGTCACCGACCAGACCGGTGCCCAGCAGCGTACCTGTTGCGCTGTAAACAGCGACGCTGGTACCCGGTTCGCCCTGACCTGACAGCGACAGACCGCCCGCAGCAACGATCAGAGCCGTTGGTGCATCTGGTGCGTCGGCGTCTGCATCGGCGTCTGCATCCGCATCCGCATCGGCATCCGCATCGGCGTCCGCATCAGCGTCTGCATCGGCGTCGGCATCCGCATCGGCATCCGCATCAGCGTCGGCATCGGCGTCAGCATCAGCATCGGCGTCAGCATCGGCATCGGCGTCGGCGTCGGCGTCAGCATCGGCATCCGCATCGGCATCGGCATCGGCATCGGCATCGGCATCGGCATCGGCGTCCGCATCGGCGTCCGCATCGGCGTCCGCATCAGCGTCGGCGTCTGCATCCGCGTCAGCATCAGCATCAGCGTCCGCATCGGCATCGGCATCCGCGTCAGCATCAGCATCGGCATCCGCATCGGCATCGGCATCGGCATCGGCGTCCGCATCGGCGTCTGCATCGGCATCGGCATCCGCATCCGCATCCGCATCCGCATCGGCATCCGCATCGGCGTCGGCATCCGCATCGGCGTCGGCGTCCGCATCCGCATCGGCATCGGCGTCAGCATCCGCATCGGCATCGGCATCGGCGTCAGCATCCGCATCGGCATCGGCATCGGCGTCAGCATCCGCATCGGCATCCGCGTCGGCATCGGCATCCGCGTCGGCATCGGCATCGGCGTCAGCATCGGCGTCGGCGTCCGCATCGGCGTCCGCATCGGCATCCGCATCGGCATCCGCATCGGCGTCAGCATCGGCATCCGCATCGGCGTCGGCATCGGCATCGGCATCGGCATCAGCATCGGCATCGGCATCGGCATCGGCGTCAGCATCGGCGTCCGCATCGGCATCGGCATCTGCGTCGGCATCCGCATCGGCGTCAGCATCCGCATCCGCGTCCGCATCTGCATCTGCATCGGCATCGGCATCCGCATCCGCGTCGGCATCTGCGTCGGCATCCGCATCCGCGTCGGCATCGGCGTCGGCGTCCGCATCCGCATCGGCATCGGCGTCAGCATCCGCATCGGCATCGGCATCGGCGTCAGCATCCGCATCGGCATCCGCGTCGGCATCGGCATCGGCGTCAGCATCGGCGTCGGCATCCGCATCGGCGTCCGCATCGGCGTCCGCATCGGCATCCGCATCGGCGTCAGCATCCGCATCGGCATCCGCATCGGCGTCAGCATCGGCATCCGCATCCGCATCCGCATCCGCATCCGCATCGGCATCGGCGTCGGCGTCGGCGTCGGCGTCCGCATCAGCATCCGCATCGGCGTCGGCATCCGCATCCGCATCCGCATCGGCATCGGCATCCGCATCGGCATCGGCATCCGCGTCGGCGTCCGCATCGGCATCCGCATCGGCGTCAGCATCCGCATCGGCATCCGCATCGGCGTCAGCATCGGCATCCGCATCCGCATCGGCGTCGGCATCGGCATCGGCATCCGCATCGGCATCCGCATCGGCATCCGCATCGGCATCAGCATCCGCATCCGCATCGGCATCGGCATCGGCATCCGCATCGGCATCGGCATCGGCATCGGCATCGGCATCGGCATCCGCATCGGCATCGGCATCCGCGTCGGCGTCCGCATCGGCATCCGCATCGGCGTCAGCATCCGCATCGGCATCGGCATCCGCATCGGCATCCGCGTCCGCATCTGCATCTGCATCGGCGTCAGCATCCGCATCGGCATCGGCATCCGCATCCGCGTCGGCATCTGCGTCGGCATCCGCATCCGCGTCGGCATCGGCGTCGGCGTCCGCATCCGCATCGGCATCGGCGTCAGCATCCGCATCGGCATCGGCATCGGCATCGGCGTCAGCATCCGCATCGGCATCGGCGTCGGCGTCAGCATCGGCGTCAGCATCGGCGTCGGCGTCTGCATCGGCGTCCGCATCGGCGTCCGCATCGGCATCCGCATCGGCGTCAGCATCCGCATCGGCATCCGCATCGGCGTCAGCATCGGCATCCGCATCCGCATCGGCGTCGGCATCGGCATCGGCATCGGCATCCGCATCGGCATCAGCATCGGCATCCGCATCGGCATCGGCATCGGCATCGGCATCGGCATCGGCATCCGCATCGGCATCGGCATCGGCATCAGCATCCGCATCGGCATCAGCATCCGCATCGGCATCGGCGTCCGCATCGGCATCCGCGTCCGCATCTGCATCTGCATCGGAGTCAGCATCCGCATCGGCATCCGCATCGGCGTCCGCATCGGCATCCGCATCGGCATCGGCATCGGCATCGGCATCAGCATCGGCGTCCGCATCGGCATCCGCATCCGCATCGGCGTCGGCGTCGGCGTCGGCGTCCGCATCCGCATCGGCGTCGGCGTCGGCGTCCGCATCAGCATCCGCATCGGCGTCGGCGTCGGCATCCGCATCCGCATCCGCATCGGCGTCGGCATCGGCGTCGGCATCGGCGTCAGCATCCGCATCGGCATCGGCATCCGCATCGGCGTCCGCATCGGCGTCAGCATCCGCATCCGCGTCCGCATCTGCATCTGCATCGGCGTCAGCATCCGCATCGGCATCCGCATCCGCGTCGGCATCTGCGTCGGCATCCGCATCCGCGTCGGCATCGGCGTCGGCGTCCGCATCCGCATCGGCATCGGCGTCAGCATCCGCATCGGCATCGGCATCGGCATCGGCGTCAGCATCCGCATCGGCATCCGCGTCGGCATCTGCATCGGCGTCAGCATCCGCATCGGCATCCGCATCCGCGTCGGCATCTGCGTCGGCATCCGCATCCGCGTCGGCATCGGCGTCGGCGTCCGCATCCGCATCGGCATCGGCGTCAGCATCCGCATCGGCATCGGCATCGGCATCGGCGTCAGCATCCGCATCGGCATCCGCGTCGGCATCGGCATCGGCGTCAGCATCGGCGTCGGCGTCAGCATCGGCGTCCGCATCGGCGTCAGCATCCGCATCGGCATCCGCATCGGCGTCAGCATCGGCATCCGCATCCGCATCGGCGTCGGCATCGGCATCGGCATCGGCATCGGCATCCGCATCGGCATCAGCATCGGCATCGGCATCGGCATCGGCATCCGCGTCGGCATCCGCATCCGCATCGGCGTCAGCGTCCGCATCGGAGTCAGCATCTGCATCGGAGTCCGCATCAGCGTCTGAGTCAGCATCGGCATCCGCATCTGCGTCGGCATCGCTGTCAGCATCGGCATCGCTGTCGGAATCAGAGTCACTATCTGAGTCAGCATCGCTATCAGCGTCAGCATCACTGTCGGCGTCTGCGTCGCTGTCGGCGTCTGAGTCGCTGTCGGAATCGGAGTCGCTGTCGGAATCGGAGTCACTGTCGGAATCAGAATCGCTGTCGGAATCAGAATCGCTGTCGGAATCAGAATCGCTGTCGGAGTCTGAGTCGCTGTCGGAATCGGAGTCGCTGTCGGAGTCTGAGTCGCTGTCGGAATCGGAGTCGCTGTCGGAGTCTGAGTCGCTGTCGGAATCGGAGTCACTGTCGGAATCAGAATCGCTGTCGGAATCAGAATCGCTGTCGGAGTCTGAGTCACTGTCGGAATCGGAGTCACTGTCGGAATCGGAGTCGCTGTCGGAATCGGAGTCACTGTCCGCATCGGAGTCACTGTCCGCATCGGAGTCACTGTCCGCATCGGAGTCGCTGTCGGAGTCCGAGTCGGAATCACTTTCGTTGTTAGTATCGTTGTTGTCGCTATTCGATCCGCCAAGGCCGAGGGCCATGGCGCCGCCGCCCAGCAGGCCGGCACCGAGGAACGACAGACCGGCAGCATAGTTGCTGGATGCTTCGCCACCCAGCAGGCCTTCGATGCCGGCAATGGATGTGAAGTGGAAGCCGGTCGCGGGATCTTCAACCCACCAGAGTGCGCCCTGGCCATCCTGGATCACTAAATCACTGATATTGCCCTGGGCATCAGCGACAAAGAAATTCTGCAGTACGACTTTTTCGCCTGAATGTAGCGTTACGATCAAATCATTCCCGGAGCGGGTAGTGGCCGCGATATCGGCTCGCTCCAGGTTAAGCTTTACAACGCTGGGAGAGTTCAGCGTGACCGTTTCACCATTGATGGTGTTGGTCGCGCCGCTCTCCTTTCCGGTTACAGCTATGTTGTTCATAAACTTTTACTCCCATGAGGATTGGGCATTTGGCAGCGGAGAAGGCCCCGAGACAAATCGTTTACTTATTTGACTACGTGATGAAAAGACGTCATGCCTTGTTTTTATTAACCGTTCAAACTGTTAATTTTTATATGAAACTTAACTTTTAAAGGGCGATGAAAAACCACAGCCCGACAACTCCCTTTGCTGAATTCGTTAAACTGGTCTGACCGGTTACTCCTTTAGTAAACAGACAAGACGCTGCCGCCCCAGTTAAGGGGCATAAAAAAACAGGGTCCGGATCATTATTCCGGTTAGTTATAATTACATCTTCTTTTTATAATACTGACTTTCCATAGTCAGCTTGCTGCTAATACCGGGATATTACCGGGCTCCCAGACAAACCCCTGAACACCAGAAATATCGAAGGGTAATAAAATCTCTTTAAACTGATTATTTTCAACGCCATCGACAATCACCCCCTTACAGTAGGGGATCACATGTTCAATGATATTGCCGAAGGTATGGCTCTCGCCGTAGCGCCAGAAGAAGTTCTTATTGATCTTGACGTATTCAAAGTTGCCGTTGATCACCGTCACCAGGCTGGAGTTGCCCGCGCCGAAATGATCCAGCCACAGCGGGCAGTGGCGTGACAGCCGCTGCAGCATTTTCTCGCCACCCGGGGTGTTGAGATGGGAATACTCTTCGCTGATTTCAAAACGCAGCCTGCCGAGGGTGGCGATGCGGCGGGTGACGTCGCTGCTGCTTAACACGTGTTCGGCGATATCGGCGTCAACGTTGACGGAGATCAGCGGCAGCAGGTTGCCGCGGGTCAGACAGTCAACGGTGTCCAGCTGCTCTTCAAACAGGGCAATGCGCTGGCGGGCGGAAGCGGGGAACACCGGTTCGCCATGCCCGCCGCCCGGGACATCATTACCACGGGCGAGATCGACGTGAGTCAAAAGCTCAAAGGCAAACAGGTTTCCCTGCTGCGTATAGATGGGTTCAAGGACAAACTGCTCATTATCAGGCTTTACATTCATACTGCTGTCCTTTCCCATACCCAAAGAGTTAGTCGACCTGATGGATGGTGGTTTTCCATGCGCACGCAGACGCGAAGCCCACTGAAAGTGCCATTTATAGGTAAATTTGAGCTTAGTCATTTAATTCAGGCAATTGAAATTGGTTTGAATGTGATTGCAAGGGTTTTTTGATAGCTGATACCTATCATTTTACGTTGTATAGTAATAATCACCGATGTTGATTTGAGATTAGTCTCACTTAACGATGGGCCCGCGAGGCGGGAAGGGGACTAAAGTAGTAATTAAATGAAATTCATGGCTTTTTTCAATTAAGCATCTCTTAACAATTTGTCGACAATTGATGCGGCATTAAGATTAATCTTAGTTTTTCCGGTATTGATAAGTTTTACTACCCTTTTTTTGGTGAGATTCTGATGGTTTTTTGCTCGGATTTTCTGTTTCTTAATTGTGAAAATAGTAAAAAAGCTAAATTTTCTAACGCTGTTTTTGTGTAAAAGTGTGATTGGTATCACATTTATTTGGCTTAAATGGTCAAATTTGCTTTAAATTCAACGATGACAGGTGTGGGTGCGTTAAAGAATTGCTCGATGGACATAGACTATCTTTAACGCTGTGTGAAATTATTTTTTACAGGTTTAAATAAGTAAATCTTGTGAGTATTGTCACTTTATGGCGTTAATTATCACCTGAGGTCATTAGCGCGGGTGTCTGAGGTGCCGGTTCTTCAGCCAGCGCCTGGCGCCCCAGACCAGCCCGACGGCTAACAATAGCCAGACCAGATGTTTAAGGTGATGCTCAAGCTGGTGGAGCCAGGGGGCAATCACGCTACCGGCGAAAAAGCCCAGCGAGACAAAGAGAAAGGCCCACAGTGCGGCACCGCACAGGTTGAGCAGCAGAAAACGGCGCGGCGCAAGGCGGCTGGCACCGATGATCAGCGGGCCAATGAGGCGCAGGCCGTACATAAAGCGTACGCCGACAACGAACAGCACCGGCCGTTGATGGATCAACCTGTTGGCTCGTTCAATATGCTGCTGATGCCGCGTAAGCCGTTGCAGCAGGGATTCACCGTAGTAGCGGCCGATAAAGAACAGCGCGGTGTCGCCGAGCACGCCCCCGCACATCGCGGTGAGCACCACCCAGCCGTAGCGTAGCAGGCCTTCATGGGCGGCTACGCCGCCAAGCAGGGTAAAGGTTTCGCCTTCGGCCAGGCAGCCGATAAACAGCGCCCAGTAGCCGTACTGTGAAATAAGCGTATTAACATCGATCTGCACAATGAGACTCCCATGGATTTTCAGACGACTCAGTTTAGGCGTTAATTCGCGAGTCGGGGCAATAGCCTCTGCGGCAGATTATTTCTTATTGTTACTGAACCGCTTACTGATATTTATGCGTTGCCGCACAATAAAGCGTGGCGGCCTGCTTATACTTACCCTGATGCCGCCCGAAAAACAGACCGCTGGCGGTTCGTTGTTCAGAGGAGTGAAGATATGAACCATGTATGGGGACTTCTTGCGCATCCGAATCGTGAGATGCGTGACATCAAGCAGGAAAATGAAACGCTGTCTCACCATTTTACCCACCACGTGCTGTTAATGGCGCTGATTCCGGTGATCTGTGCCTTTATTGGCACCACCCAGATTGGCTGGAACGTCGGAGCCGGTGAGAATATTCTGTTGTCCTTTTCCAGCGCGCTGGGCCTGGCGGTGCTGTTTTATGCGCTGATGCTGGCCGGGGTGGCGGTGATGGGCCGGGTGATCTGGTGGATGGCGCGTGACTATCCGCAGCGGCCTTCGCTGCGCCACTGTATGGTCTTTGCCGGCTACGTGGCGACGCCGCTGTTCCTCAGCGGCCTGGTGGCGCTCTACCCGCTGGTGTGGCTGTGTGCGCTGGTCGGTACGCTGGCGCTGGCTTATACCGGCTATCTGCTGTACGTCGGCATCCCGCAGTTTCTCAGTATTGACCGGGAAGAGAGCCTGCGCCTGTCCGGCTCAACGCTGGCGATCGGTGTGCTGGTGCTGGAGGTGTTGCTGGCGCTGACCGTTATCATGTGGGGCTACGGTTATCAGCTGTTCTGACCGCTGTGCCGCCGGCCCGGCCGGCGGCAGTTGGTTACGCCCGGAAACGAATAATTCGTAGGAAAAGTCTTGGGTTGCGGCGTATTATTCCTGCGCCAGCCCCATCAGACCCTGTTTTTATGATGCGTGGCGGCGTGTGCACTCCACACCTGAACAACCAGCCGTTAAGTCCCTAACCGATGCCTGCAAAAATTCATTTATCTCTGTTAAGCCTCGCCATGTTGTTTTCAGCCCAGGGGATGCTGCCCTCTGCCATGGCCCGTACCGCGCCGGTTGAGTTAAAAACGGCTGCTCAGCCGGAAATTGCCTCCGGCAGCGCGATGATCGTTGACCTGAATAACGGCAACGTTATCTACGCCAACCATCCCGATCGCGTGCGCTCGATCGCCTCGATCACCAAGGTCATGACCGTGATGGTGGCGCTGGACGCGCAGCAGCCGATGGATGAGATGCTGAAGGTGGATATCAGCCACACCCCGGAGATGCGCGGCATTTACTCCCGCGTGCGGCTGAACAGCGAAATCAGTCGCAAAAATATGATGCTGCTGGCGCTGATGTCGTCGGAGAACCGCGCCGCCGCCAGCCTGGCACACCACTATCCCGGCGGCTATGACGCCTTTATCCGCGCGATGAACGCCAAAGCGCGCGCGCTGGGCATGAGCAACACCCGTTACGTTGAGCCGACCGGCCTGTCAATTCAGAACGTCTCCACCGCGCGCGATCTGACTAAGCTGCTGATCGCCACCAAGCGCTATCCGCTGATTGGCCAGCTCAGCACCACCCGCGAAGAGATGGCCAGCTTCAGCCACCCGAACTATACGCTGCCGTTCCGCAACACTAACCACCTGGTCTACCGCCCGGACTGGAATATTCAGCTGACCAAAACCGGCTTCACCAACGAAGCCGGCCACTGCCTGGTGATGCGCACGGTGATTAACCAGCGGCCGGTGGCGCTGGTGGTGCTGGATGCCTTTGGCAAATATACCCACTTTGCCGATGCCAACCGCCTGCGTAAGTGGATCGAAACCGGCAAGGTTTCCGCGGTCCCGGCCGCTGCGCTGAGCTATAAAAAGCAGAAGGCGGGGCAGGTGGCCCACAACGGCGTGGTCGACGACAGCGCCGTTGAGTGACGTGCGCGGCGGGGTGTCCCGCCGTTCTGTTCACCCTGCGCGGCAGGCGCATGCCGTCTGCCCGCATTCTCTGCTTATTCTTAGTGTATCGGCCAGGGCAAACGCCTAAACTGATCGGATTAAACTGGTGGTGCCGGCCGGCGCCTCTCTACAGGTATCAGGAACCTTTTCATGTCCCGCCTCTCAACGTTTCTTCGCGTCTTTCTGCTGATGCTGCTGGTGCTGTCACCGCAGTGGGCCAACGCGGCCGACAGCGACACCTCTCAGGCCAGCAGCGACGGCGCGCCAAAGGTGGTCAACGCCGCCGCCGAGCTGCCAAAAATGCAGAAGGTGCTGGATAAAATCAAACAGCAGGTCTCCGGCGAAACCAACGACGGGCGGCTGAATATCCTCAACGATATGTCGCTGGAGCTCTCCGGCGCGGCGGATACCCTGATGCAGGGCATCGTTCCGCAGCGCGCGCAGCTGGAGGCGCAGCTGGCGGTGCTTGGCCCGGCCCCCACCGCCGACAGCGGCGTAAAGGAGACTGCCGAGGTCACCAGCAAGCGCAGCAAGCTGGAAGCCCAGAAAGCGAAGATGGACGATCAGGTGAAACAGGCTGCCGCGATTAAAAGCGGGGCGATAAATCTGTCGGCGCAGATCGTTAACCTGCGCCGTGACGCGCTGAAGACCCAGCTGGCGCTGAACGCCGGCAGTATTTTTGGTCCGCGTTTCTGGGCACCGCTGTTTAACACCCAGGAGGAAGACAGCAGCAAAATCAGCGATTTTGTTGATGAACTGGCCACCACGGCGGCGCTCTCCTGGTCCGATGGCTGGCGTTTCGGCACTATCGCCTGGGCGCTGGCGGCGGTGCTGGTAGCCACCCTTGGCCGGCGTTATCTGGAAGAGTTTCTGGCCTGGGTGGGGATCAACCATCTGCCGGAAGGGCGCATGCGCCGCAGCTTCCTTGCGGCGGCGACGGCGCTGACCACCCTTGGCGCGGTGGTGCTGGCGTTTAACTTCCTCGATCAGGCGTTTACCCGCCATGACCAGGTGGTGGACGACGTGCGCACCTTTGCCGACAAGCTGGTGGGCCTGAGTATTTTCTGCGGGCTGATCGCCGGGCTGGGGCGGGCGTTTCTCTCCACCCGCCGGCCGTCGTGGCGCCTGCCGAATATCTCTAACGAGGTGGCGCTGGCGCTGAAACCCTATCCGCCGCTGACCGCCGCGCTGGTGTTTATCTTCCAGACGGTGGAGATCTTTAACAGCAGCGCCAACACCAGCGTGGGGACCACCATCTTTGCCAACGGCATGACCGCGCTGCTGGTCGGCGCGACCGCGCTGTCGATCAGCTTCCGTACCAACCGCGTGCGCCGGCGGATGCTGCTGGAAGGGCACCAGCCCGAAGCGCGTACCACGCTGGCCGGCCTGATCCAGATGGGCCTGACGCTGACCGGCGTGGCGATCATGATTACGCTGGTGATTGGCTATATCACCCTGGCGCGCTTCCTCAGCTATGAGCTGATCTGGGTGGGCATCGTCTTCGGCCTGTTCTACATCTTCAGCCAGCTGGTGGCGGACGGCTGTGAGAGCCTGTTCTCCACCAGCACCGCCTCCGGCAAGCGCATTCAGACCTCGCTGAACATTGATGCCCGCCATCTCGGCCAGGTCGCCGCGCTGCTCGGCGCGCTGGGTAAAACTATCCTGATCCTGGTCGCCGCGATGGCGATACTGAACGGCACCTTTGGTACCGCCACGCCGATTGAGCTGGTGCAGAAGGCGATTGAGTTCTGGGGCGGCAAGGGTCTGGAGTCGATGAATATCGTGCCGGCGCACGTGGTTAACGCGCTGGTGTGCCTGGTGGTCGGCATGTGGGTGCTGCGCTCGGTGAAGCGCTGGCTGGAGCACGATTTCCTGCCGAAAACCATGATGGACAAAGGCATGCGCGTGTCGCTGGTCACCCTGTTCAGCAATATCGGTTTTGTGCTGGTGATCCTGATGACGCTGTCGGTTATGGGCCTGCAGTGGAACAAGCTGGCGTGGATCGTCAGCGCGCTGTCGGTGGGTATCGGTTTTGGCCTGCAGGAGATCGTGAAGAACTTTATCTCCGGCCTGATCCTGCTGACCGAACGGCCGGTGAAGGTCGGCGATCTGGTGAGCATTAGCGGTATTGAGGGGGATATTCGCCGTATCAACGTGCGTGCCACCGAAATCCAGCTCAGCGACCGCTCGACGGTGATCGTGCCCAACTCGCAGTTTATCTCGCAGAACGTGCGCAACGCGACGATGGGCAACGCGCAGGGGGTGGCGACCATCACCCTGACCTTCCCGCTGGACATCGATCCGCAGCAGGTGCGCCAGCTGCTGCTCGACGTCTATGCCGATAATGAACGCATTCTGGAGACGCCAGAGCCGTCGGTGTCGTTTAAGGACCTCACCGCAACCGGAATCGTGCTGTCGGTGACCGGCAACGTCGCCAGCCCGCGCCAGGTCGGCGGGGCGAAAAGCGACCTGCTGTTCGATATCCTGACCCGCTTACGTAAAGAAGGGGTGATGCTGTCGACGCCGCAGACGATGATTATTGACCGGCCGCACCGCAGCCGCGGCGAGGATCTTCCACAGCCGTAACTCAGCGCGCGGGGAGTGACGAAGGGTCGGTCAGACGGCGCTCCCCATAATGAGGGGGTTAACGCGCCCCTGGCTGGCCGTCGATCCAGCTGACGATCTGGTGGAGTCCGGTGCTGTTAGAACCTTTAAACAGCACGGTGTCATCAGGCCGCAGCTGCGCCAGCAGCAGCGGCTTAAGCTGTTGCGGATCGTCGAGCAGGGCGATCCTTTTCTCCGGTTTGAGCTGCGCCCAGCAGCCTTGCCAGATCGCGCCGACCAGGCAGATGCCGTCGATGCTGCTGTCGTTAAGCTGCGCCGCCAGCTGGCTATGGTACCCTTCGCTTTCCGGCCCCAGCTCCTTCATCTCACTCAGCACCGCAATACGCCTGCCGCTGCAGGGCCGCTCGCTGAGCTGCTCCAGCGCGGCCTGCATTGAGCCAGGGTTAGCGTTGTAGGCGTCATCAATCAGTTCAAAGCCGGTGCCGTTGAGGGTCACCCGTTTTTGCTCGCCCCGCCCCGCCAGGGCGGTGAAGCCGGCCAGGCGCGCCAGGGCCGGTTCCAGCGGATAGCCGAGCGCCGAGACGGCCGCCAGCACGGCCAGGCTGTTGAGGGCCATATGCCTGCCGCCGGCCGCCAGCGAATAGTTTAGCGGCTGCCCGCAGACTTCGGCCGCCACGCGCTGCTGCACCGCATCATAGCCGATCAGCCGGGCGTCGCTGCTCTGATGGCTGCCGTAGTGCAGCACGCTGAGACCTTTCGCGGTGGCGGCCTGATGCACCGTTTCCCACTCCAGCATGTCGCGGTTCAGAATGGCGATACCGCCCGGCTGCATGCCGAAGAAGATGGCGCTTTTGGTTAACGCCACGTCGCGAACGGTGCTGTTCTCCCCGAGGTGGGCGGGCTGGATATTGGTGAAAATGGCGATGTCGGGCCGCGCCATGCGTGAACTGACCCCCATCCGCCCGATCGCCATCTCCAGTATGACGTGCGGGGTATCCCGTGGGACGGAGGCCAGGTTCCAGGCCACGCCGCGCGGCAGGTTGGCGTTGTGCGCACTTTTGCTGCTCGCCCCCCAGGCGGACAGGGCGTCCGCCAGCATCGCCACGCAGGTGGTTTTGCCGGCGCTGCCGGTAACGCCCAGCACCTTGCCCCGGATCTGGTCGCGCGCATAGCGGCCCAGGTTGATGATGGCGGTAAACCCCTCGCTGATTTTCAGCAGCGGCAGCCCGCTGTGCAGCAGCGGGGCCGGATCGGTGGTGATCAGGCAGGCGGGGGGCGGCACCAGCCGCAGGGCCGCTCTGGCCGGCATGCCGCTCTCATCCGCCTCGCTGCGGACCACCGCCATATTACCCGGCTGGCAGGCCGGCGCGTAAATCGATAAGCCGCTGGCCGCCCAGCCCGGCGGCGGCGGCGTCACCCACTCACCGCCGGTGGCGGCCTGCACTTCATCCGCCGTCCAGATCCGATCCTTATCTGCAAACAGGTGTTGCGTTGCTGGGGAAACACGCTTTTCTGCCTCTGCTGCCATAGTTCCTCCGCCACCCGGGTGGCCGATCCTGAGTCCGTGATAGTGTTGACTATTAACGCAAACCGCTGAAAAAACAATTCACCGCGCGGTTTTCAGCGCGGCGACGCGTCCGGCGCCGCCGCTTTCCCGCAGCCGCAGCCGCCCCAGTGCTTCTCGCGGGTGGTTTTGCCAATCCCCGGGTTAAAGCTGTTGGTGGGGTCAAGCCGCTGGTAAAACGCCTGCAGCTGCGGCTGGGCTTTGTACAGGTGGCCGACGTTGTGCTCGGCCGGGTATTCCGCGCCGCGTTCGTGCAGCAGCGCCAGCATTTTTTCCTTCAGCGCGTGCACGTCCGCCCCTTTTTTGACGATGTAGTCCTGGTGGAACACGTGGCAGAAGAAGTGCCCGTAGTAGAGCCTGTGGCTGATAAATTCGTCAAATTCAGCGGGCAGGGTTTCAAACCAGTCGCGATCGTTGCGGCGCAGCGCGATATCCAGCGCCAGAATATCCTCCACCTCCTCATGATGGACAGCGTGGTAGCGCACCGCCGCCCCGGCCGCCGCGAAGCGGTGCAGGAAGGCGTGGGCACCTTCTTTGCCTTCGCACTCGAAGAAATCGCCCTCTGCGTCGCGGAAAAAGTCCTGCAGGTACGCGCGGGCTTCGGCCACGCCGTCGCCGGACATTTTCAGCATCAGGTGGTGCGGGAAGCTGTCACGGTACGCCTTCATCCGTTTCGGCAGATGGGCGGGCAGCAGGGCGGTCAGCTTCTGCAGCAGGCGGTCGCTGAGGTGCGGCTTCACCCCTCTTAACTTTGCCAGCAGCGCGTCGGCGCGGCCTTTCAGCGCGAAGAACAGCGGCATTCTGTCGGTGCCGAGTTTGTCGATCATCACGAAGGTGTCTTTACCATAGCGCTCGGCGATATCAAAAATATCGCGGTGCATATACTCCCCGGCCACCGGCAGATGGCTGAAGTTCGCCAGTATATGGCGGCGGATCTGGTCGAGCACTGCGGTATCTGAGGTACCGATATAGAACACCTGCTGGTTGGGTTCGCTGACGAAGGTGTCCAGCCGCACCGCAAACAGCGCCAGCTTGCCGGCGCAGCCGGAGGCCTCATACAGGCGGCGGGCGTCGGCGTTAAAGCGCGACGGGGTGTCGGCGTCCACGTCGCGCACCCGTTCGGCGTAGTCGGGGTCGGAGGCGTGGCGCGGGTCCTGCCGCACGTCAGACGGCTGCCAGGTGTCGTCGTCCAGCCGGGTAAGGATCTGCTCGGCGCTGCTGCCGAGATCGATACCGAGGTGATTGACCAGCTGCAGTTTGCCGTCGGCGTTGATCTGCGCGTAGAGCGCCAGCTCGGTATAGGCCGGGCCGCGCCTGATCAGCGAGCCGCCGGAGTTATTACAGACGCCGCCGAGCACCGAGGCACCGATGCAGGAGGAGCCGATCACCGAGTGCGGCTCGCGCCCCAGCGGCTTCAGCGCCTTCTCCAGCTGATAGAGGGTGCTGCCGGGAAACGCCAGCACCTGTTTGCCCTCGTCCAGCAGGCGGATTTTGTCCATGCGCAGGGTGCTGATAATCACGATCTGGCGTGGATAGTCGCTGCCGTTCGGCGTCGAACCTTCGGTCAGGCCGGTATTGGCCGCCTGCATCAGGATAATCACGTCGGCGGCCACGCAGGCCTGCAGCACGCGCCACTGCTCCAGCAGCGAGCCGGGGAATACCACCGCCAGCGCGTCGCCCTCTCCCGAGCGGAAGCCTTTGCGGTAGCGCTCGGTCTGCGCCGGCTCGCTCAGCAGATGGGGGCGGCCGACGATGCGGCTCAGTTCAGCAATCAGGGCTTTTCCTGCAGGGGAGGGCGTGTGCATCGGCGGTCCTTTTCAGTGGTGGCTCCGCTGGCCGGGCGCTGTGCGCCGCCACGGAGAGGGGGGTTCATACAACATTCATAGTGCGCCAACTAGCTGCTATCCTCAAGGTATGACACACTGAATCAACTTGTTACCCCTGGGACAACAACAGTTAACCCTTCTGGTCACCTGAGAGAATCATCTGATGAAATGGATTTATGCGGCCAGCTTTGCTGCCACCCTCGTTCTGCAGCCTGCACGGGCTGAAACCGCCGCCGTGGCGCAGCCGCTGACCCCGGAAGCCCGCGACGCTTACGTTACCGGCCTGCTGAAGAAAATGACCCTTGATGAGAAGATCGGCCAGCTGCGCCTGATCAGCGTCGGGCCGGAGACGCCGAAAGAGGCCATTCGCGAGATGATCCAGCATGGCCAGGTGGGGGCAATTTTCAATACCGTGACCCGGCACGATATTCGTCAGATGCAGGATCAGGTGATGGAACTCAGCCGCCTGAAGATCCCGCTGTTTTTTGCCTATGACGTGATCCACGGTCAGCGCACGCAGTTCCCGATCCCGCTGGCGCTGGCCGCCAGCTGGGACACCGATGCGGTGGCGGAAGTGGGGCGGATCTCCGCGTATGAAGCCGCCGACGACGGCCTGAATATGACCTGGGCCCCGATGGTTGACGTGACCCGCGAACCGCGCTGGGGCCGGGGGTCGGAGGGCTTTGGTGAAGACACGTATCTGACCTCTGAGATGGGCCGGGTGCTGGTGAAGGCGATGCAGGGCAACAGCCCGGCGGATCGCTATTCGATCATGACCAGCGTCAAGCACTTCGCCGCCTACGGCGCGGTGGAGGGCGGGCGCGACTACAACACGGTGGATATGAGCCCGCAGCGGCTGTTCCAGGACTACCTGCCGCCGTATAAAGCGGCGCTGGACGCCGGCAGCGGCGGGGTGATGGTCGCGCTGAACTCGCTGAACGGCGTGCCCGCCAGCGCCGACAGCTGGCTGCTGAAGGACGTGCTGCGCGACCAGTGGGGCTTTAAGGGCATCACCATCAGCGATCACGGTGCGATTAAGGAGCTGATCAAACACGGCGTGGCCAGCGACCCGGAGGACGCGGTGCGGGTGGCGATCAAGTCAGGCGTGAACATGAGCATGAGCGACGAGTACTACAGCAAGTATCTGCCGGGGCTGGTGAAGCGCGGAGCGGTCACCGAAGCGGAAATCGACGACGCGGCGCGCCACGTGCTCAACGTCAAATACGATATGGGGCTGTTTAACGACGCTTACAGCCACCTCGGCCCGGCCAAAGATGACCCGGCCGACACCAACGCCGAAAGCCGCCTGCACCGGGCTGAGGCCCGTGACGTGGCGCGCAAAAGCCAGGTGCTGCTGAAGAACCGCCTCGACACGCTGCCGCTGAAAAACAGCGGCACCATCGCGCTGATCGGCCCGCTGGCCGACAGCCAGATCGATATGATGGGCAGCTGGTCGGCGGCCGGGGTGGCGAAACAGTCGGTTACGCTGCTGCAGGGGATGAAAAACGCCACCGCCGGCAAAGCGACCCTGCTGTATGCCAAAGGCGCCAACGTCACCGATAACAAAGGCGTGCAGGATTTCCTTAACCTCTACGAGCAGGCGGTCAGCGTTGACGCCGGCACGCCGCAGCAGCTGCTGGACGAAGCCGTGGAGACGGCGAAAAAAGCCGACGTGGTGGTGCTGGCGGTCGGTGAGGCGCGCGGTATGGCGCACGAAGCGTCCAGCCGCAGCGATCTGACCCTGCCGGAGAGCCAGCGTAAGCTGATTTCGGCCGTTAAAGCCACCGGCAAACCGCTGGTGCTGGTGCTGATGAACGGCCGCGCGCTGGCGCTGGTCAGGGAGAGCCAGCAGGCCGACGCGCTGCTGGAGAGCTGGTACAGCGGCACCGAGGGCGGTAACGCCATCGCCGACGTGCTGTTCGGTGACTACAATCCGTCCGGCAAGCTGCCGATGTCCTTCCCGCGTTCGGTCGGCCAGCTGCCGATCTACTACAACCATCTGAACACCGGGCGTCCGTACAACTTCGAGCAGCCGAACAAATACACCTCGCACTACTACGATGAGGCCAACGGCCCGCTTTATCCGTTTGGTTACGGCCTGAGCTACACCACCTTTACCGTTTCCCCGGTGACGCTGTCTGCCACCACGCTGCCGCGTGACGGCAAAATCGACGCCAGCGTGACGGTGACCAACAGCGGCAGGCGCGACGGTGCCACCGTGGTGCAGCTCTATCTGCACGACCAGGTCGCCAGCATCAGCCGTCCGGTGAAAGAGCTGAAGAGCTTCAGACGGATCATGCTGAAGGCCGGCGAGTCGCAGACGGTGACCTTCCCGATCGACGTCAATGCGCTTAAGTTCTGGAATGCCCGCATGCAGCAGGTGGCGGAACCGGGCAAATTTGACGTGATGATCGGGCTGGATTCGGTGCGTACGCAGAATGCAGAGTTCACTTATCAGTAAGGAACCGGGGTAAGGCGACGGAGATGCTGAACTTCAGAGACCGCATTCAGCAGCAGGTGTTTCGCGTTAACGGCCTGTCGCTGAACGAGTTTGACCTGTCGCAGCCGCCGGGCGATCCGGGCCTTTACGGCCCGGACAGCGCGGTCTGGCAGGTGCACGGCGATTTTCCCTCAATGCTGTGCGGCGGTATCGCCGCGCTGCTGTTGCAGATGCAGCACCCGCTGGCGCTGGCCGGCGTGTGGGACCACTCAACCTTCCGCGAAGATATGCTCGGGCGGCTGCGGCGCACCAGCCAGTTTATTGCCGTCACCACCTTTGGTAACCGGGCCGATGCGCAGACGCTGATCGAACGCGTGAAGCGGATCCACCTGCACATCACCGGCACCGACGCCGACGGCGTGCCTTACGCCGCCAGCGATCCGGCGCTGCTGACGTGGGTGCACGTGGCGGAAACCTGCTGCTTCCTCGCCGCCCATCTGCGCTACAGGAATCCCCACCTCAGCCTGGCCGACCAGGATCGCTATTACGCGGAAGCGGCGCTGGTCGCCGTAGCGCTGGGCGCGCGGCAGGTGCCGTCCAGCGTGGCGGAGGTGGCGGCCTACCTGCAGCGCATGCGCCCGCAGCTGCGCTGTGACGCGCGCACCCGCGAGGTGCTGGCGCTGCTGATGAACGCGCCGGCCCCCTCGTGGCAGGGGCGGCCGGCGATGAAGGCGATCCTGCTGGCCGGTACCGAACTGCTGCCTGAGTGGGCGCAGCAGGGGTTTTCGCTGCGTTTCAGCCCGCTGCGGCGGCGGGTGATCCGCGGCCGCATCCGGCTGATTGCCGCACTGCTGCGCTGGGCGGTGCGTCGTGGCGCGTACCAGAGGGCAATGGCGCGAATGGGGCGCTGAGGCTATTTTGAGACTTTTACCCTTGTTCTGAGCAGGCATAACGCGCGATTCTGCCCTATTCTCCGGGAAGACCCCGTACACTAATCATTGAGGCGTTATGACACAGCCCATCACCCTTGCTGAGGTCAGCAATCAGCAGCAGACGCTGATCGCCATCGTTGAGCAGGATGCGCGGACGGCCTACTTCTACATCTGGCCGGCTGAAGCATTTCGTAGCCAGTTTGCCGTGCGCGGCTGCTGGCTGCGCAACCTGCTGCCGGCCCCGGCGGAGGAAGATCTTGCCGCGATGCAGCAGGGCATTGCGCCGCTGCTCGGCGCCGAATACTGCCGCACCCTGCAGGCGGAGCCGATGCTCGACCCGGCCGCGCTGCAGGTGGTGTGGGAACCGGGTGACGACGGCGCGGCGCTGTGGTATCAGGGCCAGCTGCTGGCGGTGATCCCTGGCTGGAGCCTGTATCAGCAGGAGCAGGTGAGTTTCTCCGCCGGCTGCATCAGGCCGAACCGCCTGACCGCGCCGCTCGGTTCGGCCTCCACCAATCCTAATTACGCCAGCGCGCAACAGCATCGCCAGTTCTGGCGGGACTGGCAGGACGGCCAGCCGTGGGAGGCATTGCAGCAGGAGATGCTGCAGTGTTACGAGGCGCAGTTTGGCGAATCGTTAAAATATTACGCCATCGATCGGGGCAGCTGGCCACCGATGGCCATCTCTCAGCACTATCATCAGGGCTGCTGGGTGTTTCTGACGCTGGGGATGGGCATCCGGCCGATGCCGTGGGTGGATTACCTCTATCAGGAGCTGGCTCCACAGCACCGGCGCACCGAGCTGGCACTGGCCATTGATGCACAGGTGATGACCGAAGATAACGCGGTGCAGATGGCCAGCGGGCTGGCCAGCATTGCCCACCTGCCGTGGTCGCAGCTGAGCTGGCTGGGGGAGGGGCACACGGTGAGTTCGACGCAGGCTCCGGTCGGCTTTGAAGGCTTTATCCTCTCATCGGTTCTCGGGCGTGACGCCGGGCAGTTTACGCTGCCGAAACGCGAAGGGGACAAGGTTAATCTGCTGTGGGCCGCGCCGATTACCCGCCAGGAGCAGACGTTTGCCACCGCGACGGAGAGCGGCGGAGATGAGCTGGTGGCGCGGCTGCTGCAGTACGGCGTCGGGCACGTGTTCCGCGCCCGCCAGCAGGTGGTGGAAACGGAAGAGTAGGGCGGAGCCTCTGGCTGCGGGATCGGCGCATGGCGGTGGCCACCGCACGAATTTATGCGCAGGGATCGGCGTGACTATGCAAGAATAGCGCCGATTAGCCACGAGGAGTTCGCATGTCCGCAATTGAAGTGATCCTGGTCGATCGCCACGATCGCCCAACCGGTAAAATGGAGAAGCTGGAGGCGCATGAGAAGGGGCTGTTGCACCGTGCCATCACCGTCTATGTCTTTAACTCCCGCCATCAGCTGCTGTTGCAGCAGCGCGCCAGCGGCAAGTATCACTGTGGGGGATTGTGGAGTAACTCCACCTGTGGTCACCCGTACCCCGGGGAGCCGACGCAGCACGCGGCGGAGCGCCGTCTGCAGGAAGAGATGGGCCTGACGCTGACGCTGCAACCGGTATTTGAGCTGAGCTACAATCTGCCGTTATCCAACGGCCTGATTGAGCATGAGTACGGGCACGTGTTCTTTGCGCTGAGTGACCAGACACCGCAGGCTAATCCGCTGGAGGCCGACGGCTGGCGCTACGCCTCGCTGCCCGAGCTGGCGACAGAAATTGAACGCTTCCCGCAGCGCTTTACCCCGTGGTTTCTGCACACCTTTGCCCGTATTCCGGCTGAGTTCAGCCGTTTTCTCGCTGGCCGCTAGCCACGCGTGCGTCATCCGATCCTGCGATCGGCGCCGAGGTGTTCACTTCCTGCGGTAGGCGGGGGGCGGTTACGTCGGCCGCAGCCGACGACGGCGGACGATCAGGAGTAGAGGATCAGCGTATAGCCGGTCAGCATCACGCCACCAATCCCACCGAGTGCCATCAGCACAAACATCGTTACCACGCCAATTTTTTGCCAGTTCATTATGTAACCTGTTGAGTCCGGGGAGGGCGAATTATACCCCCTTCACCGGACAGAATTAAGCCGTAACGGCGATTTTATTGCGCCGTGCTGGCGGGTTTAGCAAAAAACAGCGTTACCCGCGCCACTTCCACGCCGAATTTTTTCATCGAAGTGACGTTCATCAGATGGCGGGCGTCCTGCTGGTAGATCCAGTCGTCGAAGTTCAGCTGGTAGCTGCTGCCGTCGGTTTTCACCGTCATGGCGTAGCGCCAGTTGAAGGCGTTGCCGCTGGCCCGTCCGCTGGCTACGCCGATAATATCGCCGGCGGTGCCGCGGTAGCTGCCGTCTGCCAGCCGGTGGATCTGCCAGACGCGGGTCTGCTTCTCACCGTCGTCATAGACGAAACGTTCATCCAGCGTCAGCGTGTCGCCGAGCACTTTGCCCTGAATGGTCACCTCGAAGCGGCGTATCTGCTTGCCGCGCCAGTCCTGCACCATACCCCAGGCGCGGGACTCACCGTTAAACCAGGCAAAAATATCGATTTTCGGCTCGGCGGCCTGATAGGACTCCAGCGCGGTGCCGCAGCCGGACAGCAGCAGGCACAGGGTTAACAACAGCGATCGCCACATTATTGATCTCCGGTAAGTTGCTGACGCAGGTCAGGGTACTGGGTTTTTTCTGACAGCCAGATAGCAAGGAAAGCGTCGCGGAACGCCGCGTCGAAGCGCGGCTCCAGCGGTTCGATCGGCGTGCGGGTGCCGGCCGGCTGCCAGAAGAACTGTCCGCCGCGCTCGTCCGCCTGGAACGCCAGCCGATCGCCGTTGCTGACGTCCGGCCACAGCGTGCTCAGCTGCTGCAGCCAGCGCTGGCGCTGCGGCGCGCTGCCGATCTGCTGCGCCTGCCACTGCTCCTGGGTTGCCTCCAGCAGCGACTGACGGGTGATATCGCGACGGTAGGTGATCACCAGCGCCAGCGGCCAGCGCTGCGGCTGCCAGCGTCCGTCGGGCGTCAGCAGCTGCGAGTCGTACAGAGTAAACGGCCCCCAGCTCAGCGTAGCCCGCCCGACGTTATGCCAGCGCAGCCAGTCGCTGGCCAGCAGCGGCGGTGTACAGAACAGCAACAGCAGGCACAGCATGGTTTTCATCGCAACCTCCGCAGCGCATTTTGGTCGTTACAGATTCAGATTCTGCCAGCAGACTTCAGATTTCAGGCTTCAGGCTTCAGGCTTCGGGCTTTGGGCTTCAGGCTCCAGGCTCCAGGCTTCGGGCTTCGGGCTTCAGGCTTCCGGCTTCGGGCTTCGGGCTTCGGGCTTCAGCCTTCAGGTACCCGGTATCAGCTTTCGGCTGGCGGGCAGCAGCAGCGCCCAGCCGATGGCAAGCAGAGTAAACACCTGCCAGCCCTGCTGGTGCAGCTGCATGGCGCCAAGACGCTCGCCAATGTAGTAAGAGAACGGGCCGCTCAGCGCGCCGAGCCCCATCAGCCACGGCCATGTCAGCCGGTAGCGCTGCAGAAACAGCGGCCACCAGCAGGCAAAGGCCAGCCAGAGCGCCAGCATCCAGCCGGGGAACGTGGCGCTGCTGTTAAAGCTGAACAGCCCGCACCGCAGCCACAGTCCGTCTATCGCCACCCCAAGGGCGGCCAGCAGCAGCAGCGGTAACCTGCGCGCCGGCGGGCTGCACAGCCAGGCCAGCAGCGCCAGCAGCAGCAGGGGGATAGTCGCCGCATCGCGCAGGCTCACCGCCAGCGTCCAGAACAGGTTGAACGCCAGGGTCAGGCCCGCAAAGCGGCGGCCGCTCATGGCCGCTGCAGGGTCAGTTGCACGGTGCCGATGGTGCGCGCGTGAAAACCGGCTTCGCAGTAGCAGAGATAGAACAGCCACATGCGGCGGAAGCGTTCATCAAACTGCCCCTGCGCCAGCTGCGGCCAGGCGCTGTCGAAACGCTGCCGCCACTGCTGCAGGGTGCGCGCATAGTCAGCGCCGATCTCCAGCCGGTCGGTGAGCACAAAGTCACTGACCTCGTTAACCGTTTTTTGCAGCAGGCTGATGGCCGGCAGAAAGCCGCCGGGGAAAATATAGCGCTGGATAAAGTCCACCCCGCGGCTGTAGCTGGTCAGCCGCTCTTCGCTGATGGTGATCGCCTGCAGCGCCAGCCGGCCACCGGGCTTCAGCAGCTGCTGGCAGCGGCGTATAAACAGCGGGATATAGGCTTTGCCCACCGCTTCAATCATCTCGATCGAGACGATTTTGTCGAACTGTCCGCTGAGGTGGCGGTAATCTTCGCACAGCACGGTGACCCGGTCGCTGAGTCCGGCGGCGGCAATACGCTGGCAGCACCAGGCATACTGTTCGCGCGAGATGGTGGTGGTGGTCACCCGGCAGCCATATTCGCGGGCGGCAAACTCCGCCATCGCCCCCCAGCCGCTGCCGATCTCCAGCAGGTGATCCTGCGGGCCGAGCGCCAGCTGGTCGCACAGCCGGCGCATTTTCGCCTGCTGTGCCTGCTCCAGCGTCATCTCCGGCTGCGGGTACCAGCCGCTGGAGTAGAGCATGGCATCATCGAGAAAGGCGCGGTAGAAATCGTTGCCGAGATCGTAGTGGGCGGCGATATTGCGCTGCGCCTGGCGCACGCTGTTGCGCCGCAGGGCGTGCAGCAGCTGGTTCAGCGGCGTGCTCAGCCAGCTGAAGCGGGACTCCATCCGGTCGGTGACCGCCATGTTCTGCGCCAGCGTCTGGATCACCGCGGTGAGATCCGGCGTGTGCCAGTCGCCATCCATCCAGCTTTCAGCCGCCGCAATGCTGCCGCCAAGCAGCACCCGGCGATAGACTCTGGAGCGGCTTACCACCACTTCCGCCTGCAGCGCCGCCTGTGGGTCGCCAAAGAACTGCCTGCCGAGCAGCGGGTCGTGCAGCAGCAGGCCCGCACCTTCAATATGCTGCAGCAGTGAAAACAGGATCCGTCGCGAGGCGGAAAAACGTTTGCCGCCTTTTGTGCGGCGCGTCAGGCTTACGTCGGTGCCAGGCATGTTTTATTTCTCCGGCTTGTGATGGTCATAGACCGGCGCACCCTTGCGCCATAATTTCCACGCCTGCCAGTAAATGGCCAGCGCGGTGCGAACGGTCATCAGCGGAAATCGCCAGAGAAAATGGCGCAGGTTAGGGCGGGTAAGCGGCTGGCTGCGCAGGTGCAGCGTGGCGTCAAACTCGCGACCTTCACGGTGATTTTCAATATGTACGGTCAGCGACCTGCCCGGCGGCGAGAGCCGCCAGTGATACACCATCTCCAGCGGGTTAAACGGCGAGACGTGAAACGCTTTTTCGGTGGTTTCACTGCCGTCCGGCTTAACCGCGTAAGTATGGCGCTCGTTCCACGGCGTGTTTCTCACCTCCGCCAGCATCCAGCGCAGTTCACCCGCCTCATCATAAAGGTAGTAGAAATTGACCGGATTGAATGAACAGCCGAAATAGCGCAGCTGGGTCAGCAGCAGCACCCGGCCGCTGAGCCGTTCGCCGGTCAGCTCCGCGATGCGCGTCTGCGCCCGCTGTTTGATGTCGCCGCCGCCGAGGTAATCGTCGGCGCAGAAGCTGGCGGCGTTGAAACGACGGCGGCCGATGCCTGCCTTATGCAGCAGCGGCAGCTCATCCAGATCGATCAGCGGCATAAAGATGCGGTAGCTGAACCGGTGATCGACCGGGGTAAAGCGGCGATGGCGCACGTGGCCGCTGTAGAGCAGGCTGTTCACAGCAGGCCCCGCTGTTCCATACCGGCCACCACGTCCAGCGCGCTGCGCACCCCGTCTTCGTGAAAGCCGTTGTAGCTCCAGGCTCCGCAGAACCAGCTGCGGTTATCGCCGTTGAGCTGCAGCCGCTGCTGCTGCGCCAGCGGGCTGCGCAGGCCAAACTGCGGATGGTGATAGCTGAAGCGGTGCAGAACTTTATCCGGATCGATGGTCTCGCTCGGGTTAAGCGTGACGCAGAAGGTGTGCGGTGCGCGGATCCCCTGCAGGATGTTCATGTTGTAGGTGACGCTGGCGCCGAGCAGTTCGTCGCCGCCGTCGCTGTCGTTCAGCCGGTAATTCCAGCTGGCCCAGGCGGCACGGGCGGTCGGCAGCAGCCGGGTGTCGGTGTGCAGCACCACCTCATTGGCGCGATAAGGGATGCCGCTGAGCATATCGCTCTCCGCTTCGCTGGCGTCCGCCAGCAACTGCAGCGTCTGATCGCTGTGGCAGGCGAAAATCACCTGGTCGTAGCGCTGGCTGCCGCGTGAGCTCTCCAGGGTGACGCCGTGCGCATCGCGGGTAACGCGGGTCACCGGCGTGTTGAGAAACACCTGGGTCTGTTCGCCAAGCCGCGGCATCAGGCGGCGAATATACTCGCGTGAGCCGCCGGGCACCACAAACCACTGCGGGCGATGAGTGACGTCCAGCAGCCCGTGGTGGTTGAAAAAGTGCAGAAACTGCGCCAGCGGCATCCGCCGCATTTCGGCCAGCGAGGTGGACCAGATCGCGGCGCCCATCGGCAGGATGTAGTGGCGGGCGAAAAAATCGCTGAAGCGGTGCTGGCGCAGAAATTCATCGAGGATGCTGCGATCGGTGCTGCGCGTCAGCCACTTTTTAGCACAGCGGTTAAAGCGCAGGATTTCGCTGAGAAAGTGCCAGAAGCCGGGTTTCAGCAGGTTGCTGCGCTGGGCAAACAGCGTGCTCAGCGTATGGCCGTTGTACTCCAGCCCGCTGCGGTTGTTGCGTACCGAAAAACTCATCTCGGTGGGCTGGCTGGTGATGCCTAACTCATCGAGCAGCGCCAGAAAGCGCGGGTAGGTACGGTCGTTATAGACGATAAATCCGGTGTCGATTGCCCACTGCTGCCCGTCCAGCTCGACGTCAACGGTGGCGGTATGCCCGCCGGGGCGCGGCCCGGCCTCGTACAGGTCAACCCCGGCGCGCGACGCCAGTTTCCAGGCGCAGCTCAGCCCGGCAATGCCACTTCCTATGATTGCTATCCTCAAGATGACCTCGTCATGCGCTGGGTAAGGCGGCGTTGCAGGCGCTGTGGCAGCCGGGAGGTCACCTGCAGAATAAACGCAAACAACCGCGGAAATGCGATTTCAGCCCGTCCGCGGGCGAGGCCGCGGCGGATGTACTTTGATGCCCGGCTGACGGTAATCATCATCGGCATCGCGAAATCATTACGCCGGGTCAGCGGGGTATCAACAAACCCCGGCAGCACCAGGCTGATGCCAATCTGCCGCCACTGCAGATCCTGCGCGAGGCTGCGGGCAAAATAGGCCAGCGCGGCCTTAGAGGCTCCGTACGCTTCCGCACGCGGCAGCGGGACCAGACCGGCGGTCGAGCCGACCAGCGCCACCCGGCTGCCGGCGGCCATCTGTGGCAGCAGCACCTCAAGGCAGTTGACCGGGCCGATAAAGTTGGTCTGCATCACCCGCTGGACTTTGGCCGCTTCCACCACGCCGTTGTCGAGGTACTCGCAGCTGCCCGCGCAGAGGATCACCAGCTCCGCCGTGCGGCCCTCTAACGCCGCGTGGGTATCGGCCAGATCGGTCATATCAAACAGGCACAGATCGATGCCCGGATGGCGGGCGGTCAGTGTCGCCAGCCGCTGCGCGTCGCGCCCGCAGGCGGTGACCTGCCAGCCGTCGGCAGCGTAGTCCAGCGCCAGCTGGTGGCCAATGCCGGAGCTGGCCCCGGTAATCAGTACACGATTCATGGTCGTAACCGCCGCTTAATCAGCCCGGTTACCGTCCCCAGTAGCGGCAGCCTGTCGTACAGCATCGCGCCCAGGTCGTAGTAATCCTGCTGGAAGTGAATTTTGTCATCGGTAAACTTCAGGTAGCTGCTGCCCTCCAGCTGCTGCGCGGCACCGCGCTGCAGGGCGGGGTGGGCAAAGTCCATCCGCCATAGCAGCAGTGCGTCATCGTCAAACTGACGGGCTAAGGTGACGTCAAACCGGCAGTAGCGCAGGTTTTTCAGCAGGCTGGCGAAGTAGTGTTCCAGCTGCGGCAGACCCTGGTGTACGCCCACCGGATCGCGCAGGCAAATCTCAGGATGATAAATCTCTGCCAGTTCTGACAGAGGGCGAGCGTCCAGCGACCGGTAAAAACTCACCAGCCGATCGAGTGTGGCCTGCTGCAACTGCGACATGGTTCACCCCTTACTCTCCGTGCCAGGCGATAAGGAACCCCTGTTCCTGCCACCAGGTCAACTGCTCCTGCTGACGCTTGGTTAACGGTTTACCGGTATAAACGAAAATCTGCTGGCCGGGGAACAGCTCCGGCCGCGGCGAATCCAGCGGTTCAGCCAGCACGTCGATGCGCCAGCCCTGTTGCGACAGCCGCCAGGCTTCCAGCCACAGGCGGGTACGATCCTCGTTACCCCAGCCGATCAGCAGCGCGTTATTGCCGGCGCGCTTGCGCGACCCGGCAAGGCAGAAGGTGACGTAGTCAATCAGCGCGCCGTCCAGCAGGCTGCACAGCGCACGTGCGGTGTTTTGATCGAGGTTCAGCCGCTGGCGGATCGGCACGTAGACCCGATCGATCATCTCAGCTGCCGGGTTCTCACGGCCGGTGGCGGCGATTTTTGCCCGCAGTTTTGCCGGCCGGACGGTGCGCAGAACGGTCAGGATCTCCTCCTGCAGCGCCCCCCATCCATCATCAAGGCTGATATTTTCGCCATCGAGCAGTGCCTTAACCTTACCGACCGGTACGCCGCTGCCGATCCAGCGCTTGATCTCTTCAATGCGCTGAATGTCGTCTTCATCAAACTGACGGTGGCCGCCTTCCGTGCGTTGAGGTTTAAGCAGGCCATAGCGACGCTGCCAGGCGCGCAGCGTAACCGGATTGATGCCGCAGCGTTCGGCAACGTCGCCGATGCTGAATAAGGTCATGGATTACCTCTTGAAGCTTAAAGAACAGTGAACAACCTAACCAATTATAGCAGTCTGTACAATAAATTTATTGGTGTACAACTTGTAAAGAATCTGAAAAACGCCTTAGCCGGTCTTTCGCCACGCGATATTCACGATAATTCACGCACCTGTACCGGCTCTCCTGCGGCGGCCGTGCGCGCCAGTGCGTCAGCCTGCGGCGCTACGCTGTTGAGCAGAAAAGAGTATACCCACCGGCGTTTTGCAGGCTGTATACCGGTGCACTCTGCCGGTCCCCGGCGGTCATCTTTAGCGGCGTGCCGCAGGAATCGTTTTTCAGGGCTGACGCGGTGGCGATACTGTGTAAAAATACAGCCCTGTTTCATCAATAGTGGTTGTTATGGCGTTAACTGCCGCGTTAAAAACGCAAATCGCCGGGTGGTACAAAGCCCTGCAACAGCAAGTTCCTGATTTTATCCCCCGTGCACCGCAGCGGCAGATGATTGCCGAAGTGGCAAAAACGCTCTCCGGGGAGGAGGGGCGGCACCTGGCGATCGAAGCGCCGACCGGGGTGGGTAAAACCCTCTCTTACCTGATCCCCGGCATCGCCGTTAGCCGCGCGGAAGAGAAACCGCTGGTGGTCAGCACCGCCAACGTGGCGCTGCAGGATCAGATCTACAGCAAGGATCTGCCGCTGCTGAAGAAGATTATCCCCGATCTGCGCTTCACCGCGGCCTTTGGCCGTGGCCGCTATGTCTGTCCGCGCAACCTGTCGGCGCTCTCCACCGACGAGCAGCAGCAGGGCGATCTGCTGCTGTTTCTCGACGACGAGATGACCGCCAGCAAGGCCGAGCGCGCCGTCTGCAGCGAGCTGCAGAAATCGCTCGATCGCCATCAGTGGGACGGCCTGCGCGATCACTGCGCGGAGAATATTGAAGACTCGCTGTGGCAGCGGCTGAGCACCGATAAGGCCAACTGTCTCGGCAGCAACTGCCACTGGTTCCGCGAATGCCCGTTTTACGTGGCGCGGCGAGAAATTGAGGATGCCGACGTGGTGGTCGCCAACCACGCGCTGGTGATGGCGGCGCTGGAGACCGAGTCGGTGCTGCCGCCGCCGAAAAACCTGCTGCTGGTGCTCGACGAAGGCCACCACCTGCCGGAGGTGGCGCGCGACGCGCTGGAGATGAGCGGCGAAATCACCCCCGGCTGGAATACCCTGCAGCTCGACCTGTTCTGCCGGCTGGTGGAGCAGTGCATGGCGCAGTTCCGCCCGAAACGACCGCCGCCGCTGGCCAGCCCGGAACGGCTGAAGGGCCACTGCGAAGAGGTCCGCGAGCAGCTGCAGATGCTGTCGCAGATCCTCGGCCTGTGGCTGCCGCCGGAGGGCCAGGAGGGCGAACACCGCTTTGAGATGGGGCTGCTGCCGGAAGAGGTGCTGACCATCTGCATGCGGCTGTTTAAGCTGACCGACGCGCTGCGCGGGCTGGCGGAAGGGCTGATGAACGATCTCAGCGAAAAGAGCGGCCAGTATGACGTGGTGCGCCTGCACCGCACGCTGCTGCAGATCAACCGCGCGCTGGGCTGGTTTGAGGCCGGCAGCAAGCTGTGGCGGCTGGCCTCGCTGGAACAGGCCTCCGGCGCGCCGGTGTCGAAATGGGTGACGCGCGAGGTGCGCGACGGCGCGGCGCATCTGCTGTTCCACTGCGCCGGCATCCGCGTCAGCGAGCAGCTGGAAAAACTGCTGTGGCGTAAAATTCCTCACGTGGTGGTCACCTCGGCAACGCTGCGTTCGCTGAACAGCTTCCAGCGGCTGCAGGAGATGTCCGGGCTCAGCGAGCGGGCGGACGACCGCTTTGTGGCGCTCGACTCGCCGTTTAACCATCGCGATCAGGGCAAGCTGGTGATCCCTGAGATGCGCTTCGAACCGCAGCTGGCCAACGAGGTGCAGCACCTGGCCGAAATGGCGCACTTTTTCCGCGACCAGATTAAACAGGGCGCGCACAAAGGCATTCTGGTGCTGTTTGCCAGCGGCCGGGCGATGCAGCAGTTTATCGCCTACCTGCCGGAGCTGCGGCTGACCATGCTGGTGCAGGGCGATAAACCCCGACCTTTGCTGGTTGCGCTGCACCGCAGGCGGGTAGAGGAGGGAGAGACCAGCATTCTGGTCGGGCTGCAGTCCTTCGCCGAGGGGCTGGATCTGAAAGGCGATCTGCTCTCCCAGGTACATATCCATAAAATTGCCTTTCCCCCGGTGGACAGTCCGGTTATTTTGACCGAAGGGGAATGGCTGAAGAGCCTGAAGCGCTATCCGTTTGAGGTGCAGAGCCTGCCGAGCGCGTCGTTTAATCTGATCCAGCAGGTCGGGCGGCTGATCCGCAGCCACCAGTGCTTTGGCGAGATCGTGATTTACGACCGCCGGCTGCTGAGCAAAAGCTACGGCGCGCGCCTGCTGGGGGCGCTGCCGGTGTTTCCTATCGAGCAGCCGCCGATGCCGGCGGGAGAGCTGCCGAAAGCCGTGACCCCCGCGCCGAAGAAGCGCGCCGCGCCGTACCGCCGGCGATAATCGTAACCCTGAGTGAGCCGATGCATGGAATATAACAAGATTATTAAAGAGGTCGGGCGCGGCAAGAACCATGCGCGTGACATTGACGCAGAAAGCGCCGCTGAGCTGTACCGCCTGATGCTGGCCGGTGAAGTGCCGGAGCTGGAGCTGGGGGCGATCCTGATCGCCCTGCGCATTAAAGGCGAAGGCGAGGAGGAGATGCTCGGCTTCTACCGTGCGATGCAGGAGCAGATGCCGCGCCTGACGCCGCCGGCGCATCTGCCGATGCCGGTGGTGATCCCCAGCTATAACGGCGCGCGCCGCCAGGGCAACCTGACGCCGCTGCTGGCGCTGCTGCTGCAGGCGCTCGGCTTCCCGGTGCTGGTCCACGGCGTCAGCAACGACGCCACCCGCGTGACCAGCGAGGCGGTGTTCCGTGAGCTGGGCATCGCCTCCCTGACTACCCCCGAACAGGTGCAGCAACGGCTGGACCACGGCCAGCTGGCGTTTATTACCATTGACCATCTGTGCCCGCCGGTGGCCCGCCAGCTGGACCTGCGCTGGCGGATGGGGGTGCGTAACAGCGCCCATACGCTGGCCAAGCTGGCCACGCCGTTCGCCGAGGACGCCGCGCTGCGCCTCGCCAGCGTTTCCCACCCGGAATATATTCCGCGGGTGGGCAAGTTTTTCAGCGCGGTGGGCGGGCGCGGGCTGCTGCTGAACGGCAGCGAAGGGGAAGTCTATGCCAGCCCGCAGCGCTGCCCGTCGGTCAGCCTGATCCACGGCGAGCAGCCGGAACAGCTGCTGTCGCGCCAGGAGGAGGTGACGCTGGCGGCGGGCGAACTGCCGGCGGCGAAGGATGCGGCGACCACCGCGGCGTGGATTACGCGCTGCCTGCAGCGCGAGGTGCCGGTGCCGCAGTCGCTGCGCCTGCAGGTCGCCTGCTGCTATCTGGCGACCGGCCGGGCGGTGGATCTCGACGGCGCGCTGGGGCAGATTGCCAGCGCCGGATATTGATACCGCAAGGGCTGCGCCAGCGCTGGCCGATCGAGGTCAGCCAGAGGTTGCGCCACATCTGCTGGCCTGCCGGGAGCAGTGGCGTTATTGACGGCCCGGCGCAGGACTGCTCACCGGGTGTGGCACGCTCAGCCGATCGGCAGCAGCCGCTCAACCAGCGTGCTCCACAGGCGGATGCCGGGGCCAATCAGCTCGTCATTAAAGTCATAATGCGCGTTGTGCAGCGGGCGGGACGGGGTGGCACCGTCGGCACCCAGCCAGAAGTAGGCACCGGGGCAGACGTCGAGCATACAGGCGAAATCTTCTGACGCCATCGACGGGCTGACGTTCCAGTGCACCTGCTCCGCCGGCAGCAGCGCCAGCGCGCAGTCGCGCACCCGGCCGGCTTCCACCGCGTTGTTGTGGGTGACCGGGTAGTCTCCCTGGTACACGATGCTGCCCTCGACGCCCAGCGGCGCGGTCAGGGTGGTGACAAACTCGTTGACCATCTGCTTCACCCTCGCCCGCACGTCCGCCTGCAGGCAGCGGATGGTGCCGCGCAGCACCACGATATCCGGGATGACGTTGATCGCCTCACCGCCGTGGATCTGGGTAATGCTCACCACCGCCGAGGCCAGCGGCGACAGGCGGCGGGCGGGAATGGTCTGCAGGGCGAGGATCAGCTGCGCGGCGGCGACGATCGGGTCGGCACCGTTCTCCGGCATCGCCGCATGGGTGCTGCGGCCGCGCAGGGTAATTTCAAACGAGTCCAGCGACGCCATCATCGCGCCGTCGTTAACCGCCACGTGGCCGGCGGGCAGCCCCGGCCAGTTATGCATACCGTAGATCGCGTCCATCGGGAACAGCGTAAACAGCCCCTCTTCGACCATTTTCCGCGCGCCGCCGAGGTTCTCTTCGGCGGGCTGGAAGACGAAGTGTACCGTGCCGCTGAAGTTTCGCGTCCGGCTCAGGTGGGTTGCCGCTGCCAGCAGCATCGCGGTGTGGCCGTCGTGGCCGCAGGCGTGCATCACGCCGGCACGGGTCGAGCGGTGTGGCGGGTGGCTCAGTTCGGCGATCGGCAGGGCGTCCATATCGGCGCGCAGGCCGATGGTCGGCCCCGGGCCGTTTTCCAGCGTGCCGACCACCCCGGTGCCCGCCAGCCCGCGATGCACCTGCAGCCCGGCGGCGGCCAGCTGTTCTGCAACCAGCTGCGCGGTCTGGTGCTCCTGATAACCCAGTTCCGGGTGCGCATGCAGCGCACGGCGCCAGGCGGTGGCTTCGGCGATCAGCGAAACGGAAATTGCCATTCATTACTCTCCTGTAGGGACTCAACCACCCGCTCTGTGGGCAGCAGCTAAGGTAGCATAAAACGCGGCGGGAAACGGGTAAAGGGGGGCAGGGGCGGCAGAAAAAGGGCCGGTTAACCCGGCCCGCTGTGTTACTTAATCATTGGCAGATTCAGCTCATGCTGCGCAGCGCAGCGTTTAGCAATATCGTAACCGGCATCCGCATGGCGCATCACCCCGGTGGCCGGGTCGTTCCACAGCACGCGGCTGAGGCGCTTATCGGCTTCAGCCGTGCCGTCAGCGACGATCACTACCCCGGCATGCTGTGAGAAGCCCATACCGACCCCACCGCCGTGGTGCAGGCTGACCCAGGTTGCCCCGCCTGCGGTGTTCAGCAGCGCGTTGAGCAGCGGCCAGTCGGACACCGCGTCCGATCCGTCCTGCATCGCTTCGGTTTCGCGGTTCGGCGAGGCCACAGAGCCACAGTCGAGGTGATCGCGGCCAATCACCACCGGCGCCTTCAGCTCACCGTTACGCACCATCTCATTAAATGCCAGCCCGGCCAGATGGCGTTCGCCCAGCCCCAGCCAGCAGATACGCGCCGGCAGCCCCTGGAAGGCAATGCGCTCCTGGGCCATATCCAGCCAGCGGTGCAGGTTTTTGTTGTCCGGGAACAGCGTTTTCAGCTTGGCATCGGTGCGGTAGATGTCTTCCGGGTCGCCGGAGAGCGCCACCCAGCGGAACGGTCCTTTCCCTTCACAGAACAGCGGCCGGATATAGGCGGGAACAAAGCCCGGGAAGTCAAAGGCGTTTTCCACCCCCTCTTCCAGTGCCACCTGGCGAATATTATTGCCGTAATCGACGGTCGGGATGCCCATGTTATGAAAGTCGAGCATCGCCTGGACGTGCACGGCCATCGAAGCGCGCGCCGCCAGTTCCACCGCTTTCGGCTGGCTGCTGCGCTCATCCAGCCAGCGAGCCAGCGACCAGCCTGCCGGCAGATAGCCGTTAACCGGATCGTGAGCGGAGGTCTGGTCGGTAACGATATCCGGCCGCATACCGCCGGCTCTGGCGCGTTTTACCAGCTCCGGCAGGATCTCTGCGGCGTTACCAAGCAGGCCGACGGAGATAGCGCGTTTCTCTTTACAGGCGTTGTCGATCATCGCCAGCGCGTCGTCAATGGTCTCTGCGCGGTAGTCGAGGTAGCGGGTGCGCAGGCGAAAATCAATACGCGAATCCTGGCACTCTATCGCCAGCACCGACGCCCCGGCCAGTACGCCGGCCAGCGGCTGTGCGCCGCCCATGCCGCCCAGACCGGCGGTGAGGATCCATTTGCCGCTCAGGTCGCCGTTATAGTGCTGACGGCCGGCTTCGGCAAAGGTCTCAAAGGTGCCCTGTACGATGCCCTGAGCACCGATATAGATCCAGGAACCGGCGGTCATCTGGCCGTACATCATCAGCCCGGCCTTATCCAGCTTGTGGAAATGGTCCCAGTTGGCCCAGTGCGGTACCAGGTTGGAATTGGCGAGCAGCACGCGTGGCGCATCAGCGTGGGTGCGGAAAATACCCACCGGCTTGCCAGACTGCACCAGCAGCGTTTCATCCGGCTGTAACGCCTGCAGCGAGCGCAGGATCTGTTCGAAGCACTCCCAGTTACGCGCGGCCTTACCGATGCCGCCATACACCACCAGATCTTCCGGGCGTTCGGCCACGTCCGGGTCGAGGTTGTTCTGGATCATGCGGTAAGCGGCTTCAATCAGCCAGTTGGCGCAGTGCAGGGTGTTGCCGTGCGGGGCGCGGATTGTGCGGGCTACCGCGTTGTTTACTGAATGAGTCATCTCTGTATTCCTTTTATCAAAGAGGGGTGTCAGAACAGCGGGTCGGTAACAGTGCCGCCAGACAATCCGGCCAGCCGTCGCGGGTGGCCCACTGACGCATATGCTCAAGATCCGGGGCCATCAGGCGGTCACGCTCAACAAAGGCCACCTGCTGACGGATGGTGGCCAGCGCCTGTTCCAGCAGCGGCGAGCTCTGCAGCGGACGCTGAAATTCAATCCCCTGGGCGGCGGCCATTGCTTCGATGCCGACCACGGCGGCGGTGTTAAAACACATCGCCCCCAGCCGGCGGGCGGCATAGGTGGCCATCGAGACGTGATCCTCCTGGTTCGCGGAGGTCGGCAGGCTGTCGACGCTGCCCGGATGGGCAAGGGATTTGTTTTCCGAGGCCAGAGCGGCGGCGGTGACCTGGGCAATCATAAAGCCAGAATTGACCCCGCCATCCTGCACCAGGAATGGCGGCAATCCGGAGAGGCTACTGTCAAGCAGCAGCGCCATCCGTCGTTCGGAGATCGCGCCGATTTCGGCTACCGCCAGCGCGATAATGTCGGCGGCAAACGCCACCGGTTCAGCGTGGAAGTTACCGCCGGAGATCACCTCGCCGGTGTCGGTGAACACCAGCGGGTTATCAGAGGCGGCGTTAGCTTCAATCTGCAGCACCCGTGCCGCGTGGTTGAGGTTATCGAGGCAGGCACCCATCACCTGCGGTACACAGCGGATCGAGTAGGGATCCTGTACGCGGCCGCAGTTGGCATGTGAGGTGAGGATCCCACTGCCGGCCAGCAGCTGGCTGACGGCCGCGGCAACGGCGATTTGCCCCGGCTGCCCGCGTGCCTCATGAATGCGCGAGTCGAACGGTTTCACCGAGCCTTTAATCGCCTCCAGCGACAGCGCGCCGGCCATCAGCCCGGCGGCAAAGACGTTTTCGGCTTCAAACAGGCCACGCAGCGCCAGCGCGGTGGAGACCTGGGTGCCGTTCAGCAGCGCCAGGCCCTCTTTCGGGCCGAGCACCACGGGCTGCAAACCGGCGATTGCCAGGCCTTCGCGGGCCGGGATCAGCTTGCCCGCCACCCGTACCTCGCCTTCGCCCAGCAGCATCAGCGACAGGTGCGCCAGCGGCGCCAGATCCCCGGAGGCACCGACCGAGCCTTTCTCCGGAATACAGGGCATCACGCCGGCGTTGAACAGGCTAATCAGCGCGTCGACCAGCTCGATGCGGATGCCGGAGTGGCCGCGCGCCAGGCTAATCACCTTGGTCGCCATGATCATCCTGACCACCTCATCGGGCAGTAATTCGCCCAGTCCAACGCTGTGCGACAGCACCAGGTTGCGCTGCAGCTCCGCCAGGCGATCTGCCGGGATCGTAGTCTGCGCCAGTTTGCCAAAACCGGTGTTGATGCCGTAGGTCACTTTGCCTTCGCTGACGATGGCGGCTACCGTCTCACGCGCCTGTTGAATGCGACCGCGCGCCTGTTCATCCAGCGCCAGCGTCACATTACCGCGCCAGATGGCTTTCAGGGTGGCCAGCGTAACCTGACCGGGGCTGAGCAGGCAGATAGGGGTCGTGGATGTCATGGTTTACTCCTGTAGTGACAACGATATGGGCAGCAATGTCTGGCGAACAAAACGGCCTGACGGAAGCGGCTGCAGCGTAGGTGTTAACAGGAGTGAAACACAATTGTATATTCTTGTCTATACAACTTGACCGGGGAGTTTCTGTCCCTCACAAAAATAGTTGAGCGCCCGTCCGGAGAGGATCGGCTTGCGGGTCAAACGCTGGCTTTGCCAGCGCGTCAGGATAGCAGGCAGGTGGGTTGCAGATGTCTATACATTTAAGAGTTTACCTACTACACTGCCGTCATTAATTTTATCAGGATAAAAACTATGGCCGGTCAGTCCGCCATTTCTCAACTTGCCGCCGTGATGAGCGATCGGCCAGCGCCGATCTATCTGCGCGTGAAGCAGGCGATTATCAGCCAGATTACGGAAGGCGTGTGGCAGGCCAGGCAGCGGGTGCCGTCGGAGAGCGAGCTGGTAAACGAGCTCGGCGTCAGCCGTATGACCATCAACCGCGCGCTGCGTGAGCTGACCAGCGAAGGCTATCTGGTGCGTATGCAGGGGGTCGGTACTTTTGTCGCCGAAACCAAAGGCTACACCGCGATGCTCGAAGTGCACAATATTGCCGATGAGATCGCCCAGCGCGGCCACCGCCACAGCTGTAAAATCGTCCAGCTGGGCGAGAGCCGCGCCGATCCTGAGCAGGCCGCGGTGCTGGGCATCGGCAGCGGGCAGCCGCTGTTTCAGTCGCTGATCGTGCATTATGAAAACGAGCTGCCGGTGCAACTGGAGGAGCGGCTGGTTAACCCGCAGGTGGCCGCGGAGTACCTGCAGCAGGATTTCAGCCTGCAGACCCCCTATACCTACCTGATGCGCGTGGCACCCTTAACTGCGGGTGAACACGTGGTGGAAGCGGTGCTGCCCGACGCCCGCCAGTGTGAGCTGCTGGCGATGGAGGCGCACCAGCCGTGCCTGCTGATCCGCCGTCAGACCTGGAGCGACAGCAAGATCGTTACCTACGCGCGGCTGCTCTACCCCGGCTCACGTTATAAGCTGTTGGGCCGCTTCAAGGGGCATGGCTGATCGCGGCGATGCTGCCCCATAACAGCAGTGCGTCGGGTGACAGCGGCGTAAAGCTGCCGTCGTCACTTTCCCACCACGCCCCCTGGCCGGCGGACAGCCGCACCTGCGGATGCTGCCACTCGCCCTCCAGCACGTAGACCACCCCGGCGCAGGACGACAGCGGGCTGAAGGGCTTACGGGTGACTCCGGCCGACGCCGAGTGGCTTTCCCGGCGTGACATGATGTTAAAGTCGCGGCTCGGCCCGGCCGACAGGCGTGCGGCGATCGGCTCCTCTCCGGTGAAGGCAAACGGCTGGTTCGGCTGGAGCTGCTGGCGGAGTTGGCCGTCGCCGTACAGCGCCACGCCGTCGCCGTCGAGCAGGGTAATGATCCTGTCGATGCCGGGAAACAGCGAGAAGTCGCCGTCGTGGGCGAGGGTGGCGATGCTGGCGCGCCAGGCAAAATCTGCCTGGCCCGGCGGAAAGCTGATGATTTCGCGCGTTTCACCGCCGCCGTTGCGCCAGCGGCTGACCGGCAGGCGGGCGCAGTCATAGAAATGAATCATCGCAGCGCCTCCAGTGCCTCACGGCAGGCAGCGTCGATCTGCTCCTGCTGCGCGTGCCGTCCGGCGGTGATGCGCGGCTGCCCTGCGACGTACACCTCCTGAATCTGGCCGCGATGGCCGGCAAACAGCCAGCGGTTGAGCAGGGCGGCGTCCGGCGTGGTGCAGAGCAGCGCATCCTCCTGCAGTACCAGCCAGTCTGCGCGCCAGCCCGGCTGGAGGCTGCCGATTTTCAGACCGCAGGCCTGCGCGCCGCCCGCCAGCGCCTGCTGGTAGAGCACGTCGCCGACCGAGGGCTGTTCTGCGGTAACGATGCGGTTTCGGCGGCGGTCGCGCAGTCGTTGTGCGTACTCCAGCCAGCGCAGCTCCTCGATCACGTCCAGCGACACGTGGCTGTCGGAACCGATCCCCCAACGCCCGCCCTGGGCAATGTAGTCGCTGGCCGGGAAAATGCCGTCGCCGAGGTTGGCCTCGGTGGTCGGGCAGAGACCGGCTACCGCGCCGCTGGCGGCCAGCCTTTTGACCTCCTGCTCCGTCAGGTGGGTTGCGTGGATCAGACACCAGCGCGTATCAACCGCAAAGCGGTCCAGCAGCCAGCTGACCGGCCGCTTACCGCACCAGGCCAGCGAGTCATTAACCTCTTTCTCCTGCTCGGCGATGTGCAGATGCACCGGCAGGTGCGTCGGGCTGGCGGCCAGCACCTCTCGCATCTGCGATTCGTTGACCGCGCGCAGCGAATGAAAACAGAGCCCCTGGCTGAGCAGCGGTCGTCCGGCGATCAGCTTCTGCAGGCGCACCTGCTGCGCAAGATACTGGCTGGTGGTCTGGATAAAGCGTTTTTGCCCCGGCAGCGGCGGCTGGCTGCCAAACCCGGCATAGCTGTACAACACCGGCAGCAGGGTCTGACCAATCCCGCTGCGTTCCGCCGCCGCCGCCAGTTCGCGCAGCATCTCATCATTCGCGTAGGGCTGGCCGTCGGGCTGGTGGTGCAGATAGTGGAACTCCGCGACCTGGGTATAGCCGCCTTTCAGCATGTCGACGTAGAGCGCGCTGGCGATGGCACCGACCTGCGGCGGCGTCAGGCGCTCCGTCATGCGGTACATCAGCTCACGCCAGGTCCAGAAACTGTCCTGCGGGTTACCGGCGATCTCCGCCAGACCGGCCATCGCCCGCTGAAAGGCGTGGGAGTGCAGGTTGGCGATGGTCGGCAGAACGGAGCCGTTCAGCCGCACCGCACCCTGTACGCTACTGTTGGGGGTCAGGGCGCTGATGACGCCCTGGTGGTCAACGTCAATTGTCACATTGTGTTGCCAGCCGTCGGCCAGCAGGGCGCGGGGCGCAAAATAGCGGATCATGGTTGCTTCCTGTACAGTGAGGTTGTATATACATATACATACTTATTATCAGGCCGTAAAGAACACAACGTGGGAGGGAGAATGGAGCCGCTAAGCTGCGATCGTTTATGGACCGGTGCCGATATTGTCACCATGCGGGAAGGGCGCTACAACATCATAGCAGACGGGGCGATCGGCGTGCGCGGCGAGCAGATCGTCTGGGTCGGTTCACGGCAGGAGGCCGCCGGCCTGCAGGCGGAGCGCATCACCGACCTCGGCGGCGGCATTGTCACTCCGGGCCTGGTGGACTGCCATACTCATCTGGTGTTTGGCGGCGATCGCAGCGATGAATTTGAACAGCGGCTGAACGGGGCCACCTACGCCGAAATCGCCGCCGCGGGCGGCGGCATTCTCTCTACCGTGCGTGCCACCCGCAGCGCCTCGCTGGCGCAGCTGGTGGCCAGCGCCCGCCAGCGGCTGACGTTGCTGCTGAACGAAGGGGTGACCACCGTTGAGATCAAGTCCGGCTACGGGCTGGAGGTTGCCAGCGAATTACGTATGCTGCAGGCGATTCGTCAGCTTGCGCAGCAGGTACCGGCGCAGATCCAGGCCACCTGCCTTGCCGCCCACGCCATTCCCCCCGAATTCAGCCAGCGTCCTGACGCGTGGGTCGATATGATCTGTGAGCAGCTGCTGCCGCAGGTGGTGGCCAGCGGGCTGGCGGATGCGGTTGATGCCTTCTGCGAACATCTGGCGTTTTCACCCGAGCAGGTCGCGCGCGTGTTCCGGGCGGCACAGCAGCTGGGCCTGCCGGTAAAACTCCACGCCGAACAGCTCTCCGCGCTGGGCGGCAGCCGGCTTGCGGCCAGCTTTGGTGCGCTGTCGGCCGACCATCTGGAGTATGCCAGCGAGCAGGACGTGGCCGCGATGGCCCAGAGCGGCACCGTGGCAGTGCTGCTGCCCGGCGCGTTCTATCTCCTGCGTGAAACCCAGCTGCCGCCGGTGGCGCTGTTCCGCCGTTACCGGGTGCCGATGGCGCTGGCCAGTGATGCCAATCCGGGGACATCACCGGCGCTGTCGCTGCGGCTGATGCTGAATATGGGCTGCACGCTGTTCGGCATGACGCCGGAAGAGGCGCTGGCGGGGGTGACGCTGAACGGCGCACGCGCGCTGGGGCTGGCCGACCAGCTTGGCTCGCTTGAGGCAGGCAAACGGGCTGATTTTGTCCACTGGCCGCTGGCACGCCCGGCGGAGCTAATCTACTGGCTGGGCGGGCAACTGCCCTGCCGGGTTATTTTCCGAGGAGAGGAACGATGAAACCATTTGAATTTAGTTCCGGCACGCTGCCGCTGCTGGTCAGTATTCCCCACGCCGGCACCGCACTGACCCCCGAAGTTGAGGCCGGCCTGACCGACGCCGCGCGGCTGCTGCCCGACACCGACTGGCATATTCCACGGCTGTACGAATTTGTGCAGTCGCTCGGTGCCAGCGTGCTGGTCGGCAACTACTCGCGCTTTGTGGTGGATGTGAACCGCCCGGCGGATAACCAGGCGCTGTACACCACGGCCACCACCGGGCTGTTCCCGGAGACGCTGTTTGACGGCAGCCCGACCTTCCGCACCGGCCAGGCTCCCGATGAGGCCATTCGTCAGCGTGACCTGCGGCAGATCTGGCAGCCGTACCATGACCAGCTGGCTCAGGAGCTGGCCCGGCTGAAACAGCGCTTCGGCTACGTGCTGCTGTTTGACGCCCATTCGATTGCCTCGGTTATCCCGCGGCTGTTTGACGGCCAGCTGCCGGATATCAACCTCGGCACCAATGACGGTGCCAGCTGCAGCCAGGCCATCGCCGATCGGCTGACCGGCATCTGCCAGCAGCAGTCGCAGTTTAGCTGGGTGCTGAACGGGCGGTTTAAGGGTGGCTATATTACCCGCGCCTACGGTCAGCCGGAAAATCGCCAGCAGGCGGTGCAGCTGGAGCTGGCACAGGTCAATTATATGGATGAGCAGCCGCCGTTTGGCTGGCGCGAGGATAAACAGCGCCAGCTACAGCCGCTGCTACAGGGCCTGATTGAGGGCTATCTGGAAGAAGCTGCGCGCTGACCTTACCGGCAGCAAGCCGCCAGCGCCGTGCTGGCGGAAGGCGGGTAGCCGGCAGGATTCGGTGCAGTCACCTTCAGGTAAGGTTCCGCCAGCGCCGTGCTGGCGGAAGACGGGTAGCCAGCAGGGCGCGGTGCAGTCACCTTCAGGTAAAAATCCGCCAGAGCAGCGCTGACGCAAGGCACCCAGCCTATGGCAGGATGCTTTCTCAAATGCGGCTACCCCCGCACCTTGTGCGTTGGCGTAGCCGCAGGCAGGCCGTTTATAGCAGCAGCGTTTCGATCTCCTGCCAGTTTTCCACCCGGCGATAGCCGGTCACATGGCGGTTATGCGCGGCGGAGTAGAGGATCCCTTCACCACAGAAATTCACGAAGTTCTTCGCATTATCGTCGATCATATAGTCGGCCCTGATAATACTTTTATCCCCGCAGAACACGATATTGCGCGGCTTGATATCCGGGAAATGGGTATTCAGCCAGCGGAATTTGGCGTTAAACGAGCTGGGTAGCTCCATCGCGGCGGTCGTGATAAAAATGTCGTAGTGCTGGCTGAGTCGGGCAATCACCCGCTGGCTGTCGGCAATCACCGCCAGGTCGCCAAAAAACTCCGGATCGCTGGCCAGCGCAAAAATCTCTGACAGCTTGTGCGGATCCTTCTGCTGCAGATCGAACAGGTTGAGCTCGTCTGCGGTGAGCTGCTGCGCGAAATGGTTGTTCCAGGTGGTGACCAGCTTGGGATGAAAATCGGCAATCACTTCATCCATGTCAATCGCGATACGTTTCATAATCACTCAATAATCGGGGGTTTTGGAGAAGGTTAGCATATCAAAAAAACCGTTGCCGACGCTGCTGGCTAATAAAGGCGCAGGCGCGGTCGGCAGACTACTGGGCTATCGTCAGCCCCCCTTCAGGCTTTACGCGCGTCCGGCCGCGTCATATCGAAACGCAGATCCTCACTGATGCCGTAGTAGGCGCTCGGCCCACCGGCGCGCAGAATCGGCTCCGCCTTCGCGGTCTGGTAGATGCCGTTTTCCAGCAGCGCCTCGTCGATATGGATCGCCACCGCTTCACCCAGCACCAGCCAGCTGGGCAGCTTTTCGCCGTCCGCCGACTGCAGCTGAATGCACTGGGTCAGACGACACTCAAAGTTGACCGGGCTTTCTGCCACCATGCTGACGTTAATCAGGCTGGCAGGCAGCGGCGTCAGGCCGGCAAAGGCGAACTCATCCTCGCCACGCGGCAGCGATGCCGAGCTCTCATTCATCGGCACCGCCAGCGTGCGGGTCGCCAGGTTCCAGACAAATTCCCCGGTTTCCACGATGTTGGCCACGCTGTCCTTCCAGCCGCTGCTGGCAAAGCCGATGATCGGCGGATGGTAGTTAAAGCAGTTAAAAAAGCTGTAGGGTGCCAGGTTACGCTGGCCGGCGGCGTTCTGCGAGCTGATCCAGCCGATCGGCCGTGGCCCGATAATGGCGTTCAGCGGGTCGTGCGGCAGGCCGTGGCCGCGTGCCGGTTGATATGAGTAGCGGGTCGTCAAAGCAGGCTCCTTGAGGTTCGTTGCGATCATACATTACATAAGTCAAATTTATTAATATAAAGAAATAATTTGAAACTTGTTGTACAGTAATGCCGCTATTTGTAGCGATATGTCATTCTTATTTCAATGGATTTAAATTTGATGGAGCTTTTCATGTTGTCAAAATTTGCACGTTTTACCTCAGCAACGGTACTGATTTCTGCCACCACGCTGTTTGCCAGCGCACTGGCCAGCGCGGCGGATAACAGCGCGTTTTTTGATGCGGCGTTATGCCAGCCAGCCTACACCACTAAAGCGGCCACCGCGCTGTACAATGAAGCAGAAAAAGTCTCAAAATATGAGCTGGTGGGGATGATGGCGGTTTATCCGCTGGCCGAAGCGGTGGTTAAAGACGGCTTCAGCGCCAAAGCCTTCGTGCTGGCTGGCACCACCTACGGCGTGCTGGTTGAAGGGCAGAAAGCCGATGAACTGGCAAAAGCGTATCAGTTAACCGCTGAAGCGCCGAACCCGATGATCGTGGCCACCAAAAGCTATATTCGCGTATTAGACGATGCCGACCAGCCTTCGCCGGAAACCGGCCGGGTGGCGATCACCGCCCGTGAAGCGCAGGGCATTCCGGGTAAAACGCTGCTGAGCTGTGAATTCACCTCACTGGCCGATCTTGCGGCGATGAAAGCGATGGCGAAATAATCGCCTGTTCTGAACATCAGGGCCGTAGGGCCCTTTTTTTTGCCTGCGTTCAGCATGGCGTGAAGCAAACCGCGGGAAATCCTGCGCTAGTGGTTTACGATTAATACTCCAGCAGGTATCTTACGCGCCTGCTGATAAGAGAGTGACTGATGAAAACCCCTGCCGAGAAAGACCTTCTCCACCCGCGTAACCGCCACCGCGGCCGCTATGATTTTGCTGCGCTGATCGCCAGCCACCCGCCGCTGGCGGCGTTTGTTGCCGTGAATAACTGGGGCAGCGAGTCGATCGACTTCGCTAATCCGCTGGCGGTGAAAACCCTCAACCAGGCGCTGCTGCGGCACTTTTATCAGATCGACCACTGGGATATTCCGGACGGCTTCCTCTGCCCGCCGGTCCCCGGCCGTGCCGACTATATCCATCACCTGGCCGATCTGCTGGCCGAAGATAACCGCCGCGTGGTGCCGCGTGAGATCAACGTGCTGGACGTCGGCTGCGGTGCCAACCTGATCTATCCGCTGATCGGCCATGCCGAGTACCGCTGGCGATTCACCGGCAGCGAAGTCAGCGAACAGGCGATGGCCTCGGCGAACGCGATTATCAGCGGCAATCCGGGGCTGAACCGCGCCATCCGCCTGCGCCGGCAGAAAGAGGCTAACGCCATTTTTAGCGGCGTGATTCACAAAAATGATTTGTATCAGGCCGTTCTCTGCAACCCGCCGTTCCACGCCTCCGCCGCCGACGCGCGCGCGGGCAGCCAGCGTAAGCTGCGCAACCTCGGCCTTGACCGCAGCGCGCCGCTGAACTTTGGCGGCCAGCAGGACGAGCTGTGGTGTGAGGGCGGCGAAGTGGCCTTTATCACCCGGATGATCGAAGAGAGCGCCGGCGTTGCACGCCAGTGCGTGTGGTTCACCTCGCTGGTGTCGCGCAAAGAGAACCTGCCGGCGCTGTGGCGGGCGCTGGAGGAGGCGGAGGTCGCCGCTGTGCGTACCATCGATATGGCCCAGGGGCAGAAGCAGAGCCGCTTTATCGCCTGGAGCTTTATGGAACAGCCGCAGCGCTCCCGCCTGCTGGGCAAGTCCCCCGCTTAAGGGACAGGTGCCGCCAGCGCCTGTACGCCGGCGGCACCGGCCACGTCCACTCCGCTCTGCATCACCTGCACCGTCTGATACGGTGCTTTGATGCCCGCCGCGTCAAAGTGTTTTTTCACCATCGCGTCCAGCGCAAAGCGCACCGTCCACTGCTTCAGCGGCTGGGTGGTGAACGACACGCGTACGGTAAACGCCTGGTTGCTCAGCCCCACCAGTCCGGCAAACGACGGCTCGCCGATCACCAGGCTGCGAATCGCGTTATCCTCCAGCAGCTCCTGCACCGCCGCCTGCAGCGTGGCGTTAACCTGTTCGCTGTCCTGCTGACGGTCGACGTCGTAGTTGGCGACAAACGAGCCGATGCCGCGCACGAAGTTTGCGAAGGTGGTGATCGAGGACCACGGAATGATGTGGTAGGCCCCGGTGTCCTGACGCACGCCGACCGAGCGGATCGACATGCGCTCCACGGTGCCGGTAATCGCGCCGATGGTCACCAGGTCGCCGGTGTTCATGCCGTTTTCAAACTGAATAAACACCCCGGTAATAATATCCTTCACCAGCGTCTGTGAACCGAAGGAGATGGCGAGGCCGAGCGCGCCGGCACCGGCCAGCAGCGGCGCGATGTTTACCCCCAGTTCAGAGAGCAGGATCATAATGGTGATGGTGCTGATCACCACCGCCAGCGCGTTACGGAACAGCGTCAGCAGGGTGCGGGTGCGCGCGCTCGGCATCTGCCGGCCGTGCGAGTCAGAGGCCAGCCGGCTCTCGATCAGGCTGGCCAGCAGGGTCCAGCCGACCGCCGAGAAGAACAGGATCACCACGATGCGGATCAGCACGTCCACCACCTTTTCGCCGGCCCCCACCGTCAGCCAGTGCCACAGGTCAAACAGGTGCCAGGCGCTGAGCAGCATCAGCGTTACCGCAAACACGCTGACGATGCGGGCCAGCTTGAGCAGTGCCGAGACCCAGCCGTTGATGCGCTGCTGCAGCGCCGGGTAGCTGCGCTGCGTCTCCGGCGAGAGGATGATGGTCTTGTTGATCCAGCGGGTCAGCATGCCGGAGACCAGCGCGCCGATGGCGACAATCGCCAGCGAACGCACGGTGGCCGACATCATAAACTGCAGGCTGTCGCCGGGGTTAAACAGCGACATAAAGAACAGCGCGATAAAGTAGGCGCTGGCCAGCCAGTGCCACACCAGGGCAAAGGCGCGAATAAACAGGCCAAAGAAGGCCAGCGAACGGTCGGCCAGCCGGTGCAGTTCGTGGCGGATATTCAGCCGGTTGTGGAAAATCAGGTACAGCGCCCAGACGGTAATCAGCCCCATAATCACCACGTTGGTCAGCGCGCCGATCTGCACGTTCACCTGGTTCGAGACGATCGGCACGATCACCAGCAGGCCGTAACCGATCAGCCCGCTCAGCCAGCTCAGGCGGGTATTCCAGTAGTGGGCGCGGTTATCCGCAAGGTGGAAGAAGCGCAGCTGCGGGTAGCGCGGGCAGAACAGCAGCCGCAGCACCGCCTTGAAGAACTCGATCAGGGCAAAGGCGTTGAGGAATAACCCCTGCTGGTAGGCGATGGTGCGGCTGCCGCCGTTCATATTGTCGATGAGGATCTGGCCTGTAAACAGCGCCAGCGCCAGCAGCAGCAGGTCGATCACGAACGCGCCGGCAATCATCGCCGGCAGCTGCAGCCAGTTGTTGCGCGCGCTGTTTTTCCTGTGCCCCCAGTCGCCCATGCGGCGATAGAGCGGCGTCACGGCCAGGCGTATCAGCCAGTAGAAGGCGAACAGCGCCGCCGCCAGCATGGCAAAGTGGCTGACCGCGTTGAAGAAGGTGGCCTGGTTAAACGGCTTGTGCGGCGCGTTGGTAATATTGTGGTGCAGCGCCTGCAGCCGGGCGGCAAACTCGCCGCCGAAGTGACGGCTGACGTCGGTAACGCCCTGCAGCACCGTTTTATCCTCCGCCTCCTGCGGCGGCGTCAGCACCGGCTCGTTGTTAACCGGTGGGGTAACAGAGGCGCTGCGCAGCTGGTCGATCAGCTCTTTTCTGGCGCTGTCGTTTTCCAGAATATTGGCCAGCGCGGCATAGGCGGCTTTTTTGTCCGCGATGTCCGGTGCGTTCTCGCTGGCGGCCGCAGGTTGCGTGCTTTGCGAAGCCGCCACGGCGGCGGCGGGCAGGGTAACGGCATGGGTAAACGGGCTGGCGAGCAGTAACAGTAACAGCATTGATTGCAGCAGCGCGCGAAGCGATGGCGTAATTCCTGACATCCGGTTCTCCTGAAGTCCGACGGCGACAACAGAACAGTATAGACGGCGTGAGTGGACGGAAGGGCAGAAGGGTACTGTACAGAAAGCAGGGCGGACTGAAAGAGAGCACAAAGAAAGCAGTATAGACAGAATGAGAGAAGCAGGGAGGAAAGAATGAGAGCGACAGAAGGCAGCATGGACAGAATGAGAACGAACAGAAAGCAGGGTGACAGATAAGGTCGGCAGGTAAATAAAACGGGGCAGGCGGATGCTGCCCCGGGAGTGCAGGATTAAGAAACGTGCTGCAGGAACTCGCGCAGGCGTGCGCTTGGCGGGTTAGTGATCAGCTCGTCCGGGTTACCGTCTTCGGCAATCCGGCCTTTATCGATAAAGATCAGCCGTGAGGCCACCTTCTGCGCGAAGCCGACTTCATGGGTCACGATCACCATGGTCATGCCCTCTTCGGCCAGGTCCTGCATCACTTTCAACACTTCATGACGGAGTTCCGGGTCGAGCGCGGAGGTCGGCTCATCAAACAGCATCATCTTCGGTTTAACCGCCAGCGCACGGGCAATCGCCACGCGCTGCTGCTGGCCACCGGAGAGCTCGGACGGGAAGTGGTTGGCGCGTTCGGCCAGGCCTACTTTACCCAGCAGCTCGCGCGCCAGGCGCTGTGCGTCTTCTTTCTTCGCACCGCGTACGCGGATCGGGCCAAAGGCGACGTTGTCCAGCGCGCTCATCTGCGGGAACAGGTGGAACTGCTGGAACACCATGCCGGCTTCCTGACGGATCAGGCGGTCATCCACTTTCGGGTCGTTAACCTTCAGGCCGTCGACGATCAGCTCGCCGCTGGTGATCTCTTCCAGCTTGTTGATGCAGCGCAGCAGGGTCGATTTACCGGAGCCGCTCGGGCCGATAATCACCACCACTTCACCCTGATTGATTTTCAGGTCGATGTCGTGCAGCACCTGGGTCTGACCGAAGTGCTTGGATACGTTTTTAAATTCAATCACAGGATTTTCATCCTTCTCTCAAGGCGACGCAGAACAAAGCTCAGCACCAGCGTAATAATCAGATAGATGACGGCAACGGCGCTCCAGATCTCCAGCGCACGGAAGTTACCGGCAATAATTTCCTGCCCCTGACGGGTCAGTTCAGCCACGCCGATCACGATAAACAGCGAGGTATCTTTGATGCTGACGATCCACTGGTTGCCCAGCGGCGGCAGCATACGGCGCAGCGCCAGCGGCATAATCACGTAGCGCAGCGTTTCGCGGCTGGAGAGGCCCAGCGCCAGGCCGGCTTCGCGGAAGCCGCGGTTAATCGACAGCACCGCACCACGGGTGATTTCAGCGATATAGGCACCGGAGTTGATCATTATGGTGACCACCGCCGCGCTGAACGGGTCAATGCGCAGGTCGGTGAAGGCCATCGGCAGCGCAAAGTAGATGAACATCACCTGCACCACGATCGGGGTGCCGCGGATCAGCTCAATAAAGACCAGCGCGACGTTGCGCGACAGCCAGCCGCCGTAGGCGCGGGCAAAACCCGCCGCCAGGCCGATAATGACGCCGCCGAGCAGACCGAGGACCGAGATCCACAGGGTCATCTTGGCGCCTTCAAGCAGGATTGGGATAGCAGGCCAGATGGCGCTCCAGTCAAACTGCATGTTTATTCTCCGGTTCAAAAACCATTTTGTTGATGTGGAAAAACGCAGGAGCGCCGTGTAACGCTCCTGTCATTAATGTATACCCTTCCTGCTTTATACCCGATGCCAGAGTTAACCGGCACCGGGGTCGAAAATCATTTGGGTATCTTCTGTTATTATTTTGGCTCAGTACCGAACCATTTTTTGTAGATCTGGTTATAGGTACCGTTGTCGCGAATAGTTTTCAGCGCGCCGTTAATCTTCTCACGCAGGTCATCACTGCCTTTTGGCAGAGCGATGCCGTACTGCTGGGCTTCAATAGACTCACCGACTGACTTGAACTGGCCTTTACCGGCGGTGTTGATGAAGTAGAGGATATTTGGCGTGTCGTGCAGCACCGCGTCAGCACGGTTGGTACCCAGTTCCATATAGGCGTTATCGATGTTCGGGAACTGACGCAGGTCTTTGGTTTTGATGTGCTGTTTCGCGTAGTCTACAGAACCGGTACCGCTCTTCACTGCCACCACTTTACCGTTCAGATCATCGATGCCTTTCACTTCGGTGTTGTTGGCTTTAACCATCACCAGCAGGCCGCTTTTGTAGTAGCCGTCGGAGAAGTCGATCGCTTTCTTACGTTCTTCGGTGATGGTGATACCGGCCAGCGCCACGTCAACGTTTTTGGTCTGCAGCGCAGGGATGATGCCGCTGAAGTCCATTGGCTTCAACTCGTAGGCAACGTTCAGCTGCTTAGCGACGGCGTCCCACAGGTCGATGTCGAAACCGACATACTTATCACCCTGCTTGAATTCGAAAGGAACAAAAGCGGTGTCGGTAGCGACAACCAGCTTCTTGTCAGCAGCGGTGGAAGTAACAGCGAATGCCAGCGTTAATGCGGCAAGTGACAGCTTGAAAATCGACTTCATCATTTTATCCTTTTTGCTTCTCGGGAACGGTAGTCGCCCAATGTTGTGCCTGCAGCGCTATGAAAAAATCGTGCCAGCTTTGCAATGGTAATAAAAAACAGTGGCTTGAACACGCTTTTTCTGACGATTCCTGGCGCGCACTGGGGTGCTGCACGAAAGTGGGGCACCGTTTTGGTGCGAATCATCTGTCGTGGTGCAGGTGAAGTTGTAGCAAACTGGCGGATAAAAACAACAGATAGTGCCGCAGGAAATGAATTTGTTGCTGTACAGCGCTGGTTTTGTAAAAAAATTCAGCGCAGCTGGCTGTCCTTACTGCCCCGGCGGTTGAACAGCGCCGCGTCATGACGCTCGTCGTGCGCCTGCTGGCACGCGATGCAGTAACGGACGCCGGGCAGCGCTTCACGGCGCGCATGCGGAATCGGCTCACCGCACTCCTCGCAGAACTCGGCGCTGGCCCCGTGGTGCAGCGCCCGGCGCGCGCGCAGCACGGCATCATCAATGGTTGAGTCAATCTGCTCCTGCACGGCATCATCCCGTGCCCACCCGCTGGCCATAGTTACCCCCTGAAATGCAAAAAAGCAGAGGAGTGAGCCTCTGCTTTGGTATCGTTCAGCTGGCCGCCGCGGGCGGCCGGCGTGGATTACTCAATATTGGCTTCGATAAACCACAGGAACTTGTCCAGATCGCGCGAGGCGGCGGTGAAGATATCGGCGGTGTCTTCATCAGAGACTTCGCCAATCGCCTTACGGGTGTCGTTGGCGACGATAGCATAACGATCGGCCAGCGCCTTCAGGTGGTCCTGCACGCTGTGAATGTTCAGCGGGTAGCTTTTCAGCGGGCTTTTGTCCGCCACGATCTGCGCGGTACCCAGCGCCACGCCGCCCAGCTGCACGGCACGTTCGGCGATGGTGTCCTGATGGTCGGTAATGGCGGTACGGAAGCCGTCCAGCATCTCATGGACGCCGATAAAGTTGGCACCGCGCATGTTCCAGTGCGCCTGTTTGGTGATCAGCGACAGGTCGATAAATTCAATCACCAGACGGTTAAGCACGTCGATGGTGGCTTTTTTCTCGTCGTCGGCCACGTCGTTACGGGTGTAAATCAGATCGGAAGATTTGGCTTTAACCAGTTTTGCGGTACTCATCATTAACGTCCTCTTAATAGTCGGGGTGTCCTGAATTTCTACGAGGTTAAGTATAGCACCGGATCCTGACTCTGCAGCGACGTTAACAGCTATCGCTTTAATAGCGGCTGACTGTCGCTGGTGAAGAGCTGATAATTTGGTAAAAGCGGAGAGGAAAGTATTATTGAGAATTATTACTATAATTGTTTGTGTTTTATGTTATTGATTTAAAATGTTTTGCTTCTGAGGTGATGGTGAGGTTGCGATATTTTATTCGCACCGGTAACAGAATGTTTCATGTAACCGGTGTGAGATCCGCAGATTAATTCACCGCTCAGCGCCTGCGCCGGCAAATAAGGCGCGGCACCCCATCAATCCGTTAACATTTCATTCACCCGACGGCTTCACCGGCACGATCTCAGATTTTGCCGGTCGCAGGGTCAGCGTTGAGCCGACCGAGGCGCTGATAATCGCCAGCAGCGCCAGCCACTGCACCGGGCTGAGCACTTCACCGAGAAACAGCATACCGGACAGCGCGGCCATCGCCGGCTCAAGGCTCATTAAGGTGCCAAAGGTGCGGGACGGCAACCGGGTCAGCGCCACCATCTCCAGCGAGTAGGGCAGCGCGCTGGAGAGAATGGCAATCAGCAGGCCGATCGGCAGCAGCGCCAGCGTCCAGGCTCCGCTGTTGGCCAGCGCCAGTCCCAGCGGCACAAACACCAGCGAGCCGATCAGCGAACCCATCGCTACCGTGGCCGGGCCGTGTTCACTGCCGGCGCGCTGGCCGGCGAGGATATAGACCACCCACAGCGCGCCCGCGGCCAGCGCCAGCAGGGCACCCTGAGGGTCGACGCCGTTAATCTCATTGCCGATCGGCAGCAGCCAGTACATACCCAGTATCGCCAGCGCCACCCAGACAAAGTCCAGCGGCCGCCGCGAGCCGAGCAGCGCCAGCGTCAGCGGCCCGATAAACTCCAGCGCTACCGCGATGCCCAGCGGCACGGTGCGCAGCGAGAGATAAAACAGAAAGTTCATCCCCCCCAGCGACAGGCCATAGAAAATCAGCGGCAGCGCCTGCTGGCGGCTGAAGCGCAGTCGCCAGGGGCGGAAGATGGCGCAGAGGATCAGCGTGCCCAGCCCCAGTCGCAGCGCGGTGATCCCCGGTGCGCCAACCTGCGGAAACAGCGTCTTCGCCAGCGCCGCGCCGCCCTGAATCGAGGTCATGGCGATAAGCAGCAAAAGCACCGAAAACCAGGGGGACTCTTTAACCGTTGGTGAGAACATCCTGTTTGCGCCTTCTATTCCAGTAATCAGTCGGGGGGGATCGGCCATGAGTGTAACGGATATGTCTGGCAAAACAGGAGAGGGAAGTAAGAAAAAAACGTTGCGGTAGGGCAAAAAGGGCGATTTTTGGTAAAGAAACGTCAGCTTTTGATTAGGATTACTCTTAATGAACTTTTTTTTACAACGGATGACAATAGCGCATTAATTCCGATAAATATAAGTAAAAAGAATGACATAGATTGTTTCATTAACTTCCTGTTACACCAAACATTCTATTGGACAACAAAATCAGGGCAGAGTTTCTCGCTGACCTTTGTTATATTTTCAGCGTTGTCAGGAGAGAAGTACTTTCACATTTGAGGTGGTTATGAAAAAAATTGCATGTCTTTCTGCGCTGGCTTGCGTACTGGCCGTTTCTGCTGGTTCTGCGATGGCACAAAGCACCGTCTCTGCCGGTTATGCTCAGGGTGATGCCCAGGGCGTGGCTAACAAAGCTAACGGTCTGAACCTGAAATACCGTTATGAGAACGGTAACGACCCACTGGGTTGGATCGGTTCCTTCACCTACATCAACAAAAACCGTACCGAGTCTGGCGACTACATCAAAGCCCAGTACTACGGCTTCACCGGTGGTCCGGCTTACCGTCTGAACGACTGGGCAAGCGTATACGGTGTTGTAGGTATCGGTTACGGTAAGTTCCAGTACAACGAACCAAACCGCGAAAAAAATGATTCAAGCGACGTAGGTTTCTCCTACGGTGCAGGTCTGCAGTTCAACCCAATCCAGAACGTTGCTCTGGACATGGGCTACGAGCAGAGCCGTATTCGTAACGTTGACGTTGGCACCTGGACTGCTGGCGTAGGCTACAGCTTCTAATCGCTGCTGCCTGACCCGCCAAGCGGGTCCGCGTGAAAATCCGCCCCCCGGGGCGGATTTTTTTTTGCCTGTTAACCGGCCGTGCGGCGCGATTAAGCGGCTATTTGAGGATCGGGTCCTGCTGCAGCTGGCTGAACGGCAGCCGTTTCAGCGCAAAGTTAGTCACCTCCACCGGCGGGGCTTTCTCAGCGGAGATAAAGCGGTAGCCTGGGGTGATTTCGCGGGTGCGGATCCCGGTCCACTGCGAGAACAGCGTTAAAAAGTCGTTTGCCGAGCGCGGCCGGTCAATCACCTGATGGTGGGTATCGCCGCTCGAGGCGACGAACAGCGGCACCTCAAAGTTCTGCCGGTACTTATCATCGTGGGTCAGGTATTCGTTGACGGTGCCTTTCTCTTTAAAGGCCAGACCGTGATCGGAAAAATAGATCATCGAATAGCTCAGGCCGCTGTTGTGCAGCTGCTGCCACAGCTGCTGCAGAAAACCGTCGGTCTGGGTGATGCTGTAGAGGTAGCAGGACGTCTCTTTCGAGTGCAGAAACTCGACGTAGCGCCCCCGGGTGCGGTCGCAGGCCTTAGGATGCGACCCTACCAGGTGATAAACCAGCAGGCGCGGGGCATCCACCGGGCGCGCCAGCGCGGCAGCGGTAAAAGGTAGCAGGTCTTCATCACGGGTGTTCTTGTCGGCTTCAAAATCGCCCTGCTTGAGGAAGTGAACGTTTTTCGCCCGCAGGGCGATGCTGGCTACCGGCGTATCGTACTGGCCGATCTGCCCCTGATTTGAGATCCACCAGGTGTCAAATCCGGCGCGGTTGGCGAGGCTGATGATGTTGTTCTGATACTGCGGCGTGCCGTTACTCACCAGGTTTAAGGTCAGCCCCAGCGATTTCTGCGTTGACGAGGCGGCAGAGGTATAACGGGTGAAAAACTGCCCCGGTAGCTGGCTGGCAAACGGCGTGTTATCCCAGTGGCCGCCAAAAGCGCCGAGCGCATCGCGGCGGGCGCTCTCACCGATCACCACCACGTAGATCTGCCGGTCAGGCTTCACGCCGAGCAGGTGCCAGTCGTCCTGCAGGGTGGAGAGCTGCTGCATGCGGCTGATTTCACGGTTGACCGACAGCTTGCTCTCCAGCGTGTCTTTCACAAAGCGCACCAGCGGAATACCGGCATCTTTCGGGTTAAACACGCCGCCGGTAAGCTGGTTAAGCACCGGCTGCGTCAGCCAGGCGATCGCCACCAGCGCCAGGCCGGCGCTGTGTAGATGACCCCAGCGCCGTCTGACCGGTGCTTTTCGCCACAGGGCGATCGCGCCACAGACGACGATCAGCAGCCCCAGCAGATAGTCATGCAGCGGGAAGATCAGCAGCGTTTCGCTGGCCTCTTCCACGCTGGTGGCGTGCATCGCCAGCAGGGTATTGAAGTTGGGCGGGCCGAACGCCTGGCCAAAAGGATAATAGAGCCCGGCGACCAGCGCGGTGCCTGCCACCAACACTTTCAGGCTGCGCGGCGCAACGGCGGCCAGCAGCAGCAGCAGCACGGTAAACGCCACGCTGTAGGGCAGGCTGAGCGGGTAGCCAAAAGCCAGATTAATTAAAACAGAAAACAGCAGGTACAGTCCGGTCCACGGGCTCAGCCACGCACGGTAGCGGCCTGCCGCGGCAGTTTTTATCAGTGTCAGATTCATTCTCGGTTCTTAATCAAAAGCCAAAGCGCGTCGCTTCAGAGGGCTGAAGTGGCAGAGTGCCTGAAACAGCTCGTCAGAAATGGGGGGGACGGGAGGAAGGTGATCCGGTCTGCCTGCACTCTTTACGAAAGGCTGGCAAGATAATCGCTGTTTTAAAGAAAGGCAACCAGTGAAATGAAGTCGTTATGTGAGGGACTAAACAAAAGTGTCATATTGGCCGGGGGTCAGGAAGCCTGACGGGCAGGCTTCCGATCGGTCAGCATTTCCAGCAGCATCAGGCGCAGGGTAAACGGCGAGCGGCAGAGCAGTTTCAGCAGCAGCGGTCGTTTCATGGCAATGTCCCTCCGGTTAATCGGGGTAAGGTCGAATTATCAACAGGTATAGCACAGGCTATACCCTATAGCCAGAGCTAATACGCTAAATTTTGTGCTTCTTTGAGCTTCGATTACAATGTCACTCCAACAGACCGACGCGGTGTTGAAAATGACGTCGGTTAATAAGAAGAGGAAGCTGAATGAGTCGTCGCGCAAAAGTTGCAGTGCCCGCGCCACTGAAAGAGATTGAAGAGCATGTCGAAGGCTTCCGCCAGGTACGTGAGGCCCACCGTCGCGAATTAATCGATGACTATGTTGAGCTGATTTCCGACCTGATCCGCGAGTTTGGCGAGGCGCGTCAGGTTGATATGGCCGCCCGCCTTGGCGTGTCACAACCCACCGTGGCGAAGATGCTGAAACGCCTTGCGGGCGGGGGCCTGGTCGAGCAGGTGCCGTACCGTGGCGTGTTCCTGACCCCGGAAGGGGAGAAGCTGGCGGAAGAGAGTCGCGAGCGCCATCACATCGTCGAGACCTTCCTGCTGGCGCTGGGCATCAGCCCCGATACCGCGCGGCGCGATGCGGAAGGCATCGAACATCACGTCAGCGACGAGACGCTGGCGATTTTCAGGCAGTTCAGCGACAGCCGTCAGTAATATCTATCACCTTTGCGAGCCAGTATGACAACCCTGCTCAGGCCTTTTTTGCACGATCGTTTTCTGCATCTGTTAGTGGTTCTGGGCCTGCTGCTGGCCTGCTATGTTCCGTTCACCTTCGCCGAGCTGCCGCGCGCCGTCGACTGGCCGACCATGGTAACCCTGTGTGGCCTGCTGATGCTGACCAAGGGCATCGAGGCCAGCGGCTATTTTGACGTGCTCGGCCGCCGCCTGGTACAGGGCTTTCACCGGCAGCGCTCGCTGGCGCTGTTTCTGGTGGCCGCCGCCGCGCTGCTCTCCACCTTTCTGACCAACGACGTGGCGCTGTTTATTCTCGTGCCGCTGACGCTGTCGCTGCGCAAGTACTCGGCGCTGCCGATCGCCCGGCTGATCATCTTTCAGGCGCTGGCGGTTAACGCCGGTTCGCTGCTGACGCCGATCGGCAACCCGCAAAACATTCTGTTATGGCGGCACGCCGGCAGCGGCTTTTTCACCTTTATCGGCCAGATGGCGCCGCTGGCGGCGATGCTAACCGCCAGCCTGCTGCTGCTGACCGCCTGCTGCTTCTCCGGTAAACGCATTGAGCGCCACGAGCACGTTGAGGAGAGCGGCTGGCAGCGACCGCTGCTGTGGACCAGCGCCGTGCTGTACGGCGTGTTTCTGGCGGCGCTGGAGCTGGATCTGGCGCTGTGGGCGCTGGGGCTGGTCGTGGTGGTGTTCCTGATGATGGCGCGGCGCATTCTGCTGACCATCGACTGGAGCCTGCTGGTGGTGTTTATCGCCATGTTTGTCGACGTGTTCCTGCTGACAAAGCTGCCGCTGCTGCAGACTGGCCTGCAGGCGGCGGGTTCGCTGTCGGAACTGCACGGCTTCCTTCTGGCCGCCGGGCTCTCCCAGCTGATCAGCAACGTGCCGACCACCATCCTGCTGTTAAGCAGCCTGCCGCCGACGGTGTTGCTGGCCTGGGCGGTAAACATTGGCGGCTTCGGTCTGTTACCCGGCTCGCTGGCCAACCTGATCGCGCTGCGGATGGCGAAAGATCGCCGGATCTGGTGGCATTTCCACCTCTACTCCGTGCCGATGCTGGCGTGGGCGCTGGTCAGCGGATGGCTGCTCTACCTGGCTATTTATGCTATTTAGCCACGCTTAGCACAAGTTTTGTCAGGAAAGCCTGGTATATGTCAATTTTGGCTCTATGTTTATATACCAGACTGACCACTTGCGGCCTCAGTTTGGGGCCGCCTTATCCTGACGGGAATTATGGCTAATCAAACATCTTCTGCGGACGACGCACATCGTCCGCAACACGCACCAGAGACTTCATCACAACCCGAACCGCAGCAAGACGATGACGCGCCGCGTAAAACCCCCGGCAAAAAGCCGCTGATTATTCTGGCTCTGGTGGTGGTGATAGCGCTGATCGTCGGCCTGTGGTTCTGGCTGACCACCCGCAATATCGAAACCACCGATGACGCCTTTACCGAAGCGGACGCGGTGACCATCGCCCCGAAAGCCTCCGGCTACGTTACCGAACTGCGGGTGAAGGATAACCAGCGGGTGAAGAAGGGCGATCTGCTGCTGGTGATCGACCCGCGTGACAGCACCGCGCAGCGCGATCAGGCGCAGGCACAGCTGGGGCTGGCCGAGGCGCAGCTGCATCAGGCTCAGGCGCAGCTGGCGCTGGCCCGCGTACAGTACCCGGCGCAGAAGGATCAGGCGCTGGCCCAGCAGGCGCGCGCCGAAGCGAACCTGAAAAATGCTCAGGCGGACGATAAACGCCAGCGCGGCGTCGACCCGCGCGCCACCTCGCAGCGTAATATCGACAGCGCCAGCGCCCAGCTGCTGAGCGCCAGAGCGGAGCTGGCCAACGCCCGCGCGCAGGTTGAAGTGGCCTCGCAGATTGCCCTGCAGATCCGCCAGCAGGAGACCAACGTTGAAGCGCGGCAGAGCCAGGTGCAGCAGGCACAGGCGCAGCTGAACACCGCTAACCTCAACCTCTCCTATACCGAAGTGCGCGCGCCGTACGATGGCTTTGTTACCAAGCGTAACGTGCAGGTCGGCACGCTGGTGCAGGCCGGCACCTCGCTGTTTTCGCTGGTGTCTGCCGATACGTGGATTGTCGCCAACTTTAAAGAGTCGCAGCTGGCGCGCATGAAGCCGGGCGACAAGGTTGAGATCAGCGTCGATGCCTGGCCGGATCGCCAGCTGCAGGGGCATGTTGACAGCGTACAGATGGGCAGCGGATCGCGTTTCTCCACCTTCCCGTCGGAAAACGCCACCGGCAACTTTGTGAAGATCGTCCAGCGCGTGCCGGTGAAAATCATCATCGACAGCGGGCTGGATGCGAATCAGCCGCTGCCGATCGGCCTGTCGGTTGAGCCGAAGGTGACGGTGGAATGAGCCCGCAGAGCTGGAAACCGGCCAGCAACCCCTGGCTGGTCGCCCTGACGGTGACGCTGGCGGTGTTTATGGAGATCCTCGACACCACCATCGTTAACGTTGCCCTGCCGCATATTGCCGGCTCGGTGTCGGCCAGCTATGACGAATCTACCTGGGTGCTGACCTCCTATCTGGTGGCTAACGGCATCGTGCTGCCGATCTCCGCCTTTTTCAGCCGCCTGCTGGGGCGTAAGCAGTTTTTCCTGATCTGCATCGTGATGTTTACCGTCTGCTCCTTCCTGTGCGGCATCGCCACCGAGCTGTGGCAGATCATCCTGTTCCGCATTATGCAGGGCTTTTTCGGCGGCGGCCTGCAGCCGGTGCAGCAGTCGGTGCTGCTTGACTACTTTAAGCCGGAGGATCGCGGCAAGGCGTTTGGCCTGTCGTCGATTGCCATCATCGTCGCGCCGGTGCTCGGGCCGACGCTGGGCGGCTGGATCACCGATAACTACAGCTGGCGCTGGGTGTTCTTTATTAATATCCCGGTAGGCATCATCAGCGTACTGGCGATTTACCAGCTGCTGGAAGATCCGCCGTGGGAACGCAAGTGGGCCAAAGGCAAACTGCGCGTCGACTATATCGGCATCAGCCTGATCACCCTCGGCCTCGGCTGCCTGCAGGTGATGATGGACCGCGGTGAGGACGCCGACTGGTTCCACTCCAGCTTTATCGTCACCTTTGCGCTGCTGGCCATCGTCGGGCTGGTGGGGGCCACCTACTGGCTGCTGTATGCCAAAAGGCCGGTGGTCAACCTGGAGGTGCTGAAGGATAAAAACTTCGCCGTTGCCACGCTGCTGATGTCCGGCATGGCGGCGATCCTTTACGGCAGCTCGGTGGTGATCCCGCAGCTGGCGCAGCAGGACCTTGGCTACACCGCCACGCTTTCCGGGCTGGTGCTGTCGCCGGGGGCGGTGCTGATCGTGCTGTCGATTCCGCTGGTGCTGAAGCTGATGCCGCTGGTGCAGACCCGGCTGCTGATCATGTTTGGCTTTCTGCTGCTGGGCGGGTCGTTTATTTACTCGACGCGGCTGACGCCGGATATTGATTTCGGCTCGCTGGTCATGCTGCGCAGCCTGCAGACCATCGGGCTGGGCTTCCTGTTTGTGCCGCTGACCACCGTGGCGTTTATCACCATCCCGCAGCGGCTGAACGCCGACGCCTCGGCGATCCTCACCATGTTCCGTAACGTGGCCGGCTCGATCGGCATTTCGCTGTCGACGGCGATGATCACCGAGCGCACCCAGGCGCACAGCGCGCACCTGGTGCACAATATGACGCCGCTTAACGAGCCCTTTAACCTGGCGGTGGAGCGCTGGGCGCAGGGGGTGCGCGATGCGGTGCATGCGGCGGGCGATCCGCTGGTGATTGCCACCGGGCAACTCTATAAGCAGATGATCGTGCAGGCGCGTTTCCTCGCCTATATCGACGTCTTTATGTACCTGAGCGTGGTTGCGCTGGTCATGATTCCATTTTGTTTATTGCTTTCGCCGATTCGTAGCGAAGGCAGTGCGGGAGCACACTGATATGCTGGCATTACCTCAATTTTCCCGCGCGCGCGGCGCGCTGTTGATTTCTGCGGCGTTGCTGCTGAGCGCCTGTGCCGTCGGGCCGGATTTTAAAGCCCCGAAGCCGGCCACGCCAGGCAGTTTTAACAGCCTGCAGTCGGACAGTGCCTCGACGCCGCTGGCCGCGAAGATTAACGCCCGCTGGTGGCAGTCGTTTAACGATGCGCAGCTCAACGGCCTGGTCGAGCGGGCGATGCGCGATAATCTGTCGCTGCAGCAGACGGTGCTGCGCATCGCCGGCGCGCGGCAGCAGCTGAACCAGGCGCGCGGTGCCTGGGCACCTTCCGTTAACGGCAACGCGCGGTTTACCCGCCAGCAGCTGGGGATTAAAGGCGAGCTGGAGTCGGAGGGCGTGTACGATCGGGTGCAGCAGGCCGGTGGCGATACCGATCTGACCCCGGTGCTCGACAGCCTGTCGCAGCCGGTCGGGCTGTATCAGGGCAGCCTGGATGCGTCGTGGGAGCTGGATCTGTGGGGCAAGGTGCGTCGCCAGGTGGAGATGGCCGGGGCGCAGCAGCAGCAGCAGGTTGAGAGCCGCAACGACGCGCTGGTGTCGCTGCAGGCCGAGGTGGTGCGCGCCTATCTGCAGCTGCGCGGCGCGCAGTCGATTAGCCAGACGTTGCAGACGCAGATTGACGTGGCGCAGCAGACGCTGGAGCTGACGCAGAGCCAGCAGCAGAACGGCCTGGCGCCGCAGACCAACGTGGAGAGCGCCCGCGCGCAGCTGAACGGGTTGCGTGCCCAGCTGCCGCCGTATCAGGCGCAGATCCATCAGGCGATGAACGGTCTGGCGGTGCTGACCGGCCGGGTGCCGGGGGCGCTGGACGGCGAGCTGACGGCGGTGAAGCCGCTGCCGTTGCTGCCGAAGGTGGTGCCGGTGGGGGTGCCGTCCGAGCTGGCGCGTCGTCGTCCTGACGTGCGTGAGGCGGAGGCGCAGTTGCACGCCGCCACCGCCAATATCGGCGTGTCGATTGCCCAGCTGTTCCCGAGTTTTTCGCTGACCGGGCAGTTTGGTATGCGAAACAGCGACGCCGGTTATCTGGATAACTGGAGCAGCCATTTTTACAGTTACGGGCCGTCGGTGAGTATTCCGATTTTCCAGGGCGGGCGGCTGGTGTCGAGCGTGAAGCTGGCGCGGGCGCAGCAGGCCAGCGCGGCGCTGGGTTACCGGCAGGCGGTGTTGACCGCGCTGCAGGATGTGGAGAATGCGCTGGTGAGCTATCGGAGCGATCAGCAGCAGGTGGACGGTCTGGATGAGACGGTGGCGGCGCAGCAGACGGCCTTTACGTTGGCCAGCGATAGTTACCGGCAGGGGATTTCCAGTTTTGTTGAGGCGCTGGATGCGCAGCGGCAGCTGGCGCAGGCGCAGCAGCAGGCGGAGCGGGCGCGGGTGCAGAGCAGTCTGGATTTGGTGGCGTTGTATAAGGCGCTGGGGGGCGGCTGGGAGGGGTATCAGCAGGTTTCGCTCCCGGAGTATAAGGTGTTTGGGGAGGCGGAGACGCCTTAACCTTTCTGGGAGGGGGGCTGCTAAGGTCAACGTCTACGTCAACGGCCTGTCGTCTGGCAGATCGAGACTGTCGGCCTTCCAAAAGCAACGTCAACGTCAACGGCCTGTGGTCTGCAGGATCGAGACTCACGGGCCTGTCAGCGGGCGACCCTGCGCGGGTTACCCCGCTCCGGGCTCATCCCGCTGCCCTCCCTGTTAATTGACACTTGTTTGGCCTGACTGGAGCAACGTCAAATGCTACGGTCTGGATCACGTCAAGTGCTTTAGTCCATTCAACGTCAAATGCAGGGCAGGGCGTGTTGTCTGGTTGATCGAGACTCACAGCCGTCATGCGGGCGACCCTCTGCGGGTTACCCCGCTGCCCTCCCTGTAATTTAGCTTCTTTTTGGCCTGCCTGGAGCTGCGGCCGCAGTTTTGGGCCTTGCTACAGGGTTGAACCGCAAATTTTTGACAAGGTCAGTAAAATGCATTTATTTTATAGACGACCGGTCGAATTGTTGTTATCTTAAGCTTATGAAAACTGCAACGTATCAACATAACCAGCAAGTCCGCGAACATATACTGGCCGTTGGCCAGCGGATTATGGCGGGTAAAGGCTTTTCAGCCGTTGGCCTGAAAGAGATCCTTGACGAGTCAGAGGTGCCTAAAGGCTCCTTTTACTATTACTTTGCGTCGAAAGAAGATTTCGGTGTGGCAATGCTGAGCCACTATTTCGCTGCCTATCTGCTGGAGCTTGATGAAATGCTGGCGGATAGCAGCATGAACCATGCTCAACGGTTGATGAACTACTGGTTGCAGTGGCGTAAAACGCAGTCCTGTGAAGATTGCCAGGGCAAATGCCTGGCGGTAAAACTGGGCGCTGAAGTATCCGATCTGTCAGACAAAATGCGTGCCGCCCTGATGAACGGTACGGCAGGGATCATTTCCCGGCTGGCGGATGCGCTGGAAGCTGGCGCTGCGGAAGGCTCTTTGCAGTTTGAAGGTGAGGCAGAAAAGGTGGCCGAAGCGCTTTATCAGCTGTGGGTCGGGGCCAGCATTATGGTGAAGATTGTCCGTACGGCCTCGCCGTTTGATGCAGCGCTGAGCCTGACCCGACAGACTTTACGTATCTCCCTCTGAGAGGGGGTATTTTTTTATCCATTTTATAGACGACCGGTCAGCTTTAAGTGGTGTATTAATCATCACCCGGTCTGCTAATCATCACCACCGCGATAAACAGGAGTGAGACAATGAAAGTTCTGATGGTACTGACCTCGCATGACAAACTGGGTGACACCGGCCTTAAAACCGGCTTCTGGCTGGAAGAGCTGGCGGCACCGTACTACGCCTTTAAAGATGCGGGCGCGGAAATTACGCTGGCTTCACCGCAGGGCGGCAAGCCACCACTCGATCCTAAAAGCAATGAACCTGACTTCCAGACCGATTTTACCCACCGTTTTGAAGCCGATGCGGATGCCAATGCCCAGCTGGCAACCACCGTTAAACTGGACAGCCTGTCTCAGGCTGATTTCGATGCCGTATTCTATCCAGGGGGGCACGGCCCATTGTGGGATCTGGCAGAAGATAAACACTCTGTCGCGCTGATCGAAGCGTTCTTTGCCGCTGGCAAGCATGTCGCCTTTGTCTGTCACGCGCCTGGCGTGTTGCGTCATGTGAAAACACCGGACGGCAAGCCGTTGGTGGCAGGGCGTCAGGTTACGGGCTTCACCAACACCGAAGAGGAGGCCGTAGGCCTGACTCAGGTGGTGCCATTCCTGGTCGAAGATGAGCTGAAAGCGAAGGGCGGTCTGTATTCAAAAGCCGCTGACTGGTCATCCTATGTTGTCACTGACGGCCTGCTGATCACCGGGCAAAACCCGGGTTCATCAGAAGCCACCGCTGCACAGCTGATTAAAGCGCTGGCGAAGTAAATGCAATAGACGGCTGAGCGTTATTTTTCGCTCGGCCAGTCTGCAGCAGTAATGAAGGATTGGTATGCAACCTGAAGCACGGTTACAGCTGGCGCGCTGGGCCCTTTGCCACTGAACGCGCTGAACGCCGAAATCTGTACGGTGGCGCGGAACAGGGCTTCACTGATTATCCGCTTTATCACTCTTCATTTAAGTCATTCACTCATATTCAAGGACACTCAAGATGAAAGCAGTAACCTATGCACGGCCTGGCGGCCCGGAAGTTTTGCAACTAGTGGATATCGCTGAGCCGGCCATCAAACCGCATGAACTGCTGGTAGCGGTAGAAGCCATCAGTGTTGAGGGTGGCGATATCATTTCGCGCAACAGCCAGTCTTTGCAGCCTGATGAATGCCTCGGCTATGCGGCTGCGGGCACCGTTCTGGCAACCGGTAGCGAGGTACAGGACTTTGTCGTGGGGCAGAAAGTGGCCACGTTTAACTGGCGTGGCGCTTACGCCGAGCGGCGTGCGGTTGCGGCGTATAATTGTTTTCCCATCCCGGAAGGCCTGGATCCGCGCGTAGCGGCAGCGATCCCGGTTGGCCCCGGCACTGCCGCATGGGCATACCATCTGGGGAAACTGCAGCCCGGCCAGACTGTCTTGATCCTGGGCGCAGCGGGTGGCGTGGGTGTAGCAGCAGTCCAGCTGGCAGCACGGATGGGCGCACGCGTTATCGGTACCGGAACGCGTGCTGAATCACTTGAGGCGCTGCGCCAGTTTGGCCTGAATGATGCGATCGTTGTCGGCGAGAAGCTGGCGGGTGAGCAGGTTAGTGAACTGCTTGGCGGTAACCACGTCGACCTGCTGATCGATACCATCGGTGGCGATGCGTTATCTGATGGCGTTAAAGTCCTGCGCGATGGCGGTACGGCGGTTATCATCGGTATTCTGGCCGGTCGTAATCATATGATCGATACCGAATATCTGCTGCTGCACCGCATCACGCTGATTGGCTGCCTGTTAGGCGTCGAGTGGGGCGAAAAACAGATTGCGCGCGACCTGGTGAATGAGCTGCTGCATATGGCAGCTAAAGGTGAGTTGATTGTGCCGATTGACAGTACGTTCCCGCTGGAACAGGCTGTGGAAGCACATCAGCGTGCAGAAACACGCGGACGTATGGGTAGGGTCTTCATCACGTTAGCGCCGTAAAAGAATCAGGTCTAATCCGTTACCGGATCTGCAAAGCATCTTTGGCAACTAAGGGTTCCAGTAACAGGCCCTCTGTTGTGAGAATGGGTGTCTGTATGTTTAATTATCCTTAATAATTAATAGGTTGCTGACCATTATAGCCTGCAAATCATATCCATACAGCGCAGATCCGTTTCGGTAAGACCTGATGGATAGAGGCTTTCTCTGACGAGAGTAAAACCGTGTTTTTCATAAAAAGACTGTGCATTCGGCGTTGAGGATAAAGTTAACTCCTCAAACCCCTGTCTCCTCGCTTCGTCTTTGATAGCCTCGATAATCAGGCTACCAAAGCCCTTCCCCAGGTGCTCTGGCAGAGTGAAAACAGCCTCAACGCTTCCCGCAGAAATGTCCAGGAAACCCGTGGCTACCGGTCTGTTACCCGGACAATCAACGACAAAAAAAGGATTTGCCGCGATAACTCTCCTGAAACTCTCGGGCATTGCTGCTGGCGTCCACGCTTCAATAACCGCAGCGTCGTAGCTGCATTTGCATCCATAGCGAATAGCCTGGTTCCTGATGTTCCAGCATTCTTCTGCCTCAGCAGATGTTGCGAGTCTGGCCTTCATAGCTTCCCCTTATCTTTTCTGTACCAGCAAGTTACCCGAATTTACCATAGCATTTGTTGCCCGCCATTGAGCCAGTCGGGTGCTTTATGGCGATGCAATGCCGCACTCTGTTGCTAAGGAGAGATTGCTCAGTTTCTGCTGCATGAAATCAATCAGCGCTCTTGTTTTGGCGGGCAGGTAACGCCGGTTTGAATAAACGGCGAACAACTGCAATGGGGCTGCCGATTGTTCAAACCCGACCTCGATTAACCGTCCATCGCTAATCCAGGGTTGGCAGCCTTGTTTCGATAGTATGGCGAAGCCGACACCCGCCAGCGCAGCGCGTCCTGCCATCTCTCCGCTGTTAACCCGGTAATGCCCCTTAACCTTAATGGTCTCGAACCCTCCCTTTGCGTTGACGAACTGCCAGGCAGCCCCTTTCAGTGCGCTTACCGTGGTTATACAGGGTAATTCTTCAAATTGGCGGATATGAGACGGGGTGCCATAACGCTGAATGACGGAGGGGGCTGCAACAATAGTGCAGGGGATAGTCAGCAGATGACGGGCTATATAGTCACTGTCATCCATCTGACCACGGGTAATAATGACCGCTAAATCCAGATCGTCTCGCAGGGAGTCGAAACCAGACAAATTGGTGATGCAGCTGATCTCCAGGTCCGGGTACTGACAGGCAAACTCAGCAATAACAGAACCCAATAATGCAGGACCTGATTCATTGGGAATACAGAGTCGTAAAGGGCCCTTGAGTTGCATCTGCCGCAGCGTTAATTCTGCCTCAGTTTGCTCGAGTGCCTCCAGCAAGGGCTTCGATCGGGTATAGAGCAGGTGCCCCGACTGGGTGAGTTTCATATGCCGGGTGCTGCGCTCAATAAGCTGAAGATTCAGTTTTTCTTCCAGCTGAGCAATACAACGGCTGACATTTGATGTGGGCATTTCAAGGACTTTCGCGGCACCGACAAAACTATCCCTTTCAACCACAGCAATGAACACTTTCAGCGTATTAAAATCAAGAGCCGGACGCATTGATTATCCCATTTATGGTAATGGTGTGTGCCATTTTTACCCTATTATAACCATCATTACCAGCGGTTAAACTCAGGTATCTTTCATCCACAGGTTGCTTGCTATGCCACTGGTCACACAAACGTTTAATCATAAAGCCTTTGCGCGGATAGCCATGGTAATGGCTTTTGTTCAGTTCACCAATGCGCTGGAGTACATGGCGTTCACGCCCGTATTTGCTTTTATGGCAGAGGGGTTTTCGGTTCCCGTAACATTTTCTGGCTATGTCTCTGGTATGTACACGCTGGGTGCTGTCCTTTCCGGAATTGCTGCTTTTTACTGGATCCACCGGTTTAATAAAAAACGGTTCCTGATCAAGAATATGCTGCTGCTGGGAGTGCTGACATTTTTGTCCACACTCACGGCTGATTTTGACACGCTGCTGGTGCTGCGATTTTGCGCAGGATTGGTGGGTGGCACAACAATGGGTGTGGGTATAAGCATTCTGATCAATGCGGCCCCGGAAAACTTACGTGGAAAAATGCTGGCAACGGTGATTGCATCATTTTCTATGGTCAGTATCGTCGGTATGCCGGCTGTCTTATTTCTTTGCACGCACTATGGCTGGCACACTGCGCTGTGGTTGATCGGTTTACTTTGTCTGGTGTCTGTACCCTTGATAATATTTATCCTTCCGGGAGATGCCGTACCATCAGACATGAAGTCCAGCCTGTCTGTTAATACCCGAACCTTGCTTTTCGCCTCCTGCACTGCACTGGTACAGTTTAGTCCGATGCTGATTATTCCTATTCTGACGCCACTAATGATGCAGTTTCTGGGGGCACAACAGCACCTGTTGCCATTATTGTTCTTAAGTGGCGGGGTTGCTGGTTATCTGGCGACAAAAATAACAGGGATCCTGACGTCACGTTTGTCTGCTCTGATGCTGGCAACCCTTTCAACGCTGCTCTTTATAGCCAGTTTGCTGATTCCTGCGCTGGGCTATCATCATGCATTTCTGTTTATAACCCTGTTTCTTGCGGCCTCATACAGCCGGCTTGTTTGCGCTTCGTCTGTCGCTGTGCGGTATCCTGAGGATGAACAACGCGCCAGTTTTTCTTCACTACAGTCAGCAATGATGTACCTGATAACCACTTTCGCATTCTTTCTGTGTTCCTTATTACTACCTGAGCAGGGCATAACAACGCAAAATCTAAACAGAGTGCTGGTTGTCAGTGCGTTGGCCGCATCCGGATTTCCCATATTAGTCATCATACTTCAAAAGAAACTGGCTAAACGCACTATCCAGCCTGACCACCCGATCGTTGATTAACGTAATGCCCGCTGTTGGCACAGGGTTGCGGTAGCAACCCTGAGAATTTCAAACCGCAAACTTCAGTCGATGCAGATGGCCGAGGCGCGTCAGGTACTGATGATCTTTGTCGGCCTCTGGCTGCCAGGGCGCATTGGCCGGCAACTTCTTCCCGGGGCGACGGCCTTCTGCTCACTGCGCTGTATTCATACCGTCCTTTTTGGCATAATGCGCGCTGACTCACATCCCCATACGCTAACGAAAGGCTATCTCTGTGCTAGTTTCCAGCAACGTCACCATGCAGTTTGGCAGTAAGCCGCTGTTCGAAAACATCTCTGTTAAATTTGGCGGCGGCAACCGCTATGGTCTGATCGGTGCTAACGGCAGCGGCAAGTCCACCTTTATGAAAATCCTCGGCGGCGATCTGGTGCCGACCGCCGGCAACGTCTCCCTCGATCCGAACGAGCGTCTGGGTAAACTGCGTCAGGATCAGTTCGCCTTTGAGCAGTACTCGGTGCTGGATACGGTGATCATGGGCCACGGCGAGCTGTGGGCGGTGAAGGAAGAGCGCGATGCCATTTACGCGCTGCCGGAAATGAGTGAAGAAGACGGCTATAAAGTGGCCGATCTGGAAGTTAAGTACGGCGAAATGGACGGTTATACCGCCGAGGCGCGCGCCGGTGAACTGCTGCTGGGCGTGGGTATTCCGCTGGAGCAGCACTACGGCCCGATGAGCGAAGTGGCACCCGGCTGGAAACTGCGCGTGCTGCTGGCACAGGCGCTGTTCTCTAACCCGGAAATTCTGCTGCTTGACGAACCGACGAACAACCTGGACATCGATACCATTCGCTGGCTGGAGCAGGTGCTGAACGAACGTAACAGCACCATGATCATCATCTCGCACGACCGCCACTTCCTGAATATGGTCTGCACGCATATGGCCGATCTCGACTACGGCGAGCTGCGCGTTTATCCGGGCAACTATGACGAGTATATGACTGCGGCGACCCAGGCCCGCGAGCGTCTGCTGTCGGATAACGCCAAGAAGAAGGCACAGATTAACGAACTGCAGTCGTTCGTCAGCCGCTTCAGCGCCAACGCCTCGAAATCCCGTCAGGCCACCTCACGCGCCAAGCAGATCGATAAGATCAAGCTCGACGAAGTGAAGGCCTCCAGCCGCCAGAACCCGTTCATCCGCTTCGAGCAGGACAAAAAGCTGTTCCGTACCGCGCTGACGCTGGAAGAGGTGACCAAAGGTTTCGACAACGGTCCGCTGTTTAAAAAACTGAGCATGCTGCTGGAAGTGGGCGAAAAGCTGGCGATCCTCGGCCCGAACGGTATCGGTAAAACCACGCTGCTGAAAACGCTGATCGGCGAGCATCAGCCCGATCACGGCACGGTTAAATGGTCCGAGAACGCGCAGATTGGCTATTACGGCCAGGATCACGCCCATGACTTCGCCGACGACCTCAACGTCTTCGACTGGATGAGCCAGTGGATGCAGGAGGGCGACGATGAGCAGGCGGTGCGCAGCATTCTGGGTCGCCTGCTGTTCAGCCAGGACGATATCAGGAAGCCGGCTAAGGTGCTGTCCGGTGGTGAGAAGGGCCGTATGCTGTTCGGCAAGCTGATGATGCAGAAGCCGAACGTGCTGATTATGGATGAGCCGACTAACCACCTCGATATGGAGTCGATCGAAGCGCTGAACATGGCGCTGGAGATGTACGAAGGCACGCTGATCTTCGTCTCCCATGACCGCGAATTCGTCAGCTCGCTGGCCACCCGCGTGATTGAGATGACTCCGGGCAAACTGAACGACTTCACCGGTAACTACGAAGACTACCTGCGCAGCCAGGGTATCGTTTAATCCTCCGGCGATGGGCCTGCGTTGTCAGGCTCATCGCCGTAAATTACCAGCCGGTTTTTCCCCGCCCGTTTTGCGGCATACAGCGCGTTATCCGCCTCTGCGACCAGTCGTGGCCCGCTGAGCGCATCCTTACCCCCTGTCATCACCTGTAGCCCGACGCTGATGGTCACCACCTGCTGGACCGCTGTGGCATCCCCGTGCGGAATTTGCAGTGCGGCAATCGCCGCAATCGCCCGGCGGGCAAAGGCCGCTGCGGCCGGCAGCGAACAGCCGGGCATAATCACCGCAAACTCTTCGCCGCCGTAGCGGGCGATCAGATCGTCGCTGCGGTGCGGCAGGGCGCTTAGCGCGCTGGCGATCTGCGTCAGACAGGCGTCGCCGGCCGGGTGGCCGTAGCGGTCGTTAAAGGCTTTAAACGCGTCAACGTCAATCATCATCAGCGCCAGCGGGGTATGCAGCTTCTGCGATCGCTCGATGCTGCGTTGCAACCACAGGTCGAAGTGACGGCGGTTGGCCAGCCCGGTCAGGCTGTCGATCAGCGCCAGCGACTGCAACGTATGGTTGCTGGCGGTGAGCTTATCACGTACCCGGGTCAGCTCCTGCTGGTTGGCGAGGTCAAGGCTGATATGGCGCAATAGCAGCAGGCCGAGCCACATCAGCAGCAGCAGCAGAATGGTACAGAGCGCAATATAGACGCTGATGGTCGGTAACCACGCCTGCATCAGCGGCTGCTTTGCGTAACCGGCGGCGACCACCAGCGGGTAGCGCGGCAGGCTGGCGTAGCCAAACACGCGTTCCACCCCGTCGAGCGCCGATTTGTAGATCGCGGTGCCGCTGGGGGCGTCCTTTAGCAGCCGGGTGAACAGCGGACTGCTGGCAATATTCTGGTTAACGGCGCTGTCCTGGAACGGCCGCAGGTAAAGGATGGTGCCGTCGTTCTGCATCAGCGCCAGCACGTCCTGCCGGCCGAGGTTGTAGTAGCCATACACGGTGCGGAAGAAATCCAGGCTGACCGAGGCCATCACCACGCCGCGGAAGCTGCCGTCGTCATTGTTCAGCCGCATCGATACCGGGATCACCAGCCGCCCGGAGGAGCGGCTGCGGATCACCGTGCCGATATGCACGCCCGGATCGTCATGGGTGGCGTGATAGCGAAAGTAGTTGCGGTCGCTGTTGTTGGCGCGCTGCGGAATGTTGCCGTCGGAGGTCACCACCCAGTTACCGGCAGCATCATAAATAAAGATGCCGCTCAGCTGCGGCAGCGCGGCCTTGCGCTCGGTGAGCATCGACTGCAGATAGCCGTTGCGTTCGTGGCGCAGGCCGATCAGCTTGATGCGATCGCGCAGATCCTGCAGCGTCAGGTCAACCTGGAGAAAGGTATCTTCCGCCTGGCGCGACAGCGACTGGGCGAGGTTGTGGGCGTTGTCTCTGGCGGTATTGAGGGCGCTGTTCCAGGAGTTCCAGATAATCCAGCCGTTCACCGCGGTTACCGCACCGGAGATCACCAGCAGAAAAACAATCATCATCTGACGTAATGACAGTTTTCCGCCGTAGGATGGGGTGCTGCGAAGGTGATCGGTCATCCAGCTGCGCCTCCTCGGCCAGGGTGATGGTTTAACTATAGCCTGGCTGTGCCGAACCCTTTGTTTTTCCTGCCAGGTATCCTGTAAATCGTCGCGGCCATCACGCTATCGTGGGGCCGAACACACGTCGCAGCCGGGGTCTTTCGCCACCTTCAGCGTGCGGAACTGCAGGGTCATGGCGTCGTACAGCAGCAGCTGGCCGGCGACCGTGCTGCCGTAATCGCTGAGCACGCGGATCGCTTCCATCGCCTGCAGCGAGCCGATCACCCCGACCAGCGGGGCCATTACCCCGGCTTCGACGCAGCTCAGGGTGGCGTCACCAAACAGGCGGCTCAGGCAGCGGTAGCAGGGCTCGTCGTCACCCCAGCGAAACACGCTGATTTGCCCCTCCATACGGATCGCCGCGCCGGAGACCAGCGGCGTTTTGCTGGCAAAGCAGACGCGGTTAAGTCGTTCGCGGGTGGCGACGTTGTCGCAGCAGTCGACCACCAGATGATGATCGTTAACCAGCGCGGCCAGTTCCGTTTCGCTCAGCCGCGCGTCCAGCGCGCGATAACCGACCTGCGAGTTGATCGCCTGCAGCCGCTGGCGGGCGGACTCGACCTTTGCCATCCCCAGCTGCGCCTCGCCGTGCAGCACCTGGCGCTGCAGGTTGGAGAGCGACACCCGGTCAAAATCCAGCAGGGTCAGATGACCGACCCCGGCGGCGGCCAGGTACTGGCTGGCGGCTGAACCCAGCCCGCCCAGCCCGACCACCAGCACCCTGGCGGCCTTCAGCCGTTCCTGGCCGTCAAAGTCAAACCCGCGCAGTACGATCTGGCGGTTGTAGCGCAGCATCTCTTCGTCATTCAGTTCCGCGTGCATTCAGCTCTCCAGCAGGGCGTTGAACGGTTCCACCTCAACCCACTCGCCCGCCTCCACGTTGCCGCGTTCGCGCTCCAGCACGATAAAGCAGTTGGCGTGCTGGTAAGAGCTGAACACGTGCGAGCCCTGATGGCCGCTGCTGGCCACCTGCAGCGAGCCGTCCTCCGCCCGCGACAGGACGCCGCGCTGGAAGTCGAGGCGGCCGGGGGATTTTTTCAGCGGGCCGGAGGCGCGCACCCGCTGGCGCGGCGGCAGCGCTGCCCCCTGCTGCCCGGCCAGTTTCGCCAGCAGCGGCTGCACCAGCTGGTAGAAGGTCAGCACGGCGGAGACCGGATTGCCCGGCAGGCCGCAGAACCAGCTGTTGGCCAGACGCCCGAAGGCGAAGGGTTTGCCGGGTTTGATCGCCAGCTTCCAGAAGGCGACTTCTCCCAGCTCCTCGAGCATCTGCCGGGTATAGTCGGCGACGCCCACCGAGACGCCGCCGCTGCTGATCACCACGTCGGCGACGGTATCGGCCTCGATAAAGGCGGCGCGCAGCGCGGCGGGGTCGTCGCGAATAATCCCGAGGTCGATGACCTCGCAGCCGAGCTTGTTCAGCATCAGATGTACCGCAAAGCGGTTGGTATCGTAGATCTGTCCGGGTGCCAGCGGCTGGCCCGGCGACTGCAATTCGTCGCCGGTGGAGAGGATCGCCACCCGCAGCGGCCTGACCACCGCGACGTCGGCAACGCCCAGCGAGGCCAGCAGCGGCAGCTCGGCCGGGCCGAGGCGTTGTCCGGCCTGCAGTACCACGTTGCCCTGACGGATATCTTCCCCCGCGCGGCGAATATTTTGCCCGGCGCTCACCGCCGCGGTGAGGATAATCCTCTCTTCCTGCTGCTGCGTCTGCTCCTGCATCACTACCGCCTCACAGCCCGGTGGGATCGGTGCGCCGGTCATAATGCGCAGGCAGCTGCCCGTCGGCCACTCGCCCTGCCAGGGGGCACCGGCCAGCACGGTGCCGGCCACCGGCAGCGGCGCGCCCGTCAGGTCGGCCATGCGCAGCGCGTAACCGTCCATCGCCGAGTTATCAAACGGCGGTACGTCGATTGGAGAGGTGACAGGACGGGCGGCGATGCGTCCGGCGGCGGCGGGCAGCGGCAGGGTTTCAGCGTCCTGCAGCGGCGTGATGCGTGCCAGCAGGGTATCGAGGGCCTGTTCGAACGAGATCAGGCCGGCGGTAAAGGGTTCCATAATATCTCCACGGGCGTGCGCGGCGGGCACGGCATGCATAAGTTGCCGTTATTATGGCGCTAATCCGGCTGCCGGTCACCTGTTGTCCCGGTCCGCAGCACGGCGGGGCGGGCGGGAAAAGTGAGACATGCATCTATGTTAGAACCATAAGTTATTATCAGGGAACCACGTTTCTTCTTTACATCCCCTGGCGCCCTACCTATATTCAAAAATGGATTTTTTCAAGTCAAAAAAAGCTAACTCAGTGTTTTGCCTGCTGATTTGCTGAACGGGACAGGGACTTATGGTCAAAGCTACGATTGCCATTCACGGCGGAGCGGGCGCGATTGCCCGCGCCAGCCTCGATGCTGAAACAGAGCTACGCTACCGCCGTGCGTTGCGCGACATTATCACCAGCGGCCAGCTGCTGCTGGCCGACGGTGCCAGCGCGCTGGAGGTGGTGACCGAGGCGGTGCGTCAGCTGGAAGAGTGCCCGTTGTTCAACGCCGGGCGCGGCTCGGTGTTTACCGCCGCGGCAACTCACGAGCTGGACGCCTGCGTAATGGAGGGCCACACGCTGCAGGCCGGCGCGGTGGCGTCGGTCTCGCGGGTGCGCAACCCGGTGCTGGCGGCGCGCGCGGTGTTGCAGCACAGCCCGCACGTGCTGTTCTGCGGCGCGGGCGCGGAATCGTTTGCGGCCAGTCATGGCCTGGCGCTGGTTGAACCGGGCTTCTTCTCCACCCCTGAACGGCGGGCGCAGCTGACGCGGGCGCAGGCCAGCGGCCAGACCCTGCTCGATCATGATGCCGCAGCAGGTGACCCGCTCGACCCGGATCGTAAATTTGGCACCGTCGGGGCGGTGGCGCTGGATGCCGCAGGCCACCTGGCGGCGGCGACTTCGACCGGCGGCATGACCAACAAACAGCCCGGCCGGATCGGCGACTCGCCGCTGCCGGGGGCCGGCTGCTACGCCAGCGACGGCGTGGCCGTTTCCTGCACCGGCACCGGCGAAGTGTTTATCCGCACGCTGGCCGCTTACGATCTCGATGCGCAGATGCGTTACGGCGGATTGTCGCTGCGGCAGGCCGCAGCCCGTCTGATAGATGAAAAAATTGTGCAATTCGGCGGCAGCGGCGGACTGATCGCCATCGATCGCGAGGGGAACGTGGTGCTGCCGTTTAACAGCGAAGGTATGTATCGCGGTTACGGCGTGGTCGGTGACGCCCCTCGCGTGGCGATCTACGCTGAGGACGTGCAATGAGCGACGTTCAGCCCCCGCGCATCCCGGTGCTGGAGGTCAACAACCTCAGCGTCAGCTTTCAGCACCAGCAGCAGCGCATCCAGGCGGTTAACGACCTGTCGCTGAGCGTAGGCCAGGGCGAAACGCTGGCCATCGTCGGCGAGTCCGGCTCCGGCAAGTCGGTCACCTCGCTGGCGCTGATGCGGCTGATCGAACAGGGCGGCGGACGCATCGACAGCGGTGAAATCTGGCTGTCGCGCCCCGGCCAGCCGCGCGTCGATCTGGCCCGCCTGCCGCAGCAGCAGATGCGCAGTCTGCGCGGTGCCGATATTGCAATGATCTTCCAGGAGCCGATGACCTCGCTGAACCCGGTGTTCCCGGTCGGCGAACAGATTGCCGAATCGATCCGCCTGCACCAGGGCAAAAGCCATCAGCAGGCGCTGCACGAGGCGCGGCGGATGCTCGATCTGGTGCGCATTCCCGATGCAAACAACGTGCTGACCCGCTATCCGCACCAGCTCTCTGGCGGCATGCGTCAGCGGGTGATGATCGCCATGGCGCTCTCCTGCCGCCCGGCGCTGCTGATCGCTGACGAACCGACCACCGCGCTGGACGTCACCATTCAGGCGCAGATCCTGCAGCTGATCCGCGTGCTGCAGAAAGAGATGCAGATGGCGGTGATCTTTATCACCCACGACATGGGGGTGGTGGCGGAGATGGCCGATCGCGTGCAGGTGATGCTGCGCGGCGACGTGGTTGAAACCGGCAGCGTGGAGGCGATCTTCTCCCGCCCGCAGCAGCCCTATACCCGGGCGCTGCTGGCGGCGGTGCCGACGCTCGGTGAAATGGCCGGACGGCCGCTGCCGGCGAAGTTCCCGCTGGTCGAAAACGGCCAGCGCGGCGACGAAACGCCGCAGGATACGGTAGTGAGCGGCGTGCCGCCGGTGCTGCAGGTGGCCAACCTGACCACCCGCTTTGACCTGCGCAGCGGGCTGCTCAATCGCGTGACCCGCCGCGTACACGCGGTGGAGAAGGTCAGCTTCGATCTCTGGCCCGGGGAGACACTGGCGCTGGTCGGCGAGTCCGGCAGCGGCAAGTCGACCACCGGCCGCTCGCTGCTGCGGCTGGTTGAGAGCCAGCACGGCACCATCACCTTTAACGGCCAGCGCATTGACCAGCTCAATGGTGCGGCACTGTCGCACCTGCGGCGCGATATCCAGTTTATCTTCCAGGATCCTTACGCCTCGCTCGACCCGCGGCAGACGGTCGGTTTTTCGATTATGGAGCCGCTGCTGATCCACGGCATCGCCCGCGGCCGTGAGGCGCAGCAGCGGGTGGCGGCCCTGCTGGAGCGGGTCGGGCTGCTGCCGGAGCACGCGCAGCGCTACCCGCACGAGTTTTCCGGCGGCCAGCGGCAGCGGATCTGTATCGCCCGCGCGCTGGCGCTGAAGCCGAAGGTGGTGATCGCCGATGAGTCGGTGTCGGCGCTGGACGTCTCGATCCGCGCGCAGATCATCAACCTGCTGCTCGACCTGCAGCGCGAAGACGGCATCGCTTACCTGTTTATCTCGCATGATATGGCGGTGGTGGAACGCATCAGCCACCGGGTGGCGGTGATGTACCTCGGCCAGATCGTCGAGATGGGGCCGCGCCAGGCGGTGTTCGAGAATCCGCAGCACCCCTACACCCGTAAACTGATGGCCGCCGTGCCGGTCGCCTGTCCCGGCCAGCGGCGGCGCGAGCGGGCGCTGCTGGTGGATGAGATCCCCAGCCCGCTGCGCGCGCCGGGGGATGAGCCGCTGGTGGCACCGCTGGTTGAGGTCAGCGCCGGCCACTTTGTTGCCCGGCACACCATCAGCCGCGCATAAAATTTGAGCATAACGATACTAAAGGACTGAGATATGATGAATCACTCGCGTAAATGGCTGTTAACCGCCGGTCTGCTCGGCAGCATGGCTGCCGTACCGGCCTGGGCGGCGAAAGATATTACCGTGGCGGTCGGCTCGAATTTCACCACGCTGGACCCGTACGATGCCAACGACACCCTGTCGCAGGCGGTGGCTAAATCCTTCTATCAGGGGCTGTTTGGCTTCGACAAAGAGATGAAGCTGCAGAACGTGCTGGCCGAGAGCTATCAGGTCAGCGACGACGGGCTGAACTACACCATTAAGCTGCGTCAGGGGGTGAAATTCCAGGACGGCACCGATTTCAACGCGGCGGCGGTCAAGGCCAACCTCGATCGCGCAAGCGCGCCGGACAACCACCTGAAGCGCGGCAACCTGTTCCGTCCGGTGGCCGGCACCAGCGTAGTGGACGACCATACGGTAAAAATTACCCTGAAGGCACCGTTCTCGGCGTTTATCAACACCCTTGCCAGCCCGGTGGCGGCGATGATTTCGCCGGACGCGCTGAAAAAGTACGGCAAGGATATCGGCTTCCACCCGGTGGGCACCGGCCCCTATGAGTTCGTCACCTGGAATCAGACCGATTTTGTGAAGGTGAAGAAGTTCGCCGGCTACTGGAAGCCGGGCTATCCGAAGCTTGACAGCATTACCTGGCGTCCGGTGGTGGACAACAACACCCGCTCGGCGATGCTGCAGACCGGTGAGGCCAACTTTGCTTTCCCGATCCCGTTTGAGCAGGCGAAGCTGCTGGAGAAAAACAGCAAGGTTGACCTGGTGACCTCACCGTCAATCATGCAGCGCTATATCAGCTTTAACGTTACCCAGAAGCCGTTTGACAACCCGAAGGTGCGTGAGGCGATTAACTACGCGATTAACCGTGAGGCGCTGGTGAAGGTGGCCTTTGCCGGTTACGCCACGCCGGCCACCGGCATTGTGCCGCCGTCGATTCAGTATGCGCAAAGCTATCCGGCCCTTGAGTACAACCCGGCGAAAGCGCGCGAGCTGTTGAAGGAAGCGGGCTACCCGAACGGCTTTACCACCGCGCTGTGGTCGTCACACAACCACAGCACCGCGCAAAAGGTGCTGCAGTTTACCCAGCAGCAGCTGGCGCAGGTGGGCATTAAGGTCGAACTGACGGCGATGGACGCAGGTCAGCGCGCCGCACAGGTGGAAGAGAAGGGGCAGAAAGAGAGCGGAGTCCGTATGTTCTACACCGGCTGGTCCGCCTCGACCGGTGAAGCCAACTGGGCGCTGACGCCGCTGTTTGCCACCCAGTCCTGGCCGCCAGCCATCTTTAACACCGCCTTCTACAGCAATCCGCAGGTGGATAAAGACCTGACCGACGCGCTGAACACCACCGACGGCGCGAAAAAAGCCGCGCTGTATAAGGATGCGCAGGACCGCATCTGGAACGATCGCCCGTGGGCACCGCTGGTGGTGGAGAAACTGGTCTCGGCGAACAGCAAAAACCTCAGCGGTTTTTACGTGATGCCGGACACCTCGTTCAGCTTTGATGATGCCGATCTGAAATAACAGAGCTTAACGCGCCCCCGCAGGGGGGCGCAGGGAAAAGCATGCTTAACTATTTTCTAAAACGCTTACTGGGCCTGATCCCCACGCTGCTGATCGTGGCGGTGGTGGTGTTTCTGTTTGTCCACCTGCTGCCCGGCGATCCGGCGCGGCTGATCGCCGGGCGGGAAGCTGATGCGACGGTGGTGGCAATGGTACGTCAGCAGCTGGGGCTGGATCTGCCGCTGCCGCAGCAGTTCTGGCGCTATATTACCCACGCGCTGCAGGGCGATTTTGGCCAGTCGATGGTCTCTAAGCGGCCGGTTTCCGAAGAGATCGCGTTGCGCTTTCTGCCGACGCTGTGGCTGACGCTGTGCAGCATGGGCTGGTCGGTGGTATTTGGAATGGCGATCGGCATCAGCTCGGCGGTGTGGCGCAACCGCTGGCCCGACCGGCTGGGGATGGCGCTGGCCGTGTCCGGTATCTCCTTTCCGGCGTTTGCGCTGGGGATCCTGCTGATGCAGGTGTTCTCCGTTGAACTGGGCTGGTTACCGACCGTCGGTGCCGACAGCTGGCTGCACTATATCCTGCCCTCGATGACGCTGGGTGCCGCGGTGGCGGCGGTAATGGCGCGCTTTACCCGCGCCTCGTTTGTCGACGTGCTGCAGGAGGACTATATCCGTACCGCCCGCGCCAAGGGGGTGCGCGAGTCGCTGGTGGTTCTCAAACACGGCCTGCGCAACGCGATGATCCCGGTGGTGACCATGATGGGCCTGCAGTTTGGTTTCCTGCTCGGCGGCTCGATCGTGGTCGAGGTGGTGTTTAACTGGCCGGGGCTCGGACGGCTGCTGGTCGACTCGGTGGAAATGCGTGATTACCCGGTGATACAGGCGGAAGTGCTGCTGTTTTCACTGGAGTTTATTCTGATTAACCTGGCGGTTGATATGCTGTACGCGGCGATCAACCCGACGATTCGTTATAAATAAGGGCAGATGATGATCAACTGGCGGCGCGACGCTGCGCTCTCCACGATGCCGGTTCTGGAACGGGATCGGATTCGTACACCCTGGCGTGAATTCTGGCGGCGCTTCCGCCGTCAGCCGGTAGCGCTGGCCGCGGCCGGCTTTGTGCTGCTGCTGCTGCTGGTGGCGCTGTTCGCCCCGCAGCTGGCCCCCTTTGATGCCGAAAACTACTTTGACTACGATCGGCTGAACGAGGGGCCCTCGGCGCTGCACTGGTTTGGCGTGGACGCGCTGGGGCGCGATATTTTCAGCCGGGTGCTGGTTGGTACCCGGCTGTCGCTGATCGCCGGCTTCTTCTCAGTGGCCGTCGGTGCCGCCATCGGCACGCTGCTGGGGCTGCTGGCGGGCTACTATGAGGGCTGGTGGGACCGCATCGTGATGCGCATCTGTGACGTGCTGTTTGCCTTTCCCGGCATTTTGCTGGCGATTGCCGTGGTGGCCATCATGGGCAACGGTATGGGCAACGTGGTGGTGGCGGTGGCGATCTTCAGCATCCCGGCCTTTGCCCGCCTGGTGCGCGGTAACACCCTGGTGCTGAAGCATCAGACCTTTATCGAGTCGGCGCGCAGCATCGGTGCCGGTGACGGCACCATTATTTTTCGCCATATCCTGCCCGGCACGCTCTCGTCGATCGTGGTCTACTTCACCATGCGCATCGGCACCTCGATCATTTCGGCGGCCAGCCTCTCTTTTCTCGGGCTGGGCGCGCAGCCGCCGACCCCGGAGTGGGGAGCGATGCTTAACGCGGCGCAGGCCGATATGGTGATGGCCCCCCACGTGGCGGTGTTCCCCAGCCTGGCCATCTTCCTCACCGTACTGGCGTTTAACCTGCTCGGCGATGGCCTGCGCGACGCGCTGGATCCGAAGCTGAAAAGCTGAGCCATAAGCTGAACAGCCGAACTTAAGCTTTTGTAAAAAACGCCGCGTTCTGCCGGTCATTCGCTAAATTTAGCAAGCCCCCCTTTTTTCTGGAGAATTTTTATGCGGCTTGCTGCCATTCTGTTCATTGCCTCTGCCGTGCTGCTTAGCGTCAGCGGCGCGCGGGCCGATAACGTCAAGGTTGAAGAACTGCTGGACGGGCTCGATCACCCGTGGTCGCTGGCATTTCTGCCGGACAATCAGGGGATGCTGATCACCGAACGTTCCGGTCAGCTGCGCTGGTGGCAGCCGGGCCACGCCCTCTCTGCGCCGATTAGCGGGGTGCCGCAGGTGTGGGCGCAGCGCCAGGGCGGGCTGCTCGACGTGGTACCGGCGCCTGACTTTGCCAGCAGCCGCCGCGTCTGGCTCAGCTACACGCTGAAGGGCGAGCAGGGCGCAGGGGCGGCGGTGGGCTACGGTACGCTGAGTGAAGATCATCGCCAGCTGCGCGATTTCCGCGAGGTGCTGCGCCAGCCGGGCCTCTCCTCCGGCGCGAATCTCGGTTCAAGGCTGGCCTTTGATCGTAACGGCGACCTGTTTATCACCTTCGGCGATAACTTCCACGCGGAGAAAGCGCAGGATCTCAACGCGCTGCAGGGGAAAATTGTGCGTCTGAAGGCCGACGGTTCGGTGCCTGAGGACAATCCGCTGGTCGGGCGTAAGGACGCCCGACCAGAGATCTGGAGCTGGGGAATGCGCAACCCGCAGGGTATTGCGCTTAATCCGTGGACGCATGAAATCTGGGAGAGCGAACACGGGCCGCGCGGCGGCGATGAGCTGAATATCCCGCGTAAGGGCCATAACTACGGCTGGCCGCTGGCCACCTGGGGCATTGACTACGGCGGCGACAAGGTACCGGGCTCGCAGGGGGGAGAGGTGAAGGGCACCGAGCAGCCGATCAAGTACTGGCCGGTCTCCCCGGCGCTCAGCGGCATGGCGTTCTATAACAGCGCGCGCTTCCCGCAGTGGAAAAACTCGCTGTTTATCGGCGCGCTGAAGGAGAAAAACTTGATCCGCCTGACGCTGAACGGCGACCGGGTGGTGGAAGAGCAGCGGCTGCTGGGCGACCGCGGCGAGCGCATCCGCGACGTGCGCAGCGGCCCCGACGGCTGGTTGTACGTGCTGACCGATGAGGCCAACGGCAGGCTGCTGAAGGTGGGACTGGCGCCCTGATTGCGGGCTCTTTTATCTCACCCAGCGATGCACTTCCCAGCCGTGCTGTTCTGCCAGCGCGTGCAGCGGTGGCGCGGGGTTAATCACCCACGCGTGGTCGGCGTGCGCCAGCATCGGCGCGTCGTTTATCGAGTCGCTGTAGGCCCAGGTTTTATCGAATACATGAGGCTGCTCCGCCTGCCACTCCGCCAGACGGGTCAGTTTACCCTGCTGGTAGGTGATGGTGCCGAAAATGCCGCCGCTGTAGCGTCCATCGACGATCGACACGCCCACCGCCAGCGCCACGTCGGCACCCAGCGCCGCGGCGATCGGGTTGACCAGCTGTTCACCGCTGGCGGAGATCACCAGGATCAGGTCACCGCGCTGGCGGTGCCACTCAAGCCGCTCGCGGGCCTGCGGATAGACGCGGGGCAGGATATCGCGCTGAATAAACCGGCCGATCCAGCCGTCCACGGTGCGGGTTGCCAGCCCGGCCAGCGGGGCTAACGTGGTACGCATATAGTCTTCCATCGACAGGCACCCCTGATAGTAGTGCTCCATCAGCACCCGCTCTTCATCCAGCAGGCCGGGCGGGGCGAAGCCTTCGGAGACCAGCCAGCGCAGCCACAGGCTGGTGCTGTCATCGCTGATCAGGGTTTCGTCGAGGTCGAACAGGGCTAAATCCATTTTTTTACTCCGGTAGGGGACTGGCGGCAGCCTAACGGATTTTTGTGACAGTCATAACCTTTTTGCCAGGAAAAACCCGTCAGCGTGCCCTCGCCAGCGATATTCGCACAAAAAAACGGCGACTCAGGCGGCAGGTTGGGCATTCCTCCTGTAAACTTTAGAAAACTTTACGGTTCTGCGGTTCAATTTAACGTCGTAACGCCTTAGTGTAGGACGGTTAATCGTCAGATTACGCTTCACCACTAAATGTCTTTCAAATGGATACCCGGTCCCGCCATGAAGAAAACGCGCCTGCTAACCAGCCTCACCGTGCTGGCCACCACCTCAACGCTACTGCTAACCCTCTCCACCGCTTACGCCGAGCAGGCACCTGCCGCGCCGCAGGTCGACGCCAAAGCCTGGGTGCTGATCGACTATCACAGCGGTAAGGTGTTAACCGAATCGAACGCCGATCAGCGTCTTGACCCGGCAAGTCTGACCAAAATGATGACCAGCTACGTCATCGGGCAGGCGCTGAAAAGCGGCAAAATTAACAACGACGATCTGGTCACCATCGGCAAAGATGCCTGGGCCACCGGTAACCCGGCGCTGAAAGGGTCGTCGCTGATGTTCCTCAAGCCCGGCGACCGTATTCCGGTCTCAGAGCTGAACAAAGGCATCGTCATCCAGTCGGGTAACGATGCCAGTATTGCGCTGGCGGACTACGTCGCCGGTAGCCAGGACTCGTTTGTCAGCCTGATGAACAACTACGTCAAGGCCTGGGGCCTGCAGAATACCCAGTTTAAAACCGTGCACGGGCTGGATTCAGAAGGTCAGTACAGCACCGCGCGCGATATGGCGCTGATCGGCCAGGCGCTGATCCGCGACGTGCCGGACGAGTACGCGCTGAACAAAGAGAAAGAGTTCACCTTTAACAAAATCCGCCAGTACAACCGCAACCGCCTGCTGTGGAGCACCAACCTGCAGGTTGACGGCATTAAAACCGGCCACACCTCCGGTGCCGGCAATAACCTGGTGGCCTCGGCGGTGGACGGCGACATGCGTCTGATCTCGGTGGTGCTGGGCACCGCCACGGACGCCATTCGCTTCCGTGAAAGCGAAAAGCTGCTCACCTGGGGCTTCCGCTTCTATGAGACCGTGACGCCGATTAAGGCCGATAAACCCTTTACCACCCAGCGCGTCTGGTTTGGTGACCGCAGCGAAGTCAGCCTCGGAGTGGCTAACGATGCGGCGGTAACGTTGCCGAAAGGTCAGCTGAAAAATCTGAAGGCCAGTTTCACGCTTAAAGATCCGCAGCTGACCGCGCCGCTGGCGAAAAATCAGGTGGTGGGCACCATTGATTTCCAGCTGGACGGAAAATCGGTGGAGCAGCGGCCGCTGGTGGTGATGGAAGAGGTGAAAGAGGGCGGCTTCTTCAGCCGCATCTGGGACTTCGTGATGATGAAACTGCACGGCTGGTTTGGCAGCTGGTTCGCGTAATCCAGACAACCCGTTGTTTGCTTAATCAATAAAAAACCCGGCATTTTTGCACTGCACCTGAATCAGTTGGCTAACCAACTTCTGGGGGGCAGGACAATTGCCGGGTTTCTTTATGAGCGAGTCAGGATCAGAACAGGGTGTAGGCCACTGCAGAGATGGCCACCAGGCCAACCAGCACCACAAACACGTTGCTCAGCTTGCCGCTGTACTGGCGCATCGCCGGTACTTTGTTAATGGCATACATCGGCATCAGGAACAGCAGCACGGCGATAATCGGGCCGCCCAGGCTTTCGATCAGGCCGAGGATGCTCGGGTCCAGCGTGGCGACGATCCAGGTGGTCACCAGCATAAACAGCGCGGTAAAGCGGTTCAGCTTGCTCTCGGTAATGCTCTTGCCGCGGCTGCGCAGCATCTTGTTCACCGTACCGTTAAAGCCTTCACGCGCGCCAAGGTAGTGGCCGAGGAAGGATTTGGTAATCGCCACCATGGCGATGATCGGTGCCAGCCAGGCCATCAGCGGCGTATCGAAGTGGTTGGCCAGGTAAGACAGAATTGAAATATTCTGCGCCTTGGCTTCCGCCAGGTTTTCCGGCGTCAGGCTCAGCACGCAGCTGAACACGAAGAACATCACCGTCAGCACCATCATGATATGGCTGCGCGCCAGGATGCGTGAGCATTTCTTCTCTGCCTGGTCGCCGTACTCTTCACGTTTTGCCACCGCAAAAGCGGAGATGATCGGCGAGTGGTTGAAGGAGAACACCATCACCGGGATCGCCAGCCACATTGTCATCATCAGCCCTTTACCGCTGCCGCTCAGGCTGACGTTGTCGAAAATCGCGCTGTTCCAGTGCGGGATCAGGTACAGCGCCAGCGCCATCAGCACCAGCACAAACGGATAGACCAGCACGCTCATGGTCTTCACGATCATCTCTTTACCGAAGCGCACGATGGTCATCAGGCCGACGATCAGCACCAGCGCCAGCAGCGCCCGTGGCGGGGCCTGCATATGCAGCTGGTGGGTCATAAAGCTTTCAACGGTGTTGGTGATCGCCACGCTGTACACCAGCAGAATCGGGTAAATGGCGAAGAAGTAGAGCAGGGTGATCAGCTTACCGGCACCGACGCCAAAATGCTCTTCCACCACCTCGGTGATGTCTTCGCCTGGTTTACGGCCGGAGAGCACAAAGCGGCACAGCCCGCGGTGGGCGAAGAAGGTCATCGGAAACGCCAGCAGCGCCATGATCACCAGCGGGATCAGACCACCGATGCCGGCGTTGATCGGCAGGAACAGCACCCCGGCACCGATAGCGGTTCCGTACAGGCCCAGCATCCACATGGTATCGCTCTTGTTCCAGCCGCTGGCATCCTGAGTTGCCTCCGGGCTGAGCACCGCCGTTTGTGAAGATTCCATCGATTTCTCCCGTGTTGAAAAGATAAATTGCTGTGCCAGACCGCTGGCTGACGTTTTGCTGCCCTGCAGGCAGGCGGCGCGTCGGCAATCAATCTGGCTTTAAATACGCCATCAGCGCGCTATCAGAATGGGCAATGACAATGCCGTTTTTATTAATCGCGCTAATTTAATGGCGCACACTCTACCATCAGAAAAAATAGAAGAAAGTGCTGCTTTGATAACTCCTGGTGATCCTAATCACACTTTCATCACCTTTTTTAGGGGTAATGTCTGTCAGCCCTGGCTTACAAGGGGGAATTGACCACTAAACTGGCTTTAAAACAGGGGTTTAAACTGAATTTCACTATTTTTAAATGGTGAAATAATGAGTGGGTTGCGTGTTTTAACAACAGGGTTTACTGATAATATATTAATTTACAACAGGTTATGAATTTTATCCTGCAGCAGGTTGTTGCGCTTTTAATCATTTGCGCAACATATTTGTCTGTAAGCCGGCAACAGTATTTCGGTTGCGCAAAACAGGCAGAGTGGGTAGGAACAGGCTTACGTGGCGTCAGTAAAGGCGGGAAGGGAAATAAGCGGCAGGCGGGGAGATGATTCTTACCCGCCTGCGTTTAAATCAGTCGCGTACCCAGCCCTTGCCAATGGGCACGGCAAACAGCAGGCGATATAGCGCAGACAGGCGGGGCAACAGGCGCTGGCCAAACAGCAGCCAGAAAATTTGCGCAAACAGGCAGGCGAGCATGCCCACCAGCAGCCCGCCGAGCATATCCAGCGGCCAGTGAATCCCCAGATAGACGCGTGACCAGGCGATCGCCGCACCACAGACCAACAGCAGTATGCCGGACCAGACGCGGTGCCAGCAGATAAACGCGATGGCGAAAGTAAAGATCACCGTTCCGTGGTCGCTGGGATACGAGTCATCCGGCGCGTGGTCGAGGAACTGATGGCCGAGGCCGATGGCAAACGGCCGCGGGTGGGGAAACAACTGCGCCAGGCACCAGGAGAACGCCAGTGCGTAAAGCAGCGCCACGGCGGTTTTCACCACCAGCACCCGCTGCGAGTGCAGCCGGCTGCGCGGCCCCCACAACCACAGGCCGACAATCAGCAGCGGCACGATGGCGATCAGATCGCGGGCAATAAACGTGGCCAGGGCGATTAGCCAGGCAGCAGAATCGCCGCTGGCGTTAATGGCCAGAAACAACCCGCGGTTTAACTCTTCCATCATAAAAAAATAATCCTCATCGATAGCCTGCGCATAAAGCGATCGCACCCGCCAGAGGCCCGTCGGTGCAGGCCCTGTGCAACGAAAAGTCGTTGTCAGGTGGGGGTATAGCACGAAATGCTTAAGGTAAAATTAGCGGCAGGCGACGTAAAGGGGGGGAGTCCCAAATCGCGTCTTTGTTTCAGTTGTGTTGAGGATTGATGACGGCTGGGTTACCGGAGGCATAAAAAAACCCGTTAAACAGAAGTTTAACGGGCTCCTCAATTTGGGGATTTCAAAGAAAAGCAGTGGCACTAATTAAGACTGTGACCCCTGCCGAAAGTTCGCTGAAATCGTCAAATTATTTTCAGCCACCCAGAACCGGCCAGAGTATCACGATCAGCGTTCCGGCCAGCGTCAGCAAAACGTTAGCAATGGCATAAGTTCCTGCATAGCCGAGTGCCGGAATATTGCTGCGCGCGGTATCGCTGATGATCTCCATCGCCGGGGCGCAGGTGCGCGCGCCCATAATCGCGCCGAACAGCAGCGCGCGGTTCATCTTCAGCACCCAGGCGCCAAACAGGAAGCAGATTACCACCGGCACCAGGCTGACCACCAGCCCGGCGCCGAGCATCAGCAGCCCTGTTTCGCCGATGCCGTGGCTGATGCCGCTACCGGCGCTTAAGCCCACGCCGGCCATAAACACCATCAGCCCGAACTCTTTCACCATGGTCAGTGCACCCTGCGGGATGTAGCCGAACGTCGGGTGGTTGGCGCGCAGGAAGCCGAGCATGATGCCGGCAAACAGCAGCCCGGCGGCGTTGCCGATGCCAAAGCTGAAGCTGCTGAACTGGAAGGTGATCATGCCGATCATCAGGCCGATGATAAAGAAGGCGCAGAACGCCAGCAGATCGGTGACCTGGCTGTGGATGGAGATAAAGCCGATACGGTCCGCCACCGACTTCACGCGGCGGGCTTCGCCGCTGATATGCAGCACGTCACCCTTGTTCAGCATGATGCTGTCGTCGATCGGCATCTCAATCTGGCTGCGGATCACCCGGTTGAGGAAGCAGCCGTGATCGGTGAGGTTCAGCTGGCTCAGGCGTTTGTTCACCGCGTTGTTATTTTTGACCACGATCTCTTCATTGACGATGCGCATGTCCAGCAGGTCGCGATCGAACACCTCTTTGCCGTTGCGGAAGCTGGGGTCCAGCCGCGAGTGGGCATCAGGATAACCGACCAGTGAGATCTCATCGCCAGGTTGCAGCACCGCGTCGCCGTCCGGGCTGGCCAGAATACCGTTACGGCGGATGCGCTCAATGTAGCAGCCGGTCTGGCGGTAGATACCCAGTTCGCGCAGATTTTTGCCGTCGCTCCAGGCCACCAGCTCCGGGCCGACGCGGTAGGCGCGGATCACCGGCAGGTAGACTTTACGTTTGCTGTCCGGGTCGAGGCCGCGTTCGCGGGCAATCTGCTGCGCGCTGGTGGGCAGGTCCTGATGCTGCAGCCTGGGCATATAGCGCGCGGCCACGATCAGGCTCACCAGGCCAATCAGGTAGGTCAGCGCGTAGCCGAGGCTCAGGTGATCCTGGGCCAGGCTCAGGCTGCTGCCCGGCGGCAGCGTTTGTCGCAGCGTATCCCCGGCCCCGACCAGCACCGGGGTGGAGGTCATCGCCCCGGCCAGCATGCCGGCGGTCAGGCCGATATCCCAGCCAAACAGCTTGCCCAGCCCCAGCGCCAGCGTCATGGCGCTGGTCACCATCACGATCGCCAGCATCAGGTAGTTTTTTCCGTCGCGGAAGAAGATCGAGAAAAAGTTCGGCCCGGCTTCGACGCCGACGCAAAAAATAAATAACATAAAGCCGAGGTTTAACGCCTCGGTATTAATCGCAAAATGCTGCTGGCCGAGCAACAGAGAAACAACCAAAACACCAATAGAATTACCCAGTTGAACAGGTCCCAACCGAATTTTTCCTAAACAGAGCCCTAAAGCCAGTACGACAAATAACAACAGAATGTAATTATTACTTAACAAATCTGCGACGTTTATATTCACGGTTTAACTTCTTGTTTACCAGTAAGCTATTGATGAGAAGCGGTTTATGGGATAAATTTAGCCGCCAGCACAGACGGTGGGGTACGGGTTAATACCGATAGTTCACCAGCGCTAAACAGGGACTATTTTAATCGCTCTGCTCCCTTTCAGCCAGTCTGCACCGTGCCTGAATTATGCCTTATTGTATAAAACAAAATCATTATTGTAACAATCTGTCAGGCCGTTGCGGGCGTTGAATTGAATTGGGTTAAAAATAACCTGGAGAAAATTCTATGAGGTTAGAAGACATTAAGTGGTCAGGCGTGATTGCCTGCAGTTCCCTGTACGGCGTGCTGTTTCTGGCGATCCGTTATCTGATAGCCGTCAGCGGTGATGGCCACGCTCAGCTCGGTCTGCTGCTGTTAATCCTGCCTGGCGCACTGGCCGCGCTGATGTCAAGAGACGCGCCGCTCACCGTGCTGCTGCTGGCGATGCTGCTGGCATCTCCTCCCTGCCTGGCGCTGATGCAGCTCAGCGTGTTTCACAGCATGGGCCTGGGCCAGGAGATCGCCCTGATCAGCAGCGCGGTCTTCTGGTGCGGTTCCGGCACGCTCGGCGTGATGCTGTGGCGCACGCTCACCAGCCTGCACCACCAGCAACATCAATAGGGGAAGGGGGCAAGGCGGCAAGCGAGAGAATCCCCGGGAGCTGACATCAGTCAGTGACCGGGGTGAACGAGTGCAGCCAACGCAGCTACGTCGCGAAAGACAGATCAATACCCGAGTATTTCGTGCTGTAGCAAGGCGGCAAGCAAGAGAATCCCCGGGAGCTGACATCAGTCAGTGACCGGGGTGAACGAGCGCAGCCAACGCAGCTACAGCGCGAAAGACGAAGGGTATTTACTGGAAGAGACCGAGGTGGGCTTTGGCATGGGCTTCGAAATCGGTAAACCCACCAATATGCGTTGAGTCCAAAAAGATCTGCGGCACGGTTTCAACCGGTTTACCGACGGTTTTTTCCAGGTCAGCTTTGCTAATCCCTTCCGCGTGAATATCAACGTAACGGAAGTTAAAGTCATCACGCTCTTCGGTCAGTTTCTCAGCCAGCTCTTTTGCGCGTACACAGTAAGGGCAGCCAGGGCGTCCAAAAATCACTGCAAACATTGATGTCTCCTCAGAATTCAGATTCGATTGTGTGATGCTTATCACAACTTATCGCTTAGTGGCGCTATGATGCCCGCAACAGGCCCTGAAAGAAAGAAGGAATTACCTGTTGGTCTGATACGCGCCGTCTATCCCCGGCCGCCTGGAAAGTCGCCTGTCGCCGGCCTGGCGTTTGGCATCCGCGCCGGATCCAGGCTTTAATAACGCACTGTTTCCCCTGAGCGGTGTTGCCTGCAGGAGTCCTCTATGCGTGCGTTTAGCCAGTTACCCCGGCCGGTTTTAATCCTCGAAGTGCTGGGTATTTTACTGCTGGTGCTCTCTTACCTGACATTACACGAAATGCTACCCTTGCCGGCACCGTTAAGCGGGCGGCTGGCGGCAACGGTGATGATTTTCGCCGGCATTGCCCTGATGCTGCCTGCGGCGCTGGTGATGATGTGGCGTACCGCCAGACTGATGGCCCCCGATCTATTTAACACGCGCCCTTCGCGTGACAAGAAACCACCAGGAGACAACCATGACGCCGACCATTGAGCTGCTCTGCAGCCACCGTTCCATTCGCGCCTTCACTGAGCAAACGCTGTCTCAGCCGCAGCGCGAGGCGATTCTGGCGGCCGCCCAGTCGGCCTCCAGCTCCAGCTTTCTGCAGTGCTCATCGATTATCCGCATCAGCGACCCAGTAGTGCGTGAGGCGCTGGTGCCGCTGAGCGGCGGCCAGCACTATGTCGCCCAGGCGGCCGAGTTTTGGGTGTTTTGCGCCGACTTTAACCGTCACCAGCAGATCTGCCCGCAGGCGCAGCTGGGGCTGGCGGAGCAGCTGCTGCTCGGCTGCGTGGATACCGCGCTGATGGCACAGAATGCCATGATTGCGGCCGAATCCCTGGGCTTTGGCGGCGTCTTTATCGGCGGCATCCGCAATCACATTGCCGGGGTGACCGAGCTGCTGGGGCTGCCGAAATACGTGCTGCCGCTGTTCGGCCTGTGCCTTGGTGAACCGGCGCAGGATCCGCTGCGCAAGCCGCGTATGCCGGTCAGCATGCTGGTGCATGAAAACCGCTATCAGCCGATCGACGCGGGCACGCTGGCAGAGTATGACCAGACGCTGGAAAACTATTATCAGCATCGCGACAGCAACCGCCGGGTGGAGAGCTGGAGCGAACATATCCAGAAAACCATTATTAAAGAGAGCCGCCCGTTTATTCTCGATTACCTGCATCAGCAGGGTTGGGCAACGCGCTAAGCGTATTTATGCCGGAGGTTACCGTTGAAGATTGCTTTGCTGTCCCGTGATGGTTCGCTTTACTCCTGCCAGCGTCTGCTGGAGGCCGCGCGTCAGCGGGGCCACAGTATGGAGGTGATCGATCCACTCTCCTGCTATATGAACATCAACCCCGGTGCCTCGGCGATCCACTATCGCGGGCGGCAGCTGGAGCCGTTTGACGCGGTGATCCCGCGCATCGGCTCGGCGACCACCTTTTACGGTACGGCGGTGCTGCGGCAGTTTGAGATGTGCGGCAGTTACCCGCTCAACGAGTCGCTGGCCATCGCCCGCGCGCGTGACAAGCTGCGCTCGCTGCAGCTGCTGGCGCGCGCCGGCATTGCTATGCCGGTGACCGGCTTTGCCCACTCGCCGGACGACACCAGCGACCTGATCAAGATGGTCGGCGGCGCGCCGCTGGTGGTCAAGCTGCTGGAGGGAACCCAGGGAATCGGCGTGGTGCTGGCCGAAACGCGGCAGGCGGCGGAGAGCGTGATCGACGCCTTTCGCGGGCTGAACGCGCATATCCTGGTGCAGGAGTTTATTAAAGAGGCGCAGGGGCGGGATATTCGTTGCCTGGTGATCGGCGGGGAAGTGGTGGCGGCCATCGAGCGCGAGGCGAAAGAGGGGGATTTTCGCTCAAACCTGCATCGCGGGGGGACGGCAAAGCGGGTCAATATTACCGCGGCCGAGCGGAACATTGCGGTGACCGCCGCCACCACGCTGGGGCTGGACGTGGCGGGTGTGGATATTCTGCGGGCCACGCGCGGCCCGCTGGTGATGGAGGTTAACGCCTCGCCGGGGCTGGAGGGGATTGAAAAGACCACCGGGCTGGATATCGCCGGTATGATGATTGAATGGATAGAGCGCCAGGCCAGACCCGGTTTTTGTCTAAAAACGGGTGGATGAGTTCATATTTCTGTCGTAAACGTGGTGTTCAGCGATGTTTTTACGTAAGCTAGTGCGCAATTTTATTGCGGCAAGAGAGTAAGCAAATGGATTCACTCGTCGTTCCGGACCTCGACGTGTTACGACGCTGGTTGGATCAGCAAAGCATTACCTGGTTTGAGTGTGACTCCTGTCAGGCGTTGCATCTGCCGCATATGCAGAACTTCGACGGTGTGTTTGATGCCAAGCTGGATCTGGTCGATAACGTGATCCTGTTTTCGGCGCTGGCAGAGGTGAAGCCCACCGCGCTGATCCCGCTGGTCGGTGACCTGTCGCAGATCAACGCCAGTTCGCTGACGGTAAAAGCGTTCCTGGATATTCAGGATGATAACCTGCCGAAGCTGATCGTCTGCCAGTCGCTGAGCATTGCCGCCGGGGTCACCTACGGTCAGTTCCTCAACTTTATGAAGCAGAGCGAAGAGCAGATCTCAATGATCGTGCTGGAAGCCTTTGCAAATAATCTGCTGATGGTCAGCGATGACGATGAGGATGCGCCTGGCGCGGTTGCGTCCGGCAATTCGATGCTGCACTGACCCGCTCAGTTCCATCACGCGATCCTGCGGGCAGCTCGGTAAGCTGCCCGTATTTTATTCTGCCCCACTGAATCCCTTCGTTTCCCGCGCCTGCTGACCCTTTTCCTGACGTTTCTCCCGTTATCGTTGCCACATTTTCTTCTGAATATTTCCGGTCTGTACCAGATTTTCTTCGGCGTTTAGGCCACTGAAGGCCTGTCACCGTGCGCAAACTTGCATAGAAAATCGATAAAAGCCGTTTTTTACGCTTGAGGACTGGTCTGAAAGGGTGACTGCGGCTATGCTGGCGGGGCTGCATAAAAGCGTGCAACGTCCCCGGAAATATAGGTTTTTAGTATTAACAACACCTTGAATAATGATTCAAAGTGAACCTGTATTGGCAGGCGCAAACCGGTTCGCCTGCCCGGCTTAAGACTATCTCAGTTCAGGAGGATGGAAGATGTTCAACCAACGTAAAAAATGGTTGTCAGGCGTGGTTGCAGGGTCGCTGATGGCGATCTCTGCGGGTTCACTGGCCGCAGACAAGACGCTGCACGTTTATAACTGGTCTGACTATATTGCCCCGACCACCGTGGCAGATTTTGAGAAGCAAACCGGCATTAAAACCGTTTACGACGTCTATGACTCCAACGAAGTGCTGGAAGGCAAACTGATGGCCGGCAGCACCGGCTATGACGTGGTGGTGCCATCCTCCAGCTTCCTGGCGCGTCAGCTGCAGTCTGACGTGTTTCTGCCGCTGGATCGCAGCAAGCTGCCGAACTATAAAAATCTCGATCCCGATCTGATGAAAAAGCTTGAGCAGCACGATCCGGGCAATAAATTTGCGATTCCTTACCTGTGGGCCACCACCGGCATCGGCTATAACGTCGAGAAGGTGAAAGCCGCGCTGGGCAAAGATGCGCCGGTCGACAGCTGGGACCTGGTGCTGAAGCCGGAAAACCTGGAAAAACTGAAGGGCTGTGGTGTCTCCTTCCTCGATGCCCCGGAAGAGATCTTCGCCACCGTACTTAACTACCTCGGCAAAGATCCTAACAGCAGCGATCCGAAGGACTACTCCGGTGCCGCTACCGATCTGATGCTTAAGCTGCGTCCGAGCATCCGCTATTTCCACTCTTCCCAGTACATTAATGACCTGGCAAACGGCAACATCTGCGTGGCCGTCGGTTGGGCAGGTGACATCCTGCAGGGCAAAAAACGCGCTGAGGAAGCGAAGAACGGCGTGGTGATTAACTATGTGATCCCGAAAGAGGGCGCGCTGGCGTTCTTCGATATGCTGGCGATCCCGAAAGATGCCAAAAACCCGGATGAAGCCTATCAGTTCATCAACTACCTGATGGAGCCGAAGGTGATGGCGAATATCTCCAACACCATCTTCTACGCCAGCGGCGTGAAGGCGTCACTGCCGTTTGTTAATGACGCTATTCGCAACAACCATGGCATCTATCCGACGCCGGAAACCATGGCAAAGCTGTTTATTCTGAAGGTTCAGGACCCGAAACTTGACCGTGTGCGTACCCGTGCATGGACTAAAGTTAAAAGTGGTAAATAACTGAATCACTGAGCCTGGCTCATTTGCTTACGCAACAGAGGTGCAGTTACCGGCCTCTGTTTTGTTATTTTCAGGGCTGACCACCCCGGTGGCACGGGTCAGTCTGCACAGCGCCGGAGAGTAATGGTAGTGAACGACGCAATCGTCCGTCCTCAACAAAAAGCTGGCAAGGCGTTAACGCCGCTGCTGGAGATCCGCAATCTGACCAAGTCGTTTGACGGCCAGCACGCGGTGGATGATGTTAACCTCACCATCTATCAGGGCGAGATTTTCGCGCTGCTGGGTGCCTCAGGCTGTGGGAAATCGACGCTGCTGCGTATGCTGGCCGGCTTTGAGCCGCCGACGCACGGGCAGATCGTGCTGGATGGCAAAGATCTCTCCCACGTGCCGCCCTATCAGCGGCCGATCAACATGATGTTTCAGTCCTACGCGCTGTTCCCGCATATGACGGTGGAGCAGAATATCGCTTTTGGTCTGAAGCAGGACAAGCTGCCGAAGGCAGAGATTGCCGAGCGCGTGGCCGAAATGCTGACGCTGGTGCACATGCAGGAGTACGCCAAACGTAAACCGCACCAGCTCTCCGGCGGCCAGCGGCAGCGCGTGGCGCTGGCACGCAGCCTGGCGAAACGCCCGCGGCTGCTGCTGCTGGATGAACCGATGGGCGCGCTGGATAAAAAGCTGCGTGACCGCATGCAGCATGAAGTGGTGGATATTCTTGAGCGCGTCGGTGCGACCTGCGTCATGGTGACCCACGACCAGGAAGAGGCGATGACCATGGCCGGGCGGATCGCGATCATGAACCGCGGAAAATTCGTGCAGATCGGTGAGCCGGAAGAGATTTACGAGCACCCGACCACCCGCTTCAGCGCCGAGTTTATTGGTTCGGTAAACCTGTTTGAGGGGCTGCTGCGCGAACGTCAGGACGATGGCCTGATTATCGACAGCCCGGGCCTGATCCATCCGCTGAAGGTGGCGTCGGATACCTCGGTGGTGGATGGCGTACCGGTGTCGGTAGCGCTGCGCCCGGAAAAAGTGATGCTGTGCGACGAAGTACCGGCCGACGGTTGTAACTTCGCGGTGGGCGAGGTGGTGCATATTGCCTATCTCGGCGACCTGTCGATCTACCACGTGCGTCTGCAGAGTGGCCAGATGATCAGCGCGCAGCTGCAGAACGCCGACCGCTTCCGTCAGGGTACGCCAACCTGGGGTGACGAGGTGCGCCTGTGCTGGGAGTCTGACAGCTGTGTGGTTCTGACGGTCTGATGGAGGAGTAATGAGCCAACTATTTACCGAACGCCGCGCCAGAGCGCCAAGCGGCCAGCAGACCGGTATTAAAGGGCTGCTGACCCGTCTGCAGATGGCGCACGGCCGCAAGCTGGTGATCGCGCTGCCTTACGTCTGGCTGCTGTTGCTGTTTTTACTGCCGTTCCTGATCGTGCTGAAGATCAGCTTTGCTGAGGTGGCGCGCGCCATTCCGCCGTATACCGAGCTGCTGAGCTGGGCGGACGACCAGCTGACCGTGGCGCTTAACTTCGCCAACTATTTCACCCTGACCGATGATGCGCTCTATATTGATGCCTATCTGCACTCGCTGCAGGTGGCGGCGATCTCAACGGCGATCTGCCTGCTGATCGGCTACCCGCTGGCGTGGGCGGTGGCGCACGCCAGGCCGTCGACGCGCAATATTTTGCTGCTGCTGGTGATCCTGCCGTCGTGGACCTCGTTTCTGGTGCGCGTCTACGCCTGGATGGGCATCCTCAACGATAACGGCATATTGAACCGTTTTCTGATGTGGACGGGTCTGACCGATCAGCCAGTTGCCATCTTATATACCAACCTGGCGGTGTATATCGGCATCGTTTACTGCTACCTGCCGTTTATGGTGTTGCCGATTTACACCGCGCTAACGCGCATCGATTACTCGCTGGTGGAGGCCTCGCTCGATCTGGGCGCGCGTCCGATGAAAACCTTCTTCAGCGTGATCGTGCCGTTAACCAAAGGCGGCATCATTGCCGGTTCAATGCTGGTGTTTATTCCGGCGGTAGGGGAGTACGTGATCCCGGAACTGCTCGGTGGCCCGGACAGCATTATGATCGGCCGCGTGCTGTGGCAGGAGTTCTTTAACAACCGTGACTGGCCGGTCGCCTCGGCGCTGGCGGTGATTATTCTGCTGATCCTGATCCTGCCGATTATCTGGTTCCACAAGCATCAGAATAAAGAGATGGGGGATAAAGCATGAATCAGTTGCCAACCATTCGTTCGAAGTGGCGCACGCTGATCCTCGCGGTATGCTTCTTCTTTCTTTACGCGCCGATGCTGCTGCTGGTGGTCTACTCGTTTAACTCCTCGCAGCTGGCGGCATGGGAGAGCTTCTCGCTGCACTGGTATAAGGTGCTGTTTAACGACGATGCGATGATAAGCGCGGTCACCCTCAGCCTGACTATCGCCGCGCTGTCGGCCACTGCCGCGGTGATCCTCGGCACCATCGCCGCGGTGATTATCGTGCGCTTTGGCCGTTTCCGTGGTCATACCGGCTTTGCCTTTATGCTCACCGCGCCGCTGGTGATGCCCGACGTGATCACCGGCCTGTCGCTGCTGCTGCTGTTTGTGGCGATGGCCAACGCCTTTGGCTGGCCGGCCGATCGCGGCATGCTGACCATCTGGCTGGCCCACGTCACCTTCTGTACCGCCTACGTGGCGGTGGTGGTTAACTCGCGGCTGCGCGAGCTGGACCGCTCGATAGAGGAGGCGGCGATGGACCTGGGTGCGGCACCGCTGAAGGTGTTCTTTGTGATCACCGTTCCGATGATCGCTCCGGCGCTGGTCACCGGCTGGCTGCTGGCGTTCACCCTGTCGCTCGATGACCTGGTGATCTCCAGCTTCGTCACCGGGCCGGGTGCCACCACGCTGCCGATGCAGATCTTTGCCACGGTGCGCCGCGGGGTTAACCCGGAGATCAACGCGCTGGCCTCGCTGATCCTGTTCGTGGTCGGACTCGTCGGCTTTGTTGCCTGGCGACTGATGGCCCAAGAAGAGAAGCAGCGCCTGAAAGATATTCAGCGGGCGCGCGGGCAGTAACCTGTAGCGGGAACGGTTCAGGCCGTTCCCGCTGTTTTTATCCCCCCGCACGGCCAGGTTATTCCGCCTGCCGGCGTACTGAGCGCTGAGCGACGTTTCTGCACCTTCCTCTTATTCCTCTTTTCCTGCTGTCATTATTAAATCGCACAAAAAAACAGCGTCATGGCTGGCAACTTCTGCCGTTTTGAACTAAATAAAATGAGGCAGGGTTATCTATAAGATAATACTTAAAAACAGGCATTATTTTTGAGGCTATTATTTAATTCCTGCTTTTATTCAGGCGGTTAGCGGAATATTCTGTCACTTCAGTCAGGAGTATTGTCACACGCTCAGTCAGGGTGACGGTAATGGGCAGCGCCATCGGCAAACAGCAGGAGAGCATAATGTCAGAGGTGTTCAGGGCCGGTTCGGTATTATCCGGGCGGGAAGCCGCTATTCCGGTGCCGGTATGGGTGGCGGCCAGCGCCATCATCGCCACGCGGCTGATCGGCGTGCTGCTGCTGGCCAACGAGCTGGGATGGCAGGAGGCGCTGAACTTTGTCCACCGCAGCGCGCAGTCATGGGATTCGACGCTGCTGTTTGTCGCCAGCCAGCTGCTGTTTTTTGCCGAACTGCGCTGTGCCTTTGCCGTGCTGCGCGGCCAGAACTGGGGGCGCTGGGGTTTTCTTGCCGCCCAGCTGTTAACGGTTATCTATATGCTGGTCGCCTCGGTCAGCGGCTTCTATCCGGAAATTTTCAGCCTTAACGGCGAGAGCACCCTGCAGATGGTGCGTTCGCTGGCCGCCAGCCGCTTCCCGGACCTGCTGGTGCTGCTGCTGCTGTTTGTGCCGCAGAGCAGCCGGGCGTTTTACCGCCGCCCGGGAAGATAGCGGAAGCTGCCATCCCCGGCGGTTTCAATGTATACTGGCGCACTGCACTTTTGTTCCCCGGATATCAACATGCATTGCGCGCTCTATGACGCCGGCCGCTGCCGCTCATGCCAGTGGCTTGAAACCCCATACCCTCAGCAACTTACACAGAAACAGTCGCATCTGCAGCAGCTGCTGGACGCTTTTCCCGTGGCGCAGTGGCGAGAGCCGGTGGTATCACCGCAGCAAAAATTCCGCAATAAAGCCAAGATGGTGGTCAGCGGCAGCGTTGAACGCCCGCTGCTGGGGATGCTGCACCGTGACGGCACGCCGGTTGACCTGGCCGACTGCCCGCTCTATCCCGACAGCTTTGCCGCCGTGTTTGCCGAACTGCGCCCGTTTATCGCCCGCGCCGGGCTGACCCCGTATAACGTGGCGCGCCGCCGCGGCGAGCTGAAGTACATCCTGCTGACCGAAAGCCAGTTCAGCGGCCAGCTGATGCTGCGCTTTGTGCTGCGATCCACCGCCAAACTGGCACAGCTGCGCGCGGCGCTGCCGGCGTTACGGCAGGCGTTGCCGCAGCTGGCGGCGATTTCGGCCAATATTCAGCCGGTGCCGATGGCGATTATGGAAGGGGAGGAGGAGATCCCGTTAACCGAAAATCAGGTGCTCAGCGAACGCTTTAACGACGTGCCGCTCTCGGTGCTGCCGAAAAGCTTCTTCCAGACCAACCCTCAGGTGGCAGCCGGGCTTTACGCCACCGCCCGCGACTGGGTGCGCGAGCTGAACATCAGCGCGATGTGGGACCTGTTCTGCGGCGTTGGCGGTTTTGGCCTGCACTGTGCCACGCCGCAGATGCAGCTGACCGGCATCGAGATCAGCAAAGAGGCGATCGCCTGCGCGCAGCGGTCCGCCGCTGAGATGGGGCTGGAACGGGTGAGTTTTGCCGCGCTGGATTCCACCGCCTTTGCCACCGCCGAAGGCAGCGTGCCGGAGCTGGTGCTGGTGAATCCGCCGCGTCGCGGTATTGGCGAAGCGCTCTGCGATTATCTGGAGAAGATGGCCCCGCCGTGGATCCTCTATTCGAGCTGTAACGCCGTCAGCATGGCCAGCGACATCGGCCGCCTCAGCGCTTACCGCATCGTGCGGGTGCAGCTGTTTGATATGTTCCCGCACACCGCGCACTATGAAGTGCTGACGCTGTTACAGCGCGTCTGAGGCGGCTGGTGCAGCGCAGGCCTGCCGCTGCGCCAGCCGCTCAGATCCGGGCGTGGCTTATTCCGGGAACCAGCGCTGGTTAATCTTATCGATAGTGCCGTTGGCGCGTAAGGTGTCGATCGCCGCGTTCAGCTTCGCCAGCAACGCGTCGTTATCCTTGCGTACGGCGATGCCCAGCCCGGTGCCGAAGTAGGCGCTGTCGGTAACGTGCTCACCGACGGTGCTCAGGTTCGGGTTGGCCTTCAGCCACTGATTCACTACCGCCGTATCGCCGAAGATGCCGTCCAGGCGGTTGTTCTTCAGGTCGAGGATCGCATTCTGGTAGCTGTCATAGGCCACCGCGGTGATCTCCGGGTGCTGCTCCTGCAGGTACTTCTGGTGAGTGGTGCCGTTCTCAATCCCCACGCGTTTACCCTTTAACTCTGCCAGGCTGTTGTATTTGCCTTTGCTGGCAATGACGACGGCCGAGTTGGCGTAGTAAGGCTGGGTAAAGCTGACCTGCTTGCTGCGCTCCGGGGTGATGTCCATACCGGAGATCACCGCATCGTAGCGGCGGAACTTCAGTGCCGGTACCAGGCTGTCAAACGGGTTGTTGGTAAAGCTGCACTCCGCTTTCATCTCGGTGCACAGAGCCTTCGCCAGGTCGATATCAAAACCGACGATCTGGTTATCGCTGCCCAGTGATTCAAACGGTGGGTAGGTGGCCGATGAGGCAAAACGGATCTTATCGGCGGCAAATGTCCCAAAGGTCACGCTGGCAAGCAGGGTGGCCAGAAGCAGTTTTTTCATTTTTTCTTTCCTTGCGCTAAAAATGTGCTGAACAGTATCGGTTATCGCCCGGCGAATGATTCGCCGATTAAGCGGACGGGAAGGGGGGTGATCCACCGATGCAGGCGCGCCTGCATCGGGCAGATCAGTGGCGTCGCTCGAAGGCCAGCGCGCGGCGCTCGATCAGCCGCATCATCAGCGTCAGCAGGCCGTTGACGCACAGGTACACCACGCCGGCGGCGGCGAATACCGTTACGTCATAGGTGCGGCCATACAGCATCTGACCGTGCCCCATCACTTCCATCAGCGTGATGGTATAGGCCAGCGAGGTGCTTTTAAACACCAGCACCACCTCGTTAGAGTACGAAGAGAGCGCGCGCTTAAAGGCGTACGGCAGCAGGATGCGCAGCTGGTCTTTGCGGCTCATCCCCAGCGCCGCACAGGACTGCCACTGCCCGGTCGGTATTGCCCGCACCGCGCCGTGGAACAGCAGCGCGGTGTAAGCGGCGCTGTTCAGCGACAGCGCCAGCAGGGCGCACAGCCACGGCTGCGACAGCAGCGCCCACAGCCACGGAATGGTCTGGATAGTCGGAAACTGCCCCGGGCCGTAGTAAATCAGGAAGATCTGCACCAGCAGCGGCGTACCGGTAAACAGGGTGATATAAGCCCGGGTCAGCAGGCTCAGCACCGGCGTCTTCAGCGCCAGAATCACCGTGAACACCAGCGCCAGTACCAGCGCCAGCAGCAGCGAGGCCAGCGTCAGCGTCAGGCTGGTCTGCAGCCCCTTCAGCAGCTCGGGAAAATAGCTCAGCATCAGCCGTTCCCCCGCTCGAACCGGGTGGTGCGCAGCTCAATACGTTTTAAAATCGCCTGGCTGAACAGGGTGATCAGCAGGTAGATCGCCGCGGCGATCGCGTACCAGGTAAACGGCTCCTGGGTGCGCACGGCAATACTTTTGGTTTGCAGCATAATATCGTTCACGCTTATCAGCGACACCAGCGCCGTGTCTTTCAACAGCACCAGCCACTGGTTACCCAGCCCCGGCAGCGCATGACGCCACATCTGCGGCATAATCAGCCGGAAGAAGATCGCCGATGCGCGCATGCCCAGCGCCTGGCCCGACTCCCACTGACCGGCGGGCACCGCCTGCAGCGCGCCGCGCAGCGTCTGCGACGCGTACGACGCATACAGCACCGCCAGCGCAACCACTCCGCAGAGGAACGGGCTGACGTCGAAGTTGTCGATCTGCATCTGCACCGGGATCTGCACCACCCCCAGATTGAGGGTAAAGCCGTCCGACAGGGTCAGCAGCAGCTGCGACGCGCCGAAGTAGACAAACAGTACCACCAGGATTTCCGGCAGCCCGCGAAACAGCGTGACCAGCAGGGTGCCGAGCCACGCCAGCGGCCGCCAGCGGGCAGACTCCCACACGGCGAAGATCATCGCCAGGCTTAACCCGGCGATCAGCGAACAGACGGCGAGGCCGACGGTCATCCCGGCGGCGCTGGCAAGAGAATAAAGTTCGTTCATTACTTACTGCTGGAACCACTTGCTGTAGATGGTTTTATAGGTGCCGTCGGCTTTCACCTTGTCCAGCGCCGCGTTGAATTTACCCTGCAGCTCGCTGTTGCCCTGACGCACGGCGATACCGAGACCGGTGCCGAAGTAGGCTTTGTCGGTCACTTTTTCACCCAGCGGGGCCAGGCTGGCGTTCTGCTTCAGCCACTCGTTGACCACCGCCGTGTCGCCGAACACCGCATCAATACGGCCATTTTTCAGGTCGAGGATGGCGTTCTGATAGCTGTCGTAAGGCACCACTTTCATCCCGGTCTGCTTGTCGCTGAGGTATTTCTGGTGGGTGGTCCCGTTCTGCACGCCGATGCGCTTACCGTTCAGCGCCGCCACGTCGCTGAATTTACCCTTCTGGGTAATAAACAGCGCGGAGTTGTCGTAATAGGCTTTGGTAAACAGCACCTGCTGCTCACGCTCCGGGGTGATATCCATGCCGGCCATTACCGCGTCGAAACGGCGGAACTTCAGGCTGGGGATCAGGCTGTCAAAGGCCTGGTTGGTAAAGGTGCACTCCACCGCCATTTCACGGCACAGGGCGTTGGCCAGATCGACGTCGAAGCCCTGGATTTTGTTGTCTGAGTCAACAAACTCAAACGGCGGATAGGAGGCTTCAGTGGCGAAGCGCAGGGTTTGCGCCGCGCCGGCACTCAGGCTGACGCTGGCAAGCAGGGCGGCAATAACCATCTTTTTCATCGTTGTATCCTGAATTAGTGCGAAAGATAACTGGCAAAGGCCGCGGTTTGCGGCTGAGAGAAGCAGCTGGCGTCCCCCTGTTCGACGATATAACCGTTTTCCATATAGACCACCCGGCTGGCGGTTTTGCGCGCCACTTCCACCTCGTGGGTGACGATCACCTGGGTGATCTGCGTTTCGGCCAGTTCGCGGATGATGCTGACGATCTGGGCGGTAATCTCCGGGTCCAGCGCGGCCGTCGGCTCATCAAACAGCAGTACCGCCGGTTCCATCATCAGCGCACGGGCAATCGCCACGCGCTGCTGCTGGCCGCCGGACAGGTGCAGTGGATAACGATCGGCAAACGGCGTCAGGCGCAGGCGATCCAGCAGCTTCGCGGCGCGATCGTGCGCCAGCGCTTTGCTGAGACCCAGCACCCGGCAGGGGGCTTCGATCAGGTTCTGCGCCACGGTGAGGTGCGGCCACAGATTATACTGCTGGAACACCATGCCGACGTTCTGGCGCAGTTCACGGATCGCCGCATCAGCGGGAGGCTTGCTGAAGTCAAAGTGGCTACCGGCGATGGAGAGCGTTCCGGTACGCGGCATCTCCAGCAGGTTTAATACGCGCAGCAGCGAGCTCTTACCGGCGCCGCTTGGCCCCAGTAAAACCAACGTCTCGCCCTGCGGGCAATCCAGTTGAATATCAAACAGCGCCTGGTGAGCGCCGTAGAAGCAGTTAATAGCGTTTAGTTGAATACTCATGCGCAAAAAGTGAATAGCAATTGATGCCGCGAATCTTAACGTCGACAGAATAGTTATGCAATCATCGTGGGTTAAAATTTATAAATGCGGGCAGGGTGGTTAAAGATTAGCACATCATAGCGTGATGTAAGCGATTTTGGGTAAATTTAGCTCTGGGGTTATGCAGTTGTGTGACTAATGTCGAAACCGGATGGGCCGCAGCGCCATATTCCACCGGGCGTTGTTTATTATCTGCTCACACCTGGCCGGGGATCGCCATTTTGCTGCTGAAAAATGGCGCAATGGCCGCAGGTGATTTGCTTCTGCTGGCGCAAAACGTACTATTACTCCCCGGACAACTTCCCCACTTCTGATGATAAGGTGCGTACGATGAAATTTTCCACAACACCCACGCTGGAAGGCCAGCCGATTCGCGAATACTGCGGCGTGGTCACCGGTGAGGCGATCCTCGGGGCCAACGTCTTCCGCGACTTTTTTGCCGGTATCCGCGATATCGTCGGCGGGCGTGCCGGAGCCTATGAGAAGGAACTGAATAAAGCGCGGAAAATTGCCTTTGCCGAGCTGGAACAGCAGGCACAGTCGCTGGGAGCGGATGCGGTGGTCGGCATTGATATTGATTACGAAACCGTGGGTAAAAACAGCAGCATGCTGATGGTCAGCGTGACCGGTACGGCGGTGAAACTGGCCCGTTGATGCGTTCTCTGCCCGCAATAAGACCGCTGGACGTGATTCGCCCGCTGCTGCTATTGCTGGCGGTGTGGCTGCTCACCTCAATCACCCCGCGCGGGCTGCAGCCGCAGCAGGGTTACACGGTCGACACCCGCCAGGAAGCGTACGGTGCCCGCCCGCGCATTAAGGTGCTGGTTCTCCACTATACCGCCGGTGATTTTTCACCCTCGCTGAATACGCTGACCAACCATGCGGTCAGCGCCCACTATCTGTTGCCGGCCAGCCCGCCGCAGTATGACGGGCAGCCGCTGGTGTGGCGGCTGGTGCCGGAGTCAATGCTGGCCTGGCACGCGGGGATCAGCTACTGGCGCGGGGCCACCCGGCTGAACGACACCTCGATCGGCATTGAGCTTGAGAACCCCGGCTGGCAAAAGACGGCCGGCGGCATCCGCTGGACGCCGTTTGCACCCGCGCAGATGGCGGCGCTGCTGCCGCTGGCCCGCGATATCGTTAAGCGCTACGGCATTCAGCCGCAGGACGTGGTGGCGCACAGCGATATTGCCCCGCTGCGCAAACAGGACCCGGGCCCGCTGTTCCCCTGGCAGTGGCTGGCTGAGCAGGGCGTCGGGGCCTGGCCGGATGCCGATCGCGTGGCGTTTTATCTGGGCGGCCGCCCGGCGGGTCAGCGGGTGGATAAGTCTAAACTGCTGGCGCTGCTGGCGCGCTACGGCTATGAGGTAACGCCGCAGCTGGCGGCCTATCAGCAGCAGGCCACCATCACGGCATTTCAGATGCATTTCCGCCCGACGGATTACCGTGGACTTGCCGATGCTGAAACCGAGGCGATTGCCGCCGCGCTGCTGGAGAAGTACGGCGGGCAGGAGTAATGCCCGCAGGGCGCTCCCCCCGCAGCGATAGCCGGGGAGTTGTAGCAGCGATCACTGGCGCCTGAGTCGTTCCCCCGGCAGCCGCAATCATCGGGGAGCTGCGTGCAGGCATCGCGCTGCCGTAAGCCGTCCCCCCCTGCGGCGGCCACTGCCGGGACCGGTTAGCGTTGTATCGCGACGAGGGCGCACAGGGTTACAAGGCTGTGCGCCTGAGCGTGCGCGCGCCGGTTCAGCGCAGCCAGTTGGTTTTAGCCAGCTCTACCACTTCATTGCCGCGTCCGTTGATGATCGCCCGCAGCATATAGAGGCTAAAGCCCTTCGCCTGCTCCAGTTTGATCTCCGGCGGCATCGCCAGCTCCTCTTTTGCCGTCACCACGTCAATCAGCGCCGGGCCGTCGTGGGCGAACGCCTGCTGCAGCGCACCGTCAAGCTCTGAGGCCTTCTCCACGCGCACGCCGTGCACGCCGCAGGCGCGGGCAATGGCGGCGAAGTCCGGGTTGTGCAGGTCGGTGCCGTCGGTCAGGTAGCCACCGGACTTCATCTCCATCGCCACAAAGCCCAGCGAACTGTTATTAAATACCACGATCTTCACCGGCAGCTTCAGCTGCGCCAGCGAAAGGAAATCCCCCATCAGCATGCTGAAGCCGCCGTCGCCGCACAGCGCCACCACCTGGCGCTGCGGGTCGATCGCCTGCGCGCCCAGCGCCTGCGGCATCGCATTGGCCATCGAGCCGTGGCTGAACGAGCCGATCAGGCGACGCCGGCCGTTCATCTGCAGGTAACGGGCGGCCCAGACGGTCGGCGTGCCAACGTCGCAGCTGAAGATCGCATCATCGGCGGCCAGCCGGCTAATCTGCTGCGCCAGATACTGCGGGTGGATCGGCTGCTTATCGTTAGCGGTGGCGAGATCGTCAAGATCCCTGCGCGCGGTGGCGTAGTGGGCCAGCGCCTTGTCGAGGAAACCGCGATCCTGCTTTTCCGTCAGCTGCGGCAGCAGCGCGTTAAGGGTGGTTTTGATATCGCCGACTAGCGCCATATTTACGTGGCTGTGGCTGCCGAGGCTGGCGGGATTGATATCGATCTGGATGATCTGCGCTTTCTCCGGGTAGAAGGCGCGATAGGGGAACTGGCTGCCGAGCACCAGCAGCGTGTCGGCGTTCATCATCGCATGGTAGCCCGATGAGAAGCCGATCAGTCCGGTCATGCCGACGTTATACGGGTTGTCGTATTCGATGTGCTCTTTGCCGCGCAGCGCGTGCACCACCGGCGCTTTCAGCGTCTCAGCCAGCGCCACCACCTCGGCATGCGCCCCGGCGCAGCCGCTGCCGCACAGCAGGGTAATGTTTTGTGCTGCGTTGAGCGCCGTCGCCAGCGTCTCCAGCTCGGCAGGCTGCGGTTGCACCTGCGGCAGCAGCGGTGGATACCACTCCGCGCTGGCACCTTCCGGCGCGGGCTGCAGCGCCACGTCGCCGGGGATCACCACTACCGAGACGCCGCGGTTGAGGATCGCCTGGCGCATGGCGATCCCCAGCACCTGCGGCAGCTGCTCCGGGTTCGACACCAGCTCACAGTAATGGCTGCATTCACGGAACAGCTCCTGCGGATGGGTCTCCTGAAAATAGTTGCTGCCGATCTCGCTCGACGGAATGTGCGCGGCGATCGCCAGCACCGGGACGCGGTTACGGTGACAGTCAAACAGACCGTTAATCAGGTGCAGATTACCCGGTCCGCAGGAGCCGGCGCAGACCGCCAGCTCTCCGCTGATGTGCGCTTCGGCACCGGCGGCAAAGGCGGCGACCTCTTCATGGCGGGTGGGCATCCAGTCGATGGTCCCCATGCGGTTGAGGCTATCGCTGAGGCCGTTCAGCGAATCGCCGGTAACGCCCCAGATCCGTTTAACCCCGGCGTTCTCCAGCGTTTTTGCCAGCAGTGCAGCAACGGTGTGTTTCATGCTTGTCTCCTTTTCTGTCGAGCCACAAGCATAGTTGACCTGGCGCTGCGTGCCTGGCATTACGTGAGATCGGGGTCCGGCGGCATGGTGAACCGCAGCCCTGGCGGGAAATCTGTGCTGGCAGCTTGACCGGCGTACGGCAGGCGACCATTCTCAATAAAACAGGGAGCCGCGGGGGCGCTATGATTCTGGAATTCATCGATATTGCCGGGTTTCGCGGCATCAGCCAGCTGCGGCTGCCGCTGGAAGAGGACAACCTGCTGATCGGCGAAAACGCCTGGGGGAAATCCAGCCTGCTTGACGTGCTGACGCTGATCCTCTCGCCACGCGCTGAACCTTATACGTTTAGCGCGCAGGATTTTTATCAGCCAGCCACAGGCCCTGCCGGCCAGCCGCAGCGCCTGTGGCTGGCGCTGACCTGGCGGGAAAGTGAGGCCGGTGAAGCCGCCACGCCGCGCTGGCAGGGGCTGAGCTCGCTGTGGCAGCGCGGCGAGGGCGGCCTGCAGCGCGTTCATCTGCGCATCGACGGCCAGCTGCAGGCCGACGGTGAGGTCACCACCCGCCGCCGGTTTGTTGACGCGCACGGCGAGCCGCTGTTAACCGAAGGGGAGGCCACGGCCGCCCTGGAAAGCCTGGTTCGTCTCTCGCCGGTGCTGCGCCTGCGTGACGCCCGCTTTAACGCGCGGTTGCCGCGGGAGGCGCTCGCCGGTAGCGATGAGGCACGCTTTAATGAGCTGGTCCGGCAGATGGAGAGCCTGACCCGCGATCACCCTGCGCTATCGGAACAGCTGAGCGAGCAGACGTTACGCCAGGGGCTGCGCACCCTGCAACAGCTGCTGGCGCACTATTTTTCCCTCGACCAGCATAGCGTAGCCGAGCCGGCCCGCCGGCTGACGCCGGGAGAACGTGACAACGATAACGGCTGGCGCCATCTGGACCGCATCCACCACCTGATCGCCGACGCCGACAGCCGCAGCCGCCGGCAGATCCTGCTGCGGCTGTTCGGCCTGCTGACCCAGGCGCGTGGCGCGTGGCAGCTGGACGCAAACGCGCGGCCGCTGCTGCTGATTGAAGATCCGGAAACGCGGCTGCACCCGATTATGCTCTCCGTCGCCTGGGGGTTATTCTCCCAGCTGCCGCTGCAAAAAATCACCACCACCAACTCCTCCGAGCTGCTGTCACAGGTGCCGATGGGCCAGGTGTGCCGGCTGGTGCGTGAAGCAGAACGGGTGGTCGCCTGGCGGCTGGGGCCGGGAGGAATGAGTGCCGAAGAGAGCCGGCGCATCGCCTTCCATATTCGCTTCAACCGGCCTTCGGCGCTGTTCGCCCGCTGCTGGCTGCTGGTCGAAGGGGAAACCGAAGTCTGGCTGATGAACGAGCTGGCCAGGCAGTGTGGTTATCACTTCGCCACGGAAGGGATCCGCATCATCGAGTTTGCCCAGTCCGGGCTGCGGCCGCTGCTGAAGTTCGCCCAGCGCATGGGCATTGGCTGGCACGTGCTGACCGACGGCGACGATGCCGGGAAGAAGTATGCTGCCACCGCCCGCAGCCTGCTGCACCCTGGCGACGAGGAGAAAAATCATCTGACCCAGTTACCCACACTGGATATGGAGCATTTCCTGTATAAGCAGGGTTTTTCCGCGGTATATCATCGCCATGCGCATCTGCCCGATAATGTGCCGATCGCCATGCGGCGGGTGATCGCGAAAGCGATCCACCACAGTTCCAAACCGGAGCTGGCGATGGCGGTGGTGCAGGACGCCGCCGAACGCGGGCCGGACGCGGTACCGCTGTTGCTGCAAACCCTCTTTGCCCGGCTGCAGCGGCTGGCGCGGCGCGGTGTGGAGTAAGCGGTGACTTGATATCTGCCGCGCGGTACCCATATTGAAAGAGGAAGAAAATAAAAATGCCAGCATCAGCGGCTGGCATTTTATGGCAGGGTTGTACAGAATGAGTGGTAGGGTCAGGCGCTGAGCGCGACCTCTTCCACGGGAACGATCAGGCTGGCGTGATTGCCCTTCGGACCCTGATGCACATCAAACTGGACTTGTTGCCCGGCTTTAAGCGTTCGGTAGCCCTCCATCTTAATGGTTGAGTAGTGGGCGAAGATGTCTTCTCCACCGCCAACCGGGCAGATGAAACCGAAACCTTTGGCATTATTAAACCATTTAACAGTACCCGTCTCCATGCTTCTACATCCCTCGCAAAACATTTCATTATTGAGTGGGGAAATCAGGTGATTAACCTGTTGGCGGGAAGATCTTCTCCGACCAGTTTCTGTACTGTAGAGAATTGCTCTCGCGGGTCAAGCAAACGGGGCTCGGGAATGGATACAAAATCGTCAAAATTTGAAGCAGTTAACGCTATTTCAAATTTTGTGATGAAGGTCGCGATTAAGGATTTTTGTACGAATTATCTGCTGCGCCACGCTGCATTCTGGCCGCGTTACTCATAGCCTGAATGGTGTTAGTCTGGCGTTAAGAAGCAACATGTTGATACTGGATTGGTATGGGAAAGACTAACGACTGGCTTAACTTTGAGCAGCTTGCCGATGACAAACTGAAAGAGGAGCTTAAGCCGCCGTCGATGTATCGGGTCATACTGCATAATGATGACTATACACCGATGGAATTTGTTATTGACGTTCTGCAGAAGTTCTTTTCTTATGATATTGAACGTGCAACGCAACTGATGCTGACGGTGCATTATCAGGGTAAGGCGATCTGCGGTGTTTATACCGCGGAGGTGGCGGAAACCAAAGTCGCCATGATTAACACTTACGCCCGTGAAAATGAGCATCCGTTGCTGTGTACGCTGGAAAAAGCCTGATAAGGCGATAATTGGGGGAGGTGCCAATGCTCAATCAAGAACTGGAACTCAGTTTAAACATGGCTTTCGCCAGAGCGCGTGAGCACCGACATGAGTTTATGACCGTCGAGCATCTGCTACTGGCACTGCTCAGTAACCCGTCGGCCAGAGAGGCACTGGAAGCCTGCACGGTAGATATCGTGGCGCTTCGTCAGGAACTTGAAGCGTTTATTGAACAAACCACCCCGGTGCTGCCGGCCAGTGAGGAAGAACGCGACACCCAGCCAACGCTCAGCTTCCAGCGCGTGCTGCAGCGGGCGGTATTCCACGTACAGTCATCAGGCCGCAGTGAAGTGGCCGGTGCGAATGTGCTGGTGGCGATTTTCAGCGAACAGGAATCTCAGGCGGCGTATCTGCTGCGCAAACATGAAGTCAGCCGACTGGATGTGGTGAACTTTATCTCTCACGGTACGCGCAAGGACGAGCCAGGCCCGTCCGCCAGCGCGGAAAATCCGGTTAACGAAGAGCAGGCAGGCGGGGAGGATCGTATGGAAAACTTCACCACCAACCTTAACCAGCTTGCCCGGGTAGGCGGAATCGATCCGCTGATCGGTCGCGATAAAGAGCTGGAGCGTACCGTTCAGGTGCTGTGCCGCCGCCGTAAAAATAACCCGCTGCTGGTAGGTGAGTCCGGGGTGGGTAAAACCGCCATCGCGGAAGGGCTGGCCTGGCGCATTGTGCAGGGCGACGTGCCGGAAGTGATGCAGGACTGCACCATCTACTCGCTGGACATCGGTTCGCTGCTGGCCGGTACCAAATATCGCGGTGACTTTGAAAAGCGCTTTAAAGCGCTGCTGAAACAGCTGGAACAGGATACCAACAGCATCCTGTTTATCGATGAGATCCACACCATCATCGGCGCCGGTGCCGCTTCGGGTGGCCAGGTTGATGCCGCTAACCTGATTAAACCGCTGCTCTCCGGCGGTAAGATCCGCGTGATGGGTTCAACCACCTACCAGGAGTTCAGCAACATCTTCGAGAAGGATCGTGCGCTGGCGCGCCGTTTCCAGAAGATCGATATCACCGAACCGTCCGTCGATGAGACGGTGCAGATCATCAATGGCCTGAAACCGAAGTATGAAGCGCACCACGACGTGCGTTATACCGCCAAGGCGATCCGCGCGGCGGTGGAGCTGGCGGTGAAATATATCAACGATCGCCACCTGCCGGATAAGGCGATTGACGTAATCGATGAGGCCGGTGCCCGTGCGCGTTTAATGCCGGTGAGCAAGCGTAAGAAAACCGTCAACGTGGCGGATATCGAAAGCGTGGTCGCCCGTATTGCCCGTATTCCGGAGAAGAGCGTGTCGGCCACCGATCGCGATACGCTGCGCACGCTGGGCGATCGTCTGAAAATGCTGGTGTTCGGCCAGGACAATGCCATTGAGGCGCTGACCGAAGCGATCAAGATGAGCCGTGCCGGACTGGGGCAGGATCGTAAACCGGTCGGCTCCTTCCTGTTTGCCGGCCCGACCGGCGTCGGTAAAACCGAGGTCACGGTACAGCTGGCGAAGGCGCTGGGTATTGAGCTGCTGCGTTTTGATATGTCCGAGTATATGGAACGTCATACCGTCAGCCGCCTGATCGGTGCGCCTCCGGGCTATGTTGGTTTTGACCAGGGCGGCCTGTTAACCGATGCGGTGATCAAACATCCGCACGCGGTGGTGCTGCTGGATGAAATCGAAAAAGCGCACCCGGACGTCTTTAACCTGCTGCTGCAGGTGATGGATAACGGCATGCTGACCGACAACAACGGCCGTAAGGCGGACTTCCGCAACGTGGTGGTGGTGATGACCACCAACGCCGGGGTGCGGGAAACCGAGCGTAAGTCGATCGGCCTGATCCAGCAGGACAACAGCACCGATGCGATGGAGGAGATCAAAAAGATCTTCACGCCGGAGTTCCGCAACCGTCTGGATAACATCATCTGGTTCAGACACCTCGATCAGGTGGTGATCCATCAGGTGGTCGACAAGTTTATTGTCGAACTGCAGGCGCAGCTGGACGCCAAAGGCGTGTCGCTGGAAGTCAGTGATGATGCCCGCGACTGGCTGGCTGAGAAAGGCTATGACAAGGCGATGGGTGCCCGTCCAATGGCCCGTACCGTGCAGGAGAGCCTGAAAAAACCGCTGGCTAATGAGCTGCTGTTTGGTTCACTGGTGGAAGGTGGCTCGGTATCGGTCACGCTGGATAAAGAGAATAATCAGCTGGCCTATCACTTCCTCAGCGCTGCAAAGCGTAAGGCGGAAGGCACGGTGCACTGACGGCACATCCCGGGAGGCTCGCTAAGCGCGGTGGGCTGAACGGGAATCGCAGATAAAGAAAAGGCCGGGTGAGAACCCGGCCTTTTTTATCGCTGCTGCAGGCGTGCGTAACGTAGCAGCAGAACTGAATGGGGCAATTTAGCGACTACGGAAGACAATGCGGCCTTTGCTCAGGTCGTACGGGGTCAGCTCTACAGTGACTTTGTCGCCCGTCAGGATGCGGATATAGTTTTTGCGCATTTTACCGGAGATATGAGCGGTAACCACGTGACCGTTTTCAAGTTCAACGCGGAACATGGTGTTAGGTAACGTATCAAGTACGGTACCCTGCATTTCAATATTGTCTTCTTTGGCCATCGAATCCTCTAGGTGGACTACCTTAGTTTTGAACCGGCAAGATAATGCCGAATTTCACGTATTAAGTAAAGAATTGCAGGCGAATAGATCGCCCACATCAACCCCTCTGAAAGACACGAGTGCAGACGGGTCACGAAGTAATCTGGAGTTAATGGCGTCAGCGCGGGGGTAAAACGGGCTAAGAATCTGTTTAAATCTGCTTCATTTCGCACGATTAAAACAGTTCTGACAAGTGCGTTGCGATTCCCAGCCTGGTATTCTGCGTTACCCTGTTGTTCAGGGGGCAGGCGGACGACATACCAAACGCGCGTATTATATCACTGTTCTGGCCCGGTTGGGCGAAAACATCTCGAAATAGCATTAAAAAAGCCGTTGTGGCCGCCAGCAACCCGTTGTAAGCAGGCTGTCTGCCAGCGTATTGACCTGTTGCAGATAGCTCGCGCGGGAAATTTCCACCGCGCCCAGCGACTGGGTATGTGCGTTCAGCACCTGGCAGTCGATCAGCCTGCCGTTCTGCTGTGCAAACCAGCGGCTGAACACCAGCAGCGCGGTCTTGGAGGCATTCTCCCGCAGGCTGAACATCGATTCACCGCAAAAGATCTGCCCGAGCGCCAGCCCGTACAGGCCACCGACCAGCTCGCCCTCCTGCCACACCTCTACCGAATGGGCATGCCCCAGCTCATGCAGCCGGTACCACGCCTGCTGCACTTCCCAGGTGATCCACGTGCCCTCCTGACGGTCGTGAGCACAGCCGGCGATCACCTCGCTGAAGCGCTGATTCAGCGTCACCTGGTAAGGGGATCGCTGGTGAAAGCGCTTCATGCTGCGGCTGAGGTGGAACTGCTCCGGCAGCAGCACCGCCCGCGGGTCGGGGCACCACCACAGGATCGGGTCTCCGATTGAGAACCAGGGGAAGATACCCAGGCGATAGGCCGCCAGCAGACGGGCAGGGCTGAGATCGCCGCCCATCGCCAGCAGGCCATTCGGGTCCCGCAGCGCCGACTCCGGCGGCGGGAAGTTGAGTGATTCACGGGACAGTTGCATCAGGCGCATCGACATCATCTCAGGTGTGCCACAGGCTAATGACTATAGCGCAAAGCGCTGCAGAAAAGTCCAGTACCGCCCCTGTTTCGCCACTAACTGCGCGTGATTACCCTGTTCGACCAGCGAACCGTTGTCCATCACGCAGATGCGGTCGAACGCCTCCAGGCCGCGCAGGCGGTGGGTAACCATGATTAGCGTCTTATCACGTGCCACTTCGCGCAGCAGGCTGAGGATCTGCCGTTCCGTTTCAGCATCCAGCCCTTCGGTCGGCTCATCCAGCAGCAGCAGATCGCCGCCGTGCAGCAGGGCACGCGCCAGCCCAAGACGGCGCAGCTCGCCGCCGGACAGCGCGCGGCCGCCTTCGCCCAGCCAGGCGTTCAGCCCCTGATCGTTGTCCAGCAGCTTCTCCAGCCCGACCGCCTGCAGCGCCGCGCTCAGCCGCGCGTCGTCGCTTTCCGGCGCGGCCAACAGCAGGTTATCGCGCAGGGTGCTGCTGAACAGATGTACGCGCTGGGTCACCACGCTGATGCGGGCGCGCAGCGCGGCTTCCGGCCAGGCGGCCAGCAGGTGGCCGTTCAGCGTGACTTCACCCTGCTGTGGGTCCCAGGCGCGGGTTAACAGCTGCAGCAGCGTTGACTTACCGCAGCCGGTACGGCCGAGCAGCGCGATATGCTCGCCGTGAGCGATCTGCAGCGTCACCGCGTTCAGCGCCGGTGCGTCGCCATCGGCATAGCGGAAGCTGACCGCATCGAGCGTTACGGCGGCGCCCGGGGTCAGCGGCAGCGTGGCGTCGCTAAAGGTGACCGCCGGGCGCTGATTGACGATCTGTGCGACGCGCCCGGCGGAGGCGATGACGTGGCCCATATGCAGGAAGGCGGTGCCGACCGGTGCCAGCGCCTCAAAGGCGGCCAGCGAGCAGAAGACAAACAGCGCCACCAGCGCGCCGGGCTGCAGGTCACCGCCGATGCCGGCGGCGCTGAGCCACAACAGCAGAGTGACGGCAACGCCGCCCATCAGCATCACCAGCGCCTGCGACAGCCCGGTCAGGCTGGCCTGGCGCTGCTGTGTGTTCAGCCACTGGCGCTCCGTGTCGTCGAGTTCAGCACGGTACGTTGCCGCCGCGCCGTACAGGGTCAGTTCGGCCTGGCCCTGCAACCAGCGGGTCAGCCCGCTGCGGTAGTTGCCGCGCAGGCGGGTCAGATCCTGGCCGACCGGCAGCCCGGCGCGATAAAACAGCGGCGGCAGCACCAGCAGGGTAAACAGCATCAGCCCGGCCAGGGTCAGCGCCAGGTTGACATCCAGCCAGCTTAAACCAACGGTGACCACCAGGATCACCAGCAGCGCCCCGACCAGCGGGGCAATCACCCGCAGGTAGAGGTGATCGAGGGTGTCGACGTCCCCCACCAGGCGATTAAGCAGCTCACCCTGACGGAAACGGGCAATGCCGGCGGGGGAGAGCGGCAGCAGCTTACTGAAGGTGTAAACGCGCAGGTGCGCCAGCACGCGGAAGGTGCCATCGTGGCTGACCAGGCGCTCCAGATAGCGGGCCACGGTACGGCTGATGGCCGCACCCCGCACCCCGGCCGCCGGCAGCATGTAGTTAAAGCTGTAGATACCGGCCACGCCGACCAGCGAGGTGGCGGCGAGGAACCAGCCGGACAGCGTCAGCAGGCCGATGCTGGCCAGCAGGGTGATCGCCGCCAGCAAAATGCCGCACAGCAGCCGCCAGAGATGGCGACGATAAAGCGTTAAAAACGGCAGCAGGGTTTTCATTCCAGCGATCCTCCACGTTGCGCCAGCAGCTCAGCAAACGGCCCCGGGCGATCGGCCAGCGTCTGCCGGTCGCCCTGCTGTACGATTTGCCCATCACGCATCAGCCAGATCTCATCCCACTCCTCCAGGCGGTTAAGCTGGTGGGTGATCAGCAGCGTGCTCTGCGCACGTGAGGCCTGCAGCAGCGCGCGGTTAACGTGCCGTTCGCTCTGCGCATCGAGGCTGGCGTCAGGTTCATCCAGCAGTAACAGCTGGCAGGGCTTCATCAGCGCGCGGGCGACGGCGACGCGTTGTGCCTGGCCCACCGACAGCCGCGTTGCCCCGTCGCCGGTTTCACTCTCCAGCCCGTTGGGCAGCCGCGGCAGGAACTCATCCACGCCCGACAGTGCCAGTACGCTGGCGAGGCGGGCGTCATCCCCGCCGTTGGGCAGAATATTTTCCCGCACGGTAGTGGCCGGCAGGTGCGGGTTCTGCCCGACCCACGCCAGCTGCCGCTGCCAGTGCTCAGGGGCGATATCGCGCAGCTCAGCGCCGTTAACCTGCAGCGAACCCTGATACGGCAGATAGCCCAGCAGCACGTTCATCAGTGAGGTTTTCCCCGCGCCGCTCTGCCCGACCAGCGCCACGCGCTGGCCGCGGTTAAGGGTAAAGTTCAGCGGACCGGCCAGCACGCTGCCGGCGGCGGTGATGATGGTCAGATCCTTCGCGACCAGCGTGAAGCCGTCGCTGAGGTCCGGCGTCTGCTCACCGCGGGCGATGGCGGCATCTTCACTCTCTGCGAGGAAGGTTTCCAGCGCATCCGCCGCGCCGATGGCCTGGGCCTTCGCGTGGTAGAAGGTGCCGAGATCGCGTAGCGGCTGATAAAATTCCGGCGCGAGGATCAGCACCAGAAAACCGGCAAACATCGTCACCGGGCCGCTGTAGTGGCCAAAATCAAACACGCCAAGGTAGGAGAAGCCGAAGTAGACGGCGATCAGCGCAATCGAAATTGAGGCAAAAAACTCCAGCACGGCAGAGGAGAGGAAGGCCATACGCAGCACTTCCATGGTGCGCTGACGGAACTGCTCCGAGGCGTCCTGAATGGTTGCCGTCTCCGCCCTTGCACGGTTAAACAGGCGCAGCGTTTCCAGGCCGCGCAGGCGGTCAAGGAACTGGCCGCTGAGGCGCGACAGCGCAAGGAAGTTGCGGCGGTTGGCATCGGCCGCCCCCATGCCGACCATCGCCATAAACAGCGGGATCAGCGGCGCGGTGGCCAGCAGGATCAACGACGCCGCCCAGTTAACCGGGAACAGCACCAGCAGCACCAGCAGCGGGATAATCCCCGCCAGCATCATCTGCGGCAGATAGCGGGCGTAATAATCCTGCATCTCTTCAATCTGCTCCAGCAGCAGGGTTGCCCAGCTGCCGGCCGGTTTACCCTGGATCCAGGCCGGGCCGAGCGCGGCCAGGCGATCGAGCACCCGGGCGCGCTGCGCCTGGCGGATCGCCTGGCCGGCACGGAAGCCGGCGCGTTCACGCAGCCAGGCCAGCAGCGCGCGGCCGGCAAAGCAGGCCAGCAGCAGCAGGAACGTGTGCAGCAGGCTTTCGCGCGGCAGGTGGTCACTCAGCAGTGACTGCAGCAGAGAGGCGAGGAACCAGGCCTGTGCGATCAGCAGCAGGGCGTTCAGCGTGCCCAGCATCAGCGAGATGCGCAGCCAGCGCTGACCGTACGCGCGTTGGCTTTTTAGCCAGCGGGTGAGCAGTTGTTGTCGTGATTTATTCATGATTTGCCGTGATGCCCTGACGTAAACGGTAGTGAGGCAAAAGCCACAGGAAGATCGGTGTCAAGCGCGGCAATGGTACAATGGGGAGGGTAAAAAGGCGACAATTGCTCGTCGCCTCAGGCAAGATTAGCTCAGAATTTTAACAACTTAACGATCTTTTTTAACCAGTCCGTCAAGATAGCGTTCAGCATCGAGGGCGGCCATACAGCCGGTACCCGCCGAGGTGATCGCCTGGCGGTAGATGTGGTCCATCACGTCGCCGGCGGCAAACACGCCAGGGATGCTGGTCTGGGTGGCGTTGCCCTGAATACCAGACTGCACTTTGATGTAGCCGTTTTCCAGCTCCAGCTGACCGTTGAAGATCGCGGTATTCGGGCTGTGGCCGATCGCCACAAACAGGCCGGCAACCTCCAGCTCTTCGATCTGCTGCTCGTCATTAACCGCGCGCAGGCGCAGACGGTTGACGCCCATCTGATCGCCCAGCACCTCATCCAGCGTGCGGTCGGTGTGCAGCACGATATTGCCGTTTTTTACTTTTTCCATCAGCCGGTCGATCAGGATCTTCTCAGCGCGGAAGCTGTCACGGCGGTGGATCAGATGCACTTCAGCCGCGATATTGGCCAGGTACAGTGCCTCTTCCACCGCGGTGTTGCCGCCGCCGATTACCGCGACTTTCTGGTTGCGATAGAAGAAACCGTCACAGGTGGCGCAGGCAGAAACGCCGCGACCTTTGAAGGCGTCTTCAGACGGCAGGCCGAGGTAGCGGGCCGACGCGCCGGTGGCGATGATCAGCGCATCCGCGGTGTACTCACCGCTGTCGCCGGTCAGGCGGAACGGACGGTTCTGCAGGTCGACGCTGTGGATATGGTCGAAGATGATTTCGGTATTAAATTTTACCGCGTGCTCGTGCATGCGCTCCATCAGCAACGGGCCGGTCAGCTCGTTGGCGTCGCCTGGCCAGTTTTCCACGTCGGTGGTGGTGGTCAGCTGACCGCCTTTTTCCAGGCCGGTAATCAGCACCGGGTTCAGGTTCGCGCGGGCGGCGTACACGGCGGCGGTGTAGCCAGCCGGGCCAGAGCCCAGAATCAGTAATTTACTGTGTTTAGCCGTACTCATGAGACCCTCATTATTTAACTGGCAAACAGACAAACGGATTGTAGGGAATTTAACACGGCAAAAAAAGTGTTGTGCCACGTTGTTAATGATTAATGAAAAAGGTTTTACCAATCAACGCCCCGGCGTTAAGGCATGAGCGATGAAAAAACCGCCGACGCCGGGCCGGGCCGGGTGCTTAAATGGCTAAATTATCATTGCAAAACAGGATCGCACGAGGTGGTTTGGCATGTTGTACTGGTTTTGGTTGTTTTACTTTGACAATCGGCTGCGCTTTTGCGAAAACATTATGCGAAGCAGAGAGTATTCACAATGACGTAACGGGGAATCGTTCCCTTTTTTACGCTCGGCGACGAATTTACTCAGCCTGGCATTTGGAATGACGCATGGTGTGGACAGACAGCATGCGTCATGCGGATGGACGCGGTTCACGCAACAGGCTCGATGTCTTCACTTAGAACGACCCGGGACGTACGCGTTCCAGGGTAGGCGGGTAAAGGGAAGGAATTAAGAGAGACAATAATAATGGTAGATAACAAAAAACGACCGGGTAAAGACCTCGACAGAATCGACCGTAACATCCTTAACGAACTGCAAAAAGACGGGCGCATTTCTAACGTCGAACTTTCCAAACGCGTGGGGCTGTCGCCGACTCCCTGCCTGGAACGCGTGCGCCGCCTTGAGCGTCAGGGCTTCATTCTGGGCTACACCGCGCAGCTGAACCCGCATTATCTTGATGCCTCGCTGTTGGTATTCGTTGAGATTACTCTGAATCGTGGCGCGCCTGACGTGTTTGAGCAATTTAACGCCGCTGTGCAAAAACTTGAGGAAACTCAAGAGTGTCACCTGGTTTCCGGTGATTTTGACTACCTGCTGAAAACCCGCGTGCCGGACATGTCCGCCTACCGTAAATTGCTCGGTGAAACCTTGCTGCGTCTGCCGGGAGTGAACGACACCCGCACCTACGTGGTCATGGAAGAAGTGAAACAAAGTAATCGCTTAGTGATTAAAACTCGCTAACACAGGGCAGGTGCAAAACCTGGTAGTTTTCGGTACACTCCTGTGAATTCATACAGGTTCAGCGTCGGGCTCGCCCGACGCTGTTGCCTTCATAGTTTACGGGCACCTGGAGAGAACTCTTGAGCCAGGAATACACAGAAGATAAAGAAGTTTCCCTGCAACCGCTGAGCAGTGGGCGTCGCCTGCTGGAAGCCTTGCTGATGATTGTTGCGCTGTTCGCCGTCTATCTGATGGTGGCGCTGGTGAGCTTTAACCCGTCCGACCCGAGCTGGTCGCAAACGGCCTGGCACGAACCGATCCACAATTTAGGTGGCGGCGTCGGCGCCTGGCTTGCTGACACCCTGTTTTTCATTTTCGGCATTATGGCTTACGGCATCCCGCCGGTGATCCTCGGCCTGTGCTGGCAAACCTTCCGTCAACGTCATTCGCAGGAGTACATCGACTACTTTGCCGTTGCGCTGCGCCTGATTGGCGTACTGGCGCTGGTGGTGACCGCCTGCGGCCTGGCGGCGCTCAATGCCGATGATATCTGGTACTTCGCCTCCGGCGGCGTGATCGGCAGCCTGCTGAGTAACGCTATGGCACCGTGGTTCAGCGGCCCCGGCGGCACCCTGACGCTGCTGTGCGTCTGGGCGGCCGGGCTGACGCTGTATACCGGCTGGTCGTGGTTAACTATCGCTGAGAAAATTGGCGGCGTGGTTATGGGCGTGCTGACCTTTGCCAGCAACCGTTCACGCAGTGATGAACAGTGGCGTGAAGAGGACGATGAAGAAGAGTATGACGACGCGGAACGCGCGCCTGAAACGCTGCGTGCGCGCGATGATGCCGACGATGCTGCTGACGTTCTGTTAAACAAAGCACAGAAAATCGATCTGCCGGTCAGCGGCGGTGATGACGACCAGGACCCGCTGTTTGCGCGTCCTGCTGCGCCTGCTGCCGACGGGGCGATCCCTGCCGCTACTGCCGCCGCCGAAGTGCTGCCTGCCGCTGGCGATGTTAACGCAGCGGTGACCGGTAGCGCGCCTGTCGCTAATGCGGCTTCAACGACGCTGGTTGCTGCGACCAGCGCGGGTAGCGAGGCTACTGCTGCCGCGACATTTGCTGCCGCTGCGCACCCGGCCAGCGCGGGCGTTCCGCCTCAGGCGGCTGCTGCCGCATCTCAGTACAGCCCGACGCCGCCTGACTACGGCAACCAGCCTGCGCCTGCTTATGCCAATCAGCCTGCGCCTGCCTATGGCAATCAGCCTGCGCCTGCTTATGGCAACCAGCCTGCACCTGCCCACGGCAGCCAGCACGCTGCACCGAACGTCTCTGGCTTCGGCAACAATGCGTCTGCTGCGTCATCTGCCTTTGGCAGCGAGGCGGCAACGGCTCAGCCTGGCGTAAACACTGATGCTGCCGCGCCGCCGCTGCACCGTTTTGATGTCCCGAGTGAAGCGCAAACGCCTGCACCGGCGCAGCCTGCCGTCGATCGGGACGACGGTCCGCAGATGGGCGACTGGCGAAACGCCTCGGCATCGCCGTTTGATTTTGCCACACCGGATACGCCGCACCATCCGGGGGCCGTTGCGGCCGCGACCAGCGGTGCTGCCGTGGCGGCGGCGGCGCAGTCCGCCAGCAGCGATATGCTGTTTATGCCGGGCTTCAGCGCCGTCAGCGGTGACGATCTGAATCCGCAGGTGAAGCAGGGCATTGGTCCTGAACTGCCGCGCCCTAAGCCGGTGAAACTCCCTACCCGCCGTGAACTGGCCTCGTACGGCATTAAACTGCCTTCACAGCGCATGGCGGAAGAGAAAGCCAGAGAGCAGGAAGAACAGCGTCTGCAGCAGGCAGCAGCGGCGGCAACCGGTGCCGTCGCTGCCTCGCCGGCAGCGGCCAGCGGCCCCGACAGTTATGGCGTAGAGGCCAGTGATGACGACCTGGCAGAAGCGCATCTGCGCGAAGCCTTCCTTGCCCGCGAACAGCAACGCTACGGCGACGAGTTTGCGGAACAGGACGAAGACGCGCTGCAGCAGGCCGCGCTGGCCAGCCAGTTTGCTCAACAGCAGCAGCAGCGTTACGGCGCTGAAGCCGACGAGTCGCCAACCTTTACGCCGGACACCCACGGTGCCTTCGACTTCTCGCCGCTGGACGACCTGGCCGATGACGGCCCGACAGAGCCGCTGTTTACCCTGCCGGCAGCCACGGAGCAGGCCGCCGTTGCGGCGTCAGCCCAGGCCACCGCGCAGTGGCAGCAGCCACAGCACGCGACCAGTCCGTCGCCACAGCCCGCAGCGGCTCAGTGGCAGCCGCCGCAGTCAGCGCAGCCTTCAGCCAGCCAGCCGGCGCAGCCGCAGGGCTCTCAGCCAACAGCCGCTCAGTGGCAGTCGTCGCAGTCAGCGCAGCACGCGACCAGCCAGCCGCAGCAGCCGCAGGCCTCGCAGCCTGCCGATTCACAGTGGCAACGTCCGCAGCCCACTGCTTCCAAGTGGCAACAGCCAGAGCCTGAGCCTGCCGCGACGCAGTGGCAGCAGCCCGCGTCGTCACAGCCTGTGCAGACTCAGAGCCAGTCTCCTGCTGCTGCTTCCTCGCAGTGGCAGCCTCAGGCTACGCAGCAGCCCGCTGCCCCGGTAGCGCAGCCTGTCGCGCCTCAGGAGCCGGATATGGACAGCCTGATCCATCCGTTCCTGGTGCGCCACGAGCGGCCGACGCATACGCCGACCACGCCGTTGCCAACGCTCGATCTGCTGGCTTCACCGCCGGCGGAAACCACCCCGGTCGATCAGTTCGCGCTGGAGCAGACCTCACGGCTGATCGAAGCGCGTCTGGCGGATTACCGGGTGAAAGCCGACGTGGTCGGCAGTTCGCCAGGCCCGGTGATCACCCGCTTCGAGCTGGATCTGGCGCCGGGCGTCAAGGCGGCCCGTATTTCTAACCTGTCGAAAGACCTGGCCCGTTCGCTCTCCGCCGTGGCGGTGCGCGTGGTGGAAGTGATCCCGGGGCGGCCTTACGTCGGCCTTGAGCTGCCAAACCAGCACCGGCAGACGGTTTATCTGCGCGAAGTGCTCGACTGCCCGGCGTTCCGCGATAATCCGTCGCCGCTGTCGATCGTGCTGGGCAAAGATATCTCGGGTGAGCCGGTAGTGGCGGACCTCGGCAAGATGCCGCACCTGCTGGTGGCGGGTACCACCGGTTCCGGTAAGTCGGTCGGCGTTAACGCCATGATCCTCAGCATCCTGTATAAAGCCACGCCGAAAGAGGTGCGCTTTATCATGATCGACCCGAAAATGCTGGAGCTGTCGGTGTACGAGGGGATCCCGCACCTGTTAACCGACGTAGTAACCGATATGAAAGACGCCGCCAACGCGCTGCGCTGGTGCGTGGTGGAGATGGAACGCCGCTACAAGCTGATGTCGGCGCTGGGCGTGCGTAATATTGCCGGTTACAACGAGAAGGTCGACCTCGCGGAAGCGATGGGCCGGCCGATCCCGGATCCGTTCTGGAAACCGACCGACAGCATGGATATGTCGCCGCCGGTGCTGGAAAAAGAGCCGTATATCGTGGTGATGGTCGACGAATTTGCCGATCTGATCATGACGGTAGGCAAGAAGGTGGAAGAGCTGATCGCCCGCCTGGCACAGAAGGCCCGCGCCGCCGGTATTCACCTGGTGCTGGCGACCCAGCGCCCGTCGGTGGATGTGATCACCGGCCTGATCAAAGCTAATATTCCGACCCGTATTGCCTTTACCGTGTCGAGCAAAATCGACTCGCGTACCATTCTCGACCAGTCGGGAGCCGAGTCGCTGCTGGGCATGGGGGATATGCTCTATCTGGCCCCTAACTCGTCAATTCCGGTGCGCGTGCACGGTGCCTTTGTGCGTGACCAGGAAGTGCATGCGGTAGTGAAAGACTGGAAGGCGCGTGAACGTCCTCAGTATAAAGAGGGCATCCTGAGCGCCGGCGAGGACGGTGAATCCGGCAGCGGCGGTGGGCTTGACGGTGATGAAGAGCTGGATCAGCTGTTCGATCAGGCGGTGGAGTTTGTGGTGGATAAACGCCGCGCCTCGATCTCCGGCGTGCAGCGCCAGTTCCGCATCGGCTATAACCGCGCGGCGCGCATTATCGAACAGATGGAAGCGCAGGGCATTGTCTCCTCACCGGGCCATAACGGTAACCGTGAGGTGTTAGCGCCGCCGCCGCACGAAATGTAATATTGTTAACGGGCCGGGTAACCGGCCCGTTGAATAGTCGGCCTCCGATCCCCATATCTGCCCCATGCTGCCGGGAGAATTCAGCCTATTCTCCTGTTATTCCGGCCAGCGCCTGGCTACAGTTATCCCCGTCACGCTTACCCGCTACGGGATGCACGAGTTTCAATAAGGATGCCGTAATGAAAAAATTGATCGTTTCCTGCTGCCTGCTGGCGGCATTTACCTCGGCTGGCGTGCTGGCCGATGCTTCCAGCGATCTGCAGCAGCGTCTGGACAAGGTGAAGAGCTTCCACGCCACCTTCAGCCAGAAGGTGACCGACGGCGGTGGTGCCTCGGTACAGGATGGCGAAGGCGAAATGTGGGTGCAGCGTCCGAACCTGTTCAACTGGCATATGACCGCACCGGACGAAAGCGTGCTGATCTCAGACGGGAAAACCCTGTGGTTTTACAACCCGTTTGTTGAGCAGGTCAGCGCCAGCTGGCTGAAAGACGCCACCGGCAACACGCCGTTTATGCTGATTGCCCGTAACCAGGCCAGCGACTGGAAGCAGTATAACGTTTCGCAGCAGGGCGACAGCTTCTCCCTGACGCCGAAGTCACCGGATGGCAATCTGAAACAGTTCAACATCAACGTGTCACCGAACGGCACCATCAACCAGTTCAGCGCGGTAGAGCAGGACGGCCAGCGCAGCAGCTATGCGCTGAAAAGCCAGCAGAACGGCACGGTGAGTGCGGATAAATTTAAATTTACCCCGCCAAAAGGCGTGACGCTGGACGATCAGCGTCAGTGAGGTCTGCGTGAGTAACCTGTCCCTCGATTTTTCCCGCAACGAATTCCAGCCGCTGGCCGCGCGCATGCGGCCACGCACGCTGGGGGAGTACATCGGTCAGCAGCACCTGCTGGCGGCGGGTAAACCGCTGCCGCGGGCGATTGAAGCGGGCCATCTGCATTCGATGATCCTGTGGGGGCCGCCGGGGACAGGGAAAACCACGCTGGCCGAAATTATCGGCCACTACGGCCAGGCGGACGTTGAGCGTATTTCCGCCGTCACCTCGGGTGTAAAAGAGATCCGCGAAGCGATCGAGCGGGCGCGGCAGAGCCGTAACGCCGGCCGCCGCACCATCCTGTTCGTGGATGAGGTGCACCGCTTCAATAAAAGCCAGCAGGATGCGTTTCTGCCGCATATTGAAGATGGCACCATCACCTTTATCGGTGCCACCACTGAAAATCCCTCCTTTGAGCTCAATTCGGCGCTGCTCTCCCGCGCCCGCGTCTATCTGCTGAAATCCCTTACCGCCGAAGATATCGCCGTGGTGCTGGACCAGGCGATGCAGGATGCAGAGCGCGGCTACGGCAATGACAACGTGGTGCTGCCGGCGAAGACCCGCGATATGATTGCCGAGCTGGTCAACGGTGACGCGCGGCGGGCGCTGAATACGCTGGAAATGATGGCCGATATGGCCGAAGTCAATACGGCCGCGCAGCGCGAGCTGACCCCGCAGCTGTTGAACGAAGTCTCCGGTGAACGTAGCGCGCGCTTTGATAATAAAGGCGACCGCTTTTACGATCTGATCTCCGCGCTGCATAAGTCGGTGCGCGGCTCGTCACCGGACGCGGCGCTTTACTGGTATGCGCGTATTATCACCGCCGGTGGCGATCCGCTGTACGTTGCCCGCCGGCTGCTGGCCATCGCCTCGGAAGACGTCGGTAACGCCGACCCGCGCGGCATGCAGGTGGCGATTTCCGCCTGGGACTGTTTCACCCGCGTCGGCCCGGCCGAAGGCGAGCGCGCCATCGCTCAGGCGATCGTCTATCTCGCCTGTGCGCCGAAAAGTAACGCCGTCTATACCGCCTTCAAAGCGGCGATGCGTGACGCGCGCGATAACCCGGACTATGACGTGCCGGAGCATCTGCGCAACGCACCGACCAGACTGATGAAGGAGATGGGGCTGGGCGCGGAGTACCGTTACGCTCACGATGAGCCGAACGCCTACGCCGCCGGCGAGGACTACTTCCCGCCGCAGATGGCGCAGACCCGCTACTATCGTCCGGTTTCCCGTGGCCTGGAAGGCAAGATCGGCGAAAAGCTCGCCTGGCTGGCTGAGCAGGATCAAATTAGCCCGACAAAACGCTACCGCTGACAGGTTTTATAAACTTTATAAACTTTATAAACTTGGATACATTTTGTTCATAGCAATCTCGGTGATAAGCGGATAGTTTACTTGGAAGTTTCAGAATTTCATCAAGGAAAGGAAGCCTTGCACTGACACGACTTTGGTCAGCCTGGGCTTTTCGGAATTCAAACAAGAAATTATCCAGGGGGGCATATGGAGCAAAGAACACTTCTCTATGATGAACGGTTTCTTGACAGCTATGCAGGAGCCATCATCACTGATCCCGCCACTGCTATAGTGGAGCTTGTCGCCAACTGCTGGGACGCTTATGCCACCGAAGTAAATATCACGTGGCCAGATATTCAGCGTAAAAGGCAGTTCAAAATCACGGACAACGGGCATGGTATGACCCGTGATGAGTTCCAATACATCTGGCGAACTATTGCCTACAATCGTCTCTCATCAGGTGTTAGCACAACACTCCCGCCAATGGGTGTGCAAGGTTCACCTCGCCTGGTATTCGGAAAGAACGGCAAGGGACGTTTTGCCAGCTTTTGCTTTGCTTGTGAATATCTTATCACCTCCCGCAAGGACGGGCAGGAATTTGTATGCCGCGTCCACCGAACAGCTACTGACCCACTTGTGCTTGAAGAGATTTCTTTTAAGGAAAAGGGAGTTCTGGGATATGGCACTGAGATTGTGGGAAGTGGCGCCATTCCGCATTTCCCGTTCACACCTGAAAACGCTCGTGAACTGATTGGGAGCCGCTTCCTTGCTAATCCAGCCTTCAAAGTGAAGTTGAATGGCAGTGAGATCACTTTTAACGATATTCCCGACTTGCTCTCCAGAGGAGTGGTGGATGTTGAGGGCTATGGCAAGGCAATCATCCTTCACATTGACACTAAGAAAGCTGACAAGACGACTAAGCAACATGGCCTGGCCTGGTGGGTTCAGGGTCGGGCTGTCGGACAGTGCAAATGGAGTCGCAGTGATTACGAGAGGATCCTTGATGGTCGTTCTTCAGAAGCGAAGCGCTTCACTTTCATCGTTCAGGCTGACTTTCTTAACAAATACGATGCAGTGCAGGGGGACTGGAGCGGTTTTAAAGAAGAAAACGATGTCTGGAATAAGACTCGTGAGGCAGTTCAAGACCGCGTCCGGCAGATCATTTTTGACGCGAGTAAAGCTGAAAGAGAAAACCGCCGTGATGCTGTGATTGAGAGAATCGGCACGACGATGAACACACTGTCCCCTGTAAGCAAGGACAGAGTTGAAGCCTTCGTTAATGCAGTAGTGGATACGTGTCCGAACTTTGGTGAAAACGAAATTGTTCAGTTATCCGGTATACTTGCAAAGCTGGAACAGGCCAAGTCACGTTATGGTTTGCTAGATTTACTTCACAAGTGCGAACCGAATGACTATGACACACTGCACGATATCCTTAAAGACTGGACGATTGGCATGGCAAAACTCGTATTAGACGAGATTCAAAATCGACTGAAGTTAATAGGCGAACTGCGAACTAAACTCAAGCAGGTTGGGGTTGATGAAGTTCATGAACTGCAGCCGCTATTTGAGCGGGGTTTGTGGATGTTCGGTGCTCAGTTTGAATCGATTGAGTTCACGTCCAATAAGGGCATGACGAATGTCATCAAGACTATCTTCAAAGACGAAGATGGTAAAGGCACGCGGAATCGTCCTGACTTCGTTGCCTTGCCTGACAGCAGTGTCGGTTTTTATGCCCGAGCCTCGTATGATGAGAACTACGATGAAGACGGAGTGGAACATCTGGTCATCATTGATCTGAAGACTACGGGGCTGGTGCTTGGTAACAAGGAAAAGGGCCAGGTCTGGAAGTATGTGAAAGAGTTGCGAGAGAAGGGCTATCTGAAAAAGCACACCCGTGTTGATGGATTCGTACTGGGTGACAAGATCGAGTATGGCGAAAATGATCCCACCACCCATGGTGAAGAGGTCAAAATTTCCCCTCTGCTGTACGAAACAATTTTGATACGGGCTGAAAAGAGGCTCTTGAACCTTCACAGAAAGGTTAAGGATGCACCTTTCCTTATTGAACAACAGGATGCATTGAACAAATTTTTGGAACCAGTCAAGGTCGTACAGCCGGAATTCATCGAGATTTCAGGGGGGAAGAGTTAAATGAATATCTCTGTGTACTGAAGCGATTTCTGTAACTATCTTATTTTGGCCTTTAACCACGTGAATCAAGATCTGTATGTCAACGGCACACCTTCAGCCGAATGATGAAGAAAATTTCTTTGCTATTAGAGCTTCTGGTTCGGAATTGTCGTTGAAATGACCATTCGTTAGCAACAGTTAGCTAGATGAAGAAAGGGGCTTAATGCCCCTTTTTCTATTATTTTCTCGCTGGCTCCCCAATGCTCTTTAACAGGGCATTATATTGGTGAGGATCTGCTGCATAGATTTTGTCCAAGACGAAGTTCGCTACCTTGGCGATCTCTGGTATCTCAACGGGTTTGAATCCGCGATCTGGGATTGACTCAAGGTGTGAAAATTCATTGTTGAGCCGGTTCACCAATGCGATTGCCGTTGCGTCTTCATCACCAAAGAACTTCTTAATTCGTTCAAACGCATCGTTCTTGTCATCGTGGTACGGGAACTTGAAGAACAGAAAGGCTTCCAGAAACTTGCGAAGGTTGTTCCCGAAGCCATAGAACGGCTCATGTGCGCCTTGTGCAGTGTCTTGGTTTCTGCACTTGTAGATTTGGTGAAACAGGTAGTTGAACTCAGTGACGTAATCCTTCAGGTAGGATGGCATCAGCATGATGTTGCTTTTTGGCCCATTCCGCTCCACCATAAAGTGCTCGTTATCATCTACGCTCCTGGTCTTGCCATCATCTCCGGCTGGCATCTTCTTTTTGGGGATGGAAAGACGCTTCAGATACTTCAGGAAGTCCAGGTTGTGGGTAGAGATGAAGAGCTGATTGTAACGATAGCCGTTGGAGCCATCCATGTTCTTGAACGGCTTGGCAATTAAACTTTCGATCAGGCTAAACATAAAGAAGATATGGTTTCCGTCCAGACTGGAAATTGGATCGTCAATGTAGATGATCAGCTCCTTGCCACTGCTGTCAGGTTCTTCCAGTTTGGCGATAAAGTAGCAAAAGGCAATCAGGCTACATTCACCTTCACTCAAGTTGTAGGCTGATTTGCCATCCCGCATGATCTCAAACTTGACGGCATTTTTCTCAGCGTTGTCCTTGGCTTCAAGCGTAATGCCATCGTGACCGAAGAAGTGGTTGAGCAAGGAATTGACCCGCTCTGCACCTTTGCGTTCATCCTTCTGTTGACCTTGCAGGCGGCTGACATCATTCTCCAACTTGATGATCTCGGATTCTACATTTGTATAGATCCTATTAGCAGTATCGGCGTCCGTTTTAAGACCAGCTATGCGGGTTAATTCCATGTCGTAGGCGATGTCACTTATGAAGGAAGCAACATCGGTGAGCCTCAATGCCTCTCGTGCGAAGCGTTTATCCTTCTCAAGTGTATTAGTACGGCCATTACTCTTTACGATCAGATCGTTGATGTCATCAACGCACTTCTGTATTGCTGCTGAATCGTACTTGGGTAACGGCATGGCAACTGACAGGAAGAGAGAAGTCTTCCTTGAGCCCAACGCACTCTTTAACGCTTCCAGGTCTTGCATGTATACCCTCAGGCAATCAGCAAGAGATTTTTTATTGGTTTCAAATGAGGCTTTTTCTTCGGCATAGAACTGCTCTCCGGTTAACGTCAGGAAGCCAGCAATGGCTTGAATTTCGCTGTTGACCGATGTCAGACATGAATTGATGGACGACTCCAGTTCAGCAGATTCCTTGCTGAAGTGGGAATCCAGAGCCTGCCATAGATCGTGAGGCAGATCCTGACGGCAAAAGGCGCATGTATCGCGTTTGCCCCTGTGCAGTGGGATACCTTGCTTTACCCAAGTTTGAAGGGCTGTCTCGTTCAAAAGCTCTTGAATGGCCTGCGTTGGCCTGATCGATCTAGAAAGAAGCTCTTCGGCTACTATTTTGATTGAATCAATCTTTAGACTAACCGAGACGGTATCAGTGATGTCAGGAAGGGCTTCCTGCTTCAAGAGATTGATCTTGATCGCTTGTTCTTCAGTCGTAAGCGGGGTGAACCCTACCGTCTTTACAGATGTTATGTCCTTCCTGATGCTATCAATGTTGTAGAGGGGAGGACCGTAGGTGCGATTCTGTTTGATTTTAATGTTGGCATGAGAGCGAAGCTTGCTTTCCAGAGCATCATAAGCCGTTTTATGGTCACTTTTGGTCCGATCTCTTTCCTTCTTCTTGGTATCCAGATCGTGCCTAAGACCTGCCTTGGCTTCAACACTGCCAAGTTTCGCGTAAATGGCAGCAATCTCATCGTCAATCTCTTTGTTCTTCTCCCCAACGATGGCGAAACTCTTTATTTCCCCATCAATAGTTTGATTGAATAAGAAACTTAGATTTTCACTCACAAAATCATGATTATAGACTCTTATCTCATATCCATGAGTGGCAATGTCAGCATGGGTCACATCTCCTTTGTCCCCATGAACGGTAAAGGATGGTTCTATATAGTTCAGCGGGATGCGCCCCATCTCAAGCGCACGGAAGATTCGGGAAAGGGTGGTTTTCCCCGAGTAGTTGCGCCCATAGAGAATGTTCAGGCGCTTGAAGTTCTGCACATTATTACCACCGTCACGAATACTTTTCTTCCAGCTCAGTCCATTGAAGCTGCCAAAGCTGGCAATGTCGATCTGATTAATCATTGGTTCGCTCCCTTATATACAAAACTTCCATAGTGGCGATATGACATGCATCTTAGTTTTGCTCAGTCTACTCCCGGATGGCGCAGACCCGCTACTATCGTCCGGTTTCCCGTGGCCTGGAAGGCAAGATCGGCGAAAAGCTCGCCTGGCTGGCTGAGCAGGATCAAATTAGCCCGACAAAACGCTACCGCTGACAGGGGCGTTGCGGTAAGGTTAGCAGTGAATTCAACGCAGCCGAACTCGGGTGCGTCCCCTCTTTTTATCAATCATAACAAGCACAGGACAAGCATGCTCGATCCCAATCTGCTACGTAATGAGCCAGAGGCCGTTGCTGAACAACTGGCACGCCGGGGCTACAAACTGGACGTTGACACACTGCGCGCACACGAAGAGCGCCGCAAGGTGTTGCAGGTAGAAACCGAAAATCTGCAGGCAGAGCGCAACTCCCGATCCAAATCCATCGGTCAGGCGAAAGCGCGCGGGGAAGATATTGAGCCGCTGCGTCAGGAAGTCAATCTGCTGGGCGAACGCCTGGATGCGGCCAAGGTGGAGCTGGATGAGCTGCTGACGAAGATTAACGAGATGGCCCTGGCGATCCCAAACATTCCTGCTGACGTGGTGCCGTTCGGTAAAGACGACAGCGAGAACCAGGAGATCGGCCGCTGGGGTGAGCCGCGCAAATTTGATTTTGCCGTGCGTGACCACGTTGAACTGGGTGAAATGGCAGCAGGCCTGGATTTTGCTGCCGCGGTGAAGCTGACCGGTTCACGTTTTATCGTGATGCGCGGACAGATTGCGCTGATGCACCGTGCGCTGAGCCAGTTTATGCTCGATCTGCACACCGAGCAGCATGGTTATCAGGAAACCTACGTGCCTTACCTGGTCAACCACGCCAGCCTGTACGGTACCGGCCAGCTGCCGAAGTTTGGTGAAGATCTGTTCCATACCCGACCGCTGGAAGAAGAAGCTTCCAGCAGCAACTATGCGCTGATCCCGACGTCGGAAGTGCCGCTGACTAACCTGGTGCGTGACGAGATCCTCGAAGAAGAGTCGCTGCCGCTCAAGATGACCGCACACACGCCGTGCTTCCGTTCTGAAGCCGGTGCCTACGGTCGTGATACCCGTGGCCTGATCCGTATGCACCAGTTCGATAAAGTTGAAATGGTGCATATTACCCGTCCGGAAGACTCGATGGACGCGCTGGAAGAGCTGGTCGGCCACGCTGAGAAAGTGCTGCAGCTGCTCAACCTGCCGTACCGCAAGGTGCTGCTGTGTACCGGTGATATGGGTTTTGGTTCGCACAAAACTTACGATCTGGAAGTGTGGCTGCCGGCGCAGGATACCTACCGTGAAATCTCCTCGTGCTCGAACATGGGTGATTTCCAGGCGCGCCGCATGAAAGCGCGCTGCCGTCCAAAAGGCGAGAGCAAAACCCGCCTGGTGCACACCCTGAACGGCTCCGGCCTGGCGGTGGGCCGCACCCTGGTGGCGGTACTGGAGAACTACCAGCAGGCTGACGGCCGTATCGAAGTGCCGGAAGTGCTGCGGCCGTATATGAAAGGGCTCGAGTTTATCGGTTAAGCCAGCCAGAGAAACCCGCCGCCCGGCGGGTTTTTTTTATCTGTAGTTTGAGAAAAAATGGTCATCGACTTTAATCGTCTTCAGGAACAATTTAACAGCAAATTCAATGAGATAATTTCTCGTAAAATCGCCAATTGCGTTATCTAACTAACTGTTAATAAGTAAATTAAATCATTGATATACAAATCGTGCTAATCCACGTTTTTTGTGCTTCTCCAAACCCCGGCGCGGTGGCATGATGCGCGCAAAATCCTACCCCCTTTTTGGTTTTTCACTACTATGTCCATCTGGTCGCGTCCCGTTGTGGTGCTGCTCAGCGGCCTGCTGCTGCTGACGGTTGCTATTGCCGTGCTCAATACCCTCGTTCCCCTGTGGCTGAGCCACGACGCGCTGCCGACCTGGCAAATTGGCATGGTGGGTTCGTCTTATTACACGGGAAATCTGCTCGGCACGCTGGTGGCCGGCTGGGTGATTAAGCGTTACGGCTTCAACCGCAGCTATTACCTCGCGTCGCTGATCTTTGCGGTTGCCACGGTGATGCTCGGGCTGGGCACCGGCTTCTGGAGCTGGACCCTGTGGCGCTTTATCGCCGGTGTCGGCTGTGCGCTGATCTGGGTGGTGGTGGAGAGCGCGCTGATGTCGAACGGCACCGTGCGCAACCGCGGGCGTCTGCTGGCGGCCTATATGATCGTGTATTACATCGCCACCGTGCTCGGACAACTGCTGGTCAGCGGCGGATCCACCGCGCTGCTGCAGGTGCTGCCGTGGATCACCACGCTGATCCTCACCGCTATCCTGCCGCTGGTGTTCTGCCGGGTGACGGCGCAGATGGCGGGGGAGGAGGCCCCGGCGGGGCGGATGTTGTCGATGCTGCGCCTGCGCAGCGCCCGGCTGGGCATCAACGGCTGCATTATCTCCGGCATCGTGCTGGGGTCGCTGTATGGGCTGATGCCGCTGTACCTGTCTCATCAGGGCATCGGTGACGCCAGCGTCGGTTACTGGATGGCGCTGCTGGTCAGCGCCGGCATTATTGGGCAGTGGCCGGTAGGTCGCCTGGCAGACCGCTATGGCCGCCTGCTGGTGCTGCGGGTGCAGGTGTTTGGCATTATCCTTGGCGCGATGGCGATGCTCGGCGGCACCGCGATGGCACCGGCGCTGTTCGTGCTGGGGCTGGCGGGCTTTACGCTCTACCCGGTGGCGATGGCCTGGGCCTGTGAAAAAGTCCCCCAGCACGAGCTGGTGGCGATGAACCAGGCGCTGCTGCTCAGCTATACCGTCGGCAGCCTGGCGGGCCCGACCATGACCTCAATGCTGATGCAGCACTACTCTGACCGCCTGCTGTTTGTGATGATTGCCGGCGTCGCGCTGGTCTATCTGCTGATGCTGCTGCGCAAGGCCGATCACCACGCCACGCCGGTGGCCCACGCCTGATCGAACAGAGGCCGCCCTTATGGCAGCCTCTCCCGCGTCGGTCAGGGGCGGCCAGCGCCGCGCCCTGTTCAGACTCTGTGCCGGTAACTCTGCTGATGGTTTACCGGCGATCGCCCATATCCGGCTCGCTTCTGCCATCCGCATGGCATATCGCCGGCTCAGGGTTCAGTACATCACCTGGTGACCGTAGCCTTCCAGAATGCTTTTAACGCGTTCCATAGTCTCTTTTTTCGGTGGATGCACGCCGTCCAGCTGGTACTCCTCGCCCATCGCCTCCCATTTATGTTTGCCCAGTTCGTGATAGGGCAGCAGCTCGATCTTCTCTACGTTGCCCATATCGCGGGTAAAGGCACCCAGCCGGTGGGCGGAGTCGTCGTCATCCGTGTAGCCCGGCACCACCACGTAGCGGATCCAGGTGCGGATATTGCGCTTGGCCAGATAACGGGCAAAGTCGAGCGTGCGGTGGTTGGGCACGCCAACCAGCACCTGGTGTACATCATCGTTGATCTGTTTCAGATCGAGCATCACCAGGTCGGTAACGTCGAGCAGTTCATCGATTACCGGGTCATAGCGGCGCACAAAGCCGTTGGTGTCGAGACAGGTGTGGATCCCTTCGGCCTTGCAGGCGCGGAACCAGTCACGCACAAACTCCGCCTGCAGGATCGCTTCGCCACCCGACGCGGTGACACCGCCGCCAGAGGCGTTCATGTAGTGACGATAGGAGACCACATCCTGCATCAGCGCCTCAACGGTGATTTCGCTGCCGCCGTGGGTGTCCCAGGTGTCGCGGTTGTGGCAGTAGAGGCAGCGCATCAGGCAGCCCTGGAAGAAGGTGATAAAGCGGATGCCGGGCCCGTCTACGGTGCCACAGGATTCAAAAGAGTGAATACGACCGGTGAGTGACATGCGATGGGTTCTCCTGGTTGGCGCGGTCTGTCGCCGCGCTACGTTAAGTCTGTTTTGCGCGCCGCCTGCGGCGGGGCAGAGGGCGGGCAAAAAAGGCTGGTAAAAAACCGGCCCCGGTGGGGGCCGGCGACAGAGCTTACAGGCTCTGGGTAAAGGTACGGGTAATCACATCCTGCTGCTGCTCTTTGGTCAGCGAGTTAAAGCGCACCGCGTAGCCGGAGACGCGGATGGTCAGCTGCGGATATTTTTCCGGATCGTTCATCGCTTCCAGCAGCATCTCGCGGTTCATCACGTTGACGTTGAGGTGCTGGCCGCCTTCCAGACCGGCTTCATGGTGGAAGTAACCATCCATCAGCCCGGCGAGGTTAGCTTTGCGCACGTCGTCGTTTTTACCCAACGCATTCGGTACGATTGAGAAGGTGTAAGAGATACCATCCTTCGCATAGGCAAACGGCAGTTTCGCCACTGAGGTCAGCGAGGCCACCGCACCTTTCTGATCGCGGCCGTGCATCGGGTTAGCACCCGGTCCGAACGGCGCGCCTGCCCGGCGTCCGTCCGGGGTATTACCGGTTTTTTTGCCGTACACCACGTTTGAGGTGATGGTCAGCACCGACTGGGTCGGCACCGCGTTGCGGTAGGTCTGCAGCTGCTGAATTTTCTTCATAAAGCGCTCGACCAGGTCGCAGGCGATATCGTCCACCCGTGCGTCGTTGTTACCAAACTGCGGGTACTCACCCTCAATGTTGAAGTCGATGGCCAGACCATCTTCATCACGTACCGGCGACACTCTGGCATACTTAATCGCGGAGAGGGAGTCGGCGGCCACCGACAGTCCGGCGATACCGCAGGCCATGGTGCGATAGACGTCACGGTCATGCAGCGCCATCAGCGAAGCTTCATAGCTGTACTTGTCGTGCATGTAGTGGATGACGTTCAGCGCGGTGACGTACTGTTTTGCCAGCCAGTCCATAAAGTGATCCAGGCGGCCCATGACTTTATCGTAGTCCAGCACCGCATCGGTCATCGGCGCTTCTTTCGGGCCGACCTGCATTTTCAGCTTCTCATCCATGCCGCCGTTGATGGCATACAGCATGGTTTTTGCCAGGTTGGCGCGGGCGCCGAAGAACTGCATCTGTTTGCCGACGATCATCGGGCTGACGCAGCAGGCGATGGCGTAGTCGTCGTTATCGAAGTCCGGGCGCATCAGGTCGTCATTTTCGTACTGCAGCGATGAAGTATCAATTGAGACCTTCGCCGCATATTTTTTGAAGTCTGACGGCAGCTGTTCTGACCACAGAATGGTCATGTTTGGCTCCGGTGACGGCCCCATGGTGTACAGCGTGTTGAGGAAGCGGAAGGTGTTTTTGGTTACCAGCGTACGGCCATCCACGCCCATACCACCCAGCGATTCGGTGGCCCAGATCGGGTCGCCTGAGAACAGTTCATCGTACTCCGGCGTACGCAGGAAGCGCACCATACGCAGCTTCATTACCAGATGGTCGATCAGCTCCTGCGCATCGGACTCGGTGATTTTACCGGCCTTCAGGTCGCGCTCGAAATAGATATCGAGGAAGGTGGAGACGCGGCCGAAGGACATCGCCGCGCCGTTTTGTGATTTCACCGCGGCCAGATAACCGAAGTAGGTCCACTGGACGGCTTCTGCCGCGCTGGTGGCCGGGCCGGAGATATCGCAGCCATATTTGGCGGCCATCTCTTTGATCTGCTGCAGCGCGTGGTGCTGGTCAGCAATCTCTTCCCGCAGGCGGATGGTTGCTTCCAGGTTAACGCCGTTTTCCATATCCGCCTGCAGTGAGGTGAACTGGGCAAACTTGTCTTTCATCAGCAGGTCGATACCGTACAGCGCCACGCGGCGATAGTCGCCGATGATGCGGCCACGGCCGTAGGCATCCGGCAGGCCGGTTAACACGCCGGACTTACGGCAGCGCAGGATGTCCGGGGTATAGACGTCGAACACGCCCTGGTTGTGGGTTTTGCGGTAGTCGGTGAAGATTTTTTTCAGCGCCGGGTCCAGCTCACGGCCGTAAACCTTGCAGGAACCCTCGACCATTTTGATGCCGCCGAACGGAATAATTGCGCGTTTCAGCGGTGCTTCGGTCTGCAGGCCGACGATTTTTTCCAGCCCTTTGTTGATGTAGCCGGCGTCATGTGAGGTGATGCTGGACGCGAGGTCGGTATCAAAGTCCACCGGCGCATGGGTGCGGTTTTCCTGCTTAATCCCTTCCATCACTTTGTCCCACAGCGCGGTGGTCGCGGCGGTGGCACCGGTAAGGAAAGCCTCGTCGCCTTCATACGGGGTATAGTTTTTCTGAATGAAGTCGCGGACGTTGATGCTGTTCTGCCATTCACCTGCAGCGAAACTTTCCCAGGCGTTTGCCAGTGTTTGATTACGATCGGTCATCTGATACCTGCCTTATTTTCGTGAAATTCGGTGGTGGGGGCCGGGAACAACGCCCGGCGTCCGCCCGTTCAGTCGTGGCCGCTGTGGCTGCGGTCGTCGCGTAAGTAAATGACCCAGTAGGTCAGCCCGACCAGCAAACCGCCGCCGATGATGTTGCCCAGCGTCACGGGGATCAGGTTGTCGCTAATAAAGTCGCTAACGGAAAGATGAGAAAACTGTGCGGCCGTGGCGCCGGTGGCCTGCCAGAACTCCGGCGACGCGAAGTCGCGGATGACGATGGCCAGCGGGATCAGGAACATATTTGCGATGCTGTGCTCAAAACCGCTGGCGACAAACATCGCTACCGGCAGCACCATGGCGAACATTTTATCCAGCAGGGTACGCCCGGAGTAGCTCATCCACACCGCCATACAGACCATCAGGTTGGCAAGAATGCCGAGGCTGGTGGCTTCAATAAACGTGTGGTGCATTTTGTGGTCGGCGGTCTGCAGCACGTTCAGCCCCCAGGCACCGCTGGCCGCCATATGCTGGCCGGCCAGCCAGATCAGCGCCACAAAGAAAATCGCGCCGACGAAGTTACCGATGTAAACGGTCAGCCAGTTGCGTGCCAGCTGCCCCCAGCTGATGCGACCGCTGGCTTTCGCCACCACGATCAGCACGGTAGAGGTGAACAGGTCAGCACCGCAGACTACCACCAGCATCAGCCCCAGCGAGAAGCAGACGCCGCCGACCAGTTTGGCCATGCCCCAGGGCAGCGCGCCGCTGCCGGTGGTGGCGGTGATGTAAAACGCAAAGGCGATGGAGATAAAAACGCCCGCGGTGATGGCGAGGAAGAACGTGGTGAAAGGCGCTTTGGTGGCTTTATATACCCCCGCATCTTCGGCAACTTTCGCCATCTCAGCAGGTAATAATAGTTCAAAAGGAGTGACCGTTTTCACACTCACATACTCCTAAAAAGTGTCAGCGAGGAAATTGTAACAAGCCCCTCCTTTTACAGACTTGATTTGGATCATATCTCGGGATTGTGAATGGATTAATTACGATTCATGTAACGCTGAAAAGAGAATATGTGTATGATTTATATGGAATAAATATTTTTTAATATATCAAAATAAATTGTGTTTGCCAGTGTGGTACAACGTCGTAAATGTTAATGACAAGTGGGCAATAAAGCCCGAAGGTAAAAAAAAACAGGTAACAACACAAAGCTGTTACCTGTTATTTACCGCTTTAACACGGTGACCCGTTAAGGCGAACCGCGCAGTCGGGTGCGCTTAGCGTCCTTATTTCCAGAAACGGCGTTTCGCGGCCTGTAACTTTTCATAGGCTGCCAGCAGCGACTGGTGCGCCGGGAAAGCCTGCAGGTCGCTGTCCACGCTCTGCAGGCCGTAGAACGGTGCTTCACCGCTGATTGCGGCAGAGGCCGCGTCCACGGCGTCCTGGCCGTACATACGCACGAATGCCGTATGGTACTGCAGCGGGTCACGTCCTTCTTCCTGGCTGAGCAGCAGCAGGGTCTGCAGGCAGCGGTAGTAGTTGGCACGCTCGGCAGAGAAGATCGACTGGTTGAACTCCATCGTCCACTCGGTCCAGATCAGCGCCTGTTCCAGGTCGCCGGCGGCCAGCGCCAGCATCGCCTTCAGCTCGCCGATGCGCAGAGTGTACCAGCCGTTATCCTTACCGGTCGCCAGGCCCAGCAGCTCGCGCACGCGGGTGAAGTCGTCGTGGCCGTCTTCATCCAGCTGCTCCAGCAGCGCCAGGTACTCTTCTTTTTCCCACTCGCTGGCTGGCAGGCTCAGCAGGGTGTCACGCAGGTACGCGCCCATGCTGTTATTGGCCAGCAGCAGGTCTTCGGCAGGGTAGATGTCTGACATACCCGGCACGATGATGCGGCAGGCGTACACGTCAAGATGTTCGTAGTCGGCAATGTAGACTTCCTGGTCTTCCGCCGTAAAGATCGCCATCAGGGTAGCGAACTCTTCTTCGGTGGTGCCTTTGAAGCTCCAGTCAGCGAACCCATAGTCCGCATCGTCCTTGAACATATCCCAGGAGATCAGGCCGCTTGAGTCGATAAAGTGGGTTTCCAGGTTGGCGTGCTCGGCCACTTCTTCGTCGTCGAAGGTTGGCGGGGTAAACACGTCCAGATCCTTCAGGCCACGGCCCTGCAGCAGTTCGGTGACGGTACGCTCCAGCGCCACGCCAAAGTCCGGGTGCGCGCCGAAGGAGGCGAAGCAGGTGCCGTTAGCCGGGTTGAACAGCACCACGCAGATCACCGGGTAGTTGCCGCCCAGCGAGGCGTCGTAAGAGAAGATCGGGAACCCTTCCGCTTCGAGGGTGTTAATGGCTTCCACCACGCCCGGATAGCGGTTCAGCACCTCCTGCGGGATCAGCGGCAGGCTGATCGACTCGGCAATGATCTTGTTCTTGATATGGCGCTCGAACACCTCGGACAGACCCTGTACGCGCGCTTCGTTGCGGGTGTTCCCGGCAGACATGCCGTTAGAAACGTACAGGTTGCCGACGATGTTCATCGGAATATAGACGGTCTGCTGGTCGGACTGACGGCTGAACGGCAGGCCGCAGATGCCACGGGTGGCGTTACCGGACTGCAGGTCGATCAGATCGCTGGCGCTCAGTTCGTTTTCCGGATCGTAGAATTTACGCAGGCGTGCATCAAGGATACCTTCCGGCAGCTGGTCATCTTCCGGCAGCGGGAACCACTTCTCGTTAGGGTAATGGACGAAGTCGCCGCCGGCGATTTGATTACCTAACCAGAAGTCGGCAAAGAAGTAGTTGGTCGACAGGCGTTCAAAATATTCGCCCAGCGCGGACGCCAGCGCGGCCTTTTTGCTGGCGCCTTTACCATTGGTAAAACAGAGTGGGCAGTCGCGGTCGCGAATATGCACTGACCAGACGTTAGGGACCGGATTCAGCCAGGAGGCTTCTTCGATATTGAAGCCCAGATCCTGCAGTTTTTGCTGAAAGCGTGCGATGGAGTCTTCCAGCGCGGCGTCTTTGCCTGGAATGTAAGTTTGAGTCATGTAGCCCACTTGTTTTGTGTTGTGCGTAAAGCGCGCAATGATACGGGTTTTCCATGACAATCGCTATCCGGGCACCCAAATTTCATCTGCTGCAGAATGCCCTTTTTGCCACCCCGCGTAACAGGTCTGATTCCTGATTCGGAAAACGCCTCACAAAATATCGTGTTGAGTTTCATTTGCCCTACAACCTGTTGCGGCACAGGATTGTAAACCGCATCGCCGGGCGGATAAATCGTTGCAGCAACCGGGTGGCAATGATAAAACCGATAGAGAAATCAAAACCGATTGTCAGAGAGTGGTGAGGGGAAATGAGTCAGGTTTTCAATTTTAGCTCCGGCCCGGCAATGCTGCCGGTAGAAGTGCTGCGTCGCGCGGAACAGGAACTCTGCAACTGGCAGGGGTTAGGGACCTCCGTTATGGAGATCAGCCACCGCAGCAAGGAGTTCATCCGGGTTGCCGAAGAGGCTGAACAGGATTTTCGCGATCTGCTGAAGATCCCCTCCAACTACAAGGTTCTGTTCTGCCACGGCGGTGCGCGCGCACAGTTCGCGGCAATTCCGTTGAATCTGCTGGGTAACCACGCCACCGCAGATTATATCGATGGTGGCTACTGGGCCTCCAGCGCGGTGAAAGAGGCGCAGAAGTACTGCACGCCGAACGTGATTGATGCCAAAACCACCGTTGACGGTAAGCGCGCTATTACCCCGATGAGCCAGTGGGCGCTGTCTGACGACGCCGCCTACGTTCACTTCTGCCCGAATGAGACCATTGACGGCATCGCCATCCACGAGACGCCAGATTTCGGCGACAAGCTGGTGGTTGCCGATCTCTCATCAACCATTCTGTCTACCCCGCTGGACGTCAGCCGCTATGGCGTACTGTACGCCGGTGCGCAGAAGAATATTGGCCCGGCCGGCCTGACGCTGGTGGTGGTGCGTGAGGATCTGCTGGGCCGCGCGCGTAAAGAGCTGCCTTCAATCCTTGATTACAAAGTGCTGGCTGACAACGACTCAATGTTCAACACGCCACCAACCTATGCCTGGTATCTCTCTGGCCTGGTGTTCAAGTGGCTGAAAGAGCAGGGCGGCGTTGCGGAGATTGATAAACGCAATCAGGCTAAATCTGACCTGCTGTACAGCACCATTGATAACAGCGACTTCTACCGTAACGACGTGGCCGATGCCAACCGTTCGCGGATGAACGTGCCGTTCCAGCTGGCGGATGCCGGGCTGGACAACCTGTTCCTCGATGAGTCGCTGGCGGCGGGCCTGCACGCGCTGAAGGGCCACCGCGTGGTCGGCGGCATGCGTGCTTCGATCTACAATGCGATGCCGCTGGCCGGCGTGAAGACGCTGACCGATTTTATGATCGACTTTGAGCGTCGCCACGGCTAAGGTGCCCGCCGCACGGTCTTACGCTGTAAACCTGAAACCCCGCAGCCTTGCGGGGTTTCACCGTAATTATTTTGGAGAACACGTTTCACATGCTGGAATCCCTGACGTTACAACCTATCGCGCTGGTCAACGGCACCGTTAATCTTCCCGGCTCCAAGAGCGTTTCTAACCGCGCTCTGCTGCTGGCTGCGCTGGCCAGGGGGACCACCCGTCTGACCAACCTGCTGGACAGCGACGACGTGCGCCACATGCTCAACGCGCTGCAGCTGCTGGGCGTTAAGTACCGGTTGTCTGACGATCGTACCGTCTGTGACGTCACCGGTCAGGGCGGAGCGCTGCAGGCCGACGGCGCGCTTGAGCTGTTCCTCGGTAACGCCGGTACCGCGATGCGCCCGCTGGCGGCGGCGCTGTGCCTCGGCGGCAATGATATTGTGCTGACCGGCGAACCGCGTATGAAAGAGCGGCCGATTGGCCACCTGGTTGACGCCCTGCGTCAGGGCGGCGCGCAGATTGACTATCTGGAGCAGACGGATTACCCACCGCTGCGCCTGAAGGGCGGCTTTAGCGGCGGCGACGTCACCGTTGACGGCAGCGTTTCCAGCCAGTTCCTGACCGCGCTGCTGATGACGGCACCGCTGGCCACCAACGATACGCGCATCGCGATCAAGGGCGAGCTGGTCTCTAAGCCCTATATCGATATTACGCTGAACCTGATGGCCGCCTTTGGCGTGCAGGTTGAGAACGATAACTACAGCGCCTTCATCATTCGCGGGCAGCAGCACTATCAGGCACCCGGCGACTACCTGGTGGAAGGCGATGCATCGTCGGCCTCCTACTTCCTGGCGGCCGCGGCCATCAAAGGCGGTACGGTGAAAGTGACCGGGATTGGCCGTAACAGTATTCAGGGCGATATTCGCTTTGCCGACGTGCTGGAAAAAATGGGCGCCAGCATCGAGTGGGGCGATGACTTTATTGCCTGTACGCGCGGTGAACTCAACGCCGTCGATCTGGATATGAACCATATCCCGGATGCGGCGATGACCATTGCCACCGCAGCGCTGTTTGCCACCGGCACCACGGTGATGCGCAACATCTACAACTGGCGCGTGAAGGAGACCGATCGTCTGGCGGCGATGGCCACCGAACTGCGCAAAGTAGGTGCCGAGGTGGAAGAGGGGCACGACTACATTCGTATCACGCCGCCGGCGTCGATCGCGTTCGCTGAGATTGCCACCTATGACGACCACCGTATGGCGATGTGCTTCTCGCTGGTGGCGCTTTCCGCCACGCCGGTCACCATCCTTGACCCGAAATGCACCGCTAAAACGTTCCCGGACTACTTTGAACAGTTAGCCCGGATTAGCACACTGGCCTAAGAGAACCTTCCGCCGTATTCAGGTACGGCGGAAAATGCTCCTTTTTTTTCCGTCACCTCGCCATACCGCTCTCTTTCTTGCCATATACAGACTAATTTCCTGTAGCCATCAGTTAAAAGTATAACCATCGTCGATGTAGCGGAGTATAATACGCCACGATATTTGTCCGGCACCGGCCCGCAGGCAATCAACCAACAGGAGAACGAGATGACGGCATTAGCCCCAGTGATCACCATCGATGGCCCAAGTGGCGCAGGGAAAGGGACATTGTGTAAAGCGATGGCCGAAGCGTTACAGTGGCACCTGTTGGACTCCGGCGCAATCTACCGGGTACTGGCGCTGGCTGCATTACACCATCAGGTAGATATCACTTCTGAAGAAGCGCTGGCCCCGATTGCGGCACATCTGGACGTGCGCTTTGTGGCCACCGACGGCGAGATGGCGGTGATCCTCGAAGGGGAAGACGTGTCGAATGAGATCCGCACCCAGGACGTCAGCAACACCGCCTCTAAAGTGGCCGCGTTTCCCCGCGTCCGTGAGGCGCTGCTACGCCGCCAGCGCGGTTTCCGCGAACTGCCGGGGCTGATTGCCGACGGGCGTGATATGGGCACGGTGGTATTTCCCGATGCACCGGTGAAAATTTTCCTTGATGCCAGCGCCGAAGAGCGTGCGCATCGCCGTATGCTACAGTTGCAGGATAAGGGCTTTAGTGTTAACTTTGAGCGCCTTTTATCCGAGATAAAAGAGCGTGACGATCGTGACCGCAATCGTGCGATTGCCCCGTTAGTCCCGGCAAACGATGCCTTAGTGCTTGATTCGACTACAATGTCTATTGAGCAGGTCATCGAAATTGCGCTAAAATATGCGCGCGAAAAACTCGCGCTGGCGTGATTTTCGGGTCTTTGACCCGGCGTTAAAATGAGCGTTGGCTCTCAGAATTTATCTAACCCTGTGATATGGACATCATCGGGCATGTGAAACAACCCCACCCGTCAGGACGTCAGGTGGACGTTAAATTGAAGAATCCTGAAGATTATCAATATGACTGAATCTTTTGCTCAACTATTTGAAGAATCCTTAAAAACAATCGAAACCCGTCCGGGTTCCATCGTTCGTGGCGTTGTTGTCTCTATCGACAAAGACGTAGTTCTGGTTGATGCGGGTCTGAAATCTGAATCTGCAATTCCTGCAGAGCAGTTCAAGAACGCAGCCGGCGAGCTGGAAATCCAGGTAGGTGACGAAGTTGACGTTGCGCTGGATGCGGTAGAAGACGGCTTCGGTGAAACCCTGCTGTCCCGTGAGAAAGCTAAACGTCACGAAGCTTGGATCACGCTGGAAAAAGCTTACGAAGACGCTGAAACTGTTACCGGTATCATCAACGGCAAAGTTAAAGGTGGCTTCACAGTTGAGCTGAACGGTATTCGTGCGTTCCTGCCAGGTTCACTGGTTGATGTTCGTCCGGTGCGCGACACGCTGCACCTGGAAGGCAAAGAGCTTGAATTCAAAGTGATCAAGCTGGACCAGAAACGCAACAACGTGGTGGTTTCACGTCGTGCGGTTATCGAATCCGAGAACAGCGCAGAGCGCGATCAGCTGCTGGAAAACCTGCAGGAAGGCATGGAAGTTAAAGGTATCGTTAAGAACCTCACTGACTACGGTGCATTCGTTGATCTGGGCGGCGTTGACGGCCTGCTGCACATCACTGACATGGCCTGGAAGCGCGTTAAGCATCCAAGCGAAATCGTCAATGTTGGCGACGAAATCAACGTGAAAGTGCTGAAATTCGACCGCGAGCGTACCCGTGTATCTCTGGGTCTGAAGCAGCTGGGCGAAGATCCTTGGGTCGCTATCGCTAAGCGTTATCCGGAAGGCACCCGCCTGACCGGCCGCGTGACCAACCTGACCGACTACGGCTGCTTCGTTGAAATCGAAGAAGGCGTTGAAGGCCTGGTACACGTGTCTGAAATGGACTGGACCAACAAAAACATCCACCCATCTAAAGTTGTTAACGTGGGCGATGTTGTTGAAGTTATGGTTCTGGACATCGACGAAGAACGTCGTCGTATCTCCCTGGGTCTGAAGCAGTGCAAATCTAACCCATGGCAGCTGTTCGCAGAAACCCACAACAAGGGCGACCGCGTTGAAGGTAAAATCAAGTCTATCACTGACTTCGGTATCTTCATCGGCCTGGACGGCGGCATCGACGGCCTGGTACACCTGTCTGACATCTCCTGGAACGCGACCGGCGAAGAAGCCGTGCGTGAATACAAGAAAGGCGACGAAATCGCTGCTGTGGTTCTGCAGGTTGACGCAGAGCGCGAGCGTATCTCCCTGGGCGTTAAGCAGCTGGCAGAAGATCCGTTCAACAACTACATCTCTCTGAACAAGAAAGGTGCCATTGTTAACGGTAAAGTGACTGCAGTTGACGCTAAAGGTGCTACAGTTGAACTGGCAGACGGCGTTGAAGGTTACCTGCGCGCTTCTGAAGCTTCAATCGACCGCGTTGAAGACGCAACTCTGGTTCTGAATGTTGGCGACGATGTTGAAGCTAAGTTCACCGGCGTTGACCGTAAAAACCGCGTTGTAAGCCTGTCTGTTCGTGCTAAAGACCAGGCTGACGAGAAAGAAGCAATTGCAACGGTTAACACCAAACCGGAAGAAGGCAACTTCTCTAACGCAATGGCTGAAGCTTTCAAAGCAGCTAAAGGCGAGTAATCGTTCTTCAGGGCAGCTCAGGCTGCCCTGTACCGTCGTTATCTGTCAGAACTATTCCTAGCGGATTAACCGGAGGTTTTATGACCAAGTCAGAACTGATTGAAAGACTTGCTGGCCAGCACTCTCATATTCCGGCGAAAGTCGTTGAGGATGCGGTAAAAGAGATGCTGGAGCATATGGCAACCACGTTGTCACAGGGCGAACGCATCGAAATCCGGGGATTTGGCAGCTTCTCATTGCACTATCGTGCACCTCGTACCGGCCGTAACCCGAAAACGGGCGACAAAGTGGAGTTGGAAGGTAAATACGTTCCACACTTCAAGCCGGGTAAAGAGCTGCGCGATCGCGCCAATATCTACGGCGGCTGATGTCCTGTTCCTTTGCACGCGAGTGTAAAGGTGGCCAGACAGAGCGAATTACCAATAAAACGACACTTCGGTGTCGTTTTTTTTTGCCTGTCGTTTGTGTCAGCCCGCTGCGGGCAGCGCCACGCCGCTGGAGAGTGCTTCACACCGCTGGCCGGGTTTGCTGTAAAGCCAGCAATTATTTGCGTGTCTGTTCTGAAAGTCACCCTCTGCCTGCAGCACCCTGATGACGGCTGGTGCACACTGCCCTGACGCCATCAGGGAGGAGCTATGCGTTTAACCGTCACCCGTCTGGCCGGCTGCATTATTGCCGGTACCCTGCCGCTGAACTTTCTCCCTTCGCTGCCTGGCTACCGCTATGACCTGCTGGCGCTGGGTCTGGCACTACTGTTGGCCGGCTTACCCCGAAGGGGCGCACTGCCGCTGGCGCTGGCGTTGCTGGCTTCGGTTTGGGCGGTTAATGCCGGCCGTACCACGCTGCAACAGATTGAACAGCTGACCCGCCGGCCGCTGCAGGTGGAGGTGAAGATCGAAAACCTGCAACCTGACGGGCAGCGAGCCCGCGTGCGCTTGCTGAGGCAGCAGGGGCGGCTGCTGTTTCCGCCGATCTCGGCGATGCTCAGCCTGCCGGAAACCGGCACCGCGCTCTGCGCCGGTCAGCGCTGGCTGCTGACGGTAAAGCTGCGCCCGGTACACGCCCGGCTGAACGAAGGAGGGTTTGACGCGCAGCGTTATGCGCTGGCCAACGGCGTGCCGCTGAGCGGCCGGGTCACTGACGCGCAGGTGCTGCAGTCGCGCTGCGGCTGGCGGGATGCGATAATCCATGCGGCAAAAGAGCGCTACGGGCATCTCCCCTGGCAGGGCACTCTTGGCGCGCTGGCATTTGGTGAGCGGGCCGAGGTCAGCGCCGATCTGACCCGACTGCTGCGGGAAACCGGTACCGCGCATCTGATGGCGATATCCGGGCTGCATATTGCGCTGGCGGCGGCGCTGGGCTGGTGGCTGGCGCGTCTCGTTCAGTTTGCTTTGCCGGCGTGGCGGATTGGCTATCGCCTGCCGCTGGTCAGTAGTCTGGTGCTGGCGTTCTGCTACTGCTGGCTCTCCGGTGGTAATCCCCCGGCGTTACGGGCGATGCTGGCGCTGCTGATCTGGAGCGGGCTGCGCCTGAGCGGCGTCAGTTGCCATGCGCTGCAGGTGTGGCTGATGTGCCTGGCGGTGATTCTGCTGTCTGACCCGTTGAGCCTGCTGTCAGACAGCCTGTGGCTGTCGGCGCTGGCGGTGGGCGGGTTGCTGCTGTGGTATCACAGTTTTCCGTTACCGCGGCGTTTTCAGCGCGGGAAACGCTGGCTGCCGCTGCGCTTACTGCATCTGCAACTGGGTATGCTGCTGCTGATGATGCCGTTGCAGGTATTGCTGTTTCACGGCATCAGCCTCAGTGCACCGCTGGCGAACCTGTGGGCGGTGCCGCTGGTCTCGCTGCTGACCGTGCCGCTGATCCTGCTGGCGCTGATCCTGCTGCCGCTGCCCTGGCTGAGCACGTCGCTGTGGTGGCTGGCCGATCGCTCGCTCAGCGCAGTGTTTCTGCCTCTACGGCAACTGCCCGACGGCTGGCTGCCGCTGGATGCAGCTCAGGCCTTCTACAGCCCTGGCTGCTGGCTGCTGCTGATGGCGCTGCGCTTTGGCTGGTGGCGCAGTTCACCGGCCAGCCTGTTGAGCCTGGTGCTGGGATTGGCCGCGGCCAGCGCCAGCGTAAAACCGCAGTGGCGGGTGGATATGCTCGATGTGGGGCACGGCCTGGCGGTAGCGATCTCCCGTTACGGCCAGGCGACGCTGTATGATGTCGGCAACCGCTGGCCTGGCGGGGATGCGGCACGCAGCCAGATCCTGCCCTGGCTGCGCTGGCAGGGGCTGACGGTGAGCCAGATTATTATCAGCCATGAGCACCTGGATCATACCGGCGGTCTGGCAAGCGTGCAGGCTGCGTTTCCCCGTGCCAGCGTGCGCAGCCCGCTGGGGCTGCCGGGGCACCGGCCCTGCCACCGCGGGCTGGCGTGGCGCTGGCAGGGCCTCGATTTTAAGGTGCTGTGGCCGCCGCCCGGCTATGCGCTGACGGGCAATAACCGCTCCTGCGTGGTGACGGTCAGCGACGGGCGCTGGCGGGTTCTGCTGACCGGCGACATTGAAGCGCCGGCGGAACGGGCGCTGGTGGCCGGGCAGCGCGGCAGCCTGGCCGCCACGTTGCTGCAGGTGCCGCACCACGGCAGCCGCACGTCTTCGACGCCGCCGCTGCTGCGCGCGGTCCATCCCGACGCCGCCATTGCCTCGGCGGCACGTTACAGCGCCTGGCGGCTGCCTGCGCGACAGATTATTCGGCGCTATGCGGATAATCAGATCATCTGGCGAGATACCGCGCTTTCCGGCCAGCTTAGCGCACGATTTTTTACAGATTACTGGCAGCTTCTGGGGTTAAGAGAACAATTAATGAACCGTTGGTACCATCAGTGGTTTGGCGTCACCCGCTAATCCAGGTAGAATGAGCGGCTATTTCAACTAATGCTGGATAACTATGCATCTGGATAAAGATCTTTCCACCTGGCAGACCTTCCGCCGCCTCAGTCCGATGATTGTGCCTTATAAGGCGGGGCTGATTGCCGCCGCAATCGCACTGATTATCAATGCGGCAGGCGATACGCTGATGCTCTCTCTGCTGAAACCTTTACTCGATGATGGTTTTGGTAAAGCTAACAGTTCCGTACTGGTCTGGATGCCGCTGGCTGTAATCGGCCTGATGCTGGTTCGCGGTATCACCAGTTATATCTCCAGCTACTGCATCTCCTGGGTTTCCGGAAACGTGGTAATGACCATGCGCCGTCGCCTGTTTGGCCATATGATGGGTATGCCGGTGGCGTTCTTCGATCAACAGTCCACCGGCACGCTGCTGTCGCGCATCACCTATGACACTGAGCAGGTTGCCTCCTCCTCTTCCAGTGCATTAGTGACCGTGGTGCGTGAAGGTGCCTCGATTATCGCGCTTTTCGTACTGATGTTCTGGAACAGCTGGCAGCTGTCGCTGATCCTGATCGTGCTGGCTCCCATCGTCTCCTTTGCCATCCGCTCGGTTTCTAAACGCTTCCGTAACATCAGCAAAAATATGCAGAACACCATGGGGCAGGTGACTACCAGCGCCGAGCAGATGCTGAAAGGCCATAAAGAGGTGCTGATTTTCGGCGGTCAGGAGATCGAAAACGAACGTTTCCACCGCGTCAGTAACCGCATGCGCCAGCAGGGCATGAAGCTGGTTTCCGCTTCTTCCATCTCCGATCCCATCATTCAGCTGATCGCCTCGCTGGCGCTGGCGTTTATTCTCTACGCCGCCAGCGTCCCGAGCGTGATGGAGACGCTGTCTGCCGGTACCATTACCGTGGTGTTCTCAGCGATGGTTGCGCTGATGCGCCCACTGAAGTCGCTGACCAACGTCAATGCGCAGTTCCAGCGCGGCATGGCTGCCTGCCAGACCCTGTTCTCAATTCTGGACAGCGAGCAGGAAGTGGATAACGGCAAGCGCACCGTGGAACGTGCGAAAGGCGATATTGAATTCCGCAATGTCACCTTCACCTATCCCGGCCGTGATATCCCGGCGCTGAAGAATATCAACCTGGCGATCCCGGAAGGCAAAACGGTGGCGCTGGTTGGCCGTTCCGGCTCCGGAAAATCGACCCTGGCCAGCCTGCTGACCCGTTTTTACGATATCCAGCAGGGCGAGATCCTGATGGACGGTCACGATCTGCGCGAGTACACCCTTGCATCGCTGCGTAATCAGGTGGCGCTGGTGTCACAGAACGTGCACCTGTTTAACGATACCATCGCCAATAATATTGCCTATGCGCGCCATGAGCAGTACAGCCGCGAAGATATCGAGAAAGCGGCCACCATGGCGCACGCTATGGACTTCATTAAGAAGATGGATAACGGTCTCGATACGGTAATTGGTGAAAACGGCGTGCTGCTCTCAGGCGGCCAGCGCCAGCGTATCGCCATCGCCCGTGCGCTACTGCGCGACTGTCCGATCCTGATCCTCGATGAGGCGACCTCCGCGCTGGATACCGAATCCGAGCGGGCGATCCAGTCGGCGCTGGACGAGCTGCAGAAAAACCGCACCTCGCTGGTCATTGCTCACCGCCTGTCGACCATCGAGAAAGCCGATGAGATCGTGGTGGTGGAAGATGGCCAGATCGTTGAGCGCGGAAGCCATGAACATCTGCTGGCCGAGAAGGGTGCCTATGCTCAGCTGCACAAAATGCAGTTTGGTCAATGATTGAACGCATCTGGAGCGGTAAATCGCCGCTATTTCTGCTGCTGCTGCCGCTGAGTTTTCTCTACGGCCTGGTCAGCAACCTGATCCGCCTCAGCTACCGCTGGGGATGGCGCAAAGCCTGGCGTGCTCCGGTGCCGGTGGTGGTGGTCGGCAATCTGACCGCCGGTGGTAACGGTAAAACGCCGGTGGTTGTCTGGCTGGTGCAGGTGCTTCAGCAGCGTGGCCTGCGCGTCGGCGTGGTGTCGCGCGGCTATGGCGGCAAGGCCGCAAGCTATCCGCTGGTGCTCGGCCCGCACACTACAACGGCAGAGGCCGGCGATGAGCCGGTGCTGATCTATCAACGCACCGGGGCGGCGGTGGCCGTGGCTCCCCGCCGCCGGCAGGCGGTGGAGGCCTTGCTGGCTGGCCAGGGGGTGGATATCATCATCACCGACGACGGCCTGCAGCACTATGCGCTGGCCCGCGACTGTGAAATCGTGGTGGTTGACGGTGAACGCCGCTTCGGCAACGGCTGGTGGCTGCCCGCCGGGCCGATGCGTGAACGCCAGGCGCGCCTGAAGGGCGTTACCGCAGTGATCTGCAACGGTGGCACGCCGCACGCCGGTGAATTAGCCATGCGGCTGCGGCCGGCGGCGGCGGTGAACCTCCTTTCCGGCGAATCACGGCCGCTGGCGTCACTGCCGTCGGTGGTGGCAATGGCCGGGATAGGCCATCCGCCTCGCTTCTTTACTACCCTGCGTCAGCAGGGTGTGACGCCGCTGCGCGAGGTGGCGTTTGCCGACCATCAGGCCTACAGCGCGGAGGCGCTGCAGGCGCTGACTCCGGCGGGCGAGACGCTGCTGATGACCGAAAAAGATGCGGTTAAAGCGCGGGCGTTTGCCCGGCAAAACTGGTGGTATCTGCCGGTGGACGCAGAGATTGCCGATGCCGGACCGCTGCTGGCCACAATCTCGGCCCTGGCCGAACCCGCCGGCGCCTGATTTTTATCATCATCTGCCAGACTGCTGGCAACCACGGGCAGGCCCGTCAGCGACAGAGGTTGCCTGATGAGACCGACCCGTTCAGGAGGATTTATGGATCATCGTTTACTTGAAATCGTTGCTTGCCCGGTGTGCCACGGCAAGCTCAGTTTTAACAAAGAGCAGCAGGAGCTGATCTGCAAGGCGGACGGCCTGGCCTTCCCGGTGCGCGACGGTATTCCGGTGCTGCTGGAAGTGGAAGCCCGTACGCTGACGTCAGAAGAGCATCCGGTATGAGTTTCGTCGCGATTATTCCAGCGCGCTATGCCTCCACGCGCCTGCCGGGTAAACCGCTGGTTGATATTCACGGTAAGCCGATGGTGGTGCACGTGATGGAGCGGGCGCTGGAGTCCGGCGCCGATCGGGTGATCGTGGCCACCGACAATCAGGACGTGGCGCGGGCGGTGGAAGCGGCGGGTGGCGAAGTGTGTATGACCCGTGCCGACCACCATTCGGGTACGGAGCGGCTGGCAGAAGTTATCGATCGCTATCAGTTCGCCGATGACACGGTGATCGTTAACGTGCAGGGCGATGAGCCGATGATCCCGCCGGTGATCGTCCGTCAGGTTGCCGAAAATCTGGCGCAGAGCAGCGCCGGCATGGCCACGCTGGCGGTGCCGATTACCTCTGCGGAAGAGGCATTCAACCCTAATGCGGTGAAGGTGGTGCGTGATGCCAACGGCTACGCGCTCTACTTCTCCCGCGCCACCATCCCGTGGGACCGCGAACGGTTCAGCGTCTCGAAAGAGACCGTTGGCGATAGCTTCCTGCGCCATATTGGCATTTATGCCTATCGCGCCGGCTTTATCCGCCGCTACGTCAGCTGGGAAGCCAGCCCGCTGGAGCAGATCGAGCTACTGGAGCAGCTGCGCGTGCTGTGGTACGGCGAGAAAATTCACGTTGACGTCGCCAAAGCGATCCCCAGCGTTGGCGTAGACACGCCGGAAGATCTGCTGCGGGTGCGCGAAGCGATGCGTTAACCCCCTTTCGGGGCGGCGACAGTCGCCCCGTATTTCCCTGCCGGTCAGGAGGGGCGTTTGGAACACCTCAGAACGGAATTAGCGCTGGTTCTTGGCGAACCGGTGAGTCGGGTTGAGTGCATCAGCCGCCAGCCCGACGCCAGTCTGTATACGCTCTACGATGATGAGGGCGATTCGCTGCCGATGGTGGCTAAATACTTTACCCTGAAAGACGCCGCCGCGCAGGAAGCACAAAAGCTGTCGCTGTTGGCGAAACAGGGCAAGGTGCGCGTGCCGCTGGTGTTCGGGGTCGTCAGCAGCGAGCAGCCGCCGCTGCACGAGGTGCTGCTGCTGGAGCGGCTGGGCGGCGTTTCGATCGCCGTTCCCGCGCGGACGGCCAAGCGTGAGCAGCAGCTGCGCAGGCAGATCGTCAGCGGCCTGCTGGCCTGGCATCAGATTGACAGCGGCGGGCTGGTGGGCACGGTAGACAGTCAGCAGAAGAACGGCTGGCCGGCATGGTATCGTCAGCGTATTGAGGTGCTGTGGGCGATGATCACCATGCGATGTCCGGCATTCCTCTGCATGGACGACCGGCGTATCCTGTATCGCAGCCGCGACCGTTTTGCCACACTGTTCGGTGATTTCAACGATCCCTGCGTGCTGATCCATGGCAATCTGTCGCCCGACAACATTCTGAAAAATCCGGGCCACGACCGGCTGCTGGCGATGGTCAATCCGGGGCCGCTGCAGTGGGCGCCGCGCGAGTTTGATCTCTACCCGTTCTGCGGCTTCGCCAGCGGAGACGCGCTGCTGAACGACTACTACCAGTACGCGCCGCTGGCCGAGGGCTTTGTTGCCCGACGCTGGCTCTATCTGCTGTGGGAAGAGATTGCACGCTGGCAGAACCACGGACAGTTTAACCGCCAGCGTTTCCGGCTGGCCGCAGAGTCACTGCTGCCGTGGCTGAGCTGATAAACTGGTAGCAGAGTCACTGCTGCCCTGGCTGAGCTGATGAACTGGCCGCAGAGTCACTGCTGCCCTGGCTGAGCAGATGAACTGGCGACATAGTCACTGCTGCCCAGGCTCATCTGCCGAACTGTGCGGTTTTACCGCCTGCCAGATCCTGCCCAGCCCTTCATAGACCGCACGCTCACTGTGCCCGAGCCAGAACGCCGCCGGCAGTATCTTTTCCCACAGGTTAAGCGGTGAGGTTACCGCCATCTGGTTGGCCGGAGCCGGCAAGGGATGCAGGCCTTCGCGTTCAAAAAAGATCATCGCCCGCGACAGATGGCTGGCAGAGGTGACCAGCGCGAACGGCCGTTGGCCGATAAGTCGGGCCACTTCACGCGCTTCCTGCTCGGTATCCCGCGGCCGGGTCAGGGCAATGATCGCCTCCTGTGGCACACCGAGCGACTGTGCCACCTTTGAGGTCACTTCCGCCGAGCTGACCGCGTTGCCGGTTGCCGCGCCACCGGTAACGATCAGCCGCGATCCCGGGTTCATCCGCCAGATGCGGATGCCCTCTGCCAGTCGCGGCAGGCTGTTATTCAGCATATTCGAGCTGGGGGCCCAGTCAGGGTTCCAGGTGTAGCCGCCGCCCAGTACCACCACGTACTCAACCTTGTGCTGTCCCTGCCACGTTGGCCAGCCCGCCTCGGTGGTCAGCAGCAGCCGATCGGCCACCGGCTGCAGGCTGAAAAGCAGCATGATTCCCCAGCCAAGTGAAATAACCACTTTGCCGGTTTTCTGCCAGCGGCTGAACCAGAGCAGCAAAATACCCACCGCGATCAGCAGCAGCAGCGCGGGCAGAGGCATCAGCAGGCCGCCGATCGCCTTTTTCAGCGTGAAAAGCATGGAAACAGACTCCTTTTGTCCGAAAAAACGCCATCCGGCGGCGAAGTGACACGGGAAAGCTTCATTATCTGCCAGTGTATGACAAAATACCCGGTGACTTTACTTTTAACGCGACGCCGGAGCGGGTATGCAGGATCGCAACTTTGATGACATCGCGGAAAAATTCTCGCAAAACATTTACGGCACCACCAAAGGCCGCATTCGTCAGGCGATCCTCTGGCAGGAGCTGGACGCGCTGCTGACCACGCTGCCTGCGGGGCCGCTGGCGGTGCTGGATGCCGGCGGCGGCGAAGGCCAGACCGGCTGCGGCATCGCCGGGCGCGGGCACCAGGTGCTGCTGTGCGATCTCTCCGCTGAAATGCTCAGCCGCGCCCGCCTGCTGGCGGAGCAGAAAGGTGTGAGCGGCAACATGCAATTCAAACAAATTAGCGCCCAGCAGGTTGGTCAACATTTGGATCGGCCGGTCGATCTGGTATTGTTTCACGCGGTGCTTGAGTGGGTGGCCGAGCCCCAGCAGGCGCTGCAGGCGCTGTATGATGTGCTGAAGCCGGGTGGCATACTGTCACTGATGTTCTATAACATTCATGGCCTCACTTTGCAGACCATGGTGCTGGGTAACTTCGGTTATCTGCAGGCCGGCCTGACCAAGCGTAAAAAGAAAACCCTGTCGCCGGACTACCCGCGCGATCCGCAGCAGGTATACGGCTGGCTGGCCGACTGCGGCTTTACCATTGAAAACAAAACCGGTATCCGCGTCTTCCACGACTACATGCGTGAGAAGCACAAACAGACGGAGCGGTTTGACGAGGTTCTGGCTTTTGAGAAGCAGTACTGCCATCAGGAGCCCTTTTTGAGTTTAGGACGTTATATCCACGTCACCGCACGGAAACCCTTTAAGGCGGACGCATTATGAGTGACTTTTCTCAGACCATCCCCGAGCTGGTGGCCTGGGCGCGAAAAAATGATTTTTCCGTTTCGCTGCCGACCGAACGTCTGACTTTTTTGCTGGCGATTGCCACCCTTAACGGCGAGCGCATGGATGGCGAAATGAGCGAAGGCGAGCTGACTGACGCATTCCGCCACGTCAGCGAAGGCTTTGAACAGACCAGCGAAACGGTGCTGGTGCGCGCCAACAACGCTATCAATGATATGGTGCGCCAGCGCCTGCTGAACCGCTTTACCAGCGAACAGGCCGAAGGCAATGCCATCTACCGTCTGACGCCGCTGGCGATCGGCATCACCGACTACTATATTCGCCAGCGCGAGTTTTCCACGCTGCGCCTGTCGATGCAGCTGTCGATCGTCGCCGGCGAGCTGAAGCGCGCCGCGGATGCGGCTGAAGAGGATGGCGATGAGTTCCACTGGCACCGCAACGTCTTTGCGCCGCTGAAATACTCGGTGGCGGAGATCTTCGACAGTATTGATATCACCCAGCGCATCATGGACGAGCAGCAGCAGTCGGTGAAGGACGATATCGCCCAGCTGCTCAACAAGGACTGGCGCGCGGCGATCTCCAGCTGTGAACTGCTGCTGAGTGAAACCTCCGGCACGCTGCGCGAGCTGCAGGATACGCTGGAAGCGGCGGGCGATAAGCTGCAGGCCAACCTGCTGCGCATTCAGGATGCCACCATGAGCAGCCCCGATCTCGGTTTTGTCGATAAGCTGGTCTATGACCTGCAGAACAAGCTCGACCGTATCATCAGCTGGGGCCAGCAGGCGATTGACCTGTGGATCGGCTATGACCGCCACGTGCATAAGTTTATCCGTACCGCCATCGATATGGATAAAAACCGCGTGTTTGCCCAGCGCCTGCGCCAGTCGTTGCAAACGTACTTCGACGCCCCCTGGGCGCTCACCTACGCCAACGCCGACCGCCTGTACGACATGCGCGATGAAGAGCTGACCCTGCGCAGTGACGAGGTGACCGGTGAGCTGCCTTCCGAGCTGGAGTACGAAGAGTTTAACGAAATTCGCGAGCAGCTGGCGGCGATGATTGAAGAGGCGCTGGCTATCTACAAGGCGCAGAAAAAACCGCTCGATCTCGGCCTGGTGGTGCGTGACTACCTGGTGCAGTATCCGCGGGTGCGGCATTTTGACGTGGCGCGGATTGTGATCGATCAGGCGGTACGCTTAGGCGTGGCCGAAGCCGATTTTACCGGCCTGTCGCCCGAGTGGCAGGCTATTAATGATTACGGAGCCAAGGTGCAGGCACATGTCATCGACAAATATTGAACAAGTGATGCCGGTTAAGCTGGCACAAGCCCTGGCGAACCCGATTTTTCCGGCGCTGGACAGCCAGTTACGGGCAGGACGCCACGTTGCGATTGAAGAGTTAGATCAACACGCTTTCCTGATGGACTATCAGGAGTTTCTGGAAGAGTTTTACGCCCGCTATCACGTTGAGCTGATCCGCGCGCCGGAAGGCTTTTTCTACCTGCGACCGCGTTCCACGACGCTGATCCCACGCTCGGTGTTGTCCGAAATGGACATGATGGTCGGCAAAGTCCTCTGTTACCTCTATCTCAGCCCGGAGCGGCTGGCCAATGAGGGCATCTTTACCCAGCAGGAGCTGCACGACGAACTGATGTCGCTGGCCGATGAGAACAAGCTGCTGAAGCTGGTGAACCAGCGCTCAACCGGATCGGATCTCGACCGGCAGAAGCTGCAGGAAAAGATGCGCGCCTCGTTAAACCGCCTGCGCCGCCTCGGCATGGTGTGGTTTATGGGCAACGACAGCAGCAAGTTCCGCATCACCGAATCGGTGTTCCGCTTTGGTGCCGACGTGCGCAGCGGCGATGACGCCCGCGACGCGCAGCTGCGCATGATCCGGGATGGTGAAGCGATGCAGCTGGAAGGCGGGCTGGTGCTGGATGAAGAGGGCGATAATGACGCCGAACAGGGCGCGCCGGACAGTGGAGAAGAAGAGTAATGATTGAACGTGGAAAGTTTCGTTCGCTGACGCTGATTAACTGGAACGGTTTTTTTGCCCGCACCTTTGACCTTGATGAGCTGGTGACTACGCTGTCGGGCGGTAACGGTGCCGGTAAATCGACCACCATGGCGGCGTTTATCACCGCGCTGATCCCCGATCTGACGCTGCTGCACTTCCGTAACACCACCGAAGCCGGGGCCACCTCCGGCTCGCGCGATAAAGGCCTGCACGGCAAATTACGTCCCGGCGTCTGCTATGCGGCGCTCGACGTGGTCAACTCGCGCCATCAGCGGGTGATCGTCGGCGTGCGCCTGCAGCAGGTCGCCGGCCGCGATCGCAAGGTGGATATTAAGCCGTTCAGCATCCACGGCCTGCCGGTAGCAATTAACCCGACCGAAATCCTCACTGAAACGGTGAACGCCCGCCAGGCGCGCGTGCTGCCGCTCAGCGAGTTGAAAGACAAATTTGAGGCGATGGAGAGCGTACAGTTTAAACAGTACAACTCGATCACCGACTACCACTCCGTGATGTTCGATCTCGGCATCGTGGCGCGTCGCCTGCGCTCCGCCGCCGACCGCAGCAAATACTACCGTCTGATTGAGGCTTCTCTGTACGGCGGTATCTCCAGCGCCATTACCCGCTCCCTGCGCGACTACCTGTTGCCGGAGAACAGCGGCGTGCGCAAGGCGTTCCAGGATATGGAAGGCGCGCTGCGTGAAAACCGCATGACGCTGGAGGCGATCCGCGTTACCCAGTCCGACCGTGACCTGTTTAAGCACCTGATTTCAGAAGCGACCAGCTACGTGGCGGCCGACTATATGCGCCACGCTAACGAGCGCCGCATCCATCTGGACGGCGCGGTGCAGGTGCGCGGCGAGCTGTTTACCAGCCGCCGTCAGCTGGCGACCGAACAGTATCGCCAGGTTGAGATGGCACGTGAGCTGGCCGAGCACAACGCCGCCGAAAGCGATCTGGAGACCGATTACCAGGGCGCCAGCGATCACCTGAACCTGGTGCAGACCGCGCTGCGCCAGCAGGAAAAAATCGACCGCTACGATGCCGATCTCGAAGAGCTGACCTTCCGTCTGGAAGAGCAGAACGAGGTGGTGGCGGAAGCGCGTGAACAGCACGAAGAGCTGGAAGCGCGCAGCGAAGGCGCCGAGCTGGAAGTCGACGAGCTGAAAAACCAGCTGGCCGACTATCAGCAGGCGCTGGACGTGCAGCAGACCCGGGCGATCCAGTATCAGCAGGCGCTGCAGGCGCTGCAGCGCGCGCGCGAAATTTGCCAGATTAACGACCTCAGCGTGGATAACGCCGACGAGTGGCAGGAGACCTTCCAGGTAAAAGAGCAGGAGGCCACCGAACAGCTGCTACGGCTGGAGCAGAAGATGAGCGTGGCCGAGGCGGCGCACAGCCAGTTTGAACAGGCGTTCGAGCTGGTGCAGCGCATTGCCGGCCCGGTCAGCCGCAGCGAGGCGTGGCAGGTCGGGCGCGATCTGCTGCGCGATGCGGCCAACCAGCAGCACCACGCCGGGCAGCTGCAGTCGCTGCGATCCAGGGTGTCAGAGCTGGAGCAGCGCCTGCGCGAGCAGCAGGATGCCGAGCGGCTGCTGGCGGAGTTCTGCAAGCGCCACGGTCAGAGCGTCGATGCCGCCGATCTGGAGGCGCTGCAGTATGAGCTGGAAGCGCGTATTGAACAGCTGGGTGAGAGCGTCTCCACCGCCGGCGAGCAGCGTATGGCTCTGCGTCAGGAGCAGGAGCAGTTGCGCGAACGCATTGCCCGCCAGACGCGCCAGGCACCGCAGTGGCTGGCTGCGCAGGAGATTTTAGCGCAGCTGAGCGAGCAGAGCGGCCAGCCGCTGGAGAGCAGCCAGCAGGTGACCGAATGCATGCAGCAGCTGCTGGAGCGCGAGCGTGAGACCACGGTTGAGCGTGACGACGTGGCCGCGCAGAAGCGCGATCGTGAACGGCAGATTGAACGCCTCAGCCAGCCGGGTGGCGCGGAAGACGCGCGGCTCAACGCGCTGGCCGAGCGTTTCGGCGGCGTGCTGCTGTCCGAAATTTATGATGACGTCACTATCGACGACGCGCCTTACTTCTCGGCGCTGTACGGGCCGTCGCGCCACGCTATCGTGGTGCCGGACCTGTCGCTGGTGCGCGAACAGCTGGACGGGCTGGATGACTGCCCGGAAGACCTCTACCTGATCGAAGGGGACCCGCAGTCGTTCGACGACAGCGTATTCAACGTCGAAGAGCTGGAAAAAGCGGTGGTGGTGAAGGCCGGCGATCGCCAGTGGCGCTACTCGCGCTTTCCGAAGGTGCCGCTGTTTGGCCGCGCCGCGCGTGAAACCCAGCTGGAGCGGCTGGACGCCGAGCGCGACGCGCTGGCCGAACGCTATGCCACTCTGTCCTTTGACGTGCAGAAAATTCAGCGCCTGCATCAGTCGTTCAGCCGCTTTATCGGCAGCCATCTTGGCGTCGCCTTTGAAGCGGACCCGGAAGCGGAGCTGCGTCAGCTGAACCAGCGCCGCGTGGAGAATGAGCGCGCGCTGGCCAACCATGAAAGCCAGAACCAGCAGCAGCGCCAGCAGTTTGAGCAGGCGCGTGAAGGCGTGGCTCACCTCAACCGCCTGCTGCCGCGCGTCAGCCTGCTGCTGGACGATACGCTGCAGGATCGCTACGAAGAGATCCTCGAACGGCTGGATGAAGCGCAGGAAGCGGCGCGCTTCGTGCAGCAGCACGGCGCACAGCTGGCGAAGCTGGAACCTGTTCTGTCGGTGCTGCAGAGCGACCCGGAGCAGCACGAGCAGCTGCGGCTGGACTACCAGCAGGCGCAGCTGCAGCAGCGTGCCGCCCGTCAGCAGGCGTTTGCCCTGACCGAAGTGGTGCAGCGCCGCGCCCACTTTGGCTACACCGATTCCGCCGGCATGCTCAACGGCACCAGCGACCTGAATGAAAAACTGCGCCAGCGTCTGGAGCAGGCCGAGGGTGAACGTGCCCGCGCCCGTGAACAGCTGCGCCAGCATCAGGGCCAGCTGACCCAGTACAGCCAGGTGCTGGCATCGCTGAAAAGCTCTTACGACGCCAAGCGTGAAATGCTGAAAGAGCTGCAGCAGGAGATGCAGGACATCGGCGTGCAGGCGGACGCCAGCGCGGAAGAGCGGGCGCGCCTGCGCCGCGACGAACTGTACAGCGCGCTGAGCAACAACCGCGCGCGCCGCAGCCAGCTGGAAAAACAGATCACCTTCTGTGAGGCCGAGATGGACGCGCTGCAGAAGAAACTGCGCCGCGTGGAGCGCGAATACCACATCGGCCGCGAGCAGGTGGTCAGCGCCAAAGCCGGCTGGGTGGCGGTGCTGCGGCTGGTGAAAGATAACGGCGTCGAGCGCCGTCTGCACCGGCGTGAGCTGGCCTATCTGGGCGGCGATGAACTGCGCTCCATGTCGGATAAGGCGCTGGGCGCGCTGCGTCTGGCGGTGGCGGATAACGAACATCTGCGTGACGTGCTGCGCCTGTCGGAAGATCCGAAGCGCCCGGAACGCAAGATCCAGTTCTTTATCGCCGTCTATCAGCATCTGCGCGAGCGTATCCGCCAGGATATTATCCGCACCGATGACCCGGTAGAAGCCATTGAGCAGATGGAGATTGAGCTGAACCGCCTGACCGAGGAGCTGACCGCTCGCGAGCAGATGCTGGCGATCAGCTCGCGCAGCGCAGCGAACATTATCCGTAAAACCATCCAGCGCGAGCAGAACCGCATCCGCCAGCTTAACCAGGGGCTGCAGGCGGTAAGCTTCGGCCAGGTGAAGAGCGTGCGGCTGAACGTCAACGTGCGCGAAGCGCACTCGACGCTGCTGGACGTGTTATCGGAACAGCACGAGCAGCATCAGGACCTGTTCAACAGCAACCGCCTGACCTTCTCCGAAGCGCTGGCGAAACTCTATCAGCGCCTCAACCCGCAGATGGATATGGGCCAGCGTACGCCGCAAACCATCGGCGAGGAGCTGCTGGACTACCGCAACTACCTGGAGATGGACGTTGAGGTTAACCGCGGAGCGGAAGGCTGGCTGCGAGCGGAGAGCGGGGCGCTCTCTACCGGCGAGGCCATCGGTACCGGGATGTCGATCCTGGTGATGGTGGTGCAGAGCTGGGAGGAGGAGTCACGCCGGCTGCGCGGTAAGGATATTTCACCGTGCCGGCTGCTGTTCCTCGATGAGGCAGCGCGTCTGGATGCCAGGTCGATCGCCACGCTGTTCGAGCTGTGTGACCGTCTGGAAATGCAGCTGATTATCGCGGCACCGGAAAACATCAGCCCGGAGAAAGGCACTACCTATAAGCTGGTGCGTAAGGTGGTTAACAATACCGAACACGTCCACGTGGTCGGGCTGCGCGGCTTTGCCGCCGAGCAGACGGTAACCGAGGCGGCGGCCCCGCTCGCCTGATCGGGTAAAAAATAGCTGGCGGAAAAGTGGTAAATTATTTGCCGCCAGATTACTCTCAGTAACGGCATTTGCGACACACTAAGCGAATGCCGTTTTCTTTTTATATACTTAAAGCATCAGTTAATGGCCGCTGAATTCCTCGTCGGCTGACTTTACAGGGGGCAGGGATGTTGCTGCAGAAATCGTTATCCGCGCAGGCTAAGCTGCTTAGCTACTGTGTCTTGCTTGGGCTGACCCAGGCGTTTCCTGCCGTGGCCGGTATTCCGCCGGTTTCCGCTCCCGTGACGCATCATCTCTCTGCCGCACAGAGCCAGTCTCAGCTGGCTGCGGCGCTTTCCAGCCACGTCGGGCAGGTGGTGTTCCTGAAACAGCTGGCTCCTCTTTACGCCAGCCACGGCATGCAGCCGATGTGGCAGGATCCCCAGGCAGTGCGTGCTTTTCAGCAGCAGCTGGCCGAAGTGGCGCTTTCCGGCGTGCAGCCGCAGTTTACCCAGTGGGTTAAGCTGCTGACCGACCCGTCGGTTAGCGGGCAGGCGCGGGATATTGTGCTGTCTGACGCCATGCTCGGCTATCTGCAGTTCACCTCCAGCATTCCCGCTCAGGGTGAGACCTGGCTCTACAACACGGCACCTTACAAGCTGGCCGCGCCGGGCGTTGCCGCAATTAATCAGTGGCAAACGTCGCTGACGCGCGGCAATCTGAGCGGCTTTATCCGGTCGCTGTCGCCGCAGCATCCGCAGTACGCGCGTATGCATCAGGCGCTGAAAACGCTGCTTGATGACAAACGGCCCTGGCCGCAGCTGACCGACCGTCAGACGCTGCGCCCCGGTCAGGTGAGCAACGACGTGCCGGCGCTGCGCGATATTCTGCAGCGCAGCGGCATGATGTCTGCCGCCAGCGAGCAGCCAAAGCCGGTGGATGAGGTGGTGGGCCAGGTGGATGCCCCGCTGGTGCATGACGATGACAATGCGCAGCCGGATGCGACGACCGCGCGCAACGCGGGTGGTGCGGCGGTGGTCAGCCCTTCAGCCGCTGCCGTTGATGGGACCCCTCTGGCGGTGACGCCGGAAAATCCGGGCAACGTGCTGACCGGCAGCGTGCCCGCCAACGGCGACAATATCTACACGCCGGAGCTGGTCGAGGGCTTGAAACGCTTCCAGCGCTGGCAGGGGCTGGAAGCCGACGGTGCGATAGGTCCGCGCACCCGCGAATGGCTGAACGTCTCGCCGCAGCTGCGCGTGTCGCTGCTGGCGCTGAATATTCAGCGTCTGCGTCTGTTACCGGACGATATGCATAACGGTATCATGGTCAACATCCCCAACTACTCACTGGCCTATTACGTCAACGGTAACGAAATCCTCTCATCAAGGGTGATCGTCGGCCGGCCGGATCGTAAAACGCCGCTGATGCGCAGCGCGCTGAACAACGTGGTACTTAACCCGCCGTGGAACGTGCCGACCACCCTGATACGCAAAGATATCGTGCCGAAGGTGAAACAGGATCCGTCCTACCTCTACAAGCACAACTACCAGCTGTTGTCTGGCTGGAGCAGTGAAGCAGAGGTCATTGATCCGTCGATGATTGACTGGAGCATGGTGTCGGCGTCGTCGTTCCCGTACCGCATTCGCCAGGCGCCGGGGCCAACTAACTCGCTGGGGCGCTATAAGTTCAATATGCCGAGTTCGGACGCCATCTATCTGCACGACACGCCTAATCACGGCCTGTTCCAGAAAGATATCCGTGCCCTGAGCTCCGGCTGCGTGCGTGTTAACCGCGCCTCCGATCTGGCCAGCCTGCTGCTGCGCGACGTCGGCTGGAACGACAACCGTATTTCCAGCACGCTGAAAGAGGGGGACACGCGCTTTGTCTCTATCCGCCAGCGCGTACCGGTCAACCTCTATTATCTGACCGCCTGGGTGGCCGATGACGGCCAGCCGCAGTTCCGTACAGATATTTACAATTATGATCAAACCGCGCGCTCCGGCGTTCAGGTGCTGGCGCGGGCTGGTCAGTTATTGCTCTAATGGTTGATTAATCAGCAGTTCCCACCGCCGCTGCGCGCTGCCTCCGGGCGAGTTCAGCGGCCACTCTCCTGACCGTGATCTCTATTGTCGCAGCCGGCGGTTGACGGCAAACGCCTCCGCGGTTATGGTTCGGAACGGTGTACAAAATGCGCCATTCCGACTTCTTTAGCCAGGTAATACAGATTAATGGATAAATTCGACTCTCATCGCCGTAAATTGCTGACGCTGGGTGGCGCAGCACTGGGTATGGCACTGCTTCCCGGACAGGCTTTCGCGTCACTCTCTACTTCGCGCCCGCGGGTTCTGACGCTGAGCAACCTCAACACCGGTGAATCCTTAAAGACTGAATTTTTCAACGGAAAAAGTTACGATAAGTCGGAGTTAACGCGCCTTAATCACTTTTTCCGCGACTACCGGGCCAATAAAACAAAAAGTATCGACCCCCAGCTGTTCGACCATCTCTTCCGCCTGCAGGCGTTGCTCGGCACGCGCAAGCCAGTCCAGCTAATCTCCGGTTACCGTTCGCTGAATACCAACAATGAACTCCGTTCGCACAGCAGGGGCGTGGCAAAACACAGCTATCACACCCTTGGCCAGGCGATGGATTTTCATATTGAGGGAATTGCATTAAACAATATTCGCAAAGCCGCCGTAGCCATGAAGGCGGGGGGTGTAGGATACTACCCGAGCAGTAACTTTGTGCATATTGATACCGGTCCGGTCCGGAACTGGTAAGAATGAGATTCCCGGCGCCACGAGGGCGCCGGTAACGGAGCGTTATGGATTATCATATTATCCCGGTCACCGCCTTTTCGCAGAACTGTTCGGTGATTTGGTGCCCGCAGACGCGGGAAGCCGCGCTGGTCGATCCCGGCGGCGATGCGGAAAAAATTAAGCAGGAGGTAGCGTCGCTCGGCGTTACGCTGACCCGGATCCTGCTGACTCACGGACACCTTGACCACGTGGGTGCCGCCGCCGAACTGGCCGGCCACTATGGTCTGCCGATCGTTGGTCCGCATAAGGCCGACCTGTTCTGGCTGGAAAATCTGCCGACCCAGAGCCAGATGTTTGGCTTTGCGCCCTGTGCACCGCTGACGCCGGACCGCTGGCTGGAAGAGGGGGAGACGGTGCAGGTGGGCAACACCCAACTGGAAATCCTGCTCTGCCCCGGCCATACGCCGGGCCATATCGTGTTCTTCGACCGTGCCGGCCGTCTGCTGGTTTCCGGCGACGTTATCTTTAACGGTGGCGTCGGGCGTTCTGATTTCCCGCAGGGCAGCCACGACGATCTAATCGCTTCTATTATTCACAAGCTGCTGCCGCTGGGCGATGACGTAACCTTCCTGCCGGGGCACGGGCCGATCTCAACCCTGGGCCGTGAGCGCATCAGTAATCCATTTTTGCAGTAGTCTGACGGTCTGCAGGTCAGCAAAAAAAGAACCCCGCGTACTACGCGGGGTTTTTCGTTGCGGGAAGCCTGCTGCTACGCAGGCTTTTTTATGGGCTGCGGTCCGCGGGTTACAGCACGGCGACGATGGCTTCGCACAGGGGTGCCATATTATCCGGCGTCATCCCGGCCACGTTAACGCGGCCGGAGTTGACGGCATACACGGCAAACTCATCGCGCAGGCGGATAACCTGTTCTCTGGTCAGGCCGCTGAACGAGAACATGCCGTTCTGGTTGATGATAAAGCTGAAGTCACCCTGTGCGCCTTTCTCCTGCAGCGTGTTCACAAACAGCTGGCGCATACGCTGAATACGCTGGCGCATATCGGCCAGCTCCTGCTCCCACAGGGCGCGCAGGTCGCTGTTGCCAAGGATGGTCGCCACCACCGCAGCGCCGTGTGACGGCGGGTTAGAGTAGTTGGCGCGAATGGTCGCTTTAACCTGGCTGAAGGCGGTGTCGGCAACGTCGGCCGTGGCGGCGACCAGCGTAAAGGCGCCCACGCGCTCATTATACAGGCCGAAATTTTTCGAATAGGAGCTGCAGACGATCAGCTCCTGATGCCCGGCGGCGAAAAGTCGCAGGCCGCCGGCATCCTCTTCCAGCCCACGGGCGAAGCCCTGATAGGCGAAGTCAAACAGCGGCAGCCAGCCTTTGCTCTGTGAAAGCGCGGCCAGCTGGGCCCACTGCTCTGCCGTCGGGTCGATCCCGGTCGGGTTATGGCAGCAGCCGTGGAACAGCACCACGTCACCGGCCTCGGCGGCGTTCAGGCTGTTCAGCAGGCCGTCGAAATCCAGCGCGTGTTTTTCAGCGTCGTAATAGTCGTATTCACACACTTCCAGACCGGCAGCGGCAAACACATTTTTGTGATTAGGCCAGCTTGGGTTACTTACCCATACGCGCTTAGCCGGGGTCTGGGTGGCGATAAAGTCTGCCGCCACGCGCAGCGCGCCGGTGCCGCCCGGGGTCTGAGCGGTACGCGCGCGCTTCGCGCGGGTCAGCGCGCTGTCAGCGCCGAACAGCAACGCCTGCGTGCAGCTGCCGAAGTCGGCAATGCCGTCGATGCCGAGGTAGTTTTTGGTGGTTTCGTTTTCCAGCAGGATCTGCTCAGCTTTTTTAACGCTGGTCAGCACCGGCGTTTTGCCGGTCTCATCTTTGTACACGCCGATGCCGAGATTGATTTTATGCGCACGGTCATCTGCGCGGAACAGGTCGGCTAAGCCGAGAATCGGGTCGGCGGGTGCGGCGGCAATACGTTCAAACATAGTCGGAGTCCGTTAAGCTTGGTTAAAGCGAAGAGAGGACTCAGGTTAACGCCAGCCGGGGGAAATTACCAACCGTTTGCGCTGAAAAAAACGCAAAAGCGGCGCAGGATCAAAACAACAGTTTAGCGGCGGTCATGCACAGTGCGGCGATACCGATGATGGTACCGATAACCCATTGGGTCTGGCTGGTCATCTGCTTATACAGTCCACCTACCTGTTGGTGGATGCCACCCACTTCTTTGCGCAGATCACCCACTTCTTTGCGGACATCACCCAATTCTTTGCGGACATCACCAACTTCTTTGCGGACATCACCCACTTCTTTGCGGACATCACCCACCTCCTTACGGATTTCTCCCATCCCTTGTTGCATCTCACCGCGCAACTGGCTGTGCTCTTGATGCATCTCACCGCGCAACTGGCTGTGCTCCTGATGCATCTCCCCGCGCAGTTGGTTGAAGCCCTGATGCATCTCGGTACGGAGTTCGGCGAGGTCGCTTTTGGTGGCAAAGGTTGCCGATCGTGCGTTGAGCACGGCAAGCTCCAGTGTACGCTGGGCGTTATCCTGTTCCAGTCGCTCTGTGCGCTGCATTAACATATCCATTGTTACTCCCTGGCGAAAGATTGAAATTCGAGTGTACCGCCTGAACAAAATAAGTACAGCCTCTGTGGCTGGGGAATTGGAAGTTAATCGAGGAGTTGAGAAACGGCTCGCAACCGTAGTGACGCTGTTTCAGTTACCTACATTGCTGGCGAGTGAGGAGGGGAAGTGCGGAAACGCAAACGGGGCCCGAAGGCCCCGTGGGATGCATGATGCGGCTGGCCTGAGCCATCCGCATTCAGCAATCAGAACTGGTACTGCAGGCCAACGCCAACTACGTCGTCGGTAGAGATACCGGCTGCGCGGGTGTTGTCATTAGCGTCCAGCAGGTTGATTTTGTAATCAACATAGGTGGACATGTTTTTGTTGAAGTAGTAGGTAGAGCCCACGGAAACGTACTTGTACAGATCCTGGTCGCCCACGCCTTCGATGTCCTTGCCTTTAGACTGAACGTAGGCCAGGGATGGACGCAGACCGAAATCGAACTGGTACTGAGCTACCGCTTCGAATTTCTGCTCTTTGTTCACTGCGCCGTTCAGCTCAACGCCGCCCACATCTGCAGAGATGTTGGTAGAGTTACGGGTTTCACCGTACATGGCTGCCAGGTATACGTTGTTCGCGTCGTATTTAACCGCGGTAGACCAGGCTTCAGCGTTGCTGCTGCCGTTAGCAAAGAACTCATTTTTCTGGTTGTTGGTACGGTCAGACTTAGAGTAAGCACCGGTAACCGCAACACCTACTGGAGAGGTGTAAGTTACAGAAGTGCCCCAGCCGTCGCCGTTAGCCTGAGCGGCGCCACGGCCGGTGCCTTCTTCGCTGTTCTTGCCCTGGTACTGCAGAGCGAAGTCCAGGCCGTCAACCAGACCGAAGAAGTTCTTGTTACGGTAAGTAGCCAGACCGTTAGAGCGGCCAACCATGAAGTTATCGTTGTAACCAGAGTCACCGCCGAATACTGGCAGCACGTCGGTCCATGCCAGTGGGTCGTAGCCTACACCGTAGTTACGGCCGTAGTCGAATGAACCGGCATCGCCGAATTTCAGACCTGCGAAGCCAACACGAGTTTTAGAACCCTTGGTGCCTTCTGCTTCAGCAACGTTCGCCTGAACGTTGTATTCCCACTGGCCGTAACCGGTCAGCTGGTCGTTAATCTGGGTTTCGCCTTTAAAGCCGAAACGAACGTAAGAAGCATCGCCGTCGTCGCCAGCGTTGTCAGAGAAGGTGTGACGCGCATCAACTTTACCGTACAGGTCCAGTTTGTTGCCATCTTTGTTATAGATTTCTGCAGCGTTAACGGCACCTGCTGCTAACAGAGCAGGGATAACTACTGCAAGAATGTTGCGCTTCATCATTTTATTACCCTCATTGGAGTTATTTTGGACACCTGCCACTGCCGTCAATAATTCTTTACAGAACTACGAAGAGAGTTTGGTGTCTTCCTGTGTCTGCACGCATCTTTCCACTCACAGATTACTTAAGCCAGCCCGAAAATGCTACTAATCTCCTATTCTTGTTGCAGAAAGAAAGTATGTGTTTCAAGATGTAAAAAACACGGAACTTTGTGAGTCAAATCAAAATTTACAGAAATAAAAAAAGGCCAGCTAAGCTGGCCTTAATATATATATGAATTTCTTATAATTAATGCTGAAATCAGAAGGTCGCACTGCGTGGCGTGCGCGGGAACGCGATAACATCTCTTACATTTTGTACGCCGGTGACATAGGCGATTAAACGTTCGAAACCTAAACCGAAACCAGAATGTGGCACGGTGCCGTAGCGACGCAGGTCACGATACCACCAGTAATCTTCTTTATTCAGACCCATCTCGGCCAGGCGCGCATCCAGCACGTCCAGGCGCTCTTCACGCTGCGAACCACCGATGATTTCACCGATGCCCGGGGCCAGAACGTCCATCGCCGCTACGGTCTTGCCGTCATCGTTGAGGCGCATATAGAAGGCTTTAATGTCTTTCGGGTAGTTTTTCACCACCACCGGCGCTTTAAAGTGCTTCTCGGCCAGGTAGCGCTCGTGCTCGGAGGAGAGGTCAATCCCCCACGAGACCGGGTTTTCAAAGTTCTGACCCGAGGCCAGCAGGATCTCTACCGCTTCGGTGTAGTCCACCTGGGCGAAATCGGTGGTGACAAAGCGTTCCAGGCGAGCAATCGCGTCTTTATCAATGCGCTCGGCGAAGAAGGCCATATCATCGGCACGCTCGGCAAGCACCGCTTTAAACACGTACTTCAGCATCGCTTCCGCCAGTGCGGCGTTGTCTTCCAGATCGGCGAAGGCCACTTCCGGCTCCAGCATCCAGAACTCGGCCAGATGGCGGCTGGTATGCGAGTTTTCCGCACGGAAGGTCGGGCCAAAGGTGTAGATCTTAGAGATGGCGCTGGCGTAGGTTTCGCCGTTCAGCTGACCGGAAACGGTGAGGAAGGCTTCTTTACCAAAGAAATCTTCATCGTAGTTGACCTTACCTTCAGGCGTGCGCGGCAGGTTTTCCAGGTCCAGCGTCGAGACGCGGAACATTTCACCGGCACCTTCGGTATCCGATGCGGTAATCAGCGGGGTGGAGACCCAGAAGAATCCCTGCTCATCAAAGAAGCGGTGCAGTGCCTGGGCCAGCGTGTGGCGCACGCGGGCGACCGCACCGATCAGGTTGGTGCGCGGGCGCAGGTGCGCCACTTCACGCAGGTACTCTATACTGTGGCGTTTGGCCGCCATCGGGTAGGTATCCGGATCGTCAACCCAGCCGACCACCTTCACCGCAGTAGCCTGAATTTCAAAGCTCTGGCCTTCGCCTGGAGATTCGACAATCTTACCGGTGATTTCAACCGAACAGCCGGTGGTCAGGCGCAGCACGTCTTCCTGATAATTATTCAGAGAATTATTGACGACGGCCTGAACGGGATTAAAGCAGGAACCGTCGTAAACGGCGATAAAGGAAATACCGGCTTTTGAATCTCTTCGGGTACGCACCCAGCCACGTACGGTGACTTCGCTGTCAACCGCGACCCGGCCGTGCAGTACATCCGCTACAGGCACAACGCTCATATCAGTCTCTCACTGTTAATCTGAAAGGAAAATTTACCCCGAATTTAGGGTGTTGCTATGTTACTTGCCAGGCGAGGAGAAACAAGCGGAATTAGAGGAACGGGGCAGATTTCTTGCAGGCCACGCTTGCAGGGACGGCTGCTGCCGGCCCTGCTGTGGCGATCAGCTGGCTTTTTTCACCCGTGGCAGGTCAAAGGCTTTACGCAGGGCGTGAACGAAGGCCTGATCCTCGCAGATGGTTTTGCCGGGGCTGTCGGAAAGCTTGGCCACCGGTTTGCCGTTGCACTCCACCAGCTTAATCACGATATTCAGCGGTTTCACCCGGGGAATATCGCAGGTCAGGCGGGTGCCAATGCCGAACACTAGGTTGACGCGCTGATCGAAATGGCGGTAGAGGGCGACCGCACTGTCGAGATCCAGGTTATCGGAGAAAACCAGCGTTTTGGTCAGCGGGTCAATTCCCAGCTGCTGATAGTGGGCGATGGCTTTCTCGCCCCATTCAAACGGGTCGCCGGAGTCATGGCGCAGCCCCTGGTAGGCGCTGGCAAAGTTACGGCCGAAATCTCGCAGGAAGGCGTCCATGGTAATACAGTCGGTCAGCGCAATCCCTAGCTGATCCGGGTACTCCTCCAGCCACGCCTGCAGCGCCGCCCGCTGGCTGTTGGCCAGTACCGGGCTGATCTGCTGATGCGCCTGGAACCACTCGTGGGCCTGGGTGCCGACCGGCGCAATGCCCAGCTGGCGGGCAACTTCATAGTTGCTGGAGCCCACCAGCCACGGGAAGCTCTGGTGCAGGGTGGTCACGATGGCCAGCTGCACGTCGTGGGAGAAACGGCGGCGGGTGCCGAAATCCATCAGCCGGAAACGCGACATATCCAGATCGGCGGTCAGTCCGGCAAACTGCGCCAGCTTGCTCTGCAGCTTCTCTACCGCCATTGCCGGCGTCACCTCAGGTGAACGGTGGCGGTGTACCACCTCACTGATTAACGCCAGCAACGGCACTTCCCACATGATCACTTCACGCCACGGACCGCTGATGCGGATATCCAGCCGCCCCTGCAGGTTGCGCACCCGCACCTGCTGCGGGTCATAACGAAACGCGCGCAGCCAGTCAAGGTAGTCCGCCTTAAAGAACGGCAGGCTGCTGAGATAGGCGTGTTCGTCCTCCGTTAACGCCAGCGACGCCATGCTGGCAATCTGCTGATTGATCTCATCAGCATAGATGCCTAACAGGTCGTCGCCGCGGCAGCGAAATTCAGCGGCCACGGTGACATCGTGATAGCGGTGGTACACCGCCTGCTGCATATGGAGCTTATAGGCGTCAGTATCGAGAAGCGTCTTTAAAATGGGGGAAGCGTGTCGTGTCATGGTGCGTTTCAGCATCCTCTGGCGAAGAGCGTTATCCCTGGAAAAAAGTAGCAAAAGTCGCAGGAGTATAACCTGATTACTTATTTAGTGAAGCCGATCACAGCACAATTAGGCCAGCCAGGTCGAGCATATTTTGCAGGCATGTTAACGCAATGTGTCAATTTGCCACATTGACGCCATTCGGTGTGATTCAACATGGCAACCGGACGCTAACAGGCATAGACTTGAAAAGGTTAACTAATTATCGACGTGAGAAGAACTTATGACGCAACTGCCGCAGGCCAAAAACCGCCATGATTATCGCGCACCCGATTTTACCATTACCGACATCGATCTGACCTTTATCCTGGACGCAGCCACCACCCGGGTCACCGCGGTCAGCCAGGTAAAACGGCTGGGCGCCCCTGATGCCGCGCTGCAGCTGGATGGAGCGGAAGAGCTGGCGCTGATCTCACTGCACGTCAATGACCAGCCGTGGCCGCACTACCGCCTGCAGGAGGGCGCACTGACCGTTGAGCAGTTGCCCGATGCCTTCACCCTGACCATCGTTAACGATATTCAGCCGGACAAAAATACCGCGCTGGAAGGGCTGTATCAGTCCGGCGAGGCGCTCTGCACCCAGTGTGAGGCAGAAGGTTTCCGCCATATTACCTGGTATCTCGATCGTCCGGACGTGCTGGCACGTTTTACCACCACGCTGATTGCCGATCGCGCCCGTTACCCGTATCTGCTCTCCAACGGCAACCGCCTTGACGGCGGGCAGCTGGAGGACGGCCGCCACTGGATGAAGTGGCAGGATCCGTTCCCGAAACCCTGCTACCTGTTCGCGCTGGTAGCCGGTGATTTTGACGTGCTGCGCGACAGCTTTACCACCCGTTCCGGCCGCGAGGTGGCGCTGGAGATCTTCGTCGACCACGGCAACCTCGATCGCGCCGACTGGGCGATGACCTCGCTGAAAAACAGCATGAAGTGGGATGAAGAGCGCTTTGGCCTCGAGTATGACCTCGACATCTTTATGATCGTCGCCGTCGACTTCTTTAATATGGGCGCGATGGAGAATAAAGGCCTCAACGTCTTTAACTCGAAATACGTGCTGGCGAAGGCCGCTACCGCTACCGATAAGGATTATCTTGGCATTGAGGCGGTGATCGGCCACGAATATTTCCACAACTGGACCGGCAACCGCGTGACCTGCCGCGACTGGTTCCAGCTCAGCCTCAAAGAGGGGCTGACCGTGTTCCGCGATCAGGAGTTCAGCTCCGATCTCGGCTCACGGCCGGTAAACCGCATCGATAACGTGCGCGTGATGCGCGGCGCGCAGTTTGCCGAAGACGCCAGCCCGATGGCGCATCCGATCCGCCCTGAGCAGGTGATCGAGATGAACAACTTCTATACGCTGACGGTATATGAGAAGGGATCGGAAGTGATCCGCATGCTGCACACGCTGTTGGGTGAAGCCAGCTTCCAGAAGGGCATGCAGCTCTACTTTGAGCGCCATGACGGCAGCGCGGCTACCTGTGACGACTTTGTGCAGGCCATGGAGGATGCGTCTAACGTCGATCTGTCGCAGTTCCGCCGCTGGTACAGCCAGTCCGGCACGCCGGTGCTGACGGTGCGGGATGATTACAGCCCCGAGCTGCAGCAGTATACGCTGCATGTGGCCCAGGCTACGCCGCCGACTGCCGACAGGCAGGAGAAGCTGCCGTTGCATATTCCGCTGGATATCGAACTGTATGACCCGCAGGGCAACGTTATCCCGCTGCAGCACAACGGTCATCCGGTGCACCACGTGCTTAACGTGACGGAGAGCGTGCAGACCTTTATCTTCGATCGGGTGCCGCAGCCGCCGGTGCCGTCGCTGCTGCGCGAATTTTCCGCGCCGGTGAAGCTGGACTATAACTGGAGCGATGCGCAGCTGACCTTCCTGATGCGCCACGCCCGCAATGACTTCTCGCGCTGGGATGCGGCACAGAGCCTGCTGGCAACCCATATCAAGCTGAACGTCGCACGCCAGCAGCAGGCGCAGCCGCTGTTGCTACCGCTGCACGTGGCCGATGCCTTCCGCGCGGTGCTGCTGGAAGAGAACAGCGATCCGGCGCTGATGGCGTTGATCCTGTCGCTGCCGGGTGAAAACGAGATCGCCGAGCTGTTTGACACCATCGACCCGCAGGCCATCGCGGCGGTCCGCGAGGCGCTGATGCGCACGCTGGCGGGCGAGCTGGCGGACGAGCTGCTGGCGGTGTATCGCGCTAACCACAGCACGGAGTACCGGGTGGAACATGATGAGATCGCGAAGCGTTCGCTGAAAAACGTCTGCCTGAGCTATCTGGCGTTTGGCGATGCGGAGCAGGCCGACAGGCTGGTCAGCGCCCAGTACCACGCGGCCAACAATATGACCGATACCATCGCGGCGCTCTCAGCTGCGGTTGCCGCGCAGCTGCCGTGCCGGGCTGCGCTGCTGGCCGATTTTGACGACCGCTGGCATCAGGATGGTCTGGTGATGGATAAGTGGTTTGTGCTGCAGGCTACCGGCCCGGGGGAGGATGTGCTGACGCAGGTGCGCGCGCTGTTAAACCATCGCTCCTTCACCCTTGGCAACCCGAACCGCGTACGTTCGCTGATCGGCGCGTTTGCCGCCAGCAACCCGGCGGCATTCCACGCTGCCGACGGCAGCGGCTATCAGTTCCTGGTAGAAATCCTCACCGATCTCAATACCCGCAACCCGCAGGTGGCGGCGCGAATGATCGAGCCGCTGATTCGCCTGAAGCGTTACGACAGCGGCCGCCAGGCGCTGATGCGTCAGGCGCTGGAGCAGTTGCAGGGGCTTGATAAGCTGTCCGGGGATCTGTTTGAGAAGATCAGCAAAGCGCTGAATGCCTGATCGTGGGTGAAATTGCCGGGCTTGCCCGGCAATTTCACCTTCTGTAACATCCGCTGAGTTCTTAACCCCCAACCGGCGACAGTTCACTGAACAGCGCCGGTTGTTTCAACAACGCTTCATCCAGCGCCGCCCGGCTCAGGTTATGGGCCGTGTTGCCGCCTTTCACCTGCACGATAATCTGCTGCAGCGCCTGCACGTTCGTTTTTCGTTTTGAGAAGTGATTGCGGTACAACCAGTCCTCCAGTTCATAGTTCTGACTGACGTTGACAAATTTATTGTCGGCCTTTGACATAACAGATCCCTCATTCTTCTTCCGGTAGTGATGTCGGTTAAGTGAACCTGCCACCAATCTGGCAGGTTGAGCAGGGTGCCCGCTCACTACAATGGGGATAAATGTGGCGCAATGCATTCGGCGGATCGTCCAAAATTACAGCAGCTGAGTGCTGCCGCGCAGGACACTGTCTGCCGATTTACAGCTGATTCCGGGCCACCTTGTCCGGCGCAAAATCGTGGGCGACCTGTTCGCCGTGTGCCCGCACCTGTTGCGGCTGGGGAATTTCGGGTATCTGCAGGTCAAGGTGCGGAAACAGCAGCTCGCCCACCCGGTACGCCTCTTCCAGATGCGGATAGCCGGAGAGGATAAAGGTTTCGATACCGAGATCGGCATACTCCTGCATGCGGGCGGCAATGGTTGGACCATCGCCCACCAGCGCCGTGCCGGCACCACTGCGTACCAGGCCGACGCCGGCCCACAGGTTCGGACTGATCTCCAGCCGGTCGCGTTTGCCGCCGTGCAACGCCGCCATCCGCTGCTGGCCGACGGAGTCGGTTTTCGCCAGTTTCGCCTGGGCCTGCGCAATAGTGTCGTCATCCACGTGGGCGATCAGCCGTTCTGCCGCCTGCCAGGCCTCTTCATTGGTTTCCCGCACGATAATATGCAGGCGAATGCCAAAACGCAGCCTGCGTCCCTGCGCGGCGGCCTTCGCCTGAACCCCGGCGAGCTTCTCTTTCACCTGCGCCGGCGGCTCGCCCCAGGTCAGATAGACGTCGACCTGCTCGGCGGCCAGATCCTGCGCCACCTCAGACGAACCACCAAACCACAGCTGCGGTCGCGGCTGCTGGACCGGCTTAAACATCAGCCGCGCACCGCGCACGTTAACATGCCTACCTTCGTAATCAACGGTCTCACCTTCAATCACCCGTCGCCAGACGCGGGTAAACTCGGCGGACTCCGCGTAGCGTTCGCGGTGGTCGAGGAACACGCCGTCGCCGGCCAGCTCTTCCGCATCGCCGCCGGTCACCAGGTTAAAGATCGCGCGTCCGCTGGAGAGACGATCGAGCGTGGCCGCCTGACGCGCCGCCTGGGTAGGCGAGGTGACGCCGGGGCGCAGCGCCACCAGAAAACGCAGGCGCTGGGTCACCGGGATCAGCGACGCGGCCACCAGCCAGGCATCCTCGCAGGAGCGGCCGGTCGGAATCAATACGCCACCAAAACCGAGCCTGTCGGTCGCCTGGGCAATCTGCTGCAGATAGGCATAATCCACCGGGCGGGCACCCTGGTTGGTGCCAAGATAATGACCGTCGCCGTGCGTCGGCAGAAACCAGAATACGGACAGGCTCATGATCGTGCTCCTTAATCAGTGTGGCGTTGGGCCGTAGCGGATGCGTTTGCCATTCCGGCCGGGCGGTAAACGGGTGAGGGCGATATACAGGCCCGGTTATACCGCTGTGGCCAGCGGGCGACGGCGTGCCAGCGCATGCCAGAAAGTATCGACCGCCTCTTCCAGCCGTGCGGCAAGGCCAGGGGTCAGTTCTGGCTGGCGGTCGTAATGGGCGATCTGGCTGTCATCGGCAAACACGCCGTGCAGCACTTCCTGCGCCTTCAGGGCGTTGAGCACCGGTTTCAACGCATAGTCGACGGCCAGCAGATGGGCGACGGTGCCACCGGTCGCCAGCGGCAGGACCACCTTGTGCTCCAGCGCGCGCTCCGGCAGCAGATCCAGCAGAGTTTTTAGCGCGCCCGCAAATGAGGCTTTATATACCGGCGTAGCGACGATAAAGCCGTCGGCACTGGCGAGGTCCTCCTTCAGCGCCAGCAGCGCCGGCGAGTCGAAACGGGCGTACAGCAGGTCTTCGGCGTGAAAGTTATGCACGTTCCAGGGGATTACCTCAACGCCGCGGGCTTCCAGCGCACGCTGGCAGACGGTGAGCAGGGCGGTGGACCGGGATGGAAAACGGGGGCTTCCCGCCAGAGTAATAACGCGCATAACCACTCCTTATAACTGAAAGTTATTGATTAAACAGTTTCAAAAAAAAGTTGGTCTTATCCTGACAGAGCGGGAAGGGGGGCTTAAATGATTTATCCGGCATTGAGAAGCTGTAAATCAGATAACGTGGTGCGTTCATCGCGGGTATCAGGCCAGATTATGGTTTTTTTGGCATTTTTATGCGGCAGGTCATTTCCCTTTACCGGGGGATTCCCGGATAATACGACCCCGATTTTATCCCGGGACCTCAGGAGTGACCATGTACTACCCTTTCGTACGTAAAGCGCTATTTCAGCTCGATCCTGAGCGTGTGCATGAGCTGACCTTACAGCAGCTGAAGCGCCTTTCCGGCACGCCGCTGCGCGGCCTGATCCGTCAGTCGCTGCCTTTCCGGCCGGTGAGCTGCATGGGGCTGACCTTTAAGAACCCGCTGGGCCTGGCGGCTGGCCTCGATAAAAACGGCGAATGCATTGATGCCTTCGGCGCGATGGGCTTTGGTTTTATTGAGATCGGTACCGTCACCCCGCGTCCGCAGCCGGGGAATGATAAGCCACGCATGTTCCGTATTGTCGAGGCGGGCGGCATTATTAACCGCATGGGCTTTAATAATCTGGGTGTCGATCACCTGGTAGAGAATGTCAAAAAGGCCCATTTCGACGGTATTCTCGGGATCAATATCGGCAAAAATAAAGATACCCCGGTAGAGCAGGGGAAAGACGATTACCTGATCAGCATGGATAAGATTTATCCTTACGCCGGGTATATCGCCATCAATATTTCTTCCCCTAACACGCCGGGACTGCGCTCTTTACAATATGGTGAGGCGCTGGATGATTTGCTGTCGGCGGTCAAAACCCGTCAGGCGGAACTGCAGCAGATCCACCATAAATATGTGCCGGTGGCGGTGAAGATTGCCCCGGATCTGACGGAAGAAGAGCTGATTCAGGTGGCTGACAGCCTGGTGCGGCATAATATAGACGGGGTGATTGCCACCAATACCACCCTCGATCGCTCGCTGGTGGCCGGATTAAAATATGCCGATGAAGCGGGTGGATTAAGCGGTCGTCCGGTGCAGTTACGCAGTACGGAAATTATCCGTCGTCTCTCTGCTGAACTGCAGGGCAGGCTGCCGATTATCGGCGTGGGCGGTATTGACTCCCTGGTCTCGGCGCGGGAAAAAATCGCCGCCGGGGCGACGCTGGTGCAAATATATTCCGGATTTATTTACCAGGGCCCGCCGCTGATAAAAGAAATTGTGACCCATCTCTAAGCCCATTCCGCGTTAACCAGGCCAGAGGCTTTATTTTTGCCTCTGGCTCGTTTATATTTTGTTCTGTTCGATAACTATTCATTTTTTGCTGCCGCGATCGCTGAGATTCAGAGGGGCGCAGATTTTTTCCGGCAGAACACGGCTGACCGGATGTATGTAACAATTTAATACGGGATCCATCATGAGGATAAAACCTGACGATAACTGGCGGTGGTTTTTTGACGCTGAGCATGACCGTATGATGCTGGATATGGCTGACGGTATGCTGTTCCGTTCCCGCTTCCCGCGCAAGATGTTAACGCCGGATGCCTTTAAGGTTTCCGGTTTTTGTGTTGATGACGCGGCGCTGTTTTTTACCTTTGACGAGCGCTGCCGTCAGGCCGGAATAAGAGGCGACCGCCGCGCCGAGCTGGTATTAAATGCGCTGGTGGCGATGCGTTTTCTGAAACCGCTGATGCCGAAAAGCTGGCATTTTGAAAGCTATATTCAGCATGACTGGCGGCCGGCGGAAGGCGAGCTGGTTAGCGTACGTGTTACCGACAGCGGCCAGCTGGCCAGCCTGCTGGTGGTGGAGCCGGGCGAGAGCGCCGCGCTGTGCCTGGTGGCGCAGCCGCAGATGACGGTCGCCGGGCGCGGTTTGCAGTTGGGTGACGCGATTAAAATCATGCACGATCGTCTGCTGCCGCAGCAGAAATCAGACGATCTGCGGCTGGCGCGCGCGGTGTAACCCGCGCGGCCGGTTCAGCGCAGCGTCAGGTCGCTGGCCGGAATGCAGCTGCAGCTGAGGATGGTGCCGTCCGCGCGCACCGCCCCTTTTTTCAACGCCTTCACTTCTCCGCTAACCAGCGTGACCTTACAGCTGCCGCAGATGCCGGCGCGGCAGGAGTAGGGGACGGCGATCCCCTGCAACTCCAGCTGCTCCAGCAGCACCTGCTGATTGTCGCCGCAAAAAGCCTTGCCCTGCCAGTTTAGCGTCAGCTCGCTGACCGCGCTGCTGGCGACCTCCAGCGTCTCCACCACCTCGCCCGCACCGTACAGGCGTGGCGCATGGTGGCTGAGCACTTCCAGCGCATCTCCCACCCGAACCACGCCGCTGTTGCGCGCCACCAGGTTCAGGCCAAAGTCGACGTCGCCGCTGCCGTCCTGCGCGCTGCGAAAGCCCTGTAGCGTGGCTAAGGGTTCGCCGGCGGGGTGTTTGCGCCCGTGCTGCGGGCTGACGGTGGTGAAAATGCAGCGGCTGCAGGGTTTAGGGACATCAAATTCTACTTCGCCGATTTTCAATGACGCCCAGCTGTCCTCCTGCCAGGCCGCGGCGCCGCTCACCACCAGGTTGGGGCGAAACTGTTCCATACGCACGCCTGCCGGGCAGCGCTGCTGCAGGGAGTGTAGCGAGGCTTCATTGACCAGCAGGAACGGGTAGCCATCGGCAAAGCCCAGCGGCGTCTGCTGATAGTGCTTAACCCGGCGGGTCATCTCCGGCCCAGCCCAGCGCAGCTGCACCGGGCGCGGGAAGAAGCCGCTCAGCCACTGGTTGATGCTGTCAGGCGCGATCAGCGCGGTAAAGTGGGTACCCCACACTTCGGTGGGCGCAGGGGCTGGGGCAAAGTCGCTGAACAGCACCGTGGCGCTGCTGCCGTCCGGCGCGCTGAGCTGCAGACCGTTCATAATCAGCGACGGGGTGAACAGCACCATCTCCGGATACTGGCGGGCGGTAATAAAGGTGCCGTCCGGATCGGTCAGCATAAACAGGCGATCGAACGCCAGCCCGCTGGCCAGGGCCTGCGCGTGCGAAACCTGCAGACCGCGCATCGATTTAACCGGATGAATAAACAAGCGTGAGAGAACGATCATGTCGAGACCGATCCTGAATTTAGCGATGAATGCCCGCATGGTAACAAGGGTTTTGCCGTAAAACACGCGATCTTTATGACATGGCGCTCCGATTAGCTATAATGCGCAGCAATTTTCTGAAGACGATAAGTGACGCTATGAATTCTCTGTTTGCCAGTACGGCGCGTGGGCTCGAAGAGCTGTTAAAAAGTGAACTGGAAGCGCTGGGAGCGGAAAGCTGCCAGATCGTCCAGGGCGGCGTACATTATCAGGGCGACGATCGTCTGATGTACCAGAGCCTGATGTGGAGCCGTCTGGCTTCACGCATCCTGCTGCCGCTGACCGAATGTGGGGTTTACAGCGATCTGGATCTTTACCTCGGCGTGCAGGCGATCGACTGGCCGGCGCTGTTCGGCAGCGATAAAACCTTTGCCGTGCACTTCAGCGGCCTGAACGAGGTGATCCGCAACAGCCAGTACGGTGCCCTGAAGGTGAAGGATGCCATCGTTGACAGCTTTACCCGTAAAAATCTGCCGCGTCCGGACGTGGATCGCGAGCAGCCGGATATCCGCGTTAACGTCTGGCTGAATAAAGATACCGCCAGCATCGCGCTGGATTTGAGCGGCGATGGCCTGCACCAGCGCGGCTACCGCCAGCAGACCGGTGCGGCCCCGCTGAAAGAGACGCTGGCCGCCGCCATCGTGCTGCGTTCCGGCTGGCAGGCCGGTAGCCCGCTGGTCGATCCGATGTGTGGTTCCGGCACGCTGCTGCTGGAAGCGGCGATGATCGCCTGCGATCGCGCGCCGGGCCTGCACCGCAACCACTGGGGCTTTACCGGCTGGAACAAGTTTGACGCCGGGCTGTGGCAGGAAGTCAAAACCGAAGCGCAGGTGCGTGCCCGTAAAGGAGCAAAAGAGACCACTTCGCGCTTCTTTGGTTACGATAACGATTCCCGGGTGATTGAAAGCGCGCGCGCTAACGCCCGTCGTGCCGGCGTGGCCGACCTGATCGCCTTCACCGCGCAGGACGTACTGAAGCTGACCAACCCGCTGCCGGAAGGCCCGGCGGGCACGGTGGTCAGCAACCCGCCCTACGGCGAGCGTCTGGAGAGTGAACCGGCGCTGATTGCGCTGCACAGCCAGCTGGGCCGTATTATGAAAAGCCAGTTTGGCGGCTGGAACCTGTCGCTGTTCAGCGCCTCACCGGAGCTGCTGAGCTGCCTGCAGCTGCGCGCCGATCGCCAGTTTAAGGCGAAAAATGGCCCGCTGGACTGCGTACAGAAAAACTATCAGCTGGCGGCCAACCCGTCAGGCGGCGCCGTGGCACAGCTGGCAGATGATTATGCCAACCGCCTGCGTAAGAACCTGAAGAAGCTGGACAAATGGGCGCGCCAGGAGGGCATTGAGTGCTACCGTATTTACGACGCCGACCTGCCTGACTACAACGTGGCGGTCGACCGTTACGCCGACTGGGTGATTATTCAGGAGTACGCACCGCCGAAAACCGTCGATGCAACCAAGGCCCGCCAGCGTCTGTTTGACGTGATCGCCGCTACGCTCAGCGTGCTGGAGCTGCCGGCCAACCGTCTGGTGCTGAAGACGCGTGAAAAGCAGAAGGGCACCAGCCAGTACCAGAAGATGAACGAGAAGGGCGACTTTTTCGAAGTGCGCGAGTTTGATGCGAAACTGTGGGTGAACCTGACCGACTATCTCGATACCGGGCTGTTCCTCGATCACCGCATCGCGCGTAAAATGCTGGGCAAGATGAGCGCCGGCAAAGATTTCCTTAACCTGTTTGCCTACACCGGCAGCGCCAGCGTGCACGCCGGCCTGGGCGGCGCGCGCAGTACCACCACCGTTGATATGTCGCGCACCTACCTGGAGTGGGCCGAGCGCAACCTGCGGCTGAACGGCCTGACCGGCCGCCAGCACCGCCTGATGCAGGCGGACTGCCTGAGCTGGCTGCGCGACGCCGACGAACAGTTCGACCTGATCTTTATCGATCCGCCGACCTTCTCCAACTCCAAACGCATGGAAGAGAGCTTCGACGTACAGCGCGATCACCTGGCTCTGATGAGCGATCTGAAGCGTCTGCTGCGCAATAACGGCACCATTATGTTCTCGAACAACAAGCGTGGTTTCAAAATGGATCTGGCCGGCCTTGCCGCGCTGGGCCTGGAAGCCCGCGAAATTACGGACAAAACCCAGTCACAGGATTTTGCCCGCAACCGTCAAATTCACAACTGCTGGCTGCTGACGCACGCCGGTAAGGAATAAAGAGTTATGTCATTAATCAGTATTCATGGCGCTTACCTCTCATTCAGCGACGCGCCGCTGTTGGATAACACTGAGCTGCACATCGAAGAGAACGAGCGCGTCTGTCTGGTCGGGCGTAACGGTGCCGGCAAATCCACGCTGATGAAAATCATCAACCGGGAACAGCCGCTGGACGACGGGCGCATTATTTATGAGCAGGATTTGATCGTTGCGCGTCTGCAGCAGGATCCGCCGCGCAACGTGCAGGGCTCGGTGTATGATTTCGTCGCCGAAGGCGTGCAGGAGCAGGCTGAACACCTGAAGGCGTATCACGCGATTTCCCATCTGGTGATGGAAGATCCGAGCGATAAGAACCTCAACGAGATGGCGCGTCTGCAGACCATCCTCGATCACCAGAACCTGTGGCAGCTGGAGAGCCGTATTCACGACGTGCTCAAGCAGATCGGTCTGGAGCCGGACGTTGAGCTGTCATCGCTCTCCGGCGGCTGGCTGCGTAAGGCGGCGCTGGGGCGTGCGCTGGTCAGCAACCCGAAGGTGCTGATGCTCGATGAGCCGACCAACCACCTGGATATTGAGACCATCGACTGGCTGGAAACCTTCCTGAAGACCTTCCAGGGCAGCATTATCTTTATCTCTCACGACCGTTCGTTTATTCGCAATATGGCGACGCGAATCGTCGATCTTGACCGCGGTAAGCTGGTCTCCTGGCCGGGCGACTACGACCTTTACCTGCTGAGCAAAGAGGAAGCGCTGCGCGTTGAAGAGATGCAGAACGCCGAATTCGACCGCAAGCTGGCGCAGGAAGAGGTGTGGATCCGCCAGGGCATCAAGGCACGCCGTACCCGTAACGAAGGTCGCGTACGTGCGCTGAAGGCGTTGCGTCGCGAACGTTCTGAACGCCGTGAAGTTATGGGCAAAGCCAACATGCAGGTGGAAGAGGCGAGCCGCTCCGGCAAGATCGTCTTTGAGCTGGAAGATGTCGCTTACGGCATCAACGGTAAACAGCTGGTGAACGGTTTCTCCCGTCAGGTACAGCGCGGCGATAAAATTGCCCTGATTGGCCCGAACGGCTGTGGTAAAACTACGCTGCTCAAGCTGATGCTCGACCAGCTGAAGGCCGACAGCGGCCGTGTACATATCGGTACCAAGCTGGAAGTGGCCTACTTTGACCAGCACCGTGCCGAGCTGGATCCGGACCGGACGGTGATGGACAACCTGGCGGAAGGCAAGCAGGAGGTAATGGTCAACGGTAAGCCACGCCACGTGCTGGGCTACCTGCAGGAGTTCCTGTTCCATCCGAAGCGCGCAATGACCCCGGTGCGCGCTCTGTCGGGCGGTGAGCGTAACCGCCTGCTGCTGGCACGCCTGTTCCTCAAGCCAAGCAACCTGCTGATCCTCGATGAACCGACCAACGACCTGGACGTTGAAACGCTGGAGCTGCTGGAAGAGCTGATCGACGGCTATCAGGGCACCGTGTTGCTGGTCAGCCACGACCGTCAGTTCGTCGATAACACCGTGACCGAGTGCTGGATTTTTGAAGGCAACGGCGAGATCGGTGCCTTCGTTGGTGGCTATCATGATGCCCAGCTGCAGCGCAGCGCCTTTAAACAAACCCGTGCGGTTACTAAAGGCAGCAGCGCCCAGCCGCGTCAGGAAAATGTAAAAGCGGAAACGGCCAAAAAACCGGTGGCAAAGTTGAGCTACAATCTACAGCGTGAGCTGGAGCAGCTGCCGCAGAAAATGGAAGCGCTGGAAGCCACCCTGGAGTCTTACCAGGCGCAGGTGGCGGACGCCAGTTTCTTCAATCAGCCCCGTGAGGTAACGCAGCCGGTACTGGATGCGCTGGCCGTTGCGGAAAAAGAGCTGGAAGTGGCCTTTGAGCGCTGGGAATACCTTGAGTCGTTAAGTAACGGCGAATAAGGCAGTGAGTTAAATTCACCGAGGGTCAGGTATGTGTTCGTCGCACCACGCGCATCACTGGATGCTCTGTCCGCAGTGTGACCTGATGACACAAATGCCAGAACTCCGGCCGGGCAGCAAAGCAAGCTGCCCGCGTTGTCATACCACACTCCAAATGAACTGGGTTGAGCCGCGCAGGCGGCCAACCGCCTATGCGCTGGCGGCGCTGTTTATGCTGCTGCTGGCCAACCTTTTTCCCTTCGTCAATATGCACGTTGCCGGTCTGAGCAGCGAAATTACCCTGATGCGTATCCCTTCGGTTATGGTTGCGGAGGACTACAGCAGTCTGGCGACGCTGTTCCTGCTGTTTGTCCAGGGCGTACCTGCACTGTGCATGGTGGCGATCCTGCTGCTGGTTAACCCGCTGCGGGTGCCGCCAGCGTTGAAAAAAACGCTGGCGCGCACGCTGTTTCAGCTGAAAAGCTGGGGCATGGCGGAGATTTTCCTCGCCGGCGTGCTGGTCAGCTTCGTCAAGCTGATGGCCTACGGCGATATCGGCATTGGCCTCAGCTTCGTGCCCTGGTGCCTGTTCTGCCTGCTTCAGCTGCGCGCTTTCCAGTGCATCGACAGGCGCACGCTGTGGCAGCAGGTGGCGCCGTTGCCGCTGTTGCCTACAAAACCGGTGCCGGCCATCAGCGGTCTGCGTCAGGGTCTGCGTTCCTGCACCTGCTGTACCGCGGTGCTGGCCAGCGACACCGCTATCTGCCCGCGCTGTGGCACGCACGGGCATGCGCGGCGCAAGCACAGCCTGCAGTGGACCATGGCGCTGCTGATTACCTCGCTGGTGCTCTATATTCCGGCTAACCTGCTGCCGATTATGGTCACTGAAGCGCTGGGCACTCAGATGAACTCGACCATTATGGCCGGGGTGATCCTGTTGTGGAGCGATGGCTCTTATCCGGTGGCGCTGGTGATCTTTATCGCCAGTATTATGGTGCCGTCGCTGAAAATGCTGGCGATAGCCTGGCTGTGCTGGGATGCCAACGGGCACAGCATGAAACCGCGAGACAGCGACCGTATGCACCGCATCTATGAGCTGGTTGAGCTGGTGGGCCGCTGGTCGATGATCGATGTGTTCGTGATTGCCGTGCTCTCTGCGCTGGTGCGTATGGGGCGGCTGATGAGTATTTACCCGGCCACCGGGGCGCTGCTGTTTGCGCTGGTGGTGATCCTGACCATGTTTGCTGCCATTACCTTTGATCCCCGCTTAATCTGGGATCGGACCAGAGAAAAAAGTCTTGAGGAGTCTTCACGTGACGGACAATAACCACGCTACCGCAAAGGTAGATCAGATTAAACGCTGGTCACCGGTGTGGATCATTCCGATCGTCACCGTGCTGATCGGTGCCTGGATCCTGTTTTACCACTTCAGCCATCAGGGGCCGCTGGTGACGCTGATCACCACCAACGCCGAGGGCATTGAAGGGGGGAAAACCACCATCAAAAGCCGCAGCGTCGACGTTGGCGTGGTCGAAAGCGCCGTGCTGACCGACGATCTGCACCATGTCGAGATCACCGCGCGGCTGAATTCCGGTATGGAAAAGCTGCTGCGCGAAGACAGCGCCTTCTGGGTAGTGAAGCCAGCCATCGGCCGTGAAGGCATCACCGGGCTGGGCACGCTGCTCTCCGGGGCCTATATCGAGCTGCAGCCGGGTTCAAAAGGCGAACGTGCCGAGCAGTATAAGCTGCTGGATGCGCCGCCGCTGGCACCGCCGGATGCGAAGGGTATTCGTATTACGCTGGACAGCAGCAAGGCCGGACAGCTTAACGCCGGCGATCCGGTGCTGTTCCGCGGCTACCGCGTCGGCTCCGTGGAGACCAGCGCCTTTGACGCCGACAAACGCCTGATGACCTATCAGCTGTTTGTCGCCGCGCCCTATGACCGCCTGATCACCACCAACGTGCGCTTCTGGAAGGACAGCGGTATCGCGGTGGATATGTCAGCGAACGGCATGCGCGTCGAGATGGGCTCGCTGACTACGCTGTTCAGCGGCGGGGTCAGCTTTGACGTCCCGGACGGCTGGGACCGTGGAGAGCTGGCGCAGAACAAGGCGGAATACAAGCTGTTCGACGACCAGCGCAGCACCCAGGATTCGCTGTATACCGACCATAAAGACTTCCTGCTGTTCTTCAACGACTCGGTACGCGGCCTGCAGGCCGGGGCGCCGGTGGAGTTCCGCGGCATTCGTTTGGGTACCGTGGCAGAAGTGCCGTTTACCGCGCCGGGCATCGCGCAGCGCCTGAACAACGACTACCGCATCCCGGTGCTGATCCGCATCGAACCGGACCGTTTCCGCAAGCAGCTGGGTGACGACTTTAACTTCGAAGAGCACCTTAAGGACGGGATCCGATCCGGCCTGCGCGCCTCGATGAAGTCTGCTAACCTGCTGACCGGTTCGCTGTACGTCGATCTGGATTTCTACGCTAACGCCAAAGCTGTTACCGGCCCGACCACTTTCGCTAACTATGAGCTGATCCCGACCACCAGCGGTGGCCTGGCGCAGATCCAGCAGAAGCTGATGGAATCACTGGATAAGATCAACGCGCTGCCGCTGAACCCGATGGTGAATGAGGCGACCGGTACGCTGAAAGAGAGCCAGCGCACGCTGCGCGAGCTGCAGAAAACGCTGGATAATCTGAACAAGATCACCTCCAGCCAGTCGATGCAGCAGCTGCCCGCCGATATGCAGGGCACGCTGCGTGAGCTGAACCGCAGCATGAAAGGCTTCCAGCCGGGCTCACCGGTTTACAATAAGATGGTCGGCGATATGCAGCGTCTTGACCAGGTGCTGCGCGAGCTGCAGCCGGTATTACGCACGCTGAACAGCAAGAGCAACGCGCTGGTATTTGAGGCCAAACCTGGCGAAGACCCACAGCCGAAGAGGGCGAAATAATGATGAAATGGATGCCGGTTGCGCTGGCACTGGTGCTGACCGCCTGTAGCAGCACCAGCGAGACCCGTTACTACCAGCTGCCAAACCTGACGGTAGCTGGTACCGCGGTTAGCAGTCAGGCGCAGATGCGCCCGCTGTGGGTTGAACACGTTGCGGTGCCCGATTCTCTGGCGGGCAACGGCGTGGTTTACCAGACCAGCGACGTGCAGTACGTGATTGCCAGCAGCAACCTGTGGGCCAGCCCGCTGGATCAGCAGCTGCAGCAGACGCTGGTCAGCAACCTGAGCGCCGCGTTACCCGGCGCGCTGGTGACCACCACTCAGCCCGCGGCGGACCACGATACGCTTAACGTGACGGTGACCGGCTTCCAGGGCCGTTATGATGGCCACGTAGTGGTCAGCGGTGCCTGGGTGCTGGAGCATGATGGACAGCTGCGCCGGCAGAGCTTCGCCATTACCCTGCCGCAGCCGGAGGATGGCTATGACGCGATGGTGCGTACGCTCGCGCAGGGCTGGCTGCAGGCCAGCCGGCAGATGGCTAATGCGATTGCTGCAAAACCTTAATTAAAATCATTACTTAGTGCCTAAGCCTTTGATTTTTGAAAATTCAGAATTTTCAGAATCAAAGGTTTTTTTTCGTCCCGTCAGCAGGTTAGGGTGCTTTTCGCTAAAAAAAGTCACGCTGATTACGATTTTTTTACGTCACTATTATGACGCTGGCGTGAAAATTGCGCGTTGATCTTTCATTTTAGCCGGGGTAAAACTGTCCTGTGGTTGCGCACAATCTAACCACTGTTTTCTTTCCACCAGATTCCAAGACTCAGATGAGGGAAACGCGGCATGAAGAGACAGAAACGAGATCGCCTGGATCGGGCACATTCAAGAGGTTATCAGGCCGGCATTACCGGGCGCTCTAAAGAGATGTGTCCATACCAATTACTGGATGCACGATCTCACTGGTTGGGAGGCTGGCGACAGGCCATGGAGGACAGGACGGTTAACGCGTAACCCCTGTTCACAGAAAAGGAATGAACCTCCGCTTAAGCGGAGGTTTTCGTTTTATACCCCGCGGTTTACCCGGCACGGCAATCTTCTGCCGGGGGTGAACGCGGGGGCAAAACTATCAGAACGCGGTGGTGTCTTTAAACAGGCCCACTTTCAGGTCGGTGGCTGTATAAATAACGTTACCGTCAACCAGCACTTCACCGTCTGCCACGCCCATTACCAGCTTGCGGTTGATCACGCGTTTGAAGTGGATGCGGTAAGAGACTTTCTTCGCGGTCGGCAGCACCTGACCGGTAAATTTCACTTCGCCCACGCCCAGCGCGCGGCCTTTACCTTCAGCGCCTAACCAGCCGAGGTAGAAGCCAACCAGCTGCCACATGGCATCAAGGCCGAGGCAGCCAGGCATCACCGGATCGCCGATAAAGTGGCAGCCGAAGAACCACAGGTCCGGATTGATATCCAGCTCTGCTTCCACGAAGCCTTTACCGTAGTTACCGCCGTCTTCGGTCATTTTAACTACACGGTCCATCATCAGCATATTGCCGGACGGCAGTGGCGGGCCTTCAGCACCGAACAGTTCACCGCGACCAGAAGCGATCAGGTCTTCTTTTGTATAGGATTCGCGTTTATCTACCATATTCTCTATAAGCCTTATTTTAATGAAGCACGAAGTTTAGCGAACACGTGTAAGCTGAGCAAGCCCTGTCAGCGCTGGTTGAACCAGTTTAACCAGCGCAGCGGCCAGGGGCGCTGACGCGCGTCTGGCAGGTTAAATTGTGCGATACGCTCCTGAATGGATTGTAGCAGGCAGGGCTGCTTCTCTTTATACCACTCCACGCCGGTTAACAGCGGCAGCGCCTCTTCCACGCCTGAGACGGCCCACAGGTGGAATTTACCCTCACGCACCGCGTCCACCACCTCCTGCTGTAACGAGAGATGACGCACGTTGGCCGTCGGGATGATAATCCCCTGGCTGCCTGACAGGGTGCGCTGGTTGCAGATGGCGAAGAAGCCTTCAATTTTTTCATTCAGGCCGCCGACCGGCTGCACGCGGCCAAACTGGTCTACGGAGCCGGTGACCGCAATCTGCTGATTGATCGGCTGGTCTGCCAGGGCACTGACCAGCGCGCAGAGTTCAGCCAGCGAGGCGCTGTCACCGTCCACTTCGGCGTAGGACTGTTCAAACACAATCGACGCCGAGAAGGGCAGTTGTTGATCCAGGTCCAGTTCGGCCATCAGCCACGCCTGCATGATCATCATGCCCTTGGCGTGAATATTACCGCCCAGCTCGGCCTTGCGCTCAACGTCGGTGAACTCACCGTCGCCGATGTGTACCACGCAGCTGATGCGTGACGGTTCGCCAAACGCCCGCGGATGGCCGGGAAATTCGATCACCGACAGGGCGTTAATCTGGCCAACGGCCTCACCCTCGGTTTCAATCAGGATCTGATCGAGCAGGATGTCATCACGGATCCGCTCACTAAGGAAGCCTTCACGCCATTCGCGGGTGGTCAACGCGTCGCTGAGGTTTTCACCGCTGAGCAGGCCGGCCTCACTGTACAGGGCGGCCTCCTGCAACTGGCTGGTCAGCCACAGGGGATCGAGCGGCAGCGTATCCTGATCGCCGGTGTAACGCGCGCCTTCACGCACCAGTAACGGCCAGAAGTCGGCAGCCGGGGCCTCATAGCCCAGATCCTGAGCGATACCGGTCACCCACTGTTGCCACTGGCTGAACTCTTCATCTTCCGCCAGCTGAATATTTTCTTCAAATTCAGCGTACAGCGCCTGCGCGGCCAGTTCCGGCTCGATCTCCTGGAAATCGGCCAGCACGTCGCGTTCGCCGATCAGCAGCAGGCGGAAACTCAACGGCATCGCGGGTATCGCCAACGGCAGCGGGCGGGTTTCATCCTGCGAGTACCAGATGAACTGGCCGGTGGTCAGCATCTGCTTCAGCCGCATCCACAGCAGCGGCTGTGCCACCAGCGTGCGCAGCGACAGGATCAGCACACCGCCGTTGGCCTGGTGAACCAGCCCCGGCGTCAGCTGGACGTTGCCCTGGTACTGGCGCACGCAGCCAAACAGCTGCTCGGCTTCAATCCAGTCGGCGCAATGGACGCCGCCTTCACTGGCGAACGGCTCGCCGGTGCTCTGTGCCGGATGCCAGTGAACGGTCGTACCGTCGATCTGATAAGAACCACCATACAGCGCACCCGGTTCATCCTCGTGCAGGGAGGAGAGGATACGGTGCAGTAAAGCCAGATATTCAGCACTTTCGGCACATTTAACCAGCATAAGCGGTACTTTTGCCGGGGTTTGCAGGAACAGGTTCAGGCCATTAAACAGGCGCGACTGTACCGAGGCAAAGCACTCTGCATCGGCAACAACGTCCTGGGAAAGAAGATGTTGAAAGCGTTCAGTATCGGGCTGTAGGGCACGCCACTCGAGTTGGTTGCTGGTCAAAGTTATCGTATTTTTCACATTGGAATAAAAGCAGCATTATACAATAATTCAGCCTGTTAAGCACCGCAGACATGCGCTTACGCGGCGGCAGACACATTATTCATCTCACCTCGTCGGTTTTCTTTACTGCCAGATGAAAAAAAGCTGTTATTCTTAAGTCGTTATGTGATCAGCATGAGATTCCGATGAAATATCAGCAACTGGAAAATCTTGAAAGCGGGTGGAAATGGAAGTACCTGGTGAAAAAACACCGCGAGGGAGAATTGATCACGCGTTATATTGAGCAGAGCGCCGCCCAGGCGGTGGTGGAGGAGCTGCTGGCGATGGAGAACCGGCCGGTTGACGTCGCCAACTGGATTGCTGCACACATCAATCCGCTGCTTGAAAACCGGATGAAACAGACCATCCGCGCCCGCCGCAAGCGTCATTTCAATGCGGAACATCAGCACACGCGTAAGAAATCCATCGATCTGGAGTATCTTGTCTGGCAGCGCCTTGCCGGTCTGGCCCAGCGTCGTGACAGCACGCTGTCGGAAACCATCGTGCAGCTGATTGAAGATGCCGAACGCAAAGAAGAGTACGCCAGCCAGATGTCTTCACTGAAGCAGGGACTAAAGGATATGCTTGGCAAACCGGAGTAACGTCAGGAACGGTACGTTAACCCGATGCAGGTATCGCCCGTACTGCACAAAATCAGGACAATAAAAAACCCCGCAGAGCGGGGTTTTTTTGCATCACGGGATGACTTAAGCCTGTGGCTGAGTCACAACGTCTTTGATGCCTTTAACTTCGATCTCTACACGACGGTCTGGCGCCAGGCAGTCGATCAGGGCCGCACGGCCTTTCACGCTGTCACAGGTGCTGCCGGTAACCGGGTTAGATTTACCCTGGCCACGTGCAGAAACTTTGTTAGCCGGGATACCTTTAGAGACCAGGTAGTCAACCACAGACTGAGCGCGCTGCTCAGACAGTTTCTGGTTGTACTGCTCTGAACCGATACGGTCGGTGTAGCCCAGAACAACTACTGAACCGTCTTTCGGATCCAGGTTGCTCAGCTGGGTGTACAGCTGATCCAGAGCCTGCTTGCCTTCTGGCTTCAGGGTAGATTTGTTGAAGTTGAACAGCACGTCAGACTTCAGAGTGAAACGCTTGGTTTCAACAACTGGAGCCGGGGCTGGTGCCGGAGCAACAACCGGTGCAGCAGCTTCTTCCTGACCGAAGCGGTAAGAAACACCTACGCTCAGCAAGGCGTTGTCAGGACGGGTGCCCACAGTACCGGCGTCGCCGATATTGTTGGTCCACTGGTAGTCCAGACGGGTAGCCCACTCAGGGGTCAGTGCGTATTCAACACCAACCGCGGCCAGTGGAGAAACACCGGTGTCGTGGTCAGAGATGCGGCTGCCATCAGAACGTTTCTGAGTGGAGTCTGCACGCCATACCATACCACCCAGACGGGTGTACACGTCCAGGTTGTCCAGCACTGGGTAGCTCAGTTTAGCTGCCAGCTGCACGCCCTGCGCTTTGAATGCGCCATTGGTCACGGTGCCTTTGTAAGGCATACGGCCCAGCCAGTCATAACCCAGCTCGAAGCCCAGGTACTGGTTAGCCTGATAACCACCGAATGCACCCGCGCCCAGCTGATTTTCGTGGGTAGGACCATTGTTGTTTTCGTAACCGTTACCGTAGTAACCTGTGTCATGGTACTGAGACCAGCCCAGTTTAGCACCGGTGTACCAGGTGTCATCTTTAGGGGCGGCCTGCGCTACGGTAGCGAAGCCAGCCAGTGCCACTGCAATTGCGATAGCTGTCTTTTTCATTTTTGCGCCTCGTTATCATCCAAATAGGCAATGAGCTTAAAATAAGCTCTTTGGTTATCCTTGCCGGGCTATGAGCTCATTTATGACTCTTCCAAAAAAGGAGGTTTTTGAGCACCCTGGCGAGATAAAGTCTACAACGTACCGGCAAACTTACAAGTAAGATGTGAGGCCACTCAGCAAAAAAAGGGCGTTTCTTACAAAACTTTTAACATTTCCGAGTGAATTCTGAGGGTGAATGACGGTCTAAATCCCCAGCCAAATCATCCCTGAGCCCCGGTATGACATAATCGGAGGCCCGCACGGCATTGCACAACGAAAAATCCTGAGAAAAATCCTATTTTTACTTAATGATACAAACTCGAGTGAATTTTTAATCCTTTTAACGGTCTCTCCTGCGCAGAAACTGAGCGTTCTGGCCGCATAATTAAACCAAGCGCCTGGCCTGAACCGGCGGCGTGCTCCAGCCGCTGCCGGTCGATTTCTGATATTTCCTCATCAAACCAGCCCAGCACCACACTGTAATTTCCGGTTTGCAACGCTTTGATCATCGCTTCCACGGTCGCAATCGAACCTGAGTGGGGGGCCTGCATCATTTTTTCCAACGGCAGCCCTGACTGCAGCAACCAGTGACGGCTTAGCTTTTGTTGCGGGTTTAGCCACAGCTGCCAGCGAGACTGGGTACTCAGTTGCTGCAGCAGCGGCAGAAGTAACAGCTGAGTCATGCCGGGTTGATTCTGACTGTAAACCAGTTCGCTGACCATGCCGCTGGCGCAGGCAGGGGAGGGGGTGCCGCGCGCTGCTCCATGCCAGGTGCTGTTAACAGACTGAGATTTCAGGGAATGAGTACGCATGATGTCTTCGCTCACGTTGTTACTGTATGAATGTACAGTATATGGCTGCTGAGCAAAGATCAACCTTATTTTTTGATGACGTCTCTCAAAATCGCAATCTAAAACGGCGTTATCTAAATTATTGATTGAACGAGTAACAGGGGAAGCGGCATCCTCAGTGCGTTGATTTAAAGGAAGTTGTGAGAGTTTTCTTAAGCTACGCGGAGGATGATGATGAAAAGTTCAAAGGATAGAATTGAAGCCACCAAACAGCGTCTGGCCGCGCTGGGCTGCGTGGAATCACGCACGCAATTTGGCGGCTATTGTCTCTCGGTAGAAAAGACCGTATTCGCGGTGGTGGCGGAGGGGGAACTCTACCTGCGGGCTTGTGAGCAGGTGCAGCCCTACATCGCGGAACGTAAAATGGTGCCGCTAAGTATGCATAAGCGCGGCGTGCCGGTTGAGATGAACTACTATCGGGTAGACAACGCGCTCTGGTCGGACAGCGATCAACTGGTGGCGCTCTCCAGCCTGTGCCTGAAAGGTGCCCAGCGGCAGCGCGAGGCGCGCATCAGCAACCGGCGGATCAAAGATCTGCCCAATATGGGGTTTCGTATGGAGATGCTGCTGCGCCAGGTGGGTATTTATACCATCAACCATCTTCGTCAGCAGGGAGCGAAACAGTGCTGGCTGAAACTACGGGCCTGCAATAAAAACCTTGGCCTTGCCGCACTCCTCGCGCTGGAGGGGGCAATTGTCGGCCGCCATTACGAAGCCCTGCCGCGTGCGGTGAAGGAGGAGCTGCGCATCTGGTTTTACATGAATGCGCAGCGCGATCGGCGATAACCGGTCTGGGCCGTTAACGGCTGGCGAGATGCCTGTTAAGCCGGGCAATTTCAGGCAGCAGATCGACCAGTAAACCGACCTGCTGCAGCACCAGCGGCTCTTTGGTATTAACCTGGCTCTCCTGGTGTTGAATACGCTCGGCGAGATTGTCGATCATCCTCTGCGCGCGGTCTTCACTGGCGACGTCCGCGTGCAGAATGTCATCGACATAGCAGACGGCATCATCCAGCAATTGCAGCATCTCGTCGCTTTCCAGCCGTTCACGGTGCGCGCCCAGTGCGGAAATATAGCTGAGGAACAGATGGTTCAGGCCCAGCAGTCGAAACGCCGCTTCCCGCAATGCCCGGTCGCTTTTGTTATCGGCTGACAGGCTGGATACCACCGATGCCAGCTCGGCGTCCGCATTGTGCGCATCGCGCCGGGCCACACGATAGTCGAGCCGGTTATCTTTACCCTGATGATACTGCACCAGAATCGCATCCAGATAGCGGCAGTTGGCGTTCAGGGTGCGCTGTGCCACGACGGGCAGCCGGCGGAATCGCCAGTCAGGCCAGATAAACATCACCGCCAGCCAGGCAATACCGCAGCCCAGCAGGGTATCGATGATGCGCGGCAGCGCCACCTCAAAGCCCTCGCCCAGCAGGTTGAAGCAGAACAGCACCAGCAGGGTGATAAACAGGGTGGCATGTGCGTACTGCACGGTGCGGAAGGCAAAAAACAGCACGCCGAACAGCACGATCAGCAGCAGTTGCCCCTCGGTGGAGGGAACCAGCCACAGCAGGGGCAGACCAATGGCGATGCCTGCCAGCGTACCGAGAATACGCAACGTCAGCCTTCGGCGCGTGGCGCTGTAGTTGGGCTGGCAGACGAACAGGCTGGTCAGCAGGATCCAGTAACCATGCTGCAGCCCGGTCAGCTGAATAAAGGCATAGCCGGTGCATAGCAGCAGCGACAGGCGCACTGCATGGCGAAACAGCGGAGATTCCGGGCTGAGATGGCGGCTGAGCCGCAGGCGGATATCCCCCCAGCCGGTCAGCCCGTCGCTGGACAGCCGCTGATCGGACGGCGCTGTGCCGGGCGGGCTCTGTTCGGACTCAATCGTGGCCAGCTGGGCGTCGATCGCCTTCAGGTTATTGAGCAGATAGTGCATCGCCTGCAGCTCGGTGCTGTCCGGCTGCTGGCCGTCCAGACGCGCCAGCGTGGCGTTGAGGTTGTGGAACATCCGCTCGAAGCGCACATCGTGCTGGTAGGGCACGCGTAGCAGGATCGCCTGCGACAGCTGCTCACAGGCGCGTGCCTGCAGCGTCAGCAGACGCTGGAAGCGAAACAGGATATCGCTGGCCCCCCATGACTGACGCAGGTGGTGGTACTGCACGTGCGACGAGCTGGCGCGTTCGTGTATATCCTGCGCGACAAAATAGAAGTGCAGCGTGCGCCGGGTGCCGCGCTGGCCCCGATCGCCGCGCAGGCGCGACTGAATCGAACTTTTCGCCTGGTTTAGCACAGCCACCAGTTTGCTGTTCTCCATCGCTACGGCTATCAGCGCCTGGCGGTCATCCTGCTCCAGGTCCGGGTCAAACAGGCTGGCTTTCGCTTCCAGGTACTGCGCCAGCTGGCTGAAGCAGCGGGATAGATTATCCTGCAGCGGGCGGATCGGAAACAGCAGGTGTCCGCTCAGGGTCAGCAGGTTGTACCACACGGCCCCCAGCAGCAGCAGCAGCGGCTGCAGATACCACTGCTCAAACAGGTTGATGCCAAGCATGGTATAAATAGCGATCAGCACGGCGCCAAAGGCGATTGTGGCGTAACGCGGCCCCAGTGCACCCAGTAAAATAAATCCCCAGCTGGAGATCGCCAGTCCGACCACAAACAGCCACGGATGGGGGAATAACAGCTCCACGGAGACCGAGGCGATGCAGAAACAGGTCAGGGTGATCAGCAGATTACGCAACCTGCCGCTCAGGCGATCGTCGAGGTCGGTCAGCGCCGCCGCCACCACACCAAGGGTCAGCGGAATGGTCCAGCTAATCTGATCCAGCCACCACGGCAGCGCCGCGGTGCCGGCCAGCGCCAGGGTAATGCGCAGGTTATACAGCCAGCTGGTATTGAAAGCGTAGCGGTGCAGCCCGCGGGTGATGAGTGCAGTCATTCCCGGATCTTAGCGGAACTGTCCGCGCGCACGGGCTTCGCGCGCGGCGCGGGCCACCTCGACCGACACCACGCGGCGGCCTACCGGCCACAGCGCAATGGCCGCGATTTTCAGATTGGCGATACCAACCGGAATGCCAATAATAGTGATGCACTGCGCGATACCCGCCATAATATGCATCAGGCACAGCCACCAGCCGAAAAAGATAAACCACAGGATATTCAGCAGCGTGCCGCCGGAGTTGAGCAGCGCGCTTTTGCCGCCCGGATTAAGTTCATCGACGTGAACGGCTTCGTTGCCAAAAGGCAGCAGCGACAGTTTGGTGATCTCCCAGCAGGAGCGGGTGAGCGGCAGCGTGAAGATGAAGATAATGCTGACTACGGTGGCCAGTAGCCAGGATAGCGTGGTCAGAAAGCCACCAAGAACAAAATTCAGAATATTGAGAACTGCGCGCATCGCGGGGCTCCTTCTCAGACAGGGTGTCAGGACAATCGCTTGATTGTAACGTGTTTTAGCACTGGAGCGGTATCGCCGCGCCCGTTAAACTGTCGTCAGAAGAAAATAACCGCAGCCCAGGGGCACCGGAATGGAACTGAAAGCAACGTCGCTGGGCAAACATCTGGCACAGCATCCCTATAATCGCGTGCGGCTGCTGAACGCGGGCGTCGAGGTGAGCGGCGAAAAGCATGAGTACGTTATCCCGTTTAACCAGCTTCTGGCCGTCAGGTGCAAGCGTGGGCTGGTGTGGGGAGAGCTGGAATTCTCCCTGCCGGATGACAAAGTGGTGCGTTTACACGGTACCGAATGGGGTGAAACTCAGCGTTTCTTCCACTACTTCAGCCAGGCGTGGCAGCAGTGGAGCGAAGAGATGAGCGGCATTGCCGCCGTCGTGCTGGAGGCGCAGGCCGGACGTCTGCGCGAGCTGGAACAGCAGGACCGCTGGCTGAAACGGGCGGATATCAGCAGCTTTCAACAGCAGATTGCTGACACCTTTGCCGCCCTGCCGCTGCCCGTTGACCGTCTGATGGACTTTGACGCCTGCAGCGAGCCCTATGAGTACTGCCTGCGGTGGCTGCAGGACAGCGAGAGCCAGCGGCAGACGCGTAACGGTGCATGGACCCGGCGCATGCTGCAGCAGTACGCTGATTTCTTCGACGGTGTGGAGAGCTCGCCGCTGAATGATGCACAGGCGCGGGCGGTGGTCAACGGCGAGGAGTCGGTGCTGGTGCTGGCCGGAGCGGGCAGCGGTAAAACCTCGGTGCTGGTGGCGCGAGCCGGCTGGCTGCTGCTGCGTAAGCAGGCGGTCGCCAGCCAGATCCTGCTACTGGCCTTCGGCCGCCAGGCGGCGCAGGAGATGAACGCGCGCATCAGTGAACGGCTGCACAGCGACGAGATTGAAGCCCGCACCTTCCATTCGCTGGCGCTGCTCATTATTCAGCAGGGCAGCAAGAAGTCCCCGAAGGTCAGCCGTCTTGAAAGCGATACCGACGCCCGCCATCGGCTGCTTATCGACGCCTGGCGTCAGCAGTGCAGCGAGAAGAAGGCGCAGGCCAGCGGCTGGCGGCAGTGGCTGACCGATGAGCTGGAGTGGCAGCTGGACGACGGCAGTTTCTGGCAGGATGACCGGCTGGCTAAAAAACTGGCCAGCCGGCTCGACCGCTGGCTGGGGCTGATGCGCACGCACGGCGGCGCGCAGGCGGCGATGATCGACAGCGCGCCGGAAGCGGTGCGCGATCTGTTCAGCAAACGTATCCGGCTGATGGCGCCGCTGTTGAAAGCGTGGAAAAACGCGCTGAAGGAGGAGGGGGCGGTGGATTTCGCCGGCCTGATCCATCAGGCGGTCAATATTCTGGAAAAAGGCCGTTTTGTCAGCCCGTGGAAGCATATCCTCGTCGATGAGTTTCAGGATATCTCCCCGCAGCGGGCCGCGCTGCTGTCTGCGCTGCGGCGGCAGAACAGCCAGACCACGCTGTTTGCCGTCGGTGATGACTGGCAGGCAATTTACCGCTTCAGCGGCGCCGAGATGACCCTGACCACCGCGTTCCATCACTACTTTGGTGAAGGTGATCGCTGCGTGCTCGACACCACCTACCGCTTTAACCAGCGCATCGGCGAGGTGGCCAACCGCTTTGTGCAGAGCAACCCGCATCAGTTAAAAAAGCCGCTCAACAGCCTGACGAAGGGCGGTGCTAAAGCGGTACAGCTGCTGCCGGATGACCAGCTGGAAGCGCTGATTAATAAAATGAGCGGTTACGTAAAAAGTGGCGAACGAGTGCTGCTGCTGGCGCGCTATCACTATCTGCGGCCGCCGTTGCTCGATAAGGCTGCGACCCGCTGGCCTAATCTGACGCTGGATTTTATGACCATTCATGCCAGTAAGGGGCAGCAGGCGGATTACGTGATCCTGCTGGGGCTGAGCGCGGGTAAAGAGGGCTTCCCGGCCGCGGCACGCGAATCGGTAATGGAGGCGGCGTTGCTACCCCAGGCAGAAGATTTCCCGGATGCGGAAGAGCGGCGGCTGGCCTACGTGGCGCTGACCCGCGCCCGTCACCAGGTGTGGCTGATGGTCGATCGCCAGCAGCCTTCGGCCTTTGTTGCAGAGTTAATTCGTCAGGGCGTTCCGCAGCTGAGAAAACCCTGACGTCAGCGGGCGTTACTTCAGACGTTGCTGCAGGTAACGCTCGTAGTCTGGGATCTGAATGGCCAGCTCGCCGGAGAACAGCGGTGAACTGATAATGAAGTCGGCCGTCGCCAGGTTGGTGGCCACCGGAATGTTCCAGACGGTGGCCAGCCGCAGCAGGGCCTTAACGTCAGGATCGTGCGGTACCGCGTTAAGTGGGTCCCAGAAGAAGATCAGCACGTCGATCCTGCCTTCTGAAATCAGCGCACCCACCTGCTGATCGCCGCCCATCGGGCCGCTGAGCATGGCGGTGACCGGCAGTCCTGTAGCGCGCTGCACCAGATTGCCGGTGGTGCCGGTAGCGTAAAGCGTATGGTGCTGCAGCAGCGTTTTGTGGGCGGCTACCCACTGCATCAGAGTGTCTTTACAGTGGTCATGCGCCACCAGCGCAATATGTTTACTCGGCGCGAGGGTACGGGTTGTCTGGTCCATTCAACTTTCCTGTGAGCAAAGAGGGTGATGTTATTATCAGGTCAAACAGGGAGTTGAGTGTAGCGCCAGCGGCAAAGCGGGATCAACTGGTATGCAGCGCCTTCAGCAGCATCACAAAACGCTGGCGGGTGGCGGAGTCCACCTGCTGATACCACAGGTGCAACATACGCTCGGCGGCGCTGTGGCTGTCGGCCATCTCTGCGGCCGGTGGGCCGGCCAGCGCTGAACGCTGCCCTGACTGTGCGAAACGCGGCACCGAGGCAATTTTACCGGTGAGGTTGTACTGGATCATCACCTGTTCCGCATCGCCGTTGATCGGCTGCAGCAGCCGGTCGCGCTTGCTGGCTATTTCATTACCCTGCTCATCGACCAACCTGAACTGCGGCTTTTTATCAAAGGCCCTGCCGTCGTGTGGCGTACCGATCGCCGGGAACTGGATCACTACCGAGCGGCTGTTGGTGATAAAGGTGACGATCTGTGGCGCTGAGCGCCAGGTGTCGCGCTGGTGGGCCAGCGGATTAAGGTTTTTTTCCAGGCGGAACAGCAGCTGATGTTCACCACGTTCCAGTTCCAGCCCGTCGGCGCCTTTCAGGAGAGATCCTGAAATCCGGCGCCCGTCAAGCACCAGCAGGTCCAGTTCAGGGGAGAGTTTTAACGTGGTGGCGGGTACCGCGGCGGCAACCAGCATCATGACCAACCCGGTGATAACCTTATACAACTTCATTGTTTCTCCAGCCCGGTCAGCGACGGCATAAATTCGAATGTATCAAAGTCTTTCAGTATGGCAGCATATTAACATTTTAAAATATTTAATCGTGCTATATATCATAAAACGCACAACCGGGATCGGCGATCCCCGGATGGCGTCGCCCGTGTCAGCCACACTCTCTGACACGCTTTATCAGCAAATGGAGACCTTAGATGAGCGATCAAACGATTACTGACGTGCTGAATACCACCCGCAGCATTGCGCTGGTGGGGGCCAGTGACAATCCGGCGCGCGCCAGTTACCACGTGATGGCGTTTCTGCTGGCGCAGGGCTATCAGGTGATCCCGGTCAGCCCGAAGCTGGCGGGAAAGGAGCTGCTGGGGCAGAAGGCGTACGCCAGGCTGGCCGATATTCCGCAGCCGGTAGACATGGTTGACGTATTCCGCAATTCTGAAGCCGCGTGGGGGGTAGCGCAGGAAGCGATCGCCATTGGCGCTAAAACGCTGTGGCTGCAGATTGGGGTGATCAATGAACAGGCGGGTGTACTGGCGGCTGACGCCGGACTGAAGGTAATAATGGATCGCTGCCCGAAGGTAGAGATACCGCGGCTGGGGCTGCTGAAAAGCGCCTGAAATCCGGCCCCGCCGATCGCGGGGCCGGACTTAGTTACGCAGGTGAGGCGCGCTTAGCTGCTGACGCACCGAGGCGGCCAGTTCATCAAGGGAGGAGTGCCCGGGATGGTCATCCGGGGCTTCCCACGAAAGCTGCGCCTCAGCCAGATAGGTGTGCACCGTCTGGCCCTCGTCATCTTCCATCACCACGTGATACCAGGGTGCGGTGCGAAACGCATCGTAACCGTCGATCTCGGTGACCGCCGGATCTTTCAGCGAGTACTCCGCGTCAACGTCCACCACCACGCCAGGGAAACCCAGCAGCTGGTGACGCACCTGCTGGCCAATACCGAATTTGCTGGCAATCATCATGACCTCCTGAAAAAGTTGCCCTGAACATAATATCGGGGCAGGACAACCTTTTTTCAAGTCACAGAACGTGGCAGGCAAATCCTTTCAGGTACAGCCCTTCCGGGTAGCTGGCCAGCACCGGGTGATCGGCCGCCTGGCGGAACTGCTCGATAAACTGCACTTCACGGCGGGCATCAATCGCGGCGTCAGCGACAATCTTCTGGAACAGGTCGGTGGTCATCAGGCCGGAACAGGAGAAGGTCAGCAGCGTGCCGCCCGGATTCAGCAGCTGCATCGCCAGCATGTTGATATCTTTATAACCGCGGCAGGCGCCCATAAGCTGATTTTTATTTTCAACGAACTTCGGCGGGTCCATCACGATCAGGTCAAACTTTTCACCTTCGTCGCGGTAGCGGCGCAGCAGTTTAAACACGTCATCACGCACAAACTGCGCCTTAGACAGGTCCAGCCCGTTCAGCTCAACGTTCTGTTTCGCAACGTCCAGCGCGTCCTGTGAGGTATCGACGCTGATCACTTCGCTGCAGCCGCCCATCAGCGCGGAAACGGCGAAGCCGCCGGTGTAGGAGAAGCAGTTCAGCACACGACCGTCTTTTGCGTAACGGCGGGTCGCCAGACGGCTGTCGCGCTGATCGAGGTAATAGCCGGTTTTGTGGCCGGTCTGAATGTCGACCAGCAGTTTCATACCGTGTTCGGTAATCGGCAGTAGCGCTGGCGGGGTGTCGCCCAGCACCACGCCCTGCGTCATATCCAGCCCCTCTTTTTTACGCACGCTGACGTCAGAGCGGTCGTAAATGGCACAGCCAGGGTAGCAGGTTTGCAGTGCGGTGATCAGCGCGGCGCGCTGGTATTCCGCACCGGCGGATAGCAGCTGTAATACCAGGAAGTTGCCGAAGCGATCAATGGTGACGCCCGGAAGACCGTCAGATTCCCCGGCGATAATCCGGTAGCTGTCGAGATCGTCACGTACCGCCAGCCAGTCGCGCAGCCGCTGGGCCGCCTGCAGGCGACGGACGAAGAAGTCGATATCAATGGATTCATCTGCGTCCCAGCTCCAGACGCGGGCGCGGATCTGTGATTCGGGAGACCAGGCGGCACGCGCCAGCCATTTTCCCTGGCTGTCGCAGACGTCAATGGTTTCACCCGAACTGGCTTTACCTTCCAGGCGGGCAACCGCGCCGGAAAAGACCCACGGATGGCGACGAAGTAAGGACTTTTCACGCCCTTTGGCAAGAATTAAACGAACGGTCATATTTGCTATGCTTATATTCAGAAAGATCGACGGGTATTGTCCGGTGCCGGTTGCCAAAAAGCAATCGCTGCCGGGGTAAGGAGGAAAAATGGCGATTGAGGCTCGAAAAATGTGGGTGCACGGCCGGGTACAGGGCGTCGGGTTTCGTTACAGCACGCGGAGTGAAGCGCTGCGGCTGGGGCTGCGCGGCTACGCGAATAATCTTGATGACGGCAGCGTGGAGGTGCTCGCCTGCGGCGAAACTGAACAGCTGGATGCACTGCTGGCGTGGTTACAGGCGGGTGGCCCGCGCAGCGCACGGGTCGATAAGGTGCTGGTGGAGCCGCACGTCGGCAATGCGCTACCCAGCGGTTTCACCACCGGGTAACGCTGCGCGTCCGCACCCGGCAGAGGGCGTGCGGCTGCACTCAGGGAATTGTTACTACAGCGTATAAGTCAGGCTGTTACTTCTTCCGCTTACGCGCATGTAGGGGGGTTACCTCGCGGGTGCGTATTACAGGCATTTGGCGGGCTTGGGCAGGCCGGCAATTTTGGTGGCCTGTTTGGCCGGGCCTTTAGGGAACAGGCGGAACAGATAGCGGCTGTTGCCTTTCTCTTCACCATATTTCTGCACCATCGCCTTGACCAGCATGCGTACGGCGGGGGAGGTATTGAACTGCAGATAAAACTCCCGCACAAAGCGGACCACTTCCCAGTGTGCCTCGCTTAACGCGATCTCCTCTTCGGCGGCCAGCAGCGGTGCCAGCGCTTCATCCCAGTCGGTGACCACCTTCAGGTAGCCTTCCGCATCGCGTTCGATCTCTTTACCGTTAAATTGCACTCTGTTGCCCCACGTCTTGTTTTGCGGCGCGCAGTGTAGCAAAACTCAGCCGCACTAAACAGAAAGCCCCGCACGAGGCGGGGCCGGATCTTGCGCCGTAAGGCTTAGTTGCTGCGTGACATACCCAGCAGGCTCAGCAGGCTGACAAAGATGTTGTAGATTGAAACGTACAGGCTAACGGTAGCGCGAATGTAGTTGGTTTCGCCGCCGTGAATGATGTTGCTGGTCTCCCACAGGATTGCGCCGGCGGAGAACAGGATAAACAGCACGCTGATCGCCATATGCAGAGCAGGGATGTTGAGGAAAATGTTGGCGACGACCGCCACCAGCAGCACCACAAAGCCCGCCATCAGCATACCTGACAGGAACGACATATCCTTACGCGTGGTCAGTACATAGGCCGAACAGCAGAAGAACACCAGCGCCGTACCGCCAAGCGCCAGGCCAATCACGTCACCCATACCCGCGGACAGGAAGCTGTTCAGCATCGGCCCCAGGCAGTAGCCAAGGAAGCCGGTAAAGGCAAAGGCGGCCAGAATCCCCGCCGGGCTGTTAGCCAGACGATAGGTCAGGAACATCAGTCCGTAGAAACCAACCAGCATCAGAATAAAGCCCGGCGCAGGCAGCGCAAACACCGTACTCATGGTGGCGGTGAACGCTGAAAACGCCAGCGTCAGCCCAAGCAGAAAGTAGGTATTACGTAATACCCGGTGGGTACTGAGCAGCGAGCTATCACTGGCGGAAGTAACAAGGCGATCCATAAAGCACCTCTCAAGGTCCAATAAATAAAAACGAGCATAAAGAGAGGCTTCCGTCAGGAAAAGGCGTTTTACCCTTCTTTACTCGCTTGCCCGCTTTATTTATCATCAATCCGGCGTTTTTTGCAGCAGTCGATAGCCGGATCGCTTTTTTTTGCTCACTGGCAGAAAAATCAACTTTACAAGCCGCAGGGGGATGTTTATAGTGCGCCCCAACGTGGAGGGATGGCCGAGTGGCTGAAGGCAACGGTCTTGAAAACCGTCGACGGGAAACCGTTCCAGAGTTCGAATCTCTGTTCCTCCACCATCAAATTCAACGGGTCAGCGCAAGCTGGCCCGTTTTGTTTTGTGCAGGAAAAATAACTGGCTTGCTGAAGCCTGCTCCGTCAGCATTGCCCCTGCGACCCTGCGACCCTGCGACCCTGCGACCCTGCGACCCTGCGACCCTGCGACCCTGCGACCCTGCGACCCTGCGACCCTGCGACCCTGCGACCCTGCATCCTCCCGGCGCGGATTTGCCCGGCTGACGTCAGAATAACCCGATCGTGATGTGAATTTGCGCATAACGGCGCTTTAATCAGCACCTGAATCTAAATGTTCATTAAATCAACAAACTAGAGAAAATTTTACTTGGCAACGTGTCCAATACTCCCTATACTTCGCTCCATCAGTTAGCGGATGTGTTCGCAGACTGATAGCGTGGAGGGATGGCCGAGTGGCTGAAGGCAACGGTCTTGAAAACCGTCGACGGGAAACCGTTCCAGAGTTCGAATCTCTGTTCCTCCACCATCAAATTCAAACCCCAGTCTCGAAAGAGACTGGGGTTTTTGCTTTGGTGCTGCGCATCAAATGTCGCTCATGCTGAAAAACGTCGATATAACCTGCGATTGTCTGCACAGGCCGCCGCCTGCCGCCCACGACCATTCAGGAGAACTCCATCATGGGAACCTTAACCCCCGTCAGACGCCAGCAAAAACCGCCGATCCCCGGCGTGTCGTTATCCGTCTCTGCCGTTTCCTGCCGTTTGCTCCAACTGCGTTTCAGCGCTGAGCTGACGCAACGCTTTCTGCAACAGTGCAGCAGCTGGCCGGTGCAGGCGCTGGAGTACAAGTCGATGCTGCGTTTTCGCGTTGCTAAAATTCTGGACGAACTGTGTGGCGGTCAGCTGCGCCCGCTGTTGTTAACCACCTTACTGGGCCGCGAGCAGGGAGCCTTGCTAATCGCCGCCGATGGGCTTAATCAGGTGGAACAGGCCGACGATATGGTGCGGCTGGCCACGGCAATTGCCCATCTTATTGGTCGCTCCAACTTCGATTCGATGAGCGGGCAGTATTACGCGCGCTTCGTGGTGAAAAATGTCGACAGCTCTGACAGCTACCTGCGTAAGCCGGATAAACCGCTGGAGCTGCACAACGACGGCACCTATGTCGAGCAAGCCACCGACTACGTGATGATGATGAAAATTGACGAGCAGAACATGCAGGGTGGCGACTCGCTGCTGTTGCATCTGGACGACTGGCCGCAGCTGGAAACCTTTTTTCACCACCCGCTGGCCCGCCGTAGTATGCGCTGGGCCTCGCCGCCGAGTAAGAATGCTCCGCAAAACGTTTATCACCCGATTTTCAGCACCGACGAGTGCGGCCGCCCGGTGATGAGCTATATCGATCAGTTTGTGCAGCCGCGGGACTTCAGCGAGGGGAACTGGCTGGCCGATCTGTCAGACGCGCTGGAGAACAGCCCGGCCAAATTCGCCCTCCCGGTGCCGGTGGGCAGTCTCCTGCTGATCAACAATCATTTCTGGCTGCATGGCCGCGATCGGTTTACCCCGCATCCCGATCTGCGGCGCGAGCTGATGCGCCAGCGTGGCTACTTCACTCCGCTGTGCGGGCAATAGTGGCCGCCAGGCACTGAGGGGCATCATCGTATGTATGATTTCGCGATTGCCGGCGGAGGAATTGTCGGCATCTCCACCGCCATGCAGCTTATCTCCTGTTACCCGGATGCCCGTATTGTGGTGCTGGAAAAAGAGCGCCGCCTTGCACAGCACCAGACCGGCCATAACAGCGGGGTGATCCATGCCGGGGTCTATTACAAGCCCGGTAGCCTTAAGGCACATTTCTGCCTGGCGGGAAACCAGGCGACCAAAGCCTTTTGCACCGCGCAGAAGATTCCCTGGCTGCAGTGCGGCAAGATGCTGGTGGCCACCACGCCGCTGGAGATGGAACGGATGGAAGCGCTGTGGAAGCGCAGCAAAGCTAACGGACTGGAGCGCGAGTGGCTTTCGGCCGGTGAGCTTGCCAGGCGCGAGCCGAATATCACCGGTCTCGGCGGGATATTCGTACCCTCCAGCAGCATCGTTGACTACCATAAGGTTACCGTTGCTATGGCGCGGGTGTTCACCGAAGCCGGTGGGGAGATACGTTTGCAGACGGAGATCCTCGGGCTGCGTGAAGAGGCTGACCGCGTCACCCTGGTAACCGCACAGGAGGAGCTGGCCAGCCGCTATCTGATTGCCTGCTCGGGTCTGATGGCAGATCGCCTGGTGAGCATGCTGGGCATCGAACCGGGTTTTATCATCTGCCCGTTCCGTGGCGAATATTTCCGCCTCGACGCCCAGCACAACCACTTCGTTAATCATCTGATTTACCCGATCCCGGACCCGGCCGTGCCTTTCCTCGGCATTCACCTGACGCGCACCATTGATGGCGGCGTCACCGTCGGGCCGAATGCGGTACTGGCCTGGCGTCGCGAAGGCTACCGGAAAAGCGCCATCAGCTGCCGGGACCTGTTCGAAATGGCGTGTAATGCGGGAGTGCGCAAACTGCTGAAACAAAATTTCTCACTGGGCATCAACGAGATGAAAAACTCGTTTTTCAAACAGGGCTATCTGCGGCAGGTACAGAAGTACTGCCCCAGCCTGCAACTGGCCGACCTGCAGCCGTACCCGGCGGGGGTCAGGGCGCAGGCGGTCTCTGCCGACGGCAAACTGATCGACGACTTTCTGTTTGTCGCCAGCGAACGCACCCTGCACGTGTGTAATGCACCGTCCCCGGCGGCCACGTCGGCGATCCCTATCGGCCAGCATATCGTTGAGCGGGTGAAAGAGATGGTGAAACGGCATCCGCTGTCCGTGGCCAGGCGTGGCCGTTTTAGCCGGAGCAGAAGAGGAGGGGAGTGTGGCTCTGCAGCAAAACACGGCTTTTAGAGATTACGCGGTGCGGCACCCGGGCAGGCTACGCGGCAGCCCTGGATAATGATGTGAGAGGATCTACTGGCCCCGTTCGCCATCTTCAGCCAGGTGCGGCGGCAGCATGGCCGTTAGCGCCGCCAGCAGCGGACGCGGATCGTCCTTTTTCCATACGCACCAGCCCTCAGACTGCGTGACAGCACAGTCGAGCTGCACAAATGTCACCCCGGCCATCGCCGCATGTTCCAGGCTGGCGGGCACCAGCGCCACGCCAAATCCTTTTGCCACCAGCGCAATGACGCTCAGCCAGTGGCGCGCTTCACAGCGGGCATCCGCGTCGATACTGGCAGCAAGCAGCAGCGACTGAATGCGATCGTAGTAAAACGGCGACAGCGCGCGGGAGAACACCACAAAGTGTTCCCCGCGCAGCTGGGTTAAACCGACCTTCGGCTGGCCTGCCAGCGGGTGCTGCTGCGGCAGACACAGGGCGATGCGGTCGCGGGAAAAGCGCTGCGCCGCAATGCCGGCCGGCAGCTGACAGTGATGGACAAAGCCCACGTCGAGGCCACCGTGCAGCAGGTCGCTCAGCTGTTCGCGGGTGTTCAGCTCCAGCAGGCTCAGCCGCAATCCTGGCCTCTGCTGCTGAAAGCGTTGCAGCAGCGCGGGCAATCCCTGATAGAGCAGCGCGCCGACAAATCCGACTCGCAGGTGGCCGGTCACCCCATTGCTGATATCGCGTACCTGCTCCATCGCGGTGTTCATGCCGGCAATCAGCGCCCGGGCCGCCGGGATCAGCGCCTGCCCGGCGTCGGTCAGCCGCACCTGCTGGTGGCTGCGCTCAAACAGCCGTGCGCCGATGCTCTCTTCCAGCTGGCGAATGCTCACGCTTAGCGGCGGCTGCGAGATCAGCAGACGTCTGGCCGCATGGCCAAAATGCAGCTCTTCCGCCAGCACCAGGAAGTAACGTAAATGCCGAATATCCATCTATTGCCTGCCTCAGTGTCCGTTGATGCACCACGATTTTTCCAGCCTATCAGCCGATAGTCAGACGGTATTAGACAATCCTGCGTAAACGGCAAAAGGTAGGGGCTGACGCAATGACAGGAGAAGGCCATGATGCCCTTGAACGATCAACACAACGCTATTCCGGACGCTTTCGGCACCAGCCTGTGGCAAACCGATCCCACGCTGGACGCGCTGATTAACGCCTATCTGCCCGCCGGGCTGGCCGATCATCTGCGACCCCTGCTGCAGAAGCTTGGGGCGCTGGCGGGGGGGCGGCTGAGTGAGCTGGCCGATCGCGCCGATAAAAATCCACCGCAGTTGCAGCAGCGCACCCGTACCGGCGACGACGTTCAGCAGGTGATTAAACACCCGGCGTATTGCGAGATGGAGCACTGCGCGTTCAGCGAGTTTGCGCTGGCGGCGATCTCTCACTGCCCGGACCAGCTCGGCTGGCAGGGACAGCTGCCGCCGCTGGTAAAATACCTGTTTACCTATCTGTTTGTGCAGGCGGAGTTCGGCCTGATGTGCCCGGTCTCAATGACCGACTCGCTGGCCCGCACCCTGAAAAAATTCGGCTCACCCCAGTTGGTTGACCGCTATCTGCCGCGCCTGACCTCGCGGGACCCTGCCAGCCTGTTGCAGGGGGCGATGTTTATGACCGAGCAGGGCGGCGGGTCCGATATCGCCGTCACCACCACCCGGGCGGTGGCGCAGGGGGAAAACTATCTGCTGTACGGCGACAAATGGTTCTGCTCTAACCCTGATGCCGGGCTGGCGATGGTACTGGCGCGCATTGACGGTGCCGTGGACGGGATGAAAGGCGTCTCGCTGTTTCTGCTGCCGCGCACGCTGCCGGACGGCTCGCTTAACGCCTACCGCATTCTGCGGCTGAAAGACAAGCTGGGCACCCGCTCGATGGCCAGCGGTGAGATTCGTCTTGAGGGGGCCAGCGCCTGGCTGGTGGGGGAAGCCGGACGGGGTTTTGTACAGATGGCTGATATGGTCAACAACTCGCGGCTCTCTAACGGCGTGCGTTCCGCCGGGCTGATGCGCCGGGCGGTCAGCGAAGCGTTTTTTATTGCCCGTCACCGTCGGGCGTTTGGCAAAACGCTGATTGAGATGCCGCTAATGCGCCGCCAGCTGCTGAAGCTGCTGCTGCCCGCGGAGCAGGCGCGCAGCATGGTGTTTCAGACGGCCTGCGTGCTGCAGCAGGCGGACGGCGGCGATAAGCAGGCCTATGCGCTGCTGCGGCTACTCACCCCGCTGATCAAGTTCCGCGCCTGCCGTGACGCGCGCAGGGTGACCGGCGACGCGATGGAGATCCGCGGTGGTTGCGGTTATATCGAAGAGTGGGGGGATCCGCGGCTGGTCAGAGACGCGCATCTTGGTTCAATCTGGGAAGGTACCAGCAATATCGTGGCGCTGGACGTGCGCCGTGCCGTGCTGCGCGAGCACTCGCTGGATGCGCTGCAGCCCTGGCTGGGCCGGTTGCTGGATGAGTCTCAGTTGCCCCGTTCGCTGCAGCAGCAGTTCCTCCACGCGCAGCAGCGGGTGTTTGCTCTGGTGCAGGCTGCCGTGGCCGATAACGCTGGCGGGCAGGTGCGACGAGCCGCAAGCGCCCTGTACCACCTGATCAGCGCGACGATTATGGCCTGGGAGAGCCAGCAGGCGCAGCTGCCAGACCGTCTGCTGCTGGCCGGGCTGGTGCTGCAGCACAAGCTGTTGCCCGCCGACCCGCTGGCGGCAGACGATGGCCTGAGCGCGGAAGACGAAGCGCGGCTGCTGGCGTCGGCGTGGGCACTGCCCGGGGAGGCCCGCTGATGACGCTCTCCGTCACCGGAGCCTTAGCCGGCGTCCGGGTTATCGATCTGTCACGGGTGCTGGGCGGCCCGTACTGCGGCCAGGTACTGGGCGACCACGGTGCCGATGTGCTCAAGGTTGAGCCGCCGAAGGGCGACGAAACCCGCTTCTGGGGGCCACCGTTCCAGGACGGCGTGGCCGCCTACTATCTTGGCCTCAACCGCAACAAACGCGGCACAACGCTGGATTTATCCACGCCTGCGGGCGTTGAAGCGCTGTATGAACTGCTGGCCGATGCCGATGTACTGATTGAAAATTTCAAAACCGGCACCCTTGAGAAGTGGGGCCTCGGTTTTGACCTGCTGTCGCAGCGATTTCCACGGCTGATCCACTGCCGCATCAGCGGCTTCGGTGCCGATGGTCCGCTGGGGGGAAGGGTGGGCTACGACGCGGCGATCCAGGCGCTGTGCGGCATTATGAGCGTCAACGGGGAGGCACAGGGTGAACCGTTAAGGGTCGGCATCCCGCTGGTCGATCAGTGCACCGGGATGAACGCGGTCAGCGGTATTCTGCTGGCGCTGTACGAGCGAACGCAGAGCGGGCTGGGTCAGTTCGTCGAGTGCAGCCTGTTCGACACCGGCATCTCGCTGCTGCACCCTTATTCATCCAACTGGTTTGCCAGCCGGCAGCCGCCGCAGCGCACCGGCAACGCCCACGTCAGCCTCTATCCCTATGACGTGTTCCCGACGGCCACCGTGCCGGTCTTTATCGGCGTTGGCAATAACCGGCAGTTTGCCCTGCTGTGCGACTGCCTTGATGCACCGGCGCTGCGTGACGACCCGCGTTTTGCGGAGCCGGCGCTGCGTTCCATCAACCGCATCCCGCTGCGCCAGCTGCTGGTGGAGCTGCTGGCCGATCGGCAGGGGGCTGCCGTGGCCGATCGGCTGTTGCAGAGTGGGGTGCCTGCCGCGCCACAGCTGGACGTACCGGCGGCGTTGAACCACCCGCATACCGCCCATCGTCAGATGCTGGTCACCATTGGTGACGGCTATCGCGGCGTGGCCTCGCCGATCAAACTCAGCCGCACCCCGGCCAGCTACCGGCTGGCCCCGCCGGTTGCCGCTCTGGAACGGAAAAAAAAGGAAAGTCATCATGGATAACGTCGAACGGCCTGTTGTGCACCTTGAACGCGATGGCGAGATCCTGATCGCCCTTCTCGATAACCCGCCGGTCAATGCCCTCAGCCATGCGGTGCGTGCCGCGCTGTGGGCCGCCGTGGAGCGGCTGGAAGCCGACGCCAGCCTGCGGGCGCTGCTGTTGCTGGGGGCGGAGGGGCATTTCTCCGCCGGGGCGGACATCCGCGAGTTTGCCCAGCCGCGCCAGCCGCCGGCGCTGCGCGACCTGTGCAATCTGCTGGAGTCCTGCGGTAAGCCGGTGATCGCCGCCATGGCCGGCAACACCCTGGGCGGCGGACTGGAAATTGCGCTGGCCGCCCACTACCGGCTGGCGGTGGACGGCTGCCGCCTCGGCCTGCCTGAGGTGCGGCTGGGGCTGTTGCCGGGAGCGGGCGGTACCCAGCGCGCCCCGCGGCTGATGGGGGCGCAGGCGGCTCTGGCGCTGATCCTCAGCGGCCGTCCGCTGAGTGCCACCCAGGCGGTAGCGCAGGGGCTGGCGGACCGGTTGGGAACCGAGGCACGCCGCGATGGCCTGGCGCTGGCACGGGAACTGTTGGCCAGCGGTTCAGGCCCGCGCCCGACCCGCCACCAGACGGCGGCGCTGAAGAACGTAGCGGCCTGGCATGCGGCGCTGGTCGCGGCGCGGGGCAGCCTGAGCAGCGCGTATCGCGGACAGTTCTCACCGGGGCTGATTGTTGAGTGCGTGGCCGCCGCCTGTGAATCGTCGTTTGACGAGGGGCTGCGAATGGAGGCCGCACAGTTTATGCGCTGTCAGCACAGCCCCGAGCATGCGGCGCTGCTCTACGCCTTTAACGCCGAACGCAGCACCGCGAAGCTGGCCAGGGCCGCACCGATGCCGCCGGTCGCCTGCCGTCAGGTGGCGGTAGTTGGCGGTGGCACCATGGGCAGCGGCATTGCCATTGTGCTGCTGGACGCCGGGCTGGAAGTGGTGCTGTGCGAACAGGATGAGCCGCGGCTGGCGGCCGCACGGCAACGAATTGAGGAACACTATCATCGCCAGGTGTCGAAGCAGCGGTTCACCGCTGCGGCGGTGAACGCCCGGCTGGCACGCTACGCCGGAACTACCCGCTATGCGGACCTCGCCAGCGCCGACTGGGTGGTGGAAGCGGTATGGGAGGATTTGGCTGCTAAGCAGGCGGTGTTCCGCGAACTTGACCACCACTGTAAACCCACCGCCATGCTGGCCAGCAACACCTCTTATCTGGACATTCGGGAGATCGCCCGCGTTACCGGCAGGCCGCGGCAGGTGATCGGCCTGCACTTTTTTTCGCCCGCTCCGGTGATGCGCCTGCTGGAGGTGGTAATCCCGCCGGAGACGCCCTGCGACGTGGTGTCCGCCGCCTTCGGGCTGGCGCGTCGCCTGGGGAAAATTCCGGTGCGCACCGGCATCTGCGACGGCTTTATCGGCAACCGGATACTCTCGGTGTGCCGGCGTGCCGCAGAGGCGATGCTGGAGGAGGGCGCCTCGCCCTATCAGATCGATGCTGCGTTAAGGCACTTTGGTTTTGCGATGGGTCCGTTCCAGACCAGCGACCTGGCCGGTGGCGATATCGGCTGGGCGACCCGCCAGCGCCGTGCGGGCAGCCGCAGCCCGCAGGAGCGCTATGTGCAGGTGGCCGACCGGCTGTGCGAACGGGGCTGGTTTGGTCAGAAAAGCGGGCGCGGCTGGTATCGCTACGATACCGGCGAACCCCGAGGTACCGCCGATCCGGAGGTGCTGGAGATCGTTGCGGCCGAGCGTCGGCGTGCCGGTGTTCGGCCACGCGCCTTCGGCGATGACGAAATCGTCCAGCGTTATCTGGCCGCGATGATCAATGAGGGTGCCCGTATTCTTGAGGAGGGCATCGCGGGCAGGCCGCTGGATATTGATGTGGTACTGCTGAACGGCTACGGTTTTCCGCGCTATCGCGGTGGGCCGATGTACCGGGCGGACGGGATTGGGTTAAGACAGGTCCTCGCTGATATCGCTGACTATGCCCGCGATGAGCCAGCATTCTGGCAGCCCTCTGCGCTGTTGCTGCGTCTGGTTGCCGCCGGCGAGACCTTTGCCAGCCTCAATCACCGCTAACTGTTGACCAGGGTGGGTAACACCGCCCTGACGCCCGTTTAATGCCTTCTGTTTTCCCCTGCTTCCTGTTATTTTCTTCAGTGCAGAGAGGGGCAGAGCATTGTGTAAACATCTTGTTTCGTTTCAACGCAGTGAAGCCTCTAAACCGCCGGGGTCAGAATCTGCTATATTACCCTCATTACACTTCAAGCGAGTATTGGAACCCACTTATGATCAATAAGTTAACTCTGTGTGCAGTCGCCGTTTGCTCTGCACTTTCCGGCTCCGCCGCGTGGGCGGCCGATAGCGACTATCAGCTGGAACAGGTACTGATGCTCAGCCGTCACAACCTGCGTGCTCCGCTGGCGGATAACGGCAGCGTGCTGGCGCAGGCGACCAAAAAGTCCTGGCCAAAGTGGGATGTGCAGGGAGGTCAGCTGACCACCAAAGGTGGCGTACTGGAGGTCTACATGGGGCGCTACACCCGTGAATGGCTGGCGCAGCAGGGGCTGGTGAAGGACGGCGAATGCCCGAATCCAGGCGCTATTTACGCCTATGCCAACAGCCTGCAGCGTACCGTGGCCACCGCACAGTTCTTTATTACCGGTGCTTTCCCCGGCTGTGATATCAGCGTTTCCCATCAGGATGAGATGGGCGTGATGGATCCGATCTTCAGTCCGGAGATCACAGACGGCAGCGATGCCTTCCACCAGCAGGCGCTGTCGGCGATGAACGCCGCCGGTGAGAAGCTGGCGCTGAAACCGGCGTTCCAGCGGCTGGAAAAAATCATTGATTACAAAAATTCTGCGGCCTGCGACGGCAAAAAGCAGTGCGATCTGAGCCGTGACGGGCAGAACAGCTTCAGTGCTGACAAGGGCAAGGAGCCGAACGTTGCCGGTCCGCTGAAGGTAGGCAATTCGCTGGTGGATGCCTTTACCCTGCAGTATTACGAAGGCCTGCCGCTGGAGCAGGTGGCCTGGGGGCAGATCAAAACCCCGGAGCAGTGGCAGGAGCTGTCGGCGATCAAAAATGGCTATCAGGATGCCCTGTTTACCTCGCCACAGGTGGCCCGCAACGTTGCCGCACCGCTGGTTGACTACATTCGCAGCCTGCTGGTAGAGCAGGATAAAAACGATACCCCGGCGGTGACGCTGATGGTTGGCCACGACTCCAACATTGCTTCGCTGCTGTCGGCGATGGACTTTAAGCCCTATGAACTGAACGGGCAGAATGAACGCACGCCGATCGGTGGTATGGTGCAGTTCCAGCGCTGGCACGACAAGAAAAACGACCGGGACCTGGTCAAGGTGGAGTACGTTTACCAGAGCAGCGAACAGCTGCGTGATGCACAACCGCTGTCGCTAGAGACCCCGCCGAAGCGCGTGACGCTGCAGATGGCCGGTTGCCCGACCGATGCCAACGGCTTCTGCTCGTGGGACACCTTCACCAAAGTGCTGACCGATACGCTGGAGGGCACGCCACTGCAGGTAGCGGCTCCGGCAGCTGCAGCGGCTGATGCGGCGAAAGCCCCGGCCGCGAATGCGGATGCGGCAGAGAAAGCGACCGCTGAAAAAGCAGCGGCAGAAAAAGCGGCTGGTGACAAAGCCGCAGCCGATAAAGCCGCAGCCGATAAGGCAGCGGCGGACAAAGCGGCAGCGGATAAAGCAGCGACTGAGAAAGCAGCTCAGGCTAAAGCCGCAGCGGATAAAGCAACGGCAGAGAAGGCTGCGCAGGCCAAAGCGTCTTCAGACAAGGCTGCGCAGGTCGCGAAAGAGAAAGATAAGGCCGCGGCGGATAAAGCCGCAACAGAAAAGGCGGCTAACGACAAAGCCGTGGATAAAGCGGCTGACCAGCCTGCGGCCAAAGAGGCTCAGCCTCAGGCAGAGGCGAAGCCGGCCCAGCCTGCGGCCGGCTAAGTTCCATTCGCTACAACCGCCGTACAGAAAGGCCGACGTGATGTCGGCCTTTTTTTATACGAACGGTTTACGATGCCACGACCACCAGCTTCTGATTCACAAACTCTTTGATGCCGAGATCGGACAGTTCGCGACCAAAGCCAGAGCGTTTTACGCCGCCAAACGGTAGCTCGGCGGCGGTGTCGCTGGCCGAGTTGATATAGACCATTCCGGTCTCAATCCGTGAGGCCAGCGCGCGTGCGCGGGCAATGTTCTGGCTGAACACCGCGCCGCCAAGGCCGTAGTGGGAGTCGTTAGCCAGCTTCACCACCTCGTCATCGTCTTTGACGATATACACCTGCGCCACCGGGCCAAAGAACTCCTCGAAATACGCCGGGTTATCGCGGGTGATGCCGGTCAGAATGGTCGGCTGGTAGAAGCAGCCGGGGCCGGCTACCGGACCGCCGCCGATCAGCAACTGCGCGCCGTTCTCCAGCGCCCGGCTGACCTGTTCCTGCAGGCTATCGCGCGCGTCCGCCGACGACAGCGGGCCAAGGGTGGTGGTTTCGTCCAGCGGGTCGCCAATTTTGACCGCTTTAAACGCCTCGGTCAGCTTCTGCAGAAAGGCATCGGCGACCTTTTCATGCACCAGGAAACGTTTTGCGGCGGTACACACCTGGCCGCAGTTGCTCAGGCGGGCGCCCGCGCCGTTTTTTACCGCTTTATCAAGGTCACAGTCATCCAGCACCACAAACACGTCGTTACCGCCCAGCTCCAGGGTGGTTTTCTTCAGGTGTTTACCGGCCTGCTGGGCAACAGCGCTGCCGGCGCGTTCGGAGCCGGTCAGCGCCGCTCCCTGCACGCGGTCGTCGGCGATCAGGTCGGCTATCTGTTCATTGCTGGCGAACAGGTTGGTCCAGGCCCCCTCCGGCGCGCCCGCTTCCCTGACCAGCTGCTCAAACAGCACCGCGCAGTGCGGCACGTTGGCGGCGTGCTTGGCCAGCACAGGATTACCGGCCGCCAGGTTCGGTGCCAGCACGCGCATCAGCTGGTAGAACGGGAAGTTCCACGGCTCTACCGCCACCAGAACGCCGATCGGATGGTGTTCGACCCAGGCTTCACCGAGGTCGGTGGGATAGGGGACAGGTGCCAGAAAACGCTCCGCGTTGTCGGCGTAATAACGGGCGATCTGCGCACAAAGTTGCACTTCGCCGCGGCTCTGCCGCAGCAGCTTGCCCATCTCGATGCTGGCGGTTTTGGCCAGCTCATCGACGCGCGCGTCAATCAGGTCGGCCAGCTTATGCAGAACCTGCAGGCGTGGCTGAATAGACCCTTTGGACCAGTCTGAATGGTAGAGGGCATCGGCCGTGGCCAGCGCCTGCTCGATCTGCCGATCGCTGTGGTCGGGCCAGGACTTAATCAGCGAATTGGTTGCGGGGTTAATGCTCTGATAGGACATTGCGCTCTCCTTGAGTCAGTTTTCAGCCTGAGTGGGCCATTGTGTTGCTGCACGGAATAAGCGTAGTAGGCAAAAAAGGGGACAGGCCGTGTTTCGGAGGACTCTCACGGCCGGTAAGGCAGTCCGGGGCAGAGACGCCTGCCCCGGCAGGCTACACGTTGCGGCGTTCGACCTGTTTGTTATCCCAGGTGAGAATATCCTGGTCGGTCTTTTCAAAGGCGCGTATCAGCACGTCGTCGCTGCCCTGCTGCGCCCAGATGGTTTCGGCCAGCCGCTCGTCGTAGTTGGCCACTTCAAAAATCGCTTCGGCGATCTCATGGGAGGTCAGCCGCAGATCGGCCCACTGTGCCACATGGTGGGCTTTTGCTTGATGCGTTGTCATTCCGTTCTCCTGATTGAATGATGAAGGATCGGACTCTCGCCACAGGCGGCGCACCGTCCGGTGCGCCTGACTCCTCAGTATAGAAGATCGCCGCCGGCGTGCCTGTCGGCGTGAAAATACGGTGTGCTCCCGCAACCCGCCATGCCGGCGCCTGTGGCGATGTGCTTGACCCGCCCGCACGAAGTGCGCACACTGGCGCAAATTTTTTTCCGGGTGGGCTATGGCTGGTTTTTTCTCGCGTTACAAACTCTCTCTCAGCCGTCAGGAGCTGATCCTGGTGCTGATCACTATCATCTGGGGCGGCACCTTTCTCACCGTCCACCATGCGATGAAGTTCAGCGGCCCGTTTTTCTTTATCGGCGTGCGTTTTGCCGCGGCGTCGCTGCTGCTGGGGGCGATCTTCTGGCGCAGCATGCGCGGCATGACCTGGCAGGAGGTCAAAGCCGGTACCCTGATCGGCCTGAGCATCAGCCTCGGCTACGGCCTGCAAACCTACGGCATGCAGACCATCACCAGCAGCCAGTCGGCGTTTATTACCGCCATGTACGTGCCGCTGGTGCCGCTGCTGCAGTGGATCTTCCTTGGGCGGATGCCGGGCCTGATGTCGTGGATCGGCGTACTGCTGGCTTTCATCGGCCTGCTGCTGCTGGCCGGCCCGAGCGTCGGATCGGTCGCCTTTAATGTGGGAGAGATCGTCACGTTGCTCAGCGCGCTGGCGATTGCCGCCGAGATCATCCTGATCAGCGCCAGCGCAGGGCGGGTTGACGTGCGTCGGGTAACGGTGGTCCAGCTGGCGACCGCCTCGCTGTTTGGTTTTCTGCTGATGCTGCCCAACCAGGAGTCGGTACCGCCCTTTAGCCCGTACCTGATGTGGAGCGCCGTCGGGCTGGGAGTGGCCAGCGCCATTATTCAGGTCACGATGAACTGGGCGCAGCGCAGCGTCTCACCGACCCGCGCTACGGTGATTTACACCGGGGAACCGGTGTGGGCCGGCATCGTCGGGCGGATCGCCGGCGAACGCCTGCCCGCCATCGCTCTGCTGGGGGGGGCGCTGATCGTGCTGGGGGTGCTGGTCAGCGAGCTGAAGCTGAAACGAAAAAAAGCGGCGCAGGAGCCCGCGCCGCTGAAGTGTGATAACGCTTAACTCTGCTGGCGGATGACGCTGTCAGCACGCGCTGCCGCGCCTTTACGGCTGAGCAGAGCGTTCAGCAGAATGGCACCGAAGGTGGCGGTGCCGATGCCGCCGAAGGTGAAGCCGCCGATATTCAGGGCAAAATCCCCCGCGCCCAGCACCAGCGTCACCGCCACCATAATCAGGTTGCCGTTCTGGCTGAGATCGACCTGATTCTGGATCCAGATGCGCGCGCCGGCCACGGCGATCAGGCCAAACACCACGATTGACGCACCGCCGATCACCGGGCCGGGAATGGTATGGATCAGCGCGCCAAACTTCGGCGAAAAGCCCAGCAGCAGCGCAATCAGCGCGGCGGCAACAAACACCAGCGTTGAGTACACCCGGGTCACCGCCATTACGCCGATATTCTCTGCATAGGTGGTGACCCCGCTGCCGCCGACGCCGCCTGACAGCATGGTTGCCAGCCCGTCACCGACAAAGGCCCGGCCGATATACGGATCGAGGCTGCGGCCGGTCATACCGGCTACCGCCTTCAGATGGCCGAGGTTTTCCGCCACCAGAATGATCGCCACCGGCGCGATGCTGAACATCGCATGGCTGCTGAAGGAGGGCGCGGTAAACTGCGGCAGGCCAAGCCAGGGCGCGGCGCTCAGCAGGCTGAAGTCCACCGGCTTACCGAGGCCAAAGCCGTTGGTCAGCAGCGCATAAAGCCCCCAGGCGACGATTAACCCGACCAGGATCAGCAGGCGTTGCACCATACCGCGGGTGAAGACGGCCACGGCACCGATGCACAGCACCGTCATCACCGCCATCCAGCTGTCAAAGGCGCTGGCCGACACGCTGCGCACGGCGATCGGCGCCAGGTTCAGACCGATCGCCATCACCACCGCGCCGGTGACCACCGGCGGCATCAGCGACTCAATCCAGCGGGTGCCGGACTTCATCACTATCACGCCGATCAGCGTATAGAGGGCACCGCAGGCGATAATGCCGCCCAGCGCCACGCCAAGGTTGGCATTCATCCCCTGGCCACTGTAACCGGTGACGGCAATCACCACCCCGACAAATGCGGCGCTGGAGCCAAGGTAACTCGGTACCCGGCCGCCGGTAATCACAAAGAACAGCAGCGTGCCCACGCCGGACATCAGGATGGCAAGGTTGGCATCCAGCCCCATCAGCAACGGCATCAGCACCGTGGCACCAAACATCGCCACCGCATGCTGCAGGCCCATTACCAACGTCTGTCCGGCAGGTAACGCTTCATCGGGGGCAACAATCTCCGCAGAGCCTGCCCGCGTTTTGGACCATTGAGGAAACCAGGAACTCGCCATCGTCTTCTCCAGAGTGAGGGAACTGCGTTAAGTGACGGCACCGCCGCCGGGTAGCCCGCGGCAGGGAAACCCTGCCCGCGGCGTTACGGTAAACTGGCGCTGCGCTGCAACGGGTGATAATTACGGTCGTAGTAGATCAGGCCGTGGGCCTGGTCGTTGCAGATCAGCGCCTGCGCTTCGCAGATCAGAATGTCGTGGGTGCCGACGCTGATGGTGCGGATCAGCGTGCAGTCAAACGATGCCACCGCGCCGCTGAGCACCGGCGACCCGGTGGCCAGCGTCGTCCAGCTGGCGGCGTTAAAGCGTTCCGCCATCGGCGTTTTGCCGCCGAACAGGTTCGACAGCGGCTGATGACCGTCGGCCAGGGTATTGACGCAGAGGCGGCCGTTGCGGGTAAAGGTCTCCCACACCGACGACGAGCGGTTCAGGCACACCAGCAGCGTCGGCGGCGTATCGGTGACGCTGCACACCGCCGAGGCGGTAAAGCCGGCGCGGCCGGCCGGGCCATCGGTGGTAATGATGTTGACCGCTGCCGCCAGCTGCGCCATCGCGTTACGAAACTGCTGCCGTTCCACGGCGGCGGAAGGGGAGGGATTCAGTGTGGCCAGGGACATTGCGGTTCCTTACCCGGTAACGGGAGTGGGGTGACGGTGGGGCATGGAGAACGGCGTGGTCTCCAGCCAGTTCAGCAACAAGCGGTTAAACGTCGGGCTGTCGGTCACGCTCATCGCGTGGCCGCCCCAGTCCATCAGCTGCAGGGTAGCGTCTGGCAGGGCCGCCTGCAGCCGTTCAGAGCAGGTCCAGGGCACCAGCAGATCGTCGCGTGAGCAGAGCAGCAGCACCGGCAGGGCGATCTGCGCGGCGCTGGCGCTGAAATCGCAGGCCATCAGCGCCTGCAGGCGTTTCAGCAGGTTATCCGTGCCCTGAAAATGGGCGATATGCAGGCTGTCCTCGGCTTCAATGCGCGCCTGATGCCGGGAAAGCCAGTCCGCCGGGTAAAGGAACAGCGGCTGGGCGCGGACGAAGGCCTCGACGCCGCTGTTCAGCAGCAGATCCTGGCGCACGCGGAAGCAGCGGCGGGTGTGGGCGTCCAGCTGCAGCCAGCCGTTGACCACCACCAGCCCGAGCAGGCGCTGCGGATGATCCAGCGCCAGCTGCAGACCGATCAGGCCGCCGAGCGCGTGGCCGACCAGCACAAATTTATCGATACCCTGCGCATCCAGCGCCGCGATCAGCTCATCGGCCATCTGCTGCATGCTGTAGCCGGCCGGCAGGCTATCGGCGCTGCGCCCGGTGCCGCGCTGGTCGTAGCTCACCACGCGATAGCGCGCGCGCAGCGCGTCCAGCTGCGGCAGCCAGAAACTGCCCAGCCCGCCCAGCCCGGCGGACAACACCAGCGTAGTGGCGGCCGCGTCGTCACGGCCGGAAAGCGTTATGTGCATGCGCAGCCTCCTTAACGACCGATGTGCGCCACGCTGGCGATTTCCACCAGCGCGTCGGGCTTCACCAGGCCACACTGAATGCAGTAGCGGGCCGGCTTCTCCCCCGGAAAGTAGTCGGCATACACCGCGTTGATCGCCGCATAGTGCTGCCAGTCGGTGAGGAAAATCGAGTTAAAGGTGACGTCCTCCAGCGTGCCGCCGGCGGTTTCGATCACGCTTTTAATCGTCTCCAGCACGTGGCGGGTCTGCGCCGCCGCATCGCCGACGTGCACCACGTTGTTGTCCTTATCGAACGGCAGCGTTCCTGATACATAGACCACGCCGTCTGCCAGCGTACCGGGGACGAACGGTGCAATCGGCACGCCGGTGCCCGGCGGGGTGATAATCGTTTTAGGCATGAGCGTGCTCCGGTTAAAGGGCGGTGGCCTGCGCCGCCGGGATGGGTTCTGCCTGCAGCGCGCTGCAGAAGCTGCTGACGTCAGACACCCAGCCGAAAAAGGTTTCGATATTAAACAGCGCGGCCTGCTGGGCAAACGCCGGCCCCGCCTGATGGGTGGCATCCTCCAGCACGATGCCGAAGTACTCGAGGAAGAAGCCGTCGCGCAGCGTCGACTCGACGCAGACGTTGGTGGCAATCCCGGTCAGCACCAGGTGACGGATGCCGCGGCTGCGCAGCATGCTGTCGAGCGCGGTGTTAAAGAAGCCGCTGTAGCGCGGTTTCGGCAGCACAATGTCGCCGGGGCCCGGCGTCAGCTGATCGACCAGCTGATAGTCCCAGCCGCCTTTGGCCAGCAGCGTGCCCTGCAGCTCCGGCTGGCGGCGCATGGTTTTCAGCGCGTTGGACTTATGCCAGTTGGGGGAGCCGGGGCCGCCCGCTTCGACATACTGTTCATCCCAGCCGTTCTGCAGCCAGATAATCTGCAGGCCGGCGGCGCGGGCGGCGGCGACCGCCACCTTAATCTGCTCGATCACCGGCCGGGTGGCCGAAACGTCAAAACCGGCCAGGTCGAGATAACCGCCAGCGCTGGCGTAGGCGTTCTGCATATCCACCACGATCAGCGCGGTCTGCTCCGGCGGGAACCGGATCGGCTCCGGGCGTGCCGGCAGGGTCACGGCATTGTGCTGGCTGGCGGTGGTGCACACTACAGGCTGTTTCGGGTTCATCAGGCCACCTCCTGTGCGGCATCAATAGCGTCTGTTCTGCAGCGCATCAGCGGCTGGATGCGCTGACCAAAGTTCTCAATGCCCTGCAGGAAATCGTCAAAGGTCAGCAAAATGCCTTCGGTGCCCTCCACGGTGGCCACCTCGTCCAGCATCCGCGCCACGCTCGCGTAAGATCCGACCAGCGTGCCCATATTGATATTGACCGCCGAGGTCGGGTCGGCCATCTGCCGCACGTTGGTGTCGCTGCCGGAGCGCTGGTCCTGCTGGCTCTGGGTGGTCAGCCAGGAGAGCGCCTGCTCATCGGCACCGGCTTTGTAATGCTCCCACTTCGCGCGGGCGGCTTCGTCGGTTTCATCGCTGATAATCATAAACAGCACGTAGGAGCCGACGTTACGGCCGGCGGCATCGGCGGCCTGCTTCATCCGCAGAGTGGTCGGCGCAAAGGCGGTCGGCGTGTTCACCCCTTTGCCGAAGCAGAAGTTGTAGTCCGCGTGGCGGGCGGAGAAGGCCATGCCGGCGTCGCTCTGCGCCGCACATACCACCTTCATCGGCTTTTGCGGCTGCGGGCTCAGGCGGCAGTCGTTCATGGTGAAGAACTCACCTTTTAAATCCGATTTGCCGGTGCCCCACAGATCGCGCAGCACGCTGACATATTCGGTCAGGTAGTCATAGCGGCGCGAGAAGTACTCATCGCCGGGCCACAGCCCCATCTGGTCATATTCCGGTTTTTGCCAGCCGGTCACCAGATTGACGCCGAAGCGGCCGCCGGAGATGGAGTCAATGGTCGATGCCATGCGGGCGACGATCGCCGGCGGCAGGGTCAGGGTAGCGGCGGTGGCGTAGATCTCAATGCGCGAGGTCACCGCCGCCAGGCCGGCCATCAGCGTAAACGACTCCAGGTTATGGTCCCAGAACTCGGTTTCGCCGCCGAAGCCGCGCAGCTTGATCATCGACAGCGCAAAATCGAAGTTGTAGTGCTCTGCCCGCTGCACGATCGCCTTGTTCAGCTCGAAGGTCGGCATGTACTGCGGTGCATTACGGGAGATCAGCCAGCCGTTATTGCCGATCGGGATAAAGACGCCCATTTTCATACGAAACCCCCTGGTTTAAGTGTGTGATGTTATCCCGGCGCTGCGTTGCTTCCTGCACTCCCCGATCGCGGCGCTCGTAAGAAAGATTGCAAAGGCCGTGCCACTATTTAAAAGTACAATCAGATCATGCATTTAATCTGTTACTGATTTCGGTGAATGGAGTGAATGGTCTGTAACAGACCATTTGGTCAAAAATGGCTGCACAACCAGCAGGCAGGCTGCCCGCTAAAAGTGCAGTGCGGACGGGAACCGGGAAGCAGGCGCGGCTCGCCTGTAAGCAGCGCATGGGTGAACAGGAAAAGCGGATCGGCCGGCAGAGGAACCGGTGGGGCAGCGCGCCGCGTCGAGTGGCTGCAGCGAACCGTCGAGCGGGGTAGGAGTGCGCCGGGCGATTTGCTATGATTCCGCGAGTCCCGTGGAAAAAGGAGTTACGGTGAATTCTGTTGATAACGTTCCGACAAAAACGGCCACGCGCCGTTCCCGTGCGGTAGCCGCCAAACGCACGGCGATCCTCGCCGCCGCGCTGGAGTTTTTTTCCCGTTTTGGCATCCACGGCACCAGCCTCGATAAGGTTGCAGAGCGTGCCGACGTCTCTAAGACCAATCTTCTTTACTACTTTCCCTCGAAAGAAGCGCTCTACATTGCGGTTCTGAAAGACCTGCTCGACGTCTGGCTGGCACCGCTGCGCGCGCTGCGAGCCGACCAGCAGCCGCTGGAAGCGATTCGTGACTATATCCGCCTCAAGCTGGAAGTCTCGCGCGACCACCCGCAGGCGTCCCGGCTGTTCTGCCTGGAGATGCTGCAGGGCGCACCGCTGCTGAAGGCTGAGCTGGCCGGCGATTTACGTCATCTGGTGGAAGATAAAGCGCAGGTGATTGAAACCTGGGTGGGGCAGGGCAAACTGGCGGCGGTCGAACCGCACCATCTGATCTTTATGCTGTGGGCAACCACCCAGCACTACGCCGACTTTGCCAGCCAGGTGGAAGCGGTGACCGGCAAAACGCTGGCGGATGAGGACTTTTTTGCGCAGACGGTGGAAAACGTGCAGCGGATGGTGATCGAAGGGATTCGGGTACGGTAATCAGAGGCCGGCAGATGCCGGCCTCCCTGAGGTATCAGGCTTTTTTACGGTTGCGCATAAACCAGCCAACGGCCAGCAGCAGGAACCACAGCGGCGTGACCATCAGCGCCTGGCGGGTATCATCCTCCAGCGTCAGCAGCACGATGACAAAGGCGAAGAACGCCATGCACACCCAGCACATCAGCTTACCCAGCGGCATCTTATAGGCAGACTCAGCGTGACGCTGCGGATGCTTTTTACGGTACGCCAGATACGAGCAGAGGATGATGGTCCAGACGAACATAAACAGAATCGCCGACACGGTGGTCACCAGGGTAAAGACCGTCATCACGTTCGGGATCAGGTAGATCAGCGCTACCCCACCCAGCAGGCAAAAGCAGGAGAAGAACAGCCCGGCGGTGGGAACCGCACGGCGGGACAGCATGCCAAAACGGCGATGCGCCACGCCCTGCTGCGACAGGCCATACAGCATACGGCTGGTAGAGAAGATACCGCTGTTAGCCGATGACGCCGCCGAGGTCAGCACCACAAAATTAACGATGCTGGCCGCGGCCGGCAGGCCAATCAGCACAAACATCTCCACAAACGGGCTGCGATCCGCCACCACCTGGTTCCACGGCGTTACCGCCATGATCACCAGCAGCGCCAGCACGTAAAACATAATGATGCGCAGCGGAATGGCGTTTATCGCGCGCGGCAGCACCACGCGCGGGTTGTGAGTTTCAGCCGCCGCCGTTCCCACCAGTTCGATACCCACAAAGGCAAACACCGCGATCTGGAAGCCGGCAAAGAAGCCGCTCAGCCCTTTCGGGAACATACCGCCGTGATCCCAGATATTGCTCAGCGCCGCATGGCCGCCGCCCGGTGAAGGGTAGTGCATGGCCACCAGCACAATGCCAGTCGCGATCAGCGCGACGATGGCGACGATTTTGATAATCGCGAACCAGAACTCCATCTCACCAAACAGCTTCACCGTGGCGATATTCAGCGACACGAACACCACAATACACAGCAGGGCGCTCATCCACACCTGGAACCCGGGGAACCACAGCTGGAAGTAGGAGCTGATCGCCACCACGTCGGCGATGCCGGTCACCACCCAGCAGAACCAGTAGGTCCAGCCGGTAAAGTAGCCGGCCCACGGGCCAAGCAGATCGGCGGCGAAGTCGCTGAATGACTTATATTCGAGGTTAGAGAGCAGCAGCTCGCCCATCGCACGCATGACGAAAAACAGCATAAAGCCGATGATCATATAGACGAAGACGATCGACGGACCGGCAAGGCTGATGGTTTTGCCCGATCCCATAAACAGGCCGGTGCCGATAGCACCGCCGATGGCGATCAGCTGAATATGACGGTTATGCAGACTACGCCGGAGTTCCACCGGCGCGTCTTCAGAGGGCGCGGCCTCTTTGAGTTGGTTTACCATAACGGGTTCCTGTCCTGTAATAACGAGTAAGCTCTGTTGGCTTTTCCTTGATCTGACGATGCCAGACATAAGTGACATAACATAATGTACTTAAGTCGTTACTGACTAATTCTTTTTAGCAATAGTGACGGCGACTGCGAAAGCCTGGTCCGTTACCACGGCTTTGGAGCTTAACGTAAAAAAGCGCCGGAAAGCGCAAAAAATGGAGCTAAACTGGAATCGATGCCTGTATATGAACATAAATCCGGCGCTGGCCGGTCTTCTGATGCGGCGGAGGAGCGATGCGCTGGCTCGTTACGCTGACCTTACTGGCCGCCCTCGCAGGGGGGGCCGCTATACTCTGGCCGCAGCTGCCGCCGTGGTGGAACCCGTTCGCTCCGCTGTCGGTCAGCGATCCTCCGACGCTGGTTACGCGTTATAAACTGCAAAGGCTAAGCAGCGATGCGGCCTGTATGGACGTGATGGCGAGGGCCCGCGAAGCCGGACTGGTCAGTTACAGCCGGCCTGGCCGTTCCGCGGGCAACTGTCCACTGGACGATCCGCTGCGCATCACCGGTTTCGGTGACGTGCGGCTCAGCGGCAGTTTTCTCAGCAGCTGCCCGCTGGCGGTCAGCAGCACCATGCTGGTCAGCCAGACGCTGCGGCCGCGTGCTCTCAGCGAACTGGGGTCGCCGCTGGTGCGGATCGAACATCTTGGCAGCTACGCCTGCCGCAACATTTACCATCGGGCACAGGGGCGGCTCAGCGAACACGCCAGCGCTGACGCGTGGGACCTGAGCGGGTTCCGGCTGGCAAACGGCCAGCGCATCGACGTGTTGCGCGAATGGCCGCGGGAGACCCCCGAGGGGCGCTGGCTGAGGCAGGTGTTCAGTGAAGGGTGCGTCTGGTTTGGTAATGCGCTCGGGCCGGAGTACAACGCTGCGCATGCTAATCACTTTCATTTAGGCATGCGGGGTTTTAATCTGTGCCGCTAGTCAATGGCCGGACCAGCGTGCGGCGTGGGCGCTGCCGCTAAAGTCCGTTATTCAGGCTGGCTTATCAATCTTCAAAAAACCAAACTTTTCGCATTTTAAAGTAAAGTTCTTACTTATCATTGTATTAAATCAGAGGATGAAGGGGGTTTGGCGCATAAAATGCCATTTATGATAAATTTGCAGTAGCAAACCTGGACTTAAAACTGCACGTAAGCGGGTCAAAATTATTGAATAGTAGTAGGAAAAATCCTATTCTTGTTATAGGTGATTTATCAGTATCTCTGTTCTGTTATTGCTGACGTGAGTGAACGCGGATGATACAAGGAGTAATGATAACCTCAGGTATTATTCATTCCTTAATTGAGGGTTCATTGATTACCGATCTGAATCAGGCAGAGGAAAAAGATCATCTTCTGTCTGTAATTGATTGCCCGGCGTTAAAATTCATCTTTAAAATTAATTTTCTTGCCATTAGCGGTGTGGGCGGTTCCCCGGCGGTGGTGGCAAACCGGGCGAGGATGTTCCTGGCTCCATTGAGGCATTGATGACTGCTGAGAACTATTTCAGTTGGCGAAACGAAGCGTATTCAGCCTTCGGTCAGGGCGCTGACGTTGCTCAGATTACCCGCGTAACAGAGCAGCAAATGCGCGAGATGGAATTCGATTTTTACGCGCTGTATATTCGGCAACCGGTGCCATTTACCCGGCCCAAAACGTTTCTTTACACCAATTATCCGCAGGCGTGGCTGGACTATTATTTGTTGCACGCGTTTTATGATCAGGATCCGGTGTTAAAAATTTGTCATCAGCCCGGCGAGCTGTGGGTATGGGATGAGACTCTCCCAGACAGCAATTCACGCGTGTTTGAGGCGGCCAGGCAACACGGCATTTATGCGGGCGTTTCGGCGTCCGCGATGGCAAGAAACAGGGCCATCGGTATATTGTCATTCTCGTCGGCGAGCAGCAAAAGAGAGGTCGTGCTGACCACCGAGCTGGAGCTTAAACTCAGGTATTTGCTGGATCTGTTTTTAACGGCATTAATCCGACTGAACGATATTTCCATGTCATCGACAAAACTGGAGCTGAGTAAAAGAGAGCTGGAGATTCTTAAATGGACGGCTGAGGGGAAAACGTCGATGGAAATATCTCTGATCCTCAGTATTTCGTTGAATACGGTTAATTTTCATCAGAAAAACATGCAAAAACGATTGAATGCACCGAACAAAACGCAAATTGCATCTTACGCCGCAGCTATCGGATTAATATGAAATGAAGTTGCAACTACTAACTTTAGTAGTTTCGTATTACCAATCGGTTGTCTACCCTGCGACAGGGGTAGCAACCCTGCGCGAACCGTTTAAACGGAATACATGAGCGAAAGCGACAGGGGAGCAGAGATGAAAATTATTCAGACCAGACTGAGGGATATGCCCTCATCGTTACTGGCCGAACTGGGAAGTTACCGCTACAGCGTTTTTGCCAGCGGCCAGGGCTGGTCAATTCCCTCCCGCCTCAGTACGCCGGGCCAGGAATTCGATCGCTACGATCGCTCCGAAGTGGTGTGGCTGATTGCCTGGTCAGCCCAGCACGGCATCTGCGGCTGTGCGCGGCTGATGCCGTGGCAGGATCCTGACCGTCACCGCATCCTCGCACCGGGAGAACACCCTCTTGCCGAAGGGCAGCGGGTCTGGGAGATGTCCCGCTTCTCCGCGCGTATGGAGATCGATGCGGAGCTGCCGTTAACTATCCTCTGGCATGCTGTACAGTTAGCCAGCCAGTCCGGCATCGATCTGCTGTTCAGCGCGGCCACCCCCCTGCTCGAAAATCTGTTCGACGCGCAGCGCGTGCAGTTCGATCCTCTGCCGCCGGGCATTATTCAGTCTGAAGACAACCTTTTTGCGGTAAAAATTCCGGTGGAGCAGCCGCATCTGGCGGAAAAATTCCACGGCGCCCGACGCTTCAGGCCGGAAGAGGTGCTGCCGACCCTTGGCGTTTCCGCCAACTGGGGGCAGCAGGTGCAGTGAGGTTATCCCTGCCACCTCGACCATAAGGTAATCAGCAGCCAGGCTGCCACGCACCAGCAGCAAACGGCGGCGAGCAGCGCCCAGGGAAGGCGCATCAGCGCCACGAAATACCACAGCGAAATCAGGTACGCCAGATAGGGAAGAACGGCCCACATGCCGAAAATCAGCGTGGCACGCAGTGCCTCAATGCCGCGCTCGCTGGCAACGATATAGTGGGCGATCAGGGCAAAAGTCGGAAACAGCGGGATCAGCCCGGCAATGTAGTAGTGGCGGGTACGGGCCAGAATGCCAATCAGCACCACCACCAGCGCGCCGATGGCGGCTTTAATCAGTAAACCCATGATGATCTTCGTCAGGTAAGGGAAGGCAGATACCGTGCCATTCAGCACGGTATCTGCGGCAGCGTTACTGGCGGAAGGCGACTTTAATCTGTTTCACCGTATTGCCCAGCACTTCAGCCTGCTCGGCGTCTTCCAGCTGGGCGATGTAGCGTTCCATATTAATGATCACCTTACCCGCATCAGCCTGGCCAATCGATTTCAGCATCAGGGTCACTAACTGCTTCAGACAGGTGACTTCGTGGGCCAGGGTTTTAGCATCATCGCTGGTTGAAAAATCAATCTGACTCATAATCGCTCCTGAAAATCATAAAGAAAAACAGGTTTCTGGCCGCGCGGCCGTCTGCCTGAAAGTGTTAAAAGCATACCATACTCTGCAGGAAAAAAATCGCGTGACGCGTTGGCCTGCTTCAGGATGCCTGGCGTGGAGAATCTGGCGTTTACCTGCCTGCCTGTCGCCACTGAATGGTGTGACTAAAAATGCAAAAATTGCGCAAAAGCTGAGCATGTTATTGCCGTTACGCATAATAAAAACTCATGGACTAATAATCATCTAATTGATTAATATGGTTTTTATTGATTCTGTTTGTCGGCGCTTTACTGAGTTTTTTATGGTAGCTAAAAAAGATTTCTGGAAAGGGATAATTATTATTATTACTTTTTTTCATGTCTGTTAAATAAACGTTTGCCTTAATGTGGCTATTATTTCTGTTCTTTCGTCGCCGGAAAAGGAGTAACATAATCAGCCTGCCTGTGTGACTAATCGTTACCTGCCTCAGCCATTTAGGGAGTTCCGTTTGATAAGCGTTTTTCTCGTTGATGACCATGAACTGGTACGCGCTGGGATTCGTCGTATCCTTGAGGATATTAAAGGTATCCAGGTAGTCGGTGAAGCCAACTGCGGTGAAGATGCCGTCAAGTGGTGCCGCGCTAACAACGTTGACGTGGTGCTGATGGATATGAACATGCCCGGCATTGGCGGGCTGGAAGCGACGCGCAAGATAATCCGCTACACGCCGGACAGCAAAATTATCATGCTGACCATCCATACTGAGAACCCGTTGCCGGCAAAAGTGATGCAGGCCGGGGCCGCCGGGTACCTGAGTAAAGGTGCCGCGCCGCAGGAAGTGGTCAGCGCTATTCGTTCAGTGAATGCGGGGCAGCGTTACATCGCCTCAGATATTGCGCAGCAGATGGCGCTTAGCCAGATTGAGCCGCAAAAGGCGGCCTCGCCGTTCAGCTGTTTGTCGGAACGCGAATTGCAGATTATGCTAATGATCACCAAAGGGCAGAAAGTGACGGAAATTTCCGAACAGCTCAGTCTCAGCCCGAAAACGGTTAACAGCTATCGCTACCGCATGTTCAGCAAGCTTAACATCAGCGGTGACGTCGAGTTGACCCACCTGGCCATTCGTCATGGTCTGTACAGTACGGAGCCGTAAATCAGTAGTGAGTGATGTGTTTGATGCTAAAACGTTCCTGAAAACCGTCACCAGCCAGCCGGGCGTGTACCGGATGTATGATGCCGAGGAAACGGTAATCTACGTCGGAAAAGCAAAAGACCTGAAAAAGCGTCTTGCCAGCTATTTCCGTGACAATCTCGCCAGCCGTAAAACCGAAGCGCTGGTGGCCCTGATCCGTCAGATTGACGTTACGGTCACCCATACCGAGACGGAAGCGCTGCTGCTGGAGCATAACTACATCAAGCTCTACCAGCCACGCTACAACGTGCTGCTGCGTGACGATAAATCCTATCCTTATATCTTTCTCAGCGCTGACGCGCATCCGCGGCTGGCCAGCCATCGCGGCGCTAAACATGCCAAAGGTGAGTACTTCGGCCCGTTCCCTAACGGCTACGCCGTAAGGGAGACGCTGTCGCTGCTGCAGAAGGTGTTCCCGGTGCGCCAGTGTGAAAACAGCGTTTACCGTAACCGCACGCGCCCCTGCCTGCAGTATCAGATTGGCCGCTGCCTGGGCCCCTGCGTGGCCGGCCTGGTCAGTGAAGAGGAGTACGCACAGCAGATCAACTACGTGCGGCTGTTCCTCTCGGGTAAAGACGATCAGGTGCTTAACCAGCTGGTTGCCCGCATGGAACAGGCGGCGCAGGGGCTGCGCTTTGAAGAGGCCGCGCGGCTGCGGGATCAGATCCAGGCGGTGCGTCGGGTCACCGAGAAGCAGTTTGTCTCCAACCAGGGCGACGATCTTGACGTAATTGGCGTGGCGTTCGAGTCCGGGATGGCCTGCCTGCACGTGCTGTTTATTCGTCAGGGCAAGGTGCTGGGGAGCCGCAGCTACTTCCCCAGGGTGCCTGGCGGCACCGAACTGGCGGAAGTGGTACAGACCTTCGTTGGGCAGTTCTACCTGCAGGGCAGCCAGGCGCGTACGCTACCCAGCGATATCCTGCTGGATTTCACCCTGCCAGAAAAAGATCTGCTGGCCGATTCGCTGACCGAACTGGCCGGGCGCCGGGTGACGATTCAGAACAAACCGCGCGGCGACCGCGCGCGTTACCTGAAGCTGGCGCGCACCAACGCCGCCACCGCGCTGGTGACCCGGCTGGCGCAGCACTCTACTATTCATCAGCGGCTGGAAGCGCTGGCGCAAACGCTGAAACTGCCGCCGATTAAACGGATGGAGTGTTTCGATATCAGCCACACCATGGGCGAGCAGACTATCGCCTCCTGCGTGGTGTTTGACGCCAACGGCCCGCTGCGCAGCGAATACCGTCGCTACAACATTAACGGTATCACCCCTGGCGATGACTACGCGGCAATGAATCAGGTGCTGCGCCGCCGCTACGGTAAAGCGCTGGAGCCGGGCAAAATCCCCGACGTGGTGCTGATCGACGGCGGTAAAGGGCAGCTGGCGCAGGCGAAAGAGGTGTTCGCCGGGCTGGAGGTGGAGTGGGACAAACACCATCCGCTGCTGCTGGGCATCGCCAAAGGCACCGATCGTAAAGCCGGGCTGGAAACGCTGTTCCTCGAACCGGAAGGGGAGGGGTTCTCGCTGCCGCCTGACTCGCCGGCCCTGCACGTGCTGCAGCATATTCGTGACGACTCTCACAATCATGCAATTACCGGCCACCGCAACAAACGGGCAAAAGTGAAGAACACCAGCTCGCTGGAGACCATTGAAGGGATTGGTCCTAAACGTCGGCAGATGCTGCTTAAGTATATGGGGGGCCTGCAACCGCTGACGAATGCCTCGGTGGAAGAGATAGCGAAAGTCCCGGGAATTTCTCAGGCACTGGCCGAAAAAATCTTCTATGCGCTGAAACACTAAGCATTGCAACACCCGGTGCAATGTAGGAACATAGAAACAAATTCGACTCTGTCCAAACAGTTAGCGTAATTATGCCACTAAATATTCCGACCCTGCTTACCCTGTTTCGCGTAGTGTTAATCCCATTCTTTGTGCTGGCATTTTACCTGCCATTTCAATGGGCTCCGCTGGTCTGCGCGCTGATCTTTATCGTGGCCGCGATCACCGACTGGTTTGACGGCTTCCTGGCGCGCCGCTGGAAACAGACCACCCGCTTCGGCGCATTCCTCGATCCGGTTGCCGATAAGGTGATGGTGGCCATCGCGCTGGTGCTGGTGGCGGAGTACTTCCACTCCTGGTGGATCACCCTGCCGGCGGCGACGATGATCGCCCGTGAGATCTTTATTTCTGCGCTGCGCGAGTGGATGGCAGAAATCGGTAAACGCAGCAGCGTGGCGGTGTCGTGGATCGGTAAGGTCAAAACTACCGCGCAGATGCTGGCGTTGTTTGCGCTGCTGTGGCGGCCGAATGCGCTGATTGAGGGCGTTGGTGTGGTGGCGTTATACATCGCGGCGGTGCTGACCTTCTGGTCGATGTATCAATATTTAAGCGCTGCACGAGGCGATCTGTTCGAAGGATGATCTAAGCGGTTCAAAAAGCAGCAAACAGATGCAAAGTAAGGATTATTTTATTGACTCAGTTCGCTATCTCAGTAGAATGCAACGCATCGAAAGGCAGCACGGTTTGCCAGACGAAAGCAGCAGTCAACGTCAGCAAGTAAGACGTTGAAAGCTAAGCGGGAATAGCTCAGTTGGTAGAGCACGACCTTGCCAAGGTCGGGGTCGCGAGTTCGAGTCTCGTTTCCCGCTCCAGATTAGTTCAGCAGAGAAATTTCTCTGATGACAACAGAATTAAGGCGCGTTGGCAGAGTGGCCATGCTACGGATTGCAAATCCGTCTACCTCGGTTCGACTCCGGGACGCGCCTCCAATTTATTCCCATGCCCAGATGGTGAAATCGGTAGACACAAGGGATTTAAAATCCCTCGGCTTATGGCTGTGTGGGTTCAAGTCCCACTCTGGGCACCATATTGAAATATCGAATAAAAACAAGCAGTTGAATGATGTCGTAACCGCCCCTTAAAGGCGGTTTTTTTGTGCCTGTAATTTGGCAGTGGCGATGAAATGGCGATGGGGTGGCGGTGGCGTTCCCGGCCCGCCGGCCAAAATAAACCCCGCAGCGAGCGGGGTTTGATTTTTACAGCACGAGATTGAGCTGGTCACGGCCATAGTGTGATGCGGGGAATGCATCTTGCGGGATGAAGTCTGGCGGCAACACTTCGCGCTGGGCACGCTTGGTCACCAGTTTCTCTACGCTGTTAAGGGTGGTAAACGACATGCTGCATTCTAAATTCTGACACTGATGATATTGCCGCACGGTTAATTCACTTAAACGGCGACTGGTGCGCGTGCGGGCGACGGCACCACAAATAGGGCAGGTAAACATGATGGCTCCCTCGTGGGAGTTGAACTCACCGATATTATGGCCGCTATGGTGTCGTTTCCGCAATCCATTCAGGTATTTTTGCTTCCAGTTCCAGCCGCGTTTTAAACCCGCCATCGTCAATAGAATGACTTACCCGCGAAATTACCCAATCCTGATTATCAATGTCAGTTTTAAATCCGGTAACGGTGCCGTGCATTTCCGGGTATAAATCAGCACGGCCGGCGGCCAGCGTTAACGAAAACTCGGCGGCACCTCGCTTTAACTGCTGCCATTTAGCCGCAGCGGCCCGGCGGGCAGCCGTTTCATTACTGTAGGTCGACCTCAGTACAAAAACGTTCCCGTCCTCTCCGGCAATATAATCCCCCTCACGGCTGCTGCTACGCGGCGCTTTCTCCGGCTTCGGTTTTGCCTTGCGCTTTTTAACGGTCACCGTTTTCTTTTTTCCCAAATCCAGATCCAGCCAGTTCGCCTGCACGCCGGTGTATGCGTCCCGATCAGCGATGCGAAATGAGTGGTGATCACCGCTGGAGCGGGTCAGCGCAAATTCGGGCAGCGCGACGCCTTTCGCGCTGACGCCGCCACCTGGCAGGATAAACAGCAGCGAGGCATTTTTTACCGTGGCAATCGCGCCCAGCAGCTCCGCCAGGCGGGTAAGAAACGACATATCGCTTTCCTGCGTCTGGTCGGCGTGGTCAATTTCGGCCGCCATCAGCTGCGCTGAAATAACCGGCGTCAGCTTATACCGTCTGGCAATTGCAGAGACGATGCGCTCAACGGTCACGTCATGCCAGGACACCTCCCGCTTAACGTTAAATTCATCGCGAAAATCAGCGCTGCGGGCGGTAATATACAGCCGATCCGGCGGCCCCGAATATGACACCTCATCAACGGTGTAGACCCCCTTATAAACCAGCGGCTCACCTGACCAGCCCAGCGACAGCGAAAGCTCGGCCCCGCGGGGCGGCAGCTCCAGTTTTCCGTCCGTGTCGTCGATTGAAATAGCCAGCTCGTCGGCCTCAAATCCGCGATTGTCGGTCAGCTCCAGCGATATAACGCGGGGATCGAGCTGCGTCAGCGTCTTTCCGCCCATCATGACGCTGAATGCCGGCACCCGTGACAGGCTGGCCTGATACTCCTGCAGGTTTTTCAGTCCGTCATCCAGCAGCGTTTTTGCTTTGTCGATTGTGTCTGTACTCAGGGCCATATTCACTCCTCCGCCGCTGATGTTTTCATGCGCGCGCGACGGCGGAAACCGCCCGTTGTTGTCGGCGAAAGGGGACAACCGCCGGCGCGTGTCCGGGGCGCAAAATTCAGCGAATATCACCCCGAACTCACAACAAACATGATGGCGGTACAGTATGACCGACAACTTTTTTCACGGGGCACGCGTCAAGGAAAACACCGACCTCCAGACGGCGATCAACGATGTTGATTCGACGGTCATTGGGCTGGTCGCGGTTGCCGATGATGCCGACCCCTTAACTTTCCCGCTTAACACGCCGGTGCTGGTGACGCGGGTGATCAGCGTTCTCGGCAAAGCCGGTAAAACCGGTTCGCTATACAAGTCGCTGAAAGCCATTTCCGACCAGGTCAGCACCCGCGTTATCGTCGTGCGTGTTGCCGCTGCCGGCACGGCTAACGGAGCACCGACGCAGTCCCAGCTCATCATTGGCGGCACGCAGGCCGACGGCAGCTACACCGGTATGTTTGCGCTGCTGACGGCAGAGCAAAAAACCGGATACCGTCCGCGCATTCTCGGCGTGCCGGACTATGACACGGAAGAGGTGACCGCCCAGCTGCGGGTTATCGCAAAGCAGCTGCGCGCGTTTTCGTACAGCTACTGTGACGGCTGCGAAACCATCGCGGAGGCGAAAACCTACCGTGAAACCTTCGCCGAACGTGAGGGGATGCTGCTGTGGCCGAACTTTATCGCGTTTAACCCGCTGACCGGCGTCAACGAAGAGTTTCCCGCCGTGGCCTATGCCCTCGGCCTGCGCGCGCTGATCGACAACGAGCAGGGCTGGCATAAGTCGCTGTCCAACGTTGCGGTTAAAAACGTGCTGGGTATCTCGAAAGATGTTTTCTGGGCTTTGCAGGCCGAAGACTCGGACGCCAACGAACTCAACGCCAATGAGATCACCACGCTCATTAAGCGGGACGGGTTCCGCTTCTGGGGTAACCGCACCACCGACACCGAAGAGTACATTTTCGAGGTGTACACCCGCACGGCGCAGATCCTGGCGGACAGCATCGCGGAGGCGCAGTTCTCAACGGTAGATAGCCCACTGACCCCGGCCAACGTGAAAGACGTGGTGAGCGGGATTAACGCCAAGCTCCAGGCGCTGGTGACGGCCGGTAAGCTTATCGGCGCGGCCTGCTGGTTTGATATCGTGGATAACCCGACGACCAGTATTCGCCAGGGTAAGGCGGTTATCCGCTACAACTACAGCCCGGTGCCGCCGCTGGAGGACCTGACGATGATCCAGACCTTCACCGATCAGTACTACGAGGCGGCGTTCGCGTCGCTGGGGAGCGCGTAAATGGCTATTCCAAAGAAACTCCGTCTGTTCACCCTGTATGTGGACGGCACCAACCATATCGGCAAAATCCCCAGCGTCACGCTGCCAAAGGTGACCCGCAAAACCGAAGACTATCAGGGCGGCGGTATGCTGGGCGCTGTGGCTGTGGATCTCGGTCTGGACTCCGGCGCGCTGGATGCCTCAATGATTGTCGGCGGCGTGGACGAAGAGCTAATCCTGAAATACGGCGGTGACATCGACGAGCTGCGCCTGCGCTTTGTCGGCGAATACTACAGCGGCGGCATCAGCTCACTGATTGAGGTGGAGATGCGCGGCCGCGTCACGGAAATCGATCCGGGTGATGCGAAACAGGGTGATGACACCAATCACACCTACGCCATCAAAAACACCTATTACAAGCTGTCGGTTGACGATAAACCGCTGCTGGAAATTGACCTGTTGAACTTTATTTATAAGCGCGGTGGCGAAAATCTTTACCCTGACCGTATCGCCTCAGCGCTCGGCCTCGGCAGTTAACACCTTTCAAACTAACCCATGATGGCGGCCAGCCGGCCGCCCGGAGAATGCTATGTCAGTCACCCTGAATACCCCCGTTACCCGCGGTAACCAGAAGATCGCCACCATCACCATCACCGACACCATCAAACAGGCAGGCTCACTGCGCGGTCTGCGTCTGGTAGACGTGCTGAACTTCGACTATGACGCCGTTTCAACCCTGCTGACGCGCGTTGCTTCGCCGTCACTGACGGCCGCAGATATTGCCGCCCTCGATACGGCTGATTTTGTCGCGCTGTGCGAAGCGATCACGCCTTTTTTAACGAAAGCGGCGCCGTCAGTATCGGCCTCGGCGGAGACGGCGAACAGCTGAGAGAAGCACGTTTTTCCGATGTCGACGACCTGATCGCCGACATCGCTGTAGTTTTTCACTGGCCGCCCTCTGCGATGTACGGCATGGAGTTGCGCGACCTGATGGCCTGGCGCGATAAGGCGGCCATCAGAAGCGGCAACCATGAAGAGGATGACGACGATGGATCTTAGTATTCGCGTTGCGTTCAGTGCAATTGACAGGCTATCCCGCCCCGTAAACGCGGCCAGCAACGCAGCTGGCCGCCTCTCCGAATCCCTCAAGCAAACCCAAAGCGCGGTGAAGGACGTCGAGCGCCAGGCGGTGGCGTTTAACCGGCTGCGCGACAGCGTTCAGAAAACCTCACGCCAGATTGACGGCACCAGCCAGACCCTTGAGGCATTGAACCAGGCACAACGATCCGGCGTTACGTTAACCGATAAACAGCAGCGGCAGATGACGCAGCTGGCCGCCAAACTGGACCGGCTCAAGGCAAAGCGCGATGCGGAGGTAAACGGGCTGCGCCTGGCGTCTGAGGCGCTGCGCCGCCACGGCGTTTCGCTGGCCGGCGGCAGCCAGACAACGGAAAGCGCGCGTCGCAGGGTAGAGCAGTTTAACGAGTCGCTGGAGCGAGAACGGCGGCAGCTGGCCGCGGTGACGCAGGCGCGTATGCGCTATGACCGCGCTCAGCAGCTGGCCGGCAAAATGCGTGGCGGTGGCCTGGCGGCAGTGGCCGGTAGCGCCGCCGGGATGTACGTTGGCGCGCGTCTGCTGGCCCCGCAGATGCAAACCCAGGAGCACGCCGCGAAGATTGCCGCGCAGAATGACGAGGGATCGGCGGCGAATGGCCGCTATGCGGGCATTATCCAGAACCTTAACAGCGCCGGCATCAGCACCGACCTTAACCGGATTGCCGAGTCGGTTTCCGCCGTGCGTAGCACGCTGGGATCGCTGGGTGAAGTGGGCGATGACGAGCTGACGCGGATCTCGCGCAAAGCGATGGATATGCAGTCCGTTCTCGGCGGGGATATGACGGAAACTATCCAGATGGCCGCGATCATGATGAAAAACGGCCTGGCGCGCAGCAGTGATGAAGCGATGGATCTGATTACGTCCGGCATGCAGCGCGTATCCACGCAGATGCGCGGGGAGCTGCCGGAAATCCTGCACGAATATTCGACGCACTTCCGCAGCATGGGTTTTACCGGCGCAGAGGCCATGTCGCTGCTGGTCAATATGTCGAAGCAGGGCAAGTTTGCGCTCGACAAAACCGGCGATGCGATCAAGGAGTTTTCGATCCGTGGCTCGGACATGTCGAAAAACAGCGTTAACGCCTACACCGAAATCGGGCTGAATGCGGCGGCCATGTCGTCGGCTATCGCCAGAGGTGGGGACAGCGCGCGGGCGGCTATGCAGAAAACGGCACAGGGGCTGCTCAAAATTAAGGACCCGGCGGCCCGCGCTAATGCGGCTATTTCTCTCTTCGGTACGCCGATTGAGGATCTGTCGGTAGACCAGATCCCGGCGTTCCTGTCGGCCCTGGGCAATGTGTCGAACCAGATGGGCGATACTCGCGGCAGCGCTGACCGCCTCGGCGTTACGCTGCGGGATAACCTGGCGGGTGACGTTGGTAAGCTTGGCGGTGCAATGGATGGCCTGCGTACCGCTGCGCTGGCAAGCGTATCGGATATGCTCAGACGTCTGGTGCAGGGCATTGCGTCCGGCGTGAACAGCATGCGCGAATGGATCAACGAGCATCCGCAGCTGACGCAGGCGCTGCTGGTTACCCTTGCCGCGCTCACGGCGCTGGTCGGCGTGATTGGTATCGCCAGCCTGGCGGCAGCGTTTATCCTGGGGCCGTTCGCGAAACTTAAACTGGGCCTCAGCATGATGGGGCTGTCCAGCGTGACGGCCAGCACCGGCATTTCCTCGCTCAGCCTGACGCTGAACGGCCTGCGGGCAATTCTGGCCGGCCTTCTGGGTGTGCCTGGCCTTATCGCTGCCGCGTTTATCGCAGCCGGCCTGCTCATCTGGAAATACTGGGAGCCGATCAAGGCATTTTTCGGCGGCTTCTTCTCTGGCATCTGGCAGGCGCTGACCCCACTTAGGGCCGCGCTGGCCCCGTTTGCCCCGATATTTACCGCCCTGGCTGATGGCGTCAGGTCGGTATGGGAATGGTTCAAAAACCTGCTGTCGCCCGTTCAGGCCAGCCAGGAGACGCTGGACAAGTGTGCTGTCGCAGGGCGGGTATTTGGCACCGTGCTCGCTGGGGCAATACAGCTGGTGATGACACCGGTGCGTTTGCTGCTGGATGCGCTGGGGTGGATTCTGGAAAAACTGGGTGTGTTGCCAGACGAGGCAGAGCGCGCCCGGAGAAAAATTGAAGAGGCTCAGGCCACCGCGCTACTGGAGGGCAAGGTTTCACTGCTGGCAGGTGATATAGCGGCGGCCACCAGAGGTAAACCCAAACCGCCAGCGGAATTCGTCGGCCCGCCTGCGCCGCCAGCGGGTGGGATACTGACCGGCAGCAATACGGCCGTCACAAAGAACCTGACGAAGATCGCAGATAACACGAAAGCGACCGCTGACAACACCAAAAAAGTCGGCCCCGGCGACATCGTGTTTAAGAATCTGCCGCAGGCGCTGGCACTGCGCGGAGCCTATCAGGAAACACGCGTTATCCCGCAGCCGGTGCCGCGCATCTCGGCTGCCGCGGGCGCTGTGCTCTCAGTTCCCGCGGCTAAAGAGCGCGCTGCAGCAGTACCGGTTTCCGTATCGACCGGCGGCACGCCGGTGTTTCAGATAATTTTCCAGGACACCGGAAAATACACGCAGCAGGAGCTGGAAAAGCTGGCGCGCAATGCCGTGAAAGAAGCGCTGGCCAGCACCCGCAGATCTAACCGTGGTTCGTTCCGCGACCGGGAATAAAGGTGATCGCTATGATGATGGTATTCGGAATGTTTGTATTCACGCTGCGCACGATCCCGTATCAGCAGCTGCAGCACTCGCAGGAGTGGCGGCACGTTAAAAACGACAGGGTAAACGCATCGGGGGCATTTCAGTACATAGGCCCCGGTGACAGCACCGTGACGCTCGACGGCGTGCTGTACCCGGAGATAACCGGCGGCAACCTGTCGCTGGCGGCGCTGAATACAATTGGGTACGCCGGTCGCCCCTGGCCGCTGATTGAAGGGGGAGGGCGGATTTACGGAATGTACGTGATGACGCACCTTGAGCAGGGCCGATCGGAGTTTGACCGCTACGGAAACCCAAGAAAGATTGAGTTCACGATAAGCCTGACCCGCGTCGATCCAGACTTCCGCGAGAAGCTGCAAAGTTCATCGGTTAGCGACGTGCTGAGCGACCTTAAAAACAGCGCTATGAAAGCCGTTAACTCAGTTTCCGACTCAGTAACCAGCCTGTTCTGACCAATAAAAAAGCCCCGTAAAGGGGCTTTCGGTACCGCACCGCCATTTCTGATCGTACTGCAGCAGCCTATTTTTACGCGGTACGCGCCCAGCACATCAACAGAGTGTGCGCCTCCACGATACTTAACGCCTGCCCTTCGCCCAGGTTAGCCGTCTTACCGTTCACCTGATGTTCATGCGATTCAAGATCGATAGTGTGCACATGATCCGTAATGCTTACGGGCACAGGGACATCACCCATCGCGACATCATCAAGGGAGAAATTGCCCTTGCTGTTTTCCCTGCCATCAGCACCGAAGCGGTAAACGGTAAAACTTGCTGCGCCGGCCGGTTTGGTTTGCTTCTCGCCGAGGTTTACCGATTCGGCTGTACCGGACACTGTTATCTGTTCAGCCGGCAGGTGTTTTTTCTGAATGGTTGCGGTATCGCTGCCGGCAGTCTGGCCGACGTTGGAACCGTCAGCCTTAGCGATGCGAATGGATTTATTCTCGCCGGTATAAACCCACGTTGACCAGGGATAGAGCGTGTTGGGGTTTGCCTTTGTCGCGAAAAATCGCACCGTGCCGACGGGATTGTCTCCCTCCCAAAAATCACGCCTGGCTGTGGTGATAGCGTCAGCGATGATAGATTTAAGCGAGGTGTCTAAATCGCCCGCCACCTGGTCGGTATAGTCCAGTGCCTCGGCCTTCACCTTGTTTAAACCGGTCACCGTTGCCAGCACGACATTGGGATTGTTAATCAGCTTTACGTCTGCCGTACTGCTCACGGCCAGCCACATCTGAATAACCTGATTGCGACCGGCCCCCTGCTCCAGCAGGGGCTTATAGGACTCCGGCATGTTGGCAATCGCCAGGCACACGCCGGCAGCGTCAAACAGCGCTACCTCTCGCTGCCAGAACCCGCCCACCTGCGGCGGCAGGATCATCTCGGCCTCAATGATATTCGCCTGATAGTCGGCAATTTCCAGCCTGTTGAGCGGCCCGCGATACTGCTCATTGACCAGGCCTGTGCTTTCCGGCACCGGCAGGGGTAGCACGCCGCCGCCGTCGCCCACGGCCATCTGCGTAAATCCCACCGTTTCGCCTGTCAGCGCCGCCTGTGCCATTGCTGCAACGCCGGCAGTGGTCAGGATGGCGAAGTACTTGTCAGCCATAAATCTACCCTCGAAATTCAGTAACGATTATCCGCCCGTTTATAGCGACAAAAGGTACTTGAGCAGGGTGATATGATCGGCCTGCCCGCTCGTTACCCCAATGTCTCCCTCAGCCACAAGTAGAGCGCGAACTTCCACGCTGGTAGCGGTGTTATTGGAATATTTAGCGCCAATCAGCGCACTGCGTACCGACTCCATCCGGGCGTAAGTTGTTGCTGCATTTTTGACGTTCAGCGTTTCGGTTTCGGGGTCATACATCGCAATGATGAGCACCTTATCTTTAACCGATACCGTGAATCCGGCCTTATCACCGACCTTAACCGACGCGGGGAAATCCACTTCGGTAAGCAGCGGGGCGGCTTCCCCGTTCTGATGATAAAGCGCCAGCTTACCGCTTGAGCGAACCGCCACGGCTAAACCATTACCGGCCGCGGCGGTGCCGGTGAAATCGGTCAGAATAAACGTGGTTTCCGTGGAAACAGGCGGCCTGCGAATGACACCAGCGACTGACACATAAGCAGGCAGCTTGATGGCAGTGTCGATATAACTTTGAGCGTTGAACGTTGCACCAAAGTCGCTGCGCACAGGACTGTTAAAGGCTTCCCCTGAATGCTCAGGGAAAAGCAAATTAGCCGCCATCTGAGGATTTTTGGGGCCAAAGAAATATCCTGCCCGCCAGTTCACTGCCGGCAGTGGCAGCCCTTCAAAAATATCAGGCATTTCAAAGTCACTGAGTTTCTTCATGCCGGGGATAACAGGAAGCGTGCCATTAATAAAAAGGGAAGTGATTGCCATAATTATTCCTTAAAAAAGTTGTCTTTAATCTGACGGGTCAGCACATAAGCGCCGAGGCTGCTTAGGTGAAGCGTGTCGATCCACGCGCCCTGGCTGTTGTCGTAGGCTTTTGGGAAGGTTTTGTACCCGCTCAGATAGCTAACGTTCTGCTCACGGGCGATCAGGCGCATCTCCTCATCGTAAGCGGACAGTGCCGGGGTTCCGGTGGCGCTGCACTGCGCAGGGGACACCAGGCAGATGCAGATCCCCGGCGTTGCGGCGCGGTACTTGCTGATAATGGTTTCAATGCCGCTTCTGTATTGCGCGGTTCCCATGCTTTTCCGGTAATCATTGGTTCCGATGACGATAAACAGCAGGTCAAGATCCAGTGATGACGCCACGGGAGCGATCCAGTCGCTCCATTTAAGGTAGTCTTTGGCGATAGCCCCGCCGTTACCCATACGGGATACGGTGACGCCGGGAGCCGCGCCGCTGTCGGTGCCGTGCATGCCAAAGATGGACACCACGCCGTTGCCGCTGCTCTGCACCCTTACGGTGTGGGCCTGTGATGCCAGCCCGTTAAGCGTCAGTTTTTTTGTCTTACCGGTGCCGCCGCCGGTCACCGTTACCGGCGCGCCGGTATCGACCGTTACCGTAAAACTTCCGCTGCCATCGTAATAAAACAGGTCAATCTCAGTAGCTTTTACCCCGGACCATATAAGCGTCCCCACGGCGTTGACGTTGTAATAGGCGTTACCATCCGGCCCGGCACCGTAAAGCGGTGCGGAGCTGCTGCTCTCATTATCGCCGTCGTACTTGGTGAAGCCAGTGACGGCCAGCGTAATCCCGGCCATCACACCGTCGGCGCGGGTTGAACAGGAAATCCATCCCGGATTTTTGCTGACGCCACCCAGCGCCTTGATTAGAGACAACGGGAGGGTGTTTTTTTCCGTCCACGAGTCCCCGGTAAACGCCACGTTCAGGCTGAGTTGCTGACCTGCGTCGATGCGAGCTTTTTTAAACAGGAATTTGTACAAATCGCCCGTGATGAAGGCGGTGCTTTTATCATCCTCCACCATCTCTTTGATCTGCGCCGTCAGTATCGGCCCCAGCCCGGCCGCATCCAGCTTCGCGTTGTCCAGCCACACCGGGACGTTACCATCCTTATCGAAGTGCAGGGGCAGGTAGTAAGGGCTGAAATCGAACTGACGCAGGTGCTGCTGTGCCCAGAGATTGGGAATAGCCGCAACGCAGTCCTGCAGAACCGGCCCAAGCCCTGCAGCATCAAACAGGCTGTTATCCAGCCACATTGGCACGTTGCCGGCGGCATCATGGTGCAGCGGTAAAAGTGCCGGGCTATAGTTCCCGGGCACCAGGCGCATGTCCATGTACATTTTACCAACGGATACGGCTACCTTTTCCGCGCTACCGCTCCGGTTCAGGTAGTAGGCGAAGGCGTCTTCGTTCTCAGCGCCTTGCGCTACGCGGAACATCCTGCCCGCTGGCGTAGCTGCCAACCCGGCAATCGTGCCGTCCGGGTCTTCCGGCGTAATGAAAAACGTGGATTCGTTGTAGTCGATGCCACCCTCAAGCATCACTTTTAAAAATGAGGTACGGTTTGCCAGCGCCTTTGCCTGGCGGTTGGCAACACCATCATTTCCCCCGGTTACGCTGTCAGCACGCTTGATAAGATAAACCTCATCTGCCCACTGACTTTCTTCGTTAATTTTTGACATCATCTTTCCCCGTATAAATCACATTGCCGTCGTAATGGCCGGTTCCGTCGTAAAGAATTCCACCGTCTGGCATATAGCCGGGCGGGTAAATCGTGGTGATATTTCCTTCCGCTACCGCAGCCCCCAGATACGCCGTACCCTTGGTGCGAACGACCAGAGACAGCTGCGCCACGTGCCTGCTGACCGGCTTTGCATCACCGATCAGGCGGTTTAATTCACTCAGCGTTTTGGGCGTTATGCCCACGTCGTTAACGTTGACCTCAAGCCGGAAGGTGCCCGGCGCATCGCCGGTGTCGAACCACTCCGCGAACGTGGCCGAAAACCCCATGCTTTCGATAACCCGCCGCACGGCGGCCCGCGTGCCTTTGCGTCGATGCAGCCAGTAGGACTGCTGGATTGCGGCTATTTTCCGGGAGGCCGGCCAGTCTTTATCCCAGCGGTCAACGGACAGCGCCCAGGCGAGATAGGGCAGCAGTTCCGTCGGGCAGTCGTCAGGCGTCCAGAGGGTACGCAGCGCAACGGTGATGTCCGACAGCCTGGCGGTGGCGGCCTCGGTGTAGCGCATCCAGTTGCCTGCCGAGGGTGGCAGCAGGGAGTTACTCATCCGTGCCGCCGTTGTCCACCGTGTAGCCGGTATTGCGTGCGGCCTGGGTGCTGCTGATTTGCAGGTCGGCTGCCGGTGAGGTGATCACCACGCGCTGTACGCCCTGCACGTGCAGGGAGGCGGACAGCGCCGAGCGCACAATGTCACGGCCAATCTTCTTATCGTTCGCGGCCAGAAACGCCTGCAGCGACGCCATCGCCGCGTTGATAATCGGCTCGGACTCCGGCCCCGGATACAGGTACAGCGTTGCGTCAATGGCGTACCCGATGATCTCCGCGCTCTGAACGGTCACCCGGTCGCCGAGGGGGCGCACCTCCTCATCGTTGACGGCAGCGGATACCGCGGCCAGCAGCTCGGCCGGTGCCGTGCCATCCCCATCCGTTGACAGGACGGCGATCACCACCTCCGCCGGTGCAGGGCTGGTTGCGTATGCATCCGCCACCTTGCCGCTGGCGCTGCGTGCAAAAAACTCGTAGGCCGCCGACGGCCCGGCCACGCTCATCCCCTCAAACGCCGACTGCGCGCGCAGGCGCAGCGCCTCATCGCTTTCCGTTACCGCGTCTGCGGTATCGGTGGCGGGCGTAATGACCAGGCGCGCGGTGTCGAGGTTCGCGGCGATGTTATCCAGATCGTCACCGGTCGCATGGCTGAGCATGCAGGCCGCCGCCCCTTCGTTGATGCGCTGGCGCAGCAGCAGCTCACGGTATGCCATCGCCTGGGCGATAACGTTCAGCGGCTCCGACTCCAGCCCCAGCGCTGCCGCCACGGTGCCCTGTTGTGCAGACGGGAAGGCGGCGATGATGACCGCTTTCACCTCGATCAGGATGGTTTCAAAGTCCAGCGCCTCTATGATGGTCGGTGAGGGCAGCTGTGAAAGGTCAATCGTCGCCATTGGTGCTGCTCCTTAACGTGATGGTGTTGCTGCTTTTCTCCAGCGTTTCGATCAGCATGCCGGTCAGCTCCGCTGTGACGGCGCCGCTGGCGGAGTAGCTCACGTCCACGGTGTCCAGGGCGATCCGCGGCTCCCATGCCGCCAGCGCGATCACCGCCGCGCTCATCAGCTGCATGCGCGTTACGTCGTTCTGCGGGCTGTCCAGCAGGTCAGGGCACAGAGATCCATAATTGCGGCGCATCAGTCGGCTGCCGACCGGCGTCAGCAAAATGTCATTCACCGACTGCCAGACGTGGTTTTCATCGGTCAGGGTGCCGGTGCCTACTGCGTTCATGCCGCGATAGCGCTCTGTCATCGTGTCCCCGCCGTCCAGCTGCCGCCGCTTTCCACGCCGCCGTGGTCGTGGTTATCGACCTGCACGCCGTTAGAGGTAAATTTCCCGCCGGTATGGGTGAAGTTGCCGCGCAGCGCGCCGCCGCCGGTAACGTCCAGATTTTTCGCCCTCAGCAGGTCAGTGCATTCGACAAGGGGTGTGCTGAGGGTAATTTTCACCTCCGCGCTGATGGTCGCCGATTTGATGCCGGCAACGGCCAGCGCGCCCGCTTCTGCGTCATAGCTGAACGTCGCGCCGTCCGGCGCTTTCACCACCATTGTTTTACGTGAAGATCCCGGGGGCGGGTTCTCACTGCTGTACAGGCTCCCGCCGATGATCGCCGTGTTGGTGTTACCGCCCATGCACAGCAGCCAGACCTGCTCCCCAACGGATGGGGGTATCCAGATGCTGAAATCCCCGGCGCGCTGCGCGTTCCAGCGCATCCACGTCATTTCCAGATCGCCGGAGCGCACCCGCACCCGCCACGTTTCCTCGTCAACTTCCGTCACCGTGCCGGTGCGCACCACGTTTTCCAGCAGGCGGATAAGTTCCGGCAGCTCCATCAGCGCACCTCCAGCGTGTCGATAACCTGGCGGGCGATAGCCAGCCGGTCGGCCTTGCTCATGCCCAGCAGCTCACGGCGCGGATAGCTGGCCATTGCGCCGCGGTCGTTAATCCTGTCGCGCAGGCCGAACTGATGGGCACGCGCGATGCGGGCAGCAACGCCGGAAAAACCGACCTCTGCACCCTCTGCCGTGGCGCGGGATTTCATAAAGCTGGCGGTGCGCAGCCGGCGAAACATCGGATCGGTTTTCGTGGTGTCGCGCCGGGTTTCGGTGACCCTGATATCCAGATAGCGCTCAATGTCTTCCCGGTAGAACGAGCGGACGGCCCCGCGCTCGGTGTCAAAGCCGGTCAGCATCCGCCCGCGGCTGCCACGGCTGGCGCGCCAGTTGCGCAGCTGACGGGTTTCCCCCTGCCAGATAAAGCTGATCCCTGCCTGCGCGCGCAGCACGCGCCGCCGGCGTTTGGGGTATTTGGTGCCGTCCGGGGCTTCCTGGCGACCGATGCGCTGGCTCTGACTGCGGCGCAGCATGGTGCCGATGCTGCGCGCCATGCGCAGGCGGCCGGCAGGGGCGATGCCCGCGAGGATGGTGGCAAAGACATCATCCAGCTGTTCAAAACGTGCCTGGTCACTCATGCCTTGTTCCCCTCTGACGCCGGGTCAAACACCGTTTCCCACTCGCTGCTGTTGATACGCATCGCCGATTCAGACAGGTGCTCCGCTGTAACTACGCCCCCCGTTTTTGTGACTATCACGCGCTCCCAGACGGGTACACGAAACAGAAAATCGGCGGTGTCATCGCTGATAATGTCGGCCTCAAATTCAATCTTTCGGTTACTGTCCGGGTTAAGCAGCAGATCGGGCTGCTGCTCCCATACCCACCCCAACAGCGGCAGCATGAGATCATCAACATCACCCGGAAAATCTGTCGCCAGCGCCTGGATGGTATAGCTGTACATAAAAGATGCTTCGCCCGTGGCCTGGGTCTCGATCCCAACCTTTTCCACCCAGACGGTTATCGCCTCCGGGTTGGCGCGGCACCAGGTATTCCCGGCAATCAGCGCATCGCGCAGCAGTTCAGCTTTTTTCACTTAATCCCCCTGGCTATGCGCCGTAATTCCAGTTCACGTATGCCGGCCTTATCGGCGTTACAGGTGTCAATCGCGTCCAGCAGCGAATCTGACCACATTGCCAGGCTGCCGTAAGACATGGGTCTGGCAGGCGGTGGCGGTGATTCAGTTTTTACCGTCAGGCTTTCGGGCAAAGGCTCCTGAATAATTTGCGGCGCTGACTTCTGCGGCGCGCCGGTACAGGCTGTCAGCGACAGCAGCAGGCACAGGAGCAGCGGCACACTGGTCACCGGCCAGCGCGGTTTTAATATTTTCACGGCGGGTCTCACCTGTTGCGTTGCGTTTTTGTCCCAGCGCCTTAACGCCGGCCTCAATCTCGCTGACGTCCCGGCGCAGTGCGCGTACCTCGGCCAATATGTCGCCGGTCTGTTTCAGCTCCCCGCGGGCTGTTGTCAGCTGCTTTTCAGCCGCTGCCCGCTGCTGTCGCTCCCATACCATCCCAGCGGTGGCAGCGGCCATCAGTACAAACAACACGATGCACAGCGCGCCCAGCGCCCTCATCGGGCCGCCTGCAGCGCCGGATCGGACAGGCACCACTCACGAAACTCTGCCCTGCGATTTACCAGCCCGGCCAGTTTCCGGCCGCCTGCGTTGACGAAGTCCGTCAGCCTTTCACAGACGCCCGTCCAGTTTCCCGCCTGCGCGTTGCGCCACAGGGTGGTGCGGACCTTTTTGCCCTGTTTATCCGTGTACCAGGCAAGGCCGGTGCAGCCGAGGTTAAACGCGCCGTCGGTCATGCCGTCAAAGACGCGCTGTGGGGCAGCTGACCCGTTAAACTCCCGGTCCACACACTTCTCAGCGCGCAGCAGGTCATTGCGCCAGCGCTCAGCGATCTCCGCTTCGCTGTGCAGCCTGTCCTGCACGCCGCCGGTGGATCCGATACCGACGGTAAGCACGCCCGCCGGGCAGTAATACGGGGTCTTGCGGCAGTCCTCGTATTTCGCCATCTTCTGCTGGGCCTCCGGACTGGTGCGCAGCGTCTGCGGCCACAGCGTCGAGACCAGGGCAATGATCGCGGCGGTTGAACAGGCGATGATGCGTCTTTTCATCGTGCCGCCCCCCGTATGGTGCTGATTAACTCCTTCACTTCCTGGCGGTTATCGGTATCTTCACGGACGGCAGTTATCAGTTGATTCAGCATCGCATTGGTTGTTTCATGAATCCGTGACATCCGGCGGCGATGCATCTCACCCATTACGAATGCCGCAACACCAATTACAGCGCCAATCGCGGCCAGCCAGTCCTGCTGCGTCATCATGCCGACGCCTGCCAGCATGGTTAACCACAGGTACGTCATCCAGCTCCAGATGCGGTCGATCAGTTCCATAGTTGCACCGTCTCCCTGACAGCCGGGTTGCTGACCTCGGGCAGTTCGACCAGCTGGCCGGCGTCAAGCCAGAGCTGACCGGCCAGTCCCTTATTGGCCTCCAGCGCGGCCTCAGTGACGCCCTGCGTGGTGCCGTAATGCCGCTGGCACAGCAAATCCAGCGTATCGCCCTGCAATGCCTGCACCTTCATCAGAAAGCCTCCGCAGAGTTACGCACGCTGCCCTGAATATCAGCGATAGCCCAGCGGGCATCACGCCAGTGATCGGCGGCCTGAGAGGACAGGGCGGCGGCGCGCTTCTCGCCGGCATCCCCGGTGGTGTCCACGTCGCGGAAGGTCTCGATCAGCAACGCCCTGGCGATGCTGTAGACGGCGCGGTGCCAGCGGTAGACCTTCGCGCTCTGGCCGTTAATCACCATCGCCGGCACGTCTTGCAGCTGCGCGTGACCCGCGGCCAGTTGCTCCGCCTGCCAGTCGTTGAGCTGGTCAGCAGCATGGATAACCGCCTCGGTCACCACCTGCATCAGCCGCGAGGTGGTAACCGCGCCGTTGATGCGCATTTCTTTGCGCACGTTGCTTAACAGCACCTCCGGCCAGAACGTGCCGGCGGTGACCTTTTCTCCACCGTCATCGGTGTCTGGCACATCCTCCGAAGAGGGGGCCACTTTGCGGCTGGCTACAAGACTCATGATGTCTCCTGAAAAAGGTGGCGGTGAGCGGACGGAAAAAAGCACTCGCATTGCGTTGCAGATCTCCGCCCGCGCCGCCAGCGCACAGGGCGCAAGTCGGTTTATTGTTCTTTCGGCGCAGCAGCTGCTTTGCGGGCAGCAGTCTTGCGGGCCGTGGTCTTACGGGTGGTCGCTTTTGCCGTCGTGGTTTTACGCGGTGCCCTTGCCGGTGGCTTTGTGGCCAGCACCGCCGTTTCTGACGCTGCTGCAGCGTTAGCGGCAGCATCAGCGGCAGCATCAGCGGCTGGCGTGCCTGCATCAGGTGCGCCAGCATCCGCCGTACTCCCGTCGCTTCCTGTGGGCGCTTCACCACCGGTCACCGTCGTTTGTGACGTTACTGCAGCTGCACTGCCTGCCGTGCCGGTGTCGCTGTCGCCGGGGTTGTTGCTGGCCGCGGCATCGGCGGCCGCTTTCTTCACCACCCGCGCCAGCCGGTCGATCTCTTTCTTCACCCCGGCACCCGCGTCAAGCCGCAGCGCCTGGCGCAGCAGCTCCAGCGCCTCGGCCTGCTGCGCAACGGTGCCGTTTCGCAGCGCAAACGCACGCGACTTGTGCAGCTTGGCGCGCACCACGTCCGGCATGTCCTGGCTACGGGTGATTTCCGCAACCTCATCGAGCATCGCCAGATATGGCGTGACGTCCGTGGTGTCATCGGCTTTCACCTGCACCAGAATCGGATCGCAGATTTCATCAACCAGCAGCGTGCCCGCGGTGCGGTTGAAGCGGTCAGGCATCGCCAGACCGTGGGTCACGACGTAGCGCCCGATGCGCACGGCCAGCGCGTAATCGCTGGCATCAATCGCCCAGACCATCAGCGTGGTGATCACCTCATCCTGGCGGCCGCCATCACCTTCCAGCGTTCCCTCGATCCAGCCCTCGTAATGCGGCAGCAGCTGACGTTTTAATTCGGCTTTCGCCTGGTCAGACTGCACCCGGCGCAGAGCACTCTGATCCATGCGCATCCGGTGCATAATCTGCTCATGCGCGGTGCGCGCCGTATCAGACTGCTCTTCGGTTCTGCCATGACGTTCAGCCATGACCTTCTGAAAATGTTTTTGTGCCGGTGTCAGCATGGTTCTTTCCCCGATTAGTGGCGGGCCGCAGCCCGCCCGGTGCGGTGTTACTGGCCGCCAGCGGCCTCGGCAAAGGTGATGCCGTCGATAAACGCAACGTTGCCGTAATCCTCGATCACGAAGTCATCGTTTGAGGACTGGTAGGTTGCGATGCGGTTGTACTGCGGCTCTTCGATAATCGTCCGACGCAGGCCGCCGCGCTGGTAGTACATCGACAGGTTTTTGAATGGGGTGATCAGCACGCCGTTCACCGGGAAGTACGGGGCGATAAAGGTCGGCATGTTGCCCACGCGTTCCTGCGCCACGATCAGCTGACCGGCCAGCATTTCGGTGTTCGGGTTGGTCTGACTCATGGCGTTAATGGCCGGGAAATTGCTGGTCGTCAGCAGATCGCCGGCAATAATCACCACGTTGTCCGGGTTACGCTTGTGCCATTCATCCATCAGGCTGTTTTTGGCGTCATAGACCGCCGCGCCGAGGTTGCCATAGGTGCCTTTGGCAATAACCTTGTTGTCCTCATCACGGGAAGTGACGGTGACGCCGGAGATAACGCGGTGCGGTGCCTCGTCGCGGATTTTCTGTAGCCAGCCGATACCGCAGTCCTGCAGCAGAGGATTTGCCACGCGGTTTGACGGGTCGGCGTAACTGGTGCCGTTAAAGCCGATCATGATGCGGTCAAGCGACATCTGACGGGCCATCGCGGCGCTGATCAGCGGCTGGAAGTTTGGTTGATGTGCCCAGGCATCCATCTGTTCATAGCTGATTCCGTAGTCATAGTTCACCTTGCGGCAGGTGTAGTTGTACGGCTCCAGCTGCTGGTTTTCACCAGGGTTACGGCGCGTGGTGTGGCTGTTGTTGACGCCGGCCATCGGGCCTTTGCTGCCGATCAACACCTTCTGGCCGATCTGCTGGGTAACGCCGAAGACGTTAATTTTGCTCAGCAGGGTGTCGCTTTCCTGGGCCGCGGCCTCCAGGCGCTGCTGCACGGTTGGGTCAACGGCAAACTTTGCCGCTATAGCCGCCGGCGACACGCCGTTAAGCTGCGCCTGTCGGGCGATGTACTGATCAAACAGTTGACGGGTAGTGTTTTCCATTCTCGTTACTCTCGTTGTGAATATCAGTAATCGGCCAGCTGTGCGTTGTTACCGCCCGTTGCCGCTGGTCGCTGGGTGAAGTTGCCCGGCGTCTTCTCCAGCTGCTGACGCAGCGCGGCCAGGTCACTGGTCAGCTTCTGGACTTCGGTTTTAACCTTTGCGTTATCCTGCTCAGCGGCACTGAATGCGTCGCTGATGTCAGCCTGCGACTGCGCCACAGCTTCAACAGCCTGATGCACCTGGCTGAATCGCTGGTCGTCGGTCTTCTGGCCCTTGCCGAGAATGCCCATGACGCGGGAAAACCACGCCTGACCGTTATCGCTGCGCCCCTGATTTTCCTGTGCGATTTCCACATCAAAGGACGGCGTGAAGAGGGTCGTTTCGGCGGTGGCCGAAGAGAAACGGATCACCTCAGCGCGCTTTTCAGAAGCAAATTTCAGCTTATCGGTGCCCAGGCTCGCCGGGGTGTCGGTCATCGCCAGGCCGACCAGGTAGGGGCCATTGGTCAGGGCGAAATTCGGGTGGATCTCGACGCTGGAATAAATCTTCTTGCCTTCGTCGGTCATCGTTTTCATGCGGGCAGTGGGTTCGATCTCCGCGAACAGCGCCACTTCACCGGCCAGCGCGCCCTCGGAAATATCTTCAACGGACAGCGCCACCACATCCCCCATCGCGCAGAAGGTGCTGTCCGGGATCGGCGAAAGATAGTGCTCAATGTTGACGCGGGCACCGTACACGGTCGGGTTGTAGGCCGCTGCCATCTGGCGCAGCTGGTCTGGCGTGGTCTTGCGGCCGTCAATCGTCGCGCCGCTGGTCATCACCTTGAATTTTTTACGGGTGTTCTGGGCCATGTTCATTTGCTCATGCTGTTGAGTTCGCAATGATGATGGCAGGGGCCTGGCCGCGCGCGCTATGCGTTGTTGTTGTCGCCGAACGGCCACAACCGGCAGGCAGCGAAAGCACCCGCGCGCGCGGGTTAATCTCCCCGGCAGGAAGCGAGGAGGGTAAATGGCGGTAGAAGAAGCGTTCATCATGCAGCGTGCGCGGCAGCTGTACTGGCAGGGGTATCCGCCGGCGGAGATCTCGCGCCTGATGGGTATCAACCAGAACACGATTTACTCATGGAAAAAGCGCGATGAGTGGGACACGACGCCCATTATCCAGCGCGTCACCACGTCGATTGACGCCCGGCTTATCCAGCTGACCGGCAAGGACAAAAAGAGCGGGGGTGACTTCAAAGAAATTGACCTGCTGACGCGCCAACTGAAAAAGCTGGATAACGGGACGGCGGTCACCCAGCCGAAAAAGAAGCTGCGGAAGAAGCAAAACTTTTTCTCAGATACGCAGATTGCCGCCCTGCGTAAAAACATCCTGGACTCGCTGCACTGGCATCAGAAGGGGTGGTATGAGAACCACCATCACCGCAACCGGGCGATCCTGAAAAGCCGACAGGTCGGCGCAACCTGGTATTTTGCCCGTGAGGCGCTGCTGCGGGCGCTCAGTGGCGACGTGAAGTACAAGCACCAGCTCAACCAGATATTTCTTTCGGCCAGCCGGCGCCAGGCGTATCAGTTCCGCAGCTTCATTCGCTCTGCGGCGGAAGAGGTGGACGTTGAGCTGAAAGGCGGCGACATGATCCAGCTGGCAAACGGGGCCGAGCTGCATTTCCTCGGCACCTCGGCGGCAACGGCGCAGTCCTACACCGGCAACCTGTATTTTGACGAATTTTTCTGGGTCGGGCAGTTCGCCAACCTGAAAAAAGTCGCCGGCGCGATGGCAACCCTCAAAGGGCTGACGCGTACCTACTTTTCCACGCCGTCAGCGGAAAGCCATGAGGCTTACCCGTTCTGGTCAGGTGAAGCGTTCAACAAGGGGCGCAGCAGCAAAGGACGCATTGAGTTTGATACAACCTGGAATACGCTGAACAGCGGGCTGATGTGCCCTGACCGGATCTGGCGGCAGATTGTCACGCTGCAGGATGCGGTTGATAACGGCTGGGATCTGACTGACCTGGAAGAGATCCAGCTCGAGAACAGCCCGGAAGAGTATGAGAATCTTTACAACTGCGTGTTCATCAAAAACGGTGAGACGGCGTTTGATTACAACCAGTTGCTGACCTGCGGCGCAGATGGCTTCGACGAATGGCTGGACTGGAAACCCTACGCTCTCCGCCCGATAGCGGATCGCCCGGTCTGGATTGGCTATGACCCGAACGGCTCCAGCGGTAAGGGCGACAGCGGGGCGATTTCGGTAAATGCGGTGCCACTGGTGCCCGGCGGCAAGTTCCGCACCATTGAAACCCAGCGGGTGCGCGGCATGGAGTTTGAGGCGCAGGCGCAGATGATTATCAACATGCTGACCCGCTATAACGTTCAGCATATCGGCATTGACGGCAGCGGCATCGGTGAGGCGGTTTACCAGCTGGTTAAGAAAAAATTCCCGGCCGCAGTCTGTTACCAGTTTTCACCGGCCAGCAAGCGGATGCTGGTACTGAAAATGCAGCAGCTGATCCGCGCCGGCCGCTGGGAGTATGACCGCGGCGAGTATGACCTTATCACCGCATTCAGTGCCGTTCGTAAAGTGGTAACGCCGGGCGGCGTGATTACCTATGACACTGACCGCGCACGTGGCGTTAGCCACGGCGACCTGGCCTGGGCAACCATGCTGGCAACCATCAACGAACCACTGGGCCATGATGGCAGCGGCGGCATGACAGTAACGGAGTATTGATGAGCAGACGACACCAACCCCGCGGACGACAGCAGGCCGCCGAACAGGCTGACCTGGCCGCATCCCTCAAGTCAGCGCCCGATCTGAGCCTGTTCACATTTGACGGGCCCTGGCCGGTCTCAAATGCGCATGACCTGCTGGACAGCATGTACTGTGCGAACAACGGGCGGTATTACGAGACGCCGATCAGCTGGTACGGCCTGGCCCGGCAGTTCGGCCACGCCAGCTGGCACCAGTCGGCGATTATCTTCAAACGCAACGTGCTGGCCGGCTGCTTTATCCCGCACCGGCTTCTGTCGCGTCAGGCGTTCTCCGCCTTTGCAATGGACTGGTTTGTTTTCGGAAATGCCTACCTGGAGTTGCAAAAGAACCGGATTAACGGGCCGCTGGGCTTTAAGCACTCGCTGGCGAAGTACACCCGCCGCGGCTCCGATCTCGACACCTACTGGTTTTTGCAGACCGGCCTGGCCGATCACCATTTTGAAACCGGCGCGGTGTGCCACGTCATCAATCCCGATATCCACCAGGATATTTACGGTATGCCGGAATACTTCGCCGGCCTGCTGTCAGCAAGCCTGTCGCACTCCGCCGATAAGTTCCGCAAGCTGTACTACGACAATGGCTCTCACGCGGGCTGCATCGTCTATGTGAACAGTGCAATTTCGGATCAGGAGAGTCTCGACAAGCTGAAACAGACGCTGACCGATACGCGGCGGGGCGGGGCGTTTAAAAACATCCTGCTGCATGCCCCGAACGGGGGTAAGGACTCTGTGCAGATCCTGCCGTTCAGCCAGATCTCGGCGAAGGATGAGTTTATCGGCGTGAAGTCATCAACGCGCGATGACATCCTGGCGGCACACCGTGTCCCGCCGCAGCTGATGGGCGCGATCCCGGAGGGTAACGGCTCGTTTGGTGATGTTGAAAAGGCGGCCCGGGTCTTTGCCATTAACGAGCTGACGCCGGTGATGGAAACCATGAAGCATGTAAACGACTGGCTGGGCGAAGAGGTGATCCGCTTTAACCCTTACGCGCTGCTGGAAGCGCAGGCGTAACACTCCGGTACCGCACCGCCATTCCCGGCGGTGCTGCAGCACCATCATAGCCGGCTGCACAGCACTCGCTCCCGCTATCAGACCCCACACCAAACGCCGCCAGCGCCACGCTGGCGCGTTTTGCCGTGCCCGGTCGCCGGAATGCGCTGTTGCAGCCAGAAGCCAGTACGTTGATTCTGGCGAAGCCTGACCCCCTCCCACACCCCAAAGCGCGGGCTTGCTCCCCCGCCTCGCCCGCACCTGAAACGTGCCTCTTTTTGTGCAGCCCTCAAAACCTAGCGGAGCGCCGCCAGCACTGGCAAGGAGGGGGATAGAAAATAGTTGATAAATTGTGCAGAATTGTGCATTTTCATGCATAAAAATAGTTCTATATACTCAAAACGATAGTGTGTTTTTTTGACCTGATTTGGTTAAGTTAAGTCAGGGGGGAAATGTCAGGGAAAGTTAAAAAAATGGAAGAATTTCGCTGTTCTCTAAATGTAATTTATGTATTGAATATGGCTAATTATCAAAATTTTTAATCTGGTGGTTAATTTATTTCATGCAAGTGACGGAGGTTTTATGGCTAGTAAAATGCTTGAGCAGAAATTGAAATCAGTATTGGCTATGTTGAATGCTAACTACGAAGCGAATCAGTATTCGGCGTCAGCTGTGAAAGGTTTGGCAAGAAGTGAATTTATTAATAACTTCCTTAAGAGTTCTGTGCCACAAGGTCTAAGGATCAGTACATCTGGAGAAATAATCGATAGCTACAATAATCAGACTGGTGAGCTTGATATTGTTTTGGAGAATGGTTATTTTCCAAACATCCCCACTTTAAATACGGACTCTTCACGACTTTTTTTTGCAGAGGGAGTCGCAGCTGTAGTTGAAGTAAAATCAAACTTACAGGGTCAATGGAATGAAGCTGTTGATACAGGAAGAAAACTTCAATCTATAAGAAGAGAGTTTGGCAGTACTAGTGTTTCAGCTCATGGGGTTTCTAACTTGATGATACTAGATGTTACTGTTAATGACCCAACATTACCTAAAATACCTATGCCTCCCGAAATGATGATGCTTAAGAAAACCCCATATTTTGTAGTTGGATATAAAGGATGGAATACCAATAAAACATTACTTGAAAAACTTAGAGAAAATGAGGATGTTATAACGGGTGTATTGCAATTGGATAGGGGGGTTTTTTATACCAATGATAGTTTCTCAGGGATTTCAGCTACAGGGCCTTTATGTCTGTTAGGTTTTTTGCATGCTATATATCAGTCTTATTCATTTATTAAAAGCACTAATGCTAATCTTCTGAACTATGGTATGTCGCGGCAGGTTTGAAATTAAATTAAGGCATTGTTTATATAATGCCTTAATTAGATAAAACGTAGAGTGAGAGGTTTATTAAGTCAACAGTTGTGTGAGTTTCTGTTTTTTATCTGGATTTTTTTTCTTAAACGCCTTAGGTTGTCAACCCTCGACAACAGTTCCTTTGTCTTTTCTTTGTTACCATTTGTATTTATAAGGTTCATGTCTTTAGTTGCATAGATTACACCGTCATTTCTTGAGAAGTATCTTATTCCTTTCAAGTAAATTTCTCCACCTGCAGAGATATATCTGGCAATTAGAGTTAGATTGTTTGATTTCCAGCCTAGTGATTGAACAAAATCATAAACTTCGGCCACTTTCTGGCTGTCCTCTGGTGAATAGACCGCTTTCTTCGCTGGTTTTGGCTTGGCACTTTCGCTGCGGACCCGCCGGAGGATGTCTCGACGTTCCTGCTGGGTCATTTTCGTCAGATCAGAAGGCCAGACTTCAGCAGCTGCCCCCCCCATTTCTGACAGATCGCTGTGGATAACCGTCCCGGTTCTGCTGGTTTTTTGTTCTGGGGGACAGTTATTGCCACGAGTCCAAGGGGCGCAAGCGCCCTGGTCGGCTGACGCCTCCTGAACGGCAACGGCCTTACGAACCTTTTTCCACTTCACCGCGTGCGTGCAGATCCGGCCCTCGGCAAGGCGTGACCACACCCCATAGATACGGATACTGTGATCGCCGTAGGTGTTCGCCTCGTCGTTAAGCTCGTAAGCGGTGCGGATCAGATGACGGTCGCGGGGAACCAGGACGCCACCCTGTTTCATTATGTACGTGGCGAAGCAGCCGACATCAGCAGCTGCCAGAACGGCATCAAGCCGGGGGTTTTGCAGCACTGGCGCGCCTGCTTTTTTATCGGTCTGCTGCCTGCCAGCCTGGCCGGCCAGTAAACGGAGTTCGCGGTAAGCCTGGCGGCTCGGAATGCCAAAGAACCGGAACTGCTGCACGCGGTGCAGCGATGCCCAAGCGGTGACATGCTCGGCATTGTCACGCAGTGATTTACCCGTCTCTTTGCTGATCTCGTTAGCCAACCCACGACCGTCGATATTCTTGCTGATGTATTTTGCGATATAGCTTGTCGGCGTGCCTTTGCGCGGATTGATAAGCAGGGATTTAAAACGCGGCCCGGTATTTTTGCCCAGCTCTGCACGGTCTTCCCGGATAGAGAATTTACGCAGCATGGCGGTAACCGCGCGGCGGTCTTTTTTGCGCATAAAGCACAGCAGATGCCAGTGCACTGTGCCGTCATGATGCGGTTCCGCCACACGGACGCCATACCAGCGCAGACCGGCCTTGTGCATCGCTTTGCGGAAAGAGGCGAACATGCCGACCAGGTAATCGCTGCTTTCCCTGACAGTGGCGCTTTTCCATGTCGGGTTAGGTCGTCCGTTGCTCAGAGTTGCATGGAAGCGAGAAGGGCAGGTGATGGTATAAAAAACAGCACAGTCACCGCGCATTTCCGCTATCAGCTCCAGGCCCTTCACGCAGGCCATCATCTCGTTACGCCGGTGCGCCGGGTTGCTGCTGCTGGCGTTAACAACATCCTCCATGCTTAGAGTGTCGCCGTCTTCGTTTACCAGCTCATGCGCGCGGAAAAACTCCAGCGCTTTCCGTCGCTGCTCACGCTTATGGATCACAGCTTCATAACTGACATAGGGTGAAGCCTTTTTGTTGACCAGGCATACTGCACGCAATTGCTCTTCTCGCCATTCGCAGCGCATCTGCCACATCTTCCGATACCACCAGTCGGCGCAACGCATCCGCGCCACCGATCCCGGTATGAGATCGTAAGGCACCGGGTTACGTCGGCGTTTTTTACGCCTTAGCTGTTCAAAGGCTGGCGGGATAACGTCAAGCCTCATCGCTTCCGCTGCCACGCGCTCCCACACGCGCCGGATCTGCTCAGGTAATTCATTATCACCAGTGAACAGCTCGTTGCATGCTGTCTCCAGACACATATCCATGTGAGCCGCGATAAAGGTGGAAAGGCGCTTAACCTGCTCCTGGTTCATTTCCGGCAAAGTAAGCAGGCCGGCCAGTCCCGCATAGCTGGCCATAAAGCGGAAAGAGGCCGAAATCTGCGTATCGCGAACATAGTCCAGGCGCTCCAGGCAAGGCCTTATCGTTTCGCGCAGATAGCGAGAGTAAGCGCGTGGCCTGTTGAGATTGTGTAGGTAGTCGATGCGCTGCAGCAGCGGCTTACTGATAAAAGATGGCTGCGCGTGAACGTTGGAGCGGATAACCAGATCCGGGTTAAACAGCTGCTGCTCACGTGCCATGTTCGCGCGGCTGAGGATTCTGTCCTGCTCAATTTCGCGTTGAACAGGGTCACGGGCCTCAGTATTAAAATAGCGATTCCAGACCTCATCGCTCAGCGCTTCGCGACGCAGCTGTTCGTGCTCGTTATCTTTTGCATAAAGAGCGATCAGGTTTGAAAGTGCGGATTCCGGCGCAGCGTCTTCCGCTGCCAGGTAGGGGTTAATTGCCTTTTTGGGGATATTCCATGAAAAGGCTGCGGTGCGCTCTTCGCATGTGCCATGGTATGGTACTTGCGTGGCTGTAGTTACGCCTGTTTTTCTAGGCATATTAACTACATCCCTGAAAAACAATAACTTCGTTGCGCCCTTTCTTGGAGTGAATTAACAGGAACAGGGATTTCCTTTTGTATGAACTTAGGTGATAAAAATGAAAGATGTGTACATTGATGGGGTTGCAAAATCTGGTCTTGATGACGAGATTTCCCAGATAGCTAAGAAAGCTAAACGCCGCGAACTCGGTGGAGGGGAAATGGTTACCGCAATTCAAAATGAACAGGGGGAAGTTTACCGGGTTATCTGTATTGATGGACTTGGGGGCTACATGTACCTGGCGATGGAAATCACGGGCATTGGTCTTGTAGATCTGCATGCTGAAAACCTCAATCCTGGTAAATACGATTCGCTGTTTGTCTTCAAAAAATGATTTCTGGCGGCCATGTGCCGCCAGTTACTATTTGTTTTTTTCGGTATACTTTTTTGTGTATTTATCAATCATTTCATGCCTTTCAGTAACAAGTTCCGCTCCGGCTTTTGGCCCCGATACTGCGATTATCTCCTTCCCCTTTTTGCTGTCACCGGCAGCAGCAGCAACGCTACGCGATGTGGTTATGTGATTCAGTTCAAAGGTGGAATATGCCTTGCGGATAAAGTCGGTATCGCTGTTGGAAACAACTACCGGATACCCCATCGCGGCCAGTCCATTGAGTCGGACTGCCAACTCCTCCTGCTCAGGACGGTTAAAACCTTCCGTGTGGTACTGACTGAAAGTGCCGTCATATGGCGAATCGCTGTAGATCACATCACCCGGTTTCACCAGCTGCAGGGTCTCGGTGAAATCCACGCAGAGGAATTGCGCCCGAGCAGCTTTGACTGCAAAGGCACGAATCTCGTCAGCGGGAAAGATTGGCCTAGCGGTTTTCTCGTAAGGCACGTTAAATCCGCCGCGCTGGTTATAACGACATACCCCGCGGTACCCGTGGCGGTTCAGATACAAAAATACAGCGGCGCGATAAAGCAGGGGCATCCACGGCTCGTTGTTAAACTCGGCACGCATCTTGTAGTAACCGTCCTCGCTGGCATGCTGCGCGAACAGTTTCGCGGCCAGCGCGGTAAACGCGTTCTCATGCTGCTGAATCTGCTGGTACATGTTGATCAGGTCGCAGTTGATATCAGCTACGAGATAAGCCGGATAATCTGTAGCCATCATGACAGCGCATGAGCCGCCAAACGGCTCAACGAGGCGCTGGCCGACGGGAAGGTGTTTGAGCAGTTCGGTCATCACTTTTGACTTGCTGCCTACCCATTTAAGAGGGGTTTTAACGATCATGCGGCACCGCCTTTGAAGTGGATTGCGCGACGCTCGATCAGCGTCTGGCAGTGATAGCAGGTTGAAACGCCAGGAAGTGCAGCGCGGCGGGTTTGAGATATTTCTAACCCGCAAGATTCACAGTGCAATGAACTGGCTTTACTCGTTTTTTGTCTGGCAGCCATGATGTAGCGCTCAAGGGTGACAGCTGCATGTTCTTGCGCGATGTCGATTACGTCAGCCATTAGCTAAGCTCCTGAGCCTGGTTATTCATGTTTTCCGCTTCCTGCCGGAGTAGCTCGGCAGCTTCTACGTAACCCAACTGGCGGGAGTAAATATGCGCGGCGAGGCTATCCAGCCGGGCTGAATGCGTGACAGCGCGACAGCGCCGCTCGTCAAGTCTTGTGTCGGCCAGCAGGGTATTGATCCCGGCGTCATCAGCGCCTGTTTTGATACTGCGTCTTTCGATATTTCGCACGTAGGTATCTCCTGATTTTTGGCAATAAAAATCCCGGCGAATAAATCGCCTCTTTGTTTCCACTGAATTATTAACTTGTTGGGTAATAGGTGGCTGCCTGCTCTATTGCAGCCCATTTTTTTATAAGGACGCGACCAGAAGCCAACCTATTTAATGAAGCACTAATTAATGCGTCAGTAGATAGGGCCGGTCTAAACCGGCAGAGGGGCAGGTTTATAGCGTTCCAGCGCAAGGTATTTCACCAGCGTTACATTTACTGATGATGGTTTCCAGCTGATCAGCACTTTCATCATCGCCTGCTGCTCGGGCCACGCTTAGTAGCCCCTCCATGCCAATACTCAGCCGAAAAGCATAATCATTCTGAGAAATTACACGCACTGCATCAGCAACTGCTGAGGCGCTGCGCATGTTTTCAAATTTTGAGTGATACTGATGAAGCAAATCTTTAGCGAGAATAGTGTAAACCTGTTTCATTTTTTCCATCCCCGATCATTTTATCTACGGTACACATCGCTTCGGCCAAAGCGAAATCACGGCCAAAGTAATTACCATCACTCAATAGCTGGTAAGAGGTTAATTCTGTCTTACTATTTCGCGGGCACTTGTGAATTGTGAATCCGCGATAAACAAAAGTGTGTTTTGAAAGCTGAACCAGTGCTCGTTGGCGGTTATTCATTGCCGCTTTCCTTTTCTAGCTATTAGCTATGGCATCTTTGAGCATTGCGACGAGGTTTACTTCCACCTTGTCTTTTGCCCTGATCTTGGGACGAATGATGATTCTGCCGTCACGCACCATGCGTTCGCAGGTACGCAAAGGGATTTGCACCATTTCGGCATAACATTTCAGAGAAACATAAGGGGTCGACATGGTCATGTTAATAATCACGTTGCTCATCAGGTTCCCTTACTTAGAGGTGAAGCATTCGAGGCCACGCAGGAAGATCAGGCGGGCCATGCTTGAACTGGAACGACTTTCACGATCCGCGATGGCATCCAGTTCTGCGCGTTCCTCTTCCGATAAGCGCATTGGGATGGGGTTTTTTGCGGCGATCCCCCGGGGCAAACGTGAGCGTGGCTCATGGAGTTCTTGTTTCATAGTGGTATATTGTGATCTGCTAAGAGTCTGTGGAAATCATTCTGGTACGAAAAAACGTACCAGTCAAGAGAAAAGGTATGAAAGTAGATATCGGAATTCGATTGAGAGAGGAACGTGAGCGTTTGGGATTCAGTCAGGTTGCTATGGGTGACTTGGGTGGCGTCAGAAAACAAACCCAGCTCAAGTACGAGAAAGGCGACAACAGTCCTGATGCGACATACTTAGCCATGTTGTCAAAATTTGGCTTAGATGTTCTGTACGTAGTTACAGGTATCCGTTCTGCAGAGGGGTTAAAAACTGATGAGCAGGAGCTTTTAGGCTGCTATCGAGTAGCACCCCTCGCCGTCAAAGCTGCGGCATTAGCAGCGCTTACCGCTGGAAGTTCGGTCACTGAATCAAGAGCAATCAATGTTTCCGGGGGGAGCGGTAACCGGATTGCTGGCAGGGACTATAACGAAAATAAGTCGTAAGGATGCTGTATGACGCTTAACTCCTCGGGAGATAGAAACCGCCTTAGTGGCCGAGACTTCAATGAAAACAATATTCAGATAGGGCGGTATGACGGAACTCACACCGTAAACATCGCAATACCTTCTGAAAGAATCAATGACCGCCCGTTAGTAAAGGCTCAAAGGAAAGAGCTTAATGCTCTCGTTGTCTCAATTTCGGCAAATGGCGGTTTGGAGTCTTATGAAATCTGGCAAAAAGTACATGCGGAGATAGGCGTTTCAAGTATTGAAGAGATGACGGTCAACCAGTACCAGACCGCAATTAGTTTTCTACAAGCATTTGCTGACAGGGATAAAGACAAAGATGCGAGTCGTATTCTTGTTAGTCTCCTTCTTCGCAACAGCAAAAGTAATGATGTTCGTCAACGCTTGATAAGGTATTGTCATGTCAGTTTTGGCACGGGACGATTGAATGATTTGAATCGTTCTCAACTTCAATTGGCACTTTCTTGGTTGGATCAACAGACTCATGAGATGAATAAACCTTCTTTAGATTCTATTGCAACATCGCGTGATTGGATAAGCTTTTTCCGAGTGCATAAAGTAGAAATTAGTATTGTATTTTTTTTGGGTTTCATTTTAGGTGCTTTTATTTTTTAATAAAAACTTACGATAAAATTTAGAGGGTGTTATGGAAAATATTCTTATCTTTGCTTCTTCCTTGTCTGTTCTTGCTTTTTGGATTGGCCTTATTAAACCTACCTGGGTAGGAATGCCGAACCGAAAGCGTTCATCTCTTATATATTTCTCTTTAAGCATAGTGCTGGCTGTCGTCACCAATTACTTGTTCCCGACAAAAAAGTCTGCGGAAGAAGTTGCTGCGGCAGCTGAAAGGTCAGCACAGTCTGCTCGTGAGGCGAAGGCATTCAAGCACTCAACTGTGACCCTCTCTAAATATCAGTCTAAGCCACAAGCAGAGCGGCGTGACATCGTCAGCAGTTTTCTAATTTCAGAGGATATACCTGAGTCAACACTATCCAAGTTTTATAATTGCTTAAGTGAATACTCAGCTACAAAAAGCGATGGTCTTCAAATTGGATTGGTTCTGGATTGGTGTAAAAAAGAGTATGTAAAAGACCCCAGTTCTCTTGATGCCAGGATGAATTTTGATAATTTTTTTGATAATTTCAGCCGTTGGGATGGATCTTACACCCCCTTAGTTACTGTAATAAAATCTGGGATGAACGATGAGGATTCTTACAAGCACGTAAAAACCTCATATAGATTGATTATGAATGATAAGCCTCATGCGTTTGTGACAACTATTTTTTCTGGTACTAATGCTTTTGGTGGGCGAGTTAAAAATACAATCATTGCAGATGTTGATATAAAAACGGGAAGGATAATCGATATTTTAGGTGATAACTGATGACGGTCAGAAAGCTCTCGTCAGGTAAATGGCTTTGCGAATGTTACCCATATGGGGCATCAGGTCGCCGTGAGCGTAAGCAATTTGCAACTAAGGGTGAGGCGCTCTCGTATGAGCGTCGCCTTGTTGGTCGTGCCAATGAAGCAGGTGTAACGGGCAGCACGCAAACACTGTCAGAGCTGGTTTCGCGTTGGTATGAAATGCACGGAAAATCACTGACATCAGGTTCAGAAAGAAAAGCCAAGCTGGACGCCATTTGCCAGCGGCTGAACGATCCGCTCGTTGATACCTTCGACAAAAATATGTTCGCCGTTTACCGTGAAAGGCGACTCCGCGGTGACTGGAACCCCAAAGGTAAAAAACAGCTCAAGGAGGCCACAGTAAACCGTGAGTATTCGTATCTGCACGCTGTCTTCAATGAACTGAAACGAATGGGGGAGTGGGCGAGAGAAAACCCGCTTGATGGTATCCGGCAGTTCCGTGAAGGTGATCAGGAACTGGCATTTTTATACGAAGATGAGATTAAGCGTCTGCTTTCTTCATGTGATGAGTCTGCGAATCCAGATCTCGGGGCGGTTGTGCGTATTTGCCTGGCAACAGGTGCGCGCTGGAGTGAGGCACAGGATCTGCGGCAGTCACAGGTAATGCCTGGCCGGGTTACCTTCACTCAGACGAAAAGCAAAAAGAACCGCACCATACCCATATCTAAAAAGGTGCAGGAACTTTTGCCCAAAAAGCGAGGCAACCTCTTTTCACCTTGTTATGAGGCTTTCGCATCCGCCCTGAAACGAGCTGGTATAGAGCTGCCAGCAGGCCAGCGCACTCATGTCTTGCGCCATACATTTGCCAGCCACTTTATGATGCGCGGTGGCAACATTCTGGTACTGCAGCAGATCCTGGGGCACAGCACGATTACCATGACAATGAGGTATGCGCACTTTGCGCCAGAGCACCTGGAAGCAGCGGTCAACCTCAACCCATTCGACAGCCTGGCTACTGCACCAGATCGGGCAGCAGAAGAGGCTTAAATGATGGCGATGAATATCGCATGCGCGAGAAAATGAGCAACCATGACATAAGAATTTAATGATAACTATCATAAGCTTATGATTTATAAAGGTGCTAAGTAGTTTTTAAAATCCCTCGGCTTATGGCTGTGTGGGTTCAAGTCCCACTCTGGGCACCATCTTCGTACTACCGATAAAAAAGAATAAAATCAAAGCAGTATGCAGTAATGTCGTAACCGCCCAAGGGCGGTTTTTTTGTTTCTCACCCTCATTTCACCCTACTACGCCATACTCTTTCGCCATTCACTTGCCTTTCATAATATCAGTTCAGAATATGATTCTGCTTGCTTCCATCATCCCCCTGGGAAAGCTCAATATAGCTTCTTAGCTTCTTAGCTTCTTAGCTTCTTAGCTTCTTAGCTTCTTAGCTTCTTAGCTTCTTAGCTTCTTAGCCACGTTACTCGTCTCTGCTCCAGATAACTGCCTGTGACCACATCTATCGCTATGATCCTTTAAGCCGCGCAGGTCGCAGATACGCACGCATAAAGTAACTTCGTACCAGACCAGACCAGACCAGACCAGACCAGACCAGACCAGACCAGACCAGACCAGACCAGACCAGACCAGACCAGGACCCGGAAACAACTAACATGCAGAAGGTTATTTATCACTAATGGAATTAAGCACTCTGATTGGAGCTGTTATTTAATATAAACACTCCTATTAAAACCATTATTGAAAGTTCAGTCATCACCTGCAATAATCACTCTCATGAAAACAGAAAAAAACGCTAAGCACTCTGATGGGAATGATAAAGTAACCTCACCGTTGCCACTGCCCGTTGAGCGAGCCATAATCAAGCTTGGTCACGATATTTCGCTGGCGCGCAGGCGTCGGCGGATTTCGCAGGCTTCGCTTGCCGAGCGGATGGGTGCGTCACTGTCCACCGTCCGGCGGATGGAAAAAGGTGATGTACGGGTGCCGATCCACTTCATTGCCCGCGCTCTTCACGTGTTTGGCGAGATACAGTCGTTGGCTGAACTACTGGATACAGCACGCGACGATATTGGCCTGACCTTGATGGACCAACAGTTGCCCAAAAGGGTTCGTAACAAAACACCAGGGACGGGAGCATTATGAAATCTTTGACCGCAGTGCGTCAGCAGGTTCAGGTCTGCATCGGCAAGACCGGCACCCCAGTCGGTCAAATGGTCTATGTACGGCAGGGTCGCCGTGAAAACAGTACGTTTGCCTATGATCAGGAATGGCTGGTCAATCCTGAAGGATTTAATGTGTCTGCCGACCTTGGGTTTATTTACGGTTATCAGCCGCACAGGGCGGCATCAGCCCATGACTCAGTTTTTCACTTTGCCCTTGCGGATACCGCACCTGATGCCTGGGGACGGCGGGTGATCGCCCGCGATCATGCTAAACGGCGTAAAGAGAATGCAACGCTTGCACCGCTAACCGAGGTGGATTATCTGCTGGCGGTTGATGATTTTAGCCGGGTCGGTGCGTTACGCCTGCGGGATCAGAACGGCCATTACTGCAGAACGGCCGGTGAAGGCCGGCGCAGTACGCCGCCGATCGTAGAGCTGCAGCGTATCTATCAGGCCAGCCAGGCGGTAGAGCAGGGGCGTGAGAGCAATGAAGATCTGCGTTATCTGCAGGGCAAAGGCACTTCTCTGGGCGGTATGCGGCCTAAAAGTACCATCATCGACGAAGATGGCGCCTTGGCGATCGGTAAATTTCCCAGCACTGGCGATACGCGCAGCGTTACACGTGGAGAGGTGCTGGCTCTGCGTCTGGCCAAGCGCGCCGGGATAAATGCGGCGATGGCTCGTATTGTCGATCTGGGCGGTGTGCCTGTTGCGGTGATCCGCCGTTTCGATCGTGACGCGGTTGACGGACGCATCCCCTATCAGTCAGCCGCCTCCCTGCTGCAGGCTTCTCGCGAAGAGGAGCGCAGCTATACCGAAATTGCCGATATGATCCGTTCAGTGGGCTATTCGCCTACCGCCGATCTCCAGCAACTGTGGCGTCGGTTGGTATTTAATCTCTTAATCACCAATGTGGACGATCACTTACAGAATCATGGTTTTCTACATGTAGAAAAAGGGCTCTGGCGGCTGTCACCGGCCTTCGATATTAATCCATTTCCGGACAAGGAGCAGGAGTCGAAAACCTGGTTGTCAGAGGAAGATGGTCCTGTAACCGACATTGATATGTTACTGGCTCGAAGCGCTTATTTTTCATTGAGCAGAAGAGATGCACTTAACGTGCTAGCTGAAGTGGTTAAGGCTGTAGAGCAGTGGCGGCAGATTGCTCTAAGCCCCGATGTCGGCTTACGGCCTGATGAGCTGGACGATTTTGTACTCGCCTTCGAACATCAACAGCTGTCGCTGGCGAGGCAGCTTATCGCGCGGGCAGCACCCTGAAAATAATTACCCACCCTGAGTACCATTAACTACAAAGTTAAGCTGTTGAATATTTTTTGTAAAAAGCGTATGGTAATATTGGTTTTTTATTTTATCAATAAATCGCTTTTTTGCCAAAAAATAATCTAGTGACTATTTACCTACCATAGATCAGGTTTTGGACGGATTTTATTGGTTTTTACTTGTTCACTTGTTCACTTGTTCACTTGTTTACTTGTTTACTTGTTTACTTGTTTACTTGTTTACTTGTTTACTTGTTTACTTGTTTACTTGTTTACTTGTTTACTTGTTTACTTGTTTACTTGTTTACTTGTTTACTTGTGTTGTGTGAATTTTATTTAATAATAAAGAGGAGGCGATTCAATGAGTGAAATAAAAAATGTATCAAAAGTAGTTCTTGCTAACGAAAAAATATTTACTGATGCAGAGGAATGGTTGGAAAGCATTGGTGTTAATTTTAATAATACGAGATTTGGAAACTCAAGACGTATTTATAACAATTGGATTAATGGCGATCAGACCTTGAATCTGAAAAATTTATGGGCATTCGCAGAGTTCACAGATTTAGCTGAGCTGGCAAGACTTTTCAAAGACTCATCTGAAATTGAGAGTTTTTTTGAAAAGGATCTCTTCAGGAACTAATCTTATTCAAGATGAAAATAAAACTATAGCCAGAGATTTATTTTTTGAAGCTAAAACTGCGGATCGCTTCAAGAGAGCGGGGTTTAATATTTTACCTGATAAATCGCATGATGTCGTAGTCGAGAAGAATGGCTTAATGTTTGGGGTTGAGTGCAAGAGACCATCCAGCTATGATAAGTTAATAACACTTTAAAGTTTGCTTATAAATCACAATTGAATAAGTTACCTAATCGAAATGAGCAAGGTGTAATTTTTATTGATTTAAGTAGAATGTTATATACCAGGTTTGCAGAATACTTACGTTTAAGTGAAAGTGATCTTCCTTTTTCTAATGAAGTAATTTTACAGAGATTTAGGGATGATTTTGATACTGAAATAAAAAATTTAATCCAAAAAAAGGCGCACAAAGTTGCTTCCGGCGTTGCTATGATAGTAATCCATTATAGATTTCCATTGTTAATTGATGGTGATGGTGATGGTGGTGTATGTAACTATTTAACGTTCAATCATTTCTGTATGATGTTTGGTAATGATAGCGATAAGGTTAAATTTTTAGCATCCTCGATGAGGGAAAGTGTCGGAAATCAATTTTTATAAGAAAATTGAGGGTTGAGTTTTTTATTTTATTCATGACGTTAGTGGTTTTAATATGAGATCTTTAGAATTAAAATTTTAGCTTTAAGCAGGTTAATTAAATCTGCTAACGTAACCCTAACTCTCATGGGAGCTATCGTATCGTTAAAGATGATAATCATCTGAAAAAAATCTAAGCTACCTTTTGATAGTTAAGGCCTTCATAATATTAATCACTTGGTACGGTAACTGATTGAGTTTATTTAGGTGGCTTTATGTTAGTTATGAAAAAATCCTAAAAAATGATTTTTAATCACTGAAAAACCATCGGTTTTGGTTGTGTGCGCCCAAAGTCCTACTCTGGGCAGCATCTTCGCATTACTGATGAAAACGAATAAAATAAAAGTGGGTATGCTGTCACAAGGGCCGTTTTTTGATGTTATCCACCCTGATGGCAATAAAAATATTTATGCATCAAGGGTGTTATGTCATTCGCTGATTTTTTGCGCTACCATTTTGGCAGTGTCACTAATCCGGGGTGGCGGGTCGATGAGCAGTAAAAAAAGAAAATATCCTCAATGGCAGCTGCACTTACTGTGGCTCTTGCCCCTGTGCCTGCCACCAGTATCGGGCATTACGACGTTTCTCTTTCCCGTTACACCTCCTCAACGCTATCGCTCCACAATGTCAAAGATTCTTTCGCCTTTTTACCGATTTACCAGGCAACGAGCTACATGTTCAATCTTGCCGATCGTCTGAAGATTCACAGAACCAACCTAAAAGTAAAGCAGGAAGAGAAGGGCATCCCTATCGTCCTTGGAACTAGAAAAAAGAAACACAGTAGGGCTTCGAAAGCCTGATTAGTCATCTTGTCCTGTGTGCGAGTTTTGGTGAGGCTGCCAGGCTCACACTGGAAAGCATCCCTGAAACGGACAAAAAATTACGCGGTGAGATAATGACCTTTACCCATACTGCTGCCACGTTACGGTACACCATTGAAGATATTCTATCGTTTATTGACATTACGCATCCCTGTGGCTACGGGAAGTAAAACCACGCTGTTGCAATGAGGTTATTTTTAACCTCGAATACCGCCATGCTTTCCAACGGCTCTGGAGACAGGCCGTGAATCAATTCGTGATCGAAAACCATATTGCCCAGTATGATTCTGGAAATAAGCTCCGCTCTAAGGTTCTGATTGTTGAAGCGATTTTTAACGTAAAATTCCCGTAATGATTCCTTCCCTGTGGTTGAAGGTGTCTCAGTTGGCATCCGGTATCCCTTAAACTCAGCTGAGAAACAGTCCATAAATGCTTCAATGTCATGAGCATTATAGGCTTCAAACTGTGCCTGAACGGGTGACTCTACTGACATGTTATCTCCAAATAAAGTGATTTTTTATTCATTTAATTTGCATATAAAATCACTAATCAAGACTAAACACAAGCCAAAAATTTAACTGAAATGAACATTTAAGGATTTCAGCACCTGGTACATAGCGGGGATTGAGAATATCACCATCGCTGCTCGTAGCCTGGTCATCGATCAATGAAGATTAAACAGGGCGATACTGTGGTATTAAAGCTGAAGCCACACTCTGAGAGGCGGGGAATTTAACCCCCGCCTTTTTATGGGCTAAACAAGCGCGTACCGCTTTCAGCTGCGGTGCCGACAACGTTCCCGCTGTGCTACAGTCATTTATCGCCGTAAAACCTACCGTTAAAAGGTGGCAGCTGCCTGTTATGACAGACGAAATCGCCAGCCTGTTCCCGTCAGGGGAGTTTACGGCATTTGATTTTACCCGGCCGGAGTATGCCGAGCCTCCGTTAGCCGGGTCTCCCCTTACCGGACTCCACAGCCTGTGTGGCAAGGTTACCCTCAGCAATGCCTTATGCTGCGATGTGCAGTTGCTGGAAAGCGACGGCGCTGTCGCGCTGGCGGGAAAAAGCGCCGGGGGGCAAGGGCTGACCGGATCGGCTCCGCTGGTGTCGCAACCCGACTCCCTGCTCAGCTTCAGCTATCGCTACCTTGATCCGGCCACGATGCAGCGTGTTATCTGGCAGCAGGCTACCGGGGCCGTCGCTCGCCTGCAAATCGTGCAGAACGGTGCCTTCAACGGTGTCGCACTGGCCCACCTCCCGACGCTGCTTGGCGTGTTTATTGCCGGTGCTTCAGGGGGAAAAGGGGCAGGGGGGATGCCGCAACCGGTGGCGGTATCGCCCGGCGTCTGGCACCGGGTCCAGCTGGTTCTCAGCGCGCAGCCTGATGCCTCACGGTTGATCGTCGATGGCAGAGAGATCGATACGTTTACGCTTAGCGCAATCCCTGCCACGCCTTTTACCCTGTTTGGCACCGTTGGCCGCCAGGTGCCGTCCAGCCCGCTGCTGTTAGGGCGGATAGTGGCGACCAGCCCGCTACCGGCAGAGCCGGTTATAGCGAAGATTCAGGCCTGGCTCGCGGCGGGGTATAAACCGGGTGGCGCTTCTTCGCCGGCTGGCTGGCCCGAAAAATACAATCCGCGTACGCTTCACCCGGTCAGTCAGGTATCGGTGACCACCTCACAGGCGCGTGTTGCCGCGATAATTAACCATGACGGCAGCATAAATCCGGAAAAGGTATTAATCGCTGATGGCGAAAACGCGATTCACCCGCTGGCTTCGCTGACTAAAATCATGACGGCCATCGTGTTACTTGACGGCCAGCCGGAATATAGCGAGAAACTTACCCGGCTTTCCTGCGATCCCGCCACCGGATCGGGCGCTAACCTGGCCGAAGGGGATACGCTCTGCCTGCGGGATGCGGTTTACAACCTGATGTTGCCCTCGTCCAACGTGACGGCGAATATGATTGCGCGGATTTATGGCGGCAAACTGCTGACGGCAGAAGGGCAGAGCGATTTCAGCGTCCCGCAGGCGGTCAGCCGCTGGATGGCACAGATGAACAGCAGGGCGCAGGCGCTGGGGATGCACTCGGCGCGTTTTACCACGCCCTCCGGGCTGGGGAGAAACAGCGCCAGCGCGCTTGATGTTCTGAAAATGGTCGCGGCGGCAACGCAATATCCTCTGATTATGCAGAGCTGGCGAACCCAGACTCACGCTATTAAGGTCTCGGGGAACGCGCCGCGGCGGGAATACATTATTAACACCAACGATCTGCTGTTTTCAGACCCGACGGTGATCGGCGGCAAAACCGGCACGCTGACCCCCCTGTTTAACCTGTTCTGTCTGGCGCAAATGCCGGACCATCAGCGATTAGTGGTCATCGCGCTGGCGGCCAGCGCGAAACAGGACCGGGCAACTGACTGTGCAGCGATGCTGGCAGCGATAAAGGCGCAGTACGACTAATTCTGCGCGTGCCGGTGCGGGATCACCTGTTTATTATAAATTTCATCACTTATCATAATATGGTTTTTCATTGCACCAAATCATTTGAAATGGTCTGGTGGCAAGCCCCCGGTATCTCCGGTCACCAGCCGGAAGCGCGTTTGCGAATATTCTTAATGAAGTTCAGATTTCCCCAACTAAGCTTATTCCTTCCAACGCCAACAGAAGGAAACAGGCATGTCAGAAGTTGAAAACAAAACTAAAGAGCAGTACCTCCATGACGTTCTTTCTCAGCTGAAGGAGATCCGTCACTACGCGCAGAATAATGCGGAGACCCTGTCTTCTCAATGGCTGGCTTTCGATACCGGCGAGTACAAAGATAAGGACCTGGCGGACAAGATCGATAAGCTGCTGAATGCCCAGGGCAAGCTGCATGATGAGATTGAATCGATCATCAGTGATATCGAAATTGAAGTGAACAAAGCCGCGTAACGATGCGGCCTCAGACGGATACGCCTGCCGCAGGCGTATCCGGCTATTACGGCTTCTGCACTCACCCTGAGTTAGCGCTGCCGCAGAACAATGATATTATCGCATTATCCCCGGCAATCAACGCCAACGCAGCGTCCTGAACAATGGCGGCTATCGCGTCAGCCCGGCAATCAACGCCAACGCAGCCTCCTGAATAATGACGGCTATCGCGTCAGCCCGGCAATCAACGCCAACGCAGCCTCCTGAACAATGGCGACTATCGCGCCAGCCCTGCACCAACGCCAATGCAGCCTCCTGAATAATGACGGCTATCGCGTCAGCCTGGCAATCATCGTTAGCGCAGCATCCATTTCAAAATTAACTGCTTGCGGATTACTCCTGAAGATCGCGGCGGATACAGTCTGCCAGGGAACTACAGCGCCCGCACCATCACCGATACCCACTCCCCGTTGACCTCGCGCTGCTCGACTTCGCGCCAGCCCAGGCGTTGATAGAGTGCCTGCCGATCCGGCGTATACAGCCATAGCTCTGCCACCCCCTGTTGCCGCGCGTGGGCGATACAGGCGTTGACCAGCCGTGAACCGATCCCCTGGCCGCGCCACTCGGCCAGGGTAAATACTTCGCCAAGCCAGTAGCGGCGGGCGGAGTTATCGCTCAGTTCATATTCAATGACGCTGGCCGTACCGCTCAGCTCATCGCCGTCGCTGAGGGCAAGCAGGGTAAAGCCGACGCTGCCCGGCAGATTACGCTGATGCAGACGTTCAGCCACCTCGAGAGGATCGGCCCAGTTATCCAGCTGGTGCCACTCCTGGAAGAGAAAATGCGCGATCTCCTCCGCACGCTGAGGCTGTTGGCTGAGGGGTATAATTGCGCTTGATGACATTTTTTTTCCTTTGTTTATCCGCCACGTGGCGCTGTGGTTCAGAATTATCTAAACTTTTTCTTAGCTCTTCCCTTGTTTAACCGCGCACGGTTATAATTGCAGGGCCATTTAGTTAGACCTCTAATCATTAGGTGCCTAAACATTGAATACGCAGGAACTTAACTTTTCCCGCCTGCTGCATCTTACCGCTCATGCCTGGCGCCAGGCGGTGGATCGCCGGGTCAAAGATAACGGCCTGAGCATGAGCAGCTGGATGGCCGTGGCCACCATTGCGATCCAGGAGACGCCAATCACCCAGAAGGCGCTGGCGCAGGCGCTTGGCCTGGAAGATGCCAGCGTGGTGCCACTGATCGACCGGCTGGTAAAACAGCAGCTGGTGGAGCGTGTGCAGCCGGCGGAAGATCGCCGCAAGCGCCTGCTCCACGTTACCCCACTGGGGGATGAACTGTACAGGGATCTGAAAATCCAGGCTGATGCGCTGCGCAGCGAGCTGCTGGCCGATATCGATCCTGGCGAGCTGCAGATCACTGAGCGGGTGCTGCAACAGCTGCTGGTGGCGACGGAAGGTAAGTAATGTGTCGCGTGTGAAAACCAACCCTTATGCGCCACGGGAGTGGGCGCCCGGCGAAAAGCCGATGCTGCCTGGTTCCCCCTCAACCCCGCAACACCCCACGCACAAACGGCTCGCTTTTGGCATCGTCGGCCTGCTGATTTCAATCACCGGCGCGCTGAGCAACGCGCTGGTCACCGCCAATCTCACCAACCTGCAGGGGGTGTTTGGCGCGTACAGCAATGAGATCGCCTGGCTGCCGGCCGTGTACGTAATGGGCAATATTTCGATCAACCTGTTACTGGTTAAGTTCCGCCAGCAGTTCGGGCTGCGGGTGTTCACCGAAGCCTTCCTGGTGCTCTACGTGCTGGTGGCGTTCTTTCATCTGCTGGTCAACGATCTCAGTTCGGCAATTATCGTACGCGCCGCGCACGGCATGGTTGGGGCCGCGCTCAGTTCGCTGGGCATCTATTACCAGGTGCAGGCGTGGCCGGCGAAGCACCGGCTGAAGGCGCTGGCGATCGGTATCGGCGCGTCGCAGCTGGCGATCCCGCTGGCGCGGCTGTTCTCCAGCGAGCTATTGCAGCTGGACGAGTGGCGCGGGCTGTATCTGCTCGAACTGGGCCTGGCGCTGCTGTCGCTGGGGGCGGTACTGATCCTCAAGCTGCCGCCGGGTGAACGAACCAAGGTTTTTGAAAAGAAAGATTTTCTCACCTTCTTCCTGCTGGCACCCGGCATGGCGCTGTTCTGTGCCGTACTGTCGCTGGGGCGCATCGAATGGTGGACCAGCACGCCGTGGCTGGGCGTCTGCCTGGCGCTGGGGCTGGTGCTGGTGATTGCCGCGGTGGTGGTGGAGCACAACCGCAGCAATCCGCTGATTAACACCCGCTGGCTGGGGACCGGGGCGATCGTGCGTCTCGGTATCGTGATGATCCTGCTGCGGATGATGCTGGCCGAGCAGAACACCGGGGCGATCGGTTATCTGCAGCAGGTCGGGCTGCTCAACGATCAGATGCAGGGGCTGGCGCTGGCGATTCTGGCCGGTGTGGCGAGCGGCATCGTGGTCAGCGCGCTGACCATCAACCCCAGACACCTTAACTGGCCGATCGTCCTGTCGCTGGGGATTGTGATGGTCGCGTCGCTGATGGACGCGCAGTCAAACCCGCTGACCCGCGCAGACAATATGCTGTTCAGCCAGTTCCTGCTTGGGTTCAGCACCGCCTTCTTTATCGCTCCGGCCATGCTCTTAGGCATTGGTGGCGTGGTCACCCAGCCGAAAAATCTGGTCAGCTTTGTGGTGCTGTTCGGCATGAGCCAGAACATCGGCGGGCTGATGGGCTCGGCGCTGCTCGGCACCTTCCAGACCTGGCGTGAGAAGTACCACTCCAGCCTGCTGGCCGACCAGCTGTCGCTGCTGGACCCTAACGTCACCGAACGGCTGGCGCAGTACAACAGCCTGTTTGCCAGCCAGCTGGGCGACGGCGTGCTGCTCGGTGCGCAGAGTACCAGCCAGCTGCAGACGGTGGCCACGTTACAGGCCAACGTGCTGGCCTATAACGACGTCTATTTGCTGACGGCGGCGATGGCCGGCGTCACCTTACTGTGGGTGACCTGGCGCATTGGTCGTCTGCGTTACCTCAGCTGGCAGCAGGCTAAACGTGAGGCGGAAGCCGAGCGCTTAGCGATGCAACAAACAACAACAATACCGGGGACGGGGAAAGCATGAGCCAACAGGAACAGCAGTTTGCTGAACGCCAGAGAAATAACAAGCTGCGGATCTTATCAATTACCCTCGGTGCCGGCATTGCGCTGGTCGGGGTGCTGGTGATCCTCTACGCCTGGAAGCTGCCGCCGTTTACCAGCCAGATGCAGTCGACCGAAAACGCCTACGTGCGCGGGCAGGTGACCTTTATCAGCCCGCAGGTCAGCGGCTATATCACCGCGGTCAGGGTGGTGGATCTGCAGCCGGTGCAGCAGGGGCAGCTGTTGATGACCATTGATGACCGCATCTACCGGCAGAAGGTCCACCAGGCGCAGGCGGCGCTGGAGATGAAGGTGGCGGCGCTGGCGAATAACCAGCAGCAGCAGCGCAGCGCGCAGGCGGTGATCGCCCGCAACGAGGCCGCGCTGCAGAATGCCCGCGCCCAGGCGCTGAAGGGGGGGCTGGATCTGAAGCGGGTGGAGAGCCTTGCCGCCGACGGTTCGCTGTCGGTGCGTGAACGCGACGCGGCCCGCGCCAGCAACGCGCAGACCCGTGCGGACGTGCAGCAGGCCCAGGCGACGCTGGACGTGTCAAAGCAGGATCTGCAAACCGCTATCGTGAACCGCGCCTCGCTGGCGGCCGACGTCACCAGCGCCCAGGCGGCGCTGGAGCTGGCAAAAATCGATCTGGCCAACACGCAGATCGTCGCACCGGCGTCCGGGCAGCTGGGGCAGATGTCGGTACGGCTGGGGGCCTACGTCAGCGCCGGTACCCGCCTGACCTCGGTGGTGCCTGAACAAAAATGGGTGATCGCCAATCTGAAAGAGACGCAGATGGCGCGCATCCGCCCAGGCCTGCCGGCAACTTTCCGCGTGGACGGGCTGAACGGCGAGCGTTTCAGCGGCGAGGTGGAGTTTATCTCGCCGGCGGCCGGGTCGGAGTTCAGCGCGATTTCGCCGGACAACGCCACCGGTAACTTCGTCAAAATCGCCCAGCGTATCCCGGTCCGTATCCGCATTACCGGCGGTAATACGGAACGGCTGCGCCCCGGCATGTCGGTGGAGGTGAGTATTGATACCGGAGCAGAGCCGGATGAAACGCAGCAGGGGAGTGTGTCGGACCGCAGCGCGGCCCCGGGCGCGTCAGCCGGCGCGGCCGGGAGTCAGCCATGATCCGCCGTCAGACCGGCGCGGCGCTGCTGCTGAGCGCGTTGCTGAGCGGTTGTGCTACCCACGTGGATCGGGCTCCGTCGTCGCTGATCATCCCAGAGCAGTGGCGCAACCAGGCGGGGCCGGCCGCCGCGCCGGAGGTCAGCTGGTGGCAGGCGTTTGGCGATGCGGATATGAACCGGCTGGTGGCGCAGGCGCTGCGCAATAACCCGGATATTCTCACCGCCCGCTCGCGGGTGGACGAGTACCGCGCCCGGCTGCGCGGGGCGGAGGGCGACAACTTCCCGACCCTCGATGCGGGAGTGGCGGCCACCCGGGCGCGTACGCTTTCGGCGGCCACCGGGCAGCCGGTGCAGTCCACGGTATTTCAGGGGCTGCTGCAGGCTAACTATAACGTCGACCTGTGGGGCGCGCGCAGCAGCAGCATTGATGCCGCCGGCGCCACGCTGGCCGCCATGCAGGCCGCGGCCGCGGCGGCCGAGCTGACCATCGCCAGTTCGGTGGCCTCCGGCTATATGACGCTGGTGTCGCTGGACGAGCAGCTGCGGGTGACGCAGGCGACGCTGGTTACACGCGAGAACTCGCTGCAGCTGGCACAGCGTCAGTTTGCCAGCGGGTACACCTCAAAGCTGGAGTGGGTGCAGTCGCAGTCCGAGTATCAGACCGCGAAAGCGCAGATCCCGCTGCTGCGTCATCAGATTGCCCAGCAGGAGAATGCGTTAAGCATCCTGGTGGGCATGAACCCGCGTGAGATCGCCCGCAGCCCGCGCTTCGACCGGCTGAAGCCGCAGACGCTGCCGGCGGTAATGCCGTCGCAGCTGCTGCAGCGGCGGCCGGATATTGTGCAGGCGGAGCGCCAGCTGCTGGCGGCCGACGCCACGCTGCAGTCATCGCGCGCCAGCCTGCTGCCGTCGCTGAACCTGACCGCCAGCGGCACGCTGCAGAATTCCGTACTGCACCAGCTGGTGGATAATCCGTTCCGCCTGTGGAGCATCGGCGGCAGCGTGCTGGCCCCGTTACTGAACCGCGAGGCGCTAACCGCGCAGGTCGATGTCTCGATGGCCGGTCGCAACCAGGCGCTGTACAACTATGAGAAGGTGGTGCGCAGCGCGTTCAGCGAGGTCAATGACGACCTGGACGCCATCCAGCGCTACGGCGAACAGCTGCAGGAGCTGCAGAGTCAGCAGCAGGTGGTCAGCGAGGCGTTACGCATCGCCACTAACCGTTACCAGAATGGTTACGCCTCCTACCTCGATCAGCTGGACGCGCAGCGCACCCTGTTTACCACCCAGCTCAGCGTGGTGCAGGCGAAGAACAACCTGCTGCTGGCGCAGGTCGATCTCTACCGCGCGCTGGGCGGTGGCTGGCAGCCGTGATTGATTGGATGAACAACGCCGTTGCCTGCCCCTCCCGCCGTCGCCTGCTGAAGCTGCTGGCCTGTACACCGCTGCTGAACTGCCGTTCACTGCTCGCCACCCCGATCGCTGCTGGCCGTATTGTGGCGCTGGAGTGGCGGCCGGTGGAGCTGCTGCTGGCGCTGGGGGTCATGCCGCTGGCGGTAGCCGATCTGCCCAACTATCGCCGCTGGGTGGTGGAGCCTGAACTTGCTGCGACGGTGCAGGATGTCGGCCTGCGCAGTGAGCCCAGTCTTGAACTGTTGCAGCGACTCAAGCCATCGCTGATCCTGCTCTCCAGCGGCTTCGGCCCCAACGCCGCGCGCATTGCGCCGCTGGCCCCACAGTGGGTCAGCCAGTTCAGCCGCGCGCCGCACGGGCCGTTAGCCACGACCGAACAGGATCTGCGTGCACTGGGCGGGCTGCTGGGACGTGAAGCGGCCGCCGAAACCTGGCTCGACGGCATGTCGCACCGGTTCGCTGAAGCCGCGCAGCGTCTGCACCGCTTTCGTGAGGAACCCCTGCTGCTGTTCAGCTTTCTCGACAGCCGCCGGGTGATGGTGTTTGGGCGCGGCAGCCTGTTTGCCGATGTGCTGGCGCGGCTGGGGCTGGTCAGCGCCTGGCAGGGGGAAACCAACGCCTGGGGCAGCGCCATTATCGGTATCGAGCGGCTGGCACAGGTCGAAGGGGTGAGAGCGCTCTGTTTCCTGCACGGCGACGACGATCCGATGCGCGAGATCGCCCGGGCGCAGCTGTGGCGCAGTATCCCATTCGTGCGTGAGAACAAACTGCACCTGCTGCCGGCGGTGTGGTTTTTTGGCGCTAACTACTCTGCGCTGCGTTTCAGTCAGCTGCTGACGCTGACGCTGGAGGAGGCAGCATGAGCCGTTCACTGCTGCTGTTGCTGCCGGCACTGGCGCTCATCCTGCTGTTCATCAACGGCCAGCAGCAGCTGGATCACCTGCTGTGGTGGCAGGCGCTGACCGCGCCGGACGAACATGACGTGCGGCAGATGCTGTTTCACTTCAGCCTGCTGCCGCGGACCGTGCTGGCGCTGCTGGTCGGTGCCGGGCTGGGCGTAGCCGGCACGCTGTTCCAGCAAATTCTGCGTAATCCGCTGGCGGAGCCCTCGACCCTCGGCGTGGCCGCCGGTGCGCAGCTGGGCCTGACGCTGATGACGCTGTACGCTGCCGGCTGGGGAGAGGGCGGCCAGCAGCTGGGCGCGCTGGCCGGTGGCCTGCTGGCCGGCGGGCTGGTGCTGAGCATCGCCTGGGGGCGGCAGCTGTCGCCGGTGACGCTAATCCTTGCCGGGCTGGTTTTTGGCCTGTACGGCGGCGCGGTCAAAAGCCTGCTGGCGCTGTTTAACCACGATCGGCTGCAGAATCTGTTTATCTGGAGCAGCGGCATGCTTAATCAGTATGACTGGAGCGCGGTACAGTTTCTCTGGCCGCGCATGCTGCTGGCAGGGGGGCTGATTGCGCTGATGATCCGTCCGCTGGCGCTGCTGGGCCTGGACGATGGCGTGGTGCGTAACCTGGGGATGCGGCTGGCGCTGGTGCGCGTTACCGGGCTGCTGCTGGCGGTGGCGCTCAGCGCGATGACCGTGGCCAGCGTCGGAGTGATCGGGTTTATCGGGCTGTTTGCGCCGATCCTCACCCGGCTGCTGGGCGTGCGCCGGCTGGCTTCGCGGTTGATCGGCGCCGCTCTGCTCGGGGCGCTGCTGCTGCTGCTCAGCGATCAGGCGGTGATACTGCTGACCCGACTGTGGCGCGAGCTGCCTACCGGTGCGGTGACCGCCCTGCTCGGCGCGCCGCTGATGCTGTGGTTGCTGCCGCGGCTGCGTCATGCGCGGGTGGCGCAGGCGGACGCCACGCTCGCCGTGCGCCGCGAGCGGCATCTGAACGCGCGCGGCCTGCTGCTGCTGGCCGCAGGTTTGCTGCTGCTGGTGCTGCTGGCTCTGTTCAGCGGCGACGGCGGCCGCTGGCTGATGCCCGACCCGTCACTGCTGCAGTGGCGCTGGCCGCGGGTGCTGGCGGCAGCGGTAGCCGGGGCGATGCTGGCCGCCGCCGGTATGCTGGTGCAGCGGATGACCGGTAATCCGATGGCCAGCCCGGAGGTGCTCGGCGTCAGCTCCGGCGCCGCCTGCGCCATCGTACTGCTGATGTTTCTGGTGCCGGGGGATATCAGCGTCTGGCTGCTGCCCGCCGGCGCGAGCGGGGCGGGGCTGACCCTCGCGCTGATGGTGGTGCTTGCCAGCCGCGGCGGGCTCTCTGCCACCCGCCTGCTGCTGGTGGGCATCGCCCTCAGTACGGTGTACGGTACGCTGCTGACGCTGTTTCTGGCCAGCGGTGACCCGCGCAGCGGCGAAGTACTCAGCTGGCTGGCCGGTTCGACATACCGGGTCACCGGCGGCCAGGCGCTGTCGGTGGCCGGGCTGGCGCTGGTGCTGCTGGCGGCGATCCCGCTGCTGCGGCGCTGGCTGACCATTCTGCCGCTCGGCGCTGACACCGCGTTAAGTACCGGCGTGCCGCTGCTGAAGTCACGGCTGCTGATCCTGTTGCTGGCCGCCGCGCTGATCGCCGCCGCCACGCTGATGATTGGTCCACTGAGCTTTGTCGGTCTGATGGCCCCGCATCTGGCACGCCTGCTGGGCTATCACCGGGCGCTGTCGCAGCTGTGCGTGGCGATCCTGCTCGGCAGCGCCATCATGCTGCTGGCCGACTGGCTGGGCAGGGTGGTGATTTTCCCCTATCAGATTCCGGCCGGATTACTGGCAACCTTTATTGGTGCCCCCTGCTTTATCTGGTTGTTACGGCAGCGATAATTGCTCAGTGGCTGCCGCAGTCCGCGTGACGGGCGGCCCGTCACTTAATTCGTGGCGCGTATTTCAGCTTGCATTTTCAGGAATGATTCGGATAATCGCAATCCCAATAATAAGCATTATCATTCCAGAACAAGCAGGATGGCCCATGCACGCATCTCTCCCCACCTCCGCCCGGTTCAAACTGAGCCTGCTGGCGCTGACCATCAGCGCAGCGACGCTTCCGGCTGCTGCCGCTGGCGGACTGACAACCTCCGCCAGCGACGATAAAGGCCCTGAGCAGACGCTGACCGTAGTGGCCACCCCCGCGGCGCAGTTTACGCCGGGCGGCGATCGGCTGGTACCGGCCTATCTGGACGGGCAGGTCGCTAACGGTGGCCGTATGGGCATGCTGGGTGAGCAGGATGCGCGCAACGTGCCGTTTAACGTGGTCAGCTACACCGCGAAGCTGATTCAGGATCAGCAGGCGAAATCGATTAAGGATGTGGTAGCGAACGATGCCTCGATCCAGAACGTGCAGGGTTACGGCAACTTCGCCGAGACCTACCGCATCCGCGGTTTCGACCTGGCGGGCGACGATATGACCTTTGGTGGCCTCTCGGGCGTGATGCCGCGTCAGGTGGTGTCCACCCAGATGGTTGAACGGGTGGAGGTGTTTAAAGGCGCTAACGCGCTGATGAACGGCGGCGCCGCTTCCGGCGTAGGCGGCATGATCAACCTGGAGCCAAAGCACGCTGAAGAGGTGCCGTTGACCCGCGTTGGCGTTGATTACACCAGCAAAAATCAGATCGGCGGCAGCCTGGACGCCGGCCGCCGCTTTGGCGACGACAACCAGTGGGGCGTACGCGTTAACCTGCTGGACCGTGAGGGCGATTCAGCGATTGATAATGAGAAGCGCCGCACCACGCTGGCTTCGCTGGGGCTGGACTACCGTGGAGATAAGCTGCGTACCTCGCTGGATATGGGCTACCAGAAGCAGGCCTATCACGGCGGCCGTCTTGGGGTGAACGTCAGCGGCGTTGATTTTATCCCGGAAGTGCCGAAAGCCACCAGCAACTACAGCCAGAACTGGGTTTACAGTAACCTGGAGAGCGAGTTTGGTATGGCGCGCGCCGAGTATGACGTGGCGCAGGAGTGGACCCTGTACGGTGCGGTAGGTGGTCAGCATTCACACGAGTACGGCGCTTACGGTACGCCGAAGCTGAGCAACGCCAGCGGTGATGCAAAAATCAGTCGTATGGATACCAATAAAGAGATCGACGCATTCAGCGGTCAGTTTGGCCTGCGTGGACAGTTAGCCACCGGCCCGGTGAATCACAGCATCAATCTGGGTTACTCCGCCACCACAAAACGTGAAAAAACGGCCTACGGTATGGATCTTAGCGGCGGCAACGCCACCAATATCTATAATCCGGGCAGCGTGGCCGAACCGGTTATGAACTACTTTGGCGGCGATCTCGACGATCCGCGCCCGACCAGCCGCGTGCGCAGCCAGGGGATCCTGCTGTCCGACACGTTGGGCATGCTGGATGACAAGGTACTGTTAACCGTTGGAGCCCGTCATCAGAAGGTAGTGGTACGCAACTATGCCTACGGCACCGCGGCGGAAAAAGTGAACGAACGCTTTACGCAAACCCGCTGGACGCCGGCGTACGGTATCGTGGTTAAGCCGTGGGAAGCGGTCTCACTCTACGCTAACCATATTGAATCGCTGGCCCCGGGGGAGTCTGCACCGTCCACGGCCTCAAACTCGGGGACGGTTTCCGGCATCTCACTGGCGAAGCAGAATGAAGTTGGCGTAAAGGTGGATACCGGCCGGGTAGGCGGATCGCTGGCGCTGTTTGAGATCAAAAAGCCGAAGGGGCTGACCGATCCGACCACCTCTTATTTCTCCCTCAACGGCGAACAACGCAACCGCGGCGTTGAACTGAACGTTTTCGGCGAGCCGGTGCTCGGCCTGCGCCTGAACGGCAGCGCCACCTGGCTGGATGCAACCATGACCAAAACGCAGAACGGTACCAATGACGGCAAAAAAGCCGTTGGCGTGGCCGGCTTCACCAGCGTGCTGGGCGCGGAGTATGATATCAAGCCGGTCGAGGGGCTGACCGCCACCGCGCGTCTGACCCACTCAGGTTCGCAGTACGCAGACCCGGCCAACAGCAAGAAACTGGATGCGTACACCACGCTGGATCTCGGTGCGCGTTACCGTATGAAGGTACAGGAGAACGATCTGGTCTGGCGTCTTGGCGTGGATAACGTCACCAACAAGCGCTACTGGTCAGGTGTGGAAACTTACGGCACCTACATCTATCAGGGTGCGCCTCGTCAGCTGAAACTGTCGATGTCTTACGATTTCTGACGGGCAGGGTTGCTGCCGCTACTTTCTCCCTGGTGCCCCGTGGTGCCAGGGAGGACCAGGGCGCGTCCGCTTCCATTTCCTCAGCTCACCGGGCGGTGTAAACCGTTACCCGGCACAGCCTGTTACCCTTACCCGGCTCAGCGATCTTCCTCAGTATCTGCCTGGCGCTCTGGCTGGCGCGATCGCCGTTTGCGTCACGGGTAACGCTCACATAAACAAACTCTGCACCTGATCCACCGGCAGCGATCGTGAAAACAGCCAGCCCTGAAAACGGTGGCAGCCAAGCTGGCACAGGGTGTCAAACTGCGCCCGGTTCTCTACGCCTTCGGCAACAATATTAATATCCAGCGCCTGACACATGGCGATAATCGCCCGGATGGTTTGCAGCTGCTGGGCGTTGCTGTTCATCTCCATCACCAGCGAGCGGTCAATCTTCACCTCATCGATCCCCAGACGGCGCAGCCCGGTCAGCGAGGCCATGCCGCTGCCGAAGTTATCCAGCGCAATCCCGAGCTGCATATCGCGCAGCGCCAGCAGCTTGCGCTGCACGTCGTCGATATCGGTTAGCGCGGTTTCCAGAATTTCAAAACTCAGCCGCTGCGGCACGATGCCGCTGCGGCTGACGATGCGTTCCGCCTGGGCGATAAAGTCGCTGCGCCGCAGGTGGCGAGGGCTGATATTGACCGAGACGTGTACCTGGTCCATGCCACGCAGCGACTGCCATGCCTTCAGCTGACGACAGGTCTGCTCCAGCACCCACTCGCTGATATTGAGGATCAGCCCGCTGTTTTCGGCTACCGGGATAAAGGTCGCGGGCGGCACCAGTTCACCGTCCGGCGTACGCCAGCGCAGCAGCGCTTCCAGACCGAGGGGGATCCCCGCCGGCGAAAACTGCGGCTGGTACTCGAGGAATAACTCGTCGTTGCTCAGCGCGCGGCGCAGGCCGCTCTCGATGCTGTCCCGCTGGCGCTGTTCAGCATGCAGGCGCGACGACCAGAACATCCACTTGCGCTGGTTACGCTTGGAGTAGTACTGCGCCATATCGGCTTTGTGCATCATCTCCGCGATTGGCGTGGTGTCGTCACGGTACAGGTAGATGCCAATGCTGCTGCTGATGTTGACGTGGCGTTCGGCGATCGTCGCATCCTGCTCCAGGCTGTGCAAAAGACGGTCGGCCAGCAGGATCAACTTTTCACGCGCGGGTGCGTGACTTTCGCCAAGGTTGGTCACCAGCACGGCAAACTCGTCGCCGCCAAGCCGGGCGATGGTGTCATGGCTGCGCAGGGTGGCACGCAGGCGCTGGGCGGTCAGCTTGAGCAGTTCATCACCGGCGCTGTGGCCGAGGCTGTCATTAACCTCTTTAAAGCGGTTGAGGTCGAGGTAGAGCAGGGCGGAAAACTGGCCGTTGTTAGCGTGCGTCCGCGCGGCTTCGACCTTATCGTAAAAGCGCGCGCGGTTGTCTAACTGGGTCAGCGGATCCTGCCAGGCCAGCTGTAACATCGCGCTTTCCCGGCGTTTTTTTTCGGTAATATCTTTGGCTTTACCCAGCATCTCCACCACCTGCCCCTGGCCGTCGTGACGCACCGCCTTACCGTGGCTCTGCACCCAGCGCTGGCCTGCGGCGGTCAGCACGCGGTACTCGCAGTGAAACTGCGAGGTCTGCCCGCTGAGGTGCGCGGAAAAATGCTGTTTTACCGACGCAATATCGTCAGGATGCAGCGTGGCGAACATCGCATCCTGATGGTGAGTCAGCTTGCCGTCGCTAAAACCAAACAGCGGGTTCCAGTCGCTGTTGTGTGAAATCATGCCGCTGGTGATATCCCACATCCAGAAGCCCTCTTCCGCCAGCTCCAGCGTCTTCTCCAGACGCCAGCGGGAGAGCCGCGCGTCCTGCTGTGCGACCACTTCGGTGGTGATGTCGCTGGCGATCAGCAGGGTATCACCGGCGTGAGGGGGAGCGTTCAGATTCACCACTCGGGTGCGCAGATAGCAGGGCTGTCGTGGGGAAGAGAGATCGCATTGCGGATCGTCCGCCAGCAGGGCATCGCGCAGCTTTCCGCTACTCAGCAGTTGCTGATAAAGCACTTCACCCGCCGGGTTAGCAAAGGTCAGCGCCAGAATGTTATCGACAATAAAAATCGCCTGGCTGCTCTGCTCAATAATCTGTTCAAAAATGAATAAACTCTCTTCAGGAAGGCGATGTCGATACATAATAAACCTGGTAGCGCTGCAAGAATCAGGGCGAAGCTGTCACGTTAGCGCCAGTATTATCAAGCCATTTCAGGCCTGAGTCCACGTCATCTGGCGAAAAACGCGGCGAAAACAGGCGTAATGACGCTGGTCGGCGCGTGACGTTAAGCGTGCGTAATCAGGCATTTTATCCGATACGACTCAGAGACTTGCATTAATTTATATAAACTGTTTCACAGCGCAAAGATCAGGAGGATGGCTAAACCTGCTGCGGGGGGCATTAAAAAAGGAATATCTTATTCCTGAATCAGCGGGTATAAGTCAATTTAATGCATTAATCTTTTTCACCGCTGTGTTATGATTATTCGCATCAGACAGAGTGGTGTTGCAGGCTGACGCTGCTATTTTATCTGGGTTCTGCGCTGATTTTACGTAAGCAATTCTTTATTTTGTTGCCCTGTCCGGACGGCGAATTTTGAATTTTATCTGACTGTATGAAATGGACGTCATTTAAATTTTACTGGTACCCGGGTGGGGTTTTTGCCAGTACGCTGTGGCTGAACATGAAAAAGAGTTCTGAATTAAAACCGGAAAGAGAGCCCCGGATCCCGCTGGATGATGCGCAGTTTGCCATTGTGGTACTTGCAGTCACCTCCCTAACCCTTATAATCTTCGTCCTGACTATTACATTGTGGCTGTCATAACCCCCGGCAACGGGCCGCTGCAATGCCGATACCACGGAGGGAGGCGTAATGGATTCCAGAGAAGACAAACTGCTGGCGCTGATTGGCCTGCTGGCCGCCGGGCTGATCACCGTGACGGTGCTGTTCACGCTCACCTGGCTTTCTGACGTTCGTACCCCCCCTGAACAGAAAATCGACGTTAAAACCTGCCAACTGTCTGATAACTCATCGCTCTGATCCTGAGCTATTCTGTATTGCCCGATCTCTGCGGCTGTGACGCCGCGCCCCTCCTGCTTTCAGTTAACTTCCGCCAGCGGCCGACGCCCGTGCTACGCTGATTGAGTCCTCCGTGCGCCGATCCTGCGGCGGGGGAGAGCAACGTGACCCGAAGACTTGTAAAGGAACAGTGATGAGCGACGTTGGCCCTGAGTCAATTGTGCGGCCCGGAGAGGCGCCGCGATTACAGCGGGCGATCATGCCGCTGGTGGCGGCGCATCCGCTGCACAGCGGGATCTATCCGCTGGCGGAAGGTCTGGATGCTTTTGCTGCCCGTTACCTGCTGATCGCCATGGCGCAGCAGACGCTCGATATTCAGTATTACATCTGGCAGAACGATATGTCCGGGCGGCTGCTGTTCAGCGCGCTGCTGGAGGCGGCGCAGCGTGGGGTAAAAGTGCGCCTGCTGCTGGATGACAACAATACCCAGGGGCTGGATGAGACGCTGAGCGAACTTAACCGCCATGAAAATATTGAGATCCGGCTGTTTAACCCGTTTTCTTTCCGCCTGCTGCGTGCGCTGGGCTATCTGACCGATTTCGCCCGGCTTAACCGACGGATGCACAACAAGAGTTTTACCGTCGACGGTGAAGCGACCATCGTCGGCGGACGCAATATCGGTGACGAATATTTTGGCGCGGGTGACGCGCCGCTGTTCTCCGATCTCGACGTGCTGGCCGTGGGGCCGGTGGTCAGCGACGTCTCGCGGGACTTCGGCCGCTACTGGCAGTGCCAGGCCGTGGCACCGCTGGCGTCGGTGATTGAAGAGGCGGCGGCAGACGCGCCCTCGGCGGTGTCACTGCCGGAGGCCTGGCGCGACAGCGAAAAGGTGCAGCGCTACCTGAGCCGCCTGCACAGTTCGACATTCGTCAGCGAGCTGGAGCAGCGCAGCCTGCCGTTTATCTGGGCGCATACCCGTCTGCTCAGCGACGATCCGCGTAAAGGGCTGGGGCGGGCAAAAACCAGCAGCCTGCTGCCGCAGCGGCTGCTCGAGGTGATCGGCCAGCCGCAGCAGCAGTTCGATATTATCTCAGCCTACTTCGTGCCGACCCGCTCCGGCGTGGCCCAGCTGCTGGCGCTGGTGCGCAAAGGGGTGAAGATCGCCATTCTCACCAACTCGCTGGCGGCCAACGACGTCTCGGTGGTGCACGCGGGGTACGCTAAGTGGCGAAAGAAACTGCTGCGTCATGGCATCACCCTCTATGAGCTGAAACCACAGGGTAACGCCCAGGATGCGCCGCACGACCGCGGGCTGACCGGTAACTCCGGCTCCAGCCTGCACGCCAAAACCTTCTCGGTGGACAATAAAACGGTGTTTATCGGCTCGTTTAACTTTGATCCGCGTTCTGCGGTGCTTAACACCGAGATGGGGCTGGTGATTGAGAGCGAGAGCCTCGCTTCCACCCTGCACCAGCGCTTTATCGATAACCTGCGCGAGCGGGCATGGACGCTGCGGCTGGATAAGTGGGGGCGGGTCAACTGGGTTGAGTATCCGGGCGAGGCGCGTGAACAGGTGCACAGGCACGAACCGCGCACCCGCCTGATGCAGCGGCTGCTGGTCAGGCTGGTGTGGCGTTTACCGATCGAGTGGCTGCTGTAACCGCAACGGCAGGGGGCATACTCACCCGTTGCCAGGCTGTCAGACCAGCAGGGGCAGCCAGTCGCGGGCCGCTCAACCTGGATGCCAGTGCAGTCCGCACTGGCACGATCGTCTGCGCCGGCAGCGTGAGTCAGGCAGCGGCTGACGGCCCGCTAGCTGCGCGCTTTGGCACCCTGCGGTTTACCGGAAAACAGGAAGCGCAGCAGCGGAATACGCAGGTGGATCTCATACAGCAGGAAGGCGGCGCCAAACACCATCACCAGCCCCAGCAGGAAGCCCAGCGTACTGCTGCCAATGGCCGGCACGACAAACACGCCGTACAGGATGGTCAGCGGGTGGTGGACCAGGTAGATAAACAGTGAGGCGTTAACCAGATAGGTGACCCGCGGTGAGTGTGAATTAAGCAGGCGGTAGCCCAGTGAGAACACCACGTTGACCATCCACAGCCCCATCAGCATCGCGCACAGCGCATCCAGTTCGTACAGCCAGCCGTCACCTTTATTCCAGGAAATGTTGGCCACATAGGCGGCGAACGCCAGCGCCGAGCCGATAAAGGTCCAGGGGTTGGGCTTCACAAACAGCGCCTTAATCGCCGGATATTTCCACGCCATCGCCCCGAGAATAAAGAACGGCAGAAATTGCAGCGACTGCATTACCGCCATGGTAAACAGACCGTCGCCCAGCACCTGCGGAGCCAGCAGCAGCATTACGCGGCGAAACGCCCCCCACGCCAGAGCAGAAAGCAGGATAAACAGGGTCAGTTTGCCCCAGCCGAGATCGGAATAGTCTGTTTTTGCCGGTCTGGCGTCGCGCAGCAGGCGGAACAGCCAGAAACCGGCCAGGGTCAGCACCACCAGCACCAGCAGGAACCACAGGTGGGAAATCAGATCCCACATCAGCGCATTATAACGCTGATAGGTGGTCATCTGCGTCCAGTCGCCAACCTTACTGGTCCAGGCCTTCAGCATAAAGAACTGTGGCAGCGTTACCAGCGGAATGGCGGCCAGCATCGGGATGCCAACCCGCTCCAGCCGCACCTTCAGCCAGGCGCCCGGCGCATAGCGCAGATAGAGCATATAAGAGAAATAGCCGGAGATAACAAAAAAAACCTGCATGCGGAAAGCGTGAATAAACTCGTTCAGCAGCGTCAGCCATTCTGAGGGGGCCGGGCTGTTTACTGACCAGTTTTGCGATGAATAAATCAGAGAAAGATGAAAAGGCACGCCTAATAACATCAGGTAGGCGCGAATGGAATCCAGAAAATATTCTCGTTGCGGCGTCGTTTTAGTCATATTTATCCACTATTCAACACGTTATCATTCCGGTTCACCCTGAACCGGCCTAAAGCTTACTGCTTACTTTAGAAGAGTAAAGGCGGGTATACTATCAGTCGATTCTGTTTCCGCTAAGCACTTGAGAAGTGGGACCTTAAGGATTCAGAATAGTGGAACAAAAACGTTGTCAGGCTGTCGGAAAGCCAGATTATCCATTAAGATGGATTGAATTGATTTACGCGCCCGGAAGGGGGAGATGTGCTGAGTAAAATGAACAATAAACCTAAGATGCTGTTGCGCTGGTCTTGCCTGGCCGTTTTGCTTTCAATGTACACCAGCGCCAGCTGGGCGTTTAACATTGATGACGTGGCAAAGCAGGCGAAGGAGTTAGCCGGTAAAGGCTTTGAGGCGCCGAAGAGTAATCTGCCCTCGCAGCTGCGCGACATGAAGTATGCTGACTATCAGCAGATCCAGTTTAACCATGATAAGGCCTACTGGAATAAACTGAAAACCCCGTTTAAGCTCGAGTTTTACCATCAGGGCATGTACTTCGACACCCCGGTACAGCTTAATGAAGTGACGGCAAACAGCGTTCGTCCGATCAAATACTCCGCGGATTATTTCAACTTCGGCAACGTTCCGCACGATCCTGACACGCTGAAAAACCTTGGGTTTGCCGGTTTCAAAGTGCTGTACCCGCTGAACAGCAAAGATAAGAAAGACGAAATTACCAGCTTCCTGGGTGCCAGCTACTTTCGCGTAATCGGCAACGGCCAGGTTTACGGTCTGTCTGCCCGGGGACTGGCGATCGACACCGCGCTGCCGTCCGGTGAAGAGTTCCCGCGCTTTAAATCATTCTGGATCGAGCGGCCAAAACCGCAGGATAAGCACCTGGTGATCTACGCGCTGCTGGACTCGCCGCGCGCGACCGGCGCGTACCGCTTCCTGATTACCCCAGGTAAAGACAGCACCGTTGACGTACAGTCAAAAGTGTTCCTGCGCGACAAAGTCGGCAAGCTGGGCGTGGCTCCACTGACCAGCATGTTCCTGTTTGGTGCCAACCAGCCGTCGCCGGTCACCAACTACCGCAAAGAGCTGCACGACTCCAACGGCCTGTCGATCCACGCCGGCAACGGAGAGTGGATCTGGCGTCCGCTGAACAACCCACGCCACCTGGCGGTTAGCACCTTTACCGTGGAAAACCCGCGCGGCTTTGGTCTGCTGCAGCGCGGCCGTAACTTCGAACAGTTCGAGGATCTGGACGACCGCTACGATCTGCGCCCGAGCGGCTGGATCGAGCCAAAAGGCGACTGGGGCAAAGGACGCGTAGAGCTGGTTGAAATTCCGACCTCTGACGAAACCAACGACAACATCGTTGCGTTCTGGACGCCAGAAACCCTGCCGGAGCCGGGCAAAGAGATGGACTTCAACTATCGCCTGCACTTCACCCGTGATGAGAACCAGCTGCACTCGCCCGAAACGGCCTATGTGAAAAGCACGCTGCGCTCGACCGGTGACGTGAAGCAGTCCAACCTGGTGCGCCAGCCGGACGGCACCGTCGCCTTTATCGTTGACTTCACCGGCCCGGAAATGAGCAAGCTGGCGGAAAATACGCCGGTGGCCCCGCAGGTGAGCATTGGTAATAACGGCGAGCTGGTTGAAAACAGCGTGCGTTATAACCCGGTCACCAAAGGCTGGCGTCTGGTGCTGCGCCTGAAGGTGAAGGACAATAAACAGCCAACAGAAATGCGTGCGGCGCTGGTTAACGGCGACAAAACGCTGACCGAAACCTGGAGCTATCAGTTGCCTGCCAATGAATAAATCGACCGTAATACCCGATCAATACATTGACGCGTTGCCCCTGACCGCCGAGCGGAAAGGGGCGCTGCGTGACGCGCTTCCCGCCGGGCCGCAGGAGAGCTTCAGCCAGCTGCACCATCAGCTGGCCGAGGATGGCCCGGTAGAAACCCGTGCGGACGACGCACCGCAGGAGTCAGTGAAAGCCCGCGTGCAGATGAGTTGGCCGGACTCGGTTGCCGACGGCGCGCAGTTTGATAAAGACGCGCTGGACCGCACCACGCTTAAGGCGATGCCGCAGCACACCCGCTCCTCGATGTATCCGGAGGAGTGGCGCACCAACCCGGTGGCCCGGGCGTGGAACTCGCTGCGCGGGCGCAAATCAACGCCCCGTTATGCCAACAAAGAAGAGCAGAAGACCGAAGATAAATGGCGCCACGTTGGCTCCATTCGTCGCTATATTTTGCTGGGGCTGACGCTGATCCAGACGGTGATCGCCACCTGGTACATGAAAACCATTCTGCCGTACCAGGGCTGGGCGCTGATCGATCCGCTGGAGATGATCAACCAGAACTGGCAGCAGTCGCTGATGCAGATCCTGCCTTACGTGCTGCAGACCGGTATTCTGTTCCTGTTTGCCATTCTGTTCTGTTGGGTCTCTGCCGGCTTCTGGACCGCGCTGATGGGCTTCCTGCAGCTGTTGATCGGTAAAGATAAATACAGCATCTCTTACCTGACTAACGGCGATGAGCCGATCAACCCGGAGCACCGCACCGCGCTGATTATGCCGATCTGTAATGAAGACGTCGGCCGCGTGTTTGCCGGCCTGCGCGCTACCTGGGAATCGGTGGTGCGTTCCGGCGAGCAGCAGAACTACGACGTTTATATCCTCAGCGACAGCTACAACCCGGACATCTGCATGGCAGAACAGAAGGCGTGGATGGAGCTGGTGCGTGACGTCGGTGGGGAAGGGCGCATTTTCTATCGCCGCCGCCGCCGCCGCGTGAAACGTAAGTCCGGTAACATTGATGACTTCTGCCGCCGCTGGGGTAGCCAGTACAGCTACATGGTGGTGCTGGATGCGGACAGCGTGATGAGCGGCGAGTGCCTTAACGGCCTGGTGCGGATGATGGAAGCCAACCCGAACGCGGGTATTATCCAGTCTTCGCCGAAAGCTTCGGGCATGGATACGCTGTACGCACGTTGTCAGCAGTTTGCCACCCGCGTCTACGGGCCATTGTTTACCGCCGGCCTGCACTTCTGGCAGCTGGGTGAGTCGCATTACTGGGGGCACAACGCGATTATCCGCGTGAAGCCGTTTATCGAACACTGTGCGCTCGCGCCGCTGCCGGGTGAGGGCTCGTTCGCCGGTTCGATCCTCTCCCACGACTTCGTGGAAGCGGCGCTGATGCGCCGTGCGGGCTGGGGAGTGTGGATCGCCTACGATCTGCCTGGCTCTTATGAAGAGCTGCCGCCTAACCTGCTGGACGAGCTGAAGCGCGACCGCCGCTGGTGCCACGGTAACCTGATGAACTTCCGCCTGTTCCTGGTGAAAGGCATGCACCCGGTACACCGTGCGGTGTTCCTGACCGGGGTGATGTCTTACCTGTCTGCGCCGCTGTGGTTTATGTTCCTGGCACTCTCCACCGCGCTGCAGGTGGTGCACACGCTGATGGAGCCGCAGTACTTCCTGCAGCCGCGCCAGCTGTTCCCGGTATGGCCACAGTGGCGGCCGGAACTGGCAATCGCGCTGTTCTCCACCACGCTGGTGCTGCTGTTCCTGCCAAAACTACTCAGCGTGGTGCTGGTGTGGTGCAAGGGAGCGAAGCCGTACGGTGGCGCGCTGCGCGTGCTGGTTTCGCTGTTCCTTGAGATGCTGTTCTCGGTGCTGCTGGCCCCGGTGCGCATGCTGTTCCACACGGTGTTCGTGGTCAGCGCCTTCCTGGGCTGGGAAGTGGTCTGGAACTCGCCGCAGCGTGACGATGACGCCACGCCGTGGAGCGAAGCCTTCCGTCGCCATGGTTCGCAGATGCTGCTGGGCCTGGTATGGGCCGGCGGTATGGGCTGGCTGGATCTCAACTTCCTGTGGTGGCTGTCGCCGATCGTCTTCTCGCTGATCCTGTCGCCGTTTGTCTCGGTGTGGTCAAGCCGGGGTACGCTGGGCCAGGCCTCCAAACGCGGCCGCCTGTTCCTGATCCCGGAAGAGTACGATCCGCCGAAAGAGCTGCTGGATACCGACCGCTACGTGGTGCTGAACCGTGAACGTCAGCTGGATAATGGCTTTATGCACGCCATGTTCCACCCGTCGTTTAACGCGCTGGCCAGTGCGCTGGCGACCTCGCGTCACCTGAAAAGCGATATTCTGGAATACGCCCGCGACCGCCGTGTCGATCAGGCGCTGAGCCAGTCGCCGGTGAAGCTGGGGCGTGACGATCGCCTGGCGCTGCTCAGCGATCCGGTGACGCTGTCGCGCATGCACTATCGCCTGTGGCAGAACGCCGATAAGTATCACGACTGGTTCGATCACTATCAGACCCTGAAGCTGAATCCGCAGGCGCTGAATAATCAGTAAGCCTGGTGGTAACAAAACCGGAACCCTGTGTTCCGGTTTTTTTTGCCTGCAAAACGGCGTCCGGCGTGGGGTGGGAAGATAAACAGCAGCGTTTTTACGTTTTCTTTGCACTTGATGCGCTGTTGCGGTAAAAAGCACGCTGTAGAATAGTGCGTTTTTTACTCCGGGGCAGAATGCAGTGACAAGGTTTATTCGCAGTGTGGCGGTGGGGCTTGCGGCGGTGATGCTGTGCGGCTGCGGCAGCATTATCAGCAGAGCCGTGCCCGGACAGGGGCACGGTAACCAGTACTATCCCGGCGTACAGTGGGACATTCAGGATAAGCCGTGGCGCTTTATTGCCATCATCGACCTGCCGCTGTCGCTGGTGGTCGACACCCTGCTGCTGCCGGTGGATGCGCAACACGGGCCCTACGAGTAAGCTGACGGAGCCTGCTGCGCATCACGGCCTGACCAGTAAGCCAGCCGGGTCAGAAGCGGTTTTCTGACTCGCTGTTGTCGTCTTCCCACTCTTCTGCCGCGGCGTCCGCCTCTTCAGTGCAGGCCGGCGGTTCCAGCTGAAACTCGCCTTCGTCCCATTCGTGCAGGGTATTTTCCGGCAGCCACTCCTGGCGCAGTTCGATCTCATCGAAATCGCCGTCAAAAATCGCCTGAGCGGCCTCACCGCTGGCGACCGGCAGGCCTTCGCCCTGATCGGCTTCCGTGGTCAGGAACTCCGCCTGCCACATAATGTCGCCGTCCTGCATCACGTACTTCTGCAGGTTAAACTGCTCAATCGACGCCTCTTCTTCATCGACTTCCGGATTGGCCGCCAGGTACTCCTCGCGTGCGGCGTCAATGGCTTCTTCCAGGGTTGCATACAGGTTCATGGGCATATCCTTGATATCTGGTGACTAAAACAAGGTTAATTGTTGTCGCTGATGGCAAAGATGCAAGGTAAGGGGCGGAAAAATTTCTCGGCGTGTTAGTGGAAAGTACTGACCGGATACAGTAGTCACATCCGGATGTGCGACAACTCATTAAACATCATCTGCAAATCCGTATGAGCACGATAAGTTTCTAAGCCAAGTCTTATATGGCGGTAAAGTAACCAACACCATCCGGATTATGTCTCGGCCTTACTGAGTTCGAATTCAGAGATGAATCATTGCGGGTATCGAAGCCAGGACATTTTTCAAATAAAAGATGCATATGAGCAGTGATTTGAACTTGTGTAATGGAGGGCCGAAACGATGGGTTTGAATAATTATACCGTACCAGCCATATTCAGTTTATTAATGGTTTGGTCTTTTAGAGAATACGTCAGGACAGCTGGTGTGCTGATAACTCTCTCTATTTATTACGTTTTCTCCTGTCTGAGTCTGGTTATTTATATTGCTGCGCATCTGTATTTTGGTTCGGGGCTGCAACGTGAGTTCCCGGATTTATTTGGCCGTAACGAGTTCATTGCCTCTGCTGTGATTGGTTTTATTAATCTGTTGTTTTTTAAGACTATTCATTTAATTAAGAAAAGGATGATTTAAATGAAAGAGTTGACACTGATTGAAAAAAACAAGGTTTCAGGTGCGAAAGGACCTGGTATGGATCCTGCTAATGCGCAGATCATTAAAGATATTGCCATTGATGCAGGAATAGGTGCACCCTTAACCCCAGGGTCCCCATGGATCGTCTGAAAAAGCAGGCCGGCGATTCGGCCTGCTGTCAGTAGAGTGAAGGCTGCCCTTCCGGACGGGTTTTGAAGCGGCGGTGCAGCCACATATACTGCTCTGGTGCCATCAGCACGCCCTGTTCGACCACCTGATTCATGGCGCGCGCGGTGCTGCTCTCATCGTCCAGCGGCACCTGTTGTTCAGGCAGGATCACCATTTCATACCCGCGGCCTTCCGGCAGGCGGCGCGGAACAAACGGGATCACCGCCGGATTACCCATGCGGATTAGCATATAGCTGCCTTTGGTGGAGGCGGCATCCTCAACGGCGAAGAACGGCACAAACACGCTGCTTCTTGGGCCGTAGTCGTGATCCGGCGCGTACCAGATAATGTCGCCATTTTTCAGCGCGCGGATCATGCCTTTCACATCTTTGCGATCCAGCATGCTCTTATTAGAGCGCATACGTCCCCAGGTCTGCAGCCAGTCGATCAGCGCATTGTCATTTGGCCGGTAAACGCCGATGCCGGGGTTGTGAATGCCAAAGATGCGCGCGCCCAGTTCCAGGGTCAGGAAGTGCATGCCAATCAGCAGCACGCCTTTATTATTCTCAGCCGCTTTGCTGATATGTTCCAGGCCGCTGACGGTAAACCATTTGCTGATGCGCCAGTCGGGCCAGAACCAGGCCATGCCGGTTTCGATTAAGCCCATGCCCAACGATTCGAAGTTGTGTTTTACCAGCGCCTCGCGTTCGGCGGCAGGCATCTGCGGAAAGCACAGTTCCAGATTGCGACGGGCGATGTTCACACGTGAGCGGAGGAAACGCATCGACAGGCGGCCGAGCCCGCAGCCCAGACGATACAGCAGAGGATAGGGAAGCAGCACCAGGGCATACAGCAGGACAATCCCAAACCAGGTGTGCCAGTAACGGGGATGCAGCAACGCGCGGCGAAATTGAGGCAGCTGAGTCATGAGTTTCCAGATCTCAAAAAGGGGGGACTATTATGCTGTCCGTTAAATTTTAATTATGACCTATTGTGCCATTTTTCGGATAGTTACTGAAAAAAAATGCCGATAAGCGATGAATATTTCACCATTTTAAGGAAGTAGCCTGCCTGAGCGAAAGCGTATGCAGTGAATTTAACGATTGTCGTTAAGGTCATGCTTCGTAAGGGTTGTGGTGACAAAACACCGGGGCATGAGACAATTCTCTCATCACTGCAAAAAATTGTTTATTGGTGTATGATTGCGCCGCAAAAATTTCTCTCATCGTAATCAGGAAAGTACACCATGCCAGTGTTACATAACCTCGTTTCCAATGAAGAGCTGAAGGCGCGCATGCTGGCTGAAACCGAACCGCGCACCACAGTCTCTTTCTATAAATACTTCACCATTGACGATCCGCGCGCCTTCCGCGACGCGCTGTACGTGGCGATGACCGCGCTGAAGGTGTTTGGCCGCGTTTATGTGGCCGCCGAGGGCATCAATGCCCAGCTTAGCGTGCCAGCCAGCCAGTATGAAGCCATGAAGGCGATGCTGTACGGCTTCCATCCGCAGCTCAACAACCTGCGCATGAACATCGCGCTGGATGACGACGGCAAATCCTTCTGGGTGCTGCGTCTTAAGGTTCGTGAGCGCATCGTGGCCGACGGCATCACCGATGAAAGCTTTGATGCCAGCGACGTCGGTGCTTATCTGAAGGCGGCGGACGTTAACGCCATGCTCGACGATCCGGACGCGGTGTTTGTTGATATGCGCAACCACTACGAGTACGAAGTGGGCCATTTCGATAACGCGATGGAGATCCCGGCGGATACCTTCCGCGATCAGCTGCCGATGGCGGTGGATATGCTGCAGGAAGACAAAGAGAAGAAGATCGTGATGTACTGCACCGGCGGCATCCGCTGTGAAAAAGCCAGTGCCTGGATGCGTCACAACGGCTTTGAAAACGTCTACCACATCGAAGGGGGCATTATTGAGTACGCCCGTCGCGCCCGCGAGCAGGGGCTGCCGGTACGTTTCAAGGGTAAAAACTTTGTCTTTGACGAGCGGATGGGGGAGCGCATCTCTGACGATGTGATCGCCAACTGCCACCAGTGCGGTGCGCCCTGTGATACGCACGTTAACTGCCTGAACGACGGCTGCCACCTGCTGTTTATTCAGTGCCCGAGCTGTGCGGAAAAGTACAGCCACTGCTGCAGCCCGCTGTGTCAGGAAGAGCTGGCGTTAACGCCGGAAGAGCAGCGCGCTCGCCGTGCGGGACGCGAGAACGGCAATAAAATCTTCAACAAGTCGCGCGGCATGTTGAATACCACCCTGAAAATCCCTTCCCCGGAAGAGTAACAGGGTTGCGCTTCCCGCGTTACGAGCGGGAAGCGCGCTTCAGCTTACTGGCGTACGCCTTCCACCGAGATAATCAGCTCAACCTCCTGTGACGCCGGGCCGAGATCGGATTTAACGTTGAAGTCTTTCAGCGCGAATTTACCTTCTGCTTCAAAGCCGGCACGATAGCCACCCCACGGATCCTTGCCTTCACCGGTCAGCTTCGCTTCCAGCTCGACAGGTTTGGTCACACCGTTCAGGGTCAGATTACCTTTCACCTTCAGCTCGTCACCCTCTTTGGTCACACCGGTCGACACGAAGGTGGCCTGCGGGAATTTGGCGGCATTCAGGAAGTCTGCGCTGCGCAGGTGCTTGTCACGCTCGGCATGGTTAGTATCGACGCTGCCGGTGTTGATGGTCACGTTGACTTTGTCCTTGCTCGGGTCCGCTTCGTCATAGCTGAAGCTACCGTCGAAATCTTTAAACGAGCCGTACAGCCAGCTGTAGCCGAGGTGTTTAATGCGGAACTGCACAAAGGCGTGCTGGCCCTCTTTATCAATTTTGTAGTCTGCGGCGGCGGCGGTACCCGCCGTCATCAGTAAGGCGGCGGTGGTTAATCCCAGAACGGTTTTTTTAAACATAACAACTCTCCATTTCCAAAGGTTAATCGGTGCGGCGACCCAGCATCCGGTTCAACGTAATATCGCGATCGATAAAGTGATGTTTCAGCGCGGCAAGCCCGTGTAATACGGACAACACCACCACGCTCCAGGCCAGCCACAGGTGAATGTCACCCGCCAGGTCGGCCTGTTCGCCCAGCCCGGCCACCACGGCCGGCACCGGTACAATGCCAAACACATTGATCGGCTTGCCTTCAGCGGTTGAGATCAGGTAACCACTGATTAAAATCGAAAACAGCAGCACATACAGCAACACATGGGCGGTAATCGCGCCGTGGCGCACCGCCGTGGAGTAACTGCTCAGGGGTTTGGGCGGCGGCGAAACAAAGCGCCAGACCACCCGGAGCAGCATCACGGCGAACAGCACCATGCCGATGCTTTTATGTAACTCAGGGGCTTTGTGATACCAGGTATCGTAGTAGCCCAGCGTGACCATCCACAGGCCCAGCGCGAACATGCCATAAACGGCCAGCGCCACTAACCAGTGAATGCTGATACTCAGTGAGCCATAACGGCTCTCGCTATTCTTCCACTGCATCTCAATGCCCGATAAACGTAGAGGGAATTAAAGATTGGCTAACGGAAAGGTTAAAAGCAACCACTAATTTCATAAGTTGCATAATTTATTAATTTGTTGAAATTTTTTGAATTATAAATTCATCAGATGCTCAGAAAATCAGAAGGGCGATCTCCTTTAAGGCGTTTTAGTCACGATTATATGCAGCGGATGCAAATGCCGGGCACATAATAATATTCATAATTTTTGTCGCAAATTTAAATTAACGTCAGTGTTTTGTCACTTTTTGTCAATGTGCGTTTTTTTGAGATATTAGGTTTACTGTACAATGTATGCGGGTGAGCAGGAAAGGGGGGGCGCGGGAAACGGCAGCGGGCAGCGGGTTGCCTGAGGGGCAATCCGGCCTGCCCGAAGGGCGGTCAGGCCGGTAGTCAGCCGGTCAGATCCCCGGCTGGTTGAAACGGGCAAGAGAGAACGGGGTCAGATCGAATTCACTGTCGATGCCCTGGGCAAACTGCGCGGCAATTTCCCCCAGCACGCTGGCAAACTTAAAGCCGTGGCCGCTCAGCCCGGTCACGATCATCCGGTTGGGCTGGCCGGGGAAGGTATCAATAATAAAGTCTTCGTCCGGCGAGTTGTCGTAGGTGCAGGACTCTCCGTGCAGGCAGACGCCAACGCCCGGCAGGAACTGGCGGATAAAGCCGAACAGTTCGCTGCCGTCCTCGCGGACGCTGCCGAACGGGGTGCGCTGTTCGGGGGAGGAGATCGGCTGGCCGCCCTGATGCTTGCCGATCTTGATAGCATTGTTATCCGCCGGGAAACCGTAGTAGTGATCGCCGTCCGGCATCTGCACGGCAAAGGCGGGGAAGCGGTTATTCTCGCTGTAGCGGCCGTCGGCCTGGTGCCAGGCAAACACCTTACGCACTGGCGTTACCGGCAGGGCCGGGTAGAGGGTTTTTACCCAGGTTCCGGCGGTCACCAGCAGCCGTCGCGCCTGGAAATCCCCCTCCGGGGTGCTGACGGTCTGCAGGCCGTTTTGTTCGCTAATTGCGGTGACCTCGCAGTTAAACAGCTGTGCGCAACAGGCATCTCTGGCCTGGACGATCCAGCTTTTAACCGCCACTTCTGATTTCAGATAACCGGAACGGGGTTCCCATACGCCGACGTAACCGGCGGGAACGCTAATCTGCGGCCAGCGCTGGCTGACCTCTTCCCCGCTCAACACCTCGACCTCCAGGCCGAACTGCTGCGCGCTGTGGATGACGTTTTGAATAAACTCAGCCTGCTGCGGTGCCAGATTGAGCACCCCGCTGCGCTGCATAATGCGTTCACCACTCTGCTGTTCCAGCTGGTCCCACAGCTGCTGGGCACGTAACACCATCGGCACGTAACGGGCGCCTTCGCCGTAGGCGTGGCGGATTAAGCGGCTCTCTCCGTGATGACTGCCTTCGCTGTGCGGCGGATGACCGCGGTCAATCATCAGCACGTTCAGCCCGGCTTCGGTCGCGTACCAGCCTGCCGCTGCGCCGACCGAGCCACTACCCACTATAATTAAGTCATACACCATATCCGTATTACTCCCTGAATTGCCGCGGCGCGGCAACGCTTATGCAATTAATTTTAAGGTGAGGATAACAAAACTGACGGGCATGAAAAAGGCACCCGTAGGGTGCCTTTTTCTGAACGGTTTAGCGCGGTCTAATGTTTCTTGTAATCGCGATCCTGGTATTCCGTCGCTTCAATCTTGGCGATGCCGGCCTCAAGTATTGAAATAAATTGTCTGGCAACGTCGGTGGTGAGCCAGTAAGTCTGGCCGACTTCTGCATCTTCAGCCTGCTGTTCATTAGAGGACAACGAGTGCAGGCGGATCATCATTGCGTCATAGCTGTCTACGGTGCTGATATCCCATCCAATGAGGGGATGTGTCTGGATTACGTCTTTGTTTCTGTCCATTTATAACCCCCTTTATTACTCGTGTTGATGATGACAACAAAGTGATTTATCGAGGTTCTTATACAGAATTTCCTTAGAGCTCCGTAATTATAACAGAAGTTTCACATTACGCCGACGAGGTTCATCGGCAGGACGCATCAGGACAGACTTGAAAACTCAGCGTCTTTTATTTCATACAGCCCTGCGGCCCCCGCTGAGCCGGGATACGTCAGGCCTCGCTCACGCCGCCGAGAGGCTCACCGCTGCGACGCTTCTCCAGCTCCCCGGCCAGCTGCAGAAAGTGCTGCTGGGTCTGCTCATCGCGGTACTGATTCTGCCCTTCAAGGCGCAGGCTGTGGATCAACAGCTGATTAGCCCGCTCATCCAGGCAGAAGGAAAGCAGCGAAAAGGCATTTTCCAGCACGTTCAGCCGACGTTGCTGATCGCCAATCATCGTCAGCAGCTCGCCAAAGGTCATTGCCTGTTCAGGATTATCGGCAGTCATAAACAAAACCTCAGTCATTAACCACAGCGGCAGGGAGAAAATCAGAGTAAGAGATTATTCGGGCGGCGTCCAGAGGGCAAGGCGTCAGCAGAAGGTAAAAAAGCCGGATGGCGACACCCGGCAAAATGGCACAACGGTAAAACGGGGGGACGCGGCAGGCAAACGGCGTGCGCGGTCAGATCAAGTCAGGGAATAAACCAGTCGTCGGCGCTCTCCCAGGTCTCCTGCAAAATATCGCTAATCTGATCTTTGGCTTCTTTGCCGCCACCCATTACCGTCAGGTTACTGGCGCTGGCATAGCGAACCGATACGGTATTATGGCCGTCGGGAAAATGGCGATCGATACGTTTGCTGAGCTCCTGCGTCAGGGCATCAAGCGCGCCGGCGGGGAGTGAGGTGGTTTTTGCTACAGTGACTTCAACACGCATGAGAGCCTCCGGTTAATATACTGTGAATGTATACAGTATTTTTCACGAAAGCAATGAGCAGGCATAAATATTTTCCGCCGCCGGCAGGGAGCCGGCGGCGGATAGCACCGGGAATTATGCCTGCACGCGCCAGTTCAGGGTTTCACCGGCGAGGAATGGCACCAGCGTATGGCCGTCGCTGCCCACCGCCACGCTCTCTGCTACCGTCCACGGCTCACGCACCAGCGTCACCGTGCCTTCATTCAGCGGCAGGCCATAAAACGCCGGGCCGTTCTCTGAGGTAAAGGCTTCGAAGTGTGCCAGCGCGCCGATCTCTTCAAACACCGTAGCGTAGGCGGCCAGCATCGACGGCGCGTTAAACACCCCGGCGCAGCCGCAGCAGGCCTCTTTGCGGTCACGGGTGTGCGGGGCGGTATCGGTACCGAGGAAGAAACGGTTATGGCCGCTGGCCACGGCGGCCCGTAGCGCCTCCTGGTGCACGTTGCGCTTCAGGATCGGCAGGCAGTAAAGGTGCGGGCGAATACCGCCGACCAGCATATGGTTGCGGTTGAACAGTAAATGTTGCGGGGTGATGGTGGCCGCCAGCAGCTCATTGCCCTCCAGCACGTAGGCCGCCGCCTCTTTGGTGGTGATATGTTCACACACCACCTTAAGCCCCGGGAACTGCTTACGCAGCGGTTCCAGCACCGTTTCAATAAAACGGGCTTCGCGATCGAAAATATCGATGTGGGCATCGGTCACTTCGCCGTGGATCAGCAGCGGCATGCCGATGTTCTGCATGCGCTCCAGCACCGGGGCAATGGCGGCAATGCTGGTGACGCCGTGCGCCGAGTTGGTGGTGGCATGCGCCGGGTAGAGTTTGGCGGCGGTAAACACGCCTTCGCGGAAGCCGCTTTCGATCTCGTTCGGATCCAGCCCGTCGGTCAGGTAGCAGGTCATCAGCGGGGTAAAGCGGTGCCCGGCCGGTACGGCGGCCTGAATACGTTCACGGTAAGCACGGGCAGCGGCCACGCTGGTCACCGGCGGTACCAGGTTTGGCATCACGATCGCCCGGCCACAGACCTCACTGGTAAAGGGCACTACCGCCTCCAGCATCTCTCCGTCACGCAAATGGATATGCCAGTCGTCTGGGCGGCGAATAACTAACTGCTGGGGTTGTGCGGTCATGCGATGTGCTCCGGCAAAAGTTGAAGAGATGGCAGGTTTTGGCCGGGGTCTAAGCATAGGGATAAACCGTGCTAATTGCATCTGCTTTATCAGGCCGCGAGCGGAATTATTGCCCGTATGACGGAGCGCGCTGAGCGCGATATGCGTGGTGCGCCACCAGCAGGTGGCGCGGGCACAGGCGATTTTGATGCAAATCGCGAGTATCCTGGCTATCTGACGGCAACGATTAATCGGTAAACGGAATAACCAGCTCACCCGGCTTGACTTCCAGCCCTTTGGCGAAGCGTTTCGCCAGTGATTCCGCCTTGCTGCGATCGCTGCTCAGCAGATAGGCGGGCTTCTGGTTGAAGTAGTCTTTCAGCGACTGGTTAAGATACGGCGTCAGGGTTTTCAGCACCCCCTGCATCTTCTCCGGCTGCACCTGCACCTCCACCAGCTCCATATCCTTCAGATAGATCGCGCCCTGCGGCTGGTCAAACACCGGCTGGGCTTTCATTTTCAGCTTCATCTCCGCCTGCTGCGGGCCGAACAGCGAGCTGATATTGACCTTTGCGGTGCCGTTCAGCGTCACCTTGTTGGGCTCTTCGCGGCCGATCTGGCTGCTGAGATCGTTCAGCACAATATGCGCGTCCACCAGCCCGGGCACCCCGAGCTGTTTTTCGTAATTGTTATGTTTCGCCAGCGCCTGGTTAATCTCCTGCTCGCTGATACTGTAGCTGGCAATCTGGCTGCAGCCGGCGATCAGGCCGGCCAGCAGCAGGGCCGCGGCGGCTAAAAAGGGTTTCTTCATGCTCTTCTTCCTCGTGAGTCAAACGGCGCATCCTGCCGCGATGCCACAGCATGCAACAGTTCACGGCCCGCGTCACCAGGACAACGCCGAATGGTTCGGGGGAGGGGCAGCGCACGGGCGTGTCTGTGCCGGGGCTGAATCAGAAGCGGCTGGCAGGACAGAGACGCAGAGATCAGGCAAGAGGACCGGGAGCACAGGCAGATGCACAGGGGATCAGGCACAGGGGCAGGAGCACATAAGCGCGGGCTGAAGAGCAGGACGACGTTGCGGCAGGGAAAGCGCCGGAGAAGAGGCGAACCGGCCGTTGCCGGTTCGCCACAGGGTCAGACGGCGACCGAGCTGAGCAGGTTAATCTGCGTCTGTTTCGCCATATTGTCGCGGTAGGCGGCGACGCGGCTCGGGTACTCAATGCCGGCCACCAGCGACAGCGAACGCAGCAGCGGGAACAGGTGGATATCATCCAGCGAAAGCTCGCCGTTGACCGCATTTGGCTGAACGATCAGCTTATCCAGCTTGCGCAGGTCGTCGTTGACGTTCTTAATCAAACCGGCAGAGTGCTTTTTCAGCTCCTCGAAATCACCGGCCACCTGCTGCTTTTTGTTTTTGAAATAGCTGCGCGCCTGCGGGGTGGCAAACTCGGCGAACGGCGCTTCGGCCACGCGCGGGTAGAGCAGCTTGCTGACGTAGGTGTGAATATGGCGCAGCCAGTCACCGATGGCCGGATTAAGCGGGCCGGTCAGCAGCGGCTGGTGGTCCAGATTATCGACATACCCGACGATATCCAGGCTCTCCGGCATAAAGCTGCCGTCCTGCTTCACCAGGATCGGGGCCATCTTCTGGCCGATCATGCGGATCGGCGTCTCTTCGTCATCGTTGAGCATCACCACCAGCTCAAGCGGCAGATTTTTCAGGCCGAAAATCATGCGTGCCTTCACACAGAACGGACAGTGATCGTAGATATAGAGTTTCAATATCGTCTCCTTTTTAGCGTCAGTGTGACAATTAATTGGCTGAATATATTCGCAAAGTATGGAAGAGAACAGGGGAGAGGGCAAACTTTAGCGGAAAGACGGTGTCGCTGCCAGCCGAGGGCGGTAACCTATTTTAGCTGTCGTGAGCCGTTTTCAGTGGTTTTATGATTGCATCATCATTATTTTGTTCGTCAGTGTTTTACCGCCAATCCGCCTGGCAGGTATAGTAAGCGTTATCACCGCTATTCCGGCCACCGATTTCAGGAGAAACGATGTTTGGCTATCGAACCGCTGCCCCGAAAGTGCGGCTGACCACCGATCGTCTGGTGGTCCGCCTGGTCCATGAGCGCGATGCCTGGCGGCTGGCCGATTACTATGCGGAAAACCGTCAGTACCTGAAACCCTGGGAACCGATCCGCGACGACAGCCACTGCTATCCCTCCGGCTGGCAGGCGCGTCTCGGGCTGATTAGCGATCTGCAGAAGCAGGGCAGCGCCTACTATTTTGCGGTGATGGATCCGGACGAAAATGAAGTGCGCGGCGTGGCCAACTTCAGCAACGTGCTGCGCGGATCGTTCCACGCCTGCTACCTCGGCTATTCGCTGGGCGAGAAGTGGCAGGGGCAGGGGATGATGTTTGAAGCGCTGCAGGCGGCGATCCGCTATATGCAGCGCCAGCAGCGCATGCACCGCATTATGGCCAACTATATGCCGCACAATCAGCGCAGCGGCGACCTGCTGGCCCGGCTCGGGTTTGAGAAAGAAGGCTATGCGAAGAACTACCTGATGATTGACGGACGCTGGCAGGATCACGTCCTGACGGCGCTGACCACCCCTGACTGGACGCCGGAGCGGCGTGGAGTATAACCCTGATGATCAAAAATCCGCTGTCCGCGCACGAAGCGCGGGTGATTGGCTGCCTGCTGGAAAAGCAGGTGACCACCCCGGATCAGTACCCGATGTCGCTGAACGCGGTAGTAACGGCCTGTAATCAGAAGTCGAATCGCGAACCGGTAATGGCGCTCAGCGAAGGCGAGGTGCAGAACACCCTCGATCTGCTGGTAAAAAAACACCAGGTTACCGGGCTCAGCGGATTTGGCAGCCGGGTAATGAAGTACGAGCAGCGCTTCTGTAACTCCGAGTTTGGTCAGCTGAAGCTGAGCCCGGGCGAGGTGGCGCTGGTCGCCACCCTGCTGCTGCGCGGCGCGCAGACGCCGGGGGAGCTGCGTACCCGCTGCCAGCGTATCCATGACTTTGCCGATATGGCCGAGGTGGAGCAGGCGCTGGCGCAGCTGGCGACGCGTGAGTCGGGCGCGCTGGTGGTGCGTCTGGCCCGCGAGCCGGGCAAACGCGAGAGCCGCTTTATGCATCTGTTCAGCGGCGAGGTGGACGCCGCCGCCGAAAACGACACTGACACCCCGGCGGCGTTGTCAGCCGGTGGGGCGAGCCTCGCCGACCGGGTCAGCCAGCTGGAGCAGCAGGTGGCGGCGTTACAACAGCAGCTGGCGCGGCTGACCGGCAATCAGGAGCAGGACGATGAGTAAGCTGAGAGTTGGCATCGTCGGGCTGGGGGGGATTGCGCAAAAGGCCTGGCTGCCGGTGGTCACCTGCACCGACGGCTGGGAGGTGGCCGGTGCCTTCTCCCCCAACCAGCAGAAGGCGCGGCCGGTTTGCGACAGCTATCGCATTCCGCTGTTCTCCTCGCTGGACGCGCTGGCATCAGCCTGTGATGCGGTGTTCGTGCACAGCAGCACCGCCACGCACTTCGCCATCGTCGATCGGCTGCTGCGCGCGGGCAAAGACGTCTGCGTCGATAAGCCGCTGGCCGCCACGCTGCGCGAAGCGGAACAGCTGGTAGAGCTGGCCGCCGCACGCGGCCGCAGGCTGATGGTGGCGTTTAACCGCCGCTTTGCCCCGCGCTATTTGCAGCTGCAGGCGGCACTGGTGCAGCCCGCCTCGCTGCGCATGGATAAACACCGCAGCGACAGCGTCGGCCCGCGCGACGCCGGTTTTACCCTGCTGGATGATTATCTGCACGTGGTCGACAGCGCGCTGTGGCTGGCCGGCGCGCCAGGCGTGGCGCAGAGCGGCACGCTGCAGACCAACGACGACGGCCACCTGTTGTATGCCGAACATCACTTTCGCGCCGGCGGCGTGCAGGTGACCACCAGCATGCACCGCCGCGCCGGCAGTCAGGCCGAACGCGTTAGCGCTATTGATGACGGTGCGGTTTACCAGGTCAGCGATATGCGCGACTGGCAGCAGGAACGGGGCGGGAAAGTGACTATTGACCCGATCCCGGGCTGGCAGACGACCCTGGAGCAGCGTGGCTTTGTCGGCGCGGCGCACCACTTTATCCGCTGTGCCGAAAACCAGACCGCCCCCAGCGTCAGCGGTGAACAGGCGCTGATGGCGCAGCGCATTGTCGAACGGCTGTGGCACGAGGCGCAGCGCGAGTAACGGCCCGGACGGTGGCGGTACCGATAAAAACGGTAACAAACGGCGGTGGTTATTTCGTTGCACATCAGTACACTATGCTCACCTTAATGCAGGCCGGTTTGTGCCGGGGCCGCCGCGTCACTCGCCGCCCGTGCTGAACCGGTCGATCGGCCGGAGAGGGATGACCCCCTCTCCGGCACGTCAGTCAGGAAACCCATGAACCTGTTGAAATCTCTGGCAGCGGTCAGCTCAATGACCCTGTTCTCGCGCGTGCTCGGCTTTGCCCGTGACGCGATTGTCGCCCGCGTGTTTGGTGCCGGCATGGCAACCGACGCCTTTTTTGTCGCCTTTAAGCTGCCGAACCTGCTGCGGCGTATTTTTGCCGAAGGGGCTTTTTCGCAGGCCTTTGTCCCGATCCTTGCCGAATATAAAAGTAAGCAGGGCGATGACGCCACCCGGGTGTTCGTCGCCTACGTCTCCGGCCTGCTGACCCTGGCGCTGGCGATCGTCACCGTGCTTGGCATGCTGGCCGCCCCGTGGGTGATCATGGTCACCGCGCCCGGCTTTACCGATACCGCCGACAAGTTTGCGCTAACCTCCTCGCTGCTGCGCATCACTTTCCCCTATATCATGCTGATTTCGCTGGCCTCGCTGGCCGGGGCAATCCTTAACACCTGGAACCGCTTCTCGGTGCCGGCGTTTGCGCCGACGCTGCTGAACGTCAGTATGATCGGCTTCGCGCTGTTTGCCGCGCCGCACTTTAACCCGCCGGTGCTGGCGCTGGCCTGGGCGGTGGTAGCGGGCGGGGTACTGCAGCTGGGCTATCAGCTGCCGCACCTGCGCAAGATTGGCATGCTGGTGCTGCCGCGGCTGAACATGAAGGACGCCGGGGTCTGGCGAGTTATGCGTCAGATGGGCCCGGCAATTCTCGGCGTGTCGGTCAGCCAGATCTCGCTGATCATCAACACCATCTTTGCCTCGTTCCTCGTCTCCGGCTCGGTGTCGTGGATGTATTACGCCGATCGGCTGATGGAGTTTCCGTCCGGGGTGCTGGGCGTGGCGCTGGGCACCATTCTGCTGCCGTCGCTGGCGAAAAGCTTTGCCAGCGGCAATCAGGTTGAGTACTCACGGCTGATGGACTGGGGGCTGCGGCTCTGTTTCCTGCTGGCGCTGCCCTGCGCGGTGGCGCTGGGGATCCTGGCCGAACCGCTGACCGTGGCGCTGTTCCAGTACGGCAAGTTTACCGCCTTTGACGCCTCAATGACCCAGCGTGCGCTGGTGGCCTACTCGGTGGGACTGATGGGGTTGATCGTGGTGAAAGTGCTGGCTCCCGGTTTCTACTCCCGCCAGAACATTAAAACGCCGGTGCGCATCGCCATGTTTACGCTGCTGATGACCCAGCTGATGAACCTGGCGTTTATCGGCCCGCTGAAGCATGCCGGGCTGTCGCTGTCGATTGGCCTGGGTGCCTGCCTGAACGCGGCGCTGCTCTACTGGCAGCTGCGCAAACAGGATATTTTCCAGCCGCAGCCGGGCTGGGCCGGTTTCCTGCTGCGCCTGCTGGTGGCGGTGATCCTGATGGCGGCGGCGCTGTTTGGCGTGCTGGCGCTGATGCCGGAATGGGCGACGGGGAATATGGCTGAACGGCTGCTGCGGCTGGCGGCGGTTTGCGCGGTGGGCGGCGGGGTCTATTTTGCCGCGCTGGCTTTACTCGGCTTCCGCGTACGTGACTTTGCCCGGCGCACCGTAGCGTAAGGATTGTGCGGGCGCCCGCCGCCCGCACGATAAACCGGCGCTGACGCACTCCCGGTTACACGCGTGACGGAAAAGCGAAAACCCCGCGACGCAGTGCGTGGCAGGGTGGGGGCGGTGCGGAGAGCATCAGGCTTTGCGGCTGAGGAACCCGCCCTGACGCGCCTGGCCATCCGGCCCGTAGAACTTCTGCGACTGATGCGGCTTCAGCATCTCCAGCGCCTGCTCGGTGTGCGTCATCTGATGATTCAGCAGCATGCCATTATGCAGGTTGACGTCGCGCAGTTTCACGGTCTGATCCTGAATCGCCGCCCAGCGGCGGGCCAGCTCAGGGTAGCGGCTGTAGGGCACATGCAGCGCGCTGGTTTTTTCCGCCTCGCGGCGCATCTCTTCAATAAAATTCAGCGTGCCGAGCAGCGAGTTTTTATCTTCGGTGATGCGCTGTAATAAACTACTGTCAACCTGACCTGCCGAAAGCTGTTGCTGTTCTGCTTCCATCACTTCAGCCAGCGATGCCAACACTTCCAGCATTTTATCCAGTGTGTTCAGTAGCTTATCCATTCATTAATTACCCTGAAGAGCGTCTTTAGCTTCCTGAATCAGCGCATCGGCAATTTTGCCGGTGTCCATTTTCAGTTCGCCGTTACGGATTGCTGTTTTTAACTGCTCCACGCGCGCGGTGTTGATATCCTGCGCGCTGGCTTTAGTCAGCTGTGACTGTGCGCCGCTCAGCATCACCTGAGAGGCTGCGGTGTCGGTACTTTTCCCGGCCGTCTGGCGGGCTTTTGGCGGCACGACATCATTGGTATCGCGCGTCTGTACCGTGCTGGCCGCGTTCAGTGCCTGGGTTCTGTCGATGCTCATAGTCTGGCTCCTGGAAACATCAGCCAGGGTGGCGGGGTACGCTGAAAAAGCGTGCCGGGCTACCGGGCCGAAGAGACTGAATTTATTTTGGCTATAGTACTACGTCTGCTATCCAGACTATCGGCAGAGCGGAAGATTTCTTTAATGGTTTATAACGAGATCAGAACATTCCCATCGGAACCCACCGGACCGCTGACGATCTGTCCTGAGCTCAGGCGCACCCGCACGTTCTGCGCCACGGTGGCGTTATTCATCGCCTTGCCCTCGTTGGTGATGTTAAACCCGTCGCCGCTGGCCACCACCCTGACCGTCTGCCCGGCTTTGACCCGCCACGGCTGACGCATCATCATCTGCGTTACCGGCTGCCCGGGGACCAGGTCGCGCAGGGCAATCGCCTCAACGCCCTGCTGCAGATCCAGCAACGTTCGGGCGGGCAGGGTGTCCAGCCGGCCGCGCATCAGCCGCAGGTCGCCGGCGGTCAGCGGGGTGCCACGCTGGACCGCGCGGGCGGCGACCACATAGCTTCCGGTGACCTGCACCTGCACCTGAATGTAGCGCCGGTCACGGTCACAGTTGGCCGCCACGCTCATATTTCCCCACATCCGGCCGTTGCCGGGCAGCGAAAACTGTGGCTTTTCGCAGGCAGGCCACAGCTTCTCAGGCGTTTTGATCGCCACGTTAAGGGTATCGGCAGGGCTGCCGCTTTGCCCATAGCGGGCCTTAAAAAACTGATTCAGCTGGCTGCTGAGGTCCCCGGCGCTGGCCGTCGCCGCCAGCAGCGTCAGCAGAACGGTTACGATGCGTATCACTTTTTGCACAGGCAGCCCCCTTTTTAAGAATGACCTGATTCTACCCGTGACCCATTCCTGTCAAGGCGCAAATTAGCGACCATTTTTAGCGCTATTCAAACGATAGGCTTTCCGGCGGGCGATTATGCTGTCAACTCTGAATACTCAGTAAGCGGAGGACGCATGCTCGACAAACTGGACGCAGCCCTTCGGTTTAATACCGAAGCGTTAAACCTGCGTGCACAGCGGCAGGAGATCCTGGCATCCAATATCGCCAACGCAGACACCCCTGGCTATCAGGCGCGCGATATTGATTTCGCCAGCCAGCTGAAACAGGTGATGGCGAACGGGCGCGCGCCGGGATCCGGCCTGGCGCTGGCGGTGACGTCGGCACGCCATATTCCTGCGGAAACCAGCAATCCCCCTTCACTCGATCTGATGTACCGCGTACCGGACCAGCCTTCGCTGGATGGCAACACGGTGGATATGGATCGTGAACGTACACAATTCGCCGATAACAGCCTGAAGTACCAGACGGATCTGACGCTGATCAGCAGCCAGATCAAAGGCATGATGTCGGTACTACAGGGGCAATAACGCATGGCACTGTTAAACATTTTTGATATCGCCGGTTCGGCGATGGCGGCGCAGTCACAGCGTCTTAACGTCAGCGCCAGTAACCTGGCCAACGCCGACAGCGTCACCGGCCCGGACGGGCAGCCGTACGTGGCGAAACAGGTGGTCTTTCAGGTTAACGCGGCACCGGGTTCACCGACCGGCGGCGTACGCGTGGCCAGCGTGATTGACGATCCGTCACCGGCCAAACTGGTTTACGAGCCGGGTAATCCGATGGCCGATGAAAAAGGCTACGTGAAGATGCCTAATGTGGACGTGGTGGGTGAAACGGTAAATACCATGTCGGCCTCGCGCAGCTATCAGGCCAACGTTGAGGTGTTAAACACCGTGAAGCAGATGATGTTGAAAACCTTAACGATGGGCCAATAAGGAGTTAACCGATGGGCATTGCAGTAGGCGTTAATGAGTCGCTGAGTACCACGACGATCGGTTCGTCCTCTTCCAGCGACACCAGTGCAGCGGATCTTCAGAGTAACTTTCTGACCCTGCTGGTCACCCAGTTGAAAAACCAGGATCCGACCAATCCGATGGATAACGCCCAGCTGACCAGTCAGCTGGCGCAGATCAACACCCTGAGCGGGATCGAGAAGCTGAACACCACGCTGGGCTCTATCTCCGGGCAGATTACCAGCGGCCAGACGCTGCAGGCTTCCACCCTGATTGGCCACGGCGTGATGGTGGCCGGCTCGCAGGTGCTGGTCGGCAACAGCACCACCTCGCCGTTTGGCGTGGAGCTGAGCGAAGCAGCGACCGCGGCGAAAGCCACCATCACCAACGCCAGCGGTGAAGTGGTGCAGACCATCGACTTAGGGGCGATGAGCGCCGGCGTGCATACCTTCCAGTGGGACGGTAAAACCACCGCGGGCACCGTCGCCGCCGACGGCAAATATACCGTTACCATCGCCGCCAGCAACGGCAACGGCCAGCTGGTTACGCAGCCGCTTAACTATGCCTACGTCAGCGGCGTGACCAAGACGTCGACCGGCGCGGTTCTGGATCTCGGCACCCTGGGTACCACTACCCTGGAAAACGTGCGTCAGATTATTTAACAACCCTATTTTCGGAGCGACATCATGGCTTTTTCCCAGGCAGTCAGCGGCTTAAACGCGGCATCCAGCAACCTTGACGTGATCGGTAACAACATTTCCAACTCCGCCACCTCCGGCTTTAAGGCCAGCAGCGTGGCTTTTGCCGATATGTTTGCCGGCTCAAAAATCGGCCTCGGTACCCGCGTTGCTGCCGTGGTGCAGGACTTCGGTGATGGCTCGACCAACACTACCAACCGTGGTCTGGACGTGGCGATCAGCAACGGCGGTTTCTTCCGCATGGCCGACAGCGCCGGTGGCGTTTACTACAGCCGCAACGGCCAGTTCACGCTGGATGAGAACCGTAATATCGTTAACATGCAGGGGCAGTTCCTGACCGGCTACCCGTCGGCCGGCAACCCGCTGACCGTGCAGACCGGTGCCAATCCGGTAGCGCTGAGCGTGCCGACTACCGCGATGCCTGCCAGTGCCACCACCCGAGCCGCTCTGGTGGCTAACCTGAACTCTACCGATAAGAGCCCGGCCAACGCCACGTTCGATCCGGACGATTCGACCAGCTTTACCGCCCACACCCAGATGACCGTGTATGACTCACTGGGTAACGAGCACGCCGTTGACCTCTATTTTGGCAAGAACAGCGACAACAACTGGACCGCTAACGCGGTAGACACCACCACCGGTCAGGCGGCGGGCACCTTTACTATGACCTTTAACAGTAACGGTCAGCTGACTTCCCAGGCCACGCAGACCCTGTCGCTGGGCAGCCTGAACGGCTCTGCTCCGCAGACCTTCACCTTCAACCTGACCGGCAGCCAGCAGCAGAACGTCGCCAGTAACTTCGGTAGCCCGACTCAGGATGGCTACAAGCCGGGCGCGCTGACCAGCTATACCATTAACGATGACGGTACCATCGTCGGTACCTACGCCAACGAAAAAACCCAGGTGCTGGGCCAGGTGCTGCTGGCGAACTTTGCCAACGTTGAAGGCCTGAAGGCAGTCGGCGATAACCTGTGGTCCGAAACCGCCTCCTCCGGGCAGGCGCTGGTGGGTCTGGCCGGTACCGGTAACCTCGGTACGCTGACCGCTGGCGCACTGGAAGCCTCTAACGTCGATCTGGCGAAAGAGCTGACTAATATGATCGTCGCGCAGCGTAACTACCAGTCGAACGCGCAGACCATCAAAACTCAGGATCAGCTGCTTAACACCATGGTTAACCTGCGTTAATTCGCTTAACAGGATTGTCCTATGGATCACGCTATCTATACCGCGATGGGGGCTGCCAGCCAGACTCTCAATCAGCAGGCGGTTACCGCCAGTAACCTGGCAAACGCCTCAACGCCGGGGTTCCGCGCCCAGCTTAACGCCGCGCGCGCGGTACCGGTCGAAGGCCTGTCGCTACCGACGCGAACGCTGGTGACGGCGTCAACGCCCGGTGCCGATATGTCGCAGGGCCCGCTCGACTATACCGAGCGCGCGCTGGACGTGGCGGTGCAGCAGGACGGCTGGCTGGCGGTGCAGACCGCCGACGGCAGCGAAGCCTATACCCGCAACGGCGGCATGCAGATTACCCCGACCGGCCAGCTGGCGGTGCAGGGCAATCTGGTGATGGGTGACGGTGGTCCAATCGCGGTTCCGGACGGGGCGGAAATCACCATCGCCGCCGACGGTTCGATTACCGCGCTGAACCCGGGTGATGCGCCTAACGCCACGGTCCAGCTCGGACGTCTGAAGCTGGTACAGGCCACCGGCAGTGAAGTGGTGCGCGGTGATGATGGCCTGTTCCGCCTTAACGCGACCGCTCAGGCACAGCGCGGCGCGGTGCTGCAGGCCGATCCGGCGGTCAAAGTGATGCCGGGCGTGCTGGAAGGCAGCAACGTTAAGCCGACCGAAACCATGGTGGACCTGATTGCCAACGCCCGCCGCTTTGAGATGCAGATGAAAGTCATCTCCAGCGTCGATGAAAACGAACAACGCGCTAACCAGCTGCTGTCAATGAGCTGAGCAGAGGAATAACAGATGATCCGTTCTTTGTGGATTGCTAAAACCGGTCTGGACGCCCAGCAGACTAATATGGACGTCATCGCCAACAACCTGGCGAACGTCAGCACCAACGGCTTTAAACGCCAGCGTGCGGTATTTGAAGATCTGATGTATCAGACCATGCGTCAGCCAGGCGCGCAGTCTTCTGAGCAGACCACGCTGCCTTCAGGCCTGCAGATCGGTACCGGTGTGCGTCCGGTCGCGACCGAGCGCCTGCACAATCAGGGCAACCTGTCGCAGACCGAATCGTCGAAAGACGTGGCGATCAACGGCCAGGGTTTCTTCTCGGTGCAGATGCCGGACGGCACCATCGCTTACACCCGCGACGGCTCGTTCCAGACCGATCAGAACGGCCAGCTGGTGACCAACGGTGGTTTCCCGGTGCAGCCGGCGATCACCATCCCGGCCAACGCCCTGAGCATGACCGTCTCCCGCGACGGCGTGGTCAGCGTGACCCAGCAGGGGCAAACCAACCCGGTGCAGGTCGGTCAGCTGACGCTGAGCACCTTCATTAACAATGCTGGCCTGGAAAGCATGGGTGAGAACCTGTATCAGGAAACCCAGGCCTCCGGTGCGCCAACGGAAAGTAACCCGGGCAACAACGGTGCCGGGCTGCTCTATCAGGGCTACGTTGAGACCTCCAACGTTAACGTGGCGGAAGAGCTGGTCAGCATGATCCAGACCCAGCGCGCCTACGAAATTAACAGTAAGGCGATCAGCACCTCCGATCAGATGTTGCAGAAGCTGAATCAGGTCTAAGCGGACGAGGTCAGTATCACGTCCCAGGTGCCGGGTTCGCCCGGCCCGTAATTCTATCATTCGTAACAAAAGGTTCATTTCCATGGCGATGCCGATTTCACTGCCTGGACGTCTGATGGTCGCCGCGCTGCTGCTGACGCTGAGCGGGTGTGCCTTAGTGCCACGTAAGCCGCTGGTCGAAGGATCAACCACGGCGCAGCCGCTGCCGGCTTCTCCTCCGGTGGTCAACGGCTCAATTTTTCAGGGCGTGATGCCGATGAACTACGGCTACCAGCCGCTGTTTGAGGATCGCCGCCCGCGTAATATCGGCGACACGTTAACCATCACGCTGCAGGAAAACGTCAGCGCGAGTAAGAGTTCTACCGCCAATGCCGGTCGTAACGGCAGCAGCAGCTTTGGCCTGACCGCTACGCCAAGTTCGCTCAGCGGCCTGCTGGGTGGAGATAAAACCACCTTCGCCGGCGCCGGTAAAAATGATTTCGAAGGTAAGGGCGGCGCAACGGCCAATAACACCTTTACCGGTACCATTACCGTTACCGTTAACCAGGTGCTGCCGAACGGCAACCTGAACGTGATCGGTGAGAAACAGATTGAGATTAATCAGGGAACCGAATTTATTCGCTTCTCCGGCGTGGTCAATCCGCGCACCATCAGCGGCAGCAACAGCGTGGTCTCCACTCAGGTGGCCGACGCGCGCATTGAGTACGTCGGTAACGGCTACATCAATGAAGCGCAGACTATGGGCTGGCTGCAGCGGTTCTTCCTGAATATTTCACCGATGTAAGAGGTAGCCATGCGTTATGTATTGAGTCGATTTGCCCTGCTGCTGGTACTGACCGCGCTCAGTTTACCGACCCGGGCGGACCGTATACGCGATCTGACCACCGTCGGCGGCGTGCGTGATAACTCGCTGATTGGCTATGGCCTGGTGGTGGGGCTGGACGGCACCGGTGACCAGACCACCCAGACGCCGTTCACCACCCAGAGTATGAACAACATGCTGTCGCAGCTGGGCATCACCGTGCCGGCCGGCACCAATATGCAGCTGAAAAACGTGGCGGCGGTGATGGTCACCGGCAAACTGCCGGCTTTTGGCCGTCAGGGGCAGGTGGTGGACGTGGTGGTCTCTTCAATGGGTAACGCCAAAAGCCTGCGCGGCGGTACGCTGCTGATGACCCCGCTGAAAGGGGTCGATAACCAGGTCTATGCGCTTGCGCAGGGGAATATCCTCGTGGGCGGCGCGGCGGCTTCGGCCGGCGGCAGCAGCGTGCAGGTCAACCAGGTTAACGGCGGCCGCATCACCGGCGGTGCCACCATTGAGCGGGAGTTGCCGAACAACTTCGGCACCAGTAACGTCATCAATCTGTTCCTGAATGCGGAAGATTTCAGCATGGCGCAGCGCATCAGCGATGCCATTAACAGCCGCGGCGGTTACGGTATGGCGCAGGCGGTGGACGGGCGTACCGTGCAGATCCGCACCACGGCCAACAATACCTCTCAGGTGCGCCTGCTGGCCGACATCCAGAATATCGACGTCTCGGTGCCGATTCAGGACGCGAAGGTGATCATCAACTCGCGTACCGGATCGGTGGTGATGAACCGCGAAGTGATGCTCAGCCAGTGCGCGATTGCGCAGGGTAACCTGTCGGTCACCGTTAACCAGACGCAGAACGTCAGCCAGCCGGATACGCCGTTTGGCGGCGGCCAGACGGTGGTGACGCCGCAGACGCAGATCGACATGCGCCAGTCCGGCGGCGCGCTGCAGAGCGTCAGCGCCAGCGCCAACCTGAACAGCGTGGTACGCGCGCTGAACGCGCTGGGCGCCACGCCGATCGACCTGATGTCGATTCTGCAATCGATGCAGTCGGCGGGCTGCCTGCACGCCAAACTGGAAATTATCTGATGGGTGACGCGCAGTCGATGACGGATGCGGCCTGGGACAGCCGCTCCTTAAACAACCTGAAGCGGCTGGCCGCCAGCGACCCGAAAACCCATGCCAAAGCGGTCGCGAAGCAGGTGGAAGGGATGTTCGTGCAGATGATGATGAAAAGCATGCGCGACGCGCTGCCGCAGGATGGCCTGATGAGCAGCGACCAGACCAGACTCTACACCTCGGTCTACGATCAGCAGATCAGCCAGCAGATTGCAGCGAGAGGGCTGGGGCTGGCGGACGTGATCGTTAAGCAGATGGCAACCCAGGCTCCGCCGGACGAGAAGGCCGGCACGGTGCCGATGCCGCTGGATAAAAGCTTTATCAACACGCTGCCGCCGCTGGAGATGGAACAAACCGTGCGCCGTGCGGTGCCGCGCCTGCCGACGCCAGGCACGCCCGACGGCCAGGCCTTTATCGCCCAGCTGGCGCAGCCGGCGCGCGAGGCCAGCGCACAGAGCGGGATCCCGCATCACCTGATCCTTGCGCAGGCCGCGCTGGAGTCAGGCTGGGGGCAGCGGCAGATCCTCACCCGCGACGGCAAGCCGAGTTTTAACGTCTTCGGTATCAAGGCCGGCGGCAGCTGGCAGGGTAAGACCACCGATATTATGACCACCGAGTATGAGAACGGTGAGGCGAAGAAGGTTAACGCGAAGTTCCGCGTCTATGACTCCTATTCCGAGGCGCTGCAGGACTACGTCAATCTGCTGAGTAACAACCCACGCTACGCGGCGGTGACCAGCGCCTCTTCACCGGAGCAGGGCGCACGGGCGCTGCAGGCCGCCGGCTACGCCACCGATCCGAAATATGCCCAGAAGCTGATGGGCATGATCCAGCAGTTTAAACACATCGGTGACAAGGTGGTAAAAGCCTACGGCCAGGACCTGAGCAAGCTGTTCTGACCCGGTTATGCAGCGGTTTCAGTCTGAAGAAACCGCTCAAGTTTGCCTGCTTTTTACCGATAACTGCTACAGGCCGGATGAGCTCTCTCCCGGCATCGTTTTCGTCATGGCTGGCACTGCCGCTGCCGGTAACAAAGGAACCGACATGTCTAACATCATTAATACCGCAATGACCGGCTTAAGCGCCGCTCAGGCCGCGTTAAGCACCACCAGTAACAACATCAGTAACTACAGCGTGTCCGGCTATTCCCGTCAGACCACCGTGCTGGCGCAGGGTAACAGTACGCTGCTCGGCGGCCAGTATTACGGCAACGGCGTTAAGGTGTCGGCGATTTCCCGCGAATATGACCAGTTTATTACCACCCAGCTGCGCACGGCCAGCGCGCAGAACAGCGCGCTGACCACCCAGTACAGCCAGATTTCTAACATTGACGATATGCTTTCCAGCACCAGCAACACGCTGTCGAGCAGCATCCAGAGCTTCTTCAGCTCGGTGCAGACGCTGGTCAGTAACGCCAGCGATCCGTCAGCGCGGCAGGCGGTGCTGGGTAAAGCCGAAGGGCTGGTGAACCAGTTTAAGGTGACCAATACCTACCTCAGCAATATGGACACCAGCCTGAACACTTCGATCTCGTCTACGGTCGATCAGGTCAACACCTACGCGAAATCGATCGCCAATATCAACCAGCAGATCGCTAAACTTACCAACACCAGCGCCGGCAGCGATCCGAACGATCTGCTGGACCAGCGTGACCGCCTGGTCAACGAACTGAACAACCTGGTGGGCGTGACCGTCAGCCAGCAGGATGGCACCAGCTACAATATCTCAATCGGTAACGGCATCTCGCTGGTGAACGGCAGCAGCTACTATCAGCTGGCGGCGGTGCCTTCCAGCAGCGATCCGGGCCGCATCACCCTGGCCACGGTCAACGCTAAAACCGGCAACACCAGCGAGATCCCTGAAAATCAGTTCAACACCGGTTCGCTGGGCGGCCTGCTGGCGTTCCGCAGCGATCTTGACAGTACCCGCAACCAGGTGAGCCAGCTGGCGCTGGCGCTGGGCGACAGCTTCAACACCCAGCACAAGGCGGGCGTTGACAGTAACGGCGACGTCGGTGAAGACTTCTTCAATTTCGGTGGCACCAGCGTGCTGTCGAATACCAAAAATACCAGCACTACTGAGGTAACGGCGGCCATTGCCGACAGCAGCAAAGTGCAGGCGTCTAACTACACCGTCACCTTTGGCGACAATGGCTGGAAGGTGACACGTCTCAGCGATAACGCCAGCATTACCGCCGCCAGCGGCACCGACGCCGACGGCAACGCAACGCTGAGCTTTGACGGCCTGAAGCTGACGGTTGACGGCACGCCGGCGGTAAAAGACAGCTTTACCGTGAAGCCGCTGGCAAACGTTATTACCAATATGAGCGTCAGTATTACCGACGAAGCCAAACTGGCGGCGGCAAGCAGCGCCAACGGTGTCAGCAACAATGAAAATGCCCAGGCGCTGGTTGACCTGCAGACCAAAGGCGTGATCAACGGTAAAAGCACCCTGACCCAGGCCTATGCCAGCATGGTGGCGGATGTGGGTAACAAAACCAGCACCCTGAAAACCACCAGCACCACCCAGACCAACGTGGTGACGCAGCTGAGCAACCAGCAGCAGTCCGTCTCCGGGGTTAACCTCGATGAGGAGTACGGTAATCTGACCCGCTATCAGCAGTACTACATGGCTAACGCGCAGGTGCTGCAGACGGCCTCCTCTATTTTCGATGCTCTACTCAGCGCCGTTCGCTGATAGCGCCAGAAGGACTACACCATGCGACTCAGTACCACGATGATTTATGACCAGCAGACGCGCGGCATCTCGACGGCTCAGCAGAGCTGGCTGGCGGCAGGCGATCGGCTCTCTACCGGCTTACGCGTTGTAAAACCGTCCGACGACCCGGTTGCCGCCTCGCAGGCGGTAGTGGTCTCCCAGGCGCAGGCGCAGCAGGATCAGTTTAAGACCGCGCGCGTCTTTGCCACTCAGGCGCAGTCGACGGAAGAAACCACCCTGACTCAGGTAACATCGGTGATTCAGAGCGCGCAGACCACTATCGTGGCCGCCGCAACCGGTACGCTGTCTGATGATGACCGCGCCTCTTACGCCACCCAGCTGGAAGGCCTGCGCGATCAGCTGCTGAGCCTGGCAAACAGCACCGACGGTAACGGCCGCTATATCTTTGGCGGTTACAAGAGTGACACTCCCCCCTTCAGCACCGATGCCAGCGGCAACGTCACCTATAACGGCGGCGATATTGCTATTACGCAGAAAGTGGACGCCAGCCGCACTATGACCACCAGCCACACCGGCGAAAAAGTCTTTATGTCGCTGACCAGTAACGCCAAAACCGAGCCGGACGGTTCTGCCGGTGAAAGCAATCTCTTTACGACACTGAGCACCGCGATTGCCTCACTGAAAGTTCCGCTGGCAGACGCTGACTCAGCCACGCGTACCGCGGCCAGCGACGCCATCGCTAAAACCAACCGTGGCCTGAGTAACTCACTGAATAACGTGCTGAGCGTGCGCTCTGAGAACGGTATTCAGCTCAAGGAGCTGGAAGACCTGGATGACCGTGCGGCGGATACTGCGCTGAATCTGAAAACTCAGATGAGCGGGCTGGTGGATGCAGATGTGACCGAAGCAGCATCCGACTGGACGATGAAGCAGGCGGCGCTGCAGGCTTCCTATACCGTATTCAGCCAGATGTCGAAGATGTCGCTGTTTGCGATGAACGCGTAATAAAGATTTAACTCTCGAACGCGCCTCAATACTGACGTTCAACCTGAACCGCTGCCCGCACTGACCTGCTGGCGGCGGTTTTTTTATGCCTGCTGTTTATCCTGCAGCACCGCACCAGCCGGTACGACACCGAGCGCAACCGGAAGGGAGTGGCAGACTCAGGCAGAATTCTGCGGCAGGCGGTTAACCCCTTATTGCGCCGGAGGTGGCACCCTGAGGCGGGCGTTACACAAGGCCGCCGTTACAGGCCGCAGCCTGATGTTATGCAGGGCAGTGAGGGGGGGATATTTTGCGCAAAAAAAAGCCCCGGCCAGCTGGCCGGGGCTTTTGCATCAGCTAACCCGTCGCTTAAGGACGCGTTGCCGGTGCGGTCGCCTGATGAGTGGCGGCGTGGCCACCCGCAGCGCCTTTACCTTCAAAGTTGAAGTCCGGGCGTACCCAGTCGCTGTTGCGGGCCGGTTCTGGCTGGAAGTCCGGCGCAGGTGCTTTGGTCATCGGTGCGGTAGCGTGGTGCTTGTAGACGCCCTGCGCCGGTGCAGCGTTCAGCTCAGCGGCGGGCAGATCGCGCCCCGGGACCGCAGCATGCGGTTCGCTGACTGCCGGCTGTTCAGCCACGGCAGCCTGCTGCGCTTCAACGATCTCAGCAACCTGCTGTGCCGTCTCTTCGCTGACGTCCGCAGCCTGCTGCTGCGCCAGTTCGCTGGCGGCTGCCGCATCCGCTGTCACAGGTTCTGCAACCTGTTCAGCCGCTGCAGTCACCCGGGCATCATCAGCGGCAACCGCCTGAGCAATCACCTCTTCAGCCACGCTCTCTTTCGCCGGTGGGATCACCGAAGGTACCTGGTCGGCAGCAACGTCGATAGCCGCGGTGTCATCGGTATTCACCACGCTCACCGGGGTCTCTGCCTGCGGTTCAGCGATGTGCACCGGCTCAGCTTCTGGCTGTGGTTCGGCAGCCGCCGCAACCGGTGCCTGAGCTTCGGCTTCGGCAGGTACTGCAACCGGCGCCTGAGCTTCGGCTTCGGCAGGTGCCGCAACCGGTGCCTGAGCTTCAGCTTCGGCAGGTGCCGCAACCGGTGCCTGAGCTTCGGCTTCGGCAGGAGCCGCAACCGGTGCCTGAGCTTCGGCTTCGGCAGGTGCCGCAACCGGTGCCTGAGCTTCGGCTTCGGCAGGTGCCGCAACCGGCGCCTGAGCTTCGGCTTCGGCAGGTGCCGCAACCGGTGCCTGAGCTTCGGCTTCGGCAGGAGCCGCAACCCGCGCCTGAGCTTCGGCTTCGGCAGGAGCCGCAACCGGCGCCTGAGCTTCGGCTTCGGCAGGAGCCGCAACCGGCGCCTGAACTTCGGCTTCGGCAGGTGCCGCAACCGGTGCCGGGGCTTCAGCCTGTTCTGGTGCAACTACAGCTGTTTCAGCTTCGGCCTGCTCAACGGCAGGGATCGCCGCGGTGGCAACGGTTTCGGCGACGGCAACGGCAGCAACATCATCCGCCGCGTCTTCCACGTCGGCGTGGCCATAGGCCGGTACGACGGACTGTTCGTGCTGATGATCGCCATCGGTTACCGGAGCCACCGGGTAAGACACCCATACTTTACCTGAGGCCATTTCCGGCGAAGCGCCAGCTGAAGCCAGCGGCATCGGTGACTGCGTCGGGTGATGCTCATCACGATAGCGACGACGGCGCTGACCGCTCACGCGCAGGTGGCGTGGTGAACGACGTGAACGGCGTGGCATGGTGTTGCCTTCGCGATCGTCGCTTTCTGCCGTTTCAGCAACCGGCGTTACGTCGGCAGGCTGGGCTGTCGGGGTTTCGTCAGCGGGTTCCGGCTGGAAGGCGCGAGCCGCCGTCTGCTCAGCGGTTTCGATACGCACTTTCTGGTTCAGCTGGCGCGGGTTACGGCGCGGCAGAACCTGGACGTTCTCTTCCTGATCGGCCTCATCCACCGCTGCCGGAGCAACGAAGGTCTCTTCCTGCACCGGCTGCTGCGTTTCATCCTGACGACGGGGTTTACGCTCGGCACGCGGTTCACGACGCGGCGCCTCGACCTGCGCGACATCTTCTTCAGTGCGCGCATCCGGCACCATACGTTCGCTGCGTGCGTCGGGCACCATGCGTTCGTTACGCGAATCCGAACCGTTACGGCGGTTACGGCGGTCATCACGGCCTTCGCGTGGGGCGCGTTCAGGACGCTCGCTGCGCTCTTCGTTACGATCGTTGCTGCGTTCGTTCCGGTCGTTGTTGCGCTCGTTCCGGTCGTTATTGCGGTCGTTACGGTCGTTATTGCGTTCGTTCCGATCGTTGTTACGGTCGTTACGGTCGTTATTGCGGTTGTTACGCTCGCCGTTGCGGTCGTTACGTTCACCGTTGCGATCATTACGTTCGCCGTTGCGGTCGTTACGCTCGCCGTTGCGGTCGTTACGCTCGCCGTTGCGGTCATTACGCTCGCCGTTGCGGTCATTACGCTCGCCGTTGCGGTCGTTACGGTCGCGGCGGGTGTTCTGACGACGGTTGTTGTTACGACGTTCACCACGTGGAGCCTGCGGCTCTGCAGGTTTCTGTTCAACCGCAACTTCTTCAACGGCAGCCGGTTTTTCTTCAGCGGCAAACAGCTTTTTCAGGCCGTTAACGAAGCGGCTAAACAGGCCAGGCTGCGCAGCAGCGGCCGGAGCCGTTGCAGCAGCGGCAACCTCTGCTTTAGTGCTCAGCGCTTCTTCTGCCGGTACTTCCTGTGGCAGCGGTGGGGCATCCGGCATCACGAAGGCGGCCAGTGCAGGCTGCTCAGGGCGTTTACGTTCGGCGTGCTCTTCTTCAGACGGCAGCGCCATTTCTGCTTCATGCAGTTTTGGCAGATGATAGCTCAGCGTCTGCGTCTCTTCACCGTTGCGCACGCGCAGTACGGAGAAGTGCGGGGTCTGCATCTGATCGTTTGGTACGATGATCGCGCGCACGCCGCCCTGGCGTTTCTCAATTGCGCTGACCGCTTCACGTTTTTCGTTCAGCAGGTACGATGCAATCTGCACCGGCACAATCGCGTGGACTTCTTTGGTGTTCTCCTTCAGCGCTTCTTCTTCAATCAGACGCAGAATAGAGAGTGACAGCGACTCGTTATCACGAATGGTGCCGGTACCGCTGCAGCGTGGGCAGACGTGATGGCTGGACTCACCCAGTGACGGACTGAGGCGCTGGCGTGACATCTCCAGCAGGCCAAAGCGGGAAATGTGGCTGATCTGGATGCGGGCACGGTCCTGACGGACGGCCTCACGCAGACGGTTTTCCACCGCACGCTGGTGGCGCACCGGGGTCATATCGATAAAGTCGATAACGATCAGGCCACCAAGGTCACGCAGACGCAGCTGACGTGCGATCTCGTCGGCGGCTTCCAGGTTGGTGTTGTACGCCGTCTCTTCGATATCGCCACCGCGGGTTGCACGGGCGGAGTTGATGTCGATGGCGGTCAGCGCTTCGGTGCTGTCGATCACGATAGAACCGCCGGATGGCAGGCGAACTTCACGCTGGAATGCCGACTCGATCTGCGATTCGATCTGATAGTGGCTGAACAGCGGGATTTCACCGGTGTACAGCTTGATTTTGCTGCTGAAGTCCGGGCGGCCCAGCGCAGCGATATGCTGACGCGCCAGCTCCAGTACCTTCGGGTTGTCGATCAGGATCTCACCGATGTCCTGACGCAGATAGTCGCGGAAGGCGCGAACAATCACGTTGCTCTCCTGATGGATCAGGAAAGGAGCAGGGCGGCTGTCGGCGGCTTTCTTAATCGCGTCCCAGTGCTTCAGGCGGAAGCTTAAGTCCCACTGCAGCGCTTCGGCAGATTTACCGACGCCAGCGGTGCGCACGATCAGGCCCATGCCATCCGGCAGCTGCAGGTCGGACAGGGCTTCTTTCAGATCGGTGCGGTCGTCACCTTCGATACGGCGTGAGATACCGCCAGCACGCGGGTTGTTAGGCATCAGCACCAGATAGCTGCCGGCGAGACTGATAAAGGTGGTCAGCGCAGCGCCTTTGTTGCCACGTTCTTCTTTATCAATCTGAACGATCACTTCCTGACCTTCACGCAGCACATCCTTAATATTCGGGCGGCCGTGTGCGGAGTAATTAGCAGGGAAGTATTCGCGGGAAATTTCTTTCAGAGGTAGGAAACCGTGCCGGTCAGCGCCGTAGTCTACAAAAGCGGCTTCAAGGCTGGGTTCAATGCGGGTGATCTTGCCTTTATAAATATTGGCTTTCTTCTGTTCGTGTCCAGGGCTTTCGATATCCAGATCGTACAGACGTTGTCCATCCACCAGGGCAACACGCAACTCTTCCTGCTGAGATGCGTTTATCAACATTCTTTTCATCGTAACTTACTCATTATTCTTACATTAGGGACAAAGCTGCGGGCAAAGTAACGCTGGACGCTATAAACCGATGGCCCCGTGTCTTATCGCAAAGCCGTCAACCTCCCGGATGTCGGCTGCTCAAGGGGCGCAAAATCTCGGTTGCCTGTTTTTCATATGGAAAAACAGCGCATTCAAGGGGGGGAACCGCCAGTAGAATACCAGGTGAACCAATCCCGTTGTGTGTCCAGGCTGCAACCCGCAGCCCGCTAAATGCCTGATGGTTCACTACGTCTTACGCCATTGCTGCGTGATATGAACTATCCGGCAAAATTTTGTTCACAAGCTTTCGCATAAAAAACGGAATCATTATTCCATTGCTACACTTGTGATCGCAAGGTGACTTTCTCCGCGATGAGAAGTTTCTCTCAGCTTTTAGAGCGAATTGCAGTGCTTTTCTGCAAATTGTCTAAAAACCGGTCACAACTTCCTGCGGCGACCGTCACTGCCAGTTAAGCACAGAAAAAGATGTGGCGCTATCACTGCGGGCTATTTAGAATCGCCAACCATGAAAACCAATACTCCAGCCGTACAGTATGTTGCCATTTCCGCTGATGAAGCGGGGCAGCGCATCGATAACTTTTTACGCACCCAGTTAAAAGGTGTGCCGAAAAGTATGATTTACCGCATCCTGCGCAAAGGCGAGGTGCGGGTGAACAAAAAACGCATTAAACCGGAATATAAGCTGGAGGCCGGCGACGAGGTGCGCATTCCGCCGGTTCGGGTGGCAGAACGTGAAGAGGAGGCGGTCTCGCCTAAGCTGGCCAAGGTCGCGGCGCTGACCGCTGCCATCCTCTATGAAGATGACCACATTCTGGTGCTGAATAAGCCGTCAGGCACCGCGGTACATGGTGGCAGCGGGCTCAGCTTTGGCGTGATTGAGGGCCTGCGGGCGCTGCGGCCGGAGGCGCGCTTCCTTGAACTGGTGCATCGCCTGGATCGTGATACCTCTGGCATTCTGCTGGTGGCGAAAAAACGTTCCGCACTGCGTTCGCTGCACGAACAGCTGCGGGAAAAGGGCATGCAGAAAGACTACCTGGCGCTGGTCAGCGGACAGTGGCCGTCGCACGTCAAATCGGTGCGCGCGCCGCTGTTGAAAAATATTCTGCAAAGCGGCGAGCGGATAGTGAAGGTCAGCGCTGAAGGGAAACCGTCGGAAACGCTGTTTAAAGTGGAAGAGCGCTACGATGTGGCAACGCTGGTCAAGGCCAGCCCGGTGACCGGGCGCACCCATCAGATCCGCGTCCACACCCTGCACGCCGGCCATCCGATCGCGTTTGACGATCGCTACGGTGAAGCCGGCTTTGATCAGCAGCTGGGCGGCACCGGCCTCAAGCGTCTGTTCCTGCACGCGGCAGCGCTGAAATTCACGCATCCGGGCAGCGGCGAAGAGATGCGGGTCGAAGCACCGCTGGATGATGAGCTGAAACGCTGCCTCGCCGTGCTGCGCAACAAGAGCAAGGCGTAACGCAGACGCTGGCCCAGCCGTAATAGCCGAGCCAGCGCTTTTCAGAGCGCGGTGCTGTTACGCCAGCGGATCTACTCCGGCATTACGTAGCATTTCCGCCAGTGCGATCAGCGGCAGGCCGACCAGCGTGTTCGGATCGCGGCCGGATAAGCGCTCAAACAGCGTAATCCCCAACCCTTCACTCTTAAAGCTGCCCGCGCAGTTGAGCGGCTGCTCCAGCGCAACGTAGCGGGCTATTTCCGCGTCGCTCAGCGGGCGGAAATCGACGCTGAATGGCTCAACCCGGCTCTGCACGCTGCCGTCGCGGCTGTCGAACAGCGCCAGTCCGGTATAAAACACCACGCTGTTGCCGCTGGCGGCGCGCAGTTGTGCGCGGGCATTCTCCTCGGTGTGGGGCTTGCCGCAGATCGCGCCGTTAAGCACGCAGACCTGGTCTGAACCCACGATCAGGCTATCGGGGAAAGCTTCCCCCAGCGCACGGGCTTTAGCGATCGCCAGCCGGAGCACCAAATCCTCAGCAGATTCACCGGGATGAGGCGTTTCGTCAGTTGACGGGGCGGCGGTGGTAAACGGCAGCTGAAGCTTTGCCAGCAGGGCCTGACGATAGGGTGAAGTGGACGCTAACACCAGTTGTCGCATAATTTTTTCCAGAATCTATAGCGTAACAGTGGCAGGCATTTTAAACTATGCGCCGCACTGGATGCGAATCATGGGTGAAAGATGTCGTTTTACGGCCTTTTTCTTTGACTCTATGTCGTTACAAAGTTAATATGCGCGCCCTATGCAAAAGGTAAAATTACCCCTGTCTCTCGACTTAGTACGTACTGCTCAAAAACGCCTGGACTACCAGGGTGTTTACACCCCTGATCAGGTTGAGCGTATTGCCGAGTCAGTAGTCAGTGTGGACAGCGATGTAGTATGCGCGATGTCGTTCGCGATTGACCCACAGCGTCTGGCAGTACTGGAAGGTACCGCTGAAGTTTCCGTTACGCTGTGTTGCCAACGCTGCAACAAGACGTTTGCTCACGAGGTCCACGTATCGTACTGTTTCAGCCCGGTCGTCACCGACGAGCAGGCAGAAGCTCTACCGGAAGCGTACGAGCCGATCGACGTCAACGAGTTTGGCGAAACCGATCTGCTGGCAATGGTTGAAGATGAAATCATCCTCGCCCTGCCTGTCGTTCCGGTGCATGATTCTGAACACTGTGAAGTGTCCGAGGCGGACATGGTGTTTGGTCAACTGCCTGCAGAGGCGGAAAAACCGAATCCATTTGCCGTATTAGCCAGTTTAAAGCATAAGTAATAGGAGTAAGGTCCATGGCCGTACAACAGAATAAACCAACCCGTTCCAAGCGTGGCATGCGTCGTTCGCACGATGCTCTGACCACTGCAACTCTTTCCGTAGACAAAGTTTCAGGCGAAACTCATCTGCGTCACCACATCACTGCGGATGGTTACTACCGCGGTCGCAAGGTCATCACTAAGTAATTCCGCGGATTTAACGCGGTACTACTTTGACACGATTGACCCTGGCGATAGATGCCATGGGCGGGGATTTCGGTCCCTGCGTGACAGTGCCTGCGGCAATGCAGGCACTGGCGTCTAATCCGCATCTGCACCTCCTTCTGGTCGGCGACCCCGACGTCATCTCGTCATCCCTTGCAAAAACTGATTCTGCCCTGCGGGCACGTCTGCAAATTATTGCTGCCGAGTCGGTTATTGCCAGTGATGCCAGACCGGCTCAGGCGATCCGCGCCAGTCGCGGTTCGTCGATGCGCATCGCGCTGGAGCAGGTAAAAGAGGGGCACGCCGCGGCCTGCATCAGCGCCGGCAACACCGGCGCGCTGATGGGGCTGGCGAAACTGTTGCTCAGGCCGTTAGACGGCATTGAACGTCCGGCGTTGATGACGGTGTTGCCGCATCAGCAGCAGGGCCGCACGGTGGTACTCGATTTAGGGGCCAACGTGGAATCCGACAGTGCCATGCTGGTGCAGTTTGCCGTTATGGGGGCGGTGATGGCTGAAGAAGTCCTGTCAATCACCAATCCTAGAGTGGCCCTGCTCAATATTGGCCAGGAAGAGACTAAAGGGTTAGATTCGATTCGCGGCGCGGCGGCTATACTGCGGCAGTCGCCGACGATTAACTATATTGGATACCTCGAAGGCAACGATCTTCTTACCGGAAAGACCGACGTGCTGGTCTGCGATGGCTTTGTGGGCAACGTCACGTTGAAAACAATGGAAGGCGTGGTAAGAATGTTCCTTTCGCTGTTGAAATCACAGGGCGAAGGTAAAAAAAAGGCGTGGTGGTTGAGAATTATTGGACGCTGGCTACAGAAACGTCTGGCGAAGAAATTCGGCCACCTCAACCCCGACCAGTACAATGGCGCCTGTCTGTTAGGATTACGCGGCACGGTGATTAAGAGTCACGGTGCTGCCAATCAACGCGCGTTTACCGTGGCGATAGAACAGGCAGTGCAGGCGGTGCGGCGGCAAGTTCCCGAGCGGATTGCCGCCCGCCTTCAGGCTGTATTACCTAAGAGTGACTGAGCGTACATGTATACGAAGATTATCGGTACGGGCAGCTATCTGCCCGAGCAGGTGCGGACTAACGCCGATCTGGAAAAAATGGTGGAAACAACGGACGAGTGGATTGTCACCCGTACCGGGATCCGTGAGCGTCGTATTGCCGGCCCGGATGAAACCGTCGCCACCATGGGCTTCCACGCCGCCGAGCGCGCGCTGGAAATGGCCGGTGTGGATAAAAATGACGTTGGTCTGATCGTGGTGGCCACCACCTCATCCAGCCATGCGTTTCCGAGTTCAGCCTGCATGATCCAGCAGATGCTGGGAATTGATGATGCCGCCTCTTTTGACCTGGCAGCGGCCTGCGCGGGCTTTACCTACGCGCTGAGCGTGGCCGATCAGTACATTAAAAACGGCGCGGTGAAAAATGCGCTGGTGATCGGTGCCGACGTGCTGGCACGCATGCTCGATCCAAACGATCGCGGCACGATCATTCTGTTTGGCGATGGCGCGGGAGCGGTGGTACTGGGTGCCAGCGAAGAGCAGGGCATTATCTCCACGCACCTGCACGCTGACGGCCGTTATGGTCAGCTGCTGACCCTGCCGAATCAGGATCGTGAACATCAGGATACCCCATCCTATGTCACCATGGCCGGTAATGAAGTGTTCAAGGTTGCCGTGACCGAACTGGCGCACATCGTCGATGAGACGCTGACGGCAAATAACCTTGACCGTTCTGCCGTCGACTGGCTGGTGCCGCACCAGGCTAACCTGCGCATTATCAGCGCCACCGCCCGCAAGCTGGGTATGGACATGGATAAAGTAGTGGTGACCCTCGATCGCCACGGCAATACCTCTGCCGCTTCCGTGCCAACGGCGCTGGATGAAGCGGTACGCGATGGCCGTATTCAGCGCGGTCAGCTGATTCTGCTGGAAGCCTTTGGTGGCGGGTTCACCTGGGGTTCCGCGCTGGTTCGCTTCTGATTAACAGGAAATGATGATGACGCAATTTGCAATGGTCTTCCCGGGACAGGGATCGCAGTCGGTCGGCATGCTGGCCGAACTGGCCGCTGAACATCCGCTGGTGGAACAGACTTTCGCCGAAGCTTCTGACGCGCTGGGCTACGATCTGTGGCAGCTGGTGCAGCAGGGTCCTGCTGAAGAACTGAACAAAACCTGGCAAACGCAGCCGGCTTTACTGGCTGCATCTGTTGCCATTTTCCGCGTTTGGCAGGAAAAAGGCGGAAAAGCGCCGTCAATGCTTGCAGGCCACAGCCTGGGTGAGTACAGTGCGCTGGTTTGTGCCGGGGTGATCGCGTTTGCTGATGCGATTAAGCTGGTAGAACTGCGCGGTAAACTGATGCAGGAAGCCGTTCCGGAAGGAACGGGTGCCATGCAGGCGATTATTGGCCTCGACAACGCGTCGATCGTCAAAGCCTGCGAAGAGTCTGCACAGGGGCAGGTGGTGTCACCGGTGAACTTCAACTCACCGGGTCAGGTGGTGATTGCCGGCAATAAAGAAGCCGTTGAGCGTGCCGGTGCCGCCTGTAAGGCTGCCGGCGCCAAACGTGCACTGCCGCTGCCGGTTAGCGTGCCGTCACACTGTGCGCTGATGAAACCCGCCGCCGACAAACTGGCGGAGGCGCTGCAGCAGCTGACCTTTAACGCGCCGCAGTTCCCGGTCGTCAACAACGTTGACGTACAGTGCGAAACCTCTGGCGAGGCGATTCGCAGCGCGCTGGTGCGTCAGCTGTACAGCCCGGTGCGCTGGACGGAGTGCGTAGAATTTATGGCCCGGCAGGGCGTGACGTCACTGCTGGAAGCGGGTCCGGGCAAGGTGTTGACCGGTCTGACAAAACGTATTGTTGACACACTGACGGCGGCGGCGGTAAACGATCCGGCCAGCCTGTCTGCAGCGCTTGAGCAATAAACGAGGAATAACATGAATTTCGAAGGTAAAATTGCGCTGGTAACCGGCGCAAGTCGCGGCATTGGCCGTGCTATCGCGGAAACGCTGGTCGCTAAAGGTGCCAAAGTTGTCGGCACCGCCACCAGCCAGAGCGGCGCTGATGCCATCAGCGAGTATCTGGGTGACAACGGCAAAGGGCTGTTGCTCAACGTCACTGACGCGGCTTCGATTGACAGCGTCTTAGAAAATATTCGCAGCACATTTGGCGAAGTGGATATTTTAGTCAATAATGCAGGCATCACGCGTGACAATCTTCTGATGCGCATGAAAGATGATGAGTGGCAGGATATCCTGGACACCAATCTGACTTCCGTATTCCGTCTTTCAAAAGCGGTAATGCGTGCGATGATGAAGAAACGCGCGGGCCGGATTATTACCATTGGCTCCGTCGTTGGAACAATGGGTAATGCGGGCCAGGCAAACTACGCGGCAGCAAAAGCGGGTTTGATTGGCTTTAGCAAGTCACTGGCGCGTGAAATCGCGTCACGTGGCATTACCGTTAACGTTGTGGCACCTGGTTTCATTGAAACCGACATGACGCGTGCGTTGAGCGAAGATCAGCGTGCGGGCATTCTGGCGGAAGTGCCTGCGGGTCGCCTTGGCGATGCGCAGGAAATCGCCAATGCTGTAGCATTTTTAGCCTCTGACGAGGCGGCGTACATCACAGGTGAGACGCTGCACGTCAATGGCGGAATGTACATGGTTTAATAATCACGAAAATCATTTGCGTTATTTGCGGCAATGGCCGCAAAATAGCGTAAAATCGTGGTTGGAACAGCCGGGATTTAGTTGCATCTTTTTCAACATTTTATACACTACGAAAACCATCGCGAAAGCGAGTTTTGATAGGAAATTTAATAGTATGAGCACTATCGAAGAACGCGTTAAGAAAATCATTGGCGAGCAGCTGGGCGTTAAGCAGGAAGAAGTTGTGAACACTGCCTCTTTTGTTGAAGATCTGGGCGCTGATTCTCTTGATACCGTTGAGCTGGTGATGGCTCTGGAAGAAGAGTTCGATACCGAGATTCCGGACGAAGAAGCTGAGAAAATCACTACTGTTCAGGCTGCTATTGATTACATCAATGGTCACCAGGCATAAGTGAACATCTCCAGGCGGTCATTCGACCGCCTGAGTTTTATCTGAACATCCCACATCCTGTCCTTTTTTCCCTCCCTGGAGGACGAACGTGTCTAAGCGTCGTGTAGTTGTGACCGGTCTTGGCATGTTGTCTCCTGTCGGCAATACCGTAGAGTCCACCTGGAATGCTCTTGTTGCCGGTCAGAGTGGCATCAGCCCGATCGACCATTTTGATACCAGTGCCTATGCAACCCGTTTTGCCGGTCTGGTAAAGGATTTTAACTGTGACGATTTCATCTCGCGTAAAGATCAGCGCAAGATGGACGCCTTTATTCAATATGGCGTCGTTGCAGGCATTCAGGCCATGCAGGATTCCGGCCTGGTCATTACTGACGAGAACGCCGAACGTGTGGGTGCTGCTATTGGCTCCGGAATTGGCGGCCTGGGTCTGATTGAAGAGAATCACGCGTCACTGGTTAACGGTGGCCCGCGTAAAATCAGCCCGTTCTTTGTTCCCTCAACCATCGTTAATATGGTTGCCGGACACCTGACCATCATGTTTGGCATGAAAGGTCCCAGTATTTCTATCGCTACCGCCTGTACGTCTGGCGTGCATAACATCGGCCACGCTGCGCGTATTATCGCCTACAACGATGCCGATGTTATGCTGGCCGGCGGAGCGGAAAAAGCCAGTACGCCGCTTGGCGTGGGTGGCTTTGGCGCGGCGCGCGCACTGTCGACCAATAACGATAATCCGCAGGCGGCCAGCCGCCCGTGGGACAAAGATCGTGACGGCTTCGTGCTGGGTGACGGAGCGGGTCTGCTGGTACTGGAAGAGTACGAGCACGCCAAACAGCGCGGCGCGAAAATCTATGCCGAAATCGTCGGCTTTGGTATGAGCAGCGATGCCTACCATATGACCTCACCGCCTGAAAATGGCGCCGGTGCGGCACTGGCGATGGTCAACGCGCTGAAAGATGCGCAGCTGAAACCTGAACAGATCGGTTATATCAACGCGCACGGTACCTCAACCCCGGCCGGTGATAAAGCGGAAACGCAGGCGGTTAAGTCGGTGTTTGGTGAGTCAGCCAGCACGGTGCTGGTCAGCTCAACCAAGTCGATGACCGGCCACCTGTTAGGGGCGGCGGGCGCGGTAGAGTCGATTTTTACCATTCTGGCCCTGCGCGACCAGATCGTTCCGCCGACCATCAATCTGGATAATCCGGACGAAGGCTGTGACCTCGACTTTGTGCCGCACACCGCGCGTAAAGTTGAAAACATGGAATATGCCCTGTGCAACTCCTTTGGTTTCGGCGGCACTAACGGCTCGCTGATCTTCCGTAAGATTTGAAGCTGAAGCAGTAACAACAGTGAGGCCCGCTTTTTAGCGGGCCTTTTTTTTAGCGCAGGCGCACCGGCCGCCCCCTCAGGCAGTTTCAGATGATTCTGTCGGCATTGGCAGGTAATCTGGCTGACATTCGGATAGCGGGAAGCAGGCATAATGTGGATTAACGGTATACGGCAGCAGACGATCGAGGCCAGCGATCGGGCGGTACAGTTTGGCGACGGCTGTTTCACCACCGCGCGCGTCAGGCAGGGGCAGGTAGAGTGGCTGGAGGCGCATCTGCAGCGGCTGCAGCAGGGCTGTGAACGGCTGCTGATCGCCGATGTCGACTGGGCGGCGCTGCGGTCTGAAATGATCGCCGCCAGCGCCACGCTGGCAGACGGCGTGCTGAAGGCAATCGTCACCCGCGGAAGCGGTGGCCGCGGCTACAGCGCCAGCGGCTGCGGCAGCCCGACGCGAATTATTTCGCTGGCCGCCTACCCGGCGCACTACGACGCTTTACGCCACAGCGGTGCCCGGCTGGCGCTCAGCCCGGTGCGGCTGGCGCAAAACCCGCTGCTGGCCGGTATTAAACACCTCAACCGGCTTGAGCAGGTGCTGATCCGCACACGGCTTGAACAGACGGGGGCCGACGAGGCACTGGTGCTTGACACTGATGCTATGCTGGTGGAATGCTGTGCGGCGAATTTATTCTGGCGCACCGGGGATCGGGTCTTTACCCCGGACTTAAGCGAATCAGGGGTCAACGGCATCCAGCGACAGCGGGTGATGCAGCAGATTGTCGCCCATGGCCTGTCACTCAGTGAGGTGCGCGTGGGAATTGATGCGCTGGCCGCTGCCGATGAGGTTTTCATCACCAATGCGCTGATGCCGGTGCTGCCTGTGCGTCAGGTCGAGTCATGGCACTATCCTTCGCGCCAGCTGTTTTCTCTGCTTTGCCCCCATTAGATAACGTGGAATTTTTATGACTACAACACGCAAAATCGTCGTCGGGGTGGTTGCGGCAGCACTGTTAGCCGCCGCATACGGTTACTGGCAGACGCGTCAGTTTGCCGATTCTCCCCTGACCATTAACCAGGAAACGATCTTTACCCTGCCCGCCGGCTCCGGCCGCGTGGTGCTGGAAGCCCAGCTGGAGTCAAAGCACATTATCAAACCCGGCCCGTGGTTTGGACTGTTGCTGAAGCTGGAGCCGGAGCTGGCGGAGTTCAAGGCCGGCACCTATCGCTTCGATGAAAAGATGACCGTGCGCCAGATGCTGGCGCTGCTGGCCTCCGGTCGCGAAGCGCAGTTCCCGCTGCGCTTTGTCGAAGGAACGCGCCTGCAGGAGTGGCTCAGCCAGCTGCGCAGCGCCCCCTATCTGAAACATCAGCTGGCAGACGACCAGCTGACGACCGTTGCCGCCGCGCTGCAGCTGCAGGGTGAAGAGCAGGGTGCCGAAGGCTGGTTCTATCCGGATACCTACCACTACACCGCCAATACCAGCGATGTCGCGCTGCTGAAACGCGCCCATCAGCGGATGGAAAAAGAGGTGGATGAGGCCTGGCAGGGACGGGAAGATAACCTGCCGTATAAATCGAAACTCGAGCTGCTGACCATGGCGTCGATCGTTGAGAAAGAGACGGCGGTCAGCGACGAGCGCGCTAAGGTGGCGTCGGTGTTTATTAACCGCCTGCGCACCGGCATGCGTCTGCAGACCGACCCCACGGTGATTTATGGCCTTGGCAGCGACTACAGCGGCACCCTTACGCGCAAGGATCTGGACACGCCCACGGCGTATAATACCTACACCATTAACGGCCTGCCGCCGGGGCCGATTGCCATGCCGGGCAGCGCCTCGCTGCAGGCTGCCGCCCATCCGCTGAAAACCAGCTATCTCTATTTTGTCGCTGACGGTAAGGGCGGGCACACCTTTACCACCAATCTGGCCAGCCACAATAAAGCCGTTCAGGTCTACCGGCTGGCGATGAAGGAAAAAAATGAACAGTAAATTTATCGTTATTGAGGGCCTGGAAGGGGCGGGTAAAACCACGGCACGGGATGCGGTGGTCGCTGAACTGCAGCGGCACGGAATTAACGATATTGTCTTTACCCGCGAGCCGGGCGGTACGCCTCTGGCGGAAAAGCTGCGCGAGCTGATCAAGCAGGGCATCGAGGGGGAGCGCGTCACCGACCAGGCAGAGCTGCTGATGCTCTATGCCGCCCGCGTACAGCTGGTCGAAAACGTGATTAAGCCGGCGCTGGCACGCGGTGCCTGGGTGGTTGGCGATCGTCACGATCTCTCATCGCAGGCTTACCAGGGCGGCGGCCGCGGCATGGACAGCGCGCTGATGCGCACGCTAAAGCAGGCGGTGCTGGGCGACTTTGCCCCCGATCTGACCCTGTACCTCGACGTGACGCCGGAAATTGGCCTGCAGCGGGCGCGGGCGCGTGGCGAGCTGGATCGGATCGAACAGGAGTCGCTGAACTTCTTTATCCGCACCCGTGACCGCTATCTGGCGCTGGCCGCCGCAGACCCACGCATCCTCACCATCGACGCCACCCGTCCGCTGGCGCAGGTCAGCCAGGATCTGCAGCAAACGCTGGCCGGCTGGTTACAGGACGTCCGATGAACTGGTATCCGTGGCTGAATCCGGCTTACCGACAGATCCTCGGCCTGCATCAGGCCGGGCGCGGGCACCATGCGCTGCTAATCCAGGCGCTGCCGGGCATGGGGGACGATGCGCTGGTATGGGGCATCGGTCGCTGGCTGATGTGCCGCCAGCCTGAAGGTCTGAAAAGCTGCGGTCACTGCCACGCCTGCCAGCTGATGCAGGCGGGTACCCACCCGGACTGGTACCGGCTGGAAGCTGAGAAAGGTAAAACCACGCTGGGCATCGACGCCGTCCGCAACGTGACAGAAAAACTCTACCATCATGCCCAGCAGGGTGGGGCCAAGGTGGTCTGGCTGCCGGATGCCGCCCAGCTGAGCGAGGCGGCGGCGAACGCCCTGCTGAAGACGCTGGAAGAGCCGCCGCAAAACACCTGGTTTATGCTCAGCTGCGAAGAGCCCGCGCGGCTGCTGGCCACGCTGCGCAGCCGCTGCCTGCTGTGGCATCTTCAGGTGCCGGACGAAGCGCAGAGCCTGAACTGGCTGCAGAAACAGTCGACGGCCAGCGCAGAGGAGCGCATGGCGGCGCTGCGGCTGGCGGCCGGGGCACCGGCCGCCGCGCTGGCGCTGCTGGAGCCAAAGGTGTGGCAGCAGCGGCAGGCGTTGTGCCAGGCGCTGCCCGCGGCGCTGCAGGGTGATATGCTGACGTTGCTGCCGGTGCTCAACCATGAGCAGGCGGCGCAGCGTATTGGCTGGCTCTGTTCGCTGCTGATTGATGCTGCCAAATGGCAGCACGGTGCCGGGGCGTACATCACTAACCCTGACCAGCAGGCGGCGGTCAACGGGCTGGCCAGCCTGCTGCCGGCGGCGGCGATCGATCGCAGCCTGCGTCACTGGATGGCCTGCCGCGATCGCCTGCTGCACGTGGTGGCGGTCAATCGCGAATTACTGCTTACCGACCAGCTGTTAGGCTGGGAAGAGACGATCAAACCGGCGGCTGCCGGTATCCACCTTTAAGAGTAGCGAACATGTTTTTAGTTGATTCTCACTGCCATCTGGATGGCCTGAACTACGAAACCCTGCACAAGGATGTGGCCGACGTGGCCGCCAAGGCGGCGGCGCGCGACGTAAAATTTATGCTGGCGGTAGCCACCACGCTGCCGGGCTATAAAGCGATGACCGCACTGATTGGCGATCGTCCCGACGTGGCTTACTCCTGCGGCGTGCACCCGTTGAATCAGGAAGAGGAGTACGACTTCGCCGAACTGCGCGCGCTGGCCGCCGAACCACGGGTGGTGGCGATGGGCGAGACCGGGCTGGACTACTTCTATCAGCAAGAGACCAAAGCACGTCAGCAGGCTTCCTTCCGGGAGCATATTCGCGTGGGGTGCGATCTGAACAAACCGGTGATTGTCCACACGCGTGACGCGCGCGAAGACACGCTGGCTATTCTAAAGGAAGAGCAGGCCGATCGCTGCGGGGGCGTACTCCACTGCTTTACTGAAGATCGGGAAACGGCGGAAAAACTGTTGGATATGGGTTTCTACATCTCTTTCTCCGGCATTGCCACCTTCCGCAATGCTGAGCAGATCCGCATCGCGGCGCGCTATGTGCCGCTGGACCGCATGCTGGTGGAGACGGATTCGCCGTATCTGGCCCCGGTGCCGCACCGTGGCAAAGAGAATCAGCCGGCCTGGACCCGTGATGTGGCGGAGTATATGGCGGTGGTGAAGGGCGTCAGCATTGAAGAGATGGCTCGCGCCACCACGGAAAACTTCTCGCGCCTGTTCCACGTGCCGATGTCGCGCCTGGGCGGTTGAATCCACTGGCTGATTTGTTTTATGCCTCGTAATTAATAGCGAAAAGTCGTAAAGTGCAGCGCCGAAAATTGGCGGCTGCACTTTTTTTTAGCGCAAAATTTAGCGGGTTTTGACGATTTTTCCTGGTTATCAGCGGATGGGCAGCGCGAAACGTGATAGCCATCAAACAAATTTTTACCAATTTATTTTACTCTTCGTAATAAATACCGAGAGCGTTAAGACTCTCTGAAAAAAGCAATGGATCCTCCCTCCTTTGCACCGCGTACCACGCGAACGAAAAGCACTCATACTCAGGAGCTTTACACTATGTTCAAAAATGCATTTGCGAACCTGCAAAAGGTCGGTAAATCGCTGATGTTACCCGTTTCGGTGCTGCCGATAGCGGGTATTCTGCTGGGCGTTGGTTCTGCCAACTTCAGCTGGTTACCGCTGGTCGTCTCACAGGTGATGGCGGAAGCCGGTGGTTCAGTCTTTGCCAACATGCCGCTAATTTTTGCCATCGGCGTGGCGCTGGGCTTCACGAATAACGACGGCGTTTCTGCCCTTGCGGCGGTGGTAGCTTACGGCATCATGGTGAAAACCATGGCCGTGGTCGCGCCGCTGGTGCTGCACCTGCCGGCGGAAGAGATCGCCAGCAAGCACCTGGCCGATACCGGCGTGCTCGGCGGGATTATCGCCGGCTCCATCGCCGCGTATATGTTTAACCGCTTCTACCGCATCAGGCTGCCAGAGTATCTTGGCTTCTTCGCCGGTAAGCGCTTTGTACCGATTATCTCCGGCCTGACGGCGATCTTCCTCGGCGTGGTGCTCTCCTTCATCTGGCCACCGATTGGTTCGGCTATCCAGACCTTCTCCCAGTGGGCGGCGTACCAGAACCCGGTGGTGGCGTTTGGCATCTACGGCGTGGTTGAGCGTTCTCTGGTGCCGTTTGGCCTGCACCATATCTGGAACGTGCCGTTCCAGATGCAGATCGGCGAATTCACCAACGCGGCAGGCCAGGTATTCCACGGCGATATCCCGCGTTATATGGCGGGTGACCCAACCGCAGGTAAACTGTCCGGCGGCTTCCTGTTCAAAATGTACGGCCTGCCTGCCGCAGCGATTGCCATCTGGCACTCCGCGAAGCCGGAAAACCGTGCCAAAGTGGGCGGTATCATGATCTCCGCCGCGCTGACCTCGTTCCTGACAGGTATCACCGAGCCGATTGAATTTGCCTTTATGTTCGTTGCGCCGATCCTGTATGTGATCCACGCAATTCTGGCCGGTCTGGCGTTCCCAATCGCTATTCTGCTGGGCATGCGCGACGGTACCAGCTTCTCGCACGGCCTGATCGACTTCATCGTGCTGAGCGGTAACGGTAGCAAACTCTGGCTGTTCCCGATTGTCGGTATCATCTACGGCATCATCTACTACACTATCTTCCGTGTTCTGATTGCCAAACTGGATCTGAAAACGCCGGGCCGTGAAGAGAGCTCCGGCGAGCAGACCAGCGCCTCGGCCAACGAAATGGCGGCCAACCTGGTTGCTGCGTTCGGCGGTAAAGAGAACATTACTAACCTCGACGCCTGTATTACCCGTCTGCGCGTCAGCGTGGCGGACGTGGCGAAAGTCGACCAGCCAGGGCTGAAGAAGCTTGGTGCTGCCGGCGTAGTGGTGGCAGGTTCCGGCGTTCAGGCGATTTTCGGCACCAAGTCCGATAACCTGAAAACCGACATGGACGACTACATGCGTAACGCATAAGCGCTAAGCATCAGTAAAATGAAAAGGGAGCGCAGGCTCCCTTTTTTACGTCTTAAGCAATAGTGTATGATCCTGTCCGCAGGTGAAGAAAAGAAAAACGGCGTTGAAAGTTGATAAAAAACGATTTTCTCGCTCATACTGCGATAATTGAACAGATGCTAAGGATATGCACCATGGCCGAAGAAACCATTTTCAGTAAAATCATCCGCCGCGAAATTCCGGCTGACATCGTCTATCAGGACGAACTGGTCACCGCCTTTCGCGATATCTCTCCGCAGGCACCCACCCATATTCTGGTGATCCCCAACCTGCTGATCCCAACGGCCAACGACGTGCAGGCGGCGCATGAGGCGGCGCTGGGTCGGATGATGACCGTGGCGGCGAAAATTGCCAAAGAAGAGGGCATTGCCGAAGACGGCTATCGTCTGATTATGAACTGCAATAAGCACGGCGGGCAGGAGGTGTACCACATCCACCTGCACCTGGTGGGCGGCCGCCCTCTCGGGCCGATGCTGGTCTCCTGACCCTGAACGGCTACGGAAGTCACCCGATGCGGCTCATCATTATCAGCGCGCTGATGCTGCTGGCACTCAGCGGCTGTTCCAGCGACCGCACCGCAATCAACACCGCGCAAACGCTGGTGATGGAGTCGTCGGTGCTGTCGGCCGGCATCACCACCGATGAGCCGACGATCCGCGAGGTCAACGGCCAGCAGCGTGCCTCAACCACCCTGTTTAACCAGCAGGACAAACCGGTCAGCGTCAACTGGCGATTCTACTGGTACGATGAAAAAGGGCTGGAGATCCTGCCTTTTGAACGCCCACAAACCGTGGTCGTTCCTGCCAACGGCAAGGCCGAAGTGGCCTCGCAAAACGGCAACCTGTCGGCGGGCAAAGTTCGTCTCTACCTGTATCTGTGAGGAGTGATAGCGTGCAACATAAATTTAAGCTGGCGGGCGTACTGGCGCTGGCCCTGTTACTGACGGGCTGTATTACCGGTGAACAGCAGCAGGGGCAGCAGCCTGCGCCGGTGGAACCGGTACAGCCGCAGCCGCAACCTGAGCCACAACCGGTACCAGCACAGCCTGCGCCGGTAGAGAACGTGCCGCAACCGCCGAAGATGCAATCCATCAACTGGCAGGCCAGCGTTTCTCCGCTGGTGGCGCAGATGCTGAAGGCGGATGGCGTCACCGCCGGCAGCGTGCTGCTGGTCGACAGCGTGAAAAACAGCACTAACGGCAGCCTGCAGAGCGCTAAGGCGACCGCGGCGCTGCAGGGTGCGCTGGCCAATAACAGCCAGTTCACGCTGGTCAGCCCGCAGCAGCTGGGCGTGGCTAAACAGACGCTGGGCCTGTCGGCGGAAGACAGCCTGGTTTCGCGCAGTAAAGCGATCGGTCTTGCCCGCTACGTTGGCGCACAGTATGTGCTGTACAGCAATGCCGAAGGCGACATCAAATCGCCGACGCTGCAGATGCAGCTGATGCTGGTGCAGACCGGTGAAATTATCTGGTCAGGCAGCGGTGCCGTTCAGCACTGATCCGGCACTCGGTCGGCTAATCAGGCAGCACTTTCCGGCGGCAGACATTGCCGCCGGATGCTTTACGGCGCAAAGCGGCCTGAGCGGTGGCAGCGTGCGCATCGCGCTGCCGGACGTTACGCTGCTGGCGCGACGGGCGGACGTTACCCCGCTGATGCCTGGCGTCTGCCGCCGTCGTGAGTACCGCATTTTACGCAAGCTGGCCGCCAGCGGTGTGGCACCGCAGGCGATAGGGCGCAACCCGCACTGGCTGCTGCTGGGCTGGCAGGCGGGGCAGGTGCTGCACCCCGACGCGCTGAATGACTGGCTGGAGCCGCTGGCCGCCACCGTGGCGCGACTGCATCAGCAGCCGCCGTGCGGTTACCGCTTAACCCTGCTGCCGCTGTTGCAATGTTACTGGCAGCGCAGCCAGCCTGCACGGCGCACGCTGACGTGGCTGCGGGCGTTACGGCGGTTAGCGCGTCAGGGTGAGCCGCGTCCGCTGCGGCTGGCACCGTTGCATATGGATATCCACAGCGGCAATCTGATTAATGCCGGCGGCAGGCTCAGGCTGATCGACTGGGAATATGCCAGCGATGGCGATGTGGCGCTGGAACTGGCCGCAATCATTAGCGGTAACGGGCTGGATATCGGGCAGCAGCAGCGGCTGATTACGGCTTACGCCGGACAGCAGCAGCTGCTGCCTGACGCCCTGAGCCAGCAGATTCACCGCTGGCTACCGTGGCTGACGCTGCTTGCCAGCTGCTGGTATGAACTGCGCTGGCAGCAGAGTGGCGAGACGAATTTTCTGGCGCTGGCCGAACAGGGCTGGCGGCAGGTTAAACACAATGTAGCCTGAATCATTCAGGTTGCCTGAAGCAAATGCCTGTGCGACCTGATGAATGACGGATATAGCCTGTAACAGCAGGATAAGAGGTGAACTGTGGGACCCGTAATGTTAGACGTGCACGGCTACGAACTGGATGCCGAAGAGCGTGAAATTTTACAGCATCCGCTGGTGGGCGGGCTGATTCTGTTCACCCGCAACTACCACGATCCGGCGCAGCTGGCCGAACTGGTGCGTCAGATCCGCGCCGCCTCACGCCAGCGGCTGGTGATCGCGGTCGACCAGGAAGGCGGACGCGTGCAGCGCTTTCGCGACGGCTTTACCCGGCTGCCCGCGATGCAGGCGTTTGCCGCACTGAATGACGCGGCGGCGGGGGAACAGCTGGCGCAGCAGGCGGGCTGGCTGATGGCCGCCGAGATGATCGCCATGGATATCGACATCAGCTTTGCGCCGGTGCTGGACATTGGCCACGGCAGCGCGGCAATTGGCGAGCGCTCATTCCATCAGGACCCGGCGATCGCGCTGGCGATGGCGCGGCAGTTTATCCGCGGTATGCACGATGCCGGGATGAAGACCACCGGCAAACACTTCCCGGGGCACGGCGCGGTCAGCGCCGACTCGCACAAAGAGACGCCGCGCGATAACCGCAGCGAAGCGGAGATCCGCCAGCAGGATATGCCGATTTTCAAACAGCTGATTGCCGAAGGCGCGCTGGATGCGATCATGCCAGCGCACGTGATCTATACCGAGGTCGACCCTAACCCGGCCAGCGGCTCATCGCACTGGCTGCAGACGGTGCTGCGCAGTGAGCTGGGCTTTAACGGCGTGATCTTCTCTGACGATCTGTCGATGGAAGGGGCGGCGGTAATGGGTAACTATGCCCAGCGTGGGCAGGCGGCGCTGAACGCCGGCTGCGACATGATTCTGGTCTGCAACCACCGTGCAGGCGCGGTGAGCGTGCTGGATAATCTGCCGCCGACCCGCAGCGAACGGATCAGCCAGCTGTACCACCGTGGTCATTTCAGCCGGCAGCAGCTTATCGACTCGCCGCGCTGGAAAGAGAGCCATAACGCGCTGGAAAAACTGCAGGATCGCTGGCTCACGCAGAAGGCGAATTCTGCCCGCTAATTCAAATCTCCACGTTGTTTTTTATATAAAAATTAACCCGCCAGCCGGCGGGTTAAATACCCCTGTTATTCGTAGTATTCCCGCTTTTATTAATAAAATTGACCAGGATCAATTTTCGTAGAACAGATGAATTCCCCCGTGTTATTCTGCCCTCAGCTCGCGAATTAACATCGCCAACCCTATGTTTGCTAAGGTTATTATTTAACTTTTAGTTAACGATTGGTTCACTTTTATGAGGGTCGTCAGACTGTATCTATGAAGAAAATTGTTATTATCGGCGGAGGCGCCGGAGGACTCGAACTGGCTACTCAGCTGGGCCACAAGCTGGGGCGCAAAAAGAAAGCGCAAATCACGCTGGTGGATCGTAACCAGACTCACCTGTGGAAACCGCTGCTGCATGAAGTGGCCACCGGATCGCTGGATGAAGGCATTGACGGACTGAGCTACCTGGCTCACGCCCACAAGCACGGCTTTGAGTTTCAGCTCGGTACCCTGACCACCCTGAACCGTGACGATAAGCGCGTGCACCTTGCGGAAATTCGCGATGAGAAGGGCGCTCTGCTGGTCGCCGAACGCGAACTGGAGTACGACACGCTGGTGATGGCTCTGGGCAGTACCTCTAATGATTTCGGTACGCCGGGCGTCAAGGATAACTGCATCTTCCTCGACAACCCGCATCAGGCGCGTCGTTTCCATAACGCCATGCTGAACCTGTTCCTTAAGTTCTCCGCCAGCAACGGTGCCACCGAAAAAGTGAACATCGCCATCGTCGGTGCCGGTGCCACCGGGGTGGAACTCTCTGCCGAGCTGCATAACGCGGTGAAAGAGCTGCACAGCTACGGCGTTAAGGGGCTGAACAGCGAAGCGCTGAACGTCACGCTGGTAGAAGCCGGCGAGCGTATTCTGCCGGCCTTACCGCCGCGCATCTCCGCCGCGGCTCATCAGGAGCTGAGCAAGCTGGGCGTGCGCGTTCTGACCCAGACCATGGTTACCAGCGCCGAAGAGAAGGGCCTGAACACTAAGTCCGGCGAGTTTATTGACGCCGACCTGATGGTATGGGCCGCGGGTATCAAGGCACCGGACTTTATGAAAGAGATCGGCGGCCTCGAAACCAACCGCATCAACCAGCTGGTGGTGGAGCCGACGCTGCAGACCAGCCGCGACCCGAACATTTACGCGATCGGCGACTGCGCGTCCTGCGCGCTGCCGGCGGGGGGCTTCGTGCCGCCGCGTGCGCAGTCCGCTCACCAGATGGCATCACGCGTGCTGGCGAATATCCTGGCAGAGATTAAAGGGCAGCCGCAGAAGCCTTACGTCTACAAAGACAACGGCTCGCTGGTTTCGCTCTCACGCTTCAGCACCGTCGGCAGCCTGATGGGCAACCTGATGCGCGGTTCGATGATGATCGAAGGCCGCATCGCACGTATCGTCTACATCTCGCTGTACCGCATGCATCAGATTGCCCTGCACGGCTACTTCAAAACCGGGCTGATGATGCTGGTGGGCAGTATTAACCGGGTGATCCGCCCGCGTCTGAAGCTGCACTAAGCCGCGCGGTAGTCCGCGTCTGAACCGGTCCTGCATCCTGTTCAGACCCTGAAAGGCCGGGAAGGGCGTCGCGAATGCGGCCCTGACCTGGCCTTTTTTTCTGCTGCAGGTGGGGGCATTACCGGTGCTCGGAACACTCCTAAAACCCCGTATCTTCGGTGCTTTCGCACGTTTTCCTCCCCTATTCTTATTGTCACACTCCCCGTCAGATTGCAAAATTCAGCTCATTACCCTGGTGCGTCGCGCACGCCGGGTAGGCCGTACCTGCCACGGATGTTGCAGCAGGCCAGTATGCGCGGTAACTGTCAGGAGGATTTCCTGTGAATAAATCAATGTTAGCGGGAATTGGAATCGGTGTGGCTGCCGCGCTGGGCGTAGCTGCCGTGGCCAGCATGAACGTGTTTGACCGTGGTCCGCAGTTTGCCCAGGTGCTCTCCGCCACGCCGATTAAACAGACGGTAAAAAACCCGCGTCAGGAGTGCCGTAACGTCACGCTGACCCACCGCCGCCCGGTGCAGGATGAAAACCGCATCGCCGGCTCGGTATTAGGTGCGGTAGCCGGTGGCGTGCTTGGCCACCAGTTCGGCGGCGGACGTGGGCGCGATGTCGCCACGGTCGCGGGTGCGCTGGCCGGCGGCTACGGCGGTAATCAGGTGCAGGGAGCGCTGCAGGATCGTGACACCTACACCACTACCGAGCAGCGCTGCAAAACGGTCTATGACAAGCAGGATAAAATGCTGGGTTACGACGTCACCTATAAAATTGGCGACCAGCAGGGTAAAGTCCGCATGGATAACGACCCGGGTACCCGCATTCCACTGGACAGCAACGGCCAGCTGATGCTGAATAATAAAGCCTGAGCCTGAGCCTGAAAAACGTTGACTGTTGACAGCCGCAAAGCTGTCGACAGTCAACGCGTTAATGATGGCACATCCGTATTACTTCCACTTCAGTCATGACGCCAATCTCAACCGCCCTGGCAAAATCACGCTGCTGAGCGCCGTTAAACCCGTAATATAGCGGGCATAATTCTGCAACCCTGCAACCCTGCAACCCTGCAACGCTCAGACACTGCAGGACATGCCTGCATAGCGATGGATTATTTCGCCACCAGCTGAAACTGCTTGCCTATCGCGCCGGCCATCGCCAGCAGCGCATCGAGGGTGAATTTTTCGGTTTTCTGATTCACCACGTCAGAGACGCGCGGGCGGGTAACGTGCATGATCTGCGCGGCCTGGTGCTGCTTAATATTGCCCGCTTTGATCCAGTCAGCGATCTCCGCCATCACCTGTTTTTTCATCGCCTGCAGGCGACGGATCTCCTCGTCAGAGTCGCGCAGCAGCGCTGCCGCCTGGGCATCATCAAACCCGAGGTCGCTAAAGATATTATCCTCCGCCCGGGTCAGATGGCGGCTGGCAGTGTCAATTTTATCGCTCATACTTTGCTCCTGGTCCTTTCCGCAATCACTTCGCGATAGCGGGTTTTGATGATAACAACATCTTCGTTACGCGTTTTCTGCGATTTTTTAATAAAGCTGTGCAGTACGTAAAGTCGTTCGGCAAACTTTGCCACATACACCACCCGGCCAGAGTGATGTTCGTCGTTCAACCGGATCTCCACCACTCCCGCCCCCCAGTCTGCAATCACTTTAAAGTCGGCGGGGTCTTCACCAAACTGAACCTTACGCAACTCCCTGCCTGCCAGCGCCCGCAGCGTCAGCGGCAGCTGTTTCAGATCGTCCAGTGAGCTGCCGCGCCAGTCGATCGTCTTCGGTCGCAGGTGTTGTTCCGTTGTGTGCGTCATTAAGCCTCCCTGAGTGTATAAGTTTTTGTACAACACGCAAGTGGGGCCAGCACGTTAAGTTCATTCGTGATGGCCGGCTCCGGCGGTTGACCGAGTGCACAGGGTAAGCCCTGAGCGGATGGCGGTCATCATCGTGGCGCAGGCGCGTGTCAGATCCTGATAGCGTTACGTAAAATTAGCGGGGAAGGGGCACGAAATGAGAATTCTGGCCCCTGCCGCATAGGAATTATCGCGGCAGGGGCCGGGGTGAAAGAACCGGCTGCGCTGAAAGGCGCAGGCCCGGCGGAGCTCAGGCATCAGGTCAGACCGCGTGCTCCTGAAGCTGCTGCATAAACGTCTGTACCCATTTTACGCGCAGCTTGCGCTCGTCAAGATCGCGCATAAACTTCAGGCGGGTCGGGCCGTCCAGCCGCCAGTGCTGCGGCTCCTTCTGCAGCAGACCGATCAGCCACATCGGGTCAACCTTATTCTTCTCGGCGAATTCGATATAGCCGCCTTTCTCGCTGGCCTCCAGCTTGCGAATACCCAACGCTCTGGCGGCCAGCCGCAGCCCGGCGATATCCAGCAGATTGCGGGCGGCATCCGGCAGCAGGCCAAACCGGTCGATCAGCTCCACTTTCAGGTCGTCCAGCTCGCCGGCCTGCTGGGCGCTGGCAATACGCTTATAGAACGACAGTCGGGTGTTGACGTCAGGAATAAAATCATCCGGCAGCAGCGACGGCATCCGCAGCTCAATCTCCGTCTGGTTGCTGGTCAGATCCTCCAGCGACGGCTCGCGGCCCTCTTTCAGCGCATCCACCGCGTTCTCCAGTAGCTCCATATACAGCGAGAAGCCGATGGTTTCCATCTGGCCGCTCTGGCCTTCGCCGAGCAGTTCGCCGGCGCCGCGGATCTCCAGATCGTGGGTGGCCAGCGCGAAACCGGCCCCCAGATCTTCCAGCGAAGCGATTGCCTCAAGGCGCTTATGCGCATCGGTGGTCATCGCTTTCGGGTGGGGCGTCAGCAGCCAGGCGTACGCCTGATGGTGCGAACGACCCACGCGACCGCGCAGCTGGTGCAGCTGTGCCAGGCCGAAGTGATCGGCGCGCTCGATGATAATGGTATTGGCGGTGGGGATATCGATGCCGGTCTCAATGATGGTGGTACACACCAGCACGTTAAAGCGCTGGTGGTGAAAATCGTTCATCACCCGTTCCAGCTCGCGTTCGCGCATCTGACCGTGGCCGATGGCCACCCGGGCCTCCGGCACCAGATCGCTGATGCGCTTCGCCGCTTTCTCGATATTTTCCACATCGTTGTACAGATAATAGACCTGGCCGCCGCGCAGCACTTCTCGCAGCAGCGCTTCGCGCACCACCAGCTCGTCGTACTCGCGGACGAAGGTTTTTACCGCCAGGCGGCGGGCCGGTGGCGTGGCGATAATCGACAGATCGCGCATGCCGCTCATCGCCATATTCAGGGTGCGCGGGATCGGTGTGGCGGTCAGCGTCAGAATATCGACGTCCGAGCGCATCGCCTTGATGCGCTCTTTATGGCGCACGCCAAAGCGGTGCTCTTCATCGACGATCAGCAGCCCCAGGTCGCGCCATTTGATCTCGCTCTGCAGCAGTTTATGGGTGCCGATCAGAATATCGACCTTGCCTTCCCGCGCCTCTTCCAGCACCTGCGCCTGCTCCTTTGCGGTACGGAAGCGGGACAGCACCTCGATGCGCACCGGCCAGTTGGCAAAGCGATCGCGGAAGTTGTCGTAGTGCTGCTGCGCCAGCAGGGTGGTCGGTACCAGCACCGCCACCTGCTTGTGGTTCTCTACCGCCAGGAAGGCGGCACGCATCGCCACTTCCGTTTTACCAAAGCCGACGTCACCACATACCAGCCTGTCCATCGCCAGCGGCTGACACATATCGCTGAGCACGGCGTTAATCGCCTGCGCCTGGTCCGGGGTGGTTTCAAACGGGAAGCTTTCACAGAACAGCTGGTACTGCTGCTTATCATGCTTAAAGGCAAAGCCGGTCTTCGCCGCGCGCTGGGCATAAATATCCAGCAGTTCGGCGGCGACGTCGCGCACTTTCTCTGCTGCTTTTTGTCGGGCGCGTGACCAGGCGTCGCTGCCCAGCTTGTGCAGCGGGGCGCTCTCATCGGCACCACCGGCATAGCGGCTAATCAGGTGTAGCGAGGAGACCGGCACGTAGAGTTTGGCGTCGCCGGCGTAGGCCAGCATCAGGTATTCGGCCTTGATACCGCCGGTTTCCAGGGTGGTCAGGCCAATATAGCGCCCGACGCCGTGCTCCAGATGCACCACCGGCTGCCCCGGATGCAGCTCGGCGAGGTTGCGGATCAGTACGTCGGGGTTAATGGTACGGCGACTGTCCTGGCGACGACGGCTGACCCGCTCGCCCAGCAGGTCGCTCTCGCAGATCAGCGCACGGTGGCGCAGGCCGTCGATAAAGCCATGCTCGCTGGCGCCGATCAGCAGGTAGTGACCCGGTTGGCGGGCATCATGCAGCGCGTCGATCGGCTGCGGTTTCAGCTTAATCCGCGCCAGCAGCTCCTGCAGCGTTTCGCGGCGGCCTTCACTCTCTACCGAGAACACCACCGGGCCGTCAAACTCTTCAAGGAAGCGGCGCAGCGCGTCCAGCGGCGCTTTCGCCTGGGCCTGCACCGCCAGGTCCGGCAGCGGCTGGTACTGCAGGTTACGGTTAGCGGCTTTATCGGCCAGCTGCTCCGTTGCCAGCTGTATCCGCGGCCACTGCTTCAGTTCGCCAAACAGCTCGTCCGCGCGCAGCCACAGTGAAGGGGGCGGCAGTAACGGGCGCATCGGGTCAACGCGGCGGTTCTCATAGCGGGCATTGACGTCCTGCCAGAAACGTTCGCTGCTGGCCTCAAGGTCGCCGGTGCTGACCAGCAGAGTTGAGGCGGGCAGATAGCTGAACAACGTCGGCAGTGGGCCGTCAAAAAACAGCGGCTGCCAGTACTCGATACCGGCAGGCAGGGTGCCCTTGCTCACCTGCTGGTAGATGTGTTCCGGTTCGCGCCTGACGTCGAACCGCTCACGCCACTGGCTGCGAAACAGTTCGATCGCATTTTTATCGGTAGGGAACTCATGGGCCGGCAGCAGATTGATCGCCGTCACCTCTTCCAGCGTGCGCTGGCTGTCGGTGTCGAACAGGCGCAGGCTGTCAATTTCATCATCGAAAAAGTCGATGCGGTACGGGCGGTCGCTGCCCATCGGGTAGAGGTCCAGCAGGGCTCCGCGGGTAGCGAATTCACCGTGGGCCATCACCTGATCGACGCTGCGGTAACCCGCCTGCTCCAGCTGGCTGCGCAGCGCGTCTCGCGACAGCTGCTGCCCTTTGCGCATCACCAGCGCATGGCCGTGCAGATAGCCGTGCGGGCAGACGCGCTGCATCAGCGTGTTCACCGGCAGGATCAGCAGGCCGCGGGTCATCGTTGGCAGCTGGTACAGCGTGGAAAGCCGCGAGGAGATAATCTCCTGGTGCGGGGAGAAGCTGTCGTAGGGCAGCGTCTCCCAGTCGGCCAGCGCGATCACCGGGCAGTCGGTAAACTGGCGTATCTCATCCTGCAGGCGCAGGGCATTTTGCATATCCGGCGCGATCAACATCACCGGACCGGCGTGGCGTTCAACAATTTCGGCACACTCTACGGCGCAGGCTGCGCCGGTTAACTGCCCCAGTTGGCGCAGGTCGCCCGCCTTTGCCGGCAGGTCATAACGGTAATGTTCAGGCATAATCAGTTCGGCGTTCTCATATCTCAAAGGAGAGCGGGAACCCGGCGGCCGGCCTGCCAGTTGACGGCTCTGTTGCCGCAGGGCTTTCCCATTTCAGCCCGGCGAGTATAACTCTAAATGGTTGAAGTTGCAGTGGCCAGGCGGATTATCCTGGCGTTAAACGCGCGCGGTTGCGCAGTCAGACGTCGCCGCTATTATCCTCCTCGACCGCCTGCTGGATGCGCTGCAAAATATCCGGGAATGCCGACTGGACACGGCTCCAGCTGGGGATAAAGGGTTTTTCATTAGGGCGCTCGATAAACGACTGACCGGCTTCCAGAATCGACTGGGTGAACATCTCCACCGCCGCCTCCTCAACGTGCTGATCAAATCTCAGGCCGTTCATCATCGCGTCATGGCTGTAAATTTCCATCACGTCCAGCGCGTAGCGGTAGTAGGTGGCTTTCAGCACGCGGAACGAATCGCTGGTGATGTTCACCCCCATGGTGGCCATTTTACGCAGCAGCGACTGTACGATATCGTTGCTCATGCGGCGCAGGCCGCCGCTGCCATCCTCTTCCGACAGCGGCTGGTGTTTATGATCGTAGTTGTCGGCGATCTCCACCTGGCAGCTCTGCCGGGTGGTGTAGTTGCGGTAAATCTCCGACAGGACGCCGATCTCCAGCCCCCAGTCGCCGGGAATTTTGATGCCGTTGAGCACCTGGGTGCGCATGGCAAACTCGCCGGAGAGCGGGTAACGGAAGCTGGCAAGATAGTCGAGGTACTCGGAGTGGCCGTAAACCTTCTGCAGCGCCCGCAGCAGCGGGCCGACCAGCAGGCGGCCCACGCGGCCGTTCAGCTTGCCGTCCGCCACCCGGGCGTAAAAGCCTTTGCAGAATTCGTACTCGAAATTCGGATTAGCCAGCGGATAGAGCAGACGCGCCAGCATGCCGCGCTCATAGGTGACGATATCGCAGTCGTGCAGCGCCACGCAGTGTGAGCGGTCAGAGGCGAGGGTGTAGCCGGTGCAGAACCAGACGTTGCGCCCTTTTCCGGGTTGCGAAGGCGACAGTCCCTCCTTATCCAGCTCGGCGTCCAGCGCTTTCAGCCGCGGCCCGTCGTTCCACAAAATGCGGTGACGCTGTGGCAGGCGGGAGAAGAACTCCCGCGCGTGCAGAAACTGGTCGCGGTCAGCGCGGTCCAGGCCGATCACAATCTCGGCCAGATAAGGCACTTTCGCCAGTTCGTCGACGATGTTTCCCAGCGCCGGGCCTTCAAGTTCGGAAAACAGCGAAGGCAGGATCAGCCCCATCTTACGTTTGCGTGAAAAGCGTACCAGATCCTTTTCCAGCTCTTTAAGCGGGCGATCGGTCAGATTGTGGAAATTGGTAATCACCCCGTTCTGGTAAAAATCGCTCATCGCATTCCCCTGTCAGACTCGTGAACACTCAGGTTTGAGTGATAAAAAAATCCAGCCCTTCGCTCCAGCCCTGCGGGCCGGCGTGCGCGGTGCGATACACCGCCGGATTTGCTGCGCGCTGCAGCAGCAGCGGGTTTTTACTGAAACCTTTGATCACCACGGCAAAATCGACGCTGTCCAGCATCGGGGCATCGTTAGGGCTGTCACCCAGGCCAATGGTCAGCGGGGCCGCAGCGCCAAACGGCGTCTCCTGCAGCAGCCAGCGCAGCGCGCTGCCCTTGTCCCGGCCCTGCGGCATCACGTGCCAGAAACGTCCTCCCTGCACCAGCGCCAGCCCTTCCTCCGCCAGACGTTGCCCGAATAGCGCGAAGCGCGCGTCGTCATCGCGCCAGATCAGGCTTTCTGACGCCTCGCGCATTTTAGCCAGCGCGGCGTCGCCCGGCGACAGGCCGGTCCAGTCGGCGATCTCTTTTTCGGTGACGTCAGAAAAACCGGTGAACTTAAACCCCTCACGCTGCCTGAGCCGCAGCAGGGTATGACACAGGCTGGCGTAATCCGGGCCGGGATGATGACGCAGCGGGCCGCCCGGCGCACCGTCCCACTGCACCAGCGCACCGTTCTCGCTGATAAACGGCGCGCTGCCAAGCCCCAGCGCCCGCTGCAGCGGCACAATCTCAGTGGCGGTTTTACTGGAGCAGATGACGATCGGGATCCGCGCTTCCTGCAGGCGGTCCAGCCAGGCCTGTGCAGGTTGCCAGCTGTAGGTGTGATGATCGAGCAGTGAGCCGTCGAGATCGGTGACGATCGTCAGTGGATCCTGCAGAGTCGGCATAGATACCCCCGGTTATCAAATCAGCAGGCAGCAGCAGTGCTGCGAAGGTGATGGCGAACGCGTTGCTGGTATTGGTAAACATAGCGCGGCAGCTCAGGCGCCGTTAGCAAGTATAGACGCTGTGACAGGAGGGGAATCGCGGGGAAAAAAAAGCCCGCGCTGCGCGGGCAAAATCCTTGTTACTTTTTAGGTTGACCGCACCTTTAGGGGTGATGCAGTGGGAACATTCTACGTTTTTCTGCGGACAGAAGTCTCATCACCAATTGTTAAGAAAACGAAAAAGTCAGCAATTACGCAGCTTTACCCGTCTTTACCGGCAGAACAGGCGATAGTGTCTATACTGGAACAGGTGCTGAGCACAGATAACACTGATAACGGAGAGAATATGGATTTTATTCGAATTGTGATTGCGATTCTTTTACCACCACTGGGCGTCTTTATGCAGGTCGGCTTTGCCGGTGCGTTCTGGCTTAACATCCTGTTGACGCTGTGCGGCTATATTCCGGGTATCGTGCATGCGGTGTGGATCATAGCGCGGCGATAATCTCGCTTATTCGTAAGAAAACCCACGTTAACGCGTGGGTTTTTTTATGGTCAGTAATAAAATCCAGGCAGAGAATTATCAGGTTAAGGGTTAGAAAGTCGTCAATAATTAGCCTTAAAGCTATTTTTTTAAAGCCGGTATCGTGGAAAACCGCCGGGGTTTAAACTGAATTCAGTTCATCATCGTCGGAAACTATCAGATCATAATTATCTTTGTGCCGGAATAAATATCCGTGCCTGACGAGATCCGATCGTTTAAATGAAGCGATTGCGCAAAAAAAACGGGCGCTCGTCTGCACGAGGCCCGTCAGGGTAATACTTTTTACTTATGACGTTCGTGAATCAGAACGTCTCCCAGTTATCCCCGTCAGCCAGCGCCGGCTTTGCCGTTACCGGCAGCGCTTTTTTACCGCTGACGCTGGCCGTGCGCAGCGGGGCAGCGGCGTAGGTGTTCAGCTTGAAGGTGGCAACCGCCTGGGTCAGGCGGGCCGCCTGTTCTTCCAGTGAGGCGGCGGCGGCAGAGGCTTCCTCCACCAGCGAGGCGTTCTGCTGGGTGACGTTGTCCATCTCGGTTACCGCCTGGCTGACCTGTTCAATGCCCCGGCTCTGCTCGTCTGAGGCGGCAGCGATCTCCGCCATAATATCGGTGACGCGGCGCACCGCGTCGACGATGCCGCTCATGGTATCGCCGGCGTGTGCCACTTCGCTGGAGCCTTTGCCGATCAGATCCACCGACTCGGCAATCAGGCCTTCAATCTCTTTTGCGGCACCGGCGCTGCGCTGCGCCAGGTTACGCACTTCGCTGGCCACTACCGCAAAACCACGGCCCTGCTCGCCGGCGCGCGCCGCTTCCACCGCGGCGTTCAGCGCCAGGATATTGGTCTGGAAGGCGATGCTGTTGATCACCGTGGTGATCTCAGCAATTTTCTTCGAGCTGGCGGAGATATTGTTCATGGTGGTCACCACGCCGTTGACGATAGCCCCACCGTCGCGCGCGCGGCCGGAGGCTTCTGCCGCCAGCTGGCTGGCATGGTGCGCGTTCTCGGCGTTCTGTTTCACCGTCGAGGTCAGCTGCTCCATGCTGGCGGCCGTCTGCTCCAGCGCGGCAGCCTGCTGTTCGGTACGTGAGGAGAGATCGGTGTTACCCGCGGAGATCTCACCTGACCCCTGGTAAATCGCCACCGCACCTTCACGTACGGTACCCACGGTGGTGACCAGCGACTGCTGCATCAGCTGCAGATGGTGGCCCAGCGTGCCAATTTCACTGCGTCCCCACTGCTGCTGCGGTGCGGTCAGATCGCCGGCGGAAATCTGCTCAATGCGTTCCACCGCGTGGCGCATCGGTGCAATCACCACGCGCTTGAGGAAGATAAAGGTCGCCAGCGTCAGCAACAGCGCCAGTGCAAAGGCCGCAGCCATCATGATAAAGCCAAGGCGGGTTTGCGCGGCCGCTTCAGCATTCATGCTTTCGGCGCGCTCGGTGCGGATCTTCACCGCTTTGAGCAGCACGGCGTTATAGGCGTCATCAAATTTACGGGTGTAGTCGGTTTCCTGGGCAATCACCCCTTCAAAGCTGCCGTCGTTGGCGCTTTTCAACATCGGCAGCAGGCCCTTCTCAAGGTACTCACCGAAGCGGGTCTTCAGCTCGGCGTCCAGCGCGGTGTCGGCCGGCGTTTTCACCCGGCGCTGCTCGTAGCGGGCAAAGCTGTCGCGCGCCTGCTGGATGCGCTTTTCTGTGGTGTCGAGATTGGCCTTAAACTCCTCCATTTCCCCAATGCGCGCCGAAGCACCCGCGTGGATCACCGTCAGGCGTGCCGTACGCAGATTATTAGAGCTGTTCGACAATGCCATACGCACCTGGATCTCTTCGGTGACGTCATTAAGCGACTGATTACTCTGGATAAGAAAGTAACTGGCGAGGCCGATACACAAGGCGAAAAGTAACAGAATGCCACCCAGAATGGTGGCAAACAGCGGGACCAGGCGGAGATGCTGCCAAAAACTAACGGTCTGCTGCGCGTCATTTTGTTGTAGTTTCATATCCTATGCTCTCTGATGGGGACGAAGATACGCTCCGGTCGTCCTGTTAACATCGGCATCGGAAAGGAAACGCTTAGCGGGGAAGTGGGAGGTGCTTCACAAAATTGACATTGAGTGCTGAAGCATTCAGACGGGACGTCTCCCGTCTGCGCCGGCGTTATCTCAGATTGACATAGATACCGCTGGTCACATTGTCTGCCAGCCGGACAACATGATAAATAACCTGCTTTTTGTGGGTTTTAATTTTGCGTTTTATATTTCCTTTGTGTGAGGAAACCGTTTTTGCTTTGATTTGCAGTTTGTCAGATATCTGAATCGTATCATGGCCTGACATCCACATTCTCAGCATGCAGGATTCCGTCCTGCTCAGCGTCAGCGGGTGAACGTCTGAACCCGACAGGTAGCGCGAGGCGTGGCCACAGCGCTGCTGGATGTAGGTGCTGAGCAGTTCGTCGAGGGTGCCGGGTTTGATCGACTTTGAGGTAATAATCAGGTTTTTTCGGACATATAAATACTCTTCAAAATGAATGTTCGAGATCGCCATAAATATAAAAAATAACGTATCCGGATGCTGCAGGATGATGTTTCTCAGTAACTGACTGGCATCGGCTTCGTGAATAAAAGAGTCTTCATTGATAAAAACTACGCCTGGCCTGTATTTTTTACAGTAACTTTGTAACTGACTGGTTTCCGTTACCGTAATAATGTTCTTTTTTCTCAGCCCTTTTCCGAGCAAGTAATCATTCAGTCCCAGCCGCGTATAGTTACATGAATCCATAATCATTGTTGGCATAATAGCGACCCTTAGAGAAATGAAGGCACGACCTGAGGGATATTCCTCAAAAGAGATGCAATTTCCGGACCTGTTATTGGGGTAAAACTCAGCCCCTCACAGGGCGCGGAACCTAAGTAAAATGCTGGTGTTGGCGAAAAAATAACAATTTAAAACATCACGATAAGAGGCATCCCTGAGCAGGTATTTTCAGACATGTCTTAGCGTTGCCATGTTTAAAATACGCTAACTGCCGATTAATAAAAATATTTTTCACTGTTAATTTACACTTATCAGAATTTCCTTATGGAAAAGTGTAAAGCTTTGAACCTATTACTGACGTAATACATTTGAATGACTTAAGTTTCCGAAGGGTTAGTCTGACGTTTATCTAGCGTGCCGGCATTTCATTCAGCAGCGTTGATAACAGGTCGAAGATCTCGCTAAACAGATGTTCGCAGAACGGCGCCAGCAGCGGCATCATCAGAATGATAAACACCATCCCCAGGGTTAGCGTGATGGGGAAGCCGATAGCAAATACCGAAAGCTGGGGGGCCACACGGTTGAGCAGGCCCAGAGAGAGATTAAGCGTCAGCAGCAGGGTGATCAGCGGCAGAGCCAGCTTCAGACCGTTAAGGAAAATCAGGCCGGCCGCGTTGGTAAGCGCAAAAAAAGCATGACTGTTCAGGGGTTCACCGCCTACCGGCAGGGTGTGGAAACTGTCGGCAAGCAGCGAAATCAGCCACAGGTGGCCGTTGAAGGTCAGAAACAGCAGCATGGCCAGCATATCGAGAAAACGGGCCAGCACCGGCATATTCAGGCGGCTGCCGGGGTCAAAGAAGGTGGCGAAAGAGAGCCCCATCTGCAGGCCGATTACTTCACCGGCGGTACGCACGGCGGCAAACGCCAGCTGCAGCGTAAATCCGGTGGCTACGCCAATCAGGATCTGCTGGATCAGCAGCCAGAAGCCGCCGACGGAGAACAGGGTGACGTTGGTCGGCGGTAAAGAGGGGATCAGCACCCAGGTGATCATCACGCCAAGGCCGAGTTTGACCTTGCGGCTGATCGACTTCTCGCTCAGCAGCGGGGCGGTCATGATCAGCGCCAGCACGCGCGCCAGCGGCCAGAAAAACTGACTGATCCAGAACAGAAGCTGGCTGCTGTCGAACTGAATCATCAGCCGATCATATAAGGCAAATTGCTGAACAGGGTGCGCATATAATCCAGCACCAGGCTCAGCATCCACGGCCCGGCGATCACAATAGTGGCGACCACGGCGAGGATTTTCGGGATAAATGACAGCGTCTGTTCATTGATCTGGGTAGCGGCCTGCAGCAGGCTGATAATCAGCCCGCTGAGCAGGGCGGCCAGCAGCAGCGGAGCGGCCAGCGCCAGCGCCACCTTCAGGGCGTCATGGCCAAGCTGCATTACCGATTCGGGTGTCATGCGTTGCTCCGGTTAGGAATAAAAACTCTGCGCCAGCGAACCCACCAGCAACTGCCAGCCGTCGACCAGTACAAACAGCATTAGCTTGAACGGTAGCGAGATGGTCGCGGGGGGCACCATCATCATCCCCAGCGCCATCAGCACGCTGGCCACCACCAGGTCGATAATCAGGAACGGAATAAATACGGTGAAGCCAATCTGGAACGCGGTTTTCAGCTCGCTGGTGACGTACGCGGGCACCAGAATCCGCATCGGTACCGCTTCCGGCCCGGCCAGCGGCGGCGTGTTGGCCAGCCGGGCGAACAGCGCCAGGTCAGCTTCACGCGTCTGGCGCAGCATAAATTCGCGCAGCGGCTGGGCGCCTTTATCCATCGCTTCCTGCATGCTGATTTTGTCTTCGCTGAACGGCAGATAGGCGTCGGAATAGATCCTGTCGAATACCGGGCCCATAATAAAGAAGGTCAGAAACAGCGCCAGACCGAGCAGCACCTGGTTCGGCGGTGCCGACGGCGTACCGAGGGCGTTGCGCAGCAGGCCAAACACGATAATGATGCGGGTGAAGCTGGTCATCATCAGCAGGATCGCCGGCAGGAAGGTCAGCGAGGTGATAAACACCAGCGTCTGCACCGGCAGCGACCAGCTCTGGCCGCCCCCGGCGAGCGGTTTGCTGATAAGCCCCGGTAACTGGGCATAGACGTTGGGTGCCAGCATCAGCAGCGACAGCACCAGCAGCGGCAGTATGCGTTTCATTTTTGCTTTTGGCCTTTAAGAAGCGACTGGAGGAGCTGACGGAAATCGGCCGGCGCCTGTGGCGGTGTGGATGAGGTCGGTTCAGGGGCCGGGGGCAGGGTGTGCAGATGGGTAATCTGCTGGGCGGTAACGCCCAGCACCAGCCGGGCGCCCTCAACATCCACTACCACGACGCGTTCGCGCTGCCCCAGCTGGCAGCTGGCGCTGACGTTCAGCGTTGCGCCCCGGCCACGTTTCGGTGTCAGGCCCACTCGCTTCGCCAGCCAGGCACAGGCAAGGATCAGCAGAATAATGGCGGCCAGCACGCCGCTGACCTGGGTAAGCACCGATGCGGAAGAGACCGCGGGCTGGCCGACCACCGGCTGTGACGGCTGGGTGGTGTTCACTTAGCGGCTCAGGCGGCGCATGCGTTCGGACGGGGTAATGATGTCGGTAATGCGCACGCCGTACTTATCGGCGACCACCACCACTTCCCCCTGGGCAATCAGATAGCCGTTGATCAGGATATCCAGCGGTTCACCCGCCAGGCCATCCAGCGCCACCACCGAGCCCTGCGTCAGGCGCAGCAGCTCCTTAATGGTCATCTTGGTGCGGCCCAGTTCCACGGTCAGTTTGACCGGAATGTCCATAATCAGGTCGATATCCTGCAGCGATCCGCTGACGTCACCGGCTTCCAGTGATTTGAAAATCCCCGCCGTTGAGGCAGAGGTGGTGCTCGCCTGCTCATTCATCGCATCAGCCCACAGGTCGTCCGCGGAGATGTCGTTGTCGGACGGCTTATTGATGTCACTCATGGGGCTGTTCCTCATTCATCGAGTTCAAAATCGGGTTAATCAGGTGTTCCACGCGCAGCGCATACTGCTTATTCAGCGTGCCGTACTGGCTGGTCAACACCGGTACGCCATCCACATGGGCGATAATGCGGTCCGGTTTTTCAATCGGCAGCACGTCGCCAGGTTTCAGCGCCAGCAGGCGGGAGATACGCATCGAAATGTCGGCGAAGTTAGCCACCAGCTCCAGTTCGGAGTGTTGCACCTGTTTCACCAGCGTATCGCGCCAGTTCTCATCTTCGCGCCGCGAGTTCTCCAGCGGCGGGTTGACCAGCGTTTCACGCAGCGGTTCGATCATGCTGAACGGGATGCAGATGGTGAACTCACCGGTCAGGTTACCCACCTCAACCTGGAACGGCGTGGTGACCACGATATCGTTCGGTGACGTGGTAATGTTGGTGAACTTGACCTGCATTTCGGAACGCACATACTCCACGTCCAGCGGATAGATCGGCTTCCAGGCATCGCTGTAGCCATCCAGCGCCAGCTTCAGCATGCGCTGAATCACGCGCTGTTCGGTATGGGTGAACTCGCGCCCCTCGACCTTAGTCGGGAAGCGGCCGTCGCCGCCGAACAGGTTATCTACCGCGATAAACACCAGACCAGGCGAAAACACCACCAGCGCCGTTCCGCGCAGCGGCTTAAGGTGGATCAGATTGAGGTTAGTCGGTACCGGCAGATTACGGGCAAACTCGTGGTAGGGCTGGATCTTGATCGCCCCCACGGTAATATCCGGACTGCGGCGCAGCAGATTAAACAGCGCCATACGATAAGAACGTGCAAAACGCTCGTTAATAATCTCCAGCGCCTGCAGGCGTTCACGCACCACGCGGCGCTGGGTATTGGGATCGTAAGGGCGAATGCCGTTATCGCTACCCTGACTAACCTGATCGTCTGCCGCGCTGTCGCTGTCGCCATTAAGCAGCGCGTCAATTTCTGCCTGAGAAAGAATGCTATCGCCCATAAATTTACATCACCGCAGTATGAAGGCCGTAAACAGTACGTCGGTCACGACCTGCTGGGGTTGTCCTTGCACCAGCGGAGGTGCCAGTACCTGTTTGATCTGTGTTACTAATTCCTGCTTACCCTGCTCATTGGCTAACGTAGCAGCGTTTTGACGCGATAACAGCAGCAGCAGTCGGCTGCGTACTTCCGGTAAATAATCATTCAGACGACGACGGGTATCTTCATCCGGCAAACGCAGGGTAAAGCCTACGTAGAGCACGCGATCCGGATCGTTGTCAGGATTGATCAAATTGACCGTAAAAGTGTCCAGAGCAAAAAACACCGGCGCCGGCGGTGGCTCCGGCTTAGCAGCCGCAGTGGCGTTAGCCGGAGAGTTCATCGAGCGCCAGACTGTATAGCCCGCCACGCTGCAAGCGACCAGAGTTACTACCAGCAACACCGGTATCAGGAGCTTACGTTTGCCGCTTTTGGCTTTAGCGTTATCAGTCATATTAGCTGTAACTTCCTGTGATTATTTTCGGGGGCGGTGCCACCTAATCCGCTAACCCACGGCGTTGCGGGCAAATTATCCCGCGTCCTGAGCCAAACAATAGGCTGAAAAGACGCGGATAATGCCGTCAGCTTACGCGTTTGTAGCCGTCAGGCGAAAATATCGACAGCGCTGGACCCTGCGGCGCGCGCCTGCAGGGCGGCAGGTACGGCAAGAGGCGTCACATCACTGCTATTTTCCGAAGCAAGACTAAACTGGCTTCCGCTGTTATTACGCTGCTGCTCCTGCTGCCCGGCGAAGGACTGGTTCTGCGGGAACGCATCGCTACTTACATTACTTTGACCCAGGTTGATGCCACTCTCAGCCAGGGCACTGCGCAGCTGTGGAAGCGCGGCTTCCAGCGCGGCGCGTACCTGACTGTGGTTCGACACCAGGCTCAACTGTGCCTGATCATTATCCAGCTTCAGGCTGATCTGGATACTGCCCAGGTCCTGCGGGTGCAGACGTAGTTCGGCGGTCTGCTGCCCGTTACGGCTGAACATCAGGATCTGCTGTCCCAGTGCCTGCTGCCACTCCGGGCTGCCGAGCTGAGAATTAAGCTGCGGCGTGGCCGGTGCGGTGACCAGCGAGCTACCCGCTGGCGTCAGCGGAGCGGTTGCGGCACTGATGGCATTTGTAGTTATCGTCGCATTAGTAGCAGAACTTGAATTTTCTTTATCGATATCTTTACCAATAGTGCTCATAACCTGCTGAAAAGCCGGGCCAGATGCCGATTCTGCCGCGTCTGTAGCCTGATTACCAGCATCGTTGTGGGCACTCAGCAGGGGCTGGCCGCTGCTGCGTGGCGTGCCGCTGGTGGTGGTGCTGGTCAGCAGGCCGGCTGCGCGCCCGTTTCCGGCATCGGTTTCATCGGTGGCGAGGCCTTCACCTTTACCTGCGGTCTGCGTCGTGCGCGGCACCAGCGTACTGGCCGGCAGCATCGCCTGCAGGGCTTGCAGGGCCTGTAAATCCATGTCGCTGAGCGCGATCGCCGGTTTGAGCTGGCTGTCGCTGTCGCCGGTGGCGGCAGGCAGCGTGCCGCTGGTCTGCGGCTGCAGCAGCGCGTTCAGCGCATCCGGTTTGTCCAGCGCGGAGAGCAGATCGCTGAGACGTGACTTCGCCGCGCTCTTGTCAGAGGCGCTCTGTTCCGTGCTGACGTCAGGCAGGGTAGGTTTACCGGTGCCGCTCTGCTGTGCCAGTGAGAGCAGACGGTTGCCCAGCAGGGTCAAAAATTCTGGCTGCGCGCCGTCGCCAGCGGTGGCGGCATCGGTGGATGCGTTGGTATCCGTCGCGAAGGTGCCGGAACGGCTGCTGGTAATCGGCGTGGCTGTCGCTGTCGTCGTGGACGCAGTAACCGGTGTTGGCAAAGGGATCATTCGCCTTTCCTCAATAGTGCCCGTTGGGCAAATTCATCCATCCGTTTCTGATCGAGACGGTTTTCTTGTAATAACGCGTTAGCGGCCGCGCGGGCCTGCAGCGTCTCATAGGCATGCAGCCGCTGCTGTTTGTCGCGCCACAGGTTAAGTGCACCTTCAACCCGTTGATTCCACTGCGTCAGCTGCTGGCGATGCTGCTGAATGGCCTTCTCCAGCGTCTCAATAAACTGGTGGTAGTTGTACCAGCGGGTGCTGGCAATCCCCTGAGTCATGGTGTTATTGAGATTACTGCGGTACTCATCCTGGTAGTTGAGCAGCATGTTCAGCTGCTCATCTGCCTGTTTCTGTGCGCGCCGCATATCGCCTAACTGGATAGCGGCTTTCTCGACATCTTTCAGCGCCAGGTCGCGCAGGGTGTCAATTGCTGAGGCCTGTTTAGCCATAAACCCTCCGGCGGCGAGCTACCCTGTGCTCAGGGCGCTAGCCGAAAATCGCCTGCAGATGCAGGCAGGCATCATCGAAACTGCTGCGCTCAAACATCCCCTGCTGCAGGAAGGCCTCCAGTTCGGGGTAAAGTCTGATCGCTTTGTCGAGCGTCGGGTCGGTGCCGGCGGCGTAGGCACCGACGCTGACCAGATCGCGGTTACGCTGGAAGCTGGACAGCAGCTGTTTAAACTGGCGCACCCGCGCGTAATGGGTGTCGTCGATCAGGTGCGCCATCACGCGGCTGATCGAGGCTTCAATATCAATGGCCGGATAGTGGCCGGACTCGGCTAAGCGGCGGGATAACACGATATGGCCATCCAGAATCGCACGCGCCGAATCGGCGATCGGGTCCTGCTGGTCATCGCCTTCGGTTAAAACGGTGTAGAAGGCGGTGATTGAACCGCCGCCGTCAATGCCGTTACCGGCGCGTTCCACCAGCGCCGGCAGTTTGGCAAACACGGAAGGCGGGTAGCCTTTGGTTGCCGGTGGCTCGCCGATTGCCAGCGCGATTTCGCGCTGTGCCATGGCGTAGCGGGTCAGCGAGTCCATAATCAGCAGCACGTGCTGGCCGCGATCGCGAAAATCTTCCGCAATCCGCGTGGCGTAAGAGGCACCCTGCATGCGCAGCAGCGGGGAAACGTCCGCCGGCGCGGCGATCACCACCGAGCGCGCGCGGCCCTCGGTGCCGAGAATATTTTCAATAAAGTCTTTTACTTCGCGGCCGCGCTCGCCGATTAAGCCCACCACGATCACGTCGGCTTTGGTGTAGCGCGCCATCATCCCCAGCAGCACGCTTTTGCCGACGCCGGAGCCGGCAAACAGCCCCATACGCTGGCCGCGGCCGACGGTGAGCAGGGCGTTGATCGCCCGCACGCCGGTATCCAGCACGTCGGTGATCGGCGTGCGCTGCAGCGGGTTAAACGGCGGCGTGGCCAGCGCGGCACGGTAGCCGGTTTCCGGTGCGGGCAGGCCGTCCAGCGGGCGTCCGCTGCCGTCCAGCACCCGGCCAAGCAGCTCCGGCCCGAGCATCATCTGCTTGCCGTTATGACTGCCGTCGCCGCTGACGCGGGCGTAAACGCGCGCGCCGGGCAGAATGCCTTCCACCTCTTCCAGCGGCATCATCAGCAGGCGCTGGCCGTTAAAGCCGACCACTTCGCTCTCCACCTCGCTGATGCCCTGGCCATCGTGACGTTCAATAACGCAGGTGGCCCCGAGCGGCAGCTGCAGGCCGGTTGCTTCCAGCACCAGGCCGGTAGCACGGGTCAGGCGGCCGTAACGACGCACCTCCGGCACCGACGCCATGCGCTTTTCAAAATTATCCAGCGTGCCGAGCCAGCGTGACAGTCGCGTGGTCATTACAGCTCTCCCGGCGCGGCCAGGCGGCACAGCTCATGCCAGCGGGTGGCAACGCTGGCGTCGAGATCGCCATCTTCCGCGCTGACCTTGCAGCCGCCGGGATGAATGCCCGGATCGGCCAGCAGCCGCCAGTCGTGCAGATTCAGGGTCGCCCCAAGGCTCTGCTCGATGCGCGGCAGGTCTTCCGGGCTGACCCGCAGCGTCGGCTTGCCGCTGAACATTGGCTCCTGCTGCAGCATGGTCTGGATCTGCCGCAGCAGGGCGGTACCGTCCACCTGCGGTGCCTGGCCAATCACCTGGCGCGCCGCTTCCAGCGCCAGCTGCATCAGCCGGGCGGCGATCACGCTGTCCAGCGCTTCCAGAGTATGGTGAAACTCTGATACCAGCTGCTGCATCCGCGCCTGCAGCGGGGCCTGCTGCTGCTGTGCCTCGCTGAGGCCCTGCTGCATGCCGCTGTCATAACCGGCCTTTTGCCCCTCGGCAAAGCCGCGCTGCTGGCCTTCCGCGTAGCCCTGGGCACGTGCGTCTTCCCGCTCGCGCGTCAGCCATTGCTCATGTTCGAGCTGCTGCTGGTCAACGGCGGGGGCTTCTTCGCCGAACTCCGGCAGCTGCGGGTCATCACTCAGCGTCAGCGGTGGAATAGCCGGCCGCTCGCGCGCCATCAGATCGTCCGGTACCCAGCGCTGCCAGGGCAGGGAAGCGTTATCAGACATAGGTCTCTTCGCCTCCGCCAATCACCATCTCGCCGCTTTCGGCCAGACGACGTACGATCAGCAGAATCGCTTTCTGCTCGCCCTCGACGGCAGACATACGCATCGGGCCGCGGTTGGCCAGGTCGTCGCGCAGGATATCGGCCGCACGCTGCGACATATTGCGCAGGAACTTCTCGCGCAGCGGCTGTTCGGAGCCTTTCAGTGCCACCAGCAGCGATTCGGATTCCACTTCCTGCAGCAGGCGCTGAATGCTGCGATCGTCGACCTCGATAAGGTTTTCGAACAGGAACATCTCGTCGACGATTTTCTGTGCCAGCTCGCCGTCGAATTCGCGTACCGCGTCGATAACCGCCTCTTCCTGTTGAGACTTCATCAGGTTGATAATCTCGGCCGCCGTACGCACGCCGCCCATCTTCGCCCGCTTGAGGTTCTGACCGTCCAGCAGGCCGTTGAGCACTTCGGTCAGCTCGGCCAGCGCCACCGGTTGTACGCCGCCAAAGGTAGCGATACGCAGCATCACATCGTGGCGTAAACGTTCGTCGAACTGTGCCAGGATATCGGCCGCCTGGCCACGTTTGAGGTGCACCATAATGGTGGCAATGATCTGCGGGTGTTCGTCGCGGATCAGATCGGCAGCCGCCTGCGGCTCCATAAAGTTGAGCGTTTCCATCCCGGTGGCGGTGCCGCGGGTTTCCAGAATATCTTCCAGCAGGCTGGAGGCGCGCTCTTCGCCGAGCGCCTTCACCAGCACGCTGCGCAGGTAGTCATTGGAGTTGATGCTCAGCGCCGCGAATTGTTCGGCGTCGATCTCAAATTCGCGCAGTACGTCGGTCAGCTGCTTGTGCGAGACCTGGCGCATGCTGGCAATCGCCGAGCTCAGATGCTGGACTTCGCGGGTGTCGAGGTGTTTGAACACCTCTGCCGCGCGGTCTTCACCGACCGTCATCATCAGAATGGCGCTTTTTTCAGTTCCGGTGAGACTCATAGCTCGTCCTTCATCCACTGGCGAATAACCAGAGCCACCACCCGTGGGTCATTTTCTGACATCTCACGGATACGCTGGCTCATCACCTCAGCGCTTACGCGGTGCTGAGATTTACGTTCCTGATCGAGCTCATCTTTCGACAGCTTGACCGACACACCTTCATCATCATTACCGCGTGACGTTGCTGCCACTGCGGCCGCTTCGGCGATCGCCTTATCCTGCGCGGCTTTACGCAGCAGCTGTGGACGAACCAGTTTGCGGTAGAGGATCCAGGCGACAATCAGCACCAGCAGCCAGCGTCCGGCTTCCAGCATCTGATCGATAAAGCGCTGCTGCTTCCAGAACGGCAGGGCATCGCCCAGGTCATCGCTGGCGGTAAACTGCGAATTAACCACGTTCAGGCTGTCGCCGCGCTGGCTGGAGAACCCCATCGCTTCGCGGGTCAAATCTTCAATCTGTTTCAGCTGAGCTTCGTTCAGCGCCACCGGCTTACCGGCGGCATCGCTGCGGTAGTTCACGACGACCGCTACCGACAGCCGCTGCACTTCACCGACGTTCATTTTGGTGTGCAGAATGGTGCGGTTGACTTCGTAGTTGGTGGTGTCGTCGTTACGGGTATTGGAGGGCACGGTGCTGGCCGCCGTGCTGGTGGCCGCGTTAGCCGTCGCGTTGTTCGCGGTCGGGTTAGCCCCGGCGGCGTTAGCGTTCGGGGTGGTAATTGGCCCGGAATTGGCCGGCGCGGGCTGGTTGGAGAGGGCACCCGGCACGCCGCCAGGGTACTGTCCGCCAAGCTGCTGACTGTTGCTGCTCTGACGCGAACGAACGGCCTGCTGGTCCGGGCTGCTGTTCGGCTTGTACTGCTCATCGGTCTGTTCACGCTTGTTGAAGTCGACCTGCGCGGTTACCTGCGCGTGCACGTTGCCGTTGCCGACAATCGGGCCGAGGATCGCTTCGATGCGCTGCTGATAACGGCTCTCAACGTCGCTGGTGTATTTCAGCTGGGTATCATTCAGATCGCGTCCGCTGGTATCCGACTGGGTCAGCAGGCGTCCGCCCTGATCGACTACGGTGACGTTGCCCGGCGGCATGCCGGCTACGCTGCTGGAAACCATATGCACCACGGCATTGATCTGACCTTCATCCAGCGCGCGGCCCGCCTGCAGCGCCAGCGTTACCGACGCGGACGGGGCCTTCTGCTCGCGCACGAACAGCGACGGTTTTGGCATCGCCAGGTGGACGCGCGCGCCTTTCACCGGGCCGAGGGTTTCAATGGTTCGCGCCAGTTCGCCTTCCAGCGCGCGCTGGTAGTTAACCTGTTCGCTGAACTGGCTGATGCCGAACTTCTCTTTATCCAGCAGCTCAAAGCCAACGGAGCCGCCTTTTGGCAGCCCCTGGGACGCCAGACGCAGGCGCAGCTCATGCACTTTATCGGCCGGCACCATCAGTGCCCCGCCCTTATCATCAAACTGATAGGGGATGTTCATCTGGGTCAGCTGGGTGACGATAGCACCGCCGTCTTCATTGCTCAGGTTGCTGTACAGGACGCTGTAGTTCGGCTGTTTTGCCCACAGCACCATGGCCATCACCACGGCGATTAGCGCAGCTACGGCGACGATAATGGGAATACGGGGGTTGGCGCGTAGGCGGGCGAACAGGTCGTTAAGACCCTTCTTTTCTGAGTTAGCCTGCGTGACAGTTGAATTCATGACCCTTTCCTGCCTGATCGTTGACCGGAACTTGTGCTGTTATTGTTATGTGGTAACAAAACTGACTCCCTGATGCGCTGGCTTAAAAAAAAATCCACCTCGATGGACTGCCATTATTTTCTGAAATGAGAAATTTAATGGGTGGATAAGCCGGGGTTTTTGCAGCTATTTAGCGGCTTTGTCTTATTGACACTGTGCTAACTTTGTTCACAACAGCAAAAACCAGGGTGCAGGACAGGGGAAATCATGGCGATTCAGGGTATTGAAAGTGTGGTGCAGGCGCTGCAGTCCACCGCGTTACAGGCCGGCGGTAAGAGCGCTGAGGCTGGCAATCAGGCGGATTTTGGCGCTGAACTGAAGGCGGCGTTAAACCGCATCAGCGAAACGCAAACCGCGTCGCGCCAGCAGGCGCAGGATTTTGAACTGGGTAAGGCGGGTATCTCGCTGAATGACGTGATGGTGGACATGCAGAAATCGAGCGTGTCGATGCAGATGGGCATTCAGGTGCGTAACAAGCTGGTCAGTGCGTACACGGAAATCATGAACATGACGGTGTAACTGATTGTTATAAGGCGATAAAGAAAGGGTTCTTTATCGCCAGTGGGGCGGCAGCGTAACGGGACAGAGAGCGATCAGATCTGGTCATCCGGCGTACGTTGTACCACCAGCTCCAGCGCATTACGGTAGATATCCAGCTGCACCACGTCGTTTTCCGATTCCAGCTTCTGCAGCAGATAAAAAATCACATCCTTATTGGTAACAAAACCTTTTTGCGCGGTAATCTGGGCCATGGCCAGCCGTACGACTTCCGCTTCACTCAGATGAAGGTCGTCTGACATTTTGAAGTATTCAGAAATTTGCGACTCGGTTGAAATTTCCTGCTGCATGGTCGTATCTCCAAAAGCTTCCCGTTTACCGCCCGGACAGGGGCAGGCAAAAACGGAGAAGCATGCTAAAATAGGAAGCGATCGTTAAAAAATTACCTCTGCAAGTAGAAATCCGAATACCTGCAGAGGCGATGCAAAGCATCATTCGTTACGCGAAGCCTTCTGGCTTCCCGTTAAATCTATACAATGATCGTAAGCTTGTACAACTTTACCGTAAAATATTTTACTGGTCAGATCTGTTGGCTGAAGTATAGTCCACTATCGCTGACTCATTTCACCCTTTCTGCTGAATGTTTCCCCGTTGCTGCCGATAACTGCTGATAGCGCCTGCTGTCACGGCCCCTGTCAATTACAGCCCGAGGATGAAATGGATAATTTCCAGAAAGAGATCGACGAGAGAGCGAACCTCGCCTTATCAAACAAGTTCGAACTGCTGCTGTTCCGCCTCGGGTGTGCTGAAGGGCAGGAAAAACCTGAACTGTTTGGCATCAACGTGTTTAAACTGCGCGAAATCGTGCCGATGACCGCCATCACCCGCGCGGCGGGCATGCACTCTCCGCTGCTCGGCATGGCTAACATTCGCGGCCAGCTGATCCCGGTGATTGACCTGCCGGCGGTGGCGGGCTGTATCCCGGCCACCGGATTAAATCTGCTGCTGGTCACCGAGTATGCCCGCAGCACCCAGGCTTTTGCCGTTGAGTCCGTGGAAGATATCGTGCGGCTCAACTGGAACCAGGTTCACGCCGCCGAGTCTGGCGTCAGCACCCACAACATCACCAGCATTGCCTGCCTGGATGAGGCTAACACCATGGCGATGGTACTGGACGTTGAACAGATCCTGCATGATGTGATCCCCTCCGTTCGCGAAGTCAAAGAGAACGACATCCAGCTGAAAAACTTCAAAATGAAGCCAGGCGCGGTGGCGATCGTCGCGGAAGACTCAAAGGTGGCGCGCTCGATGATCGAGCAGGGGCTGAAGGTAATGGGGATCCCGGCGCTGTCATTTACCACCGGGCTGGAGGCCTGGACGCAGATCAAACTGATGGTGGCGGACGCGCAAAAGGAGGGGGTATCGATTCACGACAAGATTGGCCTGGTGCTGACCGACCTGGAGATGCCGGAAATGGACGGCTTCACCCTGACGCGCAATATCAAAACCGACCTCGGACTGCAGCAAATACCGGTGGTGATCCACTCTTCGCTCTCCGGCAGCGCCAATGAAGATCACGTGCGTAAGGTCGGGGCCAACGGTTACGTGGCGAAATTTGAGATTGGCCAGCTCTCCGCGGTGATCCACCAGGTACTGGAGGACGCGGCGCGCTAAACGGCGTGGCGATCCCGGTCAGCCCGCGCAGGCGGGCCCGTAACGCCGGCTCCGGTCCGGAAGACGAACTCCGCGCTTACAATATAAACTCCGGGCGTACCTGATTACGTCCGCTGTGTTTGGCGATATACAGCTGCTGGTCGGCCTGGTCGATGGCCGCATCCAGACTCTGCACGTGATCGATATCCAGCGCGCTCAGACCGATACTGACGGTAACGCTCAGGTTGTTACCGTTGAGCAGAATTTCATTGTTTTCAATGCGGTGGCGCAGCCGGTTGGCCAGCAGGAACGCCCTCGCCGGGTTAATACCCTCAATCAGCACCAGAAATTCTTCGCCACCCATGCGGCAGATAATCGCCGACGGTTGCAGCGACTGACGGATGCACTCCGCGGTGCGGGCAAGTACGTGGTCGCCCGAGGCGTGGCCCCAGGTATCATTAATATTTTTAAAGCGGTCGATGTCCACCAGGAACGCCGCGCCGGTAAAGTTGCGCGTTTTCCCACGCGGCTTCATCAACGTTTCCAGCCGCGAAGAGAGCCCGCTGCGGGTCAGCGCCCCGGTCAACAAATCGTAGTCGGCACGCTGGGTCACCCGCGCTACCAGCTTTTTATTGGCGGTGGTGCTCAGGGCGACGATCAGCGGGCCAATCAGCATGGCCGCCACGCCCACCCGGGCTGACGACAGGCTGTCGATGCGAAACAGGTCATCTTTGCCCTGGATATTCAGCACGTTACTGGCCACGAGAATAATCTCGCTGATGCCGGTGATAAAGGTCAGGCAGCAGGTGACAAACAGCGGATAGCTGATGGCGCACCACAGCAGGGCGGGCAGCGGGAACAGCAGGCTGGCACCGCCGCCGACCCAGATGCCGGCCACCGTGGTGACAACCAGCGTCAGCACCGGCAGCAGCGAGCTCTCCTGCCGGGTCTTCTTCATCTCTTTCAGCTCATCGCGGCGCGGCAGGCTGATCACCAGCGGCAGCAGCAGTAATGAGGTGGAGAGCTGTTCGGAGAACCAAGAAAACAGCGCCTTAAACAGCTCGTCGTGGAAGTAACGCTCGCTGACGATGGCACCCAACACTGCACATGCGGCGGCACCGATCATCGACGCCGGGAACACCCTGACCAGCGCCTGCAGGCGGCGCGGCTGCGCGCGCGTGAAGCGATCGGTCAGCAGCACCCAGCGGGCGCAGGCTACAAAAGCCATATTGGCGATATTCAGGCCGACGGAAATCAGCAGCGGCGTGCCCCACAGCAGATCCACCGTCAGCATCCCGCAGAACATGATCAGCAGCGTGACCGGATGATCCAGCCGTGGAAAACGTATCAGCAGCCCGACCAGCAGGGCATTGCCGGGCCAGAAGATCGACAGGGATTCGAAGCTGCGCAGGCTTAACCCGGTAAGGGAAAGCACAACGGCAAGCGAAAAGAGCAAAGCAAGCTGTTTCAGGCTGAATGGTTGATTTTGCATGGCTTAGCTCAGGGCAGTTGGTAAGGCCGCTCATGCGATCGGTGCGTTAAGCTTTGCCCTGCGGCGAACAACAGACCTGATTCGAATGGGTGAGTTAAAATTACGCGCCCACACGATACGTGACAAGCCGGATTAACGCAATTTATTAAACTATCCTCATGAAAGGGATTAAAAAACCGCCATGGATTACGTTTTTTTGCGCTATCCGGGACGGGACAGGGTCCGAATGTTTCAGGCATTGACAAAACAATCAGCGCTTCATGGGCTTAGTGGTTCCATAACGCCGTGCTAACCTTTATCATCCCCGCTATTCAACGCTCCCGTTGCGGCCACCTTAAAGACGGATTTTATGTATCGACCTGTCGCCCTGTTTATTGGTCTGCGCTACATGCGCGGACGTGCTTCTGACCGCTTCGGGCGGTTTGTCTCCTGGCTGTCGGCCATCGGCATTACGCTGGGCGTGATGGCGCTGGTCACCGTGCTGTCGGTGATGAATGGCCTTGAGCACGAGCTTGAGAAAAACACCCTCGGGCTGATGCCGCAGGCGGTGCTCTCCGGCGCGTCCGGTTCCATCAATCCGCAGCAGATCCCCGCCAGCCAGCTGCAGCTGCAGGGGGTCAGTCGCATCACGCCGCTGACCACCGGTGAGGTGGTGATGCAGAGCGCTGCCAGCGTGGGTGTTGGCGTGATGCTCGGCGTCAACCCTGACGAACCCGACCCGCTGACCCCCTTCCTGGTGAATGTTAAACAGCAGCAGTTGCAGCCCGGTCAGTACAACGCGATCCTCGGTGAACAGCTGGCTGGCCAGCTCGGCGTTAAGCGCGGCGACAGCCTGCGGCTGATGGTGCCGTCAGCCAGCCAGTTCACGCCGATGGGGCGCATCCCCAGCCAGCGTCTGTTTACGGTGGCTGGCACCTTTGCCTCCAACAGCGACGTTGACGGTTATCAGATTCTGGTCAACCAGCAGGACGCCTCGCGCCTGATGCGCTACCCGGCGGGCAACATTACCGGCTGGCGTTTATGGCTGGATAAACCGCTGCAGGTGGACAGCCTCAGCCAGCAGACTCTGCCGGCCGGGCTGGTGTGGAGCGACTGGCGCGATCGCAAAGGCGAGCTGTTCCAGGCGGTGAAGATGGAGAAAAACATGATGGGGCTGCTGCTCAGCCTGATCGTGGCCGTGGCCGCCTTTAACATCATCACTTCTCTTGGCCTGCTGATTATGGAAAAGCAGGGTGAAGTGGCGATCCTGCAAACCCAGGGGCTGACCCGCCGGCAGGTGGTGGCGGTGTTTATGGTGCAGGGCGCGACCGCCGGCATCGTCGGCGCGCTGTTCGGTGCGCTGCTTGGCGTGTTGCTGGCCAGTCAGCTGAACAATTTAATGCCGGTCATTGGCGCGTTCCTTGACGGCGCGGCGCTGCCGGTAGAGATTTCCTTGGGCCAGGTGGCCACCATTACCGTGACGGCAATGGTGGTGGCGCTGTTGTCCACGCTGTACCCTTCCTGGCGCGCTGCCGCCGTTCAACCCGCTGAGGCTTTACGTTATGAGTAACACCATCCTGTTGCAGTGCGACAACCTGTGCAAACGCTATCAGGAAGGCAGCGTGCAGACCGATGTCCTGCGCAACGTCTCCTTCAGCATGGGCAGCGGCGAGATGACGGCCATTGTCGGCAGCTCGGGTTCCGGTAAAAGTACCCTGATGCACCTGCTCGGCGGGCTGGATACGCCGACCTCCGGCGAAGTGGTGTTTGACGGCCGCTCGCTGAACGGCATGTCTTCCGCCGCCAAGGCCGAGCTGCGCAACCGCGAGCTGGGCTTTATCTATCAGTTCCACCACCTGCTGCCCGACTTCAGCGCGCTGGAGAACGTGGCGATGCCGCTGCTGATCGGCAAAACCAGCAAAGCGGAGGCGCAGAGCCGTGCGCTGGCGATGCTCAAAGCGGTGGGGCTGGAGCACCGCGCCGCGCACCGTCCGGCGGAGCTCTCCGGCGGTGAGCGCCAGCGCGTGGCGATCGCCCGGGCGCTGGTCAACAAACCGCGGCTGGTGCTGGCCGATGAACCGACCGGTAACCTCGACGCGCGTAATACCGATGCCATCTTTGGCCTGCTCGGTGAACTGAACCGCAGCCAGGGCACCGCCTTCCTGGTGGTCACCCACGATCTGCAGCTGGCGAAACGCATGGGCCGCCAGATGGAGATGCGCGACGGGCAGCTCAGCGAACAGCCGACGCTGACGGGTAGCCTGTGATGGGGCAGCTCTCTCTTCTGCTGGCGCTGCGCTTCAGCCGCGGCCGTCGTCGGGGCGGCATGGTGTCGCTGATTTCGGTGATCTCTACCGTCGGCATTGCGCTGGGGGTCATGGTGTTGATTATCGGCCTCAGCGCGATGAACGGCTTCGAACGCGAGCTGAACAACCGCATTCTGGCGGTGGTACCGCACGGCGAGATCGAAGCGGTCAACCAGCCGTTTACCGGCTGGCAGAGCCTGCTGCCAAAAATCGAACAGGTGCCCGGCGTGGCCGCCGCCGCCCCCTATATTAACTTCACCGGCCTGATCGAAAGCGGCAGCAAGCTGCAGGCGGTGCAGGTGAAGGGCGTGGATCCGGCGCAGGAGAGCCGCCTGAGCGCGCTGCCGTCCTACGTACAGAACGGTGCCTGGCAGAGCTTTGCCGCCGGCAGGCAGCAGATCCTGCTGGGGCAGGGGGTGGCTAACAGCCTGAAGCTGAAGCAGGGCGACTGGCTGACCATCATGATCCCCAACAGCGACCCCGGGCATAAGCTGCTGCAGCCGAAGCGGGTGCGCCTGCAGGTCAGCGGCATCCTGAAGCTCAGCGGTATGCTCGATCACAGCCTGGCGCTGGTGCCGCTGGCCGACGCGCAGAGCCTGCTGGGCATGGGCGACAACGTCACCGGCATCGCGCTGAAGGCGAAAGATCCGTTTGACGCGCAGAAGCTGGTGCGCGCCGCCGGGGAGGTGACCCACAGCTACGTCTACATCCGTAGCTGGATTGGCACCTACGGCTATATGTACCGCGATATCCAGATGATCCGCGCGATTATGTACCTGGCGATGGTGCTGGTGATCGGCGTGGCCTGCTTCAACATCGTCTCCACGCTGGTGATGGCGGTGAAAGACAAAAGCGGCGATATTGCCGTGCTGCGCACCCTTGGCGCGAAAGACGGCCTGATCCGGGCGATCTTCGTCTGGTACGGCCTGCTGGCCGGGCTGGTCGGCAGCGTCAGCGGCGTGGTGCTGGGCGTGCTGGCCGCGCTGAATCTCACGCCGATCGTTCATGCGCTTGAAACCTTGACCGGCTACCATTTCCTGTCAGGTGATATCTACTTTATTGATTTTCTGCCAACCGAGCTGCACTGGCGGGATGTGTTCACGGTGCTCGCCACCTCGCTGCTGTTAAGCCTGATCGCCAGCTGGTATCCGGCCCGGCGCGCCAGCCGTATCGATCCGGCGCGGGTGCTGAGCGGGCAGTAAGGTCGGGAGGCGCGATGTACTACGGATTTGACGTCGGCGGCAGCAAAATTGCCCTCGGCGTTTATAACGAACAACGCCAGCTGGTGTGGAGCCGGCGCGTGCCGACCCCGGCAGACGACTATGCGCGGCTGCTGGACACGCTGTGTGCGCTGACCGCTGAAGCCGACGCGTTCTGCGGCCAGACGGGCAGCGTCGGCATCGGCGTGCCCGGCCTGCCGGTGCCCGACGACGGCACGCTGTTTACCGCCAATATCCCGGCAGCGCGCGGGCGCACGCTGCAGGCCGATCTCAGCCAGCGCCTCGGGCGCGCGGTGCGCATCGATAACGACGCCAACTGTTTTGCCCTGTCGGAAGCCTGGGACGATGAGTTTCAGGCCTACCCGGTGGTGCTGGGGATTATTCTCGGCACCGGCGTCGGCGGCGGGCTGATCGTCGAGGGTAAACCGGTCACCGGCCGCAACTACGTGGTTGGTGAGCTGGGGCATATGCGCCTGCCGGTGGACGCGCTGGAGATCCTCGGGCGCGACGTGCCGCTGCTGCCCTGCGGCTGTGGCAAACGTGGCTGTATTGAGGGCTATCTCTCAGGAACGGGTTTTGCCTGGCTGTGGCAGCACGTTTATCAGCAGAGTCTCAGTGCGCCGGAGATAATCACCCGGTATTATCAGGGAGATGCTGACGCACGGCAGCACACCGAGCGCTACCGCGACCTGCTGGCGGTGTGCCTCGGCAACTGGCTGACGCTGCTCGACCCGCACCTGGTGGTGTTCGGCGGCGGATTATCCAATTTTGACGCGCTGTATGAGGGGCTGGAGGAGCGGGTGGCACCTTTGCTGCTACCGGTGGCCCGGCCACCGCGTTTTGCCAAAGCCCGTCATGGAGACGCAGGCGGAATGCGCGGTGCCGCATTTCTGCATATTAAAAGCCTGTCCCGGTAAAATAACCTGATGGGATGGCTCAAAGGATTAAGGAGAGGTTATGATGCGTACACCCCGCCGCCGTCTGCGGCTGGCCCGCGACAAGAAGAACCGCCGCAAGGTTCAGCAGCGTTTTCGTCAGCGTATCTTCGAACGCGACCGTAACCTTGAAATCGCCATGCATCCGCTGCCGCGCGTGGTGGTGCTGACCGGGGCCGGGATCTCCGCCGAGTCCGGCATCCAGACCTTTCGCGCCGCCGACGGCCTGTGGGAGTCGCACCGCGTTGAGGACGTTGCCACGCCGGAAGGCTTTCAGCGTAACCCTGAACGGGTGCAGGAATTCTACAACGCCCGCCGTCAGCAGCTGCAACAGCCGGAGATCCAGCCTAACGCCGCGCACATGGCGCTGGCCGAACTGGAGTCCGCACTCGGCGACCGTTTCCTGCTGGTGACGCAGAATATCGACAACCTGCACGAACGCGCCGGCAACCGCAACGTGATCCACATGCACGGCGAGCTGCTGAAGGTGCGCTGCGTCTCCAGCGGCCAGGTGCTGCACTGGAACGACGACGTGAAACCGGACGACCGCTGCCACTGCTGCCAGTTCCCGTCGCGGCTGCGCCCGCACGTGGTGTGGTTTGGCGAAATGCCGCTGCATATGGAGGAGATCTACCAGGCGCTGGCCGAGGCCGACTACTTTGTGGCGATCGGCACTTCAGGGCACGTCTATCCGGCGGCCGGGTTCGTCAGCGAAGCCAGACTGCAGGGCGCGCATACGCTGGAGCTGAACCTGGAGCCAAGTCAGGTCGGCAGCGAATTCGCCGAAGCAAAATATGGTCTTGCCAGTGAAGTGGTACCCGCCTGGGTGCGCGGGCTGCTGGACGGGCTGAAGCGCTAACCGGGCTGCAACCATCGGCAGAGGATTTCAGCTGCCACTGTTGCTGCTCCCACACCGGCCTGAAAACACCCCGCTAATGCTGCTCTTGTTTAAAAGATCCCTGTCACTGATGTGACAGGAGAACGGTTAGATCTCATCACGTATGTTGCCTTACTGATTGCTGTCACGCTTGCCTGTCGGCAGCGAAAAAATCACATGTGCCACCACGCCGCCAGCCAGCCCCCAGAACGCCGCCCCGACGCCGAACAGGCTGACGCCGGAGGCGGTAATCAGAAAGGTAATCACCGCCGCGTCACGCTGTTTCTCATCGCCCAGCGCGCGCTGCAGGCTGCCGGCAATGGTGCCCAGCAGCGCCAGTCCGGCGATGGTGTGGATCAGCGGCAGCGGCAGCGCGTTAAGCAGGCCGCCGATCGCGCCGCCGAAAATACCCGCCAGGATATAGAACAGCCCGGCCATCGCCGCCGCCCAGTAGCGGCGCTGCGGGTCCGGGTGGACGTCCGGCCCCATGCAGATCGCCGCGGTGATCGCCGCAATGCACATCGTGAAACCGCCGAACGGCGCCAGCAGCAGCGCGGTCAGCCCGGTCCAGGCGATCAGCGGCGACACCGGCAGCGTATAACCGGCGGCCTTCAGCGTGGCGATGCCCGGCGCATTTTGCGAGGCCATGGTGACCACAAAAAACGGAATACCGATGCTCAGCAGGCTGGCGGGGTTAAAGTGCGGGGTGATCCACTGCGGCGTTACCACGCTCGGGCCGCCGCTGAAGTGGATCGCGCCCTGGCCCCAGGCCACCGCCAGCCCGCACAGCAGCGTCAGCACGATGGCGTAGCGCGGCAGCAGGCGACGGGCCAGCAGATACGTCAGCAGCATGCTGCCGCTGAGGGCAAAATTGACCTGCAGCGCGCCGAAGGCGTCAACGCCGAAGCGCAGCAGAATACCGGCCAGCATCGCGCTGGAGATTGCCAGCGGAATATAGTTCATCAGCCGGGCGAACAGCCCGGTCACGCCGCAGAAAACGATCAGCGCCGAGGCGAAGATAAACACGCCGATGGCATCGTTGATCGAGGTGCCGGGCAGGGTGGTGACCAGCAGCGCCGCGCCGGGCGTTGACCACGCGGTCAGCACCGGCGTGCGATACCACAGCGACAGCCCCAGCGAGGTTATGCCCATTCCCAGCCCGAGCATACTCAGCCAGCCGTTGATCTGCAGCGGCGTGGCTCCGGCCGCCGCTGCGGCCTGGAAGATAATCGCCGCCGAACTGGTATAACCGACCAGCACGGCAACAAAACCGGCCACCACGGCAGGAAAGGTGAGATGACTGAGGGACAGCGGCGGTCGCATGGCTAACTCCATATAAATCGTGCGTTATAGCGCACAAGCTAGCACCGTGCGTTATAGCGCACAAGCGGTTATACTGCCTTTTTTACCGGAGGTTTTATGCAGGCGCTGCAACACCATCTTGCCGACACCCTGAAGCGTGAACGCAGCCAGCGCGGCTGGAGCCTGACCCAGGCCGCCGACGCCACCGGCGTCAGCAAGGCGATGCTCGGCCAGATCGAGCGCGGTGAGTCCAGCCCGACCATCGCCACGCTGTGGAAGATTGCTACCGGCTTTAACCTCTCCTTCTCGGCGTTTATCAGCGCAGAGGCTGCGCCGCCGGATCCCGCCAATACGGCGCTATCCGCAGCGCAACAGGCCGCTGCGGCTCAACAGACAGAGGGTGATCCCGATCCTCGTCCGCCGCATTCTGGCGAGGGTGATCAGGTTTCCCGCCCATCCCGTCAAAACCGCGCCTCAGCCGTCGCGCCCGTTGAGCACCCCCAGCGCAGTCACCCGACCCCGGTCGCCTATCAGCAGTCCGATCGCGGTATGCAGGCCACGCTGCTGTTTCCCTTCGATCCCGAAACCGGCTTTGAGCTGCTGGTGATTGAGCTGGCCGCCGGGGCGCTGAGTGAATCCAGCGCCCACGAAGCCGGCATGATCGAGCACGTGATTGTGCTGGAGGGCGAGCTGGAAATCTGCCTCGACGGCGAGTGGCAGCGGCTGGCCTGCGGCGAAGGCGTTCGCTTCCGCGCCGATCGGCCACATGCTTACCGCAATCCTGGGGCGCAGCCGGTGAGGTTTCATGATGTGATCCATTACTCAGACAGACAGTAAGATGTCTGAAAATGTTAATCATATAAATTTATTAAATACTCCCAGATAAAAAATCAGCCTGAACATGCCGTTTGTCAGAAGAATGGTATGCAATCAGCTGCAACAGAATTCTGATGGATAGATAATTATCTTTATAGATGTAGTCAAAATAGATTAGATTTGATCCTGCTATCGCGAGAAGCATTATTTATTTATCATAGAAGTTCCTGCCTTTTATCACATCAAATGGCAAAAAAAGAAATGCCTAACAGGTATAATTTCTCTCAGTCATATCAATGTCGCCAGGTGTAATTGGTTTTTTAATATTTACATATATTTAAGTGGGGTGGCAATGTAAGTAAACCCTATTCTGGTTATGTGCAGAGTAAGAATTGATTCTTATGGGAAAATTAAAAGCTATATCAAGGGTGGGTATCATGAAACACGAACAGGGGGAGTTGATTGCATCTGAGGGGAATGTAAGATGGAGCCTGTCAAGTACTCTTGCCGTGGTACCACTCCTAATTGGCGCATTTCTACCGCCGCTCGATTATTTCATCGTTAATCTTAGCTTGCCTGCTATTCACAGTGATTTAAGTGTAAGTGACGAATCACTGCAACTTATCATTTCAGTTTATGCATGTTCTTATGCGGTTGGGTTAATTACAGCAGGTCGTATGGGAGATAGATTCGGCAGGAAACGACTTTTCCTGATTGGCGTGTTTCTCTTCTTACTCGCGTCCCTATTATGTGCTCTGGCAACCAGTTCTTCAGTTTTGATCGCTGGCAGATTAATACAGGGTATATCAGCATCAATTTTTGCACCGCAAGTTCTGGCTACGATTCGTGCCTCTTTTGATATGAGGTACCAGACAGTATTAACCGCCTTTTATGGATTCATTTTTGGCATTGCTGCCATCACAGGGCAGATCCTTGGTGGTGTAGTTGTAGATAATGACATTTTCGGATTAGGCTGGCGCCTGATTTTTATGCTTAACATACCAGTCGGTATAGTAGTATTAGTTATGGCATCCTTATTTGTTAATGAAAGTATTTCAGTTGCCGAAAGAAATGATAAAATCGACTTTGTTGGTTTGATTTTGCTGGTTATGCTATTCCTTGAAGTGTTAATTCCGATATCTCAAGGAAATATTTTTAGGTCTTTGTGGTCTTTAACTCTTTTGATGATGAGTATTCCTACATTATTTTTATTAATAAAGTATGAAGGTTCTTTCTCCCGTAATAGAGGTGATGCTCTTATTGATTTGAAGGTTTTTCATAATCCTGTTATCGCAATAGGCTTGCTGTTGGCATTTTTGTTTTATAGTGATTCAGCATTTATTTTTACGTTTGGAATTTATCTGCAGTCTGGATATCAATTATCATCAACTTATAGTGGCTTGTTGTTTTTACCTTTTGCTTTGGGTTTTATCATCGGTCCGTTACTCACCCCCTGGTTATACAATTCGTTGAAGAATGGCATCCTGATTTTTGGATATGTCATAATGCTTGCAGGTTTTGGATGGTTGTCTTTCACCACATTCTCTTCACCACCATCATTTGTTATACAGTCCATGGCGATTTTTTTAGCAGGAATAGGGCATGGTATAACCTTGTCAGTAGTCAATAAGGTGATTATCGCAGAAGCTAAAAAAGATCAGGCAGGGCTGGTGTCTGGTTTGATTATATGCACTTTGCAGGTTGGGTCTGCGCTAGGCGTTGCTTTATTAGGTCAAGTTTTCTTCTCAAATCTCAGAACGACAAAACTTCCTGGCGACTTTAGCTACGCTTTTCGTACCACGCTGTATTCACTGGAGGTCGTAATGATCATATGTATAGTTATGAGTATAATACTATGCTGCTTGAGGAGAAATTAAATCTGAAAGTTAACGGCATTGCGACCGACCCTTTAGCACTATTTTTATCGTCTTTCTTTACCCCTTTCCCTGACCTGTGACAAGATTCTCCTTAGCCACCGGCACCATAATCATACCAGGCACTCCAGAGGGATCACTGATGAACAATCTGCTAGAACGCTTCTTAAGCTATGTCGCTATCGACACCCAGTCCAGACCCGGCGCGCGGCAGACGCCGAGCAGCGAAGGGCAGTGGACGCTGCTGCGCCAGCTGCAGGATGAACTGAAGGCGCTGGGGCTGAGCGATATTACCTGCAGCGAACACGGGATCGTGATGGCTACGCTGCCGTCTAATGTCGCCTGGCCGGTGCCGACCATCGGCTTTATCTCACATGTGGATACCGCGCCGGATATGACCGGCAAAAACGTCAATCCGCAGATTATTGAGAACTATCGCGGCGGCGATATTGCGCTGGGGCACGGCGAAGAGATCCTTTCGCCGGTGACCTTCCCGGTGCTGCACCAGCTGCACGGGCATACGCTGATCGCTACCGACGGCAAAACCCTGCTGGGTGCGGACGACAAAGCCGGGGTGGCGGAGATTATGACCGCGCTGGCGCGGCTGGTCGCGGAAGGCAAGCCGCACGGCCCGATCCGCGTTGCTTTCACGCCGGATGAAGAGATTGGCAAAGGAGTGCGCCACTTTGACGTCGCCGCCTTTGCCGCCGACTGGGCCTACACCGTGGACGGCAGCGGCATTGGCGAATTTGAGTATGAGAACTTTAACGCCGCCTCGGTGACGGTAAGCATCACCGGTAATAACGTCCATCCGGGCAGCGCCAAAGGGGTGATGGTCAACGCGCTGGATCTGGCGATGCGCTTTCATCAGGCGGTGCCGGCGGAAGAGGTGCCGGAGAAAACCGCAGGCTACGAGGGCTTTTACCATCTGCACGGCAGCAAGGGCACGGTGGAACACGCCGAACTGCACTATATCGTGCGCGACTTTGACCGCGAAAGCTTCGCCGCCCGCAAGCACACCCTGCAGCAGATCGCCGACCGGCTGAACCAGACGCTGCCGGAATCGGCCAGCATCCGCCTGCAAATCGAAGATACCTACTTCAATATGCGCGAGAAGGTGGAGGCCTGCCCGCAGAGCATCGAACTGGCGCTGCAGGCGATCCGCGACTGCGGTATCACGCCTGATGTGAAGCCGATTCGCGGCGGCACCGACGGCGCACAGCTCTCCTTTATGGGGCTGCCGTGCCCGAACATCTTTACCGGCGGCTACAACTACCACGGCAAGCACGAGTTCGCCTCGCTGGACTATATGGAGAAGGCGGTGCAGGTGATTACCCGGATCGCCGCGCTGGCGTCAGAGCAGGCCAGGCCGCGCTGAGCGCCTCACCGTTAAACGCCCGCCAGAGCGTCGACTCTGGCGTGTCAGCCGCGCCCGGCGGCGGTGCGTAGCGCATTATCCGGCCGTGCGTTACCATTAGCTGTGTTATTTCCTCATTCAGCGATCGCGCCTGGCGCTGTGATAAGCAGTGCCGACGCGTCTGTCGGTAAAGGATCAAAAATGAACAAAACCGTTATGTCGTTGCTGTCTGTCATGCTGCTGGCCAGCCCGCTGGTGCAGGCATCAAGTGAGGCTGCCTGGAAGCAGAGCGGGCAGGATATGCAACAAGCCTGTATCAAAGCCAGCCAGCTCAGTAAGGTAAAAGTGGTGGGTAAGGCCATTGAGTATGACGACAGCGTGGGTTACAGCGCGCTGTTGCTGGAAGGGCGCTACCCGCAGAAACACATGAACAACCAGCGCGGGCGTGAGCTGTGCCTGTTCCAGCGCAGCAGCGGTAAAGCCGTAGTCAGTGAAGCCGATCGCCTGAGCGCGACAAAGTAATTCCCTCCTCCACGCCGCCCGTCCACCGGGTGGCGTCTCCCAGCCGTTCCCGTTTCACAAACGTCATCTGCCGTTAACCGGCCTGTCACACAGCGCGGGCAAAGTAGGGCGCATCCGCAGCTACGGAATCGTTTTCTCTGTGCTGCAACGGAAATGACGTTGTGGAGATTTTTTTTATGCTGAACATGTCCAGACATCCGACCACTTTATACCAGGCGATTGCCAGCCAGCTGGAGCAGGAGCTGCATCGCTACCGCTGTGGCGACTATCTGCCGCCGGAGAAACAGCTGGCGGCGCAGTATGCGGTTAACCGCCATACGCTGCGTCGGGCGGTGGACCAGCTGGTAGAGAAGGGGCTGGTGCAGCGCCGCCAGGGAGTGGGGATTCTGGTGCTGATGCGCCCGTACAACTACCCGCTGCATGCTCAGGCACGTTTCAGTCAGAACCTGCTTGAGCAGGGCAGCCATCCGACCAGCGAACGCCTGCTGGCGGTGCTGCGCCCGTGCAACAGCGACGTGGCGACGGCGCTGGGCTGTCAGGAAGGTGACACGGTGATCCATCTGCGCACCCTGCGCCGGGTCAACGGCGTGCCGGTGTGCGTGATCAATCACTGGCTGCCGGAGCTGAGCTGGTGGCCGCAGTTGCAAACGTTCACCAGCGGATCGCTGCATGACTTTATGCAGCAGCATCTGACCTCCGGCCTCAGCCGCAGGCAGACGCGGATCACCGCGCGCCGCGCGCAGGCGAAGGAGAGCCGGCTGCTGGAGGTGGCGCTGCACGCGCCGCTGCTCTGCGTGCGCACCCTGAACACCGAAACCGACGGCGGCAGAATGGCGGAATACTCCGTCAGCCTGACCCGCGCCGATATGATTGAACTGACGCTGGAGCACTAAATGGAAGCACAGAAGACCCGTCAGCACTGGCTGTCGGTGCTGGCCCACAGCACGCCGCAGCAGCTGCTGGCCCACTGGCCCGCTCAGCTTCAGCCGGCGTATCAGCTGCTGCGCGCACCTGAAACCGGCCTGACCCGCCTGCAGGCGCGGATGGGCGGCACCGGTAAACGCTTTATCCTCGGTGACACTACCGTCACCCGGGCGGTGGTCAGGCTGAACAACGGCTTATGCGGCTACAGCTACGTGCTGGGCCGTGACCATCAGCACGCCGAACGCTGCGCGCTGCTGGATGCGCTGCTGCAGGGGGAACAGTCTGCTGCCCTGCAGCAGCAGATTATTGCGCCGCTGGCGGCCCTGCGTCAGGAGCAGCTGACGCTGCGCTCGCGCGAGGTGGCCAGCAGCCGCGTCGACTTCTTTACCCTGGTCCGGGGAGATAACTAAATGACCTTACTTGCCAGCTTCAGCCATCCGGTTGCCGACGCGCAACGCGCCTTCCGTCGTATTCTCAAAGCCATGAGCGAGCCGGGGGTGATGGTCTCGCTGCCGGTACTGCCGGCGTGGGGGCAGACCTCCACCGCCGCCACGGCGGTGATGATGACCCTCGTCGACGGTGAAACGCCGCTGTGGATCGACGCCCGGCTGGATAACGACGCCCTGCGCAACAATCTGCGCTTCCACACCGGCGCGCCGGTGACGGACAGCACCCGGGCACCGTTTGCGCTGCTGCACGCGGAATCTGAGGCCGATATCGCCGGTTTTTCCGCCGGGGACAACCTCTCGCCGGAGAAGAGCAGCACGCTGATTATTGAAGTCCCGTCGCTGAGCGGTGGCCTGACCCTGCGCCTGCGCGGTCCGGGGCTGATGGAAACCCGCGCCATTGCGCCGAAGCTGCCGGAGAACGTGCTGCGCTATCTGCGCGACCGGTCGCATCGCTTCCCGCAGGGGATCGACCTGATCTTTACCTGCGGAGAAAATATGATGGCGCTGCCGCGCACCACCGACGTGGAGGTGTGCTGATGTACGTCGCGGTAAAAGGGGGCGAGAAGGCGATCGCCGCCGCTCATCAGCTGCAGGAGAGCCTGCGCCGCGGCGATCCGCAGCAGCCGGAGTTGCAGTGTGAACAGATTGAGCAGCAGCTGGGGCTGGCGGTGGATCGGGTGATGACCGAAGGCGGCATTCACGACCGCGAGCTGGCGGCGCTGGCGATCAAACAGGCCAGCGGCGACCTGGTGGAAGCGATCTTCCTGCTGCGCGCCTACCGCACCACGCTGCCGCGGCTGGCGGACAGCGTACCGCTGGACACGGCTAAAATGCGCGTCGAGCGCCGTATCTCGGCGGTGTACAAGGATCTGCCCGGCGGGCAGCTGCTCGGCCCGACCTACGACTACACCCACCGGCTGTTGGATTTCACCCTGCTGGCGGAGGGTAAAGCGCCCGCCGCGCCGCGTGCCGACCAGCCGCTGGAGCCGTGCTGCCCGCATATGTTCGACCTGATGACCCGCGAAGGGCTGGCGCTGCGCGAAGAGGATGACGGCAGCGAGCCGCCGGATATCACCCGCGAGCCGCCGTCCTACCCGCAGCCGCGCGCGGCACGCCTGCAGCAGCTGGTGCGCGGCGACGAAGGCTTTCTGCTGGCGCTGGGCTACTCCGGCCAGCGCGGCTACGGCCGCACCCATCCGTTTGCCGGCGAGATCCGCACCGGCTACGTCACGGTGGAGATCGTACCGGAGGAGCTGGGCTTCCCGCTGGAGATCGGTGAACTGCTGCTGACCGAATGCGAAATGGTCAACGGTTTCACCGCCCCGGAAGAGCGTGCGCCGCACTTCACCCGCGGCTACGGGCTGGTGTTCGGCCGCGCCGAGCGCAAGGCGATGGCGATGGCGCTGGTGGATCGCGCGCTGCAAACCGCTGAGCACGGTGAGCGGGTTACCAGCCCGGCGCAGGATGAGGAGTTTGTGCTCGCCCACGCGGATAACGTCGAAGCCTCCGGCTTTGTGTCGCACCTGAAGCTACCCCACTACGTTGATTTCCAGGCCGAGCTGGTGCTGCTGAAGCGCCTGCGCGCCGAATACGAGGAGCAGCACCGTGAGTGAACTGAACGGCTATAACCCCGGCTACCTCGACGAACAGAGCAAACGCACCCTCCGGCGGGCGATCCTCAAGGCGGTGGCCATTCCCGGCTACCAGGTGCCGTTCGGCGGCCGCGAAATGCCGATGCCGTACGGCTGGGGCACCGGCGGCATCCAGCTGACCGCCAGCGTGATCGGCGAGCACGACGTGCTGAAGGTGATTGACCAGGGCGCGGACGACACCACCAACGCGGTGTCGATCCGCCGCTTCTTCCAGCGGGTCAGCGGTGCGGCCACCACCGAACGCACCGTCGACGCCACGCTGATCCAGACCCGTCACCGCATTCCGGAAACGCCGCTGGCGGAGGATCAGATCCTGATTTATCAGGTGCCGATCCCGGAGCCGCTGCGCTTTATTGAGCCACGTGAAACCGAAACCCGCACCATGCACGCGCTGGAAGAGTACGGCATCATGCAGGTCAAACTGTATGAGGATATCGCCCGCTACGGCCATATCGCCACCACCTACGCCTACCCGGTGAAGGTTAACGATCGCTACGTGATGGACCCGTCGCCGATCCCGAAATTTGATAACCCGAAGATGAATATGATGCCGGCTCTGCAGCTGTTTGGCGCCGGGCGTGAAAAGCGCATCTACGCGCTACCGCCTTACACCCGCGTCGAGAGCCTCGACTTTGACGACCATCCGTTCAGCGTGCAGCGCTGGGAGCAGCCCTGTGCGCTGTGCGGCTCACGCGACAGCTATCTGGATGAAGTGGTGCTGGACGACGCAGGTAACCGCCTGTTTGTCTGCTCCGACACCGACTACTGCGGCGAACAGCAGCAGCTGCAGGGCCAGCGCCCGTCCCCGGAAGAGCAGCAAGATCCACAGGAGCCGTCCACATGATCGCAGAGTCACCGCTGCTGGCGGTTAACCAGCTGACCCACCTCTACGCGCCGGGCAAAGGCTTCAGCGACGTCTCATTTGAACTGTATCCGGGTGAGGTGCTGGGCATCGTCGGCGAGTCCGGCTCCGGCAAAACCACGCTGCTGAAGGCGATCTCCGCCCGGCTGACGCCGCAGCAGGGCTCGATTATCTATCAGGGCGAAGACCTCTACGCCCGCAGCGAAAGCGATCGTCGCCGCCTGCTGCGCACCGAGTGGGGCGTGGTACACCAGTATCCAATGGACGGGCTGCGGGCGCAGGTCTCCGCCGGCGGCAATATCGGCGAACGGCTGATGGCGGTGGGGGAACGCCACTACGGCCAGATCCGCGCCACCGCCGGCCAGTGGCTGCAGGACGTGGAGATCCCGCTGGCGCGCATTGACGACCTGCCGGGCACCTTCTCCGGCGGCATGCAGCAGCGCCTGCAGATTGCCCGTAACCTGGTCACCCGGCCGAAGCTGGTGTTTATGGATGAACCCACCGGCGGTCTGGACGTTTCGGTGCAGGCGCGCCTGCTGGATCTGCTGCGCACGCTGGTGCGCGATCTCAACCTGGCGGTGGTGATCGTCACCCACGATCTTGGCGTGGCGCGGCTGCTGGCCCACCGGCTGCTGGTGATGAAGCAGGGCGCGGTGGTGGAGAGCGGGCTGACCGACCGGGTGCTGGACGACCCGCACCATCCCTATACCCAGCTGCTGGTTTCATCGGTGCTGAGCTGACGCGTTATGCGGTCATCAGTCCCCGGTGCGGGCGGTGGCACCAGGCGGGTTACCGCCCGCCAGGCGCTGAATGGGGCAGTGAAACGTTGACTACTATTATCTGACGGTGATAACCCTCATGAGCTTAAAACTACGCGTTGAAAATCTGTCGAAAACGTTTGTGATGCACAACCAGCAGGGCGCACGCCTGCCGGTGCTGGAGAACGCCTCGCTGCAGGTGGCGGCGGGGGAGTGCGTGGTGCTGCACGGCCACTCCGGCAGCGGCAAGTCCACGCTGCTGCGCTCGCTGTACGCTAACTATCTGCCGGACAGCGGCCAGATCTGGCTGGATCATCATGGCGAATGGGTCGATCTGGTCAGCGCCCCGGCGCGACACATCCTCAGCATCCGCCGTGACACGCTGGGCTGGGTCAGCCAGTTTCTGCGGGTGATCCCGCGTATCACCACGCTGGAGGTGGTGATGCAGCCGCTGCTGGAGCGCGGCGTGGCGCGCGCCGAGAGTGAAGCGCGTGCCAAAGCGCTGCTTAGCCACCTTAACGTGCCTGAGCGGCTCTGGTCGCTGGCACCGTCCACCTTCTCCGGCGGTGAGCAGCAGCGGGTCAATATCGCCCGCGGGTTTATCGCCGAGTCGCCGATTCTGCTGCTCGACGAGCCGACCGCCTCGCTGGACGCCACCAACAGCGCCGCGGTGGTGGCGCTGATTGAGCAGGCGCGCCAGCGCGGCGCGGCCATCGTCGGTATTTTTCATGACCACGCGGTGCGCGAACGCGTCGCGGACCGTCTGCATGTGATGCAACCTGTTGCCGTGGAGCACGCCCTGTGATTATCAATAACGTTAAACTGATTCTGGAAAAGGAAGTGGTGGCCGGATCGCTGGCCTGCGAGAACGGCGTCATCACCGCGTACGCCGACACGCCCAGCCAGCTGCCGGAGGCGATCGACGGCGAAGGCGGCTGGCTGATGCCGGGCATGATCGAACTGCATACCGATAACCTCGACAGGTTCTTTGCGCCACGACCAAAGGTGGACTGGCCGGCCCACTCGGCGATGAGCAGCCACGACGCGCTGATTATCGCCAGCGGCATCACCACGGTGCTGGACGCGATCGGCGTCGGCGACGTGCGCGACGGCGGCCACCGCATGGATAACCTGCAGAAGATGATTAAGGCGATCCGTCACAGCCAGAAGCACGGGCTGAACCGTGCCGAGCACCGTCTGCACCTGCGCTGCGAGCTGCCAAATGATTCGACGCTGCCGCTGTTTGAACAGCTGATGTGCATCCCCGAACTGTCGCTGGTGTCGCTGATGGATCACTCGCCGGGCCAGCGTCAGTACGTGTCGCTGGCGGCGTGGCGCACCTACTTTGGCGGCAAGTATCAGATGAGCGACGCGCAGCTGGACGCCTACCAGGCCGACCAGCTGCGGCTGGCCGCCCGCTGGTCCGCGCCGAACCGCGAGGCGATCGCCGCCTGGTGCCGCCAGTACCAGATCCCGCTGGCCAGCCACGATGATGCCACCCACGCTCACGTGCAGGAGTCGCAGGCGATCGGCAGCACCATCGCCGAATTCCCGACCACCGCCGAAGCCGCACGCGCCTCACGCGAGCTGGGCCTGCAGGTGCTGATGGGGGCGCCGAATATCGTGCGCGGCGGCTCACACTCCGGCAACGTGGCGGCGGCCGACCTCGCCGCGGCGGGTCAGCTGGATATCCTGTCATCCGATTACTATCCCGCCAGCCTGCTGGACGCGGCGTTCCGGCTGGCGCACGACGAACGCAACGCCTTCGATCTGCCTGCCGCCGTTGCGCTGGTGACCCGTAATCCGGCACGTGCCATTAACCTGCACGATCGCGGGACGATCGCCGAAGGGCTGCGTGCCGATCTGGTGCTGGTGCACGAGCATCAGCAGCAGCCGTACGTCAGAAGCGTCTGGGCGCAGGGCAGGATGGTGTTCTGATGGCGCGGCTGATCTGGCTGATTGGGCCGTCCGGTGCCGGCAAGGACAGCCTGCTGCAGGCGCTGGGCGAATGCCCGCCGGCGAAGCTGCTGATTGCCCACCGCTATATCACCCGCAGCGCCGGGGCGGGCGGCGAGAACCACGTGGCGCTCAGCGAGCAGGAGTTTTTACGCCGCAGCGAGCTGGGGCTGTTTGCCATCGAGTGGCAGGCGCACCAGTGCTTTTACGGGCTGGGTTGCGAAACAGACCTGTGGCTGGCTAACGGGCTGAACGTGGTGGTCAACGGCTCGCGCCGCCACCTGCCGGTGGTGCAGCAGCGCTACGGCGAGCTGCTGCTGCCGGTGTGCCTGCAGGTCTCCCCGGCGGTGCTGGCGCAGCGACTGTTGCAGCGCGGGCGGGAGGATGCGGGTGCGATAGAGCGGCGTCTGGCACGGGCGCTGGAGCCGGTTCCGGCCTCCTGCATCACCCTGAACAACGACGGCGACCTGCGGCAGACGCTGGAAGCGTTCTCGCAGATTTTGCATAAAAACGCGGCGATCCGCTGACGCTGCACCGCCCACAGAGACGTTGTCCTGGTTCTCGGCGGAAATTTCCGCCTGGGTCAGACGCTATTCTACGGTCAATTCGTGCTTAAGAACGCATCCGGCCACCGCCCGCTGCGGGCACAGCAGAAGATTTCAGGGAACATACGTTAAGTGACAAAGCCGGGATTTTAAGATATAGATCTCAGCTCCCAGGGGGAGCCAGGCAGCTGGCTGAGAGATCGCAGGCGTACGCAGCGCGATGACCCTTATTACCTGATCCGGATAATGCCGGCGAAGGGATGGCGCAGCCTGGCTAACTCTCGCCGGTAGTCCGTTACCCAAGGACTACCTGATGACCCAACGTTTTACCGAACAGCTCCGTGAACTGAGCCAGCCCATCTGGTCGCAGGCGGTACAGCACCGCTTCGTGCGTGAACTCTGCCAGGGCGAAGTCGCCGATACGGTCATGGCCACCTACCTGATCCAGGACTACCGCTTTCTGGACAGCTTCCTCACCCTGATCGGCTCCGCCATCGCCAGCGCCGACAGCACCCTTGCACGACTGCGCTTTGGCCGCTTCGCCGGCATGGTCTCCTCCGACGAAAACACTTATTTCCTGCGGGGATTCGACGCGCTGGGCATCAGCGAACAGCGGCGTACCAGCTTGCCGGACAGCGCGCCCACCGCCGGTTTTAAAGCCATTATGCTGGAAGCCGCCGCTACCCGCTCCTACGCCGCGATCCTCTCCGTGCTCAACGTCGCCGAATGGCTCTACCGCGACTGGGCCACCCGCGCCCCGCGCCCGCTGCCGGAAAATTTCCTCTACGCCGAATGGGTCACGCTGCACGATAATCCCGACTTCAACGCCTTTGTCGACTTCCTGCGCGAAGAGCTCGACCGGGTCGGCCCCGCCGAACGCGATCGCTGCGAAGATTTCTTCCTGCGCGCCGTCACCCTGGAAAAAGCCTTCTTCGATGCGGCCTACGACTAAGCATTGAGTATGGCTGCACCCCGCTTGCCGCGCTAAGTAAGATCAACCATAAGCGTAACCTGTATAGCAATAAGCGTAACATTGCAGGTGTAACACTAAAAAGTTCGCTAGTTTAATAACGACTTCTTACTCTGACTCTCAATGGATGGTGTGCGTAATGAAACAAGAACTGCTGATTATTCAACCGCTGATGCCGGTGCTGAGCGAAGCGCTGCACCGTGACTACCTGTGCCACCGCCTGTATGAACAGCCGGATGCGGCCGCCTGGCTACGGCAGCACGGGCAGAGCATTCGTGCCGTGGCCACCCGTGGCGACGTCGGCCTGGCCCCGGAGGTGATGGCCGCGCTGCCGGCGCTGGAGATTATCTCGGTGTTTGGCGTCGGGACCGATGCCATCGACCTGGCGGCCGCCCGTGACCGCAATATCACCGTGACCGTCACCTCGGACATTCTTACCGATGACGTGGCCGACCTGGCGCTGGCGCTGATGCTCAGCGTCTCGCGGCAGATCGTGGCGCAGGACGCCTTCCTGCGCGCCGGCGAGTGGCCGCAGCGCCCGCCGGTGCTGGCCAGCAAACTGAGCGGTAAGCGCGTGGGTATCCTCGGCCTTGGCAGGATTGGTGCGGCCATTGCCCGCCGCTGTGCCGCCTTCGATATGCAGGTGGGCTACGTTAACAGCCGTCAGAGCGACCAGCCGGGCTGGCAGCGCTTCGGCGATCTGCACCAGCTGGCGCAGTTCAGCGACGTGCTGGTGCTGGCGGTGCCTGGCGACGCGCGCAACTATAAGGTGGTGGACAGCGAAATCCTCAGCGCGCTGGGCGAAAAGGGCATTCTGATTAACGTGGCGCGCGGCGCGGTGGTCAATGAAGATGACCTGATCGACGCCCTGCAGAATCGCACCATTCTCGGCGCGGGGCTGGACGTCTATGACAACGAGCCGGCCATCGATCCGCGTTTTGCCGCGCTGGAAAATACCGTACTGACCCCGCATATCGCCAGCGCCACCGGCGAGACCCGCCAGGCGATGGCCGATAACGTTGCCGGTAATCTGGCGGCCTGGTTCGCGCGCGGTGAGGCGCTGACGCCGGTGGGCTGAGAATCAGCGTCATCGTGAACAAACGTTAACCTTTACAGGGCCCTGGTGGGCCCTGTTTCGTTGGCTTTACTCAACCTGAAGACTTCCTGGTTGATGAAGTGTGCGGCTTGAAGGAGGGTTGATGAAGAAGGTTAACAGGGCAAACGTAAAAAGTGCGGCCATGCCGCACTTATCTGATGATGTTATAGCAGTAGCACTGGTGGTCTCAGTGGCAATCGCTAGCGAACGCGCGGCGCCTCAGTAGCGCCCGTCAATCACCTCAACGCCTTTCGCCTGCAGCGCCACGTCGATCCAGCTGCGCTCCAGCTCGCCGGTTTTGGCCAGCTCGAAGTTGCGTTCGTCGACGATCAGATAGGCCTGCGCCGCCTCCAGAATCCGCGCCGCGTCACCGTGCGGGATCACGATCACCCCGTCATGGTCGCCAAGGATAATGTCGCCCGGTGACACGTGGATATTGCCGCAGGCGATCGGCACGTTAATTTCCCCCGGTCCATCCTTGAACGGCCCGCCCGGCGTTACGGCGGCGGCATACAGGTGATAATCCATTTTGCCGATCCCTTCGATATCGCGGATCGCGCCGTCCAGCACCAGCCCCTCAATCCCGCGCTGGCGGGCAAAGGTGGTCATCACTTCGCCCATCAGCGCCTGGCTGGTATCGCCTTCGTTGTTCACCACTATCACGTCACCCGGCCCGGCCAGGTCCATCGCCTTATGCAGCATCAGGTTGTCGCCGGAGCGGGCTTTAACGGTAAACGCCAGCCCGCACATCACCGGGTTACGCGGTGCGCTCATCAGGTTAATCTTCTGCGACAGGGCGGGCAGGCGGCTCATACAGTCGGCCACCACCGCAGCCGGCAGCTGGCGGAAGGCCTCAACATACGCGGCAGCGCTGAGGTCGCGCTGTAAGAAAATTCGGTTTCCTACGCTCATAACGGATTCCTTAATATGAATTCAGGGTGGCGACGGCGGTGGCGATCTGTGCCGCGCCGGCCTGGAGTGTGGCGAGATCGGTGGCAATCGACAGGCGGAAGTAGGGCGACAGGCCGTAGGCAGAACCGGCCACCACCGCCACGCCGGCGCTCTCCAGCAGCCACAGCACTACCTCCGTGTCGCTTTTCAGCACCTGGCCGGTAGCGGTGGTTTTGCCCAGCAGCCCGGCGCAGTTAACGTAGAGGTAGAAAGCGCCGTCCGGCAGCTGGCAGTGCAGGCCGGGAATGGCGTTCAGGGCGGCGGCCATCGCGTCGCGGCGCTGGCGGTAAATTTCGCGGCTGTGGCTGATAAATTCCGTGCCGCTGTTCAGCGCCGCCAGCGCGGCCGCCTGGCTTACCGAGCTGGCGTTGCTGGTGGACTGCGACTGCAGCGTGCCCATCGCGGCGATCAGCGCCTTTGGTCCGGCGGCATAGCCGATGCGCCAGCCGGTCATGGCGTAGGTTTTCGACACGCCGTTGACCACCAGCGTGCGATCCGCCAGGCGTGGCTCCACCTCGAGCAGATGCACGTTCTCTGAGCCGTCGTAGCGGATATGCTCGTAGATATCGTCGGTCATAATTGCCAGGTGCGGATAGTCGAGCAGCACGTCGGCCAGCGCGCGCAGTTCGGCACGGCTGTAGGTCGCCCCGGTCGGGTTAGACGGCGAGTTGAGCAGCAGCCAGCGGCAGCGGCTGGTGATGGAGGCGCGCAGCTGCTCCGGCGTTAGCCTGAAACCTGCCGCTTCCTGGCAGGTGATAATCAGCGGGCGGCCGTCGCAGGCCAGCACCATATCCGGGTAGGAGACCCAGTAAGGTGCCGGGATCAGCACCTCGTCGCCGGTTTCCAGCGTGGCGGCAAAGGCGTTGAAAATCGCGCTCTTGGCCCCGTTAGTGACGATGATATCGTCGGCGGCGACGGTCAGGCGGTTCTCGCGCGCGAATTTGGCGGCAATCGCCGCCCGCAGCGCCGGGGTGCCGTTATTCTGCGTGTAGCGCGTTTCGCCGCGGTTAATCGCCTCGCAGGCCGCCTGGCAGATCGCCGGTGGCGTGTCAAAATCCGGCTCGCCGACCACCAGATTGATAATCGATTTGCCTTCGCGCTTCAGCGCGTTGGCGCGATCGGACGCGGTGCTGCTCGGCGATGGTTTGATGCGCGTGACGCGGCTGGCAATACGGATAGCACTCATGATGACTCCAGTCTGTTCCGGGATAGCACCACGTTACGAATTCAGGCGGCCGGCGGGTAACAGGGAATCGTTCTGATTCAAGAGCAAAAGCTTATGGATGGGGCACCGTCATAAGCAAACTGACCTGCAATAGTGCAGGCGCGGCCAGGGAGCAACTGGCTGATTTATAGGGGCATCCTGAGATAACACGATCTATCTCACTGTTTTGCATATTAACTTTTTTAACATCGCACTTTGTGGGGTGGGTAACAATCAGCCTGGCCTGACTCTTGCTACACTCCCGTTCACTTTTCCGTAACATATTGAACGTGAAACAGGGGTGTAACGATGAATCTCAGGCGGCTTAAGTATTTTATCAAAATTGTCGACGTTGGCAGTTTGACCCAGGCGGCCGATATTCTGCACATCGCCCAGCCGGCGCTCAGCCAGCAGCTGGCCTCGCTGGAGGGGGAGGTGGGTCAGCAGCTGTTGATCCGCACCAAGCGCGGCGTCACCCCCACCGAGGCCGGCAATATTCTCTACGCCCATGCTCAGGCGATCCTGCGTCAGTGCGAACAGGCGCAGAGCGCGATCGATGGTGCGGGCCAGGCATTGAGCGGGCAGGTTTCCGTGGGCCTGGCCCCCGGCACCGCCGCTTCGCTGCTGGCGCTGCCGCTGATGGAGGAGGTGCGTCGCCAGCATCCCGGCATCCTGCTCTACTTTAATGAGAGTTTTGGCACCACCCTCAGCGAGCTGATTATGAGCGGACGCATGGATATGGCGGTGCTGTACGGCAACCGCCAGGTGCACGGTCTGGCCTTTATCCCGCTGATGAAAGAAGATTTGTGGCTGGTGACGCCGCCGTCCGAGGCCCGCTTCGGTAAAACCGTGACCCTCGAACAGATCGCCCATCTTGACCTGTTCCTGCCGCGCATCTACAACATTATGCGTAAGCTGGTCGATGAAGCTTTTGTGCAGAAGAATCTTGCTTACAAAGTGACGTGCGAAATCGAGTCGGCCACCACGCTGGCCCAGGCGCTGGCCAGTAATCTGGGTTCCACCATTCTGCCGGAGTCGATCGCCCGTCAGATGCTGAAGCAGGCACCACTGCTGCGCATGAGCAAGATCGTCGAACCGATTCAGGCACCGCTCTCCTTCTGTACATCCGATCATCTGCCGCTGTCGCAGCCGGCCGAAGCGGTGAAGAAGATCCTGCTGTCGCTGATGGCCGAACGCACCCAGGACAACCGGCCGCTGACGCTGGTGAGCTAAGCCCCTCCCACCACCCAAAAGGCAGCACTCAGGCGTACTTTTTGTCGTTTCAGGTTCCGGTGCCTGGCCTGACGGGGTGTGGCTTTGGGACCGCTGGTCGCTTCGGGTTAAGGTGCCCGGCTAATCGGGGTTTATCCGGATCGCGGACACGCCAGTAACGTCCCTGGGCTCTGCCGGGCACGTCCCTGTGCCCGAAGGTCCGCTAACCCGGATAAACCCCGATTGCCTGTTATTTTCTGTGTTGCTGTTTTGAAACAAAATCAGATAAAACCAAACCAGGCAAAATTAAAGCCGACCAAACAGTCTCTGCTGTTTAGCCGCCAGAAGCACTGGCGAAAAGCGATGTCTTTAGCAGCAACGCAATAGCCAACAGGGAGGACGCGGGCGAAAAGGTTAGCCGGGCGTGCGGCGCAGGGAGCGCCGCACGAGCTTACATGGACGTACTTGCAGCGTCCCGGCGTTCTTTTCGCCCGCGGCTGAACCCGGCACGAGAACAGGAAGCTACGCCTTTAAGACAGCAACGCAACAACTGAACCCGGCACCAGAGCAGAAAGCCACGTCTTTAAGACAGCAACACAACAGCTGGCAGGGAGGACGCGGGCGAAAAGGTTAGCCGGGCGTGCGGCGCAGGGAGCGCCGCCCGAGCTTACATGGACGTACTTGCAGCGTCCCGGCGTTCTTTCGCCCGCGGCCGAACCCACCACCAGAGCAGAAAGCCACGCTTTTAAAACAGCAACGCAACAACTGAACCCACCACCAGAGCAGAAAGCCACGCCTTTAAAACAGCAACGCAACAACTGAACCCACCACCAGAGCAGAAAGCTACGCCCTAAGACAGCAACACCACAGCCAACAGTAATAAGGCTCTCTTATCACCCTAAAGCGAAACCCTCTTACACCCGGGCAAAAGCCACAAGATACAGTGTTCCCATCACGGTTTTTCCGTTAGCGGATACCACGTTGAGGAAATGGAATGGATCCAGCACGTCAGTTACAGACCCCGCAAATCAGCTGGCTTGGCACCCACGCGGTGCTGTTCGAAGCCCCCGGTGAACTCAGCCTGGAAAACCAGCAGCGCATCTGGGCGCTGGCGGACTACGCGCAGGAGCTCAACGCCATCCGTGGCGTCGTGCCGGGCATGAATAATCTGATGCTGGTGTTCGGCCCGCAGCTGCGCGAAGGCGCATCGCTGTTCGAACAATTGCAGCGCCAGTGGCAGCGCGGCGAGAGCAAAACCTTCTCCGGCCGCGTCATCGAACTGGACGTCACCTACGGCGGTGAGCCCGGCCCGCACATCTGTGACGTTGCCGAACACACCGGCATGACCATTCAGGAGATCGTCCAGCGCCACAGCGAACCGCTTTATCCGGTTTACGCCCTCGGCAGCCATCCCGGCTACTGCTACCTCGGCAATATGGATCCGGCGATCGCCACCCCGCGCCGCAGCACGCCGGTGCAGAGCATTCCCGGTGGATCGGTATCAATAGGTGGCGTGCAAACCGGCGTCTCGGCTTCGCCAGGCCCCAGCGGCTGGAACACCATCGGCCGCACTGATTTCGTCTTCTTTGATGCCCACGCCGAATCCCCGGTGCGGCTGCAACCCGGCGACAGCATTCGCTTTCGGGTAAGCCGGGTGCTGGCATGATCGTTATCGAACGTACCACCGCGCTGACCAGCGTGCAGGACACCGGCCGCTTTGGCGCGCTGCACTACGGCGTCGGCACCGCCGGTGCAATGGATCCGCTGGCGCTGCGCCTTGGCAACGCGCTGCTCGGCAATCAGCCGGACGACGCGGCCATCGAAGTGCCGCTGTTCCCGTTCCGTCTGCGCTTCACCCGCGACTGCGCCTTTGCCCTCAGCGGTGGCGACAGCAGCGCCACGCTGGGCGAGCGGCGCATCCCGGCCTGGTGGGTGGCGCAGGCGCGCGCCGGTGACGTGCTGACCCTGCACGCCTCGCGCTTCTCCGCACGCAGCTACCTGCACCTGCCGGGCGGCGTGGACGTACCGCCTGTACTTGGCTCGCGCAGCACCCAGCTGCGCGGCGAGTTTGGTGGTTTTCATGGCCGTGGCCTGCAGCAGGGTGACTGCCTCAGCCCGTGCCTGACGGACTGGCAGGGTGCTACCGACTTTGGTATCGCGCCGCCACGGCTGGCGCTGAGCGATAACCCGACCGGTATTCCGCAGGTGCGGGTGCTTCCCGCCGCCGAATACCGCGCCTTTACCGATGCCTCAGTAGCCCGATTCTGGCAGCAGCAGTGGCGCGTCACGCCGCAGAGCAACCGCTATGGCTACCGGCTGGAAGGCGAGGGCCTGGTGGCGAAAACCCCGCTGGAGATGCGTTCTCACGGCATCATCCCCGGGGTTATCCAGGTGACCCACAGCGGTCAGCCGATTATTCAGATGCGCGATGCCCAGCCCAGCGGCGGCTATCCGAAACTCGGCACGGTGATCGACGCCGATATGTGGCTGCTCGGCCAGGTGCCGGTGGGCAGCAGCGTGCAGTTTGTGGAAGTGAACTGGCAGCAGGCGGAGGGCGCCGGGCGCGAGCGTCAGCAGTGGCTTGATGCCCTGTGCCAGCGTATTGAAGACTACCGGCTGTGCCCACAGCAGGCCTGAGGAGGCAGGATGTTAGCATTTCGTGAAATTCAGGCGATTGCCCGCCGGCTGCGCCGCAGCGGGCTGGAGAGCATCGAGATCAAAGGTGCAGATTATGCCGTGCGGCTGACCTGCGAACCGGGCGGCGCATCAGCATTACCCGCCGCCGCCGCCGCCGGCGTGGCCGCGCCGGAACCACAGGCACCGCCAGCACCGCCGGAACCGCTGGCGCTGACGGCATCGATGCCCGGCCATATCTGGCTGCAGGACCCGCTCACCGGCAAGGCGCTGGCGGAGGAGCAGGGGACGGTGGCGGCGGGCGATCTGCTGGCGCTGCTGCAGGTCGGGCCGATCTGTCTGCCGTTACGGGCACAAACCGGCGGCAGGCTGGCGGGTTATACGGTCAGTCATGGACAGCGGGTGGAGTACGGCCAGCCGGTGGCACAGGTCATCACAGAGGAGACAGCAAATGAGAGCCATTGATCTTAACGCCGATCTCGGCGAAGGCTTTGGTGACTGGCGCATGGGCGATGACGCCGGACTGATGGCACTGATCAGCTCTGCCAACGTCGCCTGCGGGTTTCACGCCGGGGATGCGGCGATCATGGCGGCCAGCGTGGCGCTGGCCAGACGCCACGGCGTCGATCTCGGGGCGCACGTTGGCTTCCCCGACCTGGCCGGTTTTGGCCGCCGCCGCATGCAGATTGATACCGCCACCCTGGCGCATTATGTCACTTATCAGCTGGGAGCGCTGGCCGCCTTTGCCCGCGTAGAGGGCTACCCGCTCAGCCATATGAGCTTTCACGGCGCGCTGGGCAATATGGCCGCCGAGGACGACGCGCTGGCGCGACCGCTGCTGGCGGCGGTGCAGGCGTTCGATCCTGACATCATTATCAGCACCACCGCCGGTAACGCCGTTGAACGCTGCGCCCGCGAGCTGGGGCTGCGGGTGGCCTGTACCTTCCTGGCGGACCGCGCCTATCAGGCAAACGGGCTGCTGGTACCGCGCGGCGAGCCAGGGGCGGTGATCCACGATCCGTTGCTGGTCAGCCAGCGCGTGCTGACGCTGTTGCAGACCGGCAGCATCAACGCCATTGACGGCACGCTGCTGGCGATGGACATCTCGTCGGTTTTACTGCATGGCGATACCCCGGGTGCGCTGCAACTGATCGCACAACTGCGCCAGGATATTGCGAATGCGGGCGGGGAAATCATCCCGATATCGAAACATTCCTATGAATAAACAGTGGCATAGCTTATTACTATAGCCGCTATAAGGCAGCCTTATTGCCCTAAAGCCTTTCCCTCTTACCCCTCACCGCGATGAGCGGATAGAGTCAAAACAGAGCAAAAAGAACATCAGGAGAAGTCTATGCCGTTTGCAGATTATAAAACCGCGCTGGTTACCGGTGCTTCAGCCGGAATGGGTGAAGCGATCGTTGAGCGTTTGTGCCAGGAAGGGATCGTCGTTCATGCCGTGGCGCGTCGCCACAACGAACTGGAGCAGCTGGCCGCGCGTACCGGCTGTATTCCGCACGCCATCGACGTCTCTGACGTGGCGGCGCTGACTGAACTGTGCCAGAACCTGGAGATCGACATTCTGGTTAACAACGCCGGCGTCTCGCACCCGGGCTCAATCCTGCAGTCCGAAGCGCAGCATATTGAGACCCAGGTCGACGTTAACCTGCGTGCGGTGCTGCACCTGTGCCGCCTGCTGGTGCCGGGCATGGTCGATCGCGATCGCGGCCACGTCATCAACATCACCTCGATTGCCGCGATCTACAACTTCGGTGGCAACTCGATCTACCACGCCACCAAAGCCGGTGTACATGCGCTGTCGCGCCAGCTGCGCGTCGACTGCTACGGCAAGCGCGTGCGCATCACCGAAGTGTGTCCGGGACGCGTTGCCACCGACATCTTCGGCAACGTCAGCGGCGATAAAGAGGGCGCGCGTAAGCAGTTTATCGACGGCTTCGAGCTGCCGACGGCCAAAGACATTGCCGACACCGTGGCCTTCGCCATCGCGGCACCGGTGGCGGTGAACATTGGCAATATCGAGATCACCCCGACGCTGCAGGTGCCGGGCGGGCTGTCCATCATGCGTCCCGGTGATGCACCGCGCTAACGCGTAACTGACTGAGGGCCTTGCTGATGAACGGTTCACTCGATTTTAGCGTCATTCTGCACGGCCAGTACGGGCATATGATCCTTGACGGCATGTGGCTGACGCTGCAGCTGGCGGTGGGTGCCTGGCTGCTGGCGATGGTGCTGGCGATGGTGCTGGTGGTGATCCGCCTGACCAGAGTGCGGCCACTGGAGTGGCTGGTGGCGGCCTGGGTCTCTTACCACCGCAACGTGCCGACCCTGATCCAGCTGATGATGTGGTATTTCGCCATCCCCACGCTGCTGCCGGAGTCGGTGCAGATGTGGCTGAACGAGTTCAACGCCGAGTTCCTGTTCTCGCTGGTGGCGCTGGGCATGTGCCAGTCGGCCTACTTCTCGGAGGATATCCGCAGCGGCCTGCGCGCCACGCCGGACGGGCAGAGCGAGGCGGCACGCGCGCTGGGCATGAGCTACGTGCAGTCAATGCGGCTGATTATTCTGCCGCAGGGGGTGCGCAACGCGCTGCCGGCCCTGATTAACCACACCGTGCTGCTGTTTAAAAATACCAGCCTGGCGATGGTGATAGGCGTTGCCGACCTGACCTACGTGACCCGGGAAATCGAGAACTACACCTTCCGCACCTTCGAAGCGTATCTGGTCTCGACGTTCTGTTACCTGGTCTTCTCCCTGCTGCTGATGGCCGCAGGCGCGCTGCTGGCGCAGCGTTTCCACCGTGTCACTGCGAGGTAGGCTGAATGAGTGAAATGCTGACGATTTTACAGCAGAACGGCATGCTGTTCCTGATGGGGCAGTACCCCAACGGCCCGCTGGGCGGAGTGCTCTGTACGCTGCTGGTGTCGCTGTCGGCGATTGTGCTGGCGCTGCCGGTGGGCGTGCTGCTCGGTATGGCCCGTATCTCGCCGTTCCGCATTCTGCGCTGGCCGGCCACCGCCTGGGTTTACGTGCTGCGCGGCGTGCCGCTGCTGATGGTGGTGTTCTGGACCTACTTCTGCGTGCCGCTGGTGCTGGGGCACACGCTGAGCGGCTTCGGCACCATGCTCTGCACGCTGGTGGTGTATGAGAGCGCCTATATTGCCGAAATCGTGCGTGCCGGTATTCAGGCGCTGCCGAAAGGGCAGTACGAAGCCTCCCGTGCGCTGGGCATGAGCTACACCCGCACCTTCCGGCAGGTGATCCTGCCGCAGGCGCTGTTCAATATGCTGCCAAGCCTGGTCAGCCAGCTGGTCTCCATCATCAAGGACAGTACCCTCGGCTACGTGATCAACGTGCCGGAGCTGACCTATGCCGCCAACCAGGTCAACAACCAGCTGCTGACCAAGCCGTTTCAGGTGTTCGCCATTGTCGCCATCAGTTACTACATCATCTGCTTCAGCCTGACCTGGTTCGCCGGCTGGCTGGAACGACGCATCAATGCCAGGCGCAACCGGGCTGAGCAGGCCGCCGTGCCGCAGCGCAGTGTCTCACTGGCAACCAAATCCGCTATCGAGGAGTAACGCATGAATCCGATTATTCGCTTTAACCAGGTGAACAAATGGTACGGTGCCTATCACGCGCTTGCCGATCTCAATGCGGAAGTGAACAGCGGCGAGGTGGTGGTGGTGTGCGGGCCGTCCGGTTCCGGCAAATCGACGCTGATCCGCACCGTTAACCGGCTGGAGCCGATCCAGGAAGGGCAGATCGTCTTTGACGGCCAGGACATTCACGGCAGCAGCACCCAGCAGAACCAGTTGCGATCGCGCATCGGTTTTGTGTTTCAGAGCTTTAACCTGTTCCCGCACCTGTCGGTGCTGGACAACATCATGATCTCGCCAGTCAAAGTGCTGGGCGTGCGCAAAGCCGAGGCGAAGCAGCAGGCGCTGGCGCTACTGGATCGCGTCGGGCTGGCGCACAAGGCTAACGCGTGGCCGGCACAGCTCTCCGGCGGCCAGCAGCAGCGCGTGGCGATTGCCCGCGCGCTTGCGATGAAACCGCCGGTGATGCTGTTCGACGAGCCGACCTCGGCGCTTGACCCGGAGATGGTCGGCGAAGTGCTGAGCGTGATGCGCAGCCTGGCGAACGAAGGTATGACCATGATGTGCGTTACCCATGAGATGAATTTTGCCCGTGAAGTCGCCGACACCATCTGGTTTATGGATGAAGGCAAAATACTGGAGAAAGCCCAGCCGCAGAGCTTCTTCACCCAGCCGCAGCACCCGCGTGCGCAGCGTTTCCTCACTGACCTGCGTCAGCATTAAAATAATAACCGGAGCCTGAAAACGATGAGAAAACCTTTTCCGCTGTCACTGGCACTCTGTTTGCCATTACTGCTGAGCACCAGTCTCTCCGCCCGTGCGGACACCTTAAGCGACATCACCAGCCGTGGATCGCTGAACTGTGGCGTTTACAGCGACACGCCGCCGTTCTCCTCACCGGATCCGAAAACCCGCGAACTGGCGGGCATGGATGTTGACCTCTGCCACGCGCTGGCAAAGCAGCTGGGCGTAAAAGCTAACCTGATGCCGGTGTCGGTTGAGGCGCGCATCGCCATTCTGACCACCGGACGTGCTGACGTACTGATCGCCAACCTCGCTTACACCAAAAGCCGCGCGCGGCAGATCGCCTACAGCGACCCGTACTATATCGCCAAAGAGGTGCTGGTCGTTAAGGAGGCCAACGCGGCGAAAACCCCGGCAGATTTCAAAGACAAACGCCTCAGCTCGACGAAAGGCTCCACCTCAGAGCAGGCAATCCGCCTGGCCGGTGCCCGCCCGGTGACCTTCCAGGACACTGCCTCCGCCTACCTGGCGCTGCAGCAGAATAAGTCGCTGGGCTTTGTCACCAACGGGATGACCGCGCTGCAGATGGTTAACCGCGCCGGTGCCGACGGCGTGAAGCTGGCGATTATCAAAGAGCCGATGGCGCTGGAGCCGGTGGCGGTGGGGATGAAAAAGGATGACGACGCGCTGCTGAAAAAGGTCAACGAAAGTCTGGCGACGATGGAGAAGGACGGCGAGATCGACGCCATCTGGCAGCGCTGGCTGGGGCCGCAAACCGAATACAAAATGGTGCGTGAAGAGAAGGTGCAGCCGCTCAGCGGGCTGAAGTTTGAAGCGCTGGAATAATACCGCCGATCGCCGGGCGTGTGGGGGGATCCCACACGTCCTTACCGCACGCCAGCTCCCCCCGTAATCAGCAGGTCTCCGGGCATCCATACTTCAGCTTTAACCGAACAGGCCACGCATCCCTTATTTCAACGTTTGCCGAATGTGTCTCGCATCCCTAACTACTGACTTTCGCCGGATAGAGATGAAACGTTCTTCACAGGCCAAATGGCCGGTTTGCAGCCCGTGCAGAAGCGTTGCGTGGGGGCTCGCAAAGGTGCGCTACAGGCCTGGAATGAGGATTTTCACACGCGGAAAGCAGGTGTAGATTCGGTCAGGAAAGGAGTAACAGGATCACGAAGAACCTTTGCTGGCGGGGTGAAATGCCCCCTGCAGTCTGACGAAAAACAGATGTTCTGCTCAATCCTGCAGCTATAAAAACAACAAAACCCGCAGAGCGGGTTTTGTTGTACTTCTTACTATTGTCCCGGGGGGAGGCTTTCGCCCGCGAATCCCGTGGCTCACGTTGCAGACTATAAAACGAGGGAAGCGTACATGTCAACTCAGCAAGAATCCGTTATCCGGGCCGTTCGGCGGGCATTATCTGATGCCAGGCTGTCAACTTTTGAACGTGCAGTGGTGACGAAAAGTGTGGATGACCCCGCCCCGCTGGGCTTATATACCTGGAACGCGGTCATTTCGGGCGCGCTACTGGCACCTTTACAGGTATGTGAAGTGGTGATTCGTAATGCGGTTTCAGATGCACTTGAGAGCATTTATGGTTCAGAGTGGCCGTGGAATCGCTCTTTTGAAGGAAGCCTGCCTCATGGCAGAAAGAGCGATCTGCTGGAAGCAAGGAGGGTGGCAGAAGGCACGGATACCGTCATCCCTAAGAAAAGATGAGAACCAGATCCCATTCTGATCTCTCCAGACTTGCCAGGCCGCGCTAACGCTGACGATAATCGCGGCGCAACGGCAGTACAGGTTGCCGCTCGTTTTTATCACGGCATGTCACTGGTAATGCAGGCAAGACCAAAATAAAAATGCTCACCCTTATTTTTTGGGGGGCATTTCTATTTTGGTCTTTTTTTTTGGTTTTTTTCAGGGGTGAAGTATGAATTATAAACAGCTCGGCCACGACATTATCGCGCTGTGCGGCGGTAAGGCGAATATTATCAGGTTAACGCACTGCGCCACGCGCCTGCGTCTTGAATTCAGCGACCGCAGTCAGGTACAGGACAAAGCGATAGAGCAGCTGCCTGGGGTGATCGGGGTGGTGGAGAGCGGCGGCCAGTTTCAGATTGTGATCGGCAACCAGGTACAGCAAACCTACCGCACCATGCTGGATGCCGGCAGCGGCACAGCCGGCGTGAAGCCGGTGGCCAGCGCCAGCAAAGGCGGGGTGTTCAGCCAGATTATCAGCGTGATCTCCACCACCTTTACCCCGGTGATCCCGGCGATTACCGGGGCCGGGATGATCAAAGCGCTGCTGGCGATCCTCAAACTGAGCGGGCTGATTACCGCCGCCAGTACCACCTATCAGCTGCTGGATACCATTGCCGATGCCGCGTTTTTCTTCCTGCCGGTACTGCTGGCTTACGGCGCGGCGATCAAATTCGCCTGTAACCCAATCCTGGCGATGACCATAGCCGGGGCACTGCTGCACCCGAACCTGGCGCAGATGCTGGCGAAGGGCGGTGAGATTACCTTTATCGGTATCGACGTACGGCTGGCCGACTATGCCGGTTCGGTACTGCCGATCATCTTCACCGTGTGGATTATGTCGTGGGTGGAACGGTTCGCCGAGCGGGTGTCGCCGTCGATGATCACCTTCTTTACCAAACCGATGATCGTGCTGCTGGTTACCGCACCGCTGGCGCTGGTGGCAATCGGGCCGTTTGGCATTCTGCTTAACGACCTGGTGGCCACCGGCGCGGCGGCGATCGATGGCCGTGCCAGCTGGCTGATTCCGATGCTGATGGGCGGGCTGCAGCCGTTCCTGGTGATCACCGGCACGGCGTGGGCGATGACGCCGATTGCCACCATGCAGCTGAGCCGCCAGGGCTTTGAAACCATCAACGGTCCGGGGATGCTGGCGTCAAACATTGCCCAGGGTGCCGCTACCCTGTGCGTGGCGCTGAAAACCAAAAACAAAGATCTGAAGCAGCTGGCGTCGTCCGCCGGTTTTACCGCGCTGCTGGGGATCACCGAGCCTTCGCTGTACGGGGTGACGCTGAAGCTGAAACGACCGCTGATTGCCGCAATGATCGGCGGCGGCTGCGCCGGGATTTACGCCGGACTGAGCGGCGTAGTGCGTTACGCCTTTGTCTCACCGGGGCTGGCGGCGCTGCCGGCCTTTATCGGGGAAAATCCGATGAACATCGTCCACGCGCTGATCACCTGTCTGATTGCCATCGTGGTCACATTTGCGCTGACCTGGGTGCTCGGTTTTGACGATCCGCAGCCGGTTGCGGATGCACCACAACAGGATGCGGCAGAGACTGCGCGTCAGGGCGAAGCTACCCGCGCAGCGCAGGCTGCTGGCGTGACCGCTGCTCAGGCCGCGGGCGTTAATGGCTTAGCCAGCCAACCCGTGAAGGCCAGTATGATGGGCACCGTCCAGGCCCGGGCAACTTGTGCTTCAGTGCAGTCGTTGCCGGACAGCGGTGAGGGCGCCACGTTGGCAACTGCGTCCTGTAGTAGTGCGGTTCAGACACCGCAGGCCAATGCCCTGCGCAGCGAAACCCTGCTCAGCCCGTTAAGCGGACGGGTGCTGCCGCTGTCGGCGGTGCCGGATGACGTGTTCTCCCTTGGTCTGCTCGGCCAGGGCGTGGCGATCGAACCGGATCGCGGCGTGCTGGTCTCGCCGGTGGCGGGTGAGGTGATGACCTTCCTGCCGTCAAAACACGCGGTGGGCATCAGGTCTGACGGCGGGGCGGAAGTGCTGATCCATATCGGCATCGATACCGTTAATCTTAACGGTGAACACTTTACCTCGTCACTGCAGGTGGGCGATCGGGTCAGCGTCGGTGAGGTGCTGGTCACCTTCGATATCGCGGCGATCGCGGCGGCTGGCTATCCGCTGATAACGCCGGTGCTGGTGGTTAACAGTGAAGATTATCAGTCCGTCACTGCCGTCACTGCCGTCACCGCCAGCGGTCAGGTGGAGACCGGTGCAGCGCTGCTGGCGCTGAGCGCCCGGTCAGGGGAGAAAACAGCATGATCTATCAACAACCGTCGCCGTTTCCGGCAGGCTTTTTATGGGGTGCCTCCACTTCAGCGTATCAGGTGGAGGGGGCGTGGAATGAAGACGGCAAAAGCGCGTCTGTGATTGACATGTACCAGCATTCAGCCGACACCGCAGACTTTACCGTCGCCAGCGACCACTACCACCGCTGCATTGAGGATGTACGGCTGTTTGCCGAACTCGGACTGAAAGCCTACCGCTTCTCCATCGCCTGGACGCGGATCATTCCCGGCGGCACCGGCGAGGTGAACCCGGCCGGAGTGGCGTTTTACCGGCGGCTGATCGACGAGCTTAACCGCCACGGCATTGAGCCGATCGCCACGCTGTATCACTTTGATCTGCCCTGGTGCCTGCAGCAGCAGGGCGGCTGGGAGAACCGGGCAACCATCGACGCCTTTGTTGACTACGCGCGCACGCTGTTCAGCCTGTTTGGCGACAGCGTGCGCCACTGGCTGACCATCAACGAGCAGAATACGCTGATCCTGCACCCCGGCGCCGTCGGCCTGCCGCCGGGCGGGGTGCCACCGACGGCGAAATCGCTGTGGCAGCAGAACCACCATATGATGCTGGCGCAGGCGCAGGTAATGGCACTGTGCCACCGGATGCTGCCGGCGGCGAAGATCGGCCCGGCGATTAACACCACCTCAATGTATCCGGAACACTGTAAGCCGGAAGATGCCATCGCCGCGCATAACTGGGAAACGTTGCGCGGCTGGAGCTTCCTCGACCTGGCGGTGCACGGGCGTTATAACATGCTGCACTGGCGCTACCTTACCGATCGCGGCCTTGCCCCGGACATGGCCGAGGGGGATGCGGCGATCCTGCTGCAGGGCAAGCCGGACTATGTCGCCATCAACTACTACTCGACGGCGACCATTGCCGCCAGCCGCGGCGATGCGTCAGACGTCAGCGCACGCGCCGGGGATCAGCAGATCATGCTGGGGGAGCCGGGGGTGTACCGCGCGGCGGAGAATCCGTTCGTCGGCAAAACCCGCTACGGCTGGGTGGTTGACCCGGTCGGGCTGCGCCTGACGCTGCGCAAGACGTACGAGCGTTATCATCTGCCGATCCTGATCACGGAAAACGGCATCGGTGCGCCGGATGAACTGCAGGCTGACGGAACCATCGCCGATGATTACCGCATCGACTTTCTGCGCCAGCATATTCAGCAGGTGCAGCTGGCGCTGGCGGACGGCGTGCCGGTGATGGGCTACTGCCCGTGGTCAGCGATCGATGTGGTCAGCACCCATCAGGGGTACGGTAAACGCTACGGCTTTGTTTACGTTAACCGCGGCGAGCATGACCTGAAGGATCTGCGGCGCATCCGCAAGCAGAGTTTCGGCTGGTATCAGCGGGTGATTGCCAGCAACGGTCAGACCTTGTAAAACAGAGCCAGACAGATAATGGCCGGGTGGTGAAATGGAAAAAATGACGGTAGCCAAAGTGCTGAATAACAGTCTGGTGTTATCCAGCACGCCCGGCCATGACGAAGTTATTGTGATGGGTAAAGGCATCGGCTTTAACAGCAACGTCGGCGATACCCTGGACCCGGAGAAAATCGAGAAGATCTTCGTGGTACAGGGCAGCCAGACCTCGCGGGACTACCTGCGGGTGATCGCCAACTCGCCGGAATACCTGCTGCCGCTGGTGCAGGCGCTGATCGACGATGCCAGCACGCGGCTCAACGCCCGCTTCAGCGAGCAGCTGTTCTTTACCCTGGTGGACCATATCTGTTTTGCCATTGAGCGTTTCCAGAAGGGCATGGTGATCCAGAACCGTCTGCTGGCCGAGGTGAAACGTTTCTACCCGCGTGAGTTCAGCGTGGCGCAGCAGGCGGTCGCCGGCCTCAACCAGCAGCTGAATATCTGGCTGCCGGACGAGGAGGCGGGCAATATCGCCTTTCACCTGGTCAATGGCCAGACCGACGTGCAGAATATGGAATCGACCCTGCTGTCGGTGAAGATGCTGAAGGATATTTTCAATATCGTTAAGTATCACTTTAACGTGACGCTGGATGAGGATTCACTTAACTACCAGCGTTTCCTCACCCACCTGCAGTTCTTTATTCAGCGGATGATCGAGGGGCGGCAGATCGTCGCCAGAGAGGACTTTATCTTCGCCCAGGTCAGCCGCGAGTATCCGCGCCACTACCGCGCCAGCCAGCTGATCGCCGAATATGTTCATAACCTGCTCCAGGTAACGCTGACCAGCGACGAATTACTCTATCTGATGATCCACCTGGTGCGTATCGCCAGCCCGGATGAACCGTAGGCGGAGGAGGGGCAGGCGAAGCGCGCCTGCCACACTTGCCGCCTTTGCTTTAACTCGCGCCATCCTTTCCTGCACTGAGTCAGGTTGTGTACTTCCCGGCTGTCTTTGCTAACGATCCAAGGCTGAAAGCAACTGTCTGGCATCTGGCATCGTACATTTGTCCGTTCCCTTTGTCCTGTAACACTCTCCATCTGTCATCTGTCATCTGCCATCTGCCATAAAGCCTGCAGGCGCACCCTGCGCACCCTGCGGGCCGCGATAATCTCGCGTTCCTCCACGTTAAAAATTCGTGAATCGCGTCTCAAATCGGTGATTAATCCCTCACCCGGGCTTGCCGTCGCAGAAGCACAGTGATATTAATGCACTTGTTCACAAATAATCGTGAAGTTGTAAAGTAATTCACAAACAACCTGATCAAGGACATGCCATGTCGGAACTGAAATTTGCCACCCGCCTTAACTCCTTTGCCTCCGGGGCCTGGCGCTACTGGCCGGAGCTGAAGGGCAAGCCTACCGTGCTGCAGATGATTGAGCGTGCGGCCACCGCGAAGGGGCTGACCCACCTCGATTTAAACTATCCGCAGCACATCACTGACGATATCAACACCATGCGGCAGAAGATCGCGGACGTCGGGTTGGCGGTAAACGGCATGCAGATGCGCTGGGATGCGCCAGAATTTAAAATCGGTGCCTACACCAACCCGGACCCGAAAGTGCGCCGCCAGGCGATCGAGCTGACCAAGCGCGGCATCGACGCCGGTCGCGAGTTCGGTGCCAGCATTATGACCCTGTGGATGGGGCAGGATGGTTTCGACTACTGCTTCCAGGCGGATTACAAGAAGATCTGGGAAGACGCGGTCAGCGCCGTGCGTGAAGTGGCGGAATATGCCGGCGATATGGACGTCAGCATCGAGTACAAGCCCAACGAGCCGCGTGCCTTTGCCATCTTCCCCAACGTCACCACCTGCCTGCTGGCGGTGGAAGAAGCCGGTTGCCCGAACCTCGGTGTAACCCTCGATTTTGCCCACGTGCTGTTTGCCAATGAGGTGCCGGCCTTTGCGGCGGCGATGGTGGCACGCCGTTCGCGCCTGCTCGGGCTGGATCTGAATGACGGCTGGGGAAAACGTGACGACGGCCTGATGGTCGGTGCCGTTAACCCGCGCGCCACGCTGGAATTCCTCTGGCAGATGAAGCGCGACGGCTACAAGGGCGCCTACTACTTCGATACCTTCCCGGACGCCAGCGGCCTCGACCCGGTCCGCGAAGCCGAAACCAACATCGCCACGGTGACCCGTTTACTGAAACTGTGCGATCGGCTGGATAATAATACCGAATTGCATGATGCAATCAGCCGTCAGGACGCGGTGACCTCCCAGCAGATTATTAACGACATCATGCTGGCACGATAGTTTTTCTCTGGACAATCCATCTAACAACAATATCAGGATCGATCATGAAAAGAACCTTACTCTCTGTACTCGCCGTTACCCTGCTGAGCACCACCGCGTATGCCGCCGATCTGCCACCGTTGCAGTCTGACACCGAAGCGGATCGTACCGACTGGACGCAGCTGACGGAAAAATATGGCCCGTTACCGGCTCCGGCGAAAACGCTGAAAATTGGTGGCGTGTCAAAAACCCTGACCAACGAATACTGGCGATCGCTGGGCGATGGCTACAAGGCCAGCGGCGCGAAATATGGTTTCACCGTTGAGTACCAGGCGGCGGCGAATGAAGACGATCAGCTGGGCCAGCTGTCGATTGCGGAAACGCTGATCTCGCAGGGCTTTAACGGCCTGCTGGTTTCACCGCAGACCGACGCCAACCTGCAGCCGGCCTATGAGGTGGCCAAAAGCAAAGGCATCCCGGTGGTTAACGTTAACGATGCGGTGATGCCGAACGTGTCACACTACGTCGGCAACGTGCAGAAGGATAACGGCGTGCGCGTGGCGCAGTGGTTTATCCAGCACTATCCGCAGGGCGGCAAGGTGGCGATCGTTGAGGGGCAGCCGGGCGTCTATGCCGCCGGGCAGCGCACCAAAGGCTTCCGCGAAACCATCAGCAAAAACGGTAAGTTCACCGTGGTGGCCAGCGTGCCGGCCAACTGGAGTCGTGAGAATGCCTATAACGCCGCCTCCACCATCCTGCAGCAGCACCCGGATCTGATCGGCTTCTATGCCAACAACGACGGCATGGCGCTGGGCGTGGTGGAAGCGGTGCGGGCGCAGAATAAAAGCAGGCAGACCGCCGTATTTGGCACCGACGGCATCTCCGACGCCTATGCTTCCATCAGGCGCGGTGAGCTGACCGGTACCGTGGACAGTTTCCCGGTGCTGACCGGCGAGGTGGCGATGGAAGTGATGCTGCGTCTGATTAACGGCCAGAAAATCTCCCGCGTGGTCTCCACCCCGCAGGCGCTGATCACCAAAGACAACGCTGAGGCTTTCTCGACCAAAGACAACGCGAAGCTGCGTCAGCTGCTGGCACAGCAGCAGTAATGCGGGTGACGGAGGGGATAATGGAACAGTTCAGTTTAACCATGCGCGCTATCAGTAAAAGCTACGGCAGCGCGGCCGCGTTACAGGGCGTTGATTTTTCGGTGCGTCCCGGCGAAGTTCATGCACTGATCGGCGAGAACGGCGCGGGGAAATCCACGCTGCTGAATATTCTCTCCGGGGTGCGGCTGGCGGACGGCGGTGAGATCTGCGTTGACGGCGTCACCATCCAGATGAAAAACCCGCTGTCTGCCCGTCAGGCCGGTATTGCCATGATCCACCAGGAGTTACAGCACGTTCCTGAACTCTCCGTCGCGCAGAACATGTTTCTTGGCCGGCCACTGACGCGCGGGGCGGGTTTTTTCGTTGACCGTAAGGCGCAGTATGCCAGAGCCATAAGCATTCTGCGCCGCCTGGATCCGAGCATCGACCCGGACGAGCCGATCAAAAATCTCAAGGTTTCGCAGCAGCAGATTGTCGAGATCGCCCGTGCGCTGCTCGATGAAGCAAAAATCATCGCCATGGATGAGCCGACCTCAAGCCTGACGCCGCGCGAATTCGACCGCCTGGCCGAGTTGATCGGCGACCTTAAGGCGATGAACGTGGCGCTGATTTACGTGTCGCACAAGATGAATGAGATCTTCAAAGTCTGCGATCGCGCCACCATCCTGCGTGACGGCAGGCAGGTGGGAGTGGTTAACATCTGTGATGAAACCGAAGAGAGCATCGTCACCAAAATGGTTGGCCGTAAGATCGACAAGGTCCAGCATCAGTCGTATATCACCGACCGTGAGGTGCTGCGGCTGGAGGGCGTCGGGCGCGGCACGGCGGTGCTGCCCGCCAGCTTCAGCGTGCGCGCCGGCGAAGTGCTGGGGATTGCCGGGCTGGTCGGTGCCGGGCGCACCGAGTTGCTTAAGCTGATCGCCGGCATCGATAAGAAGAGCTGCGGTGAGGTGTGGGTCGACGGCGTGGCGGTGAAAAATCTCAACGTCAGCCGGGCGATTAGAGCCGGTATCGGGCTGGTGCCGGAGGACCGTAAAAAAGAGGGCATTATCAAACAGCGGGCGGTAAAGATGAATATGGCGCTGCCCTCGATGGCGCAGTTCACCCGTCAGGGGCTGCTGCGGCAGCGTAAGCTGGACGCCCTGGCGCTGCAGGTGATGACCGATCTGAATCTGCGACCGTTAAATATTGAAAAACCGATCGGCACCCTAAGCGGCGGCAATCAGCAGAAGGTGATTATCGGCCGCTGGGTGGCGGCGGATAATAAAGTCTTCCTGTTTGATGAACCGACGCGCGGTATTGATATTGGTGCCAAATCAGAAATCTATAATTTAATTGAAAAGCTGGCCCGCCAGGGGAAAGCCATTGTAGTGGTCTCCTCCGAGATGCCGGAAATAATGCGTATTTCAGACCGGGTTCTGGTGATGCGGGAAGGGAAAATAACCCGTGAACTGCAGGGTGATGCAATCACCGAAGAGAATATCGCCCGTTATGCAATTAACGAACTGGCTTAAGCATTGACTTTCTAAGGTAATAACATGATGACGCAAGATAAGACTCAACCTGGGCTGCCCACCGCCGCGCTGTTTAAATTTAATCTGCGCGATGCCGGTACGCTGATTGGCCTGATAATTATTGTCGTGACGTTCTCGCTGCTGTCACCGGTATTCTGGACGCTGCCAAATCTGCTGAATATTTTGCAGCAGTCCTCCATTAACGCGATTATTGCGCTGGGAATGACGCTGGTGATTATCTCCGGCGGTATTGACCTGTCGGTGGGGCCGACCGCAGCGCTGTCGGCGGTGCTGGGTGCCACGCTGATGGTCGCCGGCGTGCCGGTGCCGCTGGCGGTGATGGCCACGCTGGGCGTTGGCGCGCTGTGCGGGGTGTTCAGCGGCACGCTGATCGCCTATGCCGGGCTGCAGCCGTTTATCGTTACCCTCGGTGGCCTGTCGCTGTTCCGCGCGCTGTCGCTGATTTTCACCAACGGTAACCCGATTTTCGGCATTCCGATGGCGTTCCGTGACCTGATTAACAGCGCGCCTTTCGGCGTGCCGGCGCCGATTCTGATCGTAGTGGCGATTGCGCTGCTGCTGTGGGTGGTGATGAACAAGACTCCGCTGGGCGAGTATATTCTGGCGGTGGGCGGCAACGAAGAGGCGGCGCGGGTCGCCGGGGTACCGGTGAAACGTACCAAGGTTACGGTCTATGTGATCTCCGGGCTGCTGGCCTCGCTGGCCTCGCTGATCCTGATCGGCCGCCTTGGCGCGGCAGAGCCAACGCTCGGCAACCTGTGGGAGCTGGATGCGATTGCCGCCGCGGCGATCGGCGGCGCGTCGCTGATGGGCGGTAAAGGCAGCATTGTCGGTACGCTGATCGGCGCGGTGATCCTCGGTTCGCTGCGTAACGGCCTGACGCTGCTAAATATTCAGGCGTTTTATCAATTGCTTGCCACCGGCCTTATAATTATCATAGCGATGTTGATAGACAGAGCGACACGAGGCAAGTAATGAAGCAGGATCCGCGAGCCATTGGCGCTCAAATACGCATGAGATTACCCGGCCTGACCCCGCTGGAAAGAAAAGTGGTGGATTCAATCACCTCGAAAACAGATTTAACCGAGCAGACCTCAATTAAAGAGATCGCGCAGGCCAATAATGTTTCCGAGGCGATGGTGGTGAAAATTGCCAAGAAATTGAATTTCTCCGGTTTTCGTGAGTTCAGGAGCAGCCTGCTGTTCTACAACTATTCAGAAGTGGCCGGGCTGCATGCGGAAATTGAAGCGGATGACTCGTCGGAGCAATTACTGGCAAAAGTATTCAGAACCTCGATTCAGGCCATGGAAGAGACCATGTCGATTCTGGATATTTCTGAGTTCAACCGGGCGGCAGAGATCTTATTTAAGGCGCGGCATATCGATCTCTACGCGGTGGGGGGTTCAGCCACCGTTGCGCGGGATTTAAGCCACAAGCTGCTTAAGATCGGTATCAAAACCACCGTCTATGACGATGCGCATATTATGCTGATGTCGGCGGCGGTATTAGCGGATGATGATGCGGTGATCGCCATCAGCCATTCCGGTGCCACCCGTGCGGTGAATGACCCGATTAAGCTGGCAGCGCGTAACGGGGCCAAAGTGATTGCAATTACCAACTACGCCGAGTCGCCGATTGCGCGTAATGCGCAGGTGGTGCTCACTTCAACCTCTCAGGGATCGCACCTGCTCGGGGAAAACGCCGCGTCACGCATCGCCCAGCTGAATATTCTGGATGCCCTGTTTGTGGCGATAGCGCAGAAGGATCTGAAAACGGCGGAGAAAAACCTGATGAAGACCCAGCAGGCGGTCCAGGACCTCAGAGAATATTAGCATGAGTCAGATCTTAGTCACCGGCAGTCTCCATTACGACATTATGCTGCAGGCCGATCATCGCCCGGAAAAGGGCGAAACGGTGATCGGCAGCCGCTGCAGCTACAAATTCGGCGGTAAAGGTGGTAATCAGGCGGTGGCCGCCGCGCGGGCGGGGGCGGCAGTGCGCTTCGCGGGCGCGGTCGGCGACGATGCGCCCGGAGCATTTTTGCTGGCGGTATTAGACGAGCACGGCATTGACAGCCGGGTGGCGGTAAAAGCCGGTGAACCTTCCGGAATGAGCGTGGCGATTCAGGATGCCGAAGGCGACTACGGCGCGGTGGTGGTATCAGGGGCAAATACCCTGATCGAACCCCAGGCGCTGGCGGAAGCGTCGCTGTGGCAGCAGGTGGGGATGCTGGTGCTGCAGAATGAGGTCACGGACGCGGTGAACCTCGCCGCGGCGCAGGCTGCCCGCCAGCGGGCGATCCCGGTGTGCATCAACGCCGCCCCGGCACGGGCGTTAAGCCCAGCGCTGATCGCCTGCCTCGATCTGCTGGTGGTGAACGGCGTAGAGGCACGTGATATGAGCGGCATCAGCGTCAACAGCCTTGCAGATGCGCTGCAGGCCGCTCAGGCGCTGGGCCAGCACTATCCGGCGGTGGTGGTCACCGCCGGGGAACACGGCGTGGCCTGGATTGAAGCGGGCCAGCCTGCGCAGTCGCTGGCCGCACAAAAGGTAGTACTGGTCAGCACCCACGGCGCGGGGGACTGCTTTATGGGTATGCTGTGCGCCACGCTGTTGCAGGGCGAGCCGCTCTCCACCGCCGTTGCGCGTGCCAATCAGGCGGCCGCTGAACACGTTTCACGCCCGGCGGCGTAACACCGCCCGCCGTGACGGCCGGTTTCTCCAGTCTCAAGGCCCTGAATGCTGCTGCATTCGGGGCTTTTTATTGCCGTCAAATTGTTGCCCGGGTTTTTACTTCCGCGGATCCACACCCTGATGAAGGTGACCGAACCTGGCGCGAAAAGTTTTATCATCGGCTACGTAAGTCACGCATTTCACCCTGCGTCAGCCAGGGCGTAGCGCACCGGCTTAGTCCGACCGGCTCCATCTCTTTTCCAGCCGCCCGGAAAGCAGGCTTAACGGCCAGATTACCAGGAAGTAGATCAGCGCCACGCAGGTGAAGATCTCCAGCGGGCGGTAGTACGCGGCGCTGAGCAGCCGCCCCTGATACATAATCTCCTGCACCGACAGCACCGAACAGAGCGAGGTCATTTTTGCCATCTCGATGCCGCGGTTGGTCAGCGCGGGCAGCATGCGTTTGAACACCTGCGGGAAGATAATGCGCCGCAGGATCTGCGCTTTACGCATGCCGATCGCTTTTGCTCCTTCCCACTGCCCCTGTGCCACCGACTGAATACCGCTGCGGAAAATCTCGCAGCAGTAGGCGGAGGTGTTGAGGCCCAGCGCCAGCAGCGAGGCCTGCAGCGGCGACAGCTGCACGCCGGTCAGCACCGGCAGGGCGTAGTAGAACCAGATCAGCTGGATTAGCACCGGCGTATTGCGGAACACTTCGACCCAGGCGATGCTCAGGCCGTTTAACAGGCGGCTGCCCGAGGTGCGGCCAAGGCTGAACAGCGCGCCGGCCAGCATGCCCAGCGGAAAGGCGACAGCCCAAAGCTCCACGGTCAGTATAATGCCGCGCCCCAGCACCGGCAGGCTGGTCCATACCACGGCGCTGTCCCAGCTAAATTCCACGGCGGTTTACTCCCATATTTTAATCCTGCGCCCGGCTGTAGCGGGCGAGGCGGTATTCGGCGATGCGCGCCAGCTGGCTGAGCAGCAGTAGCGAAATAAAGAACAGCCCGGCGACCACGGTGTAGATCTCCAGCGGGCGGAACAGCATGCTGTTGACCTGCATTGCTTTATAGATCACGTCGCTGTAGGCGAGGGTGGAGGCCAGCGAGGTGGTTTTAATCAGTTCAAAGGTGCGTTCGACAAACGGCCCGCTCATCCGGCGCAGCGCCTGCGGCAGGATCACCCGCCACAGGGCGCGACGGTGGCTCATGCCGATCGCTTTTGCGCCTTCCCACTGGCCGCGCTCCACTGACTGGATGCCGCCGCGAAACACCTCGGCGTAGAAGGCACCGGACTGGGTGGAGAGGGCGATGGCCGCCGCCCAGTAGGGCGACAGCGTAATGCCGCTGACCAGCGGCAGGGCGTAGAAGCACCAGAAAAAGTGCACCAGCGGCGGCGTATTGCGGAAAAAGTCGATAAACACCTTCGCCGGCAGCCGCAGCGCGCGCTTAGGTGACATCATCATCAGCGCCACCAGCGCGCCGACCACAATGCCGATCAGGATTGCCGCCAGCGCCAGTTGCGCGGTGCCGAGCAGCCCCTCCAGCAGCAGCGCCCGCTGCTGCCAGACGCCGCTAAAATCCCACTGATACTGCATACCTTCTCCTGCTGCCCTTGCCACAGCGCAATGCGCCGGTTATCTGATGCACATTCTGTTGCCGGGCAGCGCACGGCGATTTGGCACGCTGCACCGGTCAGTTCACGGCGGGTCACCCTGTTGCTGGCGACCGCCTGGGTGCCGGCTGTATTACGCAGGCCGGTTACTGGTCTGCCGTCACGCCTGGGATGGTTTTGGCATCCAGCCCTTTAGAGGTCATATACTCGCTAAAGGTTTTCTGCACCTCGCCGCTGGCGTTCAGCTTGATCACTTCCTGGTTGATGTAGTTCAGGAAGCGCGGGTCGCTCTCTTTACGCAGGCCGATGCTGCTGGACAGCTGCACCACCGGGGTCGGCACGATCAGGTTGCCGGTACGGATGTGCGACAGGGCGATGGCCAGCGCCGGATGGTAGAAGGCAAAACCGTCGATGCGCTTCGACATAAAGGCGGCGACGGTCTCATCGGTGTTGGCGAAGCGCTGGATCTGCGCTTTCGGCAGACGCTGGGTCAGATCGCGGTCGGTTGAGCTGCCGAGGGTGACGCCAATGCGCACGTCAGGGCGGTTAAGGTCGTCCCAGCTGTCGGCTTTGATGCCGTCTTTCACCAGCACGCCCTGCTTGTACCACAGCAGCGGCGCTTCCGGGAAGGCCAGCGCTTTTTTACGTTCGGCGGTGGCGTCCAGCACCAGCAGCAGATCGATCTGATTGGCCTGAATAGCTGCCGCCACGTTGCCGTAGGTGGTCTCCACCGGCACCAGCTTCACGCCGAGATCGGCGGCGATCTTCTCACCCAGCTTGTAACCGACGCCGGTCCACTTGCCGCTGATCGGATCTTTGTAATACCACGGGTCGCCAGGCGCCACGCCAAGGCGCAGCTGTTTAGTCTCATGAATCTGATCCCAGGTGGAGTCAGCAGCGCTGGCCGCGGCTGAGAACAGCGTGCTGCCAAGCAGGGCGGCGGCAAACAGCCGACGCAAAGGACGATGCCATACGTTCATAAATTACCTCGGGTTATGGGCCGCTGTGGTGGCTTAACGCACCTTAGCCGGCCTGGGTGTAGTGTTCATAAAGGGCGGACAGGCGTGCGGTCAGCGCCCCCGGCTGGCCGCTGCCGATGGTCTTACCATCCACGCGCACCACTGGGGTAAGGCCGCCCAGCGTACCGGTAATAAAGGCTTCATCGGCGGTGTAGACCTCGGCGAGGGTGTAATCACCCACCACCAGGGTAATACCCGCCTCACGCGCCAGCCGCATCACCGTTTTATGGGTGATGCCGTTGAAGTTGAAGCGCCCGCTGGAGGTCCAGAGCTCATCCCCGCGCACGATAAAGAAGTTGGTGGAGTTACAGCTGGCGACAAAGCCGTGCGGATCGAGCATCAGCGCTTCGTCGGCACCGGCGTTGATTGCCTGGATCAGCGCCTGAATAAAGTTCAGGCGGCTGTGTGAGTTGAGGCGCAGGTCGAACACGTCCGGGCCGCTGCAGCGGTAGGTGGAGGTAAACAGCGACAGACCCTGACTTTTTTTCGCGTTATCAATCACCTTAAACTCGGCGACGATCACGATGGTCGCCTGGCCCAGCGCAAAGCGCGGATCCTGGTTTGGCGTGTGTTTTTTACCGCGGGTGACCATCAGACGGATATGCACGCCGTCGTGCATCTGGTTACGTCGCAACGTTTCTTCAATCAGTGCCAGCATGCCGGCCTTATCGACGCCGATATCCAGCTCAATCGACTTCGCCCCGTCGAACAGTCGGGTAAGGTGCTGGTCGATGGCCAGCAGCTTACCGTTAACCAGCCGCAGCCCCTCCCAGACGCCGTCTCCCAGCACAAAGCCGCTGTCAAAAATCGACACCGTGGCCTGATGTTTCGGCACAAACTCGCCGTTAACGTAAACAATCACGTTCTCGTTGCGCTCGTCAGGGATATAGCCCTGTGCGCTGGTGCCGGAAGGCGTAATGCTCATGATGGTTCCTTACGTAAAATGCCCTGGTGGAAGCGTCCCTGGTGCAGGCGCCGGGAATCAGCTAAAAGCTGAAGGTGGTAAAACGGTCGATAAACGCCCGGGTTTTCGGCCGCTGCGGGTGCTTCAGCACCTCGTCCGGCGTGCCGCTCTCGTAAAATTCACCGTCGGCAAAGAAGATCACCCGGCTGGCGAAGTGGTAAGCAAAACCCAGCTCGTGGGTCACCAGCAGCAGGGTGCGGCCCTCGTCAGCCAGGCTGCGGATGCTGGTCAGTACCTCACCGACCAGTTCCGGATCCAGCGACGAGGTCGGTTCATCAAACAGCATAATTTCCGGCTGCATCGCCAGCGCGCGGGCGATCGCCACCCGCTGCTGCTGCCCGCCGGAAAGGCGGCCAGGGTAAGCCTGCGCCTTATCGCCCAGCCCGACCTTATTCAGCTCGGCTAAGGCAATCTCCTGCGCCCGGGCTTTTTTAAGGCGCTTCACCTGTACCAGCCCCTCCATCACGTTCTGCAGGACGGTCATCTGTGGGAAGAGGTTGAACTGCTGAAACACCATGCCAATTTTTTTGCGCACCTCACAGAGTTCAGCCTCGCTGTACTGTACGCGTTTTTCACCGTTACCGGCCGGCGGCAGCGCCTTGCCAATCAGCCGGCCGTCGAGGGTAATCTCTCCGGCGCTGGGCAGTTCCATAAAATTCAGGCAGCGCAGCAGGGTGCTTTTACCTGAACCACTGCCACCGATAATCGCGATGCGATCGCCGGCATTTACCGTCAGATCGACGCCTTTCAGCACGTGGTGGTCACCAAAACGCTTGTGCAGCTGGCTGATGGTCAGCAAAGGGTGTGACATAAGCGGTTCTCTTATCAGGTTCTTTTGGCGGGAGCGATAAGCCCCTGGTGGATTTTCACTGACTCCACCACTTTTTCCACCCCGCGGTACACGTGCTCAGCGATATCTTCCCGCATCGCCTGCCAGTCATCGCCACAGGCCAGTGCGACATAGCTTTCATGGGCGTCCAGACGGGCGCCTTTACGGCCATGAATATCCTGGTGCAGCGACCAGTAAAGTTGCAGCCGGCCGGATAAGCTGCGCCAGGTACTGACTAACAACTCGTTGCCACAAAAGTCAAAGGCGGTGCCGTGCAGGTGCAACTCGGCCTTAATCGCCGCGAATTTGTCATCCTGTAGCAGGATCTGCAGCAGCGCTTCATGACGCTGATGCAGCGCGGCACGAAACGCCTCATCCCGCTTCGGCCACACCAGCTCAAAGGCGAAGGTTTCCAGCACCCGACGCATATCGTACAGATCGCGCAGGCTCTGCTCATTCAGCGACTGCACGTAGTAGCCCGCATAGGGTTTAGCCACCAGCAGCCCTTCTTCGACCAGCGCCGAAATGGCCTCGCGCATCGGCGCGCGGCTGACGCCAAACTCCTGGGCCAGCCGTGACTCGGTCAGCTTACTGCCCGGCGCCAGTTGACGTTCTATGATCGCCTGACGCAGCCGTTCACCCACTTCAGTACGCAGCGTTACGCGGGGAGTCACAGGGTTGATATCCATCGGGCATCCTTTTTTGTCGACTGTCGACAATCTTAAGAGACTATAAGATAAACTTAAGTAAAAGAGTAATAGCGGTTTGATCTAATTAATAGCATTTTATCCAAAGGAGGGAGAGGGGGGAGGGAAAACGGCCTGAGCCACTTTGAGTTACAGGCACAACAACCTGAACATTAACAGCATGAATTCCGCCTCTGGACTGTCGGCAGTCCTTTCGGCCCAGGCCCGACTGAAGCACTTCTTATCCCGTATGGCTTGCGCAAGCTTCTCCCTGAGCCGGGCGTTCTCTTCCTCTGGCGGCTCGGGATCGCCAGAAAGCAAAAACCCCGCTCAGGTTTCCCTGAGCGGGGTTTTCAAATTTGGCTCCTCTGACTGGACTCGAACCAGTGACATACGGATTAACAGTCCGCCGTTCTACCGACTGAACTACAGAGGAATCGTGTGAACGAGGCGCATATTAATCATCGCGGGTCGGGGTGTCAACGCGTAAACGTCATAAAAGTGACTGAGTGCCGATGTTTTCAACAAGCTGATGATTTGTCGTGCATTTACCGTCTAATCCCCCGGTGAAAAGCCGGGGGAAGACGAGGATCAGGCGCTGACCGTGCGGCTGTCCCGCAGCCGGGCATAGCTGAAGGCGAGGATAAACAGCAGGCTGAACAGCACCACAATGGTCGGTGCCGGGGCGCTGTCGAGGAAAAATGCCAGATATGTGCCGCTAAAACAGACCGCGACCGACAGCAGCACCGCGCAGATCATTACCGTGGCAAAGCGGCGCATCAGCAGCAGGGCGATGGCCCCCGGCGCGATCAGCAGCGCAATCGACAGAATAATCCCCACCGACGACAGCGTGGCTACGATGGTCATGGCAATCAGACACAGCAGGCCGTAGTGCAGCAGTCCGGTGTTCAGGCCGCTGGCCTTCGCCTGGCTTGGGTCGAAGGCGTGCAGCAGCAGATCGCGCCATTTCACCACGACCACCAGCAGCACCACGGCCGCAATGGTGGTGGTCTGCACGATATCCGCGACAGATACCCCGAGCATATCGCCAAACAGAATATGGTCGAGATGCACCTCCGACTGAATCGACACGTAAAGCACCAGCCCGAGCGCAAACATGCCGGAGAAGACGATGCCCATCACCGTGTCGCGCTTGATGCGGCTGTTGTCCGACAGCCAGCCGCTGGCCAGCGCGCAGAACAGCCCGGCGACAAAGGCACCGATCGCCACCGGAATACCGATAATCCAGGCCACCACCACGCCGGGAAACACCGCGTGGCTCATGGCATCACCCATCAGCGACCAGCCTTTGAGCACCATAAAGCATGACAGCAGCGCGCAGGGGATGGCGACCACCAGCGAGATGGTCAGCGCGTTGACCATAAAGTCGAACTCAAAGGGTTGCAGCAAAACGTTAAGCATCAGAGCCGCTCCTGAGATGAGCCAGGGTTGCGCCGCGCCTGGAGGCCACGCTGCCTGCGCGCCTGGAGGCCACGCTGCCTGCGCGCCAGCCAGCCGTGCTTCGGCGCAAAGATAAACGCCGCCAGGAACACCAGCGTCTGGGCCAGCACGATAATGCCGCCGGTCGCGCCGTTCAGCCAGTAACTCAGCCAGGCGCCGAAGAAGCTGGTCAGGCTGCCGATCAGTACCGCAATCAGCAGCAGACGTTCAAAGCGGTCGGTCAGCAGGTAGGCGGTGGCGCCCGGCGTGACCACCAGGCAGATCACCAGAAACGCGCCGACGGTCTGCAGCGCGGCGACCGTACAGGCGGCCAGCAGGGTAAAAAACAGCAGCTTGAGCCGTGGCGGGCTCAGGCCAATCGAGCGCGCGTGGCTCTCGTCAAAAAAGGCCACCATCAGGTCTTTCCACTTCAGCAGCAGGATCAGCAGTGAGACAAAGCCAATCACCGCCAGCTGCACAATATCCTCCGGGGCGATGGCCAGAATATTCCCCATAATGATGGTCTGAATATTTACCGACGTCGGGTTCAGCGACACCATAAACAGCCCCAGCCCGAAGAAAGAGGAGAAAATCAGGCCGATAATCGCGTCCTCCTTCAGCCGGGAGCGCTGGTTGAGGAACAGCATGCTGCCCGCCGCCAGCCCGCCGGAGAGAAACGCGCCGAGGGCAAACGGCAGGCCGAGCATATAAGCACCGGCCACGCCGGGCACGATCGAGTGGGAGAGGGCGTCACCGATCAGCGACCAGCCCTTTAACATCAGGTAGCAGGAGAGAAACGCGCAGACGCCGCCCACCAGCGCCGACACCCACATGGCGTTGAGCATGTACTGGTAGGTGAAGGGTTCAATGAGCCAGCTCACTTCAGGTTCTCCCAGTTGATCTCGCGCAGCGCGCCGCTGAAGGCGGCCTCAAGGTTTTCGCGGGTAAAGGTGGTGCGCGTCTCGCCGCTGGCCAGCACCGTGCCCTTAACGATCACCGTGCGATCGCAGTAGTCGGTAACCGAAGCCAGATTATGGGTGGAGACCAGCAGCGTACGGCCCTCGTCGCGCAGTTCACGCAGCAGGCTGATTATCTGCCGTTCGGTATTGACGTCAACGCCGGTAAAGGGTTCGTCGAGCAGGATCACCTCACCGCGCTGGGCGATGGCACGCGCGAGAAAGACGCGTTTTTTCTGCCCGCCGGAGAGCTCGCCAATCTGCCGCTTGCGGAACTCCAGCATATTGACCCGCGCCAGCGCCTCCTCCACCAGCCGGTGATCCTCGCGGCGGGCGATGCGCAGCCAGTTCATATGGCCGTAGCGGCCCATCATTACCACGTCCTCCACCAGCACCGGGAACGACCAGTCAACGTCCTCCGCCTGCGGCACGTAGGAGACCAGGTTCTGCTTCAGCGCCTGGCTGCCCGGCCGGTCGAGCAGGGTGATGCTGCCGCTGGCCAGCGGCACAAAACCCATAATCGCCTTGAACAGCGTCGATTTACCGGAGCCGTTAATCCCGACCAGTGCGCTAATGCTGCCGGTCGGCAGGGTCAGCGAGGTGTCGCGCAGCGCGGTGTGGCCGTTGCGGTAGGTGACCATCAGGTTATCAATGCGGATGCCGTCAGGCCGCACCACGCCGGCCGGGACGCCGGTCATTTTGCCATCCCCTGCTGGATACCCTTGACGATGGTGTCGCTGGTGACGCGCAGCAGGTCAAGGTAGGTGGGCACCGGACCATCGGCCGCGCTCAGCGAGTCAACGTAGAGCACGCCGCCGTAGTGGCTGCCCGTCTCGCGGGCCACCTGGCGCGCCGGTTTATCGGAGATGGTACTTTCGCTGAATACCGCCGGGATATGATGCTGTTTTACCGCATCGATCACTTTTCTCACCTGCTGCGGCGTACCCTGCTGATCGGCGTTGATCGGCCACAGATAGAGTTCTTTCAGCCCGTAGTCGCGGGTCAGGTAGGAGAAGGCCCCCTCGCTGCTGACCAGCCAGCGCTTATCCTCAGGGATCTGCGCCAGCGCCTGTTTCGCCGGGGCGACGGTGGCGCGGATCTGCTGCTTGTAGCGCTCGGCGTTCTGCTGGTAGCTGGCCACGTTGGCCGGGTCGTACTTCACCAGCGCGTCGCGAATGTTATCGACGTAGATCAGCGCGTTGTCGGCCGACATCCAGGCGTGCGGGTTAGGTTTACCCTGATACGGGCCTTCACCAATGCCCATCGGTACCACCCCTGAGGAGACCACCACTTCCGGCACCCCTTTCAGGTGCTGATAGAAGCGGTTAAACCACAGTTCCAGGTTCAGACCGTTGGCGAGGATCAGCTGCGCGCCCTGCGCCCGCTTAATGTCGCCCGGCGTTGGCTGATACTCGTGGATTTCTGCTCCCGGCCTGGTGATGGACGCGACGTCGGCGCTGTCGCCCGCGACGTTTTTCGCCATATCGGCAATCACCGTAAAGGTGGTGATGACTTTCAGCTTCTCCGCCGCCAGCGCGCCGGAAAGGGGCAGGACGGCAAGGGTGAGGGCGCAGAGCAGCCGGGGTAAGCGTAACAGTCGGGGCATTCGGATTCTCCTGAACGGGGTAATGACGCAGGGTGATTAGCTGATGCTATAAGGTATAGCACAGGCTATAACTCAGGGTGAGCATTTTTTGCTCCTGATTCGGTAAAAATTTGTCAGCTGAGCAGGTGGGGATGGGGAGCAGGCGCGTGGCGACCGGCCGGGTTGTCAGTGAGAAGGCAGGGAGCGGAGGGCTGGAAAGCGCAGTATCGCACAGTGAGATGACAGGAAAACGAAACGTCAGGGCGAGGCTGCTTATCCCGTTCAGGTTGCGTTGAATCGGAAGGCGCGGGTTATTTTCAGATGACTGATAACAGCGTGCAGGCTGCACCAAAAATAAAACGGGTTAATGTAACGCTGCAATTAAGGTTTTAATCGAGCTGCCCTTGATAAAATAAGGTGTTTTGTTTTTTCATCAGTAGAGCTGTAATTTATTATGTGAGTTTCTTTTGATTTTAAAATGGATATTTTACTATTTTTTAGTGGTTTAGGCAAAATGTGCTTTACCTGAAAAGTTCACTGAACCTTCCTTTTGTTTATCCGTCGTTGATTGTTGTAATTTTTTATATCAAATAAAATGCTGCTGTTTTTTTGAGCGGAAATAACATTAGCACAGAAGTTTAAGCGTTTTCTGGTTATTAAGCGGCAGGATGTTTCCATTTAATCTGGCATGGGAGTCATGGATGAACCTGTATTACCGAACTTTTTCAGCGGCGTCATTTGGCTGTGGCGCACTGTTACTCTGCTCAACCCCGCTGTGCGCCGCTCCCCCCGCCGCCAGCCCGGAGCAGCAGCGTGCGGCCGCGCTCAGGGATGCCAGTGAACAACAGCGCCAGCAGGAGCGTGAACGCGCCTTGCAACAGCAAAATACTCCACGCCCTGAGGTCCGCCTGAGCGTGCCGCCACTGGCGGTGACGGCGTATCCGGCCAACGAGAAGCCCTGTTTTCCGTTGCACAGCGTGCGGCTGGAGGGCGAAGACGCGGGCCGTTTTCAGTGGGCGCTGGCGGCGGTCAACGGTATTGACGGGCGTTGTCTGGGCGGGCGGGGCATTAAACTGGCGCTGGATCGCGTGCAGAACGCCATTCTTGCGCGCGGCTATGTCACCACCCGGGTGATGGCCCGGGAGCAGGACCTCAGCCACGGTGTGTTAACCCTGACGCTGCAGCCGGGGCGCATCGGTGTTGTTCGCTTCAGCGATCCGGTGGGCTGGCGTGGCCGGCTGTGGAATGCACTGCCGGCGCGGCGCGGCGATCTGCTTAATCTGCGCGATATTGAACAGGCGCTGGAGAACCTGCGCCGGGTGCCGAACGTGGCCGCCGATATCCGTATCGTGCCCGGCCAGCAGGAGGGCAGCAGCGACCTGCTGATCGGCTGGCAGGAGAGCCGCCCGCTGCACCTGAGCCTGGCCGTGGATGACGGCGGATCGAAGAGTACCGGGCGCTGGCTCGGCTCGGCCACCTTGTCGGTCGACGCGCCGTTTGCCCAGAACGATCTGTTCTATGCCAGCGTCGGGCGTGATCTGTTTCAGCACGGGCCGTTTGGCAATCGCTCGCATACGCTGAACTACATGATCCCCTATGGCTACTGGCTGTTTAGCGCCAACTACAACGACTACACCTACCATCAGAATCTGCCGAGCGCGGGCGATATCCTGACCTACAGCGGCAAAAGTGAAAACGCGCGTTTTACCGTCTCGCGCCTGCTGCTGCGCAGTCAGTCGCACAAAACGTCGCTCAGCCTCAGCGCCTGGGGCCGCCAGGCTACCAACGCCGTCGACGGCATTGATATCAGCCAGCAGCACCGCCGCACGCCAGGCTGGGAGGCAGGGATTAATCAGCACAGTTATCTGAACAGCGCAACGCTTGACGCCAGCCTGCGCTGGCGGCGCGGCACCGGCGCATTTGGCGCGCTGCCCGCGCCTGAAGAGTCTTATCACGGCGGCAGCGCCCGTACCGGCATCGCCAGCGGCGACCTGAACCTGAACCTGCCGTTGACGTCGGCCTGGCGTTACAACGGCACGTTGAGCGGCCAGTGGAGCCACCATGCCCTGACGCCGCAGGACCGGATGGCGATTGCCGGCCGCTACACCGTACGCGGCTTTGACGGTGAAGAACTGCTCTCTGGCGAACGCGGCGTGCAGTGGCGTAACGAACTGGCGTGGCGCGCGCCGTTACCCGGCCATGAGCTCTACTGGGCGGTCGACTATGGCCGTGTGGCTGGCCCCGGCACCCGCTATCTGGCCGGGCACCAGCTGGCGGGCAGCGCCGTTGGCCTGCGTGGCGCACTGTGGCACCGGCTGAGCTACGACCTGTTTGCCGGCGTGCCGCTGGTGAAGCCGCAGGGGTTTCATACCTCCGGGCTGACCAGCGGGTTTAGCGTCAGCCTGCAGCTGTAGCATCAGGCAACCGTTTTGCCTTTCATCCCCACGCCCCTGAAGGCGCAGGGTAATCGCCGTGCTGCTGACGGTAAATAACTGACTTATCAACCACTTTTTTCAGGGAAGAAAATCATGAACAAGCGCTGTTATCGTCATATCGTCAACCGCACACGCGGTGAACTGCAGGTGGTATCCGAGCTGGCGCGCGGCTGCGGCACGCCGCCCGCCCAGGGGCGCAATGGCGGCCGCAGGCGGTGGGTCGCGCTGCGTCCGCTGGCGCTGCTGGTCGGGCTGGCCGTCAGCGCCACGCCGGTGCTGGCGGCAGGTATTGTCGCCGACGGGCGTGCCCCCGCCAGCCAGCAGCCGCAGGTGATCGATACGCAGAACGGCCTGCCGCAGGTCAATATCAGCGCGCCAAACCAGGCCGGGCTGTCGCACAATCAGTACCAGCAGTTTGATGTGGATAAACGCGGGGCGATCCTTAACAACTCAGCGACCATGACGCAGACGCAGCTGGCAGGCATGGTTCAGGGCAATCCGAACCTGAACGGGCGTGCTCCGGCGCGGGTGATCCTCAACGAGGTCAACAGCAGTAACCCCAGCCAGCTGAGAGGTTATCTTGAGGTGGCGGGCGGTAAGGCGCAGGTAATTGTCGCCAACCCGGCCGGGCTGCTGTGCGACGGATGCGGCACCATCAACGCCGGGCGTATGACGCTGAGCACCGGCAGACCGCAGTGGAACCAGGACGGTAGCCTGGCGGGCTGGCAGGTGGAGCGCGGACGGATTGAGGTGGCGGGCGGCGGGCTGAATGATAATGCCCGTAACGACACGGCTTACGTTGAGCTGCTGGCGCGCACGGTGAAGATTAACGGCAGCATTCGCGCCACCCGTGAGGCCACGGTGGTGGCCGGGCGCAACCGCATCAGCGCCGATGGCTCGGTTATTCAGCCGCTGGCGGGGGAGAGTGGGCCAGCGGAACTGGCCATCGATATGGGCCAGATGGGCGGCATGTACAGCGGGGCGATCCGTATGATCGCTACCGAAGCGGGCGTTGGCGTGCGCAACCGTGGCGGCCAGCTGCAGGCGGACAAAACGCTGACCGTCAGCAGCAACGGGCGGCTGGTGTGGCAGGATAATGCGCATACCCAGGCCGGTGGCGATATTCGCCTGCAGGCTCGCGACGATATTGAACAGCACGGCACCCTCTATACGGGAGGAAAACTGCAGGTCAGCAGCACCAGCGGACATCTTCGCCAGTCCGGTACACTGGCTGCGGCCGGGGACGTGTCGCTGCAGGCTGCGCAGGGCATCGACAGCCGGGGAAATCTGCTGGCGGGTAGCGATATCAACAGTTCGCTGGTGCATAAGGCGGATCTGATCCTGAAGAGTAAAGGTACGGTTCGTGCCGGTGGCAGGCTGTTAAGTCGGGGAGACGTCACTGTCAGCGGCAGCCGGGTCGACCTGAGCGGCAGCCGGCTGGCAGCCGGACGCGCGATACTGCAAAGCTCAGACACGGACAGGCGGACAGAAAGAGCGAAACGCCGCGGATCGGCCACTCTGACCGAAAAACCGCAGCAGACCCCTGCAGCCCGGCTGGCGAATAATCCCCCTCAGACAGGCAATCATCAGCAGGCAGACCGGCAACAGTCTCCGGCAGACGCTGCACCGGCTGCCGTCTCACTGGCCGGCGCGACCCTCGACGTCGGCCAGCTGTGGCTGACCACCTCCGGTGATATTGCGGCACAGAACGCTTCAGTCAGCGCGGGAAGCTGGCAGATTACCGGCAACGATCTGTGGGCTGAGGGCGGCGTCTGGACGCAGACCGGTGATGCCCTCAGCCGCTTTCAGCTGACCGGCGCGCTGGATAACCGCAGCGGCAGCATTGAAGCGCAGGACCTCAGCCTGCAGGCGGCATCTCTGAACAATACCAACGGACGTCTGGTGGCGCTGGGGGAGCAGGCGCAGCGCTGGCAGACTGACGGCCCGATCGGTAATGATGGCGGCTTGCTCGGCAGCAACGGCGCGCTGGCGCTGGATGCCGGTAGCATCAGTAACGTCAACGGCACTCTGACCAGCCAGGGATCGCTGACGATGAATGCCCGTGACGGCATCAATAATCAGCAGGGAAAAATCATCAGCGGCGGCACGCTGGGTCTGAGCACCGCAGGCGTATGGGATAACCGCGATGCGCAGGTGATGGCAGAGAACCTGCAGCTGACGGCGCAAGGGCTGAATAACGCGGGCGGCAAGCTGCTGGCCGTTGAGCATCTCCGGCTTGATATTGACGGCGACACGGATAACCAGGGTGGCACGCTGCAGGCCGGCGAGCTGACGCTGAATGGCGGCGGTACTCTGGACAACCGCAACGGCCGCCTGTTCGGCCAGCAGGCGGTGCGGCTGCATACGGGTAATGTGAACAACAATGACGGCTGGATCGGCGGCCAGCAGATAGTGACGCTGGAGGCAGGACGGCTGGAAAATCGCAACGGCAGCGTGCTGAGCAGCGGTGATGCCACACTCAAGCTGAGCGAGCTGGATAACCGCAGCGGGCAGCTGAAAGCGAACGGCGTGATAAGCGTTAACGCCGGCAACATCGATAACCGCCACGGCGAGGTTTATGGTGGCAGCGAGCTTAAGCTGCTCGCCGCCCGGACGCTGGATAACCGTAACGGGCAGCTGACGGCAGACGGCAGCCTGCAGCTGCAGGCGCAGGATCTTGATAACCGCCAGGGGCATCTCACCAGCCGTCTGGCGGCGGTGATTGCGGCAACCGGCCTGGCCAACCGTGAAGGTCAGATCTACAGCAGCAGTTCGCTGAACATCGCCAGCGACCGGCTGGATAACCGCGAGGGTCGGCTGCTGGCAGAGGGCGATGTCACACTGCAGGGTCTGGCTAAGGCTGATGAGGCCAGGGCAGCGGATCACAGCGCAGCCGCGCTATCCGCCGCTGACCGTGCGCTTTCCACGGCAGATGCTGCCCCGGGCGTGGCTGAACTCCTGAATCAGCGCGGCACCATTGAGAGCGGCGGCACCCTGAATGCTACGCTGCGCGCACTGAATAATACCGGCGGTTCACTCACCGGCGGCCGGGCGCTGACGCTGGCACTGGGCGGCGACTACACCCATCGCACGGGCGACACGCTGACCAGCAACGGCAGGGTGACGCTGAGCGTGGCCGGGATATTAACCAACCTGGCACAGTGGCTGCTGCCCGGCGATCTGCAGCTCACCAGCAACGGCCTGAACAACAGCGGCAGCCTGGTCGGAAAAACGCTGCAGCTTACCACCGGTCTGCTGCAGAATGACGGCCGGATTGAGGCCGACAACCTGCAGATAGCCAGCGACCGGCTGGACAACCGCGCCACCTTAACCGGCGATCGCATTGCGGTAACCACTGGCACCCTCGACAATCACGGCAGCCAGGCGCTGATCGCCGCAACCGAACGCACCGATCTCACCGCCCGCCAGCGACTGACCAACCGTGACGACGCGCTGATCTACAGCGCGGGCGATCTGCAGCTGCGCAGCGGCGATCTGATTGAGAACCTTGCCGCCACCATTGAGGCGGATGGCAACGTTGCCTTCAACGCTGCCCGGCTGGAGAACCGCCGTATCGGCCTGGAAATCGAACGGGAAGCGGAAGAGGAGGATTACCGCTGGCACCGTTACAACTACTACTGGCGGTCCTACAAGTCCGGGGTCAACCGCGATAAAAACACCATGGCTCCGGTGACGCAGCATATTCCGTACCGGGATGATTCAGCGGTTAACAGCAGCCGCTATGGCACCATCCTCGATATCGATGCGGATAACAAACGCGCGAAGGTGCGGGTTAAGAACAATCACGGCAGGGAAATTGAGCTGTGGGTGAACTATCTGGCGCTGAAGCCGGGGGCTGAGGGGGGCTTTGACATGACCTTCTACGCCACGCGCGGCAGCCACCAGGATGACGTGCCCACCCCTTATCACAACACCTTCTGGCGTGAATTTAATCAGGGGAAAATCGAGCAGTGGGATCCGCAGCGCCACCTCGACATCTTCAACGCGCCGCAGGTGACCGATTACAACAACCTGCGCGAACGCAGTGCCAGCGGCAAAGTCCTCCGCGACAGGCTGGTTTCCGAGGGGAGCGCTGCCCGCATTCTGGCCGGCGGCAGTATGTCTTTAACTATCCGTAACGAATTGCTAAACGATGCCAGCACGATCGGTGCTAATGGCGATCTGGCCGTCAGCGGTGGCGGTGAAGTGAAAAATATCGGCTACTCGGTTAACGAACGGCGCCAGGAGCACATCGTCGATCACTACGATAAAGACACCGTGCACTGGCATCCTGAGTTCGATCGCGATGAGACCACCGCGCTCAGCACGATTGACGGCATCATCAGCGGTAATCGCAACACCACCATTACCGCCGTCAGCATTAGCAACACCACCGTTGGCCAGGCGCAGACCAGCCTTACCGAGGCGGCGCAGCAGGCCGCACAGGCGGCGCGCGAAGAGCGGGAACGTAACCCGCTGGCCACACAGGTGCAGGCGGGCGAGCAGCGTCCGGGTGAAACCGACCCGTCGCTGACCGCGCAGCAGCAGGCGGAGAAGGTCGCCAGCCATATTCCGGATAACGGCCTGTTCCATCAGCGCCCCGGGCCGGAAAGCCCGTATCTGGTGGTGACCGATCCGCGCTTTGCCGACCGCGGCAAATTTATCAGCAGCGACTATCTGCTGCAGCGGGTGGGTTACGATCCGGCTGCCGTGCACAAGCGCCTTGGCGACGGCTTCTATGAGCAGCGGGTGGTGCGTGAACAGCTGCTGAACCTGACCGGGCGGCCTTCGCTGCACGGCGAGGACGCGATGGCGCAGTATCAGGCGCTGATGAACAGCGGCGCGCAGGCGGCCAGCGATCTGCAACTGACAACCGGCGTGGCGCTGACCCCGGCGCAGATTGCCGCGCTGCAGCAGGATATCGTCTGGCTGGTGAGTGAAACGGTGCAGACCGCAGCGGGGCCACAGACGGTGCTGGTGCCGAAAGTCTATCTGGCCCCCGGTACGCTGCGGCTGACCGGCGATGGCGCGTTAATTGGCGGCGGCGAGCTGAAGCTGTCGGCAGAGAGCATTAACAATGCGGGTAATCTGTTTGCCGACGGGGCGCTGGAGGTCACCGCCGGCCAATTCCATCATCAGGGCGGTGACATTCGCGCCGATGCCGTGCAGGTCCGGGCGAATCTGATCGATATCAGTACCGATCTGCAGAACGCGCTGCGGCAGGCGGCAGTCAGCGCGCGGAAGATTGACCTCAACGGCGGCGATATCACGATGAAGGGCGCGAAGCTGGCGGCCAGAGAGGATCTCGCCATCAACGCCACCCATAACATCACTATCGGCAGCGCCCGAAGCAGCCATGCCGGCAGCTATGAGGTGATATCCGGTTCGCTGGGAGGGCGTGCGGCGGGCGATCGTGAAGAGGCAGGCTCACGCCTGGCGACGGTCAGCGGGGAGTGGCAGCAGGCGCTGGGCAGCAGTATCACCTCCGACGGCAGGCTCAGCATCAACGCCGGCAACGATCTGACTGTTAAGGGCAGCCAGCTCGCTGCCGGCGGGCAACTGAAGGCCAGCGCCGGGGGCAATATGAACCTGCTGGCCGAGGAGGTCAGCAGCTCCAGCCTGCTCAACGCCGCGAGCGGCAATACGCGGGTCAGCAACCAGTATGATGAGACCCGCCAGCAGCTCAGCAGCATCAGCGGTGCGGGCGGTGTGGATCTGCAGGCCGGTAATACCTTCCGGGCGGAGGGCGCACAGGTTGACAGCACCTCAGGCAGCGTCAGCGTTACGGCAAACCAGGTCAGCATTGGCGAAGTACATATCACCTCGTCAATTGCGGACGCTGAAAGTACCCGGCAGGGCAAAACGAAGGCCAGCCGCACGCTGGAAGCCCACCGCGATGGCGTGACTGGCAGCACCTTCAGCGGCCAGGAGGGGGTGCTGCTTAACGCGACCTCGGGCGATGTCACCCTGACGGCCAGCACCCTGCACAGTGAAAGTGGCGAGGTGGCGGTGTCGGCGAAGCGGGACGTAATCCTGAATACCGCGACCGAACGTGAAGAGCAGTCCAGCGACGTCCGGAGTACGAAGAAGGGCTTCCTGAACAAAAAAACCACTCATATTGCGCAGGAGGATCGCGTCACTCGTGAGCAGGGATCAACGCTCAGCGGCAACAGGGTAACCGTTACTGCCGGACATGATGTCAAGGTCAGCGGCTCGGCCGTCGTGGGTGATGACGATGTTAACATCCGCGCGGGCAACCGGGTTGATATCAGCGCCGCCACCGAAACCGACGCTCATTACCTGCTGGAGGAGAAGAAAAAAAGCGGGCTGTCTGGCACCGGTGGCATTGGTTTCAGCATCGGCAAACAGTCCAGCCGTCATGAGATTGACGAGAAGGGCACCACCCAGAGCCAGAGCGTCAGCACCATTGGCAGCCGCGATGGCAGCCTGAACATTACGGCTAACGATGCGGTACATGTCGCGGGTGCGGATCTGGTGGCCGGTAAAAATATGACGCTGAGCGGCAGCAGCGTGACCGTCGATCCGGGACATGACCAGCGTACCCGTGATGAACGCTTTGAACAGAAAAGCAGCGGCCTGACACTTGCGCTCTCCGGCGCGGCGGGTGGGGCCATCAACACGGCCGTCACCGCCGCGCAGGCCGCCCGTAAGGAGAGCGACAGCCGCCTGGCCGGATTGCAGGCAACCAAAACCGGGCTTGCCGCGGTGCAGGCGCAACAGGCGATGGAGATGGACAGCGCGAAAACCGGCGCGGCTGATGCACGCAATCAGGCTGCCGGGCTAAAACCTGGCGACGAAGGATTTGAAAAAGGCGCCACCGATACGATCGGCATCAGCGCCTCTCTCGGCAGCCAGTCGTCGAAAAGCGAAAGCCACAGCGACAGCAGCCGCGCGCAGGGCAGCACCCTCAGCGCCGGTGGCAATATCAGCATCACGGCCACCGGGCAGGGGAACGCGGGTGCCAGCGATAACGGCAATATCAGCATCAACGGCAGCCAGGTTGACGCCGGTGGCGATGTGGCGCTGAACGCGAAAAATGATATCTACCTCACCTCCGCGCAAAACCGCGAACAGAGTGAAGGGACAAACAGCAGCAGGGGCGGCAGCCTTGGCGTGGGGGTCACCGCCGGCTCCGGCGGGGCCGGGTTCAACGTCTCGGCGAACGTAAATGCCGGTAAAGGCAGCGAACACGGCAACAGCGTAACCCATACTGAGACCACCGTTAGCGCGGGCAATAATCTGGTTATCATCAGCGGCGGCGACACGACGCTGAAGGGGGCGCAGGCCAGCGGGAAAGCGATTGTGGCTGACGCTGGCGGCAACCTGACCATTGCTTCAGAGCAGGACAGCGACCGCTACGACAGCAGGCAGCAGAACGCCAGCGCGGGAGCCGGTTATACCCTGGGCGCGGGCGGCGCATCGGGCAACGTCAGCGCCAGCCGCGATAAAATCCACAGCAACTACGACTCGGTACGGGAGCAGAGCGGGCTGTTTGCCGGTGAAGGCGGCTTTAACGTTAACGTCGGTAAGCATACGCAGCTGGACGGCTCCGTCATCAGCTCCACCGCCACGGCGGATAAAAACAGCCTGACCACCGGCACGCTGGGCTGGAGCGATATCCACAACAGGGCCGACGTGAAGTCGGAACATCAGGGCGTGGGCCTGAGCAGCGGCGGCAGCATCGGCAGCCAGTTTGGCGGCAATATGGAAAACGCGCTGCTGGCGGGGGTAAACCACAAAGACAGCGCGGAAGGCGCCACCAAAGCGGCGGTGAGTGCGGGCAGTATCACCATCCGCGACGGGGATGCCCAGAAGCAGGATGTTTCTCAGCTGAGCCGTGACGCTGAGGGTGCTAACGGCAGCATCGGGCCGATATTTAACAAGGAGAAGGAGCAGAAGCGGTTACAGCAGGCGCAGCTTATTGCGGAGATAGGGAGCCAGGCGGCGGATATCGTGCGCACCCAGGGCACGATTAACGCCACGCGTGAGGCGACGGAGAAGCTGAAAAACCTCTCAGAGACGGAGCGGGAGAAAGCGGAGGCCGACTGGCAGAAGTCGAACCCGGGTAAAACCGCCACGGCAAAAGACATCGGCGACCAGGCGTACAAGACGTTCTTCGACCGGGCGATGAACGCCTCCGGCATGGGCACCGGCGGCTGGGCGCAGCGCGCGGTTCAGGCGGCGACGGCGGTGGTGCAGGGGCTGGCGGGCGGCGATATCGCGAAGGCCATCGCGGGCGGCTCCGCGCCGTATATCGCAGAAGTTATCGGCCATCAGAGCGGGCTGGACGCGAAAGGCAAACTGGCCGCGCACGCGGTGGTGAACGCGGTGCTGGCGGCGGTGCAGGGTAACAGCGTGCTGGCGGGCGCGGCGGGTGCGGTGACGGGAGAAGCGGTTGGCATCCTGGCGCAGGAGATGTATGGTAAGAACCCGGACGAGCTGAGCGAGAGCGAGAGGCAGACGGTCTCGGCGCTGGCCACGGTCGCGGCGGGTCTGGCGGGCGGCCTGGCGGGTAACGGCACGGCGGACGCGGTCGCTGGGGCGCAGGCGGGGAAAACGACGGTTGAGAATAATTTCCTGGGGGCCACATCCTCAGACAAACTCGACAAAGCCGTGGAGAAAATCAAACAGGGGGATAAGTCCCTGGCCGCTGCTAACGAGCTGATAAAGCTGGAGAACGCAGACAAACGCAGCGATGCGCTGGTGTCAAAATTCACCAAAGACCCTTCACAGATGAACAGCGCTGAGCGGGCTGAGCTGGCGGGTTATCTGCGAGTTTATGCCGCTGAAATGGAGAAAGAATATGGCTCAGCCGTCTCGCAGGAACTGGTTAAGGGGTTGCTGTCGGGACAGGATTATATAAAACGTAGCCCTGACTCTGAGGCGATGGCGAAAGCGCAGACAATAATGAATACCTGGGGCTACCATAAATCAAACGCCAGTATCGGCGACGCGCCGCTGTTATTTGGCGGCAGCGTGCTGGGAAATACCATTAGAGAAGGGATGGCGGTTAACGCGGCGATAGGTGCGGGTGTTAATACCGTGTCACAGCTCAGCGGGAACGACCCGTTCAGCTATGTTGACGTGATTATGGCCGGTATCACCTCAGCGGCGACCACGGGTAAAGGAATTGGCGCATCAGCCGGAATAAATATGGGTGGGGCTGCTATAGGTAGTGGGATTAAGGGAGAAGATCCAACTAATTCTGTCATTGGGGCTGGAGTTGGTACAATAGCTGGATCTGGGGCTGGGAAATTAATAAAAAATTCAGCCTCTAAAGTTATCCAAGATAAAGCTTCTGATATCACTGGTGCGATAGGAGGAAGCTATGTCAATGAAAAAACGAGTGGAGTAGTAAAAGAAACTCTTGATGTAAAGGATAAGAAAAATGATCGCTAATTTTATACTTTTAGTCAGGCTTATACTTCAATGTATGCTTTTGTTTTTATGGCTTGATGCTGTGTCTGTATTTCTTGCATCATTAATTGTGTATTTCAAAATAGGATGTTTTTCATTCTTTTTGAGTGATGTTTTTTCATCTTTTTTCGAGTCTGGATATGCAGGAGGACTGGGCTTAGCCATTGGACTCTGGATAAAAATCAGGCTGCAAGAGCGAAGTAGCAAAAAAGATCAACCTAAGTAAACGATCAATCCCGGCCACCGAGCCGGGATTTTACTTCACAACCAGCCAGTTACCGCTGCTCCACCCGCTTCTGTCCCCCCGGAATCACCTGAATAAATTCGGTAATCTGCCGCTGCTTGCGGGCTGAAAGCTTCCCGCAGGCCCGGCGTAGCGTCGCCAAAACTTCCGGCTCCTGGTCCGGCTGTGGCTCCTGCGCGGTCAGGATCAGGCAGCCGGGCGAGACCCGGACGTTAACCCGCGTGCCATCTCAAACCCCGCCTCCCTCAGCCAGCGCCCCCACAGGGTGATAGCCGGCAGCGGCTCAGACGTTGCCGCATCGCGGATATAGCTCAGGGTGCAGACTATTGCGGTTGAAGCATGAAACTAATATCCACTTAAATACAGTATAATCAGCACATTACTACCTCAGTCAGATTTCAAAATCCGGTATCATCATGCTCCGATAACCCTTGAGCCAGCCGGGTTAAATATAAAGCCGGCAAGGCACAACCTGCATTCCACTCATATAGCGTTCTTCTTAAAACGGGAGCGATGGCGGTAGCGTACTTATCTTCCGGGCTCCTGGGTCTCTTTACTGAGGTTCCCTCCGTCCGCGAACACGGCAACGGCCTGACCCATACTGAGACCACCGTTACCGCGGGCAATAATCTGGTTATCATCAGCGGCGGCGACACGACGCTGAAGGGGGCGCAGGCCAGCGGGAAAGCGATTGTGGCTGACGCTGGCGGCAACCTGACCATTGCTTCAGAGCAGGACGGCGACCGCTACGACAGCAGGCAGCAGAACGCCAGCGCGGGAGCCGGTTATAGCGTCGCATCGGGCAGCGTCAGCGCCAGCCGCGATAAAATCCACAGCAACTACGACTCGGTGCGGGAGCAGAGCGGGCTGTTTGCCGGTGAAGGCGGCTTTAACGTTAACGTTGGTAAGCATACGCAGCTGGACGGCTCCGTCATCAGCTCCACCGCCACGGCGGATAAAAACAGCCTGACCACCGGCACGCTGGGCTGGAGCGATATCCACAACAGGGCCGACGTGAAGTCGGAACATCAGGGCGTGGGCCTGAGCAGCGGCGGCAGCATCGGCAGCCAGTTTGGCGGCAATATGGAAAACGCGCTGCTGGCGGGGGGAACCAGCCAGTTACCGATGCTCCGCTTACTTCTGTTTCCCTGAAATTACCTGAATAAAATCAGTTGGATATAGATGATTGTGCGCCGAAATCATCCCGCAGGCCCGGCGCAGCGTGTTCAGACGCAACCGGCGGAGCAGAATCGAACCCGGGATGATGTTGAACTGTGAAATACTATCAGTTATTAACTGCGCTCGGTCAATGTGGCACGAAGATGTGAGGTTAAAGGAAAATAATGAAAAACATCACTGAACTCTGCGCTTCCGTGACAGAAAGTGCTTATGGATTATCGATGGGGACGATATGGCAACATATCTGCGTTGAATGCGTTGAATGCGTTGAATGCGTTGAATGCGTTGAATTGCCTGATAATTACCTGTTCAGAAAACACGCGTTTTTCGTGCTGCTAACCGCGTTGCTCAGTACCGGGAAAATAAAGCTAGCCGCGGAAGGCGTATTTTTGCCCGGCTCCGTTGAGCAGCAAATCACACTAATACAGCAGGCCTGGCCGCCGTATCCCTCTGTAGACGAAGACGACGAACTGGATCAGGTCGGCATGTGGTTTCTGGCTAACTCACCTGCCGGCGTGGTCTGGTTAACCCCGGATGGCACAGAGATTTGGACTTAAATGAATCCCGCTCTTTGCCAGATAAAACGTCGCAGAGGGATTTAATCCGGGAGTAAGCGAGCCCTGTAAGATCCTGTTCGACGTCTTTAGCCGCAGGCATAATGACCAGGCAGGCTAAAAACCGGTAGTCATGTAATGACCGAATTTCTCATTTAAATGGCTAATGGCATCCTCAGATAGAGGAAACTTATTTCTGGTCATCAGGCACTTAACCTCATTAAATAATGGGAGATCATATACAGCCTTTTCAGATGACATGTTGATGAGTTTTTTCATCTCGGTATTATTACTGAATAATCTATTAACCCCCAGTAAATCATCAAACGTTATTGCAGGAGGGGCATCTTTTTTGAAAAAAATCTCCACAGGAAAGTGTATGTTATCCATAGAAAGATAGGTTGTAAGTTGGAAGTAAAGCTTAAGATAAAGCCTGGTTGCTTTCATATCCTGATGGTGGTACATCTTTCGCTGAATCTTCCAGAAATTTATCATTTGCTCACTCATGTCGGCATGGGAGAATAAAATGTCATGAGTTTGTTCAACATAGCTCCCGGGAGAACTAATAGCTTTCATTAATTGTCCTGAATCATGTTTTGTACCAGATTGATTTATGCTTTTTCTTCTGACGACTTCATCAATTTTTTTTCCGTATTCAATCGGTTCAGCCGAAACTATGCGCAATATATGTTCCGGGAACTCAAGGTGCAAAGTGTCTGCAATGGCCTCTTGTTCATTGTGATTTTCAATGGGCAAAATTAAGAGGCTGGATTTAGCGCCACCTTTCCTGTGCAGGTATGCGAACTCTCCGCTGGTTCCTGCCCCAGCCGTTGTGATGCCATCAGCATCCGTCAGATAAGCCAGGTGCATTGCATTGTACCCAGGAATGGCATTTTTCCCGCAAAAAATAAACAGTTTGTCCAGATAATCAAGGTGCTTTGTTTTTAACTGCTTTTTCACATGTTCTGCTATGATGTTCGTTTTTTTATGGGCGTAGGTGTAAATCACCTTTTCAATAGCTTTAGGTGAGTCTACGCCATGACCTTTCAATACACAGCCGTTAACAATATCACAAGGTGAATCATCAGGTGATTTAGCAAACGGGTAAATGATTTTATTAATTATTGATTTTCGGTCATCTGAAGGGGTTTTTTCATCAACACCCAATTTCGTTGCAGTTTTCCATGCATCGATAAGCGTGTTTTTTCCGCCGAGTGCGATATGTGATATACCCGCTCCGCGGGCATCCAAAACTTTTGATAGCACGGCATTAGCCAAAAGTAAATTCGAATTGATATCATTTTCCTTTAATAAAATTGCATGGTTCTGCTGATCAACTCTGTGCTTACGAGGAATGCAATTTTTGTGAGCGGCTTTCTGCAGGCCTGGATCCATATCTGACAATACCCATATATTGTCTTTTTTTTGATCATTCATCCTGATGATGTTTTCCATCATGGTGAAAGCGGATATTCTCGGTAAATTTTCAAAATCATCCCCTGGAGTGTAATTTTTAAAAGAACTTTTCTGTGGAGGGAGTTGACAAGGGAAATATTTATTTAAAAAGGCATTCTTTCCAATCTTTTCTTTATCGCGTAATGGATGTAGCGCAATTCGTTTCAAAATCTCGGGATCGTTTGAGGAACCTGTTTTTTCATCCAGATATCCATAAACGGGTTTGTCCGACTCTGCGAGTATTACGCTAATGCCATTTGATAAAAGTGTCTTGGCTAATATCTCCAGTAATGCGGGTCTTGGTGTCCCTTCCCAGCGAGGAGGTACATGAAAATAGACCTGACTACCAGCAGGCAAAGACCCTCTTTGCAGCGCATGTTCAACGACGTTCAGTGTTCGTGCGGTATGCCCTCCGCCGGTAGGGGAGTAGCCAACTATCAATATTTTAGCAATGTTATTATTTACTATATTTAAATTCCGAAGGAGGCTGTTTTTATTCTCCTTTTCATCCCCCTCTGTTTTATGTGATTTTATTATATCTGGTTTGCTGATGCATTTATGGAACATAATTATCCTCCCTTTTAATTATTACTCTGTTAGCGATTAATTGACCGACCAATGCGGGCATAGGTATGCCTTACCCCGCGGATCGCGATACTGTATGCCAGAATGTTTTCTGGCAATGCCACCCCCATATAACCCGTGTCGCCAATATGATGCAGATCGGCTCCTGCCATTTTGCTCATCAGCGCTATCTGACGAATGGTGTTGATATCTGCCCCCTCCTGTGATGTACCAATCGCTGTCATTACCAGTGCGCCCTGGCTGTGCGCAGCATCAATAAGCGATGCGACGCGCTGCTGGCTCATTCCGGGCACCGTACCCGGTGCCGGAAGTAAAACAACATCAGCCCCCTGGGAGGCGAACCCGATCACGTCCTCTTCGTTAATAATGCGATTGCCGCTTTCCTGTACGATCCCCGCGCCGTGCATTTTTCCGGCGATGATAACAGCGCTTTCTTTAACCGCATCGCGAATATCTCTGACAGCCATTCCCAGAGCGTGATTGCTGACGCCATTATTGGGATTGCCGGTCAGCACCAGAAATTTCACACCCATATCAACTAACTTACGCGCATTTTCTACTGTTGCGGCGCGTCCCGGTTTCATTTTCCAGATATTGTCATGAGCAACGGCAAACTCAGGATCAACCGCCTCAAGATTTACGCCAATGAGACGCCCCGTCAGGCGTTGTAGTTCACGCAGTATTTGCGGTGGTGCAATGTTTGCAGGAAGCCCGCGGATCTGAGGGTTTTCAAGATCAAACATGTTAATCAGTAAGATATCCGCGCCTTGTGATGCAGCCAGTTCCGCATTTGTCACGTCGTTGAGCAGTGGCTGAGTTATTGCAATGGTTTCACTCACCATTACCCGGCCTTCACTGGCACGGATAGCATACAAAAGCGCTTTTTTATCCATCGACATATAATCAGAAGCACAGCAGTCCAGTAAGCGTTTGTTCGTCATGACAGTTTTACCTTATTGATTAACTAACGAGCGAATTTCATCAGCAATAGTTTCAGCCTGCGTCCCGACAATGACCTGCAGCCCCGTATTTCCACGTTTGACAATACCCATGGCACCCAGGTTTTTAAGCTCGTGCTCCTGAATATTGTCCATGCTGACTACCTCCAGCCGCAGGCGCGTAATGCAGGAGTCAATACGCGTTAAATTATTCCCGCCACCGAGCGCGGCGAGATAGGCCGCTGCACGGTGCGCCGAGGTAACAGGAGGCGAAAAAGACTTATCCGTTTCTTCTCTTCCCGGCGTGGCCAGATTGAAACGGCTTATAAAAAACCTGAACAAGAAATAATAGATCAGCGCCCACAGTATACCTATTGGAAATATCAACAAGGGGCGTGAAGAAAGCCCAAAGGACAGCACATAGTCAATCAGGCCAGCAGAGAAGGTAAATCCCATTTTGATGCCTAGGGCCTGGCATACGGCCATAGCGACACCGGTCAGTAAGGCATGGATACCGTAGAGCACAGGGGACAGAAACAGAAAGGTGTATTCAACGGGCTCAGTTATACCCGTCAGTAACGTTGTCAGTGCCAGCGAAAGAAACAGCCCTGCTACGGCAGAACGCGTTTTTTTCGGCGCGGCGTGATACATGGCCAGACATGCTGCTGGCAGCGCGAACATAAATACCGGGAAAAACCCCGTCATAAATGCCCCCGCTGACGGGTCGCCTGAAAAGAACCGGTGAATATCGCCGGTAATAACAGTTCCATCGGCAGTGGTATATGCACCAAACACAAACCAGACCAGCGAATTGACGATATGGTGCAGGCCCACGACGCGGAAGATAACGTTCAGCATACCGTAGACAAACGGGCCAACCGGACCCGATGCGATCAGCCAGTTTCCCACCGCATTCACGCCGTGCTGCACCGGTGCCCATGCCCATCCCAGCGCAACGCCGATGACCAGGCAGCTTAATCCCGTAGCGATCGGAACAAAACGCTTACCGCCAAAAAAAGCCAGGAATTCCGGCAACCTGATATTACAGAAGCGGTTGTAGATAAATCCGGCTAACAGCCCGGTCAGAATACCGGCCAGCACCCCCATATTCAGCTCGGGATTGATAGCCTGCATGACGGAAGTCAGAACCAGATAGCCAATGGTGCCCGCCAGGCTGGCAGCGCAGTGGTTATCTTTTGCCAGCCCACCGCTGATGCCCATGGAAAACAGCAGCGGAAGGTTGTCAAACAGCGTTTGTCCGGCTTTGGTGATAAAACTGATATCCAGAACATCAGGTTGCCCCAGGCGTAACAGCAACCCGGCTATCGGTAAAACGGCAATAGGCAGCATCAGAGCCTTACCCAGCCGTTGCATCATAAGAAAGACGTTTCCCTGCATAAAGTCACCTCAAAAGTACCCGTACAGATTATAAAAAATCGATATGTACCATTAATGCACCTTTGATAGACCTTTCATAAGCAACCGATGTTGTTTTTGAATCTGGATGAAAATTTGTGGTGCGGATCACGCTCAGCGGGTTGCAATATCATTCTGATGATGACAATCCCGCGTCACTGGATAACAATTGGTTCACTCATTCTGAACCAGTCAGGATATCCACGAAGACCTATGAGCACATCCTCACCAACTGAATTCCACCTTGATGAATCCAGCAGGCTGCCGCTGTATTTACAACTGGTGAATTGCATAAAAACTGCAATTAGCGAAGGTCGCTTACGTGCAGGCGATGTCCTGCCGTCAGAGCGGACGCTGGTAGAGATGCTGCAGGTTGCGCGTGGCACGGTTCGTAAGGCCCTGTTACAGCTGCTGGAAGAGGGCATTCTCTTACGCAATCAGGGAGTGGGAACATTTATTGCGCCGCATGTGCGTCAGTCCCTGCCGTTTCTGGAGAGCTTCAGTGAAATGGCTGCGGCCAGCGGCGGCACGGCGCAAAGTGATCTGATGGGGTATCTGCGGCGGCCATGCTCGCCGGATGAGCGTCGTGCCTTGCAAATGGCAGAGGGCAATGACGAAATAGTGGAACTGACCCGACTCAGAAAGGTTAACGGCATTGCCGTTTCCCTCCAGCTGGCGATTCTTCCGGCGCATTTGCTGGATAACGTCGGTGAGCTGGGTGAGTCTTTGTACCGGCACCTGGAAAAGAAAGGTGCCCGGGTACTGCGGGCAACCCAGAACTTTAGCGCAGCGATGACGGACGCTAAACTGGCATACTACCTTGGCACCGACGAGAATGAGCCCGTGTTACTGGTGACCCGGACGGGCTTTACACATAACGACCGGCCGGTTGAACATACCCGAACCTGGTGTCTTAACAATTACTGTGATTTTACGATTGAGCTGCATTCTAAAAACGAATGAAGACAATAATCAGTTTTAAAGCCTGATGAGATGGGCTCTTCATGCTCATCAAATGCCGCGGGAGGAGAGTGAGTCAGCCAGGAAACGGCCGGCTGAAACCGGTTGCCAGCCACACCCGCTGTTCACTGGGTTTTTACGTGATGGTGGAGTGTAAGGCTGCACCGGCACTCATTACTGCCAGCCATCCCATCTTCACCGATTTTTCCGTAAAGCCCACTGCGGCACTTGTTTGCCCACCCCGCCGGCACTATCCTCGCCCCAGCCATAAATGCCAACGCTTACCCGTTGCTTTACGGTTAGCGGGTGGCCGGTTCTGTCACACCTTCCGCCCGCGCTTTCGAATGCCATCCTTCCCTGCGCTGACCGTCTCGATTGTGCATCCTGGTCAGTGCCGGAATCCCTCTCAGCCCTCGCGTATCGTCCACCCGTTCATTCCGAGCCCTGCCCAGGCTTTACTTAGCGTTAATCAGGCGGGCGGCTTGCCGCCGTTCTGCACCGGTCCCCCTTTACGCCGCCGCCCGATCCTGCGGCAGCGGGATATCGGCGCTAATGCGTTCGCCGTCCGCGGCGAACACCATGCACTGGTGCGGATGGAACGCGGTCTGCAGCGTCTGGTAAGGGCGGAAATGCACGTCGCCCGGCAGCAGCAGCTTAAAGCCGTCCTGGCCGTGGCTCTGACCAAACAGGAAAGTGTTATTCCCCAGCCGCTCAACCACTTCGCAGTGGAACTCCAGCTGCAGCGGCGCGTCGCTGTTGATGCACAGATGCTCGGGGCGGATGCCTAAGGTCAGTTCGTCGCCGGGCCGCAGCTGGCGCAGCGGAGCGGGCAGGTTCAGGGTGCGTGCGCCGCCGCCGATGCTGACCACCAGTCCGGCCGCGCTGCACTCTTCCACCAGCGCGGGCAGGAAGTTCATCTTTGGTGAACCGATAAAACCGGCGACAAAACGGTTGACCGGGTTGTAGTAGAGCGCCATCGGCGAACCGGCCTGTTCTATCTTGCCGTAGTTCATCACCACGATCTTATCGGCCAGCGTCATCGCTTCGACCTGGTCGTGGGTGACATACACCATCGTGGTCTTCAGCTCCTGATGCAGTTTAGCGATATGCAGGCGCATCTCCACGCGCAGCTCGGCGTCGAGGTTCGAGAGCGGCTCATCGAACATAAATACCCGCGGATTGCGTACGATCGCCCGGCCAATCGCCACGCGCTGGCGCTGGCCGCCGGAGAGCTGTTTAGGCTTGCGGTCCAGCAGGTGAGAGAGCTGCAGGGTTTTTGCCACCATCTCCACCTGGTGACGGATGCGATCCTTCGGCACGCCGTTGACCTTCAGGCCATAGCCCATATTCTCCGCCACCGTCATATGCGGGTAGAGCGCGTAGGACTGAAACACCATCGCCACGCCGCGATGGGCAGGGGCCACGTCGTTGACCACTTCATCGCCGATCAGGATCTCACCGTCGCTGACCTCCTCCAGCCCGGCAATCAGCCGCAGCAGGGTGGATTTACCGCAGCCGGAAGGGCCGACGAAGACGGCAAACTCACCCGCCTCGATATCCAGTTGAATATTTTTGAGCGTTTCGGTTTTGTCAAAGCGCTTGCTGACGTTTCTCAGTCTGATACCGGACATGCGGACCTCATCGGAAGGAAGAATAACGGTAAAATGTATTACGTGTAACAAGTTGGCGTTTGATGACGCCAGCCTTGCACTGCCTGAGTTGACTATAACTCCCTGATGTTATGCCCCCTACCGGTGATTTCGATTTCTGTAATACCGATCACATATTAGCGCAGCAGGGCTGGAGCCGGGGCGCGGTTGCAGGTAGTTTGTAACACGACATAACCTGAAGTCCGACGCCCTACAGATAGTTTACATCGCGACTTTACAGGCTTAAGCGCCAAAAATTACGCCGCTAAATAACTAAAAATGTCATACCTTCACATGAGGTTAGCAATGAAAATGAAAACCCGTCTCTCGCTGCTGCTGTCAGCGCTGGTATTAAGTCACTCGGCGCTGGCCGCGCAGCAGTTGACCGTCTGGGAAGATATTAAGAAGTCGGCCGGCATCAAAACGGCGGTGGCCGACTTTGAGAAGCAGTTTGGCGTGCAGGTAAAGGTTCAGGAGACGCCGTTTGCCCAGCAGATTGAGAAACTGCGGCTGGATGGCCCGGCCGGCATCGGCCCGGACGTGCTGGTGATCCCCAACGATCAGCTGGGCAGCGCGGTGGTGCAGGGGCTGCTGACGCCGCTGACGCTGGATGCCGCGCACCAGGCGGCGTATACGCCGTCGGCGATGGCGGCCTTCAGCCTGAATAACCAGGCCTACGGCGTGCCGAAGGCGGTTGAGACGCTGGTGCTGATTTATAACAAAGACCTGCTGCCGTCGCCGCTGAAAACGCTGGAAGAGTACCGCCTGTTCTCGCAGAAGCAGCGCGAAGCGAAGCAGTACGGCCTGCTGGCCAAGTTTGACCAGATTTATTACAGCTGGGGCGCGATTGCGCCGATGGGCGGTTATATCTTCGGCAAAGACGGTAAAGGCGGGCTGAACACGCTGGACATCGGCCTGAACACCCCCGGCAGCGTAGAGGCGGTGACCTACCTGAAGCGCTTCTTCAGCGAAGGGCTGCTGCCGGGCGGCATCATCGGCGATAACGGCCTGAACGCCATCGACTCGCTGTTCACCGAGAAGAAAGCGGCGGCGGTGATTAACGGCCCGTGGGCGTTCCAGCCTTACCAGGCCGCCGGTATCAACTACGGCGTTGCGCCGCTGCCCGATCTGCCGAACGGCAAGCCGATGAGCTCGTTCCTCGGCGTGAAGGGCTACGTGGTTTCCACCTGGAGCAAGGACAAAGCGCTGGCGGAGAAGTTTATCAACTTCATCAACCAGCCGCAGTACGTGAAGCTGCGTTATCAGCAGACCCAGGAGATCCCGCCGCTGGTGGCGCTGATGGATGACCCGATCATCAAAGACGATGAGAAGGCCAGTGCGGTCGCCCTGCAGGCAGCGCGCGCGTCGGCGATGCCGGGCGTGCCGGAAATGCAGGAAGTGTGGGGCCCGGCCAACGCCGCGCTGGAGCTGAGCGTCTCCGGCAAGCAGGAGCCGAAAGCCGCGCTGGATAACGCCGTGAAGCAGATCCATATGCAGATCGAAGCGATGCAGGCCAGTAACCAGTAATCTCGCCGCGCGGCGGATCTAACCAGGAAGGATGAAGGTGTGACGATGTCTCCCAGTGAACCACTGATGCTTAATAAACCCTCGCGGCAGCACGCGATAACCGGCGTACTGCTGGCGCTGCTGCCCGGCTTCGGCCAGTTCTACCACCGGCAGTGGGCCAAAGGGCTGTGCTTTTTGATCCTGCTGGTCAGCTTTGCCGGGGTGTTTCACGATTTTCTGCAGCAGGGGCTGTGGGGGCTGGTGACGCTGGGTGAAACCGTGCCGCGCGATAACTCGATCTTCCTGCTGGCGGAGGGGATCATCAGCGTGCTGGTGATCGCCTTCGGCCTGGCGCTGTGGGGGCTGTCGCTGCGCGATGCCTGGCTGAACGGCCAGCGCCGCGACGCCGGCCAGCAGCTGCACAGCGTGCGTAAGCAGTATCAGATCCTGCTGCGCGAGGGCTTTCCCTACCTGATGATCACCCCCGGCTTTATCCTGCTGGTGTTTGTGGTGGTGTTCCCGATCCTGTTCGGTTTCGCCATCGCCTTCACCAACTACAACCTCTACCACACGCCGCCGGCCAAACTGGTGGACTGGGTGGGGCTGAAGAACTTTATCAACATCTTTACCCTGTCGATCTGGCGTTCGACCTTCTTCGACGTGCTGCAGTGGACGGTGGTGTGGACGCTGCTGGCGACCACGCTGCAGTGCGCCGTCGGGGTGATGCTGGCGATCCTCGTTAACCAGAAAGATCTGCCGTTTAAGGCGCTGATCCGCACCATCTTTATCCTGCCGTGGGCGGTGCCGGGCTTTGTCACTATCCTGGTGTTCGCCGGCATGTTTAACGACAGCTTTGGCGTGATCAACAACGCCATCCTCGACTTCTTTGGCATTGCGCCTAAGCCGTGGATGACCGACCCGTTCTGGAGCAAAACCGCGCTGATCATGATGCAGACCTGGCTGGGCTTCCCGTTTGTGTTTGCCATGACCACCGGCGTGCTGCAGGCGATCCCGGATGACCTGTACGAGGCGGCGAAGATGGACGGGGCCAGCGGCTGGACGCGGCTGAAAACCATCACGCTGCCGCTGGTGATGACCGCCATCGCGCCGATCATCATCACCCAGTACACCTTCAACTTTAACAACTTCAACATTATTTACCTGTTTAACAACGGCGGCCCGGCGGTGGCCGGATCCAACGCCGGCGGCACCGATATTCTCGTGTCGTGGATCTACAAGCTGACCATGTCGTCGTCGCAGTACGCGATTGCCGCCACCATCACCATCCTGCTGTCGATCTTCGTGGTGGGCGTGGCGCTGTGGCAGTTCCGCGCCACCAGTTCGTTTAAACAGGAAAGGGAGTAAGGGCATCGTGAAGGCTAAGTCAGTCAGTATCAAACGCGAAAAATGGGTGCGCCTGTCGCTCACCTGGCTGGTGGTGTTGCTGGTGTCGACCATCATCATCTACCCGCTGGTGTGGACGGTCGGTGCGTCGCTGAACGCCGGTAACAGCCTGCTCAGCAGCTCGATTATTCCGGAGAACGCCTCGTTACAGCACTACCGTAACCTGTTTAACGGCCAGGTGCCGTACCTCACCTGGTACTGGAACTCGATGAAAATCAGCTTCTTTACCATGGTGCTGACGCTTATCAGCGTCAGCTGTACCGCCTACGCCTTCTCGCGCTTTCGCTTTAAGGGGCGGCAGAACGGGCTGATGCTGTTCCTGCTGCTGCAGATGATCCCGCAGTTCTCGGCGCTGATCGCCATCTTCGTGCTGTCGCAGCTGCTGGGGCTGATTAACAGCCACCTGGCGCTGGTGCTGATCTACGTCGGCGGCATGATCCCGATGAACACTTATCTGATGAAGGGCTATCTCGACGCCATTCCGAAAGATCTCGACGAGTCGGCGCGGATGGATGGCGCGGGCAACTTCCGCATCTTTATCGAAATCATTATGCCGCTGTCGAAGCCGATTCTGGCGGTGGTGGCGCTGTTCTCGTTCACCGGCCCACTGGGGGATTTTATTCTCTCCAGCACCATTCTGCGCAGCCCGGAGCAGTTCACCCTGCCGATCGGCCTGTATAACCTGGTGTCGCAGAAGATGGGGGCCAGCTATACCACCTACGCGGCGGGCGCGGTGCTGATTGCCGTACCGGTCGCCATTCTTTACCTGGCACTGCAAAAATACTTCGTTTCCGGCCTGACTTCAGGCAGTACAAAGGGATAAACCATGAAACCAACCTCGCTGTTTCTCGCCCTGGCGCTGGCCTGGGCGACGCCGCTGCTCGCCGCCAGCCAGCCGGTGATTGCCCCGATCGGCCCGGTGCCGGCGGACTTTGTTAAAGGCGTAGATATCTCCACGCTGGCCGAGCTGGAGAAGCAGGGCGCAAAATTCTACAACGAAGGCAACCAGTTACAGGACCCGATCGCCATCCTCAAGGCCAACGGTATCAACACCGTGCGCCTGCGTCTTTGGGTCGACCCTTATGATGCGTCAGGCCACGGCTACGGCGGCGGCACCAACGACCTGGCCACCACCCTGGCGCTGGCCAAACGTGCCAAAGCGGCGGGCATGCACCTGCTGCTCGACTTCCACTACAGCGACTTCTGGACCGATCCGGGCAAGCAGTTTAAGCCAAAGGCGTGGGAAAAACTGAGCTTCCCGCAGCTGGAAACGCGCATTCACGACTACACCCGCGACACCATCGCCCGCTTTAAGGCCGAGGGCGTGCTGCCGGAAATGGTGCAGATCGGCAACGAGCTGAACGGCGGCATGCTGTGGCCGGAGGGTAAAAGCTGGGGGCAGAACGGCGGCGAGTTTGACCGGCTGGCCGGGCTGCTGAAGGCGGCGATTGGCGGCCTGCGCGAGAACCTCAGCGATCCTGCGCAGGTAAAAATCATGCTGCACCTGGCGGAGGGCACCAAAAATGACACCTTCCGCTGGTGGTTCGACGAGATCACCCGTCGTCAGGTGCCGTTCGACGTGATCGGCCTGTCGATGTACACCTACTGGAACGGCCCGATTAGCGCGCTGAAGGCCAATATGGATGACATCAGCCAGCGCTATAACAAGGACGTGATGGTGGTGGAAGCCGCCTACGCGTACACGCTGGAGAACTGCGACAGCGCGGAGAACAGCTTCCAGGCGAAGGAGGAGAAAGACGGCGGCTACCCGGCCAGCGTCACCGGGCAGGCCGACTACCTGCGTGACCTGATGAAGGCGGTGCTGGCGGTGCCCGGCCACCGTGGTAAAGGGGTGGTCTACTGGGAGCCGACGTGGATCCCGGCCGCCGGTAACACCTGGGCCACGCCGGAAGGCATGAAGTATATCCACGACGAGTGGAAGCAGGGCAACGCGCGCGAAAACCAGGCGCTGTTCGACTGCCGCGGCAAAGTGCTGCCCTCGATCAACGTTTTCCATTAATTCGCCGGCCTGCGGGCCGGTGCTTTTCTCTATTTAAGGAATCACCATGCGTAAATTTCCACCGCTGCTGCCAGGGGTGAACGGCCTGCTGCACGGCGCGGACTACAATCCGGAGCAGTGGCAGCACCAGCCGGGCATTATCGACGAAGATATGGCGATGATGCGCCAGGCCAGCTGTAACGTAATGTCGGTCGGCATCTTCAGCTGGGCCAAGCTGGAGCCGGAAGAGGGGCGCTATGATTTCGCCTGGCTGGACCAGGTGCTCGACAAGCTGCACGAAAACGGTATCTCCGCCTTCCTCGCCACGCCGAGCGGCGCGCGCCCGGCGTGGATGTCGCAGAAATACCCTGAAGTGCTGCGCGTGGGGCGCGACCGGGTGCCGGCGCTGCACGGCGGCCGCCACAACCACTGCATGACCTCGCCGGTTTACCGCGATAAGGTGCAGCAGATGAACCGTCAGCTGGCGGAGCGCTATGCTCACCATCCGGCGGTAATCGGCTGGCATATCTCTAACGAATACGGCGGCGAGTGCCACTGCGATCGTTGCCAGCAGGCGTTTCGCGGCTGGCTGCAGCGGCGCTATGAGACGCTGGAGCAGCTGAACCTCGCCTGGTGGAGCGACTTCTGGAGCCACACCTACGGCGACTGGTCGCAGGTGGTGTCGCCCGCACCGCAGGGCGAAGCCTCGATCCACGGCCTGAACCTTGACTGGCGGCGCTTTATGACCGACCAGGTGACCGACTTCTGCACCCAGGAAATCAAGCCGCTGAAGGCGGTTAACCCGCAGCTGCCGGCCACCACCAACTTTATGGAGTACTTCTACGACTACGACTACTGGAAGCTGGCGCAGCCGCTCGACTTTATCAGCTGGGACAGCTACCCAATGTGGCACAACCAGCAGGATGAGACCGGGCTGGCCTGCTACACCGCCATGTATCACGACCTGATGCGCACCCTGAAGCAGGGGCAGCCGTTCGTGCTGATGGAGTCGACCCCCAGCGCCACCAACTGGCAGCCGACGAGCAAGCTGAAGAAGCCGGGGATGCATATTCTCTCCTCACTGCAGGCGGTGGCGCACGGCGCGGATGCGGTGCAGTACTTCCAGTGGCGCAAGAGCCGCGGCTCGGTCGAGAAGTTTCACGGCGCGGTGGTCGATCACGTCGGCCACCTCGATACCCGCACCGGCCGCGAAGTGAGCGAGCTGGGCCGCATGCTGGCGGCGATGTCGCCGGTGCAGGGCAGCCGGGTTGCGGCGAAGGTGGCGATTATCTTCGACTGGGAGAGCCGCTGGGCGATGGATAACGCGCAGGGCCCGCGCAATCTCGGCCTGCACTATGAGCGTACCGTTAACGAACACTACCGCACCTTCTGGGAGCAGGGCGTGGCGGTGGATATCATCAACGCCGACGTCGATCTCACCCCTTACCAGCTGGTGATCGCGCCGATGCTGTATATGGTGCGTGACGGCTTCGCCGGACGGGTGGAGCGGCACCTGCGCGACGGCGGGCACTTTGTCGCCAGCTACTGGAGCGGCATCGTCAACGAAAGCGACCTCTGCCACCTCGGCGGCTTCCCCGGCCCGCTGCGGCCGCTGCTCGGCATCTGGGCGGAGGAGATCGACAGCCTGACCGACGATGAGTCCAACGCCGTGCAGGGCGTGGAGGGCAATGCGCTGGGGCTGAAAGGTCCGTATCAGGCGCGCGAGCTGTGCGAGCATATTCACCTGGAGGGCGCAACGGCGCTGGCCAGCTATCAGAGCGACTTCTACGCCGGGCAGCCTGCCGTCACGGTGAATAACGTCGGGCAGGGCAAGGCCTGGTATATCGCCTCACGCAACGATCTGGCCTTCCACCGCGACTTCTGCGGTGCGCTGATTCAGCAGCTGGCGCTGCCGCGTGCGCTGGAGGCAGAGCTGCCAGCGGGGGTGGTGGCCGCGCGGCGTACCGACGGTGAGCAGGCGTTTATCTTCCTGCAGAACTACACCGGCCAGCCGCAGACGCTGGCCCTGCCAGCCGGCATCAGCGATCTGACAGACGGTACGCCGCTGGTCGGTCAGCTGACGCTGGATGCATGGGGCTGCCGCGTGCTGCGTGGGCCGCGGCCAGGCTGAACTGACAGCACTCATCTGTACACGCGTCCCGCCCTGCGGGCGCGCTAATCGCGGGCTTCGGCCCGTTTTTTTATGGTGATAAGAGGGGATAAACATGAGCCTGAAAGCATTTAAGCACTACTTCAGCCGCCAGGGCGCAGCGAAGGAGATCGGCACCACGGACGCCGCCGCAGAGGCGACTGACCCGGCCGACGGCGTGCTGCTGGACCGGTTAATGCGCGACTTCGGCGGGCGCGACAATATCGTGCAGGTGGACGCCTGCCTGACCCGGCTGCGCGTTACGGTGAAGTCGCTGGCGGCGGTGGATGCCGCCGGACTGCAGCAGGCGGGGGCGATCGGCGTGGTGATCCTCGGCCATGAGGTGCACGCCATCTTCGGCACCCGCTCGGACAGCCTGCGCCAGCTGCTGGAGGCGCGCTTCTTCAGCCCGCGCTAAAAAAAAGGATAACCGGTAACGGTTATCCCAATTTACAGCCAGGTGCTTGCAGTCACAGGAAAAAACGACCGGAGAGGAGCAGGGCGAACGACGGCGGTAGCCTGTGCCGGCGTTCGCCTGAGAAATGCTGAGTACTCTGCCGCCCGCACGGTGGCGGGCGGCAGCAGATGATGGGGTCTCAGGCCAGGCTTACCACCACGCCTCAACCTGCACGCCGAAGTTCCAGGTGTTGCTGGCGGTGCCGTCCTGGAAGCTGTGGCCCTGTTCAGAGTCGTTCAGGTAGGAAGCAAACACGCGCAGCTCGGGGCGCGACATAAACTCCGGACCGGCCGCCAGGCCCAGCGCCAGGGTATATTTCTGCCCGGCCTGCTTATAGTCGCTGCCGTCTTTATTCTGGTCTTTCTGCCAGAAGCTGCCCGCCTCGCCGATGCCGCGCACGTAGTCGGTAAACTGGTACTGCGCGCGGCCGACCAGCGACAGCAGGGTGCTCTTGTCGGTGTACGCGGTCAGATCGCTGGCGGCACCCCAGGTGATCACCTGATTCAGTGACAGCTTATCGGTGATCGGCAGCAGGCCGGTGTTGATCACCCGGTAACCGGTGGCGTCGCGGGTGTCGTTCCACATGTCGTACCAGCCGCCGCCCTGCGAGATAACGTTCTGCGCCAGCCCTTTATTGGCGTACTGCAGCACCAGCTTCTGATAGCCGCCCCACACGTCCTGGCTGATTTCGCCGGTGAGCATCACGCCGTTGTCGGCCTCGTACAGCCCGCCGTACTCTTTCTGCTTGTTGGTCGGGTTAGGCATGGCGTAATCGACGCCAAACTCGGTCCAGGCACCGTTCCACGGCTTCCAGCCCGCGTAGCGCACGTCAAGGTAGTTGATGTTGACGTCGTTATCGCCGTCGGCGCGGTAGTCAACGTCGTTAGCATCGCCACGGATCCAGGCGACGGAGACGGCGCCCGGGCCAAGGGTATAGTTCTCAATACCGGCACCGGAGCCGGAGATATTCCAGTATTTGGTGTCGATGATATGCAGATCGTGGCGCTGGTAGTAGCGCTTACCGCCCCAGATCACCGCGTTCTTATCGCCGGGGATCAGCCCTTTGATCTGCAGGTTCAGCTGGCGCAGGCCAAACTCGGCGTCGTCGCCGAAGGTGGTTTCGTTATCGTTGGAGCCGTCAGAGAACATGCTGACCATGGTGTCGACGTAGAAGCTGACGTCATCCTTTTTGTACACTTCGCTGCCCAGCTCGATCTCACCGTAGGTGTCGTTCTCGTTGCCCAGGCGGCCGACCTTGTTTTTCTGAAACTGCTCCATACCGCCGTCACGCGAGACGCCGACGCCGCCGCGCAGGTAGCCGTGGAAGTCGATATTGTCGATCGCGGCGAAAACCGAAGGCGTAGCCAGTGCGGCGGCAAGTGCCACGGCGGTTGCGTGTAATCTAGTGTTCATGTCAGCCTCTTGTTATTTGTAATACGTTCACATAGTGGCGACAGTAAACGCCTGCTGACAAACATCCTGCAATTGCAATGTCAAAATTGTGTGATTTACTGCAAGTATTTTCCCTTAATTTGTAACGATCGGTGAGGCAGATCACCGATTTTGACATGTGAACGTCGTACTTATTTGTTATTCTGTTGCCATTGAGACTGAGTTGACCTGTCCCTTGATGCGGCTGTGTTACAATTCGTCCATCTGCCATCAGGGATGCCAGCCATGAAATCGAAGAGTGCCACTTTAGAGGACGTCGCCCGCCACGCTGGCGTCTCCTATCAGACCGTTTCGCGCGTGCTGAACAAGTCCGCCAACGTCTCGGAAACCACGCGCAGCCGGGTGGAGAAGGCCATCGAGGCGCTGCGCTACGTGCCGAACCGGCTGGCGCAGCAGCTGGTGGGCAAGCAGAGCACCACCCTCGGGCTGGTGACCACCTCGCTGGCGCTGCACGCGCCGTCGCAGGTGGCCGCCGCGGTGAAACGCTACGCCAACGCCGCCGACTATCAGGTGCTGATCGCCATGATCGATGAGAACGTCAGTCAAAGCCTGCAGTCGGCGATTAACGAACTGAAGTCGCAGCTGGTGGATAAGGTGATCGTAAACGTCCCGCTGGAGACGGCGGACGCAGAGCACATCGTCGAGCAGAACCAGGATATCCTCTGCCTGTTCCTCGACGTCGACCCGTTCAGCTCGGTGTTTAACGTTTCGTTTAACCCGGCCGACGGCACCCGCGCCAGCGTGAAATATCTCTATGAGCAGGGGCACCGCGAGTTTGCCCTGCTGGCCGGGCCGCAGGAGTCGGTGTCCGCCCGGCTGCGGCTGAAGAGCTGGCAGGAAACGCTGGAAAGCTACCGGCTGCAGCCGGTCAGCGTGGTGCACGGCAACTGGGACGCGCAGAGCGGCTACAGCGGCGTGCTGCAGATGCTGCATGAGTCGTCGGGCTTCACCGCGCTGCTGGTGGGTAACGATCAGATGGCGCTCGGCGTGCTCAGCGCGCTGCACCAGCGCGGCGTGGCGGTGCCGGGGCAGATTTCGGTGATCGGCTACGACGATACTTATGAGAGCGCCTTCTTCCATCCGTCGCTGAGTACCGTGTCGCTGGATCTCGATCGTCAGGGAAAAGAGGCGGTGGAGCATATCCTGCAGGCCAGCGATGATGACGTCAGCCGCTCGTCGTCGATCCTGCCGGCCCGGCTGGTGGTGCGCAATTCCAGCGGCGTGGCCGGTCAGGCGGAACGGGATTTACAGCAGATTGCCGAACAGCTGCGGGCGATTGCCAGCCGGCTGGGGTAAATACGGGTAACATCAGGCTGCGGGGGAGGAGAACGTTAATCTGCGGATGATTTACTGAGAAAGGATAATATCGGTCCGGAAAACAGAGACGTACGTGTACCGTTTCCGGACCTGAAATCACGCCGAATGGGCAGGTTGTCAGAAGGCCGTTAGTACAGGCCTGTCAGGGCCTGCAGTAAATACCTCGATTACAGCGTCCTGACCAGCATCTGGTACTGGTTGTTGTTAAAGCTGAAGCCACCGGCGGAAGCCAGCCCGACCTTATTCAGATGAAAGTGCATCGAACGCGGGTTGATCTCATTAACGAAGGTCACCAGCACCTTGTACTTCTGTCTGAAGATCGCGCAGTGCGCGTCAATCATCGCCTCGGCCAGGCCCAGGCCGCGCCAGGCTGAATCGACGCAGATCGGACCGTACTGATAGGAGTTATCGACGTTCAGCGTCAGCCCGCCAACCTGGTATTTATCCAGCTCGCCTGCCATATATTCAAACATCGGCCAGCGGCTGAGAAACTGCCATGAGCCGGCAATAATAAAGCCCACCACCCTGCCGTCGGCGTCGCTGCTGACGATCACCCCGCGTTCGTCCGCTATCAGGCTGGCCAACTGCTCCGCGTTAATGTTGGTGGTGACAAAACCCTGATCGCGCTCGTGGTCACTGATGGTGTTGGTGTGGTATTTCGCCAGCAGGCTGAGCAGCGAAGGGATATCGCCGGAGGTAGCTTCCCTGACCTGAACGTTATTGACCGCGTTTGACATTGATCCTTCCTTGCAAGTAATTGACTGAAGTCACTCTGTTTTCCTGATGTGCATAACAGATTAGCGGGCGTGAATTTTAAACACAACTGGAAAATAACGGCGTCGCGCGTCAGCTATCTGCCGCCGTTGTGGGCGACATCAGCCCTGTTGCTGGGCGCGTTATCCAGCGGCACCGAACCCCTGATGCTGGCGGAGCTCTGTCGTCGTCAGGCTTTCGTTATTTCACGCACGTCCTGCCGTCTGCGTTGGGTCCGCTATAACGCTGTCGCGGTGCCAGTACCTTATTAGCTGAGAATACGCGACCGGCACACGTCCAGAATCTCATCTGCCAGAGGATCGTCATCCGGGCAGGCGCGGGACAGTACCAGTGCACCCACCAGATGTGCGATGGTGTCGATCAGGTCGGCACGTGTCGCGCCATTTTCCGCTGCTAACAGGGTCAGCTGACGTTCAATCCCGGCGGCAAACGTCGCCTTAATAAGTCCGGGCTGGCGGGCGGTATCCGCGGCCAGCGCCGACATTACACAGCCGTTGCCCCGGCAGTCGCGGTGCTGCCGGGAGAGGTAAAATTCGACAAACTGTTCCCGGCTCACACCCTGAGTGCTCTCTGCGGATTGTGAAAACCCGCAGCTCATGGCCTCTGACATCAGGTCGGCCTTAGAGCCGAAGTGCTTGTAGAACCCGCCGTGCGTTAAACCGGCCGCCGACATCAGCTCTGCGACGCCGACACCGTCATAGCCCCGTTCGCGGAACAACGCCGAGGCGGTTTCAACGATACGCTTACGGTTTTCCCGCACCTGCTCTTTTGACACCTTCATGGCTGTTCCGACCCTCTTAAACAATGCAGGTCATAATTATACATTGATGATGACCATAATCAAACAGGTTGACTTTTTAGATGTCGACCATCATCATTAAGCCTGTACCACCCCTTCTCTCCGGCAGACAGGGGGAGGTCAGCGAGTCGTTCTGCGCTGCCACGACCTGGTTTTGGTCGCGCGTGACCAGGCCAGACTGGAAACGCTGGCCGGGCGTCTGCGACAGGAGAATGGTATTGCTGTGGATGTACTGCCTGCCGATCTGACGCAGTCGGCAGAGGTCGCAGAGCGCTATAAAACCCGTTAAATCATTCCGTATGGACGGTCTTCTCATCACGCAGAGGAGACCCTCACAACCTTAACAAAATGAATAATAAAACGATGAAAGCCTTTACCTTCAAACGCTATGGTAAATCCCCCGGGTTGGGATTCGAAGAGATCGCCTGTCCTGCACCCGGTCCCGGGGAGATTCTGGTCAGGGTGCATGCGGCCGGCCTGAATCCAATCGATAACATGATCCCAACCGGAATATTTAAGCCGGTGCTGCATTTTAAACTCTCTGCCACACTGGGAAGCGATCTGGCGGGTGTGGTGGTGGCCGTGGGACGCCGCGTAACGCGATTTGCGCCCGGCGACGAAATCTACGCCAGCACTTTCGATACGGGAACCGGCTCTCTGGCCGGATTTGCCGTGGTGCCTGAAAGTGCCGCTGCGTTAAAACCGGCAAACCTGGATTTCGTGCAGGCGGCTGCGCTGCCGATGGTGGCCCTGACCTCCTGGCAGGCCTTAAACGAGCGCGCCGGGCTGCGCGCGGGTCAGAAGGTTTTCATCCCGGCAGGTTCGGGGGGCATTGGTAGTTTTGCGATACAACTGGCGAAGCACCTTGGCGCAACGGTGGCCACGACCACCAGCACCGGCAACGTCGGGTGGGTAACGCAGCTTGGTGCTGACGAGGTGGTTGACTATAAAAAGGAGGCATTTGAAAACGTGCTGAGTGGCTATGATGTGGTGCTTGGCACGCTCAGGGGGGATGTGCTTGAAAAATCCACCCGGATCCTCAAGCCTGGCGGCAAGGTTGTTTCCCTTATCGGGCCGTTAGACGCCGCGTTTGCGCGGGAGCGTGGATTAAACGTCGTTTTACGGCTGGTCTTCGGGCTGATGAGCCGCAAAATAATGCGTTTAGCAAAACAACGCGGCCTGACGTATTCCTTTCTCTTTGTACATCCTGATGGCGGGCAGCTCAGCCAAATCAGCAAACTGATCGAAGCGGAACAGATCATACCCGTGGTAGACAGGGTGTTTCCATTTACTGAAACTGAGGATGCACTGGCTTACCTTGCGGCAGGGCGTGCGAAGGGGAAAGTGGTGATTGAGATGCCGAAGTCATAACGTTCGCTGGAAAATGAACAAAAAAAAACCGCACAAGGCGGTTTTTTTTATCACTTCACTTCGCTTATTGGCTCAGGCTTTAGCCTTCATCGCGACAAAAAGCGCCGGTGAGTGGCTGGTTATCAGAGCGCAACAACGTTGGCAGCTGATGGACCTTTAGCGCCGTTCTCGATAGAGAACTCCACTTTCTGGCCTTCGTCCAGGGTTTTGAAATCGTTGCTCTGGATAGCAGAGAAGTGTACGAACACGTCTTTGCTGCCATCTTCAGGAGAGATGAAACCGAAACCTTTCTCAGGGTTGAACCACTTTACTAAACCAGTCATTTTGTTAGACATAGATACTTCCTTTCATTTTTTGAGCCACTGACGTGGCGAACATGGCCTGTTTTGCAGATTTTGACTTATGCGGCACTTAGGAGGAGGCTCATGAAGAAGAGTATCTGGCGATATCACTTGAAATGAGGACTGCTTTACTAAAACTGCGTTCATAAGGTCTGTATTCCAAACCGATGACGCCATAGTAGTCTCGTTTGAGTTTACTTGTCAAGGTTTGATTTTATTAATGTTATTTGTCCGTAATGATGCCAGACGTTGCACAGCACGGGTTCAGTGTTTGTGCCAGTTTCTCTATACCTGCAACAATTTCTGCCGGGGAATGTGCCGCAAAACCTAACAGTATCGCCGGCTTAACGGGTTTTATCTGGCAGTACCGTGAAAGCGGTTGTGCGCCCAGACCCGCCTTACGGCACTGAGCGATCATATAAGATTCTTCAATCTCTGATGATAATCAACAGACGAGTTGATCCAGCCATTGCAGGGAAATAAATCACTGCAGCCGACGCCAATATTAAAGGTCATGTGGCTTCCGGCCTGCGGTAAGGTGGCGTCCCGGATGTTTTTCATCACCTGCCGGTGCGGGTTGATGTCGGCGGGGCCATTGAAGGGGCTGAACGGGTTAGTGGAGGAGCCTCCAGGGGCTTGTTGTGCTGGAAAAGCAAAAAGCCCGCACAGTTTCCTGAGCGGGCTTCTTAAATTTGGCTCCTCTGACTGGACTCGAACCAGTGACATACGGATTAACAGTCCGCCGTTCTACCGACTGAACTACAGAGGAATCGTGTGAACGGGGCGAATATTAACGATCTGTTCCCGCGCTGTCAACAGCAAAAAACATGTTTGCTTTCAACTGGCTGCGTTTACAGCAACCCGGCGCATAATTGAACATATACGTGGTCATTTCCCCCAGCTGGCGTATTCATTCTTAACACCCTTAACAAGGCTTTACCGCCGCCACTATGGCTGTGATGGGGGCGGCCTGCCGGCGTCAGCTAACAGGGATTGGCGCGGTAGCCGAACTGTCGCTAAAGCGTTGCAATCGTAAAGCGGGATCCTGGCGATAAAACTGGCAGAAACGCTGGTACAGCGAGGGAAAGCGTTCCACCAGCAGCTCGGGGGCGCTAAAGAAATATTCGGAGAGCACGGCAAAGCACTCGGCCGGATCGCTGGCGGCGTAGGCGTCAATGGTCGCCGCCTCTTCGCCCAGCAGGTCCACCTCTTCCTGAATCGCATCGATCGCCGCATGCAGGTCGCGCTCCCAGCCCGCGACTTCGCGCAGCGGGATCGCCGGAATGCCGGTCGCCTCACCGCTGCCGCGCGCGTCCAGCTTGTGCGCGACCTCATGCACCACCAGGTTAAAGCCGGAGCAGTCGAACGAGTCCTGAATATCCTGCCAGTTGAGCACCACCGGCCCCTGCTGCCAGCTCTGGCCGGACTGCACCATGCGTTCGCGGTGCACCAGGCCAAAGTCATCCTGCCACTCGTCCTCGACGATAAAGGGAGCGGGGTAGAGCAGCACCTCGTGGAAGCCGTCCAGCCAGTCGTAGCCGAGGTTAAGCACCGGCAGGCAGAACAGCAGCGCCAGCCGGCACTGCTGCAGGTCGTCAGCGACGAAACCCTGCAGTCCGGCCAGGCGTTTCTGGCGCAAAAAGCGGGCGGCCAGCGCGACCAGCGCCTGGCGTTCAGACTGATCCAGCGCCGCCAGCAGCGGGATAGCCAGCGCCTGCTGCCACGGCAGCTCCGCGCCTGCGGCGCGCTCGTCATCTTTCCACGGCCATTTAAACATGCTGTGCGGCTCCTGTCCGGTAGAGGCTATACCATGCCGCAGCCAGGGCGCGCGTGCAACCCCGGAGAAAATGGCAGCGTTGAAATGAAAACGAGAGGTATTCAATCAGTTATCGACAGAAATGTCTGTGACGGTGCGCAAAACGCGTTGAAAAAGACGGCAAACCGCAGCGCTTACAGGCGCTTAAAGTCGATCACCCACACCCACGGGTTGACCTCCCAGCTGGTATCACCGTACTGCGTGGCCCAGGCCCTGCGCCAGGCGTCCTGCGGCGCTACGCCGGGGGTTTGCGCAGCGAAGAAGCTGTTAAGGAAGTGGCTGGTGTACTGCACGCCTTCCGCCTCGATATCCTGCTCGCTGATCGCCTGCACTTTTTCTACCCGCACCCCGGTGATCTGCAGGGTGATGCGGCTGGCCCAGCGCGGCATATGGATCCCGGCCTGCCAGCCTGAGTGCTGGTTATCCGGTTCGCCGTCCCAGTCGCCGCTGTCGGCGCGGTACTGGCAGTAGGCGCTGTTTTCAAAGGCGGCCGGCTGCCGCTGATAGTGCGCCACCTCGGTGGGGGAGACCAGCGGGCCGCGCCAGGTTTCGCGGACCCACAGCCGATCGCCGGGCTGGCCAAACGGACAGTGAAAGCTGAGGTTTTCCATGCCGGTGACCCGATTGCCCTGCTGCTGATTATGCAGCACGTCAATGCCGTAGCAGCCTTCATGATTATCCTGGGCGGGGCCAGGCAGCTGTGATTTCATAATTCGACGGGTCTGCCGCTGGCGATCGGCCAGCAGAGCGCGGACGCGCTGTTCGCTGAAAAGAATCGGGCGTTCTTTCATGAGTGGTACCTCTGTGTTGCAGTCCCGTATCGAATCAGTGGTATGAAATAGCTGAAATTACAATACAGAATTTTCGAAACTCATGCTGCAAAAGTGAGTCACTTTTGCGCCATTTTAAACATCAGCATAGCTTATAAAAAACCAGCAGGGCGGCGGCAGATCACAATTCGCCAGAAGGATTGATTAGCCCACCGGGGCAGGACGCGATAAACGCGCTGTTTGGGCGTAAAATAACTGCAATATTAATGCATTACAATTCGGTTAAGCATCGTATTTTTCGGCAAGCGATAGGTAATTCCGTTGATGGTTAATTATTGCCGCAGTTTGCGATGCCAGCGAGGCGGAGCCGGTCGGCGATAAAAAGTCCGTTGTTCATTATCTGTTCTTACTCATCTTCGCGCGCGCCGATAAAACGTACAATCTGTGATGCAGCCCAATAAAGGGGTTGCTGAAACCGTTCCTCCAGGGCTATAAATTTGATACAGATCGCATTAAGTGATGAAACGAACCGCCTGTTGCAGTGGACAATCCCGCTGACATCTCGACAAGTCTGAATAACAAGGAGAAGTCTATGAGCCTGACCGACTGGCAATCCCGTTTTGAAACCTTCCTGCATGCGACCTGGCAGAAAGAGGATAAGGCGCATGATGTGGCGCACCTGACGCGCGTCTGGCAGACGGCGCAGCGCATTATGCAGGGCAGCGATGCCGATCCGCTGATCGTGCTGACCAGCTGCTACTTCCATGACATCGTCAATCTGCCGAAGAATCACCCGCAGCGTCATCTCGCTTCGGCGCAGGCCGCGGAGGAGGCCCGCCGCATTCTGCAGCAGACGTTCCCCGATTTCCCCGGCGATAAAATCGCGGCGGTGATGCACGCGGTACACGCCCACAGCTTTAGCGCGGCGGTAACGCCGGAGACGCTGGAAGCAAAAATCGTGCAGGACGCCGACCGGCTCGAGTCGCTGGGCGCGATTGGCCTGGCGCGGGTGTTCTACGTCTCCGGGGCATTAGGGCGTTCGCTGTTTGACAGCCACGACCCGCTGGCGCGCGAAAGGCCGCTGGATGATGCCGAGTGGGCGCTGGACCATTTCCAGCGCAAATTACTTAAGCTGCCTGAAACCATGCAGACCGCAGAAGGGCGGCGGCTGGCGCAGCATAACGCCGATTTTCTGGTCACCTATATGGCCAAACTGTGCGCCGAGCTTAAGGGCGACTTCTGCGGGCTCGATCGCGAGGTGCTGGCAGAGTTTGCGCAGAATTCAGCCAAATATTAAATTTTTATGACAGTATGGTGAATCACCCTCTAACAGGCTACGGTGTCTGAGAACATTCTTAGGAGAATCAGGTATGACCGACACCGTTAGCTTAACTTTGAAGATCGATCCCGCCTTAAAAGAGACCCTGAAAGCGCTGGCGCTGGAAAACCAGACCACTATCAGCTACGAAGTCAGCCAGCGCCTGATCCAGTCGCTCTCCACCGTGGCCGAACCGGAAGTGGATCACACTGAAACCACCGAAGAGGGCGCTCCGCTTACCGCGGCTGAACTGAAGCAGATCCGCACGTTGCTGAAAAAAGGCAAAAAGAAGAAGTAATCCACTGACGTTGCGCTGAACAGCCGATAGCGGGCTGGCGGGATAATCTTAACGGTTATCCTGCCAGCCCGCTTTTTTATTGCCTGGGTCAGCCTCTGTCCAGGACAAACTGGCTGACGCTGTGCGCCAGCCGGCTGGCGTGATCGACCAGCGCGCCGGCGGTATCGCCGCTGCGGCGGGTGAGCTGCTCGCTCTGCTGCACCTGTTCATTTAAGCGGCCGATTTCGCCGGCGATAGCGGTAACACGCTGGCTCTGCGCGTCGGCGTTCTGCTGCAGATCCGCCAGCTGGCTGACCACGCCGGAGACGGCCTGCGCAATCTGCTGATACAACCCCTCCAGCGACTGTACCTGACTAAAGCCGTGGCCGATATGCTGCTGGGTGTTGCCGATCAGTTGGTCAATGTCGCGCGTCGAGGCGCTGCTTTTGTGCGACAGCAGGCCAATCTCTTTTGCCACCACCGAGAAGCTCCGCCCCCAGGCACCGGCGTGCGCCGACTCGATGGCGGCGTTCAGCGCCAGCAGGCGGGTCTGCATTGAGATGCTGTCCAGCAGGGTGACGATACCGGCGATCTCACCCGAGGCATCGACGATCTGCCGCATCTGTGCCTCTACCGCCTGCACCACGTCGCCGCAGCGGCGGGTGAGGGCGTCAGCGTCCTGGCTCTGCTGGGTGGCGTGGCGGGTGAACGCCACGCTGTGACCGACCTCTTCCGCCACCCGATTCAGGCGCTGGCTGATATGGTCGAACGCCGCGCGCTGCTGAAGGTTATGGCTGCCAAACGCCTCGCTGTGCTGCGCCATGCTGTCGGCGGACCGGTGTACGGCACCGGCGATGGCGTTGATCTCCCCGACCATCTGCCGCAGGCCGTCCTGCATCGCCGCCACGCTGTGGCTGAGCTGGCGGATCTCAACGGCCTGCAGCCGCGACGGCGGCAGCTGGCGCGAGAGGTCGCCGGTGGCGATGTGGTTCAGCCAGCCGGCCAGCCGGTTCAGCGGCAGGACCACCCCGCGCAGCAGCAGCCCGCCGCCCAGCAGCAGCATCAGTGCCAGCAGCGCGGAAACCGCCAGCGACAGGTTGCGGCTGTTGGTCAGCGAGCTGAGGGTCGACTGGCTCAGCGCAGCTGACTGCTGAGCGGCCGCCCTGAGCTCGGCGTAATAAGCGTCATTAAACTGCTGCTGAAAGGCCTGCATCGGCACCATAAAGAAGGCGTCGATATTGCTGTCGTGCAGGCCCTTCAGCTGCTCCTGCAGCCCGTCGGCCAGCAGGCTGAAGTTCTGCTGCAGGGGGCCGCCCTGTTCCGCCGGGTAGCGGGCAAACAGCGCACGGGCGGCGTCCAGCGACTGCTGAGCGCCGTCGGCGAGGCTCTTCCAGCTGTCGACCGACCCGCTCTGCTGGTCCTGCATCAGATAGATGCCGGCGCGGTGGCTGTTATCACTGGCGGTTAACAGCTCCATTCGCGCCTTATCCAGCAGCGCCTGGCGGGCGCTGAGCTGCTGCGCGGTGGCCACGCCGTGTCCGGTGCTGGCCACCAGCCGGGTCAGCACCAGCACGCTCAGGCACTGCAACAGCACAAACAGCAGCAGAAACAGCGTAAAGCCGCCGCGCAGGCTCTTCAGCCCGGCGGGCAGGCGCAGCAGGGCAAGCGGTGAGAAACGAAGGCGGCGCAGCGGCAGAACCGAAAGCAGGGACATGAGGCATTCCTGAAAAGAAAAAACCGCAGTATTGGCGGCAATCATGACGGTTGTGTTACAGCGCTGGATTGTTGATGGCAAACGGCGGATCGTTGCGGATTAAGGCAAATTTGCCAATTTTTCAACGCGCTGATTTGAGTCCTCACTGGGTCAACTAAGTGATAGACTGGCACGCATTCACCCCTTATACATCGAGTGACGATGAGCGATTTTGATCAGGTAGCCAGCCAGCTGGCAGAGCAGGCGCGCCAGCTGGCCGAACAGAAGCAGCAGCAGGATCGTCAGCTGCTGCTGCGGGTTCTGGAGATCTATGACCAGAAGACCGTGGCGGCCACGCTGCGCAAGGTCAGCCAGCAGGAGTGGACGCGGGAGTCCATCAACCGCTGGGTAAAGGGCAACGGCCGTAAGGCCTTCAGCGAGGCGGAGGTCAGCCTGCTGCACTCGATGCTGCCCGCACCGCCGGCGCACCACCCTGACTACGCCTTCCGCTTTGTCGATCTGTTTGCCGGTATCGGCGGTATCCGCAGCGGCTTCGAGGCGATCGGCGGGCAGTGCGTGTTCACCAGCGAGTGGAACAAGCACGCGGTGCGCACCTACAAGGCCAACTGGTACTGCGACGAGCAGCAGCACCGCTTTAATCAGGATATCCGCGATATTACGCTGAGCGGCCAGACTGGGGTGGACGAGCAGCAGGCCTATCAGCATATCCGCCAGCAGGTGCCCGATCACGACGTGCTGCTGGCCGGTTTTCCCTGCCAGCCGTTTTCGCTGGCCGGTGTGTCGAAGAAAAACGCCCTTGGCCGCGCGCACGGCTTTGAATGTGAAGCACAGGGCACGCTGTTTTTCGACGTGGCGCGGATTATTACCGCTAAACGCCCGGCGATTTTCGTGCTGGAAAACGTTAAAAACCTGAAAAGCCACGATGGCGGCAACACCTTCCGCATCATTATGGCCACCCTTGACGAGCTGGGCTACGACGTCGCGGATGCCGATGTGACCGGAGCCGGCGATCCAAAAATTGTCGATGGCCGTCACTTCCTGCCGCAGCACCGCGAACGCATCGTGCTGGTGGGCTTCCGCCGCGATCTGCAGCTGCCCGCCTTCAGCCTCAGCGCGCTCCCCGGCCTCTATCCGCCGCAGCGCACGCCGCTCAGGGCGCTGCTGGAGCCGCAGCCGGACGAGAAGTACATCCTCACCCCGACGCTGTGGAACTATCTCTACCAGTACGCGAAGAAGCACCAGGCGCGCGGCAACGGCTTTGGCTTTGGCCTGGTCGACCCGGCGCATGAACAGGGCGTGGTGCGCACGCTCTCCGCCCGCTACTATAAAGATGGCTCGGAGATCCTGATCGACCGCGGCTGGGACCGGGAGCTGGGCGAAGTGGACTTCAACGACGCCGCTAACCAGCAGCGCCGCCCGCGCCGCCTGACCCCGCGCGAGTGCGCGCGGCTGATGGGCTTCGAGCAGCCCGGCAAGTATGCGTTCCGCATCCCGGTGTCCGATACCCAGGCGTACCGCCAGTTTGGTAACTCGGTGGTGGTGCCGGCCTTTGCGGCGGTAGCGAAACTGCTTAAGCCGTGGATCGAACAGGCGGTGGCGCTGCGCGGTAAGCCGGGCGACCGGTGAGCAGGGATATTTTCACCTGGGAGGATTGATGGCTGACGTACATTCCCCCGCCGTGCGCAGCAAGAATATGCGCGCCATCCGCACCCGCGACACGGCGCCAGAGCAGCGCGTGGCGCAGCAGCTGACGGCGCTGGATCTGGCGTTTACCGCTCAGGACCGCGCGCTGCCGGGCCGGCCGGATTTTGTGCTGGCGGAGTATCAGGCGATTATCTTCGTGCACGGCTGCTTCTGGCACCGCCATCACTGTTACCTGTTTAAAACGCCCGCCACCCGCACCGACTTCTGGCTGGGAAAAATCGACGCTAACGTGGCGCGGGATCGGCGGCATATCGCCGATCTGAACGCCGCGGGCTGGAAGGTGTTGCTGGTCTGGGAGTGCGCGCTGCGCGGCAAACACCGGCTTGACGAGGCGGCACTGCAGGCGCGACTGGAGGAGTGGATCTGCGCCGCCGACCATAACGGCGAGATCGACCAGCGGGGGATCCACCGGCTGGCCGGGTAGGACATCACGCCGCATAAAATAGGGTGATACGGCCAGGAATGCCATCTGCCAGCGCGGCGTAAACCTTACCTGAGGTTACCCGGCAGCTGAGCAGTGAAATGCAGCAACCTGTTGGTACGTTGAGGCTGCCCGCTACACGGCGGGCAGCAGATCCGCCGACGGCGTTTACTCACCGCTGTTACGGATCACCCCTTTCCCCGGAAACAGGTATTTCCCCAGCGTCACCAGCACCACCGCAAAGACGATAATCGCCAGCGCCAGCCACTCGCGGGCAATCAGGCTCTCGCCGGCAAAGGCGATACCGAGCAGCACCGCGACCACCGGATTGACGTAGGCGTAGCTGGTGGCCACCGCCGGGCTGACGTTGCGGATCAGGAACATATAGGCGTTGATGGCGATCACCGAGCCAAACAGCGCCAGGTAGCCCAGCGACAGGAAGCCGGAGAGCGCCGGTTTCTGCGTCAGCTGCTCACCGCTGATCGTGCTGGCAATCAGCAGCACCGCCCCGGCGGCCAGCATCTCCACCGCGCCGGCCATCATGCCGTTGGGCAGGACAATGCGCGACCCCCACACGCTGCCGAAGGCCCAGGTCATCGAACCGATCAGGATAATTACCGCCCCCCACGGGTTGCCCGCCAGGTGGCCGCTGCTGTTGAGCAGAATAATTCCCGCCAGCCCGACCGCAATCCCCAGCCACTCAATCCAGCGGGTCGGGATGCCAAACAGCCGGCTGAAGCACATGGCGAACAGCGGCACGGTGGCGACCATCAGCGCCGCCAGCCCGGAGGGCACGTGCTGGTGCTCGGCCACCGTCACCGCACCGTTGCCCATCGCCAGCAGCAGCACGCCGACGATCGCCGCGTTAAGCGAGGCGCGCAGCGAAGGCAGCTTCTCGCCGCGCAGCAGCAGAAACGCCAGCAGCACCGCACCGGCCAGGCTGAAGCGCAGGCCGGCCAGCAGCAACGGCGGCCAGCTCTCCACGCCGATGCGGATCACCAGATAGGTGGAGCCCCAGATAAAGTAGAGGGAAAACAGCGCTGCCACCAGCGACAGCAGGGCAGGGGAACGGCGTAGGGTCATGGTGTCTCAGTCCGATTGATCAGAAGTCCAGGGCAGGGATTTTCGTCCTTTTACCGCAGGTGGCAACCTGTTTTTCATTCCGGCGGCAAATTTTTTTACAAAATTTGCACTTGCCGCGCATAATTGTTTAGATCGATCCCTCTTGTTCTTTGTCTCCCTCAGGATGAAACATGGCCAGTGTAAAACTGACGGTAAGGCGTTTGTATCAGCTTAGCGGCGAACGTATGGTCAACGGCCGGGCCACGGCGCGGATATACGTTGGCGACAGGCTGATCGCCACCGAAGAGATTAGCGGGATGACGGAAAGCCCGGTCAGCAAGTATCTGCACCACCAGGAAGCGGCAGGCCAGCCGGTGCGCGTTGAGTGGGACTGTGACGGCATCGCCGATATGGCGGTAAGTGAGCTTGAGCTGTGCCCCTGTTGTCAGCATGATGTCGATGAATAAGGAAGGGTATTTTGGCAGGAAGTAGTTTACTGACGCTGTTGGATGATATCGCCACGCTGCTGGACGATATCTCGGTGATGGGCAAAATTGCGGCGAAGAAGACCGCCGGGGTACTGGGTGACGATCTGTCGCTGAACGCGCAGCAGGTCAGCGGCGTGAAGGCCAACCGCGAGCTGCCGGTTGTGTGGGGCGTGGCGAAAGGCTCGTTTATTAATAAGCTGATTCTGGTGCCGCTGGCGCTGCTGATCAGCGCCTTTGCCCCCTGGGCGATCACCCCGCTGCTGATGATCGGCGGTGCCTACCTCTGTTATGAAGGGGTGGAGAAGGTGCTGCACAGCCTGCATAAGGATAAGACGCAGGAGAGCCCGCAGGCCCGCGAACAGCGGCTGCTGCAGGTGGCGCAGCAGGACCCGAAAGCGTTTGAGAAGCAGAAGGTGAAAGGTGCGGTGCGCACCGACTTTATCCTCTCCGCCGAGATCGTGGCGATCACCCTCGGCATCGTCTCCGACGCGCCGCTGCTTAACCAGGTACTGGTGCTCTCCGGTATCGCCATCCTGGTGACCGTCGGCGTGTACGGCATCGTCGCCGGGATTGTGAAAATCGACGACCTCGGATTCTGGCTGCAGAAGAAGGGCTCGGCGCTGGCGCAGGCCACCGGCAACGTGCTGGTGGCGACCGCACCACGGCTGATGAAGATCCTCACCGTGGTCGGCACGCTGGCGATGTTCCTGGTCGGCGGCGGCATTATCGTTCACGGCCTGCCGCAGCTGCACCACCCGCTGGAGCAGTTCAGCCACGGCATGCACGGCGTGCTCAGCGCGCTGGTCAGCAACGGCGCTAACCTGGTGGTCGGTCTGATTGTGGGGTCGATTGTGCTGTTAGCGGTGAACGGACTTGCTAAACTACGCGGCAAATCGGTATAACGTGCGCCCGGCTGCGGTAATCCTTCGCCGCGGCCGGATTGACTTTAACGGGAGCAATGTGATGAAAGACGACATTTTTGATTTTGATATCGACGCCGAGCTGGAACAGGCCGAAGCCCACGCCGAGAAGAAGGCCAGCGAGCTGCCGGCCGACCTGGGCGATGAAGCCGACTGCGAAGGCTGCAAGATCTAAGCGTCCGTGACCGGCTTCACATTAAAAGCGAGTAATAAAAATTACTCGTTTTTTTTATATTTTAAAAATTAAGCGCTTATTTGAATTTAACATTTGATTTACCTTCTGTTAACGGCACTGCGATGACGCCGGTGCTATAACTAACGGGTCATTTAACCGAAAAGGAGGTGCTTTACGATGTTTTCAGTCAGCGATGAAGTGCAACATAAGGAAGGTGGCCCGGCGATGATCGTGACGGGTTATGCCAGCGGTATGGTCGAATGTCGTTGGTATGACGGCTTCAGCGTACGCCGTGAAGCCTTCCGCGAAGACGATCTCGCTTCGCTTGCTGCGGCGCGCGTGACCGACTAAGACGTGCTGCAGGGGGCGCACCGGCCAGCCCGGACGCCCCGAATTTTCGCCGGCGGCAGGCCGCTTGTGGTACGCCCGCCGCCGCGCCCGCAGTGATTACAGCTCGTTCTTAATGCAAAACTCTTCCCAGCTCATTCCCAGCGCCTCTGCATGGCTGCGCAGGTAGGTTTCGATCGCCTCGACCATCACCTCTTTGTCCGGTTCGGCCAGCTGAATGGCGAACAGCACCCCGTCCAGCTTTTTTTCGCGCACGTAGGCCGCGTAGGCGCGGTCTTTCTGCATCGCCTGCAGCTGCTCCAGGCTCATACCCACGGCGGCGGCCTGTTCTGCGGTCAGGTTAGCAATGCCGGACTGCAGTTCCGGGTGGGCTGCCAGGAAAAGATCTTTGGCAATGGCGTAATACTCTTCTACGGTTTTCATAACGATCCTGGATGGCTGATTGCGCCGCTAGTGTACACGCGCGGGCGGGGCAAAGGGAAGGAGAGGGCGGCCCGCGTAAAGCGGCCAATTCGGGGCGGATGGCGCTTGCTCAGCGGCAGGAAACCTTTTAACGTAGCGCGTAATGGCTTAACCAGGAACAAAAAAATGAAAAAGTGGATTGTGGCAGGCGTGGCAGTGGTTACCCTGAGCGGCTGTGCGCAGCTGACCGATTATAACAGCGCGGTAACTACCCCGCCGCCGTCGGCGCTTGTCGGCAACTGGCAGACCTTTGGCCCGCAAAAGGGGCTGGTCAGCCCGCAGGCGCAGGCCAGCCTGATCGTCACCGCCAGCGGTGAGACGCTGGACTGCCGCCAGTGGCAGCGGGTGATTGCCAAGCCGGGCAAAGTGACGCTGCTGGACGGTGACTGGGTCAACGTTAATAACCAGTCGCGGGTGATGCCGCTGGTGCTGGAGGGCAGCACGCTGCACTACGATAAGCTGCAGCTGCAGAAGGTGTCGCAGCCGACGGCAGAGTGCAGTGATGCGCTGGCGACGTTGCAGACAGCCCCGGTGGCGGTAAAGAAACCTGCTGTGGCAGGTGAAGAGCCAAAGAAAAAGCATCACAGCGGTATGATCTATACGCAGAAGAAATAGCTGACAGGCGAAGCAGGAGCCTGAAAGCGCTGTCTGGTGCTGCATCGTGCACGGCTCAGGTCGCCTGTAAAACCGTGACGGGCTCCTTTTGCTTCAGGATCTGCGTTGTCTGTAGGGTCGCCTGTTAATACCGTGACGGGCTCAGGGAGCCTGTACACTCCGCAAAGACGCAAAAAGCGTCATCCATGACAGCTCAGCGCGGGCCGTCCATGGCCCGCGATGCTTTGCTACGTGTACAGGCTCCCTTCGCTTCAGATTCTGAGATGTCTGCAGGAAGTGTCTGTCAGTACTATGACGAACTCAGGATCTGGTCCGAACAAAGGCAGCAACACCAGAAATTTCGGGCAGTCCCAATACGCCGGGCATCCGAGCCCGCCGCGATGCTTTACGCCGTGTAAAGGCTTTACTCGCTCAGAACCCAGACGCTGACGCTGCCGCCGTTGCAGCGGAAGGTGGCGTTGCCGTGTTCGTCGCTCTCCACGTTCTCCTCGCGGTGGCCCAGCAGGTCGTGCCACCGCTTGTTCGCCAGGCCCTCGCCGAGTTCCAGCGTTTTTTCGCCTTCATCACCGTTGGACATAATCACCACGCAGCCCGGCAGCTCCTCCGTGCCGCTGCGTGCGAAGGCCACGCAGTTGGGGTGATCGAACCACTCGGTCTGTACTCCGTGGGCGTAGTCGCGGCGGGCGCGGATCAGCGTATCCAGTTCGGGGATCACCGGCATCTCAATCCGGTACTGGCCGCCGTCGCCGCCTTCATCCTCGTAGCTGGCACCATACAGATCCGGGTAGAACACCGTCGGCACGCCGTTTTCACGCAGCAGGATCAGCGCATAGGCCAGCGGTTTAAACCACGCCTCAACCGGAGCCTCCAGCGACTGTAGCGGCTGGGTGTCGTGGTTGGCGACGATGGTCACCGCGTGCCACGGATCGCGGGCCACCAGCGTGTCGTTGAAGATCTGGCTGAGGTCGTAGTCCGCGCCCTGCAGCGAGGCCTGGTGGAAGTTCATATGCAGCGGCGCGTCGAACAGCATGGTTTTACCCTCCACCTGGTCGATGTACTGCATCAGCTTATCCACCTCAAACGACCAGTACTCGGCGACGATAAACAGCGGCTGCTCGGCCACCTCCTGCACGTGCTCGATCCACTCCTTGTAGAACCACGCCGGAATATGTTTTACCGCGTCGAGCCGGAAGCCGCTGCAGTGCACCTCGTCCATCACCCAGCGCGCCCAGTACTTCAGCTCCTCGGTCACCGCGTGGTTGCGGAAGTCGATATTGGCGCCCATCAGGTAGTCGAAGTTGCCCAGCTCGTCGTCCACCTGCTCGTTCCAGCCATCGCCGGTATAGTCGTTGACGATCTTAAACACGCCGTTTTCATCGGGGTTTTCGATATGGTCGACGCCGTTAAAGCACTTGTAGTCCCAGACAAATTTTGAGTGCTGGCCACCGCGCGCCGGGAAGGTAAAGCGCGTCCAGATATCGGCCTCAATTACCTCAGACGATATCTCCTCGCGGTTATCCGGGTTGGCGCGGTTCACCAGCACCCGCTCCTTCTCATCGGCCCCCATCTTATGGTTGACCACCACGTCAAGCAGGGTGCCGACGCCGTGTGCCTTCAGCGCCTCAATGGCCGCAATCAGCTGTTCTTTATCACCGTATTTGGTGGCACGCGATCCTTTCTGCTCAAATTCGCCGAGGTCGAACAGATCGTAGCTGTCATAGCCGACCGAGTACCCGCCGGATTCCCCTTTATACGCCGGCGGCAGCCACACCAGGCTGATGCCGGTTTCGGCCAGGCTGGCGGCGCGATCGGCCACTTCCGGCCACAGTTGGCCGCCTTCGGGATAGTACCAGTGAAAAAACTGCAACAGCGTGGGATTGCGCATATCCATGCTCCATTTTCATCAGACGGGAAAATTGAGTATGGAAGAGGGGGGAGGAAAAGATAGCGGGGCGCAAAGATAATTATTTTGTCTGTGCACCCCGGTATAACGGGAAAGTTAGCGGCTGGCGGTGGGGTGCATCAGTACGTTACCGGCCATATTGCCGTAGGCTTTCAGCACGTTTTTCTGCTGCGTGTTGTTGTTCATCAGCTGGCCCAGCTCATCCTGACGGCGTTTCACCAGACGACGAATTTCAATCTCGTTATCCAGCAGATGGCGCAGCAGCGGGCGCAGCTGTTGCAGCGCGACCGGGGTCAGCGGCGTCACAACAGTGACCGCTTCAATGCGTTTGACCGTGGCGGCATATTCGGCCTCTTCGGTCACCAGCGTATCCCAGTCGCCCTGATTCGCCAGCCGCAGCATGGTCTGACTCAGCTGCAGCAGATGCTGATAGTTCTGCTGTAAAGAGGGGGTTATTTTCATGATACGGCATCCTGAACCGGGGCCGGAAGATGACCCACTTCCTTCCAGGCATCGGCAATATTACGCACCAGCCCTTCAACCTCTTCCACCGCCGCCACGTCATTACGAATGTTGGCGTGCAGCAGACGCCGCACGCAGTAGTCGTACAGCGCCAGCAGGTTGTCCGCCAGTTCATCACCGCTGTTATCGGCCAGACCCTGCTTCAGGCCGTTTTCGATAATATTGATCGCCTTGGAGAGGGCGTTGCCTTTGCCCTCAATATTGCCATCCTGCATAAACAGACGGGCGCGCACCAGCGCACTGAGCGCCCCGTCAAACAGCAGGTTGATCAGCTGGGCCTGGCTGGCGCTCATCACGCTGCTCTCCAGCTCCACTTTCTGATATAACTGCGCGCCCGAATTTTTATACATATCAATGCCTTTTCGTCTTAGCTTGAAGAGGAGGACGATTCAAACTGCTGCGTCAGATAGTTAGACGTGTTGGTCAGCGAGTTCACTAATTTACTGAGGTTAGTAAACTGGGATTTATAGCGCGCCATGGTCACTTCAATGCTGGCCTCCATCGCGGTGTAGCGCTTGTCGAGATCTTTCAGGGTGGCGTTGATGCCGTCCTGAGCATTTTTGATAATGCCCTCTTTGCCGGAACTGGTGCTGAGCATATCGGTCAGCGTGCTGCCCATCTGGGTGGCAAAGCCGGTCTTCGTACCGTCGCCAACGAAGAAATCGCTGACCGCCTGCGGGTTATTGGTCAGCGCGGCGGTTAACTTGGTGTCATCAATGCTCAGCGCACCGACTGAACCGTCCGCCTGCTTGGTCGGGTTGGTGGTGATCCCCAGCTGCGAAAGCACCGCGTAAGAGCCGCTCTGTACGTTGCTCAGCATCCCGGCCAGGCGGGTCTGAATAGTGCGCACCGTACTGTCACCGAGCAGTACGCCGTTGCTGCTGGACTGATCTTCACCGGCGTCGACCGCGGTGTATTTGGTGACCGAGGCGATGGTGGACTGCAGGCTGTTGTAGGCGGTAACCCAGGCTTTGACCGCGGTGGTGGTGCTGTCGACCGAACGCGTCACGCTGAGGGTTTCACCCGAGGCGCTGGTGCTGGCGGCCTTCAGGTTGAAGGTCACACCGGTCAGCGCATCGCTGATGGTGTTGCTGCTGCGCTCCATAGCAACGCCGTTAACGCTGAGTTTGGCGTTCTGCGAAGCCGTCTGTACCGACATATTCTGCGTGCCGGTGGCGGTAGCGTCATAGCCAATCACCCCCTGCAGGGTGCTGTCGCCGGTAACGCTCAGGGTAATATCGCCGTCGGTGCCGGTAGTCTTGGAGCTCAGCATCAGGCGGTGGTCGCCGTTGCTGGCGGTAATAATGGTGGCACTGACGTTACCGGCGCTTTTGTTAATCGCATCGGCAATGCCGGTCAGCGTGGTCTGGCTGTTGCTCAGGGTGATTTCCAGCGGCTTGGTGGTGCCGGGCTGGGTGATGGTCAGCGTGCGCGTGCCGCTGGCGCTGTCGCCCAGCTGGCTGGTTTTGCTGGCAATAGATCCTGAAATCAGCGACTGCGCCTTGGCTACCTGCTCAACGTAAACGCTGTAATCACCAACGGTGGCGTTCGCATCGGTGGTGGCGGCGAAGGCGGTATTGGTGCTGGTGACGCTGGAGGCGCTAAAGGTGCTGGCTTTCGCCAGCGCCGCGGTCGCGGTCTGCAGGGCGGTCATTGAGCTTTGCAGCTTGCTGTAAGCGGTAAGCTGCGAATTATAGCTGGTCTGCTGCTTGGTGATCGTTGTCAGCTTGCTGTTTTCAGCAGTTTCCAGGTTGGTATAGAGGGTATCCAACTGAAGGGTGGTGCCTACCCCAAGGCTACTGATACTCGCCATCGTTAATCCTCAGTTTATGAGATGTACCAGAGTTATATCGGCCATCGTGGGCAGAAGTTTAATCAATGTGGAGAAAAACTGATAAGAAGAATAAAGCAGGGATATAGGGGTAATTAGCCTGATAGCCAGGTGTATGATAAGAATACTCTTAATTGGTCGCTTATCTGCACCATCAATAAGCGTTAACGATGGGTATTTTGTGCGTTATGGCGGTTTCTTGTGAAGCAATCAAACATAAAAGCTTTATTTATCAGTGGTTTTTTGTGATTTTTCCTTTTTTTCTAAAGTTAGGAAAAACTCAACCGATAACATTCATGACGGTGAGAGACGCCGTGAGCGTGTAAGGCTCAGCCCAAAACCTAACTGATTTAAGGAAAACACTATGGCCGTTATCAATACCAACATTATGTCCCTGACTACTCAGAACAATCTGAACAAGTCACAGTCTTCCCTGGGCTCAGCGATTGAGCGTCTGTCATCTGGTCTGCGTATCAACAGCGCAAAAGACGATGCAGCGGGCCAGGCGATTGCTAACCGTATGACTTCTCAGGTTAAAGGTCTGACTCAGGCTTCCCGTAATGCCAACGACGGTATCTCCATCGCTCAGACTACTGAAGGCGCACTGAACGAGATCAACACCAACTTACAGCGTATCCGTGAACTGACCGTACAGGCGAACAACGGTAGTAACTCTGCTGATGACCTGGTGTCAATCAACAACGAAATCGTTGACCGCGTTAAAGAAATTGACCGTGTCTCCAAACAAACCAGCTTCAACGGCATCAAAGTACTGGCTACCGCTCAGACTCTGAACATTCAGGTTGGTGCGCAGGATAAAGAAACCATCGGCATTTCACTGAAGAAAATCGATTCTTCCACACTGTTTACAGCAGCAGGTTTCACTGCCATCACTGAAGCATCTACTGGTGCTGCATCGGGTGTTGGTATCCTGAAAACTTATACTGCCGCGACCACTACTGGCGAAGCTAAAGCTACAGTTGATTCCAACCTGCTGTCTGCTCTGGATAAAGCGATTTCTGACGTTGACTCACTGCGTAGCAGCCTGGGTGCCAGCCAGAACCGTTTCGAATCTACCGTTAACAACCTGAGCAGCACCATCACCAACATCACCGCTGCTAAGAGCCGTATCGAAGACGCGGATTACGCGACCGAAGTGTCTAACATGAGCCGCGCGCAGATCCTGCAGCAGGCCGGTACTTCAGTACTGACCAAGGCTAACCAGGTTCCACAGGGCGTGCTGTCTCTGCTGCAGTAATTGCCGCTTAGCAATCCCTTTAATTAGCATAAAAAATAGCGGGTATTATACCCGTTATTTTTTTTTGCGTTATTTACACTGGTAATATCGTGGCGGTATGGCGGGGCACGGCCTCTGACGTACAGCGAAACTTATCAAGGTAAATGGCCCTATGAAGAAGTCCACCTCTGGTTCTGCTCTCTCTACCCCCCCTGCAACCGACCCCGCCGTGGCTGCGCAACTTCGGCGCGCGATGGAAATACTGAGTGAAAAGCCGCAGGAGTCGTTAGCCATTGTTACGCCGCTGCTGAAAAAAAATGCGCATAACAGTCTGGTCTGGGTGGTTGCCTCACGCACCTGGGAAAAACTGGGTAAATATTTTGACGCTGAGGAAGCGGTTGAAAAAGCCCTGACGCTGACCCCTGATTACAGCGAAGCGCTTTACGCTAAGGCTAACCTGTTATACGTCCGCGAACGTTTTGATGAGGCAGAAATATTCCTTGCGGAGGCGATCGGTCGGGTAAACGATGATGAATCACGGCCATTGCGCACCCTGCGGGCGACGATCCTGCAAAAGCAGAAAAAGTATGAACAGTCGATAGAGGAGTATACCCAGCTGACCCGGGAAGACCCGACCAACTGGCGTAACTGGAGCAACCTCGGTATGATTTACCAGGATTTGGCCGAATTCGATAAAATGGATGCCGCCTATCAGCAAAGCTGCCAGCTCTCCTCTGATAACCCCTCTTCCTGGTTTAACCGCATTGTCGGATCGCACTATAACCCGGCTGCTACACCTGAATCCATTCTGGATATTTGCCAGCAATGGCAGCAGGTATTTCGCCCGTCTCGTACAATTAAACGTGCGGTGGCGAAGAATCGGACAGCCGATAAACCGTTACGTATTGGCATGATTTCAGAAGGGTTTCGCTCGCACCCGGTCGGGAATATGATCACCCTGGGTTTATCACATATTCCGGATTCACAGATTGAGCTTTATGCCTACAGCACTAACCACATCGAAGACCATATTACCTACCGTATTCAGCGCATTGCTAAAAAATGGCAGGTGATTGACGGGCTGTCGGATAATGCGGTTGACGGATTAATTCGTGACGATGAGATAGATATTCTTTTCGACCTCTGTGGCTATAATGCAAACAGTCGGATGCTGACGTTACAGCAGCAGCCCGCGCCGTTACAGATTAAATGGGTTGGCGGGCTGATCAGCAGTACCGGCCTTGAGGGCATGGACTATCTGTTAAGCGACGGTATTGAAACACCTGAGGGCGTCGACCACCTGTACAGTGAAAAACTGATCCGTCTGCCCGGTGACTATATTTGTTACGATCCGCCGCACTACCTGCCGCCGCTGAGCGCCGGTCCGGTAACGGAAAACGGCTATATCACCTTTGGCTGTTTTAATAACGCCGCCAAGATTAACGATACTCTGCTGGAGCAGTGGGCGATCATACTGAACAGCGTGCCGGACTCCCGCCTGTTCCTGAAAAGCTTTAACTTTAAAAACCCAACGCTTTGCGAGCGGGTGCTGAGCACGCTGGAACGCCACGGGGTGGCGCGTGAGCGGGTGCTGCTGGAAGGTTCCTCGCCGCACCGTGAGCTGCTGGACAGCTATAACCGGGTGGACATCGCGCTCGACCCGTGGCCGTACTCCGGCGGCCTGACCACCTGTGAAGCGATGGCGATGGGCGTGCCGGTGGTGACCCTGCCAGGGCCAACGTTTGCCGGACGTCACTCCGCTTCTCACCTGGTCAATGCCGGCATGCCGGAGCTGGTGGCCGACAGCTGGCAGCAGTACATCGATATTACCGTTGGCATCACCCGCGATCTCACCAGCCTGGCGGTGATTCGCCAGCATCTGCGCGATATTCTGCTGGCTTCGCCGGTGTGCGACGGGCAGCGCTTTGCCAGACACTTCTCGGACGCCATGCGGGCGATCTGGCAGCGCTACTGCGAAGGTAAAGCACCGGCGGCGCTGACGCTGCAGGAAGAGGGCGCACCTTACTTCCTCGACGACGGGCAGCCGGTGACGCTGCAGCATCCGCCGGTGATGGAATCACAGAAGCTGACCCAGCCCGGCCAGGCGGATACCTTTGAGTTCCAGCTCTCCGGCAAGGTGCTGATGATGGACTACGGCGGCCAGTTCAGCCGCGCTGCTGCGTTTATCGACCTGGTCGCCACCGATGCGGTTCACGCGGTGATTATGGATCCGGTCGGTGTGGTGGAGCCGCAACATCTGCCGCTGCGTAAGAAATCCCTGCAGCATATCAAACTGCACCTGCTGGGTGACGGCCAGGAGGCTCCGCTCTATCTGTGCCTTGATTCGCGTTACAGCAGCGATCTGCCCGCCATCGGCGGCGAACAGGGGGATGAGGCCTGGGCGGGCCAGAAGGTGATTACCGAACTGAAGGTGCCGTCGAGCAGGCTGGATGAGATTAACGGACTCGATCGCCTCGAGTGGTTTGAAATCAGCAATACGCTGAATCTGCAACCGGTCTTCGAGCACGGTTCGCGGCTGTTAACCGGCTGCCTGTTTGTCAGCGTACATTATACCTTTGCCAACACCCACGCCGGCCAGATGTCCTTCAGCCAGCTGGAGGCGGCGCTGGCCGGCTACGGCTTCCGCTTCCACAGCGTTGCCGCGACAGAGCAGGGCGCTGCGCTGCCGCTGGCGGACGGCAGCACGCTGGCCTCTTCGCAGATGGTGGCGACGCGCCTGCTGTTTGTTCCCACCGCAGAGCGTATTGCGGCCATGAGCGTGGAGCAGCGCGAGAAGCTGGCGTTTATCCTGCACGCCGGTTATCAGCTGCGTGACGTGGCGTATCAGGTGCTGCAGGTCAGCTCGACTGCACGTGCCGAGGCCTATCTCGGTGACTTCCACGATACCGCGCCGCCGGCCTCGTCGCCTGCCGCTGTGCCAGCCCCGGTAAACATCATCCCGGAAATGCCGCGTATGTCAGCGGCGGAAACCGCGCTGTTTGAGCGCTGCATTACTCAGAGCAGCGCCTATTATGAGTTTGGCAGCGGCGGTTCGACCAAGCTGGCGACGCGCAATAACGTCACCGTCTACGGCGTGGAGAGTGACAAATTCTGGGTCGACACGCTGGCAAAAGAGGCCGGTCCGCTGTGTAAGGTCGATTACGTCGATATCGGGCCGACCAAAGAGTGGGGCTATCCGGTGGATGCCAGCCATCAGCAGCAATTCCCGCTCTACAGCGAGGCGATTCTGCAACATCAGCGGTGGTTTGATCTGATTCTGGTTGACGGGCGTTTCCGCGTCGCCTGTACCCTGAATGCGATTAAACACACGCTGGCCACCCGCAGGAATAACGCCGTGACGCAGATCTTTATTCATGATTTCTGGGACCGCCCTGACTACCACGTGGTGCTGGAGTTCCTCAATGTGGTGGATAAAGCGGAAACGGCAGGCGTATTTACCCTGAAGCCACAGATTGATGTCGTTAAGCTCGAAAAGCTGTTGGAGAAATTTAAATTTATCCCGGCTTAAGCCGTTAGCCCTTACCGGGAGCCCGCAGCGGGCTCCCTCACCGCATGTCCTCGTCAGCTAACAGAATAACCCCTCTTTTGCACCGCTATTCCACCAATCAATTTCCCCTACAGAAACCGATAATCTTGCCGATAACTTACATAACGCAAGGTAGTCAGAGTGAACGATCTCTATACCGCCGATGGGGTGATGGACAAGCATTCGCTGTGGCAGCGATACGTTCCGCTGGTACGCCATGAAGCGCTGCGCCTGCAGGTGCGGTTGCCGGCCAGCGTGGAGCTGGATGACCTGCTGCAGGCCGGCGGCATCGGCCTGCTGAATGCGGTTGAGCGCTACGACGCGCTGCAGGGTACGGCCTTTACCACCTACGCCGTACAGCGCATTCGCGGGGCGATGCTCGACGAGCTGCGCAGCCGCGACTGGGCACCGCGCAGCGTGCGACGCAACGCCCGCGAAGTGGCGGCGGCGATGCATCAGGTTGAACAGGTCCTTGGCCGCCCGGCCAGCGAGCAGGAAGTCGCTGCCCAGCTGGACGTGCCGCTGGAGGAGTACCGGCAGATCCTGCTGGATACCAACAACAGCCAGCTGTTCTCCTATGACGAATATCGTGAGGAGCACGGCGACAGCGCGGAACTGGTCACCGACGGCCATGAACAGGCTAACCCGCTGCACCAGCTGCTGGAAGGGAACCTGCGTGAACGCGTCATCGAAGCGATCGAGGCCCTGCCCGAACGCGAGAAGATGGTGCTGACGCTCTATTACCAGGAAGAGCTGAACCTGAAAGAGATTGGCGCCGTGCTGGAAGTGGGCGAGTCCCGCGTCAGCCAGCTGCACAGTCAGGCGATTAAACGCCTGCGCGCCCGGTTAACGGGAGCGCGCTGACGGAGTCAGTTTTGCACTTTCAATATTAACCGGGAATACGTAATGGCAACGAAATTAAGAACAAGGCCGTTAAGTCGCTATCTGAAGGACTATAAGCACAGCCAGAGCAACTGCTCGCACTGCGATAAGGTACTGGATCGCATGGCACTGGTGTTTCGTGGTCAGATAATTAATAAAGAGGCGATTGCCCGCATGGACCAGCCGATCGACGATCAGGTCTGGTGCAAACTGCAGAGTGAGCTGACGGCGCTGTGCCGCTTCTGCAGCGATATTTACTGTAATACCCATCCGACTTACTTTGATATTATGGCGTTTAAACAGTACCTGTTTGAGCAGACCGAAATGAGCCACAGCACCATTCGCGAATATGTTGTTCGCCTGCGTCGTCTCGACGATATGCTGTCGGCCCAGGGTTTCCCTGCCGAACGCCTGCGCGGCCGCAGCTGCCACGAATGCCTGGAAAACAGTCTGCCGGATGCCGGGAATAACAACTACCGCATCGCCCTGCGCAAATATGACCAGTTCCTCGGCTGGCAGCGCGCCTGATAGCCGATGACCGTTGTGGCCGGGGAGCCTGCCCCGGCACAACGCCGCACTAAGTTATGCCAATTCGATAATGACCGCCGCCGCATCTTCTGCAACACTGTACGCTATCATCTGATCCCCTCTCCCGGAGGCCGCGTTGTCCTTACATAATCTGGTTAATTTCCCCCGCGTTGAACTGCTGGGCGCGCCCACGCCGCTTGAGCATCTGCCGCGTTTTTCCGACTACCTTGGCCGCGATATCTTTATCAAGCGTGATGACCTGACGCCGGTGGCGCTGGGCGGCAATAAGCTGCGCAAGCTGGAGTTCCTGGCGGCGGATGCGTTACGCAACGGGGCCGACGTGCTGCTGACCGCCGGCGCCATCCAGTCGAATCACGTGCGCCAGACGGCGGCGGTGGCGGCGAAACTGGGGCTGAAGTGCGTGGCGCTGCTGGAAAATCCGATCGCCACTACCGCAGAAAACTACCTCGGCAACGGCAACCGCCTGCTGCTGGAGCTGATGGACTGCGAAATCGTGCTGGTCGACGCGCTGCACAATCCCACCGCCCAGCTGGAAGAGCAGGCCACCCTGCTGGAAGCGCAGGGCTTTCGCCCCTACTGCGTGCCGGTCGGCGGCTCTAACGCGCTGGGCGCGCTGGGTTACGTGGAGTGCGCGCAGGAGATCGCCCACCAGAGCGAAGGCGTGGTGGACTTTGCCGCGGTGGTGGTCGCCTCCGGCAGCGCCGGTACCCACGCCGGGCTGGCGGTGGGTCTGGAGCAGCTGTTGCCGCAGACCGAGCTGGTGGGGGTGACCGTCTCACGCCGGGTAGCCGAACAGTTGCCGAAGGTCGAGAGCATTCGCCAGCAGCTGGCACAGTCGCTTGAGCTGAACAGCACCGCGCCGATTACCCTGTGGGATGAGTACTATGGCCCGCGTTACGGCGAACCGAACGAAGAGGGAATCGAAGCCATTAAGCTGCTGGCGCGGCTGGAAGGGATTTTCCTGGACCCGGTTTACACCGGCAAGGCGATGGCCGGGCTGATTGACGGCGTGGCGCAGAACCGCTTCCGCCGTCAGGGGCCGCTGGCGTTTGTCCACACCGGCGGCGCGCCGGCGCTGTTTGCCTACCACCCGTTCAGCGGGTAAGAAACTGGCAGACCGCGTTGCTGAAGGTCTGCGGGCAGGCCACGTTGGAGAGGTGCGAGGCCGGCAGCACGGCCAGCTCGGCACCGGCGATCTGGCTCTGCAGCCAGCGCGCATCTTCAACGGTGGTCACCGGATCCTGTTCGCCGGCGATCACCAGCAGCGGCAGCAGGATCCGCCTGACCTCTTTGCGCAGATCGGCGGTGGCCAGCGCCCCGCAGCAGGCGGCATAGCCGGCCACATTACTGTTGGCCAGCTGTCTGATCAGCCGGCCGGCCTGCGGCGGGGCGGCGGCGAGGAAGTCCGGCGTGAACCAGCGGGCGGCGGCACCGGCCGCCACCTGACCCAGCCCCTCGTCGAGCACCTGGTGCGCTCGCTGCTGCCAGCCTTCGGCGCTGCCGATGCGCGCGGCGGTATTCGCTACCACCATGCGCCGGAAGCGCTGCGGATGGTAACGGGCCAGCCACAGCCCGGTCAGGCCGCCCATTGAAATGCCGCAAAAACTGGCCTGTTCCACCCCCAGCTCGTCCAGCAGGTCGACCACGTCCTGGCCCAGCCGCGCCAGGGTCAGTACCTGGCCCGGCAGCGGGCTGTGGCCGTGGCCGCGCGGGTTGTAACGCAGCACGCGGAAATGGGTGATCAGGGTAGCGATCTGCGGCTGCCACAGATCCCAGGTGGTGCCCAGCGAGTTGGACAACACCAGCAGCGGGGCGTCGTGCGCCCCTTCCAGCCGGTAGTCAATCGTCATCTCATACCCTCTCTATAATCATCGCGATCCCCTGGCCGACGCCGATGCACATGGCGCACAGCCCGTAGCGACCGCCGGTATTCTGCAACTGCCAGGCGGCGTTCATCACCAGCCTGCCGCCGGAGGCACCCAGCGGGTGGCCGAGCGCAATCGCGCCGCCGTTGGGGTTAACCTCAGCGGCATCGTCCGCCAGCCCGAGGGTGCGGGTCACCGCCAGCACCTGCGCGGCAAACGCCTCATTGAGCTCGAAGACGTCCATCTGTGCCAGCGTCAGCCCGCTCAGCGCCAGTACCTTGTGCACCGCCGGCACCGGGCCCAGCCCCATAACGGTCGGCTCAACGCCGGCGACCGCGCTGGCCACGATGCGCACCACGGGCTGCAGGCCGTTATCGGCCATCGCGCGCTCGCCGGCCAGCAGCAGGGCGCAGGCACCGTCGTTAAGCCCGGAGGCGTTGCCCGCCGTCACCGTGCCCTGCGGAGTGACCACCGGTTTCAGCTTAGCCAGCGCCTCCGGCGAGGTGGCGCGCGGGTGTTCGTCGGTTGCAAACAGCAGCGGCTCGCCGCTCTTTTGCGGCAGCGATACCGGCACCAGCTGAGAGGCATAAAAACCGCTCTGCTGCGCGCGCGCGGTTCGCTGCTGGCTGCGCAGGGCATAGGCGTCCTGATCCTCGCGGCTGATGGTCAGCCGCTGCGCCAGGTTCTCGGCGGTTTGCGGCATCGACTCGACGCCATACAGGCTTTTCATCAGCGGGTTGATCAGCCGCCAGCCCATGGTGGTATCTTCCAGCTTCATCTGCCGGCTAAAGGCTTTATCGGCCTTGCCGACGACGTAGGGGGCGCGGGTCATCTGCTCGACGCCGCCGGCGATCATCAGCCCACTCTCACCACTTTTAATGGTGCGTGCGGCGATCGCCACCGCGTCGAGGCTGGAGCCACACAGCCGGTTAACCGTGCTGCCGGGGACGGAGGTCGGCAGCCCGGCCAGCAGCAGCGCCATCCTCCCTACGTTGCGGTTATCCTCTCCGGCCTGATTGGCGCAGCCGTAGATCACATCATCCAGCCGCGCCCAGTCAATGCGGGGATAACGCTGCAGCAGGGCTTTCAGCGGGGCGGCGGCCAGGTCATCGGCGCGTACCCCGGAAAGGCTGCCGTTAATTCTGCCGAACGGCGTGCGCACGGCGTCACAGACGAAGACGTTATTCATAAGCGTGCTCCTGCAGGGCAAAGGTCAGCGCCACCGGGGTGACCTGTTGCAGCTGTTCTTCACTGATGTCGCCAAGGAGTTCACGCACCACCAGCCCGGCAGGCGTGACGTCGATCACCGCCAGATCGCTGTAGATGCGGTGGATGCAGGCAATGCCGGTCAGCGGGTAGCTGCAGTGCGGCACGATCTTGCACTCGCCGCCGCGCGTCAGATGTTCGGTCATCACCAGCACCCGCCGCGCGCCGATAGCCAGATCCATCGCGCCGCCGACCGCCGGAATGGCACCCGGCTGGCCGGTGCTCCAGTTGGCCAGGTCGCCCCGTTCAGAGACCTGATAGGCCCCCAGCACGCAGATATCAAGATGGCCGCCGCGCATCATGGCGAACGAGTCACCGTGGTGGAAAAAGCAGCCGCCCGGCAGCAGGGTCACCGGCTGCTTGCCGGCGTTAATCAGCTCGGGGTCTTCGCGACCAGGCTCCGGTGCCGGCCCCATCCCCAGCAGGCCGTTTTCGCTATGCAGGAAAATATCTTTGTTGGCCGGCAGGAAATTGACAATTCTGGTGGGCAGGCCGATGCCCAGATTGACGTACGCACCGTCGGGAATATCCTGTGCGATGCGTGCCGCCAGCGCATCGTGGCTGAGTCGGGTAAAATCCATCTCTGCTGCTCCTTTACGCGGTTGCGCGTGATAAATGATGCGGAACTTCAACCACCCGCTGGACAAAAATGCCCGGCGTCACCACCACTTCCGGGTTCAGATCGCCCAGCGCCACCCGCTGCTCAACTTCCGCGATGGTGCAGGTGGCCGCCATTGCCATAATCGGGCCGAAATTGCGCGCCGCCTTGCGGTACACCAGGTTGCCCCAGCGGTCGGCACGCTGCGCTTTGATCAGCGCAAAGTCGGCCTTTAGCGGTAGTTCGAACACATAGTGGCGGCCCTCGATTTCCCGGATTTCTTTGCCGGCGCTCAGTTCGGTGCCGTAGCCGGTCGGGGTAAAGATACCGCCAAGACCGCTGCCGCCCGCCTGGATCCTCGCCACCAGATTGCCCTGCGGCACCAGCTCCAGCTCCACCACGCCGCGCCGGTACAGGTCATCAAATACCCATGAATCGCTCTGGCGTGGGAATGAACAGATCATTTTGCGAACGCAGCCGGCCTTGAGCAGCGCGGCCAGGCCAGCGTCGCCGTTACCGGCGTTATTGTTGATTACCGTTAAGTCGCGCGGGCGCTGGCGGATCAGCGCCTCGACCAGCGTATAGGGCAGGCCGGCCGGACCGAAGCCACCGATCATCACCGTGGCACCCTCCCCAATGTCAGCCACGGCATCCCCGGCTGACGGCAGATATTTATTGATCATTGCTCCTCCTGAGTGCTGGCATCGTCGGGCCTAAATTAGGAGAGGATGAATACAGCAACAAGGGGCTGCCCCGCCGGTTTCCGGGGATTCTGGGGCGTATCGTGTTATTGCCGCGAAAAGTGTGATCCAGGCAACTGAACAGGCGGAATATCCCGCATTAAATGTGAATAATTGAGGTTGGTTATCATTTTATTGATGATTTATCAGTTCGTTAGCTGTTTCAGCGGGTGTGTTTTCCGTTGGTGAGACCCCCTGTTCGGCATAGAGTTGATAAATCATGCTCTCCAGCAGACGGATATCGGCTGACTCATCCAGCAGGCGGGTACTCATGATGATCGGTGAGACCAGCTGTGCCCCCTGCAGCGGTAAATAGCGCACGTCCTGACGCTGCAGGCTGCGCAGACACTCTGGTACCAGCGCCACCCCTTCACCGGCGGCCACCAGCCCCAGCGTGACCTGCAACTCACGGACTTCAACCACCCGTTGTGGCGTCAGACGCCGTTCACGAAAAATGGCCAGTACCTGGTCGGCAAAGCTGGGGCGCGGCATCTGCGGGTAGACCAGCAGCGTTTCCGCATGCAGCATGCTCAGGGTTACCGGGGAGCAGGCGCACAGCGGATGATCGGCAGCGACCGCCACCATCAGCGGTTCCTCACGCAGGATCACCCGGCGAATGCTGGCATCCTCAGAGCGAATACGGCCAAAACCGATATCGATCTCTCCCTCTTTCAGCGCCTGCAGCTGCTCCGTGGTCGACATCTCCAGCAGGGTAATCGCTACCTCAGGAGACTGCTGGCGAAAGCGGCGTATCAGCTGCGGTATCAGCCCGTACAGCGTGGAAGCGACAAACCCCACCGACAGCCTGCGCTCCAGCTGGCCGATACGGCGGGTCATGGTTTTCAGCTCCACGCTGCGCGCCAGAAACTGCTGCGCGTGGCCGAAGAAAAAACGCCCGGCGTCGGTCAGTTCCAGCGGGCGGCAGCCGCGTTCAAACAGCGTTACCCCCAGTTCGCCCTCCAGCTGCTGGATCTGGCGGCTGAGCGGCGGCTGGCTGATATGCAGGCGTCGGGCGGCGCGGTTGAAGTTACGCTCTTCGGCAACGGCGACAAAGTAGCGCAGGTGGCGCAGTTCCATAGCAATACCTCCTGGGTATCAAAACGATACTTGAACGGTGTTAGACGACCGTAGCTTATGAGGTATAGGGTCTTAGCCACGACTCATTCTCCAGGCTGTATACCTTAAAACTATGAAGATCAATATCGTAGAAACCCTGATTCTGGACGTTCCGGCGGTGCGACCACACCGTTTAGCCATGGTCACTCTGAATGTACAAAGCCTGGTGCTGGTGCGCATCGTGAGTGAAGACGGTATCGAGGGGTGGGGCGAAGCCACCACCATCGGCGGCCTCAGCTACGGCGAAGAGAGCCCGGAAAGCATCAAAGCCAACATCGACCGCTGGATGGCACCGCTGCTGGTGGGGCAGGACGCACGCCGGGTTTCGCTGCTGATGGCGCAGATCGGCCGCTCGGTGCAGGGCAACCGTTTCGCCAAATGTGCCATTGAAACCGCACTGCTGGACGCGCAGGCCCAGCGGCTGGGCATACCGCTCAGCGAACTGCTCGGCGGACGGCAGCACGACGCGCTGCCGGTCGCCTGGACGCTGGCCAGTGGCGATACCGCGCAGGATATTGCCGAAGCGCAAAAAATGCTCGATCTGCGCCGTCATCGCATCTTCAAACTGAAAATCGGCCGGCGCGAGGTGCAGGAGGACGTGGCGCACGTGCTGGCGGTCAGGCGCGCGCTGGACGATACGGTCAGCGTGCGGGTCGACGTCAATCAGGCGTGGGATGAACGGCAGGCCGAACGCGGCATTGCCGCGCTGGAAGCCGGCGGCATTGACGCCGTTGAACAGCCGATCGCGGCGCATAACCTGGCCGGGCTGGCACGGCTGACCCGGCGTTTTAGCGTCGCCATCATGGCGGATGAGGCGCTGAAAGGCCCGCAGGACGCGCTGGCGCTGGCCGTTCAGGGGGCCGCGGACGTCTTCTCGATCAAAATCACCCAGTCCGGTGGGCTGACGGCGGCACGCCAGGTGGCGGAGATGGCTCAGCTGTCCGGGATCGCCCTGTACGGCGGCACCATGCTGGAGGGGGCGATTGGTACCGCCGCTACCGCCCATCTCTGCGCCACCTTCAGCGACCTTCATTTTGGCACCGAGCTGTTTGGCCCGCTGCTGCTGACCGAAGAGATCCTCACCGGGCCGCTGGTCTACCGCGATTTTATGTTGCAGGTGCCGGACGGCCCTGGCCTGGGGATCGGCCTGGATCAAGACAAAGTGGCCGCACTCCGCCGCCGCTAAAGCCGCTACACCGAGGAGTAAAGACCATGCTGTTTCACGTACGAATGGACGTCAGTCTGCCCGCCTCCATGCCTGAGCCGGAAGCGCGCGCGCTGAAGGCGCGGGAAAAAGCGCAGGCGCAGGCGCTGCAGGCCAGCGGTCAGTGGCGCCATCTTTGGCGCATCGCCGGGCAGTATGCCAACGTCAGCCTGTTTGACGTCGACAGCGTTGAACAGCTTCATCAGCTGCTCTCCGAACTGCCGCTGTTCCCGTGGATGACGCTGCAGGTGACGCCGCTGTGCCGTCATCCCTCATCAATTCATGCAGACGATCGCTGACCCAGACCCCCACAGACTTGTGTCCTGAACCGATCGGGGCGGCGTCACGGGCCCCGATCGATAACAACAAACCCTACCGGGAGCAATGTGATGAATAACCGACAAATTGACCAACTGATCGACGATTTTTTAATTAAAACGGCCAGGGGGAAAGTGAATCCGCGCGTACAGCAGGTCACCGTGCGCCTGCTGGGCGACCTGTTTAAAGCAATTGAAGACCTTGACCTGCAGCCAAACGAAATCTGGAAAGGGCTGGAGTACCTGGCAGATACCGGTATCGCCCACGAAATGGGGCTGCTGGCCGCCGGGCTGGGTCTGGAGCGTTTTATTGACATCCGTGCCGACGAAGCCGACGCCCGCGCCGGGCTGCAGGGCGGCACGCCGCGCACCATTGAAGGCCCGCTGTATGTCGCCGGTGCACCGGTATGTCAGGGGGTTGCCAGGCTGGATGACGGTTCGGAGGACGGTAAAGCCGAGGTGCTGATGATGCAGGGTACGGTGCGTGATGAGCACGGTAAACCGCTACCGGGGGCGCAGGTTGAGGTATGGCACGCCAACAGCCTCGGTAACTACTCTTTTTTCGACAAGAGCCAGCCGGCGTTTAACCTGCGCCGCACCCTCATCGCCGACGCAGAGGGCTGCTATCAGTTCCGCAGTACGATGCCCTGCGGCTACGGCTGCCCGCCGGAGGGACCGGTGCAGCAGCTGCTGAACCAGCTGGGCCGCCACGGCCGCCGCCCGGCACATGTTCACTTCTTTGTCAGCGCGCCCGGCTACCGCATGCTCACCACCCAGATCAACATCGACGGTGATGAGTACCTGTGGGATGACTTTGCCTTTGCCAGCCGCGACGGGCTGGTGCCGGCAGTGAAAAAAATCAGCGATGCGCAGCAGTTAAAAACCCACGGCCTGAGTAAACCCTTCTCATCGATCGACTTTGATTTCACGCTGTACCAGGAGCGTTCAACACTACCGGGCAGTGAGGTTGAACGTCAGCGCGCCCGTGCCTGATGGTCGCTGGCCTGCCCCCGTTTCGGGGGCAGTTTCATTCACTCCCCACTCTGCAGGAGCACCTCCCATGAGCACACAAACGCTACGCAACTGGCAGAAAAAGATTGAACGCGGTCTGGATTTTCGGCCGGAAGAGGGCGTGTACCGACTCGCCCGCACGTTGTTTACCGATCGCGAGTTGTTCGATCTGGAGATGGAGCTGATTTTCGAGAAGCAGTGGATATTTGCCTGCCACGAAAGCCAGATCCCGCAGCCGCATGACTTTATTACCCTGCAGGCCGGGCGGCAGCCGATGATTATCACCCGCGATGGCAAGGGAGAGCTGCACGCGCTGTCCAACACCTGCCAGCATCGCGGCACCACCCTGACCCGGGTAGGCCACGGCAACCAGAGCACTTTTACCTGTCCATTCCACGCCTGGTGCTACAAATCGGACGGGAAACTGGCCAAGGTCAAAGGACCGGCGGAATACGGCAGCGATTTTGACAAACAGCAGCTGGGCCTGAAGCCGGCACGTATTGCCAGCTATCGTGGTTTTGTCTTTATCAGCCTGGATACCGAATCCACGCTTGGCCTGACCGATTTTCTCGGCGATGCCGCGCTGTTCTTTGACCTGATGGTGGAGCAGTCGGCAACCGGTGAGCTGGAGGTGCTGCCCGGCATCTCCTCCTACAGCTATCCCGCCAACTAGAAGCTGCAGAACGAGAACGGCCTGGACGGCTACCACGTCAGCACCGTGCACTATAACTACGTCTCCACCGTGGCGCACCGCCACGAGCTGGACAGCGCCCGGCCCGGACAGGGCGGCAGCACGCTCGACTACAGCAAGCTGGGGGCCGGCGACGCGGATACCGACGACGGCTGGTTCAGCTTCCATCACGGCCACGGCGTGCTGTTCAGCGACATGCCGAATGCGGCCGACGTGCGCCCCGGCTATGACGGCATTATGCAGCGGCTGCTCAGCCAGTACCCGCCGGAGCGGGCGCGGTGGAATATGCACCGCCTGCGGAACCTGAATATTTACCCCAGCCTGTTCTTTATCGATCAGATCAGCACCCAGCTGCGCATTATCCGCCCGGTGGCCTGGAATAAAACTGAGATCGTCAGCCTGTGCCTCGGAGTCAGGGGTGAGTCGGACCGCGATCGTGAAGGGCGTATCCGCCAGTTTGAGGATTTTTTCAACGTCACCGGAATGGGCACGCCGGATGACCTGGTGGAGTTTCGTGAACAGCAGCGCGGATTTGAAGCCCGCATCGCGCCGTGGAGTGATATCTCGCGCGGGCATCAGCACTGGCAATATGGCGAAACCCACAACAGTAAAGTGTTGAATATTAAACCGGTGATGACCGGCACCGAGCTGACTCACGAAGGGCTGTACGTCAATCAATACCGCGCCTGGCAGGGAATGATGCTGAAGGGGCTGGAGAACAAAATTGCGCAGTACGCCGCAGAGAAAAAGGAGGAGAGTCATGTCTGAGATCCGCACCGGGATGCAGCAACAGCAGTGGGCGGTGGAACAGCTGCTGTACCAGCTTTCTGACGCCTGCGATCGCCAGCAGTGGGATCGCTACCTGGATTTTTTTACCGAGGACACCGAGTTTCATATCCCGCAGTGGTGCAGTGAACATGAGTACACCCAGGACCCGCAGCGTGAAATGTCGCTGATTTACTACGCCAGCCGCGCCGGGCTGGAGGATCGCGTCTACCGCATTCGCACCGGTAAGTCGTCCGCCTGTACGCCGATGCCGCGCACGCTGCATCTGATCGATAACGTGTGCTGCCAGCCAGCGGCGGCGGGGGAGCTGGAGGCGTCGGCCAACTGGGTGACCCACCACTACCGTTTCGGTCAGAGCCAGCACTTTTTTGGCCGCGCCAGCTATCGTCTGCGCGAGCAGCAGGGTGGATGGAAGATCGCCCGCAAGCATGTGCTGCTGCTGAATGACAGGATCGACTCCGTGCTCGATTTCTATCATGTCTGAGGGCGCGCGAGTGACGATGCCAGGCCATCAGGCGACGCTGATTTTTCGTGACGGGCTGACGCGCCGTTTCCAGGTGCAGCCAGGGGAGAAGCTGCTGGACGCTGCCCTGCGCTGCGGCGTTCAGCTGCCGCTGGACTGTCGGGAAGGGGTCTGCGCTACCTGTCGCGGGCGCTGCGAATCGGGCAGCTTTGAGATGGAGTACGTCGATGAGGATGCGTTAAGCGAGAGCGAGCGGCAGCAGGGCGATATGCTGGCCTGCCAGACCGGGCTGACCTCGGCCTGCACCTTCTTCTTTGACGTTGACTCCGGCGTATGCAACATCAGCCAGCAGCGTTACTCTGGCCAGGTCAGCGCAGTCAGCATTGAGGGCGATCGGGTGGCGACGCTGGCGATCGTGCTGGATGCAGGCCAGCCCGAGCTGCACTACCTGCCCGGCCAGTACGCACGAATTCAGGTGCCGGGCAGCGAAGAGAGCCGCGCATTCTCATGGGCCAGCGCGCCAGCGGCCGGTGCGCCGGTGCGCTTTCTTATCCGTCTGCTGCCGCAGGGGGCCATGAGTGACTATCTGCGTCAGCGCTGCCGGCCGGGGGACCCGATCACCTTTACCGCGCCGTTCGGCACATTTTATCTGCGCGAGGTGACACGCCCTCTGCTGCTGATCGCCGGCGGCACCGGGCTGTCGCCGCTGCTGAGCATGCTGGAGAGCCTGGCCAGCGGCGGCTGCCCGCAGCCGGTAAGGCTCTGGTACTGCGTCAGCGAGGTCGCGGATATCAGCAGCCTGGCGCAGCTGGATGAACTGACGCAGCGGCTGGCCGATTTCCGCTACGAGGTGGTGGTCTCACGGCCGGACGCGGGCTGGGCCGGCAGGCGCGGGCGGATTACGGCGGTGCTGGAAGCCGATGCGCTGCAACAGCCGTTTGATGCCTACCTGTACGGGCCACCGGCGATGGTCGAGGCCACCTGCAGCTGGCTGAAGGCGAATCCGGTGGCAGAACATCAGCTGTGGTTCGAACCCTTTAAGGCGAGTTAGCCTGTTGGCTGGGCTGGCGGTTGTATCGCCAGAATCTGCATGTGACGATAAAAAAAGGGGCGATAATATTATCGCCCCTTACTCGTCCGCGGTGTTGCCTTAACCGATGGTCATCAGGCTGGCGTTACCGCCCGCGGCGGCGGTGTTGACGCTCAGCGAACGCTCCAGCAGCAGGCGCTCCAGCAGCAGATTGGTCTCGCCGCGGGCAAAGCCCTGCACCGAAACAATCGCGCCTTCGCGCGCCGCCACCGCTTCACACAGGGTGCGCAGCTGGTCGGCATCGCCGTGATAGATCACCGCGTCATACTCCGCGCTGACAGGCTGAGCAGAAACGTCCACCCGCTGCTGTACGGCGGCAGGCAGCTGCTGCCACAGGCCACGGTGCAGCTCGTCGTCCGGCCACAGCGCACGGCTGCCGACGGCGGTGACCGCCGCCAGCTGCACCAGCGCATCCTGCTCGCTGTCCGCCAGGCACAGTACCCGCTCGCGCGGCAGCAGGGTGAAGGTGTTGCGTTCGCCGGTCGGGCCCGGCAGCAGCCGCACGGTGCCGCCCTGCGCCAGTTCGGCAAAGCGGCTGCAGCAGGCGGCCAGCTCAGGGCGGCCTGCCGCCCACTCGCTCAGCGCCTGGTGCGCGGCCTGCAGCACCGGCCGCAGCCGCGCATCCAGCGGCAGCTGGCGATCCTGACGATCCAGCGTGACCGCCAGCGCACCGTCCGGCCTTGAGGCCAGCAGGCGGTAGAGGTACAGCGGACCACCGGCCTTCGGACCGGTGCCGGACAGGCCTTCGCCGCCGAACGGCTGCACGCCAACCACCGCACCGACCATATTACGGTTTACGTAGAGGTTGCCTACCTGAGCTTTCTGCGTCACCTGATGAATGGTTTCATCGATGCGGGTATGGATGCCCAGCGTCAGGCCGTAGCCGGCGGCGTTGATCTGCTCAACCACCTGCGGCAGCGTCGCGCGGCTGAAGCGCACCACGTGCAGCACCGGGCCGAACACTTCGCGGGTCAGGTCGGCCACGTTGTCCAGCTCAATCAGCGTTGGCAGCACAAAGGTGCCGTTGCGCCACTCGCGGCTGTCTTCTGCCCGCTGCTGCGCGCTCTGGAACACGGTAAAGCCTTTGCTGCGCATCGCCTGGATATGCTGGTCGATACTGGCTTTGGCCTCGGCGTCGATCACCGGGCCGATATCGGTCGACAGGCGTTCCGGGTTGCCCATGCGGCATTCGGCCATCGCGCCGCGCAGCATCTGCAGGGTATGCTCCGCCACGTCTTCCTGAATACAGAGCAGACGCAGGGCGGAACAGCGCTGTCCGGCGCTGTCGAAGGCCGAGGCGACGATGTCGGTGACCACCTGTTCGGTCAGCGCCGAGGAGTCAACGATCATCGCATTCATCCCGCCGGTTTCGGCGACCAGCGGCGTCGGACGGCCCTGCGGATCGAGGCGGCCGGCAATGCTGCGCTGCAGCAGGGTGGCGACGGCGGTCGAGCCGGTAAACATCACGCCGCGGACCCGCGCATCGCCGGTCAGCTGCGCGCCGACGGTTTCACCGTTGCCCGGCAGCAGCTGCAGCACGCCTTTCGGCACGCCGGCCTCGTGCAGGATCGCCACCGCCTGGGCGGCGATCAGCGGGGTCTGTTCCGCCGGTTTCGCCAGCACGCTGTTGCCGGCGGCCAGCGCGGCGGCAATCTGCCCGCTGAAGATGGCGAGCGGGAAGTTCCACGGGCTGATGCACACCACCGGACCCAGCGGGCGGTGGGTCTCATTATCGAAGTCATCGCGGACCTGCCCGGCGTAATAGTGCAGGAAATCCACCGCCTCGCGCACTTCGGCAATGGCGTTGCTGAAGGTTTTACCGGCTTCACGCACCAGCAGCCCGATCAGCTGCTGCAGCTGGCCCTCCATCATCACCGCCGCGCGCTGCAGAATGGCGGCGCGCTCCTGCGGCGGGGTGGCAAACCAGATCGGGCCGGCGCTGACGGCGGCATCCAGCGCGGCAGAAACCTCCTCTTCGCTGGCATGGCGCACGTAGCCCACAATATCAGCCGGTTCCGCCGGGTTGAGCACCGGCTGACTTTCTCCCTCTGCCAGCGGCGCGTCAATCAGCGGCGCGGCCTGCCAGCGCTGGCTGGCGCTGCTCAGCAGCGCGCTGGACAGCGACGCCAGGCGGTGCTCGTTGGCCAGATCCAGCCCGGCGGAGTTCTGCCGCTGTTCACCGTACAGCTCACGCGGCAGCGGGATCTTCGGATGCGGCAGGCCCAGCGCGCCTTCGGTCGCCGCCAGTTTTTCTACGGCGACAACCGGGTCGGCTACCAGCTCGTCCAGCGGCAGGGTGGCGTCGGCAATGCGGTTAACAAAGGAGGTGTTGGCACCGTTCTCCAGCAGGCGGCGCACCAGGTACGCCAGCAGCGTTTCATGGGTGCCCACCGGCGCATAGATGCGGCACGGGCGGTTAAGCTTGCCGTCGGCGATTTTGCCCACCACCTGCTCGTACAGCGGTTCGCCCATGCCGTGCAGGCACTGGAACTCATACTGACCGGGGTAGTAGTTGTTGCCCGCCAGCTGATAAATGGCCGCCAGCGTATGGGCATTGTGGGTGGCAAACTGCGGGTAGATCAGGTTCGGCACCGCCAGCAGCTTGCGGGCGCAGGCGAGGTAGGAGATATCGGTGTACACCTTGCGGGTGTAGACCGGATAACCCTCCAGCCCGTCGACCTGGGCGCGCTTGATTTCGCTGTCCCAGTAGGCCCCTTTCACCAGGCGGATCATCAGGCGGCGGCGGCTGCGCTGTGCCAGGTCGGTCAGGTAGTCGATCACCATCGGGCAGCGTTTCATATAGGCCTGAATCACGAAGCCGATGCCGTTCCAGCCCTCCAGCTCCGGTTCAAAGCACAGTTTTTCCAGCAGATCGAGCGACAGCTCGAGGCGGTCGGCCTCTTCGGCATCGATATTGATGCCGATGTCGTACGAGCGCGCCAGCAGGGTCAGCGACTTCAGCACCGGGTAGAGCTCGTCCATCACCCGATCGTACTGCGCGCGGCTGTAGCGCGGGTGCAGCGCCGACAGCTTGATCGAAATGCCCGGCCCTTCATAGATGCCGCGGCCGTTGGAGGCCTTACCGATGGCGTGAATCGCCTGCTGGTAGGAGAGCAGGTAGGCTTTAGCGTCTTTCTCCGTCAGCGCCGCTTCCCCGAGCATATCGTAGGAGTAGCGGAAGCCTTTCTCCTCCAGCTTGCGGGCGTTGGCCAGCGCTTCGGCGATGGTTTCGCCGGTAACGAACTGTTCACCCATCAGCCGCATCGCCATATCGACGCCTTTGCGGATCAGCGGCTCGCCGCTCTTGCCGATAATGCGGTTCAGCGAGGTGGAGAGGCTGGCCTCGTTATGGGTCGATACCAGCCTGCCGGTGAACAGCAGCCCCCAGGTGGCGGCGTTCACAAACAGCGACGGGCTGCGGCCAAGGTGCGACTGCCAGTTGCCGTTGCTGATTTTGTCGCGGATCAGCGCATCGCGGGTTGGTTTATCAGGAATACGCAGCAGCGCTTCGGCCAGACACATCAGCGCCACGCCCTCCTGTGAGGAGAGGGAGAACTCCTGCAGCAGGTTTTGCACCACGCCGGCGCGTCCGCCTGCACCTTTCTGGTGCCGCAGGCGGTCGGCCAGCTGATAAGCCAGCTTGTGGGTGGCTTCGGCCTGTGGGGCAGGCAGGCGCGCCTGCTCAAGCAGCATCGGTACCGCTTCCTGCTCCGGGCGGCGCCAGGCTGAGGTAATGGCAGCGCGGGCCACCGACTGCGGCAGAATGTGCTCCGCAAAGTCGAGGAACGGCTGGTGCGGCTGCTCCTGCAGCGGTTCGTCACCCTCCGCCGGGGCGTCCGGCGCCGCCAGCTCCGGCTGGCTGTTTCCCTGCTCCAGCTGCTGCAGGTAGTTGAAAATAGCCTGTTTAATCAGCCAGTGCGGGGTGCGGTCGATCTGTGCCGCCGCCTGCTTAATCCGTTCGCGCGTGGCGTCATCCAGCTTGACGCCCATCGTTGTCGTTCCCATGCCTGCTGCTCCTGCATTAAAGAGATAACCGTTCGTTGACAGCAATATCACTGATGTTGCAACTTTGTGCAACCTCGTTAAGTGTGACCCGGATCTCAACGTGTAAAAACCGAATTTCAGGCCGTTTTAGCAATACGGCACGCTTATTGCTGCAAAATCCCTGCCAGTTGAGAAGCCGCGTAAAGCCTGGTGATAGTAGGGTTATGTTAAGGTGCAACCCGCAGAAGTGTGATCGGGTGCAACCTGTAACAAGAAAGCAACAACTTCCTGGTGAATGCCCGACGGCGATGTGTTAAATCGTTTGTGCGTCGTAACCGTTTACGGCAGGATACCGCCCCCTCAGCACCGGCCCGCTGCGTCCGCTACGTTCCGGCCCGCGCAGCGCAGAGGCTGGGGATACTGATAATAAGTGGAGAACCTGAATGACTGTAAGTACGCCAATGATGGTGACATTTTGCGTTTATATTCTTGGGATGGTGTTGATCGGCTTTATCGCCTACCGCTCAACGAAAAACTTTGACGACTACATCCTCGGCGGCCGCAGCCTCGGCAGCGTGGTCACCGCGCTCTCCGCCGGTGCTTCTGATATGAGCGGCTGGCTGCTGATGGGCCTGCCGGGGGCGATCTTTATCTCCGGTATTTCGGAGAGCTGGATCGCCATCGGCCTGACCCTGGGCGCGTACCTGAACTGGAAAATCGTCGCCGGGCGCCTGCGCGTGCAGACCGAGCACCATGACAATGCGCTGACCCTGCCTGACTACTTCTCCAGCCGCTTTGAGGACAGCAGCAAACTGCTGCGGGTCATTTCAGCGCTGATCATTCTGGTGTTCTTCACCATCTACTGCGCCTCCGGCGTGGTGGCGGGCGCGCGCCTGTTTGAAAGCACCTTCGGCATGAGCTACGAAAGCGCCCTGTGGGCCGGCGCCGCGGCGACCATCGCCTACACCTTTATCGGCGGCTTCCTCGCGGTCAGCTGGACCGATACCGTGCAGGCCAGCCTGATGATCTTCGCGCTGATTCTGACCCCGGTGATGGTAATTTTTGCCGTCGGCGGCATCAGCGACTCGCTGCAGGTGATTGAGGCGAAGAGCATCGAGAATATCGATATGCTGAAGAACCTCAACTTTGTGGCGATTATCTCGCTGCTGGGCTGGGGGCTGGGCTACTTTGGTCAGCCGCACATCCTGGCGCGCTTTATGGCCGCCGATTCCCACCGTTCCATCCGCACCGCGCGCCGCATCGGCATGGCGTGGATGATACTGTGCCTCGGCGGCGCGGTGGCGGTGGGCTTCTTTGGTATCGCTTACTTTGAAAATAACCCCTCCGTTGCGGCCGGGGTGAACAACAACGCCGAGCGGATCTTTATCGAGCTGACGCATATCCTGTTTAACCCGTGGATTGCCGGTATCCTGCTGTCGGCGATTCTGGCGGCGGTGATGTCGACGCTGAGCTGCCAGCTGCTGGTCTGCTCCAGCGCGCTGACCGAAGATCTGTACAAGAACTTCCTGCGTAAAAACGCCAGCCAGAAAGAGCTGGTATGGGTCGGACGGCTGATGGTGCTGCTGGTGGCGGTGATCGCTATCGCACTGGCTGCTAACCCGGACAGCCGCGTGCTTGGCCTGGTCAGCTACGCCTGGGCCGGCTTCGGTGCCGCCTTCGGACCGGTGGTGCTGATCTCGCTGCTGTGGAAACGCATGACCCGCAACGGCGCGCTGGCCGGTATGGTGATCGGCGCGGCCACCGTGCTGATCTGGAAGCAGTACGGCTGGCTGGATCTGTACGAGATCATTCCAGGCTTCCTGTTCGCCAGTATCGCGATTGTGCTGTTCAGCCTGCTGGGCAAAGCCCCGTCAGTCGCCGCGCAACAGCGCTTTGACGCGGCCGAAGCCGAATACCGCTCGTAATACCTGTTGCTGCCGGGCACCCAGCCCGGCAGCCTCTTCAGCACTCAGCAACGCATCCCCCTCAACACCTCCCTGATATCTTTAGAGGTCGCCCTCAAATTTCAGCGATAGCGCTGGGCATCCCGCCTGGTTTCTGAGCGCATAGTTGCCCCGCGTTACAATTGCTTAATCATTCTGCCGTCACGGACCTGCGAAATATCCCACCGCCATCTTGTAATTGTGCAGGCCGATAATGATAATCGATATCGTTCTGATTTTACTTTTCTTTACCGCACCTGACTTAATTTCACAGTTTGAGGTTACCCGCATGTTTGTCCCGTTTCTGATTATGCTGCGTGAAGGGCTGGAAGCCGCGCTGATCGTCAGCCTGATTGCCAGCTACCTGAAGCGCACCCAGCGCAGCCGCTGGTTCGGCGCAATGTGGGTCGGCGTGGTGGTGGCGGCCGTACTGTGCCTGGCGCTGGGTTGGTTTATTAATGAAACCACCGGTGAGTTCCCGCAAAAAGAGCAGGAGCTGTTTGAGGGCGGTGTCGCGGTGGTGGCGGTGGTGATCCTCACCTGGATGGTGTTCTGGATGCGTAAAGTCTCCCGCAACGTCAAGGCCCAGCTGGAAGACGCGGTGGACAGCGCCCTGAATAAGGGCAACAGCAGCGGCTGGGCGCTGGTGATGATGGTGTTCCTGGCCGTAGCGCGTGAAGGCCTCGAGTCGGTGTTCTTCCTGCTGGCCGCCTTCCAGCAGGATGTCGGCTACGCGCCGCCGCTGGGGGCAATGCTCGGTCTTGCCACCGCCGTGGTGCTCGGCATGCTGATTTACTGGGGCGGCGTGCGCCTTAACCTGGCCGCGTTCTTCAAATGGACCAGCCTGTTTATTATTTTCGTGGCGGCCGGTCTGGCGGCCGGCGCCATTCGCGCTTTCCACGAGGCGGGCCTGTGGAACCACTTCCAGGACGTGGCCTTTGATTTCAGCAACCATCTCTCCACCCACTCGGTGTTCGGCACGCTGCTGGAGGGCATGCTCGGCTACCAGGAAGCGCCGAGCGTCAGCGAAGTGGCGGTGTGGCTTGCCTACCTGATTCCGGCGCTGCTGCTGTTTATGCTGCCAGCGCGCTCTGCGGTTAACCCGGCGCGCACGGCGCGCTAAGTTCTTCCGGCGCAGCCGCGCCGGGCTCACATAACAGACAGGGATTTACTCATGACTCAAACTTTCCGCCGTCAGGCTCTGAATGCCGCACTGCTGGCCGCGCTGACCTCTTCCGGTGCTGCGCTGGCCGCGACGGTTCCGCAGGTTAACGTCAGCGTGACCGACAAGCAGTGTGAGCCGATGTCGCTGACCGTTAACGCCGGTAAAACGCAGTTCATCATCAAAAACAACAGCCCGAAAGGGCTGGAGTGGGAGATCCTGAAAGGGGTGCTGGTGGTGGAAGAGCGCGAGAACATCGCGCCCGGCTTTACCCAGAAGCTGACCGCCAACCTGCAGCCCGGCGAATATGAGATGACCTGCGGCCTGTTAAGCAACCCGAAAGGCAGGCTGATCGTCAAAGACACCGGAGCCAAAGTCAGCAACGGCAAGCAGGACGTGCTGCAGCTGGCCGGCCCGATCGCGGAATACAAAGCCTACGTTACCGGGGAAGTGGTTCAGCTGGTAGCCGGCACCAAAGCCTTTACCGACGCGGTAAAAGCCGGCGATCTGGAGAAGGCAAAGTCGCTGTACGCGCCAGCCCGCCAGCACTACGAGCGCATTGAGCCGATTGCCGAGCTGTTCTCTGACCTCGACGGCAGCATCGACGCCCGTGAGGATGACTTCGAGAAGAAAGCAGAAGATCCGAAGTTCACCGGCTTCCACCGTCTGGAAAAAATCCTGTTTGGTGATAACACCACAAAAGGTGCGGATACGTTCGCAGACCAGCTGTACAAAGATACCCTCGATCTGCAGACCCGCATCAGCGAGCTGGCCTTCGCGCCGGGCAAAGTGGTGGGTGGCGCAGCAGGTCTGATTGAGGAGGTCGCTTCCAGCAAAATCTCCGGTGAAGAAGATCGCTACAGCCGTACCGACCTGTGGGACTTCCAGGCCAACGTTGACGGTGCGAAGAAGATCGTCGATCTGCTGCGCCCGCTACTGCTGAAAGCCAACCCGGAACTGCTGGCAAAAGTGGACGGTAACTTTAAGAAGGTGGATACCATTCTGGCTAAATACCGCACCAAAGACGGCTTTGAATCTTACGAAAAACTGACCGATGCCGACCGCACCGCCTTAAAAGGTCCTGTTACCAGCCTGGCTGAGGATCTGGCGCTGCTGCGTGGCACCCTGGGCCTGGACTAACCGATTATGGCAAAACCACTGGACGCGCCAGCTTCGGCCACGCGTCGTCGTTTACTGAAGGGCATGGGCATCCTTGGCGGTGCCCTCGCCGCGGCCGGCGGCTGCCCGGTCCATGCCGCACCGGCTGAAAATTCGTTTTCACCGGGCGCGTTATCGCCGGCGGCGCGTCAGCAGCGGCAGCCGTTTTACGGCCCGCACCAGGCCGGCATCGTCACGCCGCAGCAGGCGGCGATGATGCTGGTGGCGTTTGACGTGCTGGCCAGCGACAAAGCCGACCTGCAGCGCCTGCTGGCGCTGCTGACCCGGCGCATTGCCTTTCTGACCACCGGCGGTAAAGCGCCGGCGGTGACCAATCCGCAGCTGCCGCCGCTGGACTCCGGCATTCTGGGCGAGGATATCTTCCCGGATAACCTGACCATTACCCTGTCGGTCGGCTCGTCGCTGTTTGATGAACGCTTTGGCCTGCAGGGGCAGCAGCCGCTGAAACTGCAGCGCATGACCCGTTTCCCGAACGACGCGCTGGACGCGGCGCTGTGCCACGGCGACCTGCTGTTGCAGATCTGCGCCAATACCAACGACACGGTGATCCACGCGCTGCGCGATATTATCAAGCACACGCCGGACCTGCTCAGCGTGCGCTGGCGGCGCGAGGGGTTTATCTCCGATCACGCCGCGCGCAGCCAGGGTAAAGAGACGCCGATCAACCTGCTGGGCTTTAAAGACGGCACGGCTAACCCGGATTCGGCGGACGCCGCGCTGATGAACAACATCCTGTGGGTCACCGAAGGGCAGGGGGAACCGGCCTGGGCGGTGGGCGGCAGCTATCAGGCGGCGCGCATCATTCAGTTCCACGTCGAGTTCTGGGACCGCACGCCGCTGCGCGAGCAGCAGACCATCTTTGGCCGCGAAAAGCTCAGCGGTGCACCGTTAGGGATGACAAAAGAACACGACGTGCCGGACTACGTTGCTGACCCGGACGGCGAAGTGATCCCGCTGGACGCACATATCCGGCTGGCCAACCCGCGCACGGCGGAAACGCAAAGCAGCCTGATGCTGCGGCGCGGCTACAGCTATTCGCTGGGGGTGTCGAACAGCGGGCAGCTGGATATGGGATTACTGTTTGTCTGTTATCAGCACGACCTGGAGAAAGGCTTCCTCGCGGTGCAAAAGAGATTAAACGGTGAGGCGCTGGAAGAATATATCAGGCCGATTGGCGGCGGCTATTTCTTTGTGCTACCGGGGGTGGCGGACGCCCGGCATTACCTCGGGCAGTCGCTGCTTGAAGCGTGATGAATAGGCGATTATTGCGCCACTCCGGCAGGTTCCGGCGCTATTTCCGGCGATGTCTTAAAAGGTTCATATTGCCGTTAAAATAACTAACCTTTTGATTTATATGTGTTGTGTTAAAACTAACCGCCGTGGCTTATTTGCCAGGCGGTTTTTTATTCTCTCCGGGTAAATTTATTGTTGCATTCGCACTCAGTTTTGTTGCACTTTATTCACAGCGGTAGTCTGAATGTGTTTAAGTCCCACACAGGAGTCGCGAATGGTAACGTCCTTCTACGGACATAATGGTTACACTCTGAAACACAACGCCGGTAGTTGTGCTGGCCTCCCTCTCACTTCGCTCTTTTACTTCCTTACACTCCGATTTTTATCTGATGCAATGCTTTCCACCAGGCAACGGGCAATCGCCCCTCGTCCTCGTCAATCAATGGCAGTAACCGGCTTAACAGGAAGCCAAGACCTCTAAAGCGTTCACGTAATCGCATCGCCGTTGCTGATGCGGGAAATGAAACCAACTGTAAGGTGCCACTATGGGAAGACAGAAAGCAGTGATCAAAGCGCGTCGTGAAGCCAAACGTGTGCTTCGTAGTGATTCACGCAGTCACCGTCAGCGCGAAGAAGAGTCGGTCACCTCGCTGGTGCAGATGGGCGGGCTGGACTCGATTGGCATGGCACGCGACACCCGCGACCATTCGCCGATTGAAGCCAGAAATGAAGCTCAGGCGCACTATCTCCACGCCATAGAACACAAACAGCTGATCTTCGCCACCGGTGAAGCCGGCTGTGGTAAGACCTGGATCAGCGCCGCCAAAGCGGCCGAAGCCCTGATCCACAAGGACGTTGAGCGGATTATCGTCACCCGTCCCGTTCTGCAGGCCGATGAAGACCTCGGTTTCCTGCCTGGCGATATCTCCGAGAAATTTGCCCCGTACTTCCGTCCGGTTTACGACGTTCTGGTTAAACGTCTTGGCTCTTCCTTTATGCAGTACTGCCTGCGGCCGGAAATCGGCAAGGTGGAGATTGCGCCATTCGCCTATATGCGCGGGCGCACCTTTGAAAATGCCGTGGTGATCCTTGATGAGGCGCAGAACGTCACCGCCGCACAGATGAAAATGTTCCTGACCCGCCTTGGCGAGAACGTCACGGTGATCGTCAACGGCGATATCACCCAGTGTGACCTGCCGTCGCACGTCAAATCGGGCCTCAGCGATGCGCTGGCGCGCTTTGAAGAAGACGAGATGATCGGCATCGTCCGCTTCGGTACCCAGGACTGCGTGCGTTCGGAACTGTGCCAGCGGACGCTGCTGGCTTACAGTTAATCCCTATTGTGAACTATCCGGCCCGGTGCACGTGCACCGGGCTTTTTATTTTCTGCTTTATGCCGTAGCGCCAGGCGCCGCTTACTTATCGATGCCAAAGCCCTGCTGCAGCACCGCGCCGCGCACCTGCGGGAAGTAGATATGCTGATAGTAGCTGGCGGTATTGACCCCCCAGTTATCGCCATCTGCGCGTCCGCTCTCCTGCCAGTGACGCACCAGCACCTGGTTATAGGCCTTAATCACCTCCGGCAGATGCTGCGCGTCGTAGCGCTCTTCATGGCGGAAACCGGCCAGCGACATGCGCGGCTTCTGCAGCGCCGGGGTATCGATATAGCCGAGCACCACGCCCGCCACCGGGAAGGTCAGCTCCGGCAGTTCCAGCAGTTCAATCAGCGCCTGCGGATCGCGGCGGATGCCGCCGATCGGCACCACGCCGAGGCCGTGCGAACGCGCCGCCGCCATTACCGTCGCCAGCGCAATGCCGACGTCGGTAGAGCCGGAAATCAGGCTCTCCAGGCTCTGGTGGGCAATCTGCTGTTTACCTTCGGCTTCGATCGCCAGCTGGCTTTTATGCATATCCAGTACAAAGGTGATAAACACCGGTGCCTGGGCAATCCACGCCTGGCCGCCGGCCAGTTCAGCGATCTTCGCGCGGGTCGCCGGGTCGCGCACCACCACCAGGGAGACCTGCTGGGAGTTCACCGAGGTCGGGGCCAGCCAGGCGGATTCGACAATGTCGTCCAGCACCGCGTCATCGATCGGTTTAGAGAGGTAGCTGCGATCGCTGCGGTGGCTTTTAAGCAGTTGGGTGGTTTCGTTCATAGTGTTCTCGCGTCGCCAGCGGCGATTGTCAAAGGAAGTGGCGGGTAAGATAAGGGAAGCGGAGCGGGGTGCGCTGGTCAGTTTGTGCGGCAGATCACATTTTTAGGGCAAAAAAAAAGTCTGAACCGCAGTTCAGACTTTTCTTCAGAATGATGGTGGTGAGAGAGGGGTTCGAACCCTCGATACGTTGCCGTATACACACTTTCCAGGCGTGCTCCTTCAGCCACTCGGACACCTCACCACAGTTTTTCCGCCAGCCTCACCGGCTAACGGAGCGCTACTATAGGGATAGCACCTACAAGGGTCAAGTACTATTTCCCACGTTGATTCCATTCGCTTAAGCCGTGTACAGTGCAAGTACAGTCATTACTGATGTTTACCGTTTATTCACGCAAAACTTGCTACTTTTTGAGACGGTGAGAGGGTTTGAATACATTGATTTCGCCTGTTTTTTGTGCTAAAAAACGTGAGGAGTGTAATTAAATTGTGAGGGGGATTAGATGGCTGAAGCTAACAAAACGTCTAAAGACAGAGCCTATGATGTAGCCCTTGCCGTTGCATCCAGATCATCAACAGCAGTATCTGATATAAGTGCTGCTTCAAAAAAGATGGCTAAACAACGCGCCGAGAAACGCTCTGCTGATGAATTAAATCGCATGTTTGCACAAGCATTCGCTACAGTTTATAAGTAAGTGCTATTTTCTTAGGGCCCCTTTCAGGGGCCTTTATGTTATGGATGACCCGTCCTGAATAGCGTTGACACGTTTCCGACTTAATTCCGGAGAACGTGATGAATACTGAGTTCAAACGCACCCAACGAGATTACACTCTGTCTTTTAAACTGGCCGTTGTTGAGCAGGTCGAGAAAGGCGAACTGACCTACAAACAAGCCCAGCAGCGCTATGGCATCCAGGGACGTTCAACCGTTCTGTCCTGGTTACGCAAACATGGACGCCTTAACTGGAGTCCAACTTTGCCCAATCTCTCAACCAGGAGTCTGCCTGTGAATCAGCCCCCGACCCCTCTCACACCACAACAAAGAATCAAGGAACTTGAAGAACAGCTTGAACTGGTCAGCCAGAAAGCTGAGTTTTTTGAAGCGGTTGTGAACGTTTTAAAAAATGATTACGGGGTAAGCATCGTAAAAAAGCGGCCCGGGAAGTCCTCGCGCAAACTCCGGCCAAAAAGCTGACGGTCAGCCGTGTCTGTCAGTTTTTTGGGCACAGCAGACAGTCCTGGTACCAGCAAAACAAACGGGATATCGCCCGCCGGAGGCAGTCGGCTGAGGTCATACGTTTCGTGGCGAAAGTCAGGCTACGCCAGCCGCGAATAGGCACACGGAAACTTCATTACCTGCTTCACAGCCAGGCACAGATAGCCCCGCCAGTGGGGCGTGACAGGCTGTTCACACTGCTGTCTGAACACCGAATGCTGGTTCCCTGCAAGCGTGCATACCACAAAACAACTAACAGCCATCATCGGTTCCGCAGGCATCCAAATCTGCTAAAAAAGGGTCCAGACCAGGTGATAATTAGCCGTCCTGAACAGGCCTGGGTTGCAGATATTACATATCTTCCAACCCGGGGTGACATGGTTTATCTGAGTCTGATAACCGACGCCTGCTCACGTAAAATCATGGGCTACCACGTCCATGAAAGCCTTAAAACTGAAGAGGTTATGGAGGCGCTTCGCTGTGCCTTACGACACCGGCGCGGTCAACTGAAACTGATACACCACTCAGACAGGGGGATCCAGTATTGCTCGGAAAAGTATCAGGCGATGCATCAAAAATATGGAATAACCTGTTCGATGACCGATGGTTACGACTGTTATCAGAATGCGCTGGCAGAAAGAGTCAACGGGATACTGAAAACGGAATTTCTCCTGCACCGTCCGGCCGATCTGCATGAGGCAAAAAAAATGGTGGCGGAGTCGGTAGCAATCTACAACGGGGAGCGTCCACATCTGGCGCTAAAATATAAAACGCCTGATGAGGTTCATCAGGCGTTGATCGCTGGCTGAAGGTGTCAACTTATACCAGGACTAGTCAGGAGAACATAATTGTGGCCTTTAAAAAATGGGTTTTTCGTGAATTGGTCACCGATGAGAAAGACTACCTGGGACTTTTGGCTTATACCTGCTACAAATTAGAAAAAGATAACCTTGCACAAGACCTTCGTGATGCAGGTAATTCCGAAGAAAATGTCGCAGAAGCGTTAGAAAAATTCCATGATGCTTCTGTGACAAAAAGTCAATTACAGGAGTTTAGAGATAAGGGGTTGGGGCTAATGGCAGCCCTTACTGAGGAATTAGATGCAGCATTAATTAGCAAGCATGCTGATGATATTCAGGTATTAAAAAAACAACATCAAACTGCCATGAAAAACAAAGATGTCGCTCACATTAAAGCCATTGAGCAAGCTGTTAAGACAGCAAGATCTGATGTAAAGAAAGATATTTTATCCAAAATGCAGGCATACCCCTTAGCGAACGTATCGTTTCTAAAACAGTCGTTAAAATGGGTTTTCAATGGTTTTCAGAGTGTTGTGGCTGTTTTTATCTTAATCTTTTCCCTTCATGCTCTCGCCTATTGGACATCAGATGATGCTACAAAATCAGGTGTTATTTCTAGTTTTTGGGGCAGGGTACAGAATATGTTCACCAGTCCAATCCCATCGGCCAACGTCACTTCCAGCACTGGGAAATGAAACGCTTGTTGTTTTTTTAGTCGGGATCCACAAAGCGCCTACTGTGCCTGGTTGCCATATCCGGCAAGGTGAGGGCATCTGCACCAACATGAAGTTGCAGCAAAAAAAAAGTCTGAGCTTTCGCTCAGACTTTCTCTTTAAATATGGTGGTGAGAGAGGGGTTCGAACCCTCGATACGTTGCCGTATACACACTTTCCAGGCGTGCTCCTTCAGCCTCTCGGACACCTCACCAGCGTGTTGCCGCCTTACGGTGACAACGGGCGCTAATGTAGGGAAAATGCCTGCGCCGGTCAACTGATTTTCCACGCTATTTCGATCGTTTAGTCAGTTTTAACCCACTCTGACGCTTAATGCAGCAACTCAAGGGCGCTCTGCCGGTTTTCGCCCTGTCCGGCCGGGGCGGCAGCGCACCGGCGATGGCCCCCGTCCTGCCGATCCACCGGGCCGAAGCGCGATAACGCATTGCTGGCAGCTCGCTGCCCCAAATTTCCCTTGCCAGCGGCGACGTTTTAACCGAGCCTGTTAAAAAAACAGGAGAAAAAACGTGGATATCCTTTTTTACCATCCCTCTTTTAAAGCCGATAAATGGATTGACCTGTTACAGCAGCGCCTGCCCGGCGCGCGCGTGCGCCAGTGGCTGCCCGGCGACGATCGCCCGGCCGACTATGCGCTGGTGCGCAACCCACCGCCCGAGATGTTAAAAGGCCGCCGCCTGCGCGGCGTCTACGCGCTGGGGGCCGGGGTGGATGATATTCTCGAACAGCTGCGCCAGCATCCCGATATGCTCGGCGAAGGCGTGCCGCTGTTCCGGCTGGAAGATACCGGTATGAGCCTGCAGATGCAGGAGTATGCCGTCTACCACGTGCTTGGCTGGTTCCGCCGGTTCCCGGAGTACCAGCAGCAGAAGCGCGAAGCGCTGTGGCACCACCTGCGTAACCACCGCCGCGAAGAGTTTACCATCGGCCTGCTCGGGGCCGGAGTGCTGGGGGCCAGCGTGGCGCAGAGCCTGCAGGCGTGGGGCTTCCCGCTGCGCTGCTGGAGCCGCTCGCCGAAGCAGATTGACGGGGTGACCAGCTTCCACGGTGACGCGCAGCTCGGTGAGTTTCTCTCCGGCACCCGGGTGCTGATCAACCTGCTGCCCAACACGCCGCAGACCGTCGGCATTATCAACCGCGCGCTGCTCGGCCAGCTGCTGCCGGGCGCATTCCTGCTTAACCTGGCGCGCGGTGCCCACCTGGTCGAGGCCGACCTGCTGGCCGCGCTGGAGGCCGGTGAAGTCAGCGCCGCGGCGCTGGACGTGTTTAACCACGAGCCGCTGCCGGTGGAACACGCGTTCTGGTCCCATCCTGACATCGCCATCACGCCGCATAATGCGGCTGTAACCTTAAGAGAGGAAGCTTGCGACTACATCACGCGTTCGATTCTGTTGCAGGAACAAGGTGAGATGCCGTCCGGCCGCGTCGATCTGAGCCGCGGCTACTAACAGCAGGCGGGGCGGCGAGCGCCCCGCAGAAAGGAGATAACATGTACCCGGTCGATCTACATATGCACACCGTTGCCAGCACCCATGCCTACAGCACGCTGCGCGACTACGTGCTGCAGGCGCAGACCTGCGGCGTTAAGCTGCTGGCGATTACCGATCACGGCCCGGATATGGCCGACGCGCCGCACTACTGGCACTTCGTTAATATGAAAGTCTGGCCGCGCGTGATTGACGGCATCGGCGTGCTGCGCGGGATTGAAGCCAACATCAAAAACCTGCAGGGCGAGATCGACTGCAGTGGCCCGATGCTCGGCTCGATCGATATTATCGTTGCCGGCTTCCACGAGCCGGTGTTCCCGCCGCAGGACGAGGCCACCCACACCGAAGCGATGATCGCCGCGATGGCCGGCGGGCTGGTGCACATTATCAGCCACCCCGGCAACCCGAACTACCCGATCGACATTCGCGCGGTAGCGGAAGCGGCGGCGAAGTACGACGTGGCGCTGGAGCTGAACAACTCCTCGTTCACCACCTCACGCAAGGGCAGCGAACCAAACTGCCGCAAAGTGGCGGAAGCAGTGCGCGACGCCGGCGGACGCATCGCGCTGGGCTCCGATTCCCACACCGCCTTCACCCTCGGCCAGTTCGACCACTGCCTGCGCATTATGCAGGAAGTCGACTTCCCGCAGGATCGGGTGCTGAATGTCACGCCGCGCAGGCTGCTGGACTTCCTGGAAATGCGCACGGGTAAGAAGATTGCGGAGTTTGCGGCGTTCTGAGTAGGTTTTGAGTCAGCAGCGGTCGACCGGAAAAAGGGGGCCGCTGCCACTGCGTTTAGTAAACCTACGCTGTACCTGATAAGCCCGCACCACCTCACTGCGTGGCTTCTGCCCGTAATGCGGCCTGCACCACGTGGCGCGCACTGATACGCGCCATACAGGCAGATAACGCGGGCCAGTCAGTCAGTTCAATGGAGAAGAATTTACACCCGCTGCTTTACTGTTGCACGATCCGGACTACCGCAACGCCCGGATTTCAAGTGCAGCAAGGATGGCGGCTTCCATCTTCTCCGGGGTGGTGAAGGGGGCAAAACGCCTGAGCGGTTTGCCGTCGCGCCCGATCAGGAACTTAGTGAAGTTCCACTTTATCCGCCCACCCAGCACGCCGGGCAGGGCGTTTTTCAGATAACGAAACACCGGATGCGCCGCGCGTCCGTTGACCTCTGTTTTGCCGAACATCGGGAAGCTCACGCCGTAGTTGATATGGCAGGTCCGCGTAATGTCGTCAGCGCCGCCCGGCTCCTGCTTACCAAACTGGTTGCAGGGGAAGCCCAGCACCACCAGGCCCTGGGCGGCATATTTCTTGTAGAGCGCTTCAAGGCCGGCGTATTGTGGCGTGAAACCACAGTGGCTGGCGGTATTGACGACCAGAACCACCTTGCCCGCGTAGTCGCTCAAAGAGACAGGCTGGCCGGCCAGGCTGGTGGCCGTAAGTTGATAAAAGGGACTCATAACGGGATCCTCAGGGCAGAAGCTGTTCGATGCCGACTTTACCACGCAGCGCGTTGCTGTCACATTCCCGGCTGGAAAATCGGGTGATACGGCATCGAAGGCAGGTATCTGCATCAGTGATATGATATGTATCTCAATAACATCCTGATGGTATCCATGGCATCTCATGATTGAAACCCGGCTTCTTTTCCAGTTTATCGCCGTTGCAGAAGAGCTGCACTTCAACCGGGCCGCGCAGCGACTTAATATGGCGCAGCCCCCCCTGAGTCAGGCTATTCGCAGGCTGGAGCAGGAGATAGGGGTTTCGCTGTTTGCGCGTACAAACCGCAGCGTGTCGCTTACGCCTGCGGGAGTAAGTTTCCTCGAATCCGCGCGAGAGGTGTTGCGTACTCTTGATGAGGGCGTTGAAAAAACACGTCGCGTGTCGCAGGGAATTGAAGGCCACCTCACCCTGACCTTTATCAGCATTGCCGGTTATGTCCCCCTGCTGCGCGCACTGAGAAACTTTCGTGCTGCCTATCCGGCCGTCACCTTCACAATGCAGGAGGCAACGACCCAGGAGCAGATTGAAGCGCTTGAGCAGGGACGCGCGGATTTGGGATTTATGCGCCCGTCAGGCAGAAGTGCGCCTGACCTGCGTTTCGACTCCCTATTGCTTGAGCCTGTTGTGATCGCTCTGCCTGCCACACACCGCCTTGCATATTGTCGAACCATTCAACTCTCAGCACTTCAAGATGAGCACTTTGTTTCGGCCCCGCGCCACCTCGGGCACGGTTTTCATGACCAGATGATGCAGCTCTGCGAAGCCGCAGGATTCAGACCTCACATTTCACAACAGGCCCGGCAGCTGCAGACGCTCGTGGCGCTTGTTGCCAGCGGCTTCGGCGTTGCACTGCTACCCGCCTCACTGGCGCAGGAGGCGCGGGAAGACGTGATATTCAGGCCGCTCGAAGTCGATGCACCGGCAGAACTGCAGCACACAGAACTGCTGATGGGGTGGAATGCGCGATCGGACTCCCTCATCCGGGACAAATTAATCGAGGAGATACGCAGGGCCATGCAGCTTTGACTGGATTGAGACGACACAGATATTATTAAGCTACAAATAAGATATTTTACTGACTGCGTGAGCTATCCCATCATTGGGACATTCTTGTTCACGGAGATTCAGCATGAGTCATAAAAACCAACCTGCAGATGCGCTTTTAAAGGATAAGGTCGCGATCGTCACCGGTGCCGGGCAGGGGCTGGGACGCGCATATGCGCAGTTGTTGTTAGATCACGGTGCGCGGGTTGTTATCAGCGACCCTGGCACCAACCGGTCGGGTGAAGGAGCCACTGAGGATGTGATCGCAGAAGCTGTTCGCACCCTGCGCGCCGACAGCGGGCAACTGCTTTCACACAGCGGACGCCTGGATAACGAAGCGTGCTGCAGGGAGCTTATAGCGCTGGCGGTAACAGGGTTTGGTAAACTTGACATCCTGATCCACAACGCAGGCTGGGTGGACTACCAGCTTATCGAAGACCAGGATGAAGACTTCATTGAGCGAGCCGTTGCCATCAACCTTCGCGCACCGATCTGGTTGAGTAAATGTGCCTGGGCATACCTTAAGCACTCCTCTTCCCCGCGAATCGTGTTTACTACCTCCGATCGTGCCATGTTTCAGCGTTATGCGCAGCCCGGCCTTGTGGCTTACGCTGCGGGCAAGATGGCTCAGATAGGTATCATGAATGCCCTGAGCCAGGAAGGCGAACAGCATGGCATTCTGGTTAACAGCATCTCTCCGGTTGCCAGAACGCGCATGTGGGGGAGTGCGCAGCCCCCGCTTGACCTCAAACCGGAGTGGGTAGCCCCGGGAGCCCTTTACCTGGCGAGTCCGTTGTGTCAGGACACGGGCTACATCCTGCGTGCCAGCAATGGTCAGTTCACCGCAACACGTTTTTGTGAGAACCCTGGCGTTGTTTATCCCACCGATCTGACGCGTGTCGAATGCGAAAGCGTGGCGGACATTGCCCGTCAGTGGCAGCAGATAAAAGAGTCCTGAAATGCCTGATAATTACGGTTTACGCCGCATTGCCAGCGTCGGCGCTGAGCTCGGCGAAAGCCCGGTCTGGAATAACCAGAGCGGTGTTCTGTATTTTGTGGATATCACTGGCGGAAGGATAAATGCGTTGTTGCCCGACGGACGGTTTGCAACTGTTCATAAGTCAGCAGCGCGCACTGGCGCCCTGGCGCTGACCGACAAAGGCAATTTAATCTTCACTGAGGATGCAAGCGTTGCCATGCTCGACATCGGCACCGGTAACGTAAGCCAGATTCATGCAGGCGTTCAGGAGGGAGCGGGCTATCGTTTTAACGACGGGGCTTGCGATCCACAGGGGCGTTTTATTACCGGACTCATGCATGAGGGGCCGGAGCGCAAATCCGGTGCGCTGTACCAGTTCGATAACAGGGACAATGCCTGTTTAATCACGCCGGAGATTGCGTTGCCTAACGGGCTTGCATGGTCGGAAGATGGGAATACCCTGTATTTTGTCGATTCAGTTGCGTGCTCAATTTTTCAGGCAACCTATAACGCGAAGGGTATGCCAGAAAATATCAGGTTGTTTGTTAAAACACCGGCCAGGCTGGGACGCCCTGATGGTATCGCTCTGGATGAAGAAGGGGGTATATGGGTCTGTCAGTTCAATGGGGCATGTCTGTTACGCTATGACCGCAACGGATGCATGAGTGATTACGTGGCAATGCCGGTTCCGCGGCCAACCAGCTGCTGCTTCGGGGGAAAGGGGCTTGAGACGTTATTCATAACCACGGCACGTTTTGGAATGACGGCCGCGGAGCTGGTTAAATACCCTGATGCCGGAGATCTGTATGCCATTAATCCCGGAATTGCGGGTAATCCTGGATACCTGTTTAAAGAATAAGGGTAGAGCAGAAGGTGCCCGCTTCGTGTTGGCAATCAGAATGACTGGCGCACAGGGAATAAAGTCACTTCCTCACCCTACAGCTGTTATATACTTCGCGGCAATCCACCGCCGTCGGCCGTGCTCAGTCGGTCACTCTGACCCTGATAACGCCCGGCCTGATGTGACAGTGTCACTCAATTTAACCGGAATCCCATTATGAACGAATTCTCCATCCTTTGCCGCATTCTTGGTTCGCTGTACAACCGCCAGCCGCAGGACCCGCTGCTGGTGCCGCTGTTCACCCTGCTGCGTGAAGGCAAGCTGCAGCAGCACTGGCCGCTGGAGCAGGATGAGCTGTTAACCCGCCTGCAGCAGAACTGCGACCCGCAGCTGCTGGCCAGCGACTATAACGCGCTGTTCGTCGGCAGCGAGTGTAAGGTGCCGCCTTACGCGTCGCAGTGGGAGAACGGCCCGAAAGAAGCCGACGTGCGCGCCTTTTTATCCAGCCGTGGCATGCCGCTGAGCGATGCGCCGGCCGATCATATCGGTGCGCTGCTGCTGGCCGCCTCCTGGCTGGAAGACCAGTCGGAGGCCGATGAGTATCTGGCCCAGGTCACGCTGTTTGACGAGTATCTGCTGCCGTGGTGCGGTGCCTTCCTCGGTAAGGTGGAAGCCCACGCGGGCACCGCGTTTTACCGCACCCTGGCCGCAATCAGCCGCGAGGCGCTGCAGACCATGCGCGACGAGCTGGCCGAGCAGGAAGAGGGCGGCGAAGAAGAGACGGAGTAAGGGGGCAGGGATTACCCCCCGTAATCCCCGCTGTGCCTTCCCGCCAGATGCAGGCTCTGCCAGCGCGGCAGCGCCGAGCCTAACGGCGAGGGACTCCGCGACCATAGCAGCGGCGTGCCGGGCAGCCAGAACGGCGAACGCAGCCGGGCGGCAAGGCCCCACCCGGTGAGCGCCAGCTCCTGCTCTTCGTCGGCGGCGCTTTGCGGCGGCAGGCCGCCGGGCTGCACGGTCGGCGGATAGGGGTGCTCCTGCAGCAGGCAGGCGGTGCGCGCCAGCGACAGCCGGGCGCTGAAGCCGTTGTGATGCAGCACGCGCTGGCGCATCCCCTCCAGCACCGTCGCCGCCATCAGGTAGCCGGTGGCGTGATCCAGCGCCTGTACCGGTAAGGGAACCGGCGCATCGCCGCCGAAACGCTGGCGTCCGGCGTCCGCCAGCCCGCAGGCCATCTGCACCAGGCTGTCAAAGCCGCGCCGGTTGCGCCACGGCCCGCTCCAGCCCCAGGCGTTGAGGCTGACGTCAATCAGCCCCGGGCTCAGCTCCTGCAGCCGTTCTTCGTCATAGCCGAGGCGGCTTAACGCATCGGCCCGGTAGCCGTGGATCAGCACGTCGCTCTGGCTTAACAGCAGCTCAAACTGGCGACGTCCGTCGGCACACTTCAAATCAAGCCGCGCGCAGCGCTTGCCCAGCGTCACCTCCTGTTCCAGTACCGGCTCCTGCCAGCCCGGCGGATCCAGACGCAGCACGTCCGCCCCCAGCCCGGCGAGGAAGCGGCTGGCCACCGGTCCGGCAATAATCCGCGTCAGGTCAAGCACCCGCACGCCGTGCAGCGGGCGCGCGGGGGGCAGCGGCCAGCGCGGCGGCGGGCCGACGGGCTGCAGGTTCTGTTCAATCAGCGCTTCACGGCCGACCGTGTGCCCGTGGGGGTGGGCCAGCCACGCCGCTTCGCTGCGTAACGCGGCGGCGCAGCCCCCGGCGGCGACCACCTCCTCTTCCAGCGCGATGGCGTTATGCCGCTGCAGCGTCTCAGCCAGCTGCTGCCGGTCGCGGTGCCGCCCCAGCACCTGCTCCATCGCCTCGCGGTGGTGTGGGGCGTTGGTATGCAGGCGGATCCAGCCGTCGGCGGTGGCGTAATCACCGGCGAAGGCGTCCCAGAGGGAGGGAAGCGCGTGGCCGATCGGCCGCAGCGCCTGGTGGAACCAGCGCGAAGCCAGTATGCCATCGATACGTGGCGGCTGTGGATTGCCGGTCAGGCTGGCGGCCGCCTGTGCCGCCAGCGCGATGCTGGTAGCCGCCAGTTCACTGACCGGAAACGCGGCGGTTAACGCCGCGTCACCGCTGACCTGCAGCGGCGGTAGTGGGGTGGTATCGTAACGTAAACCATGCCACAGCTGCTGCCACAGCGTGGTCATCAGCTCACTCTCCATGCTTCCCTCCTGATATTCAGTGAGAACGGTTGCGGCGGCGCGGCAGCCGCAGCCTGGAGAGGCGGGCATGCATGCGCAGGTTGCGCAGGTTGAGCACCGCAATCGCGGTACCGAGAATCACCAGCAGCGCCCCGGCCACCTTAAAGCCGTTCAGGCTGTCGCCCAGAATGGTCACGCCCATCACCACAGCCAGCACCGGCGTCAGCAGTGAATAAGGCATGATCAGGTTGACATTATAGTGGCGCAGCAGGCTGTACCACAGCGAATAGGCGACAATCGACGAGCCGATGGCGCTGAACAGAATGCCAAACCAGCCGCGCCAGCTTGAGTGTAGCAGTAATGTCAGCTGGTCGGATTCGGTCAGCCAGGAAGCACCGCCGACCATCGGGATCGCCAGGAACGACAGCCAGCCGGTCAGGGTCAGCGGGCCGATCGGCGGCGATTTTTTAACGATCATATTGCTGACGGCCCAGCCGAAGGCGCTGGTCAGCAGAAGCAGCAGCACCCACCCGCTGGAGATGGTCGGGCTGCCCGAAAGCACCACCACCCCGGAGAGCGAAACGGCAATGCCCAGCAGCTGTACCAGCTTCAGCTTCTCTTTTAACACCACCATCGCCAGTAGCATGGCAATCGGCGTGCCCAGCTGTACGATCACCGCCGCCGTGCCGGCATCGGTCAGGCTCAGGCTGACGAACAGCAGCGAGAAATGCATAAAGCCGAAGGTAAAGGCCAGCGGCAGCAGGTAAGCCAGCTGGTGCCGCGTTACGCGGGTAAAGGGCAGCAGAATCAGCGCCACCACGATAAAACGCAGCGTCGTCATCAGCAGCGGCGGCAGATCCTGCAGCCCCCATTTAATGGCGATGTTATTGAAAGCCCAGATTGAAACCACCAGCAAAACCAGAAAAAAATGACGCAGAGCCACCGCAGGATCCTTAAACGCGCAGAAAACGTAACAGTGCTTATCATGGCATGAAATGACGTCGCTGAGAGCCGAAACGGCACCTTTATTTCATTTTTTGACCCCTTCAGCGCCCGTGTGGCCGCCCCGGCCGTAGGGCGAGCAGGATAAGGTCATCGGTAAAAGTTATAAGACAGCTTTTCAACGACATGCGATTATTTAATGATGATTCGAATCTCACAAGGCAGGAGCCAGCGACCATGAGCGTGAAATTACCCTTAGCCATTATTCAACTGGAAACCCCGCCGCAGCCGGTCAGCCGCGAGGTGGGCGAACAGCGTCAGTGGTTCGTCGAGGCGCTGGCGCTGCGCGAGGGCGAGTACGTGGTGGTGCAGCCGCATCTCGGCGAACCGCTGCCCGATCCGGCGACAATCTCTGCGGCCGTACTGAGCGGCTCCTGGGCGATGGTCACCGATCATGCGGAGTGGAGCGAGCGTACCGCCGCGTGGATCCGCGTAGCGGTGCAGGCCCGGCTGCCGCTGCTGGGCGTCTGCTACGGCCATCAGCTGATGGCCTATGCGCTGGGTGGCGAAGTCGGCGATAACCCGAACGGCTGGGAGCGCGGTCTGCAGCAGCTGCACCGCGATGATGCGTGCGGCCAGGATCCGCTGCTGGCCGCGCTGCCGGGGAGTTTTTCCGCCTGGCTGTCGCACCGCCAGTCGGTGCTGACGCCACCACCGGGCGCACAGGTGCTGGCCGCATCGGAGCTGGAACCCTGCCAGATCCTGCGCTACACCCCCCATGCGCTGTCGGTGCAGTTCCACCCGGAGTTCACCGGCAGAATCATGACCGCCTGCCTGCAGAACAGCCTGCCCGCCAGCGAAGTGGTGAGCCTGATGCAGCACCAGCAGGAAGCCCGCTGGCCGCTGCAGTTGATGCGCGAGTTTCTGCTCGGTGAACAGCCGCAGGCGCTGCGTGCCTGATCGCAAATTAATGTAATGCAAACGGCATACAACGTTATTTTGTATGTCGTCTTCCTGTTAATTACATTGCTTATGACAACAATTAAATAAGAGGGGTAAATTCAGAACCTGTATTCAGAGGGGATTTGTATGACTGAGTTTACGCAATTTATCCTTTCCCAATACTCGACGTTATCAGTGGCATTTTTTGAAACTAAAGGCGTCGAGTATCAGGTTAAGCTGCAACGCATATCTGCCGGGAATCTGTATGATTCATCGGTAATCTTCCCAAAATACTATCAGTTCAGTGCGAGAGGCTGCTGGGAAGTGACCTTTGATTTGGCTGAAAATATTACTAAAAATACGCGCTTTCAGCCACCGGCTCAACAAAGCGTGTCACCGGTGCTGGTTCTCAGGAAAATAGAGAAGGTCATTGACGATCATTACCAGCAATATCGTGGAGGAATGTACGTCTTCAGCGCCGAAAGAAAAGCGCTCGCTGAAGTCTATACCAGAATTATTAACCGCAGGCTGGGTAAAGGCACCACGCTGGAATCTGGCTTAGACCCAGACAGGAGAGGATATGTCATACGCACGCAAACGTGTTACCAGAAGGAAAGCTGAGCCCGTCAACGAGCGGAAATTGCGCAATGCAGCCCGACATGCAGAGATATGGCAGGCGTTCAAAAGAGGAGAAATTACCGGCACTATAAACACCCCTGAGGGCGTGAGAATTATACGTACCGAGGCGGAGATCAGAGAGATTTATAACCTGCCGCCGAAGCCTGCACCGCTGCTGAAGGAAGATTCACCAGGCAGCAATCTGTGCCGCAACGCACAGGATCCTGGCCGGCGTCCTTATCATAACCGCTCTGTTTTCCGACCCGCAGTAGGGGGCAGCCGCGGGTAGCATCACTTTCCTTACGCCTGCGTCACAGTTTCATCATCGCCTGTCTGACATTTCAGTATCGGTTGTTATTGTTAACTGTGAGTTATTCAATTGTTAACAATGGTTCGCTGCGGCGAGTGGATGATAAAGGGGAACGATGATGCGCTATGCCTATCCGGGAAACCACGATTCACTGATTACGCTGAAAAAGCATTACGGTAACTACATTAACGGTGAATTTGTCGCGCCGGTGAACGGCCTCTACTTTACCAATACCTCGCCGGTCAACGGCTCGACCATCGGTGAGTTCCCGCGTTCGGGTATTGCCGACGTGGAGAAGGCGCTGGATGCCGCCCACGCGGCGGCAGAGGCCTGGGGGAAAACTTCGGTGCAGGCGCGTTCGCTGGCGCTGCTGAAAATTGCCGACCGGCTTGAAGAACATCTGGAAACGCTGGCGGTGAATGAGACCTGGGATAACGGCAAGCCGGTGCGCGAAACGCTGGCCGCCGACCTGCCGCTGGCCGTTGACCACTTCCGCTACTTCGCCGGCTGCATTCGCGCCCAGGAAGGATCGGCGGCGGAAATCGATGAGTTTACCGCCGCCTACCATTTCCACGAACCGCTGGGGGTGGTGGCGCAGATTATTCCGTGGAACTTCCCGCTGCTGATGGCGGCGTGGAAACTGGCCCCGGCGCTGGCCGCCGGTAACTGCGTGGTGCTGAAACCCGCCGAGCAGACCCCGCTGTCGATCACCCTGTTTGTGGAGCTGATAGGCGACCTGCTGCCGAAGGGCGTGCTTAACGTGATCCACGGCTTTGGTCGCGAAGCCGGTGAAGCGCTGGCGTCACATCCGCGCATCGCCAAGGTGGCGTTCACCGGCTCCACCGCCACCGGCGGTCATATCCTCGAGCTGGCGGCGAAAAACCTGATCCCGTCCACCGTTGAACTGGGCGGCAAGTCGCCGAATATCTTCTTCGAAGACATTATGCAGGCGGAAGAGTCCTTTATTGAGAAAGCCGCCGAAGGGGTGGTGCTCGGTTTCCTCAACCAGGGCGAAATCTGTACCTGCCCGTCGCGTGCGCTGGTGCAGGAGTCAATCTACGAGCCCTTTATCGCCGCGGTGATGAAGCGGGTGAAAACCATTAAGCGCGGCGACCCGCTGGATACCGACACCATGGTCGGCGCGCAGGCGTCGCAGCAGCAGTTTGATAAGATCCTCTCTTATCTGGAGATTGCGCAGAAAGAGGGGGCGGAAATCCTCACCGGCGGTGGGGTGGAAAAACTCGGCGAGGGTCTGGACAGCGGCTACTACATCCAGCCGACCCTGCTGAAGGGCACCAACAGCATGCGCGTGTTCCAGGAGGAGATCTTCGGGCCGGTGATCGGTATTACCACCTTTAAGGATGAAGCGGAGGCCATCGCCATTGCCAATGACTCTATTTACGGGCTGGGGGCAGGGGTGTGGACGCGGGATATTAACCGCGCCTATCGCGTCGGGCGGGCGATCAAGGCGGGGCGGGTGTGGACCAACTGTTATCACCTTTACCCGGCGCACGCCGCGTTCGGCGGCTACAAGAAATCCGGCATCGGCCGTGAAACCCATAAGATGATGCTCGATCACTACCAGCAAACCAAAAACCTGCTGGTCAGCTACAGCGTGCAGCCGCTGGGCTTCTTCTGAGGCCGTGACGGCAACAGAGTGAAAACTGATAAGTCATCAGGCCGGGAAATCCCGGCCTGATTGTTATTTCACACAGATATTTTCGGCCCGGCAACGATTTAGCTATCCTGCACTGAGGCAACCATCATATTTTTCCTGAGCCTGAGCCTGAGCCTGAGCCTGAGCCTGAGCCTGAGCCTGAGCCTGATTCCGGCTAACCCTGCGTCACCGGTTCCGCTTCCGTTTCCTCCCCGGCGTTCTGCGTCATCAGCTCTTCTGACACGCGCAGTTCGGCCCCTACCGGCGTCATCTGCGTCAGCGGTTCAAACGGTGCTACCGGCACCGGTGCCGGCCGTTCGTTGCGCCGCCAGATAAAGAACAGCATCAGCGCCAGGTGCAGCAGGGCCAGCACCCAGAACAGCGCGCCGGTACCCGCCGCCGTCATGACCGGAGCAATACTCAGCGGGCTGACCGCCGCTCCCAGCGAATTGACCAGCAGCATTCCCTGAATCAGCTTCACCATGGTATCCGGCGGTGCGAAGTCGGCCGAGTGGCTGACGGCCACCGGATAGAGCGAGAAGATGCCGCCGCCAAGCAGAAACAGCGCCACGGCCAGCCCGGCCGGGACGGAAGCCAGCGCAAGGATAGCCAGCGACAGCACGGCGCAGAAGGCGCACAGCGCGATCATCACCACCTGACGGCTGGTTCTGTCCGACCAGCGGCCGACCGGATACTGCAGCAGCATTGCCCCCAGAATCACGCTGGACATCATATAACCGACGTAATCAACCGACAGCCCCTGATGCTGCAACCACAGCGGCAGCAGCGTATAGACCGCCGCAATCGCCACCCCGGAACCCAGGCAGCCGGCAACGCCGGAGGGCGAGCTGCGCAGCAGCTTACGGGCGGAGGCCGGTGCCACCGGCTCGAGCAGCGGTGAAACGCGGGGGATCATAACCACCGGCAGCACCGACAGTGAAGCCAGAACTCCGGCGATAAGGAACGGCTGGGTCACTCCCAGGCTGTCGATCCACCCCAGCGCGGCCTGCCCGCCGGCGCCGGAGCCGTAAAGGGCGATCATATACAGCGCCAGCAGGCGGCCGCGGTTCTCCTTATCTGCCGACATCAGCAGCCAGCTCTCAATAACCAGATAAACGCCAACCGAGGCCCAGCCACAGAGTAAACGCAGGGTGAACCACATCCAGGGATCGAAAATCAGCCCCTGCAGCAGGATGGTCACGGCAATCAGCGAGGCAAAGCTGCTGTAGGCACGAATATGCCCGGTGCGGGTAATAAGACGATCGCTGAATATGGCTCCCAGCGCCAGCCCGATAAAATAGGCTGAAGAGACCAGACCGGTCAGGGTTACCGGTACGCCTGCCGCGTCGAGCCGCAGTGAGGTCAGCGATGAAATAAAGCCATTGCCCAGGCTGATAATCAGCAGCCCGAGGATTGGCCCAAGAATAGCAAGCAGCAGCTGGCGGGACATGACACTTTCCTTATCAGACAGACGGCGTAAAACGTTAGCGTCCGTGCAGTGTAGCCGGATCTTCCCCGCGTGCATAACGCGCTGAGTTGATGAACAGCACAACCGTCAGCCTGTCCTGCGGGCATCAATCATCCCGGCAATCTGCTCCTCCGATACCGCCTGCGAAAAAAGATAGCCCTGCAGCTGATTACAGCCCGCTTCGGCCAGCGCGTTCATCTGCGCATCGTTCTCCACCCCCTCAGCCGTCACCGTCAGGCCCATCGCGTGGCCCAGCCTGACCACCGACTCGACGATGGCGCTGGAATTTTCGGTGACGCCCAGCGACTGGGTAAAGGAGCGGTCAATTTTGATTTTATCCACCGGGAAACTGCTCAGATAGTTAAGGCTGGAGTAGCCGGTTCCGAAATCGTCGAGGGCAATGCGGAACCCCACCTCACGCAGCTGGTTTATAATGCTGTGGGCCGCTTTCTCATCCTCGATCAGCACGCCTTCGGTGATCTCCAGCTCAATATGCGAAGGGGGGATCCGGGCATCGCGCACGATGGTGGTAAAGCGTTCCACAAAGCCGCTGGCGCGGAACTGCAGCGGTGAGACGTTAACGGCGACGGTAATATGCGGCCAGCGTTTTGCCACCCGGCAGGCCTGCTCCAGCACCCATTCGCCCAGCGATGAAATCAGCCCCATCTCTTCGGCAATCGGAATAAACTCGGTGGGGGAAATGGCGCCATGAACCGGGTGCTGCCAGCGCATCAGTGCCTCCAGTCCTACCACCTGCTGGCCCTGAATATCCATCAGCGGCTGGTAGAAGACGCTGAGGTCGCGTTTGTTTTGCAGCGCCACCCGCAGGTCAGCGCCGACCTGCTGACGGGTTTTCACCGATTCGTCCATTTTACGCTCAAAGAAGCGGTACTGGTTGCGCCCATGGCTTTTCGCCTCATACAGCGCGATATCGGCCTTGCGCATCATCTCCAGCCGCTCTGCCGCGTCATCCGGGGCGAGGGTGATGCCAATGCTGACGCCGATCCACGTCTCGTTACCCAGCAGCGTAAAGGGCTGGTTTAACGCCTCCAGCACCCGTGTTGCCAGGGCAATCGCGTCATGCGGCGTCTCCACGTCATTTTGCAGAATCACGAACTCGTCGCCGCCAAGACGGCCCACGGTATCGCTCTCCCTGATCAGCGCACTCAGCCGGTGGGCAACTTCAACGATCAGCTCGTCACCGGCGTGGTGGCCGTAGGTATCGTTAATGATTTTAAAGCGGTCGAGATCCAGCAGCAGCAGCGCCACCCGGCCCGGCTGGTGGCTGATGCGGGCGAGGGCATGATTCAGCCGTTCATCCACCAGCGCGCGGTTGGGTAGCCCGGTCAGCACGTCATGAAAAGCGAGATGCTGCGCCTGGGCCTCGCTGGCCCCCAGCTGCAGCAGAGAATCAGACAGACTCAGTGAGGAGACCCACAGGCGACGGATCATAAACACGCAGATTAACGTAATCACCAGCACCACGCCGGCGACCAGCGGCGCAATCATCTGCATCATGCGTGAGCCGGGGCGGTCCGCCAGCCACTCCAGCTGGCCGATCGCTGCACCGTCAACGCTGGTCAGCAGATAGCTCAGCTGCTCCCGGGCGGGTTTACCGCTCGGGCGGAAGCGCAGATCGGTCAGCATATTGCGCTGTGCCATGGCTTTCAGCCAGCCGTCATCAATAAACTTCACGCTGGCCATCAGCATGCTGCCGCGGCGGCCGTCATCGCCGCTGATTTCGCCTACGGCCAGCATCGCCGGGCGATTGTTGATCAGCGCAAAACTGACCCGATCGCGACGACCGGCTGCAGCAGGCGTGGCGTTTTGCAGGTCGTGCAGCAGCAGACGGACGGGCTGCGCCACACGGGAGAACTCAGCGGGGGAGACCTGTACACCCCGATCCCACAGAAATCGCGGCACGCCGTCGGTGGTAAGCAGATAGATCAGCTGATGCTCGAACATGCCGGAGAGCCAGCTGCCGACGTTATCATTCAGCCAGCCGCTGTCGGGTTGCGGTTGTTCCAGCTGGCTGGCCAGCGGCTGCCAGCGGGTCAGGCTGCGCTGCTGTTTCAGCATCTCTTCCAGATTTTGCGTCAGCGTGGTCTGAATGATCTTCTGCTGCTGCAGCGCCTCGTCATGATTGGTACGGTCGGAGGCCCAGTACACCGCGAAGCAGGCGGTGGTTAATGTAATCAGTAAAACGGTCACCAGAGGCAGTAGTACGTCACGAATAAAAAGGGCTCGAAAGCTTTCGGAAATCTTCATGTTAATTATCATCCTGGCTAATTATTTTAGAACCAGAAACCCTCTTAGATGCTAGCAGAAAACCAGTATCGTCACGGATTTAGGGTAAACAATTATTTGAAGGATGATAATTAAATAGCTTGACTATTAAGTATGCTTTAACAAATCAGCGTTTTTTCTGAGTGAGCCGGGACTGCCGCCAGTTAAGCAGCGGCGTTACCGACATGCCGTGCAGCAGCACGCTGGCTACCACCAGGGTTAGCGCCATATCGCTTAAGCGCGCGGCCTCCGCACCGGCTAAACCGTGGGTATAGGCCCAGGCCAGATAGTTGATACTGCCGATGCCGCGAATGCCCAGCCAGCCGATCGTCAGGCGCTGCATAGCGCTCATTCCGGCTCCGGCGGTGGCCAGCCACACCGAAAGCGGGCGGATCGCCACGAACAGCAGCAGCGCCATCCACAGCCCGTTGGCATCCCAGTGGTGGGCGAGAGTTACCCCCAGCACGATAATGATCGCGGCGGCAAACAGCCGTTCGATGGTATCGCCGAACGACAGCGCGTCGCTCACCACCAGCCCGACCGATCCGGTGGGATTGGTTTCCGACAGGCTGTGGCGGGCATTGGGGTTAACCAGTTCTTCGGCGGGTGGACGGCAGTCGCTGTCGCGGTACTCCTCCGGCGGATAAAAGCGGCTGACGCGGATCTCTGCCCGGCGCAGCCCGACCCCGGCGGCAAAGGCGGCCAGAAAGCCGGATGCATCCACCGCCTGGGCAGCGGCGTAGCTCAGGGCGATCAGCGCCAGCGCCAGGAAGTCATTCGGTGCCACATCCTGATGGCTGTGGCGCAGATGGGTGGCGTACTGGCCGATCAGCCGGCCAAAGCCGAAGCCGATCAGGCAGCCCGCACCGATCGCCCACAGCACGTCAACCAGCCCCCAGCGGCCGAAGGCCGTCCAGGACAGCGCTCCCTGCTGCTCAAACAGCAGCATCGCCAGCATCAGCAGCGGCAGGGCGGTGCCGTCATTCATCCCGGCCTCGCTGGAGAGCGACACGCGCAGGTGGTCGCTGTCACGGGCGTCATTGACCGAGATCAGGCTGGCCAGCACCGGATCGGTGGGCGCGACGATGGCACCAAACGCCAGCGCCAGCGGCCAGCTGAACCCCGCCAGCCAGTGGGCGGCCAGCGTGACGCCGCCCACCGTCAGCAGCATCGCCGGAAAGGCCAGCCGCAGGCCGATCCGCCAGCCGTGGCTGTTCAGCGGCAGCCGCAGCTTCAGGCCGGTGATAAACAGCGACGCGGCCATGGCGATTTCGGTCAGATTTTTAGTCAGTTCGGCGTGCGCGGCAATATCCACCGACAGCAGGCCCAGCACCCAGGGGCCGCACAGCAGCCCGGCCAGCAGATAGAGTGCAAAGCCGGTCACCGGCCCGCGGCTGATCCAGCCCGAGGCCAGCGACATCAGTAACAGCAGGCCGCCGGTGGCGGCCGTCCAGCCCAGAAAGCCCATTTTTTTCCCCACAGTGATCGAGTAACCCTTCAGTATGGACGCCATAGGGGAAATTTGTTAACGGTAACATTTACACATACGCATTCTGTGCCCCTGGCCGCGCGGGAAAGTGCCGAAGGTTGTCAATTTCGGTGCAAAAGAGTAGTGTTAGCGCACTATTCATCCCTGTCACCATCGGTGCTGATGCGCCGGTGGCTGATGCGCGAAACCGAGGTCGTTTTGTCCATTTATACTCCTTCCCAGCGCCCAAGACGCTTACGCCAGACCGCTTCTCTCCGCTCCCTGTTCCAGGAAAGTGCTCTCAGCATCAACGATCTGGCGCTGCCAATCTTCGTTGAAGAGGGTCTTGACGACTACAAACCGATCGCCGCCATGCCGGGCGTGGTACGTATTCCGGAAAAACGGCTGGCGTATGAAATCGAGCGTATTGCGAAAGCGGGCATTCGCTCGGTGATGACCTTCGGTATTTCCCACCATACCGACGCCGACGGCAGCGATACCTGGAATGAGAACGGGCTGGTGGCGCGCATGTCGCGCATCTGTAAAGAGACGGTGCCGGAGATGATCGTGATGTCCGACACCTGTTTCTGTGAATACACCAGCCACGGCCACTGCGGCGTGCTGCACGACCACGGCGTGGATAATGACGCGACGCTGGTTAACCTCGGTAAGCAGGCGGTGGTGGCCGCGGCGGCGGGTGCCGACTTTATCGCTCCGTCTGCGGCGATGGACGGTCAGGTCGGGGCGATTCGCCAGGCGCTGGACGCGGCGGGCTTTACCGACACGGCGATCATGTCCTACTCCACCAAGTTCGCCTCCTCCTTCTACGGCCCGTTCCGCGAAGCTGCCGGCACCTCGCTGAAGGGCGATCGTAAAACCTATCAGATGAACCCGATGAACCGCCGCGAGGCGATCCGCGAGTCGCTGATTGATGAAGCCGAAGGGGCGGACGCGCTGATGGTCAAACCGGCCGGTGCCTACCTCGATATTCTGCGCGACGTGCGCGAGCACAGCCGCCTGCCGTTAGCGGCTTACCAGGTGAGCGGTGAGTACGCGATGATCAAGTTTGGCGCGCAGGCCGGTGCAATCAGCGAGATCGACGTGGCGCTGGAGAGCCTGGGGGCGATCAAGCGCGCCGGTGCGGACATTATCTTCAGCTACTTCGCACTCGATCTGGCCGAGAAAAAAATTCTGTAATCGGTGATGGCGGCGGCCCGGAGCATCGGGGGCAGAGCGAAATCTGGTTTTGATATTGAGATCGGCAAATCAGCGACTTCTTCTGTCGGCCAACGAGGCTGACAGAGTAGCCGGTTAGCTAACGGGGTTTTTGGGGGGTGCTATAGCGGATGCGATCCTCAGCCCTCAGCCCGCCTTCAGCACCATCACCGCATAACGGCAGGGCTGCCCGCTCCGGTTGCTGAACACGCAGTCGGCCGGGTCGCCCAGCTCAAGGCAGTCGCCTGCCGCCATCTCGTACACACTCTCCCCTTCGTGGAAGGTCAGCGCGCCCTCCAGCACCCAGATCAGCTGCCGCCGCGAAAAGTAGGAGATCGCCGCCATCGGTACCGTCACGCCGGCCGGCAGCTCAACGTTAACCACGTCCAGCGGCAGCGTGCCGGGGGAGACGTGGCGGCGGATGTAGCCGCTTTCCGGGTCCTGCCACACCGGCTGCTGCGCGTGGCGCAGCAGGGTGCCGGGCTGGATCTCGCTCTGGGCAATCAGCTGCGACATACTCATACCAAAGGCGCCGGAAAGCCGCGCCAGCAGCGCGGCGGTCGGGCTGCTCTCGCCGCGCTCCACCTTGTGGATCATCGCCCGCGACACGCCGGACTGCTGTGCCAGTTCGGTCAGCGACCAGCCGCGCGCTTCCCGCTCCAGCCGTACCCGCTGACCGATACGGCGGTTGATATCGTCTTCTTTACTGGACAATTCGTCTGTCATAGTGGATAACTACCATAGTAAAACATTCGTCTACTTTAGTGACATAATCCCGGGGTGTCCAGCCATGCAGATTCGTGATGCAGCCAAACGCGATGCGGAAGTGCTCGCAGAGATTTACAACGACGCCGTACTGAACGGCAAAGCGATCTGGACCGACCGGACGGTGGACAGCGCCGACCGGGTAGCCTGGATCACCCAGCGTCAGCAGGGCGGTTTTCCGGTGCGGGTGATGGTCGATGCCGCTGACCGGGTGCTGGGCTACGCCTCTTACGGCGACTGGCAGTCGAAGGACGGCTACCGTTTTACCGTGGAACATTCGGTGTACGTGCACAAAGACGCACGCGGCCAGGGTATCGGGCGTCAGCTGATGATTGACCTTATCCGGCTGGCCCGCGAGCACGGCAAACACGTGATGGTGGCGCTGATTGAATCGGGCAACCGGGCATCGATTGCCCTGCATCAACAGCTGGGCTTTGTCGACTGCGGGCGGGTGAATCAGGTCGGCTGCAAGTTTGGCCAGTGGCTGGATCTCACCTTTATGCAGCTGCTGCTGGATGAGCGCGAAACGCCGTAAGGCGGCAACGCAGCCTGTACAGCGCTGCCGGATCTCCTTCAGCGCGCAGCGCTGAGCTGGCCATTAACGCGTAACGGCTCCTGCTCAGCGCCTTTCCCCCAGTCCGTCGTGGCCAGCAGCTGGCGGGTGTAAGGGTGCTGCGCCGCGGTCAGCAGCTGCTCCGGGGTAGCCGTCTCGACAATTTCCCCCGCCTTCATCACCGCGATGCGGTGGCTCATATGCTGCACCACGCCAGGGTCGTGGGAGATCAGCAGGATCGACAGCCCGAGCTGCTGCTGCAGGCGGCACAGCAGATCGAGGATCTGCGCCTGGGTGGTGACGTCCAGCGCCGATACCGGCTCGTCGCAGATCAGAATATCCGGTTCTGCGGCCAGCGCCTGGGCAATTGCCACGCGCTGGCGCTGGCCGCCCGACAGGGCAGAAGGGCGGCGGTCAAGCAGCGCGGCGGGCAGGCCGACCTGCTGCATCAGCGTAAGCAGGCGGGCGCTGCGCTGTTCACGGCTGAGGTCGCGCTTCAGCTTCAGCGGCTGCTCCAGCAGCTGCGCAATGCGGTAGTGCGGATTGAACGAGCCGAGCGGATCCTGGGTAATGGTCTGGATGCGCGGGCGCAGCGGACGACGCAGCCGTTCGGGCAGCCGGTTCCACGGTTGGCCGTTCAGCAGCACTTCACCCTGCTCCACCGGTTGTAGCGCCAGCAGAATTTTACCCAGCGTAGTTTTGCCCGAACCGGATTCCCCGACCAGCCCCAGCGTCTCGCCCCGGCGCAGCTGCAGCGACACGCCGCGCAGCACCTGTTGCAGGCTACCGTCCGGCTGGCGGAAGCCCAGTGACAGGTTCAGCGCTTCCAGCACCGTTTCACCCGGTGCGTAATCGCCCGGCCGATCGCCTGGCGACAACCCGGCGGCTGAATGCCAGGGAGCGGCCGCGTAACGATCCCGGACGATCTGCTTTAAACGTGGCTGTGGCGCTGTCACTGTTGCGGCAGTCGCGGTATGTGCAGCATGTACACCAGGTGCTACAGGTGCATCAGGTGCATCAGGTACAGCAGCAGCAGGCCCGGCATTATCCACCACCAGCGTGGGGGAGGGGGCGTCTGCGCTCCGTTCGCTCAGCCAGCGGCCGCGGGTGTGCATCCCCGGGATCGCCGCCAGCAGCTGGCGGGTGTAGGGGTGCTGCGGCTGCGCCAGCACCCGGGCGGCCTCGCCCTGTTCCACGCAGTGGCCGTGCTGCATCACCAGCACCCGGTCCGCCACCCGCGACACCACCGCCAGGTCGTGGGTAATCAGCAAAATGGCGTGTCCGTTGTCGGCCAGCTCGCGAAACAGCGCCAGAATGCGCAGCTGCACCGTGGCGTCCAGCGCGGTGGTTGGCTCATCGGCGATCAGGATCTGTGGCCCGCCCGCCAGCGCCGAGGCGATCAGCGCCCGCTGGCGCAGGCCGCCGGAGAGCTGATGCGGGTACTGCTGCATGCGCTGCTGCGCATCGGGGATACCGGCCGCGGCCAGCAGCTCTGCCACCCGCCGGGCGCTCTCCGCCCGCGATAACCTGCGGTGCAGCTGCAGGGCTTCCGCCACTTCGCTGCCCACGGTGCGCAGCGGATCGAGCGAGGTCAGCGCATCCTGCAGCACAAAACCGATTTCGCCGCCGCGGATCTGCGGCCAGCGGGTGGCCGCCGCGCGCAGGTCGAGCGGCTCGCCCTGACGGCTGGTCAGCTCAAGCCGCTGCGCCTGCACCCGGGCGTTGTCGCCCGCCAGCCCGACCAGCGCCCGGGCGGTGACCGACTTGCCGGAACCGGACTCGCCGACCAGCGCCACGATTTCACCGACGTTAAGCTGAAAAGTGAGGCCTTTAACCGTTTCCGTCAGCCCTGCGGGCAGCCGGAAGCTGACCCGCAGATCCTGAACGTCGAGCAGGGTGGTTGGGCGGTTTGGATGAACGGGCATGATATTAGTCTCCGGTAGTCAGTAGCGACTGCAGACGGCGGCCGGCCAGGGTCAGGGTAATCACCGACAGCGCCACCACGCTGGCGGGCAGCAGGCTGATCCACGGGGCGATGTCGAGGAAGTCACGTCCTTCCGCCAGCAGCGCGCCCCACTCGGCGGTGGGCGGGATCACGCCGAGGCCAAGGAAGCTCAGCGATGAAGCGCTCAGCACCGAATGGCCGATGCCGAGGGTCACCACGATCACCAGCGGCCGCAGGGTGTTGGGAATGATATGGCGCAGCAGAAGGGTCAGCGGCGATTCGCCGATCGCCACCGCCTGCTGCACGTAGCCGGAAATTTTCACCTGTAAGATCTGCGAGCGCAGCAGGCGGGCATAGCCGGCAATGCCGGAGAGCCCCACCGCCAGCAGGGTGTTGGTCGGGCCGCGCCCGAGCACCGCGATCACCAGCAGCGCCAGCAGCAGTTCAGGGAACGCCAGCAGAATATCCAGCAGCCGTACCACCAGATGCCTCACCGGTCGCGGCCCGAGCGAGGCGAGGATGCCCAGCACCACGCCGCCGCCGCAGGCGATCAGCGTGGCCCCAAGGCCGATGCTCAGCGACAGCGCCGTGCCGTAGATCACCCGGGTAAACACGTCACGGCCCAGCGTATCGGTGCCGAAGAAGTGCTGCAGCGACGGCGGCTGCAGCACGGCGCTGATATCAATCTCGTCCGGCAGGCGGGCGGTAAACCACTGCGGAGCCAGCGCAATCACCAGCAGCAGCAGCACGATCGCCGCCGGCAGCAGGGTGCGCAGCGCCAGCCAGGGGTGAACCACGCGGTCGCGCCGCGCCGTGCGGCGCAGCAGGGGGTGCAGATTGTCGCTCATCGGTGGCTCCCGGCGCGCAGGCGCGGGTCGATCAGCAGATAGAGCGCATCGACCAGCAGGTTAACGATAACAAACAGCAGCGCCGACAGCATCACCAGCCCGAGGATCAGCGGCATATCGCGGCTGGCGATCGCCTGCAGGGTGATTTTGCCAAGGCCGACGCGGCCAAAGACGGTTTCGGTGAGTATCGAGCCGCTCAGCAGGTTGGCCAGCAGCGTGCCGGTCAGCGTGGAGGCCGCCAGCGCCGCGTGGCGCAGGCCGTGGCGCAGGCGCAGCAGGGTTTCGCCGGCGCCGCGCGTGCGTACGGTGAGGGCAAAGGGCTGCTGCAGCGCCTGCTCCAGCCCGTCGCGCAGCACCTGGCTGAGGGTGGCGGCCAGCGGCAGGCTCAGGGTAATCACCGGCAGCACCAGCGATTGCCAGCCGTCGTTGCCGGTCACCGGGAACCACTGCAGATGGAAGCTGAAAATGCTCAGCAGAACAATACCGGTCCAGTAGACCGGGGTGCTGAGCAGGCACAGCTCCAGGCTGCTGTTAAACAGCCGCAGCAGCGGCCAGCGCCCGGCGGTGGCCAGCGCGTTCAGCACCGCCAGCAGCAGGGCTAACGTCAGCGCCAGACCGGCGAGTACCAGCGTCTGGCCTAGCGCGTCGGTAATCACCTGCACCACCGGCGCGCGAAACTGATAGCTTTCACCCAGATGCCCGCTCAGCGCCTGGCCGCAGTAGCGCAGGTACTGCAGCCAGACCGGCTTATCCAGGCCAAAGCGGGCGGTGAGTTCGGCGCGATAATCATCCTCCACCACGCTGTCGCCGCCGCTGAGGATCAGTACCGGGTCGCCGGGGATCAGCTTAACGGCCACGAAGGTGAGGGTGGCCGCCCCCCACAGGACGGCCAGAATGGTGAACAGGCGCTTCAGGACGGTCAGCGCCATCTTACTTGCCGATCCACGCGTCATAGAAGGTCGGCTTGGCGTTGGTGGACCAGCCGACGCCGTGCACCTTTTTGCTCACTCCGAACTGATAGGCGGGCACATACACCGGCACCACGTAAGCCTGGTCGATAATGCGCTGCTGGATCTGGCCGTAAAGCTGCTTACGTTCACCGTCGGCGGCGCCGATCGCCCGGGTCAGCTGGTCATCCAGGGTGTTAACGCGGCTGTAGTTGGCCCCTTTCGGCGGGATATAGCCGGAGTGGAACACGGTGCGCAGGATATCCGGCTCGGCGCGCACGTAGAAGTTCGACTGGATATCGTAATCATTGCTGGCACCGCGGGCGCTGAACACGCCGGCGTCCACCGGATCCAGCTGCAGGTCAAAACCGGCCTTTTTCGCCTGGAACTGCAGCGCCTGGAACAGCGTGATATCGGCGCTCTCCGCCGACTTCGGGTCGTAGACGAAATGCACGGTCAGCGGCTGACCGTCTTTGCTGCGGATACCCGCCGCATTTTTGGTTTTCCAGCCCGCTTCGTCCAGCAGTCGCGCCGCTTTCGCCGCATCAAAGCCCCAGCGCGCGGCCACCGACGGATCGTAATAGAGCGTCTGCGGCCCCAGCACGTTATCCGCCGCCTTCAGCGTGCCGAAGAATGCCACTTTTACCGCTGAGGCCGGGTCCAGCGCCGCCTGGAAGGCCTGGCGCACGGCCAGATCCTGGAACGGGCCTTTTGAGGTGTTCAGATAGAGCACGCGGTTAACGCCGGGATTCTCTTTGGTGAGGATCTGCAGCTGAGCGTTGCTTTTCAGCGAGCGGGCGCTGGCCGGCGGCACGGCGTCGATCGCCTGCACCTGGCCGCTGGTCAGCGCGCCGAGGCGCACCGAGGATTCCGGCAGGTATTTAAAGTTGATCGCCTCCAGATACGCCGGCCCCTGATGCTGCGCATAGCCCGGCCCCCAGTTGTAGTCCGCGCGACGGGTCAGCTGGCTGCCGCTGCCCTTAACAAAAGATTTAAGAATAAACGGCCCGGACCCGACCACGGTATTGCTGGTGTTGGCGGTGTTCTGCAGATAGGTCGGCGACTGAATGCCGAGGTAGGGCAGGCTCAGCCCCTGCAGCAGCGAAGCGAACGGCGTTTTATAACGGATAACCACGGTAAAGTCGTCCGGGGTGACGATCTCGCTGATGGGGCCGAGCAGCGACTTGCCGTAGCTGGAGGTGGTTTTCGGATCGAGAATGCGCTCGAGGTTATATTTCACCGCCGCCGCGTCCAGCCGGGTTTTATCGCTGAAGGTGACGTCGCGGCGCAGGTGGAAGGTGTATTCGGTATGGTCGTCGTTGATCTGCCACTTCTCCGCCAGCCATGGCGTAAAGCGGTTGTCTTCCGCCTGGCCGACCAGCGAATCGACCACGTTGCGCGTTACCAGCGCGGTGACCGAGTAACCGGTGATTGACGGGTCAATAATCGGCGTGTCGCTGCCCAGCGCCACGTTCAGCGTGCCGCCGCTGACCGGCTTTGGCTCCGCCGCGCTGACCGCAAAGGCCTGGGTAGCCAGCACGATGCCCGCCACGATCTGTTTAAGCGCAAAATGTCCGGTTACTGCTGTTTTCATTGTTATCTCCGCTGTGTGTCTGAATGCACCCTGTATGCCATCACCCTACGAACAGTGACCGCCGGAGAAAACCAATAAAAACAGCTTATTAATCCTGTTAATTGACTAAAGCCCCGCTGGCTTCGCCCCACAGGCTACGCCCGGCCGCGCCGGTGGACTTTACGTTTCCTGAAATCTTCTGAAAGTTGTTGAAAAATATCCAGGGTCGATGGCCGGGAATGCAGACAAATCTCAGGATCTTCAGGCTTCAGCGCGGCCTATACTGAGCAGATGCGGCATGAGGCCGCCCCCCTGACCCTTTTTTGCCGTTCAGCCTGCCGGGAGTACTATGCTGATAAAAAAGAAGAAGATCCGCTCGCACCGCGAAGACCGTTATCTGGCGCTGGTGCTGGCCACCACCGCCGGCATCCTCAACGCCATGGCGCTTGGCGCCTTTGGTTTTTTCCCCTCGCATATGAGTGGCAACGCGTCACAGCTCTCCACGGAGGTGACCAGCCTCGATCTCAGCGACCTGACGCTGCTGGCCGCGCTGCTGGCGGCCTTTGTGCTTGGCTGTACGCTGTCGCGCGTGCTGACGATCGTCGGGGAGAAACGCCAGATGCGGACCATTTTCTGTCTGGTTCTGCTGGCGGAAGGGGTGGTGCTGACGCTGGCGGCGCTGTATGAGAGTCTGTTTTTTTCGCCGGGCAATAACCGCGAGTTTCTGACGCTGCTGGCGCTGCTGATGGGCGTTCACAACGCCACGTCCACCCAGCTTTCCGGCGGCCGGGTGCGATCGACCCACATAACCGGCACGCTGACCGATGCCGGTATCGCCTTTGGTTCGGTGCTGTTCTCGCTGTTCAGCCGCACTATCGCCGCCGAACGGCGCTTCTATATTAAGCAGCTGTTCACCCACCTGACCACGGTGTTCTCCTTTCTCGGCGGCTGCATCGCCGGGCTGCTGCTGTTTAAAACCTTCGGCTTCCCGGCGATGACCGGTCTGGGGGTATTTCTGATGCTGGTGGCATTAAGCGCGGTGGCGGTAACGGTGCAGGCCACCGCGCGGCGGGCCTGCTGACCGCGCCCGCGCTGCTCAGCCGACCGGCCGCAGCGCCAGCGCGATAAAGGCGGCGATATCCTCGCTGGCGGCGCGGTGCTTCAGCGGGCTGGGGGCGACGATCAGCTGCTCGGCGTAGCCGTTAACCATCGCGCTGAGCTGGCGGGTAATCTGCTCCGGGTCGCCGTGGCGGAACTCGCCGGCCGCCAGGCCGGCGCGAATGATGTCGGCCATGATCTCATGCCAGCGGGTCATCAGCGTCTGTGCCATCTCCGCCCACTCCGCGTCATGGATCGCCAGCTGCCACAGCGAGCTGTACAGCGACCAGCTGGCGTGGGGTTCCGCGGGCAGGTAGTCGCTGACAAAGGCCATCAGCCGCGCGCGGGCGTTAAGCCCCTGCAGGCGGGCGGTAAAATCGGCTTCATCCTCGCGCATAAACTGCGTCATCGCTTCCCTGCACAGCGTCTCCCAGTCGCGAAAGTAGTGATAAATATGGCTGCGTGAGATGCCGAGGCGTTCGGTCAGCTCGCGGGTGGTGACCCGTTCCACGCCGCGCTCGATAAACAGCGCGATCGCGCCGGTTAAAATTCTGCCCCGCAGGGCCTCCGCCGTCTCTTTCATTTTTACCCTCGTTGACTTTGAGCGGTTGCTCAAATAGACTGCTCCCGTAGTTTGAGCAGGTGCTCAAACGCACTTTAACAGATAATGAGTATGAACACGGAAAAAATCCTGCAGCCGGATGCTGCATCCCACAGTGCCTTCGGCACGCTGAAACTGATCGGCCGCCGTCACAGCCGCAAGCTGTGGCTGACGCTGCTGCTGGTGGTGGCGGAAAACGTCACCTATCTGCTCTACCCGCTGCTGGCGGGCTTCGCGATCAACGCCATCCTTGAGGCAAAGCCGCTGCACGCGGTGCTCTATGCGCTGATGGTGCTGGTGATGTGGGCGATCGGTGCGGCGCGGCGCAGCGTTGATACCCGCACCTTTGCGCGCATTTATGCCGAACTGGCGGTGCCGGTGATCCTCACCCAGCGCGGGCAGAACCACAGCCACTCGACGGTGGCGGCGCGGGTGGCGCTCTCCCGCGAGTTTGTCGACTTCTTTGAGAAACACCTGCCGGTGCTGATCACCACGCTGGCCTCGATCAGCGGCGCGGCGGTGATGCTGCTGGTGATTGAGTTTCACACCGGGCTGTTCTGCCTGGCGGTGCTGCTGCTGTTCGCCTGCTTTCTGCGCGGCTATACCAACAAAAACGAGTGGCTGTTTAACCGTCTGAATGACCGGCTGGAGAAAGAGGTCGGGCTGGTGGGCACGGCACCGCCGTCGCTGCTGACCCGTCACTACCGCGTGCTGTCGCGGTTGCGCATCAGCCTGTCTGACCGGGAAGCGCTGGGCTACCTGGCGATCGGCGGCGCGGTGGCGCTGATGTTTGCCGGCACTATCCTCGCCATGACCTTTCGCGGCATCAGCGACGCCGGGCATATCTATTCCGTGATGACCTATATGTGGATGTTTGCCATGAGCCTCGACGACGGCCCGACGCTGCTGGAAAAGTACTCGCAGCTGAAGGACATTGGTAAGCGGGTTAATACCGGTATTGTCTGATCGCCGGCGGGCGGGGACGTTCTGCTGCGGGCGAAGCGTTTCGCCCGCAGCAGGTGGCACACCGCGATAAAGGTTTTTAACGTTCTTAAGCTTCTTAAGCTTTTCCTAAACTTTCTTTGCGATGCTGGCCGCCTCAGAACATTAAGGACGGCCAGATGCCACGTTTCTCTCTCTCCCGCCCGGCGGTCAGCCGGTTTACCTTTATCGCGCTGTTTGCGCTGTTAATCTCGGTCGGGCTGAATATTGCCTTCTACCGCCAGGTGCTGGTGGCGATGCCGCCGGACAGCCTGCGGAACGTACTGGTGTTTCTCACCATGCCGCTGGTGGCGTTCAGCGTGATCAATATTGTGGTTACGCTGGCCTCGCTGCTGTGGCTGGACAGCCTGGTCATCGCGCTGTTTGTGCTGGTCTCCGCCCCGGCGCAGTACTTCATCATCAACTACGGCATCATTATCGACCGTTCGATGATCGTTAATATTATCGATACCACCGCCTCCGAAAGCTTTGCGCTGTTAACCACCCAGCTGCTGCTGGTGCTGCTGTTCACCTGCGTGCTGCCGCTGCTGCTGATGGTCTGGCTGCGCGTGCGCAAACCCGCCGTGTTGTGGAAACACCTGGCCGGGCGGCTGCTCAGCGTGCTGGCCTCCGTCGCGGTGATCCTGCTGGTGGCGCTGCTGTTCTATAAAGATTACGCCTCGCTGTTCCGCAACGATAAAGAGCTGGTGAAGTCGCTGAGCCCGTCGAACACCATTGCCGCCACGCTCTCCTGGTATCGCCACCAGCAGATGCAGAACCAGCCGCTGGTGCGCATCGGGCTGGACGCACGCCAGAATCCGGATCGCCTGAACGGCGCGAAAAAGAGCCTGACCATTCTGGTGGTGGGGGAAACCTCGCGCGCGGCTGACTTCTCGCTCTCCGGCTACGGGCGGCAGACCAACCCGCTGCTGGCGCAGGACGGCGTCAGCTATTTCCCGAATACCGCCTCCTGTGGAACCGCCACCGCCGTCTCACTGCCGTGCATGTTCTCCGGGATGCCGCGCGTGCACTATGATGACGCGCTGGCCGCGCACCAGGAAGGGCTGCTCGACGTGGTGCAGCGCGCCGGGATCAGCGTGCTGTGGAACGAAAACGACGGCGGCTGCAAAGGGGCCTGCGACCGCGTGCCGCATCAGGATATGACCAGCCTGAATCTGCCCGGCATGTGTACCGACGGCGAATGCTACGATGAGGTGCTGTTCCACGGTCTTGAGGACTATATCAGCCAGCTGCAGGGCAACGGCGTGATCGTGCTGCACACCATCGGCAGCCACGGGCCGACCTACTTCCGCCGCTATCCGGACGCGTTCCGCAGGTTCACACCGACCTGCGACACTAACCAGATCCAGGACTGTTCACAGCAGCAGCTGGTCAACACCTACGACAATACCGTGCTCTACGTGGACTATATTGTCGATAAGGCGATTAAGCTGCTGCAGGCGCACCAGCAGCAGTTCACCACCAGCCTGGTCTATCTCTCCGATCACGGCGAATCGCTGGGGGAAAATGGCGTTTACCTGCACGGAATGCCGTATGCTATCGCCCCGGAGGCGCAGAAACACGTGCCGCTGCTGGTCTGGCTGTCGCCCGACTATCAGCAGCGCTTTGGCGTCAGCGCCGCCTGTCTGAGCAAACGGGCGGCGACGCAGGCGGCCTCGCAGGATAATCTGTTCGCCACCGTGCTGGGCCTGACCGATACGCAAACCCAACTCTATCAGCCTGCCGATGACTTACTGACGGCGTGCCGGAGCCAAAACCCATGAAAATCCTGGTAGTCGAAGATGATGCCCTGCTGCTGCAGGGGCTGGTGCTGGCGCTGGAGGGCGAGGGCTACGTCTGCGACGGCGTCACCACCATCCGCGACGCGGAGGCCTGGCTGGCCGCCAGCCAGTACAGCCTGCTGATCCTCGATCTTGGCCTGCCGGACGAAGACGGCCTGCACTTTCTGCTGCGCCAGCGGCGGCAGAAAAAAATGCAGCCGGTGCTGATCCTCACCGCGCGCGATACGGTGCAGGAGCGCATCGCCGGGCTCGACGCCGGCGCGGATGACTATCTGATTAAGCCCTTTGCCCTTGACGAGCTGCTGGCGCGCATCCGCGCCTTAATTCGCCGCAACGTCAATCAGGGCGATACCCGGGTTATCGTCGGCGACCTGGCGCTGGATATGACCCACCGCCAGATCACCCGCGGCGACGCGCCGCTGGAGCTGACGCCGAAGGAGTACGCGATTCTGGCGCGGCTGATGCTGAAGGCCGGGCAGCCGGTGCACCGCGAGGTGCTCTACAACGATATCTACAACTGGGAGACCGAACCGGCCACCAACACGCTGGAGGTGCATATTCACCACCTGCGCGACAAAATCGGCCGCACCGCGATCCGCACGGTGCGCGGCTTTGGCTACTCGCTGGTGAAAAACGGCGGTGAAGGCTGATGGCGGGCGGTACGCTGCCGGAGGTGCGGCCGGCGACGCTGCGTTTCCGCCTGCTGCTGGCGATTGGCCTGATCCTGGTGGTGTGCCAGGTGATCAGCGTGCTGTGGCTGTGGCACGAAAGCAAAGAGCAGATCCAGCTGCTGGTGGAGGCGGCGCTGAACCACCGCGACGTGCAGCGCAGCGTTCAGAAGGAGATCCGTGAGGCGATTGCCAGCCTTGCGCTGCCGAGCCTGGTGATTATTACCCTGTCACTGCTGCTGTGCCGGCAGGCGATTAAGTGGATCACCCGGCCGCTTTCCGATCTGCAGCAGGAGCTGGAGCGCCGTGGCGAAAACAACCTGGAGCCGGTGCCGTTTCAGCCCTCGGTCAGCGAGATCGACGCGGTAACGCTGGCGATCAACCGGCTGGTTTCCCGGCTGACCGTCAGCCTGGAACGCGAACGGCTGTTTACCGCCGACGTGGCGCACGAGCTGCGCACGCCGCTGGCCGGTCTGCGCCTGCACCTTGAGCTGATCGAGCGTAAGCACCACATCGACGTCCGGCCGCTGATTGAACGGCTGGATCAGATGACCCACAGCGTGTCGCAGCTGCTGCAGCTGGCCCGCGTTGGCCATGCCTTTACCGCCGGCAACTATCAGCACGTGTCGCTGCTGCTGGAGGTGTTCAGGCCGATGCAGCAGGAGCTGCAGGCGATGCTCGACGATCGTCAACAGACGCTGATTATCGATCCGCAGCAGGAGGCGCTGGTGCGCGGCGACGCCACGCTGCTGCGGCTGGTGCTGCGTAACCTGGTGGAAAATGCCCACCGCTACAGCCCGCCCGGCAGCCGCATCACCGTGGGCATCAGCGCGGAGCCGGAGCCGACGCTGACGGTCAGCGACGAGGGGCCGGGGATTGACGACAGCAAACGCGGCGAGCTGAGCAAGGCCTTTGTGCGTATGGACAGCCGCTACGGCGGCATCGGCCTCGGGCTGAGTATCGTTACCCGCATCGTACAGCTGCATAAGGGTGCGTTTCACCTCGACAACCGCACTGACGGCCGTGGCTGCCAGGCGCGGGTGGTGCTCACCGCCGCGGCCGACGGCCCGCCACCCCCCTGACGCGGCGTTCCCCTTAAGGTCTGCATCGCGTCTGGCAGAGATCGAAACCTCAACTATACTTAAACGCGATGTTGTTGTGCGTTAAGGGTCGACGCGGTGGCGTAACGCCATGGCGGTGGTGAATTTCGGGTTTTACAGGGAGCTTTGCGTTCTGCCTTTTTCTGGCCAGCCGCCGGTGCTGGTAACACCTTTCCCGCCTTATCCCCGCATCAGGCCATCGGGCCTGACGCTTCTGAGCGATCCCTTTCAGCGCCGCAGCATCCTTACGCAATGTTTTTTCAGGAGGAACGTGGTGAGCGAGCAAGCACAGTGGATATCCCCAACGGCCAGCCCCGGCTACGCCTTCTTTTTTGACGTCGACGGTACGCTGGCGGCGATCCAGTCGCGCCCCGATGAAGTCTTTATTCCCGCTGCGGTGCGCCAGCGCGTGGCCGACCTGGCCCTGTGCTGTCAGGGCGCGGTGGCGCTGGTTTCAGGGCGGCCGATCGCCGAACTGGACGCGCTGGTGGCCCCGCTGGTGCTGCCGGCGGCCGGCATTCACGGCGCGGAACGACGCATCGGCGAGGATCAGATCCAGCGCGTTACGCTGCCGCAGCCCCTGCTGCGTGAGCTGGCGGCGGAGCTAACCCGGCAGATGGGCGCGCTCGACGGCGCGGAGCTGGAGGATAAAGGCATCGCCTTTGCGCTGCACTACCGCCGCGCGCCGCAGCATCAGCCGGCGATTGAGCGGCTGGCGGCGGAGATGGTCGCCCGTTACCCGGCTTTCTACCTGCAGCCCGGCAAATGCGTGGTTGAGCTGAAGCCGGCCGGGGTGAGCAAAGGGGAGGCGATTAGCGCCTTTATGCAGCAGCCGCCGTTTGCCGGGCGTATCCCGGTATTTCTCGGTGATGACCTTACCGACGAGGCCGGTTTTGCGGTGGTGAACGCGCTGGGCGGCGTCTCAGTTAAAGTCGGTGAGGGTGAAAGCGTGGCAGGTCACCGTCTGCAGAACGTGGCGGCCGTCTGGCAGTGGCTGGAAACAACACAATTACAATTAAATCAGGGCGTGACAACGTCAGAGGAGCAAAAAGTATGAGTCGCTTAGTGGTGGTGTCTAACCGTATCGCTCTCCCTACCGGCAGTAAAAGCAGTGCCGGGGGGTTAACCGTGGGCATCGTCGACGCGCTGAAAACCACCGGCGGGCTGTGGTACGGCTGGAACGGAGAGATTAACGAAATTGGCGAAGAGGACGAGGACGATCTGGCGATGCTGGATCATGACGGCATTACCTACGCCTCCTTTGGCCTTGACCAGAACGATTACGACCTCTATTACCTGCAGTTTTCCAACGCGGTGCTGTGGCCGGCCTTCCACTATCGCCTCGATCTGGTGAACTTCCAGCGCGAGGCCTGGGAGGGCTACTGCCGGGTCAACACCCGGCTGGCCGAACGCCTGCTGCCGCTGCTGCAGCCGGACGACGTACTGTGGATCCATGACTACCATCTGCTGCCGTTTGCCGCCGAGCTGCGCAAACGCGGGGTCACCAACCGCATCGGCTTCTTCCTGCATATTCCGTTTCCGACCCCGGAGATCTTCAACGCGCTGCCGCCGCATCAGGAGCTGCTGGCGATGATGTGCGAATACGACCTGCTGGGCTTCCAGACCGACAGCGATCGCAGCGCCTTCCTCGACAGCGTGGGGCAGCTGACGCCGCTGGTCAGCACGGACAACGTCCACCAGGCGCTGGGCCACACCTTCAGCACCGGGGTCTACCCGATCGGCATCGAGCCGGACAGCATCAAACAGATGGCGGAAGGGCCGCTGCCGCCGAAAATGGTGGCAATGAAGAAGGACCTGGGTGATGCGAAGAACATCATCGCCTGCGAGCGGCTGGATTATTCGAAGGGGCTGCCGGAGCGCTTTCTTGCCTACGAGGCGCTGCTGGAGCACTATCCGCAGCATCGCGGCAACATTCGCTATTCACAGATTGCGCCAACCTCGCGCGGCGACGTGCAGGCCTATCAGGATATTCGCCACCAGCTGCAGACCGAAGCCGGGCGCATCAACGGCAATTACGGCACGCTGGGCTGGACCCCGCTCTACTATCTGAATCAGCACTTTGACCGTCGTCTGTTGATGAAAATTTTCCGTCTGACCGATATCGGGCTGGTGACGCCGCTGCGCGACGGCATGAACCTGGTGGCGAAAGAGTACGTCGCCGCGCAGGACCCGGACGACCCCGGCGTGCTGATCCTGTCGCGGTTTGCCGGCGCGGCCAACGAGCTGACCGCCGCGCTGATCGTCAACCCTTACGATCGTGATGAGGTGGCCGCGGCGCTGGATCAGGCCCTGACCATGTCCCGCACCGAGCGCATCTCCCGCTACAACGACATGATGGCGGTGCTGCGCCGCAACGACATCACCCGCTGGCGTACCGACTATCTGCAGGATCTGCGGGCGGTGAACGCCAGCCAGAGGTCGTCAGGGTGACCGGCCGCGCTGACCGGCGTTAATCCGGGTGATAACGGCTGCCCGCGCAGGCGGGTAGCAGCGTGAAAATCCGCGTCCGGTACACAATTCCGCCTGAAAAACATCTTCAGGCGGCTGCATTCTGGCGTAAAAAGCAGCAGTTGAAGCATAAGTAATAAAAATAGTCACCTTTCCCCTCAAGAAAGCGCACGTCCTGCCGATAGTGGAGTGTTACTTTCCTGAAAAAATCCGCAAATCATTCATAATGCTTATGTAACCTCCATTTACATCTGTTTTCCCCTTACAGACATTAGTTGCACTGTGCTTACAAACAACTGTGTAAATCCAACGTAAAGGCGGCTTTGCTGCACTTTATCGCTCAGCGGCGTCAATCAGTGCGCAGAGACTATTTCTGTTTTTAAATGCAGTTAAAATGCATATTTATCTATTTAACCGGTTTCTTTCCGCCGGTTTATTGCATTTATATTTCTTTTTTGCGCTTTTATTAACCAGTCCGGTCGTTCAGGTCATCAGAGAGGGTGATTTATCCCCAGCGGGAGCAGTTGCGGGTGTTGATGTTACAAAATTTGCGCAAAAAGGTTAATTAGCGACCTAATGAACAGCGGCGCTGATGCTTTTTTAGGAACTATTTCCATCAAAAGTGTGATCTGTGTCACACTTTATCTAAAATTTCGCCGTGTTTGCGTTGTATGTCGAAATCATAGGGGATAGAGTTGCTCTGTTTTAAGAATAGTCTTATAAGAATGTAACAAGAAGTCATGAACACCAGCAGGGAAGAACAGGCGCAGAAGCAACGGCCAGCAAGACGGATCCACTCCCGATATGCTGCCTGTTAGCTCTAAGGATCTGACGAACGGTTTCACGCGTTGGCTTCAGCCATAAATTTTTGCCATCTTTAGATTTACCAACCAGCAACCATGGTAGCGGCACACAGACCGCGAACGTTAAAAGTAGTGTCAGTCAGGATGGAAAAAAAATGGGTACATCCGAATTACTCAAACACATTTATGACATCAATTTGTCGTATTTACTGCTCGCGCAGCGTTTAATTAACCAGGAAAAAGCATCTGCAATGTTTCGCTTAGGGATCGACGAGCCAATGGCCGACGCTCTTGCGCGACTCACATTGCCTGAAATGGTCAAACTGGCGGAAACCAATCAGCTGGTCTGCCAGTTTCGCTTTGACGACCACAATGCAATTAGCCGTTTAACCCAGGAGTCACGGGTCGACGATCTGCAACAGATCCACACCGGTATCCTGCTATCCAGTCGTTTGTTACGTGACGTCTCGAAAGCTGATGAGACGCCGAAAAAGAAGGCTGCGAGTTAATGAGCGAAAAGAGTATTGTGCAGGAGGCGCGCGACATCCAGCTGGCGATGGAACTCATCACCCTGGGCGCCCGTCTGCAAATGTTGGAAAGCGAAACACAGTTAAGCCGTGGCCGCCTGATCAAGCTGTATAAAGAACTGCGCGGCAGTCCACCTCCGAAGGGCATGCTGCCTTTCTCCACCGACTGGTTTATGACCTGGGAACAAAATATCCATGCGTCGATGTTCTGCAACGCCTGGCAGTTCCTGATCAAAAGCGGAATGTGCAGCGGTGTGGATGCGGTGATCAAAGCCTATCGTCTGTACCTCGAACAGTGTCCGCAGCAGGATGATGCGCCGCTTCTGGCGCTGACCCGTGCCTGGACGCTGGTGCGTTTCGTTGAGAGCGGCATGCTCGAGCTTTCCGACTGCAAATGCTGCGGCGGCAGCTTTATTAACCACGCACACCAGCCCGTTAACAGCTTTACCTGCAGCCTCTGCCAGCCGCCATCTCGCGCGGTAAAAAGACGTAAACTTATCGCAGAATCTGCCGATAACAGTTCACAACTGCTGGATGAACAGGTTAAACGAGCCGTTTAATAGTGTTCGCCATAGAGAGTGAATCCAGCAGCGGTCATTGACCGCTGCTTTTTTTTTGCTCGGGCATGGCGTTCCACCTGCGGCTTTCCGGCTTACCTTCCACCCACACGTTTACAGACGTAAGGATTCGTTGTGCTGGTAATTTTGGGTTATATCCTCGTTCTGGGCTCGGTGCTGGGCGGCTACGCAATGGTAGGCGGCCACCTCGGAGCCCTGTATCAACCGGCTGAACTGCTGATTATCGGCGGGGCAGGTATCGGTGCCTTTATCGTCGGCAACAATGGTAAGGCGATCAAAGCGACGCTGAAGTCGCTGCCGTTGCTGATGCGCGGCTCGAAATACAACAAAGCGGTCTATATGGACCTGATGGCGCTGCTGTACCGCCTGATGGCCAAATCGCGTCAGCAGGGCATGCTGTCGCTGGAGCGGGATATTGAAAACCCGGCCGAGAGCGAAATTTTCGCCAGCTATCCGCGCATTGTCTCTGACAAGCGGCTGGTCGATTTTATCACCGACTATCTGCGCCTGATGATCAGCGGCAATATGAACGCCTTTGAAATTGAGGCGCTGATGGATGAAGAGATCGAAACCTACGAGCACGAGTGCGACGTGCCGGCCACCGCGCTGGCGACGGTCGGTGACTCGCTGCCGGCCTTTGGCATCGTGGCGGCGGTAATGGGCGTGGTGCATACGCTGGCATCAGCCGACCGCCCGGCGGCAGAACTCGGCGGACTGATCGCTCACGCGATGGTCGGTACTTTCCTCGGTATTCTGCTGGCTTACGGCTTTATCTCGCCGCTGGCGGGCGTGCTGCGCCAGCAGTGCGCTGAATCGACCAAAATGATGCAGTGCATCAAGGTGACGCTGCTCTCCAGCCTGAACGGTTATGCACCGCAGATCGCGGTGGAATTTGGCCGCAAGACGCTCTATTCGACCGAACGCCCGTCGTTTACCGAACTGGAAGAGCACGTGCGTAATGCGAAAGCCACCAAGCAGACTTCGGATCAGGACGCATGAAGAACAACCACCCCATTGTGCTGGTAAAGCGGAAAAAAGGTAAAAAACATGAGGCCGGACACGGCTCATGGAAAATTGCCTACGCCGACTTTATGACGGCGATGATGGCCTTCTTTATGGTGATGTGGTTGATCTCAATTTCCAACCCGCAGCAGCTGGTGCAGATTGCTGACTACTTTAAAACGCCGCTGAAGGTCGCGCTGACCGGCGGCCAGCGCAGCAGCGACAGCGAAAGCCCGATCCCCGGCGGCGGCCAGGACCCGACGGAAAAGCTCGGCGAAGTGAAAAAGGTGGTCGATATTGATGAAGCCAAGCGGGCGCAGAAGCGCCAGCTGGACGAAACGCGGCTGAAGAAGCTGCGCGACAAGCTGGATCAGCTGATTGAAGCCGATCCGCGCCTGCGCGCGCTGCGTCCGCACCTGCTGATCAACATGGTAGAGCAGGGGCTGCGCATTCAGATTATCGACAGCCAGAACCGGCCGATGTTCAAAACCGGCAGCGCGCAGGTGGAACCCTACATGCGCGATATTCTGCGGGCGATTGCGCCGATCCTGAACGATATTCCTAACCGGATCAGCCTGGCCGGTCATACCGATGACTTCCAGTATGCCGGCGGTGACCGCGGCTACAGCAACTGGGAGCTCTCCGCCGACCGTGCTAACGCCTCGCGCCGCGAGCTGATCAGCGGCGGGCTGGACGGTGAAAAAGTGCTGCGTGTGGTCGGCATGGCCGCCACCATGAAGCTGAAAAATCGCGGTGCAGACGATGCCGTTAACCGCCGCATCAGCCTGCTGGTGCTGAATCACGATACCGAAGAGCAGATAGAAAAAGAAAATGCCGAAGGTGATGCGGTCAATATCAGCAGCCCGGACAGCCTGAAACAGATTGCCGCGCCGGAACTGCCGGCGACACAGACGGTTCAACCCGAAAAACAACCCGATTCTCAACCCCAACCACAGGCTGAACCCGCAGCCAGCCCGTCGCCGGTAACCACGTTACCGGCGGCACCGGCTGTGATTCAGACCGATCGCGACTCACAGCCGAGGTGATACCGTGAGCATGGATATCAGCGATTTTTACCAGACGTTCTTTGATGAAGCCGACGAACTGTTGGCCGATATGGAACAACACCTGCTGGGGTTAGACCCGCAGGAGCCCGATTCGGAACAGCTTAACGCGATCTTCCGCGCCGCCCATTCCATTAAGGGGGGGGCCGGCACCTTCGGCTTCTCGGTGCTGCAGGAAACCACGCATATTCTGGAAAATATTCTTGACGATGCTCGTCGCGGCGAAATGCAGCTGAGCACCGATATCATCAATCTGTTTTTGGAAACCAAAGATATTATGCAGGAACAGCTAGATGCCTACAAAACGGCGTCAGAACCGGATGCTGAGGCCTTCACCTACATTTGTCAGGTGCTGCGCCAGCTGGCGCTGGAAGCCAAAGGCGAGAGCGTTGCCGCCCCCGCCGCACCGCGCGTGGCGCTGGTTGAAGTGCCGTCAGAAGAGGCTACTGTGCCAGCCGCAGCCGGTCTGCGCATTCGCCTGAGCGCGCTGAAAGCGGGTGAAGCTGACCTGATGCTCGACGAGCTGGCCAACCTCGGCACCGTGCTGGACGCGGTAAAAGGCGAGAACGTGCTGGAAGCCACGCTGGACTCCTCGGTGGGCAAAGATGACATCGTGGCGGTGCTGTGCTTCGTGCTCGACGAATCGCAAATCGACTTCCCTGAACCGGTCGCCGTTGCGGCACCGGTTGCGGTGGCGGCGGTGGAGCCGGCGGCAGACGAGCCTGAAGACGAGGCCGAAGAGAGCCATCCGCTGGCTACCGTCAGCGATATCTCGCCGAAGCGTGAAGCGCATAAAAAGCAGCCGGCCGCCAAAGCCAGCGAGTCCAGCAGCATCCGCGTTGCGGTTGAGAAGGTCGATCAGCTGATCAACCTGGTCGGTGAGCTGGTGATTACCCAGTCGATGCTGGCGCAGCGCTCCGGCGCGCTGGATCCGGTACACCACGGCGACCTGCTGAACAGCATGGGTCAGCTGGAGCGTAACGCCCGCGACCTGCAGGAATCGGTAATGTCGATTCGTATGATGCCGATGGAGTACGTCTTCAGCCGCTTCCCGCGCCTGGTGCGTGACCTTGCCAGCAAGCTGGGCAAAGAGGTGGAACTGACGCTGATGGGCAGCTCCACCGAGCTGGACAAGAGCCTGATCGAACGCATTATCGATCCGTTAACCCACCTGGTGCGTAACAGCCTCGATCACGGTATCGAGTCGCCGGAAACCCGCCAGGCCGCCGGGAAATACCCGGTCGGTAACCTGACGCTCTCCGCCGAGCACCAGGGCGGCAACATCTGCATCGAAGTGACCGACGACGGTGCCGGGCTGAATCGCGAACGCATTCTGGCCAAGGCGCTCTCGTCCGGGCTGCCGGTCAGCGAGAACATGAGCGACGAAGAGGTCGGCATGCTGATCTTCGCGCCGGGCTTCTCCACCGCCGAGCAGGTGACCGACGTTTCCGGCCGCGGCGTGGGCATGGACGTGGTGAAACGTAACATCCAGGAGATGGGTGGCCACGTTGAAATCTCATCGAAGCAGGGCAAAGGCACCACCATTCGCATCCTGCTGCCGCTGACGCTGGCGATCCTTGACGGCATGTCGGTGCGGGTGGCGAACGAGGTGTTTATCCTGCCGCTGAACGCGGTGATGGAATCCCTGCAGCCGCTGGCGGACGACCTGAAGGCGCTGGCCGGCGGTGAACGCGTGCTGGAAGTGCGCGGCGAATACCTGCCGCTGGTGGAGCTGTGGAACGTCTTTGAGGTGCAGGGGGCCAAAACCGAAGCCACCCAGGGCATCGTGGTGATCCTGCAGAGCGCCGGTAAACGCTATGCGCTGCTGGTCGATCAGCTGATTGGTCAGCACCAGGTGGTGGTGAAAAACCTTGAAAGCAACTACCGCAAGGTGCCGGGCATTTCTGCCGCCACCATCCTCGGCGATGGCAGCGTGGCGCTGATTGTTGACGTTTCTGCACTGCAGTCTCTGAACCGTGAAAAGCGTGTGGCGGGAGCCGCAGCCTGATAATAACTGATTAAGGGTAGAACTATGACTGGCATGGCCACTGTCACTAAAATCACCGGAGAAACCGTCGGCCAGGAGTTTCTGGTCTTCACGCTGGGTGCCGAAGAGTACGGCATCGATATCCTGAAAGTTCAGGAGATCCGTGGCTACGATCAGGTGACCCGCATCGCCAACACGCCGCCGTTTATTAAAGGCGTCACCAACCTGCGCGGCGTGATCGTGCCGATTATCGATCTGCGCATTAAGTTTGCCCAGCCTGACGTGGTCTATAACGACAACACCGTGGTGATCGTGCTGAACCTTGAGCACCGCGTGGTCGGCATCGTGGTTGACGGCGTCTCTGACGTACTGTCGCTGATGCACGAGCAGATCCGCCCGGCACCGGAGTTTGCGGTCACCATGTCCACCGAGTATATGACCGGGCTGGGGGCGCTGGGCGACCGCATGCTGATTCTGGTCGACATCGAAAAACTGCTGAGCAGTGAAGAGATGGCGCTGGTGGATAACCTGCGCAGCGCCTGAGTCTGACGGAAGCAGCAGGCAGCACAAAGGCAGAACGCTGTGGTCTGATGCCGATCGGTTAAGGATCGGCTGACCAACCCAGCGGCTGTGTGAAAATCCGTAATCTCATGGAAGATTACGGATTTTTTTTGCAGTTTTCCCAGCACCTCACCGCCATTTCTCACTACGACTCTCTGCGTAACCCGCTTCACACCCCTGCCGGTTTTCCCCGTCCCGAACTGATTTCACGCTGCCTTGTTCTTTTCTGCCATGACGCTAAACAGTTAATTTTTTCTGATGAAAAAATCGAAAAAATGGCGGTTTATTCTGGTGCAAGGGCCTGATGAGCTTATTAACATTTCAGATAAAACAGTGCCTGCTTAGCTTTAATTTTAGTGGCTCTAGTAATCTTATGGGAAAATTCCTATATAAATCAGATCACATTTTATGAATCTGCCTGTTGATTGCCTTAAGCTGGCTACTTTATAGTCACACCTGTACACAGGGAAAGTATACATATTGTCCGCTTTCCGCGTCATTTTTACAGGAGTAACTATGAGTAATTCTTATCAGAGTCGGGCCCCGAAAGCGGTCGTCAGCATCCGCAATAAAAACAACGTCGCCAGCGCGCCGGCGGCGTTTTCCCCGTCAGTAAACCTCCCCGTTGAACACACCTTCGCCGCCGGCGGCAGCAACGCATAAGGCGGAGGCCTGATGAAAATTGAACAACCGCTGTGGGGCCGTGGCGTGATGATCTCGCCGCAGCATTTCCAGCAGCAGGCCGCGTATGCGGCCTGGTCAGCAGAGTGTATTGCGCAGATGGGACTGAATCACCCCTGGGGCGTTATCCGCGCTGAATTTGACGCAGATGTGCTGAAGTTCGGCCGTCTGCAGGCGCGGCATCTGCACGTGCGTTTTCAGGACGGTACGCTGATTGACACCAGCAAGGGTGACGATCTGCCGCCGGTATTGATACCCGAAGGTGATGATGTGGTGGTGGTGCTGGCACTGCCGCTGCTCAGGGCGAACGGCGGCAACTGCCTGCAGCCGGATGACGTTGCCGAACGGCCAATCCGTTATCGCCAGCGCTGGCGTGATATCCGCAATCAGTTTGGCGATGACACGCGCCAGATTGCGGTGATCAAACCCGAGCTGACGCTGCGTTTTGCCGATCGGAACAACGCTGATTACCTGGTCTGCCCGGTGGCGCGTCTGCAGCAGGACAGCCAGGGGGGCTGGACCCAGGACGACACCTTTCTGCCGCCGCCGCTGACCGTGCAGAGCAGTCCGTGGCTGCTGACCCAGCTTGACCAGCTGATCACGCAGCTGCGTGCCCGCCTCAGCCGCCTGATGGCGATGCGCCGCGAAAGCAACGAACGCATGGCCGACTTTGCCGTTGCCGATGTCTCGCTGTTCTGGCTGCTCAACGCGCTGAACAGTGCGGAGCCGGTGCTGGGGCAGTTCCTGCGCTTCCCGCAAAGCGCGCCGGAGCGCCTGTATACGGAGCTGGCTCGTCTGGCTGGCAGCCTGCTGACGTTCTCGCTGGCGCATCAGGTCAGCGCCATTCCTGCCTATCAGCACGCGCGGCTGAACGCTGTTTTCCCGCCTCTGTTCGATCTGCTCAGCGACCTGCTGGAAGCCAGCCTGCCGTCACGCGTGGTGTCGATTGAGATGGAACACGACAGGCGGCTGCACCAGTGGCTGGCCCGTCTGCAGGATCCGCGCCTGCGCGAGGAGGCCGATTTCTACCTTTCGGTGCGCTCTCCGCTGCCGGTGGCGCAGCTGCAGGAACAGTTCCCGCGCCAGTGCAAGGTCGGCAGCCCGGACTCCGTGACCGATCTGGTGAATGCGTCGCAGCAGGGCATTCCGCTGAGGCCGCTGCGCCACGTTCCTGCCGCGATCCCCCTGCGTCTGGAAAACCACTATTTTGCCCTCGACCTCTCGCACCCGGCGGCGGCAGAGATGCTGGCGGGCGGCAGCTGCATGTTCTACGTACCGGGCATGCTGGGTGAACCTGAACTTGAACTGTTTGCGGTGCTGAGAACATGAGCCAGAGAAACGCGTGTGATATCGATGCGCTGTTGCAGAACAGCTGGCTGCAGGTCATCAGCCTGCGTCACGGCCCGGTATTTAAGGAGGGGGAAGGGCGCGTGCTGTGGGAGCACTGCGTCTCTGAAGTGGAAAAGGTGCAGCTGGCGCTGCAACAGGCCGGCTGCGACGCGCAAAGCCGTGAGCACATTCTTTATGCCCAGTGCGCGCTGATTGATGAAGTGGTGAAGGGGCGCGGCGAGCAGGATGACGCCTGCCTGCAGTGGTATCACCTGCCGCTGCAGGGGCACTTTTTCGGCACGGTGGAGGCCGGTGACAGGCTCTGCAACCGCATGCGCGAGGTGCTGCATGAGCCAGCGCCGGATGCCGCGGTGCTGACCTGCTTCCAGCGCGTGATGCTGCTGGGCTTCCTGGGCGGCTATCGCTCGCTCAGCGACCCGGAGCGGGAAAAGCTGGTAAAGGCGCTGAATGCGCAGGTTGCGCCCTTCAGCGGCGTGCAGGGGCAGAGCGTGCTGGCAGAGAGCCGGAAGGGCCGGGGCATCAGCGGCTGGCTGTCCGGCTGGCCGCCGCGCATTGGCGTATCGGTCCTGCTGCTGGCCGCCGTCTGGTGGGGGCTGAATCACTGGCTGAGCCGCCTGGTGGCTTCGCTGCTGCCGGGAGTCGGTCAGTGATCGGCCCCGCGCTACAACGCATGCTGGCGCTGTGGGCCGCGCTGCTGTCCGCCGTACTGTGTCTGGCTTTTCTGCCGGTCTCACGGATGGCAGCCGTGCTGCTGATGCTGCTCTGCTGGGCGCTGATAGTCGTGGTGCTGGCGACCCGCCGTCGCCCGGCGCAGGTAAACGTGCTGAGCGTGGATGACCTGCCGGATGCCGCATACCGCCGGCCGGTGGTGCTGGTGTGTGGCGACGGCATGCAGGCGTGGCCGCAGGGTTCATCTGTGCTGACCGTGCCGCACGGCTGCTGGGTGCGGGTGGCCAGGCATCAGGAGCTGGACGTCGTCGCCCGCCAGCTGCTGGCGCTGCGCCCGGCGTGGGGGCGTCAGCTGGCGGTGATGGTCAGCATCTGTCCTCAGCAGCATCAGGACACCGAGGCGCTGGCCAGCCGGCTGCTGGCGCTGCGCTGGCAAACCGGCCAGCTGCGGCGTGAAACCGGCTGCTCACTGCCGCTGCTGCTCCATGCTCAGGCGGGTAGCGCACTGGCCGGTGAGCCGCTGTGGCAGGGCGCGATGCCCGGTGAGCCGGTGCGCGTCTGGCGTGAAAACGCCGCGCCCGGCACGCTGAACGGCGGACTGACGGCGGGCGCGGCCCTGCAGCAGCAGGTGCTGATGAACAGCCTGGCGGCGTGGTTGCAGCATCACGCTGAACCGCTGTTTACCGACGACGACCCGCATATGCCGCCGGTAGTGCCCGCGTGCAGGGTCTGTGGGCTGAGTGCCGCCATGGACGCCGCGTTACCGTCTTCACTCTGGACCCGCTGGCTGCAGCAGCACACCGCGCTGCAGCAGGTGGCGGGCTGGCACCCGGCGGCAGAAGGCGCATTATCGCCGCCGCTGCCGGCGTTTGTTATGCCGCTGCTGCCGCAAGGCCGCGGCCTGACGCCGGGCCAGCGCGCCTGGCGTGGCGGGCTGGGGCTGCTGGTTGTCGCGGGTATTGCCGCGCTGTGCAGCAGCGGCGGGCACAACCGCCAGCTGGTGCAGCGCATCGCGTTTGATATCCGCGACTACCGGCGGATTGCGATAAACGACGCTGCGCCGAGAGCGGCGGCGGTGGCGGTCCTGCATCAGGACGCTGCCGAACTGGATAACTACGCCCGCAACGGCGTGCCGCTGCGCCTCGGCCTCGGGCTGTACCAGGGGGAACGGCTGTATCTGCCGCTGCTGGACGCCATCCGCGCGTATGTTCCATCGCCTGCGCCGCTGCCGGTGGTGAAGGAAGCCCCCGGAACCGTGCGACTCGACAGCCTGTCGCTGTTTGACACCGGCAGATACCGCCTTAAACGCGGCTCGCTGAAGAGGCTGGTAACGGCGCTGGAGGATATCAAAGCCCGGCCGGGCTGGCTGATTGTGGTGGCCGGGCATACCGACAGCACCGGCGATGCGCAGGCCAACCAGCAGCTGTCGCTCAAGCGTGCCGACGCGCTGCGCGACTGGATGCTTTCCACCAGCGACGTCTCGCCCACCTGTTTTGCGGTGCGGGGCTATGGCGCCACGCGCCCGGTTGCGACGAACGACACTCCGGAAGGCCGTGCGCTTAACCGCCGGGTCGAAATCAGCCTGGTGCCACAGGCGGATGCTTGCCGGGAAACGACAGCGCCGCCCGCACCCGGCGCTGAACGGGGGGCGGTACCAGGGCGGGAGTAACACACGCCCGGCACCGCCACTATCAACGCCGCCGCTGACGGGCGGCGGAACGGACCACGACAGACCCTGACTGTTTTTCGACCTGATGCGCTCGGGTTTACAGCGAAGGGCGGTAGCGTGTCTGTCACTGACTTCCGGCAGCAAAACATAAGGACATCATCATGAGCAGCAACCCGGTCTCTTTTTTCAGCCACAGCCACCATCTGCTGGCGGTGCGCGGCTGCGACGCGCAGCCCGACGTGCTGGCGTTTAGCGGCGAAGAGCGCCTGAGCGAGCCGTTCCGCTGGCGCATTGAGTTCACCAGCGCCGACCCCGCCATCACCCGCGAGGCGATGCTGATGCAACCCGCCTCGCTGACCTTACAGGCTCCGCCGGACCAGGGCCGGGGCATAAAGGTGCAGCAGCCGGTGCGCGTGGTGCAGGGCGTGGTCACCGGTTTCGAACGTTTCGGCACCTCCGCCGACCAGACCCACTACGCCGTCACCCTGCAGCCGCGGCTCGCCCTGCTGTCGCGCAGCCGCCAGAACGCCATTTACCAGCAGATGTCGGTGCCGCAGATCGTGGAGAAAATCCTGCGCGAGCGCCACGGAATGCGCGGCCAGGACTTTGTCTTCACCCTCAACAACGCCTACCCGCCGCGCGAGCAGGTGATGCAGTACGGCGAGGATGACCTGACGTTTATCACCCGCCTGCTGGGGGAGGTCGGCATCTGGTTCCGCTTCACCCCCGACGCCCGCCTGCACATTGACGTGGTGGCGTTTTACGACGGTAAGCAGGGCCACGTTAAAGGGCTGACGCTGCCCGCCGTACCGCCCTCCGGCATGCACGATGCCGCCACGGATTGCGCGTGGGGCTTCGCCAGCCGCTTTGCGGTGGTGGAGAAAAGCGTCAGCGGGCGCGACTATAACTACCGCAACGCTCTGGAAGATATGAACGTGCAGGCGGACGTCACCGGCGGCGACGACACCACCTACGGCGAGTCTTACCACTGGGCCGACAACTGGCTGACGCCGGGCGACGGCTACAGCCCCCATCCGGAACCCGAGAGCGGCGCGTTCCACGCCCGCCTGCGCCACGAGCGCTACCTGAACGGCCAGGCGCGGGTCTCCGCGCTCACCACCTGCCCGCAACTGACCTGCGGCTGCGAGCTGACGGTCAGCGGCGGTGAGGAGGTCAGCGGGGCGTTCCGCAGCGGCGTGCTGGTCACCGCCATCACCTGTACCGCCCGGCGCGACCGCAGCTTTGAAACCGCCTTTGAGGGCATCCCGCTCGGCAACCGCTACGGCTTCCGCCCTGAACCGCCCCCGCACCCGGTGATGGCGGGCACGTTACCGGCGCGCGTTACCAGCACCACGGTGAACGACACCTACGGCCACATTGACCGCGACGGGCGCTACCGCGTGAATATGCTGTTTGACCGCGCGGGCTGGGAAACCGGCTTTGAGAGCCTGTGGGTGCGCCAGGCGCGGCCCTACGCGGGCGACACGTACGGCCTGCACCTGCCGCTGCTGGCGGGCACCGAGGTGGCGATAGCCTTTGAGCACGGCAACCCGGACCGGCCGTATATTGCCGGGGTGCTGCACGACTCGGCGCACGGCGACCACGTCACCATCCGCAACTACAGGCGCAACGTGCTGCGCACGCCGAAGAACAACAAGCTGCGCCTCGACGACACGGCGGGCCAGGAGCATATCAAGCTCAGCACCGAGTACGGCGGCAAAAGCCAGCTGAACCTCGGGCACATGGTGGACAGCGAAAAGCAGAAGCGCGGTGAAGGTTTTGAGCTGCGCAGCGACAGCTGGGGCACGCTGCGGGCGGAGAAAGGACTGTTTATCACCGCCGACGGCCAGCCGAAGGCGCAGGGTGAACAGCGGGAGATGCAGGCGGCGATTAGCCTGCTGAAGGGCGCGCAGGCACAGATGCAGGGGATATCCGATGATGCGCAGGCCGCCAGCGGCAGTCCGGCCAGCCTGCAGGCGCAGATAGCGCTGCTGGAGCAGCGTCTGAATGAACTGAAGCAGTCGGTTATCCTGATGAGCGCCCCGGACGGCATGGCGCTGGTGAGCGGGAACAGTCTGCAGCTGACGGCGGACGAAAACCTGACGGCCACCGCCGGAAAGCACGCGGACATCAGCGTGGTGAAAAACCTGTTTATCGGGGTGGGCCAGGCGCTGAGCGTGTTCGTCAGGAAGATGGGGATCAGGCTCACCGCCAACCAGGGTCCGGTACAGATACAGGCGCAGAACGACCTGCTGGCGCTGCTGGCGCGCAAAGAGATCGGCATTATCAGTACGGAAGATGAAATAAAAATCATCGCGAAAAAGAGAATCACGCTGAACGGCGGCGGAAGCTACATCACGATTGACGCCAACGCCATCGAGTCCGCCACGCTCGGGGATCACCGCGTCCGGGCGGGGCACTATGAGCGGCAGGGGCGCGCACAGCAAAATGTGGATTTGGTACCAATGGCTAACGCAATAGATGACGGCAGCCATAACATCTCTTATCTGTGTTTAGATGATAATGCCCAGCCATTGAAAAACACGCCTTATCATGCATTTCTTGCCGATGGAACAACCCTTCATGGTGTAACCGACAATGACGGATACTCAAAATTATTCACATCGGCGCAGGCTCAGGATGTTGTAATACATATGATGACGGAGGAAAGAAATGGCTAAATATAAGATATCTACTCAAATAGTGTCGAATGCACCGGTATCAGAACTTTTTTATGACTTAACCGTTTACCGGACTGATGGAGAGAATAAAAAACATACGTTACTGTCGGTTGCTCAGCAACCTCTTTACGCCGATTACCGTACAGAAGGGCATGAAACAAATGACACTGACGATGATCTTTCCGTAATTTATCTGATGGAAATCATGTTGTACCGCAGGCACGGCGGTAAACTGATACGTGCACTTTCAGTGCCCTCAACAAAAATGTATACGCTGGGAGAAATGGTCTCCGGGAGGGCAAAGTCGAAAAATAAACGAGAAAACGTCTGTTACTTCGAAACTACAGCCCGGACAAAGCTCGTCAAAGAGGACGGTAAAGATAATATACACAGCGTAAAGATAACCTGTCAGGAAAGGGCCTTTGTTGCCAGAGAATACCCGGTCGGAGATCCCGATGATCCATTCGAAAAGGGTAAAATTGAGAATCAGATTGCATCAAGACTGAGTCGGGGAAGCTATCCGAATCAGGGACAGACGAGTTTGTGTGGACCCGCCTGTTTCTTTTATTGCCTGCAAATGGACAGGCCTGATATTTATGCACAAGCGGCCAGAGAACTTTGGCAGTATGGGAGGACTAAGATTGGATCCCTCGAAATATCACCGGGGAAGGGGTGCAGGAATCCAGGAGGGAGTTTCTATGATGACTATGGTGATAGAATATCAGGGCTTGACTGGATAACTATGGCAAGTCTGCGCGACGCAGAAAATTCCATTTTCAGCTATGATGAGATAGATGATCAAATGGCTGGGATAACTATGTGGGGGAAACTTTCCGAATGGTTCGAAAAAGCTGGATATGAAAAGGTTTTTAGTAATGTCGGGATTGCTCATGTTGGCATTAATGGCCTTTGTGATTTAAATAAATATGCTGATGGTAGTCATAAAATTGTCACATTGATATCCGCTGGTATTTTGGTTGGGTACGACTCACTTATTCCATTAAAGAATCATTGGATAACATGGAGTGGTAAGGTTGGTGATCTAAATGGGAATGATATTGCGCTTAACACAGATGCCAATGAGTTTATTGAGTTGAAATTATTCTCATGGGGTAAGGTTAAAAACCAAATAAAGCCAATGTTAAGTTTGAAAAAAACAATGAGAAGTATTTTTGGAGGTGTGGTTTTTAAACCACTAAAATGAAATTACTCTTAAAAAACGTCATGATTTTATTTATTTATTTGATATCTTCTTGTTCTTCTGGTCAGGTCATTTTTACACCTCAAGAAGAAAAACTACCAGATGCTAAAGTTGGCAGTTTTTATGTCTATTACATTGGGTTGGCGTCTAAGGATAGTGGTGAGAGTTTTTACCTGAGTGAGGATAACATCAGGCTAAGTATTAGCCCGGAAAATTCCGGGATTACCATTAAGCCAGCTTTTGAACATTGTTCTTTCGAGTATGAAAAAAGGAAATGTAGTGGTTTCAATAAATTTATTGTCAAAGGTAATCCTCTGCTTCATGGGGTGGTGAGAATTGATATAATTGGTCGGACTTATGGATCAATGGTTGATAAAGGTTATATTTTCAAAAAGAAATATTTCATAAAAATAAATTAGTTTGTAATTTTACTAAGCGATTTCTCTAAAGTTATAATTTAGATGAAAGAATGCTGCGCACGCCGAAGAACAACGAGCTGCGGCTCCATGACACGGCGGGCCAGGGGTATATCAAGCTCAGCACCGACTAAGGCGGCAAGAGCCAGCTGAACCCCGGCCACCTGGTGTATAGCGAAAAGAAGCTGCGCGGTGAGGGGGGCGAGCTACGCAGCGACCGCTGGGGTACGATTCGTGCAGAGAAGGGGTTGCTGATCACGGCGGACGAAAACCTGACGGCCACCGCCGGAAAGCACGCGGACATCAGCGTGGTGAAAAACCTGTTTATCGGGGTGGGCCAGGCGCTGAGCGTGTTCGTCAGGAAGATGGGGATCAGGCTCACCGCAAACCAGGGCCCGGTACAGATACAGGCGCAGAACGACCTGCTGGCGCTGCTGGCGCGCAAAGAGATCGGCATTATCAGCACGGAAGATGAAATAAAAATCATCGCGAAAAAGAGAATCACGCTGAACGGCGGCGGAAGCTACATCACGATCGATGCCAACGCCATCGAGTCCGCCACGCTCGGGGATCACCGCGTCCGGGCGGGGCACTATGAGCGGCAGCAGAGGCACAGTGTAAATGAGCCGCTGCACGAGCTGCCTGAGAAAGCGAAAGATCCCTCTCTGAAATTCTTCGTTTCATAACAAAGGAGTGTACCCATGTTAATCAGCCCGCCATTTTTGCGCATAAAAAGTGATTCAGAAACGGATGAAGCGTGGATTGAGCGCATGATGCCGGTCGATCCCCGGCGCGGCTATCCGCTGAACGCGCACCGCTCCTGGCATGGCGGTATCCATCTCCGGCATGCGGATTCGGGAAGCCGGCCTGAGATGCTGCGCGCGATTGCCGACGGCCGGATCGTCTCATTCCGCCATTCTGATATCGCAAAACGCCAGCATCCGCCCCTGAATTACAACGGCAAAACCGACAACGGCTACGTGCTGATCAGGCACGTGGCCGAAACCGGCAGCCAGCCGGAGGATAAAATCACCTGGTACTCTCTGTATATGCATATCAAGGATCTTGCTCCGTCGGTTGCCGTCGGCCAGCGGGTGAAACGCAAATCCCCGCTGGGCACGGTGGGCATGGTGGATGACAGGAGTGGCGTGCACTTCCAGATATTCTGCGACGACGGGAACATTGCCCGGATAACCGGGCGCACAACTCCGGAGCTGGATCTGAGCAAAAATGGCCGCACCACCGCCTGTTACGGCGATATGCACTTTTACATTCCGGCCGGAACGCCGGTTTACGGCGCGGTGCCGGGGCAAAGCAGCGATGAACCGTTGAGGACGACAGCGGCTGATTTGTTCGTCTCAATGACCCTGGGCGGCGGGCACTGCATCATGAAAACCCGCAGGCAGAACGTTATCGACCCGCTTCAGTACGACGAGGTGGGCGACGCGCTGACCGACGCAGACGGGGCGGAATATGAATACGGCCTGTACAAAAATGCGCTCAAGCTTTACCCCGGCAGCCCGAGCGCCGGTTATGAGCTGCTGCGCTTTGGCCGGGTGATCAACACCCGGTATGAAACGCTGTCTCCGGCGGATGCGCCGCTTTGGCGAACCATCAATACGCCGGAGGGAAAAGGCATCGTCAACCTGGCGGCGGAAAGCATAAAGAAATACAGCGATGCGGATTTTCCGCACTGGGCGGGCTGGAGACTGGTGGATGACGACGAGGACAGCAACAGCCAGTGCAGTTCGCCGACGATACTGGGTTCCGGCCGTATGGATCTGAGCCGCACGATCTGCCATTTCCCGCTGGAGTGGGACACCGACACGGTGGAAAGCCGCTACGGCTGGCTGAAGCAGCCCAACGCCGTGCTGGAAGAGCCGATGAGCCGGCAGGACTGGGGCTCACTGGTGGCGCTGGCGAAAGCACTGGCACTGGAGAACTGCGCAGAGATACCAACGGGCCGGGTCTGGCATTTTGACCCGAGGCGGTTTATCGCACATTTCAGGAAATGTGGATGGCTGGAGTGTGAGGTGATTGAGAGAATAATGACGTCGACTACAAGTATTGGACGTAAATCTGAAATTGAAAAAATCAAACGTAAGTCGGAAGGGTTTCTTTTTTCAATAAATGTAGTAATGAGGAAATACAATATCACTGGCTTAAACAGAGTAAGCCACTTCCTGGGGCAGGGAGCGGTGGAATCAGGCTATTTACTCGAAATGCAGGAAGCCAGTCAGATCCAGCGTACAGAAAATGGTAGACACTTCGGCGGGGCCATAATAGGCGAATCTAAAAAGAATGAGCCAGACGAACTTGGCCACTGGTATGGTGCGATAGCTTCTGAAGTGGATGTCTATTTCTCCGGAGATAAATACAACAGCAGTGGGGTTAAAATTGCCAGCTCATACAGTTGGCGTAATGGCAACTGCGGCGATGTGGATGCGCAGAAGTTTCGCGGGCGTGGGTTTAAAATGCTTACCGGGCTGGATACCTACTCCAGCTACTGGGTATACCGGGGATGGTTATCAAAAAGCAGTTTTGACGCTTCATGGTGGACAGATCCTCAGTACAGGAGAAAAAATCTTCCCGGGATGATCAAAAGGCCCCCTCAGATAGATGATCCGCAAAAAGTGATGGAAACTCCCTATAACAGCATTGATACCGGTGCATTTTATATCGTGTGCTTTAAAAATAAAACCCTGAGAGTGATGGACTCAGATAAGGTCGTCTCGCAGGATGATACTGATGTTGCTGAACGCGTTACCCGGGCCATTAACGGCGGTACCATCGGTCTCGAAGAAAGGAAAAAAACGACAAAGGCGGCTAAGGAGGCCCTCAATGATGAATTGTAAAACAGTATTTTTCATTCTGATATTTATGATCTTTCCTGCCAGTGCTAATGATATCATTAGTTATGGTGATTTCACAATTTATATGGATAAAAAAGAACGTTCCATTATCCATATTGTTAATGATAACGGGAAAAGTGATGTCTTATGTAAGATAAAAAACTGGGAGAGTGAATATAGTCAGGGGGGCGGATTTATAGCCATCACTAATGATGAAAAAGGTATTCTTATATACCAAACCAATAAATACCTGTCAACTGATGAACTCATGCAGTGTAATGCAAGTGGCATTGAACTGCATACCATACCGCAGTCAGATGAATGGCGGTATACGATTATAGATATAAACTTCAAAAAAAGGCTGGCTTTGTTAGTTGTTCTGGAAGATGTGAGGCGTTCGACGTATACAGCGATAGTTTCAAATTTTGACAGTAATAAAAACTTACTCTCCGGTCCGGGTTTTTTTAGCGGAAAAAGTAGCGATACTCCTTTCGGTACGGGGGGGGGCTGGTATGGTGGTAAAATTTCGTTAGATGGAAAGTATGCCGCGCCATCTGATCTTGATTGCTCAGTAGATTCATTCCCCGGGCTCTGGGATATCAGGAAAAACAAAAGGGTAGTCTTTGATACTTCACTCGGAGACGATGAAATTAAGGATAGATGTCAGAAGCTATTCGACGGTAAAGCCACGCTTGAAGAATTAGGTGGAAAACTGATTCGTCCTAAAAAGTAGCCTGTCTTTTTTGACGGCAGTGATGAGTCATGCCGTTATTTTATTCAAGGGGTGTTATTTCTGTTTTTCAGCGTAATAGCGGGTATCCGAATGCCTTACTCACTCAAAAATCCACCTGATTTATATAACAGACCGAAACCACCAAAGTTGTCACGCTGGATGACCGCACTGGCCATCATAGCAGCCGTCAGTTTTTTACTGATGCACTTTTTCGGTGGTGATATTGAAGATAAGCCCTTCTGGTGGCTGGCGCTGGGGGCTCCCGCAGCATTATGGCTTACTACCGGTGTTGCACGGCTTATTATCTGTTTACTTCAAAACATTATGGCTAACGGTTATGACGAAAGGCGCGAACGCTGGATTTTAAGTGAAACACGTAAGTCCCGGCGAGCGTTACAGGTGCTTAACGTGTCGTTTATCACCGGGCACCCTCAGGAAGATCCTCGTGAAGTCGTACAGGCATTGATCAGCCATCAAAATATTATACGTTCTCAGCCGGACTGGAGGGGAGAGAACGGGCACCGGCTTACCCGCTTCAATACTGGAAGTGATTTGAGTGCTGATGCCGTAATTCGTCATGTTTTTTCTCATCTGATTACCGATCTGCCGGTTAATCAGTTTACCGAAGACAGCCGCCTGGTCGTGGCATTTGATCTTTCATCGTCTCTGTCGGAAGAATGCATCAGTGATATCTGGAAAAAAATCTGGCAGGAAACCAATATTCACTGCGCTGTGGAATACAGCATCTGCAACGGACTGACAATGATTGACCACTGGTTGAATCACCGTATTACACAAAACGAAATGCTGTTGGTTGTTGCGCTGCAGGTCATGCCTGAAGAAACGGATTACAGCGCCGAAGTCGCGGTCGCCCTGCTGCTGGGCAACCGGCTGAAGCAGAATATCCTGCAGCCGCTTGCACTCCTTCACCGTCCTGAATTGTCATTACCCGGTCAGCTTGGCACGGGTATGAATATGGCCGCATATAACGTGCCGCTGAAGAATAACATAATCAGTCAACTCTGGCTGGCCGGGCTTTCTGAAGGCCAGCATGAAGAAATGATTATAAATCAGCATTCGAATCCGGCCGGTGCTGTCGAAAATGAGGCCATTATTTTACTGGACAGGCTGACTGGACATGCGGGAGCCGCAGGGACATGGCTGGCCATCGCTGCTGCTGTTTTTGCGGCGGAAAACACCCGAACGCCTCAAATCACCATTACTGGTGAGAGGACAACGGGAATAATGTGGAGCACCGTGATCACGCCAGTGGATCCGGTACAGGAGATGGACACTTGAAACCTTACACATCCTTTCTAATCCCTAAATCATCTGAATTCTGGTTCCTGACTATTCTGCTGCTCCTGCTGACGTGTGCGGTGGCCCTGGGCTTTATCTCATGGCAGCAGCCTGAGCGACTTGGTCTGCTGGCAGAAAGCGTAGCCCGGCAGCGCTGGATGTCATCCTCTTTTACCGTTGCGGTGATTCTGGCGTTATTAACCCTGACCTCCGTTTTTGTCTTGCATCATGCAGGGAGCAGGAGGTTTGAGGATGAATTAAATGCGGTGGAGGGTGATGATATCGCCGGAACGACGGATGAAAAAAAGCAGCCTGCTTCTCAGGCAGTCCTGATGGTACAGGCGATAACGCGCCACCTCCGCACCCGCTACCACCCGTTCTGGCGCTACAAGGTGCGTCTGCTGCTGGTGGTCGGAGATGACGCCGCCCGCGAAGCCCTGCTTCCCGGCCTGCAGGAAAATCAGTGGCTGGAAGGGGCGCGCACCGTGCTGATTGATGGCGGCACTCTTAGCGCCGCGCCGGATGCTGAAAAATTTGCCGCGCTGCGCAGGCTGCGTCGTGGCCGTCCGCTGGACGGCGTTATCCGCGTGCTGGCCAGCGGGCAGAGCCTGACCCCGCAGCAGAGCGATCGCGACCTGCGCGCGCTGGAAGCGCTCGGCACGCTGCTGGGTTATCAGCCGCCGGTGTGGCTGTGGCAGCTGTGCAGCAGCGACTGGTCGCAGGCCGGGCGCGCTGAGCAGGCGGTGGGGGCGACGTTTCCGCCGCGTGCGCAGCCGCAGGATATCACCTTACAGCTCAACGGCCTGCTGCTGCCGCTACGCGAGCTGGGCATGGCGCAGATTGCGCAGAATCAGTCGCATGATTTTTTGCTGCGCCTCGGGCAGCGGCTTGAGCAGGGCGGGTGCGGGCGCTGGCAGACCCGGCTGACGCCGTGGCTGTACGCCGCACAGCAGCGTATTTTCCTGCGCGGCCTGATGTTCAGCCTGGCGGAGAACGGCGCGGCGGCGGCATCCTCTGACGGTGCGCTGCCGCGCCATGCCCTGACGCTGCCCGCCAGCTGGCAGGGGGTGGTAAACGACTGCACCCGGCTGCGCGGCCGCCGCGTTGGTATGCCCTGGCAGCAGACGCTGGCCTGGGGGCTGATGACCCTTATCGGCGTGTGGGGTGCGGGGCTGCTGCTCTCCTTTGCGCTCAACCGCCAGCAGATTGTCAGCGTGGCGCAGAAAGCCCGCGCCCTGGTGCAGACGCCAGAGGTGTCAGACCGGCAGCTGACCGGCCTGCATGCGCTGCGTAACGAGGCCGGGCGGCTCAGGCGCTGGCATCAGCACGGCGCGCCCTGGTATCAGCGCTTTGGACTTGACCATCATGCACCGCTGCTGGCGGCGATGATGCCGTGGTACGGCGTGGCGAATAACCGCCTGCTGCGCGACCCGGCCAGCGCCGCGCTGCAGCAGCAGCTGACCACGCTGGCGGCGCTGCCGCCGGGCAGCCCGCTACGTGCGAAACGGGCAACGTCCGGCTACGACCAGCTGAAGGCCTGGCTGATGATGGCGCGCCCGGATAAGGCTGACGGCGCGTTCTATGCGCAGGTGATGAAGAGGGTGCAGCCGGAGCGCGCAGGCATCTCCCCCGGCCTGTGGCAGAGCCTGACGCCGGACCTGTGGGCGTTTTACATCAGCGAGCTGCCGTACCAGCCGCAGTGGAAAATTACCCCGGACCCGGTGCGGGTCAGCCAGAGCCGCCAGGTGCTGCTGCAGCAGATTGGGCAGCGCAACGCTGAAAGCACCCTGTATGAGAACATGCTGAAGTCGGTGCGCCGCAATTTTGCCGACGTCACGCTGGAGGAGATGACCGGCGGCACTGACGCCCGCCGCCTGTTCACCACGCAGGAAGTGGTGCCCGGCATGTTTACCCGCCAGGCGTGGGAAGGCGGCGTGCAGCAGGCGATAGTCAACGCGGCGAGGTCGCGCCGCGATGAGATTGACTGGGTGCTGAGCGACAGCCGCCAGAGCATCAAAGCCAGCCTGTCGCCGGAAGCCCTGAAGGAACGCCTGACGCAGCGTTATTTCACCGACTTTGCCGGCAGCTGGCTTAACTTCCTTAACAGCCTGCGTCTGACCCCGGCAGCCAGTATTGCCGCCGTCACCGACCAGCTGACGCTGATGAGCGACGTGCGCCAGTCGCCGCTGATTGCGCTGATGAATACCCTGGTGTGGCAGGGAGAGACCGGGCAGCAGGGTGAAGCGCTGTCGGACTCGCTGATCAGATCGGCGAAGGCGCTGGCAGGCAGCAGCAAAAAACCGCTTACCGACCCGCGCGCCGCCGGTCCGCAGGGGCCGCTCGACGCGACCTTCGGGCCGCTGCTGGCGCTGACGGGCCGTAACAAAACCGCCAGCGCCCTTGCGGGCGACGACAGCCTGAGCCTGCAGGCGTACCTGACGCGCATCACCCGCGTGCGCCTGCGCCTGCAGCAGGTGGCGGCCAGCCCGGATCCGCAGGAGAGGATGCAGACCCTGGCGCAGACGGTGTTTCAGGGCAAAAGCGTCGACCTGACCGACACCCGCCAGTACGGCAGCCTGATGGCCGCCAGCCTCGGCGAGGAGTGGAGCGGCTTCGGCCGGACGCTGTTCGTCCGGCCGCTGACCCGGGCGTGGGAGACGGTGCTGCAGCCGTCAGCCGCCAGCCTGAACGACAAATGGGCGCGGTCGGTGGTGGCGCTGTGGCACGGCGCGTTTGACGGGCGCTACCCGTTTGCCGCCAGCAATAATGACGCCTCGCTGCCGATGCTGGCCGAGTTTATCCGCCGCGACAGCGGGCGCATTGAGCGCTTCCTGAACGCGGAGCTGGGCGGCGTGCTGCATAAAGAGGGCAGCCGGTGGGTGCCGGACCGCACCAGCAGCCAGGGGCTGACCTTTAATCCGGCGTTCCTGAAGGCGGTGGACCAGCTGAGCCAGCTGTCGGACGTGCTGTTCACCGACGGCAGCCAGGGCATCAGCTTTGAGCTGCAGGCGCGGCCGGTGCCGGGCGTGGTGCAGACGCAGCTGACCATCGACGGCCAGCGGCTGAAGTATTTCAACCAGATGGCGCAGTGGCAGACCTTCCGCTGGCCGGGGGACACCTTTAAACCGGGGACGATGCTTACCTGGAGCACCGCGCGCGCCGGGGCGCGGCTGTTTGGCGACTGGAGCGGCAGCTGGGGCTTAATTCGCTGGCTGGAGCAGGGCACACGTCAGCAGCTTGACCGCAGCCGGTGGATGATGCGCTTCAGCGCCCCTGACGGCAGCACCCTGCAGTGGGTGCTGCGCTCGCAGCTGGGCAGTGGCCCGCTACAGCTGCTGCAACTGCGTAACTTTCAGCTGCCGCCGGAAATATTCAGCGTCAATGCCGCGCAGGCGGCCCGGGTATTGTCGGGCAACGATAATGAGATACCCGCCACGGATGGAGGATCTGAATGACAACCTTACAAAACTCAGTCACCGCCTGCCGCACAGAAGAGGGCCCGCTGGCTCAGCGGGGACGGGCGTACAGGGTTAACTTCCGGCATAAGGGGTTCGTTCATGGCTAAAGGTTATTATCTGGTGCAGGGCGACAAAACGACCTGCGGCGGGCGCATTATTGAAGGGGCAACCGACCACACGCTGTCTGGCAAAGCCGTGGCCCGGGAAAGAGATAAGGCCACCTGCGGTCAGCATCCCGGCATCTTTATGATTGCCGGCGGGATCCGGAATGACGCTATTCAAGGGCGCAGGATGGCGGGAACGCTGGACAGTACCAGTTCCTGCCCCTGCAGGGCGCGTTTTGTGCCGTCGATGATGCAGGATACCTATGAGAAAGCAGGAGAGTGTTCAAGCACTTCTTTTTCATCCGATGGGCTTATAACTTCCTTACTGACCCCCTATAAAAATCTGCAACCGGAAGAGAAGAATGAGCGTCATTGTAATCACACTGACGGAGCAATAAGGGTGGCTGAGTATATATTTAGTGAGATTAGGATGAATGTCAGAAGTGAAACGTCAGAAAAAATACGATATTTAATCGACCAGGAGACAATAAAGCAAAGGCGTGCCGAATGGAATAAGCTTCCATTTTATGCCAGATTGGCTCCGGTTCCTCAACCTGATTTACTCGCTGCAATGGCCATATGGTATCAGATGGTTAAAACGGGTTCTACCTGGGATCATAAACCTAAGATACGTGATAGATTTTCGGCGATTGCGGTTGCGCGACCTTTGCCAAACACAGGAAAACCATCAAAGTCTTATTACCACAAGTTCAAAAAACATGATTATTTTTATGATGTCTGGTCGAATATACATTATGGATACGTCGGGTTGAGCGTTGGTTTTTCGGAGTCACTTCTCTTAAAAGGTTCAACATGGGAACAAAATATGACACCAGGTGCAATGGGAGACGACACTCTGGATGATGTTACGAGTATAAAAATAGGGTTTAGACTTTTTTATCAGCATGGGAAGTATGCTGAAGGTCTGAACGTTAATAGCATACTTAGTGCATTAGAAAATACACCGAATCAGCTATTTCCCAATTCCAGGGGGATGCATTGGTGCTGGAGTGCGGATAATCCGGAAAGGTTTGAGGAGTAGGTGTGAAAAAGAACGTGATGCTGTTTTGTTATTGTATTATTTGCCTGGTTTTTATAGTGGGGTTTTTTATTCAGATAAGACCTGTAATTACAATTGTAAATAATACTGGTAAGGTGTTGTACATATATAAAACTGAGAGTGTCTATGGCGTTGAGCCTGAGCCTTATGAAGTTGGTGAGATTGTAAAGTCAAGACCAAGGATATTAGTAGCTGGTAAAAAATTCAAACTGACGACCTCCTTTATGTCGTTATTAAAAAAGGATGCAGAAATCGATGTTGGGTGGAGGGTTGGTGGTCGATATGAATACAATTCGATCGGTGGGGGGAGTCAGGGTTTTATCCTTTCATCAACGGAAGGTGTTTGCTCTGTGTCGATTGAAATACAGAGTGGTCTTAATAAAAACATCATTAAAACCGTTGCTGGCAATATGTGCTTAAAAAAAATAAAAGCATTTAATTATAAGTATTAACTTTGTGTCGGTAAGGTCCTGGTGATTTCAGTTAATAACTGGAATCTGAATTATTCAATAATTAATACTAAATTAGGAAAATATGGACGACTTAACCCTGCGTTATTACGACGCTGAAATGCGCTACCTGCTAGAAGCCGGTGAAGAGTTTGCCCGCGCCCACCCGGACCGGGCGGCGGCGCTGAATCTGGATAAATCGGGCGCGCGCGACCCGTTCGTTGAGCGCCTGTTTGAAGGCTTTGCCTTTATGATGGGCCGCCTGCGCGAGAAGCTGGACGACGACCTGCCGGAGCTGACCGAAGGGCTGGTCACGCTGCTGTGGCCGCACTACCTGCGCACCATTCCGTCGATGTCGGTGGTGGAGTTCAGCCCTGACTGGCGCGAAATGAAAGAACCGATGCCTCTCGCGAAAGGGTTTGAAGTGCTCTCGCGCCCGATTGGCGAGAAGGCGACCCGCTGTCGCTATACCACCACCCGGGAAATCAGCCTGCAACCGCTGGCGCTGGAGCAGGCTACGCTCTCCACCGACCCGGACGGCCGTTCGGTGGTGCGCCTGCGCTTTATCTGCAGCAGCCTGGCCGACTGGAGCCGCGCGGATCTCAGCCTGATCCCGTTCTACTTCAATGCCGATGCGCCGCTGGCCTGCGCGATGCACGAAGCGTTCACCTTAAATACCGCCGGCATCTGGCTGCGCCTGCCGGGAGACCCGGATCGCCGCCCGCTGGATGCGCGCTTTACCGCCCTCGGCTTTGCTGAAGATGACCGGCTGTGGCCCAAGGGCGACAGCAGCTTCAGCGGTTATCAGCTGCTGCTGGAGTATTTCACCTTCCGCGAGAAGTTTATGTTCACCGGCCTGCGCGGGCTGGAGAGCGTATCGCTACCTGCCGGATTACCCTGGTTTGAAATCGACGTGGTGCTGGCCCAGCGCTGGGAGCACGACTTCACCTTCAGCGGTAAGCACCTGCGGCTGCACTGCGCGCCGGTGATTAACCTTTTTCCGCTGGAGTCCGATCCGCTGACGCTGAACTCGCTGCAGACGGAATATCTGCTGCGTCCGATGCGCGTGCAGGACGGGCATACCGAAATTTATTCCGTTGATTCGGTGAGCTCCTCCGGCAATCACAGCTGGGTGCCGTTCTCCAGCTTTCGCCACAAGGGCGGCATGATGCGCCATGAGGCACCGGAATATTACTACCATACCCGCGTGCGGCGCGGGGCCTCCGGGCTGCATAACACCTGGCTGATCCCCGGTGGTGAAGCCTTTGATAACCATACGGTGCCGGGCGACGAGAGCCTGTCGCTGACGCTGACCGGCACTAACGGCCAGCTGCCGCGCCGCGCCCTGCAAAGCACGCTGCTGGATACCGCGACAAAAATCAGCCCGAGCCGCGTCACGGTGCGCAACCTCTGCGCACCGACGCTGCCCTGTTATCCGCCGAACCGTGACCGCTTCCACTGGCGCGTACTCAGCCACCTTGGCAGCAACTTCCTGTCAATGATGGACAATGCCGACGTGCTGCGCGGTACCCTGGCGCTGTACGAGTGGACCGACAGCGAGATGAACCGCCGTCGTCTTGAAGCGATCCTCAATGTCAGCCACAGCGAAACCGAGCGTTTTGAGCAGGGCTACCTGCTGCGCGGCGTACAGATTGAAGTGACGCTCGACGGCCACGGCTTTGCCGGGCATGGCGATATCTGCCTGTTCGGCGAGATGCTCAGCCACTTTTTTGCTCTTTATACCGATATCTATCTGTTTAACCGCCTGATTATCATCCTGCAACCCACCGGAGAGCGCCTGGAATGGCAAGAGAAACACAACCGCCGTATTCCCGGCTGAGTCCGCGCATGGAAGCGGAGCTGACGCGGATGAATTTTTACCGCTTCTGCCAGCTGCTGGAAAAACTGCACCCGGACCGGCCGCCGCTCGGCAGCACCAGCCACCCGCAGGACGATGCGGTGCGCCTCACGCCGTGGCCGGGGATGGGCTTTCCCGCCAGCGAGCTGAAAAGCGTTGAATACAGCGGGGACGACGCCACGGAAGCACCGAAAGTGCGCACCACCTTTATGGGGATGTACGGGGTCGACTCGCCGCTGCCGACGGCTTACCTCAACGACATCAGCCAGCGGCGGGAAGGGCACGAGGCGCTGCAGGCTTTTCTCGATATCTTCAGCCATCGCATCCTGACGCAGTTTTACCGCATCTGGCGGAAATACTCTTATCCGGCCACCTTCGAGCGTGGCGGCACGGACAGCATCTCCCGCTCGCTGCTCGGGCTGGTCGGCCTGGGTATTCCCGGTACCGCCAGCCATATCGCCACGCCGGTGTCGCGCTTTCTGGCGCTGCTGGGCGTGCTGCGCCAGCCGGCGAAAACCCAGGAGGGCGTGCAGGCACTGGTGCGCCTGCTGGCCCCGGAGACGCGGGCGCGGGTCAGCCCGTACTGCCTGCGCCCGGTTGCCATCAGCCGGCCGACCGGTTTTTACGGCGATGAAGATTTTTTGCTGGATGGCAGCACGCCGCTGGGCGATGAAGTGATGGAGACCAGCAGCCAGCTGCTGATTGAGCTGATCACCGACAGCGAAAGTGAAGCGCAGGGCTGGATGCCGGACGGCCAGCTGTATCAGGACTTTATGATCATGCTGCGGGTGTATCTCGGCTGGCGCTTTAAAGCAACAATCCGCCTGACCGTCAGCACCGCGCTGCTGGCGGTGGTGCCCCTCGGCGATGCCCCGTTCCGGCTGGGGATGAGCGGCGTGCTGGGCGTGGAAGGGAAAAACGTCCCGGCCGACGTTCCACAGACGTTTACCACGGAGCCGGGCAGCTATCGCGGCCTGCAACCGACCCCATACGTACAAGGAAATCAGCGTGTTAACTATCTCTTTGACTAACTTTGCCCGCTGGCTGTTGCCGTTGCTGGCCGTGACCCTGAACGGCTGCGGGCTGACGCAGAGCGTTGCCGATGGCACCCGATCTGCCGTGTCCGCCGTGTTCTGTAAAAAAATTAAGGTGCTGCACCTCGATTTTATCGCCCGTGAAGCGCTGAATACCGACACGCGTGAAAGCCATACCCGCCCGCAGTCCGTGGTAATACGTGTTTATCAGCTTAAAGATCGCAGGGCCTTTGACAGGCTGGTTTACCCGCAGCTGGCGACCGGCGGCGATACGCTGTTGGCTGAGGATCTGCCCGCCAGCCGCGACGTGGTGCTGACACCCGGCGGTGCGGTCAGCCTGAATATGCCGATGGAGCCGCAGGCACGTTTCGTGGCGGTGGTGGGGCTGTTCCGCCAGCCGGATCTGACAGGCAACGGCTGGAAGCAGGTGCTGGATCGCGAAGCGCTGGACCCTGACACCGCGCGCGTGCTCGAAGCGAGCGAAAACAGCCTGACCCTGTTGCCGCTTAAGGATCGGTAATGCCGCCGTGGTCAGCCTTTTTTGTGCTCAACGCTGGCGCATTCTGGAGTGTTAAATGCTGTCTTTTATCTCCGGATGCAGCATAAAGATCGGCGTCAGGCTGCCGATAACAGCGGCGGGAGCCCGCTAATCAGGATGGGCCATGTCTTCTCATTCAGGCAATAAGGAACCGCATGTTTAAGCGTATGAAGGTTGTCACCACACTGATTCTGGTATTGGTGTTTTTTGGTGCTTTGCAGTTAATCACCGGTGGGCTGTTTTTCCAGGCCCTGAAGGGTGATAAAGACAATTTTGCCGTGTCGCAGCAGCTGCGGCTGCAGCAGTCGGCGCTGAACGAATCCTGGGTGGCGCTGATTCAGGCACGTAACACCCTTAACCGTGCCGGTATCCGCTATATGCTCGATGCCAACAACATGGGCAGCGGCAGCACCGTGGCCGAGCTGGTGACGATGGCTCAGGGTCAGCTGAAAGAGGCGGATAAAAACTTCACGGATTGGAACGGGCTGCTGAGCGAGCAGGGGAAGAGCGCCGAAAACGTGCTGGCGATCCAGCAGAACTATAAAATCTTCAGCGGCGCGCTGAACGAGCTGATCGCGCTGATGAACGCCGGCAAGATCAACGAGTTCTTCGACCAGCCGACCACCGGCTATCAGGACGGCTTTGCTAAGGCGCTGCGCAGCTGGCTGGATCGCAACGATGCCCAGGCGGCGGCCGGGGCCGAACACAACCTCGAATCCTATCATCAGGCGATCTGGGTGCTGGCCGGCGTGCTGCTGGTGTCGCTGCTGGCGATTGCCATGGTATGGCGCGGCATCCGTCATATTCTGCTGACGCCGCTGAACGCCAGCATTGCCCATATTCGCCGCATCGCCAGCGGCGATCTGACCCAGCCGATCCCGGTTGAGGGCCGCAATGAGATGGCCCAGCTGGCCGCCAGCCTGGAGCATATGCAGCAGGAGCTGGTGAAAACCGTCAGCGTGGTGCGCGACGGGTCGGACGCCATCTACACCGGCGCCAGCGAAATCGCCGCCGGTAATAACGACCTGTCGGCGCGTACCGAACAGCAGGCCGCCTCGCTGGAGCAGACCGCCGCCAGCATGGAACAGCTGACCGCCACCGTGAAGCAGAACGCCGATAACGCCCGTCAGGCGTCGGTGCTGGCGAAAAACGCCTCGGAAACCGCGCAGAAGGGCGGCCGGGTGGTGGACGGCGTGGTGAAGACCATGAACGACATCGCCGGCAGCTCGAAGAAGATCGCCGATATCACCAGCGTGATCGACGGTATCGCCTTCCAGACCAACATTCTGGCGCTGAACGCGGCGGTGGAAGCGGCGCGCGCCGGCGAGCAGGGCCGTGGTTTTGCGGTGGTGGCCGGCGAAGTGCGTAACCTGGCGCAGCGCAGCGCCCAGGCGGCGAAAGAGATTAAAGGTCTGATCGAAGACTCGGTGGCGCGCGTGGATACCGGCTCGGTGCTGGTGGAGAGCGCCGGTGAAACCATGAATGATATCGTCAACGCGGTGACCCGCGTGACGGACATCATGGGCGAGATCGCTTCGGCCTCCGACGAGCAGAGCCGCGGCATCGACCAGGTGGGCACCGCGGTGACCGAGATGGACCGGGTGACCCAGCAGAACGCCTCGCTGGTGGAGGAGTCCGCCTCTGCCGCGGCGTCGCTTGAAGACCAGGCCAGCCGCCTGACCCAGGCGGTGGCGGTGTTCCGCATCAACAAACAACAGGCCGCGCCTGCCGCGGTGCTGAAGCGCCCGGCGGCGGTATCGCAGCCCGCCCGCATCGCCAGCACGCCGGCGTCCGCCGACAGTAACTGGGAAACCTTTTAACTGAGCTAACGGGCCGCCTGCCGTGTGCAGGTGGCCCGCCTTCGCGCTTTTCCTCCGCAGCCATAAAGATTTGCCGCCGATGGCCGATAAAACAATGCAGTAGCTATCCAACAACAATGCAGTAGCTATCCAATCGGGGAAAGGTATGTTGAAGCGTGTGAAAGTGGTCACCAGTCTGGTGCTGGTTTTGGTGTTATTTGGTTCATTACAGTTGATCTCCGGCGGCCTGTTCTTTCAGTCGCTGAAGGGTGACAAAGAAAACTTTACTCTGACGCAGAAGATCCGTGGCGAGCAGGCCAGTCTGACGTCCGCATGGATTGCACTGGTACAAACCCGCAACACGCTCAACCGCGCCGCCACCCGCTACCTGCTGGATACCAAAGGTAATGGCACCGGTGCCGGCATTACTGAACTGCTCGACATGGCGAAAGGCAAGCTGGCCGACGCTGATAAAGAGTACAACGTCTACATTAACAGCCTGACGCCGGAGGTGGCCAGCCAGCCGCACGTGCAGGCCGTTGCCGAGAAGTACAAAGCGCTGCATGCCGCCCTGGCCGAGCTGATCGTGATGCTGGTGGGGAATAACTTCCAGGGCTTTGTCGATCAGCCAACGCAGGGCTACCAGAACGGTTTCGAAGAGGCCTACAACGCCTGGCTGAAGAACTCTGACGCGCTGCTGGCGGCCGGTTCGGCGCAAAACGAGCGCGCCTACGAGCAGGCAATCTGGGTGCTGGCCATCGTGCTGCTGCTGTCGGTAGGCCTGGTGGTAGTGGCCTGGTCAGGGATGCATAAAATCCTGCTGCGCCCGCTGAAAGAGAGCATTGAACACATTCGTCATATCGCCAGCGGCGATCTGACCCGCGACATTGACACCGAAGGCAGGAATGAGATGGCCCAGCTGGCCGCCAGCCTGCAGCATATGCAGCAGGAGCTGGTGAAAACCGTCAGCGTGGTGCGCGACGGGTCGGACGCCATCTACACCGGCGCCAGCGAAATCGCCGCCGGTAATAACGACCTGTCGGCGCGTACCGAACAGCAGGCCGCCTCGCTGGAGCAGACCGCCGCCAGCATGGAGCAGCTGACCGCCACCGTGAAGCAGAACGCCGATAACGCCCGTCAGGCGTCGGTGCTGGCGAAAAACGCCTCGGAAACCGCGCAGAAGGGCGGCCGGGTGGTGGACGGCGTGGTGAAGACCATGAACGACATCGCCGGCAGCTCGAAGAAGATCGCCGATATCACCAGCGTGATCGACGGCATCGCCTTCCAGACCAACATTCTGGCGCTGAACGCGGCGGTGGAAGCGGCGCGCGCCGGCGAGCAGGGCCGCGGCTTTGCGGTGGTGGCCGGCGAAGTGCGTAACCTGGCGCAGCGCAGCGCCCAGGCGGCAAAAGAGATTAAGGGGCTGATCGAAGACTCTGTGGCGCGCGTGGATACCGGCTCGGTGCTGGTGGAGAGCGCCGGTGAAACCATGAACGACATCGTCAACGCGGTGACCCGCGTCACCGATATTATGGGTGAGATCGCTTCGGCCTCCGACGAGCAGAGCCGCGGCATCGACCAGGTGGGCACCGCGGTGACCGAGATGGACCGGGTGACCCAGCAGAACGCCTCGCTGGTGGAGGAGTCCGCCTCTGCCGCGGCGTCGCTGGAAGACCAGGCCAGCCGCCTGACCCAGGCGGTGGCGGTGTTCCGCATCAAGAAACCGGTGCTGAGCGGCGTGCTGCAGCAGCGGCCGCACGCCGCACCGGCGGCCGCGCCGCGTAAGGCGCTGGCAGCCCCGGCTTCGGCCTCGGACGATAACTGGGAAACCTTTTAAGTGAAGAAATCGCCGCTGTTGGCTCCACAGGAAACCGCCACGCTGCTGACCCAGATGGTTCAGCGGCTGCCGTTATCCGATACGCATTTTAAGCGTATCAGTCAGTTGATCTATCAGCGAGCCGGCATCGTTCTCGCCGATCACAAGCGGGAAATGGTTTATAACCGTCTGGTGCGCCGCCTGCGCACCCTTGGCCTTGACGATTTTGGCCGCTATCTGGCGTTGCTTGAGAGCGAGCAGAACAGCGCGGAGTGGCAGGCGTTTATCAATGCGCTGACCACCAACCTGACCGCCTTTTTCCGCGAGGCGCACCATTTTCCGCTGCTGGCCGAGCACGCTAAACGCCGCAGCGGCAGCTTTAACGTCTGGTGTGCCGCGGCGTCGACCGGCGAAGAGCCTTACTCGATCGCCATGACGCTGGCGGAAACGCTGGGCAGCGGGCCGGGGAAATTTCAGGTCACCGCCAGCGATATCGACACCCAGGTACTGGAGACCGCGCTGGCCGGCGTCTACCGCCAGGAGGAGCTGCGTACGCTCTCGCCCTCGCAGCTACAGCGCTTCTTCCTGCGCGGCACCGGCCCGCACGAGGGCAAAGTACGGGTGCGCCCGGAGCTGGCCAGTATGGTCAACTTTATGCAGCTCAACCTGCTGGCCAACGAATGGACGCTGCCGGGACCGTTTGACGCTATTTTTTGTCGCAACGTGATGATCTACTTCGATAAAGAAACCCAGGAGAAGATTTTACGGCGCTTTGTACCGCTGCTGAAACCCGGGGGCCTACTGTTCGCCGGTCATTCAGAGAACTTCAGTCAGATCAGCCGCGAGTTCTATCTGCGGGGTCAGACAGTCTATGGACTGACTAAGGAAAGGTAATGAGTAAAATCAGAGTGTTATGCGTTGATGACTCGTCGCTGATGCGTCAGCTGATGACCGAGATCATCAACAGCCACAGCGATATGGAAATGGTGGCCACCGCCCCGGACCCGCTGGTCGCCCGTGACCTGATCAAACAATACAACCCGGACGTGCTGACGCTCGACGTTGAGATGCCGCGCATGGATGGCCTCGATTTTCTGGAAAAGCTGATGCGCCTGCGGCCGATGCCGGTGGTGATGGTCTCTTCGCTGACCGGTAAAGGGTCGGAGATCACCCTCAGGGCGCTGGAGCTGGGCGCGGTGGACTTTGTCACCAAGCCATCGCTGGGGATCCGCGAAGGGATGCTGGCCTACAGCCAGATGATTGGCGATAAGGTGCGTGCCGCCTCGCGTGCGCGGCTGCATACCCGCAGCCCGCTGCCCGCGCCGGTCATGCTGAAGGCCGGGCCGCTGCTCAGTAGTGAAAAGCTGATCGCCATCGGTGCCTCCACCGGCGGCACGGAGGCGATTCGCCACGTGCTGCAGCCGCTGCCGCCGACCAGCCCGGCGCTGCTGATCACCCAGCATATGCCGCCCGGCTTCACCAAGTCGTTCGCCGAGCGGCTGAACAAGCTGTGCCAGATTACGGTGAAAGAGGCGGAAGACGGTGAGCGTGTCCTGCCAGGTCATGCCTACATCGCACCGGGTGCCATGCATATGGAGCTGGCGCGCAGCGGCGCGAACTACCAGATCAAACTGAATGACGGACCGCCGGTCAATCGTCACAAGCCGTCGGTCGATGTGTTGTTTAACTCAGTGGCGCAGTTCGCCGGACGGAACGCCGTAGGCGTGATCCTCACCGGCATGGGCAACGACGGTGCTGCAGGGCTGCTGGCGATGAGTAAAGCCGGCGCCTGGACCATCGCCCAGAACGAAGCGAGCTGTGTGGTATTTGGCATGCCGCGAGAGGCAATCGCCCTCGGGGGAGCCAGTGAAGTGGTGGATCTCCACCAAATCAGCCAGCATATGCTGGCAAAAATTAGCGCCGGACAGGCATTACGTATCTGATGCGGTCCCGTGGGGCTGTTGCAAACAGGAGTAGGTATGGCAGATAAGAATATGCGGTTTCTGGTGGTCGACGATTTCAACACGATGCGTCGTATCGTCCGTAACCTGCTGAAGGAACTGGGTTTTAACAACGTTGAAGAGGCAGAAGATGGCCAGGACGCGCTGAACAAGCTGCGCACCGGCGGTTTTGACTTCGTCATCTCCGACTGGAATATGCCGAACATGGATGGCCTGCAGCTGCTGCAGGCGGTGCGCGCCGATGCGACCCTGTCGTCGTTGCCGGTACTGATGGTCACCGCGGAAGCGAAGAAAGAGAACATTATTGCAGCTGCCCAGGCGGGCGCCAGTGGTTACGTTGTGAAACCGTTCACCGCGGCGACGCTGGAAGAGAAACTGGGTAAGATCTTCGAAAAGCTGGGTATGTAAGGAGCCGAGATGAGCACTTTTCCGCAACCAAATGTTGATGCTGCTTCGGCGCAGGACATTATCTCCAAAATAGGTTCACTGACGCGGATGCTGCGCGACAGTCTGCGAGAGCTGGGTCTGGATCAGGCAATCGCCGAAGCGGCGGAGGCTATTCCGGATGCCCGTGACCGCCTGGATTATGTGGTACAGATGACCGCGCAGGCGGCCGAACGTGCGCTGAACTGCGTGGAGGCCGCTCAGCCACGCCAGTCTCAGCTGGAGAGTGAAGCGAAAGCACTGAAAGGGCGCTGGGATGAGTGGTTTGAACATCCTGTTGAACTTGCGGATGCTCGCGCTCTGGTTACGGATACCCGTGGGTATCTTGATTCTGTGCCGCAGCATACTGCCTTTACCAACGCGCAGCTGCTGGAAATTATGATGGCGCAGGATTTCCAGGATCTCACCGGGCAGGTGATCAAACGCATGATGGACGTGATCCAGGAGATTGAGCGCCAGCTGCTGATGGTGTTACTGGAGAACATGCCGGAGCCTAACGCACGTGCGAAACGTGAGAATGATAATCTGCTGAACGGCCCGCAGATTAACGCCGCCGCACCAAACGTGGTGGCGAACCAGGATCAGGTTGATGACCTGCTGGACAGTCTCGGTTTCTGATTTTCCGGGGCGGAGCTTCCTCCGCCCCTGCTTCCTCCGCCCCTGCTTCCCTTCCCGATAAGCTGAATAACCCCCGTTTTACGCGTTTACTCGCGGCATTACCCCTGCCTGAATTTGGCATGCTAGTGCCTGAAAATCCGCACGCAAAGGTTAAATGCCGTGTCCCAGGACAGTGACGAGGAAAAAACAGAATCCCCCACGGCGCACCGACTAGAAAAGGCGCGCGAAGAGGGGCAGATCCCGCGATCCCGTGAGCTGACCTCGATGCTGATGCTGCTGACCGGTCTGGGCATTCTGTGGGCCGGCGGCGAGTGGATGGGGCGCAAGCTGGGCGCGCTGGTGGCCGACGGGCTGATGTTTAACCACTCGGTGGTTAGCGATACCAGCCAGATGCTGCACCAGATCGCTAACCTGATTAGCCAGGCGGTGGTGGCGATCCTGCCGATGATGATCGGGCTGGTGCTGGTGGCCATTGCGGCACCGATGCTGCTGGGCGGAGTGAATATCAGCAGTAAGGCGATCAAGTTTGACCTCGGCAAGATGAACCCGCTGAAAGGGCTGAAGAAGATGGTCTCCGCCCAGACCGCCGCCGAACTGCTGAAGGCGGTGCTGAAGGCGGTACTGGTCGGTTGCGTCGCCGGCTTTTTCATCTGGCGACACTGGTCTGAAATGCTGCACCTGATCAGCGAGTCGCCGGTCACCGCGCTGGCCGGATCGCTGAATATGATTGCGCTGTGCTGCGTGCTGGTGGTGCTTGGGCTGACGCCGATGGTCGGTTTCGACGTCATTTTCCAGCTGTGGACCCACATCAAAAATTTACGCATGTCGCGGCAGGATATCCGCGATGAGCATAAGCAGAACGAAGGTGACCCGCACGTCAAAGGGCGTATCCGCCAGCAGATGCGTGCGGCGGCGCGGCGGCGCATGATGGCCGACGTGCCGAAGGCCGACGTGATCGTCACCAACCCGACCCACTACTCGGTGGCGTTACAGTACGACGAGAAAAAGATGAGCTCACCCAAAGTGGTGGCCAAAGGGGCCGGAGAAGTGGCGCTGCGCATTCGTGAACTCGGTGCCGAGCACCGGGTGCCGATCCTGGAAGCGCCGCCGCTGGCGCGCGCCCTGTTCCGACACAGTGAGATAGGCCAGCATATTCCCGGCACCCTGTATGCCGCGGTGGCGGAAGTGCTTGCCTGGGTATGGCAGCTGCGGCGCTGGAAGATGGAAGGCGGCCTGATCCCGAAAAAACCTGATAATTTGCCGGTGCCGGAAGGGCTGGACTTTGCTGGAGAACAGAAATCTGATGTCTAACCTGGCCGCCCGACTGCGCTTGCCTGACAACCTTAAAGACACCCAGTGGAAGGTACTGGCCGGTCCGATACTGATCCTGCTGATCCTGTCGATGATGGTGCTGCCGCTGCCGCCGTTCGTTCTCGACCTGCTGTTCACCTTCAATATCGCCCTGTCGATTATGGTACTGCTGGTGGCGATGTTTACCCAGCGCACGCTGGAGTTTGCCGCCTTCCCGACTATCCTGCTGTTCTCCACCCTGTTACGCCTGGCGCTGAACGTTGCCTCCACCCGTGTGATCCTGATGGACGGGCACACCGGGGCGGATGCGGCAGGAAGGGTGGTCGAGGCCTTCGGCCACTTCCTCGTCGGCGGTAACTTCGCCATCGGTATCGTGGTGTTTGTGATCCTGGTGATTATCAACTTTATGGTTATCACCAAGGGTGCCGGACGAATTGCCGAGGTCGGCGCGCGCTTCGTGCTCGACGGCATGCCGGGCAAACAGATGGCGATTGACGCCGACCTTAACGCCGGGCTGATCGGCGAAGAGGAGGCGAAAAAGCGCCGCAGCGACGTGACCCAGGAAGCGGACTTCTACGGCTCGATGGACGGTGCCAGTAAGTTTGTCCGCGGCGATGCCATCGCCGGTATTCTGATTATGGTGATCAACGTCTTCGGCGGTCTGCTGGTCGGCGTGGTGCAGCACGGGATGGATATGGGACACGCGGCCGAAACCTACACCCTGCTGACCATCGGTGACGGCCTGGTAGCGCAGATCCCGGCGCTGGTGATCTCCACCGCGGCGGGTGTGATTGTCACCCGCGTCGGCACCGACCAGGACGTGGGTGAACAGATGGTCACCCAGCTGTTTAACAACCCGCGGGTGATGCTGCTGAGCGCCGGCGTGCTGGGCCTGCTGGGCCTGGTGCCGGGCATGCCAAACCTGGTGTTCCTGCTGTTTACCGGTGCCCTGCTGGGCCTGGCCTGGTGGATGCGCGGCAGGCAGATGAAGCCGCAGGCGGCCGTCGCCATGCCGGTACAGCGGCCGCAGGAGAATGCGGCCAACACCGAAGCCACCTGGAACGACGTACAGCTGGAAGACTCGCTGGGGATGGAGGTCGGCTACCGGCTGATCCCGATGGTCGACAGCCAGCAGGACGGCGAGCTGCTCGGTCGTATCCGCAGCATTCGTAAGAAATTCGCCCAGGAGATGGGCTTCCTGCCGCCGGTGGTGCATATCCGCGACAATATGGATCTGCCGCCGGCGCGCTACCGCATCCTGATGAAGGGCGTGGAGATCGGCAGCGGCGATGCCTATCCGGGGCGCTGGATGGCGATCAACCCGGGCACCGCCGCGGGCAGCCTGCCGGGTGAAGTGACCGTCGATCCGGCCTTTGGCCTGGCGGCGATCTGGATCGACAGCGCGCTGAAAGAGCAGGCGCAGATCCAGGGCTTTACCGTGGTTGAGGCCAGTACCGTGGTGGCCACCCATATGAACCACCTGATCGGCCAGTACGCCAGCGAGCTGTTCGGCCGCCAGGAAGCGCAGCAGCTGCTGGACCGCGTCAGCCAGGAGATGCCGAAGCTGACCGAAGATCTGATCCCTGGCGTGGTGCCGCTGACCACGCTGCACAAGGTGCTGCAGAACCTGCTGGCCGAACGGGTACCGATCCGCGATATGCGCACCATTATTGAAACGCTGGCCGAACACGCCAGCGTGCAGACCGACCCGCAGGAGCTGACCGCCGTGGTGCGCGTGGCGCTGGGCCGCGCCATTACCCAGCTGTGGTTCCCTGGCAACGGCGAGGTGCAGGTGATAGGACTCGACACCGCGCTGGAACGCCTGCTGCTGCAGGCGCTGCAGGGCGGCGGCGGCCTGGAGCCGGGCCTCGCCGACCGCCTGCTGGCGCAGGCGCAGAACGCGCTGCAGCACCAGGAACAGCTGGGCGCGCCGCCGGTGCTGCTGGTGAACCACCCGCTGCGCGCGCTGCTGGCCCGCTTCCTGCGCCGCTCGATGCCGCAGCTGATGGTAATCTCCAATATGGAGCTGACCGACAACCGGCAGATCCGTATGACGTCTACGATCGGTGGCAACTGATGCGCGGCTGGCTGTTGGGCAGGGGGAAAGGCGTGAGAGGATTTCACCGTGACGGTGTTGAACCGCTGACCAGCACGCTGGCGCGCCGTAGTCTGTGGATCGGCGTGCTGTTGCTGGTGCCGGGGCTCTGCCAGGCGGTGGCCAGCAGCTGGTCCGCCAGCGATATCGGCCCCGGCATCGGCAACCGCGGCGTGCAGGCGTCATCGCGCCCGCTGTCCCCGCGCCAGCCGGTGCAGGGCGCGATTAACCAGATCGCCTGGCGTTATCAGCTGGCATCCCCGGCCCCGGCCGGCCTGCAGGTAAAGCTCTGCTCATCCAGCCGCTGCACGCCGCTGGAGGGCGGCAGCGGCGTCACCAGCGGCCTGACCAACGTCGCCGCCGGCGATACCCTGCGCTTTGTCTACCTCGTCGAGGGCAAAGGGCGGCTGTTCCCGCCGCTGCGGGTGGTGAGTAATGGGGTGATGGTGAATTACCAGTAGCCAACTTCCACTGGCATCAGTGGCGAGAGGTGTCAGGCGGATCGGTCAGGCTTAAATCTGCAGGCAGAAGGTAGGTAACGGCGTTTAAAAAGTGAAGGGGCCAGGCATTGCGCCCGGCCCCTGTCGTGCATTACATCCGTTCTACCGTCTGAATACCCAGCGTATCAAGGCCTTGCTTCAGGGTCTTCGCGGTCAGCAGCGCCAGGCGCAGGCGGCTCTGCTTCGTGGCGTCGTCTTCGGCGGTCAGGATCGGGCAGTGTTCGTAGAAGCCGGAGAACAGGCCGGCCAGCTCGTAGAGGTAGGCACACATCACGTGCGGGGTGCCGTCGCGGGCCACCTGGGTGATGGTCTCTTCGAACTGCAGCAGGCGCACGGCCAGCGCGCTTTCGCGATCTTCGCTGATGTTAATTGCGCCTGAGATGCCGCTCTCGTCAATGCCCGCCTTGCGGAACACCGACAGCACGCGGGTGTAGGCGTACTGCATATACGGCGCGGTGTTGCCTTCAAACGCCAGCATATTGTCCCAGTCGAAGATGTAGTCGGTGGTGCGGCTTTTTGACAGGTCGGCATACTTCACCGCACCGATGCCCACCACGTTGGCCAGCGCGTTCAGTTCGTCGGCCGGCATCTCCGGGTTTTTACCGGCGATCAGTGTGGTGGCGCGATCTACCGCTTCGTCAAGCAGGTCAGACAGCTTGATGGTGCCACCGGCGCGGGTTTTGAACGGTTTGCCGTCTTTGCCCAGCATCATGCCGAACATATGGTGTTCCAGTGGTACGGAATCCGGCACGTAACCCGCTTTACGCACGATAGTCCACGCCTGCATCAGGTGCTGGTGCTGGCGCGAGTCGATGTAGTAGAGCACGCGATCGGCCTTCAGCGTTTCATAACGGTATTTGGCACAGGCGATATCGGTGGTGGTGTAGAGGTAGCCGCCATCCTTTTTACGGATGATCACCCCCATCGGTTCACCTTCCTTGTTTTTGTATTCGTCAAGGAACACCACGGTGGCGCCTTCGCTCTCCACCGCCAGGCCTTTGGCCTTCAGATCGTCAACGATGCCCGGCAGCATGTCGTTATACAGGCTTTCACCCATGACGTCGTCGCGGGTCAGGGTGACGTTCATACGGTCGTAGATTTTCTGATTCTGCGACATGGTGATGTCGACCAGCTGCTTCCACATTTTACGGCAGTGTTCGTCGCCGCCCTGCAGCTTGACCACGTAGCCGCGCGCGCGCTCGGCAAACGCCGGATCTTCGTCATAGGTGCGCTTCGCTTCGCGGTAGAAGGCTTCCAGGTCAGACAGCGCGATATCATCGTGATGCTCGTTCTGCTGTTTCTCAAGGAAGGCGATCAGCATGCCGAACTGGGTACCCCAGTCGCCGACGTGGTTGGCGCGGATCACCTTATGGCCGAGGAACTCCAGGGTACGCACCGCCGCATCGCCAATGATGGTGGAGCGCACGTGGCCGACGTGCATCTCTTTTGCCACGTTCGGGGCCGAGTAGTCGATCACGATGGTCTGCGGCGTGACCGGTGCCACGCCGAGTTTATCGGCCAGCAGCACGCTGTCCGCTTGCGCGGCCAGCCAGGCGTTGTCGAGGAAAATATTGATGAAACCCGGCCCGGCGATCTCCACTTTGCTGGCGATGCCGCTCAGATCCAGCTGCTCCAGTACTTTTTCTGCCAGTTGTCGCGGTGGCATGCCCAGGGTTTTCGCCACGGCCATCATGCCGTTGGCCTGATAGTGACCAAACTGTGCTTTTGCCGACTGACGTACCTGAGGCTCGCAGTCTGCCGGAGCACCCACTGCGATCATCGCCTGACTGACTTTTTCTGAGAGGAGGGCCTGAATATTCACCGAGTTACCTTAATTTTGCTGAAAATGGCTCGCGCATCAACGCTGGCCGTTGTCATGACGCCGCCGGCGGCGACATTTTGCCCCGACCGGCAGCGCTTTAAAAAAGAAGGGGAAAAGTATACTGCATTTGGCCCTGAATTATCCAGGAACCTGAGTACGCGCCGCCGGGGCCTTTCAGGTAAGATAGCGCGCGGGTGACGCCGGGTCACCGCACTTCGCCGTGAACGTTGTTACCCGGGCGGCGACGGGGTTATCAGGAGTTTGTACAATGGCAGGTTTTCATCAGGTGGCCGGGCTGAGCGATCTCAGCGAAGATCTTCCGCGCTTTGAGCAGGCCTTAGCGGAACTGGCGGCGCGGCTGGGTCTCGATCTCAGCACGCTGGCGGCCGATCATATCGCGGTGCGCTGCCATCAGAACGCCACGGCGGAGCGCTGGAAAGCGGGGCTGCTGCAGTGCGGGGCGCTGTTTTCCGAGAAACAGATCGCCGGGCGGCCGATTGCGCTGTTTGAACTGGACGAGCCGCTGAACGTCGGCGGCTGGCAGGTAGCGGTGGTGGAGCTGCCGTGGCCGGGGCAGCGGCTCTATCGCCATGAAGGCTGGGAGCACGTGGAGATCGTGCTGGCGGGCGACCCGCAGACGCTTGGCAGCCGGGCGATGGCGCTGATGTCCGATCAGGGGCTGATGCAGCAGGGGATTTCGTTTAAAACCAGCGCGCCAAAAGGGGAGGGGGAACGCCTGCCGAACCCGACGCTGGCGGTGACCGACGGGCAGATAACGATTAAATTCCACCCCTGGAGCCTGCAGGAGATCGTCGCCAGCGAACGGGCGTCATCAGCGCCGTGACGCTACCGCCACGCTGAGACGCCGCAACGCCTCTTCCAGCAGCAGGCGGTGGCAGCCAAAGTTAATGCGCACAAAGCGATCGTCGCCGAAGTCGACCCCCGCTGAGAAGCCCAGCCCGTGCCGCTCAAAGAACAGCGCCGGGCTGGCGACGCCCAGCGCGCTGGCATCGATCCAGCCGAGATAGCTCGCCTCGGGGGAGACCATGCTTAATCCCGGCAGCGTATTCACGTGCTGCGTCAGCCGGTCGCGGTTGGCGCGCAGATAGTCCAGCTGCGCGTCCAGCCACGGCTGGCCGTCGCGCCAGGCGGCGGTTGCCGCAACATAGGCCAGAACATCCACGTCCGGGACCATACCTTTGCGCTGACGAATAAAGCGCTTGCGCAGCTCCGGGTTGGGGATCACCGCCAGCGACGCGCCCAGCCCGGCGATATTGAACGCCTTCGACGGGGCCAGCAGGGTGACGGAACGCTGTGCGGCGTCCTCACTCAGGCTGGCAAAGGGAATATGCTGCGTGCCCGGCTCCAGCAGCAGGTCGCCGTGGATCTCATCCGAGCAGACCACCATATCGTGGCGCCGGGCAAAGCGCAGCTGGGCCTCAAGCTCGCTGCGCCGGTAGACGGTGCCGCCGGGATTCTGCGGGTTACACAGCAGCAGCAGCTTCTGCGAGCCGTCCATCTGCGGCTCCAGCGCGTCGAAGTCGACCACCCAGCGCTGCTGACGCAGGGTCAGCGGCGCACTGAGATGCGAACGCCCGGCCTGGCTGGCGGCGGTGCGAAACGGGGGATAGATCGGCGTGGGGGCCACGGTGCCCTGATGCGCTTCGGTAAAGGCCCGCACGCTGATATGCAGACCGCAGACCACGCCGGGCAAAAAGACCAGCCACTCCGGCTGGATGCGCCAGCCGAAACGGTCTGCCATGCGGGCGACGGTGACCCTGGCCAGCTCGTCAGACGGCACGCCGTAACCGAACACGCCCTCGGCGACGCGCGCCTGCAGCGCCTCGGTAATACAGTCGGCGGAGCGGAAATCCGTGTCGGCGATCCACAACGGAAGGATATCGCGATCACCATATTTGCGCCATTTGAGGCTATCGCTGTGACGGCGGTCTATCCGTTGGTCAAAATCGAAGTCCATAAGAGTGATTCCCGTTAAGATAAATGCCAGTTCTTTAAGGTCAGACTAATCATCAGGCGGCAAATACACAACTGGCCAACGGGAATTAACGGGGGGATGGGATGCTGAAACTTGAAGTATGTTGCTATGGCGTCGACTGCGCGCTGACGGCGGAAAGTGCCGGTGCCGACCGCATTGAGCTCTGCGCGTCACCGGCGGAAGGCGGGCTGACGCCCTCGGCCGGTGCGCTGCACCTTGCCCGCCAGCGGGTGCGCGTTCCGGTACATCCGATCGTGCGGCCACGCGGCGGGGATTTCTGCTATAGCGCCATCGAATTTGAGCAGATCAAATCCGATATCGCGCTGCTGCGCGAGCTGCAGTTTCCCGGGCTGGTAGTCGGTATTCTCGACGCCGACGGCCATATCGATCTGCCGCGGATGCAGCAGCTGATGGCGCTGTGCGACGGTATGGCGGTGACCTTTCACCGCGCCTTCGATCTCTGCCACAGCCCGCTGACCGCCCTCGAGCAGCTGACCGATCTCGGCGTGGCGCGGATACTGACCTCCGGTCAGCAGCAGAGCGCGGAGAGTGGTTTACCGTTATTGCGGGAACTTAATCACCTCACCCGTGGTCCAAAGATTATGGCGGGTGCGGGAGTGCGTCTTAGCAACCTGCAGAAGTTTATTGATGCCGGATTAACCGAACTCCACAGCTCGGCCAGCCAGCGGGTACCGTCGCTGATGCGCTACCGCAAGGCCGGGGTGTCAATGTGTTCTGAGACCGAAAATGATGAGTTCAGCCGCACCGCCGTCGATGGCGATGTCGTCGCCGCCATGAAGAGCGCCATGCTGTTCAGCTCGCCGGTGAGAGTGGCCTGAATCCTGACCGATTTTGCCGCGCACCACGCCGAATCCTGACGTGATGTTTGCAAGTACCAGACCCCAGCATGCTTTGTTGGGGTTTTTTTTGTCTGAAAAAGCAAACGTGTATCACTATGAAGCACAAAAACTTTTACACTAAGAATACGGGTTGAGCGACGAGTGATGAGAGCGGCAATGGCAAAGTGGATTAGCGGCAGTCTGTGTTTGGCGGGGGTGCTGCTGGCCGGGCAGGCGATGGCGGCACCCTGCAGTGGCGTTAACGCGCAGGTTAATGAAAATAACAACATCATCCTGCTTGGTGGCACGTCAAAGGGGCCGATTAAGCAGGTGGTGATCGGTGAGTTTGGCAAGGATGTCAACGTGCAGAAGCGGCTGCTGGCGCAGTTTGACCGCTGCGGCGTGCTCAGCGTGGCCGATATGACTTACGACAAGCAGGACGGCCGCACGCTGCTGAAGCTGGTGCAGAAAATTGTGCGGGTCAGCGACGGCTGGCAGATGACCTATGATATTTCGTTATCGGTGCTGAAGGCTGGCCGGCCGGTGGAGGTGAGCCGCAAGCAGGGTGAGGCCAGCTATCTGACCGGGCGCAGCGGCGGCATCACCAGCGCCAGCGACGCCTTTATTCTGCAGGGGGAGAAAGGCTTCACCACCAGCGTGTACGACTTTGACCGCCAGCGGCGGCTGGTGAGCGGCTGGTCGCGCGGGTCGGATGCGCTGAGCAACGATGAGACCCACTACAGCTGGTCTGATACGCATCAGCTGACCGGCATTCAGTCGGGGCAAACCACCACCACGCTGCGTTACGACGCGCAGGGGCGTGAGCTGCAGATGAGCCAGCGGCGTACCGATCCGTTCAGTCAGGAAACCACGGTCGATACCTGCCAGCTATGGGACGATCGCGGCAACTGTACGCTGAGCTACTCCCATCAGATGGAGCTACGTAACAGCGGCATCTGGAGCCGCAATCTGGCCGCCGCGTACCGGTTTGAATACTGGGATCGGCCGGAAGAGCCGAAGGAGGAGTAACGCCGGGGCACTGCTGCCCCGGTCAGGATCGGCCTGCGCAGGCCGATCCGGTTTACGGTTTGGTCGCCATCAGCACCGCGCGCAGCGGCGCCGGGTAGCCTTCCACGGTTTTGCTGCTGTCCGCAGGATCGAGGAACTCGGCCAGCGATTCGCTGGTCATCCAGTCGGTGCGGCGCTGCTCTTCGGTGCTGGTGACCGAATAATCAACGATGCGCACGTCGACAAAGCCGCACTTCTCCAGCCAGTTTTTCAGCGCGCCGGTTGAGGGGATAAAGTAGACGTTACGCATCTGCGCATAGCGTTCACCCGGCACCAGCACCTGCTGGTCATCGCCCTCAATCACCAGCGTCTCCAGCACCAGCTCGCCGCCGCTGACCAGCTGGTTTTTCAGCTGCATCAGGTGATCCAGCGGCGAACGGCGGTGGTAGAGCACGCCCATGGAAAACACCGTATCAAAGGCCTTCAGCTCCGGTAGCTGCTCAATGCCCAGCGGCAGCAGGTGGGCGCGCTGGTCGTTGCCCAGCAGCTTACGCACCGCTTCAAACTGGCAGAGGAACAGCTGCATCGGGTCGATGCCGACCACCAGCTGCGCGCCTGCGCCGATCATCCGCCACATGTGATAGCCGCTGCCGCAGCCGACGTCCAGCACCGTGCGCCCGGCCAGCGAGGAGATGTGCGGAGCCACGCGATCCCACTTCCAGTCGGAGCGCCACTCGGTATCAATGCTGACGCCATACAGCGAGTAGGGGCCTTTACGCCACGGCATCAGGTTACGCAGCAGCTTCTCGATGCCGCCGCGCTGACGCTCGCTGAGCTGGCTGTTATCAACGCTGACGCTGTGCAGCAGATCCAGCGTTTCCGGAGTCAGCAGCGGCAGGTGCTCCACCGAGCGTTCCCAGTTTTTAAAATGGCCGTGCAACGCCTCGCGCTGCCAGCCGGCGATCTGCGCCGGCAGGGTCTCCAGCCAGGGAGCCAGCGGGCCTTTGGCGATCAGCTGATAAAAGTTACCGAAGTCCATCAGACGCTACCTGCCTTGAGTGCCACCAGTGAGCCAAAGTTAAAGCACTGGAACCACAGTTCAGCGTGCTGAAAGCCGGCCGTTTTCAGGCGTTGTTTATGGGTTTCCACGCTGTCGGTCAGCATCACGTTCTCTAACATGCTGCGCTTCTGGCTGATCTCCAGCTCGCTGTAGCCGTTGGCCCGCTTGAAGTCGTGGTGCATATTGAAGAGCAGCTCGCCGACGTCGGCGTCTTCAAAACTGAATTTTTCTGACAGCACCAGCGCGCCGCCCGGGCGCAGGCCCTGGTAAATGGTGTTCAGCAGCTGCTGGCGCTCTTCCGGCTCAAGAAACTGCAGGGTAAAGTTCAGCACCACCAGCGAGGCGTTTTCCACCGGGATCTGGCGGATGTCGGCTTCGATGACCTCGACCGGCGTGTCGGCGCGAAAGGCGTCAATGTGGCGGCGGCAGCGCTCGACCATTGCCGGGCTGTTATCGACGGCAATGATTTTACAGCCGCTGGCGGTGATGTTGCGGCGCACCGACAGCGTGGCGGCACCCAGCGAGCAGCCGAGATCGTAGACCTGAGAGTCGTTTTGCACAAAGCGTTCGGCCAGCATGCCAATCATCGAAATAATGTTGGAGTAGCCGGGCACGGAACGCTGAATCATATCGGGGAAGACTTCAGCAACGCGCTCGTCAAACGTCCAGTCGCCGAGTTTGGCAATCGGCGCAGAGAACAGCGTATCGCGGTTAGACATAGTGGTAAGTCCGGGGAAGCTAACGGAAAGGGCATATTCTGGCAGAAAGCGGCGCGGGCTGCACCTTTTCTGCCTCAGCGGGCTTAATGCAGGGTCAGCACCAGATCCCAGGGCAGGTAGATCAGATTGACTACGATCATGCCCGCCAGCGACAGCAGCGTCAGCAGCATGCCGTTGCGCCGCCACAGTAGCGTGCGGCTGCGCAGGCCAAGCGCGTGCAGCATGCGGCCGAAGAAGAAGAACATACCGGCCAGATGAATCATCCAGATATCGGCGCCGTTCATCTCCATCACGATCAGCAGCAGCACCGCCAGCGGGATATACTCGACGGCGTTGCCGTGGACGCGGATCGCCAGCTGCAGGTCGGACACGCCACCGTCGCCGATCGAGACGCGGTACTGACGGCGCAGGCGGACCACATCCAGTGACAATTTAATAATGAACAGTGCGCCGAACACCGCATAGAGAGCGCTGACCATCCCTGACTCCGAATTATAAGTATTATCTTAGGCACCATCATAGCGGGCAAACGCGATACTGTCGCCAGGCAGACTGCTCGTCGGATCAGAACAGCGAGTCCTGGCGCGGCCAGTCGGGGGCGTCGCCCACCCCGGGCATCACCCGTTGCAGATCGGGCCACAGGGCGCTGACCAGCTCGGGGGCAAAGGCGATATCCGGGGTATGAATAAACAGCCACGGCTGGCTGGTCTCAGCCCACTGCGGCAGGCGATGGAGCCACGCCTGAAACCACTGCAGGTTGGCCTGCATATCATCGCCGCCGATAAATCGCACCATCGGCGCGCCGGCGGTCACCACCGCGTGCACCGGCAGGCGCGGTTTTTTACGCTGCGCCTCGATGATTTCCGGGGTGGTGGGGCGGGCGGCATGCACGCCGCGGGTGTCGAGGATCACCCGGTTGACTCCGCGCTGGTGCAGCCCGCGGTTGAGCGCCAGCTCCGCCTCGCCTTTGGCAAAGAATTCCGCGTGACGCACTTCAACGCCGTACTGAAAACGGTCGGGCAGCGCGTCGAGAAACTGCCACAGGATCGGCAGGTCGGCGGGGGCAAAGCGGGCGGGCAGCTGCAGCCAGTACTGGCCGATACGATCGGCCAGCGGCTCCAGCAGCGTAAAAAATTCGGCGGTCAGGTCACCGCACTGGCGCAGCGCGGCGTGGTGGGTGATGGTGGCCGGGAACTTAAAGCAGAAGCGGAAGTGGTCGCCGGTCATTGCCCGCCAGCGCTGCACCACCTCCGGCCGCGGCAGGGCGTACAGCGTGGTGTTGCCCTCCACGCAGTTAAAGTAGCGGGCATAGTCTTCCAGCGTGACCATGCCCAGTTTTTTCCACTGCGGGTGCTGCCACTGCGGCAGGCCAAGATATAACGACGTCATCACAGCGCCGCGATAATCTCTGCGCTGCTGCGCACGCGGCCGATGCGCGGGAAGATCCAGTTAACGCTGCTGTTGTGCTGCTCGGTGCTGAAGGCGCTGCAGATATCCTCCGCGATTACCAGGTTAAAGCCCTGCTCCCAGGCGTTACGCGCGGTCGACTCTACGCCAATATTGGTCGAAATGCCGCCCAGTACGATGGTGTCAATACCGCGACGGCGCAGCTGCAGCTCCAGGTCGGTGCCGTAGAACGCGCCCCACTGGCGTTTGGTCACTTCGATATCGCCCTCCTGCGCGCCCAGCGCCGCCGGATAGCGCCACCAGTTCTCCGGCAGAGCACCGGCGTGCGCGCTATCAACCGGTTGCTTCAGCGCTTCGGCATAGTCGGCCGACCAGCCAACGCGCACCAGTACCACCGGCGCACCCACTTCGCGGAACTTAGCGGCCAGCACGGCGGCACGGTCAACCACGTCGCTGGCGCTGTGCGGGCCGCCGGCAAACGGCAGAATACCTTCCTGCAGGTCGATTAATACCAGCGCGGTCGATTGAGCGGAAAGTTGTAGCATGGGTTTCTCCAGAAAACAGGGGCAAAGAGGATGATATTACAGGAAATCAGGTGACGGGAATGACGCTGATTATGTGGAGGAACTCAGGTGATTTGTTAGCGGGTGTTTCGCTTAAACCGAAAGAAGAGGGGCCGATGGCCCCTGTTAATACCTGCTCTGAGTCAGGGTTTACGCCTGTTATAACCGGATAATACCTCGCCAGGCTCACCCAGATTGCCATTGCGGCGTAGTTCTTCGGCCAGCTCAATCCTGGACTGCTGGTACTGGCGTAACAGGACGTTCTCTTGCCAGGAACGGGGTTTCACCCGGCGTCCCGGCGCGCCATCGCGATTCGATAACATATAATCCAACCTCCTTTTGAATGTCGCTACGGTAGAGGGAGCCTACGGCCGTTGCGTATTTTTTCAACAGATAATTGTAGTATCGAGCCAGTGCCGGTCGTGTGGCAGCCCAAAACACGATTTTAGCGCCTGTCCCCAACCTGACAACGGAGCCAGCTGAAATCTTCACCACTTAACTGTTCCTGAAGCCGTTTCGCGGTTTTTCTGCTGCCTGCTGCAACGGACTCACTTATCCTGTGCGCCGTTTTCCATTATAATGGCAGCCATTTTTCGCGGCAGCAGCCCCCAGCGGGCCGGGTAGTTTGCCACTCTGTCGCGCCCGCAGCGGCGAAGTTAAAAGGATATCGTTATGCGTACTGAGTATTGTGGACAGCTTAATCTGTCTCATGTAGGGCAGCAGGTTACACTCTGTGGCTGGGTCAACCGCCGCCGCGACCTCGGCAGCCTGATCTTCATTGATCTGCGTGACCGTGAGGGCATCGTGCAGGTGTTCTTCGATCCCGAACGCCAGCAGGCGTTTACGCTGGCGTCAGAGCTGCGTAATGAGTTCTGCATCCAGTTAACCGGCACCGTGCGTGCGCGTGATGAAAAAAATAAGAACAGCGACATGGCGACCGGCGAAGTGGAAGTGTTCGCGACGGATCTGACCATCATTAACCGTTCTGAACCGCTGCCGCTGGACTCGAACCACACCAATACCGAAGAGGCGCGCCTGAAGTACCGTTATCTGGATCTGCGTCGTCCGGAGATGGCTAACCGCCTGAAAGCACGTGCGAAAATCACCAGTTTCGTCCGCCGCTATATGGACGATCACGGCTTCCTTGATATCGAAACGCCGATGCTGACCAAAGCCACGCCGGAAGGCGCGCGTGACTATCTGGTCCCAAGCCGCGTGCACAAGGGCAAATTCTATGCGCTGCCGCAGTCGCCACAGCTGTTTAAACAGCTGCTGATGATGTCCGGATTCGATCGCTACTATCAGATTGTGAAGTGCTTCCGTGATGAAGATCTGCGCGCCGACCGTCAGCCTGAGTTCACCCAGATCGACGTGGAAACCTCGTTCCTGACCGCGCCTCAGGTGCGTGAACTGATGGAACGGCTGGCACGTGAGCTGTGGCTGGAGATGAAATCTGTCGATCTCGGTGAGTTCCCGCAGATGACCTTCGCTGACGCGATGCGCCGTTTCGGTTCAGATAAGCCGGACCTGCGTAACCCGATGGAGCTGGTGGACGTCGCCGACCTGCTGAAAGAGGTGGAGTTTAAGGTGTTCTCCGGCCCGGCCAACGATCCGAAGGGTCGCGTTGCCGCACTTAAGGTGCCGGGCGGCGCGCAGCTGAGCCGCAAGCAGATTGACGAGTACGGCAAGTTTATTGAAATCTACGGCGCGCGTGGCCTGGCCTGGATCAAGGTTAACGAGCGTGCTAATGGCCTGGAGGGGATCACCAGCCCGGTCGCCAAGTTCCTCAGCGCGGAGATCGTCGAAGCGATCCTGGCGCGTACCGGCGCTGCCGACGGCGATATGATCTTCTTTGGCGCAGACAGCGCGAAAGTGGTCACCGATGCGCTGGGCGCGCTGCGTCTGAAGCTGGGCCGCGATCTGGGCATTACCGACGAAGCCGCCTGGGCCCCGCTGTGGGTGGTCGACTTCCCGATGTTCGAAGAGGATGGCGAGGGTGGCCTGAGCGCGATGCACCACCCGTTCACCGCACCAAAGGACATGTCACCGGAAGAGCTGAAAGCCGCACCGGAAACCGCGGTAGCCAACGCCTACGATATGGTGATCAACGGTTATGAAGTGGGCGGCGGTTCCGTGCGTATCCACCATGGCCAGATGCAGTCGACCGTGTTTGACATCCTCGGCATTACCGAGCAGGAGCAGCGCGAGAAGTTTGGCTTCCTGCTGGACGCGCTGAAGTACGGCACGCCGCCGCACGCCGGCCTGGCCTTTGGCCTGGATCGTCTGGTGATGCTGCTGACCGGCACCGATAACATCCGTGACGTGATCGCCTTCCCGAAAACCACCGCGGCCGCCTGCCTGATGACCGAAGCGCCAAGCTTTGCCAATCCGGCGTCGCTGACCGAGCTGGGTATTGAGGTAGTGAAGAGAGAGAAGCCTGCTGCACCAGAGCAGTCAGAGAACGACTAATGGGCTATAAGCATCCGGTTTCGGTGCTGGTGGTGGTCTATGCCCTGGAGAGCCGACGGGTGCTGATGTTGCAGCGGCGCGACGATCCGCAGTTCTGGCAGTCGGTTACCGGCAGCCAGGAGCCAGGCGAGAGCCTGGCAGCGACCGCCCGGCGGGAAGTGCTGGAAGAGCTGGGGATTGACGTTGACGCCTGCGGGCTGACGCTGACCGACTGCCGGCGGCAGATCGAGTTCGAGATCTTCGCACACTTCCGCCACCGCTATGCGCCGGGCACCACCCATAACCGGGAACACTGGTTTACCCTGGCGCTGCCGGCAGAGTGTGACGTGGCCCTGAGCGAGCATCTGGCCCTGCAGTGGCTGGATGCGCCGGCCGCTGCTGCGCTCACTAAGTCCTGGAGTAACCGCCAGGCGATAGAAGAATTTGTGGTCTGATTATTATTTGAACAGAGCTAAACGTTCAGGCGTTATCAGCGCAGCGAGGTTGCCTACCGCCAGCGTGCAGGAAGCGCAGCGTACTGAAGTACGCGACCCTTCCGGGCACCGCCGCGGGGCAACACCGCCAGCAGAATAGCCTGTCCGCTGCCAATCTGGAGAAAAAGAGAACATGGCTGGACATAGTAAGTGGGCGAATACCAAGCACCGCAAGGCGGCGCAGGACGCAAAACGCGGTAAAATTTTTACCAAAATCATCCGTGAACTGGTTACCGCGGCCAAAATTGGCGGCGGCGATCCCGGATCTAACCCGCGTCTGCGCGCGGCGATCGATAAGGCGCTGGCCAACAACATGACCCGCGACACCCTGAACCGTGCCATCGCGCGCGGCGTCGGTGGGGATGATGACAGCAATATGGAAACCATCATCTATGAAGGCTACGGCCCGGGCGGCACCGCCGTGATGGTTGAATGCCTGAGCGACAATCGTAACCGCACCGTGTCTGAAGTGCGTCACGCCTTTACCAAGACCGGCGGCAACCTCGGTACCGACGGTTCGGTGGCTTACCTGTTCACCAAGAAAGGCGTGATCTCCTACGCGCCGGGTCTGGATGAAGACACGGTGATGGACGCGGCGCTGGAAGCCGGTGCCGATGACGTGACCACCTATGACGACGGCGCGATTGACGTGTTCACCGCCTGGGAGTCACTGGGTCAGGTCAAGGATGCGCTGGATGCCGCAGGCCTGCAGGCCGAAGGGGCGGAAGTGACCATGATCCCGTCCACCAAAGCGGATATGGATGCGGAAACGGCACCGAAACTGCTGCGCCTGATCGATATGCTGGAAGACTGTGACGACGTGCAGGAAGTGTACCATAACGGTGAAATTTCCGACGAGGTGGCGGCGACGCTGTAATGGCGTTTCGGCTCTCACTGCGCGTGCTAACCGGGGGCGCATAATGGCGATTATTCTGGGTATTGACCCCGGTTCGCGCGTCACCGGTTACGGCGTCATCAGTCAGGTAGGCCGGCAGCTGATTTATCTCGGTAGCGGCTGTATTCGTACCAAAGTTGACGATCTGCCGTCCAGGCTCAAGCTGATCTATGCCGGGGTGTGTGAAATTATCACCCAGTTTCAGCCGGATCAGTTTGCTATAGAACAGGTGTTTATGGCGAAAAACGCCGACTCGGCGCTGAAGCTGGGCCAGGCGCGTGGCGTGGCGATCGTCGCTGCGGTCAACCACGACCTGCCGGTGTTCGAATACGCCGCGCGTCAGGTTAAGCAGACCGTGGTCGGCACCGGTGCGGCTGAAAAGAGCCAGGTGCAGCATATGGTCCGCTCGCTGCTGAAGCTGCCGGCCAACCCGCAGGCGGATGCGGCGGATGCGCTGGCGATCGCCATCACCCACTGCCACCTGAGCCAGAACGTGGCCCGGCTGGGAGAGGGCAACCTGAGCCTGGCGCGCGGGCGTCTGCGTTCCTGAGGGCTGGGTATCCATCCAGCCTTTTTTATGCTATACCCTTCTTCATTCTCTTTGCAGGGGCGCGTTCCGCGACCTTCTGCCCACAGATTTAACTCTTAAGGAAGCGCGCGTGATTGGTCGTCTCAGAGGCATTATCCTGGAAAAACAGCCGCCGGCGGTAGTGATTGAAGCCAGCGGGGTCGGTTATGAGGTGCAGATGCCGATGACCTGTTTTTATGAACTGCCTGACCTCAACCATGAAGCGGTGATTTTTACCCATTTTGTGGTCCGTGAAGATGCCCAGCTGCTGTTTGGTTTTAACAGCAAGCAGGAGCGTGCGCTGTTCCGCGAGCTGATTAAGGTGAACGGCGTCGGGCCGAAGCTGGCGCTGGCGATCCTCTCCGGCATGTCGGCGCAGCAGTTTGTCACCGCCGTCGAGCGGGAAGAGATCGCCGTGCTGGTGAAACTGCCGGGCGTCGGTAAAAAGACCGCCGAACGGCTGGTGGTCGAGATGAAGGACCGCTTTAAAGGTATGCACGGTGACCTGTTTGCCGCCGACGCGCCGTTTGCACTGACCAGCGAAATGCCGCCGGAAAACAGCAACGATGCGGAAAGCGAAGCGGTGGCCGCGCTGGTAGCGCTGGGTTATCGCCCGCCGGAGGCCAGCCGCATGGTCAGTAAAGTCGGTAAACCAGACGCCGACTGTGAAACGTTAATCCGTGAAGCGCTGCGCGCGGCGATTTGAGGTAGAGCATGATTGAAGCCGACCGCCTGGTCTCCGCCGCGGTAATCACCGAAGAAGAGACCATTGACCGCGCCATTCGCCCGAAGATGCTGGCAGAGTATGTCGGCCAGCCGGTGGTGCGCGAACAGATGGAGATCTTTATCCAGGCCGCAAAACTGCGCGGTGACGCCCTCGACCATCTGCTGATTTTCGGGCCGCCGGGCCTCGGTAAAACCACGCTGGCCAACATCGTTGCTAACGAGATGGGCGTTAACCTGCGCACCACTTCCGGCCCGGTGCTGGAGAAAGCGGGCGACCTGGCGGCGATGCTCACCAACCTTGAACCGCACGACGTGCTGTTTATCGATGAGATCCACCGCCTGTCGCCGGTGGTGGAAGAGGTGCTTTACCCGGCGATGGAAGACTATCAGCTGGATATCCTGATCGGCGAAGGGCCGGCGGCGCGCTCGATTAAACTCGATCTGCCGCCGTTCACGCTGATCGGTGCCACCACCCGCGCCGGCTCGCTCACCTCGCCTTTGCGTGACCGTTTCGGCATCGTTCAGCGCCTGGAGTTCTACCGGGTGGAGGATCTGCAGCATATCGTCGGGCGCAGCGCCGCCTGCCTCGGGTTGCCGCTGACCGCTGAAGGTGCGCTGGAGATCGCCCGTCGCGCGCGGGGAACCCCGCGTATCGCCAACCGCCTGCTGCGCCGGGTGCGCGACTTCGCCGAGGTGCGTGCCGCCGGGGAGATGAGCGGGGAGGTCACCTCCCGCGCGCTGGATATGCTGAGCGTCGATACCGAAGGCTTCGACTATATGGATCGCAAGCTGCTGCTGGCGATTATCGACAAGTTTATGGGCGGGCCGGTGGGGCTGGATAACCTGGCCGCCGCCATCGGCGAAGAGCGGGAAACCATCGAAGACGTGCTGGAACCCTTCCTGATCCAGCAGGGTTTTATCCAGCGCACGCCGCGCGGGCGTATCGCCACGCAGCACGCCTACAAACACTTCGGCATCACCCGCCCTGAGTCAACCTGACCGCATGACGTGGCTTTAGCAGCCTGTGCACCGCGTAAAAAAAAACGCCTGACCATCGATGTCAGGCGTTTTTTTATTGGCTTAACGGGTCTTACCCGGTTCAGCCCGATCGGTGACGTGTCCGCCGGTACAGGTCGTTTACACCGCCGGCTTCTTCACCATGCTCAGCATAAACAGCGCCGCTGCGCTCAGCACCACGGAAGGGCCGGCCGGGGTATCGTAGAAGGCGGAGAAGGTCAGGCCGGCGGTTACCGCCAGGATGCCGACCACCACCGCCAGCCCCGCCATCTGCTCCGGCGAGCGTGAGAAGCGGCGGGCGGTGGCGGCCGGGATAATCAGCAGCGAGGTGATGATCAGCGCACCGACAAACTTCATGGCCACGCCGATGGTCAGCGCGGTAATCAGCATCAGGATCATTTTGGTGCGCTGGATATTGACGCCGTCGACCTGCGCCAGCTCCGGGCTGATGGTCAGCGACAGCAGGGCACGCCACTGCCACGCCAGCAGGCCGAGCACCACCACCACGCCGGACGCGATGGTCAGCAGGTCAGCGGGGCTGACGGCCAGCAGGTCGCCAAACAGATAGGCCATCAGGTCCACCCGCACGTTGGACATCAGGCTCACCACCACCATACCAAGGGAGAGCGCGCTGTGCGCCATAATCCCCAGCAGCGTATCAATCGCCAGATGCGGACGGCGTTCCAGCCACACCAGTACCAGCGACAGCAGCAGCGTCACCGCAATCACCGCATAGAACGGGCTGACGTTGAGCAGCAGGCCAAACGCCACGCCGAGCAGCGAGGCGTGCGCCAGCGTATCGCCGAAATAGGACATGCGGCGCCAGACCACAAACGAGCCCAGCGGACCGGCGGCCAGCGCCAGCAACATCCCCGCCAGCCAGCCGGGTAACAACAGTTCAATCATGACGGCCAAATCCTTTGCGCAAAACGATCCGCCCCTGCAGGTCGTGACGGTGGTTGTGGTGATGGCGGTAGATCGCCAGTTGCTCAGCGCCTCGCTGGCCAAACATTGAGATAAATTCCGGATGACGTGAAACCGCTTCCGGCGTGCCGGAGCAGCAGATGTGCTGGTTAAGGCACAGCACCTCATCGGTTTTGGCCATCACCAGGTGCAGATCGTGGGAAACCATCAGCACGCCGCAGTTGAGCTCGTGGCGCAGGCAGTCGATCAGATCGTACAGCGCCACCTGCCCGTTGACGTCCACCCCCTGCGTGGGTTCATCCAGCACCAGCAGCTGCGGCTGGTTGAGCAGGGCACGCGCCAGCAGCACGCGCTGCATTTCGCCGCCGGAGAGTTTCTGCAGCGGATAGTGAAGCAGCTGGGCGGCGTGCACGCGCTTCAGCGCCGGCAGGATATCGCTGCTTTTGACCCCTGGACGCAGGCGCATAAAGCGCTCAACGGTCAGCGGCAGGGTGACGTCGAGGTGCAGCTTTTGCGGCACGTAGCCGATGCGCAGCTGTTCGGCTCGGGTCACGCTGCCGGAGGTAGCGGCGACCAGGCCGAGCACCACCCGCACCAGCGTTGACTTACCGGCACCGTTCGGGCCAAGCAGGGTCAGAATACGGCCGGGCTGCAGATCCAGCGACACGCCGGACAGGACGTTACGCTGGCCAAACGAGACCGAAATGTTTTTAAGGGCAATCAGAGATGACATGTCGATTACAGGTTGCGAAAACTTTAGGATGTTATAATATCACAATCCATCTGCACTTCACGATGGAAAGTATCATTATGTTACATAAAAATAAGCGTCTCACTTCTCTGCTTGCTGGCCTCGGTCTGGCCGCCGCGATTGCCCCTGCAGCCCATGCCGCCGTGGTCGCTTCTGTGAAGCCGGTCGGCTTTATCGCTGCCGCCATTGCCGACGGGGTCACCCCGGTTGAGGTTCTGCTGCCGGACGGCGCCTCGGAGCACGATTACGCGTTGCGTCCATCTGACGTAAAACGCTTGCAGGGCGCGGATTTAGTGGTGTGGGTTGGGCCAGAGATGGAAGCCTTTATGACCAAATCTGCCGCCGCATTACCGGCGCAAAAAAACCTCGAAATGGTGCAGATCGACGGCGTAAAAGCGCTGCTGCTGAAGGGCGGTGAAGACGAGGAAGAGGAGCATGAAGGCCATGCTCACGGCGCCGGTGAGGATGAGCACCACCACCATCATGGCGAGTACAACATGCATCTGTGGTTGTCACCGGAGATAGCTAAGAAAACTGCGGTTGCAATCCATGCAAAATTATTGGAACTTATGCCGCAAAGCAAGGCCAAACTTGACGCGAACCTGCAGCACTTTGAGGCAGCGTTGTCGTCAGCCGATGCGAAAATCGGTAATCAGCTGGCACCGGTCAGAGGTAAAGGGTACTTCGTTTTTCACGACGCTTACACGTACTTTGAAAAACACTACGGTTTGACCCCGCTGGGGCATTTTACCGTCAACCCTGAGATCCAACCGGGCGCGCAGCGTTTACATCAAATACGAACAGAGCTGGTTGAGCAGAAGGCCGCATGCGTCTTTGCTGAACCACAATTCAGGCCGGCCGTGATCGAGGCGGTAGCCAGAGGGACCAGCGTGCGTTCAGGTACGCTTGACCCCCTCGGCACCAATATCATGCCAGGTAAAGACAGCTATGTGACATTCCTCTCGCAGTTGTCCAGCCAGTATTCGAGCTGCCTGAAAGGAGAATAGAGGAAACTTTAGTGCAGCAGATATCCCGCGCTGTCGCCTTAGCGTTCAATAACTTACCACGACCTCACCGCATTCTGCTGGGGTCGCTGACCGTCGTTACTCTGGCCGTCACCGTGTGGCGGCCTTACGTCTATCATCCGGGCCACGAAAGCCAGATCGTCAAAACTATCGAGCTGGATAAAAACGAGCTGCGTACGCTGCTGCCCGAGGCCAGCGAACCCCTCGATCAGGACACCCCTGAGCCCGAAGATGATGCCCCGAAAGATGAAATCGACGAAGACGTGCCGAACGAAGCCGGAACGCATGACTACGTCATTTCTACCGGTGATACGTTAAGCAGCGTACTGAACCAGTATGGCATTGATATGTCAGAAATCGGCCAGCTGGCGAAAGCCGATAAAGAGTTGCGTAACCTGAAGATCGGCCAACAGCTGTCATGGACGCTGACCGATGACGGCCAGCTGCAGCGCCTGACGTGGGAAGTCTCCCGCCGTGAAACCCGTACCTACGACCGCAGCGGTGACGGTTTCCGTCGCTCGTCGGAAATGCAAAAAGGTGAGTGGCAGAACAACGTACTGAGCGGCGTGGTTAACGGCAGCTTTGTCACCAGCGCTAAACAGGCCGGGTTAACCAGCGGTGAAATCAGCGCGGTGATCAAGTCGCTGCAGTGGCAGATGGACTTCCGCAAGCTGCGCAAAGGCGACCGGTTCTCGGTGCTGATGTCGCGTGAAGTGCTGGACGGCAAAAACGAGCAGAGCCAGCTGTTAGGCGTGCGCATGCAGAGCGGTGGCCAGGACTATTATGCCATCCGTGCGGAAGACGGTAAGTTCTACGACCGCAGCGGCTCCGGCCTGGCGCGTGGCTTTATGCGTTTCCCGACGGTGAAACAGTATCGCGTCTCCTCCAACTTTAATCCGCGTCGTCTCAACCCGGTCACCGGGCGTATTGCTCCGCATAAAGGGGTGGATTTTGCCCTGCCGGTTGGTACGCCGGTGCTGGCGGTCGGCGACGGTGAGGTGATCGTGGCGAAGCGCAGCGGTGCCGCAGGTAACTACGTGGCGGTTCGCCACGGCCGCCAGTATACGACGCGTTACATGCATCTGAAAAAGCTGCTGGTGAAACCGGGCGAGAAGGTTAAGCGCGGCGATCGTATTGCGCTGTCGGGTAACACCGGGCGTTCTACCGGGCCGCATCTGCACTTTGAAATCTGGATCAACAATCAGGCGGTTAACCCGCTGACGGCCAAGCTGCCGCGGATGGAAGGTCTGACCGGTAAAGACCGCAGTGATTATCTCGCGCAGGTGCGTGAAGTGGTTCCGCAGCTGCGTCTGAAGTAGGCCGAAACGCGTCAGAAAAACCGGTGGAGTTTTCACCGGTTTTTTTATTGGCGGTCAGCCCTGCTTCTCTGCTATTTTCCCTTCAGCAATCCGACATGCTGAAAGATAAGGGGAATTGATTGCATTATTGCCCGTCAGCACTATCATTAGCCCCTTATTGTTTGAGGCCGGTGCATGGAAAAGAGTAAAAAAAGTCCTACGGAGTTTATTCCCGTCTTTCAGAAATCCTTTTTAGCTCCCCGCCACTGGGGTAGCTGGCTGGCGATTGGCGCCTGCGCCGGCATTGCGCTGGTGCCACCGCGGCTGCGCGATCCGCTGCTGGGTGGCCTGGGGCGATTTGCCGGCAAAATTGCCCGCAGCGCCCGCCGCCGTGCGCAGATCAACCTGCTGTACTGCCTGCCTGAGCGCTCCGAAGCCGAGCGGGAAGCGATTATCGACCAGATGTTTGCCACCGCGCCGCAGTCGATGGTGATGATGGCCGAACTGGCGCTGCGCCCGAAAAAAGCGCTGACGCGCATTCGCTGGCACGGCCGCCAGCAGATTGATCAGATGCGTGATGAAGGTCAGAACGTGATCTTCCTCGTGCCGCACGGCTGGGCGGTGGATATCCCGGCGATGGCGCTGGCCTGTGAAGGGCAGAAGATGGCGGCGATGTTCCACAATCAGCGCAATCCGGTGATGGATTACATCTGGAACGCGGTGCGCCGCCGCTTTGGTGGCCGCCTGCACGCGCGCAACGACGGTATCAAACCCTTCATCAGCTCGGTGCGTCAGGGATACTGGGGCTACTACCTGCCCGATCAGGATCACGGTGCCGAGCACAGCGAATTTGTCGATTTCTTTGCCACCTATAAGGCGACCCTGCCGGCGGTAGGGCGGCTGATGAAGGTGTGCCGCGCGCGGGTGGTGCCGCTGTTCCCGGTCTATGACGTGAAGACGCACAGCCTCGACATCTTTCTGCGTGAGCCGATGGACGACCTGCTGGAAGCCGACGACGTTACGCTGGCGCGGCGGATGAATGAAGAGGTGGAACACCTGGTTCGCCCGAACCCGGAACAGTACACCTGGATCCTCAAGCTGTTGAAAACCCGCCGGCCGGGCGAAGTTGAACCCTACGATCGCGACGAGCTCTACCCGAAAAAATAGAGCCGCCGTACAGCGGCTCTTTACATCCGTAAGCCGCCGGCGGCTTACGGATTCAGCACCGAACGGCGCTGCCATTCGCGCAGGAAAGCCCTGACCAGCACCAGCCATATCAGGATCAGCGCCAGCGTCACCACGCTGAAGCCGCCGGTACCCAGGCTGAAATAGGCCCATTTCACCAGCTCAATCCCCAGCGTAAACAGGCTTAACGACACCATTCCCAGCATCGCCGCCACGCTACCTTTCCCTTCGCTGCTGGAGAACAGGGTCAGCCGGTACAGCCCGGCGTTCACCAGCCCGGTGCCAAAGCCGTACAGGCTCAGACCGGCGGTCAGCCACAGATAGCTGTGCGGGTTAACCAGCGTGGCAACGGTAGCGATCAGCAGCCCGCCGATCAGCGGCCAGGCTCCCAGCCGCAGCGGCTTATCAATCGCCAGCCGGCCGGAGAGCAGGCTGAGGGTAAAGTTACCGCCGATCATGGCAATAAACACCGGCAGCTGCAGCAGCGCATACTCAATCCGCGTCAGCCCTTCATCGTGGATCAGCACCACCGGCGCCAGCGCCACCCAGGCGAGGCCGGGAATGTTGACCAGGCCGATAGCCACCGAGCCGCTCATCACCTGGCTGTCGCGCAGCAGGGTGCGGTAGCCGCGGGCCAGCGAGCCGGCGGAGATCTTCATCAGCGGATCGCCTGCGGTTTCCGGCATCGCCCGCCACAGGCCCACCAGCGCCACGGCGCTGACGATGCCGAACAGCCAGAACATGTTGCGCCATTCGCCAAATTCCAGGAACGCCGCGCCGGCAATCGGGCCAATCAGCGGGGCCAGCAGCGCCACGTTGGCCATCAGCGCCATGATTTTGACGCTCAGTTTCTCATCAAAGGCTTCCTGAATTGCCGCATAGCCGACGGCGCCGATAAAGCACAGGCTGGTCCCCTGCAGAAAGCGCAGTAATACAAACTGTTCAATACTCTGCACCCAGTGGGTGGCGATGCAGGTCAGTACAAAGAAGGCGACGCCGGAAAGGATCACCGGGCGCCGGCCCAGCTTGTCCGACAGCGGGCCGAGCAGCCACTGCAGCACAATCCCGCCGATCAGATAGGCGGTCAGCGACGAGGAGACCCACTCCGGGCCGACGTTGAACTCACGGGTGACCAGCAGCATGCCGGGCTGGATCATATCGTGGGCGATATAGGTAGCGAACTCAAATAACACCAGCGACAGGGGGAAAATAATATGCCTGCGCGTGAGGCTTGAAACAGGGGTGGTTGATGCCATTCTGGCTCCTTCCGTAGATGTATCGGTCGTTCCCGCTCTGCTTTGGCGGAGCGCTAAGATAGCGCATTTTATACGAAAGATGCTGCATTATTATGAGGATGTAACGCGAGAGTGGCTCTGCGTTGCCGTCCGTAATAGTTAGCATGCGTATTGATTGGCGTGGCTAATGAGAGTGACGAATTGTTCCTTACATGCCTTCGCGAGCATATTCGAAAAAAAACAGCATAAGAAAATTCTTAAAATCATTTAGTCAAAACAAATGAAATCAATGATTTGCGTTAAGTTCACTTTTTCATTACCTTGTATCTTTAAAAAAACCAATATATTACAACATCTTGCGTTGAGATAAAAAAATCAGGCAACCGTTTGTACTGTGCTATTGTAAAACGGCACTTTCCTTGAATTAAAAAGAATGAACTCCTAATCCTATCCACCCCATTTTGCAAGGGTTCTCAATGAAGGCAAAAATAGCATTGTTTTTATTAATGTCATCTCTGGCTGCGGGCGCTTCTGCCGCTACAGAAACGGGAGTGGCAGCGGGATCTGACGCGGCTGCTATGTCAACGGGTACCTCCACTGCCGTGGGTGTGGGTGTCGTCGCTGCGCTGGCGGGGGTATTTATCGCATCTTCTGGCGGCGGTGATGGTTCCAATACCGGCACCACGACCACCACCACGACCTCGACAACCCGTTAAGAGTCCGCGGCAGGGCAGGTTGTACCGCGTTGAGTGCTGCAACTGACTCTTTCCGGCCTGCACGATCGGTAAATCAGGGAGACCTGCTTTACCGATTTTTTTTGTGTGAAAGCCGCTGGGCCAGCAGTAAACGGCTAAGCCGTTGCGCCTTAGAGTGAAGGCGTCGCGGGAAGGTTACTGACATCAAAGAACGCAATGTGATCCGGGGGCGCCTGACGCTGCAGGAGCCCCCGTAAGTTGCTTTTACTCGACGCGCAGCACGCGGCTGGTATTGGTGGTGCCGGTGGTGCTCATGACGTCGCCCTGGGTGACAATTACCAGGTCGCCGGAAACCAGGAACCCTTTGTCACGCAGCAGGTTGACGGCGTCGTGGGCTGCCGCCACGCCATCGTTATTGCTGTCAAAGTAAACCGGGGTGACGCCGCGGTACAGGGCGGTCAGGTTGAGCGTGCGCTCGTGGCGTGACATGGCAAAGATCGGCAGGCCGGAGGTGATACGCGAAGTCATCAGCGCGGTACGGCCGGATTCGGTCATGGTGATGATCGCCGTGACGCCCTGCAGGTGGTTGGCGGCGTACATCGCCGACATGGCAATCGCTTCTTCGATATTGTCGAACTGCACGTCCAGGCGGTGCTTGGAGACATTGATGCTGGGGATCTTTTCAGCACCCAGGCATACTTTGGCCATCGCTGACACCGTTTCCGCCGGGTACTGGCCCGCCGCGGTTTCTGCCGACAGCATCACCGCATCGGTGCCGTCGAGCACGGCGTTTGCCACGTCCATCACTTCGGCGCGGGTCGGCATCGGATTGGTGATCATCGATTCCATCATCTGAGTGGCGGTGATCACCGAGCGGTTCAGCTGACGGGCGCGACGGATCAGCGCTTTCTGAATACCCACCAGCTCCGGATCGCCGATCTCAACGCCCAGGTCGCCCCTGGCGACCATCACCACGTCAGAGGCAAGGATGATGTCATCCATCGCCTCCTGAGACGCGACGGCTTCCGCACGCTCAACTTTAGAGACCAGCTTCGCGTCGCAGCCTGCTTCACGCGCCAGGCGACGCGCGTAGTGCATATCTTCGCCGCAGCGCGGGAAAGAGACGGCCAGGTAGTCAACGCCAATTTTCGCCGCCGTCAGAATGTCGGCCTTGTCTTTTTCGGTCAGCGCTTCTGCTGACAGGCCGCCGCCCAGTTTGTTGATCCCTTTGTTGTTCGACAGCGGGCCGCCGACGGTGACTTCGGTGAACACCTTCATGCCCTGAACTTCCAGCACCTTCAGCTGCACGCGGCCGTCATCCAGCAGCAGGATATCACCCGGGACCACGTCCGCCGGCAGACCTTTATAGTCAATGCCGACCTTCTCTTTGTCGCCTTCGCCTTTACCCATGCTGGCATCCAGCAGGAATTTCTCACCGATGTTGAGGAAGACTTTGCCCTCCTTAAAGGTGGATACGCGAATTTTAGGACCCTGCAGATCGCCGAGGATCGCCACGTGGCGGCCTAATTTGCTGGCGATGGCGCGCACTTTGTCGGCGCGCAACTGGTGATCTTCCGCGGTACCATGGGAGAAGTTCAGACGAACAACGTTGGCGCCCGCAGCGATGATCTTTTCCAGGTTATTATCGCGGTCGGTGGCAGGCCCAAGCGTGGTTACAATCTTGGTTCTTCTGAGACGTCTTGACATGTATAACTCCGTTGGCTTTAAACGTTGTACTGCAGGTGCAGGCACAACCAGGCTGACTCTGTCGTTTCAGGTTAAGGGCCAGGCTGGCCCTTACGGGACTGCTGCTTAAATTCATTCACGGGAGCGGGCAAGCGGGCCGTCTTTATCCAGACGGGACTCTTTTAATGCGTCCTTAACCCGTTTCAGGTTGTCACGAAATTTGGCACCGCGCCGCAGGGTGAAGCCGGTGGCCAGCACGTCGACCAGCGTCAGTTGCGCCAGGCGGGAGACCATCGGCATGTAGATGTCGGTATCCTCCGGGACGTCCAGCTCCAGGGCCAGGGAGGCTTCGCGGGCCAGCGGCGAGTCGGGGGAGGTGATCGCCAGCACCGTTGCGTCGTTTTCCCGCGCCAGGCGGGCCAGTTCAACCATCGATTTGGTGCGGCCGGTATGCGAAATCAACACCACCACGTCTCCCTCTCCGCTGTTGATACAACTCATGCGCTGCATCACAATATCATCAGAATAGAAAACCGGTACATTGAAGCGGAAAAATTTATTCATTGCATCGTGCGCTACCGCGGCGGAGGCACCCAAACCAAAAAAAGCGATCTTTTTTGACTGGGTGAGCAGGTCAACGGCGCGGTTTACCGCCTGGGTGTCCAGCCCCTGTCTGACCTGATCCAGCCCGGCCATCGCCGACTCGAAAATCTTGCTGGAGTAGGCGTCCACGCCGTCATCCTGATCGACAATGCGGCTGACATAAGGCGTGCCGTTGGCCAGGCTTTGCGCCAGCTGCAGTTTGAAATCGGGGAAGCCGCGGGTGCCAAGCCGGTGACAGAAGCGGTTCACCGTCGGTTCACTGACCGCAGCGGCCCGCGCCAGCGTGGCGATGCTGGAGTGCATGGCGGTGGAAGGGGAAGCGAGAATGACTTCGGCGACTTTGCGTTCAGATTTACTCAGTTTTTCCCACTGAGATTGAATTTTTTCCAATACATTCATAGAGATATTTACTCATACATTTTGCCGATTTCAATCACAGGTGAAATCAATCTCATTTTGTAGAGAATATACAACGCATTATGCGAATGAAGGCAACCAGGAACGTGATAAAAGGCCCATTTTTTACCAGAGTTTGAGCTGGGTCAGATTTCACAACGGTAATAACGGTAACAAAAACGATGGAAAATTACGCATAATTTATCGCCCGCCCGGAAGGTGGGGCGGTATATTGCCCGATAACTGAATACATTGTGCCAGAGTGGCCTGCCCTGGTTTACGCGCACCGGGCAAAGCAGTACATTGTATTGAAACAAAATTACAATAAGAGTCTGTCCACTTACGGAATCACCAGGACGGGCTAATCCTGCAACGAGGAGAATGAAATGGCGGTTACACAAACAGCTCAGGCATGCGATCTGGTGATTTTCGGTGCCAAAGGCGACCTGGCGCGCCGGAAACTGTTGCCCTCTCTGTATCAACTGGAGAAAGCCGGACAGATCCATGAAGAGTCCCGCATCATCGGCGTTGGCCGTGCTGAGTGGGATAAAGCAGCCTACACCAAGGTAGTGCGTGAGGCGCTGGAAACCTTCATGAAGGAAAAAATCGATGAAGCGCTGTGGGATAAACTCAGCAGCCGTCTCGATTTCTGCAACCTGGACGTTAACGACAGCAGCCACTTCCCGCGCCTGGGCAAAATGCTTGACCAGAAAAAACGCGTAACTATCAACTACTTTGCCATGCCGCCAAGCACCTTTGGCGCAATTTGCAAAGGCCTTGGCCAGGCAAAGCTGAATGCTAAGCCGGCGCGCGTGGTAATGGAAAAGCCGCTGGGTACTTCACTGGCGACCTCGCAGGAAATTAACGACCAGGTCGGTGAGTTCTTCGAAGAGAGCCAGGTGTTCCGTATTGACCACTATCTCGGCAAAGAGACGGTGCTGAACCTGCTGGCGCTGCGCTTCTCCAACTCGTTGTTTGCCTCTAACTGGGATAACCGCACCATCGACCACGTGCAGATTACCGTGGCGGAAGAGGTGGGAATCGAAGGGCGCTGGGGTTACTTCGACCAGGCCGGCCAGATGCGCGATATGATCCAGAACCACCTGCTGCAGGTGCTGACCATGATCGCCATGTCACCGCCGGCCGATCTGTCGGCTGACCGCATCCGTGACGAGAAAGTGAAGGTGCTGCGTTCACTGCGCCGCATTGACCACACCAACGTGCGTGAAAAAACCGTGCGCGGCCAGTACACCGCTGGCTTCGTGCAGGGCAAAAAAGTGCCGGGCTACCTGGAAGAAGAGGGGGCCAATAAGAACAGCAACACCGAATCTTTTGTCTCTATCCGCGTGGATATCGACGACTGGCGCTGGGCGGGCGTGCCGTTCTACCTGCGTACCGGTAAGCGACTGCCGACCAAATGTTCAGAAGTGGTGGTCTACTTCAAGAACCCGGCGCTGAACCTGTTCAAAGACTCCTGGCAGGAACTGCCGCAGAACAAACTGACCATTCGTCTGCAGCCGGACGAGGGCGTGGAAATCCAGATCCTCAACAAAGTGCCGGGCCTGGATCACAAGCACAACCTGCAGACCACCAAGCTGGATCTGAGCTTCTCTGAGACCTTCAATCAGTCGCACCTGGCGGACGCCTACGAGCGCCTGCTGCTGGAAACCATGCGCGGCATTCAGGCGCTGTTCGTGCGCCGTGACGAAGTGGAAGAGGCCTGGAAGTGGGTTGACTCCATCATGGACGCATGGTCTGCGGATAAAGAAGCGCCGAAGCCTTATCAGGCCGGCACCTGGGGCCCGGTCGCGTCGGTGGCGATGATCACCCGCGACGGCCGTTCGTGGAACGAGTTCGAGTAATCTGCTGATGTTCTGAAACCCGCTACGGCGGGTTTTTTTTATTACAAGGAGACTGAGCAATGAGTAACTGGAAAATCAGCGCCCGCCAGATCCTGGAGACGGGCCCGGTGGTACCGGTGATCGTGGTCAACGACGTTGCGCACGCGGTGCCAATGGCCAAAGCGCTGGTGGCAGGGGGGATCCGCGTGCTGGAGGTTACCCTGCGTACCCCCTGCGCGCTGGAGGCGCTGCAGGCGATGGTGCGCGAGGTGCCGGAAGCGATCGTCGGGGCCGGCACGGTGCTGAACGCGCAGCAGCTGCAACAGGTGACCGACGCCGGCGCGCAGTTTGCTATCAGCCCGGGCTTAACCGAACCGCTGCTGCGTGCCGCCGTTGACGGGCCGCTGCCGCTCATTCCGGGTATCAGCAGCGTATCGGAGCTGATGACCGGGCTGGATTACGGGCTGCGGGAATTCAAGTTCTTCCCGGCGGAAGCCAACGGCGGCGTGAAGGCGCTGCAGGCGATTGCTGGCCCGTTCCCGCAGGTGCGTTTCTGCCCGACCGGCGGTATCTCCCCGGCCAACTATCGTGACTATCTGGCGCTGAACAGCGTGCTGTGCATCGGTGGATCCTGGCTGGTGCCGTTGGACGCGCTGGAGGCAGGAGATTATCAGCGGATTACGCAGCTGGCGCGGGAAGCGGTGGCCGGCGCGCGGCAGTGATGAGCGCAGGTGATTTTCGGGGCGGCGCACACCGCCCCGGATTCGGCGTTAGCCGCTGACCTTCACGCTGGCCGCTGCCGCCACCGCGCGGGCGACCGCTTCATCAACGTTGTCGCCGGTGGCCAGCGCTACGCCCATACGACGCTGACCGCGCACTTCCGGCTTGCCGAACAGGCGCAGCTGCAGGCCGGCACCCAGCGCGGCGGAGAGATTGCCAAACTGTACGTTGTCGCTGTCCAGCTCCGGCAGGATCACCGCCGAGGCCGACGGGCCGTACTGGCGAATGCCGCCAACCGGCAGGCCGAGGAAGGCGCGCACGTGCAGGGCGAATTCGGAAACGTCCTGCGAGATCAGCGTAACCATGCCGGTATCGTGCGGGCGCGGTGACACTTCGCTGAACACCACTTCATCACCACAGACAAACAGCTCGACGCCGAACAGGCCGCGGCCGCCGAGGGCGGTGACCACTTTTTCTGCGATTGCCTGGGCACGTTCCAGCGCCAGCGCGCTCATCTGCTGCGGCTGCCAGGATTCGCGATAGTCGCCCTCTTCCTGACGGTGGCCGATCGGCGCGCAGAAGTGGATACCGTCTACCGCACTGATGGTCAGCAGGGTGATTTCGAAATCGAATTTCACCACGCCTTCGACAATCACCCGCCCGGCACCGGCGCGGCCGCCCTGCTGGGCGTACTCCCAGGCCGCATCCAGCTGAGCCGCATCACGGATAAAGCTCTGGCCTTTGCCGGACGAGCTCATCACCGGCTTGACGATGCACGGGAAGCCGATTTCATCGGCGGCGGCAAGAAACGCCGCGTGGCTGTCGGCGAAGCGGTAGGTTGAGGTCGGCAGCGCCAGTTCTTCGGCCGCCAGGCGACGGATGCCTTCGCGGTTCATGGTCAGTCTGGCCGCGCGGGCGGTCGGCACCACGTGCTGGCCCTGCTTTTCCAGCTCAATCAGCATATCGGTAGCGATGGCTTCAATTTCAGGCACCACAAAGTCGGGCTTCTCAAGGGCAACCAGCGCGGCGAGCGCGGCGCCGTCCAGCATATTGATAACGTGGCTGCGGTGAGCCACGTGCATCGCTGGCGCATCGGCATAGCGATCGACGGCGATCACTTCCACCCCAAGACGCTGGCACTCCAGGGCCACTTCTTTACCCAGCTCGCCCGATCCTAACAGCATTACGCGTGTCGCAGCAGGGCGCAGCGCGGTTCCTAAAGTCGTCATAATGTCTACCTGATTGGATGAAAAATAACGCGCGCAGTATAAACGAAAACGTTTGCGCGATCATCTGTTACGGGAAGCTTGAGTCAAAAAACCGTTGCTGTTATACTGTATATAAACACAGTTAACCGGAGTGAACATCATGGCTGTTGAGATTAAATACGTTGTCGTCAGAAAAGGTGAGGAAAAGATGACTTTTGCCAGCAAGAAGGAAGCCGATGCGTACGACAAAATGCTCGATATGGCGGAAGTGTTCTCTGACTGGTTAACCACCAGCCAGCTTGAACTGGACGAACAGCAGGGCGAGGCGCTGGGCCTGTTCCTGGCGGAGAACAAAGACGCCCTGCAGCATATCCTGCGCAGCGGCAAGCTGCCGGAAGAGAGCAGCGACAGCGCCGAAGACGACGCCACTACGCTGCGCGCGGTAAAATCGGCCTGATGGCTGACCGGGCGTCAGGTCGGCATAATGACGGGGAGCATTTTTTACTACCGATAGCCTGCGCTGTCCAGCACCCTGCGCAGTGACTGCATTGCCGCATCAGCCGTCAGATGCGCATCGGCTGCCTGGCGCTCGTCATTAAATACCTCCAGCCCGACGGGGCCGCGATAATCCAGCGTTTTCAGGTGCTGCAGCAGCGATGTCAGGGGGAAGTTTCCCTCGCCGGGTAACAGGCGATGGTGACGCGCGGTTTCAACCAGCTGGTTTTTCTGCGGCCGGGTGCTGAGATCTGACAGCTGCACCAGGTAAATTTTTTCCGCCGGGATCCCCGCCAGATCGTCAAGCGTCCGCCCGCCGGCAAAGATATGAAAGGCATCCACCACCAGCCCGATATTTCCGGCGCCGGTCTTTTGTATCAGATGCCAGGCGGCATCGGTGGTATTGATATGCTGGCTCCAGGCCATCGCTTCATAGGCGACCCGCAACCCGCGCTCTGCCGCCTGTGCCGTCAGCCAGCGCAGGTCCTGCAGTACGCAGCCGGCATCGCAGCAGGGATCGGTGGAGGCTGGGGTCAGTATCGTGTTTGCTCCCAGCTTAACGGCGTTGTCCATCATCGTCAGCGCCTCACGTCGCTTATCCTCACGTTTGTCGCCGCGCGCGCCGTCAAAATCCAGCAATACCTGATAGTCGGTCAGCCCCAGCTGCAGTTCGTGCAGCAGCGGCGCCAGCGTGAAGGCACCCCCGCCGGCGGCCTGCACATCCTGTTGCCACAGTTCAACCTGATCAAAGCCCGCTGACTTCGCCGCACGCAGCTTCTGCTGCGGCGTGCCGCCGGTGAGAATGGTGTTAAGAAACAGCGGGGAAGCGTGCTGCGTCATCAGTGCTCCTGAAAACTTACGAACCAGGTAGTACAGAGTAGAAGCCCTGTAGCGGTCCGGCAAGTTCAGCGCCCGAAAGCGCTATGGCGGCATCTTCTTTAACCGGCCTTTGCATCCTTTGACGTTTCCTGACGCGCCTTCGCCTATTGTGGTGTTTTTCGGCCAGAAGGAACCACTATGAGCAACTGGTTACAGCAGATTCAATCGGTACTGGGTAAGGCGGGTAAATCCTCCGGCGGAGAAGGGCTGAGCAAAATGCTGGCTCCCGGCGCGCTGGGCGGGCTGGCGGGCATGCTGATTGCCAGCAAGTCGTCACGTAATCTGCTGGCTAAGTACGGCAAAAATGCGCTGATCATTGGCGGTAGCGCGGCGGCGGGTGCTGTGCTGTGGAACAGGTACAAGCAGCGGGTCAGCGAAACCCACCGCGACCAGCCGCAGTTCGGTCAGCAGAGCACGCCGGTGGACCGCCGCGCCGAACGGCTGATTGAAGCGCTGGTGTTTGCCGCCAAAAGCGATGGCCATATCGACAGCTCAGAGCGTCAGGCCATCGATGAACATATCCGCCAGTCGGGCCTCGGCGAACAGGCCGAACGGCTGGTGCAGCAGGCGATTGAGCGTCCGCTGGATCCACAGCGGCTGGCGGCGGATGTCAAAAATGAAGAAGAGGCGCTGGAGGTCTATTTCCTCAGCAACCTGGTGATTGACGCCGACCACTTTATGGAGCGCAGCTACCTGCAGGCGCTGGGTGACGCGCTGAACATTCCGCAGGACGTGCGGGATTCGATTCTGGGTGACATCCGCGAAGAGAAACTGAAACTTATTGCCTGACGCTGACGCTGAGCCGGGCGATTTCCCGTCGCCCGACCTTTTTGTGTTCCCACCCGCATAATTCCTTGGCATTTCGTCCGCTTACTGCCAGTCTTTCAGACAGGCACAGCAACCGCGAAGAGACTATGACCCCTCCATTAGCGAAAAAAATCCCCCATCAGATGACCCTGCATGGTGAAACCCGTACCGACAACTACTACTGGATGCGTGACGACGAGCGCGCTGACCCGGAAGTGCTGGCCTGGCTGCAGGCTGAGAACGATTACGGTCAGCAGCTGCTGGCCCCGCAGCAGGCGCTGCAGGCCGAGCTGCTGAAAGAGATTGTCGATCGTATTCCGCCGCGTGACCAGTCGGTGCCCTATGTGAAGCGCGGCTGGCGTTACCAGAGCCGCTTTGAAGAGGGCGACGAGTACGCGATCCACAGCCGCCAGCCGGCGGATACCGCCACGCCGGAGCAGTGGCAGACGCTGGTCGACGGCAATCAGCGCGCGGCGGACAGCGAATTCTATACGCTGGGCGGCATGGCCATCAGCCGTGATAACCAGATTCTGGCGCTGGCGGAGGATTTCCTCTCACGCCGTATCTACAGCATTCGCCTGCGTAATCTCAGCACCGATCGTCAGTATGACGAGGTGCTGGAGCAGGTCTCCAGCAGCATGACCTGGGCCAACGACTCGCAGACGCTCTACTACGTGCGTAAGCACCCGCAGACGCTGCTGCCGTACCAGGTGTGGCGACATACCCTCGGCACCCCGCAGCAGCAGGACCAGCTGGTGTATGAAGAGGCGGACGATACCTTTTACGTCGGCGTATATAAAACCACCTCTGAGCAGTACATCGCCATCTCGCTTAACAGCAGTACCACCAGCGAGATCCTGCTGCTGGACGCCGGCGATCCGCAGGCGCAGCCGCAGCTGTTCAGCCCGCGGCGTAAAGATCATGAGTACAGCGTCGATCACTACCAGCAGCAGTTCTTTATCCGCTCCAACCGCGACGGGAAAAACTTTGGCCTTTACCGCAGCGCAACCGCGGATGACGCGGCCTGGCAGCCGGTGATCGCCCCGCGGGGGGATATCGTGCTGGAGGGCTACAGCCTGTTCCGCGACTGGCTGGTGGTGGAAGAGCGCCAGCGCGGGCTGACCAGCCTGCGGCAGATCCACTGGCAGAACGGCAAAGAGGTGCGTATCGCCTTCGACGATCCGACCTACGTTACCTGGGTGGGCCACAACCCGGAGCCGGAGACCAGCAAGCTGCGCTACGGCTACTCGTCGATGACCACGCCGGATACCCTCTACGAGCTGGATATGGACAGCGGCGAACGCAGCGTGCTGAAGCAGACCGAGGTGAAAGGTTTTGACGCCACGCGTTACCGCAGCGAGCGCCACTGGGTGACCATGCGCGACGGCGTTGAGGTGCCGGTGTCGCTGGTTTACCGCCAGGACAGCTATACACCGGGCCACAACCCGCTGCTGGTCTACGGCTACGGCTCGTACGGCAGCAGCATGGATGCGGATTTCAGCGCCAGCCGCCTCAGCCTGCTCGACCGCGGCTTTGTCTTCGCCCTGACCCATATCCGCGGCGGCGGCGAGATGGGGCAGCAGTGGTATGACGACGGCCGCCTGCTGAACAAGATGAACACCTTTAACGACTTTATCGACCTGACCGAGGCGCTGGTGGCACAGGGTTACGGCGATCCGGCAAAACTCTACGCGATGGGCGGCAGCGCCGGTGGCCTGCTGATGGGCACGGTGATCAACCAGCAGCCCGCGCGCTTCCACGGCGTGGTGGCTCAGGTGCCGTTTGTTGACGTGGTGACCACCATGCTGGATGAGAGCATTCCACTGACCACCGGCGAATACGATGAGTGGGGCAACCCGGCCGACGAGCAGTACTACCGCTATATTCGTCAGTACAGCCCGTACGACAACGTCACCGCGCAGGCCTATCCGCATCTGCTGGTGACCACCGGGCTACACGACTCGCAGGTACAGTTCTGGGAGCCGGCCAAATGGGTGGCAAAACTGCGTGAGCTGAAAACTGATGACCATCTGCTGGTGCTGCACACCGATATGGATGCCGGCCACGGCGGCAAATCGGGGCGTTATAAGGTGTGGGAAGAGGTGGCGCTGGAGTACGCCTTCCTGATTGGGCTGGCGAACGGAACGCTCGCCGGCCCGGCCGCTTAATCGGCGGCGCTTAAGGCGCGCAGCAGGGCACCGCGCAGGTCGGGCTTCAGGTCCGGGATATTTTTCAGCATCCACTGACAGTATCCCGGATCTTTTTTCGCCACGTCGTCAACCTTCTGCCCGCGATACTTACCAAACGGCAGGCTGTTGACCGAGCCTTTGACCTGCATGCGGCGCAGCATTTCCGCAGCATCCCAGCCGCTGTAGTCCATGATGCGTATCAGCAGCGCGGCGGTGACGTAGCAGTCGTACAGCGCCCGGTGGGCGTGCAGCTCCGGCGGCGGTGACACCTCCAGCTGCAGCGACTCGCGCAGCGCCTGGTTGCCGTACTTGCGCCCCGGCCACAGCGCGCGGGCGAGGGTCATGGTACAGATCCACTCTCCGTGCATCTCCGGCAGCATCCGCCGGTCAAAGCTGGCGTTGTGCGCAACGTAAAACGCGCTGCCGTGATAACGGCCGATCGCCTGCTCGATGGTCGGCTTGCCGCGCACCATCGCTTCGGTAATGCGGTGAATGGCCATCGCCTGGCGGCCAATTGGCCGGTCCGGCAGGATCAGGTCGCTCATCGGGTTAACGATCTGCCCGTCGACCACGTCCACCGAGGCCACTTCGACAATGCCGCCCTGCAGACCGCAGGTTTCGGTGTCGATCACTCGTAACATACTCACTCCTTTCTAGCGCTCCGCCGTGGCGTGCAGCGCATGCACTTCGCCGTGCCACTGGCTGCCCTGGCGGCGGGCGATAATCAGCTGCTCACCGTCGCCACCGCGCACCACCTGCTGCCCGTCGGGGCTCCAGAACGCGCTCTTGCCGGCAGAGACGTAGGCGCCGGTCGGCCAGGCATGGTTGGCCATCAGTACCGCCATCTGATACGTCTCTGACCAGCGGCCCAGCAGCGCGCAGTCGGCTTCATATCCCTTTTCTGATACCAGCACGCTGGTGGCATAGAGATCGGCCCCCTGCTGCGCGGCGTCGCGGGCGAACTGTTCGACGCTGATGTCGGCGCAGATCGCCAGCACCACGTTCTGCTGCGGCTGGCCGAACATCGGCACCGGGCTGCCCTGGCTGAAAATCTGCCGCTCGTCGCCAAACAGGTTGCGCTTGCTGTAGGCAAAACGCGTGCCGTCCGCGAGGAAGGTGGCGGCAGAGAGCATCACATCCTGCTGGTTTTTCAACGGCAGGCCAACACAGATACTCATCCCGTACTGCTGTGCTGCGTCCGCAAACACCTGCAGGCGGGGATCGTCCGCGGCCATCGCCAGCTCCACCATCAGCGGCAGCTCATAGCCGGTCAGCGACAGCTCCGGGAACACCAGCAGATCGACGTTAAGTTCGGCAGCCTGGCGGATAAACGCCAGGTGGTGCTCAATATTCCATGTGATATTGCCCGCGCGCGAGCCTGACTGTGCAGCAGCGATATTCCAGCCGGACATTGACCTTACCTTTCAACCTGAAACAGAGGCTGACAGCGTAACGCAAGTCGGGCGTGAACGAAACGCACCACCCTGTTTTTGTTTGGGTTGATATGGCGGAATGGAACGGAGCAACGCGCTATTTTTGTTTTGGCTCATACGGCAGTCGGGACAGGGACAGCGACGCCTGCCGGTAGTGCGTCAGCCGCTGGCGGAACCAGTCACGCAGTGCTTCCGGCTGCTCGCGCTCCACCATCTCGGCGATCGCCGGCATATTGTAGCGTTCCTTAAACGCCACGCCGGCGGCGGCCAGCTCGACGTTGATTTTGTCCTTTTCCTGCTGCGGTAAAGTTGCCAGATTGTTACTCATGATCTTCTCCTGCTAGTCTGCGGCAGAAAATAATGCAGAAGGCACGGATTAGCAAGTTTAGTGGCCAATTGATCTCCGCTGTCGCCTCGACACCCGTTTTTAAGCGGGGTATTCTTTCGGCCTCAGGCAGCGACGTGCTGCGTCCCGTTATGGATGATTAAGCAATATGCGTAATTTCTGCAGGGTCTCCGGGCTGCTGGTTGCCGCGCTGTTCGCGCAACAGGCCGCCGCTCATGCTCATCTGAAAACCCAGTATCCGGCCGCCGACGCCGTGGTTACCGCCTCGCCGCAGGCGCTGACGCTGACCTTCTCGGAAGATATCGAGCCCGCCTTTAGCGGCCTGGACGTCACTGCCGCAAATCAACAGCCGGTGGCGCTGGGCAAGGCGCAGCGTGACGCGAAAATGCACAGTCAGCTGATCGTGCCGCTGGAAAAACCGCTGACCAGCGGCAGCTACCAGGTGAAGTGGCACGTGCTTTCCGTGGACGGCCACAAGACCAAAGGAAGCTACCGCTTCTCCGTGAAGTAACATGTCGCTGACCGCGCTCTATATTCTCTGCCGCTGGCTGCACTTTGGCGCGCTGATGTCGCTGGCGGGGGCCGGGTTTTACACCGTCCTGCTGGCGCCTTCGCGCTATCGGCCGCATCTGAGCGGGCGTTTACGCCCCTTGATGGTCGCCGCCAGCGGCGTGACGCTGATGAGCACGCTGCTGCTGCTGACGGCCCAGACCGGGCTGATGGGCGACGGCTGGGGCGATATGCTCAGCGCTGAGGTCTGGCAGGCGGTGCTGAACACCGGCTTTGGCCGGGTCTGGCAGTGGCAGTGCCTGATTGCGCTGTGCGGCTGCCTGGCCTGGCTGCTGCGCGGTGCCGCAGGCCAGCGCCTGCTGTTGCTGATGGCGCTGCTGCAGCTGGCCGGTCTGGCGTTTGTCGGCCACGCGGCGATGCTGGACGGCTGGGCAGGGGGCGTTCAGCGGGTTAACCAGATGGTGCACCTGATCGGCGCGGCGTTCTGGGCCGGCGGCCTGCTGCCGCTGGTGGTGGTGATGCGCGAAGCGCGTGGCGCGGCCCACCGCTATGATGCCATCCGCACCCTGATGCGCTTCTCCCGTTACGGCCATCTGGCGGTCGCGCTGGTGGTGCTGAGCGGTGTGCTGAACTCGCTGCTGCTGCTCGGCTGGCCACCGGCCAGCTTCCGCCTCTACAGCCAGCTGCTGCTGGTAAAAGTCGCTCTGGTGGCCGCTATGACGCTGATCGCGCTGGTTAACCGCTACTGGCTGGTACCGCGTTTTCAGCGCAGCGGTCAGCGGGCACAGCAGCTGTTTATCCGTACTACGCTGGCGGAAATCGTGCTGGCGGCGCTGGCGCTGCTGGCGGTGAGCCTGTTTGCCACGCTGCAACCGGGTTGAGCCCTGGCGGCGCACAGACGCACTGAAAAAATACACTTAAGACATCGTGTTAAGGTAAAAATCGTAATGAAAAATTGGGCATTGCTGTTTATTGCACTGGGCGTGAGCACCAGCGCGCTGGCTGGCGTTGAAACGGTCAGTCGTTTTGATATGGGCAAGGATAACTGGCCGTTTACCCGCGAAGAGATGATGCTGAGCTGCGAAAAGGGTAACGTGCTGTTTGCGATCAACGACGGTACGCTGATGCAATATCCATTGAACGAAGAGGCGATCGCCAAAGTGCAGGCCGGGCAGACGCACGGCGTGCCGATTGAGAAAGTGCTGGCGGATGACCCGAACAATCCGGGCCATAAAAAGAGCCTGGCACCGATTATCGCCCGCGCCGAGAAGCTCTGTAACTGACTGCCGGGGCAGGGGGAGGCTCCTCTGCCGCCGTTGGTAAACCCGCGCTGCGACGGTTAACGCCGTGTTAACTTCAGCCCGGCGGATGATCGGCCTGTCTCGCCAGCGTTGTGAACGTGCTGTCGATCTCACCTGCTGCTGCTCCTGTCGGTCGCCGTATAGTTAGCGCGCACGGCGTTTTGCCGCCAGTCTCCGGCGGCGGACGCCCGTTTCTGCCGCTTCGATCACAATGCTAACATTAAGTTAACATCTTCATTTCCACCGGCTGGAATTCCCCTGCCGGTGGTCTATCTTTTAAGAGTCAGGCACACCGCCTGCATTAATGCCAACTTTTAGCGCACGGCTCTGCAAAGAGCCATTTCCCTGGACCAAAGGCAGGATTGGCCTTTGGTCTTTTTTTATGTCGGTACCTTAATAAACCGCTCGGTAGCCGCACGCGCCAGAAACTCGGAACGGCTGCGATACCCAGGATGGTTTGCCACAAACCGATTGATACGCCGGATCGGCAGCATCGGAAGCGTCACGTTAATTTTTCCGGCTTTGCCCATCAGGGGAGTGACATCCACGTCAACCAGCGCCCGGATAGTTCCTGCATATTCCCCGTCATCAATGAACGCCTCAATACAGGTGGTGGAAGGCAACAGTTTCACCTTCTTCTACCAAAAGTTCTGTATGGCCCTCAATGGCTTCGCGAACGCTATCAATCGCATCCTGATAGCTATCGCCAGAATCCTTTAAGCATGTTCACCCCTGCGTAGTTAAATCCCACCGTTCATCAACCGCATAGTTCGTCGCCCGTGAAAAAGGGTTGATCGTTGGTAATGATCGATAATACTGTATATATATACAGATATTTCTTATGTGGTGTTCTATGCAAATTTTTAAGGCCTGCGAGTGGCCCTCTCTGCTGGCTTTACCCCTGTTCCTTGAACGGGTGCCGTGCGGCTTTCCGTCACCGGCGCAGGACTATATTGAGACGCGCATCAATCTTAACGACGTATGCATTGCTCACCCCAGTGCCACTTACTTTATCCGCGTCAGCGGCGATTCGATGATAGGGGCGGGCATCGGCGACGGCGATATGCTGGTGGTCGACAGCTCGCTGACCGCGGTGCACGGTGATATCGTGGTGGCCTCCATCGACGGCGAGTTTACGGTAAAAAAACTGCAGCTGAGTCCGGTACCGCGGCTGGTGCCCATGAATCGTGCTTACTCGCCGATCGTCATCAACCCTGAAGAGGGGCTGAGTCTGTTCGGCGTAGTGACCTTTGTGATTAAGCCGACCCGCTGATGTTCGCGCTGGCTGATGTGAACAGCTTTTACGCCAGCTGCGAAACGGTGTTTCGCCCGGACCTGCGCGGTAAGCCGGTGGTGGTGCTGAGCAATAATGACGGCTGCGTGATTGCGCTGTCGGCGGAGGCGAAGCGGCTCGGGATCGTAATGGGTGCGCCGTACTTCCAACAAAAAGCGCTGTTTCAGCAGCACCGGGTCAATGTCTTCAGCTCGAATTATGCGCTCTACGCAGATATGAGCCAGCGGGTGATGACACTACTGGAAGAGATGGCACCGGGCACCGAGATCTACTCGATCGATGAGGCATTCCTGAACCTGACCGGCGTCAGCCACTGCATGCCGCTGGCGCAGTTTGGCCATCAGGTGCGGGACCGTATTAAGAAGGAGGCGCATCTGACCATCGGCGTCGGCATTGCGCCGACCAAAACGCTGGCCAAGCTGGCTAACCACGCGGCCAAGAAGTGGCCGCAGACCGGCGGTGTGGTCGATCTCTCCAGCCCGGAACGGCAGCGTAAACTGCTGGCCCTGGTCGAAGTGGCCGACGTGTGGGGCGTAGGCCGGCGAATCAGTAAAAAACTCAGTCTGCTGGGGATCGACACGGCGTTGCAGCTGGCGGAGAGTTCGCCGTGGATGATTCGTAAGAATTTTAACGTGGTGCTGGAGCGCACTGTGCGTGAACTGCGTGGCGAACCCTGCCTTGCGCTGGAGGAGTTTGCCCCGGCGAAACAGCAGATCGTCTGCTCGCGTTCGTTCGGCAGCCGCATCACCGATTACCAGCATATGCGTCAGGCGGTGTGCGCCTATGCCGAACGGGCGGCGGAAAAACTGCGCCAGGAGCGCCAGTACTGCCGCCAGGTCTCAGTCTTTGTGCGCACCAGCCCGCACACGCCTGGCGAGGTGTTTTACGGCAATCAGGCGGGGGGATACCTGCCGCTGCCGAGTAATGATACTCGTGACATTATCCGACTGGCGATGGCGGCGCTGGATCGCATCTGGATCGACGGGCACCGCTATATGAAGGCCGGTGTGATGCTCGGCGACTTCTTCAGCCAGGGAGTGGTACAGCTGAACCTGTTTGATGAGTGCCAGCCGCAGGCCAACAGTGCCGCGCTGATGCAGATCCTCGACGGTATTAACCAGCAGGGGAAGGGCAAGCTGTGGTTTGCCGGACAGGGGATGCAGAAAAGCTGGGCGATGAAGCGTGAGATGCTGTCGCCTGCCTATACCACCCGTTGCGCTGACCTGCCCGTCGCAAAGTGAAACAGGGCAACGTTGCGGGGAGTGTTCTCCCCTGAGCATCTCCCGCGCAGTAGCGCCGAACCGGTGCGCCGTGTTACAAAGAACCCCCGGCGGGCAAATCCGACGGATAACCGGTTGAGAAGGCGCGGATAATGGAAACGGTTTTAGGTTTTATGGGGTTAATTCTCGGGGCATGGGCGGTCAGGGTCATCTGCCGCCGGCCGCCGACTACCGGCTGGACGATTGCAAAAGCCGTCTTTGCCGCCGGTTACTTCCTGGCGGCAGGCGGGATTGGCGGTACGCAGCCCGAGAACCGCGTTTACGCCATCGTCGCGCTGCTGCTCGGTGCCGCCGTCGTGCTGTTGCTCAGCCGCCGTGGTCAGGCAGCGCCAGCCGCTTAGCCTGCTGGCGGCTACGGCCGCTCCGGACGACAGGCTGATTCGTCCGATCGCGTATAAAAAGGCGGGTGCTTAAGACCGGCCGCCGGCAACAGCGGTTGGCGGGGAGGCGCCTCCCCGCCGTTTGCCTTTATCTTATGGATTCGTAAGCCATAAAGACGGCAACAACTTCCGTTTGCCCGCTTCGGATGCGCAGCTCACAGAGGTCTTTCCTGTTGAGCACCACCACCACCGTAATAATGATGATGATCAGAATGGCGATCGGGATCGCCGCGTGCTGTCTCATGGTTACTCCTCCTTGTCTTTCGACGGATAAAGGACTAACCTGCATGTTGTGACGCATTAGGGTCAGGCCTCATTTGATGGATATCGAATGGGGCTTTTCTCTTTCTGCCGTCAACATAACTATGCTTAAGGCAGAAAGCCTCAAGCACCCGCCTGCACACTACGCCTTTTTTCTGCACCCGCCTAACGCCAGTTTGGCACCGAATGCTGTCGCTCTGAAAACTTCCTGATAATGTCGAAAATTGCGCATTTTTTGTATTCTGAAGTGGCGGCGTGCAGGGCGTTGTTGGCCCGTTAGCCCTGCCGTTACTCGGTTTTATCGTGCTGGCTCAGCCCTTCTTCAAAGAAGTCCGGGTCGATCTCGTCGGTGTTGCCCTTATGGTCGCGGCCGGAGAGCAGGTTCCAGCAGGAGATAAACAGCGCGGCGATCAGCGGGCCGATCACAAAGCCGTTGATGCCGTAAATCTCCATGCCGCCGAGGGTGGTGATCAGGATCAGGTAGTCCGGCATTTTGGTGTCTTTACCCACCAGCAGCGGGCGCAGGATATTATCGATCAGGCCAATGACTACCACAAAGAAGAACGCCAGCACCAGCCCCTTCACCAGCGCACCGCTGAACAGGAAGTAGAGCACCACCGGCAGCCAGATAATCGCCGAGCCGACCGCCGGGATCAGCGACAGGAACGCCATCAGCGAGCCCCATAAAATGCTGCCCTGAATATCCGCGAAGAAGAAGGCAATGCCCCCCAGCGTTCCCTGAACCACCGCCACCACCACGGTGCCTTTAACGGTTGCGCGGGAAACGGCGGCAAATTTGACAAACAGATGGTGTTTAACGTGATCGGTCAGCGGAATGGCCTTAAAGGCCAGGCTGACCAGGTAGGCGCCATCTTTCAGCAGGAAGAACAGCAGGTAGAGCATCACGCCAAAGCCGATGGTGAAACTGAAGGTACTCTTGCCAATCAGCATAATGCTGCCGGCGAAGAACTGACCGCCTTTCATCGCCGCGCCGGAAAGCTGCTGCTGGATATGGTCCGGGTTGTTGAGGTTGTTTTCAGCAAGGAAGTGGCGCGCCCAGCTCGGCAGGTGATTGATAACGCCGCTGACCACCGTGGCCAGTTCGGTCTGGTTATTCTGCAGCCGGTTATAGAGGGCGTTACACTCCACCGCCAGCGACGACGCCACCAGCGCGAGGGGGATAAATACGATCAGGCAGATCGCCAGCAGCGTAAGCAGCGCGGCGATGCCGTTTTTATCCCCCAGCGCGTTGCGCAGGCGGGTTTTTAACGGGTGGAAAATAATCGCCAGGATCGCGGCCCACAGGATCGCGGAAAAATAGGGCCCCAGCACGTGTAAAAAGGCCAGCGTGGTTATGGCCAGAATAAAGATAAAGAATCCCTTACTAATACCTTTGATCAGCATCTGATAGTCTCGTTTTAACTTATTGATTACAGTGCTGAACATAGTACAGGTTTGGCTAACCGGCAACGTGGCGCGGGGAATAATTGAGTGAACGCAAGGTTCACCGTGCTTGCTTGTTACCGCAGATTAACCGATAAAAGAGCGCGTACCCGATCGTCGCGCGAAAACGCGGGCGGCCGCTGCATCGGGTACCCCCGTTATCCGCCGTCTGGAGTTTGTGATATGAGCAACGATAAAGAGATTTCGATCGACCAGTTTACCGCCGAAGAGAAGCTGCTGGTGGAACTGCGCGTTAAAACGCTAACGACGAAGCTGGGCCACGTTGCCAGTAAGAAAGAGGAGAAGGAGATCCTGAAAGAGGCCAAAAAGCTGGTGATGAAGGAGCGGCTGGCGAAGGAGGCTAACAAAAAGACGCCGGTAAAACGGGTGAAAAAACCTTCTGCGGCAAAAGAGAGCGAAGTGAAGGACTTTAGCTGGAGCGGTTCGCTGCGAAAAAATCCGCGCGCGGTGAAATAGCCGGGCAGGGCCTGTTGCCGGATGCCGGCATAAACGCGTACCGGCATCGGTTTAAAACGGCGCGTGCAGGGCACCGTTCAGGCAGGGTACCTTACCGGTGCGTTCTCCCGGACAGGGTACCTTACCGGTTAGCATTCCGGCTGCGTTCTCCCGGACAGGGTGCCTTACCGGTTAACGTTCAGACTGCAACCGTCCGGACAGGGCGCGTTACCGCTGCTCCTGCCTCGGCAGGGCGTCCGATCTCTCAGACGCCGAACAGCTTGCCGTCGCGCACCAGCTCGCGCGGGTAGTTGTTTTTAATGCGGCTGCCCACCGTTTTTGCCAGCCCGATCGGCTGCTGCTGATGGCAAATGATCAGCTCACCGGCCGGCAGCGGGCGTTCCGGATAGATATCCCGCCCGCGATACCACTCTTCCGCTTCACCGCTGCTCAGTTCCACCGCGTTGGCCGCCTGCGTGCTGGCCAGTGCCACCACGGCTTCATGCTGCCAGCGGTAGCCTTTGGCAAAGGTCTCGGCCAGCTTCAGGCCGATACGGGAAAAACGCACGCGGTTCAGCAGCGGCTCGATGGCCGCCGGAAAGAGCCACAGCTCTTTGTCGCGCTGCCACAGCGTCAGATCTTCGCCCCACTGCAAACCGACTTTTGCCGCCGCGTCGGCCACCTCCTGCTGTAGCTTACGGCTCAACGGGCTGAACGGCAGTTTGCCGAGCTTATAGCCGGGCACCGGCAGCTGTGCAACGCCGGCGGTCTTGCGCAGGCGGGCCACAAAGAACCCCTCGCTGTCGAACACCTGCGGGAAGACGTGCAGGAAACCTTCCGGGGTCGCCACCTGCTCCGCGCCGCTAAACAGCTGGTTCAGCGGCTCCACCTCTACAGCGTCCGGATAACGCGCCAGCAGCCAGGCGATCACCTGCTGGTTTTCGCTGCGGTTCAGCGTGCAGGTGGAGTAGACCAGCGTGCCGCCCGGACGCAGGGCATGGAACGCGCTGTCGATCAGCTCGCACTGGGTGGCGGCGATTGCCGCGGTGCTTTCCTCGCTCCAGTTGCGCAGCGCGTCCGCATCCTTGCGCACCACGCCTTCGCCGGAGCAGGGGGCATCCAGCAGGATCGCATCAAAGGACTCCGGCAGCGCCGCACCAAACACCCGGCCGTCGAAGTGGGTCATGGCGGTGTTGCTGATTCCGCAGCGGCTGAGGTTGGCGTGCAGTACCTTAACCCGGCTGGCCGAGTACTCATTGGCCAGGATGGCACCGGTGTTGTTCATACGCGCGGCGATCTGGGTGGTTTTTGAACCTGGCGCGGCGGCCACGTCCATCACCCGCCCGGGCGACGGGCTGCCGTCAAACAGCGCGGTCACCGGCAGCATCGAGCTGGCTTCCTGAATGTAGAACAGCCCGGCCAGGTGCTCGGCGGTGCTGCCCAATGGCAGGGTGTCCGCATCGTCGCGGCTGATCCAGAACCCCTCTGCGCACCACGGCACCGGAGTCAGCGCCCACTGATAGGGCGCGACCTGCGCCAGGAAGTCCGCCACGCTGATTTTCAGCGTGTTGACGCGCAGGCTGCGGCGCAGCGGCTGCTGGCTGATGGCGATAAAGCGCGCAAATTCTGCGCTGTCAGGCAGCAGTTGCTGCATCTCATCAAGAAACGGCTGGGGAAAAAAGACGCGGGAAGAGGACACAGACGGGTTCCGGGAAAGTCAAAAGAGAGTGCAGTCTACCACAGTTGGCGGCGGGCGTGGAAAACGACGGGAGCGGCGAGAAGTCAGGACGGGAAACCCCGTCCTGAGGTTGCGGTGGAGCACAGGCCAGCGCTTATTTCGGCAGGGCGGTGCCCCATTTACGCCACTCTTTCGGCTCTTCGTCCTCCAGCAGGAAGTGCTTGCCGGAGGTGGCCTGCGGCGCAAGCGGCACCGTTGGCGGGGTGGCAAAGGCGATGCCGCCCTGAATAAACTGCTGGAAGGTGCCGGTTTTCACCACGCCGCCGATCAGGCCAAACTTCAGGTTGTAGCCGGAAGCCAGCCAGAATACCGAGTTGTTACGTACCAGGTGCTGGTATTTCTGGCTGATGCGCAGGGTAATCTGTACGCGGTCGGCCATGGATCCCAGTGAAGTGCCGGTGACGGTACCGACCTCGACGCCGCGGAACAGCACCGGCGTGCCCACCGACAGCGAGCCGCCTTCAGCAGCGTCAACCACCACGTTCAGCCCGTCGAGGTAGCGCGCATCGGTGATGGTGGACTCCTGCAGCTCGAAGGTGCGCAGCGCGCGGCCTTTACCCGGATCGACGTTGATATAGGGCTGCAGCAGCGTCTCCAGGTGGTTAACCCCGGCGGCGGAAATCTGCGGTGAAACCACCGAGAAGCGGCTGCCGAGGCGGGCAAAGTTGTCCACGTACTCCGGGTAGAGCACCGCTTTGGCGATCACCTGATTGTTGTCGACCCCCAGCGCCAGCGACTCCAGCTGGCCGATGGTGATGCCGAGATAGCGGATCGGCATGCCTTCAGAGAGCTTGCTGGCGTCAAAGGTACGCAGGGTGATCTGGCTGCCGACGGCGCGGGCGGCGGTTTCTGAGGCGTAGAGGACGCGCTTATCCTGACGGGTCAGCCCGGCACCGGCGCCGCTCAGGTTGTCAAAGCTGATCGCCCCTTTCAGCGCGCGATTAAGCGGCGAAGCCTGCACGGTCAGCCCGCTGCCGTTCAGCTGCACCCGCGCGCCGCCTTCGGCCCAGAAGACGCTGTTGGCGGTCAGCAGACGGCGGTACTCCGGCTTGATATGCACGCTGACGTCAAAGGCGTCCGCACGTGGGGTCACGCCGACGATCTCGCCGACCTGGAATTTACGGTACAGCACCACGGAACCGGCCTGAATATCCGGCAGGCTGCCCGCGGTCAGCGTCAGGGTGGTCGGCAGCGTATCGCCGGTGACGCCTTCCTCGGCTTTTTCCGCGTTAGCATAGAGCGGGTAGCGGCTTTTTGGCTCGCCTTTGCCGCCCGGATCGAGGCGGATACCGCCATCCACCCATTCACGCGCGCTGGCACCCAGCACTTCCATGCCGTCGATGCCCAGCTTCACGTCCAGACGGCTGTTGATGATAAATTTACTGTCGCCATGCACCAGGCCACGGTGTTCCGGGGCGACGGCAACGTCGAAGCTGACGCCTTTCTCGGTCAGGGTGCGTTTCACCACCTGGCCGATGCGCATGCCGTACAGCACCAGCGGCTGGCCGGCGTCAATGCCGTAGCTCTCCGGCGCGCTCAGGGTCAGCTGCAGGGTGTTCGCCTGCTGCAGCAGCGACTCGTTATCCGCCAGCACCACAAAGTGGTGCTGCGGTTCGCCGTCGCCGGGCACCAGCTCCAGCGTATTGCCGGTCAGCAGGTTACTCAGGCTGCTGTCGCTGAGGCTGATTTTCGGGCTGCGCATCTCAATGCGCGTGCCGCTGCGCATCAGGCCGCTGACCGAAGGGTCGAGCGTCAGTTCACCGCTGACCTTGCCGCCGTCCAGCAGGTTCAGTCTGGTCAGCGTACCGACCTCCAGCCCCTGATACATCAGCGGCGTGCGTCCGGCCTTCAGGTTCTTACCGTCGGGCAGGTCAAGGGTGATTTGCACCCCGCGCTGGCTCTGCGCCAGGTCCGGGTAGAGCGGGTAGCTGTCGTCGGTTTTGGCTTCTGCCGACTGCGCCGGAGAGTCGAAAGCGATTGCTCCGTTAACCAGCGCCGCCAGGCTCTCCAGTTCGACCTTCGCGCCGCTCAGGCTGACGTCCGCCTTCACGCCGGAAACGTTCCAGAAACGGCTCTCTTTTTTCACCAGGTTGGTAAAGCGGCGTTCGATCAGCACGTCGATGGTGACGCCGCCGCTGCCGCTGTTAATGCTGTAGTCGTAAACGCGGCCTACCGGGATTTTGCGGAAATAGACCAGCGAGCCGCTGTTCAGCGCGCCGAGATCCGGCGCGTGCAGGTGGATCAGCATCTCGCCGGTGTTGACACGGTACTTCGGCTGGGTATCCAGCGCGACGAAGTTCTCCCGCGGTTCGCCCTTGCCCGGCATCATGCCGATGTAGTTACCGCCCACCAGCGCATCGAGGCCGGAGACGCCCGCCAGCGAGGCCTTCGGCGTCACCAGCCAGAACTGGGTCTGTTCGCGCAGCGCGTCTTTCATATCACTTTTGATACTGGCCTTGATCTTAATGGTGCGCAGATCGTCGGTCATGCTGATACCCTGCACCTGGCCGACCTCAACCCCCTGATAGCGCACCGGCGTGCGGCCCGGCACGATGCCGTCCGCGGTGGCGAAATCGATGGTCACGGTGGTGCCGCGCTCCTGCCAGGTGGTCCACACCAGCCAGCCGGCGATCAGCAGGGCAATAAACGGCAGCAGCCAGAACGGCGAAATTTTTCGCCGGCGGATCAGGCGTGCGCTAGTCGGTATAGTCGGCGTTTCCTGTTGCATGTGCATCCCAAAGTAAACGGCTATCCAGCCACTCAACGGCAAGGATAGTTAAGATAACCGCAGAACCGAAGTAGAAAGCCGCCGGTCCCATAGTGAAGGCCAGAAGCTGGTCGCGATTGACCAGCGACATGGTTAACGAAATAACAAACAGATCGAGCATCGACCAGCGGCCCACCCACTGCACCACGCGCAGCAGGCGAATGCGGGTTTTCAGGCCCTGTTCGCAGTTGAAATGGATGCTCAGCAGCAGGGTCAGCATCACGAGAACCTTGGTAAACGGCACCAGAATACTGGCAATGAACACCACCGCCGCCACCGGAATATTGCCTGCCGCCAGCGACATGATGCCGGAGAGAATGGTGTCCTCCTGGCGCGCGCCGTTCAGATAGATTACCGAAATCGGCAGCAGGTTGGCCGGCAGCAGCAGCACGATGGAGGCGATCAGTGCCGCCCAGCACTTCTGCAGGCTGTACGGGCGGCGCAGGGTCAGCGGCGTATGGCAGCGCGGGCAGCGGCCACGTTCGTCGGCCACGCCGGTAAAGTGGCAGCTCAGACACACGCGCAGATCCTCGACGCGGGCGACGTCCTGCCTGTGCTGCTGCGGGTAAAAACGGCACCACAGCTGCTCGACGTTAAGGTGGATCAGCGTCAGCAGGCTGAGCACGGTCAGAACCAGAAACGCCACCAGCCCCGGACCGGGATCGAGATCGGCATAATCCTGCACTTTAATCGAGGCGACGGCCAGCCCGACCAGGTAGATGTCCAGCATTACCCACTCTTTGAGTCGATCGAGCATCAGCAGCACCGGGCGCAGGTTCATGCCCAGCTTTTCGCCAAACGACAGGTAGCATATCGAGGCCACCAGGGTCAGCGGCGCGCCCAGCGTACAGAACGCCACCATTGAGGCGGCAATCAACTCGCCCTGCTGGGTCATCTGCATTATGCCGCCCAGCAGGCTGGCGCTGATATTGGTACCGAGCAGGCGGATCGACATCAGCGGCAGGCCGAAGGCGAACGGCATCAGCAGCAGCATCGTTACCGCCATTGCGGTCAGCCGGGTCATCGACCAGTCGCGGCCGTTGAGGATGCGCGCGTTGCAGCGCGGGCAGTGCGCCGACTCGCTGGATTTCACATCTGGTAAGGAAAAAAGGGTATCGCACTGCGGGCATCGCTGATAACGTGCCTGGGGCAGAGCATGAGTGATAGCGTGTATTTTCATCGTTCCGATCGCGCTCAGGCCCTTGGTATACGGGAGCAGGGCAGTGTTATGACAAGATAGTATGACACGTCAGCGCCATCAGGGTTCAGCATCCTGCTAAGGGTATCCTAAGCCACCGCATGTTGCATCTTGTCCTGACGGACAACAGCTGATTATTTTATTACACGGGGCCGCCAGGTGGCTCCGCAACATTATATAGTGATGAACCGTGAATAAAGCAGAATTTTACAACGACCTCAACCGTGATATGACCGCGTTACTTACCGGCGAAACCAGCTTCCTGGCGGTACTGGGTAACTGCGGCGCACTTCTGTATGAACGCCTGAACGGCGTTAACTGGGCGGGCTTTTATCTGCTGACCGAACAGGACACCCTGGTACTCGGACCGTTTCAGGGCAAAATCGCCTGCGTGCGTATTCCGGTAGGCCGGGGCGTCTGCGGTACCGCGGTGGCCACCCGCAGCGTGCAGCGCGTTGATGACGTGCACGCCTTCCCGGGCCATATTGCCTGTGACGCCGCGAGTAATGCTGAAATTGTGCTGCCGCTGGTGGTGAACGGCGAAATAATCGGCGTTCTTGATATCGACAGCGTAGAGTACAACCGCTTTGATGGTGAGGATGAAGCAGGGCTGAAAGCCTTGACTGACGGGCTGTGCAGGGTGCTGGCCGCGACGGATGTGGAAAAATTTATTCACATGAAACGCGCCTAAAGCGCTGGATCACGTAGCATTTACTGATGGGCGCATTATAATGGCGCCTGTTCATGCCTGCGCTGATTGGCAAACCCGTTGTAATCAGGAAATTTCATGGAAAATCAACCTAAGTTGAATAGCACCAAAGAAGTCATTGCCTTTCTGGCAGAGCGTTTCCCACAATGCTTTAGCGCCGAAGGCGAAGCACGACCACTGAAGATCGGAATCTTCCAGGACCTGGTCGACCGCGTGCAGGGTGAAATGAATCTGAGCAAAACTCAGCTTCGTTCTGCACTGCGTCTTTATACCTCCAGCTGGCGTTATCTGTACGGCATCAAAGCCGGTGCCGACCGCGTTGACCTTGACGGCAACGCCTGTGGTCAACTGGATGAGCAGCATGTTGAGCACGCCCGCAAACAGCTTGAAGAAGCCAAAGCGCGCGTGCAGGCACAGCGTGAGCAGCAGCAGGCGAAAAAACGTGAAGCCGGTGAAGAGACCGCCCCACGCCGCCCGCGTAAACCTGCCCGCAAGCCTGCCGAAGGCGAGCAGCCGCGTAAACCACGCAGCAGCAAACCGGCTCGCCCTCAAGCGGAACAGGCACCTGCCGCCGCCGCCGTACGTGAAGAACGTCAGCCGCCGCGCAAGCCGGTTACCGACACCTCTGCATTGCAAGTGGGTCAGAACATCAAAGTCACCGCAGGCAAAAGTGCCATGGACGCCACCATTCTTGAAATCAGTAAAGAAGGTGTCCGGGTACAGCTGGCTTCCGGCCTGGCAATGATCGTACGCGCAGAACACTTGCAGTTCTGATACGGAGGCTAATCAGGGCATGAACACTCTTTTTAAAAGCACCATCATTGCGGGCCTGCTGATTGCAGGCAACGTATTCGCCGCTGACAATATCACGCGCGCCGATCAGATCCCCCAGCTGCATCAGGAAGCGCAACATGCCACCGTCAGTGAGCGCGTTACGTCGCGTTTTACCCGTTCGCACTACCGTCAGTTCGATCTTGACCAGAATTTCTCTGCCAAAATCTTTGACCGTTACCTGAACCTGCTCGATTACAGCCACAACGTGCTGATGGCTTCCGACGTTGACCAGTTTGCGGCGAAAAAAACCACGCTGGGCGACGAGTTCAAAACCGGGCAGCTGAATGTCTTTTACGACCTGTACAACCTGACGCAGAAGCGCCGCTTCGAGCGTTACCAGTACGCGTTGTCTGTCCTGAATAAGCCGATGAACTTTACCGGCAACGACACCATCGATATTGACCGTAAAAATGCCCCGTGGCCGAAGAACAGCGATGAGCTGAACGCGTTGTGGGATGCCAAGGTCAAATATGATGAGCTGAGTCTTAAACTGACCGGCAAAGATGAAAAAGAGATCCGCGAGGTTCTCACCAAACGTTACCAGTTTGCCATCCGCCGCCTGGCGCAGAGCAACAGCGAAGACGTATTCCAGCTGGCGATGACCGCCTTTGCGCACGAAATTGATCCGCACACCAACTACCTGTCACCGCGAAACACCGAGCAGTTCAACACCGAAATGAGCCTCTCCCTGGAGGGTATCGGTGCCGTATTGCAGATGGATGACGATTACACGGTAATCAACTCGATGGTCGCCGGTGGTCCGGCTGCCAAGAGTAAGGCGATCACCGTTGGCGATCGTATCGTTGGCGTTGGCCAGCCCGGCAAGCCGGTAGTGGATGTGATCGGCTGGCGTCTGGATGACGTCGTCGCGCAGATCAAAGGGCCGAAGGGCAGTAAAGTGCGGCTGGAGATCCTGCCTGCCGGTAAGGGCACCAAGACCCGCACCATTACCCTGACCCGCGAGAAGATCCGCCTGGAAGACCGTGCGGTGAAGATGACCGTGCACAACGTCGGTAAAGAGAAGGTCGGCGTGCTGGATATTCCGGGCTTTTACGTCGGGCTGACCGATGACGTGAAGGTGCAACTGCAGAAGCTGCAGAAGCAGAACGTCGACAGCATCGTTATCGACCTGCGCACCAACGGCGGCGGGGCGCTGACCGAAGCGGTCTCCCTCTCCGGCCTGTTTATCCCGGGTGGCCCGGTGGTGCAGGTGCGTGACAATATTGGCAAGATCCGCGAGGACAGCGACACCGACGGTGTGACCTACTATAAAGGTCCGCTGGTGGTGCTGGTTGACCGCTTCAGCGCCTCGGCGTCTGAGATCTTTGCCGCCGCGATGCAGGACTATGGCCGCGCGCTGATCGTCGGTGAGCCGACCTTCGGTAAAGGCACCGTTCAGCAGTATCGTTCGCTGAACCGTATCTACGATCAGATGCTGCGTCCGGAGTGGCCGGCGCTGGGTTCCGTGCAGTACACCATTCAGAAGTTCTACCGTATTAACGGTGGCAGCACCCAGCGTGAAGGGGTTACCCCGGACCTGCTGATGCCAACCGGCGTTGAAGCGGTGGAAACCGGTGAGAAGTTTGAGGATAACGCCCTGCCGTGGGACAGCATCAGCGCGGCGACCTACACCAAAACCGGTGAGCTGAAATCGCTGGAGCCGCAGCTGATCAAAGAACATCAGGATCGTATCGCGAAAGATGCCGAGTTCCAGTACATCATCAAGGATATCGCCCGCTTTAACGCCACCAAAGACAAGCGTAATATCATTTCGCTTAACCTGGCCGAGCGTGAAAAAGAGAACCGGGAAGATGACGCGCTGCGCCTGGAGCGCATCAACGCCCGGCTGAAGGCGGACGGCAAGAAGCCGCTGGCTAAGCTGGACGACCTGCCGAAAGACTATAAAGAGCCGGACCCGTATCTGGATGAAACGGTCAAAATTGCCAATGACCTGGCCCAGCTGGATAAACAGCAACCCGCAGCCACCCCCGCTGCGGTGAAGTAAGCGAAAGGGCACAGCGCAGGCTGTGCCTTTTTTATTCTGCCCCCCGCATTGATGCGCCGTATCGCCTTCACTGAAAAAGTAATAAAAAATGTAAAGTTATGTCTTTTTAAACACTTAAAGGTTAAGAGTGCTTGAAAAGCACCGGGATGACCTTACGATGTGAAGGAGGACTATACCGGCGGCTTAACGATGCGGGTATACCGAGTGACTAACTGAGGATAGAGAAATTTTATGATGCGTATTGCGCTTTTCCTGTTAACTAACCTGGGTGTGATGGTGGTGTTCGGCCTGATCCTCAGCCTGACAGGGATCCAGTCAAGCAGTGTGATGGGCCTGATGATTATGGCGGGTCTGTTTGGCTTCGGCGGTGCGTTCGTCTCACTGCTGATGTCAAAATGGATGGCGCTGCGTTCCGTTGGCGGTGAAGTGATTGAGCAGCCACGTAATGAGACCGAGCGCTGGCTGATGGACACCGTCGCCCGCCAGGCGCAGCAGGCCGGCATTGCCATGCCGCAGGTGGCGATTTACCACGCGCCGGACATTAACGCCTTTGCCACCGGCGCGCGCCGTGACAAATCGCTGGTGGCGGTCTCCACCGGCCTGCTGCAGAACATGAGCCGTGACGAAGCGGAAGCGGTGATGGCGCACGAAATCAGCCATATCGCTAACGGCGATATGGTGACCATGACCCTGATTCAGGGCATCGTGAACACCTTCGTGATCTTTATTTCGCGCATTCTGGCACAGCTGGCGGCGGGCTTTATGTCCGGCAACCGCGATGGTGAAGAGAACAGCAACGGTAACCCGCTGGTCTACTTTGCCGTGTCGATGGTGCTGGAGCTGGTGTTCGGTATCGTGGCAAGTATTATCACCATGTGGTTCTCGCGCCATCGCGAATTCCATGCGGATGCCGGTGCAGCGCGTCTGGCCGGTCGTGAGAAGATGATTGCCGCGCTGCAGCGCCTGAAAACCAGCTACGAGCCGCAGGAAGCCAGCAGCATGATGGCGCTGTGCATCAACGGCAAGTCGAAGTCGATGAGCGAGCTGTTTATGTCGCACCCGCCGCTGGATAAGCGTATCGAAGCGCTGCGCAGCGGTGAGTACCTGAAATAGTCCGCCGGAAGTACGGGCGAAGATAAAAAACCGGGCATCTGCCCGGTTTTTTTATGCGTGAAGCGGCCTGATGCGCAGCGCGCTGAACACCATGGCGAGGCTGGCAAAGCCGCCGGCCAGCAGCAGGGCGTAGTGGCTGCCGCCGGTGGAGAACAGGTTAAACAGCAGGGCCACCAGCGCGGCACCGCTGCTCTGCCCCAGCAGGCGGGCGGTGCCGAGCATGCCGCTGGCGCCGCCGCTGCGGTGGCGGGGCGCGGACGAGATAATGGTGTGGTTGTTCGGCGACTGGAACAGGCCGAAACCGGCACCGCACAGCATCATCCGCCAGATGATATCGAGGTCCGTCGGCATCGCCGGCAGCAGCGCCAGCGCAAACAGCCCGCCGGCAAACATCGCCAGCCCGACCGCGCCGAGCAGCCCGGCGTGCACCTTCTCAATCAGTCGTCCGGCGATCGGGGCCATCACCATGGTCGCCAGCGGCCAGGGGGTCAGCAGCAATCCGGTCGCCACTTCACTCTTCTGCAGCACGCCCTGCAACATAAACGGCAGCGAGACCATCGCCAGCATCTGTGCGCAGAATGAGCATACCGAGGTGCAGAGCGACATGGCAAAAATTGGGATGCGCAGCAGGTCAACCGGCAGCAGCGGCACGCTCATCGTCAGCTGGCGGCGGATAAACAGCGTGCCGACCGCCAGCAGCCCCACCAGCTCCGCCAGCAGCAGCCGGCCGTCCACCCCCTGTGCAAAGCCGCTAAGCAGCGACAGCAGCAGGCCGAAGGTTAGCGCGTTCATGATGCCGCTCAGCAGGTCGAAACGTTGCCCCTGGCTTTTTTGCGCGTTAGCGGGCAGGAAACGCAGCGCGAGCCACAGTGCCGGCATACCGATAGGGATATTGATCAGGAACAGCCACTGCCAGGAGGCCACCGACAGCACCGCCGCCGCCACCGTTGGCCCGGCCGCGACGGAGACGGCAACGATCAGCGAATTGATGCCCATGCCGCGGCCCAGGTGGCGCTGCGGATAGATGATGCGGATCAGCGCGGTGTTGACGCTCATCAGCGCGGCCGCGCCAAACCCCTGCAAAACGCGGGCGAAAGTCAGCATGCCCAGCGAGTCTGAGAGTGCACAGAACAGCGAGGTGGCGGTAAACAGTACCAGGCCGCACTGATAGACGCGCCGGTAACCGACCATATCGCCGAGGTAGGAGAGCGACAGCAGCGAAATGATAATCGCCAGCTGGTAGGCATTAACGATCCAGATCGACTCCGCCGGGCTGGCGTTCAGCTCGCGGGAAATGGTCGGCAGCGCCACGTTGGCGATTGCGCCGTCGAGCACGGCGACGGTAATACCCAGCGCGATCGCCAGGATCGCGCCGTAGCGCTGCGGTAACGGCAGGCCGTCAGTAACAGAAGAGGACATAGTGAAGTGCAGGCTAAGAGAAGAATGTAAGCATGCTAAGGGTTTTTACGATTTCTACCAATCTGTAAATGAGATAAGAATTGCAAGAATGTTTGTTATACGCCACGCCCTGAGAAGACATAGCGGTCTGCCGGGCCGCCGGCAAGGCGGCCCGACCGGTTAGTTATCCACCACTTCGCTGCTTTTGCGCAACAGCGGGCAGTCGGTGACGCCGACGATGCCGCTGTCAGTGTGCAGATACTGCGCCACCACCATCCCACGGGCGGTCAGATACTGGCACTGCAGGCCCAGGCCCGCGACGTTTTTGGTACTGCCGGTCAGAACGCCGTAACCGGTAAACAGCATCGCCAGCCAGATAATCACCAGCAGCGCGACCAGACGCGTTAAGATTTTCATCCTGTCCCCTTATTATTGTCTGTTGAACTGTGTGCGGGCCGTGACTGCCGGCCCGGTGATCAGCATGACCTGAATCTGGCCTGGTGGCACTCAGAGGATGCTGAATCTGTGGCGGTTTTCCGCCGCACGCCGGTAAATTTTTGTGAGGAAACTATCAATTATCGCGGTTGTGAGTAGAATCACTGCCGCAGCGCTGCCGGGCATGATGGCAGCCATTACTCCCTCAGAGGTTTGTATGAACGAAACAATGAACGGCGCGTTCAGCATCGCGTCGGCCTGTATTGGAGCCGCCCTGACGATCGTCGGGCTGGTGGTCTGGTTTTATGTTAACCGCGCCAGCGTGCGGGCCAATCAGCAGATCCAGCTGCTGGAGCAACTGCTGGAAGAACAAAAGCAACAAAACGCGCTGTTGCGACGGCTGAGTGACAAAGTGGTGGGTAACGAGCCGGCGGCGCAGGAAGAGCAGAGCGCTGAAAAAGATTTTATCCGTATGATCCCTGAACGCTGAGCCGCTGGAGTTAACTAACCGCAATGGCCTGGAATAATCCCTGGTACGATCCCTCACTGGCCCACCACACTCCGGAAGGCTTCTGTAACCCTGAACCCGATCTGCGCCAGCCCGGTGACCTGCGGCGCTGGCAGCGCGAGCGCAAAGCCCAGGGGCTGCCGCTGCCGCCGGCGCAGGGCTACCCGCAGTTTACGGCGCAGTGGTGGCAGCCGGCCGACCTCAGCGGCAACGATGACCGGGTGTGGTGGTTAGGCCACGCCTGTCTGATGCTGCGCACCGGCGGCAAGATCACGCTGATTGACCCGGCGCTCTCCCTGCGAGCGTCACCGCTGCGTTTTTACGGGCCGCAACGGAAAACCCCGGCTGCGCTTGCGATCGCCGATTTTCCGCGCGTCGACTGCGTATTGATTTCGCACAATCACTACGATCACCTGGACCTGCCAACCATTAAGGCGATTATCAAACGCTTCCCGCAGACCGAGTTCGTGGTGCCGCTGGGGCTGGCCCGCTGGTTCCGCAAGCGTGGCGCGCGGCGCGTGACCGAGCTGGACTGGTGGCAGTTTACCTGCATCGGCGGGCTGCGGGTGCATGCGGTGCCCGCCCGGCACTGGAGCATGCGCACGCTGTGGGATCGTAACCGCTCGCTGTGGTGTGGCTGGGTGGTGCAGTACCAGGCGCTGAACTTCTGGTTCAGCGGCGACAGCGGCTATTCGGAGAATCTGCTGGAGATCCCGCGGAGGCTCGGGCCATTTAACCTGGCCGCGCTGCCGGTCGGGGCCTATGCACCAGAATGGTTCATGCAAGGGCAGCATATGGATCCGCAGCAGGCCGTCTCGCTGTATGGCGATCTCGGTCAACCGCTCACCGTTCCTATCCACTGGGGCGTATTTGAGCTGGCCGACGAGTCGCTGGATGCCCCGCCGCAGGTGTTGTCAGATGCGCTGCAGGCGTCCGGCATGGACGGTGAGCGCTTCGCCGCCTGGCGGATTGGCGAAAGCCGCGGGCTGGCTAATATCTGTCAAGAGTAATGCTACAGTATTTTCTTATATCTAATGCCGAAAATGAGAGCAGCATCTAATTATGCGCTAATAATTGAACCAGAAGGGAACATCTATTCTACGCGGCCTTTGCGATTAAATGGGGCAGAGTGGAAGGATTTTCCTTTTTTTGGTGCAGCGTATTTATTCAGCAAATATTCATTGTGCATACATTCAGGAAAAAATCTTATAAGGCAATGGTTTATCCTGAGGGGGGCGCTCCGGTGGAATTAGGGTATCGCGTTGTCATCAGCAGGCAACAATCACAGCATAAAGTAGAGCCCTGGCGGTGAGGGCAGGTTTTTTGTGCTGTCCTGTCATCGACGCGCTCACCAGACGGGGCGCACGTCGGCGTAACATTTGAGCACTAAGTGTACGGTTTGTTTGCATGATAATTACCCTGAATGTGCACTTTGTCGCAGCTATTGTTTCAAATCTGTGCGAAGCCGCAAGTTGAGTTAAAAATAACTTGCCATTAATTGGCGAATATGTGATAAACCAAATGGGTAAAACGAGGTACAATCCTGTTTATGTGTGGCATCTTCAGTAAAGAAGTTCTGAGTAAAGACGTTGACGTTGAATACCGCTTCCTTGCCGAGCCTTAATTAATGCCTCATGCAGTAATGTCTCTGGTTTTTCTGTACGGTTATGCCCACGGGCGAAAAAACACTCTAAGGAATTTGCAAAATGGCAAAGATTAAAGGTCAGGTTAAGTGGTTCAACGAGTCTAAAGGTTTTGGTTTCATTACTCCTGCTGACGGCAGCAAAGACGTGTTCGTACACTTCTCTGCAATCCAGGGTAACGGCTTCAAAACTCTGGCCGAAGGCCAGAACGTTGAGTTCGAAATTCAGGACGGCCAGAAAGGCCCTGCTGCTGTGAACGTCACCGCAATCTAATTTTCGATCTGAGCCTGATGCGCGCCCGGTGCGTGATGAAGGCTGAAATCTGAATGCTAAAGCCCGGTCAGCGATGACCGGGCTTTTTTGTTGCCTGCAAGATTTGGCTGCCCCTGCCAGCGGATTTGCAGTAGACTGCCGCCGTCATTTTCCCCGGAGAGTCTTTATGTCGTATCAGTGCCCCCTCTGCCAGCAGCCGCTGACCTTTGAGCAGCGCAGCTGGCGCTGTGCCAACCAGCATCAGTTCGATCGTGCGAAGGAGGGGTATGTCAATCTGCTACCGGTACAACATAAACGCTCACGCCAGCCTGGCGACAGTGCGGAGATGATGCAGGCGCGGCGTGATTTCCTCGACGCCGGTCACTATCAACCGCTGCAGCAGCAGGTGTGCGATCTGCTGGCCGGCATCCTGCCGTCGGGCGCGGCGAAGGTGCTTGATATCGGCTGTGGGGAAGGGTACTACACCCAGGCGGTGGCCAGCCGGCTGCAGGCGCAGGGTGAGGCGGTAGTCTGGGGGCTGGACGTGGCGAAGATCGCCGTACGCTCCGGGGCTAAACGCTATCACAACGTTGAGTTTTGCGTTGCGTCAAGCCACCGGCTGCCGTTTGCCGAGGCGCAGTTTGACGCGGTGCTGCGCATCTATGCCCCCTGCAAGGCCGAAGAGCTGGCGCGGGTGGTGAAACCGGGCGGCTACGTGCTGACCGTCACCCCCGGCCCGCGACATCTGATTCAGTTTAAAGCGCTGATTTACCAGGACGTACAGCTGCACGACACCACGCCGGAGCAGATGCCCGGTTTCAGCCTGCAGCAGGAGCAGTCGCTCAGCTACCCGATGACGCTGAACAGTGAGGAGTCGGCCGCGTTGCTGCAGATGACGCCATTCGCATGGCGGGCGCGCCCGGAAGTGTGGGGCATTCTGGCCACCACCGACGCTTTTGCCTGCGAGGCCGACTTTACCCTGCGCCTGTGGCAGCGGGCGGCCGGGGCACTGCCTGTGGCCGAGCTGGCCCGGGAGCAGGACGCTGAGGGGCAGCAGGATGCTCAGGAACAGCAGAAGCAGCAGGAAGATCGGGAACAGCAATAAAAGCGGCGGCCTGAACTACCTGATGCACCGTATCAGAGGGGCTGACCTTCCTGGCTGCTGGTCAGCATAAACCGGTAGATGGTCTCCAGATCGTCGAGCTGACGCACGTGGATCAGCAGGCGTCTTTTTTCCAGCGTAATCACCAGCACGCCGTCTTCCGACAGGTTGATGGCGCTGATGCGCTCATTGCGGATAAAGACGTTGGCGTAAAAAAAGCCCTGGTCTTTAAACAGCAGTTTTGGAGCGCGGATCCAGAACAGCCAGATGGCAAGTACCGCCAGCGCCATCAGCAGCAGCAGGGTCAACTGCGGTCCGGCGTTACTCAGGTTCTGCCAGATCAGGATCGCCAGCAGGCCGAGAAAGATCAGGCTGTCCAGCTTGCTGCGGCGCTGCAGTAAAATTCTGAGCCGGGTGGGGCCGTGCCGTAGCGGCATCACCAGCTCGTCGTAAAGACCATAAAGCAGAATCAGCAGGATAAAGACCAGTAATACAACGTCAGTCAGTGACATAACCACCTCCATAATAAGGGCCGGCAAAAGCCGGCCCGATGACAGCATACTCTGACGGCGCGCTTATACGCCCAGCAGGCCCACCCAGTAACCAAAGATACCAATCACAAAGAAGCCGATGATGATCCACAGCGGGTTGACCTTACGGCGCAGCAGCCACATACAGCCGAAGGTCAGCAGCAGCGGGATCAGCCCCGGCATCAGCTGATCGAGAATCGACTGGACGGTGGTGACGGTGGTTTTGCCGGTCTGGTCGGTTATGCGCGAGACCACCAGCGGCACGTCAACGTGGGTCCATTTGTTAACCAGCGCCCCCATCACAAACAGGCCGAGAATCGACGCTCCTTCCGTCAGTTTCTGCAGGAAGCCGCCGCCCATATCGTTAACGATATCCACCCCTTTACGATAGCCGTAAGCCACGCCGTAATAACGCACCAGCAGACGTACCAGGTTAAACAGCACGAAGAACAGCAGCGGTCCCAGCAGACTGCCGCTCATGGCGATCCCGGCCCCCAGCGCGGCAAACACCGGCCGCACGGTGCCCCAGAAGATCGGGTCACCGACCCCGGCCAGCGGCCCCATCAGGCCAACCTTGATGCCGTTGATCGCCGCGTCGTCGATCGCCGCGCCGTTGGCACGCTGCTCTTCCATCGCCATGGTGACACCGAGCACCGGGGCGGCCACGTAAGGATGGGTGTTAAAGAACTCCAGATGGCGTTTGATCGCCTGTTTACGCTCGTCGTTGTTCTCCGGGTAGAGGCGTCTGATCACCGGTACCATCGAGTAGCAGAAGCCCAGCGCCTGCATACGTTCAAAGTTCCACGATCCCTGGAACAGGTTAGAGCGCAGAAACACGCTGCGGACGTCGCCCGGCGTCAGTTTTTTTGGCGTTGTGATGTCACTCATTGTTCACCGCTCCTTAATCGAGTTCGTTGTCGAGGTCGTTATGAACCGGAGAGGCGGACTGCGCACCGGCAACACGGTTATATTTCGGTGCCAGCTGGATGTACAGAATCGCCATCACCACGCCAATCACCCCCAGCGCCACCAGGTTAAAGCTGGTAAAGGCGGCGGTGACGAACCCCAGGTAGAAGAACGGCATCAGATAGCCGGCACGCATCATGTTGATCACCATCGCGTAACCGACCACCACGATCATCCCACCGGCGATATTCAGGCCGTTGGTCACCACATCAGGAATGGCGTTAAGCATCTCCTGCACGGCGTGGGTGCCGACGGAAACCGCCACGATCAGCGCCGGAATAGCGATACGCATCGCCTGCAGCACCAGCGCCGAGACGTGGATCCACGAAATAGCGCTGAGGTTGCCTTTCTCCGCCGCTTTATCCGCCGCGTGCTGGAAGGCCACGGTAACGGTACGCACGATGATGGTCAGCACCTGGCCCGCCGCGGCCAGCGGGATCGCCAGCGCAATACCCGCGCCAACGCTCTGCCCACCGGCGATAACCAGAATGGTGGAGATAATTGACGCCAGCGCGGCATCCGGTGCCACCGCGGCACCGATATTCATCCAGCCCAGCGCAATCATCTCCAGCGTACCGCCGATAATAATCCCGGTTTTCATATCGCCGAGCACGATACCGATCAACGTACAGGCCACCAGCGGCCGGTGAAACTGAAATTCATCGAGGATTGATCCCATGCCCGCAATACAGGCGACGATAAATATCAGCACAATTTGTAGCGTGGTAATCTCCATCACACTTCTCCTCTGGATTGCCAGAACGGCGCGGCTACGCGCGCCCGGCAGCACCGGTTACGGATTGAGTTTGGCCAGTAAATCCATCATTTTCAGCCGCGGGTCGCCGGACACCTTACGCACTTCCAGCTCAATACCCCGCGCGTGCAGTTTTTTAAACGCGGCGATGTCTTTCTCGTCTACCGAAACGGCATTGTTCACCTGGGTTTTGCCCTGGCGAAAAGCCATGCCGCCAATATTGACCGTGGTGATCGCCACGCCCTGTTCCACCAGGCGCTCGACGTCGGTCGGATTGGTGAACAGCAGCATCACTTTTTCACCGGCGTATTTCGGGTTATCCCACACGCGGATCATTTTTGCTACGTCGACCACGTGGGCGGTGACGCCGGGTGGTGCCACCTGGGTGAGCAGCGTTTTGCGCACGTGGTCGGCGGCCACCTCGTCACTGACCACGATAATGCGGCTGACGTTGGTCTCTTTGGTCCAGCGGGTGGCAACCTGGCCGTGGATCAGGCGATCGTCAATGCGCGCCAGGCCAATCTTCATCCGCTCACCGGGTTGCAGGGGGGCCGCCGGGGCAGTGGTGGCATTTGGGGCGGGGCGCGTAACGACGGCTTCCGCCGCCGGGGCCTTCAGCGCTTTTACGCCTTCGCGGCCGGTTTCCACCGCCAGCGCCACCAGTTCGTCGAAGGTCGGGTTGTCATCCCGCGCCATCAGCACTTCCACCAGCATCGGAATATTCACCCCGGCCACCACGTCGTGCTGGGCCTGATCCACCACCAGCCGGCTGGCGGCGTTGAACGGGCTGCCTCCCCAGGTGTCCACCAGGAATAACACCCCCTGAGCGGTATCCAGCTGGCTCAGTCGTTGTTGATACTTCTCAATCAGCGTTTCCGCGTTCTCACCGTGAACAAAGTCGATCCAGCCAACGTTGTCCTGTTCTCCCAGCAACATTTCGGCGGTTTTCAGCAGTTGTTCCGCTGCCCAGCCGTGTGTGCCAATTACAATCGCAATAGTCACTTGCACCCTCCTTTCCGGTTGGCGACGACCCCTGGAGTCAGGGCCGCATCAGATTTTCTGTCTTTTTCAGCTTGCTAGCCTGTCCTTCTGTAGAACGGTGATCGGTTGATTATTCAGCATAGCTAACCAAAGCCAGCGATACCGGGATTTATTTTAGTAGGTGAAAAAATAAATTATGTGACCTTGCTCAGTAATTTAGAGGCTTTATGCGCACAATACCGCCGTGGTCGACCTGCATTGACAATGGTTTACCCGGTGCGGGTGATAAAAGATTTGACCGGCCGTTTTCTGCTGCTAAAGTAAGGATCCTTTTTCAAACAGGAGTAACGGGCCTCAGCCCTCCCCATGGACTGTCACCGAAGTCGTTTAATCATGCCGCCGGGCTCTACGGATCTGCTTATCTCTGCCGACACCACCCTGTCGTTTACCCCAGTTAATGCCTGCTGCACGCTCATGCGAACGTCTGCTGCGTCTTCCTGTACCTTTTTCCGGAGTCTGTCATGGAATTTCTCTTAGACCCCTCAATCTGGGTAGGTCTTCTCACGCTGATCGTACTGGAGATCGTGCTCGGTATTGATAACCTGGTGTTTATCGCCATCCTTGCCGACAAGCTGCCGCCTAAGCAGCGTGACAAAGCGCGACTGATCGGACTCTCGCTGGCGCTGATAATGCGCCTGGGCCTGCTGTCGCTGATCTCATGGATCGTGACGCTCACCACGCCGCTGTTCAGCGTGGGCAGCCTGACCTTCTCCGGCCGCGATCTGATCCTGTTGCTGGGGGGGCTGTTCCTGCTGTTTAAGGCGACGATGGAGCTCCATGAACGGCTGGAAAACCGCGATAGCCACGGCGGGGGTAACAAAGGTTATGCCAGTTTCTGGGCGGTGGTGGTGCAGATCGTGATCCTCGATGCCGTCTTCTCGCTGGACGCGGTGATTACCGCCGTAGGCATGGTAAATAACCTGGCCGTGATGATGACCGCCGTGGTGATCGCCATGGGCGTGATGCTGCTGGCCTCAAAGCCGCTGACCCGCTTCGTCAACGCGCATCCTACCGTGGTGGTACTGTGCCTCAGCTTCCTGCTGATGATCGGCCTCAGCCTGATGGCGGAAGGCTTCGGTTTCCACATTCCGAAAGGCTACCTGTACGCGGCGATCGGTTTCTCGGTGCTGATTGAGCTGTTTAACCAGATTGCGCGCCGCAACTTTGTGCGCCACCAGGCGCACCGGCCGATGCGTGAACGTACCGCAGAGGCGATTCAGCGTCTGATGGGCGGCCGTCGCCAGAGCGAAAACCACAGCAGCGAGAGCAGCGAAGTCTCTGCCGCGCTGCCGCAGGAAGCGTTTAAAGACGAAGAGCGTTACATGATTAACGGCGTGCTGACCCTGGCCTCGCGCTCGGTGCGCAGCATTATGACCCCGCGCGGCAATATCTCGTGGGTGGATGCCAGCCGTCCGGCGGATGAGATCCGTATTCAGCTGCTCGACACCCCGCACAGCCTGTTCCCGGTGTGCCGCGGCGAGCTGGATGAGGTGATCGGCGTGGTGCGGGCGAAAGAGCTGCTGGTGGCGCTGGATCACGGCGTGGACGTGGCCACCTTCGCGGCGGCGACCCCGCCGATTATCGTGCCTGATACTCTTGACCCGCTGAACCTGCTGGGCGTGCTGCGCCGTGCCAAGGGCAGCTTTGTGGTGGTCACCAGCGAATTTGGCGTGGTACAGGGGCTGATTACGCCGCTGGACGTGCTGGAAGCGATCGCCGGTGAGTTCCCGGACGAGGATGAAACCCCGGATATTATCGCCGACGGCGACGGCTGGCTGGTGAAGGGCGGTACCGACCTGCACTCCCTGCAGCAGCTGCTGGATACCGACGTGCTGGTGAAGCCGGAAGATGACCACGCTTCGCTGGCGGGCCTGCTGATTGCACAGAAAGGTCAGCTGCCGCAGCCGGGCGAGGTGATTGAGATGGCGCCGCTAAGCTTCCAGATTATCGAAGCCACCGACTATCGTGTCGATCTGGTCAGGGTGACCCGCCAGCGCGATGAGCACGAAGGCGAGCACGACGAGTAATCTGCCCGCGTTGCGGGAAATAAAAAGGCCGGGTTATTGACCCGGCCTTTTCTTTATCCTTCACGCTGTCATACTGTCATACTGTCATACTGTCATACTGTCATACTGTCATACTGTCATACTGTCATACTGTCATACTGTCATACTGTCATACTGTCATACTGTCATACTGTCATACTGTACTGTCATACTGTCATACTGTCATACTGTCATACTGTCATACTGTCATACTGTCATACTGTCATACTGTCATACTGTCATACTGTCATTCTGGCACTAAGCAGCTAAGCAGCTAAGCAGAACACCAGCCCCGCAACTCAGCCAGTCTGTGAATCAGGTCCTTTCCTGGCTTTCAGCGCTCAGTACTCACCGATCGGTAATCAGCAATTCAGACGTGCACCGGCGTACGCAGATGCGCCTCATGATCCACCAGCCAGTCCGGAATATCTGCCAGCGGCATCGGGCGGGCGTAGAAATAACCCTGCAGCACGTCGACGCCGCGTTCGCGCAGATACTCAGCCTGCTCCGCGGTTTCCACCCCTTCGGCCACCAGGCTGATGTTCAGCCGCTGGGCGAGAGAAATCACCATATCGGTTACGGTGGCGTTAATGGCGTCAGTGCCGATGGCGGCGGTGAACACCTTATCAATTTTGAGAATATCCGGGCTGAGGGTCTTCAGGTAGGAGAGCGAGCTGTGGCCGGTGCCAAAATCATCGATCGCCAGCTGCACGCCGATTTCGTGCAGGTGTGACACCACCCGCTGATCGACCACCGGCAGCGAGTCGCGCTCGGTCAGCTCGACGATCAGCTGCGGTTTTGGATTGGCCGGCCACCACAGGCTCTGCAGGTCGTCGATAATTGCTTTGTCATGAAAGTGGCTGGCGGCAACGTTGATGGCGATATGGAAGCTGTTGCGGGCTGGTAAGGAGGGCAGGTGGCGCACCGCTTCACCGATCACAAAGCGGGTCAGCGGCGCAATCAGATTCTGCCGCTCGGCCAGCGGGATAAACACGTCAGGCGGGATCCATCCCTGGCGCGGGTTGTGCCAGCGCAGCAGCAGTTCGATGCCGTCGCAGGCCCCGGTGCGGGCGTTGATCAGCGGCTGGGCATAGACCATAAATTCGCGGGCGGTGATGCCGTAGCTGATCTGCCAGGAGAGGCTCATACGGTTAGCGGTGGCCAGCCAGACGATGTAGCCCATCAGCATGCTGAGCAGCAGCGCCAGCGGCAGCTGCGAAGGCACGGTGACCAGCGCCAGCCGGGCCGGTGACGGGCCAAACAGGGTAATGGTGAACGGATAACGCAACGAGGCCTGCTCTACGCTGACCTCGTCTTCTGAGGGAACCGCCTCTTCGATCATCGGGTTGCCGTACTCAAGGCTCTTGCCGGCGACCTTAAAAATCGCCCTTTCAACCCACGGCAGCGTCGGTTCCAGCAGGTAGTTGGTCATCAGCTCAATGTTCACCACCTGCATAATGCCTGAGCGGTTATCCAGCGAGCGCGGCGTCCAAAGCAGCAGCACCGGCGACCCTTTCAGCAGGTCCTGATCCACCGCCAGCTTCATGCGCTGATTATTGACCGCCAGTTCCGGGTAGGTATCGCTGAAGGGGATGCTGACGCTGCCGTAGATACTTGAGCAGTAGATGCGGTCGTCATCGACCAGCAGCACCGAACGAACGGTCTGCAGCATCGCCAGTTTTTCAACCAGCGGGAAACGCACCTGTTCGCAGCTTAATCCGACCAGGCCGAGGGTGTTATTAGCTGCAACGTCAAGCGGCGAGAACATACGGTCAAAGCGTTGAATGGCGTTGTAAGCAAAGGTGCGTGACTGCTGCTCGATTCGACCTTTCTCTTCCATATAGCGCAGAGAGAGGGTGAGAATAAGCACCAATGCGGCAACAACCGCAGCGATAAGAAATCGCTTACGGCGAAACTGTCCTAAAACTTCCTGGGACATTTGCATCAGTAACCACCCTCAGAGCAAGACGCGTATACAGAGACCGAATAACTGTTATCGGCCAGTGAGACATTAAGTTTAGTAGTGCTGAAGAGAAAAGCTGAGTGGCAGTAAAACAGGCACTTACTCTCACAAAACACGCGCAGACACTCTAGCCGTTTCCCGGATTGGGAGATAGCGGGTAGCGGAAGTTTTTTTTACAAAACAACAAAAAAACGCCACCGTTGCGGTGGCGTTTTCGGGTCAGTCACACTGGACTTTAATGGCCAGCCCGCCACGCGAGGTTTCGCGATATTTGGCGTTCATGTCTTTACCGGTTTCGTACATGGTCTCAATGACTTTATCCAGCGAAACACGGGCTTCGCTGGTGCGGCGCATCGCCATACGCGCGGAGTTGATCGCCTTCACCGAGGCAATCGCGTTACGCTCAATGCACGGCACCTGCACCTGGCCCGCTACCGGGTCGCAGGTCAGGCCGAGGTTATGCTCCATGCCGATCTCTGCCGCCACGCACACCTGCTCCGGGCTGGCTCCCAGCAGCTCGGCAAGGCCCGCGGCCGCCATCGAACAGGCCACGCCCACTTCGCCCTGGCAGCCGACTTCGGCACCGGAGATTGACGCATTCATCTTATAAAGGATGCCGATCGCGCCGCAGGCCATAAAGTAACGTACGAAAACATCGGTCGTCACCGGCTGAATAAAGTGGTCATAGTAGGCCAGCACCGCCGGCACGATGCCACAGGCGCCGTTAGTCGGTGCGGTGACCACCCGGCCACCGGCGGCGTTCTCTTCGTTGACCGCCAGCGCGAACATGTTCACCCAGTCAATCACGTTCATCGGGTCGCTGGAGAGTTTGTCCGACGAAACCAGCAGGCGGCGCAGCGCCGAGGCGCGACGCGGAACGCGCAGCGGGCCGGGCAGTACGCCTTCGGTGTTCAGGCCGCGATCGATACAGTCGCGCATGGTCTGCCAGACGGCGGCGAAGTAGCCTTCGATCTCTTCGCGGGTGTGCAGCGCCAGCTCGTTTTTCATCACCATGCCGGAGAGCGACATGCCGTTCTGCTGGCAGTGGCCCAGCATCTCTTTAGCCGAGTGGAACGGGTAGGGCACCGACACCGTGCTCAGCGTAGATTTACCGTAGTTCTCTTCATCAACGATAAAACCACCGCCGACCGAATAGTAGGTCTTGCTGTAGATTTTCAGTTCGCCGGCGTAAGCGTGGATGCTCATGCCGTTTTCATGCAGTGAGAGGTTATCGCTACGGAACACCATGCCGCCTTCGCGCGGGAAGTCGACCTCGTGGGCACCGTTGGCCAGCAGCAGGCGCTGGCGTGCTTCCACGTCACGGATAAAGCCGGGAATGCTGTCGATGTCCACGGTATCCGGCATCGCGCCGGAGAGGCCCATAATAATGGCGATATCGGTGTGGTGGCCCTTCCCGGTCAGTGACAGGGAGCCATAGACGTCGACGGCGATCCGCGTAACCGAGGACAGCTGGCGGTTGTTAACCAAATCGTCGACAAACTGTTTGCCGGCTTTCATTGGGCCAACCGTGTGCGAACTGGACGGGCCAATGCCGATCTTAAACATGTCGAAAACGCTAATCACGTTAAACGCTCCTTAGGGGTATTGATACGCTGTGACCTGGTGTACTCACAAAATTGGGTGAAATATAAATGAAAACCCACAGACTTGCAGTGATTTGGATCGCCATACGGCAACAAAGCAGTTAAATATAACGGAAAGACGCGATTCTGACCGACATATGTTGCTATTTTAACCGCTTTGCGCCGTTTTTGCCACCTGCAGGCTCAGCTGGCGGATGATACCGGCGGTCATACCCCAGATAAAGTAGTCGTCGAACCATGACAGCCAGACGCGCTGGTCGCTGCCGTTGCGGATGAAGTCGAACGGCGAGTAGCGCCCGGTGCGCAGCGCCTCCTCCAGCGGCATCTCAAAAACAGACTCCACTTCGCCGGCGTTCGGCTGCCAGGGGATACCCGGCGACACGATGCCGAGCACCGGGGTGACGGCAAAGCCGGTGCTGCTGGTCACCGGCGGCAGCACGCCGACCACCCGGACCGCCGAAGCGGGCAGCGCCACCTCCTCTTCGGCTTCCCGCAGCGCGGTCATCACCAGCGAGCTGTCGCTGCTGTCGCGCATGCCGCCGGGAAAAGCCACCTGGCCGGCGTGTTTACGCAGGCTGGCGGCGCGGCGGGTCAGCAGCAGGGTCGGTGACGGATGCGCCACCACCGGCACCAGCACCGCGGCCTGGCGCAGCGGCCGCAGCGGCGCGGCTTTGTGCGGCGGCTGCAGCACAAAGCGCGCCAGAAAGCGCTCCAGCGGCAGGTTAGCGTTCATCGTGCGCCTCCTCGTCATCGCCGGTCAGGCGGGGCAAAATACGTCTCACCTTGTCGAAGGTCTCCTGGTACTCGGCGGCTTCCTCGCTGTCGGCAACGATGCCGCCGCCGGCGGCACAGTAAAGGCTACCCGCTTCGGCAATCAGCGTGCGAATAGTGATGCTGCTGTCCATCCGCCCGCACAGGCTGAGGTAGCCGATGCTGCCGCACCAGGCGTTACGCCGCTGCGGCTCAAGTTCCTCAATGATCTGCATCGCCCGCACCTTGGGCGCGCCGGTGATCGAGCCTCCAGGGAAGCAGGCGCGCAGCAGATCGCAGGCGCTCAGCTGCGGCTGCAGGGTGGCAGTAATGGTGCTGACCAGATGGTGCACGGCCGGGAACGGCTCCACCACAAACAGCTCAGGCACCTTAACGCTGCCGGGCGTCGCCACCCGGCCGATGTCGTTACGCAGCAGATCGACGATCATCAGGTTTTCGCTGCGGTCTTTTGGCGAGCGGGCGAGCCGTTCGGCCTGCAGGCGATCGGCGGCGGCATCGTCCAGCCGGGGCAGGGTGCCCTTAATCGGCCGGGTTTCGATTTCGCCCTGCTCCAGGCGGATAAAACGCTCCGGCGACAGGCTGAGCACCGCGCTGTCGGCAAGACGGATAAAGGCGCTGAACGGCGCGCGGTTGGCGGCGCACAGCCGGCGGAAGGCCTGCCATTCGTTACCGCGGTACGGGGCGGTGAAGCGCTGTGCCAGGTTAACCTGATAACAGTCGCCGGCCAGCAGCCACTGCTGGATCTGGCGGAATTTATCGCCGTACTCTTCGCGCGACATATTCGACTGCCAGTCGCCGGTCAGGCGAAAATCCTCAACGGCCGGGGCCTGCTGCACCTGCAGCCAGTCGAGGCGCGCTTGCAGATCGCCGTGCACCACCAGCGTCAGCGCCTGCCGATGGTGATCGGCGATCAGCGCCCAGTCGTAGATGCCCACCGCCATATCTGGCGTGGTCAGCTGCGCCGTCGCCTGTTGCGGCAGCGTTTCAAAGCGGCGGCCGAGATCGTAGCCGAACAGGCCGAGCGCGCCGCCCTGGAACGGCAGATCCTCGCGCCAGTCGGCGGTCAGCCCGCAGGCGCCCAGCTGCTGCTGCAGCAACAGCAGCGGATCCTCACCGGAGACCTGCTGCCGGTCGCCGTCGGCGATGGTCGTGCTGTCGCCGCGGGTGGTCAGGGTGATGCGCGGCTCGGCGACCAGGATATCGAAACGGTTGTCGGCGTGCTCGGCAAATCCGGAGTGCAGCAGCATCGCCCACGGCAGATGGGCGAGACGGGCAAACAGCAGCCCGGCGGCGTCGGGCGTATAGGGAAGCGCATGATAAACAGGTAACATGAGATTTCAGCAGGGTGATCGGTTACAGGGCTGCCAGCCTGGCATATTTTTCTGCCGCTGGCATCTCTTTGTCAGCCGTGGAATAATCCGCCGGGCAAATTAACAGGAGTCATTATGTTTTCAGGTTTACCCGCGCTCAGCTATGAGCAGCAACAGCAGGCCGTCGAGCGCATTCAGGAACTGATGGCGCAGGGGATGAGCAGTGGCCAGGCGATCGGTCTGGTGGCGGCGGAGATCCGCAGCACCCACACCGGCGGCCACGTTGCGGTGATGTTCGACGACGATGAAGAGGACTATGTCGCCGATCCAGACCGTGACGATAAAGACGACGAAGACGAAGACGACCAGTACTGAATCATTATCATTGCTCCGGATCGGGGTGCCGGCCTGCCGCACCTGGCCGATCCGCACGAAGACGAGGGCGCGCGTAGCGCCGCTGCCCACGCCCCGACTGTGCGCCGGTGTTACTTCGCGGCGATCACTTTGATCTCAACCAGATACTGCGGGTGCATCAGATTAGCCTGCACCGTACAGCGCACCGGCGCGTTGCCCGGTGATACCCACGCATCCCACGCCCGGTTCATGGCGGCGAAGTCCTCTTTGTTCACCAGGAAAATGGTCGCATCCAGAATGCGGCTCTTATCGGATCCGGCGCGCGCCAGGATGCGGTCGATCACCGCCAGCGCGTTGGCGGTCTGGGCTTCCGCGTCGGCGTCGAGGTTTTCCGGCACGCTGGTGTAGTAAATGGTGTCGTTATGAATGACGGCTTCCGACATGCGGTGTTCTACTGGCTCAATTCTGATTATTTCTTTAGACATTTCATTACCTTATCAATCATTAGTTCCATCCCTGAAATCAACATGGGACAGATTTGGGACATTTTTACTAAAAATATCATCGATAAGCTTTGCATGCAGGGATAAATGACCTGATGAAAAGTGTGCGTACCTCCTCACCATGTCTATGGTTTGCCACCCGCCCATTTCCTGAAGGACAGAAATCGGCACGCCTGCCATGATTAACCAGGTCGCCCACGTATGCCTGAGATCGTGAAACCTGAAATCCTCAATGCCAGCTCTTCTCAATGCTGATTTCCACCCAGTGTTTGAGTTTGAACTAACCGGCCTTGTAGTTTTAGATTTATCATTTCCTCCCCTTCTCTCAGTATCCAGATAGACAAACACGTACTCATCATGCCTGCCAATGTTTTTCCTCAACACTGCACAGGCTGTATCATTAAGGGCAACGCCAATTGCCCTTCCTGACTTGCTGTCATCTGCATAAATCCATGCCATCCTTTTCTGCAGATCAATCTGCTCCCATTTTAGCCGGGTGATGTTTGACCGCCTTAACCCAGTGCAAAGTGCAAACTCGACGGTAGATTTTAGTGGCTCTGAACATGCCTTTATCAATCGCTGGGCTTCTTCTGGTTTAAGCCAGCGTATCCGTCGATTTTTGGCGATTGGAACTCGAATGAATGGTGCTCTGTCAAGCACCTTCCATTCCCGCTCAGCAGCTCTCAGCAGCGACCTGATGAAAGACAAGCGCTTAATTTTCGTCCCTTGCGCCGCTGGCTTAGGTGTATAAACCGGCGGCTCTTTTCCCTTTTTCCTGCAGGCGGCCGATATTTGCACCCACCTGTTGTAGTGGTTGCGATTTATCGTGGTAGCAACCGCAGCATAAATTTCCCTCTCCGTAATCTCCCTCAACTGCTTCCCAGCGAGGAACGGCAGCCAGAATGACATCTGGTGCCTGTCCTCAAGGATTGTCTTTTTCTCGGTTTTTTCGTTAAGCCAACGAACGCAGGCCTCCTCAAAAGTTATGCTCTCCGGCTCTCCAAGCCGGACAACGCGCCATGAATCGGCCTTCAACTTGTCGTGGAGTTCTTGCGCTTGCTGCTTGTCGGTCGTGCCAAGAGATTGTTTAATTCTCTTACCGCCCGCTGGTGTGAAACTGGCGTACCATGTTTCGCCCCTACGAAAGATTGACATGATCTTCCCTCATGTTTATCTGCCGCGCTCACGGCGACAGTGTGCAACGGATTATTCAGTGCGGCAATACATGCCTGGCGGGTAACGAGATAGGGTGATTTTGATTTACTGGGGTCTTTGCGCGTAGCCGCGAGACGTCCCGACCTGATCCAGTTGCTGGCCGTTGGCCGGGATATGCCAAGAAACGCGCAGGCCTGATCCAGCGTTAGGGAGTACGCTTCCATAATTATTCCTTAGAGATAATGGGTTTTAGGCGACCTGCTGATCGCGATTGGTGCACAGCTCTGGCAGGTTTGCCCGCACCAGCGCCTCGGCGAACTGCGGCGGCACGGCGTTGCCGCAGCGCGCTACCTGCTTATCCTTCGAATAGGTGTTGCCGCGGTAATCGCGGTCGATGACATACCAGGACGGGAAGCCCTGCGCGGCGTAGAGCTCTTTCGGCTGCAGCATGCGCATGCCGATGTCGACGATCCGGTACGTCACGCCCTCCACCTGAACAAACTCGCTCATGCCGTGCTGGTGGAGGAACTCTGCCGCCAGCGCCGCACGCTCCTCGTCGTAGTCGTGAACCGCCAGGCAGGTGCGCACCTCGCCGACGTGCTGGCCGCCGGCCGTGATGGTTGGCATTGGCTGGTCGGTGCGCTGACCGTCTTTGCAGGTGCCGCGCAGTTTTACCAGGTTGGACGTCACCACGGCGTGGTGATTGCCGGTGGTAACCGTGTGGGCTGGCTGGTCAGCAGCGCCGCCAGGGTGGCCGGTGTTGTTGACCAGCAGCTGCGCCGTCACCAGAGCGTGGTGATCAGTGGTGGTGACAGTGTGGGCCGGGCCGTCCAGCGGCGCGCCGGGGCCGGTGTAGTTCCCGCCGAAATGTTTGGCCAGAAACGCGCTGGCGATCGCAAACTTGTTGCCGCCGGCGGTGACCGTCCCGACTGGCTTATGGATGTCCAGCACCCGCGGTGCCTGGCCCGGCCGTTCGCCGTAGCCCATCTGGATCAGCGTCGGGCTCACCAGCTGGCTTTTACCTCCACCGCCGGCGGTAATGGTGCCGCTGGGCTGATCCACCGCGTGACCGATGCTGCTGCCGAACTGCCGGGCAATGAACGGTGACAGATGCGCCTCAACCATCCCCAGTGCGTGGCCGTTGCCGCCTGGCCGCGCTGACGTGCCGGCGGTTACCGTTGGCAGAGGCTCGGTAACTTCCTGCCCGGTGGCTCCGGTACGGAACTTGGTGATATGTGGGGTGACGACCGCATAGCCGTGCTTGCGGGTGATCGTCTGCAGCGGGGTATCCAGCGCCTGGCCCCGGAAGCAGTCGTAACTGCCTTTGCTGGTGGTGTGGTTACACTTCACGATAAACGGCGTCGGGTTGTCGATCACGAAGCGCTGGATGCCGCGGGCGATGCGCCGCATGGTGTTCTCCGCCAGCGACTTCTTACGGCCAAAGATGGACGGGCAGGGGATTTCCCACTCAATACACTCCGCCGCGGTGCGCCAGGGTTTGAGCTGGCCGCTCTGCACCGCAAGGCTTTTTGGATCGCCGTGGGTAGCGTCCGGCCACACCACCGGCCGCCCGTCGCAGCGCATCACCATGAAGAAGCGTTTGCGGATCGTCGGCGCGCCGTAATCGCACGCGCGCATCTCCCGGTATTCGACATCGTAGCCAAGTCCGACAGTCAGCCGATGCGCTTCCGGCCCGTTCCGGTCTATCTGCAGGAATTCGCATGCCTCATTGAGCGCAGGGTGATCAGCTGGCACGCCGGTACTCAGCATACCGACAAATGCGGTGAAGGTTTCCCCGGTGCGGGACGGGTCTGGCCGGTCCTCGTCTGCCAACAGAGGGCACCATGTTTTAAATTCGATCACGTTTTCGAGCATCATCGCCCGGGGCCGGGCCGCCAGTGCCCAGCGGATCACAATCCACGCCAGCCCGCGAATCTCTTTCTTCACCGGGGTGCTACCTTTGGCCTTGCTGAAGTGCCGACAGTCTGGAGAGAACCAGGCGAGCGCAACCGGCGCGCCGGCGGTGGCCGCCACCGGGTTGATGTCAAAGACCGATTCGCAGTAGTGCAGCGTCTCCGGGTGGTTGGTGCTGTGCATGGCGATCGCATTCGGGTCGTGGTTGATGGCGATATCCACGCTGCGGCCAATTGCCGCCTCGATGCCGGTACTGGCTCCGCCGCCGCCGGCGAAGTTGTCGACGATAATTTCTCTCATGCTGGAATGTTCCCGAAAGTGTTGGTGAGGGCCTGCGCGGTAGCGATGATTACGCCGGATGGCGCGCGCTCGAGCAGCAGGGTGTTGATGTGGTGCTGCACTTTGCGCTGGTGCTCCGGCTCCAGATCGGCGAGGTGCTCAATTTGTCCGGCCAGGCGGTTGACTTCGATCGGCCACACGTCATTCTCCGCTGCTGGCGCTGCTGGCGCTGCTGGCGCTGCTGGCGCTGCTGGCGCTGCTGGCGCTGCTGGCGCTGCTGGCGCTGCTGGCGCTGCTGGCGCTGCTGGCGCTGCTGGCGCTGCTGGCGCTGCTGGCGCTGCTGGCGCTGCTGGCGCTGCTGGCGCTGCTGGCGCTGCTGGCGCTGCTGGCGCTGCTGGCGCTGCTGGCGCTGCTGGCGCTGCTGGCTGACTGCAGGAGGCACACAACTCTGCAGGCGGTGCAGGAGTGGCTGCCACCGGCGGGTGCAGGCGCACCGCTGCCAGCTCAATCTGCCGCATGAGCACCGTGCCGCGCTCCTCCAGCTCGTCGCGGCTGGTGTAGCCGAACCGTTCGCCCCGCCAGGTCTTATCAAACACGGCGATCGCCGCGCCGAATCCTGCCGATGATTCCGACGGCTGGCCGGCCGCTGGCCGGTACCACTCCGGCAGGTCAAAGCTGATGCGCCCGCGGATAAACGAAACGTGATCCGCATTCTCCGGCCACCACACCTCGCCGGTGGCGGCCTTAATCAGAAACACGTACCGGCCGCCCAGTTCGCGCATAGCCAGCGTGTGGGTCATGATTTGACGCATCCCGGTGATGTACTGGCCATCGTGCTGGCTGGCGCGGGAATAGGGTGGGTTGGCATAGGCCGCACCGCGCAGCTCCGCAAGGCGAGCGCTCCAGTCCTGCGTCAGCGCGTTATCCTCGGCGCTGTAAAACGCCTCGCATTTGGCGTTGCTGGCGTCCGCAAACAGGTCGAGCACAAAGGGGCCGAACATCGCGTTGATACCCCACCAGAGCGTGTCCGGTGTTCGCCACTGGTCGCCGACTTCCTTGAGCTTGTGCGTGGGTGCTGCGCGCAGGGCGGCCAGCGCCGCGCAGTAGGGATTTTCATCTACCGCTGGCGGTTCGACATCTTCAGCTACAAACACTTCACAGCTTTCTGAACAAGAGCCGGCGTCATAACCACCGCCTCCCCGAATTGTTGAGGCAATATCCTCACGACTTAAATCGGAATACATGGCTATTACTCCCTCCAAGGAATTATTCCCCCGGTACATGACTTTGTTTTCTTGCTGTCTACGATCGACAACTCTCACGCTGTCGCTGTTTATCACCGCCTGAAACTGGGCTGCCATGTCCGGTTCATCGCGAGCGGCCAGTGCAACTTTGTTAATACCTTTTTTAATACAGAAAAAGCAGTTTCCAAGATGCTCGGGGATTCCCAGATCGAAATCCTGACTTGCCCACCAGTTGATGATGTCGCGCTTTTCCATATCACAGATATCCGCCAGGTAACTCACGCCATCTTTTTTAGTGAGCCTTCTTGGTTCGTCTACACGGATACCCAGCCATGTGTGATATTTGGGGAAATTGTCTTTGCAATAGCGCTCAAATGGTTCAAGTTTCATCGTTCTGGTGCAGAAAGGACCGTGAATGTAAGGCGTGCCATACTTGTCACAGATTTCTTTCCATGGGCCGAGGTCAGGGCCGATTTCATCAATTCCGATTTTTTTATAGCTATTACCTTTGCCGAGTTCTGGATTAACCACTACGCGCAGACAAATGAGTTTAATTCCCCAGTATTTGACGATATTTCTTATGAATTCATAGGTTTTTGGATGTTCTGCACCAGTATCCAGAAAGATGTATTCAACCAGTTGACCAGCAGAGCGACGCTTTTCCATCTCATAAACAAGCCGGCCAGAGGTTCTTCCTCCTGAGAAGCTGACCACGTCTATGCATTGACTTTCATTTCTACGTGGGGAATCCGAACTCACTGAGCTCTTTAGGTGATCGGTTGTCATAATTGTTTGCCTCGACAGCCAGCTATTTCAGGCCGGTCAGGAGAGTTTGATTTGGTAGTAGGTGCAAAAATCCAGCACGTAGGGGCATTCGAAGGGGCTTTCAGTCTCGTTCATTACGTCACACCCGCCAGCGTGCAGGCAGTTGCAGTTCATGCAGCGGAGGCGGTTCTCAAAGCAGTTTTTCGCCATGGCGTAGCCATTGCACCGGCCACCGCTGAACCGGTGCGGAAAATCATACGCGGAACAGCGGCATGTGACCTGCCGGCCGTCCCAGTACGCTTTCCCGCGGGGATCTGAGTTTGCATGACCTCACCTTGTCAGAGATACAGCTCTGCAGTTAACGCCGCGATAAGCAGCAGGATCAGCACGGCCGCCGGGCGGATGCTGGCATAGAAGATTTGGTGGCGGGAGAAGTGCCGCCGGAGTCTTGTTTTCATGGGGAGAGGGCAAAAAAAACCGCCAATTTGGCGGCGGTATGAATCTCTAACTATCAGTGTTTTATGAGCTCTTTTTCTATATTTTCGGTGGGGATATTTGAGTGGCAGAGAGCAATATAATGATATTTTTCACCGAGAGTATACTTTTCAATAGGCATTCCCATACTTGAAATGCTGCCATTCTCACCACCGATATTTATCGTAAGATAATTTAAGTTTTCCTCAACGAAAAAAACCTCTACCTTGTCATGCGGTAAGAACGCTATAACTTTTTTGCTCATCTAATTAGTCCCTATTTTAACTGTCGTGACATGTCACAATAGTTATATCACTAGTTTCAACCCCTGCCACCCGTTTGTTACCCAGCACGCCGAGTCGCCGGCGCACGGACAGCTGATAACCGGTGCTTTGTCGCCACATTTGCCGCAGTTACCTACCATTTTTAGTAGGTCTTGCAGCTCTGCGTTGTCTCTGCGGATCAGCATGGTCAAGTACTCGCTCAGCTCATACGGTTCGCGGCCGGGCCGCCGGGTGGCGCAGTTATGCTCCAGCATTACCATCTCCTGCTGGTCGAGCTGCAGCTCAAGTTTCCGGGTGCCGCTGGCCGACTGTCGGGCGCGCTGCGCGGCTTTGCGTTCGGCGGGGGATTTAGCCATCACAACCTCCCGGCAAGCCGAACAGAATACGGTGCTCCCACCCCTCACTGCTGACGCTGGCGTGATACTCACCTTCATCGACCTCTTCCCACTGCTGCCACTCTTCGCTGCCGTCGAGCTTACGTATCTGGTAAACCTTGCCGGGTGAGTCTTGCAGCGCCAGCACCCGCACCTGCTCACTCAGCGCGTCACGCTCAGCGTAAACGGCCATAACCGCCTCGGCGCTACTGCGGTCGGAAAAGTCTGCAAGCCACTCACTCTCGCCGTTCGCCTCCCGCGCATACAAGGTCCAGAACTCAGCGTCCTGGTCTTCAACCTGATCAACATCCAGGCCGTTATCAACGCAGCCGGCCACGTAGTATTTTTCGGTCATTTCTCTCTCCCGCCGACCGTAGTCAGCCAGTGCCGACCAGGCGGCCGGCAGGTGAATTTCGGTTACTCCGCCGCGGTCATTTCATCGGTGCGGATGTTGTAAATGTCGGTGGCCTTGTCCAGAAGGTCGGTGTTTGCAGCCAGTTTATGGGCGGCGTAACGGTAGGCCTTATCCAGATCAGCTGTGCTCTTTGCATTGCCTGCAGCCACGGTAAAATCGGCCAGCAGCTCATCCAGCGATCGGGATTCAACGGGCACTGATTCGGTGGTCGTGCCGACCACATCCTTTTCGGCTGGCTTCTGGTTGATCAGATTGTTGAGGTCCTGCCGGGTGCGCGCAGGTGTGACATCGCGTTCGGAACGCTGCTGTTCGAACTCGTCCGGGGTGTAGACGCCAAGAATGACGTCAGGGCAGTACAGACGCGCCCAGTATTTTACTGCCAGATAAGCCAGCTGCTGCTTCGGTGCCGTTTTCCAGAGCGGGGAGTTACGGGTGGTGACGAACTCCATGTAAAGCCATTCGCCCCAGGTGATTTCCGTTTCACCGCGCAGCACTGCGCCCACACGAACGCACAGGCCTTTTTCACCACTCGCGTTTTTGTCGCCGGGCCGGAAGGTTTCCCAGCTGCCGCCGTACTCATACTTGAAGCGCCCCTGCACAGCGGTGGAGCTGGTGATCACCGCATTCACCAGCTGCGCCTCGTAACCAAGCGTGCCGTTGACCAGATGGGTTTTCTGCGCCACGGCGTAGGGATTCATTCCCCACTGCGCCGCCTGCAGCGCGATAGCCAGGCAATCAGCTGGCTTGCCAGAAAGGTGTACCGGAACGGTAGCTTTGCCCTGGGCCATGATTTCAGCAAATGCCTGCAGCTTCTGCAGGCCGGACGGGCTGAAGATAGCCGCTTTCGTGTCGGCTTCGCCCTGGCTGTGATGGGTGATCTCGATGGTCATAATCAGTCCTTTTTCTTCGCCCAGGCGGGGCGGGTGATTTCTTCGATACCGCCCCAGCTGTCGCTGACCCGGCATTCGTGATAGGTGTTCAGGCTGCTGCGGAACAGCTCATAACCCGCGTCGGTATCTTCCGGTTTGATTTGGAAAGTGCGCACCGGGTAGCGACCGCAGTCGATGGTTTCGCTCACGCAGAGGAAAATAAACATCGGGTCTTCGCCGAAGTGCCGCAGGTATCCTTCGCGGTACATGGCATCCTGCATGTGATAGCGGAACTCTTCGATGTGGCGCGGGAAGCGATCCATGTCGGCCACTTTTTTCACGTCGACGATGATCGGCTGACCAGTCAGGAATTTGTCTGGCCGGATGCGGCACAGCTCTTCGGTTTCGGCATCCTTCCAGTAAATGGAACCTTCACAGTGGCCGTCTGCTTCCAGCAACCACCGGGCTGCCGGGTGCGCCAGCGCGCTCTCACGCATCAGTTTTAGCTTTCGACCCTGCTCGGCGTCCATCACCGTCATGCCGAGGCCTTCACAGTCTTTCAGGAAACGCGCTTCATCCTCTTTCCCGGCGTTGGTGCGACGGTTGAATTCAGGCGCAACAATAAAGCGTTTATCGAACTCCAGCGGCTCAAGCAGCAGGCAGTGCAGGGCGGTGCCCATGTCCAGCGCTTTCAGCTTTTCGGTATCGACCGGGGCAGCTTTGCGCCATTTGAAGATCGCCGGGTTTGTGGCGATGTCGTCCAGCTGTGATTTACTGACGCCAGCGCCAGCGTGATAATCTTCGTTGCTGATATCCAGATACAGTCCGGGTTCCATCAGGCCACCTCACCTAAAAAATATTTATCGCTGTAAAGTTTCTCCGCCTGAGCCAGGCAGACCGTTTCGACGAATGCCGCGTAGGCATCCTGTGCTTTGTCGGTGTTCAGGCCGACGTCGTAGGGGGACAGGGCCAGGGAGGTGCGATAAAAGTCCATCGCGCACTCCGGGAACTGGCGGGCGAGCTTATCCGCTTTGTCGCGAATCCATTCTTTGCGCCGAGCCTCAGCTGCAGCGCCGTCGTTGCGCATCTGCTCAACGCGGTCAAAATTCAGGAATCGCCTCATGGCTGTATCCTCCGGTTCAGGAACTCAATTAGGCGCTGCCACGGTGATTTCGGTGGCGGCGGCGAAAAGCTGGCGCCGGTCAGTATGTTGGCAGGGTGAAACTGGATAGATTTAAACGCGTCAAAGCCGGAGCCACCCACGCGGGCAGCCCCTGCAGTTGCTAATTGCATGGGTGATTCCTCAGTTTGAATTAGTAGGTAATGCTGGCGTGCGGGATGCGGTTGTCTTTCAGGGCTGTCAGGGTGGCGATAGCCTGCTCTCGGTTTAGTCCGGCATTCGACATCAGGGCGTTTACCACCGCGGTGCCGATCTGCTTACGGTGCGTTTCGTTCGCTGCACGCTCAGCTGCTTCATCGGCGATCCGCTTTTCTTCCGCCAGGCGTGCAGCTTCGGCCTGTTCAGCGCGAAGACGTTCGGCGGCGATAGCTTCCTGCTTCTCACACTCAGCCTGCTCACGCGCCTGCTGCGCCAGCAGGGCGGTGCGCTCCAGCGCTTCGCGGGCTTCACGTTCAGCCTGTTCTGCCTGCGCTCTCAAATCAGCCTCACGGCGGGCAGCTGCTTCACGCTCGATGCGCTGTGCCTCTTCGGCTTCCTTGCGGGCCTGCTCTGCTGCCTGACGTGCTATTTCCTGCTCATGGGCAACGCGCTGGCGCTCGGCCTCCGCTTTCTTCTCGGCTGCATCCCGGTCGAACTTATCGTTCAGCAGCAGGGCAATTTCGTGATCGGATTCGAAGCGGTCGGCCAGCGCCTTATCCCACAGCTCGTTATCCGCCAGTGCTTCGGTGTGCCAGTCCAGCATCTGCTGATCGGCTTTGATGCGTTCCTGCTCGTCCTCCCACTCGGTCAGCGGCCGGCGGACTTCATCGCGGAGGTTGTCGCACTCGGTCACAAAGCGCCGTAATTCCGCCTCAGCGGGCTTAACGGCCTCTTTCAGGTGTTTGAGATACTCACGGCCCGGTTTTTCGATCAGGGTCTTGCTGCGCGATACCTGAGCCGACAGTGACGCCACCCGGGCGCGGCCTTTCGCCGTGGTAAGGTCTGGCACTTCGTTCGCCATCTGGCGAATCAGCTCCAGATACTGATCAAGCCCGTTTGCCACATACAGCACTGGAGCCTGTTCAGGCTTAATCTCCAGCACCGTTAAGTCCGTTACTTCGCTCATTTCCTCTCCTTACTCAGGGCATAAAAAAGCCCTCCGGAGAGGGCGAATAACTTCACTCATGGATGGCTAACAGCGCAATGCCGTCACGTATAACGGCATTGCGGTGTCACTCAATGTCATGGATATACTCAAAATCACCACAAGAGCTGCCCCCGTCCGTCAAATCAGATAGCACCGGTGCTCTTACCAGAACCGCGTCCATGCCGCCCCAGTCTCGCCTCAACTTCCATACCTGCAGCAGCGTTCTTCCCAGCGCTTCGAAAACTGCTGCACGCTCAGTATCAAATCTGGCTCGTGCGTCCATAACGAAATATTCAAATTCCTGCCCCATAAATCCCCCAATAAACACCCATCCCCACACCCCACCAAAACAGGCAGCAGATAACCAACATCGCCAGCCATACACGACCCCGATAGCTCATGGTGTGCTCCAATAAAAAAGGCCGCATGAGCGACCTGATTGATATGAATGCCGGGATGTTTAGCCACGCCCGGCGCGTGGTTTCCCTGCTTTCCACAGACAAAGGAAACTGATAAGTTGCTCATTCCACAGACAATGAAAGGAATGCAGTCATGGCTAATTTTCTCGTGCGTGTAGAGCTTTATGGTGCTGATTCAGAACGCTACGATGCCTTATACGAAAAAATGAAAGCGCTGGGATTTTCAAAAGAAATCCTTTTCAATAACGCTAGTTACAGCCTTCCCACTGGAACCTATTTTGGTTCTTTTAGTGACAGTGCTGAGGTCGTAAAAAACTCCGTTAAAAAAGTTGCAGATCCACTTTCAACAAAGGCAGCATCTATTTTCGCTTGTTCATTTGGTGACTGGTCTGCCTTTCTCTATCCACCCTCCTGAAAAGCCTTCCCCTTGACCTCCAGGCTCTGAGAGTTTGAAACTCTTTCTACGCTGAACTTCTTGTTTCAGCGTATTTATTGCTGCATCTATTGCCTCACTAAAGCTGATTCCTTCCTCGGTTGCCAGCTCCTGCACAACTTTCCTAAAATCATCATTCAAGTTTTCCATTCTCACCTCGCTGTTACTGATTCTGATTTACGATGCCCGGCTGCGAATATCGCTACCTCGGGCAGGCACATCGCACCTTCCAGCACCGGTTTACGGTTGAACTCATGGTTAAACAGGTAGGTGGCGCGGATGATCTGGTTTCGATACTCCTTCACCTGCTTAGCCGCTTTGGTTGCCACCGCATTAAGGGTTGATGGCGTGTAGTCAGCGCGCTTTAAGCTGAGCGTTACCCGGCTTGGAGTAGGGCGGTGCAACACTTCTGAGCTGATGCTGACCTCACTCTGCAGGTGAGCGCGACGCTCACGGCGGCGGCCAGCTGCGGAACCTGCAAATGCCGTTCTGCGTGTCATAGATACCTCCTGAGTGAATTTTGGTGATTGGATGGCCGGTGCTGATCTCCGGCTTTCGGAATTCGGCAGCTTGTTCATAGCCTGAGCCGTGTCCGCCACGCTCACATCCGGCTGAAATCATTGCCGGTATGGGTGCCGCTGCCTTATCGCGCATCAGCCTGCGCATCCATCCAATCCCAAAACTCACGCTTTGGTACTAATCTGGCTTTTCAGCCACGTAGGTGATCCGTCACCGTTGTAGGTACTGCTGATCTCCGTTTCGTATTGCTCCAGCTCCTTGCTGTGGAGTTAAATTTAAGTCTTCTTAAGAATTGGCGCAAGTGTTATTTTTAGAAAACTTAAGATTCAAGGCGTGTAAAAACTTAAGAGCATGAAAATAAAGACGAAAAAAAACCCGCAATGCGGGCTTCTCTTAATAGGGGGGTGCTCTAGCGGCGGCGGCGGTACTTTCGATGCTCCATCATTGTACCGACTATGCGGATCGGAGAGGTGTCTGAGCGCAGGGTAGGCCAGTCTTCATTTAGCGGAACAAGCTCAAAAACTTCTTTTCCGTCAATGATGCCCCTCGGCCTGAATTTTTTGAAAAGCGCTTCATCTTCGCCGTTTTTTGCTACTACGAAGTCACCCGGTAGCGGGTAGACGTTTGGGTCGATAACAACCGCATCACCTTCATGAAAATCCGGCTCCATCGATCGGCCGCGAATAATCAAAGTAAACGCGGAATCAGACACGTCAATGTTAGTCTGTAAGTAATCCACTTCACCTTCCAGGTTTCTTAAAGTGGACTCTGCGGTCCATTCTCCCGCCTGAACGTAGCTGATAATCGGTATCAGCTGCGAGTCAGGTGCGGCGGGCTCAACGTTAGAAAAAGAGCTCTCGCCGTACTGAATGTATTCTGGCGCGCACTGCAACGCTTTCGCCAAAGAAAGCAAATTCTCCCCTGTCGGTTTTGTCTTGTCATCTTCCCATTGCGAGATAGAACCACCCTGGACGCCGATTTTTGCGCCCAATTTAGCCTGTGTCAGCCGCAACTCTTTTCTGCGCGTGCGGATGCGCATTCCGATGGTTTCATTTTTCATAGTTAAGACATCTTAAGATCAGTTGACTTAAGAATCCTTTTGCTGAATAATTTAAGACTACTTAATAAAAGGACGTGGACATGAAGAAGACTGAAGTCATCGCCCACTTCGGGAGCCAGCGTGCGGTTGCTAAGGCACTACGCATTAGCGACTCAGCGGTTTCCCAGTGGAAAGAGGTTATCCCTGAGAAAGACGCCTACAGGCTCCAATGTGTGACTGATGGAGCACTGAAATATCATGAGGCAGCTTACCGCCGCGTCGCTGCTTGATTAACAGACCACCCCCACCTTAAAACGGCACCCGCCTACGTCGCTGAAAAGCGAAATCTCATAAAAAACCATTACTACACGTGGCTCTAGCTACGGCTTTGTCACGTCTAAATCATTAATCAATAAGGACAAGTGTTAACTATGGAAACTGCAAACAACAGCAAGTTGATTAACCAGGTGGAAACCGAACTGCGCTCACGCCTGACCCACAAAGGGCAGCGCGTTCTGGCTGCTGAAGCTGGCTGGCACGAATCGAAGGTAAGCCGCCTGAACCTGCGCGATATGGCGACGGTGTTCGTGCTGCTGGAAAAGGTGTGGGAGACCAGCCTGATCGCCGAAGTGGCGCGCCAGGCGGTAGAGGCGGTAATGACCAAAGAAAAAGCCCCGAGCTGCGGTTACAGCTTCGAGGCCTGATTGCGAAAAGACTGGATCAATTCACAGGAGTAATTATGACAACGCTTTCCCAGCTTTACAACAACCGGAAGAAAAACGGCAGCGGTACGACCACGAAAAAGACCTTCAGCGTGCCGATCGAGGAGCTTTACCTGGAAGAGGGCAGCAACATCCGTTCCGTTGACAAGGAGCACGCCGAATACATGCGTGACTGCTGGATTGACGGGTCTGATCTGCCGCCGCTGTCGGTTGAAGTGACGGAGAAGGGCATCAAGGTGATCGACGGCCAGCACCGCTTTATCGGCGCGCAGCTGGCTATCGCTATGGGCCACAGCATCCCGCGTATCGAGTGCAAAGACTTCGTTGGCACCGAACTGGATAAGCTGGCCCACATGGCGAAATCGTCACAGGGCAAGCCGATCACGCCAATTCAGCGCGCCGGTGCGTACAACCGTGCCCGCAACCAGGGTCATACCTCAGCGGAAATCGCCAGGGCGTTTGGCCGTTCGGTTGCTGACGTGGAAGACCACCTGCAACTGCTTTCATCTGGTGAGGTGCTGATCGGCATGGTCGCAGCTGGAGAAGTGGCCGCAACCACTGCGGTGGCACTGTCACGCGAGCATGGCGTCAAGGCTGGCTCAGTCGCTGCTGCAGGGCTGGCAAAGGCCAAAGCTGCCGGTAAGTCTAAGCTGACAAAATCGGCCGCTATGCAGCAATTCAGCGCCCGTAAAGCGCGTCGCCTGGTGGAGCTGCTGGTGGATGCTGAGTACCTCTTCGAAGAGGGCTTCGGCACGATCACGCTTGCAGATGGTACCGACGACGAAATTAACCGCATTCTCGCTGAATACCGTTCTGGCATCAGCACCAACGCAGACGGGGGGAATCATGAACCTCGCCTATGACAACGTAACACCCTTAAGGCCCGATCTCCGGGCCGTGGAGCAACGCGTGGCTGACCTTGATGACGGATACGTCAGGCTGGCAACGATGATTCTGGAAGAGATGGCCGGGGCCGATTTCACCAAGCGTCAATTCAAGGTGATTTTGGCCGTAATCCGGCTTACCTACGGATGGAACAAAGCGCGAGACAGGATAGCGAACTCCCAGATTTCAGAGATTGCCAAACTGCCGGTTAAGCGGGTTAGCGAAACCCGTGTACAGCTGTTGAAAATGAACGTCTTAACGGCTTCCGGGCAGCAGCTTGGGCTTAACAAAAACGTTTCAGAATGGGCGATCCCTCAAAACGAGGGATTATCCCTCAAAGCAGGGGATAAAAAATCCCCCAAAATGAGGGATTTCAATCCCTCAAATCAGGGGGACACCATAGACATAAATATTAAAGACAAAATAAAAGATCATTCGTCAGAGAATTCTGGCGAACTCTCCGACGACCCGCCTGCAGCCCTTCCAGCTCTCCGACCTGACGCAGCCACGCAATCACCAAAAGGCGAGAAGTGGGGCACTGCTGACGACCTGCGGGCGGCAGAGTGGATGTTCGGGAAAGTCCTGACCGTTTCACCCACTGCCCAGCCGCCAGCCTGGTACGCATGGGCAAACGACATCCGCCTGCTGCGCACCGCGCTGAACACCACCCACCGCGAAATCTGCGAGGTGTTCGGCTGGGCCAATGCTGACGGCTTCTGGCAGACCAACGTCATGAGCCCTGCAAAGCTGCGCAAGCAGTGGCAGACGCTGGTGGCGCAACGCAGCCAGGGCAGAGGTGCCGCGCGCTCCTCCGGTCCTGCGCTGGACTACGATAACACTGACTGGGCAGAGGGGTTACAGGTATGAGACATATCGCAACAGCCATCCAGAACCGTGACGGGCGATCGCTGCAGCGGATTTACGCCGCGGCTGAGCAGCCAGGGCAGCAGGTAACGAAGCAGGACGCCGAGATATTCAACGAGCTGCTGCGCCAGCTGAAAGGGACATTCCCGGCGATGATGGCGCAGATTAAAGATCAGGCTGAGCTGAACGAGCTGCGCCGGCAGTGGGTACTGGCGTTTGCCGAGAACGGCATCACCAGCATCGCCCAGGTGAACGCCGGAATGCGGATCGCCCGCCAGCAGGAAACGCCGTTCCTCCCGTCGCCCGGGCAGTTCGTCGCCTGGTGTCGTGAGGGTGAGGCCAGCAAATACGGCCTGCCGGACGCCGACGAGCTGTACGCGATGGTAATGGATTACAGCGCGCGCCGCGGACTGTACGACGGCCCCGAGCATTTCTCCTGGCAGAGCAACGAGTGCTGGCTGATGGTGCCCGCGCTGTACTCGCAGATGCGCTCCGGCAACCTGACGGCATCAGAGCTGCGCCAGAAGTGCGTGAAGGAACTGCGCAACATGACCCGTCGGCTGGATGCCGGAGAGAAAATCAGTGCGCCGGTGGCTCAGCTGCCAGTGCTGGCCTGCCCGCTCAGCAACGAGAAGGGGCTGGATAAAATCGCGGAGTTACGCCGCAAGCACGGCATGCAGGGGAAATCGTGATGCAGGCTGAAAGAGAAAAAAACCAATTCGCTGAGGATCGGGAGCGCCTGTCACGCCAGCTCATTCGGCTGGGGGACATGATCGGTGATGGTCTGCACCTTGAGCCTGACGGCAAATGGATCAGCAAAGAATATCGCCGTGTTGCTAAGGCGCTGGGTTATGAACTTGGTAAGCGACCGCGCCGGAACAACGGTGATGCAATAAACCAGCGGATGGCTGAACGGGTCAATGAGGTCAGATGCCAGAAGTGTGGCGGAAGCCTCAAGCAAACCCGATCAGGAAGTCTGCAGGCCAAATGCGAGAGCTGTGGCGCGCAGTGCCAGTTACTGAAATCTGTTCGGAGGAAAGCCACAGGAGGCTGAACGTGAATAAACAAACCTACTTCCTGATCGACAACGTGCGACGGCAGAACTGCACAGAGTTCATCAGGCAACTACCCACCAACCCCGACACACCCCTCGTAGTAACCATCCAGGAACGAACCCGCACCCTCGACCAGAACGCCAAGCTATGGGCCTGCCTGAACGACGTATCAGAGCAGGTCAACTGGCATGGCCGGAAGCTGACCAGCGAGGAGTGGAAGCACGTGTTTACCGCGGCGCTGAAGCGTCAGGACGTGGTACCGGGCATTGACGGCGGTTTCGTGGTGCTGGGCCAGTCAACGAGCCGGATGACCGTCGGGGAAATGCGGGACTTAATCGAGCTTATCAGCGCCTTCGGTGCAGATCATGACGTGCGCTTCGGTGATGATGCGTCGTGTGCCATGCGCTGGGCGGCGCATTACGGGAGAGCGGCATGACAGCACGTCAACACATCATCGCATTACTCAGCCAGCGCACCGGCTATGTCCCGTCGTCAGAAATACACGATTACGTCTGCGGGAAGACCGGCATTAACCGCAACGGCAGCCATACCAGCCTGCGGCGTATGTGCGACCGGGGCGTCATTACCCGGCGCGGTACCGGACCGCATTCAGTGTGCCGCCTGGCAGATAAAAATCAGGTGAGCACCGTTCGCATGTTCGATCAACTTCGCGGGGTAAAGCCATGATCGGAACACTCAGCACCATTCCTGAACTGCTCGTTGTAACACGCGGCAATCAGACTGAGGCTGCACGACAGCTGAACTCGAACAGGGCCACCGTCAAAAAATATTCGCGTGATTTTCAAGCCACGCATCACGCCATCGTGAACGGTGTGCTGATGATTTACCGCGGGCAACTCGGCGAGCACAAACGGAGGAAGCCATGAGGTCAGGATTCCAGCAGTGCCTCGACCACGCCATGATCCGCTCTACCAGCCGCAGCCGGCGCAAACCAAAACCCCAGCCCACCGCCAGCCAGATACCGACGTTTGACTACCTGCACGGTCTTCTCCAGGCGAAGTGGAACCGCATGAGGAGGACGCGATGACAAAGGCTACAAAGCCGAAACCACCCAAGCCGAAGAAATGCCGAGTATGCCCCGAGAAGTTCCTCCCCCGTAACACCCTGCAAACCGTCTGTTCCCCCCAATGCGGCATCCAGCTGGCCAGACAGCAAACCGTACGCAAAAAACAGGGCGAGGAAAAAGCCGCACGTGCGGCGTGGAACAAACGCAAATCAGACGCCAAGCCGTTAAGCCACTGGATCAGCATGACCCAGCGGGCGTTTAACGACTTCATCAGGGCTCGGGACGGCAATATCTGTATCAGCTGCGGCAGCACCACTGCAATCAACTTCCACGCCGGCCACTTCAGGACGACGGCAGCGGCATCACAGCACCGGTTCAACGAGGACAACTGCAACAGCCAGTGTTCGGCCTGCAACATCCATCACTCCGGCAACATCGGGCCATACCGCATCAGCCTGATAGCGAAAATCGGCCTCCAGCGCGTCACAGCGCTCGAAACAGACAACAACCCTCACCGATACACCCGCGAAGATCTCGACGCCATCAGGGCGCGTTACAGAGCGAAATTACGGGCACTGGTAAAACAGCAGGAGCAGGCAGCATGACCGACTACCTCCGGCAGAAATGGCGCTACCTGCGGATGTTCCGCGCGCGCCGAATGTTCGAGATTAATTACCGCATTCTGCGGAACACCGAAAAACTTATGGGGATAAAACATGCCGGTACGTGAACTGAATCTGACGAAAGACCAGCACGATTGGCTGAATAACTGGCTGGAACTGTGGGGTGCGTGGGTGTACAGCGGCAGGCTAGAGAAGCGAATGAGCAGCATGATCGCTCAGTGGATGGAGAGCGTCGAACCCTCCCGGGTGATGTCGCGCCCGATGTGCAATGACGATGACGGAATGTTGATTTCTCAGGTCGTGGATTCCGTCATGTGCATTGACCAGCGGGCGTTCGGTATTCTGCTCAGCTACTACTCTCACGGGTCATCTAAACGAGCCATTGCATCGTACTACCATGCCACTGCAAAACCCCGCAAGTTCGTCTGTGGCCGCAAGGGGGAGGGATGGCGCAAGCCATCAGAGGAGACCTGTCGAAAGGAAGTGGCGCAGATCATCAATGCCAGCCTGTACTTACTCTATTCCCCACTCAAAAATGCGCTTAATAGCCGCAAACGTGTCGAGAAGATTAGGCATGTTGCGTGAGTTTGCGTGAAAGTGCTTGACGTCTATATACCCATTTACCCATAATAAGTAGGTAAGCTGCCGTAAGTGTTCTTAGTGAATGCCACGGCAGCTTTTTTATTGGCATTATCGGAACGAAAGCCGCTAATCGGTCATGAGGTGCATCGGCTCGGAATGCACGAAAGCGCGGCATCCGGCAAAATCGCGTTACGGTGGCAGCGCCGAAAAAGTCTGCCAGTTCGTAAAGCACATCAGTGTGCGCATCCGAACCATGCTGGCTGGAAGGTCAGCGCACCATATTTCAAGCCCTGGCTAACCGCCGGGGCTTTTTCATTTCCCCCTTTCAACCAGCACACAGCACCCACCCGGACAAACCGGAGGTGAGAGATATGCGTATGGAAAAATTCACAAATGGTGCTGCCCTCGGTACCGGCTCGACCACGGTGTTGTTTGGTGCCCTGTCGCTGAACGAGTGGGCGATTGTTATTGGCATCATCTGCACGCTGGGAACCTTCGGCGTGAACTGGTATTACCGCTGGCGCGAGTACCAGCTGAAGCGTAGCGCGGGGTGATCGATGGCAAGCCTGAAAACTAAAATCAGCGCTGCCGTGCTGGGGCTAATTCTGGCCGGCGCTCCGGCATCCGTCATTCTGGATCGGTTCCTGGACGAGAAAGAGGGCAACCGGCTGGTGGCCTATCTCGACGGCTCCGGCATCTGGACTATCTGCCGTGGGGTGATCCGCGTTGACGGCAAAGCGGTGGTGAAGGGCATGCGGCTGACCGCCGAGAAGTGCGCAGAGGTTAACGGCATCGAGGAGCGTAAAGCGCTGGCCTGGGTGGAGCGCAACGTCAAGGTGCCACTGACCGAGCCGCAGAAGGCGGGCATTGCCTCGTTCTGCCCGTACAACATCGGCCCCGGCAAGTGCCTGCCCTCAACGTTCTACAAGCGCCTGAATGCTGGTGACCGCAAAGGTGCCTGCGAGGCGATGCGCTGGTGGGTCCACGACAAGGGCCGCGACTGCAGGCTGACCAAAGGCCAGGCCAGCGGTTGCTATGGGCAGGTTGAGCGTCGGGATCAGGAAGCTGAGCTGGCGTGCTGGGGGATCGACAAATGACAGCACGCGCCTGGGTAATTATTGCCATAGAGCTGCTGCTGTCTGCGCTGGTGGTTTACGTGCTGCTGGGGCAGGTCAGTGCCGAGAAGCAGCGCGCTGACGATGCCGAGCTGCTGGCAACCCAGCGTCAGCAGACTATCGACGACATGCAGGTACGCCAGCGCGATGTTGCTGCGCTGGACGCCAAATACACCGGAGAACTGGCTGATGCCAAAGCTAAGCTTGATGATCTGCAGCAGTGTGTTCGCTCTGGCAAGTGTGGGCTGCGCGTCAACGCCTCCTGCTCAAAGAGTAGCGCCACCACCGCCGGCAGCGTGGGCGATGCAACCAGCCCCCGACTTACTGACTCCGCTGAACGGGATTATTTCACCCTCAGAGAGCGGATCAGCACCATCACTGGACAGGTGAGCTACCTGCAGCAGTACATCAGGGAGCAATGCCTGAAATGATCAGGCATTAAAATTATCTATCAAGAAGGGGTTAAAGAAGCTCGAGGATTCTAGATTTCAGCTTCTCTTCATAACCTTCTTCTACTGGGAATTCAAACTTAATAGGCGATGCTTTACTCGAACCCTCCAAGAATGCCTTTTTGAGCATCTCTCTATCGCCACCTTGGGCGTTGATACAAGTTGATAAAATCGTTATGGCCACGCGAGAAGCATGTAAAGACAGGTGAACATCCTCAAGCGCAACTTCCAAAAACGCGACTCTTTCTTCTAAATCAGACATTTCATCTCCCAGAGAATATAAATGGCACTCACCGACAAACAAAGCTTGTTCTGTCGCGAGTACCTCATCGATTTGAACGCCACGCAAGCGGCAATTCGGGCGGGGTACAGCGCAAATACCGCCCGGAAGATTGGTAGTGAGAACCTCACAAAACCAGACATCCAAAACAGAATCGCCGAACTTCAGCAGCAACGCAATGAGCAAGTTAGTATTGATGCTGCTTATGTGTTACGCCGCCTGGTAGAGATAGACCAGATGGACGTGATCGACATCATGACCGACGACATGAGCATTAAGCCGGTATCCGAATGGCCGCTGTCCTGGCGTCGCTATCTGAGCGGCTTTGACCTGGCTGATATGTTCGAGGGCAGGGGTGAAGATCGGGAAATGGTCGGCATTCTGAAAAAGATAAAGTGGCCGGACAAGGTGAAGAACCTTGAGCTGCTCGGCAAGCACGTCACTGTTCAGGCCTTCAAAGATAACGTGAAAAACGAACTGGTCGGCAAAGATGGCCTGCCACTGGCTACACCAACGTTCGTTGTCAGCTTTGGAGAGGATGATGACAGCGGAGATGAATCTCAGGTTTCCCCCGAAGTTTAAGCCTATATTCAAACCGAAGCGTTACAAAACGTTCCACGGCGGGCGCGGTGGCGCTAAGTCATGGGCAGTTGCCCGCGCGCTGGTGATGATGGCCTCGGCCAAAAAACTGCGCATCCTCTGCACCCGCGAGGTACAGAACTCGATCAAGGATTCAGTGCATAAGCTGCTGAAAGACCAGATCGAGATGCTGGGGCTTAACCCCTGGTTCCGTATCACCAACGAGAGTATTACCAGCGCCACTGGCAGCGAATTCCTGTTCAAAGGGCTGCGCTTCGACCCGCTCGGCATTAAGTCGACGGAGGGTGTCGATATCTGCTGGGTGGAAGAGGCGCAGTCGGTATCGTCAGATTCCTGGTCAATCCTGATCCCCACCATCCGTAAGGAAAGTTCAGAGATTTGGGTGACGTTTAACCCGGGTGAAGAGTCAGACCCTACCTACCAGCGGTTCATCGTCAGCCCGCCGGACGACAGCGTGACCGTCGAGGTGAACTACTACGACAACCCGTATCTGCCGGAAACGCTCCGCAAGGAGATGGAGTACTGCAAGCGAGTCGACTATGACGCCTACGAGCATATCTGGCTGGGCAAGCCTAAGTCGATCAGCGATTCGGTGATATTCCGTAACCGCTACCGCGTGGAGGCGTTCCCGGATGACCTCTGGCAGCAGGCTGATCGGCTGTTCTTCGGCGGTGACTTCGGTTTCGCGAATGACCCCAGCACGCTGATCCGCATGTTTATGCTCGGCACCCGGCTCTACATCGAGTATGAGGCCTACGGCGTCGGCGTGGAGCTGGACGAAATGCCCCAGTTTTATGACTCCATACCGGAGGCGCGCCGCTGGCCGATTAAAGGCGATAACGCCCGCCCTGAGACGATCAGCTATATCGCCAGACAGGGGTTCGCTATTGAGGCTGCGGCTAAGTGGAAAGGCAGCGTTGAGGATGGCGTGACCTACCTGAAAGGGTTCGAGCAGATCATCATCCACGAACGTTGTAAGCATACCGCCGACGAGTTTCGGCACTACTCCTACAAAGTCGACAAAAAGACCGGGGAAATACTCCCGATCATCGTCGACAAATTTAACCACTGCATCGACGCCATTCGCTACGGTCTGGACGGGTATATCACCAGTTCGGATAGCCTTGGCACGTGGGCGCAACTTGGCAGAGGCTGAACATGTCCGAAAAAGAAAGCGTGTCGCAGCCTGTACCGACGCGCGACAGCTACGAAAACTTTGTGGCCCGGCTGGGGCTGAATGAGTCGAACCAGTCCGGTGCCAGCACCTATAAGAACAACTGGACCTCGCGCAACCGGCTGCTGGTCGAACAGGCCTATCGCTCGTCATGGCTGGTTGGCGCTGGCGTGGATGCCATCCCCGACGATATGACCCGCAAGGGAATCACCATCACCTCAAAGCTGGAAGACGGCCGCAAGAAGCAGCTGGACAATGCCTGGGATGAGATGGGGCTGTGGGAGGCGTTGAACGACACGCTCAAGTGGGCGCGTCTGTATGGCGGCGCCGTTGGTGTGATCCTCATTGACGGCCAGAACTACTCCAAGCCGCTGCGCGTCGAGACGATCGGCAAAGACGCCTTCAAGGGCATCATGGTCATGGACCGCTGGATGCTTAACGCGCAGACCGAGCAGCGCGTGAAAGAGCTGGGGCCGGACTTTGGTATGCCGGAGTTCTACCGCGTTGTGACGTCTGCCACCGGCATCCCGCCGTGGAAAATTCACCACTCTCGCCTGATCCGCTTCGACGGTATCGCGCTGCCGTACCAGCAGAGGCTGACGGAAAACGACTGGGGCATGTCGGTGATTGAGCGTTGCTTTGACCGCCTGCTGGCGTTCGACAGCACGACTACCGGTGTTGCCCAGCTGGTTTACAAAGCCCACCTGCGAACTTACAGCATTAAAGACCTGCGAAAAATGCTCGCTTTTGGCAAAGACAACCCCGCTTTCAAGGGGCTTATGTCCCATATGGACATGATCCGCCAGTACCAGAGCAACGAAGGCATGACGCTCATGGACGCCGAGGACACCTTCGAAGCGCACACCTACACCTACGCAGGCCTGAGCGACGTGCTGGCGCAGTTCGGCCAGCAGGTATCCGGCGCATTCGGCATTCCGCTGGTGCGCCTGTTTGGGCAGTCGCCGGCCGGATTCTCCACCGGTGATACCGACCTGGCCAACTACTACGACAACGTGTCGACCCAGCAGGAGCGCAAGCTGCGCCGCCCGGTACGTAAGCTGTTCGAAGTGTTGCATATGAGCATGTTCTCAACGCCGCTGCCGGATGACTTCTCTTTCGAATTTAACGAGCTGTGGCAGACGCCGGACAGTGAGCGCGCGGAAACCGCTAATAAAGTGGTCGATGCCACCGTGAAGGCGGTCGACGCTGGCCTGATGACCGAGAAAGCTGGCGCTATGCACCTGCAGGAAACGGCCCGCGTAACCGGCATCGGCTCAACCATCAGCGACGAGGATATTGATAATGCCAGTGACCTCCCGCCGCCGAGCGAGAAAGACCTCGATAACATCGAAACCACCGAACCTGAAAAGGGCGGAGCGGCAGCTAAGAACACAGCTACGAAAGATAGCGCAGGCGGTCGGGGCGATCGTCGAGGGTTCTTACGATGGTTCAAACGATAGCGTCACCGACATCATGGCGAGGCTTGAGCGCTACGCCGACCTGATCGAACCGTGGGCTGAGTCGGTGTCACGGCGCCTGATTGACACGCTGGAGATTGCTGACGATGCGATGTGGCGTGACAGGTCACAGCGGATATCGGCCGGAATGCGTGAGCTGATGGCCGGCAGTCAGGGGCAGGTGACGCGCAGCATCATCAGTGAGCAGGTGAAACTGTTCAAATCGCTGCCGCTTCAGGCTGCGGATCGGGTCTACGACATTCAGAACCAGGCGATTGAGGCCGTGGTGTCCGGCAAGCGCTCCAGCGCGCTGATGCAGGAAATCATGCGCACCGGTGAAGTAACCGAAGCGCGGGCACGCACCATCGCCCGGACGGAGGTGGGCCGCGCTTCTACCGCCATCACACAAGCCCGCTCAACCGCTATTGGCTCCCGCGGTTATATCTGGCGCACAGCCGAGGATAGTGACGTGCGGCACTCCCACCGCCTGATGGAAGGTCAGTATGTCGACTGGTCAAAGCCTCCCACCCTGGACGGTATGACCGGCCATGCCGGGCAGTTCCCTAACTGCAGGTGCTACTGCGAGGTGGTCATTCCAGAGGAATAGCAATGCAATACTTTTTCACCTCACGCATCGGCAATTCCCGCTTTGAGCTGGCCGATGGCTCCCTGCTGTGCCGTGACGTGCCGATCGCACGGACAGGCCTGCAGGTGTACGACGAGAGCGAGTTAGGGCTGGAGGGCGACAGCGACGGCGAGGTGGTGATCACCCGCGCTGCTGACGAGGTGTTCCGCCCTGAAACGCTGGCATCGTTCGAAGGCATGACATTTACCCTGCTGCACCCCAGCGAAATGGTTAACCCCGGCAACTGGAAGGATCACGCGCAGGGGCATATCCAGAACGTGCGCCGCGGTACCGGCGACCAGAGCGACCTGATGCTGGCCGACATCCACGTTAAAAGCGCTGACGGCATCCGGGCGATCATCAGCGGCCAAGACGAAATCTCCTGTGGTTACGATGCCGAGTACGAGCAGACGGAGCCGGGGAAAGCCAGGCAACACACCATCATTGGTAATCACGCTGCGCTGGTCCCCAATGGCCGCGCCGGCAAACGCTGTTCAATAGGAGATAGCTTATTCATGGCTAACAAAGATCAGGGCTGGTTCACCCGGCTGAAACGAGCGGTCAAAACCAAAGATGCCGATGGCATTGCTGAGCTGGTAGAGAACGCACCCGAGGGTTTTACCGCAGATTCTGACGATCTGCCGCATGGCGTTAACCTCAACATCAACCTCTCTCCGCAGCAGCCGCTGCCACCGGAGAAGCCGCTGGGCGGGCTGACCACCGACAACGAAGGCATTACGCTGGAAAGCCTGGCCGCGCAGGTCGCTGCACTGACTGAACTGCTCAAAGGCGGCTCTCCCTCGTCCACAACTGACTCCGATGATACGGACGAAGAGGAAGAGAAGAAAAAAGCCACGACTGACGCGGCATACCAGCAGGGCGTGATTTCGCGCGCTGAGCTGATCCTGCCGGGCGTTGCGCTGCCGGAAGGTGGCAAGCTGGCGGCGTTTAAGCGCGCCACGATGGACCAGGCATTTAAAACGCCGGAAGGCCATGCTCTGCTGCTGCCGCTGGTTGGCGCAGCGCCAGACTTCGCGAAAATGCCGAAAGCTACGCTTGACGCCACGTTTGTGTCCGCCAGTGAAATCGCGAAGGTACGCAACAGCACCGCTGCTGCTCCAGCGCGCGTCAGCGCCTTCGACGCCTCCAACAAAAACTCCCCGGCCGCCCTGAACAAGGCCTTCGCTGAACACTGGAAAAAATAAGGTAACCCAATGCCATCATTACTTTACCGGATGCCCGTGGGCATCGCCGGGGCTATCTCACGCCCGCAGGACCTGACCACCGAACCGGTGATCCTCAATGCTGCTAACACCTTCAGCCAGTACGGTCTGGTGGGTAAGGACAGCGCCGACGGCAAGTTTATCCCGCTGGCGGCCAGTGATGCAGCCACCGTGATCACCGGCCTGTACGTTCGTCCGTACCCGACCACCTCGACGCCTGATCTGGTTCGCCAGGTGGGCACCGCCAGCAACTTTACTGGCGATGTGATGAAGCGCGGCTACATGACCGTGAACATCGGCAGCACGGCGGTGAATCTGGTGAAAGGCGGGGTGGTTTACGTGCGTAACGCCAACCCGACCACTGCCAGCCCGCTGGGTTCTATCCTCGGCGCTGCGGTGACTAATGAAACGGTTGTCCTGCCGAACGCAACATTCACCGGCGCTGGCGATGCTGCCGGCAATGCCGAAATCGCTTACAACATCTAAGGGAAGCGCTGAACATGTTTACTTATGACCAAGCCACCGTTGACAGCACCGGTACATTCCTGGTCGGGGAGCTTGAGCGTCTCGATCCGACACTCAACCTACCGCTGGTTGGTTACACCTGGTCGCGCGATGTCCAGCTGCGCGAAGACGTTTCAATCGCTGATGACATCAGCTCATTCACCAACACTTCATTCGTTGCGCCCGGTACGCCTAACCCGAATGGTAAAAACTGGATCGGCAAAGACTCTACCGCCATCTCTGGTCCGATGCTCGACATTGGAAAAACCGGCTTCCCGCTGACCTTATGGGGCATGGAGCTGAACTGGACCATCATCGAGTTGCAGGCCGCTGCACAGGTTGGCCGCCCAATCGACACGCAGAAGTACGACGCCATGCAGCTGAAATGGAACATGGACACCGACGAGCAGGTGTATCGCGGTGATGCCCAGTTGGGTGTCAAAGGCCTGTTCAACTACAGCAACGTGTCGCTGGGTAACGCCACGAAGACCTGGGCGACCTCGACCAACCAGGAAATTCTGGACTCCATCAACAAAATCCTGACGGATGCATGGCTGGCGACGGGCTACACGCTGGTGCCTACCGATCTCCGCTTGCCGCCGAAAGCATTCGCGCTGCTGTCTCAGCGGATTGTGTCTGACGCGGGTAATCAGTCGCTGCTGACCTATCTGTCCATGAACACCATTGCATTCCATCAGAACGGCAAGCCGCTGAACATCTACGCGGTGAAGTGGCTGGAAGGCGCGGGCGTGGGCGGTACCGATCGCATGGTGGCCTACACCAACGACAAAAAGTACGTTCGCTTCCCGATGATCCCGCTGATGAACGTGCCGGTACAGTACCGCGGCATTTTCCAGCTGACGACCTACTACGGCAAACTGGGTGCGGTCGAGTCGCCATACCCTGAAACGATGGCCTATCTGGACGGCATCTAACCCACAATGGCCCCGCAAGGGGCTTACAGGAGCAATTCATGCCTAAGAAAAAAATCCGCGTTCACACGCCGTTCAACTTCAACGCCGCCGACGGCAGCAGCCAGCGTTTTGAGGTGGGTGAGCACACGGTGGATGAGTCGGTTGCCGAACACTGGTTTGTTGTGGCCCATGCCGACGCCGCGGGAGATGTGAAAAGCGACGATGATGGAAAGCTTCTACTGACGCAGATCGAGAGCCTGACCGCGCAGCTGGCTGACAAAGACAGCACCATCGGCAAGCTGCAGGCGGAAGGGGTGGAGAAGGACACGCAGATCGAGAGCCTGACCGCGCAACTGGCTGCACTGGTTGCCCCGGCCCCGGCCGCAGAGGTAAAAGCCGATGGCACGAAACCGAAACCTGCCAGCAGTAAGTGATTTTCGCCGCGACTTCCCGCAGTTCTCCGACACCACGAAGTTTCCTGATCCGGTAATCCAGTTTCGCCTCAACCTCGCCGACACCCTGATCGACGGCTCCGCTATGGGGGATATGTTCCCCTATCTGGCGGAGCTGTTCGTAGCGCATTACATGGTGCTGCACGCGCAGGATGCGGCAGCCGGTGCGCTGGGTGGAGCCGGTGGCTCAACCAGTGGTGTGGTGGCGTCAAAGTCGGTGGATAAGGTCAGCGTCAGCTATGACAACAGCGCGACGCTTAACGCAGATGCTGGCTTCTGGAATTTCTCGCGCTACGGCGCCGAGTTCTGGCAGATGCTCATGCTGTTCGGTTATGGCGGTATCCAGTTATGAAATCAGGCGTAACGGTCCGTACCGATAACGCGCAGGCCATTCTCGACTCCCTCAAGGCGTTAACCCGAAAGGATGTGCTGGTCGGCATCCCGGAGGCTGAAAGCGCCCGTGAGGATGGGGAGTTCGGCAATGCGGGGATCGGCTACATCAACGAATACGGATCACCGAAGCAGAACATCCCCCCGAGGCCGCACCTGAAACCGGGTGTTGCCTCTGTTCAGCAGCAATACCTCCCGCATCTGAAGGCAGCGGCGCAAAAAGCACTGGACGGCGATCAGGAGGGGGCCATTCGTTCACTGGATGCCGCCGGTACCGTCGCTGCTAACGGTGTAAAGCGTTACATGACGGTTACAGGGTTCACGCCGCTGGCTGACACGACGCTGGCAGCACGCCGGAGCCGGGGGCGAACTGGCGATAAGCCGCTGATCGACACCGGGGAATACCGCCGTTCCATAACCCACATTGTGAGAGATAAAGATGCCGACGCTTGATGTCTCGGATGTGCTGCTGTCGCCGGAGTTCTGCGACACCAACCTGTTTTACCGCCGTAACGGGCAGGCGGTCGATGACGACGGCATCGCCGTTAACACGGCCACGCGGCAGCAGTTCGCCGGTGTGGTGACGGTTGATCGCTCCCTCGAAGCACGGCGCATGCAGGCCGGGCAGGTCATCGGTGGCGCAATTCTGGTCATCACGCAAACCCGCTTAACCAGCGGTAAAACAGGCCTTGACGCCGACATCGTGGAATACGCCGGCGCTGACTACCGCGTGACGTTTGTCGATCCGTATACCCGCTACGGTGCCGGTTTCGTTCAGGCGCACTGTGAAATGCTGCCGTTTGACGGGGGAGCCAATGAGCAATGACAGCACCACGCCAGGGTATCTGACGCCCACTGGCACGGTCCCGCTTTACGATGAGGCGCTGGAGCGGGAATTAAGCCGCTGGGTGCGCGCGGTCACCGGGCTGCCGGCGGGCATGGTTCGGCCACGCTGGACGCCAGAGCAGGCAGCACAACCAGCAGCCAGCGTTAACTGGTGCGGATTCGGCATCATCGGCGTTGAGCCTGACGCCAGTCCGGCGCTGGTGCAGGGCGATGACAGCAGCGAACTGTGGCGGCATGAAACCATCGAGTGCATGGCATCGTTCTACGGCCCCGGTTCGCAGGGCGTCGCCGGAATGTTTCGTGACGGTATCTCGGTGCCGCAGAACAATCTCGCGATGACTGGTATTACCGGCCTCTCACTGGCCGACTGCTCGGGCCTGACCTCTTTCCCTGAACTCATCAATAACCAGTGGGTGCGGCGCTATGACGTCACGGTGCGGCTGCGCCGGAAAGTCATCCGCACCTATGGCATCAAGCCGCTGGCCGAAGCAGGCCAGATAACCTTCGGAGAAGAACCATGACGCAGGGATTACCTGTCTCAAATGTCGTTAACGTTGACGTCATCCTGTCAGCGACGGCGGCAACCGGGCGCAATTTCGGCTCACTGCTGATCCTCGGTTCGTCCATGGTGATCCCTGTCACCGAACGAATCCGCCTTTTTACCGCGAATGAAGACGTGGCCGATGCCTTTGGCGAAGACAGCCCGGAATACGCGGCTTCAACCGTCTTCTTCTCGCAGTCACCGCGCCCCACTCAGGTATTCATCGGGCGCTGGGCTAAAACCTTGGCATCCGGCGAAACCGGCTCCGTGGAGACGCTGCAGCAGGCTGTAACGGCGGTCCTGCAGTTCACCAACTGGTACGGGCTGGCCGTGGCCGACACTGTCGACCCGGACGATACGGCGGTGCTCGCCGTGGCCGCCGCCATCGAGGCATCGTCGCTGAGCCGCGTGTTTGCGCATACCAGTGATGACGTGGGAATTTTGTCAGCCTCAACCACCACGGATATTGCCTCGAAGCTGAAAGCCGCTGGCTATGCCCGCACGTTCACGCAGTACTCATCAACCAGCAAGTACGCCGCCATCTCGGCGTTTGGCCGCGCCTTCACCGTTGACTACACCGGCAACAATACGGTGCTGACGCTGAAGTTTAAGCAGGAGCCGGGCATTACCTACGAAACGCTCACCAGCCCGCAGGCGGCCGCGGTGGACGCCAAGAATGCCAACGCTTACGTCTACTACCAGAACGACACGGCGATCCTGCAGCAGGGCGTAATGGCTAATGGCGACTTCTTCGACGAGCGTCACGGACTGGACTGGCTGCAGAACTACGTGCAGACCAACTATTTCAACCTACTCTACACCTCCCCCATCAAAATCCCGCAGACGGAAGCAGGTTCCACGCGTCTGCTGGCCAACGTCGAGCAGTCGCTGGATCAGGCGGTCAATAACGGCCTGCTGGCACCGGGTGTATGGAATGGCGGACCGTTGGGAGAACTGGCCAGCGGCGACACGCTGACGAAGGGCTATTACGTTTACGCGGTGCCGATGTCACAGCAACCGCAGGCTGACCGGGAGAAGCGCAAAGCGCCCACCCTGCAGGTGGCCTGTAAGCTGGCCGGTGCCGTTCACTATGGCGATGTCCAGATCAACGTCGTCCGCTAAGGGGAACTGAATGTCTACTTATTCTTTCATGGACGTTACGGCGTCCCTCACCGGCCCGACTGGCGTTGTGGACCTCGGATACGGATCGGCCAACTCGGAAGAGGGCGTGGTGGTTGCGATGTCCGAGGCTAAAAACACCATGACCATCGGTGCTGACGGCGAGGGCATGCACAGCCTGCACGCGGGCAAATCCGGTACCGTGACCATCAGCCTGCTGAAGACGTCGCCGGTGAACAAAAAGCTGTCGCTGATGTACAACGCGCAGTCGCAGTCATCCGCGACCTGGGGTAACAACGTGATCGTCCTGCGCAACAATGCATCGGGCGACCTCGTCACCGCGCGCGGCGCGGCGTTCCAGAAGCAGCCTGACTGGCAGAACGCGAAAGTCGGCTCTACCGTCGCCTGGGTGTTCGACTGCCTGAAAATTGACGAACTGCTCGGGGAGTTTTAACCGATGGAATTTGAAATTAATGGCGTGGAGTACCGCGCCGCAAAACTGACCGTCTTCGACCAGCTTAAGGTGTCCCGCAAACTGCTGCCGGTGCTGGCGGGCGTGGTGGGTGACCTGCAGCAGCTGCGTGATGCGGCCGCCGGCGGCGAGGCGGTGATCACCAACTCTGTTGATTCTCTGCTGCCCAAAATCGCGCAGGTGGCCGCCGACATGACCGATGAGGATGTGAACGCCATCCTCCACCCATGTCTTGCGGTTGTATCCCGTCGGCACGAAAAAGGCTGGGTGCCGGTGTTCCGTTCCGGCCAATTGATGTTTGACGACATCGACCTGATGGCGCTGCTGCAGATCGCCGGGCGGGTGGTTGGTGACAGCCTGGGAAATTTTTTGCCCGCAGCCCCCGCGAAGCCAGCGGTATCAGCGGACCCGGCAGCCTGACGCTGGAATCCCTGCCTGACGGTGAAGACCTCCTGATGCGCCCGGTTGATGCCGGGTACATCTCTTTCACCGCGCTGAAAGACGGATCGGTAGACCTGGCCGACGTTGCCAGGATGAACGACTGGCTGGATGTGAAGGCAGAAAACCAGTACCGCATTGAAAAGTGGAGAGCAGACCGTGAGCGTTGAAACTATCAAGGATTTTCTGGTCGGCCTTGGCTTTCAGATTGACGATGCAGGCGCTCGTAAATTCGAGGCCACGCTGGCCGGAGTAACGGCGCAGGCGGCGAAGGTGGCCGTTGCCGTTGAAGCGTCGGCGCTGGCCGTGGTGGCCTTCACAGCAAAGATTGCCAGCGGGCTGGATAACCTCTACTGGGCGGGGCAACGCACCGGTGCGACCGTGCAGGGCATCCAGCAGATCGGCTTTGCGGTCAGCCAGATGGGCGGCTCAGTCGACGCCGCGCGCGCCTCACTGGAGAGCCTGTCACGCTTTGTGCGCAATAACCCCGGTGCGGAAGGATTCCTGAACCGGCTTGGCGTACAGACGCGCGACGCCAGCGGCAACATGCGGGACATGGCCTCCATCTTCACCGGCGTAGGCCAGCGGCTCAGCACCATGCCGTACTACCGCGCGAATCAGTATGCGCAGATGCTGGGCATCGACGAGAACACGCTGATGGCAATGCGCCGCGGTGTGGGACAGTTCAGCGCGCAGTACAGCCAGATGGCGAAAGCGATCGGCTATAACGCTGATACGGCGGCGGTCAGCTCCAACAAATTCATGACCTCGCTGAATTCCTTCGCGCAGATGGCAGGCATGGCGCGGGATAAAATCGGCTCTAACCTGGCCGAGGGTCTGACGGGCTCGCTGGATAGCCTGCGCAAACTGGTACTGGATAACTTCCCGAAAATCGAGGGGGTGATCACCTCTGGCATCAAAGGCCTGCTGTGGCTGGCTGACGTCATCGGGCGGGTGATATTCCGGCTTATGGAAGCGGCCGGCGAGATTATGGACTGGTGGGACGGGCTGGACAAAAGCACGAAGCAGCTGATCGAGATATTCGGCGGCCTGGTGGTCGCCTGGCGCGTGCTGAACAGTGCGTTTCTGACCTCGCCTATCGGGATCATCACGGCGCTTGGCGTCGCTATCCTGGCCCTTTATGACGACTACAAGACCTGGAAAGAGGGCGGGAAGTCGCTCATCGACTGGGCAAAGTGGGAGCCGGAGATCACCAGCGCCATTAATGGCATTGTCGACCTGCGCGACAAGGTGCTGGCGCTGCTCAACATCGATCCGCAGACCTGGACCGCTAAGTGGGACCTCAGCAACCTGACGCAGAACCTGGGCGGCCTGGTGAAGATGCTGGACGGCATTGCGCGCCTGCTGAATGCCATCAAAGATGGCCGCTGGAGCGACGCCTACGCCGTGGGCAGGGAATTACTGCAGCAGGGCAGTGATCAGCCCGATGCGCTGCCGGCGGTCACTGACAGCGCCAACGGGGCGGCAGACTGGCTGCAAAACAAAACCGGGTTTGATCCGCGCAGCATTGGCCGCTGGGCGCGTAGCCAGTTCGGCGGTCGCCCTGAGCCGACAAAAGCAGGTGCCGCGGTACTGGGCTGGCTACAGCCAACACTTAGCAGCCTGGAGAATCTTTACCGGCTGCCGGAGGGGGTGCTGCGCGGCGTGGCTTTGGCTGAGTCTAATGGCGATCAGTTTGCCGTTGGGCCAAAGACAAAGTACGGGCAGGCGAAGGGCATGTTTCAGATTGTTGACGGAACCGCCCATGAGCTGGGGCTGCGCGGTAATGATGTGTTTGACCCGGTTAAGTCGGCGCAGGCAGCGGCGAAATACCTTAGCCAGCTCCTCCAGGCGAATGGTGGAGACCTGCCGAAGGCGCTGGCGTCCTACAACTGGGGGATCGGCAACGTCCAGAAGCACGGTATGGCCCTTATGCCGCAGGAGACGCGCAACTACATCCCGCGGGTGATGAGCAATATGCCAGGCGGCGGCATCAATCAGGAGACCAATATTCACATTCACGGCGTTTCCGACCCGATGCAGGCTGCCCGCGAGGTATCTGAGCGTCAAATCAATGTCAACTCCCGACTGGTTCAGTCGATCGAAACGGACCCTCGCTGATGGATATTATCTCCACGCTGTTTTCACTGCAGAGTCGGAAAATTGGCATAGTCATACCAGACGTGGTAATCACCGAGAAGCACAGCGACACGCTGGAAATCACGGAGCACCCAGTTGAAAGTCCGACTAAAAAAAGTGGGGGTGCCAGCGCAGATGATTCTGGCTACATAGCGGATCACGCCTACAGGCGTCCGTCTGAACTGGTGATGGAGGTGGGCTTTGCTGGCGGCGGTTCGCTACTGGATTTGGTCAATACCAGCAATGTCGGTTTGTCGATCGGCATGAGTCCAAAAGAGACTTACGAGAAGCTGCTTGACCTGCAGCGAAAGCGTGAGCCGTTTGATGTGGTTACCGGAAAACGGATGTACAGCAACATGCTGATCCGAGTGCTGGACGTGACAACCGACAAGCACACGGAAAACGTGCTGATGGCAACACTGGTATTGCGGGAAATTATCATCACAGAGTCTAAAAGTATCACTGGTGCAGGGAAGGCCAATATGAAGGAGGGTGTCAGCACCAGCGCGATTCAGGACACCGGCGTTAAGACGGCAAAGCCGGTAACAAACGAGTCGATGATCTCCCGATTAAAATCTGCCATCACAGGATAGGCGTATGAATTATTCAGAAATCCCGATCTTCCCCGATAATCAGACGTTCAGCATCACTCTCAGCGACCGGGTATACAAAGCCAGCGTTACCTGGCGCGAGACGTGTTGGTTTATGGACCTGATGGATAATGCTGGAGGCCTTATCATCGGCTCCCTACCACTGGTCATTGGCGCTGATCTCCTTGGGCAATACCACCATCTTGGTTTAGGTTTTTCGCTGCATGTGCTTTGCGATGCCGAAGGTCAGGAATACCCCACAAAAACAGACCTGGGTACCGGAAGCCATCTCTACGTTGTTACGGAGTGATCAATGTCAAAGAACTGGATGCGCAATTTCGAGCTGCAACTGCTCGATGATAACGGAAACGGGGTCAGCCTGTCTGACATGAAGGTGAACTTCAATATTCAGAAAACTCCTGCCACCATCTTCAATGGTTTCGTGGGAGATTTCAAAATCTACAATCTCTCAGCTATAACGCAAAACCGGATCATGAAGAAGGAATTTACCCGCATCCGAGTAATCGCCGGATATGATGGCAACCCTGACGACGAAGGGAGATATCCAGACCGAAATACCGGGATGATTTTCAACGGAGACATCCGTTTTACCATTACCGGCAAAGACAATATCACTGACACCTGGGTGCTGTTGCAGTGTATCGACAGCTGGGAAGGGCATCTTTATGCCGGGGTGCGCACGACAGTAGCGGCTGGCTGGAAACACCGGGATTTGTTTGAGCTAGGGATGCGGTCATACTCTCCCTTCAACATTAGCGAGGGCATAGTTCCCGATATGCCGGAGACGGTTTTTCCCCGAGGACGAACCATCGTAAGTCGCACATCCGACCTTATGTACAGGCTTGCTGGCCAGTGCAAAGCTAACTGGTGGTATGAGAATAATCAGGTTCATATCCTCCCTGAGACGCGCTATCTCGATACTGCCGTGGTGTTGAGTGCCAACACCGGGCTGATCGGTATGCCTCAACAGACGCTGGGTGCTGGGGTTAACGTGCGTTGCCTGATAAACCCGAACATCAAACTGGGTGGGCTGATAAAGCTGGATCAGGCCTCGGTATATCGTGCCTCGCTGGGAGTGGAACAGATAGCCGGGGCTCAGGGTGCTGGCGGCCGGCTGGAAGAAACAACGACAGATGGTAACCGCTATGTTGAAGGTCTCACCGGGTCGCAACCTGCTGCAATAAACACCGATGGTGATTACATCGTGGGCAGCATTGATTATACTGGCGATACACGGGGGCAGGCTTGGTACATGGACCTGCTTTGTCTGGCAAAAGGGGCTGCTGAGAAACAGTCTCAGGCTACAATCAACAAGGTGTATACGGATCAATGAAAAAGGTATTGGCGATACTGCTATTGCTGCCTGCAGTATCTTTTTCAAAAGGGATGCAATGCGGGCCTTTCCATCTTGAATCTGCTAATGACGGCTTCATGCACATCAACGGCCAGAAGCCTGAAACACAGAAAATGACATTCCTGAAGCAAAAGGACGACTTTGATAACGTCATGATGCAGTGGATGCTGCCTGACGCGAACGTTGGCCGCTGGCTGGGTATCGACTACGTGAAGCGCAACAAGAAAGCGATCCTCAACGTCGAAGTAGTCCGCACGAACATGAGCCAGCCGAGAGAGTTCTGGACGTATGACTGTGAGAGGGTTAAATGAGATTAACTCTATTAGCTGTAACAATGTTTCCGCTGATCTGCTCAGCAGGGACGTTGGCAGATTTTTTCAAAAGCCATCCAGATTTGGATAGCAACTTTCCAGTGCATACAGCCATATCAAAAGCTTCTCGTTTTGAGGCTGCTGGTTTTGCAAGGCGTGAAGGCGGTGACGAAGGCGAGCTGATGGATGCGCGCGGCGATGACTTTGCGCTACTGGGTTTCCGCCGCATCAAAAATGCATGTCAGTATCCGGAAGCTGCTAAGGTGATTGGTCTCAGTCAAAGTGACTGTGCTCTGGTGCTGAACAAAGAGCTTTAGCCGAGACTGTTCCGGACTTACGACTGTAAGCGAGTGAACTAGTTACCATAAAGTTCTACATTTTCTTGACGATAATTAGAGGAATGGTAGAGTGACGCGCCAAATGTTCAAGTTCAAACAGCAACTTTGGCAACACACGCTATCGATTTTTCTAATATCATAGGTGATAGTCCAGGATGGCAATTATCGGCTTTCATGGCACAGACGCGAACAACGAAAAGTCGATCTTAGAGCACAACTTTTCCGTCAGTGCTAAAGATGACGACTGGCTTGGCACAGGCGCTTACTTCTTCATCGAAGGTATAAGCGATCCGATAGTTGATGCCAGAAACTGGGCTAAGCTTCAGTCTTACGATACCGAGATGGGCAAGAACAGTTACAGTCGGTATGTCGTTATCAAGGCGACTATTGAGGTCACCAACGTACTGAGGCTTGACGAAAGGGATGGGCAAATCGCCTACAATTATTTTAGAAATTATCTTATAGGTAAGATGAAGAAAGAGCGCGTCCCGCCAAAGGTCGGAGCGATTCGTAACGATTGCGAAGTCTGCAATCACATACTTGAAAACACAGAGTTTGAAGCCATCATTAACCCTGAGTACATAAAACTTGATAAGTGGTCCAGGGTTAAAAGGTATGCATCTCGCATTCCCACGTGCAGAATTATCAGCGTGAAGGAACCTAAAGCTGCCATTGATGTCTGTGATTTACAGGTGGTTGAGAGAGGAAAGGTATGAAGTCACAAATGCAGATTGTTCAGGAAGCCATCGAACGTTTGGAAAAGATGAACCGTGAAGAATTTGTTCAGACGTTGGTTTCCGCTGGTTTAGCTGATCCTGAGCCAGTCCAGCATGAGATTTTTCATCGCACTATGACTGTTGCAGACGTAGTAGAGGTGGGATTTATACCTGATGTTCAGGAACTATCTCTATGCAAGAGCCATACGGGTTGTGTCCTGACTTTTGCTTTTTAAAGGATTATTATGAAGCTAAACATCGCTCCGATGGTAGTGACTTCGGCTACTCTTTCGCTGAATGCTGATAAACCAAGTGATGGGCACACGAACACTTTTGGAATGAATGGAAGTGTCAGCTTTATCGAAGATAACAAGACATTAGCGAAACTAACAACTGAAGCTGAGTTGATTAGCTATGGTAAGTACGAAGTACATATCACAGCTGAGTTTATTCTTAATTTTGGCAGGGAAGTAACTGAAGAAGAAGCCGAAAAAATCACAGAGCAGGCACTTGGTGAGGCTAACATTTTTCCTTACATATCCGCTTACATCAGTACTTTTGTTGCCCTGTCGGGCTTTCAAAGGCCAAGCATCCCTGTAGTCATTTTCAAAGAATGAATTTTATTTAATAAATTGATTTGAAAATAAAACCCGCCAATGAGCGGGTTTTTTTACGCCCGGAGAAACCCATGCCTGTAGCACTTAACTCGCAGGTTGGCAGTCGCGATCAGCTCGATGCCATCCTTTCCCGCCAGATTATGTCAGCTATGCGGGTATCCACCCCCGGCATCATCCAGTCCTACAACCCGATCGCTATGACCTGTACTGTTCAGCCGGCCATAAAAGGCGTTGAATCTGACGGCAACGGCGGAATGGTATCCGCCAGCCTGCCGCTGCTTGTTGACGTGCCGCTGGTATTCCCCAGCGCTGGCGGGTGCACCATTACCTTCCCGGTGAAGGAAGGCGATGAGTGCCTGCTGGTGTTTGGTGATAACTGTATCGATTTCTGGTGGCAGAGCGGCGGCGTTCAGGAACCTGTAGACGATCGCCAGCACGACCTGTCAGACGCCTTTGCTATTATCGGCCCGCGGTCACAGGCCAGAAAGCTGGCCAACATCAGCACCAGCACGCTGCAGATGCGCACCGATGACGGACTGGCCTACATCGAGCTCGACCCGGCATCACATAAGGTGAACATCGTGGCGCCTGGCGGCGTCAACGTAACCGCGCCGCTGGCGGAGTTCAGTGACGCGGTGACCATCAAAGGCCTTCTGTCGTGGATGGGTGGGATGGTGGGCTCGATAACCGATGGTGTTGCGGCGCGGATCACAGGAGCCATTGAATTCATCGGCACCCTGAAATCAAACGGCAAGAACATTAGCGACAGCCATACCCACGGCGGCGTTGAACGTGGCGGCGGCAATACTGACGGGGTTAACTGATGCGCTACAGACGCGAGGACGACAACGGCGATTACACGTTTGGCCGGGGTGATAACACCTGGCTAATCAACTCCCCGGAGTGTGTCGCCCAGGCGGTGAAAACCCGCTTCCTGCTGTGGTACGGCCAGTGGTTCCTCGATACCACCGAGGGCACGCCGTGGATTCAGTCAGTGCTGGGTAAGCAGCGCCCGGAGGTCTATAACCTGGCTATCCGCCAGCGCATCCTCGAAACACAGGGCGTGAACTCGATCACTGCTTTCGACACCTTCCGCAACACCACCACCCGCCGCGTAACGTTCACGGCGACCATCGACACCATCTACGGATCGACGACAGTCACCAGCGAGGCATAAATGGCTTTGAACCTCGACACGCTGGGGTTATCGGCAACGGTAACCGCCCAGGGGATCAGTGCGCCCGATTATCAGACGGTGCTCAGCACGCTGACCGGTTACTTCCGGCAGATTTACGGCACAGATGCCTATCTGGAGCCTGACAGCAAAGACGGCCAGATGATAGCGCTGGTAGCGCTGGCGGTGCACGACGCCAATAACACGGCGATCGGTGTGTACCGCTCATTCTCTCCGGCTACGGCGATGGGTGATGCGCTGTCCAGCAACGTGAAAATCAATGGCATCGCCCGGCGGCCGGCGACTAACTCCACGGTCGACCTGCTGCTGACCGGCGCTATCGGCACGAACATAACCAACGGCGCGGTGCGTGACGCTAACAGCGTGCTCTGGAACCTGCCGGCCACCGTGGTAATCGGCACCGACGGCACTGCACTGGCAACGGCCACCTGCTCGCGTTCTGGCGCGGTTGCGGCGGTGGCCGGGTCGGTAATACAGATCGCCACGCCGACGCGCGGCTGGGTTTCCGTGACCAACCCGCAGGCTGCAGCTGTTGGCGTGCCGGTGGAGACTGACGCAGAACTGCGCGCCCGGCAGGGTAAAAGCGTCGGGCTAGCCTCTGTCACCCCGTTCGATGCTCTGGATGGCGCAATAGCCAACGTAAGCGGCGTGACACGTCACAAGCTCTTTGAGAATGACACCGGGCTGACAGACAGCAACGGGCTGCCCGGCCACTCTATTTCGGCGATTGTGGAGGGCGGCGACGCCACGGTGATTGCCGACACCATTCGGGGTAAGAAGGGGCAGGGCGTCAGCACATACGGCACCACCGCGATCGTGGTGGCGGACAAGTACAATAACCCGCACACCATCCGGTTTTCCCGCCCGGTGGATGTGCCAATTTTCGTGGCGATCAACCTTCGAGCTTTCACCGGTTACACCTCACAGGTTGGTGACGAGATGAAGGCAGAGGTAGCGGCCTACATCAACAGCCTGGCGATTGGGGACAGCGTGCTGCTGAGCCGTGTTTACTCGCCAGCCAACCTTGGCGTCGTCAGTGGTGGTAACGCGCGGTATTACGACATCATGGAACTTAGCATCGGCACCGCATCCGGGAGCGTGGCGGCGGCGAATGTGCCGATCGCCTATGACCACTCGGCCTCCTGCAGCGTGGACAACATCCTGCTGACGGTGACCACATGAGCAAATACACCGAGCTGATCACCAACTACCACGCGGGGAAGCCGCTCTACTTCCAGCACATCGACCTGTCTACCCGGCCCCTGTCGGACACTGCTGCAGCTGCCGCCGGCATGATAACTGCATTCGACATTGATACCGCCGCGGGTGAGCAACTGGACATTCTTGGCCAGTGGATCGGCAGGGCGCGTTCGGTGGCGCGACCAATCACCGGCATTTACTTCGAGTTTGACGCCGAGCGCGTTGGGTTTGAACAGGGTATATGGCAGGGGCCATTCGACCCTGACGACGGGTTTATCAACCTTTCCGACGACGTGTACCGGGTGGTACTGAAAGCGAAGATAGGCATTAACAACTGGAACGGCCAGAACGACACGCTGCCGCCGATCATCGAAAGCGCACTTGCCGGCACCGGCATTGTGATGTCGATCGTGGACAACCAGGATATGACCATTTCGGTGCTGATCACGGTCGATGCGGAGTATCTGATGCCCGTCATCGACCGGCTGATATTCGACTCGGGCATTAACCACGGCCCGTACATACCGCTCCCTGATGATTACAAGCCTTCCCGGTACGACATCAACCCGATCGAGAAGTTACCCGCCGAACTGGTGTTTGTTATTCGCAGTGGATTTTTGACCGTAAAGGCTGCCGGGGTGCGTGTCCGGGAGGTGGTCACGCCTTCCAACGGATACAAATTCTTCGGCTTCGATATTGATAACGACTACATGGCCGGATTTGATGCGGGCGCGTGGGGAGAGAATTTCTGATGGCACAAAATGATTTTAAGGCATTTGCTGTAGCATCCGGCGCCAACGTTTCAACGCAGGCAGAGTGGGAATCCCTGATGGCGTTAAGTTCGGGGTTTACCGCGGGCGTGGCCCGCTCTGCGCAGATCAATAAAGCACTGAGGCAGGGCACTACGATGGCAAGCGTGCTGGGGCAGTTCATCGCTGACACACTCGGCTCTGACGTGCTCGATGATGGCAATACCTCTTCGCTGCTTACGCAGCTTAAGGGTGCCTTCAACACGCTACTGGCTTCATCTGCCACGATGCCGGTAGGTTCGCCGATCGCCTGGCCGTCGGCATCTATCCCTGCCGGGTACGTGATTATGCAGGGGCAGGCGTTCAGCACCGCGACTTATCCGAAGTTGGCCGCCGCATACCCGTCTGGCACGCTGCCGGATATGCGCGGGCAGACCATCAAGGGCATGCCTGCCTCCGGGCGAGCGCTGCTGAGCCTTGAGGGAGATGCTCTTAAGGCTCACAACCACCCTGTAGAGATTGATGCAACTGACTTAGGAACGAAACAGACAACTATAAATGGCGCCACCACCTTCAACGTTTATAAATTCGGAGCAGATTTCAGAGAGGATACCGTAGGCCGGTTCTCGCTGGACGACGTAGCGATGGGAAATATCCCCGTACAAATTTCCACACCAATTGTTGCTCTAGGAACTCACGGGCATACGGGCAGAACATTAAGCTTTGGTGGAGCCGAAAACACCGTTAAAAACATCGCATTTAATTACATCGTGAGGCTTGCATGATGACTTTTGAAATGACAGAAGAAGAACAAACGGTTCGGGTATTTAATTTCAACTTCCAGACGTTTGAATTTGTTGGGGCGGAAGAGTTAATCATCCCTCCTTATACGGGCCTCCCTGCCAGTTGCACACAGCTGCTCCCGCCAGATGAAATCCCCGCAGGACGAGTGGCACTGTTCGATGTGGAAAATCAGTCCTGGTCATTCGCGGAAGATCATCGCGGGGAGATGGTATACAGCCAGGAAACAGGCGATTCCGTGCTGATCACTGAGCTGGGAGCGCTGCCGGATGGCGTTGTTACGGTGTCTCCATCGGGAAATTACCGTAAGTGGGATGGCACTGAATGGGTGCTGGATGAAGAGGCTGAAAAGCTGGCACTGATGCTTGAGGCTAAGTCCAGAAAAGCCACATTAATGCAGGTTGCCACAGATGCTATCGCACCGCTGCAGGATGCACAGGATCTGGATATAGCGACAGGTGAAGAAAAAGAAAAATTAACAGAATGGAAGGCATACCGAATTGCGTTGAATCGCATCGATATTACTTCTGCCCATGATATTGAATGGCCTGTATCGCCAGTTTAAATTCTGAGGTAATAATGTCTCGTTATAATACCAATGTTCCAGTCCCATCGTCAGATATGAGAAACGTGTGGGATAATGCCCAGGTGCAGGATGAAATACTTAACAGCCCGGAAACCACAACAACAGATCGGCTCGGTAATGAGCGTCCGACATGGACAGGCATTGAGGTAGGAATAAATTCCATTATCACCTCACTCGACAGCGCTGGGGTGATAACCGTTCCGGATGCTGCAACCGGCCTGGCTGCCACCACGAACGGACAGTATTTTCGCGTGATCATCGGTTCCGGCAGTAGCACGGCTTTTCGCTACTATCGCAATCTGGCCTCTGCGGCTGTAGAAATCACCTCCCTGGCTTCCAAAGCCTACGTCGACGCCGGTTATAAATCGACGGGGATGCTGTCAAAAGAACTGGGTGGCGGCGATACGATCCTCAACGAAGTAGCCAAAAACAACCAGTACGCTGCTACAACAATGAGCGGCTGGGCGGTGGGCGTTACCTCTACCGGCAGAACGCTTAACTATATTGAGATGTGGCTAAGCAACCTCTCCGTGTTGAAAACTATCCGCCTTGACGTGTACCGGCGTGAAACGGACGGGGCTGCCGTGCTGCCGGGTGCCGCATCGGATACGCTCCTGCAGACCATCAGCTTTACGCCGTCTGACATCGGCGTCAGTGATGCCCTGGTGCAGGGGTTCCAGCTGGCGCGGATGCCGTTCAGTGATATTACTCTGCCGGACGGGGCGATCGCTTTCTTCGTGGTGCAGGCTTTCGACGCCTCAGGCACGGCTGTTTACGTTGGAAGCGCGAGGCAGGACATTACGCAGGCGGAAGCCTCGGGCCTTGTAAACTCGCTGGGCGGCTTTTACAAGTCGCTGTCCGGCGGAGCCTGGCAGCCGATCGCCGGGACGACAACCAACCCGTTCCGGCTGGCTTACCGCATCGGCTATAACAGCCCGGTAAAAAAAGACGCGGGAATGATCAGCACGCGCAGGGACGTCTCATCCCGCGCGCCGAACAGTACCAGCTTTGCGCTGGGCGCGGCGGCGAATGCCCGCTGGTATGCCTGGGCGGTCGGGTTTCCCGGTATCACCGATGCTTTCGATTTGATAACCCTGTATCACAGCAATCTGCCGTCGATCAGCAGCATCTATTACCGCATCATTCTGCGTGCGAACGCCGACCTGCCGGGCACTAACTCGCCCGGCGTTGCTGCCGGAGACAGGCATGTCTTCAGCGGCAGGGTGACACCGCCCTCTGCGGCATCAGCCGCTGAATTTACCGCCGTTGAGTATCCCGTTCCAGGGCTTGTTGTACCGTCCGGTTACTTCGCCATGATCGAGGTGCACGCATACGATGCGTCAGGTGCTACCGTCGATATCGGCACACAAGCCAGAGACTACGCCGCCGCCGGAGAAACAGCCCCCGTCAGCAATGCGAAGGGGTATTTCGTCAACCGGCTTAACAATGCTTGGGCTTCAATGGGTGCCAGTCTGGGCCTGGCGTGGAAACTTTCGGTTGCCGGATACATTCCGGTGAAAGATAAGGTTCAGCAGGTTGCCGCGCTGTCGGCAGAGAACGCCACGAAAATCGCGTCCATCTCTGCGGCGGCATCAACCCTGACCCTGACCCGTTATTATCCGACCCTGACGGTGACCGGGCGGCAGGTGGCGATCGGCGGATCGGCGGTGGTGAACGGCGTAACGAAAGCGCTGGCGGCCACGCTGACGCTTGCGATAACGACAGTGGGGACGAAGACGGTTACCACCGTACTGAAACAGGCGTCGTCTTCAACTGTGCAATGGCCTTCGAACGGTAACGAGTGGCTGGGAGAAAAACGCATCAGCGCGGTCACCGTTACCGACACGGCAACGTCAACGCCGCTGACGGCAGGCACGCACTACAACGTTGACGGCTATGGCGGCAAGCTGCGCGGGCTGACGGCCACGCAGTACAACGCCAGCGTGGCGTTTACCTACACGCGTGAGCGTTACGACCTGATTCAGATTGACCCGCATACGCTGGTCATGTCTGTGGTTAAGGGTACCGAACGCGCATTTGACGTGCAGGAGTATCGTCCGGTTCCGGCGGCGGGACAGGTGGCGCTGTACTACGTGCTGGTGGCCGGTGACGTGCTGGAGTTTGAGCCGGTTTACCGCTACCCGGAAACCGGTTATGAAATTCTGGACAACGGTGACGCCGCGGTAATGCGTCAGCACAACCGCCGCTGCCTGCAGAAGACGCTGGCGCGGATGGCCCGGGGCCAGGCAATCACGCTGCTGGGGTACGGCGATTCAATCACCGCCGTGTCGAACATCAGCAACCCGCTTACAACGCCGGGAGGAACGTCACGTGATCGCCAGCTGTTCCTGCAGGGCGGGTATGGAACTGACACGCTCAGCAACCTGTACCCGTCGGAAAACTGGAACGATGGTGGTGGAACTATCCACATTAAAATCGGCTGGAACTGGAAGCTGAAAGCACACCTGGAAGACGCCTGGGGCTGCACGGTGACCTACGTTAATTTTGGCGTGTCCGGATCGAACTCGGCCAGCGGCGCGACGGCAGAGCGCCTGAACGCTGCGGTTGCCGTGACGCCAAACCTTGCCGTGGTCTGCTTCGGCATGAACGACAACGCGGTCGCGACTACCTACGCGTCGATGATGACCATCATCAGCACGCTTAAGGCTGCAGGCGCTGACGTGGTTGTGGTGCCGGTGCCGAGAACGTCGGTAACGGAGGATGGGCGCTACAGCCTGGAGCAGTGGCGCTACACCAACCGGCAGGTTTACCGGGCCGCCATCGACGCCGGCGCGGCATACGTGCCGACCGACTGGCTGGCCGACGAAATGAGCCGTGGAGGCATGGGCGTTGTCACCACTTCGCTATGCGGTGCCGACCTGCGCAACCACCCCGGCGGTTATGAGATGAGCGTGTACGGAAAAGCGCTGGTCAATGTGTTCTGCTAAAAGATACGGGAAGGACCCCGTAATTAAATTTTTCCCCCAATCACCCACTTATACCTATCTCCGCATTTCCCGCTTGATCAATTACCCTCTGCAATAATACTGTATATGTATACAGTTAATTACAGGAGGGTATCATGCCCCGTCGTTACGAAATCCCACTCGCATTCAGAGCAGCCATCAAACACGAGCACGGCCGCCGTACGGTCAGCACCGTCGACTTTCAGGCCGAACTCGCCAAAGTTAACCACCACTTCACCCTGCGGGAGGCCAACCTCTGGATAGAGTTCTACCAAACCAGCTTCACGGACATCTCCACCGAAGAGGGGGAGCGGCGCATCTTCTCCCTGTTCAGCCCGAACGCGGGGTACTGACATGGCCTTTCCATCGCCGGCAACAGACTATGCAGAAAAAGAGCTCTGCCTGAACGAGCTAATGATCTCCCATCCCTCGGATACAACGATGATTCACGTGCCTGGCCGTGTCCTGGTTGTCGATCGGTCGCTGCAACCAGAACAGGGAGACAAAGTAGCTTTTGAGTTACTCGGGAGTGGGTATGTCGGTAAGCTGATGGGCGGAGCGCTGATCACGGAAGACGGCGAAGCGATAGAGGGGCAGGCGCTGGAAGATGTCCAGTTGCTGGGCGTGGTGACGTGGGTACTGCATGAGGCGCGGGAGTGGCTCAGGCCGACTATTTAGTAGAACACCAGTTTTTAGTGCGAGTAAATAGAATAGCGAGCTGAGACGGATTTGGGACACACAACACTTTTTGAGGCTTGTTATCTCTTTTCATACTTTTGCATCCTGGGACGTGTGAGCGAGGCAGAATGCGTTAAGTTACTGTTCTAAATTATAGGTTTCAGCTTCCGACATGCGGTGCTCGGGGTCGAGACGTTCAATGGTCATGTGCTGCTCCTTTTGCAGAATGCGAAACCGCGCTAGCCTGGCATAAAGGGCCGGTTGCTGTCACGCCGCATTGCAACGCGGTGGCAGGGTGTGCAGACGCACTACGGGCATTTTTCCCCCGTTGCTGCCCGCAGGCGGTAGCCCATCCCCCGCAGGGCCGGTGCCGCCTGCTTTTGCATCAGTCGGGCAATACTGACATAATCCACAGTAGTTTTTAGTAGCCGGTGAGGTAATGTGGCAGACGATTTTGCAGTAGACGGCGCGCTGGCGAAGGCGATTCCCGGCTTTAAACCGCGTGAGCCGCAGCGGCTGATGGCCGCCGCCGTTGAGCGGGCGATTGACGGTCGCCACGAGCTGGTGGTGGAAGCGGGGACCGGGACCGGCAAAACTTACGCCTACCTGGCTCCGGCGCTGCGCGCCGGCAAAAAAGTGATCGTCTCCACCGGTTCCAAGGCGCTGCAGGATCAGCTCTACAGCCGTGACCTGCCCACCGTGGCAAAGGCGCTGAAGTTTAAAGGGCAGCTGGCGTTGCTGAAAGGGCGCTCCAACTACCTCTGCCTGGAACGGCTGGAGCAGCAGTCGCTGGCCGGCGGCGATCTGGCGGTGCAGGCGATGAGCGACCTCGTACACCTGCGCGGCTGGTCAAATGAAACCGTCGAAGGCGACATCAGCACCTGCGGTGGCGTGGCGGAAGACAGCCCGATCTGGCCGCTGGTGACCAGCACCAACGATAACTGCCTTGGCAGCGACTGCCCGCAGTATAAAGAGTGCTTTGTGGTTAAGGCGCGCCGTAAGGCGATGGAGGCCGACGTGATCGTGGTCAACCATCACCTGTTCCTCGCCGATATGGTGGTTAAGGAGAGCGGCTTTGCCGAACTGATCCCCGAGGCTGACGTGATGATCTTCGATGAAGCCCATCAGGTACCGGACATTGCCAGCCAGTATTTTGGTCAGCAGCTCTCCAGCCGCCAGCTGCTGGACCTCGCCAAAGACATCACCATTGCTTACCGCACCGAAGTGCGTGACGTGCAGCAGCTGCAGAAATCCGCTGACCGGCTGGCGCAGGCGGCTGCTGATTTCCGCCTGGCGCTGGGCGATCCCGGCTTTCGCGGTAACCTGCGCGATCTGCTGGCGGATAAAAACATTCAGCGCGCGCTGCTGCTGCTGGACGATGCGCTGGAGCTCTGTTACGACGTGGCTAAACTGTCGCTGGGCCGCTCGGCGCTGCTCGACGCGGCCTTTGAGCGCGCGGCGCTCTACCGTGGCCGGCTCAAGCGGCTGAAACAGGTTGACCAGCCGGGCTTCAGCTACTGGTACGAATGTAACGCCCGCCACTTTATTCTGGCGCTGACCCCGCTCTCCGTCTCCGAACGCTTCCGTGAGGTGATGGACGAGCGCCCGGCCAGCTGGATCTTCACCTCGGCCACCCTGGCGGTCAACGGCCAGATGGGGCACTTCGTCGAGCGGCTGGGCGTTGGCGAGGCCGAGACGCTGATCCTCGACAGCCCGTTTGACTACGCGCAGCAGGCGCTGCTGTGCGTGCCGCGTAACCTGCCGGTGCCCAACCAGCCGGGTGGCGCACGGCTGCTGGCGCGCACGCTGCGCCCGCTGATCGAGGCCAACGGCGGGCGCTGCTTCTTTCTCTGCACCTCGCATCAGGTGATGCGCGAGGTGGCTGCGGAGTTTCGCGCCACCCTGACGCTGCCGGTGCTGCTGCAGGGGGAGACCAGCAAAGGCCAGCTGCTGCATCAGTTTGTCAGCCTGGGTAACGCGCTGCTGGTGGCCACCAGCAGCTTCTGGGAAGGGGTGGACGTGCGCGGCGACGTGCTGTCGCTGGTGATCATTGACAAGCTGCCGTTCACCTCACCGGACGATCCGCTGCTGAAGGCGCGCATGGAGGACTGTAAGCTGCGCGGCGGCGAGCCTTTTAACGACGTGCAGCTGCCGGATGCGGTGATCACCCTGAAGCAGGGGGTGGGGCGGCTGATCCGCGACGTCTCCGATCGCGGCGTGCTGGTGATCTGCGACGGGCGGCTGGTGATGCGCCCGTACGGTGCGGTGTTTTTAAACAGCCTGCCGCCGGCGCCGCGCACCCGCGATCTGGCCCGCGCCATCGACTTTCTTAAACCGCTGACGCAGCAGTAATTCACCGCGCGCTATGCTATCATGCGCGCCGAAAAATTTTATCCCCAGAGGTTGCGATGTCCACGCGAATTTTAGCCATTGATACCGCCACGGAAGCCTGCTCGGTTGCGTTGCTCAACGGCCAGCAGCAGCTGGCGCATTTTGAACTCTGCGCCCGCGAACATACCCAGCGCATTCTGCCGCTGGTGCAGCAGATCCTGCAGCAGGGTGAACTGCAGCTGCAGCAGCTTGACGCGCTGGCGTTTGGCCGCGGGCCGGGCAGCTTTACCGGCGTACGCATTGGAATAGGCATCGCGCAGGGGCTGGCGCTGGGTGCCGGGCTGCCGCTGGTGGGTGTCTCCACGCTGAAAACCATGGCCGAGAGCGCCTGGCGGCTGCACGGGGCAACCCGGGTGCTGGTGGCGATCGACGCCCGCATGGGGGAAGTCTACTGGGCGGAATATCAGCGCGATGCGCACGGCGTCTGGCAGGGTGAGCAGAGTGAAGCGGTGTTGAAACCGGAGGCCGCCGCGGCGCGGATGGCGGCGCTGGAGGGTGACTGGGCCTGCGCCGGTACCGGCTGGAAGGCCTGGCCGCAGCTGGCAGAGGCCAGCCCGCTGACGCTGACGATGAGTTCGGTAGAGCTGCCGTGCGCGCAGGATATGCTGCCGCTGGCCGTACAGGCGCTGGCCGCGGGCCTGAGCGTAGCACCGGAACACGCCGAGCCGACCTATCTGCGCAATGAAGTGGCGTGGAAAAAATTACCGGGCCGCGACTAACGTTACGGCAACTATTTGCAGCGCGTGCAGTCAAAAGAGTGATGTTATCAGGGGAGAACAACATAATGCGTAGAACCGCTCTTTTACCCGGCAGCCTGCTGCTGGCGGCCGCGCTGCTGCTGGCCGGCTGCGTCAGCGTGCCGGATTCGATCAAAGGTTCGTCGCCGGTGCCGCAGCAGGACCTGGCCCGCGTCCTGGGCGCGCCGCAGCTGTTTACCGGCCAGGAGTCGCGCTTCGGCGGCAAGGTGGTCAACGTGCTCAACCAGACCGGTAAAACCCGGCTGGAGATCGCCGCCATGCCGCTGGATGAGGGGGCCCGTCCGCGTCTGGGGTCCGCCTCGATCGGCCGCATTTATGCCGACATTAACGGCTTTGTCGATCCGGTCGATTTCCGCGACCAGATGGTGACGGTGGTCGGCCCGATCAAAGGCACCGAGAAGGGCAGCATCAACGGCGCGTCCTATAACTTTGTGGTGGTTAACGTTAGCGGCTACCAGCGCTGGCACCGGGTGCAGCAGATTGTTTCACCACCGGCACCGATCGACCCGTGGATCTGGTACGGACCGGGCTATCGCCACCGTGGCGGCTACTGGGGGCCACCACCGGCCTTCTATTACAATACTGGCCCTTCCCAGGTACAGACCATTCTGACCGAATAGGCGGCCTGTGCGGACTGATTCACGGCATATCCGCTGTGTGATGGCGGATATGCCTTTTTTTTATCTGTTTTCTCCCTGACGGAGAAATTTAGTGATGGGCTTCGCAACCTCTTAACAGTTTGCTCAGCAAACTGGTACGCTGAGTTAAAATAATGTTAACAAATGCCGACGTGCCGAGGCTGCGATGACAACCAATAATAGTTTCCGAGGTGATAGCTTGCATAAGGTTTGGTTAAAACGTTACCCCGCCGATGTTCCGGCTGAAATTAATGCCGATCGTTATGCTTCTCTAATCGACCTGTTCGAGTACGCTTCTGCCCGTTACGCGCAGCAGACCGCCTTTATCAATATGGGCCAGAGCATGACCTACGCGCAGCTGGACGCGCGCAGCCGGGCGTTCGCCGCCTACCTGCAGCAGGAGCTGGGGTTGAAGAAGGGCGACCGCGTGGCGCTGATGATGCCAAACCTGCTGCAGTATCCGGTGGCGCTGTTCGGCGTGTTGCGCGCCGGTATGATCGTGGTCAACGTTAATCCGCTGTACACCCCGCGCGAGCTGGAGCATCAGCTCAACGACAGCGGTGCCAGCGCGATTGTTATCGTCTCGAATTTTGCCCATACGCTGGAAAAAGTGGTGGCCCGCACCGCGGTCAAACACGTGATCCTCACCCGGCTGGGTGACCAGCTTTCGCCGGTCAAAGGCACGCTGGTGAATTTTGTGGTCAGATACATAAAAAAAATGGTGCCGAAGTACCATCTGCCGGGGGCGATTTCGTTCCGCCACGTGCTGCAGCGCGGCGCAGAACTGCCTTATCAGAAACCGGCGATTACCAACGACGACCTGGCGTTTCTGCAATATACCGGCGGCACTACCGGCGTGGCCAAAGGGGCGATGCTTACCCACCGCAATATGCAGGCCAACCTCGAGCAGAGCCGGGCCACCTATGGCTCACTGCTGAAAGAGGGGCAGGAGACGGTGGTCACCGCGCTGCCGCTGTACCATATCTTTGCTCTGACGGTGAACTGCCTGCTGTTTATCGATCTGGGCGGGGCCAACCTGCTGATCACTAATCCTCGCGATATTCCGGGGCTGGTGAAGGAGCTGGCGCGCTATCCTTTCACCGCCATCACCGGGGTGAACACCCTGTTTAATGCGCTGCTCAACGACGCCAACTTTAACCAGCTCGATTTCTCGTCCCTCAGCCTGTCGGCAGGCGGCGGCATGGCGGTACAAAAGGCGGTCGCCGAGCGCTGGGAAAAGCTCACCGGCCACTATCTGCTGGAGGGCTACGGCCTGACGGAGTGCTCGCCGCTGGTCTCGGTGAACCCCTATGATATTAAGTGCCACAACGGCAGCATCGGCCTGCCGGTGCCCTCGACCGACATCCGCCTGGTCGATGACGCCGGCAACGACGTGCCGGAAGGGGAACCGGGCGAGCTGTGCATTAAAGGGCCACAGGTGATGCTCGGCTACTGGCAGCGGCCGGATGCCACCGACGAGGTGATGAGAAACGGTTGGCTTCGCAGCGGCGATATTGTTACCGTTGACCCTGAAGGCTTTATGCGTATTATCGATCGCAAAAAAGATATGATCCTCGTCTCCGGCTTTAACGTCTATCCGAATGAGATTGAAGACGTGCTGATGCTGCATCCTAAGGTGCGCGAAGCCGCTGCCATTGGCGTACCGAGCGAGGTCAGTGGTGAAGCGGTCAAAATTTGCGTGGTGAAGAAGGATCCGTCGCTGAGCGAACAGGAGCTGATCGCCCACTGCAAAAAACACCTGACCGGCTATAAGGTGCCGAGGATCGTGGAATTCCGCGACGAGCTGCCCAAAACCAACGTCGGCAAGATCCTGCGCCGTGAACTGCGGGATGAAGTCATTAAACAGGCCGGCTCAACGGCTGCCTGAACAGGAAACCTAACGGCCGGAGTCCCGGCCGTTAACCGTTAACGCCAGCTGACCGCGGCCTGAACCAGCGCTGCGGCGAGAGAATGCAATTTTGAATTACACCATGATCACCACCGATGACGCGCTGGCCGAAGTCTGCCTGCGTGCCCGTCAGGTACCCGCGCTGGCGCTGGATACCGAATTTGTCCGTACCCGTACCTACTATCCCCGCCTTGGATTGATCCAGCTATTTGACGGCGAAACCATCTCGCTGATTGACCCGCTCACCATCGGTGACTGGACGCCGTTCCGCGACCTGCTGCTGGACGCCGGGGTAACCAAGTTTCTGCACGCCGGTAGCGAAGATCTTGAGGTGTTTCTGCACCAGTTTGGCGTGCTGCCGCAGCCGATGATCGACACCCAGATCCTCGCGGCGTTCAGCGGACGTCCGCTCAGCTGCGGCTTTGCCACCATCGTCGAGTCTTTTACCGGCATCGCGCTGGACAAGAGCGAGTCGCGTACCGACTGGCTGGCGCGTCCGCTGACCGAAAAACAGTGCGTCTACGCGGCGGCGGACGTCTTCTATCTGCTGCCGGTTGCCCACAAGCTGATGGCGGAAACCGAGGCCGCCGGCCAGATGGCCGCCGCGCTGGATGAGTGCCGCCTGCTGTGTCAGCGCCGCACCGCGCAGCTCGATCCGCAGGAAGCCTGGCGTGAAATGACCAATGCATGGCAGCTGCGTCCACGTCAGCTGGCGGCACTGCGTCTGCTGGGAGCCTGGCGGCTGAACCTGGCACGTGAAAAAGATATGGCGGTTAATTTTGTGGTGCGCGAAGAGAACCTGTGGAAGGTAGCGCGCTATCTGCCGGGTTCGCTCGGTGAACTGGAGCACCTGGGCGTACCGGGGCAGGAGATCCGCTTCCACGGTCGCGCGCTGCTGGCGCTGGTAGCCCAGGCGGAGGCCCTGCCGGAAGAGGCGCTGCCGGCTCCGCTGGTAAATCTGATCGATCAGCCGCAGTACAAACAGATATTTAAGGCGCTGAAGGCGCTGGTGGCCGAGACGGCAGAAAAGCACGGAGTCAGCCCTGAGCTGCTGGCGTCACGCCGTCAGATCAATCAGCTGCTGAGCTGGTACTGGAAGTTAAAACCGCAGGAGCATAAGCCGGAGCTGGTGGATGGCTGGCGCGGGGCGCTGCTGGAGCCGGAGATCAACCGCCTGCTGGCGGCGGGTTAAACGCGATATTCCCCTGCCTGACAGCAGGGGAATATCATGAGCAGCCGTCGGTCATTTCGGGGCGTCTTCCGCTTCCGGTAAGGTGACGTTCAGCTCGAGAATCGAAATATCATCCTCTTTTTGATCCAGCTTCACGCTCAGCATCTCCGGGTCAATCTTCACGTAACGGCAGATCACCTCCAACAGATCTTTCTTCAGCTGCGGCAGATAGTGGGGCTCACTGTCGCCCCTCCTGCGTTCTGCAACGATGATCTGCAGCCGTTCCTTGGCTATGTTGGCTGTGTTCTTTTTTCGGGATAAAAAGAAATCGAGTAAGGCCATGGTTTATCCCCCAAACAGGCGTTTCAGGAAACCCTTCTTCTCTTCTTCAATGAAGCGGAAGGGACGTTCTTCTCCGAGCAGGCGGGCAACGGTATCGGCATAGGCTTTGCCGGCATCAGACTCGGCATCAAGGATCACCGGTTCACCCTGGTTAGAGGCGCGCAGCACGGACTGGTCTTCCGGAATAACGCCGGCCAGCGGGATGCGCAGAATTTCCAGCACGTCTTCCATGCTCAGCATATCACCACGGCTGACGCGGCCCGGATTGTAGCGGGTCAGCAGCAGGTGCTCTTTAATCGGGTCCTGGCTGTTTTCGGCCCGGCGGGATTTTGACGAAAGGATCCCCAGAATACGGTCCGAATCGCGTACCGAAGAGACTTCCGGGTTGGTGGTGATAATGGCTTCGTCGGCGAAATAGAGCGCCATCAGCGCACCGGTTTCGATGCCGGCCGGCGAGTCACAGACGATAAAATCAAAGTCCATCTTGCCGAGATCGTCCAGCACCTTCTCCACGCCGTCGCGGGTCAACGCGTCTTTATCACGGGTTTGCGACGCCGGCAGGATAAACAGGTTTTCGGTACGTTTGTCCTTAATTAACGCCTGGTTCAGCGTGGCATCACCCTGAATCACGTTAACAAAGTCATACACCACGCGCCGCTCGCAGCCCATGATCAGATCCAGGTTGCGCAGACCAATGTCGAAATCGATCACCACGGTCTTTTTACCTTTCTGCGCTAAACCGGTAGCGATGGCCGCGCTGGAGGTGGTTTTACCGACGCCTCCTTTACCAGATGTAACAACAATAATGCGTGCCATAAAATGATTTTCCTTAAGAAAAGAAAAGAGTGAGCCTTGCTCAGTTCAGTGTCTGTATAGTCAATGCGCCGTCTGCAAGACGCAGACGGGACGCTTTCCCAAAAAACTCAGCCGGAATTTGATCCATAATCCAGTATTCACCGGCGATAGAGACCAGCTCGGCTGACAGGTGGGTACAAAAAATCTGGCAATTTTTATCACCGCCGGCACCGGCCAGGGCCCTGCCGCGCATCATGCCGTAAATATGAATATTGCCATCCGCAATCAGCTCTGCGCCGGCACTCACGTTATTGGTGACGATCAGGTCACAGTTTTTGGCATAGATTTGTTGCCCGGAACGGACAGGGGTAGCGATCACCCGGGTACGGGCGCTCTCTTCAACCGGTTCAGGCACCGCGACCGGTGCAGGCGCAGGTTCAGGGGCCGGCTCCGGCTTCTGCTCCTTGCCTTCGCTCAACACCGGCAGCCCGGAACGGGCAATGATGCGCTTCAGCTGTTCATCTTTACAGCCGCTGATGCCGACAATGTGCAACCCGGTAGACAGGATCGCCTGCTGCATCATCCGCCAGTTAATGTTGTTTGGCAGCGCAGAGACGTTGACCACAACCGGCGCATTTTTCAGAAACGCCGGTGCCTGACTCACCTTCGCCGCCAGCGCTCTGCGCACGGTTTCAGGATCGGTGTGGTGCAAATGAACGACTGACAGCGTGAAACTGCTGCCTTTAAACTCGATTGGCGATTGTGACATCTGTCCCGCTCAGTCCTGTTATTTCTCATCCTTACTTAATCGGCGGCACGTTGTGCCAGCTAATCATGGCAGGACAATATTCCGAAGGTCTGCAAGCATGTTATAGTTACTGTAATATTCAGGCAAGTCACCTTCCAGGTTAATTCGAGTAAAAAATATGTTTTGTGTGATCTACAGAAGTCCAAAGCGCGACCAGACTTATCTTTATGTCGAAAAAAAGGACGATTTCTCGCGGGTGCCTGAGGCGCTGATGCAGGGGTTCGGTAAGCCGCAGCTGGCGATGCTGTTGCCGCTGGACGGCAGCCGCAAGCTGGTTAGCGCAGATATTGATAAGGTTAAAACCGCATTACGCGATGAGGGTTTTTATTTACAAATCCCACCGCCGATTGAAAGCCTGCTTAAGATCCATCTGAAAAATGAGGATGGCGTTAAATAACGTTCATTTGCAGCCTGCTGTCCGCTGCTCATTTACGCTTTAAAACAATTTCTGTCGCCCGGCACCGGGCAATCGGGCTTATTATTTTGTTCAGGGTATCGGCACATCGCCGGTGCGGCCGCACACTTAACGCGCGATGGTCGTCGCCAAGGCTGACCGCTCGCGCATCATGCAGGGGAACAGTATGTATCAGCATCACAACTGGCAGGGCGCGTTGTTGGATTATCCGGTGAGCAAGGTGGTCTGCGTCGGAAGCAACTATGCCAGACACATTAAAGAGATGGGCAGCGTCACCCCGACCGAGCCGGTGCTGTTTATCAAGCCGGAAACGGCGCTGTGCGACATCAAACAGCCGCTGTCGATTCCGGCTAACCTCGGTGCGGTGCACCATGAAGTCGAGCTGGCGGTGCTGATCGGCGCAACGCTGAAGCAGGCGACGGAAGCACACGTGGCGCAGGCGATTGCCGGTTACGGCGTGGCGCTGGATCTGACGCTGCGTGACGTGCAGGCGGGGTGTAAAAAAGCCGGCCAGCCGTGGGAAAAAGCCAAGGCCTTTGACAACTCCTGCCCGATCTCCGGTTTTATCCCCGTCGCTGAATTTGACCATGACCCGCAGAACGTCGAACTGCAGCTGGTCGTCAACGGCGAGCTCCGTCAGCAGGGCAGCACCGCGGATATGATCCACCGTATCCTGCCGCTGATTGCCTATATGAGTCAGTTCTTTACCCTGCGCGCCGGGGACGTAATCCTGACCGGCACGCCGGAGGGCGTTGGGCCGATGGTGTCCGGTGACCGTCTGGAGGTTTCGCTGGGCGGGCGCAGCCTCTCCACCCGCGTACTGTAACCCTGCCACGGGCTGCCCCCTCGTGGCAGCCTGAAACCCCGCCCTTGCATCCGGCTGCCAAACCCTCTATAAGAGTCGGGTTTTTTACACTTAAGCGGATCCCAACATGACTGATACCCCTTTCTGGCAGCGTAAAACGCTGGAACAAATGAGCGACGACGAGTGGGAGTCCTTATGTGACGGCTGTGGCCAGTGCTGCCTGAACAAGCTGCAGGATGCGGACACCGATGAAATCTATTTCACCAACGTCGCCTGTAACCAGCTCAATATCAAAACCTGCCAGTGCCGTAACTACGAGCGGCGTTTTGAGCTGGAAGAGGACTGTATCAAGCTGACGCGGGATAATCTGCCGACCTTCGCCTGGCTGCCGCCCAGCTGCGCCTATCGTGTGCTGGCAGAGGGCAAGACGCTGCCGGCGTGGCACCCGCTGCGCCACGGTTCGCGCGCGGCGATGCATGCGGCGCGCATTTCGGTGCGCCATATTGCGGTGCATGAGAGCGAAGTGGTGGACTGGGAAGAGCACATCATTAACCGCCCGCGCTGGTACGGCAAATAAGTCAGGAAGATCTGAGCCAGCGCACTGGCTCAGACGGTATTAGCGGTTAAACAGATCGCGGCGTTTCGGCCGGAAGGCCTGGGCAATCAGCACCAGCACGCCGGCCAGCAGGTAGGCGGCAAAAATGCCCACCATCCACTGCGGCATGCTCAGCGTCAGGAAGGTCCAGCCTTTTTCTGCACAGTCGCCGCTGGCAACAAACACCGACGGCAGCCACTTGTCCAGCGGCAGCCAGGACGGGAAGCGCGCGGCAAAATCACAGGTGACAAACGGAGAAGGGTGAAGCTGAATCATGGTATGTTCCCAGGAGAGACGCACCCCTTCCCAGGCACTGTACAGCCAGACCGCAATCGCTACCCAGCGCAGCGGCGTTTTTGGCGCAACGGCCCCGACGATGCCGGCACCCATCACGCCAAACAGCGCGCAGCGCTCATAAATACACATAACGCACGGCTTTAGCCCCATCACGTGTTGAAAGTACAGCGCAACCATTTCAAGTAAAAAAGCCGTAAACGCCATCAACAGCCAGGCGCCCCGGCCGTACGAGCAGCGATTCAAATATCTCAACATAAGTCTGTCCATGTAGTAAGCGTTGAACCGGCAGTGTAAACCAAAACGCCGGCGATGAGAGCCTCGGCACCCTAAATTTTAAGCATCAGGATGACCTGAATTAAACTTCGGTTTGAAAAAGCGTTGCCGGCAGCGCACGTGGGCGGTTCAGCCGCTGGCGACCCCGCTGACCGGACCCGTTTGGGCGGTAAACAGGTGAAACCGCGTTGCTTTTTTTTGCAGGGGATCGCCTTTTTACGTAGTGGCTAACTAGGTGTTGCAGGGGGGGTCTGCTATGATGAGCTGAAATTTTGTAGCCGGAAACAAAACGCTATGGTTATTAAGGCGCAGAGCCCTGCGGGTTTCGCTGAAGAGTACATTATTGAAAGTATCTGGAACAGTCGTTTCCCGCCAGGTTCTATTCTTCCCGCCGAACGCGAACTCTCTGAGCTGATTGGGGTAACACGTACCACGCTGCGTGAAGTGCTGCAGCGCCTGGCGCGTGACGGCTGGCTGACAATTCAGCACGGCAAACCAACCAAAGTGAACAACTTCTGGGAAACCTCCGGCCTGAATATTCTGGAAACTCTGGCGCGGCTTGACCACGACAGCGTGCCGCAGTTAATTGACAACCTGCTCTCCGTTCGCACCAATATTTCGTCGATCTTTATCCGTCGTGCGATTCACAACCACCCGGATAAAGCGCGTGAGGTGCTGGAGACGGCAGCGCTGGCGGACGATCACGCCGAAGCCTACACCGAACTTGATTACAACATCTTCCGTGGGCTGGCCTTCGCGTCAGGCAACCCTATTTACGGGCTAATCCTCAACGGACTGAAGGGGTTGTATACCCGCGTCGGGCGCCACTACTTCTCCAATCCGGAAGCCCGGCAGCTGGCGCGAGATTTCTATCAGCAGCTGCTCGGCTACTGCCAGAGCGGTGACTATGAACAGGTGGTGGACAGCGTGCGTGACTACGGCCGCCGCAGCGGTGAGATCTGGCACGCCATGCAGGTCAACATGCCGACCGATCTGCCGCCGCCGCGCCGTTAAGCGGAACGCCCAGTAAAAAGCCGGTCAGCGTAAGCTGACCGGCTTTTTTCATGCCGGCTGCGTTACAGCGGGACACCCGGCCGCGGCGGGCAGCGGTCCAGCAGTTCGGTACCGCCATCTTCATTCTGCTGCTCCAGGTGCACGTCAAACCCCCACAGGCGGTGGACGTGTTTCAACACTTCACGGCGGCTTTTGTCCAGCGGCGCGCGGTTGTGCGGCACGTAGCGCAGCGTCAGCGAACGATCGCCGCGCAGATCGACGTCCCATACCTGAATATTCGGCTCCAGATTGCTCAGATTGTACTGCGCCGACAGCTGCTGGCGGATGGCGCGGTAGCCGGCCTCGTCGTGGATCGCCGCGATCTCCAGGTAGTTATTGCGGTCATCGTCCATCACCGTAAACAGGCGCAGGTCGCGCATCACCTTCGGCGACAGGAACTGGCTGATAAAGCTCTCATCCTTAAACTCACGCATCGCAAAGTGCAGCGTCTCCAGCCAGTCCTTACCGGCAATGTCCGGGAACCAGTAACGGTCCTCCTCGGTAGGCTCCTGACAGATGCGCTTAATATCCTGGAACATGGCAAAGCCGAGCGCGTAGGGGTTAATGCCGTTATACCACTGGCTGTTATACGGCGGCTGAAACACCACGTTGGTGTGGCTGTGCAGAAACTCCAGCATAAAGCGTTCGGACACTTTGCCCTCGTCATAGAGATGGTTGAGGATAGTGTAGTGCCAGAAGGTGGCCCAGCCTTCGTTCATCACCTGGGTCTGCTTCTGCGGGTAAAAATACTGGCTGACCTTTCTGACGATGCGCAGGCACTCACGCTGCCAGGGTTCGAGCAGCGGGGCGTTTTTCTCCATAAAGTACAGCAGGTTTTCCTGCGGCTCGGCCGGATAGCGCGCGGCAGCAAACTGTGCCTCTTCGCGCTCGCGCCGCGGCAGGGTGCGCCACAGCATATTCACCTGGCTCTGCAGATACTCCTCACGGCTTTTCTGCCGCGCTTTCTCCTCCTGCAGGGAGATTTTTTGCGGGCGTTTATAACGGTCGACGCCGTAGTTCATCAGCGCGTGGCAGGAGTCCAGCAGGCGTTCCACCTGTTCCTGGCCGTAGCGCTCCTCACATTCGCTGATGTAGTTACGGGCAAAAATCAGATAATCGACGATCGAGCTGGCGTCCGTCCAGCTGCGGAACAGATAGTTATTTTTGAAGAAGGAGTTATGGCCATAACAGGCGTGCGCCATCACCAGCGCCTGCATGGTGATGGTGTTCTCTTCCATCAGGTAGGCGATGCAGGGGTTAGAGTTGATGACGATCTCATAGGCCAGCCCCTGTTGCCCGTGCTTATAACGCTGTTCGGTTTCGATAAACTTTTTACCAAACGACCAGTGGGCGTAGTTGATCGGCATGCCGACGCTCGAGTAGGCATCCATCATCTGCTCGGAGGTGATCACCTCAATCTGATGGGGGTAGGTGTCCAGGCGGTAAGATTTCGCTACCCGGTCGATCTCTTTCAAATAGACGTCCAGCAGGTCGAAGGTCCAGTCGGGACCGTCACTGAGGCGTTGGCGGGTCGTGGTTGGCTGGTCAAAGATCATGGTCATAGCGCACCCCTTTTTATAAAACCGGTATCTGCGGTACTTCACGTAGCGGCAAAACGTCCGTTTTCATGGCAACGCGCTGGCGTGAAAACACGCGTGGCGGGTCTGGAATTAAAGCCAGTCTTCTCAATGATAGTTCACTGTCTCTTATCCCTGTGCTGAAAACAAATGAAATATTTGGCAGAAAATACAGAGTCGTTATAAAAAAGACTGCAACATAATGTGAAAGCTGATTTTGGTGGTCATTTTCAGAATAAAGTTCTGTATATAAGCGCAAACTATGGAGCAATAACTTTCTGCTGAAATTGGGTTTTTTTGTCCTGAAAATGGCTTTCTGATGCTAATAAGGCCGGTAAAGCAGGATTTTTGACTTAATTGTGTAGGGTATCTTGTTTTTTTTCACTGAAACTGTGAAAAATATGTGAAATTTACTGCGGTGGTCTGTGGGTGGTCATTGGTGTTTTACACCGCCAATCAGGCCAGGTTGCAGTGAAATACCCTTTCAACCTGTTATGCGGAGTCGCTATGCGTATTGTCATCCTTGGGAGTGGAGTGGTTGGCGTGGCCAGCGCCTGGTATCTGGCCCAGGCCGGCCACCAGGTCACGGTTATCGATCGCCAGTCGGGTGCGGCGCTGGAAACCAGCGCGGGCAACGCCGGACAGATCTCTCCCGGCTATGCCGCCCCCTGGGCCGCGCCCGGCGTGCCGCTGAAAGCGGTGAAGTGGATGTTCCAGCGCCACGCGCCGCTGGCGATCCGCCTCGACGGCAGCCGCTTCCAGCTGCAGTGGATGTGGCAGATGCTGCGCAACTGCGATATGCGCCACTATCAGCAGAACAAAGCCCGTATGGTTCGTATCGCTGAGTACAGTCGTGACTGCCTGAAAACGTTGCGCGAGCAGACCGGAATCGCCTATGAAGGCCGCCAGGGCGGCACCCTGCAGCTGTTCCGCACCGAGCAGCAGTTCCTTAGCGCCAGCAAGGATATTGCGGTGCTGAAAGAGGCGGGGGTGCCTTATCAGCTGCTGGAGGCCGCCGGGCTGGCCAGCGTCGAGCCGGCGCTGGCGGCGACCGCGCACAAGCTGACCGGCGGTCTGCGCCTGCCCAACGATGAAACAGGGGACTGCCAGCTGTTCACCCAACGGCTGGCGGCGATGGCGGCGGAGGCCGGCGTCACCTTCCGTTATAACCTGAGCATCGACGCGCTGCTGCAGGAGGGCAATCAGATCCGCGGGGTGAAGTGCGGCGATGAGATTATCACCGCCGACAGCTACGTGGTGGCGCTGGGGTCGTTTTCCACCGGGCTGCTGGACAATCTGGTGAAGGTGCCGGTCTATCCGCTGAAGGGCTACTCGCTGACCATTCCAATCCGCGATGAGCAGGCCGCGCCGGTCTCTACGGTGCTGGATGAAACCTATAAAGTGGCGATTACCCGTTTTGATAACCGCATCCGCGTCGGCGGCATGGCCGAAATCGTCGGGTTTAACAGCCAGCTGCTGCCGGCACGCCGCGCCACGCTGGAGATGGTGGTGCGCGATCTCTATCCGCAGGGCGGGCATATTGAACAGGCTACGTTCTGGAGCGGGCTGCGCCCGATGACGCCGGATGGTACGCCGATTGTCGGTCGTACCCCATTGAAAAACCTGTTCCTTAATACCGGTCATGGTACTCTGGGCTGGACGATGGCCTGCGGATCCGGCCAGCTGCTGGCGGACCTGATCTCCGGTAAAACACCGGATATTGCCGCCGACGACCTGTCGGTGATGCGCTATCTGCCCGGCTATACCCCGGCCGTTCGCCCCCTGCACAGCGCGCCTGTGCGTTAACTTATCGTATTGCTGGTACAAGGAGTTACTATGTCACGCCCGATTGTCGCAACGATTGACAGCGCCGCGTTGCGGCATAACCTGGCGGTCGCCCGCCGCGCGGCCGCGGGTTCGCGCCTGTGGTCGGTGGTGAAGGCCAACGCTTACGGTCACGGTATCGAACGCGTCTGGCAGAGCCTGCAGGAGACCGACGGCTTCGCCCTGCTGAACCTGGAAGAGGCGGTGCTGCTGCGCGAGCTGGGGTGGCAAAAACCGATCCTGCTGCTGGAGGGGTTCTTCCATTCACAGGATCTGGCGCTACTGGATCGCTACCGGCTGACCACCAGCGTGCACAGCGCGTGGCAGATTGCGGCGCTGGCCGAGGCCCGGCTCAGCGCGCCGATTGATATCTACCTGAAGGTAAACAGCGGCATGAACCGCCTTGGCTTCCCGCCTGAGCAGGTGCATCAGGCGTGGCAGCAGCTGCGCGCGCTGGACAACGTCGGTGAGATGACGCTGATGGCACATTTCGCCGCCGCCGAAACCGCAGAGGGCATCGTTGAGCCGCTAAAGCGCATTGCGCAGGCGGCGGAAGGATTACAGTGCCCGCGCTCGCTGGCCAACTCGGCAGCCACGCTGTGGCACCCACACACCCATCATGACTGGGTGCGCCCCGGCATTATCCTTTACGGCGCGTCACCCAGCGGTCAGTGGCAGGACATCGCCGACAGCGGGCTGCAGCCGGTGATGACCTTAAGCAGCGAGATTATCGGCGTGCAGCAGCTGAACGCAGGCGACGCGGTCGGCTACGGCGGCCACTACCGCGCGGCCTCTGCCCAGCGCATCGGCGTGGTGGCATGCGGCTATGCCGATGGCTATCCGCGCCTGTCGCCGACCGGCACGCCGGTGTGCGTGGAGGGTGTGATGACGCAGGTCGTCGGGCGGGTGTCGATGGATATGATCACTGTCGACCTGACGCCGTGCCCGCAGGCGGGTATCGGCAGCCAGGTTGAGCTGTGGGGCAATAACGTGAAGATAGACGACGTGGCTGCGGCGTCCGGTACCGTGGGCTACGAGCTGATGTGCGCGCTGGCCCCACGGGTACCGGTTATCGTAAAGTAACGATCAGAGCGCGGTAATCGTACCGCGCGCTGATTTGCTGGTGCGCCAGGCGAAAAACGCCAGCAGCGCGCCCAGCAGCATCATCAGCGCCAGCGCGTTCTTCTCCGCCAGCGGCAGCGCCATCACCAGCAGACCCGCCGACGATCCCCCTGCCATCTGAATAAACCCGGCCAGCGCCGAGGCCACACCGGCCTGCTGCTGGTAAGGCTCCAGCGCGTAGCTGGTAGCCGGGCCGACGGTAAAGGCCAGACCGGCTACCGACACCGCCACCGGCAGCATATACAGCGCCCAGTGGTTCTGCAGGCTTGCCGAGAACAGCAGCATGCCGCCGATCAGCATCGCGCACCCCAGCAGCATCGCCAGCGCGCCGATGGCCAGGCACACCGGCCGCCCCAGCTTGCGGATCACCTTATTGACCACCACGCTGACGGCCATAATCCAGAAGCCGTTGGCGCCGAAGGCGATGGAGAACGCCAGCGGGCTGAGCCGGCCTTCGGTCATCAGCACGTGCGGCGCCAGCGAGACGTAGGTCAGCACCATACCCAGCGCGCCGGCGTTAGCAAAGGCGAAGGCAAGGAAGCGCCGCTGGCGCAGGATCGCCAGGTACTGCCCCAGCGGCAGGCCGCTGACCTTCTGCGTGTTGGCCGGGCGGGTTTCGGGCAGGAAAAACACTACCAGCACGCCGATCGCCACCGCGTAGGCGGTGAGGAACCAGAAGTTCGCACGCCAGCCAAAGGCTTCCGCGAGGATACCGCCAAGCAGCGGGGCCAGCGCCGGCACGATATTCAGCGCGCCGTTGAGAAAACCGTAGGCGCGCGCCGCGTCGTCACCGTCCAGGCGGTCGCGGACGCCGCTGAAGGCCACCACGGCGGTACAGCATACGGCGCAGCCCTGGATAATGCGCGCGCCGAGGAACTGCGGCCAGGCGGTGGCGGTGGCGGCGAGGATGCTGCCGCCGACGTAGAGCAGCAGGCCGATCAGGGCGATCGGTTTACGTCCGAGATTATCCACCAGCGGGCCGGCAACGATCTGCCCCAGCCCCATCACCAGCAGAAACAGCGGGATGGTGGTCTGGATCAGGCTGACCGGGGTGTTCAGCCCGGCGGCGATCTCCGGCAGGGTGGGCAGATAGAGATCGATGCCCAGCGGTGCAAGCAGCACCAGGCTGAGCAGCAGCAGCGTGAATTTTTGCATAACAGGCAGGTGTCCATTTTGAAGCGAGCCGCACAGGGTAGTTTTAAGCGCAGGAAAAGAAAAGCAAAAAGTGAAAATAAGTCAGGGTAACCCTGACTGCGTTACGGGCGGGCTGATTACCGTTCATGGCGTTAAACGGTAATCAGCCGGCTTCAGGCGGGTTTATTGAGGATCCAGCGGTCGGACGATGTATCGTAATGGCCCAGCGCCAGATCGACGGATTTGCCATCGACGATCGCCGGTACGCTGGTCTGCGCGTCCCAGCCGTCCAGCTGCACGCACAGCCCCGGATTGGTGTGGCAGGGGATGCTGACGGTGCTGAAATGCTGCCCGTCCAGCTCGGCGTCGACCACGTCATAGCGACCAATTTTGACGATATTTCCCATGCTTTACTCCTCAGTTAAACAACATCAGCAGTAAGCATAGTGGCTAATTGCCGCACAGGGGCGGCAATTAGCCAGGATTAATCCCGATCTTCCTGCACCCGAACGCCAATCTTAATGATTTCATTGTCCGCTTTCTCTGCCACGGTCCAGACCATGTTTTTCCACTCTACCTGGTCCCCGACCACCGGTGCGCCGCCGATCATCTCCAGCACCAGCTGCCCCAGCGTCTGCTGGGTATCGGTCTCTTCATCCAGATCGATGCCGTAAATTTCGGAGATATCATGCAAACGCGCGGTGGCCTGCAGAATAAAGTCGCCGAAGAAGCGCTGGTCCATCGCCAGCGGCGGCGACTCGCTGAACAGCTTACCGAGGTCCGGCAGGTCGCGTTCGCGGCCAATCACGCAGAGCACGTCGCCCTCGCGCAGGCGGGTGTTACCGGTCGGGTGCAGCAGCTGGTTGTCGCGGAACAGCGCGGCAATGCGCGTTTCGCGCGGCATTTTCAGATCGCGCAGCGCGGCACCGACGCACCACTTATCGGCACCCAGCTGGTAGACGAACTGCTCCCACGGGTTCTCCGGGTGGATATCCAGCCCGACGCGTGAGATCGGCGAGGCGGTCGGCGGTACGATCACCCGCGCCTTACGCGCGGCGTAGCCGAGCGAGGTGCCCTGAACCATCAGCGACACCAGCACCACGAAGAAGGCGATATTAAAGAACAGCGAGGCGTGCGGCAGGCCGGCCATCATCGGGAATACCGCCAGGATAATCGGTACCGCGCCGCGCAGCCCCACCCAGCTGATAAAGAAGCGTTCGCGGATATTGAAGCCGCGGAACGGCAGCAGGCCGACCAGAATTGACAGCGGGCGGGCGACCAGAATCAGCCACAGCGACAGCAGCATCGCCGGCAGGGCGATACTCCACAGATCGGCCGGATTGACCAGCAGTCCGAGCACCAGGAACATGCCGATCTGGCTCAGCCAGGCCATGCCGTCAAAGGTCTGCAGAATGCCGTGGCGGTTGCGGATCGGCCGGTTGCCCAGCACAAAGCCGCACAGGTAAACCGCCAGAATGCCGCTGCCCTCCATCACCGTGGTCAGGGCGAACACCAGGATGCCACCGCTGACCGCCAGCAGCGGATAGAGGCCGCTGGCGAGAGGAATACGGTTAATCAGCTGCTGAATGCCCCAGCCGCCGCCCATGCCCAGCACGATGCCGAGGCCAAACTGCTGGACCAGGTGCACGACAAACATCCAGCTCAGTCCGGTCTGCCCCTGCTGGATCATCTCAATCAGCGTGATGGTCAGAAACACCGCCATCGGGTCATTGCTGCCGGACTCAATCTCCAGCGTGGCGCTGACGCGCTCGTTAAGGCCTTTACCGCCGAGCAGGGAGAACACCGCCGCGGCGTCGGTAGAGCCGATAATTGCCCCGACCAGGAAGCCGTTGATCAGGTTCAGGTCAAACAGCCAGGCCGCCGCCAGCCCGGTCAGCCCGGCGGTGATCAGCACGCCGACGGTGGCCAGCGACAGCGCCGGCCCCAGCGCGACGCGAAACGAACTGGCTTGGGTGCGCATGCCGCCGTCCAGCAGGATCACCGCCAGCGCCAGGTTACTGATCAGATAGGCGGCCGGATAGTTATCAAAAACGATGCCGCCGATGCCATCGACGCCGGCCAGCATGCCCAGCGCAAGGAAGATCACCAGAATCGGAATGCCGAGGCGGGATGAAAAAGAACTGAGCAGAATGCTTGCGGCAACCAGCACTGAACCAATGATAAATAAACTGTAAATCGCGCTGGCTTCCAATCGGGGCTACTCCTGGCAGTGATATGATTTTTTAACAGTGTGTTTTAAGTGCGGGTAAAAAGTCAAAAACTGAACGCCAGTCTACCCCAATCAGCGCAGAGAACGGCACTCTGCAACAGGGTAACCTAAAAAAAGCACGCTAAACGGCCGCTGAGGGGATAAGTTTGCTTTTTTTTCAGCGGATTGCTGACAGGACCGGCGGCGGAGAGCCGCCGGTAGGGCAGGAGGTTAATAGCTCTCTTCCACCTGTTTGCGGAACAGTTCACGGAACACCGGATAGATATCCTCCGGCTCACGTATATGCTGAATGGCAAAATTATCGAAGGTTGACTGCAGATGTTCATACTCGCGCCACAGGGTCTGGTGCGCACGTCGGGTAATTTCGATATAGCTGTAGTAACGCACCACCGGTAGGATCTCTTTCGCCAGTATCTGATGACAGAGCGGCGAATCATCCGCCCAGTTATCGCCGTCAGAGGCCTGTGCGGCGTAGATATTCCACTGCGCCGGGTCGTAGCGCTCTTTTACCACCTCCGCCATCAGCTTCAGCGCGCTGGAAACGATGGTGCCTCCGGTTTCCTGTGAATAGAAAAACTCCTGTTCATCAACCTCTTTCGCCTGCGTATGGTGGCGAATATAGACCACGTCGACGTTCTTGTAGGTGCGGCTCAGGAACAGATAGAGCAGGATATAAAAACGTTTGGCCATATCCTTGGTGGCCTGATCCATCGAGCCGGACACGTCCATCAGGCAGAACATCACCGCGCGGCTGGACGGCTCCGGGCGCTTCTCATAGTTGCGGTAGCGCAGGTCAAAGGTATCGATAAACGGCACCCGCTGAATGCGGGCACGCAGTTCCGCAATCTCCTGGCGCAGCCGCTCCTCTTCCAGCAGCTGCGCCGGCTCGCTGTTTTCCGCCAGCTGCAGTTCGGCTTCCAGCTCCTGCAGCAGACGTCGCTTGCCGGCGGTCATTGCCGTACGCCGTGCCAGCGAGTTCTGCAGCGAGCGCACCACGCTGATATTCGCCGGTACGCCGTTGGCGGTATACCCCGCGCGGTGGGTTTTGTACTCGTTAAGCTGACGATGCTGGTTGCGCTTCAGGTTCGGCAGCGCCAGGTCCTCGAACAGCAGGTCGAGGTACTCATCTTTGGAGATCTGGAAGACAAATTCATCCTGACCTTCGCCGTCCTTGCCGGCCTGGCCCTGACCGCCACCGCCGCCACCGCCGCCGCCCTGTGGCCGCTCTACGCGATCGTTCTGCACGAAATGGTCGTTGCCGGGGTGCACGCGGTAACGCTCCCCGCCGCGCCCCTGGTGAAAAATCGGTTCGTTGATGTCTTCAATCGGGATCGAGACGGACTCGCCGCTCTCAACGTCGGTAACCGAACGCTTGTTAATGGCCCCGGCGATTGACTGTTTAATTTGCGACTTGTAGCGGCGCAAAAAACGCTGGCGGTTAACCGCGCTTTTGTTTTTGCCGTTCAGTCGCCTGTCGATAAAGTAGGCCATAGCTCCCCCAAACACCGTTGCAGCTCGGGCCGGAGGTGAACCCCCGGCCCGTTGTCAGGCATATCCTGTGCAGGATAGCGCCGGTTACGATGATTTTCTTACCCGCAGATACCATTCGCACAGCAGGCGCACCTGTTTACGCGTATAGCCTTTCTCCATCATGCGGTCGACAAAGTCATCGTGCTTTTTCTGCTCGTCGGTCGAGGTTTTCGCATTAAACGAGATCACCGGCAGCAGCTCCTCGGTATTGGAAAACATCTTCTTCTCGATCACGGTGCGCAGTTTTTCGTAGCTGGTCCAGTTTGGATTGCGGCCGCTGTTGTGCGCCCGGGCGCGCAGCACAAAGTTAACGATCTCATTACGGAAGTCTTTCGGGTTACTGATCCCGGCCGGCTTCTCAATTTTCTCCAGCTCGGCGTTCAGCGCTTCGCGGTCAAACAGCTGGCCGGTATCCGGGTCGCGGTACTCCTGATCCTGGATCCAGAAGTCGGCATAGCTGACGTAACGGTCGAAGATGTTCTGGCCGTACTCGGAATACGACTCCAGGTAGGCGGTCTGGATCTCCTTGCCGATAAACTCGGCGTACTTCGGAATCAGGTAGCCCTTCAGGTGTTCCAGATACTTCTCCGCCTGATCCTGCGGGAACTGCTCGCGGTCGATCTGCTGCTCCAGCACGTAGAACAGATGCACCGGGTTGGCCGCCACTTCCGCGTGATCGAAGTTAAACACCCGCGAGAGGATTTTAAAGGCAAAACGGGTGGATAAGCCGTTCATCCCTTCATCCACGCCGGCGTAATCGCGATACTCCTGATATGACTTGGCCTTCGGATCGGTATCCTTCAGGCTTTCGCCGTCGTACACGCGCATTTTCGAGTAGGTGCTGGAGTTCTCAGGCTCTTTCAGACGTGAAAGGATTGAGAAGCGGGCCAGCGTTTCCAGCGTGCCGGGCGCGCAGGGTGCATGGGTCAGCTCGCTGTTGACCAGCAGCTTCTCGTAAATTTTCATCTCTTCAGACACGCGCAGGCAGTAAGGCACCTTGACGATATAGACGCGGTCGAGGAAGGCTTCGTTATTCTTGTTGTTGCGGAAGGTCACCCACTCCGATTCGTTGGAGTGCGCAAGGATAATACCGTTAAACGGCAGGGCGGAGATGCCCTCGGTACCGTTATAGTTGCCTTCCTGAGTGGCGGTCAGCAGCGGATGCAGCACCTTGATCGGCGCTTTAAACATCTCGACGAACTCCATAATCCCCTGGTTAGCCCGGCACAGCGCGCCGGAATAGCCGTAGGCGTCCGGATCGTTCTGCGCGTGGTTCTCCAGCTTGCGGATGTCAACTTTACCCACCAGTGCGGAGATATCCTGATTGTTTTCATCGCCCGGTTCGGTTTTGGCAATCGCCAGCTGTTCCAGAATTGACGGCCAGACCTTCACTACTTTGAAGCGGGTAATATCGCCGCCGAAGTCGTGCAGGCGTTTAGCGGCCCACGGTGACATGATGGTGCCGAGGTAACGGCGCGGAACGCTGTACTCTTTTTCCAGAATCTGCGCATCCTCCTGCGGATTAAACAGGCACAGAGGATGGTCGTTAACCGGGCTTCGTTCGCCGTCGGCGCTCAGCACGTAGATCGGCACGCGCTGCATCAGCGACTTCAGGCGTTCTGCCAGCGAGGATTTACCGCCGCCGACCGGGCCAAGCAGATAGAGGATCTGTTTTTTCTCTTCCAGGCCCTGGGCAGCATGTTTGAGGTAGGAGACGATCTGTTCAATTGCCTCTTCCATGCCGTAGAACTCTTCAAACGCCGGATAACGCGCAATCACGCGGTTGGAAAACAGACGGGAAAGACGCGGCTCCTGGGCAGTATCGACCATCACTGGCTCACCAATCGCCATTAACAGTCGTTCCGCCGCATTGGCGTAAGCACTGCGATCTTGCCGGCAAATGGTAAGATATTCCTGCAGTGTGAACTCTTCGTCCTTGGCAGCTTCGTAGCGCTGACGATAGTGATCGAATATATTCATAGAGATGCCCGTCCTGTTAGAATCATTGGGAACACAAGGGTCAAACTGTATTTCTCAGTTATGCCAACCAATCGAATCAAGGTCAAAAATGCGTCTGGGTCCTTATTGTTATGAGCGTGTATCCTCGAAAGATCAAGTATTAACGGGCAACGCATAATCTGAATGGAGCTCACATTTTGTGCGAGAATTAGCATAAAATGCTGCCAAAGGCCGTCTGTTCAGTGGATGAATGGCGAATGTGGCGGTGTCAGCCTTTAAAGATTCGAATATAACGACGAGGGCAATTGTTAGTAAATTCTTGTATGCCGTGGGCGATCACAAAATGACGCAGAACCTAACGCATTCCATAGCTTAACGGAGCTGCTAACCCGTGCTGAGGGCAGGCGGTGGTAATTATCACCTGGGAAATTTTCCCGTCAGTACATTAGCGTACTTAATTGATTATAAGTGCTGTATTTGATGTAAATTTATTACTGACGCGGTATTTGTGGCTAAAATATCCTGTCTTTTTTTTTTAGGGATTGAAAAACCTGTGAGCACCTTAAAACTCTCTGTTCTGAGCGCCTCCGTTTCGCTCTGCCTGGCGTCCTCTTTCGTGCACGCTGCCCCGTTAACCCTTGGCGCTTCGCTGCTGTACAGCGAAAGCCCGTACAAAAGCGGCCAGGACCGTTACTATCCGGTCCCGGTCATCAACTACGACGGTGACAGCTTCTATCTTAAGAGCCTGCAGGCGGGCTACTACCTGTGGAAAGATCCGACTAATCAGCTGTCGCTGACTGTGCTGGGTTCGCCGCAGAACTTCGACCCGAACGACGTTGACGATGGCGACATGCGCGAGCTGAACAAGCGCCGCTGGACGCTGATGGGCGGGCTGGCTTATCGGCACAGCGCGGACTGGGGTATCGTGCGCACCACGCTGGTCGGCGATATGCTGGACAACAGCAACGGGATCATCTGGGACTTGACCTACCTGTACCGCTTTGAGTTCGGTCAGTTCAGCCTGACGCCGGGCATCGGTGCGCTGTGGAACAGTTCAAATCAGAACGATTACTACTACGGCGTCTCGTCTGGCGAATCTCAGCGTAGTGGCCTGAACCGCTATGAGGCCGATGACAGCTGGAGCCCCTATCTGGAGCTGACCGGCGCATGGAGCATCAGCGAGCACTGGAACGCCACCGTCTCCGGCCGCTACATGCGCCTGGGCGATGAGATTAAAGACAGCCCGATGGTTGATAAGAGTTCCCAGATGCTGCTGTGGACAGGGATCAGCTACACCTTCTGATACGGCGAGAGATCGTGTCAACATGAAACAGGGCGCTTAATGCGCCCTGTTTTTTTTGCTGCCGCAGGACAGGCTTTTCAACAGGCCAGCGTTTCAACGCTGACCCGTAACCCCAGGCTCAGTGCACGGCCATCTGAGGCTGTGCAGCCATCCGATTAGCCCTGTACCGCCGTACGTTTACGCAGGCGGAAGGTCGTCGCCAGCCTGGCGGGTTGTTCACCGGCGCTCTGCAGCGGCTCAGAGATGCGCGCGGTCTCCACGCAGACCATGGTTTTATACCCTTCGTTCGCCATATCCCCCATGCTGCAGGAGAGTTCCGGGCCGGGGTTCCAGGTGACAACGTCACTTTGATAGTGATGATAAACCTCGACAACGCGTTCACCGCGCGCATCGTCAATGATGCTGCAGTCCGCCGGGGCGGTGAAGACACGGTCAATGCGGCCCGGATAGGTCTGACGGCCGTCCGTCGCGGTGCCCGCCGCGCCGTTGTTAACCTTGTCCAGATAGTCCGGCCCCAGCCCGCTAACGGTGACGCCGGCGATGTCGGCCACCGCAAAGTAGCTGTGCAGGGCGGCCGTCGCCTGGTAGTCACCGTGGGCTTCCAGTTCAATTTCGCAGTGCTCGCCGAGGCGGAAGCGGGCCAGCAGCGTAAAGTCATGCGGCCACAGCTTTTTGGTCTGCTCGCTGCTTTCCAGGCTGAACGTCAGCATCACACATTCGTCGTTTTCATCATGGGCGGAGAGCGTCCAGGGCAGATTACGCGCAAAGCCGTGCGCCGGCTCGCCTGCCGGGCCAAACCATGGCCAGCAGATCGGCACGCCACCGCGAATTGCCTTGCCCGCGGTCAGCGGGGTCTTCTCACTCAGCCAGATAACCGGCCGTTCGCCGGAGGGTTGCCAGGCGACCAGGTGCGCGCCCTGTAGGGTGACGGCGGCGCGCACCTTCGGATGGGTGACCACCACCACCGGCAGTTCGCCGAGCTGGCGCTGGGAAAGGTAAGGGCTAATCTGATTGATGACCGGCAGTGAAAAAAGGGATTCGTTCATGATGATCCTCAGACGTTAAGCAAAAAAAAAGGGCGACCGTAGTCGCCCTCAGATTTAGTTCACGTCGCTTATTTTTTAGCGATGTGAGCAACCAGGTCCAGGACCTTGTTGGAGTAACCGGTTTCGTTATCGTACCAGGAAACCAGCTTAACGAAAGTGTCGCTCAGTGCAATACCGGCTTTCGCATCGAAGATAGAGGTCAGCGTTTCACCGTTGAAATCGGTAGAAACCACTTCGTCTTCAGTGTAGCCCAGCACGCCTTTCATTTCGCCTTCAGCAGCGTCTTTGATCGCGGCACAAATTTCTTTGTAGGTCGCAGGCTTAGCCAGACGCGCGGTCAGGTCAACCACAGAAACGTTAGGGGTTGGAACGCGGAACGCCATACCGGTCAGTTTGCCGTTCAGCTCAGGGATCACTTTACCTACCGCTTTAGCTGCACCGGTAGAAGAAGGGATGATGTTCTGAGATGCGCCGCGGCCGCCGCGCCAGTCTTTGTGAGACGGGCCATCAACGGTTTTCTGAGTCGCGGTGGTGGCGTGTACGGTGGTCATCAGCGCTTCAACGATGCCGAACTTGTCGTTGATGACTTTAGCCAGCGGTGCCAGGCAGTTGGTGGTACAGGACGCGTTTGACACGATATCCTGGCCGGCGTATGACGCGTGGTTAACGCCCATAACGAACATTGGGGTGTCATCTTTAGACGGGCCAGTCAGAACGACTTTCTTGGCGCCAGCTTCGATGTGTTTACGCGCGGTGTCGTCGGTCAGGAAGATACCGGTGGCTTCAGCAACCACGTCAACGCCCGCTTCGTTCCACTTCAGGTTAGCTGGATCGCGCTCAGCGGTAACACGGATGGTTTTGCCGTTAACAACCAGATGGCCGTCTTTGACTTCCACGGTGCCCTTGAAGCGGCCGTGAGTGGAGTCATATTTCAGCATGTAAGCCATGTACTCGGCGTCGAGCAGATCGTTGATGGCAACGATTTCTACATCAGAACGTTCCTGAGCAGCACGGAAAACGATGCGGCCGATACGGCCAAAACCATTGATACCTACTTTGATAGTCATATATTCCACCAGCTTGTTGATAGTGAATAAAAGGTTGGCAGTAAAATTACAAAAACCGCGCCAGGCGTCAAGCGGAATCGTGTCAATTGTTGCGACAGGTCAAACCTTGAGACAGGAATAATTCAAAAAATGTGCGTTCCTCTGGCGCGTGCCAGTGCTACATATTGGGGCTTTTTCCCGGAAAGAAAGCAACTCTTTCGTCAAAGGGTGATCTGGCTCACACTTCTTCGGAAGAAGCGTTTTCCGCTCACGGGCTGCAAGAAAAATTCACCTGATGTTGTTATGTCTTTGTTAGAATCAGGGTTCAGATTGACAGAATAACCTAGCCAGAGAGCAGACCATGGCCGATAACACTTCCCCTCATTCACCCGAAAACGAACTGACCGAGATGCAGCGCTACGTGACCCAGCAGCACGGCACCGAACCGCCATACTCCGGTAAACTGCTGCACAATAAAAGCGAAGGCCTTTACCACTGCCTGATCTGCAAGGCACCGCTGTTCTATTCGACCACCAAATATGATTCAGGCTGCGGCTGGCCGAGCTTCTATCAGCCCTGTAGCGACGACGCCATTCGCTATCTGGAAGACGATACGCACGGCATGCAGCGCGTTGAGATCCGCTGCGGCAGCTGCGATTCGCACCTGGGGCACGTGTTCCCGGACGGACCGCAGCCGACCGGCGAACGTTACTGCGTCAACTCCGCTTCGCTGAGTTTTACCGATGATGAAGGCAACACCACCCAGGGGTAACGGAGCAGCAATGGAACTTAACGAGATGATTGCCGGCATGACCGAAGAGGTCTATCAGCGGCTGGCCACGGCGGTGGAAACCGGCAAATGGGCCGACGGCGTGGCGCTGACGCCGGAGCAGAAGGAGAACAGCCTGCAGCTGGTGCTGTTGTGGCAGGCGCAACACAATGATAACCCCCAGCATATGAGCGTGGCGAAGGGCGGTGAGATGGTGATGAAGAGCAAAAAACAGCTGAAAGAAGAGTTCGGTATCAGCGATCCAGACGTCACCCGCATCCGCCTGCAGTAATTATTCCAGAATCTATTCCTGAAGGAATAATTTTACCCGAAAAGCGCTAAACCTGTTCAGCAGATTGCTGAACAGGTTGGCTGCCCGCCGACGGTGAATTTAGTCCGCCGTCAGCTCACCGCGCAGGTTGGTTTGCATCAGCCTGCGGATCTCATCACTGCTCAGGTCCTGGCTCAGCAGCCAGTGCAGTTTGGTCAGCGTGGCTTCGACGGTCAGATCGGCCCCGCTGATCACCCCGGCGTGCGCCAGCGCGTTGCCGGTGGCATAACCGCCCATATTCACCTTACCGGACATGCACTGCGTCAGGTTGACCACCACAATCCCGCGCGCCGACGCGTCCCGCAGTTCCTGCAGAAACTCTTTGTTCTGCGGCGCGTTACCGACGCCGTAGGAGCGCAGGATCAGCGCCTTCACCGGCTGCTGCAGGAAGTTACGTACCACCTCGGCAGAAATCCCCGGATAAATGGTTACCACGCCGATCGGCTGTGGGGTGATAGGATGCACGATCAGCTCGCCCTGGCCGGCCGGTGCCGGCGGGGTGTTCAGGCGGCGAATGTGGATGCCGGCTTCCAGCAGCGGCTCCAGGTTCGGGGAGTCAAAGGCGTTGAAGCCATCTGCGTGCGCTTTGGTGGTGCGGTTTCCACGGTACAGGGTGTTATTAAAGAACAGGGTCACTTCGTTAATCGGGTAGTTGGCGGCCACGAACAGCGAGTTCAGCAGGTTCTGCTGACCGTCGGAGCGCAGCTGCTCCAGCGGTATTTGTGACCCGGTCACAATAACCGGTTTAGCCAGGTTCTCCAGCATAAAGGAGAGGGCAGACGCGGTGAAGGCCATGGTGTCGGTGCCGTGCAGGATCACAAAGCCATCATAGCGGTCGTAGTTGTCGCGGATATCATCCGCAATCGATTGCCAGTCCTGCGGCGTCATATCTGATGAGTCGATCAGCGGTTGATACTCATGGATGGTAAAGTCCGGCATCTCCGGGCGGTGGAACTCCGGCATGTTCGCCACCTGCTGCTGCAGGTGGCCGGAAACCGGGATAAAACCCTGTTCGGAACGCTGCATGCCGATGGTTCCGCCGGTATAGGCGACATAAATCGATTTTTTTTGCATGGATAAAAACTCAGGCTTGGCGAAAACGCGCAGTATAAGGGGATTGGCGGGGAAAAACAGCCCGGCAACGCGTTGCCGGGCGGAATAGTGAGTTACTTCACATCACCACAGGTCAGACAGTACGCATAGCGGTTCTGCGGGTCGTTGAGGCTGCCCAGCAGGCCGGGTTGCTTCTTCATCGACGCCATCACGTCATACAGCGGGGCCGGCAGCCACGCCTGCAGCGCGGCGGGCAGAACGGCCTTTGCTGAGGCGTCCATCTGGCTGAACAGCAGGTCGATCATCCCCGGCTGATCCTGATACCAGTTCAGCTCCGGTTGGCTGATTTTCGCCAGCTCGGCGGCCTTAGCCACCGCGTCGTCGAAGTCGCCCAACGCGTCCACCAGACCGTTGGCTTTGGCATCGCTACCGGTCCACACGTGCCCCTGCGCAATCGCATCAATCTGCTCCGGAGTTTTATGACGCGAGTCCGCCACCAGGCCGAGGAAGTTCTTATAGCCGTACTCAATGCTCAGCTGCATCATCTGCTGCACTTCCGGCGGCAGGGCCTTGGTGGTGGCGATGTCCGCCAGCGGAGAGGTGGCCACGCCGTCGGTATGCACGCCGATGCTGTCCAGCGAGTTCTCCACGGTGTTTATCACCCCGAAGATGCCGATCGAACCGGTCAGGGTGTTCGGACTGGCGATAATGTAGTTAGCCGGCGTTGAGATCCAGTAGCCGCCTGAGGCCGCCAGGCCGCCCATCGACACCACCACCGGCTTACCGGCCGCTTTCGCCGCCGCCAGCTCTTCACGGATGGTTTCCGACGCGGTCACGCTGCCGCCGGGGCTGTTGACCCGGAGGACGATCGCCTTAATCTCTTTATCCAGACGCGCTTCGCGGATTTCCGCCGCGGTGGTGTCGCCCCCGACGCTGCCCGGTGTCTCTTCACCGTCCATGATCGCGCCGCTGGCCACGATCACCGCAATATTGCCTTTTTTGTCGGCCGTCGCGGTGGGTTTCAGCGGATAGTTGTAAATGCTGGTGCCGGCGTAAGACTTCGCGTCTTTATCCCAGCCGAAGGCCTTCACAAGCTGCTGTTCGGTGGCGGCCGGCCCGGCCAGTTCGTCGACCAGCTTGTTCTCTTTGGCATACTGAGCGGTATCGCCGCCCAGCTTCTGCAGGTTGTCGAGAACCCCCTGCGCGCCCGGGAACACCTGTTGTGCGGTCAGCTGACGGTTAGCGGCCAGCTGGTTCAGGTAGTTCTGCCACAGTTCGCCGACCCAGCGGCTGTCCGCATCGCGTGCCGCCGGTGACATATCGTCACGCAGGAACGGCTCCACCGCCGATTTGTAGGTGCCGACGCGGAACACGTGTGAGCTGACCTTCAGCTTATCCAGCAGCGTTTTGTAGTAGAGACTGTTGGTGGCGAAGCCGTGCAGGTCGACGCCGCCCTGCGGCGACAGATAGATCTTATTCGCGAAGCTGGCGAGATAATACTGCGCCTGGCTGTAGCTCTCCCCGGTGGCGTAGATCGGCTTGCCCGCGTCGCGGAACTCGCGCAGCGCCTTACCGATGTACTGCAGCGAAGGCTGATCAGCGCCGGCAAAGTTGCGCAGATCCAGCACCATGCCGGTTATCTTATCGTCACTTTTCGCCTGACGAATCGCATCCACCACGTCAAACAGCGAGTTCTCCTGCAGGCGGTCGCTGCCTGCACCCAGAAGCTGGCGGCCAATTTTGCTTAACTTATTGCTGACCGACGGGTCGTCAACCACCACCCCGGTCAGATCGACAGTCAGCGCGCCTTTCTGCACATCTGACGGCGCGTCGCTGCCGTGCAGCTGGACCCAGATCCCGGCACCGACCAGGATCAGCAGGATCAGAAACAGATTGAGGATAAACTCGCGGATAAAATTCAGTACCCGCCAGCTCCATTTAAAAATGCCAGTGACAACTCGCCACAACACGCGCATACGCTCTCCATCGTCGCCATGAATACCCGGCCGCGCCTGCATCAGGGGACGCAGGTCGCAGAGCGGGCAGTAATGCAGACATCCTAATTAGCAGGGGCGGAATTGTCAGCATTAAAAAGCGCAAAGCTGTAACAAATCATCATCCTGTGCTAGTTTCAGCGCAACGTTTCCCAAGTCAGGAGAAAGTGATGGACGCTCTGGAATTACTGGTTAATCGCCGTTCGGCATCACGGTTAGCGGCGCCGGCACCGGCAGGTGAGGCGCTGGACAACATTCTGCGCGCGGGCATGCGCGCCCCGGACCACGGCGCGCTGCAGCCGTGGCGCTTTATCATCGTTGAAAACGACGGCCGCGAGCGCTTCAGCGCCCTACTGGAGCAGGTGGCCCGCGACGGCGGCCAGGACGATAAGGCGATTGAGAAAGCGCAGCAGGCCCCGTTCCGCGCGCCGATGATCATTACCGTGGTGGCGCACTGCGACGACCATCCGAAGGTGCCGCGCTGGGAGCAGCTGGTCTCTGCCGGCTGTGCGGTGATGGCGATGCAGATGGCCGCCGTGGCCCAGGGCTTTAACGGCATCTGGCGCAGCGGGGCCTGGACGGAAAATCAGGCGGTACGTGAGGCGTTCGGCTGCCGCGATGAGGATGCCATCGTCGGTTTCCTCTATCTCGGCACCCCGCAACTGAAGTCGTCCACCACCGTGCTGCCGGCCGACAGCGCGCCGTTTGTCCGCTATTTCTGAGTGGCAAGCTGAATGCGTCTGTTTATTGCCGAAAAACCGAGCCTGGCCCGTGCCATCGCGGACGTGCTGCCCAAACCCCACCGGCGCGGTGACGGTTATATTGCCTGTGGCAACGACCAGGTGGTTACCTGGTGCGTCGGCCACCTGTTAGAACAGGCGCAGCCTGACAACTACGACAGCCGCTTTGCCCGCTGGTCGCTCGCCGACCTGCCGATCGTGCCCGAGAAGTGGCAGCTGAAGCCGCGTCCGTCGGTGGCGAAGCAGCTGGGGGTAATTAAAAAGCTGCTGGCGGAGGCCAGCGAGGTGGTGCACGCCGGTGACCCGGACCGTGAAGGCCAGCTGCTGGTGGATGAGGTGCTCGACTACCTGACGCTGCCGGCGGAGAAGCGCAGCCGCGTGCAGCGCTGCCTGATCAACGACCTTAACCCGCAGGCGGTAGAGCGTGCTATCGGCCGCCTGCGCGAAAACCGCGAATTTATCCCGTTGTGCGTCTCGGCGCTGGCCCGCGCGCGCGCCGACTGGCTGTACGGCATCAATATGACCCGCGCCTACACGCTGCTCGGGCGCAACGCCGGCTACGACGGCGTGCTGTCGGTCGGTCGGGTGCAGACGCCGGTGCTCGGGCTGGTGGTGCGTCGTGATGAAGAGATTGAAAACTTTATCCCGCGCGACTACTTCGAGGTCAAAGCGCATATCGTCACGCCGCAGGATGAGCGTTTTGTGGCGCTGTGGCAGCCGAGCGACGCCTGTGAGCCTTACCAGGATGAAGAGGGGCGCTTGCTGCGCCGCGATCTCGCCGATCACGTGGTGGCACGCATCGGTGGCCAGCCCGCCAACGTCACCAGCTATAACGACAAACGCGAAAACGACACCGCGCCGCTGCCGTTCTCCCTCTCCGCGCTGCAGATCGAAGCGGGCAAACGCTTCGGCCTGAGCGCGCAGACGGTACTGGATACCTGCCAGCGGCTTTATGAAACCCACAAGCTGATTACCTACCCGCGTTCGGACAGCCGTTACCTGCCGGACGAGCATTTTGCCGGCCGCCACGCGGTGCTGAACGCCATCAGCGTGCATCAGCCGCAGCTGACGCCGCCGGCCGATTTCGACAGCGATCGCCGCAACCGCTGCTGGGATGACGGCAAGGTCGATGCCCACCACGCGATTATTCCCACCGCGCGCAGCAGCCGCTGCAACCTGAACGAGAACGAGCAGCAGATCTACCGGCTGATCGCCGTGCAGTACCTGATGCAGTTCTGCCCGGACGCGGTGTTCCGCAAGTGCGTGATCGAGCTGGAGATCGCCGGCGGCAAGTTCGTGGCAAAAGCGCGCTTCCTGGCCGAAGCGGGCTGGCGCGCGCTGCTGGGCAGCAAAGAGCGCGACGAGGAGAACGACGGCACGCCGCTGCCGGTGGTGGCGAAGGGCGACCAGCTGCTGTGCGAGCGCGGCGAGGTGCTGGAGAAACAGACCCAGCCGCCGCGGCCGTTTACCGACGCCACGCTGCTGTCGGCGATGACCGGCATCGCCCGCTTTGTACAGGATAAAGAGCTGAAAAAGGTGCTACGCGCCACCGACGGCCTCGGCACCGAGGCCACCCGCGCCGGTATCATTGAGCTGCTGTTCCGCCGCACCTTCCTGTTTAAGCAGGGGCGCTACATCCACTCCAGCCCGGCGGGACGGGCGCTGATCCACTCGCTGCCGGAGATGGCGGCCCGGCCGGATATGACCGCTCAGTGGGAGTCAACGCTGACCAAAATCAGCGAGAAGCAGTGCCGCTATCAGGACTTTATGCATCCGCTGGTTGAGACGCTGCATAACCTGATTGGCCAGGCCAAACGGCAGCCCGCCGCGCACGCCTTCCGTGGACTGCCGGCACCTGCCGCCGCCGCGAAAAAACCCCGCCGTAAAGCGACCACAGCGAAGAGGAGCCCGACATGAAAGGTGTAGTGAACGCGGTATTATTGCTGGCGACGCTGACGGCAGCGGCCCAGGCGCAGCAGAGCTATATCAGCAGCGGCCATAACGGCCAGCAGGGCGGTGCGGTGGTGGTTGACGTGCCGCCGGAGGTATTTAACCGCGGCGGCGACAGCGCGGCCCCCTGCCAGCGCTGCTGCATTTATGAGAACCGCAGCTACAGCGAAGGTGCGGTGCTGAAGACGGAAGGGGTACTGCTGCAGTGCGTGCGCGATGAGCAGAGCCTGGGCACCAGTAATCTGATCTGGCGGATAGTGAAATAACCCTGCAATCAGAAGCTGAACTCTGCCCATACCGGCGCATGGTCTGAAGGTTTTTCCATGCTGCGGATCTCATAGTCGATGCCGGTCGCCGTACAGCGATCGGCCAGCGACTGGCTGGCCAGCAGCAGATCGATGCGCAGGCCGCGGTTGTCGTCAAAGCCCTTCGAACGATAGTCAAACCAGGAGAAACGGTCGTTGACCCCGGCGTTCTGTACCCGCCAGGTATCGACCAGCCCCCAGCCGAGCAGACGGTCCATCCACTCACGCTCTTCCGGCAGGAACGAGCACTTGCCGGTGCGCAGCCAGCGCTTGCGGTTCTCTTCACCAATACCGATGTCGAGGTCGGTGCTGCTGATATTCATATCGCCCATGATCAGCACCGGGTTGCTGGCCTGCTGCTGCTGCAGCAGATAGTCCTGCAGGTCGCGATAAAACTTCTCCTTGGCCGGGAACTTGGTCGGGTGGTCACGGCTTTCGCCCTGCGGGAAGTAGCCGTTAATTACCGTCAGCGGCCCCAGCGGACTGTCGATATCCGCCATGATGATGCGGCGCTGCGCGTCTTCTTCATCGCCGGGAAAACCGCGGCGTACGGCGATTGGCGCGGCTTTGGTCAGCAGCGCCACGCCGTAGTGGCCTTTCTGCCCGTGATAAAACACGTGGTAGCCGAGTTTTGCCACCTCTTCCAGCGGAAACATATCATCGTGGACCTTGGTTTCCTGCAGGCCGATCACGTCAGGCTGGTGCTGTTCTACCAGCGCCTGCAGCTGGTGCGGACGGGCGCGCAGCCCATTGATATTAAACGAGACAAATTTCATAGTGGCGGCCAGGTAGCATTCAATTGAGGCGGGAATGGTAGCAAAATCTGCCGGGAAAATGAATGACGGCAGATCGAAAGACCGGATAAGGTACGCCCTGACCCGATCGGTCCTCGCAGGGCTGAGTTGTGACGGACAGAGATGCAGCGGAAAGGCAACGGCAAGCCGGCAACGGGATCGGCATGGAAGACAGAACGCGTATGACTCAGGCAACCGGGAAATAAATATGGAGCGGGATGATTACAGTGGAGCAGGGTGATAACAGGTAAAAAGGGAGATCAAAGTGAAACAGAGAGATTCAGGTGAAAGAAGGTAACGCAGAGGGCGGTCAGAAATGGTGGTGGGGGAAGGATTCGAACCTTCGAAGTCGATGACGGCAGATTTACAGTCTGCTCCCTTTGGCCGCTCGGGAACCCCACCAGGGGAAGCGTGTTAACTCAGCAACAGCGGTATCAGTGCCTGCTGTCCGTCAGGACTTAAGCGTCTTATCAACCCGGCCCGGGTGATAAATCTGAGAAGCCATCTTCAGCCGCTGGTCAGGTGAAGAAGATGGTGGTGGGGGAAGGATTCGAACCTTCGAAGTCGATGACGGCAGATTTACAGTCTGCTCCCTTTGGCCGCTCGGGAACCCCACCACTACTGGCCTTGCTGCTGTGCGTGTTAAGCGGGGCGCATCATATCAAATGCGATGACGCTGTAAAGCCCCGATTTGCATAAATGAATCCGTTTGCAGGATTTTTGCACATGATGCTGTTTTGTCAGCCAAAACAGCATCATGTGGCTTACAGAATAATGGTGCGGTTACCGTAGACAAACACCCGCTGCGCCAGTACCTGGTACAGCGCACGGCTGAGGGCGTTTTTCTCCACGTCACGACCGGCGCGCATCATATCTTCGGCGGTGTAGGTGTGATCGACGTGGATCACGTCCTGCATGATGATCGGGCCTTCATCCAGATTGTCATTCACGTAGTGCGCGGTGGCACCGATAATCTTCACGCCGCGCTCATATGCCTGGTGATACGGACGCGCACCGATAAACGCCGGCAGGAACGAGTGGTGAATATTGATGATCTGGTTCGGATAACGCTGCACAAAGCCCGGCGTCAGCACGCGCATATATTTTGCCAGCACCACGTAGTCCGGCTGATAGCGGTCAATCTCTGCGGCCATTCTGGTGTCGTGATCGTCGCGGGTCAGACCTTCGTGACTGACCAGCACGAACGGAATATCAAAACGTTCGACCAGCGTGCGCAGCGTTTCATGGTTGCCGATCACCGCAGCGATCTCCACGTCGAGCCCGCCGTATGCGCTTTTCATCAGCAGGTCGCCGAGGCAGTGCGCCTCTTTGGTCACCAGAATCACGATGCGGCGGCGGCCGGCAGGCTGCAGCTCACGCACGGAACCGACCGGCAGCGCGCTGTCGAGATCGGCCAGCAGGGTGCTGTCGTTAAAGATGCCTTCCAGCTCGGTGCGCATAAAGAAGCGCCCGGTGCGGTGGTCGACGAATTCATTGTTCTGCACAATGTTCAGTTCGTGCTTGTAACAGATATTGGTGATCTTGGCGATCAGCCCTTTAGCATCCGGGCAGATGGTGCGTAGTACTTTTCGTTGCATGGTTTGCGCTTGCATTGCGATGGTAATCCTGTCGATACAAAAGGGAAATCAGGGGTCAAGACTGACCACAGCACTTCTTATATTTACTGCCGGAACCGCACGGGCAGCGGTCGTTGCGGCCGACCGGCGGGAACACGCCGTCGATATAGTACCAGCGTTGATCCTCACGAAGGAAGCGTGAACGTTCATATATAAAGCGTTTATCTTCTTTTTCGAGGAATTGCGCGCAGAACGTCACGTAGCCCTCGTTGCCGCCGGGCTGCAGGGCGGTTTCAATCACCCGCAAACCCAGCCAGCGCGTCTGCGCGTAGCTCTCTTCGATACTGTCGGCGAAACGGGCGGCGTTACAGCTGGGGTGCCAGCTGGCCACCAGGTAGCCCGTCTGCTGCCTGACATAGGCGCTGTAGCGCGAGCGCATCAGCGCTTCAGGCGTCGCGGGATGGGACGTCCCGTTTAGATACGGCTCGCAACATAGGTTATACTGCGATCCGCTCCCGCATGGACAAGGTTCAGACACGGTTGACTCCGGTGATATGGGTCGTAAAAGTGGATGGCGCATGGTAACTGACGCAATGCGGTGATGTCATTTTTGTTATGTAAGACCAGGGGTGGAATGCGACAGATAAAAATCGGACTGGCGCTGGGCGCGGGCGCGGCCAAGGGCTGGTCACATATCGGGGTGATCCACGCGCTGGAACGCGCCGGCATCCGCATTGACGTCGTCGCCGGCTGCTCGGTTGGCGCGCTGGTCGGGGCGGCGTATGCCTGCCACCGGCTGAAACCACTGGAAAAATGGGTGCGCTCCTTCAGCTACTGGCAGGTGCTAAGGCTGATGGACTTCTCCTGGCAGCGCGGCGGCCTGCTGCGCGGCGAACGGGTGTTCAGCCACGTGCGCCGGCTGATCGCGGAAGATCAAATTGCCGGCTGCGCATTGCCGTTTGGTGCGGTGACGACTAACCTCAGTACCGGTCGCGAGCTGTGGCTGACCGAAGGCGACCTGCATCAGGCGGTTCGCGCTTCCTGCAGTATGCCGGGGCTGCTGGCTCCGGTCAGCTGGAACGGCTACTGGCTGGTGGATGGCGCGGTGGTTAACCCGGTGCCGGTGTCGCTGACCCGGGCGCTGGGGGCCGACATAGTCATCGCGGTGGATCTGCAGCACGACGCGCACCTGATGCAGCAGGATCTGTTCTCGGTGACGCCGCAGCCCGACGATACGCCACAGGCGAGCAGCTGGGGCGGCCGGCTCCGTCAGCAGCTGGGCCGCATGACCCAGCGCCGCAGCGTGCAGTCGCCGGGTGCGATGGAGATCATGTCGACCTCGATCCAGATCCTTGAGAACCGTCTGAAACGTAGCCGTATGGCCGGCGATCCGCCGGACGTTCAGCTGCAGCCGTTCTGTCCGCAAATATCGACGCTGGACTTCCACCGCGCGGACGAAGCCATAGAGGCCGGGCGTCTGGCGGTGGAGAAAAAGCTGGATGAACTGTTACCTCTGATTCGTGACAGACAATAACGTGGTCAAATGAGACTGTTACTTAGGCCAATTCTGACAGGCACAATGTCAATTTTTGAACCACTATATAGGTATCTGTTATGCCGGGGGGAGCAATGGAAAAACCGTTAAGTGGGAAACGCATTCTAATCGTCGAGGACGAAGCCGTTTTCCGCACCCTGCTGGATAATTTTCTTGTGGCGCTGGGTGCGGTTACCAGCCTGGCTGAAGACGGCGTGCAGGCGCTGGAAAGCCTGAACCATATCATGCCGGATCTGATGATTTGCGACCTGGCGATGCCGCGTATGAACGGTATGGCGCTGGTCGAGCATCTGCGCAGCTCCGGCAATACTTTACCGATTCTGGTGATCTCGGCCACCGAAAATATGGCTGATATCGCCAAAGTTTTACGGCTGGGCGTGCAGGACGTGCTGCTAAAACCGCTGAAAGATCTGGCTCGCCTGCGGGAAGCGGTGTTCGAGTGCCTCTATCCGTCGATGTTTACCTCGCAGGTTGAAGAAGAGGAGCAGCTGTTCCAGGACTGGGACGCGCTGGTCAGCGATCCCCAGGCGGCGGCTAAGCTGCTGCAACAGCTGCAGCCGCCGGTGCAGCAGACCCTCGCCAGCTGTCGCGTTAATTACCGTCAGCTGACCATGGCCGAGCAGCCGGGGCTGGTGCTTGACGTGGCCGCGCTGTCCGAACGCGATCTGGCATTTTACTGCCTTGACGTCACCCGGGCCGGGGATAACGGCGTGCTGGCCGCGCTGCTGCTGCGCGCGCTGTTTAACAGCCTGCTACACGAACAGCTGTCGGGGATGTCGCAGCGGTTGCCGCAGCTGAATACGCTGTTAAGGCAGGTCAACCTGCTGTTGCGGCAGGCTAATCTGCAGGGACAGTTCCCGCTGCTGGTTGGCTATTATCACCGCGAACTGCGCAATCTGATCCTCGTTTCCGCTGGCCTGAACGCCACGCTGACCATTCCCAATCACCAGATCCAGCTCAGCAACGGCGTGCCGCTGGGCACGCTGGGCAGCACCCATCTTAACCAGATCAGCCAGCGCTGTGACGGCTGGCAGTGCCAGGTATGGGGTGCCGGCGGGCGGTTGCGGCTGATGTTGTCTACGGAGTAGGCGGTTCGCCGCCATTTGTCGCGCCGCGGGCAGACAGCGCCTAAGATAACCTTTACAATTGGGTAAAAGTCCTAATTTATGCACAAATGAATATCCAGGATAAATCCGCGTGAATTTGGCTGGTATACTCATTTCGTTTTTAACCAGACAGATCAAGCAATAACTTGAACGGCCTAACGAGAGGTATTTTGATGTCTGCCTATAAGTCTAAAGTAAAAAAAGCGGTTATCCCGGTTGCTGGTTTGGGAACGCGTATGTTGCCTGCTACCAAAGCTATCCCGAAAGAGATGTTGCCTCTGGTGGACAAGCCGTTAATCCAGTACGTGGTTAACGAGTGCATCGCAGCCGGTATCAACGAAATTGTTCTGGTTACCCACTCGTCTAAAAACTCGATCGAAAACCACTTCGATACCAGCTTCGAGCTGGAAGCGATGCTGGAAAAGCGCGTTAAACGTCAGCTGCTGGAAGAGATCCAGTCAATCTGCCCACCGCACGTGACCATCATGCAGGTGCGTCAGGGTCTGGCCAAAGGCCTTGGCCACGCGGTGATGTGTGCCCAGCCGGTGGTTGGCAACGAGCCGTTTGCGGTGATCCTGCCGGACGTGATCCTGGATGAGTACGAATCCGATCTGACCAAAGATAACCTGGCCGACATGATGAAGCGTTTCGATGAGACGGGCCACAGCCAGATCATGGTTGAGCCGGTTGCGGACGTGACCGCTTACGGCGTGGTCGACTGCCAGGGCGCTGAGCTGCAGGCGGGCCAGAGCGCACCGATGGTTGGCGTGGTTGAAAAACCGAAAGCCGATCAGGCTCCCTCTAACCTGGCGGTCGTCGGGCGTTACATTCTCTCTGCCGATATCTGGCCGCTGCTGGCGAAAACCCCTCCGGGCGCCGGTGATGAGATCCAGCTGACCGACTCCATCGCCATGCTGATGGAAAAACAGACCGTCGAAGCCTATCACCTGAAAGGCGTCAGTCACGACTGCGGCAACAAGCTGGGCTACATGCAGGCCTTCGTCGAGTACGGCGTTCGTCACAGCACGCTGGGCGATGATTTCAAGGCGTGGCTGGAAAGCGCCGTCGGCATTAAAAAGTAAGTTTCATTTTAACCGGGACAACTCAATGAAAGTCACCGTATTTGGTATCGGCTATGTCGGTCTGGTTCAGGCTGCGGTTTTAGCCGAAGTCGGCCATGACGTTCTTTGTATCGATGTCGACGCTAACAAAGTCGAGAATCTGAAGAAAGGGATCATTCCAATTTTTGAACCAGGGTTGACGCCGCTGGTTATGCAAAACTATGAGGCCGGTCGCCTCAGGTTTTCCACCAACGCTGAAGAGGGCGTTAACCATGGCGTAATGCAGTTTATCGCCGTGGGCACCCCTCCGGACGAAGACGGCTCTGCGGACCTGAAGTACGTAACCGCCGTCGCCCGCACCATTGCGCAACACATGCGGGACCATAAAGTGGTGCTGGATAAGTCTACCGTGCCGGTCGGCACCGCGGACCGCGTGCGCAAGGTAATGGAAGAAACGCTGCAGGCGCGTGGCCAGAATCTGACCTTTGACGTGGTGTCAAACCCTGAGTTCCTGAAAGAAGGTGCCGCCGTCAGCGACTGCATGCGTCCTGAGCGCATCGTCATCGGTACGGACAATGACGACGTCGTTGAGTTGTTACGCGAGCTGTATGAGCCGTTTAACCGTAATCACGATCGCATGATCCTGATGGATATCCGCAGCGCCGAGCTGACCAAGTACGCCGCGAACTGCATGCTGGCGACCAAAATCAGCTTTATGAACGAAATCTCCAACCTGGCCGAAAGGCTGGGGGCAGATATCGAAAAAGTGCGTCAGGGCATCGGTTCTGACTCACGCATCGGCTACTCGTTTATCTATCCTGGCTGCGGCTACGGTGGATCCTGCTTCCCGAAAGACGTGCAGGCGCTGATCCGCACCGCAGAGCAGATCGGCTACACGCCGCGTCTGCTGCAGGCCGTGGAAGACGTCAACGACGCGCAGAAGAACAAACTGCCGACCTTCATCAAGCATCATTTCGGTGACAATCTGCAGGGCAAAACCTTTGCGCTGTGGGGGCTGTCATTTAAGCCGAATACCGATGACATGCGTGAAGCCTCCAGCCGCGTGCTGATGGAAGCGCTGTGGCAGGCGGGTGCTAAGGTGCAGGCGTTCGATCCGGAAGCTATGGATGAAGCCCAGCGCGTCTACGGCCACCGTGACGATCTGAAGCTGATGGGCACCAAAGAAGCGGCGCTGCAGGGCGCAGATGGCCTGGTGATCTGCACCGAATGGCAGAACTTCCGCGCTCCGGACTTTGACGTGATTAAAAATTCACTGAAAGAAGCCGTGATTTTTGACGGTCGTAACCTGTATGATCCGGAAAGAATCAGCAAGCGCGGCTTCGTTTATTATGCAATCGGCCGCGGAGCATCTCTGAACATTGCATAATATTTGAGGCGAGTATGAAATATCTGGTCACCGGCGCAGCAGGTTTTATTGGCTTTCACGTCACGCAACGTCTGCTTGCCGCCGGTCACCAGGTTGTCGGTCTCGACAACCTGAACGACTATTACGACGTTAATCTGAAGACCGCACGCCTGGCATTGATCGCCGACTGTCCCGACTTCATCTTTATTAAAGCCGACCTTGCCGACCGTGAGGGCATTGCGGCGCTGTTTCGTACCCACGCTCCTCAGCGCGTTATCCACCTGGCTGCCCAGGCCGGGGTGCGTTATTCGCTGGAGAATCCGCTGGCCTATGCTGACGCTAATCTGATCGGGCACCTTAATATCCTGGAAGGCTGCCGTCATCAGCGCGTTGAACACCTGCTGTACGCCTCCTCCAGCTCGGTGTATGGCCTGAACCGCAAGCTGCCGTTCTCTACCGACGATTCCGTAGACCATCCGGTCTCGCTGTATGCTGCGACCAAAAAAGCCAATGAGCTGATGGCGCACACCTATTCCCATCTGTATGCTATTCCGACCACCGGGCTGCGCTTTTTTACCGTTTACGGCCCGTGGGGCCGTCCGGATATGGCGCTGTTCAAATTTACCCGAGCGATGCTGGCGGGCGATGCTATCGACGTCTATAACAACGGCGAAATGCAGCGCGACTTTACCTATATCGATGATATTGCCGAGGCGATTATGCGCCTGCAGGACGTTATTCCCGCAGCGGATAATAACTGGACGGTAGAGAGCGGCAGCCCGGCGACCAGTTCTGCACCTTACCGCGTCTATAATATCGGTAACAGCCAGCCGGTGAAGCTGATGGACTATATTCAGGCGCTGGAGAAGGCGCTCGGTATCGTGGCGGTAAAAAATATGCTGCCGATGCAGCCGGGAGACGTACTGGACACCAGCGCCGATACCCGTGCGCTGTATCAGGCGATCGGATTTAAACCCGCCACCGACGTTGAGCAGGGTGTGGCACGCTTTGTCGACTGGTACCGTGATTTTTACCGGGTCTGATGCCGAAAAGATGCCAAAGAAAAAAGGAAGCCTGAGCTTCCTTTTTTTGTGCCTGGATAAAAATCAAAACAAAAATGGGACCAAATCCCCATCCGGGACGGGGATAATAAGCAGGCCCTGAGCGGTTTACCGCCAATTACAGCAGGAAGTCTTCCAGCTGTTTACCTTGTTCTTCGATCGCTTTTTTAATCACGGCTGGGGTACGGCCCTGGCCGGTCCAGGTTTTCACTTCGCCGTTCTCTTCGGTGTACTGATATTTAGCCGGACGCGCAGCACGTTTCGCTTTACCCGGAGCTTTCGCAACGGTCAGGCTGTTCAGCAATTCGTTAGGGTCGATACCGTCGGCCAGCAGCATTTCGCGGTACTGCTGCAGTTTACGGGTGCGTTCTTCAACTTCAGCCTGGGCGTGGCTGTCTTCCTCACGACGCTCGTTAACCACCACTTCCAGTTTCTCAAGCATCTCTTCCAGGGTTTCCAGGCTGCATTCTCTTGCCTGCGCACGCAGGGTGCGGATATTGTTTAATACTTTAAGCGCTTCGCTCATGGGCCAATTCTCTTAATAATATTGATGGGGATCGTTCTGTCCTGGCAATAATAGTGATGGCGTTTGCGAACTGCAATAGATAATTTTGTAAGAAGTTAAAAACTGCTAATTTCCAGGCATTTTCCCGGTTATGGCAATGCTAAATAGTCACAGACTATAAATAGCGGGCACGGAAGATGTCCACGGCGCCTCGCCGGCAGACAATAAACCAAAAGTGGTGCATCCACCTTCGCCGCGGCTTCATGATACACTGGCGGCCTACAGTTGACTTCCGGAGTGGGGCTTGATGGCTCAGCTATATTTCTATTACTCGGCGATGAATGCCGGTAAATCCACCGCATTACTGCAATCTTCCTATAATTATCAGGAGAGGGGGATGCGTACGCTGGTGTATACCGCAGAAATTGATAACCGCTACGGCGTGGGGACGGTCAGTTCGCGGATTGGCCTTTCTTCTCCAGCCCGGCTTTATAATAACAGCAGTGCATTATTTGACGAAATTAGTCAGCAGCATCAGCTGGAACCGGTTCACTGCGTGCTGGTGGATGAAAGTCAGTTTCTGACCCGTGAACAGGTCAGGGCGCTGGCAGATGTGGTGGATATTCTGGATATACCTGTACTTTGCTACGGCCTGCGTACAGATTTTCGCGGCGAGTTATTCACCGGCAGCCAGTATCTTCTGGCCTGGTCAGATAAGCTGGTGGAGCTGAAAACCATTTGCCACTGCGGCAGGAAAGCCAGCATGGTGCTGCGCCTCGATGAAAAGGGTAAACCCTTTAACGAAGGGGAGCAGGTACAAATTGGCGGGAATGAACGTTACGTTTCGGTGTGCCGTAAACATTATACCGAAGCACTGAACGGCGGTTCAACGCAGGCCATTTTCGGCGGCAAAAAAACCTGATTCTGGAATAATTCCCAACCGTCCACCGGCGTATCGATCCGGCAGGGTGGTCTTTAGTTGATTAGCGCAGCTAACGAATTAAAAAAAACAAACCCGCCGGATGGCGGGTTTATTCGGCTTACAGCGCGATTATCTTCTCGCTTTTTTTAATGCTTTGACGTTGCTGTCAGCGTCAGCCAGCGCCTCTTCAGGCTTAACCCCTTCGCTAAACTTGCGGCCGTAATAGCTGTCCAGCAGGATCTGTTTCAGCTCGGCAATCAGCGGATAACGTGGATTGGCCCCGGTACACTGGTCGTCAAAGGCGTTTTCCGCCAGCTGATCCACCTTCGCCAGGAAATCGGCCTCCTGTACGCCAGCCTCGCGAATCGACGCTGGAATATCCAGCTGTACTTTCAGCTCGTCCAGCCACGCCAGCAGCTTTTCAATTTTCTGCGCGGTGCGGTCGCCCGGTGCGCTGAGGTTCAGATGGTCAGCGACCTCGGCGTAACGACGGCGCGCCTGCGGGCGGTCGTACTGGCTGAACGCCGTCTGCTTGGTCGGGTTATCGTTGGCGTTATAACGAATGACGTTACACAGCAGCAGGGCGTTGGAGAGGCCGTGCGGAATATGGAACTCTGAGCCCAGCTTGTGTGCCATCGAGTGGCAGACGCCAAGGAAGGCGTTGGCAAACGCGATGCCGGCGATGGTGGCGGCATTGTGCACCCGCTCCCTGGCCTGCGGATTTTTCGCCCCTTCACGGTAGCTGGCCGGCAGGTTTTCCTGCAGCAGTTTCAACGCCTGCAGCGCCTGGCCGTCGGAAAACTCGTTGGCCAGTACCGACACGTAGGCTTCCAGCGAGTGGGTAACCGCATCAATACCGCCGAAGGCACAGAGTGATTTCGGCATATCCATCACCAGGTTGGCATCGACAATCGCCATATTCGGGGTCAGCGCATAGTCGGCCAGCGGGTATTTCTGCCCGGTGGCATCGTCGGTCACCACCGCAAACGGCGTCACTTCAGAACCGGTGCCGGAGGTAGTGGCAATCGCCACCATTTTGGCTTTCACGCCCATTTTTGGGAATTTATAGATGCGTTTACGGATGTCCATAAAGCGCAGCGCCAGCTCTTCGAAATGGGTTTCCGGGTGCTCGTACATTACCCACATGATTTTCGCCGCGTCCATCGGGGAACCGCCGCCGAGGGCGATAATCACGTCAGGCTTAAAGGCGTGCATCTGTTCTGCGCCTTTACGCACCGTGGTCAGCGTCGGGTCCGCTTCCACTTCGAAGAACACGTCCGTTTCCACGCCGTGCGACTTCAGCACGCGGGTTACCTGCTCGGTATAGCCGTTGTTAAACAGGAAACGGTCGGTAACGATAAACGCGCGTTTTGCGCCGTCGCTGGCCACTTCATCCAGCGCGATGGGCAGGGAGCCGCGGCGGAAGTAGATGGATTCAGGAAGCTTGTGCCACAACATATTTTCTGCTCGCTTAGCCACGGTTTTTCTGTTGATCAGATGTTTCGGGCCAACGTTCTCAGAGATAGAGTTGCCCCCCCATGAGCCACAGCCCAGCGTCAGCGACGGTGCCAGCTTGAAGTTGTACAGATCGCCGATACCACCCTGGGACGCTGGCGTGTTGATCAGGATACGCGCCGTTTTCATCCGCTCGCCGAACAGGCCCACGCGCTCGCGCTGGTTATCCTGGTCGGTATACAGGCAGGAGGTATGGCCGATGCCGCCCATCGCCACCAGCTGTTCGGCTTTGCCGACCGCATCGCTGAAGTCTTTCGCCCGGTACATCGCCAGCAGCGGCGACAGTTTTTCGTGGGCAAAAGGTTCAGACTCATCAATCAGCTGTACTTCACCGATCAGAATTTTGGTGCCGGCCGGCACGCTGATACCGGCTAAGGCAGCAATCTGCTCCGCCGACTGGCCGACGATCGCCGCGTTCAGCGCGCCGTTTTTCAGGATCACCGCCTGCACCGCCCTGAGCGCATCGCCCTGCAGCAGGTAGCCGCCGTGGCTGGCGAAACGTTCGCGCACCGCATCATAGACGCTGCCGACCACGATCACCGACTGCTCGGAGGCGCAGATCACGCCGTTGTCGAAGGTTTTTGACATCAGAATCGACGCTACTGCACGTTTGATATCGGCGGTTTCATCAATCACCACCGGCGTGTTACCCGCGCCGACGCCGATGGCCGGTTTACCGGAGCTGTAAGCGGCTTTCACCATGCCCGGACCACCGGTGGCGAGGATCAGGTTGATATCCGGGTGGTGCATTAACTGACTGGAGAGATCAACTGTGGGCGCATCGATCCAGCCGATAATATCTGCCGGGGCACCGGCCGCCACGGCGGCACGCAGCACAATCTCAGCGGCTTTATTGGTGGCATCTTTAGCACGCGGGTGCGGGGAGAAAATGATGCCGTTGCGGGTTTTCAGGCTGATTAGCGCTTTAAAGATCGCGGTGGAGGTTGGGTTGGTGGTTGGCACGATGCCGCAGATCAGCCCGACGGGCTCGGCGATAATCATGGTGCCGAAGGTGTCATCGCTACTCAGCACGCCGCAGGTCTGTTCATCCTTGTAGGCGTTGTAAATGTACTCTGAGGCGAAGTGGTTTTTGATCACCTTATCTTCAACGATGCCCATGCCCGACTCGGCAACGGCCAGTTTGGCCAGCGGAATACGCGCATCGGCGGCGGCGAGGGCGGCAGCGCGGAAAATCCGGTCTACCTGAGACTGGGTGAAGCTGGCGTACTGCTGCTGAGCCAGTTTGACCCGGGCGACGAGCGCATTCAGTTCAGCGACATTAGTAACGGCCATAATAGCTCTCCTGATGGAAGTTTAAACTCTGTTAGTAAACCGGCTGCTGCCCGAGAGAGGGAAAGGCCATCCGGTTCAGACAAGGTCTGCGAAATGGCGTCAGGGCGGTTTACTAACAGCGTCTTTGTGGCTCTCCTCAGTGCCTGTATTCCGTGTCGAGGTTAGATTTATCTGATGCCTAAGCATAGTCACTGCCACCCGGGAAAATACTGATGCAGATCATGAAAAGTGCAAGCTGACACCATTCAGCATGGATAAAAAACGATCCGGATCAATAACGCCTGCCCGTCAGCGGCGTGCAGCGGGCCTGGGCGCTGCACGCCGAGAGCTGGCAGCAGCAGGCATGGTGAGAAAATGCGTTATTTCAATAAATTGCAGGATAACTGACGGTGTCGTCCCTGCTTCAGATATACTTTACGCCAGCGCGTTACCTCATTTTATTACGTTTGTTCAGGAGCTGCCGTGAACCCTGCTATTTCAGACCTCTCCGTCTATATCAAATTCTTTATCGGCCTGTTTGCCCTGGTCAACCCGATCGGCATCATCCCGGTGTTTATCAGTATGACCAGCTATCAACCGCCTGCCGCCAGAAACAAAACCAACCTGACCGCCAACCTGTCGGTGGCGATCATTCTGTGGACCTCGCTGTTCCTCGGCGACGCCATTCTGCGCGTATTCGGTATCTCCATCGACTCGTTCCGTATTGCCGGCGGCATCCTGGTGGTGACCATAGCCATGTCGATGATCAGCGGCAAGCTGGGGGAGGATAAACAGAATAAACAGGAGAAGTCGGAGACGGCGATCCGCGAAAGTATCGGCGTGGTGCCGCTGGCGCTGCCGCTGATGGCCGGGCCGGGTGCCATCAGCTCGACCATCGTCTGGAGCAGCCGTTATCACAACTGGCAGAACCTGCTGGGCTTCAGCCTGGCGATCGCGCTCTTTGCCTTCTGCTGCTGGCTGGTGTTCCGCGCCGCACCCTTAATGGTGCGGCTGCTGGGGCAGACCGGCATCAACGTGGTCACGCGCATAATGGGCTTGCTGCTAATGGCTCTGGGGATTGAGTTTGTCGTCACCGGGGTGAAGGCGCTGTTCCCCGGACTGTCGGCCTGAACGAATTATCCTGTGTAAAATGCAAAAGGCGCATAATATGCGCTTTTTTTTTTATGCGTTGAATTTGATGCACCATAACGGTGCATAAAAGGGATTATTTGCACCATTTTAGGATCGTTATCTGATTTTCTTATTTAACCCACCTCTGAATTAGTTGTTTTAATGAAAATGACTTTTCATCGCAGGTCGTTATGGCGGCATGTGATCTCTCTCACCTTTTTGTTATTCCTTAAAAAGTCACAAATGCAGCATTATTGTCTGGTTAAAAATAGCAATGCTGATTTTTGCGCTGTTTTGCACTTCTCTGGCGATGTTGAATAAATTTTTCCCTTGAATTAGTCTTTCTGCGGTAAAAATGCACTTATTTATGTTTTTGTGATTATATATCAATGAGTTATATGATATTTTCCGTTAAAAAATAAGTAAGTGTCCCCGGCATTGATGCGGATAAAAGAGAAATGGTTAACATTTTTGTTAATTGGTCTTAGGGAAAAGGCCTTTGCTCTGCTAGTTTTTTCCAAAAGGTGCAACAACTGGCACCGGATGTGCAGTATCACAACGGACTCGGCTGCCAAAGCCTGAGGTAAGTCGATGGAGGGATTCATAATGAACCAGTTTTTGTCAGCCTGTGCCGCAGGCAGCGGTGTGCTGTTGCTGGCGTCCGCTGCACTGCCGGTGACGGCGGCGCAGGTCCCCGCCGGGGTCACGCTTAACCCTGCACAGCAGATGGTGATCAATAACGGCACCGAGGTGGCGACCCTCGACCCGCAAAAGAATCAGGGCGTGCCCGAGAGTAACGTGATGGTTAACCTGCTGGAGTCGCTGGTCGGCACCGACAATCAGGGGCGGCTGGTGCCGGGCGTGGCGGAGAGCTGGCAACAGCAGCAGTTTAAAGTCTGGACCTTTACGCTGCGCGACGATGCTAAATGGAGCAACGGCGACCCGGTCACCGCCGCCGACTTCGTCTGGAGCTGGCAGCGCCTCGGCGATCCTAAAACCGCCTCGCCCTATGCCAGCCTGCTGCATGACGCGCATCTGCTGAACGCCGACGCGGTCATCGCCGGCAAGCTGCCGGTCAGCGAGCTGGGGGTGAAGGCGCTGGACGACCGCCACCTGCAGGTGACCCTGAGCGCGCCGGTGCCCTGGTTCCTGGCGATGGCGGCCAACACCGCCCTCAGCCCGGTGCACCGTAAAACGGTGGAGCAGTGGGGCGATAAGTGGACGCTGCCTGAGCACTACGTTGGCAACGGTGCCTACCGGCTCAGCCAGTGGGTGGTTAACGAAAAAATCGTGGTGACCCGCAATCCGCACTACTGGAACAACGCCAGAACGGTAATTGAGCAGGGCACCTTTCTGCCGATCGCCTCATCATCCAGCGCCATTAATCGCTACCTGAGCGGTGAAATCGATATGACCGAAGGGGCGCTGCCGCCGGAACGCTTTGCACAGCTGAAAAAAGATCTCGGTAGCCAGGTACACGTCAATCCGCTGCTCTGCACCTTCCTCTATCAGCTGAACAGCGGCCGGCCGCCGTTTAACGATCAACGGGTGCGCACGGCGGTGAAGATGACGCTGGATCGCGACATTATCGCCAACAGGATTATGGGCCAGGGGCAGATCCCGGCGTACTCGCTGACGCCGCCGTTCACCCGCGGCGCCAGCCTCAGCCCGCCGGCCTGGTTCGGGCTGAGCCAGGCCGAGCGCAATCAGCAGGCGCGGGCGCTGCTGGCGGAAGCCGGCTACGGCGCGGCCAATCCGCTGCGCTTCTCGCTGCTTTACAACACCTCCGACGTGAATCAGAAGCAGGCGATTGCGGCGGCCTCGATGTGGAAAAAGAACCTCGGCGCCGAGGTCACGCTGCAGAACCAGGAGTGGAAAACCTCGCTGGACAGCGTGCGACAGGGGCAGTATGACGCGGCGCGCGCCACCTGGTGCGGCGACTATAACGACCCCGCCAGCTTTCTGACCATGATGCTCAGCCACTCGTCCAGCAACACCTTTTTCTATCGCAGCCCGGCGTTTGACCAGCTGATGCAGCAGTCGCTGACCGCCGGCGATGATGCCGCCCGTGCGGCGATCTACCAGCAGGCCGAACGCCAGCTGGATAACGACTCTGCGCTGGTGCCGGTCTACTACCGGGTCAGCGCACGGCTGATTAAACCCTGGGTCGGCGGCTTTACCGGCCGCGACCCGGCCGATCTCACCAACCTGAAATACTATTATCTGACCCAACACTGACCCTGGGGCGTTGCCGTGGGGCGGGGTGATAGCAGCAGTACCACAATAATAAGCAGTAACACGATAACAGGAAGCACCGGGCGGCATCGTTCGTCGCCCGCAGACAGTATCCCGCTAAGGGGGCCGTTCGACGCCCTCACGGGTCATGACCATAACTGGAGTAGGACAATGATCAACATCACGAAAAAAAGTCTGATTGCGGCAGGCATCCTTACCGCGCTGGCGGGCACGGCGGTGCAGGCGGCGGTCGTACCGGCAGGAGTACAGCTGGCGGAAAAGCAGGAGCTGGTCAGGGGTAACGGCGCCGAAATCCAGTCGATGGATCCGCATAAAATTGAGGGCGTGCCGGAGTCAAACGTCAGCCGCGACGTGCTGGAAGGGCTGGTGATTACCGACGAAAGCGGCAAGCTGGCACCGGGCGTTGCGGAAAGCTGGGAGAGCAAAGAGGGCGGCAAGGTGTGGATTTTCCACCTGCGCAACACCGCCAAATGGTCAAACGGCGAGCCGGTGACCGCGAAAGACTTTGTCTACAGCTGGCGACGACTGGCCGACCCGAAAACCGCCTCGCCTTACGCCAGCTACCTGCAGTACGGCCACCTGCTGAACGTCGATCAGATCATTGACGGTAAAGCCGCGCCGGATACGCTGGGCGTAAAAGCGCTGGACGACCATACGCTGGAAGTGACGCTGAGCGAAGCGGTGCCGTACTTCGACAAGCTGGTGATCCACCCGCCAATGTCACCGCTGTATCAGCCGGTGATCGACAAGTTCGGTGAGAAGTGGACCCAGCCGGCCAACTTCGTCGGCAACGGCGCGTTTAAACCAAAAGAGTGGGTGGTGAATGAGCGCATCGTACTGGAGCGCAACCCGCAGTACTGGGACAATGCGCACACGGTGCTGAACAAGGTCACCTTCCTGCCGATCCCGTCTGAAGTTACCGACACCAACCGCTACCGCAGCGGCAGCAGCGACATGACCTACAACTACCTGCCCATTGAGCTGTACCAGAAGGTGAAAAAAGAGATCCCGCAGGAGATCCGCGCCGAGCCTTACCTCTGCACCTACTACTATGAGATCAACAACCAGAAGCCACCGTTTAACGACGTGCGCGTGCGTACCGCGCTGAAGCTGGGCCTGGATCGCGACATCATGGTCAAGAAGGTCAAAGCGCAGGATGAAGATCCGGCCTGGAGCTTCACCCCGCCGTACATCGACGACATCAAGCTGCAGGCGCCGGAGTGGACCACCTGGACCCAGGAAAAACGCAACGAGGAGGCGAAAAAGCTGCTGGCCGAAGCGGGTTATACGGCGGATAAACCGCTGACCTTCGACCTGCTGTACAACACCTCCGATCTGCATAAAAAGCTGGCGATCGCCGCCGCCTCGATCTGGAAAAAGAACCTTGGGGTCAACGTTAAGCTGCAGAACCAGGAGTGGAAAACCTTCCTCGATACCCGCCATCAGGGCAACTTTGACGTCGCGCGTGCCGCCTGGTGTGCCGACTACAACGAACCGAGCACCTTCCTGAACATCATGCAGTCGGACAGCAGCAGTAACACCTCGCACTATAAGAGCGCGGAGTTTGACAAAACGCTGGCCGAAGCGCTGACGGTGGCGGACGAAGGCAAGCGTGCTGAAGTCTATGCCCGCGCTGAGAAAATTCTTGATAACGACTCTGCGATTGCCCCGGTCTATTACTACAAAAACATCCGCCTGGTGAAACCGTACGTCGGTGGCTACACCGGTAAAGATCCGCTGGATAATATCCGCGACAAGAATCTGTACATCATTAAACATTAAGAAGCGCGGGTAACCGGGTTGCCCCTTTTAAGCAATGTCGCCGCAGCGCCTGTGCGCTGCGGCATCAGCCAGCAGGTACGGCAATGTTAAAATTTATTCTACGACGCTTCCTTGAAGCGATCCCGACGCTGTTTATTCTGATCACCATCTCGTTCTTTATGATGCGGCTGGCACCCGGCAGTCCGTTTACCGGCGAGCGGGTGCTCAGCCCGGAGGTGATGGCCAATATCGAGGCCAAATACCACCTCAACGATCCGATGTGGAAGCAGTACCTCAGCTACCTCGGCCAGCTGGCCCACGGCGACTTTGGCCCGTCGTTTAAGTACAAAGACTATTCGGTCAACGATCTGCTCGCCACCTCGTTCCCGGTTTCCGCTAAGCTCGGCGCGGCCGCCTTCCTGTTTGCGCTGGTGATCGGCGTAACCGCCGGCACCATTGCGGCGCTGAAGCAGAACACCCGCTGGGACTACGCGGTAATGGGAGTGGCCATGACCGGCATCGTCATCCCCGGCTTTGTGGTGGCGCCGCTGCTGGTGCTGCTGTTCTCGATCACCCTCAAGTGGCTGCCCGGCGGCGGCTGGAACGGCGGGGCGCTGAAATATATGATCCTGCCGATGGTGGCGCTGTCGCTGGCCTATATTGCCAGCATCGCCCGTATCACCCGCGGGTCGATGATTGAGGTGCTGCACTCCAACTTTATCCGCACCGCGCGCGCCAAGGGGCTGCCGATGCGCCGCATCATCCTGCGCCACGCGCTGAAGCCGGCGCTGCTGCCGGTGCTCTCCTATCTCGGCCCGGCCTTTGTCGGCATCATTACCGGCTCGATGGTGATTGAAACCATCTACGGCCTGCCGGGCATCGGCCAGCTGTTCGTTAACGGCGCGCTGAACCGGGACTATTCGCTGGTACTCAGCCTGACCATCCTGGTCGGGGGGCTGACTATCCTGTTTAACGCGATTGTTGACGTGCTGTACGCCGTGATCGATCCGAAAATCCGTTACTGAGCAGGGGGCGGATAATGATTTTAAGTAAAAAAAACAGCCAGACCATGGAGAACTTCAGCGAAAAGCTGGAGGTGGAAGGGCGCAGCCTGTGGCAGGACGCCCGCCGGCGCTTTATGCACAACCGCGCGGCGATCGCCAGCCTGGTCCTGCTGCTGCTGATTGCGCTGTTCGTGGTGCTGGCCCCGCTGCTGTCGCCGTTCACCTACGATGATACCGACTGGGCGATGATGTCGGCCGCGCCGGATCTCAGCAGCGGCCACTACTTCGGCACCGACTCCTCGGGGCGCGACCTGCTGGTGCGGGTGGCGATCGGCGGACGCATCTCGCTGATGGTCGGCCTCGCCGCCGCGCTGGTGGCGGTGGTGGTCGGCACCCTGTACGGCACGCTGGCGGGCTACCTTGGCGGTAAAACCGACGCGGTGATGATGCGCCTGCTGGAGATCCTCAACTCCTTCCCGTTTATGTTCTTTGTGATCCTGCTGGTGACGCTGTTTGGTCAGAACATCCTGCTGATCTTTATCGCCATCGGCATGGTGTCGTGGCTGGATATGGCGCGTATCGTGCGCGGCCAGACGCTGAGCCTGAAGCGCAAAGAGTTTATCGAAGCGGCCGAAGTCGGCGGCGTCTCCACCTTTGCCATCGTGATGCGCCACATCGTGCCTAACGTGCTTGGCGTGGTGGTGGTCTACGCCTCGCTGCTGGTGCCGGGGATGATCCTGTTTGAATCCTTCCTCAGCTTCCTCGGCCTTGGCACCCAGGAGCCGCTGAGCAGCTGGGGCGCGCTGCTCAGCGACGGGGCGAACTCCATGGAGGTCTCGCCGTGGCTGCTGCTCTGGCCTGCCGGCTTCCTGGTGGTGACATTGTTCTGTTTCAACTTTATCGGCGATGGCCTGCGTGATGCCCTCGACCCGAAAGATCGTTAAGGAAAGTGCTGATGAACAACACAGAAACGACGGCGGCTGAACCCCGCCTGCTGGAAGTCAGCGACCTGCGCGTTACCTTCCGCACCCCGGACGGTGACGTCACCGCCGTTAACGACCTGAACTTCAGCCTCAGCGCCGGTGAGACGCTGGGCATCGTCGGCGAGTCCGGCTCCGGGAAATCGCAGACCGCCTTTGCGCTGATGGGGCTGCTGGCCGCCAACGGCGTCACCGGCGGCTCGGCGCGCTTTAACGGCCAGCAGATCCTCAACCTGCCGGAAAAGCAGCTGAATACACTGCGCGCGCAGCAGATGGCGATGATCTTCCAGGACCCGATGACCTCGCTGAACCCCTATATGCGCGTCGGCGAACAGCTGATGGAAGTACTGAAGCTGCACAACGGCCTCAGCAGCGCGCAGGCGTTTGAAGAGTCGGTACGCATGCTCGATGCGGTGAAGATGCCGGAGGCGCGCAAGCGCATGCGCATGTTCCCGCACGAATTCTCCGGCGGCATGCGCCAGCGCGTGATGATCGCCATGGCGCTGCTGTGCCGGCCAAAGCTGCTGATCGCCGATGAACCGACCACCGCGCTGGACGTCACCGTCCAGGCGCAGATTATGACCCTGCTGAACGAACTGAAGCGTGAGTTCAACACCGCGATTATTATGATCACCCACGATCTGGGGGTGGTGGCCGGGATCTGCGATCGGGTGCTGGTAATGTACGCCGGGCGCACCATGGAGTACGGCAGCGCGCGCGACGTGTTCTATCAGCCGTCGCACCCTTACTCGATCGGCCTGCTTAACGCGGTGCCGCGGCTGGACGCCGACGAAAACGACACGCTGGTGACTATTCCCGGCAACCCGCCCAACCTGCTGCGCCTGCCGAAAGGCTGTCCGTTCCAGCCGCGCTGCGCCCACGCCACCGAGCGCTGTGCCGACACGCCGCCGCTCAGCCCGTTTGGTCAGGGCCGCCTGCGCGCCTGCTTTAAATCACCGGAGGCACTGGTATGACGCTGCCTGCTGAGAAGAAGGTGCTGCTGGAGATCGCCGATCTGAAGGTGCACTTTGAGATAAAAGACGGGCGCCAGTGGTTCTGGCAGCCGCCGAAAACGCTTAAGGCGGTCGACGGCGTCAGCCTGCGGCTGTACGAGGGCGAAACCCTCGGCGTGGTCGGCGAGTCCGGCTGCGGCAAGTCGACGCTGGCCCGGGCGATCATCGGGCTGGTGAAGGCGACCGAAGGGCGGGTGGCCTGGCTGGGGCGCGATCTGCTGGGGCAGAGCGCGGAGCAGTGGCGCGAGGCGCGCAGCGATATCCAGATGATTTTCCAGGATCCGCTGGCTTCGCTCAACCCGCGCATGACCATCGGCGACATTATCGCCGAGCCGCTGCGCACCTACCACCCGGAGCTGACCCGGGCGCAGGTGACGGAGAAGGTGCGCACCATGATGCAGAAGGTCGGCCTGCTGCCCAACCTCGTCAACCGCTACCCGCACGAGTTCTCCGGCGGCCAGTGCCAGCGCATCGGTATCGCCCGCGCGCTGATCCTTGAGCCGAAGCTGATTATCTGCGATGAACCGGTCTCGGCGCTCGACGTATCGATCCAGGCGCAGGTGGTTAACCTGCTGCAAAAGCTGCAGCGCGAGATGGGCCTGTCGCTGATCTTTATCGCCCACGATCTGGCGGTGGTGAAGCATATCTCCGACCGCGTGCTGGTGATGTACCTTGGCCACGCGGTGGAGCTCGGCACCTACAGCGAGGTGTACCAGAACCCGCAGCACCCTTATACCCGGGCGCTGATGTCGGCGGTGCCGGTGCCGGATCCGGATCGGGAGCGGAATAAAACCCTGCAGCTGCTGGAGGGGGAGCTGCCTTCGCCGATCAACCCGCCGTCCGGCTGCGTGTTCCGCACCCGCTGCCCGGTGGCCGGGCCGGAGTGCGCCATCACCCGGCCGCTGCTGGAGGGCAGCTTCCGCCACGCGGTCTCCTGCCTGAAGGTCGATCCGTTGTAATACCGCGCCAGGCGGGGGGTGGCGTCTGTCACCACCCGCTTCAACGGGCATCTCTTTTCCTGCGCGACAGGCAATAAAAAACGGCTACCGTTGACCGGTAGCCGTTTTTAATCGTCTGGCAGAGAGGAGCAGACCGCCGGTTACACCCTGCAGACAGCCTGCCTCACTGCGCTGGCAGCGGCTTACTCACGCCACAGAATATGGCACAGCTTGTGATCTTTCTCGCGGCACAGCAGCACGCGGGCAAACACGTCGGTGATCGGCTCACCGTCTGCCTCACCCAGCCCAATCACCACCTCGGCGAAGAAGTCCGGGTTCAGATCGAAATCAACGTGCTCGGCCCAGTCTTCGGCCGGGTCAAACAGCTCCGCGCCGCCGCGCTCCTCAAACTGCAGGTTGAACAGAATCACATCGGCCGGATCGAGGTTATCGACGGCCAGCTCAAGAAAAATATCGTAAGCCTGTTCCAGCGTTTCATCTTCGGTAAGGCGGTTGTTTAAATCCATAACATTTCCTGTAAGCCCGCGGGCTGGTGAACAACTTCGCCCGTTTTACAGCAAAGGGCTGAAGAAGTAAAACAGACGTTCGACGATGCGCTGCCACCAGGCGCGGCGGTTCCAGCGGCTGGCGTCCAGCAGCCGTGAGCGGGCGATATAATCCGCCTGTACGCAGGCCAGATCGGTACCGAAACCGTCATCGTCCACCACCAGCGTCACCTCAAAGTTCAGCCACAGGCTGCGCATATCGAGGTTAACGGTGCCGACCAGACTGAGCTGACCGTCGACCAGCACGCTTTTGGTGTGCAGCAGGCCGCCCTCGAACTGGTAGATTTTCACCCCCGCCTCCAGCAGTTCGGCGAAGAAGGCGCGGCTGGCCCAGCCGACCAGCAGCGAATCGTTGTGGCGCGGCACGATAATGCTCACCTCAACGCCGCGCCAGGCGGCGGTGCAGATGGCGTGCAGCAGGTCATCGCTGGGAACGAAATAGGGGGTGGTCATAATCAGCTGTTCGCGCGCCGAATAGATGGCGGTCAGCAGCGCCTGGTGGATCATATCCTCCGGGAAGCCCGGCCCGGAGGCGATGGTCTGGGTGGTATGGCCGCTTTCGGCTTCAAACGGCATCATATTGGCGTCCGGCGGCGGCGGCAGGATGCGCTTGCCGGTTTCAATCTCCCAGTCGCAGGCGTAGATAATGCCCATGGTGGTGGTCACCGGGCCTTCCATCCGCGCCATCAGATCCACCCACTGGCCGACGCCCGCGTCCTGTTTAAAGAAGCGCGGGTCGACCATATTCATACTGCCGGTGTAGGAGATGGCGTTGTCGATCAGCACCATCTTACGGTGCTGGCGCAGGTCCATACGGCGCAGGAACACGCGCAGCAGGCTGACCTTCAGCGCTTCCACCACGTCGACGCCGGCGTTACGCATCATCGCCGCCCACGGGCTGCGGAAAAAGGCCACGCTGCCGGCCGAGTCCAGCATCAGACGGCAGTGCACGCCGCGCCGGGCGGCGGCCATCAGCGCTTCGGCCACCTCATCCGCCAGCCCGCCCGGATTCCAGATGTAAAACACCATCTCGATATTGTGCCGCGCCAGCCGGATATCGCGGATCAGCGCCTGAAGCGTCTCATCGGTGCTGGTCAGCAGCTGCAGCTGGTTGCCCTTAACCCCGCCAATGCCCTGGCGGTGTTCACACAGCTGAAACAGCGGGCGCGCCACGTCGCTGTTACCCTCGGCAAAAATCGCCCGGGTGGACTTCAGCTCGTTGAGCCAGCGGGCGGTAAACGGCCACATGGTACGGGCACGTTCGGCCCGGCGCTTGCCGAGGTGCAGCTCGCCGAACGACAGATAGGCGATAATGCCGACCAGCGGCAGAATGTAGATCACCAGCAGCCAGGCCATCGCCGAGGTCACGGCGCGGCGTTTCATCAGGATGCGCAGCGTCACGCTGGCGATCAGCAGCCAGTATCCGAAAACCAGTAGCCAGCTCATCACGGTGTAAAAAGTGGTCATTAAGTGGAAATCCTGTTCGCGCCCGGGTGCTCAGAGTTTACGTGCAGATGACAGCGCAGGGAACCTTTTCGAAAGTATTCACCGATTTAACAGGTCTGATTGGGTACGGCGGAAAAAAAGGCTATACTCGCGCCGCAGGTTTTGCCGGTCCACAAATCCGAGAGAGGGTGTCATGAGGAAGAGCAGGAATGAAGTCGCGCGCTGGCGCATGATGCGGCAGGTGCACCGCCGCCGGTCGCGCTGGTTAGAAGGGCAGTCCCGCCGCTATGGCCGTATGCACTCCTTCCGCCACCAGGTGGCCCAGCAGCAGCGCCGTTCTATCCTGTTTATTACCCAGATCCCCTGAGCGTGAGTGACCGGGCGACAGACGCGCCCGGTTGACCCGATGGGTGAGCGTGGGCGGCAAAGCCGACCGCGCGCCACGGGTCAGAACACCCGTTTGTATGGCTTCACCGCCACCTGCCGGTAAACACCCGCCGCGACATACGGGTCGTCCTGCGCCCAGGATTGCGCCTCTTCCAGCGAGGTGAACTCGGCGATCACCGTTGAGCCGCTAAAGCCTGCGGCACCGGGGTCGTTGCTGTCTACCGCCGGCATCGGACCGGCGATAATCAGGCGTCCTTCATCGCGCAGCAGCTGCAGCCGGGCCAGGTGTGCAGGGCGCACCGCCAGCCGTTTTTCCAGTGAATCAGCATGATCTTCAGCGTATATTACGTAGAGCACCTTCGAACCCCTGTCGGAATAAATAGTTGCGCCACGTTAAGTGATCACCAGCGTTTGTGCAAACGAAAGATAAACGGAGGGAATCTGACCCGCCGATCGGCGATTTAAGGGCTTATTGTCAATTGGATGCTGCTGGTTGTTGAAATTGATTGCTATTTGCATTTAAACTCACCCCTTCACATTTTGACCATAAAGACTATGACGACGCTGACAACCCCACTACCAGGCCGCTCACCCCTCTCGTTGCTGGTTTCCGTTGTACTGCACGGTACGGTGATCGGTGCGCTGCTTTACGCCTCGTACCACCAGACGACTGAGATGCCGAAACCGGCACAGCCCATCAGCGTGTCGATGGTCGCGCCGGAAGTGCAGCCGGAAGTGCAGCCTGCGCCGCCAGAGCCGGTGATCGAACCTGAGCCGGAACCTGAGCCAGAAATCGTTCCCGAGCCGCCAAAAGCCGAGCCGGTTCCGATTCCGATCCCCGAGCCGAAGCCCAAACCGAAGCCGAAGCCGAAACCGAAACCGAAGAAGGTGGAAGAGAAGCCGAAGCCGCAGGTGAAGCCGCGTGAAACGCGTCCGCCAGCCCCGGTTGAAAAGCAGGTCACCGAAGCACCAAAAGCGTCTACCGCGCCGACAACCAACCCGGCGCCGCCGTCGAATACCGTCTCAACCGGTACGCGGGCGATTAGCCAGGGCAACCCTGATTATCCGTCGCGGGCGCTGGCGCTGCGCGTGGAGGGTGCGGTCAGGGTGATGTTCGACGTCAACGCCAGCGGGCAGGTAGAGAACGTGCGTATTGTCTCCGCCGAACCGCGCAATATGTTTGAGCGTGAGGTGAAATCAGCGATGCGTAAGTGGCGTTACGAACCCGGCAGGCCGGGGAACGATCTGAAAATGACCATCAAGTTCAGGATCAACGGCACCACCAGCCTGGAATAAACGGCCGGAGTCAATCAACAGGGCGCAGCCCCTGCGGACGGGTAAACACCCCCCACCTGGCGGTGGAGGGGCTGTTTACCCGTCTTTTTCTTTATTTTGTGCTTAGTGCGCTGCAACCTGCTGTAAATTGCCCGACGATACCTGCCGGCCCTGCAGTTTCATCCCATTCCACCCTGTTCTGTGGCTGTTCAACCCACCCGTTTCCGCAAAAAAAACTGACCTGTTAAACGCTAAGCTGACGGTAAATGACGCTGTTTTCAGTCGCTCAGGGGCATCCTGCTGAAGGCCGTAAACCATTAGCACCTTCTGACGGCAACCCATACCAGGAGGTTATATGTCGTTAATTGTAATCGGGAGTGCGGAACTCAAAGCACTGGGTGCCTTCCCGCTCAGCTTTGACGTGGAAGAGCGGGTGTCCGGCAACGCGTAATACCGGCTGGATGTCCAGTGCCGCAGTGCGTCGATAGATTTTGACGTGCTGCTCGGTAATAAGATGACGAGACGCAACAGCGAGCGTCATGGTCGCTTTGCCTGACGAACGCAGCAGCGCCGACCTGTTGAATTCCCTTTTCCCCCTCTTTCTGACTCATGCTCGGGCACGCCGGGTATGAGCATTTCTGCGCAGGTAACAGTTTTTTCAGTTAATACTCTATCCACGTGAAGGGTGAGGGTACGTGGCGAATGATTCATTTTACTTATGAATTCAGCAAAGCTGAGGGATTTTGTCGGACGGGAATTAACGCTTATCGTAAAACATCCGGTCACCGGAAGAGCATCTCTCCTGAAGTTAAAAAAAGCTCATGGAAAATATATTGTTTAAAAACATGATGTTATACTCACTGCCGTTCTGTATTTATCACATTAACGCCCGATAAAAATCATTTTTTCAATGATTTCAACATGTCCAAAATTTTTATACTGCATTTGCAAAAAAAAGATTTCACTGCTGCAATTGTAGCCAGAAAATGAGGATTCATTTTTTTTAATGATTTTAACTTACGGAAAAACCTTATTTTTAGTTAACAAATATTATGATTATAATCATATTTGATTAAAAAATGTTTTTATCGAAGTAATTATACGATTTTAACAGGTGGTTTTTTAGTAAAAACGATGACATGAAAAAACTTAAATGAACCGTTAATAATGCTTATTGCTTTTGACGATCGATATCAATTTATTGATAGCTGAAATCTATAATTGAGTGCTGATTAATTCTCACAAACAATTGGATGTTAATTAATTCTGTTTGATAAGGTGATTTATACAAGGACGAGCTATGCATGCCCCTGTGACAGAAAAAGTACTGCTAATCCACGCTGAGGGTAGAATTATGGATGATTGCGCTTCTTCTTACGGACCGAATGAAGATATCAAGTTTGACCCACTCTATGTTGATGTTGAATTATCTCTGGCTAAATTCGATGAAATCGACGATCCTCTGGGCTATACGCTTCCGGAAGAAAAGTTTGACTGGTATAAAATCAGAGATAACTGCAGTCACTTAATATCAAAAAATTTTGACCTGCGGGTTGAACTCTGGTTACTTCGTGCGGAGTTGAATCTGCGCGGTGGGATCGTACTCTTTGAGAGTATAAAAAAAATAGAACATTATCTTCTTGACCTGTCAATAACGGAAGTCGCTGAGGATAAGACGCTGTTACTCAATGGTGATGGAGCCGCAGCGCTGAGCTGGATTTCATCAGTACCGTGCCTGAGCCTGATAAAAAAGAGTCAGTTAATCCCTGGGGGAGGATTATCTTATGATGATATTTTTTCACGCGGACTCTCATCCGACAGTACGGAATTGAGTTATTCACAAATTGTATCCGCTGTTTCTCAGGTAAATGAAGTCTACCATCAGGCCGGACTGCCGGCGTTATCAGAGCAGCTGCTGCTGATTCATGGTTCGCTGAAAAACATAGAGTTTTTGGTCAATAAGGATAACGAAGGATATCAACTGGATTGTCGGTTGCTGCTGGAATGGATTGATGTCCTGCGGAATAAAATAGCTCATATCACTGCAAGTAGTGATGACGACGCGGTTTTATTGGAAAGTCAGAGTTTGCCAGCACTCACGCCAGACGGTTTTTCGAGTCGTCAGGATGTGATTATCATGCTGGATAAAGTTATCGACTATTTTGAACGGTGTGAGCCGGGTCATCCGGCACCGGTGCTGATTCGGCGGTCGCAAAAAATGATCGGTATGGATTTTTTAGCGATCGTTGAAGATATGCTGCCGGACTCACTGTCGACGTTACAGCAGTTTATTGGTAATAAATAAAATACCGAGGAGAGGCTGATGGCCAGGGATACTGATTCACAAAAGTTTATCGGCAAGAACAATGCACCCCGCGTTCAGATTGAGTATGACGTTGAGCTTTATGGTTCGCAAAAGAAGATCGAGCTACCTTTTGTCACCGGTATCATGTCCGATCTTTCCGGTAATCGTAAAACCGATCTGCCTGCTATTGAAAAACGTAAATTTCTGACCTTCGATCAGGATAATTTTAATGACCGCATGCGGGCAATAAAACCCCATTTGCAATTCTACGTGGAAAATACGCTGAGTGAGGGCGATGACCTGATCGATATCGATCTGGAATTCGAATCCATGGAGGACTTTTCTCCCGCAGAACTGGCACGGCGCATTCCACAGATGGCGGCACTGCTGCAGGCCCGTGAACATTTTTCCCAGCTGATCACCTATATGGACGGGAAAGCCAGCGCGGAAGAGGTGGTAAAAAATCTGTTAGAACGTCCCGATTTTCTTAACGATCTGATCGTAAAAGGCGCGGATATCTTCAGTGAGGGCGAAGGCGAGCCGGATCCAGGCAGTAGGACAGAGGAAGGGGAAGGGCAATGACAGAGACTAATCCGCTGGCTGAACATCTCAGTCACGATCGGCGTGAATATGATGAACCCGTAGACGTCGGCGATGAGCTGGACGCGCTGTTGAAAAAGAGCTTTCGCCCACGCACGCAGGAAGCATCGCTGGCGGTACGCAGTGCGATCGGCACCCTGTCGGACTACGTGAGCCGAAGCCAGGTCAGGGTCAGCAAAGACGTGATTTTCACCCTCGAGCGTTTGATTGCTGAAATCGACGAGAAGCTGTCACAGCAGATGAACCTGATCATTCATCAGCCGGCTTTTCAAAAACTGGAGGCGGCATGGCGCGGTCTTAGCTATCTTGTTGATAATACGAATGTTAATGAAACACAGAAAATCCGTGTTCTTAATATTACTCAGCAGGAACTCATGAGCACGCTCAGCCGCTACCGGGGTACGGCCTGGGATCAGAGCCCGATTTTCAAACAGATCTATGAAAATGAGTATGGGCAGTTTGGCGGTGAACCCTTTGGCTGTCTGGTGGGCGATTACCCGTTCGATCACAGCCCGATTGGCGTGTCGCTGCTGAGTGAAATTGCCAAAATTGCCGCCGCTGCGCACTGCCCGTTTATTGCTGCGGCGTCACCGGCGCTGCTGCAGATGAACAAATGGGCCGAACTGGGCAACCCGCGGGATATTGGCAAGATTTTTACCACGCCGGAATATGCGGCATGGCGACGATTGCGGGAAAGCAACGACGCGCGCTATCTGGTGCTGACGCTGCCCCGCTTCCTGGCCCGCCAGCCTTACGGGGCCAAAACCAATCCGGTAGAGGCGTTTTCTTTTGAAGAAGTGGTTCGCCCCGAGCAGAGTGACGATTTCTGCTGGGCCAACTCGGCCTATGCCATGGCGCTGAACATCAACCGGGCCTTCCATGAATATGGCTGGTGCTCAAGAATTCGCGGCATCGAATCCGGCGGCGCGGTGGAAGAGCTACCGGCGTATGCCTTTCCCTCGGAGGAGGGCGGTTATGAACTGACGTGTCCCACCGAAGTCGCTATTTCTGACCGGCGGGAACAGGAGCTGTCGGATGCGGGATTTCTGCCGCTGGTTTACCGTAAACACTCTGACTTTGCCGCTTTCATTGGTTCATGCACGCTGCATGCGCCCAGGCGCTATGAAAATGATGATGCGACGGCGAATGCGAAGTTATCATCGCGATTGCCCTATATTTTTGCCACCTGCCGTTTTGCCCACTATCTGAAATGTATTGTCAGGGACAAAATAGGATCATTTCGCTCTCGCGATGATATGCAGTTGTGGCTGAATGACTGGCTGATGAATTATGTTGACGGCGATCCTACAGTATCTACCGAAACTACCAAAGCTCGCCGCCCTCTCGCCGCAGCGGAAGTCAGCGTGGAAGAGGTGGCTGACGATCCGGGATATTATCGTGCGCATTTTTATTTGCGCCCCCATTACCAGTTAGAAGGCATGACCGTTTCATTACGGTTAGTGTCCAGACTTCCCTCTGCCAACATGGATGGGAAAAGATGAAAATGAATCAGAGTGATGAAAGCCGGATAGTGCGTTAAAGCACAAAATCCTGGCGTTCTGCACTGTGCATTTTTATCCGGATATCTGCCGGTACAAACCGGCGTAACGCAATCAAGGAGATTAAGATGGCAGCGTTAGTTGATTATTTTTTAAAAATAGATGGCGTTGATGGTGAATCGCCTGATGAACATTATCGTGGCTGGATCCAGCTTGATGCCTGGCAGTGGTCAGAAGAGAATGCCGGCCGCTGGGGAATGGGCAGCGGCGGTGGAGCAGGAAAAGTTGAAATGAAAGATTTTGAATTTCGCATGATCAATAACAAATCCTCCCCCAAACTCTTTCTGATGTGTGCAACGGGGGCGCATATTGAAAAAGCCCGGCTGGTCTGCCGTAAATCCGGTCAGGGTCAGCAGGACTTCCTCACGGTGGTGTTCAGCAACTGCCTGGTGTCGTCCTATAAAACCGTGGGTAATATGCCTATTGATCCTATGTATATTCACAAGGTCGATACGGTTTTGCCAACCGATCTGATCAGGCTTAATTTTGCCAGGATAGAGATTGAATATAAGGAGCAGAATAATGACGGAAGTATGGGGGCCGTTATCCAGTCCGGCTATGATCTTAAGCGGAATATAAAAATCTAATCCGCTCCCTGGCTGCCCGTTTACGGGTGGCCAGGATAAAGGAAAATACAATGATAATATCACGGCCTGCGTTATTCGATAAGCTCAGCACGCTACCTGTGGCCATGAATATGGCGGGGTGGCGGGAAATATTGCTGCGTGATATTGAAAGACTGCTGAATGATGCCACGCGCAGCGGCACGTTATCGTTAGAACATTACTCATTCTGCGCAGGCTCGGTGATCAATTACGGACTGCCTTCGCTGAGTAAACAGATCCCGATCAGTGAAAATGTATCGGCGTTGGCCAGACACATACATCGCATCCTGGTGACGTTCGAGCCGCGTCTTGATCCGGTGAGAATTACCGTGAAGCCGGTATTTGAAACGCGACAAACGCTGGCACTGGCGATCTTATTTGATATCAGCGGCGTTCTGGCCGTTCCACAAGACGCCACGGTCATCAATTTACGCATTGCGCTGGATTACTCATGTGGTGCCATTCAGGTTATTTGAGGCGAAAATCATGCCCGACGACGACTTTTTAGCCCTGTACAACGATGAACTCTGTTACTTCCTGCAGGCCGGTGAGCAGTTCTCACGTGAAAATCCGCAGGTCGCCAGGCATCTGGGGATGCATCATGACGGGGTACGCGATCCTTTTGTTGAGCGACTGCTGGAGGGCGCAGCCTTTCTCAGCACCCGCGTTCAGCAGCGCCTGAATTATGAGCAGCCTGAGTTCGCGCTCAATATGCTGGCCCGGCTGGCACCCTACTGGTCGGCTCCGGTGCCCTCAATGGCGCTGATCGCCATTCGTCCCGATCTGACTTATCCGCAGTGGGACACGCACACCACGCTGCCTCGCGGCAGTAAGGTGGTGTTAAGCGATCCGTCACTGCACGGCAGGACGGCAACCTTCTCAACCGGCACATCGCTGCATCTTCAGCCGGTGGTGATTGAGGAAGCCAGCTACGCGCTGCTGGCCCCCGCGTCCCTGCCTGAAGGGGTGGCACGCCATTTTCAGCTCAGTCAGTCCCACCTGCGCATCCGGCTCAGCACCCGGGGCGTGGTTGCCGTCTCACAGCTGAGATTTTCACCGCTGCAACTGACGCTGGCCGGTCACCAGGTCAAAGCCAGCCAGCTGCTCTCGCTGATCCTGCTGCACACGCAAAAAATAGTCGCCTGGGCGACCTGCGACCGGCAGACAAAGGTTGCAGAACTGCCCGCCAGCGCATTACGTCTGGGCGGGCTGGGTGATGAGGATTCACTGCTGCCGCAGGTCACGGGCGAGCTGCCGGGCTGCCGGATCCTGCGCGAGTACTTTGCCGCACCCGGCCTGTTCTGCCGTGTTGATATCGCCGGGTTGCAGCCTTTCCTCAGTGAGTGCCGGCAGGCGCGGGAGTTTGAACTGTTTATTCTGCTCGATCGGAAGGTGGTGACGCTGCTGAACCAGATTGGTGCAGCCGATTTCGCCCTGTTTGCCACGCCGGTGATTAACCTGTACCGCCGTCGCTGTGACCCGGTATTACTCAACCACGATCGCGTTGAACATCCGCTGATTGTCGACCGGTTGAACGCGTCGCTTTACGACGTTCACAGCCTGTGTCAGGTACAGGGCGTGAACCCGCAGGGGGAACCGATCCCGCTGGCCTCACCGCAGGGCGATCGCCGTTATCATCAGCCGGGCATTCCGGCCGTCTGGTCGTTACGCCGTCGGCGTGAGCCACGCGCATCGCGCTATCACAACAGCGGGTTACCGGAAGAAGAACTTTTTATCGCGCTCTCGATGGGGGAAGCCAGTGGACCAGCGCACGCGCTGAAAGCGCTGGCGGTGGAGGCGCTGGTCTGCGAACGGCATCTGATCCCGGCCGGGTTACAACAGCCGGTGTTCCAGCTGCAACAGACGTTGCCGGTGCATCAGACAGAGATTATTCGTCATCCCTCCAGCCCACAGGCGGTGCCGCCAGCGGATAAGAGCTGGCAGGCGTTACAGCTGCTGGCCGTTAACCCGCTGCACTATGCCCGGCCGCAGGTGGCGGACTGCTCTGCCTTACTGAAGGAGTGGCTGATGCTGTTTGCCGATCCCCTGCAGCCCACCCATCAACGCCGTCTGGACAGCATTGAGCACAGCGCGATCGGCCACCGCTTTGAGCGCTATCGCGGGGCGGGGCCGCTGGCCTGGACCCGCGGGGCAGAGATCGCGCTCAACCTGCGGCGCGACCATCATGCCGATCACGGTGCGGTGGTCTTCGCGGCGGTGATCCATCATGCGCTGAGCCAGTACTGTGAGCTAAGTCAGACGCTGCGCATGACGCTCTCTCTCGATGGCGAGCCGCAAATCAGCTGGGAGAACGACCGTGTCGGCTAAGCCAGAGGCGTGGAGCGCGCTCAGTGCCAGCCAGGACTTTTTCGCCCTGCTGCGGGAATTTGAACATCTCTGCGGCGGCGAGCCGCAGCTGGGGCAGAGTCGCGATGGCTCGTTGTCGCGCATACGCATTACCCAGCGGGCAGACGCGGCGTTCGCCCCGCGTGAGGTGGCGGATGTACAGATAAACGACGGCCGGCTGGAGGTGATCACCCGCTGCTTTGGTTTTTTTGCGCCATACGGCCCGTTACCCCTGTACGTCACCGAACACGCGCATGCAGAGGCCTTTTCACAGCGCAACCGGGCCTTTGAGGCCTTTATGGCGATTTTCAGCCAGCGGCTGGCGCTGTTTTTTTACCGCGCATGGAGCCAGCTTAACCCGATAGTCGGGCACGATCGCCCGCCGGAGCAGAACCGGTTTGACCGCCGCCTGCGGATGGTCGCCGGGATACCGGCGGCCCAGCCTCTGGAAACTCACCTGAGCCGTCTGCGCCTGGCCTGGCCCGGCGCGTGGCTGCCGGGGCGGGGTTCGGTAGCGGAGTTGCAACGGATGCTGACCCACTACTTCTCCGTCCCGGTGCGGGTGCGCACCCGACAGGGCAGGTGGATTGGCGATGAGCCTGGCGTTCATCCGGTGGGCAACCTGCTGGGCGCCACCCGACTCGGAAGGCGTTTCTATGATGCGCAGCACGCCGTGCGGATAGATATTGGCCCGCTGGACGCCAGCGAGTATTCGACATTTCAACGCGGGGCACCGGCATTGCTCTCTCTGGCGCACTGCTGCCGGGCTTTTTTCCGCCACCGGTACGTGATGGATATTGTGCTGCTGATCCGCACCTCACCTGCGATGGCCTGCCGTCTGGGGCAGGGGCGTGCGGGGCGCAGCGGCTGGTTGCAGGCCAGGGAAAAGATCGTCTCCCAGCCTGTCTGGTATTCGACAACCTGAAATAAGGAAGGTTAAAGGTGTATCAGCGAGAACGTCTGTTTTCCCTGTTGGGAGCGTTTGCCAGGGCAACCTTTGTTGACGCAACCCGGCTGTGCCGCAGTTTCCGCCACGAGACCGTGGAGCTGGAGCACTGGCTAAGCGTGCTGGTCAGCGAGGATCGCGGTGATATCCCGCTGCTGTTCAACGCCTGTGAGGTCAGCCAGTCACGGGTGGCGAACGCGCTGAAGAAGATCCTGCACACTCAGCCAAACCGCGAGGGGACGGTGAGCGACCTGTCAGCCAGCCTGATCCGTGCGGTAGAGCACGGGGTGGTGGTCAGCCAGCTTAACCCGGCCGGTGGCCCGGTGCGCACCGCCCATATTCTGCTGGGTATCCTGCAGGATCCGGCGCTGCAGCGCGTGTTGTACCGACTCTGCGATGAGTTCAAAAAGCTGCCGCTGCCCAAAATTTTTGACGACTATCCGGCGATTATTGCCTGCTCCATTGAGCAGGTGAACGCTGACCCGTTGTCGGTCAGCCCGCCGCCCGCGGCCGCAGACGCAGGGGCAGAGAGCGCCGTGCTCACCCGCTGGTGTGCCGATCTGACCGCCCAGGCCGCCAGAGGTGAGATTGATCCGGTCATCGGTCGTGAGCAGGAACTGCGCCAGCTGATCGATATTCTGCAGCGCCGGCGGCAGAACAACCCGATGCTGGTGGGCGAGGCGGGCGTGGGCAAAACGGCGGTGGTCGAGGCGCTGGCCAGCCAGATCGTCAGCGGCCAGGTGCCGCCACGCCTGCAGGGGGCGCGCCTGCTGTCGCTGGATCTCGGCAGCCTGCAGGCGGGTGCCACGGCGCGCGGGGAGTTTGAAGCCAGAATCTGCGCGCTGCTGGATGCCATCCGTGCTTCCGGCAGCCCGGTGGTGCTGTTCTGTGATGAGGCGCACAGCCTGGTCGGTGCGGGGGGGCAGGCCGGAACCGGTGATGCGGTGAATCTGCTCAAGCCGATGCTGGCGCGCGGCGAGCTGAGGATGATTGGGGCCACTACCTGGTCGGAATATAAGCAGTTTATTGAGCCGGACGCCGCGCTGACCCGCCGTTTTCAGACCGTGCTGGTCAGTGAACCTGATGAAGCCCGCGCGGTCGCCATGCTGCGCGCCATCGCGCCGAAATTTTCCGCCTTTCATGAGGTGTCGATCCGCGAATCCGCGCTGCTGGCGGCGGTGCGCCTGTCACAGCGCAATCTTCCCGCGCGGCAGCTGCCCGATAAGGCGATTGCCCTGCTGGACACCGCCTGCGTGCGGGTTGCCCTCAGCCAGCACGGGCAACCTTACGCTATTAGTGACGCCCTGGCCGAACGGGATGCGCTGCGGCGGGAAAGCGACAATCTGCAGCAGGAACCGCTGGCGGCGGAGGAGAAAGAACCACGGCTGGCGGCGCTGCAACAGCGACAGTCTGCGTGCCGGCAACGGCTGGACAGCCTGCGCCAGCAGCATCAGCAGGAGCAGCAGATCCTCCAGCGCTACCGTGCCAGGCAGCAGGAAGGGGCAGAGCCAGCGCTGGCGGAACTGTCGGACGGGCTGAACGAAACGCCGCTGATCTCCCCGTGGGTGGATGAGCGGGTGATTGCCGACGTGCTGTCCGACTGGACCGGTATCCCCTCCGGGCGCATGTTGCAGAGCGACATCGACAACGTGCTTCAGCTGGAATCACGGCTGGAGGCGCAGATCTTTGGCCAGCCTGCGGCAGTACGGCAGCTGGCTCAGGCGATACGGGTTTCGCGGGCAGGGTTGCAGTCGCCGGAACGCCCGTCAGGGGTCTTTCTGCTGGCCGGGCCAACCGGCACCGGGAAAACGGAAACCGCCCACGCGCTGGCCCAGGCGATTTATGGCGGAAGCCATAATCTGATCGCCTTTAACATGAGTGAATTTCAGGAAGCGCACAGCGTCTCCACGCTGAAAGGTGCGCCGCCAGGCTATATCGGCTACGGCAAAGGAGGAAAGCTAACCGAGGCGGTCAGGCGTAAACCCTGGTCAGTTGTCCTGCTGGATGAGTTTGAAAAAGCGCACCCGGATATTCATGACCTGTTTTACCAGGTGTTTGATAAAGGGCTGATGGAGGATGGGGAAGGGCGGCAGATCAGCTTCCGCCACTGCTTCTTCCTGCTGACCTGCAATGCCGGCGGTGATGAAATTGAGGCCGCCGCCGCCGAACAGTCGCTCACGCTGTCCACGCTGCGGCCGCGGGTCCATCAGGCGCTTAGCCGGGTGTTCTCTCCGGCGTTGCTGGCGCGAATGACCCTGATCCCGTATCTGCCGCTCAGCGACGAGGCTCTGCGGGCGATTGTCCGCTACCAGCTGGACGCACTCGACGCCCGGCTGACGGCCGGTGCCGGGGCCGGAACCCGGCTGACGGTGGCGGCAGACGTCATGGACTGGCTGACGGCCCGCGCCCGACAGCATCCGTCCAGCGGGCGTGCCGTCGAGGGATTACTGCAACAGACGGTGCTGCCGCCGATCGGCCTTGAGCTACTGCAACGCCAGCGCACCCGGCAGGTATTGCACGAAATTCAACTGAGTATCGAAGACGACTGCCTGACGCTGCATTTCGTCTGAACCGCATCACCCTGTACAAGGAGGTTGTATGTCTTTGCTTGAAATCGTAAGTGATGAGCTGAACGCGCTGGACGCCTACCCGCTCAGTTTTAAGGTAGAGGAGGGGATGTCCGCGAATGCCGCGTACTCTCTGGACGTCGAGTGCCGCAGCGCGGAGGTCGATTTCGACCCGCTGCTGGGTAAGAAGGTCACCGTCTCCGTTGAGTTGCCCGGCGGCAGGCGGCGGCCGTTTAATGCCTGGATTATCGCCGGGGCCGATCGCGGGCAGCAGGGCACGCATTTTGTTTATCAGTTCAGGCTGAGTGGCTGGCCGTGGTTTCTGCAGCAGAACCGCAACTGCCGGATCTTCCAGAATCTGAACGTGCCTGACATTGTCACGCAGATTTTCTCGCGTTATGGCGCGGCGGATTACCGCTTCGAGCTGGAAGGCACCTATCCGCCGCGGGAGTACTGCGTGCAGTTTTCCGAAAGTGACTTCGATTTCGTCAGCCGCCTGCTGGAGGATGAAGGCATCAGTTACGTGACGGAACACGGCGAGGATCGCCACACGCTGGTGATCCAGGACCGGCAGACCTGGCCCCTGCTGGATGCCCCCTGGCAGGCGCTGAGCTACATCCCCGACGGCGAAGAGGGGCGCGCCATTCGCGAAGGCATTCAGCGCATTCGTCGCCAGCGCAGGGTCAGCCCGAATGAGATTGTCCTGCGTGATTTTGACTATCTCAATCCGCGCAATAACCTGCAAACCCGGGCCGAACAGCAGGACAACCGGCTGCCGGAGACGCCGCTGCAGTGGTATGACTATGCCACGGGTTACCGGGATACCGAACGGGGCGAACGGCTGGCGCAGATACGCCTGCAGGAACTGCAGGCCCAGGGCCTGCTGCTCAACGGCGAAAGCAACGCCACGGGCCTGCGGCCCGCCCGCCGTTTTGCGCTCTCGCTGCACCCTGACCCGCAGCGCAACCGCGGCTACAAACTGCTGCGCTGCGACTATGACTTTATTCAGGACGGGCCGGACAGCAGCAGCCAGGGGCGCAACGTCATCTGCCGTTTTATCGCGATAAATGACGACATCGCCTGGCGGCCGCCCCGCGTCACGCCACGGCCACAGATGCCCGGTTTGCACAGTGCCACCGTGGTCGGCCCGGCTGAGTCCGAAGTGCACACCGACAAACACGGGCGCATCCGCGTGCATTTTCACTGGGACCGTGACAAGAGCCGTGAGGAGGACTGCTCATGCTGGATGCGGGTGGTGCAGGCCTGGGCGGGCAAAGGCTGGGGCGTGCTGGCGATGCCGCGCGTCGGGCAGGAAGTGCTGATCACCTATCTTGACGGCTCACCTGACCGGCCGGTAGTGACCGGCATCGTCTACAACGGTGATAACCCGCCCCCTTACCGGCTGCCGGAGCAGATCAACTACAGCGGCCTGGTTTCGCGCTCGCTGAAGTTTGGCCAGCCGCAGCATGCCAGCCAGCTGACGTTTGATGATAAGCGCGGCGGTGAACGGGTAATGATGCACGCAGAGCGCGATCTGCACACCTCGGTTGAGCGCAACAGCGTCAGCGACGTCGGGCAGGATCTCTATCAGGTGGTCACCCGCACGCTGACGGAACAGCTGCAGAACGCCGTTTCTTACAAAGCTAACGCCATCGGGCTGACCGGCAACAATGTTACCGCAACCGGTAATCAGGCAGCGCTGACGGGCAACGCGGTTTCAATGACCGGAAACACTCTCTCTGTCACGGGGAGCGGGACCTCTTTTACCGGGATAAGCAGTGCGGTGATTGGTCAGAGCCTTTCTGCCACCGGCAACAGTATCAGTTTAACCGGCTGTAACAGCAGCTGTACCGGCAGCTCAACCGCCGTGATCGGCGATGCCAGCAATTTCACCGCCAGCTCCACCTCGTTTCTCGGGGAAGGAACCGCCTTCACCGGCGTGTCATCGTCGATGACCGGCACCGAGGTGGTCATGACCGGGGCCAGCACCATGTTCTACGGCTCACTGGTACAAATGTTAGGTTCATGGGTGAACTTCACCGGTTCCGTGTTTATGAACAATGGCTCAAATATCACCAATATCGGCTCAAGCATTGTGACCACCGGTTCGAGTATCACCACCACCGGTGTCGGCGTCTCTGTGAGCGGTGCCAGCATGCAAACCGTCGGCGTGAAAATGTCGAACTAAGGAAGGGTAAAGCGATGAGAATCATTAAACCGCAGCAGCTGATTGTGCTGAAGTCGGGCTATCAGATCGGTCAGGAAAGTTTTCTGGGGATCAGCGTGGTAGCAGGGTGCTACCTCAGCCGCCCTGACCAGTTTGCCACCGAGGCAAAAATCTGGCACGCCTGGAACAGTGCGCCGCACATGATGTCAGTGCTCGACTGCGCCGAGCCGAAACCGCATGCGGAATATCTGCTGGCAGGCCAGGTGTTGCGCGATCCTCCCGCCACGCACGCCGAGGTGAGCATCGCGGTGGGGCGGCTGAGAAAAAGCTGGCATATCGTTGGCGATCGCGACGCCGGGCGCCTCAGCCCTGAAGCGTTTACCCGGATGCCGCTCGATCACCCTCAGGGGTGGTGCGGTGACGATGGCAGGCTCAACCCGGCCGGTAAACCGCTGGCCAATATCGAACTCGCCGGTACACCGCTGGCGTCTAAGCTGGCCGCGGCCACGCCGGTACCCCATCATTTCCCTGAGCGCGATATCTACCTGCAGCCGGTACGGGCGGAGATGAACGGCGCCGCTTACCGCGATACGGTTTTTCCCGGCTTACCGGACGGCATCGATCCGCGTTACTTCCAGATGGCCGCAGCCGAACAGTGGCTGAACGCGCCGGAGTGGCCTGACGATGTCGCCGTAACGCTGACCGGTTTCAGTAATGACAGCGAGGTAAACTGCACGCTGCCTGCGGTTCGGGCCGTGGTGCTGGCGCGCTATGGCGACAGGCCCGTCGAGCCGGTCAGGCTGGAACGTAAGACGCTGTGGCTGTTGCCGGACAGTGACCTGGCGTTAATTATTTTCACCGGCCGGCTGCCGCTGGACGATGCTCTGGATGAGTCGGTGAGCCTGATTATGGCCGGTCTCGATGCCGTGCAGGCACCGCGTACCGCGCAGCACTACGCCGGGATCGTGGCGCGGCGGACGGCGACGGACGCCCCGCCGCTCAGTTTCCTCTACGATCCGGAGCTGATGCCGGAAGGGGCCGCGCTGGACGTGATCGCCTCTGCTGAGCAACATCCTGATTCAGCTGAAGCCCCGCGCGGCCCGCAGGATCCGGCCATTGCCCGTGAATTTTATCAGCAGATCCAACAGCTGATCGCGGCGGACCATGCCAGGCCGGCACCGCTCTCCGCGCGGGATTTTACCGACTGTCATTTACCCGGTACGCCTGACGCCCTGTCACTGCTCCGGCAGCACAGCCTGCTGGAGGATAAGAGCTTCTCAGCGCTGACCCTGAGCCAGCTGCACGGGAAAACGTTCCGCCGTTGCCGCTTCAGCCAGGTCAGTTTTCTGGCGGCCACGCTGCAGCAATGCCGGTTTGAGCACTGCAGCTTTGACCAGTGCTGCTGGCAGGGCAGCCGGCTGGAGGGGGTGCAGTTTGAACATGTCACCCTGACGGCGTGCGACCTGCGCCGCGCGCACTGGCAGCAGGTCAGCGCACAATTTTTCAACGCCGAGCGCTGCCTGGTTGGCGAAATCTGCTGTGATAACTGCCAGTGGACCCACAGCCAGTTTGTGAAGTGCGATCTCACCCAGAGCCGCTGGCACGATAATCACTGGCGGGGCGTTTCACTGGATGAGAGTCAGTTACCGGCGGCACACCTGCTGCACAGCACCCTGACGCAGTGCCTGTTTAACCAGTGCGACGCGGCGCAGCTGCAGATGACCCGGGTCACGGCCACGGCCACGTCATTACTGGGCGGCAACTGGCAAAAAAGCGTGTTTAGCGAATGTCAGCTGGTCAGCCTGACCGCCGCGCTGGAGGGCGATTTCACCGGCGTTCACTTTTCTCACTGCTGGCTGCAGAAAATGGGCTTTAAAGGCGGAATATTGCCCGAAGCCCTGCTGGAACACTGCGTGGTCGAAGAAGGCAACTTCGACCGGTGCAGGTTAACCGGCAGCCGTTTTCTGCGCTGTGATATGGCGGGGAGCCGCTGGAAAGATGCCCGGCTGGAAAACACCTACTGGCTTGACTCCAGCCTGCAGCAGGGTCAGTTCTACCGGGCCAATCTTTGTGCTGCCCACTTCCGCGACTGCAATCTGATTGGCGCGAGCCTGGCCAGAACCCGCTGCGACCGGGCCACGCAGTTCAGCGACTGTCTGCTGGAGGGAGCAACCCGTCTGCCTGCGCTGCCCCCGGAGATGCCGAAGAAACGGGGGAGCGTATGACGGATAACCCGCAGATACCGCCGCAGGACCCGATGTGCAAACCGCCGGACGCGGCGCTGGCCGGCGTGCCGGAGAGCCCGACCGTGCTCAGCGGGCAGCACTTCAGCCCGCTCAACCCGCCCGCCGGGGCGTGGCGCAATATGCACGTCACCGACTGCCAGTTTAGCGGGCTGAGCCTGCAGGGGTGGCAGCTGGAAGGGGTACGCTTTGAACGGTGCCAGTTCACTGACGTCAGGGTCAGCGGCGGATCCTTTGATCGCTGCGATCTCTTTCAGTGCCGGCTCAACAACGTCAGCCTGCATCAGCTGGAGGTCAGCCACCTCTACAGCCATCAGAGCCGGTGGGAAAACCTGCAGCTGACGCAAAGCCGGCTGAGCCACGTCACCCTGCAACAGGATCGCGGCCAGCTGCTGTGCGCGGAGCAGTGTCACACCGCCCACTGGACGCTGATTGAGGTCACGCTCAGCCAGCTGCGGCTGCTGAACGGCCAGGCGGAGGACTGGAATTTCAGCGACTGCACCCTTGAGCACGGGCACTTCCAGGCGCTGGCACTGATCCGCTGGGTGGCCGCCAGCAGCCGCTTTGCGCACTGCCGCTTCAGCCTGCTACCGGGGCGCGGGCCGGTGTGGTTCAAATGCCAGCTGGAGGCGTGCGTGCTGCGGCAGCAGACGCTGCCGGGCATCAGTTTCCACCAGAGCCGGTTAACCGGCTGTGACCTTTCCGCTAGTGATTTCAGCGGCGGGATCTTCAGCGCCGCCTGTCTGACGCACTGCCTGCTCAACGATACGGGGCTGCAGGCGGTGCAGGGGGCCGATCTGCAACTGGCGCAGTGCCAGCTGCGCGGGGCGCGGTTGACGGCAGCCCATCTGCAGCGGGCTGCGTTGAGCCATTGTACGCTGGCCACCAGTGACTGGACGCGGGCTGACCTGCGCGATGCCTGCCTGGACAGGCCCGACGCCGCTGAACTGGCGACGGCACGACTGTACGGCAGCCATCTGCCGGAAGGCGAACCCGCCAGGCCAGACGACCCGCTGCTGCAGGCCATCGATCGCTGGTATGCGCAGTTCCAACCGGGGCCGCACGCCGGCCTCTCATTTCCTTCTCTACCTTCAGGAGTCAGTCGTTATGTCTGATCACGCAACAGTATCACGCTTCAGAAAACTATCCCGCCGTCAGCCAGGGGGGGCGCCCGTTGCCCCCACTGCCCCCGAGTGTATTGCCAGGCTGGCGACGCTGGAGGCCGATAAAACCGGGCTGCTCTATATCGCGGGTTATCGTCATCGGGTGTTGAAAATTGCCGTCAGCTGCCTGACCCAGCCCGAGGTGGGCGATCGGGTCAGATTTATTGAAGAGGGTGACAATCTGATCGTTCTCGATCTTCTGTACTGCGCCGATGCCGGGCGCTGCCTGACGCTAAGCAGCCAGCAGCCCAGGATGAAAATTTACTCGCAGCAGCTGGATATTGAGGCGCGTGATGCGCTCAGCCTGACCAGTGACCGGCTCTCGGTGGTCTCACGCAGCTGCCGCTGGCTGGCGGATCACCTGCAGCAGTGCGTCCGTTACCTGCAACAGCGCTCGGTTCACGCCGAGCGGCGGGTGGAACAGTGCGACACCGTGCTGGCAAAACACCTTGTGCAGTCTGCTGAACAGAGCTACCGGCTGGAAAGCAAGCTTGCCGCCATCAATGCCAGCGCCGTGCTGAAGATCGACGGCGCTCAGATCCATATGGGGTGAACGATGACCGCAGCCAACAACAACGCCGGCGGGCTGAGCTTCGCCGGCTGTGACCCGATGATCCCGGCACCCGGCCCCAATATCGCGCCAAACGCCACCGGCGTGCCTAACGTGGCGAACTACTTTCTGATGGGCAGCAACCAGCAGAATATGGCGACGATCCGCACCACCACCGTGGACAGCGGCAGCGTGGTGGGAACCTGCTCGGGCACCCACTCTGCGCAGATGCAGCCGATGCAGGGGTCAGGAAAGTATTTCCTGCAGGGGATGCCGGTGACGCGCCTCGGCGATATGAGCATGACCAACAACAACAACACCGTTGCTGCTCAGATCGCACCCAGCCAGACCAAATACTTTATCAACGCCTGATGGACACCAGACAGACTGACGCAGGGAGCAGCTAATGGAACGATTTTCTACACAACGTATCGCCTGGGTTGAAGGCATGCTGATGGAACCCCAGCATTTTCAGCAGCAGGAACGTTTCTTTGAGCACCGCATCAACCAGCGGGTGGACGCGCTGGAGCCCTTCCACTGGGGCTTCAGCCAGATTGAGATCAATCACTCGCTGCTGGAGCAGGGTAAATTCGCCCTGACCCGCGCGCGGGGTATTTTCCCGGACGGCACGCCGTTCAGCCTGCCGGACGATGCTCCCTTACCGCTGCCGCTGGTGGTGGATGAAAACAGCCGGGGCAAATGCATCTGCCTGGCGGTGATGATGGACCTGCCCGGCGTTCCGCTGATGGATCTTAACCGTCAGAGTGAAAAAAGCCGCTTTAACACCACGGACGCCGATATCGCCGACAGTAACCTCGGCGTCAGCAGCGAAGGCTCGCCGCGCACGGTCACGCTGGAGCTGGGGCGGCTGAACTGCCGGCTGCTGCTGCAGGAGGAGGTCAGCAGCGCCGAGTCGTCGCTGGCGATCGCGATGATAGCGGACCGACAGCGTGATGGCCGGGTACAGCTGGCCGAGGAGATACTGCCCCCTCTGCTGGATGTGCATGCCTCCCGCTGGCTGGTGGCGGCCACGACGGAGCTTCTTGGGCTGATTACCCAGCGGCTGGAAAATGTGTCCCGCGCCGACGTGCCCGCGGCGGTCGGGGGGCTGTCGGAACTGCTGGAACTGCTGCTGTTGCAGCTGCTCAGCGAATATCAACTGCGCTTCAGCCATCTGCTGGAAAGCCCGCAAACCCATCCGGAAAAACTTTACCAGGCGCTGCTTGGGCTGCTGGGCCGGCTGAGCATCATCCCCGACGGTGAGAAAACGTGGGCCCGCAGCGACCTTCATTATCAGCACGGTGCGCCACACCGCTGCTTCTTTCCGTTAATGCAGGCGATCAGGCGGGCGTTGTCACTGATAATCGAAGCGCCTGCCGTGGCCCTGAACTTCAGCGAGCGTGGCGACAATATCCTGGTGTGCCAGAACGACGGCCAGCTGAGGCTGGAAAAAGTGGTGTTTGCCGTCAGCTCCGCCTTACCGGGTGATATTCTGCGCAGCTATTTCCCGGCGCAGGTGAAACTGGGGCCGGTGGAAAAAATCGTTCACCTGATCGACCTGCAGCTGCCGGGCGCGCGCATTATGCCGATGTCAACGCCGCCGAGGCATGTGCCCTGGTACCCGAACAGCGTCTATTTCGAAACCGACACCGCAGACCCGCTCTACCGGGAGATGATGGCGGGGCCCGCGATGGCGCTGAGTATCGTCGGCGACTTCCCGGAGCTGCGTATTGACAGCTGGGGCCTGCGCCAGGGACGAATTGGATGAGTAACGCTGAGCGCAGGATGAATGCCGTGATCGCGGGTGGCGTCAAACCGGGCGACGGTGCGGAGACATTCGCCGCCGTGATGGCTGACGGCGACCCGGCGGCGATCGCGCCACGCAGCGCGCTGGCCCGCCCGGGGAACAGCTGCGGAAGCTGGACTAATCCGATCATCAAGGCGGCGATGCCCGCGCTGCTGCTGATGGAACGCAATCGCGGCCATCAGCAGGACGATGGCGGAGCCACGCGTGCTCAGTTTATCCGCGAAGCACATCTCTTTCAGCAGGTGCTGCAGGTACGGTATCCGGCGGATGATATCCACCGCCTGGTCTATCTGCTCTATTCCTGTATTGATGAAACCCTCGGGGATACCAAAAGCAAGGATGCGCTGGGCATCACGCTGGGCGTGGAGTTTTATCAGAATGCCTGGGGAGGTGAAAAATGCTTTGAACACCTGCAACAGTACTGTCGCGAACCTGAAAAGCACGGCGACATTCTCGCTTTCTACGACCTGATCCTCTCCCTCGGGTTTACCGGGAAGTACCGCATCATGGAGCGCGGAATCGTGCTGCTGGCGGACTTGCGGCATCAGCTGGACAAGCTGCTGTACGGCCAGGACCCGCTGCAAAGTCTGGCACAGGTTGAAGATATTAGCCCTCCACGTAAGGTCAGGCGGCTGCGGCCGCGCCACCTGTTCTGTGGCGGCGTACTGCTGTTACTGACGGCCTGGGGCATCGCCGCCTGGTCTCTGCATGATGCCTCCCGCGCGCTGCGTAGCGCGATCCTCGCGTGGACGCCTGCTGCACCCCGGCGCATCAACCTGATGGCTACGTTACCCCAGCCTCTGCCACGCATTCTCAGCGAAGGCTGGCTGGAGGTGAGGGAAGATCCGCGCGGCTGGCTGCTGATTTTTACCTCGGACGGGGCGTTTGCCACCGGAAAATCCGTGCTTTCCGCCGATTTTCAGCGCAGGCGTAACATTGAACGACTGGGCGAAGCGTTGGCTCCCTGGCCCGGGGATCTCGAGGTCATCGGCCACACCGACAGCCAGCCTTTCAGAAACAATACCCGGGACTCGAACCAGAGACTCTCTGCCGCCCGGGCGGCAACCGTGGCCAGCGTATTACGCGCGGTGATGCAACCGGCGGACGGGGTGCCGAGGGCGATCGTGTCGCTGGGAAAAGGCGAGAGCGAGCCGATCGGTGATAATGCCACCCCGCAGGGGCGCAGTAAGAACCGGCGTGTCGATATTCTGTGGAAGATTGGCCATCGCGACAACGGCCATAGTGGCGCGGATGGCGAGGATAACAGTGACGTCAGACAGCTGTTGCGCGACATCCGTGAGAAGAGACGTCAGACACCATAAGGAAGTGCTATGTTACGGCGAACGTTTATTTTGCTGCTGGCGCTGCTGCTGAGCGCCATTATCTGGTGGATCGGGCCGCTGGTTTCCGTCGGCAGCTGGCGGCCTCTGAGCAGCGTTGTTGTCCGGCTGCTGCTGATTACCGCCCTGATCCTGCGGGCAGTCTGGCCGTGGATCGCGCAGTTTACCGGCGGGCTGTTCCGCCAGGCGCAGGCCAGGCGTTCTGCCCCGGAAAAGAGCCGCGCGCGCGATCGGGTCAGCCAGCGGTTTTATGATGCCATGAGCACCCTGAAAAGTGCCGGCCTGGCGCAACAGCGCAGCGGCTGGCAGCGGCTGCGCTATCGTGTTTTTCAGCGTTACCTGGACGACCGCCCGTGGTTTATGATCCTCGGGCCAGCCGGCAGTGGCAAAACCGCACTGCTGAGCGAGAGCGATCGGCGGTTTATATTTGCCGGGCACTACGGCATGACGTCGACCGTGGAGCCTGGGCCGACCCGGGATTGCAACTGGTGGCTGACGGAGCAGGCGGTGTGGATCGACACCGCCGGTGACTGGGTGCAGCTTAACGGCCTGAGTGATGAGACGGCAACAGGGCTTCCGCAGCTGTTCAGGCTATTGCGCCGCTTTCGCAAACGTCCGGTGCTGGACGGCGTTTTCCTCTGCCTGAACGCGCATGAAATCCTGCATGCCTCGCTGAACGAACGCAAATCGCTGGCGGATGCCTTACGCGTCCGGCTGCTGGAGATCCCCCTGCTGGCCTGCAGCGATCAGCCGGTGTACCTGATGCTCACCCATCTCGATAGGCTGACCGGTGGCGAGACGCTGCTGACGCTGCTCAGCGCGGATCTGTTGCAGAAAGGCCTCGGTTTCAGCGTGCCTCCCGGCAACAGCGGGTTACAGAACTGGCCTGTCGCTGAACAGGGTTACCAGCAGATGGTCAGCCGCGTGAGTCAGTATACGCTGGAGCGGCTGCATGACATTTCATCGGTGCAGCAGCGCCAGCAGCTGCTGTTTCTTATCGAGGCGCTCGGCGCGCTTGGCAGGCCGCTGTTCAGCCTGCTGGAACAGATCTTCCCTGCGTCCTCGCGGGGCTACATGGCCCGCCTGCAGCAGGTGTGGCTGGGCAGCACGCGCACGCTGGGCGAAGACAATGCCGCTGCCGGTGGCAGCAATCCTGACGCAGCGAGGCCTGCCGGAATCCTTTACAACGCCGCCTGGCAACAGGCAATCGCCCGCCGCTATCTGCCGCTGCGCAACCACGGCAACGTGCCGGCGGGCGTGCGGTGGCGCAGGGTGGCAAACTATGCCGCCGTGCTGCTGCTGTTAGCCGCTGCCGCCGGACTACTGGTAAGCCGCTACGCCTGGGAAAATGACTATATCGCATGGGTCGCTGCCCGTTTTGATGAGAGTCGCCGGCTCTCCGTCGAGGTGCCGGTGACCAACCGGGTCGGCGACGGTCTGGTCGTGGCTTACGGTCAGCTCGACTATATGAACGTACAGCTGCAGGCGCAGCCTTCACCGACGGCCAACCCTTACTTTGAACACCGGCTGGTCAACGAGGCCTCGCGGCACAGCTATCAGCGCCATCTGCGGACGTTTTTCTGGCCCGCGGTAGAGAATTATGTCGCCTGGTCGCTGGCGCAGGACACGGCCGCAAAGGATGACGATGTTTACAGCACGCTGAAAGTCTACCTGATGCTGGCAGAGCCGCAGCACCGTGAGGCGGACGCGCTGGTCAGCTGGTTTATGGCCCGCTGGGATCGCTTTGCCCCGCAGCAGGGGGGCGGCATGGACAAACGCCTGTTCCGTTATCATCTGCGGCAGCTGTTTGCTTCCGCTGGCACACCGGCGATGAAAGCCGATGACGCGCTGGTGCGGCGGGCGCGGGGTAAAGCGGCTGCTATCCCGCTGCAGCAGCGCGTCGTGCGCCGCGTTGAACAGAGCCTGGCCGATTCAGTTCTGCCGGATATCACGCTGGCCCTGGCGGCCGGATCGGACGTTACGCTGACCCTGCGCCGCAAAAGCCAGGCCACGGTCAGCGATGTGGCGGTCAGCAAATTTTACACCCGCGCCAGCTACCGCGACCTGTTCCTGCCGCAGGTACAACCGATGGCGGAAAGCGTCATTAAAGAGCAGGCCTGGGTAATGGGCAGCAGCGGCAGCGCCGACAACGTCAGGACGCTATTGTCAGGGCAGAAGCTGGCGGATGAAGCGCGTAAGCTCTACCTGCTGGAGTATGCCAACGGCTGGAGCGCCTTCCTCACGGATATTCGCGCCCGGCCGGTCAATGGCCTGGAGGATGCCGCCCAGCTGGCGCGTCAGCTGGGGGATCCTTCTTCTTCACTGGCTAACCTGGTGCGCTTTGCCACGCGTGAAACCAGCCTGACCGGGAAAGATTCGGCCGGGGCAACCAGCTGGTTTGACCGCCAGCGCTATCGCTTCGAACGGCAAAAGCGCGACGTGGTGGATGAACTGAGCGGGGAGCGAAGCCGCTTCCGCCTGACGCCGGAAGACGCGGTGGAAGACCGTTTTCTGACGCTACGGCGTACCGGCCTGGCGCTGTCACAGGCTAACCGCACCGCTGGCGATCCGCTGACGCGCCTGTTTGACGAGCTGTTTAACCAGCTCTCCGCGCTGGCGACCTCACAGCACAGCGGTCAGCGGCTGCCGCAGGGGGGGCTGGAGCGCGCCAGGCTGGATGCCGCCCGGCAGCCGGAACCGATCCGCAGCGTGGTGATGGATCTGATCCAGCAGGGCAGCCATGAAAGCCAGCGGCAGAACCGTCTGAGCATCGGTAAAGGGGCCTCGTCGCTGGCGTCGGGTTTATGTAACAGCACCGTCAGCCGTCGTTATCCGTTTTCGCGAAACGCACGCACTGAAGTGGGCATTGACGACTTTGCCCGCCTGTTTGGCCCCGGTGGGGCAATGAAAACCTTCTTCGACAGCCAGCTGGCCGACCTGATTGATATTAATGCCGACCCCTGGAAGGCCCGCGACGGCGGGGCGATTAACGCGGCCACGGTGCGGGCATTTGAGAATGCGGCGAAAATCCGTGAAACCTTCTTCGCCGGCGGCGAGCGTCCCGCCTTTACCCTGTTTATCCGCCCGGTCAGCCTCTCGTCTGACATTGCCCGCGCCACGCTGGATATTGATGGCCAGCCAATTGAGTACGCTATCGGTGAGTCTCAGCCGGTACGTATCGACTGGCCGGGGCCGAAAGGCGGCAGCTATATCCGGCTGAGCTTTAAAACCGCACAGGGAGATATCCACACCGCCCTGTTTGAAGGCCCCTGGGCGCTGTTTCACCTGTACGACGCCAGCGACGTCATGCCGGTTGACGGCAACCGGCGTCAGCTGCGGATGCGGATGGCGGGCGTCAGCGGCAGCCTGCTGGTGGAGCTGCGTTCCACGATGAAAGATTTTCCACTGTGGTCGCGGGCACTGGGCAACTTCAGCTGCCCGCAGGCCCTGTAACGGGCTGGCCGGGTGGTCAGCTTATACGTGAGTGTTATCAAGGAGAGAGAAAACTATGTTAGATCCCAAAGCAATTATTGCCACCATCGAAGCCGCCATGAGCCACGTCCAGGGGGCGCAAGCGTCACTTTCCGAACAGTTTATGTCCGGGGTCAGCGGCATGAATTTGTCAGGAAGCGACTCGGCCAGCGCGGTGATGGACAGCACCAGCCAGAGCTGCCGGCAGATGATGGAGCAGATGGAGAAAACCTTCGCCAGCCTGCAAAGTAATCTGGATGCGCATCAGGCGATGCAGCGGCAGGAGGTGACGGCCGATTTTAACCAGCAGAAGAACGATCTGCGGGACACCCTTGCCCGCGGCTTCCCGGCGGAGGATCCGGCATTTCTGCAGGGTAAACCCAGGCTGTAGAGCGGGTAACCGATGCTGATACGGGCTTAACGTGATGCCTGAAAACGCCTGAAAGCACTTTTCAGGCGTTTTATTCACCGTGCCGTAAGGCGGTTCGTCCGCACGGAGAGGACATCAGGCTTCAGTTATCCTCGAGCTGCTGTTTGTCCTCGGGCAGCGGGCGCGGTTTGCCTTCATTATCCACGGCAACATAGAAAAATACCGCCTCGGTGGTGCAGTAGCGCTGGCCGATCGGCTCCGATGACACCTTCTTGATCCACACTTCAATATTAATGGTCATCGAGCTGGTGCCGGTGCGGATGCAGCGGGCGTGGCAGCTGACCACGTCGCCGACCGCCACCGGTTTCAGAAAGGTCATACCGTCGGCACGCACGGTGACCACGCGCCCGCCGGCAATCTCTTTGGCGAGGATGGCGCCGCCCATATCCATCTGTGACATCAGCCAGCCGCCAAAGATATCGCCGTTGGCGTTGGTATCCGCCGGCATGGCCAGGGTGCGCAGCACCATCTCGCCCTGTGGTGTTCGAACTGCTTCGCTCATGGTTTGCTTCCGGTTAATTCCCTGTGACACGCCTCTGCCGCCGGGATGAGGGCAGAGTGCGCAGTTAAGGGAGGGAGTAAAAAATCCCGCTCAGAATAGCGGGACTGGCAGCTTATTTTTCTTCTTGTTGTGGCATTAAGCGGTAGATATAGATCCCGCTGAGCAGGGTAAACAGCAGCGTCAGCGCCGTCAGGCCGAACACCTTAAAGTTCATCCACACATCCTGCGACAGCCAGAAGGCGACGTAGATGTTCGCCAGGCCGCAGACAAAGAAGAACAGCGCCCAGGCCAGGTTCAGGCGACGCCACGCAAACGCGGGCAGCTGCAGCTCTTTGCCCAGCATCTTCTGGATCAGCGGTTGCTGCATAAAGAAGTGGCTGAACAGCAGCGCGAGGGTGAACAGACCGTAGATAATGGTCACTTTCCACTTGATAAAGTCCGGGTTATGCAGCGCGATGGTCAGGGTGCCGAACACCGCCACCAGGCCAAAGGTCACCAGGCTCATCTTTTCCACCTTGCGGTAGATCATCCAGCCGGCGGCCAGCGCCAGCGCCGAGGCGACGATAAGCGCGCCGGAGGCAACAAAAATGTCGTACATCTTGTAGAACACAAAGAAGACGACCAGCGGGATAAAGTCGAGTAACTGCTTCATAGGGCTTCCAGATTACGGACGGACATGCGTTATCATCATCCAGGAAAATGCCTCCTGTCGAGGCATTCCCGCACAATTAACGTAACAACATGGTCAGTCGTGACAGATAGATAATCAGCAGCGCGGAGACCACGTTGCTCAGGCCGTTCAGCACTACCGATGCCACGTTGGCCGGCAGTATGGTCAGCGACGACGCCAGCAGCATCAGGATCAGCTTGGCGACGATCCACAGCAGCACCGCCGGGGCGACCAGTTTCACATGGCCCCAGACCAGCCGCAGGCTGGCGCGCATGGCGGCAAACACGCCGATCTTCTCATTGACCATAATCATCGGCGACAGCGCCAGCAGCACCGCAAGGATAATCCCCGGCAGTACCAGCACCATAAAGCCGAGCTGGATAACCAGCGTCATCAGGAAGGTCAGCAGCAGCAGGCGCGGCAGCATCGGCGCGGAGGCACCGATCGCCCGCAGGGCGCTGATGCGCTGGCCGCCGGAGACCAGCGGGATCAGGCTCAGCATGCCGCCCAGCAGCAGGGCGTTGCCGATCAGCGCGGCAAAGGTGCCCGCCGCCGAGGCGCGCAGCAGAACCTGCTGCTGCTCCGGCGACATATTCTGCACCATCTCCATCAGCGTGGCGGCCGAGCCGGCGTCGCCCTGGCTGAGGATTGCCATCTGATCGGCTCCCGGCGTCAGCGCCTGGCCGATCATCACGCTGATCAGCGAGGTCAGCATCGCCATCAGCACGATGGTAACTAACTGGTGGCGGAAAAAGTTTCCGGTGTCACGGTATAGCGAGGCCGCCGTGATAGACATGTACTCTCCTTGAAAGAAAACCGATTTAGACCGGAGGATTGTACATGCTCCGGCAAGGTGCTGGCACCTGAATAGACATAACTTTTGATTAATGACGGTGTTAGCGCAGAAGAGGGGCCCACCGCGGTGCGTGGGCAGAATCCGGTCTTAATTAGCGGTGAAAAAAAATCTGTAAATTGATCCAAATCAACTCATTGTTTTATATCAACTTTGCCGCAAATGATCTGCATGACCTTTCCGAAAAAAGAGCGTAAACCTGTGTCGCAACAATTTCTTGTGGCCTTAACGGCTTTCCGTGGAACTTTTACAGGAGTGATCATGAAACTCAGAGCAGCAGTGCTGGCGGTCATCGCCTCTTTACCGGTGGTGGCTTCCGCCCATCAGGCCGGCGACTTCTTTATCCGTGCCGGTTCCGCCACGGTACGCCCGACCGGCGGTTCTGACGACGTGCTCGGCCTCGGTGAATTTAAGGTCAGCAACGACACCCAGCTGGGCCTGACCTTTACTTATATGGCCACCGACAACATCGGCATCGAGCTGCTCGGGGCCACGCCGTTCCGCCACAAGGTTGGCCTGCAGCCGACCGGCACGCTGGCCACCGTTCGCCAGCTGCCGCCAACGCTGATGGCGCAGTGGTACTTTATGGGCAACACCAGCCCGTGGCAGCCGTACGTTGGCGTTGGCGTCAACTACACCATGTTCTACGACACCGACTTTAACCAGACCGGCCGCGCAGCGGGCTTAAGCAACCTCAGCGTGAAAAATTCCTGGGGCGTGGCCGGTCAGGCGGGCCTCGACTACCAGCTGAACGACAGCTGGATGCTTAACGCCTCGCTGTGGTACATGGATATCAACACCAAAGTGCGCTTTGACGCCGGTGACCAGCGCCAGAGCATCGATACCCATATCAACCCGTTTGTGTTCTTCTTTGGGGCGGGCTACAAGTTCTGACCTAAAGTAAGGCATTAAAAAAGGCGCGATTGCTCGCGCCTTCTGTCGGATCATGCTGGTTAGCTGGTGGCCGAATCACCGGTCAGTCGCTCAGTGGGGCAGCAGGCTATCCAGCCAGCATCAGTCACCTTTACTTGATCTGCATATTGTTAACGACCGACTTCACGCCCGCCACGCCCTGCGTGATCTGTACCGCACGCTTAGCCGACTGCGGCGAGCTGACAAAGCCGCTCAGCTGAACGCGGCCTTTAAAGGTCTCCACGTTGATCTCGGTCGACTTAAGTGAATCATCACGCAGCAGTTCACCCTTCACCTTGGTAGTGATGATATACTCACAATCATGAAAAAGGGGAAGTGGGTTCAATCATGAAGATTCCAGTGATTTACATCAGGGTGAGTACCAAAGAACAGGCGTTGAACGGCGGGGGGCTAGAACAGCAGCAGGCAGCGGCACACACCTACATGAACAGCTTACCGGGTCAGTTTGACTTGTCACGCGTTCAGGTACTTATCGATGATGGCGTATCGTCTTACAAAGGGGGAAACCTTACCGAAGGTATGCCCCTCTTCGATTTTGTGGAAGGTTGTAAAGCACGTAAGGATGGTAGTAATTATGCCATCATCGTTTTCTCAGTAGATCGTATTTCGCGAATGAACGTATGGGCCTCGTCTCAGTTTGTAGGGCAGGCGATCATGTCTGGTATAGAGATTCACGATCTGATGACAAGGCAAGTACTCAAAGCTGATGATCAGATAGGTGTACTTCTGAGTTCAATCAACCTTATGCGAGCTAATAGTGAATCTCAGGCAAAATCAATACGTCAGTTGAGCAACATTGAAAGTAGTATTAAAAAATCGATTGAAACAGGTAAGGCATGGCGATGGAAATTGCCACGTTGGTTAACGATTGAAAATGACCAATACGTACTAGTAGATTTTTATGCATCAATGGTGAGGGATGCAATCGATTGGTATATCGAAGGATGGACAAGCGGGCAAATAGTCGCGGAATTGAACAGAACTGGCCGAACTTACGGGGACAAACTTTGGACTTGTGCATACCTTATAAAACTTATTAAGGGTAAAAATATTATCGGTACTATGACCCGCATCAAGGAGGGTGATAAAGCCAATCCAATATATTACGAAAACTTCTACCCGGCTTTAGTTACTACTGAGAAGTACAATGCACTGTTGAGTACCATTGCGAGTGTTAAAGCAGGATATACACACAAACCCAAGTCTACTAAAGGAAGAATCACGAATATAGTATCAGGATTAATCCATTGTGCGGGCTGCGGTGGAGTTATACATATCAACCGTTCTCGTATAGATCAAAAGTACTTCTATTGTTCCCGTAATTATGGAGCGAAAACCTGTAATGAAACTAAAGGGAATTACATATCTTTCGAACGAGCCTTACTAACCCACTTACAGCAGTTTGACCTTTCACAAGTTTTAGGAGTTTCTGCAAATGATGAACGTATACAAGTTGAAACTGAACTAAATGAAGCTCGCGGGATATTGAAAGACGTTGAAAACAGTATCACTAAAAGAAAGGCTATGGGGAAGTTAGTGCAGATGGAAGCACTGGACGCATTGAACGAAACACGCGATAAAGTACATGAACTTGAAAGCAGATTGATTTTTGAGTTCCAGACAGTGGAAGTACCTAAGATTGATTACGATATTGAAAAAATAATACTCGACACTGATAACACTAGAGCTAAGGTCTATAAAGAAATACAAAGTGTTGTTAAAGATATCAAGGTACGCCGCAATGGTAGTACAGCGTACATGCTTATTATCTATAAGAATGATGCAAAACATTTAGTACAGTATTTGAACAAAACAGGGGAAGTGCTCACTAGTGTTTATATTGATGATGACAACATTGATGTGTTTGGTGGGTCAGATGCATTTGCTGATATAGCCCTTATCGTAGGAAGTACCGATAAAGGCTACGACAAGCTAGTTAGAAAGTGATATCAGGTCTGTACGCAAGTTAAATTGATTGATTTGCGTACAATGGGAAAGTAGAGGAAGTCGTAGAACTACTAAATGATGTTTCCATTATGGAGCATTTTTCCTAACTTTTGATAAATAATCAAAAGGGGATGATATGGAATTTCTAATACAATCGGCAGTACTCGCATTCTTAATGATTATATTTGTATTCACGTTTGAGTACATCTACATTGGTTTCATTTTATTTTTAATCTTATGTCTCATATCAGAGGTATTACGAGCGATTTTGATAAATAAAGAAGATAAATGAAACGCTAAAAAATAATGTGGTATAATATCGCTATCTCTACATTAAATAACCCCGTTTGTGACATTACGGGGTTTTTCTCGTCGAGAAATTTAGGGAAAAAGAAATCATTATGGGGAAGTTAAAATGAGTTATAAGAAAGAATCAGAGTTAAAATCAAAGACAATCACGGTAAGACTAACTGAAAGTCAACAGGAGGCTGTAGATAGTCTTATCAGTACAGGTAAAGCTAAAACAAATGCTTCCGCGATCCAGTATTTGATCAACCAGTATATGATTTTAGGAAAGTAACGTACCAGGATGGTACTAACAGAGGAAAGGAATTCCATGAGTAAATTTGAAAAGAAGTTCACATTACAACAAAACGAGTATCTCAGTAGTATTATTGGTGAAATGGAAGTATCCGATGGCGTAACTGCTATCGTAGCATCCGTGGGATCAGGTAAGACTACCGATTTCGTAAACAAGCCAGATGTAATGATTGCCGTACCACTTATCGCTATCAAACAAAGTGAAATTGATAAAGGTGCTAACAATATCTTTACTTGGCAGGCTGCTGTACTAAAGGTACAGGCATCAAATAAATTAGAATTGAGGAATAAAACTTTAGTAGTAGATGAAGCTCATGGTCTATATATGGACTTCAATTATAAACCAGGTGCCATCCGTGATCTGATTGGAATCTTTCAATACTTCAAGTCAGTAGTTATCATGACCGGTACTGCCAGTCCTGAGTACTTCAATAGCTTCCCAATTACACGTGCCTATAGCGTCTATAAGCCACAGAGAGCGGATAAGATACTTAGTACATACCTTTATGACAAAAACGGAAAGGCGGCCTTAGAATCATTTATACACTCACGTATAGGGCAACGTAAGGCTATCGCGTTGGTCAATAACAAAAGTGATTGTAACCAGTTTGTTGAAAGGTATGGTGACAGGGCATTGATAGTAAATGCTGATGAAAAGATGAATGATGATGTTCTAGAGTTATATGCAAGTAGATTGATGGGTGATAAGTGGGATATCATTTTTGGTACTAACTCTATTCGTGAAGGTCTGAGTATTGAGGATAAGTTAGATGAAGTAGATATTTTCATTTTTGGACACACTGACCCCGATGTTATCGAGCAGTTTACCAATAGGTTCCGTAATGTATCAGGTGTGAAGCATGTTCATTACTTTGTTTCTAAGAGTGAAGTACGGGAAATTGCCGACTTCGATATTGAAGCATTTACCGATAATGTATCAAGGTTCGGTAGTTTACTAAATGACTTTTATAAATCTGAAGCAAATGATGATAACTACCGTGAGTATTTGCGTAGTGCCTATAACTCTGAAACTAAAGGTAGTCATTTGCGATATGACAAAGAGTCAGATTCTTTTGAAGTTGATTTGATTTCAATAGATGGTATGTACTATGAACATCGAAAGAAACAAATCCTATCAGATCCAGTACTCTTTGAAAGTAAAATGATGGACTATGATTTCAGTATCAATCCTACTCGCGTGATTTCTGGAGATTCTCAAATCGCACAAGATCTAAAGGATGGTAAGAGAGTAATAAAAGATAAACAACAGTCAGACCGTAAAGAACGTCTTTCAACGATCACTGAAAGTTTCAGTAGTGGAGTTTTCGAATATACTGGCGATGAAGAATATGATTATGTAGTAGATTCTATTAGGAAACTTTTGAAGAAAGGTTTACACCAAGATCAGATTGCTCATGTTATCGATGGAGTAATTGAAGATAAGGAATACATCCGTAAGCGTGTATGGCCTGATTTCAACTATGTAGATTTACAGTCAAATATTCGTAATCAGATTCTGTATTATATTGCCAAGGAATGTCCAGATGATGAACTTCATATGATGGATACCGGAATTTTGGCAAACATGGCTATCGGTACTACTTTGAAAGAATTCTTTATGAATGATGAAGTAGAAATGAAAAAAAATAAGGAGTGGAGATCGTTAGTAGAATGGAGGGGAGGCCAGTTAGTACCTAAAGATGGATGTGAAGTGAAAATCATCAATAGGTACATCACATTGGGTAAACGTAAAGATAAACGAGTATCTGCCAGTACAGACCCGGTTTTGAAAGCGTATCTAAACTACAAGGGAAAAGACCGCTACCAAGTCTATCCAGTCAAGTATACAAATCTGTCTGGGCTTGAGATTGAAAAGATTGAACCGTCAAATGTAGTAGAGTTCGCAGCCAAGACCGAAGCAACGATTTCGGTACTACAGGAGCGTTTACTTGCACTTCGTGCCGTAGCATAAGAAGTATGTACACACCAAAAACATCTTATTATAAAGAAATTATTGTTTTTTGGTGTGTACATGATTACTTTTTAAGCAGTTATACTATTAGATTTAGGAAAAAACGATGACAGAAGAAGAAATGAAGAATCTAATCATGGCAATCCGTGAGCAGAACGACACCGAGAACAGCACAATGGAAATTTTGGCGGCGGTTCTCAAGGCCAAACACAGCGAGAAACAGCACTCAGATGTGTTCAGTTTCCCAAGTGTGCGGCCAAACCAATGAAGTATGTACCCACTGAAAACATCATATTATAAAGAAAATAATGTTTTTTGGTGGGTACATGATTACTTTTTAATTTAAACCGGCAATAAAAAGGCGACCCGAAAGCCGCCCCATGTATTAAGCACACTATTTATTGCCTCAATAGAGGGCAACCCCCATGAAAGAACAATTCCTATATGTACTAAAATTACGAAACTACTACACTGGAAACCGGTACGTAAAAGTTGGTTACAGTGCTGATGTTGAAACGCGTATTATGCAATTAATAAGGAATAATAAACACTTCGAATTTTTAAACATCCAACTTTACCAGCACAAAGAGAAAAAATTAGGGTACTTGTATGATGAAAAGAAATTACATGAGAAGCATAAGAAACACCGGGCAGGGATACACAAAGATTCTATGCCAGATGGGAGTACAGAATGCTATGACTCATTTTACAGTAGTGAGATAACGACAGATTTAGGAAAGATGGGCTATCAATGTGTATTTGATAGTGAAATGATGGCTCAAATCCCCGAACCGATGTTCACGTGGTAGCCTCGTATCAATAGATTTTTAGATTAAACCACTTTATACTCTATAAAATATGTATTAGAACATTAAGTGAGTTGATACATTTTATATATTAAGTGGTTTCTAGCTGTGATGTTATAAAGAGCTAATCTCAAAATTATCTAAGATAGATTCGCAGTAGTTATCAAACTCACTAATTTCACTGACCATTTTCTTTTTCCTATCTACAATTAATTTTATTTTTGTAACTACCATCTCACATCTTTGAGGAATGAGCGAAGAACTCATGTCATGTTGGATTGCTTTTATGTATTGTAAAATCATGAAACATTCATGAGACTGTAGCTCGAAATCGTTTTTAATGCTTCTATGTAGATGGGATTGTCTATGTTTCAATTTCCATCCTAACTTTGATAGAACAATTTCCTTTCTTTTGATATTTGAATAATTTTTTCTCGATTCGATCAATTTTAGTTCTAATTTTTCAATATCTTTAGGGGGCACTATGTGAAGAATGTCGGTTGCATTGAAGTCGTCAATATCTAAAACAAAATCGAAGTTGGCGTAAATACCTTCAAGTGAATTTAATATCTTCTCATGATCGAATAGTATAAGTTCTTTAGAGAGATTAAAAGCATCCTGGTCTTTATGTTTGGCTATCCAGTTAGGGGCTGCCCTAAATGCCATAATGGCTATTATGGTAGTAACTAGCGTGCTAGCAGTGGTAATCCAATCAGATAATGTACCAGCCTGCAAAGAAGGAAATACACTGTTTTTTATCAGAAATAAAGACAAAAGCCAGATAGGTGATAAAAAAATAAAGAGTGCTGACCACAGCAAATACTTGATGGATTTTTTCATAAACAAAAAATTGTGAGGGATTTTCAGTAATTAAATCACAAATCATAGGAGTGGTAAACGGGTTTAAGAATTTGTATCATCCAATCCCCCTTACCTGAACTATCGTCAATCACTGATAGGAAACGTTCTGTCAAACGTCAGGTAAGGGGAACACTCAGAAAGGCAATTCGCACTGGTCTACGAAGTCGTTATCCTGATGTAACTCGGCTACTTGATTTTCACTTCTCAAGTGAAACACTCCTACCATGACTGACTCTATCGGCTCCTGGAACTCAAGCCAGTACATGTTGTGGTAGGTACGTCCGTACCAGAAGGTGTTGTCAGACCGCTGGATGAAGACAACCTCACCATTGACGATACCGCTGCCGGGTAGCTCTGATCCAGCGTATAGAACCGTCATACGCTCCTTCTCCTCGTAGAAGTATTGAATCCCGGTACTTTGACCAGGGTTAAACCCATTCTTACCCATAAAATGCCCTCCGCATGGATGTACTGTATAAATATACAGTTGTTTGGTAGTGTAATCCAATCCGATTTTGAATCCTTAATTATCAGTAAGATAGCTCAGTACGATAAAAATCATTTGTTGTTATGATCAAAATAAATGATCAATAATCTGTTTTTAATCGATAAAACAGGTAAAGGAAATGGAAGCAGTACCTATCAGTACAAAGGACGGCAAGATATTCGCGGTTGAGTTAAGCGGAGGGACACTAGCTGAACAGTTACCAGCAATCGAAAGGAAGAGAGTAGTTTTCGAACATCACCAGCTACTGGCCGTTCTCAAGGTGAGTTACCGCGATGCCCTGTACCTACTGAATATGGATACCAAACTACCGGCATTCGTGCGATTGATGATCTCTGAGGACTTCCCCAATCTTCATGATGGAATGAGTAATGCTCTTCTACGGGATTTGATGAAGTTTGCTCCCTTATGGCTGGGTAACTTAGGGGCAGGGAATAGCAACGTACAGGCACTACAGGATCGTATGTTCGAAGCTGCTGTACTGGATCGTCAGTTCATCTTGGCAAACATCGATAAACAAATCTTTCAATCGGTACTGGTGCAGGGAGGACGTTTCTGCCAGATCATAACCCCAATGCCAACAAATGCCCGTACCTGGACATACGGAATCAGGCCAATCAACTTTGAAAAATTAGAGCTGCTTGTCAGCTAAGGAAAGCTATGAAAAAACTACTACTAACACTACTTCTTCTGTTCACGTTGTCAGGATGTACGACACATAGCTACATGGATACGGCCTATATCGGTACAGTGGAAGGGAAGGTATTAGTTCTGAAGAAGGTAGACTTCATCAGGAATGGGCAGGTAATGTACCGCCCACAGTTCAACACAGATTGCCCGTATGGCGGCCAGTACATAGGAGACTATACAAGCACCAACTGCTACATAAGGGAAAGCCGGATAAGTAACCTTACGCCGTACCGTGAACATAAGCAGGCAGTACCAGAACGTAACGTAAGAACATCATTAGGCTACGTAGAAGAACTACCAGAAGTCCCCGGCGAATACTAATAAATACCCTCATAGAAACACACTATGAGGGTTTTTTTATGCTTATCTACTATCACTACACTAACGGTACTACAACCTCACAGAATGGCGTACAGACAGGATATGAGCCAGATCGCCGTGAGTCCCCGATACACATCCATATCGATCTATCCCCCTATCAAATCCACATTGACCCGTACTACATTTCAGTACAGTACAAATACATAAGACTCATATATGAACAGTATTTCACTGTAGGCCGCTGGCGTTATCCTATCGAAGCAATGCATACCAATGCAGAACGTAAACACTTACAGTACATGCAAGAATTGATTAATAACATGATAAATAATAATACGATTGATGATGAACCTATCAAGGAATGGAAACTACTAAGAGTACTCGATACTCATAAGGACTAACAATGAGAGAATACATTAACGCACCGCATATAATCGAACTACTCAAAGATACACACCCTGATGTACTGGATTACGTCAAGAGTATCGAAGACGAGTTAGTACACATAATGACACTTACACTTACTTTTATGGATGGTAATGATCCTTTAAATAACTCACCGTGGAATAGTATGGATGATTTGAGAGAAGACCTCAATAAATCTATTGAACACATTAATGGATTAAAATAAACAATGTTACTTAATGAGTGATGGAAGGTATTGATATAGTACAAAAAGTATGGATGAGAGTTGAAGTACTTTCGAAAAATAAATTAAAAAATTAATGAAATACGATTGATATATTGAAAATCGATAGGTTCTCCCAGAAAGTTCAAACTCAAACGAGTTTCCGCAGCCCGTGGATTTTCATATATGAAATTCACGGTATATAAAACAAGCAATAAGGAATTAACATGAATACTACTAACACCTTAACACTAACCGAACTTCAAAATAGATACGGTTTTGATGTAAGTGTGATCTCACGCTGGCAGGACAAGGGATTAGATCTAACCTGGCCGGAGGGTCAGATTAGTTCATGGGTAGTACAGAACATTATTACACCTATGCGTAAGACTGACGCCAATCTTAAAAATGAAAAATTGGTTGAAGAAATCCGACTTACAAAAGCGAGGGCAGACCAGCAGGAGATTGATACGAAACGTGCAGCCGACGAGCTTGTACTTGTTGAGGAAGTTGCAGATGAACTGATGCGGTACTGCCTACTGTTCAAAACCAGTATGCGTAATCTGCCAACGCAAATTTACCTAGACCTTGCCGCATTATCAGATGATTCAATTGCCATGCGTAATTTCCTATCGGAAAAGATAGACGAGGTATTAAACGAATTAGGACAATTAGAATATGAAGCACCTAAACCAAAAACTAAAAGAAATTATAAAAAAAGGGACGGAAGCACTAAGGCCGCCACAGAAGATACTACCGAGTGATTGGGTAGAAGAACATACGTACTTTACATCAGGTCCACTAAGACAGAATAAAACTCAATTGTTTTCATTCCAGCGGGAGCCACTTAATCAGATAGTAAATCCGAAAGTACGAAAGATTGTACTGGTAAGTTCAGCCCAACTTTTGAAAACTACAACACTTGTAAATGCCAGCTATTATCTGATGGCTAATAATCCTGCCAATATGTTACATGCAAGTATTACCGGACAAATGCTTAAGAAATTCAAGACCGGCACTTTCGAACAGGGAATCAAGATTAGCAGTACATTAAGTAATCTTGTCACAAGTAAGAGTGCAAGAGACAGTACAAACGATCAACATCAAATTGAAAACCGTGACGGTACAATGACCTATTTTGCAAGTCTAGGGGCACCATCACAACTACGTGCAGTAAGTGCAAAGTACCTTTTCCTTGATGAAATATCGGGAGCTACTGAAACAGATGAAGGTGATCCGATTACGTTAGTATCGCAACGTGCGGCAACCTTTAATGATTCTTTAATCATGATGGCGAGTACTCCAATTCATCCAACAGATCCAATCATGATTGAATATAACAAATCAGATATGCGTAAGTTCTTTGTAAACTGCCCGCACTGCAATCATGAGCATACACTAGAATGGGAGAACATTAAATTTGAATGGGATGTAATTGAAGGTGGTCGCCGTAAAAAAGCAAATGCAGAATCAGCCCGGTTAGAATGTCCATCATGTAAAGCTACTATCACCGATGTTGAACGTCACCGAATTGTACGGGATGGCAGATGGATTGCAACACGGCCAGAAGTAATCGATACAGTGGGCTATAACGTTAGCCGTATCTATTCCCCTTTATCTTCAATTAAAAAGATTGTACAAGATTTTTCAGATGCACACTTTAACTTCGATTTGCGTACTTTCGTCAACACTAGCTTAGGTCGCCCATACGAAGATGCAGTGAATAAGGAAATCGATTTAACGCTACTGGAAAACCAGCGTGACGATTCATTCAACATTCGAAACATACCTGATGATTGCCTAGGTTTATTCTGCGGTATTGACGTTCAGTTAGACCGTATCGAATGTACTACCATCGGCATTACCGATAATGAGAAAAAGATTTATGTACTCGATCACCGTAGCTTCCATGCAGTAGACACAACTAAACGGGAAAGCCCAGCTTACCGCGAACTTATCCAGTTTCTGAAGTATGACTTTAAGACGGTCAACGGTAAGCCTGTAAGACGTTTTACGGGGTTCATTGATGCCGGAGACGGTAAGTCTACCAATACAGTACAAGCGATTGCAGGGCAGTACAGGCAGCATGGTGACACTGTTCTACGTGCGATCAAGGGTGACGGCCAGGTACATGCCGAATTGTTCCGACGCCGTAAATCAAGTGGCAAATCTTTGATACTACTGAACGTCAATGAAGGCAAGAACATGATAGCCAAATTGATAAGCCAGTCAGTCACTGAACAGCATGGTGACTATGCATCGAACATTTACTTTTCGGCAAGTCTACCAGATGACTACTTTCTTCAGATTACTTCAGAGAAACGTATATTCAAGAATGGTAGCTATGTATGGGAAAAGAAATCTAAATCGAATAATGATCGTAACGAATGTTGGGATACTTTGAACTATGCATTTATTTCAGTACGTTGGTTACTATCCCGATTGAATGCAAATCCATTCAAAGAACTTCGAATATATAACAGTAACAATCTGAAGAAAATAGAATCAACTGACAGTACAGATATTGATTACTCAGATGTAGATGTAAGTAATGAAGATACACCAGTACAGGCACAACCTGATAAATATAAAGTACCTAATCGGAAACGAAGATCATTCATACAGAAGTCCGACAAACTATACTTTAACTAAGGAAAAGAAATGGCACCACGTAAATTAGTAGCAACTAATTCCGGGCGTCAAACAGATTTCACAGACCAGATTTACATCGGGGAAACCATTCAACCGTCATTCCCCGAAGGTAGTTCAATTGAAATCATTGACTCAGCGGCAAATCGCTACACATTCCAATACCCATACAGCACTATCAAAACCGATACGTGGGCTGAAGGTATGGCAACAATTATTATTAAGACCAGTACAAATACGGTGCGGTACTTCCAGATCATCGATCCAATCAGTACCGCAGACAAATACAATCAACTTATGAAAATCCTAAATGAGATTGACAAAGTTATTGAAAGTCGCCTATCCGGCGGTGGTCAAATTTCAATCACAATAAATAACAAGACATTGACCAATGAATCACTATCACAATTATATCTAATTCGTGCTTCATACGTCAATCGAATCAATGCTGAACTTGCAAAGATTAAGGGTAAAAATCCTGACAATCCGATCAAGAGTATTACGAACTTTAAAGGATACCGCTAATGAGTAAAAAGAATGGAAAGGGTAAGCGTGAACAGCTTGTAAGCAATCCAACGATGAAACGTGAATTGCAATCTATCCGTACTTCCCAAAACAGTGTACGCGGTTTAGGTCTAGGTGCGGCATACATTGATTACAATCTGAATGCAATGATTAATACTCGCCTGCAATCATTGGTAATAGAGTCCCGTACTTTAGTGACACATAATCCAATTGCCAATAAATATTGTCGCGAAAGTGCAAATGCGGTAGCAGGTGCAGACGGTATCTACATTCGCCCGAATATTACTATGTATGAGGATGAAAACGAGAACATTAAATTATCTCAGGAGCTTGAGAGACGTTTTGATAATTGGTCAGAAGACCCGGCAGCATTTGATATTTGCGGTAGTTTGAACTTTGCATCATTTCAAAACCTACTGGAATATGAACGTGCCAGTACCGGAGAATGTTTTGTACGAATTCATAAGCGAGATACTGGCCTATACGTCGAACTTATTCAAGGTTCGCGAGTACCTATCAATAACAACAAGCTACTGGACGATGGCCGATATGTAAGTAACGGTATTGAATTTAGTCCAGAAGGTAAACCGATTGCATACTATATCAGTCGATATAATCCTAGTACCTACTCATATGAATATTCAAATCCTGAACGTGTTGAAGCCAGTGAAATTCTACACTACTTCATTCCTCAACAGGCAAAGCAGGAGCGAGGATTGCCAGACATTCTACCAGGCAAAGAGCTACTAAGAGAACTTGATAGCTTCCTTGAGGCAAGTCTAATTACAAAGAAAATCGGTAGTGCAGTAATGGCATTCATTGAAAATGATTTAGGCAACAAGGATGAAGACAACGTAGATCTAAATCAAGGTGTTCCGAACTACTTCGAAAATGAGACATTGGAACCGGGTTCAATCGTTGAACTAAACGCAGGACAGACATTAAAAGACTTCAACCCAAAAGCAGCTACTGACGGCGTGAAAGACTATGTAGACCAGCAATTGACTTTGATTGCCATATCACTAGGTATCACTAAACAGAGCCTTACAGGGGACACTGCCGGGGCAAGTTACTCAGCCGCACGTTTGAGCGACAAGATCCAATTGAATACATATCAGACTCGTATTAATCAATTGAAGTACCGAGTACTCAAGCCTTTATATCGCATTTGGTTATCGTATGAATTACTAAATAATAATGACTTAGGTCTGAGTTTTAGCGATTTTGATAGTTTGCTCGAAGCACAGTATCACAGTCAACGCCAAGTTTCCTTAGATCCATTGAAGGATGCTCAATATGAAACACTACTTCTAAGCTACGGATTAAAGAGTAAAGCAGAAATCATTGCAGAATCTGGAAGAGATCCGGCAGTTATATTTGCTCAAATTGAAGCTGAGAAACAGGATGGAGAACTAAATACAATTAATGACAAGGTAATAACTAATGAAGAAGAAAATGAATCTGATGAAGAATCAGATGAAGAGGGAAATCAATCTAGCGAAGATATCTAATAGTATCGATCTAGAATCCCGTACTGTTCAAATCTCTTTCATGTCAGAAGCACCTGTAAAACGTTTCATTGATGGCAACATGTATGACGAGGTGTTAATTACTACACCTCAAACTGTAGACCTTTCAAGACTAAATAACGGTGCAGCACTTCTATTCAATCACAATCTTGATGATTTGATTGGAGTAGTCGAACGTGCATGGATTGACGAGGATCGAGTAGGTAGGGCAGTAGTACGTTTCAGTAATACTAAATACTCAGATGATAAATTCAAGCAGGTTATTGAAGGTGTACTTACACATATTAGCGTAGGTTACAACATCGATAATTACTATCAAGAAGGTAATACCCTCTACGTAGATAAGTTAACTCCCTTTGAATTATCGTTTGTATCCGTACCTGCTGATGTTAATGCAGGAGTTGGAAGATCACTAAACACAAATGAAGAAATGAAGGAAAACAAAATGAATGAACAAGAACATTCTGACGATATCGAATTACGGGCAGAAGAAACTGACGCAGAAGAAGTTGAAGTAGAAGCGGAAGAAGAAGTAAAGCCAGAAGATAGCGGTACTGAAACTGAAACTGAAACGGAAGAAGATTCTGAAGAAGAAGATGAAGTAGAAGCAGAACGTCAACTACAAGAAGTTCGTAAAGCAATCAAACTTGCAAAACGAAATCAGGTAGCACAGGAAGCACTAAATAAAGCACAGGCAGAACTTGATCAAATTAATGATTCAGCACGTCGCCGTGAAATTGAAAGCATTGCCAAGGTATTCAACGTAGATTCCGCCGAAGCGATAAATAATAAAGTATCTGTAGATGAATTTAAACGTTCTATCGATGCGAAGAAAGAAAAAACTATTACCCCAAAGGAAAATAAAGAAATGACTAAACAAACTCGTACCATTGATGTACTTGCGGCAAATGCACTAAATCCAGCCGTTGATATTTCTGGTCTAAAAACTAATGGCCGTGGCTTCGAAGTCACTTCAGCCGAACTTGCACAAGGTCTACGTGCTAGCACCACTACTACCACCGCTGCCGGTGCAATTGAAACTAACTACTCTGATGACTTCATTCGCCCGCTATTGGCGGAATCGATTCTAGGCCGTCTGAATGTAGAAGTTCTAACTGGCATGGGTAATCGTGAATTTACCATTCCACGTCTAACCAGCCTAGACAGTACCTCATCTTTCCGTTTCTATGCAGAAGGTGAAGAGATTGAAACTACCGCAGCACACTTTGACCAGGTTGTACTAAAGCCTCGTATCTTTGCAGGTGAGATTCCAGTAACCAAGAGTCTACAACTTTCAAGTCCAAATATCGGTACTTACATTCAACGTGCTCTACTTGAGAACGTAGGTCATAGTCTTGAGAAAGCTATCATTGCAGAAGTTGAAGATACTGCAACTAAAATGACTACCGCTGCATCTGGCGTACTTGACGAAGCTGATATTGAATCTGCGATTCAGAAATTACTAGAATCTAATATTCGTACCAAAGATTCCGTTGCAGTATGTTCACCTTCGATGTATGCCCGTCTACGTCAAACCGCATTCCTATCGAATATTGCAGGCGTTGCACTAGCTCAAGGTATGCGTTTCTCAGATTCTCAGTGGCTATGTGAAGAAATTCCTCTAATTGTCTCTAACTTTGTTGCAGATGGCACCATCCTTATGGGTAATTTCTCATTCGTAACTATCGCACAATTTGAGTCACAGTATCTCGATGTGGACACCACAACTTTACGTAATCGTCTGACCACGATTTACCGTCTAGTTGCTGCACTAGATGTTGTACAGAAGCATCCAGAGTCTGTAATCCAACTTTCTGTGAAGGCATAAAACTATGAGGGCATTTGATGAAGTTCAACAAATGAGTTTCTTAAATGCCTTCGGTGAAAAAATTCAACTACCAAATGGGGACACCTTCAAGGCAATAATTGAGGTTGTCCCCTTTTCTATTGATAGTGGTAGTAGTTCTTTCATAGAAGGTGAAGAAACTTATCTTTCAATGAAGAAGGATGAATTACTAAAATATAATATTGTTGTAGATTCAATAGTACTCGTAAGAGGTATTGAGTATTCAGTTTATAACATCATCGATGATCTTTCGGCAATCGTTAATGTTTACTACAGAACTACGGAAGCACAACATTTCGCAGAGGATTACTAATGATTAAAGAACTACGAAAGACTATGAAGCAAGTCTTTGATGCAACGAAACGATTGAAGGTTAGCCGTAGTGTTGATGTATTTGCAGAAACTGATTGCTCATTCAACCTTGAACGTATTGACTACGATACAAACCGCAAGCTATGTAATGCAAACTTTTCATATATTGTCAGTCCTGAACCAAATAGTAATAGCACTGCACCAAGTATTACCTTTGATGATATTGTCACAAACTTTGAAGAATCTACAACCCTATCAATTTTCAATGATAACAAATTGAAGGTACTGAATTATTCCTTCGAACAAGGTGATGTTGTTACAGATCCTACAACTGGTACAGTTAGTCTAGGGTTCCAGATAAATATAAGGGTAATCAATATCAATTAAGGAGTAAAACAGTGGACATTATTTTAGCTAATGATTTTCGACTTTCATACAATTTAGATCTAGGTAATGGTAACACACAGGTAAGTTCACAAGTGGTAATTGATAATCTAACATCGATGCCACAATTTACGATTGATACTGAAGTATCTAATTTTAAAACTTATGATAGTGAGTACATTACTCAACTGATGGGACGACAGGCAGTACAGGCAATGCAATTCAGTGTTGCATATGTTGCAAGTAATCCAGTACATCAGATGTTAGATCAATTCGCACAGACTAAACAAGAGTTTCAATTAATTCTTCGGTACTATCAGGATTCAGAGCAAACTGTTTCGTCAATGGTAAATGGTATCATTTCCCAAACAGCCCTAAACGGTGCCCGCGATGATGTTCTAACTAAAACATATACATTCAATATTACACAATTAAAGGTTAGGGCAATGGCATCCGCAACTACTCAAAACTTATTTGTCGGTGATTATGGCGTCGGTAGTAATGGTACTATCCCACAATACACTGGTACAGAAGGTAACGCATTCATTAAGATTCCTTCAGCGTCTGCACCAGCAGGTACTGACATGATGGGAATCAATCTGATTGACAATGGCACCGTTAGTCAATTCGCAATCACAAAAGGCGGGGCACTGTCTATGTTCGTCAAGAATGGCGGTACTGCATGGACTCGAATTTATACCTCAACACAAAGTGATGCAGTATATGCAAAACTTGCAAGTAACCTATCTGACTTGCCAAATAAATTGACTGCACGTCAGAACTTACAGGTCGATAGCATTACTCAGGGTACAACAGAAAACCAATTCAGGGCACCGGGCGGTACTTCATATCTATACGCACGTGCGGATGATTGGGGCTACTTCAGTACAACAAATGGTGTAATCCCATTGGCAGTTAACCGAGGCGGCACAGGGGCTACTACAGCAGCAGCAGCAAGGGCAAATCTAGGTCTGACAATCGGTACATCTGGTGCAACCGTTCCATTGCTAAATGCAAATAACACGTGGTCAGGTACTAATACATGGACACAAACCCCATATTTCGACGGGGCAGAATTTAACATCGGTCGAAACAGTACAAATGGTACGGCAATCGGGGTTAAGTTAGGCAGTACAGCAACCGCTAAACAATCATTCTTAGATTTCCGTTCTTCAGGTATGGGTAATGACCGTGATGCACGTATTATCTGTTCAGGTGGCGATACTGGAAACAATAACGGTACTTTGACTATTGCCGCAGCAACTTTAAACCTTTCTGCGATCAACTATTCAGTAGCTAGCTCGACTAACTTTAAAACTGCTATCGGTCTAAATGCGGTTGAAAACTATCGCCAGTTCCAACAGTACAGTATTCAGCCAAGTACATCAGCTGGTCCGGTATTCCTAAAAGTTGCGACGATTGCAGATCCTACCAGTGGTTCAGCACAGTTTGCTTTTGAAATCAGTGGTGCAAGTGATATTGGCGTAAATGCACAAGGTCACTACAAGGACTTTTGTACTGTCAGTGGACGTTCATTAGTTGCGGCAGGTGGCGTAACAGCTACTAATATTAATGACTTCATGACAGTACGCCGTACTGGTAATATTGCCGATTCAACATTAGCTAAAGCTTGTCGCTATTGGATCTGGAATAACAGTTCTAAGAATGCCTTTGAGGTATATATTGAAGTACCACGCTATTCAGTTAAAACCTATGCATCTGTATGGAACTTTGCACCGGGTGGATCTGTAATCAGTGGTCAGGATTCCGTAATCTCATGGTTCGATAATCCAAGTTCATACTCTACTTTACCTTCTGGCTGTATCCAAGTACCGACAAACTTTAGCTATGATGAATTTAATAAGCCTAACTTGAATGTATTGCCCGGTACTTTATCAATAGCAAATGGCGGTACTGGAGCAACTACCGCACCATTGGCACGTACTGCCCTTGGATTAGGTTCAGTCAGTACACTAAACACTGGTAATACTATCGGAAATGCAATGACAGTAGGTCAATTTGGTTTTGGTGGAACAGGTTCAGTACAAAGTTATAACTCACTACAGGCATTTTTCACTAATAACTCTGGTCAGTCTCGTATTGTTCGTAATGATTTAGCAGTTACTGGACTTTATCGTTATAGTCCAACTCTTTTCATGAGTTCAGGCGACAATCACGGTTCATTGAGTATCGAATATAATACTGGTAATGTTGTAGTATCGGCAGGTAATAATACTGCAATTACTAATAACCAAGTAGTAACTAATACATTATACGGTACTGCCAATAAGCCAAGTCTAACGGCAGATGTATCGGGTATTCTACCTGTAGCAAATGGCGGTACTGGCGGAAATACAGTAGCAGGTTCATATCGTAATCTGGCACGTAATAGTATCATCCGTGCTGGTATGAGTCTAAATAATAATACTACATCAGCATGTAAGATTACTATGGCATCAGTACCAACAGGTGATGCTACCTACATTCGTTTTGCATCTTTCGGTTCATATAGTCCAAATGATGGATCATATGGTGAATATGAGATTGTAGTACGTGGTACTAACGGCACTCCTACAGTAACCTTGAATCATGTAAACGGAAGCAAGCCAATCTATGCCGATGTGATGATTGACCCTGCTACAGAAGCAAATGGTACTTGTACTTTATATGTAATCCCGTCAGTAGCATGGGGTGGATATCTTACGTTCTGGATTGATCAGGCATGGCAGAATAATATTCCAGAAACGAGTGCTTTCGAAAATATACTAAGAAGTGCAATCCCAAGCACAGCAATCAGTTTGAAAACAAGTACAGCAGCTAATCATAGTTTTGGCAGTACCTGGACTTCATACAATACTTCAGTTGATGTAAATGGATTTATCAAAAAAGCAAGTCCAGTAATTCGTATCGTTAAGAGCCAGGAAGAAAGTGAACGTACTGATGTAGTTGATTACTCTGAATTCCGATGGTCAGGCTCAGGTACTGTAAATCGTGAAGCCGATGGAGTCTATATTGAACGTACTGCAATTGGAGTATACAAGGTAACTGGTTCCCTAGGTTTTGCTAAGGAAGGATGGAAACTATCAAATCCTAAAGATCCTATGACTGGTTCAGAAATGGGTATGGTTGAAAGTGAAGTAGCAGATGATGGTACTATTACAATCAGTCTATTCAAGCGTAAATTAGTAATGATTGAAGATGAAGATGGTGAAGATGAGTATGTTTATATCAAAGGAAAACCAATGGATGTACCACTAAATTCATGGATCGATGCTCGTTTAGAGATGGCCGAGAAAGAAGAAGTACCGCCAGAATTTATACCTGAACCTGAAAGTAATTACGAAGAAACACTAAATACAGATGATTCAACCGAATCAGAAACTGATGAAGAATCAGAATAAGTAACTAAATAGAAGGGGAAAATAGTTTCCCCTATACAAAGGATAATACAAATGGATATTCAAACTGGCGGCTTTTTACGCCTAGAAATTGGTACAGCTGGTTCAGTAGTTTCAACTACATGGAAAGCTGTTCCATCAATCAATTCTTTCATTACAAGCGGAAGTTCGGCTGAAGTGATTGACGTCGATCAATTCGATTCCCAATGGAACCGTACATTAATCGGGCATAAGTCAACTCCACCGATTGATATCGTACTGAATTATATCGCCGATAATGAACAACACAAGGCACTTGATGGCTACGCAGTATCAAACAAACCACTACAAATTAGAATTTCATATTTCGATAGTTCTGATATGGTGACAGGTTTTTATATTGTCTACAATGGCCGAATTTCATCTGATACCGTTGCAGGCGGTCGCGATGAGGTACTAACTAAAACCTATACCTTTAACGTTGATGCAGGCCCAGTAGCTACTGGCGTACTAACTACCAAATAATAAACAGGGGAAAGTACTTTCCCCTTTAAGGATTTAAAATGAATTTATATGAATTACAACAGGCACTAAAGCCTAAATCAAAAGAATATGATCTCGAAGGTTTTAAAGTATATCTTACTGCCCCTTCTGCACGTTCCCGTACCAATCTAACTACTGCCTCTGCTGCAATTGTTGAATGTGTACGTGACGAAAATGGCGATGAACTTTTCAGTACCGAAGACATTGAAGGACGTATTAACGTTGAATCGGTAGATTACCGCTTAGCTGATAAACTATACCGTGCAATTGTTGAGTACCTTGTAGATTCAGAATCGGTAGAAAATATCGAAAAAAAATAAGATCCGAGCCTTCATTGTACTTTTATCTTAAGATGGTGAATAAGAGAGGTTTATCACCAAGTGAGTTTAACGATTTACCTGAAGGTCTATTCAACTATCTTCAGGTATTTGATGCACTCGTCGAACCATCTGGCGTACATATCGATATGCTTTATCATTGCTATAGTCAGTACAATAATACAATGCTTTCTCCAAACATTACGAAAGAAACTCGTAAGAAGATATCACTATCTGATTATGATTTCATGAATATTATCGGTGATAACAATGGATTAACTAGTGGTGAAAAGAAAGAGTTTGCAGATAAGAAGTTACAAGAGAAGAAAGATAATTCAGTGAAGTTACTCGGAGAACGAATTAAACAGGCAGCTATGAACCAAGGATAATTTATGGCAGACAATAGAATTAGGGTCGATCTTGATGCCGACGTATCGCCCCTTGAAAGAGCCTTACGCCGTGCAACGGGATCGATTGATGACTTCGGTAGTAATGCTGGCGGAGTAATTGAAGACTTTGCAGGTAACTTTTCAGGCGGTATGAGCAAGGCAGGTTTAGCCGCGACAGGTCTAGTCGGAGCGTTGGCCGTATCTATAGGCGGTTTTGCGATGGCAGTACAGAGCAGTCGCGACTATGTAAAAGAACTGAACAATATCAGTAGAAGTACAGGATTATCTGTAACTCAACTACAACAACTACAGAACGTATTCCAGGGACTCGATTTAAGTATAGAATCTTTTGGTAGTTTTAACAAAGACACGCTTGATAAACTAGGGGACGCGTTCCGTGCCGGTGGTGGTGTCGGTGATGACTTGAAAGAGTACGGCCTAAACCTCCAGGACTTCAATAGGTATCTGAATCAAACCGATGGAGGCCTAAAGGCAGTAATTCATACTTTCTATGAGATGCAAAAGGCTGGTAAGACTCAGGCAGAAATAGTTAACGTTATGGAAACGTTGGCATCAGATAGTTCCCATTTGATCCCGGTACTGAAAGAATTGGGTACTGAACAGAATGCATTGAGCACAATTAGTCAGGCACATGCAGGTATCACAAATGAAGCTGCCCAAAAGTACGCAGAATTTGAAAAGAAAGTTGATAGCATGACTGGCAAGTTCCAGCAATGGCAAGCCAACGCACTTGCACCTACTGTAGCAGAATTAAGTAATTTACTTGATGTTCTTAATCAGGACTGGACAGGTACTAAATTTGCAGATTTCCTTGAGAAACAAGGTAAACAGTTCCTTTTCAGTGGTGACAATGGCATTGCAAAAGGTATGCGTAAACTATTCGATCAAGCTGATTCTGATTACGATACTGAAGCAGGCAGGAATCTAAACAACCTTGTAGATAACTTTGTAAATGATGTTAATAAAGCAACTGAGAAAAAGAAAGTTAATGTTATTCCTACTGGCGGTTGGGTAGATGTTAAAGGTGAAGCGGACAAAGCAGAAGCAGCAGCAAAGGCCGCCGCAGCCAAAGCGAAAGCCCTACAGGAGAAGAATGATAGGGAACGTCTAAAGGCACAGGAGACTTTAAACAAGGCGATTAGCGATTCAGTAGTGGGAAGTAATGCCCGTCAATTGGCCGAGTTTGACCGCCAACAGAAAGAGCTTATTGCTAAAGTACAAGAAGCCGCTAAGACATTGGGTTTAAGTCAGGCAGATACCCTATCGAAAGTACAGCAAGTACAAGAAGGTGGTGCGTATAAGAAAGAGCAAATGATCAATGGAATGATTGGTTATACAGATCCTAATCAAGGTATCAAAGACCAGAATAGTCTAATTGCTTCAGGTCAGCTTAATCAGAATCAGACTACTTTCTTAGCTAATCAACAGAATCAACGTATCAATGGTGATAATCCATTTAGTGATGCTGCAAAACAGAATACTGACCAACAGCTAACCGATAACAATGCAGCGATGCAGGCAGAATTAGCTCAAAATGACCTATTACTAAAAGGACATGAAGACTATGAAAAAATGAAGTCGCAAATTACTGCAAAGTACAATGCACAGGCAATGACAATTAGTCAGCAGAATGCACAGGCTCAATTATCGATTTTCTCCAATGCCAGTACACAACTCACTGGATTGATGGTAGACGCTTTTGGTGAAGGTTCAGGAGCTGCGAAAGCTGCTTTTGCCGTACAAAAAGGCATTGCAATGGCACAAACTATCTTGTCACTACAGAGTGCAATGGCAACTGCCTTAGCCAGTGGTCCATTCCCATCGAACATTCCCGCATATTTGCAGGTTGCCACATTGGGTATGAGTATAATTTCTACTGCAAGAAGTGCGGCAAGTGGACAGTTCCACGGCGGTATTGACTCAGTACCATCAAATTTAGATAACAAATCGTTTGTACTAAAGGCTGGCGAAAGGGTTATTATGCCCCAGCAAAATAAACGCTTGACTCAATTCCTTGACGAACAAGATAGTACCGATGACAGTACCAGTAGTAATGGTGATACAGTTATCAATGCCCCATTTGTAGTACAAGGAAATGTACGTGCCAATGATCAAGAATTCAATGATATGTTGAAACAGTACAATGCCAACGTAATGCAGGCAGTTAAAAATGCCGAAAGGCGAAATTCATAAAAGGGGCTACGGCCTCTTTTTTATTATAAATAATAAAAACATAAGGAATATATATGAATTTTTCAAATAATATCAAGGTAAGTGACTTCACTATCAAAGACACAAAGCCTATGTACAGTAACCAATCATGGACAGGTCAACGAATTGTACGGGATACAGGAATCCAATACTATGAAATTTCGTTTGTACTAAACTTCAATATCGAAAATCGTGGTGAAGTACAGACATTCTTAGCCCAATATCAACACGGCAGACCTTTCTCAATGTCGTTAGGATACTATGGCACCTATGCAGGTAAACAGACTGGCGGCCTTGTGGCATCGGCACAGACGGGCAAGGGCAATATGGTAGTGAATACCAATAACAAACTTGCAGTAGGGGAGCTTGTACAGTTCACCAATCACAAGAAAATCTATCAAGTAATTGAACGTACGGATACATCGATAACCGTATTCCCTGCACTACAAAACATCGTACTTGTAAATGAACCAATCATCTATGAAAACATCGAAATCGAAGCGGTACTTAACCCCGATAACGAGTACCAGATGCAGGTTGGAATGATTACCAGTATCAAACTTAACGCAATGGAGAACATCGTATAATGGACAATAGTACATTAACCAATTCCAATCTAGTGAAGTATTGGAAACTTATGAAAGGTACAACCAAAACTGTACTAACTGAAATGGAAGTCTTTAGTCTAGGTGTTCATGTACTATGTTTCGATGTACTGCCAGTAGGTTCATCTGCATATTACTGGACAGATGGACTAACTGATATTCGGGTCAAAGGTAATAACTATACCAGCTTCCCCGATGTTGTGAAGAACAGTCTACCGAACTTCAGTGAATCGAAAAGTATTGAGAATAACAGTATTGCATTCAAGGTAAGTAATGTAAACGATTCAGTACGGGCGATTGCCCTTGCAGGTGGTTTAAAGAATGCACAGATGAACTTTAGGGTAGCTATCCTAAATCCATATAATAGTGAAGTTCTATATGATGAATTACTATTCTCAGGATTCATTGACTACGTTCAAAGTAGTGCAGATCCAGTAGCTGCAACTAACGAGCTTACCATAAATATCAATACCGTTTACAAGAAGCTAGACCGACAGCCACCTGTGATTTGTGCCAACTCAGTGTATCAGAGTTACTTTCCGGGTGATGAATGCATGTCCCTACTAGGTCAAATGGTAACAGGTCAACAATGGAAATATAACTAATGAATAATTTAATCATGGAAATACTATTCTATTCAATGGATACGCCATATGAATTCGGAGTAAATGACTGCAATCTACAGGCGATGAAGATTACGGATCTATTCTTAGGTACTGAGTACTCAAAAGTTCAGTACAGTACCGTGAAGGAAGGAATTGAGAAATATCAAGAATTAGGATTCAAATGTCCATCTGAGATTGTACTTAAACATGGGGTAGAAGTTTCCCCCCGTCAATTACTGGATGGTGACATTTGGATTAGTGACGAAAACCCCTTAATCATGGCAGTAGTTGCCAGTGATCGAATTTTGGGAGTAGACGAAGAACACAATAATTTTAAACTAGAAAGAAAGCCCGAAGATGGCAAGTTTTATAGAATAAGGAAAGAACATGGGTAAAATAGGCTTAGGGAATATTATCGGGGCTGTAATTACTGCGGTCGTCGTTGCGGCCGCGTTGTACTTCACCGGGGGGCTTGCGTTATCGGCCGCCGCATGGTGGGGGGCCGGTGCAGGGGCACTATCTTTAGTATCAACAGCAATGATGGGAACACTTGCGAAAACCGGGGTAACGCCATACTCTGACGTAGTTCAGAGTCTTAGTCGATCTGTATCAAATGCAACAGGTCTACCGGTAATTTACGGCGGGCAGATGCCACATAGAAATGGTGTTAGTGGTGGTTCGTTCGTAATGACGGGTTCAATCAATACATGGAGTTCCGTTTATAAAGACAGTTCACAATTCTTCTTCAGTGAACAGGTAGTAGCTTATACTGGTACTGAAAAACATATTGAACAACTTTACTTCGATAATGAACCAGTATTGATCAATCCAATTAAAGAAGATGGAGTAGTATCTGCCGATAACATCATTTCCAAGTTCCGTAGTTATCTGCAATTGGAAGTACGATTCGGTGGTAATTATACTACTACTAAAACTCTTCCTAAAAAGTATGCTGGCGATAAATGGAAAGATACTTTCCTTTCGAAGGGTGTTGTATCAATTTCAGTAGTGATTAAGAAAACTCAATCAAGTACAGAAAACAATGTACTAGTAAATGATAAGTTCACCCTTAACTGTGAAATGAAAGGTCAAAAGATCTATGATTTCAATACAAAGACAACTGTAGCGAGTAGTGATCCGCCAAGTATCATTTACGATTATCTTACCAACAATATCTATGGTATGGGAATCGATCCAAATCTAATTGACCAGGATAGTTTCACTGCTGCAAGTGCATACTGTAAAACCAATTCATTTTATGCAAATGGTGCAATCAATTATCAATCCTCTTTCAAAGAGAACGTAGAACTTATTCTACAGGCATTTGGTGGTATCATGGGTGTTCATAGTGGGCGTATTACTATTAGCCTTGACCGTGTATCATTACCTGTAGCAAGTTTTGATGAAAGTAACTGTTTCGGTACTATCAATGTTACAACCAGTGGTAATACTGATTACTTCAATACCATCGATGCAAAGTACAAGAATACTGCATCAGGTTCACGCTATCAGGAAGATGTATTACGTATTCCAAGTGATATATCGAAGGATGATGTTATCCGTAGTGATGGACAAGTAATTACTCTATCGCGTGATTACTCATGGGTTTATGATACTTCAACTATTACCAAATTGGTTAACATTGAAGTATTGAAGGCAAAGTACTCGCTAAGAACTATTTCATTTACAACTAATGTCGGTGCAGATTTAAAGGTATGGGATACTTTCAATTTCTCAAATAAAGAAACTGGCGTAAGTGGACAGTTCAAGGTACTAAGTAAAGAGTTCAGTACAAGCCAGGATAAAATGGGCTATGTCACTATCACAGGTGTTGAAACAAATGCAGGTATCTACAACGGTACAGATCCGGGCGTGTTCAGTCCTGGCGGTAGTATCGTCTCAGACGCACAGATTGTCATGCCACCGAGCAACCTACAGGTTGTACGCAAAGGTACATTGACTACTGGATCATACGTTACAATGTCATGGACGGCCTCTGAAGACCCTTATCTAAGGGGTTATCGCGTGTTCAGTCGCAAGACGGGTGAAACTACCTGGTCAGTCCTAGGCACAACCGATGTATACCGCCTATCGTTCGATATTCTGAATCTGAATGATGTTGATTCATACGATTTCGCAGTATGTGCCTATAATAACTTAGGTCTACAAAGTCAGTACGTTACATTATCGGGACTTGTTCCAAGTTATAACTTTACTCTACCTGCTGTAACTGGCGTCAACTTGACCAATAAAACGGTATCGGCACTTGTTACCGATTCAGGCGACTTTAACATTGCATGGGATAGCCAGAAGAATATTCAAGTGAATGGTAAGCCATTTGCCGAATTCTTCAAATATTACGTTGTCAAGGTTTATGACGGTACTAAACTTGTAGATACACTTTATACCGATAATAACATCTTCAACTATACATACGAAATGAATACCAATAAGATCCGTAAGCCTACTTTCGGTATCACGGCACAGGGATTCAATGCAGGTACATATAGTGCAGAAGTGAAGATTACCGTTGAGAACAAGCAGTGTGTACAAGCTACTAACGTATCTGTAAGTGGTGGTTTCGGAAATATGTTTGTCGAATGGGGTAAGAGTACAGAACGAGATTACGCAGGGGCATTAATCAGTGTTGCAAGTCCAGTCAAGACTACTGTCTATACCAGTACAGCAGATCAGTTTGATACTGTAAAAGTTACAGATGGTGAGTATAAAGTTAAGGTAGGATTCTACGATATTTTCGGTACTGATAACATCTTTTACAGTCCTGAAGTTACCGTATCAATCAAGTCAGTATACAACTATGATCAAGCAGATGCCGATGCAATTAACAGTATCTTAAATCTAGATAATCGTTTCCAGGAAACTGTACAAGCGTCAAAAGATTATAGTAATACTCAATTGGATGTTGCAAAAGGTTATGCCGATGGTCAGATGCAGGAAGCAATCAAGGAAGCAAATTCAAATACTGCAACCGTTGTAACGGCAACAAAGACCCAAATTACAAATGAGACAAATACTAAAATTAGTGCATCTGAAACTAAATTGAGTACTCAAGTCGCAAATGGGGATACTGCATTACAACAACAGATCAATTTGACAAATGCAAGTGTAGGTAAGAATACTGCCGACATTACTAATCTAACAAAAAACGTAGCTGATAATAACACTGCTAGTTCAACGCAGATTAGTAATCTTCAGACCAGCGTGACAAAGACGCAGAATGATCTGAATTCTACAAATACCAAATTGGGCACAGTGGAAAACACTGCAAATAATGCAGCAACGAAATCTTCATTAGCCGAAACAAATAATAAAGTATCGGGAATTGATACGCGAGTAACTACTAACAGTACAAACATCACTAACCTTAATCAGGCGGTGAGTACTCAGAATTCTGCAAATGCAACTCGATTCCAGAACATTGAATCAAGTGTAACGAATGTTACCAACACTGCAAATAATTCAGCAACCAAGGGTGATTTGACAAACACGAATACGATTGTTACTCGTCATACTTCTGAGATTAGTAACTTACAGACTACAGTAGCTTCAAATGATAGTGTCACTACTGAAAATATTAACCGTTTAACTGCGGCATTCAATCAGACAGAAGGTAACATTGTAACAAATGATAGCTTCGAAATCGGCTCTACAAACAGTGCTACGGGCTGGAATATCTATAACGGTAGTAACGTATCTATGACCCTAACACGGCCAGCAGGACGCGTACAAGGCGTTGCAGTACAGGTTATGGCCAATGCCAGTACGTCAAGTACACACGGCATTAATTCAACCACGAACATTCCGCAGTTTACGCAAGGTCAAACCTACGTCTGTTCTTTTTTTGCGAAGAAAGTTAATGGGGCAGGATTTACACGCTGTGACATGGGATTCTCAGGTACAGTACCTACACGTACAACTATCTTGAATCCAGAACTTACAACGTCATGGCAACGCTACGCTTTTCGTTTCGTATGGGAAGGTACTAACCCTAACATTGTTCGCCAGCTACAGATTACTCGCAGCGGTACGAGTGTGTCCGGGGATGCAATTGTAATTGATGACGTATCGGTAACATTAGGTTCCGAATTAATGGGTTATACCCGCCGTGATGATGATGGAGCGAGATCGCAGATTATCGACCTATCTAGTGCATTCTCAGATGCCAATAGTTCTAACGCAAGTCGTTTCACCAGTATTGAGTCATCCGTTACTTCAGTAAATACTAAAGCAACGAATGCCGATACCAAGGCAACGAATGCGGCCAGTGCAGCGGCAACTGCCGATACGAAAGCCAGCAATGCAAAATCAGCCGCAGACGCTGCTCAAACTACTGCTAACACTGCGAATACTCAGGCACAGACGAACAAGGCAAGCATTAGCGGCCTTCAAACTACTGTAGCCGATAACAAACAGGCAGCAGCAGATCAGACTACACAATTGCGTACAGAAATGAACAATAATGTGGGTACTATCAATACTTCATTATCTACGAAAGCAGATAAGGATACTGTTAATAGTTCATATAGTCTTAGTGTGAATGCTAATGGTACTGTAGCTGGATTTAAACTATTGGCAAACGCAGGTGCGGCAAATAATAGTGCAATCTATTTTGCAGCCGATAAGTTCATTGTTAGTGGTACTTCTGCTGCAACAGTTGGAGGTACTGCACCGTTTGCAATTGTTAACGGTACTACCTATCTGAAAACAGCAATGATTCAACTGGCGAGTATCGGCACAGCTTTCATAGCGGACGCCGCCATAACCACATCAAAAATTGGGGCATTACAAGTGACGCGAGCTTGCATCGCGGATGCCTCGATCGATAGTATAAAGCTAAGCGGAATTATCCAGTCAGATAACTTTGTGGCTAATACTTCTGGTTGGCAGTTTACTAAGTCCGGCGATCTATTGATTAATGGTACTGGCGGTACAGGCAGAATGTCAATTCACAACAATTTAATACAAATCTTCGATAATAATGGAACCTTACGTGTACGTATGGGACTATGGTAACAGGGGGAGTAGTCCCCCATAAGGATTAAATATGAGTCAAGGTTTACAATGTTGGGATGAAAATGCTCAACTTGTAGTAGATTTAACAGATTATAGTATGCGATATATGGGTACTATCAATGTAAATATAACTGCCACACAGCGAGCATGGACAGTACCTTTTTCAGGTATGCGTCCTACAGGTTGGTTAGTAGTTCACCGCACAAGTAATATGACGGGTTTATTCATTGAATTTTACGCAATACCTGCGACTAATCAATTTGAAATTCGTTATCTTCAAAACGCGGCACCTACTGCACAAACTTTAGTATGTGATGTATATTCATATGATACGGGGGTCTAATGGCAGGATTTCAAGTATATAATGCAGCAGGGGCATTAACAATTGATAGTGAAGCAGGAAGGGCAGTAGTGCGGAGTGAGTTGAAGACAATTGGCCATTTAAGTGATAAAGGTTACTATGCTATTTCAAGTGCGTTTGGTAATGGGTCTACTTTAGGATTTCTTCAACCTAACTTTTTACCTGTATCTGGATTACGTTGGTTTCAGATGCGAACTGATGGCGAATATTGTATGCCTGGCTGTACATTATTTGAGGAAAAAAACGGAAGATTTATGATTAGTTCAAATACTGCCGCTATACAATCTGGTTACCTAGATGTTTTCGACGCATCAGGTAATCTCACCTGGTCTGCCGTTAGTGCTTCCTCAATGCCGCGTGTACGCGGACTGTTCACAGTACCAGCAAGCCACGATCTCAGTAGTCCGATTACCCTGACTTCACCTTTTTCAGATCCCTGGATTTGCGTAAGTCAAATGCCAGGGGCTATATCGGATGATGGTACTGTCACAGGTTATTCAGGAGTACTCATTCGAAGAAATAGCAGTACCAGTTATTCACTACAGTATGTAAGCCGTTATCAAAATAGTTATACTGCTGCAATGGGTAATAATGGGTTCAGTATTGCTTTAGCATCATTCGTAGGATACTAACTATAAATAGGAGTACATAGGACATTAAAGGAAAAGCAATGGACATTTTCACCATCGCCGGAGTATTGATTATCCCTCTTTTAGGTTTTCTATGGAAAATATACAGCTTCATTTCAGTTAAGAATGCACTTTTAAAAGAACGTATTTCTGACGCTGAAAATAAGTTAGTAATTATAAGCGGAAAAATAGACGCACTAGAGAACCAGCAAGAGAAATTGGAAGTTAAATTTGATACTTTAGATAGTCGCATTGATGCGATCAATTTGAAGATTGAAAGGATATTGACGATACTTGAGAAGCAATAAGAAAGGGGCGTATGCCCCTTTTTTTATTTGTTTGATATATATGAAATCATGTCATTTAGACGATTTGGTGTCTGTTCATACCATAGGCTGTCTTTTGCCTGGCGAATTGCTTCCTTCCAGTCTTGTACTGCCAAGGCGGCCAACATCTTACGGAAGCGTTTAACGCCCATCAAGCCAAGTTGGAAAATCATGATGATCATGAATTCTTCCCAATCTTTAGGCAGATTAAGGCCAAGGGTACGGTACTGGTTTCGTGCAATACGAATATCTTCCCGTAGTAATGCTTCAGCTTCAACTGGCGTCATACCATCGTCAAAGTTTTCATATGGGGTAATAAGGTGGCCGTATCCGACTGTCTTATAGCCCAATGAATCCTTGTAGGGGTAAAACTTATCGTTTCGAAAATACCCAATTGATTTTTGGTACGTTTGAGTACCTTCATATTGTTTCAGTCTGTTAATTAGTTCCATTTCATTTTTCCCATAAATATAAGTATGAATATTTAGGGGAAATCAAAGTGAAAAAGTGGCATATGAACAACCCTAACGAGTGGGATATATCTGATGTAAACAGTGGACGTTATGCCGCTTTCGTCTATGTCATTCGTTTTGGTGAACAGTTTTATATTGGAATGAAGCACATCTATGTAAAGATTAGAGATATAAAGAATTTAAAGCACAGTACAAAAGAGTCCAACTGGGAAAAATACACTGGCAGTAGTAAATCAGTGAACCAGATGATTGCCGATGGCTGTGAATATGAAAAGTACATTCTATGGTGTTTTCGCACATCGGCAGAAGCTGCCATTATTGAAACTGCCCTAATATCATATTTCGGATTAAATCCAGACAATCTAAATAAAGCGATCATATGTCGTACAAGATTACCGAAAGACAGAACAGAACTTTTTAAAGTATTACAACAACTCGTTGAGGAATTAAAATGATTAACGGAACCAATAGCGTAAAGTCTTATATAAATAGGCAGGGTCAAAACTTTGGAAAGACCTTCAAAAAAGAGATAATCAACAGGACAAGACGCCTGGCGGTTCAAATGCAGAAAGACCTGAACGAACATGTAGATAAAGGACCGGTGCCATTCACTGCCCGTAGTTTCCTTTTCACATACAAACAGACGGCTACGGGAGTAACTACAAGCATTATTGTCAAGGATTTACAGGCAAAGTACCTACGCGATATTATTACCGTACCGAAAAGCGAACTTGAATTTATACCTACATCATTTGCACGTATGAACAAGTTCGGTAACATCGCTGGCCTACGGGCAGGTATCAAGAGTGGGAAATTTAAAGTAGTGAAATCGGGCAATAAGAAACGCCTGATTGACACTAAGAAAAAGAAAAACAGGGTAGTCGCAGTCCGTGCGGCAAAGAAACGTAAACAAATATATGACTTCTACGAAGAAGGTACTAAAGGGATGCGGGCGATTGTGTCCGGCGTTCGAGGTCATTTCACAGTCAGGAAACTATAATGAACAATACATTTGAACAACATTACGAAGAACAAACGCCATACATTGCACTGGACGGTATTACCCCAACGGCGAATAGTGTCCCATTGACTACATCATTCCTATCTAAGAAGTTGCGTAAACAGATTAGTAAGGAAAGTATTCAGTGTGATAACTATATGAATGTCATTTTCGAAAAGAAACAGACATTCGAGAAAGTACTCAAATGGACTTTAAGAGAATTAGAGCTAGATGTTGTACTATTAGAAGAAAAACAACTTTTTGTAAGGGGTAAGCCATTTTGGGCTTACTGTGTGGTAATTATATGCTAAGTACAATAATTGACCTTGTAAAAGTCGGAATTGAATTTTTCACAAAAAGAAAAACACAAGAACAGCAAGTACAGGTCACCCGTGAAAACGGACAAGTAGAAACAAACATTCATGAAATCGAAAAAGTGGGGTTCCACTGGCGTAACTTCCTAGGTTTTGTATTATCAACCGTCATTCTATATAATTGGATCATTGTTCCAATTTTAGATTGTTTTGGCGTAGTGTTAATTCAAGTACCTTTTGGGCAGTTAATTCAGATTTTGGTTTTAATGGTAGGAGGTTCATAATCACAACTCCGCACCACGCAGTATGGGTGTAACTATCATAGTAATAAACATAATCTCCTTCAGCACTATGAACAAAAGATCGGTTAAAAGCGTTGTCGATTTAATGATCTCGATTTTTTATAATTAGTCTATTCAATTAATTTTTAAGAATACAAAGCTAATTCGCAAGTGGTTTTTTCAAAGAAAAGTCAGCTTGATAGTCAGATTTAATTAGCGTTGCTTTTCAATCATTAAGCAACAGAGATTGACGCAGTGGTATCGTTTGCGTTCTTACTAGTTTTTCTAACTATATAGAAGTGTTAAATCAGACAATAATTGTGGCGTTTGTTTCTCTTTTATAGTCCATGCTATCATTTAGTGTAAGAATTTTCTGAAAATTATGATTGGCGTTTTCTTCCTTTTATAGTACATTAGATATTCTTCCTTCTAAAACAGGGGGTCGTAATGGACTCTAAAACTAGTATCTGGCTTAATGAGGCTTTGCCTAAATTCGAACTCTTAGGAAAACATGTTGCTTTCATTATCGAGAATATTTTACAGCAAAATAAAATTGATTACCTTTCGGTGAGCTACCGAACAAAAACGAAAGAAGGAATAGTCGAAAAAATAGAAAGGAAGAGTTATAAAAAATTAGAATCTGACATGACTGATATTTCTGGTGTTCGTGTGATTCTATACTTAGACTCCGATATTCCCAAAGTTTGCTCGCTTATTTCTGATGTTTTCAAGGTTGATGTCGATAATAGTACAAATAACGATCAAAGACTTTCATCAGATCGTATTGGATATCGTTCCATGCATTTTGTATGTGAAATTGGCAATGAAAGAGAGCATCTGAGAGAATATCAATACATAACCAATTTGAAGTTTGAAATACAAGTCCGTACTATGCTTCAGCATGCCTGGGCTGAATTAACACATGATCGGAATTACAAGCTCGGTAAAAACCTACCAATGCATATTCAGAGGAAGATTAATCTGTTCTCAGCTGTACTTGAAGTTGCGGACCAGGGTTTTACTGAAATTGTTAAAATGATCGATGACTATACAGATTCCTTTAAAGAGCAGAATTATGAAGAAATTCTTGATCGAGAAATTGATTCGATCTCTTTATATGAATTCGTACAAAAGTTTGACGAAGAAAATGGCGTTGATTTTAAACCGGTGAGTAATTGGGGTGGCTCGATTACTGACCAACTACTAAAAGAATTAGATCACATGGGTATTAATACTTTAAAAGATCTGTCAGCAATAATTCCTGATAACTACAAAGAGAATCTTGAATCTTCGTCCATTAGACCAAATATATATAGTTTTGTAAGAAACATTTTGACTATCAAAGATTATCAAAGATTAAGAACTGCTCCTGGTCTTAATTGGAGGATGGCGGAATCCGATGATTTCTCTAAAATTGAAAAACTCGAAAAGTTCTATTCTCACTATCTTAGTCCTGAGCAAATAACTCATATGCTTTCTATGTTTACATGGACTCCAGAGGACGAGGAAGTTGATTAGAACGATTGACCTTCGATACACGCATTAATAAAAGTTTTTAATTTATTAATATTCAGTGTCAATGGATTGACGCTGATTACCACAACTAATGTGTTTTATACTCATCCATTTATGACCTATCTTCAGACTATAAATTTACTTTTGGCCATAAAAAAGTTGTTTACTATTCATACCCCTGCTTTATTTCAGTACCAATTGATGTGTCGGGATATAACTGTATAGGAACAGATGTTAACACTGATTTTCATGATTGCTATACGTTAGTAGTCACTACCGTGTCATCAATATAACCGCCGGTTCCCTCATGTGTCGCAGTCGGCGCACAGCCGCTCACGCCCAGTGCCAGTACCGCCGCCACCGCCATTGCCGACAAGACTTTAAATAACTTCATTGCTGTTCTCCCTGTTATCGATAAAAAAGCCTGAACCACCTGCTTAGGGGTCGGTTTAAGTGTTGGATAAGGTGGAGGAAATCGCAAGGGTGCGGCGATGAAAAACAGGTGGGAAATGTGCGGTGGGGCGGGGATGCATAGTGCGGTTCCAGCAGGTTTGATGGTCGGAGGCGTAAAGTTAGCCTGATGACCCCTTCTTAAACATAATGCGCGGACTGCCAGATATTTAGGGAGAGCTAAAGCGTCAGGAGATCGGTTGGTTAGTCGGATCATCCATCAATCATCCTTATCTTAACCATGAGCGTTCGCTTTAACTAATAGTCAAATTCCATACAAAGAATAAGCCATCAAAGCCGAGCGTGGTGTGGTGAAGGACGCGAATTTTGCCCAATCCAAAACCAGACGTGATGAGGTTTACAGCCTTCAGGGGCGTGAACATTACAGTAAGTTGGCTGGAGTCCCGATAAATAATATTGATGATATGGTGGCCGCAATCCGCAGCGGTCGTGTTCATCCCAGCCAGTTGCCGGTAGACTTTGTAGAAATGAACGGAGTGAAGCTGATACTGAACACACGCACTTCAGTGACGCTCAACCGTGCTGGTATCCCAAAATCTGAATGGTATGGTGTTGATAAGACTAATGTTAAAGTCCCGGATGGTGCTGGCATAACCTTTAACGATCTGGCCAGCGATCAGTTAAAAACAAACAAGCTGCCGCCAACCGGCAGTCCCGATATTCCCCAGGGAGGTAAAAAATGAAATCCGGTCGTGGCGTGGTATATCTTGATCCCTATGAATGGCTGCCAGGTTATGGCGAAAATGCCGTTGCCCTAATTTATCAGGGTTCGGATCTGAGTGTGAGGATTGAGTACGACGATGAAGAGGGCGATGCTGCCTACTGCTATCGAGAATTGCATTTTAAACATGCCTGCGAATTCCGCAAGGCTGCTTTCCCTGGAGCCACTCATTCGGGTTGTGAACTTGAACTGGGGGATGGCAGGGTTAGTACACTTAATATCTACCCGGAGTCAGAAGTGGCTAAAGCGTGGAATCTTCACTTCAATAACCTATTCAGATTCAACCACTATACTCTCTGGTTTACAGCGGAAAACGTGAGTGTTGAGGTGATTGCCTGCGATGTGGAATTAAGTGATGTTGTCTACGTTCCCCGGGGCGTCTCGTAAAATCATGCCTGCTAGCCGCTTCTTAAAATTTTTTTCATCTGTGATTTAAAAGTCCCGGCCTTATGGTCGGGTTTTTTAACCATTATGACGAAATGCTAAATCTTCCAAAATTGGGGTTTTATCTTTACTGGCTATGTGATTTGCATTTTTTGTGGTGAGCATCCATTTTGAACTGTTATCTTGCAGATGGTTTTATTTTGAGATAAATTCAGTGGGAACCGTTTCAGTCAGCAAGACACCATTTTCAGACTTGTAAAGTTAAAGCCTAACCGGAGCGCTAATAGATTGAGAATCATTGGCTATTATCTATCGCAATCTTTCACTTGCCAGATTATACACTTCGCTGCGTTCCCGTTTACCAACAGCAACAACGGCGATAACAAGTTCGCCATCTATTACCTGATAAACCAGCCGAAAACCTGACGCACGCAGTTTTATTTTGTAGCAGTCCTTTATCCCACGCAGTTTTGCCGAGGGAATATGTGGGTTTTCACTGCATTTTTTCAGTTTTTTTGCAAACTGCTGTTGAATGGCTTTGTCCAACTTATGCCATTCCTTCAGCGCATCTTCCCTGAATTTGACCCGATACGTCACAGATAGCTATCCAGATCGACATCGATTAACGGCTGGTTACTGCGTTCGGCAACCTGCTTTACCAACTCCTGATCGTCCAGCGCATCAAGTAGCTTTTCATAAAGCTCAGCCGGGACGCAGTAAAAGGCGGGCTGGTTACGGTTCAGAATAGCAACAGGGAAGCCGTCTCCGGCGCTGACCGTTGCCATCGGGTTTTTCTTTAACTCGCTGATGCTGGCACTTGTGTCACTCAGAATGATAGCCGGCATATTGCCTCCATAAAGACCATTTAACAGGTCTTTACAGTACCTTCGAAAGGACCTGTTAACAAGTCTTTTATTATCTGCAATCAATTCAGCCAATTGGCCTTCTCTGCTGAAGACTGCCTGGTCGGTATTTTGCATGCAAACAAGCATCTGCACACGGCATATCCCTCATGTCCCGTATGGATACCAGCCATCCTGCACAAAGCTATTGAACGACACCAGACAGGCTAAATCAGGTGCGGCGAACATTGATTCCCGGCTTAAAAACTACAAAAAACCCCAAAATGAGATCTGGATCAAAATTTTTAAACGTCCGCCTCTTTCACCTAGGATCTCCCTGTTGTCGGACAAATCCTAATACTCTAGTATCGGTAGAACGTTCTACTAGAACGTTCTACTCACAAAAAAAAACAGCGTGTGATCGACACTCAACGGGGTTACAACTCAGGGGAATCAGCATGAGTCTGGCATCAGGTTTCATGAAGTCACTATCTAAACTTTCAATGATCGGGCGGGCGTTAATGCTGCCGATTTCATTGCTTCCCGCCGCCGGTCTGCTGCTGGCCTTTGGCGATAAATTCAATCTGCCGCTGATGATGCACGCCGGCGGGGTAATTTTTGATAACCTGCCGATGCTGTTCGCCATCGGCTCTGCGGTGGGGCTGGCGTCGGAATCCGGTATTGCCGCGCTGTCGGCGGCGGTGTCGGTGTTTGTCACCAACATCACCATCAGTACCGTGCTGGGCATCACCCCGGAGATGGCCTCGCAGGGCGGAAAATATGCCATGGTGGTCGGTATCCCGTCGCTGCAGATGGGGGTGTTCGGTGGCCTGCTGTGCGGTATTCTCGCCGCCTGGTGTTATAACAAGTTCCATACCATGCGCCTGCCGGAGTTTCTCGGCTTCTTCGCCGGTAAGCGGTTTGTCGCTATCGCCACCGCGATCCTGTCGTTTGGTATGGGCATGCTGCTGCCGTATATCTGGCAACATATCCAGGCCGGTATCGATTCACTGTCGGTGATCGTCAACGGCGATAATCAGGCTGCCTCGACCTTTATCTTTGGCCTGGTTGAGCGCGCGCTGATCCCGCTGGGTCTGCACCATATCTGGTACCCTTCATTCTGGTATTCGTTTGGCGACTACACCACCCAGGCCGGCCAGGTGATCCACGGTGACCAGACCATCTGGTTCAAAATGCTGGAAGAGGGCGTCAAGTCGTTCAGCACCGACTCCTACCAGAACGCCGGCAAGTTTATGCAGGGTGAGTTCCCGCTGATGCTGTTTGCCTTACCTGCAGCCTGCCTGGCGATGTACCATGAGGCCCACAGCAAAAACAAAAAAATCGCCGCGGGTATTCTGTTCTCCGCCGCGCTGACCTGCTTCCTGACCGGGATTACCGAGCCGGTTGAATTTACCTTTATCTTTGTTGCGCCGATCCTGTACGTCTTTAACGCCATCATGGCCGGCCTGGCCTATATGTGTATGTACCTGCTGCATGCGCATATTGCTAAATCCTTCTCTGCCGGATTTATTGACTATCTCTCGTTCGGTATTCTGCCGTCGTTTAACGGTTACCAGACCAACTATCTCAGCGCGGTCATTATCGGCGTGCCGATGGCGCTGATTTACTACTTCACCTTCCGCTTCGTGATCCGTCGTTTTAACGTCAAAACGCCGGGGCGTACCGACGTCTCTACCACGGCGAACGACAAGTCAGATGAAGAGCTGGCCAGCGAGATTATCGGCCTGTTAGGCGGTGAAAAGAACATCACCTCTGTCGGATCCTGCATCACCCGCCTGCGTCTTGAAGTGGCGCAAGGCGAGGCGGTGGATAAAGAGGGGCTGAACGCGCTGGGCGCGCGCGGCGTGGTCTTCGTCGGCGACAACGGGATTCAGGTTATCTTCGGCGCCCGGGCCCAGTTCATTGCACAAACCATGTCGAAAAAGACTGGAAAATGATAGGCTAAGCGGCCCTCCACCCAGGGTGGGTGGCCGCTGAATCTGGCTGGAAATGGCATTGAGTGAAAGGAGTTGATTTGAAGAAGGTGAGCATTATCGACGTGGCTAAACAGGCCGGTGTATCTGTTTCCACCGTCTCTCTGGTGCTGCGCCAGAAGGGAAAAATCTCCGATGCCACCATCAGTAAAGTTCGTGCCGCCATCGACGCGCTCGGCTACGTGCATAACGTGGCGGCGGCTAACCTTCGTTCAAATACCTCTAATCTGATTGGGCTGATCCTGCGTGACTTCAGCGACAGTTTTTCCATTAAGGTGATGGCGAGCATCGTGCAGTATCTGGAGCAGGAAGGCTATATGGTGTTCCTTGGCCAGCCTGCCGACGAAGATGAGCATCTTGAACGCTGCCTGCTGTCGTTTCAGCAGCAGGGCGTCGCGGGGGTGATCTACCTTGCGTCTGACCCGACGACGAAGCATCTGCCGGAAAAAATTCGCCAGTGCCCACTGCCGTTAGTGGTCGTTTCACAGTCGCTGATGGAGGAGAACTGCAATCTGGTGATGCGCGACAATCGTCAGGCGGCCAGCCTGGCGACCCGCTATCTGATCGAACGCGGCCACCGCAGCATTGCCTATATCGGCGGTGATGAAAATGACCGCATCCGCCAGCAGCGGCTGGCGGGTTTCTACGGCGCGCTGAAGCAGTACGGGCTGGTGATGCGCGATGAGTCGACGCCGGCGTGCAGCGGCGGCACCCACGCCGCCGGCAGTGCCGCCCGCCAGCTGCTGGAGAGTAATAACAACATCACCGCGCTGCTCTGCCACTCGCCGGACGCGATGATCGGCTGCATCAGCGGTATTCATCAGGCCGGTCGTACGGTGGGTAAGGACGTATTCCTTGCTCAGCAGGTCGCCCTGGTCGGGTTCGAGGATATGTTGCATGTTAATTTAACCTCTCCCTCGTTTACCTATGTTTCGTCGGCCAGCGAAGAGAACGGCCGTCAGGCCGGGTCGCTGATGATCCGCAGGCTGAAAGATCCGGAACTGCAGTTCCAGCGGATTACCCTGTCCGGGGAGCTGGTTATTCGCGAGTCGGCCTGATGCGGATAATAATGCGCGGGATTGATATTATTTAAATGTGATAATTTTTTAGTCTTTATAGAGTGCCGTTAAATTTAATTTATGCGCCGTCTCCTGATTATCAGGCGGTTCGCGCACGTCATAATATTGTTTAAACAGTGCAGAGCTATGCTATCTGCATTCTACTTTACGCATAAGGTTACGTATGAGACTGATCCCCCTGGCAACAGCTGAACACGTCGGTAAATGGGCCGCGCGCCATATCGTCAAGCGCATCAACGCTTTTAATCCAACGGCGGAACGTCCGTTTGTTCTGGGCCTGCCCACCGGCGGCACGCCGCTTAGCGCCTATAAAGCGCTGGTGGCGATGCACCAGGCCGGCCTGGTCAGCTTTCAGCACGTCGTCACCTTTAATATGGATGAGTACGTGGGCCTGCCGCAGGAACATCCGGAAAGCTATCACAGCTTTATGCACCGCAACTTCTTTGACCACGTGGATATTCAGCCGGAAAATATCAATCTGCTGAACGGCAACGCGCCGGATATCGACGCTGAATGCCGTCGCTACGAAGAGAAAATCCGCAGCTACGGCAAAATTAACCTGTTTATGGGCGGCGTGGGTAACGACGGCCATATCGCCTTTAACGAACCTGCCTCGTCGCTGGCTTCCCGCACCCGGATTAAAACCCTGACCCATGACACCCGCGTGGCCAACTCCCGCTTCTTCGGCGGCGACGTTAGCCTGGTGCCGAAATGTGCGCTGACCGTTGGCGTCGGCACGCTGCTGGACGCCGAAGAGGTGATGATCCTGGTGCAGGGGCACGCCAAAGCGCAGGCGCTGCAGGCGGCGGTGGAGGGCAACGTCAACCATATGTGGACCATTACCTGCCTGCAGCTGCACCCGAAAGCGCTGATCGTCTGCGATGAACCCTCGACCATGGAGCTGAAGGTGAAGACGCTGAAGTACTTCACGGAAATCGAGGCTGAGAACGTTAAGGGGCTGTAGTTGAGATAGCCGGTGCATTTCGTGTCAACACTCGCACTTTAAGGCAAAGAGCTGACTTGAGTTAGTCCCGTTATGGGACTAGCATGAGTGCATGAAAATTATCTCTATCCGCACTCTTAAAGACTTTTGGGAAAGGAATCCTGACTCTGAGCAGGCGATCAAGTCATGGATTGATGAAGCTTCGAAAGCGACCTGGCAGTCGCCGGCTGATATCAAGTCCCATTATCGCAGTGCCAGTATTTTGAAGAATCGGCGGGTAGTGTTTAATATTAAAGGCAATAATTATCGACTTATCGTCGCTATTGCTTACAAGCGCGGTTGGATGTTTGTGAAGTTCATTGGTACTCACCGTCAGTATGACAATATCGATGCCGAAACCGTCGAGTTGGAGTAATTTATGATTCAAATCAAGCCTATTCGTACAGAAGCCGACTACGAAGCCGCATTAAAGCTGATTGAACCCCTGTTCGACAACGAGCCAGAGCTGAATACTCCGGAAGGTGATTTCTTTGAGATCATGTGCTTGCTGATCGAGGACTGGGAGAAGAAGCACTACCCCGTCGATTCGCCCGATCCCATTGAAGCGATTAAATTCCGCATGGAACAGCAGGGACTCACTGCGAAAGATCTCGAACCTGCTATTGGGCGCAGAAACCGGGTCTACGAAGTGCTCAACGGTACGCGCAATCTCACCCTGCCGATGATTCGTGAGCTTCATCGGCAGTTTAATATCCCGCTGGAGTGTCTGATTGGCTGCCGCGAGTAAGTTGTGCAGCGACCTGAACGCGCTACGGCAGTGGATTACAATCTGCGCAACAACCTTGCCGGATTTCCGGCATAAATCCCTTTTATCTCAACCGGCCTGACCACCACGCTGCCCGCTCCGATTACCGCGCCGCTGCAGACAGATGGCGTCAGGATGGTTGCGCCGCTGCCAACGGTAACATGGTCGCCCAGGGTGATGGCGATCCAGCTCTCTGCCGAGGCATCAGGCGCTCCGCTGCGAAACAGGTCGTTGGCAAAAGTGACGTTGTGGCCGATAAAACAGTGCCGGCCAATGGTGACGTTTTCACAGATAAAGCTGTGTGACTGGATGCGGCTGCCCTGGCCGATCACGCTGCCTTTTTGAATTTCAACAAAGGGGCCAACAAAGACATCATCATGCAGTTCGCACTGGTAAATGTTGGCGGGCTGGATAATGGTGACGTTGTTTCCCGCCACCACGTCGCGGACAGCGCATTCGAGCAGTTTCATCAGTTCAGCCTGAAAGTGGTCGGCTTACGGCTGGGTGAAGCCGGGAGCCGGAGTAACATTAAGCTCACTGTAGGTAATCGGCCAGGAGCTGTCCAGCGAGCTGCTCAAACTGCTGCGTAACATGCTGTCTGAGAGACGGAACGGCCTGAGTAACAACTGTGCTACGCGACAGGACAATTTTACGCAGTTGCGGAAAGGGAAAATAGTTGCGGCGACAGCGCGGAGCACGGTGTAAACCGAGCTGAGAAGATAGAGCATTTTTTGAGCGGAAATCTTGAGGCTCAGATCAAAAAAAAGACAGTCGTCGCGAAAACTAAGAAAAGCAACGATTGATCGCGGGTGGGGATGTGCGTTTTAGTTATTTATACAGGGCGGCTCAAGCAGCTATTTTGACACTGTCGCCTCATTCTACAGGGGGATGACATGAAACTTGGCGCATTTATGATGCCAGCGCACCCGCAGTATCGCACACCCGCTGACGGAAACTTCAGGAAAACGCGATGAACAGAACCACATTCCGCGGCTGGCATATGGTGGCGGCCGTGCATCTTTTACTGGCGTTGATTTTCGGTGCGGCCTACTCCTTTGGGGCATTCTTCAGTAGCCTGCAGGAGAATTTTGATGCAGATCGTTTTTCGACCGCATCGATATTCTCACTGACCGCGCTAATCTATTACGTCGTGGGCGTTTTCTCCGGTTCGTGGAGCGACAGAACCTCGGTTCGTACCGTTACAGGCCTCGGAATTGTGCTGCTCGCGCTTGGCTTTCTGGTCAGTAGCCTGATGTCATCCTCACTGTCACTGTTCCTGGCAACCTTTTGTAGCCTGGTCGGGCTGGGCGTTGGCCTGGTCTACGTACCGGCAGTATCGACCATTCAACGCTGGTTCATTGTACATCGCAGTTCGGCTTCGGGTCTTGCCCTGGCCGGAACGGGGCTGGGCACGCTGGTCGGGCCGATGGTTGCCGGGTGGCTGATGCGGCATCTGTCCTGGCAGAGCACCATGCAGATTTATGCCGCAGCCATTGTCGTGCTGGGGCTGACTGCGGCGGTTTATCTGCGTGGAAAACCACAGGATATTGGGCAGCAACCTGACGGACTGACCCCTGAAGCGTTCAACGATGTGAAATCACCTGCATCTAATCGCAGCGTTACGCTGGGTGAAGCGGTGCGTCAGCCTGCTTTCTGGTGGTTTTTTATGGCGATTTTCTTCGGATCGATCGGCCTGTTCCTCGCGCTGGTCCATATCAATCCCTATGCCCGTCAACAGGGGATTGAAGCCACCCAGGCCAATCTGCTGATTGGTCTTATAGGTGTGGGCAACATTGCTGGCCGGCTGGTACTCGGGCGTCCAGGCGATCGCATAGGTGCCCAGCGTTTTCTGATCGTGGTCACGTTAAGTCTGGTCGTGCTGTGCGGTCTGTGGAGTGTGGCACACAGCTTTATGGCTCTCGCTGTGTTCGCACTGCTGTTTGGCGCGGCTAACGGCGGGTGCATCGCGCTGTATCCGGCGGTCGCCAGTAGTTGGTTTGGCACTGCCAACCTGGGTGCCATCCTCGGTGCCCTGTACATCGCCGTCGGTATCGCCGCCGTTGCGGGCGGAAGTTTCGCCGGGCTGCTGTATGATTTTTACCGAAGCTATACGCTGTCCATCGTTCTGGCGGGGGGCGCGGCCTTGCTGTCGGTTGCCGGTATCGTGCTGGCCGCAAGGCACGCTGCGCGTCATGTGTGATCCCACAACACAGCCCAGGCGGCGAACAGGGGCTCAAACCCTGCGTTGATGGAGCCAGCAGAGCAACATGGAGCATCTCGGCTGAGATCAACGCGCGGTATCGCAGTACCGGTGTATGCAAAAACCACCGGCTGGTGTTAAACATTGCGCGAAGCCACTACAGATAATTGACTGTAATATAAGGCTTAATTTTAACGTGGATTTTTTCCAGTTTTCAACGATTGATCGCAAAATTTCAATAGGCAAAATCTAAAGATAACTACCGGGCAACCCGGCAAAATCGTCTGTGCGTTAAGTTGAACACAAATCTGTTCGCCAGGGGCGATAAAGACCCCGCATAAAAACAATAACCATAATGAATGACAGCATGGAACCCGTCGATATGCTTAGTACTTTTCCTGTTACTTACCGCGATGCGGTGCAAATTGTCAGCAATGGAAAGCCGTTACCGGACTTTATGCGTCTGGTGATCTCCGAAGATTTTCCCAACCTGCACGACGGTCTCGATAACCCGCTGCTGCGCGATCTCTCCGGCTACTGCAAGCTGTGGCTGGGCAACCTCGGGGCAGGGCACACCACCCTCAAGGCCCTGCAGGACGGCATGTTTGAAGCGGCGCGCCTGGACGCCGGCTTTATGGCCGACAATATCGATAAACCGACCTGGCCGGTGCTGTTCGGGCACCTGCGCGGCTACTGTGAGCAGATTTTGCCGCCGCTGGACGCCACCCCGGCGCAGATGGCCAGACTGGATTTAGCCGGTTAAGCCAAATGAAGGTGAGCGGCATGCGCAGTCCGGCCTGACCGACCAGCCTGACCTGCCGCGGTGTACCTGCCAGTGCGTCCCCGCGAGCAAGGTTCACCCTGGCTTTGTGGCACGAAACCCATCAGTTAAGCAGATAAAAAAAGAGGACGCTGTCACCAGCGTCCTCTTTCTGTTTTCGCGCCCGGCCCACGGTTAATGGCGGGTGCCGGCCTTCAGCCTACTGACAAACGCCGTCAGCTCGCTGAGCATCACGTCCGGCGTCTGGTGATGCTGCTCGATGATTTTCACAATCGCCGAACCGGAGATCGCCCCGGCCGCGCCGGCGGCGATGGCTTCCGCCACCTGCGACGCTTCCGAGATACCAAAGCCCTGCAGCGGCGGCGCGGCGTGATACTCGGCCAGCTTATCCACCAGGTGCTTCAGCGGCAGGCTGGCGCGGGTCTCTGAACCGGTTACCCCGGCGCGGGAGAGCAGATAAGTGTACCCGCGCCCGTGCGAAGCGATCTCGCGCAGCAGATCGTCATCGGCGTTCGGCGGGCAGATAAAGATCGGTGCCACGTTGTGGCGCAGCGCCGCCTGGCGGAACGGGGCCGACTCTTCCACCGGCACGTCGGCGATCAGCACCGAGTCAACGCCGGCCTGCTGGCAGCGGGCGTAAAAGTTGTCGATACCGTTGGAGAACACCAGGTTGGCGTACATCAGCAGGCCGATCGGCATCTCCGGGTACTTCTGGCGGATGGCCGCCAGCATCTCAAAGCAGACCGCCGGGGTGGTGCCTGCGGCGAAGGCGCGCAGCGCGGCGTTCTGAATGGTCGGGCCGTCGGCCAGCGGATCGGAGAAGGGGATGCCCAGCTCCAGCGCGTCGGCGCCGCCGGCCACCAGCGCGTCGATAATTTTCAGCGACAGCTCGGGCGTCGGGTCGCCGAGGGTGACGAAGGGCACAAAGGCACCTTCGTTGCGGTCTGCCAGACGTTTAAAACAGCGTTCGTAACGTTCCATCACAGCTCTCCCTTCGCGGTGAAAATGTCGTGCACGGTGAAAATATCTTTATCGCCGCGGCCGGAGAGGTTGACCACCAGCAGCTGCTCTTTTTCCGGGTTCTCACGCGCCATCTTCAGCGCGTGGGCCAGCGCGTGGGAGGACTCCAGCGCCGGAATAATCCCCTCGCTGCGGCACAGGGTTTTAAACGCGTCCAGCGCCTCGTCATCGGTAATTGAGACATATTCGGCGCGGCCGATGCTGTTCAGGTGGGCGTGCTGCGGCCCGACCGACGGGAAGTCCAGCCCGGCGGAGATCGAGTAAGACTCTTCGATCTGGCCGTCTTCGGTCTGCATCATCGGCGCTTTCATGCCGAAGTAGATGCCGACGCGGCCGTGCTTCAGCGGCGCGCCGTGCTCGCCGGACTCGATGCCGTGGCCGGCCGGCTCGACGCCGATCAGCCCGACGCTTTCGTTATCAATAAAGTCGGCAAACATGCCGATGGCGTTCGAACCGCCGCCGACGCAGGCGATCACCGCATCCGGCAGTCGGCCCTCTTTTTCGAGGATCTGCGCTTTGGTCTCTTCGCCGATCATCCGCTGGAACTCGCGCACGATGGTCGGGAACGGGTGCGGGCCGGCGGCGGTGCCGAGCATATAGTGCGCGGTGTCGTAGCTGCCGGACCAGTCACGCAGCGCCTCGTTACAGGCGTCTTTCAGCGTCGACGAGCCGCTGTGCACCGGGATCACCTCGGCGCCCATCAGCTTCATGCGGAACACGTTCGGCGACTGGCGTTCAATATCCTTGGCACCCATATAGATGCGGCACTTGAGGCCGAGCAGGGCGCTGGCCAGCGCCGACGCCACGCCGTGCTGACCGGCACCGGTCTCGGCAATAATCTCTTTTTTACCCATCCGCTTCGCCAGCAGCGCCTGGCCCAGCACCTGGTTGGTTTTGTGTGCGCCGCCGTGCAGCAGGTCTTCACGCTTCAGGTACAGGCGGGTTTTGGTGCCGCGGGTCAGGTTGTTACACAGGGTCAGCGCGGTCGGGCGGCCGGCGTAGTTTTTCAGCAGGTCGGTAAATTCCGCCTGGAAGGCCGGGTCGCTCTGGGCGCTGATAAACGCCTCTTCCAGCTGCAGCAGCGCGGGCATCAGGATCTGCGGCACGTACATGCCGCCGAACTCACCAAAATAGGGATTTAACTTAGTCATGACCGTCTCTCTTCAATAGGTGGGCCGGGTGCAGCACCCGGCCTGCAATCAGTAAGCTTTCAGCGTGGCAAATACGGCGGCGACTTTTGCCGGGTCTTTAATACCCGGGGCGCTTTCCACGCCGGAGTTGAAGTCCAGGCCGCTGCTGCCGAGGCGGGCGGCCTCAACACAGTTGTCCGCGCTCAGGCCACCGGCCAGCAGCACGTTGTCGAGGCTCTGCCCCTGCAGCAGCGACCAGTCAAAGGTCTTGCCGCTGCCGCCGTTACCGTTATCAAACACGTAGCGATCAACAAACGGCCAGTCGCGGTCGGGAAGGCGATCGCTAATGCTGAACGCCTTCCAGATTTGCACCTCTTCAGGCAGCTGAGCACGCAGCTGGCTGACAAATTCGCGGTCTTCATCGCCGTGCAGCTGTACCGCTGCCAGGCTTAGCTGTCGCGCGGTAGTGACAACGTCACTTAAAGGGTTGTTGCGGAATACGCCAACGTATTTCAGCGCTGCACCGGCCATCACCTGCTGCGCCTGCGCCACGTCCACCCTGCGCGGTGAGCCGTCAGCGAAGATCAGCCCGCCATAAATTGCGCCGCTCTCCCGCGCGCTGCGGGCGTCTTCCGCCCGGGTCAGGCCGCAGACCTTATTGGCCCCGAGGATCACCCGGCGCACGGCGGCGTTGAGATCGTCCTCGCCCATCAGTGCGGAGCCGATCAGGAAACCGTTGGCGTAGTGGCTGAGCTGGCGCACCTGCGCATAGCTGCTGATGCCGGACTCGCTGATCACCGTCACGCCGTGCGCCACCTTTGGTGCCAGGCGACGGGTGCGGTCGAGGTCGATCGACAGGTCACGCAGGTCGCGGTTGTTGATGCCGACCACCTTCGCGCCCAGCGCGGTGGCGCGCTCCAGCTCGTCATCGCTGATCACTTCGGTCAGCACGCCCATATTCAGGCCGTGCGCCACCTCGGCCAGCTGGCGGTACTGCTCATCGTTCAGCACCGACAGCATCAGCAGGATGGCGTCCGCCTGGTAGTGGCGTGCCAGGTAAATCTGATAGGGATCGATAATAAAGTCTTTGCACAGCACCGGCTGGGTGACCGCCGCGCTGACCAGCGGCAGAAAATCAAAGCTCCCCTGGAAATATTTTTCGTCGGTCAGTACCGAAATCGCCGAGGCGTAATGTTTGTAGACGCCGGCGATCGCCTCCGGGTCGAAGTCGTTGCGGATTAATCCTTTCGAGGGCGAAGCTTTCTTGCACTCGAGGATAAACACCGTGCGGGCACCCTGCAGCGCGTCGTAAAAACTGCGCGTGGCGGGGACGATCTGATCCTTAAATGACGCCAGCGGCTGCTGCTGCTGGCGCTCTGCCAGCCAGTCAGCTTTATCGCGGACGATATTATTCAGTACGGTTTCCTGCTGCATCATTATCCTCTCGCCGCCAGTGCGGTCACGTGTTGATAAGCGCGGCCGCTGCGGATCACTTCCAGCGCCTGCTGCGCGTTCTGCCGCAGATCTTCGTGGCCAAAAATCTTCAGTAACAGCGCGACGTTAGCCGCTACGGCTTCTTCGTGCGCCAGCTCGCCATTACCCTGGAGTAAACGCGTCAGAATGTCACGGTTTTCTTCCGGCGTGCCGCCGGCCAGCGCCTCCTGCGGGTGGCTGTTCAGGCCAAAATCGTCCGGCGTCAGCTGGTAGCGGGTGATCTCGCCTTCGCGCAGTTCGGCTACGTGGGTGACGCTGTGCAGCGCGACTTCGTCCATGCCGCCGCCGTGCACCACCGCCGCGCGCTTATAGCCCAGCACCCTGAGGGTTTCGGCAATCGGCTGCACCAGATCCGCGCTGTAGACGCCGATCACCGCCAGCGGCGGCCGCGCCGGGTTAATCAGCGGCCCGAGCACGTTAAAGATGGTGCGGGTTTTCAGCTGCTGGCGCACCGGCATCGCATGGCGGAAACCGCTGTGGTACTGCGGCGCAAACAGGAAGCAGACGTTAAGGTCGTCCAGCGCCTGGCGCGCCTGGTCAGCGGGCAGGTCGAGGCTGATGCCGAAGGCCGCCAGCAGATCGGACGAGCCGGACTTGCTGGAGACGCTGCGGTTGCCGTGTTTGGCCACCTTCAGCCCGCAGGCCGCCGCCACAAAGGCGCTGGCGGTGGAGATATTAATGCTGTTGCTGCCATCGCCGCCGGTGCCGACGATATCGGCAAACGGATAGTCCGGGCGCGGGAAGGGTCTGGCATCCGCCAGCAGCGCGCTGGCCGCGCCGGCGATCTCCGCCGGCTTCTCACCGCGCAGCTTCATGGCAATGAGTGCGCCCGCAAGCTGGGTGGGTTCCAGCTGGCCGGTAATAATCGCTGCAAACAGCTGGTGGCTCTCGGCCTGCGTCAGCGTCTCACCCTGGTAAAGTCGTTCAAGAATGCTATTCATTGATATCTCCGTAATTACGCCAGCGCCCAGGCGAGGGTTTGTTCCAGCAGGCGTGCCCCCTGGGAGGTGAGAATGGATTCCGGGTGGAACTGGAAGCCGCACACCCGGCGTGCGTCGTCGCGCACCGCCATCACCATGCCGTTAAAGGTGGCGTTGACCGTCAGGCCTTCCGGCAGGTTGCTGCCGACCAGCGAGTGGTAGCGGGCCACCGGCAGCGGGTTGCTCAGGCCGGCAAACATGCCTTCGCCGTCGTGCTGAATGGCGGAGGCTTTGCCGTGCAGGATCTCGCCCGCCTGGCCGACGTGGCCGCCGTAGGCTTCAACAATGGCCTGGTGACCGAGGCAGATGCCGATAATCGGCAGCTGGCCGCGCAGGCGCTGCAGCAGCTCCGGCATGCAGCCCGCCTCAGAGGGTGCACCGGGGCCGGGGGAGAGCATCAGCACCGGGTTTTCCATCTCCTGCAGGCGGGCGATCAGGGTGTCCGCCGGGACGCTGTTACGGTAAATCACCACGTTATGGCCAAAGGTGCGTAACTGGTCGACGAGGTTATAGGTAAAGGAGTCGACGTTATCGAGCAGCAGAATATCGGCCATCAGAAAATCTCCTGGCAGTGGTGGGCGGTGGCGATGGCGCGCAGCACGGCGCGCGCTTTATTACGGCTTTCGTCGGCTTCGGCCTGCGGGTCAGAGTCAAGCACCACGCCGGCACCGGCCTGTACGGTGGCCACGCCGTCTTCCACGTAAGCGGAGCGGATGACGATGCAGGTATCGAGGTCGCCGCTGGCGGTGAAGTAGCCCACCGCGCCGCCGTAGCTGCCGCGGCGGGTGCCTTCTGCGCGGGCGATCAGCTGCATCGCCCGTACCTTCGGCGCGCCGCTCAGGGTGCCCATATTCATGCAGGCGCGGTAGGCGTGCAGCACGTCGATATCGCCGCGCAGCTGGCCGACCACGCGGGAAACCAGGTGCATCACAAAGGTGTAACGGTCGACTTTGGTCAGGTCGGCGACGTAGCGGCTGCCCGCCTCGCAGATGCGCGCCAGGTCGTTGCGCGCCAGGTCGACCAGCATCAGGTGCTCGGCCAGCTCTTTATGGTCGGTGCGCATCTCCAGCTCAATGCGGCTGTCGAGGTCGCGATCCAGGGAACCGTCAGCATGGCGGCCGCGCGGGCGGGTGCCGGCAATCGGGTAGATCTCAATCTGGCGGCTGCTGGCGTCATACTTCAGCGAACTCTCCGGCGAGGCACCAAACAGGCTGAAATCGCGATCCTGCATAAAGAACATATACGGGCTGGGGTTGCTGTTTTTCAGCGTCTCATAGGCGGCCAGCGGCGACGGGCACGGCAGCGAGAAGCGGCGCGACGGCACCACCTGGAAAATTTCGCCGACGCGGATCGCCTGCTGCATCTCGCGCACCACCCGGCAGTAATCCTCATCGCTCTGGCTGACCGTCAGCGTCATCTGCGCCACCGGCTGCACCGGCAGCGCAGGTGCCGGCTGCATCATCTGGCTGTGCAGCTGCTCAATGCGGCTCTGCAGACGCAGGAACTCGGCCGGCGAGTGGGTAAACAGGCTGGCCTGCAGGCGGGCGCTGCGGGTTTGGTGGTCGATCACCAGCAGCGTTTCGGCCAGGTAGAAGCAGTAATCGGGGCAGCGCTGCTGGTTGTGCAGCTCGGGCAGCGTCTCAAAGCCGGCCACCAGGTCGTAGGCAAACAGGCCGCCGAGCAGCATCGCTTCGCGCTCTTCCTCCGGGGCGCTGACCAGGGTTGGCAGCAGGCGCAGCGCGTCAAACACCGACAGCGCCTTCAGATTAGCGTCCTCATCCTGCACCGCCGTATTGACCGGGAACAGCAGCTCACGGCCGTCCGGGCGCACGCTGTTCTGCACCGAAGCGGGCAGGGCGGCGTCCAGCAGCGGCAGCAGCGCGCGGCCGTTTTCCGACAGCGCCTGAATGGTCACCGTCTTATCCAGCGCGGTAATGCGCAGCGCGCTGTCGACGATCAGCAGGCTCTTCAGGTTGCGCTTGCTGTCGACGTCTGCCGACTCCAGCAGCAGCGTTTCGCTGCGAGCGCCGCACAGCTGATGAAACACCGCCGCCGGATCTTCACGGTACGGGGCGCTGCCGGTGATTAACTTCACTCCAGGTCTGGCGTTTTGCATAAGAGGTTCCCGATATTTTGCTCAAAAAAAAGCCCGCATTCAGCGGGCCTGGGGTTTGCACGACTCATCTGTGCAGAACAACTCCGCCCGTTCAGGGAGAAGTGTGCCACCAACCGGTATTAACGCGAATAAGGTTGAACATGATCGTGACCCCTGTGTTTGTGAACTTGTGTACTAGTTAACTGGTTCGCAGGAAAAAAGTCAATACTCTTTTTCTCTTAGCACGGAATGGCGGTATTATGCAGCCAATTTTAATGTAGCGCCGGAGTCGTTTTGACCGCAGACAGTCCTTCAACCTCAGTCTATTCCCTGTTTGACCTGCACAGCCACAGCCAGGCCTCCGACGGCCTGCTCAGCCCGGAAGCCCTGGTGCTGCGCGCGGTGGAGCAGCGCGTTACCGTGCTGGCCATCACCGATCACGACAGCACCGACGGCGTTCGGCCGGCGCGTGAGGCGATCGCCAGGCACCAGCTGCCGCTGCAGCTGATTGCCGGGGTGGAGATCTCCTCGCTGTGGGAAAATCATGAGATCCATATCGTCGGCCTCGGCGTGGATATTGTCCATCCGGCGCTGACCGCGTTTCTGGCTGAGCAGGCGGAACGGCGGCTGGCGCGTGCGCGGCTGATGGCGGAGCGGCTGGAGAAGGCGCTGATCCCCGGTGCGCTGGAGGGCGCGCTGGCGCTGGCCGCCGGCGGTGCGGTTGGGCGCGGCCACTTTGCCCGTTTCCTGATCGCCCAGGGCAAGGCCAGCAACATGCAACAGGTGTTCAAAAATTACCTGGCGCGGGGCAAAACCGGCTACGCGCCGCCACAGTGGTGTACAATTAAACAAGCCGTTGATGTGATTCAGCAATCCGGCGGCCGTGCGGTGCTGGCGCACCCGGCCCGCTACGGGCTGTCGGCCAAGTGGCTGAAGCGGCTGCTGGCCCATTTTGCCGAACAGGGCGGCGAGGCGATGGAGGTGGCGCAGTGCCAGCAGGCACCGAACGAGCGCACCCAGCTGGCGCAGTACGCCCGTGACTACGGGCTGGCCGCGTCCCAGGGATCTGATTTTCATCAGCCCTGCCCGTGGATCGAACTGGGCAAAAAATTATGGCTGCCCGGCGGCGTTGAGGCCGTGTGGCAACGTTTTCCTGACATCCTGCAATAAGTTCACCCGCACCGGGTAAACGAGAGGTTTTTATGAGTCAGTTTTTCTATATTCACCCCGAGAATCCGCAGCCGCGGCTCATTAAGCAGGCGATTGAGCTGCTGAACAAGGGCGGCGTGGTGGTCTATCCGACCGATTCCGGCTATGCGCTGGGCTGTAAGCTGGAAGATAAAGGCGCGATGGAGCGCATCTGCCGCATCCGCCAGCTGGACGGCAACCACAACTTTACGCTGATGTGCCGCGATTTGTCGGAGCTGTCGACCTATGCGCAGGTTGGCAACAGCGCGTTCCGCTTAATCAAAAACAACACGCCGGGCAACTACACCTTTATTCTGAAGGCCACCAAAGAAGTACCGCGCCGGCTGATGAACGACAAGCGTAAAACCATCGGCCTGCGCGTGCCGTCAAACCCGATCGCGCTGGCGCTGCTGGAAGCGCTGGATGAGCCGATGATGTCCACCTCGTTGATGCTGCCGGGCAACGATTTTACCGAGTCCGATCCGGAAGCGATCCAGGATGAGATCGGCAAGCTGGTGGATCTGATTATCCACGGCGGCTATCTCGGCCAGCAGCCAACCACGGTGATCGATCTGACCGATGACAGCCCGCAGGTGGTACGTGAAGGGGTGGGGGACACCGCGCCGTTCCTCTGATCCCGTTCAGTGGCCCGTCTCTTATTCAGGCGTCAGGAGGTTGACGCCGCCAGCCACTCTTTAAAGCCCTGATAAGGGATATACAGCGAGACGTCCTTCAGCGGCTCGTTGGGCTTCAGCCGCTGGCGTACCTTGCTGGTATAGCCGACGATCACCCCGCTGATGGTATCATCCGCGTTATACACCGCGCCGCCGGACATACCCTGCACCACGCCGGCGTTAGAAGCCATCGCCGCGCACGGCTTTTTGTTAAAACCGTTGCGGATGCCGGTCAGCGCCAGGTTGACGCCTGACGACTCCACCGGCATCGCTGAGACAAAGCTGTAACCGTACATCTTCACCGGTTCGCCAACCTCACTGCTGCGGAATTTCGGCAGCGTCTTCAGGTCATTTTTGTGGTAGATGATCGCCAGGTCGCAATAAGGGTGGTACGCCTTGACGCGCTGCACCGCAAAACGCGCCACGTGGGCGGCGGTCAGACTGTATTCGGGGGTAAGGGGAATGCTGGTACCTAATGAGCCGATACCGAGCACCGTCGGGATGCCGGTAAAACTCATATCGACGCGTTCCATCGCCGTGCTGCTGTAATTATATTTGCCGACGGAACAGCCGGTCAGCGTCAGCGCGGCCAGTGCCGCAATCGCGTTAAATTTCATCATTTTCGTTTTGTCCTGACACGCAATGAAGTTTCCCTGGTGAGGAGTTCTGCGTGCAAAATGGGTGCTGAGAGTCACTCAGCGCTTGTTCGGGAGACACACTTCCTCCCCGTGACCTCTGTTTATTTAAAGAAACAATGTTGTAAATTATTTGTAGTCGTCGGGATGCGACTTATTATTTATATTTAACAGTGCGTCGATCGTTATCTGTACGCCGTGCGAAGTTTACACAACCTTAACGGTGGTTAAAACAGCTTATTGGCCCGAACAGAGAAAAAGCGTTAATAATCTGCCACTAAGCAAACCACTGTCCGAATAGCCTGGTCATTTGATATTGCATTAACTTTATGATGATGAATTTGATTTAAGTTGGATATTGGTGCTGCGATAAGGTTTCGGGCTGGCGTTAACCGCTGAGCTGACCTGCAAAGCTGGCGTCACCTGCTAATGATGAACACTAAAACAGCAATAGTATCAATACAACTAATGCTTACCTCTCCAGGTGCAGGAGGGAAATAATCCGTACGCCGCGATTTATAATAATAAACTCAGTAAGTAACCCTTCCTGTGATACGCGAAGGTCACACTGCGGATATTAATTTGGGTTAACGGTATTTACCGGGCCGGATATGCTGTTTTATCTCCACGCTGTTCTCCCACGGTATTCCTCTTTCGGCTAATCCATACCGTACGAATACCCTCAGAAGAAAAGCGAGGGGCTGACCGGCCCGCTGGTGCGACTGTAGCAGGATGCGCAGCTCAGCCGGGCAGATCTGGCCGTCAGAAGCTGTAGTTCAGCGACACCCAGTAGTTACGGCCTGGCATCACGTAGCCGCTGGTGGAAGCGGAGGTACTAAAGTAATCACCGCCGTACAGCGTGCTTTTGCCCACCTTATAGGTGTTCACCTCGGAGAAATCCTTATCCAGCAGGTTATTCACCGATCCGTTCACCTTCAGCGCTTTGGTCAGCTGGTAGGTGGCTCCCAGGTTGACCACCGTCCAGGCCTTGAGGTCACCACCTTTATCGTTATAGAGCGTTTTTTGCACCGGGGTAAGGTTGGCATAGTTGTTGGTAAAGCGCGGCGTCCTGCCGTGATACTCCACCGCCAGCCAGGTATTCAGCGCCGGCGTAGCACGCCAGTTCAGGCGCGCGTTAGCGGCCTGGTGGGGCGTACTGGTCAGCGGTGCGCCCGGATTTTTGCCGCCGATCTGCGCGGTATCGGTATAGGTATAGTTGGCGTTGAGGGTCAGCTCCGGCAGGCCCAGCGGCACGCCGCCGGCGATTTCGACGCCCTGGGTGCGGGCTTTACCGACGTTAACGTAGCTGGAGGTAGTGCTGGTCAGATCCACCGACTGAATCGCATTGCGGAAATGGTTAATAAAGCCGGTGACGTTAAAGTTCGTGCCGTCGCCGTTATCGTAGTAGACGCCGGTTTCGATATTGGTGCTGGTCTCCGGCTTCAGGTTCGGGTTGCCGAGGGTGCTGGTGGTGCCGTTGCCCCCCACGCCGCTGACGCCGTTATGCAGCTGTGCCAGCGACGGCGCTTTGTAACCGGTGCTGACGCCGCCTTTAACCGTCCAGTTATCCAGCGCGTTCCACACCAGGTAGGCGCGCGGGCTGACGTGGCCGCCGAAGCTGTCGTGCTTTTCGTAGCGCGCCCCCCAGGTGAGGCTCAGCGGATCGATGATCTGCCAGTCATCTTCGCTGTACAGTGACCAGGTTTTCTGTTCAAAAGTGTCGCCGCTGTTGGCCAGCACGATGCCGTCCTTCAGCTTCGCCTGCCAGTACTGCCCGCCGACGGTCAGCAGGTGGTCGTCGCCGATCGGCGCCACCAGCGAGGTGTCAAAAATGGCGTTGGTGTTCTTCAGCTGGCGATCGTCGCCGATGCGGCCAGCGTTGGCGGGGCTGAGGGTTTTGGCGGTCAGCACGCGGCCTCTGTTCTCGGTGCTGTCGAAGGTCAGCGTCGAGCTCCAGCGGCCGAAGCTCATGTCGGTATTATGGCCGGCCATCACCTTATTCTTCTCAAAGCGCAGCGAGTCGCGGTAGCCACCGCCGGCTACGCCAACCGGGCCGAGCTGGCCATCGCTGTTGTTGTACCACTGGCGCGACGCTTCGCCATCGATCCACAAGGTATTCTTATCGCTGGTCGCCCAGCTGATTTTGCTGCCGAGGTCGTAGTTATCGCTTGCGGTCGGGAAGGGCACGCGGCTGTCGCCGGTCGGGCTGAGCGAGGTGATGGCGGAGCCCTGGCGGTGCAGGAAGCTGCCGCGCAGCGTCAGGTCGACGCCGCCGCCGAGCGGGCCACTGGCGTACAGGTCATACTTGCTGCTGTCGCCCCACTTGCTGCGTTGCTGAAAGCCGTGGCCGATATCCAGCGCGCCGTGCCACGCCTTGCCCTCTTTTTTGGTGATGATATTGATCACCCCGCCCATCGCGTCGGAGCCGTACAGCGTCGACATCGGTCCGCGGATCACCTCGATATGGTCGATGGCGGACATCGGCGGCAGCACCGCGGTGTTCAGCGTGCCGAAGCCGTTGGGGGTCAGGTCCGCGCTGGCCGACTGGCGCACGCCGTCGACCAGAATCAGCGTATAGCTGCTGGCCATGCCGCGGATGCTGATATCCAGCCCGCCGGTTTTGCCGGTGCCGCCGCGCACGTTGACGCCTTCAATGCCGCTGAGCGCCTCGCCGAGATCCTGGTAATTCGTCTCCTGCAGCTTCTGCTGGCTGACTACCGAAACGGACGCCGGGGCGTCGGTCAGCTTCTGCTCATAGCCGCTGGCGGTGACCACCAGCGTATCGTCGGCGGCCTGCACGGGGGCGGAAATGCACAGCACACCGGTCAGTGCCAGGCTGGATAAAATGGATAATTTACTAATTTCCATGAGATTTTCCTCTTATTCGCTGTAAATGATAATGCACCCAAGAATGATAATAAAAATTGTTCGCATTAAAAGTGATGAGTTCCCGGCTCCGGAGCCTGTTCAGGACCCGTTGATGATTGGTTGAGGCAGTCCGCTAAGTCAGCGCCCCTCAGTCAGATAAATCATTTGCCAAAGGGCTGTGATGGGGGGAGTGCGGTTCAGATCAACGGGGGATGCGTCACGCTGGCACAGAGGAGCAAACAGGGGCTGCCAGCCTGACTCGATCTGAACTATGCTTATACGCGCTATAAAACGGGTTACAGCACCGGTAAAACCCTGTATAATAGCCCGCGAGTTTCTATTTAAGTTATTGAAAATAAAAGAATTTTTTATTTTCTTCATGACGCCTGGGAAGGCGACAAAGAGGGTGCTCCATGAGCGAGAAGTTACAAAAAGTTTTAGCACGCGCCGGGCACGGTTCCCGTCGTGAAATCGAAACCATGATCTCTGCCGGGCGCGTCAGCGTTGACGGCAAGCTGGCGACGCTGGGCGATCGCGTGGTGCCCAGCGCATCACTGAAGATCCGTATCGACGGTCACGTGGTGCCGGTCAGCGAATCCATTACCGAAGTGTGCCGCGTTCTGGCCTATTACAAGCCGGAAGGCGAGCTGTGTACCCGTAACGACCCGGAAGGGCGTCCAACGGTGTTTGACCGTTTACCTAAGCTGCGCGGCGCGCGCTGGATCGCCGTTGGCCGTCTTGACGTCAACACCTGCGGGCTGATGCTGTTCACTACCGACGGTGAGCTGGCCAACCGCCTGATGCACCCGAGCCGTGAAGTTGAGCGCGAATACGCCGTGCGCGTGTTTGGTCAGGTCGATGATGAGAAGATCAAACAGCTGAGCCGTGGCGTGCAGCTGGAAGACGGCCCGGCCGCTTTTAAAACGCTGAAGTTCTCCGGCGGTGAAGGCATCAACCAGTGGTACAACGTCACCCTGACCGAAGGGCGCAACCGCGAAGTGCGTCGCCTGTGGGAAGCGGTGGGCGTGCAGGTGAGCCGCCTGATCCGCGTGCGTTACGGTGATATCGACCTGCCGAAAGGCCTGCCGCGCGGCGGCTGGACCGAGCTGGAGCTGGCACCGACAAACTACCTGCGTGAGCTGGTGGGCCTGCAGCCGGAAACCGTCAGCAAGGTGGCGGTAGAGAAGGATCGCCGTCGCACCAAGGCCAGCCAGATCCGTCGTGCCGTCAAGCGCCACACTACCACCAGCAAAACGGCCAGGCCGGGCGGCAACCGTCGCTCATCGCGCCGCCAGCAGGGGTAATATGCTACGGCGGGCGTGCGTTATCTGACGCCGCTGCAAATCCTGCAAGCGTTGAGTATTAAGAGGGGGCCATAGGGTCCCCTTTTTTATTAGTACGTAATATCCGCCGGAACCTGCAGAACAACCCCTCTTTGTAAAGCGGATGACCCGTAACAGGGGCTATCGTCGCCCCTCTTTACTGGCACGTAAAATCCGCCGGATCCTGCAGGACAACCCATCGTATTAAAGCGGATGAGCCATAACAGGGACCCGTGTGGCCTCTTTATTATGTTAACGGCTTACCAGTCAATGCCCTGCTGTGCCTGAATGCCGGCGTCAAAGGCGTGCTTAACCGGCCGCATCTCACTGACCGTATCGGCCAGCTCCAGCAACTCACGGTGGCAGCCGCGCCCGGTGATAATCACGCTCTGCTGCGCAGGCCGCTGCCGCAGCGCCTGCAGCACCTCTTCCAGCGGCAGATAGCTCAGGCTGACCATGTAGGTCAGCTCATCCAGCACCACCAGGTCCAGCGCCGGATCCTGCAGCATGCGCCGGGCATGCTGCCAGACGCCGAGGCAGGCGGCGGTATCGGTGTCACGGTTCTGCGTGTCCCAGGTAAAACCGGTGGCCATCACCTGAAATTCCACACCGTGCGGCTCCAGCAGGTTGCGCTCGCCGTTGGGCCACTCGCCCTTGATAAACTGGATCACCCCGACGCGCCTGCCGTGGCCCACCGCACGGGTGGCGGTGCCGAAGGCGGCGGTGGTTTTGCCCTTACCGTTGCCGGTAAAGACCATCAGGATACCGCGCACCTCAGTGGCCGCGGCGACGCGCGCATCGACCTGCTCCTTAAGCCGCTGCTGCCGCTGCTGATGACGTTCGTTATCGGCCATTATTCTGCGGCCCCCGGCTTGCGCCCCGGCTGCGCGTCAAAGGTCTGGCCGGATTTACGCTGGCTGTCATCGCCCATCAGCCACAGGTAGAGCGGCATGATGTCGGCGGGGGTTTTCAGCTTAGCGGCATCCTCCTGTGGGAAGGCGCTGGCGCGCATCGCGGTGCGGGTGCCGCCGGGATTAATGCAGTTGACCCGCAGCTGGCGGCTGTCGTACTCGTCGGCCAGTACCTGCATCATGCCTTCGGTGGCGAACTTGGAGACCGAGTAAGCCCCCCAGCCGGCGCGGCCCTGGCGGCCAACGCTGGAGGAGGTGAACACCAGCGAGGCAGCGCCGGCCCGCAGCAGCAGCGGCAGCAGCGCCTGGGTCAGCAGGAAGGTGCCATCGATATTCACCCGCATCACCTGCTGCCAGACGGCGGGCGACTGCTCGGCCATCGGCAGCACTTCGCCGAGCAGCCCGGCGTTGTGCAGCAGCCCGTCAAGGCGCGGCACCTGTTCTGCCAGCGCGCTGGCCAGCTGCTGACAGCTCTCCGGTGTTGCGGTTTCAAGGTCAATCAGCAGCCACTGCGCCGGGGCACGGCTGGTCAGGTTGATCTGGTCACACACCTGCTGCAGTTTTTCGGCATTGCGCCCGAGCAACACCACCCGCGCACCATAGCGGGCGTAGGTCAGGGCGGCTTCGCGGCCAATGCCGTCGCTGGCACCGGTGACGGCGATAATGCGGTTGACCAGCAGGTCACTTTTCGGTTGATAATGCATACGAACTTCCTCAGTGCAGCAGGGCGATGGCGGCTTCCGGTCAGGCAGTCGTGGCTAAGCCTTTGCCTGGATTGAATAAAAGGGTTTATGCCTGAAAACCGCCCGCAGTTCAATCCCGGCCTGCAGCAATTCATCTTATGTTACCCGCTTTCAGGCGACGGGACGGCGCGAGTCGGCTACACTAGGCTTATCTCTAACATAATGTTAAATAAGGCGGAATGAGTGGATTTCCTGACATATTACGGACTTTTCCTGGCTAAAACCGTTACCGTCGTGGTAGCGATCGTGGCGATTGCCGTCGCCATCACCGCGCTGGCCCTGCGCAGGCGTGCGGCCGGCGGTGAACTGAAGCTCAGTGACCTGGGTGAACGCTATACCGAGCTGCAGGATCAGATGCGGCTGGCGAAGCTGAAGCCGCTGCAGCAGAAGCTGTGGCAGAAGGAGCATAAGAAGAAGAGCAAGCTGGAAGCGAAGCAGGCAAAACAGCAGGCGAAAAGCGGTCTGCCGCAGCCGGCAGCGCAGAGCACCCTCTACGTGCTCGACTTTAAAGGCAGCATGGACGCGGGTGAAGTCAGTTCCCTGCGTGAAGAGGTCTCCGCCGTGCTGGCGGTGGCAACGCCTGGCGATGAAGTGCTGCTGCGTCTGGAGAGCCCTGGCGGGGTGGTGCACGGTTACGGCCTGGCCTCTTCGCAACTGCAGCGCCTGCGCGACGGCGGCATTCCGCTGACCGTGGCGGTGGATAAAGTCGCCGCCAGCGGCGGCTATATGATGGCCTGCGTGGCGGACCGCATCGTCGCCGCGCGGTTTGCCATTATCGGTTCGATTGGCGTGGTCGCGCAGATCCCTAATTTCAACCGCCTGCTGAAGCGCAATGAGATTGACGTGGAGCTGCACACCGCCGGCGAGTACAAGCGAACCCTGACCCTGTTTGGCGAGAACACCGAGCAGGGGCGTGAGAAGTTCCGTGAGCACCTTAATGAGACCCACCTGCTGTTCAAACAGTACGTGCATCAGATGCGTCCTGCGCTGGACATCGACAGCGTGGCGACCGGTGAGTACTGGTACGGCAGCCAGGCACAGGAAAAAGGTCTGATCGACGCTATCAGCACCAGCGACGACCTGATTATCGCTCAGTTGAAAAATCATCAGGTGATCGGCGTGCGCTACGCGCGACGCAAGCGCCTGATGGACCGCTTTACCCACAGCGCCGCCCGCAGCGCGGAGGGCGTGCTGCTGCGCCTCTGGCAGCGCGGGACCAGGCCGCAGGTGTAATCAGCGGCGTTGCGGCCCCTGTGGCCATGTTGTTCTGAAGACGCCCGCCGCCGCGGGCGTTTGTTTTTTTACGGGGGAAATTGCCGCCGGGCGTCGCGCGTCAGAGTGACGCACTGGCCAGGCGATTGAAAAAACAGCCTCTTTTTGCTGCCTTTTCTGGCGAAATGTCTTGCTAAATGCTAATTAAGTTGCGTAACGAATTTTATCAGGTACAGTGTGGGCGTTTCGGGTTCCGGGCGTAAAAATGACTTTACGCTTTGTTAGCGATGCGTTTAACAGGTGGTAAAAAGTCCCGTTAATCAGGGTGTTATCAGCTGCATTTGGGGATGTTATACGGTGTGTTTGCTCCAGCATTCCCCCACGTCGGTAGAGCCATCGGCGTCATTCGCAGCGATCGCCTAACGGAACGACTTACTCTCGGATGTTTTAATCAGGTAAAGGTAACTATGGGAAAAGCTCTCGTAATAGTTGAATCCCCGGCAAAAGCCAAAACGATCAATAAATATCTCGGCAATGACTACGTGGTGAAATCCAGCGTGGGCCATATCCGCGATTTGCCGACCAGCGGATCAACGGTTAAAAAGAGCGCTGACTCTACAACCAGTAAAACAACCAAAAAAGTTAAGAAAGATGAGAAAGCGGCGCTGGTCAGCCGCATGGGCATCGACCCGTACCACGACTGGGAGGCGAACTATCAGATCCTGCCCGGTAAAGAGAAAGTGGTGGCGGAGCTGAAGGCGCTGGCAGAAAAAGCTGACCATATCTATCTCGCAACCGACCTTGACCGCGAAGGGGAAGCCATTGCCTGGCACCTGCGAGAAGTGATCGGTGGCGATGAGTCACGCTACAGCCGCGTGGTGTTTAACGAAATTACTAAGAATGCGATTCGTCAGGCGTTTGACAAGCCGGGCGAACTGAATATCGACCGCGTTAACGCCCAGCAGGCGCGCCGCTTTATGGACCGCGTGGTGGGCTATATGGTGTCGCCGCTGCTGTGGAAGAAAGTGGCCCGTGGCCTCTCCGCAGGGCGCGTACAGTCGGTTGCCGTGCGGCTGGTGGTGGAGCGTGAGCGCGAGATCAAAGCCTTCGTCCCGGAAGAGTACTGGGAGCTGGCGGCCGATCTGCAGACGCCAAAAGGGGTTGCGCTGCCGGTGCAGGTCACCCATCAGGGCGATAAGCCGTTCCGTCCGGTTAACCGTGAGCAGACCGAGGCGGCCGTCAGCCTGCTGGAAAAGGCGCGCTACCTTGTCTCTGAGCGGGAAGATAAACCGACCAGCAGCAAGCCGGGTGCACCTTTTATTACCTCCACGCTGCAGCAGGCGGCCAGCACCCGGCTTGGGTTTGGCGTCAAGAAAACCATGATGATGGCGCAGCGGCTGTACGAAGCGGGTCATATCACCTATATGCGTACCGACTCCACCAACCTGAGTCAGGATGCGGTGAGCATGGTGCGCGGCTACATCGAAGATGAATTCGGTAAAAAGTATCTGCCGAAGGATGCCAACACCTACAGCAGCAAAGAAAACTCGCAGGAAGCGCACGAGGCGATCCGTCCGTCCGACGTGAAGATCCAGTCTGAGCAGCTGAAGGATATGGAAAACGACGCGCAGAAGCTTTATCAGCTGATCTGGCGTCAGTTCGTGGCCTGCCAGATGATGCCGGCGCAGTATGACTCAACCACGCTGACCGTCGAAGCGGCCGGCTTTAAGCTGAAAGCCAAAGGGCGTACGCTGCGCTTTGACGGCTGGACGCGGGTGATGCCCGCGCTGCGCAAGGGCGATGAAGATCGTACCCTGCCGCCGGTGGACGTCGGCAGCGAACTGTCGCTGCAGGAACTGCTGCCGAGCCAGCACTTCACCAAGCCGCCGGCGCGCTTCAGCGAAGCCTCGCTGGTGCGCGAGCTGGAAAAACGCGGCATCGGCCGCCCGTCCACCTATGCATCGATCATTTCGACCATTCAGGATCGCGGCTACGTTAAGGTCGAGAGCCGCCGTTTCTACGCCGAGAAGATGGGTGAAATCGTCACCGATCGTCTGGAGCAGAACTTCCGCGAGCTTATGAACTATGACTTCACCGCGCATATGGAAGACAACCTCGACAAGGTGGCCAATAACCAGGCGCAGTGGAAAGGGGTGCTGGATGCCTTCTTCGGTGATTTCACCCAGCAGCTGCAGCAGGCCGAGAAAGATCCGGAAGAGGGCGGTATGCAGCCCAATCAGATGGTGATTACCTCGATTGACTGCCCGACCTGTAACCGCCAGATGGGCATCCGCACCGCCAGCACCGGGGTATTCCTCGGCTGCTCCGGCTATGCGCTGCCGCCGAAAGAGCGCTGTAAGCAGACCATCAACCTGATTCCGGAAAATGAAGTGCTGAACGTTCTGGAAGGGGATGATGCGGAAACCAACGCCCTGCGCGCCCGTCGCCGCTGCCAGAAGTGCGGCACGGCGATGGACAGCTACCTGATCGACAACCAGCGCAAGCTGCACGTCTGCGGTAACAACCCGGAGTGTGACGGCTACGAAATCGAACAGGGTGAGTTCCGCATCAAGGGTTATGACGGCCCGATCGTTGAGTGTGAGAAGTGTGGTTCTGAGATGCACCTGAAAATGGGCCGTTTCGGTAAGTACATGTCCTGCACCAACGACGACTGCAAGAACACCCGAAAGATCCTGCGTAACGGTGAAGTCGCGCCGCCGAAGGAAGATCCGGTGCCGCTGCCGGAACTGCCGTGCGAGAAGTCAGACGCCTACTTCGTGCTGCGTGACGGTGCGGCCGGCGTGTTCCTCGCCGCCAACACCTTCCCGAAATCGCGCGAAACCCGCGCGCCGCAGGTGGAGGAGCTGCAGCGTTTCCGCGACCGTCTGCCGGAGAAACTGCGCTACCTGGCCGATGCGCCAGCGGCGGATGACGAAGGCAACAAGGCGGTGGTTCGCTTCAGCCGTAAAACCAAACAGCAGTACGTCAGCACCGATAAAGAGGGTAAAGCCACCGGCTGGACAGCCTTCTTCGTTGACGGCGAGTGGCAGGTGACCAAAAAGTAACTGCCCATGAGGGGAGATCGCCCGATCTCCCCGCTTTTTTTGAGCCCCCGCTGTTGCCGGATCCCGCCAGAAATCCCCAAGATTGTTCCCAAACCGATGCTATACATATCCCACATTTTTGATATAGTTGTTATAGAAATGGCTTCTCTTATTATCAAATCGCATTAGACCCGCAGTCTGCATCCGGTCATTTTCCTGGCGGACGTCTTAGTCTGGTCTCTGGCGTCGTGCTTCAAACCCAGGATGGAATGAAAAATGAAATTGCAGCAGCTGCGCTACATCGTGGAAGTGGTAAACCACAATCTTAACGTCTCCTCTACGGCCGAAGGGCTCTACACCTCTCAGCCCGGCATCAGTAAGCAGGTGCGCATGCTGGAAGATGAGCTGGGCATCCAGATTTTTGCCCGCAGCGGCAAACACCTGACTCAGGTCACCCCCGCCGGGCAGGAGATTATCCGCATCGCCCGCGAGGTGCTGTCCAAGGTTGACGCGATTAAGTCGGTGGCCGGTGAGCACACCTGGCCGGATAAAGGCTCCCTGTTCGTGGCCACCACCCATACCCAGGCGCGCTACGCGTTGCCGGGGGTGATCAAAGGTTTTATTGAACGTTATCCGCGCGTGTCGCTCCACATGCACCAGGGATCGCCGACGCAGATCGCCGAAGCGGTGTCGAAGGGCAATGCCGACTTTGCTATCGCTACCGAAGCGCTGCACCTGTATGACGATCTGATCATGCTGCCGTGCTACCACTGGAACCGGGCGATTGTGGTAACCCCGGATCACCCGCTGGCCGGCAAAAGCAAGGTATCGATTGAGGAACTGGCGGAGTACCCGCTGGTCACCTACACCTTCGGCTTTACCGGACGCTCTGAGCTGGACACCGCCTTCAACCGCGCCGGTCTGACCCCGCGCATCGTTTTTACCGCCACCGATGCCGACGTGATAAAAACCTACGTGCGTCTGGGGCTCGGCGTCGGGGTGATTGCCAGCATGGCGGTGGACCCGGTTTCTGACCCGGACCTGGTGAGAATTGAAGCGACGGACGTGTTTACCTACAGCACCACCAAGATCGGTTTCCGCCGCAGCACCTTCCTGCGCAGTTATATGTATGATTTCATTCAGCGTTTCGCGCCACACCTGACGCGCGACGTGGTAGACACCGCCGTTGGCCTGCGCTCGAACGACGATATTGAAGCGATGTTTAAAGACATCAAACTGCCCGCCCGCTAACCAATACGCAGACTGAACGCCTCAGGGCAGCACCGCCTGCCCTGAATCTGCATTATCGGCACCACCTGTTTCTGCAATAGCCCCCTGCCTGAAATAAATTTCATTAAATGACACCTGCGTCACAGCTTAAAGCTAATTCATTTATTAAATGAGAATCTGAACACACTTTCACGCCGATAACTTTGATAACCAATATGAAGATTTCCATAATTAGTGGAAAGTTTAGACAGTAAAGGGCGGCGGCAGCGCCTGTGCAACCTCGAACCGGCAGCCGACAATCGCTAGCAACTGTTTCCTCTGGCGATTAATTTGTTGATGCAAACAAGATGGCTATCTAAATATTAATTTGGCTTAGTTGATAAAATGAATTAATCGTTTTCTCGCATAAATATTGCTGGATTTTATCCCCCGGAATGCCTTAGGATTAATCCTAATAGTGGTGGATAACATCACCAGCACCAATCAAACCAGGAGTCGCATTATGGCTACAAGACTGTCTGTACATGCAGAGTTTGCAGAGGATGCCGCTGACGCCGAAGGATCGAGCGATCTTAAACGTAAGGCCTGGCTGGCGGTGTTTGCCGGTTCATCGCTGTTCTGGCTGATGGTTGCGCTGGTGGTATGGCGGTTGATGAGTTGAACCGTTGCACACCAGAGCTTGCCGGTCAGCTGCGAAAAGAAACGGAAAAAAAGGTTAAAGAATCGACAATGGCTGCCGATACTAAGACTGAGCAGGCGATACTGGAAGGTTGGATGTTTAACGAGTCTCAGCATCGTTTTATTGAGTCAATGCTGGAAATGGATTGAGCCGGGCAGGCGGGTCAGATTAATAACGCCGCAACGGTTATTATTATAAAAAAAGCCTTATTTTTCGTTACTGATATTTATACCGGGACTGATCTCAATCAGTGTGTCTGAAACCCGATAATCGCGCAGCGGTCAGAATGCTTTAAAAGGGCAGCTGCGATTAATACCTGTTTTGTTAGCGAGGGTTTCTGTGAATATTACGCAATTGACGTGGTTAGGGGTGCTGACCTTCTGCACTTTGTTCTGGAGCGGCGTGGTGTGGCTGGGTATGTCACTGTAAACACACCATAATCTATTTTTTCTTACCTTATTCTCATCACGCCCTGTCGCCAGCCGACGGGGCGTTTTTGTATCCGCCTGTGCTCACACCTCATGTTATCAAAATCTTACCTCCATTCTGTACTATGTTTATATCAGCCCTGTAGTTTGTCAGGGTATGAACTGCATGCGTCAAAACGGAGGAGCCATGTCGCAGACCCTACGAGAATTAAGCCAGGACACGCTGGCAGTACAGCAACAGCACTATCGTTTTTTCAGCCTGGCCCGTGTGGCGGCTGAACTGGGGGATATTTCCCGCCTGCCGAAATCGATGAAGGTGCTGCTGGAAAACCTGCTGCGCTGGCAGGATGATGACTCGGTCACCGATGAAGATATCCGCGCGCTGGCCGGCTGGCTGCAGACGGCCCACGCCGATCGTGAAATCGCCTATCGCCCGGCGCGGGTGCTTATGCAGGACTTTACCGGCGTGCCGGCGGTGGTCGACCTGGCCGCAATGCGTGAGGCGGTGAAACGCCTCGGCGGCGACGTGGCGAAGGTTAACCCGCTGTCGCCGGTCGATCTGGTGATCGACCATTCGGTAACGGTAGACCGCTTCGGCAGCGACGCGGCTTTTGATGAGAACGTACGGCTGGAGATGGAGCGCAACCATGAGCGCTATGTCTTCCTGCGCTGGGGGCAGAAGGCTTTTAACCGGTTCAGCGTGGTGCCGCCCGGCACCGGCATCTGCCATCAGGTGAACCTGGAGTATCTCGGGCAGGCGGTGTGGCACGAAGAGCAGCAGGGCGAAGAGGTGGCTTACCCCGATACGCTGGTTGGCACCGACTCTCACACCACCATGATCAACGCGCTGGGGGTGCTCGGCTGGGGCGTGGGCGGGATTGAGGCGGAAGCGGCGATGCTCGGACAGCCGGTATCGATGCTGATCCCCGACGTCGTCGGCTTTAAGCTCAGCGGCAAGCTGAAACCGGGAATCACCGCCACCGACCTGGTGCTGACCGTCACCCAGATGCTGCGTAAGCACGGCGTGGTCGGCAAATTTGTTGAGTTCTACGGCGACGGCCTCGACGACCTGCCGCTGGCTGACCGCGCCACCATCGCCAATATGGCCCCGGAATATGGCGCCACCTGCGGATTCTTCCCGATTGATGCGGTGACGCTGGGCTACATGACCCTTACCGGGCGCAGCGCGCAGCAGGTGGCGCTGGTGGAAGCTTACGCTAAGGCTCAGGGCCTGTGGCGCGAACCCGGCGATGAGCCGGTGTTCACCAGCACCCTGGCGCTGGACATGTCGGGGGTGGAGTCAAGCCTCGCCGGGCCGAAACGCCCGCAGGATCGCGTGGCGCTGGGCGACGTACCGGCGGCGTTTAAGGCCAGTCACGAGCTGGAGGTCAACCACGCGCAGAAAGACGGGCGGGCGGTCAGCTACCTGGACGAGAAGAGCGGTCAGCAGACCGCGCTTGATGACGGCGCGGTGGTCATCGCGGCGATCACCTCCTGTACCAATACCTCCAACCCCAGCGTGCTGATGGCCGCCGGCCTGCTGGCGCAAAAAGCCGTAGCGGCCGGCCTGCGGCCGAAACCCTGGGTGAAAGCGTCGCTGGCGCCGGGTTCCAAAGTGGTCTCTGACTATCTGGATAAAGCCGGGCTGACCGCCAGCCTTGATGCGCTGGGCTTTAACCTGGTGGGTTACGGCTGTACCACCTGCATCGGCAACTCCGGGCCGCTGCCGGACGCCATTGAAACGGCGATTAAGCAGGGCGACCTGACCGTCGGCGCGGTGCTCTCCGGCAATCGTAACTTTGAGGGGCGCATCCATCCGTTAATCAAAACTAACTGGCTGGCCTCGCCGCCGCTGGTGGTGGCCTATGCGCTGGCCGGCAACATGACGCTTAACCTGCAGACCGAACCGCTGGGCTTTAACGCCAGTGGGCCGGTATATCTGCGTGATATCTGGCCGTCGCCGGAGGAGATCGCCGCAGCGGTGCAGCAGGTCTCCACCGATATGTTCCACAAAGAGTATGCGGCGGTGTTTGCCGGCACGCCGGAGTGGCAGCAGATAGACGTCAGCGAGGCTGCCACCTACGGCTGGGATCAGGACTCCACCTACATCCGCCTGTCGCCGTTCTTCGACACCATGCAGCGCGAACCGGAACCGGTCAGCGATATCCACGGCGCGCGCATTCTGGCGATGCTTGGCGACTCGGTCACCACTGACCATATTTCGCCCGCCGGCAGCATAAAGGCCGACAGCCCGGCCGGGCGCTATCTGCTGGAGCGCGGCGTGGAGCGAACCGACTTTAACTCCTACGGCTCGCGTCGCGGCAACCACGAGGTGATGATGCGCGGCACCTTTGCCAATATCCGCATCCGCAACGAAATGGTGCCGGGGGTAGAGGGTGGCATCACCCGTTACCTACCGGGCAATGAGCAGATGGCGATTTATGACGCGGCGATGCGCTACCAGCAGGCAGGAGTGCCGCTGGCGGTGATTGCCGGTAAAGAGTACGGCTCCGGCTCCAGCCGCGACTGGGCGGCAAAAGGGCCACGTCTGCAGGGGGTAAGGGTGGTGATTGCCGAGTCCTTCGAACGCATCCACCGTTCAAACCTGATCGGTATGGGCATTCTGCCGCTGGAGTTCCCGCAGGGTGAAACGCGCAAAACCCTGGGACTGACCGGTGACGAGCAGATCGACATCAGCAACCTGGACCAGCTGCGGCCGGGGGGAACGGTGAGGGTGACGTTAACGCGCAACGATGGCAGTAAGCAGGTGCTGGAGACCCGCTGCCGCATCGATACCGGCAACGAACTGACCTACTACCAGAATGACGGCATTCTGCACTACGTGATCCGCAATATGCTGAACGACTGAGGGGCAGAGCAGGGATCGGGCAAGGGAGACCCCTTGCCCGCTGCGGTGGTTAGCCTTTAGACAACAGGTGGCCCATTTTGGCGGCTTTGGTATCCAGGTAATGGGTATTGCTCGGGTTGCGGCCGACGATAAGCGGTACCCGTTCAACGATATTGATGCCGGCCTCGCTGAGGATTTCGACTTTACGCGGGTTATTGGTCAGCAGGCGAACTTCGTTGACGCCCAGCAGCTTATACATATCGGCGCACAGCGTAAAATCACGTTCGTCGGCGGCAAAACCCAGCTGGTGGTTGGCTTCTACGGTGTCGTAGCCCTGATCCTGCAGCGCATAGGCGCGGATTTTATTCAGCAGGCCAATATTACGCCCCTCCTGGCGGTGATAGAGCAAAATCCCGCGCCCCTGTTCCGCGATCTGGCTCAGCGCCGCTTCCAGCTGAAAGCCGCAGTCGCAGCGCAGGCTGAACAGCGCGTCGCCGGTCAGGCACTCAGAGTGGATGCGGGACAGGACCGGCTCATGGTCCGAGACGTCGCCATACACCAGCGCCACGTGGTCGTGCCCGGTGGCCACCTCTTCAAACCCCACCATCAGGAAATCACCCCAGGGGGTGGGCAGATTGGCTTCCGCCACTCGTTTAAGCTGCATGCGTTCTCCGTAAACGTCAGATACTGCCACTTTCGCGCGGCGAAAGCGGCAGGGTCAGCTTGCTGACCGGTACAATACCCGCTATTTTGCCACAACCCGTCTCGCGAGGGTTAACAGCTTAGAGCGATTGCTGCGATACCGTACAATAAGCGCATCGCCAGGCTCCAGGTTATTATTTTTTATCCTATTGTTAGTGACTGACGTGATTTGAACGGACCAGGGAGAGTAGATGAAGGATATTCTGAAACGTACCACGCTGGGGGCGCTGCTGTTGCTGCTGTTGCCGCTGGCGGTAATGGTATCGGGCTGGCGCTGGCAGCCGGTGGAGATGGGGCTGGGGCATCAGATTCTGTTCTGGTTTACCGAAACGGTGACCCGGCCGTGGGGCACGCTGACCAGTGCCATCCTCTGCGGCTGGTTTCTCTGGTGCCTGCGCTTTCGCCTGAAACCGGCGGTGTTTCTGCTGGCGATTATCGTCGGCGCGATCCTGATCGGGCAGTACACCAAAGGGGTGATTAAAGAGCAGGTGAGGGAGCCGCGCCCCTACGTGCTGTGGCTGGAGCAGCAGCGCGGCGTTAACCCGGAGACCTTTTACCAGCAGCACCGAAAGCAGCGCAGCCAACTGGTCAGCGAGGCGGTAGCGGAAGATAAGCAGCTCCCCGGCTGGCTGAAGCGCCACTGGGCGTTTGAAACCGGTTTTGCCTTCCCGTCCGGTCATACGATGTTTGCGGCCAGCTGGGCGCTGCTCGGCGTTGGCCTGCTGTGGCCGCGCCGGCGCTACGTGACCATCATCGTGCTGCTGGTGTGGGCGTCGCTGGTGATGGGCAGCCGGCTGGCGCTCGGCATGCACTGGCCGCGTGACCTGATCGTTGCCACCCTGTTCAGCTGGCTGTTTGTCAGCCTCGCCACCTGGCTGGCGCAGCGCTTCTGCGGCCCGCTCGGCGTGCCGCTGCAGGAGCAGCAGGAGATAGCCGAACGGGAAAATCAGCCTTAATGATTGTAAACTGACGAGCTGCCCCCATTTCTTAGCGGATGCGGGACGCGCGGAACCGCCGCAGGGGGATCGCGTGCAGCGTCCGTGGCGGCCGCATCCGCTGCATCTAAGCAAGCATCGGGGCGATTTTTTTGGCATAATTCATCTGGTTAACTCCAGATAACGGGATGCACTGTGAAATATTTGCTGATTTTTTTGGTTGTGCTGGCGATATTCGTCGTTTCTGTCACCCTCGGCGCGCACAACGACCAGGTGGTGAACTTTAACTACCTGCTGGCGCAGGGCGAGTTCCGTATTTCAACGCTGCTGGCAACCCTGTTTGCCAGCGGATTTATACTTGGCTGGGCTATCTGCGGGCTGTTCTGGCTGCGGCTGCGCCTGTCGCTGGCCAACAGCCAGCGTAAGCTGAAACGTCTGCAGCAGCAGCTGGGGCAGAGCGATACCACTGCGGCCAGCGCCCAGCCTGCGGCAGTCAGGGAATAATACTTTATGTTGGAACTGCTGTTTCTGTTGCTGCCCGTCGCTGCCGCCTACGGCTGGTATATGGGCCGGCGCAGCGCGCAACAGGATAAGCAACAGGAGGCCAGCCGCCTGTCACGGGATTACGTAGCCGGGGTTAACTTCCTGCTTTCCAATCAACAGGACAAAGCGGTTGACCTGTTCCTTGAGATGCTGAAAGAGGACAGCGGGGCCGTGGAAGCGCACCTGACGCTGGGCAACCTGTTCCGTTCGCGCGGCGAAGTCGACCGCGCGATCCGCATTCACCAGGCGCTGATGGAGAGCGCGTCGCTGACCTACGACCAGCGCCTGCTGGCGATCCAGCAGCTGGGGCGCGACTATATGGCCGCCGGCTTCTACGACCGCGCCGAACAGATGTTTGGCCAGCTGGTGGATGAAACCGACTTCCGCGTCAGCGCGCTGCAGCAGCTGCTGCTGATCCACCAGGCGACCAGCGACTGGACCAACGCCATTGAGGTGGCGGAGCGGCTGGTTAAGCTGGGCAAAGAGCGGCAGAAGATGGAGATCGCCCACTTCTACTGCGAGCTGGCGCTGCAGGCGATGGGCAGCGACGATCTCGACCGGGCAATGAGCCTGCTGAAACGGGGTGAGTCCGCGGACCGCAACAGCGCCCGCGTATCGATTATGATGGGGCGCATTCAGCTGGCGAAAGGGGAGTACGCCCGCGCGGTCAGCCATCTGCAGCGGGTGATCGAACAGGATCACGAGCTGGTCAGTGAAACACTCGATATGCTGGAAACCTGCTATCAGCACCTCAACCAGCCGCAGGCGTGGCGCGACTATCTGCAGCGCTGCGTGGAAGAGAACACCGGCGCGGCGGCGGAGCTGCACCTGGCGGCGATCCTCGATCGCGATGAAGGGGCCGAGGTGGCGCAAACCTATATTACCCGCCAGCTGCAGCGTCATCCTACCATGCGCGTTTTCCATCGCCTGATGGACTTTAACCTGCAGGAGGCCGAAGCGGGCCGAGCGAAAGAGAGCCTGATGGTGCTGCGCGATATGGTTGGCGAGCAGATCCGCACCAAGCCGCGCTACCGCTGCCACAAGTGTGGTTTCACCGCCCATGCGCTCTACTGGCACTGCCCGTCATGCCGCACCTGGTCTTCGGTTAAACCGATCCGTGGCCTCGACGGCCAGTAACCGGGGGCGATTAAACCGGTATCGTCAATTAGTTACAACATACTTTTTATCCCTCTCCCGACAGGGTTGCAGTAACGCCGGTGCAGCGCGGTCATGCAGGGCGAGGGAGTTTTTTACAGCGCGGGCCATTTTCTCAATACCTTGCCTGTGAATTTCCTCCTGACACAGGTAGAATGCCAGCCGTTTGCCACCCACCAGGAGAGTTCCATGCAAGACATTCAGGTTAGCGGTTCACCGATTGTGGTCGCTTTAGATTACGCCGATCGCGATCGCGCGCTGGCGTTTGTCGACCAGATTGAACCCGGCAGCTGCCGTCTGAAGGTGGGCAAAGAGATGTTCACGCTGTTCGGGCCGCAGATCGTCCGTGACCTGCAGCAGCGCGGCTTCGAGGTGTTTCTCGATCTGAAATTCCACGATATTCCCAACACCACCGCCCACGCGGTGGCGGCAGCGGCCGATCTCGGCGTATGGATGGTCAACGTTCACGCCAGCGGTGGGGCGCGGATGATGAGCGCGGCGCGCGAAGCGCTGGTGCCGTTTGGCAACGATGCGCCGTTGCTGATCGCCGTGACGGTACTCACCAGCATGGACGCTGAAGACCTGCGCGGGCTGGGCATTACCCTGACCCCGGCAGAGCAGGCGGAACGGCTGGCGCGGCTGACCCGCCAGTGTGGCCTCGACGGTGTGGTCTGTTCCGCACACGAAGCGGTGCGTTTTAAACAGCACATTGGCCAGGACTTCAGGCTGGTAACGCCGGGTATTCGCCCGGCGGGTAGCGATGCCGGCGATCAGCGCCGCATCATGACGCCTGAGCAGGCGCAGCAGGCCGGCGTTGACTATATGGTGATCGGGCGTCCGATTACCCAGTCTGCCGATCCGGCCGCTACGCTTGCCGCGATTCTCAGCTCACTGCAGGAGGCGTAATGGCCGATAACAACAGCCGCCTGGTCTACTCGACGGCCGGCGGACGTATTGACGAGCCGAAAGCGGTAGCGGTGCGCCCGAAGGGCGATGGTATCGTACGTATTGCGCGCCAGACCAGCGGGCGAAAGGGCAAGGGCGTGTGCCTGATTAGCGGTATCGACGCGGACGACGCCGAGCTGAGCAAGCTGACCGCCGAGCTGAAAAAAAAGTGCGGCTGTGGTGGCGCGCTCAAGGATGGCGTGATTGAGATTCAGGGCGACCAGCGCGACCTGCTGAAAACGCTGCTGGAGGCCAAAGGGCACAGGGTCAAACTGGCCGGCGGATAAGGGAAAGGCCACGAGCGATCGTGGCCTTTTTGCTAAGCGCTGCTGCAGGCAGCCTGCCGGCTATACCGTCGTCAGCTTAATCGACCTGGTGGCCGATTATACCGCCGACGGCCGCGCCGCCGAGGGTGCCAAGGCCGCTGCCGTTGGTCAGAATTGAGCCGCCGATAGCACCGGCGCCGGCACCAATGGCGGTGTTACGATCGCGTTTCGACATGTTTGAACAGGCGCTGAGTGAAAGGACTAAAGTTGCAGCCAATACGGCGGCGGTAACGCGTTTTGCAGTAGTTGACATCATTATTCTCCTGATTTTCGTCGACCAGATAGCGTTAATTGTCTGGATACCCTCTAAGTATAGAAGGGTTTACTGATTATACGCTCAGGTGAAAATTCCTAATTTTTAGACATCTCTGTACACACTTCTCCTGCCTCAGTCAGAAACTGCCCGCTATTCAGCCAATGCTTCCATACCGTCCCGGCCGCGCTGGCATGACAATATTCCGACATGCATCGGGAGACGAGATTATGCTGGAACAACTGAAACAGCAGGTACTGGCGGCCAACCTGGCGCTGCCGCGCTATGGCCTGGTGACTTTTACCTGGGGCAACGTCAGCGCCATCGATCGTGAGCAGGGGCTGGTGGTGATTAAACCGTCCGGCGTAAGCTACGAAGAGATGCAGGCCGACGATATGGTGGTGGTCAGCCTCAGCAGTGGCGAGGTGGTCGAAGGCAGCAAACGGCCGTCGTCCGACACCGACACCCATCGCGCGCTCTATCTTGCCTGGCCGCAGATAGGGGGAGTTGTCCACACCCACTCACGCCATGCCACCATCTGGGCCCAGGCGGGCCGCGATCTCCCCGCCTGGGGCACCACCCACGCCGATGACTTTTACGGCGCAATCCCCTGCACGCGCGCGATGTACGCCGACGAAATTAGCGACCGCTACGAATGGCACACCGGCCAGGTGATTATTGAAACGCTGCAGCAGCGCGAGATCGATCCGCTGGCGGTACCGGCGGTACTGGTCAATTCGCACGGGCCGTTCGCCTGGGGGCGTAGCGCGGAAGAAGCAGTGCACAGCGCCGTCGTGCTGGAAGAGGTAGCCTATATGGGCATTTTCAGCCGTCAGCTAACCCCGGAGCTGCCGCCGGTGGATCAGGCGCTACTGGACAAACACTGGTTGCGTAAGCACGGCGCCCAGGCATATTACGGGCAAAAATAGTCTGACGATAAAAATTTTTATCCGTTATATCAGGCACCTGTTCTGGCTTTACTCACTCTCTATTAGGCTGGTTAAGCGATTATCGCGCCAACTAACAGAGGATGAAACTATGACCGTTATTAATCAGGCTACCTGCCGTCTGTTCAATGAAGTCGGCTCTACCACCCAGCTGTCGGCTTACTATGAAGAAGAGCGGCGCACCCTGTGGATGTTATTGCGTGCCCAGCCGCGCCCGAGCTTCAATCATCAGCTGATTGAAGAGATCATGAACCTCAGCTATGCCGCCCAGCGCAGCGGGCTGGAGATTGATTTCTGGGTTACCGGCTCGCTGGTACCGACCATGTTTAACGCGGGCGGCGACCTGCGCTTCTTTGTCGAGTCGATCAAAAATGGCCGGCGGGAAGCCCTGCGTGCCTATGCCCGCGCCTGTGTGGACTGCATCCACGCCGCGGCGCGCGGTTTCGACTGCGGGGCGGTGAGCATTGCGATGATTGAGGGCAGCGCGCTGGGCGGCGGCTTTGAAGCCGCGCTGGCGCACCACTTTATCCTCGCGCAGAACACCGCCCGCATGGGCTTCCCGGAGATCGCCTTTAACCTGTTCCCGGGCATGGGCGGCTATTCACTGGTGGCACGGCGTTCCGGCATGAAGCTGGCCGAAGAGCTGATCTGTGAAGGGGAGTCGCACACCGCGGAGTGGTTTGAAACCCGCGGGCTGGTGGATCGTCTGTTCCAGCCGGGTGACGGCTATCGCTGCACGCGCACCTTTATCGATACGCTGCGGCCGAAGCTGAACGGCGTGCGCGCCATGCTGCGCGCGCGTCAGCGGGTGCTACAGCTGAGCCGGGGTGAGCTGATGGATATTACGGAAGACTGGGTGGATGCGGCATTTCAGCTGGAGCCGAAGGATATCGCCTATATGGAACGGCTGGTGACGTTGCAGAATCGACACAGCCAGCAGGCGTTACGCCACGCTGGCTGAGTCGCCGTGCGCTAGTTAATCCTTAGCGGCACGTTGTTTAAGCCAGTGCTCGAGCTCCCCGGCGGGCATTGGCTTTGCATACAGATACCCCTGGCGCAGGTCAACGCCGCTGGCGATGGCAAACGCCTCCTCCTCCGGGGTTTCCACCCCTTCGGCAATCACCTGCAGATCCAGCGCGCGCGCCACCGCTACAATCGCCCGCACCAGCGACTGCGAGACTTTTTGCGAATCCACTCCGCGGATAAAGCTCTGGTCGAGCTTAATCGCGTCAATCGGCACCCGTGCCAGCTGCGACAGCGACGAATAGCCGGTGCCAAAATCATCCAGATGCACCGCCGCCCCCAGTTTCTGGAACTGCTGCATCAGGTCCAGCGCCTGTTGCTCATTCTCAATCAGGCAGCTCTCGGTCAGCTCGATATCAATCGGGCAGCCGACAATCCCCGCCTCGTTCAGCGCATGCTTCAGATCGGAATAGATGCTCTGGTCGATCAGCTGACGCGGCGACACGTTCACCGCCACCCGCAGGTCAATCCCCATCACTCGCCAGCGTTTAATCTGCTCCAGCACCGACAGCATTACCCAGCGGCCAAGCGGCACGATCAGCCCGGACTCCTCGGCGTAGGAGATAAAGCTGTCCGGTCGCACCAGTCCACGTTCCGGCGACATCCAGCGCACCAGCGCCTCAACGCTGGTCACGCTGTTGTCGGCGTTGAGCTTAGGCTGATAGTGGATCACCAGCTGGCTCAGCTCCAGCGCTTTGCGCAGGTTGGTGTCCAGCCAGATATACTCAAACACCCGCTGGTTCATCTCGGAGCAGAACATGCTGAAGCGGCCGCGTCCGCCCTCTTTGGCGGTATACATCGCGGTATCGGCATTGCGGATCAGGCTGTCGCGATCCTCACCGTGCTGCGGGGCGAAGGCGATGCCGATCGAGCAGCCGGAGTAGACCTCGATCAGGCCAATGCGGAACGGCTGCTTCAGGCGGTCGAGAATGCGTGAGGCCAGCGCCTCCAGCGCCAGCTGGCTGGTCTGCTCCGCCAGGATAATAAACTCATCGCCGCCGAGGCGGGCGAGGGTCTGCTGCTCTTCAAGACAACTAAGGATCGCCAGCGACACCGCCTGCAGCAGCCGGTCGCCAAACATATGGCCGTAGGCGTCGTTGACCTTCTTGAAGTTGTCGAGATCGAGATACACCACCCCGACCTGGCCATTGACACGTTTTTCCAGCGCGGCGCTGATATCCTGGTTGATCGAGTTGCGGTTCGGCAGGCCGGTCACCGTGTCCGTATTGGCCATCACCCGCAGCCGTTCCTGAGCACGGCGCTCTTCGGTAATATCGGTGCCGGAGCAGATCAGGAAGATTTCATTTTTACCGCTGCCGCTGTGGACAAATTTATTGCGGAACAGGAACAGGCGCTGGCCTTTTTTGGTTTTGACCCAGCGCTCTACCTCATACGAGCTGCCTTCACGAAAAAAGTGCGCCACGTTGCGGCGCGAGGCGATCGCTTCTTCGCGGGTCATAAACAGTTTGAACACGTTGCGCCCGATCACCTCCTGCTCCTTCAGGCCGGTGTACTCTTCGCTCAGGCGGTTAAAACGCTGGATATGCCCGTGCTGATCGAGGATGACGATCACCGAGTTGGCTTCGGATACCACCTGCTCGGCAAAGGAGAGACCGTGCACCAGGTCACGCGCGACCGATGAGGTATCGCCCCAGGCAGACGCCGAACCGGCCCACGCCGACTGGCTGACCTTGCGGCCAACCAGGTGCAGCGACAGGTCGTTGCCGTAGATCGCCAGGCTGAGGTTAACGCTGGAGGTGATCACCGTCATCGCGCGCAGCATGCTGGCCTGACCGGGGCTCAGCGCCACGGCGATACTGGTGACGCCGCCTTCATCTTTGGCAAACTGCAGGGCATCGCTGTCAGAAGTTAAACGCCAATGAGGGCTGTGGGTGCCAAACCAGGCATACATCAGCGACTGCCCCTGTTCATCGGTCATTCAGATTCTCCTTCGTGCTAGGTAGCAACGGATATCATACTGGTTTAACGACATTATTCTGCCGAAAGCGGCTGCGTCCGTTGCCGCCATACTCAATTTTATACTGAAATAAAACTTTCCGATCGCGACAACGATCGGGAGGGAGATCGCGCGGATAAGGCACCGGATCAATCATTAAGGAAGGTCGCCACGGGGTGTGTCTGAATTCAGTTAACTGAAAATACCGTTAGTGTTCTTTTTATTCAATAGGTTAACAAGAATATTTCATCAGCATGCCGCTGGCCTGACTCATCAGAACCTATAAGCCTTATTCACTCCAGGCTTTCTGTGGAGGGGGCAGGAAACAGCAATTATTTTATGTCGGGGTGGCCAGACGCCAGCGGCCAGCGTGGTGCTGGTCCGATAACAGCACTGTTAACATCGGAATAGCTTAATAGTTTATGGCAGTTATCTGCAATTTTTCTCGCGCTGCGCGCAACAGACAATGGCTAAAGGTGCATCGGTCAGGGTCGCAGGTTCGGGCCGCGTACTAAGAAGGAGGGAATGAATCCGGGAGAGCAGAGCAGGATGACACGGCAGCAGAAGTGGATGACAACATCACGGCAGGTAAGGCAGCGGGCCAGCCAGAGCCGGCCCGCTGCTAAACGTCATCAGGCAGCCGGGCGGGCCACGATGCTGCGGGTCTCCATACGCACTTCGGCGATGGTGACCTCAATCAGGTCGGTAACGCGGTAGGCGACTTCACCTTTCACCATCACCGTACCGTTTTCGTTGCTGCACACCAGCTCATCACGCACCGCGTGAATGAACGGCGCCGGGATAAAGGCCACCGCGCCGTTATCCTGCAGGCGCACGCGCATGCCACCGCGTGAAACGTCGATCACTTCGGCGCTGAAACGCTGCTCGCTGCCGGCCGCATTCTGCAGGAAGCGCGAGTAGAGCCAGTCGCCCACGTCACGCTCGGCCATGCGGTTCTGGCGGCGGCGCTCAGCCATCTTCACCGTCAGCTCGTCGGCAGGTTTTTCCGCCGGCTCGCCTTTGATAATGGCTTTCAACAGACGATGGTTGACCATATCGCCATACTTACGGATCGGTGAGGTCCAGGTGGCGTACGCGTCCAGGCCAAGGCCAAAGTGCGGCCCCGGCGTGGTGCTGACTTCGGCAAACGACTGGAAACGACGGATGCGGCTGTCGAGGAACTGGGTCGGATGGGTGTCCAGCTCGCGGCGCAGTACGCGGAAGCCTTCCAGCGTGGCGATCGCCTGCGGGTCAGCGGTGACGCCGTGGTTGGCCAGCACGGCGGCGGCCTGTTCGGCGTTCAGCGCGTCAAAGCCGAGGTGAACGTTGTAGATGCCGAAGCCCAGCTTGTCGCGCAGCACGCTGGCGGCGCAGACGTTGGCAAGGATCATCGACTCTTCCACGATACGGTTGGCGATGCGGCGGTGCTCGGCAATGATGTCCAGCACTTCGCCTTTTTCGCCCAGCAGGAAGCGGAAGTCAGGGCGGTCCTTGAACACCAGCGCGTGGGTCTGGCGCCATTCGCAGCGTGCCAGGCACACCTTATGCAGCAGGCGGATCTGCTGTGCGATGGCTTCTGATTCCGGCTGCCAGTCGCCGCTGTTCTCCAGCCAGTCTGAGACGTTGTCATAGGCCAGTTTGGCTTTCGATTCGATCCAGGCGGCGAAGAAGTGCGGTTCACCCTGCGGCGTACCGTCGGCGGCCAGCGTCACGCGGCAGGCCAGCACCGGGCGGCGCACGTTCGGGCGCAGCGAGCAGATGTCGTCAGACAGCTGGCGCGGCAGCATCGGAATATTGAAGCCCGGCAGATAGTTGGTAAAGGCGCGTCCGGCGGCGATCGCATCCAGCTTGCTGCCCACCGGCACATAGGCGGTCGGGTCGGCAATGGCGATGGTCAGCAGCAGGTTGCCTTCTGCCGTTTCTTCCACATACAGCGCATCGTCCATATCTTCGGTGCTGGCGCTGTCGATGGTTACGAAGTCCAGGCCGGTAAGGTCTTCGCGCGGCAGGCACTCGTCAAGCATCTCTTCCGGGGTAGCGACGTCCGGAGCTTCACGCTCCAGCGTATGGCGTGACAGTGTCACCCACCACGGTGCCAGGTGATCGTCACCGGTGGTGATAAATTCGGTCAGTTCAGCGTAGAAGGTGCGGTCGCCCTTCAGCGGATGGCGGCGCATCTCGGCCACCGCCCAGTCACCGGTCTGGAAGTCATGCTTCACGTCACGCTCGGCGCGGCACTGGATGGCATCTTTCAGCAGCGGATGATCGGGAACGATCGACAGGCGGTCATCTTTCTTCTGCACCCGGCCAACAAAGCGCGTCAGGAACGGCTCAATCAGCGTTTCCGGATCGGCAACTTCACGATCCTTATCGGTCTGCAGCACCGCGGAGACGCGGTCACCGTGCATGACTTTTTTCATAAACGGCGGCGGAATAAAGTAGCTTTTCTGTGCGTCGACTTCCAGGAAGCCAAAGCCTTTCTCAGTGCCTTTTACCACACCCTCAACACGCGGCGTCTGGGAGTGGAGTTTCTCTTTGAGCTGCGCGAGCAGCGGGTTATCCTGGAACATAATCTCAACAGTTTTCGTGGCCTAAGTGCGGCAGACAGTTTTACGCGATTAACCGCGCAGCGGCAAGTAAAAAGCCGGGAAATCCCGGCTTTACGTCAGGCGATGCGCAGCCCCGGCACCTGCGGCGACAGGCTGATTTTCACCGGCACCGACTTAGAGGTTGGCGTACCGCTACCGTCGCCAAAGCTTGAGAGCGGCACCAGCGGATTGGTTTCCGGATAGTAGGCGGCGAGGTTGCCGCGCGGGATGGCGTAAGGCACCAGCTTAAAGCCGCTGACTTTACGGGTAATGCCATCATTCCACAGCGTTTCAATATCCACCAGGTCGCCTGCGGCCAGCCCCTGGCGCTGCATATCTTCCGCGTTGATAAACAGCACCTCGCGCTGGCCATACACGCCGCGGTAACGGTCATCAAGGCCATAAATGGTGGTATTGTACTGATCGTGGGAGCGTAACGTCTGCAGCGTATAAGGCACCGCCTCGGCCAGCGGCGGGAACAGCGAGTCGGGCAGGGCGGCGGCGCTAAACTGCGCCTTCTCATGCAGGGTAGTAAAGCGCAGTTCGGCGGCGGCGTTGCCAAGGTAGAAGCCGCCCTTCAGATCGCATTTGGCGTTAAAGTCGCTGAAGCCGGGAATGGTCGCCGCAATATGTTCACGGATCCTGCCGTAGTCATCGGCCAGCCCCTGCCAGTCGACCTTCGCACTGCCCAGCACCGCGTTGGCGATACCGGCGACGATCCAGGTTTCCGAGCGCTGGGTGTCGGCGATCGGTTTACCCACCCCTTCCGAGGCGTGCACCATGCTGAACGAGTCCTCGACGGTAATAAACTGCGGGCCGCTGGCCTGCAGATCCTGCTCGGTACGGCCAAGGGTCGGCAGGATCAGCGCGTCCACCGCGCCGGGGCACAGGTGGCTGCGGTTCAGCTTGGTACTGATCTGCACCGTTAAACCGCAGCGCTTCAGCGCCTGCTCGGTACGCGGACTGTCCGGCGCGGCTGCCGCCAGATTGCCGCCGAGGGCGATCAGCACCTTAATCTCATCGCGCAGCATCGCTTCCAGCGCTTCAACGGTGTTGTGGCCGGGTTCGCGCGGCGGCTCAAAGTCAAAATGGCTGCCGAGGCTGTCAAGGAATGCCTTTGAGGGCTTCTCATCGATGCCCATTGTACGGTTGCCCTGCACGTTGCTGTGGCCGCGCACCGGGCACAGGCCGGCACCTTTTTTGCCCAGCTGACCAAACAGCAGCTGCAGGTTAACGATTTCGCGGACCGTATCTACCGAATGTTTATGCTGGGTGATGCCCATCGCCCAGGTACAGATCACCCGTTCGGCGTTCTGGTAGAGGGTGGCCGCTTCGCGGATCTGCTGCTCGCTCAGGCCGGACTGGCTCACAATATGCGACCACGGAGTGGCATCAACGGTGGCCAGGTATGCCTCCACGCCCTCGGTATTGGCGCTGATAAAGGCCTGGTCAAACAGGCCGCTTTCCCCTGCGGCGAGGCGGGCGCGATGGGTCTCTGCCAGCACCTTGACCATGCCGCGCACCGCGGCCATATCGCCGCCGAGGTTGGGCTGATAGTAGCTGGAACTGATCTGGCCGGCCATGCTGGTGACCACTTCCAGCGGCTTCTGCGGGTCGGCAAAGCGCTCAAGGCCGCGTTCGCGCAGGGTATTGAAGGTGACGATGCTCGCGCCGTTGTCGGCGGCGTGGCGCAGGCTGTGCAGCATACGCGGGTGGTTGGTGCCCGGGTTTTGTCCGAAAACGAAGATCGCACTGGCGTGGTCAAAGTCATCCAGACGAATGGTGCCCTTACCGACGCCGATGCTGCGCTTCAGACCGGTGCCGCTGGCCTCATGGCACATGTTCGAACAGTCGGGGAAGTTATTGCTGCCGTTCAGGCGACCAAACAGCTGATAGAGCCAGGAGGCTTCGTTACTGGCGCGGCCGGAAGTGTACAGCTCCATCTGATGGGGATTATCCATCGCGTGGACATGGCGGGCGATCAGCGCGAAGGCGTTATCCCAGCTGATGGGCTCGTAATGGTCGGTTTCACGGTTGTAGCGCAGCGGTTCGGTCAGACGGCCCTGATATTCAAGAAAGTAATCACTTTGCTGGTAAAGCTGGCTGACGCTGTACTGGGCGAAGAACTCTGCACCGATATGGCGGCGGGTGGCTTCCCAGGTCACCGCCTTGGCGCCGTTTTCGCAGAAGCTGAAGGTGCTTTTATTGTCATCGCCCCAGGCACAGCCCGGGCAGTCAAAACCTTTGGCTTTGTTCATGCGCATCAGGTTACGCATGTTCTTGATCACCTGCTTACTGTCAAAGACAAAACGGGTGGTGGCTTCCAGTGAACCCCAGCCGCCGGCTGCGGCCTGATAGGGCTTAATCGCTTCTTTAAATTTCATGATGGCAGGCTTGTGTTGAATAGTTGTTATGAAGTTATGGTTTGTTTGCCTGAATTTTGCGAGCCGGTAACCGGCTTGTCTAATTGATTAGGGCGATGAAGCGATAGCTGATGTTTATCGTCAGAGGCTAAAAAATGTGATGCTCCTCAAAAAATGGCTGCCGTTTAGCCGCCGGAAACGCGCCAGAAGCGCCACCCGGGCTAATACTTAACGCTCAACGTCAGCGCAGGGGGCCAGATGAAACAGTTCGCCAGTAACGTTCATGCCTTTGGAAAAGCACTTATGATGCCGATTTCGGTGATCGCCGCCGCCGGTATCTTTCTTGGTGTGGCCGCCGCGCTACAAAACCCGGCCATTACCGGCGAAGCCTTCGCTGGCCTGCCGCTGCCGCAGCTGATTATTGGCTTTATTCGCAAGGTGGCTGGCGCACTGTTTGCCAATCTGCCGCTGTTCTTCGCCGTGGCCAGTGCCATTGGTCTGGCAAAGGCGGAAAAGCCCACCGCCGCTTTTGCTGCGGCGATTGGTTTTATCGTTATGCACGTCGGCGTAAGCGCCACTCTGGCAGCACAGGGGCTGACCGCAGCCACCACCACCCCGGCGGCGCTGCAGCAGCAGGGGATGGATCAAACTGCCGCAATGATGCAGGCGGCGGAATATATCCAGATGCTTGGTATCTTTACCTATAACATGAGTGTCCTGGGTGGGGTGATAGCTGGCCTGCTGACCGTGGTCATTCACAACCATTGCTACACCGTGCAGTTGCCAACGGCGATCGCCTTCTTCGGCGGGCGTCGCTTTGTACCGATCGTTACCGTGCTGGTGCTGCCGCTGGCCGGCGTTCTGCTGGCGCTGATCTGGCCGACCATCGGCAACGGCATTGCCTGGGTCGGCGAGCTGATTGGCAAAAGCGGCCAGTATGGCGCCTTTCTTTATGGCAGCAGCGAGCGGCTGCTGATCCCCACCGGCCTGCATCATATCCTCAATGAAACCGTGCGCTTTACCCCTATTGGTGGTGTGGCCACGGTAGACGGACAAACGCTGGTCGGCGCACTGAATATCTTCAATGCCTCGCTGACCCACCCGGGCAGCGTGCCGGATGACACGGTGCGTGAGGCCACACGTTTTCTGGCGCAGGGAAAAATTCCGGTGATGATGTTTGGCCTGCCCGCCGCCGCACTGGCGATTTACCGCTGCGCACGCCCTGCAGAAAAGCAGCGGGTCAAGGCACTCATGCTGGCCGGGGCGCTGACCTCTTTCAGCACCGGCATTACCGAACCGCTGGAGTTCTGTTTTATCTTCGTTTCGCCGGTGCTCTACATCCTGCATGCCGTGCTGAGTGGCCTGTCGTTTATGCTGATGTCGCTGATGCACCTGATGATCGGCAACATACAGGGCGGGGCGATCGACCTGGTGGTGTTCGGTATTCTCGGTGGCAGTAAGACCGCCTGGTGGTGGAGCATTGTTCTGGGGCTGGTCTACCTGCCGGTCTATTACTACAGCTTTACCTTTATCATCAGGCGTATGCGGGTAGAGACACCGGGGCGAGAGTCAGCGGATCAGGAGCCGGCGGCAACGGTGTCAGCCGACGAGCGGATTAAAACCATTATCAGCGGGCTGGGCGGTGCGGAGAACATTAGTGACGTGGACTGCTGCTTCACCCGGCTACGGGTTAGGGTAAACGATATGCAGCAGGTGGCTGATGAAACGCTGATGACAACCGGGGCCAACGGCGTCAGGCATGTCAGTGAGCACGATGTGCAGGTGATTTATGGCCCACAGGTGGAGAAAATTGCGGCGGAGGTGAAGGCGGCGCTGGGGATCGGCTGATCCATTACACCGCCTGTCGGTAGAGGTCTTTACGCTATCGGCTATCGGCGGTTATCGAACGCGTCTCACAGGCAGCTCACTGAGTGCGCCGGTCTGTGGGGCCTGCGCCGACTGGTCTGGCGATCAGCAAACGCCGAAATCGCCGTCTTCGTGGTAAAGATTAACGCTATCCACCGCGACATCGAACGGTTTTTTTTCTGCGTCGCTGGCGCGCGCGCAGCTAAGCGTGTCGCCGTGAACGGCCAGCACCACCATTTTCGGGCCGCCGGTTTTGCCTTGAACGAAATCACCTGCTTTAAACATGTCTCTCTCCTTAAAAAACCGATAAAATGTCGGTTAACTATAGCAACGTATTTATCCGTCCCGCAAAATTGTCGTCAGCTGGCGATAACTTCGCCCACCAGCCGTTAAAGTCCGTAAGCCCGATGAATTATTCAGGAAGCCCGACGCATTGGACATCAAGCAATTAACCTACCTTGTCAATCTTGAGCGCGAGCGCCACTTTGGCCGCGCCGCCGAGGCCAGCTTTGTCAGCCAGCCAACGCTCTCTATGCGCCTGAAAAATCTGGAGCGCGAGCTGGGGCTGTCGCTGATTAACCGCAGCAACAACTTTGACGGATTTACGCCGGAGGGGGAGCGGGTGCTGGCCTGGGCGCGTGAGATGGTTTCCGTCTATCAGGGGCTGAAGCTGGAGGTGGAATCACTGAAGCACGGCGTCAGCGGCACGCTGCGCATTGGCGTGGTGCCGCAGTGCAGCATTTCGCTGCCGGAACTGCTAAAGGCGGTCAGCGGCCGCTACCCGCAGCTGGATTATCGCGTGGCGGTGCTCAGCGCCGATCAGCTGCTTGAGGCGCTGAACAGCCACACCGTAGATGCAGGCATCGGTTTCTTCGAGCTGGCGACGTTACGTGAACTGCATTTTCAGGCGGAGCGGGTGGCGGATAAGGGCGTAGAGTTGCTGTACCACCCACAGCAGTTTCCACAGCTGATGGGGAACGAGCCGCTGACGCTGGGTGGACTGGCTGGTGTACCGCTGTGCCTGGCCGAACCCACGCGCTATTTCCGCCGCTATCTTGATGGACACTTCCGCGAGGCCGGTGTAACGCCAAGGGTGGTACTGGAAACCACCTCGGTGTTTCAGCTGTTGCAGGCAACCCAGGTCGGGTTGGGCTGCCTGCTCTCTCCGGTGGGGCAATTGCTGCCAGGTATGACCGGAGAACTGCAGCGCCGGGTTATAAGCGTACCGCCGATGTCACGGCAGGCCGCCATTGTTATTGCTGAACCCGGACGCGCTACGCCGCTGGCGCAGCACTTTTTTGATGCGGTGCGTGGATCAGTTTGAACCTCATTCAGTTACCATCAATTTAAAAATGAAAGTAATGACTACTGGAATTCAATTTTAAGGATCCCTGAGCTTTTATAATCACCAGCTGAGATGGCAGAGGTATTTTCCAGCGTTGAAGAGAGTGTAAAAGAGATCTCTTTCTGATTATTGACCTGAACGCCGTCTGCACCGTCTCTGCTGTTGATTTTTAGTCTTGCACCCAGCCCCGGCGCCAGGTTTATTTTGCTCAAACCAGCGTTATCTGACGCTGTTATCGTAACGGAGGCAGGTAGTTCGCAGCTGATATTAGCCGTTAGCGATGTAGTGTTGCCGTTAAGATTATCTGCAGGTAGAGTTTTATGGTCCAGTACATAACTTTTTTCACGGATACTGCAACTGTTTTTTGTTGGTGGTAGTTTTCCATTTATAATTTCGAGCGTTTCTTTACCGCCTATATAATTTAATTCGAAATGAACGGTGTAATCACCGCCGAGATCAGGGTTATAGAATTGTTGCGAAAAACCATGTAACTCTGCGGCGACCGATGAAGCCGACTCCCATGATCGGTGTTGAGTGAGGCTGGTGAGGTTTAAAAACAAGATCGGACCTGCTTTTTCATCATAGATGTAGAGTGTGCAGCCTGTTCTGGGGCATATTTTTCTGGAGGTGTCATAATTTAAAGTTATATTAGTTATATTCATTAACCAGTGATCGTTAGACCTTTTCATGAAGGTTGTTGTTATATTTAATGGGGTTTTTGGCCATTGGGAATAGTTGACGGGTTTAGTTAATGCTGGGGTTGTCACTAAAATGAGGGATAAGAGCCCACCTCTGATTTTTTTAATGTATTGCATTTGATATCCTTATCTTTTTCAAAATGTTAAATTTTTTTCTGTTGGAATCGTGGAGAGGTAACCGAAAAAATTGCTTCCATAGAAAAATGGTTATACATTGTAGATAGATGTCATCATTGTTCTTGATTTATTTTTAATCAACACTTATGGGCTTTGACCTGCCTACCGGTGTACTGAATATCTTGCTGCATGTGGGGTGGTTAAACGACCAGATGAAGCGACTTTAAGAGCAAGTTATTAAAATTCTATTCACGTCCTCTGTGATTAAAGTTGTATGTTGATCGTTATTAATACGCGAAATTCTGAATTAAATTAAAATCACATTATGCATTTTTATGAGCCATGATAAGGCATTTAAATGTGATTGTCACGTTGCGGAAGTGCTGTTGTTAAAAGGCTTGTGGTTGCACCTGTTTAAGGTTTTTTTGGTTGTCGTAATAGGTGGGAATGGAGTGTTGCGATATTTTATTCTTTTTTAAGGCGTGCTGAAGAATTCGATTGGAAAGGGCATTGGGGGTGGCTCTCTGTCTTTAAGTCAAAGATTGATACAAGTTTCGTCGGCCCTGAGCGGCACAGGGCTGCTAAACCATGCATAACTTGACGATTAATAGCCGTGTATTCCAGTTCCTGCATAAAATGAAAGGAGCATCATGGTGCTCCTTTCAGTTCGAGTAAGTCTGAGAGATATACCCAACTCAGTTAGCAGAGAAGTACGACAGGAATATACTCCCGGACTTAATGACGGGTATTTGCGTCGCGAACTGAGTAAAAATTATAAACCCAACCCCTGCATCAGCCGGTTGCCCCAGCTGGCTGCCGCCGCGCTTAATACCGCCGCTAACACCCGGCCATCGCTTAATCCGGCGTCGCGCAGCGGCTGCAGATGTGCAGCGCTGAAGCGCTCCGGGGAACGTGTCAGCTGGGCGGCCAGGTTAATCACCGCCTGTTCAACCGGTGTGGCTAAGTGCAGCGCCCGATCCACGCCTTCGGCCAGCGCATCGCGCAACGCGCCTTCAGGGTAGCGGTAAAAGCAGCCGGCGCTGCCGTTGATGCGTGATGCCACGGCTGCCGCCAACCGTGTTTCTGCCGTTTGCTGTGACGCCGCCAGCGCCGCCAGCAGCGCGCTCCAGCCGGAAAGCACCCTGCCGTCGTGTGCAAACAGCCAGCAGGCGGCCTCCGGCAGCCCCAGCGGCGCGCTGCTGTTAATGGCCACCAGCTGATCCGCCGCCGCATAGCGTGGCTCCAGCGGCGGCAGGGCAGGCTGCCAGTCGCCGGGTTGAAGGCAGGACGCATCGGCATCTGGCGGCACGGCAACGCCCGGGATCCAGCGCACCGGCAGCGCCATGAATGCATGAATGCCAGCCACCACCCGCGCCTGCCAGCAGACAAAGCCGATAATCTGGTTGAAGGTAACGATATCCGGCGCGGTCAGGCCCGCGTCGTCCAGCCGCTGCAGCGCGGCGGCATCGATCAGCGTCGGCTGCCCGGCCAGCTGGCGGGCATACTCGGTGATCTGCGTCAGACGGCGGTTGCTTTCGCGTGAGGAGTCCGGGCCCGGCAGTGGGTTCAGCCGCGCCGCATAGTGGTTGCACAAACGCTGCACACCGGCAACCTGCGCCACGGTCAGCGCGGTACATAACCGGTCATAGAGGGTGAGCGTATGGGTCAGGCTGGTGTTCAGCAGGTCGGGGAACAGCAGCGGGTAAAGATCCCGTGAGGCGTGCATCACCGGTTCTGCCCGTTGCAGAAGGGTATTCAGTTCGCCGTTCGCCTGCTGCCCAAGACCAAGCAGAAAACGGTCTTCAACGTTGGCAGCTTCAGGCACCAGCGGCGCGCGCTGCGTGGGCAGGCTGGTCTGGGTTTCATGATACCACTGGCTGTTGCCGGGAAGGCGGCGTTGTTCCATGATCAGTCCTTGTTGAGTTAACTGACCCGCTGCCGTGGTGGTGAAGGGCACGACGCGGCGGCGGGTCTGAATGGCTTCAGTATCCTGACCTAAGCCGGCTGGCGAACGAAATAATGATCGGTGCTAACAAATAGCGGATAGCTATAAGGCAGACGCATGCAGGCAGACAGAAGGACGGAAAGTGGGGAAGGCGAGGTACAGGCGGTACAGTAAGTCGGGCAGCCAGCGGCGACCGCCCGTCAGATCAGCGGTCTTTACGCCAGGCGTCAGCGGTTAACGCTTCACCAAAGTGGCTGGAGATCAGGCGTTTGGTTTGTTCGTGCATCGGGCAGGCCAGCACGTCGGCGGTGCTGCCGCGCTCCACCACCTCCCCCTGATGCATCACCAGCAGCTGGTCGCTGATATGCTTCATCATCCCCAGATGCTGGGTAACGTAGATATAGGCGATGCCGTGTTTCTGCTGCAGCTCAAGCATCAGGTTAATCAGCTGTGAGCGCATCGACATATCCAGCGACGCCAGCGCCTCATCGGCCACGATCACCTGCGGCTGCAGGATCAGCGCACGCGCCAGGCCAACGCGTTGCTGCTGACCCGGTGCCAGCATATGCGGATAATAGGCGGCGTGGTCGCGCAGCAGCCCGACCTGGCGCAGGGTGGCGATAATGCGTTTCTCCCGCGCGTCGGCGTCCAGCTCGGTGTTCAGCCGCAGGGGTAAGTCAAGGATCTGACTGATGCGCTGACGCGGGTTCAGCGAGGTGGACGGGTCCTGAAAAATCATGCGGATGCGCTGGCTGCGATAGCCATAGTCGCCGAACTCCAGCGGGTGCCCGTCGATCAGGATCTGTCCGGTGCTCGGGGCGACCATGCCGCTGAGCATCTTCGCCAGCGTCGACTTACCGGAGCCGTTTTCGCCGATAATCGCCAGCGTTTGCCGCTCGCGCAGCGTAAAGCTGACCGCCTTCACCGCCTCAACGTGCTGACGATGGAACAGGCCGGTGCGGTAGCGCCAGGTTTTACTCAGCCCGCGCACTTCCAGCAGCGTTTCACTCATGGCTGGCTCTCCATATTCAGCGGGAAGTGGCAGGCAAACAGGTGGGCCTTCGGCCCGCTGAGCCGCGGCGTGGCGATGCAGGTTTTCTGCGCATAGGGGCAGCGCGGCCCCAGCCGGCAGCCGATCGGCAGGTGTTCCAGCGACGGGATCGCGCCCGGCAGGGTATTCAGGCGGCTTTTGTGCGGCAGCGCGCGGCCAAAGTCAGGCATGGCACGGATCAGCGCCTGGGTATAAGGGTGATGCGGCGCGGCGATCAGCGCGTCGCTGGCCGCCGACTCCACCGTCTGCCCGCAGTACATCACGTTGATGCGGTCGGCCCACTGGCTGAGCATCTGCAGGTCGTGGCTGATCAGCAAAATGGTGGTGTTGTTATTCTGATTAAGCCGCGTCAGCAGGCGGAAAATCTGCGCCTGAGTGGTCGGCTCCATGGCGTTAGTGGGCTCGTCGGCGATCAGCAGGCGCGGCTGGTTGGCCAGCGCAATGGCGATCATCACCTTCTGGCACTCCCCCTCGGTGATCTCATAAGGGTAGCTGCGCATGATGTCTTTATGATCTTTAATGCCCACCCGGTGCAGCAGCTCGATGGCGCGGCGGTGACGCCAGCGGAAGCGCTGATACCAGCGGCCTTTCCAGGTCCAGCCGGGAATGGCCTGCTTAATCTGGGTGCCGACGCGTGCTGACGGATCGAGGCACGACTGTGGCTCCTGAAAAATCATCGAAATATTGTGACCAATGATCTTACGCCGCTCGCGCGGCGACAGGTGCAGCAGGTCGATATCGTCAAAGCGCATGCGGTCCGCCGTTACCCGCCAGTTGTCTTTGGTCACGCCGCAGATCGCCTTGGCAATCAGGCTTTTCCCTGAACCCGACTCGCCGACCAGGCCGCGGATCTCGCCTTCCGTCAGGGTGATGCTGACGCGGTCCACCGCCTTCACCGGGCCGTCAGCGGTCATAAACTCAATGGTCAGATTACGAATGTCCAGTAGCGGCATTACTCCACCCCCGCAACGATGGCGCGGCGGATGCCGTCACCCAGCAGATTAACGATCAGCACGCTCAGCATAATCGCCGCGCCCGGCAGCATCACCGTCCACGGGGCCACGTAGATCAGCTCCAGCGAATCGCCGAGCATTGCTCCCCACTCCGGCGAGGGCAGCTGCGCGCCGAGATCGAGGAAGCCCAGGGCCGCAATGTCGAGGATTGCCATCGACAGCGCGCGGGTAAATTCGGTGATCAACAGTGCCAGAATATTCGGCAGGATAGCGTGCCAGAGTATATCGAGGCTGCTGGCACCGTCCAGCCGGGCCGCCACCACGTACTCTTTCTCCAGCTCGTCGTGTACCGCACTGTAAATGGCGCGCACCAGCCGAGGCAGCAGCGCGAGGAACACCGCCAGCAGCGCATGCTCCAGACGCGGACCCAGAAACGCCACCACGATAATTGCCAGCAGCAGCGACGGGATCGACAGCAGCGTATCGAGGATATGGTTGAGCACCGCCGAACGTAAACCTCGGGTCAGCCCGGCCAGCACCCCCAGCAGCATGGCACAGAACGCCGCCGCCAGCGTCACCAGTATCGCCGAACCGACGGTGGGTGCCGCACCGCTTAACAGCCGGCTCAGCAGGTCGCGGCCGAGATCGTCGGTGCCGAGGAAAAACGACACGTCGCCGTAGTGTGACCACGACGGCGGCAGCAGCTGGAAGCCTAAAAACTGCTGGTCTATATCATAAGGGGCCAGCAGGCCGCCGGCCAGGCACAGCAGCAGCAGCGCGATAAAGGCATAAAAGCCCACCATCGCCGTGGTATCGCGGTAGAACAGCCCCCAGGTGTAACGCAGCGGGCTGGGCTGACGCTGTTCAGAGTAGACGTTATCGCTGGGCATACCACTCCTTATGCTTCAATGGCGTCAGCATGGCACCGAGAATATCGGCCAGCACGTTGACGGCGATCACCAGCGCACCGACCACCATCACGCCGGCGGAGATGGCGGCGTAATCCTGCTGACGGATGGCGCCGATCAGCCAGCGGCCGAGACCGGGCCAGCTGAACACCATCTCGGTGATCATCGCCAGCGTCAGCATGGTGGAGAACTGCAGCCCGAGGCGCGGGATCACCGGCGGCACCGCGTTATGCAGCACGTGGCGGCGGATAATGGTGAACAGGGACAAACCGCGAGTGGCGGCGGCTTTGACATAGTTCTTCTCCATCACTTCCCGGGTGCTGATGCGCAGCAGGCGGATCACTTCGGTGGTCGGGGCCACCGCCAGCGCGGTGACCGGCAGCACCATATGGGTCAGCGCGCTGAGGATCATCTCATGCCGCCACGGCGAATCACTCAGCCAGGCGTCAATCAGCGCAAAGCCGGTGACGTTCTGCACCGGGTAGAGCAGATCGAAACGGCCGGAGACCGGCAGCCAGCCCAGGTTCAGTGAGAAGAACAGCGTCAGCAGCAGCGCCAGCCAGAACACCGGTACCGAGAAACCGAGCAGCGCCACGGCGCTGATCGCCTTATCCTGCCACTTGTTGCGCATCACCCCGGCGACCATCCCCAGCGGGATGCCGACCAGCATCGCCAGCGCAAAGGCCATAAAGCACAGCTCCAGGGTGGCCGGAAACACCTCACGCAGCTGCTGGTTGATTGACTGACCGTTAATGCTGGAGACGCCAAAATCGAGCTGCACGATGCCTTTAAACCAGAACAGCCAGGCGTCAAACAGCGACGCGCCCTGCAGCGGGGCGTGCGGGGTAAAATAGCTGAGGCTGAAGCCGACCAGCGTCAGCATAAACAGCGTGACCATGAACAGCACCAGCCGGCGCAGGGTGTAGATAATCATCGTGGGTGCTCCTCTGCGCCGTCAGCTTCACGGTACACGCCGGCAAACGAGGCGTTGCCGAACGGGCTCAGTACCAGTCCTTTGATATCGTAGCGATAGGCCTGCAGGCGCAGCGAGTAGGCCAGCGGCAGCACCGGCAGCTCGCGGGAGAGCAGCGTCTGCGCCTGGTCGTAATATTCAATGCGGTTCGCCAGCTGTTGTGAGAGCAGCGCCTTGTGCAGCAGCTCGTCGAAGCCGGAATTGCACCAGTGGGCGTAGTTGGTCTGCGAGGCGATCGCCGCGCAGCTCAGCAGCGGGCGGAAGAAGCTGTCCGGGTCGTTACTGTCGGTGGCCCAGCCGGTCAGCGTCAGGTCGTGATTCATCTCCATCAGCCGGGCTTCCTGAAAACGCCCCTCGACCTGTACGATGGTGACCTTAACGCCCACCTGCGCCAGGTCGGCCTGCAGCAGTTCGGCGGTTTTCATCGGGCTGGGGTTCCACGCCTGCGAAGCGGAAGGGACCCACAGCGTCAGGTGCAGATCCTCCACCCCCAGCGACTTCAGCGCCTCGCGCGAGGCCTGCGGATTATACGGCGTGACGCGGGCGTCGTTATCGTAGGCCCAGGAGGCGCGCGGCAGGATCGTCGCGGCGGTCTCGGCGGTGCCGTAATAAATTGACTCCATCAACCGTTCATTATTGATCGCCAGCGCCAGCGCCTGGCGCACCTCCGGCCGGTCCAGCGGAGCTTTACGGGTGTTAAACGCCAGATAAGCGATGCTCATACCCGGGCGCAGCGTCAGCCGCAGGCGCGGATCGTCGCGCAGGATCGACAGCTGGCTGGCCGCCGGATAGGCCAGCACGTCACACTCGCCGGTCAGCAGTTTGGACAGGCGCCCGGTGCCGCCGGCACCGAGGTCGACCACCACCTGCTGCATACGCGGCACGCCTTTCCAGTAATCCGGATTACGCTGCAGGCGGATATACTGCCCGGCGCGATACTCCTCAAGCATAAACGGCCCGGTGCCCACCGGCTGGCGGTCCAGCGTCTCCTGGCGGTCGGTCTGGTCCAGACGCGCGGCGTACTCAGCCGACAGCACCGGCGCATAGTGGGTCGCAAGGTGCCAGAGGAACGAGGCATCCGGGCTGTTCAGGCGAAACTCAACCGTATATTTATCGATTTTTTTCACACTCTGCACCGCGTCGGCGAACTGCAGGCTGTCGAAATAGGGGTAGCTGCCGCCGTTGACGTTATGCCACGGGTGCTGGCGGTTAAACATGCGCCCAAAGCTGAACACCACGTCGTCGGCGTTCATCTTCCGGCTGGGGGTGAACCAGCGGGTTTTCTGGAAGGGCACGTTCTGCCGCAGGTGAAAACGGTAGGTGGCACCGTTGTCCAGCACTTCCCAGCTTGCCGCCAGTTCCGGCACCAGCCGGTAGGTATAGGGGTCAACGTCCAGCAGGCGGTCGTAAAGCTGCGCGGCGAGGGTATCCACCACCAGGCCACTGTTGGCCATCTGCGGGTTAAAGGTATTTATCATGCCGTTAACGCAATAGACAAAGCCGCTCTGACGAATATCGCCGGGCGTTGCGGATCGTGCCGGGGCGCTAAGCACGCTCAGGCAGAGAAGCAGGGTGATGAATAGTGGGCGCATAACTCTTCTGATATTTCAGACAATAAACACAGTGTACAGCACTCTGCGTGCGTACCCAAAGCCCACCGGGATAACTGCGTTAAAATCCACCGCGAGCCGTCAGAATATTCTCCGGTTACGCGACGTGCTGGATGAAATACGCCCATAATTGCTGTGGAGATGAGAAAAATTCTCAACAAATGGCTTTACAGATCGGAGTGAGAATGATTATTATTCATCTGCGCTTCACCGGTGGCTCTACCGGGGAGGGGCACGACATTGCTCACATTGCTTCCAGTATTTTTTCAGCCCGCCTTGTGCGGGTTTTTTTTCGCCTGTTACTCTTCAGTCACCTGAATATCGTGTTTTTTCAGCATCGCGCGGAACTGATGATAGGTTACGCCAAGCAGCTCCGCGGCGCGCTTCTGGTTAAAGCGTGCCTGCTGCAGACTGGCGGTGACCAGCGCCTGCTCCTGCTGATGCTGCCACCGGCGCAGATCCAGCGGCAGCTGGGGTAACCCTGCCGCCGCAGCCTCGGCTGGAAGGTCTGCCGCCGGTTCTGTCTGCGCGGCCCGATCCTGCGCCGCTGCGGAACTGCTGGCGGCAAACGGATTGAGAATAATGTGGTCGAGCGGCTGCTCGGCGCTGGCGTGGCGGTACACCGAGCGTTCCACAACGTTCTTCAGCTCGCGCACGTTGCCCGGCCAGCGATACGCCAGCAGCGTCTGCTCCGCCGCCGGGGTAAAACCGGCAAACAGCGGCAGCCCGAGTTCGCGGCACATCTGTATCGCAAAGTGCTGCGCCATCACCAGAATGTCGCCGCGCCGCTGGCGCAGCGGCGGCAGCTGCACCACGTCAAAGGCCAGCCGGTCGAGCAGGTCGGCGCGGAACTTTCCCTGGCTGGCCAGCAGCGGCAGATCGTCATTGGTGGCGCACACCAGCCGCACGCTGACCTGTAGCGGCTGGCTGCCACCAACCCGCTCCAGGTGACCGTACTCGATCACCCGCAGCAGTTTTTCCTGCACCAGCATCGGCGCGGTAGCCAGCTCATCCAGGAACAGGGTGCCGCCGTCTGCGCGCTCAAAACGGCCCAGATGGCGCTTTTGCGCGCCGGTAAACGCCCCGGCTTCATGGCCAAACAGCTCGGAGTCGAGCAGGTTTTCGTTCAGCGCCGCGCAGTTGAGCGAGACAAACGGCCCCTGCCAGCGGTCGGAGAGGTAGTGCAGGCGGCTGGCAATCAGCTCCTTGCCGGTACCGCGCTCACCGACCACCAGCACCGGTTTATTCAGCGGAGCCAGCCGGGAAACCTGCTCCAGCACCTCAAGAAAGTTATTCGACTCACCCAGCAGGGTCTCTGCGCGTTCAGACATGATGAATTTCGCCATCTGTTAGTGATAATCACTAATCTAGTCGGGTGGTGGAAATCTGTAAAGCGCAATGTTTATTTAAAATCAATAACATAAAAACTGGCACGGATTTTGAATGGTGTTATGCAGACCGGACGGCATTCTGCCTGATACCGTTGTTAAAGAGGAACTGACTTATGGGAATTTTTTCACGCTTTGCTGACATCGTTAACGCCAACATCAACTCGCTGCTGGAAAAAGCAGAAGATCCGCAGAAGCTGGTGCGACTGATGATTCAGGAAATGGAAGACACGCTGGTGGAAGTGCGCTCCACCTCTGCCCGCGCGCTGGCCGAGAAGAAACAGCTGCTGCGCCGCATTGAGCAGGCGGAACTCCAGCAGAGCGAATGGCAGGAAAAAGCCGAACTGGCGCTGCGCAAAGAGAAAGACGATCTGGCCCGCGCCGCGCTGATCGAAAAGCAGAAGCTGACCGAGCTGATCGCGCTGCTGCAGCAGGAAGCCGACCAGGTGGAAGAGAGCCTGACGCGGATGAAAGGCGAGATCGGCGAGCTGGAAAGTAAACTCGGTGAGACCCGCGCGCGCCAGCAGGCGCTGACCCTGCGCCACCAGGCGGCTTCGTCATCCCGCGACGTGCGTCGTCAGCTGGACAGCGGTAAGCTGGACCAGGCAATGGCCCGCTTCGAGTCCTTTGAGCGCCGCATCGACCATATGGAAGCCGAAGCGGAAAGCCACAGCTTTGGTAAAAAGAAAAGTCTCGATCAGCAGTTTGCCGATCTGCAGGCCGACGATGAAATCAGCCAGCAGCTGGCCGCGCTGAAGGCCAGAATGAACCCGGGCCAGTAATCCGCACCCCTGTGCATAAGGAGAGTGAATGAGCGCGTTATTTTTAGCCATCCCCCTGACGATATTTGTACTGTTCGTCGCGCCGATCTGGCTGTGGCTGCACTACAGCAACCGGCAGAGCAGCGGGGCCGCCCTGTCGCAGGGCGATCTGCAGCGTCTGCAGCAGTTGAACCTGGAGGCGAAAAAGATGACCGACCGCATCCAGGCGCTGGAAGCCATTCTTGACGCCGAACATCCGAACTGGAGGCAGCCATGAGCAACGGGAAAAAGCTCTGGCGCATTCCGGCGCAGGGTAAAATCAAAGGCGTCTGCGCCGGTATCGCGCAGTACCTGGATATTCCGGTGCGGCTGGTGCGGGTGATCGTGGTGCTGTCGATGATCTTCGGGCTGTTTATGTTCACCCTGATCGCCTACTTCGTGCTGGCGTGGGTGCTGGACGAGATGCCGCAGGAGCAGCAGGCGGCGCAGCTGAACGCCGGGCAACTGTTAAACCAGCTCGGCAACGAGCTGCAGCGGGGTGAGCAGCGTCTGCGTGACGTTGAGCGCTACGTCACCTCCGAGACCTTCAGCGTGCGCAGCCGGTTCAGCCAGCTGTAATCGCATCGCGGAGCCACGGCTCCGCCAGCAACGGGAGAAATCTATGCGTCAGTGGCAACAGGTTGCGCGGCAGCAGGCCGCGCCGGCAATGAAGAAGGCCGGAAAATTTATCCTGCTCACCGCCATTACCGCCGGCCCGGCCGGCATCAGCGGCTGGGCGGTGAAGTCGGTGGCCCGCCGGCCGCTCAGGATCCTGCTGGCCTGGGCGCTGGAACCGCTGCTGCGCCGGGCGATGCGCGGCATTGCCGGCCGCTGGCTGAAAAACGCCCCGGCGGACACTGTGTTAAAATAAGGAAAATTTAAACGGAGGTGCCCGGGCACAGATGAAACGACTGCAAACTGAACTACTGTCTCTGGTCAACCGCGGCGTGGATCGCCATTTACGGCTGGCCGTTACCGGTTTAAGCCGCAGCGGCAAAACCGCTTTTATTACCTCACTGGTCAATCAACTTTTGCAGGTCAACAACGGCGCGCGGCTGCCGATGTTCAGCGCCGTGCGCGAAGGGCGGCTGTTGGGGGTTAAGCGCGTGCCGCAGCGCGATCTCGGGATCCCCCGTTTCAGCTACGATGAGGGGCTGGCGCAGCTGTACGGCGACCCGCCCGCCTGGCCGGTGCCAACCCGTGGCGTCAGCGAAACGCGGCTGGCGCTGCGCTTCCGTTCGCGTGACTCGCTGTTGCGCCATTTCAAAGACACCTCGACGCTCTACCTTGAGATCGTTGACTACCCCGGCGAGTGGCTGCTCGACCTGCCGATGCTGGCGCAGGACTACCTGAGCTGGTCGCGGCAGATGACCGGCCTGCTGCACGGCGACCGCGCGGCGTGGGCGCAGCGCTGGCAGCAGCTGGTGGACGGACTGGACCCTTTCGCCCCCGCCGATGAAAACCGCCTGGCGGAGATCGCCGCCGCCTGGACCGAATACCTGCAGCACTGCAAGCGGGAAGGGCTGCACTTTATCCAGCCGGGGCGCTTTGTGCTGCCGGGGGAGATGGCCGGTGCGCCGGCGCTGCAGTTCTTCCCGTGGCCGCAGATCGGTGAGGGCAGCGAAAGCCAGCTGATGCAGGCCGACGCCGGCAGCAATATCGGCATGCTGCGCGCCCGTTACCATTACTACTGTCAGCACGTGGTGAAAGGCTTCTATAAAAATCACTTCCTGCGCTTTGACCGGCAGGTGGTGCTGGTTGACTGCCTGCAGCCGCTTAACAGCGGGCCACAGGCGTTTAACGATATGCGGCTGGCGCTGACCCAGCTGATGCAAAGCTTCTCTTACGGCCAGCGCACGCTGTTCCGCCGCCTGTTCTCACCGGTTATCGACCGGCTGCTGTTCGCCGCCACCAAATCTGACCACGTTACCGTCGATCAACACGCCAACCTTGTGTCGCTGCTACAGCAGCTGGTGCAGGACGCCTGGCAGAATGCCGCGTTCGAAGGCATCAGCATGGAGTGCCTTGGCCTGGCCGCGGTGCAGGCGACGCAAAGCGGCCACGTTGAGCATAACGGCGAGCGGGTTCCGGCGCTGCGCGGCCACCGGCTGGACGATAACGCGCCGCTGACCGTCTACCCGGGCGACGTGCCGCCGCGCCTGCCCGGTCAGGCGTTCTGGCAGCAGCAGGGGTTTCATTTTGATCAGTTCCGGCCGCAGCCGCTGGACATTGACCGGCCGCTGCCGCATATCCGCATGGATGCCGCGCTGGAATTTTTACTGGGAGATAAGCTGCGATGAGCACACCGATCAAACCGCGGGTTGATTTTGCCAGCCCGCTGCAGGATAAGCCCGAGCCGCAGCTGCGGCCGTCGCAGGCGTTTAACGCCGGGGAGCCGGATTTTGTCGTAGCGGCTGAGCCGGATGACGAGGTGCTGGCCGCCGAAGGCGCGGGCGAGCAGGCGGTTGAAGCGGCGCTGCGTCCGAAGCGCAGCCTGTGGCGCCGCATTGCGCTGGCCGGGCTGGCGCTGTCTGGCGTCAGCGTTCTGGCGCAGGGCGGACAGTGGCTGCATCAGGCGTGGCTTGAGCAGCAGTGGATCGCGCTGGCCGGCGGCGTGGCCGGGGGACTGATCGTCGTCGCCGGTGCCGGATCGCTGATCGCCGAGTGGCGGCGTCTGTATCGCCTGCGCGAGCGGGCGGAGGAGCGTGACGTGGCGCGCGGGCTGCTCAACAGCCAGGCCCCCGGTGAAGGGCGGGCGTTCTGTGAACGGCTGGCGCGGCAGGCCGGGCTGGACGCTGGCAACCCGGCGTTACAGCGCTGGCAGGCTGCGCTGCACGAAACCCATAACGATCGTGAAGTGGTGATGCTCTATGCCCGGCTGGTGCAGCCGCAGCTGGACAGCCAGGCGCGCCGCGAAATCAGCCGCTGCGCCGCCGAGTCGACCCTGATGATCGCCGTCAGCCCGCTGGCGCTGGTAGACATGGCGTTTATCGCCTGGCGCAACCTGCGTCTGGTGAACCGGATTGCGGCGTTGTACGGCATTGAGCTGGGCTACTTCAGCCGTATCCGTCTGTTTCGCCTGGTATTAATCAATATCGCTTTTGCCGGCGCCTCTGAACTGGTGCGCGAAGTGGGCATGGACTGGATGTCGCAGGATCTGGCGGCGCGCCTCTCCGCCCGCGCCGCGCAGGGCATTGGTGCCGGCCTGCTGACAGCCCGGTTAGGCATTAAAGCGATGGAGCTGTGCCGCCCGCTGCCGTGGCTTGAGGAGGATAAACCCCGCCTCGGCGATTTCCGCCGCGAGCTGCTGGGGCAGTTAAAAGAGACGCTGGCGCGCGATAAAAACGCGAAGTAACACAAAAGCAGGGGTTGCGTGTCAACTTATGCTGACACACCACTTCTGGACAAACAGGGGATAGCGTATGATTGGCGTTAATGACCCTGCTGCCGTTCACGAAGGTTAAAACATATGCGTCTTGAAGTCTTTTGTAAGGACCGGATTGGTCTGACCCGCGAACTGCTGGACCTGCTGGTGGAGCGCGCTATCGACCTGCGCGGCATCGAAATTGCCGCCATCGGCCGCATCTACCTCAACTTCTCCACCATCGGCTTCGAGCAGTTCAGCCAGCTGATGGCGGAAATCCGCCGCATCCCCGGCGTAACCGACGTGCGCACCGTGGCGTTTCTGCCCTCAGAGCGCGAGCACCGGGCGCTGAGCGCGCTGCTGGTGGCGCTGCCGGAGCCGGTGTTCTCCATCGATATGAAAGGCAAAGTGGAGCTGGCTAACCCGGCGGCGCAGTCGTTGTTCGATCTCAACGAAGAGAAAATCCGCAGCCACAGCGCGGGCGCGCTGATCGGCGGGTTCAACTTCACCCGCTGGCTGGAGAGCGAGCAGATTACCGCTCAGGCGCATCACGTGGTGCTGCAGGGGCGCGATTTCCTGCTGGAGATTACCCCAATTTACGGCCGTGATGATGAGCAGCAAACGGTGATGCCGGTCGGCGGGGTGGTGATGCTCAAGTCAACCGCGCGCATGGGGCAGCAGCTGCAGAACCTCGCGGTCAACGACGACAGCGAATTCCAGCATATCGTCGCCGTCAGCGGTAAGATGCGGCAGGTGGTCGATCAGGCGCGCAAGCTGGCGATGCTCGACGCGCCGCTGCTGATCGTCGGCGACACCGGCACCGGCAAGGATATGCTGGCGCGCGCCTGCCATCTGCGCAGCGCGCGCGGTAAAAACCCGTTCCTGGCGCTTAACTGTGCCTCGCTGCCGGACGACGTGGCAGAAAGCGAGCTGTTTGGTCACGCCGCCGGGGCTTACCCGAACGCGCTGGAAGGTAAAAAAGGGTTCTTTGAGCAGGCCAGCGGCGGTTCGGTGCTGCTGGATGAGATCGGCGAGATGTCCCCGCGCATGCAGACCAAGCTGCTGCGCTTCCTCAACGACGGCACCTTCCGCCGGGTGGGTGAAGAGCACGAGGTACACGTCAACGTGCGGGTGATCTGCGCCACGCAGAAAAATCTGCTGGAGCTGGTGCAGCGCGGCGAGTTCCGTGAAGACCTGTTCTATCGGCTGAACGTGCTGACGCTGAACCTGCCGCCGCTGCGCGATCGTCCGCAGGACATTCTGCCGCTCACCGACCTGTTCGTCGCCCGCTTTGCCGATGAGCAGGGCATGGCGCGGCCTAAACTGTCACCGCAGCTGAACGCATTTCTGACCCGTTACACCTGGCCGGGCAACGTGCGCCAGCTGAAAAATACGCTGTACCGGGCGCTCACCCAGCTGGAAGGCTACGAACTGCGGCCGCAGGATATCGTGCTGCCGGAATATGCGCTGGAGATGCCGCTGGGTGATGAGGCGATCGAAGGATCGCTGGATGACATCACCAGCCGCTTTGAACGTTCGGTGCTGACCCGGCTCTATCTCTCCTATCCGAGCACCCGCAAACTGGCCAAACGGCTGGGCGTCTCGCATACGGCGATCGCCAATAAGCTGCGTGAGTATGGCCTGAGCCAGAAGAAAAGCGACGGGGAGTAACGCGGAAACCGGCGATCCGGCTGGGAAAACAACGGGCCGCCCGGAGGGGCGGCCCGCAGAGATTACTTCAGCGCCGCCAGGGCCGCATCGTAGTCCGGCTCGGTGGTGATTTCATTCACCAGCTCGCTGTAAATCACGTTATCCTGCTCGTCCAGCACCACTACCGCACGTGCCGCCAGGCCGCTCAGCGGGCCAGCTGCGATCGCCACGCCGTAGTCCTGGATGAAGCTCGCGCCGCGCAGGGTGGAGAGGGTTACCACGTTGTTCAGGCCTTCCGCGCCGCAGAAGCGTGACTGCGCAAACGGCAGGTCGGCGGAGATGCACAGCACCACGGTGTTTTCCGCGTCGCCGGCCAGCTGGTTAAATTTACGCACCGAGGCGGCACACACGCCGGTATCAATGCTTGGGAAGATATTCAGTACCTTGCGCTTGCCGGCGAAGCTGGACAGCGCCACATCGGAAAGGTCTTTGGCTACCAGGGTGAAGGGTTTGGCTACCTGGCCCGGGGCCGGCAGCAGGCCATCGACGGCAACCGGGTTGCCCTGAAAATGTACGGTCTGAGACATAAACTATCCTTTGTATGTTAATGGTGTTTAAGCGCCCCCAGTGTATGTCATGCCGCGGCGGGGAAACAGTAAAAAAACAGACGCATAGCAGTGAGGGTTCGCCCGGCGTTATGCGTGTATGGACTGAAGATATGGCGGGTATCAAACCTGAACAGGAAGGTGACGATGAGAACGGTCAAGGTTTACCCGGAAAGCTGGCCCCTGCACACGCCGTTTGTCATTGCCCGCGGCAGCCGCAGCGAGGCAGCGGTGGTGGTGGTGGAGCTGGAAGAACAGGGCATCAGGGTGCAGGGCGAGTCCACGCCATACGGGCGCTACGGCGAAACCGAAGGTTCAGTACTGGCGCAGATTGCCCCGCTGATCGCCGCGCTGCAGCAGGGTATGAGCCGCGCAGAACTGCAACAGGCGCTGCCGGCCGGGGCTGCCCGCAACGCCATTGACAGTGCGCTGTGGCAGCTGGAGGCGCAACTGAGCGGCCGCAGCCTGTGGCAACTGACGGCAGCCAGCGCCCCGGCGCGGGTGGAGACCGCGCAAACCGTCACCATCGACCTGCCGCAGATGATGGCCAGCAGCGCGCTGGCGCTGTGGGAAAACGGCGCGCGCCTGCTGAAAATTAAGCTCGATAACCACCTGATCGCCGAACGGCTGGTGGCGATCCGCGCGGCGGTGCCGGAGGCGACGCTGCTCGTTGACGCTAACGAATCATGGCACGGCGAGGGGCTGGCTGAACGCTGCCAGCTGCTGGCCGACCTCAATATCGCCATGCTGGAACAGCCGCTGCCCGCCGGCGAAGACGCCGCATTAGAGACCTTTATCCACCCGCTGCCGATCTGCGCCGATGAGAGCTGCCACACCCGTGACAGCCTGCCGGCGCTGCGCGGGCGCTATGAGATGGTCAACATCAAGCTGGACAAAACCGGCGGGCTGACCGAAGCGCTGGCACTGGCCGATGCGGCGCAGGCGCAGGGATTTTCGCTGATGCTGGGATGTATGCTCTGCACCTCAAGGGCGATCCGCGCCGCGCTGCCGCTGGCACCAAGGGTGCGCTTTGCCGATCTCGATGGCCCCACCTGGCTGGCGGTGGACGCCGATCCGGCACTGGATTTTCACGGCGGGCGCATCCAGCTCTAAGCCTGCCAGCGCAGCAGGGCGGTCATCGCCGTCAGATAACGTTCGCTGGCCTCATCGGTCGAGATGGCCGGGAGCTCGGCGGTGATCACCGGCAGGCTGAGGTCGGCGCACCAGCTGCCAAACGAGCCGGGTGTGGCGTAGCCGACGCTGCTGACCAGCGGCAGCGCGGTCTGCTCTGCCAGCCAGTGGCCGAGCGGGCTGGCCTGCGGATCTTCAATACAGGCCAGCGGCTCGTGGAAGGTGACCACCCAGCGCGGCTGCAGCTGATGGATCAGCTGGCACAACGCCTGGGTCTCCGGCTCGGAACCGGCCTGCCCGCCGCTGGACAGCCGCACGTCACGTTCATCTGCCGCGCTGTTCCAGCGATATACCGTCTCACCGGGCTGCCAGTTGGCCGCCGGAAAATTGCGGTTCAGGTCCACCCCGCGCGCGTTGGCGCGCAGCCCCAGCTGGCAGCCGTCCGGGTTCACCGCCAGCACCACGTGGTGGCGGCGCAGCGCCTCCGGCAGCGTGCGCAGGGCACAGGAGAGGGTGACGATACTGGCGGTTTCGTCACCGTGGGTGCCGGCAAGGATCAGCCCGCTGTCGGCATCGGCCTGCAGCGCCGGAAACCACAGTAACGGTGCGCCGAGCACCGAGCTACCGTACTGCTGCACCGCAAGGTCGAGTGGCCCGCGCAGCGGGCGCGGCTGGTGGTTTAACATAGTCGGCTCCTCAATGTTGGCCCTTCACTGTGGCATAAATTTGCGGCGCGAAACACATCCCGTTGAAAAGTCTGTCGGTCTGACAACATTTTACGCTACAGTGCCAGCAGTCGTTTTCCTCAGTTACCCCGCGGCGCGGCTACGGTAGTGCGCCCGCCGCCGGCACAGGCATGGAGAAGTTCAGGATGCAGAAAACCCGATTTACGCTGGGCGCGCTGGCGGCGTGCCTGAGTTTTGCTTCGCTGGCCGCCGAGGTGCCGGCGGGCACCCCGCTGGCCGCCAGTCAGGAGGTTATCCGTCATATTAAAGACGAGCCCGCCTCGCTCGATCCGGCCAAAGCGGTCGGTCTGCCGGAGATCCCGGTGATCCGCGATCTGTTTGAGGGGCTGACCAGCCAGGACGCCAGCGGTAAAACCGTACCCGGCGTCGCGACCAGCTGGCAGACCAGCGATAACAAAACCTGGATTTTCACCCTGCGTAAAGACGCGCGCTGGTCAAACGGTGACCCTGTCACCGCTGCCGACTTTGTTTACAGCTGGCAGCGGCTGGTCGACCCGAAAACCAGCTCCACCTTCGCGTGGTTCGCCGCGCTGGCGGGGATAGAAAATGCGGCGGCGATCGTCAAAGGCGAAATGAGCGCGGATAAACTCGGCGTCAGCGCGGTGGATGCCACCCACCTTAAGGTGACGCTGGACAAGCCGCTGCCGTGGTTCGCCAGCCTGACCAGCAACTTCAGCCTGTTCCCGGTGCCGCAGAAGGTGATTGCCGGGTTCGGCGAGCAGTGGACGCGGCCGGGCAACCTGGTGGGTAACGGAGCCTATCAGCTGGAAAGCCGGGTAGTGAATGAGAAGCTGGTGCTGGTGCGCAATAGCCATTACTGGGATGACGCCCACTCGGTGCTGACTAAAGTGACCTTCCTGCCGCTCAGCTCCGAGTCCAGCGCGGCGAAACGCTACCGGGCCGGCGAGATCGACATCACCGAATCCTTCCCGAAAGAGCAGTTTGCCATGCTGAAAAAGCAGCTGCCGGGCCAGGTCTACACCCCGGACCAGCTGGGCACCTACTACTACGCGTTTAACACCCGGAAAGGGCCCACCGCCGACGCCCGCGTGCGCCAGGCGCTCTCATGGAGCATCGACCGGCAGATTATCGCCGGCAAAGTGGTCGGCAGCGGTGAAAAGCCCGCCTGGCACTTTACCCCGGACGTTACCGCCGGCTTCAGCCCGAAGGCCAGCTTTATTCAGCAGCACAGCCAGGCGGAACTGAATCTGCAGGCTAAGGCGCTGCTGGCGGCGGCGGGCTACGGGCCGTCGAAGCCGCTCGATCTGACCCTGCTGTATAACTCCTCCGAGAATAACCAGAAGATCGCCATCGCCGTGGCCTCAATGTGGAAGAAGAACCTGGGGGTTAACGTTAAGCTGCAGAACCAGGAGTGGAAAACCTACATCGACAGCCGCAGCAGCGGTAACTTTGACGTGATCCGCGCCTCCTGGGTCGGTGATTACAACGAGCCCTCCACCTTCCTCAGCCTGCTGGGTTCAACCCACAGCGGCAATATCTCGCGCTTTAACAGCAAAGAGTACGACGCTATTCTCGCCCAGGCCAGCCAGCTGACCGATGCGCAGGCGCGCAACGCCGCCTACAACCGTGCCGAACAGTTAATTGCCGACCAGGCGCCGATTGCACCGATCTATCAGTACACCAACGGACGGTTAATTAAGCCTTACGTGAAAGGTTATCCAATTAATAACCCGGAAGACGTGGCTTACAGCCGTCAGCTGTATATTGTGCAGCACTGATAACGGGATATTTAACGGTTAGCGGTAATTAAAGTAAAGGCCAGCGGAGAAACCGCTGGCCTTTTTTTAATGGCAGGTCGGGGCGGCGGAGTGAAGGCGTTAAGCTGTTGTTAATATTATTGAGTTGCTTCGGTAAATACGGGCGATTAATGCGACATATTAAACTGCTGGCCTTTTAAATACGCGCTTACTGCTCCTGGAAACATGTTGGTATCTGGCGGTATAATAACCGCGGCGCTTGCGGCTTTTTGCCCGGGCGACGTGCAGAAATGCTGATTTGTCTGTGGCATAAAGTAGAAAAGCCCCGAAGTTAATTTTCATTAACCCCGAGGCCTACCCTATGCTCAACAACATCAGGATAGCCTCTTACCTGCCTCAAGGCAAGGAGAAGACGGTCATGAAACTGCCGAACAACCCCCTGATCGGGTGCGTATTGATACTGTGTATAACATTACTGATATTCACGCTCCTGACGCGGCGCTCGCTGTGTGAGTTAAGGCTGAAGGATGGAGAAAGGGAGGTGGCAGCCAGACTGGCTTGCGGATCTGACGGTAAGTAGTCTGTTTTAAGGCGGGGGTAAGCCCGCCTTATCAGGACTGATGGAGTTTTGCACCCAGGCGCTTTTATCAAGCGCTCTTCACAGATGCGGAGAGCGCTTTTTTTATTAACCCGATGGTTTTTAGCTGTTATTTATTTCGCAGGATATGAATGGTCAGGTTTATCCGAAGTTTTTTACCAACTGCGAAGAAAACTCATCTTTTTATCGCCAGGAAATACCCCCCCTTAACGCTGCTGTTCGACCTATTGCCCGCGGGCCGCGCTGCCATAATCAGCCACTCTTACACCATCAGGGTCTCATCATGAAAACAATAACCGGCCTGCTGACCGTCAGCCTGCTGCTCAGCGGCTGCGCAGTGAAAAGCTATCCCGACTCGCCGCCGTTGAGCAACGTGCAGCAAACCCAGCTGGACTGCCAGGGCGCGCAGAAGCTGACGGCTGAACAGCAGCAGGTGCAGCAGCAGATTGATAAGAAAGGCGAATTCGACGGTCTGACGGTGGTCGGAGTGTTACTGGACTTCGGGGTAGGTAACGGTATCGCTAAGGCGCGGGCGCAAAGCCAGGCCGACAAGCGGGAAAAACAGCTGCAGGCGTTAACCCAGGCAAAGTGTACGCAGCCTGGCTGAAAACAGATCGCGAGCTGAATCACATTTCAGCCTCTGACCGCTTGAGACGGTCGTATAAAGGATTATCGTGTTACCACTACTGGATTGTTACTGCATTTACGCAGGCAAAACCTGATCTCCGGACTCCACCGGCGGTCGGGTTTTTTTGTTTTCAGGCCAAAAAAATGATAATAGCGAAAGTACTTAATAATAATGTGGTCATCGTGCATGACCAGCAGGGCCAGGAACAGGTGGTAATGGGGCGCGGTCTGGCGTTTAAAAAACGCGCGGGCGACGAGCTGGACCCGCAGCTGGTGGAAAAAACCTTCGCCCTGAAAAGCCATGAACTGACCGGGCGCTTAACCGAGCTGCTCTCTGAGATCCCGCTGGAGGTGGTTATCGCCTCGGAATGTATTATCGCGCTGGCGCGCGAGCAGCTCAGCGGCGCGCTGCACGACAGCCTGGCGATAGCGCTGACCGATCACGTTAACTTTGCCCTGACGCGCCACCAGCAAAACCTGCCGATCCGCAACGTGTTGCAGTGGGAAATCCGCAGCCTCTATCCGAAAGAGTACGGCATTGGTCTGGCGGCGCTGGATATCATCGAAAAACGGCTGAAGGTCAGGCTGCCGGACGATGAAGCCGGTTTTATTGCCCTGCACCTGGTTAACGCGCAGCTGGGCAGTGAGATGCCGGCGGTAATGCATATCACCAGATTTATGCAGGAGATCCTGCATATCGTAAAGTACCAGCTGCAGCTGGACTATCAGACCGACTCGCTGAGCTATAACCGCTTTGTCACCCACCTTAAGTTCTTCTCGCAGCGCATGCTTGGCAAACGCGGCGTCTACAGCGACGATGATTCACTGCACGACGTGGTACGTGAGCGTTATCCCGCCGCCTACAAGTGCGTGGAGAAGATCGACCGCCACGTGATGAAAAACTATGACTACGCGCTGGGCAGCGAAGAACGCATGTTCCTCACCATTCATATTGAACGGGTGCGTAAGGAGACGCTGGCGCTGGATGAGAGTGCGGACGAAGCGTAACGCTAGCGCATGATGGTGGCGGCAGGGAGGCCGCAGAGGGCTGGTACAGGCAACGTCATTAACCGGGCACGCAAACAAACAGGGCAGCGAATCGCTGCCCTTATGTTTTTTACTTCAGTGATTCACCGTGGGTTTTAATCACGTCCTGATACCAGAAGAAGCTTTTCTTGCGGCTGCGGGCGAGGGTGCCGTTGCCCTGGTCGTCGCGATCGACGTAGATAAAGCCGTAACGCTTGGAGAACTCCGCTTTCGAGGCGCTGACCAGGTCGATCGGCCCCCAGCAGGTGTAGCCCAGCACTTCAACACCGTCTTCAATCGCTTCACGCACCTGCACCAGGTGATCGTTCAGGTAAGCGATGCGGTAGTCATCGTTGATCGAACCGTCAGCTTCCACCGTATCGCGCGCGCCCAGGCCGTTTTCGACGATAAACAGCGGCTTCTGGTAGCGGTCATACAGCACGTTCATCAGATAGCGCAGCCCTTCCGGGTCAATCTGCCAGCCCCACTCTGAACTGGCCAGGTGCGGGTTCGGCACCATGTTCAGGATATTGGCGCGCGCTTTCTGGTTGTGCTCTTCGTCGGTGGTTACGCAGCCGGTCATATAGTAGCTGAAAGAGATAAAATCGATCGGCTCGCGCAGGTCGGCCTTGTCCTGCTCGCTGATTTCCAGGGTGATACCCTGCTGTTTAAAGTAGCGGTTCATGTAGGACGGGTAGTAGCCGCGCGTCTGCACGTCGCCGAAGAACAGCCAGTCGCGGTTCTGCGCCAGCGTTTCCAGCACGTCGGCCGGTTTGCAGGTCAGCGGATAGAGCATCGCACCCAGCAGCATATTGCCGATTTTAGCGTCCGGGATCAGGGTATGACAGGCTTTTACCGCGCGGGCGCTGGCCACCAGCTGGTGGTGAATCGCCTGATACACCGCCTGCTTATTGCTCTCTTCCGGCAGACCGACGCCGGTGAACGGCGCGTGCAGCGACATGTTGATCTCGTTAAAGGTCAGCCAGTGCTTCACCTTGTCTTTGTAACGCGTAAACACGGTCTCTGCGTAATTCACGAAACAGTCGATGGTGGTACGGCTGCCCCAGCCGCCGTACTTTTTAATCAGCCCGTACGGCATCTCGTAGTGGGAGAGGGTCACCAGCGGCTTGATGTTGTACTTCGCCATCTCATCGAACAGGCGATCGTAGAAGGCCAGGCCCGCCTCGTTCGGCTGCGCTTCGTCACCTTCCGGGAAGATGCGCGTCCAGGCGATGGAGGTGCGCAGCACGGTGAAGCCCATCTCGGCGAACAGCCTGATGTCCTCCGGGTAGCGGTGGTAGAAGTCGATCGCCTCGTCTTTAATACCGAAATCGCCAGCCTGACGCTCCACGCGTTCACCGAAAATGCCGTGCGGCTGCAGATCGGAGGTGGAGATGCCCTTGCCATCGGCCTGCCATGCGCCTTCAACCTGGTTAGCGGCAACCGCACCGCCCCAGAGGAAGTGTTGTGGGAAACGTTGAGTCATGATGATTCTCCTTATGAAAATTTATTTAATCAGCGTCAGCAGCGGCTCACCGGCGGCCACGTCGGGCTGCGGGCTGGCGGCCAGCACGTCAATATAGTCATCGCTGTTGCTGACCAGCACCGGGGTGGTCAGGTCATAGCCTGCGGCGGTAATCGCCGGGATATCGAATTCGATCAGCAGGTCGCCGACGCGCACGCTGTCGTCCTGCTTAACGTGGGCAATAAAGTGCTGACCATCCAGCTTCACCGTATCGATGCCAACGTGGATCAGCACCTCCGCACCGTTTTCCGCTTCCAGGCCAATCGCATGGCGGGTGCGGAACAGCGAGGCGACCGTGCCGTTAACCGGCGAATAGACCCGGCCTTCGGTGGGTTTGATAGCGATACCTTTGCCCAGCAGGCCGCTGGCAAAGGTTTCGTCGGCCACCTGTTCCAGAGCTACAACCGCGCCGGTCATTGGGCTGGCCAGCGACGCCTTATTCAGCAGATCGGGGTTAACCGGGGCGGATTCGGCAGCAGCAGGCGCCGCGGCCTGTGCAGCCGCAACGGCCTCATTCGGTAAACCAAACAGCGCGGTGGTTACCGCGGCAAAGCCAAAGGCGATCAGCGCGCCGGCAAAGGCCGCCATCACGCTGGCGTCAAAACCGGTTTTTGGCACCACCTGGCTGAAGGTAAATACCGACGGCAGGCCAAAGGAGTAGCTGGTGGTGTGCCAGAAGCCGAGCACCGCGGCACCCATCGCGCCGCCGATGCAGCCGAAGATAAACGGACGGCGCTTGGGTAAGGTGACGCCGTACACCGCCGGTTCGGTAATACCAAACAGGCTGGCGCTGAACGCCGAGGCGGCAATGCCTTTCAGCTTCAGGTCACGGGTACGCAGCAGTACGCCCAGCGTGGCGCCGGCCTGGCCGAGCACCGCCGGCATCAGCAGCGGCAGCAGGGTATCGGCACCGTGCACCGCCAGGTTGTTAAGCATAATCGGCACCAGGCCCCAGTGCAGACCGAAGATCACGCACACCTGCCAGAAGGCACCCATAAACGCGCCGGCAAAGGTTGGGCTGAAGGTGTAGGCGTGCAGATAGCCCGCCGCCAGCAGCTCGCTAACCCAGGTGGCGGCCGGGCCGATCACCAGGAAGGTCACCGGCACCACGACAGCCAGGCAGATCAGCGGGGTGGTGAAGTTGCGGATCGCCGACGGCAGGCGCTGATGGATCAGGCGCTCGATCACGCAGGAGAACCATGCGGCGAAGATAATCGGGATCACCGACGAACTGTAGTTAATCAGGATCATCGGCACGCCGAAGAAGTGCAGCGGTGCGCTGCCGGCCTGGGCGGCGGTAAAGGCGGCCATCATCGACGGATGGATCAGCGCAGCGCCGATAATCATGGTGATAAACGGGTTGCCGCCAAACTTTTTACCGGCGCTGTAGCCGAGGATCACCGGCAGGAAGTAGAACACCGCGTCGCTGGCGGCGAACAGAGTGATATATGTGCCGGAGGCTTCGGTGGTCAGGCTAAAGGCCAGCGCCAGCGCCAGCAGGCCTTTCAGAATACCGGCCGCCGCCATTACGCCGACAAACGGGGTAAAGATGCCGGAGACGATATCGATAAAGCGGGCAAACAGCGACCCTTTCTGCTGGCCGTCGTCGCTGCTGTCGGCACCGTCTCCCAGGCCTGCGATCTTCAGCAGCGCCTGATAGACGTCACTGACGTGGTTGCCAATCACCACCTGATACTGGCCGCCGCTCTCTACCACCATGATTACCCCGGCGTTGTCTTTCAGCCCGGCGGTGTCGGCTTTTTTGCTGTCTTTAAGTTTGAAACGCAGGCGGGTGGCACAGTGCATCACCGAGATGATGTTCTCTTTGCCGCCAACGCCCTGCAGAATCTCTTCTGATAACCCCTGATACTTCATTGTACGCTCCTGGTTCAGACATCTTGTCATGCGGCCGTTACCGAATTCAGGCCAAAAAAAAACCTAAATCGCCTCTGCAGGGCCCGACGGGCGCAAGAAAAGCGATTTAGGTTTTGCCTGAAGCTCAGTAGCAATCCTGTTTTTAGTGCAGCGATAGTTCCCCAGCGGCGGATAATTAGCAAGAGATGTGGCAGATCAAAACTGATTTTCGTGACCGCGATCCGCTTTTGGTAGCAGTTTGATACGCTTTCTCACCGCTGTTGCCGCGCGTGCGATTATGCAAGCCTGGGCGGACAGGCTAAACTGTATCGCATTGATTATGCTGAATCCGGAGACACAATGGAGTCAATTTCAGGCAATGCGTTACAGGTATCAGACGCCATTATCTCCTGCCAGCTGGACGGGAAGGGCGGGCTGATCCCGATTGAGAACAGCGAAGTGGTCCATTGCGACCGTCCGTGCTGGCTGCATCTGAACTACACCCACCGCGCCAGCGCCGACTGGCTGATGTCGACGCCGCTGCTGCCGGATGCGGTCAGGGATGCGCTGGGCGGTGACAGCATGCGGCCGCGGGTCAGCCGGCTGGGCGACGGCACGATGATCACCCTGCGCAGCGTGAATCTCAACAGCGAGTCGCGTCCCGATCAGCTGGTGGTGATCCGGGTGTTTATCAACGAAAAGCTGATCGTCTCGACGCGCCGCCGCAAGGTGTTCGCCATCGATGAAGTGCTGACCGACCTGAACAACGGCAACGGACCTACCGACGGCGGCAGCTGGCTGGTGGACGTCTGTGACGCGCTGACCGACCACACCAGCGAGTTTATCGAGGACCTGCACGATAAAATCATCGAGCTGGAGGACGCGGTGGTTGACCAGCGCGTGCCGCCGCGCGGCGAGCTGGCTTTAATTCGCAAGCAGCTGATTATTATGCGCAGGTATATGGCGCCGCAGCGCGACGTCTTTTCGCGGCTGGCCAGCGAGCGCCTGCCGTGGATGAGCGACGACGACCGCCGCCGCATGCAGGATATCGCCGACCGGCTGGGGCGCGGGCTGGACGATCTGGACGCCAGCGTGGCGCGTACCGGGGTGCTGTCCGATGAGATCAGCACGGTAATGGCGGAGGCGATGAATCGCCGTACCTACACCATGTCGCTGATGGCGATGATCTTCCTGCCGACCACCTTCCTCACCGGCCTGTTCGGCGTGAACCTCGGCGGCATTCCCGGGGGCGAGTGGCGCTATGGTTTTGGCATTTTCTGCCTGCTGTTAGCGCTGCTGGTTTCCGGCGTTGCATGGTGGTTACGGCGACGTAAATGGCTGTGAAAAAACACAAAGACAGCAGATTAAATCGCGGAAAGCGTGCGGAACCTGATCGAAATCAATAACGCCGCGACGGCTTCGCGGCAAACTTCATCTCGCAGGTGAATGTAACGTCAAGCGATGGGCGTTACGCTCCATATTGTCTGACTTCCTTTTAGAATTGATGCTCAGCGCATTTAATTCGCACGACGCCGGCCGCTGGCCGGTTTTTTTTTGCCGGTTTGCCAGCCGGGCCAGATCTTCTACGCTTAAGGTTCGACCTTACCGAGGAGGACGCCATGTTATCCGCTATCCATCCGCACATTCGCAGCTCAGAACCGCTCAGCGACCCGCTGCCGATCCCCGGACCGCAGCCGACGCCGCCGCCGGACCCGTCACTGCCCGATCCGCCGCCGATCGATCCACACCCGATTATTGACCCGCCGGCGCACCGTTAAGACAGCGTGCAGGCAGGGCAGGATTGGCTTAGCGAATTTCCAGCACGTCGAGACGCACCGGCGCGTCATCCTGCTCTTCCGGCTGCCAGCCGGCCGGCTGCACCGGCAGCGTTTCGCGGTCAAAGGCCAGATCGCCGCCGTCGACGACCTCGCTGCCGTGCTGAATGTTCCTGAAGTCGAACAGCTGATGGTCGGCAAGGTGTGACGGCACCACGTTCTGCATGGCGCTGAACATGGTTTCAATGCGTCCCGGATAGCGTTTATCCCAGTCGCGCAGCATTTCGCCCACCACCTGACGCTGCAGGTTGGGCTGCGAACCGCACAGGTTGCATGGGATAATCGGGTATTCGCGGGCGATAGCGAAGCGTTCGATATCCTTCTCGCGGCAGTAGGCCAGCGGGCGGATCACGATATGTTTACCGTCGTCGCTCATCAGCTTTGGCGGCATGCCCTTCATCTTGCCGCCGTAGAACATATTCAGGAACAGCGTCTGCAGGATATCGTCGCGGTGGTGGCCGAGGGCGATCTTGGTACAGCCCAGTTCGGTGGCGGTGCGGTAGAGAATACCGCGGCGCAGGCGCGAGCAGAGTGAACAGGTGGTTTTGCCTTCCGGGATCTTCTCTTTCACGATGGCGTAGGTGTTCTCTTCAACGATCTTATACTCCACGCCCTGCTGTTCCAGATACTCCGGCAGAATATGGCCCGGGAAGCCCGGCTGCTTCTGATCGAGATTGACCGCCACCAGCGAGAACGAAATCGGCGCGCTCTGCTGCAGGCTGCGCAGGATCTCCAGCATGGTGTAGCTGTCTTTACCGCCTGACAGGCAGACCATAATGCGGTCGCCCTCTTCGATCATATTGAAGTCGGCAATCGCCTGGCCGACGTTACGCCGCAGGCGCTTCTGCAGCTTGTTCAGGTTGTATTGATCTTTTTTGGCGGTCTCTGGATTCGATAGCATATTCTGACGTTCTCAACTCGGAAATAGTGGCGGGATTGCCCCACGAACACGGTGGGTAAGCCCTGATGGCGTGTATGGTACGGATTCCGCGGGGGAATTCCAGCACGATTTGTGGTGCATTAACCGCACACGATCGCTGGCCGGGCAGGATATGCCCCCGCAGCGGGCAGCCGGGCGGGGCGTCCGCGCGGAAAGTCGCCCTGCGGACGGGTTATCTGCTACAATCCGCGCCATCTTCCTTTGCTGTTTTGAGAATCATCCCGTGACTGCTTTTTCCACCCTGACCCAACTGCCCGCCAGCCAGATCGACAACCTTAACGAGCTGGGCTACACCGCGATGACCCCGGTGCAGGCCGCGGCGCTGCCGGCGATCCTCGCCGGACGTGACGTGCGTGCCCAGGCCAAAACCGGCAGCGGCAAAACCGCCGCTTTCGGCCTCGGCGTGATGCACGTGATTGACGCCAGCCAGTACGCCACCCAGGCGCTGGTCCTCTGTCCGACCCGTGAACTGGCCGATCAGGTCAGCAAAGAGCTGCGCCGGCTGGCGCGCTTTACCGCCAATATCAAGATCCTGACGCTGTGCGGCGGCCAGCCGGTCAGCGCGCAGCGCGACTCGCTGGTCCACGCGCCGCATATCGTGGTCGGCACCCCGGGGCGCATTCTCGATCACCTGAAGCGCGAAACCCTCAGGCTCGACGGCGTCAAAACGCTGGTGCTGGACGAGGCCGACCGCATGCTGGAGATGGGCTTCCGTGACGACATCAACGAGATCGTCAGCTACTGCCCACCGCAGCGGCAGACGCTGCTGTTCTCCGCCACCTGGCCGCAGGATATCGCGCAGATCAGCCAGCGTATCCAGCGCGACCCGCTGACCGTGGAAACCGGCGACGTCTCCGATCTGCCTGCCATCGAGCAGGTGTTCTATGAGGCCGGCTCGCGGGAGAAGCTGCAGGCGCTGACCGGCCTGCTCAGCCAGCGCAGGCCGGCCTCCTGCGTGGTGTTCTGTAACACCCGCCGCGAGTGCGACGACATCGCAGCCGCGCTGGAAAGCGCGCAGATCAGCGCGCTGGCGCTGCACGGCGACCTCGAACAGCGCGATCGCGATCGCGTGCTGGTACGCTTCTCTAACGCCAGCTGCCGGGTGCTGGTGGCCACCGACGTCGCCGCGCGCGGACTCGATATCAAATCGCTGGAGATGGTGGTCAACTATCAGCTCTCCTTCGATCCGGAGGTGCACGTGCACCGCATCGGCCGTACCGCACGCGCCGGGCAGGAGGGCTTTGCCGCCAGCCTGGTGGCGCCGGACGAGATGGCACGCGCCCACGCGCTGGAAGATCTGCTGCAGCAAAAACTGCAGTGGCGCAGCGTCAGCGAGCTGAAGTCGGTGGCGACGGTGGCGCTGCCGGCGGAAATGGCCACGCTGTGCATTGACGGCGGACGTAAGGCTAAAATCCGCCCGGGGGATATTCTGGGTGCGCTGACCGGCGACGGCGGGCTGAAGGGCGATCAGGTGGGTAAAATCGAGATTGCGCCGAATCACGCCTATGTGGCGGTGCGCCAGTCGCTGGCCCGCCAGGTGATGAAACAGCTGCAGCAGGTGAAGATCAAAGGTAAATCCTGCCGCGCGATGCTGATGAAGTAAGCCGGCGGTCGGACAGGGAGCCTGACGCTGGCATCAGCGTTCGCCATTTGACCCGGAATATTACCGCCCGCGTTAACAGCGTGCGGTAATATTGGGATCAACCAGATGCTTAGACAGAAATCTTGCTGACCACCGGTGCTGCCGCCAGCAGTGGCGCCGCGCCCTGCTGCAGCGCCAGGTAGTGCGGCTGCTGCTCGTGTTCGGCCACGGCGGCCACGCTCTTCCAGGTCTCATGGAACAGGAACGCATCCGGGTTGGCTTCGCTGCGGTAGAGATCGTAATGCACGTTGCCTGCCTCGGCGTGGCTTGGCCCTACGCAGGCCTGCAGCACTTTCGCCAGTTCGTCACCTTTACCGGCTTTGGCAGTCAGGGTGGCAATAATTAATACCTGCTTATCGGTCATAACGGTTCCTTTTCTCTTCATAACAGCGATGGAGTGACCATCGCAACGTAGTCTGGTCGGCGAGTCTGACACAGCAGCCCGGCACTACCACAAGCATTTCAGGCTATCGTATTTTTACGAAATTCGCCGTATTTAATCGCCGGAGTGGTTCGGCTGCTGCGAAACGTGGTTGAAATTCAGAGGCGTGCCTATTGCCAGATGCGAACTTTTGATTTTGTAAAAAATCGTGACAGCTATCGACCTGCTGTGCAAGGTAGCCTATTCTCGTTGAGCCCTTACCGCCTTCCGAACCGGAGATCCACCATGAAAGCCGCGAAACTTCTTCTGGCAACGGCCGTCCTGCTGTTGTCCGCCTGCAGCAGCAGCGATAATGAACCGCCGCAGCAGGCCACGGCAGCCCACGTTCCGGCTCGGGTGGCGATGGCCGATCTGGCCGCCAGCAACTGCGAGAACGCCGGCGGCACCCTGGCGCTGTCGCGCCAGCTCGACGGCAGTTCGGTAGGCATGTGTCAGCTGACCAACGGCCGCCGCTGCGGTGAAAGCGCGCTGCTTAACGGCACCTGCGCGCGCTAAGCTTCACTCACCGCACCTGTGAGTGGAGTTTCACTGACGGCACCTGCGTACAAGTTTCACCGACGGCACCTGCGCACGCTTAGTTCCACGAACGCGTGCGGGCCGTTTCAGATGCTCTCTTTATTCAACGCTGACCGGCTTAGCCTGCGCACCTGGACCGTTTAAGCACGGCAGGTCGCAGTGAGCGCAGGTTGATTCAGAGACGGCGTTAAGCCGTCAATGATGCTCCCCCGTTCAGAGCTGATTGGCGCAGGTCTCGCCCTGCTCCAGCTGGCTCAGGTTCTGTAGCGTGGTCTGTGAGATGCTGGTCAGCGCTTCGGCGGTAAGAAACGCCTGATGGCCGGTAAACAGCACGTTGTGGCAGGCGGACAGGCGGCGGAAGATATCATCCTGGATCACGTCGTTAGACTTATCCTCAAAGAACAGATCGCGTTCATTCTCATACACGTCCATCCCCAGCGCGCCAATCTTGCCCTGTTTCAGCGCGTCAATCGCCGCCTGCGAGTCGATTAAGCCGCCGCGGCTGGTGTTGATCACCATCACCCCGTCTTTCATTCGCGTAAAGGCTTCGGCGTTAAGCAGGTGGTAGTTTTCCGGCGTCAGCGGACAGTGCAGGCTGACCACGTCGGACTCGGTCAGCAGGGTGTTGATATCGACGTACTCCGCGCCCAGATCCCGCGCCTGCTGGCTCGGATAAGGGTCGCTGACCAGCAGGCGCATGCCAAAACCTTTCAGAATGCGCAGGGTGGCAATACCAATCTTGCCGGTGCCGATCACCCCGGCGGTGCGGCCGTGCATATTAAAGCCGATCAGCCCGTCCAGCGAGAAGTTGGCGTCGCGGGTGCGCTGGTAGGCGCGATGAATGCGGCGGTTCAGGGTCATCATCAGCCCCACCGCGTGTTCCGCCACCGCCTCCGGTGAATAGGCCGGCACGCGCACCACCTGCAGGCCGAGCTCGCGGGCGGCGTCCAGGTCGACGTTGTTGAAACCGGCGCAGCGCAGGGCGATAAACTTCACCCCCAGCGCGGCCAGCTCCTCCAGCACCTTACGGCTGCCGTCGTCGTTAACAAAAATACAGACCGCCGTGCAGCCGGCGGCGTTTTTCGCCGTGCGTTCGCTGAGCAGGAAGTCGAAAAACTCCAGTTCAAAACCGTAACCGGCGTTGACCTGCTCCAGGTATTTCCGGTCATATTGCTTGGTGCTGTATACCGCAAGTTTCATTTTTTTCTTTCCCTGACTGCGCGAAGTGAATGCCTCCAGTGTAACAATTAATGCGCCGACAGCGAGCGCGACGTGACGCCGGAGCCGGTAAAAAGGATCTGCTGCGGCATTTCTGCCGGGAATAATTTCACCCTGGGCGCTTTTCCGTGCCATCATTCAGCATTATTTCAGGGATTAACAGGATGTTTTTTGCCATGACCCGCCGATGGAAAAGAGCGCTGGCCGCGCTAATGGCCGTCGTTCTGCTGATCGTCGGCCTGCTGCTCAGCGTCACCCAGTGGCTGCCGCGGCTGGCCGGCGTCTGGCTGCCCGCCGATACCGCTATCGCCCTTGACGGCAATCCGCGCCTGCGTCACGGCGCGCTGGTGTTGCCCGGCGTGCACTACTACGCCGGCGACTGTGAACTGGCGGTGGTCAGCAACGTCGCCCTGCGTTACGCCGATGGCCGCTGGCAGGCGTCTGCGGACCGGCTGCAGATTGACAGCGCCTGCGCCTCGCGCCTTGAGTCCGGCCCCGCCTCAGATGCCCCGCGCACGCTGGCCGAATGGCAGCAGATGCTGCCCGCCGCCCGCGTGACCCTCGGCCAGCTTACCCTGCTGCCGTGGGCCGACTGGGCCGGTGAGCTGGCGCTGGATCTCGACCCGCAACGCCAGCGTCTGCACTACCAGGGAAAAAATATCGCGCTGGAGGCCGAGCTGAACCAGCAGCAGCTGACGCTGCGCAGCCTGAGCCTGCAGGCACCCGGCGTTGCCCGGCCGGTGGCGGTAAGCGGCGAGCTGACGCTGCCGCGCCTGCCGGGCGACCTGCCGCAGACCGGCGCGTTGCACGGGGCGCTGCGGCTTGACGCCATCCCTGATCCGCTGCGGCTCGAGCTGAACTGGCAGCAGCAGCAGGGCCAGCTGCGGGTGGTGGCGGAGAATCAGCCCGCGCCTTTGCTGACGCTGCCGTGGCAGATATCGCCACAAACCCTCACGCTGCAGCAGGGCCAGTGGAACTGGCCGTACGCCGCCCAGCCGCTCTCCGGCGGCATTACGCTGACGGCGGACGGCTGGCGGCAGGGGCTGGAGGCCGCGCAGATCGCCGGTCGGCTCAACCTGCTGACCGCCGGGCGCGGCGGCAAGGGCAACGTGGTGCTCAACGTCGGCCCCGGTCGTCTCGACTTTACCGACAGCCGGCTGCCGCTGCGGCTGACCGGGGACAGCAAACTGGCGCAGCTGCAGTTCTATGCCAGCCTGCCGGGCGAGCTGCGCGGCCCGCTCCTCAATCCGGTTCTGCAACTGCAGCCCGGGGCGCTGCTGCGCATGAAAGGGCGGCTGCTGGACACGCTGGAAGTGGACGAAGCGCGCTGGCCGTTAGCCGGGGTGACCCTTGCCGCCAGCGGCATCAGCGGCCGCCTGCAGGCGATCCTCAGCGCACACAACGGCGATCTGGGGCGCTTCCGGCTGCATCTGGACGGCCGCGCGCGCGACTTCTGGCCGGATAAGGGCGAATGGGGCTGGGGTTACTGGGGCGAAGGGCGGCTGACGCCGCTGGCGGCAAAATGGGACGTCAGCGGCCAGGGCCGCTGGCAGGATACGCTGATCGCGCTGGATTCGCTTTCCACCGGTTTTGACCGCCTGAGCTACGGCAGCGTCAGCATGGCTGCGCCAAGGCTGACCCTCACCCAGCCGGTGCTCTGGCAGCGCGATCCACGGCAGGCGGCGTTTGGCGGCGCGCTGAGCCTCAAATCGGGTGAGACACGCTTCAGCGCCGGCGGCTTCCTGCCGCCCTCAACGCTAACCCTGACGGTGAAGGGGCGCGATCCGGCCGATTTCCTCTATCAGGGGGCGCTGCAGGCGCAGCAGATCGGCCCGGTGCAGGTGCGCGGCCGCTGGGACGGCGCACGCCTGCGCGGCCAGCTCTGGTGGCCGCAGCAGTCGCTGCGGGTATTCCAGCCGCTGCTGGCACCGGACCTCAAGCTGGCGATCCAGAGCGGCACGCTCAAGGCACAGGTGGCCTTTTCGGCCGCCGCCGATCAGGGGCTGGAGGCCGGCGGTCATCTGCTGGTGGGCAACGGCGAACTGCGCCTGCCGGACAATGAATTTCACGGCGTCGACTTCTCGTTACCGTTCCGCCTGGCGTCGCACCGCTGGTACTTCGGCACTCATGGCCCGGTGGCGCTGCGCATTAAACAGATTGCCAACCAGTTTACCCTGGAGAACGTCACCGCCGATCTGCAGGGCTGGTATCCGTGGAGCACGACGCGCCCGCTGCGCCTGAGCAACGTCAGCCTCGATCTGCTCGGCGGCCAGCTCAGCCTCGCCAGCCTGCAACTGCCACAAACCGAAGCCGCCACGGTCCGGCTGCGCCAGCTCAGCCTTTCCGAGCTGGTCAGCGCCATTAAACTGAAGCAGATCGCGCTCTCCGGTCGGATCAACGCCGCGCTGCCGCTGTGGCTGAATAACTCGCGGTGGCTGGTGAAGGAGGGCTGGGTGGCCAACAGCGGCGAAATCACCGTGCGCATGGATAAACAGATCGCGGATGCCATCAGCAGCAACAATATGGCCGCCGGGGCGGCGATTGACTGGCTGCGCTATATGCAGGTGACCCGCTCGTGGGCCACTCTCGATATTGATAACCTGGGCCTTATGACGCTGACCGCAAAGGTCGACGGCACCAGCCGCTTCAGTGATAAAGATCAGCGTGTTGCGCTGAACTACACTCAGCAGGAAAACCTGTTCCAGCTCTGGCGCAGCCTGCGCTTTGGCGATAATCTGCAGTCCTGGGTGGAAGATAACGCCACGCTGCCGACGCAGAAGGAAAAACGTAATGACAATGCAAACTAACCTGCTGCTGGCCTGCGTCGGGCTGCTGCTAAGCGGCTGCGTGCCGCGCATTGAGGTGGCGGCGCCGAAAGAACCGATCACCATCAATATGAACGTGAAGATCGAACATGAGATCCACATTCGCGTGGATAAAGACGTGGAGGCGCTGCTGAAAAATCAGAGCGGGTTGTTCTGATGGCGGCGCGATCTGGCGTGAAAAGCGTGCTGCTGGCGGCGCTGCTGCTGGCGGCGGCCCCGGCATTCGCCGCCTTAACCCTTGATCAGGCCCGGACGCAGGGTATGGTCGGTGAAACGCTGGGCGGCTATCTGGCGGCGATAGAGAACGATGCAGAGACGCAGGCGCTGGTAACGCGGATTAATAACGGACGGCAGCGGGAATATGCGCGGCTGGCAGAACAGAATAATCTGACCACGCGGGAAGTGGCCAGTATCGCCGGGCAGAAGCTGGTGGCGCGGGCAAAGGCCGGTGAGTACGTGCGTGGAATCAACGGTCAGTGGCTGCAAAAGTGAGATCGGGTAGAACAGGCATACGGCGGCACCCGGAGGCACCGCCGTCGTTCGCCTGAGCAGGTCAGGCGAGGGAGTCGTTACGCGGTCACCAGCTGGGAGATGGCGTCTTTCGCATCGCTGGCCGCTTTAGCCGCCACTTCCGGGCCGTAGCCGATACCTTCAGCAAACACGAACTGCACGTCTGTCATGCCGAGGAAGCCAAGGAAAATGGTCAGGTACGGGGTCAGCAGGTCGTTTGGCGTATCTTTATGAATACCGCCACGGCTGGTCAGCACCACCACTTTCTTGTTCTTCACCAGGCCTTCCGGACCGTTTTCGGTGTAACGGAAGGTCACGCCCGCACGGGCAACCAGATCGAAGTAGTTTTTCAGCTGGGTAGGGATGTTGAAGTTGTACATAGGTGCTGCGATCACGATGGTGTCGTGCGCCTGCAGCTCTTCGATCAGCGCGTCAGAGAGCGCCAGCGCCTCTTCCTGGCGTGGGGTCAGGGCCACGTCGGACGGACGCAGCGCGCCGACCAGCTCACCATCCAGCACCGGGATTGGGTTCGCGGCCAGGTCACGCACGGTAACGTCGTCGCCCGGATGAGCAGACTGCCACTCTGAAACCAGGTGGTCGGCCAGCTGGCCAGACTGTGAATAACCGGCGAGGATGCTTGATTTCAGAACGAGTACTTTGCTCATGGGACTGTTTTCCTGTTATTAGAAGCGACTGCCTGCCGCCGAATGTCAGACACTTTACTGCCTGTTGGCGAAATGTGTAAGTGCGAGTTTTCGATGTCTATATTCGAAAAATCTGAATAAGAGTATCAGCACCGCTTCTGCGCTAAGTGGTTGTCTGTGCTACCATACGAAAAATTTTTTATTGCCAGGATCAATCCGGCTGCCGCCCGGCGGCACCGCGTGAGTTAGAAACCCTATGTCTGAGAAACCACAATCTGTTCTGACCCCGCTGTTTGACCGCCTGCCGGCGCTGATGCTGCGCGACGGCCAGCGGCTGCAAAAGCGCCTGCACGGTGCGAAAAAAATCAGCAATCCGGCCGCGCTGCAGGCGCTGCTGGGCGAACTGGAGGGCGAGATCGCCAGCGCCGAGCAGCGTATCGCCACGCGCCGCGCCGCCACGCCGACCATCCGCTACCCGGAAAACCTGCCGGTCAGCCAGAAGAAGCAGGCGATTGCCGAAGCGATCCGCGACCACCAGGTGGTGATCGTCGCCGGTGAAACCGGCTCGGGTAAAACCACCCAGCTGCCGAAAATCTGCCTCGAGCTGGGCCGCGGCCTGCGCGGCCTGATCGGCCACACCCAGCCGCGCCGGCTGGCGGCGCGCACGGTCGCCGACCGTATCGCCAGCGAGCTCGAAACCAGCCTCGGCGGCTGCGTCGGCTATAAGGTGCGTTTCAACGATCAGGTCGGCGAGACCAGCCAGGTCAAGCTGATGACCGACGGTATCCTGCTGGCGGAGATCCAGCAGGACCGCCTGCTGATGCAGTACGACACCATCATTATCGATGAGGCGCACGAACGCAGCCTGAACATCGACTTCCTGCTCGGCTACCTGCGCGAGCTGCTGCCGCGCCGCCCGGATCTGAAGGTGATTATCACCTCGGCGACCATCGATCCGCAGCGCTTCTCGCGCCACTTTAATAACGCGCCGGTGATTGAAGTCTCCGGCCGCACCTATCCGGTGGAAGTACGCTACCGCCCGGTGGTCGATGACGCCGACGACAGCGAGCGCGACCAGCTGCAGGCGATCTTCGACGCGGTGGATGAGCTGGGGGACGAGAGCCCCGGCGATATTCTGATCTTTATGAGCGGCGAACGGGAAATCCGCGACACCGCCGACGCGCTGACCAAACGCAACCTGCGCAATACCGAAATCCTGCCGCTCTACGCACGCCTCTCTAACGCCGAACAGAACCGCGTATTCCAGTCGCACAGCGGGCGGCGCATCGTGCTGGCGACCAACGTGGCGGAAACCTCGCTGACCGTGCCGGGCATTAAGTACGTCATCGACCCCGGCACCGCGCGCATCAGCCGCTACAGCTTCCGCACCAAGGTGCAGCGCCTGCCGATCGAGCCGGTGTCGCAGGCCTCGGCCAACCAGCGTAAGGGCCGCTGCGGCCGCGTGTCGGAAGGGATCTGTATTCGTCTCTACGCCGAGGACGACTTCCTCAGCCGCCCGGCGTTTACCGACCCGGAGATCCTGCGCACCAACCTTGCGTCGGTGATCCTGCAGATGACCGCGCTTGGCCTCGGTGACATCGCCGCGTTTCCGTTTGTCGAAGCGCCGGATAAACGCAATATCCAGGACGGCGTGCGGCTGCTCGAAGAGCTGGGGGCGCTGACCGTCAACGACGTTGGCCACTATAAGCTGACCGCCTCCGGGCGTTCGCTGGCGCAGCTGCCGGTGGATCCGCGGCTGGCAAAAATGGTGCTGGAAGCGCAGCGCTTTGGCTGCGTGCGCGAGGCGATGATTATTACCGCCGCGCTGTCAATTCAGGACCCGCGCGAACGCCCGTCCGACCGCCAGCAGGCGTCGGACGAGAAGCACCGCCGCTTTGCCGATAAAGACTCGGACTTCACCGCTTACGTTAACCTGTGGAACTACCTTAAGGAGCAGCAGGCCGAACTCTCTTCAAGCCAGTTCCGCCGCCAGTGCAAGCTGGACTTCCTCAACTACCTGCGCGTGCGCGAATGGCAGGATATCTACACCCAGCTGCGCCAGGTGGTGCGGGAGCTGGGGATGCCGGTCAACAGCGAACCGGCCCCGTTCCGCGAGGTGCACTGCGCGCTGCTGACCGGCCTGCTGTCGCATATCGGCCAGAAGGACGCGGAGAAGCAGGAGTTTACCGGCGCGCGCAACGCCCGTTTTGCGCTGTTCCCCGGCTCCGGCCTGTTTAAAAAGCCGCCGAAGTGGACGATGGTCGCCGAACTGGTGGAGACCAGCCGCCTGTGGGGGCGCATTGCCGCACGCATCGAGCCGGAGTGGATTGAGCCGCTGGCACAGCACCTGATCAAGCGCAGCTACAGCGAACCGCACTGGGAAAAAGCGCAGGGCGCGGTGATGGCGACAGAGAAGGTAACGCTGTACGGCCTGCCGATTGTCGCGGCGCGTAAGGTCAACTACGGTCAGATTGACCCGGTGTTGTCACGCGAGCTGTTTATCCGCCACGCGCTGGTGGAGGGCGACTGGCAGACCCGCCACGCCTTCTTTAAGGCCAACCTTAAGCTGCGCGAGGAGGTGGAAGAGCTGGAGCACAAGTCGCGCCGCCGCGATATCCTCGTCGACGATGAGACGCTGTTTGGCTTTTACGACCAGCGCATCGGCCATGAGGTGGTCTCCGCCCGCCATTTTGACCAGTGGTGGAAAATCGCCGGCCGTGAGGACCCGGAAAAACTGAGCTTTGCCCGCGAGATGCTGATCCGCGACGGCGCGGAAAACGTCAGCAAGCTCGATTACCCGAACTTCTGGCAGCAGGGCAATCTTAAACTGCGCCTCAGCTACCAGTTTGAACCGGGGGCCGACGCCGACGGCGTCACCGTGCACGTGCCGCTGCCGCTGCTCAACCAGGTGGAAGAGAAGGGTTTTGAGTGGCAGATCCCCGGCATCCGCCGTGAGCTGGTGATTGCGCTGATTAAATCGCTGCCGAAGCCGTTACGCCGTAACTTTGTCCCGGCCCCTAACTATGCCGAAGCCTTCCTGGGGCGCGCCACGCCGCTGGCGCTGCCGCTGCTGGAGTCGCTGGAGCGCGAGTTCCGCCGCATGTCCGGCGTTACCCTTGACCGCGAGGCCTGGCAGTGGGATCAGGTGCCCGATCACCTGAAAATCACCTTCCGCGTGGTGGACGAAAACAACCGCAAGCTGGCGGAGGGCAAAGATCTGCCGGCGCTAAAGGAGAACCTGAAGGGCAAGGTACAGGAGACGCTGTCGAAGGTTGCCGACGACGGGCTGGAGCAGAGCGGGCTGCATATCTGGAGCTTTGGCAACCTGCCGGATCACTTCGAGCAGAAGCGCGGCAGCTACAGTGTGAAGGCGTGGCCGGCGCTGGTGGACGAAAATGACAGCGTGGCGATCCGCCTGTTTGACTCGCAGCACGAACAGCAGAAGGCGATGTGGCGCGGCCAGCGGCGACTGCTGCTGCTTAACATCCCGTCGCCGATCAAGTATCTGCATGAGAAGCTGCCGAACAAGGCCAAGCTTGGCCTCTACTTTAACCCCTACGGCAAGGTGCTGGACCTGATCGACGACTGCATTGCCTGCGGCGTCGACAAGCTGATCTCTGAAAACGGCGGCCCGAGCTGGCAGGAAGAGGGCCACACGCGGCTGCACGACAAGGTGCGCGCCGAACTGAACGACACCGTGGTCGACATCGCTAAACTGGTTGAGCAGATCCTCACTGCGGTGTTCAACATCAACAAGCGGCTGAAGGGGCGAGTGGATATGTCGATGGCGCTGGCGCTCTCCGACATCAAAGCGCAGATGTCCGGGCTGGTCTATCGCGGTTTTGTCACCGGCAACGGCTGGAAGCGCCTGCCGGATACGCTGCGCTATCTGCAGGCCATTGAACGCCGGATGGAGAAGCTGGCGGTCGACCCGCACAGCGACCGCGCGCGCATGCTCAAGGTTGATTCGGTACAGAAGGCCTGGAGCCAGTGGTTTAACAAGCTGCCGCAGCAGCGCCGCGACGATGCTGACGTGCAGGAGATCCGCTGGATGATTGAAGAGCTGCGCGTCAGCTTCTTCGCCCAGCAGCTGGGCACGCCGTACCCGATTTCGGAGAAGCGTATTCTGCAGGCGATGGAGCAGGTTGATATCTGACCGGATCGTACCAGGGTAAGGCCCGCTGTAGCGGGCCATTATTTTATTAATTATCGGTAAGGGCTACTTTAAGTTCAGTCGGCGTCAGCTCAGGGTGGTCCTGACAAATCGGCTTGATGATTTTCTCAAATATCTCGGCGACGATATAGCCTGTAGCCCGGCGGTACTCTATATATTCCTGTTCTGAAATCTGATTTCTGATATCAATAAGATCCTGCTGCAGTTGCCGGGATGCTTTCAGCTGTTTTTTTAACATCACTTCGGCCAGCGTTTTATCTTTAATTAACATGGTTACTCCCGGATCGAATTTTTATAGAAAAGATCAGAAATTTGCTGCGCTCAACTTATTCAGTTCCGTATTACCGTTGACCACATTATAAAAGGTCAGCGAGGCGTCACTGAATTCGATCTGCTTTTCGGTACGGCGCTCGTTGAGTCGCATCGGTCTGGAGACCTGAACACAACCATTTTTGATATCCATCAGCTTGACGACGTATTCACCGACAGCCATCTCCAGCAGTTTAAGCTGCTGTCCGGCGGGAATAAAGGCGGAGCGGGCGAAGTTTTTGCTCTGTTTATCCGCTACACGGCTGACTTTTACATAGATATCCTGCTGATTTTTGCTGTTGTCCAGCCGCAGCGACGAATGGCCCTTTTTCTTCTCTTTCTGCTGCAACTGCCGGGCCTGAGCCGGCCAGGGTTTACCATCCGGTGCCAGCGTCAGCGGCGGAGCGCAGCCGCTTTCGGTCCACGGCTGATAGCTACGCACCGGCGCTTCCCGGCCGGCAAAGGTATCGGCTACGGCCACCGGTGCTAAAAAGAGTGAAGCCAGAGTGGCAATTGTCAGAGTAACAGCGGGTCGGGTCAGGTGTGCAGTCAACCCCCTGTGTGCAGAGGCTGGCGTACAGGCGGCAGACGGTTGGGACAGTGGGCAGAGGTTCAACTTCCGTTCCCTGAAAGGTTGTGCGCAGTTTAATTATACACTTTGGCATTAGAAAAACTTCACCGTCACTTCACATGGCGCGGCTAAAGTGCAGCTTTTCCCTGTTCAGAAGAGTATCAGACATGACGCTTATTTTAAAATCGCCGCCGGAACTTTTTTAGGCATGCTGGGATTTTTGGCCGTTTTAGTGGCGGTTGTTTATTTTTCATTCGCAGCCACCAGTTGTGCGGACAAGACCGCCTGTGGTTCACTCAAGCCTACGCAGGCTGCGAATGTGACCCGTCCTGAATAGCGTTGAACTATGGCAACGCGCTGAAGAGAATCCCATTTTCCCATCGGCAAATATCGTCCGCTAACTCGGTTTTGTCTGGCAGTTAAAGGCTGACTAACCCGGTCCGCGGCTAAAGGATGTCATTCGATTTTTGGATTTTTTACTAACCGCCACTTCATTAAGCGCAGAACTGAACGCGGTATAATAGCTGCGGCGCTTGAGGCTTTTGCCTCATAGCCGTTGGTAGCAGTGCTGATTTGTTGTGAGGCAGAAAGCAGAAAAGCCCCGAAGTTAATTTTCATTAACCCCGAGGCCCCTGTATGCATGAACAACATCAGGATAGCCTCTTACCCGCCGCAAGGCAAGGAGAAGACGGCCATGAAACTGCCACGCAGCACCTTGATCTGGTGCCTGTTAATTGTGTGCGTAACACTATTGATATTCACCGGTCTGACGCGAAAATCGCTATGCGAGGTACGCTACAAGGACGGGATCAGGGAGGTGGCAGCGTCAATGGCCTGCAAATCCGGTAAGTAGCAACCTGGAGGCGGGGAAACCCGCCTTTTCAGGGCTCTGATGGAGTCAGGCACCACAAGCGCTTTTTGAAGGCTCTCCGGTAAAATGGAGAGCCTTTTTGTTGTGACCTGCGGATCGGACTGTTAAGCCTGGCTGCAACATAATGCCCGCCAGGATGCACGCTGGAAGAGGGCGCTATCGTGCCGGGCATGCAGAACTCACTGCTGCGCCAGCGCCTCCAGACTATCCCGAAACGCCGTCACCGCAATCGCGCGGTTATCCGCCAGGTAGCGGTCTTTCGCCGCCGGGGCCGAGCTCTGCACCGCAATCAGCTGCCACTCACCGTTCACCTTTAGCAGCAGCGGCGAACCGCTGTCGCCGGGCAGGGTGTCGCACTGGTGCGACAGCACGTTTTTCTGCGCCCAGCCGGTGACCAGGCAGTCGCTGTGCGAATAGAGGTTGTCCAGATGATCTTCCGGGTAGCCCGCCTGGGTGACTTTACGGTTGCTGGCCTTCAGCGCGGCGGTTAACTCGCTGCGCGTGCCGCTAAACAGCGGCACCGGCGTAATGCCGGAGGGCGGATTACGCAGCACGATCAGGCCGAAATCGTAGGGCGCGGCGGAGGCCGGCACGATCCACCCGTCACCGTCGGCCTTCAGCTTTTTGCCCAGCGCCGGATCGACGCGGCCTTCGATATCGTGGATCTCATAGCGCCAGCCGCGCTTGCCGCCGGTGATAAAGCGCAGCGCCACGGCGGGATCGGGCTTGCCCGGCGGGGCCAGCAGACAGTGGCCGGCGGTCAGCGCCAGGTGCGGGGCGATCAGCGTCGCGCTGCACAGGTTGCCGCTTTCGGTCTCCAGCTGGCCAATCGCATCCCAGGGCGCAGCGCCCGAATTGCTCACTTCCTGACGATCGTCATGGCCAAAAAACAGCGTTTTGGTTTCATTATTACTGCGGGCATCGTCATCGGCATGGGTGGTAAATGAAACAGCGAAGCAACCCATTAATAGCACAGCGGTCAGGCGCATATTGTTCTCAGGCTGGAAGGGATTCAACAAGTGATAACGCGGGTGTAATAACTATAGACGCAACGCGTTAAAAAGGGGAGATTATTTTGATATATCAGCGTGCTACGGGGATTACAGGTAGAAGCTGGCAGCAATAATTCCGCACAGGATCATCAACCCCAGAATAATTTCGAACAAGTAGCGTCGGCCCATCATTCGAAACTCCTTAAAAAAACACCCGGAAAATCCGGGTGTTTGAGTGGGACATTCAGCCGGGGTGAGCGATTCACCCCTCAGTCAGACTTACGCTTTTGGAGCAGATTTTTTCGCTTTGTGGTGTTTTTTAGCAGCCTGGGCTTTCTGAGCTGGTTTAGCCGCGGCTTTGTGGTGCTTCTTAGCCGCCTGCGCTTTCTGAGCAGGTTTTACTGCTTTGTGATGCTTTTTAGCAGCCTGGGCTTTCTGTGCTGGCTTAGCCGCGGCTTTGTGGTGCTTCTTAGCCGCCTGCGCTTTCTGAGCAGGTTTTACCGCTTTGTGGTGTTTTTTAGCAGCCTGGGCTTTCTGTGCTGGCTTAGCCGCGGCTTTGTGGTGCTTTTTAGCAGCCTGGGCTTTCTGTGCAGCGGCTTTCTTCGCTTTGTGATGCTTTTTAGCGGCCTGGGCTTTCTGTACGGCGGCTTTCTTATGGGCTTTATGATGCTTAACAGCGGCTTTCGCCGGGGCAGCGGCCGGAGCAGCGGTAGTGGCAGCAGCCGGGGTAGTGGTGGCTGGCGCGGCGGTGGTTTCAGCAGCGAAAGCGACTGAAGAGATACCCATTGCAGCGGCTACAACCAGAGCAAATAATTTTTTCATCGCAAAACCCTCAAGTGTTTAGTTCATTTGTCAGCCCACTGCGGGGCCGGTGAGAAGACTATAAGGGATGGCGTGTTGGCTTTCCGTGAGTGATTGGTATCGGCGTGTAACCTAATGTACAACGTGGCCGAAAGGCGTAAATATCGCGTCTGGGCAGACAGCCAACGTTCGCTGCCTGCCCGCAGCTCAGTTACAGATAACGCTGCTCAAGGTGCTTACGGAAGTGCGCCGGGTTAAGGTCTTCGCCGGTGGCGTTCTCAATCAGCTGGCGGGTGCTGAAGCGGCTGCCGTGCTGCCAGATATTCTGCTGCAGCCAGTCAAACACCGGCTGCAGTTCGCCCTGGCGGATCATCTCATTGACCTGCGGCAGCGCGCGCTGCAGCGCCTGGAACAGCTGTGCGGCGTACATTGCCCCCAGCGTGTAGGTCGGGAAGTAGCCGAAGGCACCGTCGGTCCAGTGAATATCCTGCATACAGCCGTTGCGGAAGTCGCCGGTGGTGTCCAGCCCGAGCAGCGCCTGCATTTTCTCCTGCCACAGCGCCGGAATATCCTCCACCTCGATTTCACCGGCTACCAGCGCACGTTCGATCTCATAGCGCAGGATCACATGGGCCGGGTAGCTCACCTCATCGGCATCCACGCGGATCAGCCCCGGTTTCACCCGCTGGTTCAGCGCAATAAAGTTGTCTGCTGCCAGCGCCGGCTGGTCGCCCAGCAGCTGTACCGCCAGCGGCTGCACCAGGCTCAGGAACGCCGGGTTGCGCCCCAGCTGTTTCTCAAAGAACAGGCTCTGCGATTCGTGGATGGCGGTGGAGCGCGCCAGCGCCACCGGACGCCCGGCCCACTGTTTTGGCAGGTTCTGTTCGTAGCGGGCGTGGCCGGTTTCATGGATCACCCCCATCATCGCGCTGATAAACTCCGCCTCGTTATAACGGGTGGTGATGCGCACATCTTCCGGCACGCCGCCGCAGAACGGGTGGGCGCTGATATCCAGCCGCCCGGCGTTAAAATCAAAGCCCAGCAGCTTCATCACCGCCAGCCCCAGCTGCTGCTGGGCGGCCTGCGGGAAGGGGCCATCCGGGCGCTGCACCTGCTCAGTAGCCTGTTTATCCACCACCCGCTGCAGCAGGTCCGGCAGCCACTGTTTCAGGTCGCCGAAGGTGCGGTCCAGCATGGCGCTGGTCATGCCCGGCTCATACAGGTCGAGCAGCGCATCGTAGCGCGAGCAGCCGTTGGCCTGGGCGCGGATCTCCGCTTCTTCGCGGCTGAGCTTAACCACCTCCTGCAGGTTGGCGGCAAAGCCCTGCCAGTCGTTGGCCGGGCGCTGCTGCCGCCAGGCGTGTTCACAGCGGGAACCGGCCAGCGCTTTGGCCTCCACCAGGCTGGCTGGCAGCAGCGAGGCCTGCTGCCAGCTGCGCTGCATCTCGTGCAGGTCGGCGCGCTCCACGTCGTCCAGCTCTTCCTGCTGCGCCTGCTGCAGCCACTCGCCCACCTGCGGCGCGGTGAGGATCTCATGGCGCAGCACGCTCAGTTCGGCCAGCGCTTCACCGCGCGCGCGGCTGCCGCCGGCGGGCATCATGGTTTGCATATCCCAGCCGGCGATGGCGGAAAGATGGCCAAAGCGTGACAGGCGCAGGAAGGTATGGGTTAAACGGGCATAAGCTGAAGACATAATTATCCTTATTAATGAACAGGTTCAGACATTGCGTAAGGGTAGATCAACCGGCCAGCAAAAGCGAACGCTGGCACCGCCCAGCGGGCTGCTGTCGATGGTGACGGTGCCGCCGAAGGCCTGCGCCACCGAGTGGACGATCGCCAGGCCCAGCCCGCAGCCGCCGGTGGCGCGGTCGCGGCTCGGGTCGAGGCGCACAAAGGGTTCAAACACCCGCTCGCGTTCTTCGGCAGGGATGCCGGGGCCGTCATCTTCCACCTGCAGGCAGGCGAGGTGGCCGTCAAACCACAGGCCCACCCGCAGGCGCCCCCCGGCATAGCGCAGCGCGTTGTTGACCAGGTTATCCAGCACCCGCTCCATCAGCCTCGCGTCGGCCACGCCGGGATTCTCGCGCTGTGGCGTGTCGAGTTCGATGGTGAACTCCGGGTGCACCAGGCGGAAGTCCAGCAGCCGCTCCTCCAGCCAGTCGGCCAGATCGAAGGCCTGCAGATTCAGCTCCACCCGCGGGCGGTCGAGGCGTGCGTAGGTCAGCAGCTCTTCGATCAGCGCCTCCAGCTGGCCGATATCACGATTCAGCGCGGCGGACTCTGCGGCGCTCAGATTGTCGCTCATCTCCAGCCGGTAGCGCAGCCGCACCAGCGGGGTGCGCAGCTCGTGGGCGATGCCGTCGATTAGCTGTTTCTTACTGGCGACCAGCGCGTTGATATTGTCCGCCATCTGGTTAAAGGCCACGCCAACCCGCAGCAGGCTCGACGCGCTGTCAAAATGAATGCGCTCGTCAAGGTGCCCCTGGCCGAAGCGCTGTGCGGCGTTTTCCAGCCTGAGCATCTCCTTCCAGTGCGGGCGCATCCAGATAAACACCGGGAAGGCCAGCGAAATGCCGATCAGCGCCAGCAGGGCGATATCGAACATCCGCATCTCGTGCAGGTAGAACAGATAGGGGATTGGCCCGACCGCCAGCACGTAGTGGCTGCGCGGAATGTGCTGCAGGAAGGTGTACTCATCGTCCAGCGCGACGATCTCCCCGGCGCGCAGCCGCTTCAGGGTGGTCGGGTCAAGCTGATACTTGTTCATCGGCTCGATATGCAGCTTAAACGACAGGTTAAGATCGAGATTCTCGATGGTTTTGTTCCAGTCGCGCGGCGGGATCTCGCGCAGCTCGCTGCGCATCAGGTACAGCGAGCTTTTCATCAGGTCATCCATCGACTGACGGCCGGCGCGCTCGGCGGTGAACTTGTATACCAGCCCGACCAGCATTGCCATCACCAGAAAGCAGACGAACAACAGCAGATAAAACTGTATAAACAGCTTTCTCATGGCTGCGCGTCCCAGGCATGCGGCGCAAACAGATAGCCGCGGTTGCGGATGGTTTTGATACGGTAAGGTTCGGTGGCGCTGTCGAGCAGCTTTTTGCGCAGGCGCGATATCGCCACGTCAATGCTGCGATCCATACCGTCGTAGCTGACGCCGCGCAGGGTTTTGAGCAACGCGTCGCGGTTAAGCGTGCTGCCGGCGTGGGTCGCCAGCTCCCACAGCAGGTCAAAATCGGCGGTGGAGAGCGCAATCACCTCGCCGGAGAGGATTACCTGGCGGTTGACCGGATCAATGCTCAGGGTGCCGAAGCGCAGCATCTTCTGCGCGGAAACCGTGGGCGCGATATCGTCGCTCTGGGTGCTGTTGCCGGCCTGGCGCAGATGCAGGCGCAGGCGTGCCAGCAGCACGGCGGGCGGGGTGGTTTTCAGAATATAGTCGTTAGCGCCCATCTCCAGCGACAGAATATGGTTCATATCGCTGTCCAGCGAGGTCAGCAGCACGATCGGCCCGCGCCAGCCGCTGCCGTTGCGCAGGTCGCGGCACAGGGTCATACCGTCTTTGCCCGGCAGCATAATATCCAGCATCACCAGGTCCGGCTCGTGGGCGGCAATGGTGGCCTCGGCCTGGTCGCCGCGCGGCTCGACGATCACCTCGATGTCGTGGCGGCCGAGATAGGCGGCAATCAGTTCACCGACGTCTTTGTCATCTTCTACAAATACAATTTTGTTCATAACGCCTTCATGCCTGCGCGGAGGGCCGCGGCCGTTTCGTCAGGAGTTTGACGAGGGTCAGGATTGTCACTCTGCTGGCTAGTGTATAATGGCTGTGGAATATGTCATTATATTCGTCAGTGCTGGCGTAATATCAACCAATTAAGGAGAGCAGGGTGGCGGAAAAGAAGCTGGCGGGCGCTGACTACGGTGACCGTATCTGTCTTAACTACATTGATTTTCTCTCCGCCTCCTGTCGTAAGCGCTGGAGTTTTGTCGACGCCATCTACGGCGTGATGCCGATTTTCGGCATGGTCACCAAAAAGCCAGCTGCCGTCGCGCCGGCCGGCCCGGAAGAGATTAAAGAGCTGGCGCTGCAGATCCTCTCCACCCAGGTCAGCGATGAGATCAATATTGCCCGGCTGATTGCCCTCGCCGAACAGCAGCAGCTGTCCCGCTTCGATATTCTGTTACCTTACCCGCTCTCCGCTTCACAGCTGGACACCGTACGCCAGGAGTATGCGCGGCCGCTGGAGTTACAGCAGCTGGACGATCGGCTGCAGGTGACGCTGGCCTCACAGACGCACTGAAAGGGCGGGTTTACGCCCCACGGGTTGGCCTCCCCGGGCATCCGGCAGGCCAATCCCGTGGCCCCGCACTGGATGGCTCGCCGCTTCGCACCGGCTTAAATGTATCACTGGCGGTGCGTTTTTTAGGGGATGAGGGCCAGCGAGTTGCGCGTGCTAAACCTCAGTGCATCAGCTGCCACAGTGCCGGAACCGCTGCCACCCCGATCAGCACCATCAGCCCTTTTTCCCAGATCCTCAGCGGCTTTACCCCGGCGTTGCGGTGGCGCGCATACAGAAACAGCAGCAGCCCCGGTGCATACAGCACCACCGACAGCAGCAGATGCATCACTCCAGACGCGTACAGCAACCACAGCCCGTAGGCGCAGGCCCCGGCGGCCACCAGCGTTATCGCCGGCTTATGCTCCGCCCACGCCAGTCGCAGCAGGTAGGCACCGACCAGCAGATAGGGCAGCAGGATCATCTCCGAGGCGATGGTCAGCAGGGTATTGTAGTCGGCCCCGGTGACGCCGATCAGGATCAGGCACAGCTGTACGCTGCCGTTGGTCAGCCACAGCGAGGCGGCGGGCGCGCCGCGGGCGTTCTGCCGGCTGAGAATGCGCGGGAAGGCCCCGTGTTTCGCGGCAATCATCGGCACTTCGGCGGCCATAATCGTCCAGCTCAGATAGGCCCCGCACACCGAAACAATCAGCCCGGCGACGATAATCAGATTGCCCCACGGCCCGACCAGCGCGGTCATCAGCCCGGCCATCGACGGGTTACGCAGCTGAGCCAGTTCAGCGCGCGGCACCACGCCGAGCGCCAGCAGCGTCACCAGCAGATAGACCACCAGCGCCGCCATAACCGCCAGCAGCGTGGCGCGTCCGACGTCGCGCTTGTGGCGGGCGCGGGCGGAGACCACCACCGCCCCCTCCACGCCGATAAACACCCACAGGGTGATCAGCATGGTGTCTTTCACCTGCTGCCACACCGGCTTACCGAGCGTCATTCCGCTGAAATCCAGCGTAAAGCGGTCGAGGTTAAACGCGGCCAGCGCCAGCAGGACAAACAGCCCCAGCGGCAGCAGCTTGCCCAGCGTCGCCAGCAGATTAATGCCCGCCGCCGTCTGCACCCCGCGCAGCACCAGCCCGTGTACCGCCCACAGCAGCAGCGAGGCCGCCAGCATCGCCTGCCAGGTGTTGCCGTCGCCAAATACCACCCGCTGCGGCGTGTCGGTAAAGAAGCTCATCGCCGAGAAGACGATTACCAGATAGGAGACGTTAGCGATCACCGCACACAGCCAGTAACCCCAGGCCGAACAGAAGCCGATCAGGTCGCCAAAGCCCGCCTGCGCGTAGGTAAAGATGCCGCCGTCCAGTTCCGGCTTTAGTCGGGTCAGCAGCAGCATCGCCGTTGCCAGCAGCAGAATGCCGACGCCGGTGATCGCCCAGCCGATCAGCAGCGCCGCCGGGCCGGCCACCGCCGCCATATTTTGCGGCAGGCTGAACACCCCGGCACCGAGCATCGAGCTGAGTACCAGCGCCGTTAACGCCGCGAGCCCTAATTTTTTGTCCAATAAAAACTCCAGTAACAGAATATAAAACCAGATTACGACGCCGTGGTGGCGTTCTGTTCAGGCCCAGGCGCGTTAAGGTGAACGAAACCGCTGTGAAGGGCGGCGATTTTACGGAGGGACGGGGCGGGATGCAATGACTTGCTATGCAGTTTCTGAACGAAACTATGCAAAAAAAAGGGCAGCACGCGGCTGCCCCTGGCGATCCCCTGGGTCAGGGGAAGCGCGATTACTTAAACAGGTCGGCGCTGATGGTCAGGTTGCCGCCGCTCTGATTCGACCACTCACGGGTGACGTGATAGTACTTGGCGCCTTTGGCAATGGCGCGTTTACCCACTTCTTCCGAGATTTCGGTCGGGGTGCTGAAGTGGCCGGTAAAGATGATGCTGTCGTATGGCTGCATCTGCGCCGCGGTGATGGCGTTCACTTCCTGCACGCTCTTGCCGTTCGGCAGGGTCACGGTATAACGCTGACCGCTGGAGCTCTGGGTTTCGTAGAAACGGCCAACCTTGTTGCTTGGGGTTTCCGACGAGGCCACGCCCGGGATCTCAACCTTTTTCGCTGCTTCGCCGCCGGCGGCCAGCGCCGCTTTACCGGCTTCTGAATCGGCAGGGATCAGGTTAGGCGACTGCACCTTACGCTCTGGAGCATCGGCCTTGTAGATATAGGCGTTAACGATCTGGTTGCCGCCGCTGTTGATGTCAACCTGGCGTACGATAAAGAATGACGCGGCACCCTTATCTTTCGCGGCGCGGGTGATGGCATCGTTGACGTCCGGCTGGCTGCGGAAGAAACCGCTGGCGGAGACGGTATCAAACGGCTCCAGCTTGAAGGCTTCCGCTTTGGTCAGTTCACGCACGCCGTTGATCACGCGGTCTTTGTTTTTTACCGCTTCCGGTGCGTCTGCACGGTAGAGGTCCGCCGTCACGGTCCAGTTGCCGCCGTTGCCGTTCAGATCGTTGATGCCCTGAATGTAATAGGAGGCCGCACCCAGTGCGTCAGCACGGCGCGAAACGGCACTGCTGGCCTCATTGATCGCGTTAAAACGTCCGTTGATCGTGATGCGATCGAACGGCTTCAGCGCGGCGGCCTTTTCCGGCGTCAGTTCCTGCGCCGCGTGCGCGGAGAGTGCGGTCATTGACAGCAGGGCTGATGCCAGAATGGTGTTCTTAAGCTTCATAAAATAATCCTTCGCCTTACGCAAAAAATGAGTTCAAAAACGTGCGGACTCTTGATGTGTAACAGATTAGTTGTCGAATATTACATGTAATCATCTGCGCTGTCTCAGCCATTTTATGGGGTTTTATCGGTCAGGCTATTCTGGATTTCAGAATAACGGCGAAAGCTGGCTGAATCGTGTCATATTCCGGCTCGCTACCACTTATTCCGATAATAGTAACCACCGGACTCGTTAATGCATTGTTAATCAATGTTTTTTTTGAGCGTCACGCAGCCAGATGTTAAAAAAAATCGCAGCAGAAAATCGCTGAAAATATGCGATATTCAGGTCTGATATAGGGTGTTGATGGCGGAAGCCTGAATTTTTATAGTTAATGTGGCCATAAGGCCGCCGTTGGCTGGATCGGAAGGCATATTTTCAGTAGGTTATTAAGACTTTGCTACAAAAAATGCTGCGGTATTTTTCACCGCAGCCTGAAGAACAACCCGTCTTACTCTCTGAAGAAAGGGAAGAAAATGCTTATTGGTATCACCAAAGAGCGGTTACCCGACGAAGCCCGCGTGGCCGCCACGCCGAAAACGGTTGAGCAGCTGCGCTCGCTGGGCTTTAGCGTGGCCGTTGAACGCGATGCCGGGAAACTGGCCAGTTTTGAAGACGCTGCCTTTGTGGCGGCCGGTGCGACGATCGTCGACAGCGCGGGCGTCTGGCAGTCGGATATTGTGCTGAAGGTCAATGCGCCAACGGATGAAGAGATTGCCCTCAGCCGCGCAGGCTCCACGCTGGTCAGTTTTATCTGGCCGGCGCAGAACCCGGAACTGCTGGAAAAACTGGCGGCGCGCAGGGTCACCGTGATGTCGATGGATGCGGTGCCGCGCATCTCCCGCGCCCAGTCGCTGGACGCCCTCAGCTCAATGGCCAACATCGCCGGCTACCGGGCGATTATTGAGGCCGCTCACGAGTTCGGCCGTTTCTTTACCGGGCAGATCACCGCCGCCGGTAAAGTGCCGCCGGCCAAAGTGATGATCATCGGTGCCGGTGTCGCCGGCCTGGCCGCCATCGGTGCCGGCCGCAGCCTCGGCGCTATCGTGCGTGCCTTCGACACCCGCCCTGAAGTGAAGGAGCAGGTGCAGAGTATGGGCGCCGAGTTCCTTGAACTCGACTTCGAAGAGGAGGCGGGCAGCGGCGACGGCTACGCAAAAGTGATGTCAGAGGCCTTTATTAAGGCCGAGATGGCGCTGTTTGCCGCCCAGGCGGCAGAGGTGGACATTATCGTCACCACGGCGCTGATCCCAGGCAAACCGGCACCGAAGCTGCTGACCGCTGAGACGGTGGCGCTGATGAAGCCGGGTAGCGTGATCGTCGATATGGCCGCGCAGAACGGCGGCAACTGTGAGCTGACCGTACCAGGCAAGATCCACCTGACCGAAAACGGCGTCAAGGTCATCGGCTATACCGATCTGCCCAGCCGCCTGCCGGGCCAGTCTTCGCAGCTGTACGGCACCAACCTGGTGAACCTGCTTAAGCTGCTGTGCAAAGAGAAGAACGGTGAAATCACCATCGATTTTGACGACGTGGTGGTGCGCACCGTGACCGTGGTGCGTGACGGTGAGATCACCTGGCCGGCACCGCCGATTCAGGTATCCGCCGCGCCAAAAGCGGCGAAGGTGGAAGCCCCGGTCACTAAGGCCGAGGTTAAACCCGCTTCACCGCTGCGTAAGTATGCGCTGATAGCGCTGGCGGTGGTGCTGTTTGGCTGGCTGGCCAGCGTGGCACCGGCCGAGTTCCTGTCGCACTTTACCGTGTTTGCGCTCTCCTGCGTGGTCGGCTATTACGTGGTGTGGAACGTCAGCCATGCGCTGCATACGCCGCTGATGTCGGTGACCAACGCCATTTCCGGCATTATCGTCGTTGGCGCGGTGTTGCAGATTGGGCATGGTGGCTGGGTCAGCGTGCTGTCGTTTGTGGCGGTGCTGATTGCCAGCATCAATATCTTTGGTGGCTTTACCGTCACCCAGCGCATGCTGAAAATGTTCCGTAAAAACTAAGGGGTAGTCCATGTCTGGCGGATTAGTGACTGCAGCGTATATCGTTGCTGCGATCCTGTTTATTTGCAGCCTTGCCGGGCTGTCTAAACATGAAACCTCGAAGCAGGGGAATATTTTTGGCATCAGCGGGATGGCGCTGGCGTTGCTGGTGACCATTTTCGGCCCGGAGACCGGCAACGTAGCCTGGATCCTGCTGGCGATGGTGATCGGCGGCGGCATCGGCGTGCGCATGGCGAATAAGGTGGAGATGACCGGTATGCCGGAGCTGGTGGCGATGCTGCACAGCTTTGTCGGCCTGGCGGCGGTGCTGGTGGGCTTTAACAGCTATCTTGACCATGGTCCGGGGCTGGAGCCGGTGATGGAGAATATCCATCTGACCGAGGTGTTTATAGGCATCTTTATCGGTGCGGTAACCTTTAGCGGTTCCATCGTTGCCTGGGGCAAGCTGAACGGCAAGTTTTCGTCGCGCCCGCTGGCGTTGCCGCACCGTCATAAGCTGAATCTGCTGGCGCTGGTGGTGTCTGCCGTGCTGCTGATTATCTTTGTGCGTACCGACAGCGTGGGTCTGCAGAGTTTTGCGCTGCTGGTGATGACGCTGATTGCGCTGGCGTTTGGCTGGCATCTGGTGGCGTCGATCGGCGGTGCCGATATGCCGGTGGTGGTGTCGATGCTGAACTCTTACTCCGGCTGGGCGGCGGCGGCGGCGGGCTTTATGCTGAGCAACGATCTGCTGATCGTGACCGGTGCGCTGGTGGGTTCCAGCGGGGCGATCCTCTCTTACATTATGTGTAAGGCGATGAACCGTTCGTTTATCAGCGTGATTGCCGGCGGGTTTGGTACCGACAGCAGTTCTGTCGGTGAAGAAACCGAGATGGGCGAGTACCGCGAGATCGACGCGGCGGGCACCGCCGAGCTGTTGAAGAGTTCGACGTCGGTGATTATTACACCGGGTTACGGGATGGCGGTGGCGCAGGCGCAGTATCCGGTGGCGGATATTACGGCGAAGCTGCGCGAGCGCGGGATCAGGGTCCGTTTTGGTATTCATCCGGTGGCCGGGCGTTTGCCGGGGCATATGAACGTGCTGCTGGCGGAGGCGAAGGTGCCGTATGACGTGGTGCTGGAGATGGATGAGATCAACGATGATTTCGCAGAGACGGATACCGTGTTGGTGATTGGTGCCAATGATACGGTGAATCCGGCGGCGCAGGAGGATCCACGGAGTCCGATTGCCGGGATGCCGGTGCTGGAGGTGTGGAAGGCGCAGAACGTGGTGGTGTTTAAGCGTTCGATGAATACCGGGTATGCCGGGGTGCAGAATCCGCTGTTCTTTAAGGAGAATACGCAGATGTTGTTTGGCGATGCTAAGGCGACGGTGGATGCGATTCTGAAGGCGCTGTGATTTTTCTCGCGATCTGATACGAGGCTCCCTTAGGGGGCCTTTTTTTTGCCTTCAGGGCTGAAGGGCTCGTTGTCTGGTTGATCGAGATACGCCGGGCCTGTCAGCAGGTGACCCTGCGCGGGTTACCCCGCTCCGGGCTCATCCCGCTGCCCTCCCGAAAAATGGGCGGGGGTGTGGCCTGATGAGGAGGAAGGGCGTGTTGTCTGGTTGATCGGGATACGCCGGGCCTGTCAGCGGGCGACCCTCCGCGGGTTACCCCGCTCCGGGCTCATCCCGCTGCCTTCCCGAAAAATGGACTTTGGATTGGACTGTGGGTTGGATTGTGGGGGGCGCTGGAGGGGCGTTGGCGGGCCACAGCGTTAGCTGTGGCCTGTGGGGGGGTTAGCCGCGGGAGTTGGGGTCCTGTTCGCCGAGGAACCAGTACCAGAGCGGGATCGAGAGCAGCAGGGTGAAGACGCTGGTGTAGATCATGATCATAAAGAATTCGGAGACGTAGAGTTCTACCGGCCAGGTGTTGAACGGCATGTTGTATTCGTTGATGGCGCCGCCGATGATCGCTTTGACCATGACGACGGCGATGCAGAGCCAGAGGATGCCCTGGGCGATAAAGAAGTTGCGGCGTTTTTTGCCTGGGGGAAACATGGACATGACGATCTCCTTGTTAGTTAAAATTTCACGTTAACTTTGGCCCACCAGGTGCGGCCAGGTTCATTGACCGGGGTGCTGGCCGAGTAGCCGAAGGCGCTGTTACCGGCCAGGTTCAGGTGTTCGCTGTAGGCCTGGTTGAGAATATTGTCGACGCCGGTGCTGAGCCTGACGTTTTTATTCACTTTATAAGCGGCGTTGGCGGAGAGTACCGCGAAGCCGCTGCTGCGTTCAAAGTCTTTGCCGACCACGTTGCCCTGGTTGAGCGCGATGCGGTTCTGGCTGCTGACCATGCGCAGCAGGCCGGTGGTGCTCCAGTCGCCCTGTTGCCAGGTGAGGCTGAGGCGGCCGTCCAGCGGCGGCATTTGCGGCAGCGGCTGGTGGGTGGAGCTGTTTTGCCCCCAGGCCCAGGCGAGGCTGGCGTCGGTGGTCAGGCTGTCACTCAGTTTATAGCTGAAGCCGGCTTCGCTGCCCATGATGGTGGCGTCAACGTTGCTGACCCGGCTGATGTAGGCATTGTTTGGATCGTAGTTAAACAGGATAAAGTCGTTGATCCGCCCCACGTAGGCTGAAACCCAGCCGTCCAGCCGCTGGCCGCTGTACTTCGCGCCGAAATCCAGCTGGGTGGTTTTTTCCGTTTTCACCTTATCGAACGCCCTCGAATGGCCGTCGGCGGCGTAAGTCGGCGAGAACAGTTCCCAGTAGTCCGGGAAGCGTTCGGTATAGCCGATACCGGCATAGACCATCAGCGACTTCTGCAGGCTGTGCTCCAGGCGCAGGAAACCGGCGGGCAGGGTAGCACTTCTTGATGCGTCTGCGGAAGTGGCAAAGCTGTCCACCCAGCTGCGATCGAGACGGGCACCGCCGATAACCTTGTTCTGTTCGTCGGCGCTCCAGGTGAGTTCACCAAAGGCACCCACGTCGTGGAAGCGGGCGTCCCTGATCCAGGCACCGCCTGCCTGTTGACGGTTGCGGTGGGTGCTGGTTTGCATATCCATACCGCTCTCCAGTTTGAAGTCGGACCATATCCAGGTGCCCATCATCCGGCCGCTGACGGTGCGGCGATCCACCTGCATCGACATGCCGTGGTCCATGCCCGTATCGCCCATGTCCATGTCACTCATGTCCATGTCGGCGCTCGCCATTCCGGACATGCTCATCATACCTGAAGGGGCGCGCAGCGTAATGTTATCCATGATGTGGTTGGCGTAGTTATACTTAATCTGCGCTTCGAACCTGTCGAAGGTGTCGCTGATGTTGTTTTTTTCAAGCCGCAGGCCGAGGCTTTCACGTTTGAACTGCGATCCGTCCATTGCGCGGCCGCCGTAGCGGGCTTCGCCGTTGCTGCGCCCGGCGCTCAGTTCCAGCAGGGTGTCTTTATCCGGCGTCCAGCCCAGCGCCACGTCAGCGCTCCACTTATCCCACTTTGACGGCACGCGCTGGCCGTTGCCGTCTTTATAGTCGTTAGCGCGTGACTTACTGCCGATAGCGCGCAGGTAGCCCTGCTCGTTGCCGAGGCTGATATCCGCATTGCCGTCGTTGCGGCGGTTAGAGGCGGTCAGCAGGCTGGCATCGCCCTTGACGCCGGCTTCATCAAACTGAGGCGGTTCACGCTCAAAGCGCACTGTTCCTGCTGAATTGCCCGGGCCCCACAGCACGGTCTGGGGTCCTTTAATGATGCTCAGCAGGTCAAAGCTTTCCGGTGAAATGTAGGAGCTGGGGGCGTCCATACGCGCCGGGCAGGCGCCGGGCATGTCGCTGCCGTCGGTCAGTATGCGCAGGCGTGAACCGAACATGCCGCGCAGCACCGGGTCACCGTTGGTGCCGCCGTTGCGCACCTGGGCGAATCCCGGAATGGTTTTCAGGTAGTCAGAGCCGTCACTGGCCGGTACCGGCTGGCGCGGGATTTTCGGCGAGGTGACGATGGTCAGCGGCGATTGTGCCGGGGCGGTGACGGTCATCACCGGTTCGGCTTCCTGCAGGTCGGCGGCCTGGCCCTGAGCGGCAAACAGCGAGAGCGTCAGTAGCGACAGCGGAAAATAACGAGGTAGCATAATCAATTCCTTTTAATGGCGGCACAGGGCGGCCTGCGAACGATTGATCGCAACAGTGAGAAGAAAAATAGATTCATTACCGGCACTGACGTTATTCAGCACCGGGTAAATTAAACAACGGTATATTTAAGACGTCAGTTACCCTGTGCAGTGCACATATTTATTCGCGACGCGATGTTATTACCGCGTCAGCCGGCAAATGCAGGATAAACGAGGAGCGATCAGGCGTGTGGTGGCGCGCGCGGCTGTGAAGTGCCGGGGAACCAGCATTGCGGGTAAGGGGGTAATGCGAGTGGCGGCGGCAGGCGGCTGGTCAGCAGGATCAGCCACAGCAGCGGGATAAAGATCCACACCAGTATCGGCAGGTGTGCCAGTAGCTCACAGTAGCCGCAGCTGAACTCATCCATACCACGCGGGTGAGGGTGGGTCGAATCGGCCCCGGTACCAGCCCGTGTCTCAGTAGCAGATGTCGTGTGTCCCTGGTGCGCGGGCTCTGCGCCGTGCTGCCCTGGCGTCTCTGAATGATGTCTGTGCCCGGAAGGGTGACCTTCTGCTGCGGCTGCGTTATCAGGCGTTGCAGAGCCTGTGGAGTGATGGCTGGAGCGCTCGCCGGTTATGGCGCTATGCCCCGATACTAGTTCGCTTTCGCCCGTTGCGCTAATGCCAGCCTGCGGCATCGTCATCTCATGCATCCGCATGCGCATTTCGCCCCAGGCGGACATTCTTTGCTGTTCGAGGATTCTGGAAATGTCCGGCGCAATAAACAGCAGCCCGATCGCCAGCAGGGCGATAAAGGCAGATATTCGGCTATGCGTCAGACGATAAGATAACAACAAACCAGCGATCCATCATGGCGTATTACAGGTGGGCTAAAGTGTAACGATTTTCTTTCAGAAGTTTAAAGCCTTATTTAATTAAAAGTGATTATTGCGCCGGAAGTCAGATTTATTCTGCTTATCCGGCGCTAATTTTAACAGGCTGGCAACAATAAGCCGCTGGGCTTAATCATCTTCATCGTCATCCAGCGCCACCGGCGAGATAAATCCATCGGGCTTAATCGCCAGCAGATCGCAGCGCAGGTGATCGATCACCTGCTCTGCGGTATTGCCAAGAAACGCAGCGGAAAAACCGGTGCGGCCGATGGTGCCCAGCACCACCACGCCGGCGTCCAGATGCTCGGCGACGGCCGGGATCACCTCTTCCGGCAGACCCTTTTCAACGTGGGTAAACTTCTCATCGATGCTGTACGACTGCCGCAGCGCCTTCATCGCCACCAGGTGCTGGCCGCGGATGGCGTCGTTGTAAACGCTCGGGTCGAAGTCGGGAAGCTCAATGGCGATATTGATCGGCGTAATCGGGTAGGCCCCGACCAGATGCACTTCGGTATGGTTAACCCGCTCCGCCAGGTCGAGGGTTTCGCGCACCAGCTTGGCGTTCAGCGGGTCGTGATGCGGTTCTTCGCTCGCGAGATTAACCGCCACCACGGCTTTGCCGCCTTCCGGCCAGGCCTGGTCTTTCACCATCCATACCGGGCACGGGCACTTGCGCAACAGATGCCAGTCGGTCGGGGTGAACACCACCGCCTGCAGGCGATCGTGCTGGTGGGCCATCTTAATCACCAGGTCATGCTGGTGGTTTAGCACTTCCTGAATAATCGCTTCGAACGGCCGGTTGTGCCACACCACTTTAATGTCGATCTGCACCCCAGCGGCCAGATAAGCCTGCGCCTGTTCGCGGATCCACTCAGTGCGTTGACCGATCACCCCTTTGCGCATGGTCTGGCGTTCATCAGGGGAGAGCAGGGTGGTCATCTCATAGGAGAAGTCGTAAATCGGCAGAAAACAGGTGATTTTGCCGCCAAGCCGTTGATTAAGATAGACGGCACGGCGCAATGCGGGCTGGTCGTCCTGCTGCGGGTCGATCGCCACAAGGATATTCTGATAGTTAGCCATAACGGGTTCCCCTACGCTGAGCATGTCGTTTAAAGATAGCCCAATCATGGCAAAGGAAAAAGCGGAAAAGTTGTTGCCGGATCAATAAAATAACAAATATTAACCCGGCAAAGGGTCAGCCAATTGCGCGGCTCTGGCCGGCCAGCTGGGAGAGGATTTCATGATTTTCAATGGTGATGTATTTGCCTTTCACCGCCAGCATACCGTTTTTCTGGAAGCGGCCGAGCAGGCGGCTGATGGTTTCCACCGTCAGGCCAAGATAGTTGCCGATATCACCACGGGTCATGGTCAGACGGAACTCGCGCTGCGAGAAACCGCGCTGGCCGAAGCGGCGTGACAGGCCATAAATAAAGGCGGCCAGACGCTCCTCGGCGTTCTTTTTCGACAGCAGCAGGATCATCTCCTGGTCGCCTTTGATTTCGCCGCTCATCAGACGCATGATCTGCTGGCGCAGGTTGGGCATTTTTCCCGACAGGTCATCCAGCGTTTCAAAGGGAATTTCGCAGACCATCGCGGTTTCCAGCGCCTGGGCAAAGCTCGGGTGCTGGTTAGCGCTGATGGCGTCAAAGCCTACCAGGTCGCCGGCGAGATGGAAACCGGTAATCTGTTCATCGCCCTGCTCGGTGATGGTGTAGCTTTTAATGGTGCCCGCACGGATAGCGTAGATCGACTTCAGCTCGTCACCGGCCTTGAACAGCGTTTGTCCCTTCTGGATCGGCTTTTTACGCTCGATGATATTGTCCAGCTGGTCAAGCTCATGCTCGTTAAGTGTGAACGGGATGCAAAGCTGGCTGATACTGCAATCCTGGCAGTGAATGGCGCAACCGCCGGATTGTACGCGTCTGCTGATAATTCGCTTTTCGGGAATCATAATCTACGCTCGATGATAATTGACTGGAATCAATTTTACCCTGTTACAGGTCGGATGAAAACTCATCTGAGCAGTTAAAAGGTATTAAATATAAGTATGTTGCGAAAATTGTTTCTTTATGTGATTCACATGTAACAATCCAGTCTTCATCGTGCTTTGCCGCTCTATACGCTAAAAATTATCTCCGTGCATTAGCCGGGTAGAGGTTCTGCTTCGTTAATAACTGTAAACTTGATCTAAATCAATTTTAATGGATTCAACGGTTGCCTTAAATAAATTTAGTTTAAGTTTGCTAATCAGTCGCGGTGACGACGCGACGGTTGCTGGCCCGGTCTGATGACGGTCAGATCTTCCTTTAACGACGTATGCTAAAATTTATCCGCCCCCGCATTACGCAGGCGGCAATCTACAGCATCGGGGGAGAGGCGATGACCTGCCATCATGACGACAACGATCTTTTTCAACAGGCGATGGGTGACGTTACCCCGCTGAAAACCTGCGGCAGCACGCTGTGGCTGCCGGTATCCGCCCCCAGGCCCGACCGCGATCGCCAGCAGGAGCTGCAGCTCGATAACCCGCTGACCAGCGGACTGCTGGAGATCGTCCCCTGCACCACCGATCTCGCGTGGCAGGCGGCCGGCATGCAGCAGGGCGTGGTTGACAAACTCTGGCTGGGGAAATATGCCCCGCAGGCCAGTATCGATCTGCGTGGGGTTTCGGTGGAACAGTGCCGCCAGCGGCTGTATCTGTTTATCGGCCAGGCGCAGCAGGAGAACTGGCGCAACCTGCTGATCGTGCACGGTAAAGGCCGCCACGATCGGTCTCATGCCAATATCGTGCGCAGCTATCTGATGCGCTGGCTGCCGCAGTTTGAGTCGGTACAGGCGTTTTGTGCCGCCCGGCCTCAGGACGGCGGCAGCGGTGCCTGTTACGTCGGCCTGCGTAAAAGCGAGCAGGCGCGCCAGGAGAACCGCGAACGCCATGCGAAACGCAGCCGCTAGCGCAATCACCTCCGTTCAGCCGGAGTGGGATTTACGTACCGTGGATAAAAACACTTCGGCACTCAGGCTCAGCGGCTTGCCGGAGCGGGTGACGATGCCCACCGGTTCGCCCGGCCCGTGCGAGGAGATCGGCAGCGCCGCCAGCGCATTGTGCAGCAGGTCGTCCTTGATCGCGCCGGAGGGCACAAACCAGACGTAGCTGGCGCGTAAGGCCAGCTGGCGCGCCAGGGAAGTGGCTGAGGTCTCGACCAGCGTGGCGGGCAGGCGGCAGCCCTGGTCTTTAAGCATCGCCTCGGCAACGCGTCGTGGGGCGGTACCTTCCGGGGAGATCACCACCGGCCATGACAGCGCTTTCGACAGCGTGACGTTGTCACTTAAAAGCGGATGGTCGGGGCGCACCACCAGCCGCATCGACTCAAGGAACAGCAGCTCATAGGTCAGGCCGGTCATCAGGCCGGGGTCGGCCATGCGGCCAATACCCACGTCAAATTCGCCGGCCTTCAGCCCGGCCAGCAGGACGTTATTGTGCAGGGTTGCAACCTGCACGATGGTCTGCGGCTGCTGCTGGTGAAACCGTTCGAGGATCGATGGCAGCATCCCCAGCGCCACCGTGGTCAGCACGCAGACCCGCAGCACCTCCGGATCGCGCGCCTGCGGCAGGTGGAAACTCTGCCCGGCATGGTTCAGCGCGTCCAGTACCCGCACCGCGTGAGTAAGGAACTGTTCGCCCATGGTGGTCAGCTGTGCACCCAGCCGCCCGCGCTCGAACAGCCGCACGCCGGTCAGCTCTTCCAGCTCGTTAAGCGTTTTTGACAGCGCCGGCTGGCTGAGCGACAGCGTTTCGGCGGCACGGCCCAGCGTGCCTTGCTGGGCAACGGCCACGAAGGTATGCAGGTGGCGCAGGCGAATGCGCTGATTAAAAACGTAATTTTTGTCCATAGCTCAGAGTAGTAACCCGCAGGAGGCCCTGGCAAGTCTTGCCTGTGGGTTTTGTTAACCTTATTGCAAAAATTAATTAACATTTAGCGGAAATACCGGCGTATCTATTACTTTTATTCCCTCTTAGCGGCCGGGATATGCGTATAGCTTATCGTTCTTCGCCCGTCAGGGCTGCGGTGCAATGCTCCGAAATGATAATCATTATCGAAAAACTGCCCATTTTTACGAGTCAACGTCATTACTATCCGTTATGATAGCCAGCAATTTTTACCGGTCCCGCGCTATGCCGCAGGGAGTCAACCAGCCAGGGAGCGCGAAGTGAACCGTACCGCAGCGATCGATATCCGTGGATTAATCAACCAGGGTGGCCTGAGCCGTTATCAGAAACGCATTATTGCCCTGAGCTTTGCCATTGTGGCGATGGACGGCATGGATATTGCGCTGATGGGCTTTATTGCTCCGGCGTTGAAAACCGCCTGGGGCGTCAGTAACCACCAGCTCGGGCTGGTAATCAGCGCCGCGCTGATCGGGCTGGCGCTGGGGGCGATGTTTGCCGGGCCGCTGGCCGACCGCTTTGGCCGTCGGGTGATGATCCTCAGCAGCGTGTTCTTCTTTGGCCTGTGGACGCTGGCCACCGCCTTTTCGCAAAATCTTGACCAGCTGATGCTGTTCCGCTTTTTGACCGGGCTGGGGCTGGGCGCAGCGATGCCCAACGTCGGCACGCTGGTGGCGGAGTATTCGCCGGAGCGTAAACGGGCGTTTCTGATCACCGTGGTGTTCTGCGGCTTCACCTTTGGCGCGGCCAGCGGCGGCTTTGCCGCCTCCTGGCTGATCCCGCATTACGGCTGGCATTCGGTGCTGGTGATGGGCGGCGTGTTGCCGCTGCTGCTGCTGCCGCTGCTGATGCGCGGGCTGCCGGAGTCGGTGCGTTTTATGCTGACGCGCAACGCTCCCGCTGCGCAGGTACGGCAGATCGTCGAGCGGATGCGGCCGGGCAGCACCCGGGAAGACAGCCGCTTTGAGCTTAACGAACCGCAGGTAAAAGAGGCCGCGGTGCGGCTGGTACTGTCGCGCCAGTACCGCTTTGGCAGCCTGATGCTGTGGGGCAGCTACTTTATGGGGCTGTTTCTGGTTTACCTGATCGGCAGCTGGCTGCCGTCGCTGGTAAAAGATGTCGGCATGACGGTGACCCAGGCGGCGCTGGTGACCGCCATGTATCAGGCGGGCGGCACGGTCGGCTCGCTGTTTGCCGGCTGGATGATGGATCGCTTTAACGCGAACCTGGCGCTGGCCGCCATCTACTTTAGCGGCGCCATTGCCACGGTAGGCATCGGTTTCGCACCGGCGGATGCCTGGCTGCTGAGCGCCATCGCCTTCTGCAGCGGTTTCTGCCTCAACGGCGCCAACACCGGCATGAATGCGCTCTCGGCCAGCTACTATCCGACCCGCGCCCGCGCTACCGGCTCCAGCTGGATGCACGGCATCGGTCGCATCGGTGCCATTCTCAGCGCCTTTGCCGGCGCGCAGATGCTGTCAATGGGCTGGAATATTACCGACGTCTTCTCTTTCCTGGCGATCCCGGCGGTGCTGACCAGCCTGATGCTGGTGGCGAAATACCGCTTCGCCTGGCACCCGCAGTAACGCGTGCCTGCCCGCCTGAGCGCGGGCAGGCCACGTCTCAGGTCAGGCTACCGTCGCGCACCAGCGTATAGCGCCCGGCGCCGAGGAACATCACCGCCAGCGCGCCGAACAGGTACAGCGCCTCCACCTCCAGCGCCCAGGCACCGACGGCGGTGCGATCCCAGAACACGCCGCTCTTCGCCAGCAGCGTCGCCACCACCAGATTGATTGCAATCACCAGCGCCGCCGGGCGGGTCAGCAGGCCGAGCACGATCATCGCCGGCGCCAGCACCTCGCCGATATAGGCGCCGTAAGCGATAAACCCGGGCAGGCCTTGCCCCTCAAGCAGGCGCGCGATCCAGCCGACGCCGTGCTGCATTTTAAAGAAGCCGTGGAACAGCAGCAGCGCCCCGAGCGAGACGCGCAGCAGCAGTTTGCCAAAATCCGGGGCATCGGCGAAGCGGGAAAATCCGTTATTGATTGAGGTAAACATCGGGTCATCCTTTTAGATAGCAGAAGGGAGGCGGGCGCGCTAAACGCGCCGCGTTGGGCGCTGGGATCCTGCCGCCCGCGGTACGGCTCTGCTATCAGCATAATCTGCAAAACCGCCGGCGGGAGGGTTTTTTAAACAACCTGCGCCGCTCTGCGGGGAGAAACGCCCGTACAGAAACAATCAGAAATACTTTTGTTACGGTCACAGATAACGTTATCTGCTGATTAAATAGCGCATTCAGAGAAGAATAATCTGTCACAACAGCGGCTTATCCTGTTCTTTCGCCTGGCACAATCGGGCAATTCAGTACGCTTTCTATAGTGTTATCTGCTCACCTTTGCCGTAAATATGCCGATAACCTACGTTGAATACCCTAAAAACTAAAATCTCAACGGTTTCACCAGGTTATGGAGTCACTATGCAATTTTTAAAAAACTACACCATCCGTGCAGTCATGCTGTGGGTGCTCGGACTGTTCTGCCTGCTGTGGGGCGCGGTGGGCGGCTACAGCATCTACTCGCTTAATCAGTTAGCGCAGGGCAACGCGCTGGATCGTGAGCTTGTCAGCCAGATGAACACGCTAAGCCAGGGCAATGATCGCTATTTCCGCTTTATTACCCGCCTGACCCGCGCGCTCGACTCCGGTAAGCCGGAGGAGCTGGCCTCGGCGCAGAAGGCGCTGGATAACATGAACGGCCTGCTGGTCCGATTTAAACAGCAGGCGCCCGGCCCGCTGGGCGATGAACTGGTGACACCGGTGATCAACAGCTGGCAGCAGCTGCTCGATCGCGGCGTGAACCCGCAGATGCAGCTGGCGGCGCAGGGCAACAGTGAGGCGTTTCGCCGGCACGCCAGTAGCGTCACCCCGGCGCTGAGTCGGGAATTTGGCAGCCACGTTGAACAGTTCAACGCCGCCGCCACCGCCAAGCTCGATCAGACCCGGGTGACCGTCGACCGGCTGACGCTGATGACCAAATTGGTGCTGGCGCTGGCGCTGGCCGCCGGGCTGCTGATCCTGCTGTTTACCGATCGCTATCTGGTCAGCATGCTGGTGCGTCCGCTGGACCGCATCCGTCAGCAGTTCCGCCTGATTGCCGACGGCGATCTCAGCCAGCCGGTTGAGGATATGGGCCGCAACTGCGTCGGCCAGCTGGTCCCGCTGCTGAGCGCGATGCAGGACAGCCTGCGCGATGCGGTCAGCGCCATTCGTAGCGGCACCGACGGCATCTGGCGCGGGGCTGAGGAGATCTCCAGCGGCAATAACGACCTCTCCTCACGCACCGAGCAGCAGGCGGCGGCGCTGGAAGAGACCGCCGCCAGCATGGAGCAGCTGACCGCGACGGTGAAATTCAACGCCGACAACGCGCATCAGGCCAGTCAGCTGGCGGAAGCGGCGTCCGCTACCGCCGGCAAGGGCGGGGTGCTGGTCGGTCAGGTGGTCAGCACCATGCAGGGCATTGCCGGCAGCTCGAAGAAAATTGCTGAAATTACGTCGGTGATTAACAGCATCGCCTTCCAGACCAATATTCTGGCGCTGAACGCGGCGGTAGAAGCGGCGCGCGCCGGCGAACAGGGGCGCGGCTTTGCGGTAGTGGCCAGCGAGGTGCGTAACCTCGCCCAGCGCAGCGCCGCCGCGGCGAAGGAGATTGAAGGGCTGATCGGCGACTCGGTCAGCCGGGTCAACAACGGCTCAACGCTGGTGGCGGCGGCCGGCGACACCATGGACGAGATCCTGCGCGCGGTCGGCGAAGTGACGGCGATTATGCAGCAGATCGCCGGTGCGTCGGCGGAGCAAAGCAAAGGTATCTCGCAGGTCGGCACCGCCGTGGCGGAGATGGACACCGTCACCCAGCAGAACGCCACGCTGGTGCAGAAAGTTTCTGCGGCGGCCAGCTCGCTGGCGCGCCAGACCGAAGCGCTGTCGCAGTCGGTGGCCAGGTTCCGCCTGTCGGCCTCAGCCTGACAGCCCGCTGACCAGCCGATCCAGCCCCGGCGGCGCGCCAGCCTCCGGGCGCAGGATCAGGCTGTAGAGCGCGCCGGTCTTCACCGGGTGGGGCAGCGGGGCAACCAGCCGCTGCGCCGCCAGGTCATCCACCACCAGCGTCTGGTCGGCGACCGTGACGCCAAACCCCTGGATCGCCGCGGCGATCGCCAGATCCATGGTAGCGAAGTGCTGACTGCGGCGCATCTCCAGCTGCTGCCCCTGCGCCGCCAGCCACAGCTGCCAGTCGCGGCGGTCGGCGGTGGGGTGCAGAAAGGTCAGCGCCGTCAGCGCCGCAGCGTCCTGCGTCCCGGCAGGCAGCAGGCCGGGTGCCAGCACCGGTATTAGCGCCTCTTCAAACAACAGCCTCCCCACCGGTTCATGGCCATAGACTATCGCGGCGTCGAAGTTCTCCAGCCTTGGCCGGTGATCGACGGTGGTGGTCAGCGCCACGTGCAGCTCCGGATGCGCCTTCTCCAGCGCAACCAGCCGCGGCACCAGCCAGCGCATAGCGCAGGTGGGGGCGCGTAGCCGGATGGTGGCATGCTGGCGGCTGGCCTGCAGCGCAGCATCCAGCATCTGCTGATAGCCCGCCTGCAGCGCGGGCAGCAGGCTGCTGCCCTGCGGCGTCAGGTGCAGGCCGCGCGCGTGGCGATCGAACAGCGCAAAGCCCAGCCACCCCTCCAGCGCACTGATTTTGCGACTGACCGCGCCCTGGGTAATGCACAGCTCAGCCGCCGCCCGGGTCAGGTTCAGGTGACGGGCGGTAACGATGAAAGCGTGAATGGCGTTTAACGGCAGCGTACGCTGGGTCATGCAGGGCCTCTGAGCTATGTGAAAAAGTCATAGCTATTATGACAACAAATCGCTTGTTCACTCAAGGTGCGCCACGTTGAATAGGACAGCGGTCGCTGACCCCCCTTACACAGTAAATTACCCGAACCGGAGTTCCCATGGCCCTCAAATCTGCGCTGCAGCCGCGCTCTAAATTACCTGATGTCGGCACCACCATTTTTTCGGTGATTGGTCAGCTCTCCGCGCAGCACAACGCGATCAACCTGTCACAGGGCGCGCCGGACTTCAGCTGCGACCCGCTGCTGGTCGCCGGCGTCACCCGCGCGATGCAGCAGGGGCATAACCAGTATGCGTCAATGACCGGCTACCCGCCGCTGCGCGCGGCGCTGGCAGACAAGGTGGAAACCCTTTACGGCCAGCGCTATGACGCCGCCAGCGAAGTGCTGGTCACCGCAAGCGCCAGCGAAGGGCTGTTCGCGGCGATTGCCGGGCTGGTGCACCCCGGCGACGAGGTGATTTTCTTTGAACCGGCGTTTGACAGCTATGCGCCGATGGTGCGGCTGCAGGGGGCGACGGCGATCGGCCTTAAGCTGCAGGCCGGTGATTTCAGCATCAACTGGGACGAACTGGCGGCCACCATCACGCCGCGCACCCGGATGATCATTATTAACACGCCCCACAACCCCAGCTCGCAGGTGCTGAGCGCTGCGGATCTGGACCGGCTGGCGCTTATGCTGCGCAACACGGATATCATCGTGCTCTCCGACGAGGTTTACGAACATATCCTGTTCGACGGCCGCCGTCATCACGGTATGGCCACCCACCCGGAGCTGGCGGCGCGCAGCGTGATCGTCAGCTCGTTCGGTAAAACCTTCCACGTCACCGGCTGGCGCGTCGGCTATCTGCTGGCCCCGGCGGCGCTGATGGAAGAGGTGGTTAAGGTGCATCAGTTTATGATGTTCGCCGCCGATACGCCGATGCAGGTGGCCTTTGCCGACTATCTGCAGCAGCCGGAAAACTATCTCGGCCTGGGCGAGTTCTATCAGCGCAAGCGCGACCTGCTGGCCAGCCTGCTGCAGGATTCGCCGTTTACCCTGCTGCCGTCGGCGGGTTCCTTCTTTATGCTCGCCAGTTTTAAGGATTTCAGTGACGAAACCGACGCTGAAATGGTAAAACGTCTGATTGTCGATTACGGCGTAGCAACCATTCCGCTGTCGGCGTTTTACACCGACGGCACCGACAATAAGTTAATCCGTCTCTCTTTCGCAAAAGACGAAGCCACCCTGAAGGCCGGCGCACGCGCGCTGTGTCAGGTTAAGCCTCGCTAAAATAAACATCATGAGGGGAAGTGAATGAAGAAAATCAATGCGTTGTGCGTCGTGGCCGGTCTGCTGGCCTCCATGTCGGTGATGGCAGAAAATCTGCGTTACGGCGTGGAATCACAGTATCCGCCGTTTGAAAGCCGCAACGCGCAGGGTGAGCTGGAAGGCTTTGATATCGAGCTGGGTAACGCCATCTGTAAGGTGGGCAACTTTACCTGCAGCTGGGTGGAGAGCAGCTTTGACGCGCTGATCCCGGCGCTGTCGGCGAAGAAGTTTGACGCTATCAACTCCGCGATGAATATCACCGAAGCGCGGGCGAAGAGCATCGGTTTTACCAAACCGATCTATCGCATTCCAAGCATGCTGATCGGTAAAACCGGCGCGGTAAAAGCGGCGACGGCTGAAGGGCTGCAGGGTAAAAACATCGGCGTGCTGCAGGGGTCTATTCAGGAAACCTACGCCAAGCAGCACTGGGAGCCGAAAGGGGTGACTGTGACCTCCTATCAGGATCAGAACCAGGTCTATAACGACATGGTCGCCGGCCGCCTCGACGGCACGCTGGTGATGTCGGCCGCCGGTCAGTCCGGCTTCCTCGACAAGCCGCAGGGTAAAGGCTTCGGCTTTATCGGCCAGGCGGTCGATGACGACAAGATCCTCGGCAGCGGCATCGGTTACGGCCTGCGTAAGGACGATACTAAGCTGAAAGCCGCGCTGGATGAGGCGATCGTCAAAGTGCAGAACGACGGCACCATCACTAAACTGGCCGCGAAGTACTTCCCTGGCATCGACGTTTCAGTGAAATAATTCGTCCGAGAAGACCATTTTTACCCCACGGGGCCGCTCTGTCGGCCCCTTTTTACGTTATTATCCGCCCATCGCCACCCTTTCCATTTTTCTCTAAAGGTCACCCCATCATGTCACGCGCCCAGCGCCTGCTCGATATCCTGCAGCTTCTGCGTAACCACCGCTTTCCGGTGACCGCGCAGCAGCTGGCTGAACAACTCAGCATCAGCACCCGCACCCTGTATCGTGATATCGCCACGCTGCAACAGCAGGGGGCCGATATCGTCGGCGAAGCCGGGCTGGGCTACGTGCTGCGCCCCGGTTTTACCCTGCCGCCGCTGATGTTCAGCCAGGCGGAGATCGCTGCCCTGGTGCTCGGCTCACGCTGGGTCGGCAGCCGCGCCGATAACGAGCTGGCCGGTGCCGCCCACTCGGCGCTGAGCAAGATTGCCGCGGTGCTGCCGGACGAGCTAAGAAGCCAGCTGGAGCTGTCGCCGCTGCTGGTCGGGCCGGCCGCCGTCAGCGTGCCGATCAGCGGTGAAACGCCGGAGCTGCGCCGGGCGATCGAACAGCAGCGCATCGTGCGTATTGATTATCTGGATCTGCGTGATGAGGTCAGCCAGCGCACGCTGTGGCCGCTGGCGATCGGATACTTCGACAGCGTGCAGCTGCTGATCGCCTGGTGCGAACTGCGCGGGGATTTTCGCCACTTCCGCCTCGATCGCATCACTGCGATTACCTACACCCAGCGCCGCTACCGCCAGTCGCGTAGCGCGTTGCTGAAAACCTGGCGCAGCCAGCAGGGCATTAAAGCGCAGGGCTTCGGCTACTGACGGAAACTGTCACTGGCGCCGCGTACTCTCTGCCTATCAACCAACGGGGAGAGCACCATGAAAGCACTAAACTTCACCATCCTGTACGTCAGCGATCCGGCGGCCAGCGCCGCGTTCTATCAGCGTCTGCTGGGCCTGCCGCCGGTTGAGCAGTCGGCCACCTTCGCCATGTTTGTGCTGCCGGACGGCGGGCGGCTGGGCCTGTGGCGGCGGGACGGCGTGCGCCCGGCGGCCACGCCGGGCAGCAGCCAGTCGGAACTGGTGCTGAGCGCCGCCAGCCGCGAAGAGGTGGATAGCTGCCATCAGCAGTGGCAGCAGTGGGGGATAAATATTCTGCAGCAGCCGGTCAGCATGGACTTCGGTTACACCTTCACCGCCGCTGACGACGACGGCCACCGGCTGCGCGTTTACGTGTACGAAGAGTAAAGGCGCGGCCGGCAGCGGGTCCGGGTAGCCGGGGATTACGCCTGTGCCGCCAGCAGGCAGATCTTCTCGGCCAGCTGATACGACTTCACAAACGACGGCAGCGGCAGGAACTCGAAGCGCGAGTGGAAGTTGTGCGCGCCGGTAAAGAAGTTCGGCGTCAGCAGCCCTTTGGCGGACAGGGCGGCACCGTCGGTGCCGCCGCGCATCGGGATCACCTTCGGCTCAATGTCCAGTTCGGCCATTGCGGCGAAGATCAGATCAATCGGCCGGCGGTCGTCGCCGATCGCGTTGCTGATGTTGCTGTAGGTGTCGCTGATGCTCACTTCCACGCGACCGGTTGGATTGGCCTGGCGAATTTTGTCTGCCACCGCCTCAATCTGCTGCTTGCGTGCGGCGAAGCTGACAAGGTCAAAATCGCGAATTGATGCCTTCAACACCGCGCTGCTGGCACCGGCCTGCATATCGTTGAACCAGGTGTAGCCTTCACGGCCTTCGGTGTGCTCCGGCGTCTGCTGGCGGTCAAAGTGGCCGATAAAATCCCACGCCATCAGCAGCGGGTTAACCAGCACCCCTTTACCGGACATCGGGTGCGCCGCCACGCCGGTAAAGCGGATCTCGGCGGCCGCGGCGTTAAAGTTCTCAAACACCACTTCCCCCAGTTCGCAGCAGTCGATGGTATAGGCGAAATCGACGTTAAAACGCGAGGTCAGATCCAGCGCCTTGGCCCCGCGCAGGCCGATCTCCTCATCCGGCACAAAGGCCACCACGATATCGCCGTGCGGCTGATCCGCGCGCAGGTTCTCCAGCAGCGTCATCACCACCGTGACCGCCGCCTTGTTATCTGCCCCCAGCACGCTGGTGCCGTCGCTGAAGATAATCTCCTGCCCCTGATAGCGGGCGATTTCCGGGTGCTGCGCGGTACGCAGCCAGATATCCTGTTCCGCGTTCAGGCAGAGATCCTGCCCCTCAAAGCGCAGCTTTTGCGGCTTAATGTGCGGCGACAGCCCGACGTCAACGGTGTCGATATGAGTGATAAAGCCGATGCGCGGTGCCCCCGGACGGTTGCCGGGCTTCACGGCGGTGACGGTGGCGAACTCATCGATCACCACCTGCTGCAGGCCCAGCGCGCGCAGCTCGTCGGCCAGCAGCCGGGCCATATCGTGCTGCTCCGGCGTGCTCGGCAGCACGCTGGCGGTGGCGTCACTCTGGCTGCTGACGGCCAGATAACGGAAGAAACGGTCGGTAAGCTGGCGTTCCAGTGAGACAGTCATCACAATTCCTTATCGATTGCCGATTACCCGGATTAGGTAATATGACGAATAGTGTGGTTTATTAATCAGCTACCTTCTGGTTTTACGCACTGCCCCCGGACACTGTCAAATAAAAAAGAGGATGGAGATGAACAAAAGACTGATTAGCGCCCTGATTGCGGCGCTCTCACTGGCCGCCGGTTCTGCCACCGCCGCCAAAACGCTGGTCTACTGCTCAGAGGGCTCACCGGAGAACTTTAATCCGCAGCTCTACACCTCCGGTACCAGCGTGGACGCCAGCGCGGTACCGATCTACAACCGGCTGGTGGACTTCACTCCCGGCACCACCGAACTGATCCCAAGCCTGGCAGAAAGCTGGGAGATCAGCCCGGATGGCACGGTCTACACCTTCCATCTGCGCAAGGGGGTGAAGTTTCACAGCAACAAAAACTTTAAGCCCACGCGCGATTTTAACGCCGATGACGTGATCTTCTCGTTTATGCGACAGAAAGATCCGGCCAACCCGTATCACAAGGTCTCTAACGGCAGCTACGCCAACTTTGAAAGCCTGGAGCTGGGCACGCTGCTAAAGAGCATCGATAAGGTCGACGAGCACACCGTGCGCTTCACCCTGGCGCATGCCGAAGCGCCGTTCCTCGCCGATCTCGCCTGGTACTTTGCCTCGATCCTGCCGGCGGAATACGCCGACGCAATGCTGAAAGCGGGCACGCCGGAGAAGGTGGATCGTGAACCGATCGGCACCGGGCCGTTTGAACTGGTGCAGTACCAGAAGGATGCGCGCATCCTCTATCGTGCCTTCCCGGACTACTGGCAGGGCAAGGCGAAGCTGGACCGGCTGGTGTTCAGCATCACCCCGGACGCCTCGGTGCGCGCCGCCAAGGTGGAAAAAAATGAATGCCAGGTGATGCCGTTCCCTAACCCGGCCGATCTGGCACGGCTGGGGGAGAATAAAAATATCACCCTGATGCAGAAGGCCGGGCTGAACACCGGTTTCCTCGCCTTTAACACGCAGAAAGCCCCGCTGGATAACGTGAAGGTGCGCCAGGCGCTGACCATGGCGATTAACAAGCCGGCGATCGTTGAAGCGGTATTCCACGGCACCGGCACGGCGGCGAAAAACCTGCTGCCGCCGGGCGTCTGGAGTGCGGACGCCGACCTGAAGGACTACGACTACGATCCCCAGGGGGCGCAGGCGCTGCTGAAGCAGGCCGGGATTGCACCGGGCACTAGCATTGACCTGTGGGCAATGCCGGTGCAGCGCCCGTATAACCCTAACGCCCGCCGGATGGCGGAGATGATCCAGTCGGACTGGGCAAAGGTCGGTATTAAGGCGAATATCGTTACCTACGAGTGGGGCGAATATCTTAAACGGGTAAAAGACGGCGAGCATCAGGCGGCGCTGATGGGCTGGACCACCGCCACCGGCGATCCGGATAACTTCTTCGGCCCGCTGTTCAGCTGCACCTCTGCCAGCGGCGGCTCCAACTCGGCGAAGTGGTGCTACAAGCCGTTTGACCAGCTGATCACCCAGGCGCGCGCCGAGCAGGATCACAACAAACGCGTGGCGATGTATAAAGAGGCGCAGCAGATTATGCATGACCAGGCGCCGGCGGTGATGATTGCCCACTCGACCATCTTTGAACCGGTGCGCAAGGAGGTCAGCGGCTACGAGGTTGATCCGTTCGGCAAGCATATCTTCTATCAGGTCGATCTGAAGTAACCCGTTCCCCGGCCCGCGGCCGGGGAGTTTAACCGGGATAACCGCAGAGCCGGAAATGCATCTGCTGCCTTCTGCGGCCACGCCAGGTGCAAGCGAAAAGCAGCCGGATCCCCCTTGAGCAGGCGGACGACAGGGTAATCCGGTTTTTTTGTGCTTAACCCGCGCCATCCCCGCGCACAACTCTCTGATTTTCGATAAATATCCATGGGTAATTTTGCTAGTTATGTCGTGAGAACCTCAACGGAAGGAAATCCCGCACATGACCTGCACAAAACAACACCGCGCCTCTGCACCCCCCGGACTGCTGCCGACGCTGGCTGCCACCTGCGCCGGCAACGCGCTGGAGTGGTACGATCTGGTCGTTTACGCCTTCTTTGCCCGTTACATCAGCCAGACCTTCTTCCCGGCCGCCGATCCCTCGGTAGCGCTGCTGCTCACCTTCGGCAGTTTTGGTGCCTCTTTTCTGGTTCGCCCCCTCGGCGCCGTGGTGCTCGGCGCTTATGCCGACCGTCACGGACGTAAAAAGGCGCTGCTGCTGACCATCGGCCTGATGATGCTGGGTACGCTGATGATCCTGCTGATGCCGGGCTATCAGCAGATCGGGCTGCTGGCTCCGCTGCTGGTGCTGCTGGCGCGGCTGATTCAGGGATTTTCCGCCGGCGGTGAGTTCGGCAGCTCCACCGCGTTTCTGGTTGAGCATTTTCCCGCACGCAGGGTGTTTATCGCCAGCTGGCAGATCGCTACCCAGGGCGCAAGTACCGTGCTGGCCGCCGGCGCAGGCTGGCTGATGACCGCCTGGCTCACCGAGCCTCAGCTGTACGCGTGGGGGTGGCGGGTGCCCTTTATCTTTGGCCTGCTGCTGGGGCCTGTCGGGCTGTGGATGCGGCGCAACATCCAGGAGCCGCCCGGTTTTGTGACGCCAGGTGCCGGCCATTCGCCGCTGAAGCTGCTGATGTTGCAGCATAAGGCGCGCCTGCTGCTGGCTACCGGGCTGATCGTGTTGCCAACCGGGATCAACTATATGATCAACTTTGTGCCGACCTACGCGATGGAAAATCTGCACCTGCCGGGTTCCGTCAGTTTTGCGGCCACCCTGAGCGCCGGGGTGGTGCTGACGCTGCTGACCCCGCTGGTCGGGATGCTGGCGGAGCGGGTGGGGCGCGTACCGCTGATGGCCGCAGCGGTGCTGGCGCTGTTAATCAGCCTCTGGCCGGCGTTCTGGCTGCTGACCCACCGGCCGTCATCAGCCACGCTGCTGCTGGTCGTGTGCTGGCTGGCGGTTACCCAGTCGTTTTACTTTGCCTGCGTGCCGTCGGCGCTGGCCGATCTGTTTCCCATCCGGATCCGCACCAGCGGCATGTCGATTGGCTATAACGTGGCGGTCACCCTGTTCGGCGGCTTTGCACCGATGATCTGCACCCTGCTGATTGCGCTGACCGGTTCGCTGCTGGCACCCGCCTACTACCTGCTGATGCTGGCACCGCTGAGCGCCGCTGCGCTGTGGTGCAGCCGCAGCGCGCTGGCGGAACGCTGATGTTGCGCCCCGCGCAAAGCCGCTGCCGCTCCCCCTTGCCTGCGCTGAGCGATGGCCGCTCCCGCGTTGCGCCGGGCGGTATGGTTTCACCGGCCCGTGCCGTGTTTACAGCGCAAAAGCCTCGCGGATCTGCCGATCCTGCCGCTGCAGCTCGCGGCAGGCAAACTCCACGAACAGCGTTTGCGCCTGCGTTGGCTTGCGGCCGGAGGCGGTCTGCACCTGCAGCGAACGCTGACTCATCTGCTCAATGCCGGGTGATTTCAGTATCAGCTCCTGCTCCACCTGTGGATACATCACGCTGAACTGGCTGCAGATGGTCACCGCCAGCGGCGTCTGCATCAGAAAGGTGTGGAGGGTGCTGAAATTGTTGCAGGTGAGCACCGGCTCCAGAAAAGTGCCACCCATCTGGCAGGCGAGGTCGAACAGCTGGCGCACGGTGGTGCCGGTGTGCGGCAGCGCCAGCGGGTAGGCCTGCAGGTCACTGAGGCGAATCTGCCGTGAGGCCAGCGGGTGGTCCCGCTGCATCACCAGCAGCACCGGCGCGGGCCAGGAGCCGGCAACGTCCACCGCCGGCTCGGCAAACAGGCTGAACTGCAGGGCGACATCGCACTCGCCGCGGCTGAGCAGGGCGGCAATCTGCTGGGTGTCGACGACGTTCAGGTGAAAGCTGACGCCCGGATGCTGCTGGCGGAAGCGGCTGCACAGCAGCGGCAGCAGGCTGAAGGCCGCGCCGTCGGTACAGGCCACGCGCAGGGCGGTGCGGCGCACGGCGGTCAGCCCTTTGATCTCCGCTAGCGCGTGCTCCATATCCAGCAGGCTGCGGCGCACGTGGTTCTCGAAAATTTTACCGGCATCGTTCAGCACCATGCCGCGCGCGTGGCGCTCAAACAGCGGGCAGCCGACCTGCGTCTCAAGCCGCTGGATCTGGCGGCTGATCGCCGAAACGGCCACAAACAGCTGCTGGCTGGCGGCGCTGAGTGAACCGCAGCTGGCGACGGCTAAAAAATAGCGGATTTCGGTACTGTGCAAGGTGTGCTCTCTGAAGGGGCATGGGCCAGGATCGTGCATATTAGCATTGCTTTGAGAGCAAAGCGTCGTTGTTAATTTGATAATTGTGGCAAGCCATGTCGCTGGCATACAACTACAGGGCAAACACAAAAAACATAATCATAAACATTCAAACAAACGGACCGACTATGACAGGTGAACAGGCGGTGGCGCAGGCCACGGCGTATTTTGACAGCGGCGCGTTTAAAGCGCTACTGGCGCGGCGGGTGGCGCTGCGCAGCGAGAGCCAGCGTGACGACTGCGACGCGCTGATTCAGGCCTATCTGGATGATGAAATGGCCCCGGCGTTTCAGGCGCTGGGCTTTACCACCGAACAGCTCGACAATCCTCAGGCTCCGGCGCGGCCGTTCCTGCTGGCGACCCGCATTGAAGATGCGGCGCTGCCGACCCTGCTGTGCTACGGCCACGGCGACGTGGTATTTGGCGACGATGAGCACTGGCGGGACGGCCTGACGCCGTGGCAGCTGGTGGAAGAGGGCGACCGCTGGTACGGGCGCGGCAGCGCCGATAACAAGGGCCAGCACTCGGTGAATATCGCCGCGCTGGAGCAGGTAGCGGCCGCGCGCGGCGGCAAGCTCGGCTTTAACTGCAAATTCCTGATTGAGATGGGCGAAGAGGTCAGCTCGCCGGGGCTGGCTGACCTGTGCCGCCGCGAGGCGGAGAAGCTGCGGGCGGATATTTTTATCGCCTCCGACGGTCCGCGCCTCAACGCGCAGCGGCCGACGCTGTTCCTTGGTTCGCGCGGCGCGGTTAACTTCCGTCTGTCGATCCACGCCCGCGATCGCGACTACCACTCCGGCAACTGGGGCGGCCTGCTGACCAACCCGGGCACCCAGCTGGCGAACGCGCTGGCCTGCCTGGTCAACCCGCACGGCCAGCTGCAGGTGGCCGCGCTGAAGCCGCTGGCCATCAGCGCGGCGGTGAAGGCGATCCTCAGCGACATTGAGGTTGGTGAACCCGGTGGCCCGGAGATCGACCCGCACTGGGGCGAAGCCGGCCTGACGCCGACCGAACGCCTGTACGGCTGGAATACGCTGGAGGTGCTGGCAATGGTGGCCGGCAACCCGCAGCGGCCGATGAACGCCATTCCCGGTTCGGCCAGCGCGGTGTGCCAGCTGCGCTTTGTGGTGGACACCGACTGGCAGAATATCGGCGGCCATCTGCGCGCTCACCTCGACGCCCACGGCTTCCCGCAGGTGGCGGTTGAGGTGCTGCGTGGCTCCCCGGCCACCCGCCTTGACCCGACCGACCCGCTGGTTGGCTGGGCGCTGGCGGCGATGGCCGAGACCAGCGGCAAGAAGCCGGCGCTGCTGCCGAACCTTGGCGGTTCGCTGCCGAATGACGTGTTTGCGCAGATCCTCGGCCTGCCCACGCTGTGGGTACCGCACTCTTACCCGGCCTGTGGCCAGCATGCGGTGGATGAACACATGCTCAGGTCAATTGCCCGTGAAGGGCTGCAGATGATGACCCGGCTGTTCTGGGATCTGGGTGAACAGGGTGGCGAGCTGCTGGCCCGCCATCGCGCGCACCGTGCGCAGGAGGAGCAGGCATGAGCACTCACGTTGAAACGCAACCCGCCGTACAGCCTAACCTGTACAAAACGCTGTTTGCCACCTGCGTCGGTAACGCGCTGGAGTGGTTTGATATCGCGGTATACGCCTTCTTTGCCAGCTATATCGCCCACGTCTTCTTCCCGACGGCTGACCCGTCGGTCTCGCTGCTGCTGACCTTCGGCAGCTTCGGCATCTCGTTCCTGATCCGTCCGCTGGGCGCGGTGGTGCTCGGCGCCTATGCTGACCGCCACGGGCGCAAAAAGGCGCTGCTGGTGTCGATTACGCTGATGATGATCGGCGGGCTGATGATCGCCGTGATGCCGGGCTATGAAACCCTCGGCGTGGCGGCACCGCTGCTGATCCTGCTGGCGCGCCTGATTCAGGGCTTTTCGGCCGGCGGTGAGTTCGGCAGTTCTACCGCGTTCCTTGTCGAGCATTTCCCGCAGCGGCGGGCGTTTATCGCCAGCTGGCAGTTCGCCACCCAGGGGGCCAGCACGCTGATGGCCGCCGCGTTTGGCCTCGGGCTGACCACCTGGCTCAGCGAAGCGCAGATCCAGGACTGGGGATGGCGCATTCCGTTCTTCTTTGGCCTGCTGATTGGCCCGGTGGGGCTCTACATCCGCCGCCACGTGCATGAGCCGGCCACCTTTGTGGCGCAGAAGAAGGTGGAGTCGCCGCTGAAGATGCTGGGAGGCCAGCAGAAAACCCTGCTGCTGCTGGCGATGGGGCTGATGGTCATCTCCACCGGGGTCAATTATATGCTCAACTATGTGCCGACCTACGCCACCAAAAACCTGCACCTCTCCGGTTCGGTGGCCTTTGGTGCCACGCTGCTGGCCGGCGTGATCCTGACGGTGGTCACGCCGCTGATGGGCCTTTGGGCGGAGAAGGTCGGCCGGGTACGTATCATGTGGTGGGCGCTGGGGCTGCTGGGCGTGACCATCTGGCCGGCGTTTATGCTGGTGGTCAACCACACTTCACCGACCACGCTGATGCTGCTGGTTGGCTGGATGGCGCTGCTGAAGTCCGCCTACTTTGCCGCCGTGCCGTCGATGATGGCCGATCTGTTCCCGGTGCAGACCCGCGCCAGCGGCATGGCCATCGCCTACAACCTGGCGGTGACCATTTTTGGCGGCTTTGCGCCGCTGATCTGTACGCTGCTGATTAGCCTGACCGGCACCGCGCTGGCCCCGAGCTACTATCTGGTAGCGCTGGCGCTGATTAGCGCCGTGGCGTTGTTCAACAGCCAGCGACGCACCGGGCGGTAACCTCTTAACCGCATCACTGCCCACCAGAGGCCGGGATAACCCGGCTTTTTTTTATACTGTGACCCGTCCTGAATAGCGTTGACACGTTTCCGACTTAATTCCGGAGAACGTGATGAATACTGAGTTCAAACGCACCCAACGAGATTACACTCTGTCTTTTAAACTGGCCGTTGTTGAGCAGGTCGAGAAAGGCGAACTGACCTACAAACAAGCCCAGCAGCGCTATGGCATCCAGGGACGTTCAACCGTTCTGTCCTGGTTACGCAAACATGGACGCCTTAACTGGAGTCCAACTTTGCCCAATCTCTCAACCAGGAGTCTGCCTGTGAATCAGCCCCCGACCCCTCTCACACCACAACAAAGAATCAAGGAACTTGAAGAACAGCTTGAACTGGTCAGCCAGAAAGCTGAGTTTTTTGAAGCGGTTGTGAACGTTTTAAAAAATGATTACGGGGTAAGCATCGTAAAAAAGCGGCCCGGGAAGTCCTCGCGCAAACTCCGGCCAAAAAGCTGACGGTCAGCCGTGTCTGTCAGTTTTTTGGGCACAGCAGACAGTCCTGGTACCAGCAAAACAAACGGGATATCGCCCGCCGGAGGCAGTCGGCTGAGGTCATACGTTTCGTGGCGAAAGTCAGGCTACGCCAGCCGCGAATAGGCACACGGAAACTTCATTACCTGCTTCACAGCCAGGCACAGATAGCCCCGCCAGTGGGGCGTGACAGGCTGTTCACACTGCTGTCTGAACACCGAATGCTGGTTCCCTGCAAGCGTGCATACCACAAAACAACTAACAGCCATCATCGGTTCCGCAGGCATCCAAATCTGCTAAAAAAGGGTCCAGACCAGGTGATAATTAGCCGTCCTGAACAGGCCTGGGTTGCAGATATTACATATCTTCCAACCCGGGGTGACATGGTTTATCTGAGTCTGATAACCGACGCCTGCTCACGTAAAATCATGGGCTACCACGTCCATGAAAGCCTTAAAACTGAAGAGGTTATGGAGGCGCTTCGCTGTGCCTTACGACACCGGCGCGGTCAACTGAAACTGATACACCACTCAGACAGGGGGATCCAGTATTGCTCGGAAAAGTATCAGGCGATGCATCAAAAATATGGAATAACCTGTTCGATGACCGATGGTTACGACTGTTATCAGAATGCGCTGGCAGAAAGAGTCAACGGGATACTGAAAACGGAATTTCTCCTGCACCGTCCGGCCGATCTGCATGAGGCAAAAAAAATGGTGGCGGAGTCGGTAGCAATCTACAACGGGGAGCGTCCACATCTGGCGCTAAAATATAAAACGCCTGATGAGGTTCATCAGGCGTTGATCGCTGGCTGAAGGTGTCAACTTATACCAGGACTAGTCACTGATTTTTGCATTTAGTGCCTAAATAATCGCCAGATCTGCTTTTGCCGTAATCTGCTTCACAGTTTTCTAAATCAACCAATACTTCCTGTATTTTCCTGATTGTCACTGATGTTACTGTTTCAGTGTTGATTTATCACGTCTGTTACTGGAGCTATAAAATTCACTCGTCAGCCACCGCCCGCGCCGCAGTGCGGGCAGCAAGGGTGACGAGGTAACGCGGATGAGGGAGCGGTACATCCGGTCAGCTGTTCAGGGAACCAGGGAGGAGAGAATGAAAAACACCATCAGGGTGAAAAAAAGCGCGCTGCTGCTGGCAGCAGGGCTGTGGGCGGGCCAGGCGGCGGCCGGGCGGGACAGCCTGCACGGGTTGCTGACGGATAGCCACCTCGACGTTACGTTAAAAAATATCTGGATGACCAATACCACCGATGCTCTTGAGGAGCAGGGGATCGGGCCGCAGAATGCCTGGGCGCAGGGGTTGCTTGTCGATTACCGCAGCGGCGCGTATTACGGTTTTGGGCTGGATGCCTCCTGGTACGGGGTCGGCAAACTCTACGCCAACCGCTCATTTGCCGGGCGCGATCTGGTGCGCGATAACCACGGCCACGCGGAGGGGTTCAGCAAGCTAGGCCAGCTCTATCTGCGTAGCCATGTTGGTGATGCTACTCAGTTTCTGCAGATGAAGGCCGGCTGGCAGCAGCTGTACAAATTTGGCGTGCTGAACGTTACCCGTAGCCGCGCTGCACCCAGCAGCTGGCAGGGGCTGAGCGCGGAGGGCCGATTTGAACAGTTTTACGCCCGTGCCGCGCTGGTCAATAAATTTTCCGAGCGTGACGAGCCGGAAAAACGCCATTTTATGACGCTGAGCAGTAATAAGCGCATCGACTATATTGCCACCGCCGATTTTACCTGGCAGCCGCAGAAGGGGCGCGCCATCACCCTGGTGGGGGGCGAAAGTAAAGACTACATCCGCCGGCTGGGCGTCGAGTCGGCCTGGTCGCAGCCGCTGGCTGAAGACCTCAACCTGCTGCTGCGCGGCGTTTATTATTACAACCAGGGATTGCGCGAGTGGGAGGGGGCGCGTGGCTTCAGCCATCAGGCGCAGCACCTTTTTGGCCTGGTCGGCATTGCCACCGCCCGCACCGAGGCGGGAATCGGCTGGTCAGTAACCCGCGCAAGGCTGGATAACAATCTTGGCCGCTTCTACTGGCATCTGGGTAAAAATACCCGCGGTGCCTTCAATAGCAAAGCCGACGCCCCGGGCAACGACTATGTTAACGATGGCGAACAGATGCTGTATGGCTACGGCCAGTATCAGATTTCGCCGGAATGGCTGGCCGGGTTGTACGCCTACTACGGTGACCATATGCGCTATCGCGGCGTGGCGATGCGCGAGTGGGAATATGGCGGGTTTATCTCCTGGGCACCGGAACGGCTACCCGGTTTCACGCTGTTTGCGGGGTTAGGCCCCAGCTACAGCTGGAAACTGTCGCACGGCAAGCCGGCGCTCAACGCCAGCGGGGACGATTTTCAGCGATCTTCCGGTATTGGGGGCGCGTTCAGCCTGGAATACAAATTCGGGTTGTTCTGATCCCCTGGCTGGATAACACCACAAGGAGAGTAAAATGAAAAAGAGTCTTGTCACCCTCGCACTGGCCGCCAGCGGCTTAAGTGTTGTCGTACAGGCTGCGCCGCTGCGCATACTGCTGGTTAACGATGATGGCTGCCGCTCGCCGGGGATCACCCAGCTACAGCGTCAGCTAGCGGACAATGGCTATGACGTGTGGCTGGTCGCCCCGGCAGAAAATCAGAGCGGGATCGGTTCTGCCATCACTATGAGGATGGGCAAAACGTTCAGCGTGCAGAAAAATGCCGATCGGCAGTTCTGCTTCCCGGGTACCCCGGCCGACTCGGTCGACTTTGGACTGTTCGGGGTGTTGCGTGATAACCCACCGGACCTGGTGATCTCCGGGGTCAATGACGGGCCCAATACCGGTGCGTCTCAGCTTAACTCAGGCACCGTTTCGGCAGCGGCGCGCGCCGTGCGCTTCGGTTACCCGGCGATAGCCGCCAGCATTGGTTACATTCTGACGCCAGAGGAGATGAGCCAGGGCTGGCCTGCGACCAAAAAATACTGGCCACAGGCGATCGACTATGTGGTGCAGGTGGTGAAAAAACTGGATCGGCAGCGCCTGGCGGGCCAGCCGTTACTGCCTGCCGGTATCGGGGTGAGCATCAACTACCCGGCGCGCGATAAAAAGCAGATTGCCGGGGTAAAAGTGATTGAAAACCAGCCTCGCCCAACGCCGCAGTTTTACTATCAGATCCAGCCTGACGGAAAGGTGCAGCAGATGATGAATGATCAACTGCTGGGCGCGGATAACAGCGATACCGACGGCGGCTGGCTCAGCCGCGGCTGGATCACCTGGACGCTGTTTGACGGCCAGTGGAATACGCAACAGGGGCTGCAGCAGGTGAAAAAACTGCTTGCCGATCCTGCATTACAGCAGCCGTAACGCTTTCGGCCAGCTTCCTTCGTTATCCCGCCACGGGCAGGCCACGCGCCTGCCCGCTGCTCCTGCCACGCCGCGATATGTCATCGCAACAACAAATCCTTTGCCGACCATCACCCGTCGGTGACCATAAACTCACCGACGGTCAGCCGGTGCGGGCTGCCGGCCGCTGAAAAAGACGTTACTGACGCTTCGCAAGCTACCCCGGCTGAGGTATAGTCCGCTTTTTTACGGGGGAACCATGCTGACTAATTCATCTACACGTCTTAACAAGTACATCAGCGAGAGCGGAATCTGCTCGCGTCGCGAGGCCGACCGCTATATTGAACAGGGAAATGTGTTTATCAACGGCAAGCGCGCCGCCGTCGGTGACCAGGTGGTGGCTGGCGACGTGGTAAAGGTGAACGGTCAGCTGATTGAACCGCGTAACGAAGAGGATCTGGTGCTGATTGCCCTCAACAAGCCGGTTGGCATCGTCAGCACCACCGAAGACGGCGAGCGCGACAACATCGTCGACTTCGTTAATCACAGCAAACGTGTGTTCCCGATAGGCAGGCTGGACAAAGATTCGCAGGGGCTGATCTTCCTGACCAATCACGGCGACCTGGTGAACAAAATCCTGCGGGCCGGCAACGATCACGAGAAAGAGTACGTGGTCACGGTTAACAAGCCGGTCACCGAGGAGTTTATTCGCGGCATGGGTGCCGGCGTGCCGATGCTGGGCACCGTCACCAAAAAGTGTAAGGTGAAAAAAGAGGCACCGATGGTGTTTCGCATCACCCTCGTGCAGGGGCTTAACCGTCAGATCCGCCGCATGTGCGAACATTTTGGCTACGAGGTGATGAAGCTGGAACGTACGCGGATCATGAACGTCAACCTGAAGGGCATTCCGCCCGGCGAGTGGCGTGACCTGACCGATGACGAACTGATCGCACTGTTTAAGCTGATTGAGGACTCCTCTTCAGAAGACAGCAGTCACAAAACGCGTCAGAAACCGTCCCAGGCAAAAAAACCGGCCAGCGGCGCGACCAAAGGTGGCGTGACGAAAGCCGCTGAGAAAGCCACGACGCCCTCTAACCGCAAGCGTTTTGCCCAGCCAGGGCGTAAAAAGAAAGGGCGCTGAGTCATCGTTCAACGGCTGCCGCAGCGGCCATTTGTCCAGCCGATCCTGCAGACGGCGTTAGGCACCAGTATGTTCTGCAGTGCAGTGGAGCAAACATAATAAAGGGTGCACGTGGCGCTGAATGAGTTCATTGGGTAGCTACAGGGAAAGAAGGCATAAAGCGTGTGGAAAAGCGGTTGTTAGCAGAAGTTTTATACAATTCTCACGGGTGATGGTGCTAATAATGCATAACGGTGATGTGCATCAACGTCGCCGTCATCGTTTTGCTAACGGCGACCCTTTAATTATTAATCAGCTATTTTCACAGTGTTTCTTTTTCTTCGATGCTTTCCACCAGTCCCAAGGCCATTTGGCAGGATAGGTGCCGCCACTGACTGATTTTATCTGTTGTTTGTTCAATATTTTCATGGTATTCCCCCTTGATTGAGGAGGTCAATTTACGCAATAACAGGAGGATGAATTGTGATTATGATCACTTAATGGCTGCAAATTAAAAATATGGATTAAATACTAAATAAAGCAATTAAAGTTCGGGTGTAAGTTTCTAAATGCTTCATAATTTCGCGAGATATTACTATTTCATCGCGGCTGCGGCGGAGGGGAGCGGCGGAGGATAAATTGACGCCGCGCCTTATTTGCGCGGCGGGTGTTACTAATACTGTAAATAAGCTACGTGGGTCTGCAGGTACTCTTCCAGCCCGTGGCGGCCGTCCGCACCGCCGATGCCCGATTTACGCCAGCCGGCGTGGAAACCCTGCATCGCCTCGAAGTTTTCGCGGTTAACGTAGGTTTCACCAAACTTCAGCGCTTTTAACGCGGTCATCGCGGTATTGAGGTTCTGCGTGAAGATTGACGAAGTCAGGCCGTACTCGCTGTCGTTGGCCAGCGCGATCGCTTCATCCAGCGTGCTGAACTTCATCACCGGCAGCACCGGGCCGAAGGTCTCCTCCTGCATAATTGCCATCTCCTGCTGCACGTTGGTCAGCAGCGTCGGCTGGAAGAAGAAGCCTGTGTCACCCGCGCGCTTACCGCCGGTGACCAGCGTGGCACCGGCCGCCAGCGCGTCGGCCACCTTCTGCTCAACGCGCTGCAGGGCAGCGGCGGTGATCAGCGGGCCCATATCCAGCCCTTTCCGGGTGGCCGGATCGCCAAAGGTGACCTGCCCGAACGCATGGGTCAGACGTTCAACCACCTGGTCATAAACGCCTTCCTGCACGTAAAGCCGCTCGGCGCAGTTGCACACCTGCCCGGTATTGATCATCCGTGAGGCGACGATCGCCCTGACCGCCAGATCGAGGTCGGCGTCGTTCATGACGATTGCCGGGGCCTTACCGCCCAGCTCCAGTGACACCTTAGTGACGTTTTTCGCCGCCGCCTGCATGGTGGCAATACCGGCACCCACGCTGCCGGTCAGGCTGACCAGACCAACCTTCGGGTTGGCCGCCAGCTCCGGGCCCAGCTCCGGGCCGTAGCCGGTCACCAGGTTGAACACCCCGGCGGGCAGGCCGATGCTGTCAACGATCTCTGCAAAAATAATCGCGTTATTGGGCGTCAGCTCGCTCGGCTTAATTACGATGGTGTTGCCGGTCAGCAGCGCCGGTGCGGCCTTGCGCGCGATCAGGAAGAACGGGAAGTTCCACGGCAGAATGCCGGTGGTGACGCCAATCGCCTTCTTAAACACCAGAATATTTTCACGGGCGCGATCGCTCTGCACGATCTCACCTTCATAACGACGCGCCCAGCCGGCCATATAGTCAAGGTAGTCGGCGGTGAAGAACACTTCGGTCTCCGCCAGCTCCTGAGTTTTACCGCCTTCGGCTACGATGGTGGCCGCCAGTTCGCTGGCGCGCTGGCGGATGCCGGCGGCCAGCTTCTGCAGCCAGTTGCCGCGCTCCACGGCCGGCAGCGCTTCCCAGCCCGGCTGTGCGGCTGCGGCGGCATCGATCGCCCGTCGCGCGTCTTCGGCGCTGCCTTCAGGAATACGCGACAGCACGGCTTCGGTCGCCGGGTTAATCACCTCGATCCAACGGCCGCTGCGGTTTTCCACGAACTGGCCGTCGATATACATCTGATGCTGAACTGGGGTCATTGGTTGGATCCTCGTCAAAACGTGTTTATACGGTTGTTAATAAACAGGCAGCGCGCTGTTACACGGGTAAGAAACTGACGCATTCCGGCGGGCACTTCCTTGAGCTGACTGCCAGCAATGAGAGCCCGCTGGCAAAATTGACAAGAACGCCATGACCGGGCTGGCAAAACCGACAGTAAATCCCGAATATGAGCGACTTAGCTAAAAACGGACTTTTTCAGTAGCAAAACGGTGATTTCGGTGGATTTGTGACAGCGGTCGGCAGAAGCCGCTGAATTTTGCCATTTCCGTACAATCCGGGGCAGCCAGCCAAAGGTTGCCCGGAGGGGCTTCTCCGTAGACTCCTTCGTCAACAGGGCAAACAACAACGAAGGAAAACAACCAATGAGTGAAGCGATTATCTCTGGCATTCTGTGGCACCTGGTGGGGGCGGCCAGCGCCGCCTGCTTCTATGCGCCATTCAAGAAGGTACGTAACTGGTCATGGGAAACCATGTGGTCGGTCGGTGGAGTGATGTCATGGCTGATCCTGCCGTGGGCGGTCAGCGCCATCCTGCTGCCCAACTTCTGGGGCTACTACAGCTCGTTCTCGCTGTCGCAACTGCTGCCGGTGTTTCTGTTCGGCGCGATGTGGGGCATCGGTAACATCAACTATGGCCTGACCATGCGCTACCTCGGCATGTCGATGGGCATCGGCATCGCTATCGGCATCACGCTGGTGGTCGGCACGCTGATGACGCCGCTGCTGCAGGGGCGTTTTGTCGAACTGTTCAGCTCGTCCGGCGGCCGCCTTACGCTGGTGGGTGTGCTGGTGGCGCTGATTGGCGTAGCGATCGTCTCCCGCGCCGGGCTGCTGAAAGAGCGGGCGATGGGCATCACCGCCGAAGAGTTTAACCTCAAGAAGGGGCTGATCCTCGCGGTACTCTGCGGCATCTTCTCCGCCGGCATGTCCTTCGCCATGGACGCCGCCAAACCGATGCACGAAGCCGCCGCCGCCGCCGGTATCGACCCGCTCTACGTCGCGCTGCCAAGCTACGTGGTGATCATGGGCGGTGGCGCACTGATCAACCTCGGCTTCTGCTTTATCCGCCTGGCCACAAAAGCCAACCTGTCGGTCAAAGCCGACTTCTCGGTTGCCAAATCCATCCTGATCGCCAACGTACTGCTCTCACTGCTTGGCGGCACCATGTGGTACCTGCAGTTCTTCTTCTACGCCTGGGGCCACGCCCGCATCCCGGCGCAGTATGACTTCGTCAGCTGGATGCTGCACATGAGCTTCTACGTCCTCTGCGGCGGCCTCGTCGGCCTGGTGCTCAAAGAGTGGAACAACGTCGGCCGCAGCCCGGTCCGCGTCCTCACCGTCGGCTGCTTCGTCATCATCCTCGCCGCCAACATCGTTGGCCTCGGCATGGTCTCCTGATCCCCCGGCTGGCGGCACACCGCCGCCAGTCATAAAACCCGCAGACCACAAAGAAGTAGATTATCAGGGAGGGCAGTGGGATGAGCCCGCAGCGGGGTAACCCGCGGAGGGTCGCCCGCTGACAGGCCCGCCAGTCTCGATCAACCAGGCAACGAGCTTGTACTCTCGATCCCAAAAACAACGAGCCCTTAAAAAACCAGCAGACAACAAAGAGTCAGATTATCAGGGAGGGCAGTGGGATGAGCCCGTAGCGGGGTAACCCGCGAAGGGTCGCCCACTGACAGGCCCGATAGTCTCGATCAACCAGACAACGCGCTTTTATTCTCGATCAAACAGAAAGCGCAACCACCCCGCGTAAAAACTGCTGTCGCCATGCGCTCGGCGTCATCCCCGTCTCACGGGTAAACACCACCGAAAAATAGTTACTGTCATCAAAACCACAGCGCGCCGCCACCTCACCAATCAGACAATCGCTGGCGCGCAGCAAATACTTCGCCTGACACAACTGCAGCTGCCGCACATAATGACCAATCGTCATCCCGGTCTGCTGACGAAACAGCTGCTTCAGCCCGCGCTCCGACAGCTGATGATGCTGACAAAACCGCGCCAGATCGAACGGCTGCGCCATCTGCCCCTGAATCGCCGCCATCAGCAAATCCAGCTGCTCCCCCTCCGGCAACTGATACGGACAATCGGCCGCGTAACGGTGCCGCTGCAAAATCAGCGCCAGCTGCAAAAACAGCGCCTCGCTCAGCTGCCGCGACAGCGGATCGGTCTTGCGGCTCTCCTGCTCCAGCTGCTTCACCACCCCGCGCGCCAGCGCCATCCCGCGCAGCGTCAACCGCCAGGCCCCGGCGTCACGCGGCGGTAACAGCTGCTGCCAGTCCAGCGCCAGCTGGAAACGCTCCGGGCAGTAGATAATATTGTCCAGCACCAGATCGTGCACTGCGTCAAAACTGTGGCAGTCATCGGCGTGCAGATAAAAAATATCACCGCAGGTCACCAGCCACGGCCGATCGTTCATCACGTGCAGACCGTTGCCGCGCCAGACCAGCACCAGCTCGTTGAATTCATGGACGTGCGGAGGGAAAGAGGGCTGCGGGGTGCGCTCGGCCACCGCTACCGGCAGCAGCTCAGAGGGCAGATAGTCAGCTTTTAACAGCCGCAGGGGAGCAGTCACGGGTCACCTCATCAGTCATGTTGACGCAGTGTACGCGGTGCGCTGCCAAACTCACGCTTAAACAGCGTTGAAAAGTGATTGCTGTCACCAAATCCACACTGAAAAGCGATATCGGTAATGCGCATATCGCTGTGGCGCAACAGATGGCGCGCCTCCAGCAGGCGCAGACGGTTCAGATAACGCTGCGGCGTACTGCCGGTCTGCTGCTTCAACTGCCGGTGCAGGGTACGCAGCGACAGCGCAAAACGATCGGCCAGCGCCTCCCAGTCGATCTCCTCGCTGTAGTGGTCGGCCAGCCAGTCCAGCAGCGCGCGCAAACGCCCCTCATGATCGTCCGCCTGCGCGCTGCTGCTTCCCTGACGCAACAACAGCAGCAGCTGCATAAACTGCATCTCACGCGTGGCCTGCGCGGCAAAACCCTCTTCAAGCGGGCTGGCCATCTGCGCGGTCAGCTGATGCGCCTGGGCCAGCACCTTGCTGCTGATGCGCCAGTGCGACGGATAGTGGCCGTTCTGCTCGGCCGGCAACAGCTGCTGCAGCCCGGAGAGGAAATGGAACGCCTCCGGCCCGCGGTACAGCACGTTGGTCAGGCACAGGTTGTCGGTCTGCTCATACAGATGGCGATCGTGATTGCGCACAAAGCAGACGCAGCCGCCGCACAGCGGCTGCGACTGGCCGTTAAACACGTGGATCCCCGAACCCTGTTCAACGATCACAATCTCATGGAAGTCATCGTGATAGTGCTCGGGGAAGCTGCCCTGCGGGGCCCGCGGTTCAATCGCCACCGGACAGTGACCGGCCGGAAAAAAGTCAACGCTGTGCAATACGGTCATGATCGCCCCTCCTTAACAAACAGTTCACAGAGTCTACCCAGCGCCCGACGCGGGCACCTTGAATTTACGACAGCAGAAGCGGCGATCGCCGTCAGTTATTAAAGAAACCGCCGTCGGCGTTGCGAAAATGAGGCGGGCGTCACAGAAGCATTTTCCGGCCCTCTGCGGTAAAAGTGTGAGCCTGTTCACGTTCATCTTTGCCGTTTTGCCAGTGAGCAGATCGGACTGGCAGTGGCAAGAAGGTGGCAAAACGCGGCTCTTTTACACTGGTCACATTGATTGATCGGGAACGTAACTATGAGCACTCGTCATTTTGTCGCTATCGATTTAGGCGCCTCCAGCGGCCGCGTGATGCTGGCCAGCCACGCCGCGCAGGGCGGCGCGGTCAGCCTGCGGGAAATCAGCCGCTGTACCAATAAGCTGGTCAACGTTGACGGCCGCCAGTGCTGGGATCTCGACGCGCTGGAAGCCTTTATCGTCGCCGCACTGGTCAGCCTCGACGCCGAAGGCATCGTGCCCGAGAGTATCGGCATCGATACCTGGGCGGTGGACTACGTGCTGCTGGACGCCGACGGCCAGCGGGTTGGCCTGCCGGTCGCCTACCGCGACGACCGCACCCACGGCCTGATGGCCCAGGCCTGCCGCGAGCTGGGCAGCGAAACCATCTATCAGCGCACCGGCATCCAGTTCCTGCCGTTTAACACCCTCTACCAGCTGCGCGCGCTGTGCCGTGATAACGCGGCCGACCTGCCGCAGGTGGCGCATGCGCTGCTGATCCCCGACTATCTGCACTACCGGCTGAGCGGTGAGCTCAACTGGGAGTACACCAACGCCACCACTACCCAGCTGCTGAATATCCACAGCGGCGAATGGGACAGCGAACTGCTGCGCTGGTGCGGCGCAAACCCGGCGTGGTTTGGCACGCCTTCGGCCCCCGGCCGCCGTATCGGTGCCTGGACCAGCCCGCGTGGCCACGCGATCCCGCTGGTGGCAGTAGCTACCCACGACACCGCCAGCGCGGTGCTGGCCACGCCGCTGAGCGATGCGGACGCCGCTTATCTCAGCTCGGGCACCTGGTCGCTGATGGGCTTTGAAAGCCGCCAGCCGTTTACCGACGGCGCGGCGCTGCAGGCCAATATCACCAACGAAGGTGGCGCGGAAGGGCGCTTCCGCGTGCTGAAAAACATTATGGGGCTGTGGCTGCTGCAGCGGGTGTGCAGCGAGCTGGAAATCAGCCAGCTCGCTCCGCTGATCGCCGACGCCGAACGCCAGCCGCTCTGCCGCTGGCTGGTTAATCCCAACGACCATCGCTTTATCAACCCGGCCAATATGGTGCGCGAAATTCAGGACGCCTGCGCCGAACTGGGCCAGCCGGTGCCCGCCACCGCCGCCGAGCTGGCGCGCTGCATCTTTGACAGCCTGGCGCTCTGTTACCGCCAGGTGCTGCGGCAGCTGGAGACGCTGCGCGGCGGGCGGTTCAGCCAGCTGCATATCGTCGGCGGCGGCTGCCAGAACCCGCTGCTGAACCAGCTGTGCGCCGATGCCTGCGGCATCCCGGTGCTGGCCGGGCCGGTGGAGGCCTCGACCCTCGGCAATATCGGCTGTCAGCTGATCGCCGCGGGGCAGGTCGCCGACGTCAGCGCCTTCCGCCAGCAGCTGCGCCAGCATTTTCCTCTTATTCGTTTTGAACCTCACGGCAGTGATGCGTATCGCCCCCATCTGGCGCGATTTGAGTCACTGACGCCATCAGCTAAGGAGCTTTGTGTATGACCCAGGCAATTGACCAGGCCTTCGCGCTGGCAAAACAGCGTTTCGCCGATATCGGCGTGGATGTGGAAGCGGCAATGACCCAGCTCGACCGGCTGCCGGTATCGATGCACTGCTGGCAGGGCGACGACGTGCGCGGCTTCGAAAACCCGCAGGGCGCACTGACCGGCGGCATTCAGGCCACCGGTAACTACCCGGGCCGCGCGCGCAGCGTCGACGAACTGCGCGCCGATCTGGAGCAGGCAATGAAGCTGATCCCCGGGCCGAAGCGGCTTAACCTGCACGCCATCTACCTGGACACCGAACAGACGGTGGATCGTCACGAGATCAAGCCTGAGCACTTTGCCGGCTGGGTCAGCTGGGCGCAACAGCACCGGCTGGGGCTGGACTTTAACCCGACCTGTTTCTCCCACGCGCTGAGCGCCGACGGCTTTACCCTCGCGCACGGCAACGCGGAGATCCGCCAGTTCTGGATCGACCACTGTAAGGCCAGTCGTAAAATTTCAGCGTACTTTGGCGAGCAGCTGGGCACACCGTCGGTGATGAACATCTGGGTGCCGGACGGCATGAAGGATCTGACCGTCGATCGCCTGGCACCGCGTCAGCGGCTGCTGGAGTCGCTGGATGAGATCATCAGCGAGAAGCTGGACGAATCGCTGCATATCGACGCGGTGGAGAGCAAGCTGTTCGGCATCGGCGCGGAGAGTTACACCGTCGGTTCCAACGAGTTCTGCCTCGGCTACGCCGCCAGCCGCCAGATCGCGCTGACGCTGGACGCCGGCCACTTCCACCCGACCGAGGTGATCTCCGACAAGATCTCCACCGCCATGCTTTACGTGCCGCGCCTGCTGCTGCACGTCAGCCGCCCGGTGCGCTGGGACAGCGATCACGTGGTGCTGCTGGATGATGAGACCCAGGCCATCGCCAGCGAGATCGTGCGGCAGAAGCTGTTCGATAAGGTACATATCGGGCTGGACTTCTTCGACGCGTCAATTAACCGCATCGCCGCATGGGTAATCGGCACCCGCAACGCGAAGAAGGCGCTGTTGCGCGCGCTGCTGGAGCCGGTCGACCAGCTCAGGGCGCTGGAAAACGGCGGCGACTATACCGCGCGGCTGGCGCTGCTGGAGGAGCAGAAGTCGCTGCCGTGGCAGGCGGTGTGGGAGGCCTGGTGCCTGCGTCACGACGTGCCGGCCGGTGCCAGCTGGTTAGGCGACGTCCGTCAGTATGAACAACAGATTCTCAGCCAACGTTAAGTTAAGGAAGTAAAATGCAACAGATTCTTAAATCCTGGTTTGTGCAGGGCATGGTGAAAGCGACCACCGATATGTGGCTGAAGGGCTGGGATGAGCGTAACGGTGGTAACGTGTCGCTGCGCCTGCTGGACGAGGAAGTGCAGCCGTTCGCCGCCGATTTTTATCCCGAGCCGCGCACGCTGGAGCTGAGCCAGCCCGCGCCCGAGCTGGCCGACTGCTGGTTCCTTGTGACCGGTTCCGGCAAGTTTTTCCGCAACGTGCAGTTAGATCCGGCCGACTGTCTGGTGCTGCTGCGCGTCAGCAGCGACGGCCGCGCCTTTACCATTCACTGGGGGCTGAGCAACGGCGGCGTGCCGACCTCCGAGCTGGCGTCGCACTTCCAGTCGCACAGCGTGCGCAAGGTGGTGACCAACGGTGCCGATCGGGTGATTATGCACTGCCATGCCACCAACTTTATGGCGCTGAGCTACGTGGTGGATCTGAATCCGGCCAGCTTTACCCGCCTGCTGTGGGAAGGCAGCACCGAGTGTCTGGTGGTGTTCCCGGACGGCGTCGGTATTGTGCCGTGGATGGTGCCGGGCACCGACGGTATCGGTACCCAGACGGCCGAGAATATGAAGTCGCATACGCTGGTGATGTGGCCGTTCCACGGTATTTTTGGCGCGGGGCCGACGCTGGATGAGACCTTTGGCCTGATCGATACCGCTGAGAAGTCGTCGGAGGTGGTGGTGAAGGTGCTGTCGATGGGCGGGATGAAGCAGAGCATCACTACGGAAGAGCTGGTGGCGTTGGGCGAACGTTTTGGCGTGAAACCCTGGCGCGCGGCGCTGGAAGCGACGCATCCGCATGTTGCGTAAAGCCTTTGTGATGCAGGTGCATGCTGATAAGCATCAGGAGTATCAGCAGCGGCACGATCCGATCTGGCCGGAGCTGGCGCAGGTGTTGAAGGATCACGGGGCGCATCATTACAGTATTTTTCTGGATGCAGAGCGGGATTTGTTGTTTGCGGTGGTGGAGATTGAGTCAGAAGAGCGTTGGGCAGCGGTGGCGCAGACCGAGGTGTGTCAGCGCTGGTGGCGGTCGATGCGGGAGTTGATGCCGTCGAATGCGGATAACAGTCCGGTGAGTGCGGAGCTGAAGTCGGTGTTTTATCTGGAGTGACGGTGTCACTTTTACTGAATGGAGCCTTTGTGGCTCCTTTTGCATTTGTGGGGTTTTTTTGGGTTCGTTGGGTGTGGGATCGAGTCTGAGGCTCGTTGCCTGTGGGATCGAGAGTGCCGGGCCTGTCAGCGGGCGACCCTGCGCGGGTTACCCCGCTCCGGGCTCATCCCGCTGCCCTCCCTGATGGCGGGCGGCGGTGGTGGCTGGGGGGATTAAGGGCGCGTTGCCTGTGTGATCGAGACAGTCGGGCCTGTCAGCGGGCGACCCTCCGCGGGTTACCCCGCTCCGGGCTCATCCCGCTGCCCTCCCTGATGGCGGGCATTCTCTTTGTCTGGTGATTTTCAGGGCTCGTTGGCTGTTTGATCGAGCTGGCCCTTTATCCGTTGATGCGGAGTTGGGGGTAGCGTTTGAGGCTGATGGCGCACCAGAGCAGGGAGCAGAGGCCGATGGCGCCGCCGACGTAGCCGATGCTGGCCATGTTCAGATGCAGGCTGACCTGGTTGCCGAGCAGCGCGCCGCCGCCGATGCCGATGTTGTAGATGCCGGAGAGCAGCGACATGGCGACGTCGGTGGCGTCGGGGGCCAGCGCCAGGACGCGCACCTGAACGGCGAGGCCAATGATCATCATCGCCATGCCCCAGATAATGCACAGCAGGGAGATGGAGAGGGTACTGGAGGCCGCCAGCCAGAGCAGGAACATGCTGCCGGTAATAAGGGCGATCGCGCCTGACAGGAAGGTAGCGGGATATTTATTGCCGTACAGGCTGAACAATATGCTGCCGACGATTCCGGCCGCGCCGAAAATTAACAGCAGGAAGGTGGTGAAGCCGCCGCTGATTGCCGCGACGTTTTGCATAAAGGGTTCGATATAGCTGTAAGCGGTATAATGTGCGGTGACGGTGACGGCAATCAGAATATAGAGGGCGACCAGCGCCGGGCGGCGGAACAGCATCGGTACGCTTTTGAGCGAGCCGGTGTGTTCGCTGGGCAGGCGCGGCAGCAGTTTTACCAGCAGTACCAGGGTTATCAGGGCCACTACGCCAATCGCTGCAAAGGTTATGCGCCAGCCGAGCAGCTGGCCGATCATGCGGCCAATCGGCAGGCCGAGGACCATCGCCAGCGCGGTGCCGGTGGCCAGCATGCTCAGCGCCTGGGTTTTCTTGCCGGGCGGGGCGACGCGGATCGCCAGCGAGGCGGTGATCGACCAGAAGATGGCGTGGGAAAAGGCGATGCCGATGCGCGAGACAACCAGCGTGGTGAAGTCCCAGGCCATTGACGACAGTACGTGGCTGGCGATAAACAGCACGAAGATGATGATTAACAGCAGGCGGCGCTCAACGTTACGCGTCAGCAGCATCATCGGCAGCGACATTAGCGCGACGATCCAGGCGTAGATGGTGAGCATCAGGCCGACCTGGGCGGTGGGCATGGCGAAGCTGGCGCCGATATCCGAGAGCAGGCCGACCGGCACAAATTCGGTGGTGTTAAATATAAACGCAGCAATAGCGAGCATGACCACGCGCAGCCAGGCGACTTTCCGGGAAACAGTTGATGATGGCATTTGAAGTTAGCGATGTGTTGAGAAAGTGTTAACTGTCATAAAGGGTGCACAGCAAATGTGGAGGTATTGTCTTTTATTTAGCAGGCAGATGACATCGAAAATTTAATAATTTTGTAAAGCAGCATCAAAACGTCAAATAAAAGAATAAATATTCGATAGCGGTGCTATTTTGACCTGCGATGGCGATGGCGATGGCGATGGCGATGGCGATGGCGATGGCGATGGCGATGGCGATGGCGATGGCGATGGCGATGGCGATGGCGAGCGTGAGTCAGCGCAACCTTTCAGGCAGAACGTTTGACGAAGCCGCCTTCAGTCGGCAGAATCGCGCGCAAAATCAGGCCGTTCAGGTCAATCGGGGAATAATAATGGCAAGTGCACTGGATAACGCGCTGTTGCAGGAGATCCTGCAGCAGGTCAGGCCGCTGATCGGGCAGGGCAAGGTCGCCGACTATATACCTGCGCTGGCGCAGGTGCCCGCCGACCGGCTGGGCATCGCGGTTTGCCTGCTGGATGGCACGGTGTACCAGGCTGGCGACGCGCTGGAGCGGTTTTCGATCCAGTCGATCTCTAAGGTGTTGTCCTTAACCCTGGCGTTAAGCCGCTACAGCGATCGTGAGATTGCGCAGCGGGTGGGCAAAGAGCCCTCCGGCCAGCCGTTTAACTCGCTGGTGCAGCTGGAGCTGGAGCAGGGTATTCCGCGCAACCCGTTCATTAACGCCGGTGCGCTGGTGGTGTGCGATATGCTGGAAACGCGTCTGACCGCGCCGCGCCAGCGCATGCTGGAGCTGGTGCGTGGCCTGACCGGGCAGGCTGACGTCAGTTACGACCGCATCGTGGCGCGATCGGAGTTTGACCACTCGGCGCGTAACGCGGCGATCGCCTGGCTGATGAAGGCGTTTGGCAACTTTGCCAACGACGTGCCGACGGTGCTGCAAACCTATTTCCACTACTGCGCGATGACGCTGAGCTGCGTCGAGCTGGCGCGCTGCTTTCTCTATCTGGCCAATGGCGGGCTGGGCCCGCAGGGCGAGGCGCTGCTGACGCCGAAGCAGACCCGCCAGGTCAACGCGCTAATGGTCACCAGCGGCATGTACGACGGTGCAGGTGAATTTGCCTGGCGCGTTGGCATGCCCGGTAAATCCGGCGTCGGCGGCGGCATCATTGCCGTGGTGCCCGGCGAGATGACCATTGCCGTCTGGTCGCCGGAGCTGGACAGCGCCGGAAACTCGCTGGCCGGCACCGCCGCGCTGGAGCTGCTGGCCGACCGCATCGGCCGCTCGATCTTTTGAGAGGGTTTAGCGGTGGCAAATCAGTCGGCAGAGGTTTCCGGTAAAAATCTTCGCTGATACTGACAATGCATAATAAATTGATTTCTTTTCAGCTAACGTTACAACAATAAACGGGATGGCAAGGTAAGCCAGCAGCCAACGTGGCTGTGATACCGCAGTAAGTTCTGCGGCATCACGAAACCCGTTATTCAGGCTGCATTATCCTGATACCGCGCTTCTGCAGGGCAAACACCACCAGTACCAGCATTAACCCCCACTCGACGCCGAGGGTGATGAGGATCGCCTGGCGATAGTCGTCGTGCGGCTGCAGCACGTGGCTGAATACCGCGCCGAGCAGCATCGGGCCGAGCCCCATCGCGGTCTGCTGCACGGTGGAGAGCACCGCGCTGCCGGCCCCGGCGTGGGTTTTCGGTACATCGGCGAGGCCGATGCGGTAGAAGCAGCTGACGATAAACGACTGACCGAAGCCAATCAGCGCGGTGGCCGGAGCGAGGGCGAGGATGCCGATCTGCGGCCAGCCGCGTTCCAGCGTCAGCATCAGCGCCAGCAGGCCGCTCATCTGAATGGCATAGCCGGCCAGCAGCGTGGCAACCTTACCCCAGCGCGCCACCATGCGGGTGGAGAGCATCGCGCCGATAAAGTAGGCGCTGCCCAGCGCGATAAAGGCGTTACCGGACTGGAACGGCGTCATGCCCAGCCCGGACTGCAGCGTCAGCGCCACCACAAACATAAAGCCGCTCCAGCAGGCGAAGAACAGCACGCCAATGGTCAGGCCGAAACGCACGCCGGGCAGGCGCAGCAGGGCGGGCGGCAGCAGCGGTGAACCGCCCCTGCGCTCCAGCCGTAACTCAACCTGCCACAGGCGGCCGAGCAGCAGCGGGAACAGCGCCAGCAGCGCGAGGCATGGCCATGACCAGTGCAGCAGCGGGCCGAGCGACAGCGAAATCAGCAGGCTGCCGGTGGCGGCGGCCAGCCAGAAGGTGCCGGCCCGGTCCAGCGCCACCCGGCGATCGTTACGGGTCTCCGGCAGGGTGCGCGTGGCCAGCAGCAGGATCGCCACGCAGAACGGGATATTAATCAGGAACACGCTGCGCCAGCCGAAGCCACCGGGATTGAGCTCAATCAGCGTGCCGCCCAGCACCTGACCGATGATAAACGCCAGCCCGCCAATGCCGCCGTACAGGCCCAGCGCGCGCGAATGTTCGCGGCCGTGCAGCGTCACGTGCAGCGTCGCCAGAATCTGCGGCACCACCAGCGCCGCGCCCACCCCCTGCAGCGCCCGCGCCAGCAGCAGCGTGGTAACGTTGGGGGCCAGCCCGCACAGCAGCGAGGAGAGGCCAAACAGCGTTACCCCCCAGATAAACACCCGGCGGCGGCCGAGGTTGTCGCCCAGCCGGCCGCCCATCGCCAGGCTGATGGCAAAGGCGATACCGTACAGCGCCACCATCAGCTCCAGCTGGATCGGCGAGGCGTGCAGCGAGGCGGACATTGCGTCCAGCGCTACGTTAACTATCGAAAAATCGATCATCGGCAACAGCTGACCCGCTAACAGCACCAGCAGTCCGCTGCGGCCGAGAGTGGTGGAATCATAACCGCTTTTCATGGTGTAAACCCTTGTGTTAATCAGTAACCGGGCTGAGAATAACGCTTTCTGAAACGGGTACCAGTTTTTGCTTATCATGGTATAAACACTACCCGCCTGCGTGGAGAACACCGAATGAGCGAAGCGATCCTGCCGGTCAGCGGCACTGAAAAAAACCGACAGCTGCTGGCGACCTTCCTGCGCAGCCGCCGCGAAAGCCTCGACCCGCAGCGGCTGGGGCTGCCGCGCCAGCGCAGCCGACGCACGCCGGGCCTGCGGCGGGAAGAGGTGGCGCAGCTGGCCGACGTGGGCGTCACCTGGTACACCTGGCTGGAGCAGGGCCGCGAGATTAAAGCCTCACCGAAAACGTTGGCGGCGATCGCTGCGGCGTTACAGTGTAACGAGGCCGAGACCCAGCACCTGTTCCGGCTGGCCGGGCATGAGTCACCGGCGAGGGAGCTGGCAAAAAGCTGTGAAGTGGTGTCGGCCCACGGCCAGATCCTGCTGGATTCTCTGCACCCGCTGCCGGCGATTATTCAGAGCAAACGTTTTGATATCATGGGCTATAACCAGGCCTGGTGCCGGCTGATGAATGTCGATCTGGAAAGCATCGCCCCGGAGGACCGCAACTGCATCCTGCTGGCCTTTACCCACCCTGACTGGCGGGCGGCGGTGGTTGACCAGGAGCAGCTGATGCCGCATATGGTGGCGCTGTTTCGCACCCAGATGGGCGAACACCATGACGACCCGCGCTGGCAGGAGTTGCTGGATCGCCTGCTGCGCGAGTCGGCAGAGTTTCGCCTGATGTGGCAGCGTTATGAAATTCGCGCGATTGATAACCATATTAAGCAGTTCCGCCACCCGCAGGCGGGCGTACTGACCCTGCGGCAGAATAACTGGTGGTCCGCGCCGCGCAACGGCGATCGTCTGCTGGTTTATATTCCCAATGACGAACAGAGCGCGGCGGCGCTGCAGCAGATTACCGCCTGAATCTGTCAGGACCGGTAATAATAAACTGTGCTAAATCATGGTGATGGTGATAATAGCCCATAGTGCTTAGTCACCATCTTCAAAAACGCGCCGCGCTTTGATATATTAGCGTTCTGAGTTATTTTTTATTTTATTGATTTTAAATGCTTTTTAATTCAATGCTTCATCCGTGGATGAACGGCAAAAAGCAAGGATCACCGCATGCTTGATAATCGTTTTCCCACCGCCTTACAGATGGTGCTCTGCATCGCTAAAGCGGACGGCGAAGATAAACGCTGTACCAGTAAAATGCTCGCCGATGGCCTTGAGGCTAACCCGAGCTTTGTACGCAAAATGATGGTGCCGCTGACCCGCGACGGTATTATCGTCTCTACGCTCGGCCGCAGCGGCACCATTCGCCTCGGGCGGCCTGCTGACCAGATCACCCTGTGTGATATTTACAGCGCGGTGATCGAAGATAAACCGCTGATGGCCTGCCGGCCGGAAGTGCCGGCGCGCTGCACGGTCAGCGCCAACGCCTGCTGGTACTTCAAAGAGCTGGCATGGGAAGCGGAACAGGCCTCGCTGGCGGTGCTGGCGAAACGAACCGTTGCCGAGGCATTGCGCGATATTCTGCAGCGCGGTGCACCAAAGACGCAGGATGACTGCGTGGCTGTCACCGAATAGCACTCCCTTAATCGTCCCGCTGCTGACGGCGGCGGGGCGCTCAACCCAATTTTAACTCTCCCTGCCTGGTCGATCCTTTTTCCCCTATCCATCGCTACTCGTTCGGCGCAACCTGCCCGTCAGAATTTAATGCAACAATAAAACTTGCATTATAGGCCCGGCTGACTTACTTTTATTAAAGTGCATTTTTGATTGATACTTTTTAGGGGAAGACCGATGAGCCATGATGACTTTATTCAGGATTTACTGCAGTGGATTGACGGCCACATTGAAGGCAAGATGGATTTAGACACCGTGGCTGCCCGCGCCGGTTACTCCAAATGGCACCTGCAGCGCATGTTTAAACAGCATACCGGCTATGCAATGGGTGAATACATTCGCGAACGTCGTCTGAAAAAATCCGCTGAACGCCTCGCCCGGGGCGGTGAGCCGATTCTGGATGTGGCGATCAGCTTTGGTTTTGATTCCCAGCAGTCGTTTAACCGCAGCTTTAAGCGCCAGTTTGGCCAGTCGCCGGGCGCATGGCGCCGTCAGGTACAGATTGCCGCGCACGCCTGATGACGCAGGGGCAGGTAAACCTGCCCCGTCATCGTCTTACTTCACTCTGGCTTATCGTTACCACTTCACCGTGCCGCGCTGCCAGGCGAGCGAGCGATCGCGGACCGCAAACAGCAGGGTGATCAGCGACGAGAACAGCAGCGCCATCACGATCAGCGCGCCGTACATATTGGCGTAGGCCGCCCAGCCCTGAGCCCACTGCAGATACCACCCCAGCCCGGATTTCACCCCCATCATCTCCGCCGCCACCAGCACGGAAAACGACGCCCCCAGCCCCATAAACAGCCCGACAAACACCTGCGGTAACGAGGCCGGGATCGCCACGCGCAATACCAGGAACAGCGTGCTGGCCCCCAGCGTGCGCGCCACGTCGTAGTAGCGCTGATCGACGCTGGCGACGCCAGACCAGGTGAGCACCGTCACCGGGAACCAGGTGGCCAGCGCGATCAGAAACACCGCCGCCGAAAAGCTGGAGGGGAAGAAGTAGAGCGCCAGCGGCAGCAGCGCGGTGGAGGGTACCGGGCCGAGGAAGCGCAGCACCGGGTGCACCCAGTAGCCCAGCCCGCGCGACCAGCCGATCGCCACCCCGGTCACAAAGCCGCTCAGGCTGCCAAACACAAACCCCAGCGCCAGCAGCCGCATCGAGTTCAGCACGCTGTCGCCCAGCCGGTACCAGTCGGTAGCGTATGCTTCGACCAGCGCCCGCGGTGGCGCAAAAAACGGCACCGGCAGCAGCGCCAGCTTGGCAGTGACGATCTCCCAGACGGCGAACAGCAGCGCCAGCGCCACCAGCCAGCGCGCGCCGCGCAGCAGCGGTGCCAGCAGGCGCGGCAGCGCCAGCAGCCGCCCGGCCAGCACCGTCAGGCTCAGCGCGGCGGCCAGCACCACAAAGACCTGATGGGTCTCGGTGACAAAACGCGGTGCGGCAAAGCCGACCGGCTTATCCGGCCAGAGGATCATCAGCGCGGCCAGCCCCCACCAGGCGGCCGCGGCCAGCAGCAGGGTGGCCGACAGGTGCACCGGCGGGTCGCGGCGCGTCAGCGGGGAGGCAAGGGTTTCACTGGACATCACGACTCCTTATGCGCTGTGGTGGGCGTGTTCGCCCTGGCCGCCAAGCAGGTCCGGCACGTAGTGCTCGGCAAACTTCTGCGCGTCGGTGTCTTCGCGGATCACCTTAATGGTTTTCAGCTCATTGACGTAGATCGCCACCTCTTTGCGCAGCTGCGCGCCGCTGGAGTGGTGGGCGTGGGTGTGCTCGCTGAGCATCGCGGCGATGTCATCCGCTGACACGTTGCCCGGCACAAACGGGGCGAAGATCTTCGCCGATTCCGCCGGGTGATCGGCCGTCCACTGCTGGGCGTCGATAATCGCCTGGCTGATCGCCTGCGCGACCTTCGGGTTATCGCGCACCAGCGAACCGCGCAGGCCCAGCACGCAGCAGGTCAGGTTGCTGTACTCGCCGTTGAGGTTGTTATCCACCTCCACCAGCCCGTCGCGTTTCTTAATCAGCCAGCCCTGCGGATCGTCGGTGGCCAGCGCCTGTACTTCCCCCTTGCGCAGCGCCTCGCCGAACAGGTCGGCCGGGTACTGTACCCAGTTCACCTGGGTATCCGGGTCGATACCCAGTTTCGCCAGCTGGATGGCAAAGAAGTTACGGATCGGGCTTGCCTGGTCGGTCACCGCCACGCTTTTGCCCACCAGATCGCGCACGCTGTTGATGCCGCTGTCTTTCGGTGCCAGCAGGCGCATACAGCCGCCGTGGGTACCAACGGTAAGATCAACGTCAAAGCCCTGCTCCAGCGGCTTCAGCCAGCGTAATGCCATGCCGATACCGCCGTCCGCCTTGCCGGTGGCGATCGCCTGCAGCAGGGCGTCGGTCGGGCCGCTGAAGTTCACCGGCTCGACGTTCAGCCCGTACTTCTTAAAGAAACCCTGCTTCAGCGCCACCGAGATCGGCGACTGACACACCGCCGTCTGGCCCCATGCCAGCTTCACCGTGGTCAGCTTCTCGTCACTGCCCGCCGCCCATACCGGTAGCGAGGGTGCCAGCACCAGTCCTGCCCCTGCCACACCCAGAGTCTGAATAAAGTTACGACGCGAAACACCGCGAGAAAGAGTCATGCTGTTTATCCCTTTTGGCTGAATTATCACCGCACTATGACAACATTTTCCGCCGGTCTGAAATAACAATCCCGCATGTGGAAATGCAAAATCACGTTATCTGGCGCGCTGTAAACCTTTGCCACTATTGGTATTTCACCCGGCAGCAAAAAAACGGAATAGTCAGCGTGTATCCGTTAATGAGGTGAACCAATGGCAGTAGCAGAGCAGAGAGAAAACCCGGCCGGTCTGGCGCTGAACGTTAACCAGGTCAGCCATGCGTTCCATCTGCAGGGCGAAAGCCTGGCGGTGCTGGATAACGTCTCGCTGCAGGTGGCACCGGGGGAGTTTGTCGCGCTGCTTGGCCCCTCCGGCTGCGGTAAATCGACGCTGCTGCGGCTGGTGGCCGGGCTGGATCAAGCCTCGCAAGGCGAGATTCTGGAGGACGATCGGCCGCTGACCGCGCCGCACCCCAGCCGGGTGGTGGTGTTTCAGGACCCGACGCTGTACCCGTGGCGGCGCGTCTGGCGCAACGTGGCGCTTGGCCTGCAGACCCGCGGTGCGCTGACCCCGGCTGGGCGCGAACGCATTGATACCACGCTGGAGAAAGTCGGCCTCAGCCAGTTCGCCAACGCCTGGCCGCATCAGCTCTCCGGCGGCATGGCGCAGCGTGCGGCGCTGGCGCGGGCGCTGGTCAACCATCCGCGCCTGCTGATCCTCGACGAGCCGCTGGGCAAGCTCGACTCGCTGACCCGTATCCGCATGCAGCAGGAGCTGGTGGCGCTGTGGCGCGAGCAGCGTTTTACCACGCTGATGGTCACCCACGACGTGGAAGAGGCGCTGCTGATGGCCAACCGGGTGGTGATCTTCAGCCCGCGCCCGGCGCGCATTATCGAAACGATTACCGTCGACCTGCCTTACCCGCGTCGCCGCAACGATCCGCGGCTGGTGGAACTGCGCGCCCGTGCACTGGCGCTGCTGGGTGCTGAACTCACTGAGGAGCCTGAGTATGACTATTCATAATTCGATCGCCGAACTGGTGGGCAATACGCCGCTGTTGCGCCTGAACCGCTTTATCGCGCAGTTCGCGCTGCCGGCGGAGATCCTTGCCAAGCTGGAGTATTTCAATCCCAACCACAGCGTTAAGGACCGCATTGCGCTGGCGATGATCGAAGAGGCGGAACGCAGCGGCAAACTGAAACCGGGTGACACCATCGCCGACACCACCAGCGGTAATACCGGCATCGGCCTGGCGGCGATCGCGGCGGCGAAAGGCTATCCGTTCCGGGTTTATCTGCACGACCGGCTGAGCGAGGAGCGCTTTCAGATCCTGCGCGCGCTGGGCGCGGAGGTGATCCCGTACAGCCAGGTCGAGGGCTTCCGCGAGATCCTCGAAAACTGCGACGGTGATTTTGTGGCGGCGGCGCGCTGGCTGGCGCAGAACGTGATTACCCGCCAGCCTAACGTGTTCCACGCCGCGCAGCTGGAGAACCCGGCTAACCCGGGCGCGCACCGGCTGACCACCGGCCCGGAGATCTGGCAGCAGACCGCCGGGCAGCTGGATATCGTCATCGTAGCGGTCGGCACCGGCGGCACCATCTCCGGCGTCGGTCAGTATCTGAAGCAGCAGAACCCGGCGATCAAAATTATCGCCGTCGAACCGGGGCCGCACTCTGTTCCGGCCGCAGGGCGGGAAGATATCCGTGAACTGACCGGCGTCCACGCCTTCAGCGGTGTGCTGCCGGAGCGCATCCCCCCCAACCTGAATCTGTCGATTATTGATGAAGCGATTGCCGTTGAGTCCTGGCAGGCCACCGAGGCCGCCCGCGCCGTGGCGCAGAGCGACGGCATCCTGATCGGTGAATCCGCCGGCGGCGTGCTGTGGGCGGCGCGGGAAGTGGCGCAGCGCCCGGAGAACCACGGCAAACGCATTGTTACCCTGCTGGCCGATAGCGGCCTCAGCTACCTCTCCACCGACCTGTTTAACCACAACCTGACCATTGGTCAGCTGCAGGTCAACGCACTGTTACACAACCCGGCGATCCAGAACGCCTCGTGAAATGATGTTAAGGGAACAGTTATGAGCCAGATTACCTCTCTGCCGATTCTTGATTTATCCGAGCTGGATGGCGATGCCGCCCGCCAGCAGGCGTTCTTCGACAAGCTGAGCTTCGCCGCGCGCGAAGTGGGCTTTTTCTACCTGATTAACCACGGCGTGGACGCGGCGCTCTCTGCGCAGGTGCAGCAGCTGTCGCGCCAGTTTTTTGCGCTGCCGGATGAGGAAAAACAGCAGGTTGCCATGCTGCACTCGCCGCATTTTCGCGGCTACAACCGCGCCGGTTCCGAACTCACCCGCAGCCAGCCGGACTGGCGGGAGCAGTTCGACATCGGCGCCGAACGCCAGCCGCTGCCGGTGCAGGCGGGTGACGCCGGCTGGAAACGGCTGCAGGGGCCAAACCAGTGGCCGCAGGCGCTGCCGGATCTGAAACCGGTACTGCTGGCCTGGCAGCAGGCGATGACGCAGATGTCGCTGCGCCTGCTGCGCGCCTTCGCCCGGGCGCTGGATCTGGCCCCCGATGCCTTCGACCCGCTGTATGGCGATAAGCCCAACGAACATATCAAACTGATCCGTTATCCCGGCCAGACCGCCGGCACCTCCAGCCAGGGGGTGGGAGCGCACAAGGACTCCGGCTTCCTCAGCTTCCTGCTGCAGGACAACCAGCGCGGCCTGCAGGTGGAGGTTGAGCCGGACCGCTGGGTGGATGCGCTGCCGCTGCAGGGGGCCTTTGTGGTCAATATCGGCGAGCTGCTGGAGCTGGCAAGTAACGGCTACCTGCGGGCGACCGTCCACCGGGTGGTGGCACCGCCGGCCAATAAAGATCGCCTGTCGATCGCCTTCTTCCTCGGCGCACAGCTGGACGCAACCATTCCGGTTTATCAGCTGGCGCCGGAAATTGCCCGCCTGGCGCTGGGGCCGGCCAGCGACCCGCGTAACCCGCTGCTGCGCGACGTCGGCTGGAACTACCTGAAAGGCCGCCTGCGTTCGCACCCGGACGTTGCCGCGCGCTGGTATGACCAGTTACAACAACAACAACCCCAACACACCGCTTAATCTTAAGGAACCGCAATGACTACAGGCTTCACTTCGTTCCCGCTGGCCGGCATCGCGTTATCTGTTGCATTCGCCTTCAGCGCCCAGGCTGAGACGCTGCGCGTGGCCGCCGACCCGGTGCCGCACGCTGAAATCCTTAACTTTGTAAAAAAGAGCGATCCGCAGCTGGATCTGAAAATCATCGAGCTGACCAGCGGCATTAACGCCAACGAACTGCTGGCGCACGGCGACGTCGACGCTAACTACTTCCAGCACGTGCCGTATCTGAAAGAGCAGGAAAAAGCGCTGGGGCAGACATTTGTTGTCGCCGCCACGGTGCATATTGAACCGCTGGGTATCTATTCGCGCAAAGTGAAAACCCTGCAGGCGGTACCGGACGGTGCCACGGTGGCGGTGCCGAATAACGTCACCAACCTCAGCCGTTCGCTCTATCTGCTGCAGAAAGAGGGGCTGATCAAACTTAAGGCGGGCTACAACGATCCCTCAAAAAATCAGGCCACGCCGAAAGATATCGCTGAGAACCCCAAACATCTGAAAATTCTGGAAGTGGAATCGCCGCAGATCCCGCGCACGCTGGATGACGTGCAGCTGGCGGTGATCAACGGCAACTACGCGCTGGAAGCGGGGTTAACCCCGGCGAAGGACGCGCTGGGACTGGAGAGCGCGGTTAATAACCCGTACGCCAATATTCTGGTCACCACGCCGAAGCTGGCTAACGACCCACGCATTAAGCAGCTGGCGAAAGATCTGGAGTCAACGCAGGTGGCCGGGTTTATTCAGCAGAACTATAACGGTTCGGTGATCCCGGTAGCAGGTAAATAGGATGATTGTCCTCGACGGGGTCACCAAACGCTATGCTGCCGGGCAACCGCCGGCGCTGGATAACGTCTCGCTGCGTATCCCCGACGGGGCCATTTACGGCATTCTCGGCCGCAGCGGGGCAGGGAAAAGCACCCTGATCCGCTGCCTTAATCTGCTGGAGCGCCCGGACAGCGGGCGCGTACAGGTGGAGGGGGCTGACATCATGCAGCTGGACGATCGCGCGTTGCGACAGCAGCGTCAGCGCAGCGGCATGATTTTTCAGCACTTTAACCTGCTGCATTCACGCAGCGTTGCCGCCAATGTGGCGGTGCCGCTGGAGATCGCCGGTGTGAAACGCCCTGAGCGGGAGGCACGGGTCAGCGAATTACTGGCGCTGGTCGGCCTGACTGAGAAAGCCCGCGCCTTTCCCTCACAGCTTTCCGGAGGCCAGCAGCAGCGGGTGGGTATTGCCCGCGCGCTGGCCGCCAGACCGGACTACCTGCTGTGCGATGAGGCCACCAGCGCGCTGGACAGCGAGACTACCGCCTCGGTGCTGGCGCTGTTACAGCAGATTAACCAGCGGTTCGGGCTGACCATCGTGATGATCACCCATCAGCTGGAGGTGGTGAAAGCCATCTGCGATCACGCCGCGCTGCTGGAGCAGGGGCGGGTGGTGGAGAGCGGAGCGTTGAGCAACCTGCTCAGGCAGCCGGACTCATTGCTGCGTAACGCGCTGCTGCACGATGAACAGGCCGAACTGCGCTTTCTTCAGCGGCACGGCATTGCCGCAGGCGTGGAACCTTTCGCCCGGGCGACCGGCGCTGAACGGACCGGCCACGCTCAAGCGCCGGAAGGCTGGCCGTTAACTCAGGAAGTGAACTATGCGCGGTAGTCTCGATATCAACGAACTGTGGCAGCTGATGGCGCAGGCCACGCTGGAAACCCTCTATATGGTGGCGCTGGCCGGGGTATTTACCCTGCTGTTCGGGCTGCCGCTGGGCGTGCTGCTGTTTATCAGCCGCCGTGGCGGCATCCTGCCGCTGCCACGGGTCAATGCGCTGATCGGCACCCTGGTCAATATCGGCCGCTCGCTGCCGTTTGTGGTGCTGCTGATTGCGCTGATCCCCTTTACCCGACTGGTGGTCGGCACGACGCTCGGCAGCAGCGCGGCGGTGGTGCCGATTACGCTCGGCGCGGTGCCGTTCTTTGCCCGCATTGTTGAGAGCGCGCTGGATGAGGTGGCGAAAGGGCGCATTGAAGCGATCCTGTCGATGGGCGGCAGCGGCTGGCACGTGATCAGCAAAGTGCTGCTGCCGGAAGCACTGCCCGCGCTGCTGGCCGGCGTGACGCTGACGCTGGTGATGCTGATTGGCTTCTCCTCCATGGCCGGGGTGATCGGCGGCGGCGGGCTGGGTGACCTGGCGATCCGCTACGGCTACCAGCGATTTAATCAGCCGGTGATGATCGGCACGGTGGTGGTGCTGGTGTTGCTGGTGCAAATCGTGCAGATGACCGGAGACCGGCTGGTAAGACGGCTGGCGCACCGCCGTTAAAGCAGCCCAAAGCGCGGCTGGCGGTGTATACTGTCTGAATTGGTTACACTTTTGCTATCAGACAGGACAGGACGTGTCATGGAAATACGCAATGCCAGCCAGGCGCACTGGTGTCAGGCCGCCAGCTACGGCCTGATTTTAATCGCACTGTTTGCCATCTTCCCGCTGCGGCTGTTGCCGTGTTTTCTCGCCGGATTTATCGTCTATGAGATCATTCTGGCGCTGACGCCGCTGGTGGAGCGGCTGGTAAAGGGGCCGATCGCCCGCTGGATCAGCATCCTGTTCCTCAGCGTGGTGATTATCCTCGCGCTGGTCACCGGCATTACGAAGATCATCACCTTCCTGCTGCATGATTTCCAGAACCCGGCGCAGTTCCACGCCACCGCCACCAAGCTGCTGGTTGACGCCCAGCACACGCTTTCGCCGGTGATCACCCGCTATCTGCCGTCGGATATCGATGAGCTGCAGCACCAGGTGGTGACCTGGCTGCGCGAACACCTGGTGGTGGTGCAGACCTTTGGCCGCAACGCCGCCCATACCTTTGCCACCATGCTGATCGGCATGCTGCTCGGGGCGATTATCTCGCTGCGGCCTGCCTCAATATTCCGCTCCGACGCGCCGCTGAAAGAGGCGCTGCTGGACCGGCTGACCAACCTGGCCGCTGCGTTCCATAACGTAGTGTTTGCCCAGATTAAAGTCTCGCTGGTGAACACGGTGCTGACCTGTGGCTTCCTGTTTGGCGTACTGCCGCTGTTCGGACTGCACTTCCCGTTCGCCAAAACGGTGGTGGTGCTGACCTTTGTTGCCGGGCTGTTGCCGATTATCGGCAACCTGATCTCCAATACGGTGATTGTGCTGATCGGCCTGTCGATCTCGCTGGAAGCCGCGCTGATCGCGCTGGTCTACCTGATCCTGATCCACAAGCTGGAGTACTTTATTAACGCGCGTATCTTCGGCACCCGTATCAGCGCCAAAACCTGGGAGATCCTGCTGGCGATGCTGGTGTTTGAATCGGCCTTTGGCCTGGCCGGGGTGGTGGCCGCCCCGGTTTATTACGCCTACCTGAAAAGCGAGCTGCGCGAGGCGAAGCTGATCTGACGCCGGGCGGGCACTTTGCCCGCTTATCCATCGTTCAGACCTTATGATGCCACTGTTTTTATTTAGAAGTCGTCCCTTCGCGATGCGACAGCCTGTTATAAGGCGTATTGCTCTGCATCCTGCCTGGCCGTAGCAGGCCAGGGGCGCCTAAGGCTGTATTGCGCTAACGGTGCCGCGAAAGAGTTCATCCTGGTTTTTTACATTACGTCCGCAAATCTGAAGAGTTCGGGGTTAGGTTACATTGTCACTTTTTAGCTCGTTTTTACACCAGGTTCTGGCGGCGATGCCATTATTTATGCTGATCGCGCTGGGCTGGCTGCTGGTGCGCTGGCGCAACTGGCCGGAGACCATTACCACCGCCCTTAACCGGGTGGTGTTCCGCCTGGCGCTGCCGGCGATGCTGTTCCGCCTGATGTGCGACTTTAGCGCCGGCCCGGCGGTGGACGTGCGCCTGCTGCTGGCTTTCTTTGGCGGCTGCCTGCTGGTATTTATCATCGGTCGCCTGATCGCCAGCCGGGTATTTAAGCTCGACGGCGTGGCCGGCTCGGTATTTGCCCTCGGCGGTATTTTTTCCAATAACGTGCTGCTGGGTATTCCGGTGGCGAAGGTGATGATCGGCGACCAGGCGATGCCGTCGGTGGCGCTGGTGCTGGTATTTAACGGCCTGCTGCTGTGGACGCTGGCCACCGCCTCGGTCGAGTGGTACAGGCACGGATCGCTCTCCGTGAAGGGCATCGGTAAAACGACCGCCAGCGTGCTGCGCAACCCGCTGATTATCGGCATCCTCTCCGGCACCGCCTTCAGCTTCAGCGGCCTGACCCTGCCGGCAATCATCGACCGGCCGCTGACGATGATCGGTCAGATTGCCGTACCGCTGGCGCTGATCGCCCTTGGCATGAGCCTGGCGGTGTATCGCATCCGCGACGGGCTGGCCATCAGCTACACCCTCAGCGCGATTAAGCTTGTCGTGATGCCGCTGGTGGTGTGGGCGCTGGCCGCGCTGCTCGGCCTGCCGCCGCTGGAGAGCAAAGTGGTGGTGCTGCTGGCATCGATGTCGGTCGGGGTGAATGTGTATCTTATGTCGCAGCAGTTCAACGCTCTGGTCGGCCCGGCCGCCGCCAGCATGCTGATCACCACCGTTTTTTCGGCAATTACCACGCCAGTTCTGATACTTACGATGGATGGGGTGTATGGGTGACAGGGGCATGGTGCTGTTGCAAGGCATAACCTGCCCATTCCGCACGACCGATGCCAAACCGAACCGGTCAAAGAGGTAGAGTAGACAGCGGTATTTTTCAGTTAAGGATATGTATGTTGTCTGCGATAGGGATGCTGCTAACCGCCGTCTATGCGATAGCGTTGACGGTGGTGATATCATTTTCCAGTCTCAAACCGGTGACCAGCTGTGCTGAGTTAGGTCTGTTTTTGGTCGGCGTTTTCTCACCGCCTGTGTTTCTGTGGCTTTATCTGGTGAATCTACAGCAACAGAAACAACTGAGGCAGATTAACAGGGTGATTGATCTGCTGATTTCCGAACGTTGTTGTGCTGAGATAATTAACACCTCCGGGACACCTGCAGCCCCGGACCTGAATGAATGACGGACAGGGTGCGTACATTTATCCGCTAACGAGCGAGGTGGATGCTGCACAACCCGCTGGTGATGGTTAGCCAGCCTGATGATCGATATCGTCAGGACAGAGCCGTTGAAGGAGGAGAAGTTAATAGTTTGCATCGAATCGCTTAACCCGGACTGATGGCCGTTTAAGCGATCCGATCACCGGCGATATTATTTACCCAGCAGTTCCCTGCGGACAATATCAGCACCGGCGCTCAGGGCCATCATTTTGCCTTTGGCGATACGGCGGGATAACGGGATCATGCCACAGTTGGTCGCCGGGTAGAGCTTGTCGGCATCGACAAACTGCAGGGCCTTGCGCAGCGTGTCGGCTACTTCTTCCGGCGTTTCAATGATGTTGGTGGCCACGTCAATCGCACCGACCATCACTTTTTTACCGCGAATCAGCTCAATCAGGTCCATCGGCACGTGGGAGTTCTGGCACTCCAGCGAGACGATATCAATGCTCGATTTCTGCAGTTTCGGGAAGATCTCTTCGTACTGGCGCCACTCTGAACCCAGCGTCTTTTTCCAGTCGGTATTGGCTTTGATGCCGTAGCCGTAGCAGATATGCACCGCAGTTTCGCACTTAAGCCCTTCAACGGCTCTTTCCAGCGCGGCGATGCCCCAGTCGTTAACCTCGTCAAAGAAGACGTTAAACGCCGGCTCGTCGAACTGAATAATATCAACGCCCGCCGCTTCTAACTCTTTGGCTTCCTGATTCAGAATTTTGGCAAATTCCCAGGCCAGCTTTTCACGGCTCTGGTAGTGGTGGTCATACAGCGTGTCGATCATCGTCATCGGGCCGGGCAGGGCCCACTTGATCGGCTGCGTGGTTTGCTGGCGTAAGAACTTCGCATCTTCAACAAACACGGACTTCTGGCGGGATACGGCACCCACCACCGTCGGCACGCTGGCTTCGTAGCGGTTGCGAATTTTAACGGTCTTACGATTTTCAAAATCAACGCCGTCAAGGTGCTCAATAAAGGTGGTGACAAAGTGCTGACGCGTTTGCTCCCCGTCGCTGACGATATCAATGCCGGAACGCAGCTGATCTTCCAGACACAAACGCAGGGCGTCCAGCTTTCCGTCAGTCAGTTCCTGTCCCTGCAGTTTCCACGGCGACCAGAGTTGCTCAGGCTCTGCCAGCCATGAAGGCTTAGGTAAGCTGCCGGCGGTCGAGGTGGGTAATAACTTTTTCATAATAATAAAGACCTTATAATTTTAGCCGATCAGGCAGCGTAGTTAGCAGACCACTGCTCAAGAATGTGCTGGTACGGTTTAATGAAGTTCTCTTCAGTAAATTTACCCTGTTCAACGGCCAGCTGGCTGCGCTCCACGCGATCGTAAACAATGCGGGTTAAGGAGTGATCCAGGTGGTTCAGGCTTGGCTGATAGACTTCTCCTGCTGCCGAGTTTGCGTTGTAAATCTCAGGGCGATAGATCTTCTGGAACGTCTCCATGGTGCTGATGGTGCTAATCAGCTCAAGATCGGTGTAATCGTTCAGCAGATCGCCGTTGAAGTAGAAGGCTAACGGCGCGGCGCTGCCTTTAGGCATAAAGTAGCGCGCCTGCAGACCCATTTTATTGAAGTAGTGATCGGTCAGGGACAGCGCATCCTGCTGGTATTCGAAGCCCAGCACCGGGTGCTCGAAGTCAGTGCGCTGATAGACGTTTTTACTGGATACGCTCAGGCAGATAACCGGGGCTTTATTAAAGTTGGTTTTATAGACATCCGAATTAACGAAACATTTAAATAAATTACCGTGCAAATCACCAAAGTTGGCTGGCGTGCTGAATCCGGCATTGCTCTTATTATGCTCAGACAATAAGACGCTGAAATCATAATCGCGAACGTAAGAAGAGAAGTTGTTGCCGACAATCCCTTCGGTACGCTGCCTGGTTTTTTTATCAACGATATGAGTCTTCAGGATTTCAATCGCCGGAAAGGTTTTGCCATTGCCTTCGATATCAATCTCAACGGAAACGATCTCAATGTCCACAGAATAACGATCTGATGTTGGATTATCCCAGTGCGCCAGGGTATTGAAACGGTTATTAATCATCACCAGCGTGTTGCGCAGGTTCTCCTGGCGTTTCTCACCGCGGGCCAGATTGGCGAAGTTGGTGGTAATGCGCGTATTTTCGGATGGGTTGTAATCTTCATCAAAGCTGATGCGTTTAACAGTAAAGGCAAATTCTGTATTCATATTAATCGGTATCCTGAGTCTGATATAAAACCTGAATTAATTTCTTGCTTTTCAGGATTTTTAAATTTTGTCTTTATCACCCAGTAGTCTTGCTGTAGGCTACTGTTAATAACATGATGTTATTTATGCCAGAGTTGTGACTTGAGTAAAAGTGATTAAATTTCACAGCAACATGAGCGTTCTTCATGATCGTGGTGAGAGACGCCATCAGCGCTAAGTTGTTGATGTAACTGCGGCGTTTTAGCGGCACAGACTGCGCTGAACAGCCTGGTAAAGCCTGAATGAATTTACGTCAGCTGTGAGAGACAGGCGGGCGCTGGCCCTGACGGGGCGAAGCGTGACATAAGCGATATCAGGCAGTGGTGTGCGTAGTCGTTACTGCCTGAGCGTAGGTTTGAATCCTACCCTGAGCTTTTTGTGAACGACCCACCCATAGATTGAACTGAACCCATAAAGTCGGGCGTTTTTTACGCCTCACACTGCTATTCAACCACGCTTGTGACTTCCCTTTACCGCCTCACGCCGTTAGGATCGCCGATAATTTTACTGACGGGAAGCGGGATATGAAAAAGATTGGCTGGCTGCTGGCCGCGTGTTTAGGTATTTCTGCCTGCGATTCAGGTTCGTCTCAGGCCGATATTGAGCAGAAGGCGAGGGCCGGTGACAGCAGTGCGCAGGTCGAACTTTACCGGCTGTATCACTCCGGGCAGGCGCGCGGAGGCTCTAACCACGCTGAGGCAATGAAGTGGCTGAACAAAGCCGCGCAGGGCAACAACGCCGAGGCGCAGTATATGCTGGGCGTTATCTACTCGTCCGCTGAGTCGGGTGAAGCCAAAGACAACAACGCGGCCGCAGCCTGGTTTGAAAAATCGATCGAAAACGGCGGCAAGCCGGCCCTGTTACCGGCGGCAGTGTTCTTTAAGAACGGCTGGGGCGTCGAAAAGGATGAGGTCAGAGCTTTTGCTTATCTGCTGCTTGCTCAGCAGTTCGACAATAAAAAGGCTTTTTCTCAGGACGCCATCTTTCGCGGCGCGTTAACGCAACAGCAAAGGGACAACTCCGCAGCGCTGGCGCAGGAGATTAAGCAGAAGTATTACCCGCAGCCTTAGTTATCCCGCTGAAAACCCTGCATCCGCGGGGTTTTCAGTTTGATGCAGCAGAATTGGCTGGCTGTCATCTCCAGGTCTGAACTTTCTGCCTTCTGATAACGTCGCCCGGCGGCCTTTAATTTTAACCGCTTTACAGCCAGTAATCAGCCAGATACCCACGGGAATGACAAAACCCAACAAATCCCTTCAGGTAATTTTTATCTCAGCGTGTTAGAGTGGGCGTTCAATACATGACCGGAACAGCTTTATGGACACCGGATTTTACTGGATTGGAACGGGGTTATCTAAACCTCAGGTTTGGTTTTACCGTCATCAAAGCGGATTCTTCAAACCTGCTAATGCCGTACCTATGACACTGACCCGATTTGAAGCAGAAGGGTTTAAATTTCTTAGCGAAAAACTGACCTTTCCTCATTTCTGACCGGAGCCGCCACAGGGCGGTTTTTTTCTGCCCGTCGCCATTTTGCCCTTACCGATAAATTTCACCAATCTGAGCAACACGTACAACCTGTTGGGCTTTCATAACCCGCTGCCACATAATTACGGCATGACAACTTATCGCGTAAGAGTAGGGTTCCACAACCCGTCAGCCCTGACCTTCAGGCAGCTGGATGAGATCTTTGCGCCACAGCATATCGTACGTTGCGCAAAGCGGGGCGGCACGTTCCGCTATTTTATGGATTACCACTATGAGAGCGAAGAGAAGGACGTCTGCTCGGTCTGCGAACTGGCGTACAGCCACGCCTGCAGGGTGAAGAAATGTCCGCTGGTGCTGGTTGAAGAGCTGGCGCCCCCATCGGAGAGTTATTGATTAAGCAAAGTCTGACCTTAACTAAGCGTGTTGTCGGGCGGGTAGTTTAAGAGGTTTACCTGCATCGCTCGACGGCAGCCAGTCGCGGATTTACCGAGCAAACCGGCAGGGTGAGGGGCAACGATGTTTATAACGCAATCCTTATTAGTTACAACATACATATTACCCTCAATAAAGAGAGTGCTTCGGCAGCGGCGGTGTTAATTTCTGGCTAAGCAGGTTTTAATGGCCCGTTTAGCCAGCAAAGGGAAAACCGCGCCCTCGCTGGCCTTGGTTTATATCGTCAGCCTCTGACCGTTGAGTTCAGCTGAATTCGCCAGCAGAGCGTGTTACTCGGCCAAGGTTCGTTCAGCATGCAGGCGCCGTAATGTCGCCTGGCCGAAGCTGCCTGAACCGATCCCTTAGCGCCGCAAAGTCCCCTTAACCTCATGCGGCTCCGAACGCAGATACTGTGGAGCAACGCGAACCTGTGCATCAAGCGCGGCCGCTGCGTGCCATGGCCAGCGTGGGTTATAGAGGATGCCGCGCGCCAGCGCTACCAGGTCGGCGTCGCCGTCCTGCAGCACCGCCTCAGCCTGATGCGGGTCAGTAATCAGCCCAACGCCAATCACCGGGATAGATACCTGCTCACGGATGGCGCGGGCAAACGGCAGCTGATAGCCCGGCCCGACGCTGATGGCCTGAGCGGGGGAGAGGCCGCCGCTGGAGATATGCAGATAATCACAGTTCAGCGCCTGCAGGCGCTGGCTGAAGACGATCGACTGTTCCACGTCCCAGCCGCCCTCCACCCAGTCGGTGGCCGACAGGCGTGCGCCAACCGCGACCGCTGAAGGGACCGCTTCGCGCACGGCCTGGAACACTTCCAGCGGGAAGCGCATGCGGTTTTCCAGCGAACCACCGTACTCGTCGCTGCGCTGATTGCTCAGCGGCGACAGGAACTGGTGCAGCAGGTAGCCGTGCGCGGCGTGGATCTCAATCAGTTCAATGCCCAGCCGCACCGCGCGCAGGGCGCTATCGACGAAGGCCTGTTTTACCGCGGCCAGACCGGCAAGGCTCAGTTCTGCAGGCGGTGCATCACCATCGGTAAACGGCAGCGCCGATGGGGCCACCGTCTGCCAGCCACCGCGATCGCTGGCCAGCTGCTGACCGCCCTCCCAGGGCACCTCGCTGGAGGCCTTGCGCCCGGCGTGGCCTAGCTGAATGCCAAGGCGAATGGGCGACCAGCGGCGAATATCGCCAATTACCTCGCCCAGCGCGGCTTCAGTGGCGTCATCCCACAGCCCGAGATCGCCGGAGGAGATGCGCCCGATCGCTTCGACGGCGCTGGCCTCTATGATCAGCAGCCCGGCACCGGAGAGCGCCAGCTGGCCAAGGTGAATACGGTGCCATGAGGTGGCAAGACCGTTCTCAGCGGAATACTGACACATCGGCGCAATCACGATGCGGTTTTCAAGTTCAAGCTTACCAATGCGTGTCGGACTGAACAGTTGACTCATTACTACCTCATATCTCTGAAGGATTTCTCATAATCGGTCGTGCGCAAGGCGGGTCGATTCAGGATTAAGCGTAAACCTAAAAGAGTGCATCTGCTGCCAGCCACCATTAATGATGGTCGCAGGGTGCGAACGTCTTACTCACTCACAGAGGGGATGGTAATCAATCCAGAGTATGAAGCGTAAAGCGCTGTGTGCTGAGCGCTGGCAGCCCGCTGTGTTATGTCATTGCCGGCTGGCATATGCACAACAGAACTGCATAACGTCATCGCGTAACAGCAAAATCTAAACGGTATGCCGTATGCGGAGATGGGACAAGCGCCGCTGTAGGTGTCTTTACAGTGGTTTACATTTTACGGGTTAATCTTATCAGTGACAGAAAAATGTGACTTAACTCAATTTAAAAACAGTCACTTAAAGAAGAGCGATCTTATTGCCTGTGGTCAGCTGTTAACCTTCAACGTCGTCAGTGGTCATGAAATTGTCATAAACGCCATCGATACTGCGCTGCGAAAACTGCAACAAAATTAAACATATCAACAATCTTTGCAATGATTTGTTGTGATGAAATTTTACACGGAGAGTCTCATGGTTAATCAACACACCCCCGCCAGCGCCACCGGTCTGTTTCGCAAACGTTACCTTGCCTTGTGCATGTTATCGGTCACCGGCGTTAGCGTCGCGCAGCCGGCACTGGCGACTGAAACCAAAGCGAAAAACGTGATCGTGATGATTAACGACGGGGCGGGCTGGGGGACCTGGGATGCCACGGCCTACTGGCAGTACGGTGCACGTGATAAAACGCCGTACGCCGGTTTCCCGGTGAAGTTTGCCATGACCACTTTCCCACTGAACGCGTCGAAAAAAGCCACCCATAATGCCGACTCGCTGGTTAACTATGACCCGCAGAAAGCCTGGGACATCACACCGGACGCGGCGAACAAAGATCTGCCGTTCAAAGGTTACGAATACCTGGCCACCGAGCCGACCGACAGTGCCGCGGCCGGCACCGCGCTGGCTTCAGGGATCAAAACCTACAACAACGCCATCAACTACGACAATAACGGCAAGCCGGTTGATTTCGTTACTCTTGTCGCAAAAGCGCAGGGTAAAGCCACCGGCGTGGTCACCAGCGTGCCGTTCTCCCACGCCACGCCCGCCGCGTTTGGCGCTCAGAACGCCTCGCGTAACGATTACCACGCAATCGCCCGCCAGATGCTGACCGAAGGCAAACTGGATCTGATTATGGGTACCGGCCTGCCGGGCTTTAACGTCAACGGCACCGCCTGTGACAAACTGGCGAAGGACGAATCGGAGGTTGGCTGTGGCAAAGACGCTAACAGCTATCTGGCTAAAGAGGAGTGGGACGCCCTGCAGGCAGGCAAACTCACCCCGGAAAACGCCACCAGCCCGTGGAAAGTGTTGCGCAGCAGCGAAGAGTTCAGCCAGCTGGCCAGCGGTGCCCTGAAATACGATGGTCCGCTGATCGGCTCGCCTGACGTTGCGCCTAACGGCACCCTGCAGCAGGGCCGTCAGGCCGCCTTTACCGGCAAAGACAGCACCACGCCGTCCGGCGATGCTTATATCCGCAGCGTGCCTACGCTGGCCACCATGACCGAGGGTGCTATCCGGCACCTGAGCAAAAACGGCAACGGCTTCTTCGTCATGGTTGAAGGCGGAGCCACCGACTGGGCGGCGCACACCAGCAACGCCTGTACCGGCAAGGGCGACTGGGGTAACTCTTACAACCCGAACTGTACCGGCGTGGAGTATGGTCGCCTGATTGAAGAGACCGCCGACTTCAACAACGCGGTAAGCGCCGTGGTTAACTGGGTAGAGAAGAACAGCAGCTGGGAAGAAACGCTGCTGATCGTTACCACCGATCACGACAACGGCATGCCGATGGGTGCGGACGCGCAGAAAACCGCCTTCGAAGCGGTGGCGAATAAAGGCAAAGGGCAGATGCCCGGCATCTCCTTCCGCCCGACCGGCAACCACTCTAACGCGCTGGTACCGCTGTGGGCCAAAGGCGCGGGTTCTGCAGCCTTCGCTGCCCGGGTTCAGGGCACCGATGCCGGTTATGCCAGATACGTGGGCCTCAGTAACGGCGCGTATATCGATAACACCGATGTGTTCAAAGTGGTGAAAGCCGCGCTGGAAGGATCGGCGGTTGAGAAAATCGCGCGGTAACTCTGCAACGTTCCATCCTTTTCCTGAAACCGGCCACCGTGCCGGTTTTTTTATTTAGCGTGAGCTGAGTTGAGAAATTGCACTAATCCTGTTGCGGGCAAATCGTATGTTTCATTATTATCTCGACGTGGACTAATCATTCCATTTTATACTCATCCGAACCTCTTGCCCGCGGAGAAGAATAATGAAACATCTTAAAAAGTTAGTACTGGTGGCTGCCCTGGGTTTTTCCGCGTCGACGCTGGCCGAAACCATCGGCGTATCGATGGCCTACTTTGATCAGAACTTCCTCACCATCATTCGTCAGGCGATCGATAAAGAGGCCAAAGAGCGCGGCATCAAAGTGCAGTTTGAGGATGCTCGTGGTGATGTGGGCCGTCAGACCGACCAGGTGCAGAGCTTTATCAGCGCCGGGGTGGACGCGATTATCGTCGATCCGGTCAACTCCGCCGGCACCCCGGCGATGACCAGACTGGTAAGCGCGGCGAAGATCCCGCTGGTCTACGTAAACCGCACGCCGGGCGACGTGAAGCTGCCGCCGGGCGTGGTATTTGTCGGCTCCGATGAGAAGCAGTCCGGTACCCTGCAGATGGAGGAGCTGGCCCGCCAGGCCAACTATCAGGGCAATGTGGCGGTGATGATCGGTAACCTGAGCGATGCCGGCGCGGTGCAGCGCACCAAAGATGTCGAACTGGTGGTGGCTAAGTATCCAAAAATGAAGGTTGTCCTGAAGCAAACCGCTAACTACTCGCGTAACGAGGGCATGGATCTGATGCTCAACTGGCTGACCAACGGTGAGCAGGTGGATATCGTTGCCGCCAACAACGATGAGATGGCGATCGGCGCGATTATGGCGCTGCAGCAGGCCGGTAAGAAAGACAGCAAAATTCTGATCGGCGGCATTGATGCCACCCCGGACGGCCTGAAGGCGCTGGCCTCCGGCAAAATGCAGGTCACGGTATTCCAGGATGCGGTCGGGCAGGGCAAAGCCTCGGTGGACGTCGCCCAGCGGATGATCAAGGGTGAGAAACTCGACTCGTACCACTGGATCCCGTTTGAGCTGGTCACCAAAGAGAATATGAAAAAATACGAAGAGATGTGATTTTCGGTCATCATGGCGGAAAAAAGTTGTTATCGTTCTAGTGCAAAGGGGCCTCTGGCCCCTTTTTTCACAGCGATGCACCACAGGAATACACCATGAGTAAGAAACTGATTATCGCTGGCGTGGTGGCACTTATCGCCACTTACGCCGGGCTGCGTCAGCCCGACGGGCAGACTTCTCATTCAGCCACGGGAACAATGGCGGATACCGCGGCGAGGTCAACCCATTCGGGCTCGGCCTCCCGCGCGGAAAGAACGGAACCCGCTGGTTACGGCTCGGTAGCCAGTGGCGCTGGCGGGGAAAACGAGCGTGGATCAGCAGCGGGCAGTCCGGCCGCCACTATCGATCGGCTTACCGCTGAATCGCGGGTGGCCAACTATATTCAGCAGCATCAGCGGCTGCCGGACTACTATATCCGCAAGTCGGCGGCGCGCAGACAGGGCTGGGACCCGGCAAAAGGTAACCTGTGTCAGGTGCTGCCGGGGCGGGCGATCGGCGGCGATCGCTTCAGCAACCGCGAGGGCGGGCTGCCGGAGAAAAGCGGCCGCAGCTGGTATGAAGCCGACGTCAACTATCAGTGCGGGCGGCGCGGCGCCGACCGGCTGCTGTACTCCAGCGACGGGCTGATCTTCGTCACCCGCGATCACTATCGCCACTTTGAACAGGTGAAATAAGATGCGTGAAGAACGCTTTGATCTCAGCGAGGTCGCGGACGCCGCCGATTTTTATCGCCAGTTTGCCGCGCGTTTTGAGCTGAATTACTTCGGTAACAATCTTGATGCGCTGTGGGATGTGCTGACCGGTCAGCTTAATCTGCCGCTGCGGGTTACCCTGTGCCATCTGCAGCAACACCCACAGCGGCCGGCGCTGGCGAGGATAGTGCAGGTGATGCAGGAAGCAGAAGCGGAGACCGACGGGGCCTTTTGCATCTGTAACGATGAGGGCTGAATTGCTCGTACCTGGTGTGGAGCGGTCAGCAGATATCGGAATACCGTCATCTGCTAAACCACAGTATGTGACAGTGTCACCATTTGAGTGGCGCTTACGGTTCTGTCGCTAAGTCAACAGACGTTTCCGGGCTACGCAGCACAATCGCCTTGCCCGGAACGCCCCCCACATTTACCGTCGAATCATCGCTACCGTCTGCGCCAGCTGCTCGCGCTGTTCCGGGCTGACTTCACGTGCGGCGGACCAGCCGGCGTTTTGCACGATCAGCGTATTCAGCCCGACCAGCCAGTCGTAGATGTAGAAGGCCGCGTGGTTATTCGGCTTCAGCGCCAGCCGGGTCAGGCGCTGGCCCGGCCCGAGGCTGGCGGTCTGCACTTCCGGTTTGGCGAAAATCTTCTGCCCGCGGTTGATGCGGCTCTCCGGCCGTTCAGCCTCCGGCAGCTGCTGAAAGCCCAGCCAGGCGACAAAATCGCCGATCACGCTCAGCGCGCGCGACACCTGGCGGTCGGCGACCTGCCCGGCCGGCAGGCCCTGGGCGTCGTCGTTGGCCAGAATGCGCGCCAGCGCCGGTTCCACCCCCTGACGCACGCTGGCGGTGATCAGCTCGCTGGTCAGCATCTCCAGCGTCGGTTTGCTGACGCCGAGCAGCTCCAGCAGCGGGCCGTTTTCCGGCAGCTGGCGCAGCTGGTTGACCCAGTAGCGGTACACCTGCTGGGCAAATTCGGCGTCGTGGTCGACTTCCGGCACGCTGTGGTAGCTGGTCTGCACCGCCGTCAGCGGCGTTTCGCTCAGCAGGTCGATGGCCACGCCGATGCCAAACGGGTCGTCATCGCTGATGCTGTACTCATCCGCCAGCAGGCGTTCGTTGCGCTGTTCACGCTGTAAAAACAGATGGCGCAATGTGTCACGCACCGGCACCAGCCGCTCCAGCAGTTCGCCGTGAACGCCGGTGCGGGTCTGCAGGGCCTTCAGCAGGGTTTCGGCGATGCGCAGGCGGGCCGCGGCGTCGTCGGCTTCCACGTTCTGCGCCCACTGGCCGAGCAGGTTTTCGGTCAGCTCGCGCTGCACCTCACTGCGTAATACCTCCATCCGCGCCAGTTTCGCCTCGCGCAGCACCTCGTTAGAGAGGTAGCCGGCCATGCGCTGCACGCCTTTTTCATCCATCGCCAGCATCGCGCCCCAGGCATCGCCGGGCTGACCGACGAAGCGCTGCACGGCAGCGTCATGGTTATGGCCGTGGGTCAGGCGCTGATCGAACGGCGTCATCGCCCAGATCAGACCCGGCTTACGGCCGCTGCGCTGCTGACTGTTCTCTCCCTGGGTCTGCTTAACCCACTGGTCGAGCAGCCGGCCGACCAGCGGCGTCTCCAGGCGGTGGCCCGAGGCGCTGCACACCAGCAGATGGGTCAGCGTCTGCTTAAGGGTCGCGCGCTGCAGCAGCAGCGGGCGGCGCGCCTGCAGAAAGCCCAGCGCCAGCGCGTGCTGCTCGTCGTCCGGCAGCACCGAGGGCGTTACCAGGCCGGGATAGTCAAGCAGATCGACCTCACTGAACAGCGCTTCACGCGGGGTACTGTAAAGCGGCAGCAGTACCTCACGGCATAGCAGGGTCAGCTCCGCCAGCGCGATATTCACCGCCGGCAGGGTGCGCCCCTGGTGCAGCGGCGCGACCTGCACGATCAGGTCGCTGCTGGCGTTAAACTGGCTGACGCCGCTGTCGTTAAGCAGGCTGAACGACGGCTCATCCAGCACGCCGATCGGGGCAAGTACCCGGCGGGCGCCGGCCAGATGGTGCAGGGCGTGCGCCAGCTGGCGATAGAGCGCGGTCAGCTGGCGATCTTCGCCCCACAGCAGCGAGAACAGCCGCGCGCGCTCGTCAACGCCGAGCAGCGGCGCCAGCTCCACCGCCTGCGGCCAGAAGTGGCTCTCCAGCGCCGGGTCCTGGCGGCGCTGCAGCTGATTTACCTGATCCCACAGCGCCACCACCTGCTGCGGGGTAATGCCGGCCACCGGCTCCGCCTGGCGGTAGGGCGCCACGTTCTGCAGGCGTTCGTTCAGCTGCGACTCATCGGGCGCGGCGGCGCGATCCGTCTGCGACTGGCGGTACTGCAGCGCCAGCACCGCCACCAGTTCAGTCTCGCTCAGCAGGTCCAGCCGCACCGGCCAGCTGCTGTCGCTGGCGTGCTGCTGTGCGCTGAAGCGCAGCACCGGCGCGGCGGTGTGCTGCTGCGGGTTGAGCTGGCTGGCGTAATCCAGCACGCTGTTGCCCAGCGCGCACTCCAGCCGCCCTTTATCGCTGGCCGCCAGCCGGGCGATCAGATAGGACTTACCCTGCTGCGCCAGGCCGAACAGGCCGATGGCCGGAGGCTTCTGCACCGCGCTGACCAGCGCGCTGGCCTTATTATGCTGGCGCAGCAGCTTGACGCTCAACGAGTCGGCTTCCAGATCCAGCCGCGGTGACTGCTGGCGGTTGAGTTCCAGCCAGGCCAGCGCCTGTTCGATGCCCTGCGTCAGGGCGTCACGTTTTTTCACGGCCTGGGCGGAGAGAATTTGATTAATTGATTTCATTTACGGTACACGCTCCCGCTGTCGATCCAGTAATGTGCCATGCCGGAGCCGTTGCTGGCCAGGGTGTTCAGGCTCAGCCGCAGGTGTTCCAGCGGCACCTGGCTGCCGTCGTCCAGCTGGGCGTCGGCCAGGGTAAAGCGCTCGGGGCCAAACTCGCCGAAGGGCCGGCTGACCGCCAGCTTAACGCGCAGAACCCGGTCGCCGGCCACGCTGCGCGCCAGCTGCGGATCGACCAGCGTCAGGGAATAGAGCGGGGATGCCGGCCAGCGGTCGTTATCCAGCTGGCGGAAACCCAGCGTCAGCGCCCCGCGCACCTGGAAGCGGTTGCGCACTTCAAGGTTAAAGCTGTGCTGATCGAGGTCGATATCGCTGTACCACACGTCCTCCGCCTTCAGCGCGCCGGTAGCGTCGAGCATGCCAAGGTAGCGGATGGTGGAATAGGGCTGGAAATCACCGGCCTTAAACCAGAAGTTGGCCAGCCGCAGATCCAGCGACAGCAGGCACAGCATCGCACCCACCGCGGCGGTCGATTTTGGGTTCTCAATTTTTCCCTGCTTGTTAAACGGATACCAGTCGTTAGTGTGATAGCCGTCCAGCGACAGGATGCGGCTGACCGGCAGCGGCTGCAGGTGGCGGAACAGCGCCTGCACGCCGGGGAAGCGCGACGGGCGGCCGGTCAGCAGCAGCACGTCGCAGTCATACACCGCCACCACTTCCGACATCGAACGCAGGCTGTGGGTGATGTTCATGCGCGGCGAGAGGAACTCGGCGTGCAGCTTGCTCAGACGCACCACCAGCGGCACCTGCATTATGTCAAAACGTGCGGCTTCCGCCGGCAGTTCGCGCTGGATCTCGCGGTTAACGTACTCCAGCAGCGGGTCGGTCGGGCGGTGTGCGAGCAGCTCGGCAAAGCGGGCGTCGATCTCCGCCGCCAGATCCAGCGGGTCGAAACGCTCGTAGGCTTCGAGGATCGCCTGGCCAAGCGGAATAAACAGCTGCAGCGTCACCTGCTGGCGCAGGGTGGAGTGGCCGTCAAGGCGGCCTTCATGACCGAACAGCCGGGTCATCACCGCTTCCGGGTTGACCATGCCGGCCTGGCGGAAGGACGCCTGCAGCGCGGGCAGCACGTAGAGCTGGATCACGTCGAGCAGGATATCGTCACCGGCCAGCTTAAAGCCTTCGCGGAACAGCAGGCGCGGCATGATTTTGACGTTGTTGCCGGCGCCGTCGTCCAGCCGGTACTGGGTGATCGCCAGGTCGGTGGTGCCGCCGCCGATGTCGATCGAGGCGATGCGCAGGGTTTTTCCGGCCGGTTCATCGGCGGCGCGGGCGCGGTCCGGGCGCGCCATGCTGGCGAAGAACGCCTCCGCACGGCCGCCAAAGTTGACCTGGGTTTCGTTATACAGATAGACCATCTGGCCGCAGGTGGCTTCGTCCCACTCCATCTGCACCTCGGGCACCGGCAGCAGGCTGCTGGCGCGGTCGCTCTCGCTGCGGAAATCCTCATCCGCCGGGTGCCAGCCGAGCGCTTTCCACACCAGCGCGATCGCCTCCTGCATGCGGCGGCGGAAGATCTCCCGCTCGGGTTTCGGCATCGCGGAAGGCAGGGTGAGGATAATGTTACGCAGCTGACGCGGGGCGCTGCTGTGCAGCATCTTTTGCCGCTGCTGCGGGCTGTTCATCTGCAGCAGCGCCTGGGCCAGCAGCTCTGATAGCATCAGGCTCATCAGCGAACTGCGGCTGTACTGCGCGGCAAACACCGGCAGCCGATCTTCCAGCGGCAGGCGGTAGAGCGGCTCGCCGTCGTCGTTGATCAGGCAGGTAAGCGGCAGCGCGATGGCCGCCGGCTCCAGCTGCTGATTGCCCGGCGTGCGGCTGAAGCGCCAGCCCGGCGTGTAACTCTCTTCGTCCCACAGGTAGCGGCGCGGGCTGGAGAGGCCGGTGGCCCCTTCGGTGCCGAGGCGCTGCTGGGCCAGCCTGACCGCTTCGCGGCCGACGCGAACGATCGACGGCCAGATAAAGGCGTCTTCCCGGCCGCTTTCGCGCGAGTAGTTCTGCTTGCCAAACTGCGCCAGCGCGAACTCCACCCGGCTTTCAAACAGCTCGTTATAGCGCAGGTGAGGTTCGCTCAGGTTGCGCAGCTGCATCTCGTAGGTGTGCTTCAGGCCCTGATGATCGTCGAGGTGATCTTCCACCATAATGCCGCAGGTGTGCGAGTTGCCGACGTCGAGGATCAGGTCGACGTTAATCGCCGGCTCCTGCAGCGTGGCGGCGCTGATCTTCAGCTCCGGCACGCTGAGCTGCTCACCGAGCAGCTGCAGGATATTCAGGTAGTGCGCCTGGTACTCAAATTCGCGCAGGGCGGTTTTGATATTGACCTGTGGCCGCTGTTCGCGCTCGCTGGCGCTTTCGCTGAACGCCTCGCGCAGCCAGCCGTCCACCCAGGTCTGATCGAGAAACTCGCCCAGCTCCTCGCTGCGGTGGGCCAGCGCAAAGCTGACGCCGTTGCGCACGTCGCTCTCGTTCAGCGCCAGCGCATCTTCGCCCTCCGTCGCCAGCCGGGTGTCAAAGGCCAGCACGATGCGGTGAGTGCGGCCTTTCTCGTCCGGTGCGTCCAGCGCCACCACCTGCACCCGCGCCCAGTTATCCGGGCCGCCGGTGAAGTTGCGCGGTGGGTTAAAGCGGAAGAACGGCAGCGGCAGCCACTGCCCGTTCAGCAGCGCCAGCGACTGGGCCAGCGGGAAGCTGAACTCCGGCTTCACCAGCTCCGGCGGCATGCCGGCGGTCTGCGGCAGCAGGTATTTGCCGCTCTGCGGATGATAATCCAGCCGCAGCAGCGGGCCGTTGGCCGTCTGGCGCACAAACTTGCCCGGCCAGTCGGCGTCGCAGACCGGCGTCAGTGCAAAATCAAGAAACTGAATACCGCTGTTCTGCACCAGCGTCATATTGGGTTTGAAATCAGTAATGGTTGCCAGCAGCATTATCGGGTCTCACGTTTCATGGTCATTGGCAGCACCGTATTGTTACTGTCGTTATAGCTGCCGTTACACTGGGCGGCACCGGTCAGGCCCTGGCGGCACAGCAGTTCCGGCATACGATAGCGCGTACCGTCGCTGCAGCGGGCGGTGTTGCGGCTTTTAATCACCAGGTTGCCGGACGGCATCACCGCCGCCTCAACGTCGGCGCGGCAGGTTACGCCGTCGCCCTGGGTGATGCGCGCGGTGCCCGTGCCGTTGCGCAGCTGGTATTTCAGCTGTGGCGGGCGGCCGGTCAGCGGCGCAGCCTGCTGCACGATCACCCGCCAGTTGCCGTTAAGGAACTTCGGCGAGCCGAGTCTGACCGCCTCCGCCGGCAGCACCAGGTCATCTTTATCCGGCGGCGGCAGATCGGCTTCCGGCTCTGGTTCCGGCGCGATCGCCGGTGCGGCGTGGGTGGCCGGGGCCAGCGGCAGCGTGCCACCGGTTGTGGCGGTAGCGCCCTGAGTCATTGCGGCTGTGGCCGGAGAAAGGGCGGTTGCGGTGCTCTGTGCCGTGCCGGCAGAAGCCTGTCCGGCCACTGGCGCTGCCGGCTGACCGACGGATGCCGATGCTGCGGGCTGAGCCGCAGAGGTGGCCGGTGCGGGGCTGGCGTTAGCCGCCGTCGCGGCTGTGGACGGGGTAGTCTCTGGTGCAGAAGCTGTAACAGCTGCAGCTGGCTTCGCGGTCTGAGCAACGGTTGAAACAGGGACAGACGCCGCAGCAGGCTGTGCCGAAGCCGAAGCCGAAGCCGAATCCGTCGGCATCGCGGCAGGTTGCGCCGCCGGGGCCGAAGCCTGCGGCTCAGCGTCGCCCATCGGTGGCAGCCACTGCACGCCGATGGCGACCAGCATCGCCACCACCGGCAGCGCCCAGATATAGCGCATACCGCCGCGCGAGCGGCTCGCCGCCGGGCTGGTCGCTGCCGTCGGTGCGGATTCTGTAACGGTATTTACCGCCTCTTCCGGCTCATCGACGATCTGCAGCGGTGGAATAGCGGGCATCACCAGCGGTTCAGACAGGCTGGCCGGGGGGGCAGAGGGAGCAGGGGGGATTGCTGGCGTCGCAGCGGCCACCGCCGCAGGGGCGACAGGTGCGGCCGAAGCGGCCAGCGCGGCAGGGGCCGCAAGGCGTGACAGCCCCAGCGCTGGCATTTCGTCCTCTTCCGCCAGCTGCAGGCAGTCCAGCGCGTCTTTGTGCGCGCGCTTTTCCAGGCTGACAAACCCCCAGAAGGTGATCACCGGCCTGCCGTCGACCAGGTAGACGTGAAACTCATCGGGGAACTGCAGCGCCTTACTCAGCAGCGCGCCAAACAGCCGCTGGCTTGGTTTCGCCGAGGCACAGGCCTGTTCGCTGAGCTGGAGCATCACCTGCTGGCAGGCGCGCAGCTGGGTCAGCGCCGCCGCCCGCGCGCCGTTGCTGGCGGCGGCCCAGGAGGTGACTTTGCCGCTGACCGGTGAATACCAGTCGAGGCGATCGCCGGCGTCGTTAGGCTGGGGGATCGCCAGACAGTCGGCAATCTGCGGCTGCTGGCGCAGGCGCAGCGTTTCCCGCAGCTGTAAGGCAGAAAGCCACAGCGGCTGGCCATTTTCACCGAGGGCCAGCAGCGCATCCAGGCTGCCGCTGCGTAAGAAGATTTTTGCCACGCAATAAGGCCTTATAGTCAGAGTTCGTTAGAAAAAACCACGTGTAATCAGCCTACTTTAGCCGGAGCGACTTAAATCAAATGCGTAAATAAGCGGTGAAACTGCCGAGTACTTGCGGCATAGGTCGTTGCATAAGCCAGAGGCGCTCAGTATGGTGTGCGTCCCACACGCTAACTGACCGGAATGAAATGACGAATCCTGGCTCAAAAGATCCCCTGCATGGCATTACGCTCGAGGCCCTGCTGAATGCGCTGGTTGCGCGTTACGGCTGGGCTGAACTGGCGCAGCGGGTCAACATTAACTGCTTTAAAAGCGACCCCAGCATCAAATCCAGCCTGAAATTTTTGCGGCGTACCCCGTGGGCACGCGCGGAAGTTGAGGCGTTATACCTGGCCTTACAGGACGCACTGCAGCGCCATGCCAGACCTTCGGTTGCTCATCCCGCAGAGCAGGCTTCGCCGCCTGCCTGCCGTCCGGCGCGCGGCGTTGATCCGGCGAAACGTGCCGATCGGCCTGATATTACCCCGCCAGCCGGTTCTGCTGCGCAACAGCATCCTACTTCGCCTGGCGATCCTGCTGCGCAAGGTGACAGCACGCCCGCGGACGAAGTCGCGGTGAAAAAAAGCCCCCTGCCTCCTGCTGAAGACCCGTGGAGTAAATGGCGGAAAGAATAATACCCGGCAGCGCTACTGGACCGCGCCCACGTAAAGGAAGTGTGGTAAGGGAAGATGAGAATTCAGGGCGGAAGGAGGAGGATTTTTCCGGGGAAGGCAGGAGAGAGAACTGGCGCCCCCGCTTTACGCGGAGGCGCCTGACGCTGTTACAGTGCCATATCGTGCTGCGGGCTGTCGGCGCGCTTCTGCTGCGGGGCAGCATCAGCAGCCGGAGCCGCGTGGTTCATATCAATCACCGGTGGGGTGACCAGCTGCAGGGTCGCAGCCGTATCGTTCCACACCTGCTGGGTCAGGCCAGCGTTGCCGTTCAGCTCCTGACCGTAGCTTGGGATGATGCCACGGATCTTGCTCTGCCACTCTGGTGAGTTGAACTGCTCAGGGAACAGCTTCTTCATCACGTTCAGGGTGATCGGTGCCGCGGTGGATGCGCCCGGGGAGGCACCCAGCAGGGCCGCTACGGTTTTCTGCCGATCGGTCACGATTTCGGTACCGAGTTTCAGCACGCCGCCTTTCTCCGCGTCCTTCTTGATGATCTGCACGCGCTGACCGGCCTGAATCAGTTTCCAGTCCTCTTTACGCGCGTTCGGGAAGTACTCCTTCAGCGCCTCAAAGCGGTCGTCATCGCTCAGCATCACCTGACCAATCAGGTATTTCACCAGATCGAAGTTGTCCATGCCCACGTGGGTCATCGGCATAACGTTACTGGTGGTGGTGGTGCTCAGCAGGTCAAACAGCGAGCCGTTTTTCAGGAACTTGGTGGAGAAGGTGGCGAAAGGTCCAAACAGCACCACGCGCTTACCGTCCAGGAAACGGGCGTCCAGGTGCGGTACCGACATTGGCGGTGCGCCAACCGACGCCTGACCGTAGACTTTCTCCAGGTGCTGTCTGGTCAGCTCCGGGTTCTCGGTCACCAGGAAGGAGCCACCCACCGGGAAGCCGGCGTAGTTTTCACCTTCAGGAATACCGGTTTTCTGCAGCAGCTTCAGCGCGCCGCCGCCGGCACCGATAAACACGTATTTCGCGTCCACCGCGTGCTCTTTACCGCTTTTCACGTCGGTGATGGTCACATGCCAGGAGTTATCGTCGTTGCGCTTGAAGTCGGTCACTTCGGCCGAGGTTTCCAGCGTGAAGTTGGTGTCTTTCTTCAGGCTGCCGATCAGCTGGCGGGTGATCTCGCCGTAGTTAACGTCGGTACCGGCCGGCGTCCAGGTGGCCGCCACTTTCTGCTGCGGATCGCGACCTTCAATCACCAGCGGAGCCCACTGTTTGATCTGGTTCTGATCGGTAGAGAACTTCATGCCCTGGAACAGGGTGGTCTGCTGCAGCGCTTCGTAGCGCTTGGTCAGGTAGCTGACGTTCTGGTCGCCCCAGACGAAGCTCATGTGCGGCGTGGAGTTGATGAACGAATGCGGGTTGTTAAGGATGCCGCGCTTGACCTGTGCGGTCCAGAACTGGCGCGAGATCATAAACTGTTCGTTGATCTCCAGCGCTTTAGTCACGTCGATGCTGCCATCGGCGCGCTGCGGCGTATAGTTCAGCTCCATATTGGCCGAGTGGCCCGTACCGGCATTGTTCCAGCCGTTAGAGGATTCCAGCGCCACGCCGTCCAGCTTCTCAACCATCAGCTGTTTCCAGCCCGGCTGCAGTTCCTGTAACCAGGTGCCCAGTGAGGCGCTCATGATACCGCCGCCAATCAGCAGAACGTCGGTCTTAGGGGTGGCTGGCGTTTCAGCATGCAGGCTGGAGCAGACCAGCAGCGCTGAGAGAGAAAGCAGGGGAATAAATTTAGGAGAATTCGACATTTTTATAACACGCATCAATACTTTTTTAAAAAATGAAAAAATATTTTAACGCACTTTGTTTTAGGTTGCCAGCAGAACAGCCCGGCTGAAAGGCGTCCGCTGCGCTAAAAGCGGCGTAAATCAGAGTAAACCGAACGCTGTCATGCTGTTGTCGTTGTCCCGGGCGCGTTATCATACGCTGTTAAATTTTTAGCTAAGGAAGTTGCGTCATCATGTCCTGTCGTTCTGCTCTGACCCTTATTTCCGCCGCCTGCGTGCTGAGCGGCTGCACCAGCATCAGCAGCCTGACTACCCTGTCGCAGGCACCGGCCCCCGTTCAGGCCTCCAGCCCGGCGTCGGCTGAAAACACTACGCCCGCAGCGCAAACCGCTGCGGTTAGCGGTGCTCAGCCGGTGGACACTTCCGCCAGCGGCACCGTAACGCCGGTGGAGGGTGGGGCATCCTCACCCGCCGGCGGTACACAGCAACCGTCGACGGGCTGGGTGGCCATCCAGCCGGACGAAACCTCCGGCACACAGGCCGTTAATGCGGCCAGCGGCAGCAGCGTGACCACAGAGCAGGCCGCCGGGGCAGCAACACCGGCAGGTACGGCAGCGGCTGGTGATACCGCTACTCAGGCCAGCGGCAGCAGCGGCGCAGCAGCCGGGCAGGCCGCCGTCGGATCGATGTCGCGTCCGATCGCCGCACCGGGTACCGAATCCGTAACGCCAGCGACCGGCGGTGAGACCGCAGCAGCGGCGACCGCCACGCCTGCCGCTGGAACGACGGCACTCGCTGCCAGTAGCGTCAGCCAGCCCGCAGCGACAACAGCTGCGGCCACAGCGGCTAACGAAGCAGGTTCAGCAGGAACGGCCATAACGGCTAACGCCGCAGGGCAGACGGTGCCGTCTGCTACCACGGCGGCCACTCAGTCCGGGACTGACACCGTCGCCGCCCCGGCGGCAACGGCCAGCCAGGCCACCCCGGAGACCGCCGGCTCCGTGAGCACGCCATCTGCCGCAATCGACGCAGCATCAGCCCCGGCGGCGGATTCATCGGCAAAAGTGCTTGCCGGCAGCGAGATCGCTTCGGCACCGAAGGTTATCGCCGGCAACGATATCGCCTCGGCACCGGCCAGCAGTACGGCAAACGTTAAGCCAGAAGCCGATCCGAACGCGCCGCCGTTCAGCAGCGGCCCGACCCAGATAAGTATTACCCATGTCGTCACCAAAGCCGATGACGGCTCAAAGCTGACGCTGACCATCGACGGGACCGATGCCGGAACCCTGGGTAAAGGTGAAAAACGCCAGCTGTTTATGCCCGCCGGCAAGCATAAAGTGGGTGGCTACGTTAAGACGCTGTTTGGCTATGGTCGTGTAACCATCGATTCGGTGGACGTCACCACCACGCCGGGCAAACCGGTGAGCGTGACCTATTCGGTTACCCGCAACAAGCCGACTTTTGCGCTGCAGAAACACCGTTAGACTGTCTACAGCGGAGCAGAACCGAACGGGTTATCAGCAAAGCGTTGGCAACCCTGGCCGGCGAGTGCGATCGGTAACGCTGAGTCAGGCGGGGTAAGCTTCTGTAACGCTGAGGAATGCGTTGGCACTGAACGCCGTAAATCATGCTGAAAAAAGTGGCCTGGCGAGCTCGTTGAGCGAACCTGGCCATTGTGCTATTCGTGGCCGCAGCTAAAGTTAAAATCCTCCAGTTTCACCACGGCCCCGTTCACCAGCCGCGCGCCGCTGCAGCGTACGGCGTAGGGATACTCGGGGCCGACCTCAACGTAAACCTGCCAGACGGCCTCGCTGCCGTCGGCCAGCTCTGCAGAGAAAGTAAACAGCCAGGTTTCGTTCTCCGCGCCAGCGGACTGACCGGGGCAGACCACCGGACTGGCGTGGTGCATCTGTTCGGGGCTGACCTCGATCTGCCGATCCTGATAGCGATAGATAAACAGGCCGGATGGGATCACATTCACTGACATGGCTCTCTCCTGGATCGAACGGAACATTTCCGCGAGTACAGGCCACGGCGGTGGCCCGCAGGGCACTATAGGAGGATGAGCAATGGGAAAAGTGGCCCGATGTAGCGACCGGGCACGGGGCAGGTGTAAATGGACAGATTACTATTTCAGTGACAAGCTGGCGTTTGCCAGACGCCGGTTAAACGCTGGGGTCATCCGGGGTATAGCTGACCACCAGTTCCAGCGTATTGCGGATCACCTCGTTGTAAGCCTCATCGATACTCTGATCCAGTTCAGCGATCAGCTGAATAATCACCGTCTTGTTACTGACTTCGCTGCTGGCAGCAACGATTTTCTTGATGACTAAACCCAGCAGGGCGGTTTCCTGAGCAAGCGACTCACCGGCGTTACGAAAAAAATTAAGAACAGAGAGTTCTGAGTAGACTTGCTGCATTTTCTTCTCTTATGGGTAGGCGTGCTGTTTAGCGATCGAAACCGGTACGGCGGGGCGATCCTGCCCGTCGCCGGAATAAAGCGTACAACTAATGTTTTTTGCTGCCCTGCGGCACGTTTTTAATGCTGGAAACGTGCCGGTGAGAATCACTGGCGCTGGGTTCGGCGTGGTTGCGGTTGCGCGCGGTGGAGATGCCTTCACGCACTTCAACAATCGCCCGATGGAGCAAAGAAACCTGTGCGGCATCTTCATTCTCTGACATCAGCTCCAGCCGCGCCACCAGCGCCGCGCTGCTGATCGGGCCGTTCTCATGTAACAACGAGAGAACCGCTTCACCGATCAGGATATCGATCATTTTGTCATCATCACTGTGCTTCATCACTACGTCTCTGTATCACTACGTCTCTGTGTGCTGTCCCTTACGTCCGACCAAAAAGCAGTTCAATCAGTTGATGGTAATGACGTTCCTGTTCCTGACTGCTCGCCGCTTCCAGATGCCCCAGTAGCCGGGCGCACAGGGATTTGCGGTTCAGGGGGTCACCGGAACGCAGAATTTCTACCACAATTTTCCCCATCGTCTCCTGTTGCGAAGGTAGTGAGGGGGAGCTGATAAAATGCGAGTGGTTTTCAGCATTTTCGGATTCATGGCCACTCTGGCGCATCATTACGTCCTCAATCGTAAGGGATTTCCCAGCCTGTCGGGATAAAGTTATACAATAATGTCTTAATGGTACAGGATTTTGTGGGATTACTGAGCGGTTGATTGATCAAAAAGTGCTTATTGCATAAAATCAATAAGTTAAATCGGCACAATGAGAGGGCGCCAGCAACGCTGTGCGCATTATACAGTGGGGGTGCGGTCTTCCGTGACCCGGCGGCTTATCAGATGCGACCCGGTCAGGGAAGCAGACGTTTTATCGTCGCGTCGCGCCAGCAAAACTCAACATAGTGGCGCTGGCAGGCAGCGGTGGCTCGGCAGGTAAAGCGCTGCGCGGCGTTTTCATGCCATGCGGCAGGCTCAGGCTGGTGGCGGGCTCGCGTAAGCCCATCAGCCATTTTCGGGCTTTATAAATCTGCATAACGCGCAGATCGTCGGCTTCACTTTCCGCCATCTCCCGCAGGGTGTCGATAAGCGATCGAAGGGTCACTTCTTCCGAGTTGAAGATGAGGTGAATGGCGGCCTCGCCGACGACGACGTTACCTGTCTCTTCATCAGAAAAATACAAATTAACTCCTCCACAATGGCTTCAACACGTTCATCTGACTTACCCGATAATTTTAGCAACGGCGCTTATAATCAAACGAACAATTTACCTGGATGTTATTGGGCTAATCATAGCCCTGGGCTATCAATCAAGCAATGTAATCGGTAACAACTTGATTGTATAAGACTTTTGTCTCACTAAAAGGACCGTTCCGAAACGGTCTTTTTGTAAACTTTATCGTATTTTGTGATCGCTATCGGATTTGCTGACATCCTGTTGTCATCTGTGGCAAAGCGGTACTGCTTACGGAAGGCTAATCGTTCAGCGGGTTACGGGCAAAACGGGGGCAGCGTAAGGGTTCAGGCACGCCGCAGCGTGCCTGAACAACGGGCGAGAATCAGATTGCAATGGCGTGAATCTGAGCCACGGCGCGCGCCGCTTCTTTGCCTTTTTTCACAAAATGCTCGGTATAGAAATCGATAAATTCAGCCGACGGCTGGAAGTTATGCGGGGTCAGTGAAACGGAGAAAACCGGTACGTTAGTCGCCAGCTGGGCCTGCATCAGACCGGTCACTACCGCCTGGGCAACAAAATCATGGCGGTAAATGCCGCCGTCAACCACCAGCGCGGCGCAGACGATCGCATCAAAGTTGCCGCTCTGGGCCAGACGCTGTGCCAGCAGGGGCATCTCAAACGCGCCCGGAACATCCCAGGTTTTCAGTTCATACGGGGTGTTGCTGCTATCCAGCTCCTGCTGAAAACCAGCCAGCGCCTGAGAAACAATTTCACTGTGCCAGTTAGCTTTAATAAAGGCGACTCTTAACGCGGACATGAATGACTCCAGAAAAGGGCGGTGAACCCCGCCGGGCGAAGCAGCGGATCGGGTTTTCACCAGGCATTATAATTAAAAGAAAAAGTGCCTCCTTTTTACATCCTATTTCGTAATATGTCCATGTTGAGTTAATGGTTGCGCTACTCGCCGCACCATCTGTTAATCCGGTGCGGCATTCTGGCAGTTACTGACTGATGGTCTGTTGCAGGGCGGCGATAGAGGAGGTAACACCGGCCTCAACCGACATGGTCAGGTCTTCCATCTCCAGCGAGACCCAGTCGTTATAGCCCATCATGCGCACCACGGAGAAGAACTCCTTCCACCACTGCAGATCCTGGCCGCAGCCGACCGCGACGTAGTTCCAGGCACGGTTGGCGACGTCTTCCACCGGTTTGGTCTCCAGCAGGCCGTTAATACCGACCAGGCCGCGCTCCAGGCGCACGTCTTTACCGTGCACGTGGTGGATGGCCGGGCCAAGGGCGCGGGCGGCGGCGATCGGGTCAGCGCCCATCCACAGCAGGTGGCTCGGATCGAGGTTCAGTCCGACGGTCGGGCCCACCGCGTCGCGCAGACGGAACAGGGTTTCCGGGTTCCACACCAGCATCGAGCTGAAGTTCTCCAGCGCGAATTTTTCCACGCCGTTCTCCTTCGCACGCTGCACCAGCCCCTGCCAGTAAGGGATCGCCACTTCGTTCCACTGATAGTCCAGGCAGTTTTTCAGCGTTGGCGGCCAGCTGACGGTATAGGTGATCCAGTTCGGGATGGTGTCGTGCGGGCTGGCCGGCGGCAGGCCGCTCATCATCACGATCTTCTTCACCCCCAGCTCACCGGCCAGCTGCAGCGCTTTTTCGGTGTCGCTTTTGTGGCGCTGGCCCAGCTCACCCGGGTCAAGCGGGTTACCGGAGACGTTCAGCGCGGCGATGGCCATGCCGCGGCTCTCCAGCGCCTGCCGCAGCTGCTGGCGCTTTTGCGCGCTGGCCAGCAGTTCGTCGGTGCGCAGGTGCGGTGCTGAAGACCAGCCACCGGTGGTCATTTCAACGCCGTTAACGCCCAGCTCCAGCAGTTTATCCAGCATCGCTTCAAAGGGCAGGTGGCCCAGGCTGTCGGTACAGAATGATAATTTCATGGTCAGGCCTTACTCGTAGTTAACCCAGGTGGCGCCGTTGTCGGCAGAACGTACACAGTTTTCAATCCAGCGCACTCCTTCCAGCCCGGCATCGATATCCGGGTAGATCAGCGCATCCAGCGTCTGCTGGTCGCCGCGCTGGGTGGCGCTGATGGCAATGGCAAATTTCAGGTAGATATTCGCCCAGGATTCGGCAAGGCCTTCGGTGTGCAGCGCCCCTAAACGTTCGTCGGCCAGTGCGCTTTCGTGCAGGTACGGCATACCGTGGTGCATCATCTGGCTCGGCTGGCCCTGCACCTCATACTTCAGCTCGCCCGGGTTGTAGTCGCTCCACTCCAGGCTGGCCTGGGAGCCGATCACGCGAATAAACTGGCTGTCCATAGAACCGGCGTTAATAGAGGACGCCCACATACGGCCGACGGCGCCGTTCTCGTAGTGCATCAGCACCATGGCGTTGTCTTCCAGCGGCGCGCGGGAAGGGATAAAGCTCTGGCGATCGCACAGCAGCGACTTAATCCTGAGGGCCGGCAGCACCAGCTGCGAGATATAGAAGGTGTGGGTAGAGATATCCCCCAGCACAAAGGTTGGCCCGGCGATTTTCGGGTCAACGCGCCACTTCTGCGCTTCGCTGAACTTATCGGCGCTGTCGTTGGCGCTGAAGCCGTGGGTGTACTGCAGCTCGACCATGCGCACTTCACCGATATCACCGTTGGCAATCATCGCGCGCATCTGCATCAGCAGCGGATGCCCGGAGAAGCCGTAGGTGACGCCAACGATCAGATTTTTCTCTGCGGCCAGCGCTTTGATTTCCCTGGCTTCCGCGGTGGTGAAGAACAGCGGCTTTTCACAAATTACGTGAATGCCGGCGTTCAGAGCGGCTTTAGCGATCTCATAGTGGGTGCCGTTTGGCGTGGCGATGGTCACCACCTCAATGCCGTCTTCCCGTCTGGCTTCCTCCGCCAGCAGCTGCTGGTAGGTGTCGTAGCAGCGATCGGCCGCCACGCCCAGATTAATGCCAAAATCGCGGCCGCGAGCGGCGTCAATATCGAACGCGCAGGCGACCAGCTGGTAAGCGGTGTTATCGCGCAGGGCACCGCTGCGATGTTTATAGCCGACCTGGCTCAGACGACCGCCACCGATCATCGCCCAGCGCAGGGGGCGAGGGATTTTTCTTTCACCGTTAAGCATGTGTGACTCCTTAATTCTTTGCACCCGGGTGCAAAAGTGTTGGCAACAAGACGTAATTCAGACCGGGTTGAGCGTTGTGGCGCTGCCTGTCATGAGCTGCACTTTTCAACACGGCACAATTTTCGTCAATCGACTTTATGCAGATTTCAGTAGCGCGATCACAAAAAATCAACATAAAGCACCCGGGTGCAAATTTAGCGCCAGCAGGAGAGATGAAACAGATTTTCATAGCAAAAGTTAACGGAAGGTAATGAAAAATAATTGTATTTTTTTATATTCGCTTCGCGACGGCGCCAGATTCGAATGATGCTACCTGCTGCATAGATTCTGCGCCGGGGAAGACAAACGCTTACTTCCTGCTCTGGTCCGACAGGGCTGTTCTGAGTGTGCGCGGTGCCCGCTGGCATGATGTGATGAGAACGCCGGGCAGGGCGAGTTAAGTTGCCCTGCCTCGTGGGGATGGCAGGTACTTTTAAACACCGCGCAATGAATCTTTACGTGACGGTGTCACCTAATCGCGCAATGATGCCATTAAGCGGCTAATCAATAGCTTATTCAGCCCAGGCTGACTATTATGTGCCTGAACTGACCTGCAAATTTTGAGGGTTGGGTTACCCAGCCCGTAAGAGATCTGACATTAACGATGAATGCCCTCAACGATATTGATTTAAAGCAGCTGGAAGCGTTCACCACGGTGATCCAGACCGGCAGCGTCACGGCGGCGGCGCGGGCGTTAAATCGTTCGCAGCCGGCCGTATCAAGGCTGATCCAGGAACTGGAAACGGTGCTCGGCTATCCGCTGTTTATCCGTAACGGCCCGCGCATTCATCCGACGGAACAGGCGCTGCAGCTGCATCAGTACGTGCAAAAGGCGCTGCAGTCGCTGGAGCAGATCCGCCTGCGGGCGCAGGAGATTGGCCACCAGATGGTCAGGCCGCTGGCGGTGGCCGCCACCCCTGCGCTGGCGGCGGGCCTGTTGCCGCTGGCGCTGGCGCGAATGGGGCTGGAGAATAAAGTGCAGATCATCAGCGAAGCCGCGGAGCAGACCACCCACGCGGTGATCAGTGGCCAGGCAGACGTTGGCCTGTGCAGCCTGCCGCTGGAGCATCACGCGGTGGAACTGCACTGGATCGGCCATGCGCGCTGCGTGGTGGCGCTGCCCGCAGACGACGAGCTGGCCGCACAGCCCCGGATCGCGCTGGCCAGCCTTGCCGGCCGGCGGTTGATTGCGCCGTGGAACCCGTTGCGCCTGCGCGGACGTTTCGAGAAAGTGCTGAAAAAACTCAGGGTTCCGGCGCACGAAACGATCGAAACCAACTCCTCGGCCAATATTCTCTCCTGTGTACGCGCCGGGCTGGGGGTGGCGATCCTCGAGCCGGTAACCGCGTGGGGCATGCCGCTGCAGGGCGTCGCCATTCGCGAATTGCAGGAAGAGATCCCCTATTTCTTTGGCGTGATCACCCCGCAGGGGCGCCAGCTGTCGCCAGCGGCCGACCGTCTGATCGCCGCGCTGGCCGAGGCGGCAGAGCAACTGTTGCCTGCTTTTCAGCGCTTACCGGCCAGCGATCACCCGCGGGTAATGCGGATGCTGCATCAGGACGGTTAGCGCGCAGAACCACCCGCAGAACACCGATATTTAACAGCGCTTACGGCTGGCGGCCGAACGGCACGATGCATTTGTCAGCGCGCTGGGAAAACGCGATGAAGAGCAGGGGGTCAGGCCGGTATTTGAACACTGGGAGCTGTCGCGGGAAAATAGGGAGGGGGATGCAAAATTTGCGGGCGTCCCTGCCCGTTGGGCTTATTCGAAGAATACGCCCGGGTTTTCAGACAGCGTGACAAACTCTTTGGTGTCTTTTTCCAGCGCGCGGATCACGCCGGTTTCGATATCATAGACCCAGCCGTGCAGGCGGATCGCCTTATCGCGCAGGCCAACCGCCACCGACGGGTGGGTTTTGATATTGTTCAGCTGGGCGATGACGTTCTCCTGCACCATCGCATTCACTTTCTCTTCTTCCGTGGCGTACTCTTTTTTCTCCACCACGGCCCTGGCCGCGTCGGCATAGTGCAGCCAGTGGGCCACCGCCGGCATCGGATCCAGACACTGACAGGTGGCAATCGCCTTCATTGCGCCGCAGTTAGAGTGGCCGCAAATCACGATATCGGTCACGCCCAGCGCCACGACCGCATACTCGATGGTGGCAGAGACGCCGCCCGGCTCGGGGCCGAAAGAGGGCACGATATTGCCGGCATTACGAATGACAAAAAGCTGTCCCGGATCCTGCTGGGTGACCAGTTCGGGCACCAGACGGCTGTCTGAGCAGGAGATAAACAACGCTTTGGGATTCTGGCTGGAGGCAAGGCTGCGGAACAGCTCTTTCTGGTGCGGAAAAATCTCTTTCTGAAAGTTCAGGAAACCTTCGACAATGTGTTGCATAGTGATATCTCTGTTTTCTCAGTGTTTATAATGACGACATGACAACGATCACAGTTTGACAGTGTAGCACCGGAAAACATAACCGGTCTGCAAAATTGCTACGGCGTTATCTGAAAAAAATTCTCACAGGTTGGTGAACGGGCAGCGGCGAAGCTGCAGGGGGCTGAGCGGCTCAGCGGGGGGCGATATCATTTTTTCTTATGACCCACGCCGTTCCCATCCGGTTCGCCAGCGGGTACTCTCTTGCCACTGAATCCAGGGAGATTTTACAGATGTCTGAGAACACACCTCTGCCAGCCGGTTATTCTGATGTTCCCGCCGGGCACGTTGCCACCGTGGTGACCTGTCTGGAAATGCACACTAAACCGCAACTGAAGGCCGTACCACAGCCTGCCGGCATCAGCCTCGTACGCTTCAGCGGCTGCGATCTGCAGGCCTACCGTCAACTTTTTCGCAAGGTCGGCAGCGACTGGCTGTGGTTTTCGCGGCTGCTGATGTCCGACGAGAAACTGGCGGAGATCCTCCGCAACGACAGCGTGGAAATTTACGTGGTGCGTGACGGCGCTGAGGACACTGGCATGCTTGAGCTGGATTTCAGCCAGCCGCACCAGTGCGAACTGTCGTTCCTTGGCCTGACCGGCGCGGCAACCGGCAAAGGTCTGGGGCGTTGGGTAATGAACCAGGCGATAACCCGCGCGTGGTCAAACCCGATCAACCGCTTCTGGGTGCACACCTGCAGCTTTGACCACCCGGCAGCGCTGAATTTTTACATTCGCTCCGGATTTACCCCTTATGCGTTTCAGGTTGAGGTGAAAGCTGACCCGCGCCTGAGCGGCCACCTGCCTGCTGACGCCGCGCCCCATGTGCCGCTGATTCGTGACTGAACAGGAACGTCCCCCGCTGCTGTTGAGGGTGGGGAGCGTTTTGCTCCTGCCTGCACGCTCTTTACCCCGTTTCCTGCGCGTCGGACCGCTCTTTATTCCCCCAATGCGTCTTTATAATTGTGCCTGCGTTTATCACTGTGCGATTAACTTACTAAACGGACCACCGTGCTGTTTTTGGGTGGAAAGTCCGTAATCAATTGCACAAGGAAATTAATATGAAGAGCTTATTTATCGCCTGCACCATGTTGTTTTCTGCTGCCTGTGGCGCAGCAGTCGCTAACGCGCCTGCAAATCTGCTGGTGTACGCGCAGTCAAAGTCAGAGGGGTCCATGTGGGCGGGGAGTAAGAGTGCGTTTACCAAAACCTTTGACGTGTCTATCGCCAATCCGACTGATCAGGATATCGATCTTGCGACCCTCTGTCTGAGAGCCTATGCGTCAGACACGCAAAGCTTCGGTGTCGATACGGTGGATGATTTGCTGACGAAAGGCTGGCTGAAAAAAGGGAGTACGGTCAGCGGCGTGGTCGTATTTTCCTCGGGCAAGCGGGACGTTTATCAGGCCGCGATGGTCAAGGTTTTTCACGACTGTCCTTAACGGCCGACCGTTGTGGTGATGTTTATCAGTAAAACGTATTGGCCGACTGTGCCTGTGCGGGGTAAAGTCCCTGCCGATCTCTAACGGCTCAGACAGGGAATTCACCGCATGTCGGTCATTACGCACCAGATACCGCCACTCATTATTCGTCCGCTCAGCGCAGCGGACTCATTGCAGGAACTGACCACGCTGCTGCATAGCGCCTATCGGCAGCTCGCGAATCTGGGGCTGAACTATATGGCCGTAAACCAGAGCGTGGCGGTCACCGCCGAACGCGTGGCGCAGGGGCTGTGCCTGATCGCCAGCGAGGAACCCCGTCTGCGCGGCACCATCCTGTTTCGCAATCCACAACAGACCCACGGCTGCGGCTGGTACGATCGCCCGGAAGTGGCCTCAATCGCTCAGTTTGCCGTCGACCCGACCCTGCAGGCGCAGGGGTTAGGGCGGCAACTGCTGCAGGCAGCCGAGGCGCAGGCGCGGCTCAGCGGTGCCACCGAGCTGGCGCTGGATACCGCCGAACCGGCCACGCACCTGGTCAACTGGTACACCCGGCTCGGCTATCGCTTTACCGAACACGTGCAGTGGTCGCATACCAACTACCGCAGCGTGATTCTGAGTAAAGCACTGGTCTGATCAACGCCAACGCGGCTTATGTGTTGACCCACGTTGCTTAACCGCCGATCTCTGTAATTCTGCTTAACGGTTGCGCGCCGACTGGAGGTTGAAAGGGCTGGTTATGGTACGTTTCACGATCAATATCTTGCTGCAGACGGGAATAAATGCGGTTTAATAGCGATACTGTATATTTATACAGTTTAATATTTATTGTGTATAACTCAAAGCAAACCGCGCACGGCTGCCTGCGTAAAAGTTTCACCGTTCTCCACGCCACCGCCTGGCGTTGCCCGGCAAGTGCATCATTATGATGGCTAAAGCGGAACAGCAGCACACGACCGTCAGCATCGATCATCAGCAGCCTTCCGCTGTTAAGAACACTACATTGTTGCTCGTGCAATCATTATGGTTGATAAACTCAATTATCAATCAAAATGGTTGCAAAGCTCGACAGCTCATTGAGTCCTGCTGGGGTTAAAATGCCCACAGCATTCTCATATAATGCAACCAAAATGATTGACAATCGACATTGTAAACCATTATGGTTTACAAAAACGGTATCTGACAGCAAGGGTTGACCTGGATGGGATATTAGATGAGTAAGCTGATCGGCGTGATTACCGGCGACCTGTTTCGTTCAACGGCGGGGCTGACGCGGGGAATAATTTATCAGAGGGTGATGCAGCAGCTGGAGCAGACCATTGTCAGCCATCCGCGTTTTGACGTGGCGGAGATGGAGCTGTTCCGCGGCGACGCTTTTCAAATAACCCTTAACGATCCCTCTACGCTGCCGGAACTGGCGGCCTGGCTGCGGGCCAGCCTGATGGCGCTACCGGAAGAGCAGGACGGCGTGCGCTATGATGCGCGCATGTCGCTGACCATCTTTACCCGCAATCGCTATTCATCGTTCAAAGAGAGCGCTTTTGAACAGGCGCATATCGTTTCCGGACGTAATCTGGAAACCCTCGACAAAAAAAATATGATGGTATTTGGTTCGGATCGGCCAGCGCTGGACGCGCCACTGCGCGCGCTGATCGCGCTGTTGGACCCGCTGCTGACCATGCTTTCGCGCCCGCAGGCAGAGGTGCTGCAGCGGGCCATGGCGGAGATGAAGGTAGATACCACAGCGCTGGCGGCCGCAATGGGCAGCAGTCGTCAGAACGTGCATAAACTGGTGACACGCAGCGGCTGCGAAAACATTATCGCTGCGCTGCTGACCATCGGCGAACATATCAGAATGGAGAGTTAAGATGCAGTACCTGATCATCTGGCTGTTCCTCGTGCATCTGCTGGCCAGTAGCTATTTACCCGGCTGCGGGGTAATGAAACAACGACCTCTTTTATCCCGCAGCGGTCTACGAAACCTGTGTGTCTGTGCGCTGACGCTTATCCTGCTGCTGTGGCTGGCATTTCAGGGCTGGTCGCGCAACAGCGGGGTGGTGATGGCCGCATACTATCCCGATTTTGTGCAGGCCATCGCGACAGTGGTATGTAGCAGTCTCGCAATAAAACTGCTTTTCGGTCTGATGCCGCAATCTTCACCGGTACAGCGTCTGCGGGCAACGGTGAGCGGCCAGCTGCTACAGACTGGCGTGCTACTGTGGGTGACATATGGCTTCCTGCAACCGCAGCTGCTGGTGCCGCTGCCCCCGGCCCCTCAGTCAGACGCCACGCTGATTGCCGATGCGCTTTTACTGCTGGTGGCCATATTATGGCTGCTGCGCCCAGCTTCTCAGCTGGTCAGTGAGTTTCTTGAACTGGCGATGAGCGAAACGCGCATCGGGGAGATCCGCCTGACGCAAAGTCACCTGGCTGAAGTGTTCTACGGCGCGATAAAAAGCCGGATGACGGCGTTACTGGCGCAGCCAGGCTCGCTCAGCGAACAGCAGGTTGATGTGCTGCTGCAGGAGTCGCAGCAGAATCAGCAGCGGGTGGCCGACTCACTGCTGAAAAACCCGCCGCAGACCAACGTCGCGCAGAACTTCCCCTCCAATCAGGCCGGTAAATGGATCGGCTACATTGAAAGAGTAATGATTTTTCTGTTCTTTATTCTCGGGCAATACCCCGCGATTGCGGCGGTGATGGCGATCAAAACGGCATTCCGTTTTAACGATCTTAAAGACGATAACGACAGCCACCGCTCGGAATACATTATGATCGGCACCTTTATCAGCTTTTTTATTACGCTGCTGACCGCTGTGCTGGTACAGCATCTGCTAACCCGCCATGATTTTAATGCTACGGCGGCGGAGTGGCTGAGCCAGCTACTGTAAGCGCTACCCCGCTAAGCCATTTCTCGCGGCTGCAGCTGATAGATCCACGCCACCTCCTGCCCGCCGCCAGCGGTGGTCACCCTGACCTCCACCCGATCGTAGCCATCTTCAAACTCATCCAGCATCGGCCAGTGCGGTTCAAGATGTTCAGACAGGAACAGATAGCCTTCAACGCGCGGCCCCTGATTATCCAGTACGATGCCGGGAAAACCTGCGGCCGCCCCCCAGCCATTCTCATAGAAGGTGCCGGTGACATAGCCCGGCAGCCACTCGCCGCCGATATTTTCCAGAATATGGGCATTCGAACGCCCCGGACATAACGTCCCGTAGACAAACAGTTTTTTCATTTTTTTCCGATCGACTTTCTGATGTTGGTCATTTTTACGCGTAAAAAAGCCAGGCAGCCACAACTCACCGGCGCAACCTGCCTGCCGTCAGCGGTCTTTTGCCACCGTCAATGATAAGACCTGAGTCTGCCACAGAATAGCCTGGAGAAAGGACGCGGGAAACATTTCAGATCGGATGCCTGCCCCGGAGCCATCCGCCGGAAGCACGACGCCAGCGGAAGCCGGGTAAAGGGGGCTATCAGTCATGATGATGACAGGCTATTTAGCAACGTAGTGCAGCCGGCCCGCTATATCACCCTTACCGCCGTCCTGCGGATGGTTTATGCCGTCGGCGACGTCAACCACCGCAAAATCAAACGGTGAGATCCCCTCAATGCAGGCCACGTTTACCGCATACTGCTGAGGATTCGATCGCCGCTGGTGGAAGGTGTAGATCCCGCAGACCTTACAAAAGTAGTGCGCCACCATCCGGGTGTTAAAACGGTATTCGCTAAGCTGTGGGTTCTCCTTCAGCGTCTCAAGTTCGGGCAGGCGGGCAGGGACCACCACCGCGCCGCGCATGCGGCAGAACGAGCAGTTACAGCGGCGCACGCCGTTAAATCCGTCAATCAGTTCAACGTTAAAGCTGATGGCTCCGCAGTGGCAGCGGGCCGCAAGCAGACTGGTCATTAATCCTCCTGAATTTTATGACAGAGAGCGTATCATCCGGCGGTGACAGCGGCATGACAACCCGCCTGCACAGGGCTCATATCCTGGCCCTAATTTAGCTATCTTTGAAATCAGGGCAGGCCATTGTTAACATCGAAAAGCGTAAGTAGCGATCGCCTGGACCGTTCGGCTCAGCCCCGTTAATAGTCGCCGGTCGCATGACTGATAAAGCCGTTAATCTCTGATGCCGAAAGGGGGCCTGGTCGGCTACAATCAGCGCTGTACTGCTGGTGGACCATTCAGGCCAGCGAGGGATCGAAACGTTAACTTTGAGAGCTTTTTATGACCAATGCAATACCGCTGAAATATTATGACATCGTGGATGAGTACGCGACGGAAACCGCACACCCGGTGGCCGATGCCGAACGCGATCCGCTGGCGCGCTATTTCCAGCTGCTAATCGAACGTTTGACCAACAACGAAGAGATCGATGAACAGGCGCAGCAGGATATGGCCGTTGAAACGGGTATCGCAGAGCAGCGTATCGACGATATCGCTAACTTCCTCAATCAGTGGGGCAATGAGTAACGCCGGCTGAGGCTCTGCCGGTACGACGTGTGCCGGCAGCGCTGGTGGGCAGGGTATTCAGCAGGACCACAAGCGGTAATGCCTCAACCCTGTGGCACCGTGTGTCGGTCAGATCCACCTGACCTTATTCCATCGAACAATGACCTGCGGGCCACTCACGGCCGTTCGGCAGCTTTTTTATACTCTGCACTCAACCTTAAGGCCGTCCGCCGTGCCTTTACCGATGGAGTGCACCATGAAACTGACCCAAATTCGTAACGCAACACTGAAGCTGGATTATGCCGGCAGCCGCTTTCTTATCGATCCTATGCTGTCAGATAAAGAGGCCTGGCCCGGTTTCCCCGGCACGGCCCGTAGCCACCTGCGTAACCCGATGGTGCCGTTACCGGTATCCGTGGCAGAGCTGCTGGATGTGGATGCGATTATTATCACCCATACTCATCAGGATCACTGGGACGAAGCGGCGCAGCAACAGATCCCCAAAGACCGGCCGATCTATACCCAGAATGACCATGATGCCGCGCTGCTTCGCGCACAGGGGTTTACCGCGGTAAGTGCGCTGTCCGATATAACCAGGATTGCCGGAATAACGATCGATAAAACGGACGGCCAGCACGGCAGCGATGACGCCTACGCTATCCCCGAGGTGGCCGAACGGCTGGGTGACGCCTGCGGGCTGGTGTTTTCACACCCGGAGGAAAAAACGCTCTACGTCGCCGGTGATACCGTCTGGGTTCCCGCTTACGCGGAGAGTCTGCATCGCCATCAGCCTGATGTGGTGGTGCTGAATATCGGCTTTGCCCATGTGGACGGGATCGGTGCGATTATCATGGGCAAGCAGGACGCGGTACGCACGCTGAAGGTACTGCCTGCCGCCATCGTCGTGGCCTCACATATGGAAGCAGTTAACCACTGCCTGCTGACCCGAGCTGAACTTCGGCACTATGCGGCTGAACAGGGCGTTGCCGATCGAGTGCTGGTGCCGGAAGACGGTGAAACGCTGATCTTCTGAAAGACCTGATACCCTCAGGCGCAGGGCAATGGCATCCGGTTGCCAGGCGATGTCGCCAGCGTGGCAGCCCGCAGTTTACAACAGTATAAGGATCTGAACGATGTCCGCTCTGCGGGTTGTAGTGATTGCCACTCACGGGTTCAGCCCGTTTCATTTTTCGGTGCCGTCAATGGTCTTTGATAAGGCTATGCCGGAGCCTGGCCTGTTTCGGGTGGATATCTGTGCTGAGCAGCCAGGGCGGGTGGAATCGGACATCGGCATGTCGCTTAACGTGGCGCACGGGCTTGAGCTGCTTAACACGGCGGACATTATTATCGTACCGTTCTGGGAACATCCTGCCACTGAACCCTCACCGGAGCTGCTTGCGGCACTGCGTACGGCCTGGCAGCGTGGTGCGGAAGTGGCCGGATTATGCCTGGGGGCGTACGTCCTTGCCTATGCCGGGCTGCTGAACAACCGCCGAGCCTCCACGCACTGGGAGTATGAGCGCGATTTTGCCGGACGTTTCCCGCATATCCGTCTGGACAGCAACGCGCTCTATACCCGTGACGAACGCCTGATTACCTCGGCCGGAACGGCGGCAGGGATCGACTGCTGCCTGCATATCGTGCGTGAAAAATATGGCGCAGCGCTGGCTAACCGCGTCGCCCGCAGAATGGTCGTCCCGCCTTATCGCGAAGGCGGTCAGGCTCAGTTTATCGAGCGGGTGATACCGGAAACCACCCGTGACGCGCAGATCAACGAACTGATCGCGTTACTGCGGCGCAGCCTGGAAAAACGGCACGATATTGACTCGCTGGCCGCTGCCGTCGGCATGAGCCGACGTACGCTGACCCGGCACTTCAGCAAAGCCACCGGTATGACGATTGGGGAGTGGCTCAGTGCCGAGCGCCTGCAGCGGAGCCAGGAGCTGCTGGAAACCACCGATCACAGCATTGAACGGATCGCCTTACTGGCAGGCTATCAGTCGCCCGTATCGTTCAGGCAGAGTTTTAAAGCACATTTTAATGTCAGCCCCAGCGAGTGGCGCCGTACCTTTCGCGGGCCCGGCCACCGGATGTCGTGCGCATCAGCCTGATAGGGACGACTGCCGCCGTACCGCTTGAGTCAGCGGGCTGCTGGTCGCTCAGGGTTATTGGAACCTCATAAAATGCCCTTCAGGGCCAGGTGATAAAGCAACATAATGGTTTTACCATCAACGATCTGACCGCTGTCGACGGCGGCCAGCGCCTCGACGAGGGTCAACTCCAGCACTTCGATATCTTCGCCCTCGGCTTCAATGCCGCCGCCCGCCGTTGCCCGATCGGCAGCCGCATATTCAGCGATATAGAAGTAGAGCTTTTCCGTTACCGAGCCCGGGCTCATAAAGGCTTCGAACACCTTCTGCACCTGTGAAACGCGGTATCCGGTCTCTTCCTCGGCTTCCGCCTTAATGCGGCTTTCGGGGTCCATATTGTCGAGCAGGCCCGCTGCGGTCTCAATCAGATAGCCATCGTGACCGTTGATAAACACCGGAAAACGAAACTGGCGGGTCAGGATCACCGTTTTCCGCTCGCGGTTGTAAAGCAGCACCGTCGCCCCGTTGCCGCGGTCGTAAACTTCGCGATTCTGGCGCTGCCACTCGCCGCTGCGCCGCTGAAGTTCAAAGGTATATTTTTTAAGTGAATACCAGTCGTCAGACAGGATCCTGCTGTCGACGATCCGTATTTCTGCACGTTTTGATTGCATGATAAGGCCTCTGACCGTAGAGTAACCATAATAAACAGCATTATCGTGCATGCTCAAGAAAAATCGTGCAACATCAGGAATGATTTATGCTCACCAGTCAACGCAAACAACATATACTTGAACAATTGGCGGCCGATGGGCAGGTACTGTCGAAAGATCTGAGCGCCCGCTTTGCCGTCTCAGAGGACACCATCCGCCGGGACTTGCGCGAGCTGGCAGCAGAAGGGCACCTGCAACGCGTTCACGGTGGTGCTTTGCCCTCGTCGACGGCGGTTGCCACCTTTACGGAACGTAAGTCATTAAAAACCAGTGCAAAAAAGAGGGTGGCATTGCGAGGGGCGCAGCTGATTTCCGCCGGGCAGGTGGTGATTATTGACGGCGGCACCACCACCTCAGAGCTGATCGGCTATCTGCCGCACGACCTGCAGATTACCGTGGTCACGCACAGCCCGAGCATCGCGCTGGGGCTGATCGACCATCCACTGATTGAGGTGATTCTGATTGGAGGACGGCTCTACAAGCACTCAATCGTCACCGTGGGAAGCACCGCTATTGAAGGGATCAACGCGATTCATGCCGATATTTTCTTTATGGGCGTCACCGGTATTCATCCCGAAGCGGGCTTAACCACCGGTGATTACGAAGAATCGTGCATCAAACGTGCATTTTCCGGCAGAGCGGCGGAAACCGTGGTGCTGCTCTCCCCGGAGAAGATCAACACCGCCTCGCCGTTTGTGATCGGCGGCCTCGGGCTGATCGACACCGTGGTGGTGGATGACGGAGTGGATGAGCAGTGGATCAGCAGCATAGAAGAGAAGGGCGTTACGGTAGTGAAAGCGTAGGGGACTCAAACCTCCTGACAGGGAAAATGGAGCGAAACATGCGAAAGATCATCATTTCCGACTACGATCCGCAATGGCCTGATTTATTTGAGGCCGAAAGCAAGCTGTTGCAGGAAACGCTTGGCGCTATCATTTTGCATGTTCATCACATTGGTAGTACGGCAGTGCCAGGCCTGGCAGCAAAACCCGTCATCGATATACTGCTGGAAGTGGCCAGCCTAAGTGAACTCGATAAACATAACGCGGCAATGGAGCACATTGGATACGCTGTGCGAGGTGAAAATGGGATCTGCGATCGCAGATATTTCACTAAAGGTGGCGAGCGGCGTAGTCACCATGTCCATGCCTTCATAATGGGCGATCTGCAAATCCTTAAACATCTGGCGTTCCGTGATTATCTCATTGCAAACAGTCAGGTAGCCAATCGCTATGCCGGGATTAAACGCGCGATAGCCTTAGCAAACCGTAATAACTGCCATCAATATAGTATGCTGAAGGCGGAGTTTATTGAAAACCACCTTAAAGAAGCGGCCATGCTGGTTAAGGCACGTAAGGCGGTACTGGACAGCGGTGACTGACCTTACGACCATCTGCTCGATCTGGCCGCCAGGTTGGATGTGCTGATTGTGCCGGGCAGGGAATATTAGTTGTACTTGATCACGTACATGTACCATGCTGGGACATTAACTGATGGGAGCTAACAATACAGACGCCGGTCAATCACGTCCTGAAGGATCCTGAGTCGGTTCACATCGTTCATCGAGAAAAACTCCGTTCCGTATGCCGTCATGAGTCTCATCCTTTGAAAGCAGCGATCGCTGTGGTGAGACTGTAGCGCGGACATGTCTATTTGGTCAGAGACGGACATCTGAATTTGGCTACTACATTTCTAGTACGCATAATGTATATTATGTTAAATTGAGTATCAACCTGGCGATACCCATTCAGGCTCAGCCCTGACCTGCCTTTCCCCAGCCAGATCGTCGTTATTATGCTGTAGTGCTCTGTTATTATGCTGTAGTGCTCTTATGAAACCTGACCTGCCTAAACGGCCAGGCGATGAACATCAGATATTCCGGCGCCGTGCCGGCTTCTGTCAGTCATCAGCACCAGCGCCTACCTTCCGGATTCAACGTCTGGCGTTTGCGGTGGTTCAACCCTCCTCACTCAACGCCTTACTCATCCGGTAGTTCACAAAGGTTTCTCCTCTCACTTCCACCTGCTGCTGTTCCAGCACCTGATAACCGCGGCCAAGATAAAACGGCTGCGCGGTAATGCTGCCGTGCGTGGTGACCTGTTTAATACCTTGCTGCCTCAGATCGCTTTCGAGGCGATCGGCCAGCCGCGTTGCCACGCCGCGGCGCGGAAAATCCGGATGGGTAAACAGCAAATCGAGATACCCGTCTGGCTCAGTACGGCTGAATCCGGCAATTCTCTCACCGATAATCGCCAACAGGATCTGCCCGCTGCTCATCATTCGCTGCCAGCGTTCGCGGTCGCAGGTCGACCAGGCCGCAATCTGGCCAGGAGTGTAATCACCGGCGGCCAGCTGCCTGACCGATGCCTGGTAAAGAGTGATAATCTGCTCCAGGTCCTCTGGCAGGTAAGGCCTGAGTACGATTTCATTGCAATTCATCTGTAACCTCATGATTATAAACAATACACTCCTGCTGATCGCGCTACGTGAAATCTGCAAAAACATCAGGGTAATGATACTGCAGATTTCACACAGCGCAGGCAAAATCTGGTCGCAGAAATTGTCTTAACCCGCTCGCCGGCCTCTACGATAACGCATTCAGCACTATCCCGATCGGGATTAATCACGTTCTTACCCCACAACGTGATTATGGATCCCTGCCCGACCGCGCAATCCTCACTCGGTGAGTCAATTAACTCTTATAATCGACTCGTTTTATGAGTAAAATAAGATTTTAATCGACTCATAAAGTGAGGCGAATAACCCTTCTAATTGACTCAGGAGCACAGCATGTGGATTTGGCAGCAGGAAAACTGGCCGGCGTTTGGCTGGGATCGCCAGCAGCTCGATCCGCTGCTGCGTGACGTACGGTTTCTGCAGGGAAAACTCTACGGTAGCAGCCTGCTGCTGGATACCACAACCAGTACGCTGGATAACGTGCTGGCCAATATCCTTTATTCCAGTGATATCGAGGGCGAAAAGCTCAACGCCCGTTCGGTACGTTCATCGCTGGCGCTGCACCTGGGTGTGGATAACGAGCTGGCCTGGCCGGTGGATCAGAAAACTGAAGGTCTGGTCGCCTCGGCGCTGGACGCCATCGAAAACCTTGACCAGCCGCTGACTCGTGAACGCCTGCTGCACTGGCACGCCCTGCTCTTTCCGGATGGCGCGGCGCTGTTTCATCCGATCGCCGGCGGGCAGTTTCGCAGCGGCCCGGTGCAGGTCGTTTCCGGCCGGCTGGATAAACCGCTGGTTCACTTTGAAGGCCCGGCGAGTGAAGCGGTGGACGGTGAGGTCGACGCTTTCCTCCGCTGGTTTAACACCAGCGGCGACGATCGGCAGATCGATCCGCTGCTGCGCGCCGGCATCGCCCACCTGTGGTTCTTAACCCTGCATCCGTTTGAAGACGGCAACGGCCGCATCGGTAGGCTGATCATGGACCTGGCGCTGGCGCAGGCCGAGCGCAATACGGTACGGCTGTATGCGATGTCGCGCACCATCAATACCCACCGCCGGGACTATTATCAGGTGCTGGAACAGACGCAGCGTGGCGAACTGGAGATCACCGGCTGGCTCAGCTGGTTTATCGATATGCTGAAAGCCTCGATCGAAGAGACGCTGACGGTGATTGAGCAAACGGTGTTTAAAACCCGCTACTGGCAGCGCTTCGGGCGGTCGGCGTTAGGCGGTGAACAGGTTAAGGTGCTGAACCGCCTGCTCGACGGAGACTTTAGCGACGGGATTAACAACAGCCAGTATAAAGCGGTGGCCAGAGTCAGCCGCGCCACCGCCACCCGTCATCTGGCCCAGCTGGTTGAGCTGGGCTACCTGGTCGTTAACCCCGGTGGCGGGCGCAGCACCCGTTACAGCCTTCCAGCGCTAAAACAGTAAAGCATGCAGCACCGAACGTAGCGCAATACCGATCAGCGCGCCGGGCAGCGCAAAGCGGAACAGACGCACAAAGCGGCTGGCGATGCCGAGGTAAATACCAATGCCGGGCAGATCCAGCGTCTGCACCATAAAGCCGGCCGAGGCGTTGATCTGCTGCGGAGTTAACAGGCCGCGCTGCAGCAGGTCGGATGCCACGCCAAAATACGCGGTGCCGCCGGCCAGGCACTTGGTCAGCGCCGGTAACACGTAGACGTCGGAAATACTTACCGCGGCCAGCAGCGGCGAAATCAGACGGGTAAGCAGATCGATAGCGCCCGCCTCTTTCAGAATGCCGACGATGGTCAGCGACAGGATCAGCATCGGCACCGAACCGAGCGACAGACGAATGGCGTCCGAGCCTGCACCGTTAATAATGGCGATCGCCCCGCTGGATGACTTGTCCTCAACCGGCATGGTCTCCGGCAGCAACGATTTAACCGATAAGCGCCGGCCAGACAGATACCAGGTCACCGCCGACGCGGCCAGCCCGCCGGCCACTGAGATCCCAATCGCCGCGCCCCACTGCAGCCCGAACGGGATCAGCGGATAGAACACGTTACCCTGCCCCATGGCAAACAGCATCGCCAGGGTAGCGGCCAGATGGCGATCGGAGGTACCGCGTTTTTCCATAATCGCCAGCGCCGCCAGCGGTGCGGCAAAGCTGACGAAGTTAAGCTGGATCAGCGCGAAAATGCCCAATCCGGTAATGCCAAAAGGTTTTAACAGCGGGCTGAGCAGCGCCACGATGCGATCGAGTATCCCGCGTGCTTCCAGATACTTCATAATAATCAGCATCACTACCATAACCGGGATCAGCGTGTAGAGCGCCACGTCAACCGAGGCCTTGCCCGCCGCCATGATGATCCCAATGATATCCATTCCCTGCTCCGTAAGGTTGAGTAAAGTTTCGCTTAGCTTATCGCATTTTTTGCCTCTGCCAATGCTTAAGGCTGGTTGGCAGAGAAATAATTTGCTGAGTAATCATTTGCATAAAGCAGTATTAACGGCAGAATGTAAGCAAGAGTGTGGAATCGTTTCTGACTAATCACCACGCTGGCGCTTAACAACGTTGGTGAACATGGGTGAACGAGAAAAGACGTTTGAGGAGAGCAACAATGCAGGGTAATGAGATCCATCAGGCGGCGATCGCCACGGCAGAGCTGTTGGCCGCCTCGGCGTGCAGCTATCCGTTCGGGCCGGAACATCAGGTGTTTAAAGTCGCCGATAAAATTTTTCTGTTGCTGACCGAACGTCACGGCGAGAAGATCGTTACCCTGAAGTGTCGCGAGCAGGACGGTGAGCTGCACCGGGCTATTTATGACAGCATCAGACCGGGCTATCATATGAATAAGCGCCACTGGATTACGGTGTGGCCGGGGGAAAAGATTAGCGCAGCGTTAATTAGCCAGCTGGTTGAAGAGTCGTATCGTTTAGTATTAGAGGGTGTACCGAAATACCGGCGGCCGAAATTTTAAGCGGAATTTGTGGCGGCAGTTACCGGAGATAACCACCGCCAGGCAAGCGAGACTCAGCGGCTCACTTCGTGTCCGACCAGGCCACCGATGGCCGCGCCGCCCAGAGTACCCCAGGTGCTGCCGCCGGTAAGAACCGCGCCACCTACGGCACCGACACCCGCGCCAATGGCGGTGTTACGTCCGCGGTGGGACATACCGCACGCGGTGATCGAGAAGGTGACCAACAGGACGACGGCAATAGTACAGCTGCGTTTTAAGAGCATCAAAGACCTCATTACCATTAATGATAATGGAATGTAGAAGAGTTAAGTGTGTTATTTGTACTGACCCGATCCGTTTTAGCCTGCTATTCCCTTTGCAGTCAATTTACTCTCTGCTAGTTTATTACGATAGGTAAAAATTCTTATTTTTTAATGAGTAAAAAAGCATCTTCCAGGATGATTTTAATAACTAAATGAACGGGAAACTGAATGTCCTCACTACGCCTGCTGTTGTCGCTGTCGCACGATCCCTGGTTTAACCTTGCCGTTGAAGAGTGCATCTTCCGCCAGATGCCGCCGACCCAGCGGGTGCTGTTTCTGTGGCAGAACGCTGAGACGGTGGTGATCGGCCGCGCGCAGAACGCGTGGAAAGAGTGCAATACACGGCGAATGGCGGAAGATAATGTGCGTCTGGCGCGGCGCAGCAGCGGCGGCGGCGCGGTGTTTCACGATCTCGGCAACTGCTGCTTTACCTTTATGGCCGGCAAACCCGGATACGATAAAAGCGTTTCTACCGGCATTATCCTGCAGGCGCTCGCTTCGCTGGGCGTGCAGGCGGAGGCGTCCGGCCGTAATGACCTGGTGGTCAACACCGCAGACGGCGTGCGGAAAGTTTCCGGGTCGGCCTATAAAGAGGCGGCGGATCGCGGTTTCCACCACGGCACGCTGCTGATCGATGCCGACCTGTCGCGGCTGGCCAACTACCTCAACCCGGACCAGAAAAAGCTGCAGGCCAAGGGCATTACCTCGGTGCGGGCCAGGGTGGCCAACCTGCGGGAGCTGGTGCCGGGGATCGACTTTGCTCAAATCTGTGAGGCAACACAGGAAGCCTTTTTCAGCCACTTTAACGAACGCTGCGAGCCGGAACTGATTTCGCCGGATGCCCTGCCCGACCTGCCCGGTTTCGAAGCGCTGTTTGCCCGTCAGAGCAGCTGGGAGTGGAACTTTGGTCAGGCGCCGGAGTTCAGCCATCAGCTGGATGAGCGCTTTAGCTGGGGCGGCGTGGAGATCCATTTCGACGTTGAGCGTGGGACGATCGCGCGCTGCCAGATTTTTACCGACAGCCTGAATCCCGCCCCTCTGGAGCAGCTGGCGCTGACGTTACCGGGCGTAACCTATCGGCCGGCGGACGTAGCCGCCTGCCTGGCGTCGGTGCAGGCCGACTATCCGCAGCAGCAGGCGGAACTGGCGCAGCTGCGCGAATGGCTGCTGATTAGCATTAGTTAGCAGCGGCCCTGCCGCTTTCAGGGGCCGGGCATCCGTTACCTGCCGGTCCGGATTGCGCTGGCCGACGCATAGCTGCCCTGCGGGTCGGCGATAGGATATGACACCAGCGGTTAGCCGTTCTGCCTGACCACGATCGCCGCCAGCTGCTGATGGAACAGCCGGGTGGCCATCGACAGATTGCGCTGGCGCGGCAGACACAGGTCAACCTTTACCCGCCCCATCACCGGGTCGGCCAGCGATACCGCAATCAGCTGGTCGTGGTCGGTACTATCGTTAACGTTCAGCTGCGGCTGGATAATCAGCGCCAGGCCGAGCACCGCCAGCCGCTTCTGCACGTCCAGCGAGCTGGCAACATAGCGGATATCAAAGGTCAGCCCTTCGCGGCGGGCGGCCGACTCCATCAGCTGGCGTACGGCAAAGTTCTCTGACGGAATGCACAGCGGGTACTGCGCCACCTCCTTCAGCGTCAGGCTACTTTTCACCGCCAGCGGATGCTGATGTGACATCACCACCTTGTGCTGCAGTTCACAGCTGTGGGTGATCTGCAGGTCGGCGCTGACCGGCAGATAAAAGGTCAGCGCCACGTCAGCCCGCCCCGCCAGCAGTTCGGCGGCGATATGGGGTGCGCTGCCGGTTTCAATCTCAAACGTCACCCTGGGATGCAACGCGCTGAATCCGGCAATCGCCGGCGCGATAAACGAAGACATCAGGCTTTCGGCGGCGCACAGCCGCACGCTGCCGGAGACAATGCTGTTCGAGGCGGCAATCTTATCCTTAACGCTGTCCAGCTCGGTCAGCGTGGCGTGGATCGCCTGCGCCAGAAACTCCCCCTCACGCGTCAGCCTGATGCCGCGTGGGCTGCGCTCGACCAGCGACGCGCCGTAATAGTGCTCAAGGATCTCAATCTGCCGGGTCACCGCCGTGGCGGTGACAAACAGCTTCTCCGCGGCCTCACGCAGCGAGGCGGATTTGGCGACCTGACTAAAATATCGCAGTGCCCTGAGCTGCATAATTGCTCCTGCCGTACAGTATTATAAGATGAAAATTATCATCACCGTTTTTTATTGATGATGCAAATACCCTCAGCGACAGGAATGAATATATCGCTGCCCGCTTATGGCGCATCGCGATCGCTATTTGTGCAGCGTTGAATTTAAGCGTCCGATCACATTTTTTTGCTCTGAAAGAAACAGGTTAGCAATCATCATATTAACCGGAAAACCCCTTTCAGCGGATCGATAAGCAAACCATGACAGAGCGCACATTTTTAGTGCGTTATGATCATTTTTGTTTTTGAAAACAGATCGGTGTGACGGCATGATCGGACTATAATCCAGAAATTTCAATGCGTTACTGTGGTTCATCTTTCCGGGCATTTTTATCGCCACCTCCTGAGTGCTCACATTTTGTTGACACTGCTCCAGCGCAATTGTGCTGGTCGGGGCACGCGGCCTTTGTTATATCTGACATTCGCAGCCTGCTGCGGCAATTAATTCAGGCAGTCATCATCATCACGACGGGCATTAACCCTGACCAGCAATAATAACATTCTGCTCAATTCAACAGGAGCTTCTGCTATGTCGCATGAAACAACCGCGCCCCGGCGCGCAAGCCGTAAAGAAGTGGTTGCCGTGGTGTTGGGGGCAGCGGTCGAGTTTTTTGATTTCAGCGCCTACGCCACCTTCGCTATTATGATCGGCAACGTCTTCTTCCCGTCGGAAACGCCGTTTATGAGCCTGCTGCTCTCCGTTTCCGTGTTCGGCATCGGCTTTATTGTGCGGCCGCTGGGGGCGATCTTTATCGGCAGCTACGCCGACCGCGCCGGGCGCAAACCGGCGATGCTGCTGACCATGGCGCTGATGACCATCGGCACCGGCGGGCTGGTGTTCCTGCCCGGCTATGAAACCATCGGTATCGCCGCGCCGATCCTGCTGGTGCTGATCCGCATGATGCAGGGGCTGGCCTGGGGCGGCGAAGCCGGACCGGCCACCACCTTTATTATGGAAGCGGCACCGGAAGGCAAACGGGCATTCTACGCCAGCTGGCAGATTGTCGCCCAGGGAGTTGCCGGCATCAGCGCCGGGCTGATCGGCTACTCGCTGACCGTCTGGCTGACGCCGGAGCAGCTCGCCAGCTGGGGCTGGCGCCTGCCCTTCGCCTTTGGCCTGCTGATCCTGCCGATTGCCATCTACCTGCGCCGCCACCTGCATGAAAGTTTTACCCCGGCAGAACAGAGCAGCAAAACCACCACCCGCGGGCTGCTGTCACAGGTGATGAAAAATCACCGCAGCCTGGTATTGCTGGGGATCTTTATGCTCTCCGGCAGCACCATCACCCAGTACTTCCTGAACTATATGACCACCTATGCGCTGAGCGAGCTGCACTTTGACTCCGGTACGGCGATGATCTCCACCATGATGATCGGCGGCTGCGTGGTGGTTTTCTCGCTGGTCGGCGGCTGGATGGCGGATCGCTTTGGCCGCAAAGTGACGATTATCGCGCCGCGCCTGCTGCTGCTGATACTGCTGCTGCCGGCGCTGGACCTGATTAACAGCACGCGCAGTGAACCGGTGTTCTTTGCGGTGATCGCCGTGCTGGCGGCACTGCAGTGCATCAGCGGCTCCGGCGTTCTGGTCGTGCTGTGCGAGAACTTCCCGAAAGCGATCCGCTCCACCGGTTTTTCCATCGCCTATGCCTTTGGCATCACCCTGTTCGGTGGTACCGCGCAGATCGTCTTCTCCTGGCTGATCAAAAGCACCGGCGACCCGGTGTCGCCCGGCTGGTATCTGATTGCCGCCAATATTCTGTGCCTGATCTCGGTGGCGCTGATTAAGACCCGCACCTCGTCGCGGCCGCCGGTCATCGCGCATCGCCCTCTGTTAAACCCTGAGGATCTCTGACTATGAGCACTGTAATGAGCTGGGAGGCGTGGGCCTCCGCGGATGCCGTCGCGCTGGCGGCAAAGGTTAAATCGGGTGAGGTAACGGCGGCGGAACTCGCCCACCAGGCCGCCGACGCCGTTGCCCGCGTCAATCCGGCGACTGGCGCGGTGGTTGAACTGTTTGACGACGCCATCCACGCGCCGGCTACCGACGGTACGCGGCTGGATGGCCCGTTTGCCGGCGTGCCCTTCCTGATGAAAGACCTCGGGCCGGGCGTCAAAGGCCGCCTGCAGGAGCAGGGATCGAAATTTCTGCGCGGCAACCGCCCGGCGGAGGATGCATTCCTGACGCAGCAGATCCGCAACGCCGGGCTGAACATTATCGGCCGCAGCGCCACGCCGGAGTTTGGCGTCTGCGGCTCGGCGGAAAACCCTGACATCTACGTCACCCGCAATCCGTGGAATCCGGAATACACCACCTTTGGTTCTTCGGCCGGGGCTTCGGCCTCGGTGGCCGCCGGGGTGCTACCGCTGGCGCACGCCACCGACGGCGGCGGTTCGATCCGTATTCCCGCCGGATCGCACGGGCTGATCGGCCTGAAAAGCTCGCGCGGCGTGTTCTCCATCGCCCCGGCGCTCTCCGATATCAGCGGCTACGTCTCCACCCAGGGCTGCGTCAGCCGCTCGGTGCGGGACAGCGCCCTGTTTGTCGACAGCTGCCGCGGCGGTGCGCCTGGGGAGTTTATGCCCTACTGGCAGAGTGCGGAGCCGTGCAGCGAGCTGATCAAACGCGACCCGCCGCCGCTGCGCATCGCTATCTCCCATGAGTGGGGGGATTACCGCGCCGACCCGCACTTTGTTCGCGAACTGGAGCGCGCCGCCGGGCTGCTGGCCGAGCTGGGGCATCAGGTGGAGTGGCAGGTGCCGGATATCGACTTTGAGGCGGCGTTTGCCGCGCAGACCAGCTGCTATATCGGCAACTTTGCGCAGTTTATCGCCCGCCTGCTGGAGAAAAAGGGGCTGGATGCACCGCCGGAAGATCTTGTCGAGCCGATCAATATTAAGATCTGGCAGAAAGGCATTGATATGAGCTACAGCGAACGCTGGAAAATGCAGGACGTGTTTAACACTACCGCACGGCGGCTGGGCAACTTTTATCAGCAGTGGGATATTATCCTCACCCCGACCTTTGCCAAACCGACGCCGCTGCTGGGCGATAAACGCTATCTGACCACCAGCGACAACCCGGACGTGCTGGACTGGTTCTACGGCCTGTGGGATATCTTCGCCTATACGCCGCTGGCCAGCGTCACCGGCACCCCCGGCATCTCCCTGCCGCTCGGCCACCAGCAGTCCGGCATTCCGCTGGGCATTCACGCGCAGACCCGCCAGGGCAACGACGCGCAGCTGCTGCAGCTGGCCGCCCAGCTGGAGCGTGCGCTGGGGGGGAGATTTGGTATTGGCCACCAGCCAATGGTGCACGTGACAGGGTAAAAACAGAAAGCCGCGATGAATCATCAGATTATCGCGGCTTAAACGGATTCAAAACAGTTACTTCCTGTACCCCAGTTCCCGAATCTCCTGCGCCGCCTTTGCATCAATACTCAGCTCCGCCGTGGGCCGCAGCAGCAGGCGCGGCAGGCCGATCGGGTCGCCGGATTCCAGGCAGTAGCCGTATTCGCCGTTACGCAGGCGAGTCAGGGCCGCGTCGATTTTTGGCAGCAGCCGCGATTCACGATCGATCTGCCGAAACAGCAGCCGCAGTTCCTCCTCTCTTAACGCTTTATCCGCTTCGTCACCGTGATTATCGCCGCCCTGCAGCCCCTGCTTCAGCTCGGCAATATGCAGCAGCAGCGCCTGTTTCTCCTGCTCCAGCCGCTGACGGAAAAATGCCTGCTGTTGCGTATTCATATAGTGCTCTGGTTTCATCGCCAGGATTTTCTGTTCTTCGGTCTGTTTCTTTGCTGGCATCTTTGCCCTCTGCTGCTTATGAACGGTCATCACGCCGTCTTAGTAGATAGTTGATGCGGTAGTAGTCATGATTCTTTACGTGCTCAGCACACTCTCCGGTCAAAGCCGTAGCCGCGTGATTCGCTCACGCAAAGGGTTTTGACTGTTCAGCGGCTATGTATGACCAATACGTCGATGGACGCGGGGCCTTTCCCTGAAGCTGAGTGGTGGCGGTCAAACCTGCAGCCGCGCCACGCTCGTCGGCCAGGGATCGCTAAACTCCCCGCCCGCCTGCCACCAGGCGATCTCCCGTTCGGTCAGAAAACAGCGTTTAAGCGCCGCGACAAACGGATCGAGCTGGTCGCGCAGGCCAATTACCGTCAGGCTGCAGCGCCGGTCGCCAAAGCGCCCCGGCATCGCGTCCAGCTGCTGTTGCAGCATCGCCCGCTCCCCGGCATTGAGTCGGTTATCCTCGTGGCGCAACACCCCCGCCTTCCAGTAGCTGATAAACTCCAGCCCGATGCTGCCCGCCGCCTGGTTCCACAGCAGCGCCAGGTCATCGCGCCCCGGCAGCCAGAAAAAGCCTTTACTGCGATGGATACCCATGCCGGTAAACTGCTGCCAGGTGTCCCATAGCCGCTGCGGGTGGAACGGCCTGTCGTCCTCAATCACCCGTGACTCAATATCATAGGGCGCGCGCTGCGGCGTCATGCGGTCCACCTGCGGCGCCAGCTCCTCAATCAGCCGTCCCACGCGATGAAAGTCATAGTCCGGCGCGTTGAGCACCCTCTCTATCGGCAGATTCCCCCACGGCAGGGCCATCACCGCCACGCCCGGATTAATCGGATGTACCGCGTGGGCGATACTGACCACCTGCTCTGCCGTCAGCCGGTCGGTTTTCGTCAGCAACAGCTGGCTGCAGAACAGCAGCTGCTCGGCCAGCAGGTTCTCCACGCCGCGTTGCCCGGCAGCCAGATGACGCTGCCAGCGTGGCAGCAGGTCCGCGCCGCCGTGATAGTCGCCGTTGAGCATCACCGCATCCATCAGCGTCAGAAATCCCGTTAACCGGACTAAGGGATGGTCGCGCAGCGCTCTCACCAGCGGCAGCGGATGGCTGCTCCCCGAGGTTTCCAGCAGGATATGTGCGGGGCGATTGCCGGAAGCCAGCCGTTGCAGCGCCAGCTCAAGCTTCTGAACACCGGTAACGCTGCTGACACTGTCGGCTGAGAGCGTAATAAAGCGGTTTTCGTGGCCGGCGATACCGGTACTGGCAATCAGCACGCCGTCCACGTCCAGTTCGCTCATGTCGTTAACGATCACGCTAACCGGCAGCGACCGTTGCCCGGCCTGCTGCAGCAGGCTTTTCAGCAGGGTGGTTTTACCGGCGCCAAGAAAGCCGTTAAGGATGGTCAGGGGAAGTCGCGGTTGCATGCTGAGATCTCATTGTCACGGCGCTTGACTCGGGATACGCCTGAATGCAGAATAATTGATATGTTATAACATATCTAAATTCAGGTGTTAACCCCGTGAAATCCAGAAAACTGCTGTTGCCGATGCTCTCCGCCCTCTCCCTTGCCGTCTCTCTTTCCGTCTCTGCCGCGTATCCGCTAACCGTGCATAACTGCGATCGCGATGAAACCTTTCAGGCCGCCCCACAGCGGGTGGTAACCATCGGTCAGCATGAAACCGAACTGCTACTGGCGCTGGGTCTGGAGAAGAAAATTGCCGGGACTTCGGTGTGGTTTGGTCCGCTGCCGGATGGGGTACGGGCAGCCGGAAAGGATCTTAAGCGACTGGCCGATAATGCCCCCGGCTTTGAGGCCGTAGTGGCACAGAAGCCGGATCTGGTATTAGCGCAGTACAGCTGGCATCTAGGCCCCCAGGGGGAAGTCGCCAGCCGCGAACGCTTTGAGCAGCTGGGGATCAACACCTGGCTCTCCCCCGCTGACTGCATCGGTAAAGCGGTGACGGCGGAATCAAACGGTGACGGTGCCCGCAGCGCGCCATTCTCGCTGGATGCGATCTACCAGGAAATCAGCCAGCTGGCGCAGATTTTTGACGTTGAGCCGCGTGGGCTGGCGCTGACCGAACAGCTGGCCGGGCGCATTACCCGCGTACAGCAGCAGCTGAAGGCGTCGCAGGTGCGGCCGCTGAAGGTGCTGTACTGGTTCTCCAGCACCCGGCTGAACGGCGATCCCTGGGTGGCCGGGCGCGATGGAGCGCCGGGCTGGATCAGCCGCACGCTGGGCCTGCAAAACGTGATTGCGTCAAATCAGGAGTGGCCGGCGGTCAGCTGGGAACAGATCGCCCGCCTGCAGCCGGACGTCATTGTGCTGGCCAGTATGGATCGCCGCCTCTACCCGGCAGACGATATCACGCAGAAAATGGCGTTTCTGCACAGCGATCCGGTGACCAGAGAGCTACCGGCGGTAAAAAATAACCAGTTGATCGTGGTACCGGCGATGTCGCTCAATCCGTCGCTGCGTAACGTCGACGCCGTTGAGCTGATCGGTCAGCAGATTGCCCGTTCTGCGGCGCAGCCATGAACCCGCTGCTGAAAACGTCCCTGCTGCTGACTGCGGGAACGCTGAGCACGGGTGCTCTCACCCTGCTGGCCGCCGCCAGCGGCGAGCTGCCGGTCTCCTTCAGTCATACCCTGCAGGCGGTGAGTAACGGGCTGGGTGTGAGCCAGTATCCGCTGCCGGCTATCGAACAGGGCGTGGTCTGGCAGTACCGGATGAGTCGGGCGGTGATGGCGGCGTTTAGCGGTGGCGGGCTGGCGATCTGTGGCGTGGTATTACAGGCTCTGCTGCGTAACCCACTGGCGGAACCTTATCTGCTGGGTATATCCGCCGGTGCCTCCACCGGCGCGGTGCTGGTGATGTTACTGGGTTTCGGCGGCAGCCTGCTGTCGGTGAGCGGCGGCGCGTTTCTCGGCGCGCTGGCGGCGTTTGCGGTGATTATGCTGCTGGCGCGCGGGCTGCGCGACGGCCCGGCGCGCATTATCCTCAGCGGTATCGCGGCAACGCAGCTGTTCAACGCCCTGACCGCCTGCGTGGTCAGCACCTCGGCCAACGCCGAGCAGTCGCGCGGCGTGATGTTCTGGCTGCTGGGCAGCCTGAGCGGCGTGCGCTGGCCGGACGTGTTACTGAGCATGGCGGTTACCGGTCTGGCGCTGCTGCTGTTTCTGTGGTTTGCCCGCACGCTTGACACGTTCAGCTTTGGTGAGGAGGTGGCGACCACGCTGGGCACCGCCGTCACGCCGGTACGCATCGTGCTGCTGCTGACCGCCGCGCTGCTGACCGCGGTGCTGGTGAGCATTATCGGCGCGGTAGGATTTATCGGGCTGGTGATCCCGCATCTGACCCGCTTCTTTACCGGGCCGCCGCATCTGCGGCTGCTGCCGGCCGCTTTCCTCGCCGGGGCACACTTTATGATTATCGCCGACCTGCTGTCGCGCAGCCTGATTGCCCATCAGGTACTGCCGATCGGCGTGGTCACCGCGCTGGTCGGTGCACCGGTGTTTGCAGCGATCCTCTGGCGGCAACGGGGGGCAGCCTGATGGAGCTTAGCGCACGGCAGCTGACCCTGACCCGCCAGGCGCAGACGATTTTGCAGCGGATTGATTTTAATGCCGCCAGCGGGCAGACCGTTGGCCTGCTGGGGCCGAACGGCAGCGGGAAATCGACGCTGCTCAAGTGCCTTGCGGGGCTGTACCCCGATCCGCAGCGCGCGGTGCAGCTTGACCGGCAGCCGTTACGCCTGCTTTCGGCCCGCCAGCGCGCGCAGCGGCTGGCGCTGGTCAGCCAGCACGCGGAGGCAGAAGATGCGCTGAGCGTGGAGGAGATCGTGCGTCTTGGCCGCAGCCCGCACCGGGGAGCCTTGAGCCCGTGGCAGAGAGAGGACGCGCAGGCGGTCGCCGCCGCGCTGGAGATGACCCACCTGCAGCCGCTGCGCCAGCGCCGCTGGCAGCAGCTCTCCGGCGGCGAAAAACAGCGCTGTCAGATTGCCCGTGCGCTGGCGCAGCAGCCGCATGTGCTGCTGCTGGATGAGCCGACCAACCATCTGGATATTCAGCACCAGCTGGCGCTGATGCAGCTGATCGCCAGCCTGCCGGTTACCGTGGTGGTGGCGCTGCACGATCTCAACCTCGCCGCGCGCTACTGCCAGCATCTGGTGGTGCTGAAGCAGGGTGAGGTCGCCGCCGCCGGCACGCCGCAGCAGGTACTGACGCCGCAGCGTATCGCCGCCATCTGGCAGGTGGATGCCAGCGTCGAGCAGCGCCATCCGGGGGTGATGCGCATCGATTTCCACTGCCCGCTCTGTGCAGCTGGTGTTACGGCGGGATAACCAGCCAACAATTCAGCGCTGATTTGCCGCTATTTAACTTAACCCTGAAGCCGCACTAATCCGGCCAGTTTTATTATTTAGCTGGCCGCCGCTGCGGTTGTTGCTTATACTTTTTTCACCGATTCACTCAGATAACTATATTAAGGAGGATGGCTATGCTCACACGTGAATGGTTTCTTTATTCACCTGTCATCAGCGATCGTCGCTGCTCAGACCTTTCTGCTATCGTGCTGCGATAACGGGTCTGAGCGAAGCCCACTAATCTGAGTTCTTCCCTCCGGCTTACCGGTTATCGTCAGCGACTATGACGAGGGCATTGTTACGCCCAAAAAACTGGACCAGTCATTATGAGTACACTTCTTTCTGCCCAGGCGCTGAGCCTCGATCTGGCCGGCGGCCCGCTGCTGTCTGACCTGAACTTCACCCTCAATACCGGCGACCGTATCGGCCTGATCGGCGATAACGGCTGCGGTAAAAGTACCCTGTTAAACCTGCTCAGCGGCAGGCTGGCCCCCGGCCGTGGCAGCCTCACCCGTGCCGCCCGCTGCGTGGTGGCGCAGGTGGAACAGTTTCTGCCGCCGGACCTGGCACGACTGCCTCTGCCGGAGGTGCTGCTGCACGGCCTGCCCGGCAGTGCCGAACCGCCGCAGCGCTGGCAGGCTGATCTACTGCTGGAGCAGACCGGTTTCGCTCCCCCGCTCTGGCAGAAAACCGCCGCCGAACTGAGCGGCGGTCAGCAGACCCGGCTGCTGCTGGCCCGCGCGCTGATCCGCCAGCCGGACCTGCTGCTGCTGGATGAGCCGGGCAACCACCTCGATCTGCCGACGCTGCTGTGGCTGGAGCAGTTTTTACAGCAGTGGCGCGGCAGCCTGGTGATGGTCTCCCACGACCGCCAGCTGCTGGACGCCGTCACCGGGGTGAGCTGGATCCTGCGTGACCGTCAGATAGTCAGCATTGCGCTGCCCTGCACGGCGGCACGCGCCGCGCTGGCGGAGCAGGATGACGCCGACCGCCACCGCCGTCAGGCGCAGCAAAACGAGATCGACCGGGTGGCCAAAAGCGCCCGCCGGCTGGCATTGTGGGGGCGCGACTATGACAACGAAGGGCTGGCGCGCAAGGCGAAACAGATGGAGAAGCAGGTGGCGCGCCTGCAGGAGCAGCAGACCGGGGTCAGCGCCGGTTCGCGCTGGCAGCTGCGTCTGGCCGGTGAGGCGCTGGCGGCGGACCGGCTGCTGGCGCTGGAGGGGCTGACGGTGCGCGCGGCGGCGGCGTCCCCGCCGCTGTATCAGCTGCGCCAACTGCGGGTAAAAAGCGGCGACCGTATCGCGCTGGCCGGGCGCAACGGCAGCGGTAAATCCTCACTGCTGCAGCAGCTGTGGCAGGCGTATCAGCAGCGCCCGGCGGAGGTGCCGGGCATCACCTTCCACCCGCGCGTGCGCATCGGTTACTACGATCAGCACCAGCAAACGCTGCGCGACGGGCACAGCCTGAGCGAGGCGCTGGCCGGGTTCGCCCCGCTCAGCGAGGAGCAGCGACGCCGCGCGTTGATTAGCGCCGGCTTTAGCTGGCAGCGGCATCAGCAGTCGGTGAGCACGCTGAGCGGCGGTGAACGCGCGCGGCTGCTGTTGGTTGGGCTGTCGCTGGCCCGCTACTCGCTGTTACTGCTGGATGAACCGACCAACCACCTCGACCTGGCGGGTAAAGAGGAGCTGGCGGTGGTGCTGCGGGACTATCCGGGGGCGGTGATTATGGTGTCACACGACCGCACGCTGATGACGCAAAGCTGCAACCGCTACTGGCTGATTGACGGCGGTGAACTGACCGAGTGGCACGATCTGGCGGCGGTGAACGATCGGCTGCGGGGCGAGGCGCATATCAAGGCTGACAACGTGATGCCCGGGAGCCACGCATCCGGCAAGGCAGCTTTACCGGCGGTGGGCTGCCCGGACGGCGGCGATCCAGGCGTAGCGCTACGACGTGGCAGCGACGCCAGAATGCCGGGCCTGGCATCCCCCTGTGAAGCGAACGGCGACGTGCAGCAGGTTGAGGAGCAGTGGCTGGAAGAGCTGGTGACGCTGGAAAGCCGGCTAATGGCGGACCAGCAGCGCAGGCCTCACCACCAGAAGCCCGCCCTGCAACAGCAGTGGCAGCTACGCATAAGCCAGCTGAACGGGCTGCTGGGGATCGGCGAGGAGTAACGTCCCATTACGCTGCCGCTCCTGATAACACAATAAGCAGTAACCATAAAAACGGCCGCCCAAAGGCGGCCGATAGGGTTGTTACGCCAGCGCAGATTGAGATTACAGGGTGCCGGTACCGCCGTCCGAGCACCACACCTGGCCGGAGGTGTAGCTGTTTTCAGCCGCGGCCAGCGTGACGTACAGCGGCGCGATCTCGGCGGGCTGGCCTGGGCGGCCGAGCGGCGCGGAGGCACCAAACTCCTCGACTTTGCTCTGCGGCTGACCGCCGCACACCTGCAGCGCCGTCCAGTACGGTCCCGGTGCCACCGCGTTTACGCGAATGCCCTGCGGGCCAAGCTGTTTGGCCAGCGATTTGGTAAAGGCGACGATCGCGGCCTTGGTCTGCGCGTAGTCGAGCAGGATTTCGCTAGGCTTAAACGCCTGCACCGAGCTGGTGTTGATCACCGAGGCACCGGCGGGCAGGTGCGGCACCGCCGCTTTAGTGATCCAGAACATCGCATAGACGTTAGTTTTAAAGGTGGCGTCAAAATCCGCGGTGCTCAGGTCAAGAATTGATTCACGGAACTGCTGGCGTCCGGCGTTGTTGACCAGCAGATCCAGCCCGCCCAGTTGTTCAACGGCCTCGCTGACCAGCCGCTGGCAGAAGGCCTCGTCGGTGATATCACCGGGAATTGCTACCGCCCTGCGTCCGGCCTGACGGATTAGCTCCACCACCTCACGCGCGTCCTGCTCCTCGTCCGGCAGGTAGTTGATAGCCACGTCCGCTCCTTCACGGGCGAAGGCAATCGCCACCGCGCGGCCAATGCCGGAATCACCGCCGGTGATCAGCGCCCGGCGACCGTTCAGCCTGCCGCTGCCCTGATAAGAGGTTTCACCGTGGTCCGGGCGCGGCTGCATTTCGCTGGCGAGGCCGGGAAACGGCTGCTTTTGCTGTGCAAACGGCGGCACGGGATAAGTGCTGGCATTGGTGGCGTTAAGTGAGTTGAAAGTACCGGTTTTCTGGCTCATGGGAACCCCTTTGTCGCGACGAATGAAGGGTAAAGCTTAGAACAGGCTGCCGCTGGCGGAAGGTCTGAGCGGGAAATTAATCACCGTGCTGCCCTGTTAATCCTGCTCTTAATGGCGGATTATTTTGAGGCAAATCACTGATAAATATCATCTTATATGAACGAGCGGAGACCGGTTCCCCGCTCTCAACCTCCGCTTATCATCGCCAGAGGCGCAGGTAACAAACTGTGTCTGAGACCTCGCCTGTGAAACAAACGGCCAGAAATATTGATTGTGATCCTCCTCGCACTTCAACACGATCGATATGAAATCCAAAAAGTAATCGATTACATTTGCGCTGAGATAATAATGTAATCGATTACTTTAGAAGGGGTCCGATGATGGTTTCTTCCGCTACACACACCCACCCGGCCGGGCAGCATCGCCTGCTGGTCCCGCGCCTGGCGCTGATGATGTTTCTGCAGTTCTTTATCTGGGGCACCTGGTCGGTGACGCTGGGCCTGGTGATGAGCCAGCACAACCTCAGCACGCTGATTGGTGACGCCTTCTCCGCCGGGCCGATCGCCTCAATCCTGTCGCCGTTTGTGCTGGGCATGGTGGTTGACCGCTTCTTCCCGTCGCAGAAGGTGATGGCGCTGCTGCACCTGGCCGGTGCCGTATTCTTATGGCTGGTACCACAGGCGTTAGTCGCTGAAAACGGTCCGCTGCTGATCGGCCTGCTGTTTGGCTACACCCTGTGCTACATGCCGACGCTGGCGCTGACCAATAACATCGCCTTCCACAGCCTGAGTAACAGTGAAAAAAGTTTCCCGCTGGTGCGCGTGTTCGGCACCATCGGCTGGATCGTCGCCGGGATCTGCATCGGCGTCAGCGGCATTGCTGCCAGCACCGGGATTTTTAAGCTGGCGGCGGTGTGCTCGGTGCTGCTGGCGGCCTACAGCCTGACGCTGCCGCACACCCCTGCCCCGGCTAAAGGCCAGCCGTTCGCCCTGCGCGACCTGCTGTGCGCCGACGCCTTCGCGCTGCTGAAGAAAAGCCACTTCCTGATTTTTGCCATCTGCGCCACGCTGATCTCGGTGCCGCTGGGCACCTACTACGCCTTTACCGCTTCGTTCCTGTCCGATGCTGGCATTGCGGACGTCAGCAGCGCGATGTCGTTCGGCCAGATGTCCGAAATCTTCTTTATGCTGATTATCCCGCTGCTGTTCCGCCGGCTCGGCGTGAAGTACATGCTGCTGATCGGCATGGTGGCGTGGTTTGTGCGCTACGTGCTGTTCGCCTACGGCGTCAGCGAAGAGACGCGCTGGCTGCTCTACGCCGGCATCCTGCTGCACGGCGTCTGCTACGACTTCTTCTTCGTGATCGGTTTTATCTACACCGACCGCGTCGCCGGCAGCCAGGTGAAAGGCCAGGCGCAGAGCCTGATCGTCATGTTCACCTACGGCATCGGCATGCTGCTCGGCTCACAGATCTCCGGCGCGTTGTACAACCGCCTGTTTACCCCCGGCGTGGCGCACCAGCCCGCCGACTGGACGACGTTCTGGCTGATCCCGGCGGTGGCCGCGCTGGTTATCGCGGTGATCTTCCTGTTCTCGTTCCGCTACAAAGAAGAACGCTAATTTTTACCCTCAGGAGAGTGCAATGAACACATTAAAAGGGCCGGGTCTGTTCCTGTCGCAGTTTATCGGTCAGGAAGCGCCGTTTAATACGCTGGATAACCTCGCCGCATGGGCGGCGAGCCTCGGTTATAAAGCGCTGCAGATCCCCTGTAACCATCCGCACATTTTTGACGTGCAGCAGGCCGCCGCCAGTCAGGCCTACTGCGACGATATTCAGCAGCGGCTGGCGCGCTACGGGCTGGTGATCAGCGAACTTTCCACCCACCTGGAGGGGCAGCTGATCGCCGTGCATCCGGCCTATGACGAGGCTTTCAACGATTTTGCCCCACCGGCGGTACGCGGCGACCGCCACGCCCGCCAGCAGTGGGCCACAGAGGTGCTGATGCAGGCGGCGCAGGCCTCGGCGCGGCTGGGGCTGACCGCGCACGCCACCTTCTCCGGCGCGCTGGCCTGGCCTTACTTCTACCCGTGGCCGCCGCGCAAAGAGGCGCTGATCGACACCGCCTTCGCTGAACTTGCGGCGCGCTGGCGTCCGATCCTTGATGAGTTTGACCGCCACGGCGTCAACCTCTGCTACGAGCTGCATCCGTCGGAGGACCTGCACGACGGGGTCAGCTTTGACCGTTTCCTCGCGGCGGTGGACCACCATCCGCGCTGCCATATCCTGTTCGATCCCAGCCATATGCTGCTGCAGCAGATGGACTACCTGGCGTTTATCGATCTCTACCACCCGCGCATCAAGGCGTTTCACGTTAAGGATGCCGAATTTGTCCGCTCCGGGCGCAGCGGCGTGTACGGTGGCTACCAGCCCTGGCGGGAACGCGCCGGGCGCTTCCGTTCACCGGGTGACGGCCAGATCGACTTTAAGGGCATCTTCAGCCGGCTGGCCCAGTACGGCTATGACGGCTGGGCGGTGCTGGAGTGGGAGTGCTGCCTGAAGGACGCGGCGACCGGCGCGGCCGAAGGCGCAGGGTTTATCGCCGGTCAGATGATTCCGCTGGCGGATCGCGCGTTTGACGACTTCGCCGTCACCGGCAGCGAACTGCCGGCCATTCGCCGCATGCTTGGCCTGGAGGCGCAGCCATGACCATTAAAGCAGCCATTATCGGTTCCGGGTTTATCGGCCCGGCCCATCTCGAAGCCATTCGCCGCCTCGGCTTTGTCGAGGTGGTGGCGCTGTGCGACAGCTCGCAGGCCGCCGCGGAGGAGAAAGCCCGCCGCTACCATATTCCCCATGCCTACGGCGACGTCGCCGAACTGCTGCAACATCCGGGGCTGCAGGCGGTGCATAACTGCACGCCAAACCATCTGCACGCGGCGATCAACCGGCAGATCCTGCAGGCCGGTAAACACGTGTTCTCGGAAAAACCGCTGTGCATGACCGCCGCCGAAGCGCGGGAGCTGGTGGCGCTGGCCGAAGAGGCCGGCGTGGTGCACGGCGTCAGCTTTGTCTACCGCCAGTTTGCCATGGTGCAGCAGGCGGCCAGCATGATCCGCCAGCAGCAGGCCGGGCGGATATTCGCCGTGCACGGCAGCTACCTGCAGGACTGGATGCTGCACGATACCGATTTCAACTGGCGCATCGACCCGCAGCAGGGCGGCGTCTCGCGCACCGTGGCCGATATCGGCTCCCACTGGTGCGACACGTTGCAGTTTGTCACCGGACGCAAAATCGTCGGGGTGCTGGCGGATTTCGCCATCGTTCACCCGTTCCGTAAGGCCAGCCGCGGCGCGCAGAGCACCTTTACCAGCGGCGAGGCGGTGACGGAGTACGACGAGGTGGCGGTACAGACCGAAGATTTCGCCTCGGTGCTGCTGCGCTTCGACGACGGCAGCAAGGGCAGCATGACCGTGTCGCAGGTCAGCGCCGGGCGTAAAAACCGGCTGGCGTTTGAGGTTAACGCCAGCGAACTGTCGCTGGGCTGGGACCAGGAGGTGCCGCAGAAACTGTGGATCGGCCGCCGCGACGGACCTGACCAGCTGCTGAGCGACGATCCGTCGCTGCTTAATGCGGATATCGCCGCCGCCGCCCACTTCCCCGGCGGGCATATTGAGGGCTGGCCGGACGCGTTTAAAAATATGCTGCTCAACTTCTACAGCACCATCCGCGACGGCGGTAGCGCGGCGGCGGGCAACTTCGCCAGCTTCCACGACGGGGCCAACGTGATGTGTATTATCGAGGCGATGGTGCAGAGCCATAAACAGCAGCGCTGGGTGAAGGTGGCGGACTGACAACCTGCCACCCTGCTGCGCTCGTTTCCCCGCCCCCGGCGGGGAAAGCCTGCCAGGCTCCGGCCGGTGAGCCGCTAAAAACGTTGCCCACTCCCCCGGCAGCAGGCTGAGGCGGCTCTGCATCACGGGGGATCGTTGCGGGCATGCCAGCCTGGTGCCCCGCTAACCTGAATACAGCGGCATCAGGAACTGTGTTACCCTGTTTTTAACTCATCAGCAGGGACAGTTATCGGGATGTCGATTCAAAAAATTGCACGCCTGGCGGGCGTCTCCGTCGCCACCGTTTCCCGCGTGCTCAACAATCTCGGTACGGTAAAGCCGCAGAATCGTGAACGCGTGCTTAACGCCATCAAAGAGAGCAACTACCAGCCCAACCTGCTGGCGCGCCAGCTGCGTACCGCGCGCAGCAATATGCTGCTGGTGATGGTCTCCAATATTGCTAACCCGTTCTGCGCCGATGTGGTCAAAGGCATTGAGGCCGAGGCGGAAAAAAACGGCTACCGCATTCTGCTGTGCAACTCCGGCTCCGATCTCGCCCGTTCCCAGTCCAGCCTGCAGCTGCTCTCCGGCAAGATGGTCGACGGGGTGATCACCATGGACGCCCTCGCCGCCCTGCCCGGACTGCAAAACCTGATCGGCGATGCCCCCTGGGTGCAGTGCGCCGAATACGACGAGGCGTCGCGCGTTTCCACCGTCGGCATCGACGATCGCCAGGCCTCACGCTTTGTGGCAGAGCACTTCCTTGCCGGCGGCCGGCGGCAGCTGGCGATGATCAATCACGATCTGACCTACAAATATGCCCAGCAGCGCGAACAGGGTTTCCGCGACGTGCTGGCAGAGCAGCAGCAGGCGGTGCCTGAGGTAGCCTACGCCAGCGAACTGACTTACCAGGCGGGGAAAGCGGCGATGGCACAGCTGTTGCAGCACGGCCAGCGCCCGGATGCGGTCTTTGCCGTTTCCGATACGCTGGCCGCCGGGGCGATCGCTACCCTGCGCGAGGCGGGCATTCGCGTGCCCGAAGAGACGGCGGTGATCGGCTTTGACGGCACCGAGCTGGGCCACCTCACCTCGCCGCCGCTCTCAACCATTGAACAACCCTCGCAGGAGATTGGCCGTCAGGCGGTGCTGCTGCTGCTGAACAACATCAACGACCCGGACAGCCAGGCCCAGCACACTACGCTGGCCTGGCGCTACCTGGCACGGGGATCGGCCTGACGGGTCAGCAGGTCAGCGTGACACCGTCACGAAAGAGAGGATAGTGTTTTGATAAGAAAGTGGCGACTCTGGGCCTGTTGGCTGGTTGGTTTGGCTTTTGTGCTGGCGGCTCTGCTCTTTATCCGCCTTGCCGATTTCGAACCGGACGGCGCGGCAGCCCAACGCCCTCTCTCCTTTACCTCCGCAGGCCACACCCTGCAGGGCACGCTGATCCTGCCACCGGGCCGCACGTCACCGGCGGTGGCGGTGATCGTGCACGGCGATGGCCCGCAGGATCGCTGGTCGAACGGCGGCTATCTGCCGCTGGTTAACGCACTGCTGGCACGCGGCATCGGCGTCTTCTCCTGGGATAAACCCGGCGTCGGCGGCAGCGGCGGCAACTGGCTGGCGCAGACCATGAGCGATCGCGCCAGTGAGGCCGCAGAGGCCGTTAATCTGCTGCGTCAGCAGCCCGGATTATCCGCCAGCCGTATCGGTTTTCTGGGTTTCTCGCAGGCCGGCTGGGTCGTGCCGCAGGCCAGCCGCATCGCGCCGGCCGAATTTGTGGTACTGGTGGGGCCGGCAATCGACTGGCGTGAACAGGGCCTGTGGTTTATGCGCCAGCGGCTGAGCGCCGAGGGGGTGGCTCCGCGGGAGGTCGATCGCCAGCTGGCGCAGGAACAGGCCGACGTTGAGCAGACGTTCACCCCGCAGCGTATCGCCCTGCCTTGTGCCGCGGCCTGCACCCGTGAGGACTTCGAACGGCGCAATGCGGATGCTAACGCGCTGCCGGATATTCGCCGCATGACGGTGCCGGTGATGGTACTGATGGGCGAGGACGATCGCAACGTCGATCCCTGGAACACGCTGCCGCTCTGGCGCTCCTTTGTGCCGCCCGCCACCCGGCACTGCATCCGCAGCGTTGAACACGCCAGCCACGGCCTGCTGCGCAGCCGCTGGTTTAACTACCAGCTGGAATCGGACTGGCCCGGCTGGAAACAGGGGCTGTTTCTGCTGCTGGGGCGCTACGCCTACGCACCGGGGGCCATCGACGGCATCGCCGGCTGGATTAACGGCCAGCGTTGCTGAGCGCCCTGCAACTGCCTGAGCATCAGGAAATACCCTGTTGAATGCGCCTGCTGGTTAATGCTAAGCACTTCTTCACGCGGCGAATCAGCAGATGCATTCGCGATAAAACTTCCGTTGAATGCATCCTCAAGCTTTGCAACGAACTGAACACGCAACGTTCAGCACACGAACCCTGCCTGCTGACTTATTTCTCCAGCGTTTTTAGCTGGCTGACCAGGTAGCTGTTGGCCTGAACGATAATCCCCTGCGGATCCTTCGGCAGATCGTGCTCGACGATAAACCAGCGGGTGTTGGCCTTCACCGCCGCCGGCAGCACCTCGTTCCACGCCAGCAGCCCGCTGCCCGCCGGGGCAAAGTTCATCTCGTCATCGCGAATGCCGATGCCGGCGTTATCCTTGGCGTGGATCGCCACCACCCGCCCGGCATACTTACTCAGCAGCCGCACCGGATCCTGCCCGCCGCGTGACACCCAGGCGGCATCCATCTCCAGCTGCAGGTTTGACGGTTTGCTGTTGTCCAGCAGGATCTCCAGCGCCGTCTTGCCGTCATACTTTTTCATCTCAAAATCGTGATTGTGGTAGGCCAGCGTCATCCCCTGCTGACGCAGCTGACCGCCCAGCGCGTCCAGCTCGTGTGCCAGCTTTTTCCAGCCCTCGGCCGTGGTCGGTCGCTCTTCCGGTTTCAGCCACGGCATTACCAGCAGCGGGTTGCCTACCGCCTTGTTAAACGCCACCACCTCGCGGCTGTTGCTGCGCAGCTCCGCCAGCTGGACGTGATCGGCAATGGCACGCAGCTGATATTTTTTCAACAGCGCCTGCATCTGTGCTGCGCTGACGCCGTGGTTGCCGACCAGCTCTACCGCGCTAAAGCCGCTCTGTTGCGCCAGAGCAAACTGCTGCTCCAGCGTGCCGACGTTGCGCAGCGTGTACATCTGCAGCGCCAGATGCTGTTTTGCCGCCGCTTCATCGGCCACTGCCGGTGCCAGGCTGGTGAGGGATAACAGCGAGATCAGAACGCCGCCGGTGATGAGGGTTACGCGAGCCATGGAAAATCCTTATTGTCAGGTAAGATGCCTAAAGTAATCGATTACTTTTGAAGTTATAAAAATGTAATCGATTACTTATGCTACTGGCAGCTGAGGTTGGCTGGCAAGCACGCCATCGCGCGGTTCAGGGTTAATGCTGTAATTTATGAAGCCGATCACAGAAGATCCCGCTGGCTGCGCTACCTGTTATGGCCGCAGTGAATCAGAGGCGCTACCGGTGGCTCATTTAGTCATAAAAAAGCCCATCGGTTAAGATGGGCTCATTGTAACATTGTCATACCAGCCGGGATAATGCGTGATGGAATAGCAATCAGCTGCGACTGAGATAAGTCAGTTTCCGGTGACCCAATTATGCCGCAGCCTCATTCTCCAGCGTTTGCCGCCGCCGCAGGTGCGGGAACAGCGTCATCCACACGCCGACCACCACCAGCGTCCCTACCCCGCCCAGGACTGCGGCAGGCACCGCGCCCATCAGCGCTGCCAGCATGCCCGATTCGAACTCGCCAAGCTGGTTTGAGGTATTAATAAAGATACTGTTCACCGCGTTCACCCGCCCGCGCATCTCGTCCGGCGTGTCCAGCTGCACCAGCGCACCCCGGATCACCATGCTGACCATATCAAAACCGCCGAGCAGCGCCAGCGCCACCAGCGACAGCCACAGCTGGGTGGAAAGCGCGAACACCAGCGTCGCCACGCCAAAACCGGCCACCGAGCCGAACATAATCATGCCGACGTTCTTCTCCAGCCGGTTGCGGCTCAGCCACACCCCCACCAGCAGCGCGCCAACGGAAGGTGCGCCGCGCAGCAGCCCCAGCCCCCACGGGCCGGTGTGCAGCACGTCCTGGGCAAAAATCGGCAGCAGCGCGGTGGCCCCGCCGAGCAGCACGGCAAACAGATCGAGTGAGATCACCCCGAGCACGTCACGACGCTCGCGGATAAAGGTCACCCCGGCGAACAGGGTTTTCAGCGTGGCCGGCTGGCGCGGCTGCGGCGGACGCACGTAATGGATGCGGGCGACCATTACGATCGACAGCAGATAAAACAGCGCCGAGACGCCGTACACCACCTCAGGCCCCGCCACGTACAGCAGGCCGCCCAGCGTTGGCCCGAGGATCACCGCGCTCTGGCCGCTGACGGCGGATGCCGCGGTGGCCCGCGCCAGCAAGGGTGCCGGTATCAGAGAGGGCAGCATCGACTGCATCGCCGGGCCTTCAATCGCCTTAGCGACGGCAATCAGAAATACCAGCCCCCACAGCGCGGTTTTTTCCGGCCAGTGCAGCACGGTCAGCAGGGTTAGCGCCAGCAGCGCCAGCCACTCCAGCAGCTGCCCGGCCAGCGCCAGACGACGCCTGTCATAGCGATCGGCCATATGGCCGACCGGCAGCGCCAGCAGCACCGAGGGTAAAAACTGCATCAGCCCGATCATTCCCAGCGCCATCGCGCTCTGGGTCAACGCGTAGATCTGCCAGCTGACCGCCACGGAGAACATCTGGAAACCGAATGAGGAGAAGGTGCGGGCCAGCCAGAACGCGACAAACGGCCTCTGGCGCAGCAGCGAGTCGTCGCTCTGCGCCGGGGAAAGACGGGAAATCATGCGGATCCTTACCTGAAAGTGCCCCGGCCAGCGGCCGGTGAGCGATGTCGTTTCATTGTTATGGTTGCCGGTTTCTCCCGGCGGGCAAGATTATGCCAGAGAAGTCCGCCCCGCTAGCGCACTGTTTGTTATAAGGATGTGACAAAAAGTGTCGAGCAGGCGGCAGCTAGCGGATTGCGGTTGAGAGGGTCCTGGCTGTCTGCTGTTGCCCAATCCAGAGGGCGATGCAGGAGTTCATACAGAAGTTCATACAGAAGGTCATGCAGAAGGTCTTTCAGAAGGGATTAGTTATTCAGTTTATTTGATTTTAATCAACAAAACCGTCCGCTTTTACTTCCCTGCAAACAGGCCTATTATTTATCACATCAAGGCGAGACGCCTTACTACAAACAATAATCTCTGAGGAAATGACCATGAAAACCATCAAAACTTTAGTTGCAGTTGCCGCCCTGTCCCTGCTCGCGTCTACCAGCTTTGCCCAGAGCATCAGCGTCAGCGCCTCTACACTGGACGCCGCCGAAGCGCAGATCGCCGCTCAGGCACAGCAGGCCGGCACCAGCTACAAAATCACCTCTGCCCGTCAGAATAACGGTGCCTATATGACGGCTGAACTGGTGAAATAAGCGTTTAACATCTACACGTTACACTGCGACGAAAGCCCCTGATGGGGCTTTTGTCGTTTTCGGCGTTTCTACAATAGTTTTTAAAATATACGGCGGTACAGTAGTCCTTATCCACCAACCTCACTTCTGGCGGTGGATAAGGAGAAAACGGATGTTTAAACACAGGAAGGAGTCTTATATGACGTGGGAGCATTCACAAAGAACAGGTGAGTTAACACACAACGGCCAGCGCTACGCACAGGGTTACAGCGGTAAAGACTCAGGTAAGAACAATCCATCAATGGACGATGTCAGCAACACCGGCCCTATCCCAAAGGGCCATTACAGAATATCGGGATATGACAATCATAAGGGCCCCTGGACCATTTAAGGTTAACGTACTGCGTGTTATAAATACATTCATGTAATTAAGGACAATGAATATGGCAATACCTGTATATTTATTTTTAACTGACGATGCTGGAAATGTCGTCAAGGGCGGCGTTGATATTCGCGGTCGTGAGAACAGCATTGAAGTTCTTGGTCTGCATCATGGTGTTTTCCTTCCAACAGATGACCTGACAGGAAAAACTTCAGGGATGCGCACCCATCTTTCGTATCTTATTGAAAAAGAGATTGATTGCTCCTCATCCTGGCTTTACAAAGCATTGACCAGTGGAAGAACATTCAAAACAGCCGAACTTAAATTTTTTCGAATAAACTCTGCTGGACAGGAAGAAGAGTACTTCAACACGTTACTGGAAGATGTAAAAATTGTAACCATATTACCAATGATGCATGACATCAAAGATGAAACAAAGAAACAGTTTAACCACATGGAGGCTATAGAACTACGCTATCGAAAAATCACCTGGAAATATCTGCCTGGCAATATAATTCACTCGGATAGCTGGGGTGAAAGGAAGTTGGCCTGAATAAATTAAATGCTAAGAAGTGAGGGTGACTGAGGCACCCACTTCCTTGGTTGTCAACTATAAAAACAAGGAATCTTCATATGACATGGGAATACTCGCAACAGACCGGAGTGCTGACACATAATGGTCAGTTTTTTGCGCAGGGATACAGTGGCGCCGGGATTGGTGAGAACAATCCGGAAAAGGAAACTGAGAGTGGTGTAGGTCCGATACCAAAAGGGCACTACAGAATAGCCGGATCGCATAACACCATCACGCAAGTAACAATTATTCTTGAGCCCATTCTTGGCACCAATACTTTTGGCCGCGATCTTTTCAGAATTCATGGCGGTAGCAAATCTGGAGCCCATAATGCGTCTCAAGGCTGCATTGTTATTGATGGCGTATCAAGGAGGCAACAGATTGTGAACAGTGGTGACTCCATTCTGGTGGTTCGATAATGAAAATTAGATATTTAGTGCTGTTACTCTCGATCGTCTCGTTCAGTAGTATAGCATTCCCGAACATCTGCGAATTAGAAAAGAAAATCACCACTCTCGGCCCCAAAAAAACCATTGCCCAACTGTATGCCGATGATGAAAAAGAGTGGCTGTTAGTGACCTCAAAGATCGCACAAGGCGACCGACGCTGGTTACAGGTAGCTGCGCGGCTTGCGCCGGGAGCAGACGCAGATTCTGCTGAGTCCCTTACCTCAGCCGTGGGGCTGGCAATACCGCATAATCCAGCGGGCGTATTGGCTATTATCAACGCACAAGATCCTCCTCTCGCGATGGCTAACGTTTGCAGTTTACCCTTCTACTCAATGAATGAAATCGAACTAAACCAGTACGTGGTGGATGCGATACGGGCCCTGTATAAAGTGCCCAATGGCAAGGCCTGCCTGGATAAGATAATCAGTACAATTGGGCAGTCCGACGGATATCGCGAGGACAACTGAGTTTATTCAATGCTCATGACTCCGAACAAAGTCTGCATGATATGCGGAGTGGCAAGCGCAATCATCGGGCCTCCGTGCCCAATGATAGGATAATGACTTACTTCTCGCGGCCTGCAGAGTGGCTGGCAGGTTCAGCGTTTGCCCCCTGCCCCTCGGCAAACCCGCGCAGCCCGCCCAGCAGCACCGCCATCAGCTGGCTGCCGACCTGCTGCTCGCTCAGGCCGACGGTGTCGATCAGGTCGAAGATTTCACGTGGGTCAAACAGGATATTCCACAGAAATACCGCCTTATCGCCGATATCCGGCAGTGACTGCTCCTGCATCGCGTCACGCAACGCCGGGCGTACGGCGTTGGCCTGCACCAGCAGGTAGTCAGCGCCTTCCCATAAGCGGGCCAGGTAGCCGCGGCGGTTACGCATCGGCACCATCGCCGCGCCGCGTTCGCGGACCAGTCTGATCCAGTAGCGGCTGATGCTCTCCAGCCGCTGCACCCCGCTGCCCTGTTGACGTTCGCTGAACTCCAGCAGCAGCTGGCCAACGTCCTGACGATAGGTGTTCAGTACCTCCTCCACCGAGGCAAACTGCCGGTAGGCGGTCGCCACCGACACCCCGGCTTCATGGGCGATCTCGGTCATGCTGATCGGCCCTTCGGCCACCTCGAACAGCCTGGCCGCCGCCTGAATCAGGTTTTTTCGGTTCCTCTCCGTATCACTGCGCATTATTTTCGCCATGGTTAATCCCAGTCCGTGATGACTTTACAATGCCTTAGCCCAACAGCGCCAGACCGCGCTTGAGCCGTTTAACCCCTTCAGCGATCGCCTCACTGCTGGCAGCATAAGACAGGCGCAGATGTTTTTCACCCGCCGCGCCAAATTCGCTGCCGGGCCGCACGGCAACGCCCTGTTCGCGCAGCATCGCCACCAGGTCGATGGCCGGGATCGGCAGCGCATAGGACGGGAAGCAGTAAAACGCCCCTTCCGGCGGGTTGAGGGTCAGCCCCGGAATCGCATTCAGGCCGTCCATCATCAGCTGCCGCCGCTGGCGATAGACTGCCACCATCCGCTGCACATCATCTTTACACTCGGTCAGCGCCACCCGTGCCGCGCGCTGTACCGCCGTATTTACCGAGCCGTTGACCGTGTTGTGCACCCGCGCCGCCGCCGCAATCATCTCAGCCGGACCGGAGAGATAACCGACGCGCCAGCCGGTCATGGCGTAGCTTTTCGAGAAGGTCTGGCAGTAGAGCGTGCGGCCTCTGAACGCCGGCACCTGCAGCACCGAGGTAAACGGCCGGTCGGTAAACACCAGATCGCTGTAGGCCTCATCGGCAATCACCCGAATATTGTGCTGCTGCACCAGCGCGCCCAGCGTTTCGATCTCCTCCCGGCTGTGGACGATGCCGGTCGGGTTGCCGGGGTTACAGAAGACAAACAGCGCGGCCCCCTCCAGCGTCTGCGCCAGGCGGCCAAGATCCCAGTGCAGATCGGTTTTACACGGCATCGGCACGCAGATGCCACCGGCCATATTCACCAGGTCGGCGTACAGCGAATAGGTCGGATCGGGGATCACCACCCGGTCGCCGGGGTTAACGATAGAGAGAATGGCGGCGGCCAGTCCGGCGGTGCCGCCGTGGGTCACCAGCACTTCACTGGGTTTTACCGCCACGCCCGATTGCGCTTCAATTTCAGCGGCCAGCGCCTGGCACAGCGCCTTATCGCCGAGCAGCGGCGCATAGTGGGTGTAGCCGTCGCGCAGCGCATCGGCGGCGGCGGCAACGATACGCTGCGGCGTGTCAAAATCCGGCTCGCCCATCGCCAGCGAGACCATCTCCGCGCCGGAGGCGGGCTGCTGCACGCGCAGCGAGGTGCGTTCGATACGCAGCACGGCCTCGGCCGGGCTGAAGGGTTTTAACGACATAAGTTACCTCTGAACAGGTTAAGAGCCTGACGCATCAGGCTGCTGTAATTCGTGTACGCTGCGTTTTTACCGCGTTGTCCGACTCCGGACCGGCTGCGACAATCATGCTGATCAACCAGCCTTCGAGCCTTCAAGGGTGTTACTCGCGTTCGTTCAGGCAGTCGGCGGGTGCGCCCTGCCAGCGGCTGATCTCAAGGTCACCGGAGATATCACGCAGCCGGGTCGGCGCAATGCGCAACTCTTCAATCACCGTGCGTGGCGGCAGCGACGCACAGAGCACGATCGCCTCTGCCACGTCTTCCGGCTGCACCATCGCGTCACGCACCGCCTGTTCCGGCGGCCTGGCGCGGCTGTTCATAATCGGCGTATTCACCTCCCCCGGCAGAATGCAGGTGGCGCGGATGCCGTCGTTACGGTAGGTGTTGTGCAGATAGGCCATAAAGTTGCGCACCCCGGCCTTGGCGGCACCGTAGGCCGCCCCGCCCAGCAGATTAGGGCGCAGCGCCGCCAGCGAGGAGACGGTAATCACCGTGCCCGCGCCGCGCTTTAGCATCCCCGGCAGCACCGCCTGGGTGAGCAGGAACACCGCCTTCAGGTTGACGTCCTGTACCTGTTGCCACTCCTCCTCTTCAATCCAGCGGGCGTTAAGGGTTTTACTGGCGCTGCCGGCGTTATTGACCAGAATATCCACCGCGCCGAGTTCGGCTTCAACCGCAGCGATCAGCGCCGTGACCTCCGCTTTACGTTCGATATGGCAGACGCGCGGCCAGACATCACCGCCCTGCTGGCGCAGCGCCGCCGCCAGCCCCTCCAGCACCTCAATCCGTCGGCCGACCAGCACCACCCGCGCTCCGGCGGCCGCCAGTGCGGCGGCGCTGCTTCTGCCGATACCGCTGCCCGCCCCGGTCACCAGCGCAACCTGTCCCTTCAGCGTTTGCCCGTTCATTTTGCCTCCTTTAGCAGCGTTTCTGCCGCAATACCGTAATCCCGCAGCGCGCCTTCCGCACTGATATACCCTTCCTGCAGATCGAACAGGATCGCTTCCCGGCTGCGCTCCGCCACCGGCATCTTGCCGCCGCCGCCGGGCATCTGAATCGTAATCTCATCGCCAGGCTGCACGTCGTGCCGTCCGACCGGTTTCGCCAGCGGCTGGCCGTTCAGCGCAATCAGGTTAGGTGCACCGGCCTCGCCGCCCAGCACGCCCTGCGCCGGGTGCTTCTGCCGTGAGTAGAACATGCTGTGCGACAGCGGATAACGGCTGGTGTTGCGGATGGTCATGCGCTGCGCCACGCCGCCGCGCCAGCGCCCGGCACCGCCGGAGTCCGGCACGAGGGCCTTTTCCAGAAACAGCAGCGGCGTGGCGGCTTCGATCAGCTCCACCGGGGTGGAGGACATATTGCCGGGGAAACCGGTGACGATGCCGTCCGCCGCCGGGCGGGCGCCGGTGCCGCCGTTGACGCACAGGCTTTCGACAAAGCGGCGACCGTCGTCAAACTGCCCGGCGAACACGTCGCAGGTGACCGGCGCGCTGCCGGAGTGGCCCATCACCCGCTCCGGCATGATCCCTGCCAGTGCGCTGAAGATCGCCGCGTGGGCCATATGGCCGACGCGGTTGCGCATCTCCACCGCGCAGGGCGGCCGCGCGTTGACGATCGAACCTTCCGGGGCGGTCACGCGAATCGATTTAAAGCAGCCTTCGTTATTCGGCAGGTGCGGCTCCAGCAGGCACTTCAGCGGATAGACGCTGTAGGCATAGGTAAACGACATCGGGCAGTTGCTGCCAAACAGCGACTCGGCCGACGAACCGGCGTAGTCGATGGTGATGTTACTGCCCTCGACGATCACCGCTACGTTCAGGTGAATATCGCCCTCGTAGTCGCCAATATCCACCGCCGCCTGGTAACGGCCGTCCGGCACGGCGGTAATCGCCTTGCGCATCGCCTGTTCGGTCAGCGAGTGGATCTTCGTGGCCAGCGGCTGCAGCGATTCAAGCTGCAGATCGTCCATCAGCCCGAGCAGCCCGCTGGCACCGATCTGGTTAGCGGCCAGCATGGCGTGCAGATCGCCCTCGACCTGGTCGGGCGCGCGCACGTTGGCCAGCAGCAGGTCCAGCAGCTGCTGGTTGATGACCCCCTCGTGCGCCAGTTTGCTCGGCGGGATCAGAAACCCCTCTTCAAACATGTCGCGTGAGGAGCCCATATTCAGCGAGCCGCCGATATCTGACATATGCGCCGCCGCGCCGGTAAAGGCGACCAGCCGGCCGTCGCGGAATACCGGGGTGACGATGGTAACGTCGTTAAGGTGCCCGGTGCCCAGCCAGGGATCGTTGGTGACCAGGCTGTCGCCCGGCTTCAGCGTCTCCGCAGGGAATTTCGCCAGCAGATGGCGCACGGTGGCCGGCAGGGTGCCGATAAACACCGGGACGCTGGCCTTCGGCTGCGCCAGCGAGTTGCCCTCTGCATCCATCAGCAGGCAGGAGTAGTCACCCACCTCGCGGATAATGCTGGAGAAGGCCATATTGACCAGCGTGGCCGCCGCCTCTTCCGAGATGCTGACCAGCCGGTCCCAGGTGATGCGCAGGGCCACCGGATCGTTAAGGAAGCGCAGATTGTCGTGGGTTGTGATGCTCATCAGTTCAGCTCCATCAGGATATTGCCCTGTTCATCCAGCGTCGCGACCGCCCCCGGTCCGACAAAAATCGCACACTCTTTTTCCTGCAGCAGCGCCGGGCCATACACCGACTCTCCGGCCACCAGTAACGCGCGTGGGATCGCCCGGCAGGCGCTGAAGCCGGCCTCGCGGCCAAGGTAAACCCGCAGTGATTTTTCCTCTGCCTGCTGCGCCTGCGGATCGGGGCTGTCACGGGTGTACAACGGCGGCGCGTCGGTCTGCACCCGGCCGCGCCAGTTGACGACCTCGACCTCCAGCCCCGGCAGCGTGCGGCCAAAGCGTGCCAGATGCGCCTGTTCAAAGGCGGCGATCAGCGACGCGCCGTCACCGTCGGTGATAAAGGCATCCGGCAGTGGCAGGGTCAGCTGCGAGCCCTGTCCGACGTAGCGCACGTCAGCCATCCTTTGTACCTGCGCGGTGGCCGGGTCAATGCTGGCGGCGGCCAGGGTGGTAAAGGCCTCGTCAAAGCCTTCGGCAAACAGTGCGTTAATTGTGGTCATGCTCATCTCCGGCCGCAGACGGCAGCGATCGCTGCGCACAAAGTCGGCGCTGGGCGGTGCGGTCAGCAGGCCAAAGGCGGAGTAAACCCCGGCTCCGTTAGGGAAGAACACCCGCTTTACGTGCAGGGTGCGCGCCAGTGACCAGGCGTGGCTTGGCCCGGCACCGCCGAAGGCCAGCATGGTCATCTGCTGCGGGCTGACGTTTTTCTCCACCGCGTGGGTGCGCAGCGCCTCGGCCATTTTGCTGTTGGCCACTTCGTGGATGCCCCACGCCGTCTCTTCAATACTCAGCCCCAGCGCCGTCGCCACCCGTTCAATGGCGCGGCGCGCGGCGTCGACGTCCAGCGGCATACGTCCGCCGAGGAAGGCAGCCGGATCCAGCAGCCCGAGCACCAGGTTGGCGTCGGTAACCGTGGGCAGTTCGCCGCCGCGCGCGTAGCAGGCAGGCCCCGGAAAGGCGCTGGCGCTCTCCGGGCCGATCTCCAGCAGCCCCAGCCGATCGACGCGGGCGATGCTGCCGCCGCCGGCACCGATCTCAATCATATCCACCACCGGCAGCTTGACCGGCAGGCCGCTGCCCTTCAGCAGGCGGTCGGCGCGGCCCACCTCATAATCGGTGGTGATCGACGGCACGCCGCCGCGCACCACGCAGGCTTTGGCGGTGGTGCCGCCCATATCAAAGGCCAGCACCTGCGAGAGCGCGTTTTTACGCGCAAAGGCGGCGGTGGCAACAATGCCGCCCGCCGGGCCGGACTCGATGATGCGCGTCGGGTAGTCGGCGGCCACCTGCGGTGCCATCAGCCCGCCGTTGGAGCCCATCACCAGCCAGTCGCAGGTGAAGCCGCCGTCGCGCAGTTTGCGCTCCAGCTGCGCCATATAGTGGCGGGCTTTTGGCTGGACAAAAGCGTTCATCGCCGTCAGCACGCCGCGATCGTATTCGCGGATCTCGCGGGAGACCTTGTGCGAAACGGAGACCGAGACGCCCGGCAGTTCGCGTTGCAAAATAGCTTCAATGCGCAGCTCATGTTCCGGCCAGGCATAGGCGTGCAGACACAGCACCGCCACCGCTTCATAACCGTCATTTTTCAGCCGTGCGGCCAGCGTGACCACCTGTGCCTCGTTCAGTTCCGTGACAACGTCACCGCGTGCGGTGACCCGCTCCTCTATTTCAAACGCCTGTGAACGCGGCAGTAGCGGTGCGGCGGGTGCGCCGTTAAGATCGTAAATGTCATAGCGGTATTCGCGGCCCAGCACCAGCACATCGCGAAAACCTTTCGTCACCAGCAGCGCGGTTTTCGCGCCGCGACGCTCCAGCAGAGCATTAATCGCCAGGGTGGTGCCGTGGGTGATGGTGTGGATCTGGCTGGCCTGCAGCCCGGCCATGGCCACCAGTTCCGTTAAGCCGGTGTAGGCCCCTTCAGACGGGTCGTGCGGCGTGGTCAGCGTTTTATGACGCAGCGCGCTGCCGGTCTCATCGTTCAGCAGCACCAGGTCGGTAAAGGTGCCGCCAATATCAAACCCCATTCTCCAGGGTGACGCATGTTTCATAGTGACCTCAGATAGTCTGTTTGCTCAGTTGAGCCGTCGGGTGATCAGGCGTCGCGCAGCGGTTTACCGGCGGTCTCTTTCAGATACAGGGTGCTGATCAGGGTCAGCGCGGCGGTAGCGATCACCATATAACTGGGGATGCTGGCAACGCCGGTCAGGCCAATCAGCCAGGTCATCAGCAGCGGCGCAGAGCCACCGAAGATCACCGTCGACAGGTTGAAGCCGATGCTGTAGGCGCTGTAGCGCACGGTGGTCGGAAACATCTCCGCCAGCGCGGCCTGAATCACTCCCGCGTGCCCGGCAAAAGCCAGCGCCAGCAGGATGGCGGCCATACAGGCCAGCGGCAGCATGCCCAGCGTCAGCAGCCAGAAACACGGCCACGCCAGCACCGCCATCGCCATTGCCGAAGCAATCAGCAGCGGCTTGCGTCCCAGCCGGTCAGAGAGCCACGCCATCAGCGGAATGGCGGCGATAATGGTCAGCAGGCCGCAGGCGGTCACCATCAGGCTCTGCACCTGGGTAAAGTGCATCACCTTATTCAGGTAGGTCGGCATATAGACGAACAGAATGTAGTAGCCGGGGCCGTTAACGGCGGGCAGCGTGATCGCCAGCAGGATGGCTTTCAGGTGCCGCTTTGAGGTCAGCACCTCACGCAGCGGGTTAGCCACCACGCGTTTTTCGTTCTTCATCAGACGGAAGTGCGGCGTGTCTTCAATGCGGGTGCGGATATAGACGCCGATCAGCGCCATCGGGATCGCCAGCAGGAACGGCACGCGCCACACCCAGGCCACCATCGCCTGCGGGCCGTACAGGTTGATCAGGCCGCTGATCAGCAGGCTGCCGAACAGCAGCGCGATAAACGAGCCCATCACCAGCGGTGACATCACCACGGCGCGGCGGTGATCTTCGGCGTACTCGGCAACAAACGACCCGGCACCGGAGACTTCACCACCCGCCGAGAAGCCCTGCACGATGCGCAGTAAAATCAGCAGCGCCGGTGCCGCCCAGCCGATGCTCTGATAGCTGGGCAGCAGGCCGATAGCGGCGGTCGCCAGCGAGATCATCAGCAGCAGGATCGCCAGCAGCTTCTGGCGGCCAATTTTGTCGCCGAAGTAACCGCAGATAATGCCGCCAAACGGCCGCACCACAAAGCTGACGGTAAAGCCGAGATAGGTCAGCATCAGCCCGGCATCGCTCATCCCCATCTCGCTGGAGGAGAACACCAGCACCAGCGTACTGACCAGCAGGCCATAAATGCCGTAGTCATACCACTCAACAAACGAGCCGACGCCGCCGGCCAGCGAAGCGCGTTTAACCACATTGCTCTGTGAAGACGCTTTTGATGGCATCGGGTAATCCATCGGGACTGTCTGTGATTTATTCATGGTTTTGCCCTGCTACAGTGTTGACGAAATCCGGTCAGCGCGGCTGAACCGGCACGGCGTATTCCGCTAGCGGTACTGACGGGTGACTTCGGCGGTCATCTCCGCTTCGCGCTTAGCCACCTCTCTGACTTTTTCCAGCACACCGGCGGCGCGCCAGAACGGGATCACAATCACGCCATCGGCATCGGCGACCACGATATCGCCGGCGCAGCACACCACGCCGCCGATCGCCACCGGTTCACCAATCACACCCGGACCATTCTTATAGGGACCGGCCGGCGTGGTGCCGCGGGCAAAGGTCGGAAAACCGGTCGACTCAATCACGCTGCGATCGCGGATCGCGCCGTCGATAATCTGCCCGCGTGCCCCGGCGTGCTGGAAACGCTGGGTCAGCTGTTCGCCCACCAGCGCCCGGTCGGTGTGGCCCATACCGTTAATCACCATCACGTCACCCGGCTCGATATACTCCAGCGCCATAATCACCGCCGCGTTATCGCCCGCAGTCACCTGTACCGGCAGCGCAAACCCGCAAAACTGGCTCTGCCCGGCCAGCGGAACAATCCCGGCATCACACATACTCAGCCGTTCCATCGCATCACCGATATTGGCTACCGGAAACGCGGAAAATGCTTCCAGCCACTCGGAAGATGGCCGCGTCCAGCGCGGGGCAATACGAACCTCTGCAGTTTCAAGTGCCATAACTTACCTCGTCGTTATTGTGATAATGATTTCTCGAATGAGAATGTTTTATCACTTTAAAAATTAATCTGGCAATCGATTTCTGCGGAGGGAATTAATGGAAAAGGTGAGATTCATCACAATAAAATGACATGCCATGATTAAGTTGAAATGACAAAAATCATTCAAAAACATAACGTTAAAATAACTTAAATCGAAAATTACAGACGTTCAAAAATGCAGGCGGCATCACATAAAACAGGTCATTCTCTTTTCTTATGGTTTTGGGGTTAAACATAATGCAGGGTTAACTAAATTCTGCCGCAAATAAACGCATGCATGCTCTCCCCGCCCCAAAAATGTGCACAAAGCCAGTAAAGGAACATTATTTTCATCAATTTTGCACCCCGCCGGACCATTCTTCCCCATTACCCGTGCAATTAAGGTGCAAGCTTCTTCCCCGATCCAATATGCGACGAGGAATAACTCAGCCAACGCCATCGCTGATTATCAGGGAGGGCAGCGGGATGAGCCCGAAGCGGGGTAACCCGCGCAGGGTCGCCCGCTGACAGGCCCGGCACTCTCGATCACAAAGACAACGAGCCCTAAAAAAAGCACCAGCCCCCACCAAAAGCCAATTATCAGGGAGGGCAGCGGGATGAGCCCGAAGCGGGGTAACCCGCGCAGGGTCGCCCGCTGACAGGCCCGGCACTCTCGATCACAAAGGCAACGAGCCCTAAAAAAGCAGCAGCCCCCACCAAAAGCCGATTATCAGGGAAGGCAGCGGGATGAGCCCGGAGCGGGGTAACCCGCGCAGGGTCGCCCGCTGACAGGCCCGGCACTCTCGATCAAACAGGCAACGAACCCTTCTATCACCATTCCAAAATTCAATAGTATTTTTTATGATTTATCACCCCACCCGTATCACCAAAACAGTCATAAAATTAATGATTTCCATAAATCACCTGACCGCCAGTCTCATAAACACAGCCAAAACTCCGCCACAGAGACTGGTTGCTAACAACCGTTCTGCTATGCTCTTTTCAGCCTGTTGTTAATGGCTTACCTCCCCTGATGCTCAGTCATCAGGCACATCAAGTTTATTGCGGAGTAGTGGAAATGACTTCAACCATTCGTGAATTAACTGAAACAGAAATTGATGATGTTGCAGGTGGCGGTCTCCTGGGTAGCGTGCTGGGGCTAACCAGTTCATTAGGTCTCAACCTCGGTTCTGTCGTCCAGGTCACGCCAGGCCAGGGCGTCACCGTGGCGCTGCCGGGCGTACAGGCGGCGACCGTTGGCGTTGGCGGCCTGCTGGGCAAACTGCTGTTCTGATACTGCCCGTCAGACATCCTCTTCAGGAAAAAAGCCTCCGCCGCGTCGGGGGCTTTTTTTAGTATGCTATGCTGCCCCAGAACATCTGACCAGGGATATGCCATGCCGATACAGTTTCGCCCGGAGGTGACGCAGCATCAGCAAAGCCGCTGGAACGGCCAGGTGCTGCTGCTGAACGGCTGGCCGCTGTGGCTGACCCTGCTGCTGACCGCCGGCTTTATCATCGCACTGCTTACCTTACTGATTTCAGGTACCTACACCCGCCGCATTACCGTTAACGGTGAAATCATCACCGAACCGCGCACCATCAACCTGTTTGCCCCGGAACAGGGCATCGTCTCGAAGCTGCTGGTGGCCGACGGTCAGCAGGTTAACGCAGGTACGCCGCTCTACCAGCTGGACGTCAGCCAGGTGACCGACACGGGCAGCGTCAGCGGCACCACCCTCACCATCCTCGAACAGCAGACGAAACAGCTGGACGCCATTATCAGCCAGCTGCAGAGCAACAAACGGGAAACGCTGTCCAGCCTGCAACAACAGCTGAAACAGTATCAGCAGGCGCAGCAGGGCCTGGAGGGGATGGTGACCACGGCCCGCGAAGGCCTGCAGGCGATGCGTGCCAGTCGGGATTCCTATGAAGCCTCGCTGCGCAAGGGGCTGATCAACACCGATCAGATGAATAACCAGCGCTACCTCTACTATCAGCAGCAGAGCGTATATCAGAGCCTGAACTCGCAGGCGCTGCAACAGTCGCTGCAGATCACCACCCTGAAAAGCGAGCTGCAGACCAAAGCCGCCGACTTCGATAACCAGATCGCCCAGTCGCGCTATCAGCGTGATGACCTCGCGCGCCAGCGGGCAGAAACCGGCGCGCGCGGCAGCCGGATGATCATCGCCCCGACCCGCGGCGTGGTCTCCTCGCTCAGCGTGACGCCAGGGCAGATGGTCAACGCCGGCGACAGCCTGATCCAGCTGGTGCCCTCCTCGCATGCCAGCGTGCTCTTTGTCGCCTGGCTGCCCGACGACAGCCGCCCGCACGTGGCACCGGGGGAAACCATCAATATCCGCTATGCCGCCTTCCCCTATGAGAAGTACGGCCAGTTCCCCGGCCGCATTGTCTCCGTCTCCGCTGCGCCGGTGCCGGTGCGTGAGCTGGAGGGGTGGGCCAGCGTGCCGCGCGACCCGGCCGGCCGGGTTAACGGCTCCTGGTATAAGGCCACGGTGGCGCTCGATAACGGCGGACTGAGCTGGCAGGGCCAGCCGCTGGTGCTCTCCAGCGGCATGCAGGCGCAGTCGACGCTGTTTCTGGAAAAACGCCCGCTCTATCAGTGGATGCTCTCCCCCTATTACAGCCTGAAGAAAAGCATCACGGGACCCGTCAATGAATAAAGAAGACGTGCAGCAACTGGCCAGCCGCCTGCACCTGGGCCTGCGACGCCGCGTGCCACAAATCATCCAGACCGAAGCCGCCGAGTGCGGGCTGGCCTGTCTGGCAATGGTCTGCGGCTGGTTTGGCCTGCATACCGACCTGCTGACGCTGCGCCAGCGGTTTGACGTCTCCAGCCGCGGCGTGACGCTGCGCACGCTGATGGCGGTGGCCGGCGCGCTGAATCTGAAATCGCGCGCGCTGCAGCTGGATATCGACCAGCTTGCGGCGCTGAAAACCCCGGCGATCCTGCACTGGGATATGAACCATTTTGTGGTACTGGTCGCCGTGCGCGGCAGCCGGGTAATTATTCACGATCCGGCTTCCGGGCGACGGGTGCTGAGCCTGAACGATGTGTCGCAGCACTTCACCGGCGTGGCGCTGGAGCTGTGGCCGGACGGTGAATTCACCCGTCAGAAACGCCAGAAACGCGTCAGCATCCGCTCGCTGATGGGCAGCATCAGCGGCCTGCCCGCCACCCTGACCAAAATCGCCTGCCTGGCGCTGATGATCGAGTCGGTTAACCTGCTGCTGCCGGTGGGGATGCAGCTGGTGATGGACCATGTGATCCCGGCGCGGGACGCCGACCTGCTGACGCTGATTTGCCTCGGCCTGCTGTTCTTTGTGCTGTTCCGCACCGGCATGGGCATCGTGCGATCCTGGACCACGCTGGTGATGACCACGCTGATCGACGTGCAGTGGAAGGCGCGGCTGTTTGACCATCTGATGGCGCTGCCGCTGGCGTGGTTTGAAAAGCGCAAGCTGGGGGACATTCAGTCGCGCTTTCTCTCCCTTGATACGCTGAAAGCCACGCTGACCACCAACGTCGTTAACAGCCTGATGGACGGCGTGATGACCATCGGGCTGCTGGTGATGATGGTACTGTACGGCGGCTGGCTGGTGTGGGTGGTGCTGGCATTCACCGCGATTTACTGCCTTTTTCGCCTGAGCACCTATCAGCGTTACCGGCAGATCTCGGAAGAGATGCTGGTAAAAAATGCCCGTTCCGGCTCGCACTTTATGGAAACGCTGTACGGCATCACCACGCTGAAGGTGCTCGGGCTCTCCGGCACCCGGGCGCAGCACTGGCTGAATATGAATATCGACGCCGCCAACGTCGGGGTGCGCAAGGCCAAATTTGAGATGCTGTTCAGCGGCGGCAGCACCCTGATCGCCACCCTGGATCAGATCGCCCTGCTGTGGCTGGGTGCCACTCAGGTCATTGACGGCCATATGACGCTGGGGATGTTTGTCGCCTTCAACACCTACCGCGGGCAGTTTTCGGAGCGCACCGCCAACCTGCTGGAGATGCTGCTGCAGCTGCGCATGCTGTCGCTGCACGCCGAACGCATCGCCGATATCGCGCTGACCGAAACCGAACCGGTACAGCCGGACCGGCCGCTGCTGCGCCCCGGCGAACCGGCCGGGCTGGAGGTGCACAACCTCGGTTTCCAGTACGATGCGCTCTCCGCGCCGCTGTTCCGCGAACTGAGCTTCAGCGTCGCCCCCGGCGAGTGCCTGGCGATTACCGGCCCCTCCGGCAAGGGCAAAACCACGCTGATGAAGATCCTCACCGGTCTGCTGCAGCCCACCGTTGGCGAGGTGCGGCTTAACGGTCTGGATATCAGCCAGGCGGGCAGCAATAACTACCGCGCCTGCATCGCCTGCGTGCTGCAGGAGGACACGCTGTTTGCCGGTTCGATCGCCGATAATATTGCCGGCTTCGACGGCCAGAAGGATGAGGCCTGGCTGCTGGAGTGCGCACAGCGCAGCGCGATCCACGAGGATATTATGCGCATGCCGATGGGCTATGAGACGCTGATCAGCGAGCTGGGCAGCAGCCTCTCCGGCGGCCAGAAACAGCGGCTGCTGATCGCCCGCGCGCTCTATCGCCGCCCGGCGATCCTGTTTCTCGATGAGGCGACCAGCCACCTGGATACCGACAGCGAAGCGCGGGTTAACACCGCCATTCAGGGGCTGAATATCACCCGGGTAATCATCGCCCACCGGCCTTCGACCATTGCCTCGGCGGATCGGGTAATGACGCTGGGCTGACGGCGAACGCACGGGCGGATTCAGGAATTTCCACCGGCTGCCGATACTCCCTTATCACAGTGATAAGGGAGTCATGAAAGGATGCAACTCGCGGAGTTTCTTACCGAATATGATCAGCGCCTGACGGCAGAAATCAATAGCGACCCGCTGGGCAACCTGGTTATCTGGTCTGCGTTCGGGCAGCGGGTTTTTCGCCACCGACTCAGCTCGATTTCAAACGACGTGCGCCAGTATACCCTCAATCTACTGCACCACGCGGTGATCAAACGCCTTACCGAATCCGGCGACCTGACCCCGGCGGACTACCCCGACCTCAACAGCCTGGCGTTTAAACACGCCTGCCTGACGTACCTGGAGAACCTGTTTGTTTACAGTATGCTCAGCGCGCAGGATCGCGAGGACGTGGTGTTGAGCGGGGTTCCCGGCATCCGCATGGGGCAGAAAAACCGGCTGGAGAAGCGTGAGCGGCTGCTGTTCAGCCATCGGGGGGACGGCTGGCTGCTGGAACGACAGACGCTGCTGGGCATCAGCGGCCGCTATAAAACGCCGATGATGGAGATGCAGTTTTTTGACCGGCACTACCACTACAGCGGCGCGGAAAGCGGCGCCGTCTGGCAGAAGGCGCAGGTGCTTCTGGGGCACGGCGGCGTGCTGCATCCGCTGTTTACCGCGCTGGTAACCCACCTGCAGCAGCAGCTGGCGCTGCCCGCTGCCCGCCGTATCGCCCGCTTCAGCCAGTGCGATCCGGCGCTGGCCGCACACTATGTGGCGGCTTTTCGCTCGCGGGAACACTGCGGCAGCTACGCGCGTGAATTCTGGCTGGAGGTCACCGGGCTGGATGATGCCGCCGCCGGTGCGCTGGGCGACGTCATTTTGCAGTGGCCGCCGGCCACCGCATTGCACAACGCTGAGGTGTTCAGGCTTGCGCGTGCCGCACTGCCTGCCGGTGATGCACGCCAGCGGCTGGATGATATCCGCCTGACCGAACCGCTGCTGACCGGTATCGATCTGCTGTTCCGCACGCTGACCTGCCGCCGGCACAACAGCCTGCGGCAGATTGAGGCCGACTGGCGCGCGATGCAGCGGGATGCGCAGACCCTGCCTGCGCTGGCCGTGCAGGCGGAACAGGCCGAGGTGGCATGGCTGGCGGAGAGCACCGCCGGGGAGCGGCGCAGGCAGCTGCTGGACATTGCCCGCGCCGGTACGCTGGCAGAGCAGATTGCCCTGCTGCTGAGCTGGCATCAACGGGTGATGGCGCTGCGCGGTCAGCTGCCCTGGCTGCGGGAGACCGCCCCCGGCAGTTACGCCGTCAGCGTGCTCTCAGCCGCAGTCGACGAGGAGGAGCGGCAGCTGCCAGGCCGCTGGAAAAACAGTTACTACCTGCCGCAGTTTCAGTATCTGCTGCAGGGGTTATGGGGGAACACACCGTGAAACTGCTGACCGAATTTGAACAGCAGCTGGCGGCGTTGCGCGGCCGGGCTCCGCTCGTCCGGGTGTGGATGACCAGCTTTAACCTCAACATCCCGTTTATTGAAAAATACCTGTTGCCGCGTGTGCTGGATGGCGAAGTGGAGCCGGTTACCCGCATGGATTATGAGCTGCTGCAGAGCAGACTCAATGAGAGCGGCCTCGACCTGCGCATCTTCTGCGATCACCGGCTGGCCGGCAGCGACCAGGTGAAGCGCACCGCGCTGAAGATTCATCCGGTGGCTCCCCGCCTGCTGCAGTGGCCGGATGCTGAAATAACGCCGGATCGGCATACCCTGTTTCACCCCAAGGTGATCCTGTTGCAGAACAGCCTCGGCGAGACGATCCTCGGCACCGGCAGCGCCAACCTGACGCTGGGCGGCTGGGGCCGCAATCAGGAGGTGTTTCGCTTCTATCCGGTGAGTGCGCGGGTGCAGTACCAGGCCATTCTCGACTTCTTTGCCCCGCTGCGCCCGTTTCAGGAGCAGGAGAGCCAGCACGAAGGCGGCCTGCCCCCGCGCTGTCGCTATCTGCCGGGGGAGACGGGCTGGCGATTTGTTCACAGCTTCCAGCCCGGTAGTTTTCTCAGCACCCTGTTTCGCGGTATGCGCCGCGGAAGGCTGACGGTCTGGTCGCCTTACCTGGCCGCCGATCTGGCCGGGTTCTGGCAACAGCTGGCGGAAGAGAGTCATAACGCCAGCCTGTCGGTCAGCCTGGTCAGCGATCGGGTGGACGGCCGCGTTTACCGCACCCGCCGGAGCGAAGCGCTGCTGGAGCTGATGGCAGAAGAGAAGCTGCATTTCTGTCATAACCCGCTGCAACAGCCGCACAGCGAGCTGATGCACGCCAAGATCTGGCATCTGCACGACGGTGAACGCGCCAGAATGGCCACCGGCTCGTGGAATTTCACCCCCAGCGGCGTGGGTCACAATATTGAGGCCGGGGTGGTGCAGACGGTCCCGGTCGGTCTGGCGATCGCCGGGGCCGCCCTGCCGCCGGAAGAGGTACACTTTGCCAGCCCTGAACAGCTGGACGCACTTGGCCCGGACTGGCCGCTGCCGCCACCGTTCGACCTGCAGGTGCACTGGGACTGGCAGCGCGGTGAGTACACTATCAGCGGCAGCTGGGCGGAGGGTAAACCGCAGAGCGGTTACCGGCTGCATCTGCCGGGCGTTAAGGGCAACCTGACGCTGGAGTGGGCGCAGCGCCGCAGCAAGGGCAAAAACAGCTTCCGCCTGATCTCACCAACAACGCTGCACGTGGCCGATAACACCGCACTGCTCCACGATCGTGCCTGGCAGACGTGGCGCAGGCGTGAAGTTCCGTTTTCCGGGCCGATCGTGGAGAGCCATCCGCACTGCCGCCCGGCACAGGGTTATGCCTCGCTGAACGATCTGCTGCAGGATTTGATTTTACAGCGCGACCCGCAGCAGTCGGACAGCCTGCTGCTGCGCGGTCTGGCAGAAAACCTGGAAACGGATGGCTCTCCGGCGGAGCATGCAACAGACACCGCGCAGGATACCGTGTCGTGGCACGGCCTGTTTCTGGCCTGCTCACAGCTGCGCACCAGGCTGGATGCAGCGGCAACCGGCCAGGCTTTTTACCAGCAGACGTTTGGTTTTCCCGGCGGTCTGGCTGAACTGGTGGCCTTTGCACGTCAGCCGCAGGCGCACCCCAGCCCACTGTTCCGCTGGTTTCTGATTCAGGAGTTAAGTTCGCTGGTAAACCATGCCGGGGAGCTGGCAGAAGCGTGGCCGGAGCTGTCCGGATTGCCGTGGTCGCGCCTGGCACTGCCCTCCGTAAAACTCCCGGTGACAGTGTCACCGCAATATCAGCGCTGGATTAAGAAGAACTGCGGTTATGAAAAACAGTAAAAAATACAAACCGGTTAGCGTGGCGCAGGTTGCAGAGCGGATCAATTTTGACCTCAGCCAGCCGGACTGGCTGCCGCAACCGGGCGGTAACAGCATGGCTGACCGCCAGGCAGAAGGCGTTGCCGGACTGCTTAACCGCCTGCACGCTGGCGGGCTGGCCCTGCTGGCAGATGAAGTTGGCATGGGCAAAACGCTGCAGGCGCTGGCCGTGATGGCGTGGAACTGGCAGAAGAACCCCGCGGCTAAGGTGCTGGTCATGGCACCGAACCGGGATATCTGCCAGCACTGGGAGACGGAATTTGCTACCTTTTTCGCAAAGCACGTCCGGGATAAGACGCTCTGCCCGGCGCTTACCGTGGCTTACCGGCTGGAGGATCTGGTCACCGCCGTGCAGGCCGGCAGCAGCCAGCTCTGTATCACCACTATCCATGCGCTGAGCCATCTGCTGAGCAGCGCGGAGAAAGAGACCACCGACGATCGTGCTCAGGCTGCTTTTACGGCCGCCAGCCGGATCCATCAGCGGCTTAAAGCGGCGCTGGGCGCACAGGGATTTGACCTGCTGGTGATTGATGAGGCGCACTATTTTCGCCACGCGTGGAGCGGCAGCCAGCGGGCATCTGCTGCGCGCGGACTGTTCGGCCCCCCCGCGCAGCCGCTGAGTCAGCAGGTGCTGCTGATGACCGCCACGCCGAGCTACTCCTCGCTGGATGATATTCCCAATATGTTCAGCTACTTTCTCGCCGCTGAAGGGGGTAACAGCCTGCCGGATGCGGACGAGCTGCTCCGGCGCTTCGCCATCCGGCGGATGCGTATTCTGTCCGGTGCCGGGGGGAAAGCGTTTAACAAATATCACTATCGTGAAGAGCGGGCGCTTCCTGCCTCACTGGCCGGTGACGAACGGGCGGAGCTGTTTTTTGCGCTCTACCATAAGCTGCTGTTAAAAGAGAACGAGCAGGCCGACGCGCCACGTCGTTTTTTCTATGGTTATCTGGAAGGGTTTGAGTCCACCACCCCGCAGCGTCCGACCGAACAGGCTGACAATGATAATCAGGGGCAGTCGTGGCATCAGGCACCCGACTCCTCACTGTTGCAGCAGCTGACAGAGGCTCATCAGAAATTCACCGGCAGTGTGCCGGAGCACCCGAAATATCAGCAGCTGGTCGATCTCTGCCGCGCCAGCGATCCGCTGACGCCTTGCAAAAATATCGAAGAGCATAAGCATCTGGTGTTCGTACGCCGTATCCCCTCCGTGCGCGAATTAACCCGCCGCATCAATGATGATTATGACCGCCAGCAGGCACGGCTGCTGCTGGAGACCTGGCTGCCGGAAGACCAGGTGGCGGAAAATCTTGCGCAGTGGCACCAGGATAAATGGTCACGCAGCTGGTTTAACGGGATGGTTCGTTGGCAGTCAGCGGTGTCGCAGAATGCCTCCCGTACCGGTAAAAAACGCGCCAGGACGAGATCTGAGACCGCAGCTGTTACCGATCCTGTCTACCAGGATGAATATGATGCCGACGCTGACCACGACCTGCCGCACCGGGAGGACGATGCTACGGGTTCGCGCATCGCCGATCTGTTTACGGTAAAAAAAGGGGATAACCCCGATGAAAACCGCAGCGACTGCGCCAACGTGCGCCAGCGCTTTCGCAAAAAAGAGAGCCTGTTTGCTCTGTTTCTTGAGCCGGCAGCGGACTATTGCCAGGCTGAGTACGCAGGGGGGGATCACGCTGCTGAACAGGATCGGGATCGCATTAACTATGTGCTGGCCGCGCAGCATTACCGCCTGCACGGGCAACAGGCAGTGCAGCGGCGGCTCCCCATCAGCCAGCCAGCCACCACCGCCTGGGCGCTGGTCTGGCCGCTGCTGATTGCATCTGAGCAGCAGCAAATTCTTGACTGGCGCAAGACAAACCCGCGCATCGTGGAGAACTTTTCCCGCTATCTGCAAAGCGGTTTCCTCTACGCCAGCCCGGTGATGATCGAACTCTACTGCTGGTACACCGGCTTCTGGCGGCAGCGCCAGCAACGGGGAGAAGCTGAAGGCGTTGAAGGCGAATACCGCGCTTTTATCCGCTTTGTGCAACCGAAAATCGCCGGGTCGCATCTTTTTAACTACTTTTCCGCCGCGCTGCGCACCTTTGAGGCGCTGTGCACAAAGGTCGTCTCGCGTTCGCTGGAAGACTGCGATACGCCCTGGACATTTATCAGCAGCATGCACAGCCCCGCCCGCTTTGCCAGCGGTGAAACGGGCAACCGGACGCCGCTGAAAATCGGTTTTAACAGCCCATTCTACCCCAACGTGCTGGTCGCCACCGCCGTGTTCCAGGAGGGCGTTAACCTGCACCTGCAGTGCCGTAAGGTGCACCACTACGGGCTGGCCTGGACACCAGGCGCAAATGAGCAACGTATTGGCCGGGTGGATCGGCTGTTCGGGTTGCTAAACCATCAGCTGCGCCAGCGGGGGGAAACGCGCCTGACCATTAACTACCCTTATCTGGAAAACTCCTTCGACCAGGAGCAGCTGGCGCGCTTTATCATCGCCAAACACCAGGTGGAAAAGCGGGTAGATGCCTGCCGCGTCCAGGCGTTCAGCGGCGAGATTGATATGCAGGTGGACGGCAGCCGCTGGCGCGACTATCTGCGCCAGCCTGACCCTGACGCCAGCGCGATCGATCCCTGGCCGGCGCTGAGGGAGGATGAGGGCTGACCGCCCTCACCCCGGTCACTCTTCCGCTACGTTCAGCGACTCGCCGGTGGCGTAGAACTGGCCGCCGGCCACGTAGTGCAGGCTGCGCAGAGACGGGTCCGCCTGTTCGAAATGCCAGTGACCGTCGCTGAACACCCGGCTGTCGGCCCAGGCCCCGATCACTTCACCAATAAACAGGTCGTGCGCCTGCTGGTTATGCGGCTCGTTAATCAGGCGGCAGGCCAGCCAGCCGGAGCAGCCAGCAACAAACGGCAGGTCGAAGCCGTCGAAGCCGAACAGCTCCACGCCGTGACGCGCCAGCTTATCCGGCTGGTCGGCCAGGCTGCTATGGCCCACCGCGTGGGTCAGTTTGATTTGCGCCACCGTCGGCACCTGAAGAACAAACTGACCGCTACCTTCAATCAGCTGGCGCGTCACCGCGATTTTATCCAGCACCACCAGCACTTTCGGCGGATTGAAATCCAGCCCGGTAGCCCAGGCGGCGGCCATCACATTGTCCACGCCGTCATGCCGCCCGGAGACCAGCACCGTCGGCCCGTGGTTAATTAAACGCCAGGATTTTTCTAAGGCTACGGGGCGAATAAACGTATTGTTCATCAGGACAGCTCTCTTTTGGTTATTGAAGTCGACTTAATGTGCAAGGTAAACCACAGTCTGGCAGGGTCGCCTGATTAACAACGTACACGTTAATACCATAGCCTTTAAAGGCTGTGTTCAGTTTTGTCTGTATGCGCTTGGCGATCAGTTTAAAATCTTTTACATCCCAGGTTAACAGCAGCACAACCGTCCATCGTGGGGCCGGGCTGGCGAACAGGTTCCATGGCAGCAGCGCGGCTTCAGCCTGACGGTGAGCAATTGACAGCGCGGCCAGCGTATCGCGGACCTTCAGCAGCATTTCTTCAATAATAAACGGTTTTTTTCGCAGAGCCCGAACCTCATGGTCAATATTTTCTGCCACCAGCCAGGCGCGAGTTTTTTCCAGGGATGGGGAGCTGGCATCAGAAAGACGTGGCCGGTTATCGGTTTCAAAGCCCTCACAATCTTTAATTTCAATCCACCAGTGCGTCTGGTCATCACCAACCGCCAGCACATCCATCGCGTGCGCGCCATGTCCCGCTTTATGTTGTTTATGCCAGGAGCACTCATCGTATTTCATCACCTGCCAGGTGGGGGGAAACGCCAGCTTTATCTTACCTTCCGTGATATCAGGCATTCCCCGCCTCCATGTCGCGATCGTACTGAGCCAGTTCCTCATCCAGCATCACCAGATTCTCAAGCTCAGAGAACCGCTCGGCGGTTTCTATACGATTAACCACACTGCCTTCTTTTACTAATGCAAAGTAGCGCGATGGTGTTTTTTCAGGTGTATCAGGTGAGTCTCCGGCTATTTCAGCATTCTCATGACCTTCCGGTTTGCGTTGCGCCAGTTTTTCCAGTATTTCCAACTCCTTCATTAAAAAGTAACTGTGGCTGGCAATAAAGACCTGAATGCCATTAGCCGCCAGAGCATGGATAACGAAGGCCACCAGACGGATAAGTCGCGGATTAAGATTAGATTCAGGCTCATCCCAGAACAGATAGCCCTGCTGCTGCAATGTTCCATTGGCAATAAGATGTGCCAGCATCGCCAGCTTACGCAGACCTTCAGCGACAAGGTACATCTCCATCTTTCCGCCATCCGTCACATTAAGATAGAACTGACCATTTCTCTCTACCACCACGGTTCCTCCCATGGCAATTTCAAGCGGCTTAATCAGGCTGGCAAGCGCTTTGGAACGACGCCCCTTCAGGGCCGATATCTCCAGATGCCGGCAGGTATCGCGCCATGTCTCTTCAAACTGGACATGACGTTGTTCATATAATGCAGCCAGTCCGGGAGAGAGAGTCAATAACTCACGGGTAGGAATAAACAGTGCTGTTTTCGTGTCCCACATCGCAGGCAGGTGTTCAATCTGAACGTCCGTCTGGGCTCGGGTTCCAATGCTGATGCCAACATCAAGCTTAGGCTCGCTGAAGGTCACCTTGATCTCGCATCGTGCGAGACCCTGCTTACGGCTGGCCAGCCTGCCAACGGCATCCGGTTTAAATACGCCCATCAGCTTTTCGCCATAGGCTTTTTGCAGATGCAGTTTGGTGGGAAGCAGCGTGATGGCCTGACGTGCAGACTCATTACTGGTTGCAATCAGGCTGTAAAGCAGTTTGAGTAAGTGCGTTTTGCCGCTGCCATTTTCTCCGACAATAACGTTCAGTCCGGATGAGAACTGCAGAGGATCTGTTTTCTGAAATAAGGTGAAGTTCTCTACGGACAACGTCTTTAACATACATCCTCCCTTACTGGAGTGGTGAAACCTGGCAGCGATATCATTCTGGCAACTGATTGTTTTATTATACGTTAATCGCTTTTATTGACCAGCCCGTAGCTGGGCTGGCAACTGTCATGACACCTCATTTCTCGCCTTCATTTCACGACAACGTTGCAGTAATGCGCCCAACACCCCCGGCAGGCACATGCCCAGCAGGATAAAAGCGCCACCGGTCACTATGTTATCAGACAGGGTTTCGTGCAGCAGCCAGACGGCAAACAGCGCGGAGAATACCGGGTCAAGATTGTAGATCAGAATCGCCCGCGTTGGGGTGGTGAAGCGCTGATAGTGGGTCTGCACCCAGAAGGCAAATACGGTCGAGAAGACGGCGGTTATCAGCAGTGCGGTCAGCAGCGAGGTGTCAACATGGTCGGGGAACAGCGGCTGACCGGTGCCCAGCAGTGCCAGCAGCATCATCACCGTCATGGTAGCAATCTGAATCACCGTCAGCGTCAGCGTATCGTGACGGCCGCTCCAGCGGTCCAGCGCGAGGATATGCAGGGCAGAGAAAAACGAGCCGGCAATCACCAGCAGATCGCCCTGCCGCAGTTGCAGGCTGCTGATGTCTGACATCAGAGCCAGCCCGAGCAGCGCACAGCCGGTCGCCAGCCAGGCGTCTGCACCGGGGAAACGGCCGGCCAGCAGCGCCGCCAGTAACAGCACCCAGATCACATTCAGGCCCGCCAGAAAACCGGTGCTGGCCGCCGAGGTCTGTTGCAGCCCGAAGATCAGCAACAGATAGGTCGCGCCCAGTAACGTCCCCAGCAGCACGCCGGTCATCAGGGTGCTGCGCTGCACCCTGAGCAGTTTTTTGCCGGTCAGTGGCAGCATCAGCAGCGTCGACAGCAGAAAACGCAGGAACAGCACCATCAGCACCGGATAGACATCCACCGCGCTTTTCATCACCGGAAAGCCGATTCCCCAGCCCGCCGCCACGCAAACCAGTAATCCCTCCGCCAGCCAGCGCTGACGTGCATTCACCTTTTCCATGCTATCCCTGAATCAGTGTTTCAATTAACTCGTTGAATCTATTAAAATGCCTTATCAGACACTGAAATACGAGAATTGAGATGGAAAAAGTCAAAATCCACTCCGCGGCGGAGATTGAACAGGCACGTACCGCGGGCAACCTGGCGGCGCAGGTGCTGGCGATGATCGGCGAACACGTGCGTCCGGGCGTCACCACCGAGCAGCTCGACGCCATCTGCCACGACTATATCGTCAACACGCTGAAGTGCATCCCGGCCAATATCGGCTATCACGGCTATACCAAAACCGTCTGCACCTCGGTGAATCACGTGGTGTGCCACGGCATCCCTACCGATAAGAAAGGCCTGCGCGACGGTGATATCGTCAATATTGACGTGGCGCTGATCTGCGACGGCTGGTTTGGCGATACCAGCCGCATGTACTACGTCGGCACGCCGTCGATTCGTGCAAAGCGCCTGGTTGAAGTCACCTACGAGGCGATGCTGGCCGGTATCCGCGCCGTGCGCCCTGGCAACACCCTCGGCGATATCGGCTCCGCGATCCAGAAGCTGGCCGAAGCCAGCGGCTTCAGCGTGGTGCGCGAGTACTGCGGCCACGGCATTGGCCGTATCTATCACGACGTACCGCAGATCCTGCACTACGGTAATCCGGGCCAGGGCATGGTGCTGGAACCGGGGATGATCTTCACCATTGAACCGATGATCAACGCCGGTAAGCAGGCGGTGAGCGTGCTGGGCGACGGCTGGACGGTGGTGACCAAAGACCGCTCACTGTCGGCGCAGTGGGAGCACACCGTTGCCGTCACCGAAACCGGCTTCGATCTGTTAACGCCGTGGCCGGACGGGCTGGGTGATTACTCGCCGGTGTAATAGCGGTTAACGTTCCTGAGGGCTGCCGCCGGGCTGCCCTCAGGAACGCGGCAGGCCAACCAGCCAGCGGCCGCTGACGAGAGTCAGCGCGATAATGCTGATAAAGGCGGCGACGTGCAGCAGCAGATCCAGCGGATGCTGATGCACCGGGTGGCACAGCATCAGCAGCGCCATCGCCATACAGGCGACGCCAAAACCGGCCGCCGCCAGGCTTTGTAACGGATAGAGCGTGCGGGTGCGCCGCAGGTAGAGCAGCGTTATCAGCACCATCGGCACGCTGACCGTCAGCATAAAGCGATAGCAGCTGCTGGCATCATGATCGGCCGACGGCAGCGTCGCGGTCGCCTGCCCCATCAGCAGCGCCAGCAGCCAGCCAGCGGCCAGCGGCAGTAACCATTTCCAGCTCAGCTTACGCCGTCCGGCGATACTTAACGTGAAGGCCTGCAGCATAGCAAACAGCCCGGCCAGCAGGCACAGCGCCAGCTGCAGCAGCGCCCATTCTGCACCGGGCTGCGACCAGTCGGTCAGCGGCCGGGCGGAAAGCAGGCTCATCAACGCGCCGCACGGCAGCGCGATCAACAGCCAGCTTAACAGGCGCCACGGCCGGGTAAGCGGCCGCCGCACCGGTACGGCATCACGGCTCAGTTCGGCGATAAGTTTACGATGATCGGTCATTTTTTTCTCCATAGCGCCGCAGGGTGGTCAGCGCCCGATGCAGCAGCGACTTCACCGCCGCCACGCTCAGCTGGCTTTTACTGGCCGCCTCGGCCAGGCTCATCTCCCGCAGATGAATATCTTCCACCACCTCACGCTGGCGCAGCGGCAGCTGGCCGAGAATGCCCTGCAGTTCGCGCTGGCGGTCGCGCTGATGCAGGGAAAATCCCGGCTCATCACCGCGCGCCGCCGGCGCGTCTGGCGGTTCGCTCACGTCACCGTTCGGGCCGTCAGCTGCCGGGTGCCAGCGGCGATCGCGGCCGCGACGGCGCAGCGCATCCGTGCTGCGCGCGGAGACGATCGCCGTCAGCCAGGGTAAAAATGGGCAGCGCGGATCGTAGGTGTGCCGCACCCGGTGCAGGCTGAGCAGCACGTCCTGGATCACATCCTCGGTGAGCAGCGGATCGGCAATCTGCCGCCGTATCAGCGCGCGGATCGCCGGCAGCAGGCTGGTCAGCAGGCGGGCGTACGCCTGGCCGTCGCCGCGCTGGGCACGGGCCATCAGCCGCGGCCACGCTTCACGCGGCGCGGGCTGTGGCGAACTCTCTTGCTCTGCGACGGTCACGCTGGCATTCCCTTCCTCACGAAATCCGGCGCGCCCGCAGGCGCGCAGAATGGTTATGTTTTTTTCGCCGCCGCACGTTCCAGCGCACTGACCACAATCGCCGGGGTCAGCACCTGCGGCAGCACTTCCGGCTTACCGCCGCTGGCGGGGTAGACCAGGTAGAACGGCAGGCCGCCCTGACCAAACTTCGTCAGCATATCGTCAATATCCGGGTTAAATTTGGTTGAGTCACCAACCATATACAGGGTATCGGTGCGCGCCAGCGCCGCTTTCACCGCGGCGGTGGAGAGTGACGTGCGTTCGTTCACCTGGCAGGTAATACACCAGGAGGCGGTAAAGTTAACCAGAATCGGCCGACCTTTGCCCTCGTTTTCGCTCAGCGCCTGCGGCGTCCAGGCGACGGGCGTGGTTTTCTCCTGCCCCGCCGGTGGCGTGCTGGCGGCTAACGGCGTCGGTGCTGCCGTGACCTTCATCACCCCCGGCAGCGGGATCACCGTCACCAGCAGCAGCACGGCGGCCACCGCCAGCAGCGCCTTATAGCTGCGCCCGGCAAACTGGCGGTGCTGCGCAATGCCGTAGATCCAGGCAGCAAAACTGACCACCACCGAAGCCGCCAGCAGCGCGGCCAGCGCGGTGGTGCCCGCCTGCTGCGCCAGCACCCAAACCAGCCATCCCCAGGCGGCAAACATCGGGAATGCCAGCCCGCGCCGCAGCGTCGCCATCCAGGCGCCGGGACGCGGCAGCCGCTGCGCCAGCGCCGGGAACAGCGAAATCAGCACAAAAGGCGCGGCGAAGCCGAGCGCCAGCATCAGGAAAATCAGCAGCGCCACGGCGGTCGGCTGCACCAGCGCATAGCCGACCGCGCCGGCCATAAAGGGCGCCGAGCACGGCGTGGCGACGATAATGGATAGCGCGCCGGTCAGCGCCGAGCGGGTAAAGGTGCCCTTGCCGCCTTCAAGCGCTCCTGCACGCTGTGCCGTTAAGCCGACTTCAAACACGCCAAGCAGGTTGATGGCGGCCAGCAGGATCACCAGCGCCAGCGCGGCGACCACCAGCGGAGACTGCAGCTGGAAGCCCCAGCCGACCGCCGTACCGCCGGCGCGCAGGGCCAGCAACAGCGCGGCCAGCGCCAGCATGGTCACCACCACGCCGAGCAGAAAGCCCAGCCCCTCTTTGCGCGTTTCCGCGGCGTTGCCCTGCTGCCCGAGCAGGCTGAGCGCCTTCAGTGAGATCACCGGGAAAACGCAGGGCATAAAATTCAGGATCAGGCCGCCTGCAAAGGCGGCCAGCATGGCGGTTAACATGATGCTGGCCTCGGTGATATTGCGGATTACAGTGCTTTAGCGGGATGCGTTTCGCTGTACTGCTTCACGGCGGCCATCGTTTTGTCGATGTGCGTTTCCGGGTTGCGGTCGGTATAGCTGAGCAGGATTTTGCCGTCCGGCGCGATCACGTAGGAGGTGCGGTCAGAGAGCGTTTTATCTGCCAGCTTGATCAACGTATCGTACTCGGTAGCCACTTTCGCGCCCGGGTCAGCCGCGACGGTAAACTTATCGCGGCACTCAAGGCGCGAGAACTCGCCGATCTGATCGACATTGCCGGCCGTAACGCCAACCACGCTGGCCCCGAGCTTTTTGAAGCCGTCGGTCGCTTCGGCAAAGGCGTGTGCCTCAATGGTGCAACCGGCGCTAAAGGCGGCCGGGAAGAAGTAGAGCACTACCGGCCCTTTCTTCAGCGCCTGCTGCAGCGAGAAGCTCATCGGCTTGCCGCCCAGCGCCGCCTGCAGGGTAAAGTCCGGCGCTTTTTCACCGGCCTTAAGTGCCGCCTGCGCCGGCAGCGCAGCGACGGACAAGCCCAGAACGGCGGTGGCGGTCAGTGCGGAGAACATTTTTTTCATGCGGGTCATAGTCCACTCCTGTCAGATAAGATTCAGATTAAGGGTATGCTTTCTTCTATGGTTCGCCAGCACGCGCAGAAAGTTTCGCAGGAATGCATAAAAAGATAAAAAAGTGAGGTATCCGGCGAAAGTAACGATCTCACTGAGACTATTACTCGCAGTCCGGGCAGTTCAGAATTTTCATCTGTAAGATAACCTTGTCATGCTGAGAGATGAAATTTCATAAATAACAGAAAGTTATTAAGATAAATTACATACCCGGTTCATTCATTTTTTTGCACAGTAACTAAAAATTTGTCATAAGGCCGACGAGGTTACCGCTGGCATACTGGCTGCTGTGATCTGTTTTAATCAGGGATTTCTGATGATCGACGTAACGAAAAAAGCCAGCACCCCCACCACCGATGGCCCGGCCAGCTACTTCAGCGGTAGGGTAAAGATTAACCAGCCGTTTAAAACCACCGAACCGGCACGGGTCAGCGGGGCTACCGTGTCATTCAGCCCCGGCGCGCGCACCGCCTGGCATACGCATCCACTAGGGCAGACGCTGATCGTGATCGCCGGCCAGGGCTGGGTGCAGGAGTGGGGAAAAGCCGCGCAGCAGATCGCCGAAGGCGACAGCGTATGGATCCGCCCCGGCGTGAAACACTGGCACGGGGCCGGAGTGGAGAGCAGCATGACCCATGTGGCGATTGCTGAGGAGGTGAACGGCAGCGCCATTGACTGGCTGGAGCATGTGACGGATGAGCAGTATCAGCAATAACATTCACAACCCCGGGTGACCTGTCAGGGGATCCTCCCAATGCGGCAGCCAGCGGCCAGCGTTCTCTGTTTTTTCATCGTGGTTCCTGTGCCACCGCGGCGGCAATCGCCAGCGGCTGGGTGATAAATCCGGCGGCCAACAGATCGTCGGCCTGCCGTTGCTGCCCGGCGAGCAGCGCATCGTTCATCCGTTGAATACCCCACGGCCGCGCGCCAATGGTCGTCAGCCAGTGGGCGGCGCTGACCGCGCCGGGCAGGTGCTGGTGCAGCAGCTCTGCTGCCTGGCGCGGATGCAGGGCGATCCAGCGATCGTTGGCGGTCAGCGCGTCGAGCAGCGGTTCCGCCAGCGCTTCGTGCTGCTGCAGCCAGCGCCGGCGGCACCAGAACAGCGAGCGGTTGGCGATCGCATCGTCGGCCTGGGCCACGCAGCGGATTTTTTTAGCATCCCGCGCTGCGGTCAGCCAGGGATCAATCGCCGCCCACAGATCCACCCGCCCTTCACGCAGCGCGCGCGCCGAATCGCTGCCGTTGAGATCGACCAGCGTGACGTCTTCCAGCCGTAGCCCCTGCTGCAGCAACAGGCGGGCGATAAAGCGATCGGTAAACGAGCCCTGCATACAGGCAATGCGCGCGCCGCGCAGGTCGTCGAGGCTTCTGTATGGCCCCTCCTTCATCGCCAGTAGCGCGCAGCTGGCCCCGCGATCCGGCGAGGCGGCGAGATAGGCGACGTCCAGTCCGTTGCCGGCGGCGATCACCGGCGGCGTCGAGCCGGTGCCGGCCACGTCCAGCCGTCCATCGCTCAGCAGGCTGGCGCTGTCGCCGCCGTGCAGGTAGTCCACCCAGGCCACCCCGCCCGCGTCTGCCAGCGCGCTCTCCAGCACGCCGCGATGGCGCAGAATAAACAGCGACAGGTTGTCCGGGTGGCTGCCAATACGAAGCGTCATGACGCCACCCTCTTAAACCCGTCGTAGTCAGTTTTGTAACTGCCGTCCGCCGTCCACGGCTGCGGCCCGTCGGGGACGGTAAGATACCAGTAGATTTCCATGTCGTTTCCTTTCTGAATTCTGAGTAGCCTCTCTCAGCAATAGCAAACCGCAGGCGGCGGGACAAAGAAGAAATCGGGGAATCGTCAGAGGAAGAAAGCATTTATTCGCGTCATCCCGCAGGCCGCCTGTGCTGCGCGACAGCCGGGCACTAAAACGTTAGACTACAGAGACTTGTTTAACCGCGATCGCCGCCCCCTTCCGAGGAGTTCAGCCATGAGTACCCTGCCCGTTGTGACCATTAACTACTGTTCCCAGTGCAACTGGATGCTGCGCGCCAGCTGGATGGCGCAGGAGCTGCTGCACACCTTCAGCACCGATCTCGCCGCGGTGACGCTGGTGCCCGGCACCGGCGGCATTTATCAGATCCATGTTAACGAACAACTTATCTGGGATCGCAAAACGGATAACGGCTTCCCGGACGCCGCTGAAATCAAACGTCGCCTGCGCGCGGTGTGCTGGCCGGAGCGTGATCTGGGGCATATTGATAAGCATCAGGCGGCGCAGTAAGCGCCTGTCAGCGGCGTGGCGAGGGGTGCTGTTGCGCAGCGCTGACCTGCGGTTTCAGGAGAGGATTCTGCACAGTGCAGCCACACGGGCTGCACGGTGTGCAGGCGGTTCGCATGCGGGAGTCGACTCAGCCGACCCGCTTCACGTCGCCCACCAGCAGGATGTAGGAGAGTGCGCCGAGCAGCGCCACGCAGGAGATATAGGTTAACGCCGGGGCAAAGCCGTAATCCTGCGCCAGATAACCGACCACCAGCGGCACGGTGATGCCCCCCAGCCCGCCAACGAAGTTAAATACGCCGCCGGTTAAGCCAATCAGCCGCACCGGAGCCAGCGACGAGACCAGCGACCAGGTGATCGAGGCAAAACCGTTGCCAAAGAACGCCACCGCCATCAGCACCATGATCCACAGCGGATCGTTGGTGTAGTTCGCGCCCATAATGCAGGTGGAGATCAGCAGGCCGCAGATAATCGGCGTTTTCCGCGCAAAACCGATCGAACGGCCGCTGCGTACCAGCCGGTCCGCCACCATCCCGGAGAGGATCACCCCGACAAACGCGGCGAGGAACGGTACGGTGGTCATAAAGCCGGCCGTGAGCGCTGCGATCTGCTTCTCCTGGGTCAGGTAGTTAGGGAACCAGGTGAGGAAGAACCACAGCGTCGAGGTCACCGCGAACTGTCCGAGATAGACGCCGCACAGCTTACGATGGAACACCAGCTTCCAGTCCGCCGCGGTCATCTTCACCCGCGTCTTTTTCTCCACCGGCGCATCGCCGTCGATCATGCCGCCGCCGTCGCGGATATAGTCAAGTTCGGCCTGGTTGATGCCGGCGCTTTTACGCGGGGCCTGGTAGTATCTGATCCAGATAAACGACCAGATAATGCCGATGCCGCCGGTGATGATAAACACCCAGTGCCAGCTCAGCAGCTCCTGGATCCAGATCAGCAGCGGGGTCAGAAACGCCAGGCCGACAAACTGGCCTGAGGTGTAGAAGCCCACCGCCGAAGCGCGCTCCTGCTCGGGGAACCAGCTGGTCACCAGCCGGTTATTGGTCGGGAACGCCGGCGCTTCGAAGATGCCGGTGATCGCCCGCAGGCCAATCAGCGACATCAGCCCGGTGGCAAAGCCCTGCAGCAGCGTCGCCACCGACCAGCCGAAGATGGCGATAAAGTAGGTCAGCCGCGAGCCTACGCGGTCAAGGAACCAGCCGCCGGGGATCTGGCACAGCGTGTAGAGCCAGGCAAAGGCGGAGAAGACGTAACCCATCTGCGCCTTGCTGATGCCAAACTCCTCCTGAATGTGCGCGGAGGCCACGGCAAGATTGGCGCGATCGACGTAGCAGATCACCACGGTAATAAAAATCATCAGCAGCGTTAAATAACGCCTGCGGGTTGGTCTGGCGTTAACCTGAGAAAGTTCCATAGAGGGTACCTGTTATATTTAAGGTGCCGGGTTGCGCACCGGGTAGAGGTTGTGTTGAAAACGGCATGGCCCACCCTGCCGCGCTAAATATGCGCCGTGGGTTATTATTGTGCCATGCCGGATGCGTGCAGAAGCGGTCGTGCGGCCTGACTGAGGCGCAGCCGATCCCGTCCCTGTTTTATTAACAGGCTGTTTTAATCTGTTTTCACTGTTTATTCAGTAACGGCAATTACCACTCGGCGACGGAGCCGTCCGGCAGACGCCACAGCGGATTCCGCCAGTCCGGTGCCTGTTTGCTGCGTTCAGTCACCAGTTCCTCATTAATTTCCACCCCGAGGCCGGGCTTCTGCAACGGATGGAAATGGCCGTCATCCATTTTGAAATCATCTTTATTCAGCACGTAATCCAGCAGTTCGGCCCCTTTGTTGTAGTGGATACCCATGCTCTGCTCCTGGAATACCGCATTGCGCGAGACAAAGTCGACGTGCAGGCAGGCGGCCAGCGCAATCGGCCCCAGCGGGCAGTGCGGAGCCAGCGCCACGTCATAGGCTTCCGCCATTGCGGCGATTTTATAGCACTCGGTAATCCCACCGGCGTGCGACAGGTCCGGCTGCAGAATCGCCAGGCCACCGGCCTGCAGCACGCGTTTAAATTCAAAGCGGTCAAACATCCTTTCACCGGCGGCAATCGGAATATGCGTTTGCGCCGCCAGCTTCGGATAATATTCCGCCTGTTCGGCCAGTACCGGCTCTTCAATAAACAGCGGGCGATACGGCTCCAGCTCTTTAATTAATACTTTTGCCATTGGTGCGCTGACGCGGCCGTGGAAATCCAGGCCAAATTCAATCTGATTACCGAAGGCTTCACGGATCTGCGCTACGGTATTCACCGCAGCGTCAATTTTCTGTGAACTGTCAATAATGCCCATCTCTTCGCAGCCGTTAAGCTTAAAAGTATCGACGCCGATCGCCCGCAGCTTATTAATACCGTCGATCACCTCGGCCGGACGGTCACCGCCTACCCAGCTGTAGGCTTTCATTTTGTCGCGCACCAGACCGCCCAGCAGCTGCCACACCGGCACCCCCAGCACTTTGCCTTTAATATCCCACAGCGCCTGGTCGATACCGGCAATGGCGCTCATCAGGATCGGGCCGCCGCGGTAGAAGCCGCCGCGATACATCACCTGCCACAGATCGTTAATGCGGGCCGGGTCCTGGCCAATCAGGTACTCCGACAGCTCGTGCACCGCCGCTTCGACGCTGCGCGCGCGCCCTTCGATTACCGGCTCGCCCCAGCCGACCACGCCTGCATCGGTCTCAATCTTCAGAAACATCCAGCGCGGTGCCAGGCGGTAAGTGGTCAGTTTGGTTATTTTCATCGTAACGCTTCCTTATATGCGGCAACAAATGCGAGTGCCTGGTCAACGGTGCGCGCCAGCGGCTGCCCGGCACGGTAGAGATCGCTGCCCAGCCCGGCGCCGATGCACCCTGCCGCCAGCCACTGATGCAGGTTCTGCGGGGTGACGCCGCCGACGGCGAACACCGGCACCTCCGGCGGCAGAACCGCCTTCAGGGCTTTGATATAGTCCGGGCCAAACGCCGCGGAGGGAAAAATTTTCAGCGACTGTGCGCCGGCCTGCAGCGCGGTGAAAGCTTCAGTTGCGGTGGCACAGCCTGCGGCCACCGTCATGCCGCAGGCGACCGTCCGGCGGATCACCGCCGCGTCGGTGTTTGGCGTCACCACCAGCCGGCTGCCGATGGCGGCCAGCCGATCCACCTGGTCGGGCTGCAGCACGGTACCGGCCCCGATCAGCGCGCGATCGCCAAATTCGCGGACCGCGGCGGCAATGCTCTGTTCCCACTGCGGCGAATTAAGCGGGATCTCGATGGCATCAAAGCCCGCGTCGATCAGCGCGGCGATATGCGCCTGCGCCTCCTGCGGGCGGATGCCGCGTAAAATAGCGATTAGCGGCAGCTCAGTTTGCCAGCGCATGGGCAATGCTCCTTATTCCGTGCCGGAAGGCGACGTCGCCGTCCAGCGGGTTAACGGTCAGATCGATAAAGCGCAGCGCCTGCTGATAGCGCAGCGACAAGGCGCTGCCGGCGATCAGCGTCAGCGGCTGCGCCGGGGTAACGGCCCACTGATCCGCCAGGGTCGCCACTTCGTGGCCGATCAGCAGCCCGGACAGAAACTCGCTGATGGTGTCCGGCGCGCGGCGGCCCAGCACGTGTGCCGCCCGGACTTCAAACAGCCGTGAGAGGATCGAGCGATCCTCGCTGCCGATCTGCAGGCCTGCGGCAAACGCCGCGGCGTCCTCACGCTGTGCGGGCAGCCCGGCACCGACCAGCGACTGGCTGAGCAGCAGGTGGTGCAGTTCGCCGGTCATCACTGTGCGAAACGTCTCCACCCGGTCGCCCTCCGCCCTCACCCACTTGGCGTGGGTGCCGGGCATGACATAGAGGTCGGCGGCGGCCAGCGCCACGGCACCGAGCAGCTGGGTCTCTTCACCGCGCATCACGTTAAGGTTGTCGGGCTGCTCGACGCTCAGCCCCGGTACGATCCACGCCCGGTTCTCAACCCGGGTCAGGCGGGAGGCAATCTCGCCCAGCCGCAGCGGACAGGCCAGATACGGCACCGGCAGCCAGCCGGCATTGCTGCCGACCATACCGGCCATCACCACCGGCACCTCGCTGACAGGCCAGCCAGCGGTCACCTGGTCAAACACGTCGGCGGGGGTACGGCCGTTTAAGCGGGTGACGCCGGCCTCCGAGCGGCGCTGATCAACGCAGCGATCCTGCTGATAGTGCCAGGCGCGCAGGTTGGTCGAACCCCAGTCAATCGCAATATAGCTGCTCACATAACGTCCTTAAGTCGCGCCGTTGAACTGGCAATCATCGATTTGGCCGCCTGCTCGGCGGCGTCGGCATCCTGGTGGCGGATGGCGTCAAACAGCGCTTTGTGTTCGGCCAGCGTGCGCGGCATGTTGCCCTCATCCGGCATAAAGGTGCGGGTAAACACCGCCTGCTGCAGCTGGCCAATCGCCACGTTAAGCTGCTGCAACACCGGATTATGCACCGAGGCCATCACCGCTTCGTGATAGCGGATATCGGCCTGGTTAAAGGCGTCGCGATCTTCGCGGTGCGCCACCATATCGCCGTAGGCCTGCTCGATGGCGGCGAGATCCGCCGAGGTGGCGCGCTCCGCCGACCAGCGGGCAACCTGCGGCTCAACCAGCACGCGTACCTCATTCATCGCTGCGATCAGCCGCGGATCGTAGTCGCTGGAGAGCGACCACTGCAGCACGTCGCTGTCGAGATAGTTCCACTGGTTGCGCGGGGTGACGAACGCGCCGCGGTAGCGCTTCATCTCAATCAGCCGTTTCGCCATCAGCGAGCGAAACACCTCGCGAATAATGTTGCGCGAGGTGGTGAACTGTTCACACAGGTCCGCCTCGGACGGCAGCGGCGCGCCGGGCAGGTATTTGCCGGTGACGATCTCCTCACCCAGCGTCAGGATGATGCGTTCCGTTTTACTCAGACTCTCTTGCGTCATAGTTTTCAGTCCGTTAGTGGCGATGAGTCGGCAGCGTAGCGCGGAGAACCGGCGCTGCACAGATCTCAGCGGCCTGAGGCGCGGTGCGGGAGTGATTGTAGTACCATCTGCGTTAGTTGTACTACAATCCAGATCACAAAAAATACAACCCACCTCTCAGGAATAAAAAAAGATCGCCGAAGCGATCTTTTAAGGGAGGCAAAATGTCGGCCGGGGTCAGAAGTCGACGTTAACCCCCAGCTGCACGCTGCGGCCCGGCTGCACGGCCAGCGCCTGGTCAGCGACGTCACGTGGGGTGTCGCCGGTCAGGTCGCGGCTGCTCAGGTAGTCGCGGTATTTACGGTCGGTCAGGTTGTAGACGCCGCCGTTAACGCGGACGTTTTTCGCCACCTGCACCCACGCGGTCATATCCACCGTGCCGTAGCCCGGCACCCGCTGATAACCGGCGGTGGCGTCGGTAATCGGCGCGCCGTTGTTGAGGTAGCCTTCACGGTTGGTCGTTTCCGCCTTCTTGCCTTTCACAAAGGTGGCCATCACTTCCGCACCATAGCGCTGCGACGGATCGTTCCACGCCAGGCCAACGGTGGCCTTCATCGGTGCCACGCTGTCGAGATCGACGTAGCGGTCGCCGTTGTAAGAGGACTTCGCCTGCCCTTTGCTGTAGCCCAGAGAGAAGCTGCTGCTCAGGCCTTCCACCGCGTTAAACCAGGTGCCGTAGTTAACCTTAGCGCCAATCTGACCGCCCCAGATATAGGCCTTATCGCGGTTCTCGGTCTGATAGATGGTGGCGATGTTGGCCGGCAGGTTGGTGAACTTGTCCGGCGCGCCGGCGCGGGTGTAACGGGTGGTGGCGATAAAGTTCTTATAGGTGTTGTAGAACAGCGCACCGTTAATCGCCACGCCTTCGGTCGCCTGGCCTTTGATGCCCCACTCAACGTTGTTGCTGGTTTCGGTGTCCAGGTCGGTGTTGCCAATCAGCGCATACTGACGGTTGCCCGGCACGTAGTTGGAACCGAGGTTCCACGAGCCGTACAGCTGGGTGGCGTTCGGGAACTGCGCGCCACGGCGGTACTCAACGTAAGTCATCAGCGCTGGCGTGATGTCATAGTTGAAGCTGATTGACGGCAGTACCTGGGTGTCGCTGTTGGCTTTACCGTACAGCTTCTCGGCGTCCGCCGGGGTCAGCACTGCGGTACCCTCAGCCATGCTCGCCAGATTTTGCGGTTTGGTTTTCTGATGCTGCACGCGCACGCCCGGCACCACGGCAAAGCCGTGACCGTCAAGATCGAAGTTAATGCTGTCCTTCACAAAGCCACCCAGAACAACGGTGCGGCTGTCGCTCTGCGGACGCGTGGTGGCGGCGCTGTTGGCGGCCGGCGTCGGCGACTCGCTGAACGGGCGCTCGGTGTCGGACAGACGGGCGTTAAGGCCGGCCAGCAGATCGTGACGGCCCAGCGTTTTGCTCAGCTGCCCCTCATAGCCCCAGGTCTCAACGTTGTAATCGGAGTAGACGCGCTGCATGCGCAGCGGGCTGGAGTCGGCCACCGGCAGCAGCGTGTTGTCGTGCGCCTGGGTGTTCTGATAGTCAATTTTGTTGCTCAGGCTGTCGATCCAGGCGTTGGCCGGCGTCCACTCGTCCTTCAGGTTCAGACCCCAGCGGCGGCTGTTGCTCTGCTGGTTGGCGTCGCCCTCGATCAGCGTTCCGGCGTTATTCCAGCTGTCATAGCGGGTGTGGTTAACCTTGCTGTAGAAGTCACCGCCCAGCGTCAGCTTGTGCTCGTCGTTTGGCTGCCAGATACCGGAGGCCAGCAGCGCGTCGGAGTGCCAGTTGGCCGGGAAGGCCGCCAGCTCGTCGCTGTTATTGCGGGTCTGCTGGCCGTCACGGCGGCTGTAAGCGATCAGGCCGCGCAGGATCTCGTCGCCGGCGGCGGCGGTAACGCCGTTCTGCCAGCTGCGGCTGGCGGAGTCATAACCGCTCTGGTAGCCGAAGTAGGTCTGTTTGCCCGGTGTCAGATAGTCATCGGCCGATTTCGGTACGAAGGAGACGGTGCCGCCCAGCGCGGTGGTGGTGCGCTGGGTCTGGGTAGCCCCGGATTCAATATCAACGCGGCCGTAGAGGTAAGGATCGATGTAGTCGCGGCCGATACCGAAGGTGTTCAGGCCGGCGCGGCCGACGTAAGGGCGGCCGGTGGCGTCAGGCAGCGGTACGCCGTCGACGTCGATCGCCACGCGGTTGCCTTCCAGGCCGCGGATGTTGTAGCCGGTGTAGCCGCCGCGATCAAAGCCGCTTTTGCCGCTGCTGGAGCCGCCGCTACTGCCCACCGCGCCGATCAGCGGCTGGTAACGCATGATGGAACCGAAGTCGTTGCCGCCGCGCTGGCGCAGTTCATCGGCAGAGACGCTCACCTCGCTGCCGGCGACGTGCTTAACGGCCGGTGCGGTAACGGTGATCTGCGCTTCGTCACTCTTCGACGTGGAGGCGGTGTTGCTACTGGTGCTGGCGGCAACGGCATTGTCTGCCTGCGCGGCATACGCAGCGCTGGCGGCGGTGGTGACGATCGCCATAACAATTGACGTGTGCAGCAATCCCTTGCGGGATGAAAAGTTGAGCATGCGAAATACCTTGATTTAATTATTGGTATTCGCCCACATTTGCTTTGATTAACAGGTGCATAAGCCCACATTTACTGCGGGAAACTAACATTTTATATTTTGCGATATCATATACAGACGAGAATGATTATCAATCCATTGATACAAAATATTACATTTAAGCAGTGAACTTTTGCGCTGGTCAGCCGTTGCGCGAAGGGGAAAAGCGAGGCAATAGCGGAGGATGGCGCGGCGATGCGCCACCCTCGGAGGGGATCAACCGGCGGCAAAATCGCGCAGCACCTGCCCTTCCATACGGTAACGCACCCACTCATCCTGCGGGGCGGCACCGATGCTCAGATAGAAGTCGATCGCCGGCTGGTTCCAGTCCAGCACGCTCCACTCCAGTCGACCGCAGCCGCGCTCTACGGCCAGCTGCGCGATGTGGCGCAGCAGGGTTTTCCCCGCCTTCTGGCCGCGAAAACGCGGGCTGACGTAGAGATCTTCCAGATAAATACCGTTCCTGCCAAGCCAGGTGGAGTAGCTGGTGAAGAACACGGCGTAACCAGCCGCTTCCCCGCCAATTTCACAGATTAGCGCTTCCGACTTGCTGTCGGCGGCAAACAGCGAGGTCTCAATATCGTGCTGGCTGGCGACCACTTCATGCAGCGCTTTTTCGTAGTCGGCCAGCTCGGCGATCATTGCCAGAATCAGCCCGGCATCGTCACGGGTGGCACGGCGGATAACGGTATTCATAGTAACTCCCTGGGGTAACGGTATTTCAGGCGGGCAGCATAGCGGCTGAGAGGGTTGGAATGAAGAGGAATCTGAGCTAATACATCAGAGTGGGCACATCAGGCCGCGTGTGGCGAGCCTGGACGGGCAGGAAGGTGGGCATCAGCGTCAGCTGTATGACGGCAACAGCGCCCGGCAACGTGAAAACGCTGTCGGGCGCTGATTGGGCGGGCCGGGCGGCGCTGCACTCCCCTCGGGAGAGGCAGCATTCGCCCCCCTCTGGCAACACCGCTTAATTCTGCTGAGGTCACTGCAGGCAGGCGGCGTTACTCTGCTGAGGTCAGTGCCGCCTGACGGTTTTCAGCATAGCGGTTAGCGCGCTTCGGCAGGCCAAGGCGGCCGCGCAGCGTGCGGGTGGTGTCGTCAATCTGCCAGTAGCCGCGCGCGGCGAGGATCGGCAGTACGTAGCGGGTGATGTCCTCCAGCGCTTCGTTAAGCACCGGCCCGGCGATGATAAACCCGCTGGCACCGCCCTGCTCCGTCCAGCGAATAAAGGCGTCGGCCACCTGCTCCGCCGTGCCGAAGAACTCGCCCTTCGGCACCGTGGTGCGGTAGGCGACTTCGCGCAGGGTGAGGTTTTCATCGCGCGCCAGCTTCTTAATCTGATCGGTGGTGGAGCGGAAATTGTTCTCGCCGAGACTGCCCAGCTCCGGGAACGGCGCGTCCGGGTCATACTGGCTGAAGTCGTGATGGTCAAAGAAGCGGCCGAGGTAGCTGAGCGCGTCGTCAAGCGACAGCAGCGACAGCAGATAGCGGTACTTCTCTTCGGCCTCGGCCTCGGTGCGGCCGACGATCGGGCTGATGCCGGGGAAGATCCCCGACGCGGCGCGGCCGTGCTGCTCTGCGGCCTGCTGCAGTTTCTGTGCGTACAGCGTCGCTTCTTCCAGCGTACGCGCGTTGGTGAACACCGCATCGGCGGTTTTCGCCGCCAGCGCAATGCCGGTATCCGAGGCGCCGGCCTGGAACACCACCGGCTGCCCCTGGGCGGAACGCTGGATATTCAGCGGGCCGGCCACCGAGAAGTAATCGCCTTTGTGATTCAGCGCGTGCAGCTTCGCCGCGTCAAAGAACACGCCGCTCTCTTTGTTGCGCACGAAGGCGTCATCTTCCCACGAGTCCCACAGCCCCTGCACCACCTGGATATACTCCTCGGCGATCTGGTAGCGTTCGGCGTGCTGCGGGTGGGTTTTACCAAAGTTACGCCCGGAGCCTTCCAGCGGTGAGGTCACCACGTTCCAGCCCGCGCGGCCGCCGCTCAGCAGATCCAGCGAGGCCAGCTGACGCGCCACGGTGAAGGGATCGCTGTAGGAGGTGGAGATGGTGCCGGCCAGGCCAATGCGCGAGGTGATCGCCGTCAGCGAGGAGAGCAGCGCAATCGGCTCAAAGCGGTTCAGGAAGTGCGGCAGCGATTTTTCGTTGATGTGCAGGCCGTCGGCTACAAACAGAAAATCGAAACCGGCAGCTTCGGCGTCTTTCGCCAGCTGCTGGTTCCAGGCAATATTGACGCTGGCGTCCGCCGCCGCGCGATGGTGGCGCCAGGAGTTCATATACCCACCGGCTCCCTGTAACATTAACCCCAGTTTAATCCGGCGTTTGGTCTGGCTCATTGGCTAACTCCCTGATCCTGATAGCGGTAACTGGCTCCAGATTTTCATAAAAACGCCGGGAAATTAAATATCAATATCGGCAATCTATTGCCGGTTTGCGGCTAATACACATCACGCAGGTAGCGTTTCTCCTGCGCCAGCTGCTGCAGCCAGCCGGCGGCCTGCTGTGCATTCATCCCACCGTGCTGGCAGGCGATATCACGCAGTGCCGTCTCAACGTCTTTCGCCATGCGGCTGGCGTCGCCACACAGATACAGTCGTGCGCCCTCCTGCAGCCAGCGCCACAGGTTATCCCCCTCTTCACGCAGCCGGTCCTGCACGTAGATTTTTTGCGGCTGGTCGCGGGAGAACGCGAGGCTCAGCCGGGTCAGCAGCCCGCTGTCGCGCATCGGCTCCAGCTCCTCGCGGTAGTAAAACTCGCTCTGCTGATGCTGCTCGCCGAAGAACAGCCAGTTTTTGCCGCTGTCGCCGCGCAGGCGGCGGTGATGCAGAAAACCGCGAAACGGCGCAATGCCGGTACCGGGGCCGATCATCACCAGCGGCGCGTCGCCCGCTTCCGGCAGCAGGAAGTGACGCGTCGGCTGAACAAAGACCGCCACCGCGTCGCCAGGTGCCAGATCGGCCAGCCACGCCGAAGCCACGCCCTTGCGCTGGCCGTAGCGCACCGTGGCGACGGTCAGCTGGATCTCGCCCGGATGCGCCAGCGGGCTGGAGGCGATCGAGTAAAAGCGCGGCTGCAGCCGCTTCAGGCAGGCCAGCAATGTTGTCGCCTCCCCCCGCCAGCTGAATTCGGCCAGCACGTCGGCCAGCTGGCGCCCCCACAGCCAGCTTTTCAGCGCCTCGCCCTGCGCCAGCCGCTGTTGCAGCGCGCCGTTGCCCGACTGCCCGGCGATCAGGCTTAACGCCTCCCGCGACGGACGGGCGATCTCATAGTGGCGGCTCAATGCGTCACGCAGCGGCATCTCTCCCTGCTCCGCCACGCTGACCGCCTGTTCGCCGTCCAGCCCGGTCAGCGCCAGCAGTTCATCGACCAGCCGCGCACAGTTGCGCGGCCAGACCCCCAGCGCGTCGCCGGGCTGATAGCTCAGCGGCCCGAGACTTAGGCGGATCAGCCGCGTCTCCTTTGCTGATTCGGGCGCGCTGATGCGGGCGTTGTCCAGCAAGGTTGTCGGGTACGGCTGGCTTTTGCTGAAATGAGAAGCAGATGATAAGGCCGGATTTGATGCTGCTAGCGTGAATGCTGCGTGGACGGATGAAATACCGGATGATGCAGCTGCACCGGCTACCGCCGGGGCGGATGATACGCTGCTGACGGAGGGGGTATACACTGCCGGGATGTGAAGACTCAGCAGCGGCAGCAGCTGGTTAAACCAGGCGCTGGCGGGCTGCGCATAGTCGCTGTCGCACTCGCTTAGCGGCAGCAGCGGCGTGGCGGCCAGCTGCGTTAAGCGCGCATCCAGCTGGCGGCCGTGCTGGCAGAAACGATCGAAGCTGCTGTCGCCCAGCGCCAGCACCGCGTAACGCAGCCCGATGAGCGGTTCATCTTGCGCCTGCAGCCGCTGCCAGAACTGCTGACCGTTATCCGGCGCGTCGCCGTCGCCGAAGGTGCTGGTCAGCAGCAGCAGCGTTTCGCCGGCACGCAGACAGTCCGCCGGGGCCTGATCCATCTCGTGCAGCGCCACCGCAAGACCGCCGTCGCGCAGCTGCGCGCTAAAGCTCTCCGCCAGCCCGGCGGCGTTGCCGGTCTGCGAAGCGTAAAGCAGCGTAATGCCGGCGGCCGGTACAGCGTTGCTGGCCACGGACTGCGCGTCAGCAGCACCAGCACCGTTAGTGGTATTAACGGAATCTGCGGGGATGGCAATGCTGGCGACTCTATCTGTGACACTGTCACGATAAATAATCTTCTCCACCCGCTGCAGGCTGACGGCGCAGCATTTCAGCTCCGGCTGCAGCGAGATCGGGTCGACGGCATCGCTGGTCACGGCGTTAATCGCCAGCTGCTCGCCATAGAGATCGTTCCAGTGGAACGGGGCAAAGCAGCAGCCGGGCTGTACGCGATCGCTGACGTTGACCGGCAGCACCGCCTCGCCGCGCCGCGACCGGATGCGCAGCGCATCGCCGTTTTTCAGCGCCAGCCGTGCGGCATCCTGCGGGTTCACCTCAATAAAAGGGCCCGGATTAAGCTTGTTCAGGGTCGCCACCTTGCCGGTTTTGGTCAGGGTGTGCCACTGATGCTGCACGCGGCCGGTATTCAGCAGAAACGGATAGTCGTCGTCGGGCATCTCGGCCGGGTCCTGATGCGGGCGGGCATAAAAGCAGGCGCGGCCGTCGGCGGTGGCAAAGTTCAGGGGCGGCGTGCTGCCGTCTTCTGCCACGCGCAGGGTCTGGCTGATGCCCTGATTCAGGTAGCGCAGCGGATGGCGATCCTGAGGGTCGTCGGGCGGGCACGGCCACTGCAGCGGCTGCTGCCGCAGCCGCGCATAGCTGGCACCGCGCAGATCGTAGCCGGTGGCCGGGTTGTGGAACCGGCGGATCTCATCAAACACCTGCTCCGCGCTCTGGTAGCTGAAGGCGTCGGCAAAGCCCATTTTACAGGCGACGCGGGCAATAATCTGCCAGTCGGGCAACGCCTCGCCGGGCGGTGCCACCGCCTGATGCATCAGCGTCAGGCTGCGTTCGGAGTTGATCATCACCCCTTCCGCTTCGGCGTGCAGCGCGGCGGGCAGCAGAATATCGGCATAGCGGTTGGTTTCGGTATCGAGAAAGGCGTCCTGGGCGATCACCAGCTCGGCCGCCTGCAGCGCCTCAATGACCCGGTCACGGCCGGGCACGCTGGCCACCGGGTTGCTGCAGATAATCCAGCAGGCTTTAATCGCCCCGGCCCGCAGCTGTTCGAACAGCGCGAGGGTGCCACCGCCGCCTTCGCTGCGAAGCGTGCCGGGCGGCAGCCGCCACTGCTGCTCAACAAAGGCGCGATCCTCCGCGTTCAGCGCCGAGCGCTGCCCCGGCAGGCCCGGCCCCATATAGCCCATTTCGCGCCCGCCCATCGCGTTGGGCTGGCCGGTCAGCGAGAACGGCCCGCTGCCGGGGCGGCAGATTTTACCGGTTGCCAGGTGCAGGTTGCACAGTGCGTTGGTGCTCCAGGTGCCGTGGGTGCTCTGGTTAAGGCCCATGGTCCAGCAGCTCATCCATTCGGCGGCCTCGCCTAACCAGCGCGCGGCCAGCTCGATATCGGCCTGCGTCAGTCCGGTGAGCTGCGCCACCCGCCCGGGCGTATAGTCGCTGAGAAAATCGGGCATCGCCTGCCAGCCGCGGGTGAACTGTGCGATAAAGGCTTCGTCGACGGCGGCGTTCTTAACCAGCAGATGCAGCAGCCCGTTAAGCAGCGCCAGATCGCTGCCGGGACGAATCGCCAGGTGCAGATCGGCCTTCTCTGCGGTGGCGGTGCGCCGTGGGTCGACCACGATCAGCTTCGCCCCCTGGCGTACCCGCTCCATCATGCGCATAAACAGGATCGGATGGCAGTCGGCCATATTGGCCCCGGTAACCAGAAACAGATCGGCAAGGCCAAAATCGTCGTAAGAGCCGGGCGGCCCGTCTGACCCCAGCGACAGCCTGTAGCCGCTACCGGCGCTGGCCATACAGAGCCGGGAGTTGGATTCGATATGCTGGCTGCCGATAAAGCCCTTCACCAGTTTGTTAGCGAGGTACTGCGCCTCCAGCGACATCTGGCCGGAGACGTACAGCGCGATGGCGTCCGGCCCGTCCCTGTCGAGGATTGCACGCAGGCGGCCGGCGGTGGCGCTAATCGCCGCGTCCATCGCGGCGGGCAAGGGTTCACGTTGCCGATCCTCGCGCAGCCACGCCCGTTGCATACGCCCGGCGTCGCTGACCGGCAGATGGCTGCTGCTGCCTTTACTGCACAGCTTACCGGCGTTAGCCGGGTGCTGCTTATCGCCGCTGACGCGGGTGATGCATCCCGCCTCCACCTGCATCACAATGCCGCACCCCACGCCGCAGTACGGGCACGCGCTGCGCACCGTCCGGTTATTGCTCATCCCGCCCCCTGAAAACAAAAAAGCGCCGCTTACCCTCCGCCAGGAGAGCAAAACAGCGCCGTTGCAGTGCGGCCACTCACCGTTGAGCGACCTTTATTATCAGGGGTGCAAGAAGCGTACCAGGGGGGCAGCACCTGGCGAAAGCGGATTTCCGGGTGGGGAAGACGGTAAGCTGCACTGGTGCGGGGCAGCTCTGCTTTATAAGGTGGCAGGGTGAGCGTTAACGGCCGGGGCGTGCACTGCCTCTGCCGTCAACAGCCGGTAACTCGCCGCGCGGGATCGTTAAAACGACTGCACGCCTGGCGGAAGACCTGGCGACGCTGCACGCTGAAAAAGTCATTATCCATCACTGCACATCAGCCTTTTTAAGCCGGTACAGAAACCTTTCTGCCCCAGCGGTCGCCGGTCGCGCCCATTCCGCAGTGCTGACTGATGGCTTTCCATCATAAAAGCCGTTTCCGCCCCCCGCTGCGCTGTCTATAGTGAAATATCGCCGCCGCGCAACGGCGCGTACCCGTTGATTACCCTACGAAATAATCAGGAGCTGTCATGTTTCCTTCACACCTGCCTAAAGCCCGCATCCAGGATCCGCACGCCGTACCCGCTCTGCGCTGGGGGATTATTGGCCCCGGCTGGATCGCCGAGCGTTTTGCCAAATCACTGAAAGAGAGTACCGCACAGCAACTGGTGGCCGTGGCTTCGCGTTCTTATGAACGCGCCAGCACCTTTGCCGGCAAAACGGGCATCGCCCAGGCCTTCGGCAGCAGTGACGACCTGCTGGCACAACAGGATATCGATGCGGTTTACATCGCGACGCCCCACAACCACCACTACCCGGATGCGCTCAAAGCCTTACAGGCCGGTAAACACGTGCTGATCGAAAAACCGCTGGCGCTGAACGGGCAGCAGGCGCGCGCGCTGGCCGAACTCAGCCGCGCCAAAGGCCTGCTCTGTATGGAGGCGATGTGGTGCGACTTCCTGCCGAAATATGACGTCATCAGCCAGCTGCTGGAGGACGGCGCGCTGGGCGACCTGCACACCCTGCTGGCCGACCACGGCGAGTATTTCACCCCCGATCACCGTATCTTCAATGCCGACCTCGCCGGCGGCCCGATGATGGATCTCGGCAGCTACCTTATCGGTCTCAGCGTTAAAGTCGCAGGCGCACCCACTACTATCCACGCCGCCGGCCAGTCGGTAGCCGGCGGCCTCAACGGCCAGACCTCAATGCTGCTGACGCACAATAACGGCATGCACTCGGTGCTCAACACCACCCTGTTCAGCAACACCCCCGGTGCCGCCGTTATCGCCGGCCGCGACGCTACCCTGCAAACCGACGGCTGCTTCTACGCCCCTGGCCCGTTCACCCTCACCGCCAGCCAGGGCGGCAAAACCCTCATCTGGGACGAACCACGCAACCGCTACGACCAGCTGTTCCACGAAGCCGTCCACTTCGCCTGGTGCGTCGGTCAGGGCAAAACCGACTCGCCGATCCGCCCGCTGTCACTCTCCATCGCTACCCTCGACGCCATCGACGAAGTGCGCCGCCAGATTGGTCAGGTGTTTAACGAAGAGAAGTGATGCACGCCCCCAATAAAGCGGCATCTGCGAAGAAGTAAGAAGAAAAAAGCCGGACGTTTATCGCCCGGCCCTTTGTTAAACCCGCTCCCAGGCTCAAAAATGCCCAGCCCAAACCACAGCCCATTTTCCGGGAGGGCAGCGGGATGAGCCCGGAGCGGGGTAACCCGCGCAGGGTCGCCCGCTGACAGGCCCGGGGTATCTCGATCAACCAGACAACGTGCCCTAAAACCACCAGCCAAAACCACAGCCCATTTTTCGGGAAGGCAGTGGGATGAGCCCGGAGCGGGGTAACCCGCGCAGGGTCGCCCGCTGACAGGCCCGGGGTATCTCGATCACAAAGACAACGTGCCCCAAAACCACCAGCCAAAACCACAGCCCATTTTTCGGGAGGGCAGCGGGATGAGCCCGGAGCGGGGTAACCCGCGCAGGGGCGCCCGCTGACAGGCCCGGGGTATCTCGATCACAAAGACAACGAGCCCCAAACCACCCAGACAACGTGCCCTAAATCCGCTCAACAGAACAAAAACGCCCCGTCTCCAGCGACTTCACCGCCGCCTCCGCAATCGCCTGCGCCTGCAACCCGTCATGCAACCCCGGCACCTGCACCGACTCGCCGTTCAGCGACCGCACAAACGCATCCAGATGCAGATAATAGGTCTCCTTCACCCGGTTAAACCAGTCCGCATACAGCGCCGGACGGGTAATCCCGCCGGTGGTATACAGCGTCGCCCCCTGCGGACTCTGCGCCGCCGAATCCGCCATCCCCTTATCGCCCAGCACCGTAATCCGCTCATCATAGCCGTAAGCCGTGCGGCGGGTATTATCCAGCTGCGCCAGCGCCCCGCTGGTCAGCTTCATCATCAGCACCGACGTATCCACATCACCAAACCCGGCGATCTCCGGCATCGCCAGCGCCGACCCCAGCGCGCCGATCGTCTCCACCTCCTCTTCCGTCAGCCAGCGCAGCAGATCGAAAAAGTGAATCGCCTGATCGCGCATCTGCCCGCCGGAACTCTGCAGATAGCTCAGCGGCGGCAGCTCGGAGGCGCGGCACACCATCTGAATCAGCTCCGCACGGCCCAGCGTCCCCTGTTTTAAATGCTGCTTAAGCTGATTGTGGCTCGGATCAAAACGGCGGTTAAAGCCAACGGTCACCGGCACGTCATAACGTGCGACTTCATCCACCACGCGACGCGCCTTGCTCAGCGACAGATCGATCGGCTTTTCGCAGTACACCGCCTTGCCCGCCGCCGCCGAGGCCGCCAGAAACTCGGCGTGCGACGGCGTGGAAGTGGCGATCAGTACGCTGTCGATAGCATCATGGTTGATCGCCTCCGCCACGCTACCGGCACGCACGCCATAAAGACTGGCCACCTCTGCCGCCCGCGCCGCATCCCGATCGGCAACCATCACTAGCTCAATATCGGGATGGGACGCCAGATTTTTTGCATGAACCTGACCAATAAAACCGGTACCCAGCAGGGCAAACTTACGCTTCTGTGCCATTGAATGACGCCTTTAAACAGGTGAAAGTTAACGAATCGTTGCCAGGATAACCCCAGTGCCTATACTGGCTGAATCGGGATTTTGATGGGAAGCCATCATGCGGAGAAAACAGTGAAGAAAATCACGCTGGAAGCGCTGGCGAAACAGATTGGCGTGGGCATCGCCACGGTGGATCGGGTGATCAACGAACGCGGCGGCGTCTCACCCGCCACCACCCGCCGGGTGCTGGCGGCGGCGCGTGAGGCCGGTCTGAACCGCCTGCTGCCCGACGCTCATCGCCACCCGTGGCAGGTCGAACTACTGCTGAGCAGCAACGAAGCGTTCTTCTTCGGCCAGCTGAGTGAACACTTCAGCCAGCTGGCCGACCAGATTGGCTACCGCAGCCTGACCCTGCACCGCACGCTGGTGGCAGAAGGCGATCCGCAGCGGCTGGCCGCGCAAATTCTGCGTGCCAGTGAGCAGCGCGACGGCCTGATGATCTTTGCCCATGAACACCCGGCGGTGCTTGCCGCGCTGGCCCGGTGCCGGGAACGCGGCGTGCCGGTGATTACCCTCGCGACCGATCTGCCGGGCGCCTGCCGGCTGTGCCACGTCGGCATTGACCAGCTACAGGCCGGGCGCACCGCCGGGTTGCTGATGGGCAAAATGCTCAGCGGGCCGGGTGAAGTGGTGATTATCAGCGGGCGGATGGATTATCTGGCGCACCGTCAGCGGGTGGAGGGATTCAGCGCGGTGATTACCAGTCAGTTTCCGCAGCTGCGGCTGCACCAGGTGCTGACGGCGATGGACGATCGCCGTGAGATCGGTCGCCAGCTGGAGGCACAGCTCTACCAGAGTCCGACAATCCGCGGCATTTACAACACCGGGCTGGGCAACACGGATATTGGCGAGGCGCTGGCGCGTCACCGGCTGGCAGACGTAGTGTTTATCACCCATGAACTTTATCCAACCACCCGCCGCCTGCTGGCGCAGAACGTGGTAGCGCTGACGCTGGATCAGAACACCCGCGAGCACGCCCAGCGTGCGTTAACGCTGATGCTGAACAGGCTGGAACAGGATGCAAATCCGGATGAGTATCACGACGGAAAAATAGACTTTTTGCTCTACACGCGGGAGAACTGTCAGCCGTAACGGCAGAACTGACCAGCCTGCCACCAACGCAGCATGCTTTAACGATCGGACGATACACTCTGGTCAGCGCCAACTGCTGTAAAGCGCGGATAGACTTCTACATCGCACGGGAAGCCTCATCAGCAGCGCGTGCCATGAAGCGTGGATGTCGTTCGCCTGCGAATCCGCTTAAGCTGGCTCCCTTCGTCGCTGCACTGCACGATAAGATAAAAAAAGGCGACCGCTATGGGTCGCCCTGATCGTACTCTGAAGCGCCGGGCAGATTACATCTGCACCAGGTTTTTGATCTTCACGTCGGCATTAACGTCTGCGTCATAATCGACGCCCGCCAGGCCAAAGCCGAACAGCTGCAGGAACTCGGCCTTGTAGCCGGCGAAGTCGGTCAGCTCGTTCAGGTTCTCGTCGGTGACGGTTGGCCACAGCTGAGACACTTCACCCTGCACGTCCGGCTGCAGCTCTTTGTAGTCGGCGCGCAGGCGGCCAACGTCATCCAGAATCGGCGAGGCGTTGTAGAGGCTGTCTTTAAACAGGCCGTAAACCTGCTCGATGCAGCCTTCGTGGGTGCCCTTCTCTTTCATCACTTTAAACAGCAGCGACAGGTACAGCGGCATCACCGGGATAGCAGAGCTGGCCTGGGTTACGACGGCTTTCAGCACCGAGACGCGGGCGTCGCCGTTGCCGTGGGCGGCCAGGGTGTCACGGATGGTCAGCACGCGCTTGTCCAGATCCTTCTTCGCTTCACCGATCGAGCCGTTCCAGTAGATGTCGTGGGTGATCTGCTCGCCGAGGTAGGTGAAGGCGGTGGTTTTCGCGCCTTCCGCCAGCACGCCGGCTTCCAGCAGCGCGTCGATCCACATCTGCCAGTCTTCGCCGCCCATCACCGCCACGGTACCGGCGATCTCTTCGGCGTTAGCCGGCTCCAGCGCCACTTCGGTGATGGTTTCTTTGTCGGTGTTCAGGCCGCGGGTGACCAGCGGTTTACCGATCGGCTTCAGGGTGGAGTTAAACACTTCACCGGTAACCGGATGGGTACGGCGCGGCGCGGCCAGGCTGTAAACCACCAGGTCAACCTGACCCAGATCCTGCTTAATCAGTTCAATGGTTTTCTGCTTAACCGCGTCTGAGTAGGCGTCGCCGTTAATGCTTTTAGCGTACAGGCCCTTCTCAGTGGCAAACTCTTCAAACGCAGCGGAGTTATACCAGCCGGCGGTGGCAGGTTTGGTCTCTTCACCGGCGCGCTCGAAGAACACGCCCAGCGTGTCGGCGTCGCAGCCAAAGGCCGCAGAGATGCGGGCGGCAAGGCCGTAACCGGTTGAGGCGCCAATCACCAGCACTTTTTTCGGGCCGGAAGCCACCGGGCCCTGCGCAGTGACGTAATCGATCTGTTGTTTGACGTTAGCTTTACAACCTGCCGGATGGGCAGTAACACAGATGAAGCCACGGATACGTGGTTTAATAATCATGTCGACCTCAATAGAGACTTTTTTTATTAAATACAGGCGTCAGGATACCGCTTTCACCGCGCCAGGGCAAAGCGCACATGCGCGAACAGCGGCCCTTAGCCTGCTTTCTGTACAAATAGTGCTTAATCTGCCAGCAGTTTTTCAGCGGCAGCCTGATATTTCGCCATCTCTTCCGCTGGCACCATGCCACCGCCGGTCGCCCACACCAGGTGGGTGGCTCGCGACAACTGCGCTGCGCTGATGCCCTGCGCGGCCAGTTCCTGCGGCTGCGCGCTGATGCGCCACGGCCCGGCCATCCCGGCCAGCGCCGAAGGCTCCAGGCTCAGCCCCTCGTGACACTGTAACAACCCCAGCAGGCGATACATCTCCTCGTCGCTAAGCGTATAGAAGGCGCTGAGCAGGCGCTGCATCGCGCGGCCGACAAAGCCGGAGGCACGGCCGACCGCCAGGCCGTCGGCGGCGGTCAGGTTGTCAATACCGAGATCCTGCACGGAGATTTCATCATGCAGGCCGGTATGCACCCCCAGCAGCATGCAGGGCGAATGGGTCGGTTCGGCAAACACGCAGTGTACGTGGTCGCCAAACGCCAGCTTAAGGCCAAAGGCCACGCCGCCCGGTCCGCCACCGACGCCGCAGGGCAGATAGACAAACAGCGGGTGGTCGGCGTCCACCACGATATTGTGTTCGGCAAACTGCCGCTTCAGCCGTTCGCCGGCCACCGCGTAGCCGAGAAACAGGTTGTGCGAGTTCTCATCATCAATAAAGAAGCAGCGCGGGTCGTCCCCGGCCTGACGCCGCCCTTCCGCCACTGCCACGCCGTAGTCCTGCTCATACTCCACCACCCTGACGCCACGATCGCGCAGCGTCTGCTTCTTCCACGCGCGGGCATCCGCCGACATATGCACCGTCACCTCAAAGCCGAGCTGCGCGCTGATGATGCCGATCGACAGGCCGAGGTTGCCGGTGGAGCCGACCGCGATGCGGTACTGGCTGAAGAAGGCGCGGAAGTCATCACCGGCCAGTTTTGCGTAGTCGTCGCCCTCCTGCAGCAGCCCGGCGGCGATCGCCAGCCGCTCCGCGTGCGCCAGCACCTCATAGATGCCGCCGCGCGCCTTGATCGAGCCGGAGACCGGCAGATGGCTGTCTTTCTTCAGCCACAGCCGCCCCGCCAGCCGCTGCTGGTAGTGCGCCTCCAGCACCGGCTGCAACTGCGTCAGCGGGCAGATCGCTGACTCAATAATCCCCTGGCTGGCGCGCGTCTCCGGAAAGACCTTCATCAGGTACGGCGCAAAGCGGTGCAGCCGCGCGGCTGCATCGGCTACCTGGGCAGCGGTCAGGCCTACGTGCGGGTAGCCGGCCGCCAGCGTACCATAGTCCGGGTTGAACCAGCTAACAGGTTGTAGCGCACAGATCGCATCAAGCAGAGGAAAATTCTGCTTAAGACTTTTGACGTCAAGGGTCATAGACTCTTCTCCTGGCAAAATGGTCATTTTGCGAATTTTTGGGGGTTGCAACCGCGTTACGTGCCGCAACTGGCAAAATTTGATCGCATTCAAAATTCTGAAAAATAAAGGAAAAACCACATCTATGCAGTCTAACTGCATAATTAACGCCTGCCAACGGCTACCACATCGGGCTGACGAGGTTAGCGCGGTATCTATGCACACGGCAGTCACTTTTCTGCACCAATCAGGTGCAATTCACAATAATTTAATAACTTTGAAACTTTTATTTGATGCTAAATTAGCGCTGTCCCAGTGAATTTCGCTGGGCCATCCACGGTTACCAGAAGTTATAACTAAGCATCATCCCGCCGGTCCGGACGGTCGCGGGGCAGGTGCTAACATATTAAAGGTTGGTTATGGAAAAGCTCTCCTACGTATCTGAAGGCAGTAAAACGGCCTGGTCCACCTATCTGCAGCAGATCGACCGCGTTGCCCCCTACCTCGGCGATCTCTCCCGCTGGATCGACACCCTGCGTCATCCGAAGCGCGCGCTGATCGTTGATATCCCGCTGCAGATGGACGACGGCACCATCCGCCACTTCGAAGGCTTCCGCGTGCAGCACAACCTGTCGCGCGGACCGGGCAAAGGCGGCGTGCGCTATCACCCTAACGTCGATCTCAACGAAGTCATGGCGCTTTCGGCCTGGATGACCATCAAGTGTGCGGCGGTCAACCTGCCTTATGGCGGTGCCAAGGGCGGGATCCGCGTCGATCCGCTTAAGCTGTCAGAGGGTGAACTGGAGCGTCTGACCCGCCGCTATACCAGCGAGATTGGCCTGATTATCGGCCCGCAGAAGGATATTCCGGCACCGGACGTCGGCACCAATGGGAAAGTAATGGCGTGGATGATGGACACCTACTCCATGAACAACGGCACCACCGTTACCGGCGTGGTGACCGGTAAGCCGGTACACCTTGGCGGCTCGCTGGGGCGTGAAAAAGCCACCGGGCGCGGCGTGTTTATCACCGGCCGTGAAGTGGCACAGCGCAGCGGTATCGAGCTGGAAGGCGCACGCGTGGCGGTACAGGGCTTTGGTAACGTGGGTAGCGAAGCGGCCCGCCTGTTTGCCGCCGCCGGCGGCCGCGTGGTCGCGGTGCAGGACCACAGCGCCACGCTGTTTAACCCGGCCGGCATCGATCTGGCGGCGCTGAGCGAGTGGAATGCGGCGAACAAGAAAATCGCCGGCTTTAGCGGCGCGGAAGTGATTAGCGACGAGGCGTTCTGGGACGTGGAGATGGACATTCTGATCCCGGCGGCGCTGGAAGGGCAAATCACCCGCCAGCGCGCTGAGAAGCTGAAATGCCGCATCGTGCTCGAAGGTGCCAACGGCCCGACCTACCCTGAAGCCGACGACGTGCTGGCCTCACGCGGCATTACCGTAGTGCCGGACGTGATCTGTAACGCCGGCGGCGTGACCGTTTCGTACTTCGAGTGGGTGCAGGATATGGCCAGCTTCTTCTGGAGCGAGGACGAAATTAACGAGCGCATGGATAAGATCATGACCGAGGCGATGGTTCACGTATGGGATAAAGCGCGGGAAAAAGAGTGCAGCCTGCGCACTTCCGCCTATATCGTGGCCTGTGAACGCATCCTGATGGCGCGTAAAGATCGCGGTATCTATCCGGGCTGATGCCCGACGCGGCGGGCGCAGATGCGCCCGCCCTGCTGCACCATTCAGGCAAATGTCTGACCCGCTAGTCCCGCCCTGCTGCGCTATTCGGGCAAAACCTGATGAGAGTGACCTGCCAGACGCTTCTCACTACAGAGTGCTGCTCTGACAAATCCGCGTTACTGATGCATGCCGGAATGGACGATCGAAAGAGAGTTTTTCTATCAAAAACTATCAGACTGCGCTTTTTACCACTGGAAACCATGACCTTTCTCTAAGAATTAATGTTCCATTTAATTAATAAATGGAATTTAAATTCTTTTGACTCTATTATCAGCAGCACAGCAGGCAAAAATGACGGTTAATCATCAGCGGCTGAGAATTCTGTGATGTTTTTCTATCAGGAAAATGATGGCGGTGTTGAAGCTGTTCAGCAGCACACTTTTGCACCCGGATGGCAAACCCGTCGCGCAGAGCATAATAACCGCGGCGAAGTGAAAAATTGAAGTAGGGTTGGCAGGATGACTGGCAGGCTCCCACGGGAACCTGCCGTTTTTTTTAGCCGTTGTCGGCCGGCAGTACGACAAATTCTGCCTCTGCGGCCGCGTACTGCTGCTGAAACGCCTCGTTTTTTTCCACCAACGTCAGCGCCGCTTCGATTAACTCGTTCTGCACCAGCGTGGTGGCACCATCGCGGGTGGTCCAGTGAATATACATCACGCACAGCGCCGCTACCTGCAGCGCCTCGCCTTCCGCATTGTCACCGTCAAACTGATACTCTTCGCGACACCAGCGATAAACCGCACCGACGAACGGCATCGCGCCGCTCTCATCCAGTGCCGGCAGCGACCGGAACAGCTCAACCATCTCCGGCGTGGCCTGATACTCCTGACGGCCGATAGCGTCCAGCTGGCGGCCGTGCGCGCGCGCCTTGTTGACCTGTTTAGCCTTTAGTTTGGCACGTTTGTTTCGTTTATCCTGTTTGCTGCTCACGAATAGATTCTCAGTTAATTAAATGCGGCGGGCAGCATAGCACAGCGCCCGCCGCAGGTTACATCTTCCCGATCAGCAGTGAGACCAGTCCGGCGGCGATCAGCGGGCCGACCGGCACGCCGCGAAACAGCGAAACGCCGATAATAGTGCCGATCAGCAGGCCGCCGACCACCGTTGGCTGGTTGCTCATCAGCGTGACGCCTTTGCCGCCCACCCAGGAGACAAAAATACCCACCGCGATCGCCAGCAGCGATTTCCAGTGCAGGAACGAGTGCAGCAGCGTGCTGCTGGGCAGGGTGCCGCTGGCCAGCGGCGCCATCACGCCGATGGTCAGAATGATGATGCCGACCGTTACCCCCTGCTTCTCAATCCACGGGAAGGTCTGATTTAACGGCGTTAAGCGGATGGCGACCAGCACCAGCAGCGCGATGGTAACGGTCATGTTGTGGCTGAAATAGCTCAGGGCGGCGAGGAACAGCAGAATAACCAGCGAAAGATCGAACATCAGAATTCCTGAACAGTAACGGGAGTAACAATATGTCAACACAGGATAAACAATTTTGCCGGCCGGCGGGGAGTTTTTTTGCCGCTGGCTACGCCCGCATCAGGCCAGCGCTTCGATCGCGGCCTGCAGCGTTACCTGCGGGCCGGTGAGCACCGCCAGCGTGGTGTTGATGCGTTTTTCCGCCCCGCTCATCGAAGCCTGTGCCAGCACAATGCAGCCGAGCGGGCACTCGGCACGGCCGGTGATATAGTCGGCGATCTGCTGATGATAGCCGTCGGTGTCCCCCTGGTTAAACCACGCCCAGGCGCGCGGCACCAGCTCCACCGCCAGCCGGTCGCCGGGAATAAAGGCGCTGAACAGCCGGGTGGTCGATTCCATCGTCGAACTGGCGGTGCACAGCACCAGGATGTTGCCGTGATAGCGCGACGCCACCTTTGCCAGGGTGGCATCAATGCGCAGCACCGGTTTGCCGAAGTCGACCTGCCAGGCCGCCGCGCCCAGCGTGGTACAGGTGACGATCACCGCATCGGCCTGCTGGCACAGCGCGGCGATGGTTGCGCGGGTGGCGTCGGCAATCTCCGGCGTCAGCCCCTGCTCCGTCTGGGTCTGCGCAAACAGCTCGCTCTCCACCCGGTGCAGCAACTGCACGTCCGGGTAGTCCAGCGCTGCCAGCGCCTGTTCAAATACCGCAGCGTTGCTCTCTGCCGCGTGCAGGCAGGCAATAATGGTCATAACAACATCCTCTTATCGTTAGCATTCGGGGCCATATGACGGCACGGAAACCTGCTGAGCACCGTTCCGTTACTCTTTCAGTCCCCGGTTGACCAGCATCGGTTCGCTCAGGGGTTCGTGGCCGCGCCAGTCGTGCCATAGCTGCTTCAGATCGCTGCTGTTGCCGCGCGACAGGATCAGCTCGCGGAAGCGCTGGCCGTTGGCGCGGGTCAGGCCACCGTGTTCGCTGAACCAGGCGAAACCGTCGTCGGCCAGCATCTGCGTCCACAGATAGGCGTAATAGCCTGCCGCATAACCGCCGCCCCAGATATGCTGGAAGTAGCTGGATCGGTAGCGCGGCGGTACGGCATTCAGCGCGATCTGCTCAGCGGCCAGCGCCTGCTGCTCAAACTCGGCCACCGACGGCGGCGCGTCGTCGGCGTCGAGGCCGTGCCAGTGCTGGTCGAGCAGCGCCGCGGCCAGCAGCTCGCTCATCTCGTAACCCTTGTTGAAGCGGGCGGCGCGTAACATCTTCTCTCGCAGCGCGGCCGGCATCGCGTCGCCGCTCTGATAGTGGCGGGCATAGTTGTCAAACACCGGTGCATCGCTGGCCCAGTGCTCGTAGATCTGTGACGGGAACTCGACAAAATCGCGCGGCGTGTTGGTACCGGAGAGGCTGACATAGCGCTGTTCGGCAAACAGGCCGTGCAGCGCGTGGCCAAATTCATGGAACAGGGTGATCACTTCATCCCACGACAGCAGCGCGGGCTGGCCGTCGGCGGGCCGGGTAAAGTTGCCAACGTTATAGATCACCGGCCGGCTGCCGAGCAGCGTCGACTGCTCAACAAAGTTGCCCATCCAGGCACCACCGCCCTTGTTGTCACGCTTAAACCAGTCGGTATAGAACAGCGCCAGCGGCGTGCCGTCCGCTTCCTGCACCTCGTACACCCGCACGTCCGGGTGGTAAACCGGCAGGTCGGCCCGCGGGCTGAAGCGCAGGCCAAACAGCTGGCTGGCGGCATAAAATGCGCCGTTTTCCAGCACGCCGTTGAGTTCAAAATAAGGCGCGGTCTGCGCGTCGTTTAACGCGTAGTCGCGCTGGCGCACCTGTTCGGCATAAAACGGCCAGTCCGCCGCCGTCAGGATAAAGCCGCCCTGCTGGCCGTCGATCAGCTGCTGGATCGCCTGCGCCTCTTTATTCGCACGCGCGGTGGCCGCCGGCACCAGCTGACGCATAAACGCCAGCGCCGCCTGCGGGGTTTTCGCCATCTGGTCCTGCAGCTGCCAGGCCGCATAGCTGGCGTAACCCAGCAGCTTCGCCTGCTGCGCGCGCACCTGCGCCAGCCGCAGCAGGGTTTCACGGGTGTCGTTCTCGTCGCCCTTCTCGCTGCGCGCCCAGGCCGCGCTGAACAGCGCGTTGCGGGTCTGCCGGTTGCTTAAACGCTGCAGGATCGGCTGCTGGGTGGTGTTCTGCAATACCAGCAGCCACTGATTTTTCAACCCGCGCGCCTCTGCGGCGGCGGCAGCGGCGCTCAGCTGTTCGTCGTTCAGACCGGCCAGCGCGGCGGCATCGCTCACCGCCAGCCCACCGCTTTTGGTGGCGGCCAGCAGGCGGCGGGTAAAGCGGCTGCTCAGGGTCGCCGCCTCCTGGTTCAGCGCCCGCAGCCGGGCCTTATCTGCCGCATTCAGACGCGCGCCGGCCAGCTCGAAACTCTGCCAGGTGACCCCGACCAGACGCAGAGATTCGGCGTCCAGCCCCAGCTGCTGCCGCTGCTGATACACCGCATCCAGCCGGGCGAACAGCGTAGCGTTAAGGCGGATATCGTCGTCGAGCGCCGCCATCAGCGGTGAGATCTCTTCGTCCAGCGCCTGCAACGCGTCGCTGGTATGGGCCGCGGTTATCGCCGTAAATACGTTATACACCCGTCGCAGGGCCTGGCCGCTCTGCTCCAGCGCCTGGTAAGTGTTGGCAAAGGTCGGCGCTGCCGTTTCATGCGCGATGCGCACCACCTCTTCACGCTTCTGCGCGATGGCGGCGAGCAGCGCCGGGCGGTAATGCTCTTCACGAATGCGGTCAAACGGCGGGGCGTCGAAGCTTAAGCCGCTGGCCTGATAAAAGGGGTTGTCCTGAAGCTCGGTCATGATGCGATTCTCCTGTTACGCTTGCTGACACTGTAGCACCTCCTGTGACGCCCGTGACAGACAGATTACCCAACCCGGCCACGCGCTGCGGGCATTGCTCCCTGCGCTGGCTGCACCTCCACGTTATACTGGCAGGAAAATCCAGAGTCAGCCCGTCATACACCCGCATCACGCTGCCAGACGCAGCGGCCGTTGACCCAGGTGGCGGCGATATTGCGATCGTCACCCAGCGTCATCAGTACAAACAGCTGCTCGCGGATATCGCGACTGTTGCCGTGGCGCAGCTGCTGCAGCGGCGTAACGGCCGGATCGATAATCACCAGGTCCGCCTCTTTACCCGCCTCAAAGTTGCCGATGCGGTCATCGAGATCCAGCGCCTGCGCACCGCCGAGCGTGGCGCGGTAGAAGGCTTCAAGGGCAGAGAGCCGGTAGCGCTGCAGCTGGCCTACCTTGTAGGCTTCGCCCATGGTCTGCAGCAGGCTGAAGCTGGTGCCCGCCCCGACGTCGGTGCCCAGCCCCATTTTCACCTGCTTCTGCCAGCAGCGCTGCAGGTCGAACAGGCCGCTGCCGAGAAACAGGTTTGAGGTCGGGCAGAAGGCAATGGCGGAGCCGGTGTGCTGCAGGCAGTCCCACTCCTGCTCCTCAAGGTGCAGGCAGTGGGCAAACAGGCTGCGACGGCCGGTCAGGCGGTAGTGATGGTAAACGTCAAGGTAGCTTTCATGCTGCGGGAACAGTTCGCGCACCCAGGCCACCTCCTGCGGATTTTCGCTGAGATGGGTTTGCAGCCACAGGTCGGGAAACTCCTCGCGCAGCTGCTGCACTTTTTCCAGCAGTTCCGGCGACGAAGTGGGCGCAAATCGCGGGGTCAGCGCGTAGCTCAGGCGGCCGTGGTTGTGCCAGCGTTCAATCAGCTCGCGGGTCTGCCGGTAGCTCTGCTCCGGCGTTTCGGTCAGCGCCGGCGGCGCGTGGCGATCCATCATCACCTTACCGGCGATCAGCCGCATCTGTAGCGCATCCGCGGCGCTGAACAGCGCCTCCACCGATTCCGGGTGCACGGTGCCAAACACCAGCGCGGTGGTGGTGCCGTTGCTCAGCAGCTGCTGCAGAAAAAAGGCCGACATCTGCGCCGCGTGCTGCGGGCAGTGGTACTGGCTCTCCACCGGGAAGGTGTACTGATTCAGCCACTCGAGCAGCTGTTCGCCGTAAGCACCGATCATCTCGGTTTGCGGATAGTGAATATGGGTATCGATAAAGCCCGGCACGATTAAACGGCCGCGGTAGTCAATGGCGTCGCTCTCCGCCCGCAGCAGCTGTCGCCCCTGCTGCCAGTCACAGAGGCCGACGATGATGCCGTCCTGCAGCAGCAGCAGGCCATCCTCAATATAGCGGGCCGCATCCGACAGCTGCTCTGCCGCGGTCACCGGGTGACGGATATCAAAAAAACTGCCGCGCAGCGCCTGAGTGTATGAGGTTGCCATAACGAATCCTTATTGATTGAGTGGTGCCAGACCAGCAACGGTCGTGCTTTTAATAATGCAATAATTGCGCCACATTCCACCTGAGTGGCTGATGCCTGCATGCTGGCGAGCCTTAGCGTTCAAATAACGTCCTCCCTTCGCCACCGGCCCATCCTGGCCTGCCCTCAGGCGTGAGAGCACGGGCTTTAAACGGCTGCCGCCGGGTGGCAAAGGATTGCGTAATTTCTTATTAATCATCCAGATTCGCTACTTATCAGCGTGGCGGTGGAGTGCTATGGTGTCGGGTGAGTATCCTCAATGAACCTGGGTTGGTTAACCCTGAATTACCTGAAGGAATTGTGAGATGATCGTATTTGTTACCGGCGCGACCGCCGGTTTTGGTCAGAGTATTGCCCGCCGTTTTGTCGCTGAAGGCCACAAGGTGATTGCCACCGGCCGCCGCCAGGAGCGCCTGGACGCGCTTAAAGCCGAGCTGGGTGACCGTGTTTATACGCTGGTACTGGACGTGCGCGATCGCGCGGGGATCGATGCGGCGGTGGCCAGCCTGCCGGCGGAGTGGCGGGATATTGATATTCTGGTCAACAACGCCGGGCTGGCGCTGGGCATTGAGCCGGCGCACCGCGCCAGCCTGGAAGACTGGGAAGATATGATCGATACCAATAATAAAGGGCTGGTGTATATGACCCGCGCTATCCTGCCGGCTATGGTAGAGCGCAACGTCGGCCATGTGATCAACATCGGTTCGATCGCCGGCAGCTGGCCTTATCCTGGCGGCAACGTCTACGGCGCGACCAAAGCCTTTGTGCGTCAGTTCAGCTTTAACCTGCGTACCGACCTGCACGGCACCGCGCTGCGCGTCACCGATCTCGAACCCGGCCTGGTGGGCGGCACCGAGTTTTCCAACGTGCGCTTTAAGGGCGACGACTCACGCGCCGAGAGCGTCTATCAGGGTGCCGAAGCGCTGACTCCGGAAGACGTTACCGAGGCCGTCTGGTGGGTGGCTACCCTGCCGAAACACGTCAACATCACCGCGCTGGAGATGATGCCGGTCGGCCAGAGCCAGGCGGGCCTGCGCGTTCACAAGGCATAAACGCCAGACCGCTGTTGCGCCGGGCCGCTCACAGATGGCCCGGCGCGTTAACGATCGACACATCCGTCACGCCGATAACGCATCATCCTGACTTATGCACGGCCCCATCCGGCCACGATAATCAGCATTCCGCAAAACGCGACCGCCGCCCCCGTCCAGTCCCATGCGCTGAGCCTGACCCCATCGACCACCCGCAGCCACAGCAGCGCCGTGACCACGTAAACTCCGCCGTAGGCGGCATACACGCGGCCGCTGGCCGCCGGATGCAGGGTCAGCAGCCAGACAAACATCGCCAGGCTCAGCGCTGCCGGCAACAGCAGCCACGGCGAACCGCCCTTTTTCAGCCACAGCCAGGGCAGAAAACAGCCGATAATTTCGGCCAGCGCGGTGGCGAAAAACAGCAGCGTGGTGGTTAACATCTTTTCATCCTTTTATTCTCACTCAATGCTCAACGGCGATTACGGCTTGCTGGTGGCCGCCTGAAGGCTAATGATATACTGGCGTCATTATTGGTGCAGCCGTTACCGATCGCCCGGCCTGACAGAAAGGAAGACCTATGAAGAGATTGCCCCAACGCCTGACCCGCACCGCCCTGCCTCTGCTGCTGGCAGCGCTGTTCTCCGTGCAGCACGCTGCCCAGGCGCGCACAGACCGCCTGATTATTCAGGACGGCAACAATGCGCTGAGCAATGAGCAGGCACGCCAGGAAAAAGAGCAGTGGGACGACACCCACCGCCTGCGCGGCAAGGTAAATAACCGCGTTGAGAAAGAGTTTGATAAGGCCGATCGCGCCTTCGACACCCGCGATAACTGTGAGAAAAGCCTTAACGTTAACGCCTACTGGGAGCCGAACACCCTGCGCTGCCTCGACCGCCGCAGCGGCCGCCCGGTGGCTCCGTAAACAGGAAAATGCGGCTGATTAGCCGTGCCGGCCTGCAGACCTGCTGATTTGACATATAATTAGCGCTGATTCAACGCATAAGGATGAAATGATGAAAGGTTTTAAGTGGATGTTAACCGCACTGATCGTCGCCACCCCGCTGGCGGCTCAGGCATCATGCGAATCGGTCAAAGCGGATATCAATCAGAAAATTATTAACAACGGCGTGCCGGCGTCAGGCTTCACGCTGGACGTGGTGCCGAACGATCAGGCGGACCAGGCAGGCGGCCAGGTGGTTGGACACTGCGAAAATGATTCGCAGAAGATTGTCTATAAGCGCAGCGGCAACGACGGCGACAGCAATGTGCCGGCCTCGGCGGGATCGTCGCAGGACGCGCCTGCACAGTAAGCGATAATGGCTTTAAATGAGGCGGCCTGATGCCGGTCACTTAAGGTGACCGGCATTTTTTTTGTTAACGGGAATTCAGTGGTGCAGTTTCTGCGCCGGCACCAGTCTGGAGATCAGCAGGCTGGCGCAGGCAATTACCAGCGAAACGGCAAACACCCAGTGCAGCGAATGGGCGATTTCCGCCAGCATCTGCTGCAGCCCTCCTTCGGTCAGCCGTTCACGCTGCGGGTGCGACATAATCTGTTGCACCGGATCGCGGTAGTCAGGTAGCCGGAGCAGCAGGTTGTAGTTCAGTACCGCGCCCATCACCGCGGTGCCCAGCGCCGAGCCGAGCATGCGGCTGAACATAATAGACGCGGTGCAGATGCCACGAATTGAGAACTCTGCATTGTTCTGCACCGCCAGTAAGAAGGTGGTGCTGGTCATGCCCATTCCGGTGCCGATGACGAAGGCAGACAGCCCGGCGTACCAGATCGGGCTGCCGAGGTGCAGCGCCAGCAGCATCGCGGTGCCGGCGATCAGCAGCAGCGATCCCAGCAGCGCGGTAAACCGGTAGGAACTCCACTGCATCAGCCGCCCGCTCAGCGTGCTGGCCAGCGGCCAGCCGATCGACATCATCGCCAGCGCACTGCCCGCCTGCAGCGGCGTGCCGCCGTTAACGCCCTGGATCCAGGTAGGCAAAAACGCGCTGATGCCCATCATTGCCGCGCCGATCGCCAGGTTACCGAGGTTGCCGGCCAGCAGCGGGCGGCTGCGCCAGATCACCGGCGGGAACAGCGGCTCGCTGGCCGTGCGCTCATGCAGCAGCAGGCGGGATCCGGCGACCACGGCCAGCGCCAGCAGCAGCAGGCTCCAGTAGCCGAGGCTTTCTGCCTGCAGCAGCGCGGCCAGTAAGGCGCTGACCGCCAGCATTAACCAGACGCTCCCCGCTACGCGGATGCGCTGGCCGCGCGCCGACGGGCTTTCGCTGAAGAACCGCGCCAGCAGCAGCATCGAGATAATACCCACCGGCACGTTGACCCAGAAGATCAGCGCCCAGTTAAAGTGCTGCACCAGCCAGGCCCCGGTCAGCGGGCCGACGATGGCCGCCACGCCCCACACGCTGGAGAGCCAGCCCTGTACCCCGGCGCGCTCTTTCGGCGAGTAGATATCGGCGACGATGGTTGAGGTCAGCGGCATAATCGCCCCGGCCCCCAGCCCCTGAAACGCGCGAAACAGGATCAGCCAGCCCATATGGCTGGCAAACCCGCACAGCACCGAGCCAAGCAGGAACAGCCCGGTGCCGATAAAGAACACTTTCTTACGCCCCCACAGATCCGCCAGCCGGCCGTAGATCGGTACGGTCACCGCCTGGGTCAGCAGGTAAATCGAGAATACCCAGCCAAACTGCGAGAAGCCGCCGAGATCGGCAATAATGGTCGGCATCGCCGTGGCGACGATGGTCACTTCGATTGCCGCCATAAACATCGCCAGCATGCAGGCGATCAGTACCCAGTGACGGTGCGTCACGGTATGTGCAGTGGTGTCTGTCATATCATCCCTTTTTAACGTCTTCTGACAGTGTGCATCATTTTTTGCCGGTCAGTTTCCCGTCTGTGCGGATTTTTTGCAACGGCGTACGCAAACCGGCAAGGAATTATGATCTTAAAGGCGTTACACCAGCGGGCCGCACCGTTTAAGCCTTGCCGGTCGCAGGGAATACACGCCGTCGCGCGTGCGCGTTCAGGCTCACCGCAGAGAGGAGATCAACAGAGTTCAGCGCGCATTAGCGACGGCACAGGCAGTAAGGGAAACGAGAGCGAGAGTGTGGCAGAGGGCGAACATGAAATGTGATCGGCTGGAGTGAGCCCCCTCAGCCGTTCAGATAATCAGAGAGACAGCGCCGAGAGATCGATATAACGCGCCAGTTCGCGGGTTTCCGCGCGCGGCAGGTAGGGCAGCTCGCCGAGCATCGGGGCCGGGATTTTTTCCGCCAGCACCGCGATAATTTCCGCATAGTGCGCCAGGCCTGGATTGATGCGGTTGGCCACCCAGCCGAGCAGCGGCAGGCCGTCCTGCAGGATCGCCTGCGCGGTGAGCAGCGCGTGACTGATACAGCCCGGTTTGATGCCTACCACCAGTACCACCGGCAGCCGTTCCTGCACCACCCAGTCGGACAACGGGCGCAGGTCGCCCATCAGGCTGCGCCAGCCGCCGGTTCCTTCCACCACCACGCAGTCTGCCCGTGCGGTCAGCGCCTGCAGGCCATCGCTCAGGGTGGCGTAGTCGATCGCGGCACCGCTGGTGCCGATCTCATCGTCCGGCAGCGTCACCGGATTGACCGCCTGATAGGCCAGCGGCAGCGAAGAGGAGTGCTGTAATACCAGCGCATCTTTGTTGCGCAGCCCGTCGGCCGTCTGCTGGCTGCCTTTACCCACCGGCTTAAAACCGACCGCCTGCTTTTCTGCGGCCACCAGCGCCTGCAGCAGCGCACGGGAGACCACCGTTTTTCCCACCTCGGTATCGGTACCGGTGACAAATATTCTCTCTAACATCAGGGACTCCAACAGGCAGAAGCTGCCCGTAATGACCAATGAACACCTAAGTGACGAGGGAAAATTTTAGTGCAGCCCAGGGTGGCGGGAATTGCGCTGGCGCAAGGTTTAGTGGGTTTATCAGCCCTGCAGCAGGGAGATCAGTAAGGAACCGTTATACATCGCGTCTTTTACCAGCGCGGCACCGGGCAGCGTGCCGTCGTTCGGGTAACGGGTGGCCTCCACCTGCAGCGCGCGGCTGTAGTCCGGCAGCGCCTGCTGGCTGATGCAGGCATCAATCGCCGGGAACAGGATCGCCTGCGCGCGGTTAAGCGGCGAACCGATTAAGATCTTCTGCGGGTTAAACAGGTTGACCATAATTGCCAGGATGCGGCCAACGCTGTTGCCGACGCCGGTGATCACCTCAATCGCCAGCGGGTCGCCGGCCAGCGCGGCGTCGCACAGCGAAGCCACCGTTAACGGCTGATGGTGCAGGCTGGAGCTCATCGACGCCTGCATGCGCTGGGCGGCCAGCTCCAGCAGCCGGTCGGTGCTGGCCACCGTCTCCAGGCAGCCGTTGTTGCCGCAGTAACAGCGGGTGCCCCAGGGATCGACCTGCGTGTGGCCGATTTCGACCAGACTGGAGGTACCGCCGTGCAGCAGGCGGCCGCCGGTAATTACCCCGGCGCCAACGTTATGGTCAATCACCACCTGCAGCACGTCGCTGGCGTCGCGCGCCGCACCAAACAGCGACTCCGCCATGGTCCAGGCGCAGACGTCCTGCTGGATATAGACCGGCAGACCGGTGCGCTTGCGCAGCTCCGGGCCAAGCGGCATATCGTTGACCGGGTAGAACGGCATGCGGTGGACGACGCCGGTCTGCGCGTTAACGCGCCCCGGCAGGGTGATGGCGATCGCGGTCAGACGCTCCAGCCGGCGCTGGTGCAGAATAAAGAACTGGTCGATCTGCTGAACGATGCGCGTCAGCAGCGGCTCGTCGGCCTCCGCCGGCAGCGGGATAAGCTGTTCAACGATGATTTTACAGCTGAGGTCACGCAGCGCGAGGGTCATCTCGCCGTTGCCAAGGCGCACCGAGAGAAAATGCCAGGCGTCGGTGTCCAGCACCAGCCCAATCGCCGGGCGGCCGCGGCTGCCCGGATCCTGAAACTCGGTCTCCTGCACCAGGTGTGCTTCCAACATCTCACGGACGATTTTGGTGATGCTGGCGGGGGCCAGCTGGGCACGCTTGGAGAGCTCGATACGCGAAATCGGGCCATAGCGGTCGATCAGGCGATATACCGCGCCGGCATTTGTCTGTTTAATCTGATCTATATGACCAGGCTGACCGTCAGCAATCACACCCCTGCTCCCACTACGCACCCATCCTGATACTTATTTTCGGGCTTCAAAATAAAGCCATTCGCTATGGTGAAACACTTCGCAGCGGGCGTCAAATATTTGATTCGAAATGTGATTTGCAGCACATAATGCTGCCCGTTACGCTCAGGTTTTCAGCGATTCAGAGGGGCGGGACTGCAGTAACAGCGACATCATCGCCGCGGTGCTCGCCGAGCGTTCGCGCTGATGCGCCCATACCAGCCACACCTCAGATCGCGCGTCGGCCTCCGCCAGCGGGATCCACACCACGTCGGCCAGCCCCACCCGGCGGAATGACGCGGGCAGGATCGATACGCCAAGACCGGTGGAGACCAGGCCAATGATGGTCATCGCTTCACCGACCTCCTGGGTGATGGTCGGCTCAATCTGATAGCGCTGCAGCAGCGCGAGGGTCTCCCCGTACAGCGCGGTGCCGCCCTGCGGATCGAAAAACACCAGCGGTTCGCCGGCCAGCTCGGTAATCGACAGCCGTGCGCGGCCGGCCAAACGATGATCGCGGTGCATCAGCGCGTACATCGGCTCTTCCAGCAGCAGCTGATGGCTGAGATTATCCGGCAGCGCGGTGTTGCGCATCACCCCCAGATCCAGCCGCCCGTCGCTGAGCGGTGCCAGCAGCTGGCGGGTATTAATTTCCTGCATCTGGATATGCACGTCCGGGTAGCGCCGGCGAAAGCTGAACAGCGCGTCAGAGACGCCGCTGATAAAGGGCGCGGAGGAGGTAAAGCCGATGCGCAGCTCCCCCTCATCACCTCGGTGCAGGCGTGCGGCTTTATCCGCCGCCTGGCTGACGTTTTGCAGGATCAGCCGCGCGTCGGCGAGAAACTGCTGGCCGGCCGCGGTCAGCCGCACGCTGCGGTTGGTGCGCGCCAGCAGCCGCGCGCCAATCTCCTGCTCCAGCTGCTGGATCTGCTGGCTGAGCGGCGGCTGCGAGATATTGAGCCGCGCGGCGGCGCGGCCAAAGTGCAGCTCTTCCGCGACGGCGATAAAATAGCGCAGATGACGCAACTCAACATTCATAGCTTAAACGTCTCAATCGAGATTATTAATATATTATACATCCTAATGGAATTTTCTTACGCTTAGCAAGGTGTTACTCCTCCTCGCGACTAAGGAATCTTTGTGAACCGCTCATCCGCTGCCGTCATCGTTGAAGACGGCGTTGATCGTACTGAACCGTTATCCTCCCCTGCCACTGACTATATTCAACGCGGTACGCCGCAGTTTATGCGCGTGACGCTGGCGCTGTTCAGCGCCGGGCTGGCGACCTTCGCCCTGCTCTACTGCGTGCAGCCGATCCTGCCGGTACTGTCGCAGCAGTTTGCTATCTCGCCGGCGGCCAGCAGCGTTTCGCTGTCAATCGCCACCGCCATGCTGGCGCTGGGGCTGTTGATTGTCGGGCCGCTGTCCGATGCCGTCGGCCGGAAATCGGTGATGGTGACGGCGCTGATGCTGGCGGGGATCTTTACGCTTCTCTCAGCCACCATGAGCAGCTGGCACGGAATTTTAATCATGCGCGCGCTGACCGGGCTGGCGCTGAGCGGCGTGGCGGCGGTCGGCATGACCTACCTCAGCGAAGAGATGCACCCCGGTATGGTGGCATTGGCAATGGGGCTGTATATCAGCGGCAATTCGATTGGCGGTATGAGCGGCCGCCTGGTGAGCGGGGTGATCACCGATTTCAGCGGCTGGCGGGTAGCGGTGGCGACCATCGGCTGCTTTGCGCTGGCCTCGGCGGTGATGTTCTGGAAGATCCTGCCCGCCTCGCGTCATTTTCGTCCGGCCTCGCTGCGGCCCTGCAAGCTGCTGATTAACTTCCGCCTGCTGTGGCGCGATGCCGGCCTGCCGCTGCTGTTTTTGCAGGGGTTTCTGCTGATGGGCGCCTTTGTGACGCTGTTTAACTATATTGGCTACCGCCTGCTCGCCGCCCCCTGGTCAATGAGTCAGGCCACGGTTGGGCTGCTGTCGCTGGTCTATCTGACCGGTTCGTGGAGCTCGCCAAAGGCGGGGGCGATGACGGCGAGGTTTGGCCGCGCGCCGGTGATGCTGTTCTCGACCGCGCTGATGCTCAGCGGCCTGCTGATTACTCTGTTTAACAGCCTGTGGCTGATCCTGCCGGGGATGATGCTGTTTACCGCCGGCTTCTTTGCCGCCCACGCGGTGGCCAGCGGCTGGATCGGCCCGCGCACCCGCCGCGCCAAAGGCCAGGCCTCGGCGCTGTATCTGTTCTGCTACTATCTCGGCTCCAGCGTGGCCGGGACGCTGGGCGGGGTATTCTGGCGTCATTACGGCTGGTACGGCATCAGCGCATTTATCACCCTGCTGCTGCTGGCGGCGCTGCTGGTGGGTAACCGGCTGTTTGTTAAACGGCTCTGAGCGCGATTGGGCGAATCAGATTTTCAACAGATCGATCACCACTCTCAGCGCAGGCGAGACGTTACGGTGAGGATAATAGAGAAACGATCCTTCCATACGCTGGCTGTGGCGGTGTAAAACCCGGATTAAGCTTCCTTGCTCCAGATCGTCAGCAATCAGCTCTTCGGGGACATAAGCCAGCCCGAGCCCGAGCCTGGCCGCCTTAGCTTCCATATAGCTGTCTGCGAACACCCACTGCCCCTGCGGCCGGTGGCTCACCGTTTTACCGTCCTGGATCAACTCCCATGAGTAAAGGCTGCCGTCGGCAAACTGATAGGCAATGCAGGGATGGCTGGCTAAATCGGCCGGGATTTGTGGAAAGCCGTAACGGCGAAAATGTTCGGGCGAGCCGACCACGGCCATACCCATATCCGGGGTAATGCGCACCGCCACCATCCCCTGTGCCACCTCCGGCCCCAGCCGCACGCCGGCATCAAACCGTTCGGCGATAATATCGACAAAGCGCCCTTCGCCGATCAGCTCAAGACGGATATCAGGATAGTGTTGTTTAAGCACCGCCAGCTTAGGCAGCAGAACTTTATCAATCGCGTGCTGGCTGGCGTTGATGCGCACCGTGCCGGAGGGTGTGGTGCGATAGTGGGCCAGCGTGGCCAGCCCCGCGTCTAACGCGTCAAAGCCGGATTCTGCGGTCTGGTAAAGCTGCTCACCTGCCTGGGTTAACGACAGCCGGCGCGTGGTGCGCACCAGCAGCTGCACGCCGAGCCGTTCTTCCAGTTCGCGAACGGAGCGGCTGATCCCCGACTGTGCCAGCCCCAGCCGCCGGGCCGCGGCGGTGAAGCTGCCCTCGCGCACCACGTGCAGAAACAGCCAGATCTCATTGTAGTTTTCGCGTTTGGTCATTCATCTTCTTCCAGGCAGCAGCATTCAGGAAGGGCCATCACAGCGCCCTCATTGATAGCAATTTGCTATGAATCATAGCATCTCAACCCCACTAATCAGCTTCTTTTATGCTGAGTATAGTGTGTACAACTGAACAAAGCACCGCAGCGTTGCCCTGGGCGCGCTGTACCTTCTCTGTTATTTACCCTGGGGATTTAGATGATCGCTTTCACCCGTAAACTGACCAGCGCGATACCTGCCATGCTGCTGTGCGCGTCAATAAGTGTAGTTGCAACAATGAGTTATGCTGATACCACCAATCCAAACCTGCCCGTATCAATGGTAAAGACATGGGACAAAACCTTCGCCGAGAGCGACAAGGTGGAACACCGCAAGGTGTCATTCCAGACCCGCTACGGCATCACCCTGGTCGGCGATCTGTATCTGCCCAAAACCCGTGGCGACGCTAAGCTGGCCGCGATCGCCTTAAGCGGGCCGTTTGGCGCGGTGAAGGAGCAGTCGAGCGGTCTGTACGCGCAGACCCTCGCCGAACAGGGCTTTGTGACGCTGGCCTTCGACCCTTCTTACACCGGTGAAAGCGGCGGTTCTCCGCGTAACGTCGCCTCGCCGGATATCAACACCGAAGACTTTAGCGCGGCGGTGGATTTCCTCGGCTTACAGAAAGAGGTGGATCGCAACCGCATCGGACTGCTCGGCATCTGCGGCTGGGGCGGCATGGCGCTTAACGCCGCCGCGATGGACACCCGCGTAAAAGCGGTCGCGACCAGCGTCATGTACGATATGAGCCGGGCGATGGGCCACGGCGTGGGTGATGGCAAAGATCGTTACACCACGGCCGACCGGCGCGCGGTGCTGGGCTATCTGAACCAGCAGCGCTGGAAGGATGCTGAGAACGGCTCCCCGGCGGCGGGCAGCCACGATCTCTACGTTGATAAAGACGGCCGCGTTACCGCCGCCGAGCGCATTCTGCCGGAAGCGTTACCAGCTGACCCAAACCCGGTGCTGAAAGAGTTCTTTGACTACTATCGCCTGCCGCGCGGCTTCCACGCGCGCTCCGTCAACTCTAACGGTGCCTGGACCGCCACCATGCCGCTGTCGTTTATGAATATGCCGCTGCTGAGCTACGCGAAGGAAATCACCATTCCGACGCTGATCGTTACCGGTGAAAACGCCCACTCGCGCTACTTTGCCGAAGACGCTTATAAAGCGGTGGGCAGCACGAAGAAACAGCTGGTAGTGGTGCCGGGTGCTAACCACGTTGACCTGTACGATAACGCGGCCGGTAAAATCCCGTTTACGCAGTTTGACCAGTTCTTTAAAACCAATCTGAAGTAAACCACTTAACGGGCCACCTGTCAGCGACGGGTGGCCTGACCACGGGTTTCAAGTAGCGATGTTCGCCTCGCCGCCGTTGACGGCGCACGGCATCTATTCCCCATTAGTTGTTATTGCATTAATAGCCTTAGCCCCGGCTTTTCCTGAGCCTGCCGGGGCGATATTCAGAGATGCTGATATGTCCACACTAAGCCATACCCCACCCCATCACCCACCGCACGCTTACTGGAGCGGCATTTTTGCCATGACCCTGTGCGTCTTTGTGCTGGTGGCCTCCGAGTTTATGCCGGTCAGCCTGCTGACGCCGCTGGCCCGCGATCTGCAGGTCAGCGAGGGGCTGGCAGGCCAGGGGATCGCCATCTCCGGTGCACTGGCGGTGCTGACCAGCCTGAGTATCTCCTCCCTGGCCGGCGCGATAAACCGTAAAATCCTGTTGCAGGGAATGACGGTGCTGATGGCGGTCTCCGGCATCATTATCGCGCTGGCCCCGGACTACCCGGTCTATATCGCCGGACGCGCGCTGATCGGTGTTGCTATCGGCGGGTTCTGGTCAATGTCCGCCGCCACCGCGATCCGTCTGGTGCCGGCGCCGCAGGTGCCGCGCGCGCTGGCGATTTTCAACGGCGGTAACGCGCTGGCGACGGTGATCGCCGCCCCGCTGGGCAGCTATCTTGGTACCACCATCGGCTGGCGCGGGGCGTTCCTGTGCCTGGTACCGGTGGCGATCGTCGCCTTTATCTGGCAGGCGATCAGCCTGCCCGCAATGCCGGGGGATCAACGCCCACGCTCCCACGGTACGGCGTTTCGCCTGCTAAAGAGGCCGATCGTTGCCGTCGGTATGCTGGCCTGCGGGCTGTTCTTTATGGGGCAGTTTGCGTTATTCACCTACGTGCGCCCGTTCCTTGAGACGGTGACCCGGGTTGACGGGGCCGGCCTGTCGCTGATTCTTCTGGGGATTGGCGTGGCGGGTTTCATCGGCACGCTGGCGATTACCCCGTTCCTCAATGCGAAGTTCTATCCGACGCTGATCGCCATTCCGCTGCTGATGGCGGCGATCGTCGGCATGCTGCTCCTCAACAGCCAGCTGGTCTGGCTGGTTGCGCTGCTGTTCGGGCTGTGGGGACTGCTGGCGACCGCAGCACCGACCGGATGGTGGACGTGGATTGCCCGTACCCTGCCCGGTGATGCCGAGGCGGCGGGCGGCCTGATGGTGGCAATGGTCCAGCTGTCGATTGCGCTGGGTTCAACGGTGGGCGGCGTTCTGTTTGATAAGCTCGGCTGGCAGAGCACCTTTGCGATGAGCGGCGCGCTGCTGCTGGTTGCGGCGCTGCTGACCTGGCTGACTTCAGGGCAAAACAGCCGTCATAAATAGCGGACAGGCTTAATCAACGTTACGCTTTTAACGGGGCCGTAAGGCCCCGCTACGGTTAACAGACTCGTCGCCAACTCGCTGCTGTTTTCGCTGCCGAAAATAAACTGACGCAAGTGCTGGATTTTTGCACCAGTATTCGGCAAAGTAAAAGTATGTTGTAACTATTAAAGGTTCGCGTAATGAGTCAATATGAAGCCGTCGATCGCCTGCACCGCTGCGTGGCGGATCTGGAGCAGGAACTTGCCACTTTGCAGCAGCAGATTGTTGCCCTGCGGCTGCTGGCCGCGCGGGTGTTTGTCTTACCGCCGGTGGAGAAAGGTCGCGAGCACGATCCGCTGCTGAAAATTGCCGTTGAGCAACAGCTCGGCCAGGCCGCGCTGCAGCGGGCGCTGGCCCACTACGGGCTGCTGTTTATGCAGCACCAGTCGGAGAAAATCAGCACCAAATCGGCGGTACGCCTGCCCGGTGCCATCTGCCTGCAGGCCGATGATGTGCAGGCCGAAAGCCTGCGCCAGCAGGTGCAGCGGGTCAATCAGCTGAAGCAGGATCTGGAGCAGATTATCACCGTCGACTCCGGCCTGCCGAGCGAGGAGCGCTTCGAGTTTGTGCATCGCCACCAGCGCGGGCTGATCACCCTTAACGCCTATCGCGGCATTCCGCTGCTGGAGAGCCCGGACTCGGTGCGCTTCGGCTGGGCCAACAAGCATATTATTAAGAACGTCAGCCGCGCTGAGATACTGGAGAAACTGGAAAAAAGCCTGCAGGCCGGGCGTGCCGTCGCCCCCTGGACGCGTGAACAGTGGGCGGAGCGGGTATCGGAAGAGATGGATCTGCTGCGCGGGTTACCGGAAGGTGCGGCGCTGAAGATTAAACGGCCGGTAAAAGTGCAGCCGATTGCGCGGGTGTATGATGCGGAGTCAAAAAAACAGACCCAGCTGGCCTGCCCTTCCCCGCTGCTGGTGCTGTGCCGCGATGCCGCCAGCGTGCCGAAGCTGGGGGAGCTGCTGAACTACAACGCGGCGCAGATTACGCACCGCTATAAGCCGGAGGCGCAGATGCTGCACCTGGTGGTGCCAAGGCTGCATTTGTACAGTGACCGGGTGGAATAGCTTCAAGGGTATTTTTCGCGCCCCGTCTGTCGCCACGCGGTTACCTGGGCGGCATTGTACAGTGACCCGATGGGATGGCCCGCGATTATCTCGCATACCCGTATAAATTAATCCGGCCGGAGAGGTATTCACCTAAGTAGACTTCACTGATTTTACTGAAGCCCTGTTCTGCAATTCTTGCTTCTAACCATGCGCTGTCCTTATTAATAATTTCCAGCAGGTCATGGTTCGCTAAACCGTCCACGATGATGGGATATCGAATATTTTCGTCGCCACTCTGAATAATGGTCAGCTGCCCATTCTGCTCAAGAACAACGCGCTTGAGCTGTTCCACTTCATAAACGCCGTTAGCCCTTAATTTAAACATCAGATCGTTGGCAGAAACCCCGTTGCGTAAACACTCCTTCACATTCACGGATCCATTATGTACTAACGTAATGGGTTTGCCATCGATGATTCTTTTGACGAAACGATTATGCTCTTTCGAAAACTTAAGAACAAAAACAAGCAAGGTCCATATAATCAACACCAGCACAAATTGCAGCACCGTAATTGACTCATTGTAAATCACGCCACCGATAATCCCACCCAAAACGTAGTTCTGAACCTGATCCATCGCCGATGAAGGGGCCAGATTACCCTTCCCCATAAGATTGATTTGCACAATCAGGCACAGTATCCCCAGAGCCAGCTTGATCATAATAGGTGTGTAAAGAGTCATTTTATTCCTCAATTATTGACGATGGAGATGTCAGGATTGGTTAACCAGACCTCCACTAAGCTGTAGGTGGCTTGATCCGCACTTAGATTCACGCGGTAATAACCGTCACCGACCTTAACGATCACGCCATCCGTCAGCTGTACTGAGCTGGCAAAAACAGCATTGACGCTGACGTTTTTTTCTTTGGACAACAGCCTTACAAAATTAACCATTTGTGATGACTGTGAATGTACGTTCTGGCTGTTGGTATAATCCGCATACTGAACGCCCGAGATGAAAAGCAGAAACAGGAAGGCGATAATCGTTAAATCCCGATACTTAGTCTGCAGGCGATGGCGCATATACAGGCTAAAGACGACGATCAGAACAAATAACGTGCTAAAGATAATAATATATTTCAGATAGTCATTCAGATTAGACTGCGTTTGTAGATAATTTATCCCATAAAACTTCATTCAGACACCGTTCCTGGTCGTTTAAAATTTTGCTGAGGCCATTATAGCAAATCATTATCAGCATGCTCTGCTACACCTGGCTCCCACGTCAGGCATTTTGCCTTCCCGATCTATGGCACCCACTGAAGAACAGAGGAAAAACGGCCTGGAAACGGGGTGCAGGTGGCTGAACCCGACGATATCCGGTGGGTATATTATCCGGTTGGCTGCGGCTTCCCCTGCCTTGAGAGCACAGTATCAGCCCGGCGATACCGCAATATGCGTGGCTATGACTCGGTCAGCGCCTTTATCACCATGCTAAGAAAGGCGCTGGGTAAGTCGCCTGCTTATTACTGGCGCAACCAGGGCGTGATCGTCAATCCGGTGAGCAACCCTTCAGGACTGAGCAGGCGGGTGACCTTTTGCCCCCAGGGCTCGGTGCGATTTGCCACCAGCAGACGATAGCCTCTGTCGGCCAAAACCTGGGTGGCAGCATCGAGATCCCGTACCTCATACTCAATCCATCCCTGCGGGATCGGCAGTTCGCCTGGCCACTGCTCAGTGCCAAAACATGAGGTGGCTGCCTGCGCCAGCGGCCAGACGGCAAAATGCTTAGCGCCCTGCAGCGCGCCCTCTTCCGTCACCAGGTAATCGCTGTTGCCCTCAATCGGCTTCAGCGGCAGCCCCAGCGCATGCAGATAAAACGCGGCGCTGGTTTCCGTACTCCGGGAGATTGGGCCAAACCCGGCGATAAACATCACTTCGATTTCCGGTAAAAGCTGGGACATTGCTGCTTCCTTTCATGACTGGTTAGTTTTCTTCGTTCTCCTTCCTGCTGCTGGCAATCTGCTAACAGAAGCAGGCAGCGGCCATCACTTCTTCTTGTTCAGCATCGCCTGAAGGTTGGCAAACGGGTTGTAGGTTGCGGCTTCAACGTCATCCTGCGCGTCTTCGCCTGCCACCACGCGGGTGCCGTACTGGTCCGCTTCGGTGTACTTCGAATGCTCGTGATCGTGACAATAAAGGCATAAAAGCTCCCAGTTGCTGCCATCTTCCGGGTTATTGGTGTGATCGTGATCGATATGGTGCACCGTCAGTTCGCGCAGGTTGGAGTAGACAAACTCACGCGTGCAGCGCCCGCAGACCCACGGGTAGATTTTAAGCGCTTTCTCGCGGTAACCGCTTTCGAGACGGGCATAGTTTTTGGGGATCAGGGCCATCGGGGAATACCTTTGGAAAAAGAGGATTTTGATAGTGGGGCTAATATATCGCAAAATGGGCAAAAGAGAGAAATGATCCCCCGCTTCATCACCGACGCGTTCAGGGTAATCGCTTTTTATGCGAATTATTAGCCATCTTCATGGCCTCGCCTCACACGCCCTGCGGTGTCCACTGTCAGAAGTACCCCTGCCGCGTTGCGGCGAAAATCATGATTTAACAGTGCTTGTCGCGTCAGGTTAACTGAAACGCTGTTCCCTGTACCAGATTTTTCGAGGGAGCTCAGCCTGGATTCAGCGTTCCGATCAATCATCTCTGATAACAACCTGAGATCTTAACCGACAGGCTGTCGATGCGGTTGCGGGGGTTCCCGCAAAGCCAGATTTCCTGCAACTTCCGCCGTTGGTCTTACGGGCTGGCCGCGGCTGGCGTTCTTTGTCTTTCTGGGGGTGAACCCCTGACTCATCTCATTGCTGCCGGCAGCAGGGGAACACACATCCCTGTGACGGAGAAGAACAAAAAGTGATGTGCAGAGACATGTTTTAATGAAGAAAAACTACGCATAATTTGATCTGCCTGTGGCCGTTACTTATTTTTTTCCCTTTGAATTTCAATCTTTATTCACGCGGAAAAGCTGAAAGAAACCCAACTTAAGAAGAAGATAAAAATGCAAGCGATTGTTATTGATCCCTGTAATTATACGCTAACCGGGCTGACACATTACTTCTCACATATTAATATATTTTTCGCAAGAAAAGTAACTTCCGCACAGGCTTACTGCACTCAATACCGGTCCGGACTGGTGTTTGTTAGTGAGAATTGCCTCTCTGAACACAATCAGGAAACGCAGGCGCTGCGGGAGATGATTGCCAGTAATGCCGACTTGATCTTTTTAGTATTTATGTCAACTTCAGCCAGAAATTTTAAAGAGCATGTCGTTGTTCGTGAGAATCTGGTGTTCTTATCAAAGCACATTGGGTTGAATACGTTGAAAACACTGGTTGACGACTATCTTAAGAGGGATGCGCTACATCCTTTATGCAACGACCGTCAGTCCCAGCCTGTAAAGCTGAGCAGAACAGAGTCGGTTATGCTGGAAATGTGGATGTCCTGTCATAGCACGCCGCATATATCTGAAGAACTGAACATCAAAAACAAGACCATTGCAGCACACAAAGGCAATATTAAAAGAAAAATAAAAACCAACAGCAAACAAATTATTCATCACGTGTTCAGTCTGGCAAACAAGGTGAGCGGTGGTATCTGCGTTGACAGGGAAAGATTCCAGCAACAGTAAAGCAAGGATTTACCCTTTTGAGTAAGGATTATGTCCCGCCAAAGTTATCACGCCAGACTTTAGGCGGCATTTGGTACTTCTCCCGAAAATTCTTACTAAAAATAAACTGACTACTGAAACCACACTCCCATGCGATCCGATCAATACGTAAATGCGGATGGTTTTCCAGCATCTCTTTTGCTTTAGTTAAACGCACATCTTTAATCGTCGCCATCACCGTCGTCCCCTGCTCTTTAAACGCTCTGTCAAGGCTGGATCGTGAATAGCGCAGAACGTTGGTAATCTGGTCCGGAGAGAGCGCCTGCAGATGACAGTTCTGCTCGATATAGGATCTGGATGCGTTGTAGATGTGGCTAAGCGCACCTGATGAAATCAACCCTTTTTCTTTCGCCACGTCCGTTAACATCAGCATGGCCATATTGTGCAGGCCATCCAGAATCACCGATGCCTGTTTGACATTGAGTAAGGCCCCCTGTTGATGCAACAGCAGCATGTGGGATTTCATAAAGGGCATCAGAGGATGGCTTTCCAGCGAAACGGTAGGGTTGGTTAGCCTGCCCTCAAATATGCTGTTAACGGCAGCAATATCCGGGATCAGATAGAGCTGGTTCACGTCATTACTTTCATAGGTGTAATAATCATTACGCTGATGAACGTTCAGCGTGCCCTGGCTGACCCTGGCGTGGGCTGACTTTTTCACCCCACGAATAGACTGATCGCCTGCCAGCAGAACGGAAATGTAGAGGGAGGGCTTTGGCGATTTATGCGGGTCAAAGGTGGTGATGTTTCGTGATCCCGCTGCGCTGCAGAAGTCACAGTTGATCCCGGAAATGGTTTTGTGCCGGGCGACGATCTCTTCCGGCCGGCGATCGTCTGCCACCGTTATGCCGTAACACTCCAGGTTTTTGGCGATTTCCAGATAGCGATTTTCAGCAGGAATATCATCGACATCAAGCAGATGCTGAACATAGAGTTCTGTCGGTCTGGACATGCTGTTCTCTTGGGTTACCGGCGCTCAAAACCACAAGTGATTATTTATACGGCAAACTCAGGGAAGAAGCTATGTGCGTAGGGAACCGAGCAGTATTCCAGCCAGCGAGTTACTTTCACTTACAGCCCGGTGAAGCGGGTCTGGCTGGTTACGCTGCTGTCTGGCCTGTGGGATCTGCCGGGTACCGCGGCCCCCTGTGGGACAGTCGTATTTTTATAAAAAACCGGCGCCGTGTTACTGACGCCGGTTTTGATGCTTAATGTGCCCTCAGCCAACGCTTGCGGATTATCTGTTGAACGAAGCCGCTGATTGACTGACGGAACTCAGCTAATCATATTTTAAGACTCCCCACCATCTCCTCAGGCTTAACCCAGGCATCAAACTCGGCTTCGCTCAGATACCCCAGCTTAAGCGCAGCGGCTTTCAGCGTAGAGCCTTCCTTGTGCGCCTTCTTGGCAATCTCGGCCGCTTTATCGTAGCCGATATGGGTGTTCAGCGCGGTAACCAGCATCAGCGAGTCGTTGAGCAGCTGGGTGATGCGGTCGCGGTTAGGCTCGATGCCGACCGCGCAGTGGTGGTTAAAGCTGTCCATACCGTCGGCCAGCAGGCGCACCGACTGCAGGAAGTTGTGGATCACCATCGGACGGAACACGTTCAGTTCGAAGTTGCCGGAGGCTCCGCCGATGTTGACCGCCACGTCGTTGCCCAGCACCTGGCAGCAGAGCATGGTCAGCGCTTCGCACTGAGTCGGGTTCACTTTGCCCGGCATGATCGAGCTGCCCGGTTCGTTTTCCGGGATGCTCAGTTCACCGATGCCGCTGCGCGGGCCGGAGGAGAGCCAGCGCACGTCGTTGGCGATTTTCATCAGCGAGGCCGCCAGGCCTTTCAGCGCGCCGTGGGCGTGAACCAGCGCATCGCAGGTGGCCAGCGCTTCAAATTTGTTCGGCGCGGTGACGAACGGCTGTTTAGTCAGCACCGCCAGTTCTTCCGCCACGCGCACGGCGTATTCCGGGTGGGTATTCAGGCCGGTGCCGACCGCGGTGCCGCCCAGCGCCAGCTCCGCCACGTGCGGCAGGCTCTGTTCGATATGTTTGAGGTTGTGGGCCAGCATCGCCACCCAGCCGGAGATCTCCTGGCCAAGCGTCAGCGGCGTGGCGTCCTGCAGGTGGGTGCGGCCGATTTTCACCACGTCTTTAAAGGCTTCAGCCTTGGCGTTCAGCGTCTGCTGCAGCACGTTCAGCTGCGGGATCAGGTGCTCTTTTACCGCCACCACCGCCGCCACGTGCATCGCGGTCGGGAACACGTCGTTGGAGCTCTGGCTCTTGTTAACGTCGTCGTTCGGGTGCACCAGCCGCGACATGCCGCGCTCGCCGCCGAGGATCTCGCTGGCGCGGTTGGCCAGCACCTCGTTCATATTCATATTGGTTTGCGTGCCGGAGCCGGTCTGCCAGATCGCCAGCGGGAATTCACCGCCGTGCTTATCGGCCAGCACTTCGTCAGCCGCGCTGACGATGGCGCTGGCGCGTTCTGCCGGCAGCAGCCCGAGGTCGCTGTTGACCTTCGCCGCCGCGCGCTTGGTCAGCGCCAGCGCGTAGACCAGTTCGACGGGCATTTTTTCCGTGGAAATGCGAAAGTGTTCCAGGGAGCGCTGCGTCTGCGCGCCCCACAGTTTGTCAGCCGGTACCTCAATCGGGCCCATTGAATCTTTTTCAATGCGGTTGGCGACCATTACTCTCTCCTTTAGCGCAATCATATGATTAATCATAGCCCTGCTCTGCCGGGTTGCGGCAGCGGGCGCGGCCATAGTGTACCTTTCACAGCAAAAGATTATGCGACTCATTCGCATTTATTACATCAGAGTGTCTTTGCGATCACAAAAAACATCCCCCATTATGCCCCCGGCGGGTGAGCGCCAGATTGTGCCAGCCCGCGCCCCCGTTACAGCTCAAAAATTATCTGTCATCCTCCTTAACAGCACGCCCGGTTAAGTGGCGATCCCATAACCAGAATCAGTCAGCTGGCCTTATCCTGGCCAGGATTCAGAATTAGAGCATAGACCGGGGGAGACATATTTTGTAAGCTGATGTAATAGAAAGGAAATGCCATCAGATCTGATCTGCCTGATTTTACGGGGGATCACGGTGTCAATCCGATCGTCTTTTCTGGTTTAATCGCGGCCCTGCCCGCATCGTTACAAGGATGAATTACACCGATCATGCAAAAACTACTCAACACCGTGCAGAATTATGCCTGGGGAAGCACCACCGCGCTCAACGAGCTGTACGGCATTGCCAATCCGCAGGGCCTGCCGCAGGCCGAGCTGTGGATGGGCGCGCACCCGAAGAGCCCGTCATCGGTGGTGGTCGGGGGGGAGACGCGTTCACTGCGCGAGGTGATTAACGCCGACCAGCCTGCACAGCTGGGCGCACAGGTGGCGCAGCGCTTTGGCGAGCTGCCGTTCCTGTTTAAGGTGCTGTGCGCCGCTCAGCCGCTGTCGATTCAGGTACACCCAAGCAAAGCGGCCGCAGAGCTCGGCTTTGCCCGTGAAAACGCCGCCGGCATTCCGCTGGACGCCGCCCACCGCAACTATAAAGACGCCAACCATAAGCCGGAGCTGGTTTACGCGCTGACGCCGTTCAGCGCCATTAACGGCTTCCGCCCGCTGGCGGAGATCGCCGCGCTGCTGCAGCCGGTAGCGGATGCCCACCCGGCGATTGTCGCCTTCCTGGCGCAGCCGGACGCAGAGCAGCTGGCACAGCTGTTTGCCGCCCTGCTCTCAATGCAGGACGCGGAGAAACTGCAGGCGCTGACGGTGCTGCGCGCGGCGCTGAAAACCGAACAGGGCCAGCCGTGGCAGACCATCGCGCAGATCGCCGGGGTCTACCCGGACGACAGCGGCCTGTTCTCTCCGCTGCTGCTGAACGTGGTTGAGCTGCAGCCGGGTGAGGCAATGTTCCTGTTTGCCGAAACGCCACACGCCTACCTGAACGGCGTGGCGCTGGAGATTATGGCCAACTCCGATAACGTGCTGCGCGCCGGGCTGACGCCGAAATATATCGACGTGCCGGAGCTGCTGGATAATCTGCAGTTTGTTTCCCGCGCCGCGGACACCCTGCTGACCGCTCCGCAGGACGACGGACGCACGCAGAACTTCCCGATCCCGGTGGCCGATTTTGCCTTTGCCATCCACCGCCTGAGCGCTGAACCGCTGAGCGTCAGCCAGCAGAGCGCGGCGATCCTGTTCTGCATCGAAGGCGAGGCCGTGCTGAGCACGGGCGGCCAGACGTTGCGTCTGCTGCCGGGCGAGTCGGCGTTTATCGCCGCCAGCGAGTCGCCGCTGACGCTTGCGGGCAATGGCCGGGTGGCGCGCGCGTTCAACGATCTCAACGCGCGCGGCTGACGCCAGCGCACATTATTGCTAAGCTGAGTAGCGAAGCAGAGGAAAAACGCCGTTCCGGCGTTTTTTTATTCGCCAGACAACTGGCCGCCGGAGATGCGAGGCAGCTCCGGCGATGGTGACTAGAAAGGATGACATTACCGATGAAGAAAACCAGGATTGCAGTAGGCGTGGTGATTGCGCTGGGCGTGGTCTGGACCGGCGGCGCATGGCTGACCGGTAAGCAGCTGGAAAAGCATATGGACCAGGTGGTTGCCGACGCTAATGCGAAAATCGCCGAGGCCGCGCCGGAGAGCCGCCTGCAGCTGAGCTACCAGGACTATCAGCGTGGTCTGTTCAGCAGTTCCGCCCGCTTTGTGCTGCAGTCAAGCTCGCAAACCGAAGATAACTCCCTGCTGAAGCCGGGCCAGAGCGTAGTTTTTAAAGAGACTATCGACCACGGTCCGTTCCCGCTGGCACAGCTGAAAAAATTCAATCTGCTGCCGTCGATGGCTTCGGTACACAGCGAGCTGGAAAACACCGACGCGGTGAAGAAGCTGTTTGAGATGGCGCAGGGTAAATCGGTGGTGCAGGCTGAAACCCGCATCGGCTACGGTGGCAACACCGACTCGCGCATTCAGCTGCTGCCGGTGGATTACAACAACGTGCAGACCCACGAGCGCTTTGCCTTTGAAGGCGGCACGCTGGACATCAGCGCCGACGATAAGGGCGATAAGGTTGATATCAACGCCGATATCAAGAGCGTGGCGCTGAGCAGCAAAAATCAGCTGGATATGCCGATGCTGTTTACCGTAAACGGCCTGACCTTTGACGCCAACAGCAGGCTGAGCGAAGAAGGCCTGCGCATCGGCGATCAGAAGGTGGTGCTGAAAAGCTTCACCACCGCCGTGTCCGGTAAAGACGTGCTGGCGCTGGAAGGGCTGAACGGCACATCTAACTTCGACTCGAAAGATAACCGCGTCGGCGGTGAAGTGGCCTATACCCTCGACAGCCTCAAGCTGCAGGGCCAGGACTTTGGCCAGGGTAAACTGGTGGTTAAGCTGGCCGACTTTGACGGTAAGGCGATGAAAGCGTTCTCCGCTAACTACAACAGTCAGGTGCAGGCGCTGAGCAACGATCCGGCGGTCGCCAACGACCCGGCGCTGTATCAGCAGCGCGTCAGCGAACTGCTGATGGCCAACCTGCCGCAGCTGCTGAAAGGCAGCCCGTCGATCGCTATCGCGCCGTTCAGCCTGAAAAACGCCAAGGGCGAGAGCAGCTTTAATCTGAACACCCAGTTTAAAGAGCCGACGCCGGGCACCCCGCCGGCCGACGATCCGGCACAGCGTCTGGACAGCGTACTCAAGTCGCTGGACAGTAAGCTGACCATCTCAATGCCAATGGCCACCGAGCTGATGACCCGCGCCGCGCTGGGCGAAGGCCATTCGCAGGAAGATGCGGCCAAACTGGCCGAGCAGCAGGTGAAAGGTCTGGCAGCGATGGGCCAGATGTTCCGCCTGACCACCCAGCAGGATGACAACATCATCACCAGCCTGCAGTACGCCAACGGCCAGGTGACGATGAACGGCGAGAAGATGCCGCTGGAGCAGTTCCTCACCCGCTATATGCTGGGCGGCGGAATGGCAGCGCCTTCCCTGTCTGAGTAAACTCGACTAAGGGCACCTGCGGGTGCCCTGCTTATTTCCGTATTCCGCCGATTAATCCAGCAAACAGGCCAGCCGTTGCGCAATTTGCTGGTATTGTTGCGCAAAGAGTTTTTATAATGCTCTGCACTTAACTGATTACATAAAAAGAGTGCCGACATGATCGATTCCCAGCTTCCCCTTACCGATATTCATCGCCATCTTGACGGCAATATCCGCGCACAGACCATCCTCGATTTAGGCCGTGAGTTTAATCTGACCCTGCCCGCCAGCACGCTGGAGCAGCTGCGCCCGCACGTGCAGGTGATGGAGACCGAGCCGGACCTGGTCAGCTTCCTGAACAAGCTGGACTGGGGCGTGAAGGTGCTGGGTTCGCTCGACGCCTGCCGCCGGGTGGCGCTTGAGAACGTCGAAGACGCGGCGCGCGCGGGCATCGACTACGCCGAGCTGCGCTTCTCCCCCGGTTATATGGCGATGACCCACAACCTGCCGGTAGCGGGCGTGGTGGAAGCGGTGATCGACGGCATTAAAGCCGGCGTGGCGAAGCACAATATCGACGTGCGCCTGACAGGGATTATGAGCCGCACCTTCGGCGAAGACGCCTGCCTGCGCGAGCTGGACGCGCTGCTGGCGCACCGCAGCGGCATTACCGCGCTGGACCTGGCCGGTGACGAGCTGGGCTTCCCCGGCGAACGTTTCCTCAGCCACTTTACCCGCGCGCGTGACGCCGGGCTGCGTATTACCGTACACGCCGGTGAAGCGGCAGGCGCGGCGAGCATCTGGCAGGCGATCCGTGAGCTGGGCGCTGAGCGCATCGGCCACGGCGTGAAGGCGATTACCGACCCGACGATGATGGACTACCTGGCCGAACACGGCATCGGTATGGAGTCCTGCCTGACCTCAAATATTCAGACCAGCACCGTCGCTTCGCTGGCGCAGCATCCGCTGAAGTCGTTCCTCGATCACGGCATCCTGGCGACCATCAACACCGACGATCCGGCGGTTCAGGGCATTGAGATCGGCCACGAGTACCGGGTGGCCGCCCCGGCCGCCGGCCTGAGCCAGCAGCAGATACGCACCGCGCAGGAAAACGGCCTGAAGATCGCCTTCCTCAGCGACGCCGAAAAAGCGTCGATCCGCAAACGCGTGGCGGATCGTCTGGTTTAGCCTTCATTCACCCGGCGCGGCGGGTGCCAGGTCTCCTGTGCCACCAGCGCATCGTGCGCGTCGAGGCTGCGGCGGCGGAAGTCGCTGGGGCTGACCCCGACCCGCTTACGAAACACCCGCGAGAAGTAGAGCTGATCGTCGTAGCCGACTTCGCGGCCGATGCTGGCGATCGGCTCCTGGGTGGTCTGCAGCAGCAGCCGGGCGCGGATCACCCGCTGATCTTCCCGCCAGCGCAGCAGGTTAACCCCCATCTGTTCGCGGAACAGGTGCGCCAGGCGCGACGGCGACAGGCAGACGTGCTTCGCCACGTCCTCAATTTTCACCTCGGCCGCCAGGTTGCGGGTAACAAACTGGCAGGCCTCCACCACCCGTGCGTCGCGGATCTGCTGATGGCTGCGCGGGTCCTCCTCCACCGCGCGCAGCAGCAGCCGCTCCAGCAGGTTCATCGCCAGCTCTTCGGCAAAGCGCCGCCCGGAGTTGTGCGTCTGCTCGATGCCGGCAAAAAGCCGGTCAAACTCCTCGCGCAGCGACTCCGGCAGCCGCAGACGGCCTACGCCCTGGCCGTTATCCTGCCACTGCAGCCAGTCGTTCCAGTAGGCGCGCGGGCGGAAGTAGACCCAGCGATGGTGCCAGGCGTCGCTGCCCGGCGAGCGGCCGTAGAGGTGCGGGGTCTGCGGCTGGAACAGCAGCAGATCGCCGGGCTCACAGTCAAACTCGGTTTCGCCGTCAAACACCTGGCCGCGCCCCTTAATGGTCAGGTTAAGGATATAGCCCTTCATGCCGTGCGGACGGTCGATAAAGAAGTCGAGCGGCCCGTCGGCGGCGATCGGCGTCAGTCCGGCTACCAGCCAGGCACCGAACTGATAACCGGGCAACAGCGGGTTGGACTGCGCCACCGGGGCCAGACGATGATACATAGCGCCTCCTTAATCAGGCCTGTTTGGCTTTCTGTTTGTAGCGGTCGAAGACCACCGCCGCTAACAATATCAGACCGCGCACCACGTACTGTGAGAACGGCGAGATATTGAGTAAATTCATCGCGTTTTCAACGGTGCCGAGGATCAGTACCCCGGCGATCACGTAGGAAATTTTACCGATGCCACCCTTCAGCGACACGCCGCCGAGCACGCAGGCGGAGATAACGATCAGCTCATAGCCCAGCGAGGTCATCGGCTGGCCGCTGGTCATGCGCGAGGCGAGGATAATGCCCGCCGCGGCGGAGACCAGTCCGGAGAGAATAAAGATGATAATGCGGGTGCGTACCACCGGCACGCCGGCCAGCCGCGCCGCCTCTTCGTTACCGCCGATCGCCAGCGTGTTGCGGCCAAAGGTGGTTTTATTCAGCAGGAAGGCAAACAGCGCCAGGGTGATGATGGTCAGCCACACCGGAGCCGGTACGCCCAGCCAGCTGGCGTAGCCGAGGGCGAAGAAGCGTTCGTCTTCGATGCCCACCGCCTTACCGTCGGAGAAAATATAGGCCAGACCGCGCACGATCTGCATGGTCGCCAGGGTGGTGATCAGCGCATTAATTTTAAGCTTTGCGATGACAAAGCCGTTAACAAAACCGCAGGCAACGCCGAGCAGCAGCCCGGCCCCCACGCCGATCCACAAGCTTTCGCTGAGGTTGATCACCACCGCGCAGGTGACGCCCGCGCAGGCGATCACCGAGGCCACCGACAGGTCAAAGTCGCCGGAGGCGAGGCAGAACAGCATGCCGCAGGCGACCATGCCGGACATTGAGATCGCCAGCCCCAGCCCCTTCATATTGATCAGGCTGGCGAAATTAGGCACAAACAGCGTGCAGGCCAGAAACAGCGCGGCGAACACCACCAGCATGCCAAAGTTGTCCCAGATGCGTCCGAGGCTGAAACGCTTCGCTGCCGCAGGGCCGGAGGTCGTGGTTACAGACATAGTTTACTCCTGAATTCAGGCCACCCGGCTGGCGGGTTTGGCGGTTTTAGGCATGGCAAGGCTGAGGGTCAGGGCTTCGGTGGCGTCGTCGTGCGCCAGTTCGCCGGCAATTTCACCTTCGCGCATCACCAGGATACGGTCGGCCAGCCCCATCACTTCCGGCAGATCGCTGGAGGCAAACAGCACGGCAATGCCGCGTTCGGCCAGCGCGTAGATCAGCTGGTAGATTTCGTTTTTTGCGCCGACGTCGATGCCGCGCGTCGGCTCGTCGAGCAGGATCACTTTCATCTCTTCCGACAGCCAGCGGCCGAGGATCGCCTTCTGCTGGTTGCCGCCGGAGAGGTTCATAATCAGCTGCTCTGCCGACGGGGTACGGATCTTCAGCGACCTGATATGCTCACCGGCGTTGCGCGCTTCCCAGCGTTTGTCGATCAGCCCGCTGGCGGTGAGGTTGTTGCGCCGCGCGCTGATGTTGATGTTGTCGCGCACCGAGTGCACCGGGATGATGCCGTCCGCCTTGCGGTCTTCCGGGCAGAGCATAATGCCGGCGCGGATCGCCTCAATCGGCTCGCGAAGCGTGACGTTGTCACCGTCCAGCTTCAGCTGGCCCCCCGTCAGGCGGGTGGCACCGAACAGGCCTTTCATCAGCTCGCTGCGCCCGGCACCCACCAGACCAAACAGGCCGACGATCTCGCCGGCGCGCACGCTGAACGAGATCGGGCAGCGCACGCCCTTCGCCTGCACCGCCTCCAGCTGCAGCCTTACCTCGCCGTGCGGGCGCGGACGGTAGCCGTAGATATCGCCGATGTCGCGGCCGACCATCGCCTGCACCAGCTGGTCGTTGTCGGTGGTGGCCATATCGGTAAAGGTGCGCACGTAGCGGCCATCCTTAAACACGGTAATCGCGTCGCTGAGGGCGAAAATCTCCTCCATGCGGTGCGAGACGTAGAGCACCACCCGCCCTTCGGCGCGCAGCTGGCGGATCACCCGAAACAGCTGGTCGATCTCGCGGGCGGAGAGCGAGCTGGTCGGTTCATCAAAGGCGATCACCCGCGCGTTGCGCGCCAGCGCCTTGGCGATCTCGACCATCTGCCACTGGCCGAGGGAGAGATACTTCAGCGGCAGGTCCGGGTCAATATCCATGCCCAGCGCCTGCAGCTGCACCCGCGCGTCGGCGCGCAGGCGGGCGTGGTTCACCAGCCCGGCGCGGGCGGGCAGCTGGCCGAGGTAGATATTCTCGGCGACGGTCATCTCCGGCACCAGGTGCAGCTCCTGGTAGATAATCGCCACGCCGGCGTTGAGCGCCGCCACGGTAGTGGGGAATTTGACCGGCTGCCCCTGCAGGCGGATTTCACCGGCACTGGGCTGATAGCTGCCGCTGAGGATTTTCAGCAGCGTCGATTTGCCGGCGCCGTTCTCACCCATCAGCGCGTGCACCTGTCCGGCATGGCACTCAAAGCCAATATCCTGCAGCGCCTTAACGCCCGGAAAGGTTTTGCCAATGCCGTGAAAGCTGAGATAAGCAGGTTGTTGTTGCATAACCACTCCAGCCAGAATGCGGGTTGCCCCGCCGGTACCTGACGCGGCCTTGTACAGCCGCGCGTTGCGTATTGCTTCAGCTGACCGTCTGCCGTGATGCGCAGGCGTTCAGCTGAAGCGCTTTATCCGTTCTGCCCGGCGGCGGGCAAACCGGCTGGCGTGTGACCCGGCCATAATGTGACAGGGTCACACAGCCCCTTTTACATCAGCCCTTTCTTCGCCAGCTCGGCTTTGAAGTTGTCGCGGGTGATCAGCACCACGTCGGTGACTTCGGTGAATTTCGCCGGCTCGGTGCCGCTGGTGACCCAGTCATGCAGCATCTTGATGCTGCGGTAGCCGTGCACGTCCGGGCTTGGCAGCAGCGAGCCGTAGAAACCGGTGGCCTGGCCCTTCGACAGCTCGCTGACCGCGTCAACGCCGTTGATGCCGATGCCGATCACGTTGCTGCCCTTAAAGCCCTGGCCCTCGGTGGCGCGCACGCCGCCCAGCACGGTGTTGTCGTTCATGCCGACGATCAGCCAGTTTTTCACTTCCGGATGCTGCACCAGCAGCGAGTTGCCGGCGTCAAACGCGCCGGGGATATCGTTGGATTTGGTCGGGATCTGGTAGATCTGATTCTCCGGGAAACCGGCCGCCTTCAGCGCGTCCATCGAGCCGCCGGTGCGGCGACGGGCGGTGTCCAGCTCGTTGGCGGTAATCGCCATCACCGCGGTCTCTTTCACGTCCCAGCCGCGCTTCTGCATCTCTTTGTACAGCTCCTGGCCCTGACGCTCGCCGATTTTGGTCGCCGCCATCATCACCAGCGGTACGGTGTCCATCGGTTTGCCTTTGGCGGTGACGAACTGATCGTCAACGGCGATCACCTTCAGGTTATAGCTGCGCGCCTTGGCCATAATCGCCGAGCCGAGTTTCGGGTCCGGCGTACAGATCACAAAGCCCTTCGCGCCGCTGGCGGCCAGGCTGTCGATGGCGTTCAGCGTTTTTTCACCGTCCGGCACGGCGATTTTAATCACCTCAAAGCCCAGTTCCTTACCGGCCTTGTCGGCGAATTTCCATTCGGTCTGGAACCACGGCTCCTCCGGCTGCTTGACCAGAAAGCCCAGTTTCATGGTTTCGGCGATAGCGGATTGTGACATAACGGCGGCGAAACCAATCGCGGCCAGCGTTTTAGTGAATTTGTGCATGAGGCTCTCCGGCTCAGTGCCCGCATCAGCGGGTTTGTGTAAACGGTATCAATCGGGTGAACGAAATTTTTTACGCCTGCAAACATTAGGTTATCCCGATGCCGACGGCCTGACGGTGCGGGGATGCGCTAGTTTTAGCCGCTGGGGAGAAATAATTTGTAGAGCGTTATCACATCGCGGGATTACAGCTATTTTGTCCATGCATTCAGCCGTTTTAACCGCCACGTAACATTTGAAGCCGGTCACATAACCCGTCGATACGGCAGAAAAGTGCATATTTGCAGCCAGCGATGCCTAACGGCTTACGCCCAGGTTTTCCAGGATAGAGGCAACCTTTTCTCGTCTCTGGAGAACCCCTATGCATCAGGATGCGATTACCCTCGGCCTCGACTTTGGCAGCGACTCGGTGCGGGCGCTGGCGGTGGAGTGCCGCAGCGGTCGCGAGCTGGCCAAACACGTGGTGGCCTACCCGCGCTGGCAGGCCGGGCGCTACTGCCGGCCGGCTGATAATCAGTTTCGCCACCATCCGCAGGACTATATCGACGCGCTGGAGCAGGCTATTCGTGACGTTGTCACGCAACTAAGCCCCGCGCAGCGCGCCAGCGTGGTCGGCATCGGCGTGGATTCAACCGGCTCCACCCCTGCCCCGATCGACCGTGAAGGCCGGGTGCTGGCGCTGCGGCCGGAGTTTGCCGACAACCCCAACGCCATGTTTGTGTTATGGAAGGATCACACCGCCATTGAAGAGGCGGAGGCGATTACCCGCCTGTGCCACAGCGGCGAGTTTGCCGACTACTCGCGCTTTATCGGCGGCATTTACTCCTCGGAGTGGTTCTGGGCGAAAATTCTGCACGTCAGCCGCGCCGACGGCGCGGTGCGCGAGGCCGCCGCTTCCTGGGTAGAGCTGTGCGACTGGGTTCCCGCGCTGTTAAGCGGCACCACCGCCCCGGCGATCCTTAAACGCGGCCGCTGCGCCGCCGGGCATAAGTCGCTGTGGCACCCGCTGTGGCAGGGGCTGCCGGAGGCGCGCTTCCTTGAGGCGCTGGACCCACTGCTGACCCGCGATCTCGACTACCCGCTGTTTAACGATACCTGGACCGCCGATCGCCCGGTCGGCCAGCTGACCGCCGAGTGGGCGGAGCGGCTCGGGCTGCCGCAGACGGTAACCCTCTCCGGCGGCGCGTTTGACTGCCATATGGGCGCCGTGGGTGCGGGCGCGAAGCCCTATACGCTGGTTAAGGTGATCGGCACCTCCACCTGCGACATTCTGATCGCCGACGCCGACCGCGTGGGCGAGCGGGCGATTAAGGGCATCTGTGGCCAGGTGGACGGCAGCGTGGTGCCGGGAATGATCGGCATGGAAGCCGGCCAGTCGGCATTTGGCGATATGTACGCCTGGTTCAGCCGCCTGCTGGGCTGGCCGCTGCAGCAGGCCGCGGTGCAGCAGCCCGAACTGCGCACGCAGCTGGAGGCGCTGCAGAAGGGGCTGCTGGAGCAGCTGACCGCCGCCTGGGCCGCCGACCCGCAGCTCGATCACCTGCCGGTGGTGCTGGACTGGTTTAACGGCCGCCGCACGCCGTTTGCCAACCAGCGCCTGAAGGGGGTGATTACCGACCTGAACCTCGGCACCGACGCCCCGACGCTGTTCGGCGGCTTTATCGCCGCCACCGCCTTTGGCGCACGCGCCATTATGGAGTGCTTCGAGCAGCAGGATATTCCGGTGGAGCAGGTGCTGGCGCTCGGCGGCATCGCGCGTAAATCACCGGTGATCATGCAGGTGTGCAGCGACGTGATGAACCGCCCGCTGGATATCGTCGCCTCCGACGAGTGCTGCGCGCTGGGGGCGGCGATTTTTGCCGCCGTCGCCGCCGGCGTCTATGCCGATATCCCCACCGCACAGGCCGCGATGGCCAGCCCGATTGAGCGCACGCTGCAGCCCGACGCCGCGCGCGTGGCCCGTTATCAACAGCTTTATCAACGTTACCTTGAATGGTGTGAACTGGCTGAACCACAGTTTGCCCCGCAACCGTCGTCCGTCAGTTAAGGAGTGGTCTTTATGTCCCAGCATGTATGGTTTGTGATTGGTACCCAACATTTATACGGCGCGGAAACCCTGCGCCAGGTGGAGCAGCACGGTCAGCAGGTGGTCGACGGCCTGAATCAGAGCGGCGCACTGCCCTTCACCCTGCGGCTGAAGCCGCTGGTCAAGAGCCCGGACGAGGCGCTGGCGCTGTGCCGCGACGCCAGCCACGATACCCAGTGCCTGGGCGTGATTACCTGGCTGCACACCTTCTCGCCGGCCAAGATGTGGATCGGCGGGCTGACGGTGCTGACCAAACCTCTGTTGCAGTTGCATACCCAGTTCAACGCGGCGATCCCGTGGGACACCATGGATATGGACTTTATGAACCTGAACCAGACCGCCCACGGCGGCCGCGAGTTCGGTTTTATCGGCGCGCGGATGCGGCTGCCGCATCAGGTGGTGACCGGCCACTGGCAGGATGCCACGACGCAACAGCGCGTGGCGCAGTGGATGCGCGGAGCCGCCGCGCTCCAGGCCAGCCAGCAGCTGAAGGTGGCACGCTTTGGCGACAATATGCGGGAAGTGGCGGTGACCGAAGGTAACAAGGTTTCGGCACAGATCCAGTTTGGCTATTCGGTCAACGGCTGGGGCGTGGGCGATCTGGTTGAGGTGGTTAATCAGGTGTCGGACGGCGACGTCAGCGCGCTGATCGATGAATATGAGAGCCGCTATACCTTCTCCGCCGTGGCGGCTGCGGGCGGCGAGAAGCGCCAGCACGTGCTGGACGCGGCGCGCATTGAGCTGGGGATCAAACGTTTCCTCGACGGTGAAGGCTGCCGCGCTTTTACCACCAATTTCCAGACCCTGCACGGCATGAGCCAGCTGCCGGGGCTGGCGGTACAGCGCCTGATGCAGCAGGGTTACGGCTTTGCCGGTGAAGGTGACTGGAAAACCGCCGCGCTGCTGCACATCTTCAAGGTGATGGCGGGCGACCGGCCGGGTGGTACGTCGTTTATGGAGGATTACACTTATCACTTTGCGCCGGGCAACGATCTGGTGCTCGGCTCACATATGCTGGAGGTGTGCCCGTCGATTGCCCGCGAGGCGAAACCGCTGATTGACGTGCAGCCGCTGGGCATCGGCGGTAAGGCCGATCCGGCGCGTTTGATCTTCTCTGCCCCGGCCGGCCGTGCGGTTAACGCCAGCGTGATTGACCTCGGCGATCGCTTCCGTCTGCTGGTCAACGTGGTGGATGCTATCGATCAGCCGCAGGCGCTGCCGAAGCTGCCGGTGGCCCGTGCGCTGTGGAAGGCACAGCCGTCGCTGGCGACCGCGTCGGAGGCCTGGATCCTCGGCGGCGGCGCGCACCATACGGTGTTCAGCCAGGCGCTGACGGTGGAGGATATGCGCCTGTACGCCGAGCTGCACGGTATTGAGGTGGTGGTAATCGATGAGGAGACCACCCTGCACGGCTTCCGCGATGCGCTGCGCTGGAACGAGGCGTACTACCGGTTGAATCAGCGATAAGCTGCGGCTGGTGATTAACACGAAACCCACCTTGTGTGGGTTTTTTTTATCCCTGTCTCAGATGGGTTACTCTTCAGGCTATGATGTTGCTGTTTAAGGGCATCGCTTAGCGTTAAGCTACTGTTTTGCTTTCTTAAAGGCATCGCTTCATATACTGGTGCCGGGTTCGGCCGCTGGCGACAGAACGCCGGGGCGCCGTTAATTTTTTAAAGCCTAAAACCGGCTTTAAAAAATAATCCATCCATGGAGGCTCGGATGCCGCATCCATGCGGCATACGCCCGGCTAACCTGCTCGCCAGCGCCCTCCCTTGTAAGCTATTGTTTTGCTTTCTTAAAGACGTGGCTTGTTAACGTCAGCAACGGTTAGCTTTGCGACTGGACGTTTTTGCCCGATAATCTCGCCATACTGCATTCAGGTAAGGTAATCCCCCCTGATATCGCACAAGATAAGACCATTAAACGCCACCTGGACACGCTGCCGCAGTCAGCTTTTCCTCGCCCAAATGTTCAGATTTAGGGTCTGGTGGTAGCACAACGTATTTAGCAAGGAGAGTGAATCATCGTGAGTGAAAACAAGGTTATTACCGTTGCCGCAGCGCTTATTACCGATCGCGCGGGACGCTATCTGCTGGTCAGAAAGCGCAACACACCGTACTTTATGCAGCCGGGCGGCAAACCCGAGCCGGGCGAAACGCCGCAGGCGGCGCTGGTGCGTGAGCTGTGGGAGGAGCTGTCGCTGGAGGTGAAACTGGCAGACCTGACGCCGTTAGGCCGCTTTGAAGATCGCGCCGCCAACGAACCGGGCCACAAGCTGATCGCCGATATGTTTGCGATTACCACCGCCCAGACTGATTTCAGCCCGGCTGCCGAAATCGAGGAGGTGATCTGGTTCGATCCCCGCCAGCCCGGCGAAGTGATACTGGCCCCCTTCAGCCGCAGCCAGTTAATGCCCGAGGCGTAAATGCTCTAAATAGCGGATCCTAATACTGCTACACTTTTGCCAGACCATATCTGCTTTCGGGGAACGAACTTGCTGTTGTCATAAAATGGCAAATCTTTTTCAGCAGTCGCCACATCGAACGGCACTGATGGTTTCGGGTAAGGGCCAGCGTCATCCGCGTCCTGGTGGCAGAGATTCAAGACCCTCAAGGCCATACAATGTAAACCCGTTAATCCAGCGTCCGACGGAAGAACGTCCACAGCAGAGCATTCTGGCCACGACACTGACACGTTCGCCCGGTGCAACATCAGCATAGTTGATTTGCCCTTTTGCCTGTTTCCGGGATGCTCGTGTATTCGTATGCTCATATGCTCGTGTGCCTGTATGCGGGATAGGTTGCGGGCGGTGGCAATGGCCAGCTTATTGTCCGGTGCGCGATGATGGTCGCTCGGCATACTGGTTTTTCTGAAGCGCCAGCAGCTCAGCATATTCGCCGTTCAGCGCTTCCAGCACCTGAGGCGGGCCTTCCTCAACGATCCTTCCCGCCTTCATCACCACCACCCGATTAACGTCTCTTACGCTGCCCAATCGGTGGGTGACCATCACCGCCGTTTTTCCCGCCATAATAGTGCCAAACTGGCTGAACAGTTCGGACTCAACGCGCGGGTCCATTGCGCTGGTGGGTTCATCGAGGATCACCAGCGGGCGATCGGCGTAAAACGCTCGTGCCAGCGCCAGCCGCTGCCATTCACCACCCGACAGCTCGGTACCGTCAAACTCTTTGCCGATTTGGCTGTCAATACTTAACCCTTCACGTAAAGTAAATTGCGCCTTTTGACAAGCGACAGAGACTTTTTTAGATGTAATATGTGTGCTTAAATCCCCTATAAAAACATTTTCCTTAATTGTTAAATTATAATGTCCAAAATCCTGGAAAATAGCGCTAATTGTTGAATGCCATTCCTCTATGTCAATTTCATTGATATCTATGCCGCCTATCGTAATTCTGCCTTGATCTGGAATATATAATCTACAGAGTAACTTTATTAAAGTGCTTTTACCTGCACCATTTTCCCCTACAATAGCAATGTGATCGCCTTGCATTATTTTTAAGTTAACGTTATTAATGCTCATTTTATCTTTATGATATGAAAAACTAACGTTCTCGAATTTTATTGTTTTGTTTCCTGGTATTTTTTTGCATGGAAACACTTTAGGCGTGCTGTATTTTTTTTCCAGGATCATTAGCTTTTCGAAAAACGAAAAACAAATTCCAAGATTGCTAAATGAGTATACCATCCATTGGCAAGACAGACCAAAAAGTCCGATAGATTGTATGGTTCCTAGTAATCCACCTGTAGATATATCACCTTTTGATACATATTCAGAAAACCAAAACATCACACCCATGGCAGAAATGAAGTACAGAAAATTCCATTTTTGGGGGCGGGCAACCTGACCTTTCCTAACCTTATCAAGGTCTTTATCAATTAAATAAAAAGACTCGCGGTGTTTATTTATGAAAAAACCGGACAGGTTAAATAATTTAATCTCCTTAGAGTGTCTAACGTCAATGGCTGTTGAAAAATAATACCGAATTAGTCTTGATGTCATGCCTTTTCCAAGCAAAACTTTAAAAATATCCAGTTGAGATTGAGCGACAGATACCGTGACGGGAATTGCAGGTAATAGAAGTGCAAGCGGCAACCACCATGCTACACTAGCTAATACTAAAGACATTGATAAGAGAGTTAATGAACCTCTTAGTATATCAACCAGGTTAACCAATAAGTTTAATGGACGGTGTGAGGCTTCTTTAGATAAAACCTCAAGCTTGTCATGTATTTCATTGCTCTCAATGATTTTTAAATCTTGAATTCGAGATATTGCCAACATAATTTTATGTTGTGTTAATTGTGTTGACTTTTGATTAAGAACACTCTGTACTGTACTTATTACAGGTGCGATAATCCCAGGAAAAATAAAAGTGAATGCCCATATCAGACAAGCTATTAGTAGTTGGCTGTGAGAACCAGTGTTGACAAGATTTCCTAAATGAATACTTGCCATTACACTTACTGTTGGTATCAAACCTTGAATTGTGACCATGGCTATAAATAACATTGATAGCCTGGGGTGAGATATCAACAATAGTCTTAATGAATATTTAAAAATCTGGAATTTTTCTCTGTTTTTCATAACGCCTCCTTTATTTTTATAGGGTTTTCATGATTAGCTATTATTACTTTATCAAAATGATGTGGTTTTTTTATTTTCATTCTAATAATGTCCTTTTTTTCACACTCGAAGAATGCGGAAACTATCTTTGCAAAATATGATTTTTTATTGTATTTTATGATTGCATTTTTCAATTTGTTTTTTTGCAGGGTATTGATGCTATTGGTTGAAAGAAATGTCATGTTTCTGGAGAAAAATGCGTAAGAAAGAATATTATGAGAATTTGCGTGCTTTTCTGTAATCATCTCGCACAAACTATTGTGAGGTAACCAGCTTTTTTTAGATGCATGAAAAATATGACACAAAACATAGATGTTTTTATATTTGCATTTTAAAATAGTTGAAAGTTTATTTTCCATTGTTGTTTCTCTCTGCTCTGGCGTGTCAGTCTCCGTAGTGACCAAATCAATATTCAGGAGTTTTGAAGTTGTACTTTGCAAGTATTTTTCTTTTCTTTTCATTAATTCAATTACTTTTATGCTTTCCTCTTTGTTAATAAATGAAACGTCAATACCATAGATATCCACCTCATTCAAAAAAAAGAGTCTTTGAATGAACCTACAGACCTCATCAGATTTCATCCACCAATAAGCTGTGTTGACATTTCCCATGGTTATATCTTTTCTATATTTTGTCAAATTACCCAGATGTTGAAGCACATCTAACGTAGGACATTCTATTACCACAGAAAACTTACCTTTGTTTTTATTCCTGTTTTCATTTTTGACAATGAAGTTCAAACGATGCACCCAAACCTCTGATGTGCCGTGACTATTTTGCCCTAAGAAATAAACATTTCCTTTATCGATTTTTTCTTTCATTACCCATACCCATTAAAATGTTATTTTTCTGCTCGTCAAGATAACCCTTGTTAAAAACCAAGTTCTTTTTTATATGATTAACTGGCGGTTGAGGGAAAAAATTCATGTATATCTTCCCATCTCCATCTTTAAGGGCGGTGCTATCCTGAAAGGAGTAAAAAATAGGTACGTCATAATTCATCATACTTGATATTTCATATTTCAATATTTTATTGAATGCCTCGCCCTCTCCTTTATATCTTAAATATTTATCAGTTAGCATTGGAATGTTGTGATGATGGTTTTTTGTAAAGGCAGGGTGTAGTATTTTATTTATTACCAATAAATAGTAAGAGGTGGTTCTAATTAAACATCTGGATTTAATTTTAAACTCCGTTAACAGTGAAAGCACTTCTCTTCTGTTCAAAGTAAGTAGCCTGTAACCCTTTTCGAATCCTTCGATTACTTCCTTTATGTAAGAACAAGGATTGGTCGCAACCCCATCCAAATGAGGGTAGTTTTTGGTTTTTTTTATGTGTGAGTTTTCATATTTAATTTTTATTCTTTCAGTTTTATCATCAACTGCGTATGGATAACAGTAAGAATTAAATATGTTTGTTACGGCAGTTATCGCAGATGTATGGCCTAAACCATTAGCAATTGCATCTTCGCTTTGGATTAAACCTGTGTGATATATTGATCTCTTAAAGTTTTTTTTGTACGCATAATATTGGAATATAGTTTCCGAATCAATCATGTAGGCTTTTTCTCTATTAATTATAAAATTATCAAAATGGCAGTCATTAATATTTAGTAAATCAGCGAAAGATAGTATGATGCCATAGTTGAAATATGCCTCATTAAACATGCTTGTTTTTTCAATGGGATCATTTCTAATGAATTCTTGCCAGAGATGATCTTTCATATCTAAGGTTTCTGGGCATATTTTATTTGTTTTTATTAAGTGGCAAACTTCATTAATATAATTTTCACTGCCACTTCTTCTTGGTTTATAGATTAATTTAGACTCATCAAGTTCTATAAGTACAGGTTGCTTGCCATTTTCATGACGATCCCCACCAAGTAATGATATTTTTTTTATTTTACTTCTTACTTTAACATTTAGCCTTGTTTCAATATTCGCCCTGTCAGATTCAAAAAAGGAAAGGCACTCTCTTATATTTGCAAGTGACATTTTGCATATTTTTTCAGCCAGGCATTCAATAAATTCATCTTTTCCCAATATCTCTTTCCTCCATTCCCCACATGCATTTTTGAAATAGTTTTTATATCTATCATCATTATTATTACCCGGTGAGTTTCTTAACCACGCATCGAAATCCAACACAAAGTTCGGTAAAAAAATATTATCCATCACCTCGGCTATATTCTCTAAAACATCACTAAAATCTACTTTGTAGTGATTGAAAAATGAAAGCAAATCATTAATTTCAAGATTAAATCTTACAAGGTGTTTATGATATAAAAAAGCGCGATACTTTTCTATCACAGTGAATGTGGCCATGTTGCCTCCTTTTTTTAAGGGTGGTACGATAGTACCACCCGATGATTTTTAGCAGAAGAAGTTGTCATCAATGCTTTCTAAAGCATTACACACGACATCCTCTGCGTTTATGCTCTTGGAATTCCATCCATGATCGCAGGTTCCACTAGCACAATCTTTTCCGCTGTTAGCCATATACCCACGAATTTCCTGAATCCTGGATTCTCTGACTTCGATGATTCTTTCCATAATACTATCTCCTTAATTAATTATTGATACTGCCATCAGTATCAATTCTATCTTCTTATTAATCCCGTCAGATTGAAATGGTATTAATGTCCATATTTTGTAGTCAGGTGTCATGAAGAACTTTTATTCTAATTTACCCTTGCGTGTTATTGCTTTATTTAAACTTTAAGCAAATACAATCAATTGCATTTTATCTGTAGTAATTGAATTATTTTTAATGTGAATTTTTTTATTGATGTAGCTTTTTGACTAAAATATTTTTTAAAAGTTACTGATAAAATTCAAGCACGGGTTGTTAACTTTGGCACTTAGTGAATAAATTATTAGCACCTCTGTTAAAAGCACTATTCAATTTTAGAGGTCTTCCGGCATGCTGATAACTGTTCTCTTCTCTGATCTTCTCCCAATATCGGTGCCGGATTCGATTATTTAGTGGCGGTGAAGGACGTGGCTTTCTGCTCCGGTGCCGGGTTCGGCCGCTGGCGACAGAACGCCGGGACGCCGTTAGTTTTTTAAAGCCCAAAAACCGGGCTTTACAAAACAATCCATCCGTGGAGGCTCGGATGCCGCATCCGTGCGGCATACGCCCGGCTAACCTGCTCGCCAGCGGCCTTCCTTTCTGGCTGTAGCGTTGCTGTGTTAAGGACAGCGCTTTGAGTCGGAGTAGATCAATTGCAAGCTGTGATTTTGCTATCTGAAAGGCTTGGAAAGATTTGAGACAGCGACACTTATGATTACAGGCAATAGGGGTAATCCGGGTTAGCGGACCGTCGGGTACAGCTACCGTCTTGAACGTCAACCCACTGCACCATAATTTTCATCGTAGCAGCGTTGATGTTTCAGCACCCCGAAGCACTGATGAACCAGCTTTCGCATCACCGCTCCGAGCGCCGACATCTTACATTTGCCCCCTGCCTGCAGCCGTTCGTAGAGGGCCTTCATTGGCTTGTTATACTTCACCGCAACCAGTGCGCCGATAAACAGTTTTGCCCGCAGGTGTGCGGGGCCGTTTTTCGACAGCCGGGCGCGATAGTGTACCGAGGTGCCTGAACGCTTCTCCTTAGGTACAAGACCAAACCAGGCTGCGGCCTGTTGGGCACTCTCAAAGTCGTGGCTTTTCAGGGCGACCAGCATGTTCGGACCGATCTGACGCCCCACGCCTTTGATGGACGTGAGCAGATCCAGGTCACGCTTAAGGCCGGGATACCTGTTGATATGTTCATCAATGAGTTTTTCCACCGCGTTAAGTTCGCCGTACAACACGGCTATCATCTTACGAACGGAGGTTTCAACCAGAGGAGAAGGTCGCGTTGACAGGATTTTTTCCAGCCGGTTGTCTTCCCGCATCGCATCCTTAAGCAGAGCATCCCGCCTGCTCAGTAGCGCCTTCAGCTCACTGATTTCTTTAGGAGGTGCCTTCCACGCTTCGGGCTTTCTCAGCTCACCGTAGCAGGCAAGAACAAACGCATCCACCCGGTCCGTTTTCGTCAGGATCCCCATGCCGTTAGCAAAGTTCCTCACGCGGGCCGGATTAGCGATAACCACTCTGACGCCCTGGTCGTAAAGGCCAAAGGCCAGATGCTCGTGATAGGTGCCCGTGGGTTCCAGAACGACCTGCAGGTCGGCCACGTTCACTTTCCTGGCCACAACCCATTCAAGAACGGCCGCTGCAACCCGGGGACCATTGCTCAGTACTTTCGTTTTCTTCCTGCCGTCGGGACCATCGGGCAGCAGGCAGAGGTCGATTTTACTTTTTCCAACGTCAATACCTAACTGGATCATCATGCGTCTCCTTTCACATATAACCATCACGCCCATTATCCTTGTGCATGCGGAGTCAGTGCTCCCGGCAACCGTTCAAAGTCTATGCTGGCGTGAAAGGCGAAACAGGGGATTTAGGCTGTACGACAAGGTCATAACCTTATGGATGTATCAAATTCACCCTGTTTCAGATGGTGGTAGCTAACCACCACCCACTACAAGATTCAAGATACAAGGATGTGCCCGACCGAGCGCAGGGACGGTGTAGCGGGTCCGCGTTCCGGATTACCCCGATAAGCCAGGCACCCGATCCCAAAGCGACCAGGCCCCAAAGCCAAAAAAGGGGAACGATCCTTAAATCGCCCCCCTTTCCCATGCCAGCAACGAAAGAACTACCCCGCCGCCCCCGAATTAAGCCGCTTCACCGGCGCATTCTGCTGCCTGTCCCACATCACCGACAACACCCGCTGCAGCGCAATAAAGGCAAACAACAGCACGCCAATCGCAATCTTGGTCCACCACGAACTCAGCGTGCCGTCAAAATTGATCCACGTCTGAATCAACCCCTGAATCAGCACGCCAAACAGCGTCCCCAGCACCGTACCCACCCCGCCGGACAACAGCGTCCCGCCAATCACCACTGACGCAATCGCATCCAGCTCCACCCCCATCCCCGCCAGCGCATACCCCGCCGACGTATAAATCGAAAACACAATCCCGGCCAGCGTCGCCAGCGCCGAAGACAGCATATAAATACGCACCGTGGTACTGCGGGTGGAAATCCCCATCAGCTGCGCCGACGTCGCATTACCGCCGATGGCATACACCTGATTACCAAAGCGGGTGCGGTGCGCCACTAAAATACCAAACACCACCACCGCCAGCATAATCACCGCCAGCAGACTGAGCCGCCCGCCGCCTGGGATCTTCCACGCCATCGACGACAGCGTGCCGTACAGCGGATGGTCGATCGGCAGCGAAGATTCAGCCACCAGATAACTGCAGCCGCGCAGAAAGAACATCCCTGCGAGGGTAATAATAAACGCCGGGATCTTCAGCGCGTCGATCAGCCAGCCCATAAAGGCACCAAACGCCGACCCCATCCCCATCACCAACGCAAATGCCAGCCACGGGTTCAGGTTATAGTCGCCAATCGCCCGGGCCAGAAACACCCCGGTAAAGGCGATCACCGCCCCCACCGACAGATCGATACCACCGGAGAGGATCACAAAGGTCATCCCGACCGCGATAATGCCGAGAAAAGCGTTATCGGTCAGGATATTGGCGATCACCCGCGTGGAAGCGAAGCCGGGAAACTGGCTCAGACAGAACAGATAGCCCGCCACAAACACCAGCAGGGTAATCATTAAGGGTAAATGACGTTTAATCACGGCGTGGCCCTCGCTTAAACAGTTGAATAAATCGTGGCGACTGCAGCAGCAGTACCGCCATTACCACCACCGCTTTCACCACCTGATTCAGCTCCGGCGGGAAGCCCGACAGCAGAATACCGGTGTTCATCGCCTGAATAATCAGCGCGCCGATCAGCGACAGAAACAGGTTAAAGCGCCCGCCCATCAGCGACGCGCCGCCGATCACCACCGCCAGAATGGCGTCCAGCTCCAGCCACAGCCCGGCGTTGTTAGCGTCCGCGCCGCGGATATCCGCCGCGACGATTAAGCCTGCCACCGCCGCACACAGCCCGCTCAGGAGATAGGTGCTCATCACCACCAGCCAGCCGTTAACGCCGGCGTTGCGCGCCGCGCGCAGGTTAATGCCCACCGCCTCGATAAACAGCCCCAGCGCGGTTTTTCGCGCCAGCAGCCACACCAGCAGCGCCAGCCCGAGGGTTATCCACAGCGGCACCGGCAGCCACAGCAGCGTGCCGCTGCCCAGCTGCGCCAGCGCGTCGTTGTTAAAGGTGACGATCTGCCCTTCGGTAATCAGCTGCGCCACGCCGCGCCCGGCCACCATCAGGATCAGGGTGGCGACGAACGGCTGGATTTTCAGCAGCGCCACCAGCACGCCGTTCCACAGCCCGCACAGCAGGCCGCTGCCGAGGGTAACCAGAATGATCACCGGCAGGCTGTGGCCGGCCACGGTCAGCGTGGCGGCGGTGGCCCCGGCGATGGCCATCACCGCGCCCACCGACAGGTCGATGCCGCCGGTGGCGATCACCAGCGTCATGCCGATGGCAAGGATCGCCACCGGCGCGGCGCGGTTAAGGATGTCAATCGGGCTGCCAAACAGCCGCCCGTCCTGCAGGTGGATAGCAAAGAAGTTGTTTGCCACCAGGCTGTCGATAATCAGCACCAGCAACAGCGCGGCGATCTGCGGCAGCCCCGGCGGTAGTTTACGTTTGCGCATCGGCGTTTTCCCCGGCACCAGGTCTGTTTCAAGCATGCTGCTCCCCTCCTGCGGCGATGGCGTTAACAATTGCCGCCACCGACAGCTGTTCCAGCGGGATTTCCGCCACCTGCTGGCGATCGCGCAGGATCACCACCCGATCGGCGTAACCGACCAGCTCTTCCAGCTCGGAGGAGATCACCAGCAACGCCAGCCCGTCGGCACACAGAGTTTCGATCAGGCGGATAATTTCGGCGTGGGCACCGACGTCGATGCCGCGCGTCGGTTCATCAAGGATCAGAAACTGCGGTTTGGTCACCAGCCAGCGCGACAGCAGCACCTTCTGCTGGTTGCCGCCGGAGAGCAGCTGCACCGGCTGTTCGGCGTCCGGCGTGCGGATGCCGAGGCTCTTAATAAAGCGGTCGGCGATCTGCTGCTGTTCGGCGCGCGGCAGCGGCCGCAGCCAGCCGCGCTGCGCCTGCAGCGCCAGGATAATGTTTTCGCGCACCGAGGCGGCACCGATAATGCCGTCGGTTTTGCGATCTTCCGGGCAGAACCCCATGCCGAGGCGCGACGCCTGGCCCGGCGAACGCAGCGTGCGCGGCTGGCCTTTAATCAGCGCCGTGCCGCTGTCCGCGCGGCGGATGCCGAACATCAGTTCGGCGGTTTCTGTGCGGCCGGAGCCGAGCAGCCCGGCCAGCCCCACCGCTTCCCCCGGCCTTACGCTCAGGCTGAACGGGGCCAGCGTGCCCTTTTTACCAAAGTCTTTAAACTCCACCACCGGCCGTTCGCTTTTCAGGGTGCTGCCGGCCCGCTGCAGCGCGGTTTCCATCAGCTCGCGCCCGAGCATCAGCTTGATCAGCTCGACGCGCGGCAGCGTGGCGGTGTCGCGGGTGGCGATAAACTGGCCGTTGCGCAGCACGGTAATGCGATCGGTAATGCGATAAACCTGGTCGAGGAAGTGGGTGACGAAAATCAGCCCCATCCCGCGATCGCGCAGCTGTTTCATCAGCGTGAACAGCATTTCGACCTCTTCCGCGTCGAGGCTGGCGGTGGGTTCATCGAGGATCAGCACTTTGGCCGACAGGTCCACCGCGCGGCAGATGGCGATAATCTGCTGCATCGCCACCGAGAAGTGCCCGAGCGGACGGGTGACGTCCAGTTCGAAACCATACTCCTGCAGCAGCGCGGCGGCGCGACGGTTGAGGGTTTTACGGTCGATCAGACCGAAGCGTTTCGGCTCGCGGCCGATAAACAGGTTATCCGCCACCGACATGTTCGGCAGCAGGTTCACTTCCTGGTATACGGTGCCAATGCCCAGCTGCTGGGCCTCGGCGGTGCTGCGCGGGTCGATCGGCTGCTGCTGCAGCGCGAGGGTGCCGGCGTCACGGCTGTATACGCCGGTCAGCACCTTAATGATGGTCGATTTACCCGCGCCATTTTCGCCGAGCAGCGCCATAATCTCGCCCGCACGCAGCGAGAACGAGACGTTGTCCAGCGCTTTCACGCCGGGGAAGGTTTTGCTGACGCCGCGAATATCCAGCAGCGTCGGTGCCGAGTTCTCGATGGTCATACGCCTGCCTCAATACGAGAAAAGCCGCCCGGCATCGGGCGGCAGGGTGTCTCAGTAACCCATACCCTTTTTGCTGTCCAGTTCGGTCTGCGCGTCGGCAGGCAGGAACAGTTTGGTTTCGGTTTTAATAATTTTCGGCGGCGCGGTGCCGTCTTTTTTCAGTTTTTCCAGCGCGTCAAACGCCGGACCGGCCATATTTGGCGTCAGCTCAACGTTGGCATTCGCCTCACCGGCCAGCATCGCTTTATAGATATCCGGCACGCCGTCGATCGATCCGGTGAGAATATCTTTGCCCGGCTTGAGGCCGGCCTCTTTGATCGCCTGAATGGCACCAATCGCCATATCGTCGTTGTGCGCGTAAACCATGCAGATGTTTTTGCCGTTGTTCTCCGCCTTGATAAAGCTTTCCATCACCTCTTTACCCTTGCTGCGGGTAAAGTCCCCGGACTGGGAACGGATCACCTTGATATTTGGCGTGTTGGCAATCGCTTCCGCAAAACCTTTCTTACGGTCAATCGCTACGCTGGCGCCGACGGTGCCCTGCAGTTCGACCACGTTACAGGGTTTGCCGGCCTGCTCTTTTACCAGCCAGTCGCCGATCAGCTTGCCTTCCAGCACGTTATCCGCGGTGACCACCGCCTGATACAGCGATTTGTCCTTCACCACGATGGCGCGGTCCAGCAGGAACACCGGGGTTTTGGCGTCTTTCGCTTCTTCCAGCACCGGTTCCCAGCCGGTTTGCACCACCGGCGCAATAAAGATGGCGTCCACGCCCTGAGCGATAAAGGAGCGTACCGCCTTGATCTGGTTCTCCTGTTTCTGCTGACCATCCGCAATCTTCAGGGTGATGCCCCGTTTCTGTGCTTCACTTTTTGCCACGCTGGTTTCTGCCGCGCGCCAGCCCGATTCGGAGCCAACCTGCGAGAAACCCACGGTCAGATTTTCAGCCATTGCCGGTACAGACAAGCTGGCACCAATTAAGGTGGATAAGAGTAAACGCTTCCACATGATCATTGTTCCTCTGATGGGATGATATCGTTCATGATTAACAGCCCTGTTAGCCTGGACTATTTAACGAATAACATTTTGGACAATGCTCACAAAATCCTGAAAAACAAATGAGTTACGCCAACTCACCTCATTGGCCGCCGCCGGGTCATATGGAATAAACTCCTGGATGAGGAAAAAATAAGGTTAAATAATCGTAATAAACATAAGCGTTTGCGTAACGAACATTTGGTAGCGATTACAGCACCGCGTGAAGATCTGTCATTGCTTAGCGGACCATTACCGGCGCGGGCAAAAGCCAACTTTGTGAACTGCAACACACTTTGACCAGCAGGCGCGCGGCGCTCAACGCGCCGATTCGCTCAGGAAACGGCGCTTTATGAAAATTTTTAACAATTTTACACTTGCCGGTCTGGACTCCGTCCGACGGCCACATATACTTGAACATTCTCATTTTTATTTCCAACCGCCACTATGACCTTTCTTGATTATCTGATGAAATTCCGCAAAGTGAGTTCAGCGGAGAGCCTGGAGAAACTGTTCGATCATCTCCACTATTCGCTAAACGATGACCGCGACATTATCCTGATGTACCGCGCCGCCGATCACCGCCGCGCCGAGCTGGCCTCCGGTGGCCGCCTGTACGATCCGGGCCGCGTGCCGAAAACGGTCTGGCATTACGTCGTGTAACCACTTTTCCACCTGTTCCGGTAGCGCGACGACGGGTAAAACCTCTCTGGTTCTGATGATCTGCCTGCGTTTATTCCGTATAATTATCCGCTTTGCAAAACGGCAGGCAGAGCACGCCTGCGGCACTTTGCGGCTTCACTTAAGGACACCCCGTGGCTACTGACTCTAAAACGCGTATTGGCGGCTGGCTGCTGGCCCCGCTGGCCTGGCTGATCCTGACGCTGCTGACCAGCGGGCTGGTGATGACCATGTACCTGAGCGCGCTGCTCGACCCTGCTCTGCGCAACGTGCTGTTCAGCCAGGCCGGAGGCGCGTTCATTCCGTGGGCGGCCTCGCTGCTGACCTCGGCGCTGATGCTGGTCTACAGCGGCTGGCTTACCTGGCTGTTCTGTCAGCGTTCACAGCGGGTACCGCGCCATTACATTATCTGGCTGCTGCTGACGGTGCTGCTGGCGCTGAAGTCGTTCGCTTTTTCGTCTGTGACCGACGGTGCGGCCACGCGCACGCTGCTGATCGCCCTGCTGGCGGCCAGCGTGCTGGCCCCCTATTTTCGACGCTCTCAGCGGGTAAAAGCGACGTTTACCGAGCGCTGATGCTGAAAAAAACGTCAAGAATTTAATCCTGAGTGCGCTATGGATCCCCCCGTGTCAGCGGGGAGTTGTGACCTGCGCCACATTATCAGATAATATGCACCGCCCTGTGCGTGCAGGGCTGACGGTTTTACTCTCTTTATCAGGCATAACTATGACCGATTACCTGCTTCTTTTTATTGGCACAGTGCTGGTGAATAACTTCGTTCTGGTGAAGTTTCTCGGCCTCTGTCCCTTTATGGGTGTTTCCAAAAAACTGGAAACTGCGATCGGCATGGGGCTGGCCACCACCTTTGTTATCACCCTGGCGTCGATCTGCGCCTGGCTGGTGAACCACCTGATCCTGCTGCCGCTCGACCTCGTCTACCTGCGCACCATGGCCTATATCCTGGTGATCGCCGTGGTGGTGCAGTTCACCGAAATGGTGGTGCGTAAAACCAGTCCGGACCTATACCGCCTGCTGGGCATCTTCCTGCCGCTGATCACCACCAACTGCGCGGTGCTCGGCGTGCCGCTGCTTAGCGTTAACCTTAACCACAGTTTCCTGCAGGCCGCCCTGTACGGCTTCAGCGCCTCGATCGGCTTCTCGCTGGTGATGGTGCTGTTTGCCGGCATCCGTGAACGGCTGGTGCTGGCCGACGTGCCTGCGCCGTTTAAGGGCTCGTCGATCGCGCTGGTGACCGCCGGCCTGATGGCGCTGGCCTTTATGGGCTTCACCGGACTGGTGAAGTTCTGATGAGTGCGATTTGGATTGCTGTTGTCGTACTGAGCGCCCTGAGCCTGGTGTTTGGCGGCCTGCTGGGCTACGCCTCGCGCCGCTTTAAGGTGGAACAAGACCCGATCGTTGAACAGATTGACGCCATCCTGCCGCAAAGCCAGTGCGGGCAGTGCGGCTATCCGGGCTGCAAGCCGTATGCGGATGCGGTCGGCAACAACGGTGAGATGATTAACAAGTGTGCCCCCGGCGGCGAGCAGACCATGCTCAAGCTGGCGGCGCTGCTTAACGTCGATCCGCAGCCGCTGGGCGACGAGCAGGCGAAAGAGCCGGAGCGCAAGGTGGCGTGGATCGACGAGGCCAACTGCATCGGCTGTACCAAGTGCATTCAGGCCTGCCCGGTGGACGCCATCGTCGGTGCCACCCGCGCGATGCACACCGTGCTGAGCGACGTCTGCACCGGCTGCGATCTCTGCGTTGCCCCCTGCCCGACCGACTGCATCGAGATGCGCCCGGTTGCGGCCACCACAGCTAACTGGAAATGGGATCTGCACGCTATCCCTGTCCGGGTTATTCCAGTAGAAAGCCATGTTTAATCTGTTCAAATTATTTAAGAAAGATCGTCTGTGGGACTTCGACGGCGGCATTCATCCGCCGGAGATGAAGACCCAGTCCAACGGCACGCCGCTGCGCCAGCTGCCGCTGCCCGCGCAGTTTATTCTGCCGCTGAAACAGCATATTGGAAACGAAGGCGAGATCGCCGTGTGCCCCGGCGATAAGGTGCTGCGCGGCCAGCCGCTGACCTTTGGCAACGGCCGCATGCTGCCGATCCACGCCCCCTCTTCGGGGACGGTAACGAAAATCGCACCGCATATGACCGCGCACCCGTCGGCGCTGGCGGAGATGTGCATTTTTATCACTCCCGACGGTGAAGACCGCTGGGCTGAAAAACGCCCGATTGCCGACTACCGCCAGGCGGAGCGCAGCGAGCTGGTGGCCTGCATTCATCAGTCCGGCGTTGCCGGGCTGGGCGGGGCAGGCTTCCCGACCGGCACCAAGCTGCGCGGCGGCCTGCGCGGCGTGAATACCCTGATTATCAACGCCGCCGAGTGCGAACCCTACATCACCGCCGATGACCGTCTGATGCAGGACTGCGCCGACGAGGTGCTGGAAGGCAGCCGCATCCTGGCGCATATCCTGCAGGCGGAGCGGGTGCTGATCGGTATTGAAGATAATAAGCCGGAGGCGATCGCCGCGCTGCGCCGGGCGCTGGGCGACGCGGCCGACCTGCAGATTCGGGTGATCCCGACCAAATACCCGTCCGGCGGCGCTAAGCAGCTGACAAAGATCCTCACCGGTCAGGAAGTGCCGCACGGCGGGCGCTCGACCGATATTGGCGTGCTGATGCAGAACGTCGGCACCGCGTTTGCGGTGAAGCGCGCGGTGGTCGACGGCGAAGCGCTGACCGAGCGCGTTGTGACGCTTACCGGCGAGGCGGTGCAGCGCCCGGCTAACGTCTGGGCGCGCCTCGGCACCCCGGTCAGCCATCTGCTGCAGCAGGCCGGTTTTATCCCCGGCAACGAGCAGATGGTGGTGATGGGCGGACCGCTGATGGGCTTTACCCTGCCGGCGCTGCACGTGCCGGTGGTGAAGATCACCAACTGTATTCTGGCTCCTTCCGCCAGCGAGATGGGCCACAGCGAGCCGGAAAAAGGCTGCATCCGCTGCAGCGCCTGCGCCGACGCCTGCCCGGCGGGGCTGCTGCCGCAGCAGCTCTACTGGTACAGCCGCGGTGGCGATCACGATAAGGCCCGCGAGTACAATATCGCCGACTGCATCGAGTGCGGTGCCTGCGCCTACGTTTGCCCGAGTAATATTCCGCTGGTGCAGTACTACCGTCAGGAGAAGGCCGAGATTCATGCGATCGATCTGGAATCCGAACGCAATACGCTGGCAAAAGCCCGCTTCGAAGCCCGTCAGCTGCGTCTGGAACGCGAAAAGCTGGCGCGGGACGCAAAGCACCAGCAGGCCAAACGCAGCGCCGCCGAGCGCTCACCGGCTGAACTGAACGCTGCGCTGGCGCGGGTGAAGGCGAAACAGACCGACGCCGATGCGCCGCAGGTTACCGCTACAGCAGAACAGGAGAGCGCCGCAAGGTCAGCACAGCGCGAGGCGCGTCTGGCCGAAGCCCGCGTGCGTCAGGCCGAGCAACAGGCGGCCAGCGTACCGGTCAGCAATCAGATCGAGGATCCGCGTAAAGCCGCGGTGGCTGCCGCGCTGGCGCGTGCTAAGGCGAAGAAGGCAGCGGCAGCTGAGGGCCCGGTACCTACCACAGATGCAGCAGCTGAAGCGGCTGTCACGGCTGCCGGGCCTGCTGCGCCGGCGGCAGCGGCAGAGAGCGATCCACGTAAGGTTGCTGTTGCAGCAGCAATTGCCCGCGCCAAAGCGAAAAAAGCCGCTCAGGCCGCTGAGAGCGCTGAACCAGTGGACGAAACAGCCACTGAAACGGCTGTTTCCGCTGCCGAACCTGCTGCTCCGGCAGAAGAAGCCGATCCGCGCAAAGCGGCGGTAGCAGCAGCAATCGCCCGCGCCAAAGCGAAGAAAGCCGCTCAGGCCGCTGAGACAGAAGCAGACGCAGCTGCTGAATCCCCTGCTCCGGCAGAAGAAGCCGATCCGCGCAAAGCGGCGGTAGCAGCAGCAATCGCCCGCGCCAAAGCGAAGAAAGCCGCTCAGGCCGCTGAAAGCGCTGAGACAGAAGCAGACGCAGCTGCTGAATCTCCTGCCCCGGCAGAAGAAGCCGATCCGCGCAAAGCGGCGGTAGCTGCCGCGATTGCCCGTGCCAAAGCGAAAAAAGCGGCGCTGGCGGCTGAAAGCGCTGAGCCAAAAGCAGCGCCTGAAACGGCTGCCCCGGCTGACGAACCTGCTGCACCGGTGGCAGAAACCGATCCCCGCAAAGCGGCCGTAGCTGCCGCAATCGCCCGTGCTAAAGCGAAGAAGGCGGCGCTGGCCGCTGATAACGCGGCAGCGTCGGCAGAAGCAGCGCAGGCTGCCGCCGCCGTGGTGGCCGAGGCACCTGAATCTGAAACTGAACACCCTGCGCCCGTCGACGCCGATGCGGCGCGTAAAGCTGCGGTGGCCGCCGCAATAGCGCGCGTGAAAGCGCGCAGGATGCAGCAGTCTGAGACGCAAGAGGATTAAATGGCTTTTCGAATTGCTAGTTCACCCTATACCCACAACCGCCGCAGTACCGGCACGATAATGATGCTGGTGCTGCTGGCCGCGGTGCCGGGAATAGCGGCACAGTGGTGGTACTTTGGCTGGGGAAATCTGATTCAGGTGGCGATCGCCGCCGCCGCCGGCATCGGCGCCGAAGCGGCCATTCTGCGCCTGCGCAAGCTGCCGCTGGTGCCGGTGCTCAAGGATAACTCGGCGCTGCTCACCGCCCTGCTGCTGGGGATCAGCATTCCGTCGCTGGCCCCGTGGTGGATGGCGGTGATCGGTACGCTGTTCGCGGTAGTGATCTCCAAGCAGCTGTACGGCGGCCTCGGGCAGAACCCGTTTAACCCGGCAATGGTTGGCTACGTGGTGCTGCTGATCTCCTTCCCGGTGCAGATGACCAGCTGGCTGCCGCCGGACGCGCTGCAGGGGATAACCCCGACCTTTGCCGATACGCTGAGTATGATCTTCCGTTTCCATACGCTGGACGGACACACCATGCAGCAGCTGCAGATCGGCATTGACGGCATCAGCCAGGCCACGCCGTTAGATAATTTCAAAACCGGGCTGCGCGCGGGCCACTCCGCTGAACAGCTGCTGGCGCAGCCGATTTACGGCGGCGTGCTGGCCGGCCTTGGCTGGCAGTGGATCAACGTCGGCTTCCTGCTGGGCGGGCTGTTCCTGCTGTGGAACAACAGCATCCGCTGGCATATCCCGGTGAGTTTTATTGCCTCGCTGGCGCTGTTTGCCACCCTCGGCTGGCTGTTTTCACCGGAAAGCCTGGTGTCGCCGATGGTGCATCTGTTCTCCGGGGCGACCATGCTCGGCGCGTTCTTTATCGCTACCGATCCGGTGACCGCCTCCACCACCAATAAGGGGCGGCTGGTGTACGGCGTGCTGATCGGCCTGCTGGTGTGGCTGATCCGCAGCTTCGGCGGCTATCCGGACGGCGTGGCGTTTGCCGTACTGCTGGCTAATATCACCGTACCGCTGATCGACTATTACACCCAGCCGCGCGTTTACGGCCACCGGAAGGAGAAGTAAATGCTGGATGCGATTCGTAAAAACGGCGTAACGCTGGCGGTGTTTGCCGCCATTACCACCGGCATGACCGCCGTGGTGAATACGGTGACCAAACCGACCATCGCCCACCAGACGGCCTTACAGCAGAAGGTGCTGCTGGACCAGGTGGTGCCGCCGGAGCTGTACAATAACGCCATTCAGAAAGAGTGTTACGTGGTGAGCAATCCGGCGCTGGGCAACGCGGCCCCGCACCACCTTTACGTGGCGCGTAAGGACGATAAGCCGGTGGCGGTGGCGATTGAAACCATCGCGCCGGACGGCTATTCCGGGGCGATTATGATGATCGTCGGCGCTAACTTTAGCGGCACCGTCTACGGCACCCGGGTGGTGGAACACCATGAGACGCCGGGGCTGGGCGATAAAATCGAGCTGCGTATCTCCGACTGGATCAACAGCTTTAACGGCCGGCAGCTGAAAGGCGCGGATGACGCCACCTTCGCGGTGAAGAAAGACGGCGGCACCTTCGATCAGTTTACCGGGGCCACCATCACCCCGCGCGCGGTTGTGAATGCGGTAAAACGCACCACGCTGTATATTGAAACCTTACCGGGGCAGCTGGCATCGCTGCCCGCCTGTGGAGAATCCAATGAGTGAAGCGAAAACCCTGCTAATCGGCGGGCTGTGGAAGAATAACTCGGCGCTGGTGCAGCTGCTCGGGCTGTGCCCGCTGCTGGCGGTGACGTCGACCGCCACTAACGCTCTCGGCCTCGGCCTGGCGACCACCCTGGTACTGACCCTGACCAACAGCGGCATCTCGATGTCGCGCCGCTGGGTGCCCGCTGAAATTCGTATTCCGATCTACGTGATGATTATCGCTGCGGTGGTGAGCTGCGTGCAGATGCTGATTAACGCGTACGCCTACGGTCTGTATCAGTCGCTGGGGATCTTTATCCCGCTGATCGTTACCAACTGTATCGTGGTGGGCCGCGCTGAGGCGGTCGCTTCGAAGAGCAGCATTCCCCTCTCGGCGCTGGACGGCGCGGCGATTGGCCTGGGTGCCACCAGCGTGATGGTGGTTCTGGGTTCAATCCGCGAAATAATCGGCAACGGCACGGTGTTTAACGGTGCCGATCAGCTGCTTGGCCCGTGGGCGCGGGTGCTGCGCATTGAGGTAGTGCACTTCGACTCACCGATGCTACTGGCAATGCTGCCCCCGGGGGCGTTTATCGGCCTCGGCATGCTGCTGGCCGCCAAATACCTGATCGACAATAAAATGAAGCAGCGGGCGGCGCTGAAGGCGGAGCGCGAGGCCCGCGCGCTGCCGGATGGCAAGCCGGAGGCGCTGTGAATAAAGAGAAACGCGAACAGATCCTGGTACGGTTACGCGACGATAACCCGCACCCGACCACCGAGCTGGCGTTCACCACGCCGTTCGAACTGCTGATCTCGGTGCTGCTGTCGGCGCAGGCCACCGACGTCAGCGTGAATAAAGCGACGGCGAAGCTCTACCCGGTGGCCAACACGCCGGCGGCGATCCTCGCGCTCGGCGTGGACGGCGTAAAGGAGTACATCAAAACCATCGGGCTGTTTAACGGCAAGGCTGAGAACATGATTAAGACCTGCCGCATGCTGCTGGAGCTGCACGGCGGCGAGGTGCCGGAGAACCGCGAAGCGCTGGAAGCGCTGCCGGGCGTTGGTCGTAAGACCGCTAACGTGGTGCTGAACACCGCCTTTGGCTGGCCGACGATTGCGGTGGATACGCATATTTTCCGCGTCTGTAACCGCACCCGCTTTGCGCCGGGAAAAAATGTCGACGAGGTGGAGCAGAAGCTGCTGAAGGTGGTACCGGCAGCCTTTAAGGTCGACTGCCATCACTGGCTGATCCTGCACGGCCGCTACACCTGCGTGGCGCGTAAGCCGCGCTGCGGTGCCTGCCTGATTGAGGACCTGTGCGAGTTTCCGGAGAAGGTGGAGATCGGCGCGTAACCTGGCGGTCGTCTGCTCTGCTGGCTTACTGGCTTACAGTCCTGCAGCGCATATCCTCGTTAACAGAGCTTGCCGCTTTTAACGAAAAAAAACGGGCAGGGTTAATCCCCCTGCCCGTTTTTTATTGTGCCGCCGCAGCGGTCAGTGACTTACAGCGATTTAGCCAGGCGTTCTACCGCGGTGACCAGGTCAGCGTCGGAAACCGTTGAGTAGGAGAGACGCAGGGTGCGTTTATCCGGGGCGTCGTTGTAGAAGGCCTCGCCCGGTACGTAGACCACGCCGTTGGCCAGCGTTTTGCTTAGCCAGGCGGTGGTGTCGAATTCGTAACGGAAGCGCGCCCACAGGAACATGCCGCCTTTTGGCTGGCTGAACTCAATGTGGTCGCCCAGTTTCTCGCGCAGCGCGTTAGCCAGAATCTCCCCTTTTTTGTGGTAGAACTCGCGCATCAGCGCGATCTGCTGCGGCAGGCGGTTCAGCGCCAGGTACTGCGCGGTGACGATCTGCGTCATCGAGTTGCTGTGCAGATCGGTAGCCTGCTTGACGATAATCGCCTTGCCCGCCAGCCACTCCGGCATCACCAGCCAGCCGATACGCAGGCCCGGGGCGAGGATCTTGGAGAGCGTAGAGGTGTAGATCACCTGGTCCGCGCAGCCCAGCTCCTTCGCGTGCTGGTAGAGGGTTTTCCAGCGGGTTTCGGTGAAGTTAATTTCGCCGTACGGGTCATCTTCAATAATGATAAAGCCGTGCTCTTTGGCCAGCGCCACTACGCGGGCGCGGCGCTCTTCGCTCAGGGTTTTGCCGCCCGGGTTGCCGAAGGTAGGCACCAGATAGACCATCTTCACCTTAGTGGTGGTCAGCAGGTCGGCCAGCTGTTCAACCAGCATGCCGTCATCGTCGGTATCAACGCTCTGAATATTGGCCTGCGCCAGCTGAAACACCTGCAGCGCGGCGAGATAGGTTGGGCGCTCCACCACTACCACATCACCCGGATCCAGCAGGGTACGCGCCACGATATCCAGCGACTGCTGCGAGCCGGAGGTAATGTAGATCTCTTCGGCCGGGCAGTTTACGCCGCGCAGGCGGCACAGCTCGCTGACCGACTGGCGCAGCGGCGAATAGCCCTCGCTGAGCCCGTACTGGAAGGCATCGTTAAAATTGCCGCTCATCACCTGGCTGACCGCCAGCTCCAGCCCTTCACGGTCAAACAGTTCCGGTGCCGGAATGCCGCCGCCCAGCGAGATCACGCCCGGCAGTTTGCTGTGTTTGAGGAGTTCACGTACGGCGGAAGGTTTCAGTTCGCTGGCGCGGGTTGCAAGTTGCTGATCGTGCATTTTATTATTGTGCCTGTATCCGGTAAAAATGGGTTTATTCACTCTATTCACAACCCCAGCCCGTGGCAAGCGATGTTAATCGCACGGTGACAAAAAAAGGCATTACTTTGCATAATGTGCGGGTTACGCCGCAGGCTGGCTGACCAGCGCGATAAAGCGATCGCGCAGCGCATCCGGCCGCAGCGGGTTCCACACCAGACCGGTGTCCCAGCGGGTGAAGGGGCCATGCAGCGGCAACATCACCACTTCCGCTGAGGCAACGGTGAGCGCACTTAGCGGCAGGATAGCCACGCCGTTGTCGCCGGCCACCAGCGCCAGCAGCGTCTGTATATCCCGCGCGTACTGCTGCACCTGCGGCTGCAGCTGATGCAGCGCCAGAAAACGGGCGATCTGCTGATTCAGGCCCGGAGCCCGTTCCTGATGCAGCGCCAGCAGCGGCAGGCGCTCAAGTACCTGATAGTCCGGCCCGGCAGCCAACGCCGTCGCCACCGCCTCACGCTGCGGCCGTGCAACGGCCAGCGCCAGCGTCTCGCAGCGTAGCGACATACCGCTCAGCGGCGGCTCCACCGGCAGGCGCATAAATCCCAGCTGCAGCGATCCGTTCAGCAGCGCAATGGCCTGCTCGGCTGAGGACATATCCTCAAGGCTTACGCTAACCTGCGGATAGTGCTGGCGAAACGCCGCTACCCGGCGCGGCGCATCGGCAATGCCGGATATTCCAAAACCGATCGCCAGCTGACCGGCCTTGCCGCTGGCGACCTCTGCCGCCAGCTGCTGCAGTTCCGCCCCCTCTTTTACCAGCTTCTGCGCTTTTTCCAGCAGCTGCTGCCCCGCAGCGGTCAGCGTTGCGCCGTGGCGACCACGGGTAAACAGGGTCACACCCCATAACAGCTCCAGCGCCTGGATGCGTTTGGTTAGCGCGGGCTGGGTCAGGCACAGCTGCTCAGCGGCGCTGCGGTAGCTGCCGGTACCGGCAAGGGTGATAAAGGCCTGTAACTGTCGGGTATCCATTCTGTTCCGTTATCAAACGCAGACAATTATTCATTATATTAACCGGTGCGCGTTAATTACAATCCCCTTCATCGCGTTAATAAGGGGATAGTTATGAGTCAGCATTTTGTATTTCTCAGTAAAGATACCACGCTGGTTCCGCAGTCGTTAAATGATGCCGATGCCGGTGAAATTATCCGTTCACTGTTGCTACAACAGTTCAGCCTGTCGCCGTTAAGGTTGCAGGCAGACAACAGCAGAGAGGCGCTGGAAAAGTACTATTCATTGAAATTTAAGCATAATTAACAGTTATTTATACAGCAACCCCCCTACACATCCCGTAAGATGCGCGGAGGCACGGGGTTAATTTTATTCACACAGCAGGCGTGACGTTTTTTCTGTGAGCATAAATATCTACTGCGAAAACCAATTCGCCAGGTGGCAAGTTAAATTAATTTTTTAAAAAATACCATGCCGTTTAAATTTTTCATTTTTCCTTAAAGCAAAGCTAAATGGCTGTTGAAAATAGTAGATCAATTTGAGTAACGGCCAGCCCCTTCTCGGGCGGTCAACACAAGTGTAGCGATTGTAGAATCAGCTCTTTAGACTGAGTGACCATAAATAGCCTCGTTAAGTGTTGTGTCTCGCTGAGGCAAGAAGATAAGGTCAGCAACGGTTGATCTGGCGGCAAAGTCAGGAACGTGATGAAGGCGGGATCGGTCGGGAACGTCAGATAAGAAAAAAACGGGGCCGGAAGGCAACATCGGAGAAGCGTAAAGGCGGGAAAGGACGGCAACGTCGGAGTGAGGAGATAAGCGGGATCGCGTACGGCGGGGATCGCTCCCCGCCGTTAGCCGTTAGCGTTCCAGCTGATAGTAGTCCGCCGTGGAGAGCGGCAGCGGCGCTTTGCCGCGAATGGCGTCGGAGATCTTCTCGGCAATCATCACCGTAGGCGCGTTGAGGTTGCCGGTGACGATCTGCGGCATAATCGACGCATCGACCACGCGCAGGTTCTGCATGCCGTGCACCCGCCCTTCGCTGTCCACCACCGACATCTCGTCGTTGCCCATCGCGCAGCTGCCGCACGGATGGTAGGCGGTTTCCGCATGTTCGCGGATAAAGGCGTCGATCTGCTCGTCGCTCTGCACCTGGCTGCCCGGCTGCAGTTCTTCACCACAGTAGGCGGCCAGCGCGGGCTGCCGCATAATTTCCCGCGTCAGGCGCACCGCGTTACGGAACTCCACCCAGTCGCGCTCTTCAGACATATAGTTGAAGAAGATTGACGGCGCGGCGTAGGGATGTTTCGAGGTCAGCTTGATACGTCCGCGACTCATCGAGCGCATCGGGCCGACGTGAGCCTGGAAACCGTGCTGTTTTACCGGGCTGCTGCCGTTGTAGTTGATCGCTACCGGCAGGAAGTGGTACTGCAGATCCGGCCAGTCCGGCTTATCGTCACTGCGGATAAAACCACCGGCTTCAAACTGGTTGCTGGCCCCGACGCCGGTGCCGTTGAACAGCCACTCGGCGCCGATCGCCGGCTGGTTCCACCACTGCAGCGCCGGGTAGAGGCTGACCGGCTGTTTACAGCCGTACTGCATATAGACTTCCAGGTGATCCTGCAGGTTGCGCCCGACGCCCGGCAGCGCGTGGACCACGTCAATATCCAGCTCGCGCAGCCACTCTTCCGGGCCAACGCCGGAGCGCTGCAGGATCTGCGGTGAGTTAATCGCCCCGGCGCACAGCAGCACTTCACGTTTTGCCTGAGCCTGTTCCTGTTTGCCGTGACGCCACCAGCAGACGCCGGTTGCCGTTTTACCTTCGAACAGGATGCGGTCGGTCTGCGCCTGGGTGACGATGGTCAGGTTGCTGCGCTGTTTCGCCACGTCGAGGTAGCCGCGCGCGGTGCTGGAGCGTCGGCCTTTTGCCGTTACGGTGCGGTCCATCGGGCCGAAGCCGTCCTGACGGTAGCCGTTAAGGTCGTCGGTTTCCGCATGCCCGGCCTGCTTCGCTGCATCGATAAAGGCGCGATACAGCGGGTTGTTACCGCTTTTCGGCGTAGTTACGCTGAGGTAACCCTCGCCGCCGTGCCAGTCGTTAGCGCCGATATCGCGCTTCTCGGCGCGGCGGAAGTACGGCAGGCAGTTAAGGTAGGACCAGTTTTCAAGACCGGGCTTTTTCGCCCAGTTATCGTAGTCCATCGCGTTACCGCGGATGTAGCACATGCCGTTAATCAGCGACGAACCGCCGAGCCCTTTACCGCGGCCGCACTCCATACGGCGGTTATCCATATGTGGTTCCGGATCGGTTTCAAAGGCCCAGTTGTAGCGTTTACCCTGCAACGGGTAAGCCAAAGCGGCTGGCATCTGGGTACGGAAGTCCCAGCGGTGATCTTTACCGCCGGCTTCCAGTAACAGTACCGATACGTCAGCATCCTCGGTCAGCCGCGTTGCCAGTACGTTCCCTGCGGAGCCGGCACCAATAATGATATAGTCGAATGTCTGCATGATTCCTCCTGGAATGTTCCGCGGCGCAAGCGCCGCGGCAGAAAATCAGAATGCGGATGGATAGTCGCCCATCTCGATCAGAACCGATTTGGTTCGCGTATAGTGGTGCAGCGTCTCGAGGCCATTTTCACGGCCAATACCGGACTGCTTATAGCCACCGACCGGCATCGGCGCCGGCGATTCACCCCAGCTGTTCACCCAGCAGATACCGGCTTCAAGCTGATGAATCACCCGGTGCGCACGGTTCAGAGACTGGGTAAACACGCCGGCCGCCAGGCCATATTCGGTGTTGTTCGCGCGTTGAATGACTTCTTCTTCGTCATCGAACGCCAGGATGCTCATTACCGGCCCGAAGATCTCCTCCTGCACGATGCGCATATCATCACGGCAGTCGGTAAACACCGTCGGTTCTACGTAGCAGCCTTTCGCCAGCGGGCCTTCGGTGATGCGGGAGCCGCCGGACAGCACGCGTGCGCCCTCCTGTTTGCCGATCTCAAGGTAGGAAACCACCTTGCGGCAGTGGGTTTCGCTGACCAGCGGACCAAAGTTCACCGCCGGATCGCGCGGGTCGCCGCAGTGGATGCCAGCCATTTTCTCTGCCAGGCGTTTTTCAAAGGCCGGCAGCAGCGAGCGCTGCACGAAGACGCGGGTGCCGTTGGTACAGACCTGGCCGCTGCTGTAGAAGTTCGCCATCATCGCGCCGTCGACCGCCCGTTCCAGTTCGGCATCGTCAAACACGATCAGCGGTGATTTGCCACCGAGCTCCATGGTCACCGACTTCAGGTTAGCCAGCGCGGCGTCAGCCATCACCCGCTTGCCGGTGTTCACTTCACCGGTAAAGGAGACCTTGGCGATCCGCGGGTGCTGGCTCAGCCCCTGACCCACGCTACCGGCACCCTGCACCACGTTAAACACGCCATCAGGCAGGCCGGCTTCGGTGAAGATGTGCGCCAGCTCGAGCACGCTCAGCGGCGTCACTTCGCTTGGCTTGAACACCATCGCGTTACCGGTGGCCAGCGCCGGGGCGCTTTTCCACAGGGCGATCTGGATCGGGTAGTTCCACGCGCCGATACCGGCACAGACGCCCAGCGGTTCGCGGCGGGTATAGACCAGCGCGCTGTCGCGCAGGGGGATGGATTGCCCCTCAACCGCCGTCGCCAGACCGGCGTAATACTCCAGGACGTCGGCACCGGTAACGATGTCCACCGCCGCCGTTTCGCTAATCGGTTTGCCGGTATCGGCGGTTTCCAGCTCGGCCAGCTGCTGATTGCGCTCACGCAGAATAGCCACCGCTTTTAACAGCACACGGCTGCGCTCAACCGGCGTATAGCCGCGCCAGATGCGCTGCCCGGCCTGCGCAGAGGCAACAGCCGCATCGATATCCTGCTGGCTGGCGCCGGTGATTTCCGCCAGAACCTCGCCGTTGGCGGGGTTGACGGTGGTGAAGATGTCACCCGTCCCTGCAACTTCCTGTCCGTTGATGTATAAACCACGGCGTTGTAAATCGGCCATGTTGCCTCCTTCAGTGGGTGGGTGCGCTGTTCAGCCACAGCGCAAGATTTTGGTAGCAAAGCAGGCGGGCCTGCTGCAGCCCCTGCTCCATCGGCTGAGATGCCAGCGTCATGCGCAGCCAGACGCCGTCGATCACCGCGGCCAGGCTGGCCCCGGCGGCGCGGGCCTGCTCTCTGGGCAGCACCCGACGAAACTGCGCGGTCAGGTTGGAATGCAGACGCCGATCGTTTACCCGCTGTAAACGGCGCAGTTCGGGCTGGTGCAGGCTGTCGGCCCAGAATACCAGCCAGGTTTTCAGCACCGGTACGGTGATCTGGGTGATATCGAAGTTGCCGTCGATAATCGCCCTGATGCGCGCCTCGGCGTCCGGTTCTGCCTGCTGCCGGTGGCGCTCCAGCGCCTGGTAGAGGTCGGCCAGAATCTGGCGCATACAGGCGTCCAGCAGGCCGCTCTTGTCGCCAAAATAGTGGCTGACAATCCCGGTGGAGACGCCCGCCTCGCGGGCAATCAGCGCCAGGCTGGCATCCGCCAGCCCAACCCGGTCAATCACGGTCAGGGTGGCGGTAATCAACTGCGCCTGACGAATCGCTTTCATTCCAACTTTTGGCATCGCTTTATCAATTGTAGCCAGTGAATGAGAACAAGGATAACTTTTTTATATTGAACGTTCAATCAATAAAAATCCAGATGCAGATCTGATGCGCTAAGAAAAGACAAGGATTGTGCAGAGTGCAAGGGAGTCAGGGAGTCAGGGAGTCAGGGAGTCTTTTCGCGATCTCCCCCGTTAACCTGAATCGTAGGTAAGACCGGTTAAAGACGGGTGATAAGCCCTCCTCACATAACATTGCCTTAAAAACGGTGAAAAACAGCCCTGAATATAAGGTAATAATCGGTAAAAACGCGCTTAACTCAGCATAAACTTCTTTCTTCGGGAGTATTATCACAGGTTGATGTGATAAAAATGACACGCTACCCGTCACTAAGATAACCCACCGTTAAGCCAGATTCTGACAACACCGTACAGCGGCATAACGCCATTTTTTCCAGATATAAACCTGATAAGCATCTCATTTATAATATTTAAATCTGGTAAGAAGCCTGCAGCAGACCCGGCTACCCGCAGGCGAAAATCTACGCTAACCTGCGTCGTTAAAACTCCTTAACCACACCCAAAAAGCATTAAAATCTATTGCGTTGCTTAAATGACCAGATAAACCCCTTGTGTAACGACTTATTACGCACAGAAAAAAAGCTTGCCTGATGCCACACGATAGGCGAAATTGTTCAGCGTTTTTCACATCCAATAACAAAAAGGTGAACGTGCCCGGCGCGTTATGCTGACTTAATTCCTGCCACAAAACAGGGTATGACTTTCAGAGGTACGAGTGTCAACTGCAAACAAACAACCCGAGGCGCCAAGCCTCAATGCTTTTAAGCAACCGAAAGCGTTTTATCTGATCTTCACCATCGAGCTTTGGGAACGTTTTGGCTACTACGGTCTGCAAGGGATCATGGCGGTCTACCTGGTTAAAATGCTGGGGATGTCCGAAGCCGATTCCGTGGTGCTGTTCTCCTCCTTCAGCGCGCTGGTGTACGGTATGGTCGCCATCGGCGGCTGGCTGGGTGATAAGGTTCTGGGTACCAAGCGTGTGATCGTGCTGGGTACGCTGGTGCTGGCGCTGGGCTACGGCTTAATCGCCTGGTCGGGCCATAATCTGGCGCTGGTCTATTTCGGTATGGCAACCATCGCCGTCGGTAACGGACTGTTTAAAGCCAACCCCTCTGCCCTGCTCTCCACCTGCTATGAGAAAGACGACCCGCGGCTGGATGGTGCGTTCACCATGTACTACATGTCGATCAACATCGGTTCATTTTTCTCAATGCTGGCGACACCGTGGCTGGCGGCGAAATATGGCTGGAGCGTGGCGTTCTCGCTCTCCTTCGTCGGCATGCTGATCACCCTGCTGAACTTTATGCTGTTCCGTAAAGCGGTCAGCGCCTACGGCTCTAAACCCGATTTTGCGCCGCTTAACGTTGGCAAACTGATCGCTACCCTGGCCGGCGTGGTGGTGCTGATCGTGCTGGCCTCCTGGCTGCTGCACAATCAGGGCATCGCCCGCATGGTGCTGGCGCTGATCGCCGCCGGTATCGTGCTGGTGTTCTTCAAAGAGGGCCTGGCGCTGAAGGGCGCGGCGCGGCGTAAGATGATTGTCGCCTTCCTGCTGATGCTGGAAGCGATCGTGTTCTTTGTGCTGTATATGCAGATGCCGACCTCGCTGAACTTCTTCGCCATCCGCAACGTCGAGCACAGCATTCTCGGCATCACCTTCCAGCCGGAGCAGTTCCAGGCGCTTAACCCGTTCTGGATTATGATCTTCAGCCCGCTCCTCGCCGCACTGTACAACAAAATGGGCGACCGCCTGCCGATGCCCCACAAGTTTGCCGTCGGGATGGTGCTGTGTTCGGCCGCCTTCCTGGTGCTGCCGCTGGGGGCCAGCTTCGCCAGCCAGCAGGGCATCGTGTCGGTCAACTGGCTGATCCTCAGCTACGGCCTGCAGAGCATCGGCGAACTGATGATCTCCGGCCTAGGCCTGGCGATGGTAGCGCAGCTGGTGCCACAGCGTCTGATGGGCTTTATCATGGGTTCATGGTTCCTGACCACCGCCGGCGCGGCGATGGTGGCCGGTAAGGTCGCCAGCCTGATGGCGGTGCCGGAAGATATCACCGATCCCCTGCTGTCACTGCACACCTACGGCGACGTGTTCCTGAAGATCGGTATCGTGACCGGCGCGATTGCGGTCCTGATGCTGTTAACCGCTCCTAAGCTGAACCGTATGACCCAGGGTCAGTAAGCGCTGTAAACCACAGGGTGGGCCGCTGAGGCTCACCCTTTTTACGATAAACCGCGATCTGACCCTCGCCCCACGCTGACATTTTCCCCCCGCCGCAGTAAGATAAAAACAGTTTACGTCCCCTCATCTCAGGAGAACGCAATGAAGCTGTTCTGTAAGCCCGGCGCCTGTTCGCTGTCCCCTCATATTATCCTGCGCGAAACCGGCCTCGATTTCTCGCTGGTCAACGTTGATTTGCAGACTAAAAAGACCGAACAGGGTGAAGATTACCTGCGCATCAACCCTAAAGGCCAGGTGCCCGCTCTGCTGCTGAATGATGGTTCTCTGCTGACAGAAGGCGTGGCCATCGTGCAGTATCTGGCCGATCTGAAAAGCGACCGCCAGCTGCTGGCCCCGGCCGGTAGCCTGACGCGTTACCATACGCTGGAGTGGCTGAACTATATCGCCACCGAACTGCATAAAGGGTTCAGCCCGCTGTTCCGCCCAACCACGCCGGAAGAGTATAAAACCCTTAGCCGCCAGCAGTTGCTGCAAAAGTTCAGCTATGTCAATAACGAACTGAATGAGAAACAGTGGCTGATGGGGCTGCGCTTTACCGTCGCCGACGCCTATCTGTTTACCGTCACCCGCTGGGCGCAGGCGGTAAAACTGGATTTGAGCGGTCTGGATGCGTTAAACGCCTGGTTTGAACGGGTGGCGGCGCGCCCGGCGGTGATGGCGGCACTGAAGGCGGAAGGCCTGAACTGAGTGACGAAAGCCGGGCCCGGATGAATAACGTCCGGGTCGGCTGCAGATAGCCAGGCAGAACGGCAGCCGTTGATTAGCGGTTGCTGGTGTGAAGTGACAACCGTTGAATCAGATGGCTGTAATCTTCGCGGCTGGCTGTCGTTGAAAAAAGTGGCTGTTATCTTCACGGCTGGCTATCGTTGAGTCAGGCTGCCGTTAACTGCGCGTAGTTAAGCACTGCATCGGGCAGAGCCACGCTGCTCTGCCCTGCTTTAATTACAGCTTCACCGCGGCGAAATGCTGCTGCGGCTCGGCAATCGCCTGCTGAGCTGCCACCAGCTGCAGCTCATACTCACCCATCTGATGGGTTTTCAGCATCACTTCATACACCGCAGCGGTCACGTGCTCCAGCGCCTGCTGTAGCGACAGGCCGTGCAGCAGATCCACCAGCAGCAGGCCGCTGGTCAGATCGCCAACGCCGACCGGCTGACGGACGCCAAAGTCGATCAGCGGCCGGCTGATATGCCAGGCTTCATCTTTGGTTACCAGCAGCATCTCAAAGCGATCGCTTCGGTAGCCCGCGCGCGCCAGGTGTTTCACCAGCACCACTTTCGGCCCTTTGGCGATCAGCTCGCGGCAGACGGCCACCGCCTGTTCCGGGTCAGCCACCTCGTGGCCGCTGAGCATCTCCAGCTCCAGCAGGTTTGGCGCAATAATGTCGCTGGCCGGCAGCGAGGCGTTGGCGTGAAACTCCGCCACCCCCGGCGCCACGATGCAGCCCTTCTCCGGGTGGCCCATAACCGGATCGCAGAAGTACCATGCATCCGGGTTGGCCGCCTTGACCATCCTGACGATCTCCAGGATCGCTTCACCCTGTTCGGCCGAGCCGAGGTAACCGCTGAGTACCGCGTTGCAGGTTTTCAGGCGGTCAATGTCGCCGATACCGCGGGCGATATCGGTCAGATGGCTGGCCGGCATTACCGATCCGGTCCAGTGCCCGTACTGGGTGTGGTTGGAAAACTGCACGGTGTTCAGCGGCCAAACGTTTGCGCCCATGCGGCGCATCGGAAATTCAGAGGCGCTGTTGCCCGCGTGACCAAACACGGTGTGGGACTGGATGGAGAGAATATTTTTCATCATCACGACCTTTCTTGCCAATAAAAAAAGCCGGGCGAACCGGCTTCAGAGGGCGAGGCGGGCTCGCCCACACTGTTTTTATTTCCAGCAGACTAAGCTGTAGTTCTTTTTACCGCGGCGCAGCACCGTGTACTGGCCAAACAGGCGGTCGGCGTCGCTGAAACCGTATTCGCTGTTGGTCTGCAGTTCACCGTTGATGCTGACCGATTTGGCGTAGATCAGCTTACGCGCCTGGCCACGCGATGGCGCCAGATCGGCGTCAACCAGCGCCTGCTGCAGATCCTGACCGGCTTCCAGCGTCACGCTCGGCATGCCGTCCTGCGCCAGCTGCGCCAGATCCTGTTCGTTCAGTTCCGCCACGCTGCCGGCAAACAGGCTCTGGGTGATACGCTGTGCGGCGGTCAGGCCGGCGTCGCCGTGCACCAGACGGGTAACCAGCTCGGCCAGCACGTACTGCGCACGCGGGGCCTTGCCGCTGTTTTTGTCTTCCTCTTCCAGCGCATTGATCTCTTCAATGCTCATAAAGGTGAAGAATTTCAGGAAGCGGTAGACGTCAGCGTCGGCGGTGTTGATCCAGAACTGGTAGAACTTGTACGGGCTGGTTTTCTTCGCATCCAGCCATACCGCGCCGCCTTCGGTTTTACCAAATTTGGTGCCGTCTGACTTGGTGATCAACGGAACGGTCAGGCCAAACACCTGGTTCTGATGCAGGCGACGGGTCAGGTCGATACCGGAGGTGATGTTACCCCACTGGTCGGAACCGCCGATCTGCAGCACCACGTTATGGCGCTCGTTCAGGCAGGCAAAGTCATAGCCCTGTAGCAGGTTGTAGGAGAATTCGGTAAACGAGATCCCCTGGTCATCACGGTTCAGGCGCTGTTTGACCGCTTCTTTGTTAATCATCTGGTTAACAGAGAAGTGCTTACCGATATCGCGCAGGAAGGTCAGCACGCTCATGCCGCCAAACCAGTCATAGTTGTTGGCCGCGATAGCGCTGTTTTTCTGGTCGTTGAAGTTCAGGAAGGGTGCAACCTGCTGGCGAATCTTCTCCACCCACTCGTTAACCGTATCGGCGGTGTTCAGCTTACGCTCAGCGGCTTTGAAGCTCGGGTCACCGATCAGGCCGGTGGCTCCGCCAACCAGCGCCACCGGCGTGTGGCCGGCGTCCTGGAAGCGCTTCAGGCAAAGCAAAGGCACCAGATGCCCCAAATGCAAGCTGTCGGCGGTCGGGTCGAAGCCGCAATAGAGAGCAATTGGCCCCTGCGCCAGTCGCTCTGCTAACGCTTCCTCGTCCGTTACCTGGGCGACAAGGCCCCGCTCTTGCAATTGTTTGATCAGGTTACTGCTGGCCATCTAAGACTCCATATAAAAAAAGTCTGCACCTAAGCTGGTACACAGCTTTCCGCTCTGCGCGGAGAGAAAAAATAGGGTTATAGAATAAGGCGCTGGGAGATTGCGATCCAGCGCTTAACGGCATTATTTCGCGTTTTCAGGGTGCAAGGCGGTCAATTTGCCACGACTCGCCACTGCGCTGGTAGAAAAAGCGGTCATGTAAACGGTGAGAACCGCCCTGCCAGAACTCCATCGAGTCAATTTTGATGCGGTAGCCACCCCAGAAGCTCGGCAATGGCACCTCGCCCTGCTGGAATTTTTGCTTAATTTCAAGGAATTTAGCCTCCAGCACGCCGCGGGCGGAGATGCGGCTCGACTGCTTCGATACCCAGGCCCCCAGCTGGCTGTCACGCGGGCGGCTGTGGAAGTACTTCACCACTTCCAGCATCGACAGGCGCTCAACGCTGCCCAGCACCATCACCTGACGCTCCAGCATATGCCAGGGGAACAGCAGGCTGATGCGGGGATTTTTCTCCAGATGCTGCGCCTTGCGGCTGCCGAGGTTGGTGTAGAAGACCATGCCCTGCTGGTCAAAGTGCTTGAGCAGCACGATGCGCTGATACGGCTGCCCCTGCTCATCCACCGTCGCCACACTCATGGCCGACGGGTCCGGCAGCTGCGCGTCTACCGCCTGCTGAAACCACTGTTCGAACAGGGCCAGCGGGTCGGCCGGGAGATCGTTACGGCGCAGTCCGCCACGGGTGTATTCGCGACGTAAATGGGCAATCTGTTGCAGATGATCACTGTCACTCATGGTTCAGGCTTCTGTACTGGCGGGGCACGCGGCCCCGGGGTTAGCAATTAACTGCCGGGCTGCAGCCGACAGTCGTCGATGATAATTTTATCGTTGCGCTCAACGAAGGCGGTGTCGCCTTTCGACCAGAAAACGTAGTGGCCGTCGCTGTAGCGGGTGCCGGACGCGGCCACCTGCTGTTTCAGAGTCAGCGGGTTGCCGTCGAGGATCAGGTTAACCTCTTCGCGCGCGCGGTCGAGCTTCACGGTGAGCGGCAGCGTACCGCAGGTGTAATGCAGGGTTTTCACCGGCTGGGATTCGCCGTGTTGAAAATAGCTGCAGCCGGACAGGGTCAACAGCGCCGCCACCATCATTCCGTTCTTCATCGTCTTCTCCTGGTTACGTTAGGTTCACCCGGCAGGGTAAAACGTCCCGTCGGCCGATTGCAATCAGCGGATTGGAGAATTCGCCGGGAAAATGGCTCCGATGATGCTGGCTTCGCGCGCCCCGGTCACCGACGGCAGATTACCCGGTAAGCCGCTCAGCGTGCGCCACGCCAGCCATGCAAAGGCCAGCGCTTCCATGTCATCACCGCTGATGCCGGCCTGGTCGGTGGTATTGACCTCGGTGCCGGTCAGCCGCGCCGCCAGCCGCGACATCAGCAGCGGATTGCGTGCTCCACCGCCGCACACCAGCAGCCGATCGCAGCCGCCGCTGAGCAGCACCTGGTCGGCGATGGAGGCCGCGGTCAGTTCCACCAGCGTGGCCTGCACATCCTGCGCCGCCACGCCGGGAAACGCCGCCAGCTGCTGCTCCAGCCAGCCGGCATTAAAGTATTCACGGCCGGTGCTTTTCGGCGCGCGCAGGGCAAAATAGGGGTCGCGAAGCATCTGCTGCAACAGCGGCTGCACCACCTGCCCGCCGCGGCCCCACTGCCCGTCCCGATCGTAGGGCTGCTGCTGCTGCTGCCAGATCCAGGCGTCCATCAACATGTTGCCCGGCCCGGTGTCAAACCCGCGCAGCGGCTGGTCAGGAAGCAGCAGGGACAGGTTAGCGATGCCGCCGATGTTCAGCACCATCCGCCGTTCGTCCGGGTGCATCAGGATCGCATGGTGGAAGGCCGGCACCAGCGGCGCGCCCTGGCCGCCCAGCGCCATATCGCGACGGCGGAAGTCACCGACTACGGTAATGCCGGTCGCCGCCGCAATCTGGTTATTGTCACCGATCTGCAGCGTATTCGGGGCGTCGCCCTGCGGCTCGTGCCAGACGGTTTGCCCGTGGCAGCCGATGGCGGTGATATCCTCCGCCGTCAGCCGCTGCTGCTTCATCAGCGCCAGCACCGCCTCGGCAAACAGCTGCCCCAGCCGGGTGTCCAGCTGGCCAAGCTGCGAGAGCGTCAGCATCTGTCCCTGGGAGATCGCCAGGATTTGCTGGCGCAGCGCCAGCGGAATCGGATGGCAGTAGCTGGCCTGCTGCGCCACCATCTGCGGGTCAATCGCCGCCAGCACCACGTCCACCCCGTCCAGGCTGGTGCCTGACATCACCCCGATATAACGTCCTGATTTCATACCGTCACCTTACCCGATCATGAGGCCAATAAGTCTTACCGCCAGCGTGACAAAAAACTGCATCCAATTCCATGACTTACTAATGTATTTTTGGAGTTATACCGAATAAATACGCGCCGGTCACAATAATGGCAACGATTGATTTGGCGTTTAACCGCCGCAGGCTAGAGTTTCTTCGCTGTTTTTCAATTCTGATAGTGAGAAACATCCGGCTTGTAACATATAATAAAGCTATCTTCCGCTGCCTGACCTGACCGTTTGCAGCATCTGCAACACATAGGAGTTTTACAATGATGAAGCGTTTTTTGATCGTGGCAGTTGCCGGGATGACGCTGGCTGGCTGTGCGAATAACGACACGCTGTCGGGTGATGTGTACAGCGCCTCTGAAGCCAAACAGGTCCAGAGCGTCAGCTACGGTACCCTGGTTTCCGTCCGTCCGGTGCAGATTCAGGGCGGTGAAGAGAACAATGTGATTGGCGCTATCGGCGGTGCGGTGCTGGGTGGTTTCCTCGGTAACACCATTGGCGGCGGCACCGGCCGCAGCCTGGCTACCGCTGCGGGCGCGGTAGCCGGTGGCGTTGCGGGCCAGGGCGTGCAGGGTTCGATGAACAAGAGCCAGGGCGTAGAGCTGGAAATTCGTAAAGACGACGGCAACACCATTATGGTGGTGCAGAAGCAGGCCGCCAGCCGCTATGCGGTCGGTCAGCGTGTGGCGATGGCCTCTAACGGCAGCCAGATCACCGTCTCGCCGCGTTAAGCTCCCGCTTCGCGTTAAGAATAAGAAAAAACCGGCGGAAGCCGGTTTTTTTTAGTCGTCCCGGCGCTGCAGGTCGACGATGTTTTTTTCCAGCCGGGCAATCAGCGTCACCATTTTTTCAATCTCCTGCTGCGATATGCCGGACAGGATGTCGTCGCGGGTGGCCTCAATCACGCTCTCAACCTGATTGATAATCGGCTCTGCCGTCTGGGTCAAACGAATACGTTTGGCGCGGCGGTCGTTGGCGCAGGTAGTGCGGGTAATCAGCCCCTTCTCTTCTAACTGGTCGAGGGTACGCACCAGCGAAGGCTGCTCAATACCGATTGCTTTGGCCAGCTGAATTTGCGACTGCTCGGGCGGCAGTTGATGAATGTTGTGCAGGGTCACCCAGTGGGTTTGCGTCAGCTCAAGCGGCTTTAATCTCTGGTCGATCAGCGCGCGCCAGATGCGCACCAGTCGTGACAAATCAGTTCCTAATGGCGTATCCAATTTCAACTCCTTATAATTAGCTTGCTAGCTTTCAAGCCTCATTTTAGTCTATTCTGCGAGTTTACCGCACAAATTACAAATCTATCCCTGGTCGGGTTAGTTCAGAGTAGCGCGGGATTACGGTGACAGTTGAAAAGGATTTATGCGGTGTTCACAGCGTTTACGACAACAGTTTTCCCCCTTAGCGATCTGGTTTTTGGCGCTTCACTCTACTTCCCCCCGCTGTTCAGGGCGGTGCTACTGGGCTTTTTCTTCTGGCTATTGGTACACCCGTTGCTGCGTGACTGGATCTACTCCGGGGAGATCTGGCACCCCACTCTGCTTGACCTCTCGCTGTTTATTCTCTGCGTCAGCGCCGCCCAGTGGCTGCTGCTGAATATCGGATGACAAGATGAAACTCGGCTCACTGAAATACTTTTCGACGCTACTGTTCTTCGCCGCCGCGCTGTGCGCCAGCTGGTGGTTGTGGAACTACTACATGCATTCACCCTGGACGCGGGACGGCAAAATCCGCGTGGAGATCGTCGGTATTGCGCCGCAGGTGGGCGGACGCATCACCGCTCTCCATGTCAGCGATAACCAGTTTGTGCGTAAAGGTGCGCCGCTGCTGACGCTCGATGATACGCCGTATCAGATTGCCCGGGACAACGCGCAGTCACTGCTGGCGAAAGCGCAGGCCGATAATATCAAGGCGCAACACGAAGCTGCCCGCCGCCAGCGCCTGCCGGGCAGCGCCATCTCAGCGGAGGATCTGGACATAGCGAATCTGACCATGCGCAGCAGCGCCGCCGCAGTGAAATCCGCCGCGGCCCAGCTGGCGCAGGCGCAGTGGCAACTGTCGCAGACGCAGCTGGCAGCACCGGCAGACGGCTGGATAACCCGCCTGACCAGCCGGGTCGGCGACTATGCCGCCAGCGGCACGCCGCTGTTCGCGCTGGTGGACAGCCACTCTTTCTACGTGGTGGGCTACTTTGAAGAGACCAAACTGCGCCATATCCATGCCGGTGATAAGGCCACCCTCCGTCTCTACAGCGACGATCGTCTGCTGACGGGCCAGGTTGAGAGTATCGGCCGCGCGATTTATGATCAGAATGAAGAGAGCAGCAGCAGCCTGGTGCCGGACGTGGAGCCGACGGTGCCGTGGGTGCGGCTGGCGCAGCGGGTGCCGGTGCGCATCCGTCTCACGGCCGTGCCGGCAGACGTCACGCTGGTGGCCGGCACCACCTGCAGTATTGCAATTGGCGACTGACGCGCTGATGCGGCTGAACGGACTCACATGGCGGCAGCTTCCCTGGGTACAGGCGAACCTGGCCCAGTGGCGTTATGCGCTGCGCAACGCCACCGCCATGTGCCTGGCGCTGAGCGTGGCCTATGCGCTAAACCTCGACCAGCCCTACTGGGCGATGACCTCAGCGGCAGTGGTCAGTTTTCCCACCGTTGGCGGCGTCATCAGCAAAAGTCTTGGCCGCATCGGCGGCAGCCTGCTGGGAGCCGCAGCGGCACTGCTGATCGCCGGGCACACGCTGAACGATCCCTGGCTGTTCAGCCTCAGCATCGCCAGCTGGCTGGCGCTCTGTACCTGGGTCGCCAGCCACTACCAGAATAACGTCGCTTATGCTTTCTCGCTGGCCGGTTATTCTGCGGCGATTATCGCCTTTACCACGGTCAATGCCAGCGACACCGCGCAGATCTGGGTCACCACCCAGGCGCGCGTCTGCGAGGTGATTTCCGGCATTTTGTGCGGCGGGCTGATGATGATGATCCTGCCCAGCACCTCTGATGGTGATGCGCTGACCCGCTCGCTGCATCAGATGCATGCGAAGCTACTGGAGCACGCCAGCCTGCTGCTGCAGCGGGAAACCACCGAAACGCTGCACCGGGCGCACGAGAATGTCATCGGTCAGATCCTGACCCTCAATCTGCTGCGCATTCAGGCGTTCTGGAGCCACTACCGGTTCCGGCGGCAGAATAACGTCCTCAACTACGTATTGCATCAGCAGCTGCGGCTGACCAGCGTGATCTCCAGCCTGCGCCGGATGCTGGTCAACTGGCCCGATCCGCCCGCCGCGCTGTTCAGCGCGCAGCATCAGTTGCTGGCGGAGCTTGCCCGTCCCGATGCCAGTAAATATCGCCTTGCGCAGATCCTGCAGAGTATCTCGCCCACGCACGCTGACTACCGCTTACAGGCCTTTCACAGCCGCCTGCGCTATTTCTGCTGGCTCTGGCTGGATACCTCACGCTGGCTGCGGCAATTTGAACGGGCTGACGGCCACAACCGGCTTTCGCCTCCCACACTGCCGGGGCTGGCAAGACGGGCAGACAGCGCGGAGGCCAGCTGGGCAGCGCTAAGAACCTTCTGCACTATCCTCTCCGGCTGCGGTTTCTGGATCGCCACCCAGTGGGATGCCGGTGCCGCCGCGCTGACCCTGGCCGCCATCAGCTGCGTGCTCTACGCCTCGGTGCCCTCGCCGGTTAACAGCGTAACGCTGCTGCTGAAGACGCTTGGCTGGCTGTCGCTGTTCAGCTACGTGATGAAGTTCGGGCTGATGATTCAGATCAGCGTGCTGTGGCAGTTTCTGCTGGTGATGTTCCCGCTGCTGATCCTGCTGCAGCTGCTGAAGCAGCAGCAGAAAAAATATGCCGCTAACTGGGGCCAGTTTATCGTCTTTATGGGGTCATTCCTGGCGGTGGATAATCCGCCAACCTGGGACTACGGCAGCTTCATTAACGATAATCTGGCGAAGATCCTTGGCGTCACCCTGGCGTGGGTGGCGTTTCAGATCCTGCGCCCAAGCTCGGATAAGCGCCGCAGCCGTCGTCATATTCGCCTGCTGCGCCGCGAGTTTATCGATCAGCTCAGCCGCCGGCCGCGCAGCAGTGAAAGCCGCTTTGAGTCGCAGGTCTATTACCGTATCAATCTGCTTAACAGCAGTCGGGATGAACAGGCGCGCCTGTGGCTGCTGCGCTGGGGCGTGGTGCTGCTGAACTGTTCGCAGGTCGCCTGGCAGCTGCGCGACTGGCACGCCGGTTCGCCCGAACTTGCCGCCGTGCGTGACGCTGTGCTGCACGACCTGCGCGAGGTGGTGAGCGAACGCGGGATCCAGCATACGTCACTGAATCAGTCACTGGTGCTGCTGCAACAGCGCATCGATCGGCTCAGCGCAGCGTCAGATGTGCAGCAGAGAGAGCTGGCCGCCCTGCTGTGGCGGCTGCTCTGCTGCCTGACGCGTCTGCAGACGGTCACCACGCAACCTGTAGCGGACGAAGGGGCCATAGCCAGCTGACCGATGAAGAGAAGTGAAACGGACAGCGGGCTGGAGCCGTAAGCACGGGGCCAGAAGTGCACCTGGCGTTGCAGCAAAGACGGCTCAAGGCCGGGCAGAAGCGAACCGGGCAGTGAGCCGAAGCCGGCTGACCGGTGGACATTAGTGAGCCTGCCGGAGGGATTCCGACAGGCAGCGCCTGGCGTCAGATCACCCCGCAGGCAAAACGGTCACCGCCGCCGCCCAGCGGTTTAGGATGGTCAGCATGGTTATCACCGCCAACGTGGACCATCAGCGCCTTGCCTTTGATCTCCGCCAGCGATTTTAAACGCGGTGCCAGCACCGGGTAAGTGGCCTTACCGTCGGCGGTGACGGCGATGGCCGGCAGATCGCCGAGGTGCCCCTTGCCCCACGGCCCTTCATGCTTGCCGGTGTTCTGCGGGTCCAGATGGCCGCCGGCCGCCCCGGCAGGAACCACCTTGCCGTCGGTGGTTTTGGCGTCACAGCTGCCGTTGGCATGCACGTGGAAGCCGTGAATACCCGGCGGCAGGCCGTGCAGCTGCGGTGTAAAGGTCAGACCATACTCGGTTTCAGCAATCGTCACATGACCCACGGGGCTACCCGGACCTTGCGGCGTGGCGAGTTTCAGTTCGACGGTCTGGCTGGCCGCCAGCGCGCTGCCGGACAGCATCAGGCCGGCGATAATGGCGGGAAGAGTTTTCATAGTGACTCCTTACGGGTTGCGGGCTTGAGGTTAAGCCTGGAAGGTTTTACGCAGGATGCGGTGAATATTGCCAAACTTTACGTGCTTCGGCGCTAAGGCGCAGCCGCAGGGAGTGCGACCAGGCTAAAACAGGTCGGGTTGCCCGGAGGGTTGCGCATCCGGCGTGGTCGGCTTATTGCGCTGGCGCAGCCGCCGCTGATGGCACAGGCGCAGCACGTTACGTTTTTGCGCATCGCTGTACGAGGTCCAGCCGAAGCGCTCTTCACGGCTGCGCAGGCAGCCGCGACAGTAGCCGCGTTCGTCGGCCTGGCAGATGCCGCGACAGGGGCTGGGCACCGGAAACATTTCAATCTGTTCTGCCACCTTCCCTCCCGATTGCATGACTCCTGACTCCTGACTCCTGACTCCTGACTCCTGACTCCTGACTCCTGACTCCTTCAATTGAAGATGCTACGGCATCAGCGTGCAAGCGGCGCAGGTCGGTTTCGCTAAAATCCTCACAATAATGGCGATGATCTGCCGGGTGCGGCTGTATGCGGACATGAACCGATCGTGCCGTCAGCCGGTTAAAGGTTGAAAGCGACCGTTTGGTCGGGTACGGTAAGCGCCATGAATAAAGCCACGCGTTATGACACCCGAGATCATATCCTCACCACCGGCGAGCGGCTCTGCGTGCAGCGCGGCTTTAACGGTATGGGTCTGATCGAACTGCTGAAGCAGGCCGGGGTGCCTAAAGGGTCGTTTTATCACTATTTCAGTTCGAAAGAGGCGTTTGGCGTGGCAATGCTGGAGCGCTACTTTGCCCGCTATCATCAGCAGCTGCGGATGTTTCTCGACGATCATCAGGGCGACGCGCGTCAGCGCCTGCTGGACTATTATCAGCAGTCGCTGACCAACGCCTGTGAAGAGAGCGCCTTTGCCGGCTGCCTGTCGGTGAAGCTGTCGGCGGAAGTCTGCGATCTCTCTGAAGATATGCGCCTCGCGCTGCTGGCGGGGTCCGGTGCGCTGATTGCCACGCTGGCAGAGGTGCTGTCGCTGGCCCAGCGCCAGCAGCAGCTGAGCGCTGAACTCGATTGCGCTGCGATCGCGCAGACGCTGTATATGCTGTGGCTTGGTGCCAGCCTGCAGAGCAAGATTGGCCGTGACCGCGCGCCGCTGCAGATTGCGCTGCAACAAATTGAACGCCTGTTAATCCCTGTTTAAAAAAAAACACTTTTACTAGTCGACCGGTCTACCAGGAGTAAGTTATGACAACCAACGTACTGTTTACACCATTGCAAACCGGCGCGGTGACCTTAAAAAACCGCGTTCTGATGGCTCCCCTGACCCGCCTGCGCAGCATTGAGCCTGGCGACGTGCCGACCCCGCTGATGGCGGAGTACTATGCGCAGCGCGCCAGTGCCGGGCTGATTATTACCGAAGCCACGCAGATTTCCGCTCAGGCCAAAGGCTATGCCGGCGCACCGGGCCTGCACAGCGCCGAGCAGATTGCCGCCTGGACCGCGGTTAACGACGCCATTCACCAGCGCGGCGGCCACAGCGCCGTTCAGCTGTGGCATACCGGGCGTATTTCTCACGCCAGCCTGCAGCCGGAAGGTGCCGCACCGGTCTCCGCCTCGGCGATCAATGCGGAAACCCGCACCTCGCTGCGCGACGCTGACGGCAATCCGATCCGTGAAGCTACCTCCACCCCGCGTTCGCTGGCCACGGAAGAGATTAGCGGTATCGTGGCCGATTTTGCTCAGGCGGTGGCCAACGCTCGTGAAGCCAACTTCGACCTGGTCGAACTGCACGGCGCGCACGGCTACCTGATTCATCAGTTCCTCTCGCCGGCTTCTAACCAGCGTGAAGATCGTTACGGCGGCAGCATTGAGAACCGCACCCGCTTTGCGCTGGAGGTGGTCGATGCCGCCATTGCAGCGTGGAGCGCCGATCGTATCGGCATTCGTATCTCTCCGCTCGGCCCGTTCAACGGCCTGGATAACGGTGAAGATCAGGAAGAAGCCGCCCTCTACTTCCTCGCGGAGCTGGCAAAGCGTCAACTGGTGTACCTGCATATCTCCGAGCCTGACTGGGCCGGTGGTAAGCCGTACAGCGAGGCGTTCCGTCGCGCGATCCGCAGCGTCTATCCCGGCGTAATTGTCGGTGCCGGCGGCTATACGGCGGAGAAAGCCGCGGCGCTGATTGACGAAGGGCTGATCGACGCGGTGGCCTTTGGCCGCAGCTATATCGCTAACCCGGATCTGGTAGAACGCCTGCAGGCTGACGCGCCGCTGAATGAACCACAGCCGGCAACGTTTTACGGCGGTGCTGCCGCCGGTTACACCGATTACCCGACGCTGGCGGGATAAAGCGCGGGTTTGTGATATAATAAATTGTTTTCATAGCGATAATTTCCCGCCCTGCGGGAAATTATCGTTTCAAACTCTGACGCCATCCCCCGATGGCGCTTATCAAAGAGGGTGCTATGCGTTTACTTCACACCATGCTGCGCGTCGGCGATCTGCAGCGTTCCGTTGATTTCTACACCAAAGTGCTGGGCATGCGTCTGCTGCGCACCAGCGAAAACGCCGAGTACAAATATACTCTGGCCTTCGTCGGTTACACCGAAGAGAGCGAAGGTGCGGTGATCGAGCTGACTTACAACTGGGGTGTGGACAGCTATGACCTCGGTAACGCCTACGGCCATATCGCGCTGGGCGTTGACGATGTTGCCGCCACCTGCGAGCGTATCCGCGGCGACGGCGGTAACGTTACCCGTGAAGCGGGCCCGGTCAAAGGCGGCAGCACCATTATCGCCTTCGTGGAAGATCCAGACGGTTACAAAATTGAACTGATCGAGAACAAACACGCCGGCCACGGCCTGGGCAACTGATTTTGCCCTGCGGATGCCTGCGGGCATCCGCGTCCCCCTGCTCTTCTGCTGCATCCCGCCGTTAAATTTGCCATAATGTGCGCTGTCTTTTTTGTGCCAATGAGATGCTGATGTCTGAACCAAATGAACTGAACACCCTGAGCAGCCGTTTTCGCGGTTTTTATCCGGTCGTTATTGATGTGGAAACGGCGGGTTTCGACGCCAAAACTAACGCCCTGCTTGAAATTGCCGCGATCACGCTGAAAATGAACGACGACGGCTGGCTGGAAAAAGACCAAACCCTGCATTTCCACGTTGAACCTTTCGTTGGCTCGGTGCTGGCCCCGGAGGCGCTGGCGTTCAACGGCATCGACCCGAAAAACCCGCTGCGCGGTGCCGTCAGCGAACACGACGCGCTGCACGCGATCTTCAAGCTGGTGCGTAAGGGGATCAAGGAGAGCGGCTGCAGCCGGGCAATCATGGTCGCGCACAATGCCACCTTCGATCTCAATTTTATGAACGCCGCCGCTGAACGCAGCGCGCTGAAGCGCAACCCCTTCCACCCGTTTGTCACCTTTGACACCGCAGCGCTGAGCGGGCTGGTGGTCGGGCAGACGGTGCTGGCAAAGGCCTGTAGCGCCGCGGGTATTGCGTTTGACAGTAGCCAGGCGCACTCGGCGCTGTATGACACCACCCAGACAGCCGATCTGTTCTGTGAGTTGGTCAATCGCTGGAAGCGTCTGGGGGGCTGGCCACTGGCCGCCGGACCGGCTGCTGGCGACGACGCACAATAGCGCTAGGCGGGCGTAATCCGCGCCCCGCATCCGGCTGGCGTTTCCGGCGCAGAGCCATAAAAAAACCGGAGCAGGCTCCGGTTTTTTAGTCTGTAGCGTCAGGCCGACGTTTATTCAGCGGCCGGGGCCGGGTACTTCTGTGCAGTCTCTTTGATCAGCTGCTGCAGTTCGCCGCGCTGGAACATCTCGATGATGATGTCGCAACCGCCGACCAGCTCACCGTCCACCCACAGCTGCGGGAAGGTAGGCCAGTTGGCGTACTTCGGCAGCTCAGCACGGATGTCCGGGTTCAGCAGAATGTCTACGTAGGCAAAACGCTCACCGCACGCCGACAGCGCCTGTACAGCCTGAGCAGAGAAGCCACAGCTTGGCAGTTTTGGCGACCCTTTCATGTAGAGCAAAATAGGGTTTTCTTCGATCTGGCGTTGGATTTTTTCAACAGTACTCATTATGACTTCCTCAGTACGCGACGACAAAAAAGGGATATTCGTGTTTCTGTATTGTAACGATTCTGCCCTGGCGATGAAAACGACATTTTCCGCATGGACAATGTGATCCAGAGCGCTATTTGCAAAATGATACATACAAAATAACATTTTCCTCTGGCTGATGCAGCGCCGATATTGATCTGAGTCAATTAAATCGCTGCGATAAGCATCTGAAAGTGTTTAATTTAACGCCGTTTAAATCTATTGCAGGATTGAAACAAAAAACACCTAACCCTCCGTTTAAAAGTTAGATTAGAATCATCGAGGCCTTCTGCTTTAATGCAGAAAATTCTTATCCAATTGCGCTGCGGGATGGTGCAGAGCACAAACTGTTAATGGGACCGATGCGTTTACTTATCACCCTTATCACGCTGGCCTTGGCACAGCTGTTCTTAAATGTGGCACACGCATCGCCACATGCCCCTGTTAACGCCAGCCAGCACAAGGCTGACCGCTCGGCTGCGCGCGATGATGAGCGGCGTAAACGCCGGCCGGTGAAGGCGGCAACCACCAAAAAGGTGAAAGAGCCGCTGGTTAAGAAAGTGAAAGAGAAAACCCCGCTGAAGAAAGCCACCACCGCCACGCTGCAGAAGCTTAAGCTGAAGAAGAAAACCGCCGCGCAGCCCGCCAGCCCGATCAAAACCGCGCGTACCAAAGCCACGGCAAAAAATGCCACGGCGAAGCTCGATAAAAAACGCTACGGGCGTCAGAAAGGTGAACGCAAAGCGCTGCTGGTGGAAGATGGCGATGCGCCGCTTAAGCTGAGCAAGGCGCACCGCGCCCGCTACCAGAAGGCCCGCGAAACGGCGATGAACAAGCTGATGGGTCAGCTGGGTAAACCCTACCAGTGGGGCGGCACCTCACCGAAAACCGGCTTCGACTGCAGTGGCCTGGTCTGGTACGCCTATAAAGACCTGGTGAAGTTCAAGATCCCGCGCACCGCCAATGAGATGTATCACCTGCGCGATGCGGCACAGATAAAACGCGACCAGCTGGAGAAAGGCGACCTGGTGTTCTTCCGCATTAACGGCCGCGGTACCGCCGATCACGTGGGCGTTTACCTCGGCGGCGGGAAATTTATTCAGTCACCGCGCACCGGCAAAGATATTCAGGTTAGCGCGCTGAGCGAAGACTACTGGCAGGAGCACTACATCGGTGCGCGCCGGATGATGACGCCTAAAACCATCCGCTAAGCGGGTCTGGCGGATTAAGGCAGAGAGGGAGAAGCCTGGCTTCTCCCTTTTTTTATGGCTCAGTGCATGACGGCGGTAAAGCTGAAAGCAATGATCATCGCCAGTGCGCCAACCGTGGTCAGCAGTGAAAATTTCAGATCGGTACTCATGGCTGCCCCTTAATAACCTTATTAAAATTAAGCCTGATAATTTTCCCACAGTTAACCGTAAAAATCTCGTCTTCTCGGCGCAGCCTTGCTAGAATCCGCCATTCCGTTGCGCAACATCAGCAAAACGGCATTTAGCCAGCAATGCATGTCACTTTTTCGGACGAAATCATCCCTTCCCGACCCTGTGAGACAGCGCCTGACACCTGACACCAGGTGCAGAAAATCGCGCGGCTAGCGCAAACGTTTAACCATTTTGTTATCAACAGGTTGCGATAACATCAGGAGTACTATTTGAATGGCAACAATTAAGGATGTGGCGAAGCTTGCCGGTGTCTCCACCACCACCGTCTCTCATGTGATCAACAAAACGCGTTTTGTTGCGGAAGAGACGCGTGAAGCGGTTTGGGCGGCAATCAAAGAGCTGCACTACTCCCCAAGTGCGGTTGCACGCAGCCTGAAGGTTAACCATACCAAAACCATCGGCCTGCTGGCGACCTCCAGCGAAGCGCCCTATTTTGCCGAAATAATTGAGGCGGTGGAAAACCGCTGTTTTGCCAAAGGCTACACGCTGATCCTCGGTAACGCCCATAACGACCTGCAGAAGCAGCAGGCGTATCTGTCGATGATGGCGCAGAAACGCGTCGACGGCCTGCTGGTGATGTGTTCCGAATACCCGGAAACGCTGATCGGCATGCTGGAAGATAATCGTAATATTCCGATGGTGGTGATGGACTGGAGCGAGTCGCACGGCGACTTCACCGACACCATTCTCGATAACGCCTTTGAAGGCGGCTATCTGGCCGGGCGCTACCTGATCGAACGCGGCCACCGCGATATCGGTGCCATTCCGGGGCAGCTGGAGCGCAATACCGGCGGCGGCCGTCACGCCGGCTTTCTTAAAGCGCTGGCGGAAGCCAACATTACCCTGCGCCCGGAGTGGCTGGTACAGGGTGACTTTGAGCCGGAGTCAGGTTATCGCGCCATGCAGCAAATTCTGATGCAGAAACAGCGCCCAACCGCGATCTTCTGCGGCGGCGACATCATGGCGATGGGGGCGATCTGCGCCGCCGACGAGATGGGGCTGCGCGTGCCGCAGGATATTTCGGTGATCGGTTACGATAACGTGCGCAACGCGCGCTACTTCTCACCGGCGCTGACCACCGTGCATCAGCCCAAAGAGCGCCTCGGCGAAACCGCCTTCGATATGCTGCTGGATCGTATTACCAGCAAGCGCGAAGAGCCGCAGACCATCGAGGTACACCCGACGCTGATCGAACGCCGCTCGGTGGCCGATGGTCCGTTCCGCGACTACCGCCGCTAGCCGTTCCGGGCGGCCTGCCTCAGCGGCCAGGCTGCTCGCTCAGCCACTCCGCGTTTAGCGTCTCCGTATCCCCCAGGTAGTCCAGCAACCACGCCAGCGCCGGTGAGGCGTTCTGCTCCGTCCAGCTCAGATAGCAGGGGCTGGCGTGATAGGGGGCCAGCAGCGTCAGCTCCTGCAGCAGCCCCTGTTGCAGCAGCGGCTGCGCCAGGTGCCCGGGCACCATCCCCACGCACAGCCCGGCCCGCAGACAGTCAAAGGCACTTTCCCAGTCCGGCACCACCATGCGGCGCTGATTGTCCAGCGCCCAGGTGGTACGCTTCGGCAGCGCGCGTGAGGTATCCTCCAGCACCAGCGACGGCCACTCGCGCACCGCCGCTTCGTCCGGCGGCGTGGCGGTCTGCAACAGCGGATGGCCCGGCTGCACCACGCAGCGCCAGTTCAGACTGCCCATATCGCGGAAGGAGAAGCGCCCGACCACCGGGATCGCCTGGGTAGCGCCGATCGCCAGATCGACGCGGCCGTCGGCCAGCGCATCCCACACGCCGTTGAACACCTCCTGCGACAGGTGCAGCTCGATATCCGGAAAGTAGCGATAGAAATCCACCACCAGCTGGCGGGTGCGTGCCGGCCGCACGATGCGATCCACAGCGATACTGATCTGACCGCGCCAGCCGTTGGCCACCTGCTGACAGCGGCGGCGGGTGGCAAGCATTTTTTTGATAACAGCTCGCCCCTCTTCGCTGAACACCCGCCCGGCCTCGGTCAGCACCACGTCACGGTGACGCCGCTCAAACAGGCTGACCGCCAGCCACTGCTCCAGCTGACGCACCGTATAGCTGATGGCGGAAGGCACGCGATGCAGTTCGGCCGCCGCTGCGGAAAAACTGCCGGTTCTTGCTACCGCATCAATCACTTCCAGAGAGTGTTCCGACCACATAGCCTTCCCTTCAATTTTTTTCACATCAGGTGGCGAATAATACCATTTCACAAGCCGTTAGCCGTCCCTTTACACTGCCAGCCGAAAAAAAACTCATCAAAGAGCACCTTCACATGCAATCTTTCGGATTTATGATCTACCTGGCGCTGCTGAGCATGCTGGGTTTCCTCGCCACCGATATGTACCTGCCGGCCTTCGGCGTGATGCAGCAGGATCTGCAGAGCAGCGCCAGCGGCATCAGCGCCAGCCTGAGCATCTTCCTCGCCGGCTTTGCCTGCGCGCAGCTGATCTGGGGGCCACTCTCGGACCGCATCGGGCGTAAGCCGGTGCTGCTGATGGGGCTGAGCCTGTTCGCCGTCGGCTGCCTGGCGATGCTGTGGGTGCACTCCGCCACCGCCCTGCTGGTCTGCCGCTTTGTGCAGGCGGTCGGCGTCTGCGCCGCCGCGGTCAGCTGGCAGGCGCTGGTGGTGGACCGCTATCAGGGCGCAAAAGCCAACCGGGTGTTCGCCACCATTATGCCGCTGGTAGCGCTGTCGCCGGCGCTGGCTCCGCTGCTTGGCGCCTGGCTGCTGTCGGCGCTCTCCTGGCGGGCGATTTTTATCGCCCTGCTGGTGATTACCCTGCTGCTGATCCTGATGACGCTGCTGCTGAAGTCACCGCGCGCGCGCCCCGCCGCCACCACTGAGGCGGCCGGCCCGGCCACCGGTTTTCTGACCTTAATGAAGTCGCCGGTCTACAGCGGTAACGTGGCGATCTACGCCGCCTGTTCGGCCAGCTTTTTCGCCTGGCTGACCGGCTCGCCGTTTATTCTCGGTGCCCTCGGCCTGTCGCCGGCGGATATTGGCCTCAGCTACGTGCCGCAGACCATCGCCTTCCTGGTGGGCGGTTTTGGCTGCCGCGCACTGCTTAATCACCTGAGCGGCCGCCAGCTGCTGCCGTGGCTGCTGCTGTTTTACAGCATCAGCATATTTGCGCTGTGGCTGGTGGCCCGCGAAGCGCAGCCCTCGCTGGTGGCGCTGATGGTGCCGTTCTGCGGCATGGCGATGGCCAACGGCGCGATCTATCCGATCGTGGTTTCTAACGCGCTGCTGCCGTTCCCGCAGGCCACCGGTAAGGCCGCCGCGCTGCAGAACATGCTGCAGCTGGGCCTGTGCTTTGCCGCCAGCCTCGCCGTCTCTGCCGGCATTGACGCCGCGTTACATACCACGGCGCAGGTGATGTTGCTGACCATTTTACTGGCGGTTCTCGGCTATCTGCTACAGTTCAAAGCCGCGAAACAGGCCCGGCTGCTGGCGCAGCAGGAGCAGCAGTAAACGCGGAATGCGATTGATTCGCAGGCTAAAGATAAGCCATTGAATATTTTCACGGGTGAGCATATACTCGCCAAAAAACGATAAAACAGCCTTTTATTAACCGCTTAGCAAGCCGGTCTTTTAGCCGTTAAAAGACCGGCATTACAACCTGACAAGGTCGTCATGGTGTTTCCGACGCAGCACGCGTTACGGCCTCGCAGCATTGCATCAATCCTCTTTAAACGTCGGATTTCAAGCCACGGCAATCTGCCGTGACTTCTCTCACAAACTTGCAGAAATTGACTATCCTTTTTCTGAGGTTTCAGTCACAGGGTGATGGAGAAGCTATGAGTTCATCGTGTATTGAAGAAACGATTCTTGAAGATAATCCGTGGTATCGCATCGTTCATGAGATGTTAAGCCAGGCGGACGTGGCCATTAACGGTTCGCGGCCTTGGGATATTCAGGTCAGCCACCCCGGGTTTTTTAAGCGCGTGCTGCAGGAAGGCTCACTGGGGCTGGGCGAGAGCTATATGGACGGCTGGTGGCAGTGTGAACGTATCGACCAGTTTATCCAGCGTATTCTGCAGGCGCATATTGACCAGCAGATCCCTCACCGTTTTAAAGACACCCTGCGGGTGCTGGTGGCCCGCCTCACCAACCTGCAGTCGCGCAAACGCGCGTGGATCGTCGGCAAGGAGCATTACGATCTCGGCAACGATCTGTTCTCACTGATGCTTGACCCTTATATGCAGTACTCATGCGGCTACTGGAAAGAGGCCACCACGCTGGAACAGGCGCAGGAAGCCAAGCTCAGAATGATCTGTGAGAAGCTGCAGCTGGCTCCCGGCATGTCGCTGCTGGATATTGGCTGCGGCTGGGGCGGGCTGGCCGAGTTTGCGGCGCGCCACTACGGGGTCAGCGTTTACGGCGTGACCATCTCCGCCGAGCAGCAAAAGATGGCGCAGCAGCGCTGTGACGGGCTGGATGTGACCATTCTGCTGCAGGACTATCGCGACCTTGACCGGCAGTTTGACCGCATCGTTTCGGTGGGCATGTTTGAACACGTTGGGCCCAAAAATTACGCCACCTACTTTAAGGTGGTGGATCGTAATTTAAAGCCCGACGGCATTTTCCTGCTGCACACCATCGGCGCGAATAAAACCAACAGCGACGTCGATCCCTGGATCAACAAGTATATCTTCCCCAACGGCTGCCTGCCCTCGGTGCGCCATATTGCCGACGTCAGCGAGCCGCATTTCATTGTTGAAGACTGGCACAATATCGGGGCGGACTACGATCTGACGCTGATGGCATGGTATCAGCGCTTCCTCACCGCCTGGCCACAGCTGGCCGGCAACTATGATGAACGCTTTAAACGCATGTTCACCTACTACCTCAACGTCTGCGCCGGGGCGTTTCGCGCACGGGATATTCAGCTGTGGCAGGTCGTGTTTACCCGCGGTGCCGAAGGCGGCCTGCGGGTTGCGCGCTAGCGGAAATCAGGCGACCTGCGGGTCGCCTGTTTGATATTAGTCCTGCTCTGGCTGACGCAGCAGAGCTTCAGCTGCCGCTGCCGCCAGCACGGCTTCACGCTGGGCCAGCACCCGCTCAACGGTTTCAACGATCGCCTGGGTATGCGGGTCAATTTCAATATTTACGCGGTGCCCGAGACGTTTGGCACCCAACGTGGTGCGCGCCAGCGTTTCGGGGATCAGGTGCACGCAGAACTTAGTGCGGGTCACTTCACCTACCGTCAGGCTGATGCCGTCGATACCAATAAAGCCTTTGTGCAGAATATACTTCATCTGGCTGGCGTCCTGCGGTTTGAACCAGATCTCGCGATTGTTCTCCGAGGTGATGATTTTGCTGATCTCCGCGGTGGTCATAATATGACCGGACATCAGATGCCCACCGATCTCATCGCTGAACTTCGCCGCCCGCTCCACGTTAACCGTGTCGCCCGCCTCCAGATCGCCGAGGTTGGTGATGCGCAGGGTCTCTTTAATCAGATCGAAGCTGACCCGGTCGCCGTCCACTTCCGTCACCGTCAGGCAGCAGCCGTTGTGCGAAACCGATGCGCCCAGTTCGATGCCGGGTAACAACGCCTCAGGCATTTTGATTACGTGAGTACGGAAATTTGGCTTCTCTTCAATTGCCAGCACCTCTGCGGTGCCCTGCACAATACCGGTAAACATAGCGCTTGCCTCTGTCAGTGTGTTTTCGCTGGCCCTAGTTTGCCCTGTCTGACCGGTAAAGCCAAATCCTCCTGCGGAATAAGCGTGACTTAACGGGCTAATTTTATTACAGAAGACTGGCTATTTTGCCATCGAACATTAAACTAGACCACCTGCTCTACTATTACTGTGGAAATGGAGTCGTCTGTTTCCTCCAGCCGTTTTTCCCTACGTGCAGTTATTCAAGACTTACTCTAACGATAAAGGTGTTTTCGTGCAGAAGTACTTTACAGAGGCGCGTCAGTTACTGACTCTGGCGATCCCGGTGATCCTTGCGCAGGTTGCGCAAACGTCAATGGGCTTTGTTGATACCGTGATGGCCGGCGCCGTAAGCGCCACGGATATGGCCGCCGTCGCCGTGGGAACCTCGATCTGGTTACCCGCCATTCTGTTTGGTCACGGCCTGGTGCTGGCGCTGACACCGGTGGTGGCGCAGATGAACGGTGCAGGCCGCCGCGACCGTATTGCACACCAGGTGCGTCAGGCCTACTGGCTGGCCGGGCTGGTTGCGCTACTGATTATGGTGGTTCTTTATCACTCAGGCTACGCGATCGGCGCGATGCACAACGTCGATCCGCTGCTGGCCGAGAAGGCGATTGGCTACCTGCACGCGCTGCTGTGGGGCGCGCCGGGTTATCTGTTTTTCCAGGTTGCGCGTAATCAGTGCGAGGGACTGGCGAAAACCAAGCCGGGCATGGTAATGGGCTTCCTCGGGCTGCTGGTCAATATTCCGGTGAACTACGTGTTTATTTACGGCCACTTTGGTATGCCGGCGCTGGGCGGCGTGGGCTGCGGCGTGGCAACCGCGTCGGTCTACTGGGTGATGTTTATCGTGATGAAGCTGTGGGTCAGCCGGGCCGGTTCAATGCGTGATATCCGCTTGCCGACCCGCTTCAGCCCGCCGGACTGGAAGGTGCTTAAGCGGCTGGTAGGCCTTGGCTTGCCGGTGGCGCTGGCGCTGTTCTTTGAAGTAACGCTGTTTGCCGTGGTGGCGCTGCTGGTCTCGCCGATGGGTATCGTGCAGGTCGCCGGTCACCAGATAGCCCTCAACTTCAGCTCGCTGATGTTCGTGCTGCCGCTGTCGCTGGGGGTGGCCACCACCATTCGGGTCGGTTTCCGCCTTGGCCAGGGGCAGACCGAAGAGGCGCGCGTGGCGGCCTGGACCGCGCAGGGCGTCGGCATCTGCATGGCCTGCCTTACCGCGCTGTTCACGGTGGTGTTCCGCGAACAGATCGCGCAGCTCTATACCGACAACCCGCAGGTGGTAACGCTGGCCGCCTCCCTGATGCTGCTGGCCGCGCTGTACCAGTTCTCCGATTCGGTGCAGGTGATTGGCAGCGGCATTCTGCGCGGTTACAAGGATACCCGGGCGATCTTCTTTATTACTTTTGTCGCCTACTGGGTGGTGGGCCTGCCGAGCGGCTACATCCTGGCGATGACCGGCTGGCTGGTGCCGCCGATGGGGCCGGCAGGCTTCTGGACCGGCTTTATTCTCGGCCTGACCTCGGCGGCGGTGATGATGATCTGGCGCATGCGTCGTCTGCAGAAACAGCCGCCCGCGCAAATCCTCGCGCGTGCAGCACGTTAATTTTGCGGCTTTTTTGGTGACAAATGCTTAAAATTGCTGCGCTTCGCACAGATGCGCAGCAATCAGAGGCAAAATTGATTTTTTCTCCTTGCCAGCCGTGCGGGGTGTCGTTAATATTCGTCCCCGCTGTCACCCAGACAGCACAGTGCGTCCGTAGCTCAGTTGGTTAGAGCACCACCTTGACATGGTGGGGGTCGGTGGTTCGAGTCCACTCGGACGCACCAGCTTTCTGCAGACAGAAAGTGAAGCAAAAGATAAACGATGCGTCCGTAGCTCAGTTGGTTAGAGCACCACCTTGACATGGTGGGGGTCGGTGGTTCGAGTCCACTCGGACGCACCAGATTATCTGCAGCAACATCAGTACTGCGTTCTTAGCTCAGTTGGTTAGAGCACCACCTTGACATGGTGGGGGTCGGAGGTTCGAGTCCTCTAGAACGCACCATATCGCTCCCCTTCTCCCTGATTATTAATACCAGCTCGTTTGCGCAACAAAACCAACTTGTTTTAAAAACGTTACAAAGCTGACGCTTTTTAATTGGTTTTCGCACACTTAGCGACTATAATACGCAGCGTTGTTTCACTTGAATGGTTTCAGCGTATGGCAGATCATCAATATAACACTAACACCTGTTGCGCAACTCTCTGCTGCGCCTGCGCCAAAACCACGCCTCAACCTTTTCTCTACGCCCTGAACCCGTTACTAACGCAAATCACGCGCCCGGCCCCCAATTCCTCTTTCGCTGGTGTTACCGGCGGAAGTCATTTTTATCATCCATCACAACTTAATAGATAACCGTCATGAAAAAGACCAAAATCGTTTGTACTATCGGCCCGAAAACCGAATCTGAAGAGATGCTGACCAACCTGCTGGATGCCGGCATGAACGTTATGCGTCTGAACTTCTCCCACGGCGACTATGCCGAACACGGCCAGCGCATCACCAACCTGCGCAACGTAATGGCGAAAACCAGCCATCAGGCGGCGATCCTGCTGGATACCAAAGGCCCGGAAATCCGTACCATGAAGCTGGAAGGCGGCGTTGATGCCTCGCTGAAAGCTGGCCAGATCTTCACCTTTACCACCGACCAGTCGGTCGTGGGTAATAACGAGCGGGTTGCGGTAACCTACACCGGTTTCACCGCTGACCTGAAAGTCGGCAACACCGTGCTGGTGGATGACGGCCTGATCGGCATGGAAGTGACTGCTATCACCGATACCACCGTGGTCTGTAAGGTGCTGAACAACGGTGACCTGGGCGAGAACAAAGGCGTTAACCTGCCGGGCGTCTCAATCCAGCTGCCTGCGCTGGCGGAAAAAGACAAACGCGACCTGATCTTCGGCTGCGAGCAGGGCGTCGACTTTGTTGCCGCCTCCTTTATCCGTAAGCGTTCTGACGTGGAAGAGATCCGCGCACACCTGAAAGCACACGGCGGCGAGCACATCCAGATCATCTCCAAGATCGAAAACCAGGAAGGCCTGAACAACTTCGACGAGATCCTCGAAGCTTCTGACGGCATCATGGTCGCCCGTGGCGATCTCGGCGTGGAAATCCCGGTAGAAGAAGTGATCTTCGCGCAGAAGATGATGATCAAGAAGTGTAACCACGCGCGTAAAGTGGTGATCACCGCCACCCAGATGCTGGACTCGATGATCAAGAACCCGCGCCCTACCCGCGCAGAAGCCGGTGACGTAGCGAACGCCATCCTGGACGGTACCGATGCGGTGATGCTGTCGGGTGAAAGCGCCAAGGGTAAATATCCGCTGGAGTCCGTGACCATCATGGCAACCATCTGCGAGCGTACCGACCGCGTGATGAAGAGCCGCATTGATACGCAGGCTGACCTGCGCAAAATGCGTATCACTGAAGCCGTCTGCCGCAGCGCCGTTGAGACCGCTGAGAAGCTGGAATCGCCGCTGATCGTGGTAGCCACCGAAGGCGGTAAATCTGCTAAGTCGGTGCGTAAGTACTTCCCGAACGCCACCATCCTGGCGCTGACCACCAACGAGCAGACCGCCCGTCAGCTGCTGCTGACCAAAGGCGTTATCGCCACCGTGGTCAGTGAGATCGCCTCTACCGACGATTTCTATCGCCTGGGCAAAGAAGCGGCGCTGAACAGCGGCTATGCGCAGAAAGGTGAAGTGGTAGTGATGGTATCCGGTGCGCTGGTGCCAAGCGGTACCACCAACACCTCATCGGTACACGTTTTGTAATACAAAATCACTATCTGTTTAATAAAGCGCCCTGAGTGGCGCTTTTTTTGTGTCCTGATTAACCTGCTTTCACAAAATTTCCAATCGAAATTAACGATTCAATCACCTGAAAAACTCAGAGCTGTCCGATTAAAATTGCCTGTTTTCGCTTCATTTTTTTTATAAAACACCAAAGCAGATGCTTCTTTGAGCGAACGAGCAACTTTCAGCACGTTCTCATCAAAAAATTATTCTCATTAGAAAATAGTTTGTGTAATACTTGTAACGCTACATGGAGATTAACTTAATCTAGAGGGTATTAATAATGAATCGTACTAAACTGGTACTGGGCGCGGTAGTTCTGGCTTCAACTCTGCTGGCTGGTTGCTCAAGCAACGCCAAAATCGATCAGCTGTCTACCGACGTGCAGACTCTGAACGCTAAAGTTGACCAGCTGAGCAACGACGTGAACGCAATCCGTTCTGACGTTCAGGCTGCTAAAGACGACGCAGCACGCGCTAACCAGCGTCTGGACAACCAGGCTCACTCTTACCGTAAGTAAGAGTACTGGTTTTGAAAATGGCGCACACTGTGCGCCATTTTTTTTGTTCTTTTTTCAGCAGGTTTGCGCAGCATTGCCCGCCCCCGCTGAAAAGCTCTGTAATCAGTTTTGCGCCGCTGTTCCCTGCACCTGAGTAATCCCAGCAGGTTGCGCCGATAACCTCGCAGAGTTCGTCTGAAGAGCCACAGCAGGTTGTGTTGCGGTTCCGGCAGCGACACCCTCACTCACCAGCACCGGCATCCCCGAACGTCGCGCCATTGCCGCTTCAATCATTGCACCGTCACTCGCCTCGCTGTGTACAAACTTCTTCGCCGCTGGGCTAAGAGCGATCGGCATGGTTTGCGGGTCATCCTTTTCGCTGTGCGACAGCGGCTGATGCACCTCCAGCCAGCGCTTACCGTCCGGCTCGACGGCATACTTCACCGGCTGATTGATCACCTGCACGCGGGTCCCCGCGGGCACGCTGTTGAACAGCGCTTCGATGTCGTCCGGACGCAGGCGGATGCAGCCGGAGCTGACGCGCATGCCGATGCCAAAATCGGCGTTGGTGCCGTGGATCAGGTAGTGACCTTTGCCGTAAGCCAGGCGCAATGCAAACAGCCCCATCGGGTTTTCCGGCCCGGCGGGTACGGTAACCGGCAGGATCTCGCCTTTGGCCGCATAGCGCTTACGGATATTCGGCGTGGGGGTCCAGGTTGGGTTAGGGATTTTCTGGCTGATCGCGGTGACCATCGCCGGCGTATTGGCGCCCTGCTGGCCGATGCCGATCGGGTAGACGATCACTTTGTCTTCGCCCTTCGGATAGTAGTAGAGGCGCAGCTCGGCCACGTTGACCACGATGCCTTCCCGTTTAGTATCCGGCAGCAGCATCTGGGTGGGGATGGTCAGCTCGCTGCCGGCCTTCGGCAGCCACGGGTCGGTGCCCGGGTTGGCTTCCAGCATGCCCAGCAGGCCAATCTGGTATTTTTTCGCCACCGCTTCCAGCGGCTGGCCGTCGTTCGGCACCAGATAAGTGCTGTTTTCGCCGATCAGGCGGCTGTTCTCAGGCGGTAACGGATATTCGGTGGCGCTGGCAGCCTGCGCGCCGGCGAGCAGCGAGGCGATAAAAGCGAATCGAAACAGAGGTTTCATGCGGTTTTCCCGGTTAGATTTTAACACCCCACTGTAACCCAGCGGGGCCTCTACCGGGAAGTGTAGCAAATCAGCGCGGGGCGAGATTCAGCGCTTTCTGACGGATGGCACGGATCATCGCTTCCAGCCCCTGGGAACGGGAAGGCGTCAGCTGCTGGGTCAGCGACAGGTCGGCGAACCACGGGCGCACGTCGAAGTCGAGGATCTGATGAGGCGTCATCTGCTGGTAGATAGCAAACACGATGGCCAGCAGCCCTTTAACCAGCGCCGCGTCGCTGTCGCCCTGCAGGCTGACCACGCCGCTCTCATCGGTATCCATCACGATCCACACCTGGCTTTGGCAACCCGGGATCAGGTTTGCCTGCTGATGCAGCGTCTCAGAAGCAGCGGGCAGGCGGCCACCCAGTTCGATAATGTACAGGTACTTCTCTTCCTGATTAGCGCAACGATTGAAGTTGCGCACCAGTTTCTCTTTCTCTGGCAACGTGGCCATTACTTCCTCACTTAACTTAACGACAGTGCAAACGATCCGGGGCCGTATAGATCAGGGGCGGGGTTTCCCCCGCCCCTGTCGGTGTTATCATTGACGATCGCGCGGCGATCGTTCAGCCCAGCAGACGATGGATGCGGATCAGCCCGGCAACCAGGCGATCCACCTCTTCTTCGGTATTGTAGAGCACCAGCGACGCGCGGCACATGGCCGGTACCGCGTAGTGCTTCATCAGCGGCATCGCGCAGTGGTGACCGGTACGGATGGCGATACCGTACTGATCGAGGAAACTGCCGACGTCGAAGGCGTGGTGTTTGCCCAGATTAAAGGCAATCACCCCGGCGCGCTGCTGCGGGCCATAAATGACCAGGTCCGGCACCGTCGCCAGCTTATCCAGCGCATAGCGCATCAGCGCCTGCTCGTGGTGAGCGATAGCCTCCAGCCCCAGCTCGCTGACGTAGTTCAGCGCCGCACCCAGGCCGATAATCGCGCCGGTGTTTGGCGTGCCTGCCTCGAAGCGCCACGGCGCGGCGGCCCAGGTGGAGCCATCGGTCAGGCTGACGGTGGCGATCATCGCTCCGCCCCCTTCCCACGGCGGCATCTGGTCCAGCAGCGCTTTACGGCCGTAGAGGATGCCGATACCGGTCGGACCATAGATTTTATGGCCGGAGAAGGCATAGAAATCACAGTCCAGATCCTGCACGTCCACCTGGTGGTGCATCACCGCCTGCGCACCGTCGACCAGCGTCACGATACCGGCCGCGCGCGCCTGGGCAACCAGCGCCTTAACCGGGTTCTCAGTGCCCAGCACGTTCGACACCTGGGTCACCGCCAGCAGGCGGGTGCGGCTGTCGATCAGGTCAGGCAGTTGCGCCACGTCGAGCTCACCGTTGGCGGTCAGCGGGATAAAGCGCACTTCCGCACCGGTGCGGCTGGCAACCATCTGCCAGGGTACGATATTGGCGTGATGCTCCATCTCGGTGATGATGATGTTATCACCCGGCTGCAGCTGGCTGCCGCCCCAGCTGTTGGCGACCAGGTTGATCGCCTCAGTGGTGCCTTTAACAAACACGATCTCTTCCGCCGAGGCCGCGTTAAGAAACTGCGCGGCGCGGATACGGACGTTTTCCATCAGCGTGGTGGCTTCCGCACTCAGCGTATGGATACCGCGGTGGACGGCAGCGTAACCCTGCTCATAGAACTGGCTCTCAGCGTCAATCACCACCTGCGGCTTTTGGGCACTGGCAGCGCTGTCCAGGTAGGCCAGCGGTTGCCCGTTGACCTCGCGTGCCAGCAGCGGGAAATCGGCACGCACGCGAGCCAGATCGAAACTCATTACAGGGCCTCCGGGAAACGCTGCGCGATACGTTGCATCACCGCCTCTTTCAGCGTTTCATCGCTGATGGCTTCGGTCAGTTCGGCGGCAAAGGCGTAGATGATCATTTTCTGCGCCGAGGCGCGATCGATGCCGCGCGCGCGCAGGTAGAACATCTGCTCTTCGTCGATACGGCCGATGGTAGCACCGTGGCCACACTTGACGTCGTCGGCGTAGATCTCCAGCTGTGGTTTGGTATCCACTTCAGCCAGGCGGCCAAGCAACAGGTTGTTGTTGCTCATCTGACCGTCGGTTTTCAGCGCATACTTCGCCACTTTAATCATGCCGTTAAATACCGCACGAGCGCGATCGCGCACGATGGTTTTATGCAGCTGACGGCTCTGGCAGTGGCCTTTGTTGTGTTCAAGGTAGGTGCGGCTGTCGCAGACTTCTTTGTCGACCGGCAGCATCAGGGTGTTGATCGCCAGATCGCTGCCCTCGCCGTTCAGCTGGCTGCTGGTGTTATGGCGGGTCAGGCCGGCACCCAGCAGGAAGCTGTGGCTCTGCACGCGCACGTCACGGCCCAGCGTCAGGTCGTTATGCGCAAAGTGGTAGCTGCTGCGGTCTTCAAACGCCAGCTTGTAGTGGCTCAGCCCGGCGTTATCGCCGACGTCCGCGGTAAAGCGCGCGCCGGTAAAGTGCGTAGACGCGGTCAGGCTGACGTAATGTTCGATCACCGTCGCTTCTGCCGCTTCACCCAGCTGCAGGTGGTGGCGATAGTGGCAGGTGTTCATTTCGCCTTCCGCGCTGCCGCTGCTGATGTGCAGCAGGTACAGCGGACGTGGTGCCGCTTTGCCACGCGCCAGTCCGATGGTCGTCACCTGTTCGGCCAGGCTTTCGGTCAGGTGCAGGAACACCTCCGGCTGGATCGGCGCGTTCAGCTCACGGCGGTCGCCCATCTGGCCTACCTCAATACTGAACAGATCGTGATCGCTGTCGCTCAGTTCAGCCACAAAACGGCCGTCAACAAACACCAGGCGCACCGCGTCAATCGCCAGCGCGTGCTGCTGCACCGTCTCAGCGTTGAGCACTGCGCTCTGCGGCAGCACGAACTGGTGGTTTAACAGCGCATCCAGCGGAGTGTATTTCCAGTCTTCATGCTTGCGCGTCGGCAGGCCAACGCGCAGCAGCTGCTGCCAGTGCTGCTGTGCCTGCAACGAGCGGCCTTCACCCTGAGTTTCAAACAGGTGATGCCACTGCTGCAGCGCGTTATCATTCCTGGTCGGTAAGCCAGCCATAGCCTTGCTCCTCCAGCTGTTTCACCAGTGAGAAATCACCGGACTTAACGATTTTGCCCTGATACAGCACGTGCACGAAGTCCGGCTTGATATAGTCCAGAATACGCTGATAGTGGGTAACGATAATGAACGAACGCTTGCCGTCACGCAGGCTGTTGACGCCGTTGGCGACGATTTTCAGCGCATCGATATCCAGACCGGAGTCGGTCTCATCGAGGATGCACAGATCCGGCTCCAGCGCCGCCATCTGCAGAATGTCATTACGCTTTTTCTCACCACCTGAGAAGCCGACGTTAACTGAACGGGTCAGCAGGTCTTCCGGCATCTTGAGCAGGTCGATCTTCTCTTCAATAAAGTCCTGAAAATCGAAGCGGTCCAGCGCTTCCTGTTCACGGTACTTACGCACGGCATTAACAGAGGTTTGCAGGAAGAACTGATTGCTGACGCCTGGGATTTCAACCGGGTACTGGAAGGCCATAAAGATGCCTTCACCGGCGCGCTCTTCCGGGTCCAGTTCCAGCAGGTCTTTGCCTTTAAACTCGACGGAACCGCCGGTCACTTCGTAGTCTTCACGGCCGGCCAGCGTGGCAGACAGGGTGCTTTTCCCGGAACCGTTCGGGCCCATGATGGCGTGCACTTCCCCGGGTTTAATCTCCAGATTCAACCCACGCAGGATAGCTTTATCTTCAACGCTAACCTGTAAGTCTTTAATGCTTAACATAAGTTTTCCTTCGCAATGCTTTCCAGCACTGTTGATAGTCGCCGTATCGGGCAATGTTCTTATCGCGGGTTAGCCCACGCTGTGTTCAAGGCTGATCGCCAGCAGTTTCTGCGCTTCCACCGCGAATTCCAGCGGCAGTTCGGAGAACACATCTTTGCAGAAGCCGTTTACGATCATTGAGATCGCATCGTCTTCGCTGATGCCGCGCTGCAGGCAGTAGAACAGCTGATCTTCACCGATGCGTGAGGTGGTCGCTTCATGCTCCAGCTGCGCGCTGTTGTTACGCACTTCCACATACGGGAAGGTGTGCGCACCGCACTCGGCGCCGATCAGCATCGAGTCGCACTGGGTGAAGTTACGGGCGTTTTCCGCGGTGGGCATGATTTTCACCAGGCCACGATAGGTGTTCTGGCTGGTGCCGGCCGAGATCCCTTTGGAGATAATGGTCGACTTGGTGTTTTTACCGATGTGGATCATCTTGGTGCCGGTATCGGCCTGCTGACGGCCGCTGGTCAGCGCCACCGAGAAGAACTCACCGATCGAGTTGTCACCGCGCAGGATAACGCTCGGGTACTTCCAGGTGATCGCCGAGCCGGTCTCTGACTGGGTCCAGGACATCTTGCTGTTTTCACCTTCACACAGCGCGCGCTTGGTCACAAAGTTAAGGATGCCGCCTTCGGAATCGCCGCCGGAGAACCAGTTCTGCACGGTGGAATATTTCACTTCAGCGTCTTTATGGATGATCACTTCGACCACCGCCGCGTGCAGCTGGTAGGTGTCACGCACCGGCGCGGAGCAGCCTTCGATATAGCTGACGTAGCTGCCTTCATCGGCGATCAGGATGGTGCGTTCGAACTGACCGGTCTTCGCCGCGTTAATACGGAAATAGGTCGACAGCTCCATCGGGCAGCGTACGCCTTTCGGAATGTAGACGAAGGTGCCGTCCGAGGCCACGGCGGAGTTCAGCGCGGCAAAGAAGTTGTCGTTGGCCGGCACCACGGTGCCCAGATACTGTTTTACCAGCTCAGGGTGATCGTGAATCGCCTCGCCGAACGAACAGAAGATGATGCCCTCTTTCGCCAGCTTGTCGCGGTAGGTGGTCGACACCGACACCGAGTCAAAAATTGCATCAACGGCAATTTCCTGACCTTCACGCACCGGCACGCCGAGCTGCTTAAACGCCTCTTCCACTTCCTGAGTCAGGTAGTTTGGCGCTTCAGCGCCTGACGCCTGAGTCGCTCCCGGCTCTGACGCGCAGCTGTCATCACAGCTACCGCAGGAAGGCGCTGAATAGTAGCTGTAGTCCTGATAATCGAGTTTTTTGTAGTTGGCTTTCAGCCAGTGCGGCTCTTCCATCTCCAGCCAGGCGGCAAACGCCTTCAGGCGGAAATCCAGCATCCACTCAGGTTCGTTACGTTTGGCCGAAATCGCACGTACCACGTCTTCATTAATGCCGTGGGCGAACTCTTCGGTTTGCAGCTGGGTAAAGAAGCCTTCTTTGTAGTTCTGCTGGCTTCCTTCCCACACCTGTACATCGTCAGATGCGTCAGTATTACGAGACATAGAATTTACTCAACGCCAAAGCTCTCACCACAGCCACAGGCGTGTTGAGCTTTAGGATTATTAAATTTGAAAATCTGGTTCAGGCCTTCACGTACAAAATCCACTTCCGTACCGTCGATATACGGCATTGCCTCAAGCGGCACCAGCAGCGTCGCACCGTTGTGCGTGAACGGAATATCGTCCTTCGCTGAGGCTTTCACCATGTCCATGGTGTAGCCGAACCCGGCGCAGCCCGAGGTTTTGACGCCCAGCTTCAGCCCAAGGATCTCGGGATCGCCTGCCGCCAGGCTCAGAATTTGTTTGGCCGCGCTGTCGGTAAGCGTCAGGCCTTTCCAGATAAAGTCATCCGGTGAAAACGATGCAGGATTTGCTGATTGCATATATTACCTCACGATACGATAGCCCTTCGGGCTAGTGCCCCTATGTTAGTGATAACCTGTATCACTTCAACCTCTTGTTTTGCAGGGATAAAGGTTAAAGGGGGTTTTCAGATACCCTTTGGTTAAGTTTAGACCGGGTTCTGCTGCCGGGTAACACCCCGACCGACAACGCGCGATAAAAGATAACCAGTTGAAAACAAGATGTTTATATTTTGTAACTTCGGTACTCTGCTCACCCATCGTCCGCCTGCCGCCGCCTTTCATCCGTTATATCGGTTTCGTCTATTTTTCTGAAAGGCTGCATTTATCGATAAAATTTATTTCAGGTCATTGAATATTGCCGCAGTTATAATATGATAATGATTATCATTAGCGCGACCGGACCCAGCAATGACCGTTTCGATAAGTGCCTGGCTGCAACATAAGATTGATGAGTACAAATTCTCCGTACGTGATATTACCGTCGATTTTTATATGGCGCAGGCCCGGCTAAACCGCCCCGATTGCACCATCGAACAACTGCGCCAGTTTAACGCCACCTGCCTGGACATGGCCGAACTGTGCCAGCTCAACGGTGACGATCACAGCTACCTGCACGCGCTGGGCAAACTGCATCACCGCCTGGTCGCTGAGCTGAGCAACACCCAGCGCGAACGCCTGTTTCGCATGCAAGCCTGGCAACTGGCGCGCCACTCGTTGTCCCGTTTGTGCCATCAACTGGCGCTCAGCGGCGACTGGGATAAAGCCAGCGAACTGCAAAGCGATTTTGTGAAACGCGCCGCATGGATTATGTAACTGAGACCAGTATACTCCCGGCAGCAGATACGAAAAACCCCGAAATATTCGGGGTTATTTAGCGATCACGGCGGTAGTGAGGCGGGAAGTGCAGCAGAGTCGGTCACGTTCATCAACGATTTCGATCTGCCACACCTGATGGGTGCGGCCGAGGTGCACCGGCCGGCAGCGGCCGCGCACCTCCCCCTCCCGCGCCGACCGCACGTGGTTAGCGTTAATCTCAATCCCCACCACGTGCCGATCGCCCTCGGTGCAGAGATAGCCCGCCATCGATCCCAGCGTTTCGGCCAGCACCACCGACGCGCCGCCGTGCAGCAGCCCGAACGGCTGCTTTGTGCGGCCGTCCACCGGCATCACCGCTTCAATACTGTCTTCGTGCAGGGCAGTAAAGCGGATACCGATATGTTCCACCATGGTGCCCTTGCTGCGCTGATTCAGCTCTTCCAGCGTGGTTTCACGCCGCCATATGGTCATCAGATTATCTCCAGTAGCGCCTGTAACGGATGGCGCATGCCGTTCCCTTCCGTACGCTTCACCTGGCTGCGGCAGGAGTAGCCGGTGGCCAGGCAGCGCTCGCGCGGGAGCTTGTGCAGCGCCTTCTGCCAGGAAAGCTCGTAGATACCGAGTGAGTTTTCCAGGTTTTTGGTTTCATGGCCGTAGGTGCCGGCCATGCCGCAGCAGCCGACGCTGACGTTCTCCAGCGTAGCGCCAAAGCGGGCAAAGATACTTTCCCATTGTTTGACGGAACCGGGCAGCGCGGTCGACTCGGTGCAGTGACCAAACAGATACCACGCCGCGCCCGCCGCCGACGGGGCATTTCGGGCGATATCGGCGTTCTGCAACCATTCGTGGACCAGCTGCACGTGAAACTCGCCGCGCCGGTCGCCCAGCACCTGGCGATACTCATCGCGGTAACAGAGCACCAGCGCCGGATCGACGCCGACCAGAGGCAGGCCGAGCTGCGCCACCCGGTTCAGCATATCGGCGGTCTTCTGCGCGGTACGGGCGAACTGCTGCAGGAAGCCCTTAACGTGCTGCGCCTTACCGTTAGGGGAGAACGGCAGCACCACCGGATGGAAGCCGAGCTTCTCAATCAGCCGCACAAAGTCGGCGATCAGCTGCGCTTCGTAATAGCTGGTAAAGGGATCCTGCACCACCAGCACGTGACGGGCGCGCTGGCCGGCATCCATCGCCTCCAGCTGCTCCAGCGTAGTGCTCAGCGCCGGGGTGCCGGAAAGCTGCTGTTTCAGCGTCGGCGAAGAGAGCAGCGGCAGATCCACCATCCCCAGATGACGCTTGCTCAGCGCCCCGACCCAGCGCTGGCGCAGGAAGAAGTTGAACGTTTTCGGTGCCCGCGCCATCAGCGGCGCATAGCTCTCTACCGTCGCCACCAGATAGTCGCTGGCCGGGCGCAGATAGCGGGTGTGGTAAAGCTGCAGGAAGCGCGAGCGAAAGCCGGGCACGTCGATCTTGATCGGGCACTGGGTCGAGCAGGCCTTACAGGCGAGGCAGCCGGACATCGCCTCTTTCACCTCATGCGAAAAGTCATACTCGCCGCGCTTCGCCTGCCAGCTATTGCGGGTGCGCTGGATCAGGCCGCGCAGGCTGACGCCCTTTTTCGGCAACTGCTGCTCCAGCAGCAGCGGATCGACGCCCTGCTCGGCCAGCAGGCGCAGCCACTCACGCGTCAGCGTGGCGCGCCCCTTCGGCGAGTGCATGCGGTTGCTGGTTATCTTCATTGACGGGCACATTGGGCTGTTCACGTCGAAGTTAAAGCACAGGCCGTTACCGTTACACTCCATCGCGCCGCGCCAGTCGCTGCGCACGGCGATCGGGATCTGACGGTCATACTGGCCGCGGGTCACCGAATCGACCTTGATCATCGGGTCGTCAACCCCCAACGGGGTGCAGATTTTGCCGGGGTTCAGGCGGTTGGCCGGGTCAAACGCCGCCTTAATACGCCGCAGTTCGCTGTACAGCACCTCGCCAAAGAAGGCAGGACTGTATTCGCCACGCACCCCTTTACCGTGTTCACCCCACAGCAGCCCGCCGTAGCGCGCGGTCAGCGCCACCACCTCGTCGGAGATGCGTTTCATCAGGATCTCCTGCTGCGGGTCACACATATCCAGCGCCGGGCGCACGTGCAGCACGCCGGCGTCGACGTGGCCAAACATGCCGTAGCTGAGGTTGTGGCCGTCCAGCAGCGCACGAAACTCGACGATATAATCCGCCAGGTTCTGCGGCGGCACGCAGGTATCTTCCACAAACGGGATCGGCTTGGCACGCCCTTTGGCGTTACCGAGCAGCCCTACCGCCTTCTTACGCATACCGTAGATGCGCTCGATGCCGCCGACGTCGTTACACAGCTGATAACCAATCACCCCGCCTTCGCGCAGGGCCATCAGCTCATCCAGACGCGCGCAGAGCGCCTCCACCCGGCCGTTGATCAGCTCAGCGTCATCGCCGGCAAACTCGACCATATTCAGGCCGAGCATCTCCTTATCGGGCACGTCGGTTATCAGCTCGCTGACCGAATGCCAGACGATATCTTCACGCGCCAGGTTCAGCACCTTCGAATCGACGGTTTCAACCGACAGCGCTTTCGCCTCCACCATAAAGGGGGCGTTGCGCAGCGCGGAGTCAAAGGAGTCATACTTCACGTTGACCAGCCGCCGGACCTTCGGGATCGGCGTAATATCCAGCCGCGCTTCGGCGATAAACGCCAGCGTGCCTTCGGCCCCGCAGAGAATGCGGGTCAGGTCGATCTGCTGCAGATCGTCGCTGAGCACGTGGCGCAGATCGTAACCGGTGAGAAAGCGGTTAAGTTTAGGGAATTTTTCCAGAATCAGCGGGCGCTGCTCACGGCAGCGATCGAGCACCACGCGATAGATGTTGCCTTCCGCACCCGGCTGCTGCGCCAGCTGCCCGGCCTCGGCCACCGGCATCGCGCGGGTGTCGAGAATATCGCCGCCCAGCAGCACGGCGCGCAGGCCCAGCACGTGGTCCGAGGTTTTGCCGTAGACCAGCGATCCCTGGCCGGAGGCATCGGTGTTGATCATGCCGCCGAGGGTGGCGCGGTTGCTGGTGGAGAGCTCCGGCGCAAAGAAGAAGCCGTAAGGTTTCAGAAAGGCGTTAAGCTGGTCTTTAACCACCCCGGCCTCGACCCGCACCCAGCGCTCCTGCGGGTTGATCTCCAGGATACCCTTCATGTGCCGCGACATATCCACCACGATGCCCTGGTTCAGCGACTGGCCGTTGGTGCCGGTACCGCCGCCGCGCGGGGCAAAGGTCAGGCTGGTAAAGCGCGCATCGCCGGCCAGGCGGGCAATCAGCGCCAAGTCAGCCGTAGTGCGGGGAAACACCACCGCGTCCGGCAGCATCTGATAGATGCTGTTATCGGTGGACATAATCAGACGATCGGCATAGCTGGTGGCCGTGTCGCCGGTGAAACCGTCCTGCTTCAACGCATCCAAAAAATCAAGCACCAGCTGCACAAGGCCGGGTGCCCGGGAAATCTGTGGGATCATTATCGGGTGACCAAAATGTTATGTGAATCGTTTGCGTCGCTCTGTTACGCAGCAGTTCGTTTTATCATATTTTTTTATGACCTGCCTTTATTTCAAAAAGCGAAACAAAAGAATAACCTGTTGTTTCTGGCTAAAAATCAGGAAATCCGTGATGATTACGCGGCAGCCTTCAGCGTAACCGTGCAGGCTGCAGGGGATTTTGCCGAATTTTTACAGTCGCTAAAGTACGAAAATAATTGCCGTTGCCCCGGGTCTGTTATCGCCCGGCGGCGGCAGGAAGCCTTTACTGAGGATCGGTCCGCAAGATGAAGAACGTCTACAACGGGTGGGATTTGCCGCAAATCGTGTTTTCGCTGCTGTTTGTCAGCATGCTGATCACCGCGAGCTTCTGGGTGGTACAGCCGTTTATTCTCGGCTTTGCCTGGGCCAGCATGGTGGTGATCGCCACCTGGCCGCTGATGATTAAAATTCAGGGCTGGCTGTGGGGGAGACGCGGGCTGGCGGTGGCGGCGATGACGCTGCTGCTGGTGCTGGTATTCGTTATTCCGATCGCGCTGCTGGTCAACAGCCTGATTGAGAACAGCTCGCCGGTGATTGCCTGGATCAGCGCCGGGCGCATCCAGATGCCCGAACTGCAGTGGCTGAAAGAGATCCCGATGGTCGGCCATAAGCTGTTTTCCGCCTGGAATAACCTGGTAGCGGGCGGCGGCAGCGCCATCATGGCAAAGATCCAGCCCTATATCGGCCGTACCACCGGCTTCTTCTTCGCCCAGGCCGGTCATTTTGGCCGCTTTATGCTGCACCTCGGGCTGATGCTGCTGTTCAGCATTCTGCTCTACTGGCGCGGTGAACAGGTCGCCCGCGGCATCCGCCACTTCGCCTTCCGCCTCGCCTCACGCCGCGGTGACGCGGCGGTGCTGCTGGCCGGTCAGGCGATCCGCGCGGTAGCGCTGGGCGTGGTGGTAACCGCGCTGGTGCAGGGGGTGCTGGGCGGCATCGGCCTGGCGCTCTCCGGCATTCCTTATGCCACCATTCTGACCGTGCTGATGATCCTCTCCTGCCTGGTGCAGCTGGGGCCGCTGGTGGTGCTGATACCGGCCATTATCTGGCTCTACTGGAGCGGGGATACCACCTGGGGCACGATACTGCTGGTATGGAGCTGCGTGGTCGGCACGCTGGATAACGTGCTGCGGCCGATGTTGATCCGCATGGGTGCCGATTTGCCGATGATCCTGATCCTCTCCGGGGTAATCGGTGGGCTGGTCGCCTTTGGCATGATTGGGCTATTTATCGGTCCGGTGGTGCTGGCCGTCTCCTACCGCCTGGTGATGGTGTGGGTTAATGAATCCCCCGCGCCGGATGAAGACCCTCATGCGGTGGTGGAAGAGCTGGCGGAGATCGAGCACGAGCGCCATCAGAACGGCACGCTCTGATTCGACGTTTCGGCCAGTCCTGCTGGCCGAAACATTAATTTACCAAATCTATTCTGCCCCGCACCACGCCTCAGTTTTCTGCCAGACGCCTGTAAACCCCCTTTTTCAGGGCCAGTTTTCCACCGTTATGGTGATATTTTATTTTTAAGACTTACGCGCGGGCAAAAAGTGGCCGTCCGCAGGTCGCAAAATATCACTAACGGTATACTAATGAGATGATTCTTAAAGACGCCAGTACATCCGTTCCCTAGTATGATTACCAGGTTTGAAATCAAGTTACTGATTTTTAAACAACCTTCCCTGAGTAACGTAACGAATTGCTGTGTGTAGTCTTTGCCCATCCCCTGTGATGGGCTTTTTTTTTGTCCGCGATCCCGCAAGAAGGGCAATGTGCCCTCCTCCACAATGAAAGAAGGCCAGCCTGCTCTTAATGCTAACCCCCTAAGGTCCAAGGAGTATTAACTCAACGAACCCGAACCATCCCGCCTGAGCGTATTGGTTCGTTTCTGAAAAGATGTTTATACGCTGAAGCAGAGGTTCTCAAGAGAACCCTTTACTTCTGCCCGAATACTCAGATTAGAAGGCATTACTCCTGAGACGGAAAGAACGGGTGATACGGTCCCATATTTCCACCAGTTCGGCATCGCTGTAAGCAGGTGGAGGCAGCGCATGGTTACTCAACGTCATGTCAAGATTGGGGTGTCTAAAGTCCGCTGTTTTTTCATTGGCGACAGCGGTAAACAATAACTGTGCGGACGCGTTATCGGGTGATTTTTCTGACGGCGCGGTGGCAAGCCATTCGCTGGTATCAAAACCGGCTATCTGTGTTTTACCTTTACGCAGTGTCCTGGCATTAACCTGATTCAGATAAGACTGTATCTCACCGTTTCGCTCCAGCATGTTTGTGCTTTCTTTTAGGGTATTATTGCTCCAGACAACAAAAGAGAAGACCGGACTGTGCGGATAGACAAAGGTAATATCTTCCTTCGGCTTGCCGTTCCCGTCGCGGATAAACCCTTCTGAGATACAGGTTCCCGGCTGCGTCGGGATATCATCGTTTTTTCGCCCGCTCAGGCGGGACATTACATCTTTCAGCTCCGCCAGTTTTGCAGGTTTGGTGTTAAGAGAGCCGATACTAACGCCAGCCCTGATTAAACTCTCCTTATCTTCTTGATACTTTGGGTCAGATAAATCATTGATTTCCTGAGTAAGGATAAATGCCACCCCGTCAACGTACAGGTGCCCTTCCAGAACACGGCCATATCCGGCCTCACTCTCATTCCTGTTACGGTCAAATATCACCGCATTCTCACTCAGCCGGTACACCTGCTTGAGAAAAGGCCGATCGACCGTTCTTACCGTGTGCCCATGCTGTAATGCCTGCTCCCGCAGCTCGATACGCTGCTCAAATGCCGGAGGGTAGAGCCGCTGGCTGCTGATGTTCACCTCATTAATCTGAGCACGGTCCGTCAGGGTATTTTCGAATGATGCCGGAACCTCAAACACATAGCGCCCCACGCACTGGGCTTTGGTGGTGGCAAACAGGGTAGCAACCATACGTTTTTCCTTGTCCGTTAACGCCGGTGGCGTATGCACAAACGTCACAAAATTGTGAATATAGAATCCTGCCGCCAGCAGCACTATCGCCAGCGAGGTAAGCAGCTGAAACGGGATTTTTTTCATGGAGGCGGCACCTGCTGCACGATTTTCACCACCGAGCGGACCGTGAACACCAGGGCGTCTGACAGGTCACTGTAAACCGAACGCGAGCGGTCCACGGGATCAGCGGCATAGGCCCCTTCATGATCGACATCGGTCGCCAGCACGCCCCGAATACTGGAGGATGAGGTGCGGATCGCCGTGACCGGCACGGTGCCGTCACCGGGTGTCTCCGCCGAAATCAGCTCATGGGTTCTTAACGGGGAGAGCGCAAGCGGCTCTCCGGAATCTTTCCGGACCCTCTGCGCCTCCTTCACGTACGGCGGGATCCGCTCTTTCCACGTCAGGAACGCATCAGACGGATTGTCCGCACTGGCACCGTAAAACAGCCAGGTCTGCGGATGGTATTTGCCGTTCAGTTCTTCAATGAAAATTTTGACTGGATTTTCTATCCGATGAGCAAAAGCCGTCCACTCACTGTCAGTATTACCCAGCAGCAAACCCTGCTCACACAGCCGCCACCAGGCCGTTTTGTTCAGGTAAATGTCCTGATACGGATCCTCCACCGGCAGGGACAGCCGGGTACCGCTGCTCTCGATTTTCAGCCAGCCGGTGCCATAAGCACTGCCCGGCAGCAGCTGTAACGGACCGGGGGACTGGGCCAGCACCGGCATCAGCTTTTCTGCGCTGTCGCCGATAATCATACCGGTAATGCCGCGCTCGCCGGTTTTCATGCGCCGGTACGCTGCTGGTGAGCCCAGGTCCGGCATCACGCCGTGCACCATCCCCAGAATGTTTTCCCGTCCGTTCATGTTCTCCGAGTAGTGCCGGGCCACCAGCCCCCCCATTGAGTGGGTGACCAGAATGACTTTGTTCACTGCCAGGCGGTAGTAATACTGTCCCAGCACGCTGCGGATAAAGGTTCCCAGCAGTGCCGCCGAATCAGCGCAGGACTGCAGCCAGTTGTAACCAAAAACGTGCAGCGGAAATAAAAACCGGTGGCCGTGTGCCGCTTCTTCTTTCGTCAGCATCTGTTCCGCCGGCTCGTCGCCTATCCTGACGCCGGTAAAACGCTGTCGCGCCGTCTGCAGCTGCGCTTCCCTGAAGTGATTTTCCGTCAGGATGTCGTCGTCACTGAGCAGGTACTGCAGCCGGTCGAGCGCCTCTCCGTAGCTCTTGTAAAACGCGCTTCCCCATCCCCGTTCGCGCCGGGAGGGGAATTTTTTCCCGTCAACATCGTCGTTAAAAATCGCTCCACTGTCGTCAACCGTTGTGGTCTTCGGATCAAGCAGAAACTTTCTTTTTTCCGGGCTGGCAAGCGGCCATTTTCTAAGCGATGAAGCACTAAACTGCCAGACTTCGCTACTCTGGTTTTTCAAATTTGACCCCATCACCCCCGGAATAAAAATCACCGGGATCACTTTGTCCGGCGGCTTGAGGCAGACCGCCACGTGATTTTTTTCTTTCGGATGGAAAGGGATCTTGAAATAAACCCGCCCGTTATCATCCCAGATCGGGCGATGATATGAACGGTTTTCATTGTCGTCCATGCGTTAACCTCCTGTTATTATTAACCGAAAACGGTATCAGTTCTGACCGTGTACACGATGGTGTGTAAATGCTTTTTCTCAAAGCTGACCGTTAAGTCGGTCACAGAACCGGACAGTAAAAGCGCCACATTGCTATCTCCCAGTCTCGCAGCGGTCTCGGGGAGGATCCCGGTGCTGGTCAACGATGCATAAATGAGAGTGCGGCCAGTAAAACTGCCGGGGCGGCGGGAAAGATCATTCTCAATGAGTGATGAAGGAAAAACCTTATAATTATCCGATAGTAAGAAGAAAAAATGCCAGGCAGATTTAACTGACTGGCATTAAGTTTGCGGTGGCCCTGTCGTTTTTACCGAGCGCTAATTACTTTTTCGCCAGCTCCGCCAGCCCCACCCAGGTTTGCACCACGGTGTCCGGGTTCAGTGACAGGCTGTCGATCCCCTCGTCCATCAGCCAGGCGGCGAAATCTTCATGGTCCGAAGGCCCCTGACCGCAGATGCCGACGTACTTGCCCTGCTTTTTCGCAGCTTTGATCGCCATCGACAGCAGCGCTTTAACCGCCTCATTGCGTTCGTCAAACAGCTCCGACACCACGCCGGAATCGCGGTCCAGTCCCAGCGTCAGCTGGGTCATGTCGTTTGAACCGATTGAGAAGCCGTCAAAGTATTCGAGGAACTGCTCTGCCAGCAGCGCGTTCGACGGGATTTCACACATCATAATCAGCTTAAGGCCGTTTTCGCCGCGCTTCAGTCCCTGACGCTCCAGCTCTTCCACCACCGCCTTCGCCTGCGCCACGGTGCGCACAAACGGCACCATCACCTCGACGTTGGTCAGCCCCATCTCATTGCGCACCCGCTTAACTGCGGCGCACTCCAGCGCAAAGCAGTCGCGGAAGCTGTCGGCCACGTAGCGGCCGGCGCCGCGGAAGCCGAGCATCGGGTTCTCCTCTTCCGGTTCGTAGTGCTCGCCACCCACCAGGTTGGCGTACTCGTTCGATTTGAAGTCCGACAGGCGCACAATTACCCGCTTCGGCGCAAAGGCCGCGCCCAGGGTGGCAATCCCTTCGGTCAGACGGCCGATATAGAACTCCACCGGATCGTCAAAGCCCTTCATCATCTCGCGGATCTGCTGCTGCAGCTCCGGCGTCTGGCGGTCAAATTCCAGCAGCGCTTTCGGGTGCACGCCGATCATGCGGTTAATAATAAACTCCAGACGGGCCAGCCCGACGCCTTCGTTCGGCAGGCAGGCAAAGTCGAAGGCGCGGTCCGGGTTGCCAACGTTCATCATGATCTTCAGCGGCAGTTCCGGCATCTCATCCACCTGCGAGCTCTTCACTTCGAAGTCCAGCAGCTGGTCATAAACATAGCCGGTATCGCCTTCGGCACAGGAGACGGTCACCTCGTGGCCTTCGTGCAGCCGTTCGGTGGCATCGCCGCAGCCGACCACCGCCGGGATGCCCAGCTCACGGGCGATAATCGCCGCATGACAGGTGCGCCCGCCGCGGTTGGTGACGATGGCGGAGGCTTTCTTCATGATCGGTTCCCAGTCCGGGTCGGTCATGTCGGTCACCAGCACGTCACCTTTTTCAATCCGGTTCATCTCGCTGATGTCATGGATCACCTTGACCGGGCCGGCACCGATGCGGTGGCCGATTGCCCGCCCTTCCACCACCACTTTCCCCTGGCCCTGCAGGATATAGCGCTCCATCACCTGGCCGTTAGAACGCACGGTTTCCGGGCGCGCCTGGACGATAAACAGCTTACCGGTGTGGCCATCTTTGGCCCACTCAATGTCCATCGGCCGCTGGTAGTGCTGCTCAATCTGCACCGCCTGGGCGGCCAGCTCCTGCACCTCAGCGTCGGTCAGGCTGAAGCGGTCGCGCTGCTCCGCCGGCACCTCTTCGATATCCACCTGCTTGCCGTGCTCTTTCGAGCCGGCGTAAACCATGCGGATCTTTTTGGAGCCCATATTGCGGCGTACGATCGCCGGACGGCCGGCGGCCAGCGTGGGCTTGTGCACGTAAAACTCATCGGGGTTGACCGCCCCCTGCACCACCATCTCACCCAGGCCCCAGGCCGAGGTGATAAACACCACCTGGTCGAACCCGGACTCGGTATCAATGGTAAACATCACCCCGGACGAGGCGAGGTCGGAGCGCACCATACGCTGCACCCCGGCGGAGAGCGCCACGCCGCGATGGTCATAGCCCTGGTGCACCCGATACGAGATGGCGCGATCGTTAAACAGCGAGGCGAACACGTGTTTGATCGCCACCAGCACCGCGTCGTAGCCCTGTACGTTAAGGAACGTCTCCTGCTGCCCGGCGAAGGAAGCGTCAGGCATATCTTCCGCGGTTGCGGACGAACGCACGGCAAACGAGGCCTCGGCATCGTCGGCTGACAGGCGGTTATAAGCATCATGTACCGCCTGTTCGAGTTCAGGCTGGAACGGGGTATCCACGATCCACTGACGGATCTGTTTACCCGCGCGCCCCAGCTCGTCAACATCGTCAATATTGGTCTGGTCCAGCAGTTCATAGATACGCTGGTTGACGCCGCTTTGATCGAGGAACAGGTTAAACGCCTCTGCGGTGGTCGCGAAGCCGTCAGGCACCGACACCCCCAGAGAAGAGAGGTTAGTAATCATCTCACCCAGAGAGGCGTTTTTGCCTCCCACCCGATCAACATCGTTCATGCCAAGTTGGTTGTACCAAAGCACGAGCGGCAATTCGCCTTTATTGGACATTGAAGCAATCCTTGTAATTAATTGGGAACATGAAGGACATCGTATTGCTTTATGAGACTGGCACACTTGTTGCCTTGAGATAAAGTGTTGAATCGTTCAAGCAAGCAGGGTTTTTTATTTTCCAGATTTTTCGCGTCTATTCTCAGGCGTTGCGCAACATAACACGCATGATATACCCAATAATTTCAACAGGTTAAAATAATTAACACTTTTTATACAAGTTTATTTTGCGCAACGGGTAACGATTCCAAAACAGAATGCTTTCAATTTTTACCGCGAAAAAATGGCATACCAGCGCGAGCATCAAAATTAAAGATGAGGTATAAAGGCCAGGGGATCAGCATATAAAAACAAAACATTCATGCCAATTTATTTTGAATTTTTTATTTCATATCATCCGTGCAATCATCATTTGCATTGCGGCTATCGATTAAATTAGTCTGCAGGTAACCCGACCAATGGAGATAAAATGGACGTGAACGCGGAACGCAGTGTTTTTTATATCTCGGACGGCACGGCGCTGACCGCCGAAGTGCTGGGCCATGCGGTGCTGTCGCAGTTTCCGGTGACCACCCAGACCCTGACGCTGCCCTTTGTTCAGACCGTGCAGCGTGCCCAGGCGGTAAAGGCGCAGATCAACGCCATCTGTCAGCAAACCGGCGTGCGTCCGCTGGTGTTTATCTCTATCGTTACCCCGGAGATCCGTGAAATCATCCTGCAGAGCGACGCCTTCTGTCAGGACATCGTGCAGTCACTGGTCGCGCCGCTGCAGCAGGAGCTGGGCATTGCCCCCGCACCGGTGGCCAACCGCACCCACGGCCTGACCGCCAGCAACCTCGGCAAATACGATGCACGCATTGCCGCCATTGATTACACCCTCGCGCACGACGACGGCATCTCGCTGCGCGGGCTGGAGGATGCCCAGCTGATTCTGCTCGGCGTGTCGCGCTGCGGAAAAACCCCCACCAGCCTCTACCTGGCGATGCAGTTTGGCATCCGCGCCGCCAACTATCCGTTTATCGCCGACGATATGGACAACCTCAGGCTGCCGGCGGCGTTGAAACCCTTCCACAACAAGCTGTTTGGCCTGACCATCGACCCGGAACGGCTGTCGGCGATTCGCCAGGAGCGGGCGGAAAACAGCCGTTATGCATCACTGCGCCAGTGCCGCATGGAGGTCGGAGAGGTCGAGGCGCTGTTCCGCACCCACCAGATCCGCTACCTCAACAGCACCAATTTTTCCGTGGAAGAGATCGCCACCAAAATCCTCGACATTATGGGTCTGGCAAGGCGCATGTTCTGAATCAGCACCAGGGAGCCCATTATCCCTGGTTGTCTTCCGGTTGAAATCATCAGGCTTTGCTTTAATGTAGCGATCAATCCTTCCCGGTACTCCTGCCGTTGTGAAGAAAAAATTTTTGAGAAAACTGATGAATAAAACCGATGAACTGCGTACCGCGCGCATCGACAGCCTGATTACGCCTGCGGCCCTGCAGGCCAGCCTGCCGATTACCGCCATGATTGCCGATAACGTGACCGCGTCACGCAAGCGGATTGCCCGCATCCTCAGCGGCGAAGACCCGCGCCTGCTGGTGGTGATTGGCCCCTGTTCACTGCATGACCCGAAAGCCGCGCTGGAGTATGCGGAGCGGCTGGCCGTGCTGCGCGAACAGCATCGCGACCGTCTGGAGATCGTGATGCGCGCCTATTTTGAAAAGCCGCGTACCGTGGTGGGCTGGAAGGGTCTGATTTCCGACCCGGACCTCGACGGCAGCTACCGGTTGAACCACGGCCTGCACCTGGCGCGCAAGCTGCTGCTGGACATCAACGCGCTGGGGATGCCCACCGCCACGGAATTTCTCGACATGGTGATCGGCCAGTTTATTGCCGACCTGATCAGCTGGGGGGCTATCGGTGCACGTACCACCGAGAGCCAGATCCACCGGGAAATGGCCTCCGCGCTCTCCTGCCCGGTCGGCTTTAAAAACGGCACCGACGGCAATACGCAGATCGCCATCGATGCCATTCGCGCCGCCCGGGTCAGCCATATGTTCCTGTCGCCGGATAAACAGGGGCAGATGACCATCTACCAGACCAGCGGCAACCCGTCCGGCCACGTGATCCTGCGCGGCGGCAAACAGCCTAACTATCACCCGGAAGATATCGCCGCCGCCGCGGCCAGCCTGCAGGCCTGCCATCTGCCGCCGCAGCTGGTTATCGACCTCAGCCACGGCAACAGCCTGAAGCAGCACCGGCTGCAGAAGGAGGTCGCCGCCTCAATGGCCGATCAAATCCGCCGCGGCACCACGGCGATTGCCGGCGTGATGATCGAAAGCTTCCTGCAGGAAGGCACGCAGAAGGTGCTGCCGGGCACGCCGCTGGTTTATGGCCAGTCGATCACCGACGCCTGCCTAGGCTGGGATGACAGCGAGGCGGTGCTGCAGCAGTTAGCCGACGCGGTCGACAGCCGCTTCTGATTCACCGTTCGCTTCTGCGACTTACGGCTGGCCCGGTTACGGTCAGCCGTCACTCTTCTTGCTTCTCCCCCTTCCCGACGCTTAATTTTACTTGCGCGGCGCGCACAATTCTTGATAATGATTATCATTCTGATAATGAATGTTTTTAATAATTATTCTGAGGACGCCAGCAATGCACGACATTTACCACCGTTACAGCGAACTGAAAGCCGAGCACCCGAGAAAATATGCCCGCGACCTGGCCGCGTTAATCGGCATCAGCGAAGCCGAACTGACCGCCGCCCGCGTCGGGCATCAGGCCACCGCGCTGCGTCCCGCCATGCGCGAACTGCTGCACGCGCTGGAAAAAGTGGGTGACACCAAATGCATCACCCGCAACGAATACGCGGTGCACGAGCAGTCGGGCACCTTCAGCAATATCCACATCAATGAACACGCCGGCATCGTGCTGAACCCGCGCGCGCTCGACCTGCGCGTCTTCGTTGGCCAGTGGGCCAGCGTGTTCCACCTGCAGGAGATGACCGGCCACGGCGAGCGTCAGAGTATCCAGTTTTTTGACCACCAGGGCGACGCGGTGCTCAAGGTCTATGCCACCGGACAGACCGATACCGCCGCCTGGCAGCAGCTGGTTGACGACTACCGCGACGCCTCCCCGGCCACGCTGAGCGTCAAACCCGCCGTCGCGACGCCTTTCGCTGATGCGTTCGACGGCGCGGCGCTGGAGAACGAATGGCGGGCGATGACCGACGTCCACCAGTTCTTCCGCCTGCTGAAGAAGCACAACGTTTCGCGCCAGCAGGCGTTTAAGGCGGTAAGCCGCGACCTGGCGCAGCCGGTCAGCAACGGCGCGCTGGCCGCGCTGCTGGAGATCGCCCGTGACGAAGCCAACGAGATCATGATCTTCGTCGGTAACCGGGGTTGCGTGCAGATTTTCACCGGCGCGGTGGAGAAGGTCACGCCGATGCACAACTGGCTGAACATCTTTAACAGCACCTTTACCCTGCACCTGCAGGAAGAACTGATTGCCGAAAGCTGGATCACCCGTAAACCGACCGCCGACGGCATCGTCACCAGCCTTGAACTGTTTGCCGCCGACGGTACCCAGATCGCTCAGCTGTACGGCCAGCGCAGCGAGGGTCAGCCTGAACAGGCGCAGTGGCGTGAACAGTTAACCCGCATCAGCACTGAGGAAACCCCCGCATGAAAGGCTGGTTAACCGCACTTTGTCTCCTGCCCCTGACCTTCTCCGCGATGGCGGCGGAGCGCGTGATCAGCATCGGTGGCGACGTTACGCAGATTATCTACGCGCTGGACGCGCAGCAGCAGCTGATCGCGCGCGACAGCACCAGCCTGCACCCGGCGGTGGTGAAAAAGCTGCCGGACGTTGGCTACATGCGTCAGCTGAACGCCGAAGGCATCCTGGCGCTGAAGCCAACGCTGGTGCTGGCCAGCGAGCTGGCGAAACCAGCGCTGGCGCTGCAGCAGGTGGCGCAGAACGGCGTCAGGGTGATCGATATCACCGGTAAGCCGGCGATTTCCGCCATCAATGAGAAAGTGGCGGCGGTGGCGGCGGCCCTGCACCGTGAGGAGGCCGGTAAGGCGCTGCAGGAGAAGATCAGTAAAGAGCTGGCCAGCGTGCCGAAAACCGCGCTGCCGGTAAAAGTGCTGTTTATCCTCGCCCACCAGGGCATGGGCACCATGGCGGCAGGCCAGGGTACCTCCGCCGACGCGGCGATTCAGGCCGCCGGCCTGCAGAACGCCATGTCCGCCGTGCAGCGCTATCAGCCGCTCTCCCAGGAAGGGGTGGTGGCCAGCGCGCCGCAGCTGATCGTGATAACCGAAGACGGGCTGAAAACCCTTGGCGGCACTGACAATCTGTGGAAGCTGCCGGGCATGACGCTGACCCCGGCCGGGAAAACGAAACAGGTGCTGGTGCTGGATGATATGGCGCTGCTCGGCTTTGGTATTGATACCCCGGCGGCGATCCTCAAGCTGCGCAAAACGGCGGAAGCGCTGCCGTGATGTCGACGCGCGCGCTGCGCTGGCTGAGCGTGCTGCTGCTGCTGCTGCTGGTGCTGACCGTCAGCGCGGCCAACATCGGCGCGATGCGGCTGTCGCTGCCGATGCTGTGGCACGCCGGCACCGACAGCAGCCTGTGGCAGGTGTGGTACACCATCCGTCTGCCACGCGTGCTGCTGGCGGTGCTGGTGGGCGGCGCGCTGGCGCTTTCCGGCTGCGTGATGCAGGGCCTGTTCCGCAACCCGCTGGCCGACCCCGGCCTGCTGGGGATCAGCAGCGGAGCCGCGCTGGCGGTAGCCTGCTCGATCGTGCTGTCGCTGACCCTGCCGGGCGTGCTGGCGCTCTACGTACCGCTGCTGGCCGCCTTTATCGGCAGCCTGGCAGTCACCGCCGTGATCTTTATGCTCAGCCGTCAGGGGGCCAGCGGCCTGAGCCGCCTGCTGCTGGTCGGCATCGCCATCAACGCGCTGTGCGCGGCCTCGGTCGGCGTACTGTCATGGCTGAGCACCGATCAGCAGCTGCGCCAGCTGTCGCTGTGGGGCATGGGCAGCCTGAGTTCGGCGCAGTGGCCGACCGTGCTGGTCTGCGCCTCGATCGTGATCCCCTGCATGCTGCTGGTACAGAGGCTGGCCCAGCGGCTGAACCTGCTGCAGCTCGGCGAGGAAGAGGCGCACTACCTGGGCGTGGACGTGCCGCGCACCCAGCGCGCGCTGCTGGTGCTGAGCGCGCTGCTGGTGGCGTCGGCGGTAGCGGTCAGCGGAGTGATCGGCTTTATCGGTCTGGTGGTCCCGCACCTGATGCGTTTCTGGCTGGGTGGCGACCACCGCTGGCTGCTGCCCTCCTCGCTGCTCAGCGGCGCGATGCTGCTGCTGCTGGCCGATACGCTGGCGCGTACGGTGGTCGCCCCGGCCGAAATGCCGGTCGGGCTGCTGACCAGCCTGATCGGCGGCCCGTGGTTCCTGTGGCTTATCCTGCGGCGTCGCGGAGGTGTCAATGGCTGAGGTACTGCGCGCCAGCGGCCTGAGCTATCAGCTCGGACAGCGCTGGCTAATCGAGGATATTACCCTGTCACTTCACCCAGGCGAACTGGTGTCGCTGATCGGGCCAAACGGCGCGGGCAAATCGACGCTGCTGCGGCTGCTGACCGGCTTTCTTACCCCGCAGCGCGGCGGCTGTCAGCTGAACGGCCAGCCACTGGCCGCCTGGTCACCGGCGAGGCTGTCGCAGCAGCGGGCGGTGATGCGCCAGCAGAGCAGCATGGCTTTTCCGCTCAGCGTTGAGCAGGTGGTGGCGATGGGCCGCGCCCCGTGGCCGGGCAAAGACGTGAACGGCGTGGTGGAACAGGTGATGGCGTTGACCGGCTGCGAGAACCTCGCACAGCGCGACTACCTGCAGCTGTCGGGCGGCGAGCAGCAGCGGGTGCAGCTGGCCCGCGCGCTGGCGCAGCTGTGGCAGCAGGATGGCCCGCGCGGCTGGCTGTTCCTTGATGAACCGACCTCGGCGCTGGATCTCTACCACCAGCAGCACCTGCTGCGCCTGCTGTCCCGGCTCACGCAGCAGCACGCGTTAAGCGTCTGCTGCGTATTGCACGATCTGAACCTCGCGTCACTGTGGTCCGATCGGGTGATGCTGCTGGCGCAGGGCCGGCTGGTGGCGGAAGGCACCCCGGCCGGGGTGCTGGACGAAGCGACGCTGGCCCGCTGGTATCACGCCGACGTGATGGTGCACCCGCACCAGACTGAAGGCGTACCGCAGGTGGCGCTGCGCCGCTAGCTGGAGCAGCTGACCTCCAGCGTTTTGCCCCACTCCGGCGGGCGGCGCGACAGATCGTCATACTCTGGCACGTCTGTAAACGGCTGCAACAGCGCCTGATGCAGCCGTGCCAGCTCTCCCACCTCGTCCTGCTCCGCCTGCTCAATCGCCTGCTGTGCCAGGTAATTGCGCAGAATGCGTGTCGGGTTGACCTGCTTCATCGCCTGCTGGCGCTGCGCGTCGCTGACCTCCTCCTGCAGCAGCCGCTGACGATAGACGTTATACCAGCCGTCGAACGCTTCACGATCGATAAACTCGTCGCGCAGCGGTGACGCCGACTGCTGCGCCTCGGTGTCGCTGAGCAGGCGGAAAGTACGCGTATAGTCGCTGCCTTCACGGGTCATCAGCGACAGCAGGCCGGTGAGAATATCGTTGTCATGCTTATCGGCGGTGAACAGCCCCAGCTTCGCGCGCATCCTCTCGCCCCACGCCTGCATCAGCGTGGTTTCATAGTGGGCCAGCGCCTGTTTCAGCTGGTCGGTGCTCAGCAGGCCCGAGAGCGCATGCGCCAGCCGGTTGAGGTTCCACAGCCCGATCATCGGCTGGTTTTCAAAGCTGTAGCGCCCCTGGTGATCGGAGTGGTTGCAGATAAACTGCGGCTGGTAATCGTCGAGGAAGCCGTAAGGGCCGTAGTCCAGCGTCAGGCCGAGAATCGACATATTGTCGGTGTTCATCACGCCGTGGGCAAAGCCGACGCTCTGCCAGCCGGCGATCAGCCGTGCGGTACGTTGCACCACGTCGGTGAACCACAGCAGATACTTATCCGCCTCCTGCTGCAGTTCAGGCCAGTGGTGGCGAATAGCGTAATCCGCCAGCTGCTGCACCTGCTCCTGCTGCCCCAGATAGTAGAAATGCTCAAAGTGGCCAAAGCGCAGATGGCTCTCCGCCACCCGCAGCAGCATCGCGCCGCGCTCGGTGGTTTCGCGATACACCGGTTCATCGCTGGTGACCACGCTCAGCGCGCGGGAGGTGGGAATGCCGAGGGCGTGCATCGCTTCCGAAGCCAGAAACTCGCGCAGCGTGGAGCGCAGCACCGCCCTGCCGTCGCCCATTCGCGAATAAGGGGTCAGCCCGGCGCCCTTCAGGTGCCAGTCGAACTTGCGGCCGTCGTCCAGCCGCTGCTCCCCCAGCAGCAGGCCGCGCCCGTCACCCAGCTGCCCGGCCCACACGCCGAACTGATGGCCGCTGTAGACCTGGGCCAGCGGCTGCATGCCGGGCAACAGGCGTTCTCCGCTCAACACCGCATCGGCCCCGGCGCTGAACAGCGAGGTGACCTGCAGCTCCTGCGCCAGCGGCGCGCTGTGGTACAGCAGTCGGGCATTTTTCAGCGGCGTGGGTGCCAGCGGCCGGTAAAAGCCCTGCAGTTCATCGTGCCAGGTATTATCAAAGTGCATAGCGCCTCCATCAGGACGGCCGGGCAGACTTAACTCAACGCCGCGGCAGGAGGGACAGTGTAAAGCGCCAGGGGCCGGGTAAATACGGACAATCAACAGGGTTATTGCCGTTACGGGCTACCCCAGCCACGGCGGTGGGGTCAGCAACTGGTCAAGACACTCCACCGGAACCGCCGGAAACAGCGCGCTCTCAATGCCGCCAAGCGGCAGATGACGTATCTTTTGCAGGTCGCTGAGATCGTCAGCGCCGGCCAGCACCAGCAGGCCGCAGTAAGGGGTAATCTGCTCAACGATCACCCCGGCCAGCGCGCTGAATGACGCGCGCTTCATCATCCGCTGCATCAGCGCCCGATCCAGCGTGATGCGTTCAAACAGGCTGTCAAACACCGCTTTCGAACTCAAGTTTCCTGCGCCGTAGTGGCTCAGCGCCAGTGAAAAGTGGTCGCTCAGCGCCCGCAGCCGCGGATTGTCTGCGCCTTCATGCAGGCCGGGGAAACTCTCCGCAATATCCAGCTGCAGCCCTGCCAGCAGGCTCATTTTTTTCAGCAGAAAGTCACTCTCAAGCAGCGTATCGGCCAGCAGTCCGTCGACGCTAATTGAAACCTTAATATTATTTATGCTAAAGAAACGCGCACCGCTTTCAATCAGGTTAATTTGACTCTGCAGCAGTAAAATGCGCTGTGATATATCCAGCTGCGGCGTCAGCATCGCCTGCGGAATGGCCACGTTGCTCTGCGGGTGACAGAAATTCACCCGTAATTCGGTACAAAGTAACCGCCCCTCCGGGCTGTACACCGGATAAAACTGGGGGTGGGTGCGATACTCCGTTTCCAGATGGATGTTCATTGATTTTTGCCATTATTCCGCGAGGGTAACCACAGCCTTGCCGGTGTCGATTTGACCACCCCACCGCGCCAGCGCAGGCTTCAGGCCCGTTCAGACACCCTGTTAATCAGCTTACGCTGGTCTCTACTGGTCAGACTACCACAGATTTTCTGCTAAAAATGCTGAATAAAAATCCATACACAGAGCGGGTAAATAATCCTTTTCTCGGATTAATGTGATTTTCACTGAAATATGAGTTAAGTAAGAAAAATTAACATCCTTATGAAGAGATCGGACCACCTGGCGAATAAATCTCATAAATTTCTGAATAAGTGCTGTTAAATCAAATGCTGTTTAAAACAGCATTCTGTCACTTTTTTCAGCGGCAGAGCGATCAGATACGTCTCGCCTGCCAGAATACTTTACGCCAGTAAACGTTATCGAGCGATGAACGCACCACGCCGCGGCTGGTCGAGGCGTGAATAAAATAGTTATCGGTGTCGTAAATGCCCACGTGCAACCCATTTTCACCGCTGCCGGTTTTGAAAAACACCAGATCGCCGGGCAACAGATCGGACTTATCAATGCGCGTGCCGACGTCGGTTTGCGCCTCGGTGCTGCGCGGCAGCTGCAGATCGAAACGATCGCGAAAGGTCAGCAGCACAAAGCCGGAACAGTCGATACCGCGCCGCGTCATGCCGCCATAGCGATACGGCGTGCCGTGCCACTGGGCAAGCTGATCGTTCAGCTGGGCGATGACCATTATACGATCGGCCAGCTGGCTTTTCGGTGCGGGAGCACGGCTGCTACAGCCTGCCAGAAGAATAACCATCAGTAACAGCCAGTAACGCATAAACGCTCCCTAAAAAAATTCATCACCGCTGTCTGTGCCACGCCGCGGAGGTAAAACGGGCCGGACGGTCAGCCCCCGGTGGTTAAAAAAATACGATCGTCAACCTGCAGTTCGCGGAACGCGACCTGATATAACGCCGTCAGGTTGTCGCAGGTGAGTATTTCACGCGCTGCGCCGACCAGCGCGGGCTGCCCCGGACGCATCAGCCAGACGCTGCTGGCCTGCTGCAGGCTGTGGTTAAGGTCATGGCTGCTCATCACCACGCTAATACCGCTGGCGATAACGCGGCTCAGCAGACCATCGAAGGCGTGCTGCTGGGCGATATCCAGACCGGTCAGCGGCTCATCCAGCAGCAGCAGCGCGCCGTCGGGCTGACTGACCTGCAGCAGCACCGCCGCCAGCCGCACCCGTTGCCACTCACCGCCGGACAGCTGCCCGAGCGGGCGCTGCAGCTTGTCATCCAGCCGCAGCGCTGCGCTCAGCTCGCGCAGCGAAAACGCGTCAGCCTGAGCGCCAGGGCCATGATGCATCGACAGATAGTGCCATACCGGCATCTGCGCGGGGGCCAGATGCTGCTGCGGCAGATACGCCCGCCGGCGCGCCAGCGCGCTGCCCGCCCAGTCGCCCAGCGGTCGCCCGCACAGCCGGATGTCACCGCGGGCCGGCTGCAACCCGGACAGCGCGGCCAGCAGCGAACTCTTCCCGGCGCCGTTCGGCCCGACCAGATGGATAAGCTCGCCGGCCCCGACCCGGGCGCTGAACGGAAACAGCCGCGGCTCGATGGCCACCCTGTCGATCTCCAGCAGCACTTACTCTGCCAACGCCTGCTGCACGGCGGTGACGATCTGCGCGTCGTCAGGGGTCATATCCGGCGAGAAACGAGCCAGTACCTTACCGTCACGGCCGATCAGAAACTTCTCGAAATTCCACAGAATATCACCAGGCGCTTCTGGCGCACGCCCTTTGCTGGTCATGCGCTCCAGGAAACCGCTGCCCTCGGGTGCCAGCGCCTGCGGTTGTGCCGCCACCAGCTGCGCATACAGCGGATGGCGCTGCTCACCGTTAACCTCAATTTTGCTGAACATCGGGAAGGTCACGCCGTAGGTGGTGCTGCAAAAGGTTTTGATCTCTTCATCACTGCCCGGCTCCTGGCCGAGGAAGGCGTTGCAGGGGAAGCCGAGCACGCTGAAGCCCTGCGCGTGCCACGCCTTATGCAGCGCTTCCAGCTGCTCGTACTGCGGCGTCAGGCCGCACTTAGAGGCCACGTTCACCACCAGCAGCACCTTACCCTGCCACTGCGCCAGCGTGGTAGCTTCCCCATCCAGAGTGGTCAGTTGCGTATCATAAATCGTCATCATCTTTTCCTGTTTCAGCGAGAACATCGTTGAGGGTAACCGTTTAACGGTTGTTCAATAATAACCAGATAAATACCGGCGCGCCCAGCGTGGCGGTCACCACGCCGACCGGCAGCTCGGCGGCGGTCAGCGCCACGCGGGCAATCACGTCGGCCAGCAGCAGCACGCCCGCCCCGGCCAGCGCGCAGGCCGGTAACAGCGTACGGTGATCGCTCAGCCCGTTGAGGCGCAAAATATGCGGAATAACCAGCCCGATAAAGCCGATCGCCCCGGCCAGCGCCACGCTGACCCCGACCAGCCAGCCGATAGCCGCAACCAGCAGGTTGCGCCACAGCAGCAGCGGCAGGCCCAGCTGTTGCGCGGAAACCTCCCCCAGCGCCAGCAGATTGAGCACCCGGCTGCGGCTGCACAGCCACATCAGCACCGGCAGCAGCGCCAGCATCAGCCAGCGGTAGCGCCAGTCAACGCCGCTGAACCCACCCATCATCCAGTACATTAACTGGCGCAGGTCGAGGCTGCTGCTGAAGTAGACTGCCCAGGTCATCACCGCGCTGCAGATAATCCCCAGCGCCACGCCCGCCAGCAGCAGTTTAGCGGACGAAAGGTGGCGGCGGGCAAAACGCAGCAGCAGCAGCGTTACCAGCAGCGCGCCGGCGATAGCGCAGACGCTCATCAGCCACGGGTTGTCCGTGCCAAAGAAAATACAGGCAACCAGGCCAACGCCCGCCCCGGCGGAGACGCCAAGCAACCCCGGCTCTGCCAGCGGGTTGCTGAACAGCGCCTGCATGACGGCCCCGGCCACCGCCAGCGACGCCCCCACCAGCAGCACCGCCAGCGTGCGCGGCAGGCGCAGCTGCCAGACAAACAGCCGCGCGTCGTCGCCGAGCCACGCATCGGGCAGGATCCAGCGCTCACCGGCAGACAGGCTGAGCAGGGTCATCAGCAGGCAAAACAGCCCCAGCCCCAGCAGCCAGAGCCGGGCACGGTGGCGAGCGCGTTGCAGATACGGGGTCAGCGTCATGGTGATTTATGGCAAGAAAACAGTGGGTTAATTGTAGAGAGGTTTTCTCTGAATTGACATGGAAAAGGATGAACTGAATGATGAGCATAAGAGGCAACTGCGGGCATCCTCAGCCCTCGTGGCTATTCCTCCGCCACCTGTGCGAGACATTCGCTTCGTTTTTTTGCCGTTGCCGCTTCAGGGCCAGGCCGCCCGGCAGCAGAAGGGACCGGGCCTGAACTATGACGAGAACATTGTGCAGCTGTTGATGAAATCAGGACAGAATAACCCCCCGCTTCTGCTGCACGACACGAAGAAAGGTCAGGCGTGTTTCATGCGCTCACTGAGTGTTTCGATAATGAAGGTATTGACCGATGTCTCATGCGCCGCGGCGACCTGATTAAGACGTTCCCCGAACGACTCCGGATAGCGCAACGTGAACGTCCTGACCTTTTCCTGACGTACATAAGGTTCAATACCCGCTGCGCTGCAATCCTCCAGATACCCATGTAGCGATATCTCGCCTTCTGTTAACAACCCCTGAATACTGTCCGAGACAAAGTCACAATAGCCGGTCAGACCCAGGAACTTCCCGCGAAACGCGCCCAGCTCCGCTACATAGGTGATAATGGCCGGTTGCCCGGCTATCTGCATGGTATTGGGGGTCGATGTTTTGAGTGTCGATGCTTTGATCATGGCTTAACTCCTGTGCTTTCAAGCCAGTCACGCAGGTTAACAACTGCGCCTTTGTCAGTATCTGGCGATGGATGCGGGCGATGGATGCGGGCGATGAAAGTTAGCGATACTGCCGTTAAGGATAAACTTACAGCGGGAACCGCGCCCCTCTTTGACCTCCCCTCCCAGCGCTTTAATCAGTGACTCGATGTCAGCCCATTTAATGCCTGACTGCACGGGCGATTTAAATATCTGCTCAAGCGTGCTCCATTGCTTCTTCCGTAGTGGTGCAACTTGTTCGTCCATTCCCTGCCTCACGAAGTCACCTTATGAAGTCAGTATTGCATGGCGATGAATGAAGTCAACTTATGAAGTCATTTTATTGCTGTGGCTTTTTTTAAACAAGGACAACGTGTGGATAATATTTTATAGAAGATCTTAAAACCAGAAGGATAACCACATAAAAAAGGCCGCTTGCGCGGCCTTTTAAATAGCAGAAATCACTCTTCTTTCGGTGTGGCGTTTTCTACCCGGCTTTTCAGCTTCTGTCCAGGCCTGAAGGTCACCACACGGCGAGCCGTAATCGGGATATCTTCACCCGTTTTCGGGTTACGACCCGGACGTTGATTCTTGTCGCGAAGGTCGAAGTTGCCAAATCCTGACAGTTTCACCTGCTCACCGTTTTCCAAAGCACGACGCACTTCTTCAAAAAACAGTTCTACCAGTTCTTTGGCATCCCGTTTGCTCAGCCCCAGCTTCTCAAACAGGTATTCAGACATTTCAGCTTTTGTAAGCGCCATAGGTTCAATCCCTCAAGGATGCTTGGAATCGCTCTTTCAGTGCCTCTACGCATTTTGCAACGGTAGCGGCAATCTCCTCTTCTTCGAGTGTCCGGCTGGTATCTTGCAAAATCAGGCTGATAGCGAGGCTCTTAAAACCATCATTTACGCCCTTACCACGGTACACGTCAAACAAGTTTACGCCAACTACCTGATTTACGCCAACTTTCTTACACTCCGCGATGATATCTGCTGCAGGGACGTTTTCAGCCACCACCACAGCGATATCACGACGGTTGGCCGGGAAGCGGGAAATCGCGCTGGCGTCAGGCAGGACGCGGTTTGCGACCTTATTCCACTCCAGTTCGAACACCACCGTACGGCCGTTAAGATCCAGTTTACGCTCAACTTCCGGGTGCACCACGCCGATAAATCCAACCCGCTCATCGCGTAAATAAATCGCCGCGCTCTGCCCCGGATGCAGCGCAGAATGACTTTCGGCCACGAAGCGGATCGCGTCCAGTTCACCGGTTAACTCCAGCAGCGACTCCAGATCGCCCTTCAGATCGTAGAAGTCGACCGTCTCGCGTGCCTGAGCCCAGTGCTCCTCAATACGGCTGCCGGCGATGACCCCGGCCAGCATAACATCCTGACGGATGCCAAGATTTGCCTGGGTATCAGGCACAAAGCGCAGGCCGCTCTCAAACAGACGCACGCGCGCCTGCTGGCGGTTCTGGTTATAGACCACCGCGCCCAGCAGGCCGCTCCACAGCGACAGACGCATCGCCGACATCTCAACGGAGATCGGGCTTGGCAACACCAGGTTCTCTTCGCCCGGGTGCAGCAGCGCCTGAATTTTCGGGTCGACGAAGCTGTAGGTGATCGCTTCCTGATAGCCTTTGTCCACCAGCAGCGACTTCACGCGCTTCAGCGACAGCGTCGCTTCACGGTGACGGGTCATCACCAGACCCGCCTGCACCGGCACGTCAGGGATGTTGTTGTAGCCGTAAATACGGGCAACCTCTTCCACGAGGTCCTCTTCGATCTCCATATCGAAGCGCCAGCCCGGTGCCGTGGCCTGCCACTCACCGTTGCCGCCGGTGACGACACACCCGAGGCGGGTCAGAATATCGCTGACCTCTTCATCGGCAATCACGTGGCCGATCAGACGATCCAGCTTTTCACGACGCAGGGTAATAGAGGCACGCTGTGGCAGCTGAGCGGTATCGGTCACGTCGATCACCGGGCCAGCTTCACCGCCGCAGATGTCCAGCAGCAGGCGGGTGGCACGTTCCATCGCCTGATGCTGCAGGGTCGGATCGACGCCGCGCTCGTAGCGGTGGGAAGCATCGGTATGCAGGCCGTGACGGCGCGCGCGGCCAACGATCGACAGCGGGCTGAAGAAGGCGCACTCCAGCAGTACGTTCTTAGTTTCAGCGTTCACACCGGAGTGTTCACCGCCGAAAATGCCGCCCATCGCCAGCGCTTTCTGCTCATCTGCGATCACCAGCGTGTCGGCGTTGAGCTTCGCTTCGCTGCCGTCCAGCAGAGTCAGCGTCTCGCCCTCTTCCGCCAGGCGCACCACGATGCCGCCGCTGATGCGGTCCAGATCGAAGGCGTGCATCGGCTGCCCCAGTTCCAGCAGCACATAGTTGGTGACGTCCACCACCGGATCGATCGAGCGCACGCCGCAACGACGCAGCTTCTCTTTCATCCACAGCGGCGTTGCCGCGGTGACGTTAACGCCTTTAACTACCCGGCCCAGGTAACGCGGACAGGCCTGGGTGGCTTCAACGCGGATCGGGAAGGTATCGGTAATGGTGGCCGCTACCGGCGCGATGTCCGGGGCGGTCAGCGGCAGACGGTTAACTACCGCCACGTCACGCGCCACGCCGAGAATGCTCAGGCAGTCGGCACGGTTAGGCGTGACGCTAATCTCGATGGTGCTGTCGTCCAGCCTGAGATAGCCGCGAATGTCGCTGCCGATCGGTGCATCCTGCGGCAGTTCGATGATGCCGTTGTGATCGTCGGAAATACCCAGCTCGGAGAACGAGCAGAGCATGCCTTCAGAAGGTTCACCGCGCAGTTTCGCCGCCTTGATTTTGAAATCGCCCGGCAGTACCGCGCCGACGGTGGCCACCGCCACCTTCAGACCCTGGCGGCAGTTGGCCGCGCCACAGACGATATCCAGCAGGCGCTCGCCGCCGACGTTGATTTTGGTCACGCGCAGTTTATCGGCGTTCGGGTGCTGGCCGCACTCAACCACTTCACCCACCACCACGCCGTGGAAGGCACCGGCAACCGCATCCACACCATCCACTTCCAGGCCGGCCATGGTGACCTGGTCGGAAAGCTGTTCGCTGCTAACGGCCGGGTTGACCCATTCACGTAACCAGAGTTCGCTGAATTTCATTGGTTTACCGGTCCTTATTTAAACTGTTTGAGGAAACGAAGATCGTTTTCGAAGAAAGCGCGCAGATCGGTGACGCCATAGCGCAGCATGGTCAGACGCTCCATGCCCATGCCGAAGGCGAAGCCGGAGTAAACCTCCGGATCGATGCCGACGTTGCGCAGCACGCTCGGATGCACCATGCCGCAGCCCAGCACTTCCAGCCACTTACCGTTTTTACCCATCACGTCCACTTCTGCGGAGGGTTCGGTGAACGGGAAGTAGGACGGACGGAAACGAACCTGCAGGTCAGCCTCAAAGAAGTTGTTCAGGAAATCGTGCAGCGTGCCTTTCAGATTGGTAAAGCTGATATTTTTATCAACGATCAGCCCTTCCATCTGATGGAACATCGGGGTGTGGGTCTGATCGTAATCGTTACGGTAGACGCGGCCCGGCGCGATAATGCGGATCGGCGGCTCACCCTCTTTCATGGTACGGATCTGCACGCCGGAGGTCTGCGTGCGCAGCAGACGGGTGGCGTCGAACCAGAAGGTATCGTGATCGGCGCGTGCCGGGTGGTGGCTCGGAATATTCAGCGCATCGAAGTTGTGATAGTCATCTTCAATTTCCGGGCCGGTTTCGACGGAAAAGCCCAGTTCGCCAAAGAAGGTCTCAATACGGTCAATGGTGCGGGTAACCGGATGCAGGCCGCCATTTTCGATGCGGCGGCCCGGCAGTGAAACATCAATGGTCTCCTGTGCCAGGCGAGCGTTCATTTCGGCAGATTCCAGGGCGTCCTTCTGCAGGGCCAGCGCGTCCTGCACCTGTTGCTTGGCGTCATTGATCACCGCGCCTGCCGCCGGGCGTTCGTCGGCCGGCAGTTCACGTAAGGTGGTCATCTGCAGCGTGAGATGCCCTTTTTTCCCCAGAAATTCGACGCGAACGTTTTCTAACGCGGCGACATCCTGGGAACCGTTGATGGCGGCTTTCGCCTGTGCCACCAGGTCTGCGAGATGTGACATGCTTTCCTCTTCTTCCAGCCAGGGTGGCCGGTCTGTTTTTGGTCAGGACGGGAGATCCCGTTCGTCCGGTAATCGGGTGTAAAAACGAAAAAAGCCTCCACATGGGAGGCTTTCAGCGCGAATTTTCGTTTCTTTTCTCTGCGCAAAAGCCCCCGACATTCAGGTGCTAAAGTAAAAAAAGAAACGGAAGTTCGCATTTATCATGGTGATACCCGGTGGCACAATCAACCGCTCTATTGAAAGGTTATATGGAATAAAAGTCAATCATTTGCTGCGGTTAGGAGCAATAAAAAAGGGGGGCAAGCCCCCCTTTCTTCCCTTCATCTTCCGTCAGCCTGCTTGCGCTTCGCGACGAAATATTTCAGGGCGTCTGACTTACGCCAGAGCTGATTTCGCTTTTTCTACCAGAGCAGCAAATACCGCTTTGTCGAATACTGCGATGTCAGCCAGAATCTTACGGTCGATCTCAATAGAAGCCTTTTTCAGGCCATTGATGAAGCGGCTGTAAGAGATACCGTTAGTGCGGGCTGCGGCGTTGATACGCGCGATCCACAGCTGACGGAACTGACGCTTACGCTGACGACGGTCACGGTAAGCATACTGACCAGCTTTGATAACAGCCTGGAAAGCAACGCGGTATACACGTGAACGTGCACCGTAGTAGCCTTTAGCTTGTTTTAAGATTTTTTTGTGACGTGCGCGAGCAACTACACCACGTTTTACACGAGCCATTACGCTCTCCTGTTAATATTCTGAATGAATTAAAAAATTACTTATGCGTACGGCAGGCAGGCGATAACCAGACCCAGATCGCCTTTAGACACCATGCCTTTCGGACGCAGGTGACGTTTACGCTTAGTAGATTTTTTAGTCAGAATATGACGCAGGTTAGCGTGTTTACGCTTGAAGCCGCCAGAAGCGGTCTTCTTGAAGCGCTTGGCCGCGCCACGTACAGTTTTAATCTTTGGCATTTAAAAAATATCCACTTCGCATTGTTAATAAAATGAATCAGACAGGCGAATCACGCCGCGCGCCTTTCAGCACGCGGCACGACTACTTGAGGGCCTACTGTTTCTTCTTGGGAGCGAGCACCATAATCATCTGACGGCCTTCGATCTTCGTAGGGAAGGACTCGACAATCGCCAGATCAATATCTTCACACAGGTCTTTACGGACGCGGTTAAGCACTTCCATACCGATCTGCTGGTGCGCCATCTCACGACCGCGGAAACGCAGCGTGATTTTGGCTTTATCGCCATCTTCCAGAAAGCGAATCAGGTTGCGTAGTTTGACCTGATAGTCGCCATCATCGGTTCCAGGACGGAATTTGATTTCCTTAACCTGGATAACTTTTTGCTTCTTCTTCTGTTCCTTAGAAGATTTGCTTTTTTCGTAAAGGAACTTGCCGTAGTCCATGATACGACATACGGGCGGCTCGGCGTTAGGGCTGATCTCGACCAGATCAACACCTGCTTCTTCAGCTTTTTCTAAAGCTTCATTCAGACTGACAATACCAATCTGTTCGCCATCGACGCCTGTCAGACGAACCTCAGTGGCGCGAATTTCTCTGTTAATGCGATTAGGACGCGCCGGTTGAACTCGTTTTCCGCCTTTAATACTTTATTCCTCCAATTGATGAAGATTGCGACTGCGAATTTCATTCTGCAGCTTCGCGATCACTTCGTTAACGTCCATGCTGCCCAGGTCTTTACCGCGGCGGGTGCGAACGGCCACTTTGCCAGCTTCCACCTCTTTATCGCCACAGACCAGCATATAAGGCACACGACGCAACGTATGTTCACGGATTTTAAAGCCAATCTTCTCGTTTCTCAAGTCTGCTTTTACGCGAATGCCCGCATTTTGCAGTTTTCGTGTCAGTTCTGCAACATATTCAGACTGACTATCGGTAATATTCATTACCACTACCTGTACAGGAGCCAGCCAGGTCGGGAAGAAACCGGCAAATTCTTCGGTTAAAATCCCGATGAAGCGCTCCATTGACCCCAGAATCGCACGGTGAATCATCACCGGCACCTGACGGTCATTATTTTCGCCAATGTATGACGCGCTCAGGCGGCCCGGCAGCGAGAAGTCCAGCTGAACGGTACCACACTGCCATGCGCGGTCGAGGCAGTCATACAGGGTAAATTCAATTTTCGGACCGTAGAACGCGCCCTCACCCGGCTGATAGTCAAACGGAATACCGTTCTCTTTCAGCGCAGCGGCCAGGTCAGCCTCGGAGCGATCCCACAGTTCATCAGCGCCGATGCGCTTTTCCGGACGCGTGGAGAGTTTCACCACGATCTTTTCAAAGCCAAAGGTGCTGTAGACGTCGTAAACCATCTTGATGCAGCTGTTTACTTCGTCGCGCACCTGCTCTTCGGTACAGAAGATATGCGCGTCGTCCTGAGTGAAGCCACGCACGCGCATCAGACCGTGCAGGGCACCCGAGGGTTCGTTACGGTGGCAGCTGCCGAACTCTGCCATACGCAGCGGCAGGTCGCGGTACGATTTCAGGCCCTGGTTGAAGATCTGCACGTGACCCGGGCAGTTCATCGGCTTGATGCAGTACTCGCGGTTTTCAGACGAGGTGGTGAACATCGCCTCTTTGTAGTTTTCCCAGTGGCCGGTTTTTTCCCACAGCACGCGATCCATCATAAACGGACCCTTCACTTCCTGGTACTCGTACTCTTTCAACTTGGTACGGACAAACACTTCCAGCTCGCGGAAGATGGTCCAGCCGTCATTATGCCAGAAAACCATGCCCGGCGCTTCTTCCTGCATGTGGTACAGGTCAAGCTGCTTACCGATTTTACGGTGGTCGCGTTTCGCGGCCTCTTCCAGGCGCTGCAGATAGGCTGCCAGCTGCTTCTTATCGCCCCACGCGGTACCGTAGATACGCTGCAACATTTTATTGTTGCTGTCGCCACGCCAGTAAGCGCCAGAAATCTTCTGCAGCTTGAAGTGGTGGCAGAAACGCATATTTGGCACGTGCGGGCCGCGGCACATGTCCACGTACTCTTCATGATGATACAGGCCCGGACGATCGTCACGGCTGATGTTCTCATCCAGAATAGTGATTTTGTACTCTTCACCGCGTGCGGCAAAGGCGTCACGCGCTTCCTGCCAGCTCACTTTCTTCTTGATGACGTCGTAGTTGGTCTCGGCCAGCTGGTGCATACGCTTTTCCAGCTGCTCAATATCTTCCTGCGTCAGGGTGCGATCGATATCCACATCGTAGTAGAAACCGTTGTCGATCACCGGGCCGATAGCCATTTTGGTATCGGGCCACAGCTGCTTGATCGCGTGCCCTAACAGGTGGGCACAGGAGTGACGGATGATTTCCAGGCCGGCATCATCTTTTGCGGTGATGATGGCAACATGGGCATCTTCGGTAATCGGGTCAACCGCATCCACCAGCTCGCCGTTAACGCGGCCGGCAATACAGGCTTTCGCCAGACCTGGCCCGATATCCTGGGCAATCTCCATCACGCTTACGGCGTGATCAAACGAACGCTGGCTTCCATCAGGAAGAGTAATAACTGGCATGTAACATCCTTAATTGCAGTGGTAACCCTTACGCGAGGCTACTTACATAATCGAGTTTTATCGGGTTTTCAAAAACTTAGCACCTTCATCTAACCCACGTTTGTTAGTTTGGTACACAGTTTGGTACACAGATTCAAAAGTGTCTCTTTAGACTGAAAACTTTCGAAGGAAGGTATCCTACACCCCATAGCGCAGAATTGCACGGCCACTGACTGTCAACGAAAACAATGGGGTGGGCATTATATCGTCGGCCCGCCACGCTCCATCACATCCAGCACGATCCACGTCACGCAACCCAGCATCACCACATCCTCCAGCGCCTGCCCTTCGATCGCCTCACCCTCTTCCGTTATCAGCGACTGCCCCATCAGCTTTCCTATGTGCCCTTCTCCGAACAGCTCAAACGCCACAGTATCGCCCTGCCTGATTTTCACAGACCGATCGATAACCAGGATACGCCCCGGCTCCTGAATGATGGTGGTGGCCGCCGGGTGCGCGATCATTATGTCGTCAAGGTTGAGCCGGGTTTCGATGTAGTCATTAGCTGGCGATGGAAAGCCCATATCAGTACCCCGCGTTCGGGCTGAACAGGGAGAAGATGCGCCTGTCCCCTTCTTCGGTCGAGATGTCCGTGAAGCTGGTCTGATAGAACTCTATCCAGCGGTTGGCCTCGCGCAGGGTGAAGTGGTGGTTAACTTTGGCGAGTTCGGCCTGAAAGTCCACGGTGCTAACCGTTCGGCGGCCGTGCTCGTGCTTGATAGCTGCTCTGAATGCGAGTGGGATTTCGTAACGACGGGGCATGATACCCTCCGGAAAATACTGGATATAAACACAGTATATTTCGGAATGGAGATCGATCAAGTTGGAAATTCAGGGCAAAGGTTAAGTGGGTGTTTGGCGGAGGAATTTAGCCAATGGCCCGCGCTGGCCTGGCTACTGCCGTTACCGCTGACTGATACGGGTCATGCTTTCGGCGCTGAGCGCGCCTTTGTAGTGTATAGCAGCAGCCCCGCTACCACATCCTCAAAGTTTTTAAGCCTCGGGGTGCGACTGGCAACCTTGTAATCCTGGAAATCACTGTGTTATATCATTGTCCGCTACACGTATGTAGCGGAATTTGAATGATACGCAACGTGCTCTTTGCATCAGCAGCGGACATTAACAATATCAGTTCGCATTATTTAATTAGTAAAAACCACAATGAATTTTTGAAACAAATCAAGATAATGATATTTTATTGTAATGCCGTTTTGGTTATGAAATTCGACTTAAGGAGAAAAATAATGTTCAATGAGTTATCTGGGTGTTTTCATGCTGTAGGGAATGGCACTTTTTTTACTTCGAAAATTCGAGGAAAAGAAGGTAGTGAATTCAAATGGGGTTATGACTGTGGCTCTACCAGTGAAAAAATTATAAATGGTATAATTGACTCCTCTTATATTGAGTTCACAGATGGTGATAGCATAGACATGATGGTCATTTCTCATTTTGACGATGACCATGTTAATGGATTGATAGCTCTATTAAGAAAGCATACAATAAAAAGATTGGTGCTCCCCTATAGTGATTGGACACAGTCTATTAGGGAAATATCTATCGATGGATCCCATGGAGTATCACCTTCTACCGCACTTTTTCAGTTAAATCCAGCACTCTGGTTATTTAATAACGACCTTTCAAATCGCGTGGAAACAATAATCTTAGTACAAGGCAATGGTGGCCCAGAGAACCCTGAGGAGCAGACAACTCCTAGAAAATTTCCAGCGGATCATAATGAGCCTTTGATATTAACAGATAATTCAGATGAATCAAACGTTCCTGAACAAGAAAAACACATAAATGATGCCAAAGATAATGTTTTTTTTGATTTAGGAAGACCAGTCAATAGTGGTGGAATTAAAATATTAAAAATCAATCACATGCAACCCATTGATGCACTGGGCGGTATATTTGAGTTCATATTTTATAATGCCGAAAAGACATTTAAAAAACTAAATCTTGTGTACGAGAAAGATGAGGAAATTTATGCCATCAAGTCTCGCGTTAAACTTTCTGATGCAAAGGAAGACATTCAGAAAACAATCGAGAATATAAACCTACATCGCTGCATCAATTCAAGCATTGATGTAAAATGGCGGGAAAAGTTAAAGAATTGCTATCAGAAACATTTCGGAAGAACTAATAAAGCCAACAACAATATATCTTTATGTATGTATGCCTCACCTAAAATCCCCCCACATGGTAAATGTTTTATTTTTGATTTTCCCCATAATGGCTACAATATTCATTCTTCTGGTTTGATATTTACAGGGGATATTAATCTCACACTCCCTGTTCTAGATGATTTTGAGTCGCATCTAGGCAGTGAGCGATGGATGAATTGTGGATTGTTTCAGATCCCTCATCATGGTTCGGCTAATTGCTGGGAAAAAGGTCATACTAAAAAAATCAAGCCTGCTTATTTTGTCCAATGTGCGAGTCCTACATTGAAACATCCCAGTCAGTTTGTTTTAGATGATTTGAATGGTGAAAAAGCCATTGTTTATAATGCATCCCGACAAAACCCAATCCACTTTTCATATTTATTTTAAGAAAGCAAGCAAAATTATCATAAATTTTTCGACCAATAAGGCTTTTAGGTAATATTATATTGTAATCTCATCCGTTCCTAACTCTACGCTGGGTCCGCTTTTAGCTCACAGTAGAACAAGAGGAGTGGTCACTGAGTGCTGGTAATGCTTGCGTCGCCACGTTTTATCCCCCCCTGAGTATGCAACAGTGGGATCTTAGTGGGGGGTATAAATCGAATGGGAAATGCGAGGATGCCGGTAAGGGGATGATTAGGTATAAAATTTAGTTCTGCGGCGATTCCTCCGGGATGGGGTATGTCGTCGACTCCTGCAGGGCTTCCAGAGTTTTAACACGCGCATTAAGCTCCTTGAATGCCTCGACATACAACGCTGCCAACGCGCTGTAATCAACTCCCTTCATTGCCTCCAGTGTGCTGCCATCGCTGGCAATACCTTCTCCCAGCGTGGTCACCGCCTCCGGCAGCACCTGCTCAACGTCCTGGGCGATAACCCCGGCACCGCGTACCGTGGTTTCCTTCGTCACGCGCAGGCTGTAGGTGTAACCGGTAAGCATGGCCAGCTTATCCAGCGCACCCGTGACCTGCTGCTTTTCCGACTTGCTGCGGGTATCCGATGTCTGGGCCAGTGAGGCGCACTGGAACACGCCGGCCTTGTTCATGACGAACTGGTAGCCCATCGCATTACTGGTTTCATCATCAACGCGCAAAAATGCCTGACCGTTGCGGTTGCTGTAGAGGACAGCCCGCGAAATACCCCCCGGTCCGCGCATCCAGAAATGCGCGTTCTGACCGTCCGAAGCGGCCTGCGAGAACATCACGCCGGCAGAAGAGATAACGTCAGAGGCGACTGTCAGGGGTCCCGACAGCCTGCCGCCGGTAACCGGCAGCGCCCCCAGGTTCAGGCACGCTCCTGCAGCGTCTTTTGCACCGTGTCCGCCCTGCTTAATGCTGAGCGGCGTGGTCAGGCCGGACAGCGAGGTGATATCGCCGTTACCCCCGGCGCTGGCCCGCCCACCGAGCGACGCCTTGAAGTAGTCGATGGCCTCCGCAACCTGCGCGGCCAGCCCGTCGGCCGACAGCGCATCGGTGGTCAGAATGGTGTAGGTCGTGCCCGCCGGAATATTTGCTGCTGGCCCGGCGGTCACCGTCAGCTGCGTCGCGCTGTTAACGGTGGCAATCTGAAAAATCTGCACCGGATTTGTGCCGGCAATCAGCGTGTGGCCGGGACGAATCCCGGCGGTCGAGTCGGTGAAACTGGTCCCGGCACCGGACACCGTTCTGCCGGTGCCGATGCTTACGGTGCCCGTTTTATAAATAGGCAAAATATCCTCCCGTTAATTAAGTGTGGAACTGATTTGACGTAGGGGAAGCAAATATCTGCACCACCCACCGGGTGCGCTCTCCCTGCCCCTGATTCAACGACCCGGCATACAGGGCTAACGTTTCTGCCCCGGTGCCCACGTCGACGCTGAAAGTAAACGTATCAACCGTGGTTTTGTCAGCGGTCTGAGTCGAAGCTATGCCGATCTCCTGGCCTGCTATAACAACCCTCGACCCGATCTGCAGATTATTGCGGGTGCGGATAACGGTTCCACTGAGCGTCATAGGCACGTCCCCTTTTCCTGCCGTGCCGTCCCAGTAGATCACGCTGGACTGGCCCGTATTCTGATGGTAGAAGCTGAACGTTTTTGCCTGCATAAGCGGGCCGTTAATACGGCTGGCGTTCAGCGTGCCCAGGATGGTGCAGCTTTCATTTATCCGTACATTGTTAAGTTCTCCCTCGCTGGCATACATTTTTCCCCTGACCGTGACGTTGTTAAATTCAGCCTTCCCGTCCTTGTTGACGTTCCAGCCGCTGTTACCCGGCGCGTAGTCGCGGGACTGAATGTAATCCCCGATTTTCGCGTTGGTTATCGACGCATCGCCAATGAACGCGCTGTTCATATACACCTGCCCGTTCTCAACCACGAACGGCGACACGGCGTTTTTCGACGTGTCCGACGGCAGCAGCGCCAGGCGATCAGCCGTCATCAGGATCTGCGACTGCAGCGCCCCGGTTTCGTTGCTGATGCCCACGCCAATCCCGGCGACAACGTAGCGCCCGTCGCTGGTCACGTTCATCTTCACCTGCCAGCTGGCGTCGATCTTACCGTTCGCGGCCACCACGGCTTTAGACAGCGTGCTGACGCTGGCGTCGGTCTGCGCAATGCTCGACGCCTGCTTCAGCACCGCCTCGGCGTTGTTGCGGTTGGATGCCTTAACCTCTTCAATGCGCGTGGCCGTGGAGCTGTCCAGCGTGCTGACCGCCGTCTGCAGCGTGTCGATCGTGGCCTTCTGGCTGTTCACGTTGCCGGTCAGGCTGGTAATGCTCTGCCCCTGCGCCATCAGCCCGCTTTCCGTCTGAGTGACGCGGCTGCTGATGCCCTGAATGGCCGTGGCGTTGGCGGCGTTCTTCGCCATCGCGCCGGCACCGCCCCCCAGCCCTTCAATCAGGCCGTTGAGGAACGTCACCGGTGTTTCAACAAAGGCTGACGCATCGCCGCCGGTCGGTGATACCAGCTCGATGGCGGTTCCCGGTGCCATGCCCTTGCGGCCAATCAGCACGTAGGCCGAGCGGTAAACCAGCCCGCTGACCAGATCCGCGGTGCCGCCCAGTGACTCTATCGCTGCGGCCACCGTATAGGCGTAGGTGCGCGGCTCGTCTGCCGTGAAGAGGATCACCTGGGTTCCGTTGGCCAGCGCCGCGATGGCATCACTCAGCGCTTTGCCGGTTGCGGCGGAGCCAAAAACGTCATACCGGGCAAAACTTGCGATCGATGCAGACCCATCCGCCTCCGTCTTAAACACCGCCAGGCTGAAGCTGCGACCGCCGACCGCCACCGCCGTACCGTCCAGCCGGTAGATGCCGGATGCCCCGGACGACCCGTTACCCCGCGAGATAACCCGCAGCTGGGTTTCCCGCGACAGCGCCGCGTTGATTTCGGTGATGCTGCTCCCCTGCGCCGTCAGCGTGGTGCCCTGTTTGGAGACGGAGTTTTCGAGGCTCTGCAGCGCGGCTGATGTTGCCTTGGTGGCCACCTCCTTATTGGTTGCGGTCAGGTCGTTACGCAGCTGCGTTACCGCGCTGTTGGCCGCCGACACGTCCTGCTCGGTCCTCGTCACGCGCCCGGTCAGGAGCTGCGTGGCGCTGGCATTGGCATCGGCGGTCTGCTGCGCCACGTACGCGTCGGTTATCTCGGTCAGGGTGACGTTATCCAGATAAACGCTGTACCCCGGCGTGCCGGCTCCGTTGGTGCCGCGCGGCGAGACCCAGAAGCGGGCGCGGGCGGCACCGGAAAGGCCCACCACGCCGTTGAATTTGACCCACTTATCCCGGCCTCCCAGCGCGGACTCCGTGATGTCAAAACCGACCTTCCAGATGTGAGCGCCCGCCTGGGTCCAGCCGTGCAGGCCGACGGCCATCGACCAGCCCGCTGCCGGAGCCTGATCTGCCGGCATCAGCGCCCAGAGTTCCAGGCGATAGTAGGCGATATCTTTAACGGCAATATCCGGGCCGATATCCTTATCGCTGTTCCCGCTGGTGCCGGCAGGGCGCGTTATGCGCAGGGATTTCGCGCCGGCATACGCCGTGCCGCTGACCACCACCGCATCGGCGGTCAGCGCCTGGTTGTCCGCGTAGGACTCCAGCGATCCGTCAAACCACGGGTTGCTGCCCAGACGCCCGGCCTGGGCGATGCTGTTGCTCAGCGACGTCATACTGGTGCTCTGGCTGCTGAGCACGCCCTCCGCGCTGGAAACGCGCGTGCTAAGCCCGGAGATAGCCGTGGCGTTTGCCGTAAGCTGGGTCTGCACGTCTTCGGGAGCCGGTGACCAGTCGCTAACCTTGCTGCCGGCCTCAAGCATCGGCATCGAGAGTGACGCGCTGACCGAGCCGCTGGCCGGGTTGGTCAGGCGCATAAACACCAGTTTTTTCACCGTGGTGGTCGCGCTCTGCGTCCAGGTTATCCAGTACCGCTCCCACTTATCAGACAGCGTGACCGGCACGCCGCCGTCGCTGTTGGTGTTCTGCACCCCCTGGCTGCTCAGCGCTCTGGTCGTGGTGTTCGGGCTGTAGAAGAAGCACGACACTACCGTGCCCTTCACGCTCGATTTCGCCCAGAAGCTGGCCGTATACACGCCTTCCAGCGCCGGGTTTAACGTCGTCGGCGCGAACAGGTCGTTGTAAACCCCGCTTTGCCCCGCGTTACGGGTCAGGGTGATCACCGCGTTGCCTTTAAACACCTCTGCGGCGATGCCCGCCGCGCCCTTAAACGTGCCCGTATCCGCCAGCAGGTTGGTGCCGCCAAGCTGCAGCGTCGCGTCGTACTGGCTGACCTGGCCGGCTGCCGCCGCATCTGCCTGCGTTTTGGTGTAGTAGTTGTTGAGCGCCGCCGCGTCCGCTTTCTGGCCCAGCGTCGTTCCCTGCTGCTGAACGGTATTTTTCAGCGAGGTGATCGCATCACCCTGGCTGGTTGCCACCCCTTCCGCATTCGATACGCGGGTGGTTAACGCTGAGGTGGCCGCCGCCGTGGCGTCGAGCTTCTGGCTATCGGTGACGTCGGCAAGGTAGACGCTGTCAATCTGCAGCCAGCCCGCCGTTAACACCCCCTGAACGCCCAGCGTTGCGTCGATATCCGCAGCCGTGCCGTTCAGCCACTCCGCCGAAGCGGTCGTCCAGTCCGTTTTGCTGACGTCAAAAAACGGGCTGGTCAGCACCACGTTGGTGGCAACGTTGCCGAGACGAAGCTTGTTGTTGGCCTGTGCCCCAATTTTAGAACCGCTGGCGAAGCGGTAGCTGCAGGAGAGCCGGTAGCGCCGCCCCGTTTTCAGCAGCACCCGCTGCTCCAGGTTAACGATCGGACCAGGCAACACCCGCAGGCAGGCCGGGCTGGCTGCCGCAGCCCCGCCGGAGGTATCAACCTGGTAATTCACCGCGCTTTCCGTGAACGACCAGCCGATCACCCCGCCGTCAAAGCCGCCGTTTGCCATCATGTTTTCCGGCTCCCGATCGGCAACGGTCAGCGCGGCGGTCAGGTCCGTAATGCTGGCCCCCTGCGCGGCCAGTGAGGTTCCCTGCTGGCTGACGGTGTTCGACAGGCTCTGCAGCGCCGCCGCGTCGGCTTTTTTGGAGACGTTGTTGCTGATTGTGGCCAGATCGTTTTTCAGCGTGGTCAGCTGGGTGCCCTGGCTTGAAATCGCGTCGGCGCTCTGATCCACCTTCGTGGTCAGGGCCGTCATTGCCGTCGCGGTTGCGTCCGCCGTTTCCTGCGCGGCATAGGCGTCGGTGATGTCAACGATCGTCACGTTATCCAGATGCACAAAGTAACCCGGCGACCCGTCGCCGTTCTGCCCGCGCGGCGAGACCCAGAAGCGGGCGCGGGCGGCGTCTGACAGCCCCACCACGCCGCTGAACTTCACCCACTTATCCCGCCCGCCGAGCGATGCCTCGGTGATGCTCACCCCGACCCGCCAGCTGTGAGCGCCGGCGGCGTTCCAGCTGTGAACCCCCACGGCAAGCGACCAGCCCGCCGCCGGCTTCTGATCCGCCGGCATCATGGCCCACAGCTCAAGGCGGTAGTATCCGCGCTCCTTCACGGCGATATCCGGGCCGATGTCCTTATCGCTGTTACCACCGGTGCCCGCAGGGCGCAGCACGCGCAGCGACTTAGATCCGCTGTAAGACGTACCGCTGACCACCACTGCATCCGTGGTCAGCGCCTGGTTGTCGGCGTAGGACTCCAGCGATCCGTCAAACCACAGGTTGGTACCCATGCGGTTCTGCTGCGCCAGCGTGTTGGTCAGGCTGACCATGCTGCCGCTCTGGCTGGTCAGGGCGTTTTCAGCCGACTCCACCCGTGAGGTCAGCCGGCTGACCGCATCGGAGCTGGCCTTGCCGCCCAGATCGTTTTTAAGCCCGGTCAGCGCCTCGCTCTGGCTGGCGGTAGTGGCCTCCGTTTTCGTGACGCGGGTGTCCAGCGACTGGATCGCGCCGGCGTTGGCCGCGCTGCTCAGCATGGCACCGGTGCCTCCACCAACGCCCTCGATCAGGCCGTTAACGAGGGTAAACGGCACGTTCAGCAGCGCCGTGGCGTCGCCGCCCGCCTGCGTGACGCGCTCAATCGCCGTGCCTGCCGCTGCCCCTTTAGAGCCAAGCAGGACATACGCGCCGCGATAGGGCACGCTCTTCAGCAGCGCCATCGTGCCGCCCAGCTGGTCGATGGCGTTATACACCGGCGTGCTGTTGGTGCGCGGCTCATCGTGGGTATACAACAGCACCTGAGTACCGTAGGCCAGCGCCGCAATGTCTGACGCCAGGGTAACGCCGGTTGCGGCAGTACCGAAAACGTCATAGGTGGCCGACGTGGCGATCGCGCTGCTGCCGTCCGCGTTGGTTTTGAACGTCACCAGGTTATAACTGCGGCCTCCGCTGAACAGAGACTGCCCGTCGGCGGTAAACACGCCCACCGTGCCGCCCGCTCCGTTACCCCGCGCCAGCACGCGCAGTTTCGTTTCACGGGCCAGAGACGCGGTGATCTGCGTGATGCTGCCGCCCTGGCTGCTTAACTGGCCCTCGGCGGACGTCACCCGGGTGGTGAGCGACTGGACGGCATCGGCGCTGGCCTTACCGGCGATGTCGCTCTTCATGCCGGTGATGGCCGCGCTGTTGGCGTTGGTTTTGTCGCTGACCGCCGTCAGCTGGGTATTTACCTGCGACAGGGAACCGTTGACGCTGGCCTCCAGCGCCTGCCGGGCGGTAACTTCCGCCTGATCGGCGGTGACGCGTGCCTGGCGTTCGCTGTAGATCAGGCCACTGCTGACCTGCGCCGCATCGTTGCCGGTGTACGCACCGCGCATCTGCACGGCCAGCGTATTGCGGTTGGCCGCCTCCGCCGCATCGGCATTAACGCGGGCGGTGGCTTCATCCTGCAGCGCGGCCATACCGGCACCCGGCGTTGGCCGGCCAACGGCGATCCAGTCGAAAAGGATGTAGTTGCTGTCATCCTGCTTGTCGGTCAGATCCAGGCGGAACTTGTCGATAGTGCCGGTCCCGTTCCACAAAATATCGTGAACGGTCAGCGTTGCCACGCCGCCGGCGTCGTAGACCGGTTCCGCCACGGTGAACAGCTGCGTGTTGTTAAAGCTCTGCCCGGCGGCCACCCAGCGGATCTGCCCGCTCCACGGCGGCGAACCGACCTTTTTCACGCGCAGCTTGATAAAGCGGTACGCGCCGGCGTTCACGGCGATGCCAGCCGGTGAAACGACGTAAGGATCGGTGGCGTGGTTGGCCGGGCGCAGCCAGCCGTCGGCGGTCACGGTTGGCGTACCCTGCCCGGTCCAGCCCTCAATACTGCTGGTGTCAAAATGCCAGATTTTCAGGCTATCGAACTGCTCACCGGTGCCGGCGGCAACCTGCGAAATCTGCTGCGCCAGCGACTCGTTGCCGTTCTGGATCAGCGTCTTCATCTGGCTGATATCCGCGGTGCGGGCGTTCTTCTCGCTCAGCAGCGCGTCGGCGCGCGCGGATGCTTCCTGCTGTACCGCAGCGCTGCGCGCCTGTACCTCGGCAGCATCGGCGTTGATGCGTGCCAGCGTTTCAGCAGCCACTTTCTGATCCGCCTGCTGCTTCGCGGCTTCGACCAGCTGGGCGGCCTGCGCTTTCGCATCGCTGACCTGCTGAGTGGCCTGGGTTTTCGCGTCATTTACCTGCTGGGTGGCCTGCGTTTTGGCCGCATTCACCGCAGCGGTCATTTCATCCCGCGTGGCCTTACCGCCGATATCGCTGACCAGCTCCTGCGCCAGCTGGGTTTTACCGATCTGGCCGGTCAGGTAGCTCAGCACCTCTTCCGCGTCTGCCGACGACTGGCCCATCACCCAGCCGGTAAAGCCGGATTCGTTGCCGCTTTTATCCACCAGCTGCGCGCGGTACCAGAAGCTAATCCCCGCCTTCAGGCCGAGCTGCTGGTAGGTGCTCTGCGGATACGGCACGTCGGCCAGCAGCAGCGCGTCAGAGCCGTCGTCTCTGGTGCTGTACTGGATTTCAGTTTTCAACACGTCGCCGGTGCCCGCCGGGAATCCCCAGTCCAGGTGAACGCCAAACACCAGACCGCCGGCCATCAGGCCTACCGGCTGCGGCGGATTGCCCTCCTTGCCGGTCAGCGTGACCTCGTCAGACATTCCCCAGCCGCTGGAGATCTCCGCGGCGTTGATGGCACGCACGCGCACCTGATAGCGCCCGGCGTAAATCCCCTGCACTTCAAACGAGGTTGTAGCGTTGCGCGGGACGGTGACCCAGTTACCCTCATTACGGCGCCACTGTGCCTCGTAAGAGATGGCCCCGGCCGTCTCCGGCCAGGTCACGCGCATCGTCTGCACGCTGATCCCCTGATTAACCACCGAGTACGTAGCAATCTGAATATCCGCCGGGGCCGCCTGGCTGCCGGCCGGTACCACGCTGATCGGGCGCTCATCGATAACCGCGCCGGCATCGATGCGCACGTATTTGTCCGGATCGTGGTACGCCGCCGAAATGGTAAAGGTGTTGTCGTTGTTGTCCTGCACGCTGACCACGCGGTACTGCTGCGCCAGCAGCTGGTCTGACTCCACCACCCACACGCTTTCCGCCTGCGGCGTCTCGGTGTAAGCGGTGGTGACGGTCACCACCTTGCCGGATACCGCCTGAATGGTGCGGCTCTGCGACGCGCCGCCGGGCAGGTTCAGCACCAGCCGATCGCCCGCAACGGCATCGGCAGCACGATCGAGGGTAATAGCACGCCCGTTGACGGCGCTGATGCGACCGCCGGTCACCTTGCCGGACAGCATCTCGTCGGCCACGGCGATGATATAGCCCGGCTGCGGGATAGAGCCGTCCAGACCGACGGAGAAGGTGACCACCCGATCTTTATTGTTTGTCAGGATGCCCCAGCGGCCCTTACGGTTGGCCTCCGACTGGCGGGTGCAGCCGATCGCCGTCACCTCCAGCTGGTTGTAGCCGTAGCGTGCCACCAGTTCCTGCTCAAACACCGGCTCCATCGCGTTGGCGTAGCCGTTGGCCGGATCGGTCCAGGAGACCAGCGCGGTGGTGTAGCGGGTTTTGGTGGTGCTGCTCGAGTAAGTGAACAACCCGTCAATCACGTTCGCCCGGGTGAAGCTGTAATCGACGTCGCGCGGCATATCCGCCAGCGTGACGATCTGGTTGCCGCCCCAGTAGGTCATGCCCCGGAAGATGGCCGCGAAGTCGCGCAGCACGGTGTAAGCGTCGTTGCGATCCTGCACGTAGACGTCGCACTTATAACGCGGTTCGGTGCCACTGCCGCCCTTGCCGTCCGGCACCGGCTGGTCGCAGTACTGCGCCACGCGGTACAGCTCCCACTTATCGATATTGGCCGCCGTGAGGCGCTGGCCCAGCCCGAAACGGTCGCTGATGACGATGTCGTAGAACACCCAGGCGGGGTTATCGGTCCACGCCCACTTAAAGGTACCCGCCCAGGTGCCGGTGTAGCTGCGCGACGCCGGGTCGTAGTTGTCCGGCACGCGTATCACCCGCCCCTTCGGTTCGCAGGCAATCTGCGGGATAGAGCCGTTAAACTGGCTGGAATCGAACTCGATATACAGCAGCGCGGTATGCGGGTAGCGCAGCTTGGCGTCGATCACCTCGGTGTAGCTCTGCAGCGACATCGCGTCGCCGATTTTGGCGCTGTTGGCGTCGGTGGTCACCTTACGCAGGCGCACCGTCCAGATGTTGCCGTCCTGCGGCAGGTCGATGCGGTGGCTGCGTTCGTAGCCGGAGGTGGTTTTGCCGGTAACCGCGGTGTCGACAACCGTTTTAAACGCGCCGCCGTTGGTCTGCAGCTCGATGGTATATTTGATCGAGTAGCCCACCAGGTCGCCGTCATCTTCCTGCTTAAACAGTGAAGGCCACTTCAGGCGCAGGCGGATCGCCGACAGCTGCGGATTGGTGAAGGTGTGCGACCATGCGGCGTCACTTTTGAGGGTGGTGCCGACGCTGACCTCGTTCTCGGTGCCCGGCATCCCCTGAATATAGGTCTGCGCCTGGGTGCCCGGGCGGAACTCCCACGCCACGCCGCTAAAGTTGCTGGTGCCGTCGCTGTTTTTCAGCGGTGTGCCGTCGAGGAAAATGGTCTGGTCGGTCAGCCCGCCAGCAAACTCGCCCTCACCCAGCGCGATCAGTAATTTTGCTTTAGCGATCGACTGCAGGTCGTCCGGCTGTTCAACCGGCGTGCGTGCGGAGCCGCCGCCGCCCTTGCGGCCTTCTATTGTGGTCTTCTTTGCCATATTGCGCCCATAAAAAAAGGCCGCACAATGGCGACCTTAAAGGTGATGAGGGATTAAGTTACTGTTGATCTTCGACGTAGATACCGGCTGAGATAATCGCGCCACCAATACGGGGCTTGCCGTAGCACAGTGCGACCGGATAGCCCTGCGCCGCGGTGTTGGTGACGCCGCCGAAGGCATAAGAGGCTTTATTGTCGGCGTCCTGGCTCATGGCGAGGCCTTTGGCTTGGGGGGAGAGCATCTGGATGACGCCGCCGATCGCCATTGAAGCAGCGACACCGTAACCGCCTGCCACCACTGAGGCTGACATCCAGCCGGCTGGGTTCCACCACATAACCGCAGCGATTACAGCGGCTGCGATAATCTGGAAAATACCGGCCTGCTTGCTGCCAATGATGATGGGTGCGATCCGGATGTCCTCAACACCATTGTCCATTGTGAGTTCGTTAACACTGATATTCGTTTTCCCACGAAATACGGCGTATGCAAGTCCCTTGCGCCTGCTTTTATTAATAAAAGCCTCAAAGCCGGGGATAACCACTGATAATGCCCGCAACGCTTCTTTCGGCGTTGAGACAGCCAGACGATGGACGCGGCCAAAGGTGGCCCCCAACACGCCATAGAGGCGTACTGTTCTAAGTTTATTGTTCATGATTCACCTAAAGAAAAACCACCCGAAGGTGGTCATGATGAAAGAGTTATTGAAGAATGTTTAGGTTCGACCCCGGAATTTTTTCTCATATTCGATAGCAAAATCCTCACGAATCGAAGCAGGCATCCTCCCTGTTAAATCTTCTATCTGAACCTTATACTTCTCTTTAAGATCCATATTCTGCAAAAGTGGATTGCTTTTCTTTAATTTCAAAAAAAGAACATCTACTGCGGCGTCTATAAATTTATAGCCATGGTCAACCTCGACGTAAAAATCATCAGGCGACATTGAAAGCGGGCTGAAATTTTCATCATCGTTATTTGATTTTTGTGGTGCTATATCAGCTCCGCAGTGCTTACATCTAATCGCTTCGGGCTTTATGCTTTCAGCGCAAAATGGGCATTTCACATCTCTACCAGAACTAATACTGCTGCGCTTTGTGAGAAGAACAGTTAGAAGCCCGCACAAAGTGATGAATGCGCCGAGAATAATGTGATTCTGCTTTGATGCCATCAATCCAATATTGTTGACTCTGCCACCGTACCCGGTAGCGACACTGACATCCATATTAAGGGCGATAAGCAGCCATAAAATCCCCAAGGCCAACACCACCCAACCAAAACTTTTCATATCCCTGTCCCTATCAGTAAACGTTCAGATGAATCCTAACGAGGAGCGGCGGCAAAGGGAAGCAAGAATAGCTACTATCCGCACTTCGCTGCAGACCTTCTCAACGCAACAAATCTGTCGCATAGTGTTCACCCAAAACAAGTAACGCAGGAAGCGACACTTATGGCAAATTTCAAGCCGTACATTAGCGAAAACTACCACAACACAGCTAGTATGGCATGCGCGTCTTGGTTCTCGGCGAGTCGTACTGCGGCGACATTGGTGATGAGTCTGAGGACTACACCAACATAGTAGTAAGGAACCATGCCTATATCCCCGGTCTGTCCTTCTTCAGTCTCGTAACAAAACTGCTGAGGCTCTACCAGGATAACCCGTCCGATGCCGAACGCTATGAAGCCTGGCAACAGGTTGCATTATACAACTTTTTACAGGAACTCGTCGGCGAGCAAGGCAGGGTTCGTCCCACCGCTCAGATGTGGAATGATGCAATCCTAATGTTCCTAGAGGTCGCTCACGAGTTAAAACCTGACGTCATAGTGGTACTGGGTTATGAGCCTTGGCATAAAGCACATCAACTACCAGCTAATCAACCGGTTGAATGGCGTTCCCTTAGGCATCCGGCGGGCGGGATGCTCTACGAAGAGTCTTTTGCGGAATTTGCTAAGTCATTGGCGGCAGCTAAGGAAAAGGAAACTGTCTAACATTTTAAAATATAATTATCTTGTGTTAGATAAATAAGAAAAACCCGCCGATCAGCGGGTTAAATTTTTAATGCTGGCGCGTTATGAACCACTTCATAGATGACATTCCCCAAAACCCCACACATAGCATTATAACTTGTTGTAACGGTGAAATTGCTTAGTGAGTTAGAGTTATTTTCATTCATATAGATTTCCTTATTATCCAGACGTTCTGCTTTTTTTGATTTGTAATGATTCGATATCAATTTGTAGGCTGCGAATCCAGCCAGAGCAAGAAGTGTTGGGTCTAAGGAAAACATCATCAACGGCATCGAAACCGAAGACGCGCATAATTCTTTTGCCTTACACAAAACGTGATAAGTACGAACCGTGAGTATAACCAAAAAATCTGCAGGCGTCGAGGCTTTTTTCTCTCCCATGCTAACTGCAAAATTTATCTACTTTGGGAAAATTTAGTTCCGGCTCACCCGCCGCGTAAATGAAGTCATCAGCATTGGGAAGGTTTGTACCGAACCATCTTCACGGTTCTGTCCCGCCAGTAGCCCCCATAAGGTACCCGCTGGCTCAGCATGCCGTACATATGGTGCAACAGCATATTGTCGACAAGCAGCACACCTGCGTGGTTGGCGACTGGTGCCTGAACCTGCATGATCACCACATCGCCTGCCTGCGGGTCATCGCTGAACTCACGAAAACCGCACTCATACCAGTTATCCAGATAACGGTTCTCTTCGCCGCTTACCCACCACGGATAATCCACCCGGTAGTCGGGCAGCTCGATCCCCAGTTCCTGCCGGTAGTAGCTCATCACCAGCCCCCAGCAGTCGGTATGCCCCAGCACAAACGGGCGACCCAGCAGCGGCAGCTCGCCGCGCGGCTGGATGGTGCGCAGATCGCCCTCCGGCCAGCTGACAATATTCCAGGGCAGCGCAGTGGCATCGCACTGCGCCTTATCCAGTTCGCTGGGCTGGGTGGTGGCATCCGGGTGGCTGTGCACGATGGCGGTGACCGTTCCCCAGTCCTCCGCTGCGGCGTAATCCGCTGGGCAGAGGTGGAAATGCTCCAGTGGGTTATCGGCCAGGTTACGGCAGGGGAAATAGCGCTCCACCCTGCTTTTCTGTGCGATCACGCCACAGCACTCTGCCGGGTAACACTGGCGGGCGTGTTCAAACACAGCCTGCTGAGTTTTTTCACGCATGATCAGCTCTTTATCAGTGAAGTTCCGGGGAAACCGCCGAACGGCAGCGGCTCGTTTTCGCCAAAGCGCGGTTTGCAGCCGGTGTTCAGCGTGCCGTTGCACTCGTCTTTTGACGGATCATCGACCGCGTTGCCGTGCTTATCAAAGTACCGGGTACCGGCATAATCGCAGCCGTCACCGCTGCGGTATTTGCCACGGATGCACCAGCTGCAGAGGGAGTGCAGCTGGCGGGTGGGGATCATCAGCCCCTGCAGATCCATCGGACTGGAGAGCGTGAACTCAATCGCCGCGTTGGTCTCCTGGCTTTTGCTATCGATGTAGAACACCTGCACTTTTTCCTGCGTCGGATCCGCCGCTGCATTCCCGGCAATAAAATTCCGCGCATCGAGATACTGCGCCAGCGTGTCATGCACCGCCACTTTCGCCTGCAGCATATCGTCGTAAGCGAGGCACAGTGCGGTGATTGAGCTGTTGATGTTCGCCACCATCAGCTTCGGCGACGCGCTGGCGCCGCTGGTTGCCGCCTCAATGCCGGACAGTTCGCAGGGCCACGCCTTGTACTCCTGCCCCTGCCACCAGATGGATTTCGCCGGTAGTTTGGTTTCATCACCGCCGGCCGCCGCAATTTCTGCCGGCGTGTGGGGGATGTTGTGTGCGTGGAAGCGCAGAAAGTCAGCGCCGAACGCGCTGCCGTCCACCTCCAACAGCCGGACCCAGTTTCCCGGCTCAAGCTTCTGCACGTCGCTGTTGATAGTCATAGGGCTCCTATGGTGCGTAAGACTGTTCGAATGTCGCCATAACGGTCATGGCCCGGCCGCCGATCGGCATCGCGCTGATCGACTCCTTTGCCACTCGGTAGAGGCCAGCCACGCCGAAAGGCGGCGTCCAGATAAAGGAATTCACGGTGTGGCTACGCATGAAGGTGAGGATCGGCAGCATCTCCTCCTCGTTGCCGGTAAATGTAACCGGCCAGCTTTGGGATTCGGGGTTGATGCCGTCCCCTGATACCTGTTTGTACCCGTCACCAAACTGCGCCTCGCGCACGCGGTGCGTGAAGGTGCCCTGCGGCTGATTCTGGATCTGGGTGCGCCAGGTGAAGGTGTCGAGGGCCATGCTTTTCTCCAGGCGCAAAAAAACCCGCCGAAGCGGGCTGGATGTCTCATTCAGACATGTTTAGCGAACGTTGCCGTAATACCAGCGCTCTCCCGTAAACCAGTCATCGGGATCTTCGTAACCCCTATAATCCAGGAGCATGCCTAACTCCTTGACGTTATCGGGCAGGAGCAATCCCCATTCCCGCGCAAGGCTTCGGTCAGTGATTATTGATGAGCTGCCGTATTCAGACTCATGCTCTCTCACGAAGCCCTGAAAATACTCTTCGGACCGGTAAATACAGACTTCACTGGTAAACATATCCGGAAGGCAGATCACGGTGGTGATTCTGACGGATTCACCTGAGTCACCTTTTGCCGAAATCAGATTCGAGCAGGCATTGATCAGCTGCTGTGCACAGTCAGCTCTGATGGCTGTGGAGCTGTGTTTTCCTTCAACCAGATTGATCTCAACAGGTATTTTGTAATTCCAGTAGCGTTCGCCGGGAGGCACTTCAGCCCTGGCTGCATCATTAAACGTCCCGGACCACCACTCAAGCGCTCTCAGGCGGCGAGGTACATTTCTGATTTTACTACGGTAATCACGGTTTAGTCGTCTGGCCACGTAAACTCCTTTTTGTCGCGCAGAAACCTCAGATTTTACAGCGTGTCTGGCTGAAAGCTACCTCGGATTAGAAGCAATCCAGATGATGCCACCCGGCCGGGTTTCTCGCTGAATGCCTTCTCTTACTGAGCGATCGAGAGTTTGCTGCCAGGCTTTAGAAACGGCAGCGTTCTGGCTGGCGGACGTCTGCTGATTGTCGCTGGTGTTCACCGTCACTGAGGTTTGCACGTTAACGCCACCAGCGGCGCCGCTTTGCATGCCGTACAGCTTTCCTGCACCTTCGACAAGGCCGCCGTCAGCGTAGCCGCGCATTATGCCATACAGGTTTGATACGCCGATCCGCTGAGTGGCTTCTTTGGTGAAGACGAATTCCCCTTTGTGAACCACGCCAGCCGGTTCGTGTTTTCCGCCATCTCCTGTGAAGCCGCCGCCATCGAACTGCGGCGTGTAGGCGTGGAAATCAGTCGACATCCCCATAGCCCCGGTTGAGCCGGCAGAGGCGGAAGCCGTGGACGCCGAGGCACCTGCGCTAATCCACCCCAGCGCCGTCTGCAGCGCGTAGGCGATCAGCATTTTGTTGATCACCTCAACAATCATTTTCAGCATCGACACGCCGAACTCTTTGATGTTGGCTTTGCCGGTAGTCACCAGGCTGGTCATCATCCCGGCCAGGCCATTAAACCCTGCCTGCGCCACCTGCTGAGCCGAGCTGAAAGCATCCGTGGCGCTGTCGGCAAAGTCAGCCCAGCCTTTCTTCGCCCCGGAAATCCAGTCCTCGCGGAGCGCGTCCTGCGCAGAATAATAGTCCTCTGCGGCTTTCAGCTCTGCTTTGTAACCCGCACCCTCCAGATCGCCACCAGCATTTTTCCAGCCCGATGCCAGCTGCGCGCGTTCGAGTTGGCGCTGGGCTTCACGGTTGCTCAACGTTGAGCCAGCATTCATCGCTTTGGTTTTTTCAGCCATCTGGGTGGCGTATTTCTGCGAAGCGTCCATGCGCTTATTGAGCTGTTCCTGGGCGGTGATTTGGTCACCCAGCAACGCTTTCTGCCGTTCGAGGTACAAAACCTGGTCTTTGCTTGCGAGCAGCGATTGTTCCTGCTTTGACAGTTTCCGCTTACCTGCAGCTTCTTCCAGAACCGCAAATTTCGCCTCTGTCAGCTGCAGGTCTTTACGCTGCTTGCTGATGACATCCGTAACTGAACGATGATCCTGTAGCGTTTTTAGTTGCGCCTGCAAAGCCAGCAGCTCTGCCTTCCCCGTATCCTCTGCCCGGTCGCCAGCAGGTGGGGTATAAGCTTTACCTTTAGGGGTTACCGGATCCTTGTACTTGTCGTCGATATTTTTACGCAGGCGCGCTTCTTCTTCTTTGCTGATCACTGCGCCATCTCTGATGGCTTTGGTCAGCTTCTCCTGTTCTTTAACCCTCTTTTGCGCATTGCTTAATGTTTGTTCAGTGATGGTGTTGATGTATTGCTGGGCGGTGATGCTTTTCTGCTGCCGGGATTCATATTCACCGATCGCCCCGTTGAGAGTATCCTGCGTGATTTTTTCACTACGCAGTGCTTCCAGACGCTGCTTTATTGCATCAACAACTTTCTGCTGGCGGCCTAACTCGTCAGATTTCCATGGCCCATAGGGCCCGGCATTTGCACCCTGTCCTTTTTGCAGATCGGAAAGGGCCTTTTGCGCCCGATCCAGTTCACTGCTGGAATCCTGGATTTTCTGCTCGACGGAGACTTCCCGCCCGATATCAAGCATTGAGTCCCACGCGCCCTTAGCGGCGTCTCCGAGCCATTTCCATGCCTGCTCAAGGGTGCCGAGGCTGTCCTGAATCTGGTCAGCTCGTTGTTTCATGGTCGCCGAATAATTATCGGTGGCGACCCGCGCCGCTTCCTGCTGATTGCCCTCATCCTGCAGGGCCTTCACCTGGTTATAGGTTGCCAGCGTCAGGTAATGGTATTTTTCATTCAGATCAGAAATCGCCGCGACCGGATTTTTCGCGATCTTCTCAAAGTCGGCCACCAGGCTATCGACCGATTCGCCAGTCGCGTCGTTCATTGCGACCACGGCCTCAGTCACAGTCTGCAGCGAGTCTTTGGCAATCTTGCCGCCAGCGACTACCCGATTCAGCGCCTCAGCAGCCGCAGCCGTGGGATTGCCGGTGCTTGCCGCTACCGCCTTCGCCATATCAGCAAGCTGCCCGGAGGTCACACCCGCCAGGTTGCCGCTGAGGATCAGCGATTTACTGAATTCCGACTGTTCCTGGCTGCCTTTGTACCAGGCATAGGTCAGCGTGCCGACAGCCGCGGCCAGCACGCCGACGGCGATCGTGGCCGGGCTGAGTAGTCCGGTGAATTTTTTCGCATTCTCGGCATTTTCAGCCAGGCCGTTGGCATTTTCAGACAGAGATTCAGATGACTCGTCAGAGGCATCGCTCATCCCCAGCAGTTCCTGTTTGATGTAGGTAAACAGCCCACCCAGACCACCAAAGGAGTCAGATATCTGCCCACCCTGCTGCATCAGCACCATCCAGACCGGCATACCACCGGCCAGCGAGGTGGCGATATCGGTCAGCTGAGCAGGCAGTTGCCTGATCGCCTGCCGATACTGCCCGGCCGATACTGCTCCATGCTTCCAGGCCTCCTCCTGTTCGCGCAGCCTGGCGATCATTGGCGCTGCCTGCGACGACACGCCGAGCTGCGCGGCCTTCAGCTCCAGCAGCTCAGAGCGTGTTTTGCCGATGGCCGTGGCCTGTTCCTGCAGGGAGTTGATAAAACCCTGCTGTGCCGCGGCGGTACGCTTAGCCTCAGCGGCCAGGGCGCGCTCTGCTGTCTCTTGCTCGGCCAGCGCCTGCTTCAGGCCGCGGGCGGCAATGGCGGCCGCGCGCTTCTGGTCAGCCTCTCTCGCCACAGCACGTTCCTGCTCGCGCAGCTGAGCGATCATCGGCGCTGCCTGTTCGGCGATCCCCATCTGCGCCGCACGATACTCGGCCAGATCCGCCTTAGACGCGCGGAAAGAGGCCGTTTGGTCGGTCAGGCTCTGCAGAAAAGCTTTCTGCGAAGCAGCAGCACGCTCGGCGGCCTGCGCCTGCTCCATCCTTGCGCGGCCCTCTGCCGTCTCAGCATCAACCACCTTACCGAGCTTATCCCGCGTCGTTTCCAGAACGCTGTTATAAAGAGCAAATTCCTCATCAGCCACCAGGCCACTTTTGTGGAAATTGCTCAGGCTATCCTGAATATCTTGCAGTTCGTTCAGCGCTTTGCTTACAGGGCTGATCCGGTTAAGCAGGTTCTGCAGCTCCTCCTTCTGCTGGGCGGTCGCCTGGGTGGCTGATTTGGAGGCTTCCTGATTCTGGCGCTGCGCCTCGCTGAACTCACGAACGCGCTGGTGAATTTCTTCAATTTCCCGCGCCGCCTCTGCGGTGACTTTGGCAGCGCCCTTACTGCTGGTCCCAAAATTATCAGCGCCTTTTGCCGCGCCTGCCGCAGCCCCTTCGAAATCGTCCAGGGCTTTACTGCCGCGCTCCAGTTCGGAGGTGTTAACGCGCAGCGAGATTGTTGCAATATCGGACATCACGCCCCCTTGTGGATCACATCCAGCGCCGCGCGCTCCATGACCCGGATATCGTCAAGAGCGGTTGCCTCATCCTCCACGCCGCCCACCTTCATCAGCCAGGGCAGGACGTTGTAATCCAGCCCGGTGACGCCGTTCATACCGGTGCGCCACTGCGTGCTCATCGCGCGGAACACGCCAAACGCCGGCCAGACGTCCGGCCAGACGGAAACCGTATGCTCTTCATCGGTGTAGTCGTCGGCGCTCAGGCCAAATGCGGCGAGGTCTTCGGTGGAGGGTTCAGGCGTATAGAACGCCGAGGCAACCGCGATCAGTTTTTTTGACGGTTCCCCATCAGCTCGTTGTAGTAGTGACGAGTGATCGCCTCCAGCGCGCGCGGGTAGTTGTCCAGCAGCGTCTCCAGATTCTCCTGGCTAAATGCGTCAGGCAGCGCCCAGGCTTCGGTGATATCCAGCAGGAACTCGACGGCGTTCTTGCCTCCCATCGACTCGATGGACGCCAGTTCTTTCAGCGGTTTGTGGCGGAAGGTGAAGGTGATCACCCCGTCTTCATCACCGGCGCGCGGGATCGCCACGTCAACTTTAAAGGTCGGTTTGGGTTGAAGCTGAAACGTCTTTGCCATGTATTCCTCTGCAAAAAAGACAGGCCCGCTGCCGGGCCAGGGTTACAGGATGACCGGCTTACGCCGCGTCTTTGTAGAAGGTCATATCGCGCGACTGGATCGCGAATGCCGGCTGCACCGTTTCCACGCTGTTAACCGCGGTGGTGGGCGTGGCGTTAAACGATGCCTGTGCTGACCAGTAACGGGTCTCCTTCGCCTTCGGCACGTACATCCGCAGCGCCAGCGTCTCGCCGGAGCGGTCGGCGGCGGTCAGACGGGCGTAGATCGGCAGCGTAGAGTCGTGAGCCATCGTAAAGGTCTGCGACTTGGCCGCTTTGTAGGTGGCAACGTTGCGCTGGCGGTCATCAGACAGGAACTGGATCTGCGCGTACTGCTGATCGCCGCCAGAGTTGGCGACCTCGGTGATCTGCGGGATTTCGGTCCAGCTGCTGATTTTTTTCAGCGAACCGACGCCGGAACCGGCCGGAAAATAGCTGACGTTGGTACTGTCGATCACGCCGATGGTGACGCTGGTCGCGGTCTGCGCCGATACGCGCGCCACCAGGCTGTCGATCAGGCTCCAGCCGGAGCTAATCAGCACCTCGTCGCCGACCGCAAGGTTGTGGCCGGTCGCCACGGTAAATACTGCGCCGTTGGCGTTGCTGACGCCGGTAACCGCAATCGCTGCTGCGGACTGGCCGACAAACACCGTGGCGCCGTTGGGTAATGCGAAGCCCATAATGGTTTCTCCGTTATCTGGACATAAAAAAACCGGCGGTTGCCGGCGGGTAGGTTACTGCGCCACGTCAGCGCGGTAGTTGATGCTGACGGGGATGGTCCAGGTGGTATCGGTGGCGATTCCGGCGTACTGGGCAGGCTCGCCGCTGACGTAGCAGCTGAAGCCCTCGCCCTGCAGTTCGGTGCCGTTGGCAAACAGCGCCTCCAGCAGCCCGGCGATGGCCCGGCCTTCTCCCCGCCCCTGCGCCGCCGGGATCACCACGTTCACCTGGTAAACGCCGATAAAGACTTTGCTGCGCTGGCTGAGGTCGATGGCATACGGCGTGGCCGGCATATCGTGCGAGGTCAGGTAAATGCCGCCGGGCGGCTCGAACGGGATATTATCGTAAGCCACCGCCAGCCCCTGCAGGTCCGCCCATTCGCCCAGCCGGGACTCCAGCAGGCCGGTAATATCGGGGCGGCTCACGACTGCACCTCCCGCACCGCTTGGTCAAAGAAGCGCTGGAACTCAGCCGCGGTGATCCGCACCATGCCGCCGGGTGCCTGCTTCGAGTGGCCGAACTCCAGCGGGTAGGCGTAGGGCACGTTGTTGGCGAAATAGACCGCGGTCATCCCCACCTTAAACTGCTCGATCACCAGATTACCGGCGGCGATGGTCTGGTGCCCCTGCTTATCGATGCGCCCGGTTTCGCCCTCCGCCTGCTGGTTGAAGGACACCTGCCAGTTGCCACGAAAGCGGCCGCCGGTGTAGCCGGGCGGTGCCTTGAGGCCCATGCTGTCGTTGACCTTCATCCCCTTACGCAGCCGCCCTGCTTTCGTCAGGTTGTCCGGGTTCTGGCGCAGCAGGCTGTTGTGTTCGGCCACCGCGGAGTTGTAGGCGACCGCCGTCTGGTTCACTTCCCACAACTCCGGGTTGCCCACCGGCGACATCTGCACCAGCCGCGCCAGAATTTTGATCGATACCGCGCGCACCACATCTTCCTGCCGCTCCTTCGCCTGGCTGACAAAGGCGTTAATGGAGGACATAAACGACTGATTGTCTGACATATCACGCTCTCAGCTGTGCCCGGTAGCAGATCACCACCGGGCCGGGTTTGACCGGGTGGGGATGAACGATACGGTGCGGTTTACCATCCACCTCGACCAGATCGCCGATCCGCAGCTCTTCCTCCCAGGTGAAGGTAATAGCCACATCGCCGGCCTGAATGTTGCTGCCGTCGATTTCGCGCGGGTCGTATTCGGTGCGCACGCCGGTGGCGCTGAAGCTCAGATCCGGCTCTCGCACTTCTTTACCGGCCACCACCTTGATGCTGCCTTTGCGGGTCACGGTGTACTGCATGCCGTTTTCAGTCAGCAGCCGCTTTGCCGTGGCGCGCATACGGGTGTAATTGATTTGCATTTCACCTCCGCTCAATGCAGGCGTGCAGATAGTCAGCCTTCAGCGATTCAATCGCGCCAACCATCACGTAAGGCCGGCCGCCGTTGTGCCAGCAGTCCAGGATATCGCCGTCACGCGCGACCAGGATCAGCGCCACGCTGGTGTATTCCCCTTTGTGGGCAAACGCCAGCGCCTCCTCCAGCTGGCGAATCACCTCTGCACGATCATGGCCGGTCTGCTGGTTTGGCCTGAACGTCACAACTTTCAGATCGCTCATCTCAGCCTCGCTCTGCAAACGCGTTGATGGCAAATCCCCGCCCGGCGGCCAGGGTGCCCAGCACCGCGAACACCGCAGGATACTGCGGGGTGAACGTCTCGCCGTCGGCCACCGCGTAGGTAGTGGTGACTGCGCCTTCCACGCGCTCCGATTTGACCGCGGCTTCGCGCACGCTGCCCAGCAGCTCCCCGTTCATTGCCTCCAGCGCCAGCATGCACTGCGCGCTGATCACCTGGCGGGGAATTTTGCTGGCCGGGATCGGATAATCATCAAACCAGGCATCGCTGCGCGGCCACGCCAGCGGCTGCTCCGGGTCAGCGCGCCGCCCGTCCCACTCCAGCCCCTCTAAATAATCCATCGCGCGGATCAGCATCACCTCGGTATCGCCTGTGATCTGCCTGCCGCGCCGGGCCGCGAATGACTCCAGCACCGCCACGCTGGCGTAGCTGTTGAAATCGGGCGACCCGGGGTCGGTATCAATCATGCTTCCCCCTGGGTGATGGGGCTTGCGCCCCAAACGGTTAGCCGCCTGTCGGCGCGGTGAAGGTGATCGCCTGCGACGTCTGGCTTACATCCTCCACCAAAGCGGTGACGGTGAAGGTGCCAGCAGTGGCAGAGGTGAGCTTGACGGTCGCGCCACCGCTGGAGCCGGTACGGGATGCGTCGGTACTGAGGGTGCCGCCGGTCGTCGTCCACTGGACGTTTGCGCCGCCAACGCCTGCGCCATCTTTGGTGTACTTCAGCGCGAGGGTTACCGCGTCGGTGCTGTCAGCAGTTGCGGAGGTTTTATCCGCCGACAGCATTACTCCCCCGCGGCGGCATCCAGCTTGATCAGCACGCCAGCCGTGGATTTGTTGCTGGTGACGTGTTTTTTCCAGTTGGCACCGGTGCCGATTTTGGTCAGATCCGGGTTTTCACCTTTGGAGGTATCCCAGCTGTAGCCCATCAGCTCAACGTTGACGGTACCTTCCGCGCGGTAGCCTACGGCGAGGTTTTCCTGAGTGTTGATGTCGTAAGAGCGGAAGCCGGGAGCCTGCGACTCGGTGATGGTCACCGCGCCGGTCACCAGCCCGAGGATCGCGTTAACGTCCATCGTGTCGGTCACCAGCACCGGCTTGCCCAGGGTGCCCGGCTGGCCGCCGTACACTACCACGCCCGCCTCTTCGTAAATCTTGTTGGCGATCGCCTCATCGATGATGTCGAAGTAGGTGGCGGAGTGCATAACGAACAGCACCACGCGGTTGAACTTGTCGCCGTACTTGCGCAGGCCACGGGTCAGCGTTTTCTTACCGTCGGTGGCGATATTGGCGGTCACCACCATCTCAGCATTCGCGCCGATCGCCGCCACCAGCCCTTTCAGGCCGTATTTCACGTAGCCTTCCAGGGTGGCGTCGGCCACGTCCACGCCGATCACTTCGGAGAACTCATCCACGCTGCGGCCGCGGCGCTTAAACGCTTCTTCGGTGGTTTCGTAAGGACCGTATTTCCACGGTGCCTTAACCGATACCGCCTCGCCGGCACCGATTTTTTTGCCGCTGATGGTGCTGGTTGAGTTGACGTCGCGCGACTCGATGCTGCCGCCAACTTTATAGAACGCGCGCTTGCGGAAATCGCCTTCGATTAGCTCATTATCCAGCAGGATCGCGCCGTTGGAGGAGGCGTTAAACACCTCCAGGTTATCCTGGCGGCGCTCGAGGAACGCGGTCTGCGCCAGGTCGTCGTAAATCTTCAGGTCACTGTTAACAGTGGTTGTCATCGTCGTTAAATCCTTTATTTAGGAAGCTGGAGGAAAGCCTGCTGGCCGTGCTTACGGATATAGGCTGCTTTATCGGTGGAGGTCATTTCCGATCGTTTCAGGCTGCCACCGCCGCCGCCCTGCTTGTGCCCGCCTGCGCCGGTACCTTCAGCGCGCGGGAACAGGTGGGGAGCCGTCTCCTTGAGCGACTCGGCCCACTCCAACGGGGTCAGCGGCGTTTTGCCGTCTTTGCCGAACAGGACATCACCATTTGCATCAACCGCTACGGCCTCGCCTTCGTCGTTGAGCTGGAATGCGCCTTTGGCGCGCAGGATCAGGTCATCGGAGGCTTCCGCCAGCGCGCCGACTTTTGCCGCAGCGCCGCGAATAGCGTCACCGAGCACCCGATCCCGGAATTTACTGGAGAACGCTTCGGCTTTATCCGCGCGTTCGTTGGCTGCCTTGATCTGCTTATCGACGTCGGCACGCATACGCTCGGTGCGCTTATCGAGCACCTCATCCACTTTCCCGGCGGCAATCAGCTTTGCCTCTTCGTCGTCGGAGAAACGCTGGATGATGCCGCGCACGGCGTCGGGGTCGATGCCTTCAAAGCGCGAGAGGTTGTCTTTCTGCTGCTTGATGGTGCCCAGCAGCTCAGAGTTTTTGTTTTTCAGCCCGGTGACCTCAGAGGCCACGCGCTCATCAATCAGCTTCTGCATTTCCGGCGTGATTTCCGGCTGGCCGCCACCGCCACCGCCGCCCTCTTCCTGGCCTGCGGCGGTGTAATATTTGATAAACATGTTACGAATCAGCATTGGTTTCCCCTCGGGATTTGCCGGGCTTTGCCCATAAAAAAAGGCCGCCCGTGGGGCAGCCTCGTAGTGGTAAAAATCGTTGTCAGACGTGACCGTTGGCCTCATCCATTGTTGCGGCACTCACCAGAGAACCTATCATCCTCGCTTCCACAGTTGTCCCACCGGCCATTCTTGCCAGTTCATCGAGTTGATCCACAAGGTCATCTGGGCGAGGTTTTGAGTGGTAAAGGTTATGCGCCATTTTCAGGTATTTGAGTTCTTCTTCAGCCATTTGTTTTGTGTAACGCTAGGATGATATATGCCAGATGTTCTATTTTTTCACTTCGTGCATTTCCAGAATAGTACCGCTGATGAGATTCCCGATCATTCGTGCTTCCAGTATATCTCCTTCAGCCTCATCGCTAAGCATTTCCAGCTGCTTAAGAAGTTCAGCGTCTCGTGGTCTGGAGTGGAAAAGATCGCTCGCTCTTTTGTAAATCAGGAATTCTTTATCAGCCATTTGAGGATCTCCGGTTCGATTCGTTTATGGTCGCCTTCCCCCCCAAGCATAAACAGAGAGAATGCTTCTGCAAACAGTTCTGCTACTGAACCTGCGGCGTAGAGGCTGACAGGACGCCACCATCCATCCTCATAAGCTTGATTTGCAACTCCCTGAATTTCATTGATGCGCTGATAGTACAGATGATGGCCCATTTCATGTGTAACAGTACCAGCTACACTCGGCACAGCAACATACCCAAAATGATGGGTTTCTGCCGCCGCTGCCGCTAGGTCTGAAATAGTCATCAGTTGACTCAGGTGAATGTCGGCGACAAAGTCGTGGTCCTTCTGATTAGCGTCGATTACTTTCCATTGCTCAGCGTTAAGCGCCCACCCGGTAATGTGCACTGTTTGTGTGTCAGAGTAATATGCGCCAGCTGCGGTCACCCTGGTTCCCGGCACCTCACCAAAATAGCTCACCGGCGGCAGCCCGAAGCGCTCAATCACGTCCTGCATTGCGCCAGCGGCGATCCGCGCTGACTCCAGCGTGGTCCCTTCCGGGAAGCGGATTTCATCGGCGATAATGCCGCGCATACCCTGCTCAATCTCCGCCACCGACTGCGCGCCGGCCAAAGAAAAGCCGGGAGATTTCCCGGCCTGTTTCGACGCTGACAGCGCTTTGAGTTGGGCCAGCGTCAGCCACTCGCCCTTATCGGTGAACATCTCCCCCAGCCGCAGCTCACCGGCGCGATACATCCGGCCCCGTTCGGTGCCCAGCACCTGATCCTGACGCTCCGGCGACTGGCGGGCCAGCCACTCCAGATAGGTGGTGTCTTCCGGCACCTGGCCGTCCATGTTGGCGCGGGTGCCCGGCGACATCTCGTCGCTGTCGATCCCCAGCTCGCGCCAGGACTTCGTAACCAGCGTCTCCGCCGAGCGGCAGCAGAAGTGAATACGGCCCGGCCCCTGCAGGTAGGGGATTTTATGCCCCACCGGCTTACCGTCCAGCGTGTACTTTTTGCGGTCGCGGATGATGCAGGTGGGCGTGGTGCGATTGTCCAGCGTGGAGAGCCACTGCTTGCACTCGAGGATATCGCTGTTGGCCTGGGCGAAGGTATCGCGCGCCACCGCCGCCACGTGGCTTACCGCCGTTTTGGCGATGCTCATGGCGTTGGCACGGCTCATCTGCAGCGCGCCGTCCTGCCGGCTGGCCGCCGCGGTACCGCGAACCTTGCGGGCGATCTGCTCGGTGGTATCGCCGGCCATATAGCCGCTGCGCACCGCGTTCATCACCCGGGTCAGCCGGTCGGACTCCAGGCTCTCCGCCCACTCCTTCAGCAGACGCCCCTGAAACGGCCGCGACATCGCCGCGGCATACGCCATATCTGGCGTTACCGCCGCCAGCGGGTGGTGCCGCAGCACCGCCTCGGGCAGCAGCTCGCTGAACAGGTCGTGCTGATAGCCCGCCTCATGCGAGGCGAACGCCAGCAGCTCGTCCGACAGCGTGCCAAACGCGCCCTGCACCGCCGTCTGGTTAACCTGCCGCACGCTGCCCAGCAGGCTCTCCAGCCGGGCCACGGTGAAGCTCTCACGCGGCAGGTCTTCCAGCGCCATCAGCAGGCGCGCCGACAGCTCGGCGTCGCTGTCATTGAGCACTTTCGCCATGCGCCTCGCAGCGCCAGTGCCGTAACGGCTGACAAACAGCGAGTGCGCGATCGCCTCATCACGCAGGCGGTTGTTTACCTTGGTCATTGCTACCGCCGATCAGCGTGGGAGTGGAATTGTTCAGCTCGTCGATAACCGATTCCGGATCGGCTGCGGGGTCGATAAGGTCCAGCTTCTGCAGCGCCCTGACCAGATCCGCGCTACGAATAGCCCCGGACTGCCAGGCATTGACGATAGCCGTCACCATGCCGGACTCGGCCACCCGGGCGATAAACTCCTGGCTGATGGTGTAGGTTGTCGTTTCCCCCTTCAGCCCGATATAGCGGGCGCACCAGGCCAGCACGCGGCTGTAGGCTTCTGACACGTTGGAGGCGCAGATCCCCAGCACCGAGGTGGACGAGGTCTGTTCACCGCTCGACTGCGTGGCGGTCTTCGCCGTGGCGTTCTGCTCAATAAGCCGGGCACCCAGCGCCACCATGTAGTCGCGCTTACTGTCCATCGCCTCTTTCGCCAGCATATTGGGCTGCGCCTGGGCGTAACCGAAACTGCCATCCTTCGGCAGCAGCAGCGGCGATCGGGAGCCGAGCTTAACGCCGGCCTTTTCCAGATAGTCGCGCCAGCCCTCATCGAGACCGGAGATATGCGGCTGAACCTGCCCGCAGAACCAGACGCTGTCCTCATAGTCGGCGCTGTTGCGGTAGTGGCCGTGGTTAATTTCGGTCAGCGCCGCCAGTGGTGATTCGTCGATGGACGGATCGTTGTTCTGCGCGCCAACGAAGGTAAACGGGATTTCATCCCAGAACGCCTCCCCCTTAGGCTTTGGCTCATACTCGCTGCTGATCTCGAACGTGCCGCTTTGCGTGTCGCCGCTGCGCCGCCAGACCCGGCACTTAAAGCGCCCCTCTTCCAGCAACAGTTCACGGTACTGGATCAGCTCTTTAAAGCCGTAGCCGTCCGGCTCCTCGATGCACTCGCGCAGCACCACCAGCACCAGGTGATCGCGACCGTTGATGCGCTCGGTGCGCCAGTTGGTGATCTGCTCGGCCTGATAGCGCAGGATAATGGCCTGCTGGCCATCCTCCGCGAAATCGACGTAGAGACCGTCGCGCGCCACTTCCAGCACGTTCTCGGCCACCAGCTGCGACTGCTGATAAATGCTGGTGCCGGCACCGTCGGCGTTGGTCAGCAGGTAGCTCAGCTTGTCCGGCGCGGTAAACGTCGGATCCTTACGAAAAGCCATGCCCAGCATGCCAATCTTGGTATTGCCGGTAATTTCGTAGAACACCGCGCGCGCCAGGTAGTCTTCGTTGCGCCGCTTGTTGCGCGCCGAAGTGTCGGTCGGGTCCAGCTTTGGCAGATAAACGTGCCCGGCAGCCCTGACCGCATCCGCACCCCGGCAGAAATCGCGCACCTTTTTCCAGCTGGCGCAGGCCGCTTTGTGCTCCGGCCGCACAAATGTGATGTCGTGGTTTGCCATCAGTAGGTGGTATCCATTGAGATTGAGTAAGCGGGCTTGACGATCGGGTAGTCCTTCACGATGAGATAGCCGCCGGCGTCGTTCGTGTGGTCGTTACCGGCCTTTTTGTCCGGCTCGCCGTTGTCGGCCCACACCTGCTGCTCCAGCGATTCGGTATAGACCGGGCAGCGCTGCACGTTCACCAGATAGCGGCGTTCGCCCAGCGCATTGCAGAACATGGCGTTCATCGAGTTGATGCGGTCCTTCACAGGCGGGTTGGACGGGTTAACCATCACGCTAAACCCGGCCTGTTTAAGCTGGGCAATATCGGTTTCGCTGGCGTTGTTCGATTTGCGGCTGTCGCCGGTGGCATCCGGGTAGATGTAGATCTGGCGGCTGGCAACGTAACGCTCGCCGTCATAGCGCCAGAACTCTTCCTGAATGCGCTTAATCATCGCCGGCGTGTCGTAAACCTTCACCAGCTCACGCACCGCGCGCGGCAGCCCGTTGCGCTTTACGTGGGCGATGGCCGCCATCTTGCCGACGTTGAAGTCCATGCCGATAAACAGCGGTTCGCCCGGCTGCTCCTCGTCGCTGCAGTTGTTCAGCCTGCGGTCGAACTGGTGATAAATGGTGCCGCTGGTCAGGTTGGTGAACAGGCCGCGCAGATACGCCTTGATCAGCTCTGGCGGGTACGAGCCAAGCAGCGAGGGGATGTAATCCGGCGGCAGGTTCTTCGCGTTGTCGTAGGTACTGGCCTGCGTCAGGCCGTACAACGTGGCCAGCTCCGGCTTATCGCGCACCGCCTTGACGAACTGCTGATAAACGAACTTGAAGCCCTCAGGCGTGGTGGTCACGTCGATGCCGTTGCGAAGACCCGGCACGTTGTAACGCATACGGGCAATAATTTTCCGCCAGGCCTGCTGCGCTTTAGCGGCCGGCATCACGTCCAGCTCATCCACCAGCGCGTTACCGATCTTGAAGCCGACGATGGTGGCCGGCTTCTCCATCGAGCGGCAGATGGTGGTGCCGCGATACACCCGCCCCTCGTAAAAGTGAACCTCTTTGTTGCTCTCGTTGATCTTAACGTTCAGGCCCCAGTCGAAGGCCACTTCCTCGACCGTCGGATAGAAGATGTCGCGGATCTGCGGGTAGGTCGGTGCGAAGTAGCCCTGGTTGATGCGGGGGAACTCCCAGAACCCCTTACAGATGCCGCCGCAGCCGACCCACGTTTTCCCGCTGCCAAAGCCGGCTACGTAAGCCTTGAATTTGTGCGGCATCGCCAGAAAGCGCGCCTGCGGAATGTTAAGCGTCGGGCTGATCCCCATCGTCTGCCCTCGCATCTACTGCATTAATCACTATCTGTACCGGGGTTGGCGGCTGGTCGTTGTTGCTGTCATCCGCCAGTTCCTTCCGCAGCTTCTCAATCTCCAGCTGGCGCTTCTCAATTTCGATCCGCTGCAGCTTCTGTGTGAACTCGGTATCAACCAGGCCGAGCCGTTTCGCCACCGCCTCGAACATACGTTCCCGGCTGATGCTGCTGAACTCGATGCCGTTCTTCCCCACCTTCGCGCCGGAGTAAGCCAGACGGGCGATCGGCGGCAGCTCGCGGGTGTCAGGGAAGAATGTGCGCCCCAGCCCCTCGCCATTGCAGCGCGGGCAGTCGGGGTTGGCTGGTTTGGTTGTGTCGTAGCCGTAACCGCCGACATCTTTCGGCTCTGGCTTATCCCGATCAGTGGCTTCCTGCAGCTTTTCCTCGAACTCGACCATATCGCGCCACTGGTAGTTATGGCCGAAGCCCCAGCAGTACCGGCAGCAGCCGCGGCGATACTGCGACAGGTCGTTGGCGTCGAACGTGGCGAGCTGCCACATCTGCGCCAGCACCGTGTCGGCCGAGATCAGCACGCGGGACATCTGCGCAGTCTGCTGTTCGGTGATGGCGTCGATAACTGAAGTTTTCTGAAGCAGCTGGTAGCCGATCTGGCTGGCCGATGACGCGCTGTACCCGGCGCGGATGGCGGCCTGCGTGGCGTTGTTGTCTTTCAGGTATTCCGCGACAAAGCGGCGCTGCTGGTCGGTCAGGTTGTCGTTTACGGTGAGCTGTTTTGCGCTGCGCGTTGACTGCGCACTGCGCACTATTTCCTGCGCAGGTTTCTGTGCAGTTTGCGCAGCAGGTTTTTTGATATAGCGTCGCGCCGAGGCGTAGTTCAGTCCCTGCGCTTCACACCAGTCTTTCGGTGATACGCCGGTTGCGGCATTGTCGGACAGGAACCGTTGCTGAAGCGACGCCCAGTCCGGTTTTGCCATGCGAGTTCTCGTTGGTTAGAGCCATTACGATGCCGGGCACGCCAGGCATGGTGATGGCAATAAAAAAACCGCCCGGAGGCGGTTAATACTTTGAAAAGGAATAACCACAGGAGAGACAAACGAAATTGTCTAATACGTTGTCATCTATCACCTTTCCTGCTTTTGCTCCAGCAAATCCACCTGCAGCCCCTCCCCCAAACGCACCTATAATCCCACCAGCGATACCACCAACAGTTGCTCCAACAAGATTCCCAACTATTGGCACAATAGAACCTACCGCAGCACCTACCGCAGCACCTGATGCAGCGCCAGCACTTGCGCCAACATACCCCCCAGCGGCTCCAACAACAGTCCCAACCCCAGATCCTACTTTGCGTCCGTAATTCTTAGTATCAATTTTGTCTGATCCACACTTTACACACTTCATAACTATCACTCCTTGAATTCAGGAGTGATAAATTAACGCTAAGATTAATCCTAGTGAAGCAAAATTTCCTCATCAGGCGCACTCGAAAATGCGCCTTGTGATGCTCACTACTCGCTGCTTTCCGTAGCCTCGTCCCACTGCTCGCGGAACTGTACCGGGTTATCACTGCCTTGAAGTGCCATCGTGTTTCTCCTGTCGGATTTGTTCATTGTCTCGGATGCCAGCCAGCTGGCTGTTAGCCTGATAAATCGCTGTCAGCAGTGAACTTCCCCCTGAAGTTATGCGGGGGTCTGGACTGCCATGGCAATCAATTCCTTAAAATCTTTACAAAGCTCCAGAGGATGACCGTGATCATCCGCAAATTTGTAAGATTTGAAATGCTCTAAAATCTCCTCGGCACTTTTGCCATATAACGGAGAGTTAACAATTGATTCGTCAACCTGTTTCATCTTCAAACCTTCATTCTGTTGGTTACGATAGTGCAACTTCCACTTTGGAAATTGCCTTCCTCGGGGGTGGTATCTACCAGTACTCGGGTGTTCCAGCATCCGTTCACACAGCACTCATGAATGCATCATCAAAAGGCCAGTATTTTGATGTTTCCATCAAAAAAGCTGGCTACCCTTACCGCAAGGTTGGGTGATTGAACTAAAGCGAGGCCTACCCTCGCTTTTTCATCTTAAACACTGACCCCTGATGTACTGCTGCAGGTAGCTCACCTGCCCGGTGATGGTGCTGATCCGCTCTCTGAGGGTGAAATAATCCCGTTCAGCGGCGTCAGTAAGTCGGGGGCTGGTTGCATCGCCCACGCTGCCGGCGATGGCGGCGTTACCCGTTGGGCAGGAGGCGTTGACGCGCAGCCCACACTTGCCAGAGCGAACACACTGCTGCAGATCATTAAGCTTAGCTTTAGCATCGGCCAGTTCTCCGGTGTATTTGGCGTCCAGCGCAGCAACATCGCGCTGGCGTACCTGCATATCGTTGATAGTTTGCTGTCGCTGGGTTGCCAGCAGTTCAGCATCATTAGCGCGTTTTTTCTCGGCACTGACCTGCCCCAGCAGCACGTAAACCACCAGCGCAGACAGCAGCAGCTCAATGGCGATAATTATCCAGGCGCGTGCCGTCACTTGTCGATCCCCCAGCACGCCAGCTCAGCTTCCTGATCCCGGCGTTCCACCTGCCCGTAACAGCCGTTCGCCTGGCCTTTGGTCAGCCTGCAGTCGCGGCCCTTGTCGTGCACCCACCAGCGCATCGCCTCGCAGGCACCTTTGCGGTCACCTGCGTTCAGGCGCTTGTAGAACGTTGAGGGGAGGCATTTGCCGGGGCCGATGTTGTACGGGCAGAACGAGGCAATGCCCGCCTTCTGCGGCTCGGTCAGTGGCACCTTGACGTTGCGCTCCACCCAGGCCAGTGCTTTGCGCTCCTCGATGCCGTTAACCTCGGCGCACTTCTCGGCGGTCAGCCGCATGCCCTTCACCACCGATTTGCCATCAACGCGGATCACCCCGCGGCAGATAGTCCAGATGCCGGAACCGTCGAGGTAGGCCACCAGCCGGTTGCCCTCTTTCTCGTCCAGAAACCGATCCAGAATGACGGATGCCGGAGCGCCAGCCAGAACCAGCCCCAGCACGGCAGCGCTGATTTTAGTTTTCAGGCTTGCCATCGATCACCCCGCGCTACGCTTCAGCTGATACTCGCGCCAGCGGTAATACCAGTTCACGCCGAAGGTGCCGAGCGTGCAGATGATGCCAATAACAATCGCCCACTCGTTCAGCGACAGGGCGCCAAACAACACCGTGGTCGAGCCAGTACCGAGGGCAGCACCATTTGTGAATTTTTCCATACGCATATCTCTCACCTCCGGGTTGTCCGGTTGGGCGCTGTGTGTGGGTTAACGGGGAAGAAAAGGACGCCGCCCGGCCAGACTGCGATGAGTCGAATAGAACGGCTATTCGCCTCATTTTGTGAGTCAAATAAGGGGAGTGGATGAGTTTGCCGGGCGGCGTCGAAACCGGATTGCAGAAAGCAAAAAGGCCCCGCGATTGCGAGGCCTCTGAATTCGTTTGTTCTGTGCGGACATTGAAATCCCACGATGGGATGCATATTCGGTCAAAGTTATGCAAAATGCAACTACTTTCGACGCATTATCTCGCGTTATCGCGTCACTTTATGGAATGCAAAGTCAGCCAGACTTTCCTCCGTCTCGCATTTGGTGATCAGGCTGTCGTAAAACGGTTTCCAGTTACGCGACCAGGCCGACTGTGTCAGCTCCGGCAGCAGCGCCCGGATCCCCCTGAATGCCACGCTGGCTGATTGCCGCTTAAAGCCCAGTCCGCTGCAGCGGTCGCAGTCCTTCTCCACCGGCGCGCCCTGCAGCTTCGAGCGTTTCAGATCCCGAACCTTTCCGGTACCGCCGCAGCGGCAGCGCGCTGACAACTTTCCTTTGCCGTGACATGTCACGCACTGATTTTCCACCAGCTGCAGCTGATACGTTGGTGGCGTCTTCTCTCCGCACCCCGGATGCGTCATCACGTTGGCCAGCGTGTTGGTTACGCCCCTGCCCCTGCAGTCCGGGCACTCATTGGTATCTGCAGCAGAGCGCGCGTAATCGTCATAGGCGAACTTAGCCAGCACAACCAGACACTGGCTCAACTTTTTCCCTGCAGCCTTTCTGAGGAGCGCTGGCGCGGTTTTACGGGCATGCGCCAGCAGATGCTTAACCGCTTTATCCCGATCCTGCTGGCTTATGCCTGCTTTGCCCAGATAGCAGCTCATCCCAAAGGCGGCTTTCGCCTGGCACATACCGATGGCGGCCATCACGTCGGTACCGTTCAGGCTGTCTGAGCCGGTTGCGCGGGGGCTGTCGGTGATCATCTGGCTTTTCGGGCTGAAATGTTTCAATGCTGATTCGACTCTCACTGGTTTTTCCCCTCTGGTCTGTTCTGGTTATCTGGTACTGCAAGGCGGCCGGCGGCCCGACGCTACACTTCGATTAGCACCCTGAGCGTGCGGGAGCTGTGCGGGACTCTGGACACGGCCCCTTTCTTCAGCAGCGCCTGCACGTGCGTCTCGGCGGCGTTGCCGGACTTCCAGCCGAAGTGGCCGGCAATCTCCAGCCTGCTGGGCGCGTAGCCGTTGTCTGCAGCGAACTGCCGGATAAAGCGGCACACCTGTTTTTGTAGCTCGGTCAGCTCTGGCATTTTCCCTCCCCTGCGGCTAACTCAGCCGGTACGGCAATTTCGGCGATCCGGATGCTGCCCGACTCGCCCCATATTTTTGATACCCGGACATCCCACACGCCGCTATCGTCGGCAAACAGGGCATCCATCAGCGCTTTCATCAGGTTGTCCACGTCCGGCTTCTGCTGGTGCGGCTGCCCGGCGCTGGCGGTGCGCTTCTTTTTGCTCCAGCTGGGCGGCATGGGCAGTACGAAGGTCACGTGGCTGCCGCTGACCGGCAGCTGCAGGCGACGCAGCCTTACCTCGTCGCAGAATGCGCGGTAGCGGAGCACCACCGGCCGTTTGGCCCAGCGGTCTCTCTGGGTCATGCGGGGCTTTGGCAGCGGGCAAATGTCATAAACCTGCGTCATTAAAATTCGTCCCTTGTGCGTCGGCCACCGGCTGGCGCTTTCTCGGTGCAGATGCGCCGCGCCTCTTCCTGGTGGGTGTCGTGGAAGTGGCCGTTACGGAACTCCTGGTAGACGGTGCCCAGGGTGCCGAAACGGTTCTTGGTAACGATGATCTCGGCGAAGCGGGCCGCCGGGCTGTTCTCGTTGTAGACGGCATCGCGGTACAGCATGATGATGCTGTCGGCGTCCTGCTCAATGCTGCCGCCGTCGCGCAGATCCGCATTCACCGGGCGCTTGTTCGGGCGCTTCTCCACCTCGCGCGATAGCTGGCTGAGCGACAGCACCGGCGTTTTCAGCTCCTTCGCCATCGTTTTCAGGCCGCCGGAGATAACGGCGATCGCCAGGTCGTTGCGCTCGGCACGCGGCTTTTTGATCAGCCCGAGGTAGTCGACCAGAATCAGCGACAGGCCGGGGAACTGGCGCTTATGGCGCTCGGCGATAGCGCGGATCTGCTCAATCGTCAGGTTAGCTGCGTCCACCATCCACACGTCGAGGCCCATCAGGCGGCGGATGCCCATCGAGATCCGGCCCCAGTCCTCATCCCCCATGCGCGACGGTTTGCGCAGGCTGGATACCGGCATGTTGGCCGCGCCGGCTATCTGCCGCTCTATCACCTGCTGGTTGCTCATTTCCATGGTGAAAATCAGCACGCCGCGGCGAACTTTGTGATCGCCCATTACGCGCTCACTCGAGGCAACGCCCTCGGCCACCTTCAGGGCAAACTCGGTTTTACCCATGCCGGGCCGGGCGGCCACCACCACAAAATCCTCGTCGTTCATGCCGCCGGTGATCTCGTCCAGTTCGGCGATCCCGGTTTTCAGTGTGTCGGACTCTTCACCGTTGGTTACCCGGCGCTCCAGCACCCCGGCGTAGGAGTCCAGCAGCGTGTCGATGTGTACCGGCATCACCTCGTCACCCGGGCGGCCCAGCGCCAGCACCTGGCTGGTGAACGCCTGGATGCTGTCCATCGCCTGCTCCTGGGTGTTCGCTTTGGTGATCGAGTCATAACTGCCTTCCATCAGCTGCACAAAGCTGCGCACCACAAACTTCTCGTTCAGCCGGGCCGCGTAGCCTTTCAGGTTGGCCGCGCTGGGCGTGCTCTTCACGGTTTCCATCACGTCAGCAAAGATACCGGGCTCATTGCCCATTGCTTCCGCCACCAGCAGCGCGTCGATCATTTTGCGCTGGATGGCCTGGCGCTTAATCTCGCTGTACAGCTGCGCGTAGAACGGCTGGGTGAATGCGGCCGGATCCAGCGTGTTCAGCACGTCACTGGCGTCTGGCGTCAGCCCGGCGTGCAGCAGCGCGCCGATCACGCTGGCTTCGAGATACAGATCAGTCATAGCGATCCCTCGCGGAGGTTACGAAGAGTTTCAGGTTTCATCAGGTAGTCGAAGCCAGCTTTCCAGCCGGACGGACTCTCACCGAAGTAATACGGGCGCGCCTCTGCACGGAACGCCTGGAAATACGCCCGGAAAGCATCGACGGTTTTTTTGTTCAGGTGGGCCAGCAACTCGCGAATGGCGATTTCCCGATCCGCATCCAGCTCCGCCTGCGGCAGCGCGTCGCCCAGCACCTCGTTGTAAGCTTGCACCACGGAGCCGCAGTCGATCTCCACGTAGCTGGCCAGCCAGGCGCTGGCGTCCGCCAGGTAACCATCGAATCGGCCAACCCGGCAGATGTTGGCTGGCTTAGCCACGGTGCCATTGCGACGCTTCCAGGTGAGAACCACCCAGCGCACCACCAGCTGCAGGTCGTCCACGGTGTAGGCAGCACGGACGGAACGTGGTGTGAGCAGAACGGCAAAGGCTTCTGCAGAGCGGCAGGTGGTCCCTGTGAGCTCGTTGTAATACGCCAGAACCTGTTTTGCCTGTGATATTACCTCCTCCGAAAATTCCCCCCTGGGGGCTTTAGGGGGATCTGTATTTATTGTCTTTTGAATAGTGTCTTTTGTGTGTCCCTGTTTTGGTGACAACCCTGTCACGGTTTTGGTGACAATTTTTGTCACTGCTTTGGTGACAAAGTCACTGTTTTGGTGACACTCGGGAATTTGCCAGTCTGAAAGGGCCTTATTTGGCCCAATCAGAGACCCTTCTCGCACCAGAACACGCATGGCGATCAGCTCGTTTTTAGCCTTGTTCACCTTCTGCCGTGGCAGGCGTGTAAGCTCTGAAATCTGGCTGTCAGAAACCCGGTCCAGCTTTTTGTTGAAGCCGTACGTTTTGCGGCAAACAGCGTGCGCCACCTTCGCCTGGTTGCGGGTCAGATTAGCGCCTATCAGCTCCTCATACAGTTCATTTGCCAGCCGGGTGTACCCGTCATCGGTATCGGCCACGCGCTGCTCCTCGCGCTCCTGGTGAGCGCGGAATTGGATGATCTCGGCTGTGTTACTCATGACCTTCCCTCCTGAGCCTGTCCTTCTGGAGGATCTCGCGCAGGAGTTCAGCCAACCGTGGGGATGATGACCGGGCTAACTGCTCCCGGATCATGTCTTTATGTACAGTGTTTTCTGGTTGCGCTTTACGGCGTTTCTGTCGCATAATTGACCTCGCTTTACCAAAGCAATGCAGTATCTGGCTGAGCAGTTGGCGCTGTTCAGCCTTCACTTTTCCCTTCGTACTTCCGAAAATACTTCTCGAAATACCATTTCGGCACGCAGCACGGATACGGGTAATCTGGCCGCATGAAAATGATTCTTCGCTCCCGGCGATCGTAGCTGGTGACCCGTACAACAACGCCACGGCGATCCCGGTATGGCTGGTCTGTTTCAACGAATCGTTCGTCATCCACCAGTACCTCCGTTACGCAGGTGATCGAGCATGGCTATCAGCCCCTTAGCTAACTCAGCCGTTTCTTCACCGCGGAACAGCACCATGCCTTCAGGTCGCTGAAAATCGATGGCAGCCAGCAGCTGGCTTGCCTTCTCAACCAGTCCGCCCTTACTCTGCCAGCGGCTGACGCGGGATTTATCCACGCCGATCTCCTTCGCCACTGCCGTCACTCCGCGTTCAGCGATCCGCACGATAATTTCATTTTCGATTTCGCGTGCGATGTTGCGTGACGTTGCGCTTGATTCCATTGATAATTTCCTTTTTGTTCGTCTTGATATGTTTTGTGGTCCGCTCACACCGCTCTTAATCTTTCTGGTGCTTGAGGATCGGGAACGGTCGAATCTCTTCAGCTTCAACTTTGCCGTCGGGCAGTCGAGTGATGAAAATTTTCCGGCCAACACGTACTGCTTTACTGATTGCCGTCTGATGAACGCCGATCGCATCAGCTGCATGCGCCTGGCCGTTCTCTCTGACGTAATCACCAAGAGGGATTTTTTCCATAGGTCGTCTCCAGTTGTTAGATGGCAGCAATAATACCCTAAGTATTAAATAACACAATACTTGCGGTATTTCATATTTTAATAACTCAGGTATTAGAATCCGGACATGGAAAAGAAAAAGTCACTGACGCCTGAGCAGCTTGAAGACGCGCAACGCCTTCAAGCCCTCTACAAGGCAAAGAAAAAAGCTATTGGTGTAACCCAACAGCAGATCGCGGATGAACTGAACATTACCCAGGGTGCGGTAGGCCACTATCTCAACGGTCGAAATGCTCTGAATGTGCCGGTGGCCTCTGCATTTGCGAAAATTCTTCAGGTAGCCATTAGCGACTTCAGCCCCTCTATAGCTAAAGAGATCGCGGGTTTTGCATCGTCAGCTGATTCAAACGTCTCCTACGTGGGCGAATACAAGAAGGGAGCGCGGTATCCGTTGATCAGCTGGGTTAGTGCAGGAGCGTGGTCTGAGGCTGTTGAGCCTTACACACTCGAAGAGATTAATGAGTGGTTTGAATCAGATGCCCATGTTCAGGGTGAGGCATTCTGGCTTAGAGTGAGTGGTGACTCCATGACCTCACCTGTAGGGCTCAGTATTCCCGAAGGGATGCTGATCCTGGTTGATACAGGTCGGGAACCGAAGAACGGCAGCCTCGTTGTTGCAAAACTTACCGATGCTAACGAAGCTACCTTCAAAAAGTATGTGGTCGATGAGGGGTTAGGGCAGAAATATCTGCAACCGCTAAACCCATCCCATCAGCAGCGTATCAAAATCAATGGGAACTGCCGAGTAATCGGCGTTGCAGTTCAAACCATGATGCTTTTAGTTTAAGCAACCACAACTCCAGAACCGGCCGCTGAGCCGGTTTTTTTGTATCTTTTTTCTCAAAAGGTCAGATTTCAACCAATACCGCACAAAACTAAATATCTCCAGATTTCAGCAATTTAATATGATTGATATTATTTTTAATACCTAGAGTATTGCTTTGTATTAATACCGCAAGTATTGTTTGAGGCATCAGCACGACGCAGCCCACCGCAGAACGCTGACCCGCTCTTTAACAATACGAATATCAGTCACCGCGCTGGCGGCCGAGAGGCCCGAACTCAGCACCCTGGCGCTCCCTGACCTCATGGGGTTAAGGCACCCCAGGCATGCAGCGGACAGCGTGGTGATTAAGTTTTCTTTGAGCTGCGATAGCGCAGCGTCAAGCAAATTAACGACATATCGCTGCAAAAATGAGGAATTATCGTGGATAAAGCATACGAAGAATATTTTGACAGTCTGGAAAAAGGTGAAGAGGTTCTGAGCTTCAAGGAGTTCTGCACAGCCTTAGCATCGGCACCAGCGAAGTAAGCCTCACCAGGGCAAGCCCGGAGAACCACAGCAGCACATTGGGCTTAAAAGTAAAGGCGGTACGACGCCGGGCATCACCCCGGCATACAACGGAAAGAGCGCTGCGCCGGATATGTGGCCAGCACCTGTGTAACTCCCCCTGGCGGCAAGGTAGTGAGGTCGCAAAGGCGACGTTACGGGCAACGCGGCGCAAGGTGGTCAAATGCAGCGCTCTCCCCGTTGTGGAGGCAGTTAAATTGTCAGGAGCTTACCTGGCTGCGGTCATAAGGCCTAAAACAAGCGTTGGCGAGCAGGCACGCCTGCTGTCTCTGCAACCCCACCCATTGCTGTGTGTAGTCTGTTCGCCCCCGCCTCGGGGGCTTTTTTTCGCCCTTTTCACGGAGGTGATCATGCAACCCATCCCCAAATTAACCGCGCAGCGCCTGGCCGAACTACCGCCGGGCACGCCAATCCGGATCGGCACTCAGCTGGTCACCTTTACCGGTTGTCGCATCAGCCCGAACTATAAGGGCAACGACGAGACCTTCGTCGATTACACCCTGCCCGACGGCAGCACGCAGTCGCATCTGCAGTGCACGGTGCTGGAGGCCGGCACCGAACATATCAACTCGGTGATGTGCCGCTACTGCGGGAAGTTCCGGGATCCGGAAGACGTTCAGAGGCGCACCATCACCCACTGGAACCACTCCGAGTATGACGACTTCTGCACGGACAGAGGTTGCGCCGCTTTCTACCAGCAAACTATCCGCCTGCCGTCCAATAAGCGCCTGCAGGTGCGCCGGAGGTTCTCACAATGAACCAGATCCACAAATCGCAGTTCATCCACCGGCTGACCGGTGCTGACTTCCATCCTCGGCGGCGCGTCTGGCTGCTGCCGCTGATCGGCGTGCTGGCCGTATTCGTGGGGATGTGTATCGGATGGAAATAACGCTGATCCCCACGTCGCTGCAGATCCATGAATGGATGCAGGAGGTCGCGCACGACGTAATCCTGCAAATCTGCCTGCAGAACCAGATCGGCCCCGCCGAGCTGCACCAACTCGCCCACCAGCTGGCGCAGCGCGAAGCTGCCGCCGACTCACTGACGGAAGGACAACATGACCACCTTACGCATTATTGATACCGAAACCACCAGCCTCGAAGGTGGCGTGTGTGAAATCGCCAGTGTCGACATCATCGACGGCGTTATCTGCAACCCGATGAGCGACTACGTGAAGCCGCCGGAGCCGATCAGCATTGCTGCTATGGCGCTCCACCACATCACCGAAGCAGACGTGGCAGACGCCCCGCCGATTGACGCCGTTATTGACCGTTACCTCGGCGCTGACGTCTACGTGGCGCACAACGCCCGTTTCGACCGCAGCAAGCTTCCGCAGATTACTGCACCGTGGATATGCACCATGAAGCTGTCCCGCAAGCTCTGGCCGGAGCTGGAGAGCCACGGTAACCAGTTCATGCGTTACCACCTCGGCGTTAATGCCAATGTGCCGGAGGGGCTGCACGCCCACCGCGCACTGTATGACTGCTACGTCACGGCAGCGGTGCTGATCGAGATTAACCGCCACGCCCGTTTCACCATCGCGCAGATGCGGGAAATCAGCTCCCTCCCTTCGCTGCTTCATGCCATCCGCTTCGGCAAGCATAAGGGCGAAACCTTCGAAAAAATCGGGGCGACTGACCAGAAATATGTGCGGTGGTGCCTCGAAAATATGGACCTGGACGAAGATCAGAGATTCACGTTCCAGCATTACCTGAAGCGGCCCGGAGGTTGATATGGGGATCCCGGTACTTATCCTCGGTGAATCAGGCTCCGGTAAGTCGGCCAGCATGATGAAACTCAACCCTGACGAGGGCTTTCTCGTTAACCCCGAAAATAAGCGCCTGCCGTTCAAATCTAAGGGCTGGCAGCCGCGCGATTTTACCGCTAGGACAGGCAACGTCTTTCATACAGACCTGGCTGCTGACCTCGTGACGATTATCAATTTTGCCCGCCGCGCAGGTAAGAAGTACGTCGTTATCGACGATTTTCAGTACGTGATGGGTAACTCTTTCATGCGGCGCCGCAGTGAAAAATCTTTCGAAAAATTCACTGAGATCGGCGGCGGCGCGTGGGATGTGGTGAAAGCCGCGCAGCATGCGGAAGACGACCTGATCGTTTACTTCCTGGCTCACACCGAAGAGACCGCCGCCGGCCGCATCAAGATGAAGACCATCGGCAAGATGCTGGACGAGAAGATCACCGTTGAGGGCATGTTCACCATCGCCCTGCGCACCCAGGTCACCGACGGCCGCTACCAGTTCACCACGCAGTCAGATGGCACCGACCCGGTTAAATCGCCGATCGGCCTGTTTGACAGCTTCCAGATAGACAACGACCTGAACGCCATCGACGCGGCGATCCGGGATTACTACGAACTGAATTAAGGAGTCACACCACCATGCAACCACTCTTCACGTTTAACCAGGATGAAGCCAAAAAAGCGGGGCCCTCCGGTGCTTCCGAGTCAGGCGCGTACACCGGCATTATTCGTACTGCCCTTTTCACCACTTCCCGTGACGCTAACTCGAAATCAGAGTCAATGGAGTTCTCGCTGGACGCTGACGTAGGCCCGATTAACTTTCTGCGCGTGTCCTATGTCGGCCGCGACGGTAATCCGCTGCAGGGCGGCAACGCCATGATTCAGGCGATCATGGGGCTTACAAACGTTAAGGCCCTGCACGCCACGGAGCAGGTGAACAGCCAGAACGAAACGGAATACCACTGTAAAGAGCTGGAGGGCAAGCCGATCGGCTTCGTCCTGCAGAAAGTGCTCTACACCAAAAATAACGGCGCCGACGGGTACCGCTTCGAGATCCGCCAGGCGTTCGGAACGAAAACCCGCAAGACCTACAAAGAGGGCATCGAGGGTATGCCCGCTGAGACGGTCGATAAGCTGGTTGAAACGCTCAGCGACAAAGACGAGCGCCAGCAGGGTGGCAGCGGTCCTGTTGGCGGCCCGGCTGGCAATCAGCAGCGTTCAATGCTGGGCGGCCAGCAGAATCATCAGCAGCCGCAGTCGAACCTGCAGCGCGCCTCTGGCGGCCGCAACCAGCAGCAGCCCCCGGTGCAGGACTTCGACGACGATATTCCCTTCTGACGCCGGGCACGCAGCCCCGGCCGTGAGTTTCTGGAGCATCTATGCCACTTCCAAATGACGCCGCCCAGCTGGCCGCTGAGACCGAGCGCAGCGGCGATTTTGCCGAAGCCGCTCACCAGTGGCTGCAGGCGGCCCGGCAACCCGCCGGACAAAACATCAAATGGTGCCGGCGCCGCGCAGTGTTCTGCGCCGGTGTTGCGCGCCGGGCAGCAATTAAGGATCCGCAATGACCTGGATTAACACCCTTTCCGGCCAGCATTTTCGCTTTACCGATACCGACCCGGCCACCATCAGCATCGAGGATATCGCCGCGGCGCTGTCCAATCTGTGCCGCTTCACCGGCCATCTTGAGCAGTTCTACAGCGTGGCGCAGCATTCGGTTCACGTCAGCCTGCTGGTGCCGCGTGAATTCGCGCTGGAAGCCCTTCTGCACGATGCGGCGGAGGCTTACTGCGGCGACGTCAGCTCACCGCTGAAAGCGCTGCTGCCGGACTACCGGGCGGTTGAGCGCCGCGTCGATCAGTTGATCCGCGATAAGTTCGGTCTGCCGGCCGCAATGTCCACGCCTGTTAAGTACGCCGACCTGATTATGCTGGCTACCGAGCGCCGCGACTTCGATATGGACGACGGCACGCCGTGGCCGGTGCTGGAGGGCATCCCCTGCGCTGACTTTATCGTTGCCCCGCTCACTCCGCGCCAGGCGCGTGTGCTGTTCCTGCAGCGCTTCAACGAGCTGAAAGGAGACATCCTGTGAGCTTCTATAAATTCAGCACGCCTGCAGCGCTGACCGCCTGGAACGAGATGGATCAGCAGGAAGCTGAACTGATCCAGCAGGCAGCAACCTTTGCGGCCCTGTTCGGTGCCAAGCCGGTGTTCAAAAACGATCTGACCTGCGCATATCTCTATGGCGTACGGTTCGACGGCGCAGCGTATGGGGATCCGGCTCTGTGGACAAAGCCAACCGAACAGACCGGGTACGCCGCCTGGCCGCGCGCCAAAGCGCCTAAAGGGATGGGAGATGAGCACAAAGCGCTGGCCGCTCTGTGGAAGGAGCAGAAACCATTGATAACCGTTAAACGGGACTCGTTCCTGCAGTCGGTAGGTCTTGACTGGGGAATGCTGTTCCTTACCGGCTGCACCTACTTCCGGCGCGACGACGCCATCTACTTCAGTACCGGTGCAAAACCTGATCCAGCTGCCGGCGGCGTTGAGATCCTCGGCAGCGAGTATCAGCAGGCTAAAACTGCGTCCAGTAAATAGATCAGCCACCCCCACCTTTTCAGCAGCATAACGGCCATCACCACCAGCGTGCCGCAGTTGCTGCGCAACCAATTTAGTTGATAACACCTGTAGTAAACCATTCTGGTTGACCGTTACAGGCTGGAGAAAAATATGAGCGAAAAATACTACGTTGCCGGCTGCGTTGATAACGGCCTGGACGTTGATCAGGTTGAAGACCAGGACGCTGAGTTCTGGACGCTGTATGCGCGGGACGTGAATGGCGAGAGTGAGGCTCTGGCCGACTTTGCGGATCGGCGCAGTGCTGAGGCGGCTATGGCCGTTTACGTTGAGCGTGATGTGCTGGGTGAGCAGGTGCGGGCGCTGGCTGCTGAGAAAGAGAATGCACGTGATGTGATGTTGTACGCCGCAAATAACATTGCATACGCGATTTTCAATCTTTCCGATAAAAAGCTAAGCGATTTAAAGCGCGGCCTAAGCGACACGACTTGCCCCACGGATTCAGCCCTTTTGGCTGAGAGAGAGTTACGCAGCTTCGCCGCACGAATCCGCGCAGGAGAGCAGTCATGAGCAATCTTCCAGCAGGAAAAGTCATAATCGAAGTCGTTCGCAGCCAATCCGGCGGGTTCTCTCTGTGCATTGGAGACAACAGTGGTGGTCATCGCCTTTGTGGTGGAAAGGTAGGTGGCATGGAGACGGTGCACACTTTCATCGTGGATGCTAAAGAACTGATTGAGCAGGCCGCTGATTATGGGAAGGTGCAGCCATGAAAGACATCGACCTGATTAAACAAATGCGTGGTTATGCGGAAGCGGCAGAAAAAAACGGATTTAAGGTACTGACCGTCCCATTGCGTGACCTGTTCCCACTGATTGATCGACTGGAGTCGGCAGAGCGTGAGCGGGATGAATATCGGGCAGAGATCGCCCGGCGCGATGCGGCAGCGGGTGAGCCGGTGGCGTACCTGATAAGCGATAAGAGCGACCGGGCAGAGGGACGGATAGGTCGCCCGAGCCTGCGGGGAATCATCGCATATTCCGAAGAGGATATTAACAAGCATGAGCTATGCGAAACCAGACTCTACACCGCCGCACAGCCATCAGTACTACCTGAAACCTGGGATATATTCACTCAAGTGGGAGGTGTGGAGGTTGCGGTAAGAGGTGGGGTTACTAAAAACCCCCTGTGGGCTAAAGGCTACAACGATGCTATTGCCGACGGCAAAGCGCGGGACTGCCAGCCTGAGATTAATCAGCGCCTCGCTGAAGCCGTGCGTCAGCTGCTTACCCGTGTGGCTGATCCTGATGAAACCTACGGGCCTGACCATGCTGTGACGATCGCACGTGCAGCCCTCGACGCTGCCGGGGTTAAGTGGGAGGCGCAGAAGTGAAGCTGACAAAATCAGAAAAAGCCTGGGTGGCCAAGGTCAACAAGCTGCTGGCTGAATGCCCATCTGACCGACTAACATTTTACGCGATGGGCGACCATGGGATATACATCGTTGACGGAGGCATAACCGATCAAATCGACGCTTCGCGTGATGATCCGTTACGTGTAGCCCAAAGGCTGGATGGGCTTGCCGCAGAACAGATCCAATTTCCATCTAACGTATCGGCGGTGTGCGGATGAAAAATCTGATTGAGAAGTTCACAAGAAAGCGATTGGAAGAGATTTCTACATCGTTTCCTATCCGTGATGAGTTAAGTCTGGCAGAGACTGAGGCGCTGGCACAAATCGCGCTGGCGGTGATGGATTATAGCCCTATTGGAGTCGTTTATATCGACCCGGAAGACGGCGAAAAAGCCGTTGGCTGGATTGAGGAGCCTTGGGATATGCCAGTAGGAACAAAGCTCTACACCACCCCGCCAGCGGACAGCGTGCCGAACTATCCGGTAATTCCGGATGGTTGGAAGTTGGTTCCCATCGAGCCGACAGAGGACATGGTAGTCAATGGGTTTGAATCTGAGCCAGACGAGTCATTTAGCGACCCGGCAATATGGGACGCGTATCAAGACATGAGCGGATGCGAGCAGGCTGCCGAGCGTGCACGCTTATGCTGGGCAGCAATGCTAGCCGCAGCTCCAGCGCCGGAGGCCAAATAGTGGATCCATCACTCGAATACGCCTGCAAACGGCTGCAGGAACTGGAAGGCCTCCTGCTGGTGGATGTTCCTAATGTTTCTGGCCTGCCGTAGTTAGTATTGTACTCAATCAGGTAGAAAAACGCCGGGGAGATCCCGGCACACCACTAGCGAAAATCCCAACATCATATTGAAAAACACGTTGAACGAAAATATAACTGAGGTGAATTTATGTAGTGTGCTTTATGAAAATTAAATTCGACCATTTTGGATAATGAAGATTATGCTGCTGAGTCTTTTCCAACTGCAAGGAATGGTTCTTGATTGAGTGCAGTGAAAGATGCCTCATTATTCAATAGTCGGATGAAATATAGCTTTTGTTTCTGTGATGACAATTCTATCAATCCAGTTTGGTTAAAAATGATATTTCTACCTAAGACTGGGAAGTTTTGTATTAGTGTTTGTATGCTAGCAATAGTTACAGTCCCATTTTGTAGCAAAGGGCTGTTTGCGGTAGTTGCGAGCCTACGCATGAAGTTTCTGTTTTTATGCATGTCATTAAAAATATCTAGAGGGTTCTGCTGACCTGCTACATCCAAAATATTCAAAGCGATTATGTGTGGTGTTGCATTTGCTGCAAGATTATTGATCACTTGCTCAAGTCCATAAGCCCTTTCAAGTAGACTGATGTTTAATGCATAATATTTATTGTTAAAGTAGAAGAAATCGACGTTTCCATTGATGTCAATGCTGTCGTGGCTAACTTCATCCAACGTCCTTCCGTTTGCTGAGAAATATGATAGCTTTGTTTTCTTATGCAACGAAATTGGGTATTTGTGTTGGTAAACAACAACATCATTTCCTTGCCCATCACTAAGGTAATAGATAATCCCTTTAACGGAAGAAAGGTCTTGTTGAGCAAAATCAAAAACTGGTGGTGCGTTATTAACTCCAAAGTTAAGCACGTTAGCCATCATTGCTAGTGCCGGGGGAAGGTAGTTAATTGCTAAATGGTCATATTCATGAACCTGCTTATCTCTATTTAATAGTGAGGATACAAGTGGTAATGCATTCTGACCAACATTAGGATTAATAACATCCCTTATTAAGGACTGGCTAAATGAAAGTGTTAACTTGCGTTCAGCACCTGGCTCAAGTGCAACTCTATATGCGTTAAGTTGACCTTGGGAATCTGCGACGAAGTAAGCTTCGCCTGATAAATTAACGGAATTTACTATGTTGTCGATTGCTGTAAACATAAAACCCTCGGTATTAGGTAATTTTTGCTAGGCATGTATTATTATCAAGTCTTATATATCTAATTGTGCTGCTGTCGTCAATTTCTCCGTGGCATATTATTACAAATTCCTTTGCCCCTCTGTCATGTATTTTAGCTCTAAATATTCTAAACCCAAGTAATGCAAGTGAAGGGTTTGAATAAAACCGATTGGTTTTCACATAAATCATCCCTATAGCCACAATCATTATCAATAGGTTGAGCATTGTCCTTTTGCTGTTAACATCAGTAAAAACCAGCGGCATAACATAAGTAGTTAAAAACTCCAAGTGCTCATGACTTTCATTTTTTACATCGGAGACCGTGCAGGCGACAGACCATCCCGCTCTAAACGAAAATAGTAAATAAAGGAATATGAATATGCCAGCCAATATCATTATAAAACTTGAGGCAAAAACTATGTTTTTTGGGGTTATTTTAGATAATAGAATCATCGCATCTCTATCATTAAAATAGTTCAATGCAGATGAAAAGAATTTTTTGTCATATGACATTATAAATAAAGATATGAACAAGAGCCATAAAGATAATATATATAATGCATACTTTAAACCTGTTCTATTTCTCATGGTTTACATCTCTGAAATTAAAATCGTTTAATATCGTTGAAAATACTCTTTGCGTTAGTTTGAATGCAATAAACGCTCATCAGTAATTAACGGATACGAAAAGAGATGGAGAGGGACCTTTGCAAGGATTTTTCTGGCACGCTACCGCCACAAACGCACATAAGTGAGTCTGAGTGATGGTAAATACAAAAGAGGTATCTTCGCGATTTTACAATCTTTTGAATATAAAAATCCAGCACTACATCCCTAGCCACACCTCCGATTGATACTGTTATAATATACAGTGTTTTCTTCGGTGTTCCAACATCATCTTCAAAGCATAAACTCTCTGAGGCCCTTACAGGGGCCAGCCTGTCAGAAATGAGCGTGGGCAGAGATGCTGCTTGATGGTGGAGCTATAAAAATCAAACACGACATTTGTTATCAACAAAACACAGGTTTGTAGTCATGCGAATGATAACCAGAAAGAAGCCCGCATTTACTGAACTGCATCAGGCCGGTGTTCTGACCCGCATTGTGGCTGTAAAAAATGCCGACGGTGGAGGGTGGCGCCTGTTCGGACTATGGCGAGATAAAAACGTTGCGGTTTTTGTTGAGGCTGCGCGGGGCGGTATACGGGAGTGGTCCGGACTGGATTACCTGGCTGGTTTCTGCGAGAGCTGCGGAATTAGCCTGTGGGAAATCCATAATCAGACAGCGCCGAAACTGCCTCAGTAATCAGCGGTACCGATCCTGACTGAACATCGCAACCCTATCCTCAAAGCCGACGTTTGGCGTTTTTATTCTGACCCCCATGAAAACCAGACTCCGGCGGCACATCTCCCGCCACCAAATCTTCTATGCCAGCATCCGCCCGGCTGCCGTGCTGATCCTGCTGCTTATCGCGGCGTTAACTGCGGAGATTTATCTCCATTAAGGCCAGGTCATGAAAACACAAACTCATGCGGGAAAGCGTACTGGGACGGCAGGCAGGTTACATGCAACTGTCCCGCGTATGACTTTCCGCACCGGTTCGGAGGTGGCGGCTGCAATGGCTACCACATGGCGAAGAACTGCTTTGAAAACCGGCTCAGCTGCATGCAGTGCAACTGCCTCCATGCCGGCGGGTGTGACGTCGTAAACGAGACCGAAGCGCCAGCAGAGTGCCCCTACGTTTTAGACTTTTGCTCCTACTACCAGATCACCATTTCCCGCAGGTCGAAGCACTGACCACCGGGGATTCAATACGATTACCGATCACACTATTAAGCGTTTATGAGAGGTCTCAATGTCAGTGCACTGGCACGGCGGCCCCATATGGGGCGACAGGGAAACGCCCTCTGACGATTTAATAAAGGCTCTTTACCGCAATGGCTGTTCACTCATCTCCTACGCTCGCCCCGACCAAATTAAGAAAATCGCCGCTATTGACTGCAAATTGGTGCTGGATAACGGCGCGTTTTCAACATGGCGCAAGGCCGGAAATGACAACAGGCAACCGGATGCTGAGTGGTGGCAAAAGCACTGGGCCGCTTACTACGATTTTGTCGGCGGTTGGTTCAGTCGGATCGAGTGGTTCATTATCCCGGACGTTATTGAGGGTAGCGAGTCAGAAAATGACTCTCTGATTGAGCAGGTGCCCCACTGGCTAATGGATAAAGCAGTACCGGTGTGGCATTCGGACGAAAGCATAGAGCGCCTCCTACGCCTCTGTCAGCGGTTTCACCGCGTGGCGATTGGCTGCTGCGGACCTCACCGGATAATTCGCACCAGAGCCTGGCAGCAGCGCATGGATGAGGTGTTCAGGGAGCTTTACGTAAACCGGCAGCTCAGTGTGAAAATCCACGGCCTGCGCATGCTGGACGTCCGGGTACTGAGCCGTTACCCGTTCGCCAGTGCTGATTCTACCAATGTAGCGGTCAACGTACCGCTCACCGAAAAGCGTTTCCCCGAAATCAAAGACAAGCTGACGCGCACAGCTGTAATGCGTGCAGCGATCGAGAGAGTTTTTCCTCCATCCGTCAGCGAGTGGGTGGCCGGTCAGGCATCCGAGCCACTGCAGGAGATTTTAGCCCTTTCACTTCCTCAACCCGAACCAGACGTTAATCATCGCGGAGCTATCCCACCCATGACTGAACCAGCAGTAAACCCATACTGCGCGGCGCTGGCCGCCCTGCGCGCAGCACCCACGCACAAGCTGAAGGAAGTCGGCGACCAGTGGCGATCGCCGAAAGCGCTCTGGTGGGGCATCAACGCGATGTTCGGCCCGTTCGTGCTCGATCTGTTCGCCGACGCCAGCAACGCCAAATGCGAGGCGTTCTACAGCGCCGAGGATAACGCGCTGACGCAGGACTGGAGCGCCCGCCTGGCGGAGTTGCACGGTGCGGCCTATGCCAACCCGCCCTATTCCCGCGCCAGCCAGCACGACGGCCAGTACATCACCGGAATGCGGCAAATCATGGCCCACACGCTGGCGATGCGCGAACTGGGCGGCCGGTACGTGTTTCTGATTAAGGCCGCCACCGGCGAGGTGTGGTGGCCGGAGAATGCGGATCACGTTTCGTTTATCCGCGGGCGCATCAGCTTTGACCTGCCGGAGTGGTACCGGCCAGCGCCCGGCCAGCCGTCGGAATCATCAGCAGGATTCGGCGCGGCGATCGCCGTGTTCGATAAGACCTGGCGGGGCGAACGGTTCGGCTACACCAGCCGCGACGAGCTGGAGGAGCGCGGCGCGGTGCTCATTCGGCAGATTGAGCTGGCGGCGGCGCGACTGCACCCACCGGCGGCAGCCACTCCTTCACCGCCTGCAGAGTTGTGTGCCTCCTGCAGTCAGCCAGCAGCGCCAGCAGCGCCAGCAGCGCCAGCAGCGCCAGCAGCGCCAGCAGCGCCAGCAGCGCCAGCAGCGCCAGCAGCGCCAGCAGCGCCAGCAGCGCCAGCAGCGCCAGCAGCGCCAGCAGCGCCAGCAGCGCCAGCAGCGGAGAATGACGTGTGGCCGATCGAAGTCAACCGCCTGGCCGGACAAATTGAGCATCTTGCCGATCTGGAGCCGGAGCACCAACGCAAAGTGAAGCACCACATCAACACCCTGCTGCTCGAGCGCGCGCCATCCGGCGTAATCATCGCTACCGCGCAGGCCCTCACCAACACTTTCGGGAACATTCCAGTATGAGAGAAATTATCGTCGACAACTTCGCCGGCGGCGGCGGTGCCAGCACCGGCATTGAGGCAGCAACTGGCCGCAGCGTGGATATCGCCATCAACCACGACCCAAATGCGATCGCCATGCACAGCACCAATCACCCGGAGACGCTGCACTACTGCGAATCGGTCTTTGACATCAATCCGGTGGCGGCCACCGCCGGCGCGCCGGTTGCGCTAGCCTGGTTCTCGCCCGACTGCCGGCACTTCAGCAAGGCCAAAGGCAGCACCCCGGTGAAAAAGGAGATCAGAGGGCTGGCGTGGATCGTCCTGCGCTGGGCGCTGGCTACCCGGCCCCGGTCAATGATGCTGGAGAACGTGGAGGAATTTAAAACCTGGGGGCCGCTGCTGGCAGATGAGGATCGGCCAGACCCGGCGCGCGCTGGTGAAACCTTCGCTGCCTTCGTCGGGATGCTCAGCACCGGCGTACCAGCTGATCACCTGGCGCTCGATGAGGCGTGCGACTTCCTGCAGATTGACCGGAACGGACCGGATGCGCAGCGGCTGACCGCCGGGCTTGGTTACACCGTCGAACACCGCGAGCTGCGCGCGTGCGATTACGGCGCGCCGACGATCCGCAAACGCTTTTTCATGGTGATGCGCTGCGACGGGCGGCCGGTGGTTTGGCCGGACGCTACCCACGGCGATCCAAAAAGCCTGGCAGTGCAGAGCGGCCAGCTCAAACCCTGGCGCACTGCGGCGGAGTGCATCGACTGGGAAATCCCCTGCCCGTCCATCTTTGGCCGTAAGAAGTCGCTGGCGGAGAACACCATGCGGCGTATCGCTCGCGGCATCCAGCGCTTCGTGATCGACAACCCGACGCCGTTTATCGTGAAGTGTAACCACACCACCAGCAAAGGTAGTTACGACTGCTTCCGGGGCCAGGCGCTCAATACCCCGCTGCAGACGATCACCCGTAAGCACGGCTATGCGGTCGTTACGCCGCACATCACCAAATTCCGTACCGTGGCCACCGGCCAGGAAGTTACCGAGCCTCTGCCGACGGTAACCGCCGGCACGTCAGCGCGACCAGGCGGCAACGGCCACGCGCTGGGAATGGTTGAGGCGCATCTGTCACCGTTCATTGCCCGGCAGTTCGGCAGCAGCATCGGTCACGCGGTGGATCAGCCCAGCGGCACCATTACCGCTGGCGGTGGAGGTAAAAGCCAGCTGGTGAGCCCGACGCTGATCCAGATGGGTTATGGCGAACGCGAGGGACAGGCACCGCGGGTGCTGGACATCCATAAGCCAGTTGGAACGGTCACCGCCGGCGGCAATAAGTTTGCGATCGCCAGCGCGTTTCTGGCCAAACACTTCGGCGGGAACTACACCGGCCCCGGCGCGCCGCTGGACGGCCCGGCCCACACGGTCACCACCACGGATCACCACGCACTGGTGACGGCGCAGCTGCTGGTCAACAACACCGGCCACCCGGGCGGCGCTGCTGACCAGCCAGCGCATACGGTTACCACCGGCAATCACCACGCAGTGGTGACGTCCAACCTGGTAAAGCTGCGCGGCACCTGCAAAGACGGTCAGCGCACCGACCAGCCGATGCCAACCATCACGGCCGGCGGCCAGCACGTCGGCGAGGTGCGCACCTGCCTGGCGGTTCACGACTACGACGAGGAGCGTGCGGCACTGGCGGCGGAGTTCCTGCACCAGCACGGCATGAGCGAGTTTGTTCAGGTGGAGGGCGTGACGTACCGGATCGTCGACATCGGCATGCGCATGCTGCAGCCGAAAGAGCTTTACGCCGCGCAGGGCTTCCCGTCCTGGTATGTCATCGACCGCGATTACCGCGGCAACACCTATTCGAAGGATAAGCAGGTCGCGCGCTGCGGCAACGCCGTGCCGCCGCAGTTCGCCGAGGCGCTGGTGCGGGCAAACCTGCCAGAGCTGTGCACCAACCGCGACCAGCAGGTCGCATAACCCCACTACCTACCGAAAGAGGCAACCATGCACAACATTGAAATGACGATTAAACCGGTGCTGATCAATCGCGAGAGCGTGCAGCAGCTGCTCGGCGGCATCTCGCGCAGCACGTTTTACAACAAGCGGAAGGAGTGGGCGCAGAAAAACACGCCTTTCCCGGATGAGGTGCCGGAGCTTAAACCGGCCAAAGGAGGGGCAATCTACCGCTATGAGGAGGTTATGCAGTTCTGTTACCGAATGGGTTTTATCTCAGCAGCGCAGCATTGAACTTTTTTCGCCCACATCTCGGCCGCCTCGATCTGCTCTTTGATGTAGTCGTGCTGATCGTAAACCTCCAGCATGCCGGTCAGCTTATGCCCCAGTATCTTCTCGGAGATATGGGGCATGATTCCCATCTCTGCCATCTTCGTTTTACACGTGCGACGGTGATCGTGGGTGCTCCAGTCGGTCACCCCCATCACTTCGCCGATCTGCTCTGACATCGAAACCAGCACACTTTTTGCCATTGGCCTGTCTTCGTGAATCGTGGCCGGCGGGAACACGATGGACAGGTCTGGATACAACCCGAAAGCAAACCTGAGCAGGTTTGTGGCCAGCTTCGATAACCCTCTCCTGAACGCCACTCTGGTTTTGGAATTCTCCTCCCTGATCGTCCAGACCTGCCCCTCCAGATCGAAATCTCTTTTTTCAGCCAGGCGTAGTTCAACTCCCCGGCAGCCGGTCAGAAACACCAGCTGCATAAAGAGTTTGTTCTGATAGCTCATTGCCGTTTGCGGTACCGCATTCCAGAACAGGCCAATCTCCCGATCGTTGAAGTGCCGCGTTTTATTTTTTGGGGCCTGGCCGATGTCAGGGATTGAAAGCAGCATCAGGGGGTTATTCTTGATCCTGCCGCGACGCATGGCGTAGCTGAGGATCTGCTTCATCTTCACCAGCACGCCACCAGCCATTACCGGCGCGTCGTTGTTTCGAATGCGGACAAAAACCGGCTCCCAGTGAGAAATTTTCATTTCTTCGGCAATCATCTTGCCAACATGGGAGGTGACATGCCGGGTCAGCGCGCGTTTCCAGTAGGCGTGTTTTACCAGCAGCATGGCCGCCGGGCTCGACAACCATTCGTCAACCAGCACCTTCACCGTCGGTGAGGTTATGGTCTCATGCAACTGCATCAGTTTGACCACGCCTGGGTCCCGACCCTCTGCGACGATTTTCCGGTACTCCTCTGCCGTGTCGCGAGCATCGCGTAACGAAATATCGCCATAGCGGCCTATCTTGAGGCGTTTTAGGTTCCCGCCAATGCGATAGCGCAGCTGAAAGGTGATAACGCCTTTGGGGCTGATCCTGACCGACAGGCCGCCGCCGTCAGGCATCTCCAGGGGACCGTCATACGGCTTGCCTGCAATTTTTCTGAGTTTGGTGTCGTTGAGTGCCATGAGTTCGCTTTTGGTACACACTTTGGTACACAGATTTTATCGCACGAACTTACACGGGTATATGTATATTTATACAGTAGTGGATTGTAACCCGCGAAGACGAAAGACAATTTTATTCCGACTTACACGAGTTTGAATGGCTATGCGCGGGGCTGGGTGCTCTTACGCGAGGCTACTTACATAATCGAGTTTTCTTTTAGTATCAGACATCTAGCCCTGTGAATTAGCTCACAATTGCTAATCCGGTACGCAGCCTGGTACACAGATTCAAAAGCGGGAAAGGGCCGAACTTTTGAAGAGGAAGTATCTTACACTTCATAAGGATAAATTGCACGGTCGGCGCCGCGAATGGCACAAGCGGAGGATGAAGCAACGCGGAAGGCACGGCGGTTTTAGGAAGATCCTCCACCCGGTTAAAGGCGTGGAGGTGGACAGACTAACGGTCCTGATACGGGTCTTTTTTGTCATCCTCGCTGTCGTCGCGGGTGCGCGGAATTTCGCCGTGATCCTGCGGGTCGTCCTTCGCCGGATGATGGTCTTCGCGCTTCTCTTTTGACGGATGTTGGGACATAGCAGCCTCCTCTGACGTTAGTCAGTAAAGCGTAGTCGATTGCGTAAAAGCTGCAGCAAGGCGGTGAAACGCTCGTGCGAAGGTAAACGGAGGGTAAAGGCAGTACAGCCAGTGCAAAACGGGCCGGAAATCCGGCCCGTCTAAGATTACATCGCGTACGACAGCGTCACGGTGGTTTTGGTATCCGTTCTGTCCGGCGCGGAGGCTGGCGGATTCTGGTTCCAGGTGACGTTGTAAGCCACTTTCAGCGCAAAGTGCTCATTGATACCGACCTGCAGGCCGGTTTCGGAGTTGACGGTGGTATCGTCGCTGCCCAGCACGGAGACACCCTGAATGAACCGGGTGTTATCGGTCAGCTGCCACTGGTAGCTCAGCGCACCGTAGGCCAGCGCCTGAGTCTCATGGCCACCTTCGTGGTACTCGTCATAACGCACGCCAGGACCGGCTTCCACACGCAGTGAATGCACCGGGCCGTTCAGCAGCTGGCGACCGTAACCGGCGGCCAGAATAGAACGACCATCGTAGCCGTTGAAGCGGTCGCTCAGCCAGCTGGCCTGACCAAACAGGTAGTCAGCGGTGTTCATGTTGTAACGGGTACGCGCGCCAACCTGATAGGTTTCGGAGGCGCGTTCGTCGTTTGAGGAGGTGTTGCTGGCGTTGCCCCACAGGCTGTAGGCGGTGCTCGGCTGATACCACGTCATGTTGGTGTTAGCGGTCACCGAGGAGCTGGTGGTATTACCGGTCTGCGCCAGGTAGCCGGCGGCGGCGTTACCTTCGAAATCTTTCTTCGCCGTGCTTGGGTCATCCATAACCGTAAAGACGTTATTGTCCGCCAGCGCCTGTTGACACAGCACGCCACCGGAGAGCAGCAGAACTACAGACAGTTTATTGATCGCTTTCATTAAATGTGACCCGTACGACAGTGTTTTAAAAGAGAGTGAGTCTGAAGTTTTTTGAAGGACGATCAACGCAATTTACGGTAAGTTTCGTAACAATATGTTAAATCGCTCTTTTTACTAAGCATCTTCACTGGATAACCTGAGGAATGAGAGCATTCCAATTTACGGCGCGCATTATAGAGGGTAATGACCAGGAAAACACCTGCCGGCCGATAAGAATTATCTGCTCTCATCACGCCCCCCTTTCCCTTCGCAACTTGCTGCAAAAAACGCCAAATTTCTGCGCAGGGTGCCCGCATGGTCTATGCTGGAAACATCTTTATTAACAATGAGGTGAATCATGAGCCAGGAGAACATTCAGCAGTACGTCGTTACCTTGCGCTATCAGGAGCGTGGCCTTGCCGACCTGCTGGAGCTGAACAGCACGCTGCTCGCTGCCGGTTTTACCACCACCCTGAACGATGCGCAGGGTCACCCGCATGAGCTGGGCAGCAACAACTTTGGCCTGATTACCGCTCTGCCGTCAGAAGAGGTGCAGCAGCTGGCGCGCGGGCTTGGCGAACGTGTGCTGGAGAGCGCGCCCGACGTGGACGTGCAGCTGTGGCAGGATTTTTACCGGCAGGATCGCGGCTGATATTTTGCAACGAGTTGTGCGGGTCGTGCATAAGTTCTGGTTTTGGTTATTCTTTAAGCGTTAGGATGGTGCAATCTCACGAATCATAAGGAGTGCCCTATGTGGTCAGCCATCGATCGTCTGTTGAGTGAGCAGTTTGGTCAGGCGGAAATCAGCGCCCGCCGCGAACTCCCGGGAGGAGAAGTCCATTCGGCCTGGCAACTGCGATATGGAGAGCGCGAGGTGTTCGTGAAGTGCAACCAGCGCGAGATGCTGGACCTCTTCACCTGGGAGGCCGATCAGCTGCAGCTGCTGGCGCGCACCGGCACCGTGCGCGTGCCGGAAGTGTACGGCGTCGGCAGCTCGCGGGACCACAGCTTCCTGCTGCTGGAGTTCATTGCTCCCACCCCACTTAACGCAGAAAACGCCTGGCAGCTTGGTGCGCAGCTGGCCCGCCTTCATCAGTGGAGCGAGCAGCCGCAGTTTGGCCTCGACTTCGATAACAACATCACGACCTCCCCGCAGCCTAACAGCTGGCTGAAGCGCTGGTCGGTATTCTTTGCCGAACAGCGTATCGGCTGGCAGCTGCAGCTGGCCGCGGAAAAAGGCATTCAGTATGGTAATTCAGAGCTGATTGTCAGCTGCGCGCAGGCGGCGCTCAGCAACCACCATCCTGAACCCTCGCTGCTGCACGGTGACCTGTGGCCAGCCAACTGCAGCGGCAGCGCTGAAGGTCCCTGGCTGTTTGACCCTGCCTGCTACTGGGGAGATCGTGAATGTGACCTGGCAATGTTGTCCTGGTTCAGCGACCTGCCGGCGCAGATTGCAGAAGGCTATGACTCGGTGTGGCCGTTACCCGCGGACTACCGGAAGCGGCAGCCGGTCTATCAGCTGTATTACCTGCTTAACCGCGCTAACGTGTTCGGCGGCAGCTGGATGAATGAGGCGCAACAGGCCGTCGGCGCGCTGCTGGATACGGATGAAGGGGGGAAACAGCAACGCCATGCGCCCTCTGCATAAGGGCTGACATGGCGCATGTGGCTACCAGATAAAGCCCAGCAGCTTAAACAGGAAGTAGCCGGCGACGGCGATAACCAGCGGCAGGATATAGAGCGGGAAGAACTGCAGGAAGATGGTGTGGCGCGGCACGACAATCTTCTCTTCCAGCTGCTGGCGGCTCTGACCATCGGCACCGCGCGCTTTTTCCAGAATCATTTGATCTTCAAGCCCTTCACGCAGATAGCGTGCCTGACGGCCCATCCGGGCCCCTGAGGCCTGCAGCGCCAGCCCGACAAAAATCAGCCAGTAAATCACCCAGAACAGCACGTTCAATCCGGAGTTGAAGTCCGGCACCGGCGAATTATCCCAGAAACCCTGCAGAAAGCCGGTGTTGAAGCGAATCATATCGATCATCACGTGCGCAAAATCCTGCATCACCGCGTTGATCCCTTCCCGTTGTTCACGGCTTTTTTCCATAAACCCCAGCAGTGAAATCACCGTTGATATCAGTGCCGGGATAAAAATGATCCAGCCTGCGATGCGCTTTAACAGCGCAACCCTGCCAGCCTGTTGATAGGTCATGCTTTCTCCAGTCGGTCCGTTGTCTGGCAGTAAGTCTACCTGCACTGGCAGAAAAGTGCCCGCTAAAAGCCTGTTTTTACGCGGCACCCGCGTCGGGAGCCGCCGCCAGTGCATTTTTTCAACGCCCGCTTCGTGCTAAGGTGACGCAAACCGTTAAATGGAGCCGTAAAATGTCACATCGTCGCCCGGTACAGGCCGCAATTTTTGATATGGATGGGTTACTGATCGATTCCGAGCCGTTCTGGCACCAGTCCGAGCTGGAAATTTTCAGCGAACTGGGGCTGTCACTGACGGAAGCCGAGGGCATGCCCGATACCCTTGGCCTGCGCATCGATCAGGTGGTCAGCCTGTGGTACGACGCGATGCCGTGGAGCGGCCCGTCCCAGGCCGAAGTGGCCGAACGGATTATCGCCCGCGTGATTGCCCGGGTAGAAGAAACCCGCCCCTTGCTGCCCGGCGTGCGAGAGGCGCTGGAGCTTTGCAAACGCGAAGGCCTGAAAATCGGCCTCGCCTCTGCATCCCCGCTGTATATGCTTGAGCGGGTGATGGCGCTGTTTGACCTGCGCGGCTACTTTGACGTACTGGCCTCCGCCGGTGAACTGCCGTACAGCAAGCCGCATCCGCAGGTCTACCTGGACGCCGCACGCGGGCTGGGGATCGATCCGCTCAACTGCGTGACGCTGGAAGATTCCTTTAACGGCATGATCGCGACCAAAGCGGCGCGGATGCGCTCCATCGTGGTGCCGGCGGCGGAGAACCGTCAGGATGCGCGCTGGGCGCTGGCCGACGTGCAGCTGGGTTCGCTGACCGAACTGACCGCCGCGCACCTGAAAGGGTAAGCGTCAGCCGCTGCGACCGCATCACGCTGGCATTATCTGGCCACCACCCCCGGTGGTGGCCAGGATCATCGCTGTCACTCCAGTGCAAATCTAAGAAACATCTCCTTAAAATATTTGCTCTTCGTTACAGCGTCACATATTTATTCTACTGTATATATTCCCTATACTGGATACATCGACAGCTATGTAGCCAGGGATCCCCATGACGGCCGAAGGCCATCTTATTTTTGCCATTGCCAGCGCCATCTTTGCCAAGCGCGCTGAACTGACGCCGGTGCTGGCCAGCGCCGACTGGTGGCATATTATTCCGGCGGCGCTGCTCACCTGCCTGCTGCCGGATATCGATCATCCGAAGTCACTGCTCGGGCAGCGGCTGGCCTGGCTGTCGAAACCGATCGCCCGCGCGTTTGGCCACCGCGGCTTTACCCACAGCCTGCTGGCGGTGGCCGGTGGCGTGATGCTGCTGCAGACGCCGCTGCCGGCAGGCTGGCTGATCCCGGCCGATGCCTTTCAGGGGCTGGTGCTGGGCTACCTCAGCCATATCGTGGCGGATATGCTGACCCCGGCCGGCGTACCGCTGCTGTGGCCCTGCCGCTGGCGCTTTCGCCTGCCGATCCTGCGCAGCCAGAAAGGCAACCAGCTGGAGCGCGTACTGTGCCTGGCGCTGGTCGGCTACGCGATGTGGTTTCCACCTGGGGTTGCGCCTTTTGGTCAGAATGGCTGGGCCAGCGGCATGGTCAGCAGCGTGCAGAACAGCGTCAGCAGCCTGATTAATCACCAGAAAGCGCAATAATTGGGCGATTAAATACAAAAAGTTATAATCAATTCCTTTTGGATATAAGCCATGCGCTAACAAGCTGATACCATCCCGCCCCTGTACGACTTGCTGCGCGGCACAAATCAACTGCCGCCAGCCGTGACCTGCTTTGCACACCCTTCTGGAGAACCGGAAATGAATTTTCCTCTGATCGTTAACCTCGTCGCCTTTATCGCGCTGCTGCTGCTGGTCGGCAAAGCCGGCCGTAAGGGCTGGAGCCTGTCGAAGAAAGTGCTGTTTGGCCTGGTGGTCGGCGTACTGTTCGGCCTCGCCCTGCACAACGTCTATGGCGAAGGCAGCGACGTGATTAAACAGTCCGTCAGCTGGTTTAACCTGGTCGGTAACGGCTACGTCCAGCTGCTGCAGATGATCGTGATGCCGCTGGTGTTCGCCTCGATTCTCAGCGCCGTCGCCCGCCTGCATAACGCCTCTTCACTGGGTAAAATCAGCGTGCTGACCATCGGCGTGCTGCTGTTCACTACCGCAATCTCTGCCGCTGTTGGCGTGTTTGTCACCTGGCTGTTTGGCCTCAACGCCAGCGGGCTGGTGCAGGGCGTGCAGGAGACCGCACGTCTCACCGCGATCCAGACTAACTACGCCGGCAAAGTGGCCGACCTCAGCGCGCCGCAGCTGCTGCTCTCCTTTATTCCAAAGAATCCGTTTGCCGATCTGACCGGAGCCAACCCCACTTCAATCATCAGCGTGGTGATTTTCGCCGCCTTCCTCGGCGTGGCTGCCCTGCAGCTGCTGAAGGATGATGCGGAGAAAGGCCAGCGGGTGCTGAAAGCCATCGATACCCTGCAGTCGTGGGTGATGAAGCTGGTACGCCTGATTATGAAGCTGACGCCGTACGGCGTGATGGCGCTGATGACCAAAGTGGTCGCCAGCTCTAACCTCAGCGACATCATCAAGCTCGGCAGCTTTGTACTGGCCTCCTACCTCGGCCTGGCGATTATGTTTGCCGTGCACGCGCTGCTGCTGTCGGTTAACGGCGTCAACCCGCTGCGCTTCTTCCGCAAAGTGTGGCCGGTGATTACCTTTGCCTTTACCAGCCGCTCCAGCGCTGCCACCATCCCGCTGAGCGTGGAAGCCCAGACGCGTCGCCTGGGCGTGCCCGAGTCGATTGCCAGCTTTGCCGCCTCATTTGGTGCCACCATCGGCCAGAACGGCTGTGCCGGCCTCTATCCAACCATGCTGGCGGTAATGGTAGCACCGACCGTGGGCATCAACCCGTTTGACCCGATGTGGATCGCCACCCTGATCGGCATCGTCACCCTCAGCTCGGCCGGCGTGGCTGGCGTGGGCGGCGGTGCCACCTTCGCCGCACTGATCGTGCTGCCGGCGATGGGCCTGCCGGTCACCCTGGTGGCGCTGCTTATCTCCATCGAACCGCTGATCGATATGGGCCGTACCGCGCTGAACGTCAACGGCTCGATGACCGCCGGTACCCTGACCAGCCAGTGGCTGAAGCAGACCGATAAGCAGATCCTGCTTACCGATGCCGATAACGACGCTGAACTGGCTCACCGGTAATAAACTGGCACACTGAATGTAATAAGCCGCAGGCAAAATGCCTGCGGCTTATTTACACAGCAAACTCTCTCACACTGTTTAAAACTGAATGATTATGAGTTGGCCGGTGGCGCTTTAAAAATTTGACAGGGATCGGTTATAAACCCTTTTAAAAGCGGACCAAGCAACGGGATCTTGCCGAGAGTGGCATCATAAATGTTGCTCTCTACGGTGTGCACTAACTGCCCCAGCGGCTTACTGACAGCATTTGCCAGATAGCTAAGAAAACACCCGCCTGAAACCTGATTAACGTGTTGAACGGAAAGTTGTTTCATAATTACCTCACTTTAATGAATATCCGTTTCGGATAGATCGCAGGTATCTGCAATACCGTTGGCACAGTAACCGGCGGGCTGGTTGGTGACTATGCTATAAGCAGCCAAATTCGCTTTATCAGAAATTCACCGATCGTTCCTTTTCAGCAACGTTTCTCCACGGGTTGATTGAGGCCGTACCACGCTGAACGTCAACGGCAGGATGACCGCGATACGCTGACCCGCCAGTGGCTGCAGCAGACCCAACTGACCAATGCCAGTAACGATAACGAAGCCTGAATGGCGCAGCGTTAATCGCGTAATACGCACAGCGTTATCCTCCAGCCCGGATCGCCATCCGGGCTTTTTTATATCTTAATTTCGCCCAATCATGGCGGTCAGGTAAAGGAATCGTTAAGCGCTGTAAGCAGCAGATAATGCGGTAAGGTTAGCGCTTGTGTTTCGGCCGGCAAGGGCCGATGCTGGCGACAGTTGCAACAGGAGAACCCCTATGAAAAAGGTGATGACCACGCTACTCGCCTTCACGCTGCTGGCCCCGACGCTCGCCTCTGCCCATCCCGGCGGCTGGGGACCCGGACCGGGCTGGCACGACGGCGGCCACGGCGGCCCGGAATGGCGCCACGGCGGCCCGGGACGGCTCTCATTTCTGCCGGATGCCGCTGCAGCGGTGCTGATCGGCGGCCTGACTTATTACGTGCTGAACGGCACTTATTATCAGCGTGAGCGTGATAACAGCTACGTGGTGGTTGACCGACCGGTTGAACGTTACAGGGGCGGCAGCATGCACGCGCTGGACTACAACGGCGAGCGCTTCTACGTTGAGGATGGCCACTACTACCGGCGCAATATCGACGGCCAGTATCTGGAAGTGCCGCGCCCGCCGGGTTTATAATTCACAGGCATAAAAAAATGGCCGCTGAACTTACAGCGGCCATTTTTATGCTCTTACGGCGGCACGGCGCGGATTCAGCGACGTACCGACGAGTGCGGTTACTGATTGGTCTGCGGGTCGGTATCGTACTCTTTACAGCTCTGGAAGCCGTAGTTCATCACCCGACCGGTGTCGTTGTAGCTGACAAAGTAGGTCTGGGTTTTGCCATCGCGCTCTTTCAGCACGTAGGTCTGGCAGGTACCGCGGGCGTGCACCATGGTGATCTCCGTGGCAGGAGGCCCGGCGAGGTCACGCACCTGAGCACGCGTCATGCCTTTTTTAACGTCCTGCACCACCGGCTTGGTGACATAGCTTTCGGCGCGGTCATAGGCAGTACAGCCCGATAAAACTGCCAGAGTGACTGCGGCACCGATCAATCCCGTCATTTTACGCATTTGTTATTCCTCATTTTTTATCCATGTCCCACTAATCCTGGAATACAAATTCAGATTAATCAAATCTGTTACAGAAAATGATACCGCAGGCGCGGCACGATGTTTATAATAAAAAATTGAGAACGATCGTTCGCATCATGCTGGCCGCTGCGGCCTCAGCGTGGGCGGCCCCCAGCAGGAGCTCATTACCGATGGTTACCCCCGCCGAAGCGCGCGATGAACGCCATCGCCTGCGTAAAGACGAAATCATTACCGCCGCCCGCCGCTGTTTCCGCCAGCACGGCTTTCACGCCGCCAGCATGGCCCAGCTGGCAACGGAGGCGCGGCTCAGCGTCGGCCAGATCTATCGCTACTTCACCAGCAAAGACGCCATCATCGGCGAGATCGTCACGCGGATTATCGATTTTCGCCTGCAGGAGATGAAAAGCACCAGCGACAGCAGCCACCTGTGCGAGCTGCTGGCCTGGCGGCAGGTGCTTAACGAAGACGATGAGGCGCTGATGTTCGAGGTCGCCGCTGAAAGCACCCGCAACCCGGCGGTGGCGCAGATGATGGCCGACGCCGACGCCCGCCTGTTCAGCCACGCCTGCCAGAAAGTGCAGCAGCAGCACCCGCACCTCAGCGATGAACGTGCGCGCGCCTGCGTCGAGCTGCTGGCGGTGATGGTGGAAGGCACCTCGTGGCGGCGGCTGATGCCGCAGAAGGCATCACCGAAACAGCTCTACCCGCTTTACCAACAGTTTTATCACCTGCTATTTGATTCCGAGGCATCATGACATCTGCACACCCTAGCCGTATGGGTTACGCCATTACGCTTGGCCTGCTGGCGGCCCTTGGCCCGCTCTGCATTGACCTGTACCTGCCCGCCCTGCCTTCCCTGGCCAGCGACCTGCAGACCTCCACCGCCAGCGCCCAGCTGAGCCTGACCGCCGGGCTGCTGGGCCTTGGCGTAGGCCAGCTGTTTTTCGGCCCGCTGAGCGACAAATACGGACGCCTGCGCCCGCTGCTGCTGTCGCTGGTACTGCTGCTGATCGCATCGATTGGCTGTGCGCTGGCACAGGATATTAACCAGCTGCTGCTGGCACGCCTGTTTGAAGGGCTGTCGGGTGCCGGCGGAGCCGTACTGTCGCGCGCCATCGCCCGCGACATGTACAGCGGCCACGATCTGACCCGCTTCTTTGCGCTGCTGATGCTGGTCAACGGCCTGGCTCCGATCGCCGCCCCGGTGATGGGCGGCGCGCTGATGGCGTTCCTCGACTGGCGCGGCCTGTTTATGACCATCGGCGTGATTGCGATGCTGCTGTTTATCCTCGCCCGCCTCAAACTGCATGAGACGCTGCCCGTGGAGCGGCGTAGCCAGGGCAGTATCTTCTCAGCGTGGGCCGCGCTGGGCCAGGTGGCCACCTATCGGCCGTTTATGGGCTTCTGCCTGACCCAGGGCTTTATGATGGCCGGGATGTTTGCCTACATCGGCGCGTCACCCTTCGTGCTGCAGGAGATCTACCAGTTGACTCCGCAGCAGTTCAGCTTCTGCTTCGCCGCCAACGGCATCGGCCTGATTATCGCCTCGCAGACCGCTGCTCGTTTCAGCCGCCATTTTGGTGAGTACAGGGTGCTGAAAGCCGGCCTGACGCTGGCGTTTGTCGCCTCTGCCAGCCTGCTGCTGGCCGGCATCAGCGGCGCGGCGCTGCCGGTGGTGCTGATCGCGCTGTTCTGCAGCGTGGCCAGCAACGGCGTCATTTCGGTGACCGCCTCGTCGCTGGCGATGCAGAGCCAGGGCCACCGGGCAGGCAGCGCCTCGGCGGTGCTGGGCGTCACCATGTTCACCCTCGGCGGCATCAGCGTCCCGGTCACCGGCATCGGCGGCACCTCGATGCTGACCATGACCGCCACCATCTTCGGCTGCTACATGCTGGCGATCCTGATGTTCACCCTGCTGGCGCAAAAGCCCAGGTCCGCGTGATTTTTCAGCAACCGACGCGAGACATAAGGGATTGATGATTGTTGTTTCGCGTGATGCGCGTTAGCTTAATCAGACGCAACTGCCAATCGCCACCTCGGGTGGCGCTGAATCTGAGGAGTATCAGATGTCTCTGCAACAGGAAATTATCACCGCGCTCGGCGTTAAACCGGCCATCGACGTTGACGCCGAAATCCGCACCAGCGTCGATTTTCTTAAGGCGTACCTCAAACGATATCCGTTCATCAAGTCGCTGGTGCTGGGCATCAGCGGCGGGCAGGATTCGACCCTGACCGGTAAGCTGTGCCAGACGGCGATAAGCGAGCTGCGCGCAGAGAGCGGCAACGGCGACTATCAGTTTATCGCCGTGCGCCTGCCGTTTGGCGTGCAGGCCGACGAGCAGGACTGCCAGGACGCCATCGCCTTTATCCAGCCCGATCGCGTGCTGACGGTCAATATTAAGGCGGCGGTGCAGGCCAGCGAGCAGGCGCTGCGCGAGGCGGGCATCGTCCTGTCCGATTTTGTGCGCGGCAACGAGAAAGCCCGTGAACGGATGAAAACCCAGTACAGCATCGCCGGCATGACGGCGGGCGTGGTGGTCGGCACCGATCACGCGGCGGAGGCGGTCACCGGCTTCTTCACTAAGTACGGCGACGGCGGCACCGATATCAACCCGATTTTCCGTCTCAACAAGGGCCAGGGTAAACAGCTGCTGCAGGCGCTGGGCTGCCCGGAACACCTGTACCTGAAACAGCCGACCGCCGATCTGGAAGACGATCGTCCGGGGCTGCAGGATGAAGTGGCGCTCGGCGTCACCTACCAGCAGATTGACCGCTATCTGCAGGGTGAAAGCATCGAGCCGGACGCCGCGAAGACCATCGAAGGCTGGTATCTGAAAACCGAGCATAAGCGCCGCACGCCGATCACGGTATTTGACGATTTCTGGAAACAGTAACACGTTGTGCAGGGCGGAAATTTCTGCCCTGCGTACTTCTCTCAGCCAGATTACCCATTCGCCTCCTCCATGCCGCTCCTGTGTCCGGCGTTGCATCACATTATCTCTTCCCCAGCCTGTGTCACCCGTCAACTGTCATCTGTCATCTGTCATCTGTCATCAGCATTCGCAATCCGCAATCCGCAATCCATTACGATCGTCGATGCCCGCTTCGCCACCCGGCATAGCCTGCCACCGCGCATTTTTGCTGCTATACTGTACAGGCAAACAGTAATCGGAGTGATGTGTGAGTAGAAGAGCCACAAGCCCCCGCCTGGCGTTCGAGGCAGCGGCCATTTATCAGTATCCTGAGCACCTGCGGCCGTGGCTGGAAGACCTGCCCACCCTGCCCGGCGTCTATATCTTCCACGGTGAAAGTGAAACCCTGCCGCTGTATATCGGTAAGAGCGTCAATATCCGCAGCCGGGTGCTGTCGCACCTGCGCACCCCGGACGAAGCGCGCATGCTGCGGCAGGCGCTGCGCATCAGCTGGATCCCCACCGCCGGGGAGCTGGGCGCGCTGCTGCTCGAGGCGCAGATGATCAAGCTGCAGCAGCCGCTGTTTAACAAACGCCTGCGCAAAAACCGCCAGCTCTGCTCGCTGCGGCTGGATGACCAGCGCCCGCAGGTGGTGTCGGCACGCGAGGTCGATTTCTCGCACACCCCCAATCTGTTCGGCCTGTTTGCCAGCCGGCGGGCGGCGCTGGAGGCATTGCAGAAGATCGCCGACCAGCACCAGCTCTGCTATGGCCTGCTCGGGCTGGAGTCGGTGACCGCCGGGCGCGGCTGCTTCCGCGCGGCGCTGAAGCGCTGTGCCGGTGCCTGCTGCGGCAAAGAGAGCGTGGAGGCCCACCAGCAGCGGCTGCGTGTCGCGCTTGACGCGCTGCGCGTGCAGTGCTGGCCGTGGCCGGGGGCGGTGGGCGTGGTGGAAGAGCGGCCGGGTCAGAAGCAGATCCACGTCATTAACAACTGGCTCTACCTCGGCTCGGTCAGCGAGCTGGCGGACGCCACGGCGCTGACCAGCACGCCGCCGGGCTTTGACAGCGACGGCTATAAAATCCTCTGCAAGCCGTTAATCAGCGGCAGGCTGCCGGTTATCCCCCTCGGCGGGTAAACGTTAAAAAAAACCGCCGGGGCTGACCACCGTCCTCGGACGGGTGGGCAACACCGGCGGTTTCAATTAATGCCGCGCGAGGCTAAGGCTTCAGCGCGGCACCGGACTGCTTACGGCGCGAAGTTTAGTCTTCGGCTGGCAGCATTTTACCTTCATGACGCGGCTTTTCAGTCAGACGTTTCTCAAAATTCTGGTTGAACTGTTTTTTCTGATCGGCGGTCAGCACGTTATACAGCTTGTTTTCGGTTTCCAGACGCGCCAGCGCCATCGCTTTGCCGTTGACCGTCATTTTCTCCGCCTGGGCTTCCGCTTTAGCCTTATCGAAGCTGTCCGCCGCGACGATGCTGTGCAGCGCACGGCGCTCCTCCAGCGAAGGACGTTTAAAATCTTTGTGCGCCGTTTTCAGAATGTCACGCATCTGCTGTTTCTGCGCGTCGGTCAGGTTGAGGCCTTTAAACTGATGCAGGCCGTCCGGACGCGGCGGCTTATGGTTCATCGGTTTTTCAGCCCCGGCCGGCGGCGGCGTCAGGTTGTCTGCGGCGGCATGAACAATATTGGCCGCGCCCAGAGCCAGTGAAGCGGCAACGAAGAGAGAAGTTAATTTACGCATATTATTTATCCTTACTTTTCAGTTCTCTGGCGACCGTATTGTCGCGATGTCGAAAGCAAGTTTACGGTGCTGAACGTCAATCAGTCAGAGGGTAGGTAAAGCCCTGCAAGCATAAAAGACAACTTCACGCCGATCGTGGAGAGATTACGAAGATTAATGATAAGAATTGAAAAAGAGTATGAATCAGTGGCGGGTTTGTGCAGAAATTAAGGAGGAGTGTAATAGGTCCGTAAGTCCGACGGAAGAAAAAAGTGATGGTTTTTCCTTAGTCGGACTTAACGTGTCCTGGCTAACCGCACCGGCTAAAGCGGGTCCGGCGGATAATCACTCTCCTCCACCAGCATCAGCCCGGCCCGCTGGCCGATGGCTACCGCCGGATTAGGGAACAGCACCCTCTCACGCGGCTGCTCCACCACCCAGCGCTGCTCTCCCGCTTCGGCCAGCAGCGTACCCTGTCCGAAGGCGGTAAAGTTCAGCGTCTCCGGTCCCATATGCAGGGTAAACGCCTCTGACGCCCGGGTGATCTGCTGCACCACGCGATAGCGTACCGGCGTGGCCTCCGCCAGCGGCCAGGCTTCACCCGACAGCAGCGCGCTCAGCGCGGCGTCCGCGGCGTTGAACTGCGCCAGGTCGTTGGCACCAAACGGCAGCGCCTTACCCAGCTCCAGCGTACAGCTGGCCGCCTGAAAATGTTCACCGGTGAAGTGGGTAAAAGTGCCACCCGGCGCGCGGTGGAACACCAGCGCCTCCAGCCCGGCGGCGGCGAGCCAGCGCAGAAAATCCGCAGGCCAGGGGCCAACGCGCTGCGGCATCACGCCAAAACGCGGGTGCAAAGACCCGCGAATGGCGGTATGCATATCCAGGTGCCAGCGCGTCCCGGCTGACTCACCCGCCTGCCAGAACTGTTCAACCGCCTGCTCAAGGCGCAGCGCACGCCGCGCCTCGGTGCAGTCGGCCACCTTCTGCCAGCGGCCGCCGAACAGCCGGTTCATATCGACATCAAGATAGCGCCTGTTTTGCCGCAGCGCGTGCGGGTTGCCGTAAATCACCAGCAGCCGCACCGCCAGCGGCCGTTCGCCGCTCAGCAGGCGGTTAAGCAACCGATCGACAATCTCCACCGGCGCGGTCTCATTGCCGTGGACGCCGGTTGACAGCACCAGCGACATCGTTGCCGGCTGCAGCGGGGTCAGCTCCACTATCCCGTCGTCCAGCCAGCGCCAGCTGAAGCTGTCCTGCTGTCCGGCGGCGTTATCAGGGCCAACACCCGCCAGCGTCAGGGCAAGAAAATCCTTCATCGGTACTCCTTAAGTGCGTCTGCGACCGGTGCAGAGCGCGGCGCACGCCCGCCCTGCACCGCCCTGTTACTGCTGGAAACGGTAAACGTTGCCCAAGTCGAGCAGTTTTGTCAGCTCATCCAGCGCCGTGCGCCCTTCCAGCAGCAGCTGCGGGTCGGCGAGATCGGCCTGGGTAAGACGGTCGCGGTAGTGACGCTCCACCCAGCCGTTCAGGGTGGCGAACAGCGCATCGTTCATCATTACCGCCGGGTTGACCGCCGCCTGCTGCTGCGCGGTCAGCGCCACCCGCAGGCGCAGGCAGGCCGGGCCGCCGCCGTTGCACATGCTTTCGCGCAGGTCGAACACCTTCAGCTCGTCAATCACTCCGCCGCTGGCCGCCAGCTCGCTCAGGTAAGCCCAGACGCCCGGGTGACGGCGCGCCTCTTCCGGCAGCACCAGCAGCATTTTGCCGTCGGCCTTGCTGAGCAGCTGGCTGTTAAACAGGTAGGTCGACACCGCGTCGGCAACGCTGACGCGGTCGGCCGGCACCTCAATCGGCTGGAAGCCCGGCAGCTTCTCCGCCAGTTCGGCCAGCAGCTGCGGCTGGTTAACAAACGCCTGCTGGTGGCAGAACAGCGCCTGCTGGTTGCTGACCGCGATCACGTCGTTATGAAACACGCCCTGGTCGATCACCTGCGGATTCTGCTGCGCAAACACCGTCCGCGCCGGGTCCAGCTGGTGCAGGCGGGCCACCGCCTCGCTGGCCTCGCGCGTCTGCCGCGCCGGGTAACGGGTGGGTGCCAGCGCCGGGCTGGCCTCTTCACGGCCGTAAACAAACAGCTGCACGCCAGGCTCAGCGTAGCCGTTACTGAAGCGGTTATGGTTGGCGGCACCTTCATCGCCGAACATCGCCACCTGCGGCAGCGCGTCGTGCACGGTAAAGTGGTCGCGATCGCGGAATATCGCCCGCAGCAGCGCGGCGGTGGTCGGCGCTTCAATTGCCCGGTGGAATTTGTTGTTCAGGTTGGCCACCGTCAGGTGCACGCGGCCGTCGGCGCTGTCGGCGGACGGCGATACCGTGGCGGCATTAGCGACCCACATCGATGAGGCGGAACTGACGGCAGAGAGCAGCTGTGGTGCCTGTTTCGCCGCCCCCGCCACCACCCCGGCATCGCTGCCGCTAAAGCCTATCTGGCGCAGCGCCTCAACGTTCGGCCGCTCGTGCGGGGGGATCACCCCCTGGGCAAAGCCGAGATCGGCCAGCGCCTTCATCTTCATCAGCCCCTGCAGCGCCGCCAGTTTCGGGTTAGAGACCTGATGCTGAGAGCGCACCGATGCCTCGTTGCCAAACGACAGCCCGGCGTAGTGGTGGGTCAGACCGGGTAAACCGTCAAAATTGACTTCACGGGCGCTCATGGCGTCTCTCCTTTAGCGCTAAAATCGAGGCCCGGCGACAGGCTGGCGGGCAGGGATAACCCGGCGGACTCCATCGAGGCCATCGGCCAGGCGCAGTAGTCAGCGGCGTACCAGGCGCTGGCGCGGTGGTTGCCGGAGGCACCCACGCCGCCAAACGGCGCGCTGCTGGCGGCACCGGTCAGCGGTTTGTTCCAGTTGACGATCCCGGCGCGGGCTTCGATCAGCAGCTGGTCAAACTTCTCGCGGTCCGGTGAAATCAGGCCGCTGGAGAGGCCGTAGCGGGTATCGTTGGCGATGCGGATGGCGCTGTCAAAATCGTCATAGCGGATCACCGCCAGCAGCGGGCCAAACACCTCTTCGTCCGGCAGGCCGGCCACGCCGGTAATATCAACAATCCCCGGCGTGAGGATGGCGTTATCGCGCTGCGGCCAGCGCATCTCCAGCAGCACCCTGCCGCCGGCCGCAATCCGGGACTGCCACTCGGCATACACCTTCTCCGCCGCCTGCAGCGAAATCACGCTGCCCATAAACGGCTGCGGCTCGTCGTTCCAGCCGCCGGTGCGGATGTTCGCCGCCACCTCCACCAGCCGGGCGAGAAACGCATCCCCCGCCGCCCCGCGTTTCACCAGCATGCGCCGGGCGCAGGTGCAGCGCTGTCCGGCGCTGATAAACGCCGACTGGATGGCGATATGCACCGCCGCGTCGATATCCGCCGGATCGTCAACGATCAGCGGGTTATTACCGCCCATTTCCAGCGCCAGCATCTTCTCCGGCTGACCGGCGAACTGGCGATGCAGCTGATAGCCGGTGGCGGCGCTGCCGGTAAACAGCACGCCGTCGATCTGCGCGTCCTGCGCCAGCGCCTGGCCGGTGTCACGCCCGCCCTGCACCAGGTTAAGCACCCCGGCCGGCAGTCCGGCCTGCAGCCACAGCTGCACCGTCTTCTCAGCGGTCAGCGGCGTCAGCTCGCTTGGCTTAAACACGATGGTATTGCCCGCCAGCAGCGCCGGTACGATATGGCCGTTTGGCAGGTGGCCGGGGAAGTTATACGGCCCGAACACCGCCATCACGCCGTGCGGGCGGTGGCGCAGCGAGCTTTCGCCTTCGGCGTGTTCACCGGTGCGGGCGTGCCAGGCACGCAGCGAAATCGCCACCTTATTAATCATCGCCTGCACTTCGGTCAGGGTTTCCCAGCGCGGTTTGCCGGTCTCGCGGGAGATCGTTTCGCTGAGCTCGGTTTTGGCCCCGTCCAGCAGCCGGGCAAACGCTTCGGCGATCGCCTGGCGCTCGGCAAAGGGTCGCCGCGCCCAGGCGGAGAAGGCGCCGCGCGCGGCCTGAGCGGCGCTGGCGACCTGACCGGCCGAGGCGGCGTTCCCCGTCCACAGCACCTCACCGCCAACCGGACTGGTCTTGCTGAAGTGCTCCCCGCTGCCGGCCAGCCACTGGCCATTAATACAGTGCGTCATGCCTGTTTCTCCTCACGACAAAGTGTCACTACCCGCAGGCGATCGCCCGGCCGGCAGCCTAAAATTTCCGCCTGTGCGGCGGTCACGTCAATCTCGCTGGCCAGCGGGTCGGCGGGCAGCAGCATTACACGGAAGTGCTGATAGTCCTGATTCGCCACCAGGCACAGCGGCAGGTCGCCGTTCTGTGACGCCGTCACGTTAACGCTCAGCTCACGGCTTTTGCGCACCGCACGAATGCGGTCGATATCGCACTCCAGCGTCGGGCCACCGTCGAAAATATCGACGTAGTGCTGGAAGCTGAAGCCTTCCGCTTCCAGTACCGTCCGCGCCGGTGCGGTTTGCGGATGAACCTGGCCGATCACCGCCTGGGCTTCCGGTGACAGATAATCGATATACAGCGGGTGCTTCGGCATCAGTTCGGCGATAAACGCCTTCTGGCCGGTACCGCTCAGGTAGTCGGCATCGGTGAATGACATAGAAAAGAAGCGGCTGCCGACGCTGTCCCAGAACGGCGAGTGGCCGTGTTCATCGCTGACGCCGCGCATCTCGGCCACCACCTTCTGCATAAAGCGCTCGCGAAACGCGGCGATAAACAGAAAACGCGACTTCGACAGCAGGTAGCCGTTTTTACCGTTACGGTAGTCGGGGTCGAGAAACAGCGTACAGAGCTCGCTGCTGCCGGTGTGATCGTTACACAGCGACAGCGTCGGCAGGCGGTTGTAGACGTTAAGCTCCTTCGATGCGTGAACCTGGGTACCGACGCGAAAGTTGTACCACGGGTCCTGCAGCCCCACCGCCACCTCAATGGCGCAGATGCCCACCGCCAGGCCGGTTTCGCCGTCGGCCAGCACAAATACGTAGCCCTGCTCGGCGCGCGGCAGCTTGCCCTGCCAGGTAAGCAGCGATCGTTCGATGCGGGCGGCGAGCGTGGCGCTGTCTGCGGGCAGCGAGGTTAATCCCCCGCCGGTCTTACCGGCGAGGTTCATCAGCTGTGACAGATCGTCTCGTTCAACGGGACGAATAAACATCATACGCCGGCTCCTTCAATCACCGCGCGACAGGCGCGTTCAAAACGGGCCAGCCCCTCGTCCACCTCGTCGCGGCTGATAATCAGCGACGGCGCGAAGCGCACCACGCTGGCGCCGGCGATCAGCACCATCAGCCCTTCCCGCGCCGCGGCCTGGTTAAACAGTTTAGCCTTGCCGCTGTAGTCCTGATTCAGCACGCAGCCGATCAGCAGGCCCAGCCCGCGCACTTCGCTGAACAGCTTCAGCCGCTGGTTGATCGCCTCCAGCCCCTCAACAAACCATTGATGGCGCTCGGTTACGCCGGCCAGCACGTCCGGGCGGTTGATCAGCTCCATCACTTTGCCGCCCACCGCACCGGCCAGCGGATTACCGCCGTAGGTGGTGCCGTGGCTGCCGACGTTCAGGTGCGCGGCCAGCGTTTCCGTGGTCAGCATCGCACCGATCGGGAAGCCGCCGCCGAGCGCTTTGGCGGTGGTCAGCACGTCCGGCGTCACGCCATAGTGCATATAGGCGTACAGCGAACCGGTGCGGCCAACCCCGCTCTGCACCTCGTCGAAAATCAGCAGCGCCTGGTGTTTATCACACAGCTCGCGCAGGCCGCGCAGGAACGCCGGCTCGGCAGGCAGCACGCCGCCTTCGCCCTGGATCGGTTCTACGATCACCGCGCAGGTGCTGTCATCGATCAGCGCCGCCGCCGACGCCAGGTCGTTAAAGGCCGCGTGCTGAATGCCGCCGGGCAGCGGCGCAAAGTCTTTTGAATAGGCGGGCTGGCCGCCGGCAGAGACGGTAAACAGCGTGCGGCCGTGGAAGGCGTTGTTAAACGCCACAATACCGTTTTTCTGCGGGTTGCCGTTATCCAGCGCCACCTTGCGCGCCAGTTTCAGCGCCGCTTCGTTGGCTTCCGCGCCGGAGTTACAGAAAAACGCGCGATCGGCGAAGGTGGCGTCAATCAGCTGCTTTGCCAGCCGCAGGATCGGTTCATTGGTGTAGCCGTTGCCGGTGTGCCACAGCAGCGCCGCCTGCTGCTGCAGCGCCTGCTGCAGCTCCGGGTGGGCGTGGCCCAGCGCGTTAACGGCGATACCGCCGGCAAAATCAATATAAGAGCGCCCCTGCTGATCCCACAGCGTCGATCCTTCTGCTCTGACCGGGATAAAGCTGGCCGGGGCATAGGTTGGGACAATCCATTGATCAAAGTTCTCACGGCTGACTGAAGGTTGCATGCTGGCCTCTTTTATCGCGTCATCCGGCGGCGCCGGGTGAAATTAAAGTTTAAAAAGTGTTACTGGAATGATTCATCACGCCTTCACTCTAATCTGCACGCGGCGTGCCAGCCAGCAAATAAAATGCATAAACCTATCGTAACAACAGAATATCAATAACTTACAGCAAGCCACTATTCACACTGAATGCATATAAAGTGCATAAACAAGCATATCCCTGCGATTGTCAGGCCCAAAAAAAGCGGAATTATGCAGCCGGAAAAAAAATCGTATTTCTGTGATCGCGAAAACATTTCGGTTTTAAAAAGAGGCAGTTAACGCACCTGAAACGGGCGTATAGCACCGCTCTGGTGCAATCCCCCCTCAGCGTGGCTCCATCGTCCGGCCTGGCCTGGCCAGGCGAACGGGAACAGGAACAGGAACAGGAACAGGAACAGGAACAGGAACAGGAACAGGAACAGGAACAGGAACGAAGCAGAAGCAGAAGCAGAAGCAGAAGCAGAAGCAGAAGCAGAAGCAGAAGCAGAAGCAGAAGCAGAAGCAGAAGCAGAAGCAGAAGCAGAAGCAGAAGCAGAAGCAGAGTGCCTGAAAAGTGAACTCTGCGGCACAGCATTTTGCCTGCCATTGACTACCACCGGCGCAACTGGTTTTTATTTGCGCAATTTAATAATACAAATTACCTATTTACACATACACATTTTGTATGACTGAGAAACCTTACAAATAATTGTTATTTAGAAAACAAAAAAACAATCTACGCTCAAAAAACATGCAAAATTAATTAGCACGCTTAGATTGGTATTGGAAAACCTCATATTTAATCCAGCTAGAGTATTTTATAACACCATGTTCATAAACACAATTTATAAAAAAACCTCGCCCGCTAAGTGCAATTCAGACTAAACATTTCACTTTTATGAATAAGCGTTAGTTTCATTTCACACAGGCTGAAAACCGTAAAAACCAGAAATATACATTTTGTTACAAGTATTGAGTTTTTATGAAACACTTATTTATGTCATTTTCATAACCGCACTAAATGCAAAAAAATTATAAATTCGAAAACAGGATACCGTAATGATGAAGCGTTCTTTATTAGCAGTGCTGTTGCCGGTTCTTCTGGCGTCTACCGCCGCCCAGGCCAGCGAAATTTATAACAAGGACGGTAACAAGCTGGATCTCAACGGCAAGATTAACGTCGGCCATCTGTTCTCCGACGATGCCAGCAACGACGGCGACGTTTCTTACGCGCGTTTTGGTTTCAAAGGTGAGACCCAGATCAATCAGTATCTGACCGGTTACGGCCAGTGGCAGTACAACTTCCAGCTGAACAAATCTGAAGGCAGCGACGCGCTGAGCGGCGACAAGACCCGTCTGGGCTTCGCCGGCCTGAAGTTCGGCAAATTCGGTTCATTCGACTACGGCCGCAACTATGGCCTGGTGTATGACACCCTCGCCTTCACCGACGTGCTGCCGAAATTCGGCGGTGACTCCGGCTTCAGCGACGTGTTCCTGTCATCGCGCTCTACCGGCGTGGCGACGTACCGCAATAAGGACTTCTTCGGCCTGGTCGATGGCCTGAACTTCGGCCTGCAGTACGAAGGCAAAAATGAGCGCACCGGCACCGACGCGGTACGCCGCTCAAACGGCGACGGCTTCGCCCTGACCGCCAGCTATACCAGCGATTTCGGCCTCGGCGCAGTGGCCAGCTACGCCAGCATTAAGCGCCTTGCCGTGCAGAACGCCGCCCCGCGTGGCGACGGCGACCGCGCCGAGCACTGGGCGACCGGCGTGAAATATGATGCCAACCAGGTGTACGTCGCCACCATCTACGGCAACACCCACAACGCCACCCCGATCGGCGGCGGCTTCGCCAACAAAGCGGTGAACTTTGAAGCGGTGGCGCAGTACCAGTTCCTCAACGGCTTCCGCCCGTCACTGGCCTACGTGACGTCGAAAGGTAAGGATATCGAAGGGATTGGTGACGCGGATATCGTTAAGTACGCTTCGCTGGGCGCCTACTACTACTTCAACAAAAACTTCAACGCCTATGCGGAGTACAAGTTTAACCTGTTGAAAGACAACAACGCGCTGGCGCTGAAAACCGACGACGTGAGCGGCGTAGGTCTGAACTACCAGTTCTGATCGACTAACGCTGGCGGGAAACCGTGCTGAATATAAGCAGAGGGCGGAGCGATCCGCCCCCTGCTGCGTTTGTAGCGGCGATCAGGTCAGACGGTAGCAGCGGTCCGGCACCATCGGCTCGGGCAGATCGCTCTCGAGGCTCATTTCGCGCAGGTTGATCTCAATATTCACGCACATGGCGTTCAGCGGCAGGTGGTTATTCTCCAGCCCGAACGGCATCTCCAGCTCTTCCGCCAGCGTGTCGAGCGACAGGAAGGTATAGGCGATAAACACCGACACCAGCGGCGTCATATAGTGCAGGTCCGGCACCAGCGCAAACGGCAGCAGCGTGCAGAACAGGTACACCGTGCGGTGCAGCAGCAGGCCGTAGGCGAACGGAATCGGCATGCTCGCCAGCCGCTCACAGCCGCCCAGCACCTGCGACAGCTGATTGATATTGCTGTCCATATGCGCGTAAACGATATCAGAGATATTGCCGTTGCGCCGCTGCTGCGCCAGCCAGCTGGAGAGCTGCAGCTCAATAAAGTTGGTCGGCGAGCGGCGCTGCAGCACCTCGTCCGCCTCGTCCCCCAGGTAGCGCTGCAGATCGGCGCGGGCGTCGGTGCGGCGCAGCTGGTGCTTGAGGCTGTAGCAGAACGCCAGCAGCAGCGCGTTGACCCGCGGCGCGTCCGCCGGCGAGATAGCCAGCGCCATGCGCGACAGGGTCCGGCAGGCGATCAGCAGATTCCCCCAGAACATGCGTGCTTCAACAAAGCGCGCATAGCAGACGCTGTTACGAAAGCCGAGGAAGATGGCGATCGACACCCCCAGCAGGCTGAACGGCGACAGCGTCAGCTTGATGCCCAGCGTTTCGTACCAGTCAAGGCAGTAGATGGCGATTAACGACATCATTAAGTTCAGGGTCAGGCGGAACCAGATCCCGGGCAGCACGGAGCCGTGCCAGGCAAACAAACGAACAAACCAGTGGCGGTGCGGACGAATGATCATGTTTTGCAGGTGAGTAGTATTTTTCGCAGATTGTGCAGAAAAACCCTGCGGCTGGAAAGGAATTTATTGTGACTTTGATCACGTATATTTGCGGGCGGCCTCTTGACGAAAATCGCTGGCAGGCGTAATGGCGCAAGCCCCATCCCGCCTCAGGGAGCCATCAAATCGTACTGTTCCGGGTGCCAGGATTCGGTAACCGGCGTGGGCAGCGTCAGGGTGATCCAGTTTGAGGTCACCCGCTGCTGCCGGCTGTCTTCCAGCGTCACCGACAGATGATACGTATTGCTGGCCCCTGGGGTGGCATCCCACGGCGGGATAATCACGCTCCAGCCCTGCGGGTTGCGGTTATCTGCGGGGGGCGTCAGGCTCAGCGCCTGGGTATCACCCTGCCAGCTCACCGCTTTAATGCTGTTGCTGTGGCGGATCTGAAGCCGCAGCGGCAGGGTCTCGCCGGGCTGCACCTGCCACGGCGGCGTGGCGAGAAACACCGACAGCGTCTTACGCTGGCGAAACGCCATCACCGGCGTGTTGTTACGCGTCACCGTATCATAGCGGCTGCCGCTCAGCGACTGGGCGGCGGCAACGTTGTCGGCGCTGAGCTGCCGGCGCAGCGGCACGCCGATGCGGTAGTTCATCTTCAGCGCCAGCTGATCCTGCGACTCGCCGCCTTCGCCCTCTTTATGGCTGGCGCTGAGGGTGAACAGCGGTACCGGGGTGTAGTTGATCCCCAGCGTCACCGCCGTCGGATTGCTGCGCAGGTTGCCGCTGTGAAACAGATCGACCTGATTGCCCAGATACTGCTCGTAACGCAGCGACGCGCCCAGCTGGCGGTAGAACGGCAGATAGCCGCGGGTGGTGATGTCGTATCCGCGCGCCATGCGCTGCTGCGTCTGAACGCTGGTGCTGCGCCAGCCGCCGAGCGGCTGATAGTAGTTGGCCGACAGGCGCAGGTATTCACCCCACGCCTCCGCCCCCAGCGAGCCGCGCCGCTGCGGCGTGCTCAGCAGCTGGTCGATAAAGGCGTTATAGCCCAGCCGCCAGTGGCCGAGCATCCAGCGCTGCCCCAGCCCGGCGTTGCCGACCGCGCCGTACTCCCCCTCTTCCACCCCCAGCTGGCTGAAGGTCAGGTAGCGGTAATTATCGTGGAACGGGGTAAACAGCTGCGCCGAGCTGCCGTCAAAGTTGCCGCGCTGATCGACCGCCAGCGCCACGCTGGCCTGGCCAAACGGCGACAGCAGCTGCTCGCCCTCGCTGGCGGCCCGTTCACTGGCAACGTCACGCAGCTGGTTAAACGCCCAGATGCCGGCCTGCTCGCGCAGCGAGTGATCGTTATCGCTGTTCATACTGGCTTCGCCAATGCTTTTTGCCGCCTCGGCAACGCGGGTGGCCAGCGCATTCTCCGTCTCAACGCCGCCCAGCTGCGGCAGCCGTTGCTGCATCGCGCTGAAACGGGCAGGATCGGCGAAGGGTGCGTCACGGACAGGGCTGACATCCGCTAAGGTGGCACTCATTTCACGGGCGGCATCACCGGATAACGATGCATCTGCTGAACGGTGAGCGGATTCGGTAAGCGGAAAAGCGGAAGACTGGCTGGCGGCATCGAAGGCATCAGCGCTACGCAACGGTAGCAGCGTGACCAGCAAGAGTTGTGTTGGGATCGAACGGCGAAAAACTTTCTGCATATCCTCAGCGACTAATGTAGCGAACGGTGCTGCACAGAAAACCGTGCGCTGTATCACGAAAATTATCTAATAACCTTAGCACAGGATCCTCCGCCCGACGAACCGCGCGGGCTTAATCAACTTAACACCAACAGAAACGATGCAGAGCGTACACCAGGCGGCCACAGCAAAACGCGTTCAGGGCACACGTCAGTACCGGCGCAAAGCGCGCACCTATTGCCCCGGCAATATCGCGAACGGCAACGACGTCACCTGATAACAGCACGACGTGCTCCGCGCCTTCAGGCGCCTGTCAGTACGGCGCAACACATAGACGTACCTGCTATGCTGAACCACACTGAGTTGTCACCGTTTAATAAGGAGAATTCTGGATGAAGAAGACGTTGTTGTGCAGTGCCCTGCTCCTCGCCAGCCTTAGCGCCGGTGCGCAGGGGGTGTTTACCCTCAGCTCGCCGGATTTTAACGATAACGCGCTGCTGGATAAAAAATTTGCCGGAGCCACCAAAGGCAACCCGAGCTGTACCGGGGAGAACGTTTCACCGGCGCTGAGCTGGCAGAACCTGCCCGCCGGCAGTAAAAGCCTGGCGCTGCTGGTGTTCGATCCGGAAGGCGCGAAGGGTCTGGGCGTGTCGCATCTGGTGGCCTATAACATTCCGGCCAGCGCCAGCGGCTTTGCCCAGGGGGATTTGACTGAGGGTAAAGGCTTTACCGGCGGCAAAAACAGCCCCGGCAATAACCACTATCACGGCCCCTGCCCGCCGGCCGGCAGCGGCGCGCACCACTACGTGTTTACGCTGATCGCCAGCGACCTGCCGCCCGACGCCCTGAAAGCGGGCTTAACGCGGGAACAGCTGCTGGCGGAGCTGAAGGGGCACGCGCTGGGCGGCGCGGGGATCGTTGGCCGCTACGGCAACGATTAAGACATTATCAGGCCGCCGTCGACGTTAATCGTCTGCCCGGTAATATAACGGGCGTCGTCGGAGGCCAGAAACGCCACCAGTCCGGCCACGTCGCCGGGCTGGCCGGCGCGCTTCAGCGGAATGCCCTGCACCCACTCGGCCATCAGCTCGCCCTTGCCATATTTTTTCGTCTCGCTGCTGAGGATCTCACCCCACACGCGATCGTTGTAGTCCCACATCTCGCTCTCGATAATCCCCGGACAGAAGGCGTTCACCGTGATGTTCCACGGCGCCAGCTCCTGCGACAGGCTCTGGGTAATGCCGATCACCCCCATCTTACTGGCCGCATAGTGCGGGGTGTAGATAAAGCCCTGACGCCCCTGGCCGGAAGAGGTGTTGATCAGGCTGCCGGACCGCTGCTTCACCATATACTTCGCCGCCTCGCGGCAGCAGAGCCAGACGCCGGTGGTGTTGACCGCCAGAATTTTGTCGAAGTCGGCCTTTGGCATTTTGTCGAAGGTGTCGATGGTGATCACCCCGGCGTTCTGGATCGAAACGTCGATGGTGCCGAAGCGCTCCGCCGCCTGCTGATAGAGCGACTGCACCTGGGCTTCATCGGTGACGTCCACCTGCAGCGCGAGGATCTCGCCGCTGGCGATGCCGCGCAGCTGCTCTGCGGTTTCCAGCACGCGTTCGGCGTTGGAGACCATCACCAGGTTGGCGCCGTCGCGGGCGAAGCGCTCGGCGATACCGGCACCGATGCCGCGGCAGGCGCCGGTGATCACCACGGTTTTACCACTGAAATCTCGTTTCATCTGCGTTTCCTGTATTCAAAAGCGTTCAGGGCGGCGAGGCTGCCGCCCGGCAGTAAATTAACCACTCAGACTGGCTCAGCGTCAGGCGCGGCATGCCTGCCCGACGCTCAGTTACCCACTCGGTCCGTTTTTGGCTCAGACGGGGCGCACCCGCCGCTTACGGCTGCCACAGCGTGCGCTGTACCGCCTCACGCCAGCCCTTCCAGCTCTGCTGCAGCTGCTGGTGGCGGACCGGGTCGGGCTGCCACAGGTCATGCTGCGGCATCAGCGCGGTCAGCTGTTCATCGCTGAGCCCGTCCAGCTGGCGGCGTGCCAGCAGGCCGGCACCCAGCGCGGAGAGCTCCGGCGTGGTGCTGCGCGCCACCGGGCAGCCGAGCAGGTCGGCCTGAAACTGCATCAGCCAGGCGTTCTGCGTCGGTCCGCCGTCGACCATCAGCTGGTCGAGATGGAAGCCCGGATGCTGACGCATCGCCTCGATCACGTCGGCAATCTGGTAGGCGATCGCCTCCAGCGCCGCGCGGATCAGGTGCGCCGGGGTCACGCCACGGCTCAGGCCGCAGATCACCCCGCGCGCCTGGTCATCCCACCAGGGCGCGCCGGTGCCGGTCAGCGCCGGGACAAAATAGACGCCAAGCGTCGACTCAATGCTGCCCGGCAGTTCGTTCAGCGCGCTGGCCAGCACCTGGCCCTTGCCGTCGGTCAGCCCGGCGGCCTGCGCCATCCACGCCACGCCGTCGCCGGTGTGCGGAATATTGCCCTCAAGGCCGTAAACCACCCGCTCGCCGTCATGCCAGGCCACGGTGGTGGCCAGCGAGGTAATGCTGGTATCGGCGGTGGGCAGCGGGGCCATCACCGACGAACCGGTGCCGTAGGTGGCTTTTACGCCGCCCGGCGCGCCCAGCCCGTGGCCGTACAGCGCCGCGTGCGAATCGCCGACCATCGCCAGCACCGGAATATCATCCGGGATGCCCTGCAGCCCGGCCGTCACGCCGAAGTGGCTGGCCGACGGGCAGATTTGCGGCAGCGCCGCGCGTGGGATGCCGAACAGCGCCAGCATCTCCGCGTCCCAGTCGGCGGTGTGCAGGTTCAGCAGCTGGGTACGGGCGGCGTTGGAGGTGTCGCAGCGGAACTCGCGCCCGCCGGTCAGGTGCCACAGCAGCCAGCTGTCGATGGTGCCGAGGCAGATCTCGCCGCGCGCCGCCCGCGCCGCGCCGTCCGGGGTGTTATCCAGCAGCCAGCGCATTTTGGAACCGGAGAACAGCGGCGCAACCGGCAGGCCGGTGATTTCACGAATGCGCGCGTCCTGATGATCGTGACGCAGCTGCTCGCAGAAGGCCGCCGAGCGTGAACACTGCCAGGTCATCGCCGGCGCGATCGGCTGGCCGCTGGCGCGATCCCAGCCCATCGCGGTTTCCCGCTGGTTGCTGACGGCCAGCGCGGCCACCCGCTCCGCGCCGACCTGGGCAATCACCTCGCGCAGCACGGTCAGCGAACCGTTGAGCAGCGTCATGCCGTCCTGCTCCACCCAGCCCGCCTGCGGCGTGGCGACGGACAGCGGGCGGGATGCTTTGCTCACCACCTGCCCCCGCGCGTCGATGGCCACCGCCTTAACGTTGCTGGTGCCCTCATCCAGGGCAATAATCAGATCCTTAGCCATGGCTCACCTCAGTACCCGGCGTCGCCGCCAGTTTTTTCTCATGACGACGCATCAGCACCACCTTGCTCTGCAGCTTCTGCTGGAACTGGTCGATAACCACGGCGGTGACGATCACCAGCCCTTTAATCACCATCTGCCAGAAGTCGCTGACGCCCATCATCACCATGCCGTCGGCGAGGAACACGATCACGAAGGCACCGATAATTGAACCGGAGACGCGGCCACGGCCGCCGGCCAGCGCGGTGCCGCCGAGTACGGTAGCGCCGATGGCGTCCATCTCAAACATGTTGCCGGTCATCGGGTGGGCGGTCTGCAGCTGCGAGGCCACCACCAGCCCGACCAGCGCGGCGCACAGCCCGGAGAAGGCGTAGACAAACACTTTGACCTTAATCACCGGCACGCCGGCCAGACGGGCGGCGGACTCGTTGCCGCCGGCGGCGTAAATGTAGCGGCCGAGCGGGGTTTTACGGGTGATATACAGGCCGACCAGCAGCAGGCCGACCATCAGCCAGATCGGGAAGTAGACGCCGAGGAACGACCCGCTGCCGAGCAGCGCAAAGCCGGTGTTGCCCAGCTGCGGCGTACCGACCAGGTTGGCGTAGGTGCTGCCGTCGTTAAACAGCAGCGCCGCGCCGCGCGCCACGTACATCATGCCCAGCGTACAGATAAAGGGGGCGACGCCGAGGCGGGTAATCACCGTGCCGTTAATCAGCCCCAGCACCACGCCAAACAGCGCCACACAGAGGATCACTTCCGGCACGTTGAGAAACAGCGTCTGGCCGCCCCAGATCGGCACGCCGCTGGTCAGCAGCGCCCCGGCGACCATGCCACAGATGCCCGCCACCGCGCCCACCGACAGGTCAATGCCGCCGGTGAGGATCACCAGCGTCATGCCAATCGCCAGCAGCCCGGTGATCGCCACGTGCTGGGTCATGATCAGCAGGTTAGACGGGGTTAAAAAGTTCGGCACCATAATGCTGAAGAAACCAACCACGATCAGCAGCGCAATAAAGGTTCTGGCCTTCAGCAGGTACATGTACAGCAGGTATTTCTGATTCATTTTATTATCCTCAAGCCAGCTTATTCTTGCGGTGTTGATGCGGTGATTAACCGTTCCCGGGTCGCTTCGGCACGGGTTAAATCGGCGGCGATACGGCCGTCGGCCATCACCAGAATGCGGTCGGCCAGCGCCATCACCTCGTCCAGTTCGGAGGAGGAGAACATCACCGCCAGCCCTTCATGCGCCATACGGCCAATCAGCTGATAGACGTCGGTTTTCGCGCCCACGTCGATGCCGCGCGTCGGTTCATCCAGCAGCACCACCTCCGGCCCGGTCATCAGCGCCTTGCCCAGCACCACCTTCTGCTGGTTGCCGCCGCTCAGCGAGGTGATCGGCAGTTCGCTGTCGCTGACCTTGATCGCCAGCCGCTGGATCATCCCGCCAACCTGCTGTTCCTCCTGCTTAGGGCGCAGCAGGCCCAGCGCCCGGCGGAAGCCGCGCAGGCTGAGGTCGCTCAGCGTCATATTGGTTTTGATCGACATCAGGCTGATAATGCCTTCGCCCTTACGGTCCTCCGGCACCAGCGCGATGCCTTTTTTCAGGCGGTACGCAAAGTCGCGCCGCTCAAGGGATTCGCCGTTCAGCGTCACCCTGCCGTTCTGGCACGGCATCAGCCCGATCAGCCCCTTAAACAGCTCGGTGCGCCCGGCGCCCAGCAGGCCGTAAATGCCGACCACTTCGCCTTTGCGCAGGCTGAAGCCCACCTCATTAAGCTTATAGCCGCCGTCCTGGCGCAGCGCGGTCATGCCGCTGACCTCCAGCACCACCTCGCCCTGCGGCGCCGGGGCGTAATCAAACTGTTTCTTCTTGTCGCCGACCATCTGGGCGATGATCCACGGCACGCTGGCGTCACGCACCTCGCGTTCGCTGATAAAGCGGCCGTCGCGGAAGATGGTGATGTGATCGCCGATCTCCATCAGCTCTTCCAGCCGGTGGGAGATGTAGATAATGGTGACGCCGCGGCGCTTCAGCGCCTCGATGACGTTAAACAGCACTTTCACTTCCGACTGGCTGAGCGCCGAGGTCGGTTCATCCATAATCAGTACCCGGGTGTCTTTCGACAACGCACGCGCAATCTCCACCAGCTGCTGGTGGCCGATGCCCAGTTCCCCGAGCGGCGCGTAAGGATCCACATCCAGCTCCAGCCGTTCCAGCAGCGATTTCGCCAGCTGGTACTGGTATTTTTCATTAATCCGGCCGCGCTGGAAAAACTCATTACCGATAAAGATGTTGTCCATCACGTTCATGTTCGGGAACAGGTTCAGTTCCTGAAAGATGATGCTGATGCCGTGCTTCTCCGCCGCCATCGTCGAGTGCAGCGATACCGGCTCACCGTCGAGCAGGATCTGACCGGAGGACGGCACTTCCACCCCGGCCAGCATTTTCATCATCGTTGACTTACCGGCACCGTTCTCGCCGATCAGCACGTTGACCTTGTTGCGGTAAACGCGGTAGTTCACCTGGTCCAGCGCGGTCACGCCGGGGTAGATGCGGGAAACGTCGCGGGTTTCAATAATCACGTCCGGCTGCGCGTCAGCGGCCGGCTCGCCTGCGGTCAGATGTTCTGCCATTCCCAGCTCCTCACTGACGAACTACGCGTGCGGGGGTAATGTCCGCCGGGGTTTGCGGCACGTCCCAGCTGCTGAATACGCCGTCGACTTCAACGCTGTCGCCGACTTTCGGCTGCAGCTTTTTAATCTCATCGGACGCGAGGGTGTTGATCGCCTTGCCATAGTCGCCAAACAGCACCTGGTCGTTAAAGTCCTGATAGCTCACGCCCTTATAGGCGTCGCGCAGCGCGGTACCGCGGATGGTCGGCCCGATCTGCACCGCAACCTCAAGGCCGCTGGCGTCTCTGACGGTCATTTTGCCGCTGCGTGAGGTGGTATTCACCGCGGTAACGGTGCCCAGCACCTTCACCGTGAACACGCACGGGTTCTCTTCCTGGCTGCGGTAGCCGGACTGCTTACAGGCGGCGTCAAAATCTTTTGCACCCTTAAGGGCACTCATCAGCTCAGCCAGCGGCTTCGCCTCGCTGAGGATCTGCGGCACAATTTTCTGCTGATAGGTGGTGGTTACATTGGCCAGCGCGGGATTCGGTGGATTTTTCAGATCCTGAAGCTCCTGCTGCGACACAATACGGCAGCCCCCGAGGGCTAAAGTGGCTACTGCCAGCCAGACACGCCTGGACATAATTCGCTCCTTTGCGCCCCTTGCGGGGCGCAGCGTTAACATCAGGATTTGAAGTTGAAGTCCTGGACCTTGTCAGCATTCTCCTGGTTGATCAGAATGCCGCGGAACATCACGCGCTGTTTCTCCGGCTTCACGCCTTTCTGAATGAAGTTATCCAGGTCGGTCACGCCCTGCGCGGCAATCGCCTGCGCCTGCAGCATCACCGTTGACTTCAGGGTGCCGGCTTTCACCGCGTCACGCTCGTCGTTGCTGCCGTCGATGCCCACCACGATCACATCGCTGCGGCCGGCGGCCTTCAGCGCGGCGATCGCACCCAGCGCAACCGGGCCGTTACCGCAGATCACGCCCTTCACGTCCGGGTGCGCCTGCAGGATGCTGTCCATGATGCGCTTGCCGTCGATCAGGGTGCCTTTGGCATCCTGCTTCGCCACGCTCTGCATGTCCGGGTACTGATCCAGCACCTGGTGGAAGGATTTAGAGCGGGTCACGCAGTTGTTGTCGGCAAGGTTACAGGCCAGTTCGGCGTATTTGCCCTTCTCGCCCATCTTCTCAACGAACACGTTGGCGACGTCAGAACCTGCCTGGAAGTTGTTGTGGGTTATCTGCTCCAGCGCCACGTCATCCACCGGGATTTCGCGGTTGATCAGCACCACCGGGATCCCGGCGTCTTTGGCCTTCTGGATCGCCGCCACGCTGGCGGTGGAGTCGGCGTTGTCCAGAATGATGCCCTGCACTTTTTTACCGATGGCGGCGTCGATCAGTTCGCTCTGCTTCTTCACGTCTTCACCGTGGGACAGCACCGACGTTTTGTAGCCCAGCTCCTGCGCCTTCAGGTTGGCCCCTTTGGCTTCAGAGGCGTAGTACGGGTTATCCAGGGAGTTAACCAGGATCATGATGGTGCCTTTTTCCGCCGCGCTGACCGCGTGGGAGAAGGAGCAGGCGGTAGCCAGGGCTAACAGGGTTAAACGCATTTTCATGGTGACGTTCTCGCTATAATTGTTATGTGTAGGTACAGCGTTTCTTGGGTACTGCGGTTTCACTGGTGTGGCGGGCGGCGATTACCAGATGGTAAAGCCACCGTCGATCATCAGATCCGCACCGGTGATCATGTCGCTGCCGTTGCCGGCAAAGAACAGCACCGCGGCGGCAATCTCATCGGTGTAGGCAAAACGCCCCATCGGGATCAGCTTCTTCATCGCTTCGCCCTTCTCACCGCGCCAGGCCTTCTCGCCCATCGGCGTCAGCACCACGGTCGGTGACAGGGTATTCACGTTAATTTTGTGCGGCGCGAACTCTTTCGCCATCACTTTGGTCATGCCCAGCAGGCCCGCTTTGGCCGAGGTATAGGCCACGTGGTTGTCGATGGCGATCGACGCCGCCTGCGAGGCGATATTGATAATTTTGCCGCCGCGGCCGGCCTTAACCATGCGTTTGCCCACCGCCTGCGAGGTGAGGAACGGCCCGGTCAGGTTCACCGCCACCTGCTTCTGCCACTCGGCGAAGTCGGTTTCCAGTACCGGCTGCAGCATCACGTAGCCGGCGCAGTTGACCAGAATATCGATGTGGCCGTAGTGCGCTTCCACCTGGACAATCGCCTGCTCGACGGAATCCGGGTCGGTGACGTCGCACTGGACGAACTGCACGCGGTCGGCGTCAAACTGGCTGGCAACGTCGGCGACTTTGCCCTGCTCAAAGGCCGGGTAGAGCAGCGCCAGGCTGGCGCCTTTCGCCAGCAGCATCTCGTTGCTGGCCATGGCAATGCCGCCCAGCCCGCCGGTCACCACGGCAACCTTGCCGCTGAGGTCAGTATTGATATCCACGCCGTGACGCAGGTTTACGTCGTATTCGTTACTCATGTGCCGTTGCTCCTTAAGCGGTGACGGTCAGGTGTTCTGAAGGGGTTCGCAGGCCGAAAAGCTGACTTCTTGCGGGTTCAGTAGCGACCATTGATTTTCGAATAAAAATATACGCTATCGTTTGTCGACAGAATGTGGAGAAGATCATGTTTCAAACAAAAACAAACGAAAACGTTAAATACCTGTAAAGTCTGGTTTTTTTGTTTAGTACCGCTGTGCACGCTGCTGACTTGTCAGACAAATCTGATATAAATCAAGCATGTGCCAAAAAATGACTTTCGTTCGAAAATGAAAAACCTTTTATGGCAGCCCTCGCATTTGCCTTAGTCGGCGGGTAATATCCAGCGCAAGGGGTTGACTGGCATGCAGGTTTGGCGGTAATCAGGCAAACGGAGTGTTTCACTTGAAAAGCAAAAATGAACAATTGGCTGATATGCTGCAGCGGCGTGAAAAGATTCTTGAGATGATCCGTGAGGACGGCACGGTGACGGTGAAGGCGCTGACCGAAGCGTTTAATCTGACCGAAGCCACCATCCGCACCGACCTGCGCGTGCTGCAGAAAGAGGGGTACGTGCAGCGCTATCACGGCGGGGCCACGCTGATGACCGGCAAGCAGAACACCGGCGCGCTGCTGCTGGAGCGGCAGACGCATATGGAAGCCAAGGACGCCATCGGTCAGCTGGCGGCGCAGCAGATCGAAAACGGTGACACGGTGATTTTCGATAGCGGTACCACTACCACCGCCATCGCCAACCATATGAACCATATCCGCCGCCTGTCGGTGGTGACCAACGCGGTGAATATTGCCCTTAAGCTGGGCGGCGAACCGGGCATTAATATCCTGCTGACCGGCGGCACCTTCAAATTTCCGACGCTCTCCACCTCCGGTGAGAAGGCGGCCGGTTTCTTTGAAAACGTGCTGGCCGAGAAGCTGTTTCTTGCCACCGCCTGCATCTCACCGCGCCTCGGCCTCAGTTTCCCCAGCGAAACCGATATCAAGGTGAAAAACGCGATGATCAACTCGGCCAACACGGTTTACGTGGTGGCCGACTCCAGCAAAATTGACAAGGTGTCGATGTTTGCGCTGCCCTGCGACTGGAACAAAATCCAGTACCTGATCACCGACAGCGGCATCTCTCAGCAGTCGGTGGCGGCGTTTGAGGCGTTAGGCGTGAAGGTGCTGGTGGCCGCCTGAGGTGCGGCCGCCGGGTCAGCACCCGTTATCCTCCTGCCCGTTATCCTCCTGCCCGTTCTGCGCACGGCGCCGACTCCGCATGATGCATCGCGGCCTGCGCCGCCGTGTATAACCCCACCACGTCACCAATAATCAGCAGCCCCGGCGACTGCGGCTGCTGCTCCGCTACCGTGGCAGCCAGCCTGTCCAGCCGGGTGACGATCACGCGCTGATCGGCGCGGGTGCCGCGTTCAACGATCGCCACCGGGGTGGCGGCGTCGCGGCCGTGGGCGATCAGCTGTGCGCTCAGCTCCGCGCACCAGGTCAGCCCCATATAGAACACCAGCGTCTGCTGCGCATCGCGCAGGCTGCGCCAGTCGTGCTCTGGCTTGCCGCTGCTGTGGTGGCCGGTGATAAAGCGCACCGACTGCGCCAGCCCGCGGTGGGTCAGCGGAATGCCGCTGGCCGCCGCGCAGCCGGTGGCGGCGGTGATCCCCGGCACGATATGGCAGGCGATCCCCGCCTGCTGCAGCCACTGCATCTCCTCGCCGCCGCGGCCGAACACAAAGGGGTCGCCGCCCTTCAGCCGCAGCACCTGCTGGCCGGCGCGGGCCAGGTCGACCAGCAGCTGGTTGATCTGCTGCTGGCTCATGGCGTGAAAGCCCGGCGTTTTACCCACGTCGATGCACAGCGCCTCAGGTGGGATCAGCGCCATCACCCCGGCGCTGACCAGCCGGTCATAAACCACCACCTGCGCCTGTTCGATCAGCCGCAGCGCCCGCACCGTCAGCAGATCGGAGGCCCCCGGCCCGGCCCCCACCAGCCAGACGCTGCCGGGGACGTTTTCGCCGCCGTTAGACTCGCCGTTATCCCCGCTGCCGTCAGCGTTATCGCTTCCCGAACCGTTAGCGCGGTCGGCGCTGGCTTTCGCGCGCGCCAGCAGCGTTTCAATGCCGGCAATATTCAGCGTCATGGTCGCTCCTTACGCGGTAATCGCGTCTTTTATGCTGGTGACAATCAGCGGCGCGGCCGCTACCCACACCTGGCCCTGCTCTATCTTCACCGGCCAGCAGCGCAGCGCCAGCTGCGGATTATCGAGGCTCTGGCCGTCGCGCAGGCGGAAGCGCTGTTTGTACAGCGGCGAGACAACCAGCGGTTCACCGGCGGCGTCGCCGAGCAGGCCGCGTGACAGCACGCTGGCCGTGGTGCCCGGTTCGTTATCATCCAGCGCCCACACCCGGTCGCCGTGGCGGAACAGCGCGATGCGCTGGCTGCCGAGCCGCGCGCCGATCCCGGCGTCAGACGGGATCTGCTCCAGCCGGCACACCGCGTTCCAGGCGGCAGGCGGCGCCACCACCGGCAGCACCGGCGGCAGGTCGCTGGCCGGGCGGATCTGCCCGCGGGTCTGCTGCCAGCGGATGGTTTCGTCCGCCTCGCTGCTGTTCACCGTGCTGCGGAACAGCGCCAGCCGGTCGTCGTCCGCCAGCGTGGTCTGCCATTCGCACTGGTAGCTCGCCACCACCTGCGCCATCTCCTGCTCCAGCTCGGCATTGATGCCCAGCACGTCCTCAATCACCACCTGGCGCAGGTAGTCCAGCCCACCCTCAAGGTTATCCATCCACACGCTGGTGCGCTGCAGACGATCGGCGGTGCGGATATAGAACATCAGCAGGCGATCGACGTAGCGGATCAGCGTGTCATCGTCCAGGTCGCTGGCGAACAGATCGGCGTGGCGCGGCTTCATGCCGCCGTTGCCGCAGACGTAGAGGTTCCAGCCGTTCTCGGTGGCGATCACCCCGATATCCTTGCTCTGCGCCTCGGCGCACTCGCGGGTGCAGCCGGAGACCGCCATTTTGATCTTATGCGGCGCGCGCAGCCCTTTGTAGCGGTCTTCCAGCCGGATGGCGAAGCCGGTGGAGTCCTGCACGCCGTAGCGGCACCAGGTGGAGCCGACGCAGGATTTCACCGTGCGCAGCGACTTGCCGTAGGCGTGGCCGGTCTCAAAGCCGGCGTCGGTCAGCGTCTGCCAGATGGCGGGCAGCTGCTCAAGGGTGGCACCAAACAGGTCGATGCGCTGGCCGCCGGTAATTTTGGTGTACAGGTTGTAGCGCGCGGCCACCTCGCCGATGACGATCAGCCCCTGCGGGGTGATCTCGCCGGCCGGAATGCGCGGCACCACCGAGTAGGTGCCATCCTTCTGGATATTGGCAAAGTAGCGGTCGTTGGTGTCCTGCAGCGGCAGGTGCTGAGGCTTAAGCAGATACTCGTTCCAGCAGGAGGCCAGCAGCGAGCCGACCAGCGGTTTACAGACTTCACAGCCGCGCCCGCGGCCGTGGGCGGCGATCAGCTGGTCAAAGGTTTTGATGCGGTTAACGCGGATCAGCGAGTGCAGCTCCTGGCGCGACCACGGGAAGTGTTCACAGACGTCTTTCTTCACCTCGACGCCCTGCGCCGCCAGCTGGTACTCCATCACCTGTTTCACCAGCGCGGTACAGCCGCCGCAGCCGGTACCGGCTCTGGTACAGCTTTTTACCGCCGGCAGATCGCCGCAGCCGTCCTGCACCGCGCGGCAGATATCGCCCTTGCTGACGCTGTAGCAGGAGCAGATCTGCGCGCTGTCCGGCAGCGCGGCGACGCCCAGCGCTCTGGCCGGCGCGCCCTCGCTCTGCGGCAGGATCAGGCTCTCCGGTGACGCCGGCAGCGCCATGCCGTTGAGCATCATCTGCAGCAGCGTACTGTACTCGCTGCTGTCGCCGACCAGCACGCCGCCGAGCAGGCTTTTGCCGTCCGCCGACACCACGATTTTCTTGTAGACCTCTTTCGGTTCGCTGGTCCAGCTGTAGCTCTGGCTGCCCGGCGTGCGCGCGTGGGCGTCGCCCAGCGACGCCACCTCCACCCCCAGCAGCTTCAGTTTGGTACTCATGTCCGCGCCGATAAACGCCGCGCTCTCGCCGGCCAGCATGGCGGCCACCACCCGCGCCATCTGGTAGCCGGGGGCCACCAGGCCAAACAGCTGGCCGTTCCACAACGCGCACTCGCCGATCGCCGAGATGCTGGGGTCTGAGGTCGTGCACAGGTCGTTGATCTCAATGCCGCCGCGCGCGCCCAGCTGCAGCCCGCAGGCCGCCGCCAGCCGGTCGCGCGGGCGGATGCCGGCCGAGAACAGCACCAGGTCGGTCGCCAGGCTGCTGCCGTCGGCAAAATCGAGCCGCAGGCTGCCGTCCGCTTCGGTAACAATCTGCTGGGTGGACTTGCCGGTATGCACCTCAACCCCCAGCGCGCCGATCTTGCGCCGCAGCATCGCCGCGCCGCCGTCGTCCAGCTGCACCGCCATCAGGCGCGGGGCAAACTCGACCACCGCCGTCTCCAGCCCCAGCTGCTTCAGCGCGTTCGCCGCCTCCAGCCCCAGCAGGCCGCCGCCGATCACCACCCCGCGCGTGGCCCCCGCCGCCCTGGCGGCCAGCGCGTCCAGATCGTCCAGCGTGCGGTAGACAAAACAGCCCGGCCCGTCGCCGCCCGCCAGCGGCGGCACGAACGGATAGGAGCCGGTGGCCAGCACCAGCCGGTCGTAGCGCTGCTCGCGGCCGTCCGCCTCGGTAACGCACTGCCGCTGGCGGTCGATGGCCACCACCTCGCGGCCGGTGCGCATCTCAATGCCGCTCTGCTCGCTAAAGCCCTCCGCCACCAGCGACAGCTCGGCGTGGCCCTTACCGGCAAAATACTCCGACAGATGCACGCGATCGTAAGCCACGTGCCGCTCTTCACCGTAGACGATCACCTGATAACGCAGGTGCAGCCCTTTACTGACCAGTTGCTCAAGAAAATGGTGGCCGACCATGCCGTGCCCAACCACCACTAATGTTGCTTTACTCATTGTTATCCTCCGGCAGTCTCAGCTGCGCTAAATGTGACAACGTCACCGGGACTCAGGCGGCCCGCTGTTTTTCATACAGGAACTGCAGTATCTGCTGGCGCAGATGGTGGTAATGCGCGTCATCTGCCAGCGCCACGCGGTTACGCGGGCGCGCTAAACCGGTACTGAGGATCTCGCCGACGGTGGCCGCCGGACCGTTGGTCATCATCATCACCCGGTCGGAGAGCAGCACCGCCTCGTCAACGTCGTGGGTGATCAGCACGATGGTGGTGTTCAGCTTCTGCTGGATGGCCATCACCGCGTCCTGCAGGTGCGCGCGGGTCAGCGCGTCCAGCGCGCCAAACGGCTCGTCCATCAGCAGCACCTTCGGCTTCATCGCCAGCGCGCGGGCAATGCCGACCCGCTGCTTCATGCCGCCGGAGATCTCCCCCGGCCGCTTGTGCTGCGCGTGGCCCATCTGCACCAGCTCAAGGTTGTGCGCAATCCACTCCTGCCGTTCGGCGCGGCTCATGCGGCCGCGGAACACCTGGTCCACCGCCAGCGCCACGTTGTCAAAGGCGCTCAGCCACGGCAGCAGCGAGTGCTGCTGGAACACCACCGCCCGCTCCGGCCCCGGCCCGGCGATTTCGCGGTTATCGCACAGCAGCACCCCTTCGGTCGGGCGGGTCAGCCCGGCGATCAGGTTGAGCAGCGTTGACTTGCCGCAGCCGGAGTGGCCGATCAGGCTGACCGTTTCGCCTTCGGCAATGTCAAAGCTGACGTTGTCCAGCGCCAGAAACTCGCCGCTGGCGGTGTTAAAGCGCTGGCTGACCTGCTGTACCTGAATAATCGGTTTCATTATTTGCCCCCTTTGCTGGCGTCATCCCAGGAAAACCGCCGGGCCAGCAGCATCAGCGCCTGCTCCAGCAGCAGCCCGATCGCGCCGATAATGAAAATGGCGATCAGAATGTGTTCCACGTTGAGGTTGTTCCACTCGTTCCAGATCCAGAAGCCAATGCCGAGGCCGCCGGTGAGCATCTCCGCCGCGACGATCACCAGCCAGGCGATGCCGATCGACAGACGCACCCCGGTCAGCAGCGCCGGCAGTACCGCCGGGAACAGAATTTTGCGCATCACCGTCCACTCGGAGAGCTGCAGCACCTGGGCGACGTTGAGGTAGTCCTGCGGCACCCGGCGCACGCCTTCGGCGGTGTTAATCACCATCGGCCAGATCGAGCAGATAAAAATGGTCCAGCTGGAGGCCGGCTCGGCCTTCTGAAACAGCAGCAGGCCGATCGGCAGCCAGGCCAGCGGGCTGACCGGGCGCAGCAGCGCGATAATCGGGTCAAACATGCGGCCGACAAACGCAAAGCGGCCGATCAGGAATCCGGCCGGGATCCCGACCAGCGCGGCGAGGCCAAAGCCCACCGCCACCCGCTGCAGCGAGGCCAGCACGTTCCAGCCAATCCCCTGGTCGTTCGGGCCGGCGTTGTAGAAGGGATCGGCGAACAGCGTCACCGCCGCGTGCCAGGTGCTGAGCGGGCCGGGGAAGCCGTGGGCGTTCAGCGCGGCAATCTGCCAGACGGTCAGCAGCAGCAGCGCACCGCAGATGGCCGGGATCAGCCGCTGCAGCAGCGGACGTAACGGATTAGTCATAGTGATGCTCCTCAGCGTTTCATCGCAAAGCTGGCGGCGTACTCCGCCGGTTTCGTGCCGTCCCACACCTTGCCGTCTATCAGCGTGCTGCTGCGCAGCGGGCTGGCGGGGGTGCTGATGCCGCCTACCGCCGTCGCCGCCTGCTGCCAGATATCCGTGCGGTTGACCTGTTTCGCCACCGCCAGATAGTCCGGATCGGCTTTCAGCAGCCCCCAGCGCCGCTGCTGGGTCAGGAACCACATGCCGTCCGACAGCCACGGATAGCTGACCCGGCCCTCGTCAAAGAAGCGCATCGGGTGCGCGTCCTGCCACTGGCGGCCGATGCCGTTGTCATACTGGCCGAGCATGCGGCCTTCGATGGTCTCCGGTCTGGTATTCAGGTACGCGCGTCCGGCGATCACCTGCGCCGTCTCGCGGCGGTTGGCGTCGGAGGCATCAATCCAGCGCGCCGCCTCCAGCACCGCGGCGGTCAGCGCGCGGGCGGTGTTCGGGTTCTCCTGCACCCACTGGCTGCGGGTGGCGAGGATCTTCTCCGGGTGATCCGGCCAGATCTGCTGGCTGGTGGCGGCGGTAAAGCCGATGTTTTCCGCAATCGCCCGCTGGTTCCACGGCTCGCCGACGCAGTAGCCGCTCATATTGCCGATCTTCATATTCATCACCATCTGCGGCGGCGGCACCACCACGGTGCGCACGTCGTTAAACGGGTGGATGCCCGCCTCAGCCAGCCAGTAGTAGAGCCACATCGCGTGGGTGCTGGTCGGAAAGGTATGGGCAAAGGTGAAGCTGCCCGGTTCCTGCCCGCTGACCGCCTTTTTCAGCGCCGCGGCGTCGGTGACGCCCGCCGCCTTCAGCTGCGCGGAGAGGGTGATCGCCTGGCCGTTCTGGTTCAGCGTCATCAGGTTCGCCATGTCGTGCTGCGGACCGGCCACCCCCAGCTGCAGGCCGTAAATCATGCCGTACAGCGCGTGCGCCGCGTCCAGTTCGCCGGAGGTCAGCTTGTCGCGTACCGCCGCCCAGCTGGCTTCCTTACTCGGCTGCAGGCTGATGCCGTACTTTTTGTCGAAGCCTTTTATCGCCGCCATCACCACCGGCGCGCAGTCGGTCAGCGGAATAAAACCAACGCGCACCACGCTTTTTTCCGGCGCGTCCGACCCTGCGGCCCAGGCCCGGTTCAGCACGCCCGGCAACAGATAACTGCCGCCGAGCGCCGCGCCGGCGGTAAGAAAATGACGCCTGGTCAGCGTTAATCCCGGTTTGCTCATCGTCTGGCTTCCTGAAAAAAGAGAATAAAAAAAGGCGTCCTCCGACATGCACGGGGCATGCGGCTGGACGCCTTTATCCAAAGCACTCGCTCTGCCGCCATTGGCAAAACAAATGCATGTTTGTTGTTACTCTCTCTTGCAAGCCCTGTGCCAGAGCCGGAATTTTCCTGCACCCCCCGCCGTTAGCGGGACGGAGCGGTTGGTACTTTCCCCCTGCCCGTGGTGAGACCGTCCTGCTGCCCTGCGGTGAAGCAGGATATGCACACTCTTCGTGCAGGCTTTACTCCTGCCCCTCGCCGAAGGCCGGCGCGACCGCCAGCAGCGCGGCGGCGATCTCACCGATGCGCTTATTCTGGTTCATCGCCATTTTGCGCAGGGTCTGGAACGCCCGATCTTCACTGTAGCCCTGCAGGCGCATCAGCAGCAGTTTGGCGCGGTCCACCTGCTTACGCTCCTCGATTGAGGCGCGCATCGCCGCCAGCTGGTCGTCCTGATCCTGCAGCCGCTTCGACTGCTGCTGAATCAGCTCCAGCACCGAGCGGCCGAGCTTTGGCGTCAGTCCGTCCGCCGCAAGCGGCGCCTGCTGCGCCCCCTGCCACGTCTCCCCGGCCTGCACCAGGCTGAACGCCGGGGCCGCCTGCGCCTGCGGCACCCGCAGCTGCAGTTCGGCCGCCGACAGCGGCGCCCCGGCCTCGGCGATGCTCTGCCGGCAGCGCTGCATCAGCGCCACGGCCAGCTGGTCTTCCACGGTTTTCAGGCCGTCGATGCGCCGGGTCAGCCGCTGATACCAGTGCAGCGCCATCGCCGCGCCCTGCCGATCCGGGCGGGAACCGGTACAGGCGATGCGCCGCAGCCGTTCCATCTCCCCTTCCGCACCGCCCAGCCCGTGCCAGCACTGCAGGCTGTTCGCGTCGGCAAACTGCTCAAAATAGCTGAAGCAGCGCTCCTGCGCCTCAATCAGCGCCACCATCTGCTGGCTCTGCGCCGGGGTAAACTCACCGGCGGCAAAGCCGGCAGACCCGATGGCACGCTCCTGCCCGGCCAGCTCCTTGGCGTGCATAAAGCTGAACATCGCCAGCAGCGCCCGCGAGACGCCGGGATCCGAGGCGGTATCCACCATCTCAAACACCAGATTCAGCAGCTGACCGATGGCGTTATTAAAGGTGCTCATCGCGGTGGCGTGGCTCACCGCCAGCAGTCGCACCGAGTGACGCAGCGCGTCCAGCGCCTCCAGCGCGCAGAGCGCGGCGGCGATGCGGCTGAACAGGCGACTGTTACCGGCGCGCGGGCTGTCGGCAGCGGGCAGCGGCGGCAGCAGCGCCAGTACGCTCTGCAGAGAGCGGCCGACGTCGCGCCCGCGCTGCGGCAGCTCGTCGCCAAACAGCTGCCCCTGCGAGCAGAGCCAGATATTGCTGGCACCGCGCTCGCGCTGTAAAACGTGGATCAGCTGACTGAGTTCACCGGTGAGTCGCCCGGCCTGCAGCAGCTGCTGCAGGCCGGCAATTTCGCTCTGGCGTGAGGCCGCCAGCCAGGCAAGGGCGGAAGAGGAGGCGAGGCGCATTCTGTTCTCCAGTCATAAAATACTGACCACAACCAAGCAAAAACCATGCCGTTGCTGCGGACATACGCGTAGTGCAGGCTCAGCGGGCTGATTATAAAGCAGTGCGCGCGCGCGTTATTGACGCTAATCAAATTGCCGTTTCCACGGCTATCAGGCACACTCTGCCAGAGCGGACCTGCGGCGGTAACATGTTCAACCTGACTCTGCAATGGTTCCCATTCTTAAAAGCGTCAGGTAAACTTATGGCCGATTTTATCTTGATGTAATTCAGGGCAATTTTCCTGACTGCAACCTTACGGGGATCATAGTGAAAATTTATCTCGCGTTAACCCTGCTGGCCGTGCTGAGCGTGGCGGGATGTAAAGCCCCTGGCACCCCACCGACGGATGACACCCTGGTAACCAGCGAGGTTAACGGTGTGCGCCTGACGCATCGCTATGCGGTACAGCCGCCGCAGACTTTTACACCGATCGATCGGCCCTATCGCGCCCTGTATAAGGCGTCGGTGATGACCCGCCCGGACTACAGCGGCAAGGTGGTGCGTTACCTGGAGAACGGCAAGCCGTTTACCGCGCTGGGAATGGCGGACGGCTGGCTGGCGGTGGCCGACACCGGGGGTACGGAGTTGCTCGGTTACGTGCCGCAGAAGGCGGCGGTAAAAAGCGAGCTCTATGATGCCACCCTGCGCAACGACCGGCCGCGCCCGCGTAAGAGCAGTAAAAAAGTCTGCGTTGACGTCGGCGGCGAAGGAAAAGCCTGTCGTGACGGCAGCACGGCGACCTGGATTATTCAGTAAACGCCCGAACGCCCGCACAGTTACCCCGTCAGGATCGCGCCACCCGCGCCTGACGGTTCACAGCCGAGAATAACGACACCGCAATGACGCCGGAACTTCCCGCCAGCACGGCCGCCGTAAAGGTCCAGGACTATCGCCTGCTGACCGCTGCCGCCCCGCTGCTCAACGCCATCGTGCAGATCCGCCAGGCCGCCACCCATGACGACCCGGCCGGCCTGCGCCAGCAGCTGGTGGATGAAATCCACCAGTTCGAGGCCGTTGCCCGCCAGAGCGGGTTGCCGTTCGAAACGCTGATCGGTGCCCGCTACTGCCTGTGCGCGGTGCTGGATGAAGCGGCGGCGAAGACGCCGTGGGGCAGCCGTGGCATCTGGTCCGGCAACGGCCTGCTGGTCACCTTTCATAACGAAAGCTGGGGCGGCGAAAAGGTGTTTCAGCTGCTGGCGCGCCTGTCGCAGCATCCGGCGACGCATCTGGAGCTGCTGGAAGTGATCCACTACTGCCTGCTGCTCGGCTTCGAGGGGCGCTATCGCGGTGCGGAACAGGGCCGCCAGCAGCGGGAAGCGCTGCGCGAACGCCTGGCGCAGCTGATCCGTGACACCCGCAGCCGGCAGGCAGCTGCTCCGATGCCGGCGGCAGAGGAGCCGGCGATCGTGCGGCCGCGCTGGCAGGCGCCGATCCCGCTGTGGGTCTGCGCCGCCTGCGCCCTGCTCTGTGGTGCGCTGGTGTTCTCCACCCTGAACTGGCGGCTGGGTAAGGCCACCGAGCCGGTGCTGCAGCAAATCTGGCAGATCCCGCTGCCGGCCGCGCTGCCGGGGCTGCGCGGTAACCCGTCGCAGACCCTGCAGGAGCTGCAGCAGCGGCTTAGCGATCTGATCGACGCCCGCCAGCTGGACGTCACCGACAGCGAAAGCGGCAGCAAGATTATTCTGCCCGCGGACCGCCTGTTCGTCGCCAACAGCGCGGAGCTTACTGCGCAAGGCCGGGCGCTGATCGCCCGCGTGGCGGCGGCGCTGGAAACGGCAAAAGGCACGCTGCTGGTCTGCGCTTACACCGACGACAGCCCCGTTGAGTTCAGCCGCTTCCCCACCCGCTGGGACTATACCCAGGCTCAGGCGCACAGCGCCGGGACGCTGTTACAGCAGCTGCTGGCCCAGCCGGGCATGACGCTACGCAGCGAGGGCCGCGGCGACAGCCACGCGCGCCTGCCGAACGACAGCGATGAAAACCGGGCGATCAACCGTCGGCTGGAGATCATTCTGCAGCCTGCACCGGACGACGGCGGCAATGACAGCAAAAATTCTGGAAAATCCTGATGCCTCACCTCGTGCGTTTCCTCTCTAACCGCCGCCTGTTCTGGGGGCTGACCGGCGTGCTGGCGCTGTCGGCGCTGATCTGGCTGGTCGCCCCGCTGCTGCCCGCCACCCGGTTTGGCGATCCCGGCAGCAGCCTGAGCCGCCAGCTGCTGATCGCGCTCTGCCTGCTGCTGTGGTTCCTGCTGCAGCTGCTGCCGCAGCTGTGGCGCAGGCGGACGAACGCCCGCCTGCTGGCTCGTCTGCAGATGAGCGGCGAGGAGCAGGCCGAACTGCAGGCGACCGGCGAGATGCTGGACGACCGTTTTCTGCAGGCGCTGCAGCTGCTGAAAACCGCGCAGTTTGGCAGCGCTGCGCCGCGTGGACTCGCCGGCTGGCTGGCCCACCGCCGCGCGCCTTACCTCTATCAGCTGCCCTGGTACCTGATTATCGGCGCGCCCGGTGCCGGTAAAACCAGCGCGCTGGTCAACTCCGGGCTGGAGTTTCCGCTGGCAAGCCCGCTGGGCAACACCGCGATGCGCGGCATTGGCGGCACCCGTCACTGCGACTGGTGGTTCAGCCGCCAGGCGGTGCTGCTGGATACCGCCGGGCGCTATGCGCTGCAGGAGAGCCAGCGCACCCGTGACGCCGGCGAGTGGCAGACCTTTATCAGGCTGTTAAAGCGCTACCGCCCGCGGCAGCCGATCAACGGCGTGATCGTCACCCTCAGCGTCGCCGACCTGCTTGGCGACGCCGCGTCGGCGCGTCAGGCGCAGGCCAGCGCGTTGCGTCAGCGTCTGGAAGAGCTGCATCAGCAGACCGGTATTACCTTCCCGGTCTACGTGATGGTCACTAAAACCGATCTGCTGCAGGGCTTTGTTCGCTACTACCAGCAGCTGGACAAGAGCGAGCGTGCGCAGCGGATGGGCATCAGCTTCCCGTGGCCGGAACCGGTCAGCCACGCGCAGCTGCTGGCCGAGTTCACCCCGCGCTTTCAGCAGCTGTGCGGCCAGCTGACCGCCGGGCTGGCGGATCGCATGGCCCAGGAAACGGATCTCAGCCTGCGCGCCGAATGCTTTCAGTTTCCCCAGGAGTTCGCGGCGCTGGCCCCGCTGCTGACCGACTATCTCAGTACGCTGTTTGCCAGCGACCGGCAGCCGGCGGGCTGCATTCCCCGCGGGCTCTTCTTCACCAGCGCCACCCAGGAGGGGCTGCCCTTCGATCGGGTAATGGGCGAGCTGTCGCGCAAGCTGCAGCTGCCGCCGCGCCGGCAACCGTCGCTCTCCGACTGGGACAGCGTCAGCCGCCAGGCACCGATCCCGGCCGGTAAAGGCCAGAGCTTCTTTATCCACGATCTGCTCACCCGGGTGGTGTTTGCCGAGCACAGCCTGGCGGGCAGCGACGGCCGCTGGGAACAGCGCCAGCGCCTGCTGCACCGGCTGGGGTACGCCGCGCTGGGCGGCGGCCTGCTGCTGTGCTGCGCGCTGTGGCTGACCAGCTATCAGCGCAATCAGCAGTGGCTGCAGCAGGTCGGCCAGCAGCTGCCCCGGATGCAGCAGCAGGCCAGCCGCATCGGCAACCCTGACGGCGAAAGCTTTGCCGATCTGCTACCCTTGCTGAATTCGCTGGCGTCGCTGGCCCACGGCGACGCCTTCGCGCTGGATGCGCCGCCGGCCGCGCTGCGCGCCGGGCTGTATCGCGGCGATCAGGTCGGGGAAGCGGCGACCAGCGTCTACCAGGTCGCGTTAAAATCGCTGCTGCTGCCGCAGGTAACGCTGTTGATTACCGCCACCCTGCGTAATGACGACGGCCAGGACCCGCGCTACAGCCGCCGGGCGCTCAGCGCCTATCAGATGCTGTATCAGCCGCAGCATTACAACGGCGCGTTTCTGCGCGGCTGGGTGATGCAGCAGTTAACGCTGAGCGCGCCGCGGCTGACCGACCAGCAGCGCTCGCAGCTTGAAGAGCACCTGAGCGCGTTGCTGGTCGGTCAGGTGCAGCGCTCACCTTTTGCCCGTGACAACCAGCTGCTCAGAAGGGGGGACGATGATCGCCAGCAGTGAACTACAGTGGTACGGCAAGCTGCCTGCGGCGGGAGACTTCGTGCAACGACGGATGCCCCCGGCGCTGAACACGCGCTGGTCACACTGGTTCCAGCAGGGACTGATTGACCGCCAGCATCACCTGCCTGCGGGTGACGTACCGCTGAGCAGCGGGCCGGTGTGGAATTTTGTACTGCCTGCCACCCTCGGGGTGCAGAAGGTCCAGCTGGGCTGCCTGCTGCTCTCGCGCGATCGCGTTGGCCGCACCTGGCCGCTGCTGGCGCAACACAGTCTTACCGTCTGCGAGTGGCACCCGGCGCAGCTGGACGTCGCCGGGCAGTGGTTTAACGCGCTCGGCGCCACCCTGCTCGCCGCCGTGAACAATGCCACCCCGGCCGACCAGCTGGAGCAGGCGCTGCAGGCGCTGGCGCCGCTGAGCCGCCCCGCGCAGGATGTCAGGCTGGCGGAGCTGGAGTCCGGGGATCGGCCCTGCCGGCTGGCGTGGCAGGAGGTTGCCCGTCGGTTCGATCCGCTGCACTACACCAGCTACTGGTGGACCAATCAGGCCGACCACGCACCCCTGCAGACCCACCGCCACAGCGGTAACCTGACCGCCCGGCTGTTTACCCAGCTGTTTCATCCCACCGCCGGCAAACGGGCGGGCCGTCACGGCTTCTATCCGCCGATGTTTGACTAGCCGCGCGTTACAGCAGGAAAATCCTATGCGACTGACCCTTTTATCTCCGCCCGCGTCACTGGCCGTCCACTACTACGATTTTATCGCGCCGGGCGGCACGCTGGGGCGCAGCCCCGATAACCAGCTGGTGCTGCCCGACCCTGAACGGGCCATCTCGCGGTTGCAGGCGCTGATCCACGTCGCCCCCGGCGGCGAATGTCGCCTGACGTCACAGGGCAGCGTCACCCCGGTGTGGCATAACGGCGTGGCGCTGACGCGCGGCGACCAGGTGCTGCTGACCAACGGTGACCGGCTGGCGATCGGCCCCTGGCAGCTGGCGGTCAGCGACCCGCAGCGGCAGCGGGATGAGCCGGTACGCGACGATCCGCTGCTGCTGTTTGGCGAAGACGCAGCGGACGACGATCCGCTGGGCCTGCTGGATGAACCGGTACCGGCAGCGGATCGCATCCCCCCGACGTTCAGCGCTGAACAGCTGGAAGAGCGCGCGGCCCGTGACGCCGCCGCCAGGCTGGCGATCGACCCGCTGCGCCCGCCGCGCGACGACGCGGATGCGGCGCTGCCGGAACAGCAGCGTCTGCTGCAGGCGCTGGTGGACGGGCTGGGGCTGGAAAACGCCAGCGATGCCCCGCCGCTGACCGAACAGCAGATGTACACCACCGGCCGCATGCTGAGCCTGTTCACCCAGGGCACCGTGGCGCTGCTCTCGTCCCGTTCGATCCTCAAGCGCGGGGTAAAGGCCGAGATGACCCAGATCCTCAACGAGGCAAATAACCCGTTTAAAATCCTGCCCTCCGGCAAAATGGTGATGCGGCAGATCTACCAGAATCCGCTGCCCGGCTTTATGCCGCCGGAACAGGCGGTACGCGATGCGCTGGTCGATCTGCAGGCGCATCAGCTGGGGATGATTGCCGGCATCCGGGCGATTATCGCCGCCATGCTGCAGTCGTTTAACCCGCAGCGGGTGGAGGACGACGCCGTGCGCGAAGGGGTTCTGCCGCGCATCGGGCTGAGCGCCACGCGCAAGGCGGCGCTGTGGGACGCCTTTACCCGCCACTATCAGCACACCGCAGGCGAGATCGAAGATGACTTCCATACGCTGTTTGGCGAGGCTTTCCTGCACGCCTACGAGATGGAGGTTCATCAGTACAAAGACTCGCAGACGCCGGTGGAGGAAGGATGAAAATCAGCGTCGCCTCCTGCTCTGAGGCTGGCCACCGCCAGCGCAATGACGACGTGCTCGGCAGCTGGATCGGCGAGCACGGTGCCTGTTTCGTGGTGTGTGACGGCGTGGGCGGCTACGCGGGAGGCGATCGCGCCGCCACGCTGGTGCGCGATCTGCTGCTGGCCCAGGTCAGCCAGCTGGAGCAGCTGACCCTGCAGAACACCACGGCGGCGGTTGCCGGCGTTGAGGAGGCGATCTGCGCGGCACAGCTGAACGATGCCGGGTGCGCGCAGATGAGCACCACTCTCGCCGCGCTGTTTACCGACCGCGAGCGGCAACGGGTGTGGTGGGCACACGCCGGAGACAGCCGCATTTACCATTTCCGGCGAGGTCAGCTGGCGGGCGTCACCCGCGATCACAGCCTGCGCCAGCAGTTTGCCGACGCCGGTTATGAAAATGCAGGCATAAACGGCCATCTGCTCTATAATGCGCTCGGCGGCCATCACGCGCCCTACGTCAGCTGGCACAGCGAGCTGAACGTGGAAGACGGCGATGCCTTTCTGCTGTGCAGCGACGGTTTCTGGAACCCGCTGAGCGCCGGGGATATGGCGCTGGCGCTGCGGCTGGTCAATTCTCCCGACGAGTGGCTGGCGCTGCTGCTTCAGGCCATCGCGCCGGCGGCCAGAAATGACAATCTTAGCGCCGTGGCGGTCTGGTTTGGTTCGCCGCAGGAAACCACCTTACTGATCTCGCCGACCGACGCCGCCCGGTTTCTGCCGCCACGAGAATAAACGCAGGGATTACGATGAAATTTTGGTCGTCCGCAGCCGCGATGCTGCTGTTCGCCGCCGCCGCCCACGCCGGTGATTATCGCGTCGTCTACTCCCCCAGCCTGGCGCTGGAGGTGTATATCGACGACGTCAGCAGCAGCGAGGCGCAGGCCTGGTGCCGCCAGACGCTGCCGCTGCGTATCGTCGCCGGTAAACCCGCTGATGCCACGGTGCTGAACGGTTTTCTGCCGCAGGTAGGCAATCTGTTACAGAACCAGTGTTCGCGGCTGCTGGAGCTGCCGTGGCAGCTCACCGACGGCCAGGGCGCGGTGCTGGCCAGCGGCAGCGCGGTAAAAGAGCAGCGCTGGCGCCCCATCATCACCGCCGGTGATGAGGCGCTGCCGACCGACCTTTCGCCGCCGGCCAACGCCGAGCCGCTGCCGCGCTTTGCGCTGCCCGGCGGCTGCCATTTTCGCACCGGCTGGGATCGCAACAGCGGTTCGCTGTTTATTCCCGCAGCCGCCACGCTGCGCTGCAATGCGCAGGGCTGGCTGGAGGGCAATGGCCAGCTGGAGCTGCTGAAGGCGGATAAAACCGACGCGCGGCCGGTGACCTTTATTGACGGCTACCCGCTGGCGCATCTGCAGCCTGCGGCGACCGGTGCTACGGTGCTGGCGGCCAACAATCAGCGCCTGGTACTGGCCCGGCAGGATGCCGCCGACAGCTGGCTGCTGCTGCCCTATGACGCCCGCCAGCAGCTGTGGTCGTTCAGCGGCACCCTGCTGGTCAAAAGCAGCCGCGACGCCGCCGGTGATGCCGCCGCGCTGAAGCAGCGCGTCAGCGATCTGCGTAACCGCTGGGCGGCAACGGTCGACCCGACGGTGACTATTCATGTGCTGCTGGTTGATGACCTGCACGCCGAGCTCGCTGACCCGGCCATTGCGGCCTGGCGCAGCGTTAATTAAGCAGCGGCTCAGCCGACCTGCAGGAGAGTGGCGTTCATGTCATCGAATTTTCAGTCTACGCCGCCCGCCGGTGCCCTGGCCGCCGGCTATCGCTTTAACGAATTTGAAATCAGCGAAGCGATCGGCGGCGGCGGCTTCGGCATCGTCTACCGCGCCTGGGACCACCAGCTGGAACGCACGGTGGCGATCAAAGAGTATATGCCGGCCACGCTGGCCAGCCGCAACGCGGACGGATCGCTGCAGCCGCGCAGCGAGCGCCAGCAGAAACTCTACCAGGCCGGGCTGAACAGCTTTATCCAGGAGGCGCGCCTGCTGGCCCGCTTCAACCATCCGGGGCTGCTCAACGTGCTGCGCTTCTGGGAACAGAACGGCACCGCCTATATGGTGACGCTGTTCTACAGCGGTTCCAGCCTGAAGGCGCTACAGCTTAACGACCCGGCGCGCATCAGCGAAGCCTGGATCCGCCAGCTGCTGCCGCCGCTGTTCAGCGCCATCGCCACCCTGCATCAGGAGGGCTACCTGCACCGGGATATCTCGCTGGACAATATCCAGATCCAGGATAACGACCAGCCGGTGCTGCTGGACTTTGGCTCGGCGCGCAAAGAGATTGGCAACCTGGAGGATGAAACCGAAATCATGCTCAAGCCCGGCTATGCGCCGATTGAGCAGTACAGCGAAGAGGGTGAGCGCGAACAGGGGCCGTGGACCGATATCTACGCGCTGGGTGCGGTGCTGCACACGCTGATCGCCGGCAGCCCGCCGCCGGTCAGCGTCGTGCGCTGTATTGAAGACCGCTACCCGCCGCTGACCGACCGTCGGCCAGCCGGCTGGTCGCTGCCGCTGCTGTACGCGGTGGATCAGGCGCTGGCGATGGCGCCAGGCGAACGGCCGCAGTCGCTGGAGCAGCTGGCAGCGCTGATCGCGCTGCCGGAAGCCGAGGTTGAAGCGCGGCTGCAGCGGGCCAGCCTTACCTCCTCAGCGTTACCGGCATCGATGGTGACAGCGGAGAGCAGCGCAGGAACTGACGTGGATGCCGGGGCAGCACCGGCAGCGATTCCCGCCGCTGATATTGCTGCACAGCCGGCAGCAGCATCAGCGGGTCTGACGCCAGCCGCCGCTCAACCCGCCTCCGTGGCGATTAACCACGCGGCGGCAGCGCCAGCGCCAGTCACCCAGGCGGCGACGCCGCGGCGGCTGTCGCCCGCGCTGCTTGGGCTGAGCCTGCTGTCGCTGGCGGCGGTGGCGTGCGTGGTGTGGATGCTGAATCGCGATGATGCGCCGGTCGCTGCCGCACAGGGTTCTGCCGTCGCCACGCCAGCGGCCCCTGCGGCCAGCTTAGCCACGGTCTATCTGCGGCTGAACAGCGGCGAGTCGCTGCTGGTGAACGGTAAGGTGCAGGCGGTGAAGGCGGACAGTGATGGCCTGGCGGTGCTGCACCTGGCAGCGGGCAGCTGGCAGCTGCAGGTGAAAAGCGCCGGCGGCGTGCGCCAGCAGCAGTTGACTGTCGATCGTGCGGGCACCTGGCTGGTAAACCCGCAACCCTGAGGCCGACGTCAGCCGGCCAGCCCGTTATGGTTCTGCTGCAGGTCGCGCACCTTCTCCACCAGCCCGGTCAGGCAGTTATCGGCCATTCCGCGCTGCTGCAGCTCCTGCTCCAGCGAGAACAGATACTGCGCGTTGGTACCCAGCGGCCCGCTGGCCTGGGCGATCAGCGGCGCGATGGTCTGCGGGCAGGAGTCGGACTCATACAGCGGATGGCGCGGGTCCATAATAAACACCAGCGCCGTCACCGTACGGCCGTCATCCAGCGTCAGCCCGCACCAGGTCGGCAGGTAGCAGCCGGTGATCATCTCCCGCTTCCACAGCAGCTCCAGCTCCTCCTGCAGTTTCTCCTCCGGCAGGCGAAACGCCAGACCGCTGGTCTGCCCGCCCTCTTTCAGCGCCAGCATCCGTCCGGGCTGGTTGCGGGTGGCACGCCCGGCGGTCAGCCGCAGGCAGAATGCGCGGTGCCAGCCCTGCAGGGTGCCCGGCGCCGCTTCATCGGCCTCAAATACCGGGTTCCACATCAACGAGCCGTAGCCAAATATCCACACCGGGCTGTGATCGGGCCGGCTGGCCAGCGTCGCCGCCAGCGAGGCCGCACGCTGCTCTTCGCTTAACAACAGCGCCAAATCAATATCGCCAAAGGCGGTCTTACAGTCCGCCCGTGCTAAAAAATCTCTGGTTAACATACCCCTCCTGCACCACTGCGTAACGTCCTGTTATTCATTGACTCACTTCCTGAAACTGGCCGTTTTACGATAAAAAACCGACCCGTCTGATGACCATATGCATTTCAGGGCCGTTCGGCAAGCCTGTAACCGGCTTCATAACAAAAAAGTGTTTTTTATCCCGCTGAAACACTAAGCGATCTCACGGACAGCGCCCGCAGTATCAAAAAACGCAGGCTGAAACGTGCAAAATGGTGGGTGCAGCACCTACAAAAATCATGGTTAACGTTCAAAATGATGGGTATTATACCCATACTTACTGACAGGGACAGCAGATGAGTAGCGAGGAGTTGATCCGGCAATTGCGGGCTGATGGTTGGCTCAGGCAGCGGCAATCTGGCAGTCATGTGACGCTGAGCAAGCCTGGAGTCATTAAAATTATTACCGTTCCCTATCATCGCAAGGATCTGTCAAAGGGGATTATCAGACAGGCACAGGAAATATCAGGACTGAAACTGTTTTGAGCCTGATATCCGATTTGCCTGTTTACTGTTGAAATCGTCATTCTTAATCTGGTGAGGCTACGATGCTCTATCCAATCTTTGTTTTCATTAATGAAAGTGGCACCTATGACGGCTATTTTCCCGATGTTGACGGGTGCTTTTTCTCCGGTGATAACCTGGAAGCGGCCGTACGTGATGCTGAAACGGCATTCGGCCAGCATATGGAAGTGTTCACTGAGATGGGCAATCCGGTGGTCGTTCCCCGCGATCCGGCCGCCTGGCTGGGGGACAGCCGTCTGAAAGAAGATAGTGGCTTTCTCACCCTGATTGAGCTGGATCCGGCGAAGTATGAGAGAAAAGCGATCAAATTCAATCTGACGATGCCGGGGAATTTGCTCACGGCGATAGACCGTTATATTGAGAAAAACGGTCACTTTCGCAATCGTTCTTCCTTCCTCTCTGAACTGGCGCGGAAAGAACTGGCCAGAGGGTAACGCCCTAAAAAGTCTCTGCGGGCGCCTGGTTTCGTTATACAGGTGCCCGCCATACTTTGTACCCCGCCGCTGCATGCGGACTTTCCTTTATCGCATCGCATCGCATCGCATCGCATCGCATCGCATCGCATCGCATCGCATCGCATCGCATCGCATCGCATCGCATCGCATCGCAGTCAGCGTAATTCCAGGTCGCAAAACAAGAACGGAATTCTTCCATTTTTTGCTAAACCAGTTTAGCTTACGCGTAAATGACCTTAAGGAGAGTGACGATGAGTAACAAAATCTGGGTGCTGGGCGATGCGGTAGTGGACCTGCTGCCGGAAGCGAATAACCGGCTGCTGCAGTGCCCCGGCGGCGCGCCGGCCAACGTGGCGGTCGGGGTGGCCCGGCTCGGCGGCGAGAGCGCCTTTATCGGCTGCGTCGGCGACGATCCGTTCGGTGAGTTTCTGCGCAGCACGCTGCAGCAGGAGCGGGTGGACACGCGGTATATGACCCGCGAAACCGGGCAGCGCACCTCCACGGTGCTGGTCGGTCTGGATGCCGACGGCGAGCGGCAGTTTACCTTTATGGTGCGCCCTTCCGCTGACCTGTTTCTGACCGCTGAACGGCTGCCGCGCTTTGCCGCCGGTGAAGGGCTGCACCTCTGTTCGATCGCCCTGAGCGCCGAACCGAGCCGCAGCGCGGCGATGCAGGCGATGGCGGCGGTGAAGCAGGCGGGCGGCTGGGTAAGCTTCGACCCCAACCTGCGCGACGACCTGTGGCCGGACGCCGCCGAGCTGAACCGCTGCCTGCAGGCGGCGTTTCAGGCGGCAGATATCATTAAGCTGTCCGAGGACGAACTGAACGTGCTGAGCGCGGCGGCCAGCCTGAGCGATCGCATCCACGATTTTGCGGCACGTTACCAGCCGGCACTGCTGCTGGTGACGCTGGGTGGCGCGGGCGTTTACGTCTGGCACCGTGAGCAGCTGCAGCACTATCCTGCCCCGAAAGTCAGCGTGGTGGATACCACCGGCGCGGGGGATGCCTTTGTCGCCGGGCTGCTGGCGGCGCTGGCGCAGGAGGCCAATCCGCTGGCCCCGGCCCGGCTGGCCGCAGCGATTGACCAGGCCCAGCGCAGCGGTGCCGCCGCCACCACCGCCAAAGGGGCGATGACCGCCCTGCCGTACGCCCGCGATCTCGCCGCAGCAGACTGAATACCGGCAGTAACCGCCCACACGAAGGCACAAACTGCTAACCCGGTCACAGTTCCTGAAGCGGGTTAGCAAATCTGATTGAAAGGATCGGCCACGATCTTTTACCCTTCTTATCGAACCGGTTTAGCAAAACAATAAAACAACGCATACTCAGGGAACCGTTACGATGAAAAAAATAAGCACGCTGGCGCTGGCAATCGGTATTGCCCTTGCCACCCCTCTTTCCCAGGCCGCCACCCTTGATAGCCTGGAAGCACGGCTGATCGCTATGGAACAGCGCCTGCAGCAGGCGGAAAAACGCGCCAGTGACGCGGAGCAGCGCGCCGCCAGCGCAGAGAAAACCGTCGCCCGGCTGGAAACGCAGCGCGGCAACGCGCAGGCAACGGCCGGTGCTGCGGGTACGGCGGCCTTTGCCAGTGCGCCAGCCTCGACAACTCCGGCAGCCCCAAATACCGGCACCGCGTCTGCCGCAACCCCGGCCGCGCCTGCGGCACCCGCCCCCGCGCCGGTGGCCGGCAAACCGTCCTTTGCCGATGGCTTTGAATTCCACGGCTACGCCCGCTCCGGTCTGATTATGAACGACTCGGCGGCCGGCACCCAGAGCGGCCCTTACCTTACCCCGGCCGGCGAGACCGGCGGCGCGGTCGGGCGTTTAGGCAATGAAAACAACACCTACGTTGAGCTGAATTTCGAACATAAGCAGCAGCTGGCCAACGGTGCCACCACCCGCTTCAAGGCGATGCTGGCCGACGGTCAGCGCAGCTACAACGACTGGACCGGCGGCACCAGCGAGCTGAACATTCGTCAGGCCTTCGTCGAACTCGGCGAGCTGCCGGCGTTTAACGGCGTCTTCGATCACAGTACGCTGTGGGCCGGTAAACGCTTTGACCGCGACAACTTCGACATCCACTGGCTGGACAGCGACGTGGTGTTCCTCGCCGGTACCGGCGGCGGCATCTACGACGTGCAGTGGCGCGACGGGCTGAAAAGTAACTTCTCGGTCTACGGACGTAATTTTGGCAATATTGAAACCATCGATAACACCATCGAGAACTATATCGTCACCGCCAACACCTTTGCCGGCCCGTGGCAGCTGATGGTCAGCGGCATGCGCGCCAAAGACAACGATGAACGTATCAATGAGAGCCGCAATAACGCCAGCGCCGGCGACACCGGCGCACACGCCATGCTGGCGCTGCACAACGACAGCTTCTGGGGGCTGGCCGACGGCCAGGCGAAAACCGCGCTGCTGTACGGACGCGGGCTGGGGGCGGAAGTCAAAGGGCTGGGCTCTGACGGCAACCTGACGCAGCAGGCGCAGACCTGGCGGCTGGCCAGCTACGGCGTGACCCGTCTGAACCCGAACTGGAGCTTCGCCCCGGCCCTGCTGGCGCAGAGCAGCCGCGATCGCTACGCCGCCGGCGACGACTATCGCTGGGCGACGCTGAACGCCCGCTTTATTCAGGAGATTAACCCGAACTTCGCCATGGCCTATGAGGGCAGCTATCAGTATATGGATCTCGACCCGCAGGGCTATAAGCAGCGCCAGGCGGTTTCAGGCGGCTTCTGGAAGCTGACCGTGGCACCGACCTTCAAGGTGGCGGATATCGGCGATTTCTTCACCCGTCCGGAAATCCGCCTGTTCACCAGCTGGATGGACTGGAACAGCTCGCTGGACCGCTACGCCAGCGATGACGCCTTTGGCAGCAGCGGCTTCAGCGCCGGCGGCGAGTGGAATTTTGGCATTCAGATGGAAACCTGGTTCTGACCAGCGGCCACCGTCTTAACGTATAACAGGGGATAACATGGATATTGAAAAAACGGCCCGCGATCTGCTGCCGCTGCTTGGCGGCCGCGAGAATATCGCCAGCGCCGCCCACTGCGCCACCCGCCTGCGGCTGGTGATGGTGGACGACAGCCTGGTTCAGAAAGAGGCCATCGAGGCGCTGGAGGGCGTGAAAGGCTGCTTCCGTAACGCCGGGCAGATGCAGATTATTTTTGGCAGCGGGCTGGTTAACAAGGTGCATGCCGCCTTTATCCAGGCCGCCGGCATCAGCGAGTCGAGCAAGAGCGACGCGGCGAACATCGCGGCGAAAAAACTCAACCCGTTCCAGCGCCTGGCGCGGGTGCTGTCGAACATCTTTGTACCGATCATTCCGGCGATCGTCGCCTCCGGCCTGCTGATGGGCCTGCTGGGGATGGTCAAAAGCTACGGCTGGGCCGATGCCAGCAGCGCGCTGTTTATCATGCTGGATATGTTCAGCTCGGCGGCGTTTATCATTCTGCCGATCCTGATCGGCTTCACCGCCGCCCGTGAGTTCGGCGGCAACCCCTATCTGGGGGCGACGCTGGGCGGCATCCTCACCCACCCGGCGCTGACCAACGCCTGGGGCGTGGCGGGCGGTTTCCAGACCATGAACTTCTTCGGCCTTGACGTGGCGATGATCGGCTATCAGGGCACGGTGTTCCCGGTGCTGCTGACGGTGTGGTTTATGAGCCACTGCGAGAAGCGGCTGCGTCGGGTGATCCCGGACGCGCTGGACATCATCCTGACGCCGTTCCTGACGGTGGTGATCTCCGGCTTTGTCGCGCTGCTGATTATCGGCCCGCTGGGACGCGGACTGGGCGACGGCATTTCGCTGGTACTCAGTACGCTGATTGCCCACGCCGGCTGGCTGGCCGGGCTGCTGTTCGGCGGGCTCTATTCGGTGATCGTGATTACCGGGGTTCACCACAGCTTCCACGCCATTGAGGCCGGGCTGCTGGGTAACCCGTCGATCGGCGTCAACTTCCTGCTGCCGATCTGGTCGATGGCCAACGTCGCCCAGGCCGGGGCCTGTCTGGCGGTTTGGTTCAAGGTGCGCGACGTGAAAACCCGCAGCATCGTGCTGCCTTCCGCCTTCTCCGCGATGCTGGGCATTACCGAAGCGGCGATTTTTGGCGTGAACCTGCGTTATATCACGCCGTTTATCGCCGGCCTGGCGGGCGGCGCGGCGGGCGGCGCCTGGGTGGTGATTATGCACGTCAATATGACCGCCGTCGGGCTGACCGCCCTGCCGGGCCTGGCGATCGTGCAGGGCAGCTCGATGCTCAGCTATCTGGTCGGGATGGCGATCGCCTTCGGCGTGGCGTTCACGCTGTCGCTGCTGCTGAAAATCAGGCCGGAGAGTAAAGCATGAGTGAGTCCCGCTTGCTGAACCAGGCGCTGCGCGCGGTGCTCAGCGGCCAGCCGCGCGCTGCCGCCGACCGTCATCGCCCCGCCTGGCACCTCGCCCCCACCGTGGGGCTGATGAATGACCCGAACGGCTTTATTCAGTTTAACGGCCGCTATGTGCTGTGCTACCAGTGGAACCCGCTGGCCTGCGCCCACGGTGCCAAGTTCTGGGGCCAGTGGAGCTCGGTCGATCTGGTTCACTGGCGGCACGAACCGCTGGCGCTGGCTCCGGCAGAAGAGTATGAGAGCCACGGCTGCTACTCCGGCAGCGCGGTGGATAATCAGGGGGTGCTGACGCTGGTCTACACCGGCAACGTCAAGTTTGCCGACGGCGGCCGCACCGCCTGGCAGTGCCTCGCCGAACAGCAGAGCGACGGCAGCTTCCGCAAGCTGGGGCCGGTGCTGGCGCTGCCGGAAGGGTACACCGGCCACGTGCGCGACCCGAAGGTGTGGCAGCACGACGGGCAGTGGTACATGGTGCTGGGCGCACAGGATCTGCAGCTGCAGGGCAAAGTGCTGCTGCTGCGCTCCGCTGACCTGCACGACTGGACGCTGCTCGGCGAAATTGCCGGCAGCCGGGTCAACGGGCTGGGTGATTTTGGCTATATGTGGGAGTGCCCGGACCTGTTTACGCTGGACGACAGCGACGTGCTGCTGGTCTGCCCGCAGGGGCTGCCCGCCGAACAGTACCGCTGGCGCAATACCTTCCAGAGCGGCTACTTCTGCGGCACGCTGGATTACCCGGGCGTGCAGTACCGCCACGGCGACTTTCACGAGCTGGATCACGGCTTCGAGTTCTACGCGCCGCAAACCACCCTGGCCGACGACGGTCGCCGGCTGCTGATCGGCTGGATGGGCATTCCCGACGGCGATGAATTCGCGCAACCAACCCGTGAGCACGGCTGGATGCACACTATGACCTGCCCGCGCGAGCTGACGCTGCACGGCGACCGGCTGCGCCAGCGGCCGGTCCGGGAGCTGCAGCAGCTGCGCGGGCAGGAGACGCAGCTGCGGGGCATCGCAGAGAACCTGCCCGCCGTCGATATCGGCAGCGCCGAGCTGGAGCTGACGCTGACCGGTAGCTGTCATTTCAGCTTTGCTGACACCCTGCATTTGAGCGCCGATCGCCACGGCCTGACCCTGCGGCGGCATAATCTGCGCAGCGGTGAAGAGGAGACGCGTTACTGGCGCGGCGAGGTACGGCAGCTGCGTATTCTCTGCGATCGCTCCAGCGTCGAAATCTTTATCAACGACGGCGACGCGGTAATGTCTTCACGCTATTTCCCGCAGCCGGAGCCGCGGCTGCGCCTGACCGGCAACGCGCAAATTACCTTGCGTCACTGGAGGTTGCAGCAATGCGTGATAGAATGAGCCATTGAGCCTTTACGCGTAAGCCACTGTGACCAAAAGCAAACGTATCACCATCAACGATATCGCCAGGCTGGCCGGAGTCTCCAAGTCCACCGCCAGCCTGGTGCTCAACGGTCGTGGCAAAGAGCTGCGCGTGGCCGAAACGACCCGCCAGCGGGTGCTGGACGTGGCCCGCGAACAGCACTACCAGCCGAGCATTCACGCCCGCGCCCTCAACTCCAGCCGCAGCAACACCCTCGGGCTGGTGGTCCCGGAGATGACCAACCACGGCTTCGCCCGTTTTTCCCACGAGCTGGAGATGCTGTGCCGCGACGCCGGGCTGCAGCTGCTGATCGCCTGTACCGCAGAGAACGCCAGCCAGGAGACGCTGGCGGTAAGCAATCTGATCCAGCGCCAGGTTGACGGGCTGATCGTGGCCTCCAGCCAGCTAAACGACAGCGACTATCAGAAAATTAACCAGCAGCTGCCGGTGGTGCTGTTTGATCGCCATCTCGGCGAGTCGACGCTGCCGCTGGTCATCACCGAAGCCACCTCTCCCACCGCCACCCTGCTGGAAGCCGTGGCGCGTGAGGGCTATGAAGAGATCTACTTTTTCGGCGGCCAGCCGCGCATCTCACCGACCCGCGATCGGCTGGCGGGCTATCGGCTCGGGCTGGAACGCGCCGGGCTGGAGGTCAGGCCGGAGTGGGTTATGCACGGCCATTACCATGCCAGTTCAGGCTATGAGATGTTCGCCGAACTGTATGCGCGGCTGGGCCGGGTGCCGCAGGCGCTGTTCTGCGCCGCCTGCGGGCTGCAGGAGGGGGTGCTGCGCTACCTCAGCCAGCACGGGCTGTTAAACACGCCGATGCACCTGTGCAGCTTTGACGACCACTATCTGTATGATGCGCTGTCGGTGCGTATTGATACCGTTGAGCAGGACGAGCGGCTGCTGGCGTGGAACTGCTTTGAGATGATCGGACAGCTGATTGAGGAGCGCCCGCTGGAGCAGCCGCAGCGCTGTCTGCCGGCGCGGCTGAAGTGGCGGCGGGCAAAACCGCTGTAATCTTCACTGGTTGAGGGCGGTTATTTTTCAAGCTACCATTTATAACTGCCTGACTAACTTTTAGTTGTTACAGTGCTGTTTTAGGGCTTAACCAGCCGCATTAACATCACTTTAACCCTGCAAATGACGTTTATCGCAGTCGCAATATCACTAATTTATATAGTCTTATTCAGGATGCTTATGACAAATAGCATCTCCATTCATTTTTTACGATTATTCCGTAAAATTCCGTAAAGTCTCCACGCCCCCCTTAAAAAAGGTTACACTTTAGGCACTTGTCGCTGATACTTCATGCGACACCTTTAAACTGACCGGGAATTTCCCTTTTCAGGTCACGGAACAGAGCAGGAGCGTTAGCCTATGAGTGCATCCGAGAGCAAGACCCGTCACAAAGAGTACTCCCTGATTTTGACTGCTGCCGCGATGGCCGTTTTATGGTTATGGGGCGGAACTAACTCATTACCCGCAGTGATCGGTATTAACCTGCTGGCGCTGGTCGCCATTCTCAGCAGCGCCTTTAGCGTGGTGCGCCACGCCGACGTGCTTGCCCACCGCCTCGGCGAACCTTACGGCTCGCTGATCCTCAGTTTGTCGGTGGTGATCCTTGAGGTGAGTCTGATTTCTGCGCTGATGGCGACCGGCGATGCCGCACCGGCGCTGATGCGCGATACGCTTTATTCCATCATTATGATCGTTACCGGTGGTCTGGTCGGTTTTGCGCTGCTGCTTGGCGGGCGCAAGTTTGCCACCCAGTACGTGAATCTGGCCGGGGTGAAGCAGTATCTGATTGCGATTTTCCCGCTGGCGATGATCGTGCTGGTGTTGCCGGACGCGTTGCCGGGTGGCAATTTCACCACCGGCCAGGCGCTGCTGGTGTCGGCGATTTCCGCGGCGATGTACGGGGTGTTTCTGCTGATCCAGACCAAGACGCATCAGAGTCTGTTCGTGTATGAGCATGAGGATGACGGTGACGATCCGCATCATGGTAAGCCTTCCGCGCATTCCAGCGCCTGGCATACCGGGATGTTAGTGGTGCAGTTGATTGCGGTTATTGCGGTGACTAAGATGAACGCCAATACGTTGGGTTCATTGCTGGAGACGCTGAAGGCGCCCGAGGCGTTTACCGGTTTCCTGGTGGCGTTGTTGATTCTGTCTCCCGAGGGGCTGGGGGCGATTAAGGCGGTGCTGGCCAATCAGGTGCAGCGCGCGATGAATCTGTTTTTTGGTTCGGTGCTGGCGACGATTTCTCTGACGGTGCCGACGGTGACGATTATTGCCACGCTGACCGGGCAGGAGTTGATTTTCGGGCTGGAGTCGCCGCAGATGGTGGTGATGGTGTCGGCGCTGGTGCTGTGTCAGATTTCGTTTTCGACCGGGCGCACGAATGTGCTGAACGGGGCGGCGCATCTGGCGCTGTTTGTGGCGTATCTGATGACGGTGATGCTGTGATCCTTTTTGGATTCGGTGCTTGAGTTTTCTGTGGGCTTCGGTGCTTAAGTCGTCTGTGCGATCGAGAGTACCGGGCCTGTCAGCGGGCGACCCTCCGCGGGTTACCCCGCTCCGGGCTCATCCCACTGCCCTCCCTGATAATGGACGTCAGTGTTGTCTGGGTTGATTGAATTGGTTGAGTTGGCTGGGGTGGTTGGGTGTTATGTGTAAAAAAGCCACCTTGCGGTGGCTTTTTTGCGTCTGGCGATCGGGGCGGGATTAGTTGCTGGTGTCGAGCGCCGGGAAGCTTTTGACCAGGTCGTCGATGGCTTTCATCTGGGCGAGGAACGGCTCCAGTTTGTCCAGCGGCAGCGCGGACGGGCCGTCGCATTTGGCGTTGGCCGGGTCCGGGTGGGCTTCGATAAACAGACCGGCGATGCCGACGGCCATGCCGGCGCGCGCCAGTTCAGCCACCTGGGCGCGGCGGCCGCCGGAGGCGGCACCGAGCGGGTCGCGGCACTGCAGGGCGTGGGTGACGTCGAAGATCACCGGGCTGTTGCCGGAAACCTGTTTCATGATGTTGAAGCCGAGCATGTCTACAACCAGGTTGTCGTAACCGAAGTTGGCTCCGCGATCGCAGAGGATCACTTTGTCGTTGCCGCCTTCGGCGAATTTGTCGACGATGTTACCCATCTGGCCGGGGCTGACGAACTGTGGTTTTTTCACGTTGATCACCGCGCCGGTTTTGGCCATCGCTTCCACCAGATCGGTCTGGCGGGCGAGGAACGCCGGCAGCTGGATGACGTCGACCACGTCGGCCACCGTCTGCGCCTGGCTGGCTTCGTGCACGTCGGTGATGATTTTAACGCCGAAGGCCTGTTTCAGCTCCTGGAAGATTTTCATCCCCTCTTCGAGGCCTGGGCCACGATAGGAGTGGATAGAGGAGCGGTTGGCTTTGTCAAACGACGCTTTGAATACGTAAGGGATGCCCAGCTTCTGGGTCACGGTAACGTAATGCTCGCAGATACGCATCGCCAGGTCGCGTGACTCCAGCACGTTCATACCGCCAAACAGGACGAATGGCAGGTCGTTTGCGACCGGGATATCGCCAATATTAACCACTTTCTGATTCATTTCATCGCCTTATCATTCAGGTTCACTGAAGTTAGTGAAGGGTAATCTGTTTCTGTTCAATCGAGTGGATCTGCAGCTTAATCATGTCGCTGATCGGATCTTCCGGGCACTGTTCAACAAAGTAGGTCAGGTCGTTCACCGCCACGTGCTCGCAGTCGAGCTGGGCGAAGATCAGCCCACGGTCGCGGATTTCATACGGGTCTTCCGGATCCATATCAATCAGCAGCTGGCTGACCTGCAGCGCCATTTCCATCTGCTTTTCATCCATCAGCGCCGCTTTCAGGGTGTCGAGCATTTTGCGCAGCACGCTGAGCGGTTCCGATTCCTGTAAATCTTCTTCGTACAGCTCGGCCACCGGGCCAATATTGCCCTTCAGCCAGACTTCCAGCGTGTGGTCGTCGAGGGTATCACCGTCAAACGGGTTAATCAGCGACACCTCTTCGTTTATCCACTCGGCACGCAGGATCAGCTGGGTGGGGAAAATTACCGGGTAGAGCGGCAGCTCCAGTTCGCCGGCGATATGCAGGAAAATCACCCCCAGCGAGACGGCGGTTCCCTGGCGGGTATGCAGTACCTTATCCAGCCACAGGCAGTCAGACAGGCGATACACGCCGCTGGCACCGCCAAACCCCCACTGGTGCCAGAACAGCGCGATCAGCTGCTCCAGCTGTAAGTCGGCGGCCAGATCGGTCGGGATGGCGGCCCGCGCTTCGGCGACCAGCTGCGCCAGCTGCGCGCGTACCTCGGCCGACGGGAAGTCACCGCGAATGCTTTCTGACGCGTTCAGCACCGCCTCACTCAGCGGCGCGGCGGTAAAATCAAATTCAGCTATGGACGTCATACAAACCCCAACAGTGGCATTTTAGTTGTAGCTATCCTTACGATTGCCACCAGCGCGGCCAGGGCCACAATAAACGCAATCCAGCGCACCTTCTGCGCGCGTGGACGTTTGCCCAGGGCGATAAAACCGAGAGCGATATAGATAATAACGCCAAACAGCTTCTCAGTCAGCCAGCTGCCCTGCGGTGAAAAGGGATAAAAGTGGGTAACCGTGACCAGCAGCACGCCGGACAGCAGCAGCAGCGTGTCGTTAAGGTGGGGGATAATGCGCACCCAGCGCTGTTGTAACAGCGGTGAGCCGCGCAGCAGCCAGCAGAAACGCAGGATAAACATCAGCGCGGTAAGGACAACCGTCAGCAGATGAAAGTGTTTCAGCGGCAGATACCATTCGGCCATAAGACTCCTTAAATACGCGTTTTTTGCCCGCAGGTGACCCGATCGTTGCCGCCGTAGTCCTGGCAGGTGGCAATATGGGCAAACCCCTGAGCGGCGAGGATCTGCCGTACGGCAGCCCCCTGCTGCCAGCCGTGCTCCAGCAGCAGCCAGCCGTTGTCCAGCAGATGCGCGGGCGCGTCGGCGGCAATCGCCCTGATATCGGCCAGGCCATGATCGTCCGCCACCAGCGCGCTGGCCGGTTCAAAGCGCACGTCACCTTCGGCCAGGTGGTGGTCGGCGGCATCAATATAGGGGGGATTGCTGACGATCAGCGCAAACTGCTGCCCGGTCAGCGCGCTGAACCAGTGGCTGTGCAGGAAACGGGCGTTGGTCAGCGAGAGCTTCGCGGCATTATGCTGTGCCAGCGCCACCGCGGCCGGGATACGATCGACGCCGGCGATCGCGCACTCCGGCCGCTCGCTGGCGATGGCCAGCGCAATCGCGCCGGTGCCGGTGCCGAGGTCGAGCACCTGGCCGGGGCCGGCGGGCAGGCGCAGCAGCGCCTGTTCCACCAGCACTTCGCTGTCCGGCCGCGGGATCAGCGTCTCCGGTGACACGCTGAGCGGCAGCGACCAGAACTCGCGCTCGCCGGTCAGGTACGCCACCGGCTCCCCCGCTTCGCGGCGCGCCAGCAACGGCTCCAGCGCGGCCAGCTGCTGCGCGTCCAGTTCGCGATCGTCAAAGGCGATCAGCCAGCTGCGTGATTTGCCGGTCACCTGCCCCAGCAGGATCTCCGCATCCCGCTTCGGGCTGTCGCTGGCGGCCAGCCGCTGGGTGGCCGCACGCAGCCAGCTGCGGATCTGCATCAATCCTGCCCGGCGAGTGCCGCCAGCTGGTCGGCCTGATACTCCTGCACGATCGGCTCGATCAGCGCATCAAGCTTGCCTTCCATCGCCTCATCCAGGCGGTAGATGGTCAGGTTAATGCGGTGGTCAGTAACGCGCCCCTGCGGGAAGTTGTAGGTACGGTTACGGTCGGAGCGGTCGCCGCTGCCCAGCAGGTTACGCCGGGTGGAGGACTCTTCCTGATGGCGACGGGCCATCTCGGCGGCGTGAATACGCGCGCCCAGCACCGACAGCGCCTTGGCTTTGTTTTTGTGCTGCGAACGCTCATCCTGACACTCCACCACGATGCCGGTCGGCAGGTGGGTGATGCGGATCGCCGAGTCGGTGGTGTTCACGTGCTGACCACCGGCCCCGGAGGAGCGGAAGGTGTCAATTCTCAGATCGGACGGGTTAATGTCCGGCAGCTCGGCCTCCGGCAGTTCCGGCATCACCGCCACCGTACAGGCCGAGGTGTGAATACGCCCCTGCGATTCGGTTTCCGGCACGCGCTGCACCCGGTGGCCGCCGGATTCAAACTTCAGACGCCCGTAAGCGCCCTCGCCGATCACTTTGGCAATCACCTCTTTATAGCCGCCGTGTTCGCCTTCGTTAGCGCTCATCACCTCCACCTTCCAGCGGCGGGATTCGGCGTAACGGCTGTACATACGGAACAGATCGCCGGCGAAAATCGCCGCTTCGTCGCCGCCGGTGCCGGCGCGCACTTCGATAAAGCAGCTGCGTTCGTCATCCGGATCCTTCGGCAGCAGCAGGACCTGCAGCTGCTGCTCAAGGCTTTCGCTGGCGGCGCGGGCCGCGGTCAGCTCTTCCTGCGCCATTTCACGCATTTCAGGATCGCCGAGCATCATTTCTGCGGTTTCGATATCTTCCTGGGTCTGCTGCCACTGGCGGAAGCACTGGGTGACATCCGTCAGCTGCGCATACTCCCGCGAGAGCGCGCGAAAACGTTCCTGGTCGGCGATCACGCCGGCGTCGCCCAGCATCGCCTCCACTTCTTCGTGGCGCTCCTGCAGGGCTTCCAGTTTAGCAACAATAGAAGACTTCATTGATGGTGTTTTACCTTGTCAAAAAGAGGCGTAAACGCTATTCCAGCCCGAGGCCGTCGCGTAAAATTTGCAGGCGTTCGCCATCGCCATCGCGGGCGGCCTGCTGAAGGGATTTGGTTGGCGCGTGGATCAGGCGGTTGGTCAGTTTGCGGGCGAGGTCACGCATCACCTCTTCGGCGTTAGCACCGTTCTGCAGCGCCGCCAGCGCGCGCTCTTCCAGCTCGCTGCGCACCTGCTCGGCCTGCGACCGGTACTCGCGAATGGTTTCCACCGCGCTCTGCGCACGCAGCCACGACATAAATTCGCCGCTCTCCTGCACCACGATGGTTTCCGCCTGCACGGCAGCGGCTTTGCGCTGCGCCAGGTTGCTTTCGATAATCGCCTGCAGATCATCCACGCTGTAGAGGTAGGCGTTAGCCAGTTTGCCAACTTCCGGCTCCACATCACGCGGTACCGCAATATCCACCAGCAGCATCGGCTGGTTACGGCGCTGCTTCAGCGCGCGTTCAACCATACCTTTACCGATAATCGGCAGCGGGCTGGCGGTAGAGCTGATAATAATATCGGCTTCGGCCAGCCGCGCATCAATCTCCGGCAGGCTAATCACCTCCGCCCCCACTTCATCGGCTAAGGCCTGAGCGCGTTCGCGGGTGCGGTTGGCGATCATCAGTTTTTTTACTTTATGCTGACGCAGATGGCGCGCGGCCAGTTCAACGGTCTCGCCCGCCCCGACCAGCAGCACGGTCACATCGGCAAGGGATTCGAAAATCTGCCGCGCCAGGGTACAGGCGGCAAACGCCACCGATACCGCATTGGCGCCGATTTCTGTTTCGGTACGCACGCGTTTGGCGACGGAGAAGGATTTCTGGAACAGGCGTTCCAGCTCGCTGGAGAGCGAGTGGCCGCGCTGGGAGTCGGCAAAAGCTTTCTTCACCTGGCCCAGGATCTGTGGTTCACCCAGCACCAGCGAATCCAGCCCGCTGGCCACGCGCATCAGGTGGCTGACCGCCTCGTCACCCTGGTGCCAGTAAAGGCTTTTACGCACCTCATCGACGCTGAGCTGATGGTAATCACACAACCAGCTGACCAGCTGCTCCTGCAGGTTCTCCTGCTGTTCTACACTGAGGTAGAGCTCGGTGCGGTTACAGGTAGAGAGCACCACACCGCCCTGCACCAGAGGCTGCGCGTGCAGGCTGTTGAGCGCCAGCTCAAGCGTGTCTGGTGAGAAGGTCACACGCTCGCGCAGTGCAACAGGGGCCGTTTTGTGATTGATGCCGAGAGCCAGTAACGTCATGGTACGAGGTTGGGGTAATCCCACAGTTGTCAGGGTTTTGTGAAGCGCATTCTACAAGATGCGCGGGATCAATAAAAGCTATGCTTCATCTATCACTGTAACAAGCTCTGCCTCATATCCTTATTTTTGAGACCTTTTAAGCATTGACGCCGCCGCGTTAGCTGGTTAGCGTGACGGCTTGCGCGGCATGACTGCCCGAAACGAGTACAAGGAGCTTTTCTGACTATGTTAATGCCGACTCGCCGCCTGATGCGGCTGCTTCCTCTGGCCGCCGTGGTGCTGGCTGGCTGCGTAAGCACTACCGACCAGACCGCAAAACCGGGCCAGAGCCCCGACTCCCCGCAGTGGCGCCAACACCAGCAGGCGGTGGCTAAAATCACCCAGTTCCAGACCCGCGGTGCCTTCGCCTACCTGAGCGATAAGCAGAAGGTGTATGCCCGCTTTAACTGGCAGCAGACCGCGCCGGATCGTTACCGCCTGCTGCTGACTAACCCGCTGGGCAGCACCGAGCTGCAGCTCGACCAGCAGGGCCAGGTGGCACAAATCGTCGATAACAAGGGCAAACGCTACGTCAGCCGTGATGCCGCCGATATGATCTCCCAGCTGACCGGTATGGCGATCCCGCTGGAGAACCTGCGCCAGTGGATGCTCGGCCTGCCCGGTGAAGCCAGCGACTACCGGCTGGATGACCAGTACCGCCTGCGCGAGGTTAACTACAGCCAGGGCGGTAAACAGTGGCACGTCACTTACCAGGGCTACGACAGCAAGCAGAACCCGACGCTGCCATCGAACCTTGAGCTGACCGAAGGCAGCCAGCGCATCAAACTGAAAATGGACAGCTGGACCGTTAAATGACAACCGAATGGCCTTCGCCGGCAAAGCTGAACCTGTTTCTTTACATCACCGGCCGTCGCGCTGACGGCTATCACGATCTGCAAACGCTGTTTCAGTTCCTCGACTACGGCGACACCCTGCGCATTGAGCCAACGCAGGATGGCGAACTGCGCCTGCTTACGCCGGTGCCCGGCGTGCCGGATGCTGAAAACCTGATCGTGCGTGCCGCCACGTTGTTGCGCGATCGGGCGGCAGCACGGGGTACCCTGCCCGAATCTGCCGGAGCGCGGCTGGCGGTAGACAAGCGCCTGCCGATGGGCGGCGGGCTGGGCGGTGGCTCTTCCAATGCGGCTACGGTGCTGGTGGCGCTTAATCACCTGTGGCAGACCGGCTTCAGCCTGGCCGAGCTGGCGCACTCCGGCCTGCAGCTGGGTGCCGACGTGCCGGTATTCGTGCGGGGCTTTGCCGCCTTTGCCGAGGGCGTGGGTGAACAGCTGACGCCGGTGACACCGGCCGAGAAGTGGTATCTGGTCATGCATCCGGGGGTCAGTATCGCTACGCCACAGGTGTTTAACGATCCCGACCTGATTCGCAACACGCCAAAGCGACCTCTGGTGCAGCTTTTACAGGCAGATTTCCACAATGATTGTGAGTCAGCCGTAAGAAAACGTTTTCGCGAGGTTGAATCGCTGCTTTCATGGCTGCTAGAATACGCGCCGTCGCGCCTGACCGGAACCGGTGCTTGTGTGTTTGCCGAATTCAATACCGAGCAATCCGCCCGTCAGGTGCTTGAGCTGGCCCCGAAAGGGCTGCAGGGTTTTGTTGCGCGGGGCGTTAACGTCTCGCCGCTGCACCGCACCCTTTCAGAGCAACTGAGCTGATGTGACAGTGTCACCCGATCCGGATACTGCACATCGCTAACCATTTAACCCTGAGTAGCCGGTACCGCGTACACTATACTCAGGGGGAAATACACCCGTATGAAAACGTTTGCGGTATGTCGCCCGGTACCGTTTACGCTTTTTCATTCTCTGGACGCAAGCCTGAGGTTCTTCTCGTGCCTGATATGAAGCTTTTTGCTGGTAACGCCACCCCGGAACTAGCACAACGTATTGCCAACCGCCTTTACACCAGCCTGGGCGACGCCGCCGTCGGTCGTTTCAGTGATGGTGAAGTGAGCGTACAAATCAATGAAAATGTACGCGGTGGTGATATTTTCATCATCCAGTCCACCTGTGCCCCAACCAACGACAACCTGATGGAACTGGTTGTGATGGTTGACGCCCTGCGTCGCGCTTCCGCTGGTCGTATTACTGCGGTTATCCCTTACTTTGGCTATGCACGTCAGGACCGCCGCGTGCGTTCTGCCCGTGTGCCTATCACCGCCAAAGTGGTAGCCGACTTTCTCTCCAGCGTAGGCGTTGACCGCGTTCTGACTGTGGATCTGCACGCTGAACAGATTCAGGGCTTCTTTGACGTCCCGGTTGATAACGTATTTGGTAGCCCGATCCTGCTGGAAGACATGATGCAGATTGGCCTGGAAAACCCGATCGTGGTTTCCCCGGACATCGGCGGCGTGGTTCGCGCCCGTGCTATCGCTAAGCTGCTCAACGACACCGATATGGCGATTATCGACAAGCGTCGTCCGCGTGCTAACGTCTCCCAGGTGATGCATATCATCGGCGATGTTGCGGGCCGTGACTGCGTGCTGGTTGACGATATGATCGATACCGGTGGCACCCTGTGTAAAGCCGCAGAAGCGCTGAAAGAACGCGGCGCTAAACGCGTCTTCGCTTACGCAACTCACCCAATCTTCTCGGGTAACGCGGTGGAAAACCTGCGTAACTCGGTGCTCGATCAGGTGGTAGTGTGCGATACCATCCCGCTGCCTGCTGAGATCAAGGCGCTGCCTAACGTGCGCACCCTGACCCTCTCCGGCATGCTGGCTGAGGCGATCCGCCGCATCAGCAACGAAGAGTCTATCTCTGCGATGTTCGACCACTGATCGCCCTCGCCCGCCTGTCCGGCGGGCCTGGCCATCGGCTAAAGGGACCGGCTTAACCGCCGGTCCTTTTTTTATGGCGCAAGGCCGATGTGTTCTGCCAGATAGTCAATCAGCACCCGCAGTTTTGGCAGCAGATGGCGGTTGCCCGGCCACAGCAGGGAAAACTGCCCGCCGGCGGTAATATGCGCATCCAGCACGCTGGACAGTTCTCCGCTTTCCACATATTCCTGCACCGCGAAATCCGGCACGTAGATCAGCCCCAATCCGCGCCGGGCGGCGGAGATCTGCGCCTCCAGGTTGTTAAACACCAGCGGGCCACTCAGTGCCAGCCCGCTCTCTGCCCCACCGGTAAACTGCCACGGCTGCAGCTGGCCGCTGCCGGAAAAACGGTACAGCAGGCAGGCATGAGCCGTCAGATCCTGCGGCCGCTGCGGTACGCCGCGCGCGGCAAGATACTCTGCTGATGCCACCAGCCGGAAACGAAAGCTGCCGAGCCGGCGTGCCTTCAGCCGCGAGTCGGCAAAATCACCGCTGCGCAGCACCGCGTCATAACCTTCGCCGATCACGTCCACCAGCCGGTCGTTAAAATCCAGATCCAGCTCTATCTCCGGATAGCGGGCGGTAAAGCCGGGCAGCAGCGGCAGCAGCAACCGGTAGCCTATCGCCGGAAAACTCAGCCGCAGCCGCCCGCGTGGCTCTGCCATCAGCCGCGACAGCTCCTGCTCCGCTTCTGTCAGCTCCTGCACCACCCGCAGACTGCGCTCAAAAAACAGCAGCCCCTCTTCGGTCAGGCTCAGGCTGCGGGTGCTGCGGTTAAACAGGCTGACGCCGAGGCTGCTCTCCAGCCGCGCCACGCTTTTACCAATCGCCGAGGCCGACACGCCCAGACGCTCGGCGGCGGCCACAAAACTGCCCAGCTGCGCCGCCTGCACAAAGGCATGCAGCCCGCTCAAACTTTCCACGCTGCTCATTCGCGACTTTTTGTCCTTTATCTCCGGTCTTAAAGCCCGTTTATCACTCTGTCACGCCAATTTATCCTGCTTCTTTAATAATGAGAAGTGGAGATTACCGATGAGTTCACTGACCCTTGCGGCACATAGCAGCCGCTGGAGCATTGTGGCGGTGTGCAGCGCCGCGCTGATGCTGCCGCTGAGTTTTTCCGCCGGGGTGATCGCCACCCCGGCCATCGCCGTCAACCCTGGTGGTTCGCCGCTGGCACTAAGCTGGATAACCAACGCCTTCCTGCTCAGCTTCGGCAGCCTGCTGATGGCGGCAGGCACGCTGGCTGACCGCTATGGCCGCAAACGGCTGTTTATGACCGGCGTCAGTCTGTTTACCCTGCTGTCGCTGCTGACGCCGTGGCTGCCATCGGTGGTATGGCTGGATGCCGTGCGCGCGCTGCAGGGCGCGGCGGCAGCGGCGGCACTGGCGGGCGGCAGCGCCGCGCTGGCTAACGCCTTCGAGGGCCACGCGCGGGCGCGCGCCTTCAGCCTGCTCGGCACCAGCTTCGGCGTCGGGCTGGCCGCCGGGCCGGTGATCGCCGGGATGTTGCTGGCGTTCAGCGGCTGGCACAGCGTGTTCCTGTGCTGCGCGCTGTTTGGCCTGCTGGCACTGCTGACCGGCCAGCGGTACCTGCCCGAATCACGTAACGATGACCCGCGTCCGCTCGACTGGCCGGGGATGATCGGCTTCAGCCTGGCGCTGACGCTGTTCACCTGGGCACTGCTGCAACTGGCCGCCAGCGGCAGCAGTACCCTGACCAGCCTGCTGCTGGCAGGCAGCCTGCTGGCCTTTGTACTGTTTGTGGTTATCGAACTGCGCAGCGCCCAGCCGATGCTCGACCTGAGCCTGTTCCGCTACGGTCGCTTTATCGGCGTGCAGCTGCTGCCGGTGGCCACCTGCTACTGCTTTGTGGTGCTGCTGGTGCTGTTGCCGCTGCGTTTTATGGGTTTCTACGGCTTTGATGCCTTCACCACCGGCCTGCTGATGCTGGCGATTTCGCTGCCGATGCTGGTGGTGCCGGGGCTGGCGGTCAGCCTGACCCGCCGCTACTCCCCCGGAGCGGTGAGCTGTGCGGGACTGCTGCTGGCCGCCGCCGGCATTGTGCTGCTCAGCCAGGTGACGCCACAGAGTTCCCTGTTTCTGACCCTGCTGGCGATGGTGCTTATCGGCAGCGGCAGCGGCCTGCCGTGGGGGCTGATGGATAATCTGTCGGTCAGCGTGGTGCCGCCGCAACGGGCGGGGATGGCCACCGGTATTTTCAGTACGGTGCGCGTGGCCGGTGAAGGCGTGGCGCTGGCGACGGTGAGCAGCCTGTTCAGCCTGCTGGTGACCAGGCAGATGAACCTGGCGAACACGGCGCCGGAGCCGGCATCGGGTTTTTTAAATGGACTACCCTCGAATCCGCAGCTTATACCCATTATCGAAACTGCTTTTAACCAGCTGTTACTTGCACTGGCGGCTGTCACCTTGCTCTGCACCTGTGGCATCTGGTTGTGCCTGGTACGACCTGAAAATCGCTGAATGAATTCAGCCGGCTAAACGTCGCCACTTCGCTGTAAACAGTTATTCCGGAGTGGCGTTAACGACATTTTACTATCCCTTTAATAACTCAGCATAAATCATCGCAAATTAAAAATTACATATAATTACACTTCCGGAACACCTTTGAAAAATAACAGCGCTCGCCTTTCTGTTAAATAAATCCAAAACAAGACTGCAACTTATATCCGGTCGCTTATTTACTTAAGGGGAAATGAAATGCATGCTGATCGCGGTTACTGCACATCGATCGTCATTACACCTCATTATTGAAACGGAGATTTGACTATGACTTCTAAAAAAACCATCAGCATGAAGGATAAAAAATTCGATAATCAGAAAAGAGAGTATACTCTCAATAAGTCACCGGAATTTCTGGTGATAAGATTTAAACCTGACGCAAAAGCAGATGCTGAAAAAAACCTGGCCAGACTGCCTGTGGAAATACATTCAAAATTCGAGGCGGCCAGCGTGTTTGTCATCAGGGTCAGCGATCCATCTACAACAGACAACATTAAATCCTCGCTCCTGAAAAATCCGGACACGCGCTTCGTCGGCCATGCCTTTCTTATTAATGACGAGCCTGTCGTTTACACAGAAAACATCATCATTATCTTCAATGATAACAAGAGCGAATCTGACTGCAGGCGTTTCTTCAGTGAAAAAAATCTGACGGTTAAGCAACATATTCAGGAAACGGGCAGTACCTGGCTGGTAACACCTCAGCAGTCTCCCGGCAGCGACGTTTTCGAGCTCAGCAAAACGTTACTGGATGCCCCTGATGTTGAAGCCTGCTACCCCGAAATTGTCCAGCTGAAGAAAAAGAAAGTCATCCACCCTAATCAGTGGCACTTAAAACCAACGCTAATTACCTGGCAGGCAGTAATCAACGCCAGCGCCAATGTCGAAGAAGCACATAAATTTACTCGCGGGGAGGGAATTGTTATCGCCATTATTGATGATGCCGTTGATATTACCCATCCGGAATTCTCCTCTCCGGGTAAAGTCGTCAATCCGGCAAATTTTTCTGGCCGGGTTTTCGATACCAACCCGATGCCGGATAACGCCCGTCAGTCACACGGCACCCCGTGCGCCGGAGTGGCGGCTTCATCAGGGCTGTATGGCGCAACGGGCGTTGCGCCTGCCGCACATATTATGCCTGTCAAATATACGGAAGATCTCGGCTCACTCAATGAAGCCAGGCAGTTTATCTGGGCCGCCGATCGTGGTGCAGACGTTATCTCCTGCAGCTGGGGGCCACTTGATGGCGATCCCCTGGTTGAAGGCGATCCGCTTCACCACAGAAAATTCCCTCTTGCCCCTCACGTGAGGCGTGCCATTGAATATGCTGCCACCAGGGGCCGTAATGGCAAAGGATGTGCCATATTTTTCGCAGCGGGTAACGGCAACGAATCCGTTGATAACGATGGTTACGCCAGCTGTCCTTATGTTATGGCCGTTGCCGCCTGCAACTCTGAAAATATCAGAAGCTATTATAGTGATTACGGTAAGGCTATTTTCTGCGCTTTCCCGAGCAATGATCTGCTCAGTACTTCAACGCCCGGCATCTGGACAACCTCACTTACGCGTTGCGTTACTCACACAGAGGGTACGCTGAACAAGGGTGATGTTTATGGTAACTACACCAATAACTTTGGCGGGACTTCCAGCGCCTGCCCCGGTGCTGCCGGGGTGGCCGCACTGGTTCTTTCGGTTTATCCGGATATCTCACTGGACGAGCTAAGAAGCATCCTGAGGAAAACCTGCGATAAAATTGGCCAGCAGGGGCCCTCTTCTGACAAAAACTTCACGACATATGACCGGTCCGGACACAGTCTTGCGCTGGGTTATGGCAGACTGAATGCAGGTGAAGCCGTTAAGCTTGCGTTAAAACGTAAGAAAATTGCATCGGCGAATCTGCACTGTTGAAAATTGGTCAACGGCAGGTCGCCCGGAACGACTGGCCACCGAGGGTGGCCAGGACATCGCCTCCCCTCCTTTTTTACTCCCGGAGTTCAGCTTCCCCCTTTTGAAGAAGGGTCATTGGTGATACTTTGCTGTCATTATTATCTTAGGAATAATCCGAATATGGCGCTTGACGTCTACACGCTGTTCGTCTGCGAACTCAGTGTGCTGATGTTTTTAATCATCGTACTGCTGTTCGCATGGCGCGGCGCCCAGTACAATCCGGTGCTGGGGATCAACTGCCTGTCACTTACCGCCACGCTGTTAGCGATCGTTTTTAGCAGCCTGCGTAGCCAGGGTTACGTGTTTTTACCGCTGGTGGTGGGCAATATGCTGATGCTGTTCGCCTACGGCATTTTACTCTGCGCGTTCCGCTATTTTCGCGGCGCGCGCGCCGGGAAGCTGTGGATGGCAGGCATGGCGGTGTGGGCCTTACTCTGCCCGATACCGGCCTTCTATCAGTCGATGCCCCTTCGGGTACTGGTAATCTGCGTATTGTGTATTCTCTACACGGCCGCGATGATGCGCGAACTGTGGCGCGCGCGCAGCCTGCTGCCGGTCACCTTCTGGCCGGCGCAGCTGCTGCTGTGGATCCATCTGCTGTTCCACATCGCCCGCATACTGCTGGATGGCGGTATTCCCAGCCCGTTACACGGTGCGATCGGCGGATCTGTGTTCTCGGTTTACGTGATTCTGGAGTCGATTCTGATGGTGATCGGCATGAGCGTAACGCTGATGGCGATGGTTAACGAACGCACGCTGCTCAGGCACAAGCAGGCAGCCCTGCTCGATCCGCTGACCGGCGTCTGGAACCGGCGGGCGCTGTTTGAAAAGGCCGAAGTCACCCCGGCGGGCTGCGTCACCCCGCTGAGCGTGATGCTGCTGGATCTCGACCATTTCAAAAGCATCAATGATCGGTTCGGCCACGACCAGGGGGACAGAGTATTAATTGATTTCTGCTGCCAGGTGAAATCGGTGCTGCCGCCCGGCGGCTTTTTTGCCCGCCTGGGGGGCGAGGAATTTGCCACCGTATTAGCGCTGGGTGAACGGGAAACGATGACCTTTGCGGAGAGCATACGCGCGACGGTTGAGCACTCTACCCCTGGCGGCGTTAGCTATACGGTGAGTATCGGCGTGGCCAGCTGTCAGCCGGGGCACGACCATCTTGACGCGTTGCTCAGCGCCGCCGACGAGGCCCTGTACCAGGCTAAAACCGACGGCCGAAACCGGGTGAAGGCTTTTAAACCGGCATTAAGGGCTGAGGTGAGTATCGTACCGACAGCGACAGCGACAGGTTAAGCCGAAGCATGTCGCGGCAGATTAGAGGCCCGAGGGGCCGAAACAAGCCGCCGGGTGCGGTCACAGGCAAAGCTGACACAGACTTTGCGCCATAACAGCAACGCCTGCAGCGAACGGAGTCGCCGAAGGCGGAGACGTTATCAGGGTGGCAATGATGCTCAGTTGCCACCTGCCCGGCACTCAGTGCGGGCGATGATGTGAAGCGCTGTCCCCCTGGCGGCAGCGCTTGTCACCGCAGTGACGCACCCAGTAATAGCGGTCGGTGATCTTTTCGCGACCGCTGACGCGGGCGCCCACCAGCCACAGCAGCGCACCCAGGAAGATGCTGAAAATGGCCCCCTGCACCAGAAACTCATCAGAAGAGAACTGCGGCATCTGATTGACCACCGCGTAGGCCACGCCGGCGACCATCATCAGTAGCCCCAGGCCCATCAGACCATTACCTGCTATATGCGTATGTTTGCGTTTCATTAACCACCTCCAGTCCATCGTCGGGGCAAGATCCATTGCCGGATAATGCAAGTGTAGGAAATTGATCGTGCGGGTGGTGCTGCTTTGATCACACTTTTGGTACATTCTTTGACACAACTTTACGTCTAACCCGCTGAATTTGTATCAAAATTGAATAATCACCTGACTGAATTACTGTGAGCCAGCGCACAGAACGCCCCGCCCTTTGAGTTATCCGCCGCGCTTCAGTAAACTAGCCGCCTCGAACCGACCCTTCAGGGAATACACCACGTGAGTAGCATTAAACTGATTGTTGGCCTTGCCAACCCGGGCGCAGAGTACGCCGCCACGCGCCATAACGCAGGGGCGTGGTACGTCGATTTACTGGCTGAACGGCACAATCAGTCGTTAAAGGAAGAGAGCAAGTTCTGGGGTTATACCGCGCGCCTGAACCTCGGCGGTGAGGATGTACGCCTGCTGGTGCCGACCACCTTTATGAATCTGAGCGGCAAGGCGGTGGCGGCGATGGCGACCTTTTACCGCATTGCCCCGGAAGAGATTCTGGTGGCACACGACGAGCTGGATCTGCCGCCCGGGGTGGCAAAGTTCAAACAGGGTGGCGGTCACGGCGGCCATAACGGCCTGAAAGACATCATTAGTCGGCTGGGTAACAACGTCAATTTCCACCGCCTGCGCATCGGCATCGGCCACCCGGGCGATCGTAACAAGGTGGTCGGCTTCGTGCTGGGTAAACCGCAGGCGGCAGAGCAGACGCTGATTGATAATGCGGTGGATGAAGCGGCGCGCTGCACCGAGGTGTGGCTGAAAGAGGATCGCCTGAAGGCGATGAACCGCCTGCACAGCTACAAAGCGGGCTGAGTTGAACGGGCGGCGGCAAACGACGCGGCCCGCAGCGTTATCCGGCGGAACCGCCCTGCTCCAACGCGCTGAGCGCCACAGATGGCGCAAAATAGCCCTGCACGCCCCACACCTTACTGCGCGCCAGAATGGCGATCTGCGCCTGAGCGCTGACCCCCTCCACGATCACCCGGTTGGTATACTGACGAATATGGCTAATCAGCACCGAAAAAAACGGCTTGCTGACGTTATTCAGGTAGAACTGACGATCGAGCTTAACCGCTTCAAACAGGCTCGACTGCAGCGCATGCAGGTTGGCATCCCCGGCGCCCAGATCGTCCAGCCACAGAATATTCAGCTGTTCATGCAGCGCGCGCAGCAGCGGATTATCCATCCCGTCGTGCAGGTTAGGAAAATCCTCCGACAGCTTGAGCCGGATAAACGGCAGGTGCGTCAGGATCTGCTGCACAAACGGCGACTCGGTGATCGCCCGTGCCAGTTGAAAATCGATCGCCACGCTGCACAGCAGCCCGCGTTGACGGAAGTAGCCGGCGTACTCTTCAACGATCAGCAGCTGATTGAGCAGGCGATCTTCCGCACTGACCGGCCGCAGCAGCGTCTTTGAGGCCGTATCATGAACCTGCGGCCGGTAGCTGAGGTCGATGGCCACCAGCTCGCCGGTAAGTGACTGAACAGGAATACAAACAAAGTCATTTTTCATGCCATTGAGCCAGTTAACAGGCATCCTGCCCTGAATATATGCGCTGAGCAGATTGATTATAGGAGAAAATTCTTTAATCGCCGCCCCGATAAACGGGATAACCCTATTATCGGCAGCGGCGAGTTCAGCTTTATGGTTCAGGCATCATTGCTGGCGACTTTATAGTCGGGATCGTCCAGCTCGTGGCTGCAGAACGGGCCGGCCTGCTTAAGCAGGCTGATGCAGTCTTCGCTCAGATGCCGCAGGCGCAGCGTTTTACCGGCCTGCAGATAGCGCGCCGTCAGCTTATCGACAGCCTCCACGCCGCTGGAGTCCATTACCCGGGTACGGGCAAAGTCGATCACCACCGTCTGCGGATCGTTTTCGGGCTCGAACAGCTCCTGGAAGCTCGCGACCGAGCCAAAGAACAGCGGGCCGTCCAGCCGGTAGGTCTTCTGGTCGTTCTCCTGCTGCTGCGAAACGATGGTAATGCGCGCGTGCTGCCAGGCGAACACCAGCGCCGAGATAATGACGCCGCAGATCACCGCCATCGCCAGGTCGGTGAAGATGGTGATCAGCGTCACCGTCAGCATCACCACCGTATCCGCCTTCGGCATGCGCTTAATCCGCTTCAGCGTGCTCCATTCAAAGGTATTGATGCACACCACAAACATGATCCCGGCCAGCGCCGCCACCGGCAACAGCGCGATCCAGGGCGACAGGCTGATCACAAACAGGATCAGCAGCACCGCGCCGACCAGGTTGGAAATGCGTCCGCGTCCGCCGGAGGTGAAGTTGATAATCGACTGGCCGATCATCGCGCAGCCGGCAAAGCTGCCGAAGAAGCCGCAAATCGTGTTGCCAATCCCCTGCGCCACGCACTCCTGATTGCCTGCACCCTTCTTGCTGCCCATCTCGTCCAGCACCGCCAGCGTCAGCAGCGATTCGATCAGGCCAACCAGCGCGATCACCACCGCATAGGGCAGCACAATGGTCAGCGTTTCCCAGTTGAGCGGCACGGTGGGCAGGTGGAACGACGGCAGCGTGCCGGAAATATCCGCCAGGTCGCCAACGCGTTTGGTGTCCAGCCCGAAGCCGATGGCGATGGCGCTGATGGCGATCAGCGCCGCCAGCGAGCCGGGTATCGCTTTGGTGATTTTTGGAAACAGCCAGACTATCAGCATCGCCAGCGCTACCAGCGCGTACATCACCGGGCCCTGTCCCTTAATCATCGGCAACTGGGCCAGCATAATCACGATTGCCAGACCGTTGACAAAACCGTAGATCGCCGGCTGCGGCACCAGACGGATAAACTTACCCAGCCGCAGCACGCCGATCGCCAGCTGGATCAGCCCGGCCAGAATAGTCGCCAGCAGCACGTACTCGTAACCGTGCTGGACGATCAGGCTAATCAGCACCACGATAATCGAACCGGCCGCGCCGGAAATCATCCCCGGCTTACCGCCAAAGAAGGCGGTTACCAGGCCGAGGATAAAGGCGGTATGCAGGCCGATGGTTGGCGACAGGCCGGCCAGCAGCGAGAAGGCGGTGGCTTCGGGGATCAGCGCCACGGACACCACGGCTCCCGCCAGTACGTCATTTTTGACGCTTTTAGCGCTGAAGTTGTTCAGGTTAAACATGTTTTTCCACTATTTTTTAATATGCAGGCGTACACCCCGTCGTGCGGGGCGTGAGTGTTGTCGCAGGGACAACGGCAGGCAACGTGGCGTTGCGCAGACAGGATCGCGGTTTCAGGGTGGCGTGGGCAGCGAGCAAGGCATCTGCGCAGTTCTCCGGCATTCGTCAATTTTCGTCAGTATGAAAAAATGTGAGCGCTTTCACAAGTGAAAGCTGACTCGCCGCCGAGAAATCTGCGCCATCGCCACGATAATTACGTGTATAATGCGCGGTAACTTTTTCTGTCATTCGTCGCTGACGACGTCGGGGTCAGTAACCAACCCGATTTTTAGCTTATTAAGGTGATTCAAACATGGGATTCAAATGCGGTATCGTGGGCCTGCCAAACGTTGGTAAATCCACCCTGTTCAATGCGTTAACCAAAGCGGGTATCGAAGCTGCTAACTTCCCGTTCTGTACCATTGAGCCAAATACCGGCGTGGTGCCAATGCCTGATTCACGTCTGGACCAGCTGGCGGAGATCGTTAAGCCACAGCGCATCCTGCCGACCACCATGGAGTTCGTCGACATCGCTGGCCTGGTAAAAGGGGCGTCGAAAGGTGAAGGCCTCGGCAACCAGTTCCTGACCAACATCCGCGAAACCGAAGCCATCGGCCACGTGGTGCGCTGCTTCGAGAACGACAACATTATCCACGTGAATAACAAAGTGGACCCGGCCGACGATATTGAGACCATCAATACCGAGCTGGCGCTGTCTGACCTCGACACCTGTGAACGCGCCCTGCAGCGCGTGCAGAAAAAAGCCAAAGGCGGCGATAAAGACGCCAAAGCCGAACAGGCCGCGCTGGAGAAGTGCCTGCCGCACCTGGAGAAAGCCGGCATGCTGCGCGCGCTGGATCTGAGCGAAGATGACAAAGCGGCGATCCGCTATCTGAGCTTCCTGACCCTGAAGCCGACCATGTACATCGCCAACGTGAACGAAGACGGTTTTGAGAACAACCCGTACCTCGACACCGTGCGCGCCATCGCCGCCGCCGAAGGTTCCGTGGTGGTGCCGGTGTGTGCCGCTGTAGAATCGGACATCGCCGAGCTGGAAGACGGCGACCGCGAAGAGTTTATGGCCGAGCTGGGCATTGAAGAGCCGGGCCTGAACCGCGTGATCCGCGCCGGCTACGCCCTGCTGAACCTGCAGACCTACTTCACCGCCGGCGTTAAAGAAGTGCGCGCCTGGACTATCCCGGTCGGTGCCACCGCGCCACAGGCCGCGGGTAAAATCCACACCGACTTCGAGAAAGGCTTTATCCGCGCCCAGACCATCGGCTTTGAAGACTATATCGCCTGCAAGGGCGAGCAGGGTGCCAAAGAAGCCGGCAAAATGCGTTCAGAAGGTAAAGACTACGTCGTGAAAGATGGCGACGTGATGAACTTCCTGTTTAACGTCTAAACAGATTGCCGGGGTTCGCTGAACCTCGTCAATGTGCTGAACAGCTGAAAAATCCACGCGAAGGCGTGGATTTTTTCTTTTGCGGCTGACAGAGGGAAATCATCTAAAGATCATATTGCTGCGCGACTGGCTGGGTTGTGCCAAAAGCGGACGTTGCTAACACCGGCATGTACTGATCTGCGGGTAGCATGTCAAGACCTTACGGGCAGGGTTTAACAGGCATTCAGGCCATAAGGGGTTCGCTGATAGAGGGGGGCTTCAAGTGTTATGTTTAGAGTCGCCTGCAGGTACGAAAAAACCGCCAATCAAGGCGGCTTGCTGTAACTGAATTGCTGATTAGTAATCACAAATCAACTTTTGGTACGACTTCGTATATTGCTGCGTTGTTGATGTTACGATTTTGGAACTCAACTATAAACTCTTCCACTTCTGCCTTATCCCAGAGTTCATTAGCAGTGGTGCGGTGAATGGAGGTTATCCTGCGAAGAAGGTATAAAACCGCCCTTTCTGCTCGCTGTAAAATTAGCCTGCAGAGGGGCGGTTAAGCGACAGATACATGTCATAGTCCGCTGCATCGTGCTCGGTAAAGCTCTTGGGTATGAAGATGCCCGCAGAGTTCACCATCAGGCTGATGTCACGGTGATGCGTATTGATTTCCTGACGGATGGCGTTCATGCCTTCTTCAGTCATCAGGTTGGCGGCAATCACCGACAAGGAACCGGAGCCATACTGGCTCAAATCAGTTTTTACCGCTTCGGCTTTGTCTTTCCTGTTGCCCGTCAGCACCACGCTGCCGCCGGCGTTGAGCACCATACGCGCCGTTTCCAGACCCATACCGCTCGTGCCGCCAACGACCAGCAGCTTTTTACCTTTAAAGAAATCGCTCATTTCTGACTCCACTGTTTACAGGTTTTATTCTGCCGGCAGCCAGACTGCCGGCGTCGGGCACTCAGATACTGCAGCCACCGGTGCCACAGGTCTGACCGGCTGTTCCGGACAGTTCATCCTGTTTTTCATCCCAGACCTGGCGCAGGGCGCTGAGGAAGTTTTCGGCGGACTGGGCACCGCTGATGGCATATTTCTCGTTCAGCAGGAACATCGGAACGCCGCTGACGCCGATGGAACGGGCGTGTGCCTCATCTTCCGCCACGGAGGACCGGAAGGTCTCGCTCTCCAGCGCACGGCGCGCTTCATCCGCCTGCATCCCGGCTTCTTCAGCCAGCCTGATAAGTTCCGAGGGGTCAAAAATGGAACGCCCTTCGGTGGTGCCGGCCAGGTACAGGCGCTCTGCAACCGCATCACCCACGCCCGCCTGGCGTGCAGCAGCCAGCAGCGTCAGCGCATCTTCAGTATCGCCAAACAGCATGGTGTCAAAATTGTACTGAAGGCCTTCTGACTTACCGGCCGTTGCCACCTGATTCATCATCAGTTCGGCGCCCTGCTGCCCGCCGAATTTTTTATACAGCGCTTCCCGGAAGGGAAGTGCCGGGCGATCGCCTGAAATACGGAACGCGTGGTGGCGTATCACGACGCTGTCGCGGTGTTCGAAGGCGGCCAGCCCTTTTTCAAAGCGTTTTTTGGCGATCCAGCACCACGGACAGACTAAATCTGACCAGATATCCAGGGTGATAACAGGCTTGAGGGTTTGCATTTTTGTACTCCCGATAAATAGTTAAACTGGTCATTCCGGATGCCGTTACCCTGCGATGCCGCCGGGTAACGCGCCGGAAGGCATACCTTATTCAGCTGCCCAGACCGGATAGTCGGTGTAACCTTTTTCCGGATTGCCGCTGACGCCGTAATAAGTTGAGCGATCGCTTTCGGCCAGCGGCCAGCCGTTCTGCATCCTTTCGACCAGGTCCGGGTTAGCGATGTACGGGACCCCAAACGCGATCAGGTCGGCTTCGTTTTCTGTCAGCACGTCTTCGGCGAGCTCACGGGTGAATCCGCCGGCAGCGATAAGCGTCCCGCCAAATGCCTTGCGGAAGGCCGCTTTGAAGCCTGCGGGTACCGGCGCCTGGGTATAGACGGGCTGGTAGTAAAGATGCACGTAAGCCAGCTCGCGCTGCCCCAGCGCCGTTGCCATTTCACTCCAGGTTTCCTCTTCACCTTCATAAGGCGCGAGATCGTAAATACGCCCGAACGGGGAGAGCCTTACGGCAACCTTCGTGCTGCCAACGGCCGAAGAAACGGCGTCGATGGTTTCCAGCAGGAATCGCTGGCGGTTTTTAACGGTGCCACCGTAACCGTCCGTACGCTGGTTCAGGCCGCTGCTGAGGAACTGGTCAAAAATAAACCCGTTAGCCGCCATGATTTCCACGCCGTCAAAGCCGGCTTCCACTGCCAGACGGGCTGAATTAACGAAGTCCTGGGTAATGCGACGGACTTCATCCGTTTCCAGCGCACGCGGCACGCTCGGCGTTACGGGACCCGGTTCTCCGGAGTCAGTAAATGCAAATACAGTGGTGTTGGTTGCCTGCACGGTCCCTGACGAGACCGGTGCCGTCTGGCCCGGCAGCAGGGAAACGTGGGACATGCGGCCAACGTGCCACAGCTGGGCGAAAATACGACCGCCTTTTGCATGGACGGCGTCCGTCACCTTGCGCCAGCCTTCAACGTGCGCGTCGGTGTAAATGCCCGGGGTATAAAGGTAGCCACGCGCTTCTTCTGAGACCGGGAGTCCTTCCGTAATAAGAAGGCCTGCCGATGCACGCTGCGCGTAATAAAGCGCAACAACCTCATCCGCAACGTCATTCATCGTGCGGGTGCGGGTCATCGGGGCCATCACCACACGGTTTTTTAATTCGAGACCGGACAGGCTGTATGACGTGAATAACGTGCTCATTGAATACCTCGTAAATCATTGATTGAAATAGCCAGAATCGGGAAGTGGTTGCAGACATTTCAGGAGTCTCCTGGTGACGTCTGTATGCAGCATTCGCCGGTCAGCTGATGAAGGCCACTATACCTACCTACTAGTTGATAGGTCAACAGGAATTATTTATACTGTTTTTCATGTTCAGGAAAAGCTGATGCTCCGTTACAGGAATATCACATAAAAATCATTAGGATAGATATATAGTGCGTGAAATCACCAGCTACAACGAAGATAATTTTCGCGATATTGAACGCTATGAGGGGCTGTCAGTGGTGCGCTTTTCTGCTCCGTGGTGTCCGCCCTGTCAGACCAGTGAAGTATTTTTTAACGCCCTGGTCCTCCAGCTTGACGACGACGTTCAGGTGGGCAGGGTTAATGTCGATCAGGCGCCCGTGCTGACGACCAAATATGAAATCTGGGGCCTGCCAACGGTGCTGATATTCAAAGAGGGGCAGATGGTGAGGCGCATACCCGGCGTAAAGCATGCGGCCTATTATGCCAGCGCGATTGAAGAGGTAAAAAAAGGGCTGTAAGCCCTTTTTTATCGACCGTTGAGCGACTGTCAGCCTCTCATCTGGCTGACGGCATCCAGCGTGCGTGCAGAATAGACTGCGGCCGCGCCGGCATTCAGGTTGATGGCCACGCCCAGTGCCTCTGCAATTTCGTCATCGGTGGCACCGGCTTTGATGGCGGCCTCCGCGTGAAACGCAATACAGCCGTCGCAGCGGGTGGTGACTGCACAGGCGAGCGCGATAAGCTCGCGGACCTTTGCGCCAAGCAGATCGGTTTTGTTACCCGCGCTGCCGAGCGTCACCACGCCCTTCATGGTGTCAGGGGCAAGCTTGCCAAGCTGGCCAAGGCGCTGCATCAGTTCTGTGCGGTAATTGTTCCAGTCCTGCATTTTTTTAAGCTCCGGTTTTGAGATTCAGAAACATCAGTATATGTTTGAGGCTGTTGCTGAAGACTTCAGCTCTGCCCGTTGCCCGTGCCACGACGCTCGCCCCCTCACAGAGGTTAATAATCATCAGTGCGGCATCCGTGGCGCCAATTCCTGTAGAAAATTCACCGGCAGCAATCCCGCGCTCAACAATGCCTGTCAGCCAGATGATCTGCATATCGAAATAGAGCGACGTCTGCTCAATAATATTCTGGGGAAGGTTAGCCGTTTCGGCCGACAGCGCGCAGCACAGCGGCAGAAGTGAGGCCCGGTAACTCTGTACGAAGAGGTCCACGTAAGCGGCTATCTGCTCTGCCGGCGAGCTTTTTGTCGCCAGGATTTCATCAAAGGTTGCCCGGGTATCGACTAACGCCTGCCTGACCACCTGCTCACCAAGGAGGTCTTTCGTCGGAAAGTGATGGTGTATGCTGGGCTTGGTGATGCCGATAATTTTGGACAGATCGGCATAGCTGAAGGCAGAATAGCCTTTTTCCCGCATGAGATGCTCGGCCTCGCCGAGGAGTCGTTCCCGCGTCATCGTTGTCATAATTAACCCCATTCAATCTACTAGTTGGTAGATTATATTGTCATCATGGCTTTATGACAAGCCTTGTAGTAACAACATTCACCCTTGTTGTTACCGCGTGCCTGCATAAATTCTGCTGAATGACGGGAGTTTCGCGGGTCAAATTTGACTACCTATCAGTTGGTAGTTTACGCTCTGCCCTTTTTGGGAGCCCACGACCATGCGATTTTCCGTTGTTATCAAGATTGTTACTGCCATGCTCGCCTTTGCGGCGAATTCGATAATTTGCCGCGTTGCCCTCAGGGGCGGGCATATCGATCCGGTGACATTCACCGATCTGCGGCTGACAAGCGGTGCGCTGGTATTACTGCCGTTGTTAATCCGGCATAAAGAGAAGCTACGCGGTTCGCTTAACCTGAAAAACGCGCTGTTTCTGATGGCGTACGCGATGTGCTTTTCGGTTGCCTATATTCACCTTGATACCGGAACAGGCGCGCTGCTGCTGTTTGGCGTGGTGCAGCTGACAATGGTCGTGCACGGCGTACTCGCAGGAGAACGATTGACCATGCTGAGGACCACGGGACTGGTCGTGGCCGCAGGCGGCATTGGTGCGCTTCTGTTGCCTGGTGCGAAGGCCCCTCCGGTCAGCAGCGCGTTAATAATGGGCCTTGCAGGACTGGCCTGGGCGGCTTACACCCTTGCTGGAAGAAACCAGTCCGGGGGAGCCGTTGCCACCGCAGGAAATTTTCTTATTGCCGTGCCGCTGGCGCTTATCCTCACCCCGTTTATCAGCAGCGGCCTACATTCTGACGTTCAGGGAGTTATCCTCGCCGTGGTTGCCGGTGCGGCCGCCTCTGCCGGTGCTTACGTTCTCTGGTATTCCCTTTTGCCCCATCTTGACTCGGTAACGGCCAGCACGGTTCAGCTGAGCGTTCCCTGTCTTGCGATGCTGGGTGGCGTGTTGTTTCTGGGGGAATCCCTGAGTCTCAGGATGCTGCTGTCAACGGTGGCCGTGCTCGCCGGTATTGTTCTGGTGATCGGTGCCCCGCGCCGGAAACGGTAACACCGGGACGTCAGCCGCAGGAATGATTATGACTTGACAATCCAACTAGTAGGTAGGCAATCTCAGGGCAGGGCATAACCTCATGCCCATCCCCCTGCAGACTTACTCGTCGTAGGACTCGCGCAGGGCCGAGATTGTTAAAATACTTAACTGGATACCTGGATGAGATACGACTTTGATGAGATTGTCGACAGATCGGGAACGGACAGCCTGACCATTGAGGGCTGGCGTGAATATATGTTTGGCGGACATACCGGGGGCCTACCATCGGCACCTGAGGGCGGTTTTATAAACCTGTGGGTGGCGGACATGGCTTTCGCCACCCCCCAGCCCGTACTCGATGCTGTTCATGAACGGCTCAATAAAAAAATCCTCGGTTATACGCGGGCATATAACCCCGAATATCTGGAGATTTTTGCCAGCTGGTGCCAGCGACACTATGAATACCGCTTTGCGCCCGAAAGTATTGTGCTCTCACCGGGCATTATACCGGCACTCAACCGCCTGGTTCCTTTACTGACGCGCGAGAACGAAAGCGTACTGATCCTTACCCCTTCCTATGCGCCGTTCAAGAAAGCAGGAGAATACAGCGGACGCCGGGTCGTCAGCTGCCCTATGGTTCATGCCTCCGGAGAAATGTCGGTGGACTTTAGCGACCTGGAGCGGCTTGTTAAGGATCCGCAACTGGGCATAAAGGTCTTCTTCCTGTGCAATCCTCATAATCCAACCGGTCGCGTATGGCGCCGGGAGGAGCTGCACCGGATGGCAGAGATCTGCCTGCAAAACGACGTATGGGTCATCTCAGATGAAATACACTGTGATTTATCCCGCACGGGAATCAAACATACGCCGGCGGCTTCTCTTTTTCCGGACAGTAATAAGATTATCACCTGCATGTCTTCAAGTAAGACCTTCAATCTGGCGGGCAACCTGCTTGCGCATATCATGATCCCCGATCCGGTTATCCGCACGTCGTGGCTGAGGCTGTACGATGACATGCTTTCACCGCTGAGCCTTGTCGCCAACCTTGCCGCCTGGTCACAGTGCGATGACTGGCTGACGCAGGTCCGGCAATATATTGACGGCAATTTTGTATTTCTTCGCGCATGGCTTGAAGAACATCACCCACAGGTACGTTTTGATATTCCGGATGGCACCTATCTTGCCTGGCTTGACCTGAGCCCCCTTTCATCCGTCAGCGGAAAAGAATACACCGCCCTGTACTTCGCTCAACAGGCGGGAGTTCTGGTAGAGGATGCGGGAATGTTCGTTGGCAACGGCGATGGGCACATCCGGCTGAATCTTGCCTGCCCCCGCGCAATGCTGGAAGAAGGTCTTCGCCGCCTGACCCGATCGCTCAACACGCATTTCTGAAACGGCTCAGATATGTGCAATGCGCTGTCCGGAGCTGCAAGTATGAAGAGTGCCTATGTCTGAGCTGCTACTGGCGGAGAAGCAACGGGGCAAAAAGTGATGTGGCGCGCCGTGCTCAGCGAAAATGCGGATACCGTATCGAAGAGTTCAGGCAGTCATGAGAGATATTTGGAGGGACGACAGTGCGGGCTTCCAGCCCCCTGCATCTTACTGATGCAGGGGGCTGCTTCACGCTGATATCACGCTCTGGGCAATGATTAGACCAGGCGGGTGTTTACCGGCACCGGGTTTGCAAGCGTGTCATGGATCGGTGAGCTTTCCGGCAACAGCTGAACCAGCTCTTCGAGCTGCTCACGGCTGGCGGTCTTGCTGTTCAGACGAACGTCCACACGAATACTCTTCGCACCTTTGCGTACGTTTTTATCCAGGCCAAGGAATCCCTTCATATCGATGTCGAAATAGAGGTCGAGATCGATGCTTTCGAGCTCCACGCCTTTTTCAGCCGCCATCAGGGTGAGAGTCGCAGTATAACAACCCGCCAGCGCCTGCAGAATGTACTCAGTCGGGCTCATGCCTGAATCGGTGCCTAACAGGCCTGGCGGTTCGTCACCGATATTAGAAAACTTGCCAATGCGGCTGCGATCTTCCTTGCCATCCTGGAACGACGATCCAGTTTCAACGCGAACCGCCAGTCCACCATGGGAATGGGCTTTCACCTGGAAAGACATATTGCCCAGACCGGGCTCTGCGCGTACGGCTTCACGAACGTTGCTGATATCTTCGGCGGAAGCATGAGGTTTCACTAAATTAGACATTGGAGCTCCTGTGTTTTCATTAACGAAGGGTAGAATACTTAACTACTAAACTACCTACTAGTAGATAGGTTAGATGAACAAACTGAATTTGTCCAGCTTTCTGAGAAATGTGTAGCCGCAGGCAACTTCTGAGCGTGGGCCGTCCCGCAATCAAATGAGTAATAAGATGGAATGTCCGCTTATCGCTCATAGCAGACACTCTGCATTGCTTTTATCCTCCCCCGTACCGAGATCATGCACCCTATTCTGAGCAGATCTTCATGCGGTAACGTGGCACAAAGCTGTTGATGCAAACGTTGCCTGTTCTTTTCCCGCAAACTGAAGTCGGCCTTCCCGCCCTCACCCACCCGGTAACTTAATAGTCCCCTGCAGATCTAGGCGAAAACCATAGTCATCAAAGAAGCGCCGCCGGATTTCATGATCAATCACCGTAAAAGCGTCGCGTTTTTTATTGCAGCCAAAGGCCTTTTTATGGCGGTACGGGCTGAGATCGTGATGTTCCTGCAGAAAGCTTATCGTCGACTGCAGTTGTTCAATGGCCTGACTTTGCCAGGGCGGGATCTGCTCCTTTAACTCCACCAGATACAGCAGATTATCCGTGGTCAGCATACCATCACAGCGGCCGCGCCCGCGTTCGTCACTATCCTGCAGCACGCACTTATCAATCGCGGTAAAGGTGACAGCAAGCTGCGCCGGGTTCTCAACGGTCGCCACCCAGTTCTGCTGGTTTTCGGTATCCACATAGGCGGGCGTGCTGTTCTGGTTGTCACAGACGCCAAAGGTCTGCTGGGTAAAAGGGCCGCTCTGGCAGGCTGCCTGAAAAAAATCCATTTAAAGCTCCTCTTCCAGCTCCAGCAGCTGATCAAACAGCGTATTACCCATACGTAGCCACTCATTCAGCAGGTTTTTATCGGAGGGGATGCCCTGGTAAGAAGCCAGCCGGGTGATGCTGCAATCCTGGTCGTTACACTGGTAGATCGCAACGTCGTCTGGGGCCAGTAATGCCGTCTCAGGGATCAGGGCGCTGAGGCGGGGTAATAACGTTTCCCGCCCGTTCTCCGCGATGCGCTGCTGCAGATGTTTGCCCTGCACCGCCAGCGACAGATAGCTGACAATATAGGGGCTGTGGGTAGTGAGAACCAGCTGGTTGGCCGCCCCCTGGCGGTTAAATGCCAGCAGGCTTTTCAGCATTTCCCACTGCGAGGACGGGAACAGATTCTGCTCCGGCTCCTCCACAACATTAATAAACGCACTCTTGTTAAAACGTCCCGAAAGCACCGAAACGGCCACCCGTTTCTGCTCGGTAGTCAGACTGTTATTATCATAAATAGTCCTGATCTCCTGCCCGAAACGCGCAATCTCATCGGCGCTCATTGAAGCGGTTTGACTCTGGTTCTGCACCGCATTCGCCAGGTGCTGGCTGACTAGGTACAGCGGCACAAAAGACTGGAATCCGCTGGAGGCATCCGTCAGGCGCAGTTTATGGTCAGGACCTTTAAGGTTAACCACATCATTGAGCCGGTCATATTCGATCTCGCTGTTGTTGATCGGCAGTCTGACCGCTTTGCGCAGGCTCTGTTTCGCCTGTTCGAAAGCCGACAAAAACTCCTTCAGCGACTCAGAGGAGAGTTTCAGCTCACCCGGGCTGCGCACATAAGAGATAAAGTTGCGTTCAGCGGGCACATACATCACCTGCGGCAGCGCATAATTCTGACCAGGCAGCTCGCTAATACTCAGCTGGTTGCCGTTATAGCGGATTGCCCAGGCTTCCCCTTCGTACTCGATATCCGGCTCAGCGCCTTTATCCGCATGCTGATAATTTTCCAGGCGGTGATACGCCAGAAACATGCTTTTAAAACGTCCTTTGCGCTCAAACCACTTTTTGGGATAGTCACCGCGCACCAGCGCTTTTTCAATCCAGCAAAAGGTGGAGAATAGTTTGGCAAGTGTGCTCTTACCCGCGCCCTGGTTACCGATAAACACCGTGACAGGTTTAAATTCGATCCAGCCGTCATTCTCCGCGAGGCCCGGCCCTACCGGTCCGAAGTTTTTAACGCGCATACGGATCATGTTGTTTCTCCTGTTGGATAAATCGTTCAGTGCTGCTTGCCGCTGGCGGAACGCTCTCCGCCAGCACGCTGCTATCATCTTATGCTAACACACGAAAAACCGTGATATTTTTGTTGTTCCGCTTCATGTCGGTTGTGCGCCTGGCCCCATGCCCAGCAGCGCCTGCAACCGCGCCTCTGACTGCTCCCGTCCCTGCTGTAACATCGCCAGAACCGCCTGCTCTTCCCGCTGGTGCTGCGCGCCAAACAGGTCGATGCGATCCAACATATAGACGGTCAGCACGGTGCCCAGCCCGGTAATACAGCCGGTCAGCACCGCAACCAGCAGGGAGATCATATCGCCCGGCAGGATACTCAGCACCGCGCCGAGGGTTGTACTCAGGTACTCTTCCAGCAGCACACCGCCAATCACAAAGGCACCGCTGACGGCGATCTTCAGCCCTGCATCCAGCGCATCGGCACGGCGGGTGCCTTCAGGGCGCAGCAAGACGGTTTTCGCGGCGCGGAACAGCGAGAACACCCCTTCGCGGATCATCCGCACCAGATTTTTGGCGGTGGTAAAGAAGGTATTCAGCAGCGTGGTCAGCAGGCTGCTGATCAGGCCGCTGATCGCACCGTCACCAAAGGCGGAGAGCACGCCGCGCCAGTTATCCAGGCAGCGGGTGGCGACCCGCCCGGCGCGAAGTTTTAACGCCTCCCACACCTGTGGCTGGTCCACCGCGTCGCAGAAGCCGTTGTGCCAGCTGTCGTGGATCTCCAGCAGCAGGCCATCGATAAAGTCGGTCAACACCAACCCCATCGCCTGTTGCAGGCCCATTTTCCCTGCACCGATGGCGCTGGATTTCAGTAAGTAAGCGCCAAATTTCGCACTGCCGTAGTAACCCCAGCGCAGGCTGCTTTCATACTGCTGGCGCGCCTGCTGATCCAGGTCCTGCATCTGCTGCTGATCGACCGCATTCTGCTGCCGGCACTTCTCCAGCGCGTTCTGCTCTTTATCTTCCAGCGGGCCGTTCCTGGCTTTTTCCTCCAGCCGGGCAATCACTTTGTCACGATCCGCCCGGTTGTTATTCAGCCAGGTAATATACTCCTGCGTGCTTTTTTGCTGTTTGGATTCGTTGATCGAGTGGTGCGTATGGTGCAGGTTGCTGTCATGATTCGCCAGGTCAGCCCCGTTTGCCTCAGCCAGCGCCACGGCGGGATCATGGTGGATCTCATAGGCTGAAATCAGATGGTCCTGCTGGCTGCTGGTATTCCGCGCCAGCGGCTGGCCGGTGTAAGCATCCACTGCCTCACCCGCTTTCTTCTGTTTACTGTGCGTATTATTGTTCTTCTTGTAGTCAGTGTGCGAATGGTACGGGTCGCGATCATATTTGCCCCGGCTGTCATAACGTGCCTGCTCCTCTTTACTGGCATACACCCCGGCGCGGGCATTGTGCAGGGTATCGACGCTGCCGCCGGTTTTATCCCAGGCCGCGACCAGCGTGCCCAGCCCGAACGGGCCGATAATGCTGTGCAGCAGCCGCTGGCGGCACTCGGTCAGCATCACCGCCGTCTGCTCTGCCCGCCACTGCTGCTGAAAGTGCGCTACCCGCTGATGAGCCTGCCACGGGCTGGCTGCCGGAAGAGGAAGCGGCGCGTAAGCGCCAGCTTCCGTTGCGGCCACCGGCGTCACCGCCTGCTGACGGCGCTGCTGGTTCAGGCGCAGTAAAAGTGCTTTTTTGTCCATCATCCTCTCCTGTTACGATGCATCAGCAGACTGCCAAAACGCCTCATGCAGCACCGCGATCAGCGTGTCGGTCTCACTGCTGTCGATGCCGAGCGCCACAGCAGCGGCCAATGCATCCGTCAGGCTGGCCGGGCGGGTGATCTGGCGTTCAACTGCCGCCTGCATCACCTCTGAGAGATGGCTGCTCATCATTCCCAGGCAGCAGGCTTCAATGTCGCTGCGCACCGCTGACGGGGCAATCCCCTGTTCCTGCGCATAGGCGAAGGCCACGGCCAGCATCGCGGCACAGCGCTGCTCAAAACACCGCACTTCCTCCATGCGGGCAAACACCCGGTCGGCATACTCTTCGGTGGCCTGCTGGTGCCCGGCTGCCGTGCCCTGTTCAAAGGCGCTGTTGCGCTCGCGGCGAACGCTGGCCGCCGTGGATAAACCGACCATGCGCAGCATATTCGCCACCCAGCTGTCCGCATTCTGTTCATCCTGCCAGCGGTGGTACTCCCACCACACTTTGTCGGCTTCCGGCGTGGCATGAATGCGCTGACGCAGCAGCGCCACCTGCACCACCGCCGGAATGGTGACGCGAAACGCCGGGCCGGAGAGATCAAACGCGGTCCACAGGCCGCTGATCATCCAGCCCAGCGGGCCGAGGAATGAGGCGGCACCGCGGGCGGCCACAAAAGAGACGGCGGAGCTGACCACGGTGCGCCCGAGCAGTTGGCTGGCGAAAACGTTAGCAATCAGTGACGCCAGCAACAGGCCGTAGAAGTGGCTGGTCTGCAGCTGTGCCATTAGTTTCTCCTGCGGGAACAGCTGCGTGCTGCTCTGGCTGAGATCCATCTGCGTCAGCAGCTCGCGGCGCTGGGTTGCATCCATCCCTTCCCAGGCCTTGTGGGTGATCGCCGCCAGTACTGCCAGTTCGATGCGCTCCACCTCCCACGCCTGTTCATAGCTGGCCTTCAGTTTGTCAGCCACATCGATCACCACGGTTTTCCACTCCGGCCCGCTGCGACGGAACAGGTTCATCACGGTATTCCCGCCAAATTCACGCAGTTCTTCGGCGATCAGGTCGGCATACTGGCTGTGCGCCGGCTGATGCTGTTTGTAACGGGGTTTACTCTCCAGTCCGCTGCTGAACGCTTTGGTGATGTATTCCACCAGCGGGGCCAGTTCACTGTCTGAGGCCTTACGCAGGACGGGCAGTAACTGATGATCAACTGTACTCATGGCTCTGTTCCTGTTCTGTACTGAGATGTTCTGTGTCAACACTGTCTGGTCGCTTTGCCATAGCTGCCCCTTAAATGCTCCCTGCAGACGTAACGTATTTATGCTGTTCAGCTTTATCGGCAAAGAGCGAAAATACTTAAGCATGGCTTGACTCTCTGTAAGCGAACAGGCACATCATGCCTTAAGATGGCGACAAATTACCTCGCAGCGGCAGACCATCTCATCCCCTCACAGATTGCACAGTTAGCAACCTTCATGGAGCTCCATCCGTTAGTGTGCTCGCTGAGTCTTTGCTGCAGATTCTGTGCTGTGTTAGATCAGGCCGCGATCTGAGTTACTGTGCATTATTGAGATTACTCTTATTGCATGATATATATGCCAGTAGCAAGGATGCGTCTCATTCTCATGGAGAAGTTATCAGACTGCCTTTTGAATTCGCCTCCCCGCTCAGTTTTTTTTTATTAATTTAAACCTCACATTTAATCCTGTTAATTTTAGGGCTATGGAAAGTTCATGAAATTTACCCGGCATCTTGCCTCTTCAGTATCCTGTATTGCTTTAACACTCTGCCTGACCTCCTGTCTGACTATCCGTCAGGGCACGCCACGCCCAGGCGGCGTCATTGATATGATGGAAACACAGCACCGCGACAGCACCCGTTATGTCCATGAACATGGCGGGGAGGTGACGCTGCATACCTCACCAGTCCATTTTATGGAGCTCAAAGAATATTGTGTAAAAATCGGTGGTCAGTATGAGCAGTTGAGCAGCCTGGCTGGCTGGTGTATGAGCCCGCAAAATATTCCTCTATTTATAATTGGTTACGATCGTTATGACTACGATGTTGGCACCTTCTCGGTGTCAGAAAAAGGGACCGGCGTCAGCGATGCGTGGTGGCTGAAATACACTAAAGAAACCTATTCCAGCTTCTGGAATCTGCACAATGAACAATAAAAACAAGGGTTTTGCCACACTGTTAACGCTGCTGCTACCGGTGTTAGCGGGCTGTTCAGCCGATGGAAAACTGCGCATGGGGGAACCGCCGCAGGACGGGGTGATCAATTATATAGAAACCCGCTATCCGGCTCTCGCCGGGGGGATGGTCAGTTCCTGGCCCTATGCCACCCTGCACTCTGACGGCACCGTGTTTACTAAGCTGAAAAAATATTGTGCGGATCAGCAGGCTCTGTTTGAAAATCCGGTCTCCGGAGTGGGCTGGTGTCTGAGCAGCGAAGAGGTGCCGCTGTTCATCTTTTATAATGACCCAGCCGGTGGCACGGCAATCCGTGAACGCTCGACGAAAACCACACCGACAGAGTGGCTCAGCTATACACAGAAACAGTTTGCTCCATTGTGGAACCTGCACCGTCTGAAACCCGGCCAGTAAATCCGCCACACCCTGGCAACTCCGCCAGGGTGCACGGCCCCCCCACACTCTGCCTGGTTGAGATCGTTGGAGTAGCATCGGCTATCCTGTACCCGCCTGGTGGTTAAATTGTCATCGTGATTTCGGCTAGTGATTAGGCTTTCAATTTGTGCTACTGCTCTCCTGCCACCGCAGCGGATCTTGCCTTTCGCTGTGCCTGAGCCGTTGACGTCAGCGGGTAGCAAAAAACATTTTCACTGTGCTCAATATTCCTGTCATGCTCTTGCGCACGCAAACCCGAAGCAGAGGAAACGATGTTAACGCAGCAAACCCGCCAGAAGTTCGCGATCTACGCCCTGATGTTTCTGCCTGGCTTCACCTGGGCTTCATGGGTCAGCCGCACGCCGGTGATGCGCGACTCGCTCAGCGCCACCACCGAGATGATGGGGATGATCCTGTTTGGTTTCTCCTGCGGTTCAATGTTCGGCGTGTTTATCACCGGTAAGCTGATCGCCTGGATTGGCGCACGGCGCACCATTTTATACGGCATTCTGGTGCTGCTGGCGGGCGTCGTTACCCTGATGCTCGGTCTTGAAGAGCAGAGCCGGGCGCTGACCTTTATCAGCCTGATGTTGCTCGGCGCCGGCACCGGCATGGTCGATATCGTGGTCAACGTTGAAGGTGCGGCGTTTGAGCAGACGCTGAGTAAGTCGATCATGACCGTCATCCACGGCTTCTTCAGCCTCGGCACGCTGGTCGGCGCGCTGGCGGGCATGGCGATGACCGCGCTGGATATCTCAACCCTGTATCATTTCACCGGCGTGCTGGCGGTGATCGTCGCCATGACCGCCATCGTGCTGCGCCACTTCCCGACCGCCAGCGCCCAGGCGCACGCCGACAATCCGCCGACCGGCAGCTTCACCGCTCAGGTGATGCGCGAGCTGCGCGACCGTCAGCTGTTGATCCTCGGCGTGGTAATCCTCGCGATGGCGCTGGCCGAAGGTTCGGCCAACGACTGGCTGCCGCTGATTATGATCGACGGCCATAATCTCGGCCACACCGCCAGCACCCTGGTTTACGTCGGCTTCACCGCCGGGATGACCGCCGGGCGTTTTCTCGGTGGTTATCTGGTCGACCGGCTTGGCCGCGTATGGATGCTGCGCGCCAGCGCGGTGTCAGCGGCGGTTGGGCTGGTTATTGTGATCTTCGTTGACCAGCCGTGGCTGGTCGGTGCGGCGGTGCTGTTCTGGGGCATAGGTGCGTCGCTCGGCTTCCCGCTGACCGTTTCCGCCGCCGCAGAAGGCGGCAACAGCGCGGTGCGGGTGACCATTGCCGCCACCCTGGGCTACTTCGCCTTCCTCGTTGGCCCGCCGTTCCTCGGCTTCCTCGGCGAGCACGCCGGCCTGCGTCTGGCGATGCTGCCGGTGCTGGTGATGGTGCTGCTGGCGCTGTTCTGCTCGGGCTCGGCGAAAAAGGTGCAGGCGGCCTGACGACAGGTTAACTGGCGGGCGCGGGCTGTTCATCCCTCGCGCCCGCAGCCGGGTATCAGGTACACAGTCCCCACAGGGTTGATACGGTGCCCGCCGCTTTCAGAGCACAACATCCGTAGGGTGCCCGAAAATCACGCAACCGCCTGCGGATGCCACTGCCGTTTGCCATCAAGCGCATCGAATCAAAGGGGTCAACGCGTGTTGTACGGCTCAGTCAGCGGCAGTAGGTGGTTCAGCCGTACTTTTGCTGGTGTTTTTTCTTCCGCGCCAGATAGTCCTTATCCTCGCGTAGCCTGTCCCAGCAGGCCTTAAACACCGCGGCAGCGGCTGCCTTCTCTTCATTGAGTTGATAAGGCAGGATCTTCTTATCCGCATCGTACTTGCGCCCGCCCGGATGATTGGCATAACGGCGGGCGCGGGTGTAGCCCATCTGAATAAATTTGCGAGCCATATCCATGCCGACGAAATCATCCTGCTCACGATACTGTTCGAACAGCTGCATGATTTTTTTCGACGACTGTTCGGCTGCTGCGACATCCTTAAAACGCCAGTAAGGCAGGATCTCACTTTTATAGGGTTCGACCATTAAAACCCCCTGTTCGCCGCGCCCGACCTGATAGCGTTGCGGATCCCTGCGGAAGTCGATCTGTTTAAAGTCCTGCTGGTAATCAAACGCCTTCATGCCCAGGCTCCTTTCGTCCATACCGTTAATGTGCTGCTGTCTGTTCAGTGCCTCCGTAAGCCTGGCACAAATCCGCTAATGCCCCACCCCGGCAGGATGTTGAGCATTACCTCTGCGCCAGGCTTATCGGGGGCTCGGGCTGGCCATGGTGTCGCTGGGGTGTCGCTTCGGAGTCTGCGCCTGGCTTATCGGGGGGGACATCCGGAACGCGGACACGCTGTAAATACGTCCCTTGTATCTTGAATCTTGTAGTGGGTGGTGGTTAGCTACCACCATCTGAAACAGGGTGAATTTGATACATCCATAAGGTTATGACCTTGTCGTACAGCCTAAATCCCCTGTTTCGCCTTTCACGCCAGAACAGACTTTGAACGGCTGCCGGGAGCACTGACTCCGCATGCACAAGGATAATGGGCGTGATGGTTATATGTGAAAGGAGATGCATGATGATCCAGTTAGGTATTGACGTTGGAAAAAGTAAAATCGACCTCTGCCTGCTTCCCGACGGTCCCGACGGCAGGAAGAAAACGAAAGTACTGAGCAATGGTCCACGGGTTGCAGCGGCCGTTCTTGAATGGGTTGTGGCCAGGAAAGTGAACGTGGCCGACCTGCAGGTCGTTCTGGAACCCACGGGCACCTATCACGAACATCTGGCCTTTGGCCTTTACGACCAGGGCGTCAGAGTGGTTATCGCTAATCCGGCCCGCGTGAGGAACTTTGCTAACGGCATGGGGATCCTGACGAAAACGGACCGGGTGGATGCGTTTGTTCTTGCCTGCTACGGTGAGCTGAGAAAGCCCGAAGCGTGGAAGGCACCTCCTAAAGAAATCAGTGAGCTGAAGGCGCTACTGAGCAGGCGGGATGCTCTGCTTAAGGATGCGATGCGGGAAGACAACCGGCTGGAAAAAATCCTGTCAACGCGCCCTTCTCCTCTGGTTGAAACCTCCGTTCGTAAGATGATAGCCGTGTTGTACGGCGAACTTAACGCGGTGGAAAAACTCATTGATGAACATATCAACAGGTATCCCGGCCTTAAGCGTGACCTGGATCTGCTCACGTCCATCAAAGGCGTGGGGCGTCAGATCGGTCCGAACATGCTGGTCGCCCTGAAAAGCCACGACTTTGAGAGTGCCCAACAGGCCGCGGCCTGGTTTGGCCTTGTACCTAAGGAGAAGCGTTCAGGCACCTCGGTACACTATCGCGCCCGGCTGTCGAAAAACGGCCCCGCACACCTGCGGGCAAAACTGTTTATCGGCGCACTGGTTGCGGTGAAGTATAACAAGCCAATGAAGGCCCTCTACGAACGGCTGCAGGCAGGGGGCAAATGTAAGATGTCGGCGCTCGGAGCGGTGATGCGAAAGCTGGTTCATGAGTGCTTTGGGGTGCTGAAACATCAACGCTGCTACGATGAAAATTATGGTGCAGTGGGTTGACGTTCAAGACGGTAGCTGTACGCTCGGCGTCGCACATCCCTGTGCTCCGACGGTCCGCTTATCCGGATGTCCCCCCCGATTGCCTTTTAACTGTTGTGTCGCTGCTTTAAAACCTCTGTATTGGATCCAGCAATCAGCATATGAAATCCACCACTGACTGCAACACGATCGCATGACTATCTCACTGAGTACAAAACTCCGCCCTTAACAGCAATGCGGATGCCAGCAAGGGAGGCCGTTGGTGAACAGGTTAGCCGGGCGTATGCCGCAGGACGCGGCATCCGAGCCTACACGGACGTATTTACGGCGTCCCGGCGTTCTGTCACCAACGGCCGAACCCGGCACCCAGACAAAAAGCGATGCCCTTAATACAGCAACGCAAATGCCAGCAAGGGAGGCCGTTGGTGAACAGGTTAGCCGGGCGTATGCCGCAGGACGCGGCATCCGAGCCTACACGGATGTATTTACGGCGTCCCGGCGTTCCGAACCCGGCACCAGGACATACAGCGGTGCCCTTACTTACTACAGCAGCTCCGTTATCGCTTCTGCACTGAGCTGAACCAGCCCGGTTACCCCATAGTGATAGCCGGTTTTAGCGTGTCGAATGCGGATTTCACGGATGTGCGGGTTCGGGCTGGCGTCCAGCATCTGCCGGGTCAGCGGCAGAATCGCATCACCGTAATCCTCAAACAGCTCACCGGTGGCAATCACCAGGCGGATATTGTGGATCGGTGCCGTACAACAGATGGCGAAAAACAGCGCTTCGGCAGTGCGCTGCACGCCGGCGGCGCGATCGTCCCCGGTGACGTTAAACGCCTGCTCGATCCCCCCCGGCCAGGGCAGGTGCACAATCTCCGGGTAAAAACCGTTCTCCCCGAGCCCAGGCACGCCGTGGGTGCTGTAGCCATAGCCGAGACTGCCGAAACCCGGCATAAAGGCGACGTAAGACTCCCCCTGTGAACGCTTCGCCAGCAGCGAGTTGGTACAGTGGGCGATATTGTAGATACGGGTGACAATCCCGGTGGCCGCCTCAATCAGCGCCCTGAGGTTCACGTGGGTTTCGCGAAACAGCGGACAGTAGCGCACCACGCCGGTGTCCTGCTCAATTCCGCCCTGCAGCGCCAGGCTTACCACTCTGACCCGCGAGCGTGCCACGCGGGGGACGGCACAGAGCGCGGCAATGGTCGCTTCGGTAAAGGCCACCAGCTCATCGGGGGCCAGCCGCGCGGGCAGCAGTATCTGATGGCTGGCGAGGGGGGCGGCCTGGGTCTGATAATCGTTAAGCGTGGCCTGCAGGCTACTCTTGCGCAGCATAATGTTAATACTGAACAGGCTGCCGGACTTCACCGCCAGCCTCTGCTGCGGGCGGCCAAAGGTCACGTCGGCCATTTCCCGCTCCTCAATCAGCCCGTCGGCCAGCAGCTGTGCGGTCAGCTTGGTAATGTAAGCTTTGGTCACGCCAAGCCGCCGGGTCATCTCCGCCCGTGAAGCGTTTTCGCTGTGCAGGATGTTGAGGATCTGCTTCTTATAATCCACGTAAAAGTGCCTTAGCCTGTCCGGTTGCTTTGATCCCGCTAATCATAGCACTGCGACAGGCGGCTGGCTTTTGGTCACTCAGAGAAATTGCGCGGAGTGGTGAGGCAATCTGGCCGGGCAGGCAATTACTTCACCGTCACAATTATCCGCCGGTATGAGGTCAGCGACGGTTTGCCGTTATCGGTTACCGCGAGGATTAGATGCTCCGTGCCCGGACGCAGCGCTTTCACCTCAGCCTGTTCACCGCCGTTGTTACCCAGCGACAGCACCGCAGGCGCGTTCAGCCGGTCTTCACCCATGGTGCCCTGCAACGCATCCAGCGCCACCGGCGTTGAAATCGCTGAGGTGGCTTCCGGGTAGCGGAACCAGTTGTAGCTGAGTTTATCGCCGTCAGGATCTTTACTGCCTGCCGCATTCAGCGTCATCACGTCACCGGCCTTCGCCGTCAGCCTCAGCACCTGCTGACTGCTGTCGCCGTTGACCACCACCTGCGGATTATGGTTAGCCTGCTCAAACGGCTTGATCCCCCACTGCATACGCGCCGCGAAATCATGCTGGAACGCCTCACGCCAGCGCCAGATCGTTGCCTGGTTAGAGGTTACCGTTTTTCCGTCAGCGCCGGTCACCGTATCCGCACCGTTCGGGCTGCCGGGATAGAAATCGCCGCCGCTGGTCCAGACTGGCCGGGATTCATGCAGCGGCTGGCGCACGATATAACGCCCGCCCCACCCGCCCCAGCCGGGGTTCTGCTCGCTGTTCAGGCCGTTACGGATCAGGCCGAGAAATGCCGGGGTATCGCCTTCCATAATAAACATATACTTCAGATAGCCTTTGCCCATCGGCCCCTGGCTGCGGATGTGCTGATCCAGCCAGTGCTGCGACACGGTGGTGAAATCAGCGCCACTGCCGTTGCGGTAGTACATATCGCCGCTGATCCCGGTCCAGGTGGCACGCGCATAGTCCTCACCGCTCTGGCTGGACGGGTCGACGATATAGGTTATCTCCGGGTAGTGTTCCCGCACCCAGCTGCCCGCATCGTCCTGGTCGGAGATGGAGTAAACGATCAGGTTGCGGGTCAGCGCGCGCACCTGCTCCGCCGTCTGCTGCTGCGACAGATCCTGCAACGCCTGCGCCAGAGTATTGGCCCCGCCCCACAGGTTGATAAACAGCGGTCGGGCGCTATCCGTGCTGCGCTCAATGGCCTTCAGCAGCAGCGCGGAACCGTCGGTGCTTTTACCCGCACCGGTTGCGGCCATGCCGTAGCTGGCCTGCCCGGGGGCGATCAACGTCTGCAACTGCGCCACCGCCGGATAACCCGGCGCGTGTTTCAGCAGGTTCGGCTGCACTTCGCCATAGTGCCCGACCACCAGCTTAATCATATCGGTGTGCACTTTTTCCTTCTGCCAGGTGCTGGTGGTGGCCACCAGCCCTTCCACCTGCATCTCGTTGGCGTAGAGCAGGAAACGGGTCAGCGACATCTGGTCGTCCGGCTCGTTACCGATATCGGTCAGCACAAAGACGCGTGGTTTCTGCTGGTACGGCAGCACCTTGCCGGCCAGCGTCTGGATCGTCGTTTCCGCCTGCACGGTGACCGGCATCGCCGCCACCAGCGTGCCGCACAGCGCGGCCAGCAAGGTTATCTTCATTGTTACTGTCTGCTTCTTCGCCATCACTTTCCCGTTTCCCTGTTATTGCGCGTAGCGCCTGAATCACCGGCGTTCAACATAGTTAACCAAGGAAACAAAGTAAAAATAATTGGGCTGTTTTTGTGATATGGGTTGGATTATTCCTCCGACACTACTTTACAAAGAATAACTTGTTTCCAGGCGGTTAATCCTTATCATAGCGCGCACTGACTTAATGAGATTCTTAATGCGCACGCGACACACTCACGCCAGATGGCTTCTGCTGATTACCTGCCTGATCATGGCCCTGTGCCTGATCCAGCGGTCGTGGCTGCTGCGTGATGCACCCGTTGAAACGTCGCCGCAGGCGCAAACCCTGTCGGCTGTGTCAGCCACCGGGGCGTCGGTGCAGCAGGATCTCACCGTGAGTGGTAAACCTTGTGAGCTCAGCGCCCAGTCGCTGTTGGGCGCACAACCGCTGTTCTTCGATAGCGCGATCCCCGTACTGATCTCCTTCCTGCTGCTGCTCGCCGTGTTCAGCGAACTGCGGCTCGAAATCTGGCGGGACAAACCCGACCCTCTTCCCCGATCCCGAATCCATCTGCAAAACTGCGTTTTCCATGAATAAATAACGGCCTTTATTTCATTTAAGGTCAAAAAATTTCACTGGAGAAAATAGAATGTTAGCTACCATCAGGGGTGTATTCCTCCTGTTGCTGCTGTGCGCCGGTATTGCGCAGGCGGCAGACACAGGCTGGATGCAGACCCCACAAAATACTCACGCCCGCGTTCGTATCAGCGCGGAACAGAATCAGAACAGCGTTAACGCACTGCTGCAGGTTGAACTGGCCCCCGGCTGGAAAACCTACTGGCGTTCACCCGGCGCGGGCGGCGTTGCGCCGGCAATTAAGTGGAGCGGCGACACCCGCGCGCAGTGGTTCTGGCCAACCCCGCAACGTTTCGATATCTCTGGGATCAGCACCCAGGGCTATGACCGGCAGGTAACGATCCCGCTGGTTATTGAGCACAGTGGGACCGCACCGCTGTCCGGCACCCTGACGCTGTCTACCTGCAGTAACGTTTGCGTGCTCACCGACTATCCGTTTACCCTCGATCTCAACCAGGGGGGCGACGCGCAGTTTGATCGCGCATTCAGCGACGCCATGGCAACCATCCCTGCTCAGGACGGGGTAACTCAGGAAGTCAGCGCGCGCCAGCAGGGCGACCAGCTGCTGATCACCGCCCGTAAGTCCGACAACTGGCAGCTGCCGTCGGTCTATTTTGATCCGTTAAGCAACGGCGTTACGCCAGGTGAACCCACGCTTGAGGTAAACGGCAGCGAGCTGACCGTGAAGGTGCCGGTCACCGACGAATGGGGCGAAGGAGCAGGCAACCTGAGCGGTGAACCGCTCTCAATGGTGATTGCCGACGGCGACAAAGCACAGTACGTAACGGCGACGATTAACCAGGGTGACGCGACTGCCGGAACGCAGCCCGCCGCCGCCGGTTCACTCTGGGCCATGCTGCTTATGGCGCTGGCCGGGGGGTTGATCCTCAACCTGATGCCGTGCGTGCTGCCGGTGATGGGTATGAAGCTCGGTTCGGTGCTGAGCGCCGGTGCCGATCGTCAGCGCATCCGCCTGCGCTTCCTGCTGACCACCGCCGGGATCCTGACCTCGTTTGCCGTACTGGCCGCGCTGGTCACCGCGCTGAAGCTGAGCGGCATCACGCCGGGCTGGGGCACCCAGTTCCAGAACCCGTGGTTTATCGGCTTCCTCGTTGTCGTTTCGTTCCTGTTTGCGCTCAACCTGCTGGGGCTGGTACAGCTGCTGTTACCGTCCGCGCTGAACAACCGGCTGGCGACGGCCGGTGGCAACTCGCTGTCCGGCAGCTTCTATGAAGGAGCATTCGCCACGCTGATGGCAACCCCGTGCTCCGCGCCGTTCCTCGGTACCGCCGTCGCCTGGGCGTTCTCGGCCTCACTGCCTGAGATGTGGCTGATTTTCCTGACGCTGGGGCTGGGTATGAGCCTGCCGTGGCTGCTGGTAGCCCTCGTTCCACGCGTGGCGCTGTGGCTGCCTAAGCCTGGTCGCTGGATGAATACGCTGAAAGTGCTGCTGGGACTGATGATGTTCGGCTCCAGCCTGTGGCTGGTTACGCTGCTGAGCAGCCATACAGGACCAACGGTGGTCGCGGTGATTTCGCTGGTGATGGTCTGGGTGACGCTGGAAGCCTTACTGAAAACCCAAGATAAAACGCATCGTGGTGCCCTGCTGCTCACCGCCGTGCTGGCCGCCGCCGGTGGCTGGCAGATCCATGCGCTGGTCGATCCGACCTATGTGAATGAAAAAACCAGCCGCAGCGCCGCCATCAACTGGCAGCCACTGAGTGAAGAGGCGCTGAGCCAGGCACTGGCCGCCAATAAAAAAGTGTTTGTCGATGTATCAGCGGACTGGTGCATCACCTGTAAGGTTAACGAACTGCGCGTTCTGAAGCGTCCTGAAGTGATCGAGGCACTGAATCAGCCCGACGTAGTGGCGCTGCGCGGTGACTGGAGCCAGCCTTCGCAGGCCATCAGCGACTTTTTGCAAAAGCGTAACGCTTACGCTATTCCATTTAATCAGGTGTATCAGCCCGGCGACGATCGCGGCCATACCCTACCCACGCTGCTGGATACCTCCGGTTTGCTTGATGCACTAAACAAGAGCAATTAATGATGAAAAAACTTATCCTTGCCACGCTGCTTTTCTCCGCCTCACTGCAGGCGGCGGCCCCCTTCACCGCGGAACAGGAAGCGCGTATTCAGGCGCTGGTGCAGGAAACCCTGCTCGCCAACCCGCAAATTCTGGCGCAGGTGGCGGAAAAACTGAATCAGCAGAACACGGCAGCCAGTGATGCACAGTTCCGCAAAACGCTGCAGGAGAACCATGACGCCCTGTATAACGATGCCAACTCACCGCGCATCGGCGCAAAAAAAGCCGACCTGACGCTGGTGGTGTTCAGCGACTATAACTGCCCGTACTGCAAAAAATTCGATCCCTACATGGAAAAGATCGTGGAGAAGTACCCCAACGTCGCCGTGGTGATCAAGTTCCTGCCTTACCGCTCGGAAAGTTCGCTGACCTCAGCACGCGATGCGCTGACGCTGTGGAAACAGCAGCCCGATCAGTTCCTTAAGTTTAACAAGGTGCTGATGTCTAAGGTCGGCTACCACGATGACGCCAGCATCGCTGCGGCGAAGAAGAAAGCCGGTGTCAGCCTGACCAAAGCCGATGAGCAGAGCAGGCAGACCGTTGAACAGAGCCTGGCGCTGGCCGAAAAGCTGGGCATTCAGGGCACACCGGCCACGCTGATTGGCGATCAGATGCTTTCCGGCTGGGTGCCATATGAGCAGTTTGAAGCGATGGTTGGCGAAGCGCTGAAGAACGCGAAATCATAATCTTAGCGGCAGGCGTTAGGCGCCTGCCGGGCAAACGGAGTGAATTATGCCTTACCGGTATCTGACTTTGCTCACGGCTCTGCCGCTGATGGCCGGGGCCAGCGAAACGCTGCCCCCGGCCGTGCAGCACATTGAGAAACAGGGCATCACCATTATTAAAGAGATCAAAACACCGGGCGGGCTGCGCAGCTGGCTCGGTGAGTATCAGGGGACCGGGGTGAATATCTGGCTGACGCCGGACGGTCAGCACGCCATTTCCGGTTATCTGTACGATGCCGAGGGTAGTAACCTCAGTGAGCAGGTGATTACCCGTGAGCTGTACGTGCCTCAGGGGCGTGAACTGTGGAAAAAACTCAGCGCAACGGCGGGGATCCGCGAAGGTAACCCGGCGGCAAAACGCCAGGTGGTGGTATTTGCCGACCCGTTCTGCCCGTACTGTAAACAGTTCTGGGCCGCCGCCCAGCCGTGGCTGAAATCCGGCAAGGTACAGCTGAATACGCTGCTGGTGGCGGTGATGAATCCGCAAAGCGGCCCCCACGCTACCGCGATCCTGAACGCCGCCGATCCGGCTAAGGCATGGAGCGACTATGAGCTTTCCAACGGTAAAACGCTGCCACCGTTCCCGGAACAGACGCCGAAGGCGATTTTCAACGCCCTGCAGTATCACCAGCGGCTGATGGATGAAACCGGCGCTAACGCTACCCCGGCTATCTACTATATGAATGATAAGCAGGAGCTGCAGCAGGTGGTCGGTATGCCGACGGAACAGCAGCTGCAGGCGATGTTTGGCGAGAAGTGATTGCTGAAAAACCGGCACTCTCAGTACGCTGAAACAGAACGTTTGCTTAGCGGTCCTGCGGCTTAAGGATTATATCAGCGGTTATAGCGAAACAGAGAAGCACTCTGCGTCCAGCAGGGTGAAGCTGAACTGACGCTGCGACGAGCAGATCACCTGCCGATCGCGGGTAACGAAAATGGCCTCAATTTCCGGCTGATCTTTAAGACATCTCAGACCCTGCTCCACGCCCATGCCATACAGCAGCGTGGTCCAGATATCGCCGTCGATCGACTGGTCTGAGATTACCGTCACACTGAGCAGTTCGTTATCCAGCGGATAACCGTTTTGCGGGTCAAGGATATGGTGATAGCGGCGGCCATTCAGCTCAAAATAGCGTTCATAAACACCCGAGGTCACCACCGATTTTCCGCTGACCGAGACTACACCGATCGGTTCGCCTTCGCCGCCATACGGCCGCCTCAGGCCAATCCCCCACGGCTGCCCGGCACTGTTGCCCAGCGTCTGCACGTTGCCGCCCAGATTGATCAGCGCATCCACCACGCCCTGCTGGCGCAGATAATCACGCACCACGTCGGCGATATAGCCTTTGGCAATTGCGCCGAGGTCGATTTCCATCCCGGCCTGCGGCAGAAACACCGAGCGGGCGGCCGGATCAAGCACCACCTGACGGGCATCCGTCAGCTTCAGCAGCGCGGTAACGTCGGCCTGCGGCGGCACGCTGTTGCCCTGAAAGCCGATTTTCCAGCGCTTGACCAGCGGGCCGATGGCGAAGTTAAAGGCGCTGCCGGGCAGCACGCTGACCTGATGTGCCCGCGCGATCAGGTTGAACACCGGCTGACTGACCTGCACCGGGTGCTGACCGGCCGCCAGATTGACCGCCATCACCTGGGACAGCGCGGTGCGGTCCGCAGCGGTGTCCGGCAGCGGACGGTTAACGGTCAGCAGGTTCTCCTGCTGTTTAATCAGCCGAAAAACGTTGCGGGCCAGCGGCTCGTCCGGCTGCGGCAGCTTCAGCAGGATCGGCGACCCCATCATGACAGCCCGGTAGGCGTAGAATCCCGGTTGTGACATTGTCACGTCTCCAGTAAAAAAGGCAGGGAGTTCTCCCTGCCTGTATGCGGCGTTAGCGTCAGGATAATATGCTGTGCACATTCCTTCAGACAAGCGCACGGGTTGCACCGGTTTACTTCATGCCGCCAGCCCCGCTCACACGCCAGACTCACTAAGCAGGGTTAGCAACTCAGCAACTAAGCCTGCGCCCCCTGCCTGGCAAACGCCGCCGCGTTCCGCCCGGAGAGGATACCGAAGATAATAATATCCGCCACCGCGTTTCCGCCGATGCGGTTAGCGCCGTGAATGCCGCCGACCACTTCACCGGCGGCCCAGGCCCCCGGGATCACCTGCTGCTGTGCATCCAGCACCGCGGTATCGGTATTAATGGTCACGCCGCCCATGGTGTGGTGCACGCCGGGGGCGATGCGGATGGCGTGGTACGGGCCCTGATCCAGCGGGTGGCGCAGCGCGGTAGTACGGCCAAAGTCTGCATCGTTCTGCAGCTCAACAAAGCCGTTATAGCGTTCCAGCGTGCTCTGCAGGCTGGCCTTGTCCATATTCAGCTTCACCGCCAGCTCGTGCGGCGTTGGCGCGGAGATCACAAACCCTTTGGCGATATACTCATCGGCGGCCTTATTGTTGCGCCGCACCTGGTCGTCAAAGACGATCCACGCGCTCTTCTCCGGCAGGGCGATAATCTCAGCCGATACCTTATCGCGGGTCTCCATTTCGTTACAGAAGCGCTGACCGGCCTGGCTGACCAGGATCGCTCCGCCGCCGCGAATCGCCTCAGAAACGAGGTAAGAGGTGGTCTGCTCAACGGTCGGGTGGATCTGAATTTCGCCCATATCCACGGTGCCGGCGCCAATCTTCTGCAGCATGGCAATGCCGCTGCCGGTCGCCCCTTTATGGTTGGTGGTAACAAAACCGTCCAGCTCTGGCCGGTACTTCACCACCATCTCACGGTTGGCGCTGAAGCCGCCGGTGGCGACAATCACGCTTTTAGCATTCAGGATGCGGCTGTCGTTATATTCGTCCACCACCTTCACGCCGCAGACCGCGCCGTTCTCGGTCAGGATCTCCTCGACCGAGGTCTCCAGCAGCACCTCGATATTGCGCTGGTTAACGTTCTTCACCAGGCCGCTAATCAGGAAGCCGCCGACCGCCGAACGGTCCGCCGGGCGGTGGGTGCGGTCAATGCTCATGCCGCCGGTAATGGTAATATCGTTCAGCTCGATGCCGTTGCCCGCCAGCCACTCAATGGCCTCCGGCGCCAGGTTGACGAACTCGCGCAGCAGCTGCGGGTTGTTTTTAAACTTGCCGCCCTTCAGCGTCTCGTCATAAAACAGCTCTTTGCTGTCCTCAATACCTTTCAGCTTCTGGAAGCGGGTTTCTGCCGCGTTCATGCCCACCGAGGCTTTAATGGTGTTACCGCCGATGGTCGGCATCTTCTCGATAATCACCACGTGCGCCCCGGCGTCGCTGGCCTGAATCGCCGCCGCCAGCCCGCCGCCGCCGCTGCCGATCACCACCACATCGTAGTTCTGCGGCGCCTGCGGGTTACCGCCCTCTTCAATCACGTGCTCTTTGCTGGAGGTGGTCATCGCGCGGGAAACGGCTTTTTTCAGCGCCTCGCTCTGGGTGGTCGCCCCGGTAATCGCATCGACGTGCGGGCTGTTGGCCACCAGCATACGGTTACGCAGGCTCTCGAAGGTGCTGGTAAAATCGACGTCCAGCGAGTCGTCCGGCACCAGGGTAATATCGGTGATACGGTCAGTATCCAGCGTGACGTTGATTTTCAGCTTCAGCGCTTCGGCTTCCACCTTCTCCTGATAGACGCCGGCCTTGTATTTACGGCCACCGACGCTGACGTCGCGGATCATCGCATCGACCAGCGAGAAGCGCCACAGCGGTTCGGGAATGTTCAGCTCTTCACGGCGGGTGCTGTCGATAAACAGCTCCAGATGGTCGTTATTGATAATCCGGTCGGCCCAGTCCGGGTAGGCGATACAGGCTTTACCGATCGCCACCAGATCGTAACCGTGTTCCAGCGCACTTTCGGCATCAGCCTTGTTGATCACCCCGCCCACGCCGATCACCGGCACCTGCGCCAGCCGCGCCGAGCGCTCGGCCAGGTAACGGGTGATCAGCGGCGTAGGGTCATCGCGATCGACAATCGACGGGCGCAGCAGCTGGCCGACCGAGAAGTGCACGTAGTCCAGCCCCTTTTCAGCCAGCTTATCCAGCAGGAACAGGGTGTCGTCGAAGCGGATGCCCGGCACCTCGATCTCTTCCGGCGAGAAGCGGTAGCCGATAATAAAGTCGGCGTCGGCAAAGCGTTGCGCCATTTTATGGGTGATATCCAGCACCGCCAGCGGGAAACGTGCGCGGTTATCGCGGCTGCCGCCCCACTGGTCGTCACGCTGGTTGGAGTTCGGCGAGAAGAACTGCTGGATCAGGTAGGTATTAGCGCCGTGGATCTCCACGCCGTCGAAGCCGGCCTTAATGGCGCGGTTTACCGCATCACCAAATTTGGTGATCATCACTTCGACCTCTTCACCGCTCAGCGCGGCGGGCACGGTGGCCCCGGCACGCGGCGCGGCAATGGCGCTCGGTGCCACCGGCGTGCGGCCGCCGATCAGCTCCGGCTCGACCATGCGGCCGCCGTGGTAAATCTGCAGAATCGCCTTCGAGCCGCGCGACTGGATCGCCTCGGCGATACGCGCCAGGCCAGGAATTTTGTTATCGCTGTCGATGGCGATGGCGCCGGGGAACGCCGGCCCTTTGGCATCGATAAAACAGCACTCGACGATCACCGTGCCGATGCTGCCGGCGCGGTCGCGATAGTAGTCAACCAGTTCGCGGGTCACCGAGCCATCGTGAAAGCCGGTACAGGTGGTCATCGGTGCCATCAGCAGGCGATTTTTCAGCACGGCACCGTTAGGAAGTGTGAGTGGGTTCAGGACTGGGGTGAGCGTACTCATGAGGTGAACTCCAAATTAAACGTTTTGAATTCTTTTGCAAGCGCCAACTTTTTCAAGTGGTCAGACAACATGGAATTAATATACCCGTTTACATGGCTTAATTGCTATTAATTTAGTAATTCGCTGCGTTAAAAAACGGACGTTATTTAATTGAAGAAGGAAGGTGATCGCCAGACACTGATTGTTAACCAGGCATTGACAAAAATCAACTTTTCATTTACAAGATAAATAACCCCTTCGTGATCATAACGTTAAATTCATGCACTGGACTTGTCGTGCAGGGCGACTACAGTTAAGTGGGTCAAAATCTCACTGTAAGAAAATCCTTACTATTTAAATGATGACGATTTAACGCAAATAAAAGCTCAGCCCGATTTTTATTGATCCAGATCAAACTTCTTATTTACGGAAGTCGCATCATATTCACATAAAGCCAATATCGTCAGATGTGCTAAGACACAAACGATAACCCAGGCAGATGCTCAGGTTAAGTAACCGGACGATTACAAAAAGCACCTGTCATGCCGGGGCGCAAAACGATTCTTCTCAACGTGCAGATAAAAACTATGAAAACAACAGTGATAAATGACCCGCGCAAGGCGCAAGCCTCACCGGGCGCAAAGAAACACCTGCTGATGCTGTTCCTTCCGGTACTGGTCGCGGTACTGCTGCTGCTGGTGCCGGTCCCCGCCGGGCTGGAACCCTATGCCTGGCACTTTTTCGCCATCTTCGTTGGGGTGATTGTCGGGCTGATCTTTGAACCGCTGCCCGGCGCGGTGATCGGCCTGACCGGGGTGGTGATTATCGCCCTGTTCAGCCAGTGGCTGCTGTTCAGCCCGGCCGAGCTGGCCGATCCGAAGTTCAAAACCGCCACCCAGGCGTTTAAGTGGGCGGTGAGCGGCTTCGGTAACTCGACGGTGTGGCTGATCTTCGGTGCCTTTATGTTCGCCGCCGGCTACGATAAAACCCAGTTTGGCCGCCGTCTGGCGCTGATTCTGGTGAAATATCTCGGCCGCCGCAGCCTGACGCTCGGTTACGCGATTACCTTTGCCGACCTGCTGCTGGCCCCGTTCACCCCGTCGAACACCGCGCGCAGCGGCGGCACCATCTACCCGATTATCGCCAACCTGCCGCCGCTGTACGGTTCCAAACCGAACGACCCGAGCGCCCGTAAAATTGGTTCTTACCTGATGTGGGTAGCGATCACCGCCGCCTGTATCACCAGCTCGATGTTCCTCTCGGCGCTGGCCCCGAACCTGCTGGCGCTGGCGCTGGTGAAAAGCGTGGTCGGCTTTGATATCTCCTGGGGCATGTGGTTCCTCGCCTTCCTGCCGCTGGGCCTGCTGCTGCTGCTGACCATGCCGCTGCTGGCTTACTGGCTCTACCCGCCGGAAGTGAAGTTCAACGACGAAGTGCCACGCTGGGCGGTCAGCGAGCTGGAAAAACTCGGCCGCCTGAGCCGCAACGAGATCCTGCTGCTGGTGTTTGTGGTATCGGCGCTGCTGATGTGGATCTTCGCTACCGCGTGGATTGAACCGGCGATGGCCGCGCTGCTGGTAGTGGTGCTGATGCTGTGGACCGGCGTGCTGAGCTGGAACGACATTACCAGCAACAAACCGGCCTGGAACACCTTCGCCTGGTTCGCCACCCTGGTGGCGCTGGCGGATGGCCTGGCCCGCGTTGGCTTTATCGCCTGGCTGGGCAAAGAGGGCGGCGAGCTGCTGCAGGGCTATGACCCGCAGGTCTCCGCGGTGGTGCTGATGATCGCCTTCTACCTGCTGCACTACCTGTTCGCCAGCACCACCGCGCATACCACCGCGCTGCTGCCGGCGATGCTGACCATCGCCGCCGCCATCCCGGGCATCAATATGCCGGTGTTCTGCCTGATGATGTGTACCTCACTGGGCGTGATGGGCATTATCACCCCGTACGGCACCGGCCCGAGCCCGATTTACTACGGCAGCGGCTATCTGCCAACCAAAGACTACTGGCGTCTGGGCACCATCTTCGGCCTGCTGTTCCTGGTGCTGCTGATGCTGATTGGCTACCCGTGGATGGTGTTGATGTTCTGATTCGTCCAATCGGAGATGAAGATGTTGCGTTAGTGTTATATCATCCTTTCCCGCCGCCCCTCCCGTGGGGCGGCACCATAAAAATAAACTGCATTTCCATTTAGCCTGAACCGCAGCGGACTCCGTGCGGCTGCGGCTGATTAAGTGAGCAAACCATGTCAAACAAAGCGTTTTACTATCAAAACCCGTTTCCCCTCGCGAAAGAAAAAACCGAATACTATCTGCTGAGCAAAGAGCACGTCTCAGTCGCCGAGTTTGACGGCCAGCCGGTGCTGAAGGTCGAACCACAGGCGCTGACCCTGCTGGCGCAGCAGGCGTTCCACGATGCCTCGTTTATGCTGCGCGCCTCCCATCAGCGCCAGGTCGCCGCGGTGCTGGCCGACCCGGAAGCCAGCGAAAATGATAAGTACGTGGCGCTGCAGTTCCTGCGTAACTCCGAAATTGCCGCCAAAGGCGTGCTGCCCACCTGCCAGGACACCGGCACCGCGATTATCCTCGGCAAGAAAGGCCAGCGGGTGTGGACCGGCGGCGGCGACGAAGCGGCGCTGTCACAGGGGGTGTATAACACCTACCAGACCGATAACCTGCGCTACTCGCAAAATGCCGCGCTGGATATGTACAAAGAAGTGAATACCGGCACCAACCTGCCGGCGCAGATCGACCTCTACAGCGTCGATGGCGAAGAGTACAAATTCCTCTGTATGGCCAAAGGCGGCGGCTCGGCCAATAAAACCTACCTGTATCAGGAAACCAAAGCGCTGCTCAGCCCCGGTAAACTGCTGGCGTACCTGACCGAGAAGATGCGCAGCCTCGGCACCGCCGCCTGCCCGCCCTATCATATCGCCTTTGTGATTGGCGGCACTTCCGCCGACAGCACGCTGAAAACGGTGAAGCTGGCCGCCACCCACTACTACGACGAACTGCCGACCGAAGGTAACGAACACGGCCAGGCGTTCCGCGACACGGAGCTGGAGCAGCAGCTGCTGCTGGCCGCGCAGCAGCTCGGCCTCGGCGCACAGTTCGGCGGCAAGTACTTTGCCCACGATATCCGCGTGGTGCGTCTGCCGCGCCACGGTGCCTCCTGCCCGGTGGGCATGGCGGTCTCCTGCTCGGCCGACCGTAATATCAAGGCGAAAATTAACCGCGACGGCATCTGGATCGAGAAGCTGGAAGAGAATCCGGGGCAGTATATCCCGCTGGAGCTGCGCCAGCAGGGCGAAGGCGACGTGGTGCAGGTAGACCTTAACCGGCCGATGAGCGATATCCTGGCGGAGCTGACGAAGCACCCGGTCTCCACCCGCCTGTCGCTGAGCGGCACCATTATCGTGGCGCGCGATATTGCCCACGCTAAGCTGCAGGAGCGCATCGACAGCGGTGAAGGCCTGCCGCAGTACGTCAAGGATCACCCGATCTACTACGCCGGCCCGGCCAAAACTCCGGAAGGCTACGCATCAGGCTCCCTCGGCCCGACCACCGCTGGCCGCATGGACTCCTACGTCGACCAGCTGCAGGCCAACGGCGGCAGCATGATTATGCTGGCCAAGGGCAACCGCAGTAAGCAGGTCACCGACGCCTGCCACAAACACGGCGGCTTCTACCTCGGCAGCATCGGCGGCCCGGCGGCGGTGCTGGCGCAGCAGAGCATCAAGAGCCTGGAGTGCGTGGAGTACCCGGAGCTGGGTATGGAAGCGATCTGGAAAATCGAGGTGGAGAACTTCCCGGCGTTTATTCTGGTGGATGATAAGGGCAATGACTTCTTCCAGCAGATTAACGACAGCGCCTGCGGGAAGTGCGTGCGCTAGGTTTTTCAGGCCACCACCGTACTCGCCAGCGCCCGGTACAGCTTCTCCTCCGTCACAGTGAAGGGTAAATGGACGGCGCTGGCAGGCGGGACGTGAATATCGCGGGCAATCTGCCGCAGAATTGCCTGCGGCTCAGGCCCCAGCGCGGTCAGGCTCAGCGGGCTGTTAAAGCGCTGCAGCAGTTGCAGTAACTGCGGGTCGGCCACGCCATCATACTCCAGCAGCGACTGGATCAGCAGGCTGTAGCCGACCACTTCACCGTGCAGCAGACCGTGCAGCTGCGGCTGATGGGTCAGCCGGTTGTGGATTTCGTGCGCCACCCCCGCCGTCGGCAGCGCATCCTGAATGCTGTTCGCCAGCCCGGCCAGCACAATACTGGCTTCGATGGTTTTTTCCAGCGCCAGGCTAACCCGCTGCTGTGACACCGCCGCCACCCCCTCTTCCCCCCAGCGCAACAGCGCGTCCCGCGCCTGAGCGGCAGCCGCGACCTTAAGCTCCAGCCCCAGCCGGTGCGGGTTCTGCCGCAGGTAAGGGGCAAATTCATACCACTTAGCCAGCGCGTCGACGATCCCCGACTCAAGATAGCGCACCCCGGCGCGGGCGATCACCTCGCTGTCGGCCAGCGCCAGCAGCGGCAGCTTTTCCAGCAGCACGCTTTTCTGATGGCCGCCGTGCGGATGGTAAATCACCGCATAGGGCGACCAGGCCGCGCAGGTGGCAGCCTGGGTGGCGAAGCAGAATACCGCCACGCCGGGCAACGCGGCAGCGGCCGCTTTGCCGCAGTCCAGCACCCGGCCACCGCCGATCGCCAGAATACCCTGCGCCCCCTGCGCCAGCGTGCGCTGCTGCAGCCCGGCAATGGCGCCGTCGCTGCACTCGCCGTCAAGATAGTCAAGTTGCCAGCTTATCCCGGCGCGTTCCAGGCTGTGGCTCAGCGCCGGATCCACCGCCTGCCAGGCACGCGGTGAGGTCAGGATACGCAGCGTGGTGGCATGCGGGCGGATCAGTTCGCCGGTGCGGGCGGTCAGTCCCGCTTCCAGCAGCCACGCCTGTGGCGAAAGAACAGAGAGCATAGGTTTTTCCTGTGGGTTTCAGAGTGAGCAGGACGCGCTGACAAACGCAGGCGGCTGCCATGTCGTCACGTCCGGCAGCAACTGGCCGATGGATCAGGGCCGCTATTCACGGCGGATGCGCCGCGCCAGGCGGCTGCCCGCGGTCTGGATCAGCTGCACGATAACGATCAGCACCAGCGCGGTGAACAGCGTGGCAAAGGCGTCAAAACGCTGATACCCGTAGGTGATGGCCAGATCGCCAATCCCGCCGCCGCCGACGGTGCCGGCCATCGCCGTTGCGCCAAGCAGGCCGATGGTGGCGGTGGTCAGCGCCAGCGCCAGCGACGCCGCCGCTTCCGGCAGCATAAAGTGCCAGATGGTCTGCAGCACCGTGGCGCCCATCGCATCCGCCGCTTCGAGAATGCCGTCATCCACCTCCAGCAGCGAGTTCTCCACCAGCCGCGCAATATAGGGTGCGATAAACACCACCAGCGGCACGATCGCCCCGGCCGTCCCGATGGTGGTGCCGACCAGCATGCGGGTCACCGGCAGAATGGCGATCAGCAGAATAATAAACGGCAGCGAACGCACGACGTTAATCAGCGGGTTAAGCACCCGGTGAACGCTGCGCAAGGGTGCGATGCCGCCGGGGCGGCACACCACCAGCAGAATGCCCAGCGGCACGCCGAGCAGAGAACCCAGCCCCAGCGAGACGCCAATCATCAGCAGCGTATCGTGCAGCGCCAGCAGAAACTGCTCGCCGGTTACGGCGGTATTAAAGAACTCAAACATGGCTGATTGTCACTCCTGAAGCGCGCAGATCCCCGGTTGCACGGGCGACGGCCTGCGCATCCCCGTCTATCTGCACAATCATAAAACCGAGCAGGGTCTGCTGCACGTCGGCCATACTGGCAAACAGGATATTCACCTCAATGGCGTGATCGCGGATAATGCGGTTAATCACCGGCTGCTGTGCGCTGGCTCCGGCAAACTCCAGCCGCAAGGCCGGCTTCTGCGGCGTCTGTTGCAGATAGTCCAGCACCTGCTGCGGCAGACGATCGTGCAGCACCGACTGCACAAAACTGGCCGAAACCGGGTGCTGTGGCCGGGCAAACAGATCGAGGACCGATCCCTGCTCCACCACCCGCCCCTGCTGCATCACCGCCACTTTGTGGCACAGCGTCTGGATCACCGACATCTCATGGGTAATCAGCACGATGGTAATGCCGTAACGCAGGTTGATCTCGCGCAGCAGCAGCAGGATTTGCCGGGTGGTGTGCGGATCGAGCGCCGACGTGGCTTCGTCACACAGCAGCACCGACGGATTAGTGGCCAGCGCGCGGGCGATGCCCACCCGCTGTTTCTGCCCGCCGGAGAGTTCGTTCGGGTAGCTATGCGCTTTATCACTCAGGCCGACAAACGCCAGCAGCTCCGTCACCCGCGCCGCAATGGTGGCCTTATCACGCCCCAGCAGGATCAGCGGCAGCGCGACATTGTGAAATACCGTGCGCGAATTCAGCAGATTAAAATTCTGGAAAATCATGCCGATCTCTTTTTTCACCGCCCGCAGCCGCTGCGCCCTGATGCCGCCCAGCGATTCACCGTTAATCACTACTTCGCCACCGTCCGGCTGCTCCAGCCGGTTAATCAGCCGCAGCAGGGTACTTTTACCCGCGCCGCTGTAACCGACAATGCCGAAAATATCGCCTTTATCAACCTGCAGCGTCACCGCATCCAGCGCCTGGATGCGCCGGCCTTTGCGGGTAAAGGATTTACTCACCTTATTGAAGGCGATCATCGCCGCACTCATTTCAGATAATCGGGCAGCAGATACCCCTGATATTGTGGCGATGACTGAATATAGGATTTAAATTCCGCCGAGTGATAACCGGCAATAATATCCCTGGCAAACGCCGCCTGTTTATTTTTCCCGGCCACCGTCACCACATTAATAAAATTACTGCTGGCGTCTTCCAGCTTCAGCGCCGAGTTCAGCTTAATGCCGCTGGAGACGGCAAAATTACCCTGAATCAGGCCGTAGTCGACATCCGGCAGCGAACGCACCTGCTGGGCATTGTCGATCTCTTTCAGCACGATCTTATACGGGTTCTCACTGATATTGCGCTGCGAGAAAGTGGCAGGGTCGCTGTCTGCGCTGAGTTTAATCCAGCCGAGGCTTTGCAGCACCAGCGCGGCACGGTACTCGTTAGAGGCCTGATTCGGAACGGAAACGGTGGTGCCCGGCGCGGGCGGCGTGGCCAGAGTTTTCAGCTTACCGCCGTACAGCCCCATCGGAGGCGTCGGCACCTGCACGATGCCGGTATTGTCGATACCGAGACGCTCATTAACCGACTTCAGGTACACCGGGTGCTGCATAATGTTGGCATCAATGCTGCCCCGCGCCACCGCGTCGTTGACCTGAATACCGTCGCTGAAATCTTTATATTCTATCTGATACCCCTGCTTAATTAACCACGGGGCCACGCCTTTCTCGAACTGCTCTTTATACGGGCCGGGGTTAAAGCCGACACGGATCAGCTTACTCTCTGCCGCCTGTGCGATATTCACCCCGGCCATGCTGGTCAGCAGGGTCAGTACCGCCGCTGAAATAAGGTTCTTTTTCATTATGATTTTTCCGTTGTGTTTTAGCTATTTCGGATTAAACCACATCATTTTTCGGGTTGTAAGCGTCTGCGCCGGGTTTCATTTTGCTTTTTTATCACATCGATAATTGCCGCTGGCATATTCAGAAACCGGCAGCCGTTAGCGGATATTATTCTTAAGCGCGGCAGGCAATCGCTGCCCGGACGGCGCAGCGCTGTGAGATAGTAGATTAAAATAAACAGACAGAGAAACATCATGGCCGACTTTGCTGCCTCCCCGCTGGTTAACGCGCTGGAGGAGAATATTTTTAGCATCCTGGAAAAACTGGCCGCCGGTATCAGCAGCCCCACGCTGCCGCTGATTGACCTCTCCAGCGGCAGCCCGCGTCAGCCCACGCCGCCGGAAGTGGTCGACCGCCTGCAAAGCGCGGTGCTCGACGAAGCGAACCATCAGTATCCGTCGTTCTGGGGCAAGCCGCAGCTGCGCCAGGCCATCGCCCGTTTTTACCAGCGGCACTACGGCGTGGAACTGGACCCGGACCGTGAAGTGGCGGTGTTTCAGGGCTCGCATATCGGCGTCAGCGGGATTCCGCGCGCGCTGCTGCAACCGGGACAGTACCTGATCTCCACCGATCCCTGCTACCCGATCTACCGCTCGGCAGCGCTTCAGGCACAGGCGCAGTTTTACGGTATCCCGCTGGAAGCCGGGCGGCAGTTTCTGCCCGACTTCAGCGCGGTTCCGCAGGAGGTTGCACGTCAGGCCGGACTGTTAGCGCTGAACTATCCGCACAACCCGACCGGGGCGATGGCCACTCCTGAGCTGTTTGATGACGCGCTGGCGTTTGCCGAACGCTATCAGCTGCCGGTGTTGCATGACTTCGCCTATGCGGCGATTGGCCGTGAACCGGCGGATGCCCCGGTCAGCCTGCTGACACGCCCCGGTGCCAGAGCGCGGGCGGTGGAAACCTATACCCTGTCGAAAACCTTTATGATGGCGGGCTGGCGGGTGGGCTTTGCGGTGGGGAACGCCTCGATCATCGCCGCCTTTAAAAAGCTGCACAGCCACAGCTACAGCACGGTATTTGGCGCGGTGCAGGATGCGGCGATCGCCGCGCTGGCGCTGCCTGCCTCACGTATTGCACAGGGGGTGGCGGTGTACCACCAGCGCCGTCAGCGGGTGCTGGCGCGGCTGGCGGCGATCGGCTGGCCGGTACCGCCCGATCAGGGCAGCTTTTTCCTCTGGCTGCCGGTGCCCGCCGGCTTTCGCGCCCAACAGTTTACCGAGTGGCTGCTGCACAAGGCGCATATCCTGGTGGCGCCCGGCAGCGGCTTCGGCCCCGGCGGCGAAGGCTATATCCGCATCAGCCTGACCACCGACGATCGGGCGCTGGAAGAGGCGCTGACGCGTATTGCGCAGCTGAAATTGTTTGCTGGCTAAGCCGCCGGACTGGTCCTGTTACACTCCTGGCTTCTCCCCCCGCACAGCCGCCGGAGAAAGCGGAAGCGCAGCGGTGGCCCGTCTGGATGCTGTCCAAAACCCCTGACGGGATAAACGGCAGGCGATGAGCGCAAGATCGGTGGTGCCGGGAAAGAGGCGACGGCCCGCGGAAAAGCGGGCCGCCATGATAACAACGAAGGGATTAATGCAGGCTGACCTGCTCGCCGCCAGCGGGGGCAGTCGTCGGCCATTTGCGGAACGCCAGCACGGCGATGGTCAGCGCCATCACGCCAAACGCGGCACCGGCGTAGCCCACCGAATTCAGCGACAGGTTCATACTGACCGACTTGCCCAGCAGCGCGCCAAGCCCGATGCCGATATTAAAGATGCCTGAGAACATCGCCATACCGATATCGGTGGCCTCGGGTGCCAGGGTCAGCACCTTCAGCTGCATACCCATGCCGATAATCATAAACGACATGCCCCACAGCATGCTCAGCGCCACCAGCCCGTAAGCGCTGTGCGCCACCGTCATCATCGCGGTCAGGCACAGGGTCAGGGTGGCAATCGCCGTAATCATCAGGCCGGACAGGCGTTTTTCCGCATAGCGGCTGAAGATCACGCTGCCGGCAATGCCCGCCAGGCCAAACAGCAGCAGCAGCAGGGTGGCAAAGTTATGGCTCAGCCCGGCGATCTCCTGCACAAACGGCTCGATATAGGTGAAGGCGATAAAGTGCGCCGTTACCACCACCACCGCCAGCAGATAGAGGCTGAGCAGCGCCGGGTTACGCAGCAGGCCCGGCAGGCTTTTCACCGAACCGCTCTGCTCCGAGGTTACTTTTGGCATAATCTTCACCAGCACCGCCAGCAGCAGCATCGCCGCCACGCCAATCGCCAGGAAGGTAAAGCGCCAGCCAAAGCTCTGGCCGATGATGCGCCCCAGCGGCAGGCCCAGTACGGAAGCCAGCGCGGTCGCGGTCGCCAGCAGGCCGAGCGCCTGAGCGCGCTTGCCCGCCGGGGCCAGGCGGATTGCCAGCGAGGCGGTAATCGCCCAGAACAGCGCGTGGGCCAGCGCCACCCCGGCGCGGCTCACCAGCAGCACGTTAAAGTTCCACGCCACAAACGACAGCGCATGGCTGGCAGAAAACAGGACGAACAGGCAGAGCAGCAGCACCCGCCTGTCGACCTTACTGGTCATCAGCATCAGCGGCAGCGACATCAGGGCGACGATCCACGCATAGATGGTCATCATCACCCCGGCCTGGGCACTCTCCATGCCAAAGCTGGCGCCGATGTCTGACAGCAGACCGACCGGGATATATTCGGTGGTGTTGAAGATAAATGCCGCAACGGCCAGCGCCAGTACGCGCAGCCACGCGACTTTGCGTGACACGAGAGTAACGTCAGACATGATGGACTCCGCCAGAAAAAGAGGACAAGTAAACAGCGTGCTTATGATAGAGCCGCTGCCGCCCCGCCTTCAAGCGAAATGTGATCAACATCCCATTTTTTACACAAACTGCTTGCACTGATAAATACAGCTAATCCAGTTAATTAGAAACCTTTATCCCAAAAGGGATTGACGCCGTTATCACGCTGGAATATCTGCACGAAATACGTGACCGGGCAAGGTCAGGAAAAACGGTGGCGATAGCATGTAAACCGCCACGTCGTTTATCCGTTCCCGCTGCTGTAATAAGAGCGGGCGCTTACGCCCTTCTCTTCGCCGTCTGCGCATCCAGCGCCTGGTTAAACTGCGCCGCGCTCCAGCCCGCGTTCAGCGCTTCAGCCACCAGCTGCTGCTGGGTCTGCGGCACCAGTCCACCGAGCGGCGGATCGGTATCCAGATTGGTCGGGAACGAGTAGCCGCGCGCCGCCACCGCAATCAGCGCCTGACGCTGCGGCTCGTTCAGCGGTGAATCCAGCAGCTGCGGGTAGACCTGTTTCAGAATACGCTCATGGTTCACCTCCTCCATCGGCACGCCAAACGCCGACGACACCTGCAGCAGGTTGGCGGTGCGCACCTGATCGGCGGTGCTGTTATTACCGGCAGCGTGGAACAGCGCCGGGTTGAAGAACAGGCCATCGCCTTTTTCCAGCGGCAGCTGGATATAGTTTTCAGCAAAGTACGCTGCAAAATCCGGCTGGCGGTAGGCAATGTAGCCCAGTTCGTACTGATGTGACCACGGCAGCAGCCTGGTCGGGCCGGAGGCCAGCGGCATATCGCTGTGCGCCACCGCGCCCTGCAGGGTCATATACTGCGAGAGGATCTGCGCCGGGATCGGAAACTCAGCGGCAAAGGCGCTCTGCTGGAAGCCAAGGTGATAGTCGCGGTGCGCCTGCTGCGCCTCGCCGCCCGGCCGCACCTGGTTGACCTGCGAGGTCATGCGCCAGGCCGGGCCAAGCCACGCGTGGCAGATAAGCCCCAGCGTCGGGTTGGCGTAGTACTCACTGAATACCGCCGCATCGGTTTCCGCCAGCTTCTGCAGCGCGTTCCAGATGCGGCCGTTATTACCGGCTTTGGAGAAGTGATCGGCCTGAACCTTCGACTTCGCCTCCTCCGCCATAATCAGCTCAAACACCGCCGAGGCGCGATCGACCACCGCCGTGTCGGCATACAGCCCTTTCACCACCAGCACGCCCGGCCCGTATGACAGCGCCTGATGCAGCTCGCTGAGTACCGCGTGGCGGTCGCGGGCCGCCGCCGCGTCCAGCGCATCGCGCTGATAAATCAGTACCTCAGAGACCACCTCGCTGGCCAGCGGATAGTCAGCGGGGTTGACCCGCTGTTCGCAAAACGTTTTGAAGTCGGCAAGGGACGTCTGGTTCTCACTGGTAAAGTATTGCGCTGTCATGGTGACCTCATTATTCGGCAGTTTGCAGGGCGATGTGCCTTGTCTGTCACCAAACTAACAGTTACATTCAGGCAACAACACGGCAAAAACACCTCATAAACACCTCACATAACCATGAAGAAATTCAGCCATAAGCAGATTGCCGCCCAGTCCGGGCTGAGCCTTGCCACCATCGACCGGGCGCTGCACCAGCGCGGCCGGGTGCATCCGCAGACGCAGCAACGCATCCGCCAGGCGATGGCCGACCTGGACCTGCAGTATAAAGCCGGCCTGGCGCAGGGGCGCACGCTGTGGTTCGACGTGATCCTGCACACGCCCGAACGCTTCAGCGAGCTGGTGCGCGAGGCGTTTATCAGTCAGATTGCCAGCTTCGCGTCGTTTCGCATTCAGCTGCGTTTCCACTGCTTTGAGCAGATCGGCGTGGCAGAGGTGGACGCGCTGCTGAAAAAATGCGGTTCGGACAGCCACGGCATTATCCTTAAGGCGATGAACGACGCACTGCTGGTGCCCACGCTGGCCGGGCTGTTAAAGCAGCGGGTGCCGGTGGTGACGATCGTCACCGACGTGCCGGAGAGCGCCAGGCTGCGCTATATCGGGATGGATAACGCCAGCGCCGGGGAAGCGGCGGCGTTTCTGATGGCAAAGTGGCTGAAGCGGGGTAATGCACGGATTATGGCGGTGACCGGCAGCGGTGATTTTACCGGCGAGCAGGAGCGAATCGCCGGCTTCCGGCGGGCGATGCGCAGCTTTGATCCGGGCTGCACTCTGGACGTAGTGGCTGGCGGGTTCGGCATCGATGCGCAGATGCACCGGTGCGTCAGCGAGGCGCTGGCAAACGGCGAGGTGCCCGATGCGCTCTATACGGTCGGCGGCGGCAACGGCGGTATTCTGCAGGCGCTGGAGGAACGGGGCATCCGCCCGGACGCGGTGATCGCCCACGATCTTGATCGTGAGAACCGTGCGCTGCTGCAGGCCGGAAAGATCGATGCGCTAATCGAACATAACCTGCAGCTGGACGCCCAGCACGCCTTTCGCACCCTGCTGGCGTTTCACCACTTCCTGCCGGAGAGCGAACCCTGGGCAGCCTGGTCACGCGTCAATATTATCACCCGTTACAATATGCCGACCTGAGCGAGTAATATGACCTCGCGCTACGACAGGCCTGCCGGGGCGGTTACGCCCGTCGCCTTTCCGGTTGGCTGCATATCGGGCGACGACCACTGTGTGCGACTGTTCGCTGCTGCGCGCCTGGCGCGTACCCTTCGCCGCCTGCCGTGACAGTTTCAGCTGTACAGCGGCCGGATCCACGCTGAGTTCTGTTCGTGGCTGTCGACCACCGCATCGACAAAGGCCACGCCTTTCAGTCCGTCATACACGTCAGGGACGTAAACCCCGGCCGCCTGCGGTTCTCGCTGCTCATCCCGCGCGCGCAGCGCCTCGGCAAACCCGGCATACAGGCAGGCAAACGCCTCAATATAGCCTTCGGGATGGCCCGGCGGGGTGCGGGTGCGCGCCCGGGTCAGTTCGTCCAGCTCATTGCGGCCACGCTTGACGATCTGCGTGGTACCTTCCAGCGGGGTGTAAAGCAGCTCGTTGGGCTGTTCCTGGAACCACATCAGGCTGCCTGTTTCACCAAACACCCGCAGACGAATGCCGTTGGAGCAGCCAATCGCCACCTGCGACGACCACAGCAGGCCGCGTGCGCCCCCCTGGTAACGGATCATCACGTGGGCGTTATCATCGAGCGCCCGGCCAGGGACAAAGGTCGCCAGATCGGCGGCCACCCCTTCCGCCTTCAGCCCGGTGACGTAACCTGCCAGATGATAGGCATGGGTGCCGATATCGCCAATCGACCCGCCGCGACCGTTTTTGGCCGGATCGACGCGCCAGGCAGCCTGCTGATTGTTCTGCTGCTCAATGCCGGTCGCCATCCACTCCAGCGGATACTCCACCTGCACAGTGCGCACGCTGCCAATCAGCCCGGCCGCCACCCGCTGCCGCGCTTCGGCAATCAGCGGATAACCGGCGTAGGTGTAGGTAACGCCGAGGAACCGCCCGCTGCGTGCCACCACTTCCGCCAGCGCCTCGGCATCCGCCAGAGTGGCGGTCAGCGGTTTTTCGCATATCACATCAATACCGGCCTCCAGGCAGGCGCGGGCAATGGGATAGTGGGTAAAGTTAGGCGTGCAGATGGCCACCACGTCCACCCCGTCCTTACGCAACGACTCCGCCGCAATCATCGCCTGATAGTCGTCATAGGAACGATCGGCGGCGACAAAGTTCTGCGCGGCAAACGCGTGGCCGCGCTGTGCATTGACGTCAAACGCCCCGGCCACCAGCTCAAACTGGTTATCCAGCCGTGCTGCAAACCGGTGAATGCCGCCAATATAGGCCCCCTCCCCGCCGCCCACCATGCCGAGGCGAATGCGGCGGCCCTTCAGTGAAGATCGTGTCATCTCTGTCTCCTTACAGTCCAAGAATTCTGCGGTTAAGTGAACGGTCGGCATATGACTTACAGAAGTCATCAAAGGATTTGCCGGTAACGTGGATCTGATGGTCGCGAATAAACTGCGCCCCTTCGCGTGCACCATCCTCCGGGTTTTTAAAGCAGCACTCCCACTCCAGCACCGCCCAGCCGTCAAAGTCGTAGCCGGTCAGCTTTGAGAAGATCGCGCCAAAATCGATCTGCCCGTCCCCCGGCGAACGGAAGCGTCCGGCGCGGCGCGTCCACGGCTGATAGCCGCCGTACGCGCCGGTTTTACCGTCCGGGCGGAATTCGGCGTCTTTGACGTGGAAGGCTTTGATATGCTCATGGTAATGGTCGATATACGTCAGGTAGTCGATGCCCTGCAGCACCAGATGGCTGGGGTCATACATCATATGGCAACGCGGATGGTGGCCGGTTTTCTCTAAGAAACGCTCGAAGGTCAGGCCGTCATGCAGATCTTCCGTCGGGTGGATCTCATAACAGACGTCGACGCCCTGCTCGTCAAAGGCGTTGAGGATCGGCGTCCAGCGCCGCGCCAGCTCGCTGAAGCCCTCCTCGATCAGCCCCTCCGGCCACTGTGGATAGGGGTAGAGATAGGGCCACAGCAGGGTACCGGAGAAGGTGACATGGCGATCCAGCCCGAAGCGCCGTGACGCGCGCGCCGCCAGCAGCAGCTGTTCGCTGGCCCACTGCTGGCGCGCGACCGGATCCAGCCGCACTTCGGCGGGTGCAAAACTGTCGGCAGGCAGGTCAAACGCCGGGTGCAGCGCCACCAGCTGCCCCTGCAGATGGCTGGCGAGGTCGGTCAGCACCAGACCGTGCTTGTCCAGCACGCCGAGGATCTCGTCAGCATAGGTCTGGCTCTCAGCCGCCCGCTGCAGATTAATCAGCCGGGTATCCCAGCTGGGGATCTCCACGGCGCTGAAGCCTTTTTCCGCCGCCCAGCCGGCCAGGCCGTCCAGCGAATTAAACGGCGTATCGTCACCGGCAAACTGTGCCAGAAATACGCCGGGGCCTTTAATAGTTTTCATTTTCACTCCTTAAAAAAAGGCACCTGCCCCTACAACAGGTGCGAACACCTCAGCCTTTAATCAGGCGGCCAGCAAATTTTTATTCAGGCCAGGCTGATAACAAGGGTTAAACGTGATTATCTGGTCATAAACTGCTGATAGTTTTCTGGCGTCACCAGCTGGAACGGAATAAAGTTAATATCCTTAATCGCTTTGCCTTTCGCTGCCTGTTCCGCCATATCCACCGCACCATAGGCCTGGGATTTAGCATCCTGGAAAACGGTAACGGTCAGCATACCGGTTTTAATCGCCTGCAAACCATTTGGCCCGCCGTCGGTGCCGCCGACCAGAATATCTTTGCCGACTTTCAGCCCGTTGCTTTTAATCGCCATCGCTGCGCCAATTGCCATTTCATCGGCGTTGGCGGAAAGAATATCGATTTTCTCTCCGGCCAGGATCCAGTTATTCATCAGGTTCAGCCCCTCTTCACGCATCCATTTCGCGGTATCCTCCACGATGACATGCATATTCGGGTGCTGCGCAATCACCTCTTTCGCGCCCTGGGTACGGAAGCGGGTGGCATCATTGCTCAGCAGGCCTTTCATAATCGCCACATTCACGCTCGGGCGGTCTTTCACCAGGTCGGCCAGATAGGTCATCTGCAGGCGGCCGGCTTCGATCTCATCGCTGCCGATATAGCTGATGCCGTTACCCATCGTCGAATCACCGGGCATCCGGTTAAGGTAGATCAGCGGTATTTTCGCTTTGCGGGCGGCTTCGGTAATATTTTTGGTGCCCTGGGTATCCACCGGGTTAACAATAATCACGTCCACTTTGGCGCTGATAAAACTCTGCACCTGGCTTAGCTGTTTATCCACCGCCCCCTGAGCATCCTCAAACTGCAGTTTCATATCCGGGTACTGTTTTGACTGCTCAATCACATAGCCTCTCAGCCGTGAGAGAAACACATCATCCATCTGGGCAATCGTCACTCCAACCTGAGTGGCGAAGGCTGCGGGTGCAGCGGTTAATACGGCGAGACAGAGTAAGATTGTTTTTTTCATGATAGCGTTTTACCTTGTAGAGTATTCGACAGCCGGTGGCTGACAAACGGGTTCTATTATTTACGGCTATTATGTTGGGATTATTGCTGTAACATTGACTAGACACAGACTACCGGTTTACTGATGCAGCCGCGCGGCTGCGCAACCGCATCAATTTGCTGATATCGGCTAACAGGGTTCAGGTGATATTTCAGAGCCTGTCCCACCTGGCGTCATTTATTACAGCAACGCCTTCAGTCGGATGGGGCAGGCTTTTATCAGGGCGATCGCGTGGCAGGCGCGATAACCCTCTCAGATTACAGCGTCACCCAGCGCTGCTCTCTGGATGACACCAGCGCCGCATCCACCAGTTTCTGAATTTCCAGCGCCTCGCGGAAGTCCGGCCCGCTGCGCTCACCGGTGCGGATCGCCTGCAGGAACTCCAGCATTTCAATGGTCTTCAGATCGTTAAAGCCGATCTGGTGCCCCGGTGCCGGGCAGAACAGCCCGTAAGGCGGATGTTCCGGCCCGGCCACCAGCGTGCGGAAGCCGTTCTGCTGCTCTTGGTCACCGCTGCGGTAGAACTGCAGCTCGTTAAAACGCTCCTGGTTAAAGATCAGCGACCCTTTGCTGCCGGTGATCTCAAAACCGAGCTGCATCTTATGTCCGGTCGCCACCCAGTTGGCTTCAATCTGCCCCCGGCAGCCGCGGGCGAAGCGCACCGTCAGGCGGGCGATATCATCCACCTCCACCGCTTTCATTACGCTCGATCCGGCAGCCTCCGGGCGCTGCTTCACTACCGTATCGAGATCGGCAAACAGCGCCTCAATCGGGCCAAGCAGAAAACGCGCCATGCCGAGGATATGGCTGCCGAGATCGGCCACCGCCCCGGCGCCACCGGCCGGATCGAGCCGCCATGACCACGGCAGCTGCGGGCTGGTCATAAAGTCCTCGGCGTGGATGCCGCGAAAACCGCTGATTTCCCCCAACTCGCCGTCGGCAATCATCTGACGCGCCAGCTTCAGCAGCGGGTTTTTGACGTAGTTAAAGCCTACCTGGGTCTGCACCCCGGCCTGCTCTGCGGCGGCCGTCATCCGCGCCGCGAGGCTGGCGTCCGGTGCCAGCGGCTTTTCGCAGTGCACATGTTTACCGGCGGCGATGGCGGCCAGCGCCTGCTCAGCATGAAAGCGGTTCGGTGAGGTAATTGAGATCACCTCCACTTCCGGATCGTCAATCAGCTGCTGCCACTCCTGCGTCCAGCGCTGAAAGCCGAACTGCCGGGCGGTACGTTCTGCCGCTGCACCATCAATATCGGCCACGCTGACCAGCACCGGCTGTATATCACCGGAGAAAGTGGCGGCAGCATGCCACGCCATGGCGTGAGAACGCCCCATAAAACCAGTGCCGATCAGGCCAATTCCAATCCTGCGCATCTCTGTTTCCTTAGTCGAGGGTGACAACACTTCGGGTATCTGCGGAACGCTGGGCCGCATCGGCCAGCCTCAGCGCCTGGCAACCGTCGTTTACCGTGACCGGCATCGGCTGGTTAGCGCGCAGCGCGGAGATAAAGGCGTCGATCTCCAGCCGGTAGGCCTCGGTGTAACGGGCCATAAAGAAGTCCAGCAGCGGGCCGCGCGCTTCGGTTTGCTGCGCGTTGTAATGGCGCACGCTGGTTTCCCGCAGGTTGTCGTTGAGCAGCATGCCGGCGGAACCCAGCACTTCCAGCCGCTGATCGTAACCGTACACCGCGCGGCGGCTGCAGTTGATCTGGCACTGCTTACCGGAGGCGGTACGCAGCTGCACCATTACCGTGTCGTAATCGCCCAGCGCCGCCAGCTGCGGGGCAAACAGGCGGCTGCCGCTGGCAAACACCTCCACCGGCTCCTCGCCGAGGAACCAGCGGGCGAGATCGAGGTCGTGGATCACCATATCGCGGAAGATGCCGCCGGAGGTTTGCAGATAGCCGTAGGGGGCCAGATCCGGGTCACGGCTGGTGATCAGCAGCTGATGGAAATCACCAATTTCGCCTTCGGCAATACGGCGGTGGATCTCGCTGAAGCCGGGATCGAAGCGGCGGTTAAACCCGAGCATCACCCGGCGGGCATCGTCACCCAGCGCATCGCGGGCGGCAAAGGCTTTTTCCAGATCGAGATCGACCGGCTTTTCACACAAAACCGCTTTTCCCGCCCGTACCGCCGCCAGCATCAGCTCAACGTGGGTATGGGTCGGGGTGCCAATCACCACCGCGTCCACCTGCGGGTGGTTAATTGCCTCCAGCGGATCGGCGAAGGCGTGGCCGCCCCAGGCGTCGGTCAGCTGGCGGGCGTTTTCCACCAGCGGGTCGGCCACCGCCGCGAGGACCGCATGGGGGTGACGGGCAATATTAGCCGCATGAACCTGGCCGATACGGCCGGCACCGAGCATGGCAATTCTGATCATTCTGTTCTCCGAAACGGTTCAGGGTTGACGGCTCAGGGAAGCTGGCCCATCAGGGTGGTCAGTGCCAGCACCTGGGGATTCACCACCAGGCGCGGGTCCAGTTTGCCGCGCCAGAACGCGACAATATTTTCGGCCGCTGCCACCGACATTCGTCTGGCGGCTTCGGCGGTCAGCCCGGCGGAGTGCGGGCTTAAAATCAGCCGGTCGCGTTGTGCCAGCAGCGGCGAGTGCAGATCGGCCGGTTCGTCACGCAGTACGTCCAGCCCGGCACCGCCGAGGTGGCCACGTTCCAGCGCCGCCGCCAGCGCCGTCTCATCCACAATCCCGCCACGGGCGGTGTTAATCAGCAGCGCACCGGGCTTCATCAGCGCCAGCTCTGCGGCACCGATCAGCGGACGTTCACCGCTGAGCGGCAGATGCACGCTGACCGCATCGGCCTGCGCCAGCCCGTCGGCAATACTGGTCACCCGCTGCACCCCCTGTTCACTGAACGCCGTATCCGGCAGGTATGGGTCATACGCCATCACCTGCATGCAGAAACAGGCGGCCAGCCGGGCGACTTCGCGGCCGATGCGGCCAAAGCCGAGCAGGAACAGCGTGCGCCCCGCCACTTCTCCGGCGGAAAAACCGTTGCGGCGCTGCCACTCCCCTTCTCGGATACTGCGGTCGAAGTAGCAGACGCGCTTGGCCAGCGCCAGCAGCAGCGTTACCGTATGTTCGGCCACCGACAGCGAATTAACGTCGCCAACGATGGTCAGCGGGATCTGACGATCGGTCAGCGCATTCACATCCACCGAGTCATAGCCAACGCCGTGGCGTGAGACAATTTGCAGGCGCGGTGCGGCCGCAATCTCCTTCGCCGTCAGCGGCTGGGTACGGATCAGCAGGCCATCGGCCTCCGCCAGATACGGCGCGTAGCTCTCCACGCTGACCTCAGCCACCTGCTGCAGGGTAAAGCCCGGGGCCTGGCGCAGCACCTCCACCCCGGCCGGATCGATATTGCCGGCAATCAGAATATGTGGCATCTCAGTCGCTCCTTTCCGGGGTATTCGCGCCAGCTGGCAGAGCGGACGCGCTCAGCTCTGCATCCGTGATGTTTCCGGTTATCTGTAGCGTTAGCATCTCAATACCCCCCCTGCTGTTCAGTCGCCCGGGCCTGCCCCGCCGCGTCGCTCAGCTGGCGATAGTGCGCCACGCTGGCCGCCGCCGCGCCGCGCAGCAGCTGCACGTCGTTGGATACCGTCACCAGGTCGAAGCCCCAGCCGGTGGCCCGGGCGGCATACTCCGCTGAACCGGTATGCAGCCCGGCTTTTTTACCGGCCCGGTGTGCGCAGGCCAGCACCTGCTGAATCGCCGCCAGCATCTCCGGCTCTTCACGGTCAAAACCGGTACGGTATTTGCGCCCGGTCAGCCCCAGCGTCAGATCGGCGGGGCCGATATAGACACCGTCCAGACCCGGCGTGGCGAGGATTGCATCGAGGTTATCCAGCGCCTCACGGGTTTCAATCATCGCAAAACACACCACCTGCTGATCGGCGTACTGGCCGTAATCGGCTCCGGCGGCGAAGCTGACGCGGGTCGGGCCAAAGCTGCGGCTGCCCGCTGGCGGGTAGTGCATACAGGCGACCAGCTCGCGCGCCTGTTCGGCGGTATTGATCATCGGGCAGATAATGCCCCACGCCCCGGCGTCCAGCGCCTTCATAATGCTGCCCGGCTCCAGCCACGGCACCCGCACCATCGGGGCGACGCCGCTGGCGCGCATCGCCTGCAGCATGGTGGTGGCCTGTTCGTAGCCGACAAAACCGTGCTGCAGATCGATGGTCAGCGCGTCATAGCCCTGGGCGGCCATAATCTCGGCGGTAAACGGGCTGGCAATACTCAGCCAGCCGTTGAGCACCGGGTTGCCGTCCTGCCAGCGCTGGCGAATGTTATTGGTTTTCATCAAAGCTCCTTTACAGCACAACCTGGGTCAGTTTGACGTTGAGGTAGTCGTGGATGCCTTCTGACCCGCCTTCGCGACCCATACCGCTGGCTTTACTGCCGCCAAACGGCACTTCGGCGGCGGCCAGCGCGTAGCTGTTAATCCCGACCATGCCCGCTTCCAGCCGGGCGGCGGTTTCGCGGATCAGCGCCGGGTCGCGGGTAAAGGCGTAGGCGGAGAGCGCATACTCAGAGCCATTCACCCGTTGCCACAGGTCGTCGGTGTCGCTAAAGGCGGTGATGGCGGCAATCGGGCCAAAGTTCTCTTCGGCGATCGCCAGCGCCTCGTCGGGCAGATCGGCCAGCACCGTCGGGGCAAAGAAGTGGCCACCGTTGAGGCTGATGCGTTCCCCGCCGGTCACCACCCGGCCACCGCGCTGGCGTGCATCGGCGACAATCGCCTCCATCGCCTGCAGGCGCTGCGCGTTGATCAGCGGCCCCATCTGCGTGCCCTCATCCTGGCCGTACCCGACCTTCAGCTGGCTGGCGCGGCGGGCAAAGCCCTCAACAAACTGCGCGTAGAGGCTCTCATGGACATAAAAGCGGTCGCCGGTGACGCACACCTGGCCGCAGTTGGCGAATTTGGTCGCTACCGACAGATCCAGCGCCTTCTCAATATCAGCATCGGCATAGACGATCACCGGCGCATTGCCGCCCAGCTCCATGCTCAGGCGCTTGATGGTGGCGGCGGAGTCGCGGATCATCTGCTGACCCAGCCGGGTGGAGCCGGTCAGCGACACTTTTCTCACCTGCGGCGCCTCAATCAGCGGCTGATAGGTGTCGGCGGCCGGGCCAATCACCAGGTTTGCCACCCCGGCGGGCAGCCCGGCGCGGCGCAGGCACTCGAAAATCAGCATCGCGCAGCCCGGCACCTCGCTGGACGGACGCAGTACCACCGTGCAACCAGCGGCCAGCGCCGGGGCCAGCTTGCGTGCCACCAGCACCACCGGGAAGTTCCAGGCGGTAAAGGCTGCCACCACGCCGACCGGCTCATGAGAGACTTCACATCGCCCGCCCGGCACCCGGCTCTCAACGATACGGCCATACAGCCGCCGTGCCTCTTCCGCGTACCAGATAAACTGATCCACCGACAGTTCCCACTCACGCTTCGCCTGCGCCAGCGGCTTGCCGCTCTCCTGCGAGATGGTCAGTGCCGCCCTGGCGGTAATCGTCACCATCTCAGCGGCGACCTTTTGTAACAGCGCGGCACGATCCCAGCCGGCCGTGGCCTTCCAGCCGCTCAGCGCCCGTTCTGCACTGGCTAACGCCCGCAGGGTGTCTGCTCGTGAGGCAGCCTGCATCTCACCCAGCGGCTGATCGTTACCCGGATCGCTGACCTGCACCGTGACGCTGCTGCTGCCCGTGCACCATTTCCCGTCGATAAACTGTTCGAAATTGTCGTACATGATCGCCTGCTCCTCCGCTGTCTGGCTCCGTGCAGGCCCTGCTGGCCTGTTCAGGATAAAATCCGCGGGTCGGGTTACGCCTGCTGCGGCCCTCTCACGGCATCAATAATTGCAATACTAGTTTGATAGCAACAAAAATTGCAATAGCAGCAATGGAGGTGATAAAACAACGGTCACGGATAATTTAATCTCTTTAAATCAATAAAATGAACTCAAGCTATTTTCTCCGCCCGCTGCGAGGCAAAAAAAGTTAATGTGATTTTTTAGAGCAAAATCACAACTTTCACCGGATGTTTTGCGCGGGCGCAGCGGAATCGGTTAGAAATAATTGCATTGCCGTTTTACTTGCAATTTTTATTGCTGTAGCGTGCTGACCATCATGGCAACCGCCCCGACAGGAATCAGGAATGGGAAAAGAGAAAGCCACGCCAGCCGCCGTACCGCCGCTGCCGCACAGCAGTTATGAGCAGATTGTGAACGAGATCACCCGGCGCTATCCGCAGCTCTCCGACCGCTACCAGCAGGCGGCGCGTTACATTACCCAGAACCCCAACACGGTGGCGCTGGAGTCGATTAACGCGGTGGCCGCGAAATGCGGTATGCATCCATCGGTGCTGGTGCGTTTTGCCCAGGCCTTCGGCTACAGCGGGTTTAAGCAGATGCAGAGCGTGTTTCAGACCCGGCTGGCCACCGCCGCGCCGGGCTATAACGAACGTATTACCGCGCTGGAAGTCGACCTGAAAAAGAACCACCATCAGGGCAGCCTCGGTTTCCTGCAGAGCCTGGTGATCCGCGATATCGCCACGCTGCAGGCGCTGATCACCAGCACCTCAGAGCAGGATCTCGATGCCAGCGCACAGCTGCTGAAAGCGGCGGAGACCATTTATATCAGCGGCCAGCTGCGCTCCGAGCCGGTGGCCTCGCTGCTGCGCTATATGCTGACCATGCTCGGCCGTCGGGTGGTGTTGCTGGATGCGGCAGGCGGGCTGGCGCCGCAGATGGCCAGCCATATGCGTGACGGTGATGTGCTGATTGCGATTGCCTTCCGCCACTACGCCAAGGAGGTGATCGCCATCGCCGATGACGCCGCCGCCCGAGGCCTGCCGGTGGTGGCAATCACCGACGGCCCGCTGTCACCGTTGGCTAAAAGCGCCCGCGTGCTGTTTAACGTGCCGGAGGAGGAGTACAGCTTCTCGCGTTCGCTGGCGGCCCCGGTCTGCCTGGCGCAGAGCATCGCCCTGGCGTTAGCGGCGGTGCTGCAGCCGGAAGAGCAGGAGCCGCAGATCGACACGCTGACCGCGCTGGAAAAACGCGAAACCGGGCGCAAACGCGGCCGCAGCTGATTCTGGCTCCACCCGATAATTAACCGGTAAGCCCTCTGCCCGTTCGGGAAGGGGGTATTATCGCCCGAAAATGCAACTTTTATTGCAAAATATATTTATTACGCAATATCTGTTGTAACAGTAACCCCGATGCCGCTCCCCGGCATCCCGGCAGAGTGAGTTCCGATATGACTACAGTACGTTGCACCACCGCTCAGGCAGTCGTTCGCTATCTGAGCAATCAGTTTACCGAGATCGACGGGGAACGGCTGCCGCTGTTTCCCGGCGTGTTCGGCATTTTTGGTCACGGCAATGTGACCTGCCTCGGCGAAGCGCTGGAAGCGGTGCAGGACACTCTGCCCACCTGGCGCGGCCAGAACGAGCAGTCGATGGCGTTTGCCGCCGTCGGTTTCGCCAAGGCCCGGGTGCGCCGGCAGATTATGGTGGTCACCGCCTCCATCGGCCCCGGCACCACCAACCTGCTGACCGCCGCCGGGGTGGCGCACACCAGCCGCCTGCCGCTGCTGATGATCTGCGGCGACAGCTTTGCCCGCCGGGTTCCCGATCCGGTGATGCAGCAGGTGGAGCACTTTAACGACCCGACGATCACCGTTAACGATGCCTTTAAGCCGGTGTCGCGTTACTGGGATCGCATCAGCTGGCCGGAACAGATTCTATCGTCGCTGCCGCAGGCGGTGGCAACGATGCTCGACCCGGCCGACTGCGGCCCGGCGTTTATCGGCATCTGCCAGGACGTGCAGGAGCTGGCGTACGACTACCCGGAAGAATTTTTCCAGCCACGGATTCATCAGATGCCGCGTCCACGCCCCGACCAGCGGGTGCTGGCGCAGGCGGTGGAGGCGCTGCTGGCGGCAAAACGCCCGCTGATTATCGCCGGGGGCGGCGTGCGCTACTCGCAGGCCGAAGCCGCGCTGGCGGAATTTGCCGAAGCGCGCGGTATTCCGGTGGTGGAGACCATCGCCGGCAAAGGCAGCTTCAGCCACCACCACCCGCTGCATATCGGCCCGGTGGGCATTCTCGGCTCCACCTCCGGCAATAAGCTGGCCGCCGGGGCCGACGTGATCATCGCCATCGGCACCCGCCTGATGGACTTTGTTACGGGTTCGTGGACGGTATTTCATCCGCAGGCGCAGTTTATCGCCCTCAATGCCGCCCGCTTTGACGCCTGGAAACACCGCGCCATTCCGCTGGTCGCCGATGCGCGTGAAGGCCTCAGCGAACTGCATGCCGCGCTGGGCGACTGGCAGGCCGATCCGCGCTGGCTGGCCAGCGGCCGCGAGGCGTTTGACGGCTGGAACCGGCTGATTGCCGAAAAACAGGCCGATACCGGTGCCACCGTGCCGAGCTACGCCCAGGTGATCGGCGTGGTCAACGCCCGCGCCGCCGCGAATGACTACATTATCAGCGCCGCTGGCGGCCTGCCGGGCGAACTGGTAAAAGGCTGGCAGGTGAAAAACCCCGGCACGTTCGACTGTGAGTTCGGCTTCTCCTGCATGGGCTATGAACTGTCCGCAGGCTGGGGCGCGGCAATGGCCGGGCAGCATGAGGATGTCTTCGTGATGATCGGCGATGGCACCTACATGATGATGAACTCGGATATCTACTCCAGCGTGCTCTCCGGCCACAAATTTATCCTGCTGGTGTGTGATAACGGCGGCTATGCGGTGATCAACCGCCTGCAGAACGCCAAGGGCGGTGCGTCCTTTAACAACCTGCTGAAAGACTGCCGCGTGCAGGAACCCTTCCCGGTGGACTTTGTCGCCAACGCCCGTTCAATGGGCGCGCTGGCCCGTCAGGTCGGCTCGCTGGCCGAACTGGCCGACGCCATCGACTGGGCGAAAAGCAACGACCGCACTACGGTGATTTCCATCGTGACCGATCCGCACTGCTGGACGCCGGGCGATGCCTGGTGGGACGTCGGCGTACCGGAGGTCAGCGCACGGGAAAGCGTTAATGAGGCGCGTCGCGAGCACGTGGCGGGCCGTAAAAAACAGCGTACTGGCATTTAACAGAGAGAGTTGATCATGACGTTACAAGCAAAACTTGGCATCGCGCCTATTGCCTGGTCCAACGACGATTTGCCGCAGCTGGGCGGCGACACACCGCTGGAGACCTGCCTGGCGGAGAGCCGCGAGGCCGGCTTTCAGGGGGTGGAAACCGGCGGCAAATTCCCGAAAACCACGCCGGAACTGCGCGCCGCGCTGAACGCGCACCGGCTGGAGCTGGTCTCCGGCTGGTACTCCGGCACCCTGCTGGATAACAGCCTTGACGCGGAGATCGCACAACTACTGCCGCAGTTAACCCTGTTCCGCGACTGCGGGGCGGCCTGCCTGGTGTATGGCGAAACGGCGGGCACCATTCAGAACCAGCAGCAGATCCCGCTGGCGCAGCGCCGCCGCCTGACCGACGCGCAGATCGCGGCGTACGGCGACAGGCTGTCGCAGCTGGCGACCTTCTGCCGTGAGTTCGGCGTGCCGCTGGCCTTCCATCACCATATCGGCACGGCGATCGAGGATGAACACGACATCGACCGGCTGATGGCCGCCACACACCCGGACGTCGGCCTGCTGTTTGACGCCGGGCACCTGGTGTTTGCCGGCGGCGATCCGCTGCGGGTGCTGGAAAAACACGGCGCACGCATTAACCACGTCCACACCAAAGATGTGCGGGCAGAGGTGCTGACGGCGCTCGACTGGCAGCGCGACTCGTTCCTTGATGCGGTGCTGAAAGGCGTCTATACCGTACCCGGCGACGGCGCAATCGACTTTACAGCCATCGTCAGCAGACTGGCGGCCATCGGCTATCAGGGCTGGTTTGTGGTGGAAGCAGAACAGGATCCGGCCAAAGCACCGCCGTTGCAGTACGCGCGAATCGGTTATCAGACCCTGCACGCCGCACTCCGTGCCGCAGGCTACCAACTTAACGAAGGAGAGTTAGCATGAGTCAGTTAGCGAATAAAGTGGCGGTTGTCACCGGTGGCACCCAGGGGCTGGGGGCGGCGATTGCCGCACATTTTGTGCAGCAGGGTGCCGCTGGCGTGGTGATCTGCGGCCGTAATCAGGCCAAAGGCGATGCGGTTGCCGCACGGCTGGCGGAGCTGGGGCCGACGAAGGTGCTGTTTGTGCGTGCCGATCTCTCTTCGGTGGAGGAGTGCCGCAATGTCATCGCCCTTACCGACGCTAAGTTTGGCCGGGTTGACGTGCTGGTCAACGCCGGCGGTAAGACCGATCGCGGCTCGATTATTGATACCGACCCGCTGCTGTTTGACCAGATTTTTGCCACCAACGTGCGCGGACCGTTTTTCCTGATGCAGGAGGCGATCAAAGTCATGCGCCGGGAAAATACTGAGGGCAGCATCGTCAATATCTGCTCGATGTCCGGACTGGCCGGGCAGCCGTTTATTGCCGCCTACTGCGCGTCGAAAGGTGCACTGGCCACCCTGACCCGCAACACCGCCTATGCCCTGCTGCGTAACCGCATCCGCGTTAACGGCCTGAATATCGGCTGGATGGCCTCGGAAGGGGAAGACCGGATTATGAAGCAGTACCACGGTGCGGAAGATAACTGGCTGGAAGCGGCGGCCGCCTCCCAGCCGTTTGGCCGCCTGATCCAGCCGGAAGAGGTGGCACGCGCCGTCGGCTTCCTCGCCAGCGCCGAGTCCGGCCTGATGACCGGTTCGATGATCAACTTCGACCAGTCGGTATGGGGTGGCTACGATAATGCGGCAGCCCCGGCCGCGCCGCTGTAACGGCTACGCCATTGCTTCGGCAAGCAGAGCATAATCTGCACCCGGCTTAACCGCCGGGTGATCTGCGTTACAGGCGAGACCTGTATCATAAAGCATCTGCGTGCTAATTTTTGCTGTCGCAGCGCTGCCTCCCCTGAGAATTCCGCCCCTGTCTATTCTGCCCCCAGCTATCGCAAGAACCATCCAGCCTGGTTCATCGTCCTGCCTGAACACGCGGCTAAAAGAGAAACTTTGCCGACGTCATACAGAGTGCGGCCACGCCGAGAATGGTGGCGGTGATCCATTTTGTCTGTGCGCTGATCTCCCGGTGAAGCCCACTGACCTCACGGTGCAAATCCGATTTAGTTGCAAACTCTTCGCAGCGAGCTGTCAGTTTAGCCAGCTCCGTTTTGGTGGCAAACTCATCGCAGCGCGCGGTCAGCTTAGCCAGATCCGTTTTAGTGGCAAACTCATCGCAGCGCGCGGTCAGCTTAGCCAGATCCGTTTTGGTGGAAAATTCTTCCGAGCGGGTGACAAGCCGGGTCAGGTCGACTTTTATCTGGCCGACGTCGGTCTCCAGATGTTCCACTCGTTTCTCAAGTCTTTCCAGCATAGTGCCTCCTTTATTTGCCACTCGCCTGGCGCCAGGCTGATACGACAACGCCCTGTCAGAAGCCACACAATTAACGCAATAATTCATCGCGTCTTCCTGTATCAGAACATTCATCGCCAGACTCCTGTCATTGCTGAATTCGTCATTTTCCGGCCTGAAAAGACGGTAAAGACCACCGCCGAATTCATTTTCATTAAACTATTCACGGCTTCCTCATGCTTTCTGCCCTGACATGCGTTGAGATTAACATGATGCAGGATTATCTTCGTTTATATTTTGTACCCAACAGCGTAAATAGCATCTAAAGCAAAATCACAACACCATGTTAACACTGAAAAAAACCTGAAAATCCTCTTATTTTTTGTCATCACCAGTGTTTATATATAAAAACTGGAACAGAGCTCGCAAATATCACAGGCATGGAGAGGGGTATTAACAAAACACCTAATTCAATAGGGAGGTTAAATAAACGAATAGTGAGATATACCTGATGGAGTACGTGAGTGGAATTCTGGTAACGACATGATGTAACATGATTCAATAAATAACATCAGCTGTCGCACCGTTTTTTCCGTGCGCTGATCCTGCCAGATAATGGCGTTGTTCAGCGGCAGGCCGCTTTGCGCGTCCCAGGCCACCACGCTCTCGCCCTGATGCGCAAGGCCAATGGCATCAACAACGCCACAGTGGTTCAGGCAGGTACGAATATTGCGCAGGATCTCCAGCGGGTCGTGCTCCACCCAGCCCGGACTGGGAGTGAGCGGCATGTGGGCGATGGCCGCCGGTGAGATCTTGCGCTGTTTTACATCCTGCTTATTCAACCTGATCGTTTTTCGAGCAAAAAATGCTTTTTTAGAAATAGAAACAATTGCTAATAATAAAACAGCCATGTCTTACTTATTCGTTACACGCTTTCCGGTGTCAGCCGTTGGGCAATAACCTTTAAAACTTTTCCCTTACAAAACTTCCCCACTGCTTTTTAGGAATAATACTCAAACCCTGCTACGTTAAAATGATCTATAGTTCTCCTACCAACAGATAAAAAGGTGACACCATGAAAACCAAACTGATTATTCTTTCCGCACTGCTGGCTACTTCCAGCGCCTTTGCCGCGACGACTACCCACTCTTCTGATGCGGCAGTAGCTGAAGCGCACAAGGGTGCCGACACGGCCAAAGAGAAACTGCATCAGTCACAGAACGAAGGCAAAGAGCTGAAATTAAAAGCGGAACATGCTCAAGAAGGTAAAACCGGCACTACCGGCAGCAAAATTTCTGAAGGATCACAGAAAGCCTGGAATAATACCAAAGAAGGGACCGAAAAAGCCTGGGATAAAACCAAACAGGGTTCTGAAGAACTAAAAAACAAAGTCACTAACTAATCGTTATCAGGTCTGGTTAGCGTTTAGAAATAACCCCGGCGTGCATTGCGCCGGGGTTATTTTTTTCGTCTGGTTCTGCAACGCTTTTATCCCCTTGTCGCATCCTGTTTCAGGCGCATTACATTCTGCATACTCTGTCATCTACCGGCGTCAGATTGCACCCTGGGAGACCCTCCACCGCGATCTGAACAGGCAGGAAGAGCAGATTGTCGCCTGACGGCACTTGCCTGCCGCTCCGGTACCTGCTGCCAGGCACTGCGCACCTGCGCCATATCTCTGCCGCCGCGGTGACGAGCCTGCCGCAATATCGCCGGGGCGGTTGAAAACCGCCCACCCGCCGTGTGCAACGCCACGCCGTTTATCCCTTGCGGCACCCCGTGCCCTGCCATTAGGATAGAAAGCCAAAAAAGTCTTACCTCTGATAAAAGGACTCTGCATGGCGCTACGTCGCACGCTTGCCACCCCGCTGCTGGTCACCTTTGCCCTGCTCTCTGCCGCCGCACTCCCCGCCCACGCGGCCTCCTTCGACTGCCAGAAGGCCAGCGCCGGTATTGAGCAGGCGATTTGTGCCAGCAAAACGCTGAGTACGCAGGATGAGCAGCTGGCAGAGCACTATCAGCAGCTGATGACGCTGTCGCCGCAGACCGGCCGCGTGGCGCTGCGTAACGCCCAGCGCGACTGGCTGAAACAGCGTAACGCCTGCAGCAGTGACGCCGCCACGCGGGATGCCTGCCTGACACAGCAGCTGACCACCCGGGACGCCGTGCTGGTGCAGCTTCTGCAGCAGGCGCTCGACGCCTTTGACGCCGCGGTGGTGCTGATCCCGCGCGACCCGGCCACTGCGGCCAGGCAGCTGCGCCAGTTTGGCGGCCTGCAGGCCAATGCCTGGCTGGTTTATCTGCAGCAGTTTGAAGCCGCCAGCGGCCTTAGCCGACAGGATACGTTACAGGCGCAGAAAGAGGCGGATGCCGTGCTGGCCGGTCAGGACAGTTTCGCCTGGTCGATCCTGCAGGATACGCGGAAAGATGCCAAATCCACCCCGGCGGACAACGCCCTGCTGCTGCTGCGTATGAGCATCGAGCAGGATCCGTACCGCGAGGCCGGGCCGGCAGGGAAACCACGTGCAGAGAACCACTGCTTCGTGTTCAGCCGCCAGGGCGATGCGGCCTACACCGCGTTTGGGCCGCTGTATGGTTCCACCCGCGACGGCTTTGCACCAATCTGTGCCCCGCAGGGTGGCCTGTTTGAAAAAGCGGCGTGGAAGGAACTGGAGACCCAGTTCAATGCGCCGGAACGGGCCGTTTCATCCGGCGCGGGCACCATCCGGTTTGCCAGCTTTGCCGCGTGGCGGGTCCTCGCCCTGCGCGCCACGCTGACGCCGAAGGATTTTCTGCAAACTGACCGCCCTGTACCAACGGAAGACGCTGCGCCGCAGGGCGATGGCGCACAGCGTATTAAAGACTGGACGGACGAACGCGTGTGGCCGGCCACCCAGCGCCAGCAGGCGATTGCCGCCATCGATCCGGCCGTCGCCGCCACCGTGAAGTGGCTGCAGCAGGAGCGCGGTTTCAGTGAGGCAGAAGCGCAAACGGCGGGTAAAAATATCGTGCAGCAGTGGCTGGCGGAGCACCTCGATTACCTGAGCGATAACAGCGACAGCGAGTAACAGATCGTCCGCCCCGGTGGGTCCGGGGCGGCGATACGCAGCGAACGCGCCCGTCACCGCCTGCCCGTTGGTTAAGCCGCTGCCTGTTGTCGTTACGCTGCCTGTTTATCCGGGGTTCGCCCTCTCTTCCCTTCCGGCGATCAGAAACCGCTCTCCCTTAATCCCAGCGCCGCCACCCGCCGCCAGACACTACTGAACAGCGATTCGGCGTGCCCGTTGATCAGCACCACGCCGCGCAGCGGTTGCTGTACCACCGCGCTGCCCGGCTCCGGCTCCATCTCAACGCTGTACCACGCCTGAACCGGGCGCGGGCGGCTCTGGTCGTCACGCCGTACCGCGATCGGGCCGCCGCGATCCGAGGCCAGCGTTTCGCGATCGAGGACGGATGCCCCGGTCGGGGCGATCGCCGTCAGCCGCACGCTGATGGCCGCCCGCCCGGCATCGTCGGCAATAAAGCGGCCGGTTTCACCCGTTGCCAGCCGGTTAAGCTGCTCTTCCGGCAGGTAACCGCGCAGCCGCGCGGTCTGCTGGCTGACCACCCGCAGAAGGGGCAGATCGGCCGCCAGCCAGCGTCCGGCTGTCAGGTCATTCGCCAGGTCGCGCACCTGGCCATCTGCCGTGGCGCGGATCTGCAGCCGCTGCTGCTGCGCGGCCAGCCCGCGATACTGCGCCAGCGACTCGGCCAGCTCCTGTTGCAGCACCAGTGCGTCGGCTACCGTGTCCTGGCGTGCCGCCTGGCGTTTCAGCTGCAGCTGCAGAATGGCGATATGCTGGCGGGCAATGGTCAGCTGCGCCTCCAGATCCGGCGAAGCCAGCTCCAGCAGCAGCTGCCCGGCCTGCACCGGCTGGTTGTTCTGCACGTGCAGCCGCAACAGTTGTGCCGCTACCGGGGCGTACAGAGTGCTGACCTTCTCCGCTTCCAGCACCGCCGGCAGGGTCACCTGGCTTTTCCACGGTACAAACAGCACCAGCAGCAGCACCGCGGTCACCAGCGCGCTGCGCAGCAGGTTGCCACGCTGGCTGAACTGGCGCTGCTGCCACCAGTGGCGCACCTCTTTTATCACCGGCAGGCCAATAAACCAGGCCACTTCAACCATCATCAGAAAGATCCCCAGCACCTTGAAAAAGTAGTGATAAACGGTCAGCGCAATGCCCATAAACAGGAAAAAACGCCACAGCCAGGAGGCGTAACCCCATGTCAGCAGGCGGCGTGACATGCGCGGCGACCAGCGCTCCGGCGGCTGCTCGCCGTAGCCAAACAGCCGCTCGCGCAGGTGCCAGCGGCACAGCGCAAAGGCGCGCCCCTGCAGGTTATCCACCCGCAGCAGGTCGCTGAGCATAAAGTAGCCGTCAAAGCGCATCAGCGGGTTGATATTGACCAGCACGGTGGTGACCCAGGTGGCGCTGGAGAGCAGAAACGCGGCGGTGTGCAGCGGGCCGTCCGGCAGCAGCGACCAGGCCAGCAGGGCGACCACCGCCAGCAGCAGCTCCGCCAGAATGCCTCCCGCGCCGATCAGCAGCCGCGTGCGGTGGCTCTGTACACGCCAGGCGTCGCTGACGTCGGTGTAGAACATTGGAAACATGACGATAAAGGCCACGCCCATACTGCGCACCCGGCAGCCGGCGCGTTTGGCCATATACGCATGGCCCAGCTCGTGAATAAATTTGGCGAACACCAGCGCCACCCCGAAGGTGGCTGCCCCGGTCAGGCTGAACAGCCAGGAAAAAGAGTGGGTGTAGCGCGGCCAGTCACGGCTGACCAGGAACAGCCCGCTGAGCAGCATCAGCGGCATCAGCCCGGCCAGCAGCCAGACACCGTGTCGCTGCAGCAACGGCCAGCTGCGGTTGATAAAGCGGTCCGGCCGCCACAGCGGAATGCGGAAGAACAGGTACTGGTGCAGCGCCCGTTTCAGCAGGCTCTGTTTGCGCATCACCGCTTTCATCGCGTAGCTGCCGCGCTGTTCGGCATCGCTGGCGGCGATCAGGTCGTGGCTGCGCAGAAAGCGCAGCAGCTCGTCGAGGTCGTCCTGGCCCAGCGGCAGCCCGGCTTCGCGGTTGGCGGCCACCAGCACCCGATCGCTGTCGCCCAGCCGCCAGTGACGCAGCAGGCGCAGTGCGGTGACGTTGAGTTTGAAATACTGGCCGCTGAGGGCATCGGCCAGCGTCCACTGAGGCGCGCCGTCCAGCGCCGGGGCGGCCGGGGTCAGCTGCAGGTCGTCGCGCAGCGCCGGTAACAGGGCCATCGCTTACACTCCCAGCGTTTTACGCAGCGCCGCCAGCGGGCGACGGAACAGATAAACGCCCAGCGCCACCTTCTCACCGCTGACACGCGCGGTGCCACGCAGGCCGATGCGCGGGGCACGATCGGTAAAGCGGGCGTCCAGCCGGTAGGCCAGCCCCCCGCCGGGAGTCTGTGCAGCTTCATAGGCTACCCGTTCCAGCCGGGCATCGTAGCGCGTCAGCGGGTCGCTGTCCGGGAACAGCGCCACCGCCGCCTGCGCCGGGAATTCAATCGCATCCCCCACGTCGAGTTCAATTTTCAGCTCTGACTGCGCCGGGTCGGCCAGTTCCATCAGCCGTTCACCGGTGCGCAGCGGTTTGCCGGTCATGCGGTCGGCATCAGCAAACACGGCAATGCCGTCGCGTTCGGCACGGACTTCACTGCGCTGTAGCAGATCCTGCGCGTAGGCCAGCTCGGCGCGCTTCTGCGCCACGGTGGCCGCCAGCAGATCAAGACGTGATTTCGATTCGGCGTCCTGGAAGGCACGCTGGGAACCGGTATGCAGTTCGGCTTCGGCCACGCCAAGGGCGCGGGCGGCAACATCGGCCTGCGCTTTCTGCACGGTGTTGTCGAAGCGTACCAGCAGCTGGTCTTTCTTCACCGGCTGGTTGGGTTTAACCATAAATTCCGCGATTACGCCGTCCAGCGGCGCGGTGACCACCCGGCCGCCAAGCGGTACCACTTCCGCCGGGGCCAGCACCGTCTGGCGCACCGGGAACAGCAGGGCCAGCGCCGCCAGCACCACCGCGACGATCGCTTTCCGGCGTAAGCGCTGAGGTTGCCAGATTTTACGCGGCTCAAGCGCCAGCCAGGCGTGGCTCCAGGCCCCGGCCAGCTGTTCGCCCAGCAGGTATTCGGCCGGTTGCCAGGGGCGACCGCGTGCCAGCCAGACGCCGCCGAACACGCCACCGTCGCGCCCTTTCAGCGGCAGCCACAGCGCTTCCGCCGCCGACAGCGCCTGCCAGTCGTCACGGCTGGCCGCGTCCAGCCACTCTGCGCTGACCACGCCCGCCGCAGCGTGATGGTCGCCCTGCTGCAACTGTAATGCCGCCCGTTCGATAAAGGCGATAAACGGCGCGTGCGGGTCCGGTACCGATACCCCGGTCACCGCCCGCACCCGGCCGCCGATCAGCAGCGCCACATGACGAAACTCAAACAGGCCAAGGCCGTCGTTCACGATGCTGTAAGCGAGGGCTTCACTGCTGGCCGCCGCCCGCGCCTGATTCTCCAGCTGCAGGAAGGTGGCAAACGCGCGTTCGCCGGCGCTCTGCTGTGGCGCGGTCACGGCGCCACCGCGAACTGCGCGCTGCCGCTCATACCCGAGAGCAGGCCGTCAGCGTTACCGACCACTTTGCCGGTCAGGCCCAGCGTCTGGCTGCTTTCATCGATGCGTGCGCCGGGGCGCAGCACTTCTGCCGCCAGCGGCGTGCCGGTTTCATCCGGGGTAAAGGTAAACTTCTGCCCCGGTTTCAGCTGCGCCAGCCAGCGCGACGGCACCAGCAGGTGGATCTCCAGGTGACGGTTGTCAACGATCTCCAGCAGCGGCATGCCCTGGCCGATAAACTCGGACACCTGCGCCTTGCGCGTCACCACCTGCCCGGCGAAGGGGGCGATCACTTTGCAGTGGCTGGTCTGGATCTGATAGACCTGGCTTTCCGCGGCGGCCTGCGCCACTTTCGCCTCCGCCAGCGCCACCGCGTTGCGGCCGATCGACTTCAGGTCGGCCAGCTGGCGGTTCTGGCTCAGCTCCTGCTGTGCGGCGCGCATCGCCGCCTGTGACGCCGCCAGCTGCGCCTGATAGACGGCGCAGTCGAAGCGCACCAGCAGGTCGCCCTTCTGGAACGCCTGACCTTCGCGGAACGGCATCTCGACGATGCGGGCGTTCAGCTCGCTGGAGAGCGTGGCCTGATCGACGGCGCGCAGCACGCCGCGCGCCTGTTTACCGGCATCCGCCGTGGCCGCCGGTGCCGTTGTCTGCAACGGGTCGGCCAGCGGGTCCGGCGCTGTCTCTGCCGCCGGCAGCGGCGAGGCCGCTGCCAGCAGTGCCGCCATCATCCAGCGGGCGGCACGATTATTTGCTCTGTTCACGGGGAATTCCTGCTTAGCGTGCAATGTTACCGGCATCCCAGCGTTTTTCCGTCTGCGCCAGCGCGCGCTCTACCGAAGCCAGATCGGTCAGCTGCTGGCCGCCTGCCAGCGGGTCAAGACCCACGGTTACGAAGATCTGACCGTAAGCGTTGCGCAGCTCGGCGTAGGCAAGATCGTTACGCAGCGAGGTATTGACCGCGTTCAGTTCGCCCTGGATCAGCTGCAGTTCACCAATGCTGCCCGCCTGGAAGCGGTTGTTCAGCTGGGTGAGGATGTCGGCATCCAGCTGCTGCAGCTCTTTGCCGGTGTGGTACTGACGCTGCGCCTCGTTAAAGTTGGCGCGCGCCACGTACAGCTGCGCGAGGATCGCCATCGACATCGCCTGACGGCGCACTTCAGAGACGTCCTCACCGGCTTTCGCCACTTTATACGCCTGCGGGCCGCTGAACAGGTTAAACAGGTTCCAGGTCACTTTCGCCCCGGCGTCCACCCAGTGCTGATTGACCAGGAACGAGTTGCTGTCGTAGTTGCCGCCCACGGACAGCTCAATGCCCGGCAGCATGCGCAGCAGCGATTTACGCGTTTCCGCCGCGCTGATGCGCACCTGGTAATCCTGTTCGCGCAGCTCCGGGCGGTTAACCAGCGCCGCGTTTTCCAGTTCGGCGAACGGCACCTTCAGCGCCGGTTCCACCAGCTGCCCTTCCGCCGGCAGCGCCAGCTTATAGTCGCTGCCCAGCGGCAGGTTCATCAGCGTGGCCAGTTCGGTTTTCGCCAGCGACAGCGCGCGGCGCTGCTCTTCCAGCTGACGGGTGGCATCCAGCAGCGCGCGCTGGTAGCTGTAGGCTTCGACGATATCGCCCACTTTGCGCACCGACTGGGTGCGGCTGTTTTCACGCGCCATATTGACGCGCTCAATCAGCGCATCGATGCGGCCCAGCAGGCGCTCGGCCGCCACCGCACGCCAGTACGCGGACTGCACGTCCTGCACGATGGTATGGGTGACCTTGCGGCGGCGCTCTTCGGCGATCCAGCGTTTATCCGACTGCTGATGCGCGGTAACGTAGCTGACGCCGAAGTCGAGGATGTTCCACACCATGGTCAGGTCGCCAACTGAACGGGTCTGATCCTGCGAGGTGGACGGCTCCAGCGACTGGTTACCGGACAGCACGCTGCGGCTGCTGGAAGCGCTGATATTGTCACGGGTGGTGTAACCGGCCTGCGCCGCCATTTTCGGCAGCATATCAAAGCGCGACAGATCGACCTGCTGCTGTGCCAGCGCGCTCTCCATCACCTTCAGGCGCGATTCAAGGTTGTATTTCAGCGCCCGCGCGGTGGCGTCATTCAGGGTGATCGGCGCGGTGACCGGCTCCTGGTTGCTGAACATGGTCTTCAGATCGGCAGCCGCGCGCTGGCGGCTTTGATCTTTGTTGATCTGCTGGGTAGAGACGGCACAGCCGCTGACGATTAAGGCCAGCAGGGTCACACTGAAAACTTTTGCGCACTTATGCATATTCTTTTTTCACCCTTAATGGTGGTTTAGTTGTACGTGGTTCACCGATGCCCTGATTAAGCCTGCGGTGTGATGTCTCGTAATGCGCTTTCCAGCGCGGCGATCTGTTCTGTCCGTTCCGCTTCCGGCTGGCTCAGCTGCTGGCTGAACAGCGGCGTACCAAATACCGAGGTTGGCTGTACGGTCTGGTTAATAGTGTTGTCACTGACCTGCTGCCAGCTGCTGCCGGAGAACACTTCCAGTCCGGTGGCGCCCGGCAGCGCCGGGATAGCGAACTGGGCGGCAAGGCTGGAGCGGCCACTCATATCGCCGTTGACGTCGCTGCCGTGGCTGCGGCCGTCCACAGGCTGATAGTGGTTAACACCGTTCTGGCTGAACACGCCTGCCAGGGTTGAGGATCCGCTGCCGTCACCGCCCTGCTGGCCGCTGCTGAACGCCGCCGTAATCGACGGTGCATCGCCTGCCGGGGTGCCCTGCGGAGTAAACAGCGAGCCGCTCTCCTGCGGGCTGCCGTCACCCTGCGCCAGGCCGAGCAGGGTCAGCTGTTCGCGGGAATAGCTGGCGTTTTGCCCGCTGTCCACCGCGCTGTGACGCTGCTCGCTGCGGAACTGCGGATCGCCGTTGAGGAAGTCGGCGGTACGCAGGATAAAGCTGCTGCTGACCGATTCACCGAAGTGGTCGGTGGCGGTGATGCGCACGGTGATACTGCCCGCCAGCGTTGGCGTGCCGCTCAGCGTGCGGGTGGCCGGGTCGAAGCTCAGCCAGCCGGGCAGAGCCGAGCCATCGGCCAGCGTGGCCCTGTAGCTCAGCGCGTCTGCGCTGTCCGCATCGCTGAACGCACCGGCCGGCAGCGTCAGGCTGAACGGCTGCTGCTGGGTGGCCAGCGCATCGTTCAGTCCGCGGGTTTGCGGGGTGCTGTTGCTGTACGAAGCGTTGCTGATATCGCTGCCGACGCCGTTACCTGCGGCATCCGTCGCCAGTGAGGCGCTGGCGTTATAGCGCAGCTGCAGCGTGCCGTTGCCGGTGACGTTGGTCAGCTGGATCTGCCAGTGCGTGGCATCAATTGCGGTAACCGAAGTCAGTGTGGCGTTCAGCGAACCCGTGGTCAGCAGGCTGAAATCGGCCACGCTGAGACCGCTGACCCCCTCCGACATTTCCAGCTGATAGCTCAGCGTCTGCGCTTCGCCACCGGCGTTCAGCGTCAGGCTGACCGGCTGCGGATGCTGCGTGTCGATGGTGAAGTTGCCGGACGACACCAGGCCCTGACCGATATTCCCGGCCGCATCACGCACCCAGGTCTGGTTGAGCACCAGCTGGTTAGTCGCATCGGTCACGTCGGCGTTCGGCGTGTAGGTGCCTTTCCAGGTAATCCCGCCGTCGGTGGTGATCAGCTCGGACAGGGTGCCGTTCGGCGCGGTCAGCGCGTCGCGGGTCAGGCCGGAGACGGCTTCGCTGAAGGTGATGGTCACGGTGGACGCCTCACCCGCACGCAGTGCGGTGTCGCTCAGCTGGATAGTGGCGGTCGGCAGCTTCGTGTCGATGGCGAAGTTGTCAGACTCCACCAGCCCCTGTCCGGTGTTGCCTGCGGCATCACGAACCCAGGTCTGGTTCAGCATCAGCTGGTTAGTCGCGTCGGTCACGTCGGCGTTCGGCGTGTAGGTGCCGGTCCAGGTGATACCGCCGTCGGTGGTGATCAGCTCGGACAGCGTACCGTTCGGCGCGGTCAGCGCCTCGCGGGTCAGACCGGAGACCGCCTCAGAGAAGGTGATAGTCACGGTGGACGTTTCACCCGAACGCAGCGCGGTATCGCTCAGCTGGATAGTGGCGGTCGGCAGCTTCGTGTCGATGGCGAAGTTGTCAGACTCCACCAGCCCCTGTCCGGTGTTGCCTGCGGCATCACGAACCCAGGTCTGGTTCAGCATCAGCTGGTTAGTCGCGTCGGTCACGTCGGCGTTCGGCGTGTAGGTGCCGGTCCAGGTGATCCCGCCGTCGGTGGTGATCAGCTCGGACAGGGTGCCGTTCGGCGCGGTCAGCGCTTCGCGGGTCAGGCCGCTCACAGCCTCAGAGAAGGTGATGGTCACGGTGGACGCCTCACCCGCACGCAGTGCGGTATCGCTCAGCTGGATGGTGGCGGTTGGCAGCTTTGTATCAATCGCAAAGTTGTCAGACTCCACCAGGCCCTGGCCGATATTGCCTGCCGCATCGCGTACCCAGGTCTGATTAAGCACCAGCTGGTTAGTCGCGTCGGTCACGTCAGCGTTCGGCGTGTAGGTCCCTTTCCAGGTGATCCCGCCGTCGGTGGTGATCAGCTCGGACAGGGTGCCGTTCGGCGCGGTCAGCGCCTCGCGGGTCAGGCCGGAGACGGCTTCGCTGAAGGTGATGGTTACAACGGACGTCTCACCCGCACGCAGCGCGGTGTCGCTCAGCTGGATGGTGGCGGTTGGCAGCTGCGTGTCGATGGCGAAGTTGTCCGACTCCACCAGGCCCTGGCCGATATTGCCTGCCGCGTCACGAACCCAGGTCTGGTTCAGCACCAGCTGGTTAGTCGCATCGGTCACGTCGGCGTTCGGCGTGTAGGTGCCGGTCCAGGTGATACCGCCGTCGGTGGTGATCAGCTCGGACAGCGTGCCGTTTGGCGCGGTCAGCGCTTCACGGGTCAGGCCGGAGACGACTTCGCTGAAGGTGATGGTCACGGTGGACGCCTCACCCGCCTTCAGCGCGGTGTCGCTCAGCTCGATAGTGGCGGTTGGCAGCTTCGTGTCGATGGCGAAGTTGTCCGAGGACACCAGGCCCTGTCCGGTATTGCCCGCCGCGTCGCGCACCCAGGTCTGGTTCAGCACCAGCTGGTTAGTCGCGTCGGTCACGTCGGCGTTCGGCGTGTAGGTGCCGGTCCAAGTGATCCCGCCGTCGGTGGTGATCAGCTCGGACAGCGTGCCGTTTGGCGCGGCCAGCGCTTCACGGGTCAGGCCGGAGACGGCTTCGCTGAAGGTGATGGTCACGGTGGACGCCTCACCCGCACGCAATGCCGTATCGCTCAGCTGGATGGTCGCGGTTGGCAGCTTTGTATCAATCGCAAAGTTGTCAGACTCCACCAGGCCCTGGCCGATATTGCCTGCCGCATCGCGTACCCAGGTCTGATTAAGCACCAGCTGGTTAGTCGCGTCGGTCACGTCAGCGTTCGGCGTGTAGGTCCCTTTCCAGGTGATCCCGCCGTCGGTGGTGATCAGCTCGGACAGGGTGCCGTTCGGCGCGGTCAGCGCCTCGCGGGTCAGGCCGGAGACGGCTTCGCTGAAGGTGATGGTTACAACGGACGTCTCACCCGCACGCAGCGCGGTGTCGCTCAGCTGGATGGTGGCGGTTGGCAGCTGCGTGTCGATGGCGAAGTTGTCCGACTCCACCAGGCCCTGGCCGATATTGCCTGCCGCGTCACGAACCCAGGTCTGGTTCAGCACCAGCTGGTTAGTCGCATCGGTCACGTCGGCGTTCGGCGTGTAGGTGCCGGTCCAGGTGATACCGCCGTCGGTGGTGATCAGCTCGGACAGCGTGCCGTTTGGCGCGGTCAGCGCTTCACGGGTCAGGCCGGAGACGACTTCGCTGAAGGTGATGGTCACGGTGGACGCCTCACCCGCCTTCAGCGCGGTGTCGCTCAGCTCGATAGTGGCGGTTGGCAGCTTCGTGTCGATGGCGAAGTTGTCCGAGGACACCAGGCCCTGTCCGGTATTGCCCGCCGCGTCGCGCACCCAGGTCTGGTTCAGCACCAGCTGGTTAGTCGCGTCGGTCACGTCGGCGTTCGGCGTGTAGGTGCCGGTCCAAGTGATCCCGCCGTCGGTGGTGATCAGCTCGGACAGCGTGCCGTTTGGCGCGGCCAGCGCTTCACGGGTCAGGCCGGAGACGGCTTCGCTGAAGGTGATGGTCACGGTGGACGCCTCACCCGCACGCAATGCCGTATCGCTCAGCTGGATGGTCGCGGTTGGCAGCTTTGTATCAATCGCAAAGTTGTCAGACTCCACCAGGCCCTGTCCGGTATTGCCCGCCGCGTCGCGCACCCAGGTCTGGTTCAGCACCAGCTGGTTAGTCGCATCGGTCACGTCGGCGTTCGGCGTATAGGTGCCTTTCCAGGTGATCCCACCGTCGGTAGAGATCAGCTCAGACAGCGTGCCGTTCGGCGCGGTCAGCGCCTCGCGGGTCAGGCCGGAGACCGCCTCAGAGAAGGTGATGGTCACAACGGACGTCTCACCCGCACGCAGCGCGGTATCGCTCAGCTGGATGGTGGCGGTCGGCAGCTGCGTGTCGATGGCGAAGTTGTCCGACTCCACCAGGCCCTGGCCGATATTGCCTGCGGCGTCACGCACCCAGGTCTGGTTCAGCACCAGCTGGTTAGTCGCGTTGGTAACGTCGGCGTTCGGCGTATAGGTGCCGGTCCATGTGATCCCGCCGTCGGTGGAGATCAGCTCGGACAGCGTGCCGTTAGGCGCGGTCAGCGCCTCACGGGTCAGGCCGGAGACCGCCTCAGAGAAGGTGATGGTCACGGTGGACGCCTCACCCGCACGCAGCGCGGTGTCGCTCAGCTGGATGGTGGCGGTTGGCAGCTGCGTGTCGATGGCGAAGTTATCAGACTCGACCAGGCCCTGTCCGGTATTCCCGGCAGCATCGCGAACGTAAGTCTGGTTCAGGACGATCAGGTTAGTCGCGTCGGTCACGTCAGCGTTCGGCGTATAGGTGCCTTTCCAGGTCACGCCGCCGTCGGTGCTGGTCAGCTCGGACAGCGTGCCGTTCGGCGCGGTCAGCGCTTCGCGGGTCAGGCCGGAGACGGCTTCGGAGAAGGTGATGGTCACAACGGACGTTTCACCCGAACGCAGCGCCGTATCGCTCAGCTGGATGGTGGCTGTTGGCAGCTGGGTGTCGATGGCGAAGTTATCAGACTCGACCAGGCCCTGGCCGATATTGCCCGCAGCATCGCGAACCCAGGTCTGGTTCAGCACCAGCTGGTTAGTCGCGTCTGTCACGTCGGCGTTCGGCGTGTAAGTGCCGGTCCATGTGATCCCGCCGTCGGTGGTGATCAGCTCGGACAGGGTGCCGTTCGGCGCGGTCAGCGCCTCACGGGTCAGGCCGGAGACCGCCTCAGAGAAGGTGATGGTCACAACGGACGTTTCACCCGCACGCAGCGCGGTGTCGCTCAGTTCGATAGTGGCGGTTGGCAGCTGGGTATCGATCGCAAAGTTGTCCGACTCCACCAGCCCCTGGCCGATATTCCCGGCGGCATCGCGCACCCAGGTCTGGTTCAGCACCAGCTGGTTAGTCGCATCGGTAACGTCGGCGTTCGGCGTATAGGTGCCGGTCCAGGTGATCCCGCCGTCGGTGGTGATCAGCTCGGACAGGGTGCCGTTCGGCGCGGTCAGCGCCTCACGGGTCAGGCCGGAGACGGCTTCGCTGAAGGTGATGGTCACGGTGGACGTCTCACCTGCTTTCAGCGCGGTATCGCTCAGCTCAATGGTCGCGGTTGGCAGCTGCGTGTCGATGGCGAAGTTATCAGACTCCACCAGGCCCTGTCCGGTATTGCCCGCCGCGTCGCGCACCCAGGTCTGGTTCAGCACCAGCTGGTTAGTCGCATCGGTCACGTCGGCGTTCGGCGTATAGGTGCCGGTCCAGGTTATACCACCGTCGGTGCTGATCAGCTCGGACAGCGTACCGTTTGGCGCGGTCAGCGCCTCACGGGTCAGGCCGGAGACCGCCTCAGAGAAGGTGATGGTCACGGTGGACGCCTCACCCGCACGCAGCGCCGTATCGCTCAGCTGGATTGTCGCGGTTGGCAGCTTTGTATCAATCGCAAAGTTGTCCGACTCCACCAGCCCCTGACCGATATTCCCGGCCGCATCACGCACCCAGGTCTGGTTCAGCACCAGCTGGTTAGTCGCGTCGGTCACGTCGGCGTTCGGCGTGTAGGTGCCGGTCCATGTGATCCCACCGTCGGTAGAGATCAGCTCGGACAGGGTGCCGTTTGGCGCGGTGAGCGCTTCGCGGGTCAGGCCGGAGACGGCTTCGGAGAAGGTGATGGTCACAACGGACGCCTCACCCGCACGCAGCGCGGTGTCGCTCAGTTCGATAGTGGCGGTCGGCAGCTTTGTATCAATCGCAAAGTTGTCGGACTCCACCAGCCCTTGGCCGATATTCCCGGCCGCGTCACGCACCCAGGTCTGATTGAGCACGATCTGGTTGGTAGCATCGGTCACGTCAGCGGCCGGGGTATAGGTGCCCGTCCAGGTCACGCCGCCGTCGGTGGTGATCAGCTCGGACAGCGTACCGTTTGGCGCGGTCAGCGCTTCACGGGTCAGGCCGCTCACTGCTTCAGAGAAGGTGACGGTAATAACGGACGTTTCACCTGCACGCAGCGCGGTGTCGCTCAGTTCGATAGTGGCGGTCGGCAGCCTGGTATCAATCGCAAAGTTGTCGGACTCCACCAGGCCCTGGCCAATATTCCCGGCCGCATCACGCACCCAGGTCTGGTTCAGCACCAGCTGGTTAGTCGCGTCGGTCACGTCGGCGTTCGGCGTGTAGGTGCCGGTCCAGGTCACGCCGCCGTCGGTGCTGATCAGCTCTGACAGCGTGCCGTTAGGCGCGGTCAGCGCCTCACGGGTCAGGCCGGAGACGGCTTCGCTGAAGGTGATGGTCACAACGGACGTTTCACCCGCACGCAGCGCGGTATCGCTCAGCTGGATTGTGGCGGTTGGCAGCTGCGTGTCGATGGCGAAGTTGTCCGACTCCACCAGGCCCTGACCGATATTGCCTGCCGCATCGCGTACCCAGGTCTGATTGAGCACCAGCTGGTTAGTCGCGTCGGTCACGTCGGCGTTCGGCGTATAGGTGCCGGTCCAGGTGATACCGCCGTCGGTGCTGATCAGCTCGGACAGCGTGCCGTTCGGCGCGGTCAGCGCCTCGCGGGTCAGACCGGAGACCGCCTCAGAGAAGGTGATAGTCACGGTGGACGCCTCACCCGCTTTCAGCGCGGTGTCGCTAAGCTCGATCGTGGCGGTTGGCAGTTGCGTGTCGATGGCGAAGTTATCAGACGACACCAGGCCCTGTCCGGTATTGCCTGCGGCGTCACGCACCCAGGTCTGGTTCAGCACCAGCTGGTTAGTCGCGTCGGTCACGTCAGCGTTCGGCGTGTAGGTCCCTTTCCAGGTGATCCCGCCGTCGGTGGAGATCAGCTCGGACAGCGTGCCGTTAGGCGCGGTCAGCGCCTCGCGGGTCAGGCCGGAGACCGCCTCAGAGAAGGTGATGGTCACGGTGGACGCCTCACCCGCACGCAGCGCGGTGTCGCTCAGCTGGATGGTGGCGGTTGGCAGCTGCGTGTCGATGGCGAAGTTGTCAGACTCCACCAGCCCCTGTCCGGTGTTGCCTGCGGCATCACGAACCCAGGTCTGGTTCAGCATCAGCTGGTTAGTCGCGTCGGTCACGTCGGCGTTCGGCGTGTAGGTGCCGGTCCAGGTGATCCCGCCGTCGGTGGTGATCAGCTCGGACAGGGTGCCGTTCGGCGCGGCCAGCGCGTCGCGGGTCAGGCCGGAGACGGCTTCGCTGAAGGTGATGGTTACAACGGACGTCTCACCCGCACGCAGCGCGGTGTCGCTCAGCTGGATGGTGGCGGTTGGCAGCTGCGTGTCGATGGCGAAGTTGTCCGACTCCACCAGGCCCTGGCCGATATTGCCTGCCGCGTCACGAACCCAGGTTTGATTCAGCACCAGCTGGTTAGTCGCGTCGGTCACGTCGGCGTTCGGCGTGTAGGTGCCGGTCCAGGTCACGCCGCCGTCGGTGCTGATCAGCTCGGACAGGGTGCCGTTCGGCGCGGTCAGCGCTTCGCGGGTCAGGCCGCTCACAGCCTCAGAGAAGGTGATGGTCACGGTGGACGCTTCACCCGCTTTCAGCGCGGTATCGCTCAGCTGGATGGTGGCGGTTGGCAGCTGGGTGTCGATGGCGAAGTTGTCCGACTCCACCAGGCCCTGGCCGGTATTGCCTGCCGCGTCACGCACCCAGGTCTGATTGAGCACGATCTGATTGGTAGCATCGGTCACGTCAGCGTTCGGCGTATAGGTGCCGGTCCAGGTTATACCGCCGTCGGTGCTGATCAGCTCGGACAGCGTGCCGTTTGGCGCGGTCAGCGCCTCGCGGGTCAGGCCGGAGACCGCCTCAGAGAAGGTGATGGTCACAACGGACGTCTCACCCGCACGCAGCGCGGTATCGCTCAGCTGGATGGTGGCGGTTGGCAGCTGGGTATCAACCGTATATGGATCGGAAACGGTTAGCCCCTGCAGGGTATTCCCGGCACGGTCTCTGATGCCGCTGTTATCAAAGAAGATCTTATTATCAGCCCCGTCATTATCACTTTCCGCCGTCAGGATACCGGTCCAGGTGATACCGCCGTCAACAGACGTGAACTCACCCAGCGTGCCGCTGGTCGGGTTGAGGTTATCGCCGCTGAAGCCGCTGACCGCCTCGGAGAAGGTGACCGTTACGGCGGTGCTGGCACCGGCCTTCAGCGTGCTGTTATCCAGCGCAATGCTGACCGTCGGCCGCACGCCGTCGATGTCATAGCTGATGCTGGTGCTGCCCTCGCCCGCGTTGCCCGCCCGATCGCTGACGCCGGCATTATTCAGGGTGATCTGATTGCCTGCGGCAGTAATGCCCGTCGTCGGCTCCAGGCTGGCCTGCCAGGTCACGCCACCGTCGCTGGTGAACAGTGTACCAAGCGTGCCGTTTTCCACGGTGATATCGTCACGGGTCAGGCCGGTCACCGCTTCGGTAAAGGTGATGGTGACGGTGGCGTACTGCCCCATCCCCAGCAGCGGGTTATTAATGCTGATCGTGGCACCCGGCAGTACCGTATCCACCACGATCGCGCTCTGCCCGCTCAGCGAGTTCTGCGTACCCGCTTCCGGCAGCGTCAGATCGGCCGCCGTTCCCGCTGCACTTTGCAGCGTCGCACCGTTCAGTTGCAGCGCGGCGTTGCCGCTGACCTCAAGATCGGCGCTGTTGTCACCCGGCTGAACCAGATATTCGAACTGCAGCTGGTTCGCAGCGTTCTGCCCGCTATAGGTGGCATAACGGGTCGCACCGCCGACTTCAAGCTGCAGTGTCGGGCGACCATCGGTGGTGTCGACCACCATATCGGCGCTGTAATTAACGGTAATCACCACCGTCTGGCCACTTTTGTAGTAACCATCCGGGCTGGAGGCCGTCACGCTGGTGACCTGCGGGGCTTCTACTGGCGTGCCCTGCTCGACAATGACCAGCGAGTTCATCCACACGTTCTGGGTATCGATACCGCCATTCGCCGTGCCGCCGCTGTCTTTCACTCCGATCAGGGTGAACTGACGAAGTGTCCCGGAATTAACATCCCCGCTGGTGGTGTTGCTGGTGTTGCTGTAGCGGATCCCTTCCACCAGAGTACTGGCGGCTGCACCGCTGATGCCCCCGGCAGAAGAGAGGACCAGGCTGGCCGAAGATCCCGACACAATCAGACTCCAGCTGAGGCCATTCAACGCGGTGGTGCCAGAGGCCGACTGTCCAAGGGTGATGGTGGTGCCGTCAACACTCAACACCTCATGGTTGCCATCAATCAGCAAATCGGCCGTCAGGGTCAGTTGCGTTATGGTCTGTCCGGCTTCCACCGGATCGATGGTGACCTGGCTGAACAACTGGGCCTGTGGCGTGCCTGCGTTGAGCCAGGTGAGGCTGTTATTCAGGCTGATTAGCGGCGCGTCGTTAACGCCGTTCACCTCAACCTGCAGGGTGGCGGTACTGCTGGTGCCATCGTCACCGTCGCCGATCGTGATGCTGATACTGCGGGTGTCGGTGGACGGATCGCTGTTGTTACTGTTCTGGTAAGTCAGCGCACGGGTCAGCGCCTGCACCGCCTCCGGCGTGGCGTTCGCGTTAAACGCCACCACCAGGTCGTGCCCCTCGCTGCCGCCGCTGACGGTACCGATCTCCACGCCGTTATAGCTGACGCTGCTGCCGTTCACGCCGATGACGCTACCCGCTTCGCCGCCGGTACGGATGCTCAGCACATCTTCGCTGCCGTGGCCGTTAGCGGTGATCGACACGGTCAGGCTGCCGCCGTCAAAGTTGGCCGAGTCGCCGTCGGTGACGGTGGCATCGCTGCCGGCATCCAGCAGCACCGGCGCAGCGCCTTCAGTGTAAGTGACGCTGTCGCCGTCCAGCCCGCCGATCGTCGGCGCGCTGTTGGCCGCCGGGGCGATACTTAAATTGACCGTCGCGGTGATGCCGCTCCAGCTGCTGTCACTGCCGCCATTTTCCGTGCCGCCGCTGTCCTTCACGGTGTTCAGTACAAACTGGCGAATCGGGAACTGATCCGCCCCGCCACTGTTGCTGTAGGTGATCCCCGATATCACCGCGCTGGCCGCGGCGGCACCGATCCCCTCCGCCTTCGACAGCGTCAGGATATTCAGGCCAAGGTCGGTGGCGATCGTCCAGCTCAGGCCGTTGATCGCCGTGGTGCCGCTGCCCGCGACTAACGGGATCACGCTGCCGTCGATGCTCAGCACATCATGGTTGGTGTTATTAAACACGAAGTTCCATGAAGTGAGCGTCAGCTCAGTGATGGTCTGCCCGGCTTCCACCGGATCGATGGTGACCGGGCCGAACAGATTGACCTCGGCGCCGGGCTGCGTATAGAGGATGCTGTTGCCGTTGCCGCTAACCAGCGGCGCGTCGTTGACGCCGTTCACCTCAACCTGCAAGGTGGCGGTATTGCTGGTGCCGCCGTCCCCGTCGCTGACGGTAATGCTGATGCTGCGGGTAGCCGTGGACGGATCGGTATTGTTGGCATTCTGATAAGCCAGCGCGCGCGTCAGCGCCTGCACCGCGTCCGGCGTGGCGCTGGCGTTAAACGCCACCACCAGATCCTGCCCTTCGCTGCCGCCGCTGACGGTGCCGATCGCCACGCCGTTGTAAGTGACGCTGTTACCGTCAACGCCAATCACATTACCCGCTTCGCCGCCGGTACGGATGCTCAGCACATCTTCGCTGCCGTGGCCGTTAGCGGTGATCGACACGGTCAGGCTGCCGCCGTCAAGGTTGGCCGAGTCGCCGTCGGTGACGGTGGCATCGTTACCGGCATCCAGCAGTACCGGGGCAGCGCCTTCGGTGTAAGTGACGCTGTCGCCGTCCAGCCCGCCGATCGTCGGCGCGCTGTTCTGCTCTGGCTGGATCGCCAGGTTTACCCAGGTCGTGATATTGGCAGAAGAATAATCAACGCCGCCGTTATCCGTCCCGCCATTATCCCAGACGGCAGCGAACAGAATTTCACGCATGCCGGTGCTTTCGGTATTGTTATTGCGGTAGGTGATACCCGCCACCAGCGCCGTTGCGGCTTCCGCGCTGATGCCCTCTGCCTTAGTCAGGCTCAGGTAGCTCTGGCCGCCCGTCTGCGAGACGCTCCATCTGAAGCCATGATCCGCCGTGACGCCGCTGCCATTGGTCAGCGGCAGATCGCTGCCGTCGATATGCAACACTTCACTGCTGTTGGCGGAGCTGTTGTAGGACCAAATGCGGATCACAAAATCAGTGATGGCCTGGCCCGCTTCAACCGGATCGATGTTGATGCCGTTGAACAGGGTTAAGGCGCTGTCGCGCTCGCTGTAGCCGTAGCTGCCGCCGCTGCCCGCAACGACAGGCGCATCATTGACGCCAGTCACACTCACCTGCAGGGTGGCCGTATTGCTGGTGCCGCCGTCGCCGTCGCTGACGGTGATGCTGATGCTGCGGGTGTCAGTCGACGGATCGCTGTCGTTGCTGTTCTGATAAGTCAGCGCACGGGTCAGTGCCTGTACCGCTTCCGGCGTCGCATTTGCGTTAAACGCCACCACCAGATCGCTGCCATCGCTGCCGCCGCTGACGGTGCCGAACGCCACGCCGTTAAACGTCACGCTGTTCCCGCTCACGCCGATGATGTTACCCGCGTCGCCGCCGGTAAGGATGCTCAGCACATCTTCACTGCTGTGACCGTTAGCGGTGACGGCAGCGGTCAGGCTGCCGCCGTCGAAGTCGGCGGAATCACCGTCCGTTACCGTGGCATCGCCATTGGCATCCAGCACTACCGGGGCCGCGCCTTCGGCGTAAGTCACGCTGTCGCCATCCAGCCCGCCGATGGCCGGGGCGCTGTTGACTGTCGCGTCGAGCATGATATCAAACCAGGTGGATACCCCCGTCCAGTTCATGGTGTCGCTGCCGCCGTTTGCCGTGCCGCCGCTGTCCTTCACGCTGCTCAGCTCGAACTGACGGAAACCGTACTGCGCGTCGCTGCCGGTGTTGCTGTAGGTGATAGCAGACACCAGCGCGCTGGCTGCCGCGCCGCTGAGCCCCTGCGCTTTCGACAGCGTCAGGATTGAGATGCTGCTACCGCCCGATATCGTCCAGCTCAGACCACTGATTGCCGTGGTGCCGCTGCCAGCGGTTAACGGGATCACGCTGCCGTCAATGGTCAGCGCATCATTCATGTTGCCGTCGTTCCAGTAGTTCCAGATGGTCAGCTGCAGTTCGGTGATGGTCTGCCCGGCTTCCACCGGATCAATGGTTACCGAGTCGAACAGGGTCAGTTCGCTGCCGCGTTGCTGGTAGATCTGGTAATGACCACTGCCGTAAACCAGCGGCGCATCGTTCACGTCGGTGACGTTAACCTGCAGCGTGGCCAGGTTGCTGGTGCCACCGTCGCCATCGCTGACGCTGACGGTAACGGTGCGGGTATCGGTGGATGGATTGAGGTCGTTGCTGTTCTGGTAGGCGATCGCCCGCACCAGCGCCTGCACCGCTTCCGGGGTGGCGTTGCTGTTCAGCGTCACCACCAGATCGTTGCCGTTGCTGCCGCCGGTGTAGAAGCCGATATCCAGGCCGCTGTAGTTGACGATGCTGCCGTAGGCGGTGATCTGTTTACCCGGTTCACCGCCCGTGCGGATAGTCAGAACGTCTTCGCTGCCGTGGCCGTTAGCGGTGATGGAAACGGTGAGTGCGCCACCGTCAAAGTTCGCCGAATCGCCGTCGGTAATCGTGGCATCCGCCCCGGCATCCAGGGCCACCGCATCCTGCCCTTCGGTATAGGTGATGCTGTCGCCATCCAGGTTAGCGATCACCGGGGCGCTGTTCGCTGCCAGCGGGGCCAGCGCCATATCAAACAGGCCGATCATAGAGGCACTGTCGCTGTCCTTACCGCCGTTTGCCGTGCCGCCGTTGTCTTTCAGCAGCGACGCGCTAAAGGCGCGGTAGGTGATGGTACTGTCACTACCAATGTAGCTGTAGGTGGCCTCATTAAGAATGGCGCTGGCCAGTTCCGGGCTGACCCCTTCCGCTTTGCTCAGCGTCAGCGTGTAGCTCCCGTCTGCACTCTGCGTGACCGACCAGCTGAAGCCATTGTTCTGGGTAGTGCCACTGGCTTCAACCAGCGGGATAGCGCTGCCATCGATATGCAGAATATCTCCGGCACCATAGATACCATCGTTGCCGGTGTCGGTGTTGACGCCGCTTTCGCTGTCGCCGTAGACGTTGCTGACACTGCTGATCGCCATTTCCGTGATTAGCTGCCCGGCTTCCACCGTATCAATGTCCACCCCGAGAAACAGCAGCGCTTCACTGCCGCGTTCGGTGATGGTCTCCCAGTTACCGCCACCCGGGTTCTTCGGCGCATCATTGTGGCCGATCACCGCCACCTCCACGGTGGCAGGGGTGCTGGTGTGGCCATCGCCATCGCTGACCGTGATGCTGATGCTGCGCGTGTCGGTAGACGGTTCGCGCATGTTGCTGTTGCTGTAGGTTAAAGCGCGGGTCAGCGCCTGTACCGCTTCCGGGGTGGCGCTGCTGTTCAGTGACACCACCAGATCGTTGCCCGCCGTGCCGCCGGTGACCATACCGATTACCGTGCCGCCCCATGTAACGCCAACGCCGTTAAAGCCAATCTGCCCGCTGCCGTTTCCGTCATTGCGGATGCTCAGCACATCTTCGCTGGCGGTGCCGTTGGCGGTAATCGAGACGGTGAGTTTGCCGCCGTCAAAGTTGGCGGAATCGCCGTCGGTAACGGTGGCATTACCACCGACGTCCAGGGTGATGGCCGGGCTGTCTTCGATATAGGTGAGGCTGTCGCCGTTGAGGTTGCCGATCGCCGGCGCGGTGTTCTGCGCCACGCCGCCGATCGGTTTGATATCGATAATGTCAAAATTCTGCAGGACGGTCATTTCTGAAGAAGTGAACACCGCCTGAGTGATATCGTTGAACGACCCCTCCATATAATCCCACAGGGTCGGCGTGCCGGCGGCGCCAGAAAGACGCATGGCACCGGTGGAGCCATTGGCATAAGTGACTTCAACATCGACCAGATTAGTTTCAGACGCCAGCCTGAAGGCGGACAGGTCGAAGGTATAGCCGTCCGGTGCCCTGATGGTCAGCACCGTGCCGTTGCCGCTGACCGAATTATAATCAAAGGCATAAAGCCCCTGCAGCCCCCCTACCTGGTCAATGCTTAAGAAGCCCCCGGTCTGTGGCGCTGCAAAGGTAAAGGTATAGCCACCGATGTTTTTGGTGGCATACCAGGGGTCACCTCCGGTACCCGGAGCGATGTCGCTTCCGGTCAGCGTTACCTGAGTCAGCAGACCCTGATAGCCCTCCACCGCTAACGCGGTAGTCTCAATCTCCCCGCTGTGCTTCTCAAGCAGCCAGTTACCGCCCAGCAGGCTGCTGCCGGTGGCATCGCTGGAGGCGGCCACATCCGCGCCGGTGGCGGTAGCGAGATCGCTGATAAAGGCACTGCCGGTTGCGCCGGCACCGACATCGCAGCCGTAGAGCAGCAGATCGCCGTCGGCGGTCAGTGCCTGGCCGAGGGTGGTCAGCGCGGCCTGTACGTCGGCGGTGTGGATCGCGCTGTCGTTCAGCACGAAGCTGCCGAGGTTAATCTGACCATCAACGCCGTGGGAGAAGATATGCACCGCGTCGTAGCCGCTGTGGGTTGAGGCCCAGTCGGCGATCTGCTGCAGGCCGTTGCTGCTGCCGTCAATCAGCACCACCTCGACACCCGGTTTAATGCCCTCAATCAGGCTCTGATAGCCATCCACCGAGGTATCGACAAAGGCCACTTCTAGGCGTGGCGTGGCGGTGGCGGTGGCCGCAATCGCCACCGCATCACTGCTGGCGTTCGGGTCGCTGTTCTGGCTGACATCGCTGTTGTGGCTCTGCTGTTCAGCGCCCGCATCCTGCGTGGCGTCGCTCTGGCGGGTATCGCTGCTGGCGCTGGTCTTTGCGCTGTCGGCATGGTCATCGGCCGTTTTCGCTACCGCGCTGTCGCTGTTGCTCAGCGTGGTGGTCACCGTGGCGGCGACCGCACCATCGAACAGCATACGTGGCTCCAGAAGCCAGGCGGAAGGCGCAGCCGCTCGCGCGCCAGCATTGCTTTTTTGTCCACGTTTACCCCGGCCGGCGGCCGGTGCGTTGTTAACGTTTTTAAACCAATTCTGCCATGCCATGCTGACACTCCTGTGCAACGCCGCCGAAGTAGCTTCGCAGCGAAATAAAAACCGTTGATTGAATGTTGTAATTTCCGGCAGCGTCCAACCTTGACAGGGGAACGAAACCTGCTAAAAGGACGAAGATGCCGTTATATTTAGCAAAAAATATTTACGATTTAAAGAGGGGGAATAAGAAAAATCTTAATTTGAGATAAGGATAAAAATCGCGTTAAAACAGAGAAATAAAAAACCCGCGCCGGGGCGCGGGGGGAAATTTGCGATAAGTCAGAATTAAGTAAAATTAACGTTTTTACATTATCCCGCGCGGCGCTGACGCAGGGCATAATTCAGTACCACCGCAAAGCAGAGCAGCGGCAGCAGATAGGCCACCGCCGTGCTGTAGCGATCGGCCAGCGCCCCCATCAGATACGGCATAATCGCACCGCCGACAATCGCCATAATCATCAGCGAACTGGCGCGTTTGGTGTGGGTGCCCATGTTTTTCACCCCCATGGCAAACAGCGTCGGGAACATGATCGACATAAAGAAGAATACCGCCACCAGCGCCACCACCGACACGCCGTCAATCCCAGCCACCACCAGCGCGCTGAGCAGGATATTGATCGCCGCATAGGCCACCAGCAGCGTGGCCGGGCGAACATAGCCCATCAGCCAGGTGCTGAAGAAACGGCCGACCATAAAGCTTACCATCGCCACCGACAACAGGTAGGAGGCGTTCTGGTTCGACAGGGTTGCCCAGTGTTCGGTGGTGTAGTTAATAAAGAAGGCGCCGACGCCGACCTGTGCCGCCACGTAGAAGAACTGGGCGATGACCCCGCCGGTAAAATGGGCGTGCTGCCACAGCCCGCGACCGTCGTGGCTGCTCTGTTCCGCCTCCTGGCTGCGGATATCCGGCAGACGGGTGCGGCCAAAGATAAAGGCAATCACCAGCACCAGCGCGGCGATCGCCACATAGGTGGTTTTTACCGAGTCCAGGCCTGCCGTTCCGCTCTGCTGTGTGGCGGAGAAGAACAGCGAGCCGCCGATCACCGGCCCGACAAACTGCCCCAGCCCGTTAAACGACTGCGCCAGGTTGAGCCGCCGCTCCGCCCCTTCCGGCGCGCCGAGCACCGTGGCATAGGGGTTGGCCGCCGTTTCCAGGCAGCCTAATCCCAGCGCGATCACAAACAGCGCCAGCAGGAACAGGGCAAAACTGGCCGCCCCGGCGGCGGGCACAAACAGCAGCGCGCCCAGCGCGTAGAGGCACAGGCCAACCAGAATCCCGGCCTTGTAGCCGTAGCGTTCCATAAAGAAACCAGCGGGAAGCGCCACCACAAAGTAGGCTCCGAAGTAGGCCGCCTGCAGCAGGCCGGACTGGGCTTTGGTCACGTGCAATACTTCCTGGAAGTGCTTGTTGAGCACGTCGAGCAGCCCGTAGGAGAGCCCCCACAGGAAGAACAGTACGGTGACCAGCATAAACGCCAGCCGGAAAGCGGCAACAGCGGGCTGACCGGCGCGCTGCGCCGGGTGAACGGATTTATTGACGAGCATGTTTGGTTCCTCGGTTACTGTGGCCAGTACAGCGAAAAACACCGGCAATAACTGGCCCTGACGGGCCAGCGGATGAGTCAGTTACGGTTGGTCGGTCAGTGAAAAGATGTTTTCCATCGGCACCCACTTCTCGCCGTCCGGCGTCCATGGGGTGGCACACTGGTAGCGCCACATCAGCGCTTCCCACTCCTGCACCTTCGGGTGGCCGAGGCTGGCGGCGTTAAACGCGGCGGCATCGTAGTCAGCCCCGGTCTCCATCACCATCACCAGCCGGGTGCCCAGCAGGTAAATCTCCATGCTGAGAATGCCGTGCTGGCGCAGATGGGCGGCAATCTCCGGCCAGATACGCTGATGGTGCTGGCGGTACTCCGCGATCAGCTGCGGGTCGTCCTGCAGATCCAGCGCCTGGACGAAGCGCTTACCGCCGCTCATGTCAGCGCCCGGTCAAGATGCTGATAGCCGCCGTCCACCGACAGCCACTGCCCGGTGGTGTGCGACGCTCGCGGCGAGAGCAGGAACACCACGCTGTCGGCGATCTCCTCAGCGGTGGTCATGCGCTGCCCCAGCGGGATGTTCTGCGTAATCTGCTGCAGCTTCTGCTGCGGCTGGTCAAAGGTGCCGATCCAGCGCTCGTACAGCGGCGTCATCACTTCCGCCGGGATCACCGCGTTAACGCGAATGCCGTCAGCCAGCAGCGCCGCCGCCCACTCGCGGGTCAGCCCCAGCACCCCGCCTTTCGCCGCCGCGTAGCCGCTGGTGTTGCCCTGCCCGGTCAGCGCGGTTTTGGAACTGATATTGACGATCGCCCCGTGGCTTTCGCGTAAGGCATCCAGACACAGGTGCGCCATCAGGTAGTAGTGCACCAGGTTTTTCTCCAGCGACGCGACAAACGCCTCGCGCCCCGCCTCCAGGCCAACGCTGTCGTTGACCCCGGCGTTGTTCACCAGCCCGTCAATGCGGCCAAACTGCGCCTGCACCTGCGCCACCGCCGCCCGACACATCGCCTCATCCTGCAGCTCGGCGTGAATAAACTCTGCGGCGGGCTGCTGCTCATGCAGCTGCGCCATCAGTCCGGCAGGCGGCACGCTGTTGCTGATAATCACCGGTATCGCCCCTTCCTGCGCCAGGCTCAGCGATATCGCCGCGCCGATGCCGGAACCGCCGCCGGTCACCAGCACCACTTTGTCTTTCAGGTACAGATCCATCACCCTTCTCCAGTTATAAGCCTGTGCCGTCAGGCTCCAGGTAAATGCGGCTGGCGTTGCCGCCCAGTATCGCCGCCTGCTCGTCGGCTGACAGCGTGGCAATCGCCTGCTGGCACAGCTGCCAGCCGTGCTGATACGGCCCGTCCAGCAGGCACACCGGCCAGTCTGAACCGAACAGCAGGCGCTCAGGTCCGAACAGTTGCAGCGCCGCATCATAGAACGCCAGCAGCTCCGCGTCACCGCATCCGGCCGGTCGCGGTTCGGTCAGCAGGCCGGAGAGCTTGCAGCTGACGTGCGGCAGCGCCGCCAGCGGCGTGACCTGCCGCACCCACTGTGCCACCCCGGCGGCGATATCCGGCTTGCCGAAGTGATCCAGCACCAGCGCCCCCCGATCATGGCGGGCAGCGAAGGCCGTCGCCGCCGCCAGCTGATCGTGCGTCACCAGCAGGTCGTAGACGTAACCCGCCCGCTGGATCTGCTGCATACCGCGCGTTACCGCCGGCTGCTGCATCCAGCCCGCGCCGTCCGCCTCATCCTGGATCTGATGGCGGAAGCCGCGCAGTTTAGCCTGCCCGGACACCTCCTCCAGCGAGGCGGCCAGCGCCTCACCGGCCAGATCGACCCAGCCGACCACCGCCAGGATCTCGCGGTGGTCGCGGCTCAGCTGCAGCAGCCACTGCGTCTCCTGCCAGTGCTGGCGCGCCTGCACCAGCACCGCGCCATCCAGCCCGCGTTCCGCCAGCAGCGCCCCCAGCTGCGGCGGCAGAAAGTCCTGCCGCAGCTGCGGCATGGCGTCGCTTATCCAGCCGTACTCCGCCGGCTGGTAGCGCCAGTAGTGCTGATGGGCATCAATACGCAGCGGCATCGGCCAGCTCCGGCTGCTGATAACGGTACTGTTCGATGGACGACGCGTGCATCTCAATCGAGAAGCCCGGCGCGGTCGGCGGCATATAGGCCGCACCTTTGATCACGCACGGGTCAACAAAGTGCTCGTGCAGATGGTCGACAAACTCGATCACCCGCCCTTCGTGGGTCGCGGCAATCGACAGGTAGTCGATCATCGACAGGTGCTGCACATACTCACACAGCCCCACGCCACCGGCGTGCGGGCACACCGGCAGGTTGTACTTCGCCGCCATCAGCATCACCGCCAGAATTTCATTGACCCCACCCATGCGGCAGGAGTCAATCTGCACCACGTCAATCGCGCCGCGCATAATGAACTGCTTGAACATAATGCGGTTCTGACACATTTCGCCGGTCGCCACCTTGACCGGTGCCACGCCCTCGCGGATGCGGCGGTGCCCTTCGATATCGTCCGGGCTGGTCGGCTCTTCGATAAACCACGGGCGGGCGAAGGCCAGCTGGTTGACCCAGTCGATCGCCTCGCCGGTTTCCCACACCTGGTTGGCGTCGATCATCAGCTTACGATCCGGGCCAATCACCTCACGGGCGATGGTCACGCGGCGGATATCGTCCTGCAAATCGCGGCCAACCTTCAGCTTCAGATAGTCAAAGCCGGCGTCCACCGCCTGCTGACACAGTTTACGCAGCTTGTCGTCCGGGTAGCCCAGCCAGCCCGCCGAGGTGGTGTAGCACGGATAGCCCTCTGCCAGCAGTGACTGCAGGCGCGCTTCTTTCCCCTGCGCCCGCTCATGCAGCAGCGTCAGCGCTTCGTCCGGGGTAATGCAGTCGGTGATGTAACGGAAATCGATGCAGCGCACCAGCTCCTCCGGGCTCATCTCGCCGACCAGCTGCCACAGCGGCTTGCCTTCCGCCTTAGCCCACAGATCCCATACCGCGTTAACCACAGCGCCGGTGGCGAGGTGGATGGCACCTTTATCCGGGCCGATCCAGCGCAGCTGGCTGTCGCTGGTAAACTCACGCCAGAATTTGCCCATATCGGCGGTGATATCCGCCAGCCTGCGGCCCACCACCAGGTGCTGCAGCGCTTTGATCGCCATACAGCAGATCTCGTTGCCGCGGCCGATGGTAAAGGTCAGCCCGTGGCCGTTCAGCGCCGGGTTGTCGGTTTCCAGAATCACGTAGGCCGCCGAATAGTCCGGGTCCGGGTTCATGGCGTCGGAGCCGTCCAGCGACAGCGAGGTCGGGAAACGGATATCTTCGGTGCGTAAGGCGGTAATGGTGGTCATCGCTGCTTCCTTTTATTGTTATTTATGCCTGAACGGTTAACTGGCGCTGCTCGCCCAGCCCTTCGATGCCAAGACGCATCACCTGGCCGGCGCGCAGATAGACCGGCGGTTTCTGGCCGAGGCCGACGCCCGGCGGCGTGCCGGTAGAGATCACATCACCCGGCTGCAGGCTCATAAAGCGGCTCAGGTAGCTGATGATCTGCGGGATGGTAAAGATCATCGTGCGGGTGCTGCCGTTCTGATAGCGCCTGCCGTCCACTTCCAGCCACATGCTCAGGTTCTGCGGGTCCGGGATCTCATCGGCGGTGACCAGCCACGGCCCCAGCGGGCCGAAGGTGTCGCAGCCTTTGCCTTTATCCCAGGTACCGCCGCGCTCAATCTGATATTCACGCTCAGAAACGTCGTTGATCACGCAGTAACCGGCGACATGCTCCATCGCCTGCGCTTCGCTGATGTAGCGGCCGCCCAGACCAATCACCACCCCCAGCTCGACTTCCCAGTCGGTTTTCTGCGAACCGCGCGGGATCTCGACGTTGTCGTTCGGGCCGCAGATGGCGCTGGTCCATTTGTTAAACACCACCGGCTCCTGAGGGATCTCCGCGCCGGTTTCCGCCGCGTGATCGGCGTAGTTCAGACCGATACAGACAAATTTACCCACCTGACCGACGCACGGCCCGATGCGCGGGTTACCCTCCACCCGCGGCAGCGCGTTAACGTCCAGCTGGCGCAGTTTGTTCAGCGAGTCCGGTAACAGCACCTCGCCGCTGATATCGGCAAAATCAGCGGGCAGCGCGCGGATATGGCCCTGGTTATCGAGGATGCCAGGCTGCTCCGCGCCCGGCTGTCCGTAACGTAATAGTTTCATAAGTTCTCCTGGTGTTGGCGCGGCAGCTTAGTTGCTCCAGCCGCCGTCAATAATCTGTACCGTGCCGGTGGTGTACGAGCTGGCGTCGGAGGCCAGATAGAGCGCCAGCTGGGCGATCTCTTCCGTGGTGCCGATGCGGCCCACCGGCTGACGCGCCACAAACGCCTGATAGACTTCATCGATGCTGCGCCCCTCGGCGGCGGCCTGCTCGGCAATGCGCTGGCGCAGCGACGGCGACTCCACGGTGCCCGGGCAGATGGCGTTGCAGCGGATCCCCTGCTTAACGTAATCCGCCGCTACCGAGCGGGTCAGGCCGATCACCGCCGCTTTTGAAGCGCTGTAAGCAAAACGGTTCGGCACCCCTTTCACGCTTGACGCCACTGACGACATATTGATAATCGACCCACGCTGGCGCTCCAGCATCGCAGGCAGGAAGGCGCGGATAGTGTGGAACATCGCGGTCACATTCAGATCGAGGGCAAACTGCCACTCCTGCTCGCTGCAGCTGAGAATATCGCCGCTGTGCACCACGCCCGCGCAGTTGAACAGCACGTCCAGCGTGCCGATCTCCCCGGCCAGCTGGCGAATGGCCGCGCCGTCGGTCACGTCCAGACGGCGGGCGGTGATCCCCGGCAGATCCAGATTGCTGATATTGATATCGGTGGCGATGACCTCCGCCCCGGCGGCAGCAAACACTTTGGCGCTGTTCAGGCCAATCCCCTGCCCGGCGGCGGTGATCAGCACTTTTTTACCCTGCAACTGCATAGTGACTCCTGTACTTAAAGGACTAATGGTCAGGCCATTAAAGGTGAAAAAAAACGTTTTAAACCGAAACCGTATTGTTAAGATGAGGCAATGAATGGTGGTTTAAAACGACTTTTAATTAACGTAGTTGTCACACGTGAAAAACAATTCGGCAAGGAGTTTTGCCGTTAAATGCTAGCTGAATCGCTTAAGCTAAAAAACAAGCTGGGGCCACATGCCAATAAAAAAATTAGAAAATCCAAGGATTTACCGTCAGATTGCCGATCAGCTAAAAAACCTGATCGACAGCGGTGAGTTCCCGCCGGGCAGCAAACTGCCCGCCGAACGCGACCTTGCCAGCCAGCTGCAGGTGAGCCGTGCCTCGGTGCGTGAGGCGCTGATCGCGCTGGAGGTGATTGGTCTGGTGGATGTGCGGGTGGGCAACGGGGTGATCGTCTGTGACACCGGCAGCAAGCGCGCGGCGCCGTCCGCTGAACCGGTGATGGCCCAGGCCGGGCGCAATCAGTGGGCGGACGTTGACGATGAGCTGGATATCCAGCTGGACTTCAGCGCCGAGCTGCCGCCCTTCTCGCTGCTGCAGACCCGGCGGCTGATCGAGCCGGAAACCGCCGCGCTGGCCGCCCGCCACGCCTCTGACGCAGAGCTGCGGCTGATCCGCGAGGCTTACCAGCAGAACTGCTTTGATAACCGCAATAACTCCGCCACCCACCCCGGCGACCGGCTGTTCCATATCCGTATCGCCCAGGCCAGCGGCAACCCGGCCTACGCCTTTATCATCGCCCACCTGCTCGGCCACCGCTACGGCACCATGTTCCGCAGCCTGCAGCAGCACTATACGCCGCAGGATATGCCGCACCGCTCGGAGATCGAGCACCTGGCGATCCTTAACGCGCTGGAAGCCCGCGACGCCCGCGCGGCGAAAAAGGCGATGAAAGAGCATCTGGATGCGGTGATTGCGATATTTGGGCGGGGATGAAAAAGCATATGCATAACTACACAAAACAATTGCATATAAACGCATTTATAAGGTGTAATGGCAGCATGTAAACTCATAAACAGTCAATTCATCGTGATGCGTGTTTGGTTAGCCTGAGCGCCGAACATCACACGCGCCCCGGTAACACTGTTTCCTCTTTCTTAAAGGCAAAGGCTGTAATGACTCAAACCTATCGCGTGTTTATTGATGGTCAGGCGGGCACCACCGGCCTGCAGATCCAGCAGCGGCTGGCAAATCACCCGCAGATTGAGCTGCTCCAGATTGACGACGCGCAGCGTAAAGACGCCGCCGCCCGTCAGGCGCTGATGCAGCAGGCGGACGTCACTATTCTTTGCCTGCCGGACGAGGCGGCGAAAGAAGCGGTAGCGCTGGCCGATGCCGTTGGCGCGCGCGTGCTGGACGCCAGCTCGGCGCACCGGGTGCAGGCGGGCTGGGTGTACGGCCTGCCAGAGCTGGACGCAGGACAGCGCGACCGCATCCGCAGCGCCAGCCACGTCTCGAATCCGGGCTGCTACGCCACCGGCGCGATTGCACTGCTGGCGCCATTAACCCGCGCCGGCCTGCTGGCGGCGGATCGCGAGCTGGCGATTAACGCGGTTTCCGGCTACAGCGGCGGCGGCAAGGCGATGATTGAGAAGTACCAGCAGGCGGGCACCGGTTACGCCGGTTACGGGCTGGGCTTTAACCATAAGCACCTGAAAGAGATTCAGGCGTGGAGCGGGCTGAGCAGCCGGCCGATCTTCCAGCCGGCGGTAGGCGACTACGCGCAGGGGATGCTGGTGTTTGTGCCGCTGAACAACAGCGACGGCGCGGCGCTGCATCAGGCGCTGGCCGACTTCTATGACGGGCAGTCGTTTATCAGCGTCCGCGAGCACAACAGCTACGATGAGGAAACCGCCCCGTATCTGCTGCCGGAAGCGCTGAACAACACCAATCAGATGGAGCTGTTTGTGTTCAGCCACGCGGAACAGCGCCAGAGCATGCTGGTAGCGCGGCTGGATAACCTCGGTAAAGGGGCATCCGGCGCGGCGGTGCAGAACCTGAATATTATGCTCGGCCTGGCAGAAGAGACCTGCGTTAATCTCTGATACCGCCGGCGGTGCGTAAACCGCTCCCGTTCAGGCCTGTGTGCACGGTAACGGCATGCAGGCTTTACGGGCGCGGGTTTCCCTCTTCAAGTCTGTAACGCACTTTTTCCCTTTTGGCCGGCCAGAAAAACGCCGTCTGCCTCACATTTCCCGGTCACTGGCCGATCTTTTCGTGATTCTGGTCTAAAGTTTTGTGCAGGGTCAAACACTTACAGACCACTCTGGTCTGGACAAGGAGCACAGACGATGAAAAGTGTCGAAAAACGTCAGAGCCACAGCCGCATGTTCGCCCCGCTGCTGCTGGCCGGGCTGATGGCCGCCGCGGCCGCACAGGCGCAGGATAACCAGCGAATGCTGAGCAGTCATCCGCTGCCGCCTGACGTGCGTCTCGGGCCGCTGTTCCACGCGGTACAGTCGGCAAAACTCTTCCCGGATCAGAAAACCTTCGCTGACGCTGTACCGAAGAGCGATCCCTCGGCGATCCTCGCCGACTGGCAGATGCAGAAGTCACAGGGCAACTTCGATCTGAAACGCTTCGTTGCCACCAATTTTACCCTGCCGTCCGAGGGTGAGAAGTATGTGCCGCCCGCCGGGCAGAGCCTGCGTGAACATATCGACGGCCTGTGGCCGGTGCTGACCCGTTCCACCACCCGGGCCAGCGAGTTTGATTCGCTGCTGCCGCTGCCGAAGCCCTACGTGGTGCCGGGCGGCCGCTTCCGTGAAGTCTATTACTGGGACAGCTACTTCACCATGCTCGGGCTGGCAGAGAGCGGCCACTGGGATAAGGTGCAGGATATGGTGGATAACTTCGCCAGCGAGCTGGATAAGTACGGCCATATCCCCAACGGTAACCGCAGCTACTACCTGAGCCGTTCGCAGCCGCCGTTCTTCAGCATGATGATCGACCTGCTGGCGCAGCACGGCGGCGATGCGGTATACGCGAAATACCTGCCGCAGCTGCAGAAAGAGTATGACTACTGGATGGCCGGGGCGGATACGCTGGCCAGCGGCAGCGCGAAAGAACGCGTGGTGAAGCTGAAAGACGGCAGCGTGCTTAACCGCTACTGGGACGACCGCGACGTGCCGCGCACCGAATCCTATATGGATGATATCGCCACCGCGGAAAAGGCCCACGGACGCGATAAGAAAGAACTGTATCGCGATCTGCGCGCCGGGGCAGCCTCCGGCTGGGACTTCAGCTCGCGCTGGTTCGACAAGCCTGGCGATCTGTCCACTATCCATACCACGCGGATTATTCCGGTGGATCTCAACGCCCTGATTTACCATCTGGAAACCACCCTGGCGAAGGCCAGCGAAGTGGCGAAAAACGCGGACGCGGCCAAACGTTTCACCACGCTGGCCGAACAGCGTAAAACGGCGATCAACCGCACCCTGTGGGATGAGAAGCAGGGCTTCTACAGCGATTATGACTGGCAGAAAGGCAGCATTCGCCCGCAGCTCACCGCCGCAACGCTGTTCCCGCTCTGGCTGAAAATCGCCTCCGGTGACCAGGCCAGTCGCACAGCCAGCGCGGTACAGTCGCAGCTGCTGAAGGAAGGCGGCCTGCTGACCACCACCGTGAACAACGGCCAGCAGTGGGATGCCCCCAACGGCTGGGCGCCGCTGCAGTGGGTGGCCGTGGTGGGTCTGGATAACTACGGTAAGCCGGAACTGGCGAAACAGGTTGGCGTAAACTTCCTGCAGAACGTGCAGGCGACTTATGACAGGGAGCATAAGCTGGTTGAGAAATATGTCGTGGAAGGTAAAGGCCTTGGCGGCGGTGGCGGCGGAGAATATCCGCTGCAGGACGGCTTCGGCTGGACCAACGGCGTCACCCTGATGCTGATGGATCGCTACTGTCCGAAGGGGGTCACCTGTAATAACGTCGGCGATCTCACCCGCGCCGCGGCGCAGCCGGCAAAATAGACCCGTTCTCCTGCGGGCAGCCTCTGTGCCCCGCAGGAGACCTCAGCCGTCGTCAGGCGCAGCATACTCACTCCAGTGGTTGCCCGGCGCTGCCCCCCTCTTCTGGTCCGCTATGGCGGCTTTGCATCTGCAATGCTTACCGTAACCGGGGTTACAGGCGTAAAAAAAGGGAGGCATCTCTGCCACCCTCCTGTTTAGACCGTCAGGTTACGCTGGCGTTTTAACTGCGCACCTTACGGTAGATCCACAGCACCACGATGGCACCGATCACCGCCACCACAAAGCTGCCGAAGTTGAAACCATCTACTTTACCGAAGCCAAACAAGGTACTGATCCAGCCGCCAACCACCGCACCGACAACACCCAGAATAACGGTAATAATAAAACCGCCGCCGTCTTTACCCGGCATAATCCACTTGGCGAGAATACCGGCGATCAGACCAAAGATGATCCAGGACAAAATACCCATTTACAGCTCCTTTACGTTCACAATAAGAAAGACCCACGTTCTGTGCTGAACAAAGTATAGGACACAGATTCTAACCTTGTGATTTCAGACACGAATTTTTGTGGAAATTTTTACTCCGTCAGGTAAAAAAAACGTAAAGATTCTGCTTTAATGGCCGATATACCACGCTGGGCTGAGTGCCCGTGGTCCGCTACTTATCGGAGTTGCAAGTGAAACAGGAAGACAAAGAACAATACCTGAAACGTGGACCACTGGCCGTGCTGGCAGTCCTGCGCGAACTGCTGGAAAACCAGACCCCGGTGATGATCAACCACACCCGCGGGCAGTTTATCACCCGCCTGCTGGCTGCCGATCGCGATCGGGTGGTGATGGATTACGGCAGCAACGACTACGACAACCAGCTGGCGCGCGAAGCACAGAATTTACACGTGACCGCAGAAACGCGCGGTGCCAAGGTGGAGTTCGCTCTGCCTGCGCTGCAGGCCGACGAGCTGGATGGGCTGCCGGCCTTCACCGCCGCGCTGCCGGAGGTGCTGTGGATGATCCAGCGCCGCGAGTTTTTCCGCGTTCATGCCCCGCTGACGCCGGTGTTCTACTGCTATGTTCCCTGGCCGGACGGCAGCGGTGAAGGCCGCCTGCGCCTGCAGGATCTGTCGCTGGGCGGCATCGGCGCGCTGGCCGAGGGTCCGTTACCGGAAACGCTGCAGGACGGCGACACCATTAAAAAGCTGCGGGTGGATATGGGCGAGTATGGCCGCTTTGAAATCGACACTCAGCTGGTCACTATCAGTCAGCGCAGTGTGATTGGCAGTAAAAATCAGACTATCGTCACCCCGCGCCTGAGCCTGCGATTTGTGGCGCTGGAACCGGGCCAGGAGCGAGAGCTGCAGCAGGTGGTGTTTGCGCTGGAGCGGCTGGCCCGGGATAAAGCCAACCGCTTCCAGTAACGCAGAGGATCAGATGGTGCGGTAGGTGCTGTTCACCTTCCACAGATAGCGCGGTGCCTGCGCCGCCGGATGTTTATCCTGCACGTGGCGGGTGAACTCTTCCGGACTCATGGCGTTAATCATCGCAATGGCCCGGTCGCGGTCGCGTGAGAAGGTGCGCAGCAGCGCGCCGGCACCGTTAACGTAGGCCACGATGGTGGCATAGCGCAGCGTTTCCGGATTACGGATGCCGGCCAGCTGCTGCTGCTGCAGGATGCGCAGATAGGCGGTGCCGATATCGATATTTTTTACCGGGTCGCGCAGTTCAGACTTGCTCGGCTGGCCGCCCTTGCCCTGCGAACGGTACACTTCACGCCCGGCCGTCGAGGCTTTGATCTGCATCAGCCCCACCGCGTTCGATTTGCTGACCACCGTCGGGTTGCCGCCGGACTCCACCGCAATAATCGCATCCACCAGCTTCGGGTCAACGCCGTAGTTATGCGCCGTATGGCGGGTTACGCCGGACCACGGCTGCGTGGACTGTTTCGGCGGTGTGGTAATCAGCGGTGAAGAGGGCTGACTGACGATTCGTTTTGGGGTTTCGCTGGCGCAGCCCGCCAGCAGTAAGGCAGCGGCTATCGCTACCGTCTTCACGCTTGTTTTCACGCTTGTCTTATCCTCTGCGCTTTCGCTTCGCGCTACATATTACGGTATCGTAACGAACTGAGAATTACCGTAATTCTTAATTTATTAGCCGCCGTGAACGACTTAGCGTAAAGTTTTGTTTATCATCGCTCTGATTGGACATAACAGGCGAGAAATGATTCATTTCTGAGCGCGTAAATTTTCAGCAGCGCGCGGCGCGGCTGATTCTACCCCAGGTTATGTTCATCATTTATCGATCGCACAGTGGCGTCACGCGCGCCCCGCAGGGAGAAAAGTAAGCATTATGGCAATCACTCCGCGCAACATCCATCTGATCGCCCCTTCCGGCTATTGCCACAATCAGCCGGCGGCCCGTCTTGGCGTCGCGCGGCTGCGCGGCTGGGGGCATCGGGTCGATAACACTGCGGTCATTGAGCGCCGCGACCGGCGCTTTGCCGGCGACGACGATACCCGGCTGGCGGATATCAACCGGCTGGCCAGCATGGCCGAACTCCCTGATATCGTGCTGGCGGTACGCGGCGGCTACGGCGCCAGCCGCCTGCTCCCCCGGCTGAACTATGCCGCTCTCGGAGAACGACTGCGCGATGCGCCGCTGGCGCTTTGCGGCCACAGCGACTTCACCGCCATCCAGCTCGCGCTGCTGGCACAGTGCGGGGTAAAAAGCTTCAGCGGGCCGATGCTGGCCGCCAACTTTGGCCCGGAAACCCTTAATGACTTTACGCTTGGGTGCTTCTGGCAGGCGCTGAGCAGCGAAAGCTTCACCCTCGACTGGCAGACCAGCGAGGCGGCAGGGGAAGTTAACGCCAGCGGCACCCTGTGGGGCGGAAACCTGGCGATGATCGCCTCGCTGGCCGGCACGCCGTATCTGCCCGCGATTGAGGGAGGGATTATGGTGATCGAAGACATTAACGAGCACCCATTCCGCACCGAACGTATGCTGCTGCAGCTGCTGTACAGCGGCGTGCTGGCGCGGCAATCCGCTATTGTTACCGGCAGCTTTACCGGCGCAACGCTGAGTGATTATGACGGCGGCTACGATTTCCCGGACGTCTGGCAGCTGATCCGTAATCTGACCGGCCTGCCGGTAGTCAGCGGGCTGGCTTTTGGGCATGCCGCCGATACGGTGACGCTGCCGCTGGGGGCGCACGGCAGGCTGGCCGTTAGCGACGGCCACGCCGCACTGACCCTGTCGGACTATCCGCAGCTGCGTTAGTGACAATTTTTATCGTCACGCGCCGCAAAACCATGCTGCGACTGATAAATCCTGTTGAACCCCCCGACGGATACCTGTATTTTTATACAGATAAAAATCGTAAGGAGCAGAGATGTTTGTTGAACTGATTTATGACAAGCGCAACGTTGCCGGGCTGGCCAACGCCGGGGAGTTGATTCGCAACGAACTGGAAAAACGCGTGCAGCGCGTGTTTCCGGAAATGGAGGTCAAAGTCAAAGCGATGCAGGCGAACGGGGTGAAAACTGACGTCAGCAAAACGGACAAAGCCACGCTGATGCGGATTATTGAAGAGATGTTCGACGAGGCCGATCAGTGGCTGGTGTCCGAGTCTTTCTGACCAAAGCTGTACGGGCTGATGATATTTGCATAAATTTACACAAGGTTGCGGCGCTTTCGAGTTGCATTACCTGAGATTAGTCTTATTATTATTTTTAATCGATTTCCCTGGTGTTGGCCCGCAACTGAGCGTTTAGCGGGCTTTTTTTTGTCCCCAATATTAGCCACCCTGACCTGCCTGACTCTCCCCTCCTCCCTTCTGTTAAAGAACTCCGCGCGTTTATCCGTGCAGATCCGCCCTTTTTTTCGGTGAATATAGCCAATTACATTCATCGCTGAATGTATTAAATGCATTAATATATTGAGAAAAATCATCCTGTGCGAATCGCGTCGCAATTTTTGATCCCACGCATTGCACAGGCTGCGGCCTGGGGCCAACATAGCGCTGTGAGTCACTCCTGATAAGAAGAACAGACATGATGAACGCTGCCATACTCTGCGCCCTGCTGCTGGCGGGTGGTCCACTGATGGGATTTCTGGTGATTATTGCCGCCTGCCTCTCCGGCATGCTGCTGGAACGGCTTTGTCACCGGCACCCGGCGTCAACCTGACGACAACGGTTCGTCAGGATTGCGTTGCCCGACGGGCAGAGGCAACGCAATGGCGGGCAGCCGGGGGACCGGGCCGCCGCCGGGCGGTTAACGCTGGGTCAGATCGAAATGGCCGTTGCCCAGCATCGGGTCCCACTCCTGATCGGTCAGATCGTCAAAGGTGCTGTTGAATTTATCCCACTGATTGTCCCGCAGATAGCTCTGTACCGCCTGCGGCAGCTTGTCGAACACCAGCTCATCCTGAATGGCAAACAGGCTGTCGGCCAGCGTCAGCGAACGGATCTCGTACAGCGTCCAGCCATACTTTTTCAGTAACAGATGGTGCAGCGCATCCCTTCCTCTCAGCGCAGAGTAAAGAGACGCATTTTTAGTGCGGTATTCGTCCAGCAGACAGTCGAGGGAGAACAGCAGGAAGGCGCGGTTGTGAATTTTGATCCGGTCATCCGGCTCAACATCCTCGTCGTTGGTCAGGCCGCGAACTTTCGCAATCCGGTCTTTGATTTCCTGGAACAGATCGCCTAAACGTTGTGTCATATAACCCCCTTGATGACCAGACGATAATGCCAGGCTGAGATCCATGCCTGGGAGAACTGCCAGCGGGATTTTTTCGCCCCGCTTGTTAACAGTTTACATCAGAATGTTAAATTGTGTGGTGTTAACAGCAGATAACTGTCTGATGTCGGTATTATTTTCTGTCCGGGATCACAGAGCGTACACTTACGGCTGGCGACCACCGCATCCGCTATGCGCCTGGTGGGCAGGTGGGCAATAAGAGCCATATGGGGCAGACGCTAAGCCAGGGTTCCCGCTTCTGCCCGCCGGGCCAGCCAGGCGGCACCGCGCATTCCGCTGCTGTCGCCGTGCACTGCCGTCAGTACCGGCGTGCAGAAAGTATCGGTAAATACGTTGGGTGCCACCTGTGCGCCTATCTCCGCCACCAGCAGCGGCTCGTTTGACAGCCCGCCCCCCAGTACGATGACGTGCGGATCGACCATATTGACCACCGAGGCCAGCAGCCGCGCCAGCTGATCGCGGAAACGCGCCACCTGCTGCAGCGCCAGCGCATGGCCTGTGCGTGCCAGCTGCAGAATTTCCGGCGTGCTCAGCGCATCGCCCGTTAGCTGTAAATACCGCTCAGCAAAGCCGCTGCCGGAGATAAAAGACTCGCTGCAGTTATCGCGCCCGCAGTAGCAGGTCACCGCCGGGCCATCCGCCGCCGGGTGATATCCCGGCAGCGTCAGGTGCCCGCACTCTGCGGCATTGCCCCAGGCGCCGCTGAATATCTGCCGGCCGATGGCCAGCCCGCCGCCGCAGCCGGTGCCCAGCGTCAGCCCGAAGACCACCTCACTGCCCCGCCCTGCGCCATCGCAGGCTTCTGATAGCGCGAAGCAGTTGGCATCGTTTGCCAGAGAGACCGTTCTGCCCAGCCTCGCCCGTAGATCCTGCTGCAGATCTTCACCGTTCAGCAGCAGAATATTAGAATTTTTGATTTTACCGCTCAGCGCAGATACGCTGCCTGGCAGAGCAATACCGGGGGTCAGCGTTTCCCCGATATCCTGCTCAATCTGCGCAATAAAACGGATGACCTCATCAATAAACTGACGGTAGCCGTTTTTTACCGTCGCCGTGCGATAACGCCCCGCTTCCGTGCCGTTGCTGTCGATCACCACCGCCGCCATCTTGGTACCGCCAATATCTATCCCCAGATACATGCCGAATAGCCTCATCGTTAATTTAAAAAAAGTCCGTTTACTGCGCTATGCAGCGGCAAAGACACAGGCAAGCCCTGCATAATCCACCGCAGTAAACGTAGCTAATAAAGTGATTAATCAGAAATGGTATTTAAATCTTACCCGGGCACCGTAGCGGTCTTTATCATCCTGCTGCTGTTCGATATTCAGCTTCGACCAGTAGGCACCAAGATAAATATCAAAATTATTCATCTCCATCACGTTACGGATACGGTAAGAGGTGTGCAGCGTATGGATGGTGTATTTACCCAGAATAAATTCACCGTCACTGTTTACATCCAGGTTCGCCAGATTAAACTCTTTGACGTCATTATTGGCGTAAATATAGCCCAGCTCCAGATCGTGCCAGAGAATATTACTGCCGGCGCTGAAGTCTTTCTCCCCGGTGGCATCCAGCCAGGCGGTGCTCAGATTCAGCACCACGCCATCTTCCGGGTTAGCGCGCTGGCCGTTCCAGGTAAAGGTGGCACCGTAGCCGTTACGCTTTGACTGGTCGCTGAACTGGCCGTTACTGTCAGTGTAACCATAGGCGTTGCTGACCACGTTGCGCTCCATGGCGATGGCGGCAGAGAGATCGTTATACGACCAGGCCACCACCGGGCGCAGGTAAATGGTGTTCTTTTTATTATCCAGCGCGTTGCCGTGATAGTTCCTTTCCTGGAACAGCGTGGTGCCGTCGCTGGCCTGCGCATTGACTTCGAAATAGAACGGGCCGCTCTGTTTGCTGAGCTGCACGGCACCGCCGGAGCTGCTGCGGCCGCGCCCCTCTTTCATCATATAAATGTAGCCGTAGCCGTCGTTATAGAGGTTATTGGCAGTGTTACCCGAGTACTCAATCAGCGTATCCTGATTCAGCGGGAACATATCATAGGCTTCATAGCGGCCCACTTTGAATTTCCAGTCCTGCTCTCTGCCAAAGAAGAACGCGGCATCATCGAGGTTCATTGAGCCGGTCAGGTCGGCCAGCGGCTGCACGGTAAAACCGGCAAAGTTGCGGTTATCCATCAGCCGATAGCCGTCCAGGCCAATCAGGATGCGCCCGTTTACGTCCCAGCGCTCCGCATCACCGGCTTTCCAGTCTTTACCGGCGCTGGTACGCAGCGAAGTTAACTGCCCGGTGCGGCTGGCGGCATCGACGTTAAATTCAACGTCACCGTATAATTTAAGGCTGCCCTCCGGTGTATCAAAGGTGATCCCCGCCACGGCCGGAACGCTGAACAGGGTTAATACACAGAGGTAATTTCTGATATTCATGTTAACTCCATTATTATTTTAGATTAACTACATACCCACAGATATCCCGCTTAACCCGTTTATTCGGGTTAAGCCTGTAAAAAATAGTTCTCCGAGCGCAGAATAAAATCGTTATGGCTGTCTGACTGACTTAATTTATCAATCACGTCATCATCCAGAATATTGGTCAGGTAATCATAGATCAGCATACTGTCGGCAAACGCATCCCCGCTGATGGCCAGCATAAAGACCAGCCTGACAACTTTGCCCTCATCCCATTCGATGCCCTGCGGGAATATCGCCACCGCCACCACCGTACTGAGCGCCACCAGCCCCATCGGATGGGGGATGGCAATTTTATCATCCAGCAGCGTCGAGGCGCGCGCCTCACGCTCCATTACCGAATCCGCGTAGCTGGTATCCACCCGGCCACTGCTCTGCAGCTGCCCGGCCATCATGGCAATCAGCGCGGCTTTGTCGTAGTCCGCATCGCGAATGATGGTGAAATGTGCCGCCGGGAACCAGTTGCTCATCGCCTCCGGCGACGGTCTGGCCACGGACAGCAGCGGCTTAATGCTCTCCAGCTGGCCGCGATCGGGCAGCGGTGGCAGGCTGATGGTTCGCGGGTGCTTCTCTTCCACTTCCGCCAGCGTGACCACCAGGTCCTCCTCCACCTGCGCCAGCTGCTGATAGCGGGCCACAGAGAGGCAGCGATTAATCATAATGTTCGGGTACATACGGATAATCTTCTGGCACACCAGCCGGGTGGCGGCGTCTCCCTGATCGCTGACCAGCAGCGCGGTGACCGGGTGCTGCGCGTCCCTCGACTGCGTCTCCTCCAGAATGGCCCCGATATGCATCACCAGATAACCGATCTCGTCGTCGCTGATCGGCCCGCTGAACCACAGATCCAGCTCGCTGAACGCCGCCAGCGTCATTTCATAAATCAGCGGGTAGTGGCGTTTAATCTGTTCAATCAGCGGATTGATAATGGTTATGCCGAAATTCACCCGAATACGCATCGCGGTAATGTGTCTGAGCAGGTTTTCCCGCGACAGATCGTCATAGTTCAGCTCACAAAACCAGGCGCTGCTGATGTAGCTGAGAAAATGATTCATCACCGCCTGTTCGGCCACGTACAGGCCTGCGTTGGGCTGGCCGAGCGGGAGCGCGGAACAAAATGCCGCCAGGTTCATCGCCAGATAGTCCACCTCGCTCTGTTCCACCCCGCTGACCGCCAGCTGCAGCTGCAGGATCTCGCCGGCAAGCTGCTGCCACTGCGGCTCGACGTCGGGGAAGGTAAACCCGCCGATCGCCCTGCCGGCGCGGATCCTGCCGCAGGCGATGGCGCAGATCAGGGTAAAAAAGCGCAGGTTGACGTCGCTTAACGCCAGCCCCTGCAGCAGAAACGCCTGGCTGAGCGACTGTTTCAGGTCGGCAATCCTGCCCGACGTGGCAAACAGTGTCTGATACTCCTCTTCCACATCCTTCGCCTGCAGCAGATGTTCATAGATGCAGCGCCGCAACGCGGTTTCACTGCCGGCCAGGGTCAGCCGATCCTGGCCGTCGGCCTGCACCGCGATAGCGTAGTGGGCAAAGTGCCGCCGCAGCACCGCGACATCGTTGCGCAGGCTGTAGATACTGATAAACCAGCGGGCTTCCAGCGCCTCCAGCGACACCGCGCCATCCTGATGCAGCAGTGCCGTCAGCAGCGCGCGGCGACGCTCTGCCGCACAGCGCGCCTCTTTCCACGGACGCTGCGACTGTTCGAGCAGCGAACTGAACCCGGCGCGGTCGGCCACGTCAATCGAAAACCCTTTTTTACGATCGTAAATAAGACTGTTACCCGAGTGGCTGACGATATCGCTGAGCGCTTTCAGATCGCTGCGAATGGTCCGCGTGGAGACGTTCATCGCCTGCGCCAGCGCGCTTTGCGTCACGGTGCCCTGTGCAATCTGATTGAAAATATCTCTGACCCGCTTGTTGGTGAACAGTCTCATTTTTCCCTCGTTATTCCGTTTCTACATACAGCGTCTGCACATCGTTGCGGTTCAGCTGCTGCCTGGCGACCATCGGCGTCCGTTCATCCAGCATCACAAAACGCGCCCCGGTCAGCGACGGCACGCTGACCGCCCGGTCGCGCTGCGGATTGTACAGGCGCACGATGATGCCGCTACCCTGTTCCGCGCATTTGACCACGCTGACCAACGCATCATCCGGCCCGGCAGGCAGGTTAAGCAGGCTGTACTCGCGCGGCAGGTCGCGCGGCTGGTCCGCCAGACAGAAGCGCAGGCGTCCGTTAAGGAAATCGCTGTCCTGATACACCGGGAAGGTGGTCAGCCACTGTTTAGATACCCGGCCGTGTTGCGCCTGGTCAAAGGAGCCCTGGCAGATGCGCCAGGCGAAGCTGAAGCGCAGCTCCCCCTGCAGTTGGGCATCCGGCGTGGCGACCACCGACTCACCCGAGGCGCGGCCAGGACGATAGAGCAGATTTTCACGGCCCATATGGCTGAAGGTACGGAACAGGGTCAGGGACAGGGTATCGAACCGCTCACCGACCACTTCATACTCGCGCACGCCGTTGGTGTGCAGGGTGAAACCGTGCTGCTCTTCGTGCAGGCTGACGTAGCTCTGCATCGGTTCAATGGCGATCGGTTTTTCATGCCAGTTCTCCGCCTGCCACACCTGCAGTGATTCGCTCAGCGCAACCGGGCGGCTGACCACGCCGAACAGCTGGTCGGCATGGGAGACGCGGGCGGAGATATCGCTGGCAAAATGCACGCACAGGCGGTGGCTGAGCACCTGGTTATCCACCTTCACGTCAAAGCGGATCAGCGCGTCCTGTTGCAGCGTCACCGTAGCGGACAGGGTCATGCTGCCGCCGGTGACCCCCTGCGCCCGTTCGTTGAGGTCGTGCGGCACCGCCAGGCGGTACGTCAGCTCAAGCGACTGGCTGAGATCGTGCCCGCTGCGGCTGGCCGCCACCAGCGCCCCCTCAGAGGTGACGATCAGATCGTCGCGCGGCGGCGAGTAGTTGTAGGAGTCGCCGTCGTCGCCGTTTTCCACAAACAGCATCTGTCGCGGATAGCGTTTGCCGCTGGCTTTGTCGGTAATGGTCAGCAGCCCGTCCGCATCCACCTCGATGCGGTAGCTGGCGTTCTCAATCACCCGCTGGTCGTCCTGCTGCGGCCAGCTGGCGCCGTCGGCGCTGAAGTCGAGATGCCAGCGGCTGTAGCCGAGCGCCGGCAGTTCGCTGGCCGCCACGGTCAGCCGGGTACGGTAGACCTTTTCCGGCTTATGGTAAGGCTTGCCGGGGTTGAGGCGGATAGTCTGATTCAGCACGTAGGCAGTCAGCTCCTGCTGCTCTTCAATCACGTACGGCAGCGCCCGGCCGCGGGCATCACGCAGGGTGAACGGCAGCCCCGGCAGCCAGGCCTCAAAGGTGATCTGCGGTGCCAGCGGGCTGGTCAGCGGGTTAAACACGGTGAAGCTGTACTCTTCATCACGCGGTATACGCTGGCTGATTAAGCGGGTGTGCAGCTCCAGCAGACTGACCGCCAGATCGCGCGCATGAATATAGCGCTGGTGAATATCGCGGTTGGTCGCGTCGCTGTTGCAACCGCCAATGCTGTCGTGGGCGGCGTTATAGAACATCAGCTTCCAGATATCGGCGACGATCCTGGCCGGGTAGTCCAGCCCCAGCCCGCGGCCAATCGCCAGCACCGGTTCGAGGGTGTTGACCAGCAGCGCTTCGATCTCATTGTTCAGCTGTTTCAGATCCGCCCGGCAGGAGAAGATCGACTTGTGCACCCGCGAGTGCTTGCCTTCGGTCAGCTCGCCCGGCAGCACCCGCGCCTGCCCAGCGACCTCCGCCTCCAGCGCCTGCACAAACGCCAGCGGGCTGGCGACCTGATAGTGGCGCTGCGGGTCGCACTCGTTGAACTGGCGCACCAGCTGCGGCAGGTTTTCCCGGACCGGGGCCTGGTCGAAACCGTGCGGATAGAGCAGATGCTGTCGCTGGCTGCGCGCTTCGATGGCGGCCATTTTCTCATTCAGAAACGCCGGCAGGGTTTCCGGGGTTTCATCCAGCAGGCCACCGTAGTGATAGCCCCACGGCATCTGTACCGCGAACACCTGCTCACCGTTGTCACCCTGCCAGAAGAACTCGGTTTCGTGCAGCGTATTGTCGGCGATGCCGCGCCAGAACAGCGCGTGCTTAATACCGAACTGGCGGAAGATCTGCGGCATATTGCCGCCCTGGCCAAAGCAGTCCGGGATATAGCCGAGCGGCATCGCGTGCCCGGCCTCGGCGGCAATTTCCATGCCGTACCACAGGTTACGCACCACCGACTCCTGGTGCACCACCAGCATATCGGTCTGGGTAAACCACGGCCCGGTCAGCAGGCGTTGCTCCCTGACCAGCTTATACAGCCGCTCGCGGTCTTCCGGTGCCCACTGCAGGTAGCTTTCAATCAGTGAACTTTGCGCATCCAGCAGGTAGCAGGGAAAATCGGCATTCTCTTCCAGCACGCGCAGCAGATTTTTCACGTGGTTAAACAGATAAATCCGCGAGCGGGACTGGGTGAAGTACCACTCCTGATCCCAGTGCGTGTGGCTGTAAATATGAACGGTTTTCTGCTTCATCATCTCTCCTTAAGAACCGGACCAGGCGGTTAATCAAATTTGATTTCAATCTCTTCAGCGGCGACCGGACCGTTTTCATCGCCGGCGGCGCTGTCGTTAAAGTTGACCAGCATATTGGCCCCGATGGCGATTACCGCGGTACCCACCAGCGCCCCGGCAAAATAGGCCCAGGCGTTGCCGACGGTAAAACCGCCGTACAGCCCGCCCAGCGGCGGCATAATCGGGTAGGCTTTCAGCAGCGCCACCGTCATCGCACCCAGCGCACCGGCCAGCACGTTAAGCGGGATTAAACGCGCCGGATTTTTCAGGGTGAAGGGGATCGCCCCTTCCGAGATGCCGAGAATGCCCATAATCACCGAGCCGTTGCCCGCCTCTTTCAGCGTCTGGCTGAAGTTGCCGGGGCGCAGGAAGCGCGCCGCCGCGTAACCGAGCGGGGGAATAATGATCGCCACGTTGACGAGGATCGCCGGCATATAGACGCCGCTGAGGAACAGCACATTGCCGGTGCCCCACGCGGCCTTATTGACCGGGCCGCCGAGGTCAAAGCAGATCATGCCGCCCAGCACCACCGCCAGCAGCACCGTGCTGGTGCCGTCTTCGGTCATCTGCTGCACCCAGGCCATCAGCGAGGTGTTCAGCCAGCTTAAGACGTCGCCCAGCAGCAGCAGCATCACCAGTACCTGCAGCCCGACGGTGATAAACGGCAGAATAATCAGCGGCACCGAGGTGGCCGCAGACCCGGTGATCTGCACTTTGCGTGAGACCCACTCAGAGGAGTAACCGGCCAGCAGCCCACCCAGCGCCGCGCCGAGAAAACCGGAGCCGGTCAGCGAGGCGATCAGCCCGGCGGTAAAACCGGCGGCCAGCCCTTTTTTCCCGGCGATGGAGTAGGCCACGTAGGCACCCAGCACGTAGTTCATCAGGCCGATGATTTTAAAACCGGTCTCCTGGGTCAGGTACAGCCAGTGGCTCAACCCGTCCTGTTCGGCAAAGGCATTGAGATCGGCGGCACCGAAGGCCAGGCCGATAATTTTCGCCACCGCCACCATCAGCGAACCGGCAATAATGATCGGCAGAGCGAAGGAGATCCCGGTCATCAGATGGTTCTTGATATCGACCATTATTTTTTTCATTGCGGCACCTGATTTATGATTGCTGACGGGCGGCAACCGCCGTCACGCATTTGGCGATCACCTCGGCCGCATGGCCGACACACTGGCCGATTTTCACCCGGATAATCACTTTCCCGGCGAAGCGCTCCTCCTCTTCAATCGAGCGGTCGGCGGCGATCAGCACAAAATCGGCGGCGGCCACCTCCTGCGGGGTAATTTTATTCAGGATGCCCATCGCCCCCTGCTGCTCAATTTTGATCTGATGCCCCAGTTTGCTGCCCTCTTTCTCCAGCGATTTTGCCGCCATCGGCGTATGCGCCAGTCCGGCAATACAGGAGGTCACTCCGACAATATTCATGCGTCTTCCTCAATGGCAATGCGTGATTTCATAAATTCGAACAGCGCGTTTTCGCTTTCTGCAATGAACAGAAACTGCCGAAAATCATCCTCAACGATCTGGCTGGCCAGGCTGTTAATGATCTGCAGATGTAAAACCTTCGCCCCGGATTCCGGCACCAGTAAGCCGAAGATAATTTGTACCGGCTGGTCATCGAGGCTTTCCCACTCAATCGGCTGCGCCAGGCGAATAAAGATCACCCCGGTCTGGCTGACGTTGGCGGTTTTGGCGTGGGGAATGGCGATCTGATTTTCAAACCCGGTGGAGTACTGCTGCTCGCGCTGCCACAGGTCGGCCTCAATCGCGGCGGCGCTTTCCGCCCAGCCCTGCGCCACCGCATGGCGCGCCAGAAAGCGAAATATCTCCTGCTTACTGGTGAAGGCCTGGTTCAGAAAAATGTTCTCTCGTGCAATTAACATAAGGCGGCATCCCTTTGCGCGTGTCGGTGAATGTGAAGTCGAATTACAGTCTAAACCGGCTGACGGCGGGGTACAGACAGCGGGTTTCCGGCCGAAGGTGGAAATGGCTTATTGAACGGCGCGCAAACAGTGAGGTGATTCAAATAATGCGCACGTTTTGTGATAGCGGCAGGGTTTTCAGCCCCCCTTACCGCTGATTTTAAATATAAAAACTGTGAAGCGGAGGGGTTTTTAGTGATGCCCACAGGGCTTTTATTCGCCATTGCAGGCAGGGAGCGTGCGCCGATCCCTGTGCGTCAGGGCTTCAGAGCGTCAGAATATGGCAACACAGGCAACACAGGCGGCACAGGCGGCACAGGCGGCACAGGCGGCACAGGGATAGTACAGCGACGATTGACAAAGCGGCAGCGTTTGACAAAATGCCCCTCCTTTATCGGTCACTCATTTAACGGCCACGTCGATACGACGCGGGCCCTCAGGTAAAACGCATATCGCGACTATGAACACTATCCCCGTTACCCAGCTTGCGGATACGCCCGCCGTCACCTGTTCCACCTGCGCCGCCTGCTGCTGCCAGCTGGAGGTGATGCTGATCACCGATACCGGGGTGCCGAAACGGTTTATCGATTACGATGACTGGGACAGTGAAGTGATGCTGCGGCTGGACGATGGCTGGTGTGCGGCGCTGGACCGCAACACCATGATGTGCACCATTTACGAAAACCGCCCGCTGATCTGCCGGGAATTCGAAATGGGTGCCGACGAGTGCATTACCGAACGCCAGGGGATGGCGACGATGTATCGCTGAACCCGCTTACAACCGGCGCTTGCGTCAGGCTGCACAACGGATAACCGATACGGCATAAAATCTCCGCCCGCCGGGCGAGAATAAACGGTTTATTGGTTTCACCGTGGCCGAATACCGGGTAATAGTAGACTGGATAACTCACCCGCCCGGCAAAATCCTTAATCACCTGACGATACAGCTGCTTCTCGCTTTCAGCTGCACCCATCGCATAGAACTGACCAAAAATCACCGCCTTTGGATGGAAGTTTTTGCTGTACGTCAGCTGATGCAGCGTTCTGTCCAGTTGTTTGGCGGTGACGTTGGTATCCTCCAGCATCATCACCACACTCGCCTGCAGCTGACTCTTCGAGCCGTAAGACACTACCCGGCACAGTCCGTGATCCGTGCATTGAAGCCGATGATGTGTCAGCGACGCTGAGTCAATGGAAGGATAAGCGCGTCAGGGCTGCTACGGCAGCCGTGTGCCAGAAGCGGACGTTATCATTGCATGATTATCAATGCGCACAGGTCCATTAATCGGACACTAATGCTCTGAATAGTAAAAATAAATGTAAGGATACTCACAAAAACAACAACTTGCAGCCCTGTAAATTATGCACTTATGTTGCTTGTGTACATGACTCGTGTGAACTTAGATTCCGTAAGTGGTGAATGTTTATGATTTAGATAACATTAATTTAGTCTTCCCATGTTAAAATGCACAAATTTATCATTTGTTGATATCTATAGCGCAAGGGATTTTTAAAATAATTCAAAAGGAGTGTCAGTGATGCCAGGCATTATCAGCTTAACTTGGTTTGATATTTTAATGTTATTCATTATGTTGACAGCCCCTTTTTTCATGGGGTTTGTCACTCTATTTTTGTTGGTAAAATCCACCAGCCATTCAGGGGCTCGCTCCCTTTTTCTATGGCTGGTTTTACCTCAAATCCTGGCTACATTATTTTTCTGGTGGGTGCTATATTTTTACAACGTTTATACATCTATAAGCATAATCCCCATTGCTTCTGGATCAATACTGGGAGGGGTGGTGATTAGCTATCTCTTTTTCAGAGCAGATGCCCCTGTCATTTCCGGGATATTATGCGGGCATATTATTTCCCTTACATTGTTATTTATCACCATTAACACCACCAGTCCAAATTTACTTACAGAGTTGCAGACTGGACGAGACATCCACCAACTACTTAATATAGGTAAGAGTAAGGGAAGTGAGAGTTTCAATCGACGACTTGAGGATGTGGAGTTTCGTCAAGAAATGTTGGTTGAAGCTGTTAATAATTCAAACATGCCTGAAACGACGTTCCGGGAATTACTGTCCAGAGGTGCTAATCCGTTCCGGAAATACGCATTTAATGGTTCTATCTTTTCAACAGCGGTAAAGAATAATAATCTTAATGCGGTTCGCGTGTTTACCGAAAAGCTGGATGGTGATGATAAACAGGCAAAAAGCAACCGAGAATTTCTGCGTGCGAATAATCCATTAGATCAGCCTTTATACTTTTCAAGTACACCTACAGAAGAACAAAAAAGACAGTATATGGCTAGCGCGAAAATTATCCTCGATAAGATGCCTGAACTACTGAACGATAGGGTTTACTACAGAATAATACCTGAAGCTAACGCAGAGCTTATTCAATTTTTATGGGACTACCATCCTCCTGAAAAACCTGTTTACCGCATTCAGGCAGAAGCGCTTCTGGGGATAGTGGAGGTAGCGGATAAAATTGCCGCCGCTCCAGATATTCTTAAAGAGAAGCCAGCCGCAGATTACGCTGATTCGCTGTGGGAATACCTTGTTGAGTATTCTCCCCACGCTGTGATCCAGTCCATACTCGAGAGAAATGTGGTGCAGTGGGCTGATTATAAAGATAAAAAAGGGAACAATCCGGTGCTGGAAAAAGCTATCGGCCGGGCAGAAAAATACACTGGTGACGATCCGCAGGTACTGATCCTCGTGATGCACGACATACTAGCACAGGGTGCTGCATGGTCGCCGTCACAACTTGCTCACGGATTTTATACCGAGGGGGAGGGATCGCATGTGGTCAGTTCATTGCATAGTGCGGGTATAACCTGTACGCAGCTACGGGAAGCGCTGTCTAACTTTGTTGCTGGGAATACCTTTGATAATGGGGATCAACGAATCAAGGAGGTTTGTCAGGCGGGAAAATAAGTTTATACGCAAAACTAACTAAAACCTGATAACGGATCTTCCTGCTCTGGCGCTTAACGATGAAATTGTGCGATATGTTAACCACATAACGGGCCAGTAAGCCTGCGCAGTTGATGGTCTTGCACCGCCCCAGAACCTGTTCCTTATCAAGGATTCTGATGCAGAATGGCATTCTGATCCGAAACTGCGCATTGCCAACGCGCCGGGATGCAATCCCGGCAGCGCACACAATTCTGAGAAAGCCGCGTTCTCTCTACGACAAATTCAGCCAGCCAACCGGTCGGCGCGAAAACAGGGCTAAAGGGCTACGCTGCTTTCCACTTCATGCTGGAAAACATACGGGTCGGAGAGCAGCTCGAACTCTTCATCGTCCGGGTAGGTCACCGCCACATGATAGTTTTCTCCGGCAAAGGCTTTTACCGACTGCAGATCCTGCCAGTAAGTCGCCAGGAAGAAATGCTCCCAGCCGCCCTGGGTTTCCCTGCGGACATATGCACCTTTGTTGCCGGGGATGCTTTCTGAATGTTTTACCCCTGTCTTTTCCAGGTGTCTTGCAAAACCTTCAGCATGTTTAAGCGGAACACATCCGTGCCAGGTCCTTACAATCATTAGCTTTTCCTCTTTCTGTGGCAAAGAGTTAACCCTATCACTCTGAGCACCATTTGTGTATTTTTTGCAGTACTGTCCCCTGCCCACACGATCTCCAGCCCGCTCACGCCCTCGAAATCCCCGCCACGGGGCAGCGACTCCCCACTGATTTGGATCACAGAGACTGTTTAGCATGAATGCTGTTGAGGGATCACCGCAGATTTAAAAGCAGATTGCGGATTTGGGCTGACTCAGGTTTTATTTAATTCGCTCGCTAACCTGCCAGGAGTTATTCAATAAAGTTGTGAAGGGCAAAAATGACCAGCAGCCCCCCTCCGCAGGTGTTGACGTATTTTTTTAACCGGGATGGATTGCTCTTTTTTGCTGAAAAAATCAGGGTGTAGCTGATAACGATAAGCCAGACGCTCATAACCAGCACGTGCACGGAGGCTAAGGTCAGGTAATTGCCAACGCCACCCTGCTTACCGGCAAACTGGGAGACAACGGTCAGATAGAAAATGATGGCTTTAGGATTCAGAACGTTGGCAAGCCACGCCTCTTTTACCGTAACTGCAGACAGGCTTTTTTTGAGTTGAATGGGCCTGGCATCCAGGCCACTACGGATGAGCATCATCCCTAACCAAAGAAGATAGAGGGTTCCCGCAATTTTCAGAAAACCATAGACCGCCGGAGACGAGACAATCACGGCAGTTATGCCGAGTCCGATCAACAGCGCATGGGTGTAGATACCCAATGCTGTTCCGGCAAGGGTTCTTGCAAAGTCCGCTGCGTCCACCGGCCAGTGCGCTGCTCATAACAAGCGTGAAGCTTGCGCCGGGAGAGAGTGCAACGGGCAATAGTGCTGGAATAAAGCCGGTCAGATTGATGTCCATATGCTCCATTTAGCCCGTTCTGGGGAAGAGTTTTGCGGAAAGGTTTTTTCAGGCAAAAAAACGGGGGCCACCAGGGCCCCCGCTTTCACAATCACCCACTCACCACATTACATGTGAGAGATCATTGCATCGCCAAACTCTGAAGATTTCAGCAGCTTAGCGCCGTCCATCAGACGTTCGAAGTCGTAGGTCACGGTCTTGGCTGCGATCGCGCCTTCCATGCCTTTGATGATCAGGTCTGCGGCTTCGAACCAGCCCAGGTGACGCAGCATCATTTCAGCGGACAGGATCACGGAACCTGGGTTCACTTTATCCTGGCCCGCGTACTTAGGTGCGGTACCGTGGGTGGCTTCGAACAGCGCGCACTCGTCACCGATGTTTGCGCCAGGAGCGATACCGATACCGCCAACCTGTGCAGCCAGGGCGTCAGAGATGTAGTCGCCGTTCAGGTTCATACAGGCAATCACGTCGTACTCGGCCGGACGCAGCAGGATCTGCTGCAGGAAGGCGTCGGCGATCACGTCTTTGATCACGATCTCTTTGCCGTTGTTCGGGTTCTTGATTTTCACCCACGGGCCGCCGTCGATCAGCTCGCCGCCGAACTCCTGACGCGCCAGTTCATAGCCCCAGTCCTTGAAGGCACCTTCGGTGAACTTCATGATGTTGCCTTTGTGAACCAGGGTCACTGAGTCACGGTCGTTGGTGATCGCATATTCGATCGCCGCACGGACCAGGCGCTTGGTGCCTTCTTCTGAACACGGCTTAACGCCGATACCGCACTGCTCAGGGAAGCGAATTTTCTTCACGCCCATCTCTTCGCGCAGGAACTTGATCACTTTCTCGGCTTCCGGCGTACCCGCTTTCCACTCGATACCGGCATAGATGTCTTCGGCGTTTTCGCGGAAGATCACCATATCGGTGTCCTGTGGGCGTTTTACCGGGCTTGGGGTGCCGGTGTAGTAACGCACCGGACGCAGGCAGATGTAGAGGTCTAACTGCTGGCGCAGGGCCACGTTCAGGGAGCGAATACCGCCGCCGACCGGGGTGGTCAGTGGGCCTTTGATGGCCACGCGATACTCTTTAATCAGTTCGAGGGTCTCTTCCGGCAGCCAGACGTCCTGACCGTACAGCTCTACGGATTTCTCACCGGTGTAAATTTCCATCCAGGAGATTTTACGCTCACCGTTGTAAGCTTTCTTCACGGCAGCGTCGACAACTTTGATCATCACCGGGGAAACGTCTACCCCAATGCCATCACCTTCAATAAACGGGATGATTGGATTGTTAGGTACGTTCAGTTTTCCCTGATCCAGGGTGATTTTCTGACCTTCCGCCGGAACAACTACTTTGCTTTCCATCAACCTCTCCTTCGAGCGCTTTTTTGTTAATGACTTGTAAGATGCGCGTCAATACTACTCGAATATTGACTCTGCGCCAATCCTCTGAAGATTGAGGTATAATGCGCCTATTGTTCTCAAGTGCAAAGACCATGCGAAAAACTTCTGTTGCTAATCACCGCGTTAAACGCTCCAGCCCGCCACAGCGCCGCCCGGCTGCCCCCAAAGGGCCCCGCTGCGTGGTGCTGTTTAACAAACCCTTTGATGTGCTGCCGCAGTTCAGCGACGAAGCCGGGCGGCGCACGCTGAAGGATTATGTTCCGCAGCCGGGGATCTATGCCGCCGGGCGACTGGATCGCGACAGCGAAGGGCTGATGGTGCTGACCAACGACGGCGCGCTGCAGGCGCAGCTGACCCAGCCCGGTAAGCGCACCGGCAAAATTTATTATGTGCAGGTGGAGGGCGAGCCGGCGGAGAGCGATCTGCAGGCGCTGCGCAGCGGCGTGGTGCTGAACGATGGCCCTACCCTGCCCGCCGGCGTGGAGCTGGTGGCCGAACCGGCGTGGCTGTGGCCGCGCAATCCGCCGATCCGTGAGCGGAAGGCGATTCCCACCTGCTGGCTAAAAATCACGTTGTCTGAGGGGCGTAACCGCCAGGTGCGGCGAATGACCGCCCATATCGGTTTCCCGACCCTGCGCCTGATTCGCTTCTCAATGGGCGCGCTGCAGTTACAGGGGCTGGCACCCGGCGAGTGGCGCGATATTACCGACCAAATTTAACGCTGACCGCCCCCTGGCGCGCAGCAACCGGAGCCTGAAATGTTTAAACCCCACGTTACCGTCGCCACCGTCGTACAGGCCGCAGGCCAGTTCCTGGTGGTGGAAGAGCGGGTGCGCGGCCGCGCCACGCTGAACCAGCCCGCCGGGCATCTGGAGGCCAACGAAACGCTGTTGCAGGCCGCCGTGCGTGAGCTGTCGGAAGAGACCGGCATTGATGCCGTTCCGCAGGCCTTTCTGGCGATGCATCAGTGGATCGCGCCGGATAATACGCCGTTCCTGCGTTTCCTGTTCAGCCTGGATCTCCCGGCGATGGTCGAGACCTACCCACAGGATAAAGATATCGACCGCTGCTGGTGGCTGCCGCCAGAGGAGATCCTCACCTCGAAGAAGCTGCGATCGCCACTGGTGGCGGAAAGCCTGCGTATTTACCAGCAGGGAACCCGCCATCCGCTGGCCCTGCTCAGCGCCTTTCAGTGGCCGTTTAGCGAGGATGCGCGCGCCAGCAACGCATGATAGAATATGCCGCAATTTTATCAGAGCCGCCTTTAACGGCTCCTTAAAACCTCAGGTTGGGTATTAAATGTCGAACAGTATGAACAGCCAGAAAAAAGTGATCGTCGGGATGTCCGGCGGCGTGGACTCCTCCGTTTCTGCCTGGCTGCTGATGCAGCAGGGTTATCAGGTCGAAGGCCTGTTTATGAAAAACTGGGAGGAGGACGATGGCGAAGAGTACTGTACGGCAGCCACCGACCTGGCTGACGCGCAGGCGGTGTGTGACAAATTAGGGATCCATCTGCACACCATCAACTTCGCCGCCGAATACTGGGACAACGTCTTCGAGCACTTCCTGGAAGAGTACAAGGCCGGACGCACGCCTAACCCGGACATCCTGTGCAATAAAGAGATCAAATTTAAAGCCTTCCTGGAGTTTGCAGCCGAAGACCTTGGCGCGGACTTTATCGCCACCGGCCACTACGTGCGCCGCCATGACGTTGACGGTAAAAGTCAGCTGCTGCGCGGGCTGGACGGCAACAAAGACCAGAGCTACTTCCTCTACACCTTAGGCAGCGACCAGATCGCGCAGAGCCTGTTCCCGGTCGGCGATCTGCCGAAGCCGGAAGTGCGCCGCATTGCAGAACAGCTGGAGCTGGTCACCGCGAAGAAAAAAGACTCCACCGGCATCTGTTTTATCGGCGAGCGCAAGTTCACCGAGTTCCTGCGTCGCTATCTGCCCGCGCAGCCCGGCCCGATTGTCTCCGTAGCCGGTGATACCGTCGGTCAGCACCAGGGGCTGATGTACCACACCCTCGGCCAGCGCAAAGGCTTAGGCATTGGCGGCACCAAAGATCACGGCGAGGAGCCGTGGTACGTGGTGGATAAAGACGTGGCGAACAACGTGCTGGTGGTGGCTCAGGGCCACGATCACCCGCGCCTGATGTCGGTCGGCCTTGTTGCCCAGCAGCTGCACTGGGTGGATCGCACGCCGCTTACCGCCCCGCTGCGCTGCGTGGTGAAAACCCGCTATCGTCAGGAAGATATCCCCTGCACCGTCACGCCGCTGGACGATGAGCGCATTGAGGTGCGTTTTGATCTGCCGGTGGCGGCGGTGACGCCGGGCCAGTCCGCGGTGTTTTATCTGGATGACGTCTGCCTCGGCGGCGGTATTATTGAACAGCGTCTGCCGCTGGTTACTGCATAAAGCCGGGCCTCCCGCACGACGCGGGACGATAACAGGAGCCACCGTGGCAAAGAATTTTTATGATATTACCCTGGCACTGGCCGGCATCGGTCAGTCGGCGCATCTGGTACAGCAGCTGGCCCATCAGGGCAGCTGCCCGCCGGAGGCGCTGAAAGTGTCACTGAACAGCCTGCTGGATCTGAACCCGTCCTCCACGCTGGCGGTGTTTGGCAATGACGAGGCCAACCTGCAGTTTGGCCTGGAGACGCTGCTGGCGGTGCTGAACAGCAACAGCCGCCAGGGGCTGGGCGCCGAGCTGACGCGCTACACGCTGAGCATGATGGTGCTGGAGCGCAAGCTCAGCGCCAGTAAAACCGCGCTTAACGAGCTCTCCAGCCGCATCGCGCAGCTTGACCGCCAGCTGGCGCATTACGATCTGGAGTCGGATACGCTGATTAGCGCCATGGCCGGCATCTACGTTGATGTGATCAGCCCGCTCGGCCCGCGTATTCAGGTCACCGGTTCACCGGCCGTGCTGCAGAATTCGCAGGTGCAGAGTAAAGTTCGTGCGGCACTGCTGGCGGGTATCCGCTCGGCGGTGCTGTGGCAGCAGGTTGGCGGTGGCCGCCTGCAGCTGATGTTTTCCCGTGGCCGTCTTGTTAACGAGGCGAAAGCGATTCTGGCCCGCCTGAACGGGACCCCAACCTGATGTTTACAACCGATCCAGGAGTTGCACCAATGGAATTATCCTCTCTGACCGCCGTCTCACCCGTTGATGGCCGTTACGGCGACAAAGTCAGCCCCCTGCGCGGCATTTTCAGCGAGTTCGGCCTGCTGAAGTTCCGCGTTGAGGTTGAAGTTCGCTGGTTACAGAAGCTGGCGACCTGCGCAGAGATCAGGGAAGTTCCTGCATTTGACGCCGACGCAAACGCTTACCTTGATGCAATCGTCAGCAGCTTCAGCGAAGAAGACGCCGCGCGGATTAAAACTATCGAGCGCACCACCAACCATGATGTGAAAGCGGTTGAATACTTCCTCAAGGAGAAAGTGGAGAGCGTACCTTCCCTGCATGCGGTATCTGAATTTATCCACTTCGCCTGTACTTCAGAAGACATTAACAACCTGTCGCACGCGCTGATGCTGGAAACGGCACGTCGCGAGGTGATCGTGCCGTACTGGAACAAGATCATCGCCGCAGTCAAGGATCTGGCTGTGCAGTACCGTGATATCCCGCTACTCTCACGCACCCACGGTCAGCCTGCCACCCCGTCCACCCTCGGTAAAGAGATGGCCAACGTTGCCTACCGCTTCGAACGCCAGCTGCGTCAGCTGGAGCGCATTGAAGTGCTGGGTAAAATCAACGGCGCGGTCGGCAACTATAACGCCCACATCGCCGCGTATCCGGAAGTAGACTGGCACCAGCTGAGCGAAGAGTTTGTCACCTCGCTGGGCATTACCTGGAACCCGTACACCACCCAGATCGAGCCGCACGACTACATTGCCGAGCTGTTTGACTGCATGGCGCGCTTTAACACCATCCTGATCGACTTCGATCGCGACGTGTGGGGCTATATCGCACTGAACCACTTTAAGCAGAAAACCATCGCCGGCGAAATCGGTTCTTCCACCATGCCGCATAAGGTTAACCCGATTGACTTCGAAAACTCCGAAGGCAACCTCGGCCTGGCCAACGCCGTGATGCAGCATCTGGCCAGCAAACTGCCGGTTTCCCGCTGGCAGCGTGACCTGACCGACTCCACCGTGCTGCGCAACCTCGGCGTCGGCGTCGGCTACGCGCTGATCGCTTACCAGGCCACCCTGAAAGGCATCTCCAAGCTGGAAGTGAACCGCGACCGCCTGCTGGCCGAGCTGGACAGCAACTGGGAAGTGCTGGCCGAGCCGATCCAGACCGTGATGCGTCGTTACGGCATTGAGAAGCCGTACGAGAAGCTGAAAGAGCTGACCCGTGGCAAGCGCGTGGACGCCGAAGGCATGAAGGCGTTTATCGACGGCCTGGCGCTGCCGGAAGATGAAAAAACCCGCCTGAAGCAGATGACCCCGGCTAACTACCTTGGCCGCGCGATTCAGATGGTTGACGATCTGAAGTAATTTCCCCTGCGGGCCGTGTTTAGCGGCCCGCGTTAATCTGCTGTTTACCCCCTTTCACCTATACTGTTCCCGGTTTATGCTGGTGAACAGCGACGTCGTTTCTAAAGGAAAGAGCTATGCGAGTGTTAGTGGTGGAAGATAATCAACTACTGCGTCATCACCTGGCGGTACAGCTGCGGGATATGGGGCACCAGGTGGATGCGGCCGAAGATGCCAAAGAGGCGGATTATTTTCTCAGTGAGCACACGCCGGATATTACCCTGGTCGATCTCGGGCTGCCGGATGAAGACGGCATGGCGCTGATCCGCCGCTGGCGCAGTGAAGACGTACGCCAGCCGATTCTGGTGCTCACCGCCCGTGACGGCTGGCAGGCCAAAGTCGAGGCGCTGGAAGCCGGGGCCGATGATTACGTTACCAAACCCTTTCATATTGAAGAGGTGGTCGCACGGATGCAGGCGCTGATGCGCCGCAACAGCGGGCTGGCGTCACAGATTATTACCCTGGCCCCGTTCCAGATCGACCTCTCCCGCCGTGAGCTGACGGTCAATGAAAACCAGATCAAACTGACTGCCTTTGAGTACACCATTATCGAAACGCTGATCCGCAACGCCGGTAAAGTGGTCAGTAAAGATTCGCTGATGCTGCAGCTTTACCCGGACGCCGAGCTGCGCGAGAGCCACACCATCGACGTATTAATGGGCCGCCTGCGTAAGAAAATTCAGGCCGAGCACAGCGCGGAAGTGATCACCACGGTACGCGGTCAGGGCTACCGCTTCGACCTGTAACCCGATGAACCTGTTCTGGCGCAAAAAGCCGCTGTCGCTGCGGTTCCGTTTCCTGCTGGCCACCGCGGCGGTGGTGCTGATCATGTCCCTCTCTTACGGCATGGTCGCCGTGGTCGGCTACGTGGTCAACTTCGATAAAAACACCTACCGTGTCCTGCGCAGCGAAAGCAACCTGTTCTTTACCCTCGCACAGTGGCAGGACGGCCGGCTGAGCATCGTGCAGCCAGAGCGGATGACGCTCAACTTTCCGGCGCTGGTGTTTATCTATGACAGAAACGGCAAGCTGCTGTGGCAGCAGCGTGACGTGCCGGATATCAGCAGCAAAATCCGCCCCGAATGGCTGGATAAATCAGACTTCTACGAAATCGATACCAATAACCGAACCAGCCGCGAAGTGCTGGGCAACGACCGCGACGCGCAGAATAAACTGACCGCCTACGACGATGACGGCAACGACACCTTTACCCACTCGGTGGCGGTCAACCGCTACGAGGCCAGCGCCAACCTGCCGCCGCTGACCATTGTGGTGGTCGACTCCATTCCGCAGGAGCTGCAGCACTCCGACGTGGTCTGGTCGTGGTTCAGCTACGTACTGCTGGCCAACCTGCTGCTGATTATTCCTCTGCTGTGGCTGGCGGCGCACTGGAGCCTGCGGCCAATTGGCGCGCTGGCCCGCCAGGTGCATGAGCTGGAGAACGGCACCCGCGACGCGCTCGACCCGGCCCCCCCGCAGGAGCTGAAAAGCCTGGTCCGTAACCTCAACCTGCTGCTGGACAACGAGCGCCAGCGCTACACCCGCTATCGCACCACCCTCAGTGACCTGACCCACAGCCTGAAAACGCCGCTGGCGGTACTGCAAACCACCCTGCGCTCGCTGCGCAACGGCAGAAATCTGTCGGTGGAGCAGGCCGAGCCGATTATGCTGGAGCAGATCAGCCGCATCTCGCAGCAGATCGGCTACTACCTGCACCGCGCCAGCATGCAGGCCGATCACCACGCGCTGAAGCGCGATCTGCACTCGGTACCGGCGCTGCTCGATGGGCTGTGTTCGGCGCTGAATAAGGTCTACCAGCGTAAGGGCGTGGTGCTGACGCTGGATATCTCGCCCGAACTGGTGTTCGTCGGCGAGCAGAATGATTTTATGGAAGTGATGGGCAACGTGCTGGATAACGCCTGTAAATATTGCCTGGAGTTTGTTGAGATCAGCGCCCATCTTACCGAGAATTCGCTGCTGCTGATCGTCGAAGACGACGGGCCGGGCATCCCGGAGAGCAAACGTGACCTGGTGTTTATACGCGGCCAGCGTGCCGACACCCTGCGCCCCGGCCAGGGGCTGGGGCTGGGGCTGGCGCGTGAGATCCTTGAACAGTACAGCGGCGAAATCAGCGCCCATGAAAGCCCGCTCGGCGGCGCGAGGATGGAGGTCATTTTCCGCCGCCAGGAAGTGCTGCACGGCATCCCTTAGTCCTCGGACAGCGGTGGCCTGACAGGAACGGCCGCCGATGCACCCAGCGTTAATCCGCACCTGCTGATGACATTACCCTCCGGCTGCCCTGCCCTGTTATACTCTCTGCACATTGCCGCTGCACTCAGCCGTTTCAGGAAATTATCATGGATTATCAGCTCGACCTTAACTGGCCCGAATTTATTCAGCGCTACTGGCAAAAACGCCCGGTGGTACTGAAACGTGGTTTTAAAAACTTTGTTGATCCGATCTCCCCGGACGAACTGGCCGGGCTGGCGATGGAAAATGAAGTCGACAGCCGGCTGGTCAGCCATGACGAGGGCAAATGGCAGGTGGCTCACGGCCCGTTTCAGAGCTACGACCACCTGGGTGAGAACAACTGGTCACTGCTGGTGCAGGCCGTTGACCACTGGCACGCGCCGTCTGCCGCGCTGATGCGCCCGTTCCGCTTCCTGCCCGACTGGCGTACCGACGACCTGATGATCTCCTTCTCGGTGCCCGGCGGCGGCGTCGGCCCGCATTTCGACCAGTACGACGTATTTATTATCCAGGGCACCGGCCGCCGCCGCTGGCGCGTGGGTGAGAAAACCGAACTGAAGCAGCACTGTCCGCACCCGGACCTGCTGCAGGTCGAGCCGTTCGACGCCATTATCGATGAAGAGATGGAGCCGGGCGATATCCTCTATATTCCACCGGGGTTCCCGCACGAAGGCTACTCGCTGGAGAGCGCGATTAACTACTCCGTTGGCTTCCGTGCGCCGAGCGGCCGTGAGCTGATCAGCGGCTTTGCCGACCATGTGCTCTCCCGCGAGCTGGGCAGCCACCGCTTCAGCGATCCGGACGTGCAGCCGCGCGAAAACCCGGCGGAGATCCTGCCGTCCGAGCTGGAAGGCATCCGCCAGATGATGCTTAACGTCATCGACCAGCCGGGTCAGTTTAACCAGTGGTTTGGTGAGTTTATCTCGCAGTCGCGCCACGAACTGGATATCGCCCCGCCGGAGCCGCCTTACCAGCCGGATGAGATCTACGACGCGCTGCAGCAGGGCGACGAGCTGACCCGCCTGGGCGGACTGCGCGTGGTGTCAATCGGCGAGGCGGTGTTTATCAACGGTGAACAGCTTGATTCGCCGCACCGCGCCGCGCTGACCGCGCTGGCTAATCAGCTGACCCTGGGCCAGGCGCAGTTTGGCGACGCGCTGGACGACCCGTCGTTCCTCGCCCAGCTGGCGGCGCTGGTCAACAGCGGCTACTGGTATTTCGGCGACGAGGAGTAAGGCGATGAACCGCGAGCGCTGGGCGCAGGTCGACGGCTGGCTGGTGGAAACGCTGCTGCCGCAGGATGACGGGCTCAGCGCGGCGCTGGCGGCCAACCAGGCGGCGGGCCTGCCCGCCATTGACGTGGCGCCGAACCAGGGCAAGCTGCTCAACCTGTTCGCCAGAATGATCGGCGCAAAGCGGGTTCTGGAGATCGGCACCCTCGGCGGCTACAGCACGCTGTGGCTGGCGAAGGCGCTGCCGGAAGACGGTCAGGTATTTACGCTGGAGTTTCAGCCGCACCACGCGGCGGTAGCGGTGGAGAATATCCGCCGCGCCGGGCTGGCCGATCGGGTCACCGTGCTGGTCGGCCCGGCGCTGGAGAGCCTGCCGCAGCTGGCCTCGTCTGCGCCCTTCGATCTGGTGTTTATCGATGCCGATAAGCAGAATAACCCCGCCTACCTGGAGTGGGCGCTGAAATACTCCCGGCCGGGCACGCTGATTATTGGTGATAACGTGGTGCGCAACGGCAAAGTCGCCGACGGCGACACCACCGACTGGAATATTCAGGGCGTACGCGACTTCCTGCGGCTGATCGGCAACGATCCGCGGCTGGAGGCTACCGCGCTGCAAACCGTGGGCGAAAAGGGCTGGGATGGCTTTGTGCTGGCGCGGGTGAAGTAACGCGCTGTATAAATATGAAGTTCCGTTAGATGAGAGGCAACACAACTTCGTTTATCACTTTGAGTGCCAGGATGAATTCACGCGTGAATACGGGTACCAAAAAAAAAATTTAATCAGGGCCTGGACTGGTACCGGTTAGCATAAGGCACCATCATAGCCAGCGATACCAGCACGCCGCAGAGGGCGCTGAAAATCATTGAAAAGATAAACAGATCGGTATCGCGCAGCGGATTGGTTAAGTCAAGCAGCACCACGATATAGAACAGGCTGGAGGCCAGCGTCACGCTGGAGAATACCTGGTCAGCTTTGTTCTTCAGTGTGCTGAATGAGAATGGCGGCGTTTTATCTGACCGCCAGTCCCAGACAACATGCATCACCAGATAACTTACACATATCACTATATAGAAGTGGCACAGCTGCTGGTGATCGTGCGGGAAGTACCAGGCAGGCTGCATTACCGGGACTTCCAGGCGGCAAAAATATACAACGATGCCAGCACGGCAGCGCCCCAGGCTGCTCCGCTGTACATGACGTGCGTGGTCAGCTCAACCGAAGGTGCAATCAGCGGGACAAATCCGGACAGGCCAAACCCCCAGCCCGCCCCGCCGAATGTGGCTTTCAACAAGGTAATTAAACTGAAATCCATGCTCACCTCTCTTAGTTATTTCCGTAATAAACAGCAGAATCGCTGCAACGCAGAAAATAATAACGCGGTGAACAGAAATTAAAATCGTAAAATATCCAGTGACACCCACACAAATTCTGTTTTACGAGGCGTACCGCAAAAAATGTGTGGGCTTAACCGCTATTACATGCGTAATGCCGGGAAGCGTTCCAGTAATAAAGTAAACAGTGACTGCATTTGTTCCGTCAGCGGTAATTCACTACCCTGCCCGGCTTTTACCGCAGTGAACACCTCATGTTTCAGGAAATGCCGCCAGACCACCGGTCGTTCGGCAAGAAATGCCGTTAACAGCCGGTAGCGTTCCGGTGTCCACAGCGCTTCAAACGCCCGCCGCGCATCGCCGACGTCAAAATGCTCCCCGTCGGGTGCCGCCATCTGCGCCCGCAGCCGTGCGGTGCCTGCAGGATCCAGCTCGCCCTGCTGAACCGCCACGCCATACTGCTGACGCGCCGCCTGTTCGCTGAGAAAACCGCACTGCACGTCGCGCAGTACCGCCTGCGGATCGCGCCGGCGCGGATCGCCGTAGCCCCCTGCCCCCGGGCCTTTGACCGAGACAATATCCCCCGGTCCGCAGTGGATCACGTCGGTATTGCCATGCTCGGTCACATGGCCATCGGCGTGCCGGGTGCGGAACCACGAGGTACTGCCCGCCCGGCCGCCCGCCGCACCGGCGGAAGAGAAGACCGATCGGTTACGGTTTCGGGCGGTGATGGTGGTATTGGGCGCGAACACCTCAAAGGCCATCTCGGTGGCCAGGCCGCCGCGATACTCCCCCGCCCCGGCGCTGTCCGCCGCCAGGCCGTAGCGGTGGAAACGCACCGGCACTTCCGCTTCGTTGATCTCGATCGGCGTGTTTTTCAGGAACGCCGAGAGGCCGCCGGAGCCATCCGGTCCGTCGTGCTTCGGCGTGCCGCCCGCGCCGCCGCCCACCGGCCCCAGCGACGCCACCAGCGTGCGATTCTGCGCATCCACGGTACGGATGTTGATAATCGAGTTACCGCCCGGCGAGTTGGCGGGCAGCCGGTCCGGCAGCGCCAGCGAGAACGCGCCGACCGTGGCAATCTGCGACATCGCGCAGGTCAGCGAGCGCATGCCCACCGCCGCCGGTGCCTCACAGTTCATAATGGTGCCCGGCGGCAGGATCGCGCGGGTCGGCCGCAGCGTACCGGCGTTGAGCAGCAGTGAACGATCGAGGGTGGAGAGCACGTAGGTCACGCCCACCAGCGCCAGCGGATGACGCTCACGGCCGCCGGTGGGCATATTCAGCGACGACATCAGCTGCGGGTCGCTGCCGGTGTAGTCCAGCTCCAGGCTGTCACCCTTAACCCGCAGCGTCACCGCGATGCGGCACGGATAGCCGCCTTCACTGTCCTCATCGGCGTAGTCGGCATAGAAATAGTCGCCGTCGGGAATAGTGCGGATAATGCTGCGCGCCTGCTGTTCGGCATAGTCGAGAATGCCTTCCACACCGGTAAGGAAGTCGGCAATGCCAAAGCGGGCGATAATCTCCTGCACCTTGCGTTCACCGATGTTCACCGAGGCGATCTGCGCGTTAAAGTCGCCCCAGTTCTGATCCGGCGCGCGCACGTTCAGCCGCATAATCTGCGCCACCTGCTCGTTAAGCACGCCGTTGCTGATAATTTTCAGCGGCGGGATGCGGATCCCCTCCTGCACGATCTCGGTCAGCGACCGCGACAGTGAAGCCGGCACCGCGCCGCCGACGTCGGTATTGTGAATATGGCCGACCACAAAGCAGGCGATTTCGCCCTGATGGAAGACCGGTTTCCAGATATGGATATCCGGGGTATGCGTCGCCACGTTACCGGCGTAGGAGTCGTTAGTGATGCAGATATCCCCCTCCTGATAGCCGTCGATCAGCGCCAGCACCGGCCCGTAATCGATGCCGCTGTACCAGGGCGCACCGAAGCTGCGCGGCGAGGCAAAGGCCAGCCCGTCGCGGCTGACGATCTGGCAGGAAAAATCTTCCGTCTCTTTCACGAAGGTGGAGTGCGCGGTGCGCATCAGGGTAAACGCCATCGCATCGGCGGCGGCGGCACAGTAGTTGGCAAGAATTTGCAGGTTACGTCCATCAATGGCCATCAGCGTCTCCGGTTTGCGGGGTAATGATCAGGTTGCCGTAGCGGTCGACGTCGACCTGCATCTGCGGCGGTACACAGGTGGTGCAGTCGTCCTGGGCGATAATCACCGGCCCGGTGAGCCGGTGTCCGGCACCCAGCGCGCTGCGCGAAACGAGATCGACCTGCCACCAGCGGCCATCGATCCACGCGTCGACCTGGCGCTGCACCGGCACCGGACCACTGGCGCCAGCCAGTTCGGGCAGCCGCGGTTTTGGCGTTGGTGAGCTGAGCACCAGCCGCAGGTTGATCAGCTGCACGTCGGCGTGCGCGTCGTGATGGCCAAACAGCCGGGTGTGATGGGCGTCAAAGGCGCTGCGGATCGCTGCCAGGTCGCCGGTCAGCAGCCAGCTTTCCTGCAGCACCACGTCAATCTCAAACGACTGACCGCGATAGCGCATTTCGGCCGAGAAGCTGAACTGCGACGGCAGGTTCGGGCCATACTCACGGCTCAGCCAGCCGCTGGCCTCGTCGCGCAGCTGCTGTGCGTTAAGCCGCAGTGCATCGCTGACCGCCGGCGTCAGTTCGCAGTAGAGCGTGCGGATAAAGTCATTTTTGATATCGGCCACCAGCCCGCCAAAGGCGGCCAGCACCCCCGGCGTGGGCGGCACCACCACGCCCTTCAGCTTCAGTTCACGGGCGAGGAAGCAGCCCATCATCGGCCCGGCACCGCCGAAGGCGAGGAAGTAAAACTCACGCGGGTCGAGTCCAAAGCGTGAGATCAGCCCGCTGGTGTCGCTGTACATGCTGGAGATGGCCAGCGCGATGATGTTTTCCGCGGTCTCTTCGACGCTGATGCCCAGCGGCTGCGCCAGCTTCTCCACCGCGGCACGCGCGCCGGCCACGTCCACCTGCACGGCGTTATAACCGAGGTCGCCGTGGCCGATCAGCCCACAGGCGGCAAAGGCGTCGGTCGCCGTCGCTTCGGTGCCGCCGCGACGGAAGCAGACCGGGCCCGGCAGCGAACCGGCGCTGTCCGGGCCCACCTGTAACACCCCCAGGCTGTCGATCCAGGCGATCGAGCCGCCGCCCTGGCCGACCGAGGTGACCGACACCGATGGAATATAGATCGGGAAGTCACCGATAATTTCGCCGCTGCCGTACTCAGGGCGGCCATCAATGATTACCGCTACGTCGGCGCTGGTGCCGCCGATATCCAGGCTCAGCAGCCGGTCAAAACCACAGGTTTCCGCGATATAGCTGGCCCCAATCACCCCGGAAGCGGTACCGGACAGGACCATCTGCACACATTCGGCTTTGGCCTGATCCAGCCCCATCACCCCGCCGTTGGATTTGGTGATGCGCGGCGGCACCGGCACGCCCATCTGCTGCAGCGCCCGCTCAAAGGCCTCCAGATAGTGAATCACCTTTGGCTGCACGTAGGCGTTAATCACCGCGGTAATGGTGCGTTCGTACTCTCGAATAATCGGCCAGATCTCCGCCGAGCAGGAGGTGAGCAGTTCCGGTGCCAGCTCAGCCACGATTTCACGCACCTGCGCTTCATTACTGCCGTTGCGATAGCTGTGCAGCAGCGATACCACGATCCCCTGACAGCCCGCTTCGCGGGCGGCGGCCACCGCCTCCTCCACGCTGGCACGATCCACCGCCTGCAGCACCTTACCGTCACGATCGGTACGCTCGCGGATGCCAAACACCCGATCGCGGGAGATCAGCGGCACCGGGCGGCGTGAAAACAGGTCATGAATATGCGGGATCTTCAGCCGCGCCAGCTCCAGCACGTCGCTGAACCCGTCGGTGGTGAACAGCGCCAGCTTGACGCCTTTACGCTGGATCACCGCATTAACGCCAACGGTGGTGCCGTGGGTGAAGTAGCCGATCTCTGCCGGGTTAATGCCGTCGCGCTGTTGCAGCTGCGCGAGGCCGGTGGTGATTTCACTGCCGGGGCTGTCCGGCCGCGACAGGACTTTCAGAGTGCGGATGCTGTTGTCACGTTCATCCAGCACGGCAAAATCGGTGAACGATCCGCCGATATCGACGCCAACGCGGTAACTCATGGGGTGCGGTCCTCTGGTGGGGTGGGTATAAATTCCATTAGTCGCTCAGGCTTCGCCACCGCCTGCCAGCCGGCACGGCGATAGACGTCGTGGGCATCGTCGGTGGCCAGCATCCAGCGTTTGATGGTGCGCAGGTCGGGGTGGTTCAGAATGGCCGACGCAAACCAGCCGCCGAGGCCTTTACCCCGGTGCCCGTTATCAATAATCACGTCGCTGAGGTAGGCAAAGCGGCTGTAGTCGGTGATCAGCCGGCCAAAACCCACCTGCTGCTGCAGGTGCCAGATGCCAAACGGCATTGAGGCCGCCAGCGAACGGCGCGTCAGTTCGATGCTCTGCCCCTGTGCCCAGTAGCTGTGTTCGGTGAGCTGGCGATGTACCCAGTCAATATCAATTTTCTGCGGGTCACTGCTGAGCAGGTATTCATCACGCCGCCATTCGGCGAGGCGCGGGACAAACGGTTGCATAGGGGCTCCGGGGCTGTTTTCTGGCGATTAAGAAGAGTGTACGGCGATTGCCACGGGGAGTTTTTTGGTAACGCCGGGTAACTACGGCGTTTTGTGGGGAAATGCGTGCAGCCGGGGAAATTTTCTGCCGGGCGATCAAATGGCCCGTTCACTGTGGGTTTTGCGTTGCTGTCTTAAGGGCATGGCTTTTAGTTCGGGTGATGGGTTCGGCCGCGGGCGAAAAGAACGCCGGGACGCTGCAAGTACGTCCGTGTAAGCTCGGGCGGCGCTCCCTGCGCCGCACGCCCGGCTAACCTTTTCACCCGCGTCCTCCCTGTTGGCTGTTGCGTTGCTGTCTTAAGGCGTGGCTTTCGGTGTCGGGTTCGGATTCGTACTGACTTGGTCTGATTTGGTCTGATTTGGTCTGATTAGGTTTATTTGATTTTTTTGTCTGGTTTTAAAACAGCGACGCAGAAAATAGCAGGCAATCGGGGTTTATCCGGATAAGCGGACCTTCGGGCACACGGACGTGCCCGGCAGAGCCCAGGGACGTTACTGGCGTGTCCGCGTTCCGGATAAACCCCGATTAGCCGGGCACCGAAACCCGAAGCGACCAGCGGCCAGCAGCCAGCAGCCAGCCATTATCCGGGACAGGATTAAAACTCCACCTGCGTATGCCGCGCTATCAGCGAGCGCAACGGCACGGTGCTTTTCATAATCGGGGACTTGATCACGATGTAACTGAAGTACTTATCGATGCCCACTTTGGCATCCAGCAGCCCTTCAATCACCTCCTGATAATGTTCAATGCTGCGGGTGATAAAGCGTAACAGGTAGTCGTAACCGCCGGTGATCAGATGACACTCCATCAGCTCATCCACCTCACGGATCGCCTGCTCGAACTTGAGAAAATCCTCGCGACGGTGCCCCGAAAGCGTCACCTCGGTAAACACCGTCACCGAATCGGTAATTTTGGTCAGATTGATATGCGCCTCATAACCGGTAATAAAACCGGCGGTCTCAAGGCGTTTCACGCGTTGCAGGCAGGGGCTGGGCGACAGCCCAACGGCATCGGCCAGATTGACATTACTGATGCGGCCATCTTTCTGCAGCTGCACCAGAATATTAATGTCGATACGATCCAGTTTCATTAAGCCGTTCATAGCACCCCTTAAATTCACAACTGCGTCACATTATGCTGAAGATATAGCACGCTTTTTATCTGCCACGCCAGCGTTTTACTGCGCTATATCTTCAGGCCGTTATTATAAAAACTATAATAATATCAATAATAAATCAGTTTATGTGACCCTGCTGTCACCCCAGACGGCCGGTGGCCCGCGCCAGCGCAATATCAAAAATGTGCAGCGCCTCTTCCAGCTGCGAATCGCTGGTCACCAGCGGCGCCAGGAAACGCACCACGTTACGGTGCAGACCACACTTGATCAGCAACAGCCCTTCCTGGCAGGCGCAGTCGAGGATCTTTTGCGTCAGTGCGGCATCCGGTTTGCCGGTTTCAAAATCAATAATCTCTGCCGCCTGCATAAAGCCGATGCCGCGCACTTCGCCAATACAGGCGTACTTATCGGCCAGCTGCTGCAAACGTGCGTTCAACTGCTCGCCGAGCTGGTTAGACCGCTCCAGAAGATTGCCATGCTCCAGCAGATCCAGCACCGCCAGCGACGCCGCACAGGCCAGCGCGTTACCGCCGTAGGTGCCGCCAAGGCCGCCCGGGGTTGGCGCATCCATAATCGCCGCCTTGCCCACCACGCCGGAGATCGGCAGACCGCCGCCGAGGCTCTTCGCCACCGTCACCAGATCCGGCACGATGCCGGTGTGCTGGAAACCAAACATCTTGCCGGTGCGGCCAAAGCCGGTCTGCACTTCATCACAAATCAGCAGAATACCGTGACGCTCGGTGATTTCACGCAGCGCCTGCATAAAGGCTGGGGAAGCCGCGAGGAAGCCGCCGTCGCCCTGCACCGGTTCGATGATGATTGCCGCCACGCGCTCCGGCAGGATCTGCACGGCAAACAGCGTCTCCAGCGCTTTCAGGCAGTCCTGCTCTGAGACGTTGTGGAACGCGTTCGGGAACGGAACGCGGTACACTTCGCCCGGGAACGGACCGAAGTTCTGCTTGTAAGGCTGGCTCATCCCGGTCAGGGTGCAGCCCAGCAGCGTGCGGCCGTGGAACGCGCCGTCAAAGGCGATAATGCCGGAACGGTTGGTGTAGGCGCGGGCGATCTTCACCGCGTTCTCTACCGCTTCCGCACCGCTGGTGAAAAACACGCTCTTAAACTCTTCACCGGCACCCACCAGCCTGTTAAGACGGGACGCCAGGTCAATATAGCCCGGATAAGCCGCCACCTGGAAACAGGCGTGTGACACCCGCTGCAGCTGCTCGGTGACCGCATTCACCACCGCCGGATGGCTGTGGCCAACGTTCAGCACGCCAATGCCGCCGACGAAGTCCAGATAACGGTTGCCTTCCACGTCCCACACTTCAGAGCCCTTGCCTTTGGCAATCACAATCGGATGGGCGGTCACCACGCCGCGCGGGACGTTCTCACCGCGCTTGTCGAGGTACAGGGCGTTATCGGAAAAAGTCTGCTGCTCAGCCAGTAAATTATGCATATCTTTGCCTCATTGACATCAAGATGAAGAGTTACCCTGTTCGCCTTCAGGCAGCGCGGGCATAGGTCAAGTATCGCAATAAGCCGGACGCTGCTGCTGCCGTTCCCGGAACGGCAGCAGCATTAACTGTTGTAATCAATCGACGAACATCACTTAAATTTCTGCCGCCAGCGTTTCCTGCACCAGCGCCACAAACCAGCGGATGCCGTACGGGATCACCGCGTCGTTGAAATCAAATTCAGAGTGGTGCAGCGGGTGGCTGTCCGCCGAGCCCAGCCACAGATAGGCCCCTGGTTTCGCCTGCAACATAAAGGCGAAATCTTCCGAGGTCATCGCCGGTTTTGGCGCTTCGCCATACTCCAGACCGGCGCGGCGCGCGGCGCGCAGGGCGATCTGTGCCTCTGCCGCACTGTTAATGGTGGCCGGGTAGTAACGCTTATAACTGACCTCCGCCTGCAGGCCGTGCGCGGCGGTCACCGACTGCGCCAGCTCGCGCATGCGGCGTTCAATCACGTCCTGCACGCCGCCGTCAAAGCTGCGCACCGTGCCCATAATCTCCGCCTGCGCCGGGATCATATTGTGCGAGAAGCCGCCGTTGATTTTGGTTACCGTCAGCACCGCCGGATCGCAGGGGTCGAGGTTACGGCTGATAATGGTGTGCAGCTGCACCACCAGTTCGCTGGTGGCCAGCAGGGTGTCCGGGGTCAGCTGCGGCTGCGCGGCGTGGCCGCCGCCGCCGTGAACGGTAATGTTAAACACGCTGCCCGCCGCCATAATCGGCCCGGCGCGGGTCTGCGCCACCCCGGCAGGCAGCTGCGGCCAGTTGTGGATGGCGTAGACCGCATCGCAGGGGAAGCGGGTAAACAGGCCATCGTCGATCATCGCCTTCGCCCCCGCCATCCCCTCTTCCGCCGGCTGGAAAATGAAGTACACCGTGCCGTCAAAACCCGGATCGTCGGCCAGCGCCGCCGCCGCGCCCAGCAGCATGGTGGTGTGGCCGTCGTGGCCGCAGGCGTGGCAGACGCTGGCCGTCTGGCTGCGCCACGGCTGACTGCCGTTGTCCTGCATCGGCAGCGCGTCCATATCGGCACGCAGGCCGATGCTGCGCGAGCTTAACCCCCGTTTCAGCACGCCGACCACGCCGGTTTTACCGATGCCGGTGTGCACCTCCAGCCCCAGGTCGCTGAGGATCTCAGCCACGATGCCGGCGGTGCGGTGTTCGTTATAGGCCAGCTCCGGGTGCTGGTGCAGATCGCGCCGCAGCGCGACTAACGCATTAATATCCATATTAATATCCTTGTTGACGGTCGACGACGCCGACCATAGGTTCTCCGCGCTGATGGCGACGAATGTTGGCCAGCAGCGCGACAACGGCACTCTCCGGCTGGGTCTGGCTGGCGATATGTGGCGTCAGCCAGATCTGCGGATGGTGCCAGAATCGGTGCTCAGCGGGCAGCGGCTCGGGGGCGGTAACGTCGACCACCGCCGCGCTCAGCTGACCGGCGTCCAGCGCGTCCAGCAGATGCTGATGGTTCAGCTGCGCGCCGCGCCCGGCCTGCACCAGCGCCGCACCGGCGGGTAACTGGCCGAACAGATCGGCGTTAAGCATCCCTTCGGTGCGTTCGGTGAGCGGCAGCAGGCAGATGAGGATATCGCTGCGCGCCAGAAACTCACCCAGCTGTTCATCCCCTGCCCAGCAGCGTACCCCCGGCAGATCGCGCGGGGTGCGGCTCCAGCCGCCGCAGTCGAAGCCCATCGCCACCAGCGGTTTGAGCACCGCTTCGCCCAGTGTACCCAGCCCCATCACGCCGATGCGGCGTTTTGCTGCGGTTTGCACCGGGTGCGCCTGCCAGACGCCCGCACGCTGCTGCTGCAGGTAGCGCGGCATATCGCGATGCAGGCCGAGCACGGCAAAGGTGACGTACTCGACCATGCCGCTGGTCAGCCCCGGTTCGATCATCCGTACCACCGGCAGGTCGGCGGGCAGGCGTGAGTAGTCAAACTGATCGGCCCCGGCCCCGACGGAGAACAGCACCTTAAGATTGGGGAACTGCTGCATGATGTCTTCCGGCGGCTGCCAGGCGACCAGGTACTCCACCTCTGCGGCATTGCCCACGTCCGGCCACTGGCGGAAGCTGGCCTCCGGGGCCATGTCAGCCAGCAGACCGGCCCAGATACGCCCGCGCTCCGCTTCAGATTTGTAGACGATATTCATCAGGCCATCGCCTGGGACATCAGCCCGAACGCCTGCATGCCGCCGCTTTCCGGCCGCCACGGGGTCCCTTTAATCATGGTGGTCGGCGCGTCCACTTCCGGCAGCCCCTGTTCGGTCAGCCACGGGCCGATACCGGCCTCGCGGTCGGTGTCGATACGGACAAACTGTCCGCCCAGCGTACTCAGCAGCTGGCCGATCAACAGCTTCGCCGCCGCCGGAGTGCGGGCGGTCACCGGCCCAATGGCGTAACCGTGGCCGAAGCGGCGCAGGCAGGCAAAACCGGCCGCGGCCCCCTGCTCTTCCAGCACCAGAATGCGCTCCGCGCTCTCCAGCAGGTTAGCGATCAGCCGTGGCCGCTGCTGGCCGGTGGCCTGACGATCCAGCGCGGTCAGCAGCGTGGCGTCCTGCTGGCGGGCGCTGCGGATCTGCTGGTGCGCGGCGCAGGCAGGCGCGGCCACCGCCGGCAGCTGGCGGCACTGGTGCTGTTCGACGTGGCCGGTGGCGACAAAACCGAGCTTTTCATACAGCCCTTTGCCCGCTTCGGTGGCGTGCAGGCGGATATTGCTGCCCGCCAGGGTCTCAAGCCCGGCCAGCATCAGCTGCTTACCAATGCCGCGCCCCTGCTGAGCATCGTCAACGATCACCAGCCCGAGGGTGGAATAGTCCGCCCCCCAGCGCCAGGTGATCAGGGTGCCAATCAGCTCGCCGTTCTCCACGGCGGCAATCCCCTCGCCCAGCAGCAGCGCCTGCTGCCAGTCGCCCGGCCGGTGCGGCCACTGCAGTTTCTGCGTCAGCGCGAACGCCGCATCAAGGTGCGCGTCGCGCAGCGGAATAAATTCTACGGTCATGGTGATTCCTTACATCAGCCCGGGCGCTTTTAGCCCGGAACCGTCGGTGAGACGTTCGTAACGGAACGGGGCCGGGTCAACCACCGGCGTATCCAGCGTGGCAAGGTCGGCGGCCAGACGCCCGGCACCCGGGCCGATGCCGAAGCCGTGGGCGCTGTAGCCGGCGGAGATCACCAGCCCCGGCAGTTTGCCCACGGTGGAGATCACCGGCACCGCGTCCGGGGTGCTGTCAATCATGCCGCCCCACGCCTGCTCCAGGCGGATCTGCTGCATCTGCGGGAACTCGCTGCGCATCGCCGCCAGTCCCTCTTCGACCATCGCCATATCCGGGCGCGGGTCAAGAATACGCACCTGTTCAAACGGTGAGATGCCGTCCATCTGCCAGCGCGCCGGGGCTTCCGGGCCGCGGATAAACGGGGCAAGGCCGAGGTTCAGGGTCAGATTTTTACGCCGCGCCTTAAAGGTCGGCCAGAACTGCCGCGCGTAGCGCAGCCCCTGCGCGCCCGGCTCCAGGCGGCCACGGCCGGAGACCGACATGGTGTAGCTGCCGTCCAGCTGCGGGCGACAGGCAAAGCCCGGCGTGTAGAGCGGCAGCGCGATTTTCTGTTCGATCGGCGCGGTGCGGAAGGCGGTGCCGATCACGTTACCCAGCGGCAGATCGATGCCGTGGCGGCGGCAGAACATCGAGGTCCAGGCCCCGCCTGCGCAGATAACGCTGCTGGTTTTGATCAGGCCGCGTTCGGTGATCACGCCGCTGACCCTGCCGGCGGAGATATCCAGCCCGCGCACCGCGCACTGCTGGAACACGAATGCGCCCAGCCGCTGGGCGGCAATCGCCAGTCCGGGAGCCGCCAGCGCCGGTTCGGCGTGGCCGTCGGTCGGCGAGGAGATGCCGCCCAGCCACTGGCTGGTGCTGCCCGGCGTCAGCGCTTTGGCGCGTTCGGCGGTAAGAATTTCGCTGCTAAAGCCGTAGTTAGCCGCCATGCGGTTCCAGTTCTCCCAGGCGTTGATGTCGTCCTGGCTTCTGGTGGCATACACCAGCCCGCTGCGGCGGAAGCCCAGCTCTTCGCCGGTTTCGGCCGCCAGTTCGCTCCAGCGCTGGATGGCGTAGATCATCAGCGGCAGCTCGCGCTCGTCGCGGTTCTGCTGGCGGCACCAGCCCCAGTTGCGGCTCGACTGTTCGCCGCCCACCAGCCCTTTCTCAATCAGCACCACGCTGACGCCTTTTTTTGCCAGCTCATACGCGGCGGCGGTACCGGCAATACCGGCGCCAATCACCACCACGTCCGCCGACGGCGGGAAATACGGGCTGTCCTGAACGTATCGAATCGGTGCAGGCATGAATGTTCCTTACCAGTAATCGTTTAATTGGGTCATGTTATCGTCGGGCGGCATCTTCCCGCCCGTTCAGCATCGGCCTGCGCCGCTGACGTCAGAGGGCGATATCGCTCTCTTCATGTTCATCCAGCCAGCCCTGGCGCAGTTCCGGCACGGCGCGCTTCAGGCGCTCGTAGTAAATTTCCGTTGATGGCTTGTCGTAGTCAGCCCGCGCCACCTGGGTGACCATGCGGCCGTTTTTCATCACCACAATTTCGTCACACACCGAGCGCACCGCGTGCAGATCGTGGCTGATAAACAGCACCGTCAGCCCCAGCTCGCGGCGCAGCTCGGTAATCAGATCGAGTACCGCCGCCGCCACTACCGTATCCAGCGCCGAGGTGACCTCATCGCAGAGGATCAGGTCCGGCTCGGCGGCCAGCGCCCGCGCCAGGTTGACGCGCTGCTTCTGCCCGCCGGAAAGCGACCAGGGCTTGCGCCACAGTACGCTGCGCGGTAACCGCACCAGATCCAGCAGTTCGAACAGGCGTTTTTCCAGCGCGGGCCCGCGCAGGCCGTGAAACAGCTTCAGGGGCCGCTTAAGGATGGCCTCAATGCTGTGCGCCGGATTCAGTGCGGTATCGGCCATCTGGAACACGTACTGAATGCGCCGCAGCTCGTTTTCGGGGCGGCGATGCATATCCCCGTCAATGTAGTGGCCGTTAAACAGAATGTGGCCGCCGCAGGGCCTGTTCATGCCGGCGATAGCGTGCGCCAGGGTGGTTTTGCCGGAGCCGGACTCACCGATAATACCGATCGACTGGCCGCGATACAGGCTGAAGTTGATATCCTGCAAAATTTTCACTTTCGGCTGACCGTCCGCGTCGCGCGGGCCATAACCGGCCGCCAGGTCGCGCACCTGCAGCAGCGGTTGTTCCTCATTCTGCTGTGCCTGCCACGGGCTGGGGCGCGGCTGTTGCCGTGCCGCGTCCAGCAGCTGATGGCTGTACTCCGCCTGCGGGGCGTTCAGCAGCTGGCTGGTGGTGCCGTACTCGGCAATCTGCCCCTTCAGCAGCACCAGAATTTTATCGGCCATCTGCGCCACCACCGCCAGATCGTGACTGACGTAGATGGCGGTGGTGCCGCGCTGACGCACCACGCGGCGGAAGGCCTTCAGCACCTCCACCTGGGTGGTGACGTCCAGCGCGGTGGTCGGTTCATCGAGGATCACCACTTCCGGATCGCCAATCAGCGCCATGGCGGTCATCAGGCGCTGCAGCTGGCCGCCGGAAACCTGGTGCGGATAGCGATCGCCGATGGTGTCCGGGTTCGGCAGCGCCAGTTCGCGGAACAGCTCCACCGCCTTTTTCTCGGCCTCCGCGCGCTTCATCACGCCGTGGATCACCACCGGCTCGACCACCTGGTCCATGATTTTCATCGCCGGGTTGAAGGAGGCGGCGGCGCTCTGGGCAATATAGGCCACTTTGTTGCCGCGGAACTGGCACAGCTCAGCGCGTGACAGCGAGGTGACGTCGGTGCCGGCCACGTGAATGGTACCCCCGGCAATATGGCAGCCGTGGCGGGCATAGCCCATCAGCGCCAGCGCGATGGTGGTTTTACCGGAGCCGGACTCGCCGATCAGCGCCAGCACCTCGCCCTTCTGCACGGTGAAGTGAATATCCGAGACCAGGGTAATCTCCCGGCCGTCGTCGGCATGAGCGGTGACCCGCAGGTTGTCAACGGCGACCGTCGGTGTTGCAGTGTGCGGCATAATATTCATGCGGTCCCCTTAGCCAGCGTTGCCATCGGGCGCATCGCCTGCAGGCTGTCGATAAACAGGTTGGCACCGATGGTCAGGCTGGCAATCGCCACCGCTGGCATCAGCACCGCCGGTGAGCCGTCAAACAGGCCCTGTAGATTTTCACGCACCAGCGTGCCCCAGTCGGCGTACGGCGGCTGTACGCCGAGGCCGAGGAAGCTCAGGCCGCTGAGCAGCAGCACGATGTAGACAAAGCGCAGGCCGAAGTCGGTGAGCATCGGGTGCAGCATATTCGGCAGAATATCGTGGATCGCCACGTAGAGGCGGCTCTCGCCGCGCAGCCGTGACGCCTGCACGTAGTCCATTGACCGCAGGCTGGAGGCCATGGCGTAGGCGATACGATAGGCACCCGGCCAGTAGGTAAACACGGCGGTGATAATCAGCATCGGCAGCGAGGAGCCAAACACCGCGACGATCATCAGCGCCAGAATTTTCCCCGGCAGTACCAGCATCGCGTCGTTAATCCGCCCCAGCACCTCTTCCAGCCAGCGGCCGGCCACCGCCGCCAGCAGCGCCAGCAGCGTACCGACCAGGCTTGCCAGGATCGCTGCGGTCAGCGCCAGGCCAATCGAGTAGCGCGCACCGTAGAGGATGCGGCTGAAAATATCGCGGCCGAGGTAGTCGGTGCCGAACCAGAACTCGCGGCTGAACGAGCCGAACATCGGGCCGGCACCGATGTCCTCCAGATTGTGCGGCGCCAGCGCGGTGCCAAACACCGCCATCAGGATCCAGAACAGGGTGATCAGCAGGCCGCAACGGCCGCTGACGTTGAGAGATTGAAAGAAGCGCCACGGTAGCGTCAGTGTATTCATCAGCCCCTCCACTTAGGATTAAATGCAATGGTCAGCACGTCCGCCGCCAGTAACAGGGTCAGGTAGCAGGCGGCGAAGAACATCACGCACATCTGCACCACCGGCAGATCGCGGTTGCTCACCGCATCCACCAGCTGGCTGGCCACGCCCGGATAGCTGAAGATACTTTCGATAATGATCACCCCGCCAAACAGGTATGAGAGGCTGAGTGAGATGGCGTTGGCAATCGGCCCGACCGCGTTCGGCAGCGCGTGGCGCAGCATCGCGCGCAGCGGACTGACGCCTTTAAGCAGGGTCATTTCCAGATACGGGCTGTCCATCTGGTTGACGATAGCGGCGCGCGTCATGCGCGCCATCTGGGCAATAATCACGCAGCACAGGGTCATCACCGGCAGCGCAAAGGTGCGCAGGAAGCCGAGGAAGTCCTGATGGGTGGAGCCGAGCGACATCGCCGGCACCCACTGCAGCTTAACGGCGAAGATCAGCACCGCCACGGTGGCAATCAGGAATTCCGGCACCGCCACCACCGCCATGGTGCTGACCACCAGCGCGCGGTCCAGGAAGGAGCCGCGCTTCATGGCGGCGGTGATGCCGATGGCCAGCGCCAGCGGTACCGACACCAGGGTGGTGGTAACGGCCAGCTGGAAGGTGGCCGGAATGCGCTGGGAGACCAGCTGCGACACCGGCACGTTGCTGGCGAAGGAGGTACCAAAATCGCCCTGAACCATACCGGCCAGCCAGCTGACGTAACGTACGAGCAGCGGCTGATCCAGTCCCAGCTGCTGGCGCAGTGCCGCCACCGTTTCCGGGGTGGCTGACTGGCCAAGGATCATCTGCGCCGCATCGCCCGGCAGCAGGCTGGTGATAAAGAACACCAGCGCCGAGACGATGAAGAGCGTAAGTAAACCCGACCCTACACGCCGGAGTATCAGTTTGAGTATGTACCTGTTCATCGCCGTTCTCCTGCTTATGCAGCCAACCAGGCAAACTCGTGGAAACGATAGCCCATCATCATGCCAGACGGCCAGGCTTCCACCCCTTTCACTTTCTTACTACAGCCGTCCATCGAGCTGATGAAGGCCGGGATCAGCGTGCCGCAGTTGTCGTAGACCAGCTTCTGCATATCGCCGTACATCTGCTTGCGTTTGCCCTGGTCGCTTTCGCCACGGGCGGCGGCCACCAGCTGATCGAACTGCTCGTTTTTCCAGCCGGACTCGTTCCACGGCGCGGTGGAGAGATAGAACTGGGAGAACAGCATATCCAGCGTCGGGCGCGGGTTGACCGAGCCGTAGCCGATCGGATCTTTCATCCAGTGGGCTGACCAGTAACCGTCGTACGGCACGCGGCGCACCGCGACGTTGAGGCCGGCCGACCGGGCGATCTGCTGTACCAGCTGGCCGCCTTCCACCGCGCCTTCAATGTTTGGCGTGGTGATGATTTCGATTTTCGCCCCGGCCATATTGGCCTTCTTGATGTGGAATTTGGCTTTGTCGAGATCCAGCGGGCGCTGCGGCAGATCCTTGTTGAACATCGGGTGCCACGGCGGAACCGGGGTATCGTTACCGATATCACCAAAGCCCTGCAGCACGGTTTTAACGATCAGTTCACGCGGCTGCAGGTACTTCATCGCCAGCACGAAATCGGCGTTATTGCCTGGCGCGCGGTCGGTACGGATAATCAGGTCGCTGTACATGCCGGACTTGCTCTCCAGCACGTTGAACTGGCCGTTCTTACGCAGGCGGTTGACGTCACCGGCGGAGAGCGTGGAGACCATCTGCAGGTCGCCGGACATCAGCGCGTTGACGCGGGCGGCCGGGTCGGTCACGCCCATCAGCTCCACTTCGTCGAGGCGCGGCAGGCCCGGCTTCCAGTAGTTTTTGTTTCTGGTGCCGACGGTGCGCACGCCCGGCTGGAACTCTTTCAGCACAAACGGACCGGTGCCGATCGCCTTGCTGAAGTCTTTGGTGCCGTCCGGTACGATCAGGAAGGCGCTGGTGGCGAGCAGCGACGGCAGGTCGAAGTTCGGCTGGGTCAGCGTCAGGGTCAGCTCGCCGTCACTTACCGCCTTGATATCGGCAATCTGGCTGGCCAGGGTAATGGCGGTGGAGGCCACGGCCGGATCTTTATGGCGGTTCAGCGAGTAGATCACGTCGGCGGCGGTCAGCGCCTTGCCGTTGTGGAAGGTTACGCCGGAACGCAGCTTCACCTGCCAGGTCTTACCGTCGCTGCTCTCAATCGATTCGGCCAGCGCCGGCTGCGCCTTCAGCTCTTTATCCAGCTCGGTCAGGCCGCTGTAGAACATAAACTGGCGGCAGTAGTCGCCGCTGTTGCTGCCGCGCGCCGGGTCCAGCGTGTCGGTGGCAGAGGCGTTGGCCACCGCCGCGCGCAGCTTGCCGCCCATTACCGGGGTTTCAGCGGCGAAGCTGAACTCCGGGAAGCCGATCAGGCCGGTGCTCATCACCGCGCCGGCCGACAGCAGTTTCATCATCCCGCGGCGGGTAATGGCCACGTCCGTGATGGCCTGGGTTAAGGTCGGGTTAGCCTGGCTAAATTCTTTACGAAATTTACTCATCTGTGCACCCTCAAGTCGTTGTGTTTTTGTACCCTGGCAAATTCAGGCTGCGGCCAGCGCCGCAGCACGAAGCATGACGGGTTGTTATGAAAAGCGATCCTTCGCCTTGTAGTACAGTCCGGCCACCGGCAGGAACCAGGGTTTCCCGAAGTAACCGGGAACCGCCGGCCAGCTGCTGCGCTGCCACGGATTATCATTGGCTTTTTCGGTCAGCAAATCGGCCATCACCCGGCCCATCCACACCGACATCTGGGTGCCGTGCCCGCTGTAGCCCAGCGAGTAGAACACGCCATCCTGCTCGCCGGCGTGCGGCAGGCGGTCGGCGGTCATATCCACCAGCCCGCCCCAGCAGTAGTCGATGCCGACGTTGCCGAGATTGGGGAACATCTTCTGCATACCGGCCTTCAGCACGTCGCCGCTTTTAGCATCCGAGGTCGGGCTGCTGATGGCGAAGCGCGCGCGGCCGCCGAACACCAGACGCCGGTCGGCGGTGGTGCGCATGTAGTTGCCGAGGTTCAGCGAGGTGACGTAGGTGCGGTCGCCGGGCAGCATACGCTGCAGCACCCGCTCTTCCAGCGGCTCGGTGACCACCACAAAGCTGCCCACCGGAATAATGCGGCGCTGGAACCACTCAAACGGGCCGACGTTGGAGCAGCCGGTGGCCATCAGCACCTTCTCGGCGGTAATGGTGCCGCGTGCGGTGATCACCTGATGACGGTGGCCGTTCAGCCGCGTCAGGCCGGTAACCGCCGTCTGTGGATAGATTTTCGCCCCGGCGCGGGCGGCGGCGTTGGCGAGGCCGACGCCGAACTTGCCCATATGCATCTGGCCGCCGTGACGTTGTAACAAACCGCCGTGGAAGTCCGGTGAGTCGATCTCCCGCGCCACCTCTTCCCGGCTCAGCACTTCCACGTCCGGGTCAACATGGCGCTTCATCATTTCGCAGGCGGCGACCAGCGACGGCAGGTGGGAGGCCTTGCTGGCCAGCTTCAGCTTGCCGCAGCGGCGGAAGTCGCAGTCGATCTGCTCGCTGGCGACCAGCCCCTGCACGTAGTCCACCGCGCCGGCGAACGCCCGGTAGTAGCGGGTAGCCTGCTCAACGCCCTGGCTTTCGACCAGCGCCGAGAAGTTCTGCGCCACGCCGGTGTTGCAGTGGCCGCCGTTGCGGCCGGAGGCCTGGCTCATCACCTCGCCCGCTTCCAGCACCACCACGCTGACGCCGCTGCGCGCCAGGCTCAGCGCCGCCGAGATCCCGGTAAAGCCGCCGCCGATCACCACCACGTCGGCGCTGGCCGGTAAATCGCCGCCTGCCGCACCGGTGAACGCCGGTGCCGTTGCCTGCCAGAATGATTCGAGTTTCATCGCCTGCTCCTCTGCGCCTTACAGGCCAACCACGCCCGGAAGACCGCCAATATCGCGGATTTCGGTGTACTCATAGGCCGGGTTCGCCGGTCCGTGACCGCGGTTAACAAACACCTTGTTTTTGATGCCGAGGTCATAGGCGGTCATCAGGTCATAGCGCAGGCTGCTGGAGACGTGCAGGATCTCTTCCGGGCCGCAGTTGAGCTTGTTGAGCATGTACTCAAAGCCCTTCATCTGCGGCTTGTAAGCCCCGACCTCTTCGGCGGTGATGGTCATATGGATCGGTGCGCCAAGACGCGGGATATGGTGCTGGATCAGCTCGTCGGTGGAGTTGGTCAGCAGCACCAGCGGGATCTCTTTGGCCACGATGCTCAGTCCGGCCGGCACGTCCGGGTGCGGGCCCCAGGTTTTGCAGGCTTCCATCACCGCCGCGCAGTCGGCTTCGGTGCACTCCACGCCCCACTTGTTACAGGTGCGGTACAGCGCACCGGCCACCACCAGCGGGTAGAGTTTGAAGGCACCGAGCACTTCATCCATACGGTAGTTAGAGAAATCGTCGGTAAACGCCCTCATCTGCTCCGGCGCGACGCGATCGGCAAAGATGGTGGCGGCGGCGCCGGCCATATCAAAGTTAATCAGCGTGCCGTAACAGTCGAAGGTGATGAATTTCGGTTTAAACACAGCCATTGCGTTACCTCTGGAGAGTTCGTTACAGGGAGAAAATCAGAAATCGATCAGCACGCTCTTATAGCGCTGGCAGGCTTCAAACGCCTGACGACCGAGGTCTTTGCCAATACCGGAGCCGTTAAAGCCGCCAGTGGGGATGATAAAATCGCCGGAGCGACCGTAACGGTTGATCCATACCGTGCCCGCCGCGATGCCACGCATCGCCCGCAGCGCGCGGTCAATATTTTTGGTGTGCACCCCGGCGCACAGGCCGTAAGTGGGGTGTGAGGCCAGCGCCAGCCCTTCGGCTTCATCGTCGAAGATCTGCACGGTCAGCACCGGGCCAAAGATCTCCTCCTGCACCGCCGGATTATCCTGCTCCAGACCCGCCAGCAGCGTCGGCTGCCAGAAGTAGCCTTCGCCGGTGTCGGCAAAGCGGCCGCCGCCGACCAGCACTTCCGCCCCCTGCGCCCGGGCGCTGGCGATCACCGACTCGACCTTGCAGGCCTGGCGGCTGTCGATCATCGGCGCATAGCGGCTGCTTTCGTCCCAGGTGACGCCGGGGCGGAAGCTCTGGCACAGGGTGATCAGCTTCGCGATCAGCGCATCGGCAATGCCGCGCTGGACGATCAGCCGGGTGCCGGCCACGCAGGCCTGGCCGCCGTTGGCGGTGAAGCCGCGCAGGATGCGCCCGGCCACTTCATCCAGATCGCCGGCGTCGTCAAATACCAGCTGCGGGCTTTTACCGCCCAGCTCCAGCGTTACCGGCTTCATGCCGTTAAACGCCGCGTCGCTCATAATGCGTGCGCCGGTGGCGGTGGAGCCGGTAAAGGAGACCTTGCGCACCAGCGGATGGGCCACCAGCGCGCTGCCGGTGACGGCACCACCGCCCTGCACGATGTTCAGCACCCCGGCAGGCAGCCCGGCCTGCAGCGCCAGTTCGGCCAGCCGCACGGTGGAGAACGGCGTCAGCTCGGAGGGCTTCAGCACCACGGCATTACCTGCCGCCAGCGCCGGGCCACATTTCCACGAGGCCATCGACAGCGGGAAGTTCCACGGGGTGATGGCCCCGATCACGCCGTACGGCTCCGGCACCAGCATGCCGAGGCTGGCGTCGCGGGTTGGCAGCACGTCGCCGCTGAATTTGTCGGCGCATTCGGCGTAGAAGCGGATCGCTTCGGCGGTGAACGGGATTTCGTGGTTGACCACGTCGTGGATCGGCCGGGTGGAGCCCAGCGATTCCAGCTGCGCCAGCTGCGGGTCGGCGACGATCAGGTCGGCCCAGCGCCGCAGTACCGCGCCGCGCTGGCGCGGCGGGCAGCTGGCCCAGCCGCTTTCACGCACCGCGCGGTCCGCCACGCTGACCGCTTCATCAACCAGCTCGCGGCTGGCTTCGGTCATCTCTCCCGCCAGCAGACCATCGGAAGGCCGGTTAACCGCAAGCCGATCGCCGCTGCCGGCAACGTGCTGACCGTTGATATAATGCCCTGCGGGTAAGGCGATGTTTTCCGGTTTAAAACTCAGCATCTCGGCTTCCTCTGGCTCTGCTAATAAACAACCCGCTTGCCTGGGTTATTCGTAATTGTTTTAAGTAATGCAGAAAGTATGCCAGCCGTGGAAAAAATAATAATGCGTAGAAAGCAGCCCAAAAAAATTTTGTGCCGTAATGGCAGGCCTTTTTTGACAGATAAACCGACTGCTTAAATAGATGATTTACATCACAAAATAAACGCACCAGCATGGTGAAACTGGTACTAAACCTGCACCAGCGTGGCGCACCACAATAATGGGAAAATAGTTAAGTTGCGGGTTTTTCAGGCAAAAAAAAGCCTGCCCGTTTCGGGGGCAGGCTTTTTTTGAAGATTAAAACGTTATTTACAGGCTGCCAAAGTGGAAGGCTTTTGATTCCAGGTATTCGTCAATGCCGTAATGCGAGCCTTCACGACCGATGCCGGAGAGTTTTATGCCGCCAAACGGCGACTCGACCAGCGATACCGATCCGGTGTTGAAGCCGACCATGCCAAACTCCAGCGCTTCGCCGACCCGCCAGGCGCGGCGGATGTCTTCGGTAAAGAAGTAGGAGCCGAGGCCAAACGGCGTGTCGTTGGCAATGTCGATGGCCTGCTCTTCGGTATCAAAGATAAACAGCGGTGCCACCGGGCCGAAGGTCTCTTCGTGGGCGATGCGCATCGCCGGGGTGACGTCGGTCAGCACCGTTGGCGTGACAAAGGTGCCGGGGCCGCTGCTGGTGCCGCCGGTCAGCACCCGTGCGCCGTGTTTTACCGCGTCTTCAATGTGCGCGTTAACCTTCTCCACCGCCGCCGGGTTGATCAGCGGGCCGATGGTGCTGCCCGCCGCGAAACCGTCGCCGACTTTCAGTTTCGCCACTTCTTCCAGCAGGCGTTCGGCAAAGCGTGGATAGATGCCGCGCTGCACGAGGATGCGGTTGGCGCAGACGCAGGTCTGTCCGGCGTTACGGAATTTGCTCATCATCACGCCGGGGATAGCGATATCGAGGTCGGCGTCGTCAAAGACGATCAGCGGGGCGTTGCCGCCGAGTTCGAGGCTGAGGCGTTTGATGCTGTCGGCGCTCTGCTGCATCAGCAGCTGGCCGACGCGGGTGGAGCCGGTGAAGGAGATTTTGCGCACGGTGCGGCTGGCGGTAAGGGTTTCGCCAATCTCTTTCGGCAGGCCGGTGACCACCTGCAGTACCCCGGCCGGGATGCCAGCGCGCTGTGCCAGTTCGACCAGCGCCAGCGCCGAGAGCGGCGTGAGTTCAGAAGGTTTGACGATAATCGGGCAGCCGGCGGCCAGCGCCGGGGCCACTTTGCGGGTGATCATCGCAATCGGGAAGTTCCACGGGGTGATGGCCGCCGCGACGCCGACCGGCTGTTTGAGGACGAGGATGCGGCGGTCGCCGGACGGTGCCGGGATGGTGTCGCCGTAGATGCGGCGCGCTTCTTCGGCGAACCATTTGACGAATCCGGCACCGTAGGTCACTTCACCTTTCGCTTCCGCCAGCGGTTTGCCCTGTTCGGCGGTCATGATCGCCGCGAGGTCGTCGGCGTTGTCGAGGATCAGCTGGTACCATTTTTCCAGCAGCTGAGCGCGTTCGGCGTTAGGGGTTTTGGCCCAGCTTTTACGCGCGGCCTCGGCAAAGGCGATAGCCTGTTCGGTTTCCGCGGCACCGAGCGCCGGGATGGTGGCCAGTACCTCATTGGTTGACGGGTTGATGACCGGCAGGGTTTCACCGTTGATAGCATTTTGCCAGCGGCCGGCGAAGTAGGCCTGCTGGCGCAGCAGGGTTAGGTCCTGTAAGCGGGTTAACGGCATGAGTTTCTCCTTGAGGGTGAGCTGCGGGTTTGGGCGCAGCAAAGGCACAATTTCGGCGGCAATAAGCGCGATGTCACCACTGTAGCGGAGTGGCGGCGGCGGATGCTGCGCTATCGGTGTGGGGGATACGCTGGCGGCAGGGTTTTGTGACGGGAAACGAAATTTTATGCCGTGGGGGTGAGCGGCGGGTCGCTTAGCGCCGTAGGTCGCTTTGGATTTTAAGCCTGACTTATCGGGGCGTGGCTTCGGGGCCGCTTGTCGCTTCGGGTTCCGGTGCCCGGCTAATCGGGGAGTGGCTTCGGGGCCGCTGGTCGCTTCAGGTTTTGGTGCCCGGCTAATCGGGGCGTGGCTTCGGGACCGCTGGTCGCTTCAGGTTTCGGTGCCCGGCTAATCGGGGCGTGGCTTCGGGACCGCTAGTCGCTTCAGGTTTTGGTGCCCGGCTAATCAGGGTCTGGCTTTGGGGCCGCTGGTCGCTTCAGGTTTCGGTGCCCGGCTAATCGGGGTTTATCCGGATCGCGGACACGCCAGTAACGTCCCTGGGCTCTGCCGGACACGTCCCTGTGCCCGAAGGTCCGCTAACCCGGATAAACCCCGATTGCCTGCTATTTTCTGCGTCGCTGTTTTAAAACCAAAAAAAATCAAATCAAACTAAATCAGACAGCTTCCACGACTTAGTCTTCAGTATCCTGCCGAAAACGATGCCCTTTACAGCAACGCAGTAGCTGACAGGGAGGCCGCGGGTGAAAAGGTTAGCCGGGCGTGCGGCGCAGGGAGCGCCGCCCGAGCTTACACGGACGTACTTGCAGCGTCCCGGCGTTCTTTTCGCCCGGGGCCGAACCCGTCACCAGAGCGAAAAGCTACGCCCTTAAACAGCAACGCAACAGCCAACAGGGAGGCCGCGGGCGAAAAGGTTAGCCGGGCGTGCGGCGCAGGGGGCGCCGCCCGAGCTTACATGGACGTACTTGCAGCGTCCCGGCATTCTTTTCGCCCGGGGCTGAACCCGTCACCAGAGCGAAAAGCTACGCCCTTAAACAGCAACACAACAGCCAACAGGGAGGACGCGGGCGAAAAGGTTTGCGAGGCATAAGCCGCAGGGATGCGGCCTGGCCCGTCGATGATTTAAATCTGATAATCGATCACCGGTTCTTCTTCTTCCAGCGACAGCGCCTGGCGCTTAATCTCTTCCAGCGACAGATTGGCGTTGCACAGCTCAAGGAACTGCCAGACGTAGTTGCGCTGCAGCTGGCCACGCTTCAGCCCCAGCCACACCGTGTTCGGCTCAAACAGATGGCGCGCCTCCAGCCGGGTCAGCGGTGAGTGTTCGTCCAGCTGGCAGGCCTGGTCGGCCAGAACCCCTACTCCCAGCCCCAGCTCGACGTAGGTTTTCACCACGTCGGAATCCTGCGCACTCAGCACAAAATCCGGCTTCAGGCTGGCGGCATGAAACGCCCGGTCAACTTTGGAGCGCCCGGTAATGCCCTGGCGATAGGTGATCAGCGGATAGCGGCTCAGCGTAGCCAGGCTCACAGGCTGGTGCTGCTCCAGCTCATGTCCTTTCGGCACCAGCAGCGCATGGTGCCAGCTGAACCACGGGAAGGCGGCCAGCGCCGGATTATTGACCACCTGCTCGCTGGCGATGCCGATATCGGCCTCACCGGCCACCAGCATTGAGACGATCTCCTGCGGTGAACCCTGGTTCAGCTCCAGCCGCACATTGGGGTAAAGCGCACGGAACGCCTTAATCACCTTCGGCAGGCTGTAACGCGCCTGGGTGTGGGTGGTGGCGATGGTCAGCACACCGCTCGACTCGTTGGTGAAGACGTCGGCCAGGCGGCGTACTTTGCCGGCCTCATCAAGAATGCGTTCGGCAATGGTTAATAACGCCTTACCCGGTTCGGTCATGCCCAGCAGGCGTTTGCCGCGACGGATAAAGATCTCCACGCCCAGCTCATCTTCTAAATCGCGAATATGGCGGCTGACCCCGGACTGGGAGGTAAACAGCGCGTTTGCCACTTCGGTGAGATTGAACTCGCAGCGTGCTGCTTCTTTAATGATTTTAAGTTGCTGAAAATTCACGCGCGTTGCTCCCTCTGTTATCTGTTGGTTTACCTCATGTTAAGGATGCACATTGATAGCAACAAATAATAAAAAGAGGTTTTATATGCTTTTTGGTGATAAGAGAGGGAAGTGAGGCGCGCGGTGGCGCGCCCGGCACGGCGGATTAACCTACCAGCATCAGCTCGCGCTCTTCCGCTAACGGCTGGTTTATCAGTGACAGCAAAATGGTTTTTACCGCCTGGGCGGATGGCGACAGCGGCTGACGCGCAGAGACGTTGAGCGACAACGGCAGATTCAGCGACGGGCTGCCGATACGGGCCATCCACGCGTTGGTGCTGCTGACCAGCGAACGGGCCGCGGATTCCGGCAGCACGGTAACGCCCATTCCGCTGGAAACCGCGGCGGTCAGGGTGGCGATCGATTCGATTTCACCGATGATGCGTGCGCTGAGGCGGCGCAGCGAGAAGGCTTCATCAACGCGTTTACGTACCGCACTGTAGTCGCGCGGCAGGAACAGGTTCATCTGCGCCACGTCGGCAAGATCGACGTTGCTGCCAGGGCATGCGTCGGTGCCAACCAGGTACAGCTCCTCTTTCATCAGCGGCACGCTGGTGATCCCCGCAGTTGGGGTGCGATCGTAGAGCACCGCCATATCCAGCTGGCCATTCATCAGTTTCTCATTCAGCGATGCGCCGCTGTTTTCGTGCAGATAGACCAGTACTTCCGGGAACTGTTCACGCACGGTCTGCAGCAGCGGCATGGTCAGCGAGGAGGCTGCGGTGCCTGGCGCAAGGCCAATGGCGACCTGGCCGCTGAGCACCTGGCCTGCGTTGATGACCGCCATCTGGGCCTGTTCGCACTGGCGCAGGATGGTACGGGCATGGGAGTAGAGAATTTTACCGGCTTCAGTTGGCGTGACGCCGCGTTTGGTACGGATCAACAGTTGCTGGTCCAGCTCGTTTTCCAGCGTCGCCACCTGCTGGCTGAGCGCGGGTTGAGCAATATGCAGCACTTCCGCTGCCTGGGTCAGGCTGCCGATATCGACGATTTTCACAAAATATTTCAGTCGTCTTAAGTTCATGTTGCCTCCGTCCGGTGTACCGGTTGCCAGTTGCGCTGGCGGTTATAAGTTTTCACTCTGACCGGGGAGGTATTGCAAGGGGTGTGCCAGGAATTATCTGGCTGATATAAGAATAGGATTAAGGTCTTATCCTTATGATATACTTAACGTTAATTTATTAAAGTAAATAAGCCTTAATTTCCGGTCATAACTTTTTCATCGGCAATACCCGTGATATTGCACACCGGTGGTGCATTCTTTGCCTTCGTGCTGTGCAGGAAAAGTCTGGAGAACAGAGTTGAGTCAGGGTCGCTTCAGGTTCTGGTGCCTGGTCTGTCAGGGTGTGGCTTCCGGGACGCTGGTCGCTTCGGGTTCCGGTGCCTGGCATGTCAGGGTGTGGCTTCGGGGACGCTGGGCGCTTCAGGTTTTAGTGCCTGGCCTGTCAGGGTGTGGCTTCCGGGCCGCTGGTCGCTTCGGGTTCCGGTGCCCGGCTTATCGGGGTTTATCCGGAACGCGGACACGCCAGTAACGTCCCTGGGCTCTGCCGGGCACGTCCCTGTGCCCGAAGGTCCGCTTATCCGGATAAACCCCGATTGCCTGTTATTTTCTGCGTCGCTGTTTTAAAACCAAACAAAAAAATCAAATAAACCAAATCAAACTAAATCAGTCTAAATCAGACCTAATCAGACAGCTTCCACTAATTAATCTTCGGTATCCTGCCGAACAACGACGCTCTTTACAGCAACGCAGTAGCTGACAGGGAGGACGCGGGCGAAAAGGTTAGCCGGGCGTGCGGCGCAGGGAGCGCCGCCCGAGCTTACACGGACGTACTTGCAGCGTCCCGGCGTTCTTTTCGCCCGCAGCCGAACCCGTCACCAGAACGAGAAGCTACGCCGTTAAACAGCAACACAACAGCCAACAGGGAGGACGCGGGTGAAAAGGTTAGCCGGGCGTGCGGCGCAGGGAGCGCCGCCCGAGCTTACATGGACGTACTTGCAGCGTCCCGGCGTTCTTTTCGCCCGGGGCCGAACCCGTCACCAGAGCGAAAAGCTACGCCCTTAAACAGCAACACAACAGCCGACCCCATCACCAGAGCGAAAAGCTCCGCCTTAAGGCAGCAACGCAACAGCCCACCCCGCCATCAGAGCAAAAAGCCACGCCCTTGAAAGCAAAACAGGGTGCTGCACATACGCGCAGCACCCTGTTGTTGTTCTTTTAAGACTCAACGTTTCTTACGGTTACGGTACATATCGATGGATACCGCCGCCACGATAATCATCCCCTTGATAATGTCCTGCACGTAGGCATCCACACCAACAAAGGTAAAGCCACTCTTGATCAGGCCGAGGATCACCGCGCCAATCAGCGTACCGGTAATGCGCCCCACCCCGCCCATCAGGCTGCTGCCGCCGATCACCGCCGCGGCAATCGCATCCAGCTCGTAAGAGAGGCCCATGCTTGACTGACCGCTGCTGACGCGTGCCGCCAGTACCACCCCTGCCAGGCCAGAGAGTGCGCCGGCAATGGTGTAAACGATGATCAGATATTTGTTTACGTTGATGCCGGAGACTTTCGCCGACACCATATTGCCGCCGATAGCGTAAACGTATTTGCCGTAGCGGGTGTGCTTCAGGGCGATATGGAACAGCACCGCCACCACCAGGAAGATAATCACCGGCATCGCACCCTGACCAATGGCGGTGAAGCCGTCTGACAGGAAGCTGATTGGGTTACCCTGGGTGTAATACTGTGCCAGGCCGCGGGCAGATACCATCATGCCGAGGGTGGCGATAAACGGTGGAATACCGGTTTTAGTAATCAACACGCCGTTGAGAATACCGCAGATTAAGCCGACGGCGATCCCTGCGCCTATCGGCAGGACTGCAGGCATATTCACCAGCGACGGGAACATCGGCGACAGGCTGTCAGAGGTTTGCGCCAGCGAGGCCGCGACCACGGCGGACAGGGCGATAACCGACCCCGACGAGAGGTCAATACCGGTGGTAATAATGACCTGCGTAACCCCTACCGCGATAATACCGATAATGGCAACCTGCAGAACGATCAACACCAGACGGTTCGGGTTTAGCAGGAATGACTGATCGCGAACATACCAACCGAAGGCTTCAAAGATCAGCGCAATGCCGACCATTACAACGAAAATACCGGTATCTTTAGGCATTCTGCCTTTCAGACTGCTGAAGAAAGAAGGCGTTTCAGCGTGCTGTTGCGTTGTCATTTTCATATCACTCATGTGTGTTTACCTTTCGCCCTTACTCGGACGCCAGCGACAAAATAGTTTCCTGGTCAGCATCTTCTTTATTGAGGATGCCGGTAATACGTCCGCCGTGCATAACCATCACCCGGTCGCTCATGCCGAGAATTTCCGGCAGCTCTGAGGAGACCATAATGATTGCCACGCCACGGTTCGCCAGTTCGCTAATCAGGCGGTAGATCTCCGCCTTAGCACCGACGTCGATACCACGGGTAGGTTCGTCAAGGATAAGAATTTTCGGTTGTGCCAGCAGCCAGCGCGCAATCAGCACCTTCTGCTGGTTACCGCCGCTCAGGTTATTAATGATCTGGTCCATGGTCGGCGTCTTAATATTCAAGCGCTTAATCTGTTCCAGACAGTCTTTGGCCATCTGTGAGTGACTGACAAAGCCCGCGTTAGCGCTGTAGTTGGTCATCTTCACGATACTCATGTTCTCCAGTACCGACAGCACCAGGAACAGGCCGGACTTCTTACGGTCTTCGGTCAGGAACGCCAGCCCTTTGTCGATCGCCGTGGCCGGCGAGTCGATGCGGGTTGGCACGCCGTCGATGAGGATCTCACCGCCGTCGATTTCGGTCATACCAAAAAGGCTTTCCATCACTTCACTGCGGCCGGCACCCACCAGCCCGGCTACGCCGAGGATCTCGCCGCGGCGCACGTTGAAGTTGATGTCGTGGAACACGCCCTGACGGGACAGATTACGCACCGTCAGAACGTCTTCACCAATATTGGTATCAAATTTCGGAAACAGCTGAGTCAGCTCGCGACCCACCATCTGAGTGATCAGCGACTGACGCGTGTAGAACGACGTCTCGTTGCTGGCCACCCAGGTGCCGTCACGGAATACGCTGACCTCGTCGGTAATGGTAAAGATCTCATCCATCTTGTGGCTGATATAGATGATTGCTTTACCCTGCTCACGCAGATCGCGAATGATGGTGAACAGATGCGCCACTTCGGTTTCCGTCAGCGCCGAGGTCGGTTCATCCATAATCACGATATCTGAATTCCAGGAGACAGCTTTGGCGATCTCCACCATCTGCTGGGAGGCGATACTGAGATCGCCAACCATTTGTTCAGGGCGCAGACGGATATTCAGCTTAACCAGCAGATCTTTGGTTAAACGGTTGAGCTTACCGTGGTCAACGAAGCCGAGTTTCATCGGTTCGCGACCGAGCCAGATGTTTTCGGCGACCGTCATATGCGGTACCAAATTAAGCTCCTGGTGGATCATTGAGATTCCCGAACGCAGTGCATCCAGCGTATCGGTAAACTGCACAGGCTCCCCTTTAATGCGGATTTGCCCCTCATCGGGACGGTAAATCCCGATCAGGCACTTCATTAAAGTGGACTTTCCTGCGCCATTCTCACCCATCAGGGCATGCACCGTTCCCGGCTTAACGCGCAGTGACACGTTATTTAATGCTTTAACACCCGGGAAAAACTTACTGATGCCTTCGGCTTCTAGCGCATATGCGGACATTTAACACCTCCGTACAACTGTTTCGGCTACGGTTCTTATTTAAGGTTTTTGCTGGTAAATGCTTCGTAGTTATCTTTGGTGATCAGCTGGAATGGGATATCGACCATTTTCTGAACCTGCTCGCCCTTAGCCAGTTTCACTGCGGTCTGCACGGCACCTTCGCCCTGGCCTTTGGCATCCTGGAAGACGCTGGCAACCATCTTGCCGTTCTTAATCATCTGCAGCGCATCCGGTGTACCATCCACGCCCGCGACCAGAATTTTGTTGTCATTTTTACCCAGCGCCTGCAGGGCACCGATCGCCATTTCATCGTTGTTAGACGCGATGGCCTGGATATCGTCACCTGCCGTCAGCCAGTTACTGACCACGTCTACCGCGTCGTTACGGGTAAATTTGGCGGTCTGTTCCTGAACCACTTTCAGGCCAGGATATTTAGCCACAACGGCTTTCACGCCCTTGGTGCGTTCACGAGTGGCTTCGTTTGCCAGGTCACCCAGCAGAATTGCCACGTTGCCTTTATAATCCAGACGCTTGGCCAGCGCTTCCATCTGCAGGCGGCCCGCCAGTTCGGAATCAGAGCCTACAAAGGCCATTTTGCCGGTCAGTTCGGTGGCGGGTTTACGGTTAACGAACACCAGCGGGATGCCGGCTTTGGTGGTGAGGTCAACAATTGGCTTCACGGCGTTAGTGTCAACCGGGTTAACGATCACCGCGTCAACGCCCTGGCTGATAAAGCTCTGTACCTGTTGCAGCTGCTGAGCGACGTCGTTCTTGGCATCTTCAATCTGACCGTTAACACCGTCTTTCTTCATTTCCTTGCTGATGGAGTTGCGGACAATTGTCAAAAAGTTGTCGTCAAACAGTGCCATAGAGACACCTACCTGCACCTCTTTCGCGAAGCTGGTAACAGGTAACATACACACTAACAGTGACGCTAAAATTGTTTTTTTCACGTTCATGGCGGAGCCCTTTTATCGTTAGCATGCGCAGGCTGGCTGATACGACGAATGAAAAATATCTTTTACATTCACTCAACATCACCGACGACTTAATTAAAATGTAGGGGGTTATTATCTCGGGTCTATCTTTTTCTCCGATCGCCTTCGCGTCAGAATTTTTGTATTTTTTACAACAAGTTGAAAACCTGCCACTGCCAGACTTTCTCCCTTACTGTTCCACGTTGTCGTAAAACAGTTTTTTTGTTTCATAATCACGTCATTTGAAACTTTCGCTATGAAACCACCGAAACGCGTGTTTTAAAATCAGCAAATAACAAAAATTTGACACAGCTCTAACATCGCTCAGCTAATCGCTGGAAAGTGGGATCTGGCGCAAGAGATTGAAGATTGCCCGCTAACGTTAAAAAAGCGACAGGTTGCTGTTTTTGGCAGCAAACGCATCGGGAATGTGGAAATGGGCTTTGACAACGGCAGGCCATGCCGTTAACATGCGCCCCGTTCACACGATTCCTCTGTAGTTCAGTCGGTAGAACGGCGGACTGTTAATCCGTATGTCACTGGTTCGAGTCCAGTCAGAGGAGCCAAATTTGAAAACCCCGCTCAGGGAAACCTGAGCGGGGTTTTTGCTTTGGTCTGGCTTGTCACGGATGCAGCTTTATCTTTCCGGCGCTGCCCGCTCAACCGAGGGGTTGGGGCATCCAGGAACTCTGTAAATCTCAGCAACCACCTGCATCGTTGCTTCTTCGATGCTTCCTTCATTACGGCACAATACCCAGCCGCGATCGGCAATTTCTCGCTCGAACGCGCGGGTACTGGCGACATGCTCTTCCAGCTTATGCATCACGGTGCTGCTTAGCCCTCGCGATCGGGCCGCCGCCCTCGCCCATGAAATAGCTGGCGCGGTAACCACCCCGACATGCAGGTCTGGGGTTTGCACGTCTCGCTCAAGGTTAAGCTGTAAAATCTCTGCAAAAGGCACCATCCGGCGAAACGCGGCTTCCGACGGATACCAGCGGTCCATCAGGATAATGCTGCCCGGCGGCTGTCTGGTCAGCACGTGCCGGGAAATCCACGCGCGGCTATTGGCAAAGCGCTGACACACTTCCCGTTCCAAATCCAGGCTGGGATTTCTGACGAGCCGGTTAACAAGGGCCATGGTTTCCCCTCGCCAGGGATCGCTTTTTTTCTCACACAGTCGGACTACCTTCCGGTTGTCTGCCCTGAGTACCTTAGTGATGGCCTCCAGGAGCGTGGTTTTGCCGACCCCCTTGGGCCCATCCAGAGAAATAAAGAGCGGACGACTCATGGTTGAAACGACAACTGACAGAGGGTTTTTGTACAGTCTGAATCTGGCAACAGCATCTTACTTCCCTGGTGTAAATAGCGCCTCCGCTCCTGGCTCGTCGGAGCCACCTGGCGCGTCAGCGCAAACCGAAGGGAGGGGTGTTATCAACAAAGACGGATGAACGTCCTGACAAAGGTTTCTGACTCACGAGTCTGAAACCCAGAATTACAGCCGTTGAGGGTCATTGTGTATCTGTGTGACCTGCGTGCTGTAGTTTATGGGATCCGCTTAGAAAACGGAAAACTTCCCCTGTTAAGAGCGTTGATTAAGCCTATTCCCGGATCTACCGCTCACCAACGCGTAATAGGTCCCAGGCGGACATCCTGTTCTGCCCGGGTACCGGCTTAGCTAGCGCAATTTCTCCAGCAGCTGCTCGGCGCCTTTATCCACCCCCGTTTCTGCCGCACTCATTGATCCAAACGTAGCGCCTACGTTCATTGCGTTAGGATACTGCTCCGCGACGTAGGCCAGCAGAAGTTCGCCGTTCGCGGCATCTTTCACCTCAACGGCATAGTTGACGTATCCGCTCATCAGGCCGCGCCCGCCGCGTACGGACTGAACGATATTATAGGGGCCGCCGGCCAGGTCGAATTTCGTAATGGTCCCCACAAACTGGGGCGTCGTGTCCGCGCCGGCCAGCGTCAGCTTAAGCCGGAGAGCGGGAGCGTTCCCGGCGGAGGTGTTGACAGTAAACTTCTCCGCCAGCACTTCGGCGAACTTCTTCTGCATGTAGTCGGCCAGATTGCGCCGATCTTCCTGCGGCAGGTCATTAAACTGCGCGTCGCTGCCGCCGTAAATCTCGACGGGTTCGATAGTGATGCTGCGGTATTTGCTCCAGTCAACCGGGGCGGCGTAGCGGAAAGGTATCCGCGCGCTGTCGTCAGCCGTGTTGGGTAGCATTCTGGATGTGGCCTCGATGCCGGCATATTTCACCGGCGAGGTGGATGAACACCCCGCGGCGGCAATGATGGCGGTCAGGATCAGCGTGCGGGACAGCTGTTTAGTCAGGCAAACCATAGAAACACTCTCCGATCAGGTTTTTCAAAAATAAACTGTACGGTTTAGTTAACATGCTTTATCCTGACTCTGTCAACAAAATGCTTCATTTCGTATCTGTAATTTACTCATGGGGAGTCCGATATGATCGCATGGCTGATCATCACGCTGGAGAGTACGCCGCTGCGGCAATGGTTCATCTATGGGACTATGACGATAGTCGTGGCACTCACCTTAGCGATCACCGGTGGCAACCTCAGGGAAATCTGGCGCATCCGCCGATTCAGGCTGCATCGGGCCAGGTTCTATGCCATCAGGGTATGGGGATGTTCAGCCGGGCTGCTGCTGATTTTTTTGCTGGTCGAATGCATCGTGGTGGATACATTGGGGGTATTGACGCTTCTGGTACTGAGCGACGTGACGCTGTACTGAAAACCTTTCCGCGTCGTCAGCGGGCTGACGCGCCAGCGGTAAATACGTCCACGGCACTTTTAACCATCGCCACGATATCCTGCTGCGTATAAACCGGCATGTCATGTCTGAGAAAGAGCTCGTCAGCTTCGGCCCTTACCAGAGCCGAAAACTGTTTCGCTCTCAGTTCGGGGCTGGCGGGCCGCATGTCGCCAGCGTCAATGTGCTGCTCCATCAGTGCCGCCAGCGCGTTCATACTCTCGCGTACGCCGGACTCATAAAAGATATCGCCAATGCCGGAATGCCCCGCCTCACCGATAACCATGCGATACAGCTGAAGCCCCTTCCAGTCGGACGTCAGTGCACCCAGCATGCCTTCACCAAAGCGCTGCAGCCGGTCATTCAGAGAGAGTTTACTGCTGTCCTGACTGTGAAGATCGTCCGCCGCGCGCGTCAGAAAGTTGGTGCCGTAAGCCCTTACCACGGCATCAAGAAGACTTTCTTTGGAGGTAAAGTAGTTATAGAGCGTGGCTTTAGAGCATTCGGCCGTTCTGGCTACCCCTTCCATGGAAGCACGTTCATAGCCCTGTTCAAGAAAGACGGCCGTGGCAGCGTTAAGGATGTCATTTCGTTTCTGTTCAGTCAGTTTTCGCATGTCGTTTCTCCCTGTTAACTGCTGTCAGATTAACAGAACCGGCGGGTTCATTGAAGTTGCGCCAGGCAGAGGTTTTCACCGCTGATAAATCTGTGCCTCGTAAGGGCGTAAGCTTTGCCGTTGCCCCTGTTGCTGATAATTGCCCAGCAGCCGTTGCCAGCCTTCCAGTGGCAGCTGTTGGGGATCTATCTGCTGCTGATGGTCACTTACCCTAATGCGGCTGGCACAGGAACTCAGCTCAACGAGATTGTCCGCCCCCTAATGCCCTCAGCACACCTGCCGCCATCTGTTGTTTTTCCATATTCCCTCCTGAGCCTGTCGTGTTTTCCGCAGTAGCATAGGAGCGGCATCAGGCGAAGTGAAATTGATTTATCGCTGAGAGAAATAGAATCCATCTATACGAGCTAAAAATCGACAGCACCCTGACCTGTTTACAGACGGCGTTTAACCCTGCCCGATAGCGCCAGCAGATTATCGACATGGCGGCGTTATTCGGCGACGAGGTGATTTCACATATTGAGTTCCTGCGCGACAATAACGGAAATATCACCGCCAGCGGTTTACAACTGGTGCGTTATACCAGCGAAGCAAGGCTGAACGAGATCATGAACATCCTCCGCGTGCATGACGTGAAAATTAATAATCCCCACGTGTATCAGATTGAAGACGGTAAACAGGGAGAGATCAAACCTGAGGTCGTTTCCGTGAAAAACTGCTTTGAACCCAATGGATTACTCAACCTCAGTAAGCTGCGCAGCTGGGACGTGAGCGACCAGCTGTTATTGGATAAGGTTCCGCTTTTATTGTCTGAACGGTAACGATAATTACCTGCTTCAGCGCCAGAGATAAACGGCGCGCTGGTGACGCCTTTCGCGCACAGCACCTCGTCCGGCCCGTATTTGCCCAGCCGTTCTTTACCAGCACCCAGGACCTGGGCAGTGGCAACACCTACTCAACCGACCTGTACTGGAGCGCGACGGACAGCCTCTCAGCCGCTACTCGTTTATAGATTTAACCCAGCGCTGGCGCATCGAGCAGCAACAGTCTGAATATCTGGTATACGGTACCTGGTACTTCGGCGGTATGCTCAAAGGGCTGAGTCTGACTGATTTTGTCGGTGTGTAAACCCGATCAACTTCAGACAACCCTTTCTGGCAGAACCGGTTAGCGCTGGAATAGGCTTTTTAAGCAAAAAAATCGCTCAGGGGTAGCTGAGCGGTTTTTTTGCTTTTGGTGTTTCCAAAAAATGTTAACTTCACTTCCTTGCATCGCTCCGCCTCAACCTTAAGCAGCTACCCTTTTCTACCACATGCGTGACAGAGAGGGTGGCAGGCTTATCAGTTAATCGATGTACAAATCATTCCTGACCCCTTAGCTGAACGTCCAAACTCACTGTCAAACATCTAAAGTGGAGGTTAACATCTTAGTTTCAGCATGCTAAACGCTCTGTACGAAAAGCAATCATCACGAAAAAGGTCGTAACAGACTTAAGTCTTCCAGAGAAAACGTTTCTTACTCTGATAGAAGCAAGATAACGCTGGCATCTTGACTGAAACGAGATTAGGATTTGCAGAGTAGTTGCGGTGTCCGGTGAAAGATGATTCCTGCTGCACATACTTAAGTAGTAACTCCCCATTCCTCTTCGGTTTGGGTGACGCTCTTTTTCAGCGTAAGAACAACTGAAACTTTAAAAATCATAATAAAATCGGCAATTCTTACTTTTAAATAAAATCCATTCGGAAATTTTTTCAATTTAAGGATTTTAATATTACCCCAGGATAAGTTTTATATAATTTCACATGCACTATTAAATTGATGATTAATTATACAACTGAGGTATAAAATGGAAATTAGTGAAAAATTAGCAGCGCTTTCAGCAAAAATTAAAAGCCAAACTCATATGATCCAAACTGAAGAGGCAACAAAAGCTGCATTCGTGATGCCTTTTATAAGTACCATTCTTGGGTATGACGTTTTTGATCCCGAAGAAGTTACACCTGAATACATCTGTGACATTGGAACAAAAAAGGGTGAAAAAATAGATTACGCCATCAAAAAAGAAGGGGAGATACAAATACTAATCGAGTGTAAGAAAATAGGGGATCCGCTTTCAATCAATCATGCACAACAACTGTTTAGATACTTCCATGTTACAAGTGCAAGAGTGGCTATCCTTACAAATGGACAACACTACAAGTTTTTTACCGACCTGGACAAACCCAATAAAATGGATGAAAAACCATTTCTTGAATTGGATATGTTGGAAATTGACGAATATGCAATACCTGAGTTAATAAAACTAAATAAGAAAACATTTGATGTTGACTCAATTGTTAATGCCGCTGGAGAATTGAAATACGTAAGTCAAATCAAAAAAGTCATATCATCCATCCTTAACGAGGGTGATGATGACTTCACAAAATACATAGCCTCCAAGGTTTATGACGGTGTGGTTACTCAAAAGGTGAGGGATTTATTTACTATTTTAATTAAGAAAGGTTCGGCACAGTATCTCAATGACCAACTGAACATTCGTTTAAAAGGCGCAATGGTTAATACTAGCGTAGCCACTGAGAACATATCGCTAGGCAGTGATGTTATTACAGAACAATTAGATGATGATGCAATCATCACCACTGAAGATGAAATCAACTCATATCTTATTATTAAAGCTATTGCCAGCAAAAAAGTTTCCCCTGCAAGAATTTTCATGCGGGATTCTAAGTCATATTGCGCTATCCTTTTTGACGACAATAACAGAAAGCCCGTATGCAGACTGAGGTACAATACCTCACAAAAATACCTAAGCCTTTTTGATGCAGAAAAGAAAGAAATTAAATATCCTATCGATACACTTGATGACATTTACACTTATTCCGAACAACTACTCTCCTCTATCGAGGCATATTTAGAACCCTAAAAAAAATTCACAATTATATCATTCGGCAGCCTCGCATTAAAATGGCTGCCGCTTTTTTTCAGATTACATACCACCCCACGCTTTCTACTTCCCCCAGCAGTACGAATTTTCCAACATTAAGTCAGTGTGAAATACACCCCAGTTTATCCAGTGCGTTATTAATCGACTCTGCCCCACCGTAGAGATCGCTGCCGCTAATAGCGTGCGTCTTTCCCGCCACGGTGACCAGCAGCAGAGGCACGCCGGAGATGCCGTTGGAGCGCATTAACCGTTGTACGCCGCTGATGCGCTGCTGAGTGAGGTCGGCCAGTTCCGAGCCTGGCGCAAAAATGTCGGCGGTCAGTGACGGGGAGAGATGCGGATGGTGCACTGCGGCGTATGCCTGGCTGATTTTCAGCACCACGTCGCCGCGTGCCGTATCCTCCCCGCGCACGTAGCGTGCCGCCTGCAGTTCATGTAACAGACCGGCTTCTGCCGCAGATGAAATCTGCCTAAACGCCGTCAGGGCAAGGTTAAGCGCCCCGGAGTCAAAGCGGGCACCGGACAAAAGCAGGTGATGATACTGCCCGCTAAAAGGCTGACCGGTGAGCTGAGCGATCCTCTGGTCGTTTTTCCAGGCATGTGCTGCCCACTCTGGCGTTATCGGGCGGGCACCCTCCCCTGCAAACAGCCCGCTGGGCAGCAGGTACAGCTGGTGCGAAAAGGTGGCCGCCAGCCAGTCCAGCGCGGGTGCGCTGGCGTAGCACCAGCCGCACAGCGGATCAAAAATATACTCCAGTTTGTCAATCGGCATGTCGTACTCCATCGGGTTCGAATCTACCGATCATAGGTGCATTCAGGGATATGCAAAAGACGCCCAGGGTAGACACACTGTTGCACAAAGCGAACAAATCGGCCTTTTCATGATCGGTTGGGTAACGATCTGCGCCCGCTCAGAGAAAACCGAGCGGGGCTTTTGCGGTTTACCGGCTGCTCGCCAGCAGGAGGGTTTACATGCTATTCCCCCTCGGCGGGTCCGGCAGAATTCGCCCGGATTTTAAACCAGATGGCGTACATCGCCGGCAGGAACACCAGCGTAATAACCGTGCCGCCAAACGTCCCGCCAATCAGGGTATAGGCCAGCGTGCCCCAGAATACCGAGTGGGTCAGCGGGATAAACGCCAGAATGGCCGCCATCGCCGTCAGCAATACCGGCCGGGCCCGCTGCACCGTCGCCTCCACCACCGCGTCAAATGGCGCCAGCCCTTGCTGTTCGTTGTGATGGATCTGACCGATCAGGATCAGCGTGTTACGCATCAGGATCCCCGACAGCGCGATCAATCCGACCAGCGCATTGATGCCAAACGGCTGGTTGAACAGCAGCAGGGTGGGCACCACGCCGATCAGCCCAAGCGGCGCGGTGAGGAACACCATCACCATCGCCGACATCGACCGCACCTGCAGGATAATAATCAGCAGCGTCATGGCGATCATGATCGGGAACAGCGGTGCCATCGCTTCGGTGGCTTTACCGGACTCTTCAATCGACCCCGCCTGCTCGATGCGGTATCCGGGCGGAAGCGAAGCGATAAGCGGCTGCAGCGCCTTCGTGATGGCGGTGGAGACATCCGGCGGCTGCAGATGTTCGGCGATATCCCCGCGGACCGTTATGGTTGGGGTGCGATCGCGACGACGCAGAACAGGATCTTCCATCTGCACCTCAACCTGGCCAATCTGCGACAGCGGAATGCGCTGGCCGGCAGAGCCCACCAGGGTAAAACCGGCTATTTTTTCCGGATCAAGACGGATATCCCCTGCCGCACGCCCCATAACCTGCACCGAGCGGATATCTTCACGCACCGGGGTGATCGGAATGCCTGAAAGCAGGAACTGAAGCTGCTGCGCGACCGCGGTCGACGTCAGCCCCACCGCCTGCAGGCGATCCTGATCCAGCGTGAAGTGCAGCGCCGGCACCTTAGGCCCCCAGTCGGTGTTAACGGTCCTCATCATCGGGCTGTTCTGCAGCACCTGTTCTACCCTGTCAGCAATTTCGCGCAGTTTGCCCACATCCGCCCCCATAACACGCCAGGCCACCGGATAGGGTGAGTAAGGCCCAAACACCAGCTGAGTCACGCGCACGCGCGCCTCGGGTGCCAGGCCCTGCGCCGCGGCTTCACGAAGCCGGAACTTCAGCGCCTCACGGGCTTCCGGGTTGTCCGTCAGCACCACAATTTTCGCAAACGACGGATCGGGCAGCTCCGGCGCCATGGCCAGGAAGAAACGCGGTGAACCCTGGCCGATATAAGACGTCACCATTTTGGTCTCTTTCTGCTTTCTCAGCCAGGCTTCAACCTTCGCGGTTGCCGCGCTGGTTTGCTCAATCGACGTGCCGTAGGGCATCTGCACTTCGATCAGCACTTCCGGGCGATCGGAGGTCGGGAAAAATTGTTTTTTCACCAGCCCCATGCCGAGTATCGCCACCGTAAAGACGGCAATTACCGACCCGGCCACGATCCACTTACGGGCGATCACCCACGTCAGTAAGCGGCGAAAGCGGTTGTAGTGGCGGGTGTTGTAGATCGCCGCGTGCCCACCCTCTACCGTTTTGATCTCGGGCAGCATCTTCACGCCAAGATAAGGGGTAAACACTACCGCCACCACCCAGGAAGCAATCAGGGCGATCCCCACTATCCAGAACATGTTGCTGGTGTATTCACCGGCGGTGGATTGTGCAAAGCCGTTGGGCATAAAACCGACGGCGGTCACCAGCGTACCGGCCAGCATCGGCGCAGCCGTGTGGCTCCAGGCATAGGCCGAGGCTTTGACGCGGTCGTAGCCTTCTTCCATCTTCACCACCATCATCTCGATGGCGATGATCGCATCATCAACCAGCAACCCCAGCGCCAGGATCAACGAGCCCAGGGTAATGCGGTCAAAGTTTTTGCCGGAGGCCTCCATCACCACGAAGACAATCGCCAGCGTCAGCGGCACCGCCGCCGCAACCACCACGCCCACGCGCCATCCCATACTGACGAAGCAGACCACCATCACTACCAGCAGCGCGACAAAAAATTTGGTCATAAACTCGTCGACCGACGAACTGATGTTAACGGCCTGATCGGTGACTTTGGCAAGAGTCATCCCCAGCGGCATCCCCTCATTGATGCTGGCCGTTTCCGCATCCAGTGCCTTACCCAAATCCAGACCGTTCCAGCCGTCCCGCATGATGATGCCCAGCATCAGCGCCGGTTCACCCTGATTGCGGATCAGGAAGGTCGCAGGATCTTCGTAGCCCCGTTCAACGGTTGCCACGTCAGAAAGCTGCAGGGTTCTGCCCTGGACAATAATCGGCGTTTCGCGGATTTTCTCCAGTTTGTCAAAGGCACCGTCCAGACGGATAAACACCTGCGGCCCTTTGGTGTCAATCGAACCGGCGGGGGTCAGTACGTTCTGGCCGTTGAGGGCGGAGAAAATATCCTGCGGCGCGATGCCCAGCGTGGCCAGACGGTCATGCGAGAACGAGACAAAGATGCGCTCAGACTGTTCGCCGATGATATTGACCTTTTTGACCCCCGGCACATGCAAAATTCGCTGGCGTAACGCTTCCGCATCGCGCACCAGCAGCCGCTGTGGCTCCCCCTTCGCCTTCAGCGCAAACAGCGCAAAGGTCACGTCGGAGAATTCATCATTGACCATCGGCCCGATGACGCCGGCAGGCAGGTTTTTAGTTTCATCAGCGAGCTTTTTACGCGCCTGATAAAACTCTTCCTGCACCTGAGAAGGCGGCGTGCTGTCCTTCAGTGACAGCATGGTAAAAGCCAGACCGGGACGCGTGTAGGTCTCACTGCGGTCATACCACCTGAGCTCCTGCATGCGCTTTTCCAGCGGTTCAGCCACCTGGTCCTGCATCTCCTGCGCGGTGGCACCGGGCCAGGCAGAAATAATGGTCATCTGCTTGACGGTGAAGGGAGGATCTTCCGCCCGCCCCAGTTCAAAAAACGACAGGATACCGGCCACGGTGATCAGGATAATCAGGAACAGCGTAACTGAGCGCTCGCGTACGGCCAGCGCTGAAAGATTGAATCGCCCCCCGTTCATGGCTGGCTCCCGGCGATGTTGCTACCGCTCTGTTCAGCCAGGCGCACGGCCTCACCGTCATGCAGCAGATGCGCCCCCAGAGCGACCACCTGTTCCCCCGGTTTTACGCTGCCGGTCACCCGCGCGGCATCGTCACCTACCCCCTGCACCTGCACGGGCCGCCATGACACTCTGGCCGGTTTTCCTGAAATCACCCACACCCCCGGCCCTTTGCCCGGATCGTAGAGGGCCGCTAAAGGCACCTGCACCCTCTGGCCCGGCAATTTATCGTCGCTGATTTGCAGCGTCACCGTGGATCCCAGCGGCGCGCCGGCCATTGTCCCCTCAAGCACATATCTCGCCTCAAAGGTGCGCGTAACCGGATCGGCCGCCTCGGAAAGGAGCCGCAGTTTCGCCGGAGCTGGCTGCTTAACGCTACCGTACAACGTTGCCTCCGCCTCGCTTCCAACCGCCGGGCGTAACGTTTCGGGCAACTGCACGATGGCCTCACGCTGCCCTGCTCTGGCCAGACGGACCACCGGCTGACCGGCAGTGACAACCTGACCGGGTTCCGCCAGCGTTTCCATCACCACGCCGTCGGCGTCGGCCAGCAGCACGGCGTAGCCCGTCGCGTTTTGCGCCACATTCGCCTGCGCCTGCGCCGCACTGAGTTCAGCTCTGGCCGCATCGGCGGCGGCCTTAATCCGATCGTAGTCCGATGCCGATACCGCACCTGTGGCGACCAGCCCACGGTAGCGCGCCTCGTCATCGCGGGTTTGTTTAGCCCGCGCCCGTACGGCCGTGACGGCCTGTTGCTGAGCCTGCGCCTGCAGGCTGAGGTCAACCGGATCCATACGCATCAGTGGCTGGCCGCGTTTAACGGTCTGGCCGGTATCGACCAGACGTTCAAGGATTTTACCCTGCACTCTGAAACCGAGATCGCTTTGAACCCGGGCGACCACCACCCCGGTAAATGCGCGTGAGGCATCCAGCGCATTGACTACGGTCGCAGACCTGACCAGGGGCGGCTGGGTACGGGGATCGTCGGTACCGGTAGTGTCACCGCAGGCCACGAGAGCAAGCGGCAACAGGCAGACAGCGAAGGTGGCAGGATTGAGCCTGAGCATGGATTACCTTAATTGATTGAGCAGGACGGTAAGCGTATTCTCAAACCAGTGACCAAAAATGTCAATGGTCACTAATGGCGCTGACAGACCTCGCAGTATCATTGAGGATAAGAGCGCTGAGGGAGTCGCTGCTATCATTAGGGTTCAGTTGAGGTTTTCGACTAAGCGGCTGGCGCTGTGGCAACGCGGCCAGCATCTGCTGGATAAACTCGATGCAGGAGAGTCACTGTGAAAAAGAGCGAACTGCCGACCAAAATCTGCACGGTATGCGGACGCCCTTTCAGCTGGCGAAAAAAGTGGGAAAAATGCTGGGACGATGTGCGGAAGTGTTCAGAGCGCTGCCGGCGGCAAAAAGACGCCTCATAAGGGCCTGGAACGCGCTCGCCTGATAACCAGACAGAGCGAACTCACGCTGGAATAGCACTAATTCTTATATACTTACTGTAAGTATAAACATGTCATTAATAACAGTATTGACACTGGTTTTAAAATCCGTAGATTGGGCTTTAACGGCGGTGAAATATCAGATCGCCGTTCAGGTTGAAAGTGTTAGTTAATTTGAGTGTGAAGTGTAATTTGCGATAAAGGCCACGAAGTTTGTTGTATGGGACGTTGACGATAAGCGATGTTTGTTCTACGTCGACACAGCGTTAAGGCCACGTAATCATTTGCAATAATCGCAAATTTATGAGGAAACGCGACGATGTAAGGCCATGTTTTAAAAGTTATTACTTGCGATTCGATGGTGAAATCTCGTTGAGTTTAACGATCGCAACGGAAGTCAGGCCACGCATCAAAGAGTATATGTCGCGAGGGGAGATGTACCTGTTTAGAGTGCCATTCCTTCAACGTTACGAGGATGGCAGGTTAAGTATAACGGTCAATAGAGGGGGTTTTAACTGTTAACACCCAATATTATCTGTGTTAAACGCGTACATTTAAAAGCAGTATCACCGTAGTCTTCCTTTAAGTCTGTTAATGTTAAATTCGAAGTTCGTAGTAGATTAAAAGCCCTGACTGCAACGGTCGGGGCTTTTATTTATGTGGACTGACCTGTTGACCGGCGCACTCATCCCTCCTCTCACTGTTACCCCTGCGATGCTTCCCCAATAGCCAGACGCACCTGACGCACGTCACGAATCGGCGATACGCCGAATTGCCGCAGATACTCGCGGCTGAACTGTGACGCGCTCTCATAACCGACGATAAACGCCACGTCAGACGCGCGATACTCACCGGCCAGCAGCAGCTGGCGAGCCTCCTGCAATCGAAGCTGTTTCTGATACTGAACGGGGCTAAGGCCGGTCAGCGACAGAAAGTGCCGATGCAGGCTGGCCCGGCTCATGCCGCTGATGTCACACAAGGTTCCGATGCGCAACCGGGTGGTCGCGTTGTCTCTGATCCAGGCAACGGCGCGGCGGATGTTGCTCAGTGCGCCATCGGGCTGGGCAATTTGCCGCAGAAGTTGTCCCTGAGGCCCCTGCAGGAGACGATAAAGCAACTCCCGTTCAAGCATCGGGCCCAGAACCGGAATATCGTCGGGCGCGTCCAGCAAGGATAATAAACGGAGTAAGGTGTCGCGCAGCGGCGCGGTCATCGGATTGAGGGTGAGGCCAATTACCTGTTGCTCACGCTCGCGAACCGCCGGCATGGTCGACGCCAGCTCCGCCAGCAGGGCCGGCTCCAGCACCAGTGATACCGCAACGTAGGGCTGCCCTGCTTCATCATCAAAAATTTGTCCGCTCAGCGGCAGGTCCAGCGCGCTGATCAGATAATGTTCCCGGTCGTAGCTGAGGAGATGCTGGTTAAGCGCGACGCGTTTCGAACCCTGCAGGATAAAGCAGATCATCGAGCGATACAGGCAGGGTGCCTGCTCCGTAGAGCCTTGTCCGACGCAGAGGTCAACCCGCGGGATGCGCGTGGCGTTCAGCCCGGGCGAAGCGTGCCGCAGGGCGATAGCAAGATGGGGAGCTAAATCGTTATTCATCGCACGAGTATACCTCTGAGCGTAAAACAGACAATATGATTGAGACAATCAGGCAATATATTGAGCCGATCCGGCGTGTGTCCGCCCTCGGTCATTCCCTATCATAAGCGGGTCAAGAAAGCACCCGAGGGTGCACCCACTAACCTGAAAGAGACCGCTTATGACTGAAAAAATCGCACTGATCACCGGCGCCAGCCGTGGCCTTGGCCGCAACATGGCACTGCATCTCGCCAGGCGCGGCGTACATATTATCGGTACCTGGCGCAGCGCTGCCGTCGAAGCAGCGTCGCTGAAAGCGGAGATCGAAGCGCTGGGTGGCAAGGCGACGATGCTGCAGCTTGATATTACCGACCGCGCCAGTTTTGAGGATTTTTCACACACTTTAACCCATCGGCTGCAGGCCGACTTTGGCCGTGAACGCTTCGACTTCCTCGTCAACAACGCCGGCAACGGCCTGTTTTCAAACTTTGCAGATGCGACTGAAGAGCAATTTAGCTCACTGATCGCCACCCACCTGCAGGGGCCAATTTTTCTGACCCAGAAGCTGTTACCGCTGCTGGAAGACGGTGGCCGTATCCTCAACGTTTCATCCGGTTTCGTCCGCTTTACGTTACCGGGATACAGCATTTATGCGGCGGTGAAGGCCGCCGTCGAAGTGCTGACCCGTTACATGGCGGTAGAGCTTGGCACGCGTCAGATTCGGGTGAATGCCATTGCCCCCGGAGCTATCGCCACCGATTTTGGCGGCGGTGCGGTACGGGACAATGAGAATATTAACGCCTGGGTCGCTCAGGGGATTGCGCTGGGCCGGGTCGGTCTGCCGGACGACGTCGGTGGCGCGGTGGCCGCTATCCTGTCCGATGAGATGGCCTGGGCTAACGGGACCACCTTCGACGTTTCGGGCGGGCAGTTGCTGTAACCGCGGCCGCAGGTTTCTTGCCCCGCTCAGAGGATCCTGAGCGGGGCGTTGGCTGTTTACCCGCCGCGACAGCAACAGTATCAGTTAGCAGGGGGAGGACTGAGCATGGGTGATCTTAATCTGACTAAGGGATAGTCACCGCACTGGTACTATAGTGACCAATATTGTCATCGTTCACCACTCAGGGTGCTAAACTGCGCAGTATCAGCGATGAAAGCAGCACCGCGGCCGACGACGCCGTCTCAAGATTATATTGCAGCTGCACCGGGCAGATATAGGGCTGCATTACCAGACAGATCGCATCGGCCGTCTCATCCAGCGGCGTTTTTCGTTCAAACTCACCCGCCTGGCGGCCGGCAACAACGATCTGCTCAACCAGCTGACGCAGCCGTGCCTGATACGCCTCTGCCGACGGCCATTTATCACGTGAGGCAACCGCCGCAATGTCATAAAGCCTGCGATCGTGGAAAAACAGATCGCTGCCGGCTTCGGTCAGGGCACTGAACAGGCGGCGTAATTTTTCTGTCGCGCTGGGCGCGTCGGCGATCGCCGCATCGACAATCGCCATAATCATCGCCAGCCGGTTGCTGCAGATCACCTCACCGATCGCCTGCTTGGAGTCGAAGAACTTATAGATATAGGCTTTGGAGAAACCGATCGCTTTAGCCAGATCGGAGACGGTGGTTTTTTCATAGCCGTAATGGCTGAAATGTTCGGTGGCGGCTGCCACCACCCGATCGCGGACGCTGTGGTCCAGCGGGCCCCGAGGGGGATGAAGTTCTGTTTGTTTACTCATTTTTCCAGCTTAGCCTAATAAGGTACTGACAGACAACGAGTGACTGACTAATCATAAAGTCACAAGTAGATTAACACTGGTCCTCTCCGATGACGCAGTGAAGGCGGCCACCGAAGGTCGCCGTTCTCCAGAGGGAAACGATGCGTCGTGCGCTGCCCCCACTCAGCTAACGGCTAAGGCGTATCCACGTAAAGCCGGTTGCGGCCGGCCTGTTTGGCGCGATACATCAGCCGATCGGCTTGTTTGACGACGTCGGCGGGTTTTCTGCCGCTGACCGGCCAGCCGGCAATACCCAGCGAAACGGTAATAGTGCCGACGCCATTCACGGCTGAGCCAGCCACCCGCTTACGCACCCGCTCACCCACTTTTGCCGCCTCAACCAGCGGGGTCGCCGGCAGCAGCAGCATAAACTCCTCTCCGCCGATGCGGCAGACGATATCGCCCTCCCGGGAACACGCCTCAAGCAGCCGCGCCAGATGGCACAGGGTGGCATCGCCGGCCTCGTGCCCCCAGGTATCGTTAATCGCTTTGAAATGGTCGATATCCAGCACCACCACCGCAAATGGCTGGCCTGCGGCCTCCATCTTTCTCAGCGCTTCTCGTTTTGCCCGCCGGTTGGCCAGCCCGGTTAGCGGATCGGTGTGCGCCTGGGTATTCAGGCGACGGATGGTGTCCTGCATGGTACCCATGCCCTTCAGCAGCTCCTGCTTTATGCTGAAGGCTTCGCGGTACCAGGTCAGCACGCCGCGGATCCGCTCAATATTTTCACGTGTGTCAGGCCCGGCAACCCCACGGGCCAGCAGGCGCAGCGGCCGCGAGATCAGATGGGCCAGCCACCAGATAGCGACGACAATGGCAATTGCAAAAGGAAGGATGCTCAAAAACATCTTCCGGATCAGCGGTTCCAGCGCCACCAGCGTGGACGCCCGCGTGCGCTCAGAAACCACCAGCCAGCCGGATAAAGGCACTCTGGCAAAACCGGCAATAACGCTGTCCCCCTCGCTGGTCTGCAGTAGCAGCGGGCCGCTGCTTTCGCTCCGCGCGCAATAATACATTAACGCCTTGTCCACCAGCGTGCCGACGCGCGCCGGGTCCGGATGATGGATGATCCGGCCCACCCGATCGACAATGTATGTGCGGGTGCCGTCGCGGTTAAAGTGATCGCTGGCCAGGGTATGCAGCGTTCCCTGCTTGCGCACGTTGATCGCCCCACCAATCAGACCCCGATACTGACCGCCCTTGTCCCTGACTGGCATGGTAATAAACACCACCTGCCCGCCTGAGGTCGCCTCAAACACGTTGCTGACCATCGGCCGCTGCTCGCGCAGGGCCTCTTCACTGCCGTCGGCGTGCGTCACCCTCCCCAGCAGCCCTAACCGCTCAGGGGTCGCCTTGAGTATTTTACCTGCCGCATTAATGATGATGACGGCACCGAACGACGCATCCTGATCCAGCAGCCGGTGGGACTCCTCCGTTAACAGACGATCGTCCGTCAGCGCATCGCCGATCAGCGCGGCGCTGTACCCCAGCCTGCGGTGCGCTCCGTAGATGAAATCATCCACCCCGGAGGCGACTTTCAGGGCATAAGCCCGGCTGGACTCCTGAGCGTTTTCCAGCAACGCCTGACGCTGAACCTGCCAGGCGACAAATAAACTAATCAGCAACGTAACGACGAGGATGAGCAGGGAAGACAGGAGAATCACCCCGCGCAAATCTATCCTGGCGAACAGACCGGCAGATTTAATTCGTTTAAGCATAAGCCCTCGCACAGCGTTGCAGTCTCCAGATCGTTCCGGAATCCCTGATACCACACTACCACCTGAAACCGCGGGTGAAACCCTTTGGCTAACCCCGGCAACCAGGGGGGCTTAACCGTTGCCTACGGGGCACAACTGTCCAGCCACCGTCAGTCTGCAATTGGTCACCGGTAAGCGCAAGCGTTGGTTGATGTACGGGGTGATTTTCCGCCTTTGTAGCAGGGTGCCTGGTCCCCTGGCGGCGGCGATGCTTTATGACTTGCTTAACTATTTCTTGCCGCAGGTGAATAACATACAGACATACTTCAGCTAAAAATCACCATTGAAGCATGATCCACCCCACTTTATTTTCAATACAAAATGGACATCATAAGATGATTAGGTATTGAACTTCATTTAACCAAACAAAAAACACAACCCCCCCCGTACCACATAAAATACGTTCGTTATTGAAAACTCGCTCCCATATATCAGGGCTCCGGAATTTTCAATAACTCCCGGATTTACCTTATTCTGCTGATGCCTCGCGGTTTATAAATATCGCCTCCGGCTGCACAAAGTTATGCAATCTGAGCCGCGTCAGCGGCCACTCACCCACCTGGCTACGCAGCAGTCACGCGATTTCCAGCCCCGCCGACTTCTTCAGCGCCTCAATCAGCCTCCTCGTTACTCCGGTCAGCTGCTCCGGCGCATAGACCGCATAGAGGTCGGCCGGGATCGCCTGCACCATCGGGCGGAAGGTAACGCCCGGCCAGCTCATCTGCGCGTAGCTGTCGGCCATTATAGTCAGGCCAAGGCCGATACTGACCAGCGCCAGCACCGTCTGCGGCTCCACCGCTTCGCGCACCACCTTAGGGGTGAAACCGGCCTCGGCACACACCTTCTGCAGAAAGGTCCAGTCGGAGTGGACGGCGGTCATGGTGACAAAATCTTCCTCGCGCAGCTGACGAATGTCGATCGCCGGCTGCTGAGTCAGCGGGTGCTCCACGGGCAGCGCCACCATAAAGGTGGCGTCGTTAAGCTTTTCGCTGTGCAGCCCGCACGGCGGGTGGGTCTCCATGCGCCAGATGCCGGCGTCGATCTCGTTGCGCTGCAGCAGCGCCAGCTGGTCGCCCGGTGATTTTTCGTAAAACAGAATTTCGCTTGCCGGGTAGTCCTGCATATAACGGCGGATCGCCGGGCGCAGGCCGCCCCAGATGGCGGTGCCGACAATCCCCAGCCGGATGCGCCCGCTCTCGCCCCGGCCTATCTGCTCCACCTCGGCAAAGGCGCACTCGACGCTGTTAAGCAGCGCGCGGGTTTTATTCAGCAGCACCTCCCCGGCGTGGGTCAGCACCACGCTGCGCGAATGGCGCACGAACAGCTGGGTGCCGAGCTGGGATTCAAGCTCTTTGATATGGAAGCTGAGCGGCGGCTGCGACATATTCAGGCGGGTGGCGGCGCGGCCAAAGTGCAGCTCCTCCGCCACCGTCTGAAAGTAGCGCAGCAGCTTGAGGTCCGGGCGGTGCGGGCGGGATGACGGGTTCATGGGGTTTCCATAGCGGGAAACCCCATAATTTACCACCGCATTAGCGGCTTGTACCAGACGGAACGCTAATGGGTGACGGCGGCGGACGCGGCCGTGCGCGAGTGGCGCCAGGAGAAGCTGAACTGGAACACCACCGCCAGCACCAGCGCGTAGGCCGCAAATACCAGCCAGATGCTGGTCCAGTCTTTTACCCCGGCCACGGAGAAGTAGTCCACCACCCAGCCGCTGAGGATCGCGCCCAGCCAGGCGCCGACGCCGTTGACCATGGTCATAAACAGCCCCTGCGCGCTGGCCCGCATCCGCGAGTCCACCTCCTGCTCAACAAACACCGAACCGGAGATGGTGAAGAAATCAAACGCGCAGCCGTACACCACCATCGACAGCAGCAGCAGCACAAAACCAAACGCCGACGGGTCGCCCCAGGCAAACAGCGCAAAGCGCAGCACCCAGGCGATCATGCTCATCAGCATCACCGTTTTGATGCCGAAGCGCCGCAGGAAGTACGGAATGGTGAGGATAAACGCCACTTCCGAAATCTGCGACACCGACAGCAGCATCGACGGATAGCGCGTCACCAGGCTGTCGGCGAACTGCGGCTGGCGGGCAAAGTCGTGCAGGAACGGGCTGCCGAAGGTGTTGGTGATTTGCAGCACCGCGCCGAGCAGCATGGCAAACAGGAAGAACACCGACATGCGCGGGTTTTTAAACAGCACCAGCGCATCCAGCCCCAGCCGGTTGACCCAGCTGCGCGAGGGCAGCCCTTTGACGATCGGCGTGGTCGGCAGGGTCAGCGCATACAGCGCCAGCAGCAGCGATGCCCCGGCGGCGATAAAGAGCTGCACGTTGCTCAGCTCCAGCTGCAGCAGGCTGACCGCCCACATCGCCGCGATAAAGCCGACCGTGCCCAGCACGCGGATGGCGGGAAAGTGGCTGACGGTATCCAGCCCGGCCTTCTCCAGCCCGGCGTAGGCGATGGTGTTGGAGAGCGCCAGCGTCGGCATAAACGCCATCGCATTGCCCAGCATCGCCCAGAACATCAGCTGCGGCTGGCTGGCCCCGGCCGCCCACACCAGCATGCCGGCGCAGGTCAGGTGGCACAGCGCGTAGACCCGGTTGGCTGGCAGCCACTTATCGGCGACGATGCCAATCAGCGGCGGCATCAGCAGCGCCGCGATACCCTTGGCGCTGTAGACCAGGCCCACGTCGGCCCCGCGAAAGCCGAGGGTGTTAATCAGATAAGCACCCAGCGTGACCAGCCAGGCCCCCCAGATGAAGTACTGCAGGAACATCATAATCTTCAAGCGTAGTTGTATCGCCATCACGCTGCCCGCCGTTTAGTGTCTGCTCAGGATAGTTTGCCGAGGAAGCCGCAGATCAGATTGATAAAGTTCTGCTTAGAGAGCTGCGCGGCCGCAAGCGTTTGCGCATGGGAGAGCTCAACGTCACCGAGGCCTTCGGCGAGGTTGGTGATCGCCGCTACCGCCACCACTTTCAGGCCGCAGTGGCGGGCGCTGATAACTTCCGGCACCACCGACATGCCGACCACGTCACCGCCGATGATCTGCATCATACGGATTTCGGCGGCGGTTTCGAAGTTCGGGCCGGGATAGGAGACAAACACCCCTTCGGTCAGCGGGAAGCCCTGCTCGCTGGCCACCTGCTGCAGCACGCCGCGGTAGTCAGCATCGTAAGCGTTAGCCAGTGAGAAGAAGCGGTCGCCAAAGCGGTCGTCGTTCGGGCCGACGGTCGGCGTGCCGGGCATGGTATTGATATGATCGTTCAGCGCCACCAGGCTGCCGGGGCCGACCTCCGGGCGCAGAGAACCGGCGGCGTTGGTGGAGAAGAGGATTTCGCAACCGAGCAGTTTAAAAGTACGAATAGCGCTGGTCATCACCGCCATGCCGCGCCCTTCATAGAAGTGGCCGCGCCCCTTCATGCACAGTACCGGCACGCCGGACAGGGTTCCGGCCACCAGCTCACCGGCGTGGCCGTGTACGGTGCTGACCGGGAAGCCCGGCAGTTCGGCATATGAGAACACCACCGGATTTTCGATCTGCTCCGCCAGTTCCCCCAGGCCGGAACCGAGGATAAAGGCCACGCGCGGATTCAGGCCGTTGAGGCGTGAGCGGATAATATCGGCGGCGTAGAACGGGGAATTATCAAGAGAGGTCATCGGCTTAGCAGCTCCATATGTCGGTAGTAAGAAAGTAATGTGACGCTACTCTTATACCGATTTCCTGCAAAGCTTAACCAATACCGTTTAACCGCATGATTGATAGCGTAAATGTATCAATTGAAGATCGCGCCCGGGCGGGCCAGCACCTCAGCAATTATTTTGTCGGGGATTGCCTCAAGCCGGCTGCCCTGTCTGGCCTGCATATCAGTAATGACTCCTGAAGACTCCAGATAGTGCTGCATGGTGGAGCAGTGCCTCAGTGTCAGTACAGTTCAAGATGCAGCCTTCCCTGCCCCAGCAACTGCGGCCATAACTCACCCTCTGGCCACCCTGCCTCACGCGCCACCGCATCCAGCGCCGCCCGTACCGCGCTTTCGAGATGGTGCCGGTTGCCACAAAGGTAGAGATGCGCGCCGCGCTGCAGCAGCCCGGCAATCTGGTCAGCGTGATCGGCTATTGCGTGCTGCACGTAGTATTTGCTGTCGCCGTCGCGGGAGAAGGCGGTCAGCAGGCTGCTCAGTACCCCGTCGGCCAGATGCGCTTCCAGCTCCTGACGATAAAGGAAATCCACCTCGCGCTGTTTATCGCCAAAAATCAGGCAGGTTTCACGCTGCTGCCCGCTGGCCGTCATTTCACGAGTCAGGCCGATCAGCGGCGCGATGCCGGTGCCGGTACCGACCAGCAGCAGCGGGGCGTCAGCGTCCTCCGGCAGCCAGCAGGCGGGGTTGCTGCGCACAAAGATCTTCACCGCGTCCTGCGCCAGCAGCCAGCCGGTCGCCATCCCCTGGCGCGGGCGGCCGTCGCGCGCATAGCTGACTTCGCGTACGCAGAGATCCAGCGTCTGCTCATCGCCGGCCGAGGCGATCGAGTAGGCGCGCGGCAGGCACGGCGACAGGATCTCCAGCAGCTGCGCCAGGCTGACGGAGCCGGGCGGGCAGTGGTCCTGCAGCACGTCCAGCAGGTCTGCGCCCCACAGGTACGCTTCCAGCGCCTTACGCTGGCTGCTTTTCAGCAGCACCTTCAGCGCCTCGCTGCCGCCCAGCTTCGCCAGTTCGCGCAGCACGCCCTTACTCAGCTGGCGCAACTCTTTATCGCGCAGCTGGGTAATCGCCTGTTCATCGCCCAGTCCTGCCGCCAGCCCGGCCAGCAGCGTTGGGTCGTTCTCTGGTAAAACCCAGAGCGTATCACCGGCACGATAGCGGATGCCGCTGCCGCGGATATCCAGCCGGATATGCCAAGCGTGTGGCGCACTGCCGCTGAGGTGCGATCGTTCCAGCACCCGGGCGGTAAAGGCGTTCTGCTCGCCGTAAGGCGTCACCTGCAGCCGCAGCGCCTGCCCGGCCTCAGCATCGCCCTGCAGCACCTTTTCCACCACCGCCAGCCACTGGCGGAAGAAGTCCTGATAGCCAGCGTCGGCATCTACCCGGTTAATCAGCGCCTGCCCGCCCTGCGCGGCCAGCGCGGCGTCGAGCGCCTTGCTGAAGCCGCAGAACTGCGGATAGGCGGTATCGCCGAGGCCGAAAATGGCGTAGCGCAGGCTGCCAGGCGCGGCGTAGTGCGGCAGCTGCTCCAGCAGCCGGTCGGCGTTGGCGGGCGGTTCGCCGTCACCGAACGAGCTGGTCAGCAGCAGCAGCAGGTCGCCCTCATTCGGCTCCGCCTGCAGCAGCTGGTTCAGTTCCGTCACCTGCGGCGCGAAGGGCTGCAGGAATGTCGCACCGCCCAGGTATTCGGCCAGCGCCCGGGCGTTGCCGGATTCAGAACCGTAAGCGATCAGCACACGTTCGATGGGTTTGTTCATGGCTTAGTTGTCGTAAAATTCGTCGAACTGCTCTTTGGAGAACTCCACCGCGTCAAAGTCGGTCATCAGATCGTTGATCACCCGGCGGATGCTGATGTAAGCGTTGATATTGCCCTGCTGGTCATACAGCGGCTGCACCGTGGTATCGACCACGTACAGGCCACCGCCTTTACCGACGTTGGGGATGATACCGGTCCAGATCTCGCCCGCTTTAATAGTGTCCCACATCTCCTTATAGGTGGCTTTTGGCACCGAAGGATGGCGCACGATGCTGTGCGGCTGGCCGAGCAGCTCTTCGCGCTGGTAGCCGGTCAGGGTACAGAACAGATCGTTAACGTAGGTAATGGTGCCCTGCAGATCGGTAGTGGAGATCACCATCACGTTGTCGAGAGCGCTAATCAGCTGTGCGGAGTCGAGAGTCTGGGTCATAGGTCGTTCCTTGTGGTAAGCCTGGCCGTCGCTGCCAGTGCAGGGTGGAGTAACGTTGTTGCATCAACCATAAGATGCATTTCAAATACACCTTATACGATCCGCGATCAAAAAAGCAATCAAAAGCCGCGTAAAAAGAAACGGTATTATTGATGTAAATCAATAGATTGAATTATTACCAAAAGGTTAATCAGATGATGCGGGTGGGTTTCGCTTTGCCAGCAGGCAGCTGGCAGCGCCTGTCGCCGACGCCGCATACAGGACGACTGATGAGAATAAGTATCATTTAATTTACCACTGAAATTACCGATGCTATTATTGGCGCTATCCGACGTTCAGACCTGAGCGGCCCTTCCCCCAGCCAGCGGAGTTCCATGAATACACAGCGACATGCCCGCCAGGAACAACGCTTCTCGGTGGCAAACTTTCTTGAATATGGCCAGCGCCACGCCATTGACTACCGCTTTCCGGCGCTGGGCAGCGCGCCGCAGCGTTCGCTTGCCGCCACCGTGGTGCAGGGTTACGTCGACGAGCATCTGTTGCCCTCCGGGCTCAGCGTTACCTGCTCCGACCTGCAGATCGTCCAGCCGTATGAAACTACCTCCGCCGGCCACTCCCCGCTCTATATTCTGGTGGTGGTCAGCGGCTGCGTGCAGCTGTGGCTGAACGGCGAACCCCAGCTGATGCGCGGCGGCATGGCGCTGGCCACCTCAATTGGCGACCGGCTGGAGCTGAAGGCGCGCCACGACGCGGGCCAGCGGCTGGTTGCCATCACCCTGGGCATTAATCCGGCGCGGTTTCAACCGGGATCGGAGATCGCTACCCTGCTCGGGGCCTGGCAGCAGCGCTATCCCGGTTCGGAGGTGTGGCAGATCCCGGACCATCTGCTGACCGGGCTACGGGGGGTGCTGCAGCCCTGTGCCGATCCGCTGGTGCGCCAGCTGATGCTGGAGGGGCTGCTGCTGCTGCTGCTGGCGCAACAGCTGCTGGCCGAACCGGCCGAAGCCGCTTCACAGACGGGTACAGCAGGTACAGTATCTCGTTCAGGAATGGCGAAAACTGCGGGTAACACGGCGGCCATCCCGCAGGAAAGCCCACCGGCATTTGCCTCCGCCGCCGCTGAAGCCAGGGCAGACGCTGTGGCGACCGCCGGTATTACCCGGCCCGTTGCCGCCGCATCGCCGCAAAGCGGCATGGCGGTTGCCTCGTTAACCCCACCTTTGCCGCCCGGTGAACGGGCGCGGCTGGAGCAGGTGCGCCAGCTGATCGCCGCCAGCCCCGAGCAGCCCCATACGCTGGCAGAGCTGGCGCGGGCGGCGGCGATGAGCCCGAGCAGCCTGCGCAGCAAGTTCCGCCAGGCCTACGGCGACTCGGTGTTTAACTATCTGCGCGACTGCCGGCTGGCGCAGGCCAGGCGCTACCTGCAGCAGGGGCACAGCGTGCAGCAGGCGGCGTGGATGTCCGGCTACCAGCACGCCAGCAACTTCGCTACCGCCTTTCGCCGCCGCTACGGCGTGGCACCCAGCGCGCTGCAGGCCGGTTGAGCAAACACCCGATCCCGGTCGTCCTGTTCGCCTGTGACCGGGGCCCGCCTCATCACGAGCTGACCGGGCTGGAGATAGTTCCTGAAAGCAACGGACATTATCGCCGGGATCCTGACTGTGAATTACGCCGGATAACAGCGCCGTGGCGGTTGCCCCTGCCTCTGTCCGCCCGCTTTTGTCATCCCGCATACGCAATCCGGCAGTTCGCATAGGTGCGAATGCGAATCTTTCAGCAATAATAGCCGCCGCGAATTTGATAAAAACAGAGAGACTTTCTTTATGGCAAGGCACGGTTACCGGCATTTCTCCCTTCTGGCGCTCAGCATTGCGGCCTCCCTCTCACCGCTGGCGCAGGCCGCCACCGCTAACAGCGACGGCACGCTGGTGGTCACCGCCGGTGGCGGTAGCGCCGAAAACAGCGTTGCGCCCTATACCAACAGCGCCAGTAAATCGGCGGTGCCGGAAAGCCGTACCGCGCAGACTATCGATACCATCAGCAAGGCGGAAATTGAGAAGCGCCATGCAAATTCACTGAATGAGATCCTGCGCTACGAAGCGGGCGTGGCGACCGAAATGCGCGGCTCCACCACCTATATGAGTGAGTACAAAATTCGCGGCTTCAGCGCCGAGCACGAGTACTACAACGGGCTGCAGCTGCCGTACAACGTCAGCGGCAATACCAAAGCCGGCATCGATCCGATCCTGATCGAGCAGGTGGATATCCTGAAAGGCCCCTCCTCGGTGCTGTACGGCAACGCCTCGCCGGGCGGGCTGGTGAATATTCAGGGGAAAACGCCGAAAAAAGAGCAAAGCACCGAGGTGGAGTTCACCACCGGCAACCGCGCGCTGCGTGAAGGCACGCTGGACTCCACCGGCCAGATCGCCGACAGCGACTGGAACTACCGCTTTATCGGCAAGGCCAGCGCCGGTGACGATCAGGCACAGACCACCAAACATGAAGGCTATCTGCTGGCCCCGTCCGTCAGCTGGCAGCCATCAGACCAGACGCGCCTGACCATCGATGCCATCTACCAGGATCAGCCGAGCCTGACGCCGTCCAACCCGCTGCCGCTGGCTTACCTGCGCAGCGGTTCGGCCAGCCGTGATGACTACGCCGGCGACCGCTGGAACGGCTTCAAACAGCGCCAGACGCTGATCGGCTACACCTTCGAGCACCAGTTCGACAGCGGCTGGGGCGTGGTGCAGAAAGCACGTTATGCCCACGTGGAATCATACCAGCGCAGCATCTACTCCACCGGCACCAGCGGCAGCGACACCACACTGTCGCGCTTTGGTTACACCACCGATGAGTCGCTGAACAACGTTAATATCGACAACCAGCTGACGAAAACGCTCAGCCTGGGCGAGTGGAAACACCATCTGCTGGCCGGCGTTGACTATCAGCGCCTGAACGCCAACTTTAACTATGATTACGGCAGCGTTTACCCGGCGATCGATATGCAGAACCCGGATCACGGCGTGGTCACCGATAACAATCTCGGCCTGTATGCGGCCACGCGCCAGCATATGAGCTTTAACCAGGCCGGTTACTATCTGCAGGATCAGGTCGAATTTGGCGGGCTGAACCTGATCGCCAGCCTGCGCTACGACGACTACCGCTCCACCACCACCGATCACCTCAACGGTGGTGATAAAAGCTGGGTCGACCAGGATCGCGTCACCAAACGCCTCGGCGCGCTGTACCAGTTCGACAACGGCATCGCGCCGTTTATCAGTTATTCGGAAGGCTTCCTGCCGGTGTCGCCGATTGGCACGCTGAGCGCCACCCAGGTGAAACCGACCACCAGCAAGCAGGTGGAAGGCGGGGTGAAAACGCTGCTGGCCGACTACGCCACCACGCTGACCGCCTCGGTGTTTAAGATCAATCAGAAGAACGTGCTGACCACCGATAACACCTACGTGGGTGGGCTGGCGAACTACCGCCAGACCGGTGAGATCGAATCGAAAGGGTTTGAGTTCAGCGCGGTGAGCCGTCCGCTGGAGAACCTGAACCTGATCGCCAGCTACGCCTATACGCGGGCGATTAACGTGCAGGACGACCGCTATCAGGGCCAGCGCGCCACCCAGGTGCCGGAAAACACCCTGAACCTGTGGAGCGACTACACCTTTGCCAGCGGCCCGCTGAACGGGCTGATGCTTGGTGCCGGGATGCGCTATCAGGGCAAAACCGCGATTACCCCGGACAACTCGGTGCCCGCCATCGGCGGCAATACCCAGTTTGACGCCGCCGTGGCGTACGACATGGGGGTGGTCAGCAACAGCCTGAAGGGCTTAACCGTGAAGGCCGGGGCGCAGAACCTGACCAATAAGTTCACCTACACCTGCTACGACAGCAACTACTGCTGGATCGGCCGCGACCGCAGCTGGCAGGTGGGTGCCAGCTATAAGTTCTGATTTTTTCAGCATCTGAGGGCGGCAGGGAGGCCGCCCGCAATAGCGCAGCAAAGCCAGTGAACAGACCATCGAGGGGGTGACCGTAAAATTAATTAACGAACAAGGTTTTTTACGTTCTTGATTACTACTCTTTCAGTCATGCATTCTTTTGAGAAGATCGGCTACTGAGGAGAGTACCCCAATCACCTCGTCGTCAGAGGGAAGATCGCCGTCGTAAACCAGTTCAGAAAAAGCACCGTGGAAAACACCCCTGATATTTTCCCCGGTTTCAAGTGGCTGGCTGAAAAGCACACTCTCATGCAAAGGCTGATCAAGCCAGATTCCTGCATCTTCGAACTGATCTCTGTCGGCCTGTTTCACAAGATCGACCATATCCAAAAGTTCATCAGAATAAAAAAGCTGACTGTATTGTGCATCACGTTTAATCATGCATAGATCATATATATGCCGAATTTTATCAGATAATGCCTGCTGTGGGTCTTCGGACCTGGATGCTCTGACCAATCCTAATATTTTTTCCGCAACCGTTCGTTTGATGTCGAGAACGTTGATTGCAAATCTTTCCAGTCCGAAGCGTATAATCACCGCATCACCACCCTCAATCAGCCCTTTCCTGATGAATTCTGCAATCAGTGATTCAACAGGCATAGGAGAAAAAGGCTCAGGTGAGGTAAAACTGTTTATTTCCAGCAGAATAACATCCGAGGCGTGACCAAAATCTCCATCAACGATTCGTGGAAACTCATAATAGACTTTCCGGAATTGACTTCCTTTGGACTCACCAGGCCTCTCAACATAAGTCAATCCGGCAGAAATCCTTTGCTCAGCGGCCCTTATACGCTTTTTAATCTGGTTACCGCTAAGCGCCCGATGGTTAAACATGGCCAGATCGACATCTTCTGAAAACCTTTGAATCAGACCAAAGACCTTGGATAACGCCGTTCCACCTTTAAAAATAAAATCCTCCCTGAACTCAGACTGGCTTAGCTGGAGAAGGACTCGTGTAACCCAGTAATCCTTCTCGACATAAACCTCTGGGATCTTAAAGTGATCTGCTGTCCGGTTAATCAGTTCAAGAAACATTTCTGGATTATCATGAAGGTTCATTCGACATTCCATTTATCAGCATTATCCCAGGAACCGTCCAGTCCAACTCGGTAGCGAGTAGTCGGATTGAGCTGTTTTTTGATATTCTCCGCCATATTTATATTAATTTTCTCTGTCAACAACCCTAACAAGGCTCTCGTTGCAGGCGAATAAAAACCGGCCAGATTAATAATCTCATCAAGATCACTTTTGTCGATATCCTTCAGTTTCCCTGCCATCACCTTCATGACGGATGAAGGATTACTGTCCGGTATTTTCTTAATATCTGAAAGTACATCAAGGATCTCAAGATATTCTCTGTTGGATTCCGAAACAGGTGCTTTAGCTTTCACTAATTTAACTTCGATCGTGCCAAGATTCTTGCGCTGTGGTGATTTGTTACTGGCAATGGTAATCGTTCTGGGTACCTGAGTGGTCAGACCCAGTCTGTTATAGAGGCCTGTTCCCGTAACATAACCTCTCCGCTTGCCATCCTGATAGATGAAGGTGTTCAGCTTCTCAGTATCACTGAGCTGCATTTCGCCAAAAATCCCTTTCTTTGGACGATAAAACTGCCCTTTTGCGAACCTTTTAATGTCGCCATTCTTCACCAGGCGACTGACAACCTTCACCGTAGTTTCAGGATTTGAAAGAAATGGAGATAAATCTCCATAGGTAAAAATTTTACCCGGTTCAAATCGAGTTATCTCATTCTCAACCAAGGGTTTAATCTTCATATTGCTTCCCTCCTGATAAGTATTCTACACCCGCCTTAAAAAATGGAAAGTTTTTTTGCAGAAAAAAATGACATTTAGAGTAAATGGATTTACCATTTTCTAGCAAGAACATATGTTTAACTTATTGTATTTATTGAGTTAAATTTTAAGCCGCAACAACAAATAAGCGAACCAGCAGAGAGAGGAACTGACAGAGTTTAGGAGCAATCCGGCAGCCGCAAAGACTGCCGAATTAAACCGGACCCGGCAGGCGCCGAATCCGTGGTAGCACAGAGCGTTAGCCCAGCACCTTAAAGCGTTTGTCGTCTTCGATATAGGTTTTATCTTTCGCCGGGGCCTGGACAGAACCAAAGTTCAGGTGCGCGCGCAGTTTCCAGCTGGCCGGGATATCCCATGCCTCGCGCACGTCGTTGTCGATCAGCGGGGTGTAGTGCTGCAGGTTGGCACCGATCTCCTGCTCGGCCAGCGCCAGCCAGACGGCGTACTGGGCGATGCCGGTGCTGTGCTCAGACCAGATTGGGAAGTTATCGGCGTAGCTCGGGAACTGCTCCTGCAGGCCGGCAATCACGGTTTCATCTTCGAAGAACAGTACGGAACCGGCGGAGGCGGCAAACATATCCATCTTATCGCTGGTGCCCTGAAAATTCTCGGCCGGGACGATTTTGCGCAGCTGCTCGCGGGTGATCTCCCACAGCTTCTTATGCTCTTCACCGAACAGCACCACCACGCGGGATGACTGTGAGTTAAAGGACGACGGTGCCTGACGGACGGCTTCTTTAATCAGCGCTGCAACGTCTTCTTTCGACAGTGGCAGATCGTTACCCAGTACATAGATACTGCGACGCTTCGTGGCGATTTCTAAAAAATGACCCGACATAGTTCCTCCTGGCTGAGTTTCTCCGGGAACACCCCGGAGCCTTTCATACTATGAAAATTCTGATGAAAATGGCAGCCAAAAAATCTGTGGGTGTTGTTAAAAAAAACTGAACGGCCGCGGGCCGTTGCACGGTGGATTGCTTTCGCCTGCGCGATAACGTAATAGTAACCGCTCCTGAAATTGCGCCGTGTTGTGCCATGTCCCATTCCGATCGCTTTTATGAAAAAATTGAAACCACGCTGGGCGTGGATTACATGCTGCGCGCCGGTGAAGGCGTGCCGGTGGACGGCGTGGCGATCCGCCCGCACGTGCATCTGGAACATGAGATTATGTGGTTTCGTCGCGCGCGCGGCGCGTTCTCGATCGGCAGTGAAAAATTCAGCGTGCAGGACAACACCCTGGTGTTTGTTGGCTCGATGGTGCTGCACGATATGGAACTGGAGCACAGCGGCGATCATCAGCGCTTTTTACTGCAGTACCAGCAGGCCGTGCATCATCGCCTGAAATACCCGTTTCAGCTGGGCGATCTGCAGGCCGGTTTTGTGCTGCAGCTTAACCCGCAGCAGGCCGAGCGGCTGCAGTTTCTGTTTACCTGGTTTAGCGAGCTGCACGCCGCGCCGCAGGGCCCGGAGCAGATCGATCCGCTGCTGGTGCTGCTGCTCAACACGGTGTACGGCTGCGGCGAACAGGCTGATAAAGTCATCGTCAGAGGCGATAAGGCAGGCCCGTTCGATACGCTGATTGATTTTGTGGTGTGGCTGGAACACCAGCAGCGCTTTACCCTCTCACTGACCGAGGCCGCCGCCCGCTGCGGGCTCTCCACCAGCCACTTCTCGCGCACCTTTAAAAAGATTATGCAGGTCGGCTTTAAGGAGTATCTGATCCGCAAGAAGATCGCCCGGTCCGCAGAGTTGCTGAGAAACAGCGACCTGAGCATAACCGACGTCGCCTACCGCTGCGACTTTACCGACAGCGCCTACTACTGCTACAAATTTAAAGCGCTGATGGGGGTATCACCGAAAACCTTCCGCCAGCGCAGCCGCACCACCCGCCAGCTCTCCTCTTACCATGACGTGGCCGTGCTGACGCCTGCCGCCGACGGGTAGTGCGTCGCTATCATCATCCGCCTGACCAGGGCTTATCTCTGCGTTACCTGACTGAAACACTGCCAGCACCCTCGCCCAGCTGACCGCCCAACGGCTTCTTTGCAAAACAGTGATCGCCGTTACCCCTCCTGCGCAAGAAAATTATATTCCACTCGTTTTCCATTACATTATTGCGCCCTGATAAGGCCTATTTTTGATATCGCAAGCCCGGCTTGCCTGCCCTGACAATAAAATCAAAAAAGGACTCCCTATGTCTGCACTGACGTTCAGAGAAAAAATCGGTTACGGCCTCGGTGATGGTGCGTCAAACATCATCTGGCAAACCATCATGCTGTTTATGGCCTTTTTCTACACCGACATTTATGGCCTCAGCGCCTACCATATGGGCATTATGTTCCTGGTGGTCAGGGTGCTGGACGCCTTTTTCGACGTCTGGATCGGTTTCCTGGCCGACCATACGCTGACCAGGCACGGCCAGTTCCGCCCTTATCTGCTGTGGTTCGCGTTGCCGTTCGGCGTAATTGGTTCACTGACCTTTTACACGCCGGAGTTCGGCGAGACCGGCAAGCTGGTTTACGCCTATATCTCCTACACCGCGCTGTCGCTGCTGTATACGCTGGTTAACGTGCCCTACTGTGCGCTGATCAACAACCTGTCGCAAAACCCGGCGGAGCGGGTGTCGATGCAGTCTTACCGTTTCGCCTTTGCGGCGCTGGGCGGCGTTCTGGTATCGCTGGTGGCGCTGCCGCTGACCAAAGTACTGGGCGGCGGTAACCTGCAGCACGGCTACTTTTACGCCATGCTGCTGATGGGCGGGCTCAGCACGCTGATGTTTTACCTCTGCTTCGCCATGACCCGCGAGCGTTATATTCGCCCGGTAGACCGCAGCCAGAAGTTCAGCAGCGTGTTCAGCGAACTGCGCTATCTGGCGGCGGATGCCAACTGGCGCAAGCTGTTTACTCTCAACGTGGTAAACCTGACCGCCGGGATTTTAAAAACCGGTGGCGCCATGTACTTCGTGACGTATTACCTGCAGCGCCCGGAGCTGGTCAGCGTGGTGCTGACGCTGATCCTCGCCGCCAAGTTTTTTGGCTCAATGCTGACCCCGCTGGTTGCAAAACGCATCGAACGGCTGCGGGCTTATAAACTGGCGATGTCGCTGCAGGCGCTGATTATGATCGGTCTGTTTTTTGTCCCCTCGCAGCAGGCCGTCGCCATCTGCGCTCTCATTGGCATTATCCACCTGATTAACTCAATGGCCACGCCGCTGCAGTGGAGCCTGCTGAGCGACATCATTGACCATGTTGAACGGCAGGCGGCGAAATCATTTAGCGGGCTGGTGTTCTCCACCAATATCTTCGCCATTAAGGTTGGCATCGCCATTGGCGGTGCGCTGATGGGCTGGATATTAACGTTCGGCGGCTATACCGGGGGCGCGACACTACAGAGCGAGAGCGCCGTGCTGTGCATCCGGCTGATTTTCACCGTGATCCCCGCACTGCTGCTGCTCAGCCTGATCCTGATCCTCAGAAACTACCGCCACCACCCGGTTGCTGCCGAACACGCGCCGGCAAGTCCGCAACCCACCGTTAGCTCACTGGCTGACGCTCAGGGAGAGATAAAATGACCCCCATTACCAATCCAATTCTGCCCGGATTCAACCCGGACCCGTCGATACTCTTTGCCAACGGCGCTTACTATATCGCCACGTCGACCTTTGAGTGGTTTCCCGGCGTGTGCCTCTATAAGTCGTATGATTTAAAGCACTGGTCGCTGATAGCCCATCCGCTTAACCGGGTCAGCCAGCTGGATATGAAGGGCAATCCGGACTCCGGCGGCGTTTATGCCCCCTGCCTGAGTGAAAAAGATGGCGTGTTTTACCTGGTCTACAGCGACGTGAAAAACCTCAGCGGCCGCTTCTGGGACGTCAACAACTACGTGGTCACCACCCGCGATATCGAAGGCGAGTGGTCAGAGCCGGTCTACCTGAACGGTCGCGGCATCGACCCGTCGCTGTTTCATCACGCTGACGGCAGCACATGGCTGGTAAGCATGGAGATGAGCTACCGCGACGGCGGCAAGCCGGGCTTCCCGAAGTGGAACGGCATCATTATCCAGCAGTATGACCCGCAGCAGCAGCGCCTGACCGGCGAGTGCCGCACGATCTACGGCGGCAGCGAGCTGGGGATCACCGAAGGGCCGCATCTCTATCAGCGCGACGGCTGGTTTTACCTGCTGACCGCCGAGGGCGGCACCTTTTACAACCACGGCGTAACGATGGCGCGCTCGCGTAATTTACTCGGCCCCTATGAGACTGACCCGATCGGCCAGATGCTGACCTCGCGCTACGACTGCCGCCTGCCGCTGCAGCGCACGGGCCACGCCGACCTGGTGCAAACGCCGCAGGGCGACTGGTTTATGGTGCACCTGTGCGGCCGGCCGCTGCCGTCACGCGGCCGCAGCACCATGGGGCGGGAAACGGCGATCCAGGCGGTGTACTGGAACGAAGAGGGCTGGCTGCGGCTGACCAGCGGGAAAAACACCCCGCGGCTGCAGGTGCACTCGCCGCTGGCTGAGAGGCCGTGGCCGGCTCTGCCGGTGCGTGAGGATTTTGATTCACCGACACTGCCGCTGTGGCTGCAGACGCTGCGTATTCCGCTGCCGGAGTCGGTGTGCAGCCTGCAGGCACGTAAAGGCTGGCTGCGGCTGTACGGCCGCGAATCCCTCAGCTCGCGCCACTGCCAGAGCCTGGTGGCGCGGCGGCAGACGGATTTCGCCTTCACCGCGCAGACCTGCGTCGATTTCCAGCCGACCTCGTTCCAGCAGATGGCCGGGCTGGTGTGTATTTACGACACCACCCACTACCTCTATCTCTACCTGACGCGCGGCGCTGACGGCAGGCGCGTCGTTAATCTGATGATTAACGATCTCAACCGGCTCAGCCAGCCAACGGAAAGCGGCACGGAAACGGGCCATGACGGCCCGGTGTATCTGAAAGTGGAGGTCAGCTTCGACGCCGCGTTCTTCTTCTGGTCCGCCGACGAAACCACGTGGCAGCCGGTCGGCGGCTATGTTGAGTTCAGCAAACTGTCGGACGAATACTTTAAAGAGCGCGGCATCGAGCGCTTTACCGGCACCTTCGTCGGCCTGTGCTGCCAGGACTTTACCGGTGAAAACGCGTATGCCGACTTCGACTACTTTGAGTACCGGGCGGAGGAGCAGTGTGGTGGCGTGCTTACTTAGCGATCGTCTCCGTTGCGGTGTGCGTCAGCGCGCTGATCGCCGCGCTGGCTTCGGCCAGCCGCTGCGGCACCAGCTTGTAGAACACCCAGTTTTTGATGCGTTTTGAGGTTACCAGCCCGGCCTTCGCCAGCAGCTGCAGGTGGCCGGTAACGGTCGGCTGGCTGAGGCCAAGCTTTTCGGTGATAAAGCCGACGCAGACGCCATCCTCAACCAGATCGCCGTCGCGCTGGGCGGGAAACCAGGCGCACGGATCGGCCAGCCAGTGCAGTATCATCAGCCGCTGTTCGTTGCCCATCGCCCGCAGCAGTTCTGCCGTGGTCGTCATCTGCTTGTTCATATAGCCAAATACCTATATAGTTATTTCACAATACACTTACCGAGCCACTACTATGACAGACCCACAGCAAACGGCAACCGACACGGTCAGCGTGCAGGATATTGTTGCCGCTGCGGAGCGCATCCGTTCCACGGTGCGCACCACGCCGTTAGATCCCTCCCCCGCCCTCTCGGCACGCATCGGTGCGGAGCTGCGCCTCAAGCTGGAGAGCCAGCAGCTGACCGGCAGCTTTAAGCTGCGTGGAGCGACCAACGTGCTGGCCAGCCTGACGCCCGAACAGCGGCAGACCGGCGTGATTGCTCCCACCGCCGGCAACCACGGGCTGGGTCTGGCCTGTGCCGGCCATGCCACCGGCGTGCCGGTCAGCATCTACCTGCCGCACGCGGCAGATCCGGGCAAGGTCGCCACCATGCGCGATTTTGGCGCGCGCTTAACCTTCTTCGACGACGTTGAACAGGCTCGCCATGCGGCGCTGGCCGAGGCGCAACGCTCGGGTGCCGTCTTTGTGTCGGCCTACAACAACCTCGCCATGGTGGCCGGCGGCGGCACGGTCGGGCTGGAGATCCTGCAACAGTGGGCCGACGCGGAGATCATCCTCGTCAACATCGGCGGTGGCGGTCTGGCGGCCGGGATCGCAACGGCGGTGAAAGCGATCAATCCGGCGATTGAAGTATGGGGGATTCAGAGCGAGGCCAGCCCAACCTTCGCCCGCTGGATGGATGCGGGTGAACCCGTGCCGGTTGCGCACAGCCCGTCGGTTGCCGAAGGCGTCAGCGGCCCGATTGAAGCCTCCACCCTCACCTGGCCGCTGGTGCGCGACCGGGTGGATCGGGTGCTGACCGTTTCGGAAGCGGAGATCAAAGCCGCGATGCGCATCCTGCTTGACGTTGAGCGCCAGGTCGCTGAACCGTCCGGCGTACCGGCGCTGGCCGGGGCGCTGCGCTATGCGGGGGAGATCGCCGGACGCCGCACCGTGGCGGTGATCAGCGGCAGAAACGTGGCGGGTTCGCGCTATCTGTCGCTGCTTAACGACGCCTGATCGGCAACGTCAGCCCGATCGGGCTGGCTGCTGTAGCCCGCCTGATTGGCAATGGTACCTGTCAGCACGATTGCATTAGCCATCCTGGCCGGCAATGATGACCTGTCATCTCCACTGCATTAGCCATCCTGACCGGCAATGATGACCTGTCAGCCCAACTGCATTAGCCAGCCCTGACCCGTAAGGTCGGTGGCGTTACTTGTCTGCCTCAGCGCTCAGCCCGCAAATGACTGTAGCGAAGCCACGGTGGCGGTGGATCCGCCACAGACAATCACCAGCACGTTGTTCACCCCGTCCAGCGGCAGCTTCCGGCAGTACAGCGCCGCCAGCGCCGCGCCGCAGGCGGGTTCCACCAGCACGCGCTGGTCGTCCAGCAGGCTCAGGCAGGCATCCACGGCCTGACGATCGCTGACGGTAACGGAGGTAATATTCAGCTCACGGCTCAGATCCACGGCGCGCTGGCACACCTGGCGGGCACCCAGCGACGTCGCCACGCCGGACAGTTGCGCCAGTTCCACCGGCTGGCCCGCCGACAGCGCCGCCGCATATGACGCCATCCCCGCGGTTTCGACGGCATACACCGGCACATCCTGTAACCCGTTACGCAGCAGCCCTTCGCCCACGCCGGCCAGCAGGCCACCGCCCCCTACCGACAGCACCACCGCATCCGGCCGCACCCCAGCCGCCACCACTTCATCAATCATCGTCGCGTGGCCCTGCCACAGCAGCGGATCGTCAAACGGATGGATAAAGGCATCGTTGTCGGTCAGCAGCGACAGCGCCAGATCGTTCGCTTCTGCCCAGGTGCTGCCATGTACCCGGACCTCCGCCCCTTCCAGCACCAGCAGCTGGCGGGCGCGGACGGAGGCGGTTTCCGGCACCACCACGATGACCGGTACGCCAAGCTGCCGCCCGGCATAGGCCACCGCCAGCCCGGCGTTACCGCCGGAAGAGGAGATAAAGCGGCGGGCACCGCGCGCGTAGTGGGTTTCACAGGCGTGGCCGACGCCGCGAATTTTAAACGAGCCGGAGGGCTGCAGCGCCTCCATCTTCAGCCAGACGCGGGTCTGATTCAGCTGTCCAGGCGGCAGCGACTCCAGCAGCGGAGTGGTGATACTCAGTGGCATGTAACGCTCCATCGGAAAAGGGGATCCGGCAAAGGGATAGCGAGGATTTATTTCAACAAAATAGTGAAATTAACTCGAATAACTCTCACAGGACGTGGAGTAAATTACGCTTACAGACCACTTAAATCAACAATTTGTTTAACTAGTCTGACAGCTCAGCTGCTGTCCTGCTCAGCCCCCGCGAATCGTCCCGCGCCAGATAAATTCGGCCTGATAGCTGCGCGTCTCACCGGCGGTTTCCAGCCCCGCGTTCGCGCTGTCCCGCTCCTCCTTACGCTCCTGCGCCACCAGCCAGTTCACCGCGTCTTCGGCAAACAGCGCCACCGGTTGGGTGAAGGTGGTGAGGTTGTACGAGGACCAGCTGGCCTGCGGGATATCATCGTAACCGGCGATGCACAGGTCTTCAGGGATGCGCAGGGCAAAGCGGTGCCGCGCCTCATCCATAAAGCCGCAGGCCAGCAGGTCGGTGACGCAGAACACCGCGTCCGGGCGATCGCGGCGGGTCAGCAGCCGGTGGGCGAGGATCTGCCCGCTCTCGTAGGAGGTGGTGCCAAAGCGCTCGACGCTGACCTGCAGCCCGGCCGCTTCCGCCGCCTGCACAAATCCCTGTTCGCGGGCCATCAGGCTGGGCGTGCCGGCCAGCGAGTTGGCAAAGGCCAGACGGCGGCAGCCGGCGCGGGCGAAGGCCATCACCACCCGGCTGGCGGCCTCCTGACTGTCCTGATTGATGCTCAGCGACCCCGGCAGCACGTCATTACGGTTGATCAGCACCAGCCGCTGGCCGTGCCTGTGACACTGGCGGGCGATGGCGCTGTCCGGCATGCCGGAGAGCAGAAACGAGGCGTCGGCGCGGAAGTTAATCGCCTGCTGCAGCGCGGCGGCCACGCTGTCGTCGGAGCGGTCGGTGTTAATCAGCATGGTGATTTTACCGGCCGCCTGCAGCTGCAGGGTCAGCAGCCGCACCAGGCTGGCGCGATACGGGGTGGCCAGCTCCGAGACGATCAGGCAGACGATGCCGCTGCGGTGGCTGACTAACCCACGCGCCAGATGGTTGACGTGATAGCCGAGAGACTCCGCCGCCTGCATCACCCGTTTACGGGTGGCTGGCGATACGCTGGCTCCCGGCGTGAAGGTGCGTGACACCGCCGAACGCGACACGCCGGCCAGGTCGGCCACATCTTTTGCACTGACTACCGCCTTCTCCACTGCCATGCTGCACCCCCGCTGGTAAACGAAAACTGATTTTGTCGCAGTTTGCACGCATGTGCAAATAATATTGTTGCAATATTGTTCTGTTTTTGTGACGCAACCACTGAAATGCCATGCAACGCGATTGACAGGTTAATTGTTGTCCATTAATTAATTGCACACAAGTGCAAAAAAAACTCCGGCGACACCGTATCGCCACCCTACAGAACCAAGGAGAACACTATGTATCGTCTGACCCTGATTGCAGCCGTCGTCGCCGGATCCGCGTTCGCCGCCCCGGCCCAGGCGGCCGGCAAGCTGAATATGATCTGTTCCGCCGACGTGGTGGTGTGTGAGCAAATGACCAACCTGTTTGAAAAGCAGCACCCGGATATCAAGGTCAGTATGGTGCGGCTCTCCGCCGGGGAGGCCTATGCCCGCATCCGCACCGAGGCACGTAACCCGCGTACCGATATCTGGTGGGCGGGTACCGGCGATCCGCATATGCAGGCCGCCGACGAAGGGCTGACCCAGCCTTATCAGTCGCCGCTGCTCGGCGAGCAGCAGGAGTGGGCGCGCAAGCAGGCAGAGAGCGCCGGTTACCGCACCGTCGGCGTCTACGCCGGGGCGCTGGGCTGGGGCTACAACACCAAACTGATCGCCGACAAAAAGCTTAAGGCTCCGGCCTGCTGGGCCGACCTGCTGGATCCGGCGTACAAAGGCGAGATCCAGATGGCTAACCCGAACTCCTCCGGCACCGCCTATAACACTCTCGCCACGCTGGTGCAGATTATGGGCGAGGAGAAAGCCTTCGACTATCTGAAAAAGCTTAACGCCAATATCTCGCAGTACACCAAATCCGGCTCTGCCCCGGTGAAGGCGGCTGCGCGCGGTGAAACCACTATCGGCATCGTGTTTATGCACGACGCGGTGGCGATGCAGGTGGACGGCTTCCCGGTCAAGGCGGTGGCCCCGTGCGAAGGCACCGGCTATGAAATTGGTTCGATGTCGATCGTCAAAGGCGCGCGCAACCTCGCCAGTGCCAAAGTGTGGTACGACTGGGCGCTGAGCGCCGACTCACAGTCGCATATGAAAGATGCCAAATCCTTCCAGCTGCCGTCTAACCGCAACGCGGCGATCTCCGAGTACGCGCCGCGCTTTGAGAACATCAAGCTGATCGACTACGACTTTAAAACCTACGGCAACTCGGAAAAACGCAAAGAGCTGCTCAGCCGCTGGGATAAAGAGATCGGTGCCAGCGCGCAGTAACGCCGCCTACCCTGACGTCTGACGCCGTGCGGCCAACCCGATGCGCCGCACGGCCTGTTCCCTGACACCCGATGACCGAGGTGAAAATGAATGCGCAAAACCGCCGCCTGAACGGGGCTTTGCTGCTGGGTGCCTGCGCCCTGCTGCTGCTGCCGTGGTACAGCCAGGAAGCCGGCTTTTTCGATTTCGGCTGGCTGAGCACGCTATGGAGCGAGGCCGACAGCGCCCCCGCACTGTGGCAAATCGTCCTGTTTGAGCGCCCGTGGCTGGCCGTTGCCGTGCTGATGCTGGCGCTGTGCGGGCTGGCCCGCCTGCAACAGGCGGGGCCGCGACGCGGCACCCTGCTGATGGCCGCCAGCGCGGCCGCGATCCTGTTTTTACTGTTTGAAGGCCATGCCATCGGCTACAGCGGCTGGAACTGGCAGTGGAGCGAGCAGCTGTTTGGCACGCTCAGCCAGGGGCAGCCCGCCTTTGGTGGCGGGGCGATCCTGCTGCTCACCAGCCTGCTGCTGCTGTTCGCCTTCGGGCTGGCCGAGCGCGGCGCGCTGAAAGGCGATGCCTTTGTGGTGGCCGCGCTGGTGCTGCTGACCGCGCTGGTCAGCACCTTTGTGCTCTATCCGGTGCTGGGGATGTTTGTTGCCTCGGTGCAGGACGTCGACGGTTCGTTTAAGCCGGACGGGCTGATCGCCAACATTCAGGATCCGGCGATCTGGAGCCTCGGCTGCCTTGACGGCGGCACCTGCGGCACCGCCTGGCGTACCCTGTGGCTGGCGCTGATGACCGCCACCGGCTCCACCCTGCTCGGGCTGGCCTTCGCGCTGGCCGCCACCCGCACGCCGCTGCCGTTTAAAAAGGGGCTGCGCCTGCTGACGGTGCTACCGATCATCACCCCACCGTTTGTGATTGGCCTGGCGCTGATGCTGCTGTTTGGCCGCGCCGGCGTGGTCACCGAACTGCTCTCCACGCTGTTCGGCATCGAGCCGGGCCGCTGGCTGTACGGCCTGACCGGTATCTGGATCGCCCAGGTGCTGTCGTTCACCCCGATCGCCTTCCTGGTGCTGATCGGCGTAGTCGAGGGCGTCAGCCCGTCGCTGGAAGAGGCCTCGCAGACCCTGCGCGGCAACCGCTGGCTCACCTTCCGCCGCGTCTCGCTGCCGCTGATGGCTCCCGGCCTGGCCAACGCCTTCCTGATCAGCTTCATCGAAAGTATGGCCGACTTCGGCAACCCGATGGTGCTCGGCGGCAGCCACGGCGTGCTCTCCACCGAGATCTTCTTCTCGGTGGTCGGCGCGCAGAATGACCCGAGCCGCGCGGCGGTGCTGGCGATGATCCTGCTGTGCTTCACCCTCAGCGCCTTTATTGTGCAGCGGGTGTGGCTCTCCGGCAAAAGCTTCGCCACCGTCACCGGCAAAGGCGATGCCGGAACGCACTGCGGGCTGCCGCGCGGCCTGCGTTACGGTGTCTACGGGATGGTGATCCCGTGGGGCCTGTTTACGCTGGTGATTTACGCGATGATCCTCGTCGGCGGCTTTGTGCAGTCGTGGGGGCTGGACAGCAGCCTGACGCTGGCGCACTACGCCCGCGCCTTTGGCCTGACATGGAACGACGGCCAGATCCTGTGGACCGGCGTGGCGTGGAACTCGTTCTGGACCACGCTGGAGATCTCGCTGATTGCCGCACCGCTGACCGCCGCCGTCGGCCTGCTCACCGCCTGGCTGATCGTCCGGCAGAAGTTCGCCGGCCGCCAGACCTTCGAGTTTATGCTGATGCTCAGCTTCGCCATCCCCGGCACGGTGATCGGCGTCAGCTACATCATGGCCTATAACCTGCCGCCGCTGGAGATCACCGGCACCGCGATTATCCTCGTCGCCTGCTTTGTGTTCCGCAATATGCCGGTTGGGGTGCGCGGCGGTATTGCCGCCATGAGCCAGCTGGACCGCAGCCTCGATGAAGCCTCGCTGACACTGCGTGCAGGCAGTTTCCGCACCCTGCGTAAAGTGATCCTGCCGCTGCTGAAACCGGCGATCAGCGCCGCGCTGGTGTATGCCTTTGTCCGCGCCATTACCTCAATCAGCGCGGTGATCTTCCTCGTCAGCGCCCAGTACAACATGGCCACCTCCTATATCGTCGGGCTGGTGGAAAACGGCGAATACGGCGTGGCGATCGCCTATTCATCGGTGTTAATCGTGGTGATGCTGGTGGTGATCCTTGGCTTCCAGCTGCTGGTCGGTGAACGCCGCCTGCGCCGCACCACCCGACTTGCCACAATGCCGGTGGCCGCGCCACCGGCCCTGCATCAGGAGAAAGCAGTATGACCACAATCCGTTCCGGTTCGGTGGTGTTTGATAACGTCACCAAACAGTTTGCTGATTTTACCGCCCTGCCCGGTCTGTCGCTGACCGTGGAGCCGGGCACGCTGGTGACGCTGCTTGGCCCCTCCGGCTGTGGCAAAACCACCACCCTGCGCCTGCTGGCCGGCCTGGAGCACCCGACCTCCGGCCGCATTCTGATCGGCGGTAAGGACGTCACCCGCCTGCCCGCTAACGAGCGCGACGTGGCGATGGTGTTTCAGTCCTACGCGCTGTTCCCGCACATGAGCGCGCTGGACAACGTGATGTACGGCCTGCTCGCCAGCCGCCTGCCGAAAAAGGAGGCGCAGGACCGCGCCCGTGAAGGGCTGAAGCTGGTGGGGCTGGAGGCAATGGGCCAGCGGCTGCCCTCGGAGCTCTCCGGCGGCCAGCAGCAGCGCATCGCGGTGGCGCGCGCGCTGGTGCTGGAACCGCAGGTGCTGCTGCTGGACGAGCCGCTCTCTAACCTCGATGAGCGGCTGCGCCGCCGGGTGCGCAGCGAGATCCGCGAGCTGCAGCAGCGGCTCGGCTTTACCGCCGTCTACGTCACCCACGATCAGGAGGAGGCGCTGGCGGTCTCCGATAAGATTATTGTCATGAAAGAGGGGCATATTGCCCAGCAGGGCGCGCCCCGCGAGCTGTATCACTCGCCTGCTTCGGTATTTATCGCCGACTTTATGGGTGAGGCCAATATTCTGCCGTGCGACGTCGAGCGGGTGGAAAACGGCGAGGCGATCGTCGCCCTCGGCAGCCGCCAGTTTCGAGTTGCGGGCGCGGATGCCCGCCCTGGCGCGGCGCAGCTGTCGGTACGCCCGCAGTTTATCAGCCTGCAGGCCGCCGACAGCGGCGCGCTGACCGGGGAAGTGACCCACAGCACCTGGCTTGGCGATCACGTGGAGTATGAAGTGCAGAGCGAGCTCGGCACGCTGTTTATCGTGGATACGCAGATGGAACGCCAGCTGGCCCCCGCCACGCGGGTGGCGATCGATTTTAAACCTCAGGGGTTGGCGCTGATTGCCCGCTAATCCCCTTTTGCAAAAGGATGTTCTATGAGCGAACAGATTTCCCGGCGCCTGGCGCTGGCTGAACAGGTGGCACGCGAAGGCGGTGCAATGGCGCTGGACTATTTTACCCGCCGCGACAGCCTGGTAATAGAGACCAAACGTGACGCGCAGGATGTGGTATCGGAAGCCGACCGTAACGTCGAGTTACTGATCCGCGACCGTATTGCCGCTCAGTTCCCGGACGACGGCTTCCTCGGTGAAGAGTATGGCCTGCAGCCGGGCAGTTCCGGCTACAGCTGGGTGGTGGACCCCATCGACGGCACCAGCCCGTTTGTTAACGGCATGCCCAACTGGTGCGTATCGGTGGCGGTGATTTATCAGGGTGAACCCGTGATAGGCGTGATTATGGCCCCCTGCCAGCAGGAGTGTTTTGTCGCGGCCCGCGGCCAGGGCGCAACGCTGAACGGTAAAACCCTGCGGGTGGATCCGGCGCGTACGATGCAAAACCACGTCACCGGCTTTGGTGCCAACAGCTACGTAACGCCGGAGCGCGTCGGTGAGATTGCTGCCGATATAGTGCGCGCCGGCGGTAACTTCTTCCGCAACGGCTCCGGGGCGATGATGCTGGCGTGGGTAGCGGCCGGGCGGCTGGTGGGTTATTACGAACCTTATATGCACGCCTGGGACTGCCTGGCGGGATACTGTCTGGTGAATGAAGCCGGGGGCTGGACGCACGCATTTGATACTGAAGGTGAAAAACTCACCCGCGGTGCGCCGGTGCTGGCGGTAGCGCCGGGGGCAAAGGAGGAATTGCTGCGGATTGCCGGGCTGTAAAGCCCGGCAACTGTCTTTAGCTCAGATCGCTGCCGTTGGTGGCGATCACCTGCTGATACCAGTGGAAGGATTTCTTCTTATAGCGGTTGCCGCTGCCGTTGATGTTGTCATCAAGATCGACGTAGATCATGCCGTAGCGCTTGCTCATCTCACCGGTGGACATACTCACCAGATCGATACAGCCCCACGGGGTGTAACCCAGCAGATCCACGCCATCTTCAATTGCCCCGGCCATCGCTTCAATGTGCTGACGCAGATAGTTAATGCGGTAGTCATCGGCGATGTAGTGGTTTTCATCCGGCTTGTCGATCGCACCCAGGCCGTTCTCAACGATAAACAGCGGTTTCTCATAGCGGTCGTACAGCTGATTCAGCGCAATGCGCAGGCCGACCGGGTCGATCTCCCAGCCCCATTCGCTGGCTTCAAGGAACGGGTTGCGCGCGCCGCCCAGCAGGTTGCCGCTGGCGGCCTCGGCGGCCGGATCGGTTTTATAAATGGTTGAGGACATATAGTAGCTGAAGCCGATGTAGTCCACGGTGTGCTGCTTAATCAGCTCCAGGTCGCCCGGCTGAATGTCCAGCGTCACGCCCAGCGAACGCCACAGGCTCTGCGCATAGTACGGATATTTACCGCCCGCCTGCACGTCGGCGCAGTAGTAGTTAAACGCCTGGTTCTCTTTCAGCGTTGCCAGCTGGTTGATCGGGTCACAGTCCCAGGCATAGTTGGTGGCGAAGAGGATCATGCAGCCGATCCGGATCTGCGCATTGGTCTCATGAGCGATTTTTACCGCCAGCGCGCTGGCGACAAACTGGTTGTGCCACGCCTGGAATTTCGCCTGCGGCTCCAGCGCACCGCTCTGCACGGTCAGCCCCTGGCTCATCATCGGGAAGTGGGCGGCGCTGTTGATCTCGTTAAAGGTCATCCAGTACTTCACCTTATGCCCAAAACGCTCCAGCACCGTGCGCGCAAAGCGCTCGAAGTGGCCGATCAGCTCGCGGTTTTTCCAGCCGCCAAAGGCGGTGGCCAGGTGCAGCGGCATCTCGTAGTGGGAAATGGTGATCACCGGTTCAATGCCGTGGGCGATACAGGTATCGATCACCTGGTCGTAGTGGCTCAGGCCGGCTTCGTTAGGCTGCTGCTCAATACCGTTCGGATAGATGCGCGTCCAGCCGATGGAGAAGCGGTAACACTTGAAGCCCATTTCGGCAAACAGCGCGATATCTTCACGGAAACGGTGATAGTGATCGATGCCCTTATGGTTCGGATAGGTGTACTTATCGGCGTCGACGGTGAAGTCAAACTCCTTTGATGCGACGATCGCCAGGCGCTGCTTGCCGCCCGGAATGGCGTCAACGATCGACAGCCCTTTTCCCTCGGCGTCAAACGCGCCCTCTACCTGATTGGCGGCGGTGGCACCGCCCCACATAAAGCCCTGCGGAAAACGCTGTTGCATACACTGCTCCTGTAATCCCTGAAGTTCTCAGACTGCGGACGATGAGCCGGCACGATTCAGCCAGCTCTGCGCGGCAGATTTTAGAGGATTTAACCCGGGTGTAACAGGAGGACGTGCAGCAGGATGCCAGGCGGGCTGCCTTTACAGGAGTCAGGGTGCCGGTACCGGCAGTAAAGAGTAGGAAATATGGGTGCCGAAGATCAGGGATCCGGCAGCGGTCATCCGCGCCGCCGGACCCTGGTTCCGTCAACTCAGTCGCGCCAGCCGAGGCCCGGAGCAACGTGTTTCAGAATCGCCTCAATGGTATGTGCGCAGTAGTCGACGCCCAGCTGATTAGGCACGGTCAGCAGCAGCGTGTCCGCTTCGGCGATCGCCTCATCGGCCGCCAGCTGTTTAATCAGCACGTCCGGCTCGGCTGCGTAGCTGCGGCCAAAGATGGCGCGGGTGCTGGCATCCAGATAGCCTACCGAATCGCCCTCTTTACCGCTCTGACCAAAGTAGGCGCGGTCCGTATCATTCACCAGCGCGAAGATGCTGCGGCTGACCGATACGCGCGGTTCGCGGGTATGCCCGGCCTCTTTCCACGCCGCGCGGTAGGCGCGGATCTGCTTCGCCTGCTGGATATGGAACGGCTCGCCGGTTTCATCATCCTTCAGCGTCGAACTCTGCAGGTTCATCCCCAGCTTCGCCGCCCACACCGCCGTGGCGTTGGAGCTGGCACCCCACCAGATACGATCGCGCAGGCCGGCAGAGTGCGGCTCCAGCCGCAGCAGGCCAGGCGGATTAGGGAACATCGGCTGCGGGTTCGGTTCCGCAAAGCCCTCCCCTCTCAGCACCTCCAGCAGCGTTTCGGTGTGGCGGCGCGCCATGTCCGCGTGGTTCTCACCTTCAGCAGGCGCGAAACCAAAGTAGCGCCAGCCGTCAATCACCTGTTCCGGGGAGCCACGGCTGATGCCCAGCTGCAGGCGGCCACCGGCGATCAGATCAGCCGCGCCGGCGTCTTCGGCCATATACAGCGGGTTTTCATAGCGCATATCGATCACGCCGGTGCCCAGCTCAATGGTTCTGGTTTTTGCTCCGGCCGCCGCCAGCAGCGGGAAAGGTGAAGCCAGCTGGCGGGCAAAGTGGTGTACGCGGAAGTAGGCGCCGTCGGCCCCCAGCTCTTCAGCGGCGACCGCCAGGTCGATCGACTGCAGCAGCGTGTCGGCCGCTGAGCGGGTGGCCGAGTGTGGTGACGGAGTCCAGTGACCAAAGGACAGAAAGCCGATCTTTTTCATTAAAAAAACCCTCAGTTAGCAGCGAGCCGCTGATTTCAATCATATTACGTCCATTTTGCCGGGGACGACAGCGGGCAGATTAAGCCGTGCGTGCTTCCGGCTAAGCAGTAACCCTGACAGTGCGTTACATGAAATCTGCGTGAAGCCTCTGAAGATCAACAATCTGTCACCCGGTAAACCCGATTGAGCCTGCTCACTGTGCTTTTTGGCGATAAAATGATCACAAATCACTTGAAAGTACGAAATTTAACGTACAAAATAAGGAGGCGTTATGGGATTCAAGGACATTAAACATCAGGTAATACGTTGTATGCAGGCCGGGGCCTATCTGCACGAGACCCGACGTGACATTAACGCAAAAAACTATCTGGCTAACGGACGCCTCAATCGCGAGTGGGTCATTGAACTGCTCAGTCGCACCCGCGGCGATGAGTGGCGTTGTACGCCGCATCATCAGCACAGCGACATCGACGTGCATGTGTTCAGAACAAGCAGAAACGGCGTTGACTGGTACGTGAAGTTTTATTTCGTTGAACCGAATACGGTCTTCATCAGCGTACATCCAGCCATTGCCGGGGAGGAACAGAAATGAAAGTGTTCAAAGAGGGTGAGAACATCGCCGTGGTTTGCTACCAGTGTGGCAAAAGCACGGCCACTTTCCGGCTACGCGACGTTGATTTTGATGACCACAGCGGTACGGTGAAAAATATTCTGGCCGGGGTGTGCGACCAGTGCGATACCGTTGTCGCTATACCGCCGCAGTCTGAGCCGCAGATTAAGCGCGAATATGAACGGACGCACTCGGCGCTGGAGGTGCGGGTACCGGCGCACTTCCTGAATATCCTCAGCCTGGCAACGCTGAAAATTGCACCAAGGGTCAGTGACGAGTTCAGTAAGGTGCTGATCCTGTACTACCTGCACGCGCTTAACAGCGGACGCTTTGCACAGGATCAGTTAAAGACGCTGCTTGCCAGCGATATGGCTAAGGCCCGGGCGTCTAAACGCATTTCGATGAAAGTAAGCCATAACCAACTGGCCGAGCTTAACAGCCTGATGAAACAGCTGGCGCTGACCAAAACATCGGATGTTATCCGGGCGGTAATATTGAAAATCCATCAGGATTTGATTGAAGAGAAGGATCTTAGCGCCCTGCCGGAATTACGCAACGTGGCCGCGGCGCTGTATTAAGTCTGCAATAAGCCGTAAACCGTAAAAAGGCGGGAAACCTCTCCCGCCTCTGTCTTCTTTCAGGGAGTGGCCGCACGGTCGCGGCCAGCCCTGGATTATTTTTTCAGGCGGTACGCCACCACGCTGTCCCCCAGCGTGGTGCCCAGCGAGCCGTGCCCACCGGCAGCCACCACCACATACTGGCGCTGGTCGCTGCCCATGTAGGTGGCTGCGGTAGCCTGCACGCCGGCCGCGAGCTCCTGCTGCCACAGCAGCTCACCGGTGGTACTGTCATAGGCACGGAAGAAGTTATCCGCCGTTGCCCCGTGGAACACCAGGTCCCCCGCCGTCACCAGCTGACCGCCGTGCGCCACCATCCCCATCGGGAAACCAATCGGGAACGGCCCAGGCAGGAAGGTGGTTTTCAGGTTTTTGGTGCTGCCCACGCGGCGCAGCCACCGGGTTTTACCGGTGGTCAGATCCACCCCTGCCAGCTGCCCCCACGGTGGCGCGATGCACGGAATGCCCAGGCTGGAGGCAAAGCGCTGGATGTTAATCGCATTATCGCCCTGGTAGTTTTCGTTCCAGAACGGTGTGTTCTCTTTGGTGAACAGGCGCTTTTCTGCCGTTTGCGGCGTGCGCTTAATCAGGTTGTACTTGTAGGGCAGACGCACGGGAGAGGCGATCAGCAGCTGGCGCTGTGGATCGATCGCCACCGAGCCCCAGTTAAACACGCCGATATTGCCCGGGAACACCAGGGTGCCGGACTCGGTCGGTGGCGTCCACGGGTTGCCGTCATAGCGCAGCGAGTGGAACTCGATGCGGCAGGCCATCTGATCGAACGGCGAGATACCCCACATCGCTTTTTCATCCAGCGCTTTCGGAATAAAGTTCAGCGCGGATACCGGCTGGCTAGCGGCAAAGCTCTGACCGGTGACGCCGCCGCTGGTGGAAACTTCCTGCTGGTTAACCGGGTACACCGGCTGGCCGGTCAGGCGGTTAAGCACAAACAGGTTGCCGGTTTTGGTTGGCAGGATCACCACCGGCTGTTTCTGGCCCTGATAATCAATATCAAGGATCGAAGGCTGCGACGGATTATCGCGATCCCACAGGTCGTTGTGGGAAGACTGGAAGCGCCACTTAAAGGCACCGGTGTGCAGATCCAGCGCCACCAGGGTGTCACGGAACTTCTCAGTATTGCTCTCCGGCTGGCGTTCAATACCCACTTCATCCGGCGCGGCGTTACCAAACGGCACGTAGACCAGGCCATTTTTTACGTCGGCACTCAGGGTGGCCCACGCCAGCGGCGAGTCATGTGGATACTGCTGGTCAGCCGCGATCGGCTGGGTGTTTTCCGGATTGGCCGGATCAAAATTCCACACCAGTCGGCCGGACTGCACGTCATAGGCGCGGATCACCCCGGACGGGTTGCCGTTGCTGTAGCCGTTATCCATCGCCGCGCCGCCGACGATCACCAGATTACCGGCCACCAGCGGTGCGGAGGTTTGCATCAGCGCGTTAGGACGCACTTCTCCCATACTGGTATGCAGATCCACCACGCCCCGATTGCCGAAATCTTCGCACAGTTTGCCGGTGTCGGCATCCAGGGCAATCAGCTTCGCGTCAATGCTGGCGTTAAAAATACGTTTGCGGCATGCGGCAGCTGTCGCAACCTGTGCCTGAGCTGTCTCTGCGCCCTGCGGCTGTACCGAGCCGTCCCAGTAGCTGACGCCGCGGCAGGTCTGGTGCTGCCACATCAGCGAGCCATTATTGGTCGGCTGGTATTTCCACTTAACCGCACCGGTTTCCGGATTCAGCGCATGTACTTCATCGTGCGGTGTGCAGAAGTAGAGCGTATTGTTCACCTTCAGCGGCGTGGCTTCAAAGGTGTATTCGCTGGCGTCTTTCGCCGTATCACGCAGGTCGCCGGTATGATAGGTCCAGGCCACCTCCAGATCGCCTACGTTATCTTTAGTGATCTGGTTCAGTCGTGAGAAGCGCAGGCCGCTGTCGCTGCCGCCATAAGCCGTCCACTCCTCGCCTGCGCCATCGGTCAGCGCGCTGTTACGTGGCGTGGTAATGGTCCCCGGCTGCGGGAAGGGATCGTAAAACATCAGCCCGATAACGATAACGATCATCACCGCCACGGTGCCGCCCAGCAGCGGATGGAAGCGGCGCTCGTGCCCGGCCGCGCGGGTCAGCGGGCGCACAACCCACGGCAGCGCCAGCCACAGGCCGATCAGGCCGATCAGGTCGCCGCGAGGGATCCACTGCCATTTATCAAAACCAACCTCAAAAACAGTCCAGGCCAGCACCAGCCACATCAGAATGGCATAAATGGTCAGCGCAATAGCCTTATTACGGAACAGCGCAATGGCGGTTATCAGCAGCCCTACCGCAATAATGGCGTAAAACGGCGTACCCCCTGCCAGCAGCAGCTGGCTGCCCACATAGAGCATCGCAAGGCCGACCAGCGCAATCACCACGCTGGTAAATTTGTTAATCATGACTCTCCCCTGTGTGTTAATGCTGCCCGACAACGGCCGTGGCATACTTACGAATCTTTACCATAAGAATACATAAACATAACAAAATGGGTCAGTGATCATAACAACAGGCGATACAGGGTTATTAATCAATAACCTCCAACATTTTGAAATATATGGAAATATAATAAAAAAAAGCGTTGAGGGTTTTCCCTCAACGCCGTGCAGATAGCATAAATTGCTAATTTATCGGCGGCAGCTGCAGGTTGCTGCGGAAGTCATGGCCCGGATAGTCTTCATCGATCAGCTGGCGTTTACGCAGCTCCGGCAGCAGGCCGTTGAGCAGCAGATCCTGCTGGTCCGGCTGGCCCAGGCCGTGCAGCGAAATGACGTCCAGCACGCCGGCGCGGTAACGCTCTTCAATCGCGTCGGCCAGCGACTCCGGCGTGCCGGCGACAAACCAGTGGCCGGTCTCTTCTGCCTGAACGATCAGCTCGCGCAGCGTTAACCCCTGGCGGGCAAACCCGACGAAAATCTCCGCCCGACCGCGACGACGGTTTACCGCGTCCGTATCCGGCAGCAGGCTTTCCGGGATCGCTTTATCCAGCGGCAGTTCGGAGAGGTCGATCTCGCCGCCGAGCATATCCGCCACCCGCAGCCGGCCGCGATCCAGGTTAATCCGCTCATGTTTTTCCCGCAGGCGGCGTGCCACGTCTGCCGGGCTGTCGCCAATAATCGAGTGGAACGAGTTCATCACCAGCGGCAGCCCCTGCGGGCGGCCAAAGCCCTGTGCCCTGCGGCGAATTTCACTGACGAAGGACACGGCAGCGGCCAGCGTCGGCTGCGAGGTATAAATCACTTCGGCATACCGGGCACCGAGGGTAATACCTTCCTCCGACTGCCCCGCCTGAAACTGCACCGGACGGCCCTGCGGCGGCGGCGGCACGTTCAGCGGGCCGGCCACGGTAAACACCTCACCGCGGTAGTTGGCCGGGTGCAGCTTACGCGGATCGACGCTGACCCCGCCGCTGGCGCTGCGGGTGACCGCCTGTGGATCGTTGGCGTCAAACAGCGCGTTAACCACCTCAACAAACTCGGTGGCTCGCGCGTAACGCGCCTGCGGCGACGGCAGCACTTCGCCGAAGTTCTCCTCCCCCACCGACGAGGTGACGGCGTTCCAGCCCGCCCGGCCGCCGCTCAGGTGATCGAGGGTACCGACCTGCCGGGCCAGGTTATAGGGATGCTGGAAGGTGGTAGTGACGGTGGCAATCAGGCCGATCTGCGACGTGGCCTGGCTCAGCGCGGCCAGCGCGATCAGCGGGTCCTGGCTGCCGGTAATGCCGGCCAGCCCGGCCGGATCGCTCTGCAACAGATCGGCGGTAAACAGACCGGTGATTTTTTCACGCTCGGCAATTTTTGCCAGTTCGACGGCGCGGCGGATGCCGGTTGCCGGATCGGTATCACTGGCGGCGGCGAGCACGCTGGCCGCGCCGACCAGCGTTTTTAAACGTCTGCGATGAGTAGTCACTTTTTGTTCCTTTAATTCAAACGGATATCCGTTCAAATTAGAGAAATACGCAGTTAACGCCACCAACAAAAATGAATGTGGTTGGGTAAAAAACGTATAAGCCCGCGCGCGGTCGCCCGAAAAAACCGTTGCCGCCCCGCGCGTCGGCAGGCATCATGCTGTCGCCGAATTTTCCTGCCGTCTGCCGGTCGAAGGCCCGCCATGCACAACCGCTTCCTGCCCACCGCACTCGGGCTCTATCTTAACTATCTGGTTCACGGGATGGGCGTGCTGCTGATCGCCCTGAATATGCCGCCGCTGATGCAGCAGTGGCACACCAACGCGGCCGGCGTGTCGGTGGTGGTGGCCTCGCTGGGCATCGGGCGGCTGGCCGCGCTGCTGCTGGCCGGGGTGCTGTCTGACCGCTTTGGCCGTAAGCCGTTTGTTTACCTTGGGATGCTTTGCTACCTCGGCTTTTTTGTCGGTATCGTCAGCGCATCGTCGGTCGGCGTGGCCTTCGCCTTTGGCCTGCTGGCCGGCGTCGCCAACAGCCTGCTGGACGCCGGCACCTATCCGGCGCTGATGGAGTCGTTTCCGCATACGCCCGGCACCGCGCTGATCGTGGTCAAGGCGTTTGTTTCAGCCGGGCAGTTTCTGCTGCCGTTCCTGGTCGGCGCGCTGGCGCTGAGCCACGCCTGGTTTGGCTGGTCGTTTATGGCGGCAGCCGCGGTGATGCTGCTGAATGCCCTCTGGCTGCTGCGGCGGCCGTTCCCCGATCGTCATTACGCTGCGGCTGCCCGCACGCCAGCGTCTGCGCTGGCCGCCAAAGGCCAGCTCGGTGATATTCTCTGCTTCACGCTGTATGGTTATATTTCGATGGCCACCTTCTGGCTGGTCAGCCAGTGGCTGGCGCAGTACGGGATGACGGTGGCCGGTTTAGCCTGGGATTCCGCCCTGCGTCTGCTGAGCCTGTATACCGTCGGTTCGCTGTGCGGCGTGCTGGTGACGGCCGTACTGGCCGATAAGCGGGTGCGCAGCGCCACGCTGCTGCCGTGGTACAACGCCATTTCGGTGCTGGCACTGCTCACCGTCTGCCTGTGGCCCGGCCCGGTTACCGTGCGGCTGTTTGCGCTGGTATTCGGGTTCTCGGCGGCGGGCGGGGTGGTGCAGCTGGGGCTGGGGCTGATGGCGCAGCGCTTTCCCGACGCGCGCGGCAAAGCAACCGGGATCTATTACAGTGCAGGCAGCGTGGCCACCTTCACGGTGCCGCTGGTGGCGGCAAAGCTGTCGCAGACCAGTATCGCCAGCATACTGTGGTTTGATCTGCTGCTGGCCGCCGCCGGGCTGCTGCTGGCGGGGGTGATTAGCCTGCGTCAGCCCTCGCGCAAGGCCGCAGATAAAAAAACACGGCTCCGCCAGAGCGAAGCCGTATCAGTGGAGCAGAATTCCTCTCCGTCTGCAGAAAAACTGCGTGCAGATTAACGCACGATCAGCCCCAGCAGAATACCCAGCGCACCGAAGTCAGAGTCGCTGAAGGTGGTGTTCGCCAGGCCAATGCTGCCGAGCACCGGCAGCAGGAACACCGGAATAAAGGTGATCAGCAGGCCGTTGGTGAACGAACCGAGGATCGCCCCGCGACGCCCGCCGGTGGCGTTACCAAACACGCCCGCCGCCGCACCAACGAAGAAGTGCGGCACCACGCCCGGAATAATCACCGTCATGTTCAGCGCATACAGGATAAACATCCCCAGCACGCCGGCAACAAAGCTGCTGAGGAAGCCCACCAGCACCGCGTTCGGCGCGTACGGGAACACCACCGGGCAGTCCAGCGCCGGTTTGGCGTTCGGCACCAGCCTGTCGGAAATTCCTTTAAAGGCCGGGACGATCTCGGCAATAACCATACGCACGCCCTGCAGCACGATATAGACGCCGGCGGCAAAGGTGATCGACTGCATCAGCGAGAACATAAACCAGTTTTTACCACCGGCGTTCATCTCTTTCACCGCTGACGGACCGGCCACCAGGCAGGTGAAAATGAAGATAAAGAACATGGTGAAGGCAATCGCCACCGGCGTGTCGCGCAGGAACAGCAGGCTTTTGGGTACCTGCATATCTTCCGTCGACTTCTCTTTATTACCAAACTTGCTGCCGATAAACGCCGACAACAGCTGAGAAATTGAGGAGAAGTGGCCGAAGGCAACGTCATCCGACCCGGTGACTTTCTTCATATACGGGTGAATAATCGCCGGGAAGAACACCATTGATACGCCTACCACCAGCGAACCTACCGCAATCAGGCTGACGCCCTTCATGCCGGCGGTCGCCAGAATCACCGCCACCATCATCGACATAAACAGCGTATGGTGACCGGTCAGGAAGATGTACTTCCACGGCGTAAAGCGCGCAATGGCGATGTTAATCACCATGGCAAAGAACATGATCATCGCCATTTCGGTACCGAAGCTCTTCTGCGCCACGGCAACGATCGCTTCGTTATTCGGCACCACGCCCGGAATACCGAACGCATGATGGAAGATAGCGGCAAAATCGCTCAGCGAGGAGACGATCAGGCCGGCACCGGCACCGAGGATCAGGAAGCCCATCACCGTTTTGACCGTACCTTTAATCACTTCGGTGGCGGGCTTTTTCTGCGCCACCAGGCCAATCAACGCAATCAGCCCGACCAGGATCGAGGGTTCGGACAGCACATCACTCATTAAAAAACGGAAGAATTCCATTTTTAGCTCCGGTTACAGTGCGCCGAGTTCGGTTAAGGCGGCAGAAATACGCTCTTTCATCGCCACCTTATCCACCATGTTTTGCAGCGAGACGATCTTACCGCCCACCTGCTGCGCTACCAGCTGCTCGGCGATATCGGAGGTGCCAACGAAGATATCGCTGCTGGTCCCTTTCGCAGATCCCAGGTCAACGTGATCGACTTCAGCCGCCACACCCAGGTCTTTAACGATATTTTTAATGCTCATTTCCATCATCAGGCTGGTGCCCAGGCCGTTGCCACACACTACGGTAATTTTCATCTGTTGGTCCTCTGGTTGAATTCAGTAACGCGAAATAATGGATAAAATCTGACTGACCTCTGTCGCCGCCATCAATGCCGCGGTATCCTCAGGGGTATCAAAAAGCTGCGCCAGCGCGGTCAGGATGCCGATATGGCTGTTGCTGTCGGTGGCAGCCAGCACGATCAGCAGGTGCACCGGATCGTTACCTTCCGAGTCGAAGTTGACGCCCTGCTGTACCACGGTCAGGCTGACGCCGATCTTACAGGCACCCTCTTCCGGGCGGGCGTGCGGCATTGCAATGCCGGGGCCGACCACGTAGTAAGGGCCGATCGCTTCATGCGAGCGGTAAATAGCCTCGACGTAACGGGCTTCGATAGTGCCGTTATCGCGCAGCGGCTGGCAGCTGCGGGTGACCGCCTCACGCCAGTCGGTGCAGGCGGGCAGGATCTGAATGACCTCTGGAGTCAGTAAATCTTTCAACATGGGATGGTTACCTTAATGAATTTTCACGGGCAGAGTAGTGGCTCAGACAGCGGATTAATGTGACCAACATCTAAAAAGTTAACGCTAACTGTTATAACTATCATTAAATGTGACCGGCTTATCATAAGCCGGTGAAAGGCTTGTGCTCTGAAGACGGCAGCGGCACACTGCCCGCAGTCATCGCGCCGTTGGCGGTAGCAAAGGGAGAAACCAGGATGCGCAAGCGTCGTAGTAGTGGTCGGGTTACGCTGCAGGATGTGGCCGATTATGTTGGCGTGGGGATCATGACGGTGTCGCGAGCGATGCGCACTCCGGAGCTGGTCTCTGATAAAGTTCGCCAGCAGGTAGAAACTGCGGCCAGCCAGCTGGGTTATCAGGCCAGCCTGCCAGCCAGTGAACTGGTTGCTACCCCGGCTAATGGCCGGGTGACGCTGCAGGAGGTGGCCCGCCACGCCGGCGTCGGGCCGATGACCGTGTCCCGCGCGCTGCGCGATCCGTCGCTGGTTTCCGAATCTGCGCTGCAAAAAATTCAGCAGGCGGTGGCGGCAACCGGCTACGTGCCCAACCAGGCGGCGGCCGCGCTGGCCTCCGCACAGCTGCACACCGTGGCGGTGCTCTACCCTTTTCAGCACGACCGCGCCAGCAACCGCTTTGTGCAGGCGTTGCAGCAGACGCTGAGCAAACAGCCGTTTCAGCTGATCATGGCCTGCCACGAATACCATCAGTACGGCGAAACGCCGCTGGTGGAAAAGCTGCTGCAGAACCGCCCCTCGGCGCTGGTGCTGTTCGGCGCGCAGCTGTCAGAGAAGACCTGCGCGCTGATTGCCCAGGCCGAGCTGGTGACGGTGAACGTCTGCGGCGCGGAGCGCTTTCCTGCCGATATCACGCTGAATATGGCGATCGGTGACGCCGCCGAGCGGCTGACCCGCTATCTGCTGGACAAGGGCTACCGGCGCATCGCGTTTATCGGCGCACACACCGATAACCGCCTGCACCGTCAGCAGCTCAACGGCTGGCACAAGGCGATGCTGGCGCATTACCAGAACGCCGACCTGATGATCACCGTGCCGGAAGCGCCCACCCTGCAGCAGGGCCGCTACGCGCTCGGCCAGCTGTTGCAGAACCAGCCGGACCTCGACGCAATCATCTGCAGCCACGAAGAGCTGGCGTTTGGCGTGCTGGCCGAATGCCAGCGGCGGCTGATGAAGGTGCCCTATGACCTGGCGGTGGCCTGCCTCGACGGTTCCGATAACTGCGATCACACCTTCCCGGCGCTGACCTCAATGCGGCTGAACTATGAGCAGCTCGGCCAGCAGGTGGGCGAACAGCTGATGGCGATGCTCGATAACGCACCGCCGGCGCAGGAACAGCAGCTGAAATTTACTCTGGAGCCGGGGGCAAGTAGTTGAGCTCCGGTTCAGCAACCGCGGTCCGGCGCTCTGATCGCCGCCCGACAGCCTGCGCGCGCAGAGTGCCATTTTGCAGGAGAAGGTCCGCCGCAGAAGCACACTGCAACTGTTCGCTGCTGATGACAAACAGCCGGTGCGGATGCAGATCCCGGTCATTCCCCCACGCATAGCCAGCCCAGAAGGCGTGAAATTCACCCCACGAAGGAATGGATTTCAAAGGCCTTCCCTCCTCGCTGCCGTCCGAGAGGTAGACGTGGTAGTCCGGCTGGGCAAGGGCCCAGGCGATCATCACTTCCCAGAAACGTTTGCCGTCGCCGGTGTGTTCACTGTCTGACACCACGATCGCATAGCGTGACAGGAAATGGCGGAAGAACCGTTTCGCTATGCCGCTTACCACATCCTGGTGCTGCGGCAGCACGGTACGCCAGACCATAATCTGCGTACAGGTTTCGCGTAACGGGACAATATGTTTTAACAGCAGCAGCTTAACGGCATAAACGGTTTCCGGCTCTTCGGTTTCCGCAATCAGCCGGTACTGGTCTTCCTGCAATGAACTTACCAGCCGATAGCCCGGCGGCAGGCTGAACCCTTCCAGTGTAAAATCGCGCACGCCTTTGGCCAGAAAATAGCGCGTATCATCGCTGTTTCTTCCCGAAATAACGCTGCCGAATTTTTCATCAAAACCCGCAGCGGGTATCAGAAATGGCATCCCTGAATTCCTTATGGCTGTATTCATCCTCACCCTCCTTTTGCGTCACTCTGATTAAACCCGAACGCAGCAGGCGGCACCGCCGGTGGTCAACCCACCGGTAACGCTCACCTGACGCTACGCATCGCCGCTCTGACGATCAAGTATGCTGTTTTTTTCTACAGCATGCTTCCCAAAATATTTCCGAAAAGCACAATAGTTACATTCCGCTTGCGCACCGTCCCGCATCTTCGGATAGTCTGTGGTACAGACCCGCCACTATTCAAGGAGATAACATGACGCAAAACCTGACGGTCACCGCCGCGCTGGATACCCTGGAGACCCATTATGCGGCGGCGGTCGATGCGCTACGCGACGCCGTTACCGCCTTTATCGCCGATGGCACCCTGCCCGATGCCGCCGCGCGCGCCGCCGGTCTGTTCGTTTACCCGCAGCTGCGCGTAAGCTGGAACGGCGCGGCCCCGGCGCAGCGGCTGACCCGCGCCTTTGGCCGCTTTACCCGCCCCGGTAGCTACAGCACCACCGTTACCCGCCCGGCGCTGGTGCGGCGTTACCTGAGTGAACAACTGGAGTTACTGGCGTCGGAGTACCCGGTCACCATTGAGGTACTGCCCTCAGATCAGGAAATCCCCTTCCCCTACGTGATCGACGGTTCCGGCCTGGCGCTGGACCGCAGCATGAGCGCCGGCCTCGCCCGTCACTTCCCGACCACCGAGCTGGCGCTGATCGGCGACGAGAACGCCGACGGCCTGTTCCAGCCGGGTGAAACCTTCCCGCTGTCGCACTTTGACGCGCTGCGCACCGACTTTTCGCTGGCGCGGCTGCGCCACTACACCGGCACCCCGGTGGAGGATTTCCAGCCTTACGTGCTGTTTACCAACTACACCCGCTACGTGGATGAGTTTGTGCTGTGGGCCTGCGAGCAAATCGCTGACCCGGACTCGCCCTATCAGGCCCTCTCCTGCGCGGGAGGCATCACCATCACCCGCGACACGCCGCACCCGGAGCAGACCGTCACCGACGTGGCGTGGAAAAAGCACCAGATGCCGGCCTGGCACCTGATTGCGGCGGATGGCCACGGTATTACCCTGGTCAATATCGGCGTTGGCCCGTCGAATGCCAAAACCATCTGCGATCACCTCGCGGTGCTGCGCCCGCACGCCTGGCTGATGATCGGCCACTGCGGCGGCCTGCGTGAAAGCCAGACCATCGGTGACTACGTGCTGGCGCACGCCTATCTGCGTGATGACCACGTGCTGGACGCGGTACTGCCGCCGGATATCCCGATCCCAAGCATTGCCGAAGTGCAGCGCGCGCTGTACGACGCCACCAAACAGGTCAGCGGCATGCCGGGGGAAGCGGTAAAACAGCGCCTGCGTACCGGCACGGTGGTCACCACCGACGACCGCAACTGGGAGCTGCGTTATTCTGCTTCCGCGCTGCGCTTTAACCTCAGCCGCGCGGTGGCGGTGGATATGGAGAGCGCCACCATTGCCGCCCAGGGTTACCGTTTTCGTGTACCCTACGGCACGCTGCTGTGCGTCTCCGATAAGCCGCTGCACGGCGAAATCAAGCTGCCGGGCCAGGCCAACCGCTTCTATGAGGGGGCAATCTCCGAACATCTGCAGATTGGTATTCGCGCCATCGACCTGCTGCGCGCCGAGGGCGACCGCCTGCACTCGCGCAAGCTGCGCACCTTTGATGAACCGCCGTTCCGCTGATTCTGCGGCAGTACCGTATCTGCTGCCTGCGCGCTATTGCGGCTGACTGAATCGCACCCGTGCCGCCACGGCACGGGTCGCGTAAAAACACGGCGGGCCTTACGCCATGGCCAGGACAGATAACAAGCCACCCGCAGGTGACACCTGTCGCTGTTACAGGTGTCACATCCCGCCCGGTGCACCCCGGCACAGTGGTTCCGGTCAAAATTAACCCATTGAATTAAAACAACTTCACTTAACCTCCCGATCCTGGCACGCTTTTCGCAATTCCCTGCGCGAGTCTCTGCTCCGGCTGATGCATAAGGCACAGCAATGGACAGGGTTAAGCCAGTCTCAGGGAGACAGTATGAAAGCAGCTCGTTGGTATAAAGCACGCGACATCCGCATCGATGATATTGAAGAGCCCCAGGTTTCCGCCGGTCAGGTCAAGATTAAAGTCGCCTGGACCGGGATCTGCGGCAGCGATCTGCATGAGTATCTGGCCGGGCCGATCTTCGTTCCGGTCGACCAGCCGCATAAAATCAGCCATGACATTGCGCCGATCGTGATGGGCCACGAGTTCTCCGGCGAAGTGGTGGCGGTGGGCAGCGGCGTAACCCGCGTTAAGGCCGGCGACCGCGTGGTGGTCGAGCCAATCCTCTCCTGCCAGCAGTGTGAAGCCTGCCGCGAAGGCAAATATAACCTGTGCGGCGACCTCGGCTTCCATGGCCTGTCCGGCGGCGGCGGTGGCTTCTCCAGCTTTACCGTGGTGGCCGAGCATATGGTGCACCGCATGCCGGACGCGCTGAGCTATGAGCAGGGTGCGCTGGTTGAACCGGCCGCCGTTGCGCTGCACGCGGTACGCATGAGCAAGCTGAAAGCGGGTGACAAGGCGGCGGTATTCGGTGCCGGCCCAATCGGCCTGCTGGTCATTGAAGCGCTGCGCGCGGCCGGGGCGGCGGAAATCTACGTGGTGGAGCTGTCGCCACTGCGTGCGGAGAAAGCCCGCGAACTGGGTGCCAGAGTGGTGATCGACCCGAGCAAAGAAGATGCGGTGGCCAAAATTCGCGAGCTGAGCGCGGGTGGCGTTGACGTGGCCTATGAAGTGACCGGTGTGCCGGTGGTGCTTAAGCAGTGCATCGACAGCACCCGTTATGAAGGCGAAACCGTTATTGTCTCGATCTGGGAAGGTGAAGCCTCATTCCACCCGAACAAAGTGGTGCTGGCCGAGCGCAGCGTGAAGGGCATTATCGCCTATCGCCATATCTTCCCGGCGGTGATGGACCTGATGACCCAGGGCTACTTCCAGGCCGACAAGCTGGTCACCAAGCGCATCGAGCTGGAGCAGCTGGTCACCGAAGGCTTTGACGCGCTGGTCAAAGAGAAACAGCAGGTGAAAATCCTGGTGCGTCCGCCGCAGGACTAAGCACGGCCGCTAACGGCACGCTGGCCGCATCTTTGTTCCCCTGAAGAAGCCTGCCTTCGCGGCCATCAGCCCAGCCTGCGCACGTTACACCCGTTACGGTGCGCAGGTTACTCTTCCCACAGTATGTGCCCCTGCTCAATACGCCCCCATTAACTCCTGTGCAGCGGCGACCGTATGCCGTATCGCTGCATACGGCGGTAGAGCGTCATTCGGCTGATACCGAGCAGGCGCGCCACGGCGCTGTGGTTCCAGCGGGCGGCGTGCAGATGCTGCTCCAGCTCCTGCGCTTCCGGCGGTAAGCCCGGTGGGTTTTTCTGTCCGCTGCAGGCGGCGGCAGCTCCGTGACCTGACGCGCCGGCGTGCCCGGTCGCAGGGGCTGCCGGATGGTCTGCCGCACCGGCATACGACAGCGCCCCCTGTTGAGACGCCCCGGACGTAGCTGAGTTCATAACAAGATCCTGCGCCGCTGCGGCACGGGGAAAAATCTCTGCACTGGCGATGCCCTGCCCGCTCATCTGCAGCGTGTCCGGCAGATCGGCAGGTTCAATACGCCCGTTCAGGCTCATCGCGCTGGCGTAGTCCAGCGCGTTACGCAGTTCGCGCAGATTACCGGGCCAGCGATGTTGCTGTACACAGCGGCGCGCGGCGGGTGCCAGCTCCGCTTTACCGTCCAGCAGCGTGTCGATCAGCCAGTCCAGATCGCTGCGATCGCGGAGTGCGGGCAGCGTCACGCGTGCGCCCTGCAAGCGCCAGAACAGATCGGCGCGAAAATGCCCCTGATCCACCCGTTGCTCAAGCCGATGGTGCGAGGCCGAAATCACCCGAATATCCACCCTCACCGGCCGCGTTCCCCCCACCGGCAGCACCTCTTTTTCCGCCAGCACCCGCAGCAGCCGGGTCTGCATCTCCAGCGGCATATCGCCGATCTCATCGAGGAACAGCGTGCCGCCGTCTGCGGCCTGGATCAGTCCCGCCCGCGCCTTACTGCCGGCACCGGAGAAGCTGCCGGGCAGATGGCCAAACAGTTCACTCTCGATCAGCTGTGCCGGGATCGCCGCGCAGTTAACGGCGATAAACGGCCGTGCCCGGCGATCGCTGGCCTGGTGGAAGGCACGGGCAAAGTACTCTTTGCCGCTGCCGGTTTCACCCTGCACCACCAGGTTCAGCGAGGCGCTAAGCAGCCGGGCGGCACGCTGCAGCTGCTGATGCAGGGCCGCATCGCCGCCACACAGTGCCGCCAGCGGTGCGGGCAGTTCTGCGCACGCGTGCGCGGTGGGCCGGTTCGCGACACCGCGCGCTGCGTGCAGATCGGCAGACGCGCCCGCGGCGGGACGGTCAGCGACACCGCAGGCTGCATGCAGAACGGCGGACGCGGACGGGCGGTTAACGCCCTCTCGTGCAGCGTGCAGGTCCGCAGATACGTGCGCGGCGCGGCGTGCCGGCCGCAGCGGTGCAACCGCCGTGACAAACAGCTTATCGCCGCTGCGCGCCTGATCCAGCGTGGCAGGCTGCCCGCCGGCCAGCCACTGCGGCAGGCAGTCGAGGGTGGTGTTGAACAGACGCTCGATCGGCATCCCCAGCAGCGCGCTTTTGTCACCCGGCGGCGGCGCGCTAAGCCCCAGCTCGCCTTCCAGCAGGCGCTGGCCACGGTGGTTGTGGCCGACCAGCCGTCCGCGATCGTCGAAGGCGATCAAAAATTCCGGGCTGCCACCGACAAAGGGTGCACCCGCACTGAGCTGCAGCGTCCAGTTGTTCTGGTGACGATGGGCAAACCAGGCGTTCTCAATACGCGCAGCCCAGACCTGAGCAAGCTGCAGCGCCAGATGCTGGCTGGCGCGCGGCTGCGGCGAGCTGAGCGCCGAAATATCCAGAATCGCCTGCAGCTGCCCCTCGGGATCGAACAGCGGTACGGCGCTGCAGGTCAGCGGGATATGGGTTGCATCGAAGTGATCGGTCTGGTGCACGGTCAGCGCCCTGCCGGTAGCCAGCGCGGTGCCGACCGCACAGGTGCCGGCTACCGCTTCGGTCCACTCTGCGCCAAGAAACAGCCCGGCGCGGCGCAGGCTGACCTCCGCGTGGGCATCGCCCAGGTAATCTACAGTAATGCCGCTGGCGTCGGTCAGCAGCAGCACGTAGCCGGCCGCTGCGATCTGCTGATAGAGCTGCGTCAGGCCGTGGTGGGCGATATGGCGGAACTCCTCCATACGCTGGCGGTGTTCGCGCAGCTGCTGCCACGGCAGGATGCGCGCCTCCTGCATGCGCCCCGGCTCAAGACCGTGATGCGTGACGCAGCGCTGCCAGGAGTCGCCGATCAGCTGCTCCTGCGGCGAACGGGCCAGCCAGCGTGCAGGTTCAGACAGGTGTGCCATCACGGTGGCAATATGTTCACGCTGGTGCTGATTCACGGGATCCTCCTGTGGCGACATCAATAGTTGGCTGGCGCGGCTGACGTGGGCCGTTATCATACACCGTTTTGCCCGGACGACGTCGCCATGCGTAACGGGTCTGAACATTCGCGGGAATTTTTTTACCAGTCTGGTAAGGCTTCGGTGCGGTGCCGCAAAGCCAGCGCGGTTAGCCGTTAAAAAACGCGGACGGGGTTCAAAAAATGCCAGAAAAAAGCCGCCTGTAGAGGCGGCCCGGATGATTAAAGGCAGGTTGTCATAACAAAGCGTCAGACAACCGCCCTGAAGGCGTTACCATTTGTAGTCAACTGACGCAATTACCGAGCGACCGGTGCCGTAGAAGCAGGCGGAGTCACCGCTGCAGGAGGCCACATAATGCTTGTCACTGAGGTTCTGCACGTTGAGCTGCAGCGTGGCGCCGCGCAGTGAAGGCACCGCTTTACCCAGTTCATACTGCGCCATCGCGTCATACAACGTGTAGTGCGGTACGGTGTAAACCCCGTCGTCGCTGCCCGGCGCGGTACCGGTATAGCGCACGCCTGCACCCAGGGTAAGGCCGTCCAGCGGGCCGTTGAGGACGCTGTAGCTGCCCCAGGCCGAAGCCGCATGGCGCGGGATTGCCGCCGGGCTGTGGCCGACCTGCGAGGCATCCACCGACTCTTTGGTGACCACGGCGGTGTAGGTATAGGCGGCGGTCAGCTTTACCTCAGGAACCGGCTGCGCGTGCAGTTCGGTTTCCACGCCTTTCGAACGTACCTTACCGATCTGGCGGTAGTAGCTGGTAGCGAGCGCGCTGTCCCAGTAGAAGTCGGCGACGTTCTTCTGCTCAATATCAAACAGCGAGACGGTGATCATCGCATCACTGCCGGTGGGCTGATACTTAACGCCGATCTCCGCCTGCTTACCGGTGGTCGGCTTCAGCGGGCCGCTGCCCGGTCTGGCGTTCTCCAGCACCGGTTCGAACGAGGTACTGTAGCTGACGTACGGTGAAACGCCGGAGTCAAAGGCGTACAGCAGGCCGGTGCGGTAAGTGAACTTGCTGTCGTTAACGGTTTTATCGGTGCCGCCGCTGGTGCGGTCCCACAGACGCCCCTGCGACCAGTCGTTACGACCGGAGATCAGCAGGTTAAATCTGTTCCACTCCAGCTGATCCTGCAGATAGACGCCCACCTGATTCAGGGTTTTCTGCGTGTCCAGCGAGGTGTAGAACGCGCTCTCATTGACGTCAATATCAACCGGATTGCTCCAGTCGGTGTAGTCGGCATCCTGACGGGTAATCCGCGTGTTCACGTGGCTGTAGCGGTAATCCACCCCACCCAGCACCGTATGCTGCACGTCGCCGGTGGCAAACAGCCCTTTCAGATGGTTATCCACCCCCACTTCGTTGGTCAGCGCGGTTTCATGCTGCGGGCGGCGGCCGATGGTATGGTCGTTGGCATCATCGTTGAAGGTATAAACGATATATTTATAGTCTTCATCGCGGTGGGTGTAGCGCAGGTTCTGCTGGAAGGAGAGCGCCTCGTTAAAGCTGTGATCCAGCTCGTAGCCGATCGACAGCTGCCTGCGGTGCGATTTGTAATACTCTGGATCGTTGGCGTTGACGTTGTAGTCATACGGGATATACCCGACGCTGGTCGGCAGCAGCGTGCCCAGCGCCGGCAGGAAGTTACGCGACCCGGCGTTCGGTTCATACTGGTAGCTGGTCAGCAGCGTGAAGCTGGTGTCTTCATTTGGCAGCCAGGTGATGGCCGGGGCGATGGCGATGCGCTGCTGCTTATTGCCCTTCACCTCTTCATGCTTAATGCTGCCGATGCCGTTCAGACGGTAGAACAGCGTATTGTCATCATTTAAGCGCCCGCCAAAATCAAACGCCGCCTCGCCCAGGTGATGATTGCCGGTGCTGAGCTTCACTTCATGAATGCTCTCCGCCGTCGGTCGTTTGCTGGTCATCACCAGCAGCCCGCCCGGGCTGACCTGGCCATAGAGCACTGAGGCCGGGCCGTGCACCATCTCCACCCGCTCCAGCAGCCACGGATCGAACTGCCCTGCGCCACCGTTTTCGCTGGAAAGACCAAAGTGCAGGCCGTCCAGCAGCTTCGGCGCGTAGCGGAAGCCGCGGCTGATCACCTCATCGTTGCGGTTGGAGTTACCGCGATAGTTGGTGACCACGCCGCTGCTGTATCTCAGTGCGTCGGCAACCGAGGCCGGCCGCTGGTCGTCCATCTGCTCGCGGGTGACCACCGAGATCGCCTGCGGGGTTTTGCGCAGCGGAGTGGCGCTTTTGGTGCCGGCAGCGCTCTCTTTCGCCACAATACCGCCGGACGGCGCGGTGACGCTTTCGCCAGCCTCAGCGGTTACGGTCAGCGTTGCGTCCGCCGCGGCCACGGCATGGATGGCGGGCAACAGCAGCAGCGAGGACGCCAGCAGCAGGCGCACTCCGCAGGCCTCAGCGGGAAGGGTTATAGCGGATTTTGCCGGTTTATTTTGTTCAGTCTTCATCGTTATCCCTGTCTTACGACAGCCTTGCTAAATAAACACCAGAGAAGGCCGGTCGCCCTTTTTTAGGCGCGATCCGGCGAACATGGGTAACCCTTCGCCCCAGCAGGGTGGGTTACTTTTATTGCTGCGCGAAAAAAGCCTTACACCCACAGGAGTTAGCACCATTATCAGCAGCGCGAACGCATATTATTGCAAATGTAAATAGTTCTCAATACTATTCAGATTAGCATTATTATATTTGTCGATGCCGATGCAGATAACCTGTCGACATCTCACTGTGAACTAAGGAAAAAATCGTGATAAACGCGAAGTCGCTGCTCCCTCACGCGCAGCCGCGCGGCTGTGCCGCCGGCTGGCTGGCCGCTGACCACGTCGGGGAAGAGGCCTGGTGGCGAGAACTGGCGCACTGCGGTACGCCGCTGATCGAAACAGCGGACGACGACGCGCTGCTGATAAGCTTTTTCTGGCGCGATCCGGCAGGCGATGAAACGCGTTCGCCGGTGCGTCAGGTCTATATCAGCATTAACTGCGTCACCGATCATCATCACCCACAGCCGCAGAGCCTGCACCGCCTGCCGGGCACCGACGTCTGGCACTGGTCAGTCACGGTCGACGCCCGCTGGCGCGGCAGCTATTGCCTGATCCCGGCGGGCAGCGCCCAGCTGCCGCCCGCCTTCAGCGGCGATGCCGCCGCGCGCGCGCATCAGCAGCGCGAATGGTGGATTTCGCTGTTCCCGTTTGCCATCGCCGATCCGCTTAACCCCCGTGCGCCGCACTACAGCAGCCAGCGCCATCCGCTCTCTGCCGCCCATATGCCGCGCGCGCAGGAGCAGTCGGCCTGGCATCAGCTGGACGCCGGTCAACCGGCGCTGGCCGACCCGCAGCGCCTGCACAGCTTCAGCTGGGAGAGCAAACTGCTGGGCAACCGACGCCGCATCTGGATCTACACCACCGGTACCAACCCGACCCCGGAGACGCGGCCGCTGGCAATCCTGCTTGACGGGCAGAACTGGGTGGAGGGGCAGCCGGCCTTTGCCGCGCTGGACTGCGCCACGGAGAGCGGCCAGCTGCCGCCGGCGGTCTGGCTGTTTGTTGACGCGATCACGATGCACCACCGCGAGCAGGAGCTGCCCTGTAACGCGGCGTTCTGGCAGGCGCTGCAGCAGGAGCTGCTGCCGCTGGTAAGGGAAAAGGTGTCGTTCAGCGGGCAGGCCGACCACACGGTGGTGGCCGGGCAGAGCTACGGCGGGCTGGCGGCGCTGTACGCCGGGCTGCACTGGCCGCAGCGCTTTGGTCGGGTGCTCAGCCAGTCCGGCTCATTCTGGTGGCCGGAAGTACGGCTGATTAAAGAGTTTAACGGCGATCTGAACGGGCAAACCGGCTGGCTGACCGCGCAGGTGCAAAGCGGCGCGCTGCCGCCGTCGCGGCTGAAGATCTTTATGGAGGCCGGCGACCGCGAAGGCGATATGGCGGCGCTCAGCCAGCAGATGCATGAAGCGCTGCAGCCGGGCGGTCACGCGATTTATTTTCGCATCTACGCCGGCGGCCACGATGGTTTGTGCTGGCGCGGCGGCCTGATCGACGGCATGCGCTGGCTGCTGGCCGACCTGACGATCGCCACAGATGAGCACGCCACTGATGCCTGATCGGCTACCGTAGCGGCCTGATGCTCAGGTGCCGGACAGGGTCTGCCTGAGCGGTCACCCTGCGTCTGCACCCGTGATCCGCTGCCTGGCGCATAGCGTCTGACGGTCACCGATGCCCCTGGCCCCACCCGTTGCCCACACGGGCTGCGCGCTGCGGCCAGTTATCCGGGGCGGTGATAGCGCCCGCACGGGACGATCATCGGCGTGTGTGACACCGGATCGTCAACGATCACGCTCGCCATGCCAAACACCTGCTGCACCAGCGCGGCGCTGATAATCTCCGCCGGTTTGCCTTCCGCCACGATCGTGCCAGCGCGCATTACGATCAGATGGTCGGCGTAGCGGCAGGCCTGGTTGAGATCGTGCAGCACCGCCACCAGCGTGTGGCCGTGCTGCTGGTTCAGCTCGCGGAACAGATCCAGCAGCTCGATCTGATGGGCGATGTCCAGCCAGGTGGTGGGCTCATCCAGCAGCAGCAGCGGCGTCTGCTGCGCCAGCACCATCGCCACCCACACCCGCTGCCGCTGGCCGCCGGAGAGTTCGTCTACGCTGCGCTGCGCCAGATCGCTGACGTTAGTCGCCGCCATTGCCGCCTCGACCGCCTGGTGATCGGCCTCGCTCCACTGGCGCAGCAGGCTCTGATGCGGATAACGCCCGCGCGCCACCAGATCGGCGACGCTAATCCCCTCCGGCACGATAGCGTGCTGCGGCAGCAGGCCAAGCTGACGCGCCAGCGCTTTGGTCTCCATCTGGTGAATATCCTGACCGTCCAGCAGCACCTGGCCGCTGCGCGGTCTGAGCAGGCGGCACAGCGAGCGCAGCAGCGTTGACTTGCCGCAGGCGTTCGGCCCGATAATCACCGTGAACTTGCGGTCCGGGATCTGCACGCTGAGGTCGCGGGCGATCACCTTCTGTTCATAGGCCAGCGTCAGGCCGGTGGCCTGCAGGCGGGCTGAGATAGTATCCATCAACGTCGTGACTCCCTGATTAGTAATCCGATCAGATACAGGCCGCCGATGCTGACGGTGACGGCACCGACCGGCAGCTGTATCCCGTTAAATCCCTGCTGGGCGAGAGCGTCGGCCAGCAGCAGCAGCAGCGCGCCGGTGGTGGCCGCCGAGAACAGCGGCACGCCGGGCGCGGCGGTGAGCCGCCGAGAACAGCGGCACGCCGGGCGCGGCGGTGAGCCGCCGGGCGATCTGCGGCGCGGCCAGCGCGATAAAGGCAATCGGCCCGGCGGTGGCGGTGGCAACGGCGGTGAGCACGATCGCACCAAACATCAGCTGCAGGCGGCTGCGCCCGGTGTTGATGCCCAGCGCGCGGGCGCTGTCGTCCCCCATCTCCATCAGCTGCAGGCGGCGGCCCGCCAGCAGCACCGCGACCAGCGTCAGCGGCACCACCAGCAGCGCCGGCTGCCCTTTTGCCCAGGTCAGGCCGTTCAGCGTGCCTGCGCCCCACAGCGCGGCACTCATCGCCTTCTCCAGCGAAGCGCTGATAATCAGCCAGGTGTTGAGCGCCGACAGCACCGCACCAACGCCGATGCCGACGATAATCAGGCGAAATCCGGCGATGCCCTGCCGCCAGGCCAGCAGCCAGACCAGCGCGGCGGCGGCAATGCCGCCCAGCAGCGCGCCGAAGGCGGTCTGATAAAAGCCGCCGTTAAACAGCACGATCGCCACCAGCGCGCCGGTGTAAGCACCGGTATTAAAGCCGATCACGTCCGGGCTGCCGAGCGGGTTGCGGATCGCCGACTGGAAAATCGCGCCGCTGACGCCCAGCGCGGCACCGAGCACCAGCGCCAGCACCACCCGCGGCGCGCGCCACTGGGTAATCACCGTCACCACTCCGCGCGGCCCTTCGCCCTGCAGCGCCTGCCACAGCTGGCCCGGCGTCACCGTCAGCGTACCGTGCGCCAGGGCAAACAGCCCGGTCAGCAGCGCCAGCAGCAGCAGAATTAAGTTAACCCACAGTACCCGCCGCGACAGCCGCAGGCTGAGCGGGCCGCCGCGCCGGCCGATCAACACAACAGAATCAGACATCGGCGGCTCCTGACGATTTTTGACGGCGTACCAGCCAGATCAGCACCGGTGCGCCAAACAGCGCGGTGACCACCGAAACCCGCAGCTCGCCGCTGACCATCAGCCGCCCGGCGATATCCGCCGTCAACAGCAGGATCGGCGCCAGCAGCAGCGACCCGACTAATATCCAGCGCTGATCCGGCCCGGCCCAGCGCCGGGCAATGTGCGGCACCATCAGCCCGATAAAGGCGATCGGGCCGACCAGCGCGGTGGCCGATCCACAGAGCAGCGTCACCGCCAGCAGCGCCAGCAGGCGCACCGCAATCACCCGGGTGCCCAGCGCCGCCGCCAGCTCTTCGCCCATGCTTAGCGCATTCAGCGATCGCGGCGTGGCCAGCGCCAGCAGCAGGCCGACGATAATCGCCGGCGCCACCAGCAACAGGTTGTCCACCGAGCGAATATCCAGCGTGCCGGCCTGCCAGAAGCGCAGCTGGTCATAGGTTTGCGGGTTAAGCAGCGAGACCGATGAAGTGAAACCGTTAAGCACCGCGGTCAGCGCCACCCCGGCCAGCGTCAGCCGCACCGGACTGACCCGCCCGCCGCCGAGCGAGCCGATCAGCCATACCGCCACGCTGGCCAGCAGCGCGCCGGCCCACGCCAGCCCCAGCCAGCCCGCCATGCCGCTGACGTTAAACAGCGTGATGCCCAGTACCATGGCAAAGCTGGCCCCGGCGTTAACGCCGAGGATGCCCGGATCGGCCAGCGGGTTGCGGGTCAGCGCCTGGATCACCGCCCCTGCCCCGCCCAGCGCCAGGCCGACCAGCAGCCCGGCCAGGGTACGCGGCAGCCGCGCCTCAATAATCAGGGTAGCGTCCGCGCTGTGCAGCTGGCCGCTCAGGCTGTGCCAGACCACCGCCGGCGCGATGCTTTTCGCACCGATAAACAGGCTGGCGATGCTGACCAGCAGCAGCACCAGCAGTGCCAGGGCGATCGCGGGTAGCCGCGATCGCGAGGCGCGGTCGGGCGCAGAAGATCCGCTCAGGATTGCAGGGCTCACGGCGTTTTAAAGCGCTGTTCAATGCGCTCCAGCAGGTTGCTGGCGCTGTAGTAATCCAGCCTGAAGGTGTCCGGCCCGAACGCCCATACCCGCTTCGCCATCACCGGCGGCAGCGCTGCCAGGAACGGGTTGCTCAATACCTTAGCCACCGTGTCGTCGTCGGTGGCAAACAGCAGCACTGACTGACCCGTTATTCCCGCCGCCATCGTTTCGCCCGAGAGCTGGATAATATCGTTGCGCCTGCCCATGCTGCTGCCGCCATGCACCTCCGCCGGCGGCATTGCCAGGCTGAAGCCCAGTTCAGTGAGCAGCTTGCCCTGCGCCGAGGCCGGGGTCCACAGGTTGACCCCGCGCCCGTCCTCATAATAAACCAGCGCCGACACCGGCTGCGGCGGCAGGGTAATCGCCTGTTTCACCCGCTGCACGCGCTGCGCAAAGCGCTCGCTGACCCGTTTTGCATCGGTCTCATGGCCGGTGGCCGCACCCAGCTCCGCCGCCAGCTGCTGCCAGCTTTTATCGCCGTAGTCGACCACCAGCACCGGCGCTATCGCCGCCAGCTGCTCCTGCAGTTTCACCGCCGAATCGCCGCCGGTCGCCGCAATGACGATCAGATCCGGTGCCGCAGCGGCGATGGCCTCCGCATTCGGTTCACTGACATAGAGCGGCTGCAGGCCGCGTTCGGATGCCACCTGGCTGCACTGGGTGAAAAAGCCGCGATCGTCGGCCACCGACGTCCTGCGCGCGGTCGCCCCCGATCCCACCAGCGGCGCGTTAATTGCCAGCAGCGTGCCGGTCAGCGTCACGCTGGTTGAGACGATGCGCTGGGGTTGCTGCTGCAGGGTTAATGGCCCCTGCGGCGTTTGCAGGGTACGCGGCCAGCCGCTGGCTGACGGCTGAGCGTTGTTTTGCTGAGGTGCAGCCTGAGCCTGGTCGTTGCCTTTCTGCATCGCGGCCTGCGGCGGTTCCACGTGATGATCATCCGTGGCTGACGCCGTCGCTGAATCAGAGTGCGCTTGCGCAGCTGGCGCGGTGGTGTTTGGATCCGATTGCGTATTATCGCAGCCGCTAACGGCAAGAACGAGCAGTAGCGAGGTGAAGGTCATCGCGCGGCGCAGAGCGGAAGAGGAGAAATTCATGGCGATCAACTGACTGAAAATGAGTCTTATTATCATACCTGCAGACGCAGTGAAATCAAACGCTTTGCACTGCAGCCACGCAGTTGTCCTTTCCCATTTCCATTCCCCTGGCTACCCTTTTCGCCCGCGTCCTCCCTGTTGGCTGTTGCGTTGCTGTCTTAAGGGCGTAGCTTCCTGCTCTCGTGGTGGGTTCAGCTGATGCGTTGCTGTATTAAAGGCGCAGCTTTCTGTTCTGGTGGTGGGTTCGGCTGATGCGTTGCTGTATTAAAGGCGTAGCTTCCTGTTCTGGTGGTGGGTTCGGCTGTTGCGTTGCTGTCTTAAAGGCGCAGCTTTCTGTTCTGGTGGTGGGTTCGGCTGTTGCGTTGCTGTCTTAAAGGCGCAGCTTTCTGTTCTGGTGGTGGGTTCGGCTGTTGCGTTGTTGTATTAAAGGCGCAGCTTTCTGTTCTGGTGATGGGTTCGGCCGTGGGCGAAAAGAACGCCGGGACGCTGCAAGTACGTCCATGTAAGCTCGGGCGGCGCTCCCTGCGCCGCACGCCCGGCTAACCTTTTCGCCCGCGTCCTCCCTGTGAGCTGTTGTGTTGCTGTCTTAAAGGCGTAGCTTCCTGCTCTGGTGGTGGGTTCGGCTGTTGCGTTACTGTCTTAAAGGCGCAGCTTTCTGTTCTGGTGGTGGGTTCGGCTGATGCGTTGCTGTATTAAAGGCGTAGCTTCCTGTTCTGGTGGTGGGTTCGGCCGCAGGCGAAAAGAACGCCGGGACGCTGCAAGTACGTCCCTGTAAGCTCGGGCGGCGCTCCCTGCGCCGCACGCCCGGCTAACCTTTTCGCCCGCGTCCTCCCTGTGAGCTATTGTGTTGCTGCCTTAAAGGCGTAGCTTTTGGTGTCGGACTGGGCTTGGGGTTGGGCTTGGGGTTGGGCTTGGGGTTGGGCTTGGGGTTGGGGTTGGGCTTGGGGTTGGGCAGGATACCGAAGATTAAGTAGTGGAAGCTGTCTGATTTGGTCTGATTTAGTTTGATTTGGTTTATTTGATTTTTTTTTGTCTGGTTTTAAAACAGCGACGCAGAAAATAGCAGGCAATCGGGGTTTATCCGGATAAGCGGACCTTCGGGCACACGGACGTGCCCGGCAGAGCCCAGGGACGTCACTGGCGTGTCCGCGTTCCGGATAAACCCCGATTAGCCAGGTACCGAAACCCGCAGCGACCAGCGGCCCAAAAGCCACCCCCCGATTAACCAGGCACCGGAACCCGCAGCGACCAGCGGCCCAAAAGCCACACCCCGATTAGCCGGGCACCTGAACCCGAAGCGATCCGGCCCAAAAGCCACACTCCGATTAGTCAGGCACCTGAACCCGAAGCGACCCGGCCCAAAAGCCACGCCCCGATTAGCCGGGCCCCAAAATCTGAAGCGACCAGCAACCCTGTTTCGCTCTGATTAGACGTTAATCCAGCGCCCTTCAGTCGCCGATACGGCGATCGCTTCCAGCACCTTCGACACCTGCAGCCCTTCGGCGAAGTCTGGCCACATGCGGTCACCGGCCGCAATACCGTTAATCAGATCGCGAACTTCCACGGTCTTCTGATCGTTAAAGCCGATACCGTGCCCGGCAGAGATGCAGAAATTGGCATAATCCGGGTGCGCCGGGCCGGTAAGAATAGTTTTAAAGCCCTGACGGCCGGCGGGCTCATCGTGGATATACAGCTCCAGCTCCGCCATCCGCTCCTGAGTATAACGAAGCGTACCTTTGGTGCCGGTGACCACGTAGGTCAGCCCCATCTTGCTGCCGCAGGCGATACGTGAGGTTTCAATCACGCCGTGCGCGCCGTTGTCAAAACGCAGCAGCGCGCTGGCCTGATCTTCGTTCTCCACGTCGCGCAGCACCGCCGGGTTCTTCGGATCCGGGCGCTGTTTGATCACCGTCATCATATCGCCGCTCACCTGGTCGATATTGCCCACCAGATAGTGCGCCATATTGACGATATGGGCCGCCAGGTCGCCCAGCGCGCCGAGACCGGCCAGCGCCTTCTGGCAGTGCCAGTCCAGCGGTGTGGACGGATTGGCCAGATAATCTTCATTGTGGGTGCCATAGAAGTGCACCACCTCACCGATCTCACCGCGGGCAATGATCTCTTTCGCCAGCTGGCTGGTCGGGTTCTTCATATAGTTAAAGCCGACCAGCGTTTTCACTCCGGCCTGCTGTGCAGCACGCACCATCTCTTCGGCGTCCGCCACGTCCAGCGCCAGCGGCTTTTCAGAATAGACGTGCTTGCCGTGACGAATCGCTTCCAGCGCCATCTCTTTATGCAGGAAATTCGGCGCGCAAATGTCGACCACGTCGATGTCTGGATCGGCCACCAGCTCACGCCAGTCGCCGGTGGAACGGTTAAAGCCAAAGGCCTCCGCCTTTTCCCGCGCCAGCTCCGGGGTAACTTCCGCCACCATCTCGCGCACCAGCTCGCCTTTCAGGTTAAACACCGTCGGTGCCTGAGCGTAAGCAATGGCGTGGCAACGTCCGATATAGCCGGTGCCGATCAATCCGATTCTGACTTTTTGCATGGTGGGTCCTTAAGCGTAGGGGTTACAAAAATGAAATAAACGTGCAACTGGGATGGAATGTATATTCCGTTTATCGCCAACTCAAACTGAAAAGAGAGTAATCGTGATCGCGCTTGCGAAAAAACCTGCAACAGCACTGCAACGCGTGCTACAGGCTGCCAGACAAGGCGCAAAACGCAGATAAAAAGTCTGAAAAGCACAAAACCACGACAAAATGATGATTAATTCAGCAGTTGAACTAAATTCTCAGATCAGGCTTTGACATCCCCCCCACACCCCGATAATATCCGCCCCGTTCACACGATTCCTCTGTAGTTCAGTCGGTAGAACGGCGGACTGTTAATCCGTATGTCACTGGTTCGAGTCCAGTCAGAGGAGCCAAATTTGAAAACCCCGCTCAGGGAAACCTGAGCGGGGTTTTTGCTTTATCGGCATCACCTGCTAACTCCCGCTAGGCGGTTCGGTGCCCGATACCCGGCAGCCTGGTTTGCAGCTCCACGGGCAGAGATTCAGCTCATGTCTATTCTGCTATTCCCAATGGTTGTGACGTAGCACCCAAAGCATATTCGGTGACCACGATCCAGGTCGATCGGGGGCGGCGGCGGGATGATGTGGTCGCCGTGATGGAGCGGCTCAGGCAGACTGGAGATCGCCTGCTCAGCTAACGTCGCTCAGCCATCTCTCTCCTCCGCCCGGCACATGGCTTAACAGCTGCCGCGTGTACGCCGCCTGCGGGTCGGTAAATAACGTCTCCGCACTGCCCTGCTCGACCACCCGCCCGCGCTGCATCACCACCACGTAGTCGGAGATTTGCCGGATCACCGCCAGGTCGTGGGAGATCAGCAGATAGCTCAGCCCCAGCTCGCGCTGCAGGCGGTCCAGCAGGGTCAGGATCTGCGACTGCACCGCGGCGTCCAGCGCCGATACCGGTTCATCCAGCACCACCAGCTCCGGCGCAATGGCCAGCGCACGGGCGATCGCCACCCGCTGCCGCTGGCCGCCGGATAGCGCCCCCGGCCGGGATGCCAGCAGGCGCTGCGGCAGCTCTACGCTGTCCATCAGCTCTGCGGCGCGCGCGCGGCGGCTGCGGCGGTCGCCGATCCGAAACGCCTCCAGCGGCTCGGTGATAATCTCTTCCAGAGTCAGTTTTGGGTTCAGCGACGCATAGGGGTTCTGATAAACCACCTGCACCCGACGGCGAAACGCGTGGCGCTCGGCGCGCGAGGGGTGGCTGACGTCCTGACCGTCGAATTCTATCCGCCCGGCATCCGCCGTTTCCAGCCCGAGCAGCAGGCGCACGGTGGTCGACTTGCCCGAACCGGACTCGCCCACCAGGCTGGTGGTGGTGCCGCGCAGCAGCGGAAAGGAGACGCCGTCGACGGCGGTAAACAGCCCGCGACCGCCCTGTGCCGGGAACCGTTTCACCAGCCCTTCGGCGCGCAGCAGCACCTGTTGCGTCTTAACCGCCCGGCGCGGCGGCACGGCGAAGAAGGCCGGCGAGGCCTGCAGCAGCTGGCGGGTGTAAGGGTGGCGCGGCTGGGTAAACAGCGCGGCGGCCGGGCCGCTCTCCACCACCTTACCCTGCTGCATCACCAGCACCCGGTCGGCACGCTCCAGCGCCACCTGCAGGTCGTGGGTGATCAGCAGCAGGGCAATGCCCCTGCCGCGCACCATCTCATCCAGTGCATCCAGCACCTGCTTCTGCACGCTGACGTCCAGCGCGCTGGTCGGCTCATCGGCGATTATCAGCTTAGGGTGGTGGCTCATCGCCATCGCCAGCAGCACGCGCTGGCGCATGCCGCCGGAGAGCTGGTGCGGATAGCTGTGCAGCACCCGCTGCGCGTCGCTCAGCCCGACCTCGGCCAGCAGGCTTTCCACCCGCAGCGCCGCCTGATTTTTCGGCACGCCGTGCAGGGTCAGCGCCTCGCGCATCTGCGTGCCGATGGTCTGGATCGGGTTCAGCGCCTGCGCCGGGTCCTGCGGCACAAAGCCAATCTCCAGCCCGCGCAGCCGCTGCCACTGCCGCTGGCTGGCGTTTTCCAGCGGCTGGCCGCCGAGGGTTATCGCGCCGCTCACCCGGCGGGCGCTTCTGCCCAGCAGGCCCACCAGCGCCGAGGCGGTGGTGGATTTTCCCGAGCCGGAGCCGCCGACGATCGCCAGCACCTCGCCGGCGGCGATCTGCAGGTCAAGGCCGTCGACGGCGCGCAGCGTCTGGCCGTCCGCCAGCGCATAGTCAATGCTCAGCTGTTCAACCTTCAGCAGCGCTGGCTGATTAATCTGTTGCAGGGTCTGGCTCATCGTTCCTCCGCCTGGTCCTGAATAAAGCCCGCCACCCGGTTGGTGGCCAGTACCGCCAGCACGATCATCAGCCCCGGCAGCGTGGTGTACCACCAGGCGGCGGCAATGTAGTTGCGCCCTTCGGCGACCAGCAGCCCCCACTCCGGCTGCGGCGGCGGTGCGCCAAAGCCAAGGAAGCTCAGCGACGACACCGACAGCAGGGCGAAGCCCAGCTCCAGCGCGGCCAGCGACAGCACCGGTGCCAGCGCGTGCGGGATAATGTGGCGGCGGATTATGGTCAGATGGCTGACGCCGCCGGCCCGCGCCGCCTCGACAAACAGGTTCACCTTGCTGCGCAGCACTTCGCCGCGCGCCAGGCGGGCAAAGGTCGCCACCGACGACAGCCCGACGGCTACGGCGATATTCAGCGTGCCGAAGCCGAGCACGGTGACGATGGCCATCGCCAGCAGCAGGCTGGGAATGGCCATCAGCACGTCAATCGCCCGCATAAACAGGCGATCGGTGCGGCCGCCAGCGTAACCGGCGGTCACCCCGATACCGGCCCCGGCCAGCAGCGCAATCGCCACCGAAAACAGCGTCGCCTGCAGGGTCAGCGCGGTACCAGACACCGTGCGGCTGTAAATGTCGCGGCCTAAATGGTCGGTGCCAAACCAGTGGGCGGCGGAGGGCGGCTGCAGCGCCTGCTGCGGCACCCCGACCAGCGGGTCCTGCCCGGCGAAGAGGCCGGGAGCGATGCCCCACAGCGCCACCAGCAGCAGCACCAGCAGGCTCAGCCACAGCGTGACGGCCAGCCGCCGCCGGCTGCTCAGTCGGCGTTCGCCGGGTAAGATCAGGCTCATCGTGCCCCTCCGGCCGAAGCGTGGCTAATCCGCGGGTCTAGCAGCGGATAGAGCAGATCGACGATAAAGTTGACCAGCACAAAGATCGCCGCGGCGGTCAGCACCACCCCCTGCACCAGCGGAATATCCTGGGTGGAGACCGCGCCCTGCGCCAGCCGCCCGACGCCTTCGCGCGAGAAGATAGTTTCGGTGATCACCGCGCCGGCCAGCAGGTGGCCGAAGATCATCCCGGTCAGCGTCAGCAGCGGGATCGCCGCGTTGGGCAGCACGTGCCGCCACAGAAGGTGCGCCGTGCCCGCCCCCTTCAGCCGCAGCGCGTCGATAAACGGCCTGCGCCACACTTCACTCAGCGAACGATTTAATACCTGTGCCAGCGTTGCCGCCGTCGGCAGCGCCAGCGTTATCGCGGGTAACACCAGCGACCGCCAGCCCTGATTGCCCATCGCCGGAAACCACGCGTTGCTGAAGGAGAAGGCCTGCAGCAGCAGCAGCCCGAGCCAGAAGGTCGGCAACGCCGCCCCCAGCGACGGCAGCGCCAGCAGCGCCGCCTTCAGCCGACCGGCCGGCAGTACGCTGATCCCCGCCGCCAGCCCGCCGCCAAGCGGCAGCGCCAGCACCAGCGCACACAGCGCCAGCAGCAGGGTCGGCGGCAGCGCCTGTAACAGCAGCGCGGTGACCGGCTTACCGATGACGATCGAGCTGCCCAGATCGCCGTGCAGCAGGTCCCACAGCGACCAGGCATACTGCAGATAAAACGGCTGGTCGAGGTGGTACTGCGCCTTCAGCGCGTTCAGCTGGGCAATATCCACCGTGCTCTGCTCGCCCTGGTTCAGCATGATGGTGACCGGATCGGACGGCAGGATATAGAGGATAAAGAAGGTCAGCGTATACGCCGCCCACAGCACCGCCAGGCTCATCAGCACCCGCTTTAGCAGCCAGTGGAGCTGCGGGCGCGGCGCACGGCTGACCACAGAAGGATCCGGCGGTGCCGTCTGTGCACTGTTCTCACTCATCGGTTAATACTCCTCGATTGTCACCGCTCGGTTCTCACCAGTCTCTGGCATTTATCGGTGCTTACCCTCGGTTTTCACCGATCGGTTCTCACCGTTCTCAGACACTTATCGGTTATCTCCCACCCTTCCCCGTTCCCGCGTTACCGCCCCGGTTCAGGATTTTGGTGCCAGCCAGGCGTCGTACAGCTGGAAGCGTGACGACGCGTCAAAACGGAATCCGTGCACGTTGCTGCCGGTGGCGACCACCGTCGACAGTTCGACCAGCGGAATAGCGTCACCGTCGGCGATCAGCCCGCGCGCGGCTTCACTAATCAGCGCCTGGCGCTGCTGCGTATCCAGCGTCTGGCTGGACTGGTACAGCGCGGTATCGATGGCGTTCGCGGCACGTTTATTGACGTTGCGCCCGCCCGGGCTGGCGTCAAACACCGTGCGCAGCACGTCCGGATCGGAACGCGTCAGGTTGTAAAACTCGGCGACCAGGCTGCCGCTGGCCTGGCGGGCCACCACCTGGGCAATCGGCGTCTTCTCCAGCTGCATCTCAATGCCGGCCAGCTTCAGCTGCTGCTGCACCAGTTCAATAAAGGGAGCCGACTGCCAGTAGCTGACGGTAAAGCTCAGCCGCTGGCCGTCCTTAACCCGAATGCCGTCAGCGCCGGCCTGCCAGCCGCCCTGCTCCAGCAGCGCCTTCGCCGCAGGCAGATCCGCCTTCAGCTGGCCGCTGAGGTCCTCGTACAGCGGAGTGGTTTTCGCCAGCACCGAGCTGGCCGGTGACTGGTAGCGCGACAGGATCGGCTGCAGCGCGGCGCGGTCGATGGCCAGGTTAAGCGCCTGACGCACGTTTTTATCCGCCATCAGCGCCTTTGACTGGTTAGGGAACAGGCTGTAGACCACCCCGGGGTTGGCGCGGGCGATAATCGGCAGATCTTTCGCCAGGATCAGCGGCTCATCCTGCGGCGTGACGCCGGCGTTGAGATCCAGCTGGCCCGAGACCAGGCTGCCGAAGCGCACGCCGGACTCCGGGATCACCCGGTACTCGATCGCTTCCAGGTAGCTTTCACCCTGGTGCTGCGCCAGCGACGACGGCCACTGATAGCCGCTGCGACGGGTGAGGTCCACCTTCTGGTTGTGCACAAAGGCGGAGACGACAAAAGGCCCGGTGCCGATCAGTTCGCCCTGGCAGCGCGCTTCCGCCGACGCCTGCACCGTTTTACTGGCGAAAAAGCCGAGGCTCATGGTCGAGGTCGCCTGCAGGAACTGGGCGTTGGGCTGGGCAAACACTACGGTGACGTGCTGCGCGTCCGGGGTTTCCACGCCGGTCAGCCCCTTCAGATAGGTGGAGCCGAGCGAAGCGCGGGCACCTAACGCCACGATGGCCTGCAGGTTCTCCTTCACCGAGGCGGAGGTAAACGGCGTGCCGTCGCTGAAGGTCACGCCGTCGCGCAGGGTAAAGGTGAAGCGGCGGTTATCGTCGCTGACCTGCCAGGCGCTGGCCAGCCAGGGAACGATTTTGCCGCTCTGCGGGTCCTGATCGGTCAGCGAGTCGGTGATCTGCCGGCCGACGTTGAGCGAGTTGTTGTTGCCGGCCTGCTGCGGATCGAGGCAGTTAGGGTCGGTATCAATGGCGAGGGTCAGTTTGCCGCCGGAGACCGGCGTCAGCGGTTTTGCATCCGCCGTGCTGGCCGCATCCGGCTGGTCGCAGGCGCTGAGCGCCCCGGCAAACAGCAGCGGCAGCGCGAGGCGGCGCAGCCGGAACGAGTGAAACAGTGAAGCGTAACGATGGCCTTGTTGCACGTCCCTATCCTTTTATTTTTTAACCAGAGTTTTCTGGATAGTTCCATAAAAGGCGATGAGCGCTAAATATCAATACTTCCTATCCTCTGCCACGGTGCGGATATACCCTCAGGCGATCGGCGGCGGCGATTGGCATGTTTATCAGCGCTGCGCTGATGCACTTCGGCATCTCGTCCGGTTCCGGTGAATCTGCGCTGCTGATCCCGATCTTCTCACCGCTCGGTGACAACCCTGACCTGACACGTCAGGTTATGGTGCAGACGGTGCTGCTGGGTGAAGGCATTGTGAACTGCATCAGCCCCACCTCCGGGGTGCTGATGGCGGTGCTGGCCACCGCCGGTATTCCGTTCGGCAAGTGGCTGCGCTTTGTCGGCCCGGTCGTGGCGGTGTGGTTTGTTATCTGCATCGTGATGCTGAGCATTGGGTCCAGGCTGGCGGAAGTTAGCTCAGCCCCTGAATTCCCTCTTCCAGCAGGCGGATCTGCAACAGCGTCTGCTGGTCGCTGACCAGCTTTGGCTGCCCGTGGATCAGCGTGTCGTACAGGGCGTCGTAATAGCGCGCGTAGTCGCCGCGCTCAGAGACCACCTTCTGTTCGTGGAATACGCCCTGCTCGTCCACCCAGCTCAGCACGCCGTACTCTTCCGGCGTATCAAGGCCAAACCCGGGCTGATGCGGCAGATAAAACAGCTTCAGGTGCTCCTCCTGACGATCTTTTTTGTGCTTAACAAACGTGCCTTTGCTGCCGTAAACCACAAAGCTCGGGCGCTCTTTAACCCGGAAATAGCTGGATTTCACCGACACCTTCAGGCTGCGGTAATAGAGATCGACATCAAAATAGTCGTTCATTCGCCCCGGCCCCAGCAGCTGGCGCACGTCGTAGTGCACGCGGTCCGGCTCGCCAAACCAGGCGATCACCTGATCGAGGGTGTGGCAGCCGTGGCCATACAGGTAAGAGTCGATCTGGCTGAAGTGCGTGACCGACTGCGGCACCTCCGGGCGGAAGTAGTCGTAGTGCATCTCCAGCTCCAGCAGCTCGCCGAGCACGCCGGAGTCGATCACCCTGCGGGTGGTCAGGTAGTCGCTGTCGAAGCGGCGGTTCTGATAGCACTGGATCATCAGCCCGCGCTCTGCCGCCAGCGCAAACAGCCGTTCGGCTTCGGCCAGCGTGGCGGTAAAGGGTTTCTCCACCACGCAGTGTTTGCCGGCCAGCAGCACCTGTTCTGCCAGCGAAAAGTGGCTGGCGGAAGGGGTAGTGATCACCACCAGCTGGACCGCCGGGTCGCCCAGCAGCAGTTGCAGGTCGTCGGTGTAGTCAACCCCGGCCTGGCGCGGCCACTCACCGGCGGTTAACCGGCGGGCGTAAATGGTTTTCACGGCGATCTTATCGGCCCGCGTCAGCACAAACGGCAGATGATAGCGGTTGGTGCTTTTGCCGTTGCCGATAAAGCCAATGGTCAGTTTCTCTGTCATGCTCATGATACCGCTCCCGCTTCGTCGGCCGGGAAGACGATCCCCTGCTGCCGGCGGCCCTCTTCCATCACCTCGGCCACCTGGCGGCTGACGGTGAGCATTTTTTCTGCGCTAGCAAAATCGCGGCCGTCGATGATGCGGGCAAACTCCCGGAACTCATACAGCAGGCGGTGTTCCCCGTCGGTAAAGTCGTAGTGTTCGCTGCTGCCATCGTGACGGATCAGATCAAAGCTGACCGCCTGGCTGACCGGAAGCGTCAGGCTGATGCTGGCCTTTTCGCCCTGCAGCACCGACACGGTCGGGGCCTGGCAGTCTTTGGCCCCGATGCACACGCACTTAAAGCTGCCGTAGTCGAGGATCATCACGCCGCTGGTATCGATACCGCGCTGAATATTGGCCTGATAGCTGACCGCCTGCGGCTTGCCAAACAGGCCGATGGCGAAGTGGACGTTGTAGATATTGATATCCATCAGCGCGCCGCCCGACTTCTGCGGGTCAAAGGCCGCGTGTACCTCGCCGGCCTGGAACGCCGCGTAGCGCGAGGAGTACTGGCTGTAGTTGAGGCTGACCAGCCGCAGCTCGCCCAGCGCCGGCAGCGACTCACGCAGCGCGCGGTAGCTGGGCAGCGCATGCACGTTCATCGCTTCCAGCACCATCAGCTGCTTTTCTGCCGCCAGCGCGCTCAGCGCCGCCAGCTCGGTGGCGTTGCTGGTGATCGGTTTTTCGATGATCAGGTGTTTACCGGCCTGCAGCGCCTGGCGGGCGAAGGTAAAGTGCAGGTGGTTTGGCAGGGCGATATAGACCGTATCCACGTCGCTGGCCAGCAGCTCTGCGTAGTCGTAAAACACCGCGCCGATGCCGTACGTTGCCGCCAGCTGCTCCGCGTGCGCGCGGCTGCGAACGGTGGCCAGCAGCGACAGGGATTCAATCTCTACCTTATGCAGGGTGGTCAGCAGGTCCTGCACCATCTTACCCGTTCCAAGAATGGCTAATTTCATGATACCCCTCGTTAATGTTCTGATTCTGCCTCAGGGCAGCGGGCCGCTATCAGCCTCTGCGGCCAGCCCTCCGGCGGCCACAATCCCGCGCCCTGAGATCGCAATCGCTTATTAATAGCATAAAAACGCGCATAATAAAGCAAAATCACTTACAATCACTTAAGCGATATGCCATTTTATGGCAACGGGTGCGTCAGCGGTTGGCGTAACGCACCTGCCCCTTAAGCGTAACTGACGGACGTGATATGACCCAGGATGAGCGGCTGATTGAGCTGGAACAACGGATAAAGCGCCAGGGCAAGGTGACGCTGGAGGAGATCTGCCAGCAGTACGGTATCTCGACCGATTCCGCGCGGCGCGATCTGGTCAGGCTGAGCCACAACCCGCAGATTATGCGCATACGCGGTGGGGCGATTCTGGCCGAAACGCGGGTGGGCGTGCCCTTTGTTAACCGCCCGCAGTTTGACGAGACGAAGCAGCGCCTGGCGCAGGGGGCGGTACAGACCATCGCCAGCAACGAGATCCTGTTTATCGACGCCGGTACCACTTCGGTCGCCCTCGCCCGCCAGCTGACCCTGCCCGCGACGGTGATCACCAACTCGCCGGAGGTGCTGAACGAGGCGATCGGCAAGCCGTACGTCGCCATTACCGTGCTCGGCGGCAGCCTCGACGCCCACTCGCACGCCATCCTCGGCAGCACCACCGTGGCGCAGATCCGCCAGTATCACGCCGATCGGGCGATTATCGGCGTCAGCGCGCTGTCGGCCGCCGGCATCACCACCGAAACCGAAGCCGACGCGCAGCTTAAGCTGGCGATGGCGCAGCAGGCACGCAAGGTGGTGTGCATCACCGCGTTTGAGAAATTCAATACGCAGCTGATGCACCAGTCGTGCGGCTGGGCGGATATCGATCAGATCGTCACCGACCGCACGCCGCCGCAGACTATTCTGGCGCTGATTGAGCGGTTTGAGATTGAGTTGCTGGTGGTGGATAAAGACTCATTTTGATCAAAAAACAGACAGCTGCGTTCATAAATAAATAATTTTCAAACTGGCCAGGGCATTAACCCCTGCGCCACGCTTAGCCCATCTTTAAAAAACATCAAGGCACCTTCGGTAAATACAGGATAAATAATTAATTAAAGCCTTGTCAGACGACGCCGATAACCCAGAACTGTATTTTTTAACTTTACATCAGGGTTTATATGACTATCACACAACGTTTGTTGTTGGCATTTTTTCTGCTGGCATTATCCCTTTTCTCACTGGTTGCCGTTTCACTCTCGGTGATCTCGGGTTTTCAGTCGCGCTTTGAATTTGTCCAGGCGAATGCGATACCCAGTATCAAAGATCTGAACAAATCAATCAGTGCGACCAATCAGCTGGGCATTGCGCTGTACCGCCATCAGACGGCGACTAACAACGCCGACAAGACCGCCGCCGAGCAGAGGATCAACGGCCTGATGGACACGTTGAAATCGCTTACCGATTATTACATGGCGAACGACATCTCCAGCGATGAGGATAAGATGATGACCGAGCAGGCATTCGCGAATATCGATGCCGTTCGTGCAGCCCTGCCTGCTTTTTTAACCGCTTCCGCCAGCAATAACAATGATGCGGTTTCTCTGGACCTGCTCAAAGGGGAGAATGGCGTGGGTGCAGCCACCAGAAAAATGGAGTCAGCATTTACCAGGCAGATTGATTTAAATATTAAAATTGGTGATGAATTAAGAGTCATAAATAAGCGGATCTACTCGCAAACGTTTTGGATCATGACCGGTGTTTCGCTCGCCGTCATTCTGCTGCTTGGTCTGTTTTCTGTCCGAATCATCCTTGGCATTAAGCGCAGCCTGAACAGTATGCAAAACACCATGACCGAGGTCAGTAATACACTTGACCTGACGCGAGTGGCTTCCGTGCTGAGAAATGATGAAATCGGGCAAACCGCCACGGCGTTCAACAACCTGCTTAAAAAGGTTTCGACAACCCTGGTGTCGGTGAACCATGCGGCACAGTCTGTCAGCACGGGCTCTACCCAGATCGCCGCAGGTAATGAAGATCTGTCTTCACGCACCGAGCAGCAGGCAGCGTCGCTGGAGCAGACTGCCGCCAGCATGGCCACCTTAAGCGATACCGTCAGGCAGAACGCAGAGGGTGCGGTCCAGGCCAGCACGCTGGCGAATAATGCGAACGATCTCTCCCGGCAGAACGGCAATGCCGTCAGTCAGATGCTGGAAACCATGTCCGATATTCGCGGCAGCTCAGCAAAAATTTCTGAAATCACCGGGCTGATTGAAGGAATTTCATTCCAGACCAATATCCTGGCGCTTAACGCGGCGGTTGAGGCCGCACGCGCAGGTGAGCACGGCAGAGGGTTTGCGGTGGTGGCTTCTGAGGTGCGTAACCTGGCACAGCGCTCTTCTTCTGCCGCGCGCGAGATCAAGGACCTGATTTCAGTTTCCGTTTCACAGGTCGAGCAGGGACTGGAACAGGCAACGCAGGTTGGCGGCAATACAGAAAATGTCAGCACGGCGATTCAGCAGGTGGCCGATCTGGTTAATGAAATTGCTGCAGCAACCTCTGAACAGAGTAAAGGCATTGAGCAGGTTCATCAGGCCATCGGGCAGATGGATGAAGTCACACAACAGAACGCCTCGCTGGTGGAAGAAGCGTCCGCGGCATCAAAATCCCTGCAGGAGCAGTCGGAAACCCTTTCCGAACTGGTCTCCACGTTTACCCTGGAAGAGGATACTACCCGTGCCGTGCCACGGACTCAGGCCCCGCTTAGCCGAACGTCTCAGGCTCCAAAAAAACCCCATTTGCCTGCCGCAGACGCGAGTAAAGTAAACTGGGAAAGCTTTTAAGTTTTTGCGCCCCGGCACCTGAGAACACACCTGTCACAAGCGCTGGTACGTCAGCGCTTGTGATGTACTCATACTGAAATCTCCGCCATTGTGGGAAATGTGAGTCGGGGTGCCTCTCAGGGACGTTCAGCTGACATATCAGAGATTTCATCTACCCCGTCTGCAAAGGGTGGTCAGTCCACTTATCCCGGCGCTAACGGATAGATTACTCCGCTCCATTACTTAACAGGAGACTCGAATGTCACTGATTTCACAGCGCGTTGCGTCCGCCAGAAATGGCACTAACGATAAAGTTATCTGTCGTATGCCGTCCGGTTGGGCGGTGATGGGTGATGTTCAGTTCCTGACCGGTTACTGCCTGCTGTTGCCTGACCCGGTGGTGCCGGCTCTCAACGATCTGGATACAGCAGCCCGGCAACAGTATCTGCTGGATATGGCTCTACTGGGAGATGCCATGTTAGCGGCAACAGGGGCGTTGCGGATTAACTATGAAATTCTGGGCAACTCTGAACCGGAACTGCACTGCCATCTCTTCCCGCGCTATGCGTCTGAACCGGAACAGAAGCGCAGAATGCCGGTCTGGTTTTATGACTGGAAAACGGCTCCCCCTTACAGGGAAGATCAACACGGCGCGCTGAAGCATAAGATTGCCACTTTGTTGGGTGATGCGCTTCTCAGCAGATGCCCACAGAATCAACCCCGTTGAATTAACATTTTAAATATCGTATAACAACCGCCTCCGAGGGGTGTCCTGTGATGGGCTGAGATGGCAGCAATGCCGAACCCTTTGAACCTGATCTGGGTCATGCCAGCGAAGGGACGGGTCGACACCACAGCACCAGACTGCCTGTTCAGCGCGCCATTACGCCCGGATCTCCATACACTGACTGGAGGTCCTATGTACTATAATTCCGCTTCTCCTATTGATTTCAGCCACGGGCTGTTTGGCCGCCTGCGCGCCGCAACCAACGCCGACTGGCAGCACTACGTTAACCATCCGTTTGTGCAGCAGCTGGGCGCGGGCACCCTGCCCCACGAGGCGTTTCGCCGCTATCTGACCCAGGACTATCTGTTCCTCGTCCACTTCGCCCGCGCCTATGCGCTGCTGGTCAGCAAGTTCCATACGCTGCCGGAGATGCGTGCCGCCACCGCTTCGCTGAACGGCATCGTCGGCGAACTGCCGCTGCACGTCGGCTACTGCGAGAGCTGGGGGCTGAACGAAGCGCAGATGGCCGCCGAGCCGGAAGCGATGGAGACCATCAACTACACCCGCTACGTGCTGGATATCGGCCACTCAGGCGACGCGCTGGATCTGCTGGCGGCGCTGCTGCCCTGCGTGGCCGGTTACGCCGAGATTGGCCTGACACTGTTACGCAGCCCGGCCACGGTGCTGGAGGGCAATCCTTACGCCTCGTGGATCGCCAACTACGGCGACAGCGGCTATCACGCCAGCGTGCGCGCCTCGATCGATCTGCTGGAGCAGGCTGGCCGCGATCGCGGTGCCGAAAGCCGCTATGCCCGGCTGACGGAGATTTTCGCCACCGCCACCCGGCTGGAGTCGGCCTTCTGGCAGATGGGGCTGAACGCCGTTGGCCAGGCGGAACGCAGATAATGTCACAGCCGTTAACCACCCCGCCGCCCGGCATTCAGGTTCGCGACCTCAGCCTGCGGTTTGGCGCACGTACCATCTTTGAGCGGCTGAGTTTTGATATCACCGGCGGCAGCTTTGTTGCGCTGCTGGGGGCCAGCGGTGCCGGTAAGACCAGCCTGCTGAAGATACTTGCCGGGCTGGAGAACGCCAGTAGCGGCACGGTGAGCGGCAGCGACGGCCAGCCGATTGCGGGGCGCATCGCCTGGATGGGCCAGCAGGACCTGCTGTATCCGTGGCTCAGCGTGTTGCAGAACATCACTCTCGGCCCGCGCCTGCGCGGCGAGCGGCCGGATATGTCGCGGGCGCAGCTGCTGCTGGAACAGGTAGGGCTCGGCGGCCACGGCGACGATCTGCCCGCGGTGCTCTCCGGCGGCATGCGCCAGCGCGCCGCCATCGCCCGCACACTGTATGAGGATCGGCCGGTGGTGCTGATGGATGAGCCGTTTTCGGCGCTGGATGCGATTACCCGCGCCAGCATTCAGACGCTGGCGGCCACGCTGCTGGCCGGGCGCACGGTGCTGCTGATCACCCACGATCCGCAGGAGGCCTGCCGACTCAGCCACCGCCTGCTGGTGCTGCACCGCCATCCAGGCGGCATTGATGACGGCCACACTATCGCCGGGCTGCCGCCGCGCGCACCGGATAACGCCGATCTGCTGAGAAGCCAGGGCGAGCTGATGCGCCAGCTGTCGGGGGAAGCCGAATGATGCTCCATGAACGACGCCCTACCCGCTGGCTGACCGGAGAAGCCGAATGATGCCCCGTGAACGACGCATTACCCGCTGGGTGACCGGTGAAAACAGAATGATGCACCGCGACAGCCGTTTTACCCGCTGGCGGCGTGGGCTGACGGTGTTTGCCGGGCTGCTGCTGCTGTGGTGGGGAGTCACTACCTTTGGCGCGATCCCGGCCTTTCTGCTGCCCTCGCCCGCCGCCGTGGCGCTGGCGCTGTGGACCGGCCGCGACTATCTCGCCTGGCACACGCTGATTACCGCCTCGGAGGTGTTTTCCGGGCTGATCCTCGGCGTGCTGTTCGGCGCGCTGCTGGCACTGGCGATGATCGGCTCACCGCGCCTGCAGCGCTGGCTGATGCCGCTGGTGCTGACCAGCCAGGCGATCCCGGTGTTTGCCCTCGCCCCGCTGCTGGTGCTGTGGTTCGGCTTTGGCATGAGCGCCAAGGTGGCGATGGCGGTGCTGGTGATCTTCTTCCCGGTCACGTCGGCGTTCTTCGACGGCCTGCGGCGGGTGGACAGCGGCTGGCTGGATCTGGCACGCACGCTGGGCGCGTCGCCCCGGGCTCAGCTGCGCCACGTGCGGCTGATGGCGGCGCTGCCCGCCTTCGGCACCGGCCTGCGCATGGCCGCCGCCGTGGCCCCGATCGGCGCGATTATCGGCGAATGGGTCGGCTCCGCCGAGGGGCTGGGCTACGTGATGATCAACGCCAACGCCCGTATGCAGCCGGAGCAGTGCTTTGCCGCGCTGTTTATCCTGATTTTAATGACCGTTTCACTCTGGATAGCGGTGGATGCGCTGCTGCGGCGGCTGATCCGCTGGGCACCGGACAGCCGCTGATTAACAACGATAATAAGGGTTTACCATGCTGAAAAAGAACGCCTGCGCGCTGCTGTTAAGCGCCCTCTGCACCACCCCGGCGCTGGCCGCCGAAAAGGTCACGCTGATGCTCGACTGGTACGTGAATCCGGACCACGCGCCGATCCTGGTGGCCGAACAGATCGGTGCCTTTAAGGCCGAAGGGCTGGACGTTACGATCGTGCCACCGTCCGATCCGTCGCTGCCGCCGCGTCTGGTGGCGGCAAAGAAAGCCGACCTGGCGATCACCTATCAGCCGCAGCTGCACTACTTTGCCGATCGGAACCTGCCGCTGGTGCGCGTCGGTACGCTGGTCAACACGCCGCTGAACACGGTGATGACGCTGGATAAAAGCATCACCACCCCCGCCGGGCTGAAGGGAAAAACCGTTGGCTTCTCGGTGAGCGGCATTGAGGACGCCACCCTGAACACCATGCTGAAGCATGAAGGGGTAGCCACCACCGACGTTAAAATGATCAACGTTAACTTCCAGCTCTCCGGCGCGCTGCTGGCGGGCCAGGTGGATGCGGTGATCGGCGGCTATCGCAATATCGAAGCGCTGGAGCTGCAGCTGCAGGGCAGGAAGCCGGTGGTGTTTAACGTGGAAGATTACGGCACCCCGGCCTACGACGAGCTGATTATCGTCGCCAACCGCGACGACGTGGCCGCGCCGAAGGTGAAGAAATTCCTCGCCGCGCTGAAAAAAGGCGGCGAGTATCTGCAGGCGCACCCGGACGAGACCTGGAAAAAGTTTGCCGCCACCCATCCTGAACTGAACACCGAGCTGAACCGCCTGGCGTGGAAAAAGAGCCTGCCGCTGTTTGCCGCCGATCCGGCCCACCTGGATACCGCCCGTTACCAGGCCTACGAGCAGTTTATGTTCGACAATAAGCTGATTAAGAAAATCACCCCGGTGGAGCAGTACGCGGTAGAAATTAAATAATCGCGCTGCCGCAGTGAAAAAAGCTGTCCGAGGGAGATAATGAGAACTATTATCATATCGGACAGTTTACCCAGGAGCGGCGTTATGACTCAGGCAGTATCCTCCCTCACCACCGACTGCTGCATCGTCGGCGGTGGCCCCGCCGGGCTGATGCTCGGCTACTTACTGGCCCGCGCCGGCGTTCAGGTGGTGGTGCTGGAAAAGCACCCGGACTTTCTGCGCGACTTTCGAGGCGACACCATTCACCCCTCCACCCTGCAGATCATGCACCAGCTCGGGCTGCTGGAGGAACTGCTGACCCTGCCGCACCAGAAGGCCGAACGCCTGCAGGCGGAAGTGGGCGGCGAAGAGGTGACGCTGGCGGACTTCCGCCGCCTGCCGGTGAAATGCCGCTATATCGCCTTTATGCCGCAGTGGGACTTCCTCAATTTTCTCGCCGCCAAAGCCCGCGCGCTGCCCGGTTTTACCCTGCTGCAGTCCACCGCCTTTGGCGAACTGCGCTATGACGGCGATCGCGTCTGCGGCGTCACCGCGTTAAACGGCGAGCAGCAGACTGAGATTACGGCACAACTGGTGGTCGGCTGCGACGGTCGCCATTCGCGGGTGCGCCAGCAGGCAGGCTTAACCGGTCAGTCGTTCGGCGCGCCGCGCGACGTGGTGTGGTTCCGGCTGGATAAACAGGCGGACGATCCGCAGTGGGGCATGGGCCATAAGGGGCCAAAGCAGAACTTTATTATGATCGACCGCGGCGACTTCTGGCAGTGCGGCTATTCAATTATGAAAGGCGAGTATGCCCAGCTGAGCCAGGGGAATGTGGATGCGTTTAAGCAGCAGATTGCCGCCGTTGCCCCCTTCTCCGCCGAACGGTTAGGGCAGTTACAGGGCTGGCAGGACTTCCGCCTGCTGGAGATTAAAATTGACCGGCTGGATGCCTGGGCAAAACCCGGCCTGCTGTGCATCGGCGACGCCGCGCACGCGATGTCGCCGATTGGCGGCGTGGGAGTAAACCTGGCGATTCAGGATGCGGTGGCGGCCGCCAATCTGCTTACCCGCCCGCTGCTGCGAGGCAGCGTCAGCCTGCAGCAGCTGCAAAAGGTACAGAAGCGCCGCGCGTTTCCCACCCGCGCCACGCAGTTTATCCAGATTAAGATGAGCGGCAAAAAGCGCCCCGAGGGGCAGCCCAGCCCGCTGCCGCGCATTATCAAGCGCTACCGCTTCCTGCCTTACGTGTTTGGCTGGATCATCGGCCTGGGCTTCCGACGGGAAAAACCCCGGCTTTAGCTGGGGATACGCATCAACGGCCCGGCATCATTAACGCAGCGGTCAGAGCCGTTCGCCGTTCAGCCGTCGGATCTGGCGCAGGATCGCGCAGTGATCCAGCTCACCGTCACCGGCGGCGATCATCTGGGTGAACAGCTGATTGACGGTGGTGGTCAGCGGCAGCGACAGGCCCAGTTCGTCGGCCAGCGCCACCGCGCTGCGGGTGTCTTTCAGCTGCCATTTGGCCGGGCCGCGCGCGGCGAAATCCCCGCTGACCATGCGTTCACCGTGCTGGCGCAGAAGGGTGGAGTCGGCAAAACCGCCGAGCAGCGCCTCGCGCACCTGCACCGGGTCAGCCCCGCCGCGTTCGGCCAGCAGCAGCGCTTCCGACAGCAGTGACAGTGTGCCAGCCACCACGATCTGATTGACCAGTTTGGTCAGCTGCCCGGCCCCGACCTCGCCAACCCGCGTAACCCGCCCTGTTACCGCCAGCAGCGGTTGCAGACGCTCAATCAGCGCCGCATCGCCGCCGGCCATCAGCGACAGCGTGCCCTGCTCTGCGCCGCGCGTGCCGCCGGACACCGGCAGATCGAGAAACTCAACGCCGGCGGCGGCGGCCCGTTCGGCCTGCCCGCTGACAATCTCCGGTGACAGGGTGCTCATCATCAGCAGCGCCGTACCCGGGCGGGCCGCCGATAACGCCGCGCCGGGGGCGAAAATCGCCTGTTCACAGGCGTCAGCATCGCTGAGCAGGCAGATGAGTACTTCGCAGTGCGCCGCCAGCTCAGCGGGTGTGGCGGCCGGCGTGATGCCCTCGGCCACCAGCGGGGTTAGCTTCTCCGCGCTGCGGTTCCAGGCACTGACCTTCCAGCCCGCCACCGCCAGCCGCCGCGCGATCGGCGCGCCCATCAGCCCGGTACCCAGTATGCCAATATGATTATCACTCATCTGCTCTTCTCCTTTACCGCTACGTATCGTCATTACAGCACCTGTGCCCCGGTAACCACTACCGCCAGACGGTTACTGCGCGTCAATATCCTTGCCTCACTCATGCCGCCGGCCACGTATGTCGCATAGCAGACGCGGATCCGTTGCTGCTGCACGGCGGCCGCCAGAACGGTGCGGCGAAAGCCTGGACAGCATAAAGGCCAGTTTTGCAGCAAAATATGACCCGGCCTTACAATTTAGTGACATTTCTTTAAGAAGTTTACCTATTGTTTAAGGAGAATGATAATAACTATCATTCCTCTATTCTGAACTAACGCCGGATCTGCACACCATGAACAACACCTTCAAACTTAAGCTTTCCGCCCTGCTGCTGAGCACGCTGCCCGCGCTCGCCTTCGCCACCACCTACCCGCTGACCGTAACCGATATGGACGGCCAGCAGGTCACGCTGGATAAAGAGCCGCAGCGGGTGATCCTGCAGGACGGCCGCGATATTCTTAACCTGGCGCTGCTGGACCGTGAGAACCCGTTTAAACGCGTGGTGACGTGGAATAACCTGCTGAAGAAGCAGGACAGCGGCAGCTGGAATCTGTTGCAGCAACGCTGGCCGGAATCCGCATCGATTCTGGATATGGGCTTCTCCGATCAGGGGCAGGTGAATCTGGAAACGGTGATCTCGAAGCACCCCGACCTGATGATCGCCCAGCTGCGCGCCAAACCGGCCCTGCAGCAGACCGGCGTGCTGAAGCAGCTGGCCGACCTGAAAGTGCCGGTGCTGTTTATTGATGATGAGCTGCACGCGGTGCAGAATACTGCCAACAGCGTCACCCTGCTGGGTAAGGTGCTGAACCAGGAGAGCCACGCGGCGGAGTACACCACCTTCTATAACCAGAAGCTGACGGCCATTCAGAACGCGGTAAAAAACGTGTCGCCGAAGCCGCGGGTATTTATTGAACCGATTGCCGGCATCAGCGGCGGCGGTGACTCCTGCTGCTTTACCCATAGCCACAACGGCTGGGGCGGGCTGGCGGAAGCGGTGGGTGCGGTGAATATCGGCTCTGAACTGCTGCCGGGCGCGACCGGCGTGATCCCCGTGGAGAAAGTGATTAGCGAAAACCCGGACTACTATGTGATGAGCGGTTCCAAACGCGGCGGTAAAGGCAGCACCGTGATCCCGCTGGGCTATAACACCACCACCGATGAGATCAAGGCCACCTTTGACAGCCTGCGCAACCGTACCGGCGTAAAAGATATTCCGGCGGTGAAGGCGGGTAAGGTGGCGGCGGTCTACCACCACTTCTATAACCACCCGTATAACATTATCGGCATGGAGATCCTGGCGAAGGACTTCTACCCGCAGCAGTTTAAGGATCTGAACCCGGAAGCGGACTACCGCACCATCATCAGCCAGTTCACCACCATTCCGGCGGCACCGATCAACCTGCAGTACCATCCGGCGAAATAACCCCTCGCCCGCCCCCTCTGCCGCGCACTGCCCGCCAGCGCGCGGTTTTTTTTTTGGCTTTCAGCATGAATATTGCGGGCCTGCTTCCATCTTGTGGCTTCACCTGTTCTGTTCGCACAAAATGCCTCTCTCCGATTTGCCTGCACTGCGTTTACTGTTCGCCAGACGTGGTGCGGGAACTCTGCGATTAACGGATAACTTCAGAGACCGGAACACGTTAGCCTTTGTAAAAAGGTGGGGCTCAGGTCATTCACGACGTCAGTTCCTGTGTTACCATTGCTCACTTATCACACAGCGAGGTGCTTATGAAAAACGTGAATGCTCCAGAGGTAAACACTATTCTGCAACAGGCCGCTAAGGTGCCTGGAGTGGAAATCAATGGTCGCTCCCGGGAAGCACTTCGCCAGCAGTTCCGTCTGGCGCGCAAGGGAGCAACCAACGCCGAGGGAACCCCCATTGATAATCCGAAAAAGTATTACGTCGGTTGAGATCAATCCACATTTCGATGAAGTCAGCCTGTTTTTTGGTTTCGATAAAGAGGTTGTCGAATCGTACGAAGAGGACCTGCTTAATCTGATCGAGCTCTGGCTTCAGCAAGGCTTTGTCGATGTCTATCAACATGGCGATCTTTTTGCTTATGGCATGGTGAAAGACTCCAACTCCACGACTGGCTCCTCTCCCTGGTATATTGGTATTAATCATACCCGAGTCGATCGTACGGATGTCGATCCCCTGCTGGTTGTCACCTTCAGGGACGAACACCACGATGGGGGGATCGGGACGATCATGGTGTTACATAACCTGATATCCCATGACGAGATGTTCGGCTCTCTCCGACGTAAATACGATCGCGACTATATGCGATCGATTCGCGAGCGTCTGAGCGGGCAGATAACCCGCTAAACAGCACCGTGCGCGGCTGCCCCCCGGCGTTCCCACAAGGGAGGCGCACGCACCGTGCCACTGCGCCAGCTTAGATCTCTCCCGGACGTATCGCGGTTGCGCCCGGACGCTTTTCTGCCGTTACCGCTGCAGCCGGCGTTAACGGTGGCGCGACCGGCGTGACCCCGTGATCGTACTTCTGCTGCAGCGCGCGCTGCATCTGCTGCAGAACGTTGCCGTCCAGTTTGTAGTGCCGCAGATAGATCCACAGCGTCAGCATAAAGAACAGCAGCGGCACGACGATCATAATCCCCTGCATGCCGATCACCGTACTGGCCGACTGCACCGCACCGGGCACGTAGCCGACGATGCCCAGCATCACGCCGATCAGCAGCCCGGCGAAAGCCGCACCGGCCTTGACCACCATGGTCTGCACCGAGTAGGCGATGCTTTCGATACGCACGCCCAGCGCATAGTCGCCCCAGTCAACGGTGTCCGCCACCATGATCACCAGCAGCACCCAGAAGAACGCGCTACCGACGTTCGCCAGGATGCCGGAGAGCGAAATCAGCGTGGCGCTCTGCGGCGCAAACAGGCTCACCGCCAGCAGCAGCAGACAGCTGAGCACCGGCAGCACCGAGGCGCTGATCCACAGCGCCCGGCGCGAGAAGCGCGCCACCAGTTTCGGGAAGCAGAGGATGGCTACCAGGTTAGCGATGCCGGCGTACATCATATACCACGGGAACAGCTCCGCTTTGCCGACCACGTAGGTGAAGTAGTAGATGGCAAACGCGGTGATGACGTTGTGCGCGAGGTTCCACGCCAGCGCCATCAGCAGCAGTGCAAACAGCGGGCGGTTGCGGAAAATCATGCTTAACACCGCCTTCAGGGTGGTGTGTTCAGCGGCGGCAGGCGTGGCCGAGGAGGAGTACTTCTCTTCAATATTACGCAGGGTGATGATGGCGGAGGCGATAAAGAACGCCACGAGGATCAGAGAGAACAGCATAAAACCCTGCCCCTTATCGCCGTTGCCGAGGGCATTGACCAGCGGCAGGCCAATCACCCCGGTGGTATAACCGGCCAGGCTGGCGAAGAAGCGCGGCCACGGGATCAGCGCCTCACGCTCCTTTTTATCCAGCGTGATGCAGGGCACCAGCGACCAGAACGGCACATCCATCAGCGTGTAGGTAAAGCCCCACAGCAGATAGGTGGCCCAGATCCAGGCGATCAGCGCGCCGCCTTCAAAGTGGTGGGCGCTGAACACCGACACCAGCACCGCCGAGTTGGTCAGCGTGCCAGCCAGAATCCACGGCTTAAACTTGCCCCAGCGGCTGCGGGTGCGCTCGACGATCCAGCCCATCACCGGGTCGAACAGCGCATCCAGAATGCGCGCCACCAGGAACAGCGAGGCGACCATGCTGACCGACACGCCGACCACGTCGGTGTAGTAGTACATCAGGTACATATAGATAATGCCGATGGCAAAGTCCTTGCCGAAGGCACCGAGTCCGAAGCTAACCTTGGTTTTCAGTGACACGCTCATTGCTGCTCCGCACGTCCCCGACCGGCAGGCGATTTGCGCCACCTGCCGACCTTTCAGTGAGGGTTCCGGTTAAGGGTAAGTTTGGCGGGGGATCCCGGGTATGCGTTAGCGGTACGCCGGCAGCCAGTCACCGTGGGCGGCGATCAGCTCGTCACACAGGCGGATGGTGTCATCAATCGACAGCTCTGCCGAGGTATGCGGATCGAGCAGCGCGGCGTGGTAGATATGCTCTTTTTTACGGCTGACCGCCGCTTCAATAGTCAGCAGCTGGGTGTTGATATTGGTGCGGTTCAGCGCGGCCAGCTGCGGCGGCAGCGCACCGACGTGGCACGGCGTTACGCCCTGGCCATCCACCAGGCACGGCACCTCGACGCAGGCCTCCGCCGGCAGGTTGGTAATCAGCCCGTTATTCAGCACGTTGCCGCCGATCTTGTACGGCACGTCGGTCTCCATCGCTTCGATCATCCACGACGCATATTCGTGGCTGCGGGTATGGGTCAGGTTGTCATTCTGCGTCAGCCGCTCGCGCTGCAGCTGCCAGCGGTCAATCTGCTCAATGCAGCGGCGCGGGTATTCGTCGAGCGGGATGTTGAAACGTTCGATCAGCTCCGGGTAGTTACGCTTGATCCAGTACGGCATGTACTCGGCGTTATGCTCGGAGGATTCGGTGACGTAGCAGCCGAACACGCGCATGATTTCATGGCGCACCATATCGTCGTGCCTGTGCTGCAGCGCGGCGGCGCGGCGCTTGATTTCCGGGTAGAGATCTTCACCATTGCGGCTGATGTTCAGCAGCCAGGCCATATGGTTAATACCGGCGATTTGCCATTTTACGCCATCCGTCGGCATATCCACCGACTTCAGCAGCGTTTCGGCGCAGACCTGCACGCTGTGGCACAGGCCAACGGTTTTGATCCCGGTGTGCCGCAGCATCGCCCCGGTCAGCGAGGCCATCGGGTTGGTGTAGTTAAGCAGCCAGGCGTCCGGGCACACCGCTTCCATATCACGAGCAAACTCCAGCATCACCGGGATGGTGCGCAGCGCGCGGAACAGCCCGCCGATGCCCAGCGTATCGGCGATGGTCTGGCGCAGGCCATATTTTTTGGCAATCTCAAAGTCGGTAATGGTGCAGGGATCGTAGCCGCCAACCTGAATGGCGTTGATCACATAGCTGGCACCCTGCAGGGCGCGGCGACGATTTTCCACCCCGGCAAATTTTTCGATCCGTGCTTTGCCCTGGCTCAGATTGGCGTTGAGGTTATTCAGCATCTGCCAGGAGTCGTTGAGCCGCTGCTCATCGATATCGTAAAGGGCGATATCGACCTGCTGCAGCGCCGGGGTAGCCAGAATATCCCCCAGTACGTTTTTGGCGAAAACGGTGCTGCCGGCACCGAGAAAAGTAATTTTCATGGTCAGTTCCTTATCAGACATCGGGTGAAGTTGAACCCACTCTAGGCAAAGCCCGCGGGCCTGCCTATGTCATTTTTTGACATTGATATGGTGAAAAATGACGCTGAAATTGAACTGTGATCTGGCTCGCTAATTCGCCTCAGGAAAGCGTTAATAAAATGCTCAGGCTCACATCCTGCAGATATCGGGTCTGTTTTTTATGAAAAATATTGCTGTAATTCAGTCAACTACGGGAGAGTGGCATGATTCAGAAAGATATTAATCCGGATGATATCGCGCAGTTCGGGCTGAACATTTATCAGTACGGCCATGAAGTCTGTACCAGCCAGCACAGCTATGGCCCGGCGGTGCGTCAGCACTATCTTTTGCATTATGTGATACAGGGTTGCGGCACGCTCCATACTGAACAGCACAGCTGGCCGGTCAGACAGGGGGAAGCCTTTCTGATCTGGCCGCACGAAATTACCACCTACGTGGCAGATAAGCGCACCCCCTGGGAGTATATGTGGATTGAGATGGATGGCCTGATGGCGGCAAGAAGCCTGGAAAAATGCGGATTACGGCGCGATATGCCGCTGTACCGTCCAAAAGACCCTGATTCCCTGGCCGGTGAGGGCCGACTGCTGCAGGCGTTGATCGCCGAAGATCCACAGCATTCGCTGCGCATTACCGGGCTGACCTGCCTGTTTCTGGACGCGCTGATCGCCGGCAGCGCCAGCAGCCGCGCGGGCAGTGAAACCTCCAGCATCAGCCGGCATCTGGATAACGCGACGCAGTATATTGAACGCCACTACCACCGCAATTTCAGCATTGCCGAGGTGGCGGAATATTGCAATATAGACCGCAGTTATCTCAGCCGGCTGTTTCAGCAACAGTTTGGTTACGGGCCAAAACACTATCTGCTGCAGCTGCGTATGAATGTGGCCACCACGCTGCTGGCTGACCGGTCACTACCGGTGAAAGTAATCGCTTATTCAGTGGGCTACGGCAGCCAGATGCAATTCGCCAAAGTGTTTAACCACTACTTTCATTGCTCGCCAAGCGAATGGCGGCGCAGACAGGCCAATAGCGATATTTAAGCCAACGCTCACAGCACCGGTCGAAATTACGCCTGCGGCCGGCGTACGGCCGTTTTATCGTCCCGAAGCTGCGTGACCGCGCACCGCTATTTGTAAACTGCCCCGGCTGAGGGTACTCTGAGCGCGGTTTCCACAGTATAGAGAACGGACTGTCACCCGCTATGAACGCCCCCGCCAAACGTAAAAACGATCCCGAAGGGTTAAAAAAACGCATTCTTGCCAGCGCCCTGACCACCTTTGCCGAGTTCGGCCTGCAGGGCGCCCGCATGGAGCAGATTGCCGAAAATGCGCAGACCACCAAACGCATGGTGGTGTACCACTTCAGCAACAAAGAGCAGTTGTATATTGACGTGCTGCACCTGGTCTATCAGGAGATCCGTTCCCATGAGAGCGGACTGAATCTGGCGGAGATGTCACCGACCGAGGCGATTGCCCGGCTGGCCGAGGCCAGCTTTGATTATCACATCAGCCACCCGGACTTTATGCGGCTGGTGTGCAGCGAGAACCTGATGCGCGGCCGTTATATCAGCCAGTCGACGTCTATTAAGGCGCTGAACCAGAGCGCGCTGGACGTACTGGATAGCGTGCTGGTGCGCGGTAAGCAGAGCGGCGAGTTCGATCCACAGGTGCAAACCGTTGACGTCCACCGCCTGATCAGCAGTATCTGCACGCATAATGTTGCAAACCGTTACACCTTTCACACCCTGTTCGGCGGCGATGAGAGCGAACAGCAGAGCGTGGCCCGCAACCGCCAGCTGGTGGTGGAGGCGACGCTGCGCTACCTGCGCCCTGCCCGTTAAATCTGTACAGATAAATCCGTAATGTACAATTTTACCCCGTTACGTCTGCGTAACGGGGTTTTCTGGCTACCCTTAATACTGTGTTGCGTAACGATGTACGCAAAAGTCAGGCTTAAAGAGGTGCCGTCAATGACGCAAGAACGCTATCCCCGCCGCCAGCCGCAGCTGCCCGAGTCCCCCTCGCGCCAGTGGAACTGGGCGCAGAACGCCACGCTGGCGCATATCAGCCAGATTGATTACCCCGCCAGTGAGGCCGAACTGCAGGCGTTGTTGTGTGCCAGTCATGGCAGGGTGCGTATTATGGGCAGCCGCATGTCACCTGGCAGAATGCTGGCGCTGGCCGATGCCGGTGACCGTTTGATTGATACCTCGCAGCTGCGCGGCCTGCTTGCCAGTGATGAACAGAGCGCAACCTTCGCGGGGGGCACACCGCTGCATGAAGTCTACGAGGTGCTGACCGGCATGAACCGTATGCTGCCGGCTTCCCCCGGCGTTATCGCCGCACAAACGCTGGCCGGTGCGCTGGCGACGGGAACCCACGGCCAGGGGCTGCAACAGAGCACGATTGGTGACGAGGTGCTGGCAATCCGCATGGTACTGGCCGACGGCAGCATCGCTGAATTCGATCGTCAGCACGCGGATTTCCCCGCCGTACAGCTGGGTCTGGGCTGCCTGGGTGCAGTGACCGCCGTCACCCTGCGCACCTGCCCGCTGGGGATTTATACCTGCCATAAAAGCGCGGTCAGCGCTGACTCGCTCGCGGAAGATCTGCTGACCTGGAACCAGGACTACGCCTTAAGCAAAGCCTGGTGGTTCCCCGGCGAAAACCAGGTGCACCTGTGGACGGCGCGGGAAGCCACGGATGAGGAGCGGGAAAACTACCGCCTGAACGGCGACGATCTGCTGAAGTACCATGAAACTAACGATGCGATGAATCAGACGGTAGACCGCACGCTGGAGCATATGCGCAGCGACACGCAGATCGCCGATGAAAACGGCAAGCCGTTCCGCACCGTGACCCGCTTTAAAGACTTCACCGACGTGACCGGCGATATCTATCAGGTATTCTGTCGCGGTATTGCCACCCCGCAGATCAACGTTGAAATCGCCATCCCACTCGAACGTGCGCCGGCGGTGATTGAACGCATTAAGCGCTGGCACGCCGACGAACAGCCGCATATGCACTATCCGGTGATCCTGCGCTGCACGGGCGCATCAGAAAGCTGGCTGAGTCCGGCGTATCAGCAGGCCAGCTGCTTCTTTGGCTTTGTGGTCTATTACGCTGAAGACGGTTCACTCTCTGAAGAGGGGCTGGCGTTTATCACCGCGGTGGAAAAACTGCTGGCGGAAGAAGGTGGCCGGCCGCACTGGGGCAAATACTTCGACGCCTCACTGTATAACTGGGATCGGATTTACCCGCAGCTGGCGGCATTCCGGGCGGTGCGCGAACGGCTCGATCCGCAGCACCGTTTTAGTAACACCTTCAGCCAGCAGCTGCTTAAGGAGGCCACAGCATGATGGCATGGGCAACCCTGCTGACGCAGCCGGACTACCTGATCGGCGTGCGCGCACTGAACCGTTCTTTGCGGCTCAGCGACAGCCGTTATCCGCTGGTGGTGATGGTCACGGAGAATATCGCACCCGCAGCACGCCAGCAGCTGGAGTCAGAGGGCGCACTGATACGCGAAGTGGCTCCGCTCAGCCCCAACCCTGAGCTGGCCAACCGCTACGCCAACGCACGTTTTGCCGAGGTGTGGAGCAAGCTGCGGGCGTGGCAGTTAACCGAATTTTCCCGCCTCGCCTTTCTCGATGCCGATATGCTGGTAACGCAGAATATGGATGAGCTGTTCGGCCTGCCGCTGGCACCGGGTACCATTGCCGCCTGCCACGCCTGTCGCTGCAACCCGAATCAGATTGCCAGCTACCCCGCCGACTGGGTGCCGGAAAACTGCTTCTACAGCGTTTGCCGTGGGGTGGATCACGTTGAGCAGCCGGATAAAGTGGATAACTATCTGAATGGCGGTTTTCTGCTGCTGACGCCGGACCAGCAGGTGTTTGACCAGATGCTGGCGCAGCTGGCGGCGCTGGACGACCTCTCCGGCTATCTGTTTGCCGAGCAGGACTTCCTGAACCAGTTCTACCGCAACCGCTGGCAGCCGCTGCCGTATATTTATAACGCGCTGAAGACCCTGCCGCATCAGCACCCGGCCGTCTGGGATATCGATCGGGTGAAGAACATCCACTACATTATCGATAAGCCGTGGCAGCAGCAGCCCGATCCGCAGAGCCGCTACTATGCGCTGGATAAGGCCTGGTGGCAGGTGGCCGCTGGCCTGTAAATGGCCGCAAAAAACAGGCAGCGCGTCGGGTTAGTCAGCAACGCCTCACACGCGTCTGCCCTTGCAGCCACTGATCTGAAAAGAGTGGCTGGCGGGAAGCCGGGTAATCAACCCGGCACGTTGTCCTGAAGGCTCCGCCCGCCGGGGCGACGATGGCGGTATGCCACCTGTCTCAGCCCCTTAACGCACCGGTTCCGGCGTAAACAGCGGCACCGGCTGGCCGCTGATATAGCGTTTGCGCAGCTTCGCGGAGAGGGTGTCCATGGTCATCACCACCACCACCAGAATCAGGGTGATAAACATCACCACGTCCCAGTTCCACAGGCGCATATTCTCAGCGTAGATCAGGCCAACACCGCCCGCGCCGACAAAGCCGAGCACCGCCGCCGAGCGGGTGTTGGACTCGATCTGATACAGGCTTAGCGCCAGGAAGGCGGGGAACGACTGCGTGAATATGCCGTAGCGATGCTTCTGCAGCGCGTTGGCTCCCACCGCGTTCAGCCCGCGTCCCGGCGAGCGATCCACCGCTTCGTGGCCTTCGGCGTAAAGTTTACCCAACAGCCCGACGTCCTGCATCACGATCGCCAGCACCCCGGCCAGCGGCCCCATGCCCACCGCGCGCACGAAGATTAGCCCCCAGATCGCCATATCAATGCCGCGCATCACGTCCAGCAGACGGCGGATGACCAGCGCCAGCGGACGCAGCAGCGGCCCGGTCATCACGTTACGCGCCGCCAGGAACGACAGCGGCAGCGCCAGCAGCGTGGCGGTAATGGTGCCGGCAAACACGATAGCAATGGTGATAAAGATCTGCGTAAAGTAGTAGGCGAACGGCCAGCTGGCCACGTCATGCCAGACAAACATGCGCAGGAAGTAGTGGCCCAGCTGGGTCATTCCCACCGTCAGCTGCTGCCAGCTGATGCCAAAGGTGACGAAGAACCAGACGTACCACAGCAGGATCGCCGCGGCGATCAGGCCGATGCGCTGCAGATAGCGGCGCTGCAGGGAAAACAGCGCCTGGTGCTGCGCGCGCATGCGCTCCAGCTGTTCCGTACCGATCAGACCGATCATGCTTTGCTCCCTTCCACTACGCGCTGACGCAGACGCCCGGAGAAGGTGTCAAGCAGCGTGACCACCACGATGATCAGCAGCAGCGTCATGCTGACCTGATCGTAGCGATCCAGTTTAATGTTGGTCATCAGCTCCTGGCCGATGCCCCCTGCCCCCACCAGCCCGAGAATGGTCGACTGGCGGAAGTTGATCTCCAGACGCATAAAGCCGTAGGAGAGAAACGCCGGTTTTACCTGCGGCCACAGCGCAAAGCGCATGCGCTGCACGCGGGATGCCCCGCACGCCGCCAGCCCGCGCACCGGCTTGTCGGAGGCACTTTCAATCGCCTCATAGAACAGTTTGGTCAGGCTGCCGACGGTGTGCAGCGCCAGCGCCAGGAAACCGGGGATCACCCCGATACCAAAGGCCATCACAAACATTACCGCCCACGCCAGCTCCGGCATGGTGCGTAAGAAGGCCACCAGCGAGCGGATGGCGAAGCTGACGCCGCGCGGCGTGCCGGTATTGTTGGCCGCCAGAAAGCCGAGCACTGCGGCAATCATCACCGACAGCAGGGTGGCACCGAGCGCCAGCTGCAGCGTTTCCCAGATCAGCGGCAGCTGGATGTGCAGGCGGTAGCCCCAGTACGCCAGCGATCCTTCGGTGTGGCCGTCGGCAAACAGCAGCGCGACGTTCAGTCGCGGAATGGTTTCGGCCAGGTAGTCGAAGAAGTTGGGCAGCGAGACCCAGATGGTGTGCAGATTAAATTCGGCCATATAACCGGAGGCCAGATAAAGCACCACCAGCACCAGCGACCACAGCAGCGTGTCGCGCTTTTGCCGGCCGCGCACCTGCTGGTAATAACGCTCGAAGTCGGGATTTGTCATGGGTAACCCTGAGAAAAGGGCCGGAGATCCGGCCCCTGAATGCAGAAGGTAAGGCGGTGATTAACGGGCTTTGGTCAGCTCACGCTTCATGTCGATCACGGTCTGGTAGTCGGCCACGGTCGCTTCACCAATGTGCTGGGCACCGCCGACGGCTTTCACGAAGCAGCTGTGGTTCTCTTTATCCAGCTTCTTAATCGCGGTGATCAGCTTCGCCTTGAAATCGGCCGGCAGTTTGTTGCTGACCAGGATCGGGCCGTTGGGGATCAGCGGCGACTGCCAGATGATGCGTACTTTTTTCATCAGGTCCGGCTGGCCGGCGCGGATCATACGGGTGAAGGCGCCGCTGGTGTAGCCGGTGTTGTGGTCACCAATCATTGAGGCCCAGGTGACCGCACCGTCGAACTGGCCGTTCAGCACGCCCAGTACGTCCTGCTCGTGGCCGCCGGAGAAGGTGACGCTGGAGAAGAAGCCGTTGTATTTGTCGTCAACCGTGCCGCCGAACAGCTTTTTGAAGCTCTGGTTCGGGAACAGGAAGCCGGAGGTAGAGTCCGGGTCAGCCATACCAAAGGCTTTGCCCTTCAGGTCTTCCAGCTTCTGGTACGGGCTGTCGGCCTTGACCACCACTACGGAGTGGTAGCCGCGCGATTGGTCCTTGTCATCCACCACGATGCCGACCACGTCCACCGCTTTCGGGTCGTTGATATAGACCGAGGCAAAGGAGGAAGGTGACATGCTCAGCACCATATCCACTTTGCCGCCGATCAGTCCCTGGATGACGCCAGAGTAGTCGGACGAGTTGCGCAGTTTGGTGTCAACGCTCAGCTCTTTGTCGAAGAAATCTTTCACACACTGGTTATCACCGATCTGCTGGGTGGCGTTTTGCCCGCCCAGAATGCCCAGATTCAGCTCCTTTGGCGCATCGGCAGCACTGACGTTAGCGGACAGGGTGCTGATTACTGCGGCGGCGACGAAGATTTTTTTCATTGCTGTGTTCCGTATCCCAAAAGGTGTTAGTGAGGTTGGTTCAGTTCTTCGCCATACAGGGTATGGAGAAGGTCGTCGTTCAGCTGTGACGGGTGTCCGTCGAAAACAATGCGTCCTTTGGCGATGCCAATGGCGCGGGTGCAGTACTCTCTGACCAGTTCGACCGAGTGCAGGTTGACCATGACGCTGATGCCGTTTTCACTGACCTGGCGCAGGACGTCCATGATGCGGCGGGTGTTTTTCGGATCGAGCGAGGCGACCGGTTCGTCGGCCAGCAGTATTTTGGGGTTTTGCATCAGCGCCCGGCAGATCGCCACGCGCTGCATCTGGCCGCCGGAGAGGTTTTCCGCGCGCTGCAGCGCCTGCGGCAGCATGTTGAGCCATTCGAGCAGGCCGATGGCGCGGGCGCGGTCGGCGTCCGGGAAGACTTTGAAGAATGATTTGAGCGTGGAGGTCTGGCTGAGGCGGCCAAGCAGAACATTGGTCAGCACGTCAAGGCGCGGGACCAGGCAGAAGTCCTGGAAGATCATGCCGCATTCGCTGCGCCACTGGCGCATTTGCCTGGCGTTCAGCTCAACGATGTTCTGCTGCTGGCCGTTGTCCTGGAAGTTGACGATTTCGCCTTCGCTGGCCGGGAGGGTGCCGTTGAGGACGTGCAGCAGGGTTGATTTTCCGGCACCGGAGCGGCCGATGACCGCAACCAGTTCACCGGCGTGCAGGTCGAAGTTGATGTCGTGCAGGACGCGGGTTTGCGTGCCGTAGGCTTTGCCGAGTCCGTTTACTGCCAGCACTTTGGCCCTGGCTGCCGTGTGCGGGGCCGAGTTGTGCTGGTGGGCAATTTTTAACAGTGCCTGTGCCATAGTGTTACCGTCGTTGATCCGGCGGGTGCCGTGGTGCGCCCTATTAAGGGTTAGCGCGATGACGATTTAATGACGGGGAAGTGATGGAAAAAAGACAGCCGGGCATTATGGGGGGCCCGAGGCCAAAGGTGGCTTCTGGTTTCGGTGCCTGGCATGTCAGGGTGTGGCTTTGCGGCCGCTGGTCGCTTCAGGTTTTGGTGCCTGGCCAGTCAGGGTGTGGCTTCCGGGCCGCTGGTCGCTTCGGGTTTTGGTGCCTGGCCTGTCAGGGTGTGGCTTCCGGGCCGCTGGTCGCTTCGGGTTTTGGTGCCTGGCCTGTCAGGGTGTGGCTTCCGGGCCGCTGGTCGCTTCGGGTTCCGGTGCCCGGCTAATCGGGGTTTATCCGGAACGCGGACACGCCAGTAACGTCCCTGGGCTCTGCCGGGCACGTCCCTGTGCCCGAAGGTCCGCTTATCCGGATAAACCCCGATTGCCTGTTATTTTCTGCGTCGCTGTTTTAAAACCAGACAAAAAAATCAAATAAACCAAATCAGACCAAATCAGACCAAATCAGACCAAATCAGACCAAATCAGACAGATTCCACTACTTAATCTTCGGTATTCTGCCGAAAAACGATGCCCTTAACAGCAACGCAGTAGCTGACAGGGAGGCCGCGGGTGAAAAGGTTAGCCGGGCGTGCGGCGCAGGGAGCGCCGCCCGAGCTTACATGGACGTACTTGCAGCGTCCCGGCGTTCTTTTCGCCCGCGGCCGAACCCGTCACCAGAGCGAAAAGCTACGCCCTTAAACAGCAACGCAGTAGCCGACAGGGAGGCCGCGGGTGAAAAGGTTAGCCGGGCGTGCGGCGCAGGGAGCGCCGCCCGAGCTTACAGGGACGTACTTGCAGCGTCCCGGCGTTCTTTTCGCCCACGGCCGAACCCACCACCAGAACAGGAAGCTGCGCCTTTAAGACAGCAACGCAACAGCCCACCCTGCCATCAGAGCAAAAAGCCACGCCTTTAAGACAGCAACTCAACAGCCAACAGGGAGGACGCGGGTGAAAAGGTTAGCCGGGCGTGCAGGTTACTCGCTGCGTTCTATCTTCTTTGCTGCGTCGTCCAGCGCGTCAACGATCGCATACAGCGTCTGCCGGGAGATGCCCGGCTGCGCCAGACGGCCGTTCAGCGCCGTTTTGAAATTGTGGATCGCCCGCTCTATCTCCGGCAGGCAGCGGTTGTGCACCAGCACCGCCAGCGACGCCAGCCGCTGCATCGCCTGCGCCAGCAGCGGTGCCTGCTGCTGCAGCGTGGCCTGGCCCTCCGGCAGTAAGCGGTAGGCTTTACGCGCCGCCTGCGCATCCAGCACCGCGATCTGCTGTGTCTCTTCCAGCAGCGTCAGCGCCGGGTAGATCATGCCGGGGCTGGGGCTGTACTCACCGCCGGAGAGATCTTCAATAGACTTGATCAGCTCATAACCGTGCGCCGGGCTGTGGCTGAGAAAATGCAACACCAGCAGCCGCAGATCGCCAGCGTCGAGCATCTTTTCACGCCGGCGGCGGCGCGGTTCGCCGCAGGAGGATGGCGCATCGACGCCGGGCTGGGGTACAGAGGAGGATTGTTTCATCAGCGGCCTGAGGTAAAAAGCATCAACGTGCCGCCCAGCGCGGGCGGCGTAAACCTTACTTGTTGTGCCAGTATGCCACAGCACGCACGAAGCGTTCATCACAGCCGCGCTGGCCGATAAAGTAATCGCTGAGTTTTTTTACCGCCTCACCCTCCCCGGTAAGCCAGATAAAGTAGTCATCAGACGGGATCGTTACCGTATCCAGGGTGTTAATCAACGTATCGATGTGTGGGCCCTGCATATGGCCGCTGCCCAGCCAGTGAACGTGCAGATCGTTATGCACCTCCAGGTAGGCCGTGCCCGGTGCCGGATCGGCGAAGGCGTACAGGTGGCTCAGCTGCGCGGTCTGGGTCAGATTACGGCGCTTAAAGGCCGGCAGGCCGCTCTCGTCGGTGACGTAAAGCTGGAACCTGTAATCTTCCGGTACCACCAGCGAACCGCGCGGGCCGCCAATGGCCAGCGCATCACCGATCTGCGCCCTGTCCGCCCAGCCGCTGGCAACGCCGCCGTCGTGAATATAAAAATCGAGGGTCAGGGTTTGCTGCTCCGCGTCAAAAAACAGCGGTGTATAGTCGCGCGAGACCGGACGGGCGCCCTCTTTCCACACCACGCCGTCGGCCGTAACCTCTGGCAATGACAGTATGCCGCTGGCGGCATCCGGGAAAAATACCTTGATATGGTCGTCAAAGCCTGGCGAGGTGAAACCCGCCAGGTCGGCGCCGCTGAAGTCAATGCGCCAGAAGCTGTCAGCGATGCGGGTTTTTGCGGTGACGGTTAACTGGCGGAAGCGCAGTTCATTACGCACGCGTTCTGGCAACCGGCTGGACGTTTCGGACATGGTGGTTCTCCTGGTAATCGGAAATGGAATGATTCTTATTTGAGAATAAAAATATATCTATGATATATCTTACGCGCAAGCAGCATTTCGCCGGACGCTGGCAGATTTGTTGACAATCCGTGCTTATTCAGCAGCGGTCAGGGGCAACAGCGCTCACCTGCAGCGCGGGCGGCTGGCAGTCGGGGCACAAGCGTTTGCCCGCAGCGCCAGCGGCTGGCAGTCGGGGCACAAGCGTTTGCCCGCAGCGCCAGCGGCTGGCAGCCGGGCAACAGCGCTCACCTGCAGCGCCAGCGGCTGGCAGCCGGGCAACCGGTAACGGCCCCCGCAGCGCTGGCTAACCGCTGCCAGAAAACTGCCGGCAGCATGTGCTGAGCTGGACAGCCATTGCCTCACTCTGCCGGTTTACTTTCCGTGTTATCCCCACTCTCCGCCCTCTCCGCCTGCGGACGGTACTGCCACAGCCAGCGGCCGCTGTCGAGCCGTCGCCAGAAGCAGCGCCCCCGGATCATCCAGTCAATCACCATGCCCAGCCAGATGCCGACCACGCCAAACCCGAGCACGATGCCAAGCAGATAGCCCGCCACGATACGCCCGCCCCACATGCTGAGCAGCGACACCCACATGGTGTAACGGGCGTCACGTGCGCCTTTAAGCCCGGCGGGCAAGACCCACGAGGCCGCCCAGAATGGCATGAAGGCGGCGTTAAGCCAGACCAGCGTTTTGACCACCTCGATCACCGCCGGGTCTTCGGTATAGAACGCGGCGAGCACACCGGCAAACGGCACCGTCAGGAAGGCCAGCAGGGAGAGCGCGATGGTGGACATCCAGAAAATATGCCGCAGCTGGCGCTCCGGCTGTAGCAGCTGGCCACGGCCAAGCCGCGAGCCGACGATAATGGTGCCCGCCGAGGCCAGCGCATTGCCCGGCAGGTTGATCATCGAGGCGATAGAGAAGGCGATAAAGTTGCCGGCGATCACGTCGGTGCCCATTCCGGCGACAAACACCTGGGTCAGCAGTTTGCCGCCGTTAAACAGCACCGACTCAATGCTGGCCGGTACGCCGATGCCCAGCACCTCGCGCAGGATGCCGATATCCAGACGGCTGAAGTAGCTCTTAAGTGAGATTTTCAGTACCGGCACAAAGCCGATCATCAGCACATAGATCACCGCCGCCGCGCCGATATAGCGTGAGATAGTCAGGCCAAGACCGGCACCGATAAAACCCAGCCCGTCCCACGAGAAGCAGCCGTAGATCAGCACGCTGCTGATGGCGATATTGAGGATGTTCATACCGCCGTTGATCAGCATCGGGATTTTGGTGTTCCCCGCCCCACGCAGCGCGCCGCAGCCGATCAGGGCAATCGCCGCCGCCGGGTAGCTCCAGGCGCTGATCTGCAGATAGGAGAGCGCCATCATCTTGACCTCCGGCTCGGCCGCGCCGGCGATCAGGTCGATGATTTGCGGGCCGATAAACTCAATGGCTATCGCCAGCAGCACCGCAAACAGCGTCATGATCACCAGCGACTGCCGGGTAGCGGCCAGCGCCCGTTCGCGTTTGAGTTTGCCGAGGCTGAAGGCCACCACCACCGTGGTGCCGAGGTCAATAGCCGCAAAGAAGGAGATCACCACCATGTTGAAGCTGTCGGCCAGCCCGACCCCGGCCATTGCCTCCTTGCCCAGCCAGCTGACCAGGAAGGTGCTGAGCACACCCATCAGCAGCACACACAGGTTCTCAAAGAAAATCGGCACGGCCAGCGGCGTAATTTCACGCCAGAACAGCACCCGATAAGAGCGTCTTTTCGGGTACCACGCGCTGCGCCTGACGGCCTGCAGCAGCGAGTCGGTGAGTTTTTGCACGGTTGTACCAGCTAATAATTAGCAATCGAAGGAAGGATCACAGATATGATGGTAAAGCGTGCCGGATTATGCAAAATCTTTTTTGTTACACCAGCGCTTTCCCCAGGTGATCCTCAAGCACCCGCAACGGCGCGTTATCCGCCTGCTGCATATCCGCTACCGCCAGTAAAAACGTCTGCTCCAGCAGATATTGCCCGGCCATCGCCGCGTGGGGTGTCTGGTCGGAGAAACAGATCCAGCTGCTGCCCGCCGGAGGGCAGCACCGCTGTAAAAGCTAAACGCTGGCCCTGCGCAAGGGCCAGCGTAGCGCGGGCAGCCGGGTACCCGTCAGCCTGACGGCGAGATCCGGAAACGCGTCCGGTTAAAACAGACAGGCCGGGTTAGCCGTTATCACTGGATCTGACTCATCATTCGAATCACGGTTATCAACCGATGCCAGCTAGCGCACCCAGCGGCCGCGAATCGGCCGGGCGAAATACGCCAGCACCGCAATCATGCAGATCTCAATCGACACCGACCAATAGATATGGCCGAGGATTTCGCTGCTCAGCTCGGCCGCGTTCAGGTGCCATAGCCAGCCGGTAGCGCCGTCCGCGTAGACCGGGTTGCGGAAGCCGAGCACAGGTATCAGCAGGCCATGCATCACCACCGTGATGATTACGCCATACAGCGCGCCGAACCCCAGGCGGATTTTCGGCCAGTACACGGAGCCGACCACATAGACCAGCGCAAAGGCAAAGCTGAACAGCCAGTGGTAGAGCGTTACCGCGCCGGGCACGTTGATGCCCTGATAGAGGTAGTCCAGCGAGTGGGAGTTGATCCCCAGCCAGCCCAGCCAGGCATCAATATGCGCGCCGGGCGGCGAAATCTCACCGGCCATACGCGGCGGCATATTCACTTCCGAACCCCATTTCACCAGCGAACTGATAAATCCGCCGACCAGCGTGGTCCAGAGGATGACCTGACGGTTAGTTTTTATTTGCAGCATTGCATACCCTTTATGAGATGAAAAATAAGTTTCACTCATGCTAACGCGGGCAGTCAGAGGCCATATTGACCCACGTCAACGCCGCTTTCTGCACGGATTAAGACAACAGGAAACGCCCGACGTCTGACCGCCGGGCAGGCATTTTTGAACGCGGCTGTCAGACAATGGCCAGGAAGATGCAGACAGAAACTGGCGATTGTTTGCGCATTAATCTGCCCAAAAAAAACCAACCATTGACGAGAAGTTCAGCTGACGCTGGCTAAGGTACATGGACATCAACCCAGGGAGGAAACAGAACTATGAACAGTATCGTCAGGGGAGTGCTGAGTGCCGCAATGCTGATGATCCTCAGCGTATTCAGCAACGTGACTTTCGCGTACCAGGCAGAGGCGCAACTGGCTGAAACCAATCAGACGTCTTTGCCCCATCAGAGCATTGCCAGCGAAGGGACGGTGACCGTTGGCGGGAACAAGATTCCCTACCTGGCTGAAACCGGTCTGATGAACCTCAACACCAGAGATGTGCAGGAACCGGTTATCAGCCTGTTTTATGTCGCCTACTTTAAGAAGATTCAGCAAGGCGATCGTATCCGCCCGATCACCTTCATCTATAATGGCGGACCGGGATCCGCTTCTGTCTGGCTGCATATGGCAGCACTGGGGCCGAAGCGGGTAGCGCTCATTCCCCCACAAACAAATCAGCTCACATCAATGCCGTTAAAGGACAACGCTTTCAGCTTGCTGGACGTCAGCGATTTAGTTTTCATTGACGCACCCGGCACGGGTTACAGCCGTTTCATAAGCAATGCCGGCAGCGCAGAGGAACGGGCACAACAGAAAGCAGACAGTACGAAAAGCGTTTACAGTATCAGGGGCGATGCGGGAGCTTTTACCCAGTTTATCGTGCAGTTTCTTACCACTTACCAGCGCTGGGACGCGCCGAAATATCTGCTTGGCGAAAGCTATGGTACAACGCGAACCATAGCGCTGACACAGGAGTTGAAGAAACGGGAAATCGATGTAAATGGCATCATCCTGCTATCAGCCTTTCTTAACTTCAATATCACTAATAATGATGCGGGGAATAATCCCGGCATCGATCAGAGCTACTTCCTGACGCTACCGAGCTATGCGGCCACCGCATGGTACTATCACCGGCTGGCAGCCGGTTTCCAGAGCTTGCCTGACCTGCTGCAACAGGTTGAGACGTTTGCCAATGGCCCTTATGCGCAGGCGCTGATACAGGGCAACGCGTTAAAAAAGGCAGATCGCCTGCAAATCGCACGCCAGCTCTCGCAGTTTACGGCTATTCCGGCAGATGTCTGGCTGCGGGCTAATCTGCGGCTCAGCGCGGATGCCTTCGCCAAACGGCTGTTGCAGGACCGTGGTCAGGTGGTGAGCAAATTCGATACCCGCTACAGCAATCCAGAGATTGATTTTCTTAACGCGCCAGAAGACTATGATCCCTTGCAAAATACCCTGGCCCCCTCGCTGGTTGCGCAGTTTCACCGCTATCTGCAAAGTAGCCTGCGCTGGCAAAGTGACGAAGATTATTACGCCAGTAATGATGCGTTCTGGTACTGGAATTTGAACAGCGAGAGGGGCGTTGGCCGCTTTAATCTGTTACCGGATCTGGCGCAGGTGATGAAAATGAATCCAGCAATGAGGGTGCTGGTGGTGGGGGGAATTTATGACCTGTCGACGCCGTGGTATGTCGCCCGTTACGACATGATGCATCTGCCTGTGCCTGACAGCCTGATGAAAAACATCTCTTATTCTGCCGGTGAAACCGGGCATCTGCCCTACGCTGATGAAGCCGGGCTAAAGAAATTACACGCCGATATCAGCGCCTTTATCGGCAATACAGGCAGCTGAGGCCCGATAAATACCCTGACGTACAGTGGAGAACGAAACGCAGCCCTGCCTGCACGCCCCGTAGATTCGCAAGGATCCACAGGACGTGCAGCAAGCAGAGGGTTACTCAGGCTTCGGTTCACCCATCGCTTTCAGTTTTTTCGACAGGTCACGACGCTCTTTCGACAGGTCGGCGTTTTTGATGATGTAGTCATCAACGCGATCTTCGTAATCCACACGCATGCTGGCGATGATCTCCTGAATGGCTTCCACGCTCATGCCCGGTTTGATGTACTCGCTCAGGTTGTCGAGCAGCAGCACGCGCTTCTGGTTATCACGAATTTTTTTCTCGTTATCGTGAATTTCACGCTGCAGTTTGTTCTTGCGGCGGAACATCCGTACGAACTCAAGTACGTCCTGAAACGATTGCTTTGCATTTTCCATGAAGACACCTTTCATTTGGGCCTGTAATCACAGGCAACATTATCGTGACCAATACCCAGGCTGAGCGCTGTTGGGTACCTCAGCTTAGCGGCGCACCGCTGCCGATGGCAATTATCACTTTGCAGAATCGGATAGCGCTTATCTTACCCTGAAGACGTTATTCTCGCAGTAAGTACTTGCTGAATCGTTTTTATTTTCGCATCGCCAGGCGGATCAGTTCGGCCAGCCGCTCCAGCTGACGGGCCATTTCCAGGCTTAACCACAGGTAACCGTAGATCGGCGTTTCCACCCGCGGGTCGTTGCCTGAGTCGGCGATCAGCTGGCGCAGTTCGGCGCTGATTTCCGCCAGCGCTTCCCCGCTGAGGGCAATTTTTTCACCGTTACCGTCGATCAGCGCGCGGGAGAGCGCGCGCAGCGTCTCTTCGCTGGTCTGCTGCCAGCGCCGCAGCGCCGGGGCATGCAGCATAATCAGATGGCTTTCACGTGACGACCACCAGGCGTTGAGCTGCAGCTCAAGGGTGCAGACCAGGTTGCGGTTCTGCGTCTGGATGGCTTCAAACACCGAACGCGGAATGCGCGTCTCTTTGCTGGCCGGCTCCAGCAGCGCGCGCATTTTTACCACCTTGCCCAGCAGGCGCTGCAGTGGCCGGTTCAGCCGCGGCTGCTGCACCTGGTTGGGCGTAAACCCGGCGTGGTAGAGTTTGGCGGTCTCCAGCAGCGCGTCCGAGAGCTGAATGCGCCAGTGGGTCCAGGCCTTCTGCGGCCAGATGCTGGTAAACAGCAGCGCCAGCAGGCTGCCGAGGATCACATCACCGCCGCGCCACAGCGCGCTGGTCATATCCCCCGGCCTGCCGCCGCAGATCACCGCCAGGGTAATGCCGATCAGCAGCGCCATATAGGGGTGTTTACCCAGCGTGTAAAAGCCGCTAATAAACATCACGATCGCGCACCACACCAGCATCACCGGCAGGGAGATCAGCTCCAGCTTTAGCGCAATCAGCCCGGACAGCGAGCCAAATATCGTGCCGCCGATGCGCTGCAGCGCGCGGGGAAACACGCTGCCCCACGATGAGATCGGCCCCATCACCACCACCAGGGTAATCAGCGGCCAGCTGCCTTCGGGGATCTGCAGCAGGCGCACAAACAGAAAGGTAAGGATAAACGCCAGCGCAATGCGGATGCCGTGCACGGTACGGTAATTGCGGTAAACGCTGAACTGCAGGGCCGAAACCGGCTGGTCGGGTCGCACGTCTGGCTCCATAAAACCAAGAGAATGGCGCGACATGATAACCGAAACGCCGCGCCTGAACAGGCGCCGGCGGCGGATTTTTGGCGGAATTTCAGCCCGCCGGGCAGAAAAAACCATCGCAGCGGCGGGTGATAACAGAAACGTTACCACCACGTACCATCGGATTGATTTTATTAACGTTAAATCAACATAATACCGGTAAACACCTCAGCCCTGACCACCTGGCGACCTGAACAGGGCGGCGATGGCGGCGCGCAGGTAGTCCAGCAGCGCCGGCGTCAGCCAGGTGCCCTCAGTCAGCGACGGCTGCTGCTCCATTGCGGTACGGATCTTCTGCTGCGTGGCCGGGTTATCCCCCGCCCAGGAGTGAAACAGCTCCAGCCAGCGGCGGGCCAGCGCTGCCGCCTGCGGCGACTCTGCCGCCACCTGCTGCTCCATCGCCGTTTTAAAACGGGCAATCAGTTCAGGCCACTCGTTGATACGGTCAAAATAGTGCGCACGAACATAGGCGTATTCATTGTCATCCAGATAGCGGCGGTAGATCTGCAGCTTGCTCTCGGCAAACGCCCGGGTGATATACGCGGCGATCGCCGGAGTCACGCCGCTCAGCTCGCGCATCGCCGGCTGCTCCTCGTGCATCGCGTTCAGCTTCGCGAGAAACTGCGGGTTGCCGCCGGTATCACGCTCCAGGCAGCGCATCCAGCGGCGCGCCAGCTGCTGCGCATCGTCGGCTTCCGCTGCAACGCCCGCCGCCATCAGCGTCTGTACCTGCCCGGTCATCTCGCGCCACTCGGCTTCACGGGCCGCATCGGGCTGGCAGAACGGCAGCTGGTGCAGCTCATCAGCGGTAAAATAGTTGTCGTACATAGTCATCATCTCCAGCGTGGTCAGCCAGTCGTTAAGCTCCGGATCTTCACCCGCCTGCAGCTGCTGGTGCAGCGTCAGCAGGCGGCCGCGCAGCGCGGTGATTTCCGCCAGCTGCCGATCCAGCGCCGTGAGTTGCTGAGCAATCAGTGGCGTCAACGCCGATGAGGGCCGATCGAGCACCGCCTGGATCTCCGCCAGCGACACCCCCAGCCGCCGCAGCGCCTGAATGCGGTGCAGGCGGCTGACATCCTCGCGGCTGTAAAGCCGGTAACCGGCCGCGCTGCGCGCGGAAGGCACCAGCAGCGCGATCTGATGGTAGTAGTGCAGCGTGCGGATGGTCAGGCCGGAACGTTTTGCCAGCTCACCGGGTTTAAGTAACATCGTGCTCTCCTGTTATTACCGGGCTAAGGCTAAAGCCTGACGTAGCGTAAGGGTCAAGCACGGCGCTAAAAATGTTGCCAGGAGTGCGCCAGGTGCTGCCGCAGCCGCTCAATAAACAGCCGCACGCGCGGCGGCTGGTGACGGCCGCTCAGCCAGATGGCGTGCAGCGGCGCGGCCGGCAGCGGGTAGTTCTCCAGTACCGGCAGCAGCGCGCCGCTGCGCAGGTCGCCGGCCACGTCCCAGATCGACTTCATGGCGATGCCGGCCCCGTGCAGCGCCAGCGCGTGGGACGCCTCGCCGGTGTTGACCTGCAGGCGGGCGCAGATCGGCACGCTGCGCTGCTGCTCGCCGCTGCCAAAGCGCCACTCGGTGATGCCGGTATCACCGGTAACGATGCACTGATGGGAGCTGAGTTCTTCCAGGGTTTGCGGCAATCCGTGACGGGCGGCATAGGCCGGCGAGGCGCAGAGCACGCGGCGGTTGCCCGCCAGCTCGCGCGCCACCAGCCGTGAGTCGGCCAGCGCGCCGTAGCGGATCGCCAGGTCGTAGCCGCTGGCGGCCAGGTCGATCACCCGATCGCTGAGGTGCAGCTGCACGTTGACGCTGGGGTGATCCAGCATAAAGTCGTTGACGATCGGCGCCAGCCAGATGCGCCCCATGCTGTGGCTGGCGGTGATGCGCAGCGTGCCGCTGGCGCGGTCCAGCCGGTTGGCCAGCGCGTTGTCGATCGCCTCCAGCTCGTGCTGCAAACGCTGCGCGTGTTCGGAGAACACCAGCCCTTCGTCGGTCAGCGACACGTGGCGCGTGGTGCGGTGGAACAGCCGCACGCCGAGCTGCTGCTCCATCTGGGTCAGGCGCTTGCTGACCACCGCCAGCGACAGGCCAAGCTGACGCCCGGCGGCAGAGAGCGACCCGCTGCTGACAATTGCGTTAAACAGGGCGACATCGCGCAGATCTTTCAGCACAGGCAGGTTCACTTGTTGGGGGATGTGTCGGCTATTCTGGCACAGATTGCCTGTGAAATCAGCTGGCTGCAGGATATAAGGATAGTCGTGCGACGTATCTGTATGACGGTGCCGGACAAATAACGATGCTGTCAGACGTGGGCAGCAGCAGGCCAGGGAGCGAACTCTCAGCGTGTTTATCCCGGCAGGTAAATCACATGCAGAGTCAAAAGGGGAAAAAGGTGCTCAATAAACTGATCGACCTGGAGATAAAAACCATCATTTTCAGCAGCAAGGCAGGCAACATCATCGTCATTCTTCTTGCGGCATGTTTTTTCGCTGTTATCTGCTGGAACATCCCTGATAGGCGCTGGCTGGTGATCTTCACTGTAGTACTGATTATCTGGGAGCGAATTTTAATTCTGAAAATTAAAGAATTAAAAAACCATCAGATGACTGAGAAAGTAAGAATATCATCACCGTCCAGGTCTGACTGAGGCATAAGTTCAATCAGGCAACTTATCGGGCCGCGTCCAGCGCGGCCCGACTTATTCTGCTGCCGTTACAGCTTCTGCTTAATATAGTCGGTGATGCGGGTAATAATTCCGGCCTGCTCTACAGGTTGCAGCGTCACCAGCGGATAGCTGGCCAGCTCATTATCGCCCTCCACCAGGCGGATGGTGCCGACCTGTTCGTGCAGCTTCAGCGGCGCTTCCAGGTCTTTGCGGTCGATAACGTACTTCGCCTTCACCTTCTGCACCTCATCGCGCGGTAGGGAGAGATAGACGTCCTTATCGCTGCCCAGTGAAACGCGGTGCGGGTTTCCGTACCAGACGTTCTCGTGGCCGATCTCTTTACCGGCGTGGAACAGCTGCACGGTATCGAAGCTGTTCTGGCCCCAGGTCAGCAGCTTACGCGCCTGCTCTTCACGGCCTTTCGGGCTTTTCCCACCCATAATCACCGCAATCAGGCGGCGCTGCCCCTCGGTGCTGGAGGCGATAATATTAAAGCCGGCGCTTTCGGTGTGGCCGGTTTTCAGGCCGTCGACGTGCAGGGTTTTATCCCACAGCAGGCCGTTGCGGTTCTGCTGGGTGATGCCGTTCCAGCTCAGCGACTTCTCGCTGTACATCTGGTAGAAGTCCGGTTCGCCGCTGATGATCGCGCGCGACAGCACCGCCAGGTCACGCGCGGTGGTGAACTGCCCCGGCGCGTCCAGCCCGTGTACGGTTTCAAAGTGGGTGTTGCTCAGCCCGAGTTTGTCGACGTAGTGGTTCATCATGGTGACAAAGTTTGCCTGACTGCCCGCCACGTAGTCGGCCAGCGCCACGCAGGCGTCGTTGCCGGAGTCGATAATCACCCCACGGCTCAGGTCGCGTACCGAGACCTTTTCGCCGGGTTTAAGGAACATCAGCGACGAGCCTTTAAACACCGGGTTACCGGCCCCCCAGGCATCCTGACCCACGGTGACCATATCATCGCGGGTGATACGCTTCTGATCGATGGCGCGATCGACCACATAGCCGGTCATCAGCTTGGTCAGGCTGGCCGGGTTACGGTGTTCATCAGGATTACCGGCGGTGAGGATCTGCCCGGTGGTGGCGTCCATCAGCACCCAGGAAGCGGCGTCAATCGCCGGTGGCGTCAGGGGAAAGGCCAGCGCGGGTGCGCCGCTATCGGCGTGGGCAACGCTGCTCACCAGCACGGCCACCGTTAAACTTGCTACATGACGCTTCTTCAACACCTTAATCCTCATTGCTCAACAGGTAAAAAACTGCGCCTGTTTTACGGGATCTGGTGTGGCAGTGTGTGTCTTAATTGCAAGAAAATGTGTTTATTCAGCGAATTAGCCGATTTTTATATTCAACAACAGCCTGCATCAGGACGTTGCACAACTTATACCGGTGATTTTGCCGGATTAACTGACAAGGATTTCTTTATACCTCAGGCAAAGCACAGATGCGCGGCAGGCTAAGGGGTTTCGGTAATCCGGAGCTTCGCTCTTGAACAAAACCAACGGAATACCAGGGCGCTGATAACCAGAATGCGTGCGCTCAGCCCGTCGACATCTGAAATTTCGCCCGTGCCGGAATATGGTTTACCATGTAAGAAGCGGTGTTCGATGTCGCTCAGAACCCGATAATTTTTGGTACACGGCTAAACGTGGATTCTGTACACATTGGGTACAAGAAATGGCATGTACCCCCGCGAAAAGCAGCAAATCACTGTCAACGCGTACATAGTAAAAAGGTGGAAGAGTTAGTGTTAACGCTTTCGAATCAACAGGTTATTGAACAAAACTGAACGGATTTAAAATTTGAAGAACGAAACTGCACAGCCTACCTTCCTCTTCCATGATTACGAAACCTTCGGTAAAAGTCCGTCGCTGGACCGCCCTGCGCAGTTTGCGGCGATCCGCACCGATATGGATTTCAACCCGATCGGCGAGCCGGAGGTGTTTTACTGCCGGCCTGCCGACGACTATCTGCCGCAGCCGGAAGCGGTGATGATTACCGGCATCACCCCACAGGTGGCGCGGGCGCGCGGCGTCAGCGAGGCGGAGTTTACCCAGCGCATTCACCAGCTGTTCAGCCAGCCGAATACCTGCGTGGTCGGCTACAACAACGTGCGTTTCGACGACGAAGTGACCCGCAACCTGCTGTACCGCAATTTCTACGATCCGTACGCCTGGAGCTGGCAGCACGGCAACAGCCGCTGGGATCTGCTGGACGTGATGCGCGCCTGCTATGCGCTGCGCCCGGACGGCATCAACTGGCCGGAAAACGATGACGGCTTCCCGAGCTTCCGCCTGGAGCACCTGACCCGCGCCAACGGCGTGGCGCATGAAAATGCCCACGACGCGATGTCCGACGTCTGGGCGACCATCGCCATGGCGAAGCTGGTGAAGGAGAAGCAGCCGCGGCTGTACGATTTCCTGTTCAGCCACCGCAATAAGCAGAAGATCGGCACGCTGATTGATATTCCGCAGATGAAGCCGCTGGTGCATATCTCCGGCATGTTCGGCGCGGCGCGCGGCAATACCAGCTGGGTTGCGCCGCTGGCCTGGCACCCGGATAACCGCAACGCGCTGATCACCTGCGACCTGGCCGGCGATCTCACCCCGCTGCTGGAGCTGGACGCAACACAGCTGCGTGAACGGCTGTATACCCGCCGTGATGAACTAGGTGACCTGACGCCGGTGCCGCTGAAGCTGCTGCATATCAACAAGTGCCCGGTGGTGGCCCCGGCCAATACCCTGCGCCCGGAAGATGCCGAACGGCTGGGGGTGGACCGTCAGCGCTGTCTGGCAAATCTCGCCCTGCTGCGCCAGCACCCGGAAATCCGTGAAAAAGTGGTGGCGCTGTATGCCGAGGCCGAACCGTTTGCCGCTTCAGATGACGTGGATGCGCAGCTGTATAACGGCTTCTTCAGCGATGCCGATCGCCAGGCGATGAACATTATTCGCCAGACGCCCCCTGCCCATCTGCCGGCGCTGGATATCACCTTTAACGACGCGCGCATAGAGAAGCTGCTGTTCCGCTTCCGCGCGCGCAACTTCCCCGGCACGCTGGACGACGCCGAGCAGCAGCGCTGGCTGCAGCACCGCCGCGAAGCGCTCAGCCCGGAGCGGGTACAGCGCTATCTGCAGGAGCTGGAGATGCTGGCCAGCCAGCATGAAGGGGATGAGGCGAAACTGAGTCAACTTAAGGCGCTGTTTGAGTACGGCCGCGAGCTGGTCTCGTAAGCCACAGTGGCTGGAGGCCAGGCAAGTTGGTTAAGACCTGTTTGCCTGCCCTCTCACCGAGCAGTCCACAGTCACTGGCTAGTCTGTCAGTTCTTCACTGGAAAAGTACAGAGTACATCAGAGTTAGGTGAGATAAACTGTTCACTTAAGATAGATAATGTTAGGTCATTAAAAGTGCAGTATGAGTACGTCCGCAAGCTGATTTTGTAACCTGCCACCATTAAACCGCGTTATGAAAAAAACGCCGCAACGTCATTCATTAAGTCTTCAATGCACTGCGGCACGGGGTTAAGCAAGCTTCCGTTGACAATGGCCAGCACACGGAGATCCACAAAAAAGTGATGACGCTGTACGTCGAAGCTGAGCCCTTTTTCGCCTCAGATAATATCGGTGCGCAGCTGTATAGATGCTGGGGAGCCAGTATGAAGGGAATGAGGCGAAAACAGGCCAGTCAAAAGCGATGCCTCTGTATGTCCGCAAGTGTATGTCGTAACCGGCAATGCCTGGCTATTGGTATGGAGAGGCCGGTCGGTTTTTTAGCGTTTTTTGAAAGAATTAAAAAAGGCGTGCTGGTATAAATATCATGATTCTTTTAGCTATTATTAATATCATCAGGTAAAATCATATGTCTTCCGTTTCAAGTTGCTCAGTTTTTCAATCTCGAGAAATTATTAATTCGATTGCTGATAAAGTGAGTAGTAAAAGTCGAGTCTCCACCAATAATCTTCAAAAGCTTTTGAAAACAATTAAAAACACACCTGAAGGCTTTAGTTGTAATGAATATAAAAAAACAAGAGAAAAACTTTACAAGATGGCTGATATTTTGGAGAAACAAAACTCAAAAAAATATGAAAAAAAATCACTTGTTTTAAATAATGCCTGTAATTTGCTGGAAAAAAAACTTTCCCCAGAAGGGATAGCAGATCGTGTTAAAGTCGCGAAGGATAGCTTCACGAAAGAAATTAATGAAGCAGTGAAAACCATCAAAAACAAAATGGAAGTGATAAAGGGAAAAGCAAATTCATTTGAAGAAGAATTAAATAAAACCATCGAAAGCCTTCCTTCAAAAGAAAGTAAAGAAGAAGCAATAAAAAATATCAATAAAAGAAGTCTCAGTATTTTCAGGGAAAATTCAGCCACAACTCGCAGGTTATTCCCATCAACACTGGTCAAAGTTGAGAGGGAGTATTCACTCCAAAACCAGAGACATAATCACCGTGATTTAAATAAATGGACATCAATTCCGCATATATCAGAACAATTAAAGGATGCGAAAAATCTCTTGAATAAGGCTGAAGGATATATATCTGACTCAAGAAATCTGGAGTTTAATCAACCTGATGAAGTTGGCCGATTTGATCGTACCACACACCAAACCGACCTGGTTAAGTTTGCGGCAGAAATTAATGACCATGTTAATAATTTAGACTATCCCAATGTAAAGTTCTGAAAAAACAAGTCAGATAAACTGTTCACAATAATGCCCGGTCATTAAAAGTGCGGTTTGACCCGCAAACTGGTTTGTAACCTGGCACCATCACACCGCGTTATAAAAAGACCGCAACGTCATTCGTTGCGGCTTTTTTTATTTTCTTAGGTCACCGGGCTGAATCCGGCGATAGACCGAAGAGCATTTTTTTACATCAAATATTCACTACACTGCGGCACCGGGTTACGGAAGTTGCGGGTGACAAAGGCCAGGTAGATCAAATCAACCGCGCCCCGGATCAGGCCGAGCACCATTGAGCTCTCCTCCGGGTTAACCCACAGCGCCCAGGGTCAGCGCATCGAGCAGCGGCAGGATCAGAAAGGTGACGTTGTCTTTCAGCGTCTTATTATGCTTTTCACGGATCCAGAACTGCGAAATCACCGACAAATAAAGCAGCTGAAACTGCTGACCAGCAACCACCAGGAAGACCAGAATAAAAATGCTCAGTCAAAAGCGCTGTTTTAGAATACCCGCAAGTGGGTGTCATAAGCCACAATGGCTGGCTAACATGTGCCGTGGATCCGGCCAGCTTGCCTGGTCTCCCTTACTGAACCGGACATGTTCACTGGCTGTTCTGTCAACTCACAAGAAGGTTGAACCAGATAAATTAGGGTCACAGGAATGATGAGTGGATGAGCTCTCTATGTTTTAAAATATCCGACAATGTTAAACCATACGACTTAAATGTCGTTTTTTGATAGACGAAAAAATAAAATCAGTATAAATTGCAACCGTTTTCAGAGTTGATTAACAACATCCCTGGGAAATAGAAATCAACCCAAAAACCCATCATAATTACGGTGCTTTAGTCTAGAAAAAATAAAAAAAAGATAAATCAAGAAAAGTCTATTATTTAAGACTCGTTACCCTAGTATATAAAAATACTTATTGCCTATGATTTAACAATTCACCAGGAACCTTATGAACAACATATCACTATATTTCAAGGCTAAATATATCAATAGTGCAACTGCAGCTGTTGAGTTAGCCAAAAACAAGCCTTCTGAAAAAAATATCAAATTTGCAGAAAAAATATTAAGTGTTAAAATGGCTGCTGCAGATATATTGCTGGAAAGATCATCTGGTTGCAAAGGTTTTCACCAGATAAAAGCAGAAAAATACAGCTCATTGCTAAAGTGCATTGAATCATTGAAAAGTAATCAATTTCATGACACTTCCATTTCGAGCATTGTAAAATCATTACCAGAGAAACCCGAAAAATTACAACCCCCAGAAATAAAAGACTTTAGCGATAAAATGCTTTATAAATATGATCTCTCTGGTAAAGACTTGAGAGATTGTAATTTTCACAATGCAAATAAGTCAGGATGCATTATTGAAAGATTTAATAAGGAAGCTGATGACTTCTCTGGTTCATATATAGATGGGGTCGATTTAAGCAATACCCTTTTCACCTCTGTTAGTTTCTCTAACGCAAGCCTTATTGGCACAAAAGTAATCGCTAATTCAGCAGATTACTCTGGTTCAAAACTTGACAATGCAACTATTTCCTTCGATCTACCCGATCGATGGTGTGATTATGACATAGATGTCCTATTAAATGACTTGAATAATGACAGTACACTCTTTCATACAATTAGCACTATAAGTGATAATTATTCCGACCTCAAGACGACTCTTATGGAAAAAATTGTGAGATCTATTGAAGATAGCAATCTCGATATCAATCCAGCCTCTTTCCCAAGAGCATCGTTATTAAAAAACATTAACTCAAAAAATTATTATATGAAAAGTGATATAATAAAAAACTTCACTACAAAAGTAGTAAGTAGTGAATTGCAAAATGCTAATGATAAGATTACCCTGAAAAAATTATCACCAGAAGCTTTATCTCTTTGTGTAAAAACTATCGCTCAAACCACCAATGATGCAGAATTTCATAAACACACCATTGGCAACAATGGTTCTTTTATTCAATTAATGGTACTCAGCAATCATAATGATAATTTAGAACTTCAGAATCAGGCCAGATCGCTGTATAGTACATATCTTAGTATGGATGAAGTTAAACCTTTTGTCGAAAAAGAAGAATTCGGTAATGGTGAAAAAGAACCAGACTGGTCTGATAAAAGCAGCCTGAATTATATTCTAATTAATAATAACAAGGCTATGATTATTGATCAAAACAATATAAGTAAAATGTTACATCTTGAGAAAACCGCAACCAATGTACAATGGGATCATTTTTATCTTTACGATAATAATGAATGTCAGGCTGCAGGCGATATTAATCAAAAAGAACTGTTTGGTAATGATTTCAAGATATTTGAGGACAGCTACACCTATGACCTCAATCATTCCAGTATTTTTAATTTATTATCGACTCTGAATCTATCTGATTATCATGATCGGTTTAAATCAGTTTTGTCGGGTGAAACTGTGCCTGCTGAACTTAAGTTGGTTAGAACTGATGATCAATTGAAGCTTAATGATATATTCGCAAAAATATTGACTCGCCCAAATGATAGTGCAAAAGAAACTATGCTTATAACAGAGCACTATGAAAAACTAATTTCTGCATTCGATCTCGACTCAAAAAACAACACCGTCAAATCTCAAACTTTACTCAGTCTTGCAGCAATGTTTTCCAGATATTCATCAAGCTCAGTTTTTGGTACAGAAAGTGAATCTCCTCAGGTATTGAGGGATTATGCCTATGCTTTGATGAGCAAAGCAAATGAATTAAACCCAGAAGTAACAGGTGGTAATTTCAATGATTGGAAAAACAGACTACTTGGATTGAACGATGCATTCACTTGTACGGCCATACTTGCTTCAATAATGACTGAACATGCAAAAGCAAGTTTCAATGAAGTTATATCTAAAATAATCCCACCTGTTTGGGCATAAGTCACCTTACCTCAAAATAACTTTATGGTCATGAAAAACGTGACCATAAAGAATTTTGCCCATTAATTTATATACTTTATAAGCCAGTTAACAGCTCATGATGATTATGAGTTAGAGGAAAAACATCAGGAAATCGGACAATACGTTATTTATTAAAAAGGGTACCTGAATCGTAGGCCAGCCAACGCAAAGTAGCATAAAAAAATCCGTAATCACTGGAAGATTACGGATTTTTGTACAACAGCACGATCGTTTAGTCAGGAATTACCCGTCTCAGACAATTACATCAAATCTTCACTGCACTGCGGCACCGGGTTACGGAAGCTGCGGGTGACAAAGGCCAGGTAGATCAGGCCAACCGCGCCCCAGATCAGGCCGAGCACCATCGAGCTCTCCTCCAGATTAACCCACAGCGCGCCCACGGTCAGCGCACCGAGCAGCGGCAGGATCAGGAAGGTGACGTTGTCCTTCAGCGTTTTGTTACGCTTTTCACGGATCCAGAACTGCGAAATCACCGACAGGTTAACGAAGGTAAACGCCACCAGCGCACCGAAGTTAATCAGCGCGGTGGCGGTGACCAGGTCCATGCTGATCGACAGCAGCGCGATCGCACCCACCAGCAGCACGTTCAGCGACGGGGTGCGCCACTTCGGATGAATGTAGCCGAAGAAACGCTCCGGGAACACGCCGTCACGGCCCATCACGTACATCAGACGCGAAACGCCCGCGTGGGCGGCCATGCCGGAGGCCAGCACGGTGACGCAGGAGAAGATCAGAATGCCGAACTGGAAGGCTTTACCCGCCACGTAGAGCATGATTTCTGGCTGCGACGCGTCCGGATCCTTGAAGCGTGAGATATCCGGGAAGTAGAGCTGCAGGAAGTAGGAGACCACCACAAAGATCACCCCACCAATCAGCGCGGTGAGGAAGATGGCTTTCGGGATCACCCGTCCAGCGTCTTTGGTCTCTTCCGACAGCGAACTGATGCCGTCAAAGCCGAGGAACGAGAAGCAGAGTATCGTCGCCCCGGTGATCATCGGCACCACGTGTGCGTTCTCCGACCAGAACGGCTTAGTGCTGACCAGCGTACCGGCCCCTTCGCCGTGCGCCACGCCCCAGACCACCATCGCCATAATGGCGACCATGACCGCGACCTGCAGCACCACGATAACGCTGTTAAAGTTGGCGACGGTTTTAATGCCCTTCAGGTTAGAGAGGGTCATAAAGCCGACCAGCAGAACCACAAAGATCCAGGAAGGGACGCCGGGGACCAGCGCTTCCCAGTAAATCTTCGCCAGCAGAATGTTGATCATCGGCATAAACAGATAATCAAGCAGCGAAGACCAGCCGACCATAAAGCCGACGTGGGGGCTGATCGCCTTCTGTGCGTATGTATACGCCGAACCCGCGGACGGGAAGCGACGCACCAGCTGGCCGTAGCTCAGCGCGGTGAACAGAATAGCAATCAGCGCAAATGCGTATGCGGTAGCCACGTGACCATCGGTCAGGCCGGAAACGATGCCAAAAGTATCGAACAATGTCATAGGCTGCATATAGGCCAGCCCCATCATTACGACAGGCAACAACGTCAGCGTTTTTTTCAGGTGTGCGCGTGGCTGCGCGGAGGTATTAAGCGACATGGCTCAGCCTCCCCATAGCGTCAACCTTGCCGGGTTGAACCACAGGGAAACGTCGCGTAGTGCGCGAGTTTTTCATTTGAGGTGTCAGAGTAGTACGGGCGGGGGTGCAGGTGAAACCTGACGCGGCGCCGTAGTCGTCGCGCTGGCGGATACCGGCGCTGACGGGAGTAAGGTGGTGTTGCCCCATTGTTGTTTCCTCAGTAAAAACACGTCTCTACGCGTATGTAAAAGCGACTATCTATCCGGCATTTAACCGGCCTCGTTTGGTGCGAAATTGCGTTTTCCTGCACAAAAAAAAACCGGCCGCCGGAGTAAATCAGCGTCGGTTGCGATGGTCTTCTTTTTGCAGAGGCAATATTTTGCCCCAAAATAGCGCGCGATGGCAAGCCCCTTTGCCGGGCGGTAACAATTATTCACAACAAAAGCGGATACCTGCGTCTGTTCGGGCTTACGGGCCCTGGCAACCCGTACGCTAACCTCAGGCGTTTTTCAGCATCCAGTCAATTTCAGTGGCGGTAACCAGCCGCTCGAAATGCATCAGTTCATGGTACTTACAGCTGTGCCAGACAAAGGCGAAGCGCTGGCCGAGCTGTTTCTGCAGCGCCAGGCTCTCTTCAAAGGCGACCAGCGCGTCGCTCTGGCGGGTCGGCAGCGGCCTGCCGTCGGCTTCATGGCCGTTACCGGTAATCGCCGCCGGCAGCGGCAGCGGGTTGTCCAGCCCGTGCAGGATGCCGGCGAGGATCGCCGCCATCACCAGATAGGGGTTGGCGTCCGCGCCGGCCACCCGATACTCCACCCGGTGGTTATGGCGGTCGCTGCAGGGGATGCGCAGCGCCACGGTGCGGTTGTTGTGCCCCCACGAGGCCTGCAGCGGCACGTAGGAGTCCGGCAGAAAACGCCTGTAGGCGTTGACGTTGGGGGCCAGCAGCGCCATTGAGGCGGGCAGCAGATCGATCATTCCTGCCAGCGCACGTTTCAACAGCGGGGAGTCGCCCCCGTCTTCCAGCGCAAAGACGTTGCGCTGCGCCTCGTCAAACAGGCTGATATGCACGTGCATACCGCTGCCGGCAAACTCTTCATAGGGTTTTGCCATAAAGGTGGCGTTCATGCCGTGCTGTTCCGCCACCTGGCGGATCAGGCGCTTCAGCTGCACCGCGTCGTCGCAGGCGCTGAGCACGTCGCGGGTGTGGTGCAGGTTGACCTCAAACTGGCCGGGTGACGCTTCGGCCAGCGCGCCGTCCGCCGGAATGTTTTGCAAACGGGCGATGGTGTCTATCTGGCCGAGAACGTCGGCGAAATGATCGAGATTATCGACTGAATAGACCTGATTTTGCAGATTACGCTCGTCGCTGCCCGGCGCGCACGGCGGCTGGATATACCCTTCCGCATCGCGCTCCTTATCGACCAGATAGAACTCCAGCTCTACCGCTACCACCGGAGAGAGTCCTCTTTTGCGCAGCTGCTGCCACAGCGCATCGAGCACGTTTCGGGGTTCAACGTCAAAGGGAGTACCATCTTGATTACGCATGGTCAGCAACAGCTGCGCGAGGTGCTGCGGGTCTGCCGCGGAGGGAATTAGCGTGCCGCCAACCGGCAGGCAGAGGTTATCCGGTTCACCAAGCGACTGCCCGAGCCCGGACTCTTCAACGGTATTGCCAAGGATGTCCATGGCGAACACCGAGGCCGGGAAGTAGCAGCCCTTCTCAAGCTTACGCAGGCTGGTGATGGGGAGGCGTTTACCGCGAAACACGCCGTTAAGATCGTTGAGCAGGATATCGACATACTGGGTTTCGGGATAGCGTTCCAGGTAGCCAGCAACTTCTGCCTGGAACGCGCTGGTTCGTTTCTCTTCACTTAAACGCGTGAAATCTTCCACTTCGACAATATTGGTCATAATGCCACCCGTCAGGTTGTGCCAGCTGAGAGGAAGGCTGCTCAAAATAACAGCCACATATTTAACATAGCGCTTACGCATAGGCTGCGCAACGCGCAGGAATGCGACTTTTTTAGCCCGATCACGTTTGAATATTGACCACCCGGTTGCTAGATTGAAAATATATTGCACAGTCCGGCGCTTCACGCGCCATTCCGGTTGATATTTTTTACAACGCAGCAGGGAGTGGGATGGACACTATTTTTGACAGGCCGCTGATTGGCGTGGTGATGTGCCAGGCCGATCGCCATGACCACCCGGTGCAGATGGTACATAACAAGTACCTGGACGCGGTGCAGGAGGCCGGTGGCGTTCCGCTGGCGCTGCCGCACGGGCTGTACTCTCCTTCCCTTTTAGACCGCGCGCTGTCCGCGCTGGATGGCATCTTACTGACCGGCAGCCCGAGCAATATCGAACCCCACCACTACGGCGAATCGGGCGAAGAGGCCGATGCCGATCCTGGCCGCGACCGGCTGGCTTTTGCGCTGGTCAACGCTGCACTGGCACAAAAGATGCCGCTGTTCGCCATCTGCCGCGGGTTACAGGAACTGGTCGTCGCCTGCGGTGGCTCGCTGCACCGCCAGGTGCAGCGGGTACCGGGCCTGCAGGATCACCGGGAAGACGCGTCGCTGCCGCTGGAGCAACAGTATGCCCCGGCTCACGACGTCTGGCCGGAGCCGGGCGGCGTGCTGGAGGCGCTGCTCGGCCACACTGCGCCGCAGGCGGTGAACTCGCTGCACCAGCAGGGGATCCGTTCGCTGCCCGCTGAGCTGCGCGCAGAAGCACGGGCGGCAGACGGTCTGGTGGAGGCGGTCAGCCACCGTCAGCATCCGTTTGCGCTCGCGGTGCAGTGGCACCCCGAATGGCACAGCCGCGAGTCGGCGCTTTCACGCAGCCTGTTTGACGGTTTTATCGCCGCCTGTCAGCACTTTCATCAGGAATACCGCGCATGACCAATACCACACTTGCACCCGGCCGTCGGCTGGCCGATTTGCGCCAGGAGAAAGGGCTGTCGCAACGCCGGGTTGCCGAACTGGCCGGCCTGACCCACAGCGCCATCAGCACCATTGAGCAGGACAAAGTCAGCCCGGCGGTCAGCACCCTGCAAAAGCTGCTGAAGGTGTACGGAATGTCTCTGTCGGAGTTCTTCTCCGATCCCGTTTCCCGGCCGCCCAGGGTGGTGATTGAAGCCAGCGAACTGATCGAGATGGGCAGCCAGGGGGTGTCGCTGCGGCTGATCCCGAACAGCCGTCCGCAGCGCACGCTGGGCATGCTGCTGGAGACCTATGCGCCGGGGGCGACCACCGGCGAGAAGCTGCGCCATCAGGGCGAGGAGACCGGCACCCTGCTGGAAGGCGAGATTACCCTGACGCTGAACGGCCAGAGCTATCTGCTCACCGCCGGGCAGAGTTACGTCATTGATACCGCGCAGCCCCACAGTTTCAGCAACGTATCCGCCACGTATTGCCGCATTATCAGCGCGCATACGCCGGCCACTTTCTGACCGTACCGCCAGCCGGCAGGCGGGTTATCTTAACAAGGAGCAGGTGATGGAGCATGTGAACAGTTATTACGCCGCAACGGCCAACGATCACCCGCGCTGGCCGCGGCTGGAGGGGCAGGTTGAGTGTGACGTCTGCGTGATCGGCGGCGGCTTTACCGGCCTTTCGTCGGCGTTATTCCTCACCGAAGCAGGTTACGACGTGGTGTTGCTGGAAGCGGCGGTGGTCGGTTTTGGTGCCAGCGGGCGCAACGGTGGCCAGGTGGTGAACTCTTACAGCCGCGATATCGACGTGATCGAGCAGCGCTACGGCAAAGAGAGCGCCCGCCTGCTGGGCAGTATGATGTTCGAAGGCGCGGAGATCATCCGCGACCGCATCGATCGCTACGCCATCGACTGCGACTACCGCCCCGGCGGTATTTTCGCCGCGCTCAGCGCGCGGCAGATGCGGCATCTGGAGAGCCAGCAAAAAGTGTGGCAGCGCTACGGTAATCACCATCTGGAGCTGCTTGATCAAACCGGCATTCGCCGTGAAATAGGCAGCGAGCGCTACGTCGGCGGGCTGCTGGACCTGCGCGGCGCGCACCTGCACCCGCTGAACCTGGCGCTGGGCGAGGCGGAAGCGATTCGCCGCCACGGCGGGCGTATCTACGAGCAGTCTGCCGTTACCGGCGTCACCTACGGCGCCCCGCACCGCATCACCACCGCCGGTGGCGAGGTGCGGGCGCGGTTTGTGATCTTTGCCGGCAACGCCTATCTGGCACCGCACCTTGAGCCACGGCTGGCCAGTAGAAGCCTGCCCTGCGGTTCGCAGATTATCACCACCGCCCCGCTTTCCGCGGATCTCGCGCTGTCGTTGTTGCCGAACAATCACTGCGTGGAGGACTGTAACTATCTGCTGGACTACTTCCGCCTGACCGCCGATCGGCGGCTGCTTTACGGCGGCGGCGTAGTGTACGGCGCGCGCGAGCCGCAGGACGTGGCGGCGCTAATCCGGCCGAAGCTGCTGAAAACCTTCCCGCAGCTGGCCGGCGTAAAATTTGATTACGCCTGGAGCGGCAACTTCCTGCTGACCCTGTCGCGCATGCCCCAGTTCAGCCGGCTGGAGAACGGCGTGTACGCTATGCAGGGCGACAGCGGCCACGGCGTTACCCTTACCCACCTGGCCGGCAAGCTGATCGCCGAAGCGCTCAGAGGCGACGCAGAGCGCTTCGACGCCTTCGCTGGCCTGCCCCATCTGCCGTTCCCCGGTGGCCGCCGCCTGCGCGTACCGCTGACCGCCATTGGCGCGGCCTGGTATGCGCTGCGCGACCGGCTGGGGGTATGACGCCGCATCACCCCCCGCCCGGCATCAGGCCGGACCAGACGGTGCGCAGCGGGTGACCGGCTGTATGAATGGTCGTGCTGCTCTGCAACCGGACGCGGCGGTGACGCCGTGCGCAGTTCAGGCCAGCGGCATTTTCCCCGGATCGGGGTAGCGATAGCTGAAGCCCAGTTCGCGGCAGATTTTGCTGCCGTCGATCAGCTTACCGCCGTTGCGGGTGGCGCTATCGGCGACAAAGGTCGGGGGCGTCAGCCCCAGCTGGCGTGCCACTTCCGGGTAGAACTGCTGGCGGGCGGGGTGTAGCGGCGCGCTGAGGTTGTAGATGCGCCCGCCGCCCGGCGTGGTCAGCAGCAGGCGGATGGCCTCAACCACATCTTCCAGGTGCACCAGGTTGACCCCTTGTGCGCCGTTGCTCAGCCCCTCTTTGCCGGCGAGGAAGCGCCCCGGATGGCGCGCGGGGCCGACCAGCCCGGCCAGCCGCAGAATATCGACGGAGGTATTCGGCAGCTGATGCAGCCAGCTCTCCAGATCCTGCAGCGTGTGCCCGGCCACCGTCACCGGCGTTAACGGGCTGTTTTCATCGGTCAGCCCCGGCCGGTCGCCGTACACCGAAGTCGAACTGGTAAACACCAGGTGCGGCACCCCCGCCGCCAGCGCGCTGTCCACCAGCTGCTGCACCGCCAGCAGGTAGTTTTCACCGCCGGCGGCCGTACGACTGGCCGGCAGGGTAATCACCAGCGCGTCGACGTCGAGCAGCGCCGCCAGATCGTCCGCCTCGCAGACGATCTCCGGGTTCAGCGACAGCTGATAGCCGTCAATGCCACACATGCGTGCCGCCTCCACGCCGTCCGCCGTGGTTTTGCTGCCGCTCACCAGCCAGCCCGTCGCCGTCAGCGACAACGCCAGCGGCATGCCCAGCCATCCAAGCCCTACTATCGCGACCTTTTTCATCCTGGCTCCTGTGATTTTCGCCGTTGCCCGTTCAGGCTACGCCAGCCACCGCCGGGTGACAACCGACAGTTGATGAGAGAATCTTTCCGCCGTTAACAAAAAAGGGTTGCGCGGGGACGCTATTCTGGGTAGGTTATTTGTCACGATATGAATAGACATTCATGCAAAGAGATTACTATGACCCGCGTTCAGTTTAACCATCATCACCACCATCACCCTGACTAGTCTTTCAGGCGATGTGTGCTGGGAGACGTTCAGGATCTTCCAGCGGTGCAGAACGCGAACTCAGCCCCCGGAAGATCACCTTCCGGGGGCTTTTTTTTTGATTTAAATCGCCGCCAGAACGCAGAGTCAAGACGTTGAGCGCGAAGCAAACACCACAAGATCAGACAGGAAAAGGAAGATTAACCGATGTTAGATAACACCCGTTTACGCATAGCTATGCAGAAATCAGGCCGTTTAAGCGATGATTCACGCGAATTACTCGCCCGCTGCGGTATCAAAATCAACTTACAGCAGCAGCGCCTGATCGCCTTCGCCGAGAACATGCCGATTGATATTCTGCGCGTGCGCGATGACGATATTCCCGGCCTGGTGATGGACGGCGTGGTTGACCTCGGTATTATTGGTGAGAACGTGCTGGAAGAGGAGCTGCTGACCCGCCGCTCACAGGGCGAAGATCCGCGTTACACCACCCTGCGCCGCCTTGATTTTGGCGGCTGCCGCCTGTCGCTGGCGATGTCGGTCGATGACGAATACACCGGCCCCGAGTGCCTGCACAACACCCGCATCGCCACCTCTTATCCGCACCTGCTGAAAAAGTACCTCGATGAGAAAGGCGTCAGCTTCAAATCCTGCCTGCTGAACGGCTCAGTTGAAGTTGCTCCACGTGCCGGTCTGGCCGACGCGATCTGCGATCTGGTCTCCACCGGTGCCACGCTGGAGGCCAACGGCCTGCGTGAAGTGGAAGTGATCTACCGCTCGAAAGCCTGCCTGATCCAGCGCGACGGCGAAATGCCGGCCAACAAGCAGGAACTGATCGACAAAATGATGACCCGTATTCAGGGCGTGATTCAGGCGCGTGAGTCCAAGTACATCATGCTGCACGCGCCGAGCGACCGTCTGGAAGAGATCATCACCCTGCTGCCGGGCGCCGAACGCCCTACCGTGCTGCCGCTGGCCGGCGACAAGAGCCGCGTGGCGATGCACATGGTCAGCAGCGAAACGCTGTTCTGGGAGACCATGGAGAAGCTGAAGTCGCTGGGTGCCAGTTCAATTCTGGTGCTGCCGATTGAGAAGATGATGGAGTAAGCCGATGTCAATCGTGATGACCCCCGTAATCTGGCAGGAGTGCAGCGCAGAGCAGCAGCAGGCGCTGCTGCAGCGCCCGGCGCTGGCGGCTTCTGACAGCATCAGCAGCACGGTACGCGGCATCCTCGAGAAGGTGAAAGCCGAGGGCGACGACGCGCTGCGCTACTACAGCGCCACCTTTGATAAGACCGAGGTGGACCAGCTGCGCGTCAGCGAGCAGCAGATTGCCGACGCCGCTGCAAGGCTCGGCGATGAGATCAAACAGGCGATGGCGGTTGCGGTAGCGAATATCGATAAGTTCCACGTGGCGCAGCAGCTGCCGGTGGTGGATATCGAAACCCAGCCCGGCGTGCGCTGCCAGCAGATTACCCGCCCGGTGGCTTCGGTGGGCCTGTATATTCCCGGCGGCTCTGCGCCGCTGTTCTCCACGGTGCTGATGCTGGCCACCCCGGCGCGCATCGCCGGCTGTGGCCGCGTAGTGCTCTGTTCGCCGCCGCCGATCGCCGATGAGATCCTCTACGCCGCGCAGCTGTGCGGCGTGCAGGAGGTGTTCCAGGTGGGCGGCGCGCAGGCGATTGCCGCGCTGGCGCTCGGCACCGAGTCGGTGCCGAAAGTGGATAAAATCTTCGGGCCGGGCAACGCGTACGTTACCGAAGCTAAACGCCAGGTGAGCCAGCGTCTGGACGGTGCGGCGATCGATATGCCGGCCGGGCCGTCGGAAGTGCTGGTGATCGCCGATGCAGGCGCAACCCCGGATTTCGTCGCCTCTGACCTGCTGTCGCAGGCCGAGCACGGGCCGGATTCACAGGTGATCCTGCTGACCCCGTCGCTGGCGATGGCCGAAGCCGTGGCCGACGCCGTGGCCCGTCAGCTGCAGACCCTGCCGCGTGCGGCCACCGCCGCCAAAGCCCTCGAGAGCAGCCGCCTGATCGTGCTGCGCGACCTGGACGAGTGCGTGGCGATCAGCAACCGCTACGGGCCGGAGCACCTGATTATTCAGACCCGCCAGGCGCGCGATCTGGTCGACCGCATCACCAGCGCCGGGTCGGTGTTCCTCGGCGACTGGTCGCCGGAGTCGGCGGGCGACTACGCCTCCGGCACCAACCACGTGCTGCCGACCTACGGCTACACGGCGACCAGCTCCAGCCTCGGGCTGGCCGATTTCCAGAAGCGCATGACGGTGCAGGAGCTGACGCCCGCCGGGTTCCTCGGCCTCGCCGCCACCATTGAAACGCTGGCCGCCGCCGAACAGCTGGTCGCCCACAAGAATGCCGTTACGCTGCGCGTTGCCGCGCTGAAGGAGCAGTGATGAGTGCGATTGAGAACCTGGCCCGCGCCAACGTGCGCGCGCTGACCCCGTACCAGTCCGCGCGCCGCCTCGGCGGCAACGGCGACGTCTGGCTGAACGCCAATGAATACCCGCTGGCGGTGCCGTTTGAACTGAGCCAGCAGACGCTGAACCGCTACCCGGAGTGCCAGCCGAAGCTGGTGATCGAGCGTTACGCCGCCTACGCCGGGCTGAACGCCGACCAGGTGCTGGTGAGTCGCGGTGCCGATGAAGGCATCGAGCTGCTGATGCGCGCCTTCTGCGAGCCGGGTAAAGACGCGGTGCTGTTCTGCCCGCCGACCTACGGCATGTACAGCGTCAGCGCCGAAACCATCGGCATCGAGTACCGCACGGTTGAGGCCGGCGAAGACTGGCAGCTGAACCTGCCGGCCATCGCCGACCAGCTGGACGGTGTTAAGCTGGTCTACGTCTGCAGCCCGAACAATCCGACCGGCAATCTGGTCAACCCGGACGACATCCGTCAGCTGCTGGAGATGACCCGCGGCAAAGCGCTGGTGGTGGCCGATGAAGCCTATATTGAGTTCTGCCCGCAGGCCTCGCTGAGCGGCTGGCTGAAGGACTATCCGCACCTGGTGGTGCTGCGCACGCTGTCGAAAGCCTTTGCGCTGGCCGGCCTGCGCTGCGGCTTTACCCTGGCCAGCGCCGAGGTGATCGCGCTGCTGATGAAGGTGATCGCCCCTTACCCGCTCTCCACCCCGGTGGCGGATATCGCCGGCCAGGCGCTGAGCGACCAGGGCATTGCGCTGATGCGCGAGCACGTGGCGCAGCTGATTGCCAACCGTGAACAGCTGATTGCCGACCTGCGCACCCTCGATATCGTCGAGCAGGTGTTCAGCAGCGACACCAACTATATTCTGGCGCGCTTCGCGGCCTCCAGCGCGGTGTTTAAATCGCTATGGGACCAGGGCATTATTCTGCGTGACCAAAACAAACAGCCGGGTCTGGCCGGATGCCTGCGCATCTCCATCGGTACCCGTGAAGAGTGCGACCGCGTGGTCGCCGCCCTTAAAAACCTGCCCGGTGCTGCCGGGTCGACGGAGCAAGCATGAGTCAGAAAGTCCTTTTTATCGATCGCGATGGCACCATCATCTCTGAGCCGCCGGAAGATTATCAGGTTGACCGCATGGACAAGCTGGCGTTTGAGCCGGACGTGATCCCGGCCCTGCTGGCGCTGCAGACCGCCGGCTTTAAGCTGGTGATGATCACCAACCAGGACGGACTGGGCACCGACAGCTTCCCGCAGGCTGACTTCGACGGCCCGCACGATCTGATGATGCAGATCCTCAGCTCGCAGGGCGTGAAGTTTGACGAAGTGCTGATCTGCCCGCACAAGCCGGAAGACGGCTGCGACTGCCGCAAGCCGAAGACGAAAATGGTCGAAGCCTGGCTGGCCGAAGGCGCGCTGGACACCGCAAGCAGCTATGTGATCGGCGACCGCGTCACCGACGTGCAGCTGGCAGAAAACATGGGCATTACCGGCCTGCTGTACGGCAAAGACGGCGTGAGCTGGAGCAGCATTCAGCAGCAGCTGACAAAGCGCGACCGCTACGCGCTGGTCAACCGCAACACCAAAGAGACGCAGATTAAGGTGGAAGTGTGGCTGGATCGCGAAGGCGACAGCAGGATCAACACCGGCGTCGGCTTCTTTGACCATATGCTCGATCAGATCTGCACCCACGGCGGTTTCCGTATGAACATCGACGTAAAGGGCGACCTGTACATCGACGATCACCACACCGTGGAAGACACCGGCCTGGCGCTGGGCGAGGCGCTGCTGAAGGCGCTGGGCGACAAGCGCGGCATCGGCCGTTTTGGCTTCGTGCTGCCGATGGACGAGTGCCTGGCGCGCTGCGCGCTGGACATCTCCGGCCGCCCGCACCTCGAATATAAAGCCGAGTTCAGCTACCAGCGCGTCGGCGACCTGAGCACCGAGATGGTCGAGCACTTCTTCAGCTCGCTCTCCTACTCGATGGCCAGCACCCTGCACCTGCGTACCAAAGGCAAAAACGACCACCACCGCGTCGAAAGCCTGTTTAAAGCCTTCGGCCGCACCCTGCGCCAGGCGATCCGCGTGGAGGGTAACACCCTGCCCAGCTCGAAAGGAGTGCTGTAATGGACGTGGTGATCCTCGATACCGGCTGCGCTAACCTGTCGTCGGTGAAGTGGGCGATCCAGCGGCTGGGCTACGACCCGCAGGTCAGCCGCGAAGCCGATATCGTGCTCAACGCCGATAAGCTGTTTCTGCCGGGCGTCGGCACCGCCCAGGCGGCGATGGATCAGCTGCGCGAGCGCAATCTGATCGAGCTGATCAAAGCCTGTACCCAGCCGGTGCTGGGGATCTGCCTCGGCATGCAGCTGCTCGGCTCCGGCAGCGATGAGAGCGGCGGCGTGCCGACGCTCGGTATCATCGACCAGTCGGTGGATAAAATGCAGGACCTCGGCCTGCCGCTGCCGCATATGGGCTGGAACCAGATCACTTCACAGGCGGGCAACCACCTGTTCCGCGGCATTGACGACGGCGCCTACTTCTACTTCGTGCACGGCTACGCCATGCCGGTGAACGCGCACACCATCGCCCAGTGCAACTATGGTGAAGCCTTTACCGCCGCGGTGCAGAAAGATAACTTCTTTGGCGTGCAGTTCCACCCCGAACGCTCCGGTGCCGCCGGCGCGCAGCTGCTGAAAAACTTCCTGGAGATGTAACCGGCATGATTATTCCGGCGTTAGATTTAATTGATGGCAAGGTGGTGCGGCTGCATCAGGGTGATTACGGCCAGCAGCGCGACTACGGCAGCGATCCGCTGCCGCGCCTGCAGGCGTACGAGGCGCAGGGCGCACAGCTGCTGCACCTGGTGGATCTGACCGGCGCGAAGGACCCGGCTGCGCGGCAGATCCCGCTGCTGACCCGCCTGCTGGCGGGCGTCAGCGTGCCGGTGCAGGTTGGCGGCGGCATCCGCACCGCGCAGGACGTGGAGGCGCTGCTGAATGCCGGCGCCAGCCGCGTGGTGGTCGGCTCCACCGCGGTGAAGCAGCCGGAAGAGGTGCAGCGCTGGTTTGAGCAGTACGGCGCGGAAGCGATCGTGCTGGCGCTGGACGTGCGCATTGATGCGAACAACCGCAAGGAAGTGGCGATCAGCGGCTGGCAGGAAGCCGGCGGCATCACCCTGGAAGAGGTGATTGAACAGTTCCTGCCGTTCGGCCTGAAGCACGTGCTGTGCACCGATATTTCGCGTGACGGCACGCTCAGCGGCTCTAACGTGGCGCTGTACCAGGAAGTGTCCGCACGCTTCCCGCAGATCGCGTTCCAGTCCTCCGGCGGCATCGGTTCGCTGGACGACATCGCCGCCCTGCGCGGCAGCGGCGCGCAGGGGGTGATCGTCGGTCGCGCCCTGCTGGAAGAGAAATTCACTACCGCGGAGGCGATCTCATGCTGGCAAAACGGATAATCCCCTGCCTCGACGTGCGCGACGGCCAGGTGGTCAAAGGCGTGCAGTTCCGCAATCACGAAATCATCGGCGATATCGTGCCGCTGGCGCAGCGCTATGCTCAGGAAGGCGCGGACGAGCTGGTATTTTATGATATCACCGCCTCGTCCGACGGCCGCGTGGTCGATAAGAGCTGGATCTCGCGCGTGGCGGAAGTGATCGATATCCCGTTCTGCGTGGCGGGCGGCATTAAGTCGGTGGAAGACGCGGCGCTGCTGCTCTCTTACGGCGCGGATAAAATCTCGATCAACTCCCCGGCGCTGGCCGACCCGGAGCTGATCACCCGGCTGGCGGACCGCTTCGGCGTGCAGTGCATCGTGGTCGGTATTGATACCTGGTACGATGCGGAGACCGGCAAATACCACGTCAATCAGTACACCGGCGATGAGAGCCGCACCCGCGTAACCCAGTGGGAAACCCTCGACTGGGTGCAGGAAGTGCAGAAACGCGGTGCCGGTGAAATTGTACTGAATATGATGAACCAGGACGGCGTGCGTAACGGCTACGACCTGCTGCAGCTGCAGAAGGTGCGTGCGGCGTGCAAGGTGCCTCTGATCGCCTCCGGCGGTGCCGGCACCATGGAGCACTTCCACGAAGCGTTCCGTGATGCCGACGTGGACGGCGCGCTGGCCGCGTCCGTATTCCATAAACAGATTATCAATATCGGTGAACTGAAAGCGTTCCTGATTGAACAAGGTGTGGAGATCCGCGCGTGTTAACAGAACAACAGCTGGCCCGGCTGGACTGGGTAAAAACGGACGGCATGATGCCGGCCATCGTGCAGCACGCCGTGTCCGGTGAAGTATTGATGCACGGTTATATGAATCAGGAAGCGCTGGAGAAAACCCTGGCCACCGGTAAGGTGACCTTCTGGTCACGCACCAAACAGCGCCTGTGGACCAAGGGTGAAACCTCTGAGCACTTCCTAAACGTGGTCAGCATCACCCCGGACTGCGATAACGACACGCTGCTGCTGCTGGTTAACCCGGTGGGGCCTACCTGCCACCTCGGCACGTCCAGCTGCTTCTCGCCGGCGGCGGCGGACTGGACCTTCCTTTACCAGCTGGAGCAGCTGCTGGCCGAACGCAAGCACGCTGACCCGGAAAGCTCTTACACCGCGAAGCTGTACGCCAGCGGCACCAAGCGCATCGCGCAGAAGGTTGGTGAAGAGGGCGTGGAGACCGCGCTGGCCGCCACGGTGAACGACCGTCACGAGCTGACCAACGAAGCCTCGGACCTGATCTATCACCTGCTGGTGCTGCTGCAGGATCAGGATCTGAACCTGTCGACGATTATTGAGAATCTGCGTCAGCGTCATAAGTAATCCTGTGGGGCGCGTTCTGCGCCCCGCTTTTTTGCCATCGCTGGCAAGAGCCTTGCCCCCCTTCCCCCCTGCTTTCCACTCAACGGGTTAATGCCCGCCGACGTTCCTGCGGCTGCCGAACCGGTGGCGGTACCAGCGCGAGCCGCCGTTCAACATGCATTTTGCGCATAAAGGGTTTTCAGCACTGCCGCCAGCGGTTACTCTGTCTGGCCGTATCAAAGAGTCTGAGAATAATAGCAATTATGGCAAACACATCACTGAAAACCCGTCTGCGCCAGGCCGCAGCCCTCTCCCTGCTGGCCGTCTGTTCCTTCGGCGCACAGGCCAAAATCGATCAGATCCGCTTCGCCGTCGACCCGACCTACCCGCCGTTTGAGTCAAAAACCGCCGACGGCAAGCTGGTCGGTTTTGATATCGACCTTGGCAACGCGCTGTGCGCACAGCTGCAGGCGAAGTGCGTCTGGGTGGAGAGCCAGTTCGACGGTATTATCCCGGCGCTGAAGGCACGTAAGTTCGACGCCATCCTCTCCGATATGGGCATCACCGAAGAGCGTCTGAAGCAGATCGACTTCAGCGTACCGTTGTATGACACCCACGCGCAGCTGATCGCCCGTAAAGGCAGCGGCGTGCTGCCGACCGCCGAATCGCTGAAGGGTAAAACCGTTGGCGTGCAGCAGGGGACGGTGCAGGAGCGCTACGCGCTGGCAAAATGGCAGCCGCACGGCGTCAATGTGGTGCCTTACGGTGACCAGGCGCAGGTGGAGAGCGATCTGGTTGCCGGCCGCCTTGACGTGGTGTTTACCGATGCCGCCCAGGCCGCGATTGGCTTCCTGAAGCAGCCGCAGGGGCAGGACTTTGCGCTGGCCGGCCCGATTGTCGAAGATCCGATTATCGGCCCGGGCACCGCGATTGGCCTGCGTAAGGGCGATACCGAGCTGAAAAATGCTATCGACGGTGCCTTTGCCGAGATCAAGAAAAACGGCACCTTCGACACCATCCAGAAGAAGTACTTCGCCACCGACATCTCTATCCAGCAGAAGTAATCTGCCGGCCGCGCCCCGCGCGCGGCCTTTTCTTACCTGAAGGCTCTCTATGCAACAACGCCATCATCCGCTGCTCAGCGCCTCGCTGGGGACCCAGCGCGACATTATCAGCTATCACTTTGGTCAGCCCGGCGCGCGCCAGGTCTATATCCAGGCCGGACTGCACGGCGACGAACTGCCGGGCGTTACCGTCGCCTGGTACCTGAAAAACAAGCTGCAGGCGCTGGAAGCCGCCGGCCGCGTCGCCGCGCAGATTACCCTGGTGCCGGTGGCGAACCCGATCGCCCTCGGCCAGCACCTGCACGGCACCCACCTCGGGCGTTTTCACCTGCCGTCGGGACAGGACTTTAACCGGCGGTATCCGTTACCGGGCAAAGCCATCGCCGCCCTGCTGGCCCCGGTACTGACCCAGGACGTGGAGCAGAACCGCCAGCTGATCCGCCAGGCAATCAGCGACTGGTTCAGCCAGCAGCCGCCGCTCACCGAGCTGGACTCGCAGCGCCAGGTGCTGATGCAGATGGCCTGCCAGGCCGATCTGATGATCGACCTGCACTGCGACTGGGAGTCGCTGCCGCACCTCTACACCACCCCGCAGGCCTGGCCCGCCATCGAACCGCTGGCGCGCTACCTCGGCAGCCGGATACATCTGATTGCTGAGATCTCCGGCGGCGAGCCGTTTGATGAGGCCTGTACCGAACTGTGGAACAGCCTTAATCGTGAGCTGGGCGACCGTTTCCCGCTGCCGCCAGGCCTGCTGCCGGTGACGCTGGAGCTGCGCGGCGCGCGCGACGTCAGCCATGCGCTGGCCGAACAGGACGCCGACGCCATCCTTAACGCGCTGACCTACGCCGGGTATCTGTCGGGCAGCGCCCCGCCGCTGCCGCCGCTGGAGAACCCGCCGGTGCCGCTGGCCGGCTGCGAGTATCTCTCTGCACCGCATGCCGGGGTGATCCTGCACCGCCGTGAGGTGGGCGAATGGATCGCGCCCGGTGAAGTGGTGGCCGAGATCCTTGATCCGCTCAGCGACAGGCTGACCCCGCTGGTTGCCGAATTCGGCGGGTGGCTCTATGCCCGCCACTGGGTACGTTTCGCCACCGCCGGGATGCTGGTTACCCGGCTGGCCGGCGGCAACGCCGAACGCGAAGGTCCGCTGCTGGTGCCATAAGCGGCCACCAAACAAAAAAGGGCTTCCCATCACGGGAAGCCCTTTTTGCGTACGTCACCCTTTCAGGCGATCGTTATTTTCCGCGCAGACGATACTGGCGGCTGGCAAAGCGGCCGATGACCACGGCAGAACCGAGTACGGCACCGAACACCAGCGCGAGAAGCAGCGTCAGCGAACGCTTAGGGCTGTCACGGCGGAACGGGGTGTCGGGCTGAGAGATAAAGCGGAACGACTGCAAATTATCCACCTGAATTTTCAGATGTGTCAGAGAGAGCAGCGCACGCTGAGTTTCGTAATAGAGATCGTTAAAAGTCAGCGGCCGGGTATCTTCATTCGCAATCATCGCCTTCAGCGATGAGACGCCAAGCAGATACAGCGTGTCATCCGACAGGAATTCCGCCTGGCTGAGCTGGGAGTGGGTAATGTTAGCCTCTTCCGCTATTTTCAGCGATTGTCTGATCACCGCCATACGCTGCTCTTTCTTATCCAGCGCGACCTGTTTCTGCGCTGCCAGCGAGTCTGAAAGCTCGCGGGTTTTAACACTCAGACTGCGACGAATATCGGCACCATAATCTTCGACGACGTCATCATTCACTTTACTGATATAGCCGTTAAGCGCTTTTTTCGCCTCTTCTGCTGAACCGGCACAAAGGCAAACCGCAGCGAATCATTGCTGTTCTGTGAGACAGGCTCAACGGTCAGAGACTGTGGCTCGCCCTGATTTTTCAGTTCGCTGGCAAGCGCGCTCATCGATGCGCTGAAGCGGCCGAACAACTGTTGCTGGAGCTCGCCCAGAGCAGGTTTATCTCTGGGGTTCTGTTCATAGAGCACGCTGAGCGCTGCATTATAGTTAGCAACCTGTCCGGCCGCGGGCAGCGTCACAATCGCGCTGGAGGTCCATTTCTCTTTAACCACCGCCAGATAGCCGCAGGCCAGCAACAGCGCTATCAGCATGGTGGACAGGATAATGATTTTTCCGCGCCACAGTTGAGCGATAACATCCAGCAAGTCCAGGTCATCCTGACGATAGGTCGAATCACGGGATGCAGCAGCATACCCGGACATTTGATTGTCTTGGTGCATAATTGATTATTCCAGCGAGAAAAAAGCCAACACGGCGAGCGTGCTTAGATGAAAAAAAGAGTAGAAAAGTTAAGGCGATAAAGCAGTGTATTCTGCATAAAAACGGAAAAATCAGAAAGAAAACCTCCCGCCGGACGGCGGGAGGTCAATGGCAGATTAGTCCAGCCACTCGGTGTGGAACACACCGTCTTTATCAATACGCTTGTAGGTGTGAGCACCGAAGTAGTCACGCTGCGCCTGAATCAGGTTAGCCGGCAGCACCGCTGAACGGTAGCTGTCGTAGTAAGCGATAGCGGCAGAGAAGGTCGGCGTCGGGATACCGTTCTGCACGGCATAGGCCACCACGTCACGCAGCGCCTGCTGGTATTCGTCGGCGATGTTCTTGAAGTACGGTGCCAGCAGCAGGTTAGCGATGTCGGCGTTGTCGGCGTACGCATCGGTGATCTTCTGCAGGAACTGGGCGCGGATGATGCAGCCCGCACGGAAGATCTTGGCGATCTCACCGTAGTTCAGGTCCCAGTTGTTCTCTTCAGAAGCGGCTTTCAGCTGTGAGAAGCCCTGTGCGTAAGAGACGATCTTACCCAGGTACAGTGCACGACGCACTTTCTCTTCAAACTCGGCTTTGTCGCCAGACACCGGCTGCACGGCCGGGCCGCTCAGCACTTTAGATGCCGCAACGCGCTGAGTTTTCAGCGAGGAGAGGTAGCGGGCAAACACGGATTCGGTGATCAGTGACAGCGGCTCGCCGAGATCCAGTGAACTCTGGCTGGTCCATTTACCGGTGCCTTTGTTCGCTGCTTCATCCAGAATGACGTCAACCAGGTAGTTACCCTCTTCGTCTTTCTTGGTGAAGATATCTTTGGTGATGTCGATCAGGTAGCTGCTCAGCTCGCCTTCGTTCCACTCGCTGAAGGTTTTTGCCAGCTCGTCGTTGCTCAGGTTCAGGGCATTTTTCAGCAGGGAGTAGGCTTCTGCGATCAGCTGCATATCACCGTATTCGATGCCGTTATGCACCATCTTCACGTAGTGACCCGCGCCATCCGGACCCATATAGGCGACACAGGCTTCGCCTTCGGCGCGTGCTGCGATCTGATCCAGAATCGGTGCTACCAGCTCGTAGGCTTCTTTCTGGCCGCCAGGCATGATTGACGGACCCTTCAGCGCGCCCTCTTCACCGCCGGAAACGCCGGTACCGATGAAGTTGAAGCCCTGCTCAGACAGCTCGCGGTTACGGCGAATGGTGTCTTTATAGAAGGTGTTACCACCGTCGATCAGAATGTCGCCCTTGTCCAGGTGAGGAGTCAGAGAGGCGATGGTTTTGTCGGTCGCTTCACCGGCCTGCACCATCAGAAGAATACGACGCGGTTTTTCCAGGGAGTCGACGAACTCTTCTACGGTGTAATGCGGAACCAGGTTCTTACCCGGGTTCTCAGCAACCACTTCGTCCGTCTTCTCACGCGAGCGGTTGAAGATAGAGACTGAATAGCCACGGCTCTCAATGTTGAGTGCCAGATTACGGCCCATAACAGCCATACCCACAACGCCGATCTGTTGCTTGGACATACCTACTCCTGTCTACGTGATGTTTCCTGCAGTAATGTGACTGCGGTCAATGTTCTAAACATGTTAACTCAGGTTTAGGTGCAGTGGGTAGTGATTGATGCGATAGATTTTGACTGAAAATGAAAGGCGATTTATCGACTAACACGCTCATTTTATGGGGGTTTAAAACGCATTCCGCCATTTTTTTTCTCAAAAAGCTATCACGATTCAGCCTCATCGACTGGAAAAACGGAACTGACACTTCCCCTGAGGAAACATTCATTCATCGGTATAGAGTTTCAGATACTGTTTCAGGCAGTTTGACAGAGGAAAATGCTCAATAACGTGCTGACGACCAAACCGACCAAATTCCGCAGCCAGTGAAGAGTCGGTCAGAATGCGATACAGACAGTCTGCCTGGGCCGCGTAGTCATCGGCACTGCATATCAAACCCATTTTATTGGCGATCACCACCTCCGGGATGCCCTCGACATCAGAAGCGACGATGGGACGCGAGAACAGCGCAGCCTCGGTGAAGGTAAAACCGAATGCTTCGTAGAGAGAGGGGCAAAAAAACACGTCACAGCGTGCATAGAAGTGTTCAGGGTTGCCAATCCAGCCGTGGAACGTCACCTGTTGTTCAATGCCCAGTTCACGCACCAGCGCTTCACAATCTGCTCTGAGTTCACCATCGCCGACCATATCGAAATGCGCACCGGGCAGCTTACCCAGAAGGCAGGCAAACGCGCGGATAGCGGTCAGGGGGTTTTTCTGCGTATCGAGCCGGCCGACAAACAGGACCCGTTTTACCGCTTTGCCTTCTTCAGCCTCAGATAACGAGGGAGTAACCGGCGCCTGGTTTATCCACTTCTCAGGATTAATGCCATTATAAATAAAGCAATTCTTTTTCCAGAAAAACGGGCGATAATAGCGAAGATAGAACTTATTGACCGATACGTTAACATGGCCAAATTGCAGAGCGAATGCTTCAAGACCGTAATAAAACACTCTCTTAAGCAGACTTTCGTGCTCATGAAAGGCAATGCCATGCACGGTATGAATGACCTTTTTAATTCCCGCAAGTCTGGCGGCAATACGGGCGATAACCCCGGGCTTTGTCGAATTGGTATGAACGATGTCAAAACGATAGCGACGAAATATCTGCCACAGCTCGAGGGTTGCAGCAAGATCGTGAGGCCCTGTCGATCGGCACAGGTGCTTTGCCCAAATGATTTTTACGCCGGCCTCGGTGAAGGCCTGAATAAACTCCTCCCGCTGCCCTTCCGCTACCTGCTCTGCCTCAGAGCAGATAAGATATTTTTCGTCAAAGGGCAGATCTTTCAGAATATGTAAAGAAAAGTTCTGTACGCCGGATAATTTCGGCATAACCTGGACATGCGCAATACTAGGCATTGACCATCCTTGTCAGCAGCGACAGCATAAGATCTTTACGATAAAGCAGTTTTGTTTTCAGACTGCGTTCGCTTTTGAACCCGCAATGCGTTACCGCGCTGCCGTGACGACGGTAAAGAATATAGGGCTGAGCCAGGAATGTTACTTTTCCCCGCCAGCAGGCCATCAGGCCAAGCCACGTGTCATGGCCGATATCCCGGTCCGGGAACGGCAGCGCGCGGCGTAATACCCCGGCGCGAAAGGCCATACAGCATCCGTGGAAAGAGCTCTTCCACAGCGTGCGCAGCAGGCTCTTGCTGGGCGGGATGAATTCATACCAGGAGTTAATCAGCGTCTGGTGGTTGTCATCAACCACTTTGCAGTCGCAGACCACCAGGTCAGCGCCACTCTGCAATTCGGCCACTGCGGCCACAACGCGGCCCTCCAGCCACTCGTCGTCCTGGTCGGAGAGGAAAATAAATTCACCCTGTGCTTTCTCCAGCGCAGAGGAAAAACTGTTTTTCACCCGTGAAATGACGGGGGTGGCAGCCGGCAGCCAGTCACGCGAATGGCTGATAACCGTTACTCGTGGATCGTTAAACGCAGCAATAACCGCTAACGTACTGTCCTGACTGCCATCGTCGGAAATGATGACTTCATCATGCTCGTCCAGTTGTTTTAAAATACTCAGCAGCTGTTGGTGAATATAGTGTTCGCCGTTATAGGTGGCCATACATACTGAAATCATACTTCTTCACTTCTCCTGAAAATGTATCCTTTGATGAAAATCTTCAAGAAATCGAGATTACGGGTGCGCGCGGTCAGTTTTAGCATTCGCAGCGTCACAATCATCAAATACTGCAGGCTGTCGAGAGCAGAATCACGTTCGCAGCCCAGGGCACACTGGCAATAGAGTTTAAAACGACGCGCAAGCGCGGAAACATCGCGGGTGTCATTTGAAAAATCCTGCGTTGCGACAAAGTCGACAATACAGAATTGGGAATATTTTTTCCTTAAACGCTCGATAAACTGAAAATCGCTGAAGTCGAGGAAGGCGCGTTCATTATAGCCACCGACCTCCAGCAGTTTTTCAGTTGAAACCATCATACAGCTGTTGATGGGAGCCCAGTGCCGAAAGTCCGCTAAGCCACGGTGGACCTCTTTGGGCGAAAAGCCGCGATGGAAGCGGTACTCACAGGGTGAGCAGATCGCCCCTTGTTGAGTTTTAAGCACCGGGGCAAACAGCGGAAGCTGCGGATGCAACAGCATGGCATCACGATAACGTTCCAGGGCACCGTCCGGTAACAGGGTGTCCTGATCGAGCAACAGCAGCCAGTCGTAACCCTGTTCACTGGCGTAACGTGCGGCGGTGTTATAGGCACGGCTGACGCCGGAATTCTGCCGATCGTGATGATAGATAACCTCAACCGCTGCCGCGTCGGTGCCTGGCTGTTGAGGACTGGCAACGGGAGAATTATCATAAACGAAAATTTTATCGATCCCGAGCACACCGATATTCTGCGCCAGCAGAGAACAGACGCTCTGGCTGCCATTCAGCTTTGTTTTGTACAGAACAATAACGGGCAAAACTTTCATCATCACTCCCAAAATACCGACCACGGCAAAAGAATTTTATTATGATAAATATTAAGATAAAACATAAACAGGGTTATCGAAATGATTATACCTAACCCAACAGACTTCCTGGCGGACACCGACATCAGGCAGGGAAGCAGAAACACCTCTGAAAATCCAAACAACTCTGATATACGAATGCTAAAGGCAGGAATATCAAAAAACATCACCCAGAATAAAGAAGAAAAAATATAGAAGCGAAACATTGTATTATGAAACGGAGAGTGGCTGTATCTGCGGTTGGCAAATAAAAATATCAACGCAATTACTGCCAGCTTCAGCATCTGCATCATACTGAAAACATTGACTGGCTGCAGGGCTCCCGAGCGTGTTTCCTCACTATAGGCAAGGAACTTCTCCTGTACGAAGCCGATAGGTATATAGGAGAACACGCTCGCAAGTCCAAATTTCATAGCATACAAAACGTATGCAAAGACCAGCACAAAGATATAAATCAGAAGTTCTTTATTTTTGACCCTTCCCTTAGGCAAAAATGGCACAATTAAGAACATCAGTGCGGAATAATGGAAAAGGAAAGAGATGAAGATCAACAGATAATAGGTATATCTCCGGTTACTGAACCAGCAGACGATCGCGGCGAAAGCAATACCAATCGCAACACCGATGCGTATCTGCGTCATATCATGCAAAATATAATAATTGCAGTAATAAATCAGCAATGACAGCAGCGGATAGAGACTATACTTTCTCAGTAACTCATGTTTTACCGTGAGGGAAATAAAGGCAAACCCTATAAAAATCAATGCAGGGCTGTTAATCAGGTAATAAGAAAGCCATGTAAAGAAATAGAAGGCAGGCTCAATCAGATAAGTCTGCCCCTGAGTAATATAGCCGTAGATATTCAGATAACTATGATGATCGGGATCAATGTCTCCGCGTAGCGCGCAAAACACTAACAGCGTAACACACATAAATGAGAACATCAGCCGGGACAAATAAACCGGACATCTTCTGTCAACGGATACCAGCAGCATCCCCAGCAGAATCATATAACCGAAAATATAAATTATCATAGTTGAAAACTATTTGATGAAGCAGATATTTAGCTGCGCATCTTTTCCCTGGAAAAACTGAATGCCTTTCCAGGAATGACCGCCAACGCGAAAACACTTACTGATTAAAATAATGCCGGATTTCATCAATCGCCTGGATCACGTTTTGACGTGACTTTTCATGTTCGGCGAGAATATGTTCTGACACTTTATGGCGCGTGGCAGCGGCCCACTCCAGCTGCTGCGGCTCAAAACCGTAGGCCAGCCCGTAACGGTCGCTCTCCTGCGGGTACCAGTCAGTGATGCTGCGCCCTTTCCCCGGCACGACGATCGATTCACAGCCACTCAGCACGGCAAAAATAGAGTACGCGGTGTAATCATCATAGGAGATAAAACGTCGGGCGCGCCGGAACACGTTCGCCATTTCCTGATGGGACAGCCCATCCACCGCGACAGATCCTGCAGGGTGAACAGCGGGTTTATCGGTGCCTTTTCTCACCATATGGCAACATTCCAGCGTCCTGTTATCATCCGCACCTTCCACAGGCTGATAGATATCCAGCGGATAATAGATAACCTTGAGTTCATGCGCGGACAGCACCGAATCTGCACGGGAAAAGTCATCAATGGCGGAATTAAACTTGAACCAGAGTTCACCCTTACCGTAGTCAATCACGCCGGTATGATACCCCGGCTGGTGCAGAAACCAGCGGACCACGCGCTTCGCCCGCAGCGGATTGCCGTTGGTCACTTCAGGATAGACGACAACCGCATCGTCCGGCAGCTTGCCGTTCTGCCAGACTGGCGTCTGCCAGAGTGGGTTGGTCTGAAAACGTCGCTTACCGTAAACGTACCACTTGAGCTCTGCGGCAATCCTTTTCGGATCGGGCCGGTTAGTGCTGAGCGGGGTCGCGCCCACCAGCCAGGCGCGGCACCCTTCCAGCTGATTGATCAGGTGGCACAGACGGTGCAGAACAAGGATCCCGCCACTGTTCCCGTCATAGCTGTTGGCATAAATAAAGACATTCATTGGACACTGGCTCTTATTGTAATGTTAATTTTATTTCTGATAAGCAAAATGTAGCCACCGGTAAGAACCGTTCCCCCAAGGCCCTTCAGCATCAATATAGCGAAACTGACAACGCGACTTGTGGAGGGGATATCCACCCGGGCGATAAACCAGAACCAGACCAGCGAAATGAGTATGACCGGCAGCAGCATCTGGTAGAGCAATGCGGCTCCGGAGACAAAATAACGATGAAAGTTATAGCCTGCCCACAGCAGGAACAGCAGACCGCTGCTGGCCGCAAAAAACAGCGATGTCCCCTCACCCTGCCAGACGCGGGCAACAATGACGTTGAGAGGGACCACCAGCACGCTGAAGAGCAGATAGATCAGCGTATGGTTTTTCAGCTGGCCGGAACTGTATCGCAGTAAAAAACAGAGGTTAGAAAGCACGGCAAACACGCTACCGGCAAACAGCCACGGCAGGTAACGCGCGGCGCCCTCAGCCAGAACACGATCGTTGCTCCAGAGATAGAGAAGATCGTTGGCAAAGAAAAACATAAACGCGCTCAGCGGCACCAGCAGCAGGCAGACAAAACTGTAGGCAGCAAAAAAGAACCGCGCAAAGACGGCGAAATTTTTCTCATGCCAGCTACGCGTGAGCCTGGGCAACAGCACCTGGTTGAGGGGATCGCTGATGATGGCAACCACGGTAGTCAGTGACACCGCTACGCTGTATTTTGCGTAATCAGACAGCGCCATAAATCGGGTAAGCGCCAGCTTGTCTGACTGATTAACGATAATCCACAGTATGGATAACAGCGAAAGCTGTAACGCGAACAGCAGCAGGCTTCTTAACGACAGACGGTTGACCACTTCATTAACGTCGCGAAGTCCGGCAACAATCTTCCGTTTAACCCTCTCGCCGTAAAATATCATCAGCGAGGTGTTAATTATCGCGGCAATCAGCTGGGCGAAAAAATAAAATTTTATATCCTGCCGGTAATAGATCAGCAGCAGCAGGGCGCCGGGCTGTGACAGAGACATATAGACAAAGTTGATGGTAGCAAGCGTCGCCTGACTTTCATTCGAAAGCAGTAAACTTCGCCACGGCCCCTGAATATAGTGTACGGCGAAAATGCAAAACATCAGCGACGTACAGAATGCCACTTCCTGATGGCTGAGGCTGGTGTTCAGCCAGCTTTTACCGTAGTGCTGCGCCAGCAGGCTGCCCAGCAGCGCTACCGCGATCCCCACCGTCACAAACAGAATAATGACTTTACGAAACACACTGAGGAACTGACTGAACTGCCCCCGGCTGGTACGTGACACGATCGCCTGCCGGGTTAATACGCCGCCGATGCCGGCATCCAGGATGTTCATGCAGGCCAGCAGAATAGCAAAAAAACCTACCAGCCCGTACGCATCATAGCCGACCAGCTTTATGACCCACGGAACCAGAACAATGCTGATCGCAGCGGCATAAATCCTGACGCTGTAAATATAGGCCAATACATTAAGGTGTTTATTCATTATTGCGGAGGATCATAAGAATTTTTCAGCAGCGGCATCTTTCTCAGAAAGCAGAGGGCCGCCGGACGGCAGCGGCCAGCGGATATCCAGTACAGGATCGTTCCAGGCGATCCCCGCATCGCTCTGCGGATGGTAGTAAGCCGTCGTTTTGTAGACAAACTCAGCGCTGTCGCTCAGAACCAGAAAACCGTGTGCAAAGCCTTCCGGTATCCACAACTGACGTTTGTTTTCCGCCGAGAGGATCTCCCCCACCCACTGGCCACGCGTCGGCGAGCCGGGGCGGATATCCACCGCCACGTCAAACACCGCACCGGCGACACAACGCACCAGCTTGCCCTGAGCGTGTGGCGCACGCTGGTAGTGCAGGCCGCGTAATACGCCTTTAGAGGATTTAGAGTGGTTATCCTGCACAAAACTCACCGGGTGACCGACTGCCTGCTCAAAGACCTGTTGGCTGAAGCTTTCAAAAAAGAAGCCGCGATCGTCGCCAAACACCCGGGGTTCAAACAGCAACACGTCAGGTATTGCCGTGGTGATCACATTCATTATCAGTTCAGACCTTTAATCATTTTCAACAGATACTGACCGTAGGCGTTTTTCGACAGCGGTTCGGCCAGTTTGCGCACCTGCGCAGCATCAATAAAGCCTTTGCGGAAGGCGATCTCTTCCGGGCAGGAGACTTTCAGCCCCTGACGTTCTTCAATGGTCTGAATGAAGTTGCTGGCCTCGATCAGGCTGTGGTGGGTGCCGGTGTCCAGCCACGCGAAGCCGCGCCCCATCATCGCTACTGACAGCTCGCCCTGCTCCATATACAGGCGGTTAATATCGGTGATCTCCAGCTCGCCGCGCGGTGACGGCTGCAGGCTTTTGGCCATCCCGACTACGCGGTTGTCGTAGAAGTAGAGCCCGGTAACGGCGTAGTTACTCTTTGGTTCGGCTGGTTTCTCCTCCAGCGACACCGCCACGCCGTCCGCGTCAAACTCGACCACGCCGTAACGCTCGGGGTCATTGACATGATAGGCAAAGACCGTTGCGCCGGAAGTCTGGCCCACCGCCGACTGCAGCTCTTTTGGCAGGTCGTGGCCGTAGAAGATATTGTCGCCGAGCACCAGCGCACAGCTGTCTTCACCGATAAACTCTTCACCGAGGATAAACGCCTGCGCCAGCCCGTCCGGGCTCTGTTGCACCACGTACTGCAGGTTAAGGCCCCACTGGCTGCCATCGCCAAGCAGCTGTTCAAAACGCGGCGTGTCCTGCGGGGTGCTGATAATCAGGATATCGCGGATGCCGGCCAGCATCAGGGTGCTGAGCGGGTAGTAGATCATCGGTTTGTCATAGATCGGCAGCAGCTGCTTGCTGACCGCCATTGTCACCGGATAGAGACGGGTGCCGGAGCCGCCCGCCAGAATAATTCCCTTACGTGCCATCATGATTCTCTTATTTTTTACGTCCGCTTCGTGCGGAGCGGAAATGATTATTTTACCTGCAACGGCAGAATTTCGGCCAGCATCCGCTGAACCCCCTGCTGCCACTCAGGCAATTGCAGGCCAAACGCCTGCTTAAATTTTGCCGTATCCAGCCGCGAATTAAGCGGTCGCTGTGCCGGAGTGGGATAACCGCTGGTCGGCTGCGGATTAAGCTTCCGCAGCGCCAGCGGCAGGCCGGCTGCATCGGCTTCACTAAACACCAGCCGGGCATAGTCGTACCAGCTGGTCGTGCCGCCCGCCGCAAGGTGGTAAACCCCGGCCAGCGCCGGGTTAGCCAGCGCTTTAACCAGCGCATGGGCGCTACAGTCTGCCAGCAGGTCCGCGCCGGTCGGTGCGCCAAACTGGTCATTAATCACCGCCAGCTCTTCGCGCTGCTGGCCAAGACGCAGCATGGTGCGGGCAAAGTTATTACCGCGGCTGCCGTAGACCCAGCTGGTACGGAAGATCAGGTGCTGGTCACAGGCCGCAATAATTGCCTGCTCGCCGGCCAGCTTGCTGGCGCCGTACACGTTCAGCGGACCGGTGCTGTCGTCTTCCCGCCACGGTCGTTCACCGCTGCCGGAAAAGACGTAATCGGTGGAGTAGTGAATCAGCCATGCGCCCAGCTGCTGCGCTTCGCGGGCAAGCACTTCGACCGCCTGCGCATTCACCTGATAAGCGGCCTGCGGCTCGCTTTCGGCAAGGTCAACGGCGGTCCAGGCGGCAGCGTTAACAATCACATCCGGCCGCAGCTGGCGGACAGTCGCCGCCAGCAGTTCAGGCTGGCGCAGATCGCCACAGTAGTCGGCCGCATCGCTGGCCAGCGCCGTCACCTGGCCTAGCGGCGCCAGCGCGCGCTGCAGTTCCCAGCCGAGCTGGCCGTTTTTCCCTAACAGCAGGATCTTCATTGCTGACGACCCTGATAGTTGTGGTCGATCCACGCCTGATAGGCGCCGCTTTTCACGTTGGCAACCCATTCGGCGTTATCCAGATACCACTGCACGGTTTTGCGGATGCCGCTGTCGAAGGTTTCCTGCGGCTGCCAGCCCAGTTCACGGGCGATTTTGCCCGCGTCAATGGCGTAGCGGCGGTCGTGGCCAGGGCGGTCGGCCACGTAAGCGATCTGCTGGCGGTATGGCGTCTCTTTCGGCACCAGCTCATCCAGCAAATCGCAGATGGTTTCCACCACCTGCAGGTTCTGCTTCTCGTTGTGGCCGCCGATATTATAGGTCTCCCCCACTTCACCACGGGTCAGTACGGTATAGAGCGCACGGGCGTGATCGTCGACGTAGAGCCAGTCACGGATCTGGTCACCCTTGCCATACACCGGCAGCGGTTTGCCCGCCAGCGCGTTGAGGATCACCAGCGGGATCAGTTTCTCGGGGAAATGATACGGGCCGTAGTTGTTTGAACAGTTGGTCACCAGCGTCGGCAGGCCGTAGGTGCGCAGCCAGGCGCGGACCAGGTGATCGGAGGCGGCCTTAGACGCAGAGTAGGGGCTGCTTGGCGCATAGGGGGTGGTTTCGGTAAACAGCGGCAGGGGGTGCCCGTCGCTGACTTCGTCCGGGTGCGGCAGGTCACCGTACACTTCATCGGTGGAGATATGGTGGAAGCGGAACGCCGCTTTACGCGGCTGATCCAGTTCATTCCAGTAGCCGCGAGCCGCTTCCAGCAGCACGCTGGTACCGACGATATTGGTATGGATAAAGTCCGCCGGACCGCTAATCGAGCGGTCAACGTGGCTCTCTGCCGCCAGGTGCATCACCGCATCGGGCTGATGACGTGCAAACAGCTCCCGCATCGCCTGAGCGTCGCAGATATCGGCCTGCTCAAAGGCGTAGCGCGGGTCGGCTTCAACGCTGACCAGCGACTCTGGATTGCCGGCGTAGGTCAGTTTGTCGAGATTCACCACGCTGTCGGCTGTGCAGTTAATAATATGACGTACTACGGCAGAGCCGATAAATCCGGCTCCGCCGGTCACTAAAATTTTCACGCGTCAATTCTCTCTGATTATTTACGTCAACCGTTACCGGCGCGGCCCATTATCTGCATAATGTACCTGAAATCACTTTATTTAACAGTCAGTAAGCGAGCAAACGAAAGCTTAATGCGATAGGATGCGCCTACCCCGTACAGCAGGAAGAAGGATGCCGGCAAAAACAGCAGCAGCTGCCAGCCGTCCGGCACGTGGCAGCCATCAAGGATAATACCGGTCATTGCGCTGAAGACCTGTGCGGAGGTCATCACTAACAGCGTCCAGCGGCCGCTTAAGCCGGCACGCATCAGTATATGGTGCATGTGCTCACGGTCAGCGCGGAACGGGCTGACCCCGCGCAGCACGCGGCTGACCATCACCCGCAGCATATCCACCAGCGGTACGGCAATCAGCCACAGCGCGGTTACCGGGCTCATTACCGCCTCTTCGCCCTGGGTGGCAAGGATCAGCAGCCAGATCACCGTAAAGCCAATCAGCATACTCCCCGCATCCCCCATAAAGACTTTGAACTTGCGCCCCCACGGAATACCGAGGTTAAGCAGGATATAGGGAATACAGGCGGCCATCAGCCCCAGACACCACATCGCCAGCTCCGCGTTACCGCCCATCAGGAACACGATGCTCAGTGAACCGAAGGTCACGCAGGAGAGCGCGCCCAGCAGGCCATCAATACCGTCCACCATATTGAAGGCGTTGATGGCACCGATAACGGCAAATACGGTCATCAGCCAGCCGAGCCCGCCAAGCATCAGCGGATAGCCAAACAGAATATTGCCAAAGGAGGAGAGCGACAGCCCGCTGAGCACCATAACGATAGCCACGCCTGCCTGAATGCCTGCGCGAGGCAGCACCGGCAGATCGAAGCGATCGTCCAGGATGCCGACCACCAGCAATACGCTGGCGCACAGCATGTAAAGCGAGAAGTCCGGCAGCCAGCCCGGCTGCAGCAAATACATGATCCACAGTGAAAAATAAATTGAGACCCCGCCTACCAGCGGAATCGTGCCCTTGTGCTGTTTACGTCCGCCGGGTTTGTCAACCAAACCGACGCGGCGGGCAATTTTACGCGCAATAAACAGCAGTGCCATGGCACCGAGAAAAATAATGAGGATGTCCTGCATATCTCTGCACCCATAATCATTCAGATTGTGCGCTTCGCGCGTTTTTCCCACGCTACCGCCCCTGGCTTTCGCTACCAGCAGGCATAGGTGATGTCCATCATTGTTGGTAAGGCTAGAAGCTTTGGAACGGATTGTGTTCAGGAATAATCCTGAAAAGTCTATTCTGCTGCCGGACTGACTGCCTCTGACAGCCTAACTCCCGGTTACTACAGAGAAAACCCTAATCAGCAAACATCTTAAAATACGTTAAGAGTAGGGATTAAAGTCTGATTCTACGCCAGAAGCCTGCGGAGTATAGATTCAAACTGCATTTTTGGCAAAAAGTGTTAAAAATTAAGAAGTAAGAATAATCTCATTACGATCAAGGAATTAGAATTGCGAGGGAATATGAATGGGCGTAACTTACTGAAAAATAAAAACTTCCGCACGCGGAAGTTTTTTTACGAAATAATAAAGCTGTTCTGATGTTTTCTAACGATAGCCGTTCGGGTTTTTCGACTGCCAGTTCCAGGTATCTCGCATCATCTCATCGATACCGCGTGAGACGCGGAAGTCGAGTTCACGATCGGCCAGCGAGGCATCGGCCCAGAAAGCGGCCAGGTCACCGGCGCGGCGCGGCGAGATCTGATACGGCACCTCACGGCCTGAGGCTTTCTCAAACGCCCTGAGCATCTCCAGCACCGAATACCCTTCCCCGGCACCGAGGTTGTAGGCTTTATAGCCGCTGATGGCTGGCAGGTGATCCAGCGCCTTCAGGTGGCCTTCGGCCAGATCCATTACGTGAATATAGTCACGCACGCCGGTGCCGTCTTTGGTCGGATAGTCGCCGCCAAAGATGCCAAGCTTCTCCAGCCGGCCGATCGCCACCTGGGCAATGTAGGGCAGCAGGTTATTAGGGATACCGTTGGGATCTTCGCCAATCAGGCCGGATTCATGGGCGCCGACCGGGTTGAAGTAGCGCAGCGCGATAATCTGAAACTGCGGTTCGGCGACGGCGAAGTCGCGCAGGATCTGCTCGACCATCAGCTTGGAGGTGCCGTACGGGCTGGTGGTGCCGCCGATTGGCGTGGTTTCCACATAGGGCACCGGCGCGTCGGCACCGTAAACGGTCGCGGAAGAGCTGAAGATAAACTGATGCACGCCGGCAGCGCGCATCTCTTCCAGCAGCACCAGGCTGCCGGTGACGTTGTTCTGGTAGTACTCCAGCGGCTTGCGCGTCGACTCCCCCACCGCCTTCAGCCCGGCGAAGTGGATCACCGCATCGATGGCGTGGCTGGCGAAAATATCGCGCAGGCAGGCGCGATCCAGAATATCGCCTTCCACGAAGGTGGCGGTTTTACCGCTCAGCTGCTCAACGCGCTTTACCGCTTCGCGCGAGGCGTTGCTCAGGTTATCCAGTACAACCACTTCGCTGCCGCGCTGCAGCAGCGAAAGCACGGTGTGCGAGCCGATATACCCCGCCCCACCGGTGACTAAAATTGCCATGATGACTCCTTGCGGGCCACGCCAACGGGCAGGGCCCTGATTAACGTTGGCTTATTTCGCCAGGATTTTTTTAATCGCGTCGCGGAAATCGGCGCCCTGAGCATGGTTGCGCAGGCCAAGGGTAACGAACGCCTTCATATAACCGAGCTTACGGCCGCAGTCAAAGCTGTCGCCGCTCAGCAGGTGGGCATCCACCGGCTTTTTCTTGCTCAGGTTGGCGATGGCGTCGGTCAGCTGGTAACGGCCCCAGGCACCCGGCTCCAGATTTTGCAGCTCCGGCCAGATATCGGCGGAAAGCACATAGCGGCCCACCGCTGACAGCGTGGAGTTAAGCGCCTGCGGATTTTCCGGCTTCTCTACGAAGTCGACGATCGGGCTGACTTTACCCGGAATCGACAGCGGCTCCTGGGTGGTCAGCACCGAGTACTCGGAGAGGTCAGCATCATGCAGGCGGTGCGCCAGCACCTGGCTGCGGCCGGTCTCTTCAAAACGGGCGATCATCGCCGCCAGGTTGTAACGCAGCGGGTCGGCGGTGGAGCCGTCCAGCAGCACGTCCGGCAGCACCACCACAAACGGCTGATCGTGCAGCATCGGACGGGCGCACAGCAGCGCATTCGCCAGGCCCAGCGGCTGCGGCTGGCGCACGTTCATAATGGTCACGCCCGGCGGGCAGATCGACTGAACTTCGCTGAGCAGCGAGCGTTTTACGCGGGCTTCCAGCAGCGCTTCCAGCTCGTAGGAGGTATCAAAATGGTTTTCGACGGCGTTCTTAGACGCGTGAGTCACCAGCACAATCTCTTTGATGCCGGCGGTCACACACTCATCGACAATGTACTGAATCATTGGCTTGTCGACGATAGGTAACATCTCTTTAGGAATGGCTTTGGTAGCGGGGAGCATGTGCATACCAAGGCCAGCGACCGGGATTACTGCCTTAAGCTTGGTCATAGTTTTTCCAAATCAATAAGAGTGTAATTGTTCTTCGATTATGCATTAAAGGAATGATTCTTCAGTATAATCTTATTCTGAAATTTAAAAAGATCGCGGCAGAATAAAAAAACCGGCACAGCATGCCGGTTAACGTTCAAGATCTTTCAGCAACTTGTTTGCATCGCCGCTGTTTTTCGCTTCCGGGTTACGCCCCATCCACTCCTTCAGCCGCTGTTTCGCTTCATCACGCAGCTGCGATCGCAGCACCTGGTCGACCTTCAGGCTGTAGTTGATCTGCGACCAGGGCCCGTAGATGCGTAGCGGCACCGGGGTGGTCTGCAGGCGCCGCACCAGCGAATCATCGCCCTGCCAGCCGTCGGTCACGGTGACGCCGAAGTTCATATCCAGCGCGCGGTTGGCCAGATCGACGTTGCCGCTGCCGTTATAGTTGAGCGCAGAGCCACGCGCGTCGAGTTTGACAAAATCGAGCCGGCCGTTGTTCAGCGTGGCGCTGCCGGTAATCTGCTGCAGGTCCGGCTGCCCCTCCTGGCGATCGCCGCGCACCTTATCGCTGCTGTTCTCCACCGCGCGCTGCACCAGCTGTTGAAAATTAAGCCCGGCGATCTGTGCGTCGGCCAGCCGCATCTCGCCCTTACCGCGCCACTGGCGCTTAAAGGCGTCGACGGTTAAGCCGTCGCCGCTGAAAGCGCCGCTGAGCGACAGCTCGCCGCTGACCGAGTCCGGCAGCGCAAAGGCGTTAAGCAGCGGGCCAAGCGGCATCGACTTCAGCAGCGGCCGCACGCTGACCAGGGTCTGCGTCGGGGTGATCGTCAGAGTGGCAGGCAGAGAGAAACTGCCCGGCCCGCTGCGCCCGTCAAACTGGCTAACGGTCAGCTTACCGTCACGGTTGTCCGCCGCCAGCTGCACGCCATCCATATTGATGCCGCGCCACTGCAGGCGGTCGGCCTGCAGCGCCAGCGAGCCGTTAAAGCCGGCAAGCACCGACCCGGCGTGATCGTGCAGCGGCATATCGGCGATCACAGGCCCGCGCGAGGCGGCCGCAGCAGGCTGGGAAGCGGTACTGGCGGCGACCGGCATCGCCAGCAGCGCGTCAAGATTCAGGTTGCTGGCGTGCAGGCGGGCCTGCAGCTGCGGCAGCTCACCCAGCCGGCCGCTGAGGGTGCCGCTCAGCTGGCTGTCGTTGGCGCTGAGCTGCAGATCGCTGAGGCTGAAGTCACCGCTCTGGCCGTTCCAGCTGGCCTGCATACTGGCGCTGCCGCTGATGCCCTCAGTGGGCAGGTCAGCCCCACGCAGGCGATAGTCGAACCGGGTGATCGCTCCGCTGAGCTGGCGCGGGTAGCCGCTGAGGTCAACGTCGCTCTTCAGCGTCAGCTGCAGCTCGCGCTGGTCACGGTTAATGCGGCTGCTGACCTCCAGCTTTGCCTGCCGCGGCTGCGGCTGATCCAGCTGCAGGTTAAAGTCACGGACGTTAAGCTGGCTGCCGTCGCGCTGCTGCCACACCAGCAGGCTGTCGACGATCTTCAGATGCGCGATATCAAACGACCAGCCGTGGGTAACGTCGTCAAGCGGTGCAGAAGCAGAGGAGCCGGCCGGACCGATCGGCGCGTCCGGCGGGCTCTGGCGTTCGCTGTCGGGGATTAAGCGCACGACCGCGCCTTTCAGCATCACCTGTCTGACCGCCAGCTGATGGGAAAGCAGCGGCAGCAGGGCAACGTCCAGCCGCATATTTTCGGCGCTGAGCACCGGCTGGCTGGCCCCCGGTGCGGTGAGGCTCACCGGGCCGGAGAGGATGCTGAGCTGCGGCCAGACGTGCCAGCGCAGCTCGCCCGTCAGCGCCAGGCGGTAGCCGCTGCGCTGCTCCACCTGCCGGGTCATATAGCTGCGAAAGTCATTGGGATTGACCAGCACCACCAGCGCGGTCATGCCTGCCACTATCACCACCAACAGAATGGCTAACGTGGTTATCAATCTCTTCATGCCTTCCGCTCCTTAGTCTTCGTCAATACGGCTCGCGTCTGCGCCCTGCTGGCCTTTGTATTTGGCATCCTGCCGGCTGTTATACGGGCGGGCGGCAGGCCCCGAAAGGGGTTCGAAGCTCAGCGCGCCGATCAGCATGCCGGGGCGCAGCGCCAGCGGCAGCTTACCGGAGTTATAGAACTCCAGCACGATGCGGCCCTGCCAGCCGGGATCGATGCGGTGCGCGGTGACGTGCACCATCAGCCCAAGGCGGGCTAACGACGAGCGGCCGTCCAGCCAGCCGACCAGATCGTTCGGCAGGGTAACCGACTCCAGCGTCACCGCCAGCGCCAGCTCGCCGGGGTGCAGGAAGAACGCCTCCCCTTCCGGCAGCACGATCTCATCGCTCATTACCCGATCCAGCGCGGCGCTGACTTCGTGCTTCGGCCCGCTCAGATCGATAAAAGGCGCGGTGTGGCCGCGAAAAGTGCGGAACTGGTTGCCGAGGCGCACGTCGACGGTCGCCCCGCTGATGCGTTCAACCGGCGGGCGCGGCTCGATGCCTAGGCGGCCATCGTCGAGCCAGGCTTCTATATCGCGGTCACATAATCTCATTCGCTGACTCCCCTGGCATCACTGCCCGTAACTTATTCAAAAAACTGGGTGATTTTGGCCTTGAGGATATCGATAGCGATGCGGTTTTTACCGCCGCGTGGCACGATGATATCCGCATACTGCTTGGACGGCTCAATAAACTGCAGGAACATCGGCCGCACGGTCTTCTGATACTGTGCCATCACCGAGTCCATTGAGCGGCCGCGTTCGTTGACGTCACGCTTCATGCGGCGCATCAGGCAGATGTCCAGCGGCGTGTCGACGAAGATGGAGAAATTCATCTCGTCGCGCAGCCGCGCGTCGGTCAGCAGCAGAATGCCTTCCAGAATAATCACCTTCTTCGGCTGCAGCGTAATGGTCTGCGCGGTGCGGGTGTGCTCCACGTAGCTGTACACCGGCAGTTCGATCGCCTGGCCGGCCTTCAGCATCTGCAGATGCTGCAGCAGCAGGTTGTGATCCATGGCGCTGGGATGGTCGTAGTTAGTTTTAACCCGCTCTTCCATGGTTAAGTGGCTCTGGTCTTTATAGTAGGCATCCTCCGGGATCACGCCAATGTTTTCATCACCGACCCGTTCACGCACTTCACGGTACAGCGTGCTGGCGATAAGACTTTTTCCCGAGGCAGACGCGCCTGCGATACCTACAATGACGCACTGGTGTGACTTGTCAGTCATATTAAAGACCTGGTTCCAAAACAGAGAAATGAGAAGTAGCCTGCAAAATCGGCTTGCACAAAAGCGGCCAGCGCCCCGGCAGCCGAAGTTCATCAAGGCTTTGCGGGCGCAATTATAGGGAGTTCAACCGGTTGATGCCAGAAAAATGCGCCACGGTGATTTTCAGAGTTTCCCGTTTGGCGGCGCGGGATTTGCCGGGTAGAATCGCCTGCTGAATCGTTAAACAAGGAAAGGCCGTGTCGAACCCTGCAATGCATATTTTAACCTACTTCGGTGACAGTATGCTGTTGATCCCCACCGCGGTGATAATGGCGCTGCTGCTGCGCTGGAAAAATGACGACCGCCGGGCGGTGTGGTTCTGGCTGCTGGCGTTTGGCTGTGCCGGCGCGGTGGTGAGCATTTCGAAGATCGCCTTTCTCGGCTTTGGCATCGGCAGCGTGCGCTTCAATTTTACCGGCTTCAGCGGCCACAGCGCGATGTCCGCTACGCTGTGGCCGGTGATGCTGTGGCTGTTAACCGGGCGGCTGGCGCGCGGGTGGCGGCTGGCGGCGCTGGCGATTGGCTACCTGATCCCGCTGCTGGTCGGCATTTCGCGGCTGGCGCTGGACGCCCACTCGCCGAGCGAAGTGGTCAGCGGGCTGCTGCTGGGCTATACCCTGAGCAGCGCCTTCCTGATCGCCCAGCGCGGCATGCGCCCGCACGGTTTTTCGCTGGCGCAGCTGGCGGTGGCGCTGCTGCTGCCGGTGCTGCTGTTCAGCCAGGGGCGGGTGGCCACCACCCAGCAGTTCCTGCAGCGCCTGTCGGCGCAGCTGGCCGGTATTGAACAGCCGTGGACGCGCGCCGACCTGCTTAATCAGCGACGTTAAGCCCGCCGGGGCAGAGACGATTTAGCCACTGCCCACCTCCATTGTTATGCTAGCATTGCACATATGATCAAGAATGCGCCAAACCTGGCGCCGCAGTGGATATTTATGGATGGCAACCGAGACTCTGGTCAGCGTATCGCGCACCCGCACCACGTGGCTTAACGCCCTGCAGCTGGCACTGCTCAGTTTTACCCTGACGCTGTTCTGCCTCGAGCTGATCGTGGTCAGCGGCCATATCGCACCGCTGTGGCTCTCTACCCCGCTGATGACCATCGTGGTGTTCCGTAACCCGTCGCGCAGCCTGCCGCTGCTGCTGGCAGGCTGCGTGCTTGGCGTCAGCTGCGCCAACGCGCTGCTGCTTGGCCCCGCGTTCTCCAACGTTAAATTTCCGCTGATCAATCTGGCCCAGGCGCTGTTTGGCGGCCTGCTGCTGCGCCGGCTGCTTGACGCAGAGTCGCCGCTCGGTTCGCTGTTCGACTGGGCTAAAATGGTGTTCGGCGCGGTGCTGCTGGCACCGATGTTCGGCGCGCTGCTGGCCAGCTGGTTACTGCATATAACCCCGGGCGGATCGCCGCACTATTTTATCTCCTGGGTGGTATCCGAAGTGATCGGCATGCTGGCGATCGGCCCGGTCGGACTGCTGTGGCAGCGCAGCACGGTAAAACGGCTGCTGGCCGAGCGTGGGCTGGAGATCCTGCTGACCGGCCTGGCCACGCTGGCGCTGGTGTGGCTGGCTCTGCGCTACGTGCCCTGGCCATTTACCATGCTGGTGGTGATCCTGTTTTACAGCGCGGTGCGCCTGCCGAGGCTGGCGGCGTTCAGCGTGTTCCTGCTGGCGATCGCGCTGGTGACGCTGATCCTGACCTTCGAGCTGGCCGGCCACGACAGCCCCAACAGCCAGCTGTTAAAGGTTACCCCGTGGATCCCGTTTTTGCTGGCGCTGATCCCGGCGCATATGATGACCCTGGTGATGCACGCCTTCCGCGCCGACCGCCGGGGGATCATCGAGAGTGAAGCCCGCTTTCGCCACGCGATGGAGTTCTCGGCGATCGGCATGGCGCTGGTGGCACCGGCCGGACAGTGGCTGCAGGTGAACCGCGCGCTGTGCCTGCTGCTCGGCTACAGCGAAGCGGAGCTGAAGCAGATGACCTTCCAGCAGCTGACCCACCCGGACGACCTGCATGCCGACGTTGCTCAGGCCCACGCGCTGCTGGCCGGCGAAATGCAGAGCTACAGCCAGGAGAAACGGTACTACCGCCGCGACGGTGAACTGGTGTGGGCGCTGCTGGCGGTGTCGCTGGTGCGCGATGAGCAGGGGACGCCGCTCTACTTTATCAGCCAGATTGAAGATATCACCGCCATGAAACACACCGCCGGCGAGAATCAGCGACTGATGGCGCGCCTGACCCAGGCCAACGAGGCGCTGTATCAGGAGAAAGAGCGGATGCACATCACGCTGAACACCATCGACGAGGCGGTGATCGGCACCGACCGCGAGATGCAGGTCAACTTTATGAACCCGGTGGCAGAAGAGATGAGCGGCTGGCTGCAGCATCAGGCGATGGGGAAACCGCTGGCGGAGATCCTGCGCATCACCCGCGGCAGCCACGGCGAGGAGCTGGAGAACCTGCTGCAGAGCGGGCTGCCCTTGGCGGTGACGCCGCTGGTGGAAAACGACCTGGTGCTGCACAGCCGCAGCCACGCGCAGTTCGCCATTCACTACAGCTTCTCGCCGCTGACCACGCAGCAGGGCGACAGCATCGGCAGTGTGATGGTGATCCGCGACGTCAGCGAGTCGCGCGAGATGATCCGTCGCCTGAGCTACAGCGCCTCACACGATATGCTGACCGGCCTGCCAAACCGCGTCAACTTCGAGCAACAGCTCAGCCTGCTGCTGGAGAAGAACGGCGACCGCCCTACCCGCCACGTGCTGGCGTTTATCGATCTCGATCGTTTCAAGGCGGTGAACGACAGCGCTGGCCACGCGGCGGGCGATGCGCTGCTGCGCGAGCTGGCGATCGTAATGCGTCTGCAACTGCGCTCTCGCGATCTGCTGGCGCGGCTGGGCGGCGATGAGTTTGGCGTGCTGCTACCGGAGTGCGAGCTGGCGACGGCGATCGGCATCATCGAGCGGCTGGTGGCGGCGGTTAAAGCGCACCGTTTCCACTGGAATAAACAGGGTCATCAGGTGGGAGCCAGCGCCGGGCTGACGCGGCTGGACCCCGGTTTTACCGCCTCGGAGGCGATGGTGCAGGCGGATATCGCCTGTTATAACGCCAAGCACAACGGCCGCGGCCAGCTTTCGGTCTGGCAGTATCTTTAGCCCTTCCCCCGCCACCGGTGGCGGCCGTGGCGCGCGAATCATCCCGCCGCCGCTCTCTTCACTTGCCGTAACGCGCCAGACAGGCTAAAGTCGCCCCCTTTTTTTTCCCACACTCAGCGGAGGGGACGATGTTTATCGGTTTCGATTACGGTACGGCTAACTGCTCGGTAGCCATTATGGAGAACGGCGCGCCTAAGCTGCTGCCGCTGGAGCAGGGCTCACCCTATTTACCCTCAATGCTGTGTGCGCCGGTCCGCGAAGCGGTGAGCGAGTGGCTGTTCCGCCATCATCAGGTGCCGACGCCGGACGCCGATACCCAGGCGCTGCTGAAGCGCTCCATTTCCCTTAATCGCGAAGAAGATATTGAGGTCACGGCGGGCAGCGTAAAGTTTGGCCTGGCCTCGCTGGCGCAGTATATGGCCGATCCGGAAGACGTATGGTTTGTGAAGTCGCCGAAATCGTTCCTTGGTGCCAACGGTCTGAAGCCGCAGCAGGTGGCGTTTTTCGAAGATCTGGTGTGCGCGATGATGCTGCATATCCGTCAGGCGGCGGAGAGCGGGGTGCAGCAGAGCGTGCGTCAGGCGGTGATCGGCCGTCCGGTGAACTTCCAGGGGCTGGGTGGCGATGAGGCCAACCGTCAGGCGGAGGGGATTCTGGCCCGCGCTGCCAGCCGTGCCGGGTTTAGCGACGTGGTGTTTCAGTTTGAGCCGGTGGCGGCCGGGCTGGATTTTGAGGCGACGCTGAGCGAGGAGACCCGGGTGCTGGTGGTGGATATCGGCGGCGGTACCACCGACTGTTCGATGTTGCTGATGGGGCCGCAGTGGCACGATAAGGCCGATCGCAGCGCCAGTCTGCTGGGCCACAGCGGTTGCCGCGTGGGCGGTAACGATCTGGATATTATGCTGGCGTTTAAGCAGCTGATGCCGCTGCTGGGTCTGGGCGGTGAGACGCTGAAGGGAATGGGGCTGCCCGCCCTGCCGTGGTGGAATGCGGTGGCGATTAACGATGTGCCGGCGCAGAGTGATTTTTACGCCGCGGCCAGCCGTAAGCTGTTGCAGGATCTGATCCGCGACGCGCGCGAGCCGCAGAAGGTGGCGCATTTGCTGAAGGTGTGGCAGCAGCGGCTGGGCTATCGTCTGGTGCGCGCGGCCGAGGAGAGCAAGATCGCGCTGTCGCAGCAGGATCGCGTTGAGGCGTCGCTGGCGTTTGTTGATGCCGGTTTGTCGGCGTCGATTGGCGTGACGGATCTGGAGGCGTCGATCGTGCAGCCGCTGGAGCGGATCAGGGAGCAGGTGGCGGTGGCGCTGGAGAGCAGCGGGACGCGCCCGGATGTGATTTATCTGACCGGCGGGAGTGCGAAGTCACCGGTGCTGCGGGCGGCGTTGCAGCAGCAGCTGCCGGATATTCCGTTGGCCAGCGGCGATGATTTTGGTTCAGTTACGGCGGGGCTGGCGCGCTGGGCGCAGGTGATGTTCCGCTAAGGATGGTCGCCGGGGTCGCTTCAGGTCCCGGTGCCTGATAGCTTCAGGTCCCGGTGCCTGGTCGCTTCTGGTTCTGAGCCTGGCTTATCGGTGTGTGGCTGTGGGGCCGGGTCGCTGCGGGGTCGGGTGCCTGGCTTATCGGTGAGTGGCTGTGGGGCCGGGTCGCTGCGGGTTTGGGTGCCTGGCTTATCGGGGTTTATCCGGAACGCGGACACGCCAATAACATCCCTGGGCTCTGCCGGGCACGTCCATGTGCCCGAAGGTCCGCTTATCCGGATAAACCCCGATTGCCTGCAATGCCTTGTGTCGCTGCCTTAAAACACGTCCTGGATATACCTTTCAAATTCTTCAAATTCTTCAAATTCTTCAAATTCTTCAAAAATGAGTGTGTTTTGTTTTTGAGGCAGCAACGCAAATGTCAGTATGGGAGGCCGTTGGCGAGCAGGTTAGCCGGGCGTATGCCGCAAGGATGCGGCATCCGAGCCCCCAGGGAAGGGTTTACGGCGTCCCGGCGTTCTGTCGCCAACGGCCGAACCCGGCTCCCGGACGAAAAGCGACGCCCTTAAACCAGCAACGCGAACGCCAGCGGCCGAACCCGGCTCCCGGACAAAAAGCGATGCCCTTAAACCAGTCACGCAAAAGCTAAAAGAAGGGATGGACGCCCTCCCTTTAACGGCATCGGTGTGCCAGAGCCTGAGCTCAACAAGGTGAGAGCGTCCGTTGAGCCCGTACATCAGAACAGTTAAACGTCTTTGTGCTGGATGCCGAAGAGGGCAATTTCTATCCCTATGACGGTGAGCGGGTCCGCTATGACCAGCAATCTATTCCGGAAGGTGAAATCTGGAGCGTTCAGCCGGATGAAGCGCGGCTGGGTATTGTTCTGGTCGCCGAGGATGCCAGAAAGCATCCCCGGATTGCTGCCTGAAGATAGCTTAGTAGCTGCTGACCTCAGAGAGCAGGCGCAGATCGCTGTCGCTCAGCTGCAGCTCTGCGGCTTTGGCCAGCTCGTCGACCTGTGCCAGCGAGGTGGCGCTGACGATGGGGGCGGTGATCGACGGGCGGGCAATCTGCCAGGCCAGCGCCACCTGGGTCGGCGAGGCGTGATGCGCTTCGGCAACCTGCACCAGCGCATCCACAATACTGAGTCCGCGCTTGTTCAGATACTTCTCAACCACTCCTTTGCCGCGCGCGCTCTTCGATGCGTCTTCTGGCTTGCGGTATTTGCCGCTGAGGAAGCCGCTGGCCAGCGAGTAGTAGTTGATGACGCCAAGGCCGTGCGCCTGCACCACCCCTTCCAGATCGCTCTCATACTCACGGCGATCGTAGAGGTTGTACTCCGGCTGCAGCGTCTCGTAACGGGCAAAACCGTTATCACTACTGACCTGCAGCGCCTCTTCCAGCCGTGCGCCGGAATAATTTGAGGCACCGATGGCGCGCACTTTGCCCTCTTTCACCAGTGCGTCAAAGGTGGCCAGCGTCTCCTGCAGCGGCGTGTCCTGGTCGTCACGGTGCGCCTGGTAGAGGTCAATATAGTCGGTTTGCAGGCGCTTCAGCGAAGCCTCCACCGCCTGGCGAATATAGGCCGGGGCCAGGCCGGTTTTCCCGTTGCCGAGATCCATACCGACCTTGGTCGCCAGCACGATCTGGTCGCGCTTGCCGCTCCTGTGCAGCCAGTTACCGATAATGGTTTCCGATTCGCCGCCCTCGTTACCGTCCACCCAGCGCGAGTAAACGTCGGCGGTATCGATAAAGTTCAGCCCCTTCTCCACCAGCGCGTCGAGCAGGGAAAATGAGGTGGATTGATCGGCGGTCCAGCCAAACACGTTGCCACCAAAGGTCAGCCGCGGAACCTGAATGCCGGAACGGCCCAGCTGGCGATGTTGCAGATTGCTCATCTTTTCTCTCCTGTGGGGAATTAGGTGCGGATTGCGGTCTTAAAGATTAGCAGACTTATTATTTGGTGCTTCGCAATTATGTGGCAAAGCTTTACTCAATCAGCAACAGGGTAAGACTTTTCCAGACAAATGAGTAAATCGTGCCGGATGCTCAGCTGACAGGCATTTTTTCAGTGAATCGCAACGTTACCAGCGTTAAGGTCGATACGTTTTGCCAGGGAGAGAAAGGGAATTATGTTATCGCTTAAAGAAGTTCACACATTTTCAATCAACGCGTTACAAAATAAGCAGACTGAATCAGGTTTGTACCGCCGCTGCGAATATTTTATAGTGTGATTATTGAGCATGTCATGCCGCCCTAACGGAAATCTGCATCTACTAAGGAGAATATTATGACTTTTCAGGATTTACAGTTCGATGTTGCCGATACGCTGACTTCAATTGCTGAGAGCACCCACTTCTGGCTCAGTTTCGATGCTGAAGCGCTGGAGACGCTGACCAGCCCGGCGCTGGACCAGCTGGGTGACAATGCCGCCGGTAAAGCCGCCTGAAACCCGCTCTGCGGGTTTTTTATTGCTGTTTACCCCGCCCGATTTCTCCGCGATCTCACCGCCAGCCGGGTAAACCCGGCTATAGCGGCCTGGCTCTTCAGCCGACAAAAACGTCAACCCCCTGTTTTATTAGGGATTACACCGCTATACAGTTATCCTTATTCTCTTCATTATTCACGCTGCGATTTTAGCTAGACTTACTTCACTATTTTGCGGGTGCCCGCTTGCCCCGCCTGGGCCTGTGTCCCTGCTACCGGAGAGCAACATTTCATGAAAAAACAGCGTCGTGTGCCGCTAATCCCCCTTGCGATTATCATTGCTGCCCTGATCGGCGGCGGCGTTTACTGGTGGCATCAGCACGGCGCAGAGAGCAGCGCGCCAGCGGCCAGCGCCGGAGAACAGGGGCAGCGCGGTAAAGGGGCGGGCGGCGGGCGGCGCGGTGCGGGTGGCGGCACCGCCGCGCCGGTGCAGGCGGCGGTCGCGCGTGAACAGAGCGTCCCGCAGTACCTCTCCGGGCTGGGCACCGTCACCGCCGCTGGTACCGCCACGGTGCGCAGCCGGGTGGAGGGCGACCTGCTGGCGCTGCACTTTACGGAAGGCCAGGAAGTGAAAGCCGGGCAGCTGCTGGCGGAGATCGACCCGCGCCCGTACCAGGTGGCGCTGACCCAGGCCCAGGGGCAGCTGGCAAAAGACCAGGCGACGCTGGCCAACGCCCGTCGCGATCTCGCCCGCTATGAAAAGCTGGCGAAAACCAGCCTCGTTTCGCAGCAGGAGCTGGACACCCAGCGCGCGCTGGTCAGCGAAACCCTCGGCACCATTAAAGCCGACGAGGGTAGCGTCGCCAGCGCTCAGCTCAACCTCAGCTACAGCCGCGTCACCGCGCCGATCGCCGGGCGCGTTGGCCTGAAACAGGTCGACGTCGGTAACTACATCTCGTCGGGCGACACCACCGGCATCGTGGTGATCACCCAGACCCACCCGATTGACCTGATCTTCACCCTGCCGGAGAGCGATATCGCCAGCGTGCTCAGCGCGCAGAAGAGCGGCGAGGTGCGGGTAGAAGCCTGGGACCGCAGCAACACCCGCCTGCTGACCAGCGGCCGCCTGCTGAGCCTCGATAACCAGATCGACACCACCACCGGCACCGTTAAGGTAAAGGCGCGTTTCGATAACCAGGACGATACGCTGTTCCCCAACCAGTTTGTCAACGCCCGCCTGCAGGCCAGCACGCTGGAAAACGCCATCGTGATCCCGCCGGCCGGCCTGCAGATGGGCAGCGAGGGCCACTTTGTCTGGGTGGTGAACGGCGAAGGCAAGGTCAGCAAGAAGGCGGTCACCGCCGGTTTCCAGGACAGTGAAAAAGCGGTGATTACCGACGGGCTGAACGCCGGTGAACAGGTGGTGACCGACGGCATCGACCGGCTGACCGAGGGGGCGAAGGTTGAGGTGGTGGCGCCGCAGTCGACGCCGCTGACCTCGGCGCGCCACGCCCAGCCGGCGAAGGGAGCCAGCGACTGATGGAGGCGATGACACCCACGCCCGGCGGCGGCCCGTCGCGCCACTTTATTCTGCGCCCGGTGGCGACCACCCTGCTGATGGTGGCGATCCTGCTGGCCGGTATTATCGGCTACCGCGCCCTGCCCGTCTCGGCGCTGCCGGAAGTCGACTACCCGACCATTCAGGTGGTAACGCTCTATCCCGGTGCCAGCCCGGACGTGGTCACCTCGGCGATCACCGCGCCGCTGGAGCGCCAGTTCGGCCAGATGTCCGGCCTCAAGCAGATGGCGTCGCAGAGCGCCGGCGGCGCGTCGGTGGTGACGCTGCAGTTCCAGCTGTCGCTGTCGCTGGACGTCGCCGAGCAGGAGGTGCAGGCGGCAATTAACGCCGCCACCAACCTGCTGCCCGGCGACCTGCCCAACCCGCCGGTCTATAACAAGGTTAATCCGGCGGACCCGCCGATCATGACCCTCGCCGTCACCTCCACCAGCCTGCCGATGACCCAGGTGCAGGATATGGTGGAGAACCGCGTGGCGCAGAAGATCTCGCAGGTGAGCGGCGTCGGGCTGGTGACCCTCTCCGGCGGCCAGCGCCCGGCGGTGCGGGTGAAGCTGAACGCCCAGGCGCTGGCGGCGCTCGGCATCAGCAGCGAGACGGTGCGGACCGCCATCAGCAACGCCAACGTCAACTCGGCCAAAGGCAGCCTCGACGGCCCGGAACGCGCCATTACCCTGTCGGCCAACGACCAGATTAAAACCGCTGAAGGCTACCGCCAGTTAATCGTCAGCGTGCAGAACGGTTCGCCGGTGCGCCTCGGCGACGTGGCGACCGTGGAACAGGGGGCGGAGAACAGCTGGCTGGGGGCCTGGGCCAACCGCCAGCCGGCGATCGTACTCAACGTGCAGCGCCAGCCGGGGGCGAACATCATTGATACCGCCGATAATATCCGCCGCATGCTGCCGGCGCTGACCGCCTCGCTGCCGAAGTCGGTTGAGGTGCAGCTGCTTACCGACCGCACCACCAACATTCGCGCCTCGGTCAGCGACGTGCAGTTTGAGCTGCTGCTGGCGATCGCGCTGGTGGTGATGATTATCTACCTGTTTCTGCGCAACGTGGCGGCGACCATTATCCCCGCCGTGGCGGTGCCGCTGTCGCTGATCGGCACCTTTGCGGTGATGTACTTCCTCGGCTTCTCGGTCAACAACCTGACGCTGATGGCGCTGACCATCGCCACCGGCTTTGTGGTCGACGACGCGATTGTGGTGATCGAGAACATCTCGCGCTATATCGAAAAGGGCGAGAAGCCGCTGGCGGCAACGCTGAAGGGCGCGGGTGAGATCGGCTTTACCATTATCTCGCTGACCTTCTCGCTGATTGCGGTGCTGATCCCGCTGCTGTTTATGGGCGATATCGTTGGCCGGCTGTTCCGCGAGTTTGCGATGACGCTGGCGATCGCCATTCTGATCTCGGCGGTGGTGTCGCTGACCCTGACGCCGATGATGTGCGCGCGCATGCTCAGCGCGGAATCGCTGCGCAGGCAGAACCGCTTCTCACGCGCCAGCGAAGCGCTGTTTGAGCGGATCATCGCCCGCTATGGCCGGCTGCTGACCCGGGTGCTGAACCATCCGTGGCTGACGCTGGGCGTGGCCTTTGCCACCCTGGCGCTGACCGTGCTGCTGTGGCTGCTGATCCCGAAAGGCTTCTTCCCGCTGCAGGATAACGGCATTATTCAGGGCACGGTGCAGACGCCGCAGTCGGTGTCGTTTGCAAGTCAGGCGCAGCGCCAGCAGGCGGTGGCCTCCGTGATTATGAAAGATCCGGCGGTGAAAAGCCTGACCTCGTTTATCGGCGTCGACGGCACTAACCCGGCGTTGAACAGCGGCCGCCTGCAGATCAACCTCAAGCCGCTGGATGAACGCGAAGACCGCATTCCGGCGGTGATCGCCCGCCTGCAGCAGCAGGTGGCCGGGCTGCCGGGGGTGAGCCTCTATCTGCAGCCGGTGCAGGATCTGACCATCGACACCCAGGCCAGCCGCACCCAGTATCAGTTCAGCCTGCAGGCCGGCAGCCTCGACGCGTTAAGCCGCTGGGTGCCGCCGCTGCTGGAAGAGCTGCGACAGCTGCCGGAGCTGCAGGACGTCAGCAGCGACTGGCAGGACCAGGGGCTGGAGGCGTTTATCCGCGTCGATCGCGACACCGCCAGCCGCCTCGGCATCTCGATGGCGGACGTCGATAACGCGCTGTATAACGCCTTCGGCCAGCGGCTGATCTCCACCATCTACACCCAGGCCAGCCAGTACCGGGTGGTGCTGGAGCACGACACCAGCGCCACGCCGGGGCTGGCGGCGCTGCAGAGCGTGCGGCTGAAAAGCAGCGACGGCGGCAGCGTGCCGCTCAGCGCCATCGCCCGCGTCGAGCAGCGCCACGGTGCGCTGACCATCAACCATCTCGACCAGTTCCCGTCGACCACCTTCTCGTTTAACGTCAGCGACGGTTATTCGCTGGAGCAGGCGGTCAACGCCATTACCCGCGCCGAACAGGATCTGCAGCTTCCCGCCGATCTCATGACCCAGTTCCAGGGCAGCACCCTCGCCTTCCAGGCGGCGCTCTCCAGCACCGTCTGGCTGATCGTCGCGGCGGTGGTGGCGATGTATATCGTGCTTGGCGTGCTGTACGAGAGCTTTATCCATCCGGTGACCATCCTCTCCACCCTGCCCACCGCCGGGGTCGGCGCGCTGCTGGCGCTGATGTTCAGCGGCCACGAGCTGGACGTGATCGCGATAATCGGCATCATCCTGCTGATCGGCATCGTTAAGAAGAACGCCATCATGATGATCGACTTCGCGCTGGCCGCCGAACGCGAGCAGGGGATGACGCCGTACGACGCCATCTACCAGGCGTGCCTGCTGCGCTTCCGGCCGATTCTGATGACCACGCTGGCGGCGCTGTTTGGCGCGCTGCCGCTGATGTTCAGCTCGGGCGTCGGCGCCGAGCTGCGCCAGCCGCTGGGCACCGCAATGGTCGGCGGCTTAATCGTCAGCCAGGTGCTGACGCTGTTTACCACCCCGGTAATCTACCTGCTGTTTGACCGGCTGGCCCACGCCACCCGCCGCCGCCTGGCCCGCCCGGAGGCCGAGTGAGATTCTTCGCGCTGTTTATCCACCGGCCGGTGGCCACCCTGCTGCTGACGCTGGCGATCCTGCTGGCCGGCGGGCTGGGTTTCCGCATGCTGCCGGTGTCGCCGCTGCCGGACGTCGATTTTCCGGTGATCGTGGTCTCCGCTTCGCTGCCCGGCGCCTCGCCGGAGACCATGGCGTCGTCGGTAGCCACGCCGCTGGAGCGGGCGCTGGGGCGCATCGCCGGGGTCAGTGAGATGACCTCCAGCAGCTCGCTCGGCAGCACGCGGGTGATCCTGGTGTTCGACTTTGACCGCGACATCAACGGCGCCGCCCGCGACGTGCAGGGGGCGATTAACGCCGCGCAGAGCCTGCTGCCGAGCGGCATGCCGGGGCGGCCGACCTACCGCAAGGCCAACCCGTCCGACGCGCCGATTATGATTCTGACGCTGACCTCAGACACCTTCTCGCAGGGGCAGCTCTACGACTACGCCTCGACCCAGCTGGCGCAGAAGCTGGCGCAGATTGAGGGGGTCGGTGACGTCAGCGTCGGCGGCAGCTCGCTGCCCGCGGTGCGGGTCGATCTCAACCCGCAGGCGCTGTTCAGCCAGGGCGTGTCGCTGGACGCGGTGCGCGAGGCGATTGCCAACGCCAACGTGCGCCGCCCGCAGGGAGCGATCGAGGATAAGCAGCAGCGCTGGCAGCTGAAGACCAACGACGAGCTGCAGACCGCCGCCGAATACCAGCCGCTGGTGGTGCACTATAACAAGGGCGCGGCGGTGCGGCTGCAGGACGTGGCGACGGTCAGCGACTCGGTGCAGGACGTGCGCAACGCCGGCATGGCCAACGGCAGGCCGGCGATCCTGCTGATGATCCGCAAATCGGCGGACGCCAACATTATCGAAACCGTTGACCGCATCCGCGCCCAGCTGCCGGTGCTGAACAGGATCGTGCCGGCCTCGATCAGCCTGGAGCTGGCGCAGGACCGCTCGCCAACCATTCGCGCCTCGCTGCATGAGGTGGAGCAGACGCTGGTGATTGCGGTGGCGCTGGTGATCCTGGTGGTATTCGCCTTCCTGCGCTCGGTGCGCGCCACGCTGATCCCGGCGCTGGCGGTGCCGGTGTCGCTGATCGGCACCTTTGCCGCCATGTACCTGTGCGGCTTCAGCCTGAATAACCTGTCGCTGATGGCGCTGACCATCGCCACCGGCTTTGTGGTCGATGACGCCATCGTGGTGCTGGAGAACATCTCGCGCCACGTCGAGGCGGGGATGAAGCCGCTGCAGGCGGCGCTGCAGGGGGTGCGCGAGGTCGGTTTTACCGTGGTGTCGATGAGCGTGTCGCTGGTGGCGGTATTTATTCCGCTGCTGCTGCTCGGCGGGCTGCCCGGCCGTCTGTTCCGCGAATTTGCCGTCACCCTGTCGGTGGCGATCGCCATCTCGCTGCTGATTTCGGTGACGCTGACGCCGATGCTCTGCGCCCACCTGCTGCGTAAAACGCCGCCGCGCCGGCAGCCGCGCATCCGCGGCTTTGGCCGCCTGCTCACCGGCCTGCAGCGCGGCTACGGCCGCAGCCTGCAGCGGGTGCTTAACCACCCGCGCTGGACGCTGCTGGTGTTTGTTGCCGCCATCGGCCTTAACGTCTGGCTGTTTATCAGCATCCCGAAGACCTTTATGCCGGAGCAGGACACCGGGCGGCTGAACGGCTTTATCCAGGCCGACCAGAGCATCTCGTTCCAGGCGATGCGCGGCAAGCTGCAGGACTTTATGCGCATCGTGCGTGACGATCCGGCGGTGGAGAACGTGGTCGGCTTTACCGGCGGCTTCCGCACCAACAGCGGCTCGATGTTTATCTCGCTGAAGCCGCTCAGCGAACGCGGGGAGAGCGCGCAGCAGGTGATCGCCCGCCTGCGCGGCAAGCTGGCGAAGGAGCCGGGGGCCAACCTGTATCTGATGGCGGTGCAGGACCTGCGCGTCGGCGGCCGCGAGTCGAACGCCGGTTATCAGTACAGCCTGCTCTCCGACGATCTGGCCGCGCTGCGCGAGTGGGAGCCGAAAATCCGCCGCGCCTTTGCCGCGCTGCCGCAGCTGGCCGACGTGAACTCCGATCAGCAGGACGGCGGCGCGGAGATGGCGCTGACCTACGACCGCGAGAGCATGGCGCGGCTGGGCATCGACGTCGCCGACGTTAACGGCCTGCTGAACAACGCCTTCGGCCAGCGGCAGATCTCCACCATCTACCAGCCGCTCAACCAGTACAAGGTGGTGATGGAGGTCGATCCGCGCTGGACCCAGGACATCAGCGCGCTGGATCAGATGTACGTGATCAACGCCGACGGCAAGCCGATCCCGCTGTCGTACTTTGCCAGCTGGGCACCGGCCAACGCGCCGCTGTCGGTGAACCACGAAGGGCTGTCGGCCGCCTCGACCATTTCGTTTAACCTGCCGGAAGGGGTGTCGCTCTCCGAGGCGTCGGCCGCCATCGACCGCAGCGTCACCGCGCTCGGGGTGCCCTCCAGCGTGCGCGGCAGCTTCTCCGGCACCGCCGCCGAGTTCGAACAGTCGCAGGGCAGCCAGCTGTGGCTGCTGCTGGCGGCCGTCGCCACCGTCTACATCGTGCTCGGCATCCTTTACGAGAGCTACGTGCACCCGCTGACCATTCTCTCCACCCTGCCCTCTGCCGGGGTAGGTGCCTTGCTGGCGCTGCAGCTGTTTGGCACGCCGTTCAGCCTGATTGCGCTGATCGGCATTCTGCTGCTGATCGGCATCGTCAAGAAGAACGCGATTATGATGGTCGACTTTGCCCTGCAGGCGCAGCGCGGCGGGGCCAGCCCGCGCGAGGCCATATTTCAGGCCAGCCTGCTGCGCTTCCGGCCGATTATGATGACCGCCCTGGCGGCGCTGTTCGGCGCGCTGCCGCTGGTGTTCAGCGCCGGCGACGGCGCGGAGCTGCGCCAGCCGCTGGGCATCACCATCGCCGGCGGGCTGGTGATGAGCCAGCTGCTGACGCTCTACACCACGCCGGTGGTATTCCTGGCAATGAATAAGCTGCGGCGCAAGGCTAAAATGCAGCCGGTTGCGGAATAAAGGAGACGCTGATGCCCCCACTCAGTCACCCCGATCTACAGAGAAAAATTCCGGCGCAGGACGCCGGCCTTTCTGCCCGGCAGACCGGCGTTCAGCGCCCTGTTACCGATGTTTCGGGGGGCTGACATGGCGACTCATCCGGCCTCTGTGCGCTGGCAGCTGTGGATCGTGGCGTTTGGCTTCTTTATGCAGACGCTGGATACCACCATCGTTAACACCGCGCTGCCGTCGATGGCCGCCAGCCTCGGCGAAAGCCCGCTGAATATGCATTCGGTGATCGTCTCCTACGTGCTGACCGTCGCCATCATGCTGCCGGTCAGCGGCTGGCTGGCCGATCGCTTCGGCGTGCGCAACGTGTTCTTCAGCGCCATTATCCTGTTCAGCGTCGGCTCGCTGTGCTGCGCCCTCTCCACCAGCCTGGACCAGCTGATCCTCTCAAGGGTGCTGCAGGGCATCGGCGGCGCGATGATGGTGCCGGTGGGCCGCCTGACGGTGATGCGGCTGGTGCCGCGCGCCGAGTATATGGCGGCGATGACCTTCGTCACCCTGCCGGGGCAGATTGGCCCGCTGCTCGGCCCGGCGCTGGGCGGGGTGCTGGTCGAATACGCCAGCTGGCACTGGATCTTCCTGATCAACATCCCGGTGGGGGCGATCGGCGCGGTGGCCACGCTGATGCTGATGACCAACTTTACCGTCGCCACGCGACGCTTCGACTTCGCCGGCTATCTGCTGCTGGCGGCCGGCATGGCCGGGCTGACGCTGGCGCTGGACGGCCAGCGCGGTGAGGGTATGTCGCCGCTGCTGCTGTGCGTGCTGATCCTCGGCGGGGTATTTTCGCTGCTGTTCTACCTGCTGCACGCCCGCCACAACGAGCGCGCGCTGTTCAGCCTGACGCTGTTTGATAACCGCATTTACACCATCGGCCTGCTCGGCAGCCTGGCCGGGCGCATCGGCAGCGGCATGCTGCCGTTTATGACGCCAATTTTCCTGCAGATCGGCATGGGCTACAGCCCGCTGCACGCCGGGCTGATGATGATCCCGATGGTGCTGGGCAATATGGGCATGAAGCGCATCGTGGTGCGCATCGTCAACCGCTTTGGCTACCGCAACGTGCTGACCGGCTCCACCGCCGCGCTGGCGCTGGTGGTACTGCTGTTCCCGCTGGTGGCGCTGCTCGGCTGGGATCTGCTGCTGCCGGTGGTGCTGTTCCTGCAGGGGATGGTCAACGCCATCCGCTTCTCGGCGATGAACACCCTGACGCTGAAGGCGCTGCCGGACGCGCAGGCCAGCGAGGGCAACAGCCTGCTGTCGATGGTGATGCAGCTGTCGATGAGCATCGGCGTGACCGTGGCCGGGCTGCTGCTCGGCACCTTTGGTCACCAGGGCGCGGCGGGCAGCCCGCTGCTGCAGGAGGCCTTTATCTACACCTATCTGTGCATGGCGCTGGTGATCCTGCTGCCGGCCGCGGTGTTCTGGCGCGTGCCGCCGGAATCTGACCTTAACGCGCCGCTGGCGCGCCGGAGGAGATCGTAATGTTCGCCCGACTGCGTTTTGGCATCAGCGCCAAGCTGTTTACCGCCATCTTCTCCACCTGCATTCTGGTGGTGATTATCATGCACTGGGGGATGCGGCTGAGCTTCGAGCACGGCTTTATCGACTACATTAAGCGCGGTAACGAGCAGCGGCTGGTGCTGCTGAGCGACGCGCTGGCCGATCAGTACGAGGCGCACGGCAGCTGGGATTTTCTGCGCAACAACAACCGCATGGTGTTTACCATCCTGCGTTCGCTGGAGCAGAACCCGGACGCCAGTAAACCCCTGCCGCCGCACGGCTGGCGCACGCAGTTCTGGGTGCTCGATCAGCAGTATAAAGTGATGATCGGCCCCAGAGGCGATCCGTCGCCGGAGGGCACCCGGCGCAATATCACCACCAGCAACGGCAAGGTGGTCGGCTGGGTGGTCGGCTCGTCGTCGGAGACGCTGACCCGCAGCGCCGACATCAACTTTGACCAGCAGCAGAGCCGCACCAGCTGGCTGATCGTCGGGCTGACTACCCTGCTGGCGGCGCTGGTCACCTGGCTGATGGCGCGCGGCCTGCTGGCCCCGGTTAAACGGCTGGTGGAGGGCACCCACCACCTGGCGGCGGGCAACTTTGCCACCCGCGTGCAGGCCAGCAGCCGCGACGAGCTGGGGCGGCTGGGCCAGGACTTTAACCGGCTGGCCGGCACGCTGGAGAAGAACGAGAGCATGCGCCGCGCCTTTATGGCCGATATCTCCCACGAGCTGCGCACGCCGCTGGCGATCCTGCGCGGCGAGCTGGAGGCGATTCAGGACGGCGTGCGTAAGATGACCCCGGAGTCGATTCTCTCGCTGCAGAGCGAGGTCACCACCCTGACCCGGCTGGTGGACGACGTGCACCAGCTGTCGCTCTCCGACGAGGGGGCGCTGGCCTACCGCAAAAGCGACACCGACCTGGTGCCGCTGGTCGAGATGGTCTGCGCCAGCTTCCGCCACCGCTTTGAGCAGCGCGGGCTGGCGCTGGATCTGCAGCTGCCCGATGAAGCGCCGCAGTTTGGCGATCCGGACCGCCTGATGCAGCTGTTTACTAACCTGCTGGAGAACAGCCTGCGCTATACCGACGGCGGCGGCGGGCTGACCATCAGCCTGCAGACCGATACCGGAGGCAACCACCTGCGGTTTGACGACAGCGGCCCCGGCGTCAGCGACGAGCAGCTCGGCCAGCTGTTCGAGCGCTTCTACCGCGCCGAAAGCTCGCGCAACCGCGCCAGCGGCGGCTCCGGGCTGGGGCTGTCGATCTGCCAGAACATTGCCGAGGCCCACGACGGCACCATTACCGCGCAGCACTCGCCTGACGGCGGGCTGCGCGTTACCCTATCCTTACCGCACAAGCCACACTGACCGGGAGCCGCGATGACTGAGCCAACCGCACCACTGATTTTAATCGTGGAAGATGAACCAAAACTCGGCCAGCTGCTGATCGACTATCTGCACGCCGCCAACTACCGCACCCACCACCTGCTGCGCGGCGACGAGGTGCTGCCGTGGGTGAAGCAGCACTCGCCGGACCTGATGCTGCTGGACCTGATGCTGCCGGGCCTTGACGGCCTGTCGGTGTGCCGCGAGCTGCGGCGCTTCAGCGAGATGCCGGTGATTATGGTTACCGCCAAAACCGAAGAGATCGACCGCCTGCTGGGTCTGGAGATCGGCGCGGACGACTATATCTGCAAGCCGTTCAGCCCGCGTGAGGCGGTGGCGCGGGTGAAAACCATCCTTAAGCGCTGCCTGCGCCCGGCGGAGGAAGCCCAACAGGCCTCGCTGCTGAAGATGGACGAGCACCGCTTTCAGGCCAGCTGGGACGATAAGCCGCTGGACCTGACCCCGGCCGAGTTTCGCCTGCTGAAAACGCTGGCCCAGGAGCCGGGCAAGGTGTTCTCACGCGAGCAGCTGCTGAATCAGCTGTATGACGACTACCGGGTGGTCACCGACCGCACCATCGACAGCCACATTAAAAACCTGCGCCGCAAGCTGGAGCTGCTGGACGCTAATCAGCCGTTTATCCGTGCCGTGTACGGCATGGGCTACCGCTGGGAAGCCGACGTCTGCCGTTTGATGTAGATCAACACCTGCTCCTATCCTGCCCCGTAAAATCTCCCGCTTTACTGCGTCACCGCCCTGCTCCGGCCAGCTTCAGAAATGAAGCTGGCAGCGCTGCCAGCTTCAGAAATGAAGCTGGCAGCGCTGCCCCCGGCCCCGCAGCGGCCGCTGAGATAGCTTAACAACGCGTGGCGGTGCGCTGCTGCAGGGTGACCACCTGCAACCACACCGAGACCACATGATGTTTAAACCCGAACTGCTCTCCCCTGCCGGATCGCTGCGCAATATGCGTTACGCCTTCGCCTACGGTGCCGACGCCGTGTACGCCGGGCAGCCGCGCTACAGCCTGCGCGTGCGCAATAACGAATTTAATCACGCCAACCTCGCCACCGGCATCGCCGAGGCTCACGCGCTGGGCAGGAAGTTCTACGTGGTGGTGAATATCGCGCCGCACAACGCCAAGCTGAAGACCTTTATCCGCGACCTGGAACCGGTTGTCGCCATGGGGCCGGACGCGCTGATTATGTCCGATCCCGGCCTGATTATGCTGGTGCGCGAGGCGTTTCCGCAGGTCGATATTCACCTGTCGGTGCAGGCCAACGCGGTCAACTGGGCGACGGTAAAGTTCTGGCAGCAGCTGGGGCTGACCCGGGTGATCCTGTCGCGCGAGCTGTCGCTGGAGGAGATTGCGGAGATCCGCCGCGAGGTACCGGAGATGGAGCTGGAGATTTTCGTGCACGGCGCGCTGTGCATGGCCTACTCCGGCCGCTGCCTGCTCTCCGGCTATATCAACAAGCGCGACCCTAACCAGGGCACCTGCACCAACGCCTGCCGCTGGCAGTACGACGTGCAGGAGGCGCGGGAAGATGCGCTGGGCAATATCGTTGACGCCGCGCGGCCGGTGACGGTGCAGGAACGCGCGCCGACGCTGGGCTGCGGCCAGCCGACCGCGAAGGTGTTTACCCTGACGGAGGCGCAGCACCCCGGCGAGGTGATGAGCGCCTTTGAGGACGAGCACGGCACCTACATTATGAACTCGAAGGATCTGCGCGCGGTGGCGCACGTGGAGCGGCTGACGCAGCTTGGCGTGCATTCGCTGAAGATTGAGGGGCGCACCAAGTCGCACTACTACTGCGCGCGCACCGCCCAGGTGTACCGCCGCGCGATTGACGACGCCGCCGCCGGTAACCCTTTCGATCCACAGCTGTTGCAGTCGCTGGACGGGCTGGCGCACCGCGGCTATACAGAGGGTTTTCTGCGCCGCCACACCCACGACAGCTACCAGAACTATGACTCTGGCCACTCGGTTTCCGACAGCCAGCAGTTTGTCGGCGAGTTTACCGGCGAGCGGCGCGGTACGCTGGCGGAGGTTGAGGTGAAGAACAGGTTCAGCACCGGCGACAGCCTGGAGCTGATGACCCCGGCGGGCAATCTGCACTTTACGCTGGCGCAGATGGAGAACGGTAAGGGCCAGCCGGTAAGCGTGGCACCGGGCAACGGCCACCGGGTGTGGCTGCCGCTGCCGGAGACGGTTGAAGTGGCGTTTGCGCTGCTGGTGCGCAATCTGCCCGCCGCCGCAGACCCGGCTGAGCTAAGCAATCTGGCGAAAGAAGTTTCATAATGTAAATGATTTTTGATTGACGTCACATCTTACCGGCGACTTCCCGGTTATGATGCACCCGCTTCTAACGACGAATTAAAAAGGCGTTATCCGGTTATCTCCCCCACGCGGCTTACGCATCAGCAGCGTGCAGGTTCCCGGTCAGAACCACCTCATTAGGCCCGCCCGGCTCCCCCGTGCGGGCTTCTCTTTTTCTGAAATTCCCTTCACTTTTGACCGGCCGTTACCCGCTGGCGGCAGGATGTGCTATATGTTGATGCAATCCGTTGACCTTTCAGGAATATAAAATGGAAACACAACCTCTTACGCTGGCGATTCTGAACGGCAAGAGCGCCGGTAATGAAGAGCTGCGCGCGGCGATTAGCGCCCTGCGTGATGAAGGCGCGGCGCTGGAAGTGCGCGTGACCTGGGAGCACGGCGACGGCGATCGCTACGTGCGTGAGGCGCTGGCGCGCGGTGCGGCGACGGTGGTTGCCGCCGGCGGCGACGGGACGATTAACGAGGTGGCGACCGCGCTGGCGCGTCTGCCGGCGGGCAATCGTCCGGTGCTGGGTCTGGTGCCGCTGGGTACCGCCAACGATTTTGCCACCAGCTGCGGTATTCCGGCGGAGCTGGAAGCGGCGCTGCGGCTGGCGATTTTTGGCCGCGCGACGCCTATCGATCTGGCGAAGGTAAATGACGATCGTTACTTTATTAATATGGCGACCGGCGGGTTTGGTACGCGGATCACCACCGAGACGCCGGAGAAGCTGAAGTCGGCGCTGGGCGGGGTGTCGTACTTTATTCACGGGTTGATGCGTATCGATCAGTTGAAGGCCGATCGCTGTGAGATTAGCGGGCCGGATTTCAGCTGGCAGGGTGATGCGCTGGTGATCGGGATTGGCAACGGTCGTCAGGCGGGCGGCGGTCAGCAGTTGTGCCCGAGCGCGCTGATTAACGACGGTAAGCTGGAGCTGAGCGTGGTGACGTCGCAGGAGCTGTTGCCGACGCTGTTGCACCGGTTAACCAGCGAGGAGAAGGACCCGAATATGATTACGGCGTCGCTGCCGTGGCTGACGATTAGCGCGCCGCATGAGATGACGTTTAATCTGGATGGTGAGCCGCTGAGCGGGAAGGAGTTTCGCATTGAGGTGTTGCCGGATGCGCTGGAGTGCCGGTTGCCGCCGTCGTGTGAGCTGCTGGCGTAGCATTCGGAGCGCTTTGGGGCCGGGTCGCTTTGAGTACGGTGCCCGGCTTATCGGGGGTTTTGTTGAGCCCGGCGATGCAGGGGGAGACAAACAGCGTGCCGGTCCATGCGCCGCGGGCGGTTTTGCTGGCGACCAGCAGCCACATTAGCGCCAGCAGGCCGGTGAGCAGCGCGCCGAAGAGGCGGAAGAAGCTGACGTCCACCAGGGTAGCCAGTTTCAGAGTGGTGAGGGCGAAGACGCCCAGCGGGAAGGTGAAGCCCCACCAGCCGAGGTTAAACGGGATGCCGTCATGGCGGTAGTGGGCGGTGATCAGCAGCGCCAGCAGCATCCACCACAGTCCGCAGCCCCAGAACAGCAGGCCGGCGATCAGGCCGAAGCCCTGCGCCATGCTGGCGATCGCCGGCAGGTGGTTGGCGGCGAAGATCGCCGGGGCGTCGCCGCCGATTACCAGCATGCCCAGCGCGCCGGTGCCGATCGGGCCGAGCGCCAGCCAGCTTGAGGCCGCCATGCTCTGATGCGGCAGTTTGTGCAGCGCCATGCGCAGCAGCAGGATCACCAGGATGCTCATCGCGATCGGTACCGAGAACGCCCAGAGGACGTAGCTGGCGATCAGCGTGTGCAGCTGCGCGGCGCTGTCCGCCAGGTGCGGGGCCAGCAGGCCGCCGCTGACCGCGGCGACTTCGGCGGCGACCACCGGCAGCAGCCAGACGGCGGTCATCTGGTCGATGCTGTGCTGCTGGCGGGTGAACATCATGTAGGGGATGCAGATGCCGCACAGCAGCGACATCGCCACGTCCAGCCACCAGAGCGCGTGCGCCACGGCGATGACGTCGACGCCCCAGCGCGGCAGGCCGAAGGTGAGCAGGCCGTTGATGATGGTCGCCAGCCCCATCGGGATGGTGCCGAAGAACATCGAGACGGTAGAGTGGCCAAAGATGCGTTTGGCTTCGTCGAAGTACATTACCCAGCGCGCAAGGTAGAGCAGCGTGAACAGGCTGAACAGGACGATGTTGAGCAGCCACAGTCCTTCGGCGACGGCGTGCAGGCCGGGGATTTGCCACGGCAGGGCGGCCAGCGCCAGCGCGAGGATGCCGGTGCCCATGGTGGCGGCGAACCAGTTGGGGGTGAACTGGCGGATGGCCTCTTTCGGGCCGCGGAGGGCGGCCAGCGGGCGGCAGCCGCTATGTAATGCTGGGATCGTTGTGCTCATTATTGTTATCTCGCAGGTGATACGACAGCGTTACTCTACGTTCTAATCCCGGATTCCGGGAAACGACTTATGGCGATGGAATCTACCGCTTAAAGTGGTTTAAATTGAGTTAATCATCATTTTTTAAGGTATTTGTGCGGGATGGGGGATCGTTTTGAGGCCGCTGGTTGCTGGGGGTTTCGGTGCCTGGTTAATCGGGGGGGGCTTTTGGGCCGCTGGTCGCTGCGGGTTTCGGTGCCTGGTTAATCGGGGGGTGGCTTTTGGGCCGGGTCGCTTCAGGTTTTGGTGCCCGGCTAATCGGGGTTTATCCGGAACGCGGACACGCCAGTAACGTCCCTGGGCTCTGCCGGGCACCTCCCTGTGCCCGAAGGTCCGCTTATCCGGATAAACCCCGATTGCCTGCTATTTTCTGCGTCGCTGTTTTAAAAACAAAAAAAATCAGACCAGACCAGACCAGACAGCTTCTACTACTTAATCTTCGGTATCCTGCCGAAAAGCGATGCCCTTAACAGCAACACAACAGCCAACAGGGAGGCGTTACCACCACTGGTAAAAGTGGTGCACCGGACCGATGCCGTGGCCGACCTCCAGCGAGTCGGCCGCCTGCAGCGCGCCCTGCAGCCAGGCTTTGGCGGCGGGGACCGTCTCTTCCCAGCTGTTGTGGCGCGGGCGCAGCGCGGCCAGCGCGGCGGAAAGCGTGCAGCCGGTACCGTGGGTGTGGCGGGTGTTGACGCGCGGCGCGGTAAAACGCATCGCCCGTTCGCGGGTGAACAGCCAGTCCGGGCTTTCGGCGTCGCTGAGGTGGCCGCCCTTCATCAGCACCGCACCGCAGCCGAGCGCCAGCAGCGCCCTGCCCTGATCCTGCATCTGCTGTTCATTGACCGCCGGGGCGCACTCCAGCAGCGCCGCCGCTTCCGGCAGGTTGGGGGTAATCAGGGAGACCTGCGGCAGCAGCGCCTCGCGCAGGGTGGCGACCGCCTCGCTGGATAACAGCGGATCGCCGCTTTTGGCCAGCATCACCGTATCCAGCACCACCCAGGGCACCGACGACTCGCGCAGGCGCTGTGCCACCACCCGGACGATATCGCTCTCCGCCAGCATGCCGATCTTCAGCGCATCAATACGCACGTCCGACAGCACCGAGTCGATCTGCGCGCCGACAAAGGCCGGTTCGATGCGGTACACCGACTGCACGCCGCGGGTGTTCTGCGCCACCAGGCCGGTCACCACGCTGGTGCCGTACGCGCCCAGCGCCGAGAACGTTTTCAGATCGGCCTGGATACCGGCGCCGCCGCTCGGATCGGTGCCGGCAATGGTCAGGGCATTGATGCGTTTCATACCAGCGCCTCCGGGTCGAGCAGAGAGAGGGCATCGAGGAACGCCGGGATAAAGCTGCCGGGCCCGGCCGCCTGCGCGGCGGCACGTTCACCGGCCAGCGCCACCACCCGGCAGGCGCTGGCAACGTGTACCAGCCGATCGCCCGGCAGCGCGGCAAAGCCGGCGACCAGCGCCGAGAGCGCGCAGCCGGTGCCAACCACCCGGGTCAGCAGCGGTGAACCACCGGCTACCGCCAGGGTGCGGCTGCCGTCGGTAACGTAGTCGACTTCGCCGGTCACCGCGACGATCGCCCCGCTCTCCTGCGCCAGCCGTACCGCCGCCGCCAGCGCCGCATCGGAGCCGTGCTGCGTATCCACGCCGCGCCCGCCCGCGGCCAATCCGGCCAGCGCGAGGATCTCCGATGCGTTGCCGCGAATGGCGGACGGTTTAAGGGTGAGCAGCTGATGGCAGAAGGCGGTGCGGAATGAGAGTGCGCCCACCGCGACCGGGTCCAGCACCCAGCTGCGCCCTGCCCCGCTGGCAGCGGCCACCGCCGCCAGCATCGCTTCGCTGCGTTCACGCGTCAGGGTGCCGACGTTAATCAGTAAGGCATCGGCAATCGCGCTGAACTGCGCGGCTTCTTCCGGATCGATGACCATCGCCGGCGAGGCACCGGCGGCCAGCAGCACGTTGGCGGTAAAGGTCTGCACTACGTCGTTGGTCATACAGTGAATTAACGGGGCATGCTGGCGGAACAGCGCCAGCGAACGGGCCACATCTGCGTGGCCGAGGGGTACGGGTTGGCTCATCTTCTCTCCCAACCGGCGTTCAAGAAGGCGATGCCAGCACGGGCTGGGGCATCTGACTTCCCTCCGCTGGCATTATCCAGTTCAGGTGGTACGGGTTTTATCTCAGCCTGCGGTTAAGCAAGGGCACCCCGAGTCATAGTTGCGCGGGACAGGATAAGGGAGGGGGATGGGGGAAAGCAAGGGAGTAGTAATCTTGCTGCAGAGCACATTGCAGCCCATAAGCTTAAGTACCGTTCCATTCTGCAGACGCTCTAGAAACTGGCAGTTTAGCTGAGATGAAGAAACAGAGAGGTGAAACGATCAAGAAACCATTTAGCGAGAATGAATAATTCGCAAAAGGAAAAAAACTAGTTTGATATGACGGAAATTAGATGGATAAAAAATTTGATCATGCATATAGTGAAGAATTAATTAGAGATTTATCTAATATGTCATTAAGAAAAGTCTGCATTTAATTAACCACATTCTTTCAAAAAGTGATGGATTTATAACAAACTCAAGATATAGAAAGACGTAACACTTTCATAATTCTGTTCTGAACAGTTCGCATCAAGCCCTTATCAAGCATACAAGAGAGGAAATCAAAAGTATATTCAGTAGAGTTATGATATGGTATACTTGCCTCAGGTATAGTCCCCCCTGTAAATTTCATTGAAATACAATGCATATTAAAAACAGACCAGAGAGAAATTTCATGTCAACCATAAAAACAGATAGAGACCTAAGAATTGATCTTTTGAGGGTTACAGGCCTATTTTTAATCATTTTAGCGCATGTATCTCCCCCATTCTCCATTTTTCAACTCAGATCCTTTGATGTTCCATTGATGGTTTTTATTTCAGGAATGGCATACTTTGCATCAGAGAAAAAAGAAATAAGCATCACCGAGTACTTTTCCTCGAGAATTAGAAGATTAGCATTTCCAGCATGGGCTTTTCTGACAATTTTTTTCCTCACTATTTATATATGTAAAATTGAGATTTTTTTCGAATTCCTAACCTTATCAAAAATTATCCATTCTTATGCAATGGTTAATGGCATCGGATACGTCTGGATTATGCGAATATTTTTGATGATTGCTTTGCTCTCACCATTTTATATTAAAATATCAGGGCGGTTCAAAAACTGTGGGTTAGTTAACTTTTCATTTTTAATGATTATTTCTGCAAGTATCATATTTCAAGCAAGTAATGACTTCTCTAGCAAATTTGTAAGATTTCCTATAGATGAGATCATATTACCAGCCATATCGTATGGTGCACTGTTTATGCTAGGTTATAGATATAAAAGCTTTGATACGAAGGTGAAAATTCAGATCTTTGTCATCAGCTTACTAGCTCTGGTTGTCATTGAAATGTTCGCAATTAAAATCACAGGGGGGTATATATATCCACAAGACTATAAGTACCCACCGCAATCAGTGTACATTTTTTATGCCTTGACAACTATTCCTTTAATTGAATTAATAATGTCAAAAGTAGCATCTTATTTGAGTGGCCGCATAAAAGATTCGATTATTTACCTATCATCCAATACAATATGGATTTATTTCTGGCACATTCCTATTGTAGAATACTTTAGGATAAGTGGTGTTATGAATATTTTCTATCTGAAATGGTGCATTGCAATAATACTACCAATAACAGTATATTACTTTCAGAGAAGAATCATAACATACATATCCAAAAAAATTAGTAATAAAAAGCTATCTGTATTTATTAAGCAAACCTTCACTGGCTAAAAAAAAAGGAAGGTGTAATCACCTTCCTTTTATTTACACAGTAACTTTTTTTAGTTTTTTATTTTTGAAAAAACTTACCATTTTCTTTTCTAGTAGAGTGTAGATCAAGTATCCGAAAATTATAGAACATAGAACCATCAATACAAAAACGACATATACATTGAGAGAAAGGTGGCTATTTAAAATCGAAATTCCTTGGATGACAAATGGATGCGAAAGATAAAGGCTAAAAGAGATGTCACCTAAAAATAGTAAAAACAAAGATACCGGACCTTTCCAGGAAAATTTGTTTTCAACTACTAAAAACATTAATACTAATATGAAAGCATGTAAACCTTCATTAAGCACTCTCCCGCCTAAACCTGTATTGAAGAAAGCTATAGAATAAGCTAGCAAAAATGCTAAAACGGCATATAAATAGTCCTTCTTGAAAAACAGGTAAAGCCCTATCCCCAGGATAAATTCATACTTGATACTATATGAAGCAAAGCTTTGCAGACCAAAAAATGAAGATGAAACATCTATAGCCAAAAAAGTCAGTAGAACAAATATCAATTTCTCTCTATCTGTCCGAACCAAGAAAAAAGAGAATGCGAAATAAAAAAGGAACTCATATGTTAGAGTCCAGCCATTTTGTATAAGAAATTTTGTTCCATTCGGAACCGGGAGAAGGATGAATGATTGCAATATTCCGGTATCACCGCCTGATGAGTTTATTGATCCAGGCATTATACAAAAAATAGCCAAAGACAGAATGGTAAAAAACCAATACAAAGGTATTATTCTTATAATTCTGTCTTTAAAAAAACTCAATATATTTCTATTTTTGTTATCTTTAGCATCAACTCCAGTGATGAACATCATAATGAAGCCTGAAATCATGAAGAAAATATCAACACCAAATCCTGCGAAAGAGAAAAAGTCAGAAGTGAACAGTTTGGTTTGTGCAAGCTTATGCGATGAGTGTGAGAAAACAACACTTAAAGCAGCTATCCCTCTTAGTATCTGTATTGTATACATTTTATTTTGATGCATATCATTTCTCTGTTTTATCAGATGAGAGCTCATGAAGCTTTTTATTAATGAGGTTAATTTCCAGCAGTAAACAATTAATAATATTCAGCAGTCCACCGTTGTTTCCCTCAGCTGAAGATGACTTTATTAGCCCTATTAACTCAGGATTAACCCCCTCAGTTGTGAACGCCTCATTTATATTACCGACAATAGTATTGATATCACCATCCAATGAAAATACATCAGAGTACAATTGCCTGTATTTATCCCAAGCGGATAATATTTCACCGTTGGTGTGAAATTGTTTTTTACGTTCTAGCGATTTTTTAGAGTGATATAAACCATCAGAAACAGTGATGCTTGAAAGAGGACTTAGGTAGGTTCCGATATCTATGGCATACTGACCGAAAGTTAAAGAAGGCTGATTTTCGGTGTTAATTATCAATGGTAGTTTATTAAAGGTAAGTTTATGTTCGTTTTTATTATTCTCAAATGACAGAGAAATCCCTTCCTTGTTTAAGAAAGAAAGCTTAGTGCCAAAATGAATCTCGGAAAAATTTGAATAATTAATACTACCAACACTTATTTTCGAAGGAAGTCCAAACACACCTTCCCATTGTTTCTTTGTTGTAAAATCCCAAATTTGAAATGACCAATTAGATTGATTAATAGTACGTTCTTTTTTAGCCTGAAAACCTGTAAGGGATAGCTGAGTCAAACCATCGTACATCTGGAACGCTAGTCTAGAATTATAGCCAGACTCGACATCATCAGGAAATTCAATCCCAGACTTAGGATTCTGTAATCTTAGTGAACCTGAATGTGTCTCAACACCGTCAGGTAAAGAATTATTAATTAGAGGAAAAAGATTTTTATCGTTACCTGTGCCTAAAAGTTGTCCACGATAAGGTGAAATGAGATTTGTAACTCTTATACCCACGCAACCATCTGCAGGCATAAAATAATTAGGGACAGAATTATGATCGCCCTCAAAAACACAGTTCAGGAAGCGAGCATTCTGGAATGCAAAAAATTTCCTTAACCTATCTACCTCCCCCCAAACTACTGATGATGTATATGCGAGATCCTTAATAGTACCCTTTCTTGGAGACCAATTAATCGTCTCAGCGAGAAAGTTTTCAACAACGATATCACCACCAGAATGGGATTCCCCGTAAAATGATACCAAGCCTCCCTGATGGCTGCAATCTCGGTACCAATTGCGGTTGACACTATTATCGGGAGTCAAGCTGTTTTTCAAATATGTAAAATACCAAGAATTGACTACGTGTATCCTTTCAAAGGAACAGTAGTAAGCACCTGTGGAGTCGTACTTACCATTTTTTAATGGTGAGGGACCAGGTTGCATTTTTATTGCAATATTAACGCCACTAATATCAATATCCATTAATGTACAATACATATAACCCATATAAGAATCATCTAAGGAACTGAATGAGAATGCAGTTACACCAGAGTAATTCTTACTAAATCGAGTTGAGTCATCATTACATACTCTAACATTCTTTATCGTCGTTTGCGGACGAGATATTTTGAATAACTCAATGTTATGATTCCCAGGATAAAACCGTGCATTGCAAGCATCGAAGACATGTCGGAATAAAGCTTTATTATATCGGTCGTTTAGATAGGGGAAAAATATTGGTGATTTTAAAAGAAAAATGTCACTTGAGCGGCACTTTATGCTTTTACGCTCTTTAAGTGCTTGCAAAACTAAGCGTGAAAGCCCTAAAGAAGCATCCTCTTTCCCCGTAGTATCTATACCCTCTAAGTGCGGATGTAAATCTCCTCCTTCATTGACAGGTGACTTATTCAATGTTTCTTTAGCAGTAGCAGTAGCAGTTCCAACCGTTAACAATCCGAAGAGCTTAAAAAAGTTTCTACGTTTCAAGTTAGCTCCGATATTAACATTATTTGCTAGGTGTGATTTTTCCACCAAATAAAGTGAACAAATGACTTCTCAATATTAATTTTCTATTGAAAAAATAGTTTAGAATTGTGAGTGATAAAAACTCAGTCATGAGTGTTGATATTGAGGCACCAATAATACCGAACCAATAAATCGAAGGTAAATTTATCAAGACACTCAAAATTAAAGTGATGACAGTCTTTTTTGATAAATATTTATAGCCAGAAAATTTAGCAATAAGTCTTGCGGAAATAGTTCCAAGAGATGAGAAGCCAGTTGCTAAACACAAAATAACTAGAGGCCAATATGATTCACTATAGTCCTCACCATAAAGGAGGTTAATGAAAAAACCGCTGAAAAGGACGGCGCAAACAACAACAATTACTGTAATAATCAAGACTAAGATATTAAGTTTTTTATTTTCGCAAATGTGTCATCTAAGTTTTTAGATGCAAATATCCCAGGTAAGTTAGAAGTTATGAAAGAATTGGTAACAAAGGACCAGGAGCCCGCGAGAGTGACTGCAACTGAGTAAATACCAACAACAGCGTTAGATTCAAAAAAACCAATCGCGAAAAGTGACATTCGGGTATAGAGAGCTACCGAAATTGATGTAAAAACAAAAGTAGAACCCGTCATTAATAGATATTTAGAATATTTAATTTTTGCTCTATTTTTGAGTAGAGTTGAGCGATGTTTTGATTTAAATAAAATGTAACGTGCAAAAAAAGGTATCAAGCCGGTTAGGATGATTGGAATACAAAGATAAACTGCAGGCATGTCTGTATAAGCTATCCCCCATCGTATCGCGAGGCAAACCAGTAATGACAAACTATTTATAAATGTATTGAATTTCGACTTCAGAAGAGCGTCATAATAAATTGAATAAACATCTAGCGATGAAAAAAAACATGAAATACAGGCAGCTAAAATGTAATAGAAAGAATATTCTATTCTATTAAGGTAACACCAAGCTAAAATGGGAGCGGCAATGATACAAAATATAGACATTCGCAATAAGAATGTCGCATAGATGAGATTGACACCTGATTCAAGCTTCTTACTCAATCGCTTCATTATTATAATATCACTTCCCATCTGTGATATTATTTGTACAACTTGAAAGATTGATAATGCATAAGCAATGCTTCCGAAAACAGATGGCCCTACATATTTTGCCACATAGGATGTAACAAATATAAGTCCGAATATTCCTATAATCTTTTCAGACATCATCCATAAAGAATTATTCAATATTCGCCTATTCATTTTTTGCAATTCCGTTGTTCAATGAAATGTAGTGGCACTTTTAGAAACAAACTATCACTCTATTTAAAACACCAATAGAAGTATTAACTTTAAGTCCTGAAAAGGAAATTATCTGAGCATATCTGATTAAAGTTTTAATATATTCCTTAGGATTCTTAATGAAAACACTTACTGGAATTGATTTAAGCATTGCCTCTCGATTTATCAAATGACCTTGTAGATTATCTCTAAATGATGATCTACTTAAACGATTAACCTGAGAATCATCATTGACTATTCTCACAATCAAAGGAACATAAATAAAATCTAATGAATCTTTACTAACAACAGAAAAAAACCAATTTTCAGGAATGTATCTAACATTATTAGTTAAAGGAAAGAGATAATTTTTAATTAATTCTGTACGAAATAAATCAATCCGCTCTCCCTGCAGACTACTATTACTAAATTCGTTGTACCATGGTAACTTTATAGCTTCTTCTGAAATAGGCAAACCTATTTTCAATGCTCCGACATCTTTTGACTTCTTAGCTAAAAAACGTAGCCCGACAACATTTTTTTCGCCTCTAAATAAATTTAAAGATGTAAATAGATATTCCAAAGCATTCGGAGAGAATTCATCATCAGAATCTAAACCAATGAAATACTCCCCTTCCGATAGCATGACAGCCTTGTTCCACGCTGCTTGTTTACCTGCATTAGTTGTATGGAAATATCTGATTTTAAATTTGGGTGTGTCATTCAATATTTTTTGAATTGTCAGTTTAGTGTTATCTGTCGAACCGTCATCTATTATAATCCACTCAATTTTATCGAGAAACTTTTGTTCCTGTGTACTGATACTATTAAAACATCTTATTAATTCTTTTTCTCTATTATACGAAGGTGTAAATATTGAAATCAACATTTTATCTCTCTAAAACAGTAATCCATTGTTTAATGATTTCGTCGGTTGTAAAATTCTCAGACATCTCATAAGCTTTGGAAGAATATTCTTGTCTTATACTATCATCGAAGATCATTTTTTCGAGCTGCAATGCCAGTTCATTGACATTTTCAGGTTCAACGAGTACACCAGAATCATTTTTGAGTATATCAGCAGGTCCTGTTTCACAATTAAATGCTACTGCTGGTAACCCAAAGGTTAATGCCTCAACTAAGACTAAAACATACCCCTCGAATCTCGACGGGAGACAGAAGATGCCTGCTGAAAGAAAATGTTCCTCAATATTCCTTGTGGCTGGCTCGAAAAAAACATTATTTAACTTAAGATTTTCACTTAAATTTTTTAAATTCTGTTTTTCAATACCATCCCCAACAATCACTAATTTCCAATCATGTACTGATCTTATTTTAGCCCATGATTGAAGTATCATGTCGAATCCTTTCTGATGTTCCAATCTACCAATGCAAAGCACTGTCTTATTCTTATTATTATAAGAGTATTGCCTAGGAAAAGCTGATGGATTATGGATGGTTGTAATTTCAGCCTTTCTATTTTTTAGTTTAGATGCCCATAACTCACGATCGGTGTTAGTAAGAACAATCACATGATCTAGAAATCTTGAGGCAATCAACCTACCGATGTCCCTGCTTTTTTTGTTAAGATTACTATTGAAGTTAAAATGTTCCCAACAGAAATTACGTACTTTTTTCAAACCGAATGTAGCAGGAAAAGTATAGAAAGAAAGCGTGCTATCAACACAGATCAATGTATCAACTTTATTTTTTTTAATGAAATTTCGCAAAAAAACTATACCAGCGAGTAGTTTTTTAACTCCTCTAAGTTTTTTATTACCCGTGACAGATACCACACGAATATTACTATTTAGATCGAAGAAACTATCTTCAACTCCGTCCAACGTTAATATTGAAACATTATAACATCTCATATCTAATGCATTCGCAATAACAGTTGTTACTCTTTCCGTCCCACCAGCAGAACTTAAGCTATTTATTAAAAAACATAGTTCCTTCATTCGATCCCCTTAACAAGTAATCCTTCGAATTTTTTTCTAATATTCGTTCTATTTTCTAAATTAAAGTTACTTTTAATATATTGAAATGCTTTATATGAAGACTCTACTAACAGATCTTGATTTGAGCTTATTTTTTTTAAAACATTCACCAGATCATTAACATCATCGAAAATGAAACCATTCTCAGTATCCCTGATGTAATTCTTTATTTCTCCGACATTTCTAACTACAGGTGTTAAGCCAATGCTCATTGCTTCTAAAGTAGAAATACTCAGCCCCTCATACTCACTGGCCAAGCAAAACACATTCGCTTCATCAGAAACATTCGACAACCAAGCCTTAACAAAACCATGAAAAACAACTTGGTCTTGAAGGCCGAGACTTTTCGTCATTTTCTGGAGTTCTTGCTTAAAAGGACCATCACCATAAATATTGAGTTTAGCGATTATCCCTTGAGACTTAAGTATTGAAATGGCATTAATGATAACCTGATGCCCTTTGTTTTCAACCAACCTACCAACCGATGCAATATGCAATCCTTGATATTTTGTTGACCTTAATGGAATTTCATCTACATCGAAAAAACATAAAGGTATAACTTCGTATTCGAGCTTTTCAGGAAACACCCTTACTTTAAGTGATTCCAGGGTTGATACAGAATCAACCAAATAGGCATCACTTAAAAAATCAGTTTTTTTTATGAGCGTTTCTGCAATTTTTCTTCTGAACCTAGTGTTATGCTCAAAAGTCACTAATCTTATTTTGTTTTTTAAATTAGCAATACGACCTACAAGAGTCGCTTGTGGTAGAGAAGTAATTATAACGTCAGGTTCAAAGTCAGATATGATTTTTTTAAAATTATAGACAAATGATATAATATTTCTCATGGCTATGCCACGCGGGCTAAGATAGTGAATCCCTATCCTAGATTCAATTTCTTTCTGTAAAGATGTTTTATTTTTCCCCAATGACACTACTTTTAACTCAAAGTTATCGAAAAAACCTAAGTTGAGGAGATTGAGAAACCCAATTTCTGCTCCCCCTTCCTGAAATTCATTTATAATGTAGATAACTTTTTTTTTCATTCTTCTGACTTATCCTTAAGAATTCTAAACCCAGAACCTACTACCGTTAGATTCGATTCAATAGATTTCGTGACTACAGTACCAGCACCAATTGTGACATTATCACCAATCACTATATCATCACCAATAATGATTGCTCCGGCCCCGACACTTACATTATCTCCGATAGCAGTGGTGATAATTTCAAGACCAGCAGCAGAACCGATAGTAGTTGATTGCCTGATAGAAAAGTTGTCACCTATCGTAACACCACCATGAATAACAATTGCATATGGGTGGTAAATGATCAATCCCTGACCTATTTTAGTAGACGATGGAATCTCAACTGAAAAAATAAATTGGTTAAGTAACACATTTAATATATGAAAAGGGTACGCTAACTTACCAAGCACACCTTTTTTTCTGCTTAAAGTTGACATCCTGTATATAATCAGGACGGTCTTCGATTTTAAGCTAGGTTGCCGACGCAACTCTAAAAGTAAATTCCTGCTAAAGCTATTCTTCATCATCTACCCAATAAATTATATTTAATGTAAGTTTTTAGCAGAGCTGAAGCATTTTTCCTCGTCATACACCTGAACACATCCATTAAAGGAATCTTTTTTCCACCATTTATATAAAAACTACTAATCAAGTTTTTTTGATTAACTTTAGTGAGCAATTTCGCATGTTTTTCAATAAAGGATTGGATTCCTTTTAACCGTCTGTCTGATGTACTAATGCGCCCTTCTTCATGTTCCATATGGACAATATAGCTCAACTCTCCTGTGTTATACCCATTTCCATACTTTTGAAGTATCCTTATCCAACAGTCATAATCCTGAAAAGCTATCAAACTCTCATCAAAACCATTTATCGATTTTAAAAGTTCTGTTTTGATGAATATTTGATTTCCAATTTCATTACTATCGAGATTGTCCTCTATTACTAATTCCTTGCTTATACTATAAGCATGAATATCTTTCTTTTTAGTTCTGAAAACAAGTCCACTACTTATGAATGAATATTGGTTTTCTTTGTAGAATTGAACTAATGATAAAATTCTATCTGGAATAAACTCATCATCATCATCAAGGCCTGTTATAAACTCACCATTAGCAGCTTGTATAGCCAGATTTCTAGCATGGCATGCTCCCATACTAACTTGATTTCGAATGTATTTGATATTTGAATGATTTCCATATTCTTTCTCAACAAGCAGTTCAGTATCTGTTTGAGAACCATCATCTGAAATAATTATTTCTATATTTTCATAAGTCTGGTTTAATACAGAGTCTACTGCCCTTTTTAGCATAAGGGGTCTATTATGGGTCGGGATGTAAACAGTAACCATATCTTTTATCATATTATACTCCAGAATTAATTGTGTTTTTATAGAGTATCAAAGTCTCACTATTCATTTTATCTGATGTAAAATATTCAGAAAATGAAGAATAACCTAAAGATGATAATTTTTGTCTGTCATTTTTATCCAAATTGATTAGTACTTCCAAAAGCGTTTTTTTGTCATCGAGAGAGAAATGTATCCCACTATCTTTTTTTGAAATTAATTCGATAAATGGGGGTATATCACTTACTATTACAGGGGTACCATAGCTCATAGACTCCAGAGGGACCATGGCAAACCCCTCCCACCTGCTTGGCAAAATCACAAAATCCGACTCTAAATAATGCTTTTCAATCTTTTCCTGATTTAACCACCCCTTGTATGCGATGTTTAAATTATCATTAGATACGTTATATTTATCCCGAACATCGTTGACACTATCTCCGACAACGGTCAATTCTATTTTATATCTAAGCTCATCCTTATTAATAGAGTTAACAACGTCAATCAAGATATCAAATCCCTTTTGATAGTCAATTCGACCTACGAATAGGAGTTTAAAAACTCCTCCGTGATCATTTAACACCCTGCTATTTTTTTTTGTTTTTTTGTCTACACCATTATAAATCATCACCAATTTATCTTTTGCAAGACTCGCCTCTATCGCTGAAATATATTCATAATCACTAACACAGATTATCTTATCGCAAAAAAAAGACATTGCCTTTTCAATCTTGATATAACATTTTTTTTTCAGTGCTGATGTATCCATCAAGAAAGAGAAAGCATGTGGACTATAAATGATTTTGGTTTTTTTTCCACATATCAACCAAGCCATAGGCCTGGCAATCATACCTGCGAATGAGCTATGTAGATGCACTACGTCAGGCTTAGTCGAATACAATATACAAGCCGTTTTAAGTGCAAAATGTAATAGTGAGTTGATACTTCTCTTTTTTCTATTAAAAAAACGATACTCAACATCTCCATATAACTCAACATCCTTAGAATGCTCCAATGGGAGCAAGCAACTCACTTTTGTAACATCTGACTGTGATCTTTGATGGTGCACAAGTGAATGTAATACTGTACCAACACCACCCTTGGCTGTTTCCGCGATATGTAATATTTTCAAAGAATTCTCGACTATAGGCTTTTGATAGATTGAGTTTCAGCTGGAATATATTGACTAGGCTTTATATCTTCTTGAAGCAACGTTACTGTACTAGTAGTAAATAACTTGCCCCAAGATGGTAGATATATTCCACGGTATTGCCCTAGTGGTTTAACGCAAGCCAACAGTAGTGCACCTAGGAGTAAAAAATGCACTTTTTTTATTTTTGGTTTGAGCACATCCTGGGAAAACCGTTTCGCAAGATAGATCGACGCAACCAACTCTGTAAGGATCATATATCTGTTGAATAGTGTTGTCAGTCCAGAGAAAAGGAAGCAGATTATCAGCATCTGATATATGAAAAGTGATTCCCTATCATCTTTTTTATTCTTTATTAAAATAAAAGAATAAATTATCAATGGGATGAGAATGATCAGTTTCAGAACAAGATCATATCCATCTGAAGCCGAAAATGAGGAATACTCGCCAGACAAAACATATTGTTCTTTATACAGGTTCACTGCTGTTAGAATTGGTTTCAAAACTAAAAACAAAGCAGATATGAATAGATTTGCAACCCCCATTACCGCCATCAGCATAGACAATACGAGTACGGTTTTATAAAACCGCAAACTTACAAATCTAAATAAATTACCAACAACCAGAATCAAAATAGGCAATAGTATGAAAAAGTGTATTGCCGTACCAAGAGTAAAAATAACCACTGCGGTCTTTTTTTTGTTTTCAAAGAAAAAATAATAGCCCGCAATAAACAAACCTAATGCTGCTCCATTCCTCACTCCACTAGCACTGGCTATGAAGCTAGTACTCACTAAAACCACACAATAAAAGTAAAAGTTTATAAGATTGCTTTGACTATCTTTCTCTCGCTTTTTAAGTACCGAATATAACACAGTAAAAGTACAAAAAAATTGTATGAAAGTAGATATGGCTGGTATAAATTCCTTTTTTATATTGTTTTCTGACATGAAATCTATGAATGCGGAGATTGTTCCTATGTCAAAAAATATACTCATTAATGTGATACCTGTATAACCACCAGTATCATAGTAATCATAATACCTTACTATATCCCAACCAACATAAGGCCTCATCGTATAAGCCATTAGGGTGATTAAAAAAGTAAGGATTAAAACTGAAAAGTAACTATTCCTCCCTATATTCCTCAATGACATGACAAACCCAAGAATCGGGTTTATCATGAAAAACAGAGCGGAAAAGTACCCTTCCACTAAGTTATTCAACCTTATTTTCATACGATAAACCTTTCAAGTAATTCATTGAGTTATGAATAGAAAATTTTAACCCTAATTTATATCTAACTCATTTTGGCAAATTGAATTTACAAGTCAATTTATTGAGATCCAAGCGATTTCAATCCTTAATACTCTATTAGTACGCACCATCTCTTTTTAAAACAACTCCAACTGTTTTAAATAAAATGGCTATATCGTTCCACATTGACCAATTTTTTACGTACCATGCATCGAAATATACCCTGGTTTCATAATCAACATCACTACGACCACTAACCTGCCAAAGCCCAGTGATTCCAGGCTTACTCATTAAATAATATCCTACTTGTTCTCTGTAACGTTCTAGTTCCTCCTGAACAATTGGTCTAGGGCCAACTAAGCTCATTTCTCCCTTGATAACGTTAAAGAGTTGAGGCAGCTCGTCCATACTTGTGCGACGAAGCAAGTGACCTATCTTAGTAACCCGTGGATCATTTTTTAATTTAAAAGTCTCTTCCCATTCAGCTTTGGCGTTAGGATCTTTCAGCAAAAGTTCATCAAGTAACTCTTTGGAGTTAATAGCCATTGAACGAAATTTTAAGCACTTAAATTTTTTACCATTTTTACCTATCCGCTCGTGTCCATAAATTGCCGGGCCGCCATCCTTAGTAACTTTAGAACGGATGAATAATAATAACGGAGAAAGGATTAATATAATAAGAGAAGATGCGAGTACATCAAAGGTACGTTTTAAGATTCGAGACGACCATTTAGCTAAATTTTGATGCACTCTAAATATCATTACTTCGTGACTGAAGATAAACGACATATCTGTGCTATCTAACGGAACGCCTCGCAATGTCGGTATAACAGAGACGTATCTGAATCCTTTGAGCATCAGCTCTCTTAGCCAATCATTACGCAAATCAGCCTCATTATTTTCTACTGCAACAATGAACTGCATACGTTTATCAATTTTTTCATCCAAGTAACCGATGTTCGTGTTTATAACTGGAACGCCAAGTATTTCATTGGGTTTGAGCACCGCATCATTGCTATTAATAAAAGCGACAACCTGGAATCCTAAGTTAGATTCGCTGGTTATCGCGAGATACGCATCAATGGCATTTTTACCACTGCCAATTATAATTGTATCTCTACGCCATAAATTTAATCTGTGTAGAACTATTTTACTAACAACTCTCATGACTGGCATTATTAACAACAACAATATCCAAGTAAGCAACCAAAGATTCCTGGAAAAATACCATTTGGCAAAAGCAATAATCGCAATTTCAATAATAGCGAAGATAACTAAAGTACGTAAAACCTCTTTAAGTTCAAACCAAAAAGTCTTGCGATAAAAATAGTGTCGTAACCGCATTCCGAACCAAGCAATGCAGCATAATGCTAATGTCCAATGTACACTAATCCACCCGTCGATCGCCTCGTCAGGTATTCGGTCTGAGTAAATACCTGAATTAAAATTCAATATCCACATTGCAATGTATATTGCAGAAGTGAAGCTTATAAAATCAGATATACTCAACGTTAAACTTACCAAAAAATTTCTGGTTAAACGTGTCATGGTTCCTCACCATTTTCGCAAGATGATTGTTATTTATTAATTAGTTGTTATAAATTCTTACTGATACCCATAAATTAACATAAGTCACTACATATCTTTTCCAATTAAAAAACTCGACTTGACCTTAGGCCAAGTCGAAACTATCTATTTGTTTTTATCTTCGTATGAGTAACCATAGTTATTATAGCCATAACCATAATAACTACTTGCTTTTTTGATTACACCATTAAGGATACAACCTTTAATTGCTACTCCACTCTGTTCGAATCGTTTGAAACTAACTTCCATCTCTTTAGCTGTATTTTGTTCGAACCTAGCTACCAGTAATGTTGTACCCGCAAAACGACCAATAACTGCGGCATCGGTAACAGCCAGAATAGGCGGAGTGTCCACTAAAACTAGATCATAGTTATCACTAGCCCATTTCAACAGTTCATTAAAGCGAGGGTGCATTAATAGCTCGGCAGGATTTGGAGGAATCTGGCCTCTTGCAATGAAGTCGAACCCAGCATCTTTCACATTTTTAATTGAGTTATCTATTTTTACTTTACCAGACAGATAATCAGAAAGACCGTTATCTATACCAAGTCTGAAAATATCATGTGAATAACCTTTTCGCATATCTGCATCAATAAACAGCACGCGCTGTCCACTTTGAGCTATTACAGCAGCTAAATTAGTTGTTATAAATGTTTTTCCTGCGTTAGGACTGGCACCTGATATCATCAAGATGTTATTACTTGCTTCCATCATTGCAAAATGTAAGCTTGTCCGAAGGCTACGTATAGCTTCGATAGCTAAATCTGCCGGATTTTCAATTGCAAGGAAGCTTAAATTTTCTTTGCTCTTCCCTTTAACTTTCAGTAAACGTGCAGAAGCCTTACGCGCCATCCATTCTGAAACGGGTACGCTGGCATAAACATTAATTCCAAGTTCTTCAAGTTTCTCTGGAGAATCAATTCCTTTACGAAGAAATATCCTCAATAAAACAAGACCTACAGCTATAAATCCACCAAAAATCGTACCCAATAGCACAACTACTTTCTTATTAGGTTTAACCGGCTTTGGAGTAGTTGCTGCCTCATCTATAATTCTGACATTACCTATAGCACTGTTTTTTGCGATACTCAGTTCTTGTTGTCGGTTTAATAATTGCATATAAACCGCTCTACCAGATTCAACATCCCTGCTTAGACGCAGAACTTCTTGCTGAGTGCCCGGCATTGCAGAAACTTGTTTATTAAGCTTCTTCTTCTCCAGAAGTAAAGTTTCTCTTTTTTCAACTAGAGCTTTATAAGTCGGGTGCGATTTTGTATATAGTTGCGAAATTTCTGCTTCACGTAGAGTCATTTCATTCAATTGATTATCAACGTTTACTATCTGATCTAACGTTGATCTTGCTTCAAGATTCAGATCCACAGAGTCTTTTAACTTACGGTAGGCATTAAGTTTGTCTTCTGCACTGTCCAAATCGCTACGAACTTGCGGTAACTGTTGTTGTAAGAAATCTAAACTCTTAGTATCCTGGGCTGCCTGTCGGTCAATATTCTGAGCAAGATAATTTTCACTGATACTTTTGAGAATACGTTGAATCAATTCTGGTTTATCACCATTAATTGTCAAGTTTAGCATGCCAGTATCTTTACCTTGGTCTGCTGCACTAAACGACTTTTGAAGATTGTTTATAGCATCAAGGCGAGAGAGGTAATTAATCTTAAATATATCTCCCTGCTCACCTTTCAATTGCCTGACAAGTATTGACAAACCTTTTGCTTCAAGTAACTCCCCAACACGACCCTTTAATTCATAACCACCACCGGTCAATTCATAGCTATTTTTATCAACAACTTTCAATTCAAGCGGTGGTGTTTTCCCATCTTGATTTGCCACATACAGACGTGACACATCTAAATCGCCAGGCGGGTTACCTGTTAATCTTGCCCATCCTCTTCCAAAAATCGGAAAATACTTCTGAGATACTTGGGCTTGTAAATTAAGCTCATCGACTGTTTTCCCTAAAATCATCCTCGACTGAAGAAGAGCAATTTCCGGAGTAGATTCGGGCTGACTATTAGGTAACATCTGAGTCAAACTATTCAGAATAGCATTACCTTGTTTTTGTTCAACCTGAATCAAAGCATCAGCTTGATAAACTGGAGTTGAAAATAATGCATAGAAAATAGATAAAACAGTAAATACGGCAGTGATAGTGATAATGAGTTTACGATGGTCAATCAACTCACCAATCAATCTACTCAGATCAATTTCATCAGCATCCGGGCTGGCCGGTTTATTAGATAATACAGGAGACATAAATAAACTTCCTAAAGTTAACCACCCAATTTACGGACCCAGCTGTTGCACGCTTGATCGAGCAACTGGTAGACAAATTCAAATGCTTCCATACTTTGACGATAGGGGTCTGGTATCTCTTTCCCATCAAGCCAGTGACCATAGAGCATAGTCTTACCACGTGCTTCTGGTGCAATCTTAGTGACCTGCTCTATATGGTGTTTTTCCATAACTAGTATCAGATCATACTGTCTGCCTAAAGTGCCTGTAAATTGCTGTGCTTTGTGTCCATCCAACAGCAGTTCATGTTTTTGACTCACTGCAATTGCAGACGCATCTGCAGCATGATCAACTAAGGCCCCTACTCCTGCCGAGTCAATTTTTTTTCCTGGCAGAGCCTGTCGTAACAAACGCTCACCAATCGGGATCGACAGATATTCCCAGTACAAACTACTAGTATGGAATTAAACATTATTATTCCCAAGTTCTAATGTAGCGAACATTCTCAGTCATATCATGGACACCCGTTATCGTCGGCACTAACTGGGAAATCACACGGTTCCAACGTACCAATGGTGCAGTGGTGACATAGACAATATCGTAAGGCTGTAATTGAAATTCGGTACCTAACACCATCGCAGAAGCATCTTTAGCATTCAGTTGATAAATATTAGCAATTTTCCCGTTAGTTCGACCAGGCATCTGTCGAATCACAAATACACCTTGCGCATCGCCCATTGACTGAGAAATCCCCTCTGAACTACCAAGTGCTTCAGCTAAGGTCATGCCACTTCGATCCATTTTCAGGGTGCTTTGCTTGCCTACTTCACCCATAACAAATATTTTCAGATCATCATTACGTGGCACGAATAGAATGTCGCCAGGGAACAACATTTTGTTCTGAGTAAGATCGCCTTTTTGCATAAGTGCATAAAGCGAGATTTTGCTTTCCTTGCCATTATGAGTAAGCACCACGTTTCGCCAATCAGCATCGGCTGAGAGACCGCCAGCGGCATTGATCGCATCCATAACAGTCAGCGGAATGTTTGTAATTGGCTGCTGACCCGACTTTGAGACTTCGCCAGTAACATAGGCCTTTTGAGAGCGGAATGCGGCAACAGATACATCAACCTGTGGGCTTTCAACATAGGTAGCCAGGCGGTTTGCTATATCCTGACGAATCTCCGCAATAGTCTTACCCGCAACCTTTACCTTACCAATATAAGGATAGAAAATCGTCCCATCCGCATTCACCCAGTTGCCGGTGTCACTCGCGCTGCGGTACTGCCCCGCCGGGGTAGTCAGTTCCGGGTGGTCCCATACGGTTACCATCAGTACGTCACCTACGCCGATGCGGTATTCATAGCTTGTAATAAGGCTGTCCAGCTCTGGGTTCGGGCGGGAGATCACTGGCTCCGGACGCATACGATCGATTACGCTGGGGGTCAGTGGGAACACGTTGACCAACTGACTGATATCGAAGTTGCTGTCCTCTGCCTTAACTACGTCTTTGTCATAGGTGCTCAGTCCCTGCCCTGGAATAATCGTACAACCAGTTAACAGCCCTAAAGTTACTGCCACCGCCGAAAGCTTCAAAAGTTTTTTGGTCATAAGTTCGTATCATCAATGATTAGAATATTTATCTGCCCGCGGCCGGGCGGGGGGCCCCCGGTTCCGGCCACGAAATGTTAAGGACGGTTGCTGCCTTGATTGCAGCAGTGTAACCGTTTTAGGTTGAAGCTATTGTAGGTTAATCGCCCAAAAAAGGCTTTTTTTCAACGGGTCAACGCTGTGCGTTGGCCCGGTCAGGATAAGGTATGGTTATGTCTTGTCTGACGAATGCCGGATCTGGCGCAGTGAACGCCTGGGCTCATCGGCACCGGGCATCCGGGGTCGGGCTGAACTAAGCACTCTGAAGAGGTGGTCAGTAATGTAACGGGACCATAAAAGGACTGCATGTGAGGAGTGTACGCAACAGGTGACTCGTTCATCCAGCTGAAAACAGCCGTCACCTCACAGCAGTAAGGGTGCCCGCGGTTGACTCTTCCGCAGCCCTGGTCCCCTACTCTTTACCACGTTGCCATGCGCGTCTGTTCAATTATGGATCATCAAATTCGCGCGCTGAGCAATAAGAATCTAAGATAGTTAGTATTAGTACAGTGAATGAGAAATCGTGAAGCTGTGCATTTCATCGCCATTTTAGGGCGGTTCAGACAGGCTACCGCCCCAGGCTCAACAGCTACCAGTCCACTGTACGTCGCAATCATCACCAGCCCCCCCAGCGCGGGTTGTCCAGCGCCGGGTCGTAAGCAGTCTCAGTCATCTGATGAGAACTGTCTTAGGGGTGTACTCGTTAAGTAGGATTATTCTAAGTTAAATACTGTCGAAATGGGAGGGCTATCACGATATTTCTCTGACAGCTTATCGCAACGTGCCGGTTAGGAATAACGCCAGAATGCTCTGAAATAATCCAATTGAACCGATTCAAATCATTGAAATTTAACGAGTATTTTATTTCAACTTATTCCGATCTAAATTGTCAACCCGCGTCAAGTTTGTATAAATCAGATTTTTCTTAACTGGTCGGATATCTGGTAGATTCTTAGTCAATTTCGCTTTTTTTTTACCCTGTCCAGAAAGCAGGAATAATCAAGAGGTCAAAAATCAAACTTACTCATTAATAGTCCCGCAGGGTGATTTTCAGATGATATCATGCTGAGTTATAGCCGTCGTCGCCAGCCAAAACCGCCCAAATTCAATAAAAAACGACATAAACTGCCACGTAAAGTCAAAAGCCAGGCAGAAAAACCCTGAAACGGGTATTTAACCGCGTTATTTAGTTTATTCTGATTATTATTTAATGTTTTGCGATAAACTCTGTGACGTTGCCAGATGGCGTTTTGCTGCAGGAGTTTTACCCATGATCATCCGCCCGTTTACCGAAGCCGACCGGCCGTTTTTGCGTACGCTGTTCCTCGCTTCACGCAAGGCTAACTGGACCTGGCTGGACGACAGCGAGTGGCAGCTGGAGGATTTTGACCGTATTACGCTGGGTGAAACGGTGCTGGTCGCGGAAGAAGACGGCGAGCGGCTGGGTTTTGCCGCCCTGCTTGAGAACGATAACTTCCTGCACAGCCTGTTTATCGATCCGGCCCACCAGGGCAGCGGTGCCGGCAGCGCGCTGTTACAGGCGGTGCAGCAGCGGTTTACCTCGACCGGGGCGCTGAAGTGCCTGGCGGAGAATCTGCAGGCGCAGAGCTTCTATAAGAAGCACGGCTGGCGGGTGGTGGCGCAGGGTGAGAGCGATCAGGGCGAGTACCTGTTAATGCACTACAGCCTGTAGCAGCCCCCCTGCCCTGCTGACCACTGAACTGAATTTTTTACGGAAACCTTTACCCCCGATGAGCCACCGCCCTCTTTATGAGCAGGCCGGCATCAGCCAGAAAGCCTGGCTGATGCTGCAGTATCTGCACACCATCGCCCGCAACGATCGGGCCTTTACCCTGCAGGACACCGAGCTGAACCACCGCTGCAACGTCACGCCGGACAATAACTTTACGGTGATTAACGAGCTGTTTGAGGCGGGTAAGATCGATTTCGATTACCGCATGCTGGATGGCTTTGAACAGCGGCTGGTGCGGCTGGCCTGACCGGCCGTGGGGTCAGATGCCAGGGGCGTGCCCTGGCATCGACCGGCCGGTTATACGGCGCGGAAGGCAATGTCCTGCGGGATGACGTCGCCCTGCCAGTAGAGCTGCGCGGCCACCCGGCCTGCCAGTTCGCGGTACAGCGCGGTAAACTCGCTGTCCGGGCGGCGCACCACCGTCGGTTCGCCGAGGTCGAGGTCTTCGCGCAGGCTGATATGCAGCGGCAGCTGTGCCAGCAGGCGGGTGTGATACTGCTCCGCCAGCCGCTCCGCGCCGCCGCTGCCGAAGATCGTCTCTTCGTGGCCGCACTGGCTGCAGATGTGCGTGCTCATGTTCTCCACGATGCCCAGCACCGGCACGTTGACCTTCTCAAACATCACGATGCCTTTTTTAGCGTCAATCAGCGCGATGTCCTGCGGCGTGGTGACCACCAGCGCGCCGGTCACCGGTACGTTCTGCGCCAGCGTCAGCTGAATGTCGCCGGTGCCCGGCGGCATATCCAGCACCAGGTAGTCCAGCTCCGGCCACAGGGTCTCGTTCAGCAGCTGTATCAGCGCCTTGCTGGCCATCGGCCCGCGCCATACCGTGGCGTTATCGTCGGTGACCAGGTAACCGATTGAGTTGGTGGCCAGCCCGTGCGCCATAATCGGCGCCATATGGGTGCCGTCCGGCGAGCTGGGGCGCTGGTCATCGGTGCCGAGCATGTCGGGGATCGACGGACCATAGATGTCGGCGTCCAGCAGGCCGACCTTCGCCCCTTCGGCGGCCAGCGCCAGCGCCAGGTTGACGGCGGTAGTCGATTTGCCCACCCCGCCCTTGCCGGAGCTGACGGCGATGATGTTTTTGACGCCGTTAACGCCGGGGCGGTTTTTTACCCGCTGCAGCGTGGCCACGTCCAGCGTTAAGCGCCAGCTGATGGCGGCCGCCCCGGTCTGGCGCAGCAGTTCGGCGCTGAGCTGTTCTTTCAGCTGTTCAAACGTGCTCTGCCAGACAAACGGCATGCTCAGTTCCAGGTGCAGGGTGTTATCCAGCAGTGCGCAGTGGCGCAGCGCTTTCAGCGCGGTGAGGTTGCGCTGCAGGGTTGGATGTTCAAATGTGGTCAGCACGCCCACCACCACGGCACGCAGCGCTTCGGGGGTGTGGTGCCCCGGGGAGTGAAGGGTCATCCCGGCTCCTTGTTGACTGTTGTAAAATTGCCCATAACTGTCGGTAAGCATACCAGATCCCGCCTGGCCCGGCGCTCAGGGTGCTGAAAAATCTTCTGTTGCGTCGGCCTTAGTTGCCGCAGGGCGGCGCTTTCGGTTAGCATGTAAACCCCTTTTTCAACAGGTATAGCAAGTCTTACTATGACTCAAGTCGCGAAAAAAATATTGGTAACGTGCGCACTGCCGTACGCAAACGGCTCCATTCACCTCGGCCACATGCTCGAGCATATCCAGGCGGATATTTGGGTTCGTTACCAGCGAATGCGCGGCAATCAGGTTTATTTCATCTGTGCCGACGACGCACACGGCACGCCGATCATGCTGAAAGCCCAGCAGCTCGGTATCTCCCCGGAGCAGATGATCGCTGAAATGAGTCAGGAGCATCAGACCGATTTTGCCGGGTTCAATATCAGCTATGACAACTACCACTCGACGCACAGCGACGAGAACCGCGAGCTGTCCGAGCTGATCTACACCCGCCTGAAGGAGAACGGTTTTATTAAGAACCGCACCATTTCGCAGCTGTACGATCCGGAGAAAGGCATGTTCCTGCCGGACCGTTTCGTGAAAGGCACCTGCCCGAAATGTAAAGCCCCGGACCAGTACGGCGATAACTGCGAAGTGTGCAGCGCCACCTACAGCCCGACCGAGCTGATCGATCCGAAGTCGGTGGTGTCAGGCGCAACCCCGGAGCTGCGCGATTCTGAGCACTTCTTCTTCGATCTGCCGGAGTTCAGCGCCATGCTGCAGGCGTGGACCCGTTCCGGCGCGCTGCAGGAGCAGGTGGCGAACAAGATGCAGGAGTGGTTTGAGTCTGGCCTGCAGCAGTGGGATATCTCCCGCGATGCGCCGTACTTCGGCTTTGAGATCCCGGGTGCGCCGGGCAAGTACTTCTACGTCTGGCTGGATGCGCCAATCGGCTACATGGGCTCGTTTAAGAACCTGTGCGATAAGCGCGGCGATATCGATTTCGACGCCTTCTGGAAGAAAGACTCCGACGCCGAGCTGTATCACTTTATCGGCAAGGATATCGTCTACTTCCACAGCCTGTTCTGGCCGGCGATGCTGGAAGGCAGCAACTTCCGCAAGCCGACCAACCTGTTCGTGCACGGCTACGTGACGGTGAACGGGGCGAAGATGTCCAAGTCGCGCGGCACCTTTATCAAGGCCAGCACCTGGCTGCAGCACCTGGATGCGGACAGCCTGCGCTATTACTATGCCGCCAAGCTGTCGTCACGCATTGACGATATCGACCTGAACCTGGAAGACTTCGTGCAGCGCGTTAACGCCGATATCGTTAACAAGGTGGTTAACCTCGCCTCGCGCAACGCCGGCTTTATCACCAAACGCTTTAACGGCCAGCTGTCCGCCGAGCTGGCCGATCCGGCGCTGTATAAGACCTTTACCGATGCGTCCGCCAGCATTGGTGAGGCCTGGGCCAGCCGCGAGTTCGGCCGCGCCGTGCGCGAGATTATGGCGCTGGCCGACGTGGCTAACCGCTACGTTGACGAGCAGGCGCCGTGGGTGGTGGCGAAGCAGGAAGGCCGCGACGCCGATTTGCAGGCGATCTGCTCGATGGGCATTAACCTGTTCCGCGTGCTGATGACCTGGCTGAAGCCGGTGCTGCCAACGCTGAGCGAACGTACCGAAGCCTTCCTGAATCAGGAGCTGAGCTGGGACGGTATTCAGCAGCCGCTGCTGAGCCATACCATCGCCCCGTTTAAGGCGCTGTATGGCCGTATCGAGCTGGATAAGGTTAACGGCCTGATCGAAGCGTCGAAGGAAGATGCGGCGGCGGCGGCCAAGCCGGCGCTGACCGGTCCGCTGGCGGACGATCCGATTCAGGAGACCATCAGCTTTGACGATTTCGCTAAGGTGGATATGCGTATTGCGCTGATCCAGAACGCCGAGCTGGTCGAGGGTTCAGATAAGCTGCTGAAGCTGACGCTGGATCTCGGCGGTGAGACCCGTCAGGTGTTCTCCGGCATCCGCGCTGCCTATAACGATCCGGCGGTGCTGGTCGGCCGCCTGACGGTGATGGTCGCCAACCTTGCGCCGCGCAAGATGCGTTTCGGCGTGTCGGAAGGGATGGTGATGGCGGCGGGTCCTGGCGGCAAGGATATCTTCCTGCTCAGCCCGGACAGCGGCGCGCAGCCGGGGCAGCAGGTTAAGTAAGCTGGTTTGCGTTAGTTGTCTGTAAATGCGGTTACGATGGCTAGTCGTCTGTTAATGCGGGCTCCGGCTCAGGGAGCCCGTACACTCCGTAAAGACGCAAAAAACGTCATCCATGACAGCTCAGCACGGGCCTTCCCTGGCCCGTGATGCTTTACTCCGTGTACGGGCTCCCTTCGCTTTACGTTCTGTGTTGTCTTCAGATTGCTGTCAGATTCCCTTCGCTTTACGTTCTGTGTTGTCTTCAGATTCCCTTCGCTTTACCTTCTGCGTTGTCTTTAGCTTCTTGTTTGACTGCTTCGCTTTACCTGTTGCGTTGTCTTCATGTTGTTTGACTCCCTTCGCTATACATTGCATGTCGTCTGAATGCAGAACACGTGTTCGCTGCTGCTGGCAGTGGGCTGGCAATCGTCGTATGCTTAACGCTCTGAATTCCGGAGTGGTTTATGTCCCGCGTTCTTCTTATTGTGTTCCGCTATTGCCGCTCGTTTCTGGCGATTTACCTGTGCCTGATTGCCGGGCGCGGCATCTCGACCCTGCTTCCCGTTGCCATTCCCGGCAGTATTATCGGCATGCTGCTGTTGTTTACCCTGCTGGCGACGCAGCTGCTGCCGGTGGAGTGGGTGCGGCCCGGCTGCCAGCTGATTATTCGCTATATGGCGCTGCTGTTTGTGCCGATCAGCGTCGGGATTATGAACGACGTCGATATTCTCAGCGCGCAGTTTGCGCCAATCGTGGTCTCCTGCCTGGTGAGTACGCTGATCGTGCTGGTTACGGTGGGGCTGCTGTCTGAGCGTCTGCAGCGTAAGGAGGGGGATGATGTCTGATTTCGGTGATTTCTGGTGGGCGCTGCCGCTGACCGTTGGCGTGTTTCTGGCGGCGCGCTGGCTGGCGGCGAAGGCGAAGCTGTCGCTGCTGAATCCGCTGCTGGTCGCCATGGCGGTGATTATTCCGCTGCTGCTGGTGCTGCAGCTGCCCTACGCGCGCTACTTCGCCGGCAGCGCGCTGCTGAATAACCTGCTGCAGCCGGCGGTGGTGGCGCTGGCGCTGCCGCTGTATGAGCAGATCCATCAGATCCGCGCGCGCTGGAAGTCGATTATCAGCGTCTGCTTCATCGGCAGCCTGACGGCGATGGTCTCCGGCACCGCGATTGCGCTGTGGCTGGGCGCGACGCCGCAGATCGCCGCCACCCTGATGCCGAAGTCGGTGACCACGCCGATCGCCATGGCGGTTTCCGCTTCGCAGGGCGGAATTCCGGCGATCAGCGCTATCTGCGTGCTGATCGCCGGCGTCTCCGGCGCGGTGTTTGGCCATATGCTGCTGAACCTGCTGCGGGTGAAGCATAAGGCGGCGCGCGGGCTGGCGATCGGTAACGCCTCGCACGCTATCGGCACCGCGCGCGCGGTGGAGCTGGATGCGCAGGAGGGCGCGTTCAGCTCGCTGGCGCTGGTGCTGTGCGCCATTATCACCTCGCTGACCGCGCCGTTTCTGTTCCCGCTGCTGCTGCACTGGCTGGGCTGACAGCGGCACTCTCCCCTGCTCCCGTGCCCCCAGTGGCTCGGGAGCAGAATTTCTCTGTTTCCCTGTTACCTGTTACCTGTTACCTGTTACCTGTTACCCGTTACCAGGTGCCCGATATTCTATTCCCGCTGCCTGCTGCCCGCTGCACCTTGCCCGTCGCTGTTGTCCTCAACCTGCCGCCCGTGCCCCGTGCCCCCTACTCGCTAATCGTTACCCGCTGCCCGCTGCCCGCTGCCCGCTGCCCGCTGCCCGCTGGGGCAGTAAATGGTCTAAAACTTGCGATAAGTCTCGCATTTCTCACATATCTTTCATCTATTACATTGTCAGCGTGACATGAATCACATATAACAGGCTGCCGGCCCATTAGGATGGGCCAGTACTCCGTTTATGAGGTTCCGTATGCACCCACGTTTCCAGTCCGCTTTTGCCACCCTGCCCGCGGCGCTGCAGCAGGCCATTCAGCCGCTGCTTGACGCAGACGACTTTGCCGGTTCAATCAGCGCAGCCGACGCCGCCGCGCTGAAGCAGGCCAGCGGCCTGGACGACAGCCAGCTGGCGTTTGCGCTGCTGCCGCTGGCCGCCGCCTGCGCGGTTGCGCCGCTGTCGAACTTTATGGTGGGTGCCATCGCCCGCGGGGTCAGCGGCACGCTGTGGTTCGGTGCCAACCTGGAGTTCGCCGGGGCCACCATGCAGCAGACGGTGCACGCCGAGCAGAGCGCGGTGACCCACGCCTGGCTGCGCGGCGAGCGCGGGCTGGCGGCGATCACCGTTAACTACACCCCCTGCGGCCACTGTCGTCAGTTTATGAACGAGCTGAACAGCGGCAGCGATCTGATCGTTGAGCTGCCGGGGCGCGCCGCCGCCACGCTTGGCCACTATCTGCCGGATTCGTTCGGCCCGCGCGATCTGGAGATCGCCACCCTGCTGATGGATGAGGTCGATCACGGCGTGCAGCCGCGCGGCGACGCGCTGGAGCAGGCGGCGCTGGCCGCCGCGAACCGCAGCCACGCGCCGTACAGCGGAGCCTGGAGCGGCGTGGCGCTGGAAACCGACGACGGTGCGATCTTTGCCGGCCGCTACGCCGAGAACGCCGCCTTTAACCCGAGCCTGCCGCCGCTGCAGGGGGCGCTGAACCTGCTTAACCTCAGCGGCCGCAGCTTCGACCAGATCCGCCGTGGCGTGCTGGCGCAGGCCGGTGATGCGCAACTCGATCAGTCGTCTGCCACCGCCGCCACCCTGGCCGCGCTCGGCTGTCAACATTTCAGCCGCTTATCGCTGGGCGATCTGTAAGAATTTTTCTAATATTCGAGGATAATCGCAGCTTTTGTTATTGCGTGTTAACAAAAGCTGTACTTTCAGGCGATTTATTCTAGGATTGGCGCCACATCCCCAATCCCCACTGAGTAATGATTGCATGGAACTCGAGTACGAAAGTAAACGCCCCCTCTATATCCCTTACGCCGGCCCAATCCTGCTGGAATTCCCGCTGCTGAATAAGGGTAGCGCCTTCACCACCGAAGAGCGCCACGACTTTAACCTGCGCGGCCTGCTGCCGGAAACCGTTGAGAGCATCGAAGAGCAGGCGGCCCGCGCCTACCGCCAGTACCAGGATTTCAAGAACAATAACGATAAGCACGTCTACCTGCGTAACATTCAGGACACCAACGAAACCCTGTTCTACCGCCTGCTGGACAATCATCTGGAAGAGATGATGCCGATTATCTACACCCCGACCGTCGGCGCGGCCTGTGAGCACTTCTCTGAGATCTACCGCCGCGCGCGCGGCCTGTTTATCTCCTATCCGAACCGTGAAAACATCGAAGACATGCTGCAGAACGCCACCAAGCAGAATGTGAAAGTGATCGTGGTCACCGACGGCGAGCGCATCCTCGGCCTCGGCGACCAGGGCATCGGCGGTATGGGCATTCCGATCGGTAAGCTGTCGCTGTACACCGCCTGCGGCGGCATCAGCCCGGCCTACACCCTGCCGGTGGTGCTGGACGTCGGCACCAACAACCAGCAGCTGCTGAACGATCCGCTGTATATGGGCTGGCGCCACCCGCGCATCACCGGCGAAGAGTACGATAACTTCGTTAACGACTTTATCCAGGCGGTGAAGAGCCGCTGGCCGAACGTGCTGCTGCAGTTTGAAGACTTCGCGCAGAAGAACGCCATGCCGCTGCTGGAGCGCTACCGTGATGAGGTGTGCTGCTTTAACGACGATATTCAGGGCACCGCTTCCGTCACCCTCGGCACCCTGCTGGCGGCCAGCCGCGCGGCGGGCAACAAACTGAGCGAACAGAACGTGGTGTTCCTCGGGGCCGGTTCCGCCGGCTGCGGCATCGCCGAGCAGATTATCGCGCAGATGAAGTCCGAAGGGCTGAGCGATGACGAAGCGCGCGGCCGCGTATTTATGGTGGATCGTTTCGGCCTGCTGACCGACAAGCTGCCGAACCTGCTGAACTTCCAGAGCCGCCTGGTGCAGAAGAGTGACAAACTGGCCGGCTGGGACAGCCAGAGCGACTCGCTGTCGCTGCTCGACGTGGTGCGTAACGCCCGTCCGAGCATTATGATCGGCGTTTCCGGCCAGCCGGGGCTGTTCAGCGAAGAGATCGTGCGCGAGATGCACAAACACTGCGCGCGCCCGATCATCATGCCGCTGTCTAACCCGACCTCGCGCGTGGAAGCCACCCCGCAGGATATTATGGCGTGGACCGACGGCCAGGCGCTGGTCGCCACCGGCAGCCCGTTTGCCCCGGTCACCTGGAAGGATAAAACCTACCCGATCGCCCAGTGTAACAACTCCTATATTTTCCCTGGCATCGGTCTGGGTGTGATCGCCTCCGGCGCCACCCGCGTCACCGACAGCATGCTGATGGCCGCCAGCCGCGCGCTGGCCGACTGCTCGCCGCTGGCCAACGACGGCGAAGGCCCGGTGCTGCCGGAAGTGAAGGATATTCAGGGCGTGTCGAAGGTGATCGCCATGGCGGTGGCCAAAGCGGCGCAGCTGGCCGGCGTCGCGGTAGTGACGTCGGAAGACGTGCTGTCGAAAGCCATCGCCGCCAACTTCTGGCTGCCGCAGTACCGTAACTATCGTCGTACATCGATCTGATCGGCGTAAAGCGTCAGGGCTGCGGCCCTGACGCTGTTACCGCTGCACCTGCCACTCTCCTGCCAGCTTCCCGCACGCGATACCTGCTCCTGCTCCATACACCCGCTACCTGCTGATGCTGATGTTTTGTCCAGCGGCACGCCAGCTAGCCGCTGCCTCATCGTTAACCTGGGCCGGCAGACAACCCTTTGTCCCTCCTTTTGTCTGAAATCCCGCCAACCGGCACGCGTTGACTTGCGTCACCCCGCCGCCTCAAGTAGCCTTGAACCACCTTGCACTTGCTGAACCGGGTACCGAGCCGAATGCTGAAACGCCTGTTTTATGGTCTGATTATCGTCGTGGGACTGACGGGTCTGACCGCGCTTGGACTCGATCGCTGGATCAGCTGGAAAACCGCCCCCTACGTCTATGACGACCTGAAGTCGCTGCCGCACCGCCAGGTCGGCGTGGTGCTTGGCACCGCCAAGTACTACCGCACCGGCGTCCCCAATGAATACTACCTGTTCCGCATGCAGGGCGCGCTGAACGCCTATAACAGCGGCAAGGTTAACTATCTGCTGCTCAGCGGCGATAACGCCCAGCAGAGCTACAACGAGCCGATGACCATGCGCCGCGACCTGATCGCCGCCGGGGTCGATCCGGCCGATATCGTGATGGACTTTGCCGGCTTCCGCACCCTCGACTCGATCGTGCGCACCCGCAAGGTGTTCGATACCAACGACTTCATCATCATCACCCAGCGTTTCCACTGTGAACGCGCGCTGTTTATCGCCCTGCACAGCGGCATCCAGGCGCAGTGCTACGCGGTGCCGTCGCCGAAAAACATGCTTACCGTGCGCCTGCGCGAAGTCGGTGCGCGTCTCGGCGCGCTGGCCGATCTCTATATTATGAAGCGCGAACCGCGCTTCCTCGGCCCGCTGGTGCCAATTCCCGCCCGCCACGAAGTCGCCGAAGACGCCCAGAGCTATCCGGCGGTTACCCCGGAGCAGTTGCTGGGAATTCAGCAGCGGAAGTAAAAGGGAGCCAGTGATGGCTGCCCCGGACTGATGCTCAAGCCCTGACTGATATGGATGGGCAAATCAGATTGAGAACACAGTCAACGTATTCTGAAGCAAACCCGCTCGCGCCCCCCTGCCGTTTTCAATGATTGTAAGTTTCCCAGAAGCCAGCCATTTTCAGTTGCTGAGGGCAAAGACGTGAACTTTTTTTTGATTAATGGTGCCAAAATTAAAAAATGTCAGCTGACGAACATTAAAAAAGCCAGAAATGGCAAACTTAGAGATAATAATGATATAACCATGAAATCAATAAGGGCGAAAACTGCAAAGTGATCTTTGCAATGTATATGTGGTTTCTGAGCAAAGATTGATTATACCGGTAAAAGCCCTTCTATGATCACACATCCTGACCAGATGTAATCGTTCAATAGCATTTTACGAGGTGGATATCATGGCAACACCTGCATATTACAAAGATGGCGTGCCTTACACAGCCGAAGGCAGTCCAATCATCACTATAACCGGCGGCCCATTGGGCTCTAACTCTAACGAGGGCATAGGGTCAAGTCATCCAATTTATGTCGGTGTGCCGGGTCTTCCCCCCATGTCACACGGAATAGGCCCGATCAAAAACTATGACCCTAACAAATTAGGTCATTATAGTTTGGCAAAAATCAGGGATGCACAATCTAAAGTCAATGAACTGATTGTAAAAGCAAAAAAAGATTATCCAGAAAATGCAGAGGCCACTCTGGAGAACGCCAGGGTCATGCTGGCATCATTAAGAAAATCCGACATTATCGAACAACCCGATGTGAAAAATAAATCTTATGAACTGGAAGAAGCTATAAATGCTCTGGAAAAAAACATCACTCTCAAAATTGAAACAGAAAAAGAAATTAAAATAAAGGAAATAGCATCAGATAAAGCATTTGATGAATTTATTAACCGGAAGGACGTCCAGTTAGCCAACTTCAAAAAAAAACGACCCTCCGAGTTCGATTTTGCATTCAGTGTTAACCCTGTTTATCGTCATGTGGTTAAATTTTGGGATTCGATTTATTTATCAAAAATTCGTGAAGAGATGGTAGCTAAAAACAATTTAGTGACTTACCTGGATCGGGTAAAAGTAATTCGTGACGATCTAATAAAAAAAGAATCAGTGCTTGGTGAAATGAAAACATCTTTAAAGAAACCCACGGAAGAAAACACAGTAACAAGTAGCGATGACAATGCCCCTTACGAAAAAGCAATAAAATTGACTGCGAGTTTTTATAAGGAGTTAGCTGAAAAACTCGGAGATCGTGCAGCCAGAGCCGCTGAAGAATTAGCCATCAGCGTTAACGGGAAAAAAATTAGAAACGTTGATGAAGCTCTCAACGCATTTGATAAATACAAGGATGTTATAAATAAAAAATTTAGCACAAAAGATCGTGAAGCGATTACCAAAGCGTTGGAGTCAATTGACCGGGTCGAACTTGCAAAAAAATTCTCTATATTCAGCACTGCTTTCAAATACATTGGCAATACTGTTGATGTCTACGACGTTGCTATGGAGCTAAAAAAATCTATTGAAACTGGGGTCTGGCGTCCTTTTTTTGTCAAACTTGAATCTCTGGCAGCCGGGCGTGCTGCAACTGCATTAACTGCGTTTGCCTTTAGCCTCATCGCAGGTGCTCCACTAGGTATTCTTGGTTTTGCATTAATAATGACATTGATAGGTGCACTCGTTGATGATAAACTGGTCGAAAAAATGAATAATTTAATTGGATTATAAAATTTCACACCTGACCTTTCCTGGTCAGGTGTTTGATTGCGGTGAAAAGAGCATATCCTGTACTTAATGGTATAGCGAATAAAAAACAAAAAACAAACAAAATAGCTTGTAAACTGCCTCCTGTAGCGCTTGTGAAAAAATCCTTTTCCCAAAATTCTTTCTTTGCAAATTTTAATCCTATTTTTTTCATCACAAGATCAGAAAAAGGATAGAGTAAGCCACTGATAATAGAGAATAACAACATCACCGTTATTTTTTGACATCCTCTGTCTCTCACCCAGTCTTGAGAAACAAGCAACGCCGGTATACACCCCCAAATTAGCCTGATGAAATAACTCCTTAGTTTCATAAGCACCTCAAAAAAACCATATAAAACCATATAAAACCAAAAGTATATTTTTAAAATAATATAAAAAATTACCTTTTATGGCGCTTCCTCGGCCCGCTGGTGCCAATCCCCGCCCGCTTCACTGGCCGCCATCCGCCCTCCGCTGCGACAGCCTGATGCAGTAAACTGCCGGCAAAAAAAAGGGCCGCGATAAGCGGCCCTTGTGCTGATGGTGCAGAGATTACTTCTTACGCGCGTACTTCAGCGAGTCCAGCGCCACCGCGAAGATGATGATGCCGCCCTTGATGATGTACTGCCAGTACGGGTTGACGCCGATATAGGTCAGGCCGTAGTTGATCACCGTAAAGATGATTACCCCGGTTACCACCCCGGCCACGGTGCCCACGCCGCCGGCGAAGGAGACGCCGCCCACCACGCAGGCCGCGATCGCATCCAGCTCGTACATAAAGCCAAGGTTGTTGGTGGCGGAACCGATGCGCCCCGCTTCCAGCATCCCGCCGAAGGCGTAGAACACGCCGGAGAGCGCATAAACCAGAATCAGGTTGAACGGCACGTTAACGCCCGAGACTTTCGCCGCTTCCGGGTTACCGCCGATGGCGAAGATGTTCTTACCGAAGCGGGTTTTGGTCCACAGCACCCACACCAGCAGGATGGCGATAATCGCGTAGAAGGTGATGTACGAGAGTTTGAAGTCGCCGATGCGCAGGAAGCCCTGAGTAAAGGTGGAGAACTTCTCGTCAAAACCGGCCACCGGTGACGCACCGACGAAGTCGAAGTACAGCGAGTTGATGCCGTAAACGATAATCATGGTGCCCAGCGTGGTGATAAACGGCGTCACCTTCAGGTAAGCGATAATCACGCCGTTGACCAGGCCAATCAGCGCGCCGATCGAACAGACGATCAGGATCACCAGCGCAATCGGCATGGTTTCCAGCGTCGGGAACACCTTGTTAGCGTTGTCCATCGCCTGTAACAGCGTGGCCGCCACCACTGCCGCCAGCCCGACCTGACGGCCGGCCGACAGGTCGGTACCCTGGGTAACGATCAGCCCGGCCACGCCGAGTGCGATAATCACGCGCACCGAGGACTGGGTCAGAATGTTACTCAGGTTCATTAAGCTTAAGAACGTCGGGTCCTGGATAATGATGATCGCCAGCAATACCAGCAGCACCACATAAATCCCGCCCTCTTTTAAAAAGGTCAGCGCATTTTTCTTATTAACAGCGTTCATAGTAACAGCCCTTACATCATTAGAGGTGCAACGATGCCAGACGCAAGATTTCGTTTTGCGTGGTAGTTTTCGTTTCGACAATGCCCGCAACCAGGCCATTACTCATTACCAGTATCCGGTCGGTGATCCCCAGTAATTCGGGCATCTCTGACGAGATAATAATGATTCCCTTATTTTTCTTCGCCAGCTCGGCGATCAGCTGGTAAATTTCAAACTTAGCACCGACGTCAATGCCGCGCGTCGGTTCATCCAGCATCAGAATTTCCGGCTGGGTCAGCAGCCAGCGGCCGATAATCACCTTCTGCTGGTTACCGCCTGAAAGCGAACCGATCGAGGTATGGTGCCCCGGCGTTTTCACCCGCATTGAATCAATCACCCACTGGGTGTCGCTTTTCATGCGGCTGTTATCCAGCAGGCCGATTTTGTTTTTATACTGGCGGATATTTGAGATCAGCGAATTAAAGCCAATATCCAGGTAGGCGTAGATGCCGGTCGAGCGACGCTCTTCGGTCACCAGCGCAAAGCCGTGGTTAATCGCTTCGTTGGCGCTGTGGTTATTGATCGCCTTGCCGTGCAGCTTAATGGTGCCGCCCGATTTTTCACGAATGCCGAACAGCGTTTCCACGATGTCGGTACGTTTGGCCCCCACCAGCCCGGCAATGCCGAGGATCTCACCCTGACGCAGGTCAAAGGAGATATCGCGGATCGACGGCTGGCGCAGCGAGGTCAGGTTACGCACCTCAAGGATGGTTTCGCCCGGCACGTTGTGTTTGTCCGGGAAGCGCTGGTTCAGCGAACGGCCCACCATCATGGCGATGATCTTATCCATATCCAGCCCTTCCAGCGGCTGGGTGGCAATCCACTGGCCGTCGCGCAGAATGGTGATTTCATCACACAGCTGGAAGATCTCTTCCATCTTGTGCGAGATATAGATAATGCCGCAGCCGCGATCTTTCAGTTTACGGATAATGGTAAACAGGTGGTTAACTTCTTTCTCGGTCAGCGACGAGGTTGGTTCATCCATAATGACGATTTTCGCATTATAGGAGAACGCCTTGGCGATTTCGATCATCTGCATCTGCGACACCGACAGGTTAATTACCTTGTCGCGCGGATCGATATCGATATCCAGTTCGTCGAAGATCGCTTTAGTGTCGCGATACATTTTGTCGTGATCGACAAACAGGCCTTTTTTCGGATAACGGCCCAGCCACATGTTATCCATCACGGTACGTTGCAGAACCAGGTTTAATTCCTGATGCACCATCGATACGCCGTTTTCCAGCGCCTCTTTGGAACTTTTGTAATTAACTTCCTGCCCCTGAAAAAGAATGCTCCCCGCATCTTTACTGTAAATGCCAAACAGGCATTTTAATAAGGTCGACTTCCCGGCCCCGTTCTCACCCATCAGGGCATGAATGGAGTGCGGGCGGACTTTTAAATTGACATTATCCAGCGCTTTCACACCGGGGAATGACTTGCTGACGCCGGTCATCTCCAGCAAAAACTCACGCTCTGCTTTCACGTTATCACTGCCCATAATTCTACCTGGCTGAAAGAGTGTAAAGTCAGGTCACCCTGACTCAACGTCTGTTCCGGGGCGATTCACCCCGGAACAGAGGACGCTTATTTAGCGAACTGAGACAGGTTGTCTTTATCTACCGGTACATAAGCAACGCGGACTACTTTACCGTCCAGCTTGTAGTTGGTGCCTTCGGTGGCTGGCTTACCGGCCGCCAGGTTTTTCGCCATATCGAAGGTGGCTTTCGCCTGGTTGTCGGCGTCGTTCAGCACGGTACCGGCCATTGCGCCAGACTTAATCAGCGCCAGGGCTTCCGGCAGCGCATCGACGCCAAATACCGGGATGCTGGATTTGTTGTGCGCCTTCAGCGCTTCAACCGCACCCATCGCCATCGCATCGTTGTTGGCGATAATCACTTCAATTTTGTTACCGTTCGGGCCAGACAGCCAGGCGTCAACTTTGTCTTTCGCCTGTGCGGTATCCCACATCGCGGTATCCATATGCAGCTGCTGGGTTTTCAGGCCGTCTTTGTTCAGGGTGTCGATCACGTATTTGGTACGCGCTTCGGCATCCGGGTGGCCCGGTTCACCTTTCAGCAGAACGAACTGCACCTGGCCATCTTTGTTCAGATCCCAGTTCGGGTTGGCTTTCCAGTGCTTCTCAATCAGCTCGCCCTGCTTGATGCCGGACTCTTTTGAGTCGGTACCGACGTAGTAAGCTTTGTCGTAGCTGGCCAGCGCCTTAGCAGAGGGCTCTTTGTTAAAGAACACTACCGGGATATCGTTGGCTTTGGCTTTGCTGATTACCACCGCGGCGGCAGCCGGGTCAACCAGGTTAATCGCCAGCGCCTTCACGCCTTTCGCCACCAGCACGTCAACCTGGTCGTTCTGGGTAGACTGGCTGTTCTGTGAGTCATTCATTAACAGCTGTACGTCCGGGCTGTTTTTCGCTTCTTTCTCAATGTCTTTGCGCACCATCGACATAAAGTTGTCGTCGTACTTATAAATGGTTACGCCGATACGGGTATCTGCAGCCTGAGCCGTCGCGCCAAACATCATGCTCGCAACCAGTGCGGTAAGTGTGAATACCTTCTTATTCATGCTATCTCCGGTTTTATTGTAGGGTAGTACTCAACGTGAAATGCAGCGGTGGGCGGCACGTCACGGTCAATTAACTGGCGGTGTTACACCTTTGCGGTGCGTTACACCGGCCGACGATTGCTGACAAAACCCGACGTCCGTGTGCGGAAGACTTCCTGCTGGCTGTGTGGTAACGCTGCCATCATAGTGAAGGCGTTGTAATAGTTCTGTGAATTTACTCACAAATTGAAAACGGTTACACCGCTGAATCGCGCGGTAAAGTGACGGCCGCCACATTTTGCCGGATGGCGACCGAATGGCGACGCACCAGCGTCGGCATAAAGCAGTGCTGAGCGCTGGCGTCAAGCACGCCGGCCGCGCCCTTCAGCGCCAGTTCGGTGGCAAGTTTCGCCATAGAAACAATCGGATAGCGTACCGAGCTGAGCTGGGGATCGGTGTAACGGGAAATGGGAATATCGTCGAAACCGACCACCGAAACCTGCTGCGGCACCGCAATGCCGTTGTCCTTCAGCGCCGCCAGCGCACCGGCGGCCATGCTGTCGTTATAGGCGAACACCGCCGTCAGCTGCTGGTTGCGACCGAGCAGTTCGACCATCGCCGCTTCACCACCCTGCAGATCCGGCTCGCCGCTGGCGCACCAGCTCTCCTGCGGCGTTACGCCCTGCTCGCCCAGCGCCTGCGCCCAGCCGGCGTGCCGCTGGTCGTCATCCTCGATCGGATGCATCGACCCGAGATAACCGATGCGCTGGTGGCCATGCTGCTGCAGCATGCGCATCGCCATCAGCGCGCCGCTGACGTTATCGAGGCAGACGCAGCGGTGGGCAAATCCGGGGATCACCCGGTTGACCAGCACCATCCCCGGCACCTGCTGCATCAGCGAGGCCAGTTCGTCATCGCCCAGGGCTTTTGCGTGCACGATCAGCGCGTTACAGCGCTGACGAATCAGCACCTCAATCGCGTGGCGCTCTTTATCGGCCTGATGATAGGAGTTGTTGATCAGCACGTGTTTCTGCATACGCTGGGCGACGGTATCCACCGCTTTCACCAGCGCGCCAAAGAAGGGGTCCGAGACGTCCATCACTACCACGCCGATGGTATCGCTGACCTGGCTGGCCAGCGCCTGGGCGTTGGCGTTGGGCCGGTAGCCAAGGCGTTCGACGATTCTGAGCACCGCCTCGCGGGTGTCGACGGTGACCGCCGCACTGTTGTTAAGCACGCGCGAAACGGTGGCCACCGATACCCCGGCTTCGCGGGCCACATCGCGGATGGTAATCACAGGCGGATACCTGCGTTGAAAGTTTGCATAGCCGTTCCTGACCAGACGCTGTTACCGCGTATTGTGTCAGCCCTGAGCGCACCGCTGCGTGAAACAGGTCACAGCCTTGAAAACGGTTACATCGACCTGTAACAACTTTGTGATCGGGATCATGGTCCGCATATAAAAACGGCGGCTACCCACACCGTGGTAGCCGCCTTCTCTGTATTACTGGCGAGGGTCGGTCATTAATCAGCCCGGCTTGCCTTCGTTGATCTGTACACCGCCGGCAACCCCCGCCTCAAGCACCTGTTTATACCAACGGGCGATGACCAGCGGTGGGCCGTCAATCAGTTTGACCTCGCCCTGCTTATTACTCAGCTGCAGACAGGTTTTGCCATCGTTGCGGATAACAAAATCAGCCCGGCTGACAGAATAGGTGTGTGTATCAATCTTTACCTCCTTATCCGTCGCCAGCACCGTCCCCAAACGTACGGGGAGCGAAATACACAGCGTAGAAGATTTAAACGCATCGTGCGCCAGGGTCACCTTTTGCGAAATATTCAGCCCCTGCAGGTAACCCTGCTCGGTCAGGCTGATATCGAAAGGCGTACCATTGCTGACGGTAAACTGCAGCAGCCCTGCCTCTTTCAATCTGAATATCGACCGGCGAACGTTTGAATCGAACGTTTTCTCGCCCTCACGTTCTTTCAGCCAGGAAATGATCGATTTCAGCTGCGTTGCTGCGATTCCCCCGCGCTTCATCTCCATAAGAACTTTGATAATCTTGTTCTGTAAAGCCGATCTTCGAAACGATTTTTCGGAATCAGTCATAAACCGTACTGGGCACCTCCCTCAGACTTTAGGAATAGTTAGCCCTGCAAAGGCGCACTTCACAGAGTAACGACTTGGACTACGCTCTCACTTGTATTGCGACTGCGCTATTAATCAGGGTTAAGGTCACACCACAGGCTGACGGTAACCGACGGACAACCGAAGATACGGATAATAGTTAGTATCGCAATATCGTCTTATCAAGTTGATTTTGAAAAAAAATTAAACACTAATTGAGACTGTATCAAAAAGTCATCTGGCTGGGATATCTTGTGGCGGAACCTGAAACTTCAGTAGCGAAATTCCACAGTCAGAACAAATTATACTCATCAGAGAATTTTTCGCATTACGAAAATTCCTATACATGAAGCTGAGCAGATATCTTACGCGCACCGCAGGCTGTAAATTTTTCCTGTAATACCCCCAGGAGTGATAATTAAACATATTGTTAATACTCTCTTTTTCAGCTCATCGCATTATTAAATATAGCTAAAAAAACCCATTTTTCCAGCCGGACGTCTCCGGCCTGATTTTTCGGGGGCAGAAGAGTGATGGTTTAAATCACATCCCGGTATTCCGGCCAGGCAACGTGCGCCGCATCGGCCGGACCAAACCCGGCAAACAGTTCACCCTGGAAATTGATCACCCCTGCCGCCTCCAGCCACATCCACTCTTCCGCCTGGGTAATACCGGCAGCGACCGCGACAATTTCCATTGCCGAGCAGCAGCGGATAATCGCCTGCACCACCGCCTGCTTAGGCCCGCTGCGGTGAATGTCACGGATGATGCTGGCATCGATCTTCAAGCGTTCCGGCTGAATGCGCGTCAGCAAAGACAGCCCCGCCGCACCGGCACCGAAGTTGTTGATACACAAGCTGATACCGGCAGTTTTCAACGCGATTACGCCGGACATCAGCGCGCTAACGTCAGCAGGCAGCATTTTCTCATCGAGGCTGATCACGACCTGTTCCGGCACCAGCCCGGCCTCCCTGACCTGACGGGCAATCACCGACGCCACCGCAGGCACCGTCGCCAGCGTGTGCGCGGCCAGGCTGACGTTAAGCAGGGTTTTGTTATCGCGGCGATCGCTCCAGGCCGCCAGAATATCCTGCAGGCGCTGAAGATCGGCGGTGGCGTCCGGCGACTGCGCGGCATCATTTGCGCTCAGGCACACGCCCGCCAGTTCACCGTCCACGGCGTTAACCTCCCGCGCCAGCGGATCGACGATCGGCTGAAACAGCACCGGCGGGTGGCCGGCGTCATGGGTGGCCGGCGCAGCGTCGCGGACGGCCGCTGGCCCGGCGACAAACTCCCAGTATTCACCCGGTAACACCTCGTAATAATTCTCTTTTTCACGCGACTCAACGAAGGTGCGCAGGAACTGCAGCGCGCGATCGTTATAGGTCAGCTGATAGCGCGTGGTGCCTTTATCCAGCACCGCCTGCAGCACCTCTGACTTGTCATAGTCGCGCAGGTCGAACAGTTCCATCCCGGCGTTACCGAAGCGCCGGAGAGGGGCATAGTCGCGCATCAGCTCCACCAGGTTATGGTGCTTTTGATCGGCACAAATGCGCTGGTAAACGGCCTGTACACCTTCGCGAGGCCCTTCCAGCAGCTGAAAAAAGTGCGTACCGTTAAACAGCAGGATACCGGTGACCTGGTGGTGCGCGTTAAACGCGCTGGCCTTACTCACCAGGCTGGGCAGAGTTTTTACCGGCACATGCTCAGCGAGATGACTACGGTAAAGAATGGTGGTCAGCATCGGCTGCTCCGGTTGGGTTATCGGGGGCGCTGATATTAAAAATCAGACGCGTAAAATGAAACGGTTAATAAATATTTGCATGAAAATGGACGACTTGAAAGTCTCTGTTATGTAACAGCGATAGCCCCCGCGCCTCTGTTTTACTCATTAACAACCGCGTTATTAATTTTAACGGTCGGATATCACCCTGCAAAGGAGTAAAAAACATTAACCTGAGTGCTGCAAAGTTGATCTGTTTTGAGGTGATTAGGCAAAACAACACACGCTAATCACCTAAACGATCGTTTTTGCTAACTGAAATGAGGTGGGTTTTAAGATATTTCGGAAGTCGCGCAGTGCCGGCTACCGGGTGATTAAGCTGAGAAAATTTTTTTTGGCGAATGACGCCGCGTCACACTTTGCCGCAGGAGTTGCGTACGGCCAGGGGCGTGTCTCTGTTCACAATGATGAGATTTGAATAATAATCAACCAATAACGCTGTTCGGGCCCACATTAACCCTGAGGTTTCACCCGCACCACCTCCTTTTCACTCCCGTCAAAAAAAAAGGAGTGGTTGCAAACTGATTGCCGATAAAAACGATATTCCGAAGATAACGGTCAGAAAGAATGAAAATTATCAGAAATGATAATCAGTGCTCTTCTAAATCACCTTTGCAGCGGATGAAATTATTTACACCCGTTACAGCTAAAAAACCAGCGCCAAATTATACAGTTAAAAATGTATTGTACAGATATGTTTTCAGCTGTACAAACCCCTGTGATAAATAATTATGCTATTTACTGTTCTTTATTGTTCTTTTCTGTGCATGATGGAATACACGCAAACTCCGGCGGCTTTTGTCCTGCCTGTGAGAAATAAATTTGATTGCTCAGTTAAACAACAAAACGCAGCGGCCAGGCGAGGGATAATATGTCGACAGGTTTAAGCGAAACAGATGAACTCCGCGCCGTGATGGGCGCGGCGGTAACGACCATCATCAAAGCCGGGCAGCCGGTGACCCGGCTCAGCCTGATCGCCACGCTGACCCTTCTTGGCGGCCAGACCACCGACTCCCGGCGGCAACGCGTCTGCATCCGGGCACGCAGCCTGCTGGGAGAATACTTTACCTAGCCCTCTTCCCGCCGTTTGATCGCCTCAGCGGACGCTGCCGCCGCAGCGCTGCGTCAGCCAACGCCACAGCCACTCCAGCGGCCCCTGCCGGAACCGCTTAAGCCACAGCCACGAGAACAGCAGATTGACTGCCCAGATTGCCGGCACCATCAGCAGCAGCTGCGCGCGGCTGAACTGGTTAAACCACCCCAGACTGTTAAACAGCGTGGTACAAATCAGCGTCTGCAGCAGGTAGCTGGAGAGCGCCATGCGGCCTACCCGGCTAACCGCCGCGGTTAAACGCTCCGGCAGGGCCGGCCAGTAGCCGAAGCACAGCGCGGCGTAGCCCAGCGACTGCAGCGGGGCGCCGATCTCACGCGGCACCTGCAGGAAAAAACCGCTCCAGCGGAAATCCCAGCCGGTCAGGTACTGCAGTACGATTGACGGCAGCTCAATCGCCATCCCGGCCGCCACCAGTCGCCAGCCGGTGCGGCGGTAGTGGGCCGTGTCGAAGTGCCCCTGCAACCAGCCGTTACGCATCAGCGCAGCGCCGATCATCATCAATCCCGCCAGCTGCCAGACGTACTGTACCGCCAGCGCGATCAGCGCATCACCGACCATATCCAGCCGGTTCAGCAGCGCCTCGCTGCCGCCGTGGGTGCGCCAGAAGGTTTCGTACTGAACCGCTGCCGCCCCCGGCAGCCAGCCGCTACCCGGCTGTGAACCGGCCCCCATACCCAGCACCACCAGCACTCCGCTGCCAACCAGATACAGCAGCAGGCCGGTGTTAATCAGCTGACGAGGCGTCGCCACATCGCGGATCATCCGCCACACCAGCAGGCCGGTCAGCCCGTAGGCCAGCAGAATATCCCCCTCCCACAGCAGCAGCCCGTGCAGCAGACCCAACACGCACAGCCAGATAAGGCGTGACTGCAGCCAGCGCCCGCCGCGCGGCAGCAGCAGCTGCAGGCCGGCACCGAACAGCATGGCAAACAGGGTGAGAAATTTGGCCTGCGCCAGCAGATCCTGCGCCGCCCAGACCAGAAACTCACCGACTGTGGGCATCCCCTGCCAGGCCGGATTGACGTAAGCGGCTTTCGGCAGCGCAAAGGCGATAATGTTCATCAGCAGAATGCCAAGGATGGCAATGCCACGGATAAAGTCGAGGGTTACGATGCGGGGCATGATGGAGGTTCCGTCAGGCGGAGCGCTCCGGGCGCCCCGCCGGGTAAGGCTAATTAGCTGTGGCGCACCGCGCGCAGGAACTCCTGACGGGTGTTCTGGCTGGACTTAAACAGGCCGCCCAGCGAGGTAGTGGTCGTGGCGCTGGTGGCATCGCGGATGCCGCGCGCCTTCACGCAGTAGTGCACCGCGTCAATAGAAACGGCGACGTTGTTGGTGCCGAGCAGGGTCTGCAGCGCCAGCAGGATCTGCTGGGTCAGACGCTCCTGCACCTGCGGGCGCGAGGAGAAGAACTGCACGATGCGGTTAATCTTCGACAGGCCAATCACTTTGTCTTTCGGGATATAGGCCACCGTGGCCTTACCGTCGATAATCACAAAGTGGTGCTCGCAGGTGCTGGTCAGCGTAATGTCGCGCACCGTCACCATCTCATCAACCTTCATCTTGTTTTCGATCAGGGTGATTTTCGGGAAGTTGGCGTAGTCCAGGCCGGAAAACACCTCGTTAACGTACATTTTTGCGATACGTTTCGGCGTTTCCATCAGGCTGTCATCGGTCAGATCGAGGTTCAGCAGCTGCATAATCTCGGTCATATGGCCGGCGATCAGCCCGCGGCGGGTTTCATCATCCATTTCACGTGCTGGCGCACGTAACGGGGTTTCCAGACCACGGGCGAGCAGCGCCTCGTGAACAAGTGTGGCTTCCTGACTCAACGTCGCCATGTGCTTTTCTTCTCCGGCAGGTAAAAGCCGGGCATCGCGCGCCCGGCCGGGAATTCTGAGGCGGTATTCTGGTACACATTGGCCGCGTAATCCAGTGAATCAACCCTGTCAGTGATAAAACAGTGTCAACTGACGCCGCCAGCGCGCCGCCAGACCAGTATACCTGCCAGCAGCAGTGCGGCGGCGGCCACGTACAGCGCCGGGGCCAGCTGCCCGGTCAACGCGGTAGCGATCGCCGACAGCAGCGGCCCGGCGAGCTGGCCGATGGCATAGCCGGTGGTCAGCAGGCCGGCCATATAGCGGCTGTGCTCCGGCGCCAGTTCACGGCCATACTGCAGCGAGAGCTGCACCACGCAGAGGAAGCCGCCGCCCACCAGCAGCGCCCCCACCAGCAGCCCGGCCAGGCCCGGCAGCCGGTCGCTGGCCAGCACCCCCGCCCCCTGCAGCCAGAGGATCACCGCCAGCCGCCGGTTGCTCTGCCCCACGCGGCGGGTAAGAATGCCGAGCAGGATCCCCAGCACCGCTGCGCCGCCAAACACCGGCCAGACAAACTGAGAGACGATGCCAGGAAAGCGTTCGCTGGCCATCTGCGACAGAAAGGTGGCCGGCAGAATATAGCCGAAGCCCGCCAGGCTGTAGCTCAGCACCAGCCGCTTCAGCCCCGGCGTCAGCACCAGCGGCTCCGGCACGCTCTGCGGCCGGTGCAGATCGCCGCGCCGGGGCAACGAACGGGCGATGCTCACCACCAGCAGCAGCGCCAGCACCCCATAGGCCAGCCAGGCCCAGGCCGCGCTGGCTGCCTTACCGTGCAGCCATACCGCCAGCAGGCCGCTGAGGAAAATGCCGGTACCCGGCCCGGCAAACACCAGGGCGCTGAGCCCAGGGCGCTGATAACGGTGCAACACCTCATTGCTCCACGCCGCCACCAGCACCATCGCCCAGCCGCTGGCCCAGCCGATAACAAAGCGCAGCAGTCCGTGCAGCCACGGCCCTTCCACCGCACCTGAGAGCAGCGTCAGTGCCACCCCGCCCCACACGCCGGCCTGCAGCCGCCACTCCACCTGCCGCCGGGCGCGCATAGCGTCAAATGAACCGCACAGGTAGCCAAGATAGTTAAGCGCCGCCACCACCGCGGCGCTGGTCAGCGTCAGCTGATGTTCAGCTATCATTAAAGGGACCTGCGGGGTAAAGGCAAAGCGGCCGATGCCCATTGCTACCACCAGCGCCAGAAAGGCGCTTAGCGCCACGCGTACAGCCATGATGATGTTCCTTACTCTTTTAACGGTTGCCTGTAGCGTATCCGCCGGATATACTCACGAAAAGTGAATAATTAAAAACAAGTTACTTACAAATAGAGAATACATGGATCTGACCCAGCTAAAAATGTTCTGCGCGGTAGCGGAAAGCGGCTCGGTGGTACGCGCCGCGGAGCAGCTGAACCGCGTGCCGTCGAACCTCACCACCCGCCTGCGCCAGCTGGAAGAGGAGCTGGGCAGCGATCTGTTTATCCGCGAAAAGCAGCGGCTGCGGCTGTCACCGGTCGGCCATAATTTTCTCTGTTATGCGCAGCGCATTCTGGCGCTGAGTGAAGAGGCGCTGGCGATGACCCACAGCGGCGAACCGGCCGGTCATTTTGCCCTCGGCTCGATGGAGAGCACCGCCGCCAGCCGCCTGCCGGAGCTGCTGGCCGCCTTTCACCAGCGCTATCCGGCGGTGACGCTGGCGCTGACCACCGGCACCTCCGGCGAGATTATCGATCGGGTGCGCGCCGGTACGCTGGCCGCCGCGCTGGCCGATGGCCCGGTTAGCGGCGACGACCTCAACAGCTGCGTGGCGTTTCCTGAGCAGATGCTGTTGATCAGCAGCCTGGATCATCCGCCGATCGGCCAGCCAGCCGACGCCGCCGCCGCAACGCTGTTTACCTTTCGCAACAGCTGTTCCTATCGCAGCCGTTTTGAAAACTGGTATCGCGAAGCCGGTGTGCAACACGGCGCGGTCATGGAAATCTCCTCTTACCACGCGATGCTGGCCTGCGTCGCCAGCGGTGCCGGGCTGGCGATGCTGCCGGCGTCGGTGCTGGCGCTGCTGCCCGGCCACCAGCGGGTGCGTCAGCACCCGTTACCGGCGGAGCTGCGCGATACCGCCACCTGGCTGGTGTGGCGGCGTGATGCCTTCACCCCCAATGTGAAAGCGCTAAAGTACCTGATTATTGAGCAGTTTGATGAGAAGTCGAGCGCTTAATGGATTTTTTCCGATAGCCAGACTGAATCTATACCCCACCGCCCACGACCGCACCCCGGCGTGAGGCGACCACAGGAGCAAGAAATGCAGATGATTAAAACGCGTGCGGCCGTTGCCTGGGCAGCCGGCGAACCCCTGAAGATTGAAGAACTGGATCTGATGCCACCGCAGAAGGGCGAAGTGCTGGTGCGCATCACCGCCACCGGCGTCTGCCATACCGACGCCTACACCCTCTCCGGCAAAGATCCGGAGGGCGTGTTCCCGGCGGTACTCGGCCACGAGGGCGGCGGTATTGTTGAAGCGGTCGGCGAAGGCGTCACCAGCGTGGCGGTGGGCGATCACGTGATCCCGCTGTACACCCCGGAGTGTCGCCAGTGTAAGTTCTGCCTGTCCGGTAAAACCAACCTGTGCCAGGCGATCCGAACCACCCAGGGCAAGGGCCTGATGCCGGACGGCACCACCCGCTTCTTTAAAGACGGCCAGCCGATCTTCCACTATATGGGCACCTCCACCTTCTCTGAGTACACCGTGGTACCGGAGATCTCGCTGGCGAAAATCAGTAAAGAAGCGCCGCTGGAAGAAGTGTGCCTGCTCGGCTGTGGCGTCACCACCGGCATGGGCGCGGTGCTGAACACCGCCAAAGTGAAAGAAGGCGATACCGTGGCAATCTTCGGCCTCGGCGGTATCGGCCTGTCGGCGATTATCGGCGCGAAAATGGCGAAGGCTGGCCGGATCATCGGCATCGATCTGAACACCAGTAAGTTTGACCTGGCGCGTAAGCTGGGTGCGACCGACCTGATCAACCCGAAAGATTTCGATAAGCCAATCCAGGAGGTGATCGTTGAGATGACCGACGGCGGCGTTGACTTCTCCTTCGAGTGCATCGGTAACGTTAACGTGATGCGTGCGGCGCTGGAGTGCTGCCACAAGGGCTGGGGCGAATCGGTGATTATCGGCGTTGCCGGTGCCGGTGAAGAGATCGCCACCCGTCCGTTCCAGCTGGTCACCGGCCGCGTGTGGCGCGGTTCCGCCTTCGGCGGCGTGAAGGGCCGTACCGAGCTGCCGGGCATCGTCCAGCGCTATATGGACGGCGACTTCCAGCTTAACGACTTTATCACCCACACCCTGCCGCTGGAGCAGATCAACGAAGCGTTCGATCTTATGCACGAAGGCAAATCGATCCGTACGGTGATTCATTTCGATAAATGATTAGAAATTTTGCCTAAACAGAAGGTGCTGTATCAAGGCGGCAAGTGAGGCCATCCCCGGGAGCATAGATAACTATGTGACCGGGGTGGCCGAGCGCAGCCAACGCAGAGACAGCGCCTTCTGTGACGACATTAAATTTGCTAAACAGAAGGTGCTGTATCAAGGCGGCAAGTGAGGCCATCCCCGGGAGCATAGACAACTATGTGACCGGGGTGGCCGAGCGCAGCCAACGCAGAGACAGCGCCTTATGTGACGGCAAAGAGGAGGAAAAGTGGCTGATAATATGGAACTACTCGAAGAACACCGCATGCACGGCGGCTGGCAGCAACGTTACCGCCATCAGTCGGCGGTGCTGAACTGCCCGATGACCTTCAGCATCTTTCTGCCGGAGCCGAAGGACGATATTCCGCCGCCGGTGGTCTGGTTCCTCGCCGGGCTGACCTGCACCGATGAGAACTTTAGCGTTAAGTCCGGCGCACAGCGGGCTGCCGCCGAGCTTGGCCTGGTGCTGGTGATGCCGGATACCAGCCCGCGCGGCGAAGGCGTGGCGAATGATGAAGGGTACGATCTTGGCCAGGGCGCGGGGTTCTACCTCAACGCCACCCAGGCCCCCTGGTCGGCGCACTTCCGTATGTATGACTACATTAACGACGAACTGCCGGCGCTGATTGCCGACCGCTTTAAGGTCAGCGATCGTCAGGCGATCATGGGGCATTCGATGGGCGGCCACGGCGCGCTGACCCTTGCGCTGCGTAATCCGGGCAAGTTCAGCTCGGTCTCCGCCTTTGCTCCGATCGTCAATCCGCTGGAGGTGCCGTGGGGCCAGAAGGCCTTCCGCCACTATCTCGGGGACGATCGTCAGGCGTGGAAAGAGTACGACAGCTGCTGGCTGCTGAGCCAGACCAGCGACCAGCTGCCGATGCTGATCGACCAGGGCGACAGCGACCAGTTCCTCGCCGACCAGCTGCGGCCGGAGCGTCTGGCCGCCCTCGCCCGCGATCGCGGCTACCCGCTGACGCTGCGCATCCAGCCCGGCTACGATCACAGCTACTTCTTTATCGCCAGCTTTGTGGAAGATCACCTGCGCTTCCACGCGAAACATCTGCTGGTGTAGTCCCTCACGGGGCGGCATTCGCCGTCCCGCTTTTAAACCACATTTTTTCGACCTGCCTGCCTCATAAGCATTTTTTGATTTCAGGAATGACTGGCTGTGCTGTAGATTGCGGTTTTATTACACAACAGACCCCATCAGCCAGCCCGTTTATTCACAGGGGATGTCATGCCCGAACCTCTTTCAAAATCAACTGAGTACGCTCATCAGCTTATCGATATTCTCAAGTCAGGAGAACTGCTCGCTGAATGGGACCTGCACAGCTGGATCAGAAACATTAAAGCCTTAGGAAATTCAGCCCATGAGGAGTATCTGCTTGCCTTAGCCTGGGCAGCCTATGGTGACAGCGATAAAGCCTCTCCCCTGTTTGAGCGCGCGTTGTGTGTAGAGAGTGAAGCTGATGTAGTTGCTAAAAATTACCTTATTTTCGTTTCTCTGCGAGGAGAATTAGCCGATGCGGTTAAGCTGTCCTGGCGTCTCAGCCAAAAGTTTATCTCGCCAGAGATCCTCTGCAGAGCAATCTATTTGCATCTCTACTACGGTGAATTTGCAAAGGCTTTTGAGCTGAACAGAAAATTTCTCAGGATGGTTCCTCAGGCAGCAGAGCAACATTTCAGTGGCGACTTAGCCTCCCTGGAGTCCGGACTTGCCCGTTTCAGGTCGACTGCCAACATGTCCGATGCACAGTTTACTGTTCTGGTGAGATCCGTAGCCGCAATCATGCGTAAAAACAACGCCATTACCGAGCATTACTCTTTCCATTCACTGAATGAAGAAGCGATGAATGCGTACGTAGTAACCGTCGCTAACTGTAATGTCGATCGCGTGGCCGCTATGAATTTGCAGCTGGCCCTGGAGCTGGCAGAGCACGATGAACTGCTCAGCCTTAACTTTAGCGTCTGGTTTGAACAGGGCTCGATGCTTACAACACAGGAAACCGGACAATGCCAATAATTAGCACGGATTTTATCAATTTCGCGGAACAGTGCCTTGCCAGGAAGGATGAAATTGGCTTCAGAAACGCCGTTGGACGGGCTTACTATGGTGCTTATCATCACGTTATTTCAGCGATGAGCAGCGGCCCAAAGGACAGCCACAAAGATTTGATATCTTACCTGCAAGGCGATGCCTGGCGACTGGAAGCAGAAACGTACACCAGAAAAGAGCTGCTTGCTCTGGGCTATATACTCAAAGCAATGAAGGACCAGCGCACGATTAGTGATTATTTTTTAGAAAAAACAGTTACAAAAAACTCCGCCCTGATAGCAATTAAAAATGCCCACAACGTCATTGCACTCTGTAATCACGGGTACTAGTTACCCCGTCCTGCGATTTTAAATCATCACAGCGACGGGGGAACACGCCGCCAGGCCTTCTTTCGATTGAAACTGCAATTATCTCAGGCCACATCCCCCACCAGGCCATCAATCAGCACCTGCGGCGTACCGTGCGAACAGCGCTCAATGCGGCCGCGCACGCCGTAGACTTTCGCCAGGCTCTCCGGGGTGATCACCTCCTCCGGCGCACCGTCGGCAATCAGCCTGCCGTTCTGCAGCATCAGCACGTGTTCGCTGTGGCGCAGCGCGATGTTGATGTCATGCACCACCACCACGGTCACGATATTGCGCTGGCGGGTCTCGCGCGCCACCAGGTCCATCACGTGGAACTGGTAGTTAAGGTCGAGGGCGCTGAGCGGCTCATCGAGCAGCAGCAGCTCCGGGCGGCGGATCAGCGACTGCGCCAGCCCCACCAGCTGCTTCTGCCCGCCGGAGAGCTGATCGAGGAAGCTCATCGCCAGGTGGGCGATGCCCAGCTGTTCCAGCAGCGCCATCACCTCGGCTTCGCTGGCGGCGGTGCTGCGTCCGCCGGAGGCGCGCTGCGCCACGATAATCGACTCCAGCACGTGCAGGTGTACCCCGGCCGGCAGCGACTGCGGCAGGTAGACCACCCTTGATGCGCGGCGGGCAAACGGCAGGCTCATCAGCTCGTCACCGTTCAGCCACAGCTCGCCTCTGGCCTTATTCAGCCCGGCCAGCGAGCGCAGCAGCGTCGACTTGCCGCAGCCGTTCGGCCCCAGCAGCACGGTGATTTTGCCGCGCGGCAGCAGCGGAATGTTCAGGTCGGTAATCACCTGACGTTTTGGATAACCGGCGCTGAAGCCGCTGATTTTCAGTCCCTGCATCAGATATTCCCCCGATGGCGCAGAATAATACTCAGGAAGAACGGCACGCCGACCAGCGAGGTCACGATACCCACCGGAATGATCACCCCTGGCAGGATGTTTTTCGACGCCACCGAGGCCAGCGACAGCACCAGCGCCCCGGTCAGCGCGCTGGCCGGCAGGTAGAAGCGGTGATCTTCACCGAACACCATGCGCGCGATGTGCGGCGCAACCAGGCCGATAAAGCCGATTGGCCCGACAAAGGCCACCGCCAGCGCGGAGATAATACTGATGCGCAGCAGGGTGCCGAGGCGCAGACGACGCACGTCGATGCCAAAGCTCACCGCGCGATCCTCCCCCAGCCGCAGCGCGGTCAGTTTCCAGGCGCTCATCATCGAGATAGGTACCAGGATCAGCAGCGCAATGCTCAGCACCGCCAGCTTGTCCCATGATGAGCGCGCCAGGCTGCCCATGGTCCAGAACACCAGCCCCTGCAGGGTATCTTCGCTGGCGATAAACTGCATCATCGACACCAGCGCGTTAAAGGTGAACACCAGCGCGATGCCAAACAGCACCACCCCGGAGGTGGAGACCTGGGTCCAGCGGGTGACCGCGTCCAGCATCAGCGCGGCCAGCAGCGCAAACACAAAGGCGTTAGCGGAGATAAACCACTGGTCGGGAATGCCGGGAATGCCGATGCCCAGCACGATCGCCAGCGCGGCGCCGAAGGCGGCGGCAGAGGAGACGCCGAGGGTAAACGGGCTGGCCAGCGGGTTATTGAGGATGGTCTGCATTTCGGCACCGGCGAGGCCCAGCCCCAGCCCCACTACCACCGCCATCAGCGCATACGGCAGGCGGATATCCCAGACGATCACCCGGGTACCGGCATCCACCGACTCCGGCGAGATCAGCGTTTGCCACAGGGTGGCCAGCGACAGCCCGGACGGGCCAAGGGTAAAGTCGAGCAGCAGCGAAGCGAGGATCAGCAGCAGCAGCCCGCCCATAATCAGCAGCCGGTGCCGCAGCACCTGGTGATAACGGCCCATCGCGCCGTCGGGCGGGGTTTGGTCGGCGGACTGCGCCGAATCAACGCTTACACTCATCTTAAGACCCTGTTTCTCTGGTGAGGCGGCTACGCCAGCAATACGGCGGTAAAAGTAACGAAAACAAGAATAGTTATCAATGATATTCGTAACGGCGGTTAACAAAAAAAGGGCGCGAATAATCGCGCCCGGCAGGTTATTTCCGCTTACTTCCTGAAGGTGGGGAACTCCATTTCCCGGTACTTCACCACGCGGGTTTTGTGCGTCCAGCGGTAGCCCAGCCAGATCGCCAGGAACAGCGGCAGGCCAATATAGGTCGCCGCCACCCCGCCCCAGTCGATGGTATCGGCGAGGAACGCCTGATAGTTCTGGCCGAGGGTAATCATCAGGCACAGGACAAAGGCGAAGATCGGCCCGAGCGGGAAGAAGCCGGAGCGGTACGGCAGGTCGGCCAGATCCCGGCCCTGCGTCATATAGCCTTTACGGAAGCGGTAGTGGCTGATAGCGATCCCCAGCCAGGCGATAAAGCCGGTCATCCCCGAGGTGTTCAGCAGCCACAGGTAGACGGTCTGGTTGCCAAACATCGAAGAGAGGAAGCACAGCCCGGCGACCACGGTAGTGGCATACAGCGCGTTGCGCGGCACGCCGCCCTTCGACAGTCGGGCAAACATGCGCGGCGCTTTGCCTTCACAGGCCAGGGTATAGAGCATCCGCGTGGAGGCGTACATGCCGGAGTTGCCCGCCGACAGCACCGCCGTCAGGATCACCGCGTTCATCACCGCCGCCGCCGACAGCAGGCCGGCGTGCTGGAACACCAGCGTGAACGGGCTGACGCTGATGTCTTTCACGTCGTTGCGCAGCAGGCTCGGGTCGGTGTACGGGATAATCAGGCTGATCACCAGGATGGCAAACACGTAGAACAGCAGGATGCGCCAGAATACCTGACGCACCGCGCGCGGAATATTTTTCGCCGGGTCTTCTGACTCACCGGCCGCAATGCCGATCAGCTCGGTGCCCTGGAACGAGAAGCCAACGATCATCGCCACGCCAGTCATCGCCGCAAAGCCGCCGGCGAACGGCGCGTCGCCGGTCTGCCAGTTGTGCCAGCCGGCATTTTCAGCCCCGTGCAGAATGCCGACGATCATCGCCATGCCAACGACAATAAAGATAATCACCGTCACCACTTTAATCAGCGAGAACCAGTACTCCGCTTCGCCGAAGCCCTTCACCGAGATGTAGTTAAGCAGGAAGATCAGGCCGAGGAACAGCGCGCTCCAGATCCAGCCCGGGGTGTCCGGGAACCACCAGTTCATCACCAGCTGTGCGGCGACGAGGTCAACGGCGATGGTCACCGCCCAGTTGTACCAGTAGTTCCAGCCCAGCGCGAAGCCGAAGCCCTCTTCAACGTACTTTGAACCGTAGGTGGAGAACGAGCCGGAAACCGGCATAAAGGCGGCGAGTTCGCCGAGGCTGGTCATCAGGAAGTAGACCATCAGGCCGATCAGCGCGTAGGAGAGCAGCGCACCGCCCGGCCCCGCCTGAGAAATCGTGGCGCCGGAGGCGACAAACAGACCGGTACCGATCGAACCGCCAATGGCGATCATCGTTAAGTGGCGGGCTTTAAGTACGCGCCTTAAGCCAGGTTGTTGTGTTGTTTTTGTGTCATGATCCATGTGTTACCGCTGTCTGTGTCAAAAATGAGGCGCGATTATAGCAACCTGCCGCAGCGCGTATAGTGATTACCCTCGGTTATAAGTTAGGTTCATAATTTTGCCATAATTATTAGTTATGGCAGTTTTCGCAAGCGCGCTGGCCGCCAGGCTGAGGCCGGTTACGTCCGCCAGGGCCTACTCTTTACAGTAACTAAGGAAACGTTCCAGCGCCTTCGACAGGTGCTTCTGCCGGTGATGAATGCGGTACAGCGTGCGTTTCAGCTTCGGCAGTGGCGACGGCAGCGGCAGTTCCACCAGCGTGCCAATCTCCAGCTGCTCGGCGATCACCCGGCGTGACAGGCAGCTGACGCCCATCCCGTGGCGCACCGCGTGCTTGATCGCCTCTGAGTTACCCAGTTCCAGCGCCAGCTCAAAGCTCGGCAGGTGCGACAGCAGCAGATAATCGACGATCTCCCGCGTGCCGGAGCCGTGTTCGCGCAGGATCCACGGCGCTTCAGCCAGGCTGGCCAGCGTCACCGGCTGGCTGAGGATCGCCGCGCCGGGCGCGGTAAACACCACCAGATCATCCTCCAGCCAGGGCTCGGTCACCAGTTCAGCCATATGGCAGGGCCCTTCGATCAGGCCGATATCGGCCTGAAAATCGGCCACCGCGGTGATCACGTCCTGGCTGTTGCCGACGCTCAGCTCCAGCGGCAGCGTCGGGTAGTCGCGGCGGTAGCCGGCGATCATTCCCGGCAGCAGATAGTTGCCGATAGTGCTGCTGGCGGCAATGCGCAGCGCGCCGTTATCGTCGCGGAACAGCTGCTGGATCTCCTGGGCCTGCTCCAGCAGCCCGACGGCGCGTGGATAGAGCAGCCGCCCGTGCTCGTTCACCACCAGCCGCTTCCCGACCCGGTCAAACAGCTGTACGCTAAGCTGCCCCTCCAGATCGGCCAGCGCGGCGCTGACCGCCGACTGCGACAGCGACAGCACCTGCGAGGCCTGGGTGGTGGAGCCGCTTTTTAGCACTTCGGCGAAGACTTCCAGCTGGCGTAGCGTAATGTGCATAATCCTTCCCCTTCTGACTCTTGCTTCAAAAATGGCACTTAATGCCGATCGCTGCGTCGGCTGATTAATACTTATAGTGGTAGATTTCCAATATATAACCCGTGATTCTTTTAAGCAAATACGCGGCTCTTAAACTGCCTGTGAAGCAACTTCACTGACAGCTTACACCGGCAGGTGGGCTTTATACGGCATCTGTGAAGGCCATTTTCATCAAAACCTGCGTTCACCGCACGTTTGCAGTTATCATAACCGGCAGTAAAATCGAGTCATTAACAGGAGTAAGGCATGAAATTTATCGGTGCCCACGTTAGCGCCGCTGGCGGCGTGGACCAGGCGGTGAAACGCGCGGCAGAAATTGAAGCCACTGCCTTCGCGCTCTTTACCAAGAATCAGCGCCAGTGGCGCGCCGCGCCGCTGACGGATGAGGTAATTACCGCCTTTAAACAGGCGTGTGAGCAGTACCGTTTTACCCCGGCGCAGATCCTGCCCCACGACAGCTACCTGATTAACCTCGGCCACCCGGTTGAGGAGGCGCTGGAAAAATCCCGCGAGGCGTTTCTCGATGAGATGACCCGCTGCCAGCAGCTGGGGCTGAGCCTGCTCAACTTCCATCCGGGCAGCCATCTGCAGCAGATTAGCGAAGAAGCCTGCTTAAAGCGCATCGCCGAGTCGCTGAATATCGTGCTGGATAAAACCGAGGGCGTGACCGCCGTGATTGAAAATACCGCCGGTCAGGGCAGCAATCTGGGGTTCCGCTTCGAGCACCTGGCGGCAATCATCGACGGCGTGGAGGATAAATCCCGCGTCGGCGTCTGCATTGACACCTGCCACGCCTTTGCCGGCGGCTACGATCTGCGCAGTGAAGAGGAGTGTGAGAACACCTTTGCCGAATTTGAACGGGTGGTGGGTTTTCAGTACCTGCGCGGCATGCACCTGAACGATGCCAAAAGCGCCTTTAACAGCCGGGTTGACCGCCACCACAGCCTCGGCGAGGGCAATATCGGCAAGGCCGCCTTCAGCTGGCTGATGAAAGACCCGCGCTTCGACGGTATCCCGATGATTCTGGAAACCATCAATCCGGATATCTGGATCGATGAAATTGCGTGGCTTAAGTCGGAGCAGGTGTCGTCATAGTCGCGCAATCGCGGATGACAGATTAAGCCAGCATCAGGTTTGCGAAGCGGGCTTAACACCGCGTGTTGTAAGAGCCCACGATAATGTGGGCTCAGGAAGGATGCGGACAGGTGCTTATCTGCACCGATTTAAACCGGATAAATGCGCCCGCTTCCGCCAGGCATCTCAATGTTCAGACTGACCTTTCCGCCCAGTGCCTCAACGTACTTTTTTAAAGTCGCCAGCTTAATTTCCTCGCCTCGAGACTCAATCGCCGTAATGGCTGGCTGGCTGACGCCCATTTTAGCGGCCAGTTCACTCTGTGAAAGATGCTGTTCTTCACGTAACTGCCGCAAACGGATCTCAAGAATTTTTGCTTCCGTTTTCTCGCGAATACGCTGTTGAGACTCCGCAGAGCGCTCGGCAATCAGTTGGCTCAGTTTGGTCATGTGCTTATTCCTTCCAGATGCTTCGTGTATTCTGCATCAGCGATTTTTATCATCTCGCTGTAAAATCGCTTACTCTTCTGACCGGTTTTATCCCCCGCACACAGCACAATAGCCATTCTCAGGGGGTCAAAAGCAAAGAATGCCCTTACAGGGCGCCCGTTACTCTGAACACGCAACTCTCTCATATTTTTGAATGCAGAGCCTTTAATCTGATCAACATCTGGCCGTCCCAGTCTGGGTCCAAACAGCTCAAGCGTCTGCAGGCTGGAAAGCACATCCTCAATCATGGCTTCATCCTGACTTCTCAGCCACCGGTCAAAACGTTCTGTGGTATCAACAATCCATTTCTCCACCGCCAAATTCCTTTACTGTACACGTTGAGTCTAGCACTTTATATAAACCACAGTTTATATTTTTAGTTTTACGAGCGGGTCCGGATAAGAGGCAAAAAAAAGCCCCTGCGCAGGCAGGGGCTGGTTTGTATTACTCGGTGAATCAGGCTTTTGCCAGCTCTGCTTCCGGGCGCTTCAGCACCGCGTAAGTCAGGCCCGCCACCAGCGTACCGGCAACGATAGAGAGCAGGTAGCCAACCACCGGCGTAATCGCGCCCGGGATCAGCAGCACAAACAGGCCGCCGTGCGGTGCCATCAGTTTGGCGCCAATCCACATGGAGAGCGCACCGGTCAGCGCGCCGCCGACGATGCAGCAGGGCAGCACGCGCATCGGGTCACGGGCGGCGAACGGAATCGCGCCTTCAGAGATAAAGCACAGGCCGAGAACCAGCGCCGCTTTGCCGCCCTCCTGCTGACCCTTGTTGAACTTACGACGCGCAACCAGCGTTGCCACACCCATCGCCAGCGGTGGCACCATACCGGCCGCCATAATCGCCGCCATCGGCGCATAGGTCTGCGAGCTCAGCAGGCCGACGCCGAAGGCGTAAGCCACCTTGTTCACCGGGCCACCCATATCGGTACACATCATGCCGCCCAGCACCGCGCCCAGCAGCACCGCGTTGGCGGTACCCATGTTCGCCAGCCAGCTGGTCAGACCGGCCATAATGCCCGCCACCGGTTTACCCACCACGTAAATCATCAGCAGGCCGGTAATCAGGCTGGCGACCAGCGGGATGATCAGGATCGGCTTCAGCGCTTCCATACTGGTCGGCAGTTTGACCTTCTGGCTTAAGAACTTCGCCGCATAACCGGCGATAAAGCCGGCGATAATGCCGCCAAGGAAGCCGGCGTTGATGCTGGTGGCGATCATGCCGCCAATCAGGCCCGGGGTCAGACCCGGACGGTCGGCGATCGAGAAGGCGATAAAGCCCGCCAGCACCGGGACCATCAGCGCGAAGGCGCTGCCGCCACCGATCTGCATTAACGCGGCGGCCAGCGTACCCTGCTCTTTAAAGGCGGTGATACCAAAGGCGAACGACAGCGCGATGCTCAGGCCCCCTGCCACCACCATCGGCAGCATGTAAGACACGCCGGTCAGCAGGTGACGGTAGGCACCGGCCTTCTCTTTCTTATCATCACCTGCGGCGGCCTGCTGGCCACCCGCAGGCTGGTAAGGTTTGGCTTCCGCCACCGCTTTATCCAGCTCCTGCGCGGTTTTCTTCAGCGCCAGGCCGGTAGACGTACGGTACATCGGCTTGCCGGCGAATTTCGCCAGGTCCACTTCAATATCGGCCGCGACGATCACCAGATCCGCCGCCGCCACTTCTTCTGCGGTAATCGCGTTACCGGCACCCACGGAACCACGGGTCTCCACCTTCACCCACCAGCCGCGTTTTTTCGCTTCGGTGTCGATGGCTTCCGCCGCCATAAAGGTGTGCGCCACGCCGGTCGGACAGGCGGTTACCGCCACAATACGTTTCGGGCCGTTGCCCGCCGCCGCCACCGGTGCAGCCGCAGCAACCGCCGGGGCCTGGTAAGGCTGTGCATCGGTCTGCGCCTGCGCCAGCACCGCAGCCGGCTGGCTGAGCAGCTGCTGGATGTCGGCGAGGTAAATGGCTTTGCCGTTCAGCGTCGCGTCGGCCGGAATGTTTTTCCCGGCCACGATGATGCGATCGGCCTCTGCCGGGTTATCGGTCAGCGTCACGCCGGCGCTGGCCGCCGCGGCGGTGGTGATGTTTTTTGCCAGATGTCCGGTTGCCAGCCCCAGCGAAGAATCTATTATCAGCAGCGTTTTCATTATGGGTCTCCTGCTGTCAGGAATTGAAAGGTTTCAGGTCGACGCGCGCCATCATTGCGGCCAACTGGGTACGATCGGTAACGCCCACATTGCTCTGGCTGACGGCCATCGCCGCCACTGCCGTCGCCAGGCGCAGCGTGTGCTCGCTCGATTCACGCATCAGCAGGCCATAAATCAGGCCGCCAACCATTGAATCGCCGGCACCCACGGTGCTGACCACGTCACAGGCAGGGGGTTTGGCAATCCATTCCCCTGAAGCATTGACCCACAGTGCGCCTTCAGCGCCCAGCGAGATCACCACGTGGGCGATACCCTGCTCACGCAGCGCATGTGCTGCTTCAATCACATCTTGTAATGTCGGTAGTTTGCGGCCGGCCCAGATCTCCAGCTCGCGACGGTTCGGTTTCACCAGCCACGGCGCGGCTTTCAGGCCCGCTACCAGCGCTTCGCGGCTGCTGTCAAAAATGATGCACGGGCAGTGGCTGCGCAGCTGACGCATCCACTCGGTGAACGCGTCCGGATCGACGCCGGCCGGCAGGCTGCCGCTGGACGCAGACCATATCGAACTGGCCCAGCCAGGTCAGCGAGTCGGTGGTAAAGCGCTCCCAGTCCTGCCCGGTGACTTCAAAGCCGGAGAAGTTCAGGTCGGTGACGTCACCGCCCTGCTCGGTCAGCTTAACGTTGATGCGGGTACGGCCTTCCACCACCTGGAAGCGGTTGGCAATGCCAAGGTCGCTGAACAGGTGCTGGAAGCCGTCCTGGTTCTCTTTACCGAGGAAACCGCCGACGGTGACGTCGATGCCTAAATCTTTCAGCACTTTGGCAACGTTAATACCCTTACCGGCCGCGTGCAGCCCGGTGGTTTTCACCAGGTTGACTTCACCGCGTTCGATTTCCGGAATATAGCCGACCAGATCGTAAGCCGGGTTCAGCGTAATGGTGGCAACGCGTCTGCTCATTGTGCCCCCTCGCCCAGACCGGATGCGATGGCTTCGCCTACTGCATCCAGCGCCGCACGGGCATCTTCACCGCTGGCGGTGAAGCGCAGGCGATGGCCTTTTTTCACGCCCAGCGCCACCACCTTCATCAGGCTGCGGCCGTTGGCCGGCTTGCCGCTGCCGTCGAGGTTGGTGACGGTTACGTCGCAGTTAAACTGCTTGATCACGCTGACCAGCGCGGTGCCCGGACGGGCGTGCAGGCCGTGCTCGTTGCGGATCACAAACTCTTCGGTCAGCAGTTCGGCCTGCTCATCCACTATGCTGGTCAGCAGCGCGAGGATGCCGGCGGCGTCGGCCTGCAGCAGGCGATCGGCCTTCTGCGCAATCAGCAGGTCGCTCAGGTAGTTCAGCACGTGCAGCGGCTGGTCGTCGGCAACCGCCACGGTGACCAGCAGCGCGGCTTTCTCACCGTCAACCTCAAAGGCGTTCGCCGCGCGGGCAATCGCCACGCCGCTGGCGAGGTTGCCGACGGCGCTGTCGTTCAGCCAGATGCCCTGGCCAAGGTTCAGCGGCTTAGCGCCAATCACGCTGCTGACGAAGGCCGCGTCCACCGCGCCCGCCTGCTGCAGACGGCCGGCGTTCAGCGCCTGCAGGGTGATCAGATCGCCCGCCGCAACGTCGGTGGTAATCAGCGAAGCGTCAAATTTAAATTCGGCGGCCTGCTTTTCGCCCATCAGCAGCGCGCGCAGGGTTTCCGCCGAGTCGGTGCTTTTCAGCTGCTCTGCCACGCTGTCATCGCTCAGCACGTGGGTCAGCTGACGCAGCAGCGCCAGGTGTTCGTCAGATTTGGCGGCGATGCCGATCACCACCCAGGCGGTCTGATCGTCACCCCAGGCAATGCCCTGCGGAAACTGGAACACCTGCACGCCGGTGTTCAGCACCAGGTCGCGGGTGTCGGTGGTGCCGTGCGGAATGGCAATACCGTTACCGAGGTAGGTTGAGGTCTGCTGCTCGCGCGCAAGCATACCGTTTACGTAGCCTTCGCCGACGTTACCGGCGGCGGTCAACGCGGCGGCGACCTGACGGATGGCATCCTGTTTGTCGGCCGCCTGCGCGCCGGGCTTGATAGCACTCACTTCTAACTGGAACATGGAACCCTCGCTGCTGAATTTGAATCGTTTCAGCTTATCTGAGAATAAAAGCGTTATCACCGTGTCTGGGAAGCCGCAGGAGTAACGCTGAAACGTTTCAAGAAGTGTGGTCCCGACAGCCCGTTTTGTGCAAGATTTACCGCGTTTCATATAGCAGATTTTTGACGCTCCGCACATTTTTAGCTAAAACCAGCGCGGATTAATCCGGTGAAAACGACGGCCGGCTGACGCGATGCTGAACGCGATGGCCGATCCCGCTACCGGCGCTGACGCTGTTCAGCCTTTTGTGCAAAAAGTGCTTAAACCGGCATAGCTTATGCAACATCCGTGAAAGCGCTTTTTGATCGGCGGCAACAGGCGTAAAATTTGGCCGTTTTTATTCCTCTGACCGGTTCCCCTGACTATGCCTGTACCTTTAGCTTCCCCGCGCGCCCTGCTGCCCGACGGTAAATCGCTGGCGTTTCTGCTCGTCGCCTTCGTTTCCGGGCTGGCGGGCGCGCTGCAAACGCCAACCCTCAGCCTGTTCCTCAGCAGCGAGGTGCACGCCAGGCCGTTTATGGTCGGGCTGTTCTTCACCGTCAACGCGGTGATCGGTATCGTGGTCAGCCAGCTGCTGGGCCGCTACTCGGACAGTAAGGGCGATCGTAAAACGCTGATCTTCGTCTGCTGCCTGCTCGGTGCGCTGGCCTCAATGCTGTTTGCCTGGAACCGTAACTACTTTGTGCTGATGATCGTCGGCGTGTTTCTGGCCAGCTTCGGCAGCAGCGCCACCTCGCAGATGTTTGCGCTGGCGCGCGAGCACGCCGATAAAACCGGCCGCGAAAGCACCATGTTCAGCTCGGTGATGCGCGCGCAGATCTCGCTGGCGTGGATCTTCGGGCCGCCGCTGGCCTTCAGCCTGGCGCTGGGCTACGGCTTCCGCTCAATGTATCTGGTGGCCGCCGTGGCCTTTGCGCTCTGCGCGGTGGTGGTGCATACCATGCTGCCGTCGATGCAGAAAACCACGGTGACCACCGCCAGCGCGCCGCTGCAGGCACCGCGCCGCAACCGCCGCGCCACGCTGGTGCTGTTCCTCGCCAGTACGCTGATGTGGTCAAGCAACGGGCTGTACCTGATCGTGATGCCGCTGTACGTGGTCAACGATCTGCAGCTGCCGGAAAAGCTGGCGGGGATTATGATGGGGCTGGCGGCCGGGCTGGAGATCCCGGTAATGCTGTTCGCCGGGCTGGTGGCAAAGCGCTTTGGCAAACGGCCGCTGATGCTGATTGCCGCCGGGGCCGGGCTGCTGTTCTACGCCGGCACTCTGCTGTTCTCCAGCGAGCTGGCGATGCTGCTGCTGCAGATCCCCAACGCGGTGTTTATCGGGGTGATCGCCGCCATCGGCATGATCTACTTCCAGGATCTGATGCCCGGCCAGGCCGGGGCAGCCACCACGCTGTTTACCAACTCGACGCGGATGGGCTGGATCGTCGGCGGTTCGCTGGCCGGCCTGGTCGCCGAGGTGTGGAGCTACCACTCGGTGTTCTGGTTTGCGCTGGTGATGATGACGGCGTCGGTGCTGTGCCTGCTGCGGGTGCCGGAGCCTGGCGATCGACGGTAAACGGCTCAGGGCGCCGTAGCCGCTTCCAGATCCAGCAGCCAGACCAGCGCCGCCGCGCGGCTGCTGCCGCACATTTCGCGGTCGGGCTGCAGGCCAGCACAGACGGGCGGGCGCAGCGGCGAGCCAAAGATTTTACAGCGCTGGCGCTCGTCCAGCTGGATGCAGGGGGTGTTGGCCGGCTTGCCGTGCGGCATCCCCGGGATCGGCGATGAAATCGAGGGCGCGGTGCAGCAGGCCCCACAGTCAATGCGACACTCCATCTTCCATCCTTTATGCCGGGTGAGTGCGTGCACGATGCCCGCTTGCCCCCCTTAAAAAACGCGACAATAGCAGCAAGCCCGGCCAAATACTATCTTTGCGCTGCGGGGAAAGGGTGCCCGTTTTACGGCGATAAAATTTTCACGCAGCGGTACAGCAGACGCTTGCCTGGCGGGCTTTCCGCGAGTAACGTGTCGCGACAAATTATCCCGTTCAGCCAGTCGAGATCTGTGAAATGCCAAGAGCAAACGAAATCAAAAAAGGTATGGCCATCAGCTATAACGGTAAGCTGCTGCTGGTTAAGGATATTGATGTGCAGAGCCCGAGCGCGCGCGGCGCCTCCACGCTGTACAAAATGCGCTTCACCGACGTGCGCACCGGCCTGAAGGTGGAAGAGCGCTTTAAGGGCGACGATATCCTCGACACCATCTCCCTCAGCCGCCGCCAGGTCACCTTCTCCTATATTGACGGTGACGAGTACGTGTTTATGGATGATGAAGATTTCACCCCGTACAACTTTAAGCAGGAGCAGATCGCCGACGAACTGCTGTTTCTGCCGGAAGGCGGTATTCCGGGCATTCAGGTGCTGACCATGGACGGCCAGGTGCTGGCGCTGGAGCTGCCGCAGACCGTGGATATGGAAATTGTGGAAACCACGCCGGGCATCAAAGGCGCATCCGCCAGCGCACGAACCAAACCGGCCACCATGAGCACCGGGCTGGTAGTGCAGGTGCCGGAATACCTGAGCAACGGCGATAAAATCCGTATCCATATCCCCGAGCGCCGCTATATGAGCCGCGCCGACTAGTTATCGTCACCGGCAGGCCGCTGTTTTGTGTGCCGGGTTGCCGGGTTGCCGGGTTGCCGGGTTGCCGGGTTGCCGGGTTGCCGGGCAGAGTGGCGCATCGGCTGAGTGTTAAAGCCAGCGCGTAAAGGCCGTTTTAGGGGGGCGATGTCCGGTGACATCGCCCTTTTTGTTATGTTATAACAAAAGTAATATTCACCACGATTAAGGACGTAATGATGACCCGGGTTAACCTGATCACCGGCTTTTTAGGCAGCGGCAAAACCACCACCCTGCGCCACCTGCTGGCCAGCAAGCCGGAAGGTGAAAAGTGGGCGGTGCTGGTTAACGAGTTCGGTGAGATCGGCATCGACGGTGCCCTGCTGGCGGAAAGCGGCGCGGTGCTGAAAGAGATCCCCGGCGGCTGCATGTGCTGCGTTAACGGGCTGCCGATGCAGGTCGGGCTGAATACGCTGCTGAAGCAGGCGAAGCCGGACCGGCTGCTGATCGAACCGACCGGGCTGGGCCATCCGAAGCAGATCCTTGAAATGCTGACGGCCGATGTCTACCAGCCGTGGATCGACCTGCGCGCCACGCTGTGCCTACTCGACCCGCGCCAGCTGGCCGACCCTAAGGTGGTGGCCAACGAGAACTTCCGTGACCAGCTGGCCGCCGCCGACATTATCGTCGCCAGCAAGGCTGACCGCTGGGATGACGCCTGCCGCAGCGCCCTGCAGCAGTGGCAGCAGCAGGCCGGTGGCGATCGTCCGCTGCTCAGCGTGCAGCACGGCGCGGTGGATATCGCCCTGCTGGATACGCCGCGACGCAATCTGCAGCCGCTGCCGCAGCCGGAACATCATCACCCGCACGCAGCGCCCCGTTCGCCGCTGGCCGGAATGAAGCTGGACGCTGCGGCGCGCTGGCGGCGGGCGCTGAACCAGGGCCAGGGCTACTTTGCGGCGGGCTGGGTGTTTGACGGCGATACGGTGTTTGACACCATCGGCCTGCTGGAGTGGGCGCGGCTGGCACCTGTGTCACGGGTGAAGGGCGTACTGCGCATTGCGGAAGGCGCGGTGAGCATCAATCGCCAGGGCAACGACTTCCATATTGAGACCCGCGCCGCCGAGCCGCTGGACAGCCGCATCGAACTGATCCACGAGCAGCAGGCCGACTGGAATACTTTACAAACCGCTTTGTTGAAACTTCGTTTACACTCTGGGGCATAACCTGTGCGGCGCATTCCGCTCTACTTGATAAAGCCCCTGAAAAAAACATGACTTCAAAACGCCTGATACTGATTCTGCTGCTTAACGCCCTCGGCCTTGCGCTGTTCTTCTCGTGGTACCTGCCGGCCGGCCACGGCCAGTGGTTTGCCCTCGACAAGGCCATTTTCTACGGCTTTAACGACCACCTGGTGACCAGCAAACCGCTGCTGTGGCTGGTGGCGGTGACCAACTTCCGCGCTTTTGACGGCGTCTCGCTGCTGGCGATGGGCGCGCTGTACCTCTCTTTCTGGCTGAAAGAGACGCCGCAGGGCCGCCGCCGCATGCTGGCGATCGGCATCACCATGCTGATCACCGCCGTGGGCCTCAACCAGCTGGGCCACCTGATCCCGGTCTCCCACCCCAGCCCAACCCGATACTTCCCCGGCGTACACCACGTTGCGGAACTGACCGGTATATCAACCAAGGATGCCTCGGCGGACAGCTTCCCCGGCGATCACGGCATGATGCTGATGATCTTTGCCTGCTTTATGCTGCGCTACTTCACCCGCCGCGCCTTCGCTATTGCCGTGGCGATCGTGCTGGTGTTTGCGCTGCCACGGGTGATGATCGGTGCCCACTGGTTTACCGATATTGCCGTCGGATCGCTCTCCATCGTGCTGGTCGGCATGAGCTGGTGGCTGCTCACCCCGGCCAGTGATTTTCTGGTCAACGTACTTAACCGCAATTTACCGGGGAAATATAAACCGGTCGCATAATCGGGCTATTAGTTCGTCACATCGCTGTAACAGGGGGGACGTATATTCGCGTCCCACTTTTTCGTTTACGGCGTTAATGAGGATGCTTACCGGATATGATTAAGAGGATTTTGTTATATTTAGCCACTGCGGGCAGGGACCGGTAACTCGTTGTTGTCTAGCCGGATTATTCCTAATCTGACCGGGCAACCTGCTGACCGGCGCGATTTCGGGCGTTTTCTGTCTGGTACGGCCAGCAGATTGTCGAGAATATCGCCAATGCGTTATCCGGGATTTGACATCACAAAAAGCAATCAAAAACTCCTTAAAAATCCCTCGCCATGCGGCATCTAATGGGGTAATCTCGAATTCGATTAGGCAGGATGGCTAGAATATTTCAGGAATTTTACATTTTAAACTGTGCACAGTGCCACATTTTAAGCTTTCCGGAATTGTCTTACCGCACGGCGCTAATTACTCTCGTTTCGTTTCGTATTTTAACTAACGACGCCGTCGTTAAGGACCTCAAGGGATTACACGAACAATGGTCAAGTCTCAACCTTTCCTGAGATATATCCTGCGGGCCATCCCCGCCGTCGCCCTGGCGACACTGATGTCAGCATGCAGTTCGAACAGCGGACACCAAGTACAAACTGATACTCATGCAGTTAAGGACCAGAGTGGTTTTTTACTGCAAGCGTCTCAGGATGAATTCGAACAGATGGTGCAAAACGTGGACGTGAAGTCCCGTCTGATGGAGCAGTACGCCGACTGGAAAGGCGTGCGCTACCGTCTTGGCGGCACCAACAAACGCGGCGTTGACTGCTCTGCCTTCGTGCAGAACACCTTCCGTGAGCAGTTTGGTCTGGAACTGCCGCGCTCAACCTACGAGCAGGAAGACAGCGGTAAGAGCATTCAGCGCACCAAGCTGCGCCCGGGTGACTTAGTGATGTTCCGCGCCGGCTCTACCGGTCGCCACGTGGGCATCTATATCGGTAACGATAACTTTGTTCACGCCTCAACCAGCAGCGGCGTTACCATTTCCAGCCTGAATGAATCCTACTGGAAAAACCGTTACCGCGACGCGCGCCGGGTGATCAGCCGAACGCAGGGCTGACCTTCCCTGAGGTCCGCGAAAACGAGAGTAAAAAAACGCCGCTTGCGGCGTTTTTTATTGCCTGAAAAACAGCTAAAAGTTCCAATAATCAGAAGAAGATAGAGACAGCAGCCGCCCAACCGTTATATTCTGCTCCCTCACCAGAGAACGCAGTTTGCATTGATAAATAATAAAAAAACGGCTAAACGAGAGAACTTCCATGCCACTAGCAAAAACCTTCTCGCGGCACGTCAGCCATCCGCGCAGAATCATCTTTTTGAGTGCCAGCGCGGGATTGATTTTTTTTCTGTTGTTTATCAGTATCAGCCTCACCCTGAGCATGCAGCGTCATGCCGCCAGCCATGACCGGCTGGCCACCTGGACGCAACGCTACCTCAGCAACGTGTTCAGCGACCTGCAAAGCACGCTGGAACCGCTGCAGGCCGCCACGCTGGTCAGCTGCGAACAGGTGCGCGCAGACCTGACGCAGCGCGCGGCGTTTGCCGCCAATATTCGCGCTATCCTGCTGGTGAAAAACGATATCGCCTTCTGCTCCTCCGCCACCGGGCCGATGTCGCTCTCCATCCATCAGATTTCGCCGTTTACCGACGCCAGCCAGAGCCGCGACATTCGCCTGATCGCCGGCACGCCGATGGTGCGCAAACAGCCGGCGCTGGTGCTGTGGCTGGCCAACAACAGCCGTGCCGACAGCGGCATCTTCACCACGCTGAATATCGACCTGACCCCCTACCTGCTGCTGACCTCACGTCAGCAGGAGATCACCGGCATGGCCATCGCCGCCGGAGGCCAGGCGCTGACCACCTGGAATGAGCGGGTGATCGACCGCAGCGCCCTGCCCGACCATCCGCTGCGCACGGTAGCTGTGCCCGGCTATCCGCTAACGCTCTACCTGTACGGTGACAGCATGCCGCAGCGCGAAATCCATCTGATCCTGCTAAGCGGCCTGCTGATTGGCGTGGTGATTGCCTGCGCCTGCTACCTGCTGTTAATGCTGCGCCTGCGGCCGGGCAAAGAGATCCTGCTCGGCATCAAGCGCGGCGAGTTCCACGTTGAGTACCAGCCGGTTGTTGACGCACAGACCGGCCAGCCCTATGGCGTTGAGGCGCTGATGCGCTGGACCCACCCCACCGAGGGGCGCATCCCGCCGGATGCCTTTATCAGCTATGCCGAAGGGCAGAACCTGATCGTGCCGCTGACCCGCCACCTGTTCAGCCTGATCGCCCGCGACGCTCACCAGCTGCGCGAAGCGCTACCGGCCGGCACCCGGCTGGGCGTTAACCTGTCACCGCTGCATCTCAGCCACCCAACCTTCCGCCACGACGTAAACCGCTGGCTGGCGGCGATGCCGGAGGGACATTTTGTACCGATATTTGAAATTACCGAGCGGGCGATGATGTCGGGCAGAGAGGCGGACGATAACTTCGAGTGGATGCGACAGCAGCAGATCCGCATCGCCATCGATGATTTCGGCACCGGCCACAGCGCCCTGATCTACCTTGAAAAATTCCAGTTCGACTACCTGAAAATCGACCGCGGCTTTGTGCAGAGCATCGGTATGGAAACCGTCAACACCCCGGTGCTGGATACGGTGCTGGCGCTGGCGAAAAAACTTAACCTGAATACGGTGGCGGAAGGCGTCGAGACCGCCGAGCAGGCGCTGTGGCTGATCAACCGCGGCGTCACCCATATGCAGGGCTACCTGTTCAGCCGCCCGTGCAAGGTGCCGCTGCTGGTGGCGTACTACCAGAACGCCGCACGGCCAGCCGGGGCAACCTGTGCAACGGCTGACGGGAACTGTTAAAGCCGCCTGATTACCTTTACTATTAACGTTTAATTCCGAGGAGCCCGCAGGCCTATGATTGCGCGTCTTGTTGCCTTTGCTCTGTTCAGCCTGTCTGCGGCCGCTGTTCAGGCAGAAAAGATTACCGAGAGCTACAGCTTCGCCCAGCTGGGCACGCCGAAATATGCTGCCGGCTTCAGCCATTACGACTACGCCAATCCCGCCGCGCCGAAAGGCGGCAGCATCACGCTGTCGGCCATTGGCACCTATGACAATTTTAACCGCTATGCCATGCGCGGCAGCCCGGGTGCCGACACCGAGTCGATGTACGATCCGCTGTTTACCTCTTCCGATGATGAGCCGGGCAGCCTCTACCCGCTGGTCGCGGAGTTCGCCCGCTACCCGGACAACTATCGCTGGGTCGAAGTCAGCATTAACCCCAGGGCCCGCTTCCAGGACGGCACGCCGATCACCGCGGAAGACGCGGCCTTTACCTTCAATATGTTTATGACCCAGGGCGTGCCGCAGTACCGGGTGTATTACAAAGGGGTGACGGCCAAAGCCATTTCACGGCTGACGGTGCGCTTTGATCTGCCGCAGTCGGATCGTGACAGGATGATCTCGCTGCTCTCCTCGCCGGTGTTTCCGAAAGCGTACTGGCAGAGCCGTAAGCTGAGCGATCCCCTGCCCCACCCGCCGCTGGCCAGCGGCCCTTACCGCATCACCGCCTACAAAGTGGGTCAGTCGATTACCTATTCGCGGGTGAAAGATTACTGGGCGGCGGATCTGCCGGTTAACAAAGGGCGCTACAACTTCGACACTATCCGCTACGACTACTATCTGGATGATAACGTTGCCTTTGAAGCCTTTAAGGCCGGAGCATTTGATTTCCGTACCGAAGGGTCAGCCAAAAAATGGGCTACCCAGTATCGCGGCAGCAACTTCGACCAGGGTTACATTGTTAAACAGCAGGTGCCGAATACCGTCGCCACCGCCACCCAGTGGCTGGCGTTCAATGTGCAGAAACCTCAATTTTCCGACCGCCGGGTGCGCGAAGCGCTGTCGCTGCTGTTTGACTTTGAGTGGATGAACAAAGCGCTGTTCTATAACGCCTATCAGCGTGTCGACAGCTACTTCCAGAATACCGACTACGCCGCCCGGGGCTACCCGGATGCCAGAGAGCTTGCGATCCTCGCCCCGCTGAAGGGGCAATTCCCGCAGGAAGTGATCGACCAGATCTACCAGCCGCCGGTTTCCAACGGCAGCGGCTACGATCGCGGCAAGCTGCTGCAGGCGCTGACGCTGCTGAAACAGGCGGGCTGGGAGCTGAAAAATCAGCAGCTGATTAACGTGAAAAGCGGCAAGCCGTTCAGCTTTGAGCTGCTGCTGCGCAGCGGCGGCAACGATCAGTGGGTGCTGCCGTTTAAGCACAATCTGGAACGGATCGGCATCACCCTTAACGTGCGCCAGGTGGACAGCTCACAGTATCTGGCCCGCCTGCGCAGCCGCGATTTCGATATGCTGCCGTCGCCCTATCAGGCCTATGCCTTCCCCGATACCAACCTGCAGATCAGCTGGGCCAGCCAGTATATCGACTCCTCGTACAACCGGCCGGGGGTCAGCAGCCCGCTAATCGATAACCTGGTCGAACAGATCGTGCAGCATCAGGGCGATGAACAGGCGCTGCTGCCGCTCGGCCGGGTGCTGGATCGCGTACTGCTGTGGAACTACTACATGATCCCGATGTGGTACAGCGCCAATAACCGCTACGCCTACTGGAATAAATTCTCGATGCCGACCACCCGCCCCACCTATTCGCTGGGCTTTGACAGCTGGTGGTACGATGTCAACAAAGCCGCCCGCCTGCCGGCGCAGCGTCGTTAAGGAGCCTGACCTTGGGTGCATACATTGTCCGCCGTTTGCTGCTGATTATTCCCACCCTGTGGGCGATCATCACCATTAACTTTTTTATCGTACAGATAGCGCCGGGTGGCCCGGTGGATCAGGCGATTGCCAATATCCAGTTCGGCCAGACCACCGGCCTGCCGGGGGCGGCAGGTGAAGGCAGCGCCCACGGGCGCAGCACGCTCAGCAGCAGCCCCGGCGAAGGCCAGTATCGCGGTTCGCGCGGGCTGGACCCGGAGGTGATCGCCGAGATCACCCACCGCTACGGCTTCGATAAACCGCTGCACGAGCGCTACTTCACCATGCTGTGGAACTATCTGCGCTTTGACTTCGGCGACAGCCTGTTCCGCAGCAGCTCGGTGATTGCGCTGATCAAAGAGAGCCTGCCGGTGTCGGTGACGCTCGGTTTATGGAGCACGCTGATTATCTACCTGGTGTCGATCCCGCTGGGAATAAAGAAGGCGGTGCGCAACGGCAGCGCTTTTGATACCTGGAGCAGCACGCTGATCATCATCGGCTACGCCATTCCATCGTTCCTGTTCGGCATTATGCTGATCGTGCTGTTCGCCGGCGGCAGCTACCTCGACTGGTTCCCGCTGCGCGGGCTGGTGTCGCCGCAGTTTGACAGCCTGCCGTGGTACGGCAAGGTCACCGACTACCTGTGGCACATCAGCCTGCCGGTGCTGGCGACGGTGATCGGCGGCTTCGCCACTCTGACCATGCTGACCAAAAACTCGTTTATGGATGAGATCCGCAAACAGTACGTGGTCACCGCGCGGGCCAAAGGGCTGGATGAGAATAAAATTCTCTACCGCCACGTGTTCCGCAACGCCATGCTGCTGGTGATCGCCGGCTTTCCGGCCACCTTTATCAGCATGTTCTTCACCGGCTCGCTGCTGATCGAGGTGATGTTCTCGCTCAACGGCCTCGGCCTGCTGGGCTACGACGCCACCATTCAGCGCGACTACCCGGTGATGTTCGGCACCCTGTATATCTTCACCCTGATTGGCCTGCTGCTGAACATCGTCAGCGATATCACCTACACGCTGGTCGATCCGCGCATTGATTTTGAGGGACGCTGATGAGCCGCTTAAACCCGATTAACCAGGCGCGCTGGGCGCGATTCCGCCATAACCGCCGCGGCTACTGGTCGCTGTGGATCTTCGCCGTGCTGTTTATCCTCTGCCTCTTTGCTGAGCTGCTGGCTAACGACAAGCCGCTGATCGTCCACTACCAGGACCGCACTTACTTCCCGCTGCTGCTCAACTATAACGAAACCGACTTCGGCGGCGAGCTGCCGACGCCGGCCGACTACCAGGACCCGTGGCTGCAGGCGCGGCTGGCCAGCAACGGCTGGGCGCTGTGGGCACCGATCCGCTTCGGCGACGACACCATCAACTTCGCCACCACCCAGCCGTTCCCGTCGCCGCCGTCGGCGCAGAACTGGCTGGGCACCGACGCCAACGGCGGCGACGTGCTGTCGCGCATCCTCTACGGCACGCGCATTTCACTGCTGTTCGGCCTGATGCTGACGCTGTTTTCCAGCGTCATCGGCATCGTCGCCGGCGCGGTGCAGGGCTACTTTGGCGGCAGGGTCGACCTGTGGGGGCAGCGGATTATAGAAGTCTGGTCCGGCATGCCGACGCTGTTCCTGATTATCCTGCTCTCCAGCGTGATCCAGCCCGGCTTCTGGTGGCTGCTGGCGATCACCGTGCTGTTCGGCTGGATGAGCCTGGTCGGGGTGGTGCGCGCCGAGTTTCTGCGCACCCGCAACTTCGACTATATCCGCGCCGCACAGGCGATGGGGGTCAACGACTGGGGCATAATGTCGCGCCATATGCTGCCCAACGCGATGGTCGCCACCCTGACCTACCTGCCGTTTATTCTCTGCGGTTCGATCACCACCCTCACTTCGCTGGACTTCCTCGGCTTCGGCCTGCCGCTCGGCTCGCCGTCGCTGGGCGAGCTGCTGCTGCAGGGCAAAAACAACCTGCAGGCGCCGTGGCTCGGCCTGACCGCCTTCTTCTCGCTGGCGATCCTGCTGTCGCTGTTAATCTTTATTGGTGAAGCCGTGCGCGACGCCTTCGACCCAGGCAAGGCGGTCTGATATGGCACTTCTCTCTGTTAAAGACTTAAGCATTGCGTTCCGCCAGGGCGGCCAGCAGCGGGTGGTGGTCGAGGGCATGTCGCTGTCGCTGGAGGCCGGCGAGACGCTGGCGCTGGTCGGCGAGTCCGGTTCCGGCAAAAGCGTCACCGCGCTGTCGGTGATGCGCCTGCTGCCGACGCCGCCGGTGGTCTACCCGCAGGGCGAGATCCTGTTTGACGGCCAGAGCGTGCTGCAGGCCGACGAACGGACGATGCGCGGCCTGCGCGGCAACCGCATGGCGATGATCTTCCAGGAGCCGATGGTATCGCTCAACCCGCTGCACAGCATTGAAAAGCAGCTGTATGAGGTGCTGTCGCTGCACCGCGGCATGCGCAGCCAGGCGGCGCGCGCCGAAATGCTCAGCTGCCTTGACCGGGTCGGCATCCGCAATGCCGCCGGACGGCTGAACGACTTCCCGCACCAGCTCTCCGGCGGCGAGCGCCAGCGCGTGATGATCGCTATGGCGCTGCTGACCCGCCCGCAGCTGCTGATCGCCGATGAGCCGACCACCGCGCTGGACGTCACGGTGCAGGCGCAGATTATCAGCCTGCTGCACGAGCTGAAGCAGGAGATGAATATGGGGCTGCTGTTTATCACCCATAACCTGAACATCGTTAAGAAGCTGGCCGATAACGTCACGGTGATGCGCGAAGGCAGGGCGGTGGAGGTCAACGGTACCGCCGCGTTATTCAGCAACCCGCAGCATCCTTACACCCAGCAGCTGCTCAACGCCGAGCCGCAGGGCCGCCCGCAGCCGGTGGCCGCCGGCGTCGCGCCGCTGCTGCGGGTCAGCGACCTGCAGGTCGCCTTCCCGCTGAAAAAAGGGCTGATGCGCCGCACGGTGGGTTACCACCATGCGCTGAAGTCGCTGAGCTTCAGCCTGCGCCCCGGCGAGAGCCTCGGCTTAGTCGGCGAATCCGGCTCCGGTAAAAGCACCACCGGCCTGGCGCTGCTGCGGCTGATCGCCTCAAAAGGCGAAATCTGGTTTGATAACCAGCCGCTGCACCAGTGGAGCCGCCGGCAGATGCTGCCGGTGCGCCCGCAGATCCAGGTGGTGTTCCAGGATCCGAACTCGGCGCTCAACCCGCGCCTCAACGTACAGCAGATTATCGCCGAAGGGCTGCGGGTGCATCACCCGGAGCTGGACGCGGCAGCGCGCGACGCGCGGGTGGTGGCGGTGATGCAGGAGGTGGGGCTGGATCCTGAGACCCGCCAGCGCTACCCGGCGGAGTTCTCCGGCGGCCAGCGCCAGCGCATCGCCATCGCCCGCGCGCTGGTGCTGAAGCCCCGGCTGATCATTCTGGATGAGCCGACCTCCTCCCTTGACCGTTCGGTGCAGAAGCAGATCCTCAGCCTGCTGACGCGCCTGCAGCTTGAGCACGGGCTGGCCTACCTGTTTATCAGCCACGATCTGCAGGTGGTGCGGGCGCTGTGTCATCAGGTGGTGGTGCTGCGTCAGGGCGAGGTGGTGGAACAGGGCGAGAGCGAGAGCGTGTTCAGCGCGCCGCGTGAAGAGTACACCCGACAGCTGCTGGCGCTGGCCTGAGGTGCGGGCCAGGCCCGGTGCCCGTTAAGCAGCAGCGTCGATGCCGGAACAACGTCAGGTTCAGCGGCAGGTAAACGAAAGAGGACGGCGACGGGGACGTTAAGCTGCGCAGGTCAGTGGGTATAAGGCTCGGCGATGCCGACGCCGAAGTTTTTCAGCCGGCAGGTGGTGGTGCACTCATCCTGGCGGCAGACAAACAGGCACGGCTCCCCTTCCCACTCGACCACCGCGCACTCCAGCTCGATGCCGGCCAGCGCCTGCTGAATCGACTGCATAATATCCCAGGCGGAGGCCCCCTGATGGCTGAGCAGGCGCAGGCCGATCAGGTCGGCGTCTTCCGGCGGCCGGTTACACGCCTGGGCCACCACGCATTTTCCCTGCGCACCGGCACACCAGCGGTAGCTTTGCGGTAAACGATGTACCACAGAATGTTCCAGCGTATTCAAGCGGCGTTCCCCAGAGTGATTTTCAACAATAATTTCACAAATATTTTACAAGGTAAATCATCCGTTACCGGAATCAAGCCAACCTTCTGATTTTAATTGGAATTAAATGTTGAAGGAGATTTCTTACGGCATGGATGGTGCGTTTCGCGGTTTTTTTTTGAGAGCTGCCTCTCATTTATTTGTTATAAATACCGCGACTCTCGCCCGATGACAACCGTTTTCGCCATATTTTGTTACTTTTAGCGGGTTTGATTTTTACAAAAAATCAACAAACGCCGGGGCCACGCTGGCCACGGCGTCTGATTACGCGGCGCGCGCCGCCGGGCGGGAAGCCCAGCTAAACAGCAGCACCGACAGCGTGGCGCAGATAAAGATCGCCCCGACCATCGGCCAGGCGCTGGTAAAGGAGATCGTCGACAGCAGCGCACCGGCCAGCGCGCCGACGCCAAAGCGCAGGGTGCCCGCCAGCGATGACGCGGTGCCGGCGATATGCGGAAACTCGTCGAGGATCACCGCCATCGCGTTAGACGACACCATCGCCACGCAGCCGATAAACATCGCCACGCCAAACACCAGCGCCAGGAAACCGAGATCAAGCGCGCTGACCACCACCAGCCACAGCGCCATCGAGAACTGCACCAGCAGACCAAAGCGGAACATCACCAGCGGGCCAAAGCGGCGCACGCAGCGGCTGTTCAGCAGCGTCATCAGGAACAGGAACACCACGTTCAGCGCGAAGTAGTAGCCGAAATCCTGCGGGGAAATATGGTTCAGCTCGATGTAGACGAACGGCCCGGCGTTGAGAAACGAGAACAGCCCGGCAAACGAACAGCCGCTGGCCAGCATATAGCTGAACACCCGCCGGTTGCGGAACAGCGTCAGGAAGTTGCCCAGCGTGGTGCGCAGGCTGAAGCGCTGCCGCCGCTCTCTGGGCAGCGTCTCTTTGATCTGGGTCACCACCAGCAGCGTGGTCACCACCGCCGCCGCCGAGATGGTCCAGAAAATCGCGTGCCAGCTCCACAGCAGCAGCAGCCAGCCGCCGACGATCGGCGCCAGCAGCGGGGCGACGGTGGTCACCAGCATCACGAACGACATCATGCGCGAAAACTCCTCTTTCGAGTAGCTGTCGCGCATCAGCGCGCTGATCACCACGCTGCCCGCCGCGGCCGACAGGCCGTGCAGAAAGCGCATGTTAATCAGCTGCTCGATGCTGTTGGAGAGCGCACAGGCCGCCGCCGCCAGCGCAAAGATCAGCGTGCCGGCGGCGATCACCGGCTTGCGGCCAAAGCTGTCGGCCAGCGGACCGTAAATCAGCTGCCCGAGGGCAAAACCGAGGATATAGGCGTTGAGCGTCATCTGCACGCTGCCCGCCGACACGCCATACTCGCGGGCGATCTGCGGCAGCGCCGGCAGGTACATATCGATCGACAGCGGCATCAGCATCGCCAGCAGGCCGAGGATCACCACCAGCCCCACCGACGAGTTTTTTGCCGGCTCCGGCAGCGTCTCTTTCATCAGCGTGGCAACCCGACGCTGGCGATCTCGTCTGCCGTCAGCGCGCGGTATTCGCCCTCCTGCAGGGAGGCATCCAGCGCAATCGCGCCAATGCGCTCGCGGTGCAGCTCCACCACCCGGTTCCCCACCGCGGCGAACATGCGTTTCACCTGGTGATAGCGCCCTTCGCTGATGGTCAGCCGCACCACGTGGTCGCTGACCTGTTCAAGGCTGGCCGGTCGGGTCAGCGTTTTTTCGTTATGCAGCTGCACGCCTTCGGCAAACTGGCGTTCGGTGTCGTCGGACAGCGGCTGCTCCAGCGTCACCAGATAGGTTTTTTCACATTCGTGGCGCGGCGAGGTGATGCGGTGCGACCACTGGCCGTCATCGGTCATCAGCACCAGCCCGGTGGTGTCGATATCCAGCCGTCCGGCCGCGTGCAGCTTGTACGCGGTGGGTTCATGCAGGAAATAGAGCACCGTCGGGTGGTCCGGGTCGTCGGTGGAGCAGACGTAGCCCACCGGCTTGTTCAGCATAAAGTAGCGCGGGCCGTGCTGCTGCTGCAGCGGATTGCCGTCATAGGCTACTTCACTGTCTGCAGGTACTTTAAACGCGCTGTCGCGTACCACTTCACCGTCAATGGTGACGCTGCTGGCGCGGATCAGTCGCGCGGCGATAGCGCGGCTGACTTCCAGCTGCTGGGAAATAAATTTATCAAGTCGCATTAACTCTGCACTGCCTGTTATTGGAATCTGAACCGGACGAATATCGTCTGATGAGGTGTAAGCGTTCTGCTTATCCGGGGAAGCAACAGTATAGCCTGACTCGCCGCTCAGGCACAGGGGGTAACCTGCCCTCTGTGTGGATTCGTGGCATAATAGGCCAAACCTGCGCAAATTGAGTGTTCATGTCTTTTACGTTACGCCCCTATCAACAGGAGGCGGTGGATGCCACCATCGCCTACTTCCGCCGCTCGGCCGAACCGGCGGTCATCGTGCTGCCTACCGGGGCCGGTAAAAGCCTGGTGATCGCCGAGCTGGCCCGCGTGGCGCGCGGCCGGGTGCTGGTGCTGGCCCACGTCAAAGAGCTGGTGGCGCAGAACCACGCGAAATATCAGGCCTACGGCCTGCAGGCGGATATTTTCGCCGCCGGCCTACAGCGCAAAGAGAGCCAGGCGAAAGTGGTGTTTGGCAGCGTGCAGTCGGTGGCGCGCAACCTGGCCGCGTTTGACGCCGAATTTTCACTGCTGATCGTCGACGAGTGCCACCGCATCAGCGACGCCGACGACAGCCAGTACCAGCAGATCCTCGGCCATCTCAGAGCGCGCAACCCGCAGCTGCGCCTGCTGGGGCTGACCGCCACCCCCTACCGGCTGGGCAAAGGCTGGATCTACCAGTTTCACTATCACGGCATGGTGCGCGGCAGCGAGCAGGCGCTGTTCCGCGACTGCATCTACGAGCTGCCGCTGCGCTATATGATTAAACACGGCTTCCTGGTACCGCCGGAGCGGCTGGACATGCCGGTGGTGCAGTACGACTTCAGCCGCCTGCAGGCGCAGGAGAACGGCCTGTTCAGCGAAGCCGACCTCAACCGCGAACTGAAGCAGCAGCAGCGCATCACGCCGCACATCATTGCGCAGATCGTCGAATTCGCCCAGAAGCGCCAGGGGGTGATGATCTTCGCCGCCACCGTGGAGCACGCCCGCGAGGTGCTCGGCCTGCTGCCGGAGAGTAAAGCGCTGATCAGCGCAGGAACCCCGGGGCCGGAGCGCGACGCGCTGATTAGCGCCTTTAAGGCGCGCGAGCTGCGCTACCTGGTCAACGTGGCGGTGCTGACCACCGGCTTTGACGCGCCGCACGTCGACCTGATCGCTATCCTGCGCCCTACCGAGTCGGTCAGCCTCTATCAGCAGATCGTCGGCCGCGGGCTACGCCTGAGCCCCGGCAAACAGGACTGCCTGATCCTCGACTATGCCGGCAATCCGCACGACCTGTATACCCCGGAAGTCGGCGCGCCGAAGGGCAAAAGCGACAACCAGCCGGTGCAGGTGTTCTGCCCCGGCTGCGGTTTCGCCAACACCTTCTGGGGCAAAACCACCGCGGACGGCACGATAATCGAACACTTTGGCCGCCGCTGTCAGGGGGTGCTGGAGGATGATGACGGCCACCGCGAACAGTGCGACTACCGCTTCCGTTTCAAAAACTGCCCGCACTGCAACGCGGAAAACGACATCGCCGCCCGCCGCTGTCGCGAGTGCGACGCGGTGCTGGTAGACCCGGACGATATGCTGAAGGCCGCGCTGAAGCTGAAGGATGCGCTGGTGCTGCGCTGTGCGGCGATGCAGCTGGAGGCCGGCCGCGACGAGCACGGCGAATGGCTGAAGGCGCGCTACTTTGACGAAGAGGCCACCGAGGTCAGCGAACGCTTCCGGCTGAAAAGCCCGGCGCAGCGTACCGCCTTCGAACAGCTGTTCCTGCGTCCGCACCAGCGCGCGCCGGGGGTACCGCTCGGCTGGCAGACGGCGGCGGATATCGTCGCCCTGCAACCCCTGCTGCGCCACCCGGACTTTGTGGTGGCGCGCAAACAGCGCCACTTCTGGCAGGTGCGCGAAAAGGTGTTCGACTATCAGGGGCGCTATCGCCGTGCGAATGAGTTGCGTTAAAGCGACCGGCGTGATGTCAGCCAGTGAGCGCAGCAACAGGCAACCCTGACCCACCGCGCCGCAGATATCCCGTCAGTCCAGGGTATTAAGGCGGCTTTGCGGTTGTTATCTCGCGGCTATGCGGCTATAATGCCGCCCGCTTTTACCGGGATTTCCCGGCGAAAGTTGAACAATCAACCTGCTGATGGGTCGCCTTTAGCAGGAACAAAACTTAAAGAGATTTTAAAATGTTCACTATCAATGCTGAAGTACGTAAAGAGCAGGGTAAGGGTGCGAGCCGCCGTCTGCGTGTTGCTAACAAGTTCCCGGCTATCATCTACGGCGGTAACGAAGCAGCTGTTGCTATCGAACTGGACCACGACTCCGTAATGAACACCCAGGCTAAGCCAGGTTTCTACGAAGAAGTGCTGACTCTGGTTGTTGATGGCAAAGAAGTTAAAGTAAAAGTGCAGGCTGTTCAGCGTCACCCGTTCAAGCCAAAACTGCACCACATCGACTTCGTTCGCGCTTAATCGCCTGACCGAAACTGATGTAGAAGAAACGCCGCTCTGCGGCGTTTTTTTTGCCGGCTGCTCACTGGCTTACCGTTCAGCGCCGCTCAGACCGCGCACCTGTTCGGCACGGCCTGAGCGGATAAGGCAGATTATTTACCGCTGGAGCGGCGCTGCAGCTGGTCGCGCAGGTTCGGCGGCGTGCCTTTGATGGTCAGGGTATCGGTGGCCGGGTCCCAGAAGATACGCTCGCCTAACAGCATCGCGTCAAAGTTCAGCGTCAGCCCGCCGCCGCTGCCGGCAAATTTGGTCAGCTGGCGCAGGGTGCTGCGGTCGGCCGGGAAGGTCTCTTCCAGCTCGTAGCCCTGCTCGGCGGTAAAGGTCTGGAAGCTCTTCTCCCCCCACGGCGGCAGCTCGTCGGACAGCCCCTGCAGTTCAATCTCCTCCCCCGCCTTCAGCTGCTCGTTACAGTAGCTGTGGACCTGCTGACGGTAGTTCTGCCGCTCGTTCTTATCCAGGCTGACCTCGGCGCAGTAGTCGTCCACCGCCTGCAGCAGGCCACGGTTCTGCGCTTTGGTATCCAGCCCGACGCTGGCACCGAGGAAATCCATAAAGAAATCGGCCACCTTGCGCCCGACGCGGCCGCGCAGGAAGGTCAGATAACGGGTCGACTGCGGATTGGTTTCCCACTCGGTGAGATCGACGCGCGCCACGATATCGGCGTGGCTGATATCCAGATAAGCGGTGCTGCTGATGTCCAGCTCTTCGTTGACGCGCATGCTGTTCTGGCTGCTCAGCACCGCAATCAGCAGGTACTCCACCGCCAGATAGCGGTAGTGGCCAAACAGCACCACGCCGCCTTCGGCAAACGGGTATTTCCCCAGCTCGTCGCGCAGGCGGGCGCTGGCGGCGCGGCTGAAGGCGAGAAAATCGTCCTCGCCCTTACGGCAGTTGCGCAGCGCATCGGCCAGCTCGCTCTCTTCATTAAACAGGCCGTAGGCTTTGCTCTTGGCGCTGTAGACCCGGTGCAGCTCGTCCATCATCTCGCTGACGGCGGCGGTGGACGGCAGCAGCGTGTCGCGCAGCACCAGTTCAAGGGTCTGTTCATCGCGCTTGATCAGCTGATGAAGGGCAATCTGGTCGATATCGACACTCATGGGAAACTCTCCTGTAGGCAAGGGCGCGTATTCAACCATCCCGCGCGATTACAATCAACCACCACAACATTACCTGTCGCTGACGATAAAAAAGCAGAAAAAAACCCGCTGTTACGCTAAGATACCGCCTTTTCCTTCTTAGTAAAATTGACGCTATGCCACAATCATCCCGTTACAGCGACGAACGCGTGGAACAACTCCTCGCAGAAATGGTACAGGTACTGGAGAAAGACCAGACCCCTACCGATCTTTCCCTGATGGTGCTGGGAAACATGGTCACTAACCTGATCAACACCAGCGTTGCGCCTGCGCTACGCCAAACCCTGGCCAATTCGTTTGCCGAGGCGCTTAAGTCCTCGGTGCGCGACGATAAAGCCCACTGATAAGACGACGCTGATCCTGATATGGTAACAAACCAGCAGCGCTACCGTGAAAAAGTCTCCCAGATGATCGGCTGGGGGCACTGGTTCGCCCTGTTTAACATCATCGTTGCCTTTATTCTCGGCAGCCGCTATCTGTTTGTTGCCGACTGGCCGGCCTCGCTGGCCGGGCGCATCTATGCGTTCACCAGCTGGATCGGCCATTTCAGCTTTATCGTCTTTGCCGCCTATCTGCTGGTTATCTTCCCGCTGACCTTTGTGGTGATGTCACAGCGGCTGCTGCGCTTCCTGTCGGCGATTTTTGCCACCGCCGGCCTGACGCTGCTGCTGGTCGACAGCGCGGTGTTTGAGCGCTTCCACCTGCACCTTAATCCGGTGGTGTGGGAGCTGGTGGTCAACCCCGACCAGAGCGAGCTGGCGCGCGACTGGCAGCTGATGTTTATCAGCGTGCCGGTGATCTTCCTGGTGGAGATGCTGTTTGCCACCTGGAGCTGGCAGAAGCTGCGCAGCCTCAACCGCCGCAGCTTCGGCAAGCCGCTGGCCGGGGTGTTTATCACCGCCTTCTTTGCCAGCCACCTGATGTATATCTGGGCGGACGCCAACTTCTACCGCCCGATTACCATGCAGCGTTCTAACCTGCCGCTGTCGTACCCGATGACCGCCCGCCGGTTCCTCGAAAAACACGGCCTGCTGGACGCGCAGGAGTATCAGCGCCGGCTGGTGCAGCAGGGTAATCCGGAAGCGCTGTCGGTGGCCTACCCGCTCAGCGAAATCACCTACAGTGACAAAGGCAGCGGCAACAACCTGCTGCTGATCACCGTTGATGGCCTGAACGACGCCACCATGGCCACCGCGCTGCCGAACCTGACGCGCTTTGCCGAAAACAACGTGCGTTTCAGCCAGCACTTCAGCTCCGGCAGCAACGATGACGCCGGGCTGTTCGGCTTGTTCTACGGCATCTCCCCCAGCTATATGGACGGCGTGCTCTCGACGCGCATGTCGTCAACGCTGGTCAGCGCGCTCGGCCACCAGGGCTACCAGTTTGGGCTGTTTGCCAGCGACGGCTTTACCTCGCCGCTGTATCGCCAGGCGCTGCTGACCGACTTCTCGCTGCCGGCCGGCGGCGCGCAGCCTAATGCGGATACCACCCGCCAGTGGCAGAACTGGCTGGAAGGCCAGGCGAAAAACAGCGCGCCGTGGTTCTCCTACCTCTCCTTCTCCACACCGGAGGGAGCAGAGAACGATAAGCAGCAGGAGCGCCGCTACGCGCGCGGGGCGACGGCTGTCGATCAGCAGATTCAGGCGGTGCTGACCACCCTGGAGCAGAAGGGCCTGCTGGCCAATACCGTGGTGGTGATCACCGCCCGCCACGGCGTGGTGCTGGACGGCGAAGCCAACCCGGGCAACCGCGCCACGCGGCAGGTGCCGCTGGTGGTGCACTGGCCGGATACCCCGGCGCAGACCGTCACCCGGCTGACCGAGCATCAGGATATTATGGCCACGCTGATGCAGCGCCTGCTGCACGTGAATACCGCAGTGTCCGACTACAGCCAGGGTGAAGACCTGTTCGCCGCGCGCCGCCGCCACGACTGGGTGGCCAGCAGCAACGGCCACCAGCTGGTGGTGACCACGCCGCAGGAAACCCTGCTGCTGGACAACAACGGCGGCTATGCGGCGTGGAACCGCGCCGGCGAACCGTTAAAAGACCACAAGCCGCAGCTGACCCTGCTGCTGCAGGTGTTAACGGACGAAAAGCGCTTTATCGCCAACTGACTGACTAAATATAAGCCAGTCAACGATTTAGCCCCTTGATTTCGCAGAACGGTTGAGTAATATGAGGGGCAGATTTCGGCACGTAGCGCAGCCTGGTAGCGCACCGTCATGGGGTGGCGGGGGTCGAGAGTTCGAATCTCTCCGTGCCGACCAAAACGTTTAAAAAAGCAGCCTGTTAAGGGCTGCTTTTTTTATGGTAAGAGATGCCAGCTCCATTTTTATCTCTCTTTTTTATTGACTAAAAATCACTCAAAGCTGTTAACGATAACAACATGAGGGGCAGCTATCTGCTCAGGGAGAACTGGCTTATCCTTCTTACGAAAAGGTAGTTGCCAAGGAAAAGATATTGATGTAGCTTCCGCCGCCGTTCAGCGTGTTTCTCTTTCTCGCGATGATTTTTATTTCATCTTCCGTGCTGATAATGCCGATCTCTTTGCGCGCCAGCAGCGCCTTCTCTGCACGTATCGCGCCCCGACTGTGGCTGCGCAGCTCAAACCCTTACCGCACTTGTGCCTTTCACTGTCCACCACCTGACCGCGGTTCAGCAGATTTTTGCTGTCACGTTAAAGCATTAAAATGACATTTCCCCTGCATCAAAGATCGGTACACCACATCACGCCGGTTTAAAAAAACAGGCTACTTTTTGGGACGAATAAGTTTCCCACCTAATTCTTCAAGCGTGGCTTTACCGTCGAATAGCTTCTGACATCTATTCTTAATCTCATCGTCTCCGAGTGAAGCATCAAAGACTACCCTTTTGTTTTTCCTGATATCCCAGAGTCCAGGAAATGAATCTACAAAACAACTGAGATAAACAGGAGAAACATACTTGCCATCTAATGAAATTTTACCACCATACTGGTTATCGCCTACACCAAAAGGAATATCGCTATTTTTTCCACTAAAAAAACCCGGGCCTGATAGTAAGTTTTTATTACTGCCAAAGTTCGAAACTATAGCTGTATACGATAAAACCCTTACATCATTCAGTGCAACTAACAGAACCAGTCTTTTATCGAAATTTATATCGACAATGGTATCCAGCTTATCATCAGACTGCGGTATTTTATGAAGTTCTATACCATCTTCAGAACATCGAATAAGCTCATCGATTGACAAGTATTTATTAGTTGGGTAGATAAGCAACCCTTTTTCATCGTTGGTAATATCTATATACCCTCCGGTATTAAATCTATCTTCCCAGTTGTTTATTTTACATAAGAAATCCCCCCTCCCGTTATCATTAACAACATGGATGATGGAGCGTTCTTTTTTATCCATATACATCATGAAATCACTATAATGAATGACATTATTAGCACTGGCAGAGTAGGATATAAAAAGCAGAGTGGAAAGTAACGATTTACACTTCATCACTGAGAATCTCCTTAGCAGTCTTGGTGGTTTTTTTCCTGTCTTTAATACCAATGGCACCTCCATTAATTGCTCTGGTAACACTATCAACAACGTCGTTATCATCCCGCGACGTAACTTGATCAGAATCCATCACTTTTAATGTTTTATTTTTGAAGCACACGATATAAAACGCACCGGTATCAATGCAGTTATAGGGGTTTTCCGTCACTTTTTGTGGATCATCTATCTGAGGGGGCCTTTTAACCATCCCGTGAATGTTTTTTCTCCGGTACTGAGGATCTGTCCACCATGAGGCATCAAAACTGCTTTTTGATAACCATCCCCGGTATACCCAGTAGCTGGAGTAGGTATCCAGCCCGGTAAGCATTTTAAACCCACGCCCGCGAAACTTCTGCGCATCCACATCTCCGCAGTTACCATTGCGCCAGCTGTAGGAACTGGCTATAAAACCCCCGCTTCGATTATATTTATCACCAGAGAAATAGACATCCATTTCGGAAGCTATCGCACCATACCAGTGACCGAGTTCATTTGATTCATTTTTTTTAGAGTCATCTATGGTATCTCCACCAAAGTGCCTCCCATTTTCTGTAAGCTGTATCTGACTGTTTTCCTGCATAGAGCATAAATAACCTGACTCGACAGCCCCCTGCCCCAGGAAATGGCTTGCTCTGTTGAAGCCGGTAATGTTGTACTTTCTCATGACTACATTTATTGAAAAAAGATATTCTTCCGACTTATTTTTTATTTTTTTGATTTCATCTTCGCGCCTGACACTTGTAGTCGACGTCATTATTCTCTCAATCACCTCACACTCCAGCCATCCACATTTCCTGAAATGTGCGATAAACCGCCTCGGGTCAAAATGCCAGACCCGGCCCGTTGGTATCTCTGCGCAGTTCTCCAGCGCCAGTGCTTTCGCCAGCGCCACCAGTGAGCCCCAGTCCTGCCGGCTCATCGGCTCTTCCAGCACGGCGTTGGGCTGCTTCAGCCAGCCGTAGCGGCTTTCCACCGTGTCGGTGTCCCACTCCAGCGGGAAATGGCAGATCGTGCGGCTCAGATCCATACGGCCGGAACCCAGTATCGTCGGCGAACTGCACTGGCTGTTGCTGTCCTCGTCATCATCCACCAGTCTCCAGCCCGCCCAGTGCGGAAAATCCGCATCGCTGTATTTCTTTATGCTTTCCGCCGCCAGGTTGACGATGCCTTTTCCCTCCGGCGTATTGATGGTTCGCCACAGCGGCGCATCCGCCGGAGACAGCGTTTCATACCGGGTGTTGATCACCCGGCCAAAGCGCAGCAGCTCATAACCGGCGCTCGGGCTGCCGGGATAAAGCTTGAGCGCATTTTTGTACAGGCCGTATTCATATTCCGCCCCGTCTGCGTCGGTCAGCGCGTCGCCCACCTCGTCGTACTGAAGCGGGTCGATAACGTTCTGCCTGCGGGTTTTCATGATGCAGTGGCCGCCGCCCAGGGTCATTGAGACGAACAAATCAGCCGCTGTCGTCCTCAACGGTTCATCGCTGCTTTGCCCCGGCACCGCGCCGTAAACCGGCGTTCCGGCCGGAATGTAAAAGTGCATATCGCCGTAACAGGCGGTGGTGCGGCCATTTTTGCTCAGATCCAGCTCCGGAGTTGTGCGCCCGGTTATCCGGGCAATGTTCCCGTCGTCGCAGAATATCTGGAAGTGCACGCCACTCCTGTCATCCACCATGCCCACCGTGCCCAGCGGGGATTTGCGTTTCACCCGCTGGCCGGCGGCCACCGACGGAGCAAGATCCTTGATATGCATATACAGAGAGTACCAGGTGATTTTATCCTCCGGCTGGCTGCCGGTTTCGGCCACGTGCCTGATCAGCACGTAGCCGTTGTCGGTTTTGCCGTTGTAATTCAGGGGCGGATGCTGGCGTTTTGCGATATCAGAATGGCGGAATGAGACGATCCGGCCGTCGGCAATCGCGCGCAGCATCTCAGGCCGGCTTCCCGAATCCGCATGCCGGAGATGGATACCGCCATGCCAGGAGCGGTGCGCGTTCAGCGGATAGCCGCGCCGGGGATCGACCGGCATCATGCGCTCAATCCACGCTTCATCCGTTTCTGAATCACTTTTTATGCGCAAAAATGGCGGGCTGATTAACATGGGTACACTCCTTTGTTATGAAACGAAGAATTTCAGAGAGGGATCTTTCGCTTTCTCAGGCAGTTCGTGCAGCGGCTCATTTACACTGTGCCTCTGCTGCCGCTCATAGTGCCCCGCCCGGACGCGGTGATCCCCGAGCGTGGCGGACTCGATGGCGTTGGCGTCAATCGTGATGTAGCTTCCGCCGCCGTTCAGCGTGATTCTCTTTTTCGCGATGATTTTTATTTCATCTTCCGTACTGATAATGCCGATCTCTTTGCGCGCCAGCAGCGCCAGCAGGTCGTTCTGCGCCTGTATCTGTACCGGACCCTGGTTGGCGGTGAGCCTGATCCCCATCTTCCTGACGAACACGCTCAGCGCCTGGCCCACCCCGATAAACAGGTTTTTCACCACGCTGATGTCCGCGTGCTTTCCGGCGGTGGCCGTCAGGTTTTCGTCCGCCGTCAGCTGCAGACTGTTCCCGCTCACCAGCGCCATGCCGTCCGGGGCGCTCATCAGGATAACCGACTGCTTCAGTTCATTCAGACGCTGCTCCAGCAGCGCTATCTGCGCCTGCAGGCTGGCCGGACTGCCGCTGGCGGCCTGCGCATCATCGGATATCCCCTGCATCTGTGCCTGCGCGCCCTTCAGCAGGCTAATCGCCGCCTGCATCTCCCGCTGCTCACCCTGCGCCTTCGGCTGGCCGTCGGCGGTGATAAACAGTCCTTTCTCCGCCCGCAGCGTGCCCCAGCTGTCGCTGCGCAGCTCAAAGCCTTCACCGCGCTTCTGCTTTTCGCTGTCCACCATATGCCCGAGGTTCAGCTGGCTTTTGCCGCCGTACTCGGTGCTGAGCTTGATATGCTCCTGGCCCGCCGTGTCGTCGAGGCGCAGTTTGTTGTTCTTCGGCGTGCGCAGCACGTTGCGCCTGTAGTTGCGGATGGTGACGTGGTCGCCGTGCGCCGAGTCGTGCAGCACCCCGGCAATATACGGCCGGTCCGGGTTGCCGTGCTCAAAGGCTATCGCCACCTCGGTGCCCGCCAGCAGCGGCAGGTGCAGGCCGTAGGTGTCGCCCGCGTAGGGCCGCGCCTGGCGCACCCACAGGCTTTCAAAGCCGGTTTCCCAGCCCGCGCGGTCAAACAGCATATTCACGCGGTAGCGCCCGTCGCGGTCAATGTGGCCGTAGGTGTCGTTCACCGTGGTGCTGGTAACGCGCGCCGGTAACGTGCCCGCCATCACCGGGTGCGGGGGCGGTTCAGGGCGGAAGCCGTAGCGGTTGCCGAGCGGGATGCCCTCAAAGGCGGTTTCAAAGCTGCGGTCGCGCCGGGCGGTACAGGTGATGGCGGTGACCAGCACGCCGCTGCGGAACGCCCCGCTGACCTCCTCACCGCCGCTGACCGTCAGCTCGCAGCCGCAGGTCAGCTGCGGGCAGGTGGTGAGCGCGGAGACCCGCGCCTGGCCGTTCAGGTAGCGCTCGTGGCGCAGGCGGGCGTGGAACGCGCCGCTCTCGGGTTCCGGATGGGGGCTGTAGCCGTCGCCCGGCGTCAGCCAGTTGTCGGCCCAGTGGTAAGACTCGCCGTAGGTGGTGTCGTCGCCGCCGGTGACGTCCGCCTGCACGTTCATATCTTCCAGAGCGTTGCGGTAGTTATAGTCGCGCCCGCTGACGCTTTTCTCCACCACCGCAAAGCGGCTGGCGAAGCCCCACGCGCAATCCGTGGCGGCATCGTGCATGCCGGAGGGCGGTACGGCGGGCAGCGTCAGCCCTTTAACGTGGCCCTGCTTACCGTCGTAAAACGCCACCACGTCAATGTGCAGGCGGGCGTCGGGGGTGAAGCGGAACCAGATGCCGACCTCCCCCAGCAGGCGGGTGATAAACGTCAGGTCATCCTCGCCGTACTGCATCACCTGCTCGCGCGGCGGGTAGGCGTTGTTGAGGGTGAAGACAAAGTCCTGGCCGCGCATTCCGTGGCGCTCGCGCAGGATTTTCTCCACGATCTGCGGCACCGACATCTGCTGGTAAATGGCGTTCTGGCGGCTGCGCGACAGCAGGGCGAGCCGCGGCTGCAGGGTGACGGCGTAGTGGGTCTGGTCGGCGGAGGTGCCGAAACGTTCGAAACCGGTGACCACGCCCTGCACCACGCGCACCGGCTGCTGCACCTTTATGCCCCGGCCCTGGTCCGGCGGAGCCTGTAAGGTCAGCGAGGCGGGTTGCATCAGCATCGCCTCGCGGGTGATGGCGGGGTCGGCGCTGGTGAACTCAATGCGCCAGCGGAACGGCTCGCTCAGGCGCTCTTCGCCGCTAAACGCCAGCACGTCGGGCTGCGCGTCGCAGCCGCGCACCGCCAGCAGATGGTGGCTGTGGCTGAAAAAAGAGACCGGGTTGCTGCTCATGATGATGTCCTTATGTTTTGCTGCCGGAAGTCAGTGACAGACACGCTACCGCCCTTCGCTGTAAACCCGAGCGCGCGGGTCGACGGCAGGCTTCCCATTTTCTTACTTATATGCCCCCCATTGAGGTCAGATCAAACATTTACATGTGCTTCTCTAATCTCACTATAAGAAGAAATATTCATGTTTATTCCTTTAAAAATGGTGTTAGAAGCAAGTATTAAGCACACTTTTTTTACGTGTACACTGGTGACTATATAGTGAGCAGAACAACATAATCAATATGCAAATTGATAGAATGTGATCTGATTTATATAGGAATTATCTTACATTCGGGGTATGCAGATTGAGAAAAACAGAGAGTCGGCCAACTGAATAAATCCGAAAAATGAACAAAGAGAGCTGCTCAGCGATGTCCTGATAGGCTTCACTTCATACATATAATGAAATAATTTTAATGGATAACTAAAATGATAATCACTCATTGTGATTACATCAACTTCAGGTCTGTTTCGGAGATAAGTTACTGCGAATTTTGTTGTAGTCTTCTCCCCTGACTACCTGTGTCATGCATTTTATGTCATTGGTGACTGCTGCGGGCAGGGCTGGGTTTCGGGATTGAGTGCAGGAGGATGATCGTCACCTGTATCGCTCGCTTCAATCTACAAATTACGTTTGAGTTCACAAACGGCGATGCGTATGTCGTCAGCGATGAGGATTATCAATGATAAAAATACACCCCCCTCCACTACCCGGCGTCTGGTTTCCTGTCAGCCTGCCGTGTCGCCGGAGATGGCGGTAAACTGGCTGAAACACTGAAGTGAGTCAACCAGACAATTATACAGCCCCTAAAAATTGGTCAGGGTCATTTTCAGAAGTCACTCCGCAATAACTTCATTAGCAGACTGAGAAGCCAGTCAAGACACCGGGTAATCCCCAGCATAGTGGCAACGGTCACCACGAACTTTGACAACTCAGCGGGAGCGGCATACCACCCTGACAGAACCTGTACCCCGTTCAAAACGACACCGGCTATCAGTACTGATAAGGCAATAACTATCAGGCGGGACAGGCTGAACGTTTTGTATACCTTATCAGGTGTGTTGAGAATTTTTACCATGACCGGCTTCCAATGTAATCTCCTAAAAAAACCAATTAAAAAAATAGAATTATATTCCTAATCAGCACTCTAAGATAACAAGGGTAATTAAACACCACCTAATCAATAATTAATCTCAAAATTTAATCAGCGTCACATTATCTGAAAACTATTATAATAACAGGTCACACATCAGTGCTTTTGGCTAAAAGTACAATATAAATATAGATTTCACCCTGAATAAGCGAGAGTGTAAGTGTTGATCACCAGCTGGCACGACGCCGGTAACGAAGTTGTTTGGGATGCCATAACGCTCTCATCACCTGACATCTCAATACTTCAGTTCCATTGCCACTAGCGTAATGGTGGCGTACAACGGCGGGTAAAAACGTTAAACAACTTCATGGCGAATGCCCATACCACTTCCAGCAATTCCTCCGCCAAAAGCATAATCCAGGCCATTTGGGTTCCCTCTGTCAGACAAGGTCGTCCTCGGGTACGGCCGCAAGCTATCCGGGTCGTCCCGGATACGGCCTGAAGGGGATACATCTAAAAGGCTGTAAGATTGCCAGCCATCAACTTGATTTGATAAGTTTAAGGTCTGCTTTACGGCTTCTCTTCAGAACATCGTAAAAGTTTTCGTGAGAACCTAAACTTAGCAAATAGAGTTCTATCTTGCTTTCCACCCAGCTATAGCCCAACAACATCTGCTGGCTGTTTACTGAAAATTTGTGTACCCGCAGGTAGGAGAGGTCGCCTTTCTTTTGCTCTCCTACCGTCGGGTTTTCGATGATTTTTTCTATTTCATCTTCAATCAGCATCAACGAATCCTGATCAAATCGCTCCAGGCTTTTCGTGAAGCGATTGGTTTCGTACACATCAATCTGTGACTTTCTTTGTTCTGCGCACATATTTCTTTACCTTATTGTTTTCGACCTCACTTTGAGCGAGCAAAATCTCCCAGATAAAGCTAAACGGCAGGTCAGGGTTATCTTCAGCAATGCGCCCTATTTTTGCCCAGTATTCAATCTGTTTAGGGATGCTTCGGCTCGCGGCCTCGGCATGAACTTTTACATCGCTCACGAAGTCTTCATCAAGACGGACGCTGATGGCCATAATTTTTACTCCAGTAGCTCTTACTAACAACATGAACAGCAAGTGCGTTCGAAAAGTATAATGAGGTAACCTGGGGGGAAGCGGCTTGGCCTGGAACGAATCAGATATGAACATTGCAGGAGATTCAGTAAACCAGGCTAAGCGATGCAACCATCCGCACCTTTGCTCACATACGGTTACGAGAGATTACGACATTTAAGTGCATCAAGCAACATTTTGTCGCGTAATACCACCCTCTTCCAGAGAGCAGATAGCCTGTGCTGAAGATGAACTGATGGGCTCGCCTCTCATTCAAAATCCCTTCAAACCACGTGCTGCTCAACCGTTTATCAGCGTGCTGCTGAACTCTGCTCCCGGCATCATCTCCGTCAGGCCATCGGTGAGCATTTTTCCTGCCGCGTGTAACTCTTCCAGCGGCATCGCCGGCAGGCTTTCCAGAATAAACCACATCTGCGCATCTTCGGCGCACAGGCGGGTACGGATCCCCTGCCGCCAGTTCCAGCGGCGGCAGGGGACGCCCGCGTCGTCGCACCACACCACCTCCCCCGCTTCCGGGGACTCCAGCGCCGCCATGCTGCCGTCGCGCAGCACCCGTTTGCGCAGCGCCTCTGCCGAGCAGGGGGTACGCTTCGGTTTAGCGCCAAACTGGCGAAAGGCCTCTCTCATTCCATCAGCACTTCTCATTTGACTTAAAGAGCTTTCACAGACAATTTTCTTTCCAGACGGATTCTGTTCAGGAGTAGGATAACCGCTCGATACCATCACGGACCGAGGGGTTATTGAATGCCAGTCAATGAACGCATTAAACCGACATCAGGCACCCCTATTATGCCCGGCGGAGTCAGGCAGCTTACGATAGGTGAAATCGCTCTGGCGAGAACGCTGTACGGTGACAGCATTCGTTACAGCAAGGTGTGGGTGCACAGAGAAAGCTATCTGCCCTTCAATTTAATGCCTGTTGATATCGCCATGAGCCCTAACGGTGAAATGTGGTACAGAGAAGGAACTTATTCTCCCGATTTCTCGTTAGAACAACAATTAGTAAAAAAACACCGATTCATGCATGAAATGATGCATGTCTGGCAATCACAGAAGGGAATGTTCGTCAGAACCAGAGGGTTATTCTCTCGTTTTGCTGATTATAGTTACCATTTAGAAAAAGCAGATCTTTTTCACTATGGTTTAGAACAGCAGGCCAGCATTGTTAGTGATTACTGTCTACTTCTCAACTATGGTTTCAGCGATAACAATTACCTGCATGAGTATCTGGATTATAATCGTGAAGAGTCTACTTCTTCACTGATTAAAAGATATAAATCAGTTCTGAAAGGCTTCCCCGGATGAAAAATATCATTATTATAACACTTTCATTAATGTTAACCGGCTGCCCGGGTGGACCCAGAGCCCCTCACCCCAGATCCGTATTTATTAATGGCGACAATTTATGTTTCAGTCTGAATAAACATGATGTGTTGAACTACTACACAATAACATCCACTGAAACGGGTGACATTAAAACAATCAAATCATCAGGAGATAAAAAGCTGAATTTATCTTATCCGGAAAACTGCATAACAATAAAATGGAAGTATGGCTACAGCTATGTGATAAATTATGGACTCAATGACAAGAAATACACTCATGATTTTTTCATTGATAACAACGGACAATTAACCAACACAGGAGGTTTATGATGTCATTGCCCGCATATTTGTTTCTGTATGATGAGAGTGGAACACAGATAAAAGGTGATTGTATGGTACAAGGGAGGGAAGGTGCTATCGAAATAATGAATAGCAGTTTTGGTGTCAGGCAGAGTGTAGATAGCCATAGCGGTAACTTGACCGGCACACGTCAGCATGACCCCATTACAATCCACAAGCAACTCGATAAAATAAGTCCTTACCTTGCGGTCGCTGTTTGTGAATCAAGACGATTACAAAAAGCAGTTATTCAGTATTATGAAACAATTGAGTCTGGGATAGAGTCAATGATATATGAAGTCAGATTAGAGAACATCGTCATTTCCTCCGTTGATTTCACACATGTCTACTATCCTGGTAGTTCCTCTCCTAATATGCATGAGGTTGTAGGAATCAGGTTCAAAAGTATCGAGTGGTACTATAAAAAAGGCAACATTACCTACTCTGATTCGTGGATGAAAAAAAAGTGAATATCTCCTTCCTGCATGTTTGAAGTGTGTCGTGAGCTCCGGGATACTACTGTAGTAAATCCGGGCTGAGAGCAGAGAAACGTGGTTATCGGTAATGACCAGCATCGATTAGCCAGTGTGGCGCATAATGATGTCCTTGCTTAACATGCTCAGCCTGCAACCGCCAGCTGACTTTGTCACATAAAATAAAACAGGAGTCGCCATGTTTACCGGCCTTAGCGCTTTCCCCCTGACGCCGTTTAACGCGCAGGGCATTGATGAAGCGGCATTTATCCGCCTGCTTAACCGCCTGACCGCCGCCCGCGTAGATTCGCTGGGGGTGCTGGGGTCGACCGGCAGCTACGCATATCTGAGCCGCGAACAGCGCAGCCGTATTGCCCAGGTCGCCAGGCAACATGCCGGGGAGACGCCGTTAATGGTCAGCATCGGGGCGATTAGCACCGAACAGGTACTACATCTGGCCGACGACGCGCAGCGGGCCGGGGCAGATGCCCTGCTGTTACCGGCGATGAGCTATCAGAAACTGACTGATGATGAGGTATTTGGCCTGTTTGAGACGGTGACGCGCTATGTCTCGGTGCCGGTCTGTGTTTATGACAACCCAGGCACCACTCACTTTACCTTCTCCGACGACCTGCACGGCCGGATTGCCGCCCTGCCCGGCATTGCGTCGGTGAAGATCCCCGGCGTGCCGCCAGCGGCAGACGACGCCGCCGCACGGGTAAAGTCGCTGCGCGATCGGCTGCCGGGCCGGGTAACGATTGGGGTAAGCGGTGATGCCTTTGCCGCTGCCGGGCTGAATGCGGGCTGTGAGGTCTGGTACTCGGTGATGGGCGGCCTGTTCCCGCACGCCGCAAAAGCGCTGACCGACGCCGCCGCGCGCGGCGACCGTGCGCAGGTGGCTGAACTGGGCGCACGGCTGGAGCCGCTGTGGGCGCTGTTCCGCCAGCACGGCGGCAGCATCCGGGTGATCGCCGCGGCGGCCAGCGCGCTGGGCCTGACCGATGCCGACTGCCTGCCGCGCCCGCTGCTGCCGCTGGCAGCAAAGGATAGGGAAGAAGTGGCGCGGATTATTACACAGCTGGAGCTGGCCTGATCTGTTGCCGCTGCCAGCCACAGACCGGGAAGCAGTGGCGCGGATTATTATTCAGCTGGAGCTGGCTTGATCTGTTGCCGCTGCCAGCCACAGACCGGGAAGCAGTGGCGCGGATTATTATTCAGCCGGAACTGGCCTGATCTGTCGCCGCTACCTGTTTCCATTCAGCCCGCTGCACCCTTATTCGATACGCTTTGCCTCGTTCGCCCGGTAGCGGATAAACTCAAAGCTGGCGGGCTGACGATGATAAACCGCATCGACGCAGGCGATGCCGACAAACGAGCCGGTGAACTCGCCGTACTGACTGTATTCGTCGGAGAACAGCGCCGCGTCGTAACGCTGGCCGACCGGCTGATAGTGCACATCGTCGGTGGACCAGCTGAAGCCCATCTGTCGGCCGTCGATTTCCAGCCGCAGGTAGAGTTCACCGTCGGCCGGGTGGGCGCAGAGGTGGCGATCCTCCCTTTTCAACCCGTTATCCAGATGGACAACCGACAGTTCGGCCGAACCCGCGCGCTCGTCGAACGTTTTCTGCAGCAGCAGCCAGTTCATATTGTCGTAGTAGAGGATCAGCCCGGCGCTGTGCTGGAAAACGGCGGGTGAGAAATCCATGCGGGTGGTGACGGTGGCGTCCAGCGCGGTCAGCTTGCGCGCCAGCAGGCTGACCCGGTTTTCGGAACAGAGCGACTCCTGGCCGCGCAGCGTTACCCAGCCCGGTTTCACTGCGGTATTGGCGAAGGTCTCCGCCGCGATGCGCGGGGCGTAGAGGTGGATATCCAGCGGGCCGTCGTCAAAGCGGATCGCCCGATCGACGATCTCCGCAGGCTGTGGGCCTGCCACACCGGGAATATCAATCCAGTCGCGGGCGATATTGCCCCCGCCCGCCAGCCGCAGCCAGCCGTCCCCGGTCCAGTACGCTTCCTGAATCGCCGTTTCCCGCCCCAGCGGGCAGCACAGCTCCGGGCGCAGCGGGCGGCCGCACAGGTGCACCATATACACCCGGCCATCGTCGCACTCAACGTAGCTGGCGTGCCCGGCCTTCTGCAGGCCGGCATCCGGGTTAAAGCAGCCGGCGCGCAGGTAGTCTTTATCAAAGGCCGCCGCCGAGGTTTTGTCGATCACCAGCGGCGTATGCAGCCGGTCGGCGCTGGCCGAGGTGAGGATCGGGTTCTGCGGATCTTTCTCATACGGCCCGAGCACGTGGCGGGAACGCCCCATGGTGACGCAGTGGCCGTAGCCGGTGCCGCCTTCGGCGGTCATGATGTAGTACCAGCCGTTGCGTTTGGTCAGGTGCGCCCCCTCCGCGCCGATCTCGCCGTCGCCGGACCAGATGCGCTGCGGGAAACCGACCGTTTTGCCGCTGGCCGCGTCATACTCCACCACGCTGATCGCGCCGCTGTAGCCGTCGCGGGTTTCCCAGTCGACCGCCACCACCCATTTACGTCCGTCGTCGTCGTGCAGGATCGAGGCGTCATAGCCCGCCGAGTGCAGGTAGACCGGCTCGCTCCACGGCCCTTCAATATTCTCTGCGGTGATCAGGTAGTTATCGACGTCAAAGTAGCGCCCGTTCATCGAATTCATCACGCCGTACAGCACGTAGAACAGCCCGTCCGCCTCACACCAGGTGAGACAGGGTGCCCAGATGCCTTTGGCGGATCGCAGTTTCGTCAGGTCGGCCTGAGCGGAGGTGGTGATGACATGAGTTTTCAGCGTCCAGTTGCCCAGGTCGGTAGAGTGCCAGATCGGAATGCCCGGGAACCACTCGAACGAGGAAACGGCAATATAGTAGTCATCGCCACGGCGGCAGATCGCCGGATCCGGGTTAAAGCCTTTTAAAATCGGATTAGTGATAATCATTGATGCCTCACTCTTATTCGTTAACGTTAACTGACTTTTGCCAGGCCGGTGCGCACGCCGTTATCACTGCGGTAGCGGCCGATAATCAGCACCAGCGCCACCACCAGCAGCGCCGGGTAAAGGGTGAAAATCAGCCGGATGGTATGCACCGCGTCGGCGCCCTGCTGCGTTGCACCGCCGGTGTAGCCGCTCCAGGCCAGCAGCCAGCCGATCAGCGCGCCGCCCAGCGCGATGCCCAGCTTGATAGCGAACAGGTTAGTGGAGAAGACGATGCCGCTCAGCTTGCGGCCGGTCTGCCGCTCCAGCACGTCGACCACGTCGGAGAGCAGGGCCCACTGCAGCGGGGTGGCCAGCAGCTGAATAAAGTTAATCGCCACGATCAGCGCCAGGATCACCGCAATCGAGCCAGCGGGAATAAAGTAAAGGACCGCCAGCAGCACCGCTTCCAGCAGCATACAAATTTTAAAACCTTTAACCTTGTCGTAATTTTTAAAGAAAATCCCGGAGCACAGCGCGCCAAAAAAGGCCGCCACAATACTGACGGTTAAAAAGGTGGTAACCAGATCCGGGCGGCTCAGCACATAATTACAGAAATAGATCACCACGCCGGCTTTAAATATCACCGCCACCAGGTTCACCACGTTAAGAATAAATAGCGACAGCCACTCGCGGCTTTTAGTCAGTACCGCAATATCCTGCCAGACGCTGACGCGGCTGGTTTCAGGCGGGCTGATATATTTCTCGTGGGTCAGCCGGTAGCAGACCAGCAGCAGCACCGTGCCCAGCGCGCCGATCAGCACCATAGCGTGGAAGTAGCCCTGCTGCAGATTGCCGTGGCCCAGCCAGGCCACCAGCGGCAGCGCGGCCAGCGAGACGATCAGCCCGCCGCAGGCGCTCATCGCAAAGCGCCACGACTGCAGCGAAACGCGCCCGGCCGAGGTCTGGCTGAGATTGTTGATCATCGCGCAGTAGGGCACGTTGATGGTGCTGTAGAGCAGCGATAGCAGGGTGTAAGAGACGTAAGCGTAGGCCAGCTTACCGCCGTAGGAGAGGTCCGGCGTGTAGAAGGTCATCATACAGACCAGGCCAAAGGGTACGGCGAACCACAGGATCCACGGGCGGAACTGCCCCTTCGCGGTTCGGGTGCGGTCGGCCAGCGCGCCCATACCGATATCGAATACCGCATCAATCACCCGCACCGCCAGGAACATGGTGCCCATATGCGCCGGTGATAAACCGTAAACGTCGGTATAAAAATAAGCCATAAACAGCATAATGGTTTGCCAGACCAGATTACAGGCGGTATCCCCTAAACCATAACCAAACTTATCTGCACGCGTCAGTGTCGTTTCCGTCATTTTAAGCCTCGGTACCTGGAGAATATTATTTTGATTGTTTTTCTGGACGCAACAGCGCCGGCAATAAGATTATTGCTTTCCCCTGGGGGAGTCTGTATAAAATGGCGCGCGGGATATAAGAAAGGTGAACCTGATGCGTGATGACAATCCCATTTACGAAAATATAATTCTGTCTGACCACCGTTTGTTTTATCTGCAGAAATACGTGCTGCCTGACTACGCCGGCGAAGTTATCCCCTCGCACTTTCATTTTATGCCGGAAATAATGTGGTTCCGCCAGGCGGGCGGCAGCTTCACCATCAACGGCGACTGTTATCCGTTAAAAGACAATACGCTGGTTTACATCCCGCCGCTGATCCCCCACGAGCTGCAGCTCGACGCCGCCGCCCTGCACTACCGCTATCTGCTGCAGCTGGAGGACGATCTGCTGACCGGGCTGGCGGTCACCGGCTACCCGCAAAAGCAGAGTATCCCGCTGTTGATGGTGGTGCCGGAGCCGCTGGCCGGGCGGCTGGAAACGCTGTTCGCCTGGTGTGACGGCTATCAGCAGTTCCCGGCGCAGCAGGTGCTGTTTCGCAAAGCGCTGTCGCTGCTGCTGGAAGAGATCTTTCTGCTTACCCCCCAGCGCCACGACGGCTGGCAGAGTGAACGGCCCGGCTTTATGCACGACCTGCTGCAGGTGCTGCAGCAGATGGAGCGGGAAAACCGCTTTGAACTGGGTACGCTGGAGGCCGCGCAGCGCTGCGGCGTGTCAAAGTCCTACTTTTCCCGCCGTTTTAAAGCCCACTTTGGCATGACGTTTAAAGAGTACCTGCTGGTGAGAAAGCTGAAGTCGGCGGTGGGGCTGCTGCTGGCCGGTGAACGTAAAATCGCCGATATCGCCGAGGCCACCGGCTTTACCGACAGCGCCTATTTCACGCTGAAGTTCCGCACGCTGATGGGCTGTACGCCGACGGAGTTCCGGCTGCAGGCGGCGGGCGATCGCGGGGGAAAGGCGGTTTATCCGCCCCACGCGCCCGTCACGGCTAATGACTTTTTTATTAGCGCGAATGAATAGTCCGTATCTTTTTTAACCTTAATTTTACGCCAGCGTCCTGACCCCTGCTCAGCGTGGTGGCGCGGGGCTTGCACGGCGAAATCTGCGCTACGTGCCCCTTCCGGGACGTCGGTTCAGCTCAGACTAAACCCGTCATCCCCTTAAAGTCCCTGCTGGCGGCAGCCCGGTGACTGCCACACCCGCCGACAAAACGGGAATAAAAACGCGTGCGCTGAATCACAATGTCAGGTTCTGCAATATTTCTGTCACAAAAGCATCATATGCTGGTACTACACTTGAAGAGTCAAACGTTTAACGGAATTGAATAATCATGACAACCGTCAAGGCAACAAACCTGAAAGATGCGGAAGAGCTGCTCCACTCCGGGATCAACAAAGTCGAACTGGCTTACGATATCGGCAGCGACGACTTCTTCCGCCTCGCCAGCCGCTGGTGCGATCGTGGTGCGAAAATCTCCATGGGCCGTGATCATTTCGTGGTGTCGATTAAAGGGATGAGCATCCCACCGAACCACTAAGCCCCGGGATTTTGAAAACTGGCTGCTTACCTGTTTAAATAGCGTCTCAATCTGAACCGGTAAGTGGCTATGCACGCTGTCAGTCTTTCCGTCTGCCCCCCTTTTCTGCCGTCCGCCCGGCTGCAGCCGCTGGATTATGCCCCCGGCGTGATGCTGCTCGACGCCCGTTTTTACCCCGAGCATTTTGACGAATCGCTGTTTCAGCGCTTAGCCATTCCCGCGCCGGAACAGCTGCGCCAGGCGCTGCGCAAACGGCGGGCGGAGTATCTGGCCAGCCGTTACAGCGTGCAGCAGGCGCTGGCGACCTTCGGCATCGACGGCTTTATCCTGACCAGTAACGCGGCGCGCGCGCCCGTCTGGCCGGCCGGCCTTGGCGGGTCGCTGTCGCACAGCCATAACCGGGTGTGCGCGCTGTTCACCCGCGATAAGGATCGGCTGGTCGGTATCGACTGCGAGCAGGTGATGGCCGGGGCCACGGCGCGGGAGATGGCGGAGATGATCGTTAATCCGGCCGAGCGGCAGCGGCTGATGGCGCTGGATCGCCCGTTTCATCAGGCGCTGACGGCGGTGTTCTCGGTCAAGGAGAGCCTGTATAAGGCGGTCTGGCCGCATTTGGGGCAGTTTATGGAATTCAGCGATGCGGAAGTGGTGGCGGTCAGTGCGGATTGCCGGCAGATGCGGCTGCGGCTGACGCGAAACTGGTCAGAGACGTTTTATCAGGGGCGGGAATTTCAGGCGCGGCTGGTGTGGCAGCCCGATGAGGTGATGAGCACCGTCATCGGGTGGCACAACGACAGGCCGGATTAGTCACGCGTCTGATGCTCCCGTAAGGCGGGCAGGTCGTGCAGCTCCACGCCGTACAGTTCCACCATCGGCATCATCGCTTCCACCACCCGGCAGCTGTCCAGCGTCATCATGCCGGCCGGTACCTGAAAATAACGGGTAAAATGCAGCCATAAACCTTTCATCGGTGACTCCTCAGTTTTGCGGGCGGTTACCGGTTGCAAACGCCTTAACGGTAGTCAGTAAACCGCAAAACCGCCCTGCCACCAACCATCCTTTTCGCAAGCCTAATCCCGCGTTGTGGAAATAGACAGCGCGCAACGGCCGCGATGATTTCGGGAAATGAAAAAGGGGCGCGAAAGCGCCCCCTGCAGGTCCGGTTGCCTGTAGGGCAACCGGTTCAGTCGTTAACTCAGGTCCGCGCCGTTGCTGGCGATCACCTTCTGATACCAGTAAAACGATTTTTTGCGGGTGCGGGCGAAGGTGCCCTGCCCCTGGTCATCGCGATCGACCCAGACAAAGCCGTAGCGCTTGCTCATCTCCCCGGTGGAGGCGGACACCAGATCGATGCAGCCCCAGGAGGTGTAGCCGATCACCGGGATACCGTCGTCGATGGCGTCGGCCATCGCCTTGATATGCTCGCGCAGGTAGCTGATGCGGTAGTCGTCGTCGATCCCGCCCTGCGCGTTAACCTCATCCTTCGCGCCGAGGCCGTTTTCCACCAGGAACAGCGGCTTCTGGTAGCGGTCATACATCATATTCATGGTGATGCGCAGCCCTAACGGATCGATGCCCCAGCCCCATTCGCTGGCCTGGATATGCGGGTTTTTCAGCGATTTGACGATGTTGGCGGCGCTGCTGTTGTGCTCGTTCATCTCCGCCGAGGCGCAGCGCGAGGCGTAGTAGCTGAAGGAGACAAAATCGACGCTGTTTTTCAGGATCTCATCGTCGCCCGGCTCCATCACCACGCTGATGCCTTTTTCGCGGAACAGGCGGCGGGTGTACGAGGGGTAAGCGCCGCGCGCCTGCACGTCGATAAAGAACAGGTTTTCGCGGTCTTTCTCCAGCGCGGCCCACACGTCTTCCGGCTTGCACGACCAGGGGTAGAAGTTGCCGCCGGCCAGCATGCAGCCCACCTGATTCTGCGGGTTGACCTCGTGGGCAATTTTAGTGGCCAGCGCGCTGGCCAGCAGCTCATGGTGCGCCGCCTGGTATTTCACCTGCTCCGGGTTGTCCTGCGGCTCAAACACCAGCCCGGCGCCGGAGAAAGGGCTGTGCAACAGGATGTTGATCTCATTAAAGGTCAGCCAGTACTTCACCAGGCCGTCAAAGGCTTCAAAGCAGGTGCGGGCGTAGTGGGTAAAGAACGCCACCATCCTGCGGTTGCGCCACGAACCGTATTCGCGCACCAGGTGCATCGGCACGTCAAAGTGGCACAGCGTCACCAGCGGCTCGATGCCGTGCTTTTTGCACTCGCTGAACAGATCCCGGTAGAAGGCGATGCCTTCGGCGTTCGGCACGGTTTCATCGCCGTTGGGGAACAGGCGGCTCCAGGCGATCGAGGTGCGAAACACGCTGAACCCCATCTCCGCCATCAGCGCAATATCCTCTTTGTAGCGATGGTAAAAATCAATGCCTTCATGGCTGGGATAGAACTCATCCTCGCGCAGCGCAAAGCGTTTTTGCTGGCCGAGCTTAACCGCCAGCCGGTCTTTACCGTGAGGGATCATATCCACCGTGGTCAGCCCTTTGCCGCCGGCCAGATACGCGCCTTCGGCCTGGTTCGCGGCGAGCGCACCACCCCATAAAAAGTCCGCGGGGAAAACAGATGCTGGCATAGATACCTCTTCTCAGTTGGTCGTTTTTAAAACAGGTTGTTCAGCTAACGCGGGTGCCGCGCTGGCCTTGTCGGTTGCCGCTTCGGCCTCGACGGGAATATCGTCAAACCCCAGCAGCAGCGTGAGAATAAAGGAGAGCACCACCGCGAGGATCATCACGCCAAACACCCAGACGATGGTCATCGGGTTGGTCGGGTCAAAGAACTGCACGCTGGTGAACAGGCCCGGCGAGGCCATCGAGTGGCTGGCCAGGCCCGCGACGCCGGCCACGCCGCCGCAGACAAAACCGCTGATTAACGCCGCGATCAGCGGGCGCTTCAGGCGAATGGCGACGCCGTACAGCGCCGGTTCTGAAATACCTGCAACGATTGCCGAGGCCGCCGCGGCCAACGCCGTCTGGCGCAGCTCCGGGTTTTTGGTGCGCCAGGCCACCGCCAGTGAGGAGCCGCCTAACGACAGGTTGGCGCCGATTTCGGAGGGCATCACCATCCCCTCTTTACCGGTTTCGGCGATGGTCTGAATAATGGTGGGCGTAAACACCCGGTGCATCCCGGTCATCACCAGCAGCGGCCACAGCGCGCCCATGATCGCCACCGATAACCAGCCCAGGTAGCTGTGGATGGTGTAGACCAGCGCCGAGATGCCGCTGCCGACCCAGATCCCCAGCGGGCCAATCAGCAGGATGGCGATCGGCGCGGCGATCAGCACGATCAGCATCGGTTTAAGGAAGTTTTTCGTCACCGCCGGCGTGATGCGGTCAACCCAGCGTTCAATGTAGGAGAGCAGCCAGGTCATGATTAACGCCGGGATCACCGTGTAGGTATATTTCACCGCCGTGACCGGCACCCCCATAAAATCAACCGGCTGCCCCTGGGCCGCCTTCGCCATCAGATCGATAAACGCCGGGTGCAGCAGCACCCCGGCAATGGCGATCGCCAGCGACATATTGGTTTTGAATTTGACCGCGGCAGAGGCGGCCACCATCACCGGCAGGAAGAAGAACGCGCCGTCGCCGATGGCGTTAAGGATAATCAGCGTGGAGGAGCCTTTTTCGAACACCCCGGTCATATCGAGGATCATCGCCAGCAGCTTGACCATCGAACCGCCGATAATCGCCGGGATCAGCGGCGACATGGTGCCAATCAGCGCGTCGAGAATACCGGCCCCGATGCGCCTCAGGGTAAGCTTGCCTTTGGCAGGCGCGGGCTGTGCCGCCGCGGCCCCGGCGGGCAGCAGTTTCACCACCTCGGCATAGGCCTGTGAAACGGTGTTGCCGATAATCACCTGGCACTGATTTTCATTTCTCACCACGCCGAGCACGCCGCCGATCGCCTTGAGGCGGGCAACGTCAACGCGGGCGTCGTCGTTAAGCACAAAGCGCAGGCGCGTCATGCAGTGCGTTACCGCCGCAACGTTATTCACGCCGCCAACTGCATCCACTATCGATGTTGCTACCGCTGTATAATTTTTAGACATGAGGATGATTCTCGTAGGATAGGTAACCGGTCTCACACGATGTTGTTTATATTTTAAGTGAATATCAATAACTAAATTTAGTTAGCGCTTTTTTTGTGAACGGGATCGACATATGCAAAGGCAATCGGCGGGGAATCGCCTGCTCTGACGCGGGGTAATGTGTAGAATGACGGGTATTATTAACGGGTCAGGAAATCCCTATGTCGACCATGCAGGAAGTGGCAAAACTCGCCGGCGTCTCGAAAGCCACCGTGTCGCGGGTGCTCACCGGCAAAGGCTACGTCAGCGACGCCACGCGGGAGCAGGTGTTTAAGGCGATTGAACAGGCGGGCTATCGCCCCAACCTGCTGGCGCGCAATCTGGCCAGCAGTAAATCGCAGTGCATTGGCATGGTGGTCACCAACACCCTGTATAACGGCAGTTACTTCAGCGAGTTGCTGGCACAGGCGGCAAAAAAGCTGGAGGACAACGGCCGCCAGCTGATTCTGGTCGATGGCAAACACAGCGCAGAGGAGGAGCAGCAGGCGATCCAGTTTCTGCTCGGGTTACGCTGTGATGCGATTATCATCTATCCGCGCTTTCTGACCATCGCCGCGATGGATGAGATTATCGGCCAGCATAAGCAGCCGATCATGGTGGTAAACCGCCGGCTGCGGGTGCACCAGAGCCACTGCATCTGCTGCGATCACAAGGGGGCCAGCCTTAACGCCACCCGCCATCTGCTGGAACGCGGCCACCGCCAGATCGCTTTTGTCACCGGCTCGCTGGACTCACCGACGGCGATCGAACGGCTTTCAGGCTATAAAGAGGCGTTAAAACAGCACGGGATTGAACCGGACGAACGGCTGATCGTGCAGGGCAAATGGACGCCGGCCAGCGGGGCCGCGGCGGTGAGCGCATTGCTCAGCGATAACGTCTCCTTCAGCGCGGTGCTGGCCAGCAACGATGAGATGGCGATTGGGGCGATCAAGACCCTGACCCGGGCGGGCATCGCCGTACCGGCGCAGGTCTCGGTGATCGGCTTCGACGATACGCCGACGGCGGCCTGGCTGACCCCGGCGCTCTCCAGCGTGAAAGATCCGGTCAGCGGCATGATGAGCGAAGTGATTAACCGGCTGATCGCCATGCTCGACGGCGGTTACCTGTCGCAGGACAACCTGTTCAGCTCGGCGCTGCAGATCAGGGATTCGGTAAGCGAGGGGCCTTACCGGCAACAGTGATATGCGTGACGGATAGCCGGTAGCCAGAAGTCGGTAATCGGTAATCGGTAATCGGTAATCGGTAATCGGTAGTCGGTAGTCGGTAGTCGGTAGTCGGTAGTCGGTAGTCGGTAGTCGGTAGTCGGTAGTCGGTAGTCAGTGAGCGGCAAGCCTGGCGGCCCGCAAGGGTGGCCTGAATGAAACGTTAATCGCCACAGGCTGTGATGCCTGTGGCCAGGGTACGCCAGTAAACCTTATTATTCCCCCGCGACCAACCATCCTTTTCGCAACCCTAATCCCGCATTCCGGGATTAGCGGTTAATCCCGCCGTTTGAATGAGTTATGCCGGATTTGTTGTTTTACAGCCCTCCCCGCCCCCTTCAATAATTGCCGGTAATTGCTACGAACTCAAGGAACAGACATGGCTTACCGACTGAGCTTGCTGGATAAAAGCCCGGTGGCTGAAGGCGAAGATGCCTCTCAGGCGCTGGCCCGCACCGTAACGCTGGCGCAAAAGGCCGAGCAGTGGGGCTTTCACCGCATCTGGCTGGCGGAACACCACAACACCACGGCGCTGGCCGGCCCGTCGCCGGAGGTGCTGATTGCCTGGATCCTGGCGCATACCCAGAATCTGCGGGTCGGCTCCGGCGGCGTGATGCTGCAGCACTACAGCCCGTACAAGGTAGCCGAAAACTTTAACCTGCTGGCCTCGTTAGCGCCGGGCCGCGTCGACCTCGGCGTCGGCAAAGCGCCGGGCGGCCTGCCGCTCTCTACCCGCGCCCTGCAGCAGGGAGTGCATGCCGCCGAGAAAGGCGACTTCGCCAGCCAGCTGAAAGCGCTGGACGGCTGGCTGACCGCCCCACCGGCCGGTGCCGATGCCACAGACAGCCTGCAGGCCACCCCGCTGCCGCCGCACCCGGCCAGCCGTTTTCTGCTCGGTGCCAGTGAGGGCAGCGCGCAGCTGGCTGCCGAACTCGGCTGGGAGTTTGTCTACGCCGCGCACATCAACGGCAATGAACAGGACCTGGCGCGTTCGCTGGACGCATACCGCAGCCACAGCGGCGGCCGTCCTGCGCTGCTTGCGGTGCAGGCGATCGTAGCAAGCACCGCCGAACAGGCCAGCGCCCTCGCCACCGACCTGAAACACTTCCGCGTGCACGTCAATAACGGCCAGACCGTTAACGTTGGCAGCGTGGCCCAGGCGGAAGCCTTTATCCGCCAGTCCGGGGCCAGCGAACACCGGATCGAGCCGCGCGAGTCCACCGCGATTACCGGTACCGCAGAGCAGGTGCACCGGCATCTGCAACAGCTGCACCAGCGCTACGGCATTGAAGAATTTATTATCGACACCCCGGTCAGCCAGGGTGCCGCCCGCCTGAAATCGCTGGAGCTGCTGGCCAGCCACCAGCTGGTCGCGGCATAAGGAGCAGAGCATGAGCCAGACTTTAGAAGCACAGCTGGTCGCCTGGCGACGCGAGCTGCACCAGTATCCTGAACTCTCCAACGAAGAGTTCGCCACCACCGAACGCATTCAGAACTGGCTGCGCAGCGCGGATATCCGCCAGCTGCCGTTCGACCTGAAAACCGGCGTCATTGCCGAGATCGGCCAGGGCGAGCCGCTGATCGCGCTGCGCGCCGATATCGATGCGCTGCCGATCGACGAGGTCGCCCCGGTTGAATTCCGTTCAAAAAACCCCGGCGTGATGCACGCCTGCGGCCACGATATTCACACCTCGGTGATCCTCGGCGCGGCGCTGCTGCTGAAGGCGCGGGAGAGCAGCCTGCCCGGCCGCGTGCGCCTGCTGTTCCAGCCCGCCGAAGAGCGCTTTGGCGGGGCGAAAACGCTGATCGGGGCCGGTGCGCTGGAGGGCGTTAGCGCCATTTTCGGCGCACACAACGCGCCGGAGCTGCCGGTGGGCACCTTTGCCACCCGCGGCGGGCCGTTCTACGCCAACGTCGATCGCTTTGATATTGAAATTGAGGGCAAAGGGGCACACGCCGCCCGCCCGCAGGAAGGCGTTGATTCTATTGTGATCGCCAGCCAGATCGTTACCGCGCTGCAGACGCTGGTCAGCCGTAATTACAGCCCGCTGGAGTCGGTGGTGGTCAGCGTCACCCGCATTGAGGGTGGTAACACCTGGAACGTGCTGCCGCAGAAGGTGGTGCTGGAAGGCACCGTGCGCACCCATAACGATGCGATCCGCGCTGAGATCCCGGCGCGCATTGAGAAGCTGATTAGCAGCATCGCCGAAGGCTTTGGCGGCCGCGCACAGCTCAACTGGCACGGCGGCCCGCCGGCGGTGGTCAACACCGAACGCTGGGCGGAGTTCAGCAAACAGGTGGCGGCGCGCGCCGGTTACGAGGTGCGGCACGCGGAGGTGCAGATGGGCGGTGAAGATTTTGCCTTCTACCTGCACAACACGCCGGGCACCTTCGTCAGCATCGGCAGCGCCAGCGAGTTTGGCCTGCACCATCCCGGCTTTAACCCGGACGACTCACTGATTTATCCCGCCGCGCAGTTCTTCAGCCAGCTGGCCGAAGCCGCGCTGCAGGAAATTAACTGACCACGGCAGGCCGCAGGTTCATCTGCACTCCCCTGCCCGACCGTCAGCCCGGCTGCGGCGGCAGGGATAAAAAATAAAATAAGAGACATCACACATGATTAAAAAAGCCACACTCACCGCGCTGATCTCCGCCACCCTGCTGCTCAGCAGCGCCGCCTTCGCGGAAACCGTTAAGATTAACGGCACCGGCATCAGCGTTGAAGCCAATACCACGCCGATCCACGCGCCGGTTAACCCGGAAGCGGTGGCGCAGCTGCCGAAAAACCTGCGCCTCGCGGTGCCGGGCAAATTTACCGTCGCGGTCGCCGCGCTGAACTCGCCGCCGCTGGCGCTGTTCTCCGATGACAACAAAACCCTGCTCGGCAGCGAGGCGGATATCGCCCGCCTGGTGGCCGACAGCCTCGGCCTTGAGCTGAACATCGTACCGACCTCGTGGGAAGACTGGCCGCTGGGCGTCTCTTCCGGCAAATACGACGCGGCGATCACCAACGTCACCGTGACCAAAGAGCGCAAAGAGAAGTTTGACTTCGCCACCTACCGCCAGGACACGCTGGGCTTCTACGTGAAGTCCACCAGCAAAATCACCTCGCTGAAAAAAGCGGAAGATATCGCCGGCTTGCGCATCATCGTCGGCTCCGGCACCAACCAGGAGGCGGTGCTGCTGGCGTGGGACGCGGAAAACCAGAAGAAAGGCCTGAAGCCGTTTACGCCGATCTACGTGAAGGATGATGCGGCGCAAACGCTGGCGATCCAGTCAGGCCGCGCCGACGCCTTCTTTGGCCCGAACGTGATGGGCGCGTGGAAAGCGGCGCTGACCGGGCAGACCAGACTTGTTGGCATCGTTGACGGCGGCTGGCCGAAGGCGGCACATATCGCCGTCACGCTGAAGAAAGGCAACGGCCTGGTCACCCCGGTGCATACCGCGCTGAACGGCGTGATCAAGGGCGGCGAGTACGACAAAGTGCTGAACCGCTGGGGGGAAGGCGTGGAGCGTCTTGACCGGTCCGAAATCAACCCGCCAGGACTGGGCGACTAAAGGAGGCCGTGATGAGCCACGAACAGTTTCGTCAGCTCTCCCCGGAGGCGCCAGAACTGGCGCCGATTATCTCGGGTTTGTTTGATGAGTACAGCGCCCGCTACGGCAACTTCTTTGCGCGTCATGCCGAAGTTGAGCTGACCGAATGGTATCTGCCGCCGCAGGGGATGTTTATCGTGCTGGAGCGCGACGGCGAGATTATCGCCATGGGTGCCTACAAGCCCTATGACGCCGTGACCGCCGAGCTGAAACGCATCTGGACCCGTGGCGACCTGCGTCGCCAGGGGCTGGCGCAGAAGGTGCTGGTTGAGCTGGAACGGCGGGCGCTGGAGGCCGGCTACCGCCAGGTGTTTCTGACCACCGGCTTCCGCCAGCCGGAGGCGGTGCGCCTGTACCTCTCTTACGGCTACCAGCCGCAGTTTGATATCACCCGCGATCCGGTGGAGTACAGCCTGCCGCCGCACGACGGCCGCCTGCGCTTTCGCAAGCCGCTGGGCGATAACGTGCTGACGGAGGCCGTCGATGAAGCATCATGAACATCTGCGGGTGGTGCCCGCGCGCTATCCGCTGCGCATTCTGGGCGCGTTTCTGGCGCTGTTTATTCTCGCGGTGGTGATCCAGTCGGTGGCGTTCAACCCGCGCTGGGAGTGGGGGGTGTTTGCCAAATGGTTCTTTAACCCGGCGGTGCTCAGCGGGCTGGGGCAGACCCTGCTGCTGACGCTGCTCGGCACCGTCTTCAGCATCCTGTTCGGCGGCGCGCTGGCGCTGGCGCGCCTGTCGCCGTCGTGGCTGCTCTCCGGCATGGCGTTCGGCTATATCTGGCTGTTCCGCTCGCTGCCGCTGATCGTGGTGCTGATCATCCTCTACAACTTCTCCTATCTGTACGACACGCTGTCGCTGGGCATTCCCTTTACCCCGCTGAAGTTTGCTGAATACCAGACCATCGATATCCTCGGCCAGTTCAGCACCGCGGTGATCGGCCTGACGCTGGTGCAGTCCGCCTACACCGCAGAGATTATTCGCGGCGGCATTCTCGGCGTCGATCAGGGGCAGTTTGAAGCGGCAGCCGCGCTCGGCCTGCCCTCCTCGCGCCGCACGCTGCGCATTATCCTGCCGCAGGCGCTGCGCTCGATCATCCCGACCGGCTTTAACGAAATTATCAGCCTCGCCAAGGGCACCTCGATGGTGTACGTGCTGGCGATGCCGGAGCTGTTTTACACCATTCAGATGGTCTACAACCGCACCCAGCAGGTGATCCCGCTGCTGATGGTCGCCGCCGTCTGGTACCTGCTGATCACCACCGTGCTGTCGGTGTTCCAGCACTACGTTGAACGCTGGCTGGCCCGCAGCGCCACCCGTGAATCCTCCACCCCGCGCCGCCGCTGGTTTCAGCGCCGACCTGAAGCCAACATCACCCCGTTGAGGAGCTAACCATGTCAGAAGCTATTGCCATTCAGCCGCAGACGACGCGTGGTCATATTTCCATCACCAACGTCAGCAAACACTTCGGCCGCTTTAAGGCGCTGGACGACGTATCGCTGGAGCTGCCGCCGGGTTCGGTGACGGTGATCCTCGGCCCGTCCGGCTCCGGCAAATCCACCCTGTTACGGGCGATTAATCACCTGGAGCGGGTGGATGAGGGCTTTATCCGCATCGACGGCGAGTACATCGGCTACCGCCGCAAGGGTGACAGGCTTTACGAGCTGAAGGAAAAAGCGATCCTCAAGCAGCGCACCGAGGTCGGCTACGTATTTCAGAACTTCAACCTGTTCCCGCACCTGACGGTGCTGGAAAATATTATTGAAGCGCCGCTGGTGCACAAAAAGATGAACCGCGCCCAGGCGATTGAACGCGCCGGTGAACTGCTGGACGCGGTCGGCCTGCGCCACAAGGCGGACGCCTGGCCGCGCCACCTCTCCGGCGGCCAGCAGCAGCGTATCGCCATCGCCCGCGCGCTGGCGCTCGACCCACGGGTGATCCTGTTTGATGAACCCACCTCCGCGCTGGATCCGGAGCTGGTGGGTGAAGTGCTGGATACCATCAAAAAGCTGGCCCGCTCCGGCACCACGCTGGTGGTGGTCACCCACGAAATCGGCTTTGCCCGCGAAGTGGCCGACCACGTGGTGTTTATGGTCGACGGCCAGATCGTCGAGCAGGGCAACGCCCGCCAGGTACTGAACCAGCCGCAGCACCCGCGCACGCGGCGCTTTCTGGATAAAGTGCTGTAACCCCAGTCCCGGCGGCCTCGCCGGGATTTTTTTATTTCCCTCGCGCATAAAAAAACCGGCGGTTCAAAGTGAACTGCCGGTTATAACCATTTGGCAAGACGACGAGAAAGTTCAGGGAAGTTAACGGCGTTTGCAGTGCCGTTAAAAACAGCATACTCCCCCGCTAACCCGCTGACTAATAACAATAGTGGCTGAGGTTATGCGCTGAGGCGCTAGCGCCATTGTGCGCCGTTTACCCGCCCGGTTCCCCCCTGCGGCAGAACGCGTAACGCACTGGTCCAGGTCTGCGGAGCCGCTCGGTTAGCGGGTTAGCAGATTCACGCTTATTCCGGTCTCCGGGTCCGTTCCGTTACCAGCCTGGCAGCCCAGGCAGGTTCACGTTTATTCGCCGGTATCCGTACGCTGTACCGCGTCCAGCGTTGCCAGCTCGCGCTCGGCACCGGTCAGTTCGCTCAGGCGGCCGTCGCGCATCTCCAGCAGGCGGTCAGCGTGCTGGAAATAGTGATCATCGTGGCTGATGGCGATAATGGTTTTGCCCAGCCCCTGCAGCCACGGCAGCAGTTCACGATAGAAGATGCGGCGGAAGTGCGGATCCTGATCGGCGGCCCACTCGTCCAGCAGCAGGATATCGCGCTGTTCGGCGGTGGCCAGCAGCAGCGCCAGGCGCTTGGTCTGCCCCTTCGACAGCTTAAGGTCGAGGATGCGGTTGCCGTCCAGCTGGATCTTGTCCTGCATCTTCAGCCGTTCCAGCCACGCCTGCACCTGCTGCGGGTCGGCCGCTTCGCCCTGCTGGCCAATCAGCCGGTCAAACAGGTGCACGTCGGTAAACACCGCCGAGAAGCGGCGGCGATAGTTGTCCAGGTCGTTCAGGTCGACAGGCTGCCCGTCGATCAGGATCTGGCCGGAAACCGGCTGGTAGAGGCCGGTCAGCAGCATCGCCAGCGTCGATTTACCGCTGCCGTTGCCGCCGATCACAAACACCAGTTCGCCACGGTGCAGGGTCATATCGATCGGGCCGATGGCAAAACCGTTGTCACCGTAGTGGAACAAAACGTCACGCAGCTCAAGCGTCTGCCACGGCTGCGCCGCCCTGGCCTGCGGGAAGGCCGCGTTATAGGGTTCCAGTCTGAACGTCTCCAGCTTGTTAAACGCCACCTGGGCGGTCAGCAGGGTCGGCAGCGCGCCCACCGCAGACAGCATCGGCGTACGCAGGAACAGCAGGGTCAGCGAGTAGGTGGCCGCGACGGCGGTATCAGCCCAGCCCAGGGTATTCGCCAGGAAGAATGCGAGGCCGATCGCCCCCAGCATCATGATGTTCGACCAGTTTACCGCGCTGAGGTGATAGGTATCGGCGCGGATAATATTGTGCCGGTAGGTGCGCGCGTCTTCGCCGTAAACGTCGTCAAAAATCTGCTGCGCGCGCTGACGGTTCAGCGCCAGCTCTTTGCGACCTTCAATAATGGTCTGATAGTCGGTGTACAGGCGGTCTTCGGTCTCGCGCAGCGTGGCCAGGTGGCGGTAGACGCGCGCCACCAGCAGCCAGCCGCCGATGATGGTGATTGCCACCCACACCGAGGTCACCAGCAGCATTTTCGACGACAGCCAGCCCAGATAAGCGGCACAGCCGACGGTCAGGATAATGCCCTGAATCAGCTCCGGCAGGCGCACAAAGGCGATGGTTATCGCCCTTACGTCGCTGGTCAGCGCCGCCAGCAGCTGCGCGCTGCCGATCTGCTCAATACGCTCCACCCGGGTATCCAGGATCCGCTTGATAAACTCGCCGCGCAGTCGATAAACAAAGTGGTGGCCGAGCATGGTCAGCGCCAGCTGCGAGGCCAGCGTCACCGCCAGCAGCAGCAGCAGCAGTCCGAGGAATTTCGGCAGCACGCTGAGCGAGGTGTCCAGGTTAACGATCAGTTCGCGGTTGATAAAGGCAATCATACCGATCCCCAACGCCGCGCTGAGCAGGCTCAGCACGATGACCGCAATAAACGGCCAGCGATACTGTTTATAAACGACGTGCAGCAACTCCATAAAAACATCCCGGCTGGTAAAAAGCAGCCTGCAGTTTAATGAGATGCTTTTCGATAGCAATAACTATTCGCATTCCAGTAAATCCTGCCGCGGTTAACGGGCGCGGCGGAAGGTCAGATTGTAGCGAAACGCCCCGGCGTCAGGGTGGCTGCCCGGCTTGAGCGGCAGAATGCCGTGGAAGCGCAGCCGCGACGGCCCGCCCCACACCACCACGTCGCCATGCTCCAGCAGCAGCCGCTGCGTGGCGTCCGTGCGCTCAAAGCCGCCAAAAAGAAACACCGCCGGCAGCCCCAGCGACACCGAGACGATCGGCTGGCGCAGATCGCGTTCGTCCTTATCCTGATGCAGCCCCATCTTCGCCCCCGGCTCATAGCGGTTCACCAGGCAGAAGTCCGGGTTAAAGCCGCTGAATCCCGCCTCCCGGGCGCAGCTTACCGCCAGCTCGCGGAACAGTGCCGGCATCGGCGGGCAGCGCCCGGCATCGCTGCGCGGCTCAGCGTAGCCATAGCCCCGGCTTTCCGAGGCCCAGCCAAAATCACCGCAGTGGGTCATCGCCGCCGACATCCGCTGGCCGCCCGGCGTAAAGCGGTGCACGAACGGGTTCCGCGCGGCAATCTGCTGCACCTGCGCCAGTATCGCCCCCGCCTGCTCGCGGGCGCGACGGCGCAGCACCACCGCCCCCTCCGCCAGCGGCTCGGCCCAGGGCTCTTCGTCACCAAACAGATCGAGCATTACTCCCCCTCACTGCCGCGCCGGCGGCTGAATAAACGCGCTGAACTGTGGCGACATCCAGCTGGCAAACTGGTCGCCCTGCTTATAGATCAGATACACCGCCAGCTTCTCGCGCAGCGCCAGCGCCTTCGCCCGCTCGGTGCCCAGCACCATCAGCCCGGTGTCCCAGCCGTCCGCCTCCAGCGCGGTAGTGGCGATCACCGTCGCCGACACCAGCTTATGCTGAATCGGCTGGCCGGTGGCCGGGTCGATCACGTGCGAAATACGCCTGCCGTCCAGCTCATAATAGTTGCGATAACTGCCGGAGGTGCTGATGCCGTGCCCCTGCAGATCCACCACAGCCTGCACCGCGTTCTCCCGGTCAGTGGGCTTCTGAATCGCCACCTGCCAGCCGCGCCCCTGAGCAGGGGTCCCGCGCGTCAGCACCGCACCGCCCACCGACACCAGATAGTTATTGATCCCCTCCTGCTCCATCAGCCGCGCCAGATGATCGGTGGCAAAACCCTCGCCGACGGTAGAAAGGTCGACATACAGCTGGGGAAGATCCTTCTGCAGATAGGCCTGCCCGGCGCGGTTGATCACCTGCAGATGCTGCAGCCCGGTCAGCGCCTTCGCCGCCGCAATCTGCGCCGCATCCGGGATCTTCACCGGCTGCTTATCCGGCCCGAAGCCCCACAGATTGACCAGCGGCCCAACGGTAATATCCATCGCGCCCGCCGTCTGCTGGCCGATACGCAGCGCCACGGTCACGATATCCGCCATATTATTGCTTACCGGCCACGGCTCGCTGCCGCGATACTGATTAAACCGGGACAGCAGCGAATCGCTCTTCCACGTCGACAGCTCGCGGTCATCCGCATCAAGCTGCTGCTGCACCGCCTTTTGCAGCGCCTCGCGCCGCTGCGCATCCACCCCGGCCACGCTCACCCGCCAGAAGGTACCCATGGTTTTGCCTTCCAGCACCCAGGCTCGCTGAGCATCCTTCCCGGCCCCCTGCTCGCCACCACTATCACAGCCGCTCAACGCCGCAACCATCACCGCGACCATCACCGCTAACATCCATCTCATACGCATAACCACCACATCAACCCTAAACGCACCACCCCAAACGGGCAAAAAACACCACCATTCGTACCGAAGTTTGACAAACACCGATACTCACCTGTTCCAACCGGCAACGCGCCCCGGAACGCCCCTGCTGCAGAACCTGAAACACTGCGCAATTAACCACAGCCTCTCAAGAATCCGCCACACTGTGTCCCCCAATGCTCCTATCCATTCAATCAGAAACAACCCTCCTGCGCCCCCGATCGCCCAATCTGGTGCAACCTGCCCCATCACAGGGCGGCCACTCTGCCATAAACCGCCAACAACAGTTGTCGATCCGTGCGCTTGCACGCCACATTCCCCTGGCACGCTTCCTGCTTAATTAAACTATCGCCCCTCACCCAAGGCACCCAACCATGAACAACACCCACAAGCATAACAACGCCGCCAAAGAAAACCACGCCCGCAACCGCCTCTTGCGCTTCGCCCTCTTCACCCTCGGCGGCATGGGAATGGAAGGCACACCCCCGCCCAGCCCTGCGGACTCCCCGCTTAAATTTAAACCCTAGACGCAGCGCCCTAACCCCCAGCCCATCCCGAAGCCAATTATCAGGGAGGGCAGTGGGATGAGCCCGGAGCGGGGTAACCCGCGCAGGGTCGCCCGCTGACAGGCCCGAAACTCTCGATCCCACAGGCGACCAGCCCTGGCCCTTGCCTTAGCCTTAGCCCTTGCCTCAAGCCCTTCCCCCAGCCCACCCCAAAGCCGATTATCAGGGAGGGCAGTGGGATGAGCCCGGAGCGGGGTAACCCGCGCAGGGTCGCCCGCTGACAGGCCCGCCACTCTCGATCCCACAGGCGACCAGCCCTTGCCTTAGCCCTTGCCCTTGCCCTTGCCTCAAGCCCTTCCCCCAGCCCACCCCAAAGCCCGTCATCAGGGAGGGCAGTGGGATGAGCCCGGAGCGGGGTAACCCGCGCAGGGTCGCCCGCTGACAGGCCCGCCACTCTCGATCCCACAGGCGACCAGCCCTGGCCCTTGCCCTTGCCTTAGCCCTTGCCCTGGCCCCGAAACGTTTCACCCCCCGCCCCCAACAGGACATTTCACCGTCTATCCTTAAATTTCGACCTATATCCACATCAGACAATCTCGAGGCCACCGCATGGAATCTGCAACCGTATCCACCAGCTGGGGCGCCGAAACCCTCGCCCCAGACACCGTCTGGTTCCGCCTCTGGGCTCCCGGCCACGACCACATCACCCTGCAACTCAACGGCGAAAACAGCGACATGAACCCGGCCGCCGACGGCTGGTTCGAACTGCAGGTCAGCGGCGTCTCCCCCGGTGCGGAATACCGCTACCTGCTACCCGACGGCACAACCGTCCCGGACCCGGCCTCCCGCGCACAAAAGCACGACGTCAACGGCCCCTCCGTGGTAACCGACCCACACGGTTACAACTGGAAACACTCTGACTGGCGTGGCCGCCCGTGGCAGGAGATTGTCACCTACGAACTGCACATCGGCACCTTCACCCCTGAAGGCACCTTCCGCGCCGCCATCGAAAAACTGCCACACCTGGCCGACCTCGGCATCACCGCCATCGAACTCCTGCCGCTGTCGCAGTTCGGCGGCAACCGCGGCTGGGGTTACGACGGCGTCCTGCTCTACGCCCCGCACAGCGCCTACGGCACGCCGGATGACTTAAAAGCGCTGGTCGATGCCGCCCACGGCCACGGCATCTCGGTACTGCTGGATATCGTACTCAACCACTTTGGCCCGGAAGGCAACTACCTGCCGCTACTGGCCCCGGACTTCTTCGATAAACAGCGCCACACCCCCTGGGGAGCAGGCATCGCCTATCAGGCTGACGCCGCCCGCCGCTATATCGCCGAAGCCCCGCTCTACTGGCTGCGGGAGTACCGCCTCGACGGCCTGCGCTTCGACGCCATCGACCAGATCGAAGATGACTCGCAGCCGCATATCCTCGTGGAGATCGCCCGGCGCATCCGCGCGGAAATCACCGACCGGCCGATCCACCTGACCACCGAAGACTGCCGCAACATCATCGATCTGCACCCGCGCCACGCCGACGGCAGCGCGCCGCTGTTCACCGCCGAATGGAACGATGATTATCACAACGCCGTGCACGTGCTGGCCACCGATGAAACCCACGCCTACTACGAAGACTTCTCCCGCGAGCCGGAAGCCCAGCTGGCGCGATCGCTGGCCGAAGGCTTCGCTTATCAGGGCGAAGTCTCGCCGCAGAGCGGTGAAGCGCGCGGCGTGGACAGCCGCAGCCAGCCGCCGCTGGCCTTCGTCGATTTTATTCAGAATCACGATCAGGTGGGCAACCGCGCGCTGGGCGAACGGCTGTTAACGCTGGCCGGAGCGGAGCGTACCCGCGTGCTGCTGGCCGCGCTGCTGCTGTCGCCGCACAGCCCGCTGCTGTTTATGGGCGAAGAGTACGGCGAAACGCAGCCGTTCCTGTTCTTTACCGACTTCCACGGCGACCTGGCAGAGGCGGTGCGCAAAGGCCGGGCGAAGGAGTTTGCCGGCCACAGCGGCTACGCGGGCGAAGCGGTTCCCGACCCGAACGCGCAGCAAACCTTTGATGATTCGAAGCTGAACTGGCAGCAGGCGGACAGTGAAGACGGCCGCGCCTGGCTGGCCTTCACCCGCCGGCTGCTGCAGCTGCGCCATCAGCATATCGTGCCGCTGCTGGCGCAGGCTGGCGGCAACGCTGGCAAGGTGGTTACCACCGCAGCGGGCCTGGTGGCGGTCAGCTGGACGCTGCCGCAGGGCACGCTGTCGCTGGCCTTTAATATCGGTAAAAAGCCGCAGCCGCTGCCCGACCAGCCCGGTAAAACGATCTTCGCCTGGCCCGCTGGTGAAACCGCCAGCGGCAGTTCCGCTGCGCCAGAGCAGGCAGGAAAAGCCAGCGGCAGTTCCGCTGTGCCACAGCAGGCTGGAGAAGCGGCGCCGGCAGGCTCCAGGCCGGGCGGTGAGCTGCCGCCCAACAGCATCCTCGTGCGTTTGACAGCAGGGAAGAAAAAATGACCATTCCTACAGCCACTTACCGCATCCAGTTCCGCAACGGCATGACCTTTGACCGCGCGGCGGGCCTGGTGCCCTATATTAAACGGCTGGGCGCCAGCCACCTCTACGCCTCACCAGTCTTCACCGCGACCACCGACTCCACCCACGGCTACGACGTCACCGACGCCAACGAAATCGACCCGGCCATCGGCGGTCGTGAAGGCTTCGATCGCCTGGTTAAGGCGCTGAAGCAGGCCGGCCTGGGGCTGATTCTGGATATCGTCCCCAACCATATGGCCGCCTCGCTGGAGAACGCCTGGTGGCGCGACGTGATCGAACACGGCGCAGCCAGCCGCTACGCCGGCTACTTCGATATCGACTGGACGCAGCGCCTGACGCTGCCGTTTCTCGGCGACGATTTTGCCACGGTGCTGGAACAGGGCGACATCAGCGTCAAAGCCGATCCGCACAGCGGCCGCCCGGCGCTGGCTTATTTTGACAGTTTTTATCCGTTAACCCCGGCCAGCTGGCAGGGGCAGGAGGCGGCGGTGCTGGCGCTGACCGATAAGACGCAGATCGCCGCGTTGCACGATCGCCAGCCGTGGCGGCTGATGTCGTGGCGCGACGCCCCCGGTGAACTCTCCTACCGCCGCTTCTTCGAGATCACCGGGCTGGCCGGGGTGCGGGTGGAGGATCCTGCGGTATTTGCCGACAGCCACCGGCTGATCCTGGAGCTGGTGCACAGCGGCGCGGTGGACGGCCTGCGGGTCGATCACGTTGACGGGCTGGCCGATCCCAAAGGCTATCTGGAACAGCTGCGCGCGGCCGCCGGAGATGCTTGCTACATCACGGTTGAGAAGATCCTCAGCGCAGGCGAGCGGCTACCGGCGGACTGGCCGGTCTCCGGCACCACCGGCTACGAGTTTATTGAGGCGCTGGCCGACGTGCTGGTCGACGGTCAGCGCATTGACGCGCTGCGCGCCGCCTATCAGCAGCACGTCGGCCAGCCGCTGAAGATGGAGCAGGAGCTGCGGGCGGCGCGCGCGCTGATGGTCGATCGCAACTTTGCCGGCGAGTTCGCCACGCTGCTCAGCCTGGCCGTGGAAATCGCCGCGGCGGAAGGGGAAGCGCCGGACGATGACGCGATCCGCCACGCGCTGCGCGAGCTGCTGCTGGCCTTCCCGGTCTACCGCACCTACGGCACCGCTGCCGGGCTGCCGCAGGCTGACCAGGCGCTGCTGGCGGGCGTGGTGGAACAGGTCAGTCACGGCGCACACGCCGCCGACCCGCACGCGCTCGGCTTTATCGTGCGGCTGCTGCGCGGCGAAGCGGCCACCCGTGCCGAACGGGCGGACAGCTTCCGCACCCGCTTCCAGCAGCTCAGCGGCCCGCTGATGGCGAAATCGGTGGAGGACACGCTGTTCTTCCGCCACAGCATGAACCTGGCGCTGAACGAAGTGGGAGCCGAACCGCTGCCGCGCCGTTTCGATCCGCGGCAGTTTCATCAGGCGATGCGTGAACGTCTGCAGCAGCAGCCGGACGGCATCACCAGCACCTCGACCCACGATACCAAACGCGGCGAAGACGCCCGCGCCCGCCTGTACACGCTGAGTGAAGCCCCGGAAAGTTGGGCGGCGGCGGTGACGCGCTGGCAGCAGCTGAACCACAATGCGGTGCAACAGCTGGCCGATGGCCCGGCGCCGCGCCCGGCTGGCGAGTGGATGCTGTACCAGGCGCTGGCCGGGGTCTGGCCAGCGGAACTGCAGCCTGAAGATGCCGACGGGCTGCAGGCGCTGGAGGAGCGCTTCACCGCCTTCGTTGAAAAAGCGATGCGCGAAGCCAAGCTACGCACCGACTGGGCGGAGACCAACGACGCCTATGAACAGGCGGTGCTCGGCTACGCGCGGCAGTTGCTCAACCCGGCTAACCGGGCATTTCTGCAGGACTTTCACGCCACGCTGCAGCCGTTTATCCGCGCCGGGCTGCTGAACGGCCTGACGCAGACGGCGATCAAACTGACCGCGCCGGGCGTGCCGGATATCTACCAGGGCAGCGAAGGGCTGAACTTCAGCCTGGTCGACCCGGACAACCGCCGCGATCCGGACTTCAACCGGCTGCGACGGCAGCTGGAAGCCGGCCAGAAGCCGGATTCAATTTCGGCCGCTTTGCTGAACGGTCAGCTGAAACAACATACGGCAGACAACCAGCCCGACGCTATTCCGGCTGACCCGCTGAACGGCCAGCTGAAACAGCATGCGGCAGACAACCAGCCCGACGCCATCCCGGCCGCCTTGCTGAACGGCGAGCTGAAACAGCATGTGGTGGCTACGCTGCTGGCGCTGCGCAATGCTCACCCCGCCCTGTTCCGCCAGGGCGACTACCTGCCGCTGACCGTCGACGGGCCAGCGGCAGATCGCTGGCTGGCCTTTGCCCGCAGCGAGGGCGAAATCCGGCTAGTGGTGATTGTGCCGCGGCTGAGGCTGGACGATATCTACCGGGCTGAAGCCGGCGATACCCGTTGCGCTGATGCAGACGATGCGGCGCGGCCCGGCGCTGGCGATACCAGCTGGGCGGATACAGATGAGCTTAGCTGGGCCGGCGCCGGTGACACCAGCTGGGCGGATAAAGACGACCTGAACTGGGCCGGGGCGGGCGATAAGCGCTGGGACAGTGCAGAAAACGCAAACGGAGATCAACAGGCGGCAGGCGATGAAACAGCCGTTGCGGTTACCCGGCAGGCATCAGAAACACTCACTTTGCCGCCGCAACTGGCGCAGCGCCGCTATCAAAACGTGCTGACCGGCGAGACCAGCCAGCCGGGCAGCACGATTGCGCTGCCTGCCAGCGCAGAACCGGCCTTTATCGTGCTGGTGAGCCTTAACGGGAAGATTAAGTAATGACATTCGCTGGCTGAAAGAGCCTCCTTGTGATCCGACGCTGAGGCCTCCGGCGTTGAACACGGGACAGGGGCTTCGGGTTCAGCCAGCCTGTTGCTGTGTAGTGCTCGCGAATGGCTGACTCTCAGGAGTTAGCATTTTTATTCTGCTGTTAGCTGAAGTTCTGACCTTCTACGGAGAGAGTTATGTCACAGGGTACGCGTTTTGAAATTACAGCAGGACACGGGGAGCAGCTGGGTGCCAACTACGACGGCCAGGGCGTTAACTTCGCGCTGTTCTCCGCCTGCGCTGAGCGGGTGGAGCTGTGCCTGTTCGACCCCAGCGGCGAAAATGAGATTGCCCGGCTGGAACTGCCGGAGTATACCCACGAGGTGTGGCACGGCTACGTCCCTGGCCTCAAGCCCGGCACATTGTACGGCTATCGCGTTTACGGCCCCTACGATCCTGAAAACGGCCACCGCTTTAACCCTAACAAGCTGCTGCTTGATCCTTACGCCCGTGAACTGGCGGGTGACGTGCGCTGGAACGAGGCGCACTTCGCCTACGACCTGCACCACGAAGACAAAGACCTGACCTTTGATGAACGCGACAGCGCCCCCTTTACACCAAAATGCCGGGTCATCGATCCCAACGAATTTGACTGGCAGGATCACCAGCGGCCCAATATCGCCTGGCCGCAGGCGGTAGTCTATGAAACCCACGTCAAAGGCTTTACCCAGCTCAACCCGGCGCTGCCTCCTGCGCTGCGCGGCACCTATGACGGCATGGGCCACAAAGCCTCCGTCGACTACATCAAAAGCCTCGGCGTTACCTCGGTAGAGCTGCTGCCGGTGCACTGGTTCCCGGACGACCAGCACCTGCTGGATAAAGGGCTGAAAAATTTCTGGGGCTACAACAGCCTCGGCTTCTTCGCCCCGGCCAGCCGCTACTTTGGCCCGCGCGGCATCCAGGGCTTCCGCGATATGGTGCGCGCCTACCACGATGCCGGCATCGAGGTGATCCTCGACGTGGTCTACAACCACACCGCCGAAGGCAACGAACTGGGCCCGACCCTGTCGTTCAAAGGCATCGACAACTTCTCCTACTACCGTACCCTGCCCGACCAGCACCGCTACTACATCAACGACACCGGCACCGGCAACACCGTTAACACCTCGCACCCGCGGGTACTGCAGATGATTATGGACTCGCTGCGCTACTGGGCGGAATCGATGCACGTCGACGGCTTCCGCTTCGACCTCGGCACCATTCTCGGCCGCGAGCCGGAGGGCTTCGACCCGCGCGGCGGCTTCTTCGACGCCATGCGCCAGGACCCGCTGCTCTCGCGCCTTAAGCTGATCGGTGAACCCTGGGACATCGGCCCCGGCGGCTACCAGGTCGGCAGCTTCCCGCCGGGCTGGGCCGAATGGAACGACAAATACCGCGACACCGTCCGCGAATACTGGAAAGGCGATAACGTCACCACCGACTTCGCCGCCCGCCTGCTCGGCTCCGGCGACCTCTACGACCGCTTCGGCCGCCGGCCGTGGGCCAGCGTTAACTTTATCACCGCCCACGACGGCTTCACCCTCAACGACCTGGTCTCTTACAACGACAAACACAACGACGCCAACGGCGAAGACAACAACGACGGCCACAACGACAACCGCTCATACAACTATGGCGCAGAAGGCCCCACCGATGATGACAACATCGTCGCGGTACGCGAACGCCAGAAACGCAACTTCCTCGCCACCCTGTTCTTCTCCCACGGCACGCCGATGCTGCTGGCCGGCGATGAATCTGGCCGCAGCCAGCTCGGCAACAACAACGGCTACTGCCAGGACAGCGAACTCTCCTGGCTTCACTGGGACAACCTCCCCGCCAGCGCCGACGCCCTGCGCGACTTCACCCGCCACCTGATCGCGCTGCGCGCCGCCCAGCCGCTGCTGCGCCGCGAAAGCTGGCGTGACGGCCTTGACATCAAATGGTTCAACGCCGGCGGCGGCTTACAGCAGGACGAACAGTGGGATGAAGGCTCCACCATCGGCGTATACCTCGGCCGCGCCGACCTGCAGCCCGAGCCCGGCATCTGGCACGACGTGCTGATGCTCTTCAACCCCTTCGAAGGCAGCGTCCCCTTCCAGATCCCGCAGTTTGGCGAAGGCGGCTGGCTGCTCGAACTCTCCACCGGCGACCACACCCAACCCGGCCAGGCGATCACCAAAGAAAAAGACTTCGAACTGGAGGGCCGCAGCTTCGCACTGTTCCGCAGGCCATAAACACACTCACTCCCCCTCCCAGATAACGCCCAGCCATAACAGCCGTACATTATCAGGGAGGGCAGCGGGATGAGCCCGGAGCGGGGTAACCCGCGCAGGGTCGCCCGCATGACCGCCAGACACTCTCGATCAAACAGGCGACATGCCCTAAAAACCACAGCCAAAACAGCCATCAACAATCAGGGAGGGCAGCGGGATGAGCCCGAAGCGGGGTAACCCGCGGAGGGTCGCCCGCATGACCGCCAGACACTCTCGATCAAACAGGCGACATGCCCTAAAAACCACAGCCAAAACAGCCATCAACAATCAGGGAGGGCAGCGGGATGAGCCCGGAGCGGGGTAACCCGCGGAGGGTCGCCCGCTGACAGGCCCGACGCTCTCGATCCAGCAGGCGACATGCCCTAAAAAAAGCAGACGAAAAAAAACCGGGTTTCCCCGGTTTTCATCACATCAAACGCTGCAGCATCAGAACTGGTAAACCAGACCTACCGCTACCACATCGTCAGTATTCACACCGGCATCGCGGGTGAACTGACTCTCGTCCAGCAGGTTGATCTGATAATCAACATAGGTCGACATATTTTTGTTGAAGTAGTAAGTCGTACCCACATCAATGTATTTCTTCAGATTCTGCTTACCGTAACCCTCAACATCGGTACCACGAGAGTTAACAAACGCCAGCGACGGACGCAGACCGAAATCGAACTGATACTGAGCTACCAGCTCCCAGTTATCCGCCTTATCCGCGTAACCGTAAACATCGGCGCTGGTGCTGCTGCCGAAGCGGGTCGCATTGTAAGAACGGGTATACATTGCCGCCAGATAAACGTTGTTAGCGTCATACTTCAGACCACCGGTGTAAGCCGTGGCTTTATCACCGTGACCCAGCGCTGCCGGGCTGTTCTGATCGGTAGTACGGTCAGAAGAGAAGGTCGCCGCACCGATACCGAAGCCGGAACCGATGTCATAAGTGGTAGAAACACCCCAGCCGTCGCCGTTCTGACCCAGCACGTCACGGCCGTTATTCGACTCGGTGGCGCTGCTGTTCTTGCCCTGGTACTGCACGGCGAAGTTCCAGCCGTCAACCAGACCAAAGAAGTTGTTGTTACGGTAGGTCGCCATACCGTTACCACGGGAGAACATAAAGTTGTCCGCACCGTAGGTATCGCCACCGAACTCTGGCAGCACGTCGGTCCAGGCGCCAATATCGTAGGCCACGCCGTAGTTACGACCGTAGTCGAATGAACCGGCGTCGCCAAATTTCAGGCCGGCAAAACCAACACGCGTATAGCTGTTCGCGGTGCCCTGAGACTCAGCGCTGTTCAGCGCAGCCTGATACTCCCACTGGCCGTAACCGGTCAGCTCGCTGGAGATCTGGGTTTCGCCCTTAAAGCCAAAACGCAGGTAGGACTGATCGCCGTCGGTACCGTTGTCATCAGAGAAGTAGTGCAGGCCATCCACTTTACCGTTCAGGTCCAGTTTGTTGCCGTCTTTATTATAGATTTCTGCTGCGCCTGCGGAACCGGCTACCAGCAACGCTGGAACCATCAGAGAAAGAACGCGTAATTTCATTTCATTACCCTCTTGTTATCTGCTTATTTGCCACTGCGTGCTGAAGAGTAAAATTCAGCCTGAAATGTCATGTTAAGCCGTGGAGAGTAATTATCTATCGAGAAAATGATACTAATTTTCCAAAAGTGTTTCAAACATACTTACAAGTATTTCACTTTGTAATTTAAGCGGAACTTTTATGCAGCACAAATTGCAAAGTTATATAGCACTAATAATCAAAAAATAACAATACTCTTATTTTTCAGCAGATTAATCCTAATCATCAACCAGCGCACTGAATGGTAAAATTTTTTCGCGATCTGCCCTTATAATTACTCTGCTATCATCATTTTATTGAGCATTACCTTCATTCACCCCGAATGATTTGTTTTACCCCAGATTCCTGCCGAACCTCGTGTTCGGCTTTTTTTTTGCCGTTTTTTGCAGCATTGTCAACTCAGGTAAAGTTACCCCAGCTGAAAAAATTAAGCATGACTATTTCTGCACAATGTTATTCACCGCACGGATAAATCCGGCAGCAAATAGCGCCATCTTTACCACTTAATTATTACGGTTAAAAAATGGGTTACGGCCAAATTCCCTCGCGCACCTCTTGCGTCGCTTAACGGGATCGCCGCGGCGAAATGCTTCACTCCCCGCCACGCCGCCGACGGCGGCAGACAACCGCCAGCCACCCTCCTGCCCGGCTGTACACTCTGCCCGCATTTCGCCAGGAGTACTCTGGAAATTCTTAATAAGACGACGATTCCGATTAACAGCCCCCCACTTTCGGGTTATTACTTTGCCGCGCACCGGCAGTGGCTGAACGCAGGCCGCAGCGAGCCGATAAACACGCACTGGTGGGTGGTTTAGCTTCTTTAGCACATGTAAATGTGGTAAAAATCTGGGCTGAATTGGGACAGGCAGAACGGATAAAAATGACCACACTGGATGTACACATTACCGATAAGTCTGCGCGACTGACGCAACGCGCCACGCGCGTCGCCTTTCTCATCGCCGGTATCGGCATGGCCGCCTGGGCACCGCTGGTTCCTTATGCCAAAGATCGTGCCGCGCTCAGCGACGCCTCCTTTGGTACCTTACTGCTGTTTCTCGGCCTCGGATCGATGCTGGCGATGCCGCTGGCCGGGAGCCTTGTCAGCCGCCTCGGCTGCAGGCGGGTGATTACCGCCGGCAGCGCGCTGTTACTGTTGATGCTGCCGCTGCTGGCGGTGCTCTCATCGGCCCTTAGCCTCGGTGCCGCGCTGATGGTGTTCGGCGCGGCGATGGGCCTGGTCGACGTGGCGATGAATATTCAGGCGGTAGAGGTCGAAAAGCGCTCCGCGAAGGCGATGATGTCCGGCTTTCACGGTTTCTTCAGCATCGGCGGTATCGTCGGTGCGGGTCTGGTCAGCGCGCTGCTGGCGCTGGGCATGTCGCCGCTGCCCGCCGTGCTGACGATCGACCTGCTGCTGATAGTGCTGTGGTTCTGCAGCCAGCGCTATTTTCTTAACCGGCCGCTGCACCAGCCGGATGCGCCACTGTTTGTGGTGCCGCGCGGCTGGGTACTGTTCCTCGGAATTCTGTGCTTCATTCTGTTCCTGGCCGAAGGCTCGATCCTCGACTGGGGCGCGCTGTTCCTTACCCAGCATCGCGAGATGCCAACCGCTCAGGCCGGGCTGGGCTATGCGGTGTTCTCGGTGGCGATGACCATCGGCCGGCTGTGCGGCGACCGTATCGTTCACGCCTGTGGCCGCACGGCAACGCTGTTTGTCGGCTCACTGTGCGCGGCGCTGGGCATGCTGCTGGTGGTTGCGGTGCCCGCCGCCTGGGTCTCGCTGCTCGGCTTCCTGCTGGTCGGCTTTGGCGCCTCCAATACCGTGCCGATTATGTTCAGCGCGGCAGGGAACCAGACCGTGATGCCGGTTAATCTGGCGATCTCGTCAATGACCACCATCGGCTACGCCGGGATCCTGGCGGGTCCGGCGCTGGTCGGCTTTATCGCCCAGTGGTCCAGCCTGTCGGTGGCGTTCAGCCTGATCGCCGCGCTGCTGCTGCTGGTTGCCGCCAGTTCACGCAAGATTACCAGCTGACCGGGGAAAATGACGCATGCTGCCCAATAAGTTTCCCGTGACCGCCGGCAACGTCTCGCGCTTCTTTATGCTGTTTACGCTGGTGCTGCTGCTGGCCAGCGGTTTTATGATCGCCAACGCGGTCAACGCCACGCTGACCGCCCAACGCGATGTACTGTCCGATATCACCCACAGTATGCAAAAGCGCATCGACGCCTACCGCTTTGCCACCTGGCAGCTGTATGAAAATCTCGCCGCCACCGCCACCGGCAGCACCGCCGCCACCCTGCAGGAGACCCGCCTGCGGCCGGACGTCTACGCGCTGGAAAAAACCCGGCGTAAAACCGAGGCGCTGATCTTCGGCTCCCACGACAGCAGCACGCTGGAAATGACGCAGAGGATGTCCGGTTATCTGGACCAGCTGTGGGGGGCGGAAAACAGCACCTGGTCGATGTACTTTCTTAACGGCCAGGACAACAGCCTGATCCTTATCTCAACGCTGCCGTTGAAAGAGATGGCCACACAGACCAAAGACAGCGCCATCAGCAATATTGCCGAAGCGCGCCGCGCGGAGATGCTGCAGCAGGCTAACGCGCTGGACGAGCGTGAGAGTTTCTCGCCGCTGCGCCGTTTCAGCTGGCAGAACGCGCCCTATTTCACCCTGCGTACCACCTTCAACCAGCCGGGACACCTGGCGACCGTGGTCGCTTTCGATCTGCCGGTCAATGACATTATTCCCCCGGCGATGCCGCTGGACAACTTCCAGCTGCGCCAGGACACCACCCCGGTGGCCGAAGGCAGCGACGGCCAGCAGAACAGCGCCAGCACCCGCGTCAGCTGGGTGAGTCCGTTCGTCGAGATTACTGCCCCGCTCTCCAGTACCTCGCTGCAGCTGGTGTACCGCATTCCGGTCACCGGGCTGGCGCTGGAGACGGTGCGCAACCTGATCTGGCCGCTGCTGGCCAACCTGGCCCTGCTGCTGATGTCGGTCGCCGCCCTGCTGCTGCTGCGCCAGCAGTCGCTGCGCCCCAGCGAAAACCAGAGCGCGGAGCTGGACGCGCTGCGCATGCTTAATGAGGAGATCGTGGCGACGCTGCCGGTGGGGCTGCTGGTGTATGATTTTGCCAATAACCGCACCCTGCTGAGCAATAAAATTGCCGAGCACCTGCTGCCGCATCTTAACCTGCAGAAAATCATCAATATGTCCGATCAGCACCAGGGCATTCTGCAGGCGACGGTGAATAATGAAGTGTATGAAATTCGCCACCTGCGCAGCGCCATCTCGCCGCATACGCAGCTGTTTATGATGCGCGATCAGGATCGTGAGCTGCTGGTGAATAAAAAACTACAGCGGGCGCAGCAGGTGCTGGAGAAAAATCACCAGACGCGTCAGCAGCTGTTACAGAACCTGGGCTTTGCCCTGCAGCGCCCGTTACAGTCGCTGAACGGTGACCTGCAGACGCTGGCCGCCGGGCACGACGCCGCGCTGGCGGAGCGAACGCTTGCCGCCTCACAGGCGCTGAGCCAGCTGGTGGATGACATCGTGCTGCTGAACCAGCTGGAGACGCTGGACTGGGCGCCTAACCCTGCCGCCTTCAGCCCGCGGGCGCTGCTGGATGAGCTGGCGCTGGCGGTCCTGCCGGCGACGCAGCGCAAAGGACTGACCCTGCTGGTCGCCAGCCAGCTGGATGCCGAGCAGCTGCGTTATGGCGATCGGCAGGCGTTAGGCAAGATCCTCTCGACGCTGCTTGACTATGCGGTGACCACCACCGACTGGGGGCGCATCAGCCTGACCCTGGACGCGCCGGGCGATCGGCCCGACCTGCTGACCTTTGAGGTAGTTGATACCGGCAGCGGGCTGCGCGCCGATGAGATCGACAACGCCGATTTCCCATTCCTCGGCGAGACCCAGGCCGACCGCTACGGTCAGGCGTCGGGGATGGCCTTCTTCCTGTGTAAACAACTGTGCAAACAGCTCGGCGGCCGCTTTGAGGTGCAGGCCACGCCGCAGATCGGCTCGCGCTATAAAATTCAGCTGCCGCTGCCGGCGGCGCCCGCGCCGGAACAGGAAGAGCCGCTGCTGGAAGGCGTTAACGCGCTGATTGATATTACCGTTGATGATGTGCGTAAAATCGTGGTACATCAACTGTCTGCCTGGGGCGCTAACTGCATCACGCCGGATGAGCGTTTCTCAGGTCAGGAACATGATGTTCTGGTGACGGATGACCCGACGCGGCTGACCCGCTGGTCGCTGCTGCTCACCGACGATCAACCCGGCTACACCCGGCTGGCCGACGGCCAGTATCGGGTTAATTTCAACATCAGCAGCGCGATGCAGGATGCTCTGCTGCTGTTGATAGAACAGCAACTGGCCGAAGAGGAGCAGGCTGAGCTGCAGGGTGAACAGCCTGATATCGCTCAGCTTGTCGCCAGTGGCTATTTCCAGCTGTTCGTGGATACAGTACCCGATGATGTCATCAGGTTGTATAATGAGGCAGCAAACCAGGATTACGGTGCGCTGGCTCAAACGGCACATCGGCTAAAAGGTGTGTTTGCCATGTTAAATTTGCTACCCGGCAAGCAGCTTTGTGAATCGCTGGAACAGCACATTGAACAATGCAGCGATTCAAACATTAAAAATACCACCAGTGAAATTGACACTTACGTCAATGACCTGCTGCAGCAAGGTAACCCATAAGATGAATAACATGAACGTAATCATTGCCGACGACCATCCTATTGTCCTGTTCGGCATTCGCAAGTCACTCGAGCAGATCGAGTGGGTTAACGTTGTCGGCGAGTTTGAAGATTCTACGGCGTTGATTAACAGCCTGTCGAAACTTGATGCTCACGTGTTGATCACCGACCTGTCAATGCCGGGTGAAAAGTACGGTGACGGCATTACGCTGATCAAGTACATCAAACGCCACTATCCGGACCTGTCGATCATTGTTCTGACCATGAACAACAATCCGGCGATCCTCAGCGCAGTGCTGGATCTGGATATTGAAGGGATCGTACTGAAACAGGGTGCGCCAACCGACCTGCCTAAAGCGCTGGCCGCCCTGCAGAAAGGCAAGAAGTACACCCCGGACAGCGTGGCAAAACTGCTGGAGAAAATCAGCGCCGGTGGCTACGGCGACAAACGCCTGTCGCCGAAAGAGAGTGAAGTGCTGCGCCTGTTCGCCGAAGGCTTCCTGGTGACCGAGATTGCCCGCAAGCTGAACCGCAGCATTAAAACCATCAGCAGCCAGAAGAAGTCGGCGATGATGAAGCTGGGCGTCGATAACGATATCGCCCTGCTGAACTACCTCTCCTCGGTCAGCATGACGCCGGTCGACAAAGACTAACCGGGCAGGCCGCCTGACGGTGGCCCAGGGGGCGGGCGTGATGCAGCCCCCCGGCCCTTATCACCGCCCGTTAACCCCGCGCTTTCCGCACACTCGCAGCATAAAACTTCAGCGACTGCTGCAGCGTCTCCATGGTCACCGGTTTCGACAGACAGTTGTCCATGCCGGCGTCCAGACAGCGCTGCTTCTCTTCCGCCAGCGCGTTAGCCGTCACCCCCAGTACCGGGAAGGTGCGCCCCTGTTCGCGCAGGCAGCGGGTCAGGCGATAGCCGTCCATCTTCGGCATATTGACGTCGGTCAGCACGATATCTATCTCGTTGCGGCTCAGCACGCTTAGCGCGTCTTCGCCGTCCTGGGCGGTTTTCACCCGATAACCGAGCGAACCGAGCTGATCGGACAACAGCATACGGTTGATCGGATGGTCGTCGACCACCAGGATCAGAATATCGTCATTGTCAGCATCCCCGCGCGCGTCAGCCACGCTGACCGTATAAGGCGACGGCAGCGCCAGCGCCAGACGCCAGATCCGCGCCAGCAGCGCGGGCAGCTCATGGGGGGTGATGGTGCCGTAAACCCAGCGGCCGGGGCTCTGCTCCAGCGGGCCATCGTTGTGGCGGCCGTCAAAGCGTACCACCGCACGCACCGGGTGCGACGGCTCCAGCTCATAGTCGCAGACCACCACGTCATCCGCCTCCCCTTCCCCTGCGTAGAGTGCCACCTGCAGCCCCTGCTGCTGCAGCAGCGCGCTGAGGAAGTCGGCCAGCACCTGGTTACGCAGCGCCAGCCAGCAGCGTTTGCCCTGCAGCCCTTCCTGGCGCTCGGCCAACGGCGGATTGCTGCGATAAAGCGGGATGCGGATAATAAACTCGCTGCCCATCCCCGGTTCGGAATCAACCTCGATATCACCGTCCATCATGCTGGTCAGTTTTTCGCAGATCGCCAGTCCAAGACCGGTGCCCTGGAAGTGGCGCTGCACGCCGCTGCCCACCTGGAAGAAGGGATCGAACAGCCGGGTCAGCTCTTTCGCCGGGATGCCGACGCCGGTATCGCGCACGCGGAACGCCAGATAGCCGTCGCGCAGGTAAACGTGCAGGGTAATGCCGCCGGTATGGGTAAATTTGATGGCGTTATTAAGCAGGTTGGAGATCACCTGCTGCAGGCGCATCGGGTCACCGTTAAGCGACTGCGGGACGTCGCTGTCGATATAGCACCACAGCGTCAGCCGCTTCTTCACCACCATCGCCAGATAGTTGGCGGTGATGTGCGCCACCACTTCACGCGGCGAGAATTCGGCCGGCTCAATTTTCAGCTGCTCCGATTCGATTTTCGAGAAATCGAGGATATCGCTGATGATTTTCAGCAGCAGGCTGGAGGAGTTGTTCATCGCGGTGACCAGCGAATCGACCCCCGGCGGCAGCGATTTGGTCTGCAGCAGGTCAAGGTTACCGATAATGCCGTACAGCGGCGTGCGCAGTTCGTGGCTGACGGTGGCAAGGAACATCGATTTTGACTGGCTGGCCTGTTCGGCCGCCTGCGCCATCTCCTGCAGCGACTCCTCCATCTTGACGCGGGCGCTGACGTCCACCAGCACGCAGATCGCCACGTTCTCATTGCGATAGCGCGAATGCACAAAGCTGATCTGCAGGTTGGTATTGCTGCCGGTCAGCACGTCGACAAAGTTCACCTGCTGGCCGCAGATAATTTCGGTCAGCCGCTGGCGGTCTTCCTGGGTCAGCAGGGTGAGATAGTTGTGCGCCAGTTCGTTACTGAGGATGTTGGTGCCGTCGCTGGTGCGCAGAATACAGATGCCCACCGGCGCGGAGGCGACGATTTTACGGTTGAACTGCTCGTGCTCCTCCAGCCGGTAGGCGTTATCCTCGGCGGGCAGGAACATGCGCCGTTCAAACAGCCAGGCGAGGGTAAACAGGATCAGCGCGCTGAACAGGTTGAGCAGCAGCGCGTTGATGATCATGATTTTCAGCCGCTCAATAATCACCTCGGTCGACACCGAATAGACCACGCTGAGCGAGGACGGTAACAGCTTTTTCTTTAAAATCAGCTGATCGTAGCCCGCCACGTAGCCAAACCAGGCGTCGCTGTCCGGCAGGTCGTCCGCGCCGAAGCCGGGGCCGCTGCGCGCCGATGACAGCACCCGCTGATTGTTCTGATCGACCAGCGTCACCGTGACCGGCAGGCTGCCGGCGGTGATAAAGTCATCCATGCGGATGCTCTGTTCAATGCCGAGCAGCGCGGCCACCTTGTTGGCCACGTAAACCGGCATCAGCATATAGTAGTAGCCGTTGCCCGGCTGGCTGCCCGGCGCCACCCAGTAGACGCTGCTCTGCCGCTCCTCGTCATTGCCGTTGCGGTACTTGAGGATGCGATCCTGCAGCAACTTCAGCGCGCTTTGCCGGTCGACCGAAGCGCTGCCGACGCCGAAATCGGCCAGGCACTGGCTCTCGCCGCCGACAAAAAACACCCGGTTGAGATCGTAGGCAGCGGCAAAATTCTCTTTCCAGTAGTGCAGGAAATAGCTCAGCGACTGCAGGGAGTTGCTCCAGGTGCTGCTCATCGCGCTGCAGTCGGAGTCGGCGTACAGCGGATAGAACTGCGGCGCGGTGCCCTTGCCGGGAAACACGCCGTTGAGCACGTCCAGCCCGCTGGTCGAGGCGTTAAGGCGGTTTTCCGCAATAAACTGCAGCTCACGGGTTACGTCCGCCAGGTGGCGGACGTACCACTGGGCCTGGTCGTAGCTGTTGTTGAACTCCTGGCGTACCTGGGACTCTTTTTCGTGCAGCACGTTAATGATGTAAAAGGTGGTTAACAGCGCGCCCAGCGTCCACAGCATCAGCGCCAGCGCGCGAAACAGGTAGCGGGAAATCCTTAACGTTGTTCGAAAAGAGACCGGATATTTCAAGGGAGGAGCCTGGTGACAGCCATAGTGGCCGAATAATAAATAGGAGTGACGCTACAGTAGCGTCAGCCTGGTGAAAAAGCCAGTTCAGCCGCCGCTTTCAGGGGACGATTTCAGCCTGTTCCGAATGCCGGCTGCGCCAGGCCGTTGGCGTAAGGCCGGTGATACGGCGAAACTCGCGGTTAAAGTTCGATTTGGTCTGAAACCCGGCCTGTTCCATAACAACAATCACCGACGCATTGCTTTCCACCAGCAGCCTCATCGCCTCAGCAATGCGCCAGCCGTTGACGTAGTGCGACACGCTCTGCCGGTGCACGGCGTTGATCGCCGCAGAGACCTGACGCGCCGGAATACCGGTTTTCCGTGCCAGCATCAGCAGATTCAAATCGGCGCGCTGATACAGGCCCTCGCGCATCACCCCCTCCACCGCCGCCAGAATCATCGACTGCTGCGCGGCATCACCCCGGCTGGCGCACGCCCTCTCCGCCCCCGGAAGCGGCGTCTCGCCCCCGGAAGCCAGCAACGAGCCCGGCGTCTGCGGCATCGCGGGCAGATGCGCAGCGATAGTTTGCGCAGCAGCGGCAACCGGCCGGTGTGCGCCAGCGCAGACGGCTGCGCCCGGGTCCGCGACGTTTGCAGCACCCTCTCCAGCAACTGCCGCCGCTGCCTCTGCCCCTGCTGCTTCATCTCCAGCCCTTGCCGCGTGCTTCTCTGCCGGGCCCGGCCCCCCTGCGACCACCGGTGTCAGCACCAGTAATACTGAGAGCACCGCGCAGATCAGCAGGTTACCGCCCAGCAACAGGCCGCCGGTTCCCGCTCCAGCGGCAAAGTCGAACAGCAGCGTAACGGTGACGTCGAGCAGCGCCACCGCCACCAGCAGCCAGGCGGCGATGCGCCAGCCGGTGACCGTTAACGCGCTGTGGCTGAACGCGAGCGGATAAAACGCGTCGCTGCCGCCGCGCAGGCGGTGCAACATTGCGGCGGCGCAGCCCAGCCAGACGGCGGGCAGCAGCGGATCGATCGCCTGCGGCAGCCACGCCACCGCCGCCGCCATGGTCAGGATCGCCCCGGCAGCAGCAAGGTAACGCGGCCGCCGGCCCATCGCCTGCGCCAGCGCGGCGCGGCACAGCAGCGGCAGCGCGGTGGCGGTCACCGGCAGCAGCCGCGGCCAGCCGTTAGCACCCGGCAACGCCACCAGCCCGGCGTTCAGCGTGTGAACCAGGCAGATCAGCAGCAGCGCTCGCCACGGCCACCCCGTCGCCCGCCGTTGTAACAGCAGCAGCAGGCAGACCAGGCTGAGCAGAAAATTAACCGGTATCAGCATGGGACTCTATCGCGATCGAGGACGCCACGCGTCCGTAAACTTTTGATAATAGGCTTCTTTATACACAAGGAATCCAGAAAATGCGCGTAATAATTGTCTTACTGCTGCTGATTACCAGCTTCACCAGCCACGGTTATAGTGTGGGCAGCCAGCTTGAAACTGTCAGCAACGGCCAGCATGGCCGCCCGTTAAAAGTGAGGATTTTCTACCCCAGTGCCGACGCGGGCGTCCCCACGTTGCAGGGGGCGAATGCCGTTTTTAGCGGATTCAGTGCGATTGAGCATGCTCATCCTGCGCACGGACGTTTCCCATTGATCGTGCTGAGCCACGGCAGCGGCGGCAACAATACCAGCCTCGCCTGGCTGGCGGTGCCGCTGGCGGCCCGCGGGGCGATCGTCATCGCCGCCAGCCACCCCGGCAGCACCACCGGCGACTCGCGGCCGCAAACCGACCTGACGCTGCAAATCCGCGATCTCAGCCAGCTGATTAGCCACTATCTGCAGGCCCCGGCCTGGCGGCCTTACATCGACCGCAACAACGTCGGTGCCATCGGCCACTCTAAAGGCGGCTACAGCGTGCTGGCGCTGGCCGGGGCACAGGTGACCCGCGAGAGCCTGACCCGCTACTGTCAGCAGATGCCGCAGATGCCGGACTGCCAGTTTTACCAGCGCGGCGGCGTGCAGCGCGAGCAGACCGACAATGCCCGGCTGGCGGCCAGCTACCGCGATACGCGGGTGAAGTGGGTGGTGGCGCTCGATCCGGGCATGAGCTACGCCTTCACCCCGGCCAGCCTGCAGAGCATCAGCGTGCCGCTGCGGGTGATTGCCGCCGGCTACTACATCCGCGCCACCGGCGATATGACGCTGGGCGCAGAACGGCTCCCCCTGCCGGTAACGGTGCTGAAAGACGCCGGGCATTACGATTTCCTGCCGCTGTGCCAGCCGACGGCGCAGAAGATTTTAGCCGGGGAGGAGGAAGGGGAAGCCTTTATCTGCGAAACGCCCGCGGCAGAGCGAGAACTGATCCACCGCCAGACGATTGCGGCAGTCGGGGCGCTGATGCAGCGCGTCACGCATTCGGGAGGGAAATAACAGGCATAAAAAAGCCGGTTCAGCTGAACCGGCTTTTTATCAACGCTCGCAGGGTGAACGATTACTCGTCGTCTGCCTCAGCGGCGTCGTCATCGGCGTCGGCCGCATCGTCTTCCGCGTCCACTTCCGGGGCGATCTCGTCATCCCCTTCCGCCACGCTGCCGTCGATGGCGTCCAGCTCTTCTTCTTCCACCGGTTCCGCCACGCGCTGCAGGCCGACCACGTTCTCGTCTTCAGCGGTACGGATCAGGATCACACCCTGGGTGTTACGGCCCACCACGCTGACTTCGGAAACGCGGGTACGTACCAGAGTACCGGCGTCGGTAATCATCATGATCTGATCGCTGTCGACCACCTGCACCGCGCCGATCACCGGCCCGTTACGTTCGGTGACTTTAATCGAGATCACGCCCTGAGTCGCACGCGACTTGGTCGGGTACTCGCTGTTGGCGGTACGCTTGCCGTAACCGTTTTGCGTCACGGTAAGGATTGCCCCCTCGGCACGCGGTACGATCAGCGACACCACGCTGTCGCCTTCGGCCAGCTTGATGCCGCGTACGCCGGAAGCGGTACGGCCCATGGCGCGCACGGCGGTTTCTGCAAAGCGCACCACTTTACCGGCCGCAGAGAACAGCATCGCCTCGTCCTGGCCGTTGGTCAGCGCCACGCCGATCAGCTCATCGTCGTCACGCAGGTTCACCGCGATAATGCCGGCGCTGCGCGGACGGCTGAACTCGGTCAGCGCGGTTTTCTTCACGGTACCGCTGGCGGTAGCCATAAAGATGTTGAAGCCTTCCGCATACTCGCGCACCGGCAGGATCGCGGTGATACGCTCGTTGGCTTCCAGCGGCAGCAGGTTGACGATCGGACGTCCACGTGCGCCACGGCTGGCTTCCGGCAGCTGGTAAACCTTCATCCAGTACAGGCGGCCACGGCTGGAGAAGCACAGAATGGTGTCGTGGGTGTTGGCCACCAGCAGACGGTCAATAAAGTCTTCTTCTTTAATACGCGCGGCCGACTTGCCTTTACCACCACGGCGCTGGGCCTCGTAGTCGGTCAGCGGCTGGTACTTGACGTAGCCCTGATGCGACAGGGTAACCACCACATCTTCCTGGTTGATCAGGTCTTCGATGTTGATGTCCGCGCTGTTGGCGGTGATTTCAGTACGGCGTGCATCGCCAAACTGGTCGCGGATCAGGATCAGCTCTTCGCGGATCACTTCCATCAGACGATCGGCGCTGCCAAGGATATGCAGCAGCTCGGCGATCTGCAGCAGCAGATCCTTGTACTCGTCCAGCAGCTTCTCGTGCTCAAGGCCGGTCAGCTTCTGCAGACGCAGGTCGAGGATCGCCTGGGCCTGCTGTTCGGTCAGGTAGTACTGGCCGTCGCGGATACCATACTGCTCTTCCAGCCACTCCGGACGCGCGGCGTCATCACCGGCACGCTCCAGCATGGCAGAGACGTTGCCCAGCGCCCACGGACGCGCGATCAGGCCGGCCTTCGCTTCGGACGGGCTGGCCGCACGGCGGATCAGCTCGATAATCGGGTCGATGTTGGCCAGCGCCACCGCCAGGGCTTCGAGGATGTGCGCACGGTCACGCGCTTTACGCAGCTCAAAGATGGTACGGCGGGTGATCACCTCACGGCGGTGGCGGACAAAGGCTTCCAGAATGTCCTTCAGCGGCATGATTTTCGGCTGGCCCTGGTGCAGCGCCACCATGTTGATACCGAACGAGGTCTGCAGCTGGGTCAGTGAGTAGAGGTTGTTCAGCACCACTTCACCGACCGCATCGCGCTTCACTTCGATCACGATGCGCATGCCGTCTTTATCGGACTCATCGCGCAGGGCGCTGATGCCTTCCAGACGTTTCTCTTTCACCAGCTCGGCGATTTTCTCGATCAGGCGCGCTTTGTTGACCTGATACGGGATCTCATGCACCACGATGGTTTCGCGGCCGGTTTTGGCGTCCACTTCCACTTCGCCACGGGCGCGGATGTAAATCTTGCCGCGGCCGGTGCGGTAGGCTTCTTCAATTCCGCGGCGGCCGTTGATGATCGCGGCGGTCGGGAAGTCAGGGCCCGGGATGTGTTCCATCAGCCCTTCGATGCTGATGTTCTCATCGTCGATATAGGCGAGGCAGCCGTTGATCACTTCGGTCAGGTTGTGCGGCGGTATATTGGTCGCCATCCCCACCGCGATACCGGATGAACCGTTGATCAGCAGGTTAGGGATTTTGGTCGGCATCACTTCCGGGATCTGCTCGGTGCCATCATAGTTTGGCACAAAGTCGACGGTCTCTTTTTCCAGGTCCGACAGCAGTTCGTGAGCGATTTTTGACATGCGCACTTCGGTGTAACGCATGGCCGCCGCGGAGTCGCCGTCCACGGAACCGAAGTTACCCTGGCCGTCGACCAGCATATAGCGCAGCGAGAACGGCTGTGCCATACGCACGATGGTGTCATACACCGCGCTGTCACCGTGCGGGTGATATTTACCGATGACGTCGCCGACAACACGGGCGGATTTTTTATACGGCTTGTTCCAGTCATTACCGAGCACGTTCATGGCGTAAAGCACACGGCGGTGTACCGGCTTCAGACCATCACGGACATCTGGCAACGCACGGCCAACGATGACCGACATTGCATAATCCAGATAAGAGTTCTTTAACTCTTCTTCGATATTGACCGGTGTAATTTCGCGGGCCAGGTCGCTCATGGAGGCGCTTTCCTTACTGTTAATTCCCGGATTCAAAGGTGCGAAAGTATATCACAATGCGTCCAGGTGGTGAACGGAAAGCGGCGGTTTGGCCGCTTTATTGCATTCCCGGCCGGGTGGCTGGCGTTGCGCCGCCCACCGCCGCGTGGAAAGATGTATACTTCAGCAAATTTTGGCAGGAGTAAGAACCGAATGACGACGGAAAAACACCCGGCTGGCGCCAACGTAGACGCCAGCGAGATCGCAAAATTTGAGGCGGTGGCCTCACGCTGGTGGGATCTGGAGGGGGAATTTAAGCCCCTGCACCGTATCAACCCGCTGCGCCTCGGCTGGATTGGCCAGCATTCGGGTGGGCTGTTTGGTAAGAAGATCCTCGACGTCGGCTGCGGCGGCGGCATCCTCGCCGAGAGCATGGCGCGTGAAGGGGCCAACGTCACCGGGCTGGATATGGGGGCCGAACCGCTGCAGGTGGCGCGCCTGCACGCCCTGGAGAGCGGCGTCAGCATCGACTACGTGCAGCAAACCGTCGAAGAGCACGCGGAGCAGTTCGCCGGCCAGTACGACGTGGTGACCTGTATGGAGATGCTGGAGCACGTGCCGGACCCGCGTTCGGTGGTGCACGCCTGCGCGCGGCTGGTAAAGCCCGGCGGCGAGGTGTTTTTCTCCACCATTAACCGTAACAGCAAGGCGTGGCTGATGGCGATTATCGGCGCGGAGTACGTGCTGCGCATGGTGCCGCGCGGCACCCACGATATTAAGAAATTTATCCGCCCCGGCGAGCTGCTGAACTGGGTGGATGAAACGCCGCTGCGCGAGCGCCATATCATCGGCCTGCACTACAACCCGCTGACTAACCACTTTAAGCTGGCCCCCGGCGTCGACGTCAACTACATGGTGCACACCCACCGCGAACTGGCGGATTAACCCGCGGCGGGCGGATCCTTCCGCCCGTTTATTTCGCCGCCCTGCCGACGCCGGTTAGCAGGGCGAACCTGTTTACCCTGCTGGCGCCCTGCCCGCTCACCACACGGATATGCTGGCTTTTGCCGTCCCTTTAGTCGATTCGCAAAGAATGCGCAAGAATTCCGCGATCGAACTTTTTATGCAAAATAATTCTCTGCCCATTGACATCAACCTGGAGCCTTTAGATACGCGGACTTAGCCAAAAACCCCGTCACCCGCCCTCAAAACCCTGCGAAAATCAAGCCTTGTTAAGCATGGGGAAAACCCTAAAATATGCCCCATCTAGTGACAACAACTTCTTCCAACCCCTACATATAGTGTTTATCCACAGAGTTACTCACAATGAGCAGGCTGTGTATAAACGTGGGGATTATTTGCTATAAGGACAGGTAAAACGCGACATGAATCAGAGTCTGCTTGTAACCAAACGCGACGGCCGCACCGAACGCATCGATCTCGACAAAATCCACCGTGTGCTCGACTGGGCTGCCGAAGGGCTGCAAAACGTCTCCGTCTCTCAGGTTGAACTGCGTTCACATATTCAGTTCTATGAAGGCATCCGCACCTCTGATATTCATGAAACCATCATCAAGTCTGCCGCCGACCTGATCTCGCGTGACGCGCCGGACTACCAGTACATGGCCGCGCGCCTGGCGATCTTCCACCTGCGTAAAAAAGCCTACGGCCAGTTTGAGCCGCCGGCGCTGATTGACCAGGTGAAACGCATGGTCGATATGGGCAAATATGACCGTCACCTGCTGGAAGACTACAGCGTGGAAGAGTTCGCCGAGATGGACGGTTTTATCGACCACTGGCGCGATATGAATTTCTCCTACGCCGCGGTCAAGCAGCTGGAAGGCAAATATCTGGCGCAGAACCGCGTCAGCGGTGAGATCTACGAGAGCGCGCAGTTCCTCTACATCCTGGTCGCCGCCTGCCTGTTCTCCGGCTACCCGCGCGATACGCGCATGAGCTACGTTAAGCGTTTCTACGATGCGATCTCCACCTTTAAAATCTCGCTGCCGACGCCGATCATGTCCGGCGTGCGTACCCCGACCCGCCAGTTCAGCTCCTGCGTGCTGATCGAGTGCGGCGACAGCCTGGACTCGATTAACGCCACCTCCAGTGCGATCGTGAAGTACGTTTCCCAGCGCGCCGGTATCGGCATCAACGCCGGCCGCATTCGCGCGCTGGGCAGCCCGATCCGCGGCGGTGAAGCCTTCCATACCGGCTGCATCCCGTTCTACAAACACTTCCAGACCGCCGTTAAGTCCTGTTCACAGGGCGGCGTGCGCGGCGGGGCAGCCACGCTGTTCTACCCGATGTGGCATCTGGAAGTGGAAAGCCTGCTGGTGCTGAAAAACAACCGTGGCGTGGAAGGCAACCGCGTGCGCCATATGGACTACGGCGTGCAGCTGAATAAGCTGATGTATCAGCGCCTGCTGAAAAACGAAGATATCACCCTGTTCAGCCCGTCTGACGTGCCGGGCCTGTACGACGCCTTCTTCGCCGACCAGACGGAGTTTGAGCGCCTGTACACCAAATACGAAAAAGACGACAGCATCCGTAAGCAGCGTATCAAAGCGGTTGAGCTGTTCTCGCTGATGATGCAGGAGCGCGCCTCCACCGGTCGTATCTACATTCAGAACGTTGACCACTGCAACACCCACAGCCCGTTTGATCCAAGCATCGCGCCGGTACGCCAGTCGAACCTGTGTCTGGAAATTGCGCTGCCGACTAAACCGCTGCTGGACGTGAACGACGAGAACGGTGAAATCGCCCTCTGTACGCTGTCGGCGTTTAACCTCGGTGCCATCGACAGCCTGGACGACCTGCAGGAGCTGGCCACCCTCGCCGTGCGTGCGCTGGACGCGCTGCTCGACTATCAGGATTATCCAATCCCGGCCGCCAAACGCGGTGCCATGGGTCGCCGTACTTTAGGTATTGGCGTGATTAACTTCGCCTACTACCTGGCGAAGAACGGCGTGCGTTACTCCGACGGCAGCGCCAATAACCTGACGCATAAAACCTTCGAGGCGATCCAGTACTGGCTGCTGAAGGCCTCCAACGATCTGGCGATCGAACAGGGTGCCTGCCCGTGGTTCAACGAAACCACGTATGCGCAGGGCATTCTGCCGATCGACACCTACAAGAAAGATCTGGATGCGATCAGCAACGAGCCGCTGCACCTCGACTGGGAAGCGCTGCGTGAGTCAATCAAAACCCACGGCCTGCGTAACTCCACGCTGTCGGCGCTGATGCCGTCTGAGACTTCGTCGCAGATCTCCAACGCCACCAACGGTATCGAGCCGCCGCGCGGTCATATCAGCATTAAGGCGTCTAAAGACGGCATTCTGCGTCAGGTGGTGCCGGAGTATGAGCGCCTGAAAGACCAGTATGAGCTGCTGTGGGAGATGCCGAACAACGACGGCTATCTGCAGCTGGTTGGCCTGATGCAGAAATTTATCGATCAGGCGATCTCTTCGAACACCAACTACGACCCGACGCGCTTTGCCAACGGTAAGGTGCCGATGAAGCAGCTGCTGAAAGATCTGCTGACCGCCTATAAGTTCGGCGTGAAAACGCTGTACTATCAGAACACCCGCGACGGCGCGGAAGATGCGCAGGACGACCTGGCGCCATCGATTCAGGATGACGGCTGCGAAAGCGGCGCCTGCAAAATCTGATACAGCTGAACAGGGCCGGGGCAACCCGGTCTCTGTACGTGATACCGTCGGCCGGGCTCTCCCGGCCGCTATCTTTTCATACCGGCCGGCGTTTCCGGCATCAAGACACTGGAACTACTGATGGCTTACACCACGTTTTCACAGAATAAAAATGACCAGCTGAAAGAGCCGATGTTTTTCGGCCAGTCGGTTAACGTTGCCCGTTTCGATCAGCAGAAATACGACATTTTTGAAAAGCTGATCGAAAAACAGCTGTCGTTCTTCTGGCGTCCGGAAGAGGTGGATGTTTCCCGCGATCGCATCGACTATCAGGCGCTGCCGGACCACGAAAAACACATCTTTATCAGCAATCTGAAGTACCAGACCCTGCTGGATTCGATTCAGGGCCGCAGCCCGAACGTGGCGCTGCTGCCGCTGATTTCAATCCCGGAGCTGGAAACCTGGATTGAGACCTGGGCGTTCTCTGAGACCATTCATTCGCGCTCTTACACCCATATCATCCGCAACATCGTTAACGATCCGTCGCTGGTGTTTGACGATATCGTCACCAACGAGCAGATCCTGTCGCGCGCCAAAGATATTTCCGGCTACTACGACGATCTGATCGAGATGACCAGCTACTGGCATCTGCTGGGTGAAGGTACCCATCAGGTGGGCGATAAGACCGTTACCGTTAACCTGCGCGCGCTGAAGAAGCAGCTCTATATCTGCCTGATGAGCGTCAACGCGCTGGAAGCGATCCGCTTCTACGTCAGCTTTGCCTGTTCGTTCGCGTTTGCCGAGCGCGAGCTGATGGAGGGTAACGCCAAGATCATCAAGCTGATCGCCCGTGATGAGGCCCTGCATCTGACCGGCACCCAGCATATGCTTAACCTGCTGCGCAGCGGCGAAGACGATCCGGAGATGGCGGAGATCGCCGCCGAGTGCCGTCAGGAGTGCTATGACCTGTTTGTGCTGGCGGCCGAGCAGGAGAAAGAGTGGGCGGAGTATCTGTTCAGCGGCGGTTCGATGATCGGCCTGAACAAAGATATTTTGTGGCAGTACATTGAGTACATTACCAACATTCGTATGAATGCGGTGGGGCTGGATCTGCCGTTCAAAACCCGTTCTAACCCGATTCCGTGGATCAATTCGTGGCTGGTGTCGGATAACGTGCAGGTGGCACCGCAGGAAGTGGAAGTGAGCTCTTATCTGGTCGGCCAGATCGATGCGGAAGTGAACACCGACGATCTCAGCGATTTCGAGCTGTAAGCGGCCCGTTCGATGTCCCGTTCGTTGATTACGCTGCGTGCTTCGGGTACGCAGCTGGAGTGTCAGGGTGAGCACCCTTCCCTGCTGGCAACGCTTGAAGCACAGCAGATCTGCGTGGAGTATCAGTGCCGTGAAGGTTACTGCGGTTCCTGTCGCGTGCAGTTGCTGAAGGGCCAGGTGAGCTATGCTGAGAAGCCGCTGGCGTTTGTGCAGCCGGGGGAGATTTTACCCTGCTGTTGTCGGCCGCAGGGTGATATTGAGATCGATCTCTGAGGGCGGTTCAGGTCGCCTGCCTGCACCCTGGCAGGCTCCCATCGCTTTATGTTCTGAGTCGTCTTTTGGAGAAAACCGTTAAGTCCGTGCACGGCTCAGGGAGCCTGTACACTCCGCAAAGACGCAAAAAACGTCGTCCCTGACAGCTCAGCGCGGGCCTTCCCTGGCCCGCGATGCTTTGCTCCGTGTACAGGCTCCCTTCGCTTTACGTTCTGAGTCGTCTTTTGGAGAAAACCGTTAACTCCGTGCACGGCTCAGGGAGCCTGTACACTCCGCAAAGACGCAAAAAACGTCATCCCTGACGGCTCAGCGCGGGCCTTCCCTGGCCCGCGATGCTTTGCTCCGTGTACAGGCTCCCATCGCTTTATGTTCTGAGTCGTCTTTTGGAGAAAACCGTTAAGTCCGTGCACGGCTCAGGGAGCCTGTACACTCCGCAAAGACGCAAAAAACGTCATCCCTGACAGCTCAGCGCGGGCCTTCCCTGGCCCGCGATGCTTTGCTCCGTGTACAGGCTCCCTTCGCTTTACGTTCTGAGTCGTCTGTAGGGAAAAATCAGCATTCAGCAATGATTCATTAACTATGAGAGCGTTTCCACCACGTCGATCCAGCCGTGGCCGGTGGTGACGCTTTGTTCGTTCAGCCAGCGGCGCAGCATGTTCATCGCCAGCATGGCGACCATGTCCTGTCGCGCTTTCAGAGCGTACCGGCTGACGTTGAAGCGCACTTTCTGCGCGTGTGTCCCCTGCGGGGTGTGCAGCGCAAAACCCAGTAAGTCGTCATGGATGCCGCCGACCACCAGCCCCAGTTCGGCACCGCTTTCCAGCGCCAGCTGCTCTGCGCGGGCGGCCAGTTCGGCCAGCGTTTCCGGCTGGGTGGGCAGGATGTTACCTGCGGCCAGTTCGCTGCCGCCGGAGGCCAGCTGCCACTGCAGCAGGCCGGCGGTAAACTGCTCGCTGACGCTCAGGCGCAAATCGCGTTCATGCAGACGGCGCGCCAGCTGTTCCGGCAGCGTTTCGAAGCCTTCAAAAATGACGCTGTCGCCGGCCAGTTCGCGTACCTGTTGCCAGAATGCTTCCATCTCGGCCAGTCTTGACGCCGGGCCGTTCAGCTTCAGTTCGATGATCGGCATCGATGCGCGGTAGCCCATCACCAGCCCTTCCGGCAGCGCCAGTGCTTCGATTTCTGAGGCCAGGTCGCTTTCGCCCCGGCCAAAGGTGGTCATGCGCAGGCACAGCGGCGGCTCGGGCAGCTTAAAGCGCGCTTTCAGGCGCGGCAGGATCTGATCGGTGACCATGACCTTGTATTCCGACGGTACGCCCGGGGTGAAGAAGATCCAGCAGCGGTTCAGCTCAATCGCAAAGCCACAGGCGGTGCCAACCGGGTTATCGATCATCTCAGCACCAAGGGGGATTTCAGCCTGTTTGCGGTTGCTCGGTGCCATCACCTTGCCCCGGCTGGCAAAGAACGCCTCCATTTTTGCCAGCCATTCGGCGTGAATTTGCAGTGGAACGCCTGCCGCCGTGGCGGCGGCCAGTGCGCTGAGGTCGTCGCTGGTCGGGCCGAGGCCACCGTTGACGATCAGCACGTCGGCGACCTTGCTGCGTTCGGTCAGCACCTGCACCAGCTCCGGCAGGCTGTCGCCCACCGTCTGGCGGCTGGTCATCGGCAGGCCGTGCTCAAACAGCAGCGCGGCCAGCCAGGCGGCATTGGTATCGACGATCTGCCCGTGCAGGACTTCGTCACCCGTAGCGAGCATTTCCACTCTGATCATTGTTTTCTCCGGTAGGGTCGTTTTTTTCACTTTAAGAACAGCTCAGGAGAAAAACAATGGCTACTGTGCAATTAAAGCGACTCAGGCCAACGGCACCCGCTGCGCCACCAGAGTGAGGATGCGGTAAAGCGCGACGTGCTGCTGGTGCTGGTTAAAGACCTGTACGTCCCACTCCACCACGCCACAGGGCGGCTCGTCCGTTTTTGGGGCTTTTCTTCTCTTGCTCAGGCAGGTCAGCTGCGCCTGCAGGGTATCGCCGATTTTAACCGGATGGGTAAAGCGCAGCGCTTCCAGCCCGTAGTTGGCCAGCACCGGACCGACCCCGGCATCGACAAACAGCCCGGCGGCGGCGGCAACCACAAAGTAGCCGTGTGCCACCCGCTCACCAAACAGCGACTGCGCGGCGGCGATGGCATCGGTGTGAGCGTAGAAGCGGTCACCGCTCAGGTTGGCAAAACTGACGATATCCGCCTCGGTGATGGTGCGCCGGGCGGTCAGCACGCCGTCGCCCGGATGCAGCTCATCAAAATGCTTGCGGAACGGGTGGCGGTGGTCGGTGTGCAGCGGCGCGCCGCGCAGCCACTGGCCGCCCACCGCCGCCAGCATCAATGGGCTGCCCTGCACGGCGGTGCGCTGCATATAGTGTTTGACCGCCCGCAGCCCGCCCAGCTCCTCGCCACCGCCGGCGCGCCCCGGTCCGCCGTGAACAAGTTGTGGTAACGGCGAGCCATGGCCGGTGGACTCTGCCGCTGCCGCCGCGTCCAGTACCAGCAGGCGGCCGTGGGCACAGGCGACAGCCCGTACTGTCTGTGCCGCCAGCGCCGGATCGGCGGTGACCAGCGTCGCCACCAGGCTGCCCTGGCCCATCAGCGCCAGCGAAATCGCCTGTTCACGGCTGGCGTAACTCATCAGCGTGGCCACCGGGCCGAACGCCTCCACACCGTGTACTGCCTCGTTGTGCAGCGGGTCACGGCACAGCAGCAGGGTGGGCGGGTAAAAGGCACCCGCCGGGTTGCTGCCCTCGCTCAGCTCCAGTTGCGCCAGCGAACCGCCACACAACGCCTCGCAGCCGCTACTCAGCAGCCGGTCAACCTGCTGCTGCACCGCCTCACGCTGGGCGTGGCTGGCCAGCGCGCCCATGCTGACCCCGGGTAGCGCCGGGTCACCCACCACCACCGCAGCCAGCGCCTCAGACAGCGCCTGCTGTACCGCTGGCAGCTGCGTTTCAGGCACCAGAATGCGGCGGACAGCGGTACATTTCTGACCAGCCTTACTGGTCATTTCGCGTACGACTTCGTCAATAAATAGTGAGAATTCAGCCATTTTTGGCGTCACGTCATCGCCGAGGATGCAACAGTTCAGCGAATCCGTCTCCATACTGAACGGAATGGATTTCGCCAGCAGGCCAGGGTGAGCCCGCAGTTGCCTGCCGGTCTGCGCCGACCCGGTAAACGTGACCACATCCTGATAATCGAGATGGCTGAGCAGGTCCCCCACCTCACCGCAGATCAGCTGCAGCGCCCCCTCCGGCACCAGCCCGCTGTCGGTAATCAGCCTGACCAGACCCTGCGCCAGCGGTGCCGAGGTACTGGCAGGCTTGACGATCGCCGGCATCCCGGCCAGCCAGCAGGGGGCCAGTTTCTCCAGCATCCCCCAGCAGGGAAAGTTAAAAGCGTTGATATGCAGCGCCACGCCCTGACGGCTGCTCAGCAGATGCCGGGCAACAAACTGCCCCTGTTTTGACAACGGGATAGCGTCGTCTTCCAGCCACAGCGTGTCCTCCGGCAGTTCGCGACCGGCGAGGCTGGCATAGGTAAACAGCGTACCGATGCCGCCCTCAATATCCACCCAGCCATCGCGGCGGCTGGCCCCGGTGCGGGCCGAAAGGGCATAGAGGCGCTCTTTGTTGGCCAGCAAAAATTTTGCCAGTGCCTTCAGCATCTGCCCACGCTGCAGAAAAGTCATCGCTGCCAGCGCCTGGCCACCGTGCAAACGCCCGTAAGCCAGGCCTTCCGCCAGGGGCAGCCCCGCGCTGCACAGTTGATAATCGGCTTCACCGCTTAATGGATGGTCAAACCGGCGGGCGTTGCCTTTACCGAACGCCCAGATGCCACACAAATAACTGGTCACATTTTCCATTCTTCCTCCACCAATACCATTTAATGATACTTATCATTTTTATGGTGTATCACATTACAGCAAAATCTAACCAGCGCTGTTTTTGCTAAAAATGGAAAACGCATTTTTAATGCACTTGTCATTTAAAAAAATAAATCACTGTTAAATATAGTTTTTTAAAAATATTTGTGAAGCGCGATCGTAAAACCACATTTCCTGTGTGGATCAGGGAAGGCGCTGCTCGTAGAGTGAATAACTGATACTTATTTTTTCATTTAAAACCGAATAGTGAATCAAATTAAATGGAGAGCACGATGGATAACGCCGACCTGCAGAGGCGATTTGACGCCGCCATCGCCGACGAGCGGGCGATAGAACCCCGCGACTGGATGCCTGATGCCTACCGCCAGACACTGATCCGCCAGATTGGCCAGCACGCCCATTCTGAGGTGGTCGGCATGCTGCCGGAGGCGAACTGGATCACCCGCGCGCCCAGCCTGCACCGTAAAACAATTCTGCTGGCTAAAGTGCAGGATGAAGCCGGGCACGGGCTTTACCTCTACAGCGCCGCCGAAACCCTCGGCTGCAGCCGCAGCGAGCTGTATCAGAAGATGCTGGCGGGCCGGATGAAATACTCGTCAATTTTTAACTACCCGACCCCGGAATGGGCCGATATCGGGGTCATTGGCTGGCTGGTCGATGGCGCGGCCATTGTTAATCAGGTGGCGCTGTGCCGCACCTCTTATGGCCCCTACGCACGGGCGATGGTGAAAATCTGCAAGGAGGAGAGTTTTCACCAGCGCCAGGGCTATGACGCCTGTCTGGCGCTGGCCTGCGGCACGCCGCAGCAGCGCGCCATGCTGCAGGCAGCCATCAATCGCTTCTGGTGGCCGGCGCTGATGATGTTTGGCCCCAGTGACAAAGACTCCACCCACAGCGCGCAGAGCCTGGCATGGAAAATAAAGCGCCACAGCAACGACGAGCTGCGGCAGAAATTTGTTGATAACACCTTACCGCAGCTGGAGGCACTGGGAATGACCGCCCCCGATTCGGCGCTGCATTTTGATGAGGCCAGCGGTCACTATCGTTTTGGTGAGATCGACTGGCAGGCGTTTTATGCGGTGATCGCCGGCCACGGCATCTGCAATTACGAGCGGCTTGCGGCCAAAAACCTGGCCTGGCAGGCGGGCTGCTGGGTGCGCGAAGCTGCACTGGCCCACGCTACAAAACATCCATCCCACGCTGCAGGAGCACCTAATGACTCAGGAATGGCCGCTGTATGAAGTTTTTATCCGAAGCCAGCAGGGGCTGGCTCATCGCCACGTCGGCAGCCTGCACGCCGCCGACGGGCAGATGGCGCTGGAAAACGCCCGCGATGCCTACACACGGCGCGGGGAAGGCAGCTCGGTATGGGTGGTGCCTTCCGCGCAAATCTGCGCCTCACAGCCGGAGGATCGCGGCGCATTCTTTGACCCGGCTGACGATAAAATCTATCGCCATCCGACCTTCTTCCCGCTGCCTGATGGCATCAAAAATATGTGAGGCCGGATGAACCTTCCACAGGATGACCTGCTGCACTACGTGCTGCGTCTGGCGGATACGCCGCTGATCCTCGCCCAGCGGCTGGGCGCCTGGTGCGGCCACGCGCCGGAGCTGGAGATCGACCTCGCACTGGCCAACATCGCGCTGGATCTGCTGGGCCAGGCGCGGAATTTCTATCAGTACGCCGCCGGACTGGCCGGGCCGGGCTGGGATGAGGATCGTTTCGCTTTTCAGCGCGACGAATCCGCGTTCAGTAACCTGCTGCTGGCCGAGCAGCCTAACGGCGGTTTCAACGACACGCTGGTGCGCCAGTTCCTGCTGGATGCGTGGCACCACTGTCTGTACCGGCAGCTCAGCCTCAGCCGTGATGCGTCGCTGGCGGCGATAGCAGCCAAGGCGCTGAAGGAGGTCACCTATCACCTGCGTTTCAGCAGCGGCTGGATGATCCGCCTCGGCGACGGCACCCTGCAAAGCCATGACAGAATGCAGCAGGCGCTGAACGGGCTGTGGCGCTTTACCGCTGAACCCTTTCTCAGCGATGCAACCGAGCAGCGGCTGGTGCAGCAAGGGATCGCGCCCGATGCGGCCGCACTGCAGGCGGCCTGGCATACGCTGACCGCCCCGGTGCTGCAGGCCGCCACCCTGCCCCCACCGACTGAGGCGGCCTGGCGCCACGGCGGCAAACAGGGGCAGCACAGCGAACATTTCGGCTATCTGCTGGCAGAGATGCAGTTCCTGCCACGCAGCCAGCCTGGCTGCCGCTGGTAAGGGGGGACGATGAAGATCACACAAATGACTCTGCAGCATCCTGCTGTTGCTGGTATCTGGCGCTGTCTGCGGCAGATCCCCGACCCGGAGCTGCCGCTGTTATCCATTACCGAGCTGGGGATGATCCGCGCGGTCAATGCAGCTCCGGCTGGCTGGCAGGTGGTGCTGACACCCACTTACTCCGGCTGCCCGGCCACCAGGTTCCTGCAGGACGACATCCGCCAGCGGCTGCAACAGGCAGGGTATCCGTCGGCCGAGGTGGTGGTTAGTCTGCATCCGGCCTGGAGCAGTGACTGGATCAGTGAGACTGGCCGCCGCAAGCTGCTGGAGGCTGGCATTGCGCCGCCCCACCGCTGTGCGGCAGCGACGATCTGCCCTGTTGCCTGCCCGCGCTGCGGCAGTCTGCACACCGAACAAATCAGTGAGTTTGGCTCTACCGCCTGTAAAGCGCTGTACCGCTGCTGCGCGTGCCGCGAACCCTTTGATTACTTCAAGTGTCTGTGAGGGGAAAACGATGTCACAGTTTCATCATCTGACGGTAGAGGCCATTGAACGACAAACGGCCGATGCCGTGGCCATTACCTTTTCCCTCCCTCCGGGGGCGGCGGAGATCTGGCGCTTCACGCCCGGCCAGCATCTCACCCTGCGCGCCCGCGTTGATGGCGAAGATCTGCGCCGCTGTTACTCCATCAGCTCCGCGCCAGAAGATAACCGGCTGCAGATTGGCGTCAGGGCGGTGCCGGGCGGCCGCTTTTCACAGCATCTGCACCGGCATCTGCACCCCGGCGACACGCTGGACGTCATGCCGCCACAGGGGCAGTTTGGCTACCGGCCCCGTCCCGGGCACCAGGGTGATTATCTGGCACTGGCGGCAGGGTCAGGCATTACGCCGTTGCTGGCGATTATCAGCAGCACGTTGCAGCAGGAGCCCGACAGCCGCTTCACGCTGGTTTACGCCAACCGCCATACGCAGTCGGCGATGTTTCGCCAGACGCTGGCCGATTTGAAAGATCGCTTTCTGCAGCGGCTGCAACTCTTCTGGCTGTTCAGCCAGGAAAGCTCGGACAGCCCGTTACTCAGCGGGCATATCGACGCCGGGTACCTGGCGCAGCTGCATGCCCTGATCGGGCTGAACCACTTTCAACAGGCGTTTATCTGCGGCCCGACGGCGATGATGGACAACGCACAAAGCGCGCTGCGACAGGCCGGGATCGCCGCACAGAATATTCACCGCGAACAGTTTGATGCCGGCCACCAGCACCCGTTACCCATCCGCACCAGCCGTGATCAGCGCTGCGACGTGGAAATTCTGCATGACGGCCGCCGCCAGAAAATTGCCCTGCAGCCGCAGGACCGCAGCATTCTGGACGCTGCGCTGCGCCAGGGGATCGACCTGCCCTTCGCCTGTAAGGGCGGGGTTTGCGCCACCTGTAAATGCCGCCTGAAATCCGGCGACGTGACGATGGAGGTCAACTACAGCCTCGAACAGGATCAGCTGAACGCAGGCTATATCCTCAGCTGCCAGGCATGGCCGAAAGGCGACGGCGTGGTGCTGGACTTTGACGTTTAGGAGCCATGATGAACGAGACACCGAATTCACCACAGGCCAGCGCTGACGGCGGGCAGCAGGCCGGCGAACATCAGCCGCCGGTGCTTGCACGGCTGACGCACGGCGTGCTGCAACTTACCCTTAACCGCCCGCAGCGGCTGAACAGTTTTAATCCCGCGATGCACCTGGCGCTGGCCGCCGCGCTGGAACGCGCCGAAACCGATGACGCCGTGCGCTGCGTGCTGCTGACCGGGGCCGGCCGGGCGTTTTGCGCCGGGCAGGATCTCAGCGACCGCCGTACTCGCCCGGGCGATAACCCCGCCGACCTCGGGCTGTCGGTTGAAAAACACTATAACCCGCTGATCCGACGGCTGACCGCGCTGCCAAAGCCGGTGGTCGGCGCGATTAACGGCGTGGCAGCCGGAGCCGGGGCCTCGCTGGCGCTGGCCTGCGATCTGACGCTGGCCGCACGTTCGGCCAGCTTTCTGTTTTCATTCTGCCGCGTAGGGCTGGTGCCGGACAGTGGCGCCAGCTGGTTTCTGCCGCGCAAAGTGGGTTACGCCCGGGCGGCGGGTATGGCCCTGCTGGGCGATAAGATCGGCGCAGAGCAGGCCCTGAACTGGGGGTTGATCTGGCAGGTGTGGGAGGATGACCAGCTGGAAAACGCCTGCCTGCAGCTGGCGCAGCGGCTGGCCGGGCAGGCAACCGCCGCGCTGGGTATGACCAAGCGGGCACTGCAGGCAGCGGCCACCCACACCCTCAGCCAGCAGCTGGATCTGGAGCGCGACCTGCAACAGCAGGCCGGTCGCAGTGACGATTACCGCGAAGGCGTCAACGCTTTCCTGACAAAGCGGCAGGCACACTTCAGCGGAAGATAGCAGCCAACACGCCGCGCGGGGTCAGCACGGCAATCACATCATCTATCAGGGAGAGACAAAATGAGTAGCCTGGTTCCAACCCTTGATCCGATCGAATATGCCTCACGCGAGGCACTGGAAGCCCTGCAGCTGGAGAGGCTGAAGTGGACACTGCATCACGCCTGGGAAAACGTGCCGATGTACCGGAAAAAGTTTACCGCGGCGGGCGTGCACCCCGGCGATCTGCGGCAGCTGAGCGATATCGTTAAGTTCCCTTTCACCTCCAAGCAGGATCTGCGCGACAACTATCCCTTTGCCACCTTTGCCGTCCCCTGCGAGCAGATTGTGCGCCTGCACGCCTCTTCCGGCACCACCGGAAAACCGACGGTGGTGGGTTATACCGCCGCCGACCTGGCGCGCTGGTCCGGGCTGGTGGCTCGCTGCCTGCGTTCGGTGGGGGTAACCTCACGTGATAAGGTCCATATTGCTTATGGCTACGGCCTGTTCACCGGGGGGATGGGGGCGCACTACGGTGCGGAAAAACTCGGTGCCACGGTGATCCCGGCTTCCACCGGACAGACTGAAAAGCAGGCGCAGTTGATCCTCGACCTGCAGCCGGACGTAATAATGGCGACCCCGTCTTACTGTCTGGCGCTGACCGATGAGCTGGAGCGGCGCATGGGGGGTGATGCGCGCGGCTGCTCGCTACGGCTGGGGGTGCTTGGCGCCGAGCCATGGAGCGCCGCACTGCGCGGTGAGATCGAGAGCCGGTTGGGGATCACAGCCTGTAATATCTATGGCCTCTCCGAAGTGATGGGGCCGGGGGTGGCGATTGAGTGCGATGGCCCGGACGCCGGCTCTACCATCTGGGAAGATCATTTCTATCCTGAAGTCATCGATCCTCTGACGCTGGAACTGCTGCCTGCCGGAATACGCGGTGAGCTGGTTTTTACCAGCCTGAGCAAGGAAGCAATGCCGGTGATCCGCTATCGCAGCCACGATATGAGTTCTCTGTTGCCCGGCGGCAGTAGGCCGATGCGGCGCATGGCCGCTATCAGCGGCCGCTCGGACGATATGCTAATCGTGCGGGGTATCAACATTTTCCCCTCCCAGCTTGAAGAGCAGATTATGCGCTGCCCTGGCCTCTCCTCCCATTATCTGCTGGAAGTGAGCCGCAGCGGCAATCTTGACCACCTGGCGCTGCGGGTGGAGAGAAAGACGACGCTGGATGCCAGCCGCAGTGATGAAACCGCGAAACAGCTGCAGCACCATATTAAATCGCTGATTGGCATCAGCGCGCAGGTCAGCGTGGTTGAACCGGGTACGTTGCCGCGTTCTGAGGGAAAAGCGGTACGGGTTGTCGATAGCAGAGGAACACAGGACGCTGTACCGCATTGAATATGCTAAGGTAAAGGTTGTTTCCGTCCGCAACGGGGCACTGATGCCTGATAAACTCGATAGTTTTATTCGCCGCTCGCTGGCCGTACAGCCGCTGAGCGGTACTTCGCTAATTATCTCTCTGTACGGTGATGCGCTGAGTCAGCGTGGCGGCGAGGTGTGGCTGGGTTCGCTGAGCGCGCTGCTGGCGCCACTGGGCTTCAGTGACCGCTGGGTGCGCACCGCCGTTTTTCGACTGCAGAAGGAGGGCTGGCTGGAGGCGGAAAAAGCCGGACGCCGCAGCTATTACCGACTTTCTGAACACGGCCTGCAACAGTTCCGCCACGCGGAAAGCAAAATCTATCAGGGCGAACCCGCTTTATGGAACGGCGAGTGGGATCTGCTGCTGCTGGATGGGGTGGAAAAAACCGTACGCGCCCGCCTTCGGCAGTCTCTGGGCTGGCTCGGCTTTGGGCAGCTGAGTACAACGCTGCTGGCCGCCCCGGCAGACATCCGCCGCGACGTCACCGCCCTGCTCAGCGAACTCCCCGGGGGCGAGCACACCATCTGGTTCCGCGCACAGTCTGCCGGTGAACGTTCTGCCGGTTGTCTGAAGCGTCAGGTGGCGAACAACTGGGCGCTGGATGAGATGGCAGCGCACTACCAGCAGTTTATTGACGCGTGGCGCCCGCTGATGCTGCTGCTGCGCGATCGACAGCAACAGGTCAGTGAACAACAGGCTTTTGAGCTGTGCCTGTTGCTGATCCATGCCTGGCGCCGGGTGGTGCTGCGCGATCCACAGCTGCCTGACGCACTGCTTCCGCCGCAGTGGCCGGGGCACACGGCACGCCATCTGTGCATCAATCTTTACCGGCGTCTTGCATTACCGGCTACGCGGCGGGTCAGTCAGCTGGCAGAGAGTCGAATTGGCGAGTTGCCACAACCGTGCGCGGCATTTTATCAGCGCTTTGGCGGTCTGGAGTCTGTGGGTCATCAGCAGGCGACTGCTTAAGAAGGGGAAGCGGAACAGATCGGGGCAGAATAACGGCGCCCCTCAGGGCGCAGTTTGTGCAGCTTAGCGGCGTGCCAGCAGCAGGCCAACGACCAGCCCAACGGTGGCACCAACGCCAATCCCCTGCCAGGGTTTGTCATGCACGTACTCGTCGGCGCGGGATACCGCCTGGCGGGCGCGGTAGTAGTAGCTGTCCGACGCGTTGCTGATGCGCGTTTTAACTTCATCCAGCGACTTTTCGGCTTTGGCCTTCAGCTCAACGTACTTCTGATCGGCCGGGTCGCCCGACGATTTCAGCACCTCTTCCAGCGTTTTGGTCAGCAGCGCCAGGTCATCATCCAGGCGATTGTCATTAGGTTCATTTGATACAGACATCTTTCATCCTCCGTGGTCGAATTAATTGTCGCATTCACATTAACTATAGACCGTTTTTCGCCGATGAAATCACTGCGGTTACAGGATTTATCTGATAAATTCTGCGTGAACTGAATCAAACCCTGAGCAAGCTGTCGTAACTCCCTGTACCCGGAAGCCTTCCGGTTATGCGAATGTGTATTTTACATGCACGACAGTCACTACAAACTCGTTCACCTGAGGAAATATTTTCCGGCATGAATCGTAGAATGTTTATGAAAGCGTCAATGGCATTCGCAACCCTGAGCGGGATGTCCGGCTTATCCACCCTGTTCTCCCAGGCCGCCTGGGCAGAGAGCGATATTGCCGACGGCACCGCGGTGCGTTTTGATTTCGACGTGCTGAAAAAGCTGGCCGCAGACCAGGCGAAACATGCCTGGATCGGCGCACCGGCCCCGCTGCCGGACACGCTGGCGACCCTGACCCCGCAGGCCTATAACGAAATCCAGTACGACGCCGGCCACTCACTGTGGAACGGCCTGGATAACCGACAGCTTGACGTTCAGTTCTTCCACGTCGGCATGGGCTTTAAGCGCCGTATCCGCATGTTCTCGGTAGATGGCGACCGCCAGGCCCGAGAAATCCACTTCCGCCCGGAGCTGTTTAACTACAACAACGCTCACGTGGATACCAAACAGCTGGAGGGAAAAACCGACCTTGGCTTTGCCGGCTTCCGCGCCTTTAAAAAACCGGAACTGGCTAAACGCGACATCGTCTCGTTCCTCGGCGCCAGCTACTTCCGCGCCGTGGATGAAACCTTCCAGTACGGTCTCTCCGCGCGCGGCGTGGCCGTCAATACTTTCACTAACGGCAAGGAGGAGTTCCCGGACTTCACCGCCTTCTGGTTTGAAACGCCAAAGGCGGAAGACACCACCTTTACCGTTTACACCCTGCTGGACGGTGCCAGCTGCACCGGTGCCTACAAGTTCATCATTCACTGCGAAGAGAAACGCGTGGTGATGGAGGTGGAAAAACACATCTACGCGCGTAAGGATATCGAGCAACTGGGTATCGCGCCGATGACCACCATGTTCAGCTGTGGCAATAACGAACGCCGCATGTGCGACACCATTCACCCGCAGATCCACGACTCCGATCGCCTGGCGATGTGGACCGGCAGCGGCGAGTGGATCTGCCGCCCGCTCAACAATCCGCAGCGCCTGACCTTCAACGCCTACCAGGATGAAAACCCGCGCGGCTTTGGCATGTTGCAGCTGAATCACGATTTCCAGGATTACCAGGACGTGATTGGCTGGTACAACAAGCGCCCGAGCCTGTGGGTGGAGCCGACGGACAAGTGGGGCAAAGGTGCGGTGGCGCTGATGGAGATCCCAACCACCGGTGAAACGCTGGATAACATCGTCTGCTTCTGGCAGCCGGCCGAGCCGATCAAGGCCGGCAGCGCGCACAGCTACAGCTACAAGCTTTACTGGAGCGGCCTGCCGCCGGTACGCAGCGGCCTGGCGCGGGTGAACGCCACCCGCACCGGCATGGGCGGCTTCCCGGAAGGCTGGGCACCGGGAGAACACTACCCGAACGTCTGGGCGCGCCGCTTTGCGGTGGACTTCGTCGGCGGTGACCTGAAAGCGGCCGCGCCGAAGGGGATTGAGCCGGTGATTAATATCTCATCCGGCACCCTTAAACAGGTGGAGATCCTCTACGTCGAACCGATTAACGGTTTCCGCATCCTGTTTGACTGGTATCCGGACAGCGACGCCACCACCCCGGTGGATATGCGCCTGTTCCTGCGTACCAAAGACGATACGCTGAGCGAAACCTGGCTGTATCAGTACGCGCCGCCGCCGCCGGACAAACGCAAATACGTTGATGACCGGATTATGACCGCCGGTTAAACCATCGACAGGCGGCTGCGGCCGCCTGTTTTATTATCCGCGCAGCATATCAATGTGCGGAATGCCGTCCTCGTCGTACACCTCTCCCGTCGCTACAAAACCCGCGCTGCTGTAAAAGCGTTGCAGGTGCGCCTGCGCCGAAAGAAACTGCGGCTGCTGCGGCCAGTGGCGTTCACAGCAGGCTATCGCATGTTTGATTAAACGGCTGCCGAGGCTCAGGCCGCGCGCCTCGCTGCTGACGATCACCCGACCGATTTTCACCGGCTCGCCGGCGGCCTGTGGCGCGAGAATGCGGGCGTACGCCAGCAGCCGGTCTTGATACAGCCCGAGCAGATGGCGGTTGCCCCCCAGCAGATCGGCCCCATCAATATCCTGATAGACGCACCGCTGTTCAACCACAAACACCTGGCTACGCAGCGCCAGCAGCTGGTAAAGCCGGGCGGCGCTCAGCTCGCCGTGGTGTAGATCCTGCCACTCAATTTCCATCGTTTCCTCGCAAAAAAAATCGGGCCACAGGGGCCCGATTGTTATCGATATCCGAACGTTTTATCTCACGGCGTCGCCAGCTGCACCAGCGAAATCAGCGGCTGCGGGTAGACGCCCAGCAGCAGCACCAGCACGGCGGAGATCAGCACCACGATACCGCCCGCGGTAGTGGCCCAGTTCGCCGGGGTGTCGCGCTGCATCAGTTCCGGGCCGGCCAGATACAGGCTGACGGTAACGCGCAGATAGTAGTACAGGCCGATGGCGCTGCCGAGCACCAGCGCGCCGGTCAGCCACCACAGGTGCGCCTGCACGCCGACGGCGATCACGTAGAACTTACCGATAAAGCCGAGAGTCATCGGGATACCGGCCAGCGACAGCATCATCACGGTCATCACCGAGGCCAGGATCGGGCGATGCCAGAACAGGCCACGGTAGGAGTAGAGTGAATCGGCATCCGCGCCGCGATACGGGCTGGACATCAGCGTCACCACGCCGAACGCGCCGAGGCTGCTGAACAGGTAGCCGGCCAGATAAACGCCAACCGCTTCCAGCGACAGCCCCTGCGACTGCACGGCGATCAGCGCCACCAGCAGATAGCCGAGGTGGGCGATCGACGAGTAGCCGAGCAGGCGCTTGATGTTACGCTGCGAAATCGCCATCAGGTTACCGAACAGCATGGAGGCAACGGCAATAATACCCAGCACGGTGCGCACGCCTTCGCTGTCGACGGCCGGCGCGTTGATAAACAGACGCATCAGCACGCCGAAGATGGCAATTTTGCTGGCGGTGGCCAGGAAGGCGGTAACCGGTGCCGGAGCACCCTGATACACGTCCGGCGTCCACAGGTGGAACGGCACCAGCGACAGCTTAAAGCCGAAGCCGACGATCATCAGGCCAATACCGGCCAGCAGCAGCGGCTGCTGGACCAGGCTGTCGTTAAGGCTCTCACCGAGCGCGACGAAGCCCAGGTTGCCGCTGTTGGCATACACCAGCGCCATACCGAACAGCAGGAAGGACGACGCTGCGGCAGACAGGATGGTGTACTTAATCGCCGCTTCCAGCGACCGGTTCTGCTGGAAGGCGTAGCCCACCAGACCGAACAGCGGCAGCGACAGCAGCTCAATACCGATAAACAGCGCCGCCAGGTGGTTGGCGCTGGCCAGCACCACGCCGCCCAGCGCGGCAATCAGCACCAGCAGGTAGAACTCTTCTTTGTTATCCGGGTAGGTGCTCAGCCACGGATAGGCGAAGGTGCAGGTCGCCAGGCTGGCGAGGATCACCAGCCCGGTGTAGAGCATCGAGTAGCTGTCCACCCGCAGCAGCGGGGTGACGTCCATTGGCCCTGCCTGGCCGACAAAGTACAGTGAGAACAGCGCCAGGTTAAGACCAATCACCGCCAGCGTCGCATTGACGAAGTGGTTGCGTCGCCACGCAATGGACAGCATCACAACTACCACCGTCAATCCGACGATCAGCAGCGGTAGAAGCGCGATCAAGTGTTGAGGAGTTATTGTCATGGCGAATTACGGCCTTGTAGTTGAAATTGAAGCGGTAAACCACTGCTGGATATTACTCATCGCAGCGTGGGAGGTGTCCAGAATCGGCTGCGGGTAAACCCCCACCAGCACCAGCAGAACCACCAGGACCATAATCATCAGAAACTCACGTGGCGACATGCTGCGCAGTGGCGTATCTGACTTAGGCGCACCGTAGTAAGCGCGCTGCATCATGATCAGTGAGTAAACCGAGGCAAACACCAGACCGAAGGTGGCAATAACGATAATCACCGGTGCGCTCTGGAAGCTGCCGGTCAGGATCATAAACTCACCGACAAAGTTACCGGTGCCCGGCATGCCGAGGTTGGCCACCGCGAAGAACAGGGACAGCCCCGGCAGCCACTTGATGCGTGACCACAGGCCGCCCATCTGGCGCATATCGCGGGTGTGCAGGCGCTCATACAGCTGGCCGCAGAGGATAAACAGCGCCGCCGCCGACAGGCCATGGGCGATCATCTGCACCACTGCCCCCTGGAAGGCCAGCTGGCTGCCGGTGTAGATAGCAATCAGCACGAAGCCCATATGCGAGATGGAGGTGTAGGCGATCAGACGTTTGATATCGTACTGAGAGAACGCCATCCACGCACCGTAGAAGATGCCGATGATACCGAGCCACATGGCAATCGGTGCGAACTCGGCCGACGCGTTCGGGAACAGCGGCAGTGCAAAGCGCAGCAGGCCGTAGGCGGCGGTTTTCAGCAGGATCCCGGCCAGGTCAACGGAACCGGCGGTCGGTGCCTGGCTGTGCGCGTCCGGCAGCCAGCCGTGCAGCGGCACCACCGGCATTTTTACCGCGAAGGCGATAAAGAAGCCGAGCATCAGCAGGTATTCCACGCCGTGCGACATTGGCGTCTTCAGCAGCAGCTCGTAGTTGAACGTCCAGACGTTGGTAGCGCTGTAGTGCACAAACACCAGCGCCAGAATGGCGATCAGCATGATCAGGCCGCTGGCCTGGGTGTAGATAAAGAACTTGGTGGCGGCGGTAATTCGCGTCTTGCCGTCGGAAGCCTTGTGGCCCCACAGCGCGATCAGGAAGTACATCGGCACCAGCATCATCTCCCAGAAGAAGAAGAACAGGAACATGTCGATGGCGAGGAACACACCGATCACGCCGCCGAGGATCCACAGCAGATTGAGGTGGAAGAAACCGTGCCACTTCTCAATCTCGTTCCACGAACAGAGGATCGCCATCACGCCCAGCAGGCCGGTCAGCACGACCATCAGCAGCGACAGGCCGTCCAGCGCCAGGTGGAAGTTAATGCCGAAACGCGGGATCCACGGCACGGAGAATTCGGATTGCCACTGCGGCAGCCCGGTCGCCTGGGTCAGTGAGTAACCGCCCTGCAGCCACAGCTGCAGTGACAGGACCAGCGTCAGTCCCATCGCGATCAGTGCTATCCAGCGCGGTGCTTTCGGTCCGAAACGTTCGAACTGCCAGGCCAGCAGGCCACCGACGAAGGGTAGTATAATGAGCCAAGGTAATAACATGGCGATCTGTTCCCTTTAATGAATCTGAACGGGCCGATGACGCCCAACTTTCAGTTTGTTTTTAAGCCATCTTTTCGGGGGGGAAAGCCCCCCCACTCACTAACCTTTACAGCACCATCAACAGGCCCAGCACCACCACGGCACCGATGCTCATCGCGGCCAGATACCAGCGCAGATATCCGTTCTCACTCACCAGCAGCCCTTTGTTACTCAGGCTGGCCAGCCCTGCCGGGATGTTCATCAGCGAGTTCAGCGGGTCGCGTGAGAGCAGCCGGGCAATAACCAGGTAAGGCTTAACGAAGACTTTGTCGTACAGCCAGTCGAAGCCCCAGGCAGCAAACCACCAGGTGGAGAAGAAACGACCCGGCGCGCTGTTGGCGATGGAGGTCACCAGCGAGCGTTTGCCCAGCCAGAGCGCCGCGGCCAGCAGAATACCGACAATCGCCACCACGCCGGAACCGATCTCGAGCCACAACACGCTGCCGTGCGCCAGCTCGGTGGTTTCCGGCAGTACGCCGCGCAGCGGTGGCACAATCAGCGCACCGATAAAGGTTGAGAGCACCAGCAGCACCAGCAGCGGCAGGTGATGGGTAATCCCCTTGCCCGCGTGCGCGTGGATCTTCTCTTCACCGTGGAAGGTGATGAAGATCATGCGGAAGGTGTAGAGCGACGTCATAAAGGCCCCGGCCAGGCCGGCAACCATCAGGTTGAGATGACCGTTAGCCAGCGCACCGGCAAGGATCTCATCCTTACTGAAGAAGCCGGCAGTGATCAGCGGCAGTGCCGACAGCGCCGCGCCGCCTACCAGGAAGCAGGTGTAGACCAACGGAATGCTCTTACGCAGGCCGCCCATCTTGAAGATGTTCTGCTCGTGGTGACAGGCAAGGATCACCGAACCGGACGAGAGGAACAGCAGCGCTTTAAAGAACGCGTGCGTCATCAGATGGAAGATAGCCGCGTCCCACGCCTGCACGCCCAGCGCCAGGAACATGTAGCCAATCTGGCTCATGGTCGAGTAGGCCAGCACGCGTTTGATGTCGGTCTGCACCAGCGCGGCAAAACCGGCCAGCAGCAGCGTTACCGCACCAATAATGCCAACCAGGTGCAGAACGTCCGGCGTTAACAGGAACAGGCCGTGGGTACGGGCAATCAGGTAAACGCCGGCGGTGACCATGGTCGCCGCGTGGATCAGGGCAGAAACCGGGGTCGGACCCGCCATCGCATCGGCCAGCCAGGTCTGCAGCGGCAGCTGAGCGGATTTACCGACCGCGCCGCCCAGCAGCATCAGGGTAGCCCACTGCAGCATCTGGTTGTCAGCGGCGAAGTGCGCCGGTGCCAGTTCTACCACCTCACGGAAGTTCAGCGTGCCCAGCTCGTTCCAGAGGATGAACAGCGCAAACGCGAGGAACACGTCACCGACGCGGGTGATGACGAAGGCTTTCATCGCCGCCGCACCGTTGTTCGGGTTGGTGTAGTAGAAGCCGATCAGCAGGTAGGAGCAGAGGCCCACGCCTTCCCAGCCGAGATACATCAGCATCAGGTTATCGGCCAGCACCAGAACCACCATGCTGGCGATAAACAGGTTGGTATAGGCGAAGAAGCGCGAGTAGCCCTCTTCCCCACGCATATACCAGGAGGCGAACATATGGATAAAGAAGCCGACGCCGGTGACCACCGACAGCATGGTCAGCGACAGGCCGTCCAGCGTCAGGTTAACGTCAATCTTAAAGTTGCCAACCTGCATCCAGGTCCACAGCGCCTGGTTAAACACCTGCTGACCGTTGTTGAAGAAATCCACGCCGGCATACAGGGTGACCAGCGCCGCCAGGCCCACCGAGCCCATACCGACGGTTGCTGACAGGTTCTCGGACCAGCGGCCACGGGAGAACGCCAGCAGCAGGAAGCCGATCAGCGGAAACAGGACTGTTAAATAGAGAAGGTTCATCCGCGCATCTCGCTCACTTTATCAATGTTGAGGTTCTGGCTGCGGCGATGAAGCTGCAGCAGCAGCGCCAGGCCAATGCTGGCCTCCGCTGCAGCCAGGCTGATCGCCAGGATAAACATCACCTGGCCGTCTGCCTGGCCCCAGTAACTCCCCGCCACCACGAACGCCAGTGCCGCAGCGTTAATCATGATTTCGAGGCTAATCAACATAAACAGCAGGTTGCGGCGGATCATTACCCCGGTCAGGCCGAGGACAAACAGGATCGCCGCCAGAATCAGGCCGTGCTGCAGAGGGATCATAGCTGCTCCTCTTTACGATTTTTAGCCGCGTCAGCCGGGCGGTTGCTGAGCACCTCGCCCGCACGCTGTTCACGTCCGATGTGATACGCCACCACCAGACCGGCCAGCAGCAGCATTGACGCCAGCTCGACCGCCAGCACGTAAGGTCCGAACAGGCTGATGCCGACCTGTTTCGCGTCGATCATCGTGCCTTCGATGCCCTGGTCATTCACCGTGCGGATGGCATAGACAATCACCGTCAGCAGCACCAGTGACAGCAGGCCCGGGCCTGCCCACATGCCCGGCTTCAGCCAGTCACGCTCCTGCTGCACTTCGGCACCGCCGAGGTTCAGCATCATCACCACGAAGACGAACAGCACCATAATGGCACCGGCATAAACGATAATCTCCAGCGCACCGGCGAAATAGGCACCGAGTGAGAAAAACACGCCGGAGACCGCCAGCAGTGAGACGATCAGGTACAGCAACGCATGTACCGGGTTGGTGTGGGTGATCACGCGCAACGTCGCGACCACCGCCACCAGACCACACAGATAAAACGCAAATTCCATGCCTGGCTCCTTAAGGTAACAAGCCTTTGACGTCGATGGGTGGAGCTTCGTTTTCAGCGGAGCCTTTATCTTTACCGTCGATCGCCATACCCGCCATCCGGTAGAAGTTGTATTCCGGGTATTTGCCCGGGCCGGAGATCAGCAGGTTCTCTTTTTCATAGACCAGATCCTGGCGTTTAAACTCACCCATTTCGAAGTCCGGGGTCAGCTGAATCGCCGTGGTCGGGCAGGCTTCTTCACACAGGCCACAGAAGATGCAGCGCGAGAAGTTGATGCGGAAGAACTCCGGATACCAGCGGCCATCGGCCATTTCGGCCTTCTGCAGCGAGATACAGCCCACCGGGCAGGCAACCGCACACAGGTTACAGGCCACGCAGCGCTCCTGGCCGTCCGGATCGCGCGTCAGCACGATACGGCCACGGTAACGCGGCGGCAGATAAACCGGCTCTTCCGGGTACATCATGGTTTCACGTTTCGCGAAGGCGTTCAGGCCAATCAGCCAGATACTGCGTAACGTGGTGCCGAAACCAACGGCAAGTTCTTTTAATGTCATGTTCTTAACCCCTTACTGCGCCGTGTACAGAATCACTGCGGCGGTAGCCAGCAGGTTCAACAGCGTCAACGGCAGACAAACTTTCCAGCCGAACGACATTACCTGGTCATAGCGCGGACGCGGCAGAGCAGCACGAATCAGAATAAACATCATCATGAAGAAGGCCGTTTTAATAGCGAACCAGAAGATCGGTGGCAGCCACGGACCGTGCCAGCCGCCGAAGAACAGCGTCACAATCAGCGCGGAGACGGTGACGATACCGACGTATTCACCGACGAAGAACAGGCCGAACTTCATACCGGCATATTCAATGTGGTAACCATCGGCCAGTTCCTGCTCCGCTTCCGGCTGGTCAAACGGGTGGCGGTGACACACCGCAACGCCGGCGATACAGAAGGTCATAAAGCCGAGGAACTGCGGGATCACGTTCCACAGGTGAGTCTGGCTGTTAACGATCTCAACCATGTTGAACGAGCCGGCCTGCGCCACCACGCCCATTAACGACAGGCCGAGGAACACTTCGTAGCTCAGGGTCTGCGCGGAGGCACGCATCGCACCCAGCAGCGAGTATTTGTTATTACTCGACCAGCCGGCGAACAGCACCGCATACACCGCCAGGCCCGCCATCATCAGGAAGAACAGCAGGCCGATGTTCAGGTCTGCGCCCATCCAGGTGGAGGTAACCGGCACGATCGCCATCGCCAGCAGCAGCGAGGTAAAGGCGATCATCGGTGCCAGGGTAAAGATCACCCGGTCGGTAAACGGCGGGATCCAGTCCTCTTTAAAGAACATTTTGATCATGTCGGCCACCAGCTGCAGCGAGCCGCCCCAGCCGACACGGTTAGGTCCGTAGCGGTTCTGGAACAGGCCGAGCAGGCGACGTTCGCCGAAGCTCATAAAGGCACCGCAGCCGACCACCACGAACAGGATCACCAGCGCTTTACCCACGGCGATCAGCACATCAATCACTTCCGGTGTCAGCCAGTTCATTGGACTGCCTCCTGCAGATTGTCAATTTCAGCGCCCGACAGGAACGGCGGGATGCCCGGCAGACCGAGCGGCAGACCCACCTGCCCTGCCTGCAGCTGGCTGGAGAAGCGTACCGGCAGACGCAGCTGCTCACCCTGACAGGTAAACTGCAGCACCGCACCGGCATTAACGCCCAGCTTCGCGGCGTCCTGCGGGTTGACCACCACGCAAGGCGCGGCCATACGCTGCTGGATAACCGGTGCACGCTGGGTCATCTCCTCACTGCCAAACAGCTGGAAGTAAGGGGCGACGCGCCAGCTGTTCTCACTACCGGTAAAGGATGCCGGTACGTTATCGAACCATGCCAGCTGGCCTTCGGCCGCTTCGAACAGACGCACGCCCGGATCGCCGTTACGCAGTTTACCGCCCACTTCCGCCTGGAATTTATTCCATGCCTGCGGTGAGTTCCAGCCTGGTGCCCAGGCAAACGGGATCTGCGAGCGCGCGGCGCCCGGCTGGTTGTTCCCTTCCATCGAGAAGGCGAACATGGTGTCTTTATCCTGCGGCTGACGCGGTTCATGCACGCTGATGTTGGCGCGCATCGCGGTACGGCCGCTGGAGCGGTGCGGTGAACGCGACAGCTTCTGACCACGAATACGGAAACTGGCATCCGGCGCGGCGTCTTTGATCGCAGCCAGCTGCGGCAGTGCCGCCACACAGGCGTCAATCACGTGATCCAGCTGGCTCCAGTCCACTTCGCGGCTGTTGATGGTGCTCTGCAGGGAATGCAGCCAGCGCCAGCTCTCCAGCATCTGTACTTTTTCGTCGTAGTAAGCCGGGTCATACACCTGGAAGAAGCGCTGTGCGCGGCCTTCCTGGTTAATCACCGTGCCATCGCTCTCGGCAAAACTGGCCGTAGAGAGGATCAGGCCGGCCTGTTCGGTGGTTTTGGTGCGCTGATGGTCGATAACGATCACGTTGGCGGTGTTGCTCAGCGCCGCGTCAACCTGCGCTTTCGGCAGGTGGCGATAAAGGTCGTTTTCCAGCACGATAGCCGCATCGGCTTCACCGCTGGCCAGCTGGCTCAGCGCTGCGTCAAGCGTCTGACCGCCGATCAGACCGACACCGATGCTGTTTGTTGCCGTTGGCAGCAGGGTGATACCGACGTCGGCACCGCGCCCTTTCAGCGCTTTCGCCACGTTGGCCGCCGCCTGAATCACCGCTTCACTGCCGGCGTTGGTGCCGGAGATGATCAGCGGTTTACGGGCACCGGCCAGCGCCTGCACCACGACGTCGATTTTACCAGCGAGAGACTTATCAAGATCGCTCACCGCCGGTGCGCTGGCGTCCAGCTCATGGGCGATAGCGAAGCCGAGGCGCGCCTGGTCTTCTACCGGGGCGCGATAGCTCCACGCGGCGATGTCATCCATGCGGGTTTCGTCAACGTTAGTAATAAACAGCGGGTGTTTGGCGTTCTGTCCGATGTTAAGGATCGCCGCAATCTGCCAGTCGGCGACTTTCTGCGCCGCGGCCATATCACGGGATTTCCCCTTCACCGCCTGACGAACGGCCAGCGCAATGCGCGCGCCGGTCTGGGTCAGATCTTCACCCAGCACCAGTACCGCATCGTAGCTTTCAATATCGTGCAGCGATGGCGTGTGGATACCGCCGTCGCGCAGGATGCTCAGCATCAGCTCCAGACGCGCCTGCTCGCCCGCCGGGATGCCGGTAGAGAAGTTCTCAGCGCCGACCAGGTCGCGCAGCGCAAAGTTGCTCTCAACGCTGGCGCGCGGGGAACCGATACCGATTACCTTCTTCGCCTGGCGCAGCACATCGGCTGCCCCCTGCATCGCCTGCTCGGCGTTGAGGGCGATCCAGTCGTTGCCACGACGCTGCAGCGGCTGGCGCGGACGATCTTTCAGGTTTACGTAACCGTAACCGAAACGGCCCCGGTCACAGAGGAAGTAGCTGTTAACGGTGCCGTTGTAGCGGTTTTCAATGCGGCGCAGCTCGCCATAGCGCTCGCCCGGGCTGGTGTTACAGCCGATGCTGCACTGCTGGCAGATGCTTGGCGCGTACTGCATGTCCCACTTACGGTTATAACGCTCGGAGTGGGTTTTGTCGGTGAACACGCCGGTCGGGCAGATTTCTACCAGGTTGCCGGAGAACTCGCTCTCCAGCACGCCATCTTCCGGGCGGCCAAAGTAGACGTTATCGTGCGCGCCGTACACGCCGAGGTCGGTGCCGTCGGCGTAATCTTTGTAGTAGCGCACGCAGCGGTAACAGGCGATACAGCGGTTCATCTCGTGAGAGATAAACGGACCGAGATCCTGATTGCGGTGGGTACGCTTGGTGAAGCGGTAACGGCGGAAGCTGTGGCCGGTCATCACCGTCATATCCTGCAGGTGACAGTTGCCGCCCTCTTCACACACCGGACAGTCGTGCGGGTGGTTGGTCATCAGCCACTCGACCACGCTTTCGCGAAACTCTTTCGCTTCACCATCGTCGATTGAAATAAAGGTGCCGTCAGACGCTGGCGTCATACAGGACATCACCAGACGACCGCGGGTATCTTCGGCGTTAGCGTACTGTTTTACCGCGCACTGGCGGCAGGCGCCAACGCTACCGAGCGCCGGGTGCCAGCAAAAATAGGGAATATCGAGGCCGAGGGAGAGACACGCCTGTAGCAGGTTGTCTCCGCCATCCACATCATATTCTTTACCGTCTACATGAATTGTAGCCATAGTGAACATGCTTCCGTAAGGCCCGTCATAAACGGGCGTTAAACTTTGCTTACCAGCGCGCCTTTAACAGGTTGGGCTGGATGCCGCTAATTGCGTGAGCGTTGCTGTAAACCTGAGGCGCCATCCCCGCTTCGAACTCTTCGCGGAAGTATTTAATGGCGCTCTGCAGCGGCTCTACCGCACCAGGCGCATGCGCACAGAAGGTTTTACCCGGGCCGAGCTGGCGGCAGAGTTGCAGCAGGGTTTCAATATCCCCAGGCTGCCCCTGCTTACGCTCCAGCGCGCGCAGAATTTTGACGCTCCACGGCAGGCCATCGCGGCAGGGCGTACACCAGCCGCAGGATTCGCGGGCGAAGAACTCTTCCAGGTTACGCACCAGCGACACCATATTGATCTCGTGGTCCACCGCCATCGCCAGCGCGGTACCCAGACGGCTGCCGGCTTTGCCAATGGTGGCAAACTCCATCGGCAGGTCGAGGTGCTGCTCGGTGAGGAAGTCGGTCCCGGCACCGCCCGGCTGCCAGGCTTTAAACTTCAGCCCGTCACGCATGCCGCCGGCGTACTCTTCGAGGATCTCGCGCGCGGTGGTGCCAAACGGCAGTTCCCAGACGCCCGGGTTTTTCACCCGGCCAGAGAAGCCCATCATTTTGGTACCGGCGTCGTCGCTGGTAGAGATGTTCTTGTACCACTCCACGCCGTTGGCAAGGATCGCCGGCACGTTGGAGAGGGTTTCCACGTTATTTACGCAGGTCGGCTTGCCCCAGGCACCGGCCGAGGCCGGGAACGGCGGCTTGGAGCGCGGGTTGGCGCGGCGGCCTTCCAGCGAGTTAATCAGCGCCGTCTCTTCACCGCAGATGTAGCGGCCGGCACCGGTGTGGACCATCAGCTCGAAGTCAAAGCCGGTGCCGAGGATATTTTTACCCAGCAGGCCCGCTTCGGTGGCTTCGGCAATCGCGCGGCGCAGGTTTTCCGCCGCCTCGATATACTCGCCGCGCAGGAAGATGTAGCCGCGGTAGGTTTTCAGCGCGAAGGCGCTGATCAGCATGCCTTCCACCAGCTGGTGTGGCATCTGCTCCATCAGCAGACGGTCTTTATAGGTGCCCGGTTCCATCTCATCGGCGTTACACAGCAGGTAACGGATGTTCATGGACTCGTCTTTCGGCATCAGGCTCCACTTCAGGCCGGTGGAGAAGCCGGCACCGCCGCGCCCTTTCAGGCCGGAGTCTTTAACCGCATTGACGATCTCTTCCGGTGACATGCTTTTCAGCGCTTTTTCCGCGCCGGCATAACCGTTTTTGCTGCGGTATTCGTCAAAAAATACCGGTGCCTTATCCTCACGCATCCGCCAGGTCAGCGGATGGGTTTCGGCAGTACGCACGATCTGTCTCATTGATACTGCTCCAGTAATTTGACGATACCTTCCGGGGTCAGATGCACGTGGGTATCATCACCCACCATCATTACCGGCCCTTTGTCGCAGTTACCGAGGCAGCAGGTTGGCAGCAGGGTAAAACGCCCGTCCGCGGTAGTCTGGCCTGGCTTGATATGCAGATTCTCTTCCAGCGCCGTCTGGATCCCCTGATAGCCGGTGATATGGCACACCACGCTGTCACAGTAACGGATCACATGGCGACCCACCGGCGTGCGGTAGATCTGGCTGTAGAAGGTGGCAACGCCTTCAACGTCGCTGGCCGGGATGCCCAGTACGTCGGCAATGGCACCGATCGCGCCGTCCGGCACCCAGCCGCGCTGCTTCTGTACGATTTTCAGCGCTTCAATAGAGGCGGCACGGGCATCTTCGTAGTGGTGCTTCTCATGCTCGATGGCGTCGCGCTCTGTCGCACTCAGCATGAAAGCTTCAGTAACTTCGATCGTTTCGATCGCAATTCGTTGATCGTGCATAATTAGCGGTCCACGTCTGACATAACAAAATCAATACTACCGAGGTATACGATCAGGTCGGATACCAGGCTGCCGTTGATCACCGAAGGGATCTGCTGCAGGTGCGGGAAGCTCGGCGTGCGCACGCGGGTGCGGTAGCTCATGGTGCTGCCGTCGCTGGTCAGGTAGTAACTGTTGATCCCTTTGGTCGCCTCAATCATCTGGAAGGATTCGTTGGCCGGCATTACCGGGCCCCAGGAAACCTGCAGGAAGTGAGTGATCAGGGTTTCGATATGCTGCAGCGTGCGCTCTTTCGGCGGCGGCGTGGTCAGCGGATGGTCGGCTTTGAACGGGCCTGCCGGCATGTTCTTCAGGCACTGCTCCAGAATGCGCATACTCTGGCGCATCTCTTCCATCTTCAGCATCACACGGGTGTAAGCACAGCTGACGCCATCACCGATCGGCACTTCAAAGTCGAAGTTCTCGTAACCGGAGTACGGACGCCATTTACGCACGTCAAAGTCGAGACCGGTGGCGCGCAGGCCAGCACCGGTAGTGCCCCACGCCAGGGCCTCTTCCATGTTGTAGGCGGAAACGCCTTTAGAACGGGCAATCAGCACCGAGTTCTTCAGCGCGGTCTGTTCGTAGGCTTTCAGACGCTTTGGCATCCAGTCGAGGAATTCGCGCAGCAGGCGTTCCCAGCCTTTCGGCAGGTCATGCGCCACACCGCCGATGCGGAACCAGGCTGGGTGCATACGGAAACCGGTGATGGCTTCCACTACGTCATAAATTTTCTGGCGGTCGGTAAAGGCAAAGAACACCGGTGACATGGCACCAACGTCCTGAATAAAGGTCGAGATATACAGCAGGTGGCTGTTGATACGGAACAGCTCTGATAGCATCACGCGGATCACGTCCACGCGCTCGGGCACTTTGATACCGGCCAGTTTTTCTACCGCCAGCACGTACGGCATTTCGTTCACGCAGCCGCCGAGATACTCGATGCGGTCGGTGTACGGAATGTAGCTGTGCCAGGACTGGCGTTCGCCCATCTTTTCCGCACCGCGGTGGTGGTAACCGATGTCCGGCACGCAGTCGACGATCTCTTCACCGTCCAGCTGCAGGATGATGCGGAACGCACCGTGCGCTGACGGGTGGTTCGGGCCAAGGTTGAGGAACATAAAGTCCTCATTGGCCGTGCTGCGCTTCATGCCCCACTCTTCCGGCTTGAAGGTCAGCGACTCCATCTCCAGATCTTCTTTCTGCTTCGTCAGCTCATACGGGTCAAACTCGGTGGCGCGCGCCGGGTAGTCTTTCCGCAGCGGGTGCCCTTCCCACGTCTGCGGCATCATGATGCGCGTCAGGTGCGGGTGGCCAACCACGTCGATACCGAACATCTCCCAGGTTTCGCGCTCATACCAGTTGGCATTCGGGAAAATTTTGGTGATGGTCGGCACATGCAGGTCATTTTCAGACAACGCCACCTTGAGCATAATGTCGCGGTTGCGTTCAATGGAGATGAAATGGTAGAAAACGGAAAAATCCGCGGCCGGTAAACCGTCGCGGTGGGTACGCAGGCGCTCGTCCATGCCATGCAGGTCATACAGCATGACGTAGGGTTTTGGCAGCTTGCGCAGGAACTCAATAATTTCCAGTAACTGCTCACGACGCACCCAGACCACCGGCACACCGGTGCGGGTAGGCTGCACGGTAAAGGCATCCGGTCCAAAGCGGTTACGCAGCTCGCCGATCACCGGATCATCCTGGTGATCACGGGTTTGCCATAAAGGCTGAGCGAGATCTTGCGTGGTTAAATCTGTCATAGGTTATTCACCATGCTGGCCTGTCACACAGGCACTCAGTGTTGGCGTCAGGTGGGTCAGCGCAGATGACTTAGTGTTGTTTTGCGCGCTTGATTGACCACATCCATAAACTGCTGTCTTAAATTTCGTCAGGGGTTCGCAGGTTAGTCACCGCGATGCGCTCTGCCTGTTTGCGTTCGCGCTCAGACTGCATATTGGCGCGATAAACCCCCTGATCGCCCACCACCCACGACAGCGGACGGCGCTCTTTGCCGATCGACTCCTGCAGCAGCAGCAGCGCCTGCATGTAGGCTTCCGGGCGCGGCGGGCAGCCAGGGATGTACACATCCACAGGCAGGAACTTATCAACGCCCTGCACCACGGAGTAGATGTCATACATGCCGCCGGAGTTGGCACAGGCACCCATTGAAATCACCCACTTAGGTTCCAGCATCTGGTCATACAGGCGCTGCACTACCGGGGCCATCTTGGTGAAGCAGGTCCCCGCCACCACCATGAAATCGGCCTGACGCGGCGACGCACGAATCACTTCCGAGCCAAAACGCGCCACATCGTGCACCGCAGTGAACGAAGTTGTCATTTCGACGTAGCAACAGGAAAGACCGAAGTTAAACGGCCAGAGTGAGTTTTTGCGCCCCCAGTTCACCATGTCGTGCATGGCGTGTTCCAGCTTGCCCATGTAGACGCTTTGATGAACGTGCTTTTCCAGGGGATCGGTGACGATCTCCTGTTTCTGCAGGGGATAACGGTCGTTTTCGCCGTTGGGGTCTACGCGAGTGAGCGTATAGTCCATGTGTTGTGCCTCGCTGTTACTGCGTATGACGATTGGAATGCGAAATGGTGGTCTTCTTCACATCAAAGCGACGACGGGGCGGTGCCCAGTCCAGCGCGCCGATGCGAACGAGGTAAACCAGGCCAGCAAGCAGAACCAAAATGAAAATGGCGGCTTCTACAAAGCCGACCCAGCCGCTTTCGCGAATGGCAGTCGACCATGCATAGAGATAGAGGGCCTCAACGTCGAAGATGACGAAGAACATCGCGACCAGATAGAACTTGGCGGACAGGCGCAGTTTGGCGCTGCCAACGGAGGCGATCCCGGATTCAAAAGGGGTATTTGTATGCCTTCCGCGGGCTTTTGAGCCGAGGAACCATGCTCCGGCTAACATCAGGCAGCAGAGGCCGATGGAGACGACGAGAAAAACAGCAAATGCCCAATGATGGGCGACGACTTCTGTGGTTGTTGACATACCTTTGCTTACTCACCAAAAGTGGTGTCTCGCGTCCTGCTCTATGCTGGCAGTTAACAACACCACAACGATTCAAGGGAAGAATGAAAAAACCTTATAAATTTTGCTGTCACCAGAGTAGCCAGCAACTTTATGGGGTTTTTTACTCCTTTCACTAACCTTTTGTCAACTTAGACAAATGTATTCGCACATTAATTTACAGCCGCAACACCACATTAACAATTAGTGCCTAAAAAAAGCGCTAAATCGTGTCAGTGGCATCATGTGATCATAGTGCAGCGAGCAAATCCTTGCAGGAAACAGGTCTATGAATTTGTCTATTTTGGCAGGATTAGTCACGTTTTCCTGCCCCTTAATGGGGTTATTTTTTTGATCCAGGACACACTTTTATCTTTTTCGCATCAAAAACAGGCGACTCGGGGGGGCTAAATCAATTCAATAATTGAACCAATTGATTCATACCAGGAAGGAAGAATGTCGATTTGGCTTAACGGCTGCTTTTGCAGCAGGTGAATGGCGAAATGCGCTTTAACCGGGAGGTTCAGACAGAATTAATCACAATAAAAAGACCTTTCGGTGAATATTTCACACGAAAGGCCTTTTTTAAACATTTAAACGGGCAGCAGCGACTGACTAATGAGAAAAATAATCGTTTACGTTAACAGTCACTCTTCTTCGTCAAGGAAGACGGCACCGTCAGTCGTCGGCGTCACCGCCAGGCTGTACGGATCGTTACCCGACTCCATTGCGTTGAAGATTGCCAGCGCCAGCTCGTTATCGCTCTGCGGATTACGGCACAGCAGGTACTCCGTATCCGGCAGCGGCGGCAGGCCTTCCGCCGCCCCCATCACGCGCAGTTCCGGGCTCATCATCTCGACCGGACGCGCCGTCACGCCGAGGCCGGCTTTCACCGCCGCGCGGACCGCCGCCAGCGTAGAGGCCACGTAGGAGATGCGCCACGGGATACCCGCTTCGTTCAGATGGTCGATGGCCATGTCACGGTACGGGCTTGGCTCATCCAGCAGCACCAGAGGAATCGCTTCGCCACGCTGGAAGATGTAATCCGCCGCGCAGTACCACAGCGTTGGCGAGGTACGCAGCACCTGCCAGGTAAAGTTACCCGGACTGGAAGTGGTCACCACCAGGTCGACCTCGCCCTGATTGAGCATCTCCATCATAAACGGATTGCGCTTCACCCGAACGTCAATCGCCAGTTTCGGATAGACCGAGGTAACGCGGTTAAGCAGGAACGGCAGGATGGTATCGGAGGTGTCGTCAGACGCCCCGATAGTCAGTACACCCTGAATGTTGCTGTACATCAGCGAGGTGCAGGCTTCATCATTGAAGCGCAGGATTTTTCTGGCGTAACCCAGTAGCTGAATCCCATGTTCCGTGAGCAGCTTATTACGCCCATGTCGGGCAAACAGCTCTTTGCCGACCAGTTGCTCCAGTCGTTGCATCTGCTGGCTGACTGCCGACTGCGTTCTGCAGACCGCCGCCGCCGCCGCCGCAAAGGTATTCAGATCGGCAACGGCAACAAAGGTTCTCAGCAGATCGAGGTCGAGATTGAGTATCGGACGATTTGCGTTAGTCATGTTTTTCTTCACTTTATAAGTTTTTTATACAAACAGCTACCCTGGTATTACCAGCCCTATCAATGGGATAAGGCGATAACTAGTGCGCAATGGCGATAGTGCTAAGCAATGAAACATTGCCCGATGCATTACTTTCATTCGCTGACGTGAAGGACCTGGTCTCCCGCCTGCACTGACACATCACGCGCCAGCCGCATCGCTAAAGTGGAAAAGGTTCTTCCGTCTGATACATCATTAATGCACGCAGTACTAACCCATAAGTTGCAGGAAGCCGCGTCGTTGTCGTTATTGCTCCCCCGAGATGACTCAATGACGTGTTGAGAGGGGGAATGATGGGTCTAAAACAACCCTGAAAATTAAATTACCAGAACGCTGTGGAAACAGCTAAAAAGTTAAGTGTCACTTAAGCTTCAGGGGTATAAAAAGCATTTTTTCATTCCCCGCGACACCGGCTCGCCCGCTACAAAGTCTCCTGAAAGGTATCCTGACATACTGCCGTCTACTTTTTAAGCCCCAGGATGATTATTCTCATCACTAAAGTATGATTTAGTCGGTCACCCGCCGAAAGCAGGCAAAAAATTGGGCAAATCCGATTTTTTTTGCCTTCGCTCTGGTGCCGGAGGCATAACGTCAAACCCGACCCGCCGGTCGTTCAACTTTTACACAATCGACGAATTGAGCAAAAAACAGACAGACAAATAAGGCTTGTTTGACTGTTTACTTTATCATTAATCCATCATTTTTTACCTAAACGGGAGAGTTACAGATACGTAGTCTGCCCTTGAGGGGGCAAGAGTCTATACCGGAACTGGCTCAGGCAGCTATTAGTATCGACGAACGCCGCTTTACAAGCACGAAATGTCACCTTAAACCCCTGTTCGTCACCACTCTGCCAGTTGCCGGAAAAAACGTCCTTTAACCTGTCAAAGCCTGCCGCCGCCCTTCAAAAGCACCGGGGAGAGGAGTACATTGTGTGATGTTTCAATTTTCCCGGCGGAAAATGGCTTTCTGCCAGTCAAGGTGACAGAAGATGACCCCAATTGATAAATCCAGCAAACTGGATAATGTGTGTTACGACATTCGCGGCCCGGTGTTGAAAGAAGCCAAACGCCTCGAAGAAGAAGGTAATAAAGTCCTAAAGCTGAACATCGGTAACCCTGCCCCCTTTGGTTTTGAAGCCCCGGACGAAATCCTGGTTGACGTGATCCGTAACCTGCCGAGCGCGCAAGGCTACTGCGACTCCAAGGGCCTCTACTCGGCGCGGAAAGCGATCATGCAGCACTACCAGGCACGCGGCATGCGTGACATGACCGTGGAAGATATCTATATCGGCAACGGCGTGTCAGAGTTGATTGTTCAGTCGATGCAGGCGCTGCTGAACAGCGGTGATGAGATGCTGGTCCCCGCCCCGGACTACCCGCTGTGGACCGCCGCCGTTTCGCTCTCCAGTGGCAAGGCCGTGCACTATCTGTGCGACGAATCTGCCGGCTGGTTCCCGGACCTCGACGATATCCGCAGCAAGATCACCCCGCGCACCCGCGGCATTGTGATCATTAACCCGAACAACCCGACCGGTGCGGTATACAGCAAAGAGCTGCTGCTGCAGGTGGTTGAGATCGCCCGCGAACATAACCTGATTATCTTCGCCGACGAAATCTACGACAAAATTCTGTATGACGCCGCCCAGCACCACTCGATTGCTGCGCTGGCGCCGGACCTGCTGACCATCACTTTTAACGGTTTATCAAAAACCTACCGCGTGGCGGGCTTCCGTCAGGGCTGGATGGTGCTGAACGGGCCGAAGAAACACGCCAAAGGCTATATTGAAGGGCTGGAGATGCTGGCCTCAATGCGCCTGTGCGCCAACGTCCCGGCGCAACACGCGATCCAGACCGCGCTCGGCGGCTATCAGAGCATTAGTGAATTTATTCAGCCCGGCGGCCGACTGTATGAACAACGCAACCGCGCATGGGAGCTGATTAATGAGATCCCCGGCGTCAGTTGCGTGAAGCCGCAGGGCGCGCTGTATATGTTCCCAAAAATTGACGCGAAAAAGTTCAACATCCACGACGACCAGAAGATGGTGCTGGACTTCCTGCTGCAGGAAAAAGTGCTGCTGGTGCAGGGCACCGCGTTTAACTGGCCGTGGCCGGATCACGTGCGCATCGTCACCCTGCCGCGCGTTGATGACCTTGAGATGGCGATTAACAAGTTTGGTCGCTTCCTCGGCGGATACCGCCAGCTGTAACCCCCGCGTTCCTTGTGTTTTCCGTACGTTAACAGAGAGCGGTAACCCCGCTCTCTGTCATTTCCAGCAGAGGCAACATCATGAACCAGAGTCATTTTTTCGCCCACCTCTCGCGCCTGAAGCTGATCAACCGCTGGCCGCTGATGCGCAACGTGCGCACCGAAAACGTCTCCGAGCACAGCCTGCAGGTGGCCATGGTCGCCCACGCGCTGGCGGTGATTAAAAATAAGAAATTCAACGGCAACCTCAACGCCGACCGTATCGCGATGATGGCCATTTATCATGATGCCAGCGAAGTGCTGACCGGCGACCTGCCGACGCCCGTTAAGTACTACAACGCGCAAATCGCCCACGAATACAAAAAGATTGAGAAGATTGCCCAGCAGAAGCTGATCGAAATGCTGCCGGAAGAGCTGCGTTCGGCCTGGGCACCGCTGATAGATGAGCAACAGCACAGCGAGGCGGAGACCGCCATCGTCAAACAGGCGGACGCGCTTTGCGCTTATCTGAAGTGCCTGGAGGAGCTGTCGGCGGGTAACAACGAGTTCCTGCTGGCCAAGGCGCGGCTGGAGAAAACCCTCGCCCAGCGCCACAGCCCGGAGATGGACTACTTTATGACCGTATTTGTGCCGAGCTTCAGCTTATCGCTGGATGAGATTAGTCAGGAGTCGCTGTAAGCCGCATCAGACACAGGGCAGGTCAGAAAAGAAAAAAAGCACTGAGAGGATAAATACTCAGTGCTCTGATGCTAGCTGAATCGGCGGTCAGTGGCGGCGGTGGACGTGCACGAAACCTTCTGCATCTTTATGGATAATCAGCTCTTCCAGCGAGCTCAGCGCCATATCCACGTCCTCAAGCCGCGGCGCGTCGGCCGGAGCGTTGACGGCGATCACGTGGCAGCCGGCGGCCAGCCCGGAAAGGATACCGGCGGCGGCGTCTTCCACCACCACGCACTGTTCCGGCTCCAGCTCCAGCAGCTGCGCGCCGAGCAGATAGGCGTCCGGCTCCGGCTTACCGCGCGTCACGCGCTCAGCGGTGACAAAGGCGTGCGGCTGCGGCAGCCCGGCCACGCGGTGACGGGCGCTGGCCACCGGCACCGATCCCGAGGTCACGATCGCCCAGGGAATAGCCAGCTCGTCGAGGGTCGCCAGCAGCGCCAGCGCCCCCGGCAGCGCCACGATCCCCTCCGTTTCGGTCGCTTCCAGCTGCTCCAGCCAGAGGAACTCGGCGCGGATCGCCTCTTCGGAGGCACCAGGCATAAAGTGGCGCAGCGAGGTAATCGCCTGCTTGCCGTGGATAAAGGCGAGGATCTCGTCCGCCGCAATACCGTGGCGTTCGCCCCAGATGATCCAGGACTGCTCAACCACCGCCAGCGAATCCACCAGCGTACCGTCTAAATCAAATAAAAAGCCTTTACTCTTCACTGCATGTTTCCTTATCGGGCGTCAGAGATCGTCGAGGAAGGTTTTATCCAGCTGCCTGAAGGCGCGCTTCAGCACGTCGGCCAGCGACTGATAGGTAGGTTTACCTTCAACCGGCGCAATCGCCTGCCCGGCGGCCTGCAGCTTATCGCGCACGTCGTTAAACCAGCTGAGCAGGGTCGGCGGCAGCGGCGTCACCGAACGCTTGCCCAGCCACCACAGCCCCTGCATCGGCAGACTGCAGGCGAACAGCGCGGTGGCAATCGCCGGGCCAAGCTGGCCGCCCAGTGCGATCTGCCAGCAGAGAGTGAAAATCGCCACCGGAGGCATAATCCGGATCGCGAAGCGCGTAACGCGCACGATACGATTTTCAGGAAACATTGGGGCCAGACGCTTGTCAGCAGGCCAGGTTTTCATATAGTGCTGGCCAAGCTGAAACAGCCTGAACCAACCCACGGAGCCGGACTCATTCGCCATGGCGGACCTCAACTTCTGTCATAAAAATTAAAAAAATTCTGCAACCTAACAACTTTACATAACATGATTCAAAACATTTTGTCTTTGTGAGCCACTGTGGTTATCCTGTGCGCGTTTTCGAACGCTGTGCGGATAGCCTGCGATCGACAATTTAACAGGTCATTAAAAAGCAGACAGCATTTAAAAAAATCCTGTAAAATATCCAAAAATTTTTGCGGATCGCGGGACAAAGCTGAGCTCAGTATGACTTCAGTCATTAATGTACCAGCTTTCATGCGCTACGCTTCACTGTGTGAGTTTATTTTCGCCACTTTTAATCTATAGGACCTTCCATGTCGAGTAAGTTAGTACTGGTTCTGAACTGCGGTAGTTCTTCCCTGAAGTTTGCGATTATCGATCCGTCCAACGGTGACGAGTATCTGTCAGGTCTGGCTGAATGCTTCCACCTGCCGGAAGCGCGCATCAAGTGGAAACTGGATGGCGCCAAACAGGAAGCGGCATTAGGTGCCGGCGCAGCCCACAGCGAAGCGCTGAACTTCATGGTTAACAATATTCTGGCACAAAAACCAGAACTCTCTGCGCAGATTACCTCAATCGGCCACCGCATCGTCCACGGCGGCGAGAAGCTGACCCAGTCAGTGGTGATTGACGAGTCGGTGATTCAGGGCATTAAAGACGCCTCCTCTTTCGCACCGCTGCACAACCCGGCACACCTGATCGGGATTGAAGAAGCGCTGAAAAACTTCCCGCAGCTGGCCGATAAGAATGTGGCAGTTTTCGACACCGCTTTCCATCAGACCATGCCAGAAGAGTCTTATCTTTACGCCCTGCCGTACAAACTTTACAAAGAGCATGGCGTACGTCGCTACGGCGCGCACGGTACCAGCCACTTCTATGTCACACAGGAAGCAGCTAAGGTTCTGAACAAGCCGGTCAACGAAGTGAACATCATCACCTGCCACCTCGGTAACGGCGGCTCCGTTTCCGCCATCCGTAACGGCGAGTGCGTAGACACCTCAATGGGCCTGACCCCGCTGGAAGGCCTGGTGATGGGCACCCGCAGCGGCGACATCGACCCGGCGGTGGTGTTCTTCCTGCACGACACCCTCGGCATGAGCGTGGACGCGATCAACAAGCTGCTGACCAAAGAGTCCGGCCTGCTGGGCCTGACCGAAGTCACCAGCGACTGCCGTTACGTGGAAGATAACTACGACAGCAAAGCGGATGCGAAACGCGCGCTGGACGTTTACTGCCACCGTCTGGCCAAGTACATCGGCTCTTACAGTGCGCTGATGGATGGCCGCCTGGATGCGGTGATCTTCACCGGCGGTATCGGCGAGAACTCGGCGCTGGTGCGCGAGCTGTCGCTGAACAAACTGGGCCTGCTCGGCTTTGCCGTGGATCACGACCGCAACCTGGCCGCCCGCTTCGGCAAGTCCGGCTTTATCAATAAAGAAGGCACCCGCCCGGCCATCGTGATCCCAACCAACGAAGAGTTGGTCATCGCGCAGGACGCCAGCCGCCTGACCGCTTAAATCGTCTCTCTCCGTCAGCCCAGGCTGACGGAGTTGTTTTCAGCGCCAGAACAGTTTGATTGTCCGCCCGGCGCACCGCGCACCAGGGCGGCGGTAAGAGAGGTAAATGTGTCCCGTACTATTATGTTGATCCCTACCGGCACCAGCGTCGGCCTGACCAGCGTCAGCCTGGGTGTAATCCGTGCGATGGAACGTAAAGGCGTGCGCCTGAGCGTGTTCAAGCCGATTGCCCAGCCGCGCAGCGGCGGTGATAACCCGGATCAGACCACCACCATCATCCGTAAAAACTCCTCCATCCCGGCCGCCGAGCCGCTGGCGATGAGCCGCGTGGAATCACTGCTGGGCGCTAACCAGCAGGACGTGCTGATGGAAGAGATCATTGCCCGTTACCACGCCAATACCCAGGATGCGGAAGTGGTGCTGGTGGAAGGCCTGGTGCCGACGCGTAAGCACCAGTTCGCCCAGGCGCTGAACTATGAGATCGCGAAAACGCTGAACGCGGAGATCGTCTTTGTCACCGCGCTGGGTAACGACTCGCCGGCGCAGCTGAAAGAGCGCATCGAAGTTACCCAGAGCAGCTTTGGCGGCAACAAGAACAAAAGCATCACCGGCGTTATCATTAACAAGCTGAACGCCCCGGTCGATGAGCAGGGTCGTACCCGCCCTGACCTGTCTGAAATCTTTGACGACTCCACCAAGGCCAGCGTGGCCAATGTCGATCCAAAGCAGCTGTTTGCCAACAGCCCGCTACCGGTGCTGGGCTGCGTGCCGTGGAGCTTCGAGCTGATCGCCACCCGTGCGATTGATATGTGCCGCCACCTGAACGCGCGCGTGATCAACGAGGGCGATATCGCCACCCGCCGCGTGAAGTCGGTGACCTTCTGCGCGCGCAGCCTGCCGCATATGCTGGAACACTTCCGTCCCGGCTCGCTGCTGGTGACCTCGGCCGACCGCCCTGACGTGCTGGTGGCCGCCTGCCTGGCGGCGATGAACGGCGTCGAGATCGGTGCCATCCTGCTGACCGGCGGTTACGCCATCGACGCACCGATTCAGAAGCTGTGTGAACGTGCCTTCCAGACCGGCCTGCCGGTGTTTATGGTCGACACCAACACCTGGCAGACCTCACTGAGCCTGCAGAGCTTCAACCTGGAAGTGCCGAGCGACGATACCCTGCGCGTCGAGCGCGTACAGGAGTACGTGGCCAGCCATATCGACGCCGAGTGGATCGAGTCGCTGACCGCCACCTCCGAGCGCAGCCGCCGCCTGTCACCACCGGCGTTCCGCTACCAGCTGACCGAGCTGGCGCGTAAAGCCGGCAAACGCATCGTGCTGCCGGAAGGCGACGAGCCGCGTACCGTGAAGGCCGCTTCAATCTGTGCCGACCGTGGCATCGCCACCTGCGTACTGCTGGGTAACCCGGAAGAGATCCAGCGCGTCGCCGCGGCGCAGGGCGTCGAGCTGGGCAAAGGCATCGAAATCGTTGACCCGGTGGTGGTGCGTGATAACTACGTGCCGCGCCTGGTTGAGCTGCGTAAAAGCAAGGGCATGACCGAAGTGGTGGCGCAGGAGCAGCTGGAAGACAACGTGATGCTCGGCACCATGATGCTGGAAGCGGGCGAAGTAGACGGCCTGGTCTCCGGTGCGGTGCACACCACCGCTAACACCATTCGTCCGCCGCTGCAGCTGATCAAAACCGCGCCAAACAGCTCGCTGGTGTCGTCGGTGTTCTTTATGCTGCTGCCTGAGCAGGTGCTGGTGTACGGTGACTGTGCGATCAACCCGGACCCGAACCCGGAGCAGCTGGCCGAGATCGCCATTCAGTCCGCCGACTCGGCGCTGGCGTTTGGCATCGAGCCGCGCGTGGCGATGATCTCCTACTCTACCGGTAACTCCGGTGCCGGCAGCGACGTGGAAAAAGTCCGCGAAGCCACCCGCATCGCCAAAGAGAAACGCCCTGACCTGGTGATCGACGGCCCGCTGCAGTATGACGCTGCAATCATGGACGACGTCGCCAAATCCAAGGCGCCAAACTCGCCGGTGGCCGGCCGTGCCACGGTGTTTATCTTCCCGGACCTGAACACCGGTAACACCACCTACAAAGCGGTACAGCGTTCAGCCGACCTGATCTCCATCGGGCCGATGCTGCAGGGTATGCGCAAGCCGGTCAACGACCTGTCACGCGGCGCGCTGGTGGACGATATCGTCTACACCATCGCCCTGACGGCGATTCAGTCTAAACAGGCTGAAGGCTAAGTTCTCGCGGCGTTAAGCGCCGCTGCTGAAAAAGGGTTTGTGGCTTGCCACAGGCCCTTTTTTTATGGCTGCATCCCCTCTCTGCGCAGGCTCCATCGCACGTTAAACGAAAATTAGTTTCTTATATTGTGAAGCTGCTTCAGGCGTAATTCAGACGTTTCAGTGATTTTCAGCAAGTTAAAACGTATTGTTCTTATATACCCCTTCGCATCATAACTACATAACTAACAGGGAGGAATAAGAAGCGATATGACATACTTTGACGAGTTATCAGCGTTCGGCTTACCCAGGGAGCAAGTAGCGAGATTCAGCGTCTGCGATATTCACTATGAGGTATTTTTTACAGAGATAACTAAAGAAAATTCTTATGATTGCGCCGCACTTCTACCAGCAGAATTGCTATTACCCACGTATGCGCATCACTATGATGTAAATTTCGACACCAAGAGTAACAGGTTAAATCACACGCCTTTCAAAAGAGTTGCACTGCTTCCACCCGGTAGCGGTACACGTGTAATGAAATGCGTTGAAAGAGTAATTTTTGATCACTATACTCAATTTAATGTCGGTCTTTACACTTTTTCCCCAGCCGACCATAAACTCATGAACCTGTATTGCCGGTTTATTTCCAGGAAAAGACTGACAGGATATACCATTGAAGTGGGACTTGACCCATCAGGGAGAGCAAATGTCTTACGAACACCCAGATTCTATGACCCATTATGAACAATACCGGGTTCGCCAGCAGGAACGTGCCGCCAGGCTAATCCGCGCCATTGAAGAAGGCAGAACCCGAACGGTTTCTTCCGACGATCCGGTTATTGAGGTTATTACGCCACGATCGGCTACGACAGAGCCAGAGCATGGCGAGGTATTTGCCTGGAATGCTGACACCGGTGAGATGATAAGGCTAAACAGGCGGGTGATATTACACAGGTCTGGTCAAAGCACTGAGCGCTAATTACTGGATCACGCAATCCACCAGGATAAATTGGCACTGCACGTTCACAAGGAATAGTCTGATGATTGATATTGCCGAATTTACCACACTTAACGCCAAAACCGATCCCGCCGTTAATATCGCGATATCGCGGCTGATTTCTAAGCAGGGCATCAACGCCTGTGGCTCAGAGATCAAGCGCGGTCATCGTATCGGCTGCCACAGCCACACGGTGGGTGAAGAGTGGTACATCGTGCTGTCTGGCGAGGGCGAAATCTGGACAGCCGACGTGAAAGGGCAGCAGCTGCACAAAAAACGTGTCAATCCGGTAAAAGCAGGGTCAGTGTTCTGCATCTATCCCAGCACCGCCCACCAGATGCGGGCGATCACCGATCTGAGCTTTCTGTTTCTCTGCCCGGAATCACACGTTTCCAGTGACAGAACGTTGTTTGATGACCTGATTGACCCGGTCTGCCTTTAAGGTTAAACACGGTATTTCGGAAGAAAGCCAGAAAACTGGCCCGTAAAATCTGGTCAGCTTTCATTAATCAATTGACACGTCCTGAGTTGCCGATGATATGGGCGAACGACTTATCACTTCTTCTCGACCCATGCATTAAGCTGAAGGTTAAAGACTTTGTCTGCTGACTTAATCATTTCGGGCCGATGAGCAACAAAAATACGGGTTATTGGCAGACGACTAATAGAACGGGTAATTTTTTGCTCGTTGTCAATATCAAGGTCACTTGTTGCCTCATCAAGCAGCAAAACTCCGGGTTGTCGGTACAGCGCCCTGGCGATAGAAATACGTTGCCGTTGCCCACCTGAAAGGGTACTACCAATATCCCCAAGCATCGATTCATAACCCAGTGGAAACGTACTTATTTCTTCGTCAATTGCTGCATAACTGGCGCATTCAGCCATGCGCTCCAAATCCGGAGACTCTGAAAATCCGGTGATATTTTTCTGTAGGGTGCCCGCTAACAATTTGTCGTCCTGCATGACAAATGCGACATGTTCCCTGATAGCTCTTTTTCCGATACTGGACATACTCACCCCGTTAATAAAAATATCACCATTTGTGGGTTCATACAGCCCTGCAAGCACATGCAGAAACGTTGACTTACCACACCCAGAGGGACCAATGATGGCTACGCTTTCACCGGGCATCACCTCGATATTTATATTTTCAAATATATTAGATTCGGTTGGCGAATGACGGAACGATAAATTCCGCATCACAACATGTCCATTCAACTGCGCCGGGGATCTTTCTTCCTCAATTTTTTCTACGGGTGAAACAGCAATATCAGTGAGGCGCTGACTGTGCATGGATACCAGGCAGAAGTCAGAAACTGCGTTGACCAGTTTCACGGTGCGAGTTATCACCATGTCGGCATACAGCATCACTGCCAATAATGCACCAGTAGTTATCCCTTTATCAAATCCTAAGGCGCCCATGCTAAGCACGTAGATCCCCGAGAAGCCGATCAGAAGTACGGCCGCTGTGTTGGTCATAAGGTCAAGTTTAAATAGCTGGTTTCCTGCATGTGTGCTATTGACGACGTGATTTACCCACTCATGTCGACGAACGGGTGTCAGGTTAAGCATTTTGATAGCACTGATAGCTCTCACGGTCTCAAGAAAATGGGATGACTGAACCGCTTCAAAAGCGATATGTTCAATTTTACGGGTTCGGTATATAGAGAACAGGACTGCTTTCAGGGCGGCATATCCTGCAGCAGCAACTAACGGACCAATAGCCAGGAGAGGTGAATAGGTAAGAATGATAGCAATTGAAATGAAGATCACAATCGCATCAAGTAAGGAGGCTACCATATCAGCCGTAAAAGCTTCCTGGATGGCGGTCAGTGACTGGAAACGGGAGGCTATATCACCAGTATGCCGTTTTTCAAAAAAAGGCAGAGTGAGCTGTATAAGTCTGTTAAAGAACATTTCAGCCCACTTCACACCAAGCATATAACGAAGGTTCATTAATATCCAGGCGCGCACCACGGAAAAAGCGGACTTAATCAAAAGCGCAGCAATAACTACGATCCCGACAAAAAATATCCCTTCACGATCCGATGACCGAACAAGAGTATCAATAGTAAATTGTGACGCAGCGGGCACTGCAACAGAAAGCAGCTCCACCAGAGCAGAAAGCACGAGAACACCGGAAAAAATACGCGTCAGCCCCCTAACTCCACGGAAAAGGTCAGATACAGTCACATTCATTTTCAACGGTTTTTTGTCGAATGTTTCCGCTGGCCATGCTTCCATTATGATACCAGTAAATTTGTCCGATAATTCACGCAATGAGATACTGCGACGACCAATAGCAGGATCATGAATAACCGCCCCCCGATACGTCACTTTCACTAAAACCACAAAGTGATTGAATGACCAGTGAAGAATGACCGGACGGCTGAGCGAGCGAAGTTCGTCAAGCTCTACTCTTGAAGCGCGAGCCGTCATCCCCACCTGCTCAAATGCAGTGATAATTTCGCGCAGTGTCATTCCGTGGCTGGTTGTTCCATGGAGGGTACGTGCAGATGCGAGATCTACGTGTTTGCCGAAATAGCCCGTAATCATAGCCAAACATGCCAGCCCGCACTCATTTGTTTCTGACTGTAAAATCAGCGGTGTTTTTTGCAAGAAAAAAAACATTTATCAACTCTCAACCGTAATGCGGTTAATACTCTGTTTCACTGGAGAAAAAATCCATTCCCAGATGCGCCGATGCGTGGTCAATATATCTGCCTCAACTTCTACGCCAGCAGGGAGAATGCGCGTACCGGCATCTGGAACAATCAGCACTCGAAAACGACGATTATTGCCGGTAAGCGCCTCAGGGCTCGCACTTATAGCCGCAACAGTGCCGGGAACTTTCCCAAACCATTCCCAGGGTAGTGATGCAACCCGCATCAGAACATGCTGCCCTGTTTTCACTTCCTGCAGCGCAGACGGTGGAATCCACATTTCAACAAACGGACGCGCGTTCTCAGGTACCACAACTGCGGCAATCGCGCCCGCTGTCACTCTCTGACCTTCGAGTATACTCATAGAGGCGATGACACCATTAAGTGGGGCCACAAGACGGGATTCCACCACTGCAGATGCATTAATCACCTGCTGTTGCAGGGTGACTTTCTGCTGTTGTATCTCTGTGAGGGACTGTTTTTCCTGTGACCCTGAACGGGCTAACTCGTCCACTAACTGAAGCCGTTCCCCCTGTGCGCGTGCGATGTTAATCCGATACATATTCAGTTGAGCTACGGAAATATGATATTCATTTTCACGCTCAATTTTTTCCTGTACTGTAGTGACACCTTTTCGAAGCAACTGTTGGTAAAATGCCATCCGTTTTTTCAGACTGACACTATGTTCTAATTCGGCAGCAACTGCGGTCCGGATCGCTGAAATCTCAACTTCTTTAGTGTGGATTTTCTCACCTAAACGTTGACGTTCTTCACTTCCTTCTTTGCGCCGTTCCACCTCTCGCTTTTGCAATCCAGCTATTTGGCGCTGTGCTGCATCCTGCAGAGCCTGATTCATACCACCTCCGACATAGGTTACATCGCGCGAAAGTGTTGCGATTATGTCCCCTTTTTTTACTCTTTCCCCCTGACGTACCTTGATACGGACTATTACTCCATCCTGAATAAATACCGCCTCAGCAGCGGCAGGTTCATATATCACCCGACCACTAACAGGCACCCTCTGTGCATAGGTGGTAAATAAAAGGAGGGTAGTCACCAGAAAAACAATAACGGCGCACCACAGAGCGATTGGTAGCACTGATGGAGCTGACACGGTGAAATCACCAAGCCACGCATTATTTTTATATTGTGTCGCCTCGGAGCGAAAAATAGAATTATCTTTAGACATAGTATTAGTGACTGAGATACAACATACTTTCAGTAAAATTTAATATCACTTGACTCCCTCGCATAAATTCACATCGAATACACCATAAAAATTCAGATAAACATTAAAATTGAGCAAGCAATTAACTACCCATACGGAATTTTTTTCACCACCAGATGCATCATCAAACGATGAGATGCTTACTGGGTTACATTTAAACCTGAATAATCCATTCGACTTTCTAAAAAACATTTACAAACATGAACGACCTCCCAACATATACCTTTCTTTAACTTTAGCACCTCGATGCGTAAAATGGATTTTTTATTATTCCTTTTCATTTATAAAAACTTTTTTATTTTTGAAATCAATAATTATTGATCTATTTTTTAGCAGGTTATTTCCTATCAAACCATCAATTTTATCCATATGTTTGAAATCCCCAGAAACTATGACTGCACCAAACATTATAGAACTCCCTTTTTTTGAACTAATTGTGAGCTGTGTTGCAGTGCAATCATTATTGTTCATTTCCGGATCCACTGTTAAACAACTAACCAACTGGTAGTCTTTCAACCTTTCCTCCCATATTACTGACACAGTGGCTCCGGTGTCTAAAATCATATGATATGTATTACCCGCATGTTTCACCTCGAATAACAAACCATCACTGGTCAAATTAAAGCTATATTCTTTGTAGCTTTCCTTTAACTCATCAAGCTTTATATTTTTAGAAATTATTAAAGACTTTGATGCATAGTCCAGAGTGATAATTTTTTCTTTAAAAGCGCCAAGCCCAATCACTGAGCTCTTTGGAAGAGCACCTTTACCTGAAACCATCAATCCCCAAGGTTTAAAGGGAGTAATCATGACATCATCAAAAATCAACCCACTTAAATTAATCCTCTTCGCCAAATATTGAGTATTTTTTTGAATCCGGCCGCTTCCATCGGTACTTAGATAATCCTTAATCCTCTTCAATCCTTTTAAATTTTTCATTTCAGATTCCTTCAAATGGAAACCTAAAGTTGAACCTGTATCAATCATAGCATCAACATCATGTCCGTTAATTAAAAACACTGCGTGCGGGGTTTTATATTCATCAAAAGTCAGATCAAGATTAATGGAATTAGCACCATTAGCACAACAAGAAAAAGAAAGCAATGTTAGAGTTGTCTTTAAAATGCCGAGTGAAATAGATCTATTTTTTTTCATACACTAATCTCTTTTTTTTCAATATTTTTTATTATTGTTTCCTCTTCGATACCACTTGCTAGTAGATGAGCGACTGCACGACTCAGAAATATTTTCATTGAACTGCAAAATATTGTTTTATTATTAAACCTCCCATCTAAAGAAAACCTATTAACTAAACGCCCGCCATGACAAATATTACTCCATAGACAACCATGACAACCTGCAGGTAATACTGCGTTTAAATAAATATATTCTTTAAAGTTATTGTGTTCGAATACATCAGAAAGTGACATTTCATCTACGTGACCTAATGCATCAAATATTTTATCTGATGTTGAGCGTAAAGTATCATCTATACGAATAATCCCATCAGAAGTTACTGTAAAAGCATAGGCCGATTCTACATTAGCACTCATTCCGAGGACTCTACTAAATTGGTGATTAAGCATCGTCCCAAGGTAAGTGTTAAATATTCTAACAAACACCCCAGAGTTTCCATCTGAGAACCATTCATCTAACGCTTCAGTAAGAAACATTCCAATTCCTTGACTATCAACTTCATCATTATGGTGATCGTCGGGAATAAGGAAATCTATACGTTTACAATCTAGTACATCGACAAAATGTCGATAAATCTCGGCCCCGTTGGCTTTAGCGTTAGCTACAGAAAGTATTCCTGGCTCCCCTGGTATTCTGCCTGATTCCCACGCATCTTGAAGTAATCTGAATCCTTTTATTGTTCCCTCATAAGTACTTTTTCCTTTACGGTCTAGCCGATGGCGATCATTGATATGCTTAGGTCCATCAACAGATATGCTTACGTGTACTTTATGTTTTTCAAACAACACTATCCATTCTTCATCAATTAGAATACCATTAGTTTGCAGTGCTAATTCAAGTTTTGAATTGGAATAATTCCCACCCTTCAGAATTTCACACATTTCATCGAAGCGACTCTTTTTTATCATTAACGGTTCGCCACCATGAAAATCCACCTGTAAAACATTTATTTCATACTCTTTCACAGAACGTTCAAAAAAACCCCTCAAAGATAATATATTACTCATGGATATTACTGGATTACTCTCAGTGGCAAGTTGGTTCCCCATATTGAAAACATAACAATAGTCACAATTTATATTACATCTTTCACTTATTTTAAGTATTATTTCAAGATGTTTTATTTTTTCTTTATTAGCGCCCATGACTATCCTCCTTGGTAGACGTAAATGGGGGGTGTTACCCCCCATTGATACTGCTTAGAACCGCTTAGGCCAGTTTGCGAATGCATTAACCCAGCCACCCGAAACCGTATCCAGCAAGCCATCAACAAGTGCTTTTCGTTCTGCCTTTTTGGTCACAACATCGACATCGGTCAGTTGACAATTATTACGTTCAATTTCACGCTTTAGTGTTTTCATATCATTTCCTCTTGAACGGTTATGCTAGCGAATTATTTTCAACCAGCATTCACAGGGTACTTGGTAATATTGCATATGCAAACTATTTTAACCTGCCAACAGGTAAATTTCGTAAAACATAGCATATTTTCTTCTTATCTAATTATTTTCTTTATTAGGTCACTTAATAGCATACATATCCGATGAGCAATGGGGTTTTGTCGGGAGTAAAGTCCGGAAGAACTGACTCTGGTACGAATACAACACCAAAAATGGCGGCGTTCTGGTTTATAGTTTGGACCGCGCACGGATGATACCTGTCGTTAACTACTGATTCTGTTCACACCGTTTAATATCGGTGTAACATCAAGCGTATGGTTCGCCGATGCATCTGCTTCTCGCGCGCTGATGAGCTGTATGAGAAGTCATTGAAATTTTCATTGAAAAATATATTTAACAATAATATAAAACATTAAATAAAAATCATAATATGACAAAAATCCACGAAGGATACATAAAAATCATATTATCCGAAAGGCATTTGAGTGCCATTTTATCAATTCATTAAACCTCTACCAATGGCAGTGACCCCGAACGTTTGAAAAAACTTTGTGGGATATAGTTAGTGATATTATTATCATGACAGAAATCAAATAAGCTACGCTTGTTATTGACGCCAATTTTCTCATACATATTTTGCACATAATTCCCGACAGTGCGCTGAGATAACCCCAGACAACTGGCGGTCTCCTTCACCGTGTAGGTCTGCAACAGATAGAACAGGATTTCCCATTCACGATCGCTGAACAGCGCTGAAGGTGGCGTAAAAACCAGAGATGTCGGTATTTTTATTTTTTTCAGACGCGTAAGGACAATATTTTCCACCGGCCTGCCATGCCAGACAGTCCCCCGGCACGCGCCAGTTGCATCATATAGCGGAAACTTGTCGAAGAACCAGGGCTGCAGGTAGTCATGATTTTCATAAGCATGCACTTCCAGCGAGGTAACCTTATCACCCGACTCTTCGGTACGACGATCATGGCGACGAAATTCGTTGCCAAACTCAGACAGGCTACAGGGCAGTTCTTCATCAACACGCCCTTCGTAATCAAACTGTTCGCTGATGCCTAATAACCTGCTCTGTCTCTTATTCACAAAAACAAACTGTGACTCACGATTTTTTATCCCCCAGGGTTCATTACTTTGACTAAAAAAGTGAATCATTGACGCGAGTATTTCCTTCATTCCATTGTCGTTCATCATCCCGCCTCCCGAATATCTGCTTGTAAAAAGACTATCAATGTTCGCTCACTGATAAATTCATCAACCCGTTGAACTTAACAGTCAGGATACGCAACTTCCCTGTTGCGGAAAATTAAGAGGTTCACAGAAACGAAATTATGGATTTAATCCTATTGTTCCATGTTCTAACGGTTCTGTTCAGCCGGCTGTTTGCTCTTAAAAACCGGCCATTTCTTTACCTGACCCTGTTCATCAAAATAGCGCTCCGGCCAGATTTCCTGCGGGGTTGTGCCCAGCGCGAGGGCAATGATCAGTTCGCCTTTCGGCCAGGGTTTGACCAGCGCGTTAGCCAGCGTGCCGGATGCCAGCCCGTGCTCTACGGACAGCGCTGCCAGCGATCCTTTGCATTTGCGAATGGCCGCCAGAATATCCTGGCGGTGCCAGTTTTTTCGCGTTTGATTATCCATTGTGTCTCTCCCTGAGTTCCGGTTGGGGCCGGAGCATGGCGCAGCCAACGCCGGCCTGGAACGGTTAATTCAAACCCAGGCAGCCGCTCAGGAACAGGGTAATATTAACTCCATTCCGCGCGTTAAAACGCATGTTCTTACCGGCAGGATCGTGCGCCATCCTTGTATCTTGAATCTTGTAGTGGGTGGTGGTTAGCTACCACCATCTGAAACAGGGTGAATTTGATACATCCATAAGGTTATGACCTTGTCGTACAGCCTAAATCCCCTGTTTCGCCTTTCACGCCAGCATAGACTTTGAACGGTTGCCGGGAGCACTGACTCCGCATGCACAAGGATAATGGGCGTGATGGTTATATGTGAAAGGAGACGCATGATGATCCAGTTAGGTATTGACGTTGGAAAAAGTAAAATCGACCTCTGCCTGCTGCCCGATGGTCCCGACGGCAGGAAGAAAACGAAAGTACTGAGCAATGGTCCCCGGGTTGCAGCGGCCGTTCTTGAATGGGTTGTGGCCAGGAAAGTGAACGTGGCCGACCTGCAGGTCGTTCTGGAACCCACGGGCACCTATCACGAGCATCTGGCCTTTGGCCTTTACGACCAGGGCGTCAGAGTGGTTATCGCTAATCCGGCCCGCGTGAGGAACTTTGCTAACGGCATGGGGATCCTGACGAAAACGGACCGGGTGGATGCGTTTGTTCTTGCCTGCTACGGTGAGCTGAGAAAGCCCGAAGCGTGGAAGGCACCTCCTAAAGAAATCAGTGAGCTGAAGGCGCTACTGAGCAGACGGGATGCTCTGCTTAAGGATGCGATGCGGGAAGACAACCGGCTGGAAAAAATCCTGTCAACGCGACCTTCTCCTCTGGTTGAAACCTCCGTTCGTAAGATGATAGCCGTGTTGTACGGCGAACTTAACGCGGTGGAAAAACTCATTGATGAACATATCAACAGGTATCCCGGCCTTAAGCGTGACCTGGATCTGCTCACGTCCATCAAAGGCGTGGGGCGTCAGATCGGTCCGAACATGCTGGTCGCCCTGAAAAGCCACGACTTTGAGAGTGCCCAACAGGCCGCAGCCTGGTTTGGTCTTGTACCTAAGGAGAAGCGTTCAGGCACCTCGGTACACTATCGCGCCCGGCTGTCGAAAAACGGCCCCGCACACCTGCGGGCAAAACTGTTTATCGGCGCACTGGTTGCGGTGAAGTATAACAAGCCAATGAAGGCCCTCTACGAACGGCTGCAGGCAGGGGGCAAATGTAAGATGTCGGCGCTCGGAGCGGTGATGCGAAAGCTGGTTCATCAGTGCTTCGGGGTGCTGAAACATCAACGCTGCTACGATGAAAATTATGGTGCAGTGGGTTGACGTTCAAGACGGTAGCTGTACGCTGAAAATGTGCACATCACACGCCTGCCGCACTGCGTCGTCATTCACCAGGACAGGAGTAATAAAATGAGCAATCAGAGTATTCACCAGCGTCGTCTGGATGCCACACCGCGTGGCGTCGGCGTATTATGTGATTTCTTCGCCGTGAGAGCCGAAAATGCCACCCTGTGGGACCAGCAGGGGCGAGAGTACACCGACTTCGCCGCCGGAATTGCAGTACTGAATACCGGTCATCGCCATCCCAGAGTCGTGAGCGCTATCCGCGAGCAGCTGGAGTGCTTTACCCATACGGCTTTCCAGATCGTTCCCTATGAAAATTACATAACCCTGGCGGAAAAGCTGAATCAGTGCGTGCCAGTCGCTGGCCGCAGCAAAACCACCCTGTTCTCCACCGGGGCGGAAGCCGTTGAGAACGCGGTGAAGATCGCCCGCGCGGCAACCGGTCGCCCCGGGGTGATCGCCTTCAGCGGTGCCTTTCACGGCCGCACGCTGCTGACCATGGGCCTGACCGGTAAGGTCACGCCGTACAAAACCGGCTTTGGCCCCTTCCCGGGGTCGGTGTTCCACGCCCGCTATCCCAACGCACTGCACGGCGTCAGCGTGGATGATGCGCTGGAGAGCCTGGAAACCCTGTTCAAATGCGATATCAGCCCGCAACAGGTGGCCGCCATCATCTATGAACCGATTCAGGGCGAAGGCGGCTTCAATATCGCCCCGGCGGAATTTGTCAGCGCGCTGCGCAGGCTGTGCGACCAGCACGGCATCGTGATGATCGCCGATGAGGTACAGAGCGGTTTTGCCCGCACCGGCCGGCTGTTCGCCAGCGATTATTACCCTGAGGCCAGACCCGACCTGGTGACCATGGCCAAAAGCCTCGGCGGCGGCCTGCCGATCTCGGCGGTCAGCGGCCGTGCCGACCTGATGGACGCCCCGTTGCCGGGCGGGCTGGGCGGCACCTACGCCGGTAATCCGCTGGCGGTAGCGGCAGCGCTGGCGGTGCTGGAGGTGATAGAGGAGCAGCAGCTGTGCGAACGGGCGCTAAGGCTGGGAGAGGCGCTGGTGGCCACGCTGAGCGACTCTCGTCATCCGGCGCTGGTGGAGATCCGCGCGTTAGGTTCGATGGTCGCAGCCGAATTTATCGATCCACTCAGCGGCAAACCCGCAACAGATATCGCGCAGGCCATACAGCGCCGCGCGCTGGAGCAGGGGCTGATCCTGCTGACCTGTGGCGTGCACGGCAACGTGATCCGCTTCCTCTATCCGCTGACCATCCCGGATGCCCAGTTCAGCCGCGCGCTGACGTTACTGACGACCTTATTACGCGCATGAAATTCACCCCGGCGGGGAAAGGCAACATTGAGGCAGGAGAGTTTAACGGCGAGCTGGCGCGGGGAGAAGATGCGTCACTCCCTGGCCGGGTAAATCAGAGCGGAAGCAATAACGGGTTGTTGATGGCAGAGGGACCGGCGCATACCGCAGCGGCGTGCGCCGGTTAGAGGTTACTCGCCGGAGCCTGAGCGCCCCGGTTCACCATTACGCGTCATCCACAGCGACAGCGCCTTCAGCGAGTCGTCGGTGAACTCATCGCAGCGCTGGGTGATCTCTTCCGGGGTCATCCAGATGATCTCATCCACCTCTTCTTCCTGCATGGCGAACGGCCCGTGGGAGACGCAGCTGAACAGCCCGCCCCATACGCGACAGTGGGCGTTTTCGAAGTAGAACAGGCCGTGCTCGGCAAACGGCACTGCGGCGATGCCCAGCTCCTCTTCCGCCTCACGGCGGGCGGATTCAAGCATGCCTTCACCGCTCTGCACCACGCCACCGGCGGTGGCATCGAGCATGCCCGGCATAAAGTCTTTCGTTTCGGTGCGGCGCTGCACCAGAATTTTGCCCATGCCGTCGTGCACGACGATATACGTTGCGCGATGGCGCAAACACTGTGCCCGCATCTGCACACGGCTGGACTGTGCGATGACCTCGTTATGTTCATCAACGATGTCGACCCATTCCGTGCCCTGATCTTGCTCCACCATCCGAAACCCTTTTAGTTCTGGCGCCCGGCGCGCCGTTTGTGTGTTGTGCCGCGCGGTGCTGCGCGAGGCGCCTAAATTAATGTTTAACGCAGGCTGACGCAATCATCAATTTGTGCTCAATCCGCCTCAGGCCGGTTTTGATGATTCCGCCAGCCACAGCTGCACCGACGCACGCTGCCACTGGAAGTGCGCATAGTCGGCGATATGCGCCGGCAGCGGGTCGCCGTGCAGCGCCAGGCGGTTAAGCATCACCGCCAGATCGGTATCGGCAATTGACCATTCGCCAAACAGATTCTGCTGGCCTGCGGGGAGCAGACGCTCAACGGCGGCAATCAGTTTAGCGGCCGCCTGCTGCCCGGCGGCGTCCAGCGGGGCAAAGCGCTCGCCGGCAAACAGTACCTCGGTCGGGCGCTGCTGGCGGATCGGCATAAAGTCGCTGCGCAGCCAGGCCTGGATTTCTCGCGCTTTGGCACGTTTTTCCGCGTTGCGTGGATAGAGGCGCTCAAACTCCGGTGCCGGAAAACGCTCTTCGAGATATTCGCTGATGGCGGAAGATTCGGACAGCTGAAAGTCGTCCACCTGCAGCGTCGGCACCCGCTGCGTCAGAGAAAGCCGGCCATAGTCCGCCCCGTGATGTTCCTGCGCGGCCAGATCGACCCGCTTCAGCGCGAACGGAATGCCTTTTTCACTCAGGGAGACGTACACCGACATCACATACGGACTGAAAAAACTGGCGTCTGACCATAGGGTAATCGTTGGGTAACTCATCCGTGCATCCTCTGACGTTCAGCAATGGGAACCCTTTGTTTATCTGGTTTTTATGCCGAAGGCAACACCCTCGCCACGGCAGGTGAACAAATAATCTGCGCACGGCATTTGCCGTGCGCGCCATCACACGTCATCGGCAAATCCTGACCTATGCTAGAAGCAGACTGAAAGCAAAAAGGATCATCGCTATGCACATTCTTATTACCGGCGGCACCGGGCTGGTGGGCCGTCCACTGGTGTTACGCCTGCTGCAACGGGGTTATCAGGTCAGCGTGGTCACCCGTGACGTGGCGGCCGCGCGCGCGAAGCTGGGCGAACAGGTCAGCCTGTGGTCCGGCCTCGATCAGCAGCAGCATCTCAACGGCATTGACGCGGTGATCAACCTTGCGGGCGAGCCGATCGCCGCCAGACGCTGGAGCGAGGCGCAGAAAACCCGCCTGTGCCAGAGCCGGTGGCAGATAACCCAACGGCTGGCGGAGCTGATTGCCGCCAGCAGCGCGCCGCCGGCGGTGCTGATTTCCGGCTCGGCCAGCGGCTTTTACGGCAATACCGGCGAGCTGGTAGTCACCGAGGACGACCCGGGCCACAGCGAGTTTACCCATCAGCTGTGCGCTCGCTGGGAACAGCTGGCGCTGCAGGCGCAGAGCGATCGCACCCGCGTCTGTCTGCTGCGCACCGGCGTGGTCCTCAGCCCCGACGGTGGCGCGCTGGAAAAAATGCAGCTGCCGTTTAAGCTCGGCATCGGCGGGCCGCTGGGCAATGGCAAGCAGTATATGCCGTGGATCCATATTGAGGATATGCTGGCCGGCATTCTCTGGCTGCTCGATCACGCAACGCTACAGGGACCGTTTAACCTTGTGGCACCCTACGCGGTGCGCAATGAACAGTTCGCCGCGGCATTAGGCAAGGCGATGCACCGCCCGGCGTTTATGCGTACCCCGGCCACCGCGATCCGGCTGATGATGGGCGAATCCGCGGTGCTGGTGCTCGGCGGGCAGCATCTGCTGCCACAGCGGCTGGAAGCTTCCGGCTTCAGGTTCCGCTGGTACGATCTGGATAAGGCGCTGGAAAATGTGGTCTGACCACCGCTACAGTGCGTTATCCGTGCCCAAAAAACGGGGGTCTTATCGTTCGGCTTATCATCGCGGCGGCGGCGCAATCGGCAAGGCAGCCGGTAGATGCGGCGGCTGCCGCTCCGTTGCCTGAGATGCTGACCGCCGGTGACCGAGTTATCGCGCACGCTCAGCCATAGATCAGCCATAGAGTCGTCAGAGAGTCAGGCTTCAAGGAAAGCCATCCCCCCCAGCAGCAGACGTGCCTGAGCCCGCTCTTCCGGGCTGGCACCTTTATCGGTCACCTCCTGCATCAGGCAGGCATCCGGGTCCGGTAGCGCCAGCGGACGCTGGCAGCCGGCGTGTTGATACCACTCAAATGACCAGCGCTGGCTTTTGCGCTGGTAGTAAATAGTCAGCCAGCTGCTGCAGTGCGCCGGATAGCCGCTGCAGACTTCAATCTTTGGGTCAAACAGTTCACTTGCGGCACGCAACAGCAGCAGAATGCTGCCGCCGTACCCATTGGCCAGTGTTAAAATGGTATGCATTCCGTCCCTCGAAGGCAGTGGGTAACGTATGGGGTGGTGCCCGCAGGCAGGCGTACTAAGGCTTAAAATAAATATAGCCTTAACCCTTAACTTTACATCGTCAAACGCTAAAAAAAATGCTGCGCCCGGCGGGGATAATTTCCGTATGAAATTTTTGTTAAGCCGCATGCTACCCGGTTTAAATCCGCTACGCTTAGCTGTAGTGTGAAGTCGCCTGAGAGGCAACGCACGTGCAGCGTAGTAAGCAGACTTAACCAGCAGTATCTGACTCATGATAATGGATGGGGTACGCATGACGGAAAGTGAAAAACGTTTACGTGAACAACGGATCCGGTTAACCGAAACCGAGCGTCGTTATCGCAGTGCCTGCAAATTACGCACCACCACCTCGAGAGAGCTCGCCGAAATGCTTTGCGAGCTTGAACGGCTGAAAGCAGAGTTTTTACCAGGGGTAGCAGCCCAGTCAACTTCTACCGCTGCGCACTAAATTAACCTAACGCAGCCGGTATTTTCTGAAGCCTGGTAGAAGCTACCAGGCTTATTACGCAACGTTCAGATCCTGACGTCATATCTGCATAAGGTATGAATACATGATGCTTTAAACGAGAACACCTTACTACGTTTTATCCTGCCGATCGCCGCGGGCGCGTTCATGCTGATCCGATGGCTGACGGGCTGGCACTGTGAAGCCAACGCTGTCCGCCTGCTGCATCTTCGCGAACCACACCGCGCCTTCACGGGATAGCGTTCCCGGCTGGTGAAACGCCTTCAGCCAGCTGCGCGCGGCGCTGATGGCAATCAGCCGCTCGTCGCTCGGCTCATTTTCCGCCATCACCTGTAACTCTGTCAGTAACGTCCCCAGCGTAATTTCCTCCCTGTTGAAGATAAGACTGACGGCCGCTTCACCAATAATAACGTGCCCTTTCTCTTCATCAGAAATAATCAACATTAACCTCCCGTAGTGAATAAATATATTTTACTACGCCTTCATTATAGCATTTAAGAATTACCTCCCCTGATAACGGGATTATTCCTGGACTATTTCAGAGAGAGGTAAAAACGATGGAACAAATTAAATCGACGATATTTATTAATATTAACCCGTTGAATCAACAACATGGGCTATTTACTCACGCGGGTTAAGGGGGCATTTTTCGGCCCGGTGCGGGCATCAGGACGAGAGGCTGGGGCGGTAAGGGCGTGCCGCGGGCGGCAGACCGGCATAAATCGGAGGGCTGAAACGCCAGGGAGCCGCCCCCTGGCGTGTGACGTAATTACTTCAGCGCGCCGGAAAGGAACTGCTGCAGGCGCGGGCTTTTCGGACTGTTGAACAGCTCGTCGGGCGCCCCCTGCTCTTCAATTTTTCCCTGGTGCAGGAAGATCACGTGGCTGGAGACGTGACGGGCAAATTCCATCTCGTGGGTGACCACCACCATGGTTTTGCCCTCTTCCGCCAGCTTCTGCATGATGCGCAACACCTCACCGACCAGCTCCGGATCCAGCGCCGAGGTCGGTTCATCAAACAGCAGCACTTCAGGCTCCATCGCCAGCGCGCGGGCGATGGAGACGCGCTGCTGCTGGCCGCCGGAGAGGTGCACCGGATACTTGCCGCGCCCGCGTTCGTCGATGCCGACCTTATCAAGGTAGCGGATGGCGCGTTCGCGCGCTTCGGCTTTGCTCAGGCCCAGCACCTGAACCGGCGCTTCCATGACGTTTTCCAGCACCGTCATATGGCTCCACAGGTTGAAGTGCTGGAACACCATGGTCAGGCGGGTGCGCAGCGAACGCAGCTGCTCTTTATCCGCCACCTTTAGCTGGCCGTCGGTATCCCGTACCAGGTTGATGTTTTCATTATTGACCGCGATCGCCCCTTCGCTGGGTTTTTCCAGGAAGTTAATGCAGCGCAGGAAGGTACTTTTACCGGAACCGGACGAACCGATAATGCTGATTACGTCGCCGGCGTTGGCCTGCAGCGACACGCCCTTCAGCACTTCATGTTCACCGTAACGTTTGTGCAGCTCGGTGACGCTTAATTTATTTTCAGCCATCGTGTTTCTCAGTGGGACGAGGAAGGTTTAACGTGCGCCAGCCAGCGTTTTTCCGCTTTGCGGAACAGACTAATCAACACATATGAAATTACTAAATAGAGCAGGCCTGCCAGGCCGAAGGCGATAAACGGCTGGTAGGTAGCCGAGTTAATATCGCGGGCAATCTTCAGCAGGTCCGGCACCGTAGCGGTAAACGCCAGCGCCGTAGAGTGCAGCATCAGGATCACTTCATTGCTGTAAGCCGGCAGCGCGGTGCGCAGCGCCGAAGGCATAATAATGCAACGGTAGAGTTTAAAGGTCGAGAAACCGTAGGCGCGCGCCGCTTCAATTTCGCCGTGCGGGACGGAACGAATGGCACCGGCAAAGATTTCGGTGGTGTAAGCGCAGGTGTTCAGCGTCAACGCCAGCAGCGTACAGTTAAGTCCGCTGCGGAAGAAGGCGTTCAACAACTCGCTGCCTTTCACCACTTCCAGCGTGTAAAAGCCGGAGTAAAACACCAGCAGCTGCACGTAGAGCGGCGTACCGCGGAATACGTAGGTAAACAGCCACACCGGGAAACGCACCGCTTTGAACGGCGAAACGCGGGCGACAGAGAGCAGCACCGCCATGCAGCCGCCCAGCACCACCGAGACCACCAGCAACCACAGGGTAATCGCCACGCCGGTCAGGCGATAGCCGTCGGTCCACAGCAGGGCCTTCCAGTACTCCTGAATAATATCAATCATAAATCAGCCCTTTTGACGCCCACCGAATAACGGCGCTCCAGCCACCACAACACGCCGTTCGACAGCGTGGTGAAAATCAGATAAATAACCCCGGCGACGATGGCAAAGTAGAACGGCTGCCAGGTGGTTTTACCGGCCAGCTGCGTGGCTTTAACCACATCTTCCAGACCAAGCAGCGAAACCAGCGCGGTGGCTTTCAGGATCACCTGCCAGTTATTGCCGATCCCCGGCAGCGCGAAGCGCATCATGCCAGGAAACAGAATACGGCGGAAAGTTTGTGCAGAGGTAAAACCAAAGGCGGTAGCAGCTTCAATCTGCCCTCTCGGCACCGCCATGTACGCGCCGCGGAAGGTTTCGGTAAAGTACGCCCCGTAGATAAAGCCCAGTGTGATAATACCGGCCACCATCGGGTCGATATCGAACTGGTTCAGGCCCAGCAGGTCGGTCAGCTGATTGAGCGCAATCTGCAGGCCGTAAAAGATCAGCAGCATCAGTACCAGGTCCGGTACGCCGCGAATGAGCGTGGTGTAGCCTTCAAATATGCCCGCCAGCAGGCGGCTGTTGGAGAGTTTGGCCCCGGCGCCAATCAGTCCGAGTATAACGGCGAACAGTACCGAGCTGAGGGCCAGCTCCAGGGTCACCATCGCGCCTTTAAAAATGACTTCAGAGTAGCCATAAAGCATAAGCAATATCCTGTCGTAATCTTTTCATCGTGTAACTGCACCCCGGACGCGCCGGGGTGCCAGACAGGTTTTACTTAACCGCCATATACATCAAAATCAAAGTATTTTTTCGCAATCTTGTCGTAGGTACCATCTTTGCGCAGCTCATCGAACGCTTTGTCGATGGCGGCTTTCAGCGCGGTATCATCTTTACGCATACCGATACCGGTCCCGATGCCAAAGATCTTATCATCTTTTACCGCCGGGCCTGCAAAGGCGTAATCTTTACCGGCAGGCTGCTTGAGGAAGCCTTCGCTGGCCGCCACTTCATCCTGGAATGCGGCATCGATACGCCCGGCGGTCAGATCCTGATACACCAGGTCCTGGTTAGCATACGGCGTTACTGTCACGCCGTGCTGGCGCCAGTTGTCGTTGGCGTAGGTTTCCTGAGTGGTGCCCTGCAGCAGGCCGATGGTTTTGCCTTTCAGCGCCTCCAGCGTTGGCAGCACTTTGGAACCTTTTGGCGCAATCAGACGTGAATTGGCGGCATACAGTTTCTCAGAGAAGGCGATCTCCTGCAGGCGCTTTTCGGTGATCGACAGTGAAGAGATCACCGCATCCACTTTCTTCGCCTTCAGTGACGGGATCAGCGCATCAAAATCACTCTCAACGAAGGTACATTTGGTCTCCATCCGTTTACAGATTTCATTAGCCAGATCGATATCAAATCCGATCAGCTGCCCCTGTGCGTTCTTCATTTCAAACGGCGCGTAGGTCGGGTCGGTGCCGATACGCAACGTTTTCGGGCCGGCGGCAAATGCGCTACCCGCGGCGGTGATTGACAGTAACAGGGAGAGAGCCAGGACCTGCTTTTTCATAAAAACCCCTCAGTTTTTTTATTATGGTCGTGATGTTGTTGCGCAGGTTGATCTGCAGGTTCCATGCCAGTGTAACGGCAATGCCTGCTTTTTATTGCGCGGTGGGCAAGATAGCGTAATTGCCCGGTTTGCAGAAGGATTTATAGCAGGTTTATGATCCGTTCGCGGCAAGAATGTTGCACGATGGTGCATCCTTTGCACAAAATGCGATTCAGCATCAACATTTGCACTAAAAGCGCGCACTCAGGCAAACTTATGCACCCTGCCAGCGCGTAAACAGCTCCTGATCCAGCTCAATATTAAACTGATCGAGTACGCGATTGACGGTCTGATCGACGATGTCCATCACGCTGGCCGGTCGGTGATAAAACGCCGGTACCGGCGGCATAATAATCGCGCCCAGCTCGGCGGCGGCGGTCATTAGCCGCAGGTGGCCGAGGTGCAACGGGGTTTCACGCACGCACAGCACCAGCGGGCGACGCTCTTTAAGCACCACGTCGGCGGCGCGGGTCAGCAGGCCGTCGCTGTAGCTGTTAACGATGCCGGAGAGGGTTTTGATAGAGCACGGCAGAATGGCCATGCCGTCGGTTTTAAATGAACCGGAGGAGATACTGGCGGCAATATCACGCACGTCGTGCACCACGTCGGCCAGCGCCTGCACCTCGCGCAGGCTGACGTCGCTTTCCAGCGCCAGCGTCTGCCGGGCGGCGTTGCTGACGATCAGGTGGGTTTCCACGTCACTAACCTGCTGCAGTACCTGCAGGGTGCGGATGCCATAAATCACGCCGCTGGCACCTGAAAGTCCAATAATGATTCTTTTCATCATCTCTCTTTAAAAAAAATGGGCCGGAATTGCTCCCGGCCCATCTTACCTGCTTACACAGCGCGGCGCTTAGCCTTCGTTGTGAATTTCCAGGTTTTCCGCTTCGTTCTGCCGCGCCACGGCTTTGGCATCGTCATTGCGCAGCGACTGCAGGTACTCGAGGTACTGCTGGTCAACGTCTTTAGTGACGTAGATGCCGTTGAACACCGAGCATTCAAACTGGGTGATATCCGGGTTCTCTTCACGCACCGCTTCAATCAGGTCATCCAGATCCTGGAAAATCAGCGCGTCGGCACCGATCAGCTGGCGGATCTCTTCGACTTCACGACCGTGGGCGATCAGCTCGGTGGCGCTTGGCATATCAATGCCGTACACGTTCGGGAAACGAATTTCCGGTGCCGCAGAGGCGAGATAGACTTTTTTCGCCCCGGCTTCGCGTGCCATCTCAATGATCTGCTCGGAGGTGGTCCCGCGCACGATGGAGTCATCCACCAGCAGTACGTTCTTACCGCGGAACTCGGCACGGTTAGCGTTCAGCTTGCGGCGAACCGCGCTGCGGCGCAGGTGTTGGCCCGGCATGATAAAGGTACGGCCGACGTAGCGGTTTTTCACGAAGCCCTGACGGTAAGGCTTGTCCAGGATCCGTGCCATCTCCAGCGCGATATCGCAGGAGGTTTCCGGAATCGGGATCACCACGTCAATATCCAGATCTTCCCACTCGCGGGCGATCTTGGCACCCAGCTTGGTGCCCATGCGCACGCGGGCGCTGTAGACGGAAATTTTGTCGAGGAACGAGTCCGGGCGCGCAAAGTAGACGTACTCGAACAGGCACGGATGAACCTTCGGGTTCTCAGCGCACTGGCGGGTATACAGCTGGCCTTTTTCGGTGACGTAAACCCCTTCACCTGGCGCCACGTCACGCAGGAACTCAAAGCCCAGCGTATCCAGCGCCACGCTCTCAGAAGCCACCATGTATTCAATACGGCCATCGGCCAGCGGACGTTTGCCAATCACCAGCGGACGGATGCCGTTCGGGTCGCGGAACGCCACCAGGCCGTGGCCGATGATCATCGCCACGCAGGCATAGGCTCCGCGCACTTTCTTATGCACCGCGGCAATCGCGGCAAAGATGTTGTCCGCTTCCAGCGGATAGTGGCGGAACTGGTCCACTTCCTGCGCAAAGATATTGAGCAGAATTTCAGAATCTGACGTGGTGTTCACGTGACGGCGGCCGGTTTCGAACAGGCCTTTACGCAGTTCGTGAGCGTTGGTCAGGTTACCGTTGTGGGCAAGCGTGATCCCGTAAGGGGAGTTCACATAGAAGGGCTGGGCTTCGGAAGCGCTGGAGCTGCCTGCCGTTGGGTAACGCACGTGGCCGATACCCATATTGCCCTGCATACGCTGCATATGGCGGGCTTCAAAAACATCGCTGACCAGGCCGTTGGCCTTACGCAGACGGAAGCAATTTAACGCATCGATGGTGACGATGCCGGCGGCATCCTGCCCACGATGCTGCAGCACCGTTAACGCGTCATAAATCGACTGGTTGACCGGCGCAAAACCGGCGATCCCGACAATACCGCACATAATGACTTTTCCTCATGGCCGAACCCCGGTGCAATTACCGGGGCAAAAAACTCGACGAGCTTTTCAGGTAGTCAAAAAACCACCCGATGATGTAACTGAACTGAGGGATAAGCTTAGACTGTTGCCAGTCCGGGCTCTTAGCAAATCCGGTGAACGTATCGAGGAAAAACAGCATCGCGGCCACAATCAGCACGCCACGCAGCGCCCCAAAACAGACTCCCAGTACCCTGTCGGTACCCGACAGGCCGGTTTTTTCCACCAGCGAACCAATTACATAGTTAACGATCGCCCCGACAATCAGCGTGGCAACGAATAACACTGCAATGGCGATGCCGTTACGCACCAGTTCGTCTTCAAATCCGGTAAACCAGACGGCAAGAAAGGAGTAGTAATGACTGGCGACAAAGAATGCGCACCCCCAGGTGACGAGCGAAAGTGCTTCCCGTACAAACCCGCGGATCAGGCTGACCAGAGCCGAAAAACTGACGACCGCAATAATGACGTTATCTATCCAGACCATGAACGCTTCCAGTAATTACCCCTGGTATCCAGTTCGGGGCGAATTCTAACAGAAAAAGAAAACGTTTGCGTAGGCTTTTGCAGGGACGATTCAAATAATCATTGCCGTTGAAAAAACCAGCAAAAATCGCCCCGGTGCCGGCCTGAACACCCAAACGCAATCCGTTGATTTGCATTACATCCTAACGCCAGCGCCCGGAACAGCAGCGGGCTGTTCCGGGCGCAAGCAGGTTTTACCTGTTGATAGTATCGCTGCCGCCGTTCAGCGGCAGCCGGCGGATCACCGCGCGCTGTAGGGTTTAACCACCCCGCCCAGCCCGGAGATCCCCTGCAGTTCCCCCACCGCCGCCTGCATTTTGGCTTTCGAGGCATCAGGCCCGACAAAGATGCGGGTAATCTGCCCCTGCACCGGCGTGGCCGGAACGGTATAAGCGCGGTAGCCGGAGAGCCGCAGCTTAGCGACGATCTCATCCACCCTGGCCGCGTTCTTCAGTGCGCCCAGCTGCACCACCCAGGCCTGACCGGCTGGCGCGCTCTCGGCCGGTTTGCTTTCCGGCGCGGGCTGCGTTTGCGCCGGCGTTTCCACCGTCTTCGGCTGCTCAACCACTTTCGGCGCTTCTACCGGCTTCGGTTTTTCCACCGGCTTTGGCTTCTCAACCGGTTTCGGTTTCTCAACCGGCTTCGGCTGGGTCACCACCTTCGGTTTTTCGACAACTTTCGGCGTGTTCACCGGCTGCTGGACCGGCGGTGGGGAGACCAGCGTCGGCTGGTTGCCGGCCTGCGGCGTGGTTGAGCCGCTGTCCGCCTGTGAATTGTTACCGTTGTCACGTCCGACTACCGCCGACCCGGCGCCTTCCGGCGGCTGGGCGGGCAGCGACTGGGTAACCGGCGGCACCAGATCGGTCTCCTGCTGGTCTTCCGGCTTCGGCACCAGCGGAATGGCAGCAAACTCCTCTTTATAGTGCTTCTTTTTACCGTCGAGCAGCCCGGGCAGAACGATCACCCCGACGGCGACGATAATGATGGTGCCGACTAAACGGTTTTGAAACTTACTCGCCACTGCCGTTCTCCGTTGCCATCCATTCCATAACCGGTGCCACGGTGTGGAAAGAACCACACACCAGCACCACGTCCCGTTCACCGGCATGAGCCAGCGCCTGCTGATACGCCGCCAGCACCGAGCCAGACGCCTGCGCGCCCGGCAGATGCGCCATCAGCTGTTCCGCGCTTGCCCCGCGCGGCCCGTCGAGCGGCGCGCAGTACCAGTGGTCAACCTGCGGGCTGAGGCACGCCAGGGTTCCGGCAATATCTTTATCGTGCAGCATCCCGACCACCGCGTGCACCTTACCGTCACCCGGCAGTTCGGCCAGCCGGCTGGCCAGGTACGCGGCCGCGTGCGGATTGTGCGCCACGTCGAGGATCACCCGTGGCGACTGCGCCACGGTCTGGAAGCGGCCGGGCAGCAGCGCCTGATGCAGGGAAGCGCGCACCACGGCATCCTCCACCGCCAGCCCGGAGGCTCGCAGCGCCGCCAGTGCGGTGGCCGCATTTGGCAACGGCACCTGCGGCATGGGCAGCCCGATCAGGCTGCCCTGCGCGTCGGTAAATGACCAGCTGTCGCCGTCCGCGCGATATGACCAGTCGCGGCCCAGCTGATGCAGGTCCGCGCCCAGCTGCTGCGCCACCTCAGCAATGCTGTGCGGCATATCCGGTTCACCGACGATGGCCGGCTTACCGCCGCGAAATACCCCGGCTTTTTCCCGCCCGATGCTTCCGCGGTCCGGCCCCAGCCAGTCTACGTGATCGAGGGCGATGCTGGTAATGGCCGCCACGTCAGCGTCGACGATATTGGTAGCGTCCAGCCGCCCGCCCAGCCCGACTTCGAGGATCGCCACGTCAACCTGCGCCTGCTTAAACAGCCACAGCGCCGACAGCGTGCCGTACTCAAAATAGGTCAGAGAAGTGTCGCCGCGCCCGGCTTCAATCGCCGCAAAGGAGGCCGTATGGGCCGATTCAGCCAGCTCAGCGCCCTGGATGCGTACCCGTTCGGTGTAGCGGATCAGGTGCGGGGAGCTGTAGACGCCGACGCGATAGCCGGCGGCCATCAGCACGGTTTCCAGGGTGCGGCAGGTGGTGCCCTTGCCGTTAGTACCGGCAACGGTAAACACCACCGGGGCGGGTTTCAGCAGATCGAGCGTGGTGGCAACACGACGCACACGCTCCAGACCCATCTCGATTGCCTGAGAGTGTAAATGCTCAAGATAATAAAGCCACGTGGCAAGAGGCGACGTGGCTTGAGGAAGAGTGTCCATGTATCCCGTTCACCGCGTTTCGGTTCATTGGTAAAAGGGATCGCCAGGCGATCCCTTTCTCATCATCGGTCAGGCCTCGGGGCTCTGCGGGGCAGCGGGGGCTTCAGCAACGATATCTTCCTGCGGCGCAGGCAGGTTCATCATCTTCGCCAGCACGCTGGCCAGCTTAAAGCGCATCACCGGACGGCGGACGATCATATCGATCGCACCCTTCTCGATCAGGAACTCACTGCGCTGGAAGCCCGGCGGCAGCTTTTCACGCACCGTCTGCTCGATTACGCGCGGGCCGGCAAAGCCGATCAGCGCTTTCGGTTCAGCGATATTCAGATCGCCGAGCATCGCGAAGCTGGCGGATACGCCGCCCATGGTCGGGTCGGTCAGCACCGAGATATACGGCAGGCCGCGCGCCTGCATCTTAGCCAGCGCGGCGCTGGTTTTCGCCATCTGCATCAGCGACATCAGCGCTTCCTGCATACGCGCACCGCCGGAGGCAGAGAAGCAGATCATCGGGCAGCCGTCTTCCAGCGCCTGCTCAACCGCACGTACGAAACGTGCGCCAACCACCGAGCCCATTGAGCCACCCATAAAGGAGAACTCAAACGCGGCAGCCACTACCGGCATGCCGTGCAGGGTGCCTTTCATCACGATCAGCGCGTCGGTTTCGTCGGTCTCTTTCTGCGCCGCGGTCAGACGATCTTTGTATTTTTTGGAATCCCGGAATTTCAGCAGATCTTTCGGTTCCAGCTCGCTGCCCAGTTCAACCAGTGAACCTTCATCCAGCACGCTGTGTAAGCGGGCGCGACCATGCATACGCATGTGGTGGTCGCATTTCGGGCAGACTTCCAGATTGCGCTCCAGCTCGGCGCGGTACAGGACCTGTCCGCAGCTGTCACACTTGGTCCACACCCCTTCAGGAATGCTCGCTTTACGCGATGGGGTAGCGGTGCTTTTACTGAGAATTCGCTCAATCCAGCTCATTGATGACCTTTCTGTTTGAACCTGGTGCCCCGTTGGGGTTAGCCAGTTTTTTCTTTTTTTGTGCTGTCACTCATGCGCGCAGCACAAACCATAAATTGTCGCTCATTAAACCATAACCGCCGGAGACTGTGGATAAAAATCTGGTCACCGACGGCTGGTCTGAGACGTCCGCTTAGCGCTGTGGCTGTTTTCGCGCCGCGCGGCGGTGACGCCACACTTCAATTACGCCTGGCAGAATCGACAGCAGGATAATTGCCACAATCAACAGCTTAAGGTTCTCCTGTACCGCGGGCATATTGCCAAACCAGTAGCCCGCATAGGTAAAGAGCAGCACCCACAGCAACCCGCCCGAGACGTTGTACAGGGAAAAATGACGCCAGGACATTTTGCCCATTCCGGCCACAAAGGGCGCGAAAGTACGCACGATCGGCACGAAGCGCGCAAGAATAATCGTTTTCCCGCCGTGGCGCTCGTAAAAAGCGTGGGTTTTATCAAGATAGCTGCGGCGGAAGATCTTCGAACCGGGATTACTGAACAGTTTCTCACCGAACAGCCGCCCGATAGTGTAGTTCACCGCGTCGCCGAGGATCGCCGCCGCCACCATCAGCGCAACCATGGTGTGCACGTCGAGGTCATTGGTCGGCAGCGCCGCCAGCGCGCCGGCGACAAACAGCAGGGAATCCCCCGGCAGGAACGGCGTGACCACCAGCCCGGTTTCACAGAACAGGATCAGGAACAGAATGGCGTAGATCCAGAGACCATACTGCGCCACCAGTTCGGCGAGATGCACGTCGATATGTAAAATGAAGTCGATAACAAAACGAATCAGATCCATTCGGGCGTCCTTTATTACATCAGTCGAAGGTTAATCGGCAAGGAACAGCGGCCCCATCGGCGGGCGCGGTAAGTCAAAGTGCTCGGGGTAATCCACCGCAACCAGATACAGCCCCTCGGCGCGGGCGGTAGCGGCGGCCAGCGTGCGGTCTTTGGCCGCCAGCAAATCCGCCATCCAGGTTTCAGGCTGGTTACCGCAGCCGACCTGCATCAGGCTACCGACGATATTGCGCACCATATGGTGCACAAAGGCGTTAGCCTTGATATCGACCACCACGTACGAACCGTGGCGGCTGACGTTCAGGTGCATCACGTAGCGCATCGGCGTGCGCGACTGGCACTGCACCGCGCGAAACGAGGTGAAATCCTGTTCACCGAGCAGGCACTGCCCGGCGCGCTGCATCTTTTCCACGTCCAGCGGGTGATAAAAGTGGGTGATGCCGCCGCCGAGGATCGCCGGGCGCAGCCGCTCGTTGTAAATCACGTAGCGGTAGCGCCGCGCCGTGGCGCTGAAGCGGGCGTGGAAGGTATCCGGCACCGCCTTGACCCAGCGCACGGCAACGTCCGCCGGCAGGTGGGTGTTGGCACCCAGCGTCCAGGCGGCATCCTTACGCCGCGCGGTGGTCTCAAAATGCACCACCTGGCCGGTGCCGTGGACGCCGGCGTCGGTGCGCCCGGCGCAGAAGACCACGATCGGCTGATCGGCTACCTGCGACAGCGCCTTCTCCAGGTGCTCCTGCACGCTGCCCACCTCATTCTGACGCTGCCAGCCGTAATAACGGCTGCCGTCATACTCGATACCCAACGCCATTCTTAACACCGGCTGTGGCGCACTGCTGTCAGACATCAGTAAAAATACTCCTGCACCAGCCGTTCAGCGGTTTTCACCGCCATCAGCGCGCCGCCGAAGCGCACGTTGTCGGCCACCGACCAGAACTGCAGCAGCTCAGGGATGCCGTAGTCGTTGCGCACCGCACCGATGCTAAGATGCGCGCTGCCGGAGGCGTCGCCCACCGGGGTCGGGAAATCATCTTCGCCGGTAAGGTTGATATCTTCCCACTGCGCCAGCGCGTCGCGGGCTTCGTCAGCCGACATCGGGCGCAGGTTTTCCACCTGCACCAGCTGCGCGTTACCGTAGAACACCGGCGCCTGCACGCTGCTGACCGAAATCGGCAGGCCTTCATCCTGCAGCACCTTACGCACCTGCTCTACCAGGGAGCGTTCCTGCGCCACGCTGCCTTCGGCGTCCGCCAGCAGCGGCAGCAGGTTGAACGCCAGCTGGCGGCCAAAGTAGCCTGCTTCCGCCGGCAGGCCGTTCAGCAGCCGGGCGCTCTCGCCGGCCAGCGAATCAACCGCGACTTTGCCCCGTGCCGACACCGCCAGCAGGTTAGTCACCTGCAGACGGCCCAGCCCGGCGTTATCAATCAGCGGTTTAATCGCACACAGCAGCTGGCTGGTCAGCGCATCCGCCACGGTAACGATATTGCGGTTGCGGTAGTCGGCCAGCACCTGCGGGTTAACGTCCGGCACCACCAGCGGCACGTCCGGCTCAAGCGCATACAGGTCGCTGCTGTCGATCACCAGGCAACCGGCGCTGGCCGCGTCTTCCGCGTAGCGCGCCGAGGCTTCACGCCCGGCGGCGAAGAACGCCAGCTGCACCTGCGACCAGTCAAATTCTGCCGCATCGGTGACCCGCAGCGATTTCCCCTCATAACGCAGCACTTCACCGGCGCTGCGTTCGCTTGCCAGTGCATACAGCTCACCAACCGGGAACTGGCGTTCCGCCAGTATTTCCAGTACAGCTCCCCCTACTGCGCCTGTTGCGCCCAGTAGCGCGATATTCCAGCCGTCAGACATGTTGGTTTACTCCCGACCTTGACATAAAAAAGAGAGGCGGTGCTGTCACCGCCCAAAGATTCAGATTTTTCCCGCACCGCGCCCGGCTTAACACTGTACGACAGAGACGCCAGTCCGCCGGGGGGCCTCGCCGTCGCCGGTTACGGATTACTGCAGGATGGCGTTAAAGCCCAGTTTCACCAGCAGTGCGGCGGTGGACGCGTTATCGCACACCACCTGCAGCGACGACCACTCGCGCCGCTCCTGATAATTCTTGCGCAGGCGGTCAAACTCGCCCGGGATCGCCGCCACCCGGCGCAGCGGCGCATCGTCGCGGCGCACATCATACACCAGATGCACCAGACGTTTCAGCGTTGGCTGATCCAGCTCGCCGCTGAGGGTAATAGTGCCGAATTCGGCCGGCGGCAGCAGGGTGTCCAGCGGCACCTGCTGCGGCTGGCCGATAAACTGGCTCCACGCCTCGAACACCTGGGTGGTGCCGCGCGCCTTGCCTTCCAGGGTGTAGCCGGCGATGTGCGCGGTGCCGATATCCACCTTCTCCAGCAGCGGCACCGACAGGTCCGGCTCCGGCTCCCACACGTCCAGCACCACGCTCAGATCGTCACGATCGTCCAGCACCTGCAGCAGCGCGGCGTTATCCACCACCTCACCGCGGCAGGCGTTAATCAGAATGGTGCCCGGCTTCAGCGCCCGCAGCAGCGCCTCGTCGGCCAGGTGCAGGGTCTGATACGGCCCCTCTCTGAACAGCGGCGTGTGGAAGGTCAGCACGTCGGCTGCGGCCACCAGGTCGGCCAGCGGCAGGATGTCGCCGGCGTCACCGCGATCGGCACGCGGCGGATCGCACAGCAGCGTACGAATGCCCAGCGCCTCCAGCCGCGCCTGCAGGCGGCTGCCGACGTTACCGACGCCGACGATGCCCACGGTACGATCGGTTAAGCGGAAGCCGTCGCGCTCGGCCAGCAGCAGCAGCGCGGAGAAGACGTACTCCACTACCGCAATGGCGTTACAGCCCGGCGCCGCCGAGAAGGCGATCCCCTGCTCGCCAAGATACGCCTCGTCGATATGGTCGGTGCCCGCGGTGGCGGTGCCGACGAACCTGACCGGTTTGCCGGCCAGCAGCGCGGCGTTAACCTGGGTCACCGAGCGCACCATCAGGCCATCGGCATCTTCCAGTTCAGCCTGCGGCACCGGGCGGCCGGGCACGGCGACGACGTTACCGGTGCGGCTGAAGAGCTCGCGCGCGTAAGGCATATTTTCATCAACGAGGATTTTCACAATCGGTTTCCAGTTCGGGGGAGCGTGAGGGGCGTTATTCTGCCATAAAGCGCCGCCACGGACACCTGCGACCGCAGCGGGCGACAAAACATTACATGCAGTGCACGGTAGTGCTCCGGCACATTACATGCGCGCGCGGTAGCGCTCCGGCGTGGTGCCGGACTGCTGCTGGAACATGACGATCAGCGCCGACGCGGAGCTGTAGCCCAGCGCCAGCGCCACCTCCTGCACGCTGAGATTCTGTTCCAGCAGCGACACCGCGTGCAGAAAGCGCAGCCGCTGACGCCACTCGCTGAAGCTGAGCCCCAGCAGCGCCTGGCAGCGGCGCGACAGCGTGCGTTCGGTGGTATAGACCCGCGCCGCCCACTGCGCCAGGGTAGTATTATCGGCGGGGTTGCGCTCCAGCGCCTGCAGGATCGGTGCCAGCTGCCGGTCCTGGCAGCTGGGCAGATAGCTGGCTTCAATTTCCGCCTGGCGCAGCCGATCCAGCAGTACCTCGCACAGGCGCTGGTCCTCAGCCGTGTGCGGCACCTGCAGCTGACGGTCAGCAACGTCATCCATAATCGCCTGCACCACCGGCCCCACCCGCAGCAGGCAGGCGCGGGTCGGGAACCCCTGGCAGCGATCGGCGGCAATATTCAGCGTGCGGAAGTGGGCCTGCTTATGGTTATAGCTGGCGTGGGTCGTGCCCGGCGGGATCCAGATCGGGATACCGGCCGGGGTCAGCAGCCGCTCGCCGGCCACCTGCATCTCCAGCACGTTGCACCTGACGAAGATTGCCTGCCCCCAGGCGTGGCTGTGCGGCAGATATTCGGTCTGCGCGTTCGCCTGTTCATAGCGGAAGAACAGCGGCTCACCGGCCTCCTGCGGGGGAATATAGGTCAGTTGCTGAATCATCTTGTCTGCTCTGAATGAAGAGTTGTCTGATTATCGTTATCCGTTTCAATTGAGACAGCATTACACTGCTCAGCATTCTTTGCAACTTTGAGACCCGTTATGAACTTCCTTTTTCCGCTGCTGGCCGTCCTGATCTGGTCGGTTAACGCCGTGGTCAGCAAAATGTCGGCCAGCGCCATCGACCCCGCCGCCATCTCCTTCTACCGCTGGCTGATCGCCCTGCTGGTGCTGACCCCGTTCGCCCTGCCCGGCGTCTGGCGTAACCGCCGGCAGATTGCGCAGGTGTGGTGGAAACTGCTGGTGCTCGGCCTGCTGGGCATGGTGCTCTATCAGAGCCTCGCCTACTACGCCGCGCACAGCGTCAGCGCACTGTTTATGGGCATTCTTAATGCGCTGATCCCGCTGCTGACGGTGCTGCTCAGCGTGGTGCTGCTGCGGCTGGCCCCGACGCTGGGGATCCTGCTCGGCAGCCTGGTCTCTTTTGCCGGCCTGGTGTGGCTGGTCAGCCAGGGCAACCCCGCTCAGCTGCTGAGCCACGGCCTGGGCCACGGCGAGCTGATGATGTTTGCCGCCTCTGCCTCCTATGCGCTGTATGGCGTGCTGACCAAACGCTGGGCGCTGAACCTGCCAAACTGGCAGAGCCTGTGGGTGCAGATCCTGTTCGGCGTGCTGCTGCTGACGCCGGGCTTCCTGCTGGCGCCGGACGTCAGTCTCAACGCGCACAACCTGCCGCTGGTACTGTTTGCCGCCATTCCGGCCTCGGTGCTGGCACCGTTTCTGTGGATCCAGGGCGTGATGCGACTCGGAGCCAGCACCGCCAGCATCTTTATGAACCTGGTGCCGATCTTCACCGCGGTGATTGCCATCCTGTTCCTGCAGGAGTCGCTGCATCTGTATCACTTTATCGGCGGCGGCCTGACGCTGGCCGGGGTGGTGATGGCCCAGCGCCTGCGCACTGCGCTGCGCTGGCGGAAAAATCAGCCCGCCGCGGCAGCACCCTCATCCGACGTTGAATAATCTCTGGCCGCCGCTAACCTGAGCAGCGGCCGGCAGCGGACCCAGCCGATCGGCACCGCTGCTAACAACCTCCGTCTGGCCGGGGCGGCCCGCTCTGTATGCGCCTCTCCGGGCCAGGGCAGGCTGGCCATCTTTTTGCCCGTTTGCATCACGGTAAACGCCCACTTAATACCTTCTCCTGCCAGTAAATCCCCCCCACCTTACCCTTTTTCACGATATTTCCTCCTGCATGCCAGCCAGGTAAAAATTGATAACATCGCATTAATCGATTATTTGGCTGTTTTGCTATTTACCATTTTTCACGCTGATTTAAGATTGATCTCATAGAGCCTTAAATAAATACTCAGGTTCTATTCACATCGACAATCAATAATTCAGGCAAGATTAAAAGGAACTTACCTATGAGAACTTCGCTATTCCGCGCGTCGTTAGTCACCGCATCACTGCTGTCCACTCTTTCTGTCAGCGCCTATGATGGTGTTCTGACCTTTAAAGGTGAAATTACTAATACCACCTGCAAAATAAGTGTCAATGGTAACGGCAGTACCACCGAAATCACCTTCCCGCCAATCTCTGTCACCGCGCTGCCTGCGGCTGGCTCAGTAGCGAATGCCCAGCCGATTGTGATGCAACTCAGCGAGTGCCAGAACGCAACTGAAAATACCCGTGCGCTGTTTGAGAGCGTCAGTTCGGACCCGGTCACCGGCAACCTGGTCAATATCGGTACGGCCAGAAACGTCCAGGTACAGCTGCTTGACCAGGATCGGCAAAAAATCGCCGTCAATGATCCATCACAGAATCAGGGGCCTTCGTTCAAAATTAAAGACAATGCAGCGACGCTGAAATATTTCGCGCAATACTTCGCGGTGGATAAAGTCGTGGGCGGGAACGTCTATTCCCAGGTTAATTATTCAATCAATTATTTCTGACGCTTACGTCATTTACTGCAGTATAAAGTAAATCACTCCAGGGACAGTGGCTATGTTAAGGCTGAAAAGGATTTCATGGCGTACGTTCGGCCTGCTGCTGCTGCAGCTGCTGCCGGTGGCAGCTGCAGCCAACGTACTGGTCAACGGCACGCGGGTGATTTATCCGCAGAACCAGCGCGAGGTCGGCGTACAGCTGAATAACGACAGCAATCTGCCGGCGCTGGTACAGGCGTGGATCGACAAAGGCGATCCGGAACAGGACCTGAGTAAAATCAACGCGCCTTTTGTGCTGCTGCCGCCGGTTTTCCGCATGGAGCCGCACACCGGTCAGACGCTGCGTTTGACCTGGACCGGGGACGCTCTGCCACCCGATCGCGAGTCGGTGTTCTGGCTGAACGTGCTGGATATCCCGCCCAAAAATGCCGCGCTGGCGGGGACCAATACGTTGCAAATGGCGATCCGCACGCGCATTAAAATTTTCTTTCGCCCGTCCGGCCTGACGGCAGAGGGTGCCGCCTCGGCGGCCAGGCAATTGCACTGGCAAACGGTCACGACGGCCCCCCGCGCCTTACGTCTGGACAATCCCTCCCCATACTTTATCAACCTGTCGCGCATGGTTATCAACATGCCGGGTAAAACGCTGACCAGCCTGAGCGGAGAGATGATCCCACCGCTGGGCAGCGCCACGGTGCGTATGGACCAGCCCGTCGGCAGGTTAATGAATCCGACGATTAGCTACCACATTATTAACGACTACGGCAGCGAAACGACGGTGGATATCAAACCGACCGCAGACCGGAAATGATGGCGGATGGATCGGTACCCTTACCGCCGGCGCCCGGTGCAGCATAACGATCGGCGTCAGCAGCGCGAGGCCGGGCAGCCACGCCTGCCGCTCGCCCTGCTGCTGCTAACCCTGCTGCCCGGCGCGGCGCGGCCCGCCACCGGCGGCGACGGCGAGGCGCACTTTGACCCCGGATTTTTATACAAGCTCTCCCAGCCGGTAGATCTCACGCTGTTCGAGCGCCCCTCCCCGCTGCCACCGGGCCACTACCATCTCGACCTGCGTGTTAACGGCCGCCCGTACGGCCAGGGAGAGATCACCGTTAAACGCACGGCGGCAGCGTCGACGATCTGCATCGAAAAAGCGCTGCTGGGAATGCTGCCGGTAAAGCCACAGGGGATAAACAACGCCGCACTGCGGCAGCTTGACGATGAGGAGGAGTGCGTGACGCTGCCGCAGCTGATCCCGCAGTCGCGGATCCGCGCCGACCTCAGCCGTCTGCAGCTGCACATCAGCCTGCCGCAGGCGGTGCTGCAACACAGCGCCCGCGACAGCATCAGCCCGCTGCTGTGGGATGACGGCGTTAACGCGCTGCTGGCAGGCTACGACAGCAATTACTACGACTCACGCCAGGGCGGCACCCACTACCGGTCCTTTTACAGCGGCAACGAACTGGCGCTTAACCTCGGCGGCTTTCACTTTGCCCACCGCGGCACGCTCAGCTGGCAGCCGGAGCGCGGCAGCGACTACAACAGCCTGTTTAACGCTTTACAGCACGACGTCACCGCGCTGAACGCCCGGCTGACGCTGGGCGATGCCGATACCAGCGGCAACCTGTTTGACAGCTTCTCCTGGCGCGGCGTGTCACTGGCCAGCGACGAGTCGATGCTGCCCGACTCGCGCCGCGGCTACGCGCCGGTGATCCAGGGGGTGGCGCAGAGCAACGCGCACGTTAGCATCCGCCAGGGCAGCACGCTGCTGCTGGAGACCAGCGTGCCGCCCGGCCCGTTTCAGATCGACGATCTCTACCCTACCGGCTACGGCGGCGACATTGAGGTCACGGTCAGAGAGGCCGACGGACGCGAAAGCCGCTTCAGCGTGCCTTACGCTTCGCTGCCGCAACTGGTCAGGCCCGGTAACGGCCTGTTCAGCGTTACCGCAGGTACGCTGCGCAACCTGAACCATCCGGGAAGCCCGAAGGTGATTCAGGGCACGCTACAGTACGGCGTCAGTAATCTGCTCACCGCCTATGGCGGCCTGCTGACCAGCGAAGGCTACCGTTCGCTGCTGGCCGGCGGCGCGCTGGGCACGTCATTTGGTTCGATTTCGCTGGACACCACCACCGCGCAGACCCGCACCGGCGGGCGACTGCGTCAGGGGCAGCGCTACCGGCTCGCCTACAGCAAAGTCTTTATTAACAGCCAGACCACCCTCTCCGCCAGCGTTTCGCAGCTCTCATCGCCGGATTACCTCGACCTGAGCGACGCCGTCCAGTGGATATATCAGCAGAAACACCCTGTGCAGCCCGGTTTCGGCCAGCTGCGTCAGCCGCGCAGCCGCATGTCGCTCTCCCTGTCCCAGCGTCTGCCGCAGACGTGGGGGCAACTGAATGTGGCGCTGCTAACCCAGCGCCACTGGAGTAATGACGGCCAGGATCACCAGCTACAGGCCGGATACAGCAACGCGTTTGGCTCTCTCGCCTGGTCGCTCTCCGCCAGCCGGGTGCGCAGCCGCAGCGGCGAAGAGATGCTGTTCGCCCTGCGCATTGCGCTGCCGCTTGGTAACACCGCTCACTCGCCGTCGCTGAATATGAACCTCAGCCACGGCAATCAGGGCTCAGCCAGCCAGCTGGGGCTGAGCGGCTCACTGGACGAGCAGTTTCTCGACTACGATCTTGGGCTGAACCGCGATGAACAGCAGAGCAACAGCGCCAGCCTGACCACCAGCTGGCACCTGCCGGCCACCACGCTGGATAGCAGCATCAGCCTTGGCGGTCACAGCAGCGCGTGGTCAGCCGGACTGGGCGGCGGCGTGGCGCTGGTGCGCGACGGCCTGATCTTCAGCCCCTGGTACAGCGACACCATGGCGCTGGTGAGCGCGCCCGGTGCTACGGGGGCTGGCATCAGCGGCTATCCCGGAATAAAGCTGGACGGCAGCGGGCGGGCGCTGGTGCCCTGGCTGATGCCTTACCGGCGCAATGAGATCGCCATCGATCCACTGGGCCTGCCGCAGGACGTGGCGCTGCGCATCACCAGCCAAAAAACCGTGCCGCGTGCCGGTGCGCTGGTGCGGATGAACTTTGCCACCCGGATCGGCCAGCCGGTACTGATCCACGTAACCCGGCCTGACGGACAGGGTCTGCCATTCGGCGCACAAGTGAGTAATACGCGCGGCGATCCGCTTGGCAGAGTGACACAGGGCAACACTATTTACGTGCAACTTCCCCCCGGTCTCACCCACATGCGGGTGACCAGCGGTGAACAGCCTTTGTGCCAGATTGCCCTGCAACTCCCCGTAGCTATCGCCAAACCTGGCGGGATCCGCCAGCTCAACGCCGTCTGTCTTCCGATGACGGCTCGTTCCCTTCCGGACCCCAACGAGAAATCCTGATGAGCCTGCGCACGCTGTTGTCGCCCACCCTGTTTACCGTACTGCTGATCGCCAGCCTGCCGCCCTGTGCCGCGGCGCTCAACTGCGTCTCTGAGCAGGGGCAGAACCTGCCGCTCAACGCCCGCAGCGCCGGGCCGTTAAAAATCTCCGCTTCGCTGCCGGTCGGGCGGGAGGTGTTCCGCCAGCGCTATCCGTTGAGCGTCTGGTGCAGCATCAGCTCGCCGCAGTCGCAGGCAGAGAACCTGTGGCTGCATCGCCGTGACAGCAGCACCGCGCTCGGCAACGGCCTGACGCTGTTCACCACCCTTAACGGTGAACGCAGCAGCGAACCGGGCAGCGTCGACAGCGGGCTACGGGTCGACAACCACGCCGCTGCGGACGGGCAACCGTCGCAGCACTGGCAGCGGCTGACCTTCAGCGTCGAGGTCAGCATTGTGAAGACCGCGGAGACGCCGCCCGCCGCCGGGCGGGCGGCGCTGGTCAGCCCGCAGATCCCGCTGCTGGAGGTGGGGTCGCAACAGGGTGGGCAGCGGGTGACGCTCCTGCTGCAGGGGGCCGACCGCTGGCTGACCTTTGTGGCGCAAAGCTGCCGGGTGCGCGGTAACGCCGCCCTGACCGTCTCACTCGGCGGGGTCAGCCTGCGCGGCACCCGCGGCGTCGGTGCCACCAGCAGCGATAAACCCTTCCAGCTCAATCTGCTGTGCGACCGCGAGGTGGCGGGCAGCGTTGACGTGATGCTACAGCTGGACGGTGAGTCACCGGCGGGCGTCAGCGGCGCAGGGCTGGTGGCGCTGAGCGCGCAGCCGCTGGCCGCGCAGGGCGTGGCCTTGCAGATTCTGCACGGCGAGGGCCGTACCCCGCTGACGCTGGGGCAAGCCTGGCAGATTGCCCGCTATCCGCTGACCGGGGACGGCATCAGCGTACCGCTGATTGCCCGATACTATCAGTACGCCACCCACGTTAAGGCTGGAAAAGCGGATGCCACCCTCACATGGACGCTCAGCTATCGCTGATCGCCGGCGCAGGAAGCAGGAAGCAGAAGGCAGAAGGCAGAACGCAGAACGCAGAATGCAGAATGCAGAATGCAGAATGCAGAATGCAGAATGCAGAATGCAGAATGCAGAATGCAGAATGCAGGATGATAAGAAACAGAGGAACAGGGCGAGATGGCGGAGAAGCAGAAAAAAGTGGTGGAAAGGGGTACGAACGGGCCGCGACGGTCTGTTTATCAGACAGCGGGATTGTTATCATAGCCGATTACCATTCTGTGTTTTCCGGCGGCCCCGGATCTCGACCCTGACTGAAGGATTTCGCTATGCAACCGCTAAGTGGCCCCGGTGCACCTCTCCCTGCCGATCGTCCGGCTATTGACGCCCCCGGCGGCACGCCGCGCGTCCTGGCCGGCGACCAGCCGCTCACGCCGGCGCAGCGCACCACGCTGGAACGCCTGATCGTCAAAATTATGGCGCTGAGCACGCTGAAAGCGCCGGAGCTGTGGGCCGGTTTACGCCATGAGGTGGGGGTAAAAAACGATGCCGGACTGCTGGCGCGCCACTTTCCACAGGCTGAACAGTTTCTGAATACCCGGCTGAGCCAGGTACAGGACGGCCACGCCACGCGCCAGCTGCTGCAGCAGCTCACCGATCGGCTGCCCACCGGCAACAACCGCCAGGCGGTGAGCGACTTTATCCGCCAGCAGTTTGGCCACACCGTACTCAGCTCGCTGAATCCCGACCAGCTGCGCCAGGTGCTGACCATGCTGCAGAACGGCCAGATGGCTATTCCACAGCCGCAGCAGACGCCGCCGACCGGCCGCACGCTGCTGCCCGCCGAGCAGCAAACGCTTAACCAGCAGGTTACCCGACTGGCGGCCACCACCGGCGAACAGCCGGTGAAGCTGTGGGCGCTGGTGCTTAAGGTAGTGAACCTGCACAGCGGCGATCCGATCCCCGCGCGGGTGTTCCCGCTGCTGACCCAGTACCTGCACGCCAGCCAGACGCTGAACCAGCAGCCAGCCCCCACCCTGCATCAGCTGACCGCCGTGCTGAAGCAGCCGCCGGACAGCGGCGAACAGCGCATGCTGGAAGAGTACAGCCAGCAGCGCTTCGGCACGCCGCCGCAGTCCGTACTGACCCCGGCACAGGTGCAGGATCTGTTAAACCTGCTGTTCAGCCGCCGCGCCAGCGCCCTGCAGGAGCTGCCGCTGGCCGCCAGCCAGATCCACCCGCAGCCGCTGACCGGCAGCGCGCCGCCGCCGCTCCCTCCTGCCCCGCGCAGCAGCCGAACCTGGTTTACCGCCTTTGCGGCGGCCATCGTGGTGATGCTGATCCTGTGGATCCTGCTGTAAAGCTGACGTCTCCTGCGGTCTGCGGTCTGCGGTCTGCGGTCTGCGGTCTGCGCCGTCAGGATACCTTTGCTATGACAGCGATTACAGACATGTGCTGTTTTGCCGCACCGGCGGTGCGCATCCGGTGCCGGTCTGCTGAAAGCCAGCGCTACCGGCTGGCGGGTAACTGCCAGCCGGTAGCGCTGAAGCGGGAAGTTTCAGTTTAACAACCACACTCCGGCTGGCTGCTCTGCTGCGGCCAGCTGCCCGGCTCAGTGCCCGCCGCCAGCGGATGCTGGTCCCGCTGCCAGAAATCCAGCCCGCCGATCAGCTCCTTCACCCGCAGCCCGGCGGACGCCAGCTTCCACGCCCCTTTGGTCGAGCCATTGCAGCCGATGCCGTCGCAGTAGGTGATGTAGACCTTAGCCCGGTCCAGCGCCGCAAGGCTTTCTGCCGTCATCAGGCGATGGGGAAAACTGACCGCGCCGGGAATATGCCCACGCTGATAGTGCTGCTCAGATCGGGTATCAATCACCACAATCGCGTCAATGCCATGCGCCAGATCCGTTGCCAGATCCCAGGCGTCGGCGTAATGCGCCAGTTTTTCGGCCAGCCGCTGCGCGCTCTGCTGGGGTTCAGCGGGTGGAAAGGCCAGTACGGCGGATGCGGATGCTGTTGATAACTGCGAAGGCGACGCTAGCGCTGATGCTGATGCTGATGCTGATGGTGACTGCGATGGCGACGCTGATGCTGATGCTGATGCTGATGACATTGACATGCTCCCCGATAAATTCAGATTGCCATCATAAGGGCAGATCGGCCTTAATAGTAATACCCATTTTTCAGGCAGGATAAGACCAATTATGTCGCCAACCGCCGTCCCCTGGCTGCTGCTGCCACCGCTGTCGCCGCTCTGCCGCCACAGCGCACCACAGCAGGGCTGGATCCTCGGTTATTCGGCGTTGCAGCCCGGCGAAATTGTGCAGGCGGTCGATAAACTGGCGCGGCTCAGTTACCGCGCCTGACGCAGAAAGCTGAAGGTAATTATCAGCCCGATGGCAGCACAGGCAGCAGCGGCGAGGTACACCGAGCCGTAACCCAGCGCGCCGGCGAGCAGGCCGGTCAGCGGGCCGCTGGCACCGTAGGCAATATCCTGGAAAGCTGAGAAGCCGCCCAGCGCGGTGCCGCGCACCTGCGGCTCAACGCGTTTCAGCACTTCCAGACCCAGCGACGGAAATACCAGCGAGCAGCCGCAGCCGGTCAGCGCCGCGCCGGCCAGCGCCATCCAGCCATTACTCGCTATCCCCAGCAGCAGCAGGCCCACCAGTTCCACCGCCAGCGACACCAGCGCTACCCGTGCTCCGCCGAACTTGTCCGGCAGCCCGCCAAACAGGATGCGCATCAGCACAAACGACAGGCCAAAGGCGGTCAGCGCAAAGCCGGCGTTGCCCCACTGCTGGGCGGCGAAGTATAACGAGGTAAAGGTGCCGATCACCGCAAAGCCGGTGCCCTGCATCGCCAGCGCCCAGCCCGGACGCAGGATCAGCCCGACCACCTTCCACAGCGACGGCCGCTCTCCGCCGTGAACCGGTACCGCCCGCACCCAGCCGTTCAGCGCCAGCGCCAGCAGCGGCAGCAGCACGGTGGCCGCGCCCAGCGCCATAAAGCCCCACTGGCCGTGCAGCCACAGTCCAATCGGCGCACCGGCGGCCAGTGAACCGTAGATCGCCATGCCGTTCCACGACATCACCTGGCCGGAGCGCTTCGGCCCGACCAGCCCCATGCCCCAGGTCAGGTTACCGGTCAGCAGCAGGCTTTCACCAAAACCCAGCAGCAGCCGCCCGGCCACCAGCAGCGCAAATTTTCCCGCCACCGGCAGCGGCAGCAGCCCGGCCAGCAGATAGGCGACGCCGACCAGCGCCAGCGCCAGCATCCCCTGCCGGGCGGTGCGTTTAGCGCCGCGCTGGTCGGCCAGCCTGCCGGCATAACCACGGGTCAGCAGCGTGGCAAAAAACTGAATGCCCACCGCCAGCCCGACCATAACGTTGTTCAGGCCGAGCTCCTGGTGCACATACAGCGGGATCACCGGCAGCGCCAGTCCGGCGGTCAGATAGGCTAAAAAGACGGCGAACGAAATGGTCGCCAGCGGCACGGTGGTCTGCGCCGGACGGGTTTCTGTATGGCTGGACATGACGGTGGCTCCCTGGACAATCGCGGCTTCCCTGCCGGCGGCACGCCGCCTGCGCTGAGCGCCATTAGAATTTTTTTTTCAATAAAGCAAATACTGGCTTATAAGTTTCATTTCGTCAATCGTTGTCAACCAGCGTGCCGGCAGGTGCGGCAAAAATGATAGCTGAATCGTATAACTTGCCTCTCCCCCGCTACGCTGTTACATGACAGGCAAAGGCACCACGACAGGTGCAGGGCGCAATTTCCCCAGGTGACCAGGTGAATAGAGGTGGAACGACCGATAACAAAGAGGGCGTAGAGTAAAAAAGAGTTTAAAACTTCATCCTGAATGCTTCGGCCATCAAGCCAATTTTATGCATATTATTGTTATCTCGGGCCATTTTATGTGCGTCAGGTTTCAGAATAATAATCAGCAGGTAAGCGTCTGATTCCATCGCCCCCTGGCAGTAAACCAGATGCGCACTATCACTGGTTCTTCTGAACTGGCGGAGAAATTTCGGGAAAGGCGCACTGGCATCGGCCAGATGCAAATGCGCCACCTCTTCCCGTTTGACCAGAGGATATGTGGCGGCATCATCGTAAGGTGCATCGCGGCCAAACGTATCTGGTAGTACGCCATCCTGTTTATAACCGCGAAAATCCGCAACCAGGTCTTCAAGTTCCTGAGGTGCCAGCTGTTGGCTAATCAACGTCGACTTGAAAACCCTGATGCTCATTCCGTGAACTCCCTGAGGTCGTTATCTGAAGCGCGGTCTAGCAGCTCCTGACCGCTGGCGGTAATCTCGTTCAAACGCGCTGCATTGGGTCTGAAACGGGCAAGACCATGAACGGTCTCCTGCTTGTCCTGCAGCATGTCGATGAGCTCTTCGAACACTCTGGCGCTGACCATATAGCCCGCCGGACGATTGTTCGAGAGTACGGCAACGGGTTCATCAATAAAATACTTCGCCGGATTTTTTCTCAGCTCAGTGATATTTATCGTTTTCTCAGCAAGAATGCGCTCCATAATGTACTCCTCAGTAATCACAATAATGCACATCAAAGTCTACACCAATCCGTACTCACCTGCCACCGCACGAATCATCGCCCATGCAGAACCCACGCGTCATATGCTGCGCAAACCCGTTTTTTCTATGGAGGACAGAATGACAAGGAAGAGCGTGCTAATCGCAGTGATAATTGGCCTGACAGGCTGTGCCACCGTGCAAACCCGCACGCCGGAAACCTATCAGAAAAACTCGTTTTACTCCGGTACGCAGCAGGACGGTCGCTGCTTTTTTGACGCATGGATGTGTGCGCTGGATCTGCCGCTGTCGCTGGTTGGCGATACGCTGATGCTGCCGTTTGACGGCTGGTATTACCTGCAGACGCCAGCCGTAAAGCCTGAAAAGGAAAAGCAATAAGCGATCGCCAAAATCTGACAGACAGACAGACAGACAGACAGACAGACAGACAGACAGACAGACAGAGACAGAGACAGAGACAGAATACCTGACAGGGATAAGCAGCGCTGAGTACTGAAGGTGTATTAGTCGCAACGCGACAAAGGTGCATTAGTCGCAACGCGGCAGAAGCAGAAAAAACGGAGTGTAAGTATCGAAGCAACGGGGGCGGAGAGCCCGCCCCCGAAAGGATTACAGCTTACGCATGACCAGGGTGGCGTTGGTGCCACCGAAGCCGAAGCTGTTGGACATCACGGTTTTCAGCGGACGTTCGGTCGGCGTCGTCACGATATCCAGGCCTTCTGCAGCCGGGTCCAGCTCGTCGATATTGATGCTTGGCGCAACAAAGCCGTGCTCCAGCATCAGCAGCGAGTAGATGGCTTCCTGCACGCCGGCGGCACCCAGCGAGTGGCCGGTCATCGCTTTGGTAGCGGACATCGCCGGGGTTTTGTCCGGGAAGACCGCGCGGATCGCACCCAGCTCTTTCACGTCACCGACCGGGGTCGAGGTGCCGTGGGTGTTCAGGTAGTCGATTGGGGTATCCACGCCTTCCATCGCCAGACGCATGCAGCGCATCGCACCTTCGCCTGACGGGGCAACCATGTCGGCACCGTCAGAGGTCGCGCCGTAACCGACCACTTCCGCATAGATGTGCGCGCCGCGCGCCAGCGCGTGCTCAAGCTCTTCCACCACCACCATGCCGCCGCCGCCGGCGATGACGAAGCCGTCACGGCCTGCATCGTAGGTACGCGAGGCTTTTTCCGGGGTTTCGTTGTATTTGGTCGAGAGTGCGCCCATCGCGTCGAACTCGCAGGACATCTCCCAGCACAGCTCTTCGCCGCCGCCGGCAAACACGATATCCTGCTTGCCCAGCTGGATCTGCTCTACCGCGTTACCGATGCAGTGCGCAGAGGTGGCACAGGCGGAGCTGATCGAATAGTTAACGCCGTGGATTTTGAACGGGGTTGCCAGGCAGGCAGAAACGCCGGACGCCATGGCTTTGGTCACCATATACGGGCCAACGCCGCGCAGGCCTTTGGCACGCATGCCGTCAACGCTGGCCGCCTGATAGAACGGCGAACCGCCGCCGGAGCCGGCCACCAGGCCCACGCGTGGGTTGTTCTGGTACTGCTCATCGGTCAGGCCGGAATCCTTTACCGCTTCCTGCATGGAGAGGAAGGCATATACAGAGGCATCGCTCATAAAGCGCAGCATCTTACGGTCGATACGTGCGGTGATTTCGTCTTTAGACAGCTTGACGTTACCCCAGACGTGACTACGCATACCGGAATCTTTCAGCTCCTGCGAGAAAGTAATACCAGAGCGTCCTTCACGCAGCGACGCCAGAACTTCTTCCTGGTTATTACCAATACTGGAAATGATCCCCAAGCCAGTAATCACAGCACGTTTCATTCAATACCTCTTAACTTCTTCTATTAGGATTCGACACGCACTCTAGCGTACAGATGTACGCCGAACAAGTCCGATCAGCGTATCCTTGTGTAAATTTGCGTAGGCCAGCTCACATAGTTAGAATCGCGCCACCGCCTGATAACGAGCCTTTGCCCTTGAAAACCGCCCCTATAGAACACGCTGAGCTGAGCTGGAACGATCAGGGTACACCTGTATCCCGAGCGTTTGATGACGTCTATTTTTCTAACCAGAACGGACTGGAAGAAACGCGTTACGTCTTCCTCGACGGTAACGGGCTGCCGGCGCGCTTCGCCAGCCATCCGCGTGATCTGTTGATCGTGGCAGAGACCGGGTTTGGCACCGGACTCAACTTCCTCACCCTGTGGCAGGCCTTTGACCGTTTCCGTCTGCAGCAGCCGGACGCTGCACTGCAGCGGCTGCACTTTATCAGCTGTGAAAAATATCCGCTGCAGCCCGCTGACCTCGCCGCCGCCCACGCCAGCTGGCCCGAGCTGGCCGGCTATGCCTCCGCACTGCGCGCACAGTGGCCGCTGGCGCTGCCGGGCTGCCACCGCCTGCTGCTGGACGGCGGCCGGGTGACGCTGGATCTGTGGTTTGGCGATATTAACCAGCTTATTCACACTTTTGATGACACCCTGAATCAGCAGGTGGATGCCTGGTTCCTGGACGGCTTTGCGCCGTCGAAAAACCCGGATATGTGGACGCCGGAACTGTTTCAGTGCATGGCGCGGCTGGCCCGCCCCGGTGCCACGCTCGCCACCTTCACCTGCGCCGGCTTTGTGCGCCGTGGCCTGATTGACGCGGGCTTTGCGGTACGCAAACGCAAAGGCTACGGCCAGAAGCGCGAGATGCTGGTCGGCGAACTGCCTGCCGCCGTCACCCGCGCCCCGCGTGCCCCGTGGTATACCCGCCCCGCCGCCGGGGACGGCGATATCGCGCTAATCGGCGGCGGCATCAGCAGCGCGCTGCTGGCGCTGGCGCTGCTGCGGCGGGGCAAACGGGTGACGCTGTACTGCGCCGATGCCGCCGCGGCGGCCGGGGCCTCCGGCAACCGCCAGGGCGCACTTTATCCACTGCTTAACCAGCACGATCCGGCGCTGGAGCGGCTGTTCCCCGCCGCGTTTGTCTTCGCCCGCCACTACTATGACCAGCAGGGCGTAACCTTTGAACACGACTGGTGCGGCGTCACCCAGCTGGGGTGGAATGAGAAAAGCCAGGCGAAAATCGACAGGATGCTGCTGATGGGGCTGCCCGCCGAACTGGCCCGCGCGGTCGATACGACGGAGGCAGAAGCGCTGTGCGGCGTGGTCACCGGCTGTGGTGGTATTACCTACCCGCTTGGCGGCTGGCTCTCGCCAGCCGAACTGACCCGTGAACTGCTGCTGAAGGCTGAACGGGGCGGGCTGCAGCTGCGCTGGCAGCATGAGCTGATTGACATGCAGCGGGAGCAGGATGAGTGGCTGTTGAACTTCCGCGAACAACCCGCCGCCCGTCATCAGAACCTGGTGCTGTGCACCGGTCACCGGCTGACCGGCTTCAGCCAGAGCGAGCAGCTGCCCGCGAATCCGGTGGCCGGGCAGGTAAGCCATGTGCCGACCGGCCCGTCACTCGGTGCGCTGCGGCAGGTACTGTGCTACGACGGCTACCTGACGCCGGTCAGCCCGCAGTATCAGCAGCACTGCATCGGTGCCAGCTACCGCCGTGGCGAAACCGACACCGGCTACCGCGACAGCGATCAGCAGGAAAACCGCGCGCGGCTGATGCGCTGCCTGCCGGAGGCTGGCTGGCCGGAGGATATTGATGTCAGCGAAGGAGCGTCGCGCGGCGGGGTACGCTGCGCCAGCCGCGATCACCTGCCGCTGATCGGCGCATTGCCCGACTATCCGCAGCTGCTGGAACAGTACGCCGGGCTGGCGCAGCAGCAGGAAAATGCCGCCAGCGCGCCGGTGCACGCAGGGGCCTTTGTACTCGGTGCGCTGGGGTCACGCGGGCTGTGCAGCGGCCCGCTGGCCGCCGAGGTGCTGGCCGCGCAGATGTGCGGTGAGCCGATCCCGCTGGACGGCGCCACGCTGGCCGCCACCAGCCCGAACCGCTACTGGGTGCGTAAGTTGCTGAAAGGCAGGCCGGTTACTGCAACGAACTAGTCAAAGGATAAGTCTCCCCGATTGCCCGGCTGCTTTATCCCGTCCCTGGCGCTCCCGTTAGCCGTCATCTGGTTTATCTGGCTCGCCATTGACCCATGCCGCAAATGCAACAGGGCCCGCGGTTAACCAGCGGGCCCTGTGAGTCTGTTCAAACGCAATCGTGGCCGAATACCCGGCCAAAGCGATCAGGCCTCCTGCGTCGCCTGTTCAAACAGCTTCTGCCACATGCCGCGCACCAGCACCTGGTCACGCGGTGACAGTTCACCGGCCTGGATAGCTTTTTCCAGGCTCTGCTGTACCTGGGCGGTCAGCGCCTCGCGGCTGTGGTCGCCGCTCAGCTCCACTTCGGCGACCGCCAGCGTCAGGTGCCCGCGCAGGTAGCCGCCGGCAAACAGCTCGTCGTCGCTGGCGTGTTCGACCATATCGTCAATCAGGCCAAGAATACGCGACTCAAATTCGTCGATCATAACGTTCCTTAGTTAAGCAGTGCGCCCCGCCGGTTACAGATCTTCCGGCCAGGGAAACTGAGCCGCCGTCAGCGGGGGGGTAGAGTAAAAATCGCGCAGCGCGGCAATCAGCCGCGCCGGACGGGCAGGAATGCCGTTATCCAGATACGCCATCACCTGAGCGTGAACCTTGCGCTGAAACGCAATGCGATCCGGCTCACAATCCCCTTCGAGATTGTCACAGCTTACGTTGAACGGAAAGCCTGCCGCAACTGAAAACAGCCACTCCAGCGCCTGCGGCTTGATTTCGGCCGATTCAAACTTATTCTGCGTTTCGGCATCGCGGCCGTCCGGGCAGTACCAGTAGCCAAAATCCACCAGCTTGCGGCGTTCGGCACCGGCGATGCACCAGTGGGAGATCTCATGCAGGCCGCTGGCGTAATAGCCGTGAGCAAATACCACCCGGTTGCAGGGTGATGTCTCGTCAGCCGGCAGATAAATCGGCTCGTCATCGCCCTTAATCAGGCGGGTATTGAAGTCGTCAAGGAAGCAGCCGTCAAACAGCTCAATCAGCTGCGAATAGTGATGTTGCGTACTCATTGCATCGTTCGCCAAAGTAAAAAAACGCGCAATTGTCGCATTATGCGTGCTGAGTTTCGAGAACTATTCTCATCACCGCCGAAGCGGCTGCGACTGCTGGCGAAACGCCAGCGGTGGCAGGCCAAACTGCGCCTTAAACGCCCGCGAGAAGTGGAACGGTGAAACAAATCCGCACTGTTCGGCCACCAGCGCCACCGGCAGGCTGCTGCGGGTCAGCAGCCGTTCCGCATGGCGCAGGCGCACGTCACGCAGATAGCGAGCCGGGGTCAGCTGCAGATGCTGGCGGAACAGCGCGATCAGGTGGTTAACCGAGCAGTGGGCACGGGCGGCAATATCTTCCAGCGCCAGCGGGTGCTGATAGCGCATGGCGATATATTTACAGGCTTCACGCACGCTTTTGGGCATGGTTTGTGCGGCTTCCTCCTGCGGGCGTTCAGCGCAGGAGGCGTAGTACCACAGCAGCGTTTCGGCCAGCGACAGCAGCACCCTGGGCGAGCCGCTGCGCCGCGCGGTCAGGCTCATGCCCAGCTCCATCAACTGTTCCACCTGGTTATCCACGGCGATGGTCTGCGGCAGCGCGGCCAGCTGGGCGGCAATTCCCTCCGGGGGCACGGTAAAATCCAGCTGGCACCAGATATGCTCGCTCGCCACCACCGCATCAAAACGAAAGAGCTCGCGTTCCCCCGGCAGTAGCAGCGCCAGCGTGCCGGGCACCAGGTGCAGGACCCGGCTGCCCGCCTCAATGGTGACGCTGCCGCTAAGCAGCGCAATAAACTGCACGCCGCGCTGAGTACGCGGCCCGAGCGTCTCTCCGCTGGCATAACGCGACAGGCCGAACCATCCCTCGCCGGGTTGCGGATTAAGTGTGATTTCAGACATTTTCTTCCTGACTACAGGCATGTACCCGTGAGGGGCTGGCAGGCTATCTTTTCTCCCATCTTCAGCCGGATAGCGGCGGACACCAACGGATTTTGCAGGCAGTAATCGAATCTGCGATGCAGATCAAACTTTGATTTCAGACAGGAGTAAAAAGATGGCAAATGCCAGTATCCGCCTCGGCGTCAGCCCGCTGGCCTGGACCAACGATGTGCTGGAAGATCTGGGGGATAACGTCTCTGCCCTGCAGTGCATGCAGGAGGCCGCCGCCGTCGGCTATCAGGGCATTGAGCTGGGCCGAAAATTCCCACGTAAAACCGAAAATCTGCAGCCGCTGCTGGCGCAGAGCGGGCTGTCACTGGCCTCGGGCTGGTTCTCCGGCACGCTGGCCGATATCAGCGTGGAGCAGGAGCTGCACAACGTCGCCGCCCACGCCCGGCTGCTCAGCGGGCTGGGCTGCCGGGTGATGGTCTACGGCGAATGCGGCGGCATGCCGGGCGACTCGCCGCTGGACATCGGTATCTCGCATTCACCGAAGCTCAGCGCCATCGACTTCGACGCCTACGCGCAACGCATGAGCCGCTTCTCCTCGGCGCTGTATCAGGAGTACGGCCTGCGGCTGGCCTATCACCACCATCTGATGATGCTGGTTGAGCGCCAGGATGAGATCGAGCGTTTCTTCTCGGCCACCACCGCCGACGTCGGCATGCTGCTGGATACCGGTCACGCCGTCGCCGCGGGCAGCGATCTGTCAGCGCTGATCGACCAGTTCGGCAGCCGCATCTGCCATATCCACCTGAAGGATATCCGCCGCGAGCGGCTGGCGCAGGTTTACGCGCAGGATGAGAGCTTTAACCAGGGGGTACGCGGCGGCATGTTTACCGTGCCGGGTGATGGCTGGATCGACTATCAGCCGGTAGTGGATTTCGTTCTGCACAGTGGCTATCAGGGCTGGCTGATCGTCGAAGCCGAACAGGACCCGCAGGTCGCCCCGCCGGTGCCCACCGTCACCCGCGCCTTTAATCACGTTACTTCACTGTTTTCTCTGTAAGGAGTCACCATGTCTGACACTCTGAATATCGGCCTGATCGGCTCCGGCTTTATGGGCCAGGCCCACGCTGACGCCATCCGCCGCGCCGCCCTGCTCTACCCGAACCTGCCGAAAACGCCGGTGCTGTACGCGATTGCCGACCAGAACCAGGCGATGGCCGACCAGGCCGCCCGCCGCTTTGGCGCGCTGCACGCATTTGGCGACTGGCGTGAAATGCTGCAGGATCCGAATATCGACGTGATTGATATCACCTCCCCCAATCATCTGCATCATCAGATGGCGCTGGAGGCGATCGCCGCCGGTAAACACGTTTACTGCGAAAAACCGCTGGCGGTAACCGAGCCGCAGGCGCGCGAGATGGCGGAAGCGGCGCGCCGCGCAGGGGTGAAAACCATGGTCGCCTTTAACAATATCAAAACCCCGGCGGCGCAGCTGGCCCGGCAGCTGATCGACCGCGGCGAGATCGGCACCCCGGTGCGCTTCCGTGGCACCTTCGATCAGGGCTTCTATAACGATCCGGAGCTGCCGTGGTCGTGGCGCTGTTCGAAAGAGCTGGCCGGTTCCGGCTCGCTGGGCGACCTTGGCGCGCATACCCTGTCGGTAGCACAGTACCTGATGGGCGGCGTCAGTGAAGTGTGCGCCAGCGGCCAGACCCATCTGAAAACCCGCCCGGTACCGGGTGTGGACAGCGGCTACGCCAGCAAGGTGGAGGCCAACGCCGAACGCCGTACGGTAGAAAACGACGACCAGATGCAGTGCCTGGTAACCTTTGACAGCGGCGCCGCCGGGGTGATTGAGTCCTCACGCATCGCCGCCGGCCGCATCTTCGGCGTCTACTGGGAGGTCTCCGGCACCGAAGGCACGCTGTATATGGACGGCGAGCGCTTCAACGAGCTGCAGGTGTTCCGTTTCAACGACGACAAACGCGATCGCGGCTTTAAAACGCTCTACGCCGGCAGCCAGATCCCCTCTTACTCAGCGTTCTTCGGCTTCGACTTTGGCGGCGGCGGTCTGGGCTACTTCGACGTCAAGGTGCTGGAGGTGCATGACCTGGTGCAGGGGATCTGCCGCGACGACGACTGCTACCCGAACTTCGCCTTCGGCTGGGAGAATCAGCGCATTCTGCAGGCGATTGAAGACTCAATGGAACAGCGCCGCTGGGTGAACGTGACTAAAGGCTAGCTCGGTATCGCTGACAGAAGTCGCTGCAGATCCCGGTGCCCGGCTTATCGGGTCTTTCCGGAACGCGGACACGCTATAAACACGTCCGTGTGCGCTCGGCAGCGGCCATCCCTGGCCGCTGACGGTCCGCTTATCCGGAAAGACCCGATTGCCCGAAATTTCTGACGTCGCTGCCTTAACTCGGTCCGGATAGTGATCCTGTAGCAGCTCTTACAGACGTCTCATGCAGACAATGCCTTTTGCGTCCTTGAGGAAAGCACAGCCCTCCGACGCCGGATGCGGTGTTTTCGGCCAGACGACTCAAAACGTAAAGCGAGGGGAGCCTGTACACGGAGCAAAGCATCGCGGGCCAGGGATGGCCCGCGCTGAGCTGTCAGGGATGACGTTTTTTGCGTCTTTGCGGAGTGTACAGGCTCCCCGAAGCCGGATGCGGTGTTCCAGCAGACAATGCTTTTAGCGATTTCGTATCTGATTACAGCGCGTGGAACCACGCGGCGATTTCCGCACCGTGGCTGTCGTACAGCAGTTTGGCGCTCATCACCGCCGAAACGATAACGATCATCGGGCGGATCAGCCTCTGTCCTCTGCTCAGCACCATCTTCGCACCGAGCCGCGCACCTAACACCTGCCCCGCCATCATCACCAGCCCGACAACCCACACCACCTTGCCACCGATAATAAACAGCAACAGCCCGCCGAGGTTAGAGGTAAAGTTCAGCACCTTGGCGTGGGCGGTGGATTTAGCGAGGTTGTAGCCGCACAGGGTAACAAACGCCAGCGCGTAAAAAGAGCCCGCACCGGGGCCAAAGAAGCCGTCGTAAAAACCCACGCAGCCCCCGGCCACCAGCGCAAACGGCAGGCCGTGCAGGCGGCGCTGGCGATCCTCTTCACCGATCTTCGGCATCAGCAGGAAATAGAGGCCGATGGCGATCACCAGCAGCGGCAGCAGCTGACGCAGGATATCGCCCTTCACGTGCTGCACCAGCAGCGCACCGGCCAGCGAGCCGATAAAGGTCATGGCGATATTCAGCTTCTGCTCGCGCAGATTCACCGCCTTCATACGAATAAAGTACAGGCTGGCGGAGAACGAACCGCCCACCGACTGCAGCTTGTTGGTCGCCAGCGCCTGCGCCGGTGACAGACCGGCGGCCAGCAGCGCAGGCACGGTCAACAGCCCGCCGCCGCCGGCGATTGAGTCAATAAACCCGGCCAGCAGCGCCACCAGAAACAGCACGCCCAGCAACCACGGGGCAACGCTAATCCATTCCATAGAGATCCTTAACCAGAAAAGCGATGCTGTCGCGGCGCAGGATCACACCGGTCGCAGCAAAGCCATTGAACAGCAGGTTTACAGGAGCGGCACAGGCTGGCCGGATCCGTTTCAAGTGAACTACAGCAGATGTTTATCCAGCAGCGCCTGGCAGGCGGCAGGCAGCGGCGGCGGTTCGCGCTTAACCGGCGGCGTACTGCCCGGTTTCGGCGGCAGGAACCAGCTGTCGAGCTCGGCACCGCAGCCGTCACCGCCCGGCGGCAGCGGCTGGTCTTCGCACTGCAGGCTGCCCGCCGGGCAGCGCAGGCGCACGTGCATATGCGCGCGGTGCTGGAACCACGGCCGTACCTTACGCAGCCAGTCGCGGTCGGCACCGGCGTCGGCACACAGCTGCTTTTTAATCGCCGGATTCACAAAGATGCGCGTCACCTCATTGTCCTTCGCCGCCAGCTTAATCAGGCTGTCGATCTCCGGCCGCCAGTGGCGCGCCACCACGCTTTTACCGTCTGCGGCCACCAGATCCAGCGGCTGCGGCTTCAGCAGCATCTGCTGCGTCCAGCGCTGTTTCGGCAGCTGCAGCCAGATATCAACGTCCAGCCCCGACTGGTGGCTGGCGTGGCCGCTGCTGAAGCGCCCGCCGGCCGCCATGCCCATATCACCGACCAGCACTTCGCCCAGCCCGCGCTGCGCGGTCTGGCCGCTGAGCCGCTGAATAAAGGCGATCAGGTCCGGGTGGCCGAAGTAGCGGCGCTGGTCGGTACGCATCACCTGGTAACCCGGCGCCTCCAGCGGCAGCGGCTGCGCGCCAACGATACAGCCGTTGGAAAACGCGCCGATCGCCTGCGGCGCGCCGGCGATCGGCTGGTGAATGCTCTGCCACGGGGTGGCGGCCTGCGCCAGCGTCGCCGCCAGCAGCGCGGTCAGGGCGATCAGCGTGTTTTTCATCATTTACCAGCGTGGATAATCGGTGGTGACGTCGGCATTCTGCGCGCGGTGGCGCAGCAGGTGATCCATCAGTACGATCGCCATCATCGCTTCGGCGATCGGCACCGCGCGGATGCCGACGCAGGGATCGTGACGGCCTTTGGTGATCATCTCCACCTCTTCGCCGCTGCGGGTCAGCGTTTTGCCCGGCACGGTAATGCTGGAGGTCGGTTTCATCGCCAGGTTAGCGATAATCGCCTGACCGCTGCTGATGCCGCCAAGGATGCCGCCGGCGTGGTTGCTCTGGAAGCCGTCGGCACGAATTTCATCGCGGTGCTCGCTGCCGCGCTGGCTGACCACGGCAAAGCCGTCGCCGATCTCAATGCCTTTCACCGCGTTGATGCTCATCAGCGCGTGCGCCAGGTCAGCGTCCAGCCGGTCAAACACCGGTTCGCCCAGGCCGGCCGGCACGTTTTCTGCCATTACCGTCACTTTCGCACCGATCGAATCGCCCTCTTTCTTCAGGCCGCGCATCAGCTCATCCAGCGCTTCCAGCTTATCCGGGTCCGGGCAGAAGAACGGATTCTGCTCGACCTGCGACCAGTCTTTCAGCTCGCAGGCCACGTCACCGATCTGCGCCAGATAGCCGCGCACCACGATGCCGTGTTTCATCTCAAGGTACTTTTTGGCAATCGCCCCCGCCGCTACGCGCATCGCCGTTTCACGTGCCGACGAGCGGCCGCCGCCGCGGTAGTCGCGGAAGCCGTACTTCTGGTCGTAGGTATAATCGGCGTGGCCGGGGCGGTACAGATCTTTGATTGCGCCGTAGTCCTGCGAACGCTGATCGGTGTTCTCAATCAGCAGGCCGATGCTGGTACCGGTGGTTTTGCCTTCAAACACGCCGGAGAGGATCTTCACCTGGTCCGGCTCGCGGCGCTGGGTGGTGTAGCGTGAGGTGCCCGGGCGGCGGCGGTCGAGATCGTGCTGCAGATCGGCTTCGGTCAGCGGAATGCCCGGCGGCACCCCGTCAACAATGCAGCCAAGGGCGATGCCGTGCGACTCGCCAAACGTCGTGACCCGAAATACTTGTCCTATCGTATTACCCGCCATACTGGCTCCTCACTCAATCGGTGTTTTTAATTAATCTTTGTAGATTTTGAAGTGGTGCTGCGCCGCCACGATCTGATCGCGGGTCAGCATAAATACGCCGTCGCCGCCGTTTTCAAACTCCAGCCAGGTGAAAGGCACGTCCGGATACTGGTCGATCATATGCACCATGCTGTTGCCCACTTCGCACACCAGCACGCCTTCTGCGGTGAGGTAATCCGGCGCACAGGCCAGGATACGCCGTACCAGCTTCAGGCCGTCGCTGCCCGCCGCCAGGCCCAGCTCCGGCTCGTGGCGGAACTCGTCCGGCAGGTCGTCCATATCTTCCGCATCAACGTACGGGGGATTGGTGACGATCAGGTCGTACTGGGTTTTCGGCAGTTCGCGGAACAGGTCGGCACGGATCGGCGTCACCTGATGATCCAGCCCGTGGGCGGCGATGTTCTGCTCGGTAATCGCCAGCGCGTCGGTGGAGATATCCACCGCGTCCACCTCGGCTTCCGGGAAGGCGTAAGCGCAGGCGATGGCGATGCAGCCGCTGCCGGTGCACATATCCAGAATGTGCTGCGGCTGGCCGCTGATGATGCCGGCAAACTGACCGTTAATCAGCTCACCGATCGGCGAACGCGGTACCAGCACGCGTTCATCGACGTAGAATTCGTGGCCGCAGAACCAGGCCTTGTTGGTCAGATAAGCCACCGGGATGCGGTCGTTAACGCGACGGATCACCCGTTCAACGATGCGCTGGCGCTCGCTGGAGGTCAGCCGCGCGCGGTACATCTGCTCCGGGATATCCAGCGGCAGGTACAGCGTCGGCAGCACCAGCTGAACGGCTTCGTCCCAGGGATTGTCGGTGCCGTGGCCGAACCAGATTTCAGCAGCAGAAAAGCGGCTGACCGACCAGCGCAACATATCCTGAATAGTGTGCAGTTCACTGACTGCCTCATCGACGAAAATTTTGTCCATAGTGCCCTCCGCAGGCCGTACTGTTAAACCCGGGCGCTAGTTTGCCATGAAGCGGCAGAGAATTCAGCGCGAGGTGGTGAAAAAGCTGAGAATTATTAGAGAAAGAACGGCAGGCTGGTGGCGCGGGAACCGGGATTTGTTGGGGAACAACGCGGAGATTTACTTAAGCCCGGGGGCGGGAACAGGTAGACTACCGCCAGGAAAATATGATGACGACGACCTGCCGGGACACCGTTACGCAGCAGGCTGAGAGAGCAGTGACTGAAAAATGAATAAAAAAGAGAAGCTAAGCGTTGAAGACCAGGCACTTTTTCGCGGGCTGATGACCGGCACGCGCAAAATCCACCAGGACACTATCGTCCATCCGCCCGAGCGTAAGAAAGCCCGCGAGCTGCCGCAAAAGCGGCTGTTGTCCGAGCAGATGGACGCCAGCCACTATTTCTCCGATGAGTTTCAGCCGCTGCTGCCCGCCGAGGGTGCGGTGCGCTACGTGCGCAGCGACGTCAGCCATTATGAGCTGAAAAAGCTGCGGCGCGGCGACTATTCGCCGGAGATTTTTCTCGATCTGCACGGGCTGACGCAGAAGCAGGCCAAGCAGGAGCTGGGTGCGCTGATCGCCGCATGTCGCCGCGAGCACATCTTTTGCGCCAGCGTGATGCACGGCCACGGCAAACATATCCTCAAACAGCAGACGCCACTGTGGCTGGCGCAGCATCCGTGGGTGATGTGCTTTCACCAGGCGCCAAAACTGTTCGGCGGCGATGCCGCGCTGCTGGTGCTGATTGAAGTGGAAGAGTGGCAGCCGCCGATCCTGCCCTGAGCGATATGCACCTGACCACAGCCAGACGTATCTGTTGAGAAGCCGATGATGGCTGAAAGCCGTTGCTTTGCCGTCGTAGGGTACAGGCCGACGAAGGTAGTCGGACAGTCGGACAGTCGGACAGTCGGACAGTCGGACAGTCGGACAGTCGGACAGTCGGACAGTCGGACAGTCGGACAGTCGGACAGGGAGTTTACGTCGTCGAGGGGAGTCGTACCACTGACAGCGAGCGGCCCGGGTTTAGCGGGCCGCCTGCCGGGGATTACATCGCCTTCGCCAGTTTGGCCGGGCTGACCTGCCACAGCAGGGTGCCGTGGCCGCTGGCGTCGAGATCGACGCGGGCGATGGCCGAGGTGGCAAACATCGGCGGCGACTCCTGCGGGCAGAGCTCCGCCACCAGGTAGCCGACCAGCGGCAGGTGTGAGATCACCAGCACCGATTTTACTCCCTGATCTGCCAGCATCTGCAGATAGCCACCGACCGATTTCGGATCGCCACCCGGCGTGAGTTCCGGCAGCACATCTTCCCCCGCCGGCAGCGGCAGCGCTTCGCGCACCGCGTTCAGCGTTTGCCGCGCGCGCAGATACGGGCTGACCATAACCCGTTCAATCGTCACCGACTGGCCGTGCAGCCAGGCTGCCATCTGGCGCGTTTCGTTACTGCCGCAGTGGGTCAGAGGTCGGACAGAATCACTGGCTGCATCCAGAGCCGCATCGCCGTGACGCATTATGAAAACTTGCATAGAGCACCGCTGTTGTTAAACAAAAACGCCGGGGGACAACGCCACCCGACTCTTCATTCATTGAATGAACGGTGTGTTGTACCCCAATGGCTTGAGTATAGTCAACCGATTGTTTACTTAGTGAACGATGGCCGAAAAAACGCCCCGCTCACTCCTGCTGCCTGGCCAGATTAACCCGCTGCCCCGGCGTCATCCGCCAGCGTAACCGGCGGTGATAAGAAGCTTTCCCGCGCTTCCATCATTTTTTTGAGCCGTTCACAGGGGGCGAAACGCGGCCCGTAACGATCGGCCAGCTGTTCAAGCCGACTGACCACCGTTGCTGCGCCCAACTGGTCGATATAGCGGAACGGACCGCCGAGAAACGGCGGGAAACCGATGCCAAACACCGCACCGATATCGCCGTCGCGCGCGGAGCGGATCACCGCTTCATCCAGCGTGCGTACCGCCTCATTTAACAGCATCATGACACAGCGTTCTGCCAGATCTTGTGCGCTGAGACAACTTTTTGGCGTAACGGCCAGCAACCGGTAAATGGCCGGATCGGGCCGCCTGCCACGCGGCCAGCGCTGGCCGTACAGGTAGAAACCTCGCCCGTTTTTGCGCCCTTTGCGGTCATCCTTCTGCAGCGCCGCCATCGCCGCCGGCAGCGCGAAACGATCTCCCCAGGCCTGCTGCAGCACCGGCATCATATGGCTGGCGATATCGATGCCCACCTCATCCAGCAGCTGGAACGGACCGACCGGAAAGCCAAACTGCACCAGCGCGGCGTCCACCGCATCGATCGGTTCGCCCTCCAGCAGGCAGTGCAGCGCCTCCAGCATATAGGGGGCCAGGATCCGGTTAACGTAGAATCCGGCGCGGTCGGCCACCACAATCGGCGTTTTCCCCTGCTTTTTCGCCAGCGCCACCACCGTTGCCAGGGTCGTCTCTGCGCTGCCCGCATGGGGGATCACCTCGACGAGCGGCATTTTTTCCGGCGGGCTGAAGTAGTGCAGGCCGATCACATTTTCCGGCCGCTGCGCCTGGCGGGCGATATCGGCGATCGGCAGCGAGGAGGTGTTGGAGGCAAAAATGGTGGTCTCTGCACAGTGAGCCTCCACCTCCGCCACCATCTGCTGCTTCAGCGCCAGGTTTTCGAACACCGCCTCAATCACCACATCGCGCTGGCTGAACCCCTGCCAGTCGGTGCCGCCGCTGAGCAACGCCATCTGCTGCTGGCGCTGTACAGGGCTTAGGCGGCGGCGCTGCACCTGTTTACCGAGCACCTCCCAGCTGGTTTTCAGCGCACGGGCGACGCCCGCAGGCTGCAGATCTTTGATGCGCACCGGTAGCCCGGCGCGGATGGCGGTAACGCAGGCGATACCGCCGCCCATCAGGCCGCCGCCCAGTACGCCGATGCTGCGCAGCGGGCGCGGTTCTGCACCCGCGCCGCTCTCTTTTTTCAGCGCGGTGCTGGCGAAGAACAGCCCGCGCAGCGCGGCGGACTGCGGGGTCATCGCCAGTTCACCAAACGCCCGCGCCTCGGCGGCGTAACCGGTCGCGCTGCCCTGCTCCAGCCCGCAGCGCACCACGGCGATAATGCTGTCCACCGCCGGATAGTGGCCGTGGCTTTTGGCCCGCGCCCGGCGCTGCACCAGCGTAAACAGCACGGCGCGCCCCGGCGGCGTGGCCAGCAGGCGTTCACGCAGCGGCCGTGGCCGCGGCTTCGACTGTCGCCTTAACTGTGACTGTGACTGCGGCGGTGCCTCACCCGTCTGTGGCTGCGGCTGTGGCTGCGGCCGTGCCTTACCCGTGTGAGCCCCCTGCAGCGCCAGCGCCACCGCCGTTTCCAGCAGAATGGCGTGCGGCACAGCGTCGTCCACCAGACCGCATTTACGCGCCGCCGCCCCGCGCAGCGTGCGGCCGCTGAGCATCAGATCCAGCGCGGTGGACGCGCCGATCAGCCGCGGTAAGCGCTGGGTGCCGCCTGAGCCGGGCAGCAGGCCAAGCTGCACCTCGGGCAGGCCAAGGCGGGTAGTATCTTCCAGCGTGCAGACCCTGTGGTGGCAGGCCAGCGCCAGCTCCAGCCCGCCGCCCAGGCAGGCGCCGTGGATCGCCGCCACCACCGGCACCGGCAGCGCCGCAATCTCCGCCATCACCTGCTGCCCCTGCTGCGCCAGCGCCTGCGCCTGTTCTGCCGTGCGGCAGGCGGCGATCATGCCAATGTCGGCACCGGCAATAAAGGTATCCGGCTTGCCCGAGATCAGTACCACACCCGCCAGCTGCGGGTTAGCGCGCGCCTGCTGCAGCACCTCACGGATCTGCCCGGCAAACTCAACCTTCAGCGTATTGACCTTCTCACCGGGAACGTCAATGACGATCACCGCCACGTTATCCAGCCGCATTTGCAGCGTAAATGCCGATCTCTGTTCCATTATTCCGCCTCCAGAACCATTGCCGCACCCAGACCACCCGCCGCGCAGGCGGTAACCAGCCCCAGGCCGCCGCCGCGCCGCCGCAGCTCGTGCAGCGTCTGGGTAATCATCCGCGCGCCGGTGGCGGCAAACGGGTGGCCGTAGGCGATTGAGCCGCCCAGCACGTTAAATTTCTCCATATTCACCTCACCGAGCGCGTGCGGCCGCCGCAGTATCTCGCGGGCAAAGCGCTCGTCGGCGAAATGCTTGAGGTTGGCCAGCGTCTGGGCGGCAAAGGCTTCGTGCATATCAATCAGCGTCAGGTCGTTCAGGCCGATGCCGGCGCGATCCAGCGCCAGCGGCGAGGCGTAGGCCGGCCCCAGCAACATATCCTGGCGCACATCAATCGCGGTGAAGGCGTAGCTGCGCAGCCAGCCAAGCGGCTTCACCCCCAGTTCGCGGGCGCGGGATTCGGTCATCAGTACCACCGCGGCGGCGCCGTCGGTCAGCGGCGTGCTGTTGGCGGCGGTCACCGTGCCGTGCCGCCGGTCAAACGCCGGGCGCAGCCGGGCGTAATCCTCCGGCTTTGAGGCCTCGCGGACGTTGTTATCCTGGCGAAAAGGCTCGCGCCAGGGCGGCACGAACGCGGTCATCACTTCGTCGTCCAGCAGCCCCTGCTGCCAGGCTCTGGCGGCATGCAGGTGCGAGCGGTGCGCCAGCGCGTCCTGCTGCTCGCGGCTGATGCCGTGGCTTTTCGCCATCTGTTCGGCGGTATCCCCCATCCGCAGGCCGGTGGAATACTCCGCCACCGCCGGCGGCACCGGCAGCAGGTCACCGGGGCGCAGCCGCGTCAACAGCTTCAGTTTTGCGCCCAGCGAGCGGGCGCGGCTGAGATCCAGCAGCAGCCGCGCCAGGTTTTTACTCACCCCCACCGGCAGCACCGAAGTGGAGTCCGCACCGCCGGCAATGCCGGCCTGCACCACGCCTGCCAGCAGGCTCTCCGCCAGGCTGGCTACCGCCTGAAAACTGGTGGCGCAGGCGCGGCTGACGCTGTAAGCATCGGTATGCACGCTCAGCCCGGCGGCCAGCACGATTTCACGGGCAATGTTCGGCGCCTCCGGCATCTGCACCACCTGGCCAAACACCAGCTGTTCAATTGCCTCCGGCGGCAGTTCGCTGCGCACCATCAGTTCGCTGACCACCATCCGCCCCAGCTCCAGCGCCGGGATGCCGTGAAAGGCGGTAGCCTGACGAACAAAAGGGGTGCGCAGCCCGTGGGTGATGGCGATACGATCGCCCTGTCGGGTCAGTAAAGGGTGTGAGCTCATTATTTTCACCTGTTCGCATCGGTGCCGGCATCATTGCCAAAGAGGTCTGACCTGATCAGTGTTAACCAGAACCGTTATGGGTGCCACGGCAGAAGGGAAAAAATGCGAGACAAAACACGCTTATGGCAGTGAAAAGAGCGGGGCAGCCGGCGGTAAGCCGACCTTCAGAGTCGTCCCTTTACGTTAATCGCCGCTGCACGGAGCAGCGGCCGGGTCAGGGTGCGGCTGGCCGCAGGGTGATTAACGCAGGGCGAGCTGGAAAATCAGCGACTCCGCCTGGCAGCAGAAGGTAAATTCGCACTCCAGCTGCACGCCCTGCGGGCTCTCCGTCAGGCGGCTGGTGATTTCGCAGGGGTCGGACGCCACCGCCTGTGCACGGGCGCTCAGCGATTCCAGCATCGCCCGGGCGTCAGACTGAAAGGTGAAGTGCTGGCTGTAGCTGGCGGTACAGTCGCTGTTGTCGATCACGGTGCCGACATCGACACAACAACAGGCCGCCGTTTCACGGGCGGTACAGGCATTCAGGGCATCGCTCATCAGTTCCTCCGGTTAGCCACCCCCAGCGGGCGGCCGTCGCATTCAGATGCGATTGAGTCTACGCCCGCCGGGGGGAATGGCTCCAGCCATTCAACGAAGATCGCGCGCTTTATGATGAAAATCACGCTATTAATTGATCTGAAACAGGTGATACTGTGCCCGCCAAAAACATACCTGTAAGTTTTTGTTAGCGAGATCTCTTTTCTTGCATCATTTTAGCAATAACACGAAAACATGATTGCAACATGTGTACGGGTCAGTCCTATACTCTGGCAACTGGTCTGATTTGTTGTGCATGGGTCAGTCTGTGACATTCATGTTTCCTTGTTACGTCTGTAACAACGTTCAATAATAAATTATGAGGGTTGTGGTCATGAACCATAAAAACCTGTTTACCAAGTCTGCGCTGGCAGTGGCAGTGGCGCTGGTTTCAACTAACAGTCTGGCGGCTGGCTTTCAGCTGAATGAATTCTCCTCCATCGGTCTTGGCCGCGCCTATGCCGGCGAAGGTGCAGTCGGCGATACCGCCGCCTCCGCCAGCCGTAACCCCGCGACCATGGCGCTGATGGATCGGCCGATGTTCTCGGTTGGCGCGGTATTTATCGATCCGGACGTTAACCTTGACGGCACCAGCGGCCAGGGTAACAGCCTGAAGGCGGACAACATCGCCCCGACCCAGTGGGTGCCGAACATTCACTACGTGCAGCCGATTAACGACCAGTGGTGGATTGGCGCGTCATCCACCACCAACTATGGCCTGGCGACGGAGTTTAACGACGGCTACGCCGGCGGCCCGTTCGCCGGTAAAACCGACCTGATGACCCTGAACCTTAACCTGAGCACCGCCTACCGCCTGAACCAGCACTTCAGCTTCGGCGTCGGTTTTGATGCGGTTTATGCGCGGGCCAAAATCGAGCGTAACATTGGTGAGCTGGGTGCCGTATTGCCGGCAGCAGGGCTGCCTGCGGCTCCCGCGAACACGCAGATCGCCCACCTTAAAGGTGATGAATGGGGCTACGGCTGGAATGCCGGCGTGCTGTATGAGGTGGATGATAAAAACCGCTTCGGCCTGACCTATCGCTCTGAAGTTAAAATCGACTTTGACGGTGACTACCGCAGTGATATCCCGGTCGCCTATAACCCGATTGGCGGGCAGTTCGGTCTGCCAACGGGCACTGGCGGCGCGACCATTCCCGGCTCCCTCTCGCTGCATCTGCCGGAGATGTGGGAAGTGTCCGGTTATCACAAAGTGGCACCACAGTGGGCGGTTCACTACAGCATGGCTTATACCAGCTGGAGCCAGTTCCAGGAGCTGAGAGCCACCGGCAACGACGGCAAAGAGCTGTTCTATAAAGATGAGAGCTATCACGACGCTTACCGCATCGCGCTTGGCACCAGCTACTACTACGATGACAACTGGACCTTCCGCACCGGTATCGCTTTCGATGACAGCCCGGTACCGGCGGACAAGCGTTCAATCTCAATCCCGGATCAGGATCGTCTGTGGCTCAGTGCCGGTGCCTCTTATGCCTTTAACCAGAATGCCTCGGTCGACGTCGGTGTTTCCTATATGCACGGCAAAAAAGTCACCATTGAAGAAGGTACTGACCCGGTCGCCACTGCGCGGAACGGCGGGGTCGCCACGCCTTATACCTTTAACTCGGAAGGGAAAGCCCTGCTTTATGGTGCGAGCTTTAACTATAAGTTCTGATCGCATTTCATAAACGGTCGTGATCTGACGCCCTGCTCTTGCAGGGTGTTTTTTTAGTGCTGTTTGTTATCGTAAAATCTTTATATTCACGAAGCACACTTGACTGCTATTACCTCAATCATTACTTTCACCCTGCTAATTAGCGCACACAGATAAATTGAATGATATTAACAAGGAGCAGTTAAATGAAAGTTTTATCCCAGAGTGATATTGAACAGGTAAGCGGTGCAGGTGCGTTTAAGGATTTTCTGGTTGGCATCACTGAAACGACCTCAAAATTTGCTTATACCTGCGAAAAGGCGTTTGGTACCCTGAAAAACCCAACAGAGACCAGTAACGCTTATGTGGCGCGCCACACCCAGCCGGTGAAAGTATTTAGCGAAGGCGTGGAAAGCTTCTTCCAGGGACTTTTCGGCAACTCTGCCGCTTAATAATTCGCTCTGCTGTACGGGATAATTATTAGCACAATAAAAAAAGCATCTCATTTGAGATGCTTTTTTAACGTCATTCAGCCACGTTATTCTGCGTCAATGTCGTTCAGATCGTCCTGAATTGCCGCCGCGTTCGGGTTAGTCTGCGGGGTCAGCTTGCCGTCGCTGGCGAGGAAGTCATGATGCTGGAAATAGGCGGCGCGCACGAAGGCGTACGGATCTTTTGAGTTGCTCAGCAACGCATCGGAGTCCAGCAGCTGGGCACGGGTTTCCACCCCTTCCAGCGCCCACTTACCGGCGGACATCCACCAGGTCAGCCAGGCCAGCGGCGGGTAGACGTCATCCACCAGCCCGCCGATATCCTCACGCGGGGTGGCGCTGCCATAGCCCGGCACCACCACATAGGTGCCGTAACCGACGCCGTAATGGCCCAGCGTGCTACCGAAGCCGCGCGGCTCTTCCTTAGCCAGTTTCGGGTTGGCCATGGTCGCCACGTCAATAAAGCCGCCCATCCCCAGCAGGGTATTCAGGAAGAAGCGGTTGAAGTGCACCATCGCCTTGTACGGATTACCCTCAATAAAGTAGTTCACCATCGTGGACGGTTCATCAAGGTTGCTGAGGAAGTTGCCCAGCCCGGTACGCGCCGGCACCGGCACGTAATCGCGCCAGACCACTGCCACCGGCCTCACCACGTAGGGATCCAGCACGTTGTAGTTGAAGTTAAACATCGTGCGGTTGAAGCCTTCCAGCGGATCTGAACGGCCCTGTGGATCGTCGGCATTTTTCGAGCTGGCACAACCTACCAGCAGCACGCTTGCCAGCGCCAGGCCCGTCAGGCGATAGTTCATCATGTTCTCCCTGTACTGATTTATTGATTACCGCCCGTCACCTGCTGGTTAATCTCCACCGCAAGCTGCTGCTGACCGTCATAGGGGGTGACCGCGCTCTGACCGAACCAGTCACCCGGCTGCGGGTTGGCGCTGCCGTTGCGCGATATGCGCACCCGCACCTGCACCTGATGCTGCGCCGACAGCAGCCGCTGCGGCATCATGGCGTTGCTGTCATCCAGCGTGAGCGATAAAGGAAAATGGCTTAACGGCATCTTTTTTACCGCGACGGGAACCGGCGTGCTCCCGTCAGAGACGGAAATATACAACACTCCGCCCGCCGGTAACATTTTTTCTGCCCCGGCGGCCAGGCTGACCGTTAACGCCAGGTGACTGTTCTGCTTGCCGGATTCCGTCTTTGCCTGCTCGATACTGCGCTGAATCATCGCCACGCGCGCATCGTCAGGCGGTAATAACTGTAACATTTTTTGCCAGACTTCGATGGCCTGCGCATAGCGCTGACGCTCAAAAGCATTAAATGCCAACAAGCCCAGAATGCGCAGGTTACTGCCGTCCGCGGCCGCCATCTCATCCAGCAGCGCGGTGGCCTGCTGGTTATCCTGCGGGTCGGAAGAGCGGGTCAGCACTTCAGCATAGCTCAGCTTTGCCTCGGCATCCTGCGGTGACAGCTGCAACGCATGCCGGAACGCCTGGCCGGCGGTAGCGGCGTTGTTCAGCACCATCCCTAACCGGCCCAGCATCATCCAGTCGTTGACGTTCTGCGGATCCTGCTGCAGCTCGCTGCGGATGCCCAATGCCAGCCGCGCCAGCTGCTCCATACTGAGCGGCTTCGCGTTCGGGTCCATCACCTGGGCGCGCAGCGCCGGCAGTTCGTTTTTCACCTGCTGCCAGGCCAGCACCTGCGGCAGCCCGCCGGTCTGCAGGTACAGCCCGAGGCTGGCCAGCACCAGCACCAGCGCCCCCGGCAGCAGCCACAGGCGGCTGACCTGCCGCGCCTGAGGCGGCTGCTGGCCCGGCACGTCCAGCAGCAGGGTTTGCTGCAGCTCACGTACCATCTCCGGCCGCTCCGCCACCACGCCCTGTGCCTCATCTTCCTCCAGCTCCTGCAGGCGGCGCTGGTAGAAGGCGGTATTCACCGTATCACGATCGTCGGTGACGCCAGGCGGGCGCCGGCTGCCGGCGATCAGCAGCAGGGCCACCGCCGCGATCAGCAGCAGCAGTATCGTCAACATCAGGGCGCTCATGGTTGTTTCCTGTCTTTCTGCAGCAGCGCATTGAGGCGCTGCTGCTGCTGTGGATCCAGTTCGGCGGGCTGCACGCGTCTGCGGCTGCGCAGAATAATCACCAGCGCGCCGATCGCCACAAACAGCGCCGGGCCAACCCACAGGATCAGCGTTGAGGGGGTGACCGGCGGCTGATAGGAGACAAAGTTGCCGTAGCGGGCCACCATCCACGCCTTGATCTGTTCCGGCGTCTGCCCCTGGCGCAGCAGCTCATACACCTTCAGCCGCATATCCGCCGCGATCATCGCATTGGAGTCGGCAATGCTGTTGTTCTGGCATTTCGGGCAGCGCAGCGATTCAGTAATGTGGCGGTACTGCTGCTCCTGATTTACCGAATCAAATTTATAGGTATCAATATTGTCCGCCAGCGCACAGAGGCTGCTGACCATCAGCGCCAGCAGTAGCAGGTAACGTTTCACGATCCGGCCCCCTGGCTGTATTTCTGCCACAGCGGCTTCACCTGCTCATTCCACACGCGTTCGTTGAGATCGCCGGCGTGACGGTAGCGAATAATGCCGTTGCCGTCGATCAGGAAGGTCTCCGGCGCGCCGTAGACGCCGAGATCCAGCCCGAGCATGCCGTCACCGTCGTACAGGCTCAGCGCGTAAGGGTTGCCCAGCGTATTCAGCCAGTTCACCGCCTTTTGCCGGTCATCCTTGTAGTTCATGCCCACCACCCGCACGCCCTCAGCGGCCAGCGTATTCAGGTACTGGTGCTCGGCGCGGCAGGTCGGGCACCAGGTGGCCCAGACGTTAAGCAGCAGCGGCTTGCCGTCATGCAGCACCGACTGGTCAAAGGTTTTTCCCGGCTGGTCCAGCGACTCCAGCGTAAATACCGGCACCGGTTTACCCACCAGCGCCGACTCCAGCCGGGTGGGATCGTCGCCGTTGGCGTTACGGGTCAGCTGCCACAGCAGCGCCGCCGCCAGCAGCAGGAACAGCACCAGCGGGATATAAAGAATTTTCTTGTTCATGCCAGCTCCTGCGGCGCTTTCTTACGCGCACGGTAGCGCGGGTCGAGCAGGCAGAAAATGCCGCCCAGGGCCATAAACAGGCCGCCGAACCAGATCCAGCGCACAAAAGGTTTGTAGTAGATGCGTACCGCCCACGACCGGTCGTCCAGCTGTTCACCGAGCGCCGCGTAGAGGTCGCGGGTGATACCGCCGTCGATCGCCGCTTCGGTCATCATGGTACGCGCCACGCTGTAGTAGCGTTTCTCCGCCCGCAGCGTGGCCTCCGGCTTGCCGTTGCGGGTGACGTCAATAATGCCGACCCCGCCCGAGTAGTTCGGCCCCTGCAGGTTATGCACGTCGCGGAAGGTGAAGTGGTAGCTGTGGATGTCCACCGTATCGCCGGCCTTCATCCGCACGTCGCGCTCGACGCTGTAGTTCTGGCTGAAGGCGATGCCGATCACCGTCACCGCCACGCCGAGGTGGCCGAGCACCATCCCCCAGTGGCTGCGCGACAGATGGCGCAGGCCGCGCAGCAGGCTGTGACGGTGGGTGGCACGCTCGTGCAGCTCCATCAGCGTCAGGATAATCACCCAGACCGCCATCAGCAGCCCGACCACGGTCATCGCTTCGATACGGTCCTGCATCAGCCACGGCAGCAGCACCGACAGCAGCAGCGTTGCCAGCATGGCGATCGCCAGCCGCTTCCACAGCTTCTGCGGCTCATCGCGCCGCCAGCGCACCAGCGGGCCGATGCCGAGCATCAGCGCCAGCGGTGCCATCAGCCAGCTGAACAGCAGGTTAAAGAAGGGTTCACCAATCGAGATGCTGCCCAGCCCCAGCTGCTTATGCACCAGCGGCAGCAGCGTGCCGAGCAGCACCACCAGCATCGCGGCGATCAGCAGCACGTTGTTGCCCAGCAGGAACGACTCGCGCGACCACACCTCGCTCTGCACGCGGCTGCGTACCTTGCCGCCCTTAATGGCGTACAGCAGCAGCGAACCGCCGATGACGATAATCAGGAAGGCGAGGATAAACATGCCGCGCGCCGGATCGGAGGCGAACGAATGCACCGACACCAGCACCCCGGAACGCACCAGGAAGGTGCCGAGCAGGCTGAGCGAGAAGGCGGTGATCGCCAGCAGCACCGTCCACGCCTTAAAGGTGCCGCGTTTTTCGGTCACCGCCAGCGAGTGGATCAGCGCGGTGCCGGCCAGCCACGGCATAAAGGAGGCGTTTTCTACCGGGTCCCAGAACCACCAGCCGCCCCAGCCCAGTTCATAGTAGGCCCAGGCGGAGCCAAGCACGATGCCGATGGTCAGGAACACCCACGCGGCGGTGGTCCACGGCCGCGACCAGCGCGCCCAGGCGGTATCCAGCCGGCCGGCCATCAGCGAGGCGATGGCAAAGGCGAAGGCCACCGAGAAGCCAACGTAGCCCATATAGAGCAGCGGCGGATGGAAAATCAGCCCGATATCCTGCAGCATCGGGTTCAGATCGCTGCCGTCAATCGGCAGGTCCGGCAGCGTGCGGGTAAACGGGTTGGAGGTCAGGGTGATAAACAGCAGGAAGCAGAAGTTAATCATCCCCATCACCGCCAGCACGCGGGCGATAGCGTCGGCCGGCATGCTGCGGCTGAACAGCGCCACCGCCAGCGTCCAGGTGCTGAGCAGCAGCACCCACAGCAGCAGCGAGCCTTCGTGTGCGCCCCAGGTGGCGGCCACGCGGTACCACACCGGCAGCAGCGTATTGGAGTTATTGGCCACGTAGGCGACGCTGAAATCGTTGACCACAAAGGCGTGCACGAGGATCAGAAATGCCCCGGCGATGCAGGCAAACAGGCCGTAGCTGAGCGGACGCGCCAGCCCCATCAGCCGCTGGTCAAGGCGCGACGCCCCCCACAGCGGATAGACGCTGAGCAGCAGTGACAGCCCCAGCCCGAGGCACAACAGGAAACTGCCGATTTCCGGGATCATGGCTGCCCCTCCGCCGGCGCGGCGGCCGGATGGTTGTTCTTCATCGCGTCGCTGATCTCCGGCGGCGTGTACTTCTCATCGTGCTTCGCCAGCACCTCTTTAGCGACGATATGCGTGCGGTCCTGCAGCACGCCCTGCGCCACCACGCCCTGCCCTTCACGGAACAGGTCGGGCAGGATGCCCTCGTAGCTGACGCTGACCACGCCGCTGTTGTCATACAGCTGGAAGCTGACCTGCAGCGTTAACGGATCGCGGTGTACGCTGCCCGGCATCACCATGCCGCCGACGCGCAGGCGCTGGCCCGGCTGCGGCTTCTGCAGGTTTTCGCCCTTGCCGTTGATGATTTCACTCGGGGTGTAGAACAGGTCGATATTCGAACGCAGTGCGTACATCACCAGCGCCGTTGCCAGCCCCAGCCCGACGATCACCAGCAGCACCAGCAGCAGGCGGTTTTTACGGCGCGGATTCACGGTGCTTCTCCTGCCGCAGCGGCGGCTTTTTTGGCTTTGGCGGCGCGGATGCGCTGCTCGCGTAACTGGCGCTGGCGGATCTCATCCAGCAGGCTGCGGCGCTGCAGCAGGGTATGCAGCAGCAGCCCGGCCAGCGGGATCAGCGTGCAGGCCACCGCCAGCCAGACGTAAAAGGCGTAGCCGCCCATGGCGAAGAACTGCGCCCATGAAGAAAAAGCCGGCGTCATGCTTTGCGCCCTCCGTGGTTAACCAGCGCCAGCACCCACGGGCGATGGCGTTCGGCGGAGAGCAGCAGGTTGCGCAGGCGCATCAGGGTCAGAGAGACGAACAGCAGCAGGTAGCCGAGGATCGACCAGCGCAGCGGAATGCGCATGCTTGGATCTATCGCCTGCTGCAGCACGCCGGAGGAGCCCTGGTGCAGGGTGTTCCACCACTGCACCGAGTAGTGGATGATCGGCAGATTCACCACGCCAACCAGGATCAGAATGCTGGCCGCGCGCCCCGCCGTGCGGCGGTCGTCAAAGGCGTGATACAGCGCGATGGTGCCCATATAGAGGAACAGCAGCACCAGCTCCGAGGTCAGGCGCGCGTCCCAGATCCACCAGGTGCCCCACATCGGTTTGCCCCAGGCCGAGCCGGTTACCAGCGCGATAAAAGTGTAGACCGCGCCCACCGGAGCCATCGCCGCGGCGGCGAGGTCGGCGGTTTTCCACTGCCACACCAGCCCGGTGAAGGCGGCGATGGCCATTGAGGCATAGATGCCCATTGACCACATCGCCGCCGGCACGTGAAGGTAAATGATACGGTAGCTGTTGCCCTGCTGATAATCGGCGGGAGCAAAGCCGAAGCCCCACGCCCAGCCGAGCAGCAGCGCGGCAACGCCGGGCAGGGCAAACCACGGGATAAAACGCCCGCATAACCGGTACAGCCGCTCAGGCTGGCCCAGCTGATGGATCCATTTCCACATTGTCTTCTTGCTCACAGTAAAAATAATCGTTCTGAATCAGGTGCGCCGTTAAGGGTGACAGTCGGTTTTATTATTTTCTTAACGTTTACTGCACGCTTACCCGCAGCGCGGCTGCGGTAGCAAAAGGTGCCAGCGCCGCGCTGCCCGTCAGCAGCGCGCCGAGGATCGCCAGGTAGCCGTCGATCGGCAGCCCCTGGCCGGCGGCATCGATCGCCGCCGTGGCAAAAATCAGCACCGGTACCGCCAGCGGCAGTACCAGTAAACTCAGTAACACTCCGCCGCGCCGCAGGCCGACCGTCAGCCCGACGCCGATCGCCCCGAGAAAACTCAGCGTCGGCGTGCCCAGCAGCAGGGTCAGCGCCACCGCCCGCCAGCTGGCCATATCCAGCGACAGCAGCAGCGCCACCAGCGGCGACAGGATCAGCAGCGGCAGCCCGGTCACCATCCAGTGCGCCGCTACTTTTCCCAGCACGGTCAGCGGCAGCGGCGCGGGCAGCAGCAGCAACTGCTCCAGCGATCCGTCGATAAAGTCATCGCGGAACAGCCGCTCCAGCGCCAGCAGCGAGGCCAGCAGCGCCGCCACCCAGACGATGCCCGGCGCGATGCGCGCCAGCAGCTGCGGCTCCGGCCCCACGCCGAGTGGAAACAGCGTAATCACGATCAGGAAGAACCACAGCGGATTGGCAATCTCGCCGCCGCTGCGCAGGGCGATGCGCAGCTCGCGCTTTAACACCCGGATAAACATCAGGCGGCCTCCGGCGCGGTGAGGCAGATGCGGCCGATCGGGTGCATCGCCTCCGGCAGATCCTGGTGGGTGGTGAGGATCACCGCCCCGCCCTGCCGCGCATGGCGCACAAACAGCGCCGTCAGCGCCGCCACGCCGGCTTTATCGATCGCCGTCAACGGCTCATCGAGGATCCACACCCGCGCCTGGCTCAGCCACAGCCGCGCCAGCGCCACCCGCCGCTGCTGGCCGGCGGAAAGCTGGCCTGCCGGCACCGTTTCATAACCGGCGAGGTCCACCTGTTCCAGCGCCTGCCACAGCGCGTCCTGGCTGCGGTCAGGGTGGTAAAAACGCAGATTCTCAAACGGGGTCAGCACCGCCTTCACCCCCGGCTGGTGACCAAGGTAGAGCAGCTGCTGATGCCAGCTCTCCCGCTGCTGCAGAATACTTTTCTGCTGCCACAGCACCTCGCCCTGCTCCGCGCGGCTCAGCCCGGTCAGCAGGCGCAGCAGCGAGGTCTTACCGGCACCGTTCGCCCCTTCCACCTGCACGATATCCCCCGCCGCCACGGTAAAACTGAGATCGCAAAAAAGCACCCGCTCGTCGCGTACAAGGGTCAGGTTTCTGGCTTCAAGCATGAGGGAAGCATCGCGTGATGTTAAATTTGATGGCGGATAGTACCACAAAGATCGCGCCTTCCGAAGGCAGGGCAGGCCTGCAGCCCCCTGCCAGCCGGGCATTAAGGTCTTTTTCTGCTCAAAATCGCGCCGTTTTTAAAGCTTTGTTACCCTTTTAAACGACTGATGTTACGTGTTGATGTCCGTCCCGCCCTCCCTGACGCGCCGGTATTTTCTTCTTTTTTGCACCCGAGTGCAAGAAAAGCCGGGCTATGCTTAATCTTTCACACTCAGATTGCCGGGGAAATGATGGAAAACGCTCAAAATGATAAAAACGAGACCAACGAAGTGGACAGCGAAGAGAGCGAACGCGGGGAGGAGATTGAGGTAGACGAAGAGGCCCTGCCCTCGCGGGCGGCGGCGGTGCATGAACAGATCCGCCAGGAGGGCGAAAAGGAGCTGGAGCGTGACGCGATGGCGCTGCTGTTTTCCGCCATTGCCGCCGGATTGTCGATGGGCGCATCGCTGATGGCCAAGGGGATTTTCCAGGCCAACCTGGAGGGGGTGCCCGGCGCGTTTCTGCTGGAGAACCTCGGCTATACCTTCGGCTTTGTGATCGTGATTATGGCGCGCCAGCAGCTGTTCACCGAGAACACCGTCACCGCGGTGCTGCCGGTGATGCACAAGCTGAACGGCGGCAACCTGCTGCTGCTGCTGCGCCTGTGGGGGCTGGTGCTGGCCGGCAACCTGCTCGGCACCGGGCTGGCGGCGCTGGCCTTCAACCATCTGCCGGTATTTGACGACGCGGTGCGCGAGGCCTTTGTCAGCATCAGCATGAAAATCATGCATAACTCGCCGTGGGAGATGTTCGCCAACGCAATGATCTCCGGCTGGATCATCGCCACCATGGTGTGGATGTTCCCCTCCGCCGGGGCCGCGAAGATCTGGGTGATTATTATGATGACCTGGCTGGTGGCGCTCGGCGACCTGACGCATATCGTGGTCGGATCGGTGGAGATCCTCTACCTGGTGTTTAACGGTGACATCAGCTGGCAGCAGTTTATCTGGCCGTTCGCCCTGCCGACGCTGGCCGGCAATATCATCGGCGGCACCTTTATCTTTGCGCTGATCAGCCACGCGCAGATCCGCAACGATATGAGCAATAAGGCCAAAGCCAAGGCGCAGGCCGAGGCGAAGAAGAAGAAACAGCAGGAGCAGGGACAGGAGGATAAGTCGCCACAGGGACTGGAGTGAAGGGGGTCAGCCGCCCTGCATGAGATGTAAACCTCAGCATGACTCCAGCCGTGCTGGTGGATGAGTCGCCAGGCGTCGCACCGATGGCGACTCATCTCCCTGAACCGATATTGTTTTTGCCAGGTGAGTTTCGTAGAGTCGACCACAGGTGATAGCCTTTTTACAGGTAGCGGTTGCGGGTTAAGCGTGCCGTACAGATTATCTGTTAACCAGGGAACGTTGGACGTGAAGTCATTAAGAGGGAGCCTGATGACGACTGTATTGTATAAACCCGATGAATTTGCTGCCTGCGACTCAGCATGGTCCGTTAACGGTCATCCGGTCTCCCCCCGTTAACCCCTTTTTCAGCCCCCCTGCTCCTCGGGCCGGGCAACGCTCTCTGCCAGCCAGCCCGCGAAGTCGCGCATTGCGGCGGTCTCAACGCGGGACTGCAGGCGGGTCAGCCAGTAGCCGCCGAGGCTGACGGTGGTGGCAAAAGGCTGCACGATCCGCTCGCCGCGCAGCAGATGTTCAAACATCGACGGCGGGGCGAGCGCGATCCCCAGCCCGGCCTGTGCCGCTTCCAGCATATTTACCGACGAATCAAACATCATCACCTGCTGGGTGGGCAGCGGTGCGGGTTCCCCCACCGCCGCCAGCCACGTGGCCCACTCGTCGCGGCGATAGGACCGCAGCAGCACGCAGCGCTGCAGATCGGCAGGCTCACGCAGCCCGGCCGCCAGCGCCGGCGTGCACAGCGGGGCCAGCGGCGCGTCACAAATCAGCTGCGCCTCAGTGCCGTGCCAGGCACCGCTGCCATAACGGATGGCATAGTCCAGCCCCTCGGCAACGCTGTCCACGCGGTTGTTATGGGTGGAGAACTGCACGTCGATATGCGGATAACGCTGGCTAAACGCCGCCAGCCGCGGCAGCAGCCAGCCGGTGGCAAAGGTGCCCACCACGCCAATCTTGATTTTTTCCCGCAACTGCCCGCGTGAAAAACGATCGAGGCTCTCGGCGATACGGTCGAAGGCGTCGTTCAGCACCGGCAGCAGGCTTTCGCCCTCCGGGGTCAGCACCAGCCCGCGCGAATTGCGGATAAACAGCTGACGCTGCAGCAGCTGCTCCAGCGACTTAACCTGCTGGCTAATCGCCGCGTGGGTGACGTGCAGTTCGATAGCCGCCTTAGTAAAACTTAACTGCCTGGCCGATGCTTCAAACGCACGCAGCGCATTAAGGGGAAGATAACTGCGGGTCACGGCGTTTCCTGTTAGATTTTCTATTATCAGCCGTTATTTATCATCGATTGCCCTCGCCGGTCAATCTCTGCACAATCCACCACAGGAACCCGCACCCCGCCGGGCCAGATCACCCTCCATGGAAGATGACACAATGCTAAAGAAAACCTTAACCACCCTGCTGTTCACCGCTTTTGCCAGCGCACCACTGATAGCACAGGCGCAGACGCCGCTCAGCCAGCAGCAGGTGGCAAAAATCGTTAACGACACCCTTAGCCCGCTGATGGCGGAACAGCAGATCCCCGGCATGTCGGTGGCGGTGCTGGTCAACGGCACGCCGCACTACTTCAACTACGGCGTGGCGAATATCAAAAGCGGCCAGCCGGTAACCGCCGGTACCCTGTTTGAACTGGGTTCGGTGAGTAAAACCTTTACCGGCGTGGCCGGCGGCGTGGCGGTGCAGCGTGGTGAAATCCGCCTCGATGACCCGGCAGCGGACTACGCGCCACAGCTGAGCGGCCACTGGCGCGGCATTACCCTGCTGCAGCTGGCCACCTACACCGCCGGCGGCCTGCCGCTGCAGGTACCGGATGCGGTGACCGACCAGGCTGCACTGTGGCACTACTACCAGCAGTGGCAGCCGCAGTGGCCGGCGGGCAGCATGCGCAACTACTCCAACGCCAGCATTGGCCTGTTTGGCCAGCTGGCGGTGCAGCGCAGCGGGCTGTCGTTTGAAACCTATATGAATAAATACCTGTTTACGCCATTAAAGCTTAACGACACCTTTATTACGGTGCCCAAAGCAAAGGAGGCTGACTACGCATGGGGCTACCGCGACGGCAAACCGGTGCGCGTAACGCCCGGCATGCTCGATCAACAGGCCTACGGCGTAAAATCGACCGCACGGGATATGGCGCGCTGGATGCAGGCCAATATGGATCCGCAAAGCCTGCCCGCAGGCGACGCCACGCTGAAGAAAGCCATCGCCAGCGCGCAGACCCGCTACTACCGGTTCGGCGATATGTACCAGGGGCTGGGCTGGGAGACGCTGGACTGGCCGGTTGATGCAAAACGGCTGGTTGCCGACAGCGCCAACGGCGTCGCGCTGCAGCCGAAGAAGGCCCAGGCGCTGGTCCCCGCGCAACCGCGGGTGGCCGCCTCGCTGGTCAATAAAACCGGCAGCACCAACGGCTTCGGCAGCTATATCGCCTTTGTGCCGCAGCAGAAGATCGGCATCGTGATGCTGGCCAATAAGAACTTTGCGCTGCCGGTGCGGGTTGAGGCGGCACTGAAAATTCTGCAGGCGCTGGACCGGGAGCAGAGTACGGCGAAGGAGCAGCAGCAGAGCGCGGCGAAGCAGTAAACGGAGGCTCCTGGTGCGGTTTCGCACCGGGAGATTTCGATAGTGCAGGGCTGACTAAGGCCGACTGCTGGTAAAATGCGCAGTCAGCCGGGTAAGTGGTTAATCTTTGTCGAGTATTGCGCTATACTGCCCGCCGCTGTCTCCTTAGTTAAATGGATATAACGAGCCCCTCCTAAGGGCTAGTTGCAGGTTCGATTCCTGCAGGGGACACCATTTGCACTAATCCCAACGCCCTCAAGTCTACAAATCCCACTAGAATCAATCAATAAAGCTAAATCTCGTCCTCCCAACGTCTTCGATCGTCTATTGAAATCTACACACGTGGGGGTACATTAAAGGGGGAAAGCCAGAGGGTATGGTGAACCACTGGACAATCAGTTGCTAAACTGGAGCCGTGCTGACGTTGCTCAGACCCTTCAGGCCAATTAACGTCATCAGCAGAGATGAACACATCGGCCTGTCAGTGGCAGAACCCTGCATTACTACGTAAAATCTGATAACAGCTTCGTAAAATAAGGGTTTTTCCCATGTCTAAATACGCGCAGGCAGCAGTTGATACTGTAAGAAGAAATCAAAAAAAACAGTCACCGGATATGAGGCAGGAGTGGGAGATAACGATGGTTGAATATTTCCCGACTCAAAAATCTTCCCGAAAAAAGTCATGTCCTAAAAATGCGTTCTTAGGGCTATGTGAAGAGGGGTTGATAGCAGATATTCCGCAAGGGGATTACGGCGTCAACCCAGAAAGTTTAAACAAGTGTTATGCAGTCAAAGCAGCACTGCTGGTGTTCGAAGGCGTTATTGATAAGAAAATGCTTTGGAAAACCGTCTCTGGTGATGCCAAAACTCATAATTCCCAGATTGATATTGTGCTGGAATTGAACAAAGCAGGGTTGCTCAAAAAAAAGGTGTCCGGCCAAATTTAATTATGACCAGGGCAGTATATTTAAGGACGTTAGATATCGTTGCTGGTTGCTACCCTGCCGCTACCAAACGCTTTAGTGCTTACTCCATGCCTTGCCCGCTTTGGTCTGACAGTCAGCCTGATTAAGCCGCTCAGCTATAATGCGGCGATTGTCACATCCTTCCCGTAAAGCGTAAGCATGATGAGAAGTGTTCAATGCTGCCGAAAAAGAATGATTCTTTTCCCTCAACTCCATCACGATGCCGCATTAAACAGCACAGACAAAACGCCTTCTTACGCCGTATATCACATTGACATGTGCCCACAACGGTTCATGCTGTTTTTAGCTCAAAATTCACCCAGGGATGATCACCATGAAAAAAGCCACAGTGTTCAAAAACAACCGCAGTCAGGTGGCACGCCAGACCAAAGCGGTTGCCCTGCCTGAAGATATGAAGCCGGTCGATATCGTGGCAACTGGCCGTACGCGTATCATTACACCAGCGGGAGAAAGCTGGAACACCTGGTTTGACAGCAACGCTGTCACCGCTGATTTCATAAGCGCCAGGGAACAACCAGATGACCAGGTCAGACAGACTGGTCCCACCCCCACAGACGATGCTATCCGCGACTAACCCGAACCTTTAGATCTCTCCGCCCCACCCGGCAACCTCACCCTGAACCGATTCTCCCCCTGCTGATGCTCCACCTGAATTTCCCCGCCGTGCAGCTGCACAATCGCGCGGGTAATCGCCAGCCCCAGCCCGCTGCCGGGGGTGTGGCGGGCGTTGTCGGCGCGCCAGAAGCGGGTGAAGAGTTTATCGGCGTCCGCGATCGGGTCGCCGCGGTTGGTCACGCTGAGGGTAACGCCGTTATCGTCGCGGTCGCTGTCGATCCGCACCGTTTCCCCTTCAGGCGAGTGGCGGATGGCGTTGGTCAGCAGGTTGGTCAGCGCCCGCTGCAGCAGCAGTTCGTCGGCCAGCACCTCGCCGCTGGCGGTGACCTCCAGGCGGATCTCGCGCTCTTCCGCCAGCGGCGTCAGAAACGCCACCACCCGGCGGGTGAAGCGCGGCAGGTCGACCGGCATCAGGCTGAGGGCGATATTGCGGTGATCGGCGCGCGACAGAAACAGGATATTTTCAATCAGCCGGGTCATCTGCTCCAGCTCTTCTATATTGCTCTCCAGCAGCCCTTCATACTCTTCCGGCGATCGCGGACGTTGCAGCATCACCTGATTCTGCGCCAGCAGTACGTTAACCGGCGTGCGCAGTTCGTGGGCGAGGTCGTCGGCAAACTGCGTCAGCCGGGTGAAGTCCTCCGCCAGCCGCTGGCGCATCTGGTTCAGCGCGCTTCCCAGCGGCAGCAGTTCGGCAGGCAGACCCTGCAGCGGCAGCGGCGCGGCCAGCCCGCGGCTGTCGGTCTGCGCGGTTTGCTGGCTGAGCTGCGCGATGGCGCGCAGGCTGCGGCGGATCGCCAGCGGGCCGACCGCCGCAGCCAGCAGCACCGCCGCCAGGCAGAACAGCAGGCTGTGCTGGCGATACTGCCGCAGCACCTGCTGACGCTCTTCGGCGATACGCGCCACGGTGATGACCAGCGGGCCGGCGGCGTCGCGGCCGGTCAGCGCCAGCGCCGCGGCGTCGGTGCCTTTGCCGGTGTGCCACTGGTGTAACCGCGCAACGGTGGGCGGTGTTGTGGCAGGCAGCGCCTCCATCGCGGGCAGCCGCAGGCCGCTGTGGTTAATGTCGACGATCGCTCCCGCCTCCCCGCGCGTAATGCGCAGGATGTCCTGCCGCGTGTTCATCATGCGGTTAAAGTAGAGCGGCAGGGTGCGCGCTTCCGCGCCGTCGAGCAGCAGCTGGCGCAGCTGGGCGGCGCGGTTGACCAGCGTCTGGTTATCGCGCCAGACCAGTTCGGCGGCCAGCGAACGGTAGAGCGAAACGCTGACCAGCCCGCAGGTCAGCGCCACCAGCAGGGTAAAGGCCACGGTTAGTCGAACGGTCAGCGAGGAGCGCAGCATATCAGCCCTCCCCCACGCTAAGCCGGTAGCCCATGCCGCGCACCGTCTCGATCAGTTTGACCTCACAGGGGTCGTCAATTTTGCGGCGCAGGCGGCGGATCGCCACGTCGACCACGTTGGTTTCACTGTCAAAGTTGATGCCCCACACTTCGCTGGCGATCAGCGTGCGCGGCAGGATCTCACCGGCGCGGCTGGCGAGAAACCACAGCAGCGCAAACTCCTGCGGCGTCAGGTTTATCGCGGTGCCCGCGCGGCTGGCGCTGTGGCGCAGCGCATCAATCTGCAGGTCGGCTACGGTCAGCTGGCTGGCCACCTGGCTGTGCCGCCGCAGCTGCGCGCGCACCCGCGCCAGCAGTTCGGCAAACGAGAAGGGTTTGATCAGGTAGTCGTCGGCCCCCAGCTCCAGCCCCTTTACCCGGTCGGCCACCGAGTCGCGGGCGGTCAGGCACAGCACCGGGGTGGATTTGGCGGTGCGCAGGGTGCGAAGCACCTGCCAGCCGTCCATGCCCGGCAGCATAATGTCCAGCACGATCAGCGCGTACTCCTGCTCCAGCGCCAGCTGCAGCCCGTCGCGGCCGTCGGCCACCGCGTCCACCTGGATGCCCGCTTCGCGCAGGCCTTTGACCAGCCACGCCTGGGTACCGGCGTTATCTTCGATCAGCAATATTTTCATGAGGGAATTCTGGCAGAGTTCCCGGCGTGCGGCACCGGCTTTTTGCTCAGATGACAGGATTGTCATCAGGCTGTCAGCATGGGCGGCGGCCGGGCATGCGAGGATAACGGTCACTTACTCAGGAGAACTACGATGAAATACACACTGTTAAGCGCGACCTCCGCGCTGCTGCTGGCCGCCGCCTCCCCGCTGCAGGCCGCCACCCCGGCCGCTAACCTGTTGAGCGTCCACGTGCTGAACGAACAGACCGGCAAGCCGGCGGCGGGCGTTACGGTTACGCTGGAGCAGAAACAGGGCAGCGGCTGGAAATCCCTCGCCCGCGACGTCACCGATGAACAGGGCCGCATCAAGGCCCTGATGCCCGACGCGGTGAAGCAGACCGGTACCTATCGCGTGGTGTTCGCCACCGGAGAGTATTTCCACGCCCACCAGCAGGAGAGCTTCTTCCCGGAGATCCCGGTGGTGTTCACCATCTCCAGCACCCAGGAGCACTACCACGTGCCGCTGCTGCTCAGCCAGTACGGCTATTCCACCTATCGCGGCAGCTAAGTCCCGGTATGCGTGACCGCTTCCCCCGGCTGAACGGGGGAAGCCAGCCGCGCCAGGGGTAAACCCGGATACCGACGTTTGTGGAACCTGTTCAGAACCTGCCTTTTATCTCCACTACCGCGGTGGAAAATCTGCTTATCCACTCAATTTCCTGCCTCTGCTGCCGATAACCCTTGCCTGAGCATCCCACTCCGTTCACTTCACCGCAAAAGGATTTCCTATGACCCTCCGTTCCCGCTCTGAACTTAATTTCCGTTACGCCGCCGGCGCCCTGGCGACGGTTGAGATCAACCTGGACAGCCTGGAACGCGCTGGCTTCGGGCTGGAGGATATTCTTGCCCCGGCTCTGGCCCGGCTGGCGGCAGAGGATCCGGCGGCGTCCGCAACGGTTTACAGCCAGTCTCTGGTCAGCGTTAATTTCGGCCAGCCGTGCTGGTCGCTGTTTCTCGCCGTCTGCGGCAGCCCTGCGGCGCTGCGCGCGCTGGCCGCTGCGTTTCGCCCGTTGCCTGGGGTTGAGTCCCGTTTCAGCGATGAGATTGCGGTTAAGCGCGCTCAGGCCCGCTATCACCTGCAGGACGGTGCGCTGTGGCTGCCCGCCGATGAGTTCAGCTGGCAACGTTTCGCGCTGAACGGCTCAGAGGGAGAAGATGGCGATGCCGTTGAACCCGCAGCCTCATCTGACGCTGATGATTGTGCTTATGCCGACAGCGATGATGATAAAAGCCATCTGCAGGTGGGTGATGACGAAGACGAAGACGAAGACGAAGACGAAGACGAAGACGAAGACGAAGACGAAGACGAAGACGAAGACGAAGACGAAGACGAAGACGAGTCTGATCCGGACGACAACGACACGTCAACAGATACCGCACGCCGCAACGGCCGTAAGGTTCGCCGCCAAATCGCCCGCGCCGATGCCAGCGTAGGTACCATCCGGCAAACCATCGAGGAGCTGTTTGGCCTGCCTGCCGGATCGGTCGCGCTACGCGGTCCCGATGGTCGCCCGCTGCGCGCCGATGCCAGTATCAGGACGTTACGTAACCGCTGGTGGGGTGCTTAACGGCAAGCCTGAAAATCGCCCGGCACAGGCCGGGCGTTGTCGGCGCACCGGCTCAGTAAATCCGGTCGGCCTTCGCCTCGTCCAGCCAGGTCTTGAACTCCTCCAGCAGCAGGTCGTAAAGCCTTTCGTCCGGCAGGCTGGCAACGTCGTCGATGGCGAAGAAGTGGGTGTTATCTATACGCCGGTCTGTGAAGCGATCGAGCTCCTCAAGTATGCCGTAGTTGCTGCCGCCAAGGCCGACAAACTTCCAGAAAATTGGATAGTTGGCCGAGCGGCGGATCGCCTCTTTGATCGCCCGCGTTTTGCTGATGCCGCCGTCGGTAATAAACACCACGTAGACCGGCAGCTCGCTGTGGCGGAAAGTGTCGATCAGCTCCTCCATCACCGGCGGTTCGTTGTTGGTGCCGCCCAGCCCCGGCAGGATCTCCCACGCGGATTTACGCCCCTGCCCCTGAATCGCGGCAATATAGCCGTCGAGGTTATCCAGCGTAACGTCGGCGTATTTGGCATGTTTCTGGCCAAAACCCCACAGGTCCATCGCGCCGTCATCGTCAAACTGCACGGCCAGCACCGCGATCCGGTCCAGCACCGCCTGCACGTTGCCCTTTTTGAACTGGCCGGTCATCGAGCCGGAGGCATCCAGCACAAAGGCGACCCGCGCTTTCACCTGTTGCAGCCGGTGTTTGGTCAGGCTGACCGTGGCATTTTTTGCCAGGCTGACCAGCCGCGGCGCTTTGTCCTGCAGCTTTTTCTCCAGGCTGACGGTGGCGGCAGGTGCGGCAGTCGGGGCAACCCGCGGCGGCGAGGCAGTTGCCGGGCTGGCTGCAGCTACCGGGACGGGAGCGGCGGCAGTCGGGGAAGGAACGAGCGCCGGAGCAGCTGCAGGCGTCGCCACATCAACGCCGTAGTTCAGCGCCAGCGGCTCCAGCCCACCGTTGAAGCCCTGGCCCAGCGCCCGCAGCTTCCAGCCGCCGTGATGGCGGTAGATCTCGGCCATAATCAGCGCTTTTTCGCGGCGATCTTGGGTCTCCGGGCTGAAACGCGCGACCTGCTCCGCGGTTACGCTCAGGCGGCTCAGGCCCGCCAGGCTGTCCGCACCGTCAATCACCAGCGTGATGGCAATCTTACTGATATCCGCCGGGATCAACGCCAGCTCCAGCGTCACTATCGCCCCCTGCGCGGCGCTCTGTAACACAACCGAACGGCTGGCAGTGGCGGGCTGATTGAAGAAAATGAAGTCGTCATCGCCGCGGACCTTACCGGCCGCGTTGAGCAGGAACACACAGGTATCGAGTTCACTGCGAAACGCGGCGCCTGCCTCATACTCCAGCCGTAGCGTCAGCGTCGGGCTGCTTAACGGAATATTCTGACCAGCCTGCAAATCCATCGGCCATCTCCTCAAAAAAAAACTAAAAAAAACCCCGGACCGGCCGGGGTTTGCTGCTGCGGGGGTGATTAGATGTTAACACCGTGCTGGGAAGCCAGCGCGGAGAGGCCACCGGCGAAGCCCTGGCCGACCGCTTTAAACTTCCACTCTGCGCCGTGACGGTACAGCTCACCGAACACCATCGCGGTTTCGGTTGAGGCATCTTCAGACAGGTCGAAACGGGCGATTTCGCCGCCGTTGTCGTTGTTGAAAATGCGCATGTAGCTGTTGCTGACCATACCGAAGTTCTGCTTACGCGCTTCCGCATCGTAAATGGTGACCGCGAACACCAGCTTTTTCACCTCTGCCGGCACCTGAGACAGGGTAATTTTAACCTGCTCATCGTCGCCGTCGCCTTCACCGGTGCGGTTGTCGCCCTGGTGCTCAACGGAGCCACAGGCGCTGGTTTTGTTGTTGAAGAAGATAAAGCTGCTGTCGCTCAGCACTTTACCGTCGTCGCCGACCATAAATACGGAGGCATCAAGGTCAAATGCCTGACCGTCGGTGACGCGTGAATCCCATCCCAGACCCGCCATGGCAACGTTCATGGTTGGTGCTTCTTTAGTCAGGGATACGTTACCGCCTTTTACCAGAGAAACTGCCATTTTAAAGCTCCTGCATATGAGTGGTGGAGACGGGCGACGCGTGGCCGCCCGCGATGAGCATTAGATTAGGATGCGTTGATGCCGTACTGCGCGCAGACGGACGCCAGACCACCGGCATACCCCTGGCCGACCGCACGGAATTTCCACTCCGCGCCGTGACGATAGAGTTCACCGAACAGCATCGCGGTTTCGGTAGAGGCATCTTCGGTCAGGTCGTAGCGCGCCACTTCGCTCTTATCGTCATCGTTAACCAGACGGATAAAGGCGCCGGAGACCTGGCCAAAGCTCTGACGACGGGTCTGCGCGTCGTGGATGGTGACCACGAAGACCACTTTGTCGACGTCGGCCGGGATCAGGTCCAGCTTAATTTTCAGCGATTCATCATCACCGTCGCCCTCACCGGTACGGTTGTCGCCGGTATGCGAAACGGAACCGTCTTTTGAGGTCAGGTTGTTGTAAAAGATAAAGTCAGTGTCACCGCGCACTTTTCCGCTGGCCGTCAGCAGGAAGGCAGACGCATCCAGGTCAAAGTCCTGACCATCGGTGGAACGTGCATCCCAGCCGAGGCCAACGAGCACGTTCTTCATGGTTGGTGCCGCTTTGCTCAGCGAAACGTTACCGCCTTTAGAAAGAGAAACGCCCATTGTTATTACCTCTTAGTTATCTTTACTCAGATTAGTCGATGGCTACCGCGATCAGTTTCCTGCCTTTTCCTCGGGCTTGCCGGGGAACATCACGCTGATGATGATACCCGCTGCCAGCACGCCAAGGACGACAAACAGGCTTGCCGTGGCCGAAATACTGTAACCGTGGTGCCAGATGTGATCGGTTGCGTTGAGGCCCAGCTTCACCGCGATAAAGAACAGCAGCACGATAACCGCTTTCTCCAGGTGAACCAGATACTGCTTCAGGGCTTCCAGTACAAAGTACAGCGTACGCAGGCCGAGGATAGCAAACATCATGGCGCTGTACACAATCAACGGCTCGCGGCTGACGGCGATAATCGCCGGTACGGAGTCGAAGGCGAACATCACGTCCGAGAGTTCAACCACCGCCACACACAGGAACAGCGGGGTGGCATAGAACGCCGCTTTGCCGCCGCGGCCGATGGTCACGTCTTTGTTCTCCGGCTTTTTCAGCTCCGCATCCACTTCATGCTGCTTGAGCAGGAACGCGTTGCCGCGCAGCTTCGGCCAGATCGGGAAGAACCGTTTCACCATGCGGTACGCCAGGTGCTGAGAGTAATCTTCGATCTCGTCGCTGTCATCGCCGCTTTTCAGCATCATCACCGCGGTCCACGCCACGATCAGCGCGAAGACGATTTCAACGTACGGGCCAAGGCTCAGTAAGCCGGTACCGATGGCAACGAAAATGCCCCTGAAGACGATCGCGCCGATGATGCCCCAGTAGAGCACGCGGTGACGGTAGCGGTCCGGTACGGCAAACCACGAGAAGATCGCCATCATCACGAACAGGTTGTCGACCGAGAGGACTTTCTCCAACGCATAGCCGGTAACAAACAGGCTGGCGACTTCAGCACCGTGGTGGATGTAGAGGAAGCCGGCGAAACCCATGGCGACCGCTACCCAGAACAGCGACCACAGCGCCGCGCTTTTCAGCGAGATGGGCTTATCGCCCCGGTGCATAAACAGGTCAATTAAAATAGCGCCGACGGAGAGGGCGATAAACACAATCACCGTTTCAGTCGGGAAGCCGATATGCGTGGAAACCATAGAAAATCCTTAGAGAAAAACGACGTTACAGACCGAAAATGGTCGGATCAAAGCCCAGCGCGACGGCAATTTCGCGCACGGCATTTTGTTCATCAGCATCAAAGTTGCCGTCACTTTTACCCACGGCGATACCGACGCGGATCGCCAGCTGGGCGGCTTCAGGCTGGTCTTTCAGCGCGAGAATGTATTTCATGGTCTCGCCCTTGCCCACTTCAATGTCGAAATCGAAGCTGGTCACCAGCTTGTTGAAGAATTCGATCACTTCCGTGGTGTCAAACACCTTCAGCTCTTCGGAGTTGCGTAAAAAGCCGATCATTTTCTGCTTCTCATCGGCGCTGACGCCGTCAGAGGCCACCGCGATACGGGCGCAGACGGCGACGGTACCCTGCATAAACTTCTTGTTTTTGAAGCGGCTAACCTGTTTAGTCAGCTCTTCGCGGCCGGAGTTAAATGCCCCTTTAACCTTGTTTAAAAAACTCATGTTTAATCCTCTGTCAGTATTTATTTGGAACCCGCGCGCCAGTTGAATCCCCAGCCGAACGCGTTGTCCATATCAGAATGGCCGCTAAAGAACTGGTTGATACGCTCAACCCGGATGCTGCCGTTATCGTTGACCAGCCGGGCAATCGCGCACATGTTGCGGCGGTTTTGCCCCTCGGTGAGACGGGTTTCAATCGGCGGCTGGTCGGGAACGTGCAGCGTGACCACGCCGTCGGTTTTGTCCCAGCTGGCCGCGCCTTCATAGATAAAGGCGAAAATCAGCACCTCACGGATGTTTTTCCACTCGCGGCCGTTAACGTGCAGCCACTCACCGCTGCTGACGTCGCCGGTGCGATCGTCGCCCTGCAGCTGAACGTAAGGTTCCTGCTGCAGTGAACCAAAATTGCCGCCCAGGGCCTGGATCACGCATTTGTAACCGTCATCCAGCTCAACGAAGGCACCAAGGTCAAGATCCACGCCCTTGTTACCGCCAAACATGCCGCGCAGGCCGCCGCCCGAGGTGGTGTCGCGGTGCCAGTTGAGGTTGATGCGGATTTCGCCAAAGTTATCCCGCTTGGTCAGGCTGATCGACGGTTTTTCCTTGGTCAGCGAAACCTTGCTCAGGCTGATTTTAGCGGCCGGTGGCGCGGCAGGAGCCGGGGCTGGCGCAGCCGCTGGCGTCGGGGCAGGCGCTGGCGCCGGCGCGTCCGAGATATCTACGCCAAAATGCTCGGCCAGCGGCTTCAGGCCGCCGTTAAAGCCCTGGGCGATAAAGCGGAATTTCCATTCGTTATTACGGCGGTAAAACTCGCCGAGGATCAGCGCGGCTTCCTGACGGCCGTGCAGCTCAACGTTGCCGCTCAGCAATAGCGTGCCAGCCTGTTCAATATGGATCGCCAGCCGCTGCAGCCCGGCCACGGTCTGGTTGCCGTCACAGGTGACGGTGAAGGCGATCTTCTGCACGTCCGCCTGCAGGCGGTTGAGGTCAACGGTAAACGCCGTGTTATTCCCCGCGCTGCTCAGGCTGACGGTCTGGTCATCATTTTTTGGCTGACCGTAGAACACCATATCCGCGTCGCCGTTGACCTTGCCGCTGGCATACAGGCGGAAGGCCGAGGCGTCAACCGCGGCACCGGCGAGCACGCGAACGGTCAGTTGCGCGGCAGGAACGGCGGCATTGCTGCCCGGAGTCATGGTCATTAGCGCACCACCGTGGCGAGGATATCGCTCTGCATCGCATCGATGGTTTTGCCGCTGCTGGCCTGGCCATGGGCGGTGAAGTCCCACTGGCCGCCGTTGCGGCGCAGCGAGGCGATCACAATACCGGTATGGCTGCCCTGCTCGTTCAGCTGATAGCGGGCCAGCTCTTTACCGTTCTGATCGACCACGCGGCAGAAGGCATTTTCCACTTCGTTAAAAGTCTGGCCGCGGAAGCTGTTCACGGTGAAGGCGAGGTACTCGACCTGCGCCGGCAGCCGCGTCAGGTCGACGTTAATCACTTCGTCATCGCCATCGCCTTCGCCGGTGCGGTTATCGCCGCTGTGCACCACCGACCCACAGGAGGAGTCGAGGTCGCGGAACCACACCGTATCGATTTTGTGCCCGGAGGCGTCGAGCAGGATGCAGCTGGCATCAAGGTCGATGGCATCGTTACCGCCGCCAAACAGCTTGCCCATCAGACCTTTCTTTTTGATCGGATCCCAGCCCAGGCCGAAATGCAGTTTGTTCAGCGCGGAAGAGTGCTTACTCAGTGAAACCGTCTGGTTCTTGCTTAATGAAACCATGTCATCATTCCTTCAAAAGGGGTTTGAAAAGGCAATGGTGTTCACCACCCTGCTCCATAAGTCAAAAATCATATCATGATGCCCATTTCTCACAAGAATAATTTTTTACCATTGCAGAGAAATTTTATTTATCCATAACAAACAATAAGTTAACAGCTTATGCAAATGAGTAACAACGCCCGGTAAATGACATTACTTTACATTAAAATGTCTATATTTACCCAACCAGTCTTTCATCATATTATGATTGACAGCATTTTAACGGCTTACTACACTGCTACCCCATTCCCATCCGCAAACTTCCAGCACGGAACCGACTAATGACGCGTAAAATTTGGCTTATGGAAGGGTTATCCTCCCAGCGGGATATCATTCAGGGCATCCAGGCGGGTGCCGGGCAGTACCTGCATCCGGTATCCGTTTATGCCTCGCACCGCCATCAGCGTCATGAGATCCTCTCGCTGGCCGATTATGCGCTGAGCGAACCGGCAGACGATGAAGAGCGTCTTGCCTTTATCCTGCACACCGTGCGCAGCCACGGCATTGAGGCAATTCATACCGGCCGCAACGTGCGCTGGTTTGCCGCACGACGCGAAGCGATCGAAGCCAGCGGTGCCCGCCTGACCACCGGCGCGGTGAGCGATGAGTGGCTGGCGCTGGCGGATGATAAGGTCGCCTTTGCCCGCCATATGGAGAGCCTTAATCTGCCGGTGGTGCCCTCGCTGCGCGCCGACTCTGCCAGCCAGCTGCGCGAGCTGATCGCCAGCCGTCCGTTTGACGGCCTGCCGCTGTGCGTAAAACCGGTACAGGGTATTTATGGCATGGGATTCTGGCGGTTTGATGACGGTGCGTCGCCGATGGCGGCTTTCAGCCAGCCGGATTCTCGCCGGGTGCAGACCGCCACCTACCTGCAGGCGCTGGAAGCGGCGCCGGAGAGCGAGCCGCTGGTGCTGATGCCGTGGCTGCCGGGGCCGGAATACTCGGTCGATATGCTGGTGGAGCGCGGAACGGTGCTGGCCGCCGTGGCGCGGCGCAAAGAGGGCGCGCTGCAGCATCTGGAGAACAGCGGCGCGGCCTTCGAGCTGGCGCAGGCCTGCGCGGCGGCGATGCAGGCGGACGGCCTGGTCAACGTACAGACCCGCAACGACCACCACGGCAATCCGCTGCTGCTGGAAATTAATATGCGCCCTTCCGGCGGCATCGGCTATACCCGCCTGAGCGGGGTCAACCTGCCGGCGCTGTTTGCCCTGCGCCAGTTTGGCCTGCTCAGCCAGCAGCAGGTGATGGATGAAGCCCGCCAGGGTTTCACGCCGGCCACCGTGCGCGCGCTGACCACGGCAGTCACGTACTGCCCGTCCCTGACCAACCGCATTGATTAAGGATAGCCTGATGACATCCCCCTGGAGCCGAACGCTCTCCTGCGGCACGCTCAGCGTTACGCCGACCGGCGGCCACATTCTGCCGGACGATCTGTTTGAGATCGCCGAACGCCGTAACCCGAAGCGGGCCTTTCTGTTCGTCAGTAAGGTGCTCGGCCGGCATATTCCGGTCCGCCCGCAGACCATGCGCGGCGTCTATCGCCAGCTGGCCGACCGCTTCCCGCCGGTTGCCGATGGCCCGGTGCTGTTTATCGGCATGGCCGAAACCGCCGTCGGGCTGGGTGCCGGGGTGTTTGATGAGCTGCGTGGCCGCTTCAGCGAAGCGATCTATCTGACGTCGACACGCCATCCGCAGCCGGGCGAGCTGCTGTGCGAGTTTAAAGAGGCGCACAGCCACGCCACCGATCATCTGATCTACCTGCCGGCCGACCCCGCGCTGCGCCAGCGCGTGCTGGCCACCCGCACGCTGGTGCTGATCGACGATGAAGCCACCACCGGCAATACCTTTATTAACCTGCTGGAGGCGCTGCAGAAAGAGGGCGGCCTGGATCAGGTTGAGCAGGTCATTGCCGTGACGCTGACCGACTGGAGCGGCGACGCGCTGCCGCAGCGCAGCCCGGTGCCGGTCAGCAGCGTTTCGCTGATCCAGGGCCACTGGGACTGGCAGCCGCTGCCGGACGCGCCCCTGCCGGTGATGCCGGCGGTGAACGTCAGCGCCGCCGGCAGCGTAACCATCACTGGCAGGCAGAGCTGGGGCCGTCTGGGGATGACCGCACCGGCCGCCGATCTCGGCCGCCACCTGCAGGCACAGACGGGCGAGACCATTCTGGTGCTGGGCACCAGCGAGTTTGTCTGGGAACCGTTCCTGCTGGCAGAACGGCTGGCGGCGCAGGGGGCCGAGGTGCGTTACAGCTCCACTACCCGCTCGCCGATCGCCCCCGGCTTCGCCATTGAGTCGGCGATCGCCTTCAGCGATAACTACGGCCAGGGTATTCCTAATTTTGTCTATAACGTGGCGCACCAGCGCTTTGACCGCATTCTGCTGTGCAGCGAGACGCCGGCAGAGAGCATCGATCCGCAGCTCACCGAGGCCCTCAGCCGCGTTGCCGACCGCGTGGAGATCGTCAGCTATGATTAAACCAGTAATTTTTTCCGATCTCGACGACACCCTGTTCCAGACCCGCCGCAAAATGGTCGACGAGCTGGCGCTCGAGCCGTTCCGCACCGGCGCGCTGGATCGCAGCCTGCAGCCGCGCAGTTTTATGACCGAAGAGCAGGCGATGCTGGTGGACTGGATGCTGGAACACGGCGAGCTGATCCCGGTGACCGCGCGCGGAACCGAAGAGATCGCCCGCGTGAAGATCCCGTTTCACTCCTGGGCTGTCGCCACCCACGGCGCGGTGATCCTTAACCCGCAGGGTGAGGAGGACGCCGGCTGGCGCGCGCTGATGCTGGAGAAGCTGCGCCCCTATCGCGACGAGCTGCTGGCCATGCAGCAGACGATTACCGCGCTGATGGCCGAACGCAATATTAACGGCTGGGCGCGGATCAACTACGAGTATGACGACACGCCGGTTTACCTGGTGATGAAGCACCGCGACAGCACGCAGCTGGATGAGCTGTACGCCATCGCCGATGAGATCGACCGCCGCTTCCCGGCGACAAAATATTACCTGCACCGCAACAGCAATAACGTCGCCTGGCTGCCGCTGGTGGTGGAAAAAGGGCTGGCGGTCAGCTACCTGCTGGAAAAACTGCGCGCCGAGCGCGGGGTGTTTCCGGTGATCGGGCTGGGCGACAGCCTGAGCGATCACCGCTTTATGAAGCTGTGCAGCTGGTACGGTTTACCGCGCCAGAGCCAGTTTGCCGAACGTATTAACCAGACTATTTTTGGAGAATCGCCGCATGGCTGAGTCGGGCTCTTTTTCCGGATCGTACCGGGCGCAGGACGTCCATTTTCTGCTGAAGCCGGTAGAGATCGAGATGACGCCGGTCGAACGCAAAGAGCAGCTGATCCAGTCCGGCTCGCGCCACTACTCAGAGATGCTCAGCCAGGAGCCGGAGCCGGGGCGCGAGCATCTGGCGCTGTTTGAACAGGCGCTGGAGCAGGGAGCCGACCGGCTGGCGCGCGAAGTCACGCAACTGGCGCGGGCGCTGGCCGCACAGTATGGCGAAACGCCGGTGGTGCTGGTCAGCCTGGTGCGCGCCGGCGTGCCGCTGGGCGTGATGCTGCACCAGGCGCTGCGCGCGATGGGCCACCCGTCACACCACTATGGCATCAGCATTATCCGCGATCGCGGCATTGACAGTGCGGCGCTGAGCTGGATTGAGGCACGTCATGGCACCGCGGGCACGGTGTTTGTCGATGGCTGGACCGGTAAAGGGGCGATCACCGGCGAGTTAATTCGCTCGCTGCGCGGGCGGCCCGGCTATCCGGCGCAGCCGCGGCTGGTGGTGCTGGCCGATCCCTGCGGCCGCGCCTGGCTTTCCGCCAGCGATGACGACTGGCTGATCCCGTTCGGCATTATGGGCGCGCCGGTCTCCGGCCTGATTTCACGCTCGCTGTGGGCCGATGAGGGGCTGCACGGCTGCGTGCTCTGCAACCATCTGGCGCAGTACGACTGCAGCCAGCGGCTGACCGATCTCGTGGCCGCCCGCGCCGCGCCGCTGGCCGGGGAGCCCCTGCCCGCCTGCGTGCAGGACCCGGCAGCACAGCAGCGCCTGGCGGCACGCAGCGACGCCACCATCGCCCTGCTGGCGGCGCGGTATCAGGTCGACAGCGTTAACCGCATCAAGCCGGGCATCGCCGAAGCTACCCGTGCCGTTTTGCGCCGGGTACCCGATCACGTGTTAGTGCGCTCGCTGGACGACGCGGACGTGGCGCTGCTGGTGTCGCTGGCGCGGGAAAAGGGGCTGACCATCACCGTCGCCGGTGACGATATCGGTCAGTATCGTGCTGTGACCATCATCAAAAAGGTGCTCTGATGACGCCACGTCTCTCCCCCTGGCAGCTGGGGGCCACGCTGTATATGCCCGCCGTACGCGATGATATTGCGGACGTTATTCTGCATAACAAAATCCCCGGCCTGCGTTCGCTGGTGATCTGCCTTGAAGATGCCATCGGCGAGGACGATCTGCCGCAGGCGCTGCACAACCTGCAGCAGGTGCTGAACAGCCTCAACGCGGCGCGTCATGCCGCCGGCAGCGCGCACTGGCCGCTGGTGTTTATCCGCCCGCGCCACAGTGAGATGGGCGCGTGGCTGGTGGAAAACTGCGATCTGGCCGCGGTAGACGGGCTGGTGCTGCCGAAATTTACCCGCGATTCGCTGCCGGTCTGGTGGCAGATCCTCGAGCACAGCCACCTCAGCCTGATGCCAACCCTGGAGACGGAAGAGGTGTTTGACGTGCTGCAGATGCGCGAGCTGGCAGAGACGCTGCAGCAGCATCCCGTAAGGTCGCGTATCCTGGCGCTGCGCATCGGTGGCAACGACCTGATGAACATTCTTGCGCTGCGCCGTTCGCGCCACTACACGCTGTACGACAGCCCGATGGGTTACACCATTCAGATGCTGATCGCCGTGTTCGGCTCGCGGGACTTCGCGCTGACCGCACCGGTCTGTGAGCATATTGACGACCGGCAGATTATGGACAGCGAACTGGCGCTGGATATCGCCCACGGGCTGGTGGGTAAAACCGCCATCCACCCCAGCCAGATCGCCATTATTGAGCAGGCGCTGATGGTGTCGGCCAGCGATCATGAGGATGCGTTACGTATTCTTAACTCCAGCCAGGCGGTGTTTAAGTCGCAGGGTGCGATGTGTGAACCGGCAACGCACCGGCGCTGGGCGGCGGCGATCCTCGCCAGGGCGCAGGTGTACGGCATCGCGCCGGAAGCGGGCCAGCCGCTGCGCCGTTTTTCCGCCGGTTATTTACCTGAGATTTAAGAAATTACTGATATTGTCACCCGGGTTGATGCCAGGAGGGCGCCACATCACCTTCATCTATTAACGCAGGCGTTTACAGAACATGCAGCTGAGTACCCGTCAGGCACGTATTTACCGGTTAGCTTCACTGCTCGGCAGCGGCAAACCCGTCTCGGCAACCGCTATTTTGCACGATCTCGACTGTTCCGAACCGACCCTGACGCGGGCGCTGAAAGAGCTGCGCGACACCTGGTCGGCCGAGATCAGGTACAGCCGCGCCAGCCACACCTACCAGCTGACCGTCGCCGGGCAGCTGGATAAAAAGAACCTGCGGCGCATGACCGAAGCGCTGGAGGTGAACGCCCGGCTGAAGCAGAGCGAACAGGTCAGCCACGTGTCGCTGGATAAAGAGAAGAAAAAAGCCGTCTCGCTTTCGCTGCGCATGTCTGTGCTGCGTAAAATCGACCGCATCGTCCGGCTGAGCGAAACCACGCGCAGTGAGGCGGTAGAAATGCTGGTGGAGAGCGGCCTGGATGACCTGCTGAAGCGCCTGCAGGCGCAACAGCCGCCGCGCAGATCCTGATCTCAGGCTTGCCCCCCACCCTGCCGTTACCTGCCGCCGCCTGGCGGCGGGTACGCAACGGCAGAACGGCAGGCCATTTACCCTATCCTCACCTGTTACTCCCCCTGCCGCAGCGCCGCCAGCGACCGCAGATCGCTGCCGGTCGGTGACTGGTGAATGCGCAGGCCAAACTCGTCGACCACCGCAAAGATATGGTCGAAGATATCCGCCTGAATGCTCTCATACTCCAGCCACACCACGGTGCTGGTAAAGGCATACACCTCCACCGGCAGCCCTTCTGCGCCCGGCGCCAGCTGGCGCACCATCAGCGTCATATCCTGGCGGATGCGCGGATGCTGACGTAAATAAGCGTTAAGGTAAGCGCGGAAGGTGCCGATATTGGTCATCCGCCGCTGGTTAAGCGCGGAATCATCCGCCTTGTTATCGACGTTCCAGCTGGCGATCTGCTCGCTGCGCTCGGCCAGATAGGGCTGCAGCAGCCGCGCACGGGTCAGCCGCTGCAGTTCATCTTCGGTGAGAAAACGAATGCTGGTGGTATCAATGTTGATACAGCGCTTAATGCGTCGCCCGCCGGAGGCCGACATGCCGCTCCAGTTTTTGAAGGCGTCGGAAACCAGCGCATAGGTCGGAATAGTGGTAATGGTGTTATCCCAGTTGCGCACCTTCACCGTGGTCAGGCCGATATCGGTCACCGCGCCGTCGGCACCGTATTTGGGCATCTCCAGCCAGTCGCCGAGCTTGAGCATGCTGTTCGCCGACAGCTGAATACCGGCCACCAGCCCAAGGATCGGGTCCTTAAACACCAGCATCAGCACCGCGGCCATCGCGCCCAGCCCGCTGATCAGGATCGCCGGTGATTTACCGATCAGCAGCGAGATAATCATAATGCCGAGCAGAATCGCGCTCAGCAGCTTTATCCCCTGAAACAGGCCCTTCAGCGGAAACTGTGAGGCAAAAGCAAAGCGGTGCGACAGGCCGAAAATTACATCCAGCAGCGAGAAAAAGGCCATCAGCGCGAAGACCATCACCCACAGCTGGGCACAGGTGGTGACGATCGCCGCCACGTCGCTGCCCGGCTGCAGCCACAGCAGCGCCTGCACGTTGACAATCACCCCCTGCAGGGTAAACGCCAGCCGCTGGAACAGCTTATTGCCGGTAATCACCTGCAGCCAGAGATGGCTGCTGGCGGCGGCGCGCTTCTCGAAGGTGCGCAGCACCACGCGGTGCAGGATCAGGTGAACCAGCAGCGCGGTGAACAGGATGATGCCAAAGATAACCAGCGGCGAGGTGGTCGGGGTCAGCACGATACCGACGTGCCCGAGGAGTGATTCCAGATGCTGCATGATGCCTCCATAATTTCCAGCGAGGAGGAATGATGCCCAATGATAGCCGGGGGTTCAAGCCTGACGGCCTGCGGGATCGCTGGCCGCCAGGCGAACGACGGCTAAAATAAACGTTTCAGCGCCTCCATCAGCACCTGTTTCAGCGGTTTTCGCGGCCCGCGCTGCGCCTTTTTCAGCGCCTTCTGTTCTTTCTCCCACGCCAGCAGGTCTTTATAGTTACCTAACAGGCCTGACTTTTTGTGGTGAGAAATGGGTTTTTTGAATTCGCCAAGATAACCACGGGCGATAGCCGGCAATAACGTACGCTTGCCGCCATTATCAAGATCGAGAAAACTGTTAGTTTCGTCAAGCTTTTCAGGGATAGACATAACCAATTCCTCAGGCAATATTGATAAAATAGATAAAAACAGCAAAAACAATAAACCCACAGCCGGTAAAAATCATATCATTAAATGCTTTTCCGACCAGTAACGACTTCGCGTTATATTGAACCTCAACGTCTTTAATCGCTGCTGAGTACCAGTTAATCAGTAATGAAAGAGTACGCTCCCGATCTTCATTATGAAAATCATCATCCACCTCTTCAAGAGGAAATTCGGCCCGATTGGCGGATGCAACAGCTCTGAATACATAAGACCAGGCGCTGCAAAGAGTAACGAAGGCCACGCCTGCTGCCGTCAGTGCAGCGGCCTGCGCGGGTGAAGGAGCCACATGCAGAAGGACCCCGGTGTTATAGCGGATAATAATCACAAATACCGTGACAAAAATGCTCAGTGATGAAAAAAGCTTAAGCACGTTGCTCTCAAGATTTTTTAACGTCTCAAGAACATCCTGATAACGACTCGTCTTATATTGATACAGAAGAGTGGCACGGGCAATCTTCTCCTCATATTCATCAATAATGTTACTGACGCGGTTAACCTCTTCCATCCTTCACCTCAGCGCGCTAAAAAGCCACCCTACCACCCGCACTGATTTTTCAAACCCGAAAAAAAATTATTTACGACACTGCACGCAAAATAGATTTTGATTTTCATTTATTGCATAAAAAACCCCGCTGTTACGCGGGGATGTTATTAATACAGGTTACTCATTTATCCAACCTGTTTACGCGACTTTAAATACCGCGATATCCTCTGCCAGCTGTGAGGCTCACCGCTTCCCCCTCAATCCGCAGCAGCTGCTGGTTAAGCTGGCCGACGATGTTCTGCCCGCTCTGCTCAATCAACCGGTTGCTGGCATCGGTGACCCGCGGCTGACCGCGCAGCACCATCGCCAGCCAGACAATAAGCAGGGTCAGCAGCAGCATCAGAACCCCGCCTGCAGTTAATTTCCCTGATAAACGAACCGGCACCCACGACATAATGATTTCCTTGCTAATGAAAGTGAAAACACCCGATCAGAGATAAGTAAAAGGCTTATAAGTTGTTGTAATGGCCTTTTGCGCAGCGCCTTATGCGCAATCTGCAAAAGAGATCATCGGCCGGGGGTGGGGAAAGCTTTAGCTTTTTCAATAAATTGATGCAGATCAAACTATTACCCACAGGCTGCGGTAGCGAAAAAAACGGTCAATGTCATTCATGGTGCCAAATATGCATTTCATTCCCTCACCACGGCATTTCATGCCGTCTGCAGCCGTCCGCGGCAAACGGCGCTTTATCATGGCCCCAGTGAAGTTTTTTAATTTTCCCCGGGAGAAACCCATGAGTCGATCAACCCCACGCCCTGGCAGCAACCGCACCCGCTGGTTTACCCTGTGCGGCACCATCATCACCCAGTTTGCGCTGGGTTCGGTGTACACCTGGAGCCTGTTTAACGGCCAGCTGTCGCAGAAGCTGGACTCCACGGTCAGCCAGGTGGCGCTGGCCTTTGGCCTGCTGAGCCTCGGCCTGGCCGTCGCCTCTTCGCTGGCCGGCAAGCTGCAGGAGCGTTTTGGCGTGCGTAACGTCACTATCGGGGCCGGGGTGCTGATGGCGATCGGCCTGATGCTGACCTCCCAGGCAAATAGTCTGTGGATGCTCTATATCAGCGCCGGGGTACTGGTAGGGCTGGCCGACGGTGCGGGGTATCTGATGACGCTCTCCAACTGCGTGAAGTGGTTCCCGGAACGCAAAGGGATGATCTCCGCCTGCGCTATCGGTGCCTACGGTCTTGGCAGCCTCGGCTTTAAGTTTATCTGCAGCTATCTGCTCAGCGTTTTCAGCCTGGAGACCACCTTTATGATCTGGGGCGCGATGGCGATGACCCTGATCGTTTGCGGCGCGCTGCTGATGACCGAAGCACCGAAGCTGAAGGCCAGCACCAGCCTGGCACATACCGCACGGGATTACTCGCTGGCCGAGTCGGTGCGCACCCCGCAGTACTGGATGCTGGCGCTGATGTTCCTGACCGCCTGCATGAGCGGCCTGTATGTGATCGGCGTAGCGAAGGATATTGGTGAAAGCCTGGTGCACCTGAGCGCCGCTACTGCCGCCAGCGCGGTGACCATTATCGCCATTGCCAACCTCAGCGGCCGCCTGGTGCTCGGGGTTCTGTCAGATAAGATGGCGCGTATCCGGGTGATCAGCATTGCGCAGGTGGTGTCGCTGGCCGGGATGAGCATCCTGCTGTTCGGCCAGATGAATGAAACGCGCTTCTTTATCGCCGTGGCCTGCGTGGCGTTCAGCTTTGGCGGCACCATTACCGTTTACCCTTCCCTGGTCAGTGACTTCTTTGGCCTGAATAATCTGACTAAAAACTACGGCCTGCTCTACCTCGGGTTTGGTATCGGCAGCGTGCTCGGCTCGCTGATCGCCTCGCTGTTTGGCGGCTTTACGGTCACCTTCAGCCTGATTATGGCGCTGCTGGTAATCTCACTGCTGATGTCTGCCACCATCCGCCTGCCGCATAAACCGGTGGAGGAGCGTGCTGAATTGCAGCATGCCCGCGCTCAGTAATTTTCCCGCCCGCATCGTTTACGGTGCGGGCTTATTTCGTCCTGCGGCATAAAGGGTTTTAGTTGACGACCGCTGCTATTTGGGATTATTCTCACCACCGGCTCACTGCTTTCATCTTATTCTTATTCAACAATCCTACCTTTCCTTTTCAATGCCCTTCTGCTGAATTATTTTGAAATACCTTTTCCAGTAACTCGACACTCGCTGCATTATTCCTCCACTTTCCTGGCGTAATCTTGTATTCATTGCAAAAGCGCAGGAGAAGTATCATGAAAAATATAATCAAAGCGACCTCTGTTCTGGCACTGGTAGTGATGCTCAGCGGCTGTATTGTTGCCCCGCCTCACCACGGCGGCGGTGGCGGCTGGCACGGCGGTGGCGGTGGCTGGCACGGCGGTGGCGGTGGCTGGCACGGGGGCGGACATCATGGTGGTGGCCCGCGCGGCGGCTGGCACCGCTAAGGATTTCCGGGTGAGTCATTCACCCGACGCGGGCAAAGCCTGCACACGGCAATAATAAAAAAAGGCAGTAAAAAATTGGGCGGGGATTTCCCCGCCCTGCTTATTTTAACTTTTTATCTGATAGTTGCACTGATACCAGGCTTTCATCAGCCCGGGCACGTTGCTCTCTTGAGGATTCAGCGCTTCAACCTTATCAAATCCGCGGTCGCTGCAATAACGTTCAACGTCCTGCGTCATCGCCGTACGATTCACCTTCTGCGGGTCAAAACGATACTGCACGGTATTTACCGCCGGATCTTCATCCACTTTTTCAAATGCGCCGGGCTTACTGGCGGTACAACCGCTGAGTAATAACAGTGCCAGCGCGGACGTAATACATTTTTTCATCATGGCTCCCCTCTTGCAGTGCAACATGATAACAACCCGGTCTTCTGCGCCTATCAGACAATGGCCTATTTGCACTCCTTTACCTTTCACCGGCGTGGCACGCACGCGGCAATCCGCCCTGTGCCGGATAAAAGATAAGCAATGCAAAATTTTACCGATGGAATTGATTCGGGAAGACGTTTAGCGTTATCCGCGCTGCGGTGCGACTATGCACTCAGACATCGCGAGTTGTCTGCACAACACCAAGGTTTGTTACTAAAATTAGACTGTTTTATGCCCGCGGCGAGCGGGCTTTTTTTTGGAATCAACTACCTGTTCCGCTAATAATTATACGTAAAACACTGGCGGCATCTTTACCAGGAAGTGCCAGAACCGACTGATAAAGGTCGATGGTCATGTCGCATAACTTACCCCGATCCACATCCGCTTCCGCCGGTGCGTTCAGCGTTTGCAGATCGCTGCCCCAGCGCGAATAGAGTTTTGCCACCACCGTCTGCAGCTGGCTGCGCCCCAGCGACGCATCGAAAGGCTGCCCAGCCTGGCTGTTGGCCAGCAGGCTGTCCATTGCCCGCATCTCCCGGGCCACCAGCCCGGCGGGTAACACCTCCGCCACGCTGACGCCCCCCTCAACCTGCGGGAACAGGTAACGGAAGCACAGCCCGGAGCCGGACTGTTTAAACTGCTGCATCTCTTCCAGCACCACCTGCATATAGCGCAGCAGATCTTCATCACGCGCGTCGTTGACGCGCTGGTTCAGCAACTCGGCCATCAGCGGACGCAGGCCGTCAGTCGCCTGTTTCTCCTGCACCCCGGCGCGCAGCTGGCTGACCAGCTGCTCGTTCGCCTGCTGCCAAAGCGCAGGCTGCTGTACTTTGATAATCCGCCACACCGGCTGCGTGGCAAGCCGCGCCTGCGCATCGGCGATCGCGACGGCCCGCTGCTGCTGGGGCTGCAGCCAGCCGTAAAACAGCAGATTACCCGCCAGTAGCGGTAACACCGCCAGCAGCAGCGCCGCGATACGGCTTATTCTGGCGCGTTTCAGCAGCCAGAACACCAGCAGCAGCCAGATTGCCGCACTGAGGAGTGAAACGGGGATTGCGTAATGATTCACAAAAAATATCCTGAGCCGGGCCGCCGTTTGGGCAGGCCCGGAGAGTGAGGGTTAGTCCGCGCGGACGTCAATCAGCACCGGGCAGCCGGCGCGTTCGATCACCGCCGCGCTGCACGAGCCTTTTAACAGGCGGTTAAACGGCGAGAGGTGGCGGCGGCCCATGATAATCATCGTTGCATCAAGCAGCCGCGCCTGCGCGACGATAGTATCCGCAGACTCACCGGCGACCACGCGACCACGGGCGTTGATCCCGGCGCGCTGCAGTTCGGCCAGCGCACCACGCACCACCGATTCAGCGGTGTTCTGCTCGTCCTGGGCCAGGCTGAAGTCGCCAGGATCTTCACCGGCTTCAATTTCGTTGATGCCGCTTACCGCATAGCTGGCATCCACGCAGCACAGCACGACCACCCTCGCCTGCTGCGCCAGCGCCTGTTCAGCCGCCAGCGAAACCACCTTGCGCACCGCCGGCGAATTATCAACGGCGACCAGTAACGTTTTCATATCCCTCTCCTTAATCCCGTAAAGCGGCTTTGCCGATTTCGTCAATCAGCGCCAGTTTGCATTTGAGAATTTCGGCGCGGTTACGCGCTTCATGCTGCGCGAAACGCGCGCCGGGGATCAGCAGGCTGATGGAAAAGCGCCCGAGGATGGTATCGATGGCCACCGCCATGGTGGAGATACCTTCCAGCGTTTCGCCGCGGTCATAGGCCAGACCGGTACGGCGGATTTCCGCCAGGTGAGCGGTAAGCGCCGGGAAGTCGCGCACCGTCAGGTCGGTCATCGCCTCGTAGGCTTCACCAACCAGCTGACGCGCGGCGGCGTCATCTTCCAGCGCCAGCAGCGCCCGGCCACCGGAGGTGCTGTACAGGGGCAGATTCATGCCGATACGCGGCACCACCCGCAGTTCGCGGTCGGCGACCACGTAATGCACGATCGCCAGCTGCAGGCCGCTGGCCCTGGCCAGCGACACCGTTTCGCCGGTAGCATCAGAGAGCGCCTGCAGCCACGGCTGGGCAATGGCCACCACGTCGGTATGCACGCTGGCAATCAGGCGCAGCAGCGCCGGGCCGAGACGCACGCCACCGGCAGTACCGTTGCTGCGCACCAGCTGCACCGAATCCAGCGCGCTGACGATGCGCTGCACGGTGGAACGCGGTAAATCAACTTCCTGAGCGATCTCACCGAGGCTCATGCCGTTCGGTGTCGCGCCCAGCGCATCAAGAATTCTGGCCGCGCGGCTGATGACCTGAATTCCACTGGTCTTATCATCATCGCGGCACTGTGCAGATTCAGCCATAAAAAAAGTCTCTTTCCTTGCTATCGCAGCCCACTTTACCACTAAATGCACGTCCGGACACGCTGTACCACATTGCAATACAGCGAATCACGCTGTAATATTCACGACCAATGTATCACGATGCAATACATTGCATCGATAATGAAAATTTCGGAGTCCTGCTATGAATCCCCAGCCCGCGGTGCTGCCGCCGCCGCATCCCTTTTCGCTTCGCCTGGCGCTGGGGCTGGTCGGCGTGCTGATGGCGACGCTCTGTTCCGGCTTAAACGATCGCGTCACCGACATTGCTCTGGCCGATATCCGTGCGGCGATCGGCATCGACTATGACGCCGGCAGCTGGATCACCTCGGCCTACCAGGCCGCCGAAGTGGCGATGATGATGCTGGCACCCTGGCTGGCGGTGACCTTTTCCCTGCGTCGTTTTACGCTGGTAATCACGCTGGCATTTGCGCTGCTGGCCGCGTTGCAGCCGCTGGTGGTTAACCCGACGCTGTTTATCGGCCTGCGGGTGGTGCAGGGTCTGTCTGGCGGCGCGCTGCCGCCGATGCTGATGACGGTCGCCCTGCGCTTTCTGCCGCCGACCATCAAGCTGTATGGCCTGGCGGCCTATGCGCTGACCGCCACCTTCGGCCCGAATATGGCCACTTCGCTGGCGGCGCTGTGGACCGACTCGGTCGGCTGGCAGTTCACTTTCTGGCAGGTGATCCCGCCGTGCCTGATTGCCGCGCTGCTGGTCGGCTGGGGCATCCCGCAGGATCCATTGCGGCTGGAGCGCTTTCGTCAGGCCGACTGGCTGGGCGCGCTGACCGGCTGCAGCGGCATCGCCCTGCTGGTGTTGTCACTCACCCAGGGGGAGCGGCTGGAGTGGTGGGATTCGCCGCTGATTAGCGGCATGTTGCTGGCCTCGCTGGCGCTGCTGCTGGTGTTCTTTATTAACGAATGGTTCCACCCGCTGCCGCTGTTTAAGCTGCAGATGCTGGCGCGGAAAAATCTCACCCACGGCCTGCTGGTGCTGGCCGGGGTGCTGATGGTGTCGCTGTCCGGTTCTGCGCTGCCTTCCGCCTATTTTGGCCAGGTGGCCGGCTTCCGCAGCGCGGAGTTTGCCCCACTGGCGCTGACCATTGGCCTGCCGCAGCTGCTGATTGCGCCGCTGGTGGCGTCGCTGCTCAATCTGCGCTGGATCGACTGTCGCTGGGTGCTGACCGCCGGTGCCGGGCTGATAATCCTCTCCTGCCTGCTGGGCAGCCAGCTGACCGGCGACTGGGCGCGGCAGAACTTCTGGCTGATCCAGAGCCTGCAGGCCTTTGGCCAGCCGATGCTGATTCTGCCGGTGCTGATGAGCGCCACCAGCGTGGTACAGCCGCCGGAAGGGCCGTTTGCGTCGGCGATGTTTAACACCGTGCGCGGTTTTTCCAGCGTGGCGGCCGGCAGCCTGGTGGAGAACTTTCTCAGCCATCGCGAGAAATTTCACTCGCAGGTGCTGGTCGACGGACTGGGTAACCGCCCGTGGCTGCTGACCGCCGCAGACGCCAACAGCGCCAGCGCGCTGCGGCCGCTGCTGGCCGACGGGTCGGTGAGCTCCGCGGAAAACCTTGGCCACTTCAGCACGCTGCTCAGGCACCAGGCGACGATCCTCAGCATCAGCGACGCCTATCTGATGATTATCGGCTTCGCGCTGCTGCTGGTGCTGCTGACCGCCTGGCTGCCGAAGCGCGTCTGGCCGCCACAAACCCTTTTATCCCCTGTTATGCCAACCGCGAGAACATAATAATGAGCTTTACACCTGCGAAACGCACCGCCCTCCTCGTTCTGTTACTGCTGATTTTGCTGGCGGCCGCGTGGTGGGTCTGGCTCGCCGTCAACCGTCACAGCTACCGCACCGATGATGCGGTGGTCAGCGCCGACTACACGCTGGTGGCACCGAAAATCTCCGGCTATATCCGTGAGGTCAACGTGCGTGATAACCAGCAGGTACAGGCCGGTGACGTGCTGGCCACGCTGGACGATCGCGACTACCGCGTGGCGCTGGAAACCGCCGAAGCCAGCCTGCAGGTCAGCGAGGCGAAGCTGAGCAGCGTGCAGGCGCAGCTGGAACAGCAGCAGGCGAGCATCGCCCAGGCGGAAGCGGCGGTCAGCGCCAGCCAGGCCTCGCTGAGCTATGCCGGGCAAAACGCGGCGCGCTACCGTCAGCTGTTGAAAAGCGGCACCGCCACCGCCGATGAGCAGCAGAAATCCAGTTCGACCATGCTCAGCGCCGCCGCTCAGGTGAAGCAGTATCAGGCCGCCGCGCTGGCCGCCCGTAAAGAGGTGGCGGTGCTGCAGGCCAGCCTGAAGCAGGCGCAGGCGGATATCGCCGTCTCGACCGCCAGCGTCGACCAGGCCAGACTTAACCTCTCCTATACGCGCATTACCGCGCCGATCGCCGGTACCGTCGGCCAGCGCGCGCTGCGTCAGGGAGCGTGGGTGTCGGCCGGTACGCGGATGCTGGCGGTGGTGCCATTGCAGCAGAGCTACGTGCTGGCAAACTTCCTTGAAACCCAGCTGGCGCACGTCAGCCAGGGGCAGCCGGTTAGCATCATCGTGGATGCGCTGCCGGGGGTGACCCTGCGTGGTCATGTGGACAGCATCGCGCCGGCCACCGGTTCGACGTTTGCCGCTATTACCGCCGACAACGCCACCGGGAATTACACCAAAGTGGTTCAGCGGCTGCCGGTAAAAATCGTTCTGGATCAAGGGCAAGCCGATCTGGCCCGGCTGCGCGTGGGGATGTCGGTGGTGCCTGAATTAGAGATGCCATAAATGTGATAAAGATCGCAGCAAGATGATCTTTATTTTGCAGGGGTTTGCGGGTAGATTAGCCGACGATCCTGCCGTGAGTTACTCACGGCGACCCGATCCCGCTACCGTGGCGCTCTGCCCGGCCGGGATCGATTCTGTTCGCGTTACGCAGGTCCGGGATCGCCATTGCCGTAACCGCGCAGAGGAGCAGTACGTGAAATACGCGATGATGGGGATCTCTTTTATCCTGTTTATCTGGGCAGGAACATTTTACCTGATGCTGTAGCAGGTAAAACGGCGGGGCAAGCCGTGGCCTGCCCCGCAACGTTTCTCAGCCCTCTTCCGCGCCCGGTTTTGCCACCGGCGGGGCAATGCCGTCGTCTCGAAACATCGCCTTAATCCCTCTGACCGCCTGACGAATGCGATCGCTGTTTTCAATCAGCGCAAAGCGCACGTGGGTGTCGCCATAATCACCGAATCCGATGCCCGGCGAAACGCAGACTTTGGCCTTCTCCAGCAGCAGTTTGGCGAACTCCAGCGAGCCCATCTGCGCATAGCGATCGGGGATTTTCGCCCAGACGTACATTGAGGCTTTCGGATTATCCACCATCCAGCCCGCCTCATGCAGCCCTTTCACCAGCACGTCGCGGCGGCGCTTGTACTGCTCTGCGATATCGCGCACGCACTGCTGATCGCCCTCCAGCGCGGCGATCGCCGCCACCTGCAGCGGTGTAAAGGTGCCGTAGTCGTGATAGCTTTTGATGCGTGCCAGCGCCGCCACCAGCTCTTTGTTACCGACCATAAAGCCGATACGCCAGCCGGCCATATTGTAGCTTTTCGACAGGGTAAAGAACTCCACCGCCACGTCGCGCGCCCCCGGCACCTCCATAATCGACGGCGCTTTCCAGCCATCGTAAACGATGTCGGCATAGGCAAGGTCGTGGATCACCAGCACGTTGTACTGCTTCGCCAGCGCGATCACCCGCTCGAAGAAGTCCAGCTCCACGCACTGCGCGGTCGGGTTAGACGGGAAGCCGAGGATCATCATTTTCGGCTTGGGATAACTTTCGCGGATCGCCCGTTCCAGCTCGTTGAAGAAGTCCACGCCGGCCACCAGCGGCACCGAACGCACCTGTGCCCCGGCGATCACCGCGCCGTAAATATGAATCGGATAGCTGGGGTTCGGCACCAGTACCGTATCACCGTGATCCAGCGTGGCCAGCATCAGGTGCGCCAGCCCCTCTTTCGAGCCGATGGTGACGATCGCTTCCGATTCCGGGTCGATCTCCACCTGGTAGCGATCGGCGTACCAGCGCGAGATCGCCCGGCGCAGGCGCGGAATGCCGCGTGAGGTCGAGTAGCCGTGGGTGTCGTCACGCTGTGCCACCGCGCAGAGTTTTTCCACGATGTGCGGCGGCGTCGGGCCGTCCGGGTTACCCATGCTGAAATCGATAATATCTTCACCACGACGGCGCGCGGCCATTTTCAGTTCGGCGGTGATGTTAAATACGTAAGGGGGCAGGCGTTCAATACGGGAAAAACGGCGAGCGGAGCTGTTATCAGCCATAGTTATTTTCTCTCTTAACGTTAGCGCCCGGACCATCCGAGCGACGCTGACCACTGCGGTGGTCGAGCAATGAACATAACCGGAGAACGGAACCGCTGTCGAGAGGCTGATTAAAATTTTTATTCGCCGGGATTGATGCGTCCGAACAGCCAGTCGTTGACCCAGCGGCCGCGCAGCAGGTAGTTATCACGCAGCGTGCCTTCCAGTTCAAAACCGTTTTTTTCCAGCACCCGGCGTGATGCCATATTGCCCTCCACCACCTGCGCCTTGAGCTTGTGAAACTCACAGTCGGCAAACAGCCAGCGGCTCACCACCCCCAGCGCTTCCGTGCCGTAGCCCTGGCCAAAGGCGTCGCTGCACAGGGTGTAGCCGATCTCTGCCTGGCGGTACGGTGCCCACTCGGCGGTAACGCCGATCATCCCCAGCGACCGCCCGTCCTGCCGCCGACGGATGACGAGGCACAGCATATGAAAACTGGTCACCTGCCAGGGTGCCAGCCGGTCCTGGAATCGCTGACGAATATCCGCCAGCTGCGGTACGGCGCTGATAAATTCCATGCACACCGGATCAGAGTGGATCTGCAGGAACAGCGGCCAGTCTGTCGGCTGCATCAGGCTCAGAGTCAGTCGTTCACTGTTCAGCTGCATTTTTTGCTCACTAAAAGGGGAAGTCTCAACGAAAATGCCTCTCTTTTACCTGCCGCTTTTCGTCGTGTAGTGGACCATCATCGCAGATAACTTCGCGAAGAACGACCATGACCCGTCTCAGAATCGACAATATTCCGGACGCGATTCGACCGATCGCCGCGCGGCTGCGCAGGGCGCTGCCGGAGCATGTTCAGATCTTTAAACCGGCCAGCAGCTGGACGACGTGGCGGACGATTTTGAGAAGGATTTTCACGGCCGCCTTACGCCAGCCGATCTTACGGTGACGGGAGAACGGCAGATGAAGTAGCGGATTACGCTGGCTTTCCCTATCATAGGCCTATTCTGTTCCGCCAGCCGAGACGCCCGTGCATTCGATGTTTGAGATGTTGCTCGCCGTGTTTGATCGCGCAGCGCTGATGCTAATCTGCCTGTTTTTTATCACCCGCACCCGCCATTTTCGTCAGCTGCTGCAAAAGGAGGAGCACTCCCGTCAGGAGCTGGCGGCGGTCACCGCCATCTTCTCGCTGTTTGCGCTGTTCAGCACCTGGACCGGCGTCAACGTCGACGGCTCGCTGCTCAACGTGCGCACCATCGCCATTATGTCCGGCGGCATTCTGTTCGGCCCCTGGGTCGGCATCGCCACCGGGGTGATTGCCGGCACCCACCGTTTCCTGATCGACATCCACGGCGTCACCTCGGTGCCCTGCCTGATTACCAGCATCACCGCCGGCATTATTTCCGGCTGGATCAACCTTAAGGTGCTCAGGGAGCAGCGCTGGACCGTGGGTATTCTCGGCGGCATGCTGTGCGAATCGCTGACCATGCTGCTGATCGTGCTGTGGGCGACGCCGACCTCGCTGGGGGTGGCGATCGTCAGCGATATTGCGCTGCCGATGATCCTCGGCACCACCAGCATCGGCATTATCGTGCTGCTGGTGCAGAGCGTGGAGGGAGAGCGCGAGGCGATAGCCGCCCGCCAGGCCAAACTGGCGCTGGATATCGCCAATAAAACCCTGCCGCTGTTTCGTCAGGTCAACAGCCAGTCGCTGAGCCAGATTTGCGCCATTATCCGCGAGGATATTCACGCCGACGCGGTGGCGATGACCAGTAAAGAGCAGATCCTCGCCTACGTCGGCGTCGGCGAGGAAAATTACCATAACGGCGATGACGGCATCAGCCCGACCACCGCCACGGCGATCGCCGAGGGTAAAATCATCATTAAGAACAATGATGAGGCGCACCGCACGCCGGAAATCCACTCGATGATCGTCATCCCGCTGTGGGAAAAAGGCGAAGTGACCGGCACGCTGAAAATCTACTACCGCCACGCGCACCGTATCACCTGGTCACTGAAGGAGATGGCGGTCGGGCTGTCGCAGATTATCTCCACCCAGCTGGAGGTCTCCCGCGCCGAACAGCTGCGGGAAATGGCCAATAAAGCCGAGCTGCGCGCGCTGCAGAGCAAGATTAACCCGCACTTCCTGTTTAACGCGCTGAACGCAATTTCCGCCTCGATCCGCCTCAATCCGGACACCGCCCGCCAGCTGATCACCAATCTGTCCCGTTATCTGCGCTATAACCTTGAGCTGAATGACGATGAGATAATCGATATCAAGAAAGAGCTGTATCAGGTGATGGATTATATCGCCATTGAGCAGGCGCGCTTCGGCGACAAGCTGTCGGTATTTTACGATATTGAAGAGGACGTCAGCTGCTCGCTGCCCAGCCTGCTGATCCAGCCGCTGATTGAGAATGCCATCGTGCACGGCATCCACCCCTGCCGCGGCAAAGGCGTGGTGACGCTCGGCATCAACGACCTCGGCGATCGGGTGCGGATTACCGTGCGCGATACCGGCAACGGCATCAGCGAAGAGGTGATGGCGCGCGTGAGAAACAACGAGCTGCCCGGCAATAAAATCGGCCTGCTTAACGTTCACCACCGGGTCCGCCTGTTATATGGCGAGGGGCTGTCCATTCAGCGCCTGAATCCCGGTACCGAAATTTCCTTCTGCGTGAGTAAAAACGGTGGCCTGCTGCCGGGAAACCCACGCGTAACGCTGTCTGTCTGAGGCGGATAAACATATGAAAGCGATTATCGTTGAGGATGAGTTCCTCGCCCAGCAGGAGCTGAGCTGGCTGGTGCGCCAGCACAGTCAGATCGAGATTGTCGCCACCTTTGACGACGGGCTGGAGGTGCTGAAGTACCTGCAGACCCACCAGGTGGACGTGATTTTTCTCGACATCAACATTCCGTCGCTGGACGGCATGCTGCTGGCACAAAATATCAGCAAGTTTGCCAGTAAACCGCTGATCGTGTTCATTACCGCCTACAAAGAGCATGCGGTGGACGCCTTTGAGCTGGAGGCGTTTGACTACATACTGAAGCCGTATCACGAGATGCGCATCATCACCCTGCTGCGCAAGCTGGAGAGCCACAGCCAGCAGCATCCGCCGCTGAGCAGCGCGGCGTCACGCCCGGCGGCGCACACCGTCAATCTGGTGAAGGATGAGCGGATTATCGTTACCGATATCAATGATATCTACTACGTGGAAGCCCATGAGAAGCTGACGTTTGTCTATACGCGGCGGGAAGAGTACGTGATGTCGGTGAATATCAGCGAGTTTTGCAGCCGGCTGCCGGAAGCGGAATTCTTCCGCTGCCACCGCTCGTACTGCGTCAATATCAGCAAGATCCGCGAGATCGAACCCTGGTTTAACAGCACCTATATCCTCAAGCTTCGCGACCTGGAGTTTCAGGTGCCGGTCAGCCGCAGCAAGGTGAAAGCCTTCCGCCAGCTGATGCGCCTGTAGCGCAGCGGCTGGCGGAGCTTAGGCTTACAGTACGCGGCCCAGCGCCTGGCGCAGGTGCGCACCGGCGCCCAGCAGGCCCGGCTGATCGTGGGTGATCAGGTACACCGGGATATCGGCAACGTACGCTTTAAAACGCCCTTTATCTTCAAAGGCCGCGCGGAAGCCGGAGGCCTTAAAGAATTCGAGGAAGCGCGGCACGATGCCACCGGCGATATAGACGCCGCCGAAGGTGCCAAGGTTCAGCGCCAGGTTGCCGCCGAAGCGCCCCATAATCACGCAGAACATCGCCAGCGCGCGGCGGCAGTCGGTGCAGCTGTCGGCCAGCGCGCGTTCGGTAACGTCGCGCGGCTTCAGCGGTTCCGGCACCCGGTCATCGGATTTGACGATCGCCCGGTAGAGGTTAACCAGCCCGCCGCCCGACAGAATGCGTTCGGCGGAGACGTGGCCCAGCTCGCCGCGCAGCACTTCCAGAATCTGGTCTTCTTCTTCACTGTTGGCAGCGAAGTCAACGTGGCCGCCCTCGCCCGGCAGGCTGACCCAGCGCTGGTCAACGTGAACCAGATGCGCCACCCCCAGCCCGGTACCGGCACCGTAAATCGCTACCGGCTTGTCTTTAACCGGCGCGCCGCCGCCGAACTGCAGCAGATCGTCGGCAGACAGCATCGGCACCGCCATCGAAACGGCGGTGAAGTCGTTGATGATCTCCAGCTGATGCAGGCCAAGGTTGCCCTGCATCTCGCGGGTGGAGAAGCTCCAGTCATGGTTGGTCATCTCAACCCGATCGCCGGTAATCGGGCAGGCGATAGCGATGCACGCCTCGCGGATCTCCAGCTTCTGCTCGTCCAGGAACGTGCGGATCACCGCTTCCAGACTGGCGTAATCAGAGGTTGAAAAAGTTTTGGCCTGTGAAATGGCCCCGGTTTCGATCTCGCACAGCGCGATACGCGCGTTGGTGCCGCCGACGTCGCCGACTAGGGCAAACTGCGTCATGGTGGTTTAGCTCCGCTGAAAAGAATGAGCGTTACTATAAGTATCTGCAGGCAAAACAACAACTGCCGCCCTCACTCCACGCTGTTACGCTGCTCCAGCGACTGCGTCACCGCCGCCAGCAGCGGCGGAACATCCTGCTGCGGCAGCACCACCTCAATCAGTGACAGGCGCGAGGCATCCGCAATCTGTTCCAGCACGCCGTGCAGCTGCACGCCCTGGGTCACCCGCCAGCACTGCGCCTGGCTGCCGAGCTGCATCGCCTGCGGCAGGCGCGTCCAGTCCCAGCCGGGGATGTCGTTATAGCGCTGCTCAGCGCCGTGAATCGCCCGCTCGACGGTGTAGCCGTCGTTATTCAGCACGAAGATCAGCGGGTGCAGCCCGTCGCGCTGCATGCTGCCCAGCTCCTGGATGGTCAGCTGGGCAGCCCCGTCGCCGATAATCAGGATCGTCCGGCGCTCGGGCGCGGCCGTCTGCGCGCCAAAAGCGGCGGGCAGCGTGTAACCGATCGATCCCCACAGCGTCTGTACCACCAGCCGCGCCTCCGCCGGCAGACGCAGCGCCGCCGCGCCAAACGCCGCGGTGCCCTGATCGGCCAGCAGGATATCGCCGGGGCGCAGGAAGGCCTGTATCGCCTGCCAGAACCCCCGCTGGGTCAGGTCGTCCGCGTCCTCCTGCTCCATCTCCGGCGGGGCAATAATCTGCCGCTGCCAGCCGCTGCCGTACCGCAGCGCCAGCCGGTGCAGCTCCGCCAGCGCCTGCGCCATCGGGATGCCGCTGAACTCGCGGCCGGCGACCCGGCTGCTGAACAGGCCAACGTCGATATTTTTTTCTACGGGGATCTGCTGGGTGAAACCGGCGGTGATGGTATCGGTGTACTTAACGCCGACGGTGATAATAACCTCGCTCTGTTCAATCACCTCGCGGGTGGCAGGGGCGCTGCAGCGGCCGGCATAGGTGCCGGCAAAGCCGTACAGCGACTCCGGCAGCACGCTTTTGCCCATCAGCAGGGTGGCAAACGGCATCGGCACCTCGCTCAGCCAGGCGCTGAGCCGCTCGCGTTGCTGCGCCCGGTCGGCGAGAAAGTCGGCCAGCAGGGAAACGCGTTGAGCGGCGGCCAGTTGCCGCTCTGCCGCCATGCTAAAAGCCTGCAGCTGTTCGTTATCCACGCTCTGAGCGCGATCCAGCGGCATTACCGGCGGCAGGATGCGGCTGGCCGCTACGTTGGTCGCCAGCAGCAGGTAGACCGGGCGGCGCTCGCGCAGGGCGCAGACCAGCACCCGGTCAATTTCCGCCGCAGCGTTGTCGGCGGTCAGCACGCTGCTGGCGACCACCACCTCCTGATGCATACGCAGAAAGTGGCGGAAGTCGCCGTCGCCCAGCGTGTGGTGCAGCAGTTCCGCGCTGCGCTGCGAGGCCTGCGCCGGGGCACCGACAATGTGTACCACCGGCAGATACTCGGCGTAGCTGCCGGCCACGCCGTTCAGCGCGCTCAGCTCCCCCACGCCGAAGGTGGTCAACAGGGCCCCTGCGCCGCGGCAGCGGGCGTAACCGTCTGCCGCGTAGGCGGCGTTCAGCTCGTTAGCACAGCCGACCCACGCCAGCTGCGGATGCGCAATCACATGATCGAGAAACTGCAGGTTGTAGTCACCAGGCACGCCAAACAGATGATCGATGCCGATCTCATTCAGGCGGGCCAGCAGATAGTCGCTAACGGTATAGCTGTTCATCGCACACTCTCCGGTTGAGCTAACGCTTTGAGTATCTGCGATAATCAGACCTCTGGCCGCGATCGAACGTGCGACGGCCGCAGAATTTCCACGGCAAAACTGGCAAGCCAGCGTTACGCGCTACAAAGTGTCTGAGTTGCGATCTGCCGCGCGCTTTCGCATAGTGTAAACGTATACACTAAACCGCTGCGTTACCGGACTCATCTTCTTTTATGGGAAAATATTATGTTTTATCAGGCAGATGGACATCGTTATGACGGCATGACCTATCACCGCTGCGGGCGCAGTGGCCTTAAGCTTCCGGCGATTTCTCTTGGGTTATGGCACAATTTTGGTGACAGCACCCGCGTCGATAACAGCCGTGACCTGCTGCGCCACGCGTTTGATAACGGTATCACGCATTTCGATCTGGCCAATAACTACGGCCCGCCGCCCGGCTCCGCCGAGGAGAATTTTGGCCGCATCCTGCGCGAAGATTTTCGCCCGTGGCGCGATGAGCTGGTGATCTCCAGCAAGGCCGGTTACACCATGTGGGATGGCCCTTACGGCGACTGGGGTTCACGTAAATATCTGATTTCCAGCCTCGATCAGAGCCTGAAGCGCATGGGGCTGGAGTACGTGGATATCTTCTATCACCACCGTCCCGATCCGGAAACCCCGCTGGAAGAGACCATGACCGCGCTGGACCACATCGTCCGCCAGGGCAAGGCGCTGTACGTCGGGCTTTCCAACTATCCGGCCGGGCTGGCGGCAGAGGCGATTACGATGCTGAAACAGCTGGGCACCCCGTGCCTGATCCACCAGCCGAAGTATTCGATGTTTGACCGCGCGCCGGAAGGTGGCCTGCTGGACGTGCTGTCTGAGCAGGGCGTTGGCTCAATCGCCTTCTCACCGCTGGCCGGCGGCATGCTTACCGACCGCTATCTGAACGGTATTCCGCAGGACTCGCGCGCGGCCAGCGGCAGCCCGTTCCTCAGCAGCGACCGCTTAACGCCGGAGACGCTGGATAAGGTCAGCCGCCTGAACGCGCTGGCGCAGCAGCGCGGGCAGAAGCTGTCGCAGATGGCGCTGGCGTGGGTGTTGCGCGGCGACCGCGTGACCTCGGTGCTGATCGGTGCCAGCAAGGTCAGCCAGATCGACGATGCGCTGGGCATGCTGCAGCAGCGCACCTTTAGCGAACAGGAGCTGGCGCAGATCGACGCCATTCTGGGCTGACACGATCCTCTGAGCGAAACCGTATTCTTTGCAGTCTGTTACGGGCGATGGGCCCTGACAGGCTGCCCTGAATCCTGCTTTATACCCAGGCTGACGGGAGCCTGAAACCTGACGGCTCCCGGACCTGTTACCAGGCTGTTTTGCACTTTCAGCGTATCCGGACCTGTGCTTACCCGTTAGTTCCCGGCCGATCTGCCCAGCCGGTTTCACGTTGTCATAACGTCTGTAGCAGCGCAGTGAACCCCGCCCTGTGTCCAGAGACCTTCTCCAGACAACTCTTAAATCCGCGCCGGGGCCGATTTTTCAGAATCAGCCAGATAGTCTCACCGGATGACGCCTTATATTCTCCCCGTCAGGGCGGTGACGTTATGCCGCTGATAAGGAGAAACAATGAAACGCTTTCTGATTATTGCCAGCCTGCTGGCAGGTTTAGCACTTCCGCTTTTCAACACAGCACAGGCCACCGGTGCCAGCATTTCACTGCTGCCCGGCGTCACCCTCCATTTAGGCGACCAGGACGATCGTGGCCGCTACTGGGACGGCGGCCGCTGGCGCGACCGGGGCTGGTGGAAGAATAATTACCGCTACGACGAAGGGCGCTGGTGGCGGCACGCCGAATGGCGACGCCATGAGCAGATGCGCCGCCATCATCAGTGGGAAAAAGAGCGCCGCTGGCACGAACGTGAGCGGCAGCGCGAGTGGCGTCACCACGAGAAAGAACGTCGCCATCATGAAAAGGAGTGGCGTCGTCACCATTAACCCACAGCACAGCGCATCATGGCGCAGCTAACTGAACGCCATCGCTAAGGCATCATGCGAGTGACAGCGTTGCGCAGTTAAAAAAAAGCGGCTCATCAGGAGCCGCTTTTTTGCGTGAGGGTTCAGGTCTTCCCCGGATGAGCTCAGGTAACGCCATCAGCGCAGGTGGTGACGATCGCAGCGTTGCCTAGCGCAGCATCGATACCAGCAGATAGCCGTTCAGGATCACCACCAGGATGACGATCAGCCAGCCGATATTCTGCATCAGCCGCGAGTTGGTCATGTCGCCCATCAGCTGACGGTTGCCGGTAAAGGCCAGCAGCGGCACCAGCGCCAGCGCGATACCAAAGCTCAGCAGCACCTGGCTCATCACCAGAATGCGCGTTGGCTCGATCCCGGAGAGGATCACGATAAACGACGGCAGCATGGTGATCACCCGCCGCACCAGCAGCGGGATATGGAAGTGGATAAAGCCCTGCATCACCACCTGGCCTGCCATGGTGCCGACGACCGTCGAGGAGAGCCCCGCCGCCAGCAGGCTCAGGCCAAACACCAGCGCGGCGGAGCGGCCCAGCAGCGGGTCGAGGGTGACCCACGCCTCCTCCAGCTCGGCCACGCCGCTGTGGCCGCTAAAGTGGAAAGCGGCGGCGGCGGTGGCCATCATCGCCAGGTTAACGAAACCGGCGATGGTCATGGCGACCGCCACATCCATCCGCGTGGCGCTGTAGCGCTCGCCGCGCGTGCCGCCTTCATCCTTTTGCGTCAGCGACGAATGCAGGTAGATGACGTGCGGCATAATGGTGGCACCGAGCACCCCGGCCGCCAGCAGCACGGCGTCCGCCGTCGGCAGTGACGGGATCGCCATCCCTTTCACCAGCTCGACCACGTTCGGCTGCGAGAAGAACAGTTCAATAATGTAGGCCGCGGCAACGAACAGCAGCAAGCCGCCGATCAGCAGCTCCAGCGGTTTCTGCCCGCGGTTCTGCAGCATCAGGATCAGGAACGTGGCCACGCCGGTCAGCACCGCGCCCTGCAGTAAGCTGACGCCAAACACCAGTTTAAAGCCGATTGCCGCGCCGATAAATTCCGCAAGGTCGGTGGCCATGGCAATGATTTCCGCCTGTACCCAGTAGAACCACACCAGCGGGCGCGGATAGCGGTCGCGGATATGCTCACAAAGGTTTTTGCCGGTAGCTATGCCAAGCTTGGCGGACATCAGCTGGATCACCATCGCCATGATATTGGCCCACACCACCACCCACAGCAGCGTGTAGCCGTAGCTGGCGCCGGCCTGGATATTGGTGGCGAAGTTGCCGGGGTCGATATAGCCGATCGCGGCGATAAAAGCCGGCCCCATCAGGGCAAATTTGACTTTTCGCTGGCTGCGGATGCGCTGTTCTGCAGTACGACTTTCCTGCATGGTGGTTACCCCTGGTTGGCGTGGCTTCACGCCCGGTTCTGACAACGTAGTGATAAATACACCGGCATATCGGGTGTTTTATATCCACCAAAATAGCAAGCGCTAAAAGTTATAGCAATGGCTATAATTTGTATAAATATGTCAGCATGGCGCAAAAATGCGTCCTCAGACACTGTAGGGGATTGAGAATCTGCTTTCCAGACGCAGGCTGTTTTTTTCATCATCATTGAGCGCGTATTGCACTAAAGGCCCCCCTGCGCGGATAATCAACCACGCTGACGGCCGTTTACGGCCAAAAACCTGTGACGCCTCAAGCTTTTCTGCAATCCCATGCAATAGGTAATTGTTATATTGCGACGCAGTTCTCGTTTTTCCGCTCCTTGTTACATAGAATGTGCAACGAAATATAACTGCCCTCAAATTTGGAGCATACATGTCCCGCTATCTTCACTTCGCTTTGGCGCTGGCGCTGGTTGCCGTGCTGGCCTTACTGGTCAGCCGTGACCGCAAAAATATCCGCGTCCGCTTTGTCATACAGCTGCTGGTGATTGAAGTTGTGCTGGCCTGGTTCTTCCTGAACTCAGAAGCCGGCCTTGGATTCGTGAAAGGCTTTTCGGATCTGTTTGAAAAACTGCTTAAATATGCCGCAGAGGGGACTAACTTCGTCTTCGGTAATATGAGCGATAAGGGACTGGCCTTCTTCTGGCTGAACGTGCTTTGCCCGATCGTGTTTATCTCCGCGCTGATCGGTATTCTGCAGCATTTCCGCATCCTGCCGATCATCATCCGCGCCATCGGTACGGTGCTGTCGAAGGTGAACGGCATGGGGAAACTGGAGTCATTTAACGCGGTCAGCTCGCTGATTCTGGGACAGTCAGAGAACTTTATCGCTTATAAAGATATCCTCGGCAAAATGTCTGAACGCCGCATGTACACCATGGCAGCTACCGCGATGTCGACCGTGTCGATGTCAATCGTCGGTGCCTACATGACCATGCTGCAGCCGAAGTACGTGGTCGCCGCACTGGTGCTGAACATGTTCAGTACCTTTATCGTGCTGTCGCTGATCAACCCGTACCGCGTGGACAGCGAAGAAGATCTGAAGCTGAACAACACCCATCAGGGACAGAGCTTCTTTGAAATGCTTGGCGAATATATCCTCGCAGGTTTCAAAGTGGCAGTGATCGTGGCCGCGATGCTGATCGGTTTTATCGCGCTGATCTCCGCCATTAACGCCCTGTTCGACACCATCTTCGGCATCAGCTTCCAGGGCATTCTCGGCTACGTCTTCTTCCCGTTTGCATGGGTGATGGGCGTTCCGGCCGGTGAAGCGCTGCAGGTGGGCAGTATTATGGCCACCAAACTGGTTTCTAACGAATTTGTTGCCATGATGGACCTGCAGAAGATCGCCGGTACCCTGTCGCCACGTGCGGAAGGTATCCTGTCGGTGTTCCTGGTCTCCTTCGCTAACTTCTCGTCGATCGGCATCGTCGCCGGTGCGATTAAAGGTCTGCATGAAGAGCAGGGCAACGTGGTGTCACGTTTCGGTCTGAAACTGCTGTACGGCTCGACGCTGGTGAGCGTGCTCTCCGCTTCCATCGCCGGTCTGGTGCTGTAATTCTCTGGCGGGGCCGCCCGGCCCCGCCCGTAATTGCTGATTTTTTCTTTCTTATCAATTATTACGCATTTCCCCTCGCTGCCTTTCGGATCCAGGATTGAGCCACACCTCCCCTGCCCCGCGAACGACGCTCGCGTCATCGCCCCGATTCGGAACTGCTGATATGTCTGAGAAAAACCTGTTAATCCGTGATACACAACACCTCCTGAACGCGCTGAACGCCGGCGAAGAGCTGGCGCTGGTCGACGCCCGTGAAGAGGTGCCGTTTGCCGGTGGACATCCGCTGTTTGCAGTCAATATCTCGGTATCAAAGCTGGATATTGAGATCCTGAACCGCATTCCCCGGCTGAACACGCCGGTCACCCTGTACGATAACGGCGAGGGCCTGGCACGCGTGGCGGCCGAGCGGCTGCGGGAGATTGGTTATACCGACGTCGCCCTGCTGGCCGGTGGGCTGGCAGGCTGGGTGGAAGGCGGCGGTGAGCTGTTCAGCGGCGTTAACAGCCCGGCAAACGGCTTTGCCAGCCTGGTCGACAACTCTACGGCCACCCCACTGCTTGGCACAGAACAGCTGGCGCTGCAGCTGGAGAGCCAGGACAACGGCGCACGGTTAAGCGCGGTGGAAGCGCGTACGCTGGCCGATCGTGCCGGGGTGCAGCGCATCACTCTGGCCGGGTTGCAGCAGTGGCAACAGCAGGAGCGGACGCTGTACCTGTTTGATGTACGCGTGCTGGCGGAGTATCAGCAGGGGCACCTGCCTGGCTCACGCTCCGTACCTGCCGCGCACCTGGTAAAAGAGACCGATCAGTTCGCCAGCGTGCTGAATGCGCGCATCGTGCTGATCGACGACGGTGACGGCGTGCGTGCCGCCGTCGCGGCCAGCTGGCTGGCGCAGCAGGGCTGGCAGGTGGCGATCGCTGATGGCCTGCAGGCGGCAGACTTCAGCGTCAGCGGTGGCTGGTCACCGAAGGTGCCTGAACTGGATGCTCAGCCTCAGGTGACACCGGCCGAACTGACGGCGCGGCTGGCGGAAGGTGATACCCAGGTACTGGACTTCACCACCAGCGCCAACTACGTCAACGCGCATATTCCCGGCGCGGCCTGGCTGCAACGCTCGGCGCTGACCACCGCCGGGGCAGACGCGCTGCCCGCAGCAGAGCGCTACGTAGTGACCTGTGGCAGCAGCCTGCTGGCCGCTTACTCTGCGGAGCAGCTGCGCCAGCTGACCGGCAAAGAGGTGCAGGTGCTGACCGGCGGCAATACCGCGTGGAAAGCGGCCGGGCTGCCGGTGGAACAGGGTGAAACCACGCTGCTGCTGCCACGCATCGACCGCTTTCTCCGCCCGGAGGAGCGCAGCAACCCCAGCGCGGCAGAAATCGCCCTGCAGGACGCCTGGCGCCAGGGCCTGCCTGCGCAGCTGGCGCGTGACGGCAGCCACCGCTTTAAGGTGCTGGCCGCGTAAAGCGCAGCGTGGTGAGCGGCCAGCCGCGAACGGTGCATCGTCAAACGTGAACTGTGAACTGTGAACTGTGAACTGTGAACTGTGAACTGTGAATCGTGAACTGTGGGTTGCAGGCTGTAAGCGGTGAGCAGTGAGCAGTGAGCAGTGAGCAGTGAGCAGTGAGCAGTGAGCAGTGAGCAGTGAGTGATGAATAGCGGGTGGCGGGTCGGCAATGCCGGCCCGTTCTGTTTTCGGGGCGTGATTAAAATAGCCACCCGCCGATTTCAGACCGCAGAAACGACAAAAATCCGCCTGAGCAGATTTTGTGTTAAATCAGAAGATTTAAGAATTTTGGTGGAGATAAGCGGGATCGAACCGCTGACCTCTTGCATGCCATGCAAGCGCTCTCCCAGCTGAGCTATACCCCCACTGCATAAAACTTCGGCTTTCGGTGCCACCTCATCCTCTGGTAAAGATTTGGTGGAGATAAGCGGGATCGAACCGCTGACCTCTTGCATGCCATGCAAGCGCTCTCCCAGCTGAGCTATACCCCCAGTCCGAAAAGCCGTGTCGTGTTGACGGGGTGCATATTATGGAACGGGGGCCGGAGTGTCAACGGCAAATTTTAAAACTGCGACCGATCGCTGAAAAAGCCGCCACCGCGCTGAAAAAAGCACTAATTTGTCGGTTAATTCAACAGGCTAAGGCAAAAAGAAGGCGGCAATTCGCACCACTACGCAGAGCAAAAAGGCGTTTGCAGACAGCAGCTGGAGAAAAGAGTGCGGGCCGACAGGCAGATGAGCATGACAACGGCTTTACCCTGTGAGGCAGATAACCGTGATAATGGCTTTTGCCCTGTGAGGCAGATGATGACGATCGCGGCTCATGCTTTAGTCAATGGGTGACAAGGGTGAGAAGTGCCTTGCCAGTTCGCAGACAATGGAAAGATCGGCGGCGGCGGCGGGAACATCATCATTAATTGAGGCACGGCTTATGGCCGGGTGCACGGCAACAGAAATTGCCCACAAAGCGGGCAAGGTTTAGAAATATCAATACACATCAGTAATTTAGCATTTTCTGTTAAGTAATCGTTATTATGAAGAAAATTCACACTTGTATTTGTTAAAATCCCATGCAAAACTGCGCCCGCTTACGGATACCGGGGCCGTTATCGCGCAGGATAAGCGCCGCCGCCTCCGGTAGTTTCTCCTGTTACTTACATCCAGAGTCTCCCATGTCTTTGCATACACCAAAAGAAATCGCCGCCATTGCCGTGCAATCCGGCGTGGCGAAAAGTCATACCCCGATCTCCGCCATTCTGATCCTCGGTTTCATGGCCGGTTCCTTTATTAGCTTCGGCTTCCTGCTCTATATCCATATTGTTTACCAGTTGCCTCCTGAATGGGGTTCATTCAGCCTGCTGCTGGGCGCTGCGGTGTTTCCGGTGGGGATTATCCTGACCGTTCTGTGTGGCGGTGAGCTGCTGACCGGCAATATGATGCTGCTGCCGATGGCCTGGTTCTCACGCCAGATCCAGCTGAAACACGTGCTGCAAAACTGGTTCTGGGTGACGCTGGCCAACTTCCTCGGCAGTATTACCGTTGCATGGCTGTTTGGCCATATGCTGGGTATGACCGAAGGCGTGTTTCTGAAGAAGACGCTGGCGATTGCCAACGCCAAGGTCAACGCGGATTTCCTGCAGGCGTTTATTTCCGGCATCGGCTGCAACTGGCTGGTGTGCCTGGCTACCTGGCTGGCGTACTCCAGTAAAGACGTGGTCGGCAAGATCCTCGGCATGTGGTTCCCGATCATGGCCTTCGTGGCGATCGGCTTCCAGCACGTGGTGGCTAATATGTTTGTGGTACCTGCGGCAATCTTTGCGGGGTATCTGAGCTGGGGCGAGTACCTGCCTAACTTTGTTGCCGTGTTCCTCGGCAATACCGTTGGCGGCGCGGTGTTTGTTGGCCTCGCCTACTACCTTGCTTACCGTCCGCGCCCGGAAGAGAGCGCCCTTTCCCGCTGATCGCTCCCTCCCCTGCGGTCAGCGGGGGAGCATTTCCCGTCATTTCGCTCTTTTTCGCTCGTTTTGCTGCAAGGTTCGGCATTCTAATTGGTTGTTCGCGTGATGAATTGTTGTAATATGTTCAATTACTTTATTCGGCAAAAGGGACATTAAAGTGAAAAAGGATTGGTTAACACCGGAAGAACTGGCACAGCAAACGGGCTTCAGCAGACAAACCATCAACAAGTGGGTGAAGAAAGAGGGCTGGACCACCGCGCCGAAACCGGGCGTTCAGGGTGGAAAGGCGCGCATCATCCATATTGATGAGCGGGTAAGGCAGTATCTGAAATCAACACGCCACGCTGCCGAGCCGGCGGCGCATTATCGCGTTAATCAGAATACGTTACCGGCGCTGCTGGTCAGTTCGTTACAGCAACTCAGCAACGAAGAGCAGGAACAGCTGGCGGCACTGCTGTTGCGGGAAGGGATTCAGGGTATTCTGCAGCGGCTGGGCATCGGTAACAGCTGAAAAAAAACCGGCCATCAGGCCGGTTTTTTATTGCGCTTACTGCGCTTCGCGGGCGCTGATGTACTCCAGCGCTTTGCCAATCCGCGCCACGCTGCGCGACTGACCGATAGCGTGAACGGTTACGTCCAGCCCGGGTGACTGCCCGGCACCGGTCACCGCGACGCGCAGCGGCATACCGACTTTACCCATCCCCACTTCCAGCTCATCCGCGCTGGCCTGAATCGCCGCGTGCACGTTTTCCGCCGTCCAGTCGCTCAGGGCGGCCAGCTTGTCGCGCACCACTTCCAGCGGCTGACGCGCTACCGGGCGCAGATGCTTCTTCGCGGCGTCCGCGTCAAACTCATCAAATTCTTCATAGAAGTAGCGGCAGGAGGCGGCCATCTCTTTCAGCGTCTTGCTGCGTTCGCCCAGCAGCCTGACCAGCTGCGCCAGCTCAGGCCCGGTGCGGGTGTCGATGTTTTCCTGCTCGATATGCCACTGCAGCTGGGTAGCCACGTATTCCGGCGCCAGCGTATTGATATAGTGGTGGTTCAGCCACTGCAGTTTCTCAGTATTAAAGGCACTGGCAGACTTGCTGACCTGATCCAGCGAGAACAGTCTGGTCATCTCTTCCACGCTGAAAATTTCCTGATCGCCGTGAGACCAGCCCATGCGCACCAGGTAGTTAAGCAGCGCTTCCGGCAGGTAGCCGTCATCGCGGTACTGCATCACGCCCACCGCGCCGTGGCGCTTGGACAGTTTTTTGCCGTCGTCGCCGAGGATCATCGACACGTGCGCATAAACCGGAACCTGCGCGCCAATCGCCTTCAGGATGTTGATCTGACGCGGGGTGTTATTGATATGGTCTTCACCGCGGATCACGTGGGTAATACCCATATCCCAGTCGTCAATCACCACGCAGAAGTTGTAGGTCGGCGCGCCGTCGGTACGGCGAATGATCAGGTCATCCAGCTCCTGGTTGCTGAACTCGATCGGTCCGCGGATCTGGTCGTCGAAAATCACCGAGCCTTCCTGCGGGTTACGGAAACGCACCACGTGCGGTTCATCATCCGCGTGATGGTCGTGGCTGTCGCGGCAGCGGCCGTCATAACGCGGCTTCTCGCCGTTGGCCATCTGCGTTTCACGCAGGGTTTCCAGCCGCTCTTTTGAGCAGTAGCACTTATAGGCGCTGCCCGCTTCCAGCATCTGGTCGATCACGCTGTTATAACGGTCGAAGCGTTTAGTCTGGTAATACGGGCCCTCATCCCAGTCAAGATTCAGCCAGTTCATCCCATCCATGATCGCATCGATCGCCTGCTGGGTGGAACGCTCCAGGTCGGTGTCTTCAATACGCAGCACAAACTCGCCGCCGAGGTTACGGGCAAACAGCCAGGAGTAGAGCGCCGTGCGTGCGCCACCAACGTGCAGATAGCCGGTTGGGCTGGGAGCGAAACGGGTTTTGATTTTCATTAATGACTGCCTTATTACGCGAATGCTTTGGCCTGAGGCAGAGCCGATACCGGCCCTGCTTTGAGTGGCACATATTCTATCACCGCAGGGCGAATCCTCAACGCCAATCCCCCCTTATGCCGCAGTTGCATGAATAAAATCCGCCAGCCCGCGGCGGTTTTTGCCTGCAAACACAGCAGGTTGATTATTTTTACGACGAACGCACCTTTTCCCCGTAAAAAGCGTTGACTCATTTTGGCGGTTCCCTATAATGCGACTCCACACAGCGGGGGTGATTAGCTCAGTTGGTAGAGCATCTCCTTTACACGGAGGGGGTCGGCGGTTCGAGCCCGTCATCACCCACCATTCAAATTGAATGATGCCCGCAGTGTTAAGCAGTACCCGGAAATTCGCGTTATGGGTGATTAGCTCAGTTGGTAGAGCATCTCCTTTACACGGAGGGGGTCGGCGGTTCGAGCCCGTCATCACCCACCATAATTTGCGATATGTCCGGCAGCAGTAACGATATGGGTGATTAGCTCAGTTGGTAGAGCATCTCCTTTACACGGAGGGGGTCGGCGGTTCGAGCCCGTCATCACCCACCATATCGGGTCGTTAGCTCAGTTGGTAGAGCAGTTGACTTTTAATCAATTGGTCGCAGGTTCGAATCCTGCACGACCCACCAGTGTTAAGAAGGCGCCCTAAAGGCGCCTTTTTGCTGTGCGCAAATCGTCAGGGTTCGAACCTGCAGCAGGTTCGGGTCGAGCGACAGCGAGACAACGTTGCCAGCGGCAACGGCTTCCCTTTCACTTTCTTATCGCTTCTTTTACGCTTTATCGCCTCAAGCTCTGCGCCCCCGCTCCGATAACCGTTAATGGTTAACCAGAAAGGAGTAAACCATGTCCACTATCAGTACCAGCACCCCCTCGGTGACGTCCGGTTCATCTTCCGGCAGCGGCGGGGCTTCCCAGACGGCCAGTATTGCTAAACAGATCACCGCCCTGCAGCAGCAGTTGAAGGACCTCAGCTCGGACAATACCCTGACCACCGAGCAGAAACAGGAAAAACAGCAGCTGATTCAGGCGCAAATCCAGCTACTGGAGGCGCAGCTTGCGCAAATCCAGCAGCAGCAGGCGGAGAAGGCCGCCGCCCAGGCGCAGCAGAGCAAAGCCGCCGACAGCGGCAGCAGCAAGGTGGCCGACGGCGTCAACCGTCCAACCGAAACCAATACCCTGAACGTCTATATCTAAAACGGTGATGTCAGGCGGCGCTGTTGCGTCAGCAGTTCGGCCTGCTGGCGCACCAGCTGCCAGATTGCCTCACCGGCGGGCGTCAGCGAGCGGTTTTTACGCCGTACCAGCATAACGGAACGGTTTATTTCCGGCAGCAGCCGCCGCACCAGCAGCGGACGTCCCTCCGGCAACGGCAGCGCCAGCGCGGGAAGAATGCTGATGCCGATGCCCGCTTCCACCATCGGATAGAGGGTAACCGGGTGACCGATCTCCTGAGCAATCTCCGCCTGTACCTGTTGCTCCCGCAGCGCCCGATCGATCAGCACCCGACTACCCGAGGCATAGTCCTGCAGCACCAGCGTACGCTGGTTGAGCATCTGCCAGCTGACCGCGGCTTCCCGCGCCAGCGGATCGTCGCGGCGACACAGCAGCAGAAAGGGTTCTTCCAGAATCGCCTCGCACTCCAGGTCGTCATCCTGCAGCGGACCGATCACGATGCCAAAATCCACCTCGGCGTTACGCACGCTCTGCAACACCCACTGCTGCGGGCGATCGCGCAGCATCACCTTAATCTCCGGGTAGTGCTGCTGGCCGGCTGCAAGGCACTGCGGCATAAGATGGGCGGAAACCGTCTGGCTGGCCGCCACCCGCACCGTCCCGCTGCGCTGCTGACCGTAGCTGCGCACGTCGAGCAGCGTATTGTTCAGCTCCTCCAGCAGCCGCTCGAGCCGGCTGGCCAGCTGCTCGCCGGCTTCGGTCAGCAGGACTTCCCTTGTGGTGCGATCCAGCAGACGGATGCCCATCTCCGCCTCCAGCTCTTTAATGCTGTGGCTGACCGCCGACTGGCTGAGGCCAATCAGCTGCCCGGCCCTGCTGAAGCTGCCCTGCTGCGCCACCGCCACAAACACCCTGAGCTGACGTAAGGAGTAATTCATCTGTTTATTTCATATATGGATTCAATAAATCGATTTTATTTATAAACCGGTCAGATGCACAATAGCATCCATGATTTTTTAACCAGGCATTAACAATGGGCATTTTCCGTATCGATCCACTGATGTTGAAACTGATTATCACCGTGTTGCTGGCCAGCTTTCTGCCGGCGCGCGGTCACTTCGTTGATTTCTTTGAGTGGCTGACCACCGCCGCTATCGCCCTGCTGTTCTTTATGCACGGTGCCAAGCTCTCTCGTGAGAAGATCATCGCCGGCGGCGGCCACTGGCGGCTGCACCTGTGGGTGATGTTCAGCACCTTTGTGCTGTTCCCGGCGCTCGGCATGCTGTTTGTCTGGTGGCACCCGCTGCCGCTCAGCACCGAGATGTACACCGGCTTTATGTATCTGTGCATTCTGCCGGCCACCGTGCAGTCATCGATTGCCCTGACCTCACTGGCCGGAGGCAACGTGGCCGCCGCCGTCTGCAGCGCCTCAGCCTCCAGCCTGCTTGGGGTGTTTATCTCCCCCCTGCTGGTCGGGCTGCTGATGAATGTGCACAGTGACGCCGCCGGCGGCAGCGTTGAGCAGATTGGTAAAATTATGCTGCAGCTGCTGCTGCCGTTTGTACTTGGCCATCTTTCACGCCGCTGGATCGCCGGCTGGGTTGAGAAAAATCGTGGTCTGATTGGCAAAACCGACCAGGCGTCGATCCTGCTGGTGGTCTATTCCGCCTTCAGTGAAGCGGTGGTGAACGGCATCTGGCAGCGCGTGAGCGGCATGACGCTGCTGTGGATTGTGGTAGGGAGCCTGGCGCTGCTGTTCCTGGTGCTGGCGATTAACCTCGCCGCCGCACGGCTGTTTGGCTTCAACAGGGCTGACCAAATCACCATCCTGTTCTGCGGCTCGAAAAAGAGCCTCGCTAACGGCGTGCCGATGGCCAATATTCTGTTCCCGTCCGCAGCGGTGGGGATTATCGTGCTGCCGCTGATGATCTTCCACCAGGTACAGCTGATGGTCTGCTCTATGCTGGCGCAGCGCTATAAAAAAGCCGGTGAGAAGCAGGCTAAACAGGAAAAACAGGGCAGCGTGGCGGTTGAGTCGCAAAAATAAGCGGCGATGCCGGTAAAGCTACTGGGCTGCACCGGCATCACGGCTTGTCGCCAGGGTTAAGCGCCGAGCCCACGCCCCGGCAGGGTGCCACAGGCCTGCCCTTTCTGCGGCGGTGCCACCGTCGGGAATTTATCATCCGGCGTGATATAGACCGGGGTGGTTGCCACATAACCGTCTCTGAAGGTGGCTTCGACAAAGGTCGCCTGCCAGCCCTGCTGCTGCGAAGGTAGCGTCACGCGCGTGACTATTTAAAAGGGCTTATTACGGCTCAACCACGTTTTAAGGGGTTTACCAGCCCCTCCAGGCCTTCGATCTTAATCGCCAGCGTCAGCTGCATCAGCTCACCCAGGTGCCCTTGCGGGAACTCATCCTTGCGGGCAAACCACAGCAGATACTCCTCCGGCAGGTCGATCAGCACCCGTCCTTTGTATTTACCGAACGGCATCGGCGTATTGGCGATCTCCAGCAGGTGCTGCTTTTCCATCTTACTCTCCCAGCAGGCGGACCATCTCCGCTTCGTCAATCACCGCAATGCCCAGCTCCTGCGCTTTCGCCAGCTTGGAGCCGGCGGCTTCACCGGCGATCAGCAGATCGGTCTTTTTCGAGACGCTGCCGCTGACCTTAGCGCCCAGCGCCACCAGCCGGTCTTTGGCTTCATCACGGGACAGGATGCTCAGTGAACCGGTCAGCACCACGGTTTTACCGGCGAACGGGCTGTCGATCTCCTCCGGCCTCACCACCACCACGTCCGGCCAGACGACGCCCTTCTCAATCAGCAGGCGGATCACCTCACGGTTGCTCTCCTCATCGAAGAAGTTACGCACGTGGCTGGCGACCACGCTGCCGACGTCCGGCACCGCGATCAGCGCTTCCAGATCGGCCGCCATCAGCGCGTCCAGCGTGCCAAAATGCGCGGCGAGGTTGGCGGCGGTCGCTTCACCGACTTCGCTGATGCCCAGCGCGTAGAGGAACCGCGCCAGCGTAGTCTGCTTCGCCTTCTGCAAGGCATCAACCACGTTTTGCGCCGACTTTGGCCCCATACGATCCAGCCCGGTCAGTTTCCCCGCCGTCAGGTCGAACAGATCGGCCGGATTTTTGACGTACTCTTTATCCACCAGCTGATCGATGATCTTCTCGCCCATGCCGTCGATATCCATCGCGCGACGCGAAACGAAGTGTTTTAAGGCGCCTTTACGCTGTGCGCCGCAGATCAGGCCGCCGGTGCAGCGGGCGATCACTTCACCTTCGACGCGCTCAACGTCCGAGCCGCATACCGGGCAGTGGCGAGGAAAAACGACCTCACGCGCATCAGTGGCCGATTCCACCACGCTGACCACTTTTGGGATCACGTCGCCGGCGCGGCGGATCATCACCCGATCGCCGATCTTCAGCCCCAGCCGCTCAATTTCATCGGCATTGTGAAGCGTGGCGTTGCTGACCATCACTCCCGCCACCAGCACCGGCTCCAGCCGGGCAACCGGTGTGATCGCTCCGGTGCGCCCGACCTGGAACTCTACGTCACGCACGGTGGTCAGCTGCTCCTGCGCCGGGAACTTAAAGGCTACCGCCCAGCGCGGTGCGCGGGCAACAAAGCCCAGCTGCTCCTGCAGATCCTGCGAATCCACCTTGATCACCACGCCGTCAATATCAAAGCCCAGCGTCGGCCGGTCGGCTTCCACCTGCTGATAGAACGCCAGCACCTCCTGCGCCGTATGGCACAGGCGCACCCGGTCACTGACCGGCAGGCCCCAGGCCTGCAGCTGCTCCAGACGCGCCAGATGGCTACGCGGCATCTCGCCACCGTCCACCACGCCAATGCCGTAGCAGAAGAAGGTCAGCGGACGTTTGGCGGTGATGCGCGGGTCCAGCTGGCGCAGCGAGCCGGCCGCCGCGTTGCGCGGGTTGGCAAACACCTTACTGCCGGTGCGCCGCGCCTCGTCGTTCATTTTCTCAAAGCCGTCCTGCGGCATAAACACTTCGCCGCGCACCTCCAGCCGCGCCGGGATCTGCTCCCCGCGCAGCACCAGGGGGATGGCGCGGATGGTGCGCACGTTACTGGTGATATCTTCACCGGTCGTGCCGTCGCCGCGCGTGGCCGCACGCACCAGCAGGCCGTTTTCATACAGCAGGCTGACCGCCAGGCCATCCAGCTTCAGCTCGCAGCAGAAGGTGACCTCATCACTGCTTTTCAGCCGGTCCTGTACGCGCTTGTTAAAGGCGAGATAGCTCTCTTCATCGAAGGCGTTGTCCAGCGACAGCATCGGCACCTCATGCCGCACCTGGCCAAACGCCGCCAGCGGGGCGGCGCCCACGCGCTGGGTGGGGGAGTCCGGCGTGATCAGCTCAGGGTGCTCGGCTTCCAGCGCGCGCAGTTCACCGAGCAGCCGGTCATACTCGGCGTCCGGCACCTCCGGTGCGTCAAGCACGTGATACTGGTACTCGTGGTGGCGCAGCAGGGTGCGTAAATGGGTTAGTTGGTCGTGTACGGATTGCATAGCGGCACCATCAGAGATAAAAAACCCCCGACGGGCGGGGGTTCAGAAAACGGGTCGGTGAGTGAAACCTTAGTGACTGTTGGCGTCAATCACGTCGCGAATGCGCGACTTGTAGGTTTCCAGCTTTTGCGGCGTCATCATGCGGCGGTCGTCATCCAGCACCACGCCGCCGACGTCGTCGGCGATACGCTGGGCAGACTGCAGCATCAGCTTGAAGTTCTGATGCGCATCACCGTAAGAGGGCACCATCATAAAGATCGAGACGCCAGGGGTGGTAAAGTCCGACATGTTATCCGGGTTAAAGGAGCCGGGCTTAACCATATTCGCCAGGCTGAACAGCACCGGGCCACTGCCCGCCGGGTTCAGGTGACGATGGAAAATATTCATTTCGCCAAACTGGAAGCCGGCCTGCAGCACACCCTGCAGCAGCGCTTCGCCGCTGATGGTGCTACCGGCGTGGGCGGTAACGTGCAGCACCAACACCGTCTCTTTACGGCGCGCCTCTTCACGTGGCGAGGATGCGGCAGGCTGTGCCGGTTGCGCATGCGGCTCGTGGCGAGGCGCACTGGCCTCAACCCGCGGCGCCGCCGGCGCATGCGTCGGCTGAGCGGCAGCAGGGGTATGTGGCACCACCCCAGGCTGATGCGGCGCTGGCGCGTGCGGCGGCTGAGGTGCAGCCGTATGAGGCTGAACCGGAGCAGCGGCGTGCGGCTGAGGAGCAGCCGTGTGAGGCTGAACCGGAGCAGCGGCGTGCGGCTGGGGCACGGCGTGAGCCGGCTCACGCGCAGGGGCGGAGTGTGGCTCCTGCGGGTCGGCATAGCGCGCTTCAGGGCGCGGCGTACCGAACAACGGATCGGCGTCCGCTGCAGGTGCTGGCGGCGCATAATGGGCCGTTTCCTGACGAATTTCAGGCTGACGCGGTGGCTCATCCCCGGCGTTAAATCCGCTGAGCGACGGTTCTGACGGCTCCGGCTGGCTGCGATGCACGCGCACCTCACCCACGCCTTCGTGGTCATCCTCGAAAGACTCTTCTGGTTCCTGCTTTAAGCGCTTGTGCGGGCGATCGCGAAATACCGATGAGCGCTCTTTACGGCTGGTCCACAGACCGTGCAGTAACAGCGCTATGATTGCGATCGCGCCAACAACGATTAATATCAGACGCAAATCCTGCATCATTGTATTCTCTGTTGTTCCAATACCTTGCCACCGCGGCAAACTTTACCCTCTAACTGTATTTGCCAGCGTACACAAGTGCAAGTCTGTGCAGTATTTTCTGACAAATATCTCATTAATCGGGCGTTTTATCGCTGTTTTTTCAGCCAGCGCCGTCCTGTAAAGCGGAAAAAGCTGAGTTATGATAGCGAATCATTGACCGTTCACAGGAGTAACGCCGTTCATGGCACGTCCAAATAGCGATCCGGATCATAGCGGAATCCATTATTTCACCGAAGGCTGGCGGCTGATTACCCTGCCCGGTATTCGCCGATTTGTCATCATGCCGCTGCTGGTTAACATCCTGCTGATGGGTGGCGCGTTTATCTGGCTGTTCCGTCGCCTGGGCCAGTGGATGCCTGAGCTGATGGCGCGGGTGCCGGACTGGTTGCAGTGGTTGAGCTATCTGCTGTGGCCACTGGTGGTGCTGTCTATCATTTTAGTCTTTAGTTACTTTTTCTCCACCGTAGCGAACTGGATTGCGGCACCTTTTTGCGGGCTGCTGGCGGAACAGCTGGAAGCACGGCTTACCGGCGAGGCGCTGCCGGACGGCGGCTGGGCCGGGATGGTGAAAGATATTCCCCGCATTATGAAACGCGAATGGCAGAAGCTGGCCTATTACCTGCCGCGGGCGCTGGTGTTACTGCTGCTCTATTTTGTCCCGGGATTTGGCCAGATCGTTGCCCCGGTGCTGTGGTTCCTGTTCAGCGCATGGATGCTGGCGATCCAGTATGGCGACTACCCGTTTGACAACCATAAGGTGAGTTTCCCGCAGATGCGGGCCGCGCTGCGCCAGCATAAAGCGGTGAACATGCAGTTTGGCGCGCTGGTCAGCCTGTTTACCCTGGTGCCGGTGCTGAACCTGGTGATTATGCCGGTTGCCGTCTGCGGCGCCACGGCGCTGTGGGTGGATCGCTATCGCCCGCAGCTGGCCAGCAGCGCTTCGGGCCGTTAACCTCCCCCTCTTCACGACGCTGACCGTTCTTCTACGGGCATCATCCCCTCCCTTCCCTTCCCGCTGCAGGGCGGAATGGACCGCGGTGATGCCCGCTTCCCCACCCTGCCCGCGCTTATGCCTTTTCTTCAGGGCTTATTTCAGCAGAACATATATATATACGATTTCTTCACTTCCTTGAGAAATTGAACAAGGTATGCTCTAGGTCGTTCCCAATATTTCATACAGTTAAGGACAGGCTATGAGTAAGATCTATGAAGACAATTCTTTAACAATCGGTCATACGCCGCTGGTTCGACTGAACCGCATCGGTAATGGACGCATTCTGGCTAAAGTGGAGTCGCGTAACCCTAGCTTCAGCGTCAAATGCCGTATCGGTGCCAATATGATCTGGGACGCGGAAAAACGCGGCATCCTGAAGCCGGGTATCGAACTGGTTGAACCGACCAGCGGTAACACCGGTATTGCCCTCGCCTACGTGGCCGCCGCACGCGGATACAAACTGACCCTGACCATGCCGGAGACCATGAGCGTAGAGCGCCGCAAGCTGCTGAAGGCGCTGGGTGCAAACCTGGTGTTGACCGAAGGCGCCAAAGGTATGAAAGGCGCTATCGCTAAAGCGGAAGAGATTGTCGCCGGCGATCCGAACAAATACGTGCTGCTGCAGCAGTTCAGCAACCCGGCCAACCCGGCGATCCATGAACAGACCACCGGCCCGGAAATCTGGGAAGATACCGAGGGCGAAGTGGACGTGTTTATCGCCGGCGTCGGTACCGGCGGTACCCTGACCGGCGTCAGCCGTTACATCAAAAATACCAAAGGCAAAACAGCGCTGATTTCTGTGGCGGTTGAGCCGACCGACTCTCCGGTGATCGCCCAGGCGCTGGCCGGCGACGAAATTAAACCTGGCCCGCACAAAATTCAGGGCATCGGTGCCGGTTTTATTCCGGGTAATCTCGACCTGAACCTGGTAGACCGCGTAGTCGCTATCTCTAACGAAGAGGCTATCGCTACCGCCCGTCGTCTGATGGAAGAGGAAGGCATCCTGGCCGGTATCTCTTCCGGTGCCGCCGTTGCTGCCGCGCTGAAGCTGCAGGAAGAAGAGGCTTTAGCTGACAAAAACATCGTGGTGATCCTGCCCTCTTCCGGTGAGCGTTATCTCTCTACCGCACTGTTTGCCGACCTGTTCACTGAGAAAGAGCTTCAGTAAGCCCGGAACCGCCAGTTGCACAAAAAAGCACCCAAATGGGTGCTTTTTTGTGGCATACGTCAAACTTTTGCCACGTTACAGATTGCTTTTACCCACGGGTGTCTGGTATTTAAGCTGGCAATTATTTCGATCCGTAAAATTAATCGTAGCGTGACATGGATCGGGCTGAATCGATTTACTGATTTGGCGCATTACGGCAAAGCGCGGCATAATGTAAAGTGGAAAAACGGTGGCGAATCCGTGATTTTCTCCCGTTTTGATTCCTGCTTACCCGCGTCTTTTTGCAACGTTATTGCCGGACGCTCACCCATACAGGCCAGAGCCTCGTTAACCCGGTGCTTTGGACTTACAACACCAAACCTAATTAGTTGGGGAAACACCATGTTCCAGCAAGAAGTGACCATTACCGCACCAAACGGCCTGCACACCCGCCCTGCTGCTCAGTTCGTTAAAGAAGCGAAAGCCTTTGCGTCTGAAATCACCGTGACCTCTAACGGCAAATCCGCCAGCGCGAAAAGCCTGTTCAAGCTGCAGACCCTGGGTCTGACTCAGGGCACCGTGGTGACCCTGTCTGCTGAAGGCGAAGACGAGCAGAAAGCCGTTGAGCACCTGGTTAAACTGATGGCAGAGCTCGAGTAATCAGACCGCTTTCAGCTCGTGAGCCGCAGCGTTGTGGCGCAGAGTGCAGTTTTCTTGATCGCGGACAGCCTGTCCGCGATGTTATTTGCGTACTCTGACGCGGATACCTAATAAAACGGCGCTCAGGCCAGCACGCTGACTGGATAAACAGATGCAGTCATCCTGCGCACAGCGCCGGTGATAATCTAAGACAGAATAGGTAAGGTTATGATTTCAGGCATTTTAGCATCACCGGGTATCGCTTTCGGCAAAGCGCTTTTGCTGAAAGAAGATGAGATTGTTATTAACCGGAAAAAGATTTCTGCTGACCAGGTTGAGCAGGAAGTTCAGCGTTTTCTTGACGGTCGTGGCAAGGCTGCCGTGCAGCTGGAAGCGATCCGCGTTAAAGCCGGGGAAACCTTAGGCGAAGAGAAAGCGGCCATCTTCGAAGGGCACATCATGCTGCTGGAAGATGAAGAACTTGAGCAGGAAATCATTGCCCTGATCAAAGACGATCACGCCTCTGCCGATGCGGCTGCCTTTTCTGTTATTGATGGCCAGGCGAAAGCGCTGGAAGAGCTGGACGACGAATACCTGAAAGAGCGCGCGGCGGACGTCCGTGATATCGGTAAACGTCTGTTGCAGAACATTCTCGGCCTGCACATCGTTGACCTCAGCGCGATTCAGGAAGAAGTCCTGCTGATTGCCCACGATCTGACCCCGTCAGAAACCGCACAGCTGAACCTGAACAAGGTGCTGGGCTTTATCACCGACATCGGTGGCCGTACGTCGCACACCTCGATCATGGCTCGTTCTCTGGAGCTGCCGGCTATCGTCGGTACCGGCAACGTGACCAGCGTGATCAACAACGGTGACTACGTAATTCTGGATGGCGTAAACAACGAAGTTTACGTTAACCCGACCAGCGAGAAAATCGACGAACTGAAAGCGGTTGCTAATCAGTATTTGTCTGAAAAGAACGAGCTGGCCAAGCTGAAAGACCTGCCGGCCATTACGCTTGACGGCCATCAGGTAGAAGTGTGCGCTAACATCGGCACCGTGCGCGACGTCGCCGGCGCAGAGCGTAATGGCGCAGAAGGCGTGGGCCTGTACCGTACCGAGTTCCTGTTTATGGACCGCGACGCCCTGCCAACCGAAGATGAGCAGTTCCAGGCATACAAAGCCGTGGCTGAAGCCGTGGGTGCGCAGGCGGTGATCGTGCGTACCATGGATATCGGCGGCGACAAAGACCTGCCGTACATGAACCTGCCGAAAGAGGACAACCCGTTCCTCGGCTGGCGCGCCATCCGTATCGCGATGGATCGTACCGAGATTCTGCATGCGCAGCTGCGCGCCATCCTGCGCGCCAGCGCCTTTGGCAAGCTGCGTATCATGTTCCCGATGGTGATTTCCGTTGAGGAAGTGCGTTTCCTGAAAGCCGAGCTGGAACAGCTTAAAGTGCAGCTGCGTGCGGAAGGCAAAGCCTTCGACGAGAGCATTGAAGTCGGCATCATGGTCGAAACACCTGCTTCAGCCGTGATCGCCCACCACCTGGCTAAAGAAGTTGATTTCTTTAGTATTGGGACAAACGACCTGACGCAGTATACTCTGGCAGTGGATCGGGGTAACGATCTGATTTCCCATCTCTACAACCCAATGTCACCATCCGTACTGACGCTGATTAAGCAGGTTATTGATGCTTCACATGCGGAAGGCAAATGGACAGGCATGTGTGGTGAGCTGGCAGGCGATGAACGTGCTACACTACTGTTATTGGGAATGGGGCTGGATGAGTTCAGCATGAGTGCCATTTCTATCCCAGGCATCAAGAAAATTATTCGTAACACGAATTTCGAAGATGCTAAGGCATTAGCAGAGCAGGCGCTGGCTCAACCGACCGCGGATGAGCTGATGCAGCTGGTTAACAAGTTCATTGAAGAAAAAACACTCTGCTGAGGCCCGGAGACGCTGGCCCAATATGACTGCTTAGGAGAAAAACATGGGTTTGTTTTCAAAACTTTTTGGCGATAAGTCGGATTCCGCATCTGGTGCCATTGAGATCGTAGCGCCGCTGTCTGGTGAAATCGTCAATATCGAAGACGTGCCGGACGTGGTGTTTGCGGAGAAGATTGTTGGCGACGGCATCGCTATCAAACCATCTGGCAATAAAATGGTTGCGCCGGTTGATGGCACCATCGGTAAAATTTTCGAAACCAATCATGCGTTTTCCATCGAGTCAGACAGCGGCATTGAGCTGTTTGTCCACTTTGGTATCGACACGGTTGAGCTGAAGGGTGAAGGCTTTAAGCGCATCGCTGAAGAAGGTCAGAAAGTGAAGAAAGGTGACGTGGTCATCGAATTCGATCTGGCGCTTCTGGAAGAGAAAGCGAAATCTACCCTGACGCCGGTCGTGATCTCCAACATGGATGAGATCAAAGAGCTGGTCAAACTGACGGGTAGCGTCATCGTAGGTGAAACGCCGGTTATCCGCATCAAAAAGTAATCTGATGCGTCACAGAAAGCCCTCTGGCCACCCGGTCAGAGGGCTTTTTTTATGGCTCTGACCCGTCCTGAATAGCGTTGACACGTTTCCGACTTAATTCCGGAGAACGTGATGAATACTGAGTTCAAACGCACCCAACGAGATTACACTCTGTCTTTTAAACTGGCCGTTGTTGAGCAGGTCGAGAAAGGCGAACTGACCTACAAACAAGCCCAGCAGCGCTATGGCATCCAGGGACGTTCAACCGTTCTGTCCTGGTTACGCAAACATGGACGCCTTAACTGGAGTCCAACTTTGCCCAATCTCTCAACCAGGAGTCTGCCTGTGAATCAGCCCCCGACCCCTCTCACACCACAACAAAGAATCAAGGAACTTGAAGAACAGCTTGAACTGGTCAGCCAGAAAGCTGAGTTTTTTGAAGCGGTTGTGAACGTTTTAAAAAATGATTACGGGGTAAGCATCGTAAAAAAGCGGCCCGGGAAGTCCTCGCGCAAACTCCGGCCAAAAAGCTGACGGTCAGCCGTGTCTGTCAGTTTTTTGGGCACAGCAGACAGTCCTGGTACCAGCAAAACAAACGGGATATCGCCCGCCGGAGGCAGTCGGCTGAGGTCATACGTTTCGTGGCGAAAGTCAGGCTACGCCAGCCGCGAATAGGCACACGGAAACTTCATTACCTGCTTCACAGCCAGGCACAGATAGCCCCGCCAGTGGGGCGTGACAGGCTGTTCACACTGCTGTCTGAACACCGAATGCTGGTTCCCTGCAAGCGTGCATACCACAAAACAACTAACAGCCATCATCGGTTCCGCAGGCATCCAAATCTGCTAAAAAAGGGTCCAGACCAGGTGATAATTAGCCGTCCTGAACAGGCCTGGGTTGCAGATATTACATATCTTCCAACCCGGGGTGACATGGTTTATCTGAGTCTGATAACCGACGCCTGCTCACGTAAAATCATGGGCTACCACGTCCATGAAAGCCTTAAAACTGAAGAGGTTATGGAGGCGCTTCGCTGTGCCTTACGACACCGGCGCGGTCAACTGAAACTGATACACCACTCAGACAGGGGGATCCAGTATTGCTCGGAAAAGTATCAGGCGATGCATCAAAAATATGGAATAACCTGTTCGATGACCGATGGTTACGACTGTTATCAGAATGCGCTGGCAGAAAGAGTCAACGGGATACTGAAAACGGAATTTCTCCTGCACCGTCCGGCCGATCTGCATGAGGCAAAAAAAATGGTGGCGGAGTCGGTAGCAATCTACAACGGGGAGCGTCCACATCTGGCGCTAAAATATAAAACGCCTGATGAGGTTCATCAGGCGTTGATCGCTGGCTGAAGGTGTCAACTTATACCAGGACTAGTCACTCAAATGAGAGTGCTTCACGCAGGTTGTCGGGGACAGCGTCGCTGTCGGTCACCCGCAGCAGATCCTCCAGCAACGCCAGGTGGCTATGCAGCAGCGCCTGAGCCTGCTCCTGCTCCCCTGCCCTGAGCGCGCTGATAATCGCGGCGTGCTCATCCGACTGACAGCAGGGTGAGGCGTTACGCTGATAGAGCGAGACGATCAGCGCGCTGCGCACCATCAGGCTGGTCAGCATCTCATCCAGCACCCGGTTATCTGCTATACGGGCCAGCAGCAGATGGAACGCACTCAGCAGCCTGACCACCTCACGGCGATCGCCGCTGGCAATCGCCTGTTGTTCAGCCTGCATATGCCTGTCGATCGCCGCCTGGTGACGCTGCATTTTCTCAACGGTAATCTCCGCCACCAGTGCGCGCTCGAGAGCGCGACGCGCGCTGAACACTTCCCGCGCCTCACGCGCGCCGGGCTTTGCCACCCGCGCGCCGCGGTTGGGGGAAATCGTCACCACGTGCTGTAAGGCCAGCCGTTGCAGCGCAGCCTGAACGTGATTGCGGTTAGCCGCCAGCGCGTCAACAATCTGCGCCTCGACCAACCGCGTTCCGGGCGCAATGCGCTGTTCGGCAATCGCCCGTGAAAGCGCATCGATAACGCGCTGTACTTCCTGCTGCCTGGCACTGATGACCCGAGTGCTCATCGCGCTCCCCCTCCAGGTAAAAAATAAAAACGGGCGATCCGGCCCTCAAATAACCCAGTGTGGCAAACGTATGGTGAGCTCCAGCCCACCATCACGGGCGTTAACGGCCTTCACTTCACCCTGATGTGCCAGCACTACTTTACGCACGATCGACAAACCGAGGCCATAGCCTTTGCCTGAAAGTGGCGAATTCACGCGGACAAAGGGATCAAAAATACTGGAAAGCTTTTCGGCGTCGACGCCCGGCCCGCGGTCGCGCACGGTAATGTTCAGCCAGTGATGATCGCGCCGCAGGTCGATGGTGACCTGCTGCCCCTGCAGCGAGAAACGCAGCGCGTTGCGTACCACATTCTCTACCGCCGAGCGGATCAGATTGGCATCCCCCTTCACCGTATAATCCTGCTGCTGGTCGGCGTGCAGCAGCACCTCCACGCCCGGGATCTGCGCCTCGTAGCGGGCGTCGTTGGCTACCGCCTCCAGCAGCCCCAGCAGGTCAAAATACTGCTCATCAGGCAGCTTCTGGTGTTCGGCGCGCGACAGCGACAGCAGTTCGCCGATCATTTTATCCAGCCGCCGCGCCTCTTCATCAATACGATCCAGCGAGGCCTCCACCGAGGCCGGGGTCTGACGCGCCAGGCCGGTGGCCAGCTGCAGACGGGCCAGCGGCGAGCGCAGCTCGTGAGAGACGTCGTGCAGCAGTTCTTCGCGGGCGCTGACCAGCACCGACAGGCGTTCCACCATTGCGTCGAAGTCGGCGGCCACCACCGACAGCTCATCGTGGCGACGGCGCATGGCCGGAAAAAGCCGCACCGAAAGATCGCCTTTCGAAATACGCGCAAAGCCTTCGCTCAGCTGACGCATCGGCCGGGTCAGGTTCCACGCCAGCAGCAGGCTGAACAGCAGCCCGCAGCCGCCGCCGGCGATAAACAGCGGCAGCGGCATATTGAGAATGTCGCCGTGCCGCCGCTCCTGACGCTCATCCTCACGCAGGCTTGCAACGTCATAGCTCAGCTGCCACTGCAGGCCCTGCGCATCAGTGACCCGCTCCGTCAGCCGGGCAGGAAACTCGCCCGGCGGCGGACCGCTGGGCTCTGCGGCGTCCTCCGCCGCTGTCGATCGCGGATCGCGGCGTGGCGAACCTTCGCCGGTGGTTAAGGGTGGCGGAGAAGCGGCCCCGGCGGCAGGCGATCGGTGAATGGCAGACGCCGACGCCCCTGCGCTGGCGGACGGATCGGGCGACGTGCTGCCCAGCGGCTGCACCGAGAAGAAGCGGCGCTCGTCCTGGGTCCAGTCGGCGATCGTCGCCTGCAGCGCGTTCAGGCCCCCGTACTGCAGCACTGTGGCCGCAGAGGTCATCTGCAGTTCGGCGATGCGCCGGGCGGCCTGCATCTCCGGCGGCTCGTGGTGCTTGTTGCCGTAAAAGTTAAAGGTCAGCCACATAATCTGGCTGATGCCGATAAAGGTTAACCAGAAGCCGAGCAGAATTTTCCAGAACAGAATGCCGCGGAAGCGAGACTTCATCGGATACGGTAGCCGATACTGCGCACCGTTTCGATATTGACCGTCTCCCGGGTCAGGGCCGACAGCTTCTGACGGATATTGCTGATATGCACGTCGACGCTGCGATCGTAGGCTTCGCGCGGCCGTCCCAGCCCTTTTTCCGACAGTTCATCCTTCGACACCACCCGATCCGGCGAACGCAGCAGCAGGTCCAGCAGGTTAAATTCGGAGGCGGTCAGGTCGAACGGGACATTTTTCCACTCGCTGGTGCGGGTAGCCGGATTCAGGGTCAGATCGCCCCAGCCGATGACGTCTTTGTTCTCCACCACCGCCGGCTGCTCTTCCACCCGGCGCAGCACCGCGCGCAGCCGGGCGACCAGTTCGCGCGGATAGCACGGCTTCGGCACGTAGTCATCCGCGCCCATCTCCAGGCCAATCACCCGGTCAATGTTGTCACCTTTAGCGGTCAGCATTATCACCGGCAGGCGGCTGTTCTGACGCACCTGGCGCAGCACGTCGATGCCGCTCATATCCGGCAGCATGATGTCGAGGATCATGGCGTTAAAGTCGCCGGACAGCGCGCCGGCCACCCCGGCTTTGCCGGTCAGCACCAGCTGGGCGTCAAAACCTTCGGCAATCAGGTACTGGCTGAGCATGGTGCCCAGTTCAAGGTCGTCATCGACCAGTAAAATTTTCATACGGGATCTCTCAGTGGTATCGCCGCTATTTTCACCTGGCAAGGGTGAAGGCGCAGCCGCTTTTACCCAATCCTTACAGTTAGCTCAGGATCGGGGGCCGGTGTTATCCCCGTTTGAGCCGCACCGGCACAAAAAATTCCACGCTCTGCGAGAAAAAAACCGATTCCGGCTCAGTAGACGCCGGTTGAGAGATAGCGATCGCCGCGATCGCAGATAATCGCCACGACTACGCTGCCCGGCTGTTCAGCCGCGATACGCAGCGCGCCGGCCACCGCACCGCCGGAGCTGACGCCGCAGAATACCCCTTCCCGCCGCGCCAGCTGGCGCATGGTCTGTTCCGCCTCCTGCTGCGACATATCCAGCACGCGGTCAACCAGCTCCGGCCGGTAGATCCCCGGCAGATAGGCGGCCGGCCAGCGGCGGATGCCGGGAATGCTGCTGCCTTCGGCAGGCTGCAGGCCCACCACCTGCACCCCGGGGCTCTGCTCTTTCAGAAAACGACCAACGCCGCTGATGGTGCCGGTGGTGCCCATGCTGGAGACAAAATGGCTGATGCGCCCGGCGGTCTGCTGCCAGATTTCCGGCCCGGTGGTCCGATAGTGGCCTAGCGGGTTGTCCGGGTTATTAAACTGATCCAGCACCTTACCCTCGCCGCGCGCCGCCATTTCCAGCGCCAGGTCGCGGGCCCCTTCCATCCCCTGCTCGCGGCTGACCAGGATTAGCTCCGCGCCGTAGGCGCGCATCGCCGCCTGCCGCTCAACGCTCATGTTGTCAGGCATCAGCAGCCTCAGCGCGTAACCTTTCATTGCGGCGATCATCGCCAGCGCTATGCCGGTATTGCCGCTGGTGGCCTCAATCAGCACGTCGCCCGGACGGATCTCATCGCGGGCTTCGGCCTGTTGGATCATCGACAGCGCCGCGCGATCTTTGACCGATCCCGCCGGGTTGTTGCCTTCCAGCTTCAGCCAGATCTCACTGCCGTTGTCAGGCCCAAGCCGCTGCAGGCGGATCAGCGGCGTATTGCCGATTGTTTGTTCAAGTGTGGTCACAGTCGCACCCCGTACGCCGAAAACAACAGGGGCTGGAATTATCCAGCCCCTGTTTATAAGCCCATCAAAATATCAGGCGCTTTGCGCGAAGGCAACCGCGCGCAGCGCGGTATCCCCCTGATAGAGCCGCGCCTGCGCCAGGCCAACAAACAGGCGCTCGCCGCGCAGCGGCGAGGTCTGCTCGCCCTCCAGCACCACGGTGACCGGTTCGCTGCTCCAGCCGTCCGGCTGCACCACCAGCTGCCAGTAGTGGCCGCGCGGGCTGATCTCCAGCACCTTCACCGGCAGCGGTGACTCCAGGCTGCTCTGGCGGCTGACGCTGATTTCCCACGGACGCAGAAACAGCTCCACCGCCCCCTGGTGCGCCGGCGTGTAGCCCAGCGGCCAGTGGTGCGCCCCTACGTGGAAATGGGAACCGTGCACCTCGCCGTCGAAACGGTTTACTTCGCCGAGGAACTCCAGCACAAAACGGGTCGCCGGGTCGCGCCACACCTCTTCCGGCGTGCCGACCTGTTCAATGTTGCCCTGGCTCATCACCACCACCCGATCGGCCACTTCCATCGCCTCTTCCTGATCGTGGGTGACGAACACGCTGGTAAACTTCAGCTCTTCGTGCAGCTGACGCAGCCAGCGGCGCAGCTCTTTACGCACCTGGGCATCCAGCGCACCGAACGGCTCATCCAGCAGCAGGATCTGCGGCTCCACCGCCAGCGCACGGGCCAGCGCCACACGCTGTTTCTGGCCGCCGGAGAGCTGTGACGGATAGCGGTTAGCCAGGTGGGCCAGCTGCACCATCTCCAGCAGGCGGGTTACCTTCTGCTTAATCTCAGCGGCCGACGGGCGTTCGCGGCGCGGCAGCACGGTCAGGCCAAAGGCGATGTTGTCGAACACCGTCATATGACGGAACAGCGCATAGTGCTGGAACACAAACCCTACCTGACGGTCGCGGGCGTGCACCCGGCTGACGTCCTTACCGTGGAAGCTCAGGCGACCGCTGTTCTGGTTCTCCAGCCCGGCGATAATGCGCAGCAGCGTGGTTTTGCCGGAGCCGGACGGCCCGAGCAGCGCCACCATCTGGCCGGAAGGGATATCCAGCGAAATATCGTTCAGGACTTTCGTCTTGCCGAAGAATTTGTTGATGCTACCAATCTCAATGCTCATGATTCCCCTCCTGTTGCAAACGCTTCTGCTGGCTCTCTAACCGCCACTGCACCGCGCTCTTTAAAAACAGCGTCACTATCGCCATCAGGGTCAACAGCGCCGCGGCGGTAAACGCGCCGACGGTGTTGTAATCCTGATGCAGTAATTCAACCTGTAACGGCAGCGTGTAGGTTTCACCGCGCACCGACCCGGATACCACCGACACCGCGCCGAACTCGCCGATGGCGCGGGCGTTGGTCAGCACCACGCCGTAGAGCAGCGCCCAGCGGATATTCGGCAGGGTCACGCGCCAGAACATCTTCCAGCCGGAGGCACCCAGCAGCACCGCCGCCTCATCTTCGTGGCTGCCCTGGCTGAGCATCACCGGCACCAGCTCACGCACCACGAACGGACAGGTGACGAAAATGGTCACCAGCGCCATCCCCTGCCAGGAGAACATCAGCTGGATACTGTGCGCATCCAGCCAGCCGCCCACCGGGCCGTTGACGCCCCAGAACAGCAGGTACATCAGCCCCGCCACCACCGGCGACACGGCAAACGGAATATCAAACAGCGTTAACAGCAGCTGGCGTCCCGGGAAGGTGAAACGCGTTACCAGCCAGGCCAGCAGCGTACCGAATACCAGGTTAACCGGCACGGCCACCAGCGCAATCAGCACGGTCAGCCAGATCGAGTGCAGCATGTCGCTGTCCTGCAGGTTGCTGAACGTCGCCAGCAGCCCTTCAGAAAAGGCGGCGGCGAAGATCGCCACCAGCGGCACCACCAGCAGGAAAATCGAGATCAGCATGCCCAGGCCAATCAGGATCCATTTGCCCCACGGCAGCGGGGCGCGTCCGGCCTGTTTCAAATCGGTTACCTCTGCCATCAGTGACCTCCGATACGGCGGCCAAAGCGGCTCTGCAGGGTGTTAATCGCGAAGAGCAGCAGCAGCGACGCGGCAAGGATCACCGAGGCGATGGCGCTGGCCGCCGGGTAGTCAAACTCCTGCAGACGTACGAAGATCATCAGCGAGGTGACTTCGGTTTTCCAGGCGATATTGCCGGCGATAAAAATCACCGCGCCGAACTCGCCCAGGCTGCGGGTAAAGGATAACGCGGTTCCGGCCAGCAGCGCGGGTGCCACTTCCGGCAGCACCACGCGGCGGAAGCTCTGCCACGGGCTGGCGCCGAGGGTTTCAGCCGCCTCTTCATACTCCGGCCCCAGCTCTTCCAGCACCGGCTGAACGGTACGCACCACAAAGGGAATGCTGGTAAAGGCCATCGCCACCGCGATGCCCAGCCAGGTGTAGGAGACCTTAATACCAAACTGCGCCAGCCACTCACCGTACCAGCCGTTCACGGCGAAAATGCCCGACAGCGTCAGGCCGGCTACCGCGGTCGGCAGCGCAAACGGCAGGTCCATCAGGCCATCCAGCAGCGCGCGGCCGGGGAAACGGTAGCGGGTGAGGATCCACGCCATCAGCATGCCAAACAGCGCGTTGAAGATTGAGGCCACGCCCGCCGCCAGCAGCGTCACTTCATAGGCGGCCACCACCTGCGGGTTGGTGATGACCTCCCAGTACTGCGCCAGCGTCATCTGCGACAGCTGCATCAGCAGCGCGCTGATCGGCAGCAGCAGGATCAGGCAGGTGAAAAACAGGCTGCTGCCGAGGCTCAGTCCAAAGCCTGGCAGCACGCGCTTACTCGTGTTTGCAAACATCAGTTAACGCCCCGCCGCCAGCAGCTTGTCCAGCTCGCCACCGCTGACGAAGTGGGTTTTCATCACCTGTTCCCAGCTGCCGAACGCGTCTTCAACCCGGAACAGGTCGGTCTGCGGGAAACGGGCTTTCTGTTCGGCCATCAGCTGCGGGTTGTTCACCCGGTAGTAGTAACGGGTAATGATCTGCTGTGCCGCCGGGCTGTAGAGATAGTTAAGGTAGGCTTTTGCCGCCTCGGTGGTGCCGTTGGCCTCCGTATTTTTATCGACCCACGCCACCGGGAACTCCGCGAGGATATTGGTTTTCGGCACGATCACTTCGTAACCGTCTTTCTCATACTGGTTACGGATGTTATTCACTTCCGACTCAAAGCTGATCAGCACGTCGCCCAGCCCGCGCTCCACGAAGGTGGTGGTGGCACCACGGCCGCCGGTATCAAACACCTGCACGTTTTTCAGGAAGCGGGTCATAAACTGTTGGGTTTTTGCCGCATCTTTGCCGTCGGCCTTATCTGCCGCGCCCCAGGCCGCCAGGTAGGTATAACGGGCGTTACCGGAGGTTTTCGGATTCGGGAAGATCAGCTTCACGTCATCACGCACCAGGTCGTTCCAGTCGTGAATGTTTTTCGGATTGCCCTTGCGCACCAGGAACGCCATGGTCGAGTAGAACGGCGAGCTGGCGTTCGGCAGGCGCTGCTGCCAGTCGGCCGGGATCAGCTGGCCTTTGTCGTGCAGGATCTGCACGTCGGTCACCTGGTTATAGGTGACCACGTCGGCTTTCAGCCCCTGCAAAATCGCCAGCGCCTGCTTTGAGGAGCCGGCGTGCGACTGACGTATGGTCAGGGTGTCACCGGGGTGCTGCTCCGCCCACTGTTTTTCAAACGGCGTGTTCAGCGCGGCAAACAGCTCGCGTGACACATCGTAAGAGCTGTTGAGCAGCTCGGTGGCGGCGGCAGAACCGGATAAGAAAAGTGCCAGTACGGCGGCGCTGAGCCGTGTTTTAAGCGTCGGTATCGTCATGGTACACCCTGATAAGCTGAACTGGCTCGCGCCCGGAGACGTTCAGTTTATTTATAACCCCACTAAAAGCAGTAACGGTTTTATATACCGTTTCGTGATTTGCAATGAGAAAACGCTATAAGGGTGTGGAAATGATTATGCGAAGAAGCGCTAAGCCACGGGCTGACTGCCGGCAGCCACGCCCGCCGGGGCAGGCAGAGGGCTGCAGGGGGGAGCAGAAGCCAGCCGCTTCCTGCAATGCAGGCAGCGGGGACATTCAGGCATTCAGCCCGGCGCGGGATGCAAGGAGGTTCAGCCCACATCTTGCGGAAAGGCCGTAAACGCCGGCTGGTCGAACACGGTGATCGGCGGCAGCGGCTCCCGCCAGGCTTCAATCTCCACCCGGCAGCTCTGCGCGCTACAGCCCTGCCCCAGCCTTGAACTGCCGCGATCTTCGGTCAGCACGTTGGGGTTACCGTGCTTGTCGAGCGATCCGGGCTGGCTCGGGTCCAGCGGATCGTACCAGGCCCCGGTGGAGATCTGCACCACGCCGCGCAGGATCTGATCGCTGACCTGCGCCCCGGCGAGGATTGCGCCGCGCTGATTAAATACCCGCACCACGCTGCCGTGCGTAATACCACGGGCGGCGGCATCGTCCGGGTGCATCCACAGCGGCTCGCGCCCCTGAATCTTGGTGGCGCGGCTGACGCTGCCGTGGTCGAACTGGCTGTGCAGGCGGGTGCGCGGCTGGCTGGAGAGCAGATGCAGCGGCCACTGCTGCGCCTGCTGCTGCTGATACTGCGCCTCTTCGTCATCCCACCAGGCGTGGCCCGGACACTCGCGGTAGCCGAAGGCGGCCACGGTGTCCGAGAACAGCTCGATTTTTCCGGACGGCGTGGAGAGCGGATAGCGCTGCGGATCGGCGCGGAATTCCGCAAGAAATACCTGCGGCTTCGCCGGCGGCGCGTACTCCAGCACCCCCTGCTGCCAGAAATCGTCAAACGGCGGCAGCGTAATCCCCTCCTCCTGCGCGCGCGGCCGCGAATCATCGTACAGCTTGCGCAGCCACGCCGCCGGGCTGCGCCCCTCGCTGAACCGTTCGCCGAAACCGAGCCGCTCCGCCAGCCCGCAGAAGATCGCGTAGTCGTCACGCGCTTCCGCCACCGGTGCAATCAGCTGGCGCATGGCGATCATAAAGCCGTCGTGGCCGCCGCTGCCGATGTCCTCACGCTCCAGCGAAGTGGTCACCGGCAGAATAATGTCCGCGTGGCGCGCCTGCGCCGTCCAGTACTGCTCGTTAACCACCACCGTTTCCGGCTGCCGCCAGGCCTCGACCAGCCGGTTCAGATCCTGATGGTGATGGAAGGCGTTGCCCCCCGCCCAGTAGACCAGGCGGATATCCGGATAGCGCAGCGTCTGGCCGTCAAACGCATACTCGCCGCCGGGGTTGAGCAGCATATCGGAGAGCCGCGCCACCGGGATCACGCTGTTGACCTGATTTTTACCGGCGGGCAGCCGCGGGCCGGAGAACACCGCGCGCGCCGCCCCGGCGAGGTTGGTGCAGGCGTAGCCAAAGGCCAGCCCGCCGCCCGGCGTGCCGATCTGGCCGAGCAGCGCGGTCAGCGCCACCGTCGCCCAGTAGGCCTGCTCCCCCTGCCGGGCGCGCTGGATCGACCAGGAGATGTTGACCATGGTGCGGCTGGCGGCCATGGTGCGCGCCAGTGCGGCAATGTCACCGGCGTCCAGCCCGGTAATCGCCGCCGCCCACTGCGGCGTTTTCACCACGCCATCGCTCTCGCCCAGCAGATAGGCGCGGAACGGCGCAAAGCCGACGGTGTGGCTGGCGATAAAGCCGTGGTCGACAAGGTCTTCACTGACCAGCACCTGGCACAGCGCCAGCAGCAGGGCGGTGTCGGTGCCCGGCTTAATCGCCAGCCACCTGGCGTCCGGCACCGCGCTGAGGTCGTTTTTCACCGGGCTGATGTTGATAAAGCGCACGCCCTTCCGCTGCAGGCGATCCAGCCAGTGTTTCAGCATATGGTCGTTGGCCGCGCCGCCGTTCACCTGCGCGTTGCGCAGCGGCAGGCCGCCGATGGCGACGAACAGCTGGCACTCGCGCTCCAGTTCCGACCAGTGGGTATGCTGGCGGTGCAGCGGGCTGAGCGGGCCGAGAATGTGCGGCAGCACGCGCTCGCCCGCCGCGCTGCTGTAGGTGTTGGTGCTGGCGGTATAGCCGCCAAAGCCTTTCAGAAAGCGGTGCAGCTGGCTCTGCGCGTGGTGAAAACGGCCGGCGCTGGCCCAGCCGTAGGAGCCGCCGAAGATCGCCTCGTTGCCACAACGCGCCTTGACCGATCGCATCTCCCGCGCCACCAGGTCCAGCGCCACCTCCCAGCTCACCTCAACAAAGGGTTCTTTGCCACGCCCTTCGCGCGATGCCGGGCCGTGCTGCAGATAGCCGAGGCGCACCGACGGGCGCTTGACGCGGGCCTCACTGGTGACGCCGTCCGCCAGCGACTGCCCGATGCGCGACGGATTTTTATCCCACTCAACCGGTGAGACGCTGGTAATGGTTCCGTTATCGGTGGCGACGCGGTAGGTGCCCCAGTGCATCACGGCAAGGTGGTGTTCGTCTTTCATCTCTGGCTCACAAAAAAGGGAAAATACGGCAATTCGCCATCATAGCGCAGGCGTAAAATGGCTTATATGAATTAATTTCACTTTCGACATGAAGAAAGTCGAATATCCTCGACGACTGTTTTCCTTTATAACATTTTCAGCTATAAGATAGACGCTTTTGTTATTTCGGGTTGCCGGGCTGAATTGTCATGCTAGCCGTCCACCAGTTTACTACTTACACAGGGTTATAATAACAATGAAACACAACGTAAAACTGTTGCCGGTTGCCGTGGCATTATTATCGCTTGCCTCCGCCGCCACTTACGCCGCTGACGCCCCGTCCCTGCAGGGTAAAACCATCGGTATTGCGGTGGTCGGCACCCAGCATTTCTGGGATCGTGAAGCCTATAAAGGCGCCACGGAAGAGGTGGAGAAGCTTGGCGGCAAGGTGGTCGGCGTTGACGGCGGCAGAGATAACCAGGTTCACGCCAATAACCACGATATTCTGCTGTCGCGTAAAGTCGATGCGGTGATCAGTATTCTCGGCGACAGCGCCGTTGAACCGAAATTTAAAGCGCTGCGCGCGGCGAATATTCCGGTCTTTACCGTTGACCACGTCTCCGAATATTCCGTGAATAACACCACGTCAGATAACTATACGCTGGGTTCGACCATCGGCCGTTATATGGCGGACGAACTGGGCGGTAAAGGCAACGTGGCGGTATTTAACGCCTTCTCCAATGCCCTGCGGATCTGCGGCATTCGTTACGATCAGTGGAAGTATGTGCTGAAGGACTACCCTGGCATCCATATTATCCAGCCTGAACTGGCCGAGCAGTTTGCCAACTCGCCGGAAGACGCGCGTAAGAAAACCCTGGAGCTGTTAAGCCAGTATCCGAAAGGCAAGCTGGACGCGATCCACGTGGCCTGCTGGGACCAGCCGGCAATCGGTATCGTACAGGCGCTGGAAGAGACCGGCCGTGACAAAGACGTCAAGGTGACCGCCATCGACGCCGGCCCGGAAACGCTTGAGATCATGGCCGAGCCGGGCAGCCCGCTGGTGGCCAACGTCGCCCAGCAGCCGCACCTGATCGGCCAGACCTCGGCTGACAACGTGGCCCGCTACTTCGCCGGCCAGAAGCTGCCAACCCAGACCTTTATTCCGGTGCTGCCGGTGAAGGGCGAAGCGGAAGCGAAGGCCGTCTACAAACAGCTGGGTTACGGTGAGCTGAAGTAGTGAGCGCTGATAACCTGCAAACCACGGCAGCGGCTACCGGTCTGGTGATGGACCAGATCGGTAAGCGTTTTGCCGGCGTGGCCGCCTTAACGGCGGTCACGCTGCGTATCGCTCCCGGTGAAATTCATGGCCTGATCGGCGAGAACGGCGCCGGGAAATCCACCCTGATTAAGATCCTCGCCGGCGTTTACCAGGCCGACAGCGGCAGCGCCACGCTGGACGGCGTCAGCCTGCCGCTGGGCGACCCGGCCGCCATCGAGGCGCGCGGTATCCGGGTGATCCATCAGGAGCTGAACCTGATCCCGCACTTTACCGTGGCGGAGTCGGTGTTCCTCGGCCAGGAGCTGCGCCGACCGTGGGGCGCGCTGAACCGGCGGGCAATGATCGCCGCCACCGAAGCCTTTTTCCGCGATAACTGGCAGCTGCCGATTAACGCCAACCGCCTGATCCGCGATCTCAGCCTGGCCGAACGCAAGCTGGTGCAGATCGCCCGCGCGCTGATCGACGGTGCGGCAAGGCTGGTGGTGTTTGATGAACCGACCGCCCCGCTGGAAGCCCACGAAGCCAGCCTGGTGACCGGGGCGATCCTGCGCCTGCAGCAGCAGGGCATCGCCATTCTCTATATCTCCCACTATCTCAATGAGATCGCCTCGCTGTGCCACAACGCCACCGTGCTGCGCAACGGCGAGGTGGTCGGCTACCCGGACCGTGAGCTGCTGCAGAACACCGATGCGGTGATCAACATGATGGTCGGCCGCGATATCGCCCAGCTTTACACCCCACGCCAGCCCCGCGCTGCCGCCGTGCAGTCGCCGGTGCTGGAGGTGCGTAACCTTTCTGACGGCCAGCAGCTGGATAACATCAGCTTCGCTATTCAGCCCGGCGAAATTGTCGGCGTGGCCGGGTTGCTTGGTGCCGGACGCGATCTGCTGGTTGATACGCTCTACGGCCTGAAGCGTGCACGTCAGGGCGAGATCGTGCTCAACGGCCGCGTGCGGCGTATCCGCTCGCCGCAGCAGGCGATCAAGGCCGGCATGGCGTTAGTGCCGCGCGACCGCCGCCATCAGGGGCTGATCCTGCCCTTCAGCGCCACCGACAACATCAACCTGGCGACGCTGCCGCAGACCGCCACCTTCGGCTGGGAACACCGGGGCCGCGCCCGACAGAACGCCGAACAGTGGTTTGAACGGCTGAGCATCCGCCCGAATAAACCGGCGCTGCCGGTACGCCATATGAGCGGCGGCAACCAGCAGAAGGTGATCCTCGCCCGCTGGCTGGGCACCGACGCGCGGCTGTTTATCCTTGATGAACCGACGCTGGGGGTGGACATTGGCGCGCGCAGCGACATCTATCTGCGCACCCGCCAGCTGGCCGACCAGGGGCGTTCGGTGCTGGTCTCCTCCAGCGACGCCAGCGAGCTGCTCGGCCTGTGCGACCGCATTCTGGTGATGTGGCGCGGCGCGCTGGTGGCGAATATTCCCACGCAGGGGCTCACTCTCGATGCCCTGCTGATAGCGATTAACGGCGGGCAGGAACAGGCACTATGAGTAATCTGATTCACAGCCGGGGCGCGCCGCGCCTGACGGTTCTGCTGGAAAAATTTCCGCTGCTGCTGTTTGTCGCGCTGCTGGTCTGGCTGAGCGTGCAGTCGCCGTACTTCCTCAGCTGGCAGAATATCAGCCTGATGCTGGTGCAGAGCGTGCCGCTGGCGATCTTAAGCTTTGGTCTGGTGTGCGTGGTGGCGGTGGGCGGCGATGATGTGGTCTCCGGCGGCATCGACCTGTCGCTACCCGCCATCGCGGTGTTTGGCGTGGCGCTGCTCAGCCTCGGCATGGTGGAGTGGCACACGCCGTATCTGCTGCTGCTGCTGGCGGTGGTGGCGCTGTCGCTGGCCTGCGGCGCGGTGAACGCGCTGCTGGTGCTGGTGGCCGGGCTGCCGCCGCTGCTGGCCACCCTCTCCACCTCGGTGGCCTTCACTGGCCTGACCGACCTGCTGACCGGCCAGCGCCGCATCAGCGTCAGCGATCCGCTGATGAACGCCTTCCGCGACAGTACGCTGCTGGGCATTCCTTACCCGCTGCTGTGGCTGGCGGCGGTGTTTGTTCTGTTTCAGTTTATCGTCCACCATTCGCGCTTCGGCCAGCATATTCAGGCGGTGGGCGGCAATGCCGATATGGCACGGATGTCCGGCCTGAAGGTACGCGGCCTGACGCTGCGGGTGTGGCTGCTGGCCGGCGTGGCCGCCGGGCTGGCGGTGCTGCCGCTGCTGGCGCAGGGCTCCGGCAGCTCCAGCGGCACCGCCACGCCGCTGCTGCTGGAGACGGTGCTGGCGACCTTTATCGGCGCGGCATTCTCCCGCCGCCGGGTGGTGACCATCTGGGGCGCGCTGCTCGGCGCGGTGCTGGTCAACGCGCTGTCTAACGGGCTTGGGCTGCTCGGCGTTAATATTTTCTGGATGGGGGCGATTAAAGGCGTGCTGATCCTGGTGGTGCTGGCCGCGCCAGCCTTGCTCAATCGGGGGAGCGCACAGTGAGTCAGATCCTGCAAAATAGTGCGGCGGCAGGCAACCGCAACAACCTGCTGGCGTTAGCGTCACGCGGCGGCTTTGGTCTGCTGATGCTGCTGGCGGTGGTGCTGTTCAGCTGGGCCAATCCGGTGTTTTTGACGCTGGATAACTGGGGCAACCTGCTGCAGGGCAGCGCGGTGCTGCTGATCGTGGCGATGGCGATGACGCTGGTGGTCAGCGCTGGCGCGATTGACCTGTCGGTGGGCGTGGCGCTGGACTTTGGTGCCGCCTTTGCGCTGGTGGCGCTGAAAACCTGGGGGCTGCCGTGGCAGGCGGCGGTGCTCTGTGCCCTGTTTGGCGGTGCGCTGATCGGTGGCTTTAACGCCCTGCTGATCCTGGTCTTCCGCATCAGGCCGTTCCTCGCCACCCTCGGCACCTGGTTTATTGCCAGCAGCGTCGAACGTATCTATACCGACGGCGGCGGCGCGATCTCTTACCGCCGGATGGCGACGGAGTACCATGACCTGGCGGTAGGCAATCTGTGGGGCATCCCGATGCCGATCGTGATTGCGCTGCTGCTGTGGCTGGCGGTGTGGCTGCTGACCGAGCGCACCCTGTTCGGCAAGCGGGTGCGTGCCATCGGCCAGAACAGCGAGGCGGCACGGATTGCCGGTATTCGCAACGCGCGTACCCTGCTGCTGGTGCTGGTGGCCGCCTCGGCGCTGTGTGCGGTGGGCGGGGTGATCCTCTCCGCCAACCTGCGCCAGTTTACACCGCTGGCCGGGCAGGCTTATCTGATGGACGCCATCGCCGCGGTGTTTATCGGCACCGCATTTAACCGCTTTGGCCGCGCCAGCATTGCCGGCACGCTGGGCGGGGTGCTGTTTCTGGCGGTGGTCGACAACGGCCTGAACCTGATGGGGCTAAACTATCTGGTGAAGGATGCGCTGACCGGGGTGATCCTGGTGGTGGCGCTGGCCGTCTCCTTCTGGCAGGCGCGCGTTCGCCAGCAGCACGTCTGATTTCACGCCCGCCCCGTGCGGCGGGTATTTTTCCGGAGCGTAACCATGTCCAAATTTGATGCCGTGTTTGTCGGGCTGACCATTCTTGATATTGCCGGGCGGCCGGTGCAGGCCATTCCGCAGGGCGGCAACGTGGCGTTTATCGAGCAGATCCGCCTGAATCCGGCGGGCACCGCGGCCGGGGCGAATATCAACGCCGCCAAGCTCGGCATCCGCACCGCGGCGGTGGCCTGTCTGGGGGACGATGAGAAAGGTGACCTGATTCAGAGCAGCTATCGCCGGCTGGGCATCGATCTGTCGCTTCTGCAGTTCAGCCCGCAGCGGGAAACCTCGGCGACCATTCTGCCGATCCGCCCCAACGGCGAGCGCCCGGCGCTGCATTATCGCGGCGCGTCTGACGATCTGTTCGTCAGCGAGGCGCAGTTTGACGCGGTGCTCGACTGCCGCTATCTTCACCACGGCGGCAGCGGTCTGCTGGCGGCAATGGACGGCGGCCAGAGTGCGCTGTTGCTGGCAGCGGCAAAGGCACGCGGCATCGTGACCAGTTTCGATCTGATCGCCCCCGGCCCGGATACGCTGGCGCTGCTGAGGCCGCTGCTGCCGTACGTGGACTGGTTTATGCCGTCGCTGGAGGAGGCCGCCGCGATTTCCGGGTTGAGCGATCCGGAGGCGATTGCGGCGTTCTTCGTTGATTTGGGTGCGGCTAACTGCATCTTTAAGGACGGCGAGCGGGGTTCGTGGTTGTTCCAGTCGGGGCAGCCGGGGCAGCGTATTCCTGCCTGGCAGGTGGTGGTGCAGGATACTACCGGTTGCGGCGACGGTTACTGCGGCGGGTTTATCGCGGCGCTGGCGCGTGGGCTTGAGCCGGCGGCGGCCTGTCGGGTGGCTTCTGCGGTGGCAGCGCTGGTGGCAACCGGGTTAGGCTCTGATGCCGGGGTGGTTGACTGGGATCATACCGAGGCGTTTATGGCCGAGACGCCGTTGCTTGGCTGACAGATTAAGGGCATGGCTTCTTGAATTGGTGCCGGGTTCGGCCGTTGGGGGCATTTGCGTCGCTGATTTAAGGGCATGGCTTTGGGTTCTGATGCCGGGTTCGGCCGTTGGCGACAGAACGCCGGGACGCCGTGAATCCGTCCGTGGAGGCTCGGACGGCGCATCCCTGCGCCGTACGCCCGGCTAACCTGTTCGCCAACGTCCTCCCTTACTGGCTTTTGCGTCGCTGATTTAAGGGCATGGCTTCATATTCCGCGCCGGGTTCGGCCGTTGGTGGCAGAACGCCGGGTCGCCGTGAATCCGTCCGTGGAGGCTCGGACGGCGCATCCCTGCGCCGTACGCCCGGCTAACCTGTCCACCAACGTCCTCCCTTTTCAGTCATTGAGTTGCTGCCTTAAAAACCTAAAAGACCCGTAATAATGTTTTGATGTTTGATGTTTGATGTTTGAGCGCAGATAAAGAAAATTTCAGGACAGCAACACCAATGATTACAGGCAATCGGGGTTATCCGGGTTAGCGGACCTTCGGGCGCAGGGATGCGCCCGGCAGAGCCCAGGGACGTTATTGGCGTGTCCGCGATCCGGATAACCCCGATTAAGCCAGGCACCCAACCTGAAGCGACCCGCACCGCGCCAGCGCTAACCGTATCACTTCCACTGATACAGCAGCGGCTCCCCCGCCACGAAGCGCTGCAGATCGGCGGCGATCATCGCGGTGTGCTTCTCAATGCTCTCGCGGGTGGCACCGGCAATATGGGGCGTAATAATCACGTTTTCCAGCTCGCTTACGAACGGATGATCGCGCCACAGCGGCTCCTGATGATAAACGTCCAGCGCCGCACCGCCCAACGGCCCCTTGCGCAGTGCGTCGATCAGATCGGCTTCCACCACCACCGCCGCCCGCGAGGTATTAATCAGCAGCGCCCCCGGCTTCATGCTCCCCAACAGCGCGGCGTTCACCAGACCGTCGCTGTGCGCGCCGCTGCTCAGATGCAGGCTGACAATATCCGCCTCACGGAACAGCGCGTCCAGCGAGGTCTTCTGCAGCCCCGGCTCGTTAATCTCCTCCGCCGCCACAAACGGATCCACCACCAGAATCGCCATGCCAAACGCACGGGCGATACGCGCCACCCGGCGGCCGATATTGCCGTAGCCGATCAGACCAAGCGTTTTATTGCGCAGCTCGCTGCCCTTAAACACTTCATACGGGCTTTCCGGCGTCACGTCCCACACCACGTCGCGCTTCAGCCCGCTGGCCGTCTGCTGCTCCTGCTGTGCCTGACGGGTAAAATCACCGCGCTTCAGCGCCGCATGCGCCTGTGGAATATGACGCACCAGCGCCAGCATCAGACCAAAGGTCAGCTCGGCGGCGGCATCGGCGTTGCGGCCGGGGGTGAACAACACCTTAATACCGCGCGCTTTGGCGGCGGCGGTGTCGATATTCACCGGATTGGCGCGGGTACAGGCAATCACCTTCAGCTGCGGGCAGGCGGCAATCACCTCGGCGGTGACGTTATCGTAACTGGTGACGATGACGTCAGCGTCGTGCGCCAGCGCGATCAGCTGTTGCGGCGCAAACTTCGGCTTGCCGATGGCCCAGCCGTCCACCACCAGCTCTCCCAGCTGGCGAAACGCCTGTAAATCACCGGCGTACTCGGCGGTAAACACGATCTTCATTATTTTGATTCCTTTAAACGTTGCAGGGCCTGGTGGCGTGCCTGCCACACCGGCTGCAGCTGGTCGCGCAGCAGCCGGTAGACCGGGAACAGCTCCCGGTAACAGGCGTGCGCATCGGGGTCGGGTTGATAGCGCGTCTGTGCCACCGGCGGCACCTGATGCTGTGCGCCAACGCTACGCGCGGCCAGCAGCGCCGCGCCGCGCGCGCTCAGTTCGTTGAATTCGCTGGCGATCACCGTTCTGCCGGTGCAGTCGGCGATAATCTGCAGCCAGGTGGCCGAGGCCGCGCCGCCGCCGGTCAGGTAGAGTTCACCGCCGGACGGGTACTCCTGCAGCGAGTCGACGATCGCGTAGGCCAGCCCTTCAAACACCGCGCGCTGCAGTTCGGCGCGGGTGGTGTGCTGGCCGATGCCAAAGTAGCCGGCGCGGGCGGTCGGGCTGTAGAACGGGGCGCGTTCGCCATTGAGGTAGGGCTGCCAGAACACGCCGTTACTGCCGGGCGCTACGCCTGCTATCTCAACCTCCAGCTGCTGCAGGTCCGGCGTCAGCGCGATATGCTGGCGCAGCCAGTCGATATTCGGCGTACCGGCCTGCATCGGGAACAGATTAATAAAGCTGCCCGCCTCGGTGCTGCCGACAAAACGCGTGCCGTCGCTGACCGTCTCGCGGCTGGTGCAGACGATGCCGGTGCAGCAGGTGGTGCCCAGAATGGTGTAGATGTCGCCGTTGTGTACCGCGCCGCAGCCCAGCGCCGCGCTGCTGACGTCCAGCGCCCCGGCGGCCACCGGAATGTCCGCCGGCAGGCCGCAGCGTTGCGCCATTTCAGCGCTCAGCGCACCCGCCGGGGCGTCCGCCGCCAGCAGCGGTGGAAACTTATCGCGCAGGTGGCTGAGGCCCAGCTCGTCGAGCATCAGCGCAGAGAGCGTACCGGCCTGCTGATCGAGCAGCGAGGCGCTGGCATCAGTCAGCTCCAGCGCCGCCACCCCGGTCAGCCGGAAGCGCACCCAGTCTTTGGCGCAGAAGATATAGCGCGCCGCCGCCAGCCGCTCCGGCTGATAACGCGCCAGCCAGTGCAGCTGCAGGCTGCTGTTGCACGGCTGCAGGTGGGTGCCTGTTTCGGCAAACAGCCGCCGGTCAAGGCCCGGCCGCTGCAGCAGTTCGTGGATCAATCCGGCGCTGCGCGTATCGCTCCACAGCATGCCCGGCCCAACCGGATTGCCGTCGGCGTCGCTCAGCCAGACGCCCTCGCCCTGGCCGGCCAGCCCGATCGCCGCGATATGCCCCTGCGCCAGCAGCGGTGAACGCGCTACCTCGCTAAGGGTGCGCAGCACCGAATCCAGCATCAGCTGCATATCCTGCTCGGCATGGCCGCTGGCCGACAGGTCAGGGGCGGTATTTTCCGCCGCGCTGGCCACGGCGTTGAAGTCAGCGTCAAACAGCACCGATTTGACCCGCGAGGTGCCAATATCAATGCCGAGATAAAAATCCATAGATCAGCACCTGTTCACGCTGCCCGGCTCCCGCTTACGGCCTACAGGCGGCAAGGTGGCGGGCAGAAATAGACGTCTAAATGGCTAATCTGTGATGCTAACACCGGCAACAAAGGCGAGCAAACCCGAACGTCCGTTGACAGACAGCGGCTTATAGCGCGAATTCAGCTTTATTCACGCGTCTGTATTACAGGCCAGAGTAATTACCGCCAGATCGTCAGAAAATGGCAGCATGACTGCGATTAAATATTTATCCTTTACGCCAGATAATCTTGCTGATTTTCCAGCTTTTCAGCGTATCGTCCGCCGGCATCAGCCCTTCCGGGCCGTGCCATTCGCCGCTGAACAGGTAGCTGATATGCTCACTGCCCGGCGCTTTACACTCGACGCCGTCGCCGTCCGCGCCCTGGCCTTTGCGGCAGGCGCCAAAGGCCTTGCCGTAGAGGTCGCTGAACGGCGTGCCGATGCTGACGCCGGCTTCGCTCACCTGCAGCGACGAGCCAAACCAGTGGGTCGGCGACAGGCTGGACCATGACCAGGAGATCGGATTCCACCAGGTCGAGGCGCTGGGAGAGTCAGCGGCTGGAAGTGTAAAAAAGGATCTCAAGAAAATCCTTTTTTATTAGGAACATATACCGCCTATTTCATTGACAGCAACTTGTCATAATCAGGGAAAATATTCGGTATATCTTCACTGCTACCATCAGGATAAGTTGCTGTCAGATCGCCTGGATGATCAGGCGAATTTAATACAACAACTTTCATTAGATGAACAGCAGGTTCTATAGCTATATATCGTGTATTACTTAGACTAAAACGTCTGCGCCACCTTTCTGTTCCGGTCTCCCCCCCAAAAAACTTCAAGCTGACCGTATTGTCGATGTGATTAGAGACAATAGGGAAAAAGTCTGTTTTCAGTTCCTGCCGCACCCCGCTGAATGCTTTGGCCAGCCCGGTCCCGTAACCGTCACTGAGTCCGTAGTCACCGAAATCGAAGATATAACTGGTATCGATAACCTCTTTCCCCTTTACCAGTGGAACATCGTCCGCAATTCTGAAGCTCACCCTCAGCGAGTTCAGCTGCCACTGGCACGGGCCGCCACCATCCACGGCAATCCGCAGACGCCGGACATTGTTGCCATCGGGCGCACCGAATTGCCGTTCAACATCGTTATAGCCCGGAATATCATGCGGTTCACTGCTTGAGTTATAGCGGACTGATTTGCACTGCGTCGAACGGTAAAGCAGCTCGGCGGGCTGCAGCGTGATCCCCTCCGGGACACGGAAAGTCACATCCACCCCCTTTGCGCCAGACGGGGGGGAGAGCGTCCTGTCAGGGCGGTTATCACACCCGGAAAGCAGCATCACAGCTGACGCGATGACGGTGGTTTTACTGAGAAAGTTCAACTTCTTCCTCCGTTACCGCCGCAAAACGCAGCAGGGCATTTTTCCCGGTCTCATCTGCCTCTGTCCGCCTCAGCGCCACCGGCAGCATGTCCTGAAGTGCCAGAAATTCGCGGTTACGTTCAACCTCATCCGGATTGCTGTAGGCCGCGCCCTTCTCAACCTGATCCCGGAACATGACCCGCATCTCTTTCCGGTGCATCTCCCTGCCCGGATCGGCCAGCTCCAGCACCTGATTGTGAATATAGGGCAGGTAGCGGTGCGCCATCGAGTGGCTGCGGGGGTCGGTTCCGATGCCGTTCAGCGCCGGATTAGTATTCTGCGGAAAGGTCTTTGCCAGGCTGGCCGGGTTCAGGCACTGGATAAACGCTGCCTGATACTCAGCGGTGGATTTCAGGCACTCTTCATTGAGGGACGGCACGACATACAGTCTGGTGGACACAAAATGCCGGGTATAGACCTGCCCGTCGACCAGGCTTTTCTGGTTCGGACTGGCAGCCCGCATCGCGCACTGCTGCGCCCGGAAAAATATCACCGTACTGCCATGGTGCCAGTACGGGTCTTTTTTCTCCACAAGCTCTGTCGACTGGAACGTTAGGTCCCGCACCGCCACACTGAGTCCGGCGGCCGTAGTCAGTGACCAGTCAAACCCCAGTTTGTCGCCCAGGGGCCCCCACGATCTGTAAAACGCGTTATCAAGATCGGCATCCGGCGGGATCTGCGTGATCGTGTCATTGTCGTTGACGTGACGGAAGTGCGTGATGCCACCCAGAGAGGCGATCGCCGCGCGGGTGAAGGTCCGCGGCATTCCGTAGGTGTACAGCACGGGGTTAAAGGCTTTCATCTCGGCGGCATACAGGAGCGCCAGCGCCCCGCCCAGACTGTGACCGCAGACGAACAGCTTCTTTCTCTTACCTAAACCAGTCTTAACCGCGTCAAGCTTATCCCCGAACTTCCGTTTAGCCAGTTGCCAGGCTTCCAGAAAACCACCGTGCACGTTGCCCGCCCCAGCCAGCTCCGGCAGACACCGCTTCGGTGCGAAGGACAAATCTGTCAGGATATTCAGCAGAGTGTCGGTACCGCACCAGGCAACCAGTACGTGCGCCCCGCATTCCACCGTAAACAGGCGGGTATCACCTTCCCCCGTTGCTCCCACCCCAGTATTCATGTAGACAGGAGGCTGGTAGCGCTCCCGGAACGGTACATCCACCGCCAGTGTGTGAAAGTAAGACGGATACTCGGCAAACTGCGGGATGCAGGACAGATCCAGGCACTTCTGCCGGAAAAAATAATCGATGGTCGGGTTCTTCGCCTCGGCGGCATACACAAGGTCGGCCATGATGCCGAGGTTCAGCGCGTTCGCCAGGTCATAGTCCTTTGTGTCGTGCAGGGGCAGCACCCACGCCCGGAACGGGCAGACCTCAATCACGTGGCGCTGCTCCAGCGCATCCCGCGCAATTTTCGTCCCTTTCAGCGCCTTTCCGGGCGGAAAATGGAACACCGGCGGCTCAGGCGAGTCCCAGCCCGGCATCTCCGGTAACCTGTCGCACAGCTCCCCGATGGTCACATAGTGATGCCGGTATCCGGCGGCCTCCGCCTTCTCCTGCACGTCCGTGCGCCAGCTTTTGTCCCGCGTCTCCCGCCGAAAGGCATTACCGCTCACCGGCTGGCTGTTCGGGTTACGCCTGATACCCAGCGGGCGCTGCTCCATTTCATCGGCCAGCTGCTGCCCGTCCATTTTCACGTCAACGGCCAGCCAGTACAGGTCATCGAACCGCACTAGCCCCTGGCTGTCGGTGACGCCAGCGGGCGGATTAGGCGGCGGTGTGGGATCGAACCGGGTGTCGCCACCCCGCCTCAACATCGCCATTTCTGCCGCCGTGGCCAGCGGATGGTATTCCAACTGCACGTTCAGGCCGGAAACCGGGTTGTTGTTCTCATCCACAAACTGCAACTCCAGCCAGTGTTTCAGTTGCCTGCCACAAGGGACTTCTTTGTACTTCATCTTGTGACTCAGACAGGTCACTGTCGTATTGTCTGTCTCGTCTGCCATAGTTTTAAATCCTTTTAATTTCTCTGGTTAAATACCGGTCGATCATACATCAGGCAAAACTTAACCCAAACCTATTAGACGTCAACAACCCTGACATAGGGGGGGGAAACACACACCTCGCACAAAACCGTTCCGTCAATGTGAGTCCACAAGATGCTTAACCTCTAAATGGCTAATCCACGTTGCTAACACCGGCAACAAAGGCGAGCAAACCCGAACGTCCGTTGACAGACAGCGGCTTATAGCGCGAATTCAGTTTTATTCACGCATCTGTATTACAGGTGAGAGCAATGACCGCCAGATCGTCAGAAAATGGCGGCTTAATTGCGATTAAATATTTTGTCGGCAGGATAGCAAAGGGCAACGGCTACCCGCGGCGGGATAACTGCGATGACACGTTTTCTCAGGAGGGAGCGCAGTGCGCGCGCGTGAGGGGTCGGTCACGGTGAAATTACGGCAGATGTGGGGCCAGCAGGAGCAACATCCGCAGCAATGATGGCTGCACCTCTCCACATACTGGCCCGTTACGATTAGCGCCTTATCTACGCCAGATAATCTTGCTGATTTTCCAGCTTTTCAGCGTATCGTCTGCAGGCATCAGCCCTTCAGGGCCGTGCCATTCGCCGCTGAACAGGTAGCTGATATGCTTGCTGCCCGGCGCTTTACACTCGACACCGTCGCCGTCCGCGCCCTGGCCTTTGCGGCAGGCGCCAAAGGCTTTGCCGTAGAGGTCGCTGAACGGCGTGCCGATGCTGACGCCGCCGGCGGTTTTCACCCCGGCGTCGCTGACGTCAATGCGGCTTACCGTACCCTGCCCGCTCAGCTCTATTTTCACCTGCTTATCGCCGTTAATCGCCTGCCAGAACGACACCACGTTGCCGCCCTCGCTGCGCATACCCTGGCGCAGGGCGTAGTTGCCGTCCAGCCCTTTACCGATGGCGGCTTCGGTCATCGCGGTGCTGCCGGTGACCTCACCGACGCCGGCTTCGCTCACCTGCAGCGACGAGCCAAACCAGTGGGTCGGCGACAGGCTGGACCACGACCAGGAGATCGGATTCCACCAGGTCGAGGCGCTGGCAGAATCAGATGGCGCAGAGGAACCGGCGCAGCCCGCCAGCAGCAGGGTAGCGATTAACAGCGCCGGACGAGAATTTTTCATAACAACTCCTGAGTTCAGTATTCACAACTTCCGGTGCTTGGAGTGCAGAACGCTGAAAAAGTTTAAACGGCGGGATTCACTGATTCTCCTGCGGATCGAAGCAGTCGCGCAGGCGGCGCTGCCACAGTAATGCGCAGAGTGCGAACACGTCCAGCAGCATCACCCCAGTCACCAGCGGCGAAAGCGGATCGTCTCCCTGCCACAACAGTGCGGCCTGCAGCATCAGCATCACCAGCAGCGTGGCGCACAGCACCCAACGCCACGCCTGCCACAGGCGCGGCAGCCGCTGGCGATAGCCGGTCAACAGCAGGCCGGCGGCGGCGGGCAGCCCCAGCGCCAGGCCCAGCCAGAAGGCGGGGGTATCAGGGTAGAACAGCTCCAGCAGGCTGGCCCCCTGCTGACGTGATGCACCGGCCACCACAAACAGCACCCAGGTGCGGGCCTGCAGCAGCAGGATCGCCCAGAAGCTCAGCGGCAGGCGCAGCTGGCCTTTATTATCGTAATCATCGGGGGAGTAATTCACGGCGGTACGGTTATTATCATCATCAAATATGTCAATTGCGGCAACAGTGCCATCTTTGGCACGTGTAAGGCTGCGATGGCCCTGTCATTTTTAGCAGGAGTTTTGCCACGCCGGCACCGTCATCATCAGCAACATTTATACGACGTGGCCCCTCTCCATCGTGAGCATTGCTCCGGCGGCACCAGCAGGCGCTTCGGCGCAGGCTGCGCGATGTTTCACAGGGCTGCATCGGACCGCCCCGCATAAGCGATCAGTATTCGCGATCTTCGATCAGCCGCTTGCCGAGCAGCATGCTGTCGACGGTTTCATATTCCAGCTTCTCGTAGAAGCCGACCACCGCATCGTTCTCTTCCCGCACCATCACGTGAATTTTCGGGCAACCGCGCGCGATCAGCTTCTTCTCCAGCCGGTTGATCAGCGCGTTGGCAAAGCCGCGTCCCTGATAGTCCGGATGCACGCCGAGATAGTAGGCAGACCCGCGATGGCCGTCGTAGCCACCCATCAGCGTGCCGACGATTTCGCCACCGACCACCGCCACCAGAAACAGGTCGGGGTCGTGATTCAGCTTACGCTCAATATCCATTTCCGGATCGTTCCACGGCCGTAACAGATCGCAACGCTCCCAGAGCGTGATCACTTCTTCAATATCTTCCTGGCGGAAAGCACGGATTTCCATGGAATTACCCTGACCTTAAGCACAATTTGCTGATTATCACGCATTATTTCGCGCGTGCAACCCCTGTAACGCCGCCGGTGGCAAAAAAACCTTAATCCCTGAGGTATTACCTTGAAATAAAGCTTAAAAGTCTGAAACAGTTCCCGTCTCGCGGCGCACGGATTGTTACGCTATAACAGCTGCCATTAATGGATCCATTCGTGCTTACTTACCGCCAACGCGCCATTCAGGATGCTGCTATGAAAATGATTTCCAGGCTGACGCCGCTGACCACCCGCCGCCAGCTGCTGCTTTCCGGGCTGGCGCTGGCGCTGTTCGGCCGCAACGCCAGCGCACGTGAGGAGGATGTCACCCTGCACGTCGGCCAGCCGCAGCGTAAAACCCCAGCCAGCCCACCGCCGCGCCCGGGAGGCAGCAAAAAAATCGTCATGATTGACCCCGGCCACGGCGGTATTGACTCCGGGGCGGTCGGCCATGAAGGTTCGGAGGAGAAGCACGTGGTGCTGGAGATCGCCAACCACATCCGCCAGCGGCTGAGCAATCATCCGCATATTGAGGTGCGGCTGACCCGTGAAACCGACCACTTTATCCCGCTGGGTGAACGGGTGGAGATCGCCCATCAGCACGGCGCCGACCTGTTTATGTCGGTCCACGCCGACGGCTTTACCAGCCCGACGGCCAACGGCGCGTCGGTGTTCGCCCTCTCCAACCGTGGGGCCAGCAGCACCATGGCGCGCTACCTGTCACAGAAGGAGAACGCCGCCGATGAGATTGGCGGCGCGCAGGTGGCAGCGAAGGATCACTATCTGCAGCAGGTGCTGTTTGACCTGGTGCAGACCGACACCATCAAAAACAGCCTGATCCTCGGTAAACACGTGCTCAGCCAGATCCGCCCGGTACATCACCTGCACAGCCAGCACACCGAGCAGGCGGCGTTTGCGGTGCTGAAATCGCCTTCCATCCCCTCGGTACTGGTGGAAACCTCATTTATCACCAATCCGGCGGAGGAGCGGCTGCTCGGCACCACCGCCTTCCGTCAGAAGATTGCCGCGGCGATCTCAGACGGTATCGTCAGCTTTTTTGATGAGTATGATGCCAGCCGCCGCACCGGCTGAGGTATAATCCACGCGTCTCTCGCTATAAGGTCACTTCATGAACGCACCGGATATCGCCCAGGTTAAACAGTTTCTGCTCACGCTGCAGGATAATATTTGCCAGCAGCTGGCTCAGGCCGACGGCAGCGGCCGTTTTGAAGAGGACAGCTGGCAGCGCCCGGGCGGCGGCGGCGGGCGCAGCCGCGTGCTGCGCCAGGGAAGCGTATTTGAGCAGGCCGGCGTCAACTTCTCACACGTCCACGGCGACGCGATGCCCGCCTCGGCAACCGCACACCGCCCGGAGCTGGCGGGCCGCAGCTTTGAAGCGCTCGGCGTGTCGCTGGTGATCCACCCGGAAAATCCGTATGTGCCCACCAGCCACGCCAACGTGCGCTTCTTTATCGCCGAAAAGCCGGGCGCCGATCCGGTGTGGTGGTTCGGCGGCGGCTTCGACCTGACGCCGTTTTACGGCTTTGAACAGGATGCGGTGCACTGGCATCAGACCGCCTTGAATCTCTGTCAGCCGTTTGGCGACGACGTTTATCCACGCTATAAAAAGTGGTGCGATGACTATTTTCTGCTCAGACACCGTAACGAGCAGCGCGGCATCGGCGGGCTGTTCTTTGATGACCTGAACACCCCGGACTTTGCCACCAGCTTCGGCTTTATGCAGGCGGTGGGTAACGGCTTCCTTGACGCCTATCTGCCGATCGTTGAGCGGCGTAAAGCGCTGCCGTGGGGCGAGCGCGAGCGGCAGTTCCAGCTTTACCGCCGCGGCCGCTACGTTGAGTTCAACCTGGTGTGGGATCGCGGCACGCTGTTTGGCCTGCAGACCGGCGGGCGCACCGAGTCGATTCTGATGTCGATGCCGCCGCTGGTACGCTGGGAGTATGACTACCAGCCGGAAGCGGGCAGCCCGGAAGCGGCCCTCTACAGCGACTTCCTGCCGGTAAAAAACTGGATTTAAGTCTGTTCCGCCATGATAAACGATGGATCCCCTCACCGTCAGGTGCGGCAGGCACGGTGAGGTGACAGACGGCCGGGCGGGCACCGGCCGTCGGGTTCAGAGCGGGGAGGTTTGCGCTTCGACCACCGCCAGCGCCACCATATTGATGATGCGCCTGACCGAGGAGATCGGCGTCAGCACGTGGACCGGTTTGGCAATGCCCATCAGCACCGGGCCGACCGTCACGCCGTCCGAGCAGGATACGCGCAGCAGGTTGTAGCTGATGCGCGCCGCTTCAACGTTGGGCATGATCAGCAGGTTGGCCGAGCCTTTCAGCGGGCTGTCCGGCATCAGGTCGTGGCGGATGCTCTCCACCAGCGCCGCATCACCGTGCATCTCACCGTCAATTTCCAGATCCGGCGCACGCGCCTTCACCAGCGCCAGCGTTTCGCGCATCTTGCGCGCCGCCGGCGCGTTCGATGAACCAAAGCTGGAGTGCGACAGCAGCGCTACCTTCGGCTCAATCCCAAAGCGGCGCACGGTCTCCGCCGCCAGCAGCGTCAGCTCCGCCAGCTGTTCCGGCGTCGGGTCCTCATTGACGTAGGTATCGGCAATAAAGGTGTTGCCGCTCGGCAGCTCAAGCGCGTTCATCGCCCCGGCCACCCCGGCCTGATTGCGGAAACCAAACAGCTTTTCAACGATCTCATAGTGCTGCCGGTAGTCGCCGACGGTGCCGCAGATCAGCGCATCCGCTTCGCCGCGATGGACCATAATCGCGCCGATCAGCGTCGGATTGCCGATCACCGCGCGCTGTGCCTCCTGCGGCGAGACGCCACGGCGTTTCATAATCTGGTAGTACTCATTCCAGTACTCTTTAAAACGCGGGTCGGATTCGTTGTTCACCACCTCCACGTCTTTCCCCAGCTCAAATTTCAGGCCAAGCTTCTGCATGCGCATCTCGATCACGCTCGGGCGGCCGATCAGGATCGGCTTCGCCAGCCCGAGGCTGACCAGCTCCTGGGTGGCATGCAGCACCCGCGCCTCTTCGCCCTCCGCCAGCACCACCCGCTTCGGATCCTTACGCGCCTGCGAGAACACCGGCTTCATAAACAGGTTGGTTTTGTAGACGAACTCGGTCAGCTTCTCGCGGTAGGCGTCAAAGTCCGCAATTGGCCGCCGCGCCACGCCGGAGTCCATCGCCGCCTTTGCCACCGCCGGGGCGATCTGTACGATCAGCCGTGGATCAAAGGGTTTCGGGATCAGGTACTCGGGGCCAAAGCTCAGCTCCTGATCGCCGTAGGCGGAGGCCACCACCTCGCTCTGTTCGGCCAGCGCCAGCTCGGCGATAGCGTGTACCGCCGCCAGCTTCATCTCTTCGTTAATCGCCGTGGCGCCCACGTCCAGCGCGCCGCGGAAGATAAACGGGAAACACAGCACGTTGTTGACCTGATTCGGGAAGTCGGAACGGCCGGTACAGATAATCGCATCCGGGCGAACCGCCTTAGCCAGCGGCGGCAGGATCTCCGGTTCCGGGTTGGCCAGCGCAAGGATCAGCGGGTCGCGCGCCATTTTTTTCACCATCTCCGGGGTCATCACCCGCGGTCCGGAGCAGCCGAGGAAAATATCCGCCCCGTCGATCACCTCATCCAGCGTGCGCTTGCCGCTGTCCGCCACCGCGTAGGCCGCCTTGGTGCGCTCCATACTGGCCTCACGCCCCTGGTAAATCACCCCTTTCGAATCGCAGACCACGATATTGCGCGTCTGCATACCCAGCGCCACCAGCAGATTGAGGCAGGCTATCGCCGAGGCCCCGGCACCGGAGACCACCAGCCGCACATCGGCAATCTGTTTATTCACCACCCGCAGGCCGTTGAGCACCGCCGCGGTACAGATAATTGCCGTACCGTGCTGGTCGTCGTGAAATACCGGGATTTTCATTCGTTCGCGCAGCTTCTGCTCGATATAGAAGCATTCGGGCGCTTTGATATCTTCCAGATTGATGCCGCCAAAGGTTGGCTCCAGCGCCGCCACCACCTCAATCAGCCGGTCCGGGTCCAGCTCATCCACTTCAATATCAAACACGTCGATACCGGCAAACTTCTTAAACAGCACCCCTTTGCCTTCCATGACCGGTTTGCTGGCCAGCGCGCCGATATTACCGAGTCCGAGCACCGCGGTGCCGTTGGAGATCACCGCCACCAGATTGCCGCGCGCGGTGTACTTGTCCGCCGCCTGAGGATCGGCGGCGATCTCCAGGCAGGGTGCCGCCACGCCGGGGGAGTACGCAAGAGCCAGGTCTCGCTGGGTTGCCAGCGGCTTGGTGGGAGACACCTGGATTTTTCCCGGCACCGGATACTGGTGGAAATCAAGCGCGCTCTGTTTTAACTGGTCGTCCATTCGCAGTTCCTTTTCTTTGGCGAGGTTTGACCAGTCAGTATAGAGGGGCGATAACACGTAAAAACTTGAAGCAGTGCAAAAAAACGGCATTACACCCTGTTACCGCACGTTACCATTAACCCCCAGGCATTCCACCTTCCCCGTCACGCGATTTTCCTCATCTGCTATGCTTTATGGTGGCTTCGTCGCCGATGTTGCTGAGATAACGCCGCGCCGCACGTGTTCTGGCCGGCACTGTTCAACAAAACAGGGTGACCGCCACGTGGCATGGTGGAGTGCTTTTGCCTCCCTGTAGCCGGTGCAAAGCACCATTGGGCTGACCCATTGCAACAATCAGAGAAAGCGTATTTCTATTGTGCTGCGCCTGTTGCACTGTGATCCCCCCACATTGTTTATCCCGAGACTGATGCGCTTTACAAGGAGCTTAAAACCGATGAACCAGTTAGACGCACTGAAACAATTCACCACCGTGGTGGCTGACAGTGGCGATATCGAATCGATTCGTAACTACCATCCTGAAGACGCGACCACTAACCCGTCGCTGATCCTGAAAGCTTCCGGTCTTGACTCCTACAAGCACCTGATTACCGATGCCATCGACTATGCCAAACGGCAGGGTGGCAGCAAAGAGACGCAGATCATCAACGCCAGCGATAAAGTCGCCATCAACCTCGGTATGGAGATCCTGAAAAGCGTACCTGGACGCGTCTCTACCGAGGTGGATGCGCGCCTCTCCTTTGACCGCGGCATGTGCGTGACCAAAGCCGAGAAGCTGGTGCGGATGTACGAAGAGAACGGCATTCCGCGCTCGCGCATTCTGATCAAGCTGGCCTCTACCTGGGAGGGGATCAAAGCGGCGGAGGAGCTGGAGAAGAACGGCATTCAGTGTAACCTGACGCTGCTGTTCTCAATGGCGCAGGCGCGTGCCTGCGCCGAAGCAGGCGTTTTCCTCATCTCGCCGTTTGTCGGCCGTATTTACGACTGGTACAACAGCCGCAAGCCGCTCGACCCGTATGTGGTGGATGAAGATCCGGGCGTGGTGTCGGTGCGTAACATTTACGAGTATTACAAACAGCACCGCTACAACACGGTGATCATGGGTGCCAGCTTCCGCAAGGTGGAGCAGATTCTGGCCCTGGCCGGCTGCGACCGCCTGACGATCTCCCCGGACCTGCTGAAAGAGCTGCAGGCCAGCAACGCGCCGGTTGAGCGTAAACTGACCCCGTCCACCAACGTGCTGAACCCGCCGAAAGCCCTGACGGAAGCCGAATTCCGCTGGCTGCACAATCAGGATCCGATGGCGGTGGAAAAACTTTCCGACGGCATCCGTAATTTCGCCAGCGACCAGCAGAAGCTGGAAGACGTGCTGGCCGCCCGGTTGTAACTCCCTCGATTTCACCTCCTCTTCGGGCGGGTCACCGACCTGCCCGACCCACACGTCATGGAGAACCTTATGTCTTCACGCAGAGAACTGGCCAACGCCATCCGCGCCTTAAGTATGGACGCGGTACAAAAAGCCAAATCCGGCCACCCGGGTGCCCCAATGGGCATGGCCGACATCGCCGAAGTGCTGTGGCGCGAATTCCTGCACCACAACCCGAACAACCCGGCATGGGCCGATCGTGACCGCTTTATCCTCTCTAACGGCCACGCCTCGATGCTGCTTTACAGCCTGCTGCACCTCAGCGGCTACGATCTGCCGATTAACGAGCTGAAAAACTTCCGCCAGCTGCACTCGAAAACGCCGGGCCACCCGGAGCTGGGCTATACGCCGGGCGTGGAAACCACCACCGGTCCGCTGGGCCAGGGGCTGGCTAACGCCGTCGGGCTGGCGATTGCCGAACGCACGCTGGCCGCGCAGTTTAACCGCCCGAATCATGAGATTGTCGATCACTTTACCTACGTGTTTATGGGTGACGGCTGCCTGATGGAGGGGATCTCCCACGAGGTCAGTTCGCTGGCCGGCACGCTGGGGCTGGGCAAGCTGATCGGCTTCTACGATCACAACGGCATCTCAATCGACGGTGAAACCGAGGGCTGGTTTACCGACGATACCGCGAAGCGCTTTGAAGCCTACCACTGGCACGTGGTGCACGAGATTGACGGCCACGATCCTGACGCCATCAGCCGCGCGATCAAAGAGGCGCAGAGCGTCACCGATAAACCGTCGCTGATTATCTGCCGTACGGTGATCGGCTTTGGTTCGCCGAATAAGGCCGGCAAAGAGGAGGCGCACGGCGCACCGCTGGGCGATGAGGAAGTGGCGTTGGCGCGTAAACAGCTGGGCTGGAACCACCCGCCGTTTGAGATCCCGAAAGAGATTTATCGTCAGTGGGATGCGAAAGAAGCCGGTGCCAAAGCCGAGCAGGCATGGCAGGAGAAGCTGAATGCCTATCGGGCCGCCCATCCCGAACTGGCCGCCGAGTACACCCGCCGCATGAACGGAGGCCTGCCGGAGAACTGGCAGCAGGAGACGCAAAAGTATATCGAACGGCTGCAGGCTAATCCGCAGAAAATCGCCAGTCGTAAGGCGTCGCAAAATGCGCTGGAAGCCTACGGCCCGCTGCTGCCGGAGCTGCTGGGCGGCTCCGCCGACCTGGCACCGAGCAACCTGACGCTCTGGTCGAAGTCGACCCCGATCAAAGAGGATCCGGCCGGTAACTATATTCACTACGGCGTACGTGAATTCGGCATGACCGCGATTGCCAACGGCCTCGCCCATCACGGCGGCTTTGTGCCCTACACCGCCACCTTCCTGATGTTTGTCGAATACGCCCGTAACGCGGTGCGCATGGCGGCGCTGATGAAGGCGCGGCAGATTATGGTCTATACCCACGACTCGATTGGTCTGGGGGAAGACGGGCCGACCCACCAGCCGGTGGAGCAGCTGGCCAGCCTGCGCGTTACGCCGAATATGAGCGTCTGGCGTCCGTGCGATCAGGTGGAAACGGCGATAGCGTGGAAGCACGCGGTAGAGCGCCATCACGGACCAACCGCGCTGATCCTCTCCAGACAGAACCTGGCGCAGCCGCCGCGCAGCGCGCAGCAGCTGGCCGATATCTCACGCGGCGCTTACGTGCTGCAGGAGAGCGACGGCACGCCGGAGGTGATCCTGATCGCCACCGGTTCCGAGGTGGAAATCACCCTTGGCGCGGCGGCGAAGCTGCAGGCCAGCGGCCATCGGGTGCGGGTGGTGTCGATGCCGTCCACCGACCTGTTTGACGCGCAGGATGCCGCCTATAAAGAGTCGGTGCTGCCGGCAGGCGTAAGCGCGCGGGTGGCGGTGGAGGCCGGTATTGCCGACTACTGGTATAAGTACGTCGGGCTGAACGGTGCGATCGTCGGCATGACCGGTTTTGGTGAATCAGCCCCGGCGGAAAAACTGTTCCCGGAATTTGGCTTTACGGTGGAGAATATCGTTAGCCACGCTGAAGCCCTGCTCAAACCGCACTAACCCTGTTAACCACCCGTTTCAGGCCCCCGTTCGCGGGGGCTTTTTTATTACTGTCCCTGCGCCAGCATTTCAACCGTGCCCGCCGCCGCCGCCTCAGCGCGCTGCGTTACCCACAGCGTCGGCCATCGTTCGCTACCGTTCCAGCCGTCACACAGGCTTTGTTGCGCGTACTCCGCCAGACGGAACTGATGGCCGTCGTACTGCCAGCGTGTGGCGACGCCGCAATCCCCCAGCCCACGGGTTTTACTGAAGGTCTGTAGCTCACCGCGGGCGGCATCAAATTCGGCGTTCACCAGCTCCAGCTGGCGGCCGGAAGCGCCGGAGGGCACAAAGGGCAGCGTCAGCGTCAGCAATCGGGCAATAAACGGCGGCTGACGGTTGACCTCAAAGGCGAGATAAATCAGGTTGTAAGCCCCCATTTCACAGCTGACCAACAGCAGGGCTTTATTATCACTGAGCGGGGCTACCTGGCTTTCGCGACGCAGCGGATCGAGCGAACAGAGGTCGTTATCCAGATGCCAGCTGGCGTAATCCAGCAGCTGGCGGCTTTCCCGGCCGCTCAGCGCGCGTGGCGGACGCGGCGCGGAGGAAATCTGTGGCACGTCGGGCGGCGGCGGAAGATCGCTGACGTCCCCCGCACCGGAAGCGACCCACGCGCTGCCGCTCTTCACCCGCCCCTGCACTTCATCCATCAGCAGCAGCGCCGCCTTCAGTCCGTGCAGGGAGATCGCCGCCTGTGGGCGATACAGCAGCTGCAGGTTATCGGCATCCCGCACCTGCTGCAGAAACTCTTCAATGGCGATGGCATCAGCGGTGGACCAGTGGTGGGCGGTGACCTGCCAGTTTTTGAGATCGGGCTTCAGGCGCTTGCCGTCCAGCAGCAGATTGTCCTGCAACGTGCCGCCCGGCCGTTCACCGCTGTCGCGATTGCCATAATCAATGCTCAGCCGCGGCCGGTCATCCTCGCCGGCATCGCGCGTCAGCTGCATCACCAGGCCGTTACTGGCGGGGAAACTGCGCACTTCACAGGTGTTCAGGTTATTACAGGTGATTTGCCAGTCGGCGAAGATCTTCTGCAGCGGCTCCGCCTGCAGGCTGGCGATGCAGAACAGCGGTGCCAGGCCGAGCCAGACGCCACGCAAAGCCACGAGTTGTGCGATCCCTGAAGTGCTGAACATGGCGCGTATCACCTCCGGCGAGGGTAAACGCCCATCATCGCGGCAAGCGGCAGTGGCCTCAATCGGATTTATCGGACTGTGGGTCAGAGCGCAGAGCGCATCACACTCTTGCCCTCTCTTATCGATACTGAACAATTACAGAGGCGGGCGCTGGCAGGCTGACAGGCTGACAGGGTTACAGGGTTACAGGCGTTAGCCCACCCGCCACCAGCGTAATTAAAAATTTCAGAGGTGCAGCCAGCCTGCCAGCAGCGCATGCTGCAGCAGGGTGACGGTTTTGCCATCCTGAATACGGCCATCTTTAACCATCGTCCACGCCTGCGGAAAGGTCAGCTCCAGCACGTCGATATCCTCATCGTCGACGCCGCCGCCCGCGCTGGCGCGCTGCGCATCGCTGTATTCGGCGGCAAAGAAGTGGATAAGCTCGGTGACGCCGCCCGGCGACATATACAGCTCAAACAGTTTTTCCACCTCGCCCACCGCGTAGCCGGTCTCTTCAACTGCCTCTTTGCGGATACAGGTTTCGGGTGAGTCGTCGTCCAGCAGCCCGGCGCAGGCCTCAATCAGCATCCCGCTCGGATTACCGTTCACCCAGGTGGCAATGCGGAACTGGCGCGTCAGCACCACGCTGTTTTTTTCACGGTTGTAGAGCAGGATGGTCGCGCCGTTGCCGCGATCGTACACTTCGCGTTTATGACGCAGCGTGGCGCCATCTTTCGCCGTCAGATCGTAGGTGTAGTTACGCAGAACGAACCAGTTTTCAGAGAGGATTTTGTTTTTGATAAGGTCGATTCTGGCGGACATGAGGGGCTCCTGGCATTTTTCGGGAGCCTGCCATTTTAGACAGCTTGCTGCGGGAACGCTATCTGAAACAGACGGGGCAGTGGCCTGCCCCGTCTGACGCTGTAACGTCTTAGCGGTTCATCTCTTCGTCAGCCGCCGCGTGCTGCTCTTCGCTCAGCGAGTGGACACGCTTGCGCACCGCGAACCAGCCAATCACCAGCATCACCGCCAGCAGCGGGATAGAGGCGATGGTGTAGGTGCCGTTCGGGTAGTCGAACGCCATCAGCACCAGTACGCTGACCAGGAACAGCAGGGTCAGCCACGAGGTGAACGGCGCGAAAGGCATTTTGAAGCTCACCTCTTCCGCTTTCCCCTCTTTAATTGCCTTACGCAGGCGCATCTGGCAGACCACGATAAACGCCCAGGAGGAGATAATCCCCAGCGCCGCCACGTTCAGCACAATCTCAAACACGCTGGAAGGCACGATATAGTTCAGGTAAACACCGATGATGTAAACGCCAACGGTGACCAGAATGCCGACATAGGGCACGTGCTGCTTGCTCATCTTCGACATGCTTTTTGGCGCAGAGCCGCCCATCGACATCGAACGCAGAATACGGCCGGTAACGTACAGGCCGGAGTTCAGGCTGGAGAGCGCGGCGCTGAGTACCACGATGTTCATGATGCTGCCCGCGTAAGGCACGCCCAGTTTAGTGAAGAAGGTAACAAACGGGCTCTGACCGGCCTGGTAGGCATTCCACGGCAGCAGCAGCACCAGCAGCACCACAGAACCGACGTAGAACAGGCCGATACGCCAGATCACACTGTTGATCGCCTTCGGCAGCATGGTTTTCGGGTCTTTACACTCGCCGGCGGCGGTACCGACCATCTCGATTGAGGCGAACGCAAACACCACGCCCTGCACCAGCACCAGCGCCGGCAGCAGACCGTTCGGGAACATACCGCCGTTATCAGTGATCAGGTGGAAGCCGGTGGCGTTACCGTCCAGCGTTTTACCGCTGCCGAGGAACACCACGCCGACCACCAGGAAGATCACGATCGCCGCTACTTTGATCAGCGCGAACCAGAACTCCATTTCGGCGAACCACTTCACGCCGATCATGTTCATGGTGCCGACGATCGCCAGCGCGCCCAGCGCAAACACCCACTGCGGCACATCGCCAAACGCGCCCCAGTAGTGCATATAGAGCGCAACGGCGGTGATATCAACGATACCGGTCATCGCCCAGTTAACGAAGTACATCCAGCCGGCCACATAGGAGGCTTTTTCACCGAGGAATTCACGGGAGTAAGAGACAAAACTGCCGCTGGTTGGGCGGTGCAGCACCAGCTCACCCAGCGCGCGCAGAATAAAGAACGAGAAGATACCGCAGACTAAATAGACCAGCGCCAGCGCCGGACCGGCGGCCTGCAGACGGCCACCGGCACCAAGGAACAGGCCGGTACCGATGGCACCGCCGATCGCGATCATCTGCACGTGGCGATTGTCCATCGCCTTTTTATAGCCGGTATCGTGGGAGTTTAACCAACGTCTTTTCGCCGCACGGGTGTCCGCGCCGGCATTGTGATCTGCTTTCATATTTGACCCTATTGTCCTGTCCACAAGTGATGCGGTTACCTGTCCTGGGTAATCCTGTTTTTTTTATGTGCCATACAAACGTTTGCGTTGACTGCTGCAAGTCTGAACAATATGCCTGGTTTTATCGTCAGGACGATTTACAAATCCCAGGAAATTGCGGCGATGCATCCTAACCGTTCTGTGGAGGTGACGCAAAATATCCGCCGGGTAATTCGTGAGGTTTTGTGATTTTTGTCCGTTTACGCATAAAAAAACCGGCCACATATTGCGGCCGGACAGTGAAATCACTAAGGGACTACTACAGGGATAGGGGTACTGGACGGGATTAACACAAATTAACGATAGATTTCAGCGGTGCCGCTCCACAGGCTGGAATCACCGGGAGTGTCCGCGCTGACCACACGGTAGTGGCTGGCGCCGAGCGCATCGGCTTTCTTCGCCAGCTGATGTGTGGCGTCATCCAGAGTGCCTCTGACGCCAGAGACCTGCACGCTGCCGATGCTTTGCAGGCTAGTGGCCTGGCTGCCATTGACCTGGGTCGCTGCTAAAGTGGTAAACGAGGTGCCAGCCAGCAAAGTGGCCGCCAACAGTATCGGGAGTGTCTTTTTCATCTGGTGCTCCTCAGGGTGTTTGAACGTTACGGGATTGATTATTCACTTTTCAGTGAAAAGCAGCGTTCGGCGATGGTAAAAAGCGGTGCGAGTTTTGCCAGCAAACGTCAGCAATTGTGGTAAATCAGCATGGATGTAAGCAGATATTGCTCTGGTAACACCTGTCGGTGGCAGGTCAGCCGGTTCGGCGGCGTTACAGCACGTTCTGCCGCTCCGCGAGCGGCGTTAAGGTAAAAAACGCCCCCGTTTCAGCGAGGTGAATTTACACATTCTCCTCATTTTCTCCACGATTCGTGCTGCCGCTGCGTCTACAGTGTTATGCTGACGGAGTCTGTTGAATAAACTGATAAATTTGCTCCGCGATGAATGACCACCACGCCACATAAAAGCGGCGGCTTTCTTTAGTAATTCTGACTATCAGCAGCGGAGCCTGATAATGGCCAACTTTTTTATCGATCGCCCGATATTTGCCTGGGTGCTGGCGATTCTGATGTGCCTGACCGGCGGGCTGGCAGTGATGTCTCTGCCGGTGGAACAGTACCCGGACCTCGCTCCGCCAAACGTACGAATTACCGCTAACTATCCCGGCGCCTCGGCGGAAACGCTGGAAAACACCGTGACTCAGGTCATTGAACAGAACATGACCGGCATCGACAACCTGATGTATATGTCGTCGCAGAGCAGTAATACCGGCCAGGCCACCATCACCCTGACCTTCACCGCCGGCACTAACCCCGACGAGGCGCGCCAGCAGGTGCAGAACCAGCTGCAGAGCGCGCTGCGCAAACTGCCGCAGGCCGTGCAGTCGCAGGGGGTGACGGTGAACAAGACCGGCGACAGCAATATCCTGATGGTGGCCTTTGTCTCCACCGACGGCAGCATGGATAAGCAGGATATTTCCGACTACGTCGCCAGTAATATTCAGGATCCGCTGAGCCGTATTGACGGCGTTGGCCAGGTGGACGCCTACGGTTCCCAGTACGCCATGCGCATCTGGCTCGATCCGAACAAGCTGATTAACTTCGCGCTGACCACCGCCGACGTGGTCAGCGCCATTGAGTCGCAGAACAGCCAGGTGGCGGTCGGCCAGCTCGGCGGCCTGCCCTCAGTCGACCGCCAGGCGCTGAACGCCACCGTCAACTCCCAGTCGCTGCTGCAGACCCCGCAGCAGTTCCGCGACATCACGCTTAAGGTCAATACCGATGGCTCGGTGGTAACCTTAGGCCAGGTGGCGCAGGTGGAGCTGGGGGCGGAGAAGTATGACTACCTCAGCCGCTACAACGGCCTGGCGGCCTCCGGCCTTGGCGTTAAGCTGGCCTCCGGCGCCAACGAGTTGCAGACCGATACGCTGGTGCGCGCACGCCTCGACGAGCTTTCCCGTTTCTTCCCGCACGGCCTGGAAGCCAAAATCGCCTTTGAGACCACGCCGTTTGTAAAAGCGTCGATCGAGGACGTGGTCAAAACCCTGTTTGAAGCGGTATTGCTGGTGTTCCTGGTGATGTACCTGTTCCTGCAGAACTTCCGCGCCACGCTGATCCCGACTATCGCCGTGCCGGTGGTGCTGCTCGGCACCTTCGGCGTGCTCTACACCTTTGGCTACAGCATCAACACCCTGACCATGTTCGCCATGGTGCTGGCGATCGGCCTGCTGGTGGATGACGCCATCGTGGTGGTGGAGAATGTCGAACGCATCATGAGCGAAGAGGGGCTGTCGCCGCGCGAAGCGACGCGCAAATCGATGGGGCAGATCCAGGGGGCGCTGGTCGGCATCGCGCTGGTGCTGTCGGCGGTGTTTGTGCCGATGGCCTTCTTTGGCGGCACCACCGGGGCGATCTACCGCCAGTTCTCCGTCACCATCGTCGCGGCGATGGTGCTGTCGGTGCTGGTGGCGATGATCCTCACCCCGGCGCTGTGCGCCACGCTGCTTAAACCGCTGGAAAAAGGGCAGCATCACGGCCGTCGCGGTTTCTTCGGCTGGTTTAACCGGGTGTTTAACCGCAACGCAGAACGCTACGAGCGCGGCATTGGCCGTATCATCGCCAGAGGTGGCCGCTGGCTGCTGCTTTATCTGGCGCTGATCGGCGTGATGGCCTTCCTGTTCCTGCGCCTGCCGACATCGTTCCTGCCGCTGGAAGATCGCGGTATTTTTACCACTCAGGTACAGCTGCCCCCGGGTTCCACGATGCAGCAGACGCTGAAGGTGGTGCAGGACGTGGAGCATTACTACCTGACCGAAGAGAAAAACAACGTGGTGTCGGTGTTCGCCACCGTCGGCTCCGGCCCCGGCGGCAACGGCCAGAACGTGGCGCGGCTGTTCGTGCGCCTGACCGACTGGAAAGCGCGCAGCAGCGAGCACGACTCTTCGTTCGCCATTATCGAACGCGCCACCACCGCCTTTAAAAAGATTAAAGAAGCGCGGGTGATCGCCAGCAGCCCTTCGGCGATTACCGGACTGGGCAACTCGGCCGGGTTTGATATGGAGCTGCAGGATCACGGCGGGCTGGGCCACGACGCGCTGATGAGCGCGCGTGACACGCTGCTTGAAATGGCGCAGAACAATCCCTCGCTGACCCGCGTGCGCCACAACGGACTCGACGACAGCCCGCAGTTGCGCATCCATATCGACCAGCGCAAGGCGCAGGCGCTGGGCGTGTCGCTGGACGACATCAACGACACGCTGCAAACCGGCTGGGGCTCGACCTATGTGAACGACTTCCTCGATCGCGGCCGGGTGAAGAAGGTCTATGTGCAGGCCGCGGCGAAGTACCGCATGCTGCCGGACGACATTAACCGCTGGTACGTGCGTAACGGCAGCGGCGAGATGGTGCCGTTCAGCGCCTTTGCCAGCTCGGGCTGGGAGACCGGCTCGCCGCGGCTGGAGCGTTACAACGGCTACTCATCGCTTGAGATCGTCGGCGAATCGGCGGCGGGGGTCAGCAACGGCGCGGCGATGGACGTTATGGAGGGGCTGGTCAGCAAGCTGCCCACCGGCATCGGCCTGCAGTGGACAGGCGCCTCGCTGCAGGAACGGATGACCGGCGCACAGGCCCCTGCCCTTTACGCGCTGTCGCTGCTGGTGGTATTCCTGTGCCTGGCGGCGCTTTATGAGAGCTGGTCTATTCCGTTCTCAGTGATGCTGGTGGTGCCGCTGGGGGTGATCGGCGCGCTGGTCGCCACCTGGCTGCGCGGGCTGGAGAACGACGTCTACTTCCAGGTGGGGCTGCTGACGGTAATCGGCCTGTCGGCCAAGAATGCCATTCTGATCGTCGAATTTGCCAACGAGCTGAACACCCGTGGTAACGACCTGGTGGAGTCGACGCTTGCGGCCTCACGCCAGCGCCTGCGGCCGATTCTGATGACCTCGCTGGCGTTTATCTTCGGCGTGCTGCCGATGGCCACCAGCAGCGGTGCGGGTTCGGCCAGCCAGCACGCGGTGGGCACCGGGGTGATGGGCGGGATGATCTCCGCCACCGTGCTGGCGATTTTCTTTGTACCGCTGTTCTTTGTGCTGGTACGCAGGCGCTTCCCGCTGAAGACGAAACCTGGTACAAACACACCAGCCTGACCGGAAATGAAAAAGGCAGCCCGTTGGGGGCTGCCTTTCGTTGTACGGGTCACTGAAGATAAAGCAGGTGAATAACGTCGCCGCGCTTTTCTTAGCTGAAGCCAATTACTTGCGTAACATCGCTTCAATAAAGTCTTTCCAGTTCCCTAGTTCTAAATCAATCATAACGTCCTCACTTTTATTGTGGGGCCATGATAGTTGCTTTTTTGTTCAAAGAAAATACGAAAATTTCATTTGCTGCTATCGCTGAAACCATTTATGCCGGTTTATTGAACGATTTGTGGGGTGGCGCACATTCCGTTGCTGATGATTTCGCAGGGGATTATCCGGGTAATATCTAATCAGCTTGCTGTCAATGGCTGGAGCGGATGCAATGGGCCATTGTCTGCACCTGTTCAGCGAGCAGCCGAAGGATGCCAAACGCGACGGGCGGTGGATTGGCTTCGTTGAGGGGATATCTGGCGACGTTTACCAGCCGGACTGTAGGATATCTGGTGGCGTTCAGCTGCCGCGTTGAGGATTACATGGAAGAGTTTACCGACCCCGCTATGGGGGCCGTTAAGGCATTACTTCAGGATGATCACTTTATCGTAGCCGCCGCTGTCGCTGTCGATGTGGGTTTTAGCATCCGGATGATCCTTGATCACCGCATCGACAATCAGTGCGAACTCATCGCAACGCGACAGTTTCTTACGGGTAATCACAATGCTGGACTGCGTCTCTTCAACCGTATGCGCGGCTGACTCTTTCAGATAGTTCATCGCTCCCTTCCTCCTGATACGGGTTCTCTGCCCTGTGGATGTTGCGCTCGTTTTTGTGGTCATGCATTGAGCCAGATCCGAATATAGATGAATCCCACAAAAAACAGAAGGGTACGAAAGTCTGAGAATGGGATGAGTAGCATTCAAAGACACCGTTCACCGCTGTTAAATGCACGCAGGTTCGTCGTCAGACGGTACGTACTCTCCTTAACCACCTGATATCCGTAACCTACGGGCAACGTCTATTTTTCCAGCAAACCGGCCTATCTGTTCATCTGGCTGAATGACTTTTTCCAAACCCTTTTCACACCTTTCTCTTCAAGTTGTTGTGCCATCAGAGTTATTCAATGGAAAAAGCCGAAAATTAAAAAGGTTAATTAAAAACATCCTAAATACAACACATCATATTAAATCGTTACAACAAAAATATTTATTGACGCTTTAATCAGATTTGAAAAATGCTGAAGGCGTTCGTTTCAAAAGAAAAAACCCAACAAATATTACATACCCACCCCTCATAAACGGTACTTCTTTCACATCCTGACACATACAACTACTATGAATTACGAAAAAAGCCAAACCCTATAAACGCCATTTGACAGGACCTCACATCTTGATTGATTATCCATAGCAGAAAGCCTTAAATTAACCATCTCTCGTTGACGAGTTTTTTTAGAAACAGATCAATCATCCAGCCATCAGGAGAATTAAAATGAAAAAGAAAGAAATTAAAGCCACATGGATCTCCAGTGTGTTAAACCTTGACTGGCCATCTTCTGCATCACTAAAAATCAGTAATACTGAGGAACGTATTAAAAAACAGCAACAGGAGCTGATAAGCATTTTGGATGATGTTGTTTCTCTGAATATGAATGCTGTTATCCTCCAGGTTGTGCCCTGTTCCGATGCCCTCTATCGCTCTGAACGGCTACCCTGGTCTAAATACCTGACGGGTACGCTGGGTAAAAACCCTGGCTACGACCCCTTAGCTTTCGCTGTTGAGCAAGCACATATGAGAAACATCGAGCTACACGCGTGGGTTAATCCTTACCGTATCGCCATGAATGACAGCGATGCGACCCGAGAAGAACTCGATAATGCGTCAACAGATTCACCGTCTTCCGTGTTCAAAACACATCCAGAATGGACAGGGGTGGCGAATGCCCGTTTTGTGCTCAACCCGGGTATCCCGGACGTTCAGGCATGGGTAGTCAGTATCGTTGAAGAAATTGCGAATAATTACTGCGTAGACGGCATACAGTTCGATGACTATTTCTACTATGAATCCAAAACATCCGCACTTAATGACGACAGCACCTGGCTGAAATATAACAACGGATTTGCCACAAAAGGCGACTGGCGGAGGAATAATACCTATGCACTGGTCAAGGCATGCCAGAAGGTAATAAAGAATTCCAAACCTGATATTCAATTTGGCATCAGCCCTGCCGGCGTATGGCGTAACAAGTCGGACGATCCGCGTGGTTCAGAAACCCGTGCGGGGCTGACCAACTACGATTCTGCCTATGCCGACACCCGGAAATGGGTTACTGATGGCCTTATCGATTATATCGCCCCTCAGATTTACTGGACGTTTGCTCTTAAAGTTGCTCAATATGAAATTATTACCCGGTGGTGGGCTGACACCGTCAGAAATACGGGAACAGCTTTATTTATAGGCATGGCACTGTATAAAGTCGGTATACCTTCAAAAACCGAACCCGATTGGGCTGTTAATGGCGGTGTTCCAGAAATAACCCGCCAGCTTGATCTCAACGACTGTCTGGATGAAGTCAGTGGATGTATGCTGTTCCGTAGTGGTTTTCTTAAAGAAAAACAGACTAAAAGTGTCGTGAACTACATAAGAGAAAGGTGGGAAAAGCCCTCAGATTGTTAATCTTTACTGGCTCTCCCTCCGTTTCGGGCATGATTTTTCCTGTCCGCAGCCTGTTCATGTGATGATTGAAGAATGTAAATATCAACATCACAAAAAATTCAACGTATCAACCATAAAGACACAGTTGTCAGTAGCCTGTGAGATGCAGTGCCAGGGGAAAGTATCCTACGGAAATTAAATCAGGTGAATGGCTTAAGCCCCCTGGTGCTGCATATCAGCGCCAGGGGGCTTTAAACACAGGTCAATGCCTGCCCGACAGGCCGGTACTAAATGCGCGCAAGTTCATCCTCGGAAAGGCCCGTAAGCTCCTTAACAGAAACCCGGGGCATCCCTGACAGAAGCAACCTGCCAGCAATTTCGAGTTTGCTTTCCAGGCGCCCTTTCTGCTCGCCAGGCAGGATCCCTTTCTCCAGACCTTTTTGTTCAAGCTGTTGTGCAATAGTCATCAGTTCTTCCTCATGCTGTGGCACTTTCTGCGCCAGTCCGCGTAAGAAGGCTTCGGCGTCTTTTTCCTCACCTGTCTGGGTAATATAGTTTATCAACGTGACCAGTTGTTATCCCGTAGGATAACCCGCGATCAGGATCGTAGCCAATCGGTCAGGCAGCTCAGCGAGATCGCGCAGATGGATATGCTTTTGAATCAAAGTCAGGGCAGCCATACTGCGATGATGGATCAATCCCTGCGCATGGTGCATGATCTTCCTCATCCCGCAGCATGTTACGACTTTCTGCCCAGCGCGCTAAGACCGTAGCTGTTGCGCCATCATTCGACAGGGGACTCAATGAACAACAATAATGAAAACAACGTGCTGACCATGTACGGCATCAAAAACTGCGACACCATCAAAAAAGCGCGCAAGTACCTGGAGAGCCAGGGCGTGGACTATCGCTTCCACGATTACCGCGCCGACGGGCTGGATGCGGCGCTGTTAGCCCGCTTCGTTGAGGTGCTTGGCTGGGAGGCGCTGCTTAATACCCGCGGTACCACCTGGCGTAAACTGGATGAGGCGACGCGTAATGCGGTGAATAATGCAGCAGCCGCGCAGGAAGTGATGCTGGCGCAGCCGTCAATCATCAAACGCCCGTTGCTCTGCAACGCACAGGGCTCTATGCTGCTGGGCTTTAGTGAAGCCACTTACTCGTCGTTTATCCAGGAGAAGCCCTAATTATGTACTGTCCGGTCATTGAGCTGACGCAGCAGCTTATTCGTCGCCCTTCCCTCAGCCCCGATGATGCCGGTTGTCAGGCCATTCTGATTGCACGCCTGCAGGCGCTGGGCTTCACCATTGAACCGATGACCTTTGGCGACACGCTGAACTTCTGGGCGTGGCGCGGCCAGGGGGAAACCCTCGCCTTTGCCGGCCATACCGACGTGGTACCCACCGGTGACGCCAGCCGCTGGATCAACCCGCCGTTTGAACCGACCATCCGCGACGGCATGCTGTTTGGCCGCGGTGCCGCCGATATGAAAGGCTCGCTGGCGGCGATGGTAGTGGCAGCCGAACGTTTTGTGGCATCAAACCCACAGCATAAAGGCCGTCTGGCGTTTCTAATCACCTCTGATGAAGAGGCCAGCGCGGTTAACGGCACGGTTAAGGTGGTGGAAGCGCTGATGGCGCGTAACGAGCGCCTGGACTACTGCCTGGTTGCTGAGCCATCCAGCACCGAGGTGGTCGGCGACGTGGTGAAAAACGGCCGTCGTGGCTCGATGACCGCCAGCCTGACGATCCATGGCGTGCAGGGGCATGTTGCCTACCCACACCTGGCCGATAATCCGGTCCACCGGGCGATGCCGGCACTGAATGAGCTGGTGGCTACCGTGTGGGACCAGGGTAACGAGTTCTTCCCACCGACCAGCATGCAGATTGCTAACGTGCAGGCCGGTACCGGCAGCAACAATGTAATCCCCGGTGACTTCTTTGTGCAGTTTAATTTCCGCTTCAGCACCCAGCTGACCGACGCGCTGATCAAACAGCGTGTGCAGGAACTGCTGGATCGTCACCAGTTGCGCTACAGCATTGAGTGGAATGTCTCCGGCCAGCCGTTCCTGACGTCACGCGGCAAGCTGGTGGATGCGGTGGTTAACGCCGTTGAGCACTATAATGAGATCAAGCCCCAGTTGCAGACCACCGGCGGCACCTCCGACGGGCGCTTTATTGCCCGTATGGGTGCGCAGGTGGTGGAGCTGGGTCCGGTAAATGCCACCATTCATAAGATCAATGAGTGCGTGAAGGCCGCCGATCTGCAGCTGCTGAGCCGCATGTATCAGCGCATTATGGAGCAGTTGATCGCATAAAGGTGAAACGATGGAATTTTTAAAAGAGTACTGGTGGATCCTGGTGATCCTGCTGATGGTCGGCATTCTGATGAACGTCTATAAAGATCTGAAGCGCATCGATCATAAAAAGTATATGGATAACCGTCCCGAGCTGCCGCCACATCGTGATTTCAACCACAAGTGGGATGACGAAGACGACTGGCCGAAGAAGAAGTAATCCTCTCAGAAGGGCCAGCGTCGCTGGCCCTTTGCGTATTACATCAGCGTAATCACATCATCTTCGCCCGGCTTACCGCCGCCGAGCGCTTCGTCGAAGTAGCGGCGCGGCACGGTGGTCTGCAGGCGGTGGAGGGCAAACTGCATCGCACGGTCGTCGATGGCGTGCGGCAGATCGTCGACGATATCCAGGGTGACGTCGCCGCCCAGCGCGGTTAAACGCTCATCCGCTTCAACCGCGTGAGTCAGCGGCATCACCCGGTCATCATCACCGTGGATCAGATGGATGGTGGTACGGTTATCCGCGCGCAGCGGCAGCGTGGCGTAGCCGCCGCTAAAGGCCACCACCCGCCCGGCCAGCTCTGGCTGCGCTTTAACCGCTTCCAGTACCATCGTGGCCCCCTGGGCGAAACCGACCAGCGCGGTGGCGTCAGCCCGTAAGCCACTCAGCTGCTGCCAGTGGCGGACGCCGGCGATAAAGGTCGACATCACCGCATCCACCCGCGGCTGAGGGTCGTTATCCTCAGCGCTGAGCGGTGTGAACCACTGATAGCCGCCGTCGGGCGCCTGCTGCGGCCCGCCAAGGCTGACCACCAGCGCACGCGGGAAGGCGCCGGCAAACCAGCGGCCGATCTGGCCCATCGCCACCGGGTTATCCCCCGCCGCATGGTAGAGCAGAAACAGCTGCGTGGCCGGCAGCGACGGCTGTTGCACCACCACGTGGTGGCGTTCGTGGTTATCGTTCATGGTGTTCTCCTTAAGTGCTGGCAGGATCATACGCCCGCTACGGACAAAGAAAACCGGGGATTTTTGACCGGGTTAGTGAATTTATTGCAACGAACCCACCCACTCACACCAGGCGGCTGCCCGCTGCGGGTCCTGCGTCTGCAGCCCCTGCTGCGCCTCCTGACGCCAGGCGGCCAGCAGCGCCTTACGGCCGCTCAGGCCATATTGCTGGCAGATCTGCGCCGGGCTGCGCTTTTCCAGAATCAGCGCCCGCAGCAGCGGTAACCCGCTATCAGGCTGGCTGACCAGCCGCCCCAGCGCCGCAAGGCTGGCCTCCCACGGCCGGTGCGCCCAGGCGAAGCCGGCCAGTTCACGCCAGTCGTCTTCTTCCAGCTGATTATCGCCGCCAGCCGCCAGCGGCAGTGCCGGATCGTCCAGCCACTGGCGCAGCCAGTAGCCTTGGCGCTGCAGCCGCCGTTGCGCCAGCTGCGCCAGCTGGTGGCCCGCTTCGCTCAGGGGCAGGATCGCCATTGCGGTGTAGCAGCCGCTGCTGGCCTCGCGCTGGCTGCCGATGCGCACCAGCAGGAAGCCGCAGCGCTGCCAGAACTGCCACAGCCCGGCGGTAAAGCCGAAGCTGACCGAAAGGTAGTCCAGCCGCGCAGCCGCCTGCAGCGCGTGCGCCACCAGCTGCTGGCCGATCCCCTGACCGCGCAGCGGCGCGGCCACGGCGATACGGCTGATGCGCCGCGAGCGCAGCTGAGCCGCAACGCTGAAGCCCGCGTGCGCCGCCAGCGACTGCGCCAGCAGGTTGCCGCGCGGGCGGCGCAGCCCGGCCCACACCGCGTCGGCCAGCGCTGCAGGCAGCCCGCCCTCCTCCACCAGCCATAACGCCCCCTGCACCGTCTGTTCACGCTGCGCGGCGATAAAGTGCTGCCCCGGCGCATCCATCATCCGCCGTAAATCGAGCGGCGAGGTACGGTAATGGGCGCTGGTCAGCAGTTGATAGACTGCGGCCATAAGTTGCGGCTGCCGCGCCCAGTCCGCTTGTTCAAGCGGCAGATAGCGCGTGGCGCACGCCGGGGCATCCGCCACCCGATCGTCCAGCAGCAGCGCCTTAGAGATAAACGCTTCCAGCGGGTCGTCGGCCGCCCAGCGCAGCGCAGGATCCAGCCGCAAGTAGTGGCATTCCGGCAGCGCCGCGCAGAACTTCAGCAGGAAGCCGCGCCCGGTGCCCTCATAGCCCTGCACGGTAGTGGTCAGCAGCACGCGCGTGAAGCGGGTGACCAGCTGCTGTAGAATCGGAGCGGGGATCGCCGCCGCCTCATCAATCAGCAGCCAGTCGGCAGAAAAATGAGAGAACCGGGTTGCAGCGGGTGGCTGCGGGGCTGGCCCGGTCATAACGCCCTTTTTCATCGGCGGGCAGCCATCAGAGGGTAATGGCATGGGCTGAAGCGCATTCGGCCCCGTTGCAGCCGCTGAATCAGCAGCGCTGTTCATCTCAGCTAAGAGCCGATCCGGCGCGATAAAGTGAAACGCCTCGCCGGCAAACTGCGCCAGTACGTCGGTAGCCACCCTGGCCGGCGCGGTGACCAGGCAGCGCCCCGGCCAGCGGGCGGCAAGCAGGCCGGCCAGCGCCGATTTTCCACGCCCGCGCGGGGCAGTCAGCACCTGGATGCCGGGCGGGCTACGCAACAGCTGTGCAAGGATCTGCTGCTGCTGGCTGTTGTCGGGCAGCCAGGCGGGCGCGGTGGGCAGTAGGGAAAGCGCCAGCGGCGCATGCTGCCGCCAGACCGCCACGCGCGGGTCCTCTAGCATCAGCCGCTGCAGCCGCCGAACAAAGCGTGGGCTGGATTGCGGCTCTGCGCCTTCACTCCAGCGCAGCGAGTCTTCATCCGCCTGCTGCGGCCAGCCGTGCCACTCCGGTACCAGCAGCAGCAGCCAGCTGCCGGCGCGCAGCGTGCCGGCCAGCGCGGCCAGCGCCTCAGCGTGAAATCCGCGTCGGGCATCAAACACCGCGTGCTGAAACTCGCGGCCAAGTAGGGTGCGTACCGCAGAAGGTAAGCAGTGCGCAGGTTGTCGCGGAAGACTCTCTGTAACGTCCTCACTGCAGCGATCGTCTGACGTGGCCGGACTGGCAGCGGCCAGCCGCCGGGCACCTGCTACCACAATGTGTGCGCCGGTGACCACATCTGCAGAGTCAGCCTGTCGCCGGGTAGCGGCTGTCGCAATGGCCGCACCGGGGGCAACAACATATCGCCGGGAATATGATGCCGCAACGGACGGCGCAGCGCCGGGCGGCATATCCCCCACATAAAGCCAGTCGCCCGGCAGCTGCGCCATCACCGCCTGCGCACGCTGGGCCACCCAGGTGTCGTCACCGCTGATTACCAGCAGCCGCCGCCAGCCCTGCAGCAGCAGCTGCGCGGTGGCGTCCTGCAAATCCATCGCCGCTTACCCGCTAAAGGTGTTGCACTGCGCGGGGTTGCCGCTGTCAAAGCCCTGTTTAAACCAGGTCTGGCGCTGCTGTGAGGTACCGTGGGTGAAGCTGTCCGGCACCACCTGCCCCTGCCCACGCTGCTGCAGTCTGTCATCGCCGATCGCCTCAGCCGCATTCAGCGCTGACGCCAGATCCCCTTCCTCCAGGATATTTTCTTTCATCATGTAGTGCCCCCAGACGCCGGCAAAACAGTCCGCCTGCAGCTCCATCTTCACCGACAGCTGATTAATCTGCGTCTGGCTGGCGCCCTGCTGCATCTGCCGCACGCGTTGCTCAATGCCCAGCAGGTGCTGCACGTGGTGCCCAACCTCGTGCGCAATCACGTAGGCCTGCGCAAATTCGCCGCCCGCGCCGAGTTTGGTTTTCATTTCGTCGTAAAAAGAGAGGTCGATATACACCTTGCTGTCCGCCGGGCAGTAGAATGGCCCCATCGCCGACTGGCCGGTGCCGCAGGCGGTTGATGTCTGATTGCGGTACATCACCAGCACCGGCGGTTGCCAGGGTTTGTCCATCTGCTTAAACAGCTGCTGCCAGGTATCTTCGGTAAAGGCGAAGATGGTACGGCTGAAGCGCGCCGCTTCGTCATCCTGCGGCGTGCTGCGCTGCTGTTGCTGGCCGCTCTGCGACAGCGAGCTGCCGTCGCCGGTTAGCAGCGGCGTGAGGTCGTAGCCGTAGTAGCCGGCCACCATCACCAGCAGCAGCAAAACAATACCGCCCTTGCCGCGCGGAATGCGCATACGCCCACCGCCGACGCTACCCGACTGGTTACGTCGGTCTTCCACATTGTCGCTTTCGCGACGTCCCTGCCAGCGCATAGCGGCCTCTTTGATGTTCAGTGCGTTTGATAGGGCAATTCTAGTCGTGCCTGGGGGGGAAAACCAGCGGCAAAGGCGTTAGCGATCGGAGGAGTTCAGGGCAGACACCAGACCAACCCTGCCAGATAGCGAAAACAGACGCCCTTTCCGGGGGAGTAAACAGGGAGTTTGGGAGGAGTGACGAGGGAGGTAGGCGATCACGGTGGTTCAGCCCTGTCTGGCAACGCAGAACAGCACTCTTTCAAAGCAAGAGAACGGGAAACGGAGCAGAAGCAAAGCAGCTAAGACGAAGTGGCAGAAGGTGGCTATCCATCACGCCCTTTCCACGCCGGTCAGGCGGGGAAAGGGCAGCTTACCCGGAGGAAAGATGGCGCGGCGTTAGTCGAGCTTGACGCCCAGACGATTAGCCACTTCTTCGTAGGCTTCAATCAGGCCACCGAGGCTCTGACGGTAACGGTCTTTGTCCAGCTTCTCAAGGGTCTCTTTGTCCCACAGGCGGGCACCGTCCGGCGAGAACTCATCGCCGAGCACCACTTCACCGTTAAACAGGCCAAATTCCAGCTTGAAGTCAACGAGGATCAGACCTGCGTCGGCGAACAGCTTGCTCAGCACGTCGTTAGCCTTATAGGTCAGTTCGCGCATCCGCGCCAGGTTCTCTTTGTTCACCCAGCCGAAGGTCTCGCAGTAAGACTCATTGACCATCGGATCGTGTTTAGCATCGTCTTTCAGGAACAGGTCAAACAGTGGCGGGTTAAGGATTAGGCCCTCTTCCACACCCAGACGCTTCACCAGCGAGCCGGCAGCACGGTTACGTACTACGCACTCTACCGGCACCATATCCAGCTTTTTCACCAGCGCTTCGTTATCTGAAAGCAGGGCTTCCATCTGCGTTGGGATACCGGCTTCCTGCAGTTTAGTCATGATGAAGTGATTGAACTTATTGTTAATCATTCCCTTACGATCAAACTGCTCGATACGCTCACCGTCCAGCGCTGACGTATCATTACGGAATTCGAGTACCAACAGATCCGGGTTTTCGGTGCTGTAAACGGTTTTCGCTTTGCCGCGATACAACTCAGCTTTTTTTTGCATCTTGTTTAACTCCAACGTGAGTACCCTGAACATCGACCGGGTAGTGAATACTGTCGGGTCGGCATCGCCAACCGCTACAAATTTTCTGCGGGGGAATTATATGTGCCCCGGCTTAAAAACCGAAGCAATCGTTTACGTAAACTGAAAAGAAATAAAAAAAGGCCGGGATTTCTCCCGGCCTTCTGGCTTACCTGAATGCCGCCTGGAACACGGCCACCAGCGCATCGTTCTGCGACTGGGTGAGCGGATGCCCCTTCGGATCGAGGAACTGCAGGCTGCTGCGGTTGTCGAGGTCACCGACCTGCAGCTTATACTTGCCGTTAGTCAACTGCGGGTCTTTCGCGCCCAGGGTATCCCAGGTGCTGTCGGACGGTGCCTTGTAGGTAACCTCCAGGCTGCCCTGTGAACGGTTGCTGTCAGTCACTTCCATGCCCACACGGTTCAGCGTGGCCGGCAGACGCTGCCAGACCGCGTTAAACGGTGCACGGACAATCAGGTTTGGCAGGCCGGTATCATCGGCACCACTCTGCACGTCGATCTGGCTGACGCTGCGATTAGCGGCGGCATCTTCACGGCGTGTTTCGTCTTTATCCAGGCCGGTGCTGATTTCGTTCAGCATCTGCGCGGTGTAACGCTGCAGCTGCACCGGCGAATTAACGGCTTTACCTTCCTGCTCCAGCTCCAGCAGCTTGACGGTCAGCGCCTGCTGATAACCCTGCTGCTGCACGCTGATCTGGTAACGGCCACGGTACTGATGGTCTTCATCGGCGCGGTTCCACTGCACCCAGTCAGTGGTCAGCGACTGGCTGGCATCCTGACGGCTGGCAACCGGGAACTTCGCCGCTTCCACCGCACTTACCACCTGCGGCCACAGTGAACCGCTGCGGCTGTCCACCAGCAGAATTCCGCTGTTGCCTGCAAACTGGGTGCGGGTGCCGTTCATCAGCGCCAGCGTCTGGGACGGCGGACGAATATCCAGTTGCTTACCGACCTGGCCCTGACTGCTTGCGGATGGGATCTCATAATCGCCATTTTCCACCGGCAGGATCATGCCCGCAGGTGCGTGCAGATCGCGGAGCTCCGGCGATTTCAGGTAGGATTCATCACCGCTAACCTGACGCTTATAACGCTGGTCGCTTGAACATGCTGCCAGCAGCATCACTAACGACAGCCCCACCGCTTTCGCTACCGTGGACTTTTGTACTGAGTAAGCCATTACTTCTCCCTAAATTTACAGCAGGCCGGCTTTGATCAGCGCCTGCTCTACAACCGGACCACCGGCATCGGTCAGCGGCGTCATTGGCAGACGCAGCGTGTCGGTTGCAATTAATCCTAAACGCTTCGCAGCCCACTTGACTGGAATAGGATTGGGTTCAACAAACAGCTTCTGATGCAGGTGCATCAGGCGCTGGTTCAGGCGGCGCGCGTCGGCAAACCTGCCCTCTTTTGCCAGAGCGCAAAGTTCAACCATTTCACGCGCGGCGATGTTCGCCGTCACCGAAATCACCCCGTGGCCGCCCAGTTGCATAAAGTCCAGCGCCGTTGCGTCATCGCCGCTAACCAGCACAAAGTCTTCATCAACCAGCTCTTGGATCTGACTAACCCGCGATAAGTTCCCGGTGGCTTCTTTGATTCCGATAATATTTTTAATTTTAGCCAGGCGACCCACGGTTTCCGGCAGCAGATCGCAGCCGGTACGGGAAGGAACGTTATACAGCATCTGCGGCAGGTCGGTGCTTTCAGCAATCGTTTTAAAGTGCTGGTACAACCCTTCCTGCGTCGGACGGTTATAGTAAGGCGTCACTGACAGGCAGCCAATAACCCCTGAATTATTAAAACGTTTAGTGAGAGAAACGCCCTCGGCAGTGGCATTGGCCCCGGTGCCGGCAATGATCGGAATGCGACCGTCAGCGAGTTCCAGCGTCAGCATCACCACGTCGCCGTGCTCTTCATGGCTCAGGGTGGCAGATTCGCCGGTGGTTCCTACAGAAACAATTGCCGCGGTTCCGCTGGCAACATGGTAATCAATCAGTTTTTTCAGGCTCGCACGGCAAACGTTGCCTTTGTCATCCATTGGCGTGATGATCGCTACAAGACTTCCCGTAAACATTGGTCATTCCCTCCACAAACAAGTGCTTCATGGTACGGGGGAGCACGTCATAAAAGCAAGGGGACAAGGCGGCTCAGGCGCTTGTCAGCAGTTTTTTTTATGTTTACCTTAGGGTTATTAGTTTTTAGACAGGAAGCCCGATTTTGCCACACTCTTCACAACAGCATCTGGTTATCACCGCGCTGGGGGTTGACCGCCCCGGCATCGTTAATGCCATTACCCGCCACGTCAGCAGCTGCGGATGTAATATCGAGGATAGCCGGCTGGCTATGCTGGGCGATGAGTTCACCTTTATCATGCTGCTTTCCGGCAGCTGGAACGCCATCACCCTGATTGAGTCGACCCTGCCGTTAAAAGGGGCCGAGCTGGAGCTGTTGATTGTGATGAAGCGGACGCATGCTACCCCACGTCCGCCGATGCCGGCCACCGTGTGGGTGCAGGTTGAAGTGGCCGACTCGCCGCACATCATCGAGCGGTTTACCGACCTGTTTGACAGCCATCAGATGACGATTGCAGAACTGGTTTCCCGCACGCAGCCGGCGGATGAAAACCAACCCCCGTTACTCTATATTCAGATCACGGCACACAGCCCCGCCAGCCCGGATGCCTCATTTATCGAGCAAGCGTTCAACCACCTATGTACAGAACTCCAGGCTCAGGGCACTATTAGGACCGTCTCTCATCATGGTGCCTGATCGGCTGCCATCCTGATGAGAAACCGTTCAGACCTTACCCACAGCATGACGAATAAATACGGAGAGTAGTAATGAATCCACTGAAAGCCGGTGATGTTGCACCGAAATTTAGTTTGCCCGATCAGGATGGCGAACAAGTTAATTTAGCCGACTTCCAGGGACAGCGCGTTCTGGTCTATTTCTACCCGAAGGCGATGACGCCGGGCTGCACCGTACAGGCGTGTGGTCTGCGCGACAGCATGGATGAGCTGAAACAAGCAGGCGTTGATGTGCTGGGGATCAGCACCGATAAACCGGAAAAACTGTCGCGTTTTGTTGAGAAAGAACTGCTGAATTTCACCCTGCTGTCCGATGAAGATCACCAGGTTTGTGAACAGTTTGGTATCTGGGGCGAGAAGACCTTCATGGGGAAAACCTATGACGGGATCCACCGCATCAGCTTCCTCGTGGGCACTGACGGTAAGGTTGAGAAAGTCTTTGATGATTTCAAAACCAGTAACCACCACGATATTGTGATGGATTACCTGAGAAGCGCATGACGGTAAGCGGGCCGCAGGTCGCCTGCGGCCCGCTTCAGGCCTCAGTGGGTCAGAGAGTGGCTATCAGCAGGTAGTTCAGAGCAACCGCCCGCCAGCGTCACTCGGTTGCGCCCGGCATTTTTCGCCTGATAGAGCGCGTCATCTGCCTGCTTAAACGCCTGCTCCATGGTGCCGCCGCCGGCAGACCACGACGCCACACCAATCGAAATAGTAACGTGGCCGACCGGCTCCAGTGAGCGCTCACTAATCCGCATCCGTACCCGCTCCGCAATTGCCAGCGACGTCGCGCGATCGGCCGCAGGCAGGATCATCAGGAACTCCTCACCGCCGTTACGGCATACTACATCACTCTGCCGCGCCCCCTGCTGCAGCTGAGCCGCAATCGCTTTGATCACCTCATCACCGACGTCGTGGCCCCAGGTATCATTTACCCGTTTGAAGAAATCAATATCCAGCGCCAGTACGGCAAACGGCTGCGCGGTAGCGAGGAAGTAATCCAGTACCGCATTCAGACCGCGGCGGTTGAGCAGCCCGGTCATCGGATCGGTTTGCACCTCACTTTTCAGCCGGCCAATTTTATCCTGCATCACGCTGATTCCGGCCAGCATTGCCCGTTTGATTTGCGAGGCCTCATAGTACCAGGAGCGGATGCTGTTGATCTCGCCCGAAACGCCCGAGGTATCCATTTTGCTGGCCTTACGCGCCAGCTGCCACAGCGGCATGGCAATCAGCCGCGCCAGCAGCAGGGCGATGATCAGCGTCAGCAGCGCAAACGGCACCGAGTGTTTCAGCACCTGTAACAGCAGGCTGTTCAGGGGCGTGAGGGTGGCGGCGACCGGTTTCAACGCCACAATCGTCCAGCCGGCGGCCGGCACGCTGGCATAGCCGGCCAGCATCGGCTCGCCGTTACTGCCTGCTACCCGCTGATAACCGTTGACCTCGCGGGCACGTTGTTCATCGCTGACCGGTGGCAGCATTTTTTGCCCGATCATCTGCGGGTCCTGGTGATACAGCACCCGATTGCCGGCATCAATCACAAACAGCGACGAGCCGTCACGATAAAACTGTTCGCCCAACAGTTCGTTAAGAATACTTTTCTTTTTCAGGTAGATGGAGCCGCCAACATACCCCAGGTAGCTGCCGGTTTTCGACCAGATGGGCCAGGAAACAAACACCATCAGGTTACTGGCGGCAGAGATGGTCGGCTCGCTGATCAACGGCTTACGCTGTGACAACGCCTGGCGCGCGGCCCCCGAATTCAGGTGCATGCCTTTCAGCATCAGCGACTCAGGGGAGATCGCTTTGACCCAGCCGTTAGCGTCAACGATCACCACCGAGTTAAAGCTGTTGGTTTGCTCACGCAGCCGGTCTACTTCCGCCTGCAGTGTCGCATCGTTGTCGATGCCCTCACTCAGCGTTCTGGCACTGTAGGCCAGCTGTGACTGGGCCAGCTGGAAGAACAGTTCAGTGGTGGAGGCCAGCTTGGTGGCGTAAACGCGGTTTGCTTCCAGCGTATTACCGATCAGCACGTCGCGCTGTACCCGCCAGCTGGCGTACAGGGAATTGGCGAGCGTAATCACAATGCTGGCGACCGCCAGCAGCGTGATCAGGGTGCGCAAGTCGGTTTTGAGGCGCAGAATCCTCATCACCGGCTCACCGTTGTGATAAATGTCATGGTAGCGCCTTAATATTTTTTTATGCGCGTTGTAATAAGCGTGTGTGTAATGCCCTGGTGAATTGCCCGTCAATTGTACACGGCTGTACGGGTTTGAAAACAATTTACGTGAGCGCGGTAACAGAATGGACGCGTTTTTCGGTACTCCCGTCGAGGGGGCATCGCAACGGGTCATTAGCCATTTCCATCACCTCGCCTGATGGTTAAGATGGCAGGAATACGTGCTCTGCGTTGCGGCACGGGAAAGAACATTTCGGCGTTTTGCCGTTCAAATCTGGATGTCCTTATTAGGGTTTACCTATGCTTATGCGATTGAAAAAAAGCCTGCTGGCCGCAACAATCCTGACCGCCACGGCCCTGCCCGCGCTGCCGGTGGCCGCTGATATTAGCGACAATCTGCCGGATATTGGCACCACCGCGGGCGCCACGCTGTCGATCGGCCAGGAACTGCAGATGGGCGACTTTTACGTGCGCCAGCTGCGCGGCAGCGCGCCGATCATTAATGACCCGCTGCTTAGCCAGTACATCAACCAGCTGGGGCAACGGCTGGTTTCCCACGCCTGGTCGGTGAAGACACCGTTCCACTTTTATCTGATCCGCAACGATGAAATTAACGCCTTTGCCTTCTTCGGCGGCAACGTGGTGCTGCACTCTGCCCTGTTCCGCTACAGCGATAATGAAAGCCAGCTGGCCTCGGTGATGGCGCATGAGATCTCGCACGTCACCCAGCGCCACCTGGCGCGCGCAATGGAAGATCAGCAGCGCAGCGCTCCGCTGACCTGGGTCGGCGCGCTGGGGTCGATTCTGCTGGCGATGGCCAGCCCGCAGGCGGGTATGGCGGGGCTGGCTGGCACCCTGGCCGGCACCCAGCAGGGGGTAATCAGCTTTACCCAGCAGAACGAACAGGAGGCTGACCGCATTGGCATTCAGGTGCTGCAGCGGGCGGGGTTTGACCCGGAAGCGATGCCGGCCTTCCTGCAGAAGCTGGCCGATGCCTCGCGGTTTACGTCTAAACCGCCGGAAATTCTGCTGACCCACCCGCTGCCGGACAGCCGCCTGGCCGATGCGCGTAACCGCGCCAACCAGATGAAGCCGGTAGTGGTGCAGTCGTCACAGGATTACTACATGGCCAAAGTCCGCGCGCTGGGGATGTTCGCCACCGGCAAAAATCAGCTGGGCGAAGACCTGCTTGCCACCCTGGCGAAGGGCAATACCCGCGAGCAGGCAGCGGCGCGCTATGGTAAAGCGGTACTGCTGCTGGGCGAAAGCAAATTCGCTGAGGCCGGCAAACAGATCGCCCCGCTGCTGGCCAGCCAGCCCGGCAACCCGTGGTATCTGGATATCATGACCGATATTGATATTGGCCTGCATCAGCCACAGCAGGCCATTAACCGACTGTTGGCTGCTAAGGGCATTAACAGCAATCCGGTACTGATGCTGAACCTGGCGAATGCCTATGTTGAAGCGAAACAGCCGGCTAACGCCAGTAAGGTGCTGTATCGCTATACGTTCACCAATAAGGATGATCCCAACGGCTGGGATCTGCTGGCGAAGGCCAGCGCCGATCAGGGGCTGTCGGACGAAGAGCAGGCGGCGCGTGCGGAAGGGCTGGCGCTGGACGGCCAGCTGGATCAGGCGATCCGCAGTCTGAGCAGCGCCAGCGCGCAGTCTCCGCTCGGCAGCCTGAAACAGGCGCGCTACGACGCGCGTATAGATCAGCTGCGGCAGCTGCAACAGCGCTTCCGCCAGTATCAGAAATCGTAGTTTGTATTTAAGGAGGAAGGGAACCATGTCACAGGTTCAGATTTATCATAATCCACGCTGCTCAAAGAGCCGTGAGACGCTGGCGCTGCTGAATGAACGTGGCGTTGAGCCGGACATCGTGCTCTATCTGCAAAATCCGCCGGATGCAGAGACGCTGAAAATCCTTTTGAAACAGCTTGGATTCAGCAGCGTGCGTCAGCTGCTGCGCGGTAAAGAACCGCTCTGCAAAGAGCTGGGATTGCATGATGAAACGCTGAGCGAAGCGCGGTTGTTGCAGGAGTTAATCGCGCACCCGCAGCTTATTGAGCGTCCGATTGTGGTGGCCAACGGTAAAGCACGGCTGGGCAGGCCGCCGGAACAGGTGCTGGAAATACTGTAAAAGAAGGGCGAGGCGGTTTACGGTGAGTGCGGGTTGTTAATAAACCAACCCGTTACAGCGCCAGCGCTTCCTTAACAAACGGAATGGTCAGTTTGCGCTGGGCGCTGATCGAGGCACGGTCCAGCTGATCGAGGGTGACAAACAGCGTGCGCATTTCGCGATCCAGCCGTTTAAGCAGGAAACGACCGACGTCTTCAGGCAGCTCAAACCCGCGCAGTCGTGCCCGCAGCTGCAGAGCCTGCAGCTTATCGTCATCCGAGAGTGGCTGTAGTTTATAGATTTGCCCCCAGTCGAGGCGAGAGGCCAGATCCGGCAGCTGCAGATTCAGCTGCCGCGGTGGGCGATCGCCGGTGATCAGCAGGCGGGTTTTACCGGTTTCCAGAATGCGGTTGTAGAGATCGAAGATCGCCATTTCCCACGGCTGATCCCCGGCGATGCACTCAATATTGTCAATACAGACCAGCGCCAGCTGCTCCATACCGTCCAGCACTTCCGGCACAAACCAGGTACGTTTATCCAGCGGTACATAGCCAACCGCCTCGCCCTTAGCCGACAGCTCGGCGCAGGCGGCGTGCAGCAGATGGCTGCGTCCCCCGCCCTGACGCGACCAGAAGTACAGATAGCTGCCGTGTTCCTGGTGTAAAGCGCCCTGGAGCGCCGCTAACAGCGAAGGGTTCTCCCCCGGCCAGAAGCTGGCAAAGGTTTCGTCGTCGGGCAGATAAAGTGGCAGTGAAAGCTGTGCCGGCGTGTTCAGAATCACCTCAGGGTTTACGCTTGCAGAAAACGGCAAAAGTTTACCACAACTCCCCTGCGATCATGAAACCTTAACCCGAAATGCGATCTCCGGGTTTATGGCTCGATCGGCAATTGCCGATGGCGTCTGTAATCCTTAGAGTGACAATGATTTCGTTTAGTCACTATCTCCACGCGTTAACAGGGAGCGTTTATGTCTTATTTATCCTCGCTGCGCAGCGGGCTGCTGATTTTCATCCTGCTCGCCGCTCTCAGCAGCCATGCAACTGAACTGCAGCACTGGCCGGTAAAACAGGCAGCACAGCTGAGTGCTCTGATTAAACAGCACGCGAACCAGGGTGAATTTGCGGTATTCGATCTCGATAATACCATCGATCAGAATGATATTGAGGAAGCACTGATCCCCTGGCTGGAGCAGCGACAGCTGCTGACGCGCAAAACCATGCCGGTTTCACTGCAGTTGATGCCGTTCGACGATCGTCCCGGTGCGCCGGAGAGTCTTTTTAGTTACTACCACCGCCTGTGTCAACAGGATGAAATGATCTGCTATCCGTGGGCTGCACAGATTTTTGCCGGTTTTTCCATCGCCGAGCTGAAAGAATTTGTCACGGCAATGATGAAAGAGCAAAAAGCGATCGCGGTAGTGAAAATGCATAATGGCCAGCCACATCCCGGCCTGGTCTGGCCGCCAAAGCCGCTGCCGGGTATGCAGGAGCTGTTCAGTAAGCTGCGTGAGAGTGGCATTCGCGTCTATATCATCAGCGCCGCGCATGAAGAGCTGGCGAGGATCATCGCCAGCGATCCCCAGTACGGTTATAACGTGCCGCCGGAAAACGTGCTGGGGATCAACACGCTGCTTCGCGATCCCGTCACCGGCGCACTGACCACCGCGCGTAAGCAGATCCGTACGGGAGTTTATACGCCCGGAGGCAACGACAGCCTGGTACTGACCCCTTATCTGATCGGTCCGATGACCTGGTACGAAGGCAAAGCGGGCACCATTCTGGCCTATATCGATCAGTGGCGTAAGCCAATTCTGGTGGGCGGCGATACCCTTGGATCAGATACGTTTATGCTGCTGAACGGGGCCAACGTGGCACAGGGTGGGCTGCGGCTGTGGATCAACCGCAGCGAGGAGACACGCAGCCGGCTGAAGCTGTTTTTAAGGAAGGTGGTTTCCCGGCAGAAGGCAGCGGGCGCCACGCCGGACGGGGAGCAAAACTGGGTGATAGTGCAGCAGAGTGAACTGCAATAGGTGCCGGCATGAATAGCGTTAAGGCACACAATGACAGTGAAAATTTACAACTGTAGCGTTTATTTGTACCAGAAGTTAAACCACTACATTCTTCTACAAGGAGCCATGTATGAGTAATGATAGAGGTTCTATGACGGTGACCGGAAATGTCGGCCCAGGCAGGCCACCGGGTGGCAACGGTAACAATGGCGGCCATAGCGGCAACAAAGGAGACGGTAATGCTGGCAACAATAAAACTGGCAGCATGGTAGCTAAATCTGTTGGCGATCAACTAGCCAGAGGGGCAGGACTGGATCCCTCTATTTTTAAAAATTATTTTATTGGTGACGAGGGAGACGTTATAGGGGTGAGATTTGTCGATGGCTCCCCTACGGTCCCTGCAGGTGCCACTGTAATTGGTACATACGGTGTACGACTTGGCCCTCCTCCTTCAGGGATAATTAATGGAACAGGTAACCCGGGGGCTACACCTAAACCTGTAATTAATGATAATATCAAATTTATGCTGACATCTCCCAGAATTAATTTTAAGGGTGATATCTCAGACGCCAGATTAAAAACACTTAACAATACCATTGCTGTTAATAAACTTGATGCTGAAAGTGGACAGGCAGGGCAGCGCGTTAGAAACGCAAAAAAAGCAACCAGCCAGGCCATGGCTGAAATAAGTCTGATCAATGACATTCGCGATAAAAATAAAAATGACGAGGTGGATTTTCTGTTAAAATCAAGTTATAACTTATCCGGAACAGGTAATGAACTCAGTAAGTTGCTTGGTGATAAATACAGCACTATCGCAAATGAAATTGCAGAAGACATCAAAAATTTCCAGGGCAAGAAAATAAGAAGTTATGATGATGCTCTGAAATCAATCAATAAAATAACTAAAAACCCTGCAATGGCTATAAATGATGCCGACAAGGTCGCCATCACCAACGCAATTAAGTCACTGGAAGCTGATGACATAGCAAAAAATATTAAGCGGATAAGTAAGTCGTTTGCATATGCAAACCTGGCCGTTAAGATAGAAAACGTTCGCCAGAAAACTATCATCGGTTTTGAAACCGGTGACTGGGGCCCCCTGATGCTTGAAGTGGAATCATGGGTTGTCGGTGGCCTTGTCGCGGGTGGCGCTTTGGCTATACTCTCAAACTTTGTTGCACCTTACCTTGCCCTCCTTTTTGGAATGCCTCTCACTGCGGTGACAATTGCCGGGGTTATTATCATTGGAATATTAGCCTCTTTCATAGATGATAAGCTTGTAGATCGTATTAACAATGAGCTAATCAAGCCTGCGCATTGACAGGCTGATATCAGGGGGAAGAGTGCCCCCTTTTTTTATCCTTATAAAACAAACATGTCACATAAGGAAATAAAAAAAGAAAATAGGTCAACATTGACACAGAAAAATGTATACATGCAAAATAAATCAACAGAAAATACTCATTTCTCGATATGTATTTTACAAACCTGCCAGACTCCGTAATATCATGATTGCAAAACATCATAAATAAAAACACTGCAACATAAAAAAAAGGAAAAAGCAGACAGGAATGCAGCAGCTTTTTAAAATCACCTTTCCCTTTCATTACTACTTTCCCAATCGAAAAAATGAACCATAAAAATCCAAAAAAAGGTGCCGTCTTTACATAAGCACTCAAAAAAACGCTTAGTGCATAATGATGATATGATATTATTGCCGGCCAGTCACTCACGTATCGAATCACCCATCGCACAAAGTCTGACTCGGGGTAGATGACATAAAAAGAAAAAACACAAACCGAGGAAAACACTGAAAAAAACACATTTAAATAAAATAAGTTACTTATTCTATAACCGTCATGGCCATCCCTTTTTCTCGCATTCATAAAACCTCCTGTAAAAACCACCAGCCATTAATTGTAAAAAAATCAACTTATCATAGGTTACTGCACTGAAAACGTTTCCAACCTGAACATTAAAATTTCAATATTCATGTTTTCACAATGCCATACAATTCAGGTGAGGGAAAGTGATAATAATAGAGTAATGGCAACCTGATAAAAAACCCAGGTTTATTAACAGCCTGGGTCATGATTTTCCGGAGGATAATACGCCGTTCTACGTTACTTCGCGTCGCCGCGCTCGTCCGCCACGTCGATCACCTCTTCTTCTTTTCTGAACAGGCTGATGACTTTGAAGGTCAGGCTCAGCCCCACGCCAACGATGGTGGCCAGCGCCATCCCTTTCAGTTCGGCCGCGCCGATATGTACCTTGGCACCGCTGACGCCGATAATCAGGATCACCGAGGTCAGGATCAGGTTCTGCGCTTTGTTGTAATCCACTTTTGATTCAATCAGCACGCGGATGCCGGAAGCCCCAATCACCCCGTACAGCAGCAGCGAGACGCCGCCCATCACCGGCACCGGCACCGCCTGAATCGCCGCCGCCAGTTTACCGACGCAGGAGAGCAGGATCGCCAGGATCGCCGCGCCGCCGATCACCCAGGTACTGTAGACGCGGGTAATCGCCATCACGCCGATGTTTTCACCGTAGGTGGTGTTCGGCGTTGAGCCGAAGAAGCCGGAGAATACCGTGGAGATGCCGTTAGCAAACATCGAGCGGTGCAGGCCCGGATCCTTCATCAGGTCTTTTTTGACGATGTTCGCGGTCACCACCAGGTGGCCTACGTGCTCGGCAATCACCACCAGCGCCGCAGGGAGAATGGTGAAAATGGCATACCACTCAAAGCGCGGGGTGTAGAAGGTCGGCAGCGCGAACCATGGCGCATTCTGCACCGGGGTCCAGTCGACAATGCCCATGCCGTAGGAGAGCGCGTAGCCGACCAGCACGCCGATCAGAATCGGGATAATCGCCAGGAAACCGCGGAACAGCACCGAACCAAAAACGGTAACGCCCAGGGTCACCAGCGAAATAATAATGGTTTTGCTGTCCACCGCTGCGCCGTCAGCCGGCAGCAGGCCGGCCATACCGGCCGCGATGCCCGCCAGCTCGAGGCCGATCACCGCCACAATCGCGCCCATCGCCGCCGGCGGGAACATCACGTCCAGCCAGCCGGTACCGGCCTTCTTTACAATCAACGCCACCAGGCAGAACAGCACGCCACACATGATAAAGCCGCCCAGCGCCACTTCATAACCCAGCGGCAGCAGCAGCAGCACCGGGGAGATAAAGGCAAAGCTGGAACCGAGGTACGCCGGAATTTTACCTTTACAGATAAACAGATACAGCAGCGTACCGATGCCGTTGAACAGCAGCACGGTGGCCGGGTTGATGTGGAACAGGATCGGCACCAGTACCGTCGCGCCAAACATGGCGAACAGGTGCTGGAAGCTGAGTGGAATGGTCTGCAGCAGCGGTGGCCGCTCGTGTACGCCAATTGCGCGACGCGTCATGTTTTCATACCCCTATGAGTGTTTGCCATAAAAAAGCCGACTCTGCGGTCGGCTTATTCAAAAAAAAGAGTGTTTCAGGTCAGGCGTTATCGTCGCAGCCAGTCTGGACACGGCCAGCGCGCAGGGACCGGAGCGTACCATCAGTACGTGACGGTCACGAGCGCTGCCAGGGTACAAAATGGCAAGTAAGATAGCCTGAAACATAGTTACTTAGTACCGAAGATCTTATCGCCGGCGTCGCCGAGGCCGGGGATGATATACCCCTTCTCGTTCAGGCCCTGATCCACCGACGCGGTATACACCTCAACGTCCGGGTGCGCTTTTTCCAGCGCGGCCAGGCCTTCCGGCGCCGCAACCAGCACCAGCACCTTAATGCTGTTACAGCCGGCTTTTTTCAGCAGGTCGATGGTGGCAATCATCGAACCACCGGTGGCCAGCATCGGGTCAACCACCAGCGCCATGCGCTCTTCGATGTTCGACACCAGCTTCTGGAAATAAGGTACCGGCTCCAGCGTCTCTTCGTCGCGGTAGACGCCGACCACGCTGATGCGCGCGCTTGGCACGTGCTCCAGCACGCCTTCCATCATGCCGAGACCGGCACGCAGGATCGGCACCACGGTGATCTTCTTGCCTTTGATCTGCTCAATCTGTACCGGTCCGTTCCAGCCTTCGATGGTGACGGTCTCGGTTTCCAGATCGGCGGTTGCTTCATAAGTCAGCAGACTTCCCACTTCTGACGCCAGTTCACGAAAACGTTTGGTGCTTACGTCATGTTCACGCATCAGACCCAGTTTATGTTTGACCAGCGGGTGTTTGACTTCCACGATCTTCATTGTTGTACTCCCGGAGTGTTAAGCTGCAAAAAAAAATCGCGAGATTATAGCGCCATTTATCCCAAGCGCCATATGTCTTAGCGCAATAGTTTGCACTTCTTCGGCCACACCCTAAGGATTAACGAAAATCTGACTATCCGCAACGCACGCGCAGATGGCGCTCGCAAACGTTTGCCTGCGCTGGTAGAATTGCCGCGCTTTATTTTCAAACCACCAACCGCAAACCGCGTGGGGATTTCGCAGTGACCGACAAAACCTCTCTCAGCTATAAAGACGCCGGCGTAGATATCGATGCAGGCAACGCTTTAGTCGACCGTATCAAAGGCGTAGTGAAAAAGACCCGCCGCCCGGAAGTGATGGGTGGGCTGGGCGGTTTCGGTGCCCTTTGTGCACTGCCGCAGAAATACCGTGAACCCGTGCTGGTTTCCGGCACCGACGGCGTCGGCACCAAGCTGCGTCTGGCGATGGATCTGAAACGCCACGACACCATCGGTATCGATCTGGTCGCCATGTGCGTCAACGATCTGGTGGTTCAGGGCGCGGAGCCGCTGTTCTTCCTCGACTATTACGCGACCGGTAAACTGGACGTGGATACCGCGGCCAGCGTGATCACCGGCATCGCCGAAGGCTGTTTACAGTCTGGCTGCGCGCTGGTCGGTGGCGAAACCGCTGAAATGCCGGGCATGTACCACGGTGAAGATTATGACGTGGCCGGTTTCTGCGTCGGCGTGGTGGAAAAATCAGAAATCATCGACGGCAGCAAAGTGGCTGACGGCGACGTGCTAATCGCCCTTGGCTCCAGCGGCCCGCACTCTAACGGCTACTCGCTGGTGCGTAAAATTCTGGAAGTCAGCAACACCGACCCGGAAACCACCCAGCTGGAAGGCAAGACGCTGACCGACCATCTGCTGGCCCCAACCCGCATCTACGTGAAAAACATCCTCAGCCTGATCGAGCAGGTTGACGTGCACGCCATCGCCCACCTGACCGGCGGCGGCTTCTGGGAAAACATCCCGCGCGTACTGCCGGATAACACCCAGGCGGTGCTCGAAGAGTCAAGCTGGCAGTGGCCGGCGGTATTTGGCTGGATGCAGCAAGCGGGTAACGTCAGCCGTCACGAGATGTACCGCACCTTTAACTGTGGCGTGGGCATGGTGATTGCGCTCTCCCCGGCAGATGCGGATAAAGCCGTAGAGCTGATGACCGCTGCCGGTGAAAAAGCCTGGAAGATCGGCGTGATCAAAGCGTCTGATTCTGAAGAGCGTGTGGTTATTAACGCATGAAACGCATAGTCGTGCTGGTTTCCGGCAATGGAAGCAACTTACAGGCAATCCTGGACGCCTGCCAGCAGGGACGCATCGCGGGCAGCGTGGCCGCCGTGTTCAGCAATAAAGCGGCCGCCTTCGGCCTGGAGCGCGCCCGCGACGCGGGCGTCCCGGGCCACGCGCTGGCTGCCAGCCAGTTTGCCGACCGTGAAGCGTTCGACCGCCAGCTGATGCTGGAGATCGACGCCTATGCGCCGGATCTGGTGGTGCTGGCCGGCTATATGCGCATCCTCAGCCCGGCGTTTGTTCAGCACTACGCCGGGCGGATGCTGAATATCCATCCGTCGCTGCTGCCGAAATACCCGGGGCTGCATACGCACCGCCAGGCGATTGAAAACGGCGATAACGAGCACGGCACCTCGGTGCACTTCGTTACCGAAGAGCTGGACGGTGGCCCGGTGATCCTGCAGGCCAAAGTGCCGGTGTTCGCGGAAGACAGCGAGGAAGACGTCGCCGCCCGCGTTCAGCATCAGGAGCACGCGATTTATCCGCTGGCGATCGGCTGGTTCCTCAACGGCCGCCTGACGATGCGCGATGATGCCGCCTGGCTTGACGACCAGCCCCTGCCTGCCGAAGGGCATGCGTTCGAGTGATGTTCTCTACGGGCAGACGATCGTCTGCCCATTCTGCCCCGTCGTGCCATTACTTCAGCGGTTTTTTCGCCGTCTCCCGCACACCCCCCACCGCAATAACGCTCACCAGCAACGTCAGCGCAATATAACCTGACACCCACAGAACAGAACCCGATCCGCGGTAGAGTGCAGTAATAATCAGCGGGGCAAAGCCGCCGCCAGGGATGCCCGCCTGCGGATGGGGCGGAGGTCAGAAAAATCAACGGCGGATGCGTTCGGGGAGGTAGCGTGGCGGGTATGATGCCTGATTACAGGCCAGGTAGGGTGCGACCTGAGGGAGAAAGGACGCGGCGGGGAGAGTGGCCCCGCCCCGCCGGTCAGCCAAACCGCCCGGTAATATAGTCTTCCGTTTTGCGCTGGCGCGGCGCGGTAAACAGGTCGTCGGTTTCGCCAAACTCCACCACGCTGCCCTGATGCATAAACGCGGTGTAGTCGGAGACGCGCGCCGCCTGCTGCATATTGTGAGTCACCAGCACCAGGGTGAAGTGCTGCTTCAGCGTGCTCATCAGCTCCTCGATCACCAGCGTGGAGATCGGATCCAGCGCCGAGGTCGGCTCATCCAGCAGCAGCACCTCCGGTTCGATGGCGATCGCCCGGGCGATCACCAGCCGCTGCTGCTGGCCGCTGGAAAGCGTCAGCGCGTTCTGCCACAGGTTATCCTTCACTTCCGGCCACAGCGCGGCGGCGCGCAGCGCGCGCTCCACCGTTTCATCCAGCACGCGGCGGTCGCGGATGCCCTGCAGGCGCAGGCCGTAGACCACGTTGTCATAGATGCTTTTCGGGAACGGATTAGGGCGCTGGAACACCATGCCCACCCGGCGGCGCAGCGCAGAGAGATCCTGACCGCTGCCAAGAATCGACCGCTGCTGCAGGCGGATATCGCCTTCAATCCGGCAGCCGTCGATGGTGTCGTTCATACGGTTAAAGCAGCGCAGCAGCGTCGATTTACCGCAGCCGGACGGGCCGATCAGCGCGGTAATACGGTTCTTCGGCACCCGCAGGCTGATGGCGTTGAGCGCCGTTTTGCTGCCGTACCATAAACTGAGTTTGTCTATCTCAAGCGCGGTATCCGCGTCATCAAACGTTACCACCATCACTTTATCCTGTATTAGTGCATCAGCGCACGATAGCGCTCACGCAGGCGGTGGCGCAACAGCATCGCCACCAGGTTCAGCCCCAGAATCAACAGCACCAGCAGCAGCGCGGTGGCAAAAACCAGCGGCTTGTCGGCTTCGGCGTTGGGGCTCTGGAATGCCAGATCGTAGATCTGGAAGCCCAGGTGCATAAATTTCCTGTCGAGGTGCAGCCACGGGAACACCGCGTCCACCGGCAGTTCCGGCACCATTTTCACCACCCCCACCAGCATCAGCGGCGCGGTTTCTCCCGCCGCGCGGGCCACCGCCAGGATCAGGCCGGTGAGCATCGCCGGCACCGCCAGCGGCAGGGTCACGTGCCACAGGGTTTCCGCCTGGGTGGCGCCCAGCGCCAGCGAGCCCTGGCGCAGCGAAGGCGGAATGCGCGACAGCCCCTCTTCGGTGGCCACGATCACCACCGGCAGCGTCAGCAGGGCCAGCGTCAGCGACGCCCACAGCAGGCCGGGGGTGCCAAAGGTCGGATTGGGCAGCGACCCGGCGTAAAACAGCCGGTCGACGCTGCCGCCGACCAGCCAGACAAAGAAGCCCAGCCCGAAGACGCCATAGACGATCGACGGCACCCCGGCGAGGTTGACCACCGCAATGCGCACCAGCCGCGTCAGCAGGTTGTTGCCGGCATACTCGTGCAGCCAGATGGCGGCAATCACCCCTAACGGCATCACCACCACCGACATCAGCAACACCATCAGCACCGTGCCGAAAATCGCCGGAAAAACGCCACCGTCGCGTTGGTTCTGCGCGCCTGAGTCACTGACAAAATGCCACAGCTGCTGGCCAAAGTGCCGCCACTTCTGCCAGACGCTCATCGTATTCGGCTGCCAGGCCGCAATAATCTGCACCAGCGGGATGCTGTGCTGTACGCCTGCCGCATCGCGCAGCAGCAGCGTGGTTTCGGCGCTCTCTCTGTTCAGCGCCGCCAGCCGCGCGGCATAGCGGTCGAACTGGCGCTGCAGCTCGGCGCGATCGGCCTCATAGACCGACTGCGCCTGCGGGGTGAAGCGCTGCCCGGCGCGCTGTTGCTGCTGGCGTCTGTCCAGCTGGGTCAGCTGCACGTTCAGCCGCGCCATCTGCACCCGGCGCAGGCTGTCCGCTTCGGCGCTGCGCTCACTCGTCTGCTGCAGCAGCTGCTGCAGAGTGAGGGCCAGATTTTCCGCCATCAGCGGCTGTTGTCCTTCCCGTAGCCCCTCAAACCAGCCGTAGGCGTTACCGCCTGAGCGGCGCTGCAGCACCATCGCCTGCGGCGGATAGCTGATGCGGGTCACCTGGCTTGCGAGCACCGGCCTGAAATCCGGTGCGGCGAAATCACGGTTGCCGGTTTTCAACAGATAGCGGGTCACCGGATCGGGCAGCTTATCGGTGAACGGCAGGCCGCTGGCCTGCAGCTGCTGGCGGGAAACCTGATGAGTCTGGGCAATCTCACCCAGCAGAAAACTCTGTCCGTCAGGGGTACTGACCGCCATCAGCGCCACCGGCTGCGGCCAGAAGTAGCGAAGCCCCTGCCAGCCGAGCAGGCCGATCAGCAGCACAAACGCCAGCAGGCTGAACGCCACCGCGCCGCCGGTCAGCCAGCGCCAGCGGTGGTTATTGTTAGCCGCGTTGATCATCCCTGCACCTCCTGCTGGCCGTAGCGCTGCCGCAGCCGCTGCCGCACCATCTCCGCCAGGGTATTCACCACCAGCGTGAAGATCAGCAGCACCAGCGCCGACAGGAACAGAATACGATAATGACCGCTGCCCGCCGCTGCTTCCGGCATCTCCACCGCCACGTTAGCGGCCAGCGAGCGCAGCCCGTCAAACAGGCCACCGTCGGTGATCGGCGTGTTACCGGTGGCCATCAGCACGATCATCGTCTCGCCCAGCGCGCGGCCAAAACCTATCATCAGCGCGGCAAAAATGCCGGACGACGCACCGGGCAGTACCACCCGCGTCAGGGTTTGCCACTGGGTAGCCCCCAGCGCCAGCGACCCCTGCCCCAGCGAGACCGGCACGCTGAAGATAGCATCCTCGGCCAGGGTGAAGATCAGCGGCACCAGCGCAAAGCCCATCGCCACGCCGGCGATCAGCAGGTTACGCTGCTGATAGCCGCCGCTCAGACGATCGGCCAGCCCCTGCCCCCACAGCGCCTGCTCGGCCAGCGGCACCGCCCACAGACAGAACAGCGCGGTCAGCAGCAGCAGCGGCAGCAGGATAATCACCTCCCGCCCTTCGCCGAGCAGCCCGCGCCGCCAGCGGGCGGGCAGCCGCTGCACGGTCCAGCCACACAGCAGCAACACCAGCGCCAGCATCAGCGGCAGCAGCAGTACGCCGGAGAGGCGGCTGGCCACCTCAGGCGCCAGCCACAGCCCGGCGATCAGGCCAATCACCACGCTGGGCAGCGCGCCCATCATCTCAATGGTCGGTTTTACCCAGCGCCGCAGCGCCGGTGACATAAACCAGGCGGTATACATCGCCGCCGCCAGCGCCAGCGGCGTGGCAAACAGCATCGCCAGCCCGGCGGCTTTCAGCGTGCCGGCCACCATCGGTACCAGGCTGAATTTACCCTGGTAATAGTCGTTGGCGGAGGTGGACTGCCAGACGTAGTCCGGTGCCGGGTAGTTTTCATACCAGACTTTCTGCCACAGGCTGTTCCAGCTCAGGTCCGGCCAGGGATTATCCAGCCGGTAGTGCAGCCAGCTGCCCTCGCGCTCCAGCAGCAGACCGTCGCCTTCCGGACTGAACTGCGCAAAGGTGGCACCCGCGGGCAGCATGTGGGTGAGCACCGCACCCGGCTGTTTGCTGGCGTACAGCTCCAGCTCGCCCTGCGGGCTGAGGGTGGCAAACACGCGACGGTGTGGTTCAGCGATCAGCAGCGGCTGCCAGCGCGCGCCGTCGAAGCTGCGGATCTGGCGTAAATGCGGTCCGGCGGGGCCGGCCACGTCAAACCACTGCGTCACCGCACTCTCGTCGGCGATCAGCAGCGAGCTGCCGCCGCTGAGGATCGCCATACTGTTCGCCGGGCGGGCTAAGGTCAGCGCATCACGCAGCTGCGGTGCACCCTGCCCGAGCCGCCAGACGCGCAGCTGAACCCCCGACAATGCAAACAGCAGATTGCCGTCGGGTGACAGCAGCATCTGGCTGACGTTACGCAGGTTGATGCGCGTGCTCTGCGCCGGCTGCCCCTGCTGCAGCTGCACCAGGGTAATGTGGTCGTCACCGGCCAGCGCCACCCGCCAGCTGTCGGCAGCCGACTGGGCTACACTGAGCTGATGCACGCGCGTTTCCCCTACCGACAGCGGGACGCCGCCCAACGGAAAATGCCAGGCGGGGGGGCGATCGCGGGCAAACAGCGGCTGCACCAGCTGCAGGCTGCCGTTCTCCGCCAGCAGCAGCACGCTCTGATTATCGCTGCTGCGGCTGGCGACCACCGGCCCGGCCAGCAGCGCGGCCGGGGCCTGCTCTGGTTTACCGGTCAGCGAAATAAAGCGCCCGCGGCCCTGGTTGTCAATGCGCCAGCCCCACTGCTGTGCTTTATCGCTGCCCATGGCAACGACGGGCTGGCTCGGGCCGAGGGCAATCACCGTACCCTGCTGCATGGACGGCGCAATAAACAGCGGCACCACCACCCAGATCAGCCAGAAAAACAGCAGCATCATCACCAGCAGAATGGCGACCCCGCTCGCGGTCACCACGCGCCGCGTCAGCCAGTCGGTCAACTGGCGGCGGCGGGCGTTGTCGGGAACGGCAATGGGGTGTTCAGTCATACCGGATCGGGTTTCCATTAGGGAGTCTGGGCGCTATGGTGCCCGTATGTCGTTAATAAGACAATCAACAATCGTCGCACGATAGACAACGCTGCCATACTCTCGCCATAATGTTTCAGAATAATGGATACCTTAATCCTGAAGCAGCCAAACGGAGTAAAAATGGGTCAGGAAAAGCTGTATATAGAGAAAGAGTTAAGCTGGCTTTGCTTTAACGAGCGGGTGTTACAGGAAGCAGCGGACAAAACCAACCCGCTGATCGAGCGTATGCGCTTTTTAGGGATCTACTCCAATAACCTCGAAGAGTTCTACAAGGTTCGCTTTGCCGACCTGAAACGCCGCATTCTGATCGGCGAAGAGCAGGGTTCACCAAGCACGCCGCGTCACCTGTTGAAAAAAATTCAGGCGCGGGTGCTGAAGGCCGATCAGGAGTTTGACGGCCTCTATAACGACCTGCTGCTGGAAATGGCGCGTAATCAGATCTTCCTGATTAACGAACGCCAGCTCTCACCGAATCAGCAAAGCTGGCTGCGCCACTACTTTAAACATCATCTGCGCCAGCACATCACGCCTATCCTGATAAACCACGACACCGACCTGATCGAATTCCTTAAGGATGATTACACCTACCTGGCGGTAGAGATTATCCGCGGTGAGGATACGCGTTACGCGCTGCTGGAAATTCCGTCTGACAAAGTGCCCCGCTTCGTTAACCTGCCGCCGGAAACGCCGCGCCGTCGCAAGCCGATGATCCTGCTGGATAACATTCTGCGCTACTGCCTGGGCGATATCTTCCGCGGCTTCTTCGACTACGATGCGCTGAACGCCTATTCGATGAAGATGACCCGCGACGCCGAATACGATCTGGTCAGCGAAATGGAGTCCAGCCTGCTGGAACTGATGTCATCCAGCCTGAAACAGCGCCTCAACGCTGAACCGGTGCGTTTTGTTTATCAGCGCGATATGCCCAACGCGATGGTCGAGCTGCTGCGCCAGAAGCTGAATATCTCCAGTCAGGATTCGGTGGTGCCGGGCGGCCGCTACCACAACTTTAAAGACTTTATCGGCTTCCCGAACGTCGGCAAAGCCAACCTGGTTAACAAACCCCTGCCGCAGCTGCGTCACGTCTGGTTCGATCGCTTCCGCAACGGCTTCGATGCCATCCGCAATCGCGACGTGCTGCTCTACTATCCGTACCACACCTTTGAGCACGTGCTGGAGCTGCTGCGTCAGGCGTCGTTCGACCCGGCGGTGCTGGCGATCAAGATCAACATCTACCGCGTGGCCAAGCACTCGCGCATCATGGATGCGATGATCCACGCCGCCTATAACGGCAAAAAGGTCACGGTAGTGGTTGAGCTGCAGGCGCGCTTCGATGAAGAGGCCAATATCCACTGGGCCAAACGCCTGACCGAAGCCGGTGTTCACGTGATCTTCTCCGCCCCGGGGCTGAAAATTCACGCCAAGCTGTTCCTGATCTCCCGTAAGGAAGGCGACAACGTGGTGCGCTATGCACATATCGGTACCGGTAACTTTAACGAGAAAACCGCCCGCATCTACACCGACTACTCGCTGCTGACCGCTGACGCGCGCATCACCAACGAAGTACGCCGGGTGTTTAACTTTATTGAAAACCCGTACCGCCCGGTGACCTTCGAGTATCTGATGGTGTCACCGCAGAACTCCCGGCAGATGCTTTACCAGCTGGTTGATAACGAGATCGCCAACGCGCAGAAAGGGATACCTGCCGGCATCACGCTCAAAATCAATAACCTGGTGGACAAAGGGCTGGTCGATCGCCTGTACGCCGCCTCCAGCTGCGGGGTAAAAGTCGATTTGCTGGTCCGCGGCATGTGCTCGCTGATCCCCAATCTGGAAGGCATCAGCGAAAATATTCGTGTCATCAGCATCGTTGACCGTTATCTTGAACACGATCGCGTCTATATTTTCGATAACGGCGGTGACAAAAAAGTCTTCCTTTCATCCGCAGACTGGATGACCCGTAATATCGATCACCGTATTGAGGTGGCCGTTGCCCTGCTTGACCCGGTGTTGAAACAGCGCGTGCTGGATATCATCGCGCTGCTGCTGAGCGACACCATGAAGGCACGCTACGTTGATAAAGAGCTGAGCAACCGCTACGTGCCGCGCGGCAACCGCCGTAAGGTGCGCGCACAGCTGGCTATTTACGACTACATCAAATCCCTTGAGCAACCAGACTAATTAACTATGCCAATATCCCATAAAAGTACGCCCAGGCCACAGGAGTTCGCCGCTATCGACCTGGGTTCGAACAGTTTTCACATGGTGATTGCCCGCGTAGTGGACGGTGCCATGCAGGTGCTCGGCCGCCTTAAGCAGCGGGTGCACCTGGCAGACGGGCTGGACAGCAATAACGTGCTGAGTGAAGAGGCGATCCAGCGCGGGCTGAGCTGCCTGGCGCTGTTTGCCGAACGTCTGCAGGGCTTCAGCCCGGCCAACGTGACTATCGCCGGTACCCACACCCTGCGCCAGGCGGTGAACGCCGAGGATTTCCTGCAGCGTGCCGCAGACGTGATCCCCTATCCGATCGAAGTGATCTCCGGGCACGAGGAAGCGCGCCTGATCTTTATGGGCGTGGAACATACCCAGCCGGAGAAAGGCCGTAAACTGGTGATCGACATCGGCGGTGGTTCGACCGAGCTGGTGATCGGCGAGGACTTTGAGCCAAAGCTGGTGGAAAGCCGCCGCATGGGCTGCGTCAGCTTTGCCAATCTCTACTTTCCGGAGGGAGCAATCAGCAAAGAGAACTTCCGCCGCGCCCGGCTGGCCGCCGTGCAGAAGCTGGAGACCCTCGCCTGGCAGTATCGCCTGATGGGCTGGCAGTACGCGCTGGGCGCGTCAGGCACCATTAAAGCCGCCTGTGAAGTGCTGGTGGCGATGGGTGAGAAAGACAAACTGGTCACGCCGGAACGGCTGGAAAGGCTGTGCGATGAAGTGCTTAAGCACAAATCTTTTGACGCGCTGAGCCTGCCGGGGCTGTCTGAAGATCGCAAAAGCGTTTTTGTGCCGGGCCTCGCCATCCTGTGCGGCGTGTTCGATGCGCTGGCGATCCGTGAACTGCGTCTTTCCGACGGCGCGCTGCGTGAAGGCGTGCTGTACGAGATGGAAGGCCGTTTCCGCCACCAGGATATCCGCAGCCGCACCGCGCAGAGCCTGGCAAACCACTACGCCATCGACAGCGATCAGGCGCGGCGGGTGCTGGAAACCACGGTTGAGCTGTACGACCAGTGGCACGCGCAGAACACCCGTCAGGCCAATCCGCAGCTGGCCGCGCTGCTGAAGTGGGCGGCGATGCTGCACGAGGTAGGGCTGACCATCAACCACAGCGGCATGCAGCGCCACTCGGCCTACATTCTGCAGTACACCAACCTGCCAGGATTTACTCAGGATCAACAACTGCTGCTGGCAACGCTGGTACGCTACCACCGTAAGGCGGTGAAAGTGGACGATTTGCCGCGCCTGACGCTGTTCAAGCGCAAGCAGTTCCTGCCGATGGTGTTCCTGCTGCGCCTTGGCACGCTGCTGAACAACCAGCGCCAGGCCACCACGCGCCCTGAAAAGTTAACGCTCACCACCGACGAAGGCCACTGGACCCTGACCTTCCCGCGTGACTACTTCAGCCAGAACAACCTGGTGCAGCTGGATCTGGAACGCGAGCAGATTTACTGGAATGAAGTGGTGGGCTGGCAGCTCACTATTCAGGAAGAGTCCTGATCCTCAGGCGAGCCCCGCAGGTTCGGGCTCGCCTGAACCTGTTCAACTTATCGTGACCCTAACACCATGACCGCAAGATCCGACACCTTCTTTAGTGAAAAATATCAGCTTACCGCCCCGCATTCGGAAGTGGTGGCCGCCCTGCCACAGCTTACCCCTGGTCACGCCCTTGACGTAGGCTGCGGCAGCGGACGCAACGCCCTGTTCCTGAACAGCCACGGCTTTACGGTGACGGCCTGGGATAAAAACCCGGCCAGCCTGGCGACGCTTAACCATATTATCGACGCGGAACAGCTGACCGGCATCAGCACCGCACAGCAGGACCTCAACGACCTGCGCTTTAACGGCAGCTACGAGCTGGTGCTGTCAACGGTAGTGATGATGTTTTTACAGCCCGAAACCATACCGCAGCTGATTGCGGATATGCAGGCCAGCACCGTCAGGGACGGCTACAACCTGATCGTGGCGGCAATGGACACCAGCGACTATCCCTGCACGCAGGGCTTCCCCTTCACCTTTAAATCCGGCGAGCTGAGCAACTATTACCGCAAATGGCATATCGTTAAATACAACGAAAACGTCGGCCAGCTGCACAGAACCGACGCGCAGGGGCAACGGATCTCGCTGCGTTTTGCCACCCTTCTGGCGCAGAAGGGCAGCGTGAAAGCCTGATTCAGCGACGGGTCTCCGCCTGGCCGGAGACCAGCTCAGCCAGGGGTACCGGCGCACCGAACAGATAGCCCTGCAGATAGTCCACCCCCAGCTTGCGCAGCGCGCTGGCCGTCTCTTCCGTGTCGACAAACTCGGCGACAATCTGCATTCTTTTCAGCCGGGAGATCACGCAGATCGACTCGATGATCTGATAATCGAGGCTGCTGTGCAGCATATTGCGCACGAAGCTGCCGTCAATTTTCAGCATGTCGACCTGCACCTGTTTCAGGTGTGAATAACTGGCGTGGCCGGTACCAAAATCGTCTATCGCTACACGGCAGCCCAGCTGCCGCAGCTGGGCAATGGTGCGGTTGCCCCAGCTGTAACCGTTGAATATCGGCGACTCCTGCACCTCAACGATCAGCTGCCACGGCTCAATCTGGCTGGCCTCCAGACGGGCGGCGATCTCCTGCGCCAGCTTCGGACGGCATAACGAGGCAGCAAACAGGTTAACCGCAAAGCGAATCCCCGGCAGTTGCTCGCGATGGCGGGCAATAAAGGTCAGGGTCCGATCCAGCACCAGCCGATCCACTTCCCAGGTCAGGCCAAACTCCTGCACCACCGGCAGGAAATCCGCCGGTTTAATATGCTCTCCCTCGATATTGACCATCCGCAGCAGAATTTCGTAGTAGTCATCACCCCGTACGCCCTGAATTTTCTGCGTCATCAGATGGAAACCGTCATTTTTCAGCGCCAGCTGGATATCCTGCACCATCGCCAGCTTTTCGCTCAGTTGCCGTTGTGCCGGCACGTTGAGCTTCTGCTGCAGATTCTCCGCGTGTCCGCTGTGCAATGACACCTCCGCCATCGCGCTTAACTCCCCCAGCAGCTCGTACAACCAGGTCACCGGCGGATACACGCTACAGTAACTGATGCCGACGTCAGGATGGATCGGCAACCCGTCCCAACTCAGCTGATACTCCTTCAGCCGAACTTCCAGCCCCTCAATCCGCGCCGCATAGCACGGCAGCTTCAGGCGCAGCACCAGGTCAAAGCCCGGCAGCTGATAAATCCCCTCCCCCGGCTGCAGCCAGGGTGCAAGGTGGCGGGCGAGGTTGCGTTTGTACTCAATGCGCAACTGCAGGCCGTAGGTACGGCTCAGGCGGTCCAGATCGGGAATACGGATATAGCAAAGCACCGACCCACTCTGTTCGGTAAGGTGCTGGCCGAGCGCGCGCACGTTAAGCAGGCCGATCACCGGATCGGTTAAGGCCATCTGCCGCGCCTTTCTCAGCAACCGCCGCTGACGGGTGCTGATCGCCGACATCAACAGGATGGTCAGCGTAAACACCAGCAGATTGGCAGAGATCACCGCCAGATGATGCGGCTCCGTCGCCGGCGTCAGGAAGCGGTCACGCAGCTGGTAAAGTACCACCAGCAGCGTGCCCCAGCTCAGCGAGGTAAACAGATAGCCGAACCGGGTCGCCGCCCACAGCATCAGCGGCAGCAGCAGCGGAATGCCGTAATCGGTCGCCAGCAGATTTTCTTTGCTGGAACTGAACTGCGTGAGCATCACCAGCAGGAACCCGACCAGCAGTAACCACAGCAGCCACTCTTTCAGCGTCACCCCGGCGGCAAACTGATCGTGGCAACGGCGCTTCAGGGTGCGAATAAAGCGCGGGTTACGCACGATGCGAATCAAAAAATAGAACGGATGGGTCAGCGACAGCGACGCCAGCAGTACCGACTGATAGTTAAGCAAGGTGTGCAGCGAAAACAGATCGGCCGGAAAAACGGAGCGGCTTAGCGGCAGAATATTCAGCGGCATCACCGCCTGCATCAGCACAATAAACAGCGTCGGCATGGCGAAAGCCAGCCAGAACAGGCGCAGCGCCGCCACATGCACGTCGGCCAGGCTGTCCCGCCAGGGGCGGCCCGCCTGCCAGGTATAGCCCGCCCAGCACACCACCAGGGTTACCAGAAAAATAGCGACAATCACCGCCGCCTGCGGCCCGGTATAACGCTGGAAATAGTACAGGCTCAGCGCCGCGGCAATGCCGGGCAGCGCCGCCCAGTTGAACACCATCAACAGTGCGATGGCCAGCGCCAGCGGCAGATAGATCAGATAGACATAGCCCATCGGCAGCCATAATCTGACCGAAAGCAGCGATGCGGCAGGCAACAGCAGCAGCGCCAGTAGCAGGGGTAATCCCCAGAAACGGGCGATGAAGGATTTGAGGAAAACAGATTTTTTCATTGTTGTTATCGTGATGTTCGAAAGACTGCGCAGGTTTTTGCCACTGTTACAGATAAATTATACTGGATGATTACGGGAATTCACTAACTTACTGCGGCGTAATAGTAGGTGGCAAAGTGAAGAATTGATTGATGCAGATCAACTTTAACATGACTGGCGGACTGAACACCGCACTAATCCGTTAAACTGCTGCCATCGCACGACAATATTTTCATCTCAATTTTCTTGTAAGGCAAAAAGTGCGCATTGACCTCTCCGCCGGGCTGTGTCTAAATTAACCACCGCCTGCGGGCATTAAAAGGAAACCCTGCGTGAGTAACGCTATGACATTCAGAAAACGCTCCAGAACAGGTCGTATGACCCGCGTGGTGCTGCTGGTCAGCTTTATCATTCTGGCCGGACGGCTGATTTTTGTGATCCCCGGTGCCATTGAACATCATCAGCAACGGCAAAACGCCCCGGTGCCCACCCTCAGCACTGAACGTTAGCGCGATCGCGACGTAAGTACGCCCCCGGCAGATTGCAGTTCACTGACCCCCGTATGGCTAAAATCAGCTACGCTTAAGCTCTGTTTTCGCTTCCCAGACTCAAGGACGTTGTATGTCTGTTGTGCCCTCTCACGTTCAGCAACTGGCCGAAATTCGTAGCCGCCTTCTCAACCTGCTTCTCACCGATGACGACCTGGTCGATGCCCTGCTGCAACGTCAGGAGACGGACGCCCACCAGCAGCAACAGATAGACGAAATCGGGCAAATCCTGCCGCTGCTGCACCCCGCCGATATCGCCGACCTGCTGGAAGCACTGCCGGAGGAGCAGCGCCTGGCGCTGTGGAAACTGGTAGGCAACGACCGGCGCGGCCTGGTGCTGGTGGAAGCCTCCGAGAGCGTGTGGGAAAGCCTGATCGAGGAGATGAGCGACCGCGACCTGCTGCGCGCCATCGCGCCGCTGGATATCGACGACCAGGCGTGGCTGGCGAAATACCTGTCACGCGACCTCACCGGCCGGCTGCTGACCTCGCTGCCCGCTTCGATGCGCTCACGCGTGCTCGACGTCATCAATTTTGACCGCGACCGCGTTGGCCGCATCATGGACTTCAAGCTGCTGACGGTAAGGGCGGACGTAAGCCTGGCCACCGTGCAGCGTTTTCTGCGGCGGCGTAAAGCGATCCCCGGCGGCACCGATAAACTGTTTATCACCGACAAAAACAATACCCTGCTCGGCGAACTGCCATTAACCGATATTTTGCTGAACACCCCGGAGAGGAGGGTGTTTGAAGTGATGAACCCCCATCCCACCACCTTTTTGATTGATGACAAAGCCGAAGAGGCCGCAGGCTCGTTCGAGCGCTATAACCTGATCTCTGCCGCCGTAGTCGATGCCAAGGGCAAACTGATCGGCCGCGTTACCGTGGAGGACGTGCTCGATCTGGTGCGCGAGGAGAATGACAGCAGCATCCGTAAAATGGGCGGCGTCAACCCCGATGAGGACGTGTTTGCCCCGGTGCGTAAAGCGGTACGTAACCGCTGGACATGGCTGGCGGTCAACCTCTGCACCGCGTTTGTGGCCTCACGGGTAATCGGACTGTTTGAAGCGACCATTGCGCAGCTGGTGGCGCTGGCAACGCTGATGCCGATCGTCGCCGGCATTGGCGGTAACACCGGTAATCAGACCATCACCATGATCGTCCGTGCGCTGGCGCTGCACCAGGTCGAGCCCGGCAACTTCTCCTTCCTGATTGGCCGCGAACTCGGCGTGGCGCTGATTAACGGCCTGTTCTGGGGCGGCATCATGGGCGGCGTGACCTGGGCGATGTACGGCAATCCGGCGCTGGGCGGCGTGATGATGCTGGCGATGGTGCTCAACCTGCTGCTGGCCGCGCTGATGGGCGTGCTGATCCCGTTGCTGATGACCAAAATGAACCGCGACCCGGCGGTGGGTTCAAGCGTACTGATCACCGCGCTGACCGACACGGGCGGCTTCTTTATCTTCCTCGGCCTGGCGACCCTGTTCCTGCTGCACTAACCGCAGGTCGCAGAAGAACTCATTCACGATCGTCGTTATGATAACGGGCGATCTGCTGGCTGAGGTTAATGTTTAACGCGACCTGCGCGGTCTCCTGTACGGCGGGCGGCCAGCGGTAGCCGCCGCGATGCTCCAGCCAGCCCAGTACGTCGGCAAGGTGCCAGAGGCTGGCGTTGCCTTCCGACAGCGGTAACGGGAAGCTCTGGTAGTGGGTCAGCATCAGCTTACGCATATTTTGCCGTGACACGCCGATCAGATCGGCTACGTCGGTCAGGCCGACATAATCCGGTGCCACTTCAATTAAGCGTGCCGACGGCATCACGCTCTTAACCTGGCGCAGGGCGCTCTCTATCGCCTGTTCAGCCGACAATGCTTCACGCATAAATTCAAGCGCCATGCGCCCGGCAATGCCCAGCCCGATCAGCGCGTCATCACAGCCGGCCACCGCCAGTCGTTCCACCAGCAGATCGCGATCTTCCGCGTCGTCGGCCAGCTGGTATTTCAGTGTAAACGTGTATTCCATGGTTGTTTTCTCCCCTGTTCACCGCTGAACTGTTGCCACAGGCTACAGTGCTCCACCACCCGCCGCAGTTGCTGCGCATGGTTGTGTGCGTTCTTTGGCGTCGACCAGACACAGCTGATGCAAAACTCTCCGCACCGACACTGCGCGTCATTCCAGGGGCAGTACATTTTCCCCCAGGCGTGACTTCCGCCACTGACCACCCGCCAGCCCTGATGCTCGGCGAACTTCAGAACGGCTTCGATTTCCTTATTAGCATGAGTATGACGCGCCATGATGTTCTCCATTATGCTGGTCATTATTTTGGTTGTCAACTGACAACCTGTGAGTTTCATGGTTCACTGTGCCCGCGAAACCGGCGACGTGCCACAGGGTATAAGGGGAATGTCGAGAGAGGTCGAGGAGAAACTCAGCGTCTTGCAGACTCAACAGGGTTAATTGCGAGACGTTTCGCACAGAAAAATGCATTAGTCAGGTATCCGGTCGCTGAGTCAGGCAGTCAGGCAGTCAGGCAGTCAGGCAGTCAGGCAGTCAGGCAGTCAGGCAGTCAGGCAGTCAGGCAGTCAGGCAGTCAGGCAGTCCAGAATGCCCCGGAACGGGGCTCCTGGCTAGCGCATAAACAGGCCACCGTTAACATCCCAGGTCGCACCGCTGACCGAGGCGGCGGCGGGGGACGCCAGCAGCAGCACCATCTGCGCGACAAATTCCGGATCGCCCAGCTGATGCACCGGAATAGCCGCCAGCAGCGCCGGCAGGTTCTCCGGCGGCACCAGCGCGCGCACCGAGGGCAGATCCTGCGGGCCGGGCGCGATGGCATTCACGGTAACGCCATCGCCGCTGAGCGCGCGGGCAAACACCTTGGTCAGGGTGATGATCCCCCCCTTCGAGGCGGCATAATGCGCCCCCGAAGCCGTGCCGCCGTTCTGCCCGGCCAGCGAAGCCAGATTAATGATGCGTCCGTAACGCTGCTGAGCAAAATAGCGCCCGACCCGCTGGCACCCCAGAAACGTGCCGCGCAGGTTGGTGGTAATAACACGATCGAACTCGTCAGCTTCAATCTCCATCACCGGGGTAGCCAGCGTCAGCGCGGCATTGTTGACCAGCACCTGCAGCCCGCCAAAACGTGCGGTGATCTGTCCGATGGCGGCAGTAAAATCCTCCGGCCGGCGAACGTCCAGCTTTAGCCCCAGCGTGCGTTCACCCTGCGGGTCGATCGCCTGTGCCGCCTGCTGCGCGGCCTGCAGCGACAGATCGCCGAATGCAACAGCATAACCGCTGCGCCAGAGCGCACGGCAGATCAGCGCGCCGAGACCGGAAGCCGCCCCGGTCACCAGCGCCACCTGACTCATCGGCGGCCTCACAGGATGTAACCTATTGCCAGCAGATAGTCTTCAGCGTTGATCAGCCTTACCACCTTCTGCTGGATCAAAAAACTGTCCCCCTGCGGCACCAGCTGGTAGCTGACATCTGCCACCGTGTGATGCGTCAGCCCCTTTCGCTGCACCCACAGCGACTGGGCGCAGCGCAGATCAACGCGCCGTTCGCTGGCAGACAGCAGATGATGCCGCCCGCTGATGCGAATGGTACGTGCCTGCGGCGTGGCGGAAATCGCCTCGCCGCTGCACAGACGCTTAACGCGTTTCTCGCGCATCTGCTGGTCATCCAGCGCGTAGTTAAGCGTATTCGCAAAATCCTCGGTGGCCGGATCAATCGGCACCACGTACAGCCCTTCGGGGTGCCACAGCGCCAGCCAGTGGTGAAATGCTCCGCGGTCCAGCAGATCGGCTTCGTCGTTTATAAAGCCGATCGCCGCAGATAAAACCTGCTGCCGTTCGCTCATACTTCCTCCGCCGTCATCATTTTTTTCCACTGCTGGTAGGCGCAACGCATACCGGTTTCCGCGCTGACGTCGCTCCGCAGCCCATCTGCCGTTGGCCGTTCGCCAGGCAGGCCGCGGTTCAGCATGATCCACAGCCTTTCTTCCGCTTCTGCCCCCTGTTGCACCCGCTCCCAGGCTTCGGCATCGTCGGTGGTGCCGAAACCCATCGGCCCCTGAAAGTGTTCATGCAGCCGCAGCCGCACCTGGTTGGCGCACGCCGGCCCGCCCTTCATGGTCAGTGCAACGTGGTGAACCTCCGTTTCGCACACCGATATCGGCTGCAACACGCGGAAAAACGACAGGGAACATGCGACGTTAGGGAACAGATTGAGGTTGAAACCGCTTCCTCCTACCGCATGCACAATACGCCGCACCGCCGCCTCATCATGCCCTTCCCCGCGCAGCTGAGCAGCCAGATCGAGAAAACGCTCGGGGATCTCCGGGTCGGGGTTGTGATCGAGATCGATACGATCGGGGATCATTACCATCACGCTGTGCCCGTTGCCCAGCGACTCGACATAGCCGGGTCCACCGACAAAATCCAGCATCTCTTTGGTCTGCCGGTCGACCGAGCTGAGAAAGGATTTATGCACCACCGGAAAATGGTAGCTGTCGGTGGTATTTTCCAGCTGAATTTTCCAGTTGCCCGGAAAACGAAAACGCAGAGAAGAGGTCGCCTCCAGCGGATAACCGGCCCCCTGCTTCATAAACAGATCGATCCACTTCTTCGCCGCCCCGAGAAAATCACTCAGTGGTTCAATCTGATGGTTAAAGGTGGCGAAAATCATCCCGGCGTAGCTCTCCACCCGCAGACTAATCAGCCCCAGCCCGGCTTTGTTAAGGATGTTGCCGTAGCCTGCCGGGTGCGGCACACCGCGCAGCGTGCCGTCCAGGCCGTAGCCCCAGCTGTGATACGGGCAGACAAAACTGCGCGTTTTACCGCGCCGCTGCTCGCAGACCGTTGATGCCCGGTGACGGCAGCGGTTCAGCAGCACGTGGATTTCCCCGTTACGATCGCGAACCACGATCACCGGCTGGGTGCCGACGCTGGCGCGCTTAAAGCTGCCGGCCTCAGGCAGTTCGCTATCGTGGCCCACCCACACCCAGGTCTGCTGGAAAATCCGCTCCTGCTCGCGGGCAAAGATCGCTCCCGAGGTGTACAGCGAAGTGTGTACGCGATCGCTTTCAACCCGCTCAGCCAGCGGCGGCGCGGCGGTCTTATCGTGCAACATCAGTTCCATGATTGTGGCTCCTGTGATGGTGGCCAGCGTAAACACATCCACGCTGGCCTGGAGACGTCTTACCCGCAGTTTGCTTACTGGCTCAGGCCAGCGGAGCATGGAGATAGTCCAGCGGGCGGCTAAACAGATTGCGGGTGGAAAAGTGTGATATCAGCCAGCGGCCCTCCTCCCGACGAAAATTGATAAACAGCTCCGCCGCCTTTGCCGACGCGCTGTTATCACTCAGGGCGGCGAGCTGACACATTTTCCAGCGCCCCGCCGCGCTGTCTGCCGACAGTACCGAGATGAATTCAGCGGTCAGAAAGTGCACGTTAATGACAAAATGCGGCGGATCGCAGGCGTAACCGGCCATCATGGCGGTAATCGCCTGCCGGCCACAGTGGCTGCCCAGCGTAGCGGCATACAGCGGCCCGGTGCCCAGCCACTGCGCATCCGCGGTAAACAGGCGGCCAACCTCCTGCGCCACTTCGTCGCTGGTCAGGTTTTCGCACAGATGCAGATAGTCACTGACCAGACGACGAATCGCCGCTTCGGCTTCCAGCGTGGCCAGCCGCTCCATCAGCAAGGATTGCTCGCTCATCCGCTCCTCCTTACAGATAGCCGGGCAACGGCGCGCGGCCAAACAGCATCTGCCCGGCGTTGATCAGGGTTAGCTCGCCCATAAACGCATGCTGGGTAATCACCAGCGTATCGCGCACGTAGCGCTGCAGCGGGCTGCGCATCGCAATGCCGCCCATTCCGGAAAGCGCCAGCATGGCGGACGCGACCTTCGCCGCGGTGCGGGTCAGATGGGTTGACGACAGGCGCAGCGCGCTGACCTGCGGCGAAGCGGGCTCATCGCCCCGACACAGTACCTGCCACACCTGCTCAATAGCGTCGTAAAACCAGCAGCGGGCCGAGGCCAGCCCGGCTTCCGCGCGGGCGACGGCAATCTGCGCAAACTGGCGATCGGCCAGCAGCGGCGCGCCGGTCACCGAACGCTGACGTTCGGCAATCGCCAGGATTTCATCAATCGCGGCGCGGGCAATGCCCGCACTGACCACCGCCAGCACCTGGGTCGCCAGCGACAGCGCCGGGTAGCGATACAGCACGCCCTCCAGGTTGAGTGCCCCGCCGCGGATCAGCGTCCACTCCTCCGGTACAAAGGCGTTATCCAGCGTCAGGTCGTGGCTGCCGGTACCGGCCAGCCCGACGCTGTTCCACACCGGATCGATGGTCACCTGCGCCGCAGGCAGCACCGCCACCCGTGGCAGCGCGGTGGCCTGCGCACCGGTGGGCTGAATGCCCACGCCGATCAGATCGGCCCCCATGCAACCGCTGGCAAAACTCCAGCGTCCGGAGATGCAAAAGCCACCCGGCTCCACCGCCGCTGGGCATGAAGGAAACAGGCCGGCGGCGAACACCACATCAGGGCCGGACTGCCAGATCCGATCGAGCACGGCCGGGGGCAATCCACCGAGGTAAAAGGGGTTCATACCGAAGCTCGCCACCCAGCCGGCGGAGCCGTCAGCAGCTGCGATGCGCTCAATCAGGGCGCAGAACCCGCCGGGTGGCATCTCCATCCCGCCATATTTTTTCGGCACAAACGCCCGGTAAACCCCGAGCGAGCGGAATTTCTCAATCACATCCGCGCTGATAAATTTCTGCCGTTCAAATTCTTCGGCCCGCAGCCTGATGTCGGCCAACAGGCGGGACAGTTCAGCCGTGGAAACATCCCCCCCGAGGTTCTCTTGCGCTGATAAAGTAGAAGTGTGCACATATCCTCCCTGATTCCCGTTCCCCTCTTACAGGGCGGGTTAAACGGATGAGATCGATCGCGTTGGAGGGGCGCTGGCTTTAACCGAGTGGAGGGAACGGTGCCCGTAAGGATGACCGGATCGGCAACGGCCCTTTAGCCCGAAAGCGACGTTTTTTCATACAAGCATGAGGGGTAATCCTGTCACTCGCGGCAGTGATTACAAGAGGCTCGGCACGGATGGCTTACATTATCGCTGGCCGTCCATTTTCCAGAAATAAGGGGCCGTTAACCGGGGCCCCGGCGGTGGGCTATTTCACGGAGGAGAGGGAAGAGTCGTTCTGGCGATTGTCGTCACCCAGTCCGCCGATAAACGGCAGACGCAGCTGCAGCGGGGAAAAACCGACGCCGAGGTTCAGCCCGAGCAGATTGATCTCGACTCCCTCCTTCGCGCCCAGCGTCACGCCGGCTACGCCGAGCAGGGAGACCTGCAAACCGCGCCCGGAAGGCGGTAACCCCACCGGACGGGTCAACGGGCGGTAATCTTTACCCAGCGCATTCGCCGGCAGGTTCAGCTCCAGTGACGGGACCTCACGGCCTATATGGGCCAGGAAGGTATTGCTGTTGGGTCCGGGCCAGGCGTGATAGGTCTGCGGCCACGGGTAGGAGGCAATAGCAGCTTTGATCGCCGGGATCATCGCTTCGGCGGCCGGGCCTCGATGATCGACCAGAATACGCGGTCGCGCCCCGTACCAGTAACCGTCCGGCAGGTTGCTGTTCAGCCGCACCTTATCGCCGCTGCCCCAGCTGATCACCTCATAGCGGCTGTAACGGGTTTCCCCGGCGCGCTTAAAGATAATCCACGGATGCACCGCCACCTTGCCTTTCCAGCCAAAGGTCGGTGCGGCATACACCTGTACGATCGCCAGATTAGCAAAGCGTTGGGGATCGAGCGCCAGCCCGGACGAATCGCGCCGCGCCGATGCCCAGCCCTCGCTGCTCTGTTGCTGATGGCCCGCCGCCCGGGTCAGGCTGGCGGCCAGCGACAGCAGGATAATGGCCAGCAGGGCAAGGCTAAGCGCTTTCAGTGCAAACATCGTAAAACTCCCGGACGAAGGTAGCCTGCCAGCATCGTGTATTTTACGAAATTATGCACTCAAAAATTAACCACCAGTCTGCTTTATCCCGCCTGCAGCCAGGCATGCCGCCCTTTCCTGAAGCAAGGCCGCAAAAGCAAAATATCCTGCCTTTATGGCGTAGCCTTGCGGTGAGTTTACATTCTACGGTAGTGCTGTTACCGTACTCCTTGTGATATCATTTTTTGATAGCAAAAGGAGGGGTTGTCATTCACGGAGGATGAGATGAACCTTCTTAACAGCAAACACCTACAGACTATCGAGGTGATTTTTACCACACCCACCCACTGCACGCTGGAGTGGCAAAAAGTAGAGGCGTTACTGATGGCACTGGGTGCCGAGGTGTCTGAAGGCAGAGGGTCGCGTGTACGCTTTATGATCAAAGGCGTGGTGGCCACGTTTCACCGGCCGCATCCGGCGAAAGAGGCAAAACCCTATCAGGTACGCGACGTCAGAAAATTTCTTGAAACGATTGGAGTCACACCATGGGTACTATGACCTGGAGAGGCTACGCCGCCAGAATTGAGTACAGCGATGAAGATCGCTGCCTGATTGGTCATATCGTCGGCATTCGCGATGTGATCGGCTTCCATGCGGACAACGTTACCGATCTGCGCCGCGCATTTGAAGAGGCGGTGGATGACTATCTGGCCTTCTGCGCGGAGCAAGGCATCAAACCACAGCGCCCGGCCAGCGGCAAAATCAGCCTGCGCATCCCGCCGGAAATCCATGCGGCGGTTAACGCCGCCGCCGAACTGTCAGGCAAAAGCGTCAACCAGTGGATTAGCGATACGCTGGTCAAGGCGACGCATTAGTCACCATCACCAGCGCTGACTGGCGGAAGAGTGTGCCCGAGCGCTTATTCTACCGGAAACGATTTACTGCGGGTCAGGGATGAATGACGGCGCAGCCTGCTAACCGTGATAAATGACGCCAGCAGCAGCGCCGCCAGCGCACAGATGGCTGACAGACCGAGAACGCCGGACAATCCGCTGGCGTTCAGCACCTCCCCACCTGCCCAGGCTCCGAGCGCAATCCCGATGTTAAACACCCCGACGTAGAGCGCTGCGGCAATCTCCACTCCGTCGGGTGCCGTTTTGACGATCCACGTCATCAGCCCGACCGAGACGCCACCGTAAGCCAGGCCCCACAGCATCAGCACCGCGCCGCCTGCAACCGGCGATCCGCCTACGCTAAGCCACAGCAACGGCGTCAGCAGCAGTCCGGTCGCTATTGCCAGCAGCACCGGTAGCGCACGCCGCGCGGCAAGGGTTCCTGCGATAAAGTTTCCAGCGATACCGGCGATGCCATAGGCGAACAGCAGGCTGCTGACCCAGCGCGCGTCAAAGCCCGACCAGGAAACCAGCAGCGGGCGCACAAAGGTGAAGGCCATAAAATGACCGGCCACCAGCAGCAGCGTTAACAGCAGCCCGCCCTGTAAAGCGGGCCGGCGTGCCAGCCCGGCCAACTGGCGCAGGGTAACGGACGTTATCGCCGGCAGCGACGGCAGCGATGCCTGCTGCAGTATCAGCACCAGCGCGCTGAACAGCGCCATAACGGCAAATGCCCAGCGCCAGCCTGCAATTTCGCCAATCAGCGCGCCAAGAGGAATACCGAGCACTGATGCGGCAGCCACGCCGCCAAAGATCAGTGATGTTGCCAGCCCGACGTGAGGTGCTGCCACCAGCCTTGCGGCCAGCCCGCCGGCAATGGCCCAGATCCCGCCAATGCAGAAGCCAACCAGCACGCGGGCTGCCAGCAACCAGCCGATTCCCGGCGCCAGGGCCGAGGCAAGATTGGCAACCACCAGCAGTAACAGCAGCCCGCCGAGGAGTGTTCGCCGGTCAATATCGCCGGCAGCCAGCACCACGCAGGGCGCAAAGAGAGCCGCCAGCAGTGCAGGCAGTGACATCGTCAACGCTGCCGTCCCCACGGAGGTCTGCAGGCTCTCTGCGATGGGGGTGAGCAGTCCCACCGGCAGCATTTCGGTGGTTACGACGGAGAACGTGGACAGCGCCACGGCAGCCACCGCCAGCCAGGGGCGGCGCGCGACAGATAAGGAAATCAGGGGCATTATCGTTATCCTTTGTATGATATAACCAGGCCACGGAAGCCTAAGCAGCCCATGAAAAACAGAGCCTGAGGTCTACCGCCGGCAATGCCCGATAAGCAGCCAGACGGGTTTTTCTCCCTAAAAGGTCTCAGCCCGTGAGGGTGCGCACCGGCCGGTGAAGCCGGTTATCACGCATTACGTTCAGTCCGGTAACGCTGCGTGCCGCCCAGCCGATATGAACCCGCGATCGCCAGCAGCACGATCGCCGCGCCTGCCCCGATCGCTACGCTGAATCCGGCCTGCAAGCCGAAATAATCAACCAGGCGACCGGAGACCGCAGCCCCCAGCGCCACGCCGATATTCAGCCCGGCCAGCAGCCAGCTCATCCCCTCGGTAAGCTTCTCCACCGCGACCAGCCGTTCAACCAGCGACATCGCGATAATCATCGTCGGTGCAAAGCTCACACCGGCCAGCAGCACCGCGCCCGTCAGCGTGGTGATGCTGCCCGCCAGCCACAGCGGCAGGGTCGTCAGCGCCACGGCCAGCCCGCCGACCAGCAACTGCCGGTGCAGCGGCGTGGTTAAACGCAGCGCACCAAACAACAGCCCGGCGCTGCAGGAGCCAAACGCATAGGCTGACAGCACCAGGCTGGCCGCCGCCGGTTGCCCGCTCAGCTCTGCGAAGGCGACGCTCACCACGTCCACGCTGCCCACGATGATGCCCATCGCCATCATCAGCAGCGCCAGCAGGCGCAAGCCCGGCTGACCAATCGGCGAGCCACCGCGTACCGCTGCCGTCGGTGCTGAAGACGTTAGCGGTTCCGTAGCGCGCAGCCTCACCAGCGCCAGCGTGCCGCCTGCCAGCAGCAGCGCCGCCGCCAGTAGCCCCGCCTGTGGAAACGCGGCCACCGCCAGCCCGACCGACAGCGGCGGCCCGGCGATAAAAGTCACCTCATCCAGCACCGTCTCCAGCGAATTCGCGCTCTGCAGGCGCGGCTGGCCGCGATACAGCGCAGCCCAGCGCGCCCGCACCATTGCCGACATACCGGGCATAAATCCGGCCAGCAGCGCGCCGACAAACAGCAGCCCGTCCGGTGCCTGCAGACAGGTGGTCGCCGCCAGCAACAGCATCCCGGCCAGACTGACTGCGCTGGCAACCGGCAGCACACGATGCTGTGAATGGCGGTCCGCCAGCCGGGCGACCTGCGGCGACAGCAGCGCATAGCCCAGCACAAAGGTGGCGGACACCGCCCCGGCCAGCGTATAGCTGCCGCGCAGCTGGGCCAGCAACGTGATAATACCGATACCGGTCATCGGCAGCGGCAGGCGCGCCAGCAACCCGGCCAGCAGCAGCCAACGGGTGCCGGGGGCGCTAAACAGTTCGCGATAGGCTCTGAACATCTCTTCTCCCTGGTTTTGCCTGCCATCACAGAGGGTGGCAAGGACAATACATACAAAGCGTATGTTTAAGACTATAATCATACGCAGTGAATGTAAACAATCATACGAGATGTATGTAAGAGGTAATCATGGTTCGCCGTACACGTGCTGAGATGGAAGAGACCCGCGCCACCCTGCTGGCCACCGCCCGTACTTTTTTCTGTGAACACGGCTATGCCGCCACCTCGATGGACGATCTGACCGCCCACGCCGGCCTGACCCGCGGTGCGCTGTATCATCATTTTGGTGATAAAAAGGGGCTGCTGGCGGCGGTAGTAGAGCAGATTGATGCCGAGGTCGATGGCCGCCTGCAGGCGATTTCGGACAGCGCTGCAGACCCCTGGCAGGGCTTCCGCCAGCGCTGTCGGGCGTATCTGGAGATGGCGCTGGAACCCGAGATCCAGCGCATCGTACTGCGCGACGCCCGTGCGGTGCTCGGCGGGGCTACGCCGGAGTCGCAGCGCTACTGCCTGGACTCCATGCAGCGGCTGATTGCCGAAATGATGCAGCAAGGCATTGTGGCGCAAGCCGACCCGCAGGCGCTGGCCGCGCTGATCTACGGCAGTCTGGCAGAAGCGGCGGTGTGGATAGCCGGGGAAGAGGATGGCGATACGCGGCTGGAGAAGGGACTGGGGGCGCTGGAGCTGCTGTTAAAAGGGATGCTGGCGAAGGAGTAAGAGGACGAAAAAACTTGCAGGGATAAACACGGCTTTAGCCACTTCTTCCGGCTCACCGATCCTTACAAGCGACTAAATCAGTCTGATCATTCCGCCGGAAATCCATATGGATTTGGCCCTACTATACTGACGGTTTTGATAAAGTGACCGGATGCGCGCTTCATTTAAAAATCCTTTGATGTCTGGGGATGTTATTAAAGCCTGCTTTAACTATGCCACACCATATTAAAAGCTTCTTTAATAGAAGATGGCTTAGTTAAACATCCTTCACGGCGCTGGAGTTGCTGCTGCGGGGGAAGGCTGGTGAAGGTATAAGTCGCTTAAAAAGCTAACAGGTTCGCATACAGGCTAATGTGCAAGGTAGGGTTGCCAGGTGCCTGGCATCAGATTATCCCTAACATCTCCCCCTCAGCAGGGAGATAACGTTAAAAAGCCTCTGATGCCCGCATGAAAACAGTACCGCTGTATCTGAAATCTGAACCGGTCAGATCTGCGCCAGCCCGCCATCCACATACAGCTCGGTGGCATTAATAAAACTGGCATCGTCTGAAGCCAGGAAAGCCACGGCCTTAGCGACCTCTTCGGGCTCACCGATCCGCGCCAGCGGCACCCCGGTGGCCAGGCTGTCAAACAGCCCCTGACGGTGCTCCTCCGGCACCAGCCCACCCAGGCCTGGGGTACGAATCGGGCCAGGGCTCACCACATTGACCCGGATGCCGCGATCCTTCAGATCCAGCGCCCACGAACGGGCAAAGTTTCTGACTGCTGCCTTGCTGGCACTGTAAACGCTGAAACTGGCCGTGCCTTTGACGGCAGCCGTTGAGCCGGTCAGGATGACTGACGAGCCCTGTTTCAGCAGCGGCAACGCCTTCTGTACCGTAAACAGCAGCCCGCGCACGTTGGTGCCGAAGATACGATCGAAATGCTCTTCCGTAATCGCATCCAGCGCCATCATATCGCCACCGCCGGCATTCACATACAGGATATCAAGGTGCCCAGACTCGCCGGCAATGGTCGCGAAAACCCTGTCGAGGTCGGCTAATACCGCAGCATCCGCCTGAATACCGCTGGCCGCCGGGCCGATTGTCGCTACTGCCGTATCCAGCTCCTGCTGGCGGCGACCGGTAATAAAGACTCTGGCCCCCTGCTCAGCCAGCTCCTGCGCGGATGCCAGACCAATACCTGAACTTCCCCCGGTTACCAGCGCGATTTTTCCTGCTAATTTTTTACTCATGGTCTTTTTCCTCAACATAAATGGTTGATGTGTCATCTGTCTTTTCCAACCCGGTTTCACACGGGTCATCGCGGTTGCGCCACCGTTCCGCATTATGGTTAACATCACTGGCAAACCGGATGCTGCTGGCGATGAAACAAGCATATCGACGAACAGATGATTTCAAAATAGAATGAATTAAAACTCATCATTGCAGATTTGAAATGGCAAAATTTCCTGATTTTGAAGGGCTGGCGATGTTTGCCAAGGTGGCTGAAGAGGGGTCATTTGCCGCTGCGGCCAGAGCGATGGGCGTCTCCGTACCGACCGTATCGCGTGCCGTTGCGCGCCTGGAAGAACGGCTGGGCGGGCGGCTGTTCAACCGCACCTCGCGCCAGCTGGCGTTGACCGAATTCGGCCACAGCATGGCGGCGAAAGCCGCCGACATTTACCGCCAGGCGGAAGCGATAGAGAGCGAGGCCCATGAGCTCTCGGTGCAGCCGCGCGGCCAGGTACGCCTCGCCGTTCCCATGTCATTCGGGCTGCGCTGGGTGGCTCCGCTGATGCCTGAGCTGATCCGTCAGTTTCCGGAGCTGAGCGTCGATCTGCACCTCTCTGACCATTCAGTCGATCTGATAGCCGAAGGCTTTGATGCGGCGCTGCGTATTGCAGCGCTGCCGGACTCCTCGCTGGTGGCACGCCGCCTGTGCCCGGTGACGCAGTATCTGGTTGCCGCCCCCACCTGGATTGCCCGCCACGGCGCCCCTGACCACCCGCGGGCGCTCTCAGGGCTGCCCTGTTTCAGCTATGCCTGGCGGGCGCGCAGCCAGGTATGGCGCTTTACCCACACCAGCGGTGCGCAGGAGGATATCGTGCCCAACGGACCGCTGCGGGTCACCAACTCGGATGCTCTGCTCCCCGTACTGCTGGACGGGCTGGGTATCGCTGAGCTGCCGGACTTTATCGCCGCCGAATACCTGCGCGACGGCCGCCTGGTGCGGCTGCTGGATGAGTGGTCAATGACGCGGGGCGGGCTGTACTTTGTCACCCCCACCGCGCGAAGCCGACCGCTGAAGGTCAGAGTGCTGTCGGACTTTTTTGCGCAGCATCTGAGGGAAGCTCACTGGCATCGTAGTGAGTGAGTGAGTGAGTGAGTGAGTGAGTGAGTGAGTGAGTGAGTGAGTGAGTGAGTGAGTGAGTGAGTGAGTGAGTGAGTGAGTGAGCGGCGGGTACATTTACCACCGAAAGCAGCATTACATTTATGCAATGATGACTTTCATTCATTGCTGTTTTAGCGATTCCGGAAGTGATTTAAGGTGGTCTTACGCCGTAGTAACGGCCTGACCATCACGATTCCGGGAGCAGAACATCATGAAAACCGCCGTGCAGTTACTTCAGAACTACCTGGATGCTGTCCAGACCCCGCAACTTGCCGCGGCCCTGTTCGCCGACGACGGCGTGCTGGAACTGCCCTACCTGCAGACGCTGGGCCTGCCGCACCGGGCGCAGGGGCCACAGGCGATCGCGGCATTTATTGCCGGCCTGCTACAGAAAGTGCCTGATTTCCGCTTCCGCAATATCCAGTTCTTAATCGATACCCCTACCCAGGCGTTTGGCGAATACAGCGTTGAAGCCGCCATCGCCGGCACCGACCGCATCTATAAACAGACCTACGCAGGTCGCCTGGTCGCACAGCAGGGCAAAATCACCCTGTTGCGCGAGTCGCTGGATACGCTGGCGGCGTGGCGGGCGTTCTCCGGCGAGCCACAACACTGAACACCGCACCAGACCGAGAACCGACTGGCGCGATTACCGTCAGCCATCGCTTTCTTTCACTGAATCACAGGGAAAAATTATGAACACTATCACCTCCGACACACTTATCTCGCCGGCCGGCGATCACGATAAAACCCAACCGACAGCCATTATTGTCAGTGCTTACTATCGCGTACACCCGGATGACCGCCAGACCTTTATCGATGCCGTAACGCCTGAAATGCAGGCCGCGCAACAACTGCCAGGCTGCGTCTTTTATGCCTTTTCGCAGGATCTGGTGAATACGGATGCCTTCCATCTCTCCGAAGGCTGGGCAGATAGTGACGCCTACGAACGCCACGAACGCTCAGACAGCTTCCTTAAGGCGCTGGCGATCGTGGTAAAAAACGTGCGCATTCTGCACCGCGAAGGTATCCGCTACGACGTGGCGAAACAGCATATTGACGATCCTCGCGGGAAGGTGGCGTCGTGATTTGAGGGGGATTGTCGTGTGGGTAAGGCGAGGGACATGGATTTGACCCTATATATTCAGACGTTTTTCCTTCTCAGGGTTGAGATAATTTCCTGCGTATAAACTCCCACAGCGAACGATATCCCAGCGCACTGTGGGGATGGTGCTCATTGCAATGACTGAACGCTATCGACAGATTCTGTACCGCCGTTTCACTTTCCGGCTTTGGCATTACGCTGATGTAGTCACGCTTGATTGTCTTTACGAAGCTCTCTGCTATGCCGTTGCTTTCCGGGCTGCGAACAGCCGTTGTCCGCGGCTCCAGACCCAGCATCCTCGCGAGCGCACGCGTCTAATGGGCACGATACGCCGAACCGTTGTCTGTCAGCCATTCGACCGGCGTTAGCGGGAGCGGCCGCCCTCACGGCTGCCAGTCTGCGCCGATTCTTGGATTGAGGAGGATATCCACTTCATCTTCGTAAAACACCGGGTTTTTCTGGCTGCACTGTGCAAGAGTTGCGTGGATAGTGGCCATTTTTTCTTCTTTAATGCGGATCACAGATCCTGAGCGTCGGGCCAGCTCTTCGCCAGACCAGATCGGCCCAGGGAAGCCAGCGGCGGACGCGCCCGGGTGGCAGCGATTTCAGGCCATAGGTACCATAAAGAGTGAACCAGTTTATCCAGCGCCCCACGGATGAACGGGCGCAGCAGAGCGTTCAGGCAACCTCGCTGACGCTGTCTCCCCGGTCCAGCATCAGCAGGGCCATTATTACGAACAGCTATTTAGATCATCTTGGTTTTTTCACGTTACGTTTTTTTCTTCGACCTAATTCGCTCTCTGCTTTACGTTTGTTAAGAATATAGTGCACCTCACAAAACACACGATATTTTGAAAAGAAATGTTCAAAAGACTTATGCAAGTCCAGCGCCCATAAAACCCGCTCATCTTCAAATAAAAAGAAGTCACGCACTGCTTTGAGGTTTTCTCGCAGGTGAAATATATTATTCCTCAGCATTCTCAAAGCATCGTAATTCTTCTTCATTGCTTTACCTAATTCATCAGCAATTGGAATAAGCCTTTTAAAATTATCAGGTCGATGCTTTTCAAGCAGAACCCTTACATTCGATTTTTTAAACCCTTCACACACCACGGCTAAAAAACCTAGCCATGACGAGGCATATGACCGAAAGTTAACCTCGTCATTGATACTCACATAACCTTTACTATCGAATTTATCATTCATTTTCTGGTAGCTTTTAAACATCAAGTTTGCAATGGTAAAATGGTGAGTGCTCAATGTCAGAATTATATCTTTATTATTTATTGGAAGCATATCTCCAGGAAATCGATAATCTATATCAGCAGCATAAACTCTTGGAGCATTTACTAAATAAAACAGACAGGGTTCTGAATGTACCAATGCTCCTTCATTCAAAGCTGCCTTGAAACTAATCATCAAAGATTCTGTACTATTGAAACCATATTTGGCAATTTCATTCCCTGCAAATCGTATCAATCGCCACGAATCAAACCCACCAATTGCTCCGTCTTTGCCGAAGTCAAAATCGACTTCTCCGGAAATGAGGCCAACTGTACACCCAGCCCCATGCTTAAAAAAAGTAATCCCATCATCAAGATTTCTATTATAATAAAAATCAGATTCAATCCATTCAGCCACACTTGAAGGCATATTGATACCAGATCGCTGCATAAAAACCACAGCATCGAGGACGGATTTTTGAAAATCAGAAATTAAAGTAGCAAGCCCTTTATCCATCTTCCAGACCCTGTATATATTAAATTCAATGTCAAGACAGATACATTACCAGCAGCCACAAAAAAACATGATACAAGAGATGCTGTACAGCCCGCCGAAAAATAAACACTATAAAATTTGGTGTTAAAAAACTCACTACATGGCAGGAAATTCAAAGGATTAAAAAGCCCGTTTTTAAACGGGCTTAGGAATATTTTTTTTCAATTTTTATGCCGATCACTCCAGCAGCAGGATCACTCCCACTCAATCGTCGCCGGTGGTTTACCGGAAATATCATAAACCACGCGGGAGATGCCGTTCACTTCGTTGATGATGCGGTTGGAGACGCGGCCGAGGAAGTCGTACGGCAGGTGCGCCCAGTGCGCGGTCATAAAGTCGATGGTCTCGACCGCACGCAGGGAAACCACCCAGTCGTACTTGCGGCCATCGCCCATTACGCCAACGGAGCGTACCGGCAGGAATACGGTGAAGGCCTGGCTGACCTTGTTGTACAGGTCGGCTTTGTGCAGCTCTTCGATGAAGATCGCATCGGCGCGGCGCAGCAGATCACAGTACTCTTTCTTCACTTCGCCCAGTACGCGGACGCCAAGGCCCGGGCCCGGGAACGGGTGACGGAACAGCATCGCGTGCGGCAGGCCCAGCTCAAGGCCGATTTTGCGCACTTCGTCTTTGAACAGCTCTTTCAGCGGCTCAACCAGGCCCAGCTTCATCTCTTTCGGCAGGCCACCCACGTTGTGGTGCGATTTGATCACGTGCGCTTTGCCGGTGGCAGAGGCGGCAGATTCAATCACGTCCGGGTAGATGGTGCCCTGCGCCAGCCACTTCACATCCTGCAGCTTGGTGGCTTCTTCGTCGAACACTTCCACGAACACGCGGCCGATGATTTTACGCTTGGCTTCCGGATCGTTCTCGCCGGCCATCTGCTCAAGGAAGCGGTTTTCCGCGTTAACGTGGACGATATTCAGGCCGAAGTGGTTACCGAACATCTCCATGACCTGCTCGGCTTCGTTCAGGCGCAGCAGGCCGTTATCAACGAATACGCAGGTCAGACGGTCGCCGATGGCGCGGTGCAGCAGCATCGCGGTCACGGAGGAGTCCACGCCGCCGGAGAGGCCGAGGATCACTTTATCTTCGCCAACCTGCTCACGCAGGCGCTCGACCGCGTCTTCGATGATTTTGGCCGGGGTCCACAGCGCTTCACACTGGCAGATATCGCGCACGAAGCGCTCCAGCAGACGCTGGCCCTGACGGGTGTGGGTCACTTCCGGGTGGAACTGCACGCCGTAGAAGCGTTTTTCCTCGTTGGCCATAATGGCAAACGGGCAGGTATCGGTGCTGGCAACGGTAACGAAGTCAGCCGGGATGGCGGTGACTTTATCGCCGTGGCTCATCCACACGTCGAGCAGCGAATTGCCGTCGGCGCTGATGGCGTCTTCGATATCGCGGATCAGCGCGCTCTGGGTCTTCACTTCCACCTGAGCGTAACCAAATTCACGCTCGTTCGAGCCCTCTACCGCGCCGCCCAGCTGCATCGCCATGGTCTGCATGCCGTAGCAGACGCCCAGCACCGGCACGCCGGCGTTGAACACGTACTCAGGAGCACGCGGGCTGTTGTGTTCGGTGGTGCTTTCCGGGCCGCCGGAGAGGATGATGCCGTTCGGGTTGAAACCGCGGATCTGCTCTTCGGTGACGTCCCACGCCCACAGTTCACAGTACACGCCCAGTTCGCGCACGCGGCGCGCGACCAGCTGAGTATACTGTGAACCGAAATCGAGGATCAGGATGCGGTGTTTATGGATATTTTCCGTCGTCATTAGGCTATTCCAGGGCGATGTAAACAAAATGGGATGTAAAACGCCCGGCTGAGCCGGGCGGGGAAATCAGGGGTTATCAGGAACCCATGCGGTAGTTCGGCGACTCTTTGGTGATGGTCACGTCGTGGACGTGGCTCTCCTGAATGCCGGCACCGCTGATACGTACAAATTCCGCTTTGGTGCGCAGTTCGTCGATGGTACCACAGCCGGTCAGACCCATACAGGAGCGCAGGCCGCCCATCTGCTGGTGAACGATCTCTTTCAGGCGGCCTTTGTAGGCAACGCGGCCTTCAATGCCTTCCGGCACCAGCTTGTCTGCGGCGTTATCGGTCTGGAAGTAACGGTCGGAGGAGCCTTTCGACATCGCGCCCAGAGAACCCATACCACGGTATGATTTGAACGAGCGGCCCTGGTAGAGTTCGATCTCACCCGGGGACTCTTCGGTACCCGCCAGCATAGAACCGACCATCACCGCTGCGGCACCGGCCGCGATGGCTTTGGCGATGTCGCCGGAGAAGCGGATACCGCCGTCGGCGATAACCGGAATACCGGTGCCTTCCAGCGCTTCGACCGCGTCAGAAACGGCAGAGATCTGCGGTACGCCCACGCCGGTCACGATACGGGTGGTACAGATTGAGCCAGGGCCGATACCCACTTTCACCGCGCTGACGCCCGCGTCGGCCAGCGCACGTGCGCCGGCACCGGTGGCCACGTTGCCGCCCACGATCTGCAGGTCAGGATATTTAGCACGGGTGGCGCGGATGCGCTGCAGCACGCCTTCAGAGTGGCCGTGTGAGGAGTCGATCAGCAGCACGTCAACGCCGGCGGCAACCAGCGCGTCCACGCGCTCTTCGTTACCGGCACCGGCACCGACGGCTGCACCGACGCGCAGACGACCCTGCTCATCTTTACAGGCGTTAGGCTTACGCTCGGCTTTCTGGAAGTCTTTCACGGTGATCATGCCCAGCAGATGGAAGCTGTCGTCCACCACCAGCGCTTTCTCAACGCGTTTTTCGTGCATGCGGTGCAGCACCACGTCGCGGGCTTCGCCCTCTTTCACGGTAACCAGACGCTCTTTCGGCGTCATCACCGCGGAAACCGGCAGGCTGAGGTCGGTCACGAAGCGCACGTCACGGCCGGTGATGATACCGACCAGCTCGTTCTCGCCGTTGACCACCGGGTAGCCGGCAAAGCCATTCTGCTCGGTCAGCGCTTTCACGTCGCTCAGCGGGGTGGTTGGCAGCACGGTCTGCGGATCGGTGACGACGCCGCTCTCGTGTTTTTTCACCTTACGCACTTCTTCGGCCTGGCGTTCAATGGACATATTCTTGTGAATAAAGCCCAGACCGCCTTCCTGCGCCAGTGCGATCGCCAGATTGGCTTCGGTCACGGTATCCATCGCTGCGGAGAGCATAGGGATGTTCAGGCGAATGGTTTTGGTAAGCTGGGTGCTGAGGTCAGCCGTGTTTGGCAGAACGGTCGAGTGAGCAGGAACGAGCAGGACGTCGTCGAAAGTCAGGGCTTCTTTGATGATTCTTAGCATGGCAATATCTCAACCTCAGGGTGAATGAGAACTTGTAAAATATTGCCGCGGCATTATACAGGCCGTAATCGATTGCCTCCAGTACTTTTTACGAAAAACTCTTGATCCCTCCGCTGGGGCATGTAGTATCGGTTGATTAACCCTCTGATTTGAAATTTGATCTTCATCACAATGTCGCTACCGCCAACCGCCAATATTTTTACCGTCAGCCGTCTCAACACCACGGTGCGCAAGCTGCTGGAGATGGAAATGGGCCAGGTGTGGCTCAGCGCTGAGATCTCAAATTTCTCGCAGCCCTCTTCCGGCCACTGGTACTTCACGCTGAAGGATGACGGTGCCCAGGTGCGCTGTGCGATGTTCCGCAACAGCAACCGCCGCGTCACCTTCCGCCCGCAAAACGGTCAGCAGGTGCTGGTGCGCGCCACCATCACCCTGTACGAACCGCGCGGCGACTACCAGCTGATTGCCGAAAGCATGCAGCCCGCCGGCGACGGCCTGTTACAGCAGCAGTTTGAACAGCTGAAACAACGCCTCACCGCCGAAGGCCTGTTCGAACAGGCTCACAAACAGCCGCTGCCCACCCCGGCACGCCGGGTGGGCGTCATCACATCCCCCACCGGTGCTGCACTGCACGACGTGCTGCACGTGCTGCAGCGCCGCGACCCGTCGCTGCCGGTGGTGATCTACCCGACCCAGGTACAGGGCGCAGAAGCGCCCTCAGGCATCGTACGGGCCATTGAACTGGCTAACGCCCGCAACGAGTGCGACGTCCTGATCGTCGGCCGCGGCGGCGGCTCGCTGGAAGACCTGTGGAGCTTCAACGACGAACGCGTCGCGCGCGCCATCTTCGCCAGCCGCATCCCGATCGTCAGTGCCGTCGGCCACGAAACCGACGTCACCATCGCCGACTTTGTCGCCGACCTGCGCGCGCCCACCCCCTCGGCCGCCGCCGAACTGGTCAGCCGCAACCAGCTGGAACTGACACGCCAGCTGCAGTCACAACAGCAGCGGCTGGAAATGGCGATGGATTACTACCTCGCCCAGCAGCAGCGCAGCTTCAGCCGCCTGCAGCACCGTTTACAGCAGCAGCACCCCCAGCTGCGCCTCGCCCGCCAGCAAACCGCGCTGATCAAGCTACAGCGCCGCCTGGACGACGCCGTGCAGCTGCGCCTGCGCCAGGCCAGCCGCCAGCAGGAACGCGCCCAACAGCGCCTCAGCGCCATCCGCCCCGAACTGCGCTTAGAGCGCGCCCGCCAGCACCTCCAGCAGTGGCAGCACCGCCTGCAGCAGGCCCTGACCCAGCAGCTCAACGCCAGCAAACAGCGCTTCGGCAACCTCACCGCCCAACTCGACGGCGTCAGCCCGCTGGCCACCCTCGCCCGCGGCTTCAGCGTCACCACCGCCGCCGACGGCGAAGTCATCAAAAAAACCACCCAACTCAAGACCGGCGACACCCTGAAAACCCGCCTCGACGACGGCTGGGTCGAAAGCGAAGTCACCGCCCTCACCCCAACAAAGAAACCCCGCAAACGCGCCGCCCCGAAGCCCTGAAAAGCGCAGCCCTTAACAACCAGGCACCGCAGCAGCCCATTTTTCGGGAGGGCAGCGGGATGAGCCCGGAGCGGGGTAACCCGCGCAGGGTCGCCCGCTGACAGGCCCGGTGTATCTCAATCAACCAGACAACGAGCCCTTATCCCCAGAAAACCCGGCACTCCATTTTTCGGGAGGGCAGCGGGATGAGCCCGGAGCGGGATAACCCGCGCAGGGTCGCCCGCTGACAGGCCCGGTGTATCTCAATCAACCAGACAACGAGCCCTTATCCCCAGAAAACCCGGCACTCCATTTTTCGGGAGGGCAGCGGGATGAGCCCGGAGCGGGATAACCCGCGCAGGGTCGCCCGCTGACAGGCCCGGAGTATCTCGATCCAACAGGCAACGATCCCTTGACCTGAACCTGAACCTGAACCTGAACTTTTCATCAGGCAAAAAAAAGCCCCTCCGCAATGGAAGGGGCCTGATTCAGCTCGACGAATTAACCGGGCTTACTTATCCAAACCGTATGCAATCACATAATCACCACGGTCCGGCGACTGACGCGCCCCGCCCGCAGAAATCAGAATATACTGCTTACCGGTCTTCGGTGACACATAGCTCATCGGGCCACCCTGACTACCCACCGGCAGACGTGCTTTCCACACCTCCTTACCGGTTGAACTGTCAAACGCACGCAGATAGTAATCCTGCGTACCGGCGATAAACACCAGGCCACCCTGAGTCGCCAGCGTACCGCCCAGCGTAGGCATACCCACCGGCATCTGCGCCTTCATCTTAATACCGAACGGACCGGTATCCTGCACCGTACCCACCGGCACCTGCCAGACGATCTTCTGCGTCTTCAGATCGATAGCGGACAGCGTACCAAACGGTGGCTTCTGGCACGGAATGCCCAGCGGCGACATAAAGCGGTTCTTATTCACCGCAAACGGCGTACCTTTCAGCGGCACCGCGCCCATACCGGTATTCACCGCTTCGCCGCCGTTGCTGGCCGGACCACTGGTGGTTTTCGCCGGGATCATCTGAACCCACAGGCCCAGACGCATATCGTTGGCGAAGATATAGTGGTTGTTCGGATCGGTAGACAGGCTGCCCCAGTTCATGCCGCCCAGGGAACCCGGGAAGCTCAGGGACATATCGGTACCCGGTACGGTGTACAGGCCGTCATAACGCATGGACTTGAAGCCGATACGGCAGGCCAGCTGGTCAAACGGCGTGGCACCCCACATATCCGATTCCGTCAGCGTACCGGCACCAATCTCAGGCATACCGACTGACTTCGGCTGGGTTGGCGTGTACTGCTCATTCGGAATATTGCCAGGCTTAACCGGCACTTCCTTCACTTCGGTCAGCGGCTTGCCGGTCAGACGATCCAGCACGTAGATCTGGCCCGCTTTAGTGCCGATCACTACCGCAGGTTTGGTAGAACCGTCTTTCTGCGGGAAGTCGATCAGGCTCGGCTGCATCGGCAGGTCGAAGTCCCACAGATCGTTATGCACGGTCTGATAAACCCACTTCTCTTTACCGGTAGTCGCGTCCAGCGCCAGGATCGAGGCACCGTACTTATGATCCAGCGCGTTACGGTTGGCACCCCACAGGTCCACCGACGAGCTGCCCATCGGCAGGAACACGGTGTTCATCGCCGCATCGTAGGACATCGGTGCCCACGAATTCGGGGTACTGCGCACGTAGTTCTTATCGCTGCTCAGTGACGCATTCGGATCCGGGTTGCCCGGGTCAAACGCCCAGCGCATCGCACCGGTCACTACGTCAAAGCCGCGCAGCACGCCGCCAGGCATGTCGGTCTGCACGTTATCGGCTACGCGACCGCCTACCACCACGGTAGTACCGGCCAGGGTTGGCGCGGAGGTCAGCTGATACTGCGGGTCTGGCGCATCGCCCAGGCCGGCTTTCAGATCAACAAAACCTTTGTTACCAAAGTTCTGGCACAGCTCGCCGTTGTCGGCGTTAACCGCCACCAGACGTGCGTCGATGGTGTTCATCAGCAGGCGACGCTGGCAGGTATCACCGGCGGCCAGGCTCACCGCAGGAACCGGGGTAGAGTCCGGCACGGTTGGCTGCTGCAGCGGTTTGGTGGCGTCAAAATAAGCCAGACCACGGCAGCGGTTCCACACCTGGGACTGCGCGTTGATCTCGGTTTTCCACAGCTGCTTACCACTGTCGACGTCCACGGCGATAATGTTGTTGTGCGGCGTACACAGGAAGATGCGATCGCCAACCTGCAGCGGAGTCTGCTGATCTTCCGCGCCGTTACCGGTCGGGCTAATTGGCGTATCGCCGGTGTGGAAGGTCCATACCGGTTTCAGATCTTTCACGTTATCGCGGGTGATCTGGTCCAGCGCCACAAAGCGGCTGCCGCCGGCGGTGTTGCCGTAGTTATCCCAGTCTTTCTGCTGCTTGCTCTTATCGACCGGCACCAGCGGCAGTTCCTGACCGGCAAACGGCACGGTCGGGTGCGGCTGGAACATGCCCCAGAAGGTCGCCAGCAGGCCCACCACCAGCACGGCGCTGAAGCCGTAAGCGGGTTTAGCCAGCGTGGTTTTGCCTTCGCGCTTGCGCAGCGCGGGCAGCGTGATCAGCGCCAGCAACAGCATGCCGGCGAAGAACACCACGCGGGAAACCAGCGGCCAGAAGTCAAGGCCGACGTCGGCCAGCGCCCAGATCGCGGTACCGACGGCGGCCACCGCAAACAGGGTGACGGCTGAGGATTTACGACGGAAGAACTGCACGGCAGAAGCCAGCGTCACCAGGCCGGCCAGTACGAAGTACCAGCTACCGCCGAGCGAGATCAGCTTACCGCCGCCGATGATGAAATAGAGGCCTGTTGCAAGGAGAATGATTCCCAGCAGGAAGCACCACAAGCCCAGCCCTTTCGCTGACCCTGCATTTGTCTGAGGCATACAGAAATACTCCTGGAGAAAATAAGGCGCGAGTCGCTAAGACCTTATTTTTATTAACATCGTACACGGGTATAACCCGTCCTGCTTTACAAGCAACTGCCGCTATGGCACGGCTGGCGCGCCGGGGCACTGCTGGAAAGCGGCAGGATTGTACCACCAGGTTCATAATTTAATAAACAGAAAATTAACAACCCCTGTATGACTGCGCTCCCTGCTATTGGGTATAGCACAAAATGATTAACTGCATATTTTCCAGGGTTAACACTTTTTTGTGCCCAGCAAAAAGGGCCCCTCGGGGCCCTTTGCGGTATTAACGTTTGTTCTTTTTCAGATGGCTCATCAGGCGCTGACGTTTACGCTGCTGAGTCGGGGTCAGCAGGTTACGCTTACCTTCATACGGGTTCTCACCCTCTTTGAACTGGATGCGGATCGGCGTACCCATTACCTTCAGTGAACGACGGAAGTAGTTCATCAGGTAGCGCTTATAGGAGTCCGGCAGATCCTTCACCTGGTTACCGTGGATCACCACAATCGGCGGGTTATAACCACCGGCGTGGGCATATTTCAGCTTCACGCGGCGGCCACGTACCAGCGGTGGCTGGTGATCGTCAGTCGCCATATTCATGATGCGCGTCAGCATCGAGGTGTTCACGCGGCGGGTGGAACAGTCGTAAGCTTCGGTTACCGACTCAAACAGGTTGCCCACCCCGCTGCCGTGCAGCGCGGAGATAAAGTGGATGCGGGCGAAGTCGATAAAGCCCAGACGGAAGTCGAGGTTCTCTTTCACCTCTGCACGCGCTTCCTCTGTCATGCCATCCCACTTGTTGACCACAATCACCAGCGAACGCCCGCTGTTGAGAATAAAGCCCAGCAGCGACAGATCCTGATCGGAGATGCCTTCACGGGCGTCGATCACCAGCATCACTACGTTGGCATCTTCAATCGCCTGTAGCGTTTTGATCACCGAGAACTTCTCTACGGTGTCGGTGATTTTGCCGCGCTTACGTACCCCGGCGGTGTCGATCAGAATATATTCACGTTCGTCACGTTCCATCGGGATATAGATACTGTCGCGGGTAGTGCCCGGCATGTCGTACACCACCACGCGCTCTTCACCGAGAATACGGTTGGTGAGCGTTGATTTACCGACGTTCGGGCGGCCAACGATAGCCAGCTTGATCGGTAGCGTGCGCGGGTCAAACTCCTCTTCGGGCTCTTCTTCCACCGCTTCGCCACGGGCTTTAGCGGCTTCACGCTCCAGCTCTGCCCAGTAGGCGGCGTTCTCTTCTTCTTCGGTGATTTCGCGCGGGTCGACTTCGTCCATCCACGGCAGCAGCACCATCTCCAGCAGGCTGGTGACGCCACGGCCGTGTGAAGCGGCGATCGGGTGGATCTCGCCCAGGCCCAGCGACCAGAAGTCGAGCACGGCGGCATCGGCATCCAGACCGTCGGTTTTATTGGCCACCAGGAAGGTTGCCTTTTCACGGGAGCGCAGGTGCTTAGCAATGGCCGTATCGGCGGGCATCAGACCGGCACGGGCGTCTACCATAAACAGCACCACGTCGGCTTCTTCAATCGCCAGCAGCGACTGTTCGGCCATACGCGTTTCCACGCCCTCTTCGGTGCCATCGATACCGCCGGTATCAATACAAATAAACTCACGCCCTTCGACCTCGGCGCGACCATATTTGCGATCTCGGGTCAGTCCAGGGAAATCCGCCACCAGCGCATCTCGCGTGCGCGTCAAACGGTTAAAAAGGGTAGATTTTCCCACATTGGGACGCCCGACCAGCGCGACCACAGGTACCATATTAAAGCCTCATAACTGAAAAATAGGGCCCGCTGCGAAGCGATTTTCTGTCAAACACAGGATTTTAAGTCGCAGGGATCGGGCTGATGGCGCTAAGGATAACACGCCCGGAAAAAAACAAAACGGCTCCTGAACGTTCAGGAGCCGTTTTTTCCGCAATTCAGCCGTGGTTAATCACGGCCGGGTGCGGATGTTACCGCGGTGAGATTAACGCGTAATCGCGTACACTTCGCCGTCTTTGCTCTGGATCAGCAGCTTGTCGCTGGCCACCACCGGCTCGGTCTGGAAACCGGAGCTGTCCAGTTTCTGCTGAGCCACGAAACGCCCGTCTTCGGTGTTGATCCAGTGCAGGTAGCCTTCGCTGTCGCCAACCACCACGTAGCCGTTATAGAGCACCGGGGAGGTCAGGTTGCGGTGCAGCAGATCGCTCTGGCGCCAGATGGTCACGCCACCTTCGGTGCTCAGCGCAATGACGCGGTCATCCTGATCGACAAGGAAAATACGGCCACCGTCGACGATCATGTCGTGAACAGAGCCGATTTCACGCTTCCAGATCACCTGACCGGAACGCAGGTCGAGGGCGGTCAGGTTGCCGTTGTAGGCCAGCGCATACACCACGCCGTTTACCACGATCGGGGTGGTATCAACGTCTGCCAGGCGGTCGATCTCGGTCGCGCCGCTTGGCTGAGAGATGCGCTGCTGCCAGATAATCTGGCCCTGATTCAGGATCACGGCGCTGACGCGGCCGTTATCACCGCCGACGATCGCCGCACCAAAGGCGACGGCCGGGGCAGATTCACCGCGCAGGCTCAACGCCGGCATATCCAGGTTAACCGTCCACTTCACCACGCCGCTGGTCTGGTCCAGACCCTGCAGCATGCCGTTGCTGGTGTGTACCAGCACCAGACCATCGCTAATCACCGGGCGCGACAGCACTTCACCGGCGGCTTTGGTCTGCCAGGCCACGGAGCCGTCGCTGCTGTTCAGCGCGTAAACCTGCGCGCGCTCGCTGCCGACGTAGACGTGGCCGCCGTCAACGGTCAGGCCGCCGGACAGCAGGGCCGGGAGATTGCTGGAGAAGAAGCCGGTCTTTTCAGACAGGTCGACCTTCCACTGCTCTTTACCGTCGCCAGCGTTCAGCGCTTTTACCACGCCGTGGCGGTCTGCCGCATAAACGGTGCTGTCGGCCCAGGCCGGATGCAGGTTCGAGTAGAAGTCACCCACGCCGTTACCCACCGAGGTACTCCAGACTTTTTCCGGAGTAAACTGGTTTTGCACGGTTGGCAGAGGGGACATTTTGACCACGTCCTCTTCACCGCTAAACCATGAACATCCGCTGAGTAAAGTGACTGAAATCAGTCCCGGCAACAGTATCTTACGCAATTCCATGAAATCCCTCTTGTGCCTGTGCAGGCCAAATTATTCGCTATTAACCTGGCAGATTATTCATTTTCATTTGCAGCATCTCTTTCAGCGCGGAAGAGGTATCGGCCGCGACGCCTTTGCTCCACGCGTCGCGTGCGCCCTGGGTATCCCCTTTGCTGAGCAGCGCTTCACCACGAACATCGGCGACGATGGCTACCCAGCCGTCACCCTTGATGTTTTCCAGCGTTTTTAATACCGCATCCGGCTGTTTCTGCTGCAGCTGAATACGCGCCAGGCGCAGATTCAGTACCGCCTGCAGGTTGGCATCTTTGGTGTCCTGCAGACCGTTCTGCAGCTGTGCTGCCGCTTTATCCAGCTGATTATTGTCAACATAACGCTTCGCGAGGTCCAGCGACGCCAGCGCACCGTAGGTGTTGTTGTTGTCGCTGGCGAACTTCGCCGCCGCGTCAAGGGTAGCCGGTTTGCTGGCATCCAGCGCTGCGGTCACCTGCTGATAGGCCGCCGACGTCTCACGGGAGCCGCTGTCTTCATGACTGCTCCAGTATTTCCAGCCGACCAGGGCACCGACGCCCAGCACCACGCCAGCCACCAGCGCTTTTCCATTCTGAGCGAAGAAATTCTTCAGCGCGTCAACCTGTTCGTTTTCGTTGCTATACGATTCCACGCAGTACTACTCCTTTAAATCGTCTGTTTGCTTTGGGCTTAGTGCTGTAACATCGCCGCAAGCGTGGCGGCTACGTCCTGCTGCGCCAGCGTTTGCTGTTCGCCATTACGTAAATCTTTAATCACGACCTGCGCTTTCGCCACTTCATCTTCGCCGAGCACCAGCGCGACGCGGGCACCCCACTTGTCCGCACGGGCGAACTGCTTCTTGAAGTTGCCGCCGCCAAAGTTGGTCATCAGCTTCAGATCCGGCTGCGCGTCACGCAGCTGCTCTGCCAGCATCATCGCTGCGCCCTGCACCCCGGCACCTGAAGCGATAACATAGACATCAACATTGCGCGTCGGTTCAAATTCCGGGTTAACGGTTTGAATCAGCAGGACCAGACGCTCCAGCCCCATGGCAAAACCGACCGCCGGGGTGGCGCGGCCGCCCAGCTGCTCAACCAGGCCGTCATAACGGCCGCCGGCACAGACGGTGCCCTGCGAACCCAGGCTGCTGGTCACCCACTCAAATACGGTGCGGTTGTAGTAGTCGAGGCCACGCACCAGGCGCTGGTTGACGGTGTAAGCAATGCCGGCGGCATCCAGCAGCGCGCACAGGCCGCTGAAGTGTTCGCGGGAGTCGTCATCCAGGTAGTCGGCCAGCGCCGGCGCGTCGTTCAGCAGCGCCTGCACGTCCGGGTTTTTGCTGTCCAGCACGCGCAGCGGGTTGGTGTACATACGGCGCTTGCAGTCTTCGTCCAGCACCTCGATGTGCTGCTCAAGGAAGGCCACCAGCGAGTCACGGTAGTTAGCACGCGCCTCCAGTGAACCAATTGAGTTCAGCTCCAGGCGCACGTGCTCAGAGATCCCCAGGGCTTTCCACCAGCGGGCGGTCATCAGGATCAGTTCGGCATCGATATCCGGCCCCTGCAGGCCAAACACTTCGGCACCGATCTGATGGAACTGGCGGTAGCGCCCTTTCTGCGGACGCTCGTAACGGAACATCGGACCGATATACCACAGGCGCTGCTCCTGGTTATACAGCAGGCCGTGCTCGATACCGGCACGCACGGTGCCTGCGGTGCCTTCCGGGCGCAGCGTCAGGCTTTCGCCGTTGCGGTCATCGAAGGTGTACATCTCTTTTTCAACCACGTCGGTGACTTCACCAATTGCGCGCTTGAATAACGGCGTCTGCTCGACGATCGGCAGGCGGATTTCACTGAAACCATAGCTGCCCAGCACCTGCTTGAGGATCTGCTCAACGCGCTGCCACACGGCGGTGTCGGCAGGCAGGTAGTCGTTCATGCCGCGAATGGCCTGGATGTTCTTCGCCACGAATTCTCTCTCAAATTAAATGTGTCAGGGGAACGGCCGCCGTAAAGACCTGTTTTCAGGCCGGCGTGCGTCGCTCCCGGCTCATTACTTTTCGACCTGCTGTACGTTGATCCGACGGGTTTCGTCGAGGATCGTCGCTTTGGCGCGGATACGCGCTTCCAGCTGGTCAATCATATTGTCGTTATCCAGACGCTCGCGCAGGCGCACGCCGTCTTCGTAGAAACCGCTTTTCTTGCTGCCGCCGGTCACGCCCATGGTGGAGACGGTGGCTTCACCGGGCCCGTTGACCACGCAGCCAATGATCGAGATATCCATCGGGGTGATGATATCTTCCAGCCGCTGCTCCAGCGCGTTGACCGTGCCGATCACGTCAAATTCCTGACGGGAACAGGTCGGGCAGGCGATAAAGTTAATCCCGCGCGAGCGAATGCGCAGCGATTTCAGAATATCGAAACCGACCTTCACCTCTTCAACCGGGTCGGCCGCCAGCGAAATACGCAGCGTGTCGCCGATTCCTTCGGAAAGCAGCAGGCCGAGGCCGATGGCAGATTTAACCGCACCGGCACGCGCGCCACCGGCTTCGGTGATGCCTAAGTGCAACGGCTGATCGATCTGCTTTGCCAGCAGGCGATAGGATTCTACGGCAAGGAACACGTCAGAGGCCTTAACGCTGACCTTAAACTGGTCAAAATTAAGACGGTCGAGATGATCAACGTGGCGCATTGCCGATTCCAGCAGCGCCTGTGGCGTCGGTTCGCCATATTTTTCCTGCAGGTCACGCTCCAGCGAACCGCCGTTGACGCCGATGCGGATCGGGATGTTGTAGTGGCGCGCGCAGTCGACGACGCTGCGGATACGCTCTTCGTTACCGATGTTGCCTGGGTTAATGCGCAGGCAGTCCACACCGTATTCGGCGACTTTCAAAGCAATGCGATAGTCAAAGTGGATATCGGCAACCAGCGGTACGTTGACCTGCTGTTTGATCAGGCGGAAGGCTTCCGCGGCGTCCATGGTCGGCACGGAAACGCGAACGATGTCGACCCCTACCCGCTCCAGCGCTTTAATCTGGGCCACGGTGGCGGCGACATCGGTCGTTTTGGTATTGGTCATGGACTGGACGGCAATCGGTGCGCCATCCCCCACGGGCACTTTCCCGACGTAAATGCGTGTGGATTTGCGACGGGTAATGGGGACTTCACTGTGCATATTGGTTCTCCATAATTACTCGCGCCGGGGCAGAGGCGTTACTGCGCACCCAGAGTCAGGCGAGCAACCTGGTTAGTACGGATAAAACGGCTCAGATCGACAGGTTTACCCTGGTATTCGATCTGCACTGCGGCAGGTGCGCCGATTTTTAAGCGGTAAGGAGCGGTACCCGCCAGGCTGAGTTTACCACCGCTGCGCTGAACACCGCTGAACAGTTTTTTACCCGCCGCATCGGTGACTTCAAGCCAGCAGTCGTTGGTGAAATTCATCACCAGCGCGTTCGGGTCTGCCGCCGGTGCGCTGACCGCCGCGCTGCCGGTTGGCAGCTGTGCGCTGGCGTTATCCACCGGTGCCTGTGAAGGTGAAACCACCGCAGGCTGTGTGTTCGCAGCCTGAGCAGGTGCTGCCGTGGCGGCAGGCGCCTGAGCGGTCGCCGCAGGCGCCGCAGCTGCCGGGGCAGCGCCCGCCGCATCAGCGGCAGGCGTGCTGTCAGACGGCGCTGACGGTTGCAGTTCAATGTTGTTCGCGCCGTCGGCGCTGCCGTCGGTTAACGGAATCGACTGGCCGTTATCGCTGCCGACCGAGGCGTTCTGATCGGACATCGATACCAGGTCGTCCTGCGCGGCCTTGTGGTTCTGATACCACCAGGCGCCGGTCAGACCGACCACCACAAACAGCACCAGCCAGGTGAAGATCATCAGCCAGCCATCGCGCTTTTTACGGCGCTTGCCCAGTGAAAAACTCTGCATTGGCTGCACGCGGGCGGCCTGTACCGGTGCCTGTTTAGCCAGCATCGGTAACAGCTCCTCTTCGGGTACATTCACCAGGCGAGCATAGGAACGGATATAGCCGCGCAGGAAGGTCGAGGCGAGATCGGCAGGCGATTTGTCCTCTTCAATATCCCGCACGGTGGAAAGTTTCAGGCACAGGCGCTCAGCAACGTTCTGCTGGGTCAGCCCCTTGAGTTCACGGGCGCTGCGCAGGCGCTCGCCTGTGGAATTTACGTTAGATTTTTCTTGAGTGGCTTCAGTATTCATTAGCTAAAAAATGCTGGTACTGTATCGAAAGTGGAAAAATTCGCGCAAGCCGTGCTCCGTAACGCCTAACGTCATCGGGCCGGTTCTCCTGCGCGGCGAAGCGAATCTCTAACCACAGGCTCTCTGCCGAAGCAGGTAAAGACTGTTGGTAAACATCTAACAGGAGGCGCGATTCCGCACGTCTCCCCTTTCCATAGCGCCTTTCGGCTTCAGCCAGCAACAGCATCCCTCTGGCTGGATCGTACCGTACCGTCTTAGCCAGCGCATCACGTGCTGGCTCAGGCTCACCGGCATTCAGGTAACAGTAGCCTGAATTTTCAATACTGTCGGCCCGCAGGCCGCCTGTTGAAGATTCCGCCACCCGACTGAACTGCCGCTGTGCCGCATCATACTGCCTTAATCCGCAGAGAAACGCACCGTAATTATTAAGCACATAGCCGTTTTGCGGTGCCAGCTGCCGCGCCTGACGGTAGGACTCTGCCGCAGCCGCGGCGTCCCCACTCTGCTGCTGAAACCGCGCCATGGCCAGCCGGGTGCGATAATCCTCCGGGGCCAGCGCCAGCGCCCGCTGCAGATTGCGTTCGGCGGCGGATAACTCACCGCGCGCCAGCCATGCCAGCCCCAGCTGCAGGCGGGTATCGACCAGCGATTCCCGCTGCGGTGGTCGCTGGCAGCCACTCAGCAGCATGCCCAGCAACACGGCGGCCCACAGCCCCTTGCTCCCTGTTTTCACCCGTCCCTCCCGGCGCTTTATCTGGCTGAAAAAAGCCAGCCTGGCACCGTTCAGTGCGGGCGGGAAGCGCAAAGACGGTTATTGCAGCGGATTCATCGCTGTTTTCAGAGCGCCTTCACAGCGATGGATTCACCGGCCATCTTCTTCTTCAGCGTGCGTTTGGTACGGTCGATCACGTCCCCGGCCAGCTGGCCGCAGGCGGCATCGATATCGTCGCCACGGGTTTTACGCACGATAGTGGTAAAGCCGTAGTCCATCAGCACCTTGCAGAAACGGTCGATGCGGCTGTTAGAGCTGCGGCCATACGGCGCGCCCGGGAAGGGGTTCCATGGGATCAGGTTGATCTTGCACGGCGTATCCTTCAGCAGCGCCGCCAGCTCATGCGCGTTGTCGGTGCTGTCGTTGATGTGATCGAGCATCACGTACTCAATGGTCACCCGCCCCTGGTTGGCGTTGGACTTGCTGATGTAACGGCTGACCGCGCCAAGGAAGGTCTCGATGTTGTACTTTTTATTGATCGGCACAATATCGTCGCGGATGGCGTCGTTCGGGGCGTGCAGCGAGATCGCCAGCGCCACGTCGATCATATCGCCCAGCTTATCCAGCGCCGGCACCACGCCAGAGGTGGAGAGCGTTACGCGGCGTTTTGACAGGCCAAAGCCGAAGTCGTCCAGCATGATCTCCATCGCCGGTACCACGTTATTCAGGTTGAGCAGCGGCTCACCCATACCCATCATCACCACGTTGGTGATCGGGCGCTGACCGGCGACTTTTAACGCACCGATAATCTTCGCCGCGCGCCACACCTGGCCGATGATCTCGGACACGCGCAGGTTACGGTTAAAGCCCTGCTGGGCGGTGGAACAGAATTTACACTCCAGCGCACAGCCGACCTGCGAGGAGACGCACAGCGTGGCGCGGTCTTTTTCCGGGATATACACGGTTTCGACCTGCTGGCCACCGACCTGAATGGCCCACTTAATGGTGCCGTCGGCAGAGCGCTGCTCTTCGGCCACTTCCGGCGCGCGAATTTCGGCCATCTCTTTCAGCTTGCCGCGCAGCACTTTGTTGATGTCGGTCATCTCATCGAAATCATCACAGCAGTAGTGATAGATCCACTTCATGACCTGGTCGGCGCGGAACGGTTTTTCGCCCAGCGCGTGGAAAAATTCACGCATCTGCTGACGGTTAAGATCCAGCAGGTTGATTTTTTCTTTCTTCGGCGTGGCGATGGAAATGGCAGATGCGTCGGACGACGGCGTCACAATCAGTTCAGACATAATGTTCTCTGGCCTCGTTATTACACGTTATGGCACTGGTTTTGATGGGAAAAAGGAAAAAGAAACGCCCCTGACGAGCGAGCTCATCAGGGGCGAATTATTATACTCATGGTGACCGGAGGGTTAAAGCCGTTACTGAAATTATTTGTCAATAACACGCCGGTCGCCGGGCAGCCGGATTAACGGGTGCGCGGGCAGATCTCGCCTTCGCCGAAGAAATAGGCGATTTCGCGGGCAGCAGATTCAGCAGAGTCAGAACCGTGGGTGGCGTTCTCGGTGAAGCTGTCAGCGTAGTCAGCACGCAGGGTACCGGCCAGCGCGTTCGCCGGGTTGGTTGCGCCCATCAGGTCGCGGTGACGCTGTACGGCGTTTTCGCCTTCCAGCACGGAAACCACTACCGGACCAGAGGTCATGAACTCAACCAGACCATCGAAGAATGGCTTGCCCTGGTGCTCAGCGTAGAAGCCTTCAGCCTGCTCTTTGCTCAGCTGCAGCATTTTGCTGCCAACGATTTTGAAGCCAGCGCTTTCAAAACGGTTGAAGATGGCACCGATGACGTTTTTTGCCACTGCGTTTGGTTTTACGATGGAAAAAGTACGTTCAATAGTCATGTTGACCCCTGTCAATCTGATGAATGTAGCCGTAAAAAGTGTCCGGCCATGAAAAGGCCGCAGATTATAGGGGGCATCTGCCCTGATGCCTATGGGCAATCCGGTGATTTGTTGAAAAACCCGATCGACATCGCGGCTTTTTTGCCCCAACTGCGGCTATTTTACGCAGGCCGCCGACGGATGACCAGAACCGGCACCCTTTTCCTGCGCTGAATTAGTTGACCAGCATCACAGCGATCGGACGGCTGTCGGCGCGGCCGCGGTCGTCAACGGCGCGGATGCGGTACTGACCCGAACGCGTGGGCCGCCAGTCCAGCGGTTTGCGGCTGGCGCTGCTGCCGAGATAAATATCATCGACAAACCAGTACACCGTGCTGCTGTCAGCGTCGGTCACCGCCGCAAAGCTGATGTTCTCCTGCCCCTGGCGCGACTGGCGCAGGGTGTAGGTGGTGTTTCTCAGCGGGGAGGTAATGCGTGGTGCAGCACCGTCCACGCCGCCCGGCTGGCACTGCGCCTGCGGCGGCGGCCTCTTCGGCAATCCCGCCAGCGCAAACACCTGGGCGAGATCGGAGGGCCAGAACTCAAAGACCTGGGTATGCGTCTGCTGCGGGTCCCACGGCGGGCAGGCCACCTCACCGCTGTGGTTATCGATCTGCAGCGGGCGGTAGACCGTATCGACCTTAATCGGCGAGGTGCCGGGAATAAACCAGCTCTGCCCGCGCTGCTGGCACCACTGCGTCGGCAGGTTGCCGCTCGGCAGGCAGACCTCCACCCGCTTCAGCCGCGGCGGGAAGCGGTGCCCCGGCTCGCTCAGCCCCGGATAGCTGGCCTTAACGCTGTCGATAATATTGAAAAACAGCGGCGCGGCCGCCTCAGCGCCGATAAAAGCGCTGTTGCCCTGGCCGGCAAAATTCCCCTGCCACACCACCAGCACGTACGGGCCGAAGATCCCCACGCTCCAGGCATCACGGAAGCCCCACGAGGTGCCGGTTTTCCAGTAGACCGGCAGCGTGGACGGGCGCTGGGCCAGGGTGTCGCCGGGGCGGCGGTGCTGGCGCAGCATGTCCAGGGTCATAAAGCTGGCCTCTTCGCTCAGCAGGCGTACGGCGGCCGGCTGCGGATCGTCAGCGCGGAAACGCAGCGGCCGCAGCTCGCCGCGGTTGGCCAGCATCGCATACAGTTTTGCCAGCTCCTGGGCGGTGACCTCCCCGCCGCCCAGCACCAGCGACAGCCCGTAGTGGTTCTCGCTGGCCATGCCGCTGATACCGGCCAGCTGCAAAAACTGATAAAAACCGGGCTGATGCAGCTGCGAGGCCACCCACACCGCCGGAATATTACGGCTGAAGTTCAGCGCGTCGGTGGCGGTGACCGGGCCGAGGAAGCGACGGTCAAAGTTTTCCGGCGCATAGCTGCCAAACGCGGAGGGTACGTCCTTCAGCACCGTCAGCGGGTGCAGCACCCCCTGTTCAATGCCCAGCGCGTAGATAAACGGCTTCAGCGCCGAGCCAGGCGAACGCTTCGCCAGCGTGCCGTTGACCTGGCCGTAGATGTCGCGGTTAGCATAGTCTGCCGAGCCGACCAGCGCGCGCACCGCCATATCGCGGCTGTCCACCAGCAGCACCGCCGTATTGTGGATGCCGCGCCCCTGGTTGCGGCGGATAAACGCCCGCGCCTGGCGTTCCACCAGCTGCTGCATCCGGGCGTCCAGCGTGGTGCTGACCCACTGCCCGCCCGCCCCACCCGACTGCTGCGCGGCGGCCTGCAGCTGTTCGATAAAGTGCGGAGCAATAAACGGCAGCTGCTGCGGCTGGCGCAGCGCCAGCCGCAGGGTAAACAGGGCGCGCTGCCCGGCGTCGGTGGGATAGCGCCGCTGCCAGCGCTGAAATAGCCGGTTGCGCGCCTGCAGCAGCGGCGGGTTAAGCTCGCCGACCCGCGGGCTGATGCGCAGGCCTGGCGACTGTGGCAGCACCGCCAGGGTCAGCGCTTCCGGCAGCGTCAGCTGCGCGGGTGGCTTATTAAAGTAAATCAGGCTGGCCGCGCCGATGCTCTCAATGTTGCGGCCGTAGGGGGCGTAGTTGAGGTAGGCCTGCAGAATATCGTGCTTTGAGTAGCTCAGCTCCAGCTGCAGCGCGCGCAGCACCTGCAGCAGCTTGCCGCCGGGGGTGCGGGTATTGAGCTGCCAGCGCATGCGCGCCAGCTGCATAGTGATGGTTGAACCGCCCTGCATCCGGCCGCCGGCCACGTAGCTGCGCCAGAAACCACGCGCCAGGCTGAGCGGATTAAATCCCGGGTGGTAATAAAACCAGCGGTCTTCATGCAGCAACAGCCCGCGTACCGCCAGCGGCGAGACCGCCTCCAGCGGCGTCCACAGCCGGTAGCGATCGTCGCTGGCCAGCTGCAGGCGCAGCAGGCTGCCGTTGCGGTCGAGCCACGCCACCGACTGCGGCAGCCCGGCGGCCAGCGGCGGATGGGGCCACAGACGGAAGGCCACCAGCGGCGCCGCCAGCAGCAGCAGCGCCACCGCCACGTTTTGCGCCAGCCGCCGGCGGACGCCCGGCTTCTGACCGGCCATCACGGTGCGGCTTTCGCCGGCGCGTCAGCCACCACCTCCAGCCGCCCCTGCCCCGCCGACAGAGCCTGAATATCCCGGTTATACATCGCTTCACCGTAGGCCGGCGGGATGACAAAGCTGCCGCTGTTGGTGGCCTTGATCTGGTAGATAAACTCCTGCAGCTCGTTGCTGGCGCTGCCGTAGATAATCACCCGATCCTCACGGATATCACTGAAGTCCGGGGCCCAGGTCGAGCCGTTTGCCGCCAGCGGTGACCGCCAGCCGCCGGTGGCGTCCCCGCCTTCCTCATCGCCTTCCGGCGCCGGTGGCGTCTGCTGCACCACCTCAAAGCCCCCCGGCAGCAGGTCAACGATCGCCAGGTTGCTCAGCGCCGCCTGCGAGTTGGCGCGGATTTTCAGGTGCACGTTCAGCGTCTGGCCGACCGTTACCTGGCTCACCGGCTTGCCGTCCGGGTCGGTGTAGTCACGGGCGATCTCCAGCCCTTTGGCGATCGCCTGCTGTGGCGCGTGCAGGTCATAACCCGCCTGCGTCACCACGTACCAGGCCGGCGCCTTATCAGGGTTGCTGAACTGCAGCGAGGTGGCCGCTGAGGTGAACGTTCCCTGGGCAAACTGGCCGTTAAGCGAGGAGATTAGCGCTGCCGCCTGGCCGTTGCCCGCCTGCTGGGTAATGGTCAGCCGCTCGGCGCCGCCCGCCTGCTGCGCGTAGCTCTCCAGCGCCAGCACGCTCATCGCCGCCGAGAAAGTGGTGTAACGCTCTTCGCGCAGCGCCTGCAGCATATTCTCCAGCACCTGTGGCGGGATCTGCGCCACTTTGTCCGGGAAGGCGCGGGTAATCAGGTACAGTCGGGTGGCGTCCTGCACCAGCGGATCGTAATAGTTGTTGTTCCACCAGCCCTTATCCCACGCCCTGCTTAATGCCTGCCAGCTCGGCAGCAGCAGGCGATTCGCCTCGTCATCGGACTTCAGCAGCTTCCACGACGCCGCCAGGTAGAGCGCGCTGAGGTCGGTCTGCCACAGCTCAGGATAACGCTGCTGCAGCGCCTGCTGCACCGCCGCCAGGGCGTTAGTGGTCACCTCGCCCTGGCGGGTCAGCAGCCACACCGCCCAGCTGCGCAGGCGCAGCTGATAGAGATCTTCACCGCCGCCGGCCGCCATCACCCGCAGCGCGGCGTTGGCATCGTCGAGCATGCCGGCTGGCAGCGCGTAACCGGCCGCTTTCGCCTCCAGCAGGTACTGCACCACGTACGGCGTAACGAACGGGTCGGCCTGCGGCGAGGCCATCCACAGGCCGATCGCGCCGTCGGCGTTCTGCCGCGCGCGCAGCACGTCCATTACGCTTTTCACCTGCTGACGCACCTTATCGGCCTGCGGCCCGCCGCGCAGCTCCGGGTGCAGGCTCTGCAGCAGCAGCGGGATTGACTGGCTGACGATCTGTTCGGAACAGTAATACGGGTAGTTTGCCAGCCAGCCGGCCAGCCCGCGGGTCAGCACCAGCGGCGAATGTGACACCGCCGCGTCGCGCTGTGCGTAAGCGCTGAACATCTGCCGCAGGTTGCCGACCTGCTGCTCGCTGCCGCTCATGCGCCCCATCACCGTCTGGGTGCGGAACGGCATCGCCGGGCGCACCGAGGTGCTGATGGTGCGCTGGCTGCTGCTGCCGTCAGCGTACGTCGCGGTAAAGCGCAACGGCGCATCCCCCGGCTCGCCGCTGACCTTCAGGCGGAAGTTCACCACCCCTTCCCGCTTCGCGGCCAGGCCGATCGACTGCTCAGCCGCGCCCACCACCGTCAGCTGCGCCGGTGGCGTCAGTTGCACGTGAATCGGCAGCGGCTGGTCGCCCTGGCCCTCAAGGTTGTTGCTGACGCCGACGCTGACGTCGAACTCGTCGCCCGGTGCCACCATCGCCGGCACGTTCGGCGTCAGGATCACGTCATCACGTACCGTGGTGGCGCTCTGCGCTTTGCCAATTTTGTCCGCGGTTACCGCGATCGCCATCACGCGGATTTTGCCGTTAAAGTAGTCAGGCACCGGATAGCTGAACTGCTGCTGCCCGTTAACCTCGGTAATGCCCGACCAGTAGGCCACCGGCTTATCGCGCTTGCGCTTAAACGGGTTGAGGTGCAGGTCCATACCCTCGCCGCCGTCGCCGCCCGGCGCCGAAGTCAGCGCCATCAGCTTGCTGAACGACGGCAGGATCAGATCGAGGATTTGCGAGCTCTCCACGCTCAGCTCGCGCTTGCGGAAGAAGTAGTCCAGCGGATCGGTCAGCCGGTAGCGCGCCACCTGCAGGATCCCCTCGTCCACCGCGAACACCGCTACCTGCTGCGGCCCCTCGGTGGTAACGTCGATCTTCAGGTCCTGGCCCGGCTTTATCACCGCCGGGCTGCTGAGGGTAAAGCGGTTCTGCCGGTGCGCGTTGCTGATTTTAAACGGCATCACCCCGTAGCTCAGCGGGCTCATAAAGATCTCGTCGGAGTTGATGTCCCGCACGAACTGCACGTTGATATAGGCGTTACCCTCCAGTCCGGCGGGGATGCGGATCTTCTGCACCGAGGCGGTGGTATCGGAGTGGAACCACTGCCAGCTGTAAACGCGATCTTTCTCGATGGTGATCAGCCCGCTGCCGGTATAAGGCGCGTTAATCGCCACCTCAATCTCACCGCCCGGCGCATACTCCGCCTGGTCCAGCTTCAGCTTCAGTTCGGCGTTACGGTCCAGCGAACGGCTGATATTGCCCTGCCCGGCCACGCTGTAAGCGATGCGGTTCAGCACCTCACCCTTTGCGTTCTCCACCGCCAGCACGAAGTCGCCCGGCTGGTCGGTGGCCAGCGCCAGCGAATGGCCGGCGGCGCTGAGGTCGAGTGGCGCAGAAGAGAGCGGGATCTCCTTCAGCTTCGACTGATACTTATAGACGCCGGACTCCTGACGCGTCAGCACCGACAGGTATTTCTGCTGCAGCAGACGCAGCGTCAGCCCGTTTACCGCGATCTTCTCCAGCGACGGATTAATGGCGATCAGCTCAAGGTTGCGCTGCGCATTCTGATGAATATAGCCGAGGTCGCCGTCGGCCTTCGCGCCGATCAGGTAATCATACGGCGACACCAGGGTACGTGCGGTCGCCGCCACCGAGCGCCCGCCGCCGGCGACAAACGCCTCTGACAGCAGCTGCAGCTGGTACGTTGACTGGCCGAAGCCGCTGAGATCCAGCCGGATCGCCGCACGGCCGTCATCGCCGGTGGTGCTCTCTTCCAGTTCGGTGTCGTAGCCGTCGCTGGCGGAACGCGCCTCGTAGAAGGCGAAATCCGGGTAACGGTCAAAGGCCGGCCACACCGGGCGCAGCGTCAGTTTTGAGGTCACCCGCCGCCCCTGCGCCGGGGTGCCAAACAGGTTCTGCACGTCGATACTGGCCTGCAGCTGATCCGGTTTCACCCAGCCCTGCTGGTGATCCGGGGTCAGCGTCAGCTTCACCTTCAGCTGGTCCGGCTCAAACTCTTTCACGTTTACCGCCACGCTGCCGAGCAGCCGGGTGCCGTCTTCGTCCTTGCCCGGCAGGTAGAGGTACACCGTCCACTCGCCGGTCGGCGAGCTCTCTTCGGTGGTAAAACTCAGCTCGTTAAAGCCGCTGGCGCTGAGCGTCAGCGGCACGGTGCGCATCAGTTTATCGCGCGGGTCGTGGATTTCGGCCCGCACCGGAATGCCGGTGACCGGCACCGCCCAGTCGGCGGCGCGGGTGATCAGCCCGATATTAAAGGTGTCGCCGGGGCGATAGACGCCGCGATCGGAGAACAGGTAGCTGCTGAGCGTGCGGGTGTCCTGCGGCGTGGCGTCGCCCCAGACGTCAAAGCGCGAGAAGTCGAGGCCGCGATCGCTGTTGCTGCTGGTCGGCAGGAAGGAGACGTCACCGGCTTTTTCCACGAGGAACATCACCGGCTGGCGCTCGTTGTTATAGACCTCCAGCGACGGGAAGCTGACGTGGCCGTCGCTGCCGGTCTGCCTTTTCAGCAACGGCTCGCCGTTTTTCGCGATCACCGTCACCGTCGCTCCGTCCACCGGCTGCCCGCTGGCGATTGACTGCACAAACAGGTCGCGCGTCTGGTCCTGGGAGCGTTTAGCGATAATCCCCAGGTCGGTAACCACCACAAAGCGCGAGTCCCCCGCCGGCGGCGCGTCGCTCTGCTCGTCCTGATACTCGTCGCTCTGCGGCGCGTCCTCTTTCTGCCCCGGGGTCCACGGCGACAGGGTCAGCAGGAAGATGCCGCGATGGGAGTCGGCGTTGGTGGAGAGGTAACGCCCGAGATCGACGCCCTGATAGCTCACCTGGCCCGGCCGGGCATTGGCGATCGTCGTCTGATAACGGAAACGCTCGGTAAAGTACTCGTCGTTAAGGCGGTTAAACTCAGTAGAGGCAAACTCACCGCTTTTGAAAGAGACGATATGCTGCAGCTGGCTCGGGATCACCCGGCGAATATCCACCCGCAGCCCCGGCACGTTTCGCGCCGCCACGCTGATGCGCTTATCACCGTTGACCGACAGCAGCGCCCCCTCGGCGGCAAACTGCAGCAGCTGCGGATAGTCCGGCACCTGCACCACCCGCCAGACCTTCTCGGCCATTTTATACCCGCCGGAGGAGGTCAGCGCCGGGTTAATTTCCACCAGCATATAGCGCTGCACCGGAGCGCTGAATTTGAAGCTGAACTGCGGCTGCCAGCTCTCTTCGGCCTCGTTCTGCGTCAGCGCCAGCGGCTCGGCGCGGTCCAGCACCGCCTGATCGAGGTTATCGAGATCCCAGGCAGCCGGTTCCTGTTCCGCCTGCTTCGGCTGGCGCGGATCGTACTGCGGCAGCAGCCACGCCTGCACCGACCGGCCCAGCTCTTTATCGCGCACGGCATCGCTGAAGCCGATCACCAGCGCGTGCTCGCTCTGGCTGCCGGGCTTATCCACCACTTCGGCGGCCACGTCGCTGACGCCCAGGCTGTAGAGATTCGGCACCGTCACCCAGGCTTCCGCCTTACGATCCGCCACGTTGCCGGGGTGGGATGATTTCAGCCCCTTGCCGACCTGCAGATGCACCACGCCGCCGTGATCCATCGGCTGTAGCGGTTCCGAACGCACCCAGGCGTTCAGCTTTTTCTCATCCCAGTTCAGGGTAAATTTAAGCGGCTTTTCGGCCTGGCCTTTGGCGCTGGCCAGCCCGAGCGTCAGTTGCTTTTCCACGCCCTGCACGTCGGCCGGGGCGCTGAAGCGCAGGTTAAAGATGGCGCTGTGCTGGCTGCTCTGCTCGGGGTTCTGGTAGTACTCGCCGGAGGCGATCTGCCAGTCAAAGGCCGGCACCCGGAAGGTGTATTTCGTCTGCTGCAGGCGGATCTGGGGTGCCAGCAATACCTCCGGCTGCAGGGTAACCGCATACTCCGCTCCCAGCGGCAGCGGCTGCTTTGGCGTAAACAGCAGCGTGTTGGCGCTCTGCCACTGCCACTCGCCCGCAAGCGAAGGCTTCAGGCTGATGCCCTGCTGTACGGTTTTGCCCACCTGGGTGACCGGCGCGACCGAGCGGTTAAAGCGCAGCGTTAAGGTCTGCAGCGCCGGTTTCGCCTCGCTGTAATCGACCGGCGGCGGATTAATGACGTCCGCGCGGCTGTTCTCAACCGCCAGCGGTGCAACCTCGATCGGTTGCGGCCGGTTCTGCCACGCGTGCCAGCCGTAAACGCCAGCCAACGCCGCCACGCAGAGTAACAGCAGGCCACCCGCCACCTTTTTCGGATGCCGGGCTGTTCCGCGCTCCATGCGCCGTAGCCCTGCCCCCAGCGCGCTGCCCCAGCGCGGCGCACGCCAGTTAACTTCACCGAACAGCGGCCGCAGCAGCCAGGCAAGACCGCGCAGCAGTCCGCTCAGCAGGCGCCACAGCGCAAAAATCAGCATAAACGGCAGGCGCAGAAACAGTTTAAGCACATCCATCGGCAGGTTCCTTTTGTCCATCAGGGGGCGTGGCGAAACACGCTGTTACAAACGTCTTAAAATAGTAAACGCTCGGCGGCTGTTTATCTATCACTTGCAGGGGGCAATTTGCCAGTGGTTTCGCAACCGGTGCAGCAACCGGCGCATTTAGTCTTGTACCCGCTCACAAAATCGCTGACACTCAGCCCTACTATGCGAATGACGAGGCTGCTATGACCCCTTCTGCCCTTTTTGTTACCGCCGACTGGCTGGCGGAGCATCTTACCGATGACAACCTGCAGGTGATTGACGCGCGAATGCTGCCGCCCGGCCAGGAAAAGACCCGGGATATCCAGGCAGAATACCTGGCCGCTCACCTGCCGGGTGCACCCTTCTTTGATATTGAAGCGCTCAGCGACCATACCAGCCCTTACCCGCATATGATGCCGCGCGCGGAAACCTTCGCGGTGGCAATGCGCGAGCTGGGCGTCAGCGCCGACAAACACCTGGTGGTGTATGACGAAGGCAACCTGTTCTCCGCGCCGCGCGCGTGGTGGATGCTGAGCAACTTTGGTGCCGGGCAGGTATCGATCCTGGCCGGTGGCCTGGCGGGCTGGAAAGCCGCAGGCAAACCGCTGGTCACCGGTGCGGTCAGCCTGGCCGACGGCGAGTTCGAAGCGCGTCAGCCGGACCAGGCGGTGATCAGCCGCGTTACCGAGGTGCTGCTGGTCAGCCATGAGGGCGGCGCGCAGATCGTTGACGCCCGCGCCGCTAACCGCTTCCACGGCGAGGTGGACGAGCCGCGACCTGGCCTGCACCGTGGCCGCATTCCGGGCAGCCTTAACGTGCCGTGGAATACGCTGGTTGCCGACGGCGCGCTGAAACCGGCCGACGAACTGAAAACGATTTTCAGCCAGCAGGGCGTCGATCTCTCCCGGCCGGTGATCGCCAGCTGCGGTTCCGGCGTGACCGGCGTGGTGGTGGTCCTCGCGCTGACCAGCCTCGGCGTAAGCAACGTTACCCTGTATGACGGCTCCTGGGGCGAATGGGGCAGCCGCAATGATTTGCCGATTGTGAATGACAGCGTGGGTGAGGCAAAGGCGTAGAAAATGCGGTAAACGGCATCGGGATAACTTCTCACCTTTTCACCCCCGCACCTCGCGTAAATCAAACCTCACCGGCAGCGTGATGCTGAACGTCTCCTGCCCTGCCGCCATCTCTGCGGGTGGCGCGGGCACCGGTGAGGCGCGCAGCGGCAGTTCGCTGGCTTCTTTATCCAGCGCGCTGACGCCGCTGGAATTCAGCAGCTTTACCTTCAGCACGCTGCCCTGGCGGTTGAGGGTGATACTTATCTGCGCCACGCCTTCACGTTTCTGACGTAATGCGATACCCGGATAGCGCTTAAAGCGGCTGAGGTGTGCCAGCAGCGCGCCGCTCCATGCGGGGGCATTACGGCTCGGCTGCGGCGCGACCTGATTATGCGGTGCAGCGACCCTTTTGCCCGCCACCGGCGGCGGCGCGCTGGTATCCGGCGCAGCGCTGGCCTGAGAAGGCGCGCTATCTGACTGGCCCGGCTGCCGCACCGGCTTTAGCTCTGGCTTCGGCCTGGGTTTTACCCGAGGCCGGTTATCGGGCCGGGGTGAAGCTGCGGCAAGCCGTTCGGTGCCCTGTTCAGCCTCGGGCAGCTCTGGCGCGGCCTGCGGCGGCGGCGTGGCCTGAGTCTGCGCCACCGCCTGCCGTTGACGCACGCCGACCGGCATCTTTTCACTGTCCGGTAGGGATTCAGCCTGCTCTGCCACCGTCAGCATCACCATCGGCTGAGCGGCAGGCAGCGGCGGCGGCACCGCCGCCCGGTAGCAGAGCCAGGCCAGCAGCGCGCCGTGCAACGCCAGCGTCAGCAGGCTGGCGGTGACCAGACGGCATCTTTGCCGGGGTGCAGGGAAGAGGACGGCAGGCAGGACGAGGTGGTTTGACATAAACAGCGTTACCCGGAATAGCGATAAGAGGTGCCCGATAAGCCTGATAAATATCGGGGAATTACTGAGAGGTCACCCACCGGCGCGGAATCGGGTAGTCGGAAGGCAGATTACAGAAGAATACGTGTCATAAACTCATTGGTCCGGAATTAATCGCCAGGTTAAAACCCGTCGAACCCTCTGTGCAGAGTTTAATACCAGACTGAAAGAAAGGTACTGAACCGGAGCGGATGCCATCGCGGCCATCATTTCAGCAGGCCGGCATCAGGCGGTTACGAAACGCTGATCAAGTATGTCGACAGGATATCGATCTGCACCGGTTAAGTGTCGGGCAGCGAAGCGACTATGAAATCATGATCAGGTACGGCGATACGGAGGCGATCCGCACCGGCAGGGTTCCCGGCAGCGAGGCGATAATCGCCCCGGTATCGTTTAGCGGAAACGCCCCCGACAGGCGCAGCCCGGCGACCCGCGAATCACAACGAATAATGCCGCGCCGGTAGCGCCCCACTTCGGCGAGAAAATCATCCAGCCGCATACTGTCCGCCAGAATCATTCCCTGCTGCCAGCCCGGCTCCGCGCTCACCCGGTGCTCGCCGCCGTAACCCGCCGCGCCAAGCCGTCCGCCATAGCCCGCCCGGATCAAAATGCTCTGCGCACTGGCCGGTGAGTGAACGTTTACCTTACCGTGGTATACCGCGATATCGCTGAAGGCATCCCATAACCGCACGCTGAACCGCCCCTGCGCCACCAGTTCACCCTGCGGCAGCACCAGCCCTGGCGGCGGGCTCTCCGGCGCGGTGGTAACCATCATCTCTCCGCTCAGCAGGGTCAGCCGTTGCGGCATAACGCTGACCGCCGTTTGTGTATTGAGCAGCAGCCGCGTGCCGTCATCCAGCATTATCTGACGCTGTTCACCGGTCGCCGTGCGGTAATCGGCCAGCCACGGTCGCCAGGGGAGCGCCCCGGCACCGATGCCGCAGGCACCCACCACGCCCAAACCAGCCAGGCTGCGCAGCAACCGCCGCCGCCCGCGATCGGGCAGATGTGACAGGCTGCGCTGCGCCGCGCTGCCGTTCAGCAGTGAAAAACGCGACGAGAAGGTGGCGATATGCTGCCAGGCACGCTGGTTTTGTTCGCTGGCCTGCAGCCAGCTCTGCCAGTGGACGTTGTCTTCGGCAGTCGCATCCTCAGACATCAGTTGGGTCAGCCAGCCGACGGCTTCGCGGGCGCTTTGCGGATCGATATCCGCAGCGGCTGACGGCGTACGGGAACCGATCATGCTGACAGCGCAAAGAAGCAGTGCAGGTTGGCTCGCTGCAGATACTGTTTTACCGAGCTGGCTGATACCCGCAGGCGCTCGGCAATATCGCCGTAACGCATCCCCTGCAGGTGCGCCAGCAGGAAGGCTTCGCGCACGTGGGCAGGCAGGCCGTCCAGCGCCTGGTCCAGCTGTTCCAGCATCTCAATCGTCTGCTGGCGCACTTCCGGCGAGGGTACGCTGGCCTCCGGCAGCTCGCTGAGCGCCTGCAGGTAGCTCTCCTCGATTTTTTTACGCCGGTAGAAGTTGGCCACCAGCCGCCGCGCCACGGTGGCTAAAAACGGTCGGGGTTCCCGAATCGCCAGCAGCTGCGGGCTGACCAGAATGCTGATAAAGGTGTCCTGCGCCAGATCCTCAGCATGATGCGCACAGCTGACCTTCTGACGTAGCCAGTGGCACAGCCAGCCGTGATGCTCCATATAAAGCTGTTGGGCAAAACCGTGAGAGGTCGCGATCTCTTTGCTCGCCATCGGGAAACACCTGGTCTTAATGAGAGTGAAAATAACAATCATTATTATTTAGAAACTGTTACTCAGGGTCAAGCAGTTGCTGGGTTTTAACGCAGATTGCTGCGCCGGAAGACGATTGACTGGGGGAGATAAAATGCAGATTCGGGTTCGGATTCTGGCTCAGGGCAGACAGGAGTGACGTTACGCCGCCGGTCACGCTGTGGTAACCGGCGGCGGTTCAAGGCCAGTCGGCCCCTGTTCAGGATGGCGTCAGAAACGCTGGCTGACGCTGAACTTGAAGTTACGCCCAACGCCGGAGACCGACTCACCGAGATACGGGTAGTAGTCGTGATTAGTCAGGTTATCGACGGTGACTCTGGCTTCCAGACCTTTCCAGAAGTTCGGCTCCCAGGAGGCAAACAGCCCGTACAGCGCATAGCCGGACGTTTTAGGCAGCGCCCAGACTGACGCCATCGGATCGCCGTCTGCCGGCGAGCGGTCCTGTTTACGCACAAAGTCGGCGGTCATGCCGAAGGCCAGATTCGCCTGCGGCACCTTCATCCCCAGCATCGCGTGGGCGGTGGTCGGTGGGATCTCGGCGATCCAGGTTTCATTAGCCCAGGGGTCACGCGGTGACGCATCGCGCTTGCCGCGAATGGAGGAGAACGACAGGCTGCCAAACGCCCGCTCGCTGTCGTAGAACGACTCGACCTCAACCCCTTCAATCGTGTAACCCGGCAGGTTGCGGTAGTTGGAGAGCGGCTGCCCGCAGCTGCCGCCCTGGCTGGCCTCGCCACACAGCACGCCACGGCGATAGAAAATTTCGTTCTTGCCGCGATTGCGGAACAGCGTGGTGCGGATCTGCAGGCTGTCCTGTTGGGTCAGTACGTCGTTAAAGTCCAGCACCGCCCCCAGCCGGACGCCGTCGATGCGCTCCACCTGCAGGTTACGGCTGGTACCCGGCACGCTGGACGCGGCGGACTGCACCTCATACTGCTCGTCAATCACCGGCGCGCGCCAGGTGCGGCTGAGGTCAGCAAACAGTGAGACATTCTTCGTCGCTTTCCAGATGGCGCCGAGGTGCGGCGACCAGCCGGTATAGGTGACGCTGCTGTAGTCATGCCCTGCCAGTGGCGCGCTGTCGTTGTAGCGTGGTGCAGAGTTCGGCCGACCGGTATTGGTGACGTGGTCGTAGCGGACACCCGGGGTAATGGTCAGGTCACCCCAGCTCACCGCATCCTGCAGGTAAACGCTGCGGGTCTCCTGTTCGCCGGCCGGCATATAGTACGGCTGGAAGTACCCGTAGTTGTAGCTGGCGTTACCGGCTCCGGTCGGGTAGTACATCAGCGTATCGCGGTGGTGTTTGTGCACCTGTGCGCCCAGCAGCAATTTGTGTTCCAGCGGGCCGCTGCTGAACAGGCTTTCATTACTGATATCCAGCTGACGATCGGTATAACTGACCCAGCTCTCGTTACCCAGGGTGCCGAGATAGCTCGACTGCGAGGCGGAGTCCGGCCGCTTATCGTGCTGCTCGGTTTTCGAATACGCCAGCGCAATGGTCAGGTTGACCAGCGGCTGCGATTCCGGCATCAGGTTCCATTTTGCCGTGTAGTTGCTGTCTTTCTGGTCGCGGTAGACCAGAATTCGCCGCCAGGCTTCGTCGTAGCCGTAGCGGTCAATATTGGCCTGACTCGGCGCGGCGATATCATCACGCTTGGCGGCAAACGGCTGCCAGCCGTCCGATTCTGAACGCATCGCAGACAGGGTTAAGGTCTGCGAGTCGGTCAGGTAGAGGTTGGTCTTGAGCAGGTATGAGGCCTGATCGCTGCTGGAATAAGCAAAGCGCGTGCCGTCCGGGCGCTTAATGCTGCCGCCGTCACGCCTGCTGGCGTAGATCAGCCCGTCGGCAAACCCCTCTTCCGTGCGGCCATACAGCGCGCCGCTGTAAATGCCCTGGCGGTCGTTGGTGTGGTAGCTGTACTTCACCAGGCCACCAAGATCTTCCCCCGGCCGCAGCATGTCGCCCGCGTCTTTGGTTTCCATAGTGATGGTGCCGCCAAAACCACCGTTGCCGTTCTGAATATTGTGCGGGCCCTTATCAACGCTGACGCGCTTTAACAGCTCCGGTTCGATAAACACCGAGCCCTGACGATACTTTTCGAAGCCCTTTGGCGCGCCGTCCAGCACCACCCTGACGTCCTCCATATCGCCCATGCCCCAGATATTCAGGCTCTGCCCGCCCGGGCGCGGCGAACCGGCCATCGAAACGCCCGGCAGTTTGTCGAGCAGCGCGGCGACGTTGTCGGCCTGCACGCGGTCGATATCCTGCTGATCGAGCGTGGAACGCCCGGCGGCGGTGCTGTCGGACAGGCCGGCCACCACCGACAGCTCCGGAATGGCCATCACCGCGTCTGCCGGGGCGGTGGCCGGGGAAACGCCGATCAGCCGGTAACCGCCGGCGGTCGCTTCGGCCTGCAGACCGCTGCCCGCCAGCAGGGTACTGAACGCCTGGTCAACGCTGTAGTTGCCGTGCAAGCCCGGGGTCGTTTTACCTTCGGCCTGCCCCGGCGTGAAAATGATCATCACACCGGCCTGGCCGGCGACGCTGCGCAGCGCTGACGCGAGTTCACCGGCGGGGATCTGGTAAGCGCGTGCGCCAGGCTGCTGTGCGGCCGCCGCTGCGGCCAGTGCACCCGGCACCATTGCCGAGGCCAGCACGCCCGTCAGGGCAATGCCAGGCCAGACGGCCGCGCGTTTTTTAGCGGATGAGCGGAGGTGTTGCGATGCGCTGGCTGAATGGGACGTGCGCCGCGCGCCGCCCTTGTTTTTTATGGCCATAACGGGTTTCCCTGAGTGTATTGTCTGAAAGCTCACTACAGAGGTCACGCGAGGGGAAAAAACGGGCAGAATAAAAACAAAAAAACCGGCGGCAGCCGGTTTTACATGACAACTCTCCGCGAACTCACGCGCTTAGTCGATATTCTTCACCTTGAAGTCGCGCAGGAAGCTGCCCCAGCGGCGCTCGTAGAACGGGGTGATATGGGCGATAAAGAAGTGGCTGATGCCCTTTTCGCCCTCCACCACGTGGCAGATATCTACCGGTTCATCCTCCAGCAGCGTATCCGTCGCGACGCTGCCGGTCGCCTGGATGATCGCCTCAACGTCGCCGTCGGCCTCAATGCCGATCAGCAGGTTGGCCGGCTGGCCGGCGGCTTCTTTGATATGCGCCATCCAGGCGCGGCGCACCGACTTGTGTTTGGCAAACAGCTGGGTCAGCGAGTCGACCATCTGCGCCGGCAGTTCGGCGATCTCGGACAGCAGCAGCGCGCTGCCGCCCTCCAGCACCGTTTTTTCGCTCAGCGCGTTGCCCTCTTCGCCGAGCAGGTGGGCGATCTCACGCGCGGAGAACTCCTTGCCGCTCGGCAGCTTCGGGTTGAGGAACAGCGCCTGGCCGAGGGTCATTTCAAACAGCTGGCGCACCGGCATCACCAGGTAGGCCTGTTCGCCTTCGATCGCCTGCTCCATCGCCTGCGGCGAGGTGAAGAACGGGATGACGCGGCTGCCGTCCTCTTTTTCCCAGTGCAGCAGGTCGACCTGCGCGGGCTGGTTGCCGTGCTGCTCGCTGATGCTTTCGCCCGGCACGATCGCACTGGCCTCTAACAGCAGCGCAAAAAACTCCGGGCGGTGCGCCGGCTCGGTGGCTGCCAGGGTTAACACCTCTTCCAGGCGGGTATTGAGTTGGTTAATTTCCACGGGTGATTACGCCTTCGCCAGCAGCAGGTTAGCAACGGTGCGCACGCCCAAACCGGTGGCACCGGCCGCCCACTGGTCCACCGCACCCTTGCGGTAGGTAGCCGAGCAGTCGATGTGCAGCCAGCCTTTTTTGTAGTCGCTGACGAAATGCGACAGGAAAGCGGCGGCGGTGCTGGCACCGGCCGAGTGCGCCGGGCTGGCGATGTTGTTCAGGTCGGCGAAATTAGACGGCAGCTGGCTGCGGTGGAACTCGGCCAGCGGCAGGCGCCAGAAGGCTTCGTTTTCACCGGCGGCGGCGGTCAGCAGCTGCTGCGCCAGCGCATCGTCGAAGCTGAACAGCGCGTGATAGTCGTTGCCCAGCGCGGTCTTCGCCGCGCCGGTCAGGGTAGCCGCGTCAATAATCAGCTCCGGCTTTAATGCGCTGGCGTCGATCAGGCCATCGGCCAGCACCAGCCGCCCTTCGGCGTCGGTGTTCATCACTTCGACACTTTTGCCGTTGCGGTAGCGAATGATGTCGCCGAGGCGGAAGGCGTTACCGCTGACCATATTGTCGGCACAGCACAGAATCAGCTTCACGCGCTTGTTGAGGCCACGCACGATCGCCAGCGCCAGCGCGCCGGTCAGGGTGGCGGCACCGCCCATATCGGACTTCATCGAGTCCATAAAGCCGCTCTGCTTCAGGCTGTAGCCGCCGGTATCAAAGGTGATGCCTTTGCCGACCAGGCAGGCGTAAACCGGGGTGTCGTCGTTGCCGCCCGGATTGTAGTCCAGCGTCAGCAGCACCGGGCTGCGGGTAGAGCCACGGCCGACGGTGTGCAGGCCGCTGTAGTTCTGGTGGCGCAGATCGTCACCCTTGATGATGCGGTAGTTAACGCCATCACAGGTCACTTCGCACAGCAGATCGACCGCGCGGGTCGCCAGCTGCTCCGGGCCAAGATCTTCCGCCGGCAGGTTGATGGTGTCGCGCACCCAGTCGATAATTTTCAGCCGATTTTCCAGCTCCTGGCGATCGGCGTCGGCCAGCGTCGGCCACGTCACCTGACGTTCGCCTTTCGGGCCACGAAAGCCCTGCCAGAAGGCCCAGCAGCTCTCCAGATCCCAGCCGTCGCCGCTCAGGCTGACGTGGCGGATGCCCTGGCCGTCGATTTTACGCGCCGCGCGCTGGATAGTGGCCAGCACGTCGCCGCCGTGGGTATGAAGGGTGATCCCGCTGTCGTTGCTGCTGAGGATCGCTTTTTCGCCCCAGCGCGGGTCGGCCTTGGCCGTGGACAGGGTAAGGGTCATCACAGGGGTGGTCATCACAGGCTCCTTGATCGGTTTTATCGTGCGCGCCGGCGCTGTTCAGGGCCGACGGTTCACATTAGTTGTTTGTTGTTTTACATCAGACTATCAGAAAACGGCGGGGAATGTTTTCGGTGGATGCGTTCAGCCGCTTTCACCGTAAAAAAACGGGCGGCATATTTGCCGCCCGTTGGGGTCAACCACCGTTACAGGGTCGGGGTGCGCTGCCGTTCGGCCTGAAACGCCTGCCATTCCGCTGACAGCTCCCGCAGTCGGGAGACTGATTTACACACCAGCGCAATGCTGTAGTCGATCTCTTCTTCAGTCGTGAAACGCCCAAGGGAGAAGCGGATCGAGCTGTGCGCCAGCGCGTCGCTGAGGCCGATCGCCCGCAGCACGTAAGAGGGCTCCATACTGGCCGAGGTGCAGGCCGACCCGGTCGAGACCGCCAGATCCTTCAGCATCATAATCAGCGACTCACCGTCGACGTAGCCGAAGCTGACGTTGAGAATGGCCGGCGATCCGCCCTCCAGCTGGCCGTTGACAAATACCTGGTCGAGCTGGTTCAGCCCCTGCCACAGGCGGCTGCGCAGCGTGCCCAGCCGCGCCATTTCTACCTGCATCTCTTCGCGGGCAATACGGTAGGCTTCGCCCATACCGACGATCTGGTGCACCGGCAGGGTACCGGAGCGCATGCCGCGCTCGTGGCCACCGCCGTGGATCTGCGCGTCCAGCAGCACCCGCGGTTTACGGCTGACGTAAAGTGCGCCGATGCCTTTCGGGCCATACAGCTTGTGCGCCGAGAAGGACATCAAATCGACCGGCAGTGCGCCGAGGTCGACAGGCAGCTTGCCGACGCTCTGGGTGGCATCGACGTGGAACAGGATGCCGCGGGCGCGGCACATCTCGCCGATGGCGGCAATATCCTGCACCACGCCGATTTCGTTGTTGACGTGCATGATCGACACCAGCACGGTGTCGTCGCGCAGCGCGTCTTTAACCTGCTCCAGCGTCAGCAGGCCGCTGGCGTTTGGGTTCAGATAAGTGACGCTGAACCCCTGCTGCTCCAGCTGCGCGCAGGTGTCCAGCACCGCCTTGTGCTCGGTGGTACAGGTAACGATGTGGCGGCCTTTCTCAGGATTGGCGGTGGCTGCGCCCTTGATCGCCAGGTTATTGGCTTCGGTGGCACCGGAGGTAAAAACGATTTCGCGCGGATCGGCTCCCACCAGTTCAGCAACCTGGTTACGCGCCACGTCCACCGCCTCTTCCGCCTGCCAGCCGTAACGGTGCGAGCGCGAGGCCGGGTTACCAAAAGTCCCGTCCTGGGTCAGGCACTGCATCATTTTTGCGGCAACGCGCGGATCGGCCGGGGTAGTGGCGGAGTAATCGAGGTAGATCGGTAATTTCATTGCGGGAAAGCTCCGTACATGGGTTCATACCTGCACGGCGAAGTCGGTGACCGGTTCAGCGGCTGAACCCCGGCGTGGCTTACCTGGCGGTAAAAACCAAAACCCTTCACCGTTATCACCCCGGCCAGCGGGCCAAAGTGTCAGCGGTAAAGGGTCATTCCGGGGGCGGGAGCACCCCGCCCGGACTGCGATCAGGCGCGCAGGCGAATATCAATCGTATCCTGAATGCGGCCGTTTGGCACGCGACGGATTTCGTTGCTGTTCTGACGGTCGGCCACTTCCAGGATCTCCTGGTTGTTAACCAGCTCAGCCAGCGTAATGTTGTTGAGGAAGTCGCTGATGCGCTCGCTCAGATCGCGCCACAGCACGTGGGTCAGGCACTTTTCGCCGCCCTGGCAGCCTTCTTTACCCTGGCACTTGGTGGCGTCAACCGATTCATCAACGGCGGTGATCACCGCGCCGACCGCAATCGCGTCAGAGTCTTTACCCAGCAGATAACCACCGCCCGGACCACGAACGCTGGCCACCAGACCGTTCTTACGCAGGCGGGAGAACAGCTGCTCCAGGTAAGAGAGGGAGATACCCTGACGCTCTGAGATATCCGCTAACGGCACCGGCCCCTGGTGAGAGTGCAGTGCAACATCAAGCATAGCGGTAACAGCGTAACGGCCTTTGGATGTCAGTCTCATGGTGTATCAACCTCAGTGGTAATCCGGTAGGGATGTTCTCAAAAGATGGTCGAAGTTTTACATTCCCGAGTAAAACAGTCAAGTATTTATCTGACTAAAACACTCAACTATTTAACCTGGTAATCCACTCAACTATTATCCGCCGTTTTTAGGCCCGATACCCCTACTCGCCCTGGCGTTTTTCCAGCGAGGAGAGCATGCCGCGCAGAATCGCCAGCTCGTCACGCTCCGGACGCGCGCGGGTAAACAGGCGACGCATTTTGCTCATTACCTGGCCAGGCGCGTTTTCGCGGATAAAGCCGCTGGCCAGCATCATCTTCTCCATATGCTGGTAGAAACGCTCCAGGTCATCAACCAGCGGGTACGGGGATTCTTCTGCCGCCGCCACCTGCTCGCCTTCCTGCGCCTGCAGCCACGCCATGCGCACTTCATAGGCGATAATCTGCACCGCCATCGCCAGGTTCAGCGAGCTGTACTCCGGGTTAGCGGCGATCGCTACGTGGTAGTGGCACTTCTGCAGTTCGTCGTTGGTCAGCCCGGTACGTTCGCGGCCAAACACCAGCGCCACCGGCGCCTGCTGCCCCTCTGCCACGCTTTTCAGTCCGCATTCGCGCGGGTCGAGCATCGGCCACGGCAGCGAACGCGAGCGGGCGCTGGTGCCGACCACCAGCGAACAGCCGGCGATGGCGTCATCCAGCGTATCGACAATTTTCGCGTCGCCGATCACGTCGCTGGCACCGGCGGCCAGCGCGATCGCCTGCGAGTCCGGTTTCACCAGCGGGTTGACGAGGTAAAGGTTGGTTAAGCCCATGGTTTTCATCGCGCGCGCGACGGAACCCATGTTGCCGGTGTGGGAGGTTTCTACCAGTACGATTCGGATATTTTGCAGCATGAGAGAGTCAGGTTGAGGAATAATTTGGCGATGCTAACATATTTCCGGGACTTTTTCTTTTTTGTCCTGCTATACTACGCGCCGCTTTATAATCAAATCGCAAATTTTGACCAAACAGCTGATGCTGCAACAAGGCGGCAAGAGCGCGAATCCCGTGAGCTTACTCCAGTAAGCGACTCGGGTGAGTAAACGCAGCCAACGCAGTGGCAGCACCAGATGTGCCGGTCAAAATGTTCTTTAACATCCAGTGAGACGATACATGCATCCGATGCTCAACATCGCCGTGCGCGCTGCGCGCAAGGCCGGTAACGTAATTGCCAAGAACTATGAAACCCCGGACGCAGTCGAAGCCAGCCAGAAAGGCAGCAACGACTTTGTTACTAATGTTGATCGCGAAGCCGAACGCCAGATTATTGAGGTGATTCGCAAGTCATACCCAAAACACACCATCATTACCGAAGAGAGTGGTGAGTTAGCCGGTGAAGACCAGGATGTGCAGTGGATTATCGACCCTCTGGATGGCACCACCAACTTCATCAAACGCCTGCCTCACTTCTCTGTTTCTATCGCCGTGCGCATCAAAGGCCGCACCGAAGTGGCGGTGGTTTACGATCCAATGCGTAATGAACTGTACAGCGCCGTACGCGGCCAGGGTGCACAGCTGAACGGCTACCGTCTGCGCGGCGGCACCGCCCGCGACCTGGATGGCACCATTCTGGCCACCGGCTTCCCGTTCAAACTGAAGCAGCACGCCACACCGTACATCAACATCGTCGGTAAACTGTTCACCCAGTGCGCGGACTTCCGCCGCACCGGCTCTGCCGCGCTGGATCTGGCCTATGTGGCCGCCGGCCGCGTCGATGGTTACTTTGAAATCGGCCTGAAGCCGTGGGATTTCGCGGCAGGTGAACTGCTGGTGCGTGAAGCCGGCGGCCTGGTGACCGACTTCGTTGGTGCACACGGTTATATGCATTCCGGTAACATCGTCGCCGGTAACCCGCGCGTGGTGAAATCCCTGCTCGCCGCCATGCGTGACGAACTGAGCGAAGCGCTGAAGCGCTAAGCCGGCCGGGCGTCGCAGCGTGGAGAAACCTTCCCGCGCTGCGACGCTACTCTGGTTGCGAGTTGATGCCAGGCCCCTTCAGCCCTACCCCCTCTGAGTCAATCCTGACCTGCCTCCTCACTCTGATACCCTGTTTTTCAGCGAAACAGCGGACGAATGCCGCCTGAGATCGCCGGCTGGGCGCTGAGCCACAGCATCACCCCGATCGCCACCAGCAGTATTCCGCCGCTTAGCGCCAGGCAGCTTAACGCCACCTGATGCCAGGCCGCCGCCGGCCGGTTACGGCTGAGGCGCAGCGCCAGCACCCGCGACACCTGCACCAGCAGCGCCATTGCCGAGACGGTCAGCGCGGTACCCGCCGCCATCACCAGCGCCGAGAGTACGCCCCACAGATACACGCCGATCACCTTCGAGAACAGCAGCATCATGATCGCGCCCGAGCAGGGCCGCAGCCCCATTGACAGCACCACCATCAGCTTCGTTTTCCAGCCCACGGCGGCGGCCAGCTGCCGCGCGTCCGGCAGATGCTGATGGCCGCAGCCGCAGTGGGCTGAATGCTGATGGCCAGGCAGCGCCCTGGCGCCATTAGCCGTTGGCTCTGCGTTTCCTGCGCGCTGTAGCAGCGTGGCTGAGGTGATCTTTCCGTTCTGCGACCTGCCGGTCGACACAGCAGCAACGGCGGCGATCCCTACCGCCTGCCCCGCAGCCGCCATCGGCTCAGGCCTGGCAAGGACAGCAGCAGGTTCATTCACCTGCGGTGTGCCATCAGCAGGCCTGCCGGACGTCGGAATGGCATTAACAGATGCGTTGCCCACCGGGACGACCTCAGCCAGTGCGCCAGCGGCCCCTTCGTCAACGGGCCGCAGCGCCAGCCGCAGCCGGCCCAGCGCACGCCAGCACAGCCAGACGCCCAGCGCGGCCACCAGCAGATAGCTGCTTTTCTCCAGCCACCAGCTGCTGAGGTGCAGCTGCCGGGAGGAGAGCTGCAACGCCACCAGCATCACCGTAACCAGCGCAATCGCCACCCCGCCCTGCACGATGGCGGCGGCCAGCGTCAGCTGCAGGCTGGTTTTGATGCGGGTGGGATGGGTGGCGAGAAAGGTGGCGATCACCACTTTACCGTGCCCGGGGCCGAGCGCATGCAGCACGCCGTACAGCAGGCTGAAGCCCATCAGCGTCAGCCCGGCCTGATGCGGGTTGGCGGCGACCTGCTGCAGCAGCGCGGTCATCTGCTGGTGCAGCGCCTTCTGCCACAGCACGCTTTGCAGCAGGATCTGCGGCCACGCCTGCCAGGCGAACAGCGCCCCCCCGGCGAAGAGTATCACCAGCAGCCACAGCGGCCAGGCCTGCCGCCAGCGCGGTGCCGTAACCGGCATCACTGACATGTCAGCGTCACCGTCTGGGCAAACTGGCGGCCGAGATCCATCTCTTCCGCCGGGGCATCGGCTTTATCCAGTGACAGGGCATACGCCTGCATTGAGGCATCCGGTTTAGGGGTGTGCAGCGCCAGGCTGCACTGCGGCAGATCGGCGGGGACGGTCAGCGATTTTTCAGAGTCGTAATACATATCCACAAAGTAGGTCGGGTCAAAGGTGGTAAAGGTGTAGCGCTGGCCGCGCAGCGGCTGCGGGTGGGCCAGCGGTAGAATAAACTCCAGCACCGCCTGGTGCCCCTGGCGCGACAGATGGTACTCCGGCGGCAGGTTGTCGAACTTCACCGGCTGCTTCTGCTGATAAAACTCGCTGAAGTAGTGCTGGCCGAGCACGTTGGCCATGACCTCCGCCGCCAGTTTTTTCCACACTTCAGAACCGGGTTTCGCCTCACCGGCGTCGTACAGCAGGTCGGCTGAGGTGATTTCATCCATCACCCAGCGCATTTTCAGCCCGGTCAGGTTGTCTCCCTGGTGGACCAGCGTGGTCTGCATATCGATAAAGCTGTGCGGATGCGACCAGGCCAGCGGCGACAGCAGTACCGTGGTCAGCGCCAGCCGCTTAATGTAACTGTTATAATGTAACAATATCAACCTCTCGACGGTTTTCGACTCTTTTTTGTGACCTGACTTGAAAAGCGCTGAATAAACTCCGCCAGTTCCGGCCGGATGCGCGCGCTAACGCTATTCTTAGAGGAATAGTTAATTTCAGGGAGCGCCGATGATGAGTGAATGGCACCCCGCCGCCGCTATCCTGTCGAGCCCGCAGCGCCGCAGTCAGCTGATCCTGATGCTGTGCCTGCCTGGCCTTCCGGTCACGCTGGCGTCCGTCTGCCGGAATAACGGCGGCGATGACGCGCTGGCCCGGCAAGATATAGCGGAGGTGGCGCAGGAAATCCAGCGTTATCACCGCCTTGCTATCGCAGAGAATGCCGAGGGCCAGCTGGCGCTGAGCGGCACGCCGCTCGACCAGCGCTTATGCCTGTTGCACGGGCTGCGCCGCGCGCTGCGCCTGTCACCGGACTTTGTGCAGGGCTGGTTTGCGCAGCAGTTAAGGCAGCATCTGCTGAGCGGTCTGCCGGACAAGGCGCTGTACGACGAACGTAACCTGGGTGCGCTGATCGCCCACGCGGCGAAAACGCTGACCCGCCAGTTTAGCGAGCGTGACGGCCAGCTGATGCTGCTGTACCTGCAGTACGCGCTGGTGCACCGCAGCCCGCTGCAGTTAACCCCGGCGCAGCAGCGGTGGCTGGCGGCGAAAAACGAGTATACCCTGGCGCTGCAGATCGTCGCCTGCTGGCAAAAACGCGGCTGGCAGGCAACGGGAGAGTCGGACGCCGCACAGCTGGCGCTGCTGTTCAGCCAGCTGCATATGCCCAGCGCGGCCGCGCTGCTGGGGGATCACGAACGGCAGCTGCACGCGGCGGTGGAGCAGTTGATCGCGAACTTTGAACAACTGGCCGGCATGCGTTTTCACCATCCGGCGGGGCTGAGCGAAAAACTCTACAGCCACCTGGCGCAGGCGCTGGAGCGCGGCCTGTTCGGCATCGGCATCGACGGCGACCTGACGGAAGATATCGCCAGCCACTATCCGCGCCTGATGCGTACCACCCGTGCGGCGCTGGCCGGCGTGGAACAGCAGTACGGGTTGCAGTTTTCGTCGGAGGAGCTGGGGCTGGTGGCGGTGATATTTGGTGCCTGGCTGATGCAGGACGGCGCATTACAGGAGAAGCAGGTGCTGCTGCTGACCGGCGACAACCCGCAGCTGGAGCAGCAGATCGAGCGCCAGCTGCGCGAGCTGACCCTGCTGCCAATCGCTATCCGCTATCTGGACGTCGTCGACTTTCAGCGCAGCAGCGCGCCAAAAGGCATCGCGCTGGTGATCACCCCCTATGCCACGCCGCTGCCGCTCTACTCACCGCCGCTGATCCACGCCGAGCTGCCGCTGGGCGAACACCAGCAGCTTAGCATCCGCGCGCTGCTGGAGTCCTGACGGGGCTAGGCCACCTTCGGCCGCAGAAACAGCGCCGGCACGACCAGCAGCGCCATCACCCAGAACATGCCCGCCTGCAGGTGCTGGAACAGCACGCCGCAGACCATGGTCATCAGCGCGATCCCGCCGCCCATTGCCAGCGCCGAATAGAGCGACTGCAGGCGGATCACCTCCGCCCCCTGCCGGGCGGCGATAAAGCGCATCGCTGCCAGGTGGCAGACGGTGAAGCTGCCGCAGTGCAGGATCTGCGCCGCGATCAGCCAGCCGAGATCGGTGGTGCTGGCCATAATGCTCCAGCGTACGATGCCGCTTACCGCCGACAGCAGCAGCAGATCGCGCGCCGACCAGCGGCGGAACAGGCGATGGCTGGCGGCGAAAATCACGATCTCCGCCACCACCCCCAGCGACCACAGATAGCCAACCACGCTGGCCGGGTAGCCCGCCTCCTGCCACCAGATTGCGCTGAAGCCGTAATAGGCGGCGTGCGCCCCCTGCATCAGCGTCACGCACAGCATAAAGCGCCAGACGGCGCTCTCCGTCAGCAGCGCCGCCCAGCGGGTCTGCCCCGCCGGGCCGCCCTGCTTCGCCTCGCCCTGCGGCATCACCGCCGGCTGCAGCAGCATGCCGAGGATCATCGCCCCGCTGCCGGCACAGAGCAGCACCAGAATCGCATGGTACGAGAAGTGGCTGACCAGCACCCCGGTCAGCGCCGAGCTGATCACAAACGCCAGCGATCCCCACAGCCGCACCGGCCCGTAAGGCAGCGCGATCTGCCGCTGCCAGGTGGCGGCCAGCGCATCGCTGAGCGGCACCAGCGGCGAAAAGAACAGGTTAAAGCCGATCATCACCAGCAGCAGCCACAGCCACTGGCTGCCGAGCCAGAAGCCGGCGGCAAACAGCAGCGTTAATACCGCCAGCAGGCGCAGCGCGCCGACCAGCTTCGCCGGATCGTTAACGCGGGAGGCAATCAGCAGGCTGCCGGCGAAGCGGGCCACCAGGCCGCTGCCCAGCAGCAGGCCAATCTGCTCCGGCGACAGGCCGCGGCCTTTCAGCCACACCGCCCAGAACGGCAGGTAAACCCCATAGGCGAAGAAATAGGTGAAGTAGCTCAGCCCGAGCCAGTAGGTGGATCGTATCGTCATTTTCCCTCCGACAAAGTGCGGCTACTCTACACGCTGGCGGCGGATAAAAAAATAGCGGGACACTGACGTGTCCCGCTATCTGTGGGGCAGCTTCCATAACGGAACCGCCCTGCCTCACCGGAGGCCTTATGCGGCCGGCCGGTGGGTTATCTCACTTACGCGTAAACCGGGAAGCGTGCGCAGATTTCCAGCACCTGCTTCTTGACGCGCTCGCTGACCGCTTCATCGTTGATATTGTCGAGAATATCGCTGATCCAGCCAGCCAGTTCACGCACTTCAGCTTCTTTGAAGCCGCGACGGGTCACCGCAGGAGAACCGATGCGGATACCGGAGGTGACAAACGGGCTCTTCGGATCGTTAGGCACGCTGTTTTTGTTGACGGTGATGTTGGCGCGGCCCAGGGCGGCGTCAGCTTCTTTACCGGTCAGGTTCTTGTCCACCAGGTCCAGCAGGAACAGGTGGTTATGCGTGCCGCCGGATACCACGTTGTAACCACGGGACAGGAACACCTCAACCATCGCTTTGGCGTTTTTTGCCACCTGCTGCTGGTAGGTTTTGAACTCCGGCTCCATCGCTTCTTTGAACGCCACCGCTTTACCAGCGATTACGTGCATCAGCGGGCCGCCCTGGCCGCCAGGGAAGACGGCTGAGTTCAGCTTTTTGTAGAAATCTTCGTCACCGCCTTTCGCCAGGATGATGCCGCCGCGCGGACCTGCCAGGGTTTTGTGGGTGGTAGAGGTGACGATATGGGCATGCGGAACCGGGTTCGGGTAGACGTCTGCGGCGATCAGGCCCGCTACGTGTGCCATATCCACAAACAGGTAAGCGCCGACCGAATCTGCGATTTCACGCATTTTGGCCCAGTCGCACACGCCGGAATAAGCAGAGAAACCGCCAACGATCATTTTCGGCTGGTGCTGTTTCGCCAGCTCGGCCAGTTCGTTGTAGTCGATCTGACCGGTTTCATCGATGCCGTAAGGAATGACCTTATACAGTTTACCGGACAGGTTAACCGGGGAACCGTGGGTCAGGTGACCACCGTGCGCCAGGTTCATACCCAGAATGGTGTCGCCCGGCTGCAGCAGCGCGGTGTACACCGCGAAGTTAGCCTGAGAACCGGAGTGCGGCTGCACGTTAGCGTAGTCGGCACCGAACAGCTCTTTGGCACGGTCGATAGCCAGCTGCTCTACGATATCCACGTACTCACAGCCACCGTAGTAGCGCTTGCCCGGGTAACCTTCGGCATATTTATTGGTCAGCTGAGAGCCCTGAGCCTGCATCACGCGTGGGCTGGTGTAGTTTTCTGAAGCAATCAGCTCGATGTGCTCTTCCTGACGCACTTTCTCCTGCTCCATCGCCTGCCATAACTCGGCGTCGTAATCGGCAATGTTCATTTCACGCTTTAACATCTGCATCTCCTGACTCAACTGACTTTAAATAAGAAATGACCCCCTGAGGGGTGATGGGCAACAGTGTAAACTGTTTACCCACCCGTTGAATAGCATCAAAACTGCCTTTTTACGCAAACGATTGGCTCCAGTACTGGCAAGGGTTAGTTACGCTTTTTGCAACCCCTGATTTACGGATTTTTATTCATCTGCGGGATGCGGTTTTCTTATCCGCCGGGTGCGGCCTGCCGCTGAAAAAACAGTCATCACGCCAGAAAATGAGCGGAAACTCAGCTCAGCCGCGTGAAATCAGCTTCGGTGGGTGAAGTGGAATCTGGAGTCTGGAGTCTGGAGTCTGGAGTCTGGAGTCTGGAGTCTGGAGTCTGGAGTCTGGAGTCTGGAGTCTGGAGTCTGGAGTCTGGAGTCTGGAGTCTGGAGTCTGGAGTCTGGAGTCTGGAGTCTGAGAGGATACAACAGAGAGTGGTCAGCAACGGCTTGCTAATCAGGCAACCGGCAAATCCAGCCCGGTGACCCGGGCTGACGCACTGGCGAGATTCAGCGATCAGATCGCCTCTTCGTCTTCCTCACCGGTACGAATGCGCACCACGCGCGCCACGTCGAAGACGAAGATTTTACCGTCGCCGATTTTGCCGGTCTGCGCGGTGTTCATGATGGTGTCGACGCAGGTGTCGACGATGTCGTCCGCTACCACGATCTCAATTTTCACCTTCGGCAGAAAATCGACCATGTACTCGGCGCCGCGGTACAGCTCGGTATGGCCCTTCTGGCGGCCAAAGCCCTTCACTTCGGTTACCGTCATCCCGGTGATGCCGACTTCCGCCAGCGCTTCGCGCACGTCATCCAGTTTGAACGGCTTGATAATTGCGTCAATCTTTTTCATGGCAGACCTTTTTCTTCCCGCCGCGTCCGGACGGGTATTCATATGAGTATTCACCGGACAGGTCACGCTTCGCGGTCTGTCTCTGCTCTGAGGCAGCTAAACTACCATATCCAGGGCGACTAACGGCACTGAAAAATTACTCTTTAAAGTCGGCGGCATCCAGTTCATGTCGCGAGAGCAGCTTATAGAACTCGGTGCGGTTGCGCCCGGCCAGCCGCGCGGCGTTAGTGACGTTGCCGCGGGTCATCTGCAGCAGCTTGCGCAGGTAGTTCAGCTCAAACTGGTTGCGCGCTTCGGCAAAAGTCGGCAGCGCGGTGTTCTCACCGGCCAGCGCCTGCTCCACCAGCGCGTCGCTGATGACCGGCGCGGAGGTCAGCGCCACGCACTGTTCGATCACGTTGACCAGCTGGCGCACGTTGCCCGGCCAGCTGGCGGCCATCAGCCGGCGCAGGGCGTCGGTGGAGAAGCTGCGCACAAAGGGTTTATGCCGTTCGGCGGCCTGCTTGAGCAGGTGGCCGGCCAGCAGCGGAATATCTTCCGCCCGCTCGTGCAGCGCCGGCAGCTTAAGGCTGACCACGTTAAGCCGGTAGTAGAGGTCCTCGCGAAACTCTTTTTTCTCCATCGCCTTCGGCAGGTCGCGGTGGGTGGCCGAGATGATGCGCACATTGATATCCAGATCGCGGTTGCTGCCCAGCGGCCGTACCTTGCGCTCCTGCAGCACCCGCAGCAGCTTGACCTGCAGCGCCTGCGGCATATCGCCGATCTCATCAAGAAACAGCGTGCCGCCCTCGGCGGCCTGGAACAGCCCTTCACGGCTGCTGACCGCGCCGGTAAACGCCCCTTTGGCGTGGCCGAACAGCTCAGACTCCAGCAGCTGCTCGGGCAGCGCGCCGCAGTTGATGGCGATAAAGGCGTTACCCGCGCGCGGGCTGGCGGCGTGGATCGCCTGCGCCAGTACCTCTTTACCGGTACCGCTCTGGCCGTTGATCAGCACACTGACGTCGGACTGCGCCACCATCCGCGCCTGCTCCAGCAGCCTCAGCATCAGCGGGCTGCGGGTGACAATCGCCTCGCTCCAGGCGTTATCGCTGCCCGGCGCGCGCTGCGCCAGCGCCTCGTCAATCGCCTTATAGAGCGCATCGCGGTCGACCGGCTTGGTCAGGAAGCTGAACACCCCCTGGCGGGTGGCGGCAACCGCGTCCGGGATCGAGCCGTGGGCGGTGAGGATAATCACCGGCATGCCCGGCTTCAGCCGCTGGATTTCGGTGAACAGCGCCATGCCGTCCATCTCATCCATCCGCAGATCGCTAATCACCAGGTCGAAGGTTTCCCGGTTCAGCAGCTTCAGCGCCTCCGGGCCGCTGGCGGCGGTGGTGACTAAAAAGCCTTCACTGCTCAGGCGCATCCCCAGCAGCTTCAGCAGCGATGGGTCGTCGTCGACCAGCAGCAGGCGGGCGGCGTGTTTGCTCATGGGTTGGCATCCTCCCCGGTGGGGTTGCCCGGACGCGGGCTGCCTGCCGGCTCCGCGCGGTCGTCGGCGTGGCTGGTATCGCCGGCATCCGGCGCGCGGCGGGATGAGAGCTGACGTTCAATGTCGGTCAGGCTGTCGAGCTTGCGGCGGGTGTCCGCCAGCTGCTGGCTCTGGCTGCTGGCCTGCTGGCGCAGCGCGTCCAGCTGGGCGTCGCTGCTCTGCTGCAGATGGGCGTAACGCGTGCGCTCCGCAGAAAGCTGCAGCAGCGAGCCCTGCCCTTCCCGCCACAGCGTCAGCAGCGGACGCACGGCGGCCGGGTAATCGCTGCCGTAGCCGTCCAGCCGGTCAAGATACTGACGGCGCTCCACCGGCGTGACATTACCGTTATCCAGCAGTACCGCCTGTTTAAAGGTGCTCTGCCAGTTCTCAGCCGGCCAGCGGTGCGCTTCGGCCCGGGCAGCAGCCGGTGACAGGCGCTCTGCGCAGTCCATCGCCCGCAGCCAGTAGAGCGGATTATGCATCGCAGCCGTATCGTTAAATGACCAGATCGACGCACAGCCGACCTGGTGATAATCCACCAGGGTGCTTTCCGGTGGCGATCCGCTATGAATAGCGTCAGCGCCGCTGCGCGAGGGGGTGTTGCAGCCGGCCAGCAGGCCGCTGAGCAGCGCCACGGCGCAGACCGCGCCGTGGCGCAGGCTCGGTAGTTGAAAAAGAGAAAGTGTCAGTCGCATTAAGATCCGTTCCCGGCGGTGCTATTCAGTTCGATACGAAAGCAGACGTCTGCCTTAGCGTGCTCTGCCAGCTGCAGGTCGCCCTGCAGGCGGTGCAGGCAATCCCTGGCAATACTCAGGCCCAGCCCGCTGCCCTTCACAGCGCCTTTGCGCTGCAGGTTGCCCTGGAAGAAGGGTTCAAAGATCATCGCCCGCTCGCCATAGGGAATCGGCGTGCCGCTGTTGGCCACGTCGATAATCACCCGATCGCCCTGCTGGCGGCTGCTGATCCAGATGGTGCCGGACTCTGCGCCGTAGTGTAGCGCATTGGAGTAAAGATTATCGATGGCGCGCAGTAACAAAGTCGGTTCGGCCATGCAGGCGGCGGCCTGCAGGTCTGTTTCGGTGCGCATCGACTTGGCGCGGGCGGTCAGGCTGTGGGTGGCGATCAGCTGCTCAATCATCGGCGCCAGCGTCACCGGCTCCAGCACCGCCGGGCCGTCGGCCAGCTTGCGGTTGTAGTCGAGCAGCTGTTCAATCAGCCGCTGCAGGTGGCGGCTGCTGTCGTCGAGAATGCTGACCACCTCACGCTGGTCGGCGGTCAGCGGCCCGGCCACGCCGTCGGCCAGCAGTTCGGTGCCTTCGCGCATGCTGGCCAGCGGCGTTTTCAGCTCGTGGGAAATATGCCGCAGGAACTCGTGGCGCTGCGCCTCCAGCCAGGCGAGGCGCTCGCTCAGCCACAGGATGCGCTGCGCCAGCGAACGGATCTCACGTGGCCCCTTAAAGGCGAAGCTCTGGCCGAGAGGCTTCCCCTCCCCCAGCCGGTTAATCATCCGCTCCACCGCCTTTACCGGCCCGATAATCATCCGGGTACAGAGCAGCACCAGCCCGAGGCTGAGCAGAAACAGCGTCAGCGCCTGCCAGCCGAAGAACTGGCCGCGATCGGCAATTTCGCGCTGTAACTGCAGTCCACGGGCAAACACCACTTCGCGGGTAGTCTGCACCAGCTGCACGTTGGCCTGCGAGAACGCCTCCAGCGCGTCGCCCGCTTCCCTGACCGGGCCGCTGGTGGTGCAGTGCAGCTGGCTGAGCAGGGTCAGGTTCTGCCGCAGGCTCTGGTAGGTCGACATATCCGGCAGCACCTGGGCGTGGGCGTCCAGCATCTGTGAGTAGCGGCTGCGCTGGGTCTGATAGAGGCGCGCCAGCATCGGGTCATCCAGCACGCAGTACTGGCGGTAGCTGCGTTCCAGCTCCAGCGCGGTGCGCGCCATCGCCTCGCTACGGCGCACGTCGGTCAGCGTGGTGCGGTTGGTGTCCGCCGCCCGCTCGCTCAGCGCGGAGAGGCTCTCCCACGCCTGCCAGGCCAGCACCAGCAGCGGCAGCAGCACCAGTAAGAACGCCATCAGCACCAGCTGACGCAGGGAACGCGGGAACAGACGCCAACTTTTCACGGGCAGATCTCGTCGTCAACAAAACAGCGATGCTAACGGAGAGCGGCGGCGGAGGGAAGTGCGGCGTCAGGAAGTACGTTGTTGGGAAGCACTGTGTCAGGAAGAACGGCGTCAGGTGTCGTGAGTCGGGTCGGGCTAGCGGCAAAAAAATGGCCGGTTCAGTGAACCGGCCATCGGTGCCGCGACGGCTTACCATCGCGGCGGAAGAGGTGGTGCCTAACTCAACGTTTCGTCCGATGCTTGATAACGTCACAGAGTGAACGATTATCGGTGGGGTGGACGGCAGGCACCGTTTTGTGCGTCATTCGGGATGTTATGAGCTACTAGTCCGCTTGCGCAGGGCTGTCATAACCAGGTGAATGAGCCACTGAAGGTATTATAGCAATTGGCGTGCCAGTTTTGCAATAAGTGTAGTAACACCCTGTTAAACGGTGACTTATGTCATTTCAGCTGCTCATCACCCTGCGCATTGCCTTCTGATTTCGGTGACGACTGTCGCTGCAAAGCAACGCATTGCCAACCAGGAAAAACTCCGCCATTAAATTCAACAGGTTAAATGTCACCATATGACGACACTCCGGTTAACAGAGTGTCGCTAAAGAGTAACATGGCTTAATCAACCGTCCGCGCGGCACAGACATACGCCTGGCTGGAGGAAAAAGTTATGCGCACTACCGGTTATCCGGCCTCAGAAAAAAGTGTGGTACTACTCAGCTTTTGGCAGTTCAGCGGAATAACAGGGATGAAAAAGATCAGCATAAATCGGGCCATTGCCCTGGCCTGTTGCCTCACCGTCGCCATGCTGGCGCTGTGGCTGGCCGTTGCCGCTATCCACAGCCCACGGATCGCCCTTCCCCGCGTCAACATCGATCCGCAGCACTGCGATTCACCCGCTTATCTTCAGCACTATCAGAATCAACGCATGCTGAGGGAGCGGGACCCGCCGGGCGATGCTGAAACCGAAACCAATAAAAAGGCCGGGTTTCCCCGGCCTTCCTGTTAGCGGGTTAATTAACCCAGCTGTTTACGCGCATTGCGGAAAATGCGCATCCACGGGCTGTCCTCGCCCCACTCGGTTGGGTGCCAGGAGTTGCTGACGGTACGGAACACACGCTCCGGGTGCGGCATCATAATGGTCACGCGGCCGCTTTCGTTGGTGACAGCGGTGATGCCGTTCGGGGAGCCGTTCGGGTTGGCCGGATACTGCTGGGTGACCTTACCGAAGTTATCCACGAAGCGCAGCGCCACCAGGCCTTTAGCTTCCAGCTGTGCCAGGTGCGCATCGCTGCGCACTTCCACAAAGCCTTCACCGTGGGAAACGGCGATCGGCATACGGGAACCGGCCATGCCGTCCAGCAGCAGTGACGGGCTGGCCGCCACTTCCACCAGGCTGAAGCGCGCTTCAAAACGCTCGGACTGGTTACGCACAAAGCGCGGCCACTCTTCGCTGCCCGGGATCAGCTCGCGCAGGTTAGACATCATCTGGCAGCCGTTACAGACGCCCAGCGCCAGCGTCTGCGGGCGGTGGAAGAAGGTTTCGAACTCGTCACGCACGCGGGCGTTAAACAGAATCGATTTCGCCCAGCCTTCACCGGCACCCAGCACGTCACCGTAGGAGAAGCCGCCACAGGCCACCAGCGCCTGCATATCGGCCAGGCCACGACGGCCGGCCAGCAGGTCGCTCATATGGACGTCAACCGCGTCAAAACCGGCGCGGTGGAAGGCGGCCGCCATCTCCACGTGGGAGTTAACGCCCTGCTCACGCAGCACCGCCACTTTCGGACGGGCACCGGTAGCGATAAACGGCGCGGCGATATCTTCCTGTGGTGCGAAGCTCAGAGAGACGTTCAGGCCCGGATCGTTATCGTCCAGCTTGGCGGCGTGTTCCTGATCGGCACATTCCGGGTTGTCGCGCAGGCGCTGCATCTGCCAGGTGGTCTCGGCCCACCAGGTACGCAGGGTGGTACGGCTTTCGCTGTACACCGCAGAGTCACCGGAGGCGATCACAAAGCGGTCGCCCTGCGTCGCCTGGCCCAGCACGTGGACGCAGTCCGCCAGGCCGTGTTCAGCAAACACCGCCAGCACCGCGTCGCGGTCGGCAGCGGCAATCTGAATTACCGCACCCAGCTCTTCGTTAAACAGCGCAGCCAGGCTGTCGCTGCCCAGCGCGGCGATATCCACGTTGATGCCGCAGTGGCCGGTAAAGGCCATCTCGGCCAGCGTCACCAGCAGGCCGCCGTCGGAGCGGTCGTGGTAGGCCAGCAGTTTGCCGTCGGCCACCAGCGCCTGGATAGCGTGCCAGAAACCGGCCAGCTGCTGCACGTCACGCACGTCGGCCGGCTTATCGCCCAGCTGACGGTAGACCTGCGACAGCGCGGTGGCACCCAGCGCGTTAACGCCGCGGCCAAGGTCGACCAGCAGCAGGCTGTTATCGACGGTCTGCAGCTGCGGGGTCACGGTTTTGCGCACGTCTTCCACGCGGGCAAAGGCGGTGATCACCAGCGACAGCGGCGAGGTCATCTCGCGCTGCTCGGTGCCCTGCTGCCAGCGGGTCTTCATCGACATCGAGTCTTTACCCACCGGAATAGTGATGCCCAGCGCCGGGCAGAGCTCTTCACCCACCGCTTTCACCGCTTCGTACAGGCCGGCGTCTTCACCCGGGTGACCGGCAGCGGCCATCCAGTTTGCCGACAGCTTAACGCGGGTCAGCGGGCCAATTTCGGTGGCGGCGATGTTGGTCAGCGCTTCACCGACGGCCAGGCGGCCGGAGGCGGCGAAGTCAAGCAGCGCTACCGGGGCACGTTCGCCCAGCGCCATCGCTTCACCGTGGTAGCTGTCAAGGCTGGCGGTGGTGACCGCACAGTTGGCCACCGGGATCTGCCACGGGCCGACCATCTGGTCGCGGGCGACCATACCGGTTACCGAGCGGTCGCCGATCGAGATCAGGAAGGTCTTCTCGGCCACGGTCGGCAGGTGCAGCACGCGGTTAACCGCATCGGCAATCGAGATGCCGTTACGCACCAGCGGTTGCCCCTGAACCTGCAGCGTGGAGACGTCGCGGGTCATTTTTGGCGTTTTGCCCAGCAGCACGTCGAGCGGCATATCGATCGGCGTGTTGTCAAAATGGCTGTCGGCCAGCGACAGGTGCATCTCTTCGGTGGCTTCACCGATCACCGCGTACGGCGCGCGCTCGCGCTGGCACAGCTCGTCGAACAGCGCCAGGCTCTCCGGCGCAACCGCCAGCACGTAGCGCTCCTGCGATTCGTTACACCACACTTCCAGCGGGCTCATGCCCGGCTCGTCGTTGAGGATATCACGCAGGTTGAAACGGCCGCCGCGCTCGCCGTCGCTGACCAGTTCCGGCATGGCGTTAGACAGGCCGCCCGCGCCAACGTCATGGATAAACAGAATCGGGTTGGCTTCGCCCAGCTGCCAGCAGCGGTCGATCACTTCCTGGCACCGACGCTCCATTTCCGGGTTGTCGCGTTGCACCGAGGCGAAGTCGAGGTCGGCGTCAGACTGGCCGGAGGCCATAGAGGAGGCCGCGCCGCCGCCGAGGCCGATATTCATCGCCGGGCCACCCAGCACGATCAGCTTCGCGCCGACGGTGATTTCGCCCTTCTGCACGTGGTCGGCACGGATATTACCGATACCGCCCGCCAGCATGATCGGCTTATGGTAGCCGCGCAGCTCTTCGCCGTTGTGGCTGGTGACGCGCTCTTCATAGGTACGGAAGTAGCCGTTCAGCGCCGGGCGACCAAATTCGTTGTTAAACGCGGCACCGCCCAGCGGCCCTTCGGTCATGATGTCCAGCGCGGTGACGATGCGGTCCGGTTTGCCGAAATCCTCTTCCCACGGCTGTTCAAAGCCAGGGATACGCAGGTTCGACACCGAGAAACCGACCAGGCCGGCTTTCGGTTTGGCACCGCGCCCGGTGGCGCCTTCGTCACGAATTTCGCCACCGGAACCGGTGGCAGCACCCGGCCACGGCGAAATCGCGGTCGGGTGGTTGTGGGTTTCCACCTTCATCAGGATATGGGTCTCTTCCTGGTGGAAGTCATACCCGCCCTGCGGATCGGCGTAGAAACGGCCGACCTTCGAGCCTTCCATTACCGCGGCGTTGTCTTTATAGGCCGACAGCACGTGGTCCGGGGTTTTCTCGAAGGTGTTTTTGATCATCTTAAACAGCGACTTCGGCTGCACCTGACCGTCAATCACCCAGTCGGCGTTGAAGATCTTATGGCGGCAGTGCTCAGAGTTGGCCTGAGCAAACATATACAGCTCGATGTCGTTCGGGTTGCGCCCCAGTTTTTCAAACGCCGCCAGCAGGTAGTCGATCTCGTCGTCCGCCAGCGCCAGGCCCAGTTTGATGTTCGCCTGTACCAGCGCGTCGCGGCCGGCACCCAGCACGTCAACGCTCTGTACCGGCGCCGGCTGATGCTGAGCAAACAGCTGCTCAGCGTCGCTCAGCTCGCTGAACACGGTTTCCATCATGCGGTCGTGCAGCGCCGCGGACAGCTGCGCCCACTGCGCGTCGGTCAGCTCGGCCTTCACGTAGAACGCCAGGCCGCGCTCCAGGCGCAGCACCTGCGGCAGATCACAGTTATGGGCGATATCGGTGGCTTTGGACGACCACGGAGAGATGGTGCCTGGACGCGGGGTCACCAGCAGCAGACGGCCTTCCGGGGTATGCTCAGCGAGAGAGGGACCGTACTTCAGCAGGCGCTGCAGGCGCGCCTTTTCATCCGCACTGAGCGGCGCGCTGACATCAGCGAAATGGACATACTCGGCGTAAATATCACTCACCGGCAGGTGAGCGTCCTGAAAGCGGGTCAGCAGTTTGTTAATACGAAATGCCGACAGAGCGGGCGAACCACGCAGAATTTCCATCATTAAGATCTCTCGTCTCGAAGCGCCGGGCGACGCTTCATTGGGCGCAACAGGGAAAACGGGCGCTATTATAGAGAATTCCCCGCCGTTACGAAACCGTTTGCGCAGAATTTCATGCCGTGCAGAATTGACTGAAAATTACACAATCCAGGTGGATTTCTGTTGCGCCCCGCCGCCGAGTTGAGCAGAATGCCCCACGCTCAGGCCGAATTTCGACCCCATAAAACTGCTAAATAAGACAGATACCTGAGAACCATCGAGAGATAACTATTTGAAACGCCTAAAATTTAACTATCTTCTGATCGGGCTGATCACCGTGCTGCTCGCGCTGGCGCTGTGGCCGGCGATCCCCTGGTATGGCGGTGCCACCGACCGTATCGGGCAGATCAAATCGCGGGGCGTGCTGCGCGTCAGCACCATAAATTCTCCGCTTACCTGGTACACCGTCAACAAATCACCGGCCGGTATGGATTACGAGCTGGCAAAACGCTTTGCCGATTACCTCGGCGTGAAGCTGGAAGTGACCGTCCGTCCGAACCTGAGCGATCTGTTTGACGATCTGGAAGATGACAAAGCTGACGTGCTGGCGGCCGGTCTGATTTACAACCACGACCGGCTGACGCGCTTCCAGACCGGTCCCTCCTACTATTCGGTGTCGCAGCAGCTGGTGTACCGTATGGGCGCTGCGCGGCCTAAGAACCCGGGGGATCTTAAAGGCCGGCTGGTCGCCGCCTCCGGCTCGGCCTACCTGTCAACGCTGCGCGATATGAAGAGCAATCAGTATCCGGATCTCGACTGGGCGATCGCCACCGACCGCACCCCGCAGCAGCTGCTGGAGGCGGTGGCAGACGGCAAGCTGGATTACACCGTGGCGGATTCGGTGACCATCGCGCTGATGCAGCGTATCCATCCGCAGCTGGCCGTCGCCTTTGATATCACCGACGAAGAGCCGGTCACCTGGTACGTGCAGGATGAGAAAGACGACAGCCTCAACGCCGCGATGCTCGACTTCTTTAATATGATGGGCGAAGAGGGATCGATGGCGCGGCTGGATGAGAAGTATCTCGGCCACGTTGGCACCTTTGACTACGTCGACACCCGCACCTTCCTGCGGGCGATTGACGGCACGCTGCCGGACATTAAACCGCTGTTCGAGAAGTATGCGCAGAATATTGACTGGAAACTGCTGGCGGCGATCGCCTACCAGGAGTCGCACTGGAACCCGCAGGCCACCTCACCGACCGGGGTGCGCGGCATGATGATGCTGACGCGTAACACCGCCGACAGCGTCAGCGTGAAGGACCGCACCGACCCGGAGCAGAGCATCCGCGGCGGCAGCGTCTACCTGCAGCGGCTGATGGAGAAGGTGCCGGACAGCATCCCTGAAGATGAGCGCATCTGGTTTGCGCTGGCCGCCTACAATATGGGCTTCGCGCATATGCTCGACGCACGTAAACTGACGGATAAGCAGAACGGCAACCCGGACAGCTGGGCCGATGTCAAACTGCGCCTGCCGATGCTCAGCCAGAAACGCTACTACAGCCAGACCGCCTACGGCTTTGCGCGCGGCCACGAAGCCTATGCCTATGTGGAGAATATCCGCAAATATCAGCTGAGCCTGGTGGGTTATCTGGACGACCAGGAGCGCAAGCTGGCACAGAAGGCGGCTACCGAAGCCGAACTCGGCAGCGGTTACCCGGCGGTCGCACCGCAGCTGGCGATGAACTGATCAGTCCGCTGACGACGTGCCCTGCTGCTGCTGCTGGCGCAGCGCCTTTTTCTCGGCGCGACGCTGGCGGAAAAAGTCGCTGAGCATTGCGGCACACTCCTCTGCCAGCACCCCTTCATCGACCTGCACCTGGTGGTTCATACCCGGATGACTGAGCACGTCGATCAGCGAGCCGGCCGCGCCGGTTTTAGCATCGCGCGCGCCAAATACCAGCCGCCCTACCCGGCCGTGCACCATCGCCCCGGCGCACATCACGCAGGGCTCGAGGGTGACGTAGAGGGTAGTATCCAGCAGGCGGTAGTTTTCAATCACCTTGCCGCCCTGGCGCAGCGCCATAATCTCGGCGTGGGCGGTCGGGTCGTGGTGGCCAATCGGCCGGTTCCAGCCCTCGCCTATTACCCGGCCTTCATGCACCAGCACCGCACCGACCGGCACCTCGCCCTCCTGCCAGGCACGGCGGGCCAGCGTCAGCGCATGACGCATCCAGAATTCATCGTTATTGTCGCTCACCCGCGTCTCCAGCAAAAAAAAGCGCGACAGTATACCTTAAATAGTAAGGGTACTGCCCCGCCGTCGGCCGGATAATTTTGTCTGCCAGCGCACCGGCAGTGCCAGGCTGTAACAGACGTAAAGGCAGCTAAGGTGCAGCTGACGCAGGGCAGGTCATAAAGAAGCTGCCGTAGCCTTTACTCCAGCTGCTGTAGCTGACCGGTCGGCGTTACGCGGAAGCGGTGCTGGCAGAAGAACAGCAGCGGGTTATCCTGCTTGCTGTCGCTGTAGCCGCTGTAAAGCTGCAGCGGCGTGCCGATCTGTTCCTCAAGCTGCGCCACCTTCTCATGGCCGAGGCAGCGCATCGCCAGTACGCGGCCACCGCGGGCGGCCACCATCTGGCTGGCGATCAGCTTTACTTTGGGCAGAAACGCCGAGTCAAAATAGACCTGTTCCACCAGCGTCTGCGGTGAGCCGGTAATTAACCAGACGTCGGCATCGTCGCTGTTAAGGTAGTCGGTAAGGCGCTGCTGCACCACCGGAAAGGCGGTCACCCGCTGGCGGAACCAGGCGGCAAACTGCTTTTCACGCTGCAGCAGCCGGGATTCGCTGTGGCCAAAGGTGATCGCCCACAGCAGCAGGCTCATCGGCCAGCGCGCCGCACGGCCTTTCAGCAGCAGCGCCGCGCCAGTCACCGGCAGCAGCGGCAGTACCAGCAGCAGGTTAAGCGGCTGACGCCACAGCAGCCAGCGCATGTACGTGCCAAACATATCCTGCTGGTGCAGGGTACCGTCTAAATCAAAAAAAATTACGCGTCGTTCCCGACCAGTCGTCAAACCATACTCCTCAGGGGTTAAGTCCCTTCCGCTGCGCGAACCAACGCCGCTACCGATGATATTCAGCCACGCAGCAGGCGGTGAAAATACTGAACGGCAACATTAGCATAGCCAATCAGCACGCGGTCTGCTTTATGCCTGCAGCGCCGCCCGCAGAAAACCGTGATGCTGAGCCAGCCGTCGTTCAGCTTCCCCGGCGCTGATATCTGCGAGGATCATCAGGATCGCAGTCTTCACCTGGCTGCCGGCCTGCTTTAAGGCCGCCCGCGCCTGTTCAGCGTCACAGCCGGTGGCTTCGATCACCATGCGCTGCGCGCGATCGACCAGCTTGACGTTGGTGGCCTGCATATCCACCATCAGGTTCTGATAGACCTTGCCAACCCTGACCATCGCGCCGGTGGAGATCATATTCAGCACCAGCTTCTGCGCGGTGCCGGACTTCAGCCGCGTCGAACCGGTCAGCGCTTCAGGGCCGACCACCGGCGAGATGGCGATGGCGGCTTCGCGGGCAATTGGCGAGTCCGGGTTACAGGAGACGGCGGCGGTGGCGCAGCCGAGCTGGCGGGCGTAGCGCAGCGCGCCGATCACATAAGGGGTACGCCCCGAGGCGGCGAGGCCGACCACCATATCCTGCGGCGTCAGGTTTAACGCCTGCAGGTCGCTGGCCCCCAGCTGCGGGTCATCTTCTGCCCCTTCCACCGCCTTCAGTAGCGCGCCGGGGCCACCGGCGATCAGCCCAATCACCAGGCCGTGCGGCACGCCGAAGGTTGGCGGGCATTCGGAGGCATCCAGCACGCCCAGCCGGCCGCTGGTGCCCGCGCCGGTATAGATCAGACGCCCGCCCGACGCCAGCGCCGCCGCCGCCGCATCCACCGCCTCGGCCACCTGCGGCAGCGTAATACCCACCGCCGCAGCCACCGTAGCGTCCTGCTGATTAAATTTGGTCACCATTGCCAGCGTCGACAGGCTGTCGAGATCGAGCGTGTCCGGGTTTCGCGTTTCTGAGACCAGCGCACCGAGATTCATTGTTTCCCCTTACTGAGCTTTTTTGATTCTTTCAGGAATAATATTATGGAATATTTAATTCCCTGAGACGAGGACTTTCTGCGCGGCGGTGGAAAAAAATGCAGTTTAGGGAAGGCAAAGACGGGGAAGAGCCGGGTAGCGGGCGGACTGGCATAAACGGCGCGGGTATAACGGCGAACTCTGCATAAAAGTGTCCAGAATCGCTGTTGTTTGCGATCGGCCCTTTTCGTATAACCGCTTTTCACTCCTTCGGGCAACCCTGCCCACGCGCCATACTATAGCGGAAATCCTTCATGTTTATGAACTCTGTTCACCAGGGGGCGAATGCATTCGCCTTCAGCAACCGTATTATCACCGCAGAAAGCCACCGTCTGAGCCGTGCCAGCGGAACCTCACGCATTGAACACTGCACCCTGACCCAGGTTCACCTCGACTGCACTAATGCGGTCAACGCCGGTTCGCTGATTACGGTCGATAACAGCCGCCTCAGCGACTGTACGCTGCAAACCACCGGTGCACTGGCAATCGCTCACGGCCATATGCAGCGCTGCCGGCTGAGCGTAGAGGGGCTACTGCGCATCACGGCCAGCCACCTGCGCTGCTGCCACCTGCGGCTGCAGCCTGGTAGCGGGCTGATCGTTGAGGATAATGACTGCGACGTGCTGAACATCGACGGTACCGGTGGCTTTAGCCACACCTTTACTCTGCAGGGGCTGTTTACCCGCAGCCGCTTTAAGGGCCTGCTGATCGCCGGGGGCCAGTTGCAGGCGATCTTTTACCGCACGCTGTGGCGGGACACGCTGGTGCGCCACAGCGTGCTGAACCACTCGCTGTTTAACCGCTGCGTGCTCGACGACCTGCGTTTTCACGACTGCAGCTTTAGCGGCAGCACCTTTTCCCACTGTGAAACCGGGCAGAAACCGCTGGTGTTTGAGCGCTGCGATCTGCGCGGCTGCCGCTTTATTCAGATCCACCCGCGCCAGTGCCGTTTTATCGATTGCCGTGGAATCAGCGCTGCTTCCTTTACCCTGTAAACGGCTCCCGGCGCTGGCCGCCGCCATGAAATGAGAAATTTCACGTGTTTAATCATGGAATCTGTCAAACAGGGGGTTAGACTTAGGGTGCTGCCTGTTATCATTACAGATAATTCAATACGATGGACCCGCGTTCGCAAGAGGAAATGAGATGAGTTCACTGCTGCGTATTCGTCAGCTGTATCCCAGCCTGGCTTTGAATGAGCGTCGCCTGGCGGATTATCTGCTGTCGCAGCCGGACCGTGCCCGCCACCTGAGTTCGCAGAAGCTGGCCGATGAGTCGGGCGTCAGCCAGTCAAGCGTGGTTAAGTTCGCGCAGAAGCTGGGGTATAAAGGCTTTCCGGCGCTGAAGATGGCGCTGAGCGAGTCGCTGTCAGACAAAGAGGCGATCACCGTACATAACCATATCCTCAGCGACGACTCGCTGAAGGTGGTCGGTGAGAAACTCTTTACCGAGAAACAGTCGGCGATCCGCGCCACGCTGGATATCAACAGCGAGGAGATGCTGCTGGAGACGCTGCGCCTGCTGAAGAACGCCAACCGTATCGTGCTGGTCGGCATTGGTGCCTCGGGGCTGGTGGCGAAAGATTTCTCGTGGAAGCTGATGAAAATCGGCATCAGCGCGGTGGCCGAGCAGGATATGCACGCGCTGCTGGCCAGCGTGCAGGCGCTGGCGCCGGGCGACGTACTGCTGGCAATTTCCTACACCGGTGAGCGGCGAGAGATCAATCTGGCGGCGCAGGAAGCCCAGCGCATCGGAGCCACGGTGCTGGCCTTTACCGGCTTTACCCCTAACACCCTGCAGCAGTCGGCGAGCCACTGCCTCTACACGGTGGCCGAAGAGCAGACCACGCGTAGCGCGGCGATCTCCTCCACTACCGCCCAGCTGGCGCTGACCGACCTGCTGTTTATGGCGCTGGTACAGCGCGATCCGGAACGCGCCTCCAGCCATATTCGCCACAGCGAAGCGCTGGTGAAAAAGCTGATTTGAGTTATGCAATATTGCCGCTGCTGCGGCAATGCTTACCAGCCAGCGTTAACAACCGCCCCCGACGCTGGCTGGCTGGCTGACAAAGGCTGCCGTTCTTTGATATTCAGTAACCGCACTCAGGGAATGAAAAATGAAACTGAATGAACTGGAAAGTTTTACTTCTGACAAACTTAATCAGCTGACAAAAGATCTCAACGCACTTCATTATACCAATGATGGCGATCGGCTGACCTGGGGATTCAGCCCCGCCATTGAAATTAATGCCTGGGCTGAGTCCTTTACAACCCGGGATCAACCGGCTTATCACTCTGTTACTCTCACCCAACAGCTGGTGATCAGTATTCACCGTGATATTGAAGATTATTTGTGTTACCTGGAGAGTCATCAGGATGACGCTCTTTTCTGCCGGGTATTTGATGGGGTTGATCATCTCAGTTCAATGCTAAACGGCTTTACCCGTGAGCAATGCTTTAAAAATATCTATCTGGCCGCTATTGTCTGGATTTACTACCATGAACTGGGGCATCTTTCACAAGAACATGGCCTCATCAGGAAAAAGTACGTTAGCGAAAACACGTCTAAAATCGCGGAATGTTTCGCTCACTCCCGCGAGCCGCTGACCGGAAAAGCTGCTGCTATTTTTCACACCACTGAAATTGCCGCCGATTTTTACTCGGTAGTGTGCTGCTGCCGCGATCTTACACAAGCTGACTCGCCTGAAATTGTGCCTGTGATATTGCATCACCTCTTCTGTGGTATTACCCTGGCAATACATCGCTTCCATGGTGATCAGGGGTTCATCCCGCAGCAGGTACCAGAAGGGAAACATCCTAAGCCGCTGGTCAGACTTGAGTTAATGTACCCGTTAGTTGCGGAGGTTTTATCGTCTGGCCTGTATGAAAGCCGCCATCCAGACTTTGACAAAAAAAATATATTGGAGATCACCAGCCAATCGGCCTTCACCGTAGCATTGTTTTGGCTGAAGAAAAAATCGCTCGCGGACCAGCGCAATGCAGACTACTTTCTGCAGAGCATACTGTTTAAACCAGGCGTAATTGACTATCTGAAAATAATTATAGACACCTGGGATGAAATTGAAGATGAGATTCTGTCGCTCAAAAGATTTGGCGATTTTCCATTTATTTTAACCTTCAGCGATCAGTTACGTGAAAGAGCAGGGTGTCGGATTAACAAAAAAAAACAATTATCTGATTCTGATGATGGAGAAAATGATACAGATCAATAAAGAAAAAAGCTGCCGTGATATTTTTTACTTTTGCAGATTTGGTCGTAACGGATCCACGTCACGCTTCAGGCTTAATTGTTATGTCTTTACTGATCACCACCCGCTGCATCAACTGTGATATGTGCGAACCCGAATGCCCGAACGCGGCAATTAGCTTTGGCGCGGAGTTCTACGAAATTGACGGCGATCGCTGTACCGAGTGCGTCGGCCACTACGAGGTGCCGACCTGCCAGCAGGTCTGCCCGATCGATAACACCATTATCAGCGATCCGCAGCGCGTGGAGGATAATGCACAGCTGTGGGAGAAATTCGTGATGCTGCATCATTCAACGGAGCTGGCCCGCTAAAGCAGTCAGCTTCGTCACAACAAAACGGCTGAACCTGCCGGCCAGCAAATCAGCAAATCAGCAAGTCAGCAGGTCAGCGAGTCAGCGAGTCAGCGAGTCAGCCAGCCTGCAAGATAAGCAGGCACGTTAACGTACGGCGTCCTTAACTTTCAATAATCACCGTGGCACAGGCGTAGTGCCGCTCGTCGGCGAGCGTAACGTGGACGTGCGCCACGCCGAGCTTCTGCGCCAGCTCCTGCGCATGCAGGAAAAAGCGCAGCCCGGGTTTACCCAGTTCATCGTTGTAGACTTCGAACTGGTTAAACGCCAGGCCACCGCGAATGCCGGTGCCGAAGGCTTTTGCCGCCGCCTCTTTGACCGCAAAGCGCTTGGCGAGAAAGCGCACCGGCTGCTGATGGGCCTGATACTGCGCCCACTCGTTGGCGCTGAGCACCCGCTTTGCCAGCCGGTCGCCGGAGCGGGAGATCACCCCTTCAATGCGGGCGATCTCCACGATGTCGGTGCCGAGGCCGAGGATCGCCATTAGCGACGCGCTTCGCGCAGCAGCTGTTTCATCTCCTGCACCGCCGCGGCCAGCCCGCTGAACACCGCGCGACCGATAATCGCGTGGCCGATATTCAGCTCAAAGATCTCCGGCAGCAGCGCGATGGCCTGCACGTTGTGGTAGGTCAGGCCGTGGCCGGCGTTAACCTTCAGCCCTTTGCCGGCCGCGTAGGTGGCCGCTTCGGCGATACGCGCCAGCTCCGCGTCACGCTGCGGTCCTTCCGGCGCTTCGGCGTAGGCACCGGTATGAATTTCAATATAAGGCGCACCGGCCGCCACCGCCGCGTCAATCTGCAGGCGATCGGCATCAATAAACAGCGACACCAGGATACCGGCGGCGCTGAGACGCGCGACCGCCGCCGTCACTTTTTCCTGCTGACCGGCGACGTCGAGGCCGCCTTCGGTGGTTACCTCTTCGCGTTTCTCCGGCACCAGGCAGCAGAACTGCGGCTGTACCTCAAGGGCGATCGCCACCATCTCATCGGTGACCGCCATTTCAAGGTTCATCCGCGTCTGGATAGTCTCACGCAGGATGCGCACGTCGCGATCGGTAATATGGCGACGATCTTCGCGCAGGTGCACGGTAATGCCGTCCGCGCCCGCCTGCTCGGAGACAAATGCCGCCTGCACCGGGTCAGGATAATTTGTGCCGCGCGCGTTACGCACCGTGGCAACGTGATCGATATTAACGCCTAACAACAGTTCAGCCATGACGGTCCTCGGATGATCTTAGTGACTTCGGATTCTTGCAGCAGTGTACAACGTTCAGCGCGGTCAGGGGTATGACCTGCGCCTATTCGTCGCCGGATGGTGCAGCGGCCGCGCGTTTTTTCGGCACAAACTGGCGGAACAGTTCGGTACTTTTCAGCGGCCGCCCGCCCAGGTAGGGTTTCAGCGCCATGCGGGTGAAGCGTTTGGCGGCGCGCAGGGTATCGGCGTCGGGAAATTCGCGCTGCCACAGCGCGCGCAGCTGCCGGCCGGTAAAGCTGCGGTGGCCGGTTACCAGGCTGGCGATAAAGCCCTTCTCTTCGCGGTAGCTGTAGGTCATACCGTCGGCCACTTCCTCGCCGCTGCCGGCGCAGTGCAGAAAGTCGACGCCGTAGCCAAGGTGGCCAAGCATCGCCAGTTCAAAACGGCGTAAAGCGGGTTCGGGCGAATCGGCCGTGGCGGCCAGCGCCTGGATGCAGTGCAGGTAGTCGAAGAACAGTTCGCTGAAGGCGGTTTCGTGCTCCAGCACGCGGGAGAGCAGCTCGTTAACGTAGAGGCCGCAGTAGAGCGTGGTGCCGCTGAGCGGCAGCGCCAGCGATACCGGTTCGGCACCGCGCAGCGTTTTGACTTCACCGCGGCCGCCCCAGCGGACCAGCAGCGGCGTAAACGGCTGTAACGCCCCTTTCAGGCTGGAGCGTTTGGATCGGGCGCCTTTCGCCAGCACCCGTACCCGGCCATGCTGCTCAGAGAACAGATCGAGCAGCAGGCTGGTTTCGCTCCATGGCCGCGAGTGCAGGACAAAGGCGCGTTGCCAGCCGTCCATCAGGCTCAGAGGTCGTCGGTGTAGCCCAGGCTGCGTAAGGCGCGTTCATCATCCGCCCAGCCCGACTTCACTTTCACCCACAGCTCAAGGTGCACTTTCGCCTCGAACATCTCTTCCATATCGCGACGGGCTTCAATCCCGATGGTTTTGATTTTGGCCCCTTTGTTGCCAATCACCATCTTCTTCTGACCTTCGCGCTCCACGAGGATCAGGCCGTTGATATCGTAGCCGCCGCGCTCGTTGCTGACGAACTGCTCGATCTCAACCGTCACCGAATACGGCAGCTCGGCACCGAGGAAGCGCATCAGTTTCTCGCGGATGATCTCCGAGGCCATAAAGCGCTGCGAACGGTCGGTCACGTACTCTTCCGGGAAGTGGTGCTCCGCGGCCGGCAGCAGCTTGCGCACAATGCTGGCGATGGTGTCGACGTTGTTGCCCTTCTCGGCAGAGATCGGCACCACGTCCATAAAGTTCATCTGCTCGCTGAGGAACTGCAGGTGCGGCAGCAGAATGCTTTTATCAGTGATGTTGTCGACCTTGTTGATCGCCAGCAGCACCGGCACTTTGCCATCTTTCAGCTTGTTCAGCACCATCTCGTCGTCCGGAGTCCAGCGGGTGCCTTCAACCACGAAGATCACCAGCTCGACGTCGCCGATCGAGCTGCTGGCGGCGCGGTTCATCAGGCGGTTGATCGCCCTTTTTTCTTCCATATGCAGGCCGGGGGTATCGACGTAGATCGCCTGATACGCCCCTTCCGTATGGATGCCCATAATGCGGTGACGCGTGGTCTGCGGTTTGCGCGAGGTAATAGAAATCTTCTGACCCAGCAACTGGTTCAGTAAGGTCGATTTACCGACGTTCGGGCGGCCGACGATAGCAATAAAGCCGCAATGGGTAGTTTGTTCGTTCATTCAATTCCCAGCTTAATCAGCGCCTGTTCGGCCGCTGCCTGCTCAGCTTTGCGACGGCTGGATCCGGTGCCCACCACCGGATCTGCCATACCGCTCACCTGGCAGTGAATAGTAAATTCCTGATCGTGCGCTTCGCCACGCACCTGCACCACCAGATAGGAGGGCAGCGGCAGATGGCGACCCTGCAGAAACTCCTGCAGACGCGTTTTTGGATCCTTTTGCTTATCTCCCGGGCTGATCTGCTCCAGACGGCTGGCGTACCAGCTGAGGATCAGTTGCTCGATGGTCTGGATGTCACTGTCGAGGAAGACGCCACCGATCAGCGCCTCCACGGTGTCAGCCAGGATCGATTCACGACGGTAGCCGCCGCTTTTCAGCTCACCCGGTCCCAGGCGCAGACACTCGCCAAGGTCAAATTCCCGTGCCATCTCAGCCAGCGTGTTACCACGCACCAGCGTGGCACGCATGCGGCTCATATCGCCTTCATCCACGCGGGGAAAACGGTGATAGAGCGCGTTAGCAATGACGTAACTCAAAATCGAATCGCCGAGGAATTCCAGTCTTTCGTTATGCTTACTGCTGGCGCTGCGGTGGGTGAGCGCCTGCTGTAACAGGTCCTGATGAGTAAAAGTGTAGCCCAGCTTACGCTGGAGCTTGTTAATTACGATGGGGTTCATGCGTTACCAATTTCTGAATGCGTCAATTATGCTGCACACGGAACAGGGCTGAGCGTCGGGACCAACACAATCTGTTTCGTGTGCAGTGGCTCCCCGTTCGGGAAGCCAACCGTTAAATATCGTTTGCCGCCCGCAGGCGGCAGGCGGTTAGTGAATACCACCAATCCGGCTGAGACGGACGCCGGTCGGCCATTCACCTTCCTGTTTTTCGAAACTCATCCAGATCGCGGTAGCCTTACCGACCAGATTACGCTCCGGCACAAAGCCCCAGTAACGGCTGTCCGCGCTGTTATCGCGGTTGTCACCCATCATGAAGTACATGCCTTCGGGCACCACCCAGCTCGACTGCGGCTGTCCCGGCTGCTGGTAATAAGCACCCGGCTGGCTTGGCGCCTGGGTGACCAGCAGAATACGGTGCGTCACGTCGCCCAGGGTTTCATTGCGGGTGGCTAAACGCAGGCCGCCCTGCAGGGTTTCACCCTGTGGCTTCTGGAAGAACCCGTTGCCGGATTCATTGCCGCCGTAACCGTTAAAGGTCTGGATAAAGTCGCTCGGCTCAACGTCTGAGTAAGTGACCGCAAGTGCGCTGGTGCAGCTGGCGCTTGTGGTACAACCCGGAGCGATTGACACCGTTTTGCTCAGCGGATCGTAAGTCACCCGGTCGCCCGGCAGGCCGATCACCCGCTTAATGTAGTCCACGCTTGGGTCTTTCGGGTATTTAAATACCGCGATATCGCCGCGCTTAGGATGCCCGGTTGGGATCAGCGTGGTCTGGGTTATTGGATCTTTAATGCCGTAAGCGTACTTCTCCACCAGGATAAAGTCGCCGATCAGCAGCGTCGGCATCATCGAACCGGACGGGATCTGGAAAGGCTCATAAGCAAAAGAGCGCACGATAAACACAAAGAACAGTACCGGGAAAACCGACGCGGCGGTTTCCACCCAGCCCGGCTGTTTATAAGCCTTGCTCTGCTCTTCGCCGGCAGTCTGCGCCGCCGCGCGTTTCGCGCGACGAGCCGGTGCCCATTTGAACTTATCCACGCACCAGATAATACCGGTGATCAACGTCGCTATCGCCAGAATCAGGGCGAACATATTAGCCATTCCAGTTCCCTCACGGCCCCAAACGGGCCTTATTTACTCTCTTTACCCACGTGCAGAATGGCAAGGAACGCTTCCTGCGGCAGCTCAACGTTACCCACCTGCTTCATGCGCTTCTTACCGTCTTTCTGCTTCTGCAGCAGCTTTTTCTTACGGCTGACGTCGCCGCCGTAGCACTTGGCCAGCACGTTTTTACGCAGCTGTTTTACGGTTGAACGGGCAATGATGTGTGCGCCGATCGCTGCCTGAATTGCAATATCAAACTGCTGGCGAGGGATCAGCTCTTTCATCTTCTCTACCAGTTCACGGCCACGGTACTGCGAGTTGTCACGGTGGGTGATCAGCGCCAGCGCATCCACGCGCTCGCTGTTGATCAGCACGTCGACGCGCACCATATCAGAGGCCTGGAAGCGTTTGAAATTGTAGTCCAGCGACGCGTAACCGCGTGAGGTGGACTTCAGACGGTCAAAGAAGTCGAGCACCACTTCGGCCATCGGGATTTCATAGGTCAGCGCCACCTGGTTACCGTGGTAAACCATGTTGGTCTGCACGCCGCGTTTTTCGATACACAGGGTGATCACGTTGCCGAGGAACTCCTGCGGCAGCAGCATATGACACTCGGCGATCGGCTCGCGCAGCTCAAGGATGCTGTTCAGCGCCGGCAGTTTGCCCGGGCTGTCAACGTAGACCACGGCACCGTCGGTGGTTTCCACTTCGTAGACCACGGTCGGTGCGGTGGTGATCAGCTCCAGGTCGTACTCGCGCTCCAGACGCTCCTGGATGATCTCCATGTGCAGCAGGCCGAGGAAGCCACAGCGGAAGCCGAAGCCCAGCGCGGTGGAGCTTTCCGGCTCGTAGAACAGTGAGGCGTCGTTGAGGCTCAGCTTGCCGAGCGCGTCGCGGAAGGCTTCGTAATCGTCAGAGCTGATCGGGAACAGGCCGGCGTAAACCTGCGGCTTCACTTTTTTGAAGCCTGGCAGCGCTTTTTCCGCCGGGTTACGTGCCAGGGTCAGCGTATCACCGACCGGCGCGCCGAGGATGTCTTTGATCGCACAGACCAGCCAGCCCACTTCGCCGCAGTTCAGCACGTCGGTATCAACGCGCTTCGGCGTGAAGATGCCCAGACGGTCAGCGTTATAGGTCTGACCGGTGCTCATTACCTTAATTTTTTCGCCCTTGCGCAGGGTACCGTTCTTTATACGCACCAGCGACACTACGCCCAGGTAGTTATCGAACCAGGAGTCGATAATCAGCGCCTGCAGCGGGCCTTCCGGATCGCCTTCCGGCGGCGGGATGTCGCGCACCAGGCGCTCCAGCACGTCAGGCACGCCAACGCCGGTTTTCGCCGAGCAACGCACCGCGTCGGTAGCATCAATGCCGACAATATCTTCAATTTCCTGCGCCGCACGATCGGGATCGGCCGCTGGCAGGTCAATTTTGTTCAGAACCGGCACCACTTCCAGATCCATTTCCATCGCGGTGTAGCAGTTTGCCAGGGTCTGCGCTTCCACGCCCTGCCCGGCATCCACCACCAGCAGCGCGCCTTCGCAGGCCGCCAGCGAACGGGACACTTCATAGGAGAAGTCCACGTGGCCTGGGGTGTCGATAAAATTGAGCTGGTAAGTTTCACCGTTCTGCGCGTGATAATCGAGGGTCACGCTTTGCGCTTTGATGGTGATGCCGCGCTCGCGTTCTAAATCCATTGAATCCAGAACCTGTGCAGCCATTTCACGTTCGCTCAGGCCACCGCAAATCTGAATCAGACGGTCGGAGAGCGTGGATTTACCGTGGTCGATGTGCGCGATGATTGAAAAGTTTCTTATGTGCTTCATTTATATGGATTTTTTCGCATCAGGAAATGTTGAAATTCGCATGGTGGGTAGCGCTATGGGCTCATACCGCGATCGATTACGATGACCCCACCAATAATATGTGTCGCATCTTACACTGTTAGCCACCCAGGCGAAAGAATACAAGGTAACTTCTCCACGACATATCAACGGGGTGGAAACAGTACGGCAAACGAGAGTATCGCGATGCGTCGCTGTGGGATCGGTTCAGGAAGCCGTGATGCAGCGGTGTAAATGACTGGAGCGAAATGTCTGACCTGGGTGCGGTGTCTGCGGCAGCGATGAGCAACCGGAGACACCGCGCGAACTCAGGCATCGGTGATGACGCTAATCGCATCCGGCGGCAGCGCGACGCTGAGGATCACCGGCTGGTAAGCGGCGGCCCGGCCAAGCAGGCCGGAGATACCTCTGGCGACGATAAAGCCGCCCGTGCCACCCAGCAGCGCGCCGCTGGCCGCCGCCAGATCGCTGTGAAACAGCAGCTGGAACAGGCCGGCGACGATAAACAGCCCCAGCAGAGGCGTCATATAGACCAGCAGCGCGGAGCTGAGCAGGCTGGCTTCGGCAATGCCCAGTTCGATTCGCTGGCCAGGGATCAGCGGCTCGGCGCTGGCCACGGTCATCACGTGGGCGTTTTTCGGCCCCAGCTTGTTGAGCATATGGCTACCGCAACCTTTACGGGCAGAGCAGCTGCTGCAGGAGGTTTTTATTTCGGAGTGCAACGTGGCGACGCCGTTTTGCCACGAAACCACCGTGGCCCATTCTCTCATCATGGTGCGGTACCTAAAGTAATGCTGTCAGCGATGCGTTTGGCCGTGGCCGGCGGCAGTTCGCCGACCACGGTGATCTCCGCATTATTACGCACAACCGTCTGCACCGTACGACGCCCGGTGCGCAATTGCTGCGGTGCGCTGTTTTTATCGGCCATGGTGACGTTCACCGAGAAGCTGAACAGGCCGTCAGAGTAGAGACGCGACTCCACCGGACGGTTCAGCGACGGCAGCTGGCGGCGGTTCTGCGCCACCTGTTTCATGCCGGCGGGCAGCCAGCCGGTCTGCCAGTTGAACTTCACCTGGCTGCCGGCCGGTACCGCCAGCACCGGCGGCATCTGCGCGGTTTCCAGCCCGGCCATCGCCTTACTGACACCCTGGTCGACGGCGAAGCTGATCACCCGGTACTGTTCGAGGGTTTCACCGTCGCGATCCAGCAGGTCGATGCGCAGTGGCAGCTTAGTGTCGCTGTCCAGCCACACCATGTAGCCGTACTGGGTGCCGTCGCGCGAGACGATGCGGATCATCTCACACAGCTGGTCAGCCATGCGCATACGGCCAACCGGCACAAAATCGTAGCTGGCGGCCAGCTTCTGAAAATCGGCATACACCAGCGCCGGCAGAGAATCCACGATGTGGTCGCCGGTCATGGTGAAGGGCTCCAGCCCCGGTTCAAAATAGCTGATTTCGCTACCGCGCTGGATGATCTCACGACGCTCATCATCCATCTGCAGCAGCTGGGCGTAGGTTTTATTGCCGATTACCGCATGGCGATAGCGCAGAGATTCGATCCCCAGGCGGGAAACGTTGATATAGGCGAATTCATAACTGAGGGACTGGCTGGCCTGTTCCATCTGCTGTAACAGCGCCGCAGGCGCGGTTTGCGCCGGGGCGACAGTAGAGTAAATCAGGCCACCAGCCAGCAGGCTGACGGCACACAAAAGTTGCTTCATTACTGCTGCTGCATTCCTAACGACTGATTACCAGGGACCTGGGCAGCGGCCTGCTGTTCAGGGCTTTGATCTAGCTTCAGCTGGTCAGCGTGCAGGCGGCGCTGCAGTTCGTAATCCTGCAGCAGGGCGTTAACCCGGCGGCGCTGATCCTGAACCTGCTGGTTAGCATTGCCGCTGATGGCGTTGTCGGTCGGCACGCCCAGGCTGACCGGAGAGGCCTGCCCCATCACCGGCAGGGTGTTAAACACCGGTGTATCGACAGACTGCTGCACCGGCTTGTTATACTGCTGCACGCCAACGATCACCGCCAGTGAGACGCAGGCCGCCAGGCCAACCTGAGTGATCTGCGCGGCCCACGGACGCACGCGCCCCCAGAACGGCATCGCGGCGACGTCAGCCGGCTTTGGCTGCTCTTCCGTAATCAGATGCGTAATGCGCTGTGCAGGTTCTTGCTCGATCGCTGCCGCCACGCGGTCAGCGATATCAAAATTGAGCAGCTGTGGCACATCACCGCGGAGTGTATCGCGGATCAGATGATAGCTTTCCCAATTTTTTTGGAGTGATGCGTCTTGTGATAATTCAGCCAGCAGCTGGTTATCAACGCTCTCACCGTCCATCAGAGCGGAAAGTTGTTCTTTCTGCATGCCTCAATACCCTTCCTGTGTCCGCTATCGCTAGCGTTGGATAAGCGGTTGAATTTTATTATCGATAGCTTCACGGGCCCGAAAGATTCGTGAACGTACGGTGCCTACCGGGCAGTCCATGATAACGGCTATCTCTTCATAGCTGAGACCATCAAGCTCGCGCAGGGTAATCGCCATACGCAAATCTTCGGGTAGAGACTCGATGGTACGAAAAACAATTTGTCTCAGCTCTTCTGACAACATTAAGTTCTCAGGGTTCGAAATTTCTTTCAGTGCCCCCGCACTTTCAAAGTTTTCAGCGTCGATCGCATCGACATCGCTGGACGGCGGGCGGCGCCCCTGGGCAACCAGGTAATTTTTGGCCGTGTTGACGGCAATCCGGTAGAGCCAGGTATAGAAAGCGCTATCACCCCGGAACGACTCCAGCGCGCGATAGGCCTTAATAAACGACTCCTGAACTACGTCAGGTACATCTCCTGAGGGAACATAGCGGGAAACCAGACTGGCTACCTTATGCTGGTAACGGATTACCAGTAAATTGAATGCCTTCTGATCGCCTTTTTGTACCCGTTCAACGAGGACCTGATCCGTTATCTGCTCGCTCATCCGAGGTAAGGTCTCCCCAAATCATTTTCCACGCGTAACTGAACTCCCAGTGTAAACCCACTATCTTTTTTTTCGAGCAAGCAGGGGTTTTGAGTCAGGTATCTCTGGTTAGTTCCGTTACGCCATTATTTTTGTGATGCCACAGGTGCGCTTTTGCAGAAGGGCTGACTTTTTTATGCATTTTAGCCGTTCTGCTGGCCACTGCTGCGCTTCACCCCGCACCCGGTGGGGAGCAGGCGTGGCATTGACGCCGCAGAGTAACGCAACAGGCCCCATTTTTCACCCTCTAATCTTGTTGATTTACCACGGTTCACCATAGTAAACGTCACTCAGCAGATAATAGCATTCTGCAGCCGTTTTGCCGGGGCGAGGCTGTGCCACGCCCTGAAACGGCGGGGTGACTGCTGAAAAAAAAGCCATGTTCCCGCGCCACAATGGGTGTTATGCTCAGCAAACAACCTGTTTAGTAAATTAAACAACATGACCCAGACCTCTGAATACTGCTGTGACGTACTGATTATTGGCAGCGGCGCGGCCGGGCTGTCGCTGGCGCTGCGCCTGGCGGAACGCCACCAGGTGACCGTGCTGAGTAAGGGGCCGCTCAGCGAAGGCTCAACCCTCTACGCGCAGGGCGGAATTGCGGCGGTGTTTGATGAAACCGACAGCATTGAGTCCCACGTTGAGGACACGCTGATCGCCGGAGACGGGCTGTGCGAACGCGAAGCGGTGGCGTTTATTGCCGGCAACGCGCGCCACTGCGTGCAGTGGCTGATCGACCGCGGCGTGCCCTTTGACCGGGATATGACCGAGAACGCCCCGTCACTCTACCATCTGACCCGCGAGGGCGGGCACAGCCACCGCCGCATCCTGCACAGCGCCGACGCTACCGGCAGAGCAGTGGAAACTACCCTGGTCAGCCAGGCGTTAAGCCACCCGAATATTCGCGTGCTGGAGCGCAGCAACGCCGTCGACCTGATCGTCTCCGATAAACTCGGCCTGCCCGGTGAGCGGCGGGTGGTCGGCGCGTGGGTGTGGAACCGTAATCTGGAAGTGGTCGAGCGCTGCGCGGCGCGGGCGGTGGTGCTGGCCACCGGCGGCGCGGCCAACGTCTATCAGTACAGCACCAATCCGGACGTCGCCTCCGGCGACGGCATCGCCATGGCGTGGCGCGCCGGCTGCCGGGTGGCCAACCTGGAATTTAATCAGTTTCACCCCACCTGCCTGTTCCACCCCGAGGCGCGCAACTTCCTGCTGACCGAGGCGCTGCGCGGCGAGGGGGCGCTGCTGCTGCGCCCGGACGGCACGCGCTTTATGCCGGAGTTTGACCCGCGCGGCGAGCTGGCCCCGCGCGATATCGTGGCACGTGCCATCGATCATGAGATGAAGCGGCTGGGTGCCGACTGCATGTATCTGGATATCAGCCACCAGCCGGCGGACTTTATCCGCGCCCACTTCCCGACCATCTGTGAAAAGCTGCTGACGCTGGGCTTCGATCTCACCCGCCAGCCGATCCCGATCGTGCCCGCCGCCCACTACACCTGCGGCGGGGTGATGGTCGACCAGCGCGGGCGCAGCGACGTTAACGGGCTGTATGCGATCGGCGAGGTGAGCTATACCGGGCTGCACGGCGCGAACCGGCTGGCCTCAAACTCGCTGCTGGAGTGCCTGGTGTACGGCTGGTCGGCGGCGGAGGATATCGGCCAGCGGCTGGCCGAGACGCCGCTGGTCAGCGACCTGCCCGCATGGGATGAGAGCCAGGTAGAGAACGCCGACGAGCGGGTGGTTCTCCAGCATAACTGGCACGAGCTGCGGCTGTTTATGTGGGACTACGTCGGCATCGTGCGTACCACCCGGCGGCTGGAGCGCGCGCTGCGGCGCATCGCCCTGCTGCAGCATGAAATCGACGAGTATTACGCCCATTTCCGCATCTCTAACAACCTGCTGGAGCTGCGCAATCTGGTGCAGGTGGCGGAGCTGATGGTGCGCTGTGCGCTGGCCCGCAAGGAGAGCCGCGGGCTGCACTTTACCCTCGACTACCCCGCCACGCTCGACGACATCAGCCCGACCATTCTTAGCCCCGATCAGCGAAACAGATAGAAGTCGCGGGTCAGGCTGCAGTGCGCCTCAGAATAGTGGTTATCCGCGCCGCGGATGGTCATGCGGTCCAGCAGCTGTTCGCCGGGGGTAGGTGACAGCGCCAGCAGCACGCGGTTCGGCGGGCGGGTGTCGTTATCCGCCACGTCGGTGCGAAAACGCAGGTGCCAGCCGCGCTGCTGCGCCAGCGCCACCAGCCGGCTGCCGGCGTCTTCCGGCAGCACCACGCAGAAAAACCCCTCTTCGGCGATCAGGTTCTCGGCGCAGGTCAACAGCGCCTCATGGGTCAGCGTGGTGGTCGAGCGGGCGGCGGCGCGCTCGTCGCTGGCGCAGGCCGACCCCGGCGTAAAGTAAGGCGGATTGCTGACGATCAGCGAATAGCGATGCGCGCACTGCTGCGCCCAGCTGAGGATATCCGCCTGATGCACGCTGACCCGCGACGGCCACGGCGAGGCGGCAACGTTCTCCTGCGCCTGCCCGGCGGCGGCCGGATCCAGCTCAACCGCATCGATCTGCACGTCGGCGGCGGTACGCTGCGCCAGCATCAGCGCGATCAGCCCGCTGCCGGAGCCAATATCCAGCACCCGCTGCACGCCGGCCACCGGTGCCCAGGCACCGAGCAGCACGCCGTCGGTGCCGACCTTCATAGCACAGCGATCGTGGGCGATAAAAAATTGTTTAAAGGTGAAACCGTTAGCGCGCAGCGCGGCTTTCTGTGGAGACATTTGACTGACCTGAAAGAGAAACGGCGCTAGCATAGGACAATCTGCGGCGAAGGAAAAGTCATTAACCCGCGACAAACAGATGAAGATCGCGTTCAATCTGTCTATAATCAGCGCCCCAAACTGAGGAAGACCATGACTGTAACCACTTTTTCCGAACTCGAACTCGACGAGAGCCTGCTGGAAGCCCTGCAGGAAAAAGGCTTCACACGCCCTACTGCCATTCAGGCCGCGGCGATCCCGCCAGCACTGGAGGGTCGCGACGTTCTGGGTTCGGCACCAACCGGTACAGGCAAAACCGCGGCCTATCTGCTGCCCGCGCTGCAGCACCTGATCGACTTCCCGCGTAAAAAATCCGGCCCGCCGCGCATTCTGATCCTGGTTCCGACCCGCGAACTGGCGATGCAGGTCGCCGATGACGCGCGCGCGCTGGCGAAAAATACCCATGTGGATATCGCCACCATCACCGGCGGCGTGGCCTATATGAACCACGCCGAAGTGTTCAGCGAAAACCAGGATATCGTGGTCGCCACCACCGGACGCCTGCTGCAGTACATTAAGGAAGAGAACTTTGACTGCCGCGCGGTTGAAACGCTGATCCTTGATGAAGCGGACCGCATGCTGGACATGGGCTTCGCCCAGGATATCGAAACCATTTCGGCCGAAACCCGCTGGCGCAAGCAGACCCTGCTGTTCTCCGCCACGCTGGAAGGCGAAGCGATCAAAGACTTTGCCGAGCGCATCCTGAAAGAACCGGTTGAGATCGAAGCCGACCCGGCGCGCCGCGAACGTAAGAAGATCCAGCAGTGGTACTACCGCGCGGATGACTACAAACACAAAGTCGCGCTGCTGCTGCACCTGCTGAAGCAGGAGGAAGTGACCCGTTCGGTGATCTTCGTGCGTAAGCGCGAGCGGGTGCACGAGCTGTGCGGCGTGCTGCGCGAGGCCGGCATCAACAACAGCTACCTGGAAGGGGAGCTGGTGCAGGCCAAGCGTAACGAAGCGATCAAACGCGTGGAAGATGGCCGGGTTAACGTGCTGGTCGCCACCGATATCGCCTCACGCGGCATCGATATCGATGACGTCAGCCACGTGTTCAACTTCGATTTGCCGCTGACCGCCGACGTCTACCTGCACCGCATCGGCCGTACCGGCCGCGCCGGTAAGAAAGGCATCGCGATTTCACTGGTGGAAGCGCACGATCAGCTGCTGCTGGGCAAAATCAGCCGCTACATCAACGAGCCGCTGAAGTCGCGTACCGTTGATGAGCTGCGCCCGGTGACCCGCGCGCCGAGCGAAAAGCTGCAGGGCAAGCCGTCGAAGAAAGTGCAGGCCAAACGCCAGCAAGAGAAAGACAAGAAGAAAGCGGAAGAGAAGCCGCGCGTTAAGGAGCGTCACCGCGACACCAAGAACATTGGTAAGCGCCGCAAACCTGCCGCTGCAAAAACCGACGGCGCGAAGTAATCTCTCCGCCTGAAGGCATCACGCCCTTCCCTGCACCGCACGGTTCCGTCCGGTGACCTGACGGGAGGAGCAGCCCGGCCTTTGCCGCGCGGCTCCTCCCGTTTTTTTATCCCTGCATGCTGCCCGGTAACCCAGTGGCGATATCCCCTGACGCCGCTAAGCAAGCCGGTCGCGCGTCATCCCGCAAAGGGTGCGGCTAACCGGCGGCATTATCCTTATCCCCCGCAGGTGAACCCGTCGGGCTTTATCCCACGCAGAGTGCTGTTACCCGGAGACGTTATCCTCACAGGCGGTCAGACGAGCCGCCCGGTCTTCATCCTGTGGCGGCTGCCCCTTATCGCCATCCGCCCGTTTAACCCGCCAGCTGAACAGCAGCGTACTGGCCAGCGCCAGCGCCGCGACGCCGGCGGCGCCGTACAGCAGCAGGCCGCTAAAGCCGTCAGCCAGTGCCCGGCTGGCGATCCCCTGCGGCAGTTGCACCACCGCACCACCGGCGATACGCTCCGCCAGCGCGGCGGCATCCCCGACCTCCGGCAGCGTCCGCCGCAGGCTGGCGTTAATCCCGGCCACCAGCAGGCTGCCCATCAGCGCGATATTGACCGCCAGGGTGATCAGCCGGGCGCTGATATCAATGCCCGAGGCCATGCCGGCGCGGTCGCCGGGCACCGAGCCGGTAGTGGTGTTGGTGACCGGCGTATTGGTCAGCCCCAGCGCCGCGCCGGCGATCAGCGCCCCCGGCAGCAGGCTGAGCTGCAGCGCGACGGCGAGGTACATCAGCATAAAGCCGATGGCGATGGCGAACAGGCCCAGCGGGATGGTCTTCTCAGCGCCGTAGCGGGCGGTGAGCTTCTCGCCCAGCGGCGGCATCAGCAGCGTCGGCAGCGTATAGGCCAGCAGCGCCAGCCCGGTCTCCACGTTGCCATACCCCTGCCCGCTCTGATACCAGATCGGCAGATAGATCATTAACGGCCAGAAGCTGAAGTTCATCCCCACCGAGCCCATCAGCGCGCCGGAAAAGCGGCGAATGCGGAACACGCTGAAGTCGAACATCGGGTGCGGATGCCGCCGTTCGATGCGGATAAAGGCCAGCCCGCTGACCGCCGTCAGCAGCAAAATCCCCCAGGCGTAAGCGCTCTGCCAGCCGAGGCTGCTGCCCTGGGTAATCAGATAAGTGGCCCCCATCACCGTCAGCGACAGGGTCAGCAGCCCGGCGAGATCGAGCTTTTGCGCCTGGGCGTCGCGCGATTCGACCACGTTTTTCGCCGCCAGCAGCAGCGTGACCACGGCGATAAACACGTGCACCAGAAACACCCACTGCCAGCTGAACCACGCCACCAGCAGCGCGCCGACGATCGGGCCAAAGCCCAGCCCGAGGCCGAAGGTGATCCCCCAGGCGGCAAACGCCCGGCTGCGGGCACGGCCCTCAGGGAACTGGGTGGCGAGGATGGCGATCAGGCAGGTCAGCATCGCGCCGCCGCTCAGCCCCTGCAGGAAGCGGCCGACGATCAGCCAGCCGACGCTGCCGGCCAGCCCGCACAGCAGCGAGGTCAGGCCGAACGCCGCTATGGCGATCATAAACACCCGCCTGCGGCCAAAGCGGTCGGCCAGCGTGCCGGTCGCCATCAGCACCGTGGTGCAGGCCAGCGTGTAGGCGTTCATCACCCACTGCAGCTCGCGGAAGCTGGCGTGCAGCTGCTGCTCCAGCACCGGCGAGATCACCGGCACGCTGGAGATCTCCAGCCCCGACATCAGCGCCGCCAGACACACGGCGATCAGAGCCAACATATTTTTCATCATACAATCCTGGAAACGAAAACAGGCTGCCAGCATGAAAGATTCGCGGCGCGGTGGAAATGCGCGGGTATGCCATGTATCGTCAAGATTATGCCAACCTGACGATGATTCGCGAGATGACAACCTTCCCGTCCGCCCGCCCGCAGCCCGCCTGTTTCCCTGCCCCGCTTAACCGACGGCTGGTGTTACTGACCTATGAGTGCCTGTGCACCTTTGAATTTGGTACGGCGGTAGAGGCCTTTGGCCGCGCCGACGAGGTCACCGGCGCGCCGCTGTATGAGCTGTGCGTGGCCGCAGCGGAAGAGCGGGCGTTCGCCGCGCAGGGCGGCGTGCGGGTGATGGTCGACGGCGGGCTGGAGCAGCTGGCCGGGGCCGGCACCATCGTGATACCCGGCTGGCGCAGCATCCACGATACGCCCCCCGCCCCGCTGATCGCCGCGCTGCAGCAGGCGCACCGGGCGGGCAGCCGCATCGTCGCCATCTGTGCGGGCAGCTTCGTGCTGGCGGCCGCCGGGCTGCTGGACGGCAAACGGGCCACCGCCCACTGGAACAGCACCGAGGTGCTGGCGCAGCGCTTCCCCCGCGTGCAGGTGGAGCACGGGATGATTTACGTCGATGAGGGCAGCATTATCACCTCGGCCGGCGGCGCGGCCGGCGTTGACCTGTGCCTGTACCTGATCCGCCGCGACTACGGCATTGACGTAGCCAACCGCACCGCGCGGCGGATGGTGACGCCGCCGCTGCGCGAAGGCAGCCAGCCGCAGTTTTTGCAGCAGCCGGTGGCAAAGTCACCGAAAACGCTGGCCCCGCTGCTGGACGATCTGCGCAGCCATCTCAACACGCCGATGGTGATTGAGCAGCTGGCCGCGCGCGCGGGCATGAGCCGCCGCACCTTTCTGCGCCGTTTTCAGGACGCCACCGGCACCACGCCGGGCGAGTGGATGCTGAAGGTGCGGCTGGAGAGAGCCTGCGCCCTGCTGGAAGGCAGCGGGCTGAGCATTGACCGGGTGGCGGAACAGGCCGGCTTCGGCTCCGCCGGCGCGCTGCGCCATCACTTTCGCCAGCAGCTGGGCACCACGCCCACCGGGTGGCGCAGGCAGTTTCACGCCCGCAGCGCGGTGGCCTGACCGGCCAGCGTCTGGCAGATTAACCAGCCCCGTGCGTGCGATAACCTGAACCGCCAGCGTCTGGCAGATTAACCCAGCTCTGTCCGTGCGATAACCCGAACGGCCAGCGTCTGGCAGGTTAACCAGCGGGCCGACGCGGAGCGTAGCCGAAAAACGGCACCGCAGGCGCTGACCCGATCCGGCCAGCACCTGCGGTGCCGCGTATGTTGTGGCGTGGTTAGCGCCCGGGCTTACAGGCTTTCGGTAAAGGTACGGGTAATGACATCGCGCTGCTGTTCAGGCGTCAGCGCGTTAAAGCGCACCGCATAGCCGGAGACGCGAATGGTCAGCTGCGGGTATTTTTCCGGATCCTTGACCGCCTCTTCCAGCGTTTCACGGCTCAGCACGTTCACGTTAAGATGCTGGCCCCCCTCGATTTTCACCTGTGGCTTCATCTCCAGCGGCAGCTCACGGTACTCGATCGGGCCGAGTTCGGCGATCGCCACCAGCTGGTCCTGCTGGTAACCGGCTCTGGCGCACAGGCAACGCGCCTGCTCGCTGTCGCTGTCCAGCAGCCAGAACGAGTTGAGCAGGTCCTGATTGCTGGCGTGGGTAATTTGAATTCCGCTAATCATCTTAATCCTCCGGGCCGGGCGGCAGCGGAGGCATTCCGCCACCGTCATTCTGCGGCCAATGTGTTGAGCCTACCTGTATACCAGCCCGCCGCCCGCGGCGTTTTGACGCAAATCAATCTGTCCCGCTCAGGCAAACCACGTTAAGCTAGCCGGATTGTTTTTGATAAGGAGAGGGTAATGGTCAATACCATGACCTGGCACGACGTGCTGGCTGAGGAAAAAGAGAAACCTTACTTCCGTGAAACCCTGGCGAAGGTGAGCGCGGAGCGGGCGGCGGGTAAGACCGTCTACCCGCCGCAGAAGGACGTGTTTAACGCCTTCCGCCTGACCGAACTGGGCGCGGTAAAGGTGGTGATTCTGGGCCAGGATCCGTATCACGGCCCGAACCAGGCGCACGGGCTGGCGTTTTCAGTGCTGCCCGGCGTGGCCGTACCGCCGTCGCTGGTGAATATGTATAAAGAGCTGGTTACCGATATCCCCGGCTTCGAACGGCCGAACCACGGCTTCCTCGAGAGCTGGGCGCGCCAGGGCGTGCTGCTGCTCAACACCGTGCTGACGGTGGAAGGCGGTCAGGCGCATTCGCACGCCAAATTCGGCTGGGAGACCTTTACCGACAACGTGATCGCCACCATCAACCAGCATCGCGAAGGCGTGGTGTTCCTGCTGTGGGGCTCGCACGCGCAGAAGAAGGGCAGCATTATCGACCGCCAGCGCCACCACGTGCTGCAGGCGCCGCACCCGTCGCCGCTCTCGGCCCACCGCGGCTTCTTCGGCAGCGGGCACTTCTCGCAGGCCAACCGCTGGCTGAGCGAACACGGCGAAACGCCGATTGACTGGCAGCCGGTACTGCCGGAATAATTCCACAAAATTTCAACGGATCCAGATACCAAGATGACAAAACTAACCTTACAAGAGCAGATGCTTAAAGCCGGCCTGGTCTCCAGCAAGAAAGTGGCCAAGGTGCAGAGAACCGCCAAAAAATCCCGCGTGCAGGCGCGCGAAGCGAGAGAGGCGGTGGAAGAGAATAAAAAATCCCAGCAGGAGCGTGACAGGCAGCTGAGCGAGCAGCAGAAGCAGGCGACGCTGGCGAAAGAGTTCAAAGCCCAGGTTAAGCAGCTGATTGAGATGAACCGCATCAGCATCAACAAAGGCAGCATCGATTTTAACTTCACCGACGGCAATCTGATTAAAAAAATCGCCGTCGATAAGCCGACCCAGACGCAGCTGATTAACGGCCGCCTCGCCATCGCGCGCCTGACGGTGGATGGCAGCGCTGACAGCCACTACGCGATCATCCCGGCCATCGTCGCCGAAAAAATCGCCCAGCGCGATGCCAGCAGCATCGTGTTACACAGCGCGCTGACCGAGGAACAACAGGATGAAGACGACCCGTACGCCGACTTTAAGGTGCCAGACGATCTGATGTGGTAAGCAAAGGCGTGGTCTGCGCCGGCATTGTGTTTTACACTATGTGCCGTAATAACCGATCAGATTAACTCTATAAGTAGGCAACAATGGCGATGAACGGAACGATCACAACCTGGTTTAAAGATAAAGGTTTTGGCTTTATCAAAGATGAAAACGGCGATAATCGTTATTTTCATGTGATCAAGGTCGCCAACCCGGAGCTGATCAAGAAAGATGCGGCGGTGACTTTTGAGCCTACCACCAACAACAAAGGCTTATCTGCCTTTGCGGTGAAGGTGGCGGCAGAAGGTAAGTACATCTACATTGCCGGCGAGCGCCTGAAGCTCACCTCGATCAAGTCTTATCTGGTCTACAGCGAAGAGGTGCCGGCCGATCCGCGCATCGATAAAGAGAACACCGTGCTGTCGGTGGGTCTGCTGATGAGCAATATCCGGCCAAAAGCCGAAGCCGCTGCCGAAGAGATGCGCACGCTCAAAAAGCTGGCAATCACCACCTTCCAGGGCACCACGCTGATCTTCTCGCAGGATGAGATTGACGTGGATGCCACGGTAAAAATGCTCAAGATCTGATTTCGCCGATCCGACGCAGTACCGGCCTGCTGCACCAACCTTTGCAGCAGGCCAGCCGCGTACATCGTGTCGCTGCGGATGCCCCACCCCCTGTACTATTGCTCACAGTTTCCTGTTCCCTGTTCCCTGTTCCCCGTTCCCTGTTCCCTGCCCCCTGTTCCCCGTTCCCCGTTCCCCGTTCCCTTATTGCATGCTCCACGCTCGCCGTTTAAACCACCATTTACATTTCCTCACCTAAAAACGTGAGATTGCTCACTGACGCATATCAAGTTTTCCTTATGGGTGCCGATGCATTCTGCAAGAGAAGCCACCCGATGCTTCCTGTTAAGTCCAACCTTAGGGAAAACCTGCAATGTCATTCGTTAAAAATATGCGCGTCGGCGCGCGGCTCGGTGCTGCGTTCGGCCTGGTCATCCTGCTGCTAATCATCGTCAGCGCCACCGCGGTGAATAAAATCAACCATATCAATCAGACCATCGACAGCATCGTCAACGATCGCTACGCCAAAGTGCGGCTGGCGTTTGAGGTACGCGACGGGGTGAACGATCAGATTAAATTCCTGCGCGGGCTGGTGCTGGATACCGGCAACGAGGCGGGCAATAACAAGCGTTTTGCACAGATGGAACAGTCCATCGCACGAACTAACGCGGCGATCGATCGCATCGCGACGCTGCAGACCTCCGTGGTCGGCAAAAAGAAAATTCAGGCGGTGAAGGACGCGGCAGCGTCATATGATATCGCGCGCGACCAGCTTGCGGTGCTGGTACGCAGCGGCGATGTGGCGGCGGCGAAAGAGTTTGTGCTGCGCAGCATCACCACCTCGCAGAACGCCTTCCTGGATGTGGTGGTCAGCTTTGCCGACTCCCAGTCGCAGCAGCTGCAGCAGGAGGGAAAAACCGCGGTGGCCGACGCCGGTACCGCGATTAAGGTAACGCTGTTCTTCTCGGCGATGGCGATTATCGCCGCCGTGCTGCTGGGCGTGTTCCTGACACGTTCGATCGTACGCCCGCTGCGAGAAGCGGTGACGGTGGCGGAGAACGTCGCCGCCGGCGATCTGCGCACCACCATTACCGTGCACTCGGCGGATGAAACCGGCCAGCTGATGCAGGCGCTGAAAAATATGAACGCAAACCTGCTGCAGATCGTCAGCGAAGTGCGCTCCGGCACCGACCTGATCGCGACCGCCTCCGGCCAGATCTCCGCCGGCAATCTGGACCTCTCCTCCCGCACCGAGCAGCAGGCCAGCTCGCTGGAAGAGACCGCCTCAGCGATGGAGCAGATGACCGCCACGGTCAGGCTCAACGCCGACAACGCCCGCCAGGCTAACACGCTGGCGGCGCAGGCCTCTCAGGTCGCCACCGCCAGCGGCGACGCCGTGCGTCAGGTGGTCAGCACCATGGAGATGATTAACGGCTCGTCGCGCAAGATCGTCGATATCATCAGCGTGATTGACGGCATCGCCTTCCAGACCAATATCCTCGCGCTGAACGCGGCGGTGGAAGCGGCGCGCGCCGGCGAACAGGGCCGCGGCTTTGCCGTGGTGGCCTCAGAAGTGCGTAGCCTGGCGCAGCGCTCGGCCTCGGCGGCGAAAGAGATTGCGCAGCTGATCGAAGATTCGGTGGCGAAAGTGGATCAGGGTGGCCGCCAGGTGGCGACCGCCGGCTCAACCATGGATGAGGTGCTGGCCAGCGTTAACAACGTCACGGCGATTATGGCGGAGATCTCCAGCGCCAGCGCCGAGCAAAGCAGCGGCATTGATGAGATCAATAAGGCGATCGTGCAGATGGATCAGGTCACCCAGCAGAATGCGGCGCTGGTCAATGAGTCCGCGGCGGCGGCACACTCGATGCAGGAGCAGGCGGCACAGCTGTCGCAGGCGATCCGCGTGTTTAAGGTGGAAGCAGCGCACGGCTGAGGTTAGCCGGAGCAGAGCACAACCGTTGAGTTGGGCATCAGCCCTGTCACTCGGGTGTTATCCACCTTGACGGCTGGACATCAGTCCGTCGCACATGGATATCGCCAATCGTCGGTCAGGACGTTAGCCCATCGTACCAGGGATTTATCAACCGGGCTGGCCGTACGGCCAACCCGGGATCGTCCCTCCCGCCGGGCGGCGGGAGGGGGCGTCATCAGGCCTTGGCCTTCGAGACCGCCACCATGGCCGGGCGCAGCAGGCGACCGTTCAGGGTATAGCCACGCTGCATCACCATCAGCACGTGGTTCGGGGCAACCTCTTCCGATTCCATCATCGACATCGCCTGGTGAACGTCCGGGTTAAACGGCACGTGCACGTCACCGACCACTTCCACGCCAAACTTGCGCACCGCGCCCAGCAGCGACTTCATGGTCAGGTCGATACCTTCGATCATTGAAGCCAGCTCAGGATTGGTCTTATCGGCCACTTCCAGCGCGCGCTCGAGGCTGTCGATCACCGGCAGCAGTTCGTTCGCGAACTTCTCCAGCGCGAACTTGTGGGCTTTCTCCACGTCCTGCTCGGTGCGGCGGCGGATGTTTTCGATCTCGGCCTGGGCACGCAGCTGTGCTTCACGCACGCCGCCCTGGGAGATCGCCAGCTGTGCTTCCAGCTCAGCGATACGCTCATCACGCGGATCCACGCCTTCTGCTGCCGTCTCTGCGTCCTGGGTTTGCGCCTGCTCCATCTCGATATCGTCTGAGACTTGCTCGTTTGGTGTGTTCTGTTCTTTACTACTCATGAATTTCTCCGCGTTTGTGCATAATCATGTCGCTGGTTGGCTTATTATGGGGATCAGAATCGCGGTTTCAAGGGAACCAGTTACATTACCGGGGGACTTTTCCTCGTAAGGAACGCCAGCAACATGAATAATCCGTTCAACTGCATCGGGATCGTCGGCCACCCGCGCCACCCTACCGCGCTCACCACCCATGAAATGCTCTGGCGCTGGCTGACCGCGCGCGGCTATCAGGTGATCGTGGAGCAACAGATCGCCCGCGAATTGAAACTGAGCGGCGTTGCCACCGGCACCCTGGCCGAGATCGGCCGCCAGGCGGATCTGGCGGTGGTAGTGGGCGGCGACGGCAATATGCTCGGTGCCGCACGGGTGCTGGCGCGCTACGATATTAAGGTGATCGGCATTAACCGCGGCAACCTCGGCTTCCTGACCGATCTCGACCCCGACAACGCGCAGCAGCAGCTGGCCGACGTGCTGGACGGTGAATACTTCACCGAGAGCCGCTTCCTGCTGGAGGCGCAGGTGTGCCGCCAGCACGGCTCGCCGCGCATCGGCACTGCCATCAACGAAGTGGTACTGCACCCCGGCAAGGTGGCGCATATGATCGAGTTCGAGGTCTACATTGATGAGATCTTTGCGTTTTCCCAGCGCTCGGACGGCCTGATTATCTCCACCCCAACCGGCTCCACCGCTTACTCGCTCTCCGCCGGCGGGCCGATTCTGTCGCCGACGCTGGACGCCATCGCACTGGTGCCGATGTTCCCGCACACGCTTTCGGCGCGCCCGCTGGTGATCAACAGCAGCAGCACCATCCGGCTGCGTTTTTCTCATATGCGCAGCGACCTGGAGATCAGCTGCGACAGCCAGATCGCCCTGCCGATCCAGGAAGGGGAAGACGTACTGATCCGCCGCAGCGACTACCACCTGAACCTGATTCACCCGAAAAACTACAGCTATTTCAATACGCTGAGCTCTAAACTCGGCTGGTCAAAAAAATCATTCTGATTTTTGCATTGTCATCTTTACTGGTTATAAAACCAGTATATACTGTATGAAAAACCATATCTGTTTTTCTATACAGGAAGATGACTATGCTGGCACAACTGACCATCAGTAATTTCGCGATTGTTCGCGAGCTGGAGATCGACTTTCAGCGCGGCATGACGGCGATCACCGGCGAGACCGGCGCGGGTAAATCGATTGCGATTGACGCGCTCGGGCTGTGCCTTGGCGGCCGTGCGGAGGCAGATATGGTGCGCCAGGGGGCAGCGCGGGCCGACATCTGCGCGCGTTTCTCGCTGAAAGATACCCCGACCGCGCAACAGTGGCTGCAGGATAACCACCTTGACGACGGCGGCGAATGCCTGCTGCGCCGGGTGATCGGCACCGACGGCCGCTCGCGCGGCTTTATCAACGGCACCTCGGTGCCGCTCTCCCAGCTGCGCGAGCTGAGCCAGACGCTGATTCAGATCCACGGCCAGCATGCGCACCAGCTGCTGCTGAAGCCCGACCACCAGAAAGCCCTGCTCGACGCCTACGCCGGGGAAACGCTGCTGGTGCAGAATATGGCGCAGCGCTACCGCCAGTGGCACCAGAGCTGCCGCGCCCTCGCCCGCCATCAGCAGCTGGCGCAGGAGCGTGAAGCCCGCCGCGAGCTGCTGCAGTACCAGCTAAAAGAACTTAACGAGTTCGCGCCGGTGAGCGGCGAGTACGAGCAGATTGACGAAGAGTACAAGCGGCTGGCCAACAGCGGCCAGCTGCTGTCAACCAGCCAGCAGGCGCTGATGATGCTGGCCGACGGTGAAGACCTCACCCTGCAACGCCAGCTGTACACCGCACGCCAGCTGATGGAAGAGCTGGTCGAGCTGGATGACCGCCTGAACGGCGTGTACAGCATGCTGGAAGAGGCGGCGATTCAGATTAGCGAAGCCAGCGACGAGCTGCGCCACTATGTTGACCGGCTGGATCTCGACCCGAACCGCCTGCACGAGCTGGAGCAGCGCCTGTCGAAACAGATCAACCTGGCGCGCAAGCACCACGTCACGCCGGAAGAGCTGCCGGTGTTCTACCAGCAGCTGCTGGCGGAACAGCAGGCGCTGGACCAGCAGGAGAGCGACCAGGAGGAGCTGAGCCAGGCGGTGAGCGAACACCACGCCGCGGCGCTGAGCTGCGCCGATGATCTGCACCAGCGCCGCGCGCACTTCGCCGCCGAGCTGAGCGAGCTGATCACCGGAAGCATGCACACCCTGTCGATGCCGCACGGCCGCTTCAGCATCGACCTGCAGTTTAACCCGGAGCAGCTGACCGCCGAGGGCGCGGACCGCATCGACTTCCGCGTCAGCACCAACCCCGGCCAGCCGCTGCAGCCGCTGGCGAAGGTCGCCTCCGGCGGCGAGCTGTCGCGCATCGCGCTGGCGATTCAGGTGATCACCGCCCGTAAGATGGACACGCCGGCGCTGATTTTCGATGAGGTGGACGTAGGAATCAGCGGCCCAACCGCGGCGGTGGTCGGTAAAATGCTGCGCCAGCTCGGCGAGTCGACCCAGGTGATGTGCGTTACCCACCTGCCGCAGGTGGCGGGCTGCGGGCACCAGCACTTCTTCGTCAGCAAACAGACCGACGGCGAGATGACCGAAACGCAGATGCACGCGCTGGATAAACGTGCGCGCCTGCAGGAACTGGCCCGTCTGCTGGGCGGCAGCGAGGTCACGCGCAACACGCTGGCCAACGCCCGCGAGCTGTTAGCCGCCTGACGATGGCACTTTTCTTTCGCTTTGTGGTCATATCGTTGCTTCGCAGAGGTTTTAAACTGCGGAAAGGTTTATTATCATCGCCTGAATGATGACGTGTATATTACGCTGGTATCGTAGTCGTAAACCGATCGCTATCCCTGCCCTGCCGGGATACCCAAAGCCACAAAGGAATAAATATACTTATGCGCTGTAAAACGCTGACTGCTGCGGCGGTGGTTGCTCTGATGCTGACCGCCGGATGTTCCACTCTGGAGCGAGTGGTTTACCGGCCTGATATCAATCAGGGGAACTACCTGGTTGCCACTGACGTTGCCAAGATCCATACCGGGATGAACCAGCAGCAGGTTGCTTACGCCCTGGGTACGCCAATGATGCACGACCCGTTCGGCAGCAACGTCTGGTATTACGTGTTCCGCCAGCAGCCAGGCCATGAGCCGGTGAAGCAGCAGACCCTGACGCTGACCTTTGACAGCAACGGCACGCTGACCAATATCGACAACAAAGCCGCCCTGAGCAAGTCAGAAGGCTGAACCGCCGTCGGTGACGGTCGGCAGACGATAAGAGTTTAAAAGTAAGGCGCCTGGCGCCTTATTTTTTTTCCGCGCGCTCGGCGCGCTGGCGGCGCAGCTCTTTCGGATCGGCCAGCAGCGGCCGGTAGATCTCAATGCGGTCCCCGCTTTGCACTTCGTCCTGCAGCTTTACCGGGCGGCTGAATATCCCCACCTTGTTCTGCTGCAGATCGATGTCGCTGCGCAGGTCCAGCAGACCGGAGGCGATAATCGCCTGCTCTACACTGCTGCCTTCCGCCACCTTCACGCTGTAGAGATACTGCTTCTCCGGCAGCGCGTAGACCACTTCCACAGCAATATCAGGCACTGTAGACCTCTTTCGCTCGCTGGGTAAACGCCTGCACCATGCTGCTGGCCAGCTCTTTAAAGATGCGGCCAAACGCCAGCTCAACCAGCATATTGGTGAACTCAAAGTCGAGGTTCAGCTCAACTTTGCAGGCTTCGTCGCTCAGCGGCGTAAAGCGCCAGCCGCCGCTCAGCTTGCGGAACGGCCCGTCAACCAGCTGCATCTGGATGCTCTGGTTGTCGGTCAGCGTATTGCGGGTAACAAAGGTTTTACTGATGCCGGCTTTGGACACGTCCACCGAAGCGGTCATCTGCTGCGGGCTGGATTCCAGCACCCGGCTGCCGGTACAACCTGGTAAAAACGCCGGGTAGCTGTCCACGTCGTTTACCAGCCGGTACATCTGCTCAGCGCTGAACGGCACCAGTGCGGAGCGACTAATCTGTGACATATTGATTCCTGTCTATACATAGAACACCTAAATAATACCATTGACGACAATCAAACAAAAATTCTCTCCAGCCTGGCATCTGCTAGAATACCCTGTTCCCCCCGCAGGGCAGATGACGGGGGATGCCAAAAACCACCGTTTCATGTACACTAAGTGGCACTATGACAAAGAAAAAAGCACATAAACCCGGTTCCGCGACCATTGCCCAGAACAAGCGCGCCCGCCACGAATACTTCATTGAAGAAGAGTTCGAAGCCGGGCTTTCGCTCCAGGGATGGGAAGTCAAAACGCTCCGCGCCGGTAAGGCCAACATCAGCGACAGCTACATTATGCTGCGCGATGGTGAAGCCTACCTGTTCGGCTCCACCTTCCAGCCGCTGATCGGCGCCTCTACCCACGTAGTGTGTGACCCGACGCGCAGCCGCAAGCTGCTGCTGAAGCAGCGCGAGCTCGACACCATCCTCGGTAAGGTCAACCGCGAAGGTTACACCGTGGTGGCGCTGTCGATGTACTGGAAGAACGCCTGGGCCAAGCTGAAAATCGGCGTGGCGAAGGGTAAAAAAGAGCACGACAAGCGCGATGACATCATCGAACGTGAGTGGAAATTAGACAAAGCACGCATTATGAAGCACGCCAATCGCTAAGCCTCTGGTAAAGCGACAGGTTTTGCTGTTATACTGCTAAACAGTACTTGGGGCTGATTCTGGATTCGACGGGATTTGCGTAGCCCTAGGAGCATGCCGAGGGGCGGTTTGCCTCGTTAAAAGCCGCAAAAAAATAGTCGCAAACGACGAAAACTACGCTTTAGCAGCTTAATACCCTGCTCTGAGCCCTCTCTCCCTAGCTTCCGCTCTTAAGACGGGGATCAAGAGAGGTCAAACCCAAAAGAGATCGTGTGGAAGCCTTGCCTGGGGCTGAAGCACTAAAACTAATCAGGCTAGTCTGTCAGTGGCGTGTCTGTCCGCAGCTGACCGGCGAATGTAAAGACTGACTAAGCATGTAGTGCCGACGGTGTAGTAATTTCGGACGCGGGTTCAACTCCCGCCAGCTCCACCAAATTCTTCGACGGCGATACCAGAATCGTCCGTTCAGAAGTCCTGAAAGCCCGCAAAGTGAAAGCTTTGCGGGCTTTTTTGTGTCTTGTGAAAACCATGATTATCTTTATTATCAGCTGGTTGTAGATTGAAAAGTGATGCCAGCCAGCAAAAAAGCAGTGTAATGAGACAGTAAAGGACACTATCTGGGCCGCCATTAATCTCCGTTTAGCGCGCCAGCGTGGCGGGCTTCTCGCTGAGTATCCTCCCCGACCAAAAGCGATGGCGCGGGCATCAAGGCCATCAGCGGTGGCGGCAAAGTGGCGACAGACCCGAAGTACGACAATGCCTGGTCCACCTCTACCCCCGCGATGATACTGGCGGTGAACAACAACCCGACGCGCTTCAGCGACCGCAGCGGGGGCGTATCCCGCCGCCGGTTTATCCTGCCGTTCCCGGACGCCATACCGGCCAGCGAACGCGACCCGCAGCTGCTGGCGAAGATTGGCGGGGAGCTGGCGGTTATCGTTCGCCACCTTATTTAGTAGATTGATACGGTATTGAAGATGATTAGGGGATAACTACCTCATAGAAACTTCGTAGAGTAACATTTAGATTTTTTTCTTTACATGTAGCTGTAAGTAATTATCATTATTTTTAGAAGACTACCATTTTGGAGTGCAAATGAAAAAAATATTGGGAATTAGTTTACTATCTTTGGCATTTATTGGTGCTGCTAGTTTATACGTTGATTACTCTTTTAGAAATTCCGTGAAAGAGGATGAAGATGCTTGCAAGTTTTTGACCCCTTCTGTCGTAGCTAAATCGGTTGTTGCTAACCTTACTAACAAGAAGAACAGTGCCTTTCCTGGATTCAATTTAAAGAGAGAAGATGTGATAATAGACACCTCACGAGTTTCTATACAAGACACTATGGCTTATGTGCCTTTTACATTGACCAGTAGGCCCGGAGTAAAATACGTTGCAATGCCGAGGTGTGCCGACCTTAATGATGTAGAATACGGTGAGGAATAAAAAAAGGCCAGACCATGTCACATGGCCTTTTCAACTATTACTTCTTTCCTTTCATATGGACTTCACGTTGACCTTTTAGATAAATGTCATAACTGGTTCCATTGGTGGCTCTAAGTATATCTGTTAGTTTCTCACCTAAGCCGCCTCGCGAAGGGTCTTTATTTGCGTCATAAATATCTTTGGTTCCAAACACCACACCATTGTAGGTCCAGTTTCCGCCTTTATCGATTGTCACTGTTCCAGTTGTTTGCAACGATATGCCACCCAACATCAACCACTCCCAACGAGAACTCTTCCTGAAATCATAGCCGAATGAGCCATTTGTTATGTTAAAAGTTCCAATCTGATCTGATTTTAGAATCCGTTCTAATGGCGTCATGGCTGAGCTTGTGAACTCAAAACTTAACTGGTCTAGTTCAACCGACATAGACTCACCATTGCCAAAAATGTAGTGATAAAGCGCAGCCAGGGGGCCAAATGCAGAACCGCTTAGATTAACCTGATCTTCTGGTTTGAAGTTAGTGTTGCCATGTTGGTAGTTTGTCCAAAGCATCTCTGAGGTAAACCGGATTCGACGATCATCTGCATAAGCAGCACGTTGCAACCAATAATGAATGTTCGCAGAATTTTTGTTTTTATCCAAATAGTCCTTTATCCAATCAATAATTCTTATTGTTTACGTGCCATTTTCACATTCCTGTGTCATTTGCATGGCAATATATTGTTCCATATGGCCATTAAGAGGCGGCCCCCCAACGAACGGGGCAGTTGAAGTGGTCGGGATTGGAGGGGCGGTTGCATTGACTACCATTACTGATTCTGACATACACATATCCTTATATTTTAACTAGAATCAACGACAGGCTACTCCTAAATAAGAATCAGGGCAATTGCATGAATGTTTATTGCGCATTTTTTGTCTATAAAACGCACGTTCATGGCTTTTAAAATTCTCCGCTAAACGTACTATTCACTTTCAGAGATCTTCCAGCTTACTGATAACGTTGACCTGAGGTGATCGTCATGCGTAAAGCACGGTTAACTGAGCACCAGAGCATCGCCGCCCTGAAGTCTGTTGAAACCGACCGCAGCCATGCGGTTGCCTTTCACTACATGACTGAAATCTTCAATACTAACCTGCTGTTCGCCGCAATTGACTAACGGGATTAGAAATTACTCAGTACATTTATTATTTAAAAAGGTAATTGCAAAGCTCGGCGAGCGTGTTCATCGTATCAATCCCTGGTCATACAGAGTTCTATACGCATAAACTTCTGCACCATCCTTACCAACTATAAACATATCCCCACCCTTAAAAATCAACAAATCACTTATAGACGCCCCTCAAAACAGTCCATATCCTCCATCTCATATACCCACCAAAGGATTGATAATTGGACACGACAGAAGAGCTAAATGGAACCTATTTCTACGCTGGAAAATCTAATCTCAACGAGGCAGAAGTTCTGTTTTTGATTTTTTGTGAAAACACTGCCAGTCAGTGCGGCAGATTTTGGCGCTGTCGTTTCGCTAATATCCGGCCGAAACAATCTTGGTACTCGTCCCAAACCAGTAGGTGCTACCCTGGGAACATCCTATGCATCGAAAGCAGCCAGGAAAGTGTTTAAAAAAACAAAGTTTCCTTTCGGAATTTCAATGCCAACATGGCTTGGTGGTTACACTCCATGGACGGCAAAGCGAGTCATGGTGCGTAACATCGGAACATTTGTCGGGCGCTCCATTCCCCTGATTGGCATAATTATCCTGGCTGCCGATGTTTCAGCTATCATCTATCGTACAGTTCGAGACTACAACATCATCGCAAGGGGAGGAGATAAAGTATGGTAGATAATGTCGAACATCAGATTTACGAACTGATACGCCCCTATGCAGGCACCTACATTTTCAATATCAGAAAGGTTGAGTTAAATCGCGATACCGACCTCAAATCCGATCTTAGTATCGATGAACTTGAAGCTGAGGATTTAATGAACGATTTCTTCAATAAATTCAATGTCGACAAAGGGAAATTCAACATACAAACATACTTTCCGGACATCCCCTTTTCTCTTAATCCATTCAGAAAGACGGAACCGGTGTCGGTACCTGCATTTACTATCAATATGCTTATAGAGTCAGCTAAAGCAGGAAAGTGGTTGTTTGATTAAATATAATTAAGGAGAGTTATATGGCAGTTCCTGTACATTTATTTTTGACAGACGATGGCGGAGCCGTGATCCGGGGTTCGTGCGATGTAATAGAACGCGAAGGAAGCATTGAGTTAAGGAGCTTATACCACTGCCTGACGATTCCAACCGATCCTGCAACAGGGAGAGTCACGGGCACGCGTCAGCACTCCCCTTTCCAATTTACTAAAGAGCTGGATAGTGCCTCACCCTATCTTTTCAAAGCAGTAGCCACCGGGCAGACTTTAAGATCGGCTGAATTCAGATTTTATCATATTAATGATGCCGGGCAGGAAGTCGAATATTACCGAATTACACTGGAGAACGTTAAAGTGATCTCTGTCAGTCCGGTAATGCACGATACCCGGAATTGTCCGGGTACGGGGCATATGGAAGAAGTTGCCTTGTGTTATGAGAAGATCACACATCTGTACCGAGATGGTAATTTACTGGCTCATGATTCATGGAATGAGCGACCTTCAGCTTAAGAGAGTATTTAAACTCTCTTAAGCCGCCCTTACTGCCATCAGTCAACGGCAGAAGCCTGGCAAGATGAAAATGTGAGGAGACCGATCAGATGGTCAAACTGCTCCGGCGCCGTGCACGTAAGTTGCTCCATCGCCGGTGCGGCGTCGGTGTACAGCCATTATCTGGCTTCGGTCAGGTGGATACTGCACGTGGTGCGCTGCATCATGCTCCTGTTTATCTCTGCCCTGTTAACAGAATGAGATGTGGGCGATCGTGCTGCACTCCGGCGGCCAATGCCGATCGATGCACAGAGACTTTACTTTTCTACGGATAATGAAGATGTTTTAAACCGTCATTATGTTTTCTCTTTTCAATCCGGCCAGCTTATCGAAGATTGCAAACTCAGCGCTACCTCAGGATGATACGTTCCATTCTCCCATTACGCGGGCGACGCTAAACGAAGGTACTATCCTGTCCTGCCTGGCGGCCATCTCAACAACTGTGACATTTTTCACTCTTTACGGCTTCCCCCTTCCCCACACGCCACAACCCCTCGAAATCCTCCCCCCCACCACGCTTTTTTGTCTCTGTTAACTCTGGCATTTCTCTGCCGATCTTCGATAAAATCAGGCCATGAGCAAACTCTGCCAACTTTTTCAGTATCGCCAGCGGTGGTATGGATACGAAAAGCGGCTGAAATAGGGTATAAAGCCGCATGAAAATCCCAAACAGAATCCAGCCCCTGGTTGATGACGGCCTGATAGACGAAGTGCTGCAGCGGCTGAAGAGCGGTAAAGAAGCCGACGTGTACACCGTGCTCTGCAATGGCAACGTGCAGTGTGCCAAGGTGTACAAGGAAGCCACGCAGCGCAGCTTTAAGCAGGCCGTGCAGTACCAGGAGGGGCGTAAGAACCGCAGCTCGCGTAATACCCGAGCGATGCAGAAAGGGTCAAAGTTCGGCCGTAAGCAGCAGGAGGAGTCCTGGCAGATGGCCGAGGTCAACGCGCTGTTCCGCCTGGCGGATGCCGGCGTGCGCGTGCCGCAGCCTTACCTGTGCGTGGACGGCGTGCTGCTGATGGAGCTGGTCACCGACGGTGAAGGTAGCGTGGCCCCACGCCTTGGCGATATCAGCCTGTCGGCAGAGGAAGCCGTGGCGGATTTCGCCACCATGATCCGCAATATTGTCCGCATGCTCTGCGTGGGTATCGTGCACGGGGATCTGTCAGAGTTTAACGTGCTGCAGGATGCGCAGGGGCCGGTGATTATCGACCTGCCGCAGGCCGTGGACGCCGCCGCCAACAACCATGCGAAATCGATGTTCCAGCGCGACGTGAACAACATCACCGCTTACTACGGCCAGTTTGCGCCGCAGCTGCTGAAAACGCGTTATGCGAAAGAGATCTGGCAGCTGTATGAAGACGGCAAGCTAACCCCGGAAGTGCCGCTCACCGGCCTGTTCGTAGAAGAAGAGCACGTGGTGGATATGGACTCGCTGCTGGATGAGATTATCACCGCGGAAGATGAGTATTACGAGCGCCAGCGGGCGATCAGAGATCGTGACGAGGATTAAGGCAGGCAGTACTTTGTTACATGCCCCCTGCGGGGGCATCGAACTCCCGTTGCCCCCGCAGATGCTCAGCCCGCTACCCGGGTAAATTCGGCATCAATCGCTTCTGCCTGCGCTCGCCAGTCGGCGAAGCGTTTCTGACGGCTGACGCTTTCATTTAGCGACAGCTGCAGCAAGTCCAGCTCCTGCTGTAGCTTGATATACTCGGCGAAAAAGGTTGGCACAAATTCGTCAGCATCTAACGTCTCCAATAGCTCCGCACGTTGACCGTTAAAATTCTCCACCATTTTGGTCACTGCTTCCGAAAACATTTTTTCGCGCTTATGCTGCTCCCAGGAGTCCCAGGCTTCCATCGCCAGGCCCAACACGGATAAGGCACCATTCAATCCTTTCGCCAGGTTGACCGCTCCCCACGGTTTGAATTTCAGCATTTTTCCCAAATCCATCCCGACCATTCTCGCTAGGGAGACGACGCCATCGCGGGTGGCAATCACCGTACCGTTGTTGATGACCTTACTTTTCACCACGTAGTCCAACCCCTGCTTGCCAATTGCGGTCAGGTTTCCGTTATAGTGGCTGATGTCAGACTGATAACTCATTTCGAGGCGCTGCAGAGCCTGTGCAACGGTGCGCAAGCGGCGTTCAAACTCATTCTCCAGTCGGGTTGAAATGACAATCCCCTTGTCACCCACTTCGCGTTCAAAAAATTCACCGTACGTTTCCAAGCTTAATCCTTTAGCCTGCAAAATCAGATCGGTGAAGTAGCCCACCACGAACTCCTTCAGTTTGCTGCGAATTTCAGAAATATTCCCCTGCGTTGCCACAATCTCTTTGCGCATACGCTGATAGATAGATTGCAGATCCGCCACTTCCTGAGCGATGCGCTCATCATTCCCGATAGCCACCGGCAACTGGCGGGTCAGGATGTCCCGGATAACGCTTCTTCTGGTCTCTTCCGCCAGAGCCACCACACCACCGCCACGCGTGATTTTTTCACTGGTCGCCTCCTGTAATGCGCTGATATGTGAAAGCGCACGAAACTTATCAGGATGTTCCAGCCAGTGTTCCATACCCATATCAAACGGGTTCGCAGCCACAGCGACAATACTCAGTGCATCACGTTCATTGGGGGTTATAGCGATCAGGTCCTGCAGACGTGTAGCGACATTCTGGCGCTTCACGCTAGCGTTGGCCTGGTAATCATCTTCATCTTCCACATCGGCAACTTCGTCAAAACGACTGAGTACGAACACGGTGCGGTCGAGTAAGTTCAGCGTACGGAACAGCCAGTCCAGATCCGATTTATGACTCTCCTTGATCGGATTAGTGGAGTTCATCACGTACAGCACGAGGTGTGCTTCACTGACGTACTTTTTGGTTATCTCTTTATATTTTTCAATGGATTGAGCATCTTCGTTAAACTGCTCTTTGAAGCCAAATAATCCAGGGGTGTCAATCAGCACGAAATCGGAACCCACATCGTAAACTTTGACCTCATTAGAGGATTCCTGATGGCTAATTTTCATACTGGACTTGTCCAGCTTTTCCATCCAGGCTGCCGCAATTGAGGTTTTTCCTTCAGAAAAACCACCGATCAGCGCAATCTGCAGCTTGCCGTTGGCTGCATTGTCTTTGGCTGCCTGTAGCTTTTGTGTCATTCTGGTGTCTACCTGCACACCAACGGATTCACCCCGCTGCAGGAACTCGCTCAGGCTATTCAGCAGCTCCAGATTTTTTGCCTGCTGCGTTTTAAATATGTCCAGTGTCTTTTCCATGATTACACTCCAGGTGATTCGATACTGAGAGAAAGCTGACGCAGTTTCTGACCGGCGTCTTGCAGAATTTTATTGGTTTGAGCCGCCTGACGAACCGGTTCCTGTAGCATGGTTTTCAACTGATTAACTTTCTCTTCCAGCTCAGGAAAGGCGTTTTCCAGCCCGTCGCTGATCGACGCATTGATCTGGCCCGCCACCTTATTCAGATTTTCATCCGCAGACTGACGCTGCTGGGACATTTTGTAACCAGAGCTGAAGAAACTGCGCACCGCCTTGTAAAAGGCAAAAACCATTCCGGCCAGCGCGGGTCCCAGTACGATCCACCCCACCGGGTTCCATAGCATCAGCGCCCCACCGGCCAGTGTCGCCAGCACGCTGGTCAGTTTGATGCCGCTGTCAATATCGATCTTCACCTCAAACTTGCCGTCAAACTTCTGTTGTTGCAGCTTGGAATAGGTCGCGAGAATATCTTTAGCGTACTGCTGAAATCGGTGGACAATCTCTTCGGTTTCCTCTTTGAACAGATCAAGTTCGCGCTTGAGCAGACCCGGCAGCTCTTTTTCCAACTCCTTATGCTGCCGCGTCAGGCAATTTTCCAGCGAGCTTTTAAACTGGTCGTTACTGATATCATCGTCGATTTCTGCATAAACGCGTTTACGGGCACTGTTTTTGAATTTTTCGACGGCATCTTCACCCTGATTCGCCAGGCGAGACTTAAGCGAAGCCAGTGATATATCCAGCAACTGATGTGCATTCTTCATCTCTTCTTCCAGCTGCTTCGAGAGTTTTCCATAGGTCTCTTTCTGCAGATGCAGGATTTCTGCAGTTGCCTCTTCGAGGGTATTTCGTGCCTTGTTGACGTTTGAGCGCAGAATTTTTTCTTTACTGTTAGCGACCAGTTTCTCCGTCAACAGCGTCATAAAGCCATTTATCCCGGTTTTATCAAGCACCTGCTGCTGGTCGAGGTTCTCTAACAATTTGCTGCGTTTTTTCAGATTGTCTGAGCCTGGTACCAGATGTTCTGCCACGCTCAGAAACGCCGGCATCGCACTCAGGGTCCAGGTATCACAGTAATGATCACCAAGCTGTTCGCGCATTTTTTCATTGAGATCGCCCAGGCTCTCTTCTTCGTCAGCACTCAACAACGCCTGACGATTGAGCTGCATCGGGTTAGTTATACGCTTGTTAAACAGTGTCCAGACTTCTGTTTGGGCATTCAGGTGTGATTTGATCTTTTCCAGCGTGCCGGGATTACCTTCATCCCCTTTTTGCGGTGCTGTGGCCTTACTAGTGACGTAGAAGACCGCATGGGCGGTTTCTACCGCCTGCTGGATTTGTGCCAGCACCTTGCTCTCTTTGCCCTCAATACCGGGCACGTCAAGCAGAGCAAAGCTCTGCTGATTGATTTCAAACGGATAGGCTGTAGTACCGAGGGTAAAATCGGACACGCCGGTGCCGATGATCTCACCATCGGCCAGCCGGGCTAATTCTGCAAATTTTGCCTGCTGTGCCGCCTGCTTTTCCTGCAGCTCCCCATTTTGCGCCTCACAGTTTTCCTGCTCGCCTTCCAGGCCCTGCAATTCAGTGGCTTTCTCGATATTTAGCGCACGCTGCTGCACCAAAAGGTGCTGAAGTTTTTTCTGCTCCGGGGTCTTACGCCATAAATTGAGCATCTTTTGCCAGAGAGAACCAAGCTGTTGCTGTGCCTGAATCAGCGCGCTGAGTGCGTTGATCTGCTGCTGCAACAAGGTTTCACGCTCGCCGTACTGTGTATTGATTGTTTCCATCGCCTGGCTCAGCGCGTTGCTCCGTGCCTGATTCTCATCTAGCTGTCGCTGTAACCGATCGATATCGTTGTCAGTGAGCTGATGCTGATGCTGAAAATCACGGAAGGCTTTCTGGCGCAGCTGCTTACTTTCTTCCTTCAAGAGGATGCGCAGCGTTTCGATTACGGTCGATTTTCCTGCGTTAGTTTCACCATAAAAAGCGATGGTGAATCTCTCCCAATCCGCATTGCGTTTCAGGCTGGCAATATTGTCCTCCAGCAGCTGGTGAAAGGCCTTCAGCTTACTGCGCGCATCTGCATTGGTTTTTTGCAGCTTCTCGTCGGTACTCTCCTCGGTGAGGTTGCTGATGATACGCCCGACTTCCTGAGAAACCCTTTGATACAGCGAATGTGACCGTTCAATCTCAACTGACATATAACATCCTTTTTAGCTCAGCAATTGCCGTGTAGTAAGGGTAAACAAGCTGTACGTTTACCAAACAAACCCGGCAATGGCAGCCAGGCAATTCAGGGTACTGGTTTCAGAAATAACCCTATATGCAAAAGTTTAACCTCAACGGCTGACAGGTTGTGTCAGTCTGAGACCCTCAATGACCCCATAACTAACGGCAAAATGAGCAATTTCTTTAATGGAACGGGCAGTCGATGAATTCTGTAATCATTGTCACCCGTCATTCCGTTCACGGTTCCACTTCGCCAGATTCTTCAGCGGCTGCTTCACGTAGGGGCTGGCGTTGATCAGCGCGAACAGCAGCCTGTTGACCAGCGTGCCCAGCCGGTCCATCGGCCGGTCGATATCCAGAAACAGCACCGCGCGCAGTTCGTCGGTGTCGTTACGCACCTCATGCTCGTAAGAGTCATCAAACAGCAGCACTTTACCCTCCTGCCAGTGCAGGATCCGGTCGTCTACGCGCAGCCAGACCTTGTCGGCCTGTTTCGGTACGATCAGCCCGAGGTGGGCGCGCACCACCGCCCGCGTCGGCCCTTTGTGCGGCACGATATGGTAGTGCGGCTGGAGGATCGAGAACATCGCGGTGCGCATATGCGGGATCGCGGCGATCGCCGCCGCGGTGCGCGGGCACAGCGCGCAGTTGTCATCGATGCGCTTGCCGTAGATCACCATGCCGAAGGTTTTCCAGTTATCGCCCTTAGAGATGCGCTGTTGATCGGGGGAGATCTGATGGAAGGCGGGGATCTGCTGCGGATTCTCCAGCAGGTGTTCGAGTTCGGCGCGGATCGCCGGCCAGGCGGCTTCCAGCGCCGGCACCCAGTCGAAAACGCGGGTATCTATCTGCGGCGTGTCCGGGATCAGCGAGTGGCGCGACTGAAAGCGGCCGCTCCAGCGCAGCACGTGCTTGCCCGCCTTGATCAGCAGGCGTTGATACAGGGGCCGTCCTGGCCGGGGGTCAGCAGACATAGCTGGGTTCCTCAGGGTTAATTGCTGGTTGTTTATGCCGCCTCAGCGTGCGCGGGCCTGATACCCACGCTGCTGCATAAAGTCGGTCACCACGCTTAAGACTTCACTCAGCACCTCGTCCAGCGGCCGATCGGCGTCAATATTCGCCACCTGGCTGCCGCTGAAGGTCAGCCGTGGCGTGATGGCGATTTTTTTCGCCAGCGACGTGCGCCGGTGGTCGGGCTTGCGGTTACAGGCGACGTCGAGCGATACGTTGAGTTTGATCACCAGGTCGGGGCGAGTGCCTGTCATCCAGCGGAAGGCGCTCTTTTCCAGCCCGGCTAAACGGCTGACCAGCCGGCCGGCGGTGGCGTCTGCCGGCAGCAGCAGGCCATCGTAGCCACCCTGAATCTCCATTTGTGGGAACCGGTCCGCCAGAATAATATTTCCCCGGCGGCGCAGCTTAAGCATGCGGCGAAAGCGCAGCAGCCGGCGGAGCACAAAGGCCATGATCACCAGCGTCGTTAACGGGCTGTAGTGCGACCGGCTGACGCTGCTGCGGTTATGGTTAATTTTCTTTTTTAGAAAACGGCCCATCAACGGCAGCCTGACCAGCGCACGTTCCACATTACCCGCCTGTTTGCCCAGATGGACCCGCGTCGCCGGGCCACAGGTATGCAGATAATCCAGCAGACGTTCGCTGACGGTAGATTTTCCTGAGCCATCGCAACCCACGATCGCAATAAGTGGAGGCGTGTCTGATTGCATGAAGCACTCCCTTGTCTTTACATAGCGCATGTATTTAATCCCTGACGCGCTATTCTTTCCGGATAAAATTCATTTCCACCAATAATTTCACGCACCAGAAACCCTGACCAGTTACGATATCCTCACCCCGAAGAGAAATACGCTTAAGCCAGATTAAAATTCAAAAAACCAATTACGCATTGTATATGACTACCTTTCCATACCTTAATCATATCATGCTTAAATAACCACAACTGCTCGCGCACATCGCTTTTAAATCACCTCTGGCGAGGAAAGGCATTATTTTTATCTTTTAATGCGCAACCCTCTTATTCAGCCCGTACTCAGCGTTTACAGCACGCGTTCTGCAAGACAAATAACTTTGGCGGCAATAATATCGCGATTTCGTCCTCGTTTACTCTTCACACAGCGGTAACCATGAGTCAGAACATGAAAAATATGACCCGCCACCCTCCTGTCCGGGTTATTGCCATCACCGGTTGTGATGGCGCGGGTAAATCAACCTTAGCCTCCGGCCTGGTAAATCGTCTCTCCCCAGGCCTGTCCGCCGAGATCTGTTATCTCGGGCAGTCATCAGGCCGCCTCGGCGAGTGGATTAGCCGCCTGCCGCTGATTGGCGCGCCGTTTGGCCGCTATCTGTTAAACAGCGCCAGGCGGGTTCATCAGCGCCCCGGCAGCCCGCCGGGGAATATCGCCGCGCTGGCGATCTTCCTGCTCTCCTGCTGGCGGGCGGTTAAGTTCAGGCACATGCTGCACCGCACCCGCCGGGGGGTGCTGTTAATTACCGATCGTTATCCGCAGGCGGAAGCGGCCGGCTTTCGGGTTGATGGCCCACAGCTGGCGAGGGCGCAGGGCGGCAACCGCTGGATTAAGGCCCTGCGCCGGCGGGAACAGGCGCTCTATCGGTGGATGGCCTCATATCCGCCGCTGCTGTTGCTGCGCCTGGATATTGATGAGCAGACCGCCCATCAGCGCAAACCCGACCACGATATCGCGGCGCTGCGTGAAAAGATCGGCGTCATTCCACGGCTCAATTTTAACGGCGCCACCATTATCGACCTTAACGGACAGGAACCGGCCAGCAGGGTGCTGGATGCATCGCTGCAGGCCGTTCGCCTTTCACTGTCGCTTCCCCCTTCTGTGGATTAATCGCTTTATCACTATGAAAAAAAACGACCTTCCCCCTCCTGTTCCTGTCGCCCGCTCTGTTACCGGCATGATTGCCATCGTCGGCTGTGACGGCTGCGGAAAATCCACCCTGACCGCCGATCTGGTCACCAGGATGAATCAACAGCGCGCCACCACGCGCTGCTATCTCGGCCTGATTTCGGGGGAACAGGGCGATAAAATTAAGCGCCTGCCGCTGATCGGGGTCTGGCTGGAGCGCCGTCTGGCCGCCAAATCTGAGAAAACGCAGAGCATGCGCATCCGGTCGCCGCCGCTGTGGGCGGCGCTGGTGATGTACGGCCTCTCCTGCTGGCGGGCGAGGAATTTACGCAAGGCGCAGCGTCTGGCGGCCAGCGGCGTGCTGGTGATCGGCGATCGCTATCCGCAGGCTGAGGTGGCAGGTTTTCACTATGACGGGCCGGGGATTGGCCCTGAACGCGCTAACGGCTGGCTGATGACCCGCCTGGCGCGTAAAGAGCAGCAACTCTATCGGCAGATGGCGTTACTGCGCCCGCAGCTGATTATCCGTCTGGCGATTGACGTTGATACCGCTTTTTCCCGTAAGCCCGATCACAGCTATAGCGAACTGGGTGACAAAATCGCGGTGATGGCGCGCTTAAACTACAACGGCGCACGCATCGTCGATCTCGATTCCCGCGCGCCGTATCCGCAGGTATTAAGCGCGGCGCTGGCGGCGCTGTCCGGCGTGGCCGTGGCAGGCGAAGAGTCTGCCCCCTGCGGTCACAGCCTTTTTTCAAATAACCGGTAACGTTTGTAAGGGTCGGCGCCGATGCGTTCCAGTATGCCGCGCATGCCGGCGTTAGACTCTAAGATCCACGACATCTCCACGGACTCGATCCTGCGGCGCATTAACGCGTCGCGCAGGGCTTCAATCATCAGCAGTGCCACCACCGGCCCCAGGCGGCTGAACTGATGCGCCTTGATCACCCCCATCAGCGGCACCCGCGCGCTGCGCACCCCGCGCACTTTTAAACGCCACAGCAGCTTCGCCCAGCCAAACGGCAGCAGGCTGCCGTTTAAGTCAGCGATGGCCTCATTGATATTCGGCAGGCCGACGATAAAGGCGATCGGGTTACCCGCCATTTCGGCAATACAGATCAGATCGTCAGGCACCAGTAATTTAAGCTGATCGCCCATCGCGGCAAATTCATATTCGGTGAAGGGCACGAATCCCCAGTTGTCCTGCCAGCCTGAGTTAAATATTTCACGCAGCAGCTGCATCTCTTCAGCGAATTTTTTACGGTTGAGCGGACGGATGGTCACCTTATCGCGCGCGTGGTCCATCAGCTTGCGTAAAGAGGAGTTGAAGTGCAGCGTGCTCAGGCGCATCGAATAGGCCAGCAGGTCGATGCCTTTGCGATATCCCTGCTGCATTACCCGGTCGGCATACCAGGGTTTGCCGTGGAGCATCAGCGCCGATGGCGGCGTGTTAAACCCCTCTGTCAGCAGGCCGCTCTCCTGGTTAACGTTGAGGCTGAAGGGCCCGGTGATGTTGCGCGCGCCATTTGACCGTAACCACTCTTCGGCGGCGCTAAATAATGCGCTGAAGACCTGCGGGTCGTCGATGGCATCGATCATGCCGAAGTGGCCGGTATCGTCGCCGTAGCGCCGGCGGTGGAGGGAGTCAATCTGCGCGATGATGCGGCCAACCACTTTTCCTTCCCGCTCGGCCAGCCATGCCTGCCACTTCACGTGCTGCGCAGCAGGGTTGCGGGCGGACAGATGCTCCCGCCGTTCAAGACTGAGGGGGGTTATCCAGTTCGGGTCATTCTGAAAAAGCGTGGCGGGAAAGGCGATAAATGCACTGAGATCGCGTTTTGAGACAACTTTTTTTATTGTGATCATAAATACCATCATGTCAATTTTTTATAAAAATACAGAGTCAGCGCGGCCGGATAGATTAATTTCTTTACCCGCCCCCGCATTAACAAATCATGCTAAAGATATCGACACCATATAATTAACCACTCATGGCCGCCTTTAGCCAAACACCAGGAATAACCTGACAAGAACGGGCAATTAATGCTTTATAGCCACGTCCACCTCATACCGGGTAAAAAAGCACGGATCAGACATGACATTACGCAGAAAATAAATAGGATAATCAACTCCATTTCAGAGTCAGACATGAAACGTGGTCTGATGTTGTGCAAACTGATAACGCTGCGGGGCTTTGATTTGCTGTTAATCATACATTCAGCCCCGTCGTTGCTCTGTTTATTTAGCATGCGCACCGCATTATTCGCTGCGCATCAGCTATACAGGATGCCAGCGGCCTTACGTTATAAATACCCGGTTAATTAATATTCGCCTGCTGTAACGACATCAGGTACCGATTAAGAAAGGCCGGTCGTGATCACAATAATCAACCGTTTTTTTGTCTTTTAAGGATACGTTGTCAATGTCCGAAACCAGCTCGATCCATACCCTCCCCATCCGCTATGCTGATTTTCCTTCGCTGGCAGCGGCCCTGGATTACGCGGCACAAGGCAGCACCGGCATGAACTTTTACGACCGCCGTAATCAACTGGTAATTGCGCTGGAATATAGGGAGTTACGCCAGCGTGCGCGCCGGGCCGCCCGTCGCCTGCTGTCCATAAATCTGCCCCGGGGCACGCGCGTTGCGCTGTTCGCTGAGACCCGTGCAGAATTTGTCGACATTTTTTTTGCCTGCCAGTATGCCGGCCTGGTGGCCGTCCCGCTGGCCATTCCGCTGGGGGTTGGCCAGAGTGCGTCCTGTATCAGCAAACTCGAAAGGCTGCTCAGCAGCTGCCAGCCCGCCGTCATTATCGCCGGCAGCGAGTGGCTACCGCTGATCCATGCCGCAAAAATCCCCCCCGGTCTGCGCATTCTCAGCCATGATGACCTCAACGCCCTGCCTGAAAACGAGGTGACGCTGTGGGCTCCGGCTCCGGACGATATTGCCTATCTGCAATATACCTCCGGCAGCACCCGCTTTCCGCGTGGGGTAATCGTCACCCAGCGCGCGGTGATGGCCAACCTGCGGGCAATCGGTCAGGACGGTATTAAGGCGCACGCCGGGGATCGCTGCGTCTCCTGGCTGCCGTTCTATCACGATATGGGTCTGGTGGGCTTTATGTTAACCCCGATGGCGACACAGCTGTCGGTGGATTACCTGCGTACGCAGGACTTTGCCATGCGCCCGCTGTTGTGGCTGAAGCTGATTACCCGCAACGCCGCAACGATTTCGGTTGCGCCGCCGTTTGGTTATGAAATTTGCCTGCGCCGTTGCAGTGAGAAAGAGCTGGCCGAGCTGGATCTCTCCAGGTGGCGCGTAGCAGGTGTCGGCGCTGAACCGGTTCCCTCCGATCTGCTGACGCGCTTTTACCATCGCTTCAGTCAGGTGGGGTTTGCCCGCGATGCCTTTATGCCCTGCTACGGGCTGGCTGAAAACACCCTGGCGGTGAGCTTCTTCGATCGCGCAACCGGCCCGCAAAGCCACGTTGTTGACCGTCATATTCTGGAGCATGAAGGCCGCGCGGTTGAGCCGGCTGACCCGGCGCGCGCGCGGTCAACCTTTGTAAACTGCGGCAAAGCGCTGCCCGGCCATCGCATCGAAATTCGTAACGATCGGCAACAGCGGCTGCCAGAGCGTCAGGTCGGACATATCTGCATCGCCGGCCCCAGCCTGATGAGCGGCTATTATGGCGATGCGGCCTCACAACAGCAGATCCGGGCGAACGGCTGGATGGACACCGGCGATCTGGGCTATCTGCTGCAGGGCAACCTGTACATCACCGGCCGTAAAAAAGACCTGATCATTATCCGCGGCCGCAATATCTGGCCACAGGACATTGAAGGGGTGGCCGAATCAGAGCCGGAGTTCCGCAGCGGCGATGCGATTGCCTTTGTTACCACGCCGGGCGGTGAGGATGCCGCGCGCATTATTTTGCAGATCCAGTGCCGGATCAGCTCCGCCGAGCGGCGCAGCCAGATCGTTCATTCACTCTCATCACGTATCCAGAGCGAGTTCGGCGTGGCGGTAGATATTATGCTGGTGCCGCCCCACAGCATTCCCAAAACATCTTCAGGTAAACCCTCCCGCGCCGAGGCCAAAAAACGCTATCTGACCGGGTCGGGCGCGCCGACGCCGCGGCTGACGGGCCATGCGCAATGAACGCCACCGTGGCGTTAACCGGCGCGACCGGATTTATCGGCAAGCATATTGCCGAACATCTGCTTGCCGCAGGTTTTACCGTGCGCGCCCTGACCCGCTCGCCGGAGAAATCTGCCGACCGCAGGCTGGCCTGGGTCCACGGGTCGCTGGAGAGTCCCGACTCGCTGCGGGAGCTGGTCAGAGGGGCGGACTCGGTTGTTCACTGCGCAGGGCGGGTGCGCGGGCAGTCTCAGGCCGCCTTTATGACATCGAACGTTACCGGCAGCACGCGGCTGTTAGAGATGGCGAAGGCAAACAGCTGCTGTAAACGGTTCCTGTTTATCTCATCGCTGGCCGCCCGCCATCCGCACCTCTCGTGGTATGCGCAATCCAAATATGTCGCCGAGCAAAGGCTGACGGCCGAAAAAGGGCCGCTCGCGCTGGGGATATTTCGCCCGACGGCGGTGTACGGGCCCGGCGATAAGGAGCTGCAGCCGCTGTTCCGCTGGCTGCTGCGCGGCCTGCTGCTGCGGCTGGGCCAGCCGCAAACACAGCTGTCGTTTCTGCACGTCTGTGATTTAGCTAACGCCGTCACCCGCTGGTTGCAGCTTCACGACGACGCTGCCGCTCCTTATGAACTCTGTGACGGGCTGCCCGGCGGCTACAGCTGGCCACGCCTGCGAGAGATCGGCGCGGCGGTGCGCCATGGCCCGGTAAGACTGGTGGGCGTTCCGCTGCCCGTTCTCAGGCTGCTGGCCCACCTGAGCCAGGCCGTACAAAGGATCTCCCGCAAAGAGCCAATGCTGACGCAGAGCAAAATCGGCGAGCTGACCCATCCCGACTGGTCGGCGAGCAACCAGTTGCTGGCTGAACGCATTGCCTGGGCACCGACGATCCGCCTGGAACAGGCGCTGCGTGACGGTCTGTTTTGATAATACTGACGACAGGGTTACAGAGACGATGATGCAAAAACGCGAAATAGTGATGAACGATATTCTTGAATGCCTGCAGGAGCTGGTTGCCGGCACGCACCCGATCCGATCGGACAGCGACATGGTCGATGAACTCGGGCTCGAATCGATTAAGGTGATGAACCTGCTGATGCTGCTGGAGGACAGGCTGGATATCTCAATCCCGATTAATATTCTGCTGAATGTCAGAACGCCTGAGCAGTTACTGGAAGCTATTACGAAACACCAGGAGGAATGCAATGGGTTTATTTGACCGTTTTGAACACCTGGCTAACGAAAGAAAGCAGCTGCAGGCCTCCGGTTTAAATCCCTTTGGCACCTGTATTGATGAGATATTCTCCGCAACGCAGGGGCAAATTGGCGATCGCCATATTATTCTGGCCGGCACCAATAACTATCTCGGCCTGACGTTCAGCCCACAGGCCATCGCCGATGGCCAGGCGGCGCTGGCCGCCGAGGGCACCGGTACCACCGGTTCACGGATGGCCAACGGCAGTTTTGGCGGGCACCTGGCGCTGGAACAGGAGATCGCGGCGTTCTTCAATAAGCCTGCGGCGATCGTCTTCTCTACCGGTTATACCGCCAACCTGGGAGTGATCGGCACCCTGGCGACGCCGGATTCGGTGGTGCTGATTGATGAGGACTCCCACGCCAGCATTTACGACGCCTGTACGCTCGGCCAGGCGCAGATTATCCGCTTTCGCCACAACGACGCGCAGGATCTTGAACGGCGGATGGTGCGGCTGGGTGGGCGCGCGCGCGAGGCGCTGATTATCGTTGAAGGCATCTACAGCATGCTCGGCGACGTGGCCCCGCTGGCGGAAATCGTCGGAATCAAACGCCGCCACGGCGGCTATATCCTGGTCGATGAAGCCCACTCCTTTGGCGTAATGGGTGCCACGGGGCGCGGGCTGGCGGAAGAACAGGGCGTTGAGAACGATATCGACATTATTCTTGGCACCTTCAGTAAAAGCCTTGCCTCAGTCGGCGGCTTTGCCGTTGGGGATAAGGCGATGGAGGTACTGCGCTACAGCAGCCGCCCGTACATTTTTACCGCTTCGCCTTCGCCGTCGGTGATTGCCACGGTACGCTCCTCACTGCGCAGCATCGCCAGCCCTCATCTGCGCGAAAAGCTGTGGCACAACGCCCGCCGGCTCTATCACGGGCTGGCAGAACTCGGCTACCGGCTGGGGCCACGCATCAGCCCGATCGTGCCGGTGATAATCGACTCTAAGCAGGCTGGCCTGGCGTTATGGCGCAGGCTGATCGACAAAGGCGTGTATGTGAACCTGGTTTTGCCGCCGGCAGCGCCCTCAGGAATGACCCTGCTGCGCTGCAGCGTCAACGCCGCACACAGCGATGACGAGATTGACGCAATCATCCGGGCGTTTGCTGAACTGAGAAGATAAGGCGCGTGCCCTGACAGGTGATAGATGGCGGGTAAATGGTCGCAGATCACAGAGTAGCCGTTACCGGATCAGCTGATGGATTAAGCCGGTCACCTGACTCACCTCCTGCGGCGTCAGGGCACCGTCTTTGACCCAGCGTACACGCCCCTGTTTATCCAGCACGATAATCGTGGAGCTCTGCTCCTTCAGCCGCCAGGTTTTCGCACCCGTGCCCTGGCAGTCAATGACAAACTGCGCCCAGGGATAGCGCCGCTGGTTCTTCGCGATCTTCGCGCGCACGATAAATCCGCTGCCGAACAGTTCGTCGGCGGTATTTACGATGGTGGTGGGCTGAAAGCGATCGGCAGGAAAACGAGCGGCCTTAATCGCCTTGATCAGGATTGCGTTTTTCTTTTTTGCCGACCTGCGCCCGGCAATATACTGCACCACCCGTACCCTGCCGGCCAACTGCGCACTGCTCCACGACCGCAAGTGAATGTCATCGTTCTCCAGCACCATTTCCCCGCACTCGTCGATAGCCACCGGCGGTAGCGGGTGCCCGATCGGCAGATCGTGTGCGGGTGCCAGCGGCGGCAATATCAGCAGCGCCCACAGCAGCACGGTTTTCAGCTTCAAACCGGCACTAATCCCTGGCTGGCGTGCTCCGTCAGCAGCCGGAGCTGCTGGCTAATCGCCGCATCTAACGCATCGGGTGTGTCGTAATGCCGGCGGCCGGCGAGCTTGTCGGCCACCATTCCATCATGACGCTGGCCCATCAGCCCGTTGATATTCGCCAGGAAACGCGAGGTCTGATAGGCCTGTCGATCCGCCGGGTACAGCGATCTGAGGGTGTCGTAATAGGAGACCTGCTGGCTGATGATTTTACGCACGTCGTGAAACTCGGTGCCGGTCAGCTGCGGCTTGCTGCTCAACACCCGCAGCTCGTACATCTGCTGCTGGCAGTGGCGCATAAACCCCGGCAGATTATCAAGGCGCGTATGGCGCAGCGTACAGCGCATCAGCGCCCACAGCGGTCGGCTGAGAAGAACGGTCAGCAGGGTGCCGTACAGGCGCAGCGTCTGGTTATTGCCGTAGCGAAAGCCGTCCTGAAAATGTCCGAGAAATACCGTGATCAGTTTAAACAGCCGCGTTGAATCATGCTGCCGGCGATAGAGCCGCTGTGCGAAGCGCAGATGCTTGAAGCGTGCGCGGATGCTCTTGTAGCGCATCACCTCGGCCTCGGTGAGCGTTGCCCCTCTGAGCACTTTTCTGACCAGCGCGCGCAGCTCCCGCCGGGTAAAGCCCTGCTCCCACAGCTGCAGACAGAGGGCGTAGTTATCCTCGATCGTCGCCTGGGTGCAGGGTGCCGCCAGGGTGGCCGGTAAGCCACCGGCGTCACTGATGCGGTCATCTTCATCCAGCGCTGCAAGCAGCAGCTCGACCGCCTGAGCAGAAAACGTTTTGAGTCGGGTTTTGAACATCATTTTGTTATCTCAAGCGGCGTATCGGTGTGGATCGTGCGGCGATGTTGCCAGGCCCACAGGGTCAGAATCAGCATCATCAGGACCTCGAGGCACTGTCCGCCCAGGTAAGCGCAGGCCGAGCCCTGCACCCGGTAAACGTGTGACAGCACTACCAGCAGCGCAATATAGCCGGCAGAAGCGAGGGCCTGCACGGCTAACCAGGGGCGTTGGCGACCCGCCATCAGCAGCAGTGATTCCTGCGGAAAGCCGATCATCGATACCACCACCGCCCCTAGCATAATCTGGATTAAGTCGTAAGTTTCCAGATACTTATCGCCAAAGATCAGCGAGATCAGTGACTCACCCAGCGTTAACATCAGCAGAGAAAACAGCAGGCCAATCCCCCCTGCCAGCAGGGCAGCACGCAGCCCCAGCAGCCAGGGGCGCTGGCTGGCCGGATCCAGACGCATCACTTCAGGATAAAAACTCTTCTCCAGCAGTCTGGCAGGGGTGCCGGCGGCATCAATAAAGGTCATGGCAATTTTAAACAGCCCGGCCTCAACCGGCCCGATCACCACGCCGACCAGCACGGTGCTGCAGGAGTTGCGCGCCGCCCAGATCGAGTGCGACAGGTTGGTGGTCCAGACAAAGTTCCAGGCACCGGCAATCTTCCGCCCGACGCTGAACAGCGCCGGCCGCAGCGCGTTATCGATCCGCCTGCGGCGCAGCTCCCGCGCCGCTAGCCACCAGAACAGCAACCCACCAGCCACGTTAGCAAGATACCAGGAGGCAACAAAACCGGGAAAACCGGCACCGGTCAGCAGGGAGGCTACGCTGCCCAGCGCCAGCAGCAGCGGTTTAGTCGCCTGCTGGATGGCAATCAGGTCGAAGCGATCGCAGGCGCGTAAAACACCGCTCGGCGTCGAGGAAGCCATGGCGGGGATCAGCGTGCAGGAGAGCAGCGCCAGCCGGAAACTGCTGGCATCCAGCCCCAGCGAGGCGGAGAGAAACGGCAGTAACAGCATGCCGCCGGCGACGGCGACTGCGCTGCTCAACATATCCAGGCCGACCGAGAAGGTGATGACCTCCCGCACGCGCTGCGTATCCTGACGGGTCAGCGCCGGCACGCCGAACTGCACCACAAACTGCCAGGTCTGGAATTTGACGACATCGCTGACGGCTTTTGTATAGGCCTGAATCACCACCAGCACGCCAAACATCTCTGGCGACATCCCCCTGCCGGCGCAGGAGAGCGCCAGCAGGCCTAACAGTGCGCTCACCGCATTGCCGGAGAGCAAAAAGGCACTGTTCAGTAAAATAGTGCGAAATGCACCATCGGCAAACCAACGTCTCATCATTAATGACCTGCTATGCGGGCTGCGTTAGCCAGGGCGGATTAAGGAAACTCAACGGGGAGTTTTTTTAGATAGTATGATGGCGCAGGATATTTCCGCAGGTCATGTACTCATCGGAAACGTATTACCTGAAGTATCACTGTTGTACCTGATTAATTCATAACAGGTTGACTGACCGTCAAAGATCCGCTGCAAATGATAAATAATGTCGGTGCGGCAGGAGATGCGTATCGTGCTTTTAATCCGCAGGCGCCGCGCAGGCAAGCAGAGGCGCTGGTTATTTACAGATTGTCACCAGATGAATGAAAAATTAGCACCTTATGAACATATTGCCTCCGTTAACCGCTTCATTCTGTTGCCTCAAAAACAGCCGCGGCTTCTGCCGCCAGCATCGGGACGAAACCAGCGGGAAATATGACTCTTATTGAGCACTATATTATGCGTGAGATCCGCCGCCTGGTGATGGTTATCGTCGGTTTCCTGATCTTTATTTTTGCCATCTATTCTGCGCAACGTTATCTGACCGAAGCGGCAAATGGCACCCTGGCACTGAAAGCGGTCGCGGCGATCGTTTTTTATAAGGTGGTTGTTGCGCTGGAGATGCTGCTGCCGGTCGGCCTGTACGTGGCGGCCGCCGTGGCGCTGGGCCAGCTCTACAGTAACAGTGAGATCACCGCGCTTTTTGCCGCCGGCATCAGCCCGCTGCGCATCTATAAAGCGGTACTCATGCTGGCAGTACCGCTGGCGATGCTGGTCACCGCCCTGTCGATGGTTGGCCGTCCGTGGGCCTATGCGCAGATCGACCTGCTGCGGCAGGACGCACAGTCGACGCTGGACGTCGGCCATCTGCAGGCACAAAAATTTAATCTGGATGATAACGGCAGCATGATTCTGGCGCAGCAGGTTGACCGAAACCTGAATCATCTGTCTGACACGCTGATCTACCGCAGCACGGCGAATGTGACTACGGTACTGCGGGCCCGCTCGGCCAGCGTCGCCTGGCCCGACGGCGTGCCGGTAGTGACGCTGCTGGCCGGATCGGCTTACACCCTTGACCACCACGGCATGGCAGATAACCAGCATATCTATCAACGTCTGCAGCTGTACCCTGCGCCGGCGAAGCCGGATGACGATGCGCGCAGTAAATCCCTCTCCGTGCGGCAGCTGGTAGCCTCTTCTTCCCCGACCGATGCAGCTGAGCTGCAGTGGCGGGAGAGCCGCGGCATCACCACCCTGTTAATGGCGCTGATGGCGGTTTCGCTCAGCCGCCTGAAGCCACGCCAGGGGCGGTTCACCACTCTGTTACCGCTGGCGCTGGTGTTTACCCTGATTTTTTTTGGCGGTAACGTCTGCCGTACGCTGGTCGCCACGGGCACCCTGCCCGTCATGCCCGGCGTATGGCTGTTTTCACTGCTGATGCTGTTGGGCGTGGCGGCCCTGTCAGCGCGTGACTTCGGCCTGTTGCCGATCTTCTCCCGATGAAACTCGTCAGTCGTTATCTGGTGCGCCACGTTTTTATCGGATTTTTAGCCGCGGCCGCGCTACTGGTCCCGCTGTTTACCCTCTTTGATTTTATTTCTGAACTGGAAGACGTCAGTGCCCGGGGCTATCACTGGACGCAGGCGCTGGCCGTGGTGCTGATGCGCGTACCCCGGGTTATCGTTAACCTGAGCCCGTTTATTGCGCTGCTGGGCGGCATTGTCGGGCTGGGGCAGCTCTCTGCCAGCCAGGAGATGACCGCCATCCGCATGGCCGGTTACTCAGTGACCCGCATTGCGCTAGCCGCCCTGTCGGCCGGCGCGATTTTTACCGCCTCGCTGGCCGCCGTTGATGAGTGGGTGGCGTCACCGCTGCAGCAGCGCGCGCAAACGCTGAAGAACCGGGCGCTGGCAAACGGCCTCAACGGTGAAGCGTCACAGGGTGCGCTGTGGGCGCGGCGGGACAATGAATTTGTCAGGGTGAAGAGCGTCGATGCGCAGGGCCAGCCGGAAGGCATTGAGATATTTTACTACAACGCCGACTTTTCACTGCGCAGCTACGTGTATGCCGAGACGGCCACCCTTGCAGAGGGTGCCACCTGGATACTGCATCATGCCCGGCGGAAAGAGTGGTCAGGGGGGAAAGAGTCGATGGTCACTCAGCCGGTTTTACCCTGGCAATCGCTGTTTCCGGGCAACAATCTGCAGACGCTCTCTCTGCCCACCGACAGCTTCACCGTCTCTCAGCTCAGGCAATATATCGCCTGGCTGCAGCATACGGCACAGCCCGCCGCGCAGTACCAGATCGCCCTGTGGCAGAAACCCGCACGGCCGCTGCTGCTGCTGGCGATGATCTTACTGGCCCTTCCCTTCACCTTTGGCCATCCGCGAACGCCGGGGATGGGCAGTCGTCTGTCGCTGGGGGTGATTGTCGGCCTGCTGACCTGGATCTTCGTGCAGATTGTGATTAATTTAGGGCTGTTGCTGGCGTTTAACCCGGCCCTTACCGCACTCGGGCCGTCACTGTTGATGCTGATCGTCGCGCTGTTGCTGGTCGCTCGGGTTAACAGGAAACCTTAGCGGGCTCAATGCAGCTCAGCGGATAACTGCTGGATCCTACTTTTAACGTTAACCGTGCCTGCCCGACTGCCCGCCTTCAAATGCGACAGTCGGCAGATGATCTGTGATCCTTAGTTTATAAAATTCAAATATCACGGCGATTATCGCCGTAAAAATAAACTTCAACAAACCAAAGTCGCTCAAAGGTTTGCCAAAATTAAAATATACGGCAATAATCGCCGTATAAATATTAGGCTATAAACCAGAGGCAAACGTGCTCAATACGAAATCAAGGACCTTACTTAAAACGCTGCTGCCATCGGGACTGGTAGCAACCAAGTCATGGCTCATCACACAGGGTCTTAGCCTGCATTTTATTGATAATGCAGTTAAAAACCGAACATTGGTGCCACTGGCTGTTGGGGTTTATGTTCGTGATACCATTCAAGTCAGCTGGCAAGGGGTCATCGCCTCACTGCAACGTATGAGCGATATACCGCTACATGTTGGTGGACTTACGGCGCTTGATATTGCAGGACTGTCCCACTATCAATCGAGAGCAAAAGTCGCACTGGTGGCGCTCTATTCTTCTGAGCCGCTTCCAGCCTGGCTGCACAGGATTGAGCTCAACGCACGGTTTAGCTGGTACAGTACAAAACGCCTGTGGCCTGCATCGGTTATGGAAAACAGCCCCTTTATGCAAGAAAACCAGTGGCAGCCCTCACTTCCCCCGATGTTCTACTCAACGCCAGAAATGGCGATGCTGGAACTGCTAGCTAACGTTCCGGACAGCGTCAGTTTTGAGCATGCGGATCAACTCATGCAGGGAATGTCGACTCTCTCACCACGGCGGCTCAATGTTTTACTGAAGGCGTGCCGCAGTATTAAGATCAAGCGATTGTTTATGTGGCTGGCTCAGCGCCATAATCATGCCTGGCTTAAATACCTCACGCCTGACAGCTATGATTTTGGTTCCGGTAAGCGGGAAATTGCCAAATCAGGCCGTCTGGACAGGACGTGGAGCATCACCGTACCAAAGGAGTTGTAATCATCCATGGACAGAAGCAGCCTCTACTACCGTCAGGTACAGCTTTTATTAAAGCTCATCCCGTTTATTGCAGCACATGACTGCTTTGCACTTAAAGGCGGTACCGCCATCAATCTTTTTGTTCGGGAATTGCCGCGTCTGTCGGTGGACATCGATCTGGTATTTCTGCCGGTGATGAATCGCGATACCTCACTGGGCAGAATCAAAACGGCACTTGATGAAATAGCCACGGCGATTCTGACAGAAATTCGGTGCAGCCAGGTCAGCAAATCTTACGACGACAAAAGAGATGCGTTGCGGCTGAATATTGCCCACGGAGGGGTTCAGGTAAAAATCGAACTCTCACCCGTGTTACGCGGAACTGTCTATGATCCGGAAATGCTTGCGGTGAGCCACGCGGTGGAGGATGAGTTTGGTTTTGCAGAGATGCCGGTAGTGTCATTTTCCGACCTTTATGCAGGAAAAATCTGCGCCGCACTCGATCGCCAGCACCCCCGAGATCTCTTCGACGTAAAACTGCTGTTGGACAATGAGGGATTCTCCGATGAACTTAGGAAAGCGCTGCTGGTTTATATAATCAGTCATCCGCGCCCTGTCGCCGAGCTCCTGAGGCCTCGTTTCATCGACATATCTGCACTTTATGAGGGTGAGTTTCGTCACATGGCAGAGGTTGATGTTCCTCTGGCAGAACTGTCTACGGCACGGCAAAAAATAGTTGAACTGATTAATCAGTCAATGACCAGCGAAGAGCGGTCGTTTTTACTCTCCTTTAAAAACCGACAACCCGTGTGGACACTACTGGGGCTGCAAGGGGTTGAGCAGTTGCCAGCAGTACGCTGGAAACTGCAAAACCTTGCAAAAATGCCAGTGGAAAAACATGCTGATGCACTGGCAAAACTGCGTGATGTCCTGGGCGTTTAGATCAATGTGGGAATATCGGCTAAATCAGCTTCTGCGCGAGACACCGTATTAACCGTTATTCACCCAGACGTCATTGCACTGGCTAACCGCTTACGGCACTACCCTGCCCCGTACCACTACCTTGCCGGCCTTACTCTCCTGCTCACCGACCCGACGAATCGCCAGGTTCAGCGCCTGCCAGGCGATCTCCTGTAAATCATGGGTGATGCAGGGGAAGTGGAAGCCGTAGATACCGGCATTGGCCACCTCGTCGATGCTGAACAGTGACACCTGCTGCGTCAGCGCCAGCTTGTGCTCGATGCAGGCTTTGATAATCCCCAGCGAGATCTGGTTATTGCAGCCGACAAAATAGTCCGGTGCCGGGTTGTCCGTCAGCCAGCGGCGGGTCTCCTGCCAGGCGGCATCCATAAAGAAGTCCGCGTGCAGCACTTCAAAGGAGGCTATCCTGCCCTGCAGCGCCGCCTGCAGGCCGATCACCCTTTCGCGCGCCACGTTGGAATTTTCCGGGCCAGAAACCACCACCACCCGCTGCACCTGCTGCTCCAGCAGCCAGCGGCCAGCCTGCAGGCCACAGTCGAGGTTATCAATATAGACGCCGCTGCACCAGCCGGCGTCCAGCTCACGATCCACCAGCACCACCGGGATGTTCAGCGTCTCCAGACGCTGCAGATAGGCCGGGCGATAATGGAGATCGTTGGAGATCACCGACAGGATGATCGCATCAACGTTATAGCCCATCAGCCGGTCGATGATGCTGTTCTCCGTCTCCTGCGATTCATAAGAGTCAAACACCAGCGTGTCGTAGCCCAGCTTCTGCGCTTCCAGGGTCATTAGCCGGGTCAGGCCGCCGAAGAACGGGTTAGCCATATCCGGATTAACGATGCCGATGGTCTTACTGCTTTTTGCCCGCAGGCTGCGGGCGGCGGTATTCACTACGTAGCCCAGCTGCTCTGCCGTTGCCAGAATGCGCTGCAGGGTCTCCGGGTGCACCTTGTCCGGCTGCGAAAACGCCCTTGAAGCGGTAATTTTACTGACGTTCGCCTGCGCGGCAACGCTGGCCAGCGTTGCCTTTTTTCCCCGCGCCACAGCCAAATGCAACTCCTTAGTTAACCCACACGATTAAGCATCATTTTGTATCATTGCTGACATCATGACAGATCCGCTAAAGCGGTGCTATCAGAGATTATGCCCGCCAGGCGGTTAATCCGCGGGTCGGTGAAAATATCCAGCTCATCGCGGCTTTCGGAAGAGAACTCCGACACCACCGCGCCCTGCTCCCCGGCCTGGAACCAGTGGCGGGTATTGGGGGCAATGGTGTACTGCTCGCCGGGGCGCAGCAGGATATAGCGGGTGCAGCCGTACCAGGCTTCCGATCCGGGGGGCACCCGGCACACCGGTTCACCGCCGGCGTCGTTAGGCGTCAGGCTGTCGTCATCCACAAACAGATACACCTCCCCCCAGCGGCAGCGGAAGGTCTCCTGCTTGCCCGGCGTGCCGTCAAACGGCGGATGCAGATGCTCCGGACAGGTCTGGCGCGGGAACAGCACCAGCTCTTTGGCGCAGTAGCGCGGCGAGTTGACGTAGGTCAGCAGCTGCAGGCCGGAGGCCGGATCGTTCAGGCCAAAGCCCGCGATTTCAATGCGCTGGCGCTCCTGTTCGGTGAGCACAATGCTGGCCCGCTGCAGGTAATGCAGCGTCTGTGAGACGGCATCGGAAGCTGAAGTCATGGTTACCTCTGAGTGATTAACGGTATCGGTATCATTAGACCCGTCATTACCCCTGCGATTCTGTGATCCTGCTCTCTATCCGCTGAATACGCCCACCGCCGCTGCGAATGTTTGCTCAGAAAACTCTAAGTCGATCACAGTTTTCAGCGGAATATTACGCCAGGATGAGCGCATTAAAATGATATCGATACCATAAAAATGCATTCAGAGAGGCCATTATGAAAGCGTTAGTGTTGGCAGAAGCCGGTAAGATCGCCATTGAAGATCGCGAGTTTGACGAGGTGCTGGGTCAGGATGATGTGCAGATCAAAATCCACTCGGTGGGGATCTGCGGCAGCGATGTGCACTATTACCAGCACGGGCGCATCGGGCCGTTTGTGGTCAGGGCACCGATGGTGCTCGGCCACGAGGCTTCCGGCGTGGTGCTGGCGGTAGGCAGCAACGTGACTCACCTGCAGCCCGGCGACCGGGTATGCATGGAGCCGGGCATTCCGGATATGAACTCGGCGCAGACCCGCTCCGGCATCTATAACCTTGACCCGGCTGTGCGCTTCTGGGCCACCCCGCCGGTACACGGCTGCCTGCGCGAAAGCGTCATCCACCCCGCCGCTTTTACCTTTAAGCTGCCGGACAACGTCAGCTTTGCCGAGGGGGCGATGGTCGAGCCGCTGGCGATCGGCATGCATGCCGCCACCAAAGCGGGCATTAAGCCGGGCGATATCGCCCTGGTGATCGGTGCCGGTCCGATCGGCGTGGTCACCGCGCTGGCGGCGCTGGCAGGCGGCTGCTCTGACGTGATCATCTGCGATCTGTTTGATGAAAAGCTGGCGGTTGCCGCCAACTACGACGGTCTGCACGCGGTAAACATCAAATCCGGCGAGCTGGCGGGCAAGGTAGCGGCGCTGACCAGCGGTAACGGCGTGGATATCGTCTTCGAGTGCAGCGGTGCCAAACCGGCGATTGCCGGGGTGGCCGAACACGCCGCACCGGGAGCCACGGCGGTGCTGGTGGGCATGCCGGTTGACGCCGCGCCGATGGATATCGTCGCCGCGCAGGCCAAAGAGATCACCTTCAAAACCATTTTCCGCTACGCCAACATGTACCCGCGCACCCTGCGCCTGCTGAGCAGCGGCAGGCTGCGGGTTACCCCGCTGATCAGTCAGACCTACAAGTTTGCCGACAGCGTTGCCGCCTTCGATCGCGCCGCAGCCGGTAACGCCTCTGATATCAAAATCATGCTGGAGATGGAGTAAGCAGATGGCGCTTTATGCAGGCATCGACTGCGGCACCCAGGGCACCAAGGTGGTCATCGTCGATGGCGATACAGGCACCCTGCTCGGTGAGGGCAGCGCGGCACATCAGCTGATTGCCGACGCCAGCGGTCGCCGCGAGCAGCAGGCCGACTGGTGGATTGAGGCGCTGATTAGCGCCTTTCATCAGGCGGTGGCCGCGGCCGGCGTGGCGGCGGCGGATATCGTGGCGCTGGGCGTTTCCGGCCAGCAGCACGGTTTCGTGCCGCTGGATGAGCAGGGCAAGGTGCTGCACAACGTGAAGCTGTGGTGCGATACCGAAACCGACGCTGAAAATCAGCAGCTGATCGCCGCACTGGGCGGCGTCCCGGCTGCGCTGGCGCAGCTCGGGCTGCTGCCGGCCACCGGTTATACCGCCTCGAAAATTCTCTGGTTCAGACAGCATCATCCCGAAAAATGGGCGCAGCTGCACAGCGTGCTGCTGCCACACGACTATCTCAACTTCTGGCTGACCGGCGAACGGGTCGCCGAGTATGGCGATGCCTCCGGCACCGGCCTGCTCGACGTGCGCAGCCGTCAGTGGGACCGCCGCACGGTGGAGCTGATCGACGACAGCGGCCGCCTGTGGAACGCCCTGCCGCCGCTGCTCAGCGCCGGACAGTGCATCGGTACCCTGCGGCCGGAAGCGGCGGCGGCGCTGGGGCTCTCCCCGGCCACCCGCGTTGCCACCGGCGGCGGCGACAATATGATGAGCGCCATCGGCTCCGGCACCATCGCCCCCGGGGTGGTCACGCTCAGCCTCGGCACCTCCGGCACGCTGTTCGCCTGGTCGCCGGAACCGCTGGCCTCGCCCTCTGCGGAGGTGGCCGGTTTCTGTTCCAGCGATAATGGCTGGCTGCCGCTGATCTGCACCATGAACGTCACCTCCGCGACCAGCACGGTGCAGACCCTGCTGCAGGAAGATATCGCCGGCTTTAACCGGCTGCTGGAGCAGGCCGCGCCGGGCGCCGGCGGCGTGGAGATGCTGCCGTTCTTTAACGGCGAACGCGTACCGCCGCTGCCGCACGCCCGCGCCAGCCTGCACAACCTCGGCAGCGACAACTTTACCCGCGCCAACCTGGTGCGGGCGGTGGTGGAGAGCGCCACCTACGGCCTGCGCTACGGCATTGAGCTGTTCCGCCAGCAGGGAATAACGGTGAGTGAGATCCGCCTGACCGGCGGCGGCTCGCGCAGCGCGGCGTGGCGGCAGATTGTCGCCGACGTGATGGGCTGCCCGGTTATCTGCCTGCAGGTCGGCGAAGCGGCCGCGCTGGGCGGGGCGATTCAGGCGATGTGGATGACAGCGCTGGCGGATGAACACACGCCACCGTTCAGCCCGCTGCTGGCAAGACTCTGTCAGCGCTTTGTCGCCCTGGATCCGGCCACCCGCACCGAGCCGGACGCCGCGCGCCAGGCCGAATACGACACCCTTTATCAGCGCTATCTGCAGCGCCTGCAGCAGTCTTACCCGGAGGTTCAGCCGTGATCCGCGATCCGCAAACGCAACAATCCGCTTACCTGCTGGAGGTCAGCGGGGTCAGGAAGGCCTTCGGGCCGGTGGTGGCGCTGAAAAACGCCGAGTTCAGCCTGCGCAGAGGCTCGATCCACGCGCTGTGCGGCGGCAACGGCGCCGGCAAGTCGACCTTTCTCAGCATTCTGATGGGCTTTATCCAGCCGGACGGCGGCGACATCTTTATCAACGGCGAGCGCCGCGAGTTTCACCATCCGAAAGACGCGCTGCGCGCCGGGGTGGCCATCGTTCAGCAGGAGCTGAGCGCCATTCCCGACCTGACGGTGGCGGAGAATATCTGGCTGGGCCGCGAGCCGCAGCGCTTTGGCTTTGTGGATTTCGCCACCCTGAACAGGCGTACCACTGCCCTGCTGGCTGAGCTGGATTTTCATATCAGCGCCACCGAGAAGATGCGCAATTTAAGCGTTGCCGAGCAGCAGCTGGTTGAAATTGCCAAGGCGCTCTCCCACGCCAACGCCGACATCATCATTATGGATGAGCCGACCTCGGCGATCGGCGAGGAGGATGCGCAGAAGATCTTCCAGACCCTCAGGCGGCTGGCGGCGAAAGGCAAAGGCATTATCTACGTCTCGCATCGTCTGTCGGAGATCTTCCAGATCGCCGACAGCTACACCATCTTCCGCGACGGTGCCTGGGTGCACGAAGGCTTTATCGCCGATATCACCCGCGAGCAGCTGATTGAACACATCATCGGCGGCGAGTATGACAGCGAGTTCGCCAAGTTTAACCGCCCCGGCAGCGAGGTGATGATGGAGGTCAATAACCTGCGCTGGCGCCACCGGATCAAGGATATCAGCCTGCAGCTGCGCCGCGGCGAGATCCTCGGCATCTACGGCCTGGTGGGTTCCGGGCGCAGCGAGTTTCTCGATCTGATCTTCGGCATCGAACACGCCGACAGCGGCACCATCCGCCTCGGGGAGAAAACCCTCGCCCGCCACTCGCCGAAGCAGTCGATCGCCAGCGGCATCGCCTACGTCACCGAAGATCGTAAGGAGAGCGGGCTGGTGCTGTGCCGCTCGGTCAGCGAGAACATCAATATCGCCTCGCTCTCTGCGGTGAGCCGCGCCGGGTTTATCGACCACAAACAGGAGCAGGCGCGCACCGCTGACATGATCCAGCGCTTTAACGTCAAAACCCACGACGGCGAGCAGCCGGTCGGTAACCTCAGCGGCGGCAATCAGCAGAAGGTGGTGCTGGGTCGCTGGGCGCTGCTCGACCCGGAAGTACTGCTGCTGGACGAGCCGACGCGCGGCATTGACGTCGGTGCCAAGAAGGAGATCTACCGCTTTATGTCGGACTTTGCCCTGAAAAATAAGGGGATCATTATGGTGTCGTCCGAGCTGGCGGAGATCATCGGCATGAGCGATCGCATCCTGGTGTTCCGCGACGGTGAGCTGGCAGGCGAGCTGTCGGCAGCGGAAGCCACCCAGACAGAACTGATGAAACTCGCGGTTTAACAGAGAGATAATAAAATGACGACCACCCATTCCTTAACGCCCGGGCTGTCCTTTTTCACCCGCAACAAGCGCCGTATGCACAAGTACGGCATCATCCTCGCCTTTTTTGCTCTGTGCCTGATCGTCGCCGCCGTCGGCGAGTACCAGGTCTCGCAGGGGGCCTGGAGCAGCAACTACTTCCTCAGCAACGAGAATATGCTGATCGTGCTGCGTCAGGTGTCGATCAACGGCATCCTCGCCATCGGCATGACCTTTGTGATCATCACTGCCGGGGTCGATCTGTCGGTCGGCTCGGTGCTGGCGCTGAGCGGCATCGTCGCCGCGCGCTTTGCCACCAACAACGCCGGGCTGGCGATTGGCGATACCGCCCACGCGGTGATGATGCCGATGATCGTGGCGCTGGGCATTGGCATCGTCTGCGGGCTGATTAACGGCACGGTGCTGGCCCGTTATCGCCTGCAGCCGTTTATCGTCACCATGGGCATGCTCTCCGCCGCGCGCGGCCTGTCGATGCTGACCACCGACGGCAATCCGGTGTCGCAGCTTAACAGCGACTTCCGCTGGCTGGGCAACGGCTACACCGCCGGCATTCCGGTACCGGTGATTATCTTTATTCTGCTGTTTGGCCTTGCCTGGCTGCTGCTGAATAAAACCCTGTTTGGCCGCTACGTCTACGCGGTGGGCGGTAACCCGAAAAGCGCCCGCACCTCCGGGATTAACGTGGTGCGTATCAAGGTACTGGTTTACACCCTGTGCGCCGGGCTGGCCGGTATCGCCGGGCTGATCCTCACCGCACGCACCGGCTCGGCGCAGACCAACGCCGGAGCCGGCTACGAGCTGGACGCCATCGCCGCGGTGGTGATCGGCGGCACCAGCATGGCGGGCGGCGTCGGAACGCTGGTCGGCACCTTCTTCGGCGTGCTGATTATCGGCGTGATGAATAACGGCCTCGACCTGCTCGGGGTGCAGTCCTACTACCAGCAGATTATCAAAGGCGCGCTGATCGTTGTCGCCGTATTGCTTGACCCGTCGCGTAAGCAGCAGCGCGACTGACTTATAACAACAACACCCTACTGGAGAGAACCATGAATAAGACCAAAATTGCGTTGCTGACCTGTGCACTGACCCTCGGCAGCATGGCGGCTGCGCAGGCCGCCCCGGTAAAAATCGCGGTGCTGATGTACGGTAACAAGGCTGAATTTGTCCAGCTGATGGAGAAGTACGGCAAACAGCATCCGGCGGTGAAGAGCGGTGAAGCGGTGCTGACCTTCTATGACGGGCGCTATGATGCCTCGGTGCAGAACGACCAGGCGGCCACCGCCATCCAGACCCGCGCCGATGCGATTATCGTTAACCCGATGGATTTTGAAGCCAATATCGACATCGTCACTAACGCTAACGAGGCCAAAATTCCGGTGGTGGTGACCAATGCCCGCCTGAATACCGAAGCGATGACCGCCGAAGTGGTCTCCAACGATGAGCTGGGCGGCTATCTGGAAGCTAAAGCGGTACTGGATAAGCTCGACTGCAGGAAGAACAAGGTTAACGTGGTGATTATCGAAGGGCCGAAAGGCGGCAGCGGTGAGATCCAGCGCGGTAAGGGTAACGATAAGGCGATCGCCGAGTGTGGTGCCGGTCAGGTGACGGTGCTGGAGCGTAAAACCGCCAACTGGTCACGCGCCGAGGCGCAGCCGCTGATGGAGAACTGGCTGCAGAAGCACCGTGGCAAGATCAACGGCGTGATCGGCCAGAACGACGAGATGGCGCTGGGCGCCATTGAAGCGATTAAAGGGGCCGGGCTGAACGTGAAGGACTTCGCCATTGCCGGCGTCGACGGCGTTTCTGATGCGATCCACGCGGTGCAGGCCGGTGAGATGGTGTCGATTCTGCAGGATGCCAAAGGCCAGATTCAGGGCTCCATCGACGTGGCGCTGCGCGCCGTGAAGGGCGACAGCTACCAGCCGCAGTCCGATATCTGGCAACAGTACGCGAAGGATCTGAAGTGGGACGGCGGCACGCAGAAACATTATTACATTCCCTGGACCACCGTGACCGCCGATAACGCCCAGCAGCTGCTGGACGCGCGTAAGTAAGCCAGCGCTTCTCCTCCGGCAACATCGCCGGAGGAGGATCTGCGCATGCGGCTGCGGCCGTTACACTCCGGCCGCAGCCGCTTTTTCACTCTCCCCGTCAAACTCCTGCATAAAGGTAAATACCCCGGCCTTGCGCTGGTAGCTGTCGATCAGCGGCACCAGCCGGGTAAAGTGCTCACTCTGACAGTGTGCATCCAGCGCGGCCCTGTCCGGCCAGCTCTCAATAAAGATAAAATGCCCCGGATCGCGGTGGTCCGTAAACAGCTCGTAGCTGATACAGCCTGGCTCCTGACGGGTTTTCTCCACCAGCTCGCGGTAGAGCGGCATTACCGCTGCAATATGCCGGGTGCTGATAAAATCTTCGGCAATCACTTTCAGCATAGTTACTCCTTTTATCCGGTCGTCTGCGATCCCGGCCCGGTTATCTCAGCGCAGATTCAGCTGCTCTGCCGCCCGCTCCGCCAGCGGCAGCAGATGCCCCTGCGCATGAATGGCAAAGGTTGCCAGCCGCACCGCACCCTCTCCCTGCTGCAGGGCCAGCGCGGCCGCAAAGGCCTGATAGTGGGCGCTGGCGGTCAGCGCACTCTGCTGCGCCATCAGGCTGCTGAACAGCCCTGCGCCCGCCACCAGCGTGATGGCAAGGGATGCCAGCCGCACGCGGCGCTCCTGCTGCGGCAGCAGCGCGGCAAGCAGCCGTCCGGCCAGCAGGATCAGGCTCAGCGCGTTAAGCAGGATCAGCACGCTGCCGAGGGCCACCGTCAGACCGGCGCTGTAGATTACCCCCATGACCTGGCGTGTCGTTTCACGATCCAGCTTTACCGGCCGCGCCTTCAGCGGCGCGGTGACGCCGCTGGCCAGCTGCAGGCTGCGCAGCGCCAGCAGTTCACCTTCCGGCACCGGCCGATCGCTAACGCCGAAGGCAACGGCCAGCTGTGGCGTGGTTTTGTTAACCAGCAGCTTATTGACGCCAAACACGTTCGTTTTCTGTTCGGCGGGCATCGCCGCCACGCTGTCGGAAATAAAATGCAGTACCCAGGCTTTGGAGGCCCAGGTAGTGCCGGCAATCAGCGTCAGTGCCAGCAGGATTATCGCCAGCCCGCTGGCCTTGATCCGCTTCAGCAGCGGCTCGGCCACCAGCGTGGCCAGCAGCAGCAGCGTGCCGCTGGCGGCCATCAGCCAGAAGATCAGCGCGGTGGCGCGGAAGAAGCCGATCTCACGGGCGGCGTACAGCGCGCTGAGCGCAAAAGCCAGCCACAGCAGGGTGACCAGCAGCAGCACCAGGTTCAGCGAGAAAGCCGTCCAGCTGCGGCGGGCGGCGGGTTGGGTCAGTTGCTCGTCGAGCGGAGAGAGCGTCATGGGGCAGTCCGTTAGTGGGTTAAAACAGGCCAGAGAAATGACGCCGGCTTAAACCGGCGGCGTACCCAGCGAGGCGATCAGCTGTTCGGCGTCAGCGGCGCTGTACTCCGCGTTGTGCATCGCCATCGCGGCGCGGTCGGCGTAGTCGCTGGCGCGCTGCTGCAGCATCAGCGATTCCCCGGTCACCTCCTCCAGCGAGCTCATCGTCGATCGCGCCTGGCGCAGATGATCCTCACCCAGACCGATCGCCTGCTGTGCGGCGTGCAGGTTAAGACGTGCACGTTTGAGGATCTCCACCGCCTCGTAGGAGATCTCATTCAGCCCCGGCTGATGCGCTTTCTGAAAATCCAGCGAGCGGCTGTCGCTCCAGCGGCGCAGCAGCTCGCGGGATTCATCGTGGTACTGGTTCACCTGGTGCGAGAACAGCATCGTGTGCTCCTCCACCAGGTTGTAGATCGACTGGATCTGCAGGGATGCGTCCATTACAGGCCCTCTTTACTGTTGATCTGTCGCAGCGCTTCAAAGGCATCGCTCAGCTCTTCGCGCGCGCGCCACTGGCGGCTCTGGTACTCCTCAAGCGAACCCTCAAAGGCGTAGTGCCCCTGCAGCGCATCGGCCACCTCATCTTCTGCCTGCGTGGTGTGCTGGCTGGCGGTCTGGTGCTGGGCGCTCATCTGTTCCGCCAGCCGGCTGCCGTGCTGCGCCTGCTGCCAGGCTTCATCAGCCCACTGCAGCGCTTCCCGCGCGCTGTGGCTGGCCTGGCTGGCGCGATCCCGCGCCTGATCGGCGTGATGCAGCGCCTGTTCGGTTTTACTGACGCCCTCTTCGCAGCCACGGTGCCTGTTGAGGGCATCGTTCAGCCGCGCGATGGCATCCTGCAGCAGCGCCTTACAGTGGTTCAGCCGCTGCAGTGCGCTGTCGACGTTGCGCATTGCGCTGTTCATCCGCGAGGCTTCCGAGCTGCAGTTCGGCTGGATGCGTTCGCCCTTCGAGTTGGTGGTATACGAGCTGGTGCAGCGGTTATACGAACTGCGGGCGAAGTTCAGCTCATCTTCGGCGCTGCTGTACTGATGCTGTGCGCTGGCCACCTGGCTTTCGGCATGGATTTTCGCCGCCCGGCACTGGCTCACCAGCTGGACGGCCCGTTCCAGCGCCGCCCGCCACTCCGCGCTGGCACGCTGGCAGCGCTGAAACACGCTGGCCGCGTGGCGATGGGTCTGTGCCGCGCGTTCGTCGGTGCTGTTGGCCAGCTCCCGCACCGCATGGCTTTTCTCCTGCACCTCGTGCAGGTGCTGCGTGGCATCGTCGATCTGACTGCTGACCAGCGATACCCCCTCTTTGAAATCGGCCACCACGTTATCAGCGCGGCGGAAGTGGCCCTTGTTCTCCTGCTGCACCACGTTGAAGTTGCGGCTCCAGTCCAGCAGCTCCTGTTCGATCTGGTCGATCAGAAACTGGGCTTCACGCGGGGTCTGTGTCATTCCGTTAACCTTCTGATTGGGATTGTGCGGTCAGCTGTTCGAGCATGGCGTCCAGCCGCGGCAGAATAAGATGCAGGCGCTGCGCCTGCTGCTCAAAGCGCCGGGTAGCGCGCTGAAACTGCTGGTTGAACGCCTCTGCACCCTCGCCCTGATACGCCTGGCGCAGGCGGTGCCACGCGGCGATCAGGTTCTCGCGGCGGTGCTCCACCTCCTGCAGGCGGCGGGCGATGTCGTCACGATAGTCGCGCAGCCGTTCGGTCTGCTGCGCGCTCATCAGACGTTCCCCCGCAGATAGCTGGCGATCTGCCGCAGCTTCACGGCTAAGTGATCGTCCAGCGCCGGCGCGTCAGTTTTCAGGTACGCATCGTTCTCGGCGATGCACTCCTCAAGTAACACGGCGGTGGCGTGATGCTGTTCATCGCGCCACAGCTCACCCAGCAGCGCATAGCCCTCCTGCAGGCTTTTCTGCTGGCCGGCCAGCGCCTGGTGGAACGCCTCCAGCTCGCGCTGGAGGTTTCTCATCAGTGGATAGCTCTCATTCAGCAACAACGGGCACCCCGGCAAAGGATTTGTCCAGCATCTGCTGCAGCAGCTCGCGGGTCTGCTCGCGACCGATATCGTGGTCGAAGGCGTAGCTGCTGAACAGGTTACGGGCGCGCTCGCCCTTGACCAGGTCAACGTACATCGCCGCCAGCGGATGCTCGGTCATCTCTTCGATCTGCGTGGCCGCCAGCGAGGCGAACAGCGTCATTGAGTCGTCGGCGCTGAGCTGCTGCACCACGCGATGGATAAAGTCGCGGCCGTCGCGGGACGGATTCATAAAGCTCTGCAGCGCCGGTACCGACTCAGCGGAGACGATCACGTGGCGTGAGCGGTCGCTGCCACGGCGGACCAGGTCGCGCCAGGTGGCCCACAGGCCGCTTTCCGGTGCACCATACGGGTCGTAACCGTCAACCAGCGCGTTGATGCGGTCCGGCTCGCAGACCACCAGCAGCCCCTGGCGGGTGTGCGCGGCGTCGGCAAAACCGGTCAATGCCGCTTCGGCACCGTCGGCATCGGCGATAGTGACGTTTGCACCCAGCCCCTGCAGATACTCAGCAGCCGTGCGCACGATGCCGCCGCCCGGCAGATACGGATCCAGCGCGTCAATCACCGTCAGGTCAATCTCCTGCGGGTTTACGGTGGCAGGCAGGCCGATAATCATATTGGCCAGCATCGCCGCACGCAGCTCGGTGCGCGCACCGACCATCAGCAGGTTCTGGCCGCGGCCGCGGCGCAGAGTGCAGAGCGCGTGGGAACGCACGTCGAAGTTGCGCCCCAGCCACAGGCCGATCGGCCTGCCGGAAGGCGTCCACATCCGCTCCTCAAAACCGCCGTCGCGCAGCGGCGTGGCGGCAATACGCTGCAACTCGTCGATGGACGGCGGCGCGCTCTGATGCTTCATCACAAAGGCGTTATCGGCCAGCGTGCTGGCCATGGTGCCATCCAGCATAATTGGCCGTGACGCCTGCGGGCCGGCGTGGGCAACAATGCTATCGATCACCGCTTCCAGCGTCGGCTGGGTCTCATCTGCACCCTGATAGTCATCACGACGTGCCAGGCGAGCGACCGCACCACGGTGGTTATCGCCATCGCGACCGGACTGGGCGTTAATGACCAGCTCACCGGAGGCGGCCAGGTCGCGGATCAGGCGTTTACCCTCGGCGCCAAAGGCGGAGATGGTCTGAATATAGTCCTGTGCCAGCGACAGCGAGGCGCGCAGGTGGATTTCGTTAAAGTTACTGCTGCGCATCCCCTCCACGTCAAAGCGCTGGGCGCAGAGCAGCAGGTGGGTACCCGCCGCGCGCCCCATGCGCAGGATCGGGCCAAGTTCGTCCATGCCCGCCTGCGGGTCGCCCTCAAACACCAGCTGATATTCGTCGATAATCATCAGCATACGCGGCAGCACCTTGCCGGTTTTGCTGCGGTACGCGGCGAGGTTGTTGACGTTCTCATCCTTGAACAGCTCATAGCGGCGCTTCATCTCGGCGTGGAAGTCGGCGAGGATTTTGCGCGCGATCGCCGGACGGGTGCGTAGCGACACCACTTCCGCGTGCGGCAGTTGGTTGTAGAGTTTAAACTCCACGCCGTGCTTGGCGTCCAGCAGGTAGAGCTTCAGCTCATCCGGCGAGTAACGGCTGGTCAGGCCGGAGATAATCACGTGCAGCAGATGCGATTTACCGGAGCCGACCTGGCCGGCGATCACGCCGTGCGCCACTTCACCGGATGCGTGATGCTTACCAAACAGAATATTCAGCCGCTCGCCGACCGGCGTTTCAATACGTTCGGCCGAGCTGGCCGTCATCATCTCGTCTGCACTGGCCAGCGCGTTAAAACTGTTACTGCTCTGCTGGCGGTTGCTGGCGCCGGCCTGGTCGAGCAACTTCTCAATCTGCTGGTGGCTGGCGAATTCCGGGATCAGCAGCCCGCTCTCTTCACGACAGTCAATCACCACCGCATTCTCAAACGCTTTCATATCGAAATCACGCGGCAGCGGCGAGGAAGTGTTGTACTCCAGCACCAGATGACGGCCGGCGCGGGGTCCGGAGACGCCGATACGGGTCAGCAGTTCCAGCGCGCGCGGCTCACGCTCGTAGGCCGACGGGAAGTCGACCACCGCGACGATCTCAAAGGATTCACCGGAGCGGCTCTCTTTTGGCAGGTCAAGGAAACGGCCTGCACCGCCAACCACCCGCTGGTTAATGCGCTGGATATCCTGGGTGATGGTGGTCAGCGTCTCGCCGAGGGTGTTACCGGCCTTGCGCGTGCGCGGCAGGCTGGCCTCAAACGGGAAGGTGGCACCGAGCCCTTTCGGGTCAAACAGGGTAAAGGTCGAGCTGCCTGGCAGCAGCGCGGCGGTGCGCAGTACGATATCACGCTGCACCGCGCGCGAACGCTCAAGGCTGTTGTTGTCGGTCAGCAGGATCACCGCGCCTTCCGCCCGCAGCAGCGGCTGGTAAATCACCCGGAAGGCGTGTTTACCGTCAGGCTTGCGGACTGCCACCTGCCCGTAGAGGTAATACTCCAGCGGCGTCGGATCGTTATCCGCCTTAAACAGGTCCCAGAATTCGCTTCCCCATGGCGCGCACAGCGGCAGCGGGATCTGGTCATAAAGCGCTCTGACCCGCGCCTCTTCGGCGGCGAATTGCTGTTCCAGCGCAGGCGCCAGCAGTGGAACCGCGCTCTGCAGATAGCCCACCTGTTGACGGATTTTCCCTTCCAGTGCATCAATTGACTGGCGAGTTTTAGCAAGTTCCGCGCGCAGCGCCACGGAGCCGGATGTTGAGTTCATCGACTTTTCCCAATCAGAAGACAAGATAGAGTCCCCACAGCACAATGACGCCAAAGATAATCAGCTTGGTTTTTTTCTGGCGTTCGGCTTTCTCGGCCTGCTCCAGTTTTTGCGTCAGCTGATGGTAGTGGTTTTGCTGCTGGCCCAGCTGCTCGCCGAGCTGACCGAGGCTGGCGACCGTTTGCTGCACCTGAGCAAAGTCGAGTTCCTGAACTTCTGGCGGTTTACTGCTGCTGAACTTATTAAAATCTTTTGCAAGCTTTTCAGCAGCGGCGCTGGTGCGTTGGTACTGCTGCTGCGTCGCCAGCACGTCTTTAAAAGACTCGCTAAACTCGGTGACCAGTTGTGATTGTTGCATTGTCAAAATCCCTGTTCTGCAATGAAACGGCATCCCGTTTATCTGTTTAATCAGCGTATTAAAACTGAATTTTTAGCCGGTGATCCGGGCGGGGTGAGGCAGCTACAGGCGCGGTAAGCGCGCAGGGTTATTCCCTGCTATACGGCGGGTTATCGGCCTGTAGCGTTAAAAACCGTTAAATATTGCTAACTGGAGCAACTATCGTCAAGAGATAATTCTTATTATCCGAACAGGCTGGAGCAGGCACACAATCCAGGAAGTGCGATCAACATAAGGGGACAGACAGGGTAACCCGTCGCCAGCCAGATCCCGTTGTGCAGGTATAGCGGGGAGGTTTATCATCTTTCACAGCATTACCATAACCCAGCCGATCATCAGCCCGGGCTTACCCGCTGTACAGTCTGGCGGGACTCACCGTCGGGACACCCCGGCAAAATTACAGCGAATAGAGCGATCCAGTGGCGGTTAGTTTATCAGTGTGATCGCGTTATCCGCTGTTCCGGGTCTGCATCTCACCGCGCAGATCGCTGCGCTAAGCCAGAGCCGTTTCGGCGTTACTGTTACTCACTGCCCGGAACGCCGTAACCCGGTGCCCGGCGCGGATCCAGCGCGCGGGTGATATAGGCCGCCATTTGCGGTTCATAAGCCTGCCAAAGCGCCTCCAGTGCGGCCACCGGATCGGTGTCGCACCAGTCCACCCGCAGATCGACCACCGGCCAGGCGTAGTTATCCACCACGTTGACTGCGGCTGAATGTACCGGCCCGGCCTCGCCACCGGCAGTCAACCCGGCACGCAGGGCGGCAATCAGCCGCGTGGTAAACGCTCCTTTGACCTCAGTGAACGCCGTGGTCATTGCCGCGGTTACTGCCGGGCTGGCCAGCATATTTCCGCCCGCAATACAGTCCTGACCCTCGGCCACGCTGAAGGTGCCGAGCGTGCGATCGCCGCTGAAATGGGCCGTTCGCCCGGCAATGTCAATCACCGTCACCTGGCGGTACTGGCTGAACGCATCTTCTGCCAGCGCCTTGCGCAGCGCCTGCTCCGGTGCCAGGCCGTCTTCCAGGTGGCCCAGCACCCTCTGGCCGAGCACCGGCAGGGTGATATTCTGGCTGGATACCGCGCCCACCCCCGCCAGCAGCCACGGGCAGCGGGCACCCACGGCGATGCTGGATGAACTGATGGCAATGCCCAGCTGCCCGCTGTCCGGGCAGCGGGCCGCAACGGAAAAAGTCATTATGCCCCCTTAGTTGCGGCATCCCGGTCGTCCGGGATCACCGCAATCACGTCAATTTCCATCAGCCACTGCGGCTGCGCCAGCGCAGAGACCACCAGCCCGGTGGAGACTGGAAACACCCCCTTCAGCCATTTGCCCACCTCACGATAGACCGGCTCACGGTAGCGCGGGTCGATGATGTAGGTGGTGGTCTTGACGATATGGGAGAGATCGCTTCCCGCCTCCTCCAGCAGCTGTCTGACATTCTTCATGGCCTGCCCGGCCTGCGCCTGCGGATCGCCGAGGCCAACCAGCTTCCCGTCAAAGTCGGTGCCGACCTGGCCGCGAACATAGACCGTGTTGCCGGCGCGTACCGCCTGGCACAGGTCGTTATCCAGCGTCTGATTCGGGTAGGTTTCTTTGGTGTTAAACATGCGAATGCGCGTATGCGTTGGCATCTCTTTTTCCTCTTTAGTCCGTTGGTTCGGACAGCTGTTGCTGCCCGCTGTGTGCCCCTGCCGCCCGTCAGAATCAGGGCTGAAACTCGCTGTACCTGCGTTGCGTGGCAATATGATCGGCAATATGCCCTGCGTCATGCCACACGCCCCAGATAAACGACGACCCGCGGCGGGAGAGCCACGGCAGCCCGAGGAAGTAGACGCCCGGCTCGCTGGAGACCCCGCGCTGATGCAGCGGCCTGCCCTGCTGATCAAACGCGTTTACTTTCAGCCAGCTGTAGTCGGTGGCATACCCGGTGGCCCAGATAATGCTGCTGACGCCGGCTTCGGCCAGGTTCAGCGAGGAGAGCGGTGCGCTGACGCACGCGGGCAGCGGCAGAAACTCCCGCGCGGCAGATTCTTCCGGCAGATCGAGCCCGTTGCGGGCGATAAAGGCATCGGCGGCATCCAGCAGTGAAAGATAGTTTTCATCCCCCCGACGAATATTCTCTGCCAGGTCGGGCCGGAAGGTCACCACGCCCTGTTCAAACGCGTGAGTCATACCCACCAGCGTCACGCCCTGCTTCGCCAGCACGCGAAAATCGACGGTGTGCCCGCCGCGGGCGCCGCTCACCGCAATGGTGACGTGCTCTTTACCCGGTTCACTGGTTGTGGCATCCCACAGGCCGAGCACCCCCAGCCACCAGCAAAAATCGCGGTTGCGGTAGGCGCGCGGCGGGCGGTCGTGCGGCCCGACGGAGAGATAAACGGTTTTTCCTGCGCGCTGCAGCTCATCGGCGATTTGCACACCCGATGAACCGGCACCGACCACCAGCACGGCCCCTTCCGGCAGCTGCTGCGGATTGAAATAGTGTGCCGAGTGGATTTGATAAAGCTCAGCGTGCACCGGCGCAATGCGCGGGATCACCGGCACCTGGAAGGGACCGGTGGCGGCAACGATGCGCAGTGCTTCAATCATCCCGTCAGACGTTTTCACAGTGAAACCCGCCCGGCCGGTATTGCGCACAACGCTTTTCACTTCCACCCCGGTACGCAGCGGTACCTTGAATTTGCGTGCGTAGGCTTGCAGATAATCGGCAATCTGATCTTTGGGCACAAAGTCGCCCGGTGCCTGTCCGGAAAACGTCAGACCGGGGAAGCGATCGTGCCAGGCAGGGCCGTTGGCGACCAGAGAGTCCCAGCGCCCGGAACGCCAGGCTTCTGCAATTCGGTTCTTTTCCAGTACGAGGTGGGAAATATCGTGCCGGGTCAGGTGCTCGCTCATGGCGATACCGGCCTGGCCTCCCCCCACCACAAGGGTATCAACGACTGTTTTTTGCCTGGTCATACGGTTGTCCTTCGAAAATATCGGTCAGGGAACCCGTTCGTCGGACTTCAGGTTATTAGAGGGGGAACAGCGGGTAAATTATTATAAAGCTGGCCTCTGAACATAAAAAATATAGGGTGTTTCGCGACAGATTCATGGCTTATTTCCTCTTACCTTCCGGCGGGTAAACGGTGGTGCAAACCAAAGAAGCCGCTTTTAACAAAACAATCAAAACGTTAATCAGTACACTCAATTTCTTCAGAAAGTAAACAGGATGAATAATGAAGAGATTAGCCGTTGTCGCCTTTACCCTCAGCGTAACAACCAGCGCCTGTGCCTGTATCCATTTTCAGATTACTGCGCAGGATAAGACCCTGATTAATGCCCGTTCAATGGAGTTCGCTCTGGACAGCAAAACGGGGCAATCGCTCCCTGCTGATTTTGTCATTGTCAAAAAAGGGACGCCTCTGCCCGCTTCTGCCGGGCGATCAAAACTGGCTTTCGCCGGCATTCAAACGGCTTACGGGATATTAACGGAGGGTATCAATGAGAAGGGGCTGAGCGTAGCGCTGTTGTGGTTCGAAGACAGCCGCTACCCTGCGAATTTACATCAGCAAAACAGCCTGAGTAATACGGCGGTAGCAGGGTGGGCGCTGGGGCAGTTCTCCAGCGCCAAAGACGTTATTGCACAGCTGGGCAAAATGAACGTCTACAGTGCGGAATATGCGGATTATGGCGATGTCTCGCCGACGCACTACGCGATAACCGATAGTTCAGGCGCGAATTACGTTGTCGAGTTTAACAACGGAAAAATGAACGTGCTCGACAACAGCGCCAACCGACTGTTAACGAATGAACCCCGTCTTGAGACGCAATGGCAGAAACTGTCAGACTGGCTTGAGGTGCATCCCGAACAGAAGAGAGGCGGTGGAGCGCCCGGTACGCTGGACTCGTTGCCGGGCGGTTATGGTTCGATGGAAAGGTTTCTCAAAATATCGGTGCTCAAGGGATTATTGCCACCGGCTGAGAACAGCATTGCGGCCATTAATCAGTCGATTAATCTGTTGAACAACGTTGATTACCCTCGTGGTGTGCCTTCTGATACCTACGGTGACGAGGTACTCAGAGAGGAGACCAGCTGGGTTAGCCTGATCGACCTTAAGCGGCTGCGCTATTATTACCGCACGCATGATAATTACAATCTGCGGATGGTCGATCTGAGAAAAGTCGGTTTCGAAAAGGATGTGAAATTCAGCCTGTACGGCCAGGGTGGTCACATTATCAGCGTGACGCCGGGTGCCGGCAACGACGCATTATCCCTGATACCTCAATAGCCTGACGTCGCCATGAGCGTGCTTTTTTACAGTTCCCCCACCCTTACTGGCGACGGACATGATTCATGATCCCCCATTCAGCAGAACCCGCCATGCGCAACATACCGGCATTCAGATAGCGGCATCCTTAATTTAGCAACAAAAAAACCTTCTTAAGAAAATCTTTATTAATCAATTCATATTTTAACCACCCTAAAGCAAAAAAAGCCTTTTTATCGCAATTTAAGCAACTTCATTGATACTTCGCATTTTGTGATGCACAACACTTAAAAACACCCGCTATCCTTCGCTTGGATTTAAATTCAACATATAATCACGGGTAGTGGCAATGAAAAAAACCAAAAGCACATTAAATAATAACAGGCTATTGTTATCATTATTCTTAAGTACCGTTTCGACTGGAGTCATGGCAGACATTCCTAATGCCAGAAGTATTCCTGAAAACGTTGATTATCATCCAACGTCCTCCGTTACTGCTCAGTTACCGCCCGGTAAACCGGTAGAGAAAGCCCCGGACCTGTTCGGGGAAACCACCGGCCCGCTGCCCTTCTTCGGTAAGCAGATCCGCGAGCGGGGGTATGAATTACCCGATCCTTACGGGATTGGCTACAATTATATGGATATGCATCAGAATATTAATGTCAACAGCATTGGCTTTACCGGGCTAAGTATTGAGGGTGAGGCGCTTGACCCTCAATACATCAGGATTGATGCAGTTAAAACCCGACAGAAAAGTAAAAGCCAAATGGCAAGACTGGATACCTGGCTGTTTCCATTCATGAATATCTATGGGGTTGTCGGTCATACCAAAGGATCCTCTGTATCGAAAATAAATGTTGATGCATTCGATCTGGTTAAATTTAACAATCTCGATTTTAAACTCAAATTCAAAGGCACCACATATGGTGGCGGCACGACAATCGCTTATGGCTATCATAACTGGTTTGGTACAGCAGACTTTAATTACACCCGCACTACCTTCGATATTCTTGACGGAAAAATCAACGCCTTTACCTTTACGCCGAGAGTGGGCTACCGTTTTACCGTACCCGGATTTGAAAAATACGCTTTACCCCCTTCACATGCCAGCATATGGGTAGGCACCATGTACCAGGATGTCACCCAGGATTTCCACGGCAATATTAGCGATCTGCAAATGCCTGCCAGCCTGGTCCAGCTGGTGCATTTAGCAAATGCCGATAATAACGGCCGCTTCCACGTCAAACAGCACCTGAAATCCCCGTGGAATATGCTGGTTGGTGCACAGTATGAGCTGACCCGTAACTTCAATATCACCACCGAATTCGGTTTTGCAAAGCGTAACAGTCTGATGGTGGGTGGCGAATTTCGTTTCTGACTATGCCAGGACTTCTTTTATGCGGCCTGCTGCTGCTGCCTCCTCTGGCACAGGCCGTGCTTTTTGACCGACATAACGTTGATGAGCAGCATACCCCGCTCTCCACCCTGTCGTTAAGCGGTTTCGCCAGCTCCACCGGCGCGTCTGGGCTCGGCTATGAGAACAGCACTTTCCTGCAGAACGATCGCTGGCGCTTCTACCTGGAGGGCGTTCTGATGCGTTATCTGCTCTCTCTGCTGGTGCTGCTGTTGTCGGCCTGCCAGGCCCCGCCTTCTCAGTCCCTGCACCTGCCACCGCTGCAACAGTCCGTCGTCAGCGCACAACAGGCCTGGCCCGCCGTTCCGCCGCTGTCGCCCCCGTATGTCCTGCGCCCGTGCTGTGCGTTTGGTTATAACCTGCGCACGCAGCTGCTGAGCATCCCGGTGCCGTTTTACCAGCTGGATAACGTGGTCGACGCCGATAACACCGGCGTGCATCACTACAATAATCAGCCGCTTTACGCGCTGTTAAGCCTTGTCGGGATTAACGGTGAGCACAACGCGCAGATCTATACCCGGCGCGGTGGCTTTATCGATCTGGCGCATCTGCGCGAGACGGCAGACAACACGCTGTGGTTGTTTAGCCAGATCTGGCAGGCGGAAGGTCATCCGCGGCGTATCGCGCTTCATGATGAGCTCGGCGAACGCATTATCGAGCTGCTCGCCTTCGTGCCGCCAGCCAGCGCGACTGAACGCTACAATCTGGCGACCCGGCTGGCTGCGCGCGCCTGCCCGCGCCAAAGATCGCTTACCGCTACCGCGACTTTCCCGCGCTGGCGCAGGCTGCTGAGCAGGCCGACAGGTGGCAGCTGGCACAGTCTGGAGAAGCCTGTCGCTGAGCGTTGTGACACCGGCAACCATAAGAATACGTTATACTTCTTCGTCACCTACCCGGCCGCAGCAGCTTCCCCCTGGCTGCGCTCTTGCCCACCAGCCGCTGTTATTCCTCCAGGCAACCGTTTACCTGGGCAACATATGGCCTGAAATCTGTTTTTCGAAAAAGTTCCCTGCCAGCAAGCTTTATTTGTGATCATGGTCACACTTTAACTGAATTGAAATGAAACACAAATTGACAACTGTGAGCAATCTCTATTTCCTAAGGCACGAATCACGGCACACTGCCGCGGCATAACCCGTTGCCTTAACGGCTTTGCTTAACGCCGCCGTTTAATGACGCGATATAACCTAATCTGACCTGCGCGCTGGCCGCTGAGCCGGGTCCCTGAGCATGTGGTAATAATAATGAAATATAAAATTATGATGGCTGGCGCACTGGCTGCGCTCTCTTACACCAATGTCTCCGTCGCCGATGCCGGCAAAGCAGAGTACGTTTCCGACTGGTGGCATCAGAGCGTGAACGTGGTGGGCAGCTACCACACCCGCTTCGGGCCGCAGCTGAATAATGATGTTTACCTGGAATATGAAGCCTTCGCGCACAAGGACTGGTTTGATTTCTACGGTTACGTTGACGTGCCGAAGTTCTTCGGCGTGGGTAACGGCAACGATAAAGGCGCATGGGACGATGGTTCACCGTTCTTTATGGAGATTGAACCGCGCTTCTCGATCGACAAGCTGACCGGCACCGATCTGAGCTTCGGTCCGTTTAAAGAGTGGTACTTCGCCAACAACTATATCTATGATATGGGCGATAACCGCGCTAACCGTCAGAACACCTGGTATATGGGTCTGGGCACCGATATCGACACCCATTCTGATGTCGGCCTGTCGCTGAACGTTTACGCCAAGCGTCAGTGGGCCAACTACGGTGCCGCTAACGAAAACAGCTGGGACGGCTACCGCTTCAAGGTGAAATATTTTGTGCCGCTGACCTCCCTGTGGGGCGGTAACCTCAGCTACATTGGTTTCACTAACTTCGACTGGGGCTCCGATCTGGGCGACGATGCGGCACCGCTGCGTACCAGCAACTCCATCGCCTCCAGCCACATTCTGTCACTGGGCTACGATCACTGGCACTACTCGTTCGTGGCGCGTTACTTCCATAACGGCGGCCAGTGGAACGACGGCAACGAACTGGACTTTGGTAAAGGTCCTTTCACCGTGAAATCGAACGGCTTTGGTTACTACGTGGTTGTGGGTTACAACTTCTGATCCCCGCCCGGTTAAACCTCCGTTGAACGCGCCCATGGGCGCGTTTTTTTTGTCTGCCCTGAACCTTTATACTGTCGGAGCAATATTGCATCTGTTAATGGAGGTTCCATGTCTGCCAGGCTCACCGATAATCCCGTTAAACTACGGCCGCTGGAACGCGAAGATCTGCGCTTTGTTCACCAGCTGGACAACAACGCCAGCGTGATGCGTTACTGGTTCGAAGAGCCGTATGAGGCCTTTGTCGAACTCTCCGACCTGTACGACAAACATATTCACGATCAGAGCGAACGGCGGTTTGTGGTGGTGTATGAAGGGGTAAACGCCGGGCTGGTCGAGCTGGTGGAGATCGACCACGTTCACCGCCGGGCGGAGTTTCAGATTATCATCGCCCCCAGCCACCAGGGCAAAGGGCTGGCCAGCCGCGCGGCAATACTGGCGATGGACTACGGGTTTTCCGTCCTCAACCTGTATAAGCTCTACCTGATCGTGGACGAAGAGAATGAAAAAGCGGTGCACATCTACCGCAAGCTGGGCTTTGAAACCGAAGGGCGACTGATCCACGAATTCTTTATTAACGGTGAGTATCGCAACTGCATACGTATGTGCCTGTTCCAGCATCAGTATCTGGCGCATAACAAACCACCCGCGGCGATGGTCCAGCCTACCGCGCAGTGACTCCACAGCCCGGTTTCGCCTTACCGGCGGGCAACAGGCGCCGCGCTGGTCTGGCCCGTCCGGGCGGTGGCTGAAGCTTCAGGACGTTGCCCTTAGCTACTCTGGCGGGCAACGTTCATCCGCGTTCATCCGCGCGTCCGGATTAACCGCCGCGTGCCCCCACCGGGTTCATAATAGTATCCAGGCGTTCCGGTTCGATCTTATACATGCCGCCGTAGAACGGATCCACCAGCAGCCAGCCGGGGAAGCCGAGCAGCGGCACGTTGCCCAACAGATACCACAGGTTAGCACTCTCTTTTAACGGCAGGGTTTGCGGCACGTAGCCAGGACGCTCCAGCATCACCAGGTACTTTTTCTTGCCGAAGTAGTTACCGGTGGATTTGGCGAGGGTGACGGTTTTTGGCGTGAAACCCTCCGCTACCGCACGGCCCGTTTCATCCTGCACCACAAATTTCACCCCGGGCGGCTGTGTTTGCAGGGTCACGTCCTGCGTTTCGCTGCCGACAATCGTGGCACAGCCACTTAACATCCACGCTGCTGCCAGCGCTAATCCAAGACGCTTCATCGCTTATCCTGCCGTGATTTTCTGTGCAGACAGTGTAAGCGCGGGGGCGGAAGTTTTCATTGTTTACCCACGCATCTTAAGCCGCTAATACAGCAGCGATCTGCCGCTTGATCCGCGCATTGACCGCGTCAGGCCTCTGCAGGACGAGCCGCCCTGCGGATCGCATTACGCCGGGCACCGGGCGACAAAAGCGACAGTTAACCGAACATCCGCTCCAGATAGCGTTCCAGCGCGGCACGGGAGCTGAAACCGTGGGGAATGCCGTAATGATCGGGGGTGTCGCCGACCAGATAGATCGGGAACTGCACGTAGTGATCGCAGGTTTTCATCTCTGACGCGGGCACCGCAATGGTCAGGCTCTTCTCTTTGAGCGTCGGGTGGATGATCAGCGCGGTGCGCCCCAGCCTCGCTTCACGATTGACGTAGACATAATCATCACCGCGGCGATAGCCATAGGTTTTTGCGGTGACCGCATCCATCTCAAACCCGGCCTTCTCCAGAACACGGGCTACCTCATCAGGCCGTAAGTACATACTGTTTCCTCTAAGTCTGTCAGCCCGCCACCTTACCTCAGGCTGCCGGGCGAGGGCTTTCGGAATAATCCACAAACACGCGCAGCCACACCCGATCGTCGCGGGCTGTTCTATAGTTAATAGACCTTTTTCAGCCTGATGGAGCAAAAAATGTTCAACCGTACAACTAAAAGTGAGACGACCGACCTGAATCACGACGTGACGGCGCTGGCCGATACGCTGGATGAACTGCTGAAATCTTACGGCAGCCAGGCTAAAGAGGGGGTGGATGATGCCCGTTCGCGCGCAGAATCCTTACTGAAAGAGACCCGCGCGAAGCTGCAGGGTCCGAACGCCGTGACCCGGGCGGCGCGTGACGCCGGCGAACAGGTTAACAGCTACGTTCAGGAAAAACCCTGGCATGGGGTGGGTATCGGTGCCGCGCTGGGCGTGTTCCTCGGTGCGCTGATAGTTACTGCCACCAGCTCATCCCGCCGTTAGTGGTGCCGTAGCGCCCCACGAAATCTGTCTTTTTTTTGAGCAGGATCCCGTTTCGCAAGAGGCGGGATTTTTTTTATGGCGGGTATCTCCCCGCCAGGCCTTACGCCGCAAGGCCTCCCCAAAAATCAATAAAGCAAATGCAAATTTACTACATCTGGTACGGTTGATTTTCCTGGGCACTATATCTAGTATTTACATCATTGAGACCACCCAGGATGGTGTGTCAGTGGCGACACGATTACAGCAGTAAAATCGTGTCATTGACTACAACAACCCGCCCCATAGAGAAATACGAATCATGCGCATTATTATTTACACTAAAGATAACTGTGTCCAGTGCAACGCCACGAAAAATGCCATGGACAAGAAAGGTATCGACTATCAGTTGATCAATCTGGACAGTGAACCGGCGCACGTAGAAACCCTCAAATCACTCGGCTACCGCCAGGTCCCGGTGGTGATGGCCGAACAGGACCACTGGAGCGGCTTCCGCCCGGACAAAATTTCTGCGCTGAGCCACCTGGCCGCCGCGCGGGTGTAAAGCGATGACCACGCTGGTGTACTTTTCCAGCCAGTCAGAGAACACTCACCGATTTATCACCCGTTTAGATCTGCCCGCCTGCCGCATTCCTCTGGAGTGCGGCAGTTCGTTGCAGGTAGACCAGCCCTACATTCTGGTGGTGCCCAGCTACGGCGGCGGCACCAGCAAAGGCGCGGTGCCGAAACAGGTGATTCAGTTTTTAAACAATACCAATAATCGTCAGCTGATACGCGGCGTGATCGCCGCGGGCAATCGCAACTTCGGCGAGGCCTTCTGCCTCGCCGGCGACATTATTGCGCGAAAATGTCAGGTGCCTTACCTCTATCGCTTCGAGCTGATGGGCACCTCAGACGACATCGCTAACGTCTACAAGGGAGTAACCGAATTTTGGCAGCGACAGACAGCACACTCATAGAGGCCGCCGCGGTATCCGCGGATTATCATGCGCTTAACGCCATGCTCAACCTGTATGATGCCGAGGGCAACATTCAGTTTGAGAAAGACCGCGAGGCAACGCGCCAGTACTTTATCCAGCACGTGATCCCCAACAGCGTGCAGTTTGCCTCGGTGGCCGAACGCCTGCGCTATCTGGTTGCTGAAGGTTATTACGAAGCCGACGTGCTGAACGCCTACCCGTTTGAGTTCGTCTGCTCGCTGTTCGACCAGGCCTATGCGCGGCGTTTTCGCTTCCACACCTTCCTCGGTGCCTGGAAGTTTTACACCAGCTACACGCTGAAAACCTTTGACGGCAAACGTTACCTGGAAGGCTTTACCGAGCGTGTCTGCATGGTGGCACTGACGCTGGCTAAAGGTGACCAGGCGCTGGCGCTGTCGCTGACCGAAGAGATCCTGGCCGGGCGCTTCCAGCCGGCCACCCCGACCTTCCTTAACTGCGGCAAACAGCAGCGCGGCGAGCTGGTCTCCTGCTTCCTGCTGCGTATTGAAGACAATATGGAGTCGATCGGCCGCGCGGTGAACTCGGCGCTGCAGCTCTCCAAGCGCGGCGGCGGCGTGGCTTTCCTGCTCTCTAACCTGCGTGAATCCGGCGCGCCGATTAAACGCATTGAGAACCAGTCTTCCGGGGTGATCCCGGTGATGAAGATGCTGGAAGATGCCTTCTCTTACGCCAACCAGCTGGGCGCACGTCAGGGGGCCGGTGCGGTCTATCTCAACGCGCACCACCCGGATATTCTGCGCTTCCTCGACACCAAGCGCGAAAACGCCGATGAGAAGATCCGCATCAAGACGCTGTCGCTGGGCGTGGTGATCCCGGATGTTACCTTCCAGCTGGCGAAGGACAATCAGCCGATGGCGCTGTTCTCGCCGTATGACGTTGAGCGGATCTACGGCCTGCCGTTTGCCGATATCAGCATCAGCGAGAAGTACGAGGAGATGCTGGCGGACGAGCGCATCCGTCGCACCTTTATTAATCCACGTGAGTTCTTCCAGACCCTGGCCGAGATCCAGTTTGAGTCCGGCTACCCGTACATTATGTTTGAAGATACGGTTAACCGCGCCAACCCGATTTACGGGCGGATTAATATGAGCAACCTGTGCTCGGAAATTCTGCAGGTGAATACGCCCACCGAGTATAACGACGACCTGAGCTATCGTCGTATCGGCAAGGATATTTCCTGCAACCTCGGCTCGCTGAATATCGCCCACACCATGGATTCGCCGGACTTTGCCCGCACGGTGGAGATCGCGGTACGCGGCCTGACGGCGGTGTCTGACCAGAGCCACATCAATTCAGTGCCGTCCATAGAGCTGGGTAACGCCCAGTCGCACGCCATCGGCCTCGGCCAGATGAACCTGCACGGCTACCTGGCGCGTGAGCGTATTCAGTACGGTTCAGCAGCGGGTCTGGATTTCACCAATATCTATTTCTACACCATTACTTACCACGCGCTGCGCACCTCTAACCTGCTGGCACGCGAACGCGGCAGCAGCTTCAGCGGCTTTGCCGATTCACGCTACGCCAGCGGTGAATACTTTAATCAGTACGTGGAGCAGAGCTGGCAGCCGCGTACCGCCGAGGTCGCCGCGCTGTTTGACAGAGCCGGCATCGCTATTCCTACGCAGCAACAGTGGCAGGAGCTCAAGGCGGCGGTCATGCAGTACGGCCTGTATAACCAGAACCTGCAGGCGATCCCGCCGACCGGTTCGATCTCCTATATCAACCACGCGACGTCGAGTATTCACCCGATCGTCTCGCGCATTGAGATCCGTAAAGAGGGTAAAACCGGCCGCGTCTACTACCCTGCGCCGTTTATGAACAACGATAATCAGGACTACTACCGTGATGCCTATGATATCGGGCCGGAAGCGATTATCGATACCTACGCCGAGGCCACGCGCCACGTCGATCAGGGCCTGTCGCTGACGCTGTTCTTCCGCGATACCGCAACCACCCGCGATATCAACAAGGCGCAGATCTATGCCTGGAAGAAGGGCATCAAAACCCTCTACTACATCCGCCTGCGCCAGATGGCGCTGCAGGGCACCGAAGTGGAAGGCTGCGTCTCCTGCTCGCTGTAAGCCTGCGGGCCGCCACCGGCCCCGGCGACGAGATCTGAACCGGAAGGCCATCCGTTAGCGGGTGGCTTTGTTGCTGACCGGGCACCGCGCGGTATGCCCGATCGACTCCGCCCCCTTTTTTGCGGCCAGCCTTGCTGGCCCACTACCGACACAGAGAAGACATGAAAAGAATTCACGCGATCAACTGGAACAAAATCGAAGACGAGAAGGATCTGGAAGTGTGGAACCGCCTGACCAGCAACTTCTGGCTGCCGGAGAAAGTCCCGCTTTCTAACGATATCCCGGCGTGGAATTCCCTCAACGCGCAAGAGCAGCAGCTGACTATCCGCGTTTTTACCGGCCTGACCCTGCTGGACACCATCCAGAATACCCTCGGCGCGCCGGCGCTGATGGCCGACGCGCTCACCCCGCATGAAGAGGCGGTACTGTCTAACGTCAGCTTTATGGAGGCGGTGCATGCCCGCTCCTACAGCTCGATATTCTCAACCCTGTGCCACACCAGCGACGTGGACGCCGCCTACGCGTGGAGCGAAGAGAACGGCCCGCTGCAGCGCAAGGCAGAGATTATCCTGCAGCACTACTATGAAAACGACCCGCTGAAGAAGAAGATAGCCAGCGTGTTCCTTGAATCCTTCCTGTTCTACTCCGGTTTCTACCTGCCGATGTACTGGTCAAGCCGCGGTAAGCTGACTAACACCGCCGATCTGATCCGCCTGATCATTAAGGATGAAGCGGTGCACGGCTACTATATTGGCTACAAATATCAGAAGGCGCTGGAGCGCGAGAGCGCGGAGCGCCAGGAAGAGCTGCAGCAGTTTGCCGTGGAGCTGCTGCTGGCGCTGTATGAGAATGAGCTGGAGTATACCGACGCTCTGTATGAGGGCGTGGGCTGGCAGGAGGACGTGAAAAAGTTCCTGCACTACAACGCCAACAAGGCGCTGATGAACCTCGGCTACGAAGCGCTGTTCCCGTCGGAGATGACCGACGTGAATCCGGCAATCCTGTCAGCGCTGTCACCCAACGCCGACGAAAACCACGACTTCTTCTCCGGTTCCGGCTCATCCTACGTGATGGGCAAAGCGGTGGATACCGAAGACGAAGACTGGGACTTTTAAGCGTCCCGACGGGGTGGCCCCGCGCCGCCCCTGAATTCCCTCTCCCCTTCGCTACAGGCGTTATTTTTCAGCGAGTCAGCGCCGGATGTATGACAATTTCATGACCTGAAATCAGCCGCTATTAGCGGTTGACAACCGATTTGAATCGCCAAATTTGCCTCTGCCAGGGCCTTTCACCTGCCAAATAGCAATTTTTTTTCACCATCGCTAATTCGCTCTCATCCCTTATCCACACTGGAATTATCCGAAATACTCATCTCATTCTGCCGACCCGCCTGGCGGATTAAGGGTTGTCAGCAGGTCTCAGTGTGCTACGGTATATACCGACAATATTCAATCAGAAAGAAGAGCACTATAAGAAAATTAATTAACCAGGAAATTAACATTACATGGCAATTAAACTCGAAGTTAAGAACCTGTATAAGGTTTTCGGGGAAAATCCCGAACGCGCATTTAAATACATTGAAAAAGGGGTTGGCAAAGAGGCGCTGCTGGAGAAAACCGGCCTGTCGCTGGGCGTGAAAAATGCCAGTCTGGCCATTGAAGAAGGCGAGATTTTCGTCATCATGGGGTTGTCCGGCTCAGGAAAATCCACCATGGTTCGCCTTCTCAATCGTCTGATAGAACCGACCCGTGGTCAGGTAATCATTGACGGTGAAGATATTGCCAAAATATCCGCCGCTGAATTACGTCAGGTGCGCAGAAATAAAATCAGCATGGTATTCCAGTCCTTCGCGCTGATGCCGCATATGACGATTCTGAATAATGCTGCCTTCGGCATGGAATTAGCCGGCGTGGCCCTTGCCGAACGGCAGGAAAAAGCGCTGGATGCGCTGCGTCAGGTGGGGCTGGAAAATTATGCTCACGCTTATCCTGATGAACTCTCCGGCGGCATGCGTCAGCGCGTAGGTTTAGCCCGCGCCCTGGCGATCAACCCCGATATATTGCTGATGGACGAAGCCTTTTCGGCGCTCGACCCGTTAATTCGCACCGAAATGCAGGATGAGCTGGTCAAGCTGCAGTCGCGCCACCAGCGCACCATCGTGTTTATCTCGCACGACCTCGACGAAGCGATGCGCATCGGCGATCGCATCGCCATCATGCAGGGCGGTGAAGTGGTGCAGGTCGGCACGCCGGATGAGATCCTCAACAACCCGGCTAACGACTACGTGCGCACCTTTTTCCGCGGCGTGGATATCAGCCAGGTATTCAGCGCCAAAGATATCGCCCGTCGCAACGCTTCGGCACTGCTGCGAAAAGCGCCCGGCTTTGGCCCGCGCTCGGCGATCAAAATTCTGCAGGATAACGACCGCGAGTATGGCTACGTGCTGGAGAAGCAGAGGTTTGTCGGCGTGGTCTCTACCGACTCACTAAAAGCGGCGCTGGCCGCCGGTGAACCGCTGGAGAGCGCGCTGCTGGACAGCGCTCCGCCGGTTCCCGCCGACACCTCACTGGGCGATATGCTGTCGCTGGTGGCGCAGGCTCCCTGTGCCGTCCCGGTGACCGGTGACGAGGGCCAGTACATCGGCGTAATTTCGAAAGGTATGTTACTGCAGGCATTAGATCGTGATGGAGGCCAGCCATGAAACCAACTCAACCCGCGATGAACGATAGCGAAACGCAGGCGGCAGATGTGTCTGGCACACAGCCCGGCAGCGAAACGTCAGCCGCTAACGGATCTGCACCAGACGCGGCTTCCCAGCCCGCTAACGACAGCTCAGCCGCCAGCGATCCCTGGGGTTCGCCGGATGCGGCAGCAACACAGCAACCCGCCGCCGGCGACAGTTCAGCGGCCGATCCCTGGGGTTCCCCTGACGCGGCTTCGGCCTCACAGCCCGCTGCCGACGGCAGCGCCGCCGGCGCTGATGCCTGGGGCGATCCGACCGGCGGCCAGGCGGCCGGTGGCGGCAGCGACTGGCTGAGCAGCGCACCGGCGCCCGCGCCGGAGCACTTCAGCCTGCTCGACCCGTTCCATAAAACGCTGATCCCGCTCGACAGCTGGGTGACCGAAGGCATCGACTGGGTGGTTTCTCACTTCCGCCCGCTGTTCCAGGGTATCCGCCTGCCGGTTGACTATATCCTCAACGCCTTCCAGCAGCTGCTGACCGGCATGCCGGCACCGGTGGCGATCGTGCTGTTCGCGCTGATCGCCTGGCAGATGTCCGGCCTCGGCATGGGCGTCGCCACGCTGGTGTCGCTGATCGCCATCGGCGCGATTGGTGCCTGGTCGCAGGCGATGGTGACGCTGGCGCTGGTGCTGACCGCCCTGCTGTTCTGCATTGTTATCGGCCTGCCGCTGGGGATCTGGCTGGCGCGCAGCCAGCGGGCGGCGAAGATTATTCGCCCGCTGCTGGATGCGATGCAGACCACGCCGGCGTTCGTCTATCTGGTACCGATCGTAATGCTGTTTGGCATCGGTAACGTGCCGGGGGTGGTGGTGACCATCATCTTCGCGCTGCCGCCGATCGTGCGTCTGACCATTCTGGGGATTAAGCAGGTGCCTGCCGATCTGATCGAGGCCTCCGAATCCTTCGGTGCCAGTCCGCGTCAGATGCTGTTTAAGGTACAGCTGCCGCTGGCGATGCCGACCATTATGGCCGGTGTTAACCAGACGCTGATGCTGGCGCTGTCGATGGTGGTGATCGCCTCAATGATCGCCGTCGGCGGGCTTGGCCAGATGGTGCTGCGCGGCATCGGCCGGCTGGATATGGGGCTGGCCACCGTGGGCGGCGTCGGTATCGTGATTCTGGCGATTATCCTCGACCGCCTGACCCAGTCGCTGGGGCGTGACCGCCGCAGCCGGGGCAACCGCCGCTGGTACGCCAACGGTCCCCTGGGTCTGCTGACCCGTCCGTTTATCAAATAAATTTCAGGCGGCACCCGCCGGTGCCGCCTGCCTCCTCCGCACCACCGATGACAATAAGGAATCGCTATGCGCAAGACAGCACTGCTGGCCGCCGCGTTAACCACGCTGGCCGCCGCTCAGGTTTCCGCCGCCGATCTGCCGGGTAAAGGCATCACCGTGAAACCGGTACAGAGCACCATTACCGAAGAGACCTTCCAGACCCTGCTGGTCAGCCGCGCGCTGGAGAAGCTGGGCTACACCGTTGCGCCGACCAGCGAAGTGGACTACAACGTCGGCTACACCTCGATCGCCTCCGGTGACGCCACCTTTACCGCGGTCAACTGGCAGCCGCTGCACGACGATATGTACAAGGCCGCCGGCGGCGATGCGAAGCTCTACCGCCAGGGCACCTACGTTAACGGCGCTGCACAGGGCTATCTGATCGACAAGAAAACCGCTGAGAAATATCACATCACCAATATCGCCCAGCTGAAGGACCCGAAAATTGCCGCGCTGTTTGACAGCAACGGCGACGGCAAGGCAGATATGACCGGCTGTACGCCGGGCTGGGGCTGTGAAGCGGTTATCGTTCACCAGAACAAAGCCTTCGGCCTGGAAAACACCGTTGAAGCCAATATGGGCAACTACTCGGCGATGATCGCCGACATGCTGACCCGTTATAAGCAGGGCAAGCCGGTGATCTACTACACCTGGACCCCGTACTGGCTGAGCGACGTGCTGAAGCCGGGCCGCGACGTGGTATGGCTGCAGGTGCCGTTCTCCTCACTGCCGGGCGAGCAGAAAGACGTTGATACTAAACTGCCTAACGGTGCCAACTACGGCTTCCCGGTCAATACCATGCACATCGTGGCTAATAAAGCCTGGGCACAGCAGAACCCGGCGGCGGCAAAACTGTTTGCAGAGATGAAGCTGCCGATTACCGACATCAACGCCCAGAACGCCCGCATGCATGAAGGCCACGCGTCTGAGGCCGAGGTTAACGCCCACGTGGATGGCTGGATCAAGGCCCACCAGGCGACCTTTGACGGCTGGGTGAAAGACGCGCTGGCCGCGGCGAAGTAACCATCTGACCGGGCCCTGCCGGCCCGGATAAGCCCTGATTTACCGGGCGCGAAGGATGACCTTCGCGCCCGCCGTCTGTAACCGGTTTCTCTGCACACCGGCAAAATCGGGCGGATCGCATTCATATTCTTTTTGCTTAAGTTGCCGCACGCGTCCCTTCTGCCCCCTCCCCGTATTCAGGCCCGTCGCATGACCCTGCCCTGCCCGCCCACGACAAACTGGTTTGTCCTGTTAATTATTCTGTGAGTGAAATAGTTATTTGGGTTACTATTAGGACATGAGATATTTCTTACTCCAACACGATATGCTATGAAATCTTCCACTCCCGGGCTGAGCCCCGCCCTGGTCGCGCTGATGTCGCTCGCGACCGGCCTTGCCGTTGCCTGTAACTATTATGTGCAACCGCTGCTGGCCACCATCGCGCAAACCTTCGATCTCTCTTTCCATCAGGCCGGTTTTATCGTGACTACCGCCCAGCTTGGCTATGCCGCCGGACTGCTGCTGCTGGTTCCGCTCGGCGACCTGCTGGAGAGACGCGCGCTGATCGTCAGCATGAGCCTGCTGGCCGCCGGCGGCATGGTGCTGACCGCGCTCTCCCCCACTCTGCCGCTGATGCTGCTGGGTACCGCGCTGACCGGGCTGTTCTCGGTGGTCGCCCAGATTCTGGTGCCGCTGGCCGCCACCCTTGCCGCGCCGGAAAAACGCGGTAAAACCGTGGGCACGGTGATGAGCGGCCTGCTGCTGGGGATCCTGCTGGCGCGGACCGTGGCCGGCGGGCTGGCCCAGCTGGGCGGCTGGCGCACCGTGTTCTGGGTGGCCAGCGTGCTGATGGTGCTGATGTCGCTGGCGCTGTGGCGCTGGCTGCCGCGCTATAAGCAGTCGGTGCCGCTCAACTATCCGCAGCTGCTCGGTTCGATCGGAAGCCTTTATCTGCGCCATCCGATCCTGCGCACCCGGGCGATTACCGGCTGCCTGGCCTTCGCCAACTTCAGCGTGCTGTGGACCTCGATGGCGTTTCTGCTGTCGTCGCCCGAGTGGGGCTATTCCGAAGGTCAAATCGGCCTGCTCGGCCTGGTCGGCGCCGCCGGTGCGTTGGCCGCGCGGCAGGCGGGCAGCCTGGCGGATAAAGGCAAAGCGCGGCTCACTACCAGCGTCGGGCTGATTATCCTGCTTGCCTCCTGGGGCCTGACGGCGCTGGGCGCGCACTCGCTGCTGGCGTTGATTCTCGGCATTATCCTGCTGGATCTGGCGGTGCAGGGCGTGCATATCACCAATCAGAGCGTGATCTACCGCCATATGCCGGAAGCCCGCAACCGGCTGACCGCCGGCTATATGACCTGCTACTTCATCGGCGGTGCCGCCGGTTCGCTGCTCTCCGCCTCCGCCTACCAGACCGCAGGCTGGTATGGCGTCTGTGCGATCGGCGCGGCGTTAACGTTGCTTAACATTGTCAACTGGTGGTTAACCCGCCACCACGAAGCGGTTGCCGGGTGATTTTTCGCAAAAAGAATGAAGTTTTTTCGGGCTTTAGCCGCTTTTCTCAGAAATATCTCTCTGGTAAGGTGAGTCGAAATTTATTCATAACGGTGACTCTTTCAGATGCAATTAATTAGCCTGACAGGAGAAAGGCCGCGATGAACGGCAATCAACGCTGTCAGACCGTAGCGCACTGGGTTATGGAGTGACCCGGAAATTACAGATGAGGGTCACGGCGTTCGGACAACGTTTCCGATCCACGTGGATGACCAGAGTGCACGCTCATCGTTTATCTATACATTGCAACAAGTGAGGTCCCTTTATAATGGAAAGTTCTTTTACGCCCATTGAACAGATGCTTAATTTTCGTGCTAACCGTCAGAAAGATTTCCCGTTGCAGGAGATTATGCTGACCCGTCTGTGCATGCACATGCAAAGTAAGCTGTTGGATAATCGTAATAAAATGCTCAAGGCGCAGGGAATCAACGAAACGCTGTTTATGGCGCTGATCACGCTGGACGCGCAGGAAGACCACAGCATTCAGCCCTCGGAGCTGAGCTCTGCGCTGGGTTCTTCACGTACCAACGCCACCCGTATTGCCGATGAACTGGAAAAACGTGGCTGGATTGAGCGCCGTGAAAGCGAAAACGATCGTCGCTGCCTGCACCTGCATCTGACGCCTAAAGGCAATGAGTTCCTGCGCCAGCTGCTGCCGCCACAGCACCAGAGCCTGCAGCTGCTGTGGTCTTCCCTGAGCGATTCGGAAAAAAGTCAACTGGAAGGTATCACCCGCAAACTGCTGAACCGTCTCGATCAGATGGACGAAGAAGGCGTGATTGCTTCGCTGTCACGTTAAATGTTCCACTGATAGCATAATGTGCGACAAACGCCTTTCCAGAAATCGGTAGTTTATCCCTCCAAAATAAAAAAACATGCCAGCGCTCACCCGCTGGCATTTTCGATTCGGGCGCAGGCCGCCCACTAATGATGGCAAGAAGAATGGAGAACACCATGAGTGCAAATGGGGTGACGCAGGACCCGCAACAGCCGCAGGGGAAGAAAAAGACGCGTAAACGCGCGCTGCTGCTGCTGGCCGTTCTGTTGGTAATTATCGCGGGAGCGTATCTGATTTACTGGTTCCTGGTACTGCGCCATTATCAGGAAACGGATGACGCCTATGTAGCAGGAAACCAGGCGCAGGTGATGGCTCAGGTGTCAGGAAGCGTTAATAAAGTCTGGTTTGATGATACCGATTACGTCAAAAAAGGCGACCTGCTGGTCACGCTGGACCGCACCGACGCTGAGCAGGCGTTTGAAAAAGCGCAGACCGCGCTGGCCACTACCGTGCGCCAGACCCACCAGCTGATCATTAACGGCAAACAGTACCAGGCGACCATCGCACTGCAGCAAACCGCGCTGGAGCAGGCTCAGGCGGATCTCAAGCGCCGCGAGCCGCTGGGTGCCGCTAACCTGATCGGCCGTGAAGACCTGCAGCACGCCCGCGACGCGGTAGCCACCGCCAAAGCGCAGCTCGACGTGGCCCTGCAGCAGTACAACGCCAATCAGGCGATGATCCTTAACACCTCGCTGGACAATCAGCCGGCGGTGAAACAGGCGGCCGCCGAACTGCGTGACGCCTGGCTGGCGCTGCAGCGCACCAACGTGGTCAGCCCAATCAACGGCTACGTGTCACGGCGCAGCGTGCAGGTCGGTTCGCAGATCACCACCAGCACCCCGCTGCTGGCGATCGTGCCGGCCGATAACCTGTGGGTGGATGCGAACTTCAAAGAGACCCAGCTGGCAGGCGTGCGCATCGGCCAGCCGGCCACGGTGGTCAGCGATATCTACGGCGACGACGTGGTGTATCACGGCAAAGTGGTTGGCCTGGATATGGGCACCGGCAGCGTCTTCTCACTGCTGCCGGCGCAGAACGCCACCGGTAACTGGATCAAAGTGGTGCAGCGCCTGCCGGTACGTATCGAGCTGGACCCGCAGCAGGTGGCACAGCATCCGCTGCGCATCGGCCTGTCGACGCTGGTAAAAGTCGATACCGCCAACCGCGACGGCGCGGTGCTGGCCACCAGCGTGCGCAGCAAACCGGCCTATGAAAGTGACGCGCTGGCGCTGGATTTGGCTCCGGCCAATCAGCTTATCGCGGACATTATCCGTGCCAATGCCGGCTAACCCCGCAAGAGGCTGATATGGCACAAAAACCGCTTGAAGGCGCGCAGCTGGTCCTGATGACCATTGCGCTGTCTCTGGCCACCTTTATGCAGGTGCTGGATTCGACCATTGCTAACGTCGCCATCCCGACCATCGCCGGTAATCTGGGGGCCTCTAACTCCCAGGGTACCTGGGTAATCACCTCATTTGGCGTGGCCAACGCCATCTCGATTCCGATCACCGGCTGGCTGGCAAAACGCTTTGGTGAGGTGAAGCTGTTTATGTGGTCGACGATCGCCTTTGCCCTCGCCTCACTGGCCTGTGGCCTGTCGGAAAGTCTGACCATGCTGATCGTCTTCCGCGTGATCCAGGGGTTGGTGGCCGGGCCGTTAATCCCGCTGTCGCAGAGCCTGCTGTTGAGCAACTACCCGCCGGCAAAACGCAGCGTGGCGCTGGCGCTGTGGTCGATGACCGTGGTGGTGGCACCGATCTGTGGCCCGATCCTTGGCGGCTGGATCAGCGACAACTATCACTGGGGCTGGATTTTCTACATCAACGTGCCGATTGCCATCATCGTGGTGGCGCTGGCGTTGCAGTCGCTGCGCGGTCGTGAGACGGCGACGGTGATCCGGCCAATCGACACCGTCGGGCTGGTGCTGCTGGTGGTGGGTATTGGCTGCCTGCAGGTGATGCTCGACCGCGGTAAAGAGCTGGATTGGTTCAGCTCCGGCGAAATTATCGTGCTGGCGGTTGTCGCCGCCGTGGCGCTGGCGGCGCTGCTGATCTGGGAGCTGACCGACGATCACCCGATCGTGGATTTATCGCTGTTTAAGATGCGGAACTTCACCATCGGCTGCCTGTCGATCAGCCTCGCCTACATGCTCTACTTCGGCTCGATCGTGCTGCTGCCGCAGCTGCTGCAGGAGGTGTATGGCTATACGGCCACCTGGGCCGGGCTGGCATCGGCACCGGTCGGCATTCTGCCGGTGCTGCTGTCGCCGATTATCGGCCGCTTCTCGCACAAGCTGGATATGCGCATGCTGGTGACCTTCAGCTTTATTATGTATGCGGTGTGCTTCTACTGGCGCGCTTATACCTTTGAGCCGGGGATGGACTTTGGCGCGTCGGCCTGGCCGCAGTTCGTGCAGGGGTTTGCGGTGGCCTGCTTCTTTATGCCGCTGACGGCAATTACCCTCTCAGGGTTACCGCCGGAGCGACTGGCGGCGGCCTCCAGCCTGTCGAACTTTACCCGCACGCTGGCGGGTTCGATCGGTACCTCGATCACCACCACGATGTGGACCGATCGGGAGTCGATGCACCACGTGTATTTAAGCGAGTCGATCACCCCGTATAACGCCAACAGCCAGCAGGTCTACAGCCAGCTGGAGAGCATGGGGATGAGCCACGATCAGGCTTCCGCCTGGATTGCACAGCAGATCACCAATCAGGGGCTGATTATCTCGGCCAATGAGATCTTCTGGGCTTCCGCCGGCGTGTTCCTGGTGCTGCTGGCGCTGGTGTGGTTCGCCCGGCCGCCGTTTGGTGCAGGAGCGGGCGGCGGCGGCGCGCGCAGCGGCGGCGGTGGCGGTGGCGGCGCTCACTGATCGCTGTTCCTGCGTGATAGCAGCGGGGTGCACAGCCCCCTGCTCCACTGTAGACAGCGACGGCTGACGCGATCTCTGCGGCAGAGGCGTAAACAGGGTTAGAGAGTGATGAAGAGACGGAAGCTGATGCAGATGCAGAGAAAGATGCAAATATCATGACAGCGTTGCAGACAGCAAAATGGGCCCTCTCGGGCCCATTTTTTTACCTCTGATTCTGTCTCTGGCCAGGCCGTCATTATCACCTGCCCGTGGTGAGGCATCGCGCCCCACCCGCCAGCGCGGTTAGCCCGCGCACAACAGAATATCAGACGTTCTGACGCCACCATTCGGCCAGCAGAATACCGGTCGCCACGGAGACGTTGAGGCTCTCCACGTTGCCGGTACCGCCGATCGAGACGCTGAGGTCGCTCTGCTCGAAGGTGCTGTCAGACAGACCATCACGCTCCTGGCCCAGTACCAGTACCATTCTGGCCGGCAGTTCTGCCTGCGCCAGCGTGACGCCCTGGTGACTGGAGGTGGTGACGATGGTGTATCCCGCTTTACGGAACGCATCAAGGCCCGCAGCAAAGCTCTCACCGCTGATTGCCTGCACGTGCTCCGCGCCGCCTTCAGCGGTACGTACCGCCGCACCGGACTCCAGCAGCGACGCGTCCTGCACCAGCAGCCCCTTCACGCCAAAGTGCGCGCAGCTGCGCATAATGCCGCCCAGGTTGTGCGGGTTACCCACTTCCTCCAGCGCCAGCACGCAGTCTTTCTGGCCGGCCTGCGCCAGCCATTCGCTGACCGGCATACCGAAGCGTTTTTTAATCAGGAAGCAGACGCCGCCGTGATGCTCGGTTCCGGAGGCTTTCTGCAGCTCGGCTTCATCCACGGTGTGGTAAGCCTTGCGGTTAGCCGCCATATATTTTAACGCTTCACGGAAACGCGGCGTAACGCTCTGTACAAACCAGGCGCGCACGATCGACTCCGGGCGGCTCTGGAACAGCGCCTGACAGGCGTTTTCGCCGTACACGCGGGTCTCTTCCAGACGCTGACGGCGCAGCTGCTCAGGGTCGATAAAACTTTTACCGCTAATACCGCCGTGGTCCGGCTTGTCATCGGCAACCGCCGCGCCAGGCGCACGGGATACGGTGCGCCACGGCGAGTCAGAACGCCCTTCGTCGCGGTCGCGCCCGCCACGTGGCTTGCTGTCTGCACTGCGTGAAGGACGGCCTTTGGGATCCGGGCGAGGGCCCTTACCGGTACGTGGATTGTGCCCACGTTTGTCACCATCATCTTCACCGCGGACATACATCACTTTGACTTTACCGCTCTTACCTTTAAATTCGTCGTTCATTTTTCCTCCACCGGGCTGAGCGCGAAGCGCGCAGATTACCTGATGTCACAACAGTTAGCTATCAACTTCCAATAAAACGCCCGCGGCAACGCCCGTGCCGGGTTTTCCGGCCCGCACCCGCCGTCTGCAGATTGTCAGACCTTACCTATTATACCTATTGAACAAACCGCTTTGTCGCTATCGGGCCAACATCGCATAATAAATTTACTCTACTGCAGAATAAGGTAAGTGAGCGCTTACCATAACGATCGCTGAGGTGAATGATGAAAACGGTTTGTGCATCCTGCCAGTCAACCAATCGCGTCCCTGAAGAGCGGGTGAATGACGGGGCAAAATGCGGCCGCTGCGGCGACGCGCTGTTTGCCGGCCAGGTGGTGGATGCCACCACCGCCACGCTGGATAAATATCTGCAGGACGACCTGCCGGTAGTGGTTGATTTCTGGGCCCCCTGGTGCGGCCCGTGCCGCAACTTCGCCCCGGTGTATGAAACCGTGGCGCGCGAACGCAGCGGCCAGGTGCGCTTTCTGAAGGTGAATACCGAAGACGAACGCGCGCTGAGCAGCCGCTTTCGCATCCGCAGCATCCCGACCATTATGGTGTTTAAACAGGGCGAAGTGGCGGATATTCTCAGCGGTGCGATGCCCAAAGCGCCGTTTGACGAGTGGCTGAACGAGAACCTGTGATCCCTGCCTGAACACCTCTGCAGCCACGCCGCCCTGCACCCGCAGCTTTCCGGCCGGGCATACCCGGCCGTTATCCGCTAGAATGGCGTTTTCGCTGATACTACTCCATCTCCTACTATGACCGATAATGCCGTTCTTCGTCTGCGAACCGCGCGACTGGCCCGTGCCACCCGCCCTTTTCTCGCCCGTGGCAACCGCGTGCGGCGCTGCCAGCGCTGCCTGCTCCCTGAGAAAAACTGCCTGTGCGACACGCTGGCACCGCAGCAGGCGCGCAGCCGTTTCTGCCTGGTGATGTTCGACAGCGAACCGATGAAACCGAGCAATACCGGGCGGCTGATCGCCGATATTCTGCCGGAGACCGAGGCGTTTGGCTGGTCACGCACCGATCCGGACCCGGCGCTGCTGGCCACCGTCCACAACCCTGACGTGCAGCCGCTGGTGGTGTTTCCCCACAGCTATGCCGACCCCGGCCGGCCGGTGCTGCACGCTCCGCCGCTGAGCGGGAAACCGCCGCTGTTTATTATGCTCGACGGCACCTGGACCGAAGCGCGCAAGATGTTCCGCAAAAGCCCGTGGCTGGACGCGATGCCGGTGATGTCACTCAACCTGACCCGCCCTTCTAACTACCTGCTGCGCGTCGCGCACGCCGCCGGGCAGCACTGCACGGCCGAAGTGGCGGCCGAGCTGCTGTTGCAGGCCGGGGATACCGCCGCCGGAGAGGCGCTGTTTCAACACTTCGACCTGTTCCGCCAGCGCTATATGGCTGGCAAACCGCACCACCCGCTCTATCCGGCCGCCGGCGGTGAGAAAGGCAGCGATGACGAAAATCAATCCGCGATCGCTTAACTGAGCAACAGGCCAGCATCCTGCGGCAGGCCGGTGTAGAATCAGACGGATGGTATCCCTGAGGGAGCGAAGATGAGCCAACGTGGATTAGAAGCGCTGCTGCGACCGAAGTCGATAGCGGTGATCGGTGCCTCAACCCGGCCGGAGCGCGCCGGGTATCTGATGATGCGCAATTTACTCTCCGGCGGCTTCAGCGGGCCGGTACTGCCGGTCACGCCGAAGTACAAAGCGGTCTGCGGCGTGCTGGCCTGGCCGGACGTCGCCAGCCTGCCGCTGTCACCCGACCTGGCGATCCTCTGCACCCACGCGCGGCGCAACCTGGAGCTGCTGGCGGCGCTCGGTGAGCGCGGCTGTAAAGCCTGCATCATCCTCTCTTCACCCGCCAGCCAGGCCGCCGAACTGCAGGCCTGCGCCAGCCGCTGGCAGATCCGCCTGCTTGGCCCCAACAGTCTTGGCCTGCTGGCCCCCTGGCAGGGGCTTAATGCCAGCTTCTCACCGGTGCCGATCCAGCAGGGTAAGCTGGCGTTTATTTCACAGTCCGCCGCGGTTTCTAATACCATTCTGGACTGGGCGCAGCAGCGTAATCTGGGATTCTCCTGGTTTATCGCGCTGGGTGACAGCCTGGATATTGATGCCGACGACCTGCTCGACTTCCTGGCGCGCGACGGCAAAACCAGCGCCATCCTGCTCTATCTGGAGCACCTTAGCGACGCGCGGCGTTTTGTTTCCGCCGCCCGCAGCGCCGCCCGCAATAAACCGATTGTGGTAATCAAAAGCGGCCGCAGCCCGCACGCCCAGCAGCTGCTCAAATCCCACGGCGGGATGGATGCCGCCTGGGATGCCGCCATCCAGCGCGCCGGGCTGCTGCGGGTACATGACACCCACGAGCTGTTTTCCGCGGTGGAAACCCTCAGCCACATGCGGCCGCTGCGCGGTGAGAAACTGATGATCGTCAGCAACGGTGCTGCCCCGGCCGCGCTGGCGCTCGATGCGCTGGACGAGCGCAACGGCAAGCTGGCCACCCTCAGCGAGCCGCTGCTCAGCGCGCTGCGTGAGCTGCTGCCTGCAGGTGTCACCCCCGGCAATCCGCTGGATCTGAAGGATGACGCCACGCCGGAGCGCTACACCCGGGCGATCGCCCTGTTGCTCGACAGCCACGACGTGGATGCGCTGCTGATTATTCACGCCCCCAGCGCCGTCGCGCCGGCTACGCTCACCGCTCAGCGGGTGATTGAACTAATCCGCCAGCATCCGCGCAGTAAGCAGCTGGCGCTGCTGACCAACTGGTGCGGCGAGCACTCCTCGCTGGAGGCTCGTCGGCTGTTCAGCGACGCCGGTGTCCCGACCTACCGAACCCCGGAAGGGACGGTCACCGCCTTTATGCATATGGTGCAGTACCGGCGTAACCAGAAGCAGCTGCGGGAAACCCCGGCGCTGCCGCCTAACCTGACCGCCAATACGCAGGATGCCCACCGGCTGATCCAGCAGGCGCTGCAGCAGGGGCCGGTGACGCTGGATACCCACGAGGTGCGGCCAATCCTGCAGGCCTATGGTCTTGCCACCCTGCCCACCTGGATCGCAGGCGACAGCGCCGAAGCGGTGCATATCGCCGAGCAGATTGGCTACCCGGTGGCGCTGAAGCTGCGTTCGCCGGATATTGCCCACAAATCCGAGGTGCAGGGAGTGATGCTCTACCTGCGCACGTCAACAGAGGTGCAGCAGGCGGCGGACGCGATTATCGACCGGGTGAAGATGACCTCACCACAGGCGCGTATTCACGGGCTGCTGGTACAGAGTATGGCGAACCGTGCCGGCTCACAGGAGCTGCGCATCGTGGTGCAGCAGGATGCGCTGTTTGGCCCGGTGATCATGCTCGGGGAGGGCGGCGTCAGCTGGCAGGCCGACCGCCAGGCGGTGGTCGCGCTACCGCCGTTAAATATGACGCTGGCACGCTATCTGGTCATCCAGGCGATCAAGCGCGGCAAAATTCGCGGGCGCAGCGCGCTGCATCCGCTCGACGTGGCCGAGCTGAGCCGGGTGCTGGTGCAGGTGTCGAACCTGATCGTAGACTGCCCGGAGATCGTCCGCCTGGATATCCATCCGCTGCTGGCCACCGGCGATGAGTTCACCCTGCTGGACGTGACGCTGGAACTGGCCGAATTCCACGGCAGCGCCGAGGACCGGCTGGCAATTCGCCCCTACCCGCAGCGTCTGGAAGAGCGGGTGATCCTTAAGGACGGCCAGCCTTGCCTGTTTCGCCCGATCCTGCCGGAAGATGAACCGCTGCTGCAGCAGTTTATTGGCCGGGTGACCAAAGAGGATCTCTACTACCGCTATTTCAGCGAGATCAACGAGTTCACCCATGAAGATTTGGCCAATATGACCCAGATCGATTACGATCGTGAAATGGCGTTCGTCGCCGTCCGTCAGCATAACGGCAGCGAGGAGATTATCGGCGTTACCCGTGCGATCTCCGATGCCGACAATACCGATGCTGAATTCTCAGTGCTGGTCCGCTCCGATCTGAAAGGGCTGGGCATGGGCCGCCGCCTGCTGGAAAAGATGATCGGCTACACCCGCGACCACGGGCTGCAGCAGCTTAACGGCATCACCATGCCGGCCAACCGCAGCATGGTGGCGCTGGCCCGCAAGCTGGGGTTTAGCGTGGACGTGCAACTGGAAGATGGCATTGTCGGGCTTTCGCTGGCGCTGCAGGCTGCCGCCGGTATGGAAAAGTAAATCTCACGCCTTTTCTGCGATCTGGTGGTATTATTCGGGGTTAGGATCTTGATTTTATGGCAGGTGCCATTCAATGAACAGAGAAGAAACGCACCGTGATGTTGTCAAATTTTAAACGCAATAAACACCAACAGCACCTTGCGCAACTGCCAAAACTGTCACAGTCAGTTGCCGGTTTCACCACGCTGTTTTCTCCGGCTGATTTTCGCCAAACCTTACTGGAGAAGATCGCGACGGCAACCCGGCGCATCTGTATCGTCGCCCTCTATCTGGAAAACGATGACGGTGGCAGGAGCATCTTCTCGGCGCTGTACGAGGCTAAGCGGTTGCGCCCTGAGCTGGAAATCAAGGTGCTGGTTGACTGGCACCGCGCCCAGCGCGGTCGTATTGGCGTGGCCGCCGGTGTCACCAATGCCGACTGGTACTGCGAGATGGCCACCCGCCACCCCGATATCGCCATCCCGGTCTACGGCATTCCGGTCAACACCCGTGAGGCGCTCGGCGTACTGCATCTGAAGGGCTCGATCGTCGACGACACCCTGATTTACACCGGCGCCAGCTTTAACGATGTCTACCTGCACCAGCATCAGCGCTATCGCTACGATCGCTATCAGCTGATCGCCAATCCGCAGCTGGCCGATACCATGATCGACTGGATCGACAACAACCTGATTCAGGCCGAGGCGGTGCATCGTCTGGACCAGCACGAACGCCCGAAAAGCCCGGAAATTAAAAATGAAACCCGGCAGTTCCGCCAGGACCTGCGCGGCTATGACTATAAGTTTAAGGGTGATGCCGGCAATGAAGTACTGGCCGTGACGCCGCTGGTCGGCCTTGGCAAACACAGCCTGCTGAATAAAACCATTTATCACCTGATGCCGTGCACCGAGCAGAAGCTGACCATCTGCACCCCCTACTTCAACCTGCCGGCGATCCTGGCGCGCAACATTATCGCCCTGCTGCGCCAGGGGAAACAGGTTGAGATCATCATCGGCGATAAGACCGCCAACGACTTCTATATACCGGAGGATCAGCCGTTCAAAATCATCGGTGCGCTGCCCTACCTGTATGAGATTAACCTGCGCCGCTTCCTCAGCCGCCTGCAGTACTACGTCAGCGCCGGTCAGCTGACCGTGCGGTTGTGGAAAGACGGTGAAAACAGCTATCACCTGAAGGGCATGTGGGTCGACGAGGAGTGGATGCTGATTACCGGCAACAACCTCAATCCGCGCGCCTGGCGTCTGGACCTGGAAAATGCGGTGCTGATCCACGATCCGCTGCAGCAGCTGGCCGAACAGCGCGAGCATGAACTGCAGCTGATCCGTCAGCATACCACGGTGGTAGAACACTTCCGCGATCTGCAAAGCATCGCTGACTATCCGTTGAAAGTGCGCAAACTGATCCGACGCCTGCGGCGCATCCGTATTGACCGGCTGATCAGCCGCATCCTCTGAGCATTGCCACCTTGGTCAGGCCCTGTTTTAGCAGGGCTTTTTTACAGGAGTCCGCATGCGTCATCTTTTACCCCTGCTGTTGCTCTGTTGCAGCGGCTGCACTCATCTGGCGCAGGATCGCTGGACCGGGCGCGACAAAGCACAGCACTTTATCTCTTCCGCTTTCCTCACCGCCGCCGGTAATGCTTACGGCGAGCACCAGAACTGGAGCGAAGGGCGCAGCGCCACCTTCGGCCTGATGTTTGCCATCAGTCTGGGCGCAGGGAAAGAGCTGTACGACAGCCGGGAGGGCGGCACCGGCTGGAGCTGGAAAGACTTCGCATGGGACGTAGCCGGTGCCGCCACCGGCTACAGTCTGTGGAACCTGACACGCTAACGTGTTGGTCGGTGAGATCTGCGCTGCGGGTTACAGTTTCAGCCCTTTGCCACGGCGATGCAGCATCAGTGAAACGGCAAACGCCACGGCACCGAGAAGTGAGACATACCAGAAGAAGCTGGTTTCACTGCCAGCCGCTTTCAACGACAGCGCGACATACTCCGCCGAGCCACCAAACAGCGCATTAGCCACCGCATAAGAGAGCCCAACGCCGAGCGCACGCACCTGTGGCGGAAACATTTCAGCCTTAAGAATACCGCTGATCGAGGTGTAAAAACTGGTAATCAGCAGTGCCAGCATCACCAGCGCAAACGCCAGCAGCGGGCTGCTGACGCTCTGCAGCAGCGTCAGGATCGGCACGGTACAGACTGCCGCACAACCACCAAAGATCAGCATAGAGTTACGCCGGCCAATTTTATCGGAAAGACTACCGATCAGCGGTTGCAGCAGCATAAAAATAAACAGTGCCGCGGTCATCAGCATGCTGGCGGTTTTATGATCCATGCCCGCGGTGTTCACCAGGTACTTCTGCATGTAGGTGGTGAAGGTGTAGAAGCTCAGCGAGCCACCGGCGGTAAAGCCCAGCACCATAATAAACGCACGGCGGTGCTGCCACAGGCCCCGCAGCGATCCTGCATCTTTATGCTTGCGGGTCGCCGCGTCGGAGGTTTCATTCAGCGAGCGCCGCAGGTAAAGCGCAACAATCGCCAGCACAGCCCCCAGCGCAAAAGGAATGCGCCAGCCCCAGCTGCGCAACGCCTCATCAGACAGCACCTGTTGCAGCACTACCACCGTTAGCAGCGCCAGCAACTGGCCGCCTATCAGGGTAACGTACTGAAAAGAAGCGTAAAATCCTTTACGCCCTTCAACTGCCACCTCACTCATATAGGTGGCACTGGTACCGTACTCGCCGCCTACCGACAGCCCCTGGAACAACCTTGCCAGCAGCAGCAGCGCCGGTGCCCAGACGCCAATAGTGGCATAACCGGGCAGGCAGGCGATGACCAGCGAGCCAAAACACATCATACAGACCGAGATCAGCATCGAGGTTTTACGCCCGTGCCTGTCGCCGATGTAGCCAAACAGCCAGCCGCCGATAGGCCGCATCAGAAAGCCGGCGGCAAATACGCCAGCGGTTTGCAGCAGCTGCGTGGTGGTGTTACCGCTGGGGAAAAAGATATGTGCAAAATAGAGCGAACAGAACGAATAGACGTAGAAGTCGAACCACTCCACCAGGTTACCGGAAGAGGCGCCAACGATAGCGCGAATACGTTGTTGCGGGGTAAGCGAATCAGCGGCGTTAGCCGACAGCTCAGAGATGGACTCAGCCATGATTTATCCTCGTTAGTTAACCTTCTTAGCCTGATAACGGCGGCATCCTGCCGCAGAGATGTAAGAAAAATCTGTCTATAAGATTATGTTTTATAAGTTCTTTAAGCATTTACCGCCATTTGATTATGGCACAGTAAACGTATTACGCCTGTTCGAGTTAGGCAGGGTTAGCAGGAGGATGCTCTGAATAACCAGAGAGTGCGAGCTATCATATCGCAACGTTTTGGCTGGATGATTTGAAAGAAAGAGAACTGCCTCTTGCTTTATTCGCCGAAACTGAAGACGCAAAAAAGCCCCATGCTTTCGCATGAGGCTTATTGCTTAATTTGATGCCTGGCAGTTCCCTACTCTCGCATGGGGAGGCCCCACACTACCATCGGCGCTACGGCGTTTCACTTCTGAGTTCGGCATGGGGTCAGGTGGGACCACCGCGCTAAAGCCGCCAGGCAAATTCTGTTGTTTACGCCGCCCTCGCAGGCCGCGCAAATCAAAATCCGTTATGAACAAGCTGAAAATCTTTGCGTCTCTCGAACGCCACCAGAACGCTTCTGGCGTTGTAAGGTTAAGCCTCACGGGTCATTAGTACCGGTTAGCTCAACGCATCGCTGCGCTTACACACCCGGCCTATCAACGTCGTAGTCTTCAACGTCCCTTCAGGATTCTCAAGGAATCAGGGAGAACTCATCTCGAGGCAAGTTTCGCGCTTAGATGCTTTCAGCGCTTATCTTTTCCGCACTTAGCTACCGGGCAATGCCATTGGCATGACAACCCGAACACCAGTGGTGCGTTCACTCCGGTCCTCTCGTACTAGGAGCAACCCCTCTCAATTCTCCAGCGCCCACGGCAGATAGGGACCGAACTGTCTCACGACGTTCTAAACCCAGCTCGCGTACCACTTTAAACGGCGAACAGCCGTACCCTTGGGACCTACTTCAGCCCCAGGATGTGATGAGCCGACATCGAGGTGCCAAACACCGCCGTCGATATGAACTCTTGGGCGGTATCAGCCTGTTATCCCCGGAGTACCTTTTATCCGTTGAGCGATGGCCCTTCCATTCAGAACCACCGGATCACTATGACCTGCTTTCGCACCTGCTCGAGCCGTCACTCTCGCAGTCAAGCTAGCTTATGCCATTGCACTAACCTCACGATGTCCGACCGTGATTAGCTAACCTTCGTGCTCCTCCGTTACTCTTTGGGAGGAGACCGCCCCAGTCAAACTACCCACCAGACACTGTCCCCACGCCGGATTACGGCGCCAGGTTAGAACATCAAACGTTAAAGGGTGGTATTTCAAGGATGGCTCCACGCAGACTGGCGTCCACGCTTCAAAGCCTCCCACCTATCCTACACATCAAGGCTCAATGTTCAGTGTCAAGCTATAGTAAAGGTTCACGGGGTCTTTCCGTCTTGCCGCGGGTACACTGCATCTTCACAGCGAGTTCAATTTCACTGAGTCTCGGGTGGAGACAGCCTGGCCATCATTACGCCATTCGTGCAGGTCGGAACTTACCCGACAAGGAATTTCGCTACCTTAGGACCGTTATAGTTACGGCCGCCGTTTACCGGGGCTTCGATCAAGAGCTTCTCGCAGCGCGATAACCCCATCAATTAACCTTCCGGCACCGGGCAGGCGTCACACCGTATACGTCCACTTTCGTGTTTGCACAGTGCTGTGTTTTTAATAAACAGTTGCAGCCAGCTGGTATCTTCGACTGCCTTCGGCTCCACCCGCGAGGGGGTTCACCTACCGACAGCGTGCCTTCTCCCGAAGTTACGGCACCATTTTGCCTAGTTCCTTCACCCGAGTTCTCTCAAGCGCCTTGGTATTCTCTACCTGACCACCTGTGTCGGTTTGGGGTACGATTCGATGTTACCTGATGCTTAGAGGCTTTTCCTGGAAGCAGGGCATTTGTTACTTCAGCACCGTAGTGCCTCGTCATCACACCTCAGCGTTAGTAAGGTCCCGGATTTACCTAAGACCTCCGCCTACATGCTTAAACCGGGACAACCGTCGCCCGGCTAACATAGCCTTCTCCGTCCCCCCTTCGCAGTAACACCGAGTACGGGAATATTAACCCGTTTCCCATCGACTACGCCTTTCGGCCTCGCCTTAGGGGTCGACTCACCCTGCCCCGATTAACGTTGGACAGGAACCCTTGGTCTTCCGGCGAGCGGGCTTTTCACCCGCTTTATCGTTACTTATGTCAGCATTCGCACTTCTGATACCTCCAGCAGACCTCACAGGCCACCTTCGACGGCTTACAGAACGCTCCCCTACCCAACAACATTTACATGTCGCTGCCGCAGCTTCGGTGCATGGTTTAGCCCCGTTACATCTTCCGCGCAGGCCGACTCGACCAGTGAGCTATTACGCTTTCTTTAAATGATGGCTGCTTCTAAGCCAACATCCTGGCTGTCTGTGCCTTCCCACATCGTTTCCCACTTAACCATGACTTTGGGACCTTAGCTGGCGGTCTGGGTTGTTTCCCTCTTCACGACGGACGTTAGCACCCGCCGTGTGTCTCCCGTGATAACATTCTTCGGTATTCGCAGTTTGCATCGGGTTGGTAAGCCGGGATGGCCCCCTAGCCGAAACAGTGCTCTACCCCCGAAGATGAGTTCACGAGGCGCTACCTAAATAGCTTTCGGGGAGAACCAGCTATCTCCCGGTTTGATTGGCCTTTCACCCCCAGCCACAAGTCATCCGCTAATTTTTCAACATTAGTCGGTTCGGTCCTCCAGTTAGTGTTACCCAACCTTCAACCTGCCCATGGCTAGATCACCGGGTTTCGGGTCTATACCCTGCAACTTAACGCCCAGTTAAGACTCGGTTTCCCTTCGGCTCCCCTATACGGTTAACCTTGCTACAGAATATAAGTCGCTGACCCATTATACAAAAGGTACGCAGTCACACCACGAAGGTGCTCCCACTGCTTGTACGTACACGGTTTCAGGTTCTGTTTCACTCCCCTCGCCGGGGTTCTTTTCGCCTTTCCCTCACGGTACTGGTTCACTATCGGTCAGTCAGGAGTATTTAGCCTTGGAGGATGGTCCCCCCATATTCAGACAGGATGTCACGTGTCCCGCCCTACTCATCGAACTCACAGAATGTGCGTTTTTGTGTACGGGAGTATCACCCTGTACCCTGCGACTTTCCAGACGCTTCCACTAACGCACAAACTGATTCAGGTTCTGGGCTGTTCCCCGTTCGCTCGCCGCTACTGGGGGAATCTCGGTTGATTTCTTTTCCTCGGGGTACTTAGATGTTTCAGTTCCCCCGGTTCGCCTCATGCCACTATGTATTCATGACATGATAGTGTGTCGAAACACACTGGGTTTCCCCATTCGGGTATCGTCGGTTGTAACGGTTCATATCACCTTACCGACGCTTATCGCAGATTAGCACGCCCTTCATCGCCTCTGACTGCCTAGGCATCCACCGTGTACGCTTAGTCGCTTAACCTCACAACCCACAAGCGTCCCGCAGGACAGCTCGAAAGCTGCAAGCATTTGAGAGACTCGAACATATCGTTGACTTCATTCTTATTACGGAGAATGAATAACGATACGTCGTTTCAATTTTCAGCTTGTTCCGGATTTTTAAAGAGCGTAATACTTCGCAGCATACTGTTAACCAGTACACTCTGAAGTATTGAAAACAGACAATATGGTGGAGCTAAGCGGGATCGAACCGCTGACCTCCTGCGTGCAAGGCAGGCGCTCTCCCAGCTGAGCTATAGCCCCATACAGTCGTGCAGTAAACCTTGACTACCAAAAATATTGGTAGGCCTGAGTGGACTTGAACCACCGACCTCACCCTTATCAGGGGTGCGCTCTAACCACCTGAGCTACAAGCCTGTCGAGGTGTTTTCTGCTCGTTACTTTTTCATCAGACAATCTGTGTGAGCACTACGCGGGAATGTATCTTGAGGTAAGGAGGTGATCCAACCGCAGGTTCCCCTACGGTTACCTTGTTACGACTTCACCCCAGTCATGAATCACAAAGTGGTAAGCGCCCTCCCGAAGGTTAAGCTACCTACTTCTTTTGCAACCCACTCCCATGGTGTGACGGGCGGTGTGTACAAGGCCCGGGAACGTATTCACCGTAGCATTCTGATCTACGATTACTAGCGATTCCGACTTCACGGAGTCGAGTTGCAGACTCCGATCCGGACTACGACGCACTTTATGAGGTCCGCTTGCTCTCGCGAGTTCGCTTCTCTTTGTATGCGCCATTGTAGCACGTGTGTAGCCCTGGCCGTAAGGGCCATGATGACTTGACGTCATCCCCACCTTCCTCCGGTTTATCACCGGCAGTCTCCTTTGAGTTCCCGACCGAATCGCTGGCAACAAAGGATAAGGGTTGCGCTCGTTGCGGGACTTAACCCAACATTTCACAACACGAGCTGACGACAGCCATGCAGCACCTGTCTCACGGTTCCCGAAGGCACTAAGGCATCTCTGCCGAATTCCGTGGATGTCAAGGCCAGGTAAGGTTCTTCGCGTTGCATCGAATTAAACCACATGCTCCACCGCTTGTGCGGGCCCCCGTCAATTCATTTGAGTTTTAACCTTGCGGCCGTACTCCCCAGGCGGTCGACTTAACGCGTTAGCTCCGGAAGCCACGCCTCAAGGGCACAACCTCCAAGTCGACATCGTTTACAGCGTGGACTACCAGGGTATCTAATCCTGTTTGCTCCCCACGCTTTCGCACCTGAGCGTCAGTCTTTGTCCAGGGGGCCGCCTTCGCCACCGGTATTCCTCCAGATCTCTACGCATTTCACCGCTACACCTGGAATTCTACCCCCCTCTACAAGACTCTAGCCTGCCAGTTTCAAATGCAGTTCCCAGGTTAAGCCCGGGGATTTCACATCTGACTTGACAGACCGCCTGCGTGCGCTTTACGCCCAGTAATTCCGATTAACGCTTGCACCCTCCGTATTACCGCGGCTGCTGGCACGGAGTTAGCCGGTGCTTCTTCTGCGGGTAACGTCAATCGCCGTGGTTATTAACCACAGCGCCTTCCTCCCCGCTGAAAGTACTTTACAACCCGAAGGCCTTCTTCATACACGCGGCATGGCTGCATCAGGCTTGCGCCCATTGTGCAATATTCCCCACTGCTGCCTCCCGTAGGAGTCTGGACCGTGTCTCAGTTCCAGTGTGGCTGGTCATCCTCTCAGACCAGCTAGGGATCGTCGCCTAGGTGAGCCATTACCCCACCTACTAGCTAATCCCATCTGGGCACATCCGATAGCGTGAGGCCCGAAGGTCCCCCACTTTGCTCTTACGAGGTTATGCGGTATTAGCTACCGTTTCCAGTAGTTATCCCCCTCTATCGGGCAGTTTCCCAGACATTACTCACCCGTCCGCCACTCGTCACCCAAGAGCAAGCTCTCTGTGCTACCGTTCGACTTGCATGTGTTAGGCCTGCCGCCAGCGTTCAATCTGAGCCATGATCAAACTCTTCAATTAAAAGTTCGATTTGCTGCAACAAGTGCAGCGATGCTCATCTGTAAAACGTCATAATGAATTTCATTATGTGTTCACTCGTGAGACTTGATATTTTTTGACACCCGGAGGTGTCTGATATCAATCCTGCGAGTGCCCACACAGATTGTCTGATAAATTGTTAAAGAGCGGTGCAATCAGTGCCGAAGCTTCCTGTTGCGAGGTGGCGTATGTTACGCTTTCCTCATTCAGAGTCAATCTTTTTTTGAAGATTTTTCTCTGTCGCTTCAGTTACCTGAAGCTCCTGACCCGGTGACTCGTAAGCCGTTGTTCCGTGTCAGTGGAGGCGCAGTATAGGGATTTTCTGGAGGCTGACAAGGGCTAATTGCAAAAAACTTTTCAAGCGTTTACTTTTCCACCAGAAAGGCTGATTAACGCGCTCTTTTGCTGCTTTATTCAACAAAAATGGGCCAGAGGCCCATTTTTGCTACTCGACTAACCTTACTGATGCGCCACGATTACGCCGTCTTTAACATCCATCCGGATGGTTTTTCCCGGTACCAGCGCCCCGGAAAGGATCTGCTGCGCCAGCGGATTCTCAATTTGCTGCTGGATAGCCCGTTTCAGCGGCCTTGCACCGTACACCGGGTCGAAGCCGTTCTCGCCCAACAGCTGCAACGCCTGATCGGAGATCTGCAACTCAAAGCCGCGTTCTTCCAGGCGCTGATACAGGCGGCCAAGCTGAATACGGGCAATCGAGGCAATATGGTTTTCACCCAGCGGATGGAACACCACCAGCTCGTCAATACGGTTGATAAACTCCGGACGGAAGCTGTGGCTGACCACCGACATCACCAGTTCCTTCATTTCACCGTAGCTCAGCGCACCGAAGCGCTCCTGAATCAGATCGGAACCGAGGTTCGAGGTCATGATCACCACGGTGTTACGGAAGTCCACCGTGCGCCCCTGACCGTCGGTAAGGCGGCCATCGTCCAGCACCTGCAGCAGGATATTGAACACGTCCGGGTGTGCCTTCTCTACTTCATCTAACAGAATGACGGAGTAAGGGCGGCGGCGAACGGCTTCGGTCAGATAACCGCCCTCTTCATAACCGACATACCCCGGAGGTGCCCCCACCAGCCGCGACACCGAATGTTTTTCCATAAACTCGGACATGTCGATGCGCACCATCGCTTCGTCGCTGTCGAACATAAAGTTAGCCAGCGCCTTACAGAGTTCGGTTTTACCCACCCCGGTCGGGCCGAGGAACAGGAACGAACCGATCGGACGGTTGGGATCGGCCAGGCCAGCGCGGCTGCGGCGAATCGCATTAGAGACCGCTTCCACCGCTTCGTTCTGACCAATCACCCGCTTATGCAGTTCCTGCTCCATCCGCAGCAGCTTATCGCGCTCGCCTTCCATCATCCGCGCTACCGGAATACCGGTCCAGCGCGCCAGTACGTCGGCAATCTCAACGTCGGTGACGCGGTTACGCAGCAGACGCATGGTTTTGCCTTCGGCCTGGGTTGCCGCCGCCAGCTGTTTTTCCAGATCCGGGATCTTGCCGTACTGCAGCTCGGACATCTGAGCCAGGTCACCCTGGCGACGCGCCTGCTCCATGGTCAGCTTCGCCTGCTCCAGTTCGGCTTTAATATGCTGGGTACCGGAGAGCGAGGCTTTTTCCGCCTTCCACTCTTCTTCCAGCTCAGAGTATTCACGCTCTTTCTGGCCGAGTTCGTTCTCCAGCATCTCCAGACGTTTGATGCTGGCATCATCAGACTCTTTCTTCAGCGCCTGCTGCTCCAGCTTAAGCTGGATAATCCGCCGCTCCAGGCGATCGAGCGATTCCGGCTTCGAGTCAATCTGCATACGGATGCTGGATGCCGCTTCGTCGATCAGGTCGATCGCCTTATCCGGCAGCTTGCGGTCGGCAATATAGCGGTGCGACAGCGTGGCCGCCGCGACGATGGCCGGATCGGTGATCTGCACATGGTGATGCAGCTCATAGCGTTCTTTCAGGCCGCGCAGGATGGCAATGGTGTCTTCCACCGTTGGCTCAGCGACAAACACCTTCTGGAAGCGACGCTCCAGCGCGGCATCCTTCTCTATATACTGACGATACTCATCCAGCGTGGTGGCACCGACGCAGTGTAGCTCACCGCGGGCCAGCGCCGGCTTCAGCATATTACCGGCGTCCATCGCACCGTCTGCCTTACCGGCACCGACCATGGTGTGCAGCTCATCGATAAACAGAATGACGTTGCCTTCCTGCTTCGACAGATCGTTGAGGACGCCTTTCAGACGCTCCTCGAATTCACCGCGGTATTTCGCCCCGGCCACCAGTGCACCCATATCCAGCGCCAGTACGCGGCGGCCCTTCAGCCCCTCAGGCACTTCGCCGTTGATAATGCGCTGCGCCAGCCCTTCAACGATCGCGGTTTTACCCACGCCGGGTTCACCGATCAGCACCGGGTTATTCTTGGTACGGCGCTGCAGCACCTGAATGGTGCGGCGGATCTCTTCATCACGACCGATCACCGGGTCAAGCTTACCCAGCTCTGCCCGTTCGGTGAGATCGATGGTGTATTTCTTCAATGCCTGACGCTGGTCTTCGGCACCCTGGTCGTTCACGCTGTCGCCTCCGCGCATCTGCTCAATCGCTTTTGTCAGTTTCTCGCTGGTCACCCCAGCCGATTTCAGTAAGTCCGCCAGCGAACCGCGCGATTCCAGCGCCGCCAGCACAAACAGTTCGGAGGAGATAAAGTTGTCGCCGCGCTTTTGCGCCAGCTTGTCGCACAGGTTAAGTACCCGGCCGAGATCGGCAGAGGGCTGCACATCGCCGTCGGTGCCTTCGACCTGCGGCAGACGGCTAAGAGCCTGTTCAATGCCGTTACGCAGTTCGGCCACGTTAACGCCGGCGGCGGTCAGGAGAGGACGAACCGATCCGCCTTCCTGGCTAAGCAGGGCGCTCATCAGGTGCAGAGGTTCAATAAATTGGTTATCGCGGCCAAGGGCCAGAGACTGGGCGTCGGCAAGAGCCAACTGGAATTTGTTAGTAAGACGATCCAGACGCATCATTTCCCCCTTTCAGGTCAGATTGCTACTGGAGATTAGATGAGGTCATCCCTCAAATTTTCAAGGTATCTGACCTGAGTTTTTGGAGAAAAAAACATCATTCCGGACCGTCTTGTGGCGCTAGGTTAACTCAGCCAGATGAAACTTGCCATACGGCCGGTGATTCCATCGCGTCGGAAGGAGAAAAATTGCTCATGCTGGTTAAAAGTGCAGTCACCCCCGCCGAAAACTTGCGCCACACCGGCACCTTGCAGGCGCTGTTTTGCCAGCAGCCAGAGATCGGCGGTGAACTTTTCACCCTGCGGACGGAATGCCGCATCGGCTTCAGCATGCTGGCTGACAAATGCCTCCCGCACCTCGGCACCGACCTCAAATGCGGTCGGGCCGATCGCCGGTCCGAGCCAGCAGCTAATCTCTGACGGCGGAACGGAAAACGCCGCCAGAGTAGCTTCCAGTATCCCGGCACACAGGCCACGCCAGCCGGCATGCGCCGCCGCCACCTGCTGGCCGTCCTGAGAACAGAACAGTACCGGCAGGCAGTCGGCGGTCATCACCGCGCAGACCACGCCCGGCTGCCGGGTCCACACCGCATCGGCTCGCACCGCCGCTGGCATGTCCCCGTTAAGCCGCAGTACCTCGATACCGTGGACCTGCTCCAGCCAGACCGGCATCGCGGGCAGTTCCGCCAGCTGCAGCAGCCGCTGACGATTCTCCTGCACCCGCTGCCCGTCATCACCGACGTGGGCACCAAGATTCAGACTGTCCCAGGGCGCCGTGCTAACGCCCCCGCTGCGTGTGCTGCTGCCGGCGCGTACGTTGGCCGGCACCGTCCATTGCGGGGTAATCAGACCCATTACCAGTCCAGCTGCTCTTTGAACTCTTCGGTATCGGCCTTCAGCGCGGCGATCAGGTCGACCATATCCTGCGGCAGCGGCGCGTGCCACTCCATCTCAATTCCGGTAATCGGATGATAGAGACGCAGCATGGTCGCATGCAGTGCCTGACGGTCAAAACCACGCAGGGTGCTGATGAACGCTTCGGATGCCCCTTTAGGCGGGCGAGGACGACCGCCGTACAGCGGGTCACCGACCAGCGGATGGCTGATGTGCGACATATGGACGCGGATCTGGTGGGTACGGCCGGTTTCCAGACGCAGACGCAGGCGGGTGTGCGCACGGAAATGTTCCATGATGCGGTAGTGGGTGGTCGCCGGCTTGCCCATCGGGTGCACCGCCATATGGGTGCGCTTGGTTGAGTGACGGCTGATCGGCTGATCCACCGTGCCGCCGGCGGTCATACGGCCGATGGCCACCGCTTCGTACTCACGGGTAATTTCACGCCGCTGCAGGGAATCCACCAGGTGGGTCTGCGCCGGAACGGTTTTTGCCACCACCATCAGCCCGGTGGTGTCTTTATCCAGGCGGTGCACGATGCCCGCACGCGGTACATCGGCAATCGCCGGGAAGTGGTGCAGCAGCGCATTCAGCACGGTGCCATCCGGGTTACCGGCACCCGGGTGAACCACCAGATCGCGTGGCTTATTGATCACCAGAATGTCGTCATCTTCATAGACGATAGTCAGTGGGATATCCTGCGCTTCCCAGCGGGCTTCCTCTTCAATCTCGGCATCGATGGTAATTTGCTCACCGCCGAGCACTTTTTCCTTAGGTTTGTCGACAATTTGACCGTTCATAGTGACGCGACGGTCAAGGATCCACTCTTTTATGCGAGATCGTGAATAATCAGGGAACAATTCAGCCAAAGACTGATCTAAGCGTTGTCCGAGTTGCGATTCGGATACCGTTGCGTTGAGTTTTACTAGTTGTGCCATATACAGCTTCTTCGTTAACGTTGGGTTTTCACGGCGATGCCGTTTAATATAATGTGCTATTGTACCTGGTCACTATCGGGAGCTAAACGGACAGCTTTCCTGAATAACACTCTGAGGATAATCAAATCGTCATGATGCGTATGAAATATCTGGTGGCTGCAGCCACGTTGAGCCTGGCATTAGCTGGATGTTCCGGCTCCAAGGACGTGGTGCCTGACAGCCCGCCTGCTGAGATTTATGCCACGGCTCAGCAAAAACTGCAGGACGGTAACTTTAAAGGAGCCATAACGCAACTGGAAGCGCTTGATAACCGCTATCCATTCGGGCCGTACTCCCAACAGGTTCAGCTGGATCTGATCTACGCTTACTACAAAAATGCCGATTTACCGCTGGCGCAGGCTGCCATCGATCGCTTTATGCGTCTGAACCCGACCCATCCGAATATCGATTACGTCATCTATATGCGTGGTCTGACGGATATGGCTCTGGATGACAGCGCCCTGCAGGGCTTCTTTGGTATCGACCGTTCTGACCGCGATCCGAGCCATGCACGTGACGCGTTTAAGGACTTCTCACAGCTGCTGCACGCCTACCCGAACAGCCAGTACGCGACCGATGCCCGCAAGCGCCTGGTGTTCCTGAAGGAGCGCCTGGCGAAGTACGAATTGTCCGTTGCTGAATTCTACACCAAACGCGGTGCCTATGTCGCTGTGGTTAACCGTGTAGAGCAAATGCTGAAGGATTATTCCGATACCGATGCCACCCGCACGGCGCTGCCGCTGATGGAAAACGCTTATCGCCAGCTGCAGCTGAACGCTGAAGCCGAGCGCGTCGCCAAAATCATCGCCGCTAACCAGGCCTGATCGGTGACACAATAAAAAAGCAGCCGTAACAGGCTGCTTTTTTTGCTGTAAAAACAGGCATTTTCACCCGTTTCCCCGCAAGTTAACTTATCAACAATGCCACCGAATATCCCCGGCTGCAAGGCCTGCAGGAGGGTTTCTCTGCCCTTCTCACAGATTTTCCTTCTTTGACAAAAAGTGACAAAAAATCGTGATTTAGATCACACCTTTCCGCGTAAATCGCGCTATGCTGGATCCACCAAGACGGAAATGACAGAGAGGTAACACTATGGTTCTGAACATTACCAGCAAGCAAATGGAAATCACGGCGGCCATCCGCCAGCATGTCGAAGACCGTCTGAGTAAGCTCGAAAAGTGGCAAACCCACCTGATTAATCCGCACATCGTTCTGTCGAAGGAGCCGAAAGAATTCGTTGCCGATGCCACCATCAATACGCCAAATGGCCCGCTGGTCGCCACCGCTAAGCATGAAGACATGTATGCGGCAATTAACGAGTTGATCGGCAAACTTGAGCGTCAGCTGAACAAAGTTCAGCATAAAGGTGAAGCCCGCCGCGCCGCCGCCAGTGTTAAAGACCTCAGCGTGGTTGACGAAGAGTAATCCCCACCCGGAGATAACGCGCCCGCCGGGCGCGTTTTTTATTGACAGAATGAAATTACAGCGGTTACTTTAATCCCCTCAGACCTTATGGACAGCAACATGCACCGTATCCCGTTTTTCTTCGCATTCTTTTTTACCTTCCCATGACCGGGAGGCAATTCGTCGTGTGAGAATGAATGCGAAGACGAACAACAAAGCCTCCCAACCGGGAGGCTTTTTTTTTAGCGACATCTGACAGGTAGCACTTATGACCACCGAGAATCCCCTGCTTGCCCTGCGTGGAAAGATCAGCGCACTCGACGAACAACTGCTGACGCTGCTGGCCCAGCGTCGTGAACTGGCGGTCGACGTCGCCAGAGCAAAAATGGCTACCCATAAGCCTATCCGCGATATCGACCGCGAACGCGACCTGCTGGAGCGACTGATCGCGCTGGGTAAGACTCACCAGCTGGACGCCCACTTTATCACCCGCCTGTTCCAGCTGATTATTGAAGACTCGGTGCTGACCCAGCAGGCTCTGTTGCAGAAACAGCTGAACAACACTAACGCCAGCTCGGCGCGCGTCGCCTTCCTGGGGCCAAAAGGCTCTTACTCGCACCTGGCGTCACGCCACTACGCCGCCCGCCACTTCGATAACGTTATTGAGATCGGCTGTGCCAAGTTCCACGAGATCTTTAACCAGGTAGAGACCGGACAGGCCGAATATGCGGTGCTGCCGGTGGAGAATACCACCTCCGGCTCGATTACCGACGTGTATGATCTGCTGCAACAGACCAGCCTGTCGATCGTCGGTGAAATCACCATGCCGATCGATCACTGCGTGCTGGTCTCAGGCCAAACCGACCTGCAGCAGATTGAGACGGTGTACAGCCATCCGCAGCCGTTCCAGCAGTGCAGCCACTTCATCAATCGTTTCCCGCAGTGGAAAATTGAGTACACCGAAAGCACCGCCGCGGCGATGGAGAAGGTTGCCGCGATGAATTCACCCAAGGTGGCCGCGCTGGGCAGCGAGGCCGGCGGCGAACTGTACGGCCTGCAGGTGCTGGAGCGTAACCTGGCGAACCAGCGGCAGAACATCACCCGCTTTATCGTGCTGGCGCGCAAGCCGATTGACGTGTCGCTACAGGTACCGGCAAAAACCACGCTGATTATGGCCACCGGCCAGCAGGCGGGTGCGCTGGTAGAGGCGCTGCTGGTGCTGCGTCAGCATAATCTGACCATGAGCAAGCTGGAGTCGCGGCCGATTAACGGCAACCCGTGGCAGGAGATGTTCTACATCGACTTCCAGGGCAACCTGCGCACCGAAGCCGTACAGCAGGCGCTGCGCGAGCTGGCACCGATTACCCGTTCGCTGAAGGTGCTGGGCTGTTACCCAAGCGAAAACGTGGTGCCGGTCGAGCCGCAGTAAGCCTGTTACACGCCAATAAAAAAGGGCCCTGCGGCCCTTTTTTCTGTCTTACGCGTTACGGCCGGCTGTCGTTAGCCTGCTTCAGCAGGATGCGGCTCTCGGCCTGGAAGCGCTGGGCGTGGTCACCAAACCACTGCTCAACGCGGCGGAAGCTGGCGATAAACGCCTGCTTATCGCCCTGCTCCAGCAGCCCAATCGCTTCGCCAAACCGCTTGTAGTAGCGTTTGATCAGCGCCAGGTTACTCTCCGACGACATGATAATGTCAGCGTAAAGCTGTGGATCCTGGGCAAACAGACGCCCGACCATTGCCAGCTCCAGCCGGTAGATCGGTGACGACAGCGCCAGCAGCTGGTCCAGCTGCACGTTCTCCTCGGCCAGGTGCAGGCCGTAGGCGAAGGTGGCAAAGTGGCGCAGCGCCTGAATAAAGGCCATATTCTGGTCGTGCTCCACCGCGCTGATGCGGTGCAGACGCGCGCCCCACACTTGGATCTGCTCCAGGAACCACTGATAGGCTTCCGGCTGACGGCCGTCGCACCACACCACCACCTGCTTTGCCAGGCTGCCGCTGTCCGGGCCAAACATCGGGTGCAGGCCAAGTACAGGACCGCCGTGCGCGGCCAGCATCGCCTGCAGCGGTTTGTTCTTCACCGAGCAGAGATCGACAAGGATGCAGTCCTGCGGCAGCGGCGGCAGTTCGGCGATCACCTGTTCGGTCAGATGGATCGGCACGCTGACGATCACCATACCGGCATTCGCCAGCAGCGCGTCGGCGCGATGCCAGTCCTCTTTATCGAGGATCTCGACCTGGTAACCGGACAGGGTCAGCATTCTTTCAAACAGCCGCCCCATCTGGCCGCGGCCGCCGACGATCACCACCGAGCGCAGTCCCGGATTAAGCGTTTTAAAGCCCTTATCGTTTTCACTGGTGTACGACTCGCGCATCACGCGGCGCAGCACATCTTCGATCAGATCCGGGGGCACGCCCAGCTGTTCCGCCTCTTTGCGGCGCGAGGCCAGCATGGAGGCCTCACGCTCGGGGACGTAAATCGGCAGCCCGTAGCGGCTTTTCACCTCACCCACTTCCGCTACCAGCGCCAGCCGTTTCGCCAGCAGATCCAGCAGCGCCTTATCCGTTTCATCGATTTGATCGCGTAGTGCGGTCAGCTCAGCCACCATACTTCATTAACCCTCGTGCGACAGACGCGCCGCCAGTACGCCGTTCAGATCCTGATGGATCTCCCGCAGCAGGCTCTCGGTGGTTTCCCAGTTGATGCAGGCATCAGTGACGGAAACGCCGTAGCGCATCGCGCTGCGCGGCTGCTCGGAAGACTGGTTGCCTTCGTGCAGATGGCTCTCCAGCATCAGGCCCATAATTGAACGGTTGCCGTCTTTGATCTGCGCAACCGCAGACTCAGCAACGCCGGACTGGCGACGGAAGTCCTTATTAGAATTACCGTGACTGCAATCTATCATCAAGGATGGACGGAGTCCCGCCTGCTGCATCTCTTTTTCACATTGTGCGACATCATTCGGACCGTAGTTCGGCGTTTTGCCGCCGCGCAGGATCACATGGCCGTCCGGGTTGCCCTGAGTCTGCAGCAGGCACACCTGGCCGGACTGGTTGATGCCGACAAAACGGTGCGGCATCGCTGCAGCACGCATGGCGTTGATGGCGGTGCCCAGGCTGCCGTCGGTGCCGTTTTTGAAGCCAACCGGCATCGACAGGCCGGAAGCCATCTCGCGGTGGGTCTGCGATTCGGTGGTACGTGCGCCGATCGCTGACCAGCTGAACAGGTCGCCAAGGTACTGCGGGCTGTTAGGATCCAGCGCTTCGGTGGCCAGCGGCAGGCCCATTTCCACCAGGTTCAGCAGCAGCTGGCGGGCAATGTGCAGGCCGGCTTCCATATCGAACGAGTTGTCCATGTACGGGTCATTAATCAGCCCTTTCCAGCCGACGGTGGTACGCGGTTTTTCAAAGTAGACGCGCATCACAATGTAGAGCTGGTCGCCCACCTCATCGGCCAGCGTTTTCAGATGACGGGCATAGTCGAGCGCCGCTTCGGTATCGTGAATCGAGCAGGGCCCGCACACCACCAGCAGGCGGTGATCTTTGCCGCTGATAATGTCAGAGATGGTCTGGCGGGAAGCCGCAATCTGCTGCTCCAGCACGCTGTTCAGCGGGAACTGCTTTTTCAGCTCTTCCGGCGTAATCAGAACCTGTTCGTCAGCGATATGAACGTTATTCAGCGCATCTTTTTGCATGATCGTCATCCTGGAGTATTCGGTTAAAAGGGATCCTCAAGTGAGGTTGAGAGCAACTGTACCAGAATGCGTACAAAACACAAATGACGAACGTACACATTTATTACCACCCACAAACAGGAAGATGACCAGCCAAACAAAAAATAAATAAAAAACATAAAGTTAAATATAATCAGCCGAAAACAACTAACCACAACATTGTAAACTTAAAATTACACTTCAGACTCTGGTTTCGAAAAAAACTTAATCATTTCCGCAACCTGCCGTCCTTGCCTGCGCCAAAGAATTTTTTTATCGTTAAACAGACGCTGTAAAACCGCTCGTTGCCAGGAGGCGACCATGAATATTGTGATCAGGCCCTATGAAGAGAGTGACGCCGCCGCGTTCGCCCGCGCGGTAAACCAGTCGCTGGATACGCTGAAACCCTGGCTGCTGTGGGCTCACGCGGATTTCACCGAGGAGCAGGCGCTTCAGTGGTTTAGCCTCACCCATCTGGAGCGACGTCAGGGAAAATCCGACGAGCTGGGCCTGTTTGCTGAAGATGGCCGCCTGCTGGGCGGGGCCGGGCTACGTTTTCACCCGGATGGCGCGGTACCCTGCTCGATCGGCTACTGGGTAGCCAGCAGTGAACAGCGTAAAGGCGTGGCCCGTCAGGCGGTGCGCCAGCTGGCAGCACGCGCGTTCAGCCGCCCGGAGGTGACGGCGATTGAGATCCTCGCCGCCGAAGAGAACCGTGCCAGCCGGGCGGTGGCGGTCAGCGTCGGGGCTGCGTTAACCGGGATTCATTTCGGACTGATCGTGCTGGAGAGCGGCCCGGTCAGCACCGCCGTCTACCGCCTGAGCCGCCCGCAGTAATGCGGCCAGCGGCTGGCGCTGCCGACCTTCATCATCGAAATTATCCGGGGCCAGCCAACGGGTAATGGCCTGGCCGATCGCGGGCCACTCGCCGTCGATAATCGCGTACCACTGCGAATCGCGCGAGCGCCCCTTGCGCGTCATCATCTGCCGGAAGGTGCCCTCGTAGGTGAACCCCAGCCGCAGCGCCGCGTTACGCGAAGGGGCATTTAGCGCATCACACTTCCACTCGCAGCGGCGGTAGCCCAGCCGGAAGGCGTAATCCAGCAGCAGCCACAGCGCTTCGGTACCGATAACGCTGCGCTGCATCAGCGGCGACCAGGTCACGCCGCCAATCTCCAGCGAACCGTTGGCCGCATCGATACGTAAATAGCTGACCAGCCCCACCGGCAGGTTGCGCTGCTGGCAGATAACGGTAAAGGTGACGAACGTTTTATCCGCCGCCCGGCGGGCCAGCCACAGATGAAAATCGGCCAGCGTCTGCGGCCGCTCCTCGGTCAGGTAGGTCCAGTCACGATCGTCCTCTGCGGTGGCAAAGGCGGCATAGAGCTCGTCGCCGTGCAGCCCGGTGGCCAGCGGCTCCAGCCGGCAACTGCGCCCCTGCAACGGCTGACGGGCGGGTAACGCCGCCGGCTGCCAGTCCGGCAAAGGTGCCCCAACCGGTTGTCCGTACTGATTAAACTGCTGCGTCATTTCTCTCTCCTGTTGGCGAAAAAATTCATCACAACGCGCCGCCGGCACGCTTGCCAGCCAGCAGCCCTTACAGTAGCATCCTTTTTTACCCGCACAGGATACTGAAATGACGCTTCACGTTCGTTTAGCTCTGGTTGGTGACTACCGTGCCGATGCCGTTGCGCATCAGGCCATCCCGCTGGCCACAGAACTGGCCGCCCGCTCGCTCAATCTCGACGTCAGCCCGCACTGGCTGCCAACCCCCGACATTACTGCCCCCGACGTATTGCAGGAATATGATGCTATCTGGCTGGTGCCAGGCAGCCCATACCAGCACGATGACGGTGCCTTTATGGCGATTACCTACGCACGTGAAAACGACGTGCCGTTCCTCGGCTCCTGCGGCGGTTTTCAGTATGCGGTGGTCGAGTACGCCCGCAACGTGCTCGGCTGGCAGGATGCCGGGCATGCGGAGACGGACAGCAGCGGCCGCCTGGTGATTGCCCCGCTCAGCTGTTCTCTGGTGGAAAAAACCGGTGAGATCGTCATTACCCCGGGCACACAGCTGGCCGCGATCTATGGCCAGGAGGTAATTACCGAAGGCTACCACTGTAACTACGGCGTTAACCCGGACTTCGTGGCAGAGCTCTCCGGTCACGCGCTGCGTATCAACGCCCACGATCGCGCCGGCGACGTGCGCGGCATCGAGCTGCCGGGCCAGCGCTTTTTTGTCGCCACCCTGTTCCAGTCGGAGCGGGCGGCGCTGCGTAATGAACTCTCGCCGCTGGTGGTGGCGTTACTGCAGGCGGCTAGCCGCTAGCCAGCGCGCTGCGTGATGCGCAGATCGAAAGCCTGGCGCATGGCGAGGGCCAGCAGGGCTGGTCGGCGCTGTCGCGAAGTTTTATGCGCCGCGCCGGGCGGCTGCCCGATGACTCAGGCCGTCACACCTGAGCGGGTGTCCGTCAGGGGGTGCTGATCACCACCGCCACGCGGCGGTTTTCAGCCCGGCCTTGCGCCGTTTTGTTGCTCTGCACCGGGCTGCTGTCACCCAACCCACGAGTGGTCAGATTGCTGCGTGGGATCCCGGCACCGCGGGCCCAGGCATCGGCCACCACGTTGGCGCGTTTGAGCGACAGCGCTTCGTTATAAGCCTTCTCACCGTAGTTATCGGTGTGCCCGTCAAGGCGTGCGTGGCGCAGGCCGGTGGCAGAGAGCTGCGCCGCCATGCGCTGCACGATGGCGGCGCTTTGTGTGGTCAGCTCGGCCTGGTTTTTGCCAAACAGGATCTTCTCGGACAGGCCGAGCATCCAGCCCTCCGGCACTTCGTTAAAGCCCTGTGCACGCATCGCAGCAACCTGTTGCGCGGTAAATTTTCCCTGAGGAGCTGACTGGCAGCCGGCCAGCAGCAGCGCTAACGCCAGCGCGGCAAACCCGTTTCGCTTGTTCATTGCATTTTCCTTGTGTTATCAGGCCACCCGCGGGCGGCGTTTTTCCTTTTCGCTGTACATGCTGCGATCGGCCGCTTCCATCAGCGCCTCGGCCGTGGCGGCCTGGCAGGCAACGGCATAACCGATGCTCAGCCGCACCGCCAGCGCTACGCCGCTGCTGAGCACCACCGGTTCCTCCATCCGCAGATGGATCGCCGCGATCGTCGCCTGTACCTCGTCTTCATCGTTCAACCCTTCGAGGATCATCGCAAACTCGTCGCCGCCAAAGCGGCAGGCCAGCTGGCGGCTGCCGGCACACTCGCTGAGCCGTGAAGCGATGCTCTGCAACACTTCGTCCCCCGCGGCATGCCCAAAGCGGTCGTTGATGCTTTTAAAGCCGTCACCGTCCATAAACAACAGGGCAGTGCGCAGCTTACGTTCGGCGTCGCTGAGCACGCTATCCAGCGCGCTGGTAAAGGCGGCACGGTTAGCCAGCCCGGTTAACGGATCGCGCAGGGCGCGCTGCAGCAGCGAGTCTCTCTCCTGCTGCTCCCGCCGCTGCCACTTCTCCATCTCATTCAGCAGGCTGTTAAAGTCTTCGCCAAAGGCGTGCAGCTCACTGATCGCCGACGGCGGCACCCGGCGGGAAAACTGACGGGTGGCGCGGATCTCGTGCACCACGCCGGTAATGGTCTGCAAGGCCGAAACCAGCCCGCGATGCAGCCGACGGGTGATCAGTAGCGCGACCAGCGCGGCCAGCAGCAGGCACAGGGTTAATACGGCCAGCGAGCGGTAAACAAAGCGGGTGACGGTACTGTCTTCGCCGGTCAGCGTCAGCGTGCCGATGCGCTGGCCGTTATGCTCGATCGGCTGCTCAACCGGCCGCGGGAACAGCCAGTGGGAGACCATCTCCCCCAGCGGGTCAATATGCTGCGTCCGCTCCTCCGGCCACGCCCAGCGCGCAAGCTCCTCGCCATCGCTGTCGGTGACCACCGCTGACGCGAACTGCCCCTGGCGGCCCAGCTGGGCCAGCGTATCCCGCGCCGCATGAGCGTCGCGAAACACCACCGCCGCCTCCACGCTGTGGCTGACGGTGCTGGCCAGCAGCTGCAGATTCTTCTCCGCATACTGGCGCAGTGAAAGCAGCGAGGTGGCAGAGATAAACAGCCAGGCGATGATAAGCGTCGTGACCACGCTGATCGCGCTGATGCGAATCAGCGTACTTCTGAAGGTGGGCCTGCGGATGTTGCGTTTAGCCATGTCGGTTGCTCCCTGCAGATGCCAGCATTAATACATCGGGATGCACCCGAACGCCGCTTCGACTTAGCGAGTCGAGATTGACCGAGAAACCGACCCGGTCATCGGTAAACTTAAGGCAGAAAGCGCTGCCTGCCGAGCAGTCCGCGGCCTGCTCGGCAATGGTCAGTAACGGACGCGGCAGATAGGCGCCGATCGCCTCCAGCTGCTGCCGCTGCGACTCCTGGCCAAAATAGAGTGCATCACACTGTTCGGCGAGTGCCTGATTGACATCCGCCACCGGGATCGCCTGCCAAAGGTCGGGGCCGGCGTCGATGCCGTCCAGCGCCGCCGCATAGGTAGCGGAGCGAAACACACACAGCCGCGGCACCCCCTTCAGATGCGGCCAGCGGGTGTAGCTGATGATCCCGGCGACGGTTTGCCGCACTCCAGCCGCTAAGACCGGATCGGCTGCCGCAGGGTGCACTTCGCTTCTGAGCGGCAGGCTGGCCGCACTCAGCAGAATCAGTAAACTCACCCGCCACTTTATCGCCATGACGCCTCTTTAGCCCCGGCCACCCGCGTGGCGCTGTCGTGCCAGGTTCTGTCACTTAACTTTAATTAAGAAATATCCTAACATTCAAAAACCCATTCGTCATGATTAGCAAACCTGCTGAGTGACTGAAAATGGGTAAAATTTTCGTAATTCGTCCATTTTCCAGGCAATAAAAAGGCCGATCGTCGATCGGCCCGGTGTACAGGATTGTGCCGTTAAACGTTAGCCGCTCATGCTGGCCGGGGAAACAATCCGCCGCTGACGCCGTTCGAAAACCATCGAAAATGCGCCACCGGCCACCACCAGGCAGGCGCCCGCGATGGTGACCGATTCCGGCAGCGTGTCCCAGAACAGGTAGCCCAGAAATACCGACCAGACCAGCGTGGTATAGTCAAAAGGTGCCAGCAGCGAGGCGTCGGCATAACGCAGGCTTAGGGTCATCAGGATCTGCGTAACGCCGCCGAGCAGACCGCAGCCCAGCAACAGCAACAGCTGGTTAAGATCAGGCACCGTCCAGCCAAATCCCAGCGTGAACAGTGAGGTGATGGTTGTCGTGATGGCAAACCAGAAGGCGATCGCGCCGGGCTGTTCTTTACCGTTAAGGTAGCGGATCTGAATCGAGGCTGCCGCAATGCACACCGCCGCCAGCAACGCCAGGCTCATGCCCAGCACCGACTGCCAGCTGACGCTGCTCAGGGACCCGCTGCGGCCAAAGAACAGATGTCCGGAAAGCATTACCAGAATGCCGGAGAAGCCGGCAATCACCGCCACCCAGCGGTGCAGCTTCACCTTTTCGCGCAGGAAGATGGCCGCCATGATCACCGTAATCATCGGTGCCGCGTAGTTAATTGCGGTCACGTCGGTCAGCGAGAGATAGAGCAAGGCGAGGTAGCTGAAGTAGAGCCCGCCGGTGCCGGCCAGGCCGCGCACCACGTGCCCTTTAATATTGCGCGTGCGGATGCCGTCAATAATTCGCCCCTGGCACCACAGCCAGATAAACAGCGGGATTAGCGCCACAGAAGAACGGAAGAAGATCACTTCGCCGACGGGGATGGTGCCGTCGAGGCCTTTAACGCAGGCCATCATCAGCGTGGAGGTCAGGGCTGCGCCGATCTTCATCGACACGCCGGTAGCGGGACCGGCCTGGTAAGGCATAGGGGATTTCCTGGGAAATGTGATGATATTCACAACCATACTCGCTTTGGCCGCTTTATGAATCCGATTATCAGCGGCTGACGGCATTTTCTGCGGTTTTCATGTCCGGCCGCAAAAAAAAAGGGGCCAACCTTTCGGTCAGCCCCTTGATTATTAACTATCAGATGTCGCTTAAGCGCCCAGACGTTCTTTGATACGTGCAGACTTACCGGTACGCTCACGCAGGTAGTACAGTTTGGCTTTACGCACAGCGCCACGACGTTTAACGGTAATGCTGTCGATTACCGGTGAGTGAGTCTGGAAGACACGCTCAACACCTTCGCCGTTGGAAATCTTACGAACAGTAAATGCAGAGTGCAGACCGCGGTTACGAATAGCGATAACCACGCCCTCGAATGCCTGCAGACGCTTCTTAGCACCTTCCACAACCCATACTTTCACTTCCACGGAATCACCCGGACGGAATGAAGGTACGTCCTGCTTCAGCTGCTCTTGCTCGATTTGCTTGATAATGTTGCTCATAATTAAATCTCTTATCCTGGGTAAACTGATAGTTAGGACGGCAGGCTCGGTGCCTGGCCAGTCGTATCATCGTTTTGTTGACTGACGTGTTCCCGTTGGAACGCGTTCAGCAACTTTGCTTGCTCTTCAGTCAGAGCCAGGTTTTCCAGAAGTTCAGGTCTTCTAAGCCAGGTACGGCCCAGCGACTGTTTCAGGCGCCAGCGGCGAATATCAGCATGGTTGCCCGACAGCAGAACTGGCGGTACTTCCATCCCTTCCAACACTTCAGGGCGGGTGTAGTGTGGGCAGTCCAGCAAGCCGTCTGAGAACGAATCCTCTTCGGCCGACGCCTGTTTACCCAGTACGCCCGGAATTAACCGGGAGACCGAGTCAATCAGCGTCATCGCTGGCAGCTCGCCACCGCTAAGAACGTAATCACCGATCGACCACTCTTCATCGATTTCGGTTTTGATCACGCGCTCATCAATCCCTTCATAACGACCGCACACCAGAATTAACTTCGGGTTAGTCGCCAGTTCGCTCACTCCACCTTGATCGAGTTTGCGCCCCTGAGGTGACAGATAAATCACCTTAGCACCTTCTCCTGCCGCCGCTTTTGCTGCGTGGATGGCATCCCGTAAGGGTTGAACCATCATTAGCATCCCCGGTCCGCCGCCGTAAGGACGTTCGTCCACGGTACGGTGCCGATCATGAGCGAAGTCACGAGGACTCCAGCTCTGGATGCTGAGCAGGCCATTTTTTACTGCCCGGCCGGTGACTCCGTAATCGGTAATTGCGCGAAACATTTCGGGAAACAGGCTGATTATGCCAATCCACATGCTTTGCGCCGGAGTATTACCGCTCAGTTCGGAGCTCAAAAACCAGGATCCCAATCTACCGTAATGATACGGGTAGTGAGATCGACATTCTTGATAACCTGTTCATCAAGGAACGGGATCAGCCGTTCCTGTGCACCGAATGCATCTTTCAGGTTTGCCTTCACGACGAGAACGTCGTTAGAACCGGTTTCCATCAAATCGATGATTTTGCCCAGCTCATAGCCTTCAGTGGTGACTACCTGGCAGCCCATCAGGTCTTTCCAGTAGTAGTCGCCGTTATCCAGCTGTGGCAGCTGCTCTGAATCCACGACAATTTCGCAATTAGTCAGCAGACCCGCGGCGTCACGATCGTCAATGCCTTTGACTTTGATGATCATGTCCTGATTGTGGCGTTTCCAGCCTTCCAGCTCGACACGCTGCCATTGACCCGCCCGCTGGATAAACCACGGCTGATAGTCAAAAATGCTTTCGGCGTCTTCGGTGGAGGAAAACACTTTGAGCCAACCACGGATACCGTAGGCCGAGCCCATCTTACCCAGCACAAGCGGGTTAGCGGGAGGCTGCGAGGTGAGTTGCTTGCTCATGTTGACCACCGTGACAGATTAAGCTGCTTTCTTAGCTTGTTTGATCAGCGCGTTAACGCGATCAGACAGGGTTGCGCCCTGGCCAACCCAGTGCTCAATACGGTCCAGATCCAGACGCAGTGGCTCAGCCTGACCAGAAGCGATCGGGTTGAAGAAGCCTACGCGCTCGATGAAGCGGCCGTTACGTGCATTGCGGCTGTCGGTGACGACTACCTGATAGAACGGACGCTTTTTAGCGCCGTGACGTGCCAAACGAATTGTTACCATAACATCCTCTTTAGTTAATAAAACAGCCGGGCCCCATTGAGGGAACGGGGCCCGGATGCAATATAAAAAGCCCGAAAATTTTACTCTTTTTGGCGCAAAAAGCAACCTAAATCGCTTATCCGCCTCCAGGCTGGCTTAACGGCCCGGGAAGCCTGGCGGCATCATACCTTTCATGCCGCGCATCATCTTCGCCATACCGCCATTTTTCATCTTTTTCATCATGCGCTGCATATCGTCAAACTGCTTAAGCAGGCGGTTAACGTCCTGCACCTGCATACCGGAACCGGTGGCGATACGACGTTTGCGGGAACCTTTGATGATCTCCGGTTTTTCGCGCTCTTTGCGCGTCATCGAGTTGATCATCGCTTCCATACGCACCAGCACTTTGTCGTCCATCTGCGACTTAACGTTGTCCGGCAGCTGACCCATGCCCGGCAGTTTGCCCATCAGGCTGGCCATGCCGCCCATGTTACGCATCTGCTTCAGCTGGTCGAGGAAGTCGTTGAGGTCGAAGCCGTTGCCTTTTTTCAGCTTGCTGGCCAGTTTCTCAGCCTGCGCGCGGTCAACCTTGCTTTCGATATCTTCGATCAGCGACAGCATGTCGCCCATGCCGAGGATACGCGAAGCAATACGCTCGGGATAGAACGGCTCAAGGGCCTCGGTCTTTTCACCGACGCCCATAAATTTGATCGGCTTGCCGGTAATGTGGCGAATGGAGAGCGCCGCACCGCCGCGGGCGTCACCGTCGACTTTGGTCAGAACCACACCGGTGAGCGGCAGCGCTTCGTTAAACGCCTTCGCGGTATTCGCGGCATCCTGGCCGGTCATCGCATCGACCACAAACAGCGTTTCCACCGGATTAATCGCGGCGTGAACCTGTTTGATCTCGTCCATCATCGCTTCGTCGACGTGCAGACGACCGGCGGTATCCACCAGCAGCACGTCATAGAACTTCAGCTTCGCCTGTTGCAGGGCGTTTTTAACGATGTCGACCGGCTTCTGGCTGAGGTCGGACGGGCAGAAATCCACGCCAACCTGTTCGGCCAGCGTTTCCAGCTGGCGGATTGCCGCCGGGCGATAGACGTCGGCGGAAACCACCAGCACCTTTTTCTTGTGCTTTTCGCGCAGGAACTTACCGAGCTTACCGACGCTGGTCGTTTTACCGGCACCCTGCAGGCCCGCCATCAGCACCACCGCTGGCGGCTGCGCGGCGAGGTTCAGCGTATTGTTCTCTTCCCCCATTGCCGCGACCAGTTCGTTTTTAACGATCTTAACGAACTCCTGGCCCGGGGTGAGGCTTTTATTGACGTCATGGCCTACGGCACGCTCTTTCACGCGATTGATAAACTCACGTACCACCGGCAGCGCAACATCCGCCTCCAGCAGCGCCATGCGCACTTCACGCAGCGTGTCTTTAATATTGTCTTCAGTCAGCCTGCCGCGGCCGCTGATATTGCGCAGGGTCTGCGACAATCGATCGGTTAAATTATCAAACATCGTCTCTCGCTCAACGTAATGAGAGGCCGCCGGGGCGACACAAATTGCGCGGATTATAGCATGATCCCCCAGGGCTGTGTCCCGCAATTGCTTACCTCGCTGCCCATCCCTGCCCGCTTTGCGTAACGCGCCGGAGATCGTAACCATTTACCATCAGATCGTTTGGAGCAAGCTGCCGCTGGCGCTATACTGTTTTTTTTCTCAGTCATAGCCGGTACTGACAACATTTATGTCCGTTTTTGCGATTCTGGCGCTGTTTGCCTACTCATCCAGCCTTGCCCTGATTATCCCCAGCCTGCTGCGTAACAACGGCACCTGGCGTCGTCTGGCCGTTCTCTCCGCCACGGTGGCGCTGGTCTGTCATGCCGTGGCGCTGCAGCAGCGTATCTTTGCGCTGGACGGCGGGCAGAACCTCAGCCTGCTGAACATCGGCTCGCTGGTCAGCCTGCTGATCTGCGCGATCATGACCATTGTGGCGTCGCGCAACCGCGGCTGGATCCTGCTGCCGGTGATCTATACCTTTGCGCTGATTAACCTGGCGTTTGCCTCCTTTGTGCCCAACGCCTTTATCACCCACCTGGAGGCCACCCCGGGCATGATGATCCATATCGGGCTGGCGCTGTTTGCCTACGCTACGCTGATCATTGCCGCTCTGTATGCGCTGCAGCTGGCGTGGATTGACTGGCTGCTGAAGACCAAACGGCTGGCGTTCACCAGCGACATCCCGCCGCTGATGACCATCGAGCGCAAGATGTTCCACATCACCCAGATTGGCGTGGTGCTGCTGACCCTGGTGCTTTGTACCGGGTTGTTCTTCCTGCAGGACCTGTTTGCGCGTGAAAATATCGATAAAGCAGTACTGTCGATTCTCGCCTGGTTCCTGTACATCGTACTGTTGTGGGGCCACTATCATGAAGGCTGGCGCGGTCGCCGCGTGGTGTGGTTCAACTGTGGTGGTGCCTTCCTGTTGACCATGGCCTATTTCGGCAGCCGGATGCTGCAGCACGTTTTACTTCACTGACCTGGCCTGCAAGGATTTCCCTTGGAACATATCTCAACGACCACCCTGATCGTGACGCTGGTTATCATGATCCTGGTTTCCGCATACTTCTCCGGTTCTGAAACCGGCATGATGACGCTTAACCGCTACAAGCTGCGTCATCAGGCTAAAAACGGCGACCGCGCGGCGCGGCGCGTTGAGAAGCTGCTGCGCCGCCCCGACCGGCTGATCAGCCTGGTACTGATCGGCAATAACCTGGTCAATATCCTCGCATCTGCGATTGGCACCATCGTCGGTATGCGCCTGTACGGCGACGCCGGGGTAGCGATTGCTACCGGTATTCTGACCTTCCTGGTGCTGGTGTTTGCCGAAGTGCTGCCGAAGACTATCGCCGCGCTCTACCCGGAAAAGGTCGCTTTCCCCAGCAGCGTGCTGCTCGGGCCGCTGCAGGTGGTGATGCTGCCGCTGGTGTGGCTGCTGAATACCATTACCCGCATGCTGATGCGCATGGTGGGGATTAAAACCGACGGCTCCGCCAGCTCGGCGCTGAGCAAAGAGGAGCTGCGCACCATCGTTTATGAGTCACGCTCGCTGATGTCACGGCGCAATCAGGACATGCTGCTGTCAGTGCTCGACCTGGAGAAGGTCGACGTTGAGCAGATTATGGTGCCGCGTAATGAAATTGTTGGCATCAACATCAACGACGACTGGAAATCCATCGTCCGTCAGCTGACCCACTCACCGCACGGGCGTATCGTGCTGTACCGCGAATCGCTGGATGACGCCATCAGCATGCTGCGCGTACGTGAGGCCTGGCGCCTGATGAACGAGAAAAAAGAGTTCACCAAAGAGGTGATGCTGCGCGCCGCTGATGAGATCTACTTTGTGCCGGAAAACACCCCGCTCAACGTGCAGCTGGTGAAATTCCAGCGCAATAAGGAGAAGGTCGGCCTGGTGATCGACGAGTATGGCGATATCAAGGGGCTGGTCACTATCGAAGACATTCTCGAAGAGATCGTCGGTGATTTCACCACCTCAATGTCACCGACGCTGGCCGAGGAAGTGATGCCGCAGAATGACGGCTCGGTGCTGATCGAAGGCAGCGCCAACGTGCGCGAGCTGAATAAGGTGTTCAACTGGACGCTGCCCGCCGAGGACGCCCGCACCATCAACGGTATGGTGCAGGAGGCGCTGCAGGACATTCCACAGCCCAACACCCAGTTGCAGATCGACCACTACGCGATTGATATTCTCGACGTGCAGGACAATATGATTAAGCAGGTGCGGATCACGCCACAGAAGCCGCTGAAGGAGTCGATCGGTTCATAACCCCTGCCCCGCTCGCTGTTCTGCCGGGCGTTCAGACGTAAAAAAGAAGGCGGCCAGTGGCCGCCTTCCTGCTGCTAACAGATTCACATCACTGACGCTAGATCTGCAGCGTTTTCAGCTTTTCAGCCGGCAGCGCCAGATCTTCATTACGGTTAACGCCGATCGGGTTGTCGATAACGTTCTGCGCAATGGCCTTGGCTTCGTCCAGCGAGTGCAGCTGGTAGCTGCCGCACTGGTATTCGTTCAGCTCAGGGATCTGATCCTGGCTGGCCACTTTCAGCACGTCCTGCATCGCCGCTTTCCAGGCTTTCGCCACGCGATCTTCCGCCGGAACGCCGATCAGGCTCATATAGAAACCGGTACGGCAGCCCATCGGCGAGATGTCGATGATCTCCACGCCGTCGCCGTTCAGGTGATCGCGCATAAAGCCGGCAAACAGATGCTCCAGAGTGTGGATACCGCGCTCTGAGAGGATCTCCTTGTTCGGCCGGCAGAAACGCAGGTCAAACACGGTGATGGTATCGCCGGCAGGGGTGTTCATGGTCTTCGCGACACGGACAGCAGGAGCGGCCATGATGGTGTGATCTACGGTAAAGCTATCCAGCAATGGCATGTTGTTACCTCAACGAATGAATTTATTTTAGAAACAGTGAAACTTTTTCTGTTACCGCGCGTCTGAATATATGAAAGACGCGCATTTGTTATCATCATCCCTGACAACAGAGATGTTAATTTGGCCACAGTGATGTGGCCTTTTTCTTTTGGCGCTAGCCTTTATCCTTCAGAAACTCTTCCAGGCTCAGCGTATCACTCTCTTCGATCTCCCGCTGCTTCACTACCGAACGCCGCGCTTCGTCGCTAAACTGCTCTTCGCTCAGAATTTCCAGCGGCTCCTGCAGCAGCTGCTGACGATACTGCTCGGCCAGCGCCATGCCGGTGCCAGCGATGCCGTTATCCTTCAGCGACTGCATAAAGCGCGCGGAGTAGGTCAGTTCCGGATCGTCAAAAGAGGCCGCCAGGCGATCGCACACTTCCTGATAGTGATGCTCACCGTTCTGGCTGTCGAGCGTCACCGCTACCCTGTGCAGATCGCGGAACAGCGCTTTACCGACGTCGGCCAGCGGCTGCTGGGCCGCTTCACAGCCCATGCCAATGGTCTGCCCCGGCTTGCGCCCTTCCAGAATCACCCGATTCCAGTTGTGGCGCGTGCAGGCCAGCTCATCGCTGTTCATCTCCGGGGCCTCTGCCAGCGCACACCAGATCAGGAACAGATCGAGGAAGCGCGCCTGGTTAGCATCAACGCCGATCGGTGAGAACGGGTTGATATCCAGCGAGCGAACTTCAATGTATTCGATGCCGCCGCGCAGCAGCGCATCGGACGGAGCTTCGCCGGAACGGGTCACGCGCTTGGCGCGGATCGGCGCATACAGCTCGTTCTCAATCTGCAGCACGTTGGCGTTCAGCTGCAGCCAGTTGCCCTGCTCATCCTTCACGCCCATCGAAGCAAACTCTGCCGACGGGGTTTTGATCGCCGCCTTAAGGGCGGTGATGTAGTCAGGCAGGTTGTTGAAGGTGATATTCAGCCCGCTCTGCGCCTTATTGGTATAGCCCAGATCGCTTAAGCGCAGCGAAGTGGCATACGGCAGCGACAGCATGCCGCTTTCACTGCGTTCGAACGGCAGTGAACTCTCTTTGCCCTGCAGGAACGAGGAGCAAATCGCCGGCGATGCGCCGAACAGATAGGGGATCACCCAACCGAAACGGTAGTAGTTGCGGATCAGCCGCAGGTAACCGTCGGAGATAGCGTCTTTGCCGCTCTCCGCATCCTCAACACCCGCCCACGCCTGCCAGAACGACAGCGGGAGCGAGAAGTTGTAATGTACGCCTGAAATCACCTGCATCAGCGCACCATAGCGGTTTTTTAACCCCTGACGGTACAGCGTCTTCATCTGACCGATATTGGAGCTGCCGTACTGCGCCAGTTCGATATCCTGCCCCGGCTCAATCAGGCACGGCATGCTCATCGGCCACAACCGCTCGTCGCCCAGTTCGCGCAGGGTATGGCGATGAACGTCGCGAAGGAAGGCCAGCAGGCGATCGATATCGCGATCGACCGGGGTGATAAATTCTAACAACGCTTCGGCGAAGTCGGTGGTGATCCACTTATGGGTCAGCGCCGAGCCGAGAGAAGTCGGGTGGCCGGTGGTGGCAAGGTGGCCATCGGGCCTGACGCGCAGGGTCTCGCGCTCAATACCGCGACCAATGCCTTTAAGTGCATCAGGATGGGCCTGAAGCCAGGTTAGCGCCTGTGATACATCCGGGATCAAATCGACCTCCCGCTCGGAGAAAATTTATTATTGTTAAGCATCATATTCATCGTGGCCTCGCCTGAGGGCGAATCAGTGCCACCACTCCATGCCCTGTAATGTTGCCGTTGCCAGCAAGACGTAACGCAGCGTTTTGCCGACGGCGAGGAAAATCACCACCGGCAGCCAGGCGAACCGCAGCCAGCCGGCCAGCACGCACAGCAGGTCGCCGACCAGCGGCAACCAGCTTAAAAGCAGCGCCGCAGGCCCCAACCGCCGTAGCCAGACCAGCGCGGTGGCATGCCAGCGCCCCTGCTGCTTTAACGGCAGCAGACGGCCAATAACCACGTTGGTTAAGCCGCCAAGGGTATTGCCCAGTGCGGCGGTGACGACCAGACCAACGGCTGAGGCTTTACCCGCCAGCAGCAGCCCAACCAGCACCGCCTCGGAACCGCCGGGCAGCAGCGTGGCGCTAAGAAAACTGCTGACGAACATTGACGCGTAGAGCCAGTCACTCACAGCAGACGAACGTCAACCACGTCCATACCTGCCGCCCGCGCGGCCTGCAGGCCGAAATCAGCATCTTCAAACACCACGCAGCGCGACGGCGGCACGCCGATCAATTCGGCGCAACGCAGAAATGTATCAGGTTGTGGCTTATGACGTTTAACATCATCTGCGCCAACAATCGCATCAAAATGGTCAAGCAGGCCGAGGTGCTGCAACAGCGCGACCGCCATGGCGTGCTCGCTGCCGGTGCCTACCGCCATCGGGCGACGCCCTTTATAGGCTTTTACCACCTCGATTAACGGCAGCGGCTGCACGCTGTCGTACAGCATAGTTTTCAGCAGCGCGTTTTTCTCATCGGCCAGCCGATAAGGATCGAGATCGCGCTGGTGGCTGTCAATCAGCACCTTAGCGATATGCCAGGTGGGGGAGCCGTTCAGGCCAATCACCAACTGGTCATCAAAGGTCATATCGTAGTGTGCCAGCACCTGATGCCAGGCTTTACGGTGTGTGGGCTCGGTATCCAGGATGGTGCCATCCATATCGAAGATCAAGCCATCGTAAGCATCGTACATTCTCTTACCCATCCTGATTGAGGAAACCACACTTTAGCGTAAAGCACTGAAAATGTCGCTGTCAGCATGGATCCGCAAATGCCATGAATAGTATAGGGATTTAGCCTGACGGAAGAAAATGAGGAAAATGCATGAACAAAGCGATGATGAAGAATAGTGAAGCAGGAAGATAACAGAGACAGAGACAGAGACAGAGACAGTATGGTGCATCCAGGAGGATGACTCGGCTTCGCCTCGCACGGTGGCTGGCTGCGATAAACTGCAATATCCCAGTACAAGGTCGCGAAGGTCTTTGAGTAATATGGTGCATCCAGGAGGATTCGAACCTCCGACCGCTCGGTTCGTAGCCGAGTACTCTATCCAGCTGAGCTATGGATGCATTGGGTACTGCTGAGGGGGTACTGCGAGCAGATTAGAATGACTTGCATTTAAGCCTGTAAGAGCTGCCAAACTTCTAAAATATGGTGCACCCAGGAGGATGACTCGGCTTTGCCTCGCCCTGCGGGCCGTTGCTGAAGCAACGTTATCCTCCTTTGTGCTGGCTTTGACACTACTGCTTTCTGCCAGAACAAGGTTGCTGCCAAACTTCTAAAATATGGTGCATCCAGGAGGATTCGAACCTCCGACCGCTCGGTTCGTAGCCGAGTACTCTATCCAGCTGAGCTATGGATGCGTCGGTAAAGCTATTTGGTAAAGCTATAAGGGAGATAATGCGACAAACCTGAGGAGATACTGAAGAAAATCACTGCCACTTGCGGAGAAAGGTTAAACCGTAGAGGTTGCTACCAGTACTTCGAAAGATGGTGCATCCAGGAGGATTCGAACCTCCGACCGCTCGGTTCGTAGCCGAGTACTCTATCCAGCTGAGCTATGGATGCATCGCTAATTCTTGTATTACACAGGGTGCTGACTACTCACCGTGATACAGGGCTGCTAACGCTGTATCGGTACTACCCCAAACTCAGTGCCGCTAATGCCACACTGAAAGAAGATGGTGCATCCAGGAGGATTCGAACCTCCGACCGCTCGGTTCGTAGCCGAGTACTCTATCCAGCTGAGCTATGGATGCAAAATGGCGGTGAGGCGGGGATTCGAACCCCGGATGCAGCTTTTGACCGCATACTCCCTTAGCAGGGGAGCGCCTTCAGCCTCTCGGCCACCTCACCACTAGCACTCTTTCGAGTTGTGCTTCAGAACGTTGTTTCTGCTCATCGGCACTGCGTGGCGCACATATTACTTTCTGGGCGTTGTAAGTCAAACAATTTCTCAGGCTTTTTTAATCAAATGCGTTTGTTTGCACAAAAGCCACGCAAAATGGCGACTTAGAGAACAAAAAGGGTGATTTATCAACAGCAACAGTGCGTTATCCGCCGCAAAATCCTGATAAAGAAAATCCGGTTTGCGGCCCCTTTCCGATTAAAAAGAGCCGAATACAGACCCCCAATGTACGGTAATTATCAGTCACCGCTGCTGAATCGCGGAAAAAACAGGCAATCCAGTGTTAACACCGGCTAATGGCGGCAGATAAAGATGGTTCGCTGCAGAATCTGCATCCGGCTTATCGGAGGGGCTCCGGAACGCGGCCCCCCTACACCATCCAGCCTCAGGGCAAGAAGCGCTGTCCTTTGCACGAGGCTACAGAGCCCTGAACAGGTTCGCTGCAGAATCTGTACCCGGCTTATCGGAGGGGTTCCGGAACGCGGACCCGCTACACCATCCAGCCTCAGGGCAAGAAGCGCTGTCCTTTGCACGAGGCTACAGAGCCCTGAACAGGTTCGCTGCAGAATCTGTACCCGGCTTATCGGAGGGGTTCCGGAACGCGGACCCGCTACACCATCCCTGCGCTCGGCCGGGCACGTCCGTGTGCCCGACGGTCCGCTAACCCGGATCCCCTCCGATTGCCCTCAAGAGCCGTGTTGCTGCCTTAAAACGACATCGTGCCATCCGGTCACTCTGCACTCTGCACTCTGCACTCTGCACTCAGTAACCAGTAACCAGTAACCAGTAACCAGTAACCAGTAACCAAATTCAGCATCGAACGGTTTTTATGTTTTATGCACAGCAACTCAGTAGCTTAGAGGGAGGCCGTTGGGGGGACAGGTTAGCCGGGCGTACGGCGCAGGGATGCGCCGTCCGAGCCCACAGGGACCGTGTTCACGGCGACCCGGCGATCTGCCCGCCAACGGCCGACCCTGCCCCCTGCCCTCCAGCAATGTCCCAGGCAGCGATAGCATGGCCTCAGCGATGCCTTTAGCTGCGTTAACCGTGCCAGCGGCGTTCTGAGTCAGGGAAAGCGATACACGATTAAAAAGAAACAGCGGATTTGGAACTTTGGAGCCAGGGGAGAGGTTTCTGAGTAAAGTGGAGAAAGCAGGAAAAGCGGTTGCGCCTCGCTGCCGGGAGCGAGGCGCAGGATCCGTTAGTAACTCGATGGCTGAGTTTTTTCGGCCTGAATACGTTGATAAATTTCTTCGCGATGCACCGAAACTTCCTTAGGGGCGTTCACACCGATACGAACCTGGTTACCTTTAACACCCAGCACAGTTACAGTCACCTCATCACCGATCATGAGGGTCTCACCAACTCGACGAGTTAGAATAAGCATTCTTTGCTCCTTGAAAGATTAAAAGAGTCGGGTCAACTGTACCCCGGCATTATCCATCATATAACGCGAAATGTAGACTATGACAAATACACCATTTGTGCACCTGCTTGCCAATACATTCTGCTGATATTTAGTTTAGCCGAAAAGCCCACCGTCAACCTGACTTTATGATTACCGGGCGTACCGCGTTACCAAAGCGCCGGAGCACGCGTCTCCGGCCCTCTGTCACGGTACTTCATTATTGTCTTACAGTTTTGCTGCCACCCACGACTCAACGCCGGCCAGCGCCGCAGGCAGTGCCTGAGCATCTGTGCCACCCGCCTGAGCCATATCCGGACGACCACCGCCTTTACCGCCAACCTGCTGGGCCAGTTCGCCCACCAGCTCGCCGGCCTTAACGCGATCGGTCAGATCTTTGGTCACCCCGGCAATCAGAGAAACCTTACCGTCGGCCACCGTTGCCAGCACAATCACCGCAGAGCCGAGCTGATTTTTCAGATCGTCCACCATGGTACGCAGCATCTTAGGCTCGACGTTGTTCAGCGCGCTGACCAACAGTCTGGTGCCTTTCAGCGCGATCGCCTGGCTGCTCAGTGAAGCACTGTCCTTCGCCGCCTGCTGATCTTTCAACTGCTGCAGCTCTTTTTCCAGTGCGCGGGTATGGTCGAGCAGCGCGCGAACTTTTTCATTCAGGTTGCTGCTGTTGGCTTTTACCAGCTGCGCAATATCCTGCAGCTGCTCGCTCTGGCCGACCACCTGGGCCAGCGCGCCCGCGCCGGTCACCGCTTCAATACGGCGCACGCCGGCGGCGGTGCCTGACTCAGAAAGGATGCGGAACAGGCCGATATCACCGGTCCGGTTGGCGTGAATACCGCCGCACAGCTCGGTAGAGAAGTCTTCCATGCCCACCACGCGCACGCGGTCCTCATATTTCTCGCCGAACAGCGCCATCGCGCCCTTCGCTTTCGCCTCTTCCAGATCCATCACCTGGGTTTCAATCGCCAGGTTACGTCGGATCTGCGCGTTGACGATATCCTCAACCTGACGCAGTTCCTGCGGCTTCATCGCTTCGAAATGCGAGAAGTCAAAGCGCAGGTACTTATCATTAACCAGCGAGCCTTTCTGACCGACGTGCTCACCCAGCACCTGGCGTAACGCCTCGTGCAGCAGGTGGGTCGCCGAGTGGTTCAGGCGAATACGGCCACGACGCTGTTCGTCGATCGTTGCTGCGACGCGATCGCCCACGCGCAGCGTACCGCTGTTCACCTTACCGATATGGCCGAACGCTTTGGCATACTTTTGGGTATCGGTCACCGTGAAGCTGACGTTACCGGCGCTCAGTTCACCGGTATCGCCCACCTGGCCGCCCGACTCACCGTAGAACGGCGTTTCGTCCAGCACCACCACGCCTTCCTGACCGGCGCTGATTTCATCAGCGGCTTCGCCGTTAACGAAGATGGCGGTCACCGTAGCGTCGGTCAGCGCCTGCTGCTCGTAGCCTTTGAAGTCGGTGGCTGCGTCAAGACGGATCACGTTGCTGTAATCGGCACCAAAGCCGCTGGCGTCACGGGCACGCTGGCGCTGCTGCTCCATGGCGCGTTCAAAGCCGGCTTCGTCGATTTTCAGATCGCGCTCGCGGCACACGTCAGCGGTCAGATCGACCGGGAAACCAAAGGTGTCGTACAGGCGGAACACGGTGTCACCGTCGAGGGTATCGCCCTGCAGGTTCGCCAGCTCGTCATCCAGCAGCGCCAGACCGCGCTCAAGGGTTTTGGCAAACTGCTCTTCTTCGGTTTTCAGAATCTGCTCAACCTGCGCCTGCTGACGCTGCAGCTCTTCTCCTGCAGCACCCATCACTTCAATCAGCGGGGCAACCAGCTTCCAGAAGAAGGCACCCTGTGCGCCCAGCATATTGCCATGACGCACCGCGCGGCGAATGATGCGGCGCAGCACGTAGCCACGGCTCTCGCTTGACGGGATCACGCCGTCGGCGATCAGGAAGGCACAGGAACGGATGTGGTCAGCAATCACCCGCAGGGATTTGTTGCTGAGGTCGGTCGCGCCGGTCGCCGCGGCCACCGCTTTAATCAGCTTAGCGAACAGGTCGATCTCGTAGTTAGAGTTCACATGCTGCAGCACCGCCGAGATACGCTCAAGGCCCATACCGGTATCCACCGATGGCTTCGGCAGCGGCTGCATGGTGCCGTCAGACTGACGGTTGAACTGCATAAAGACGATGTTCCAGATCTCGATATAGCGGTCGCCATCCTCTTCCGGGCTGCCCGGCGGGCCTCCCCAGATGTGGTCGCCGTGGTCAAAGAAGATCTCAGAGCACGGGCCGCACGGGCCGGTATCGCCCATCTGCCAGAAGTTATCGGAGGCGTAAGCGCCGCCCTTGTTGTCGCCGATGCGGATAATGCGCTCGCGCGGCACGCCGATCTTCTGTTCCCAGATGTCGTAGGCTTCGTCATCGGTCTCGTAGACGGTCACCCACAGTTTCTCTTTCGGCAGGCCGAACCACTCAGGGCTGGTCAGCAGTTCCCACGCGTAGGCGATCGCTTCAGGCTTGAAGTAGTCACCAAAGCTGAAGTTGCCCAGCATTTCAAAGAAGGTGTGGTGACGCGCGGTATAGCCGACGTTTTCCAGATCGTTATGCTTACCGCCGGCGCGCACGCAGCGCTGCGAGGTGGTGGCACGCGAGTAGTTGCGCTTGTCCTGGCCTAAGAAAACGTCTTTAAACTGGTTCATCCCGGCGTTGGTAAACAGCAGCGTCGGGTCGTTGTGCGGGACGAGGGAGCTACTGGCTACAACCTGATGTCCCTTACTCTGGAAAAAGTCGAGAAACGCTTGACGAATCTCCGCAGTGCTCTTGCTCATATTTGTCCTGGAATCACGCTAAAGAACGTTTCGTGGTCTGGGCGGCCCGGTATTGCTGCCGGCAACGGCGACGCACGAACAAAAAGTGGTGAATAAGATAAATTTTCTTCCGGGGGAAGTAAAATCCCATTGCGGGTCAATCGTCAAAATTTGCGAAAATAGCGCGGATATCCTCGCTAAAGAAGCCTTTGCTCATCAGATAACGCTGCACTTTGGCCTTTTCCTTCCAGTCGGTGGGAAAAGGCAGGCCAAACTTGCGTTCCGCCAGCACAAACGCCTGGCGCGCCCAGTCGATTTCCGCCGCAAACATCGCCTGTTCAATCAGCTCTTTCGCCACCCCGCGCTGCCCCAGTTCCAGGCGGATGCGCTGCGGCCCATAGCCCTTACGGCTGCGCGAGCTCAGGTAGCGTTCGGCAAAGCGAGCGTCGTCCAGCCAGTTGTGCTGATAGCACCAGGCCACCACCTGGTCGATCTCCTCGCTGCTCAGCGGTTCCGGCGGCGTCTCCTGCTTTGCAAACTGCGCGGCGCGTTCGGTTGAGATCACCAGCTTACGGCGGAACTCGCTTTCGCTGTGATCGCGCATGGCCAGAATACGCGTGGCCCGCTCCAGCAGTTTGGTCTGTCGGTTTCGTGCGGTGGAGTCTGACATTGGGTATTCCCCTGTGTTGAGGCCGGTGAATGAGGTAAGGGTAACGCCGGGGCAAAATCCTGGCGAGGAGAAATCACGGCAAGCCGGCGGAAGCAGCCGTTTTTCGACAGATAAGGCGGGTATCCGGCGTCATGGCGTGGTAACCCGGTGCGATAAAGAGGGGGATCCGGCGTCATGGCGTAGCATCCCGGTACCATAAGGGTAAGCGTGGGTTTGCGGGCCAGCCTGAGCCATAAAAAAAGGAACGGGGTTACCGTTCCTTTTCATCTGGGTTATCAGCCTGCGGCTCTCAGCTTACCGGCTGATAAGCACGCCAGGGATCAGAAGTCTTCTTCTTTTTCGCTGCCTGCATCCGCTTCGTGCGGAGCCGGAACGAAGTCAGGCTTGTCGTCCTGGTTACCCAGCAGCATCGCACGCAGCTTGGTGTCCAGCTCGTTCGCCAGCGCCGGGTTCTCTTTCAGGAAGTTAGAGGCGTTAGCCTTACCCTGACCAATTTTGTCACCGTTGTAGCTGTACCAGGCACCGGCTTTCTCGATCAGCTTGTGCTTAACGCCCAGGTCCACCAGTTCGCCGAGGGTGTTAATGCCTTCGCCGTACATGATCTGGAACTCAGCCTGCTTAAACGGCGCAGCGATTTTGTTTTTAACCACTTTCACGCGGGTTTCGCTGCCCACCACTTCGTCGCCCTCTTTGATCGCGCCGATACGGCGGATATCCAGGCGCACGGAGGCGTAGAACTTCAGCGCGTTACCGCCGGTGGTGGTTTCCGGGTTACCGAACATCACACCGATCTTCATGCGGATCTGGTTGATAAAGATCAGCAGAGTGTTGGAGTTTTTCAGGTTACCGGCCAGCTTACGCATCGCCTGGCTCATCATACGCGCCGCCAGGCCCATATGTGAGTCACCGATTTCGCCTTCGATTTCCGCTTTTGGCGTCAGCGCCGCTACGGAGTCAACGATGATCACGTCTACCGCGCCAGAACGCGCCAGTGCATCACAGATCTCCAGCGCCTGCTCACCGGTATCCGGCTGGGAGCAGAGCAGGTTGTCGATGTCCACGCCCAGCTTCTTGGCGTAGACCGGGTCAAGGGCGTGCTCGGCGTCGATAAAGGCACAGGTTTTGCCTTTACGCTGTGCCGCGGCGATCACCTGCAGGGTCAGCGTGGTTTTACCGGAAGATTCCGGGCCGTAGATCTCAACGATACGGCCCATCGGCAGGCCGCCGGCGCCCAGCGCGATATCGAGGGATAAAGAACCGGTAGAGATGGTTTCAACATCCATCGTACGGTCTTCACCCAGGCGCATGATGGTACCTTTGCCAAACTGCTTTTCAATCTGGCCGAGCGCTGCTGCCAGTGCTTTTTGCTTGTTTTCGTCGATAGCCATTTCTACTCCTGATCGTGCGGGTAAAGCATACGCGGGCGCTGCTTTGGTTCAAAAATATGCGTTAATTATACTGTATGGTCATACAGTATCAAGCTCTATTTTGCAGAAAGGTGGTCGAGCAGCGTCTGTAGCGCGTGGGCGGTGGCCTGGCGACGAACCGCCTCACGGTCGCCGCTAAACCGGCGGCGCTCTGCCCTCACCTCCCCGCTGGCGCTGGCGAAACCAAACCAGACGGTACCGACCGGTTTTTCATCGCTGCCGCCGTCCGGCCCGGCGATGCCGCTAACCGAGAGCGCGTAATCCGCGCCTGCCGCCTGCAGCGCGCCCTGTGCCATCTCACGCACCACCGCTTCGCTCACCGCGCCGTGCTCCGCCAGCGCAGCGGCGCTGACGCCGATCATCTGCTGCTTGGCTTCGTTGCTGTAGGTGACAAAGCCGCGCTGGAACCAGGCCGAGCTGCCGGCGATGTCGGTCAGCACCTTGGCGATCCAGCCACCGGTGCAGGATTCCGCCGCGGTGACGCTGGCACCTTCGGCCTGCAGCCGCTGGCCCAGACGGGCGCTCAGTTGGTTTAATTCGTTATCGGTCATGCTCTCCCTCCTGCCGAACGTGAAGAGCGAAAGAGTAGCACCTTTCCCCGGCCGGCGGTGCAGAGAAAGCAGATTTTGCGGTGCGCCTTCAGCGGCAGTACGGGCGGTTACGGCGCAGGGACATTTTTCTCAAGGTACGGTGCACAAAGCAGCAGGCCGGTAAGATAAACGGTGAATGCGCGCATATCCGCTACAGATGGGGGAAGGCCATCAGCCGGTTGCCCTCCCCGTTGAACGGTGAACGACATCGGTTAACCCGCCGCGTATCCTGCGCAGACGCAGGAAAGGCACCAGCCGGCTGCCATCCCCGTTGAACACTGAACGACAATGGTTAACCCGCCGCGTATCCTGCGCAGACGCAGGAAAGGCACTAGACGGTTGCCATCCCGTCAGAACGGTTAACCGGCTTTCTGCGCCACCATAAACAGGCGCGGGAAGGCCATCAGCCGGTTACCGTCCTGGCGCGGCGGCAGCGCGCGCTCAATTTCCGCCTGATACTCGGCCAGGTACTGCGCCTGTTCCGCCTCGCTGAGCGCGGCGAGGTAAGGCCGCAACCCGGTGGCGCGCAGCCAGTCAACCACCGCCGCCGCCGAAGGCATCACGTGGTAATAGGTGGTGCGCCAGATATCCACCCGGCAGCCGGCGGCGGTCAGCAGATCGTAGTAGGTTTCGGTGCTGAGCAGCCGCTTGCGGTCGGCGGCGGACGGCGGGATTTTCTCCTGCCACGCCGGGCGCGCTGCGACATCACGCATCAGGCTGTGGGTGGGCTGGTCAAGGTTATCCGGCATCTGCACCGCCAGCACGCCGCCGGGGGCCAGCTGTGCCACCAGGTGCGGCAGCAGCACCGGGTGATCGGTCAGCCACTGCAGCGAGGCGTTGGCATAAATCACATCCTGGGCGGGCCGCGCCTGCCAGCTGCGGATATCGGCCAGCTCGAAGCGACAGCCGGGCAGCCGCTGCCGCGCCTGGTCGATCATCGCCTGCGAGCTGTCCAGCCCGGTGATCTGCGCAGAGGGCCAGGCGCGATGCAGCAGCTCGGTGCTGTTGCCGGGGCCGCAGCCGAGATCGGTGGCGTGATTAATCTGAGTAAGAGGGATGCGCCTGAGCAGTTCTTCAGCCGGGCGCGTACGCTCCGCTTCGAACTGCCGGTAGAGATCGGGGTTCCAGTCTTTCATTGTGCCTCATTGAATGTCAGAACAGACGGGCTAAGTGTAGCCCGTCTGTCACCGCGATAACTCAGCGAAATGCAACAAGGTTTTGCCGCTTACTGCCCCTGACGTGCGCGCCCTACCGCCTCACCCAGCTGCCATACCGCCATCGCATAGTGATTGCTGTGGTTATAACGGGTAATGGCGTAGAAGTTCGGTAAACCGTACCAGTACTGGTAGCTGGTGCCGACGTCAAACTTGAGCAGGCTGACCTGCTGGTTATTATCCAGCGGGATCTGTGGCGACAGCCCCGCCGCCGCCAGCGAGGAGACGCTGTATCGGGTTTTGAAGCCGCTCTCCATGCCCGGTGCCTGGCCGTTAGCCATTACCGCTACCGTGCCGCCGGTTACCCAGCCGTGCGCCTGGAAGTAGTGCGCCACGCTGCCGATAGCGTCGACCGGGTCCCACAGGTTGATATGGCCGTCACCGTTGAAGTCCACCGCGTACTCTTTAAACGCCGACGGCATAAACTGGCCGTAGCCCATCGCGCCGGCGAACGATCCGCGCAGATCCAGCGGATCGTCGCCTTCGGTGCGCGCCATCAGCAGGAAGGTTTCCAGCTCGCCGCTGAAGTAGGCGGCGCGGCGCGGGTAGTTAAAGGCCAGCGTGGCCAGCGCGTCGATGATGCGCGTTTTGCCCATCACCCGCCCCCAGCGCGTCTCCACGCCGATAATGCCGACGATAATTTCCGGCGGCACGCCGTAGGTCTGCTGCGCGCGCTGCAGCGCATCCTGATACTGGCTCCAGAACGCCACGCCGTTCTGCACGTTATCCGGGGTGATAAATTTGCCGCGATAGCGCAGCCAGGCGCCGTTCGGGCCGGTCGGTCCCTGGGCGGTTGGAGCCTGCTTGTCCATCAGCCGCAGCACAAAGTCGAGGTTTTTCGCCTGCGCCAGCACGTCATGCAGCTGCTGGCGCTCAAAGCCGTGCTTGCGCACCATATTATCAATAAAGGCGTTGGCGGCCTGGTTATCGGCAAAGTCGCCGCCCAGCACGCTACCGCTGTGCGAAGGCTGCAGCAGGAAGCCGCCGTTACCTTTAAACGGGTTACCCGTCGGTTCAGCGGTGGCCGGTTTCGGCTGGCTGCTGCAGGCAGAGAGTAAAGCGACAACAGGGAGAAGAGTGGCCAGAGAACGCATCGGATATCCATAAAGCGGTGAGAAAGAGTCAGAAAACTGATGGTAAGCAAAGGGCGGGAAGAGTTAAAGCGGATTTGTGCCGGGGGATGTAAAGAAACGCCAACCCCCGCCCCTGCGGGCGGGGGAGGTCAGTCAGGCCGGGCGGAAACGGCCGAGGTCGTAGTGCTGCGGGAACAGGTCATCCAGCTCCTGCTGATGGGTCACCGCCACTACCGTGGTGCCCGGCAGTTCGCGGCGCACCAGCGCCAGCAGCGCACGGGCGGCGGCGTGATCGAGGCTGCTGGTGGCTTCGTCCAGCCACAGCGTCTCAGGCCGCGCCAGCAGCGCGCGGGCAAAGGCCAGACGCTGGCGTTCGCCGCCGGAGAAGATGCGGTCCCAGTTCAGCTGCTCGTCCAGCCGGTCGCGCCAGGCACCCAGCCCCACCTTGTCCAGCGCCTCACGCAGCGCGTCACTCGCCGCCAGCACCGGCTGCGGATAGCAGAGGATCTCCGCCAGCGTGCCGTGGCCGAGGTAGCTCTGCTGCGGCAGCAGCAGGCTGCGACCTTCCTGCAGCTGCCACTGGCCGTCGTAGTAGGGCCACAGGCCGTTCAGCGTGCGCAGCAGCGTCGATTTACCCAGGCCGCTCTCGCCGGTCAGCTTGCTCCAGCTGCCCGGTTCACAGTGAAACGCCACGTCGTGCAGCAGCGGCTGCCCCTGCGGGGTACGGAAGGAGAGGCTGCCAATCTGCAACCGTTTACCGGCATCTGCCTGCTCCTGCTGCGACTGGTGTTGCAGGATCTCGGCGCGGAACTGCGAAAGGCGCTGCATACTGGCCGACAGCTCGATCAGTGCCGGGTAGACGCGGATAAACCAGCTCAGCACGATATGCACCTGGTTAAAGGCGCTACGGATCTGCATCAGCCCGCCGAAGGTGACGGTTTTATTCAGCAGCAGCGGCAGCGCGGCAAACACCGGCACGATCTGGCTGACGCGGGTGTAGCCGACAATAAACAGATTCATATTACGTTCGGCGTTCATCAGCGAGCGCCAGTTGCCGGTCACCGCCTGGAAGTGGCGCGCGAGGTGACTTTTTTCCTGCTGCTCACCGCCGTACTGGGCGATCTGCTCGGCGTTATCGTGCTTGCGCAGCAGCGAGGCGCGGAAGTTACCCTCCAGACGCTCTTTGCTCACCGTCAGCCCGTGCATTTTTTTACCCAGCAGATGGGTGACCAGCGTACCCGCCAGGGTATAGACCAGCACCACCCACACCAGATAACCGTGGATGGTCCACTCGTTGCCGAACAGAGTGATTTGCTGCACCCCCGAGAGCTGCCAGAGAATAAAGACAAAGGTAAACAGCTGGATCGGGTTCAGCAGCAGATCGACGGTCAGGCCAATCGTTTTGGTGACAAAAATCTCGATATCCTGCGCGATACGCTGGTCGGGGTTATCCACGCGGCCGCTCAGCGACATGCGGTAAAACGCCCGCTTCGCCAGCCAGCTGTCCACCAGCTCGGCGGTCAGCGCGCCGCGCCAGCGGATTATCAACAGCTTGCGGAACCACACTTCATAGACGATGGCGAAAACGTAGATCAGGATATAGAGCGCGTACTCCTTCACCAGCGCATAAATCTTGCCGCCGTCCAGCGCCGTCAGCGCGTCATAGAACGACTTGGTCCACTGTACGAACAGCACGTTAAGCCAGATCACGCTGCCACCCAGCGCCAGCATCACCAGCATAATCAGCCATGCCTGTACGCTGCTGCGCTGGCCCCAGAACGGGCGACACAGCGCCCAGAATTGTCCTGCGGCCTTTTTCACTTTTTCACCTGCTGCGGCAGCGAAATTGAGACCACCCGGTTCTGCGGATTATAGAGCCGGGCTGCCATCGCCTGCACGCCGGCCAGCGTAATGCTGTCGGCCAGCCGTGCGGCGTCGCTGAGATAGCGCGGATCGTTATAGTGGCGATAGCTCAGCTCCAGGCGGCGCTGCAGGGTGTAGATATCCTGCTGGCGCCCCTGCTCGGCGCGGATAAAGTCGCGCTTCTGCACGTCAATCTGCTGCTGGGTGATCTGCTGCGGCAGCTGCGCGAACACCGCCTCCGCCCGCTGCCACAGCTCCTGCGCGCGCTCCGGCGCGCTGGTAAAGCTGACCTCCGTCTCGATGCGCTGGTGGCGATCCGCCAGCTCGCTGTTCATCTGCATGCGGTAGATGCCCAGCGCGTCGTCGCGCAGGCTGGACTTCAGCGCCTGGCTGGCGAGGTTACGGGCAATGCTGACCTGCACCGCCGCCTGCGGCGTCCACGTCTGCGGGGTAAAGCTCCAGCTCTTCACGTCGGCGCGTGGCTCAACGTTCAGCGCCAGCGTCTCCTCGTAGCGGCCGCTGCGCGGCAGCTCCGGCTGTACCGTGGCGACCGGCTGGCGAGGGATGCCGGCCAGGTAGCGTTCGGCCAGCGGCTTCAGCAGCTCCGGCGACATATCGGCCAGAATAAACCAGCTGACCGGCGCGCGGGCGGCCGTCTGCCACTGCGTCAGCAGCGTGCCGGCATCAATCGTTTTCAGCTGCTGCTGCGTCGGCGGCGTCCAGCCCGCGCTGCCGTAGCGCAGCAGACGGGTGGCCTGCGCGCGGGCATTGCCTGCCGATCCGGCATCCACCGCCTGCTGGCGCGCCAGCCGCAGCAGGCTCTCTTTCATCACGTCCGGGTCGATGCCCGCGGCAGTCTGCAACGCATAGTTCAGCGCCAGCAGATCGCCCAGCGCCTCGCGGGAAGACTGGCCGGTGTACTGCAGCTCGTCCGGCAGCTGGCTCACGCCAGACGATACGGCTTTCTGCTGTTTCCACGCCACCAGCTGTTCGCCCTGCCAGCCCTGCGGGCCGCTCTGCCCCACCAGCTGGGTCGCCAGCTGCGACTGCCACGGATTGAGCCCGGCGGTGTTAAAGCCCGCCGCGCTGCGGCCAGACAGCCAGACTTTATCTTTCGCCAGCGGCGTACGCAGCAGCACCACCCGATCGCCGTTGCTCAGCGTCCACTGCTCCACCTGCTGCTGCGGGAAGCTTTTCACCGCAGCGATAGTCCCCGGCTGCGGGGTCACCTTCAGTTCGGTCACCACCTGCTCCACCTTGCGCTGCGGTGGGGCCAGCGTTTCGGTTTTCAGCTGCTCGCGCAGGCGGATGACCGACTGCGCCGTTGGCAGGGTAAACGGCGTGTTGCCGGGAATGCTGAACTGCACCAGCGCATCGCCGGCCGTCAGCCACTGCTGCAGCCGTGCGTTAACCTGCTGATTAGTGATGGTATCCAGCGCCGCCAGCGCCTCACGGCCGCGCTGCTGGCTGCCGGTATACGGCTTGCCCTGCGCCCAGCTGGTGAAGATCTGCTGTACCCAGTCGGCAAACTCACGCTGCTCCGGCTTCGCGGCCATGCGCTGCGCCACTTCGCGGATATCCTGCTTCACGTCGGCAATATCGACGTCGCTCAGGCCGTAACGGCGCACGCGCTCCACCTCACGCAGCAGCACCCGCAGCGCCACCTGGTGCCCGTCGGGCATCACGTCGGCAAATACGCCAAATGCTTCGGTGGTTTTGCCAATATCCGATTTACGCACCACCAGGCCGCCGACTTCCGCCGGCAGCTCCGGCTTCTGCCGACGCATCTGGCGGCTGACGCTGGAGAGGGCGATCTGGCTGATTAGGCGCTGTTCATAGGTGGTGGTGCCCGGATTACTGCGCAGCACCAGCGACAGCTGGCTGCTGCCGCTCTGGCCGTCCTGCAGACGCACCACCTTTAGCTGCGTCTGCAGGCGCGGTTCGTAGTAGTCCCGCTCTGGTACCGCGCCCGCCGGCAGGGTGCCGAAATAGCGCTTAATTTCCGCCGCCGCCGTCTCTGGCCGGAAGTCACCGATCACCAGCAGGCGCATATTGCCCGGATGATACCAGCGCTGATAAAACTGCTGCAGCGTGGTGGCCGGGGTGTTGCGAATAGAAGCCTCAGTGCCGATGGTCGGGCGCTCCGGGTAGCGCGAGCCGTGGCGAATCGCCTGCACGCGCTGCTGGTTCATGCGCTCGGCCACGCCCAGCTTGCCGCGCCACTCTTCCAGAATAATGCGCCGCTCGTCGTCAAGGTCGCGCTGGGTCAGGCGGGCATGCCCGGCCATCTGGCTCAGCGACTCCAGCGCCACGTCCAGCTGCCCCGCTCCGCCCGGCGGGCTGAACATATACAGGGTGCGCTCGTAGTTGGTCATCGCGTTGTAGTGCTGCGCCCGCACCCAGCCGCGCTGGTGCAGCTGGGTGGCCACGCCCTGCGGATACTGCTCGCTGGCGCGGAACACCAGATGCTCCAGCATATGCGCCACGCCGGACTCGTTATCCTGCTCATCGATCGAGCCGACGTCCACGCTCAGCCGCACGTCCACGCGCTGCTTCTGGCCGCTGAGCGGCACCAGCGTATAGCGCAGGCCGTTATCCAGCACGCCTTCGGTAATCTGTGGCAGCGGGCTGAGCGTTTCCGCCGCCCGCGCGCCGTTGAAGAGGAACAGCAGGCTGACGATTGCCACCAGCCCGCTTAAGTTTCGCCATTGCTTCATTGCAAATTTCCTGTACCGGAACGCGCAAACACGCACTCACGGTTTGCTGATTAACCGGGCGGGCGGAAGAGCCGGCCCGGGATGACTGATTTACAGGCAGGCGTTTAAGCCTGCCTGGGATAACGACTTAACCGGCAGGTGTTTAAGCCTGCCCGGCAAAAGGGATAAACCCGGCTGGGGCTAAGCCAGCCGCGATTAAGATGGCTCACCGGGCAACCGCTTACGCCAGCCCGGTTGCCCTCTTACCAGTTGTACGCCACGCCCAGCCAGAACTGACGTCCGGCTTTGTAGGTGACGACTTTGGAGTTGGCACCGGTGGTCTGCGAGGTTTCGATCACCGAGTCCAGCACGTTGATCACGTCCAGCGTCAGGTCAACGCTCTGATCTTTGTACACCGGCTGGTTGTAGCTGAAGCGCCAGTCGTAGGAGATATAGTCCTTAAACTTGATCTTGTCGTACCGGGTGGCGGAACCTTCATAGCTGCCGCAGGCTCCGTCTTCTGACGGACAGCTAACGGTGCTGGTGGTGTAACCGCTGTAACCGGCGGTATAGCCGATATTCTGGTTCCAGTTCAGGCGGATCGCCGGGAAGAAGGTATTGACGTTGACAAAGGCGGTCCACGGCGTGTTGAAGTCCAGCGCATCCATTGCCCCTTTTTCGATTAACTTACCGTCGAAGATCACCATATTTTCATCGGTGTCGCTCTGCTCGTAGTAGGTCTGCGAGCTGGACTTGTTTTTCACGATGCTCGCGCCCAGCGACCAGCCGACGTCGGCCCAGCCAAACTGCATCGGGCTGATCGGCTCGGCGCTTAACGAGAAGGTATCGCCGCGGGTTTTGGCATTGTTATCCAGCACGTAGCTTTTACCACCATCGGCGTCGGTTACCGTTTTACGACCGAACTGATCCTGACCGCTGCGGTTGACCCACTTCGCCGTCCACAGCGTGTCGCCGATGCGCTGGGAAAGCCCAAGTGACAGTTCGTCGCTGTACGGGGTTTTCAGGCTGGAGATATCGTAGTCAATAGCGTTAGTACGCGTATCCCCCACCGTCCAGGCATCGGTTGCGCTGGTACGGGTAAGGATATTGTAAGAGCTGATGCCCTGGCGCAGCTTATAGGCCAGCAGGTTCTGCCCGTAGTAGCGGTTGGCACCACCAAACACGCGGGTGGTGCGGTCGCCAAATACGTCATACGAGGTGGCAAAGCGCGGGGCCAGCGTCAGGTTGCCAAGGAAGTCGTCATACTGGGCGCGCACGCCCGGCGTCACTTCCAGATTGCCGAAGTTCATGCTGTCCTGCAGATAAACCGCATAGTTGGTGTAGTTGCCGCTGACTTCGCGGGCCGGGTACAGGGTCACGCTTTTGAAGTACTGCTCACCGTCGATACAGAAGTCATCGCCTGACTGACAGACCACGTTTCTGTCAATGGTCGAGGTACCCCGGCTCAGATTAACATCCCGAAAACGCTTGTAGCGGGCGCTGTAGAGATCCACTTCCCAGCCAAGGTCTAACTGATGCTGTAGCCCCATAAACTTAATCGGGTTCAGCTCATAGTCCTGCTTCAGCGTGGTGGTACGTTTCTCCGTGGCGAAGGATCCATATCCCCCCAGGTTACCGTTGGCGCTGCCCCAGGTAATCACGTTAGAGACAAAATTACTGGCGGTGGTGTAATGACGCCAGGTCTGATAGGTATCAGACTCATGGTCGATTTTGTTTTCTTCAAACTGGTAACCGGCAAGACTGGTCATTTTCCCCCAGTCAGCCACGTGCTCCCACTCTATATTGGTGCGATAACCGCCGCCGGTATTGGTATAGGAGCCATTTTTGGCGTTAGTTTTAAAATACTTCGATTCATGCGGCGAATACATGCCGGTCAGGCGGAAAATATCGCCGTTATCGGCCAGATAAGTTCCTTTCAGCAAATACGTTTCCGCAAGACGCGTTTGATCGTCCCACTCTTCCAGCGCCGACTGATAAAAAGGAATGGTCGACTTCTGACGGTTATAGGCAAAGATAAAACCGGCTTTATCACTGAGTGGCTGATTCGCAGAGAAGGAGTAAAACTCTTTTTTGAACTTCGGCTGATAGGTGTGTTTGGTGGCCGAGTAAAAATCTTCACCGATGGCTTCATCAATGTGATAGCGCGTCCAGGCGTCGCGGGTCGTGCGGTAGGAAATTTTGCCGGAGGACTTTTCCAGGTCCGGATCTTTCAGGCGCGCATCCACCACCCCGCCGGTAAAGTCACCGTATTTCGCCGAGACGTTGCTGTCGAACACCTCCAGCTGCTCTACCAGCTCAGAGTTGATCCAGTATGACTGGGTGCCGCCAGCGGGCAGATCGGTTGGGGAGAACCCATCGGGATCGTTACTCAGTTCCCCGCCGTTCGCCCCCGGGTTAATGGTGTTGTTGTTCGACAGGCCGTCGATCATAAAGTTGTTGTTATAGAACTTCTCACCGTGGAAGGAGACGTTTTCCGGCGCGATTTCCCCCGGCGTGTTGCTGCTGTCGGTGGTATTGGCGAAGCGCACGTTAGGGTTGTGCTTCAGCAGCTCGGTAATGGTGCCGTTCTGGGTCGGCATCCGGGCGATCTGCTCTTTGGTGAGGATCTGGGTGCCCATCGACTGGCTGGTCGGCGTGGATCGCACCAGAATAGTATCTTCCCCTGCCGTATTCTCAGCCGGGGTATTCTGCTGTGTTTCAGCGTTGTTTAATGACTGAGCGTCCGTATTGTCATCCTGCTGGGCCATAGCCGCAGCTGGCACCAGCGAGAGTGCCATAATAATACCGAGTTTGTTCACTGTTTTTCCCGAGGTTTATAATTGCTGTAGCAAAAAAATATTTTAATTTTCGAGCGCGACCTGGCCATTTAATTTAAACACGATCGAGGCAACCTGGTCGTTAACCGCCGCCTGCGTCTGATAACGCCAGCGTGCAATATCTTTGGTCACCGACTGAGCAAATACGCCGACCGGTGTTTCAGACAGAATTCGCACGTTGGTCACGGTGCCGCTGGCGGTGACGTCAAACTTAATGCGCACCCGCCCTTCCACCCCCAGCGCTTTGGCGCGCTGTGGATAATCGACCCGCCGGTGCAGCGCACGGAAATTCTGGTTATTGCTGCTGCCCGCGCCCCGCGCGGCGTTGCCGCTGTCGCTGCTGCCGGCGTTCAGCGCGCTGCCGGCGGCCTGGCGGGAGCTGCCGCTGGCCGCTGCGGTCTGGCCACCCGTTGCGGCGTTGGCCTGAGCGGTGGCGTGGGTCGATGTGGTTGGCGCGTTCTGCGCAGCAGCGCGGACGACGGCAAGCTTTGCCGGGGCCGCCTGGCTTTCGCTATGACGGGCCGTGCGGCGCTCGGGGTCGGCGGCCTGCTGCGGCGCCACGGGCTGGGCGTTTTTCTGACGCGAAGCCGCCGCTTTCAGCCCGGCATCACGGGCGGCCTCACGCGCACGGGGTAAGGCTATTTCCGGATCGGGCAGGGTCACTTCGGTCGCCAGCGGTCGTGCGCTCTCGCCAGCAACCGCACCGGTGGGTTGCGCAGCGGACGCGCCGGCAGGCAGCGCGGAGGACGGGTTCGCCGCCATGGCGGCAGGTGGTGATGAAGCCGCGGCTGCGGGCTGGCCGTGGCTGGCGCTGAGCACGCTGAAGGCCACCGCGCCGCCGGCGTTACCGGCCATCACCAGCGGCGGCACCCGCTCTTCACGCAGCAGGCCGACGATCAGCGCCACGTGCAGCAGGATCGACAGCGTGACTACGCCGGGCAGCCGCCATTTCACCGGCCAGCGCTCCCCCGTCGTAAACCCGTCTGCTGTCAACGTCTGTGAGTTTTTCACATCCAACCCCTGGTGCCGTTAATAATCTTTTTAGCTAAAAACGCTACATATCATCACGTTATGCCATATAGCTGAATGATAATTATTTTACAAACGATAATTATTAGCAATTAAAATTTACACCTGGCGAACAAAACCGTGCTAAACGTCAACAAATCTGTTGCTAAAAAAAGACTCAACAACTTGAAAAATTGTGGTTTTATACAAACAAACCACGAAGTGTAAAGGCTTACACTGTCAAAATAACTGGGGCTGGCTTACGAACGAGTGGAATGTCCGGCCAACGCGGCAGGATCGGGATAACAGGAACAGATTTTCAGTACCGCAATCAGAGGCGTCAGGCACGGCCTGCGAGTGCAGCAGAATCAGAGGCGGCAGGAACTGCCTGCTATAGCGACAGAATCAGAGAGCAGAAAAGGCCTGCCAGATCGGCAAAATCAGAGAGCGGGAACGGCCTGCCGATACGGCAGGCGCGGACGGATAATCAGCTGAGGAGAATGCGTAGCCGGTTACTGTTTGTAGAAGATTTCGCCGGATTTAGCCGACAGGATCTTCCCTTCTGCATCGGTAATCAGCACATAGTTGCCGCCCATATAGGTCCAGTGGCTGCTGGCCTCCGGTGCCGGCAGGTGGCGGGTTTTCCAGTCGCTGACGATATATTTTTTGCTGCGGTAGAGGTCCGGCACCACGTCACCGAGGGTGAAGCGTTTAAAATCGGCGAAGAAGGTTTTCACCTCATACGGGTCCGCCGGGTTGCTCTGGCTTTCCGCCGCCGCGCCCTGCTCGTCAGCGCCGGAAAGCGCGTTCTGGCTCTGCGGGGTCTGCACCGGCGGGGTTGCCGGAGCGTCCGGGGTAAGCGCTGGGGCAGCAGATTGATCTGCGGCCGCCGGCGCGCTGCTGGTTTCAGGCGCGGCGGCCGGGGCGTCGGCTTCACCGGCGGCAAAGGCGGCTGAGGTCGTAGCAAGGGCCGCTACTGAGAAAACGGCGGAACACAACATGACGTTTAACTTACGCATAGCTTCTCCAAATGGGGTTCACCTGCCGGCCGTTCTGTGCAGCAACCCGGCCGGCCAGTATGAGCGGGCGGGCACCGGTCTCCGCCGTCAGTCAGACGTTAGAGGGCATAACGGTGGAATGGTTCCGGCACAACTGACGCAATATTAATAGGATATCGGCGCCTGCTGTGGGAATTATTGTCAGAAAAGATGACAGCGGCGGGCGGGTAATCCGGGGTTGGCAACGTCAGGGGGCCGGGGCGCGTTCGATCAGGGTTGCTGGCTGAGCAGCATCGCTGCTCCGCAGGGGAGATCGTGGCGCGTACGGTCAGCGTTACCGGTTAAGCAGCGCCGCCTGCCCGCAGGTATTATGCCCCGGCCTGGCGGCCGGGGCGCAGTGGGTCAGCGCGGCGGACCAGGCAACGCCAGCTCCGTGCGCTGCAGGTCGCGGTACAGGCTAATGATATACAGCAGGATCACCAGCGAGAACGGCAGGCCGCACAGCACCACGGCGGTCTGCATGGCGTTGAAGCTGCCCGCAGAGAGCAGCGCACAGCACACCACGGTGGTCACCACCGCCCAGAACACCCGCAGCCATGCCGGTGCATCATCGCGGATTGAGCCGCCGCGCGAGGAGAGGTTAGCGATCATCAGGGTGCCGGAGTCGACCGGGGTAAGAAACAGGAAGAAGCTGATTACCACGGTAAAGCCGGCGGTCACCCGCGTCCACGGCAGCGACGCCAGCAGCTGGTACACCGCCATCGGCGGGTCGTTCAGGGCCACCCTGCCCAGCAGCGCGTTACCCTGTTCCAGCACCAGCGCTATAGCGGTGTTGCCGAACAGCGACAGCCAGGCGAGGGTGAAGCCCAGCGGGATCAGCATCACGCCGAAAATCAGCTGGCGCACGGTGCGCCCGCGTGAGATACGGGCGATAAACAGGCCAACGAACGGTGCCCATGACACCCACCACGCCCAGTAAAACAGCGTCCACATCCCCTGCCAGTGCCGCGCCTGACCATAGAGATAGACGTCGAAGCTTTTTCTCACCAGCGCGGAGAGATAGTCGCCGGTGTTCTGCAGCAGGCCGTTAAGCAGGTGCAGCGTCGGACCGGCGATAAATACAAACAGCAGCAGCAGGCACAGCAGTACCACGTTAACACGCGACAGCATGGCAATCCCCTTCTCTACCCCGCTGACCGCCGCCAGCGTTGCCACCACCATCATCGCCACCAGCAGACCGGTGATAACCAGGGGGGTTTGCGGCACCTGGAACAGGTAGTTCAGCCCTGAGCTGACCAGCAGCGCGCCAATGCCGAGATTGGTCACCATCGAGACAACCGTGACCAGAATACCAAAGCCGTCCACCAGATGGCCGGGCCAGCCGTTGACGCGCTCGCCACACAGGCCGTACAGCGCCGAACGCAGCGCCAGCGGCCGCCCGCCGCGGTAAGCAAACCAGGCGAGCGCCGTCGCGATCAGGGCGTACAGCGCCCAGCCGTGCAGCCCCCAGTGCAGGAAGGTCAGTACCATGGCGTTACGTGCCGCCTGTACCGTGCCCCCGCTCCCTTCCGGCGGCTGCAGGAAATGGTCGAGCGGTTCATAAGCACCGTAGTAGACCAGCGCGATGCCGATCCCGGCGGAAAACAGCATCGCCACCCAGGACAAATAGCTGAATTCAGGCACATCGTGCTCCTGGCCCAGCTTCAGCCCGCCGAAACGCGACAGCGCCAGCCAGAACACAAACAGCATGCACACCACCATCAGCAGCATGTAGTACCAGCCAAACACGTCGGCCATCCCCTGCTGGGCCTGCGCCAGCCAGCGCTGGCTGGCGGCGGGGTAAAGTACGATCGGCAGGCTGAGCAGCGTAATCACCGCCGCGGAGCCGGTAAAGACGGGCAGGTTAAGCCGCTGCGCGGGCGGCGTTTCATCGGGTTGCTGACGAATCACTGTCATGATGTTTTCCATAAGGGGGGAGATAACGGCTGCGTTTAACAAAAATCATCAATAAAAATCTTAATTTACTGATGTTTTCGCAGCATATGCGTGATTAATTGAACGTTCAATTAAAAAAGGCATCGTATTTTTACGAAAAATTCAAAAATGGGATGCAGCGTGGGCGAAGGCGGACACCGCAGATTTACCTAAGCTACGGGCTATCAGATTGGTCGGTTGTAACGTTTATCACTTATAGTAAGAGGCAGTTATTGTAGGGGTATTCACTGAAGCAAACGGAGCCCAACATGAGCATGTCAACCGAGCACGATAGCGATAATAATAACGCCGTACCCGCAGGAAAATGTCCGTTCCCTCACGGTCAGTCTGATGAGAAAAGCGTGCTGGCGCGCGGTGCGGGCAGCGGCACCAATAATACCGACTGGTGGCCCAACCAGCTGAAGGTCGAACTGCTGAATCAGCACTCCTCACGTTCCAATCCTTTAGGCACCGCCTTCGACTACCGCAGCGAATTCAGTAAACTCGACTACTTTGCCCTTAAGGGCGATATCAAAGCGCTGCTGAGCGATTCCCAGTCCTGGTGGCCTGCCGACTGGGGCAGCTATATCGGCCTGTTTATCCGCATGGCGTGGCACAGCGCCGGCACCTATCGCACCATCGACGGGCGCGGCGGCGCCGGCCGTGGCCAGCAGCGTTTTGCGCCGCTCAACGCCTGGCCGGATAACGTCAGCCTCGACAAAGCGCGCCGCCTGCTGTGGCCGGTGAAGCAGAAATACGGTCAGAAGATCTCATGGGCCGACCTGTTTATCCTCGCCGGTAACGTCTCGCTGGAGAATGCCGGCTTCCGCACCTTCGGCTTTGCCGCCGGGCGCGAAGACGTCTGGGAACCGGATCTCGACGTCAACTGGGGCGATGAGAAAGAGTGGCTGGCGCACCGCCATCCGGAAGCGCTGGCCAGCGCGCCGATCGGCGCCACCGAAATGGGCCTGATCTACGTTAACCCGGAAGGACCGGAAGCCAGCGGCGAACCCGCCTCGGCCGCCCCGGCGATCCGCGCCACCTTCGGCAATATGGGCATGGACGACGAGGAGATCGTCGCGCTGATCGCCGGCGGCCATACGCTGGGTAAAACCCACGGTGCCGCTGCCGCCAGCCACGTCGGCGTCGATCCGGAATCCGCCCCGCTGGAAGCGCAGGGCTTCGGCTGGAACAGCAGCTACGCCAGCGGTGCCGGCGCGGATGCCATCACCTCCGGCCTGGAAGTGGTGTGGACGCAAACCCCGACCCAGTGGAGCAACTACTTCTTCGAGAACCTGTATAAATATGAGTGGACCCGGGTCCACAGTCCGGCGGGGGCGATCCAGTTTGAGGCCAGCAACGCCGAGGCGATCATCCCCGATCCGTTCCACCCCGGCCAGAAGCGCAAGCCGACCATGCTGGTCACCGACCTGACGCTGCGTTTCGATCCGGAGTTCGATAAGATCTCCCGCCGTTTCCTCAACGATCCGCAGTCGTTTAACGAAGCCTTTGCCCGCGCCTGGTTCAAGCTGACCCACCGCGATATGGGGCCAAAAGCGCGCTACCTCGGCCCGGAAGTGCCAAAAGAAGACCTGCTGTGGCAGGATCCGCTGCCGGCGGCCAGCCATCAGCCCGGCGCCGAAGAGATTGCCAGCCTGAAGGTGGCGATCGCCGCCAGCGGGCTGAGCGTCGGTGAGCTGGTGTCGACCGCCTGGGCCTCCGCCTCGACCTTCCGCGGCGGCGACAAGCGCGGCGGTGCCAACGGTGCCCGCCTGGCGCTGGCCCCGCAGAACGGCTGGGCGGTGAACGCCACCGCCGCCCGCGTGCTGCCGCAGCTGCAGGCGATCCAGCAGGCGTCCGGCAAGGTCTCGCTGGCCGACGTGATCGTGCTGGCCGGCGTGGTGGCAATTGAACAGGCCGCGGCGGCGGGCGGCATCAGCATCCACGTGCCCTTTACGCCGGGCCGCGTTGACGCGCGCCAGGATCAGACCGACGTGGAGAGCTTCGCGCTGCTCGAACCGCTGGCCGACGGTTTCCGCAACTATCGCCGGGTGCGTGGCGGCTCGTCGACCGAAACGCTGCTAATCGACAAAGCCCAGCAGCTGACCCTCAGCCCGCCGGAGCTGACCGTGCTGGTCGGCGGCCTGCGCGTGCTGGGCACCAACTTCGACGGCAGCCAGCACGGCGTGCTGACCGCGCGCCCAGGCGTGCTGAGCAACGACTTCTTCGTTAACCTGCTGGATATGCGCACCCGCTGGCAGGCGCAGGAAGGATCGAACGAGCTGTTCAGCGGCAGCGACCGCCAGAGCGGCGAACAGCGCTATACCGCCACCCGCGCCGACCTGGTGTTTGGCTCCCACTCGATCCTGCGCGCGGTGGCCGAAGTCTACGCCAGCAACGATGCGCAGCAGAAGTTCGTCGCCGACTTTGTCGCGGCGTGGACGAAGGTGATGGAGCTGGACAGGTTTGATGTGCAGTGAGTGACGGGGCGTAGTGGATACGCCCGATAAGATGCAAGCCCGGTCGCGTCTGGCCGGGCTTAATAGTAAGCAGGAGGATTTCTGAAAGGTAATGGTGCGTTAACAGAGATATTCAGAACGACTTTTGAGTCAACTTTATCCCCAATATCATCCTCATGTTTAAGACGTCAGAACTCTATAGCGTTATAGTCTTCCTGTTCTCTCCTCTTTGGCACAGGGCATCGCCATGAACCGGTATCATGTCTCCAACAGTGAAGGTCAGTTTGAGAAAGGCTCAGGTGAGCAAGTTCTGGCTAACAGGCTGGGAATTTCGCGTACTGATGAAATCGACGACGCTGAACTTATTCTGTTAGAAAAACTCTACCACTCTGTTTTTGAAGAAAAATTCCCGACAGGAAGAATTAATGTTGCCCTGTTGAAAAACTGGCATCGTCGCTGGCTAGGGAACATTTATGAGTGGGCCGGGCAGGAGAGATCGGTCAACATCAGTAAGGGAGGGTTTATGTTTGCTCCTTCAGCACAACTTCCAAAACTACTTGAAGAATTCGATGAAAAATATCTTGCGCTCCACACGCCCTGCAGCGGCCTGGAAGAAGAAGAGCTTATCGCGGCTATTGCTATCGTCCATGTGGAACTGATACTTGTTCATCCGTTCAGGGAAGGAAACGGGCGTTTGTCGCGGTTGTTAGCCGATGTGATGGCAGTTCAGGGAGGCTATAAACCTCTGGATTATCGAAGCTGGGAGCAAAATAAGACCGGCTATGTTTCAGCCATCCATGCCGGTATGTCAATGAACTACGACCCCATGAAGTACTGGGTCAGGCAAGCATTGAGAAACGACTAAACCGCCAGCCGGAGATGGGCAAACCTCTTACGTTTTTCTTCAAGTGAGGCTTCGATCTTAGCGGATGACTGACCGGTCTCTACCGCCGTAGAGGTGGCAACAGAGCGGGCAATATCTGCACGGGACGGCACAGCATAGGGTGCCTGTGTTTTTTTAATTTCGCTCATTATCACTCCCATCAGCCACGTTTCGGTTAATAAATCACTGCCGGTAATTATACCCGTCTTTCTCTGTAAATTCACGGCTTCTGTCCACCGTATCATTCATCTGGCCGCATTTAACAATAACCTTTTTCAGCCCTGTTCATCGAAATGTCGCCACCTCCCCGCCCCACTTTGCGTCCTCCCTGCAGGTTTGTTAACCCGCTCAGCATTGAGCATACGCTGATAGCTAAGGGCCTCCCTGAACAAGGAGCCGGGGTGATATTGACAGTTGTCAGATCAATCCATCTTCAGAACAATTTTCCCAACGTTCAGCCCGGCCTCCATACGCTGATGCGCAGCCGCCGCATCTGACAAAGGATATACGCTGTCGATAACGGGGATCAGCACGCCGTTTGCAAAGCTCGCAAGCCAGTGCTCGCGGAATCTGCGGGACATGGCATGCTTAACGTCCTGCGAACGTGATTTCATCACCGTGCCTGCAATGTGCAGATGACGGTATAACAGCCGGTCGAGCGGGATTTTAGCGTTATCAATGCCGCCCATAATGCCAATCTGAATCAGGCGTCCGCCAAAAGCGAGCGCGTTAATATTACGTTCAAAGTAAGGTGCGCCAATAAAGTCGAGGATCAGATCCACCCCCTTACCGTCGGTTGCCTTATGCACCACCTCTGCGAAGTCCTCATTCTGGTAGTCAATAAGCCAGTCTGCCCCCAGCAGGCGGGCCTGCTCCTGATTAGCCGCTTTTACGGTGGTAAAAATGGTGGCCCCGGTCGCGCGCGCCAGCTGGACCGCGGCCCCTCCTACTCCGCCCGCCCCGGCGTGAATCAAAACCGATTCTCCGGCTTTTAATTTCCCGAGGTGTATCAGCGCTTCATGCGCGGTGACAAACACCTCGGTAATCGCCGCCGCCTGAATATAATCAAGATTATCGGGGATCGGCATCGCCATGCGGTAATCAATGCGCGAGTATTCCGCGTACGCGCCGCCGCCGACGATCCCCATCACGCGGTCACCTGGCCGGTAGCCGGTGACCGCATCGCCTGTCGCAATCACCTCTCCGGCGATTTCCAGCCCCATAAGGGTCGAATCACCAAAATCAGGGCGGCCATACCCCCCTTTACGGTGGGTCAGATCGGCGCGGTTGACACCGGCAGCGTAGGTACGTATCAGCAGATCCTCCGGGCGCAGCTGAGGTTTTTCCACTTCTGCCAGTTTCAGTACGTCCGGCGTGCCAAAGTCTTCAAAGGTGATAGCTTTCATCATCGTCTGCTCCGTTAAGTCAGTGATGTGATGCCGCCGTCTGCGGGTTACAGACCGGCGGCACGTCATTATCGGGTTTCTGCAAAGGTGGCGTTCGCACAGGCAGAAGCGGTGATCGCCGCCGGGAAGCCGGCGTAAAATGCCAGATGCGTGATGACCTCACTCAGTTCCGACTCGGTCAGGCCGTTTTCTATGCCACGACGCAGATGTGCAGGTAACTCATTGGCATGGTTCAGCGCAATAAGGCAGGCGATGGTAATCAGGCTGCGATCGCGCGGTGCCAGCGCCGGATCGGCCCAGACCCCGGAGTAAAGCGGCTGCTCAACAAAATCCGCGAGTTTAGGCGTAAACGGGCGTGCGGCGGCGCGCGGGCTGGTAAAGTCGATAGGTTTCATGATGATATTCTCCGCTTAACTGTTCAGATCTGGCTGATGAATTTGTTGGTCAGATACGGGGCAATCCCTTCACGCCCGCCCTCGGAACCGTGACCGCTCTCTTTCATGCCGCCAAACGGCAGTTCAGTGGCGATGATGCGGTACTGATTAATGCCAATCATGCCGGCCTCAAGCCCGTCCCCGACGTCAAGTGCGGTCCGCGCGCTGCGGGTAAAGGCGTAGGCAGACAGCGCGTAAGGCAGCCGGTTTGCCTCTTCAAGGCCATCGGTGATGGTGTCAAACGGACGCATCACGGCGATCGGACCAAACGGCTCCTCGTGCATGATGCGGGCGCTCAGCGGCACGTTGGCCAGTACGGTGGGCTCAAAGAAGAAGCCGGGACGATCGAGGCGTTTACCACCGGTCAGCACTACCGCTCCCTGTGCTACCGCGTCGTCGACCAGCGCGGCCATTTTCTCCAGCTGCCGTTCGTTGGCCAGCGGCCCTACCTGAGTGCCCTGCGCCATACCGTCACCGATTACCAGTTCCCGGGTGGCCGCCACAAAGCGCCCGACGAAGCGGTCATAAGCACCGCGCTGGATCAGGAAACGCGTTGAGGAGATACAAATCTGCCCGGTGCCGCGGAAGCGGTTTGCCGCACCGTCCGCCGCGGCCGCCTCTATATCGGCATCCTCAAAGACCAGCACCGGCCCGTGACCGCCCAGCTCAAGCGAGATCGGTTTCACGCCCGCAGCGGCGCGTTCAGACAGTAAGCGCCCAACGGGAACGGAACCGGTAAAGGCAACCTTGCGGATAATCGGCGAAGCGATAAGTTTTGCTGAAACCTTGTCAGGGACGCCGAACACGATTTGCAGCACGCCTTTCGGCAAACCCGCATCATCCAGGCAGCGCGCCAGCGCCAGCGCCGTTGCCGGGCTCTCTTCGCCGGGTTTGAGGATCACGCTGCAGCCTGCTGCCAGCGCGGCAGAGAGTTTTCTGGCCGGCGTAATGGCCGGGAAGTTCCACGGGGTAAACGCCGCCACCGGGCCAATCGCCTGCCGCTTAACCAGCTGCTGCACGCCTGGGCGGTTAGCAGGTACCACGCGGCCATCAATACGACGCGCTTCTTCAGCGAACCATTCAAAGTAGTCCGCCGCGCGCTGGACTTCGTCACGGCTTTCCACCAGCGGCTTGCCCTCTTCCAGCGTCATCAGCGTTGCAATATGCTCCGCCCGATCGCGCATCAGAGCGGCGGCTTTTTTCATGATGCGTGCACGCTCATCCGGCACGGTGTTACGCCACAGGGTAAAACTGTCGTGGGCGGTCACCAGCGCCTGGTTCAGGTCGGTATGGGTTGCCATTGGCAGGCGACCGAGGCTCTTACCGTTTGCCGGATTGATCACCGCCAGGGTGTCACGGTCTTCGGCAGTCAGCCACTGGCCGTTAATAAAAAGATAAAGTGGATCATACTGTTGCGTTTGCATAAGGGCTTCCTCTCAGAATAAATCGGTAATCTCTTACTGGTGAGGAGAAGCTTAAGGGAGATGCGTATTGCTGATAAGATAGCCATTACCCACAACAGCTATGCAAAGAATGCACAGATGCAGTCAGAAAAGTTTGCTGAGTTTTTAGGCGTGTTTGTTGATGTCGCCAGGGAGAGCAGTTTCTCCGGTGCAGGCCGCCGGCGCGGGCGTACTCCCTCTTCGGTCGGCCGTCAGATCGACGCGCTGGAATCCTACCTTGAAACGCCGCTGTTCTTACGTTCCACCCGCCACCTGACGCTGACCGATGCCGGAGAAGCGCTGCTGGTCCGCGCGCGGCAGATACTCGATTCTCTGGATGATGCCCGCCAGGAACTGGCCTCGATGAAGGGTGACGTGACCGGCACGCTGCGCGTTGCCTGTTATCCGACGTTTGGCAAGCGCTACGTACTGCCGGTGATGGGTCAGCTTGCCCGCCAGTATCCGGACCTGAATGTTGAACTGGACCTGACGGAGCGGATCGCCGACCCGGTGGCGGAGCGGCTTGACGTGGTCATACGCATCGGCGATATGGCAGACAGTACGCTGATTGGTACGCGCATCGCCATACAGACCCGTGTACTCTGCGCCAGTCCGGCATACCTTGCCCGCGCCGGCGCGCCGGTGGCGCTGAACGAGATTGCCGCCCATCGCCTTATCGACAAGCTGCACGGGGCCGACCTGCTGCGCTGGAGCGATGTGCTCGGCCATCCGGCACGCTGCAGCCATGCTCAGCCCGTTTTCGGCTGCGATGATTTTGAAGCGATGCGCCTTGCCGCTATCGAAGGTCTGGGCATTGCTTACCTGCCCGACTGGGTGGCTGGGCCCGATATTCAGGCCGGTGTACTGACGCAAATCTGCCCGGAATGGGCCGATCACGCTGCCGCATCAACGGGGATCTATGCGCTGCGCGCGCTGCGAAACCCGCCCGCGCGGGTGAGCATCTTTATGGATGCGCTACGCGCTTATATCGGGCAGCCGTTTAGCTGGTCAACCCGCGAGTAGCGCAGCGGGTGCGGCAGCTGACACAAGGGGGAAAGCCTGACGCCGGACGAGTACCGGTTGATGGCTGAAAACACGGAAATCTCAAAAAGTGGCTTATTTGCCGCAAAGAGCTGCGGGTGAAACGATCACCGGAGAGTGAATGGCCGCGCGAAAATCGGCGGCCATGCAGAAGGGTTCGACGCATTAAAACAACCAAATCGTGCGGTCAGAGACGCAGCACTTTACAGGTCGTTAGTGAAGTAAGCGGCTAAACGATCCGCGGTTAACTGGCTGTTAACTTGCGACTCCGGAATGACAATATTGTATTCTTCAAGCTGCATCAGTAAATCAATGAGTTCAACAGAATCCAGTGCCAGGTCGTTAATCAGGCTGTCATGCTGCCCAATTTTTTCAGCTGGAAGGCCACTGGCTTGCTGAATCAGCCCGTATACTCGTGACAGAGCCTGTTCTTTATTCAGTGCCAAAATTACTTACCTTCTGAAAATAAAGTCCGGTTATTGAAAATTTTCTGAGACTCCAGGGACTCAACGGGCGCCCGCTCAACGAAGCACCGCTCCTACACTTTATAAGTGTCTTTCATACTATTACGGATCTTATTGTATGTGTCTTTCAGATCATTTATCTCCACTTCTGCTTCCTTCTGATCGTTATAAGCTCGGGTGATGTGATTGACCGTATTGGTTCCCCGGAAAGAAAAGGGAGAGAGGCTGTTCCATGACGCATTAACCTTATGCTCAGCAGAAGCCGTATTCAGTGAAGAGTGACGCCCCTGGGACGGTGCAGGTTTAACCGTGCCAGATGCACCTTTTGTCGCGGCTGGCTGACGCCGCTCGACCTTACGGACAGGTTGCTCGGATGAAGCCGAAACATCTGAAGAATGCGTATCCGTATCCGGCGAGGGTGGCGTGCTCTCTGCTTTAGCGTCAGTGTTGCTGTTCAGAGTAAATTCCTTGTCCGCTAACGGCTGCACCAGTGCCGCTTGTACCGGCTCAGCCGCAGGCTGCATATCCACATTATCATCATCACCGAAAGCCGTTGCGCTGGCGATGTGAGAAAAATTATCTGGCTTACCAACCTTACGTTGTAATGCCGAAAAGTCATCTAATAGCTTAATTTTCGCTGCATCATCAAGCGGTGCCTTACACAAGGATTCATTAAATTTAGACCGATAACCATCCCCCTCGGCGAGGACATGACCGGGAGAGCCGTATATCACAGCGTTACCACCATTACCTCCATTAATAGTGATATGGATATCACGGGCGTCGGCAGGTACTGACGTGGTGAACCTTTGCGGAGCAACATCGGCATTATCTGCCCCTGTTGCAGGAGGAGGGGTAGCAGCCTGATGTCCTGCATCCGGCTGGTCTGGATCATGATGAATCAGTGTTTTCGCAATAGCGCCGGTGGCATACTCGAAAAATGCACCATTCTGAGTGAGAGTAGCCCAGGACTGGTTAGGCTTAGTCAGCTGGCTGCTCAGCACCTTAAACATATTTTCGCAGGCCTCGAAACTTTTGTTAAATATCTTATCGTCGCTGTCACCGCCATCAGGCCTGTTGTGATGATGCTGCCATGCCTTACGACACTCCTCCTTAAAAGCCTCCTTCTGCTTATTCAATGAATTTTGGCCATATTTGTGCATCAGACGGCCGAGTTCTTTCGAAATTTCATTCTCCATAGAGGGGTTATTTTTAGCATCTCCCTCTGGCTTCATCTCAGACAGGAGAGAGAAAACATTGTTGAAGGCTGACATATCATACGATGCGATATCCCCGGCGATGATCCCCAGCAGCATTTTTGCCTGCTCGCCCTCGTCACTCAGCTTCATACTACGCAGGTTTTCGGGCAGGTTCGCCAACGTCAGTTCGCGGTACATCGCTTTCGCCTCAAGTGACTGTGGCTTCTCTTTAAAAGCCCTGGCCGCAGCAGGATCAGAATTAATAGTCTTAATCACGCTTAATAACGGGCTTTCGGGTATTCTGACGTCAGCAACCGGGCCTGAACAGCCCGTATTGTAAGACTCGCTAAGCGGCCTGTTGGCCATATTGATCTCATTCATTATCCATCTCCTTAAAAGTATATCTGGTGAGGGGTTATGCTGCAGGGGAGTAACACTGCCATTACTCAGGATAAAACAGAGAGTTATTCACAAGATTCAAACCCTGTCTTCTCTGCTGGCAATATGATCGATTCCCGATTGCAAATAACCAGGCTGTCAGAGGTACTGCTGCACGGCCTGCTGAATGGCAGCAGCATAATAGAAATTTCGATGCTGGCAGGCTGATACGCCTTTCCCCTGACGCAAAAATGCGGAAACACTGGTTATAATCCCCAGCCTTTTCAGTTATCAGCTCAGGTTTCTGAATACTTCTTTCGCACTATCGGCGAGGGCGCTGATTGCACCGCTCAGTACTTTATTTAAATTATCAAAAGTACTGTTTGCCTGACTGTAACGCTGCGCAAAGGATTGCATATTACTTTGCAGGCCAGTGCCAACAGCGTTAAAGGAGGCAAGCCAGGCCTGATAGGTTGCCGTTGAAACATCCTGAGGGTCCGCGTCAAGCTCCACGAATTCCCAAGTGGGGGGCATTCGTCGCCAAACTGTTGCCTCCACACCAGCCGGATAGTCAGCCGAATTATCATATTGACTCATGTTCAACGATATTTTCCCGTTAATTTCGAGTTCAAAAGCCGGTGCCATGGTCGTTATCCAATGCTGTTTGGCAACATCATCCATATGTTCCCACCCCTTCACATAACCAAGACTTTTTTCTATTTCATGCCTTTTCTCTCTGAAAGCCTCATAAGCTTTATTTAATATCCTGGGATCAATTTCAACCTTACTACTTTCATTTCCGCTACCGATTGCCTCACCAGCTGCATTTTGTACCGTCTCATTATACGCCTGATACATATCTGCGTAGGCTTTCATCAGTCGCGCATATTCATCAACATAATCGTTTTTTATGCTACCTACCGCCTCGGCAAGCACCTGCCATAAATCCGCGTAGCTGGTGCTGGTGCTGATTTCACTCTTTTTAGCCTGCTTTGCTTCCAACTCCAGCTTCGCTTTTGTCTGTACCTCAGCACGGCGGGCGGTCAGGGCGTTATTACGGAGATCGCTGGAGATCTCGCTGGTGGCCTCTGTCACCACCTCGGCCAGCCGTTGCTGGCAGGCCGCCAGGGCCGTAACGTCAGCCTGCGGCTTATCAAAGGCGGTCATCATCGCCTGCCGCAATTCGCTGGCCTGCAGCAGTTTACCGGTAGCAATCTCCCGCGCGGCGGGGGGCAGCCCTAGCCCGGCAAAAGCGTTGCTCAACGCGTTCATTCTGGCTTCGGTATCAGCAAACGTCTTATCTCCGCTGGACTGCGGGGCCAGGCAACGCAGTATGTTCAGCAATAACGCCGTTTCCCCGCCTGGCGGCGTATGGCCGGTGTGGTAAACCGCCCCTTTGGCCTCCTGCGGCGCAGTGATGCCCGCACCGGTAAGCCCTTTAGCATCAGTCGGCATCGCATGTGCGTCCGCGGCCTTATGGTGGTAGCTGTTCGTGATTTCGGTCATTTCTGGTTCTCCATTTCAGGGCGGAGACCCTCTCTCCGCCGCTGTATCAGGGATTGATCAACGCATACGCTCAGAGATAGATGATGCAGTGCTGTTATTGGTGTTAAGCGCAGCTTCCAGCGCCTGGGTCAGCGCAGTACGGGTTTCACCGGCTTTCTTCGCGGCCTGCTGATGCGCGCCGGAAACTTCGCTGTTTACCGACTGATCGGCACGCGCCAGTTCGGCTTCTCTGGTCTGGCTGGCAGCGGCAACATCATAGGAGTTATTCACAATGCCCTGAGTCGAGTGAATAGCCTGGTTACCAAACTCCGACTGATGACGAATGCTCTGCGTATTGTTCTGAACAGTGCTGTGGTTACGGCGCAGGCTTTCGCTGTTCAGTACGGATTTAGCATCATGACCGGACATGGCACTTTCTACATTACGATCCAGTGGTGAGCCGCGCTGCAGCATAGTATCTGCGCTCTGCTTAATCGCATTCTGATTGGTGCGCAGGCCGTGCTCGAGGTCGTGCGCCTTACCGAGATTCTGGGTGATCGATTTGGACTCCTTACCCAGTGCCTTCAGGCTGCGCGCTGTGGTGGCCCCCTGTGCTGTCACCCCCATCACACCGGCAGTAATCGCCCCGTTCATCCGCTGCTGCGCCGCTTCAATTGTTTTGGTTCCGGCACGTTCCGCGGCGTTAACCATACGAGCCGTGGCGCGGGCGGAGGATTGCGCAGCAGTGGCTTCGGCCTGATTCAGCGTGACATTCACCGTGTTCATCACCTCAATCAGGCGCATATCACCCATTACGTTAATAAAGCGGCTACCGGTACTCTCGACGGCGGTAATATCGGTGCCAGCTTCAATCGCCGGCTGCGAGCGGGTAAGAGCGCCGCCGGCAGACAGCGCACCAGCGCTTGTTACTTCCCGGGAGGGGGTGCTGCTTTCACTGCCTTTGCTGTTTATCTTAGGCGTCGGGATGTGCGAGGCTAACAGCGTTGCTGCTGAGGCGGCAACACCTTCCAGTTTACCGGCATCAGAGGGTGCCTGCAGATCGGCCGACATTTTTACCAGCGCGCTGGCCTGCTCTGCATGCAGCTTCTCCACGCCTTTAGCGGGTTCAGCTAACGCTGGTTTCGCACCGCTATCGCTGAGCATCACGCTTTGCCCGTTCAGCAGTGCCGTAATAACACCGGGCTGGGATGCCAGCGCGCTAAACTCTTTTGCCTTGTGGTAAGGCTGTGCCGCAGAGCCATTGACGTTAGCGGCAGGCTGCTCTGAACTTTCAGAGCGGGACAGATAACGATCCTGTACTGGCTGACCAGCAACCGACAAATTACTCATAATTTAATATCCTTTTTTATTAAATAAACAACAGAATTATCCGGCCACCGAACTCATTTGTCGGGTAATAAACTTACCGGCCTGGGATTTGTTTTCAGCGACGCTGGCAATGTTTTGCATAATGGAATTTACCGTTGCCATCCTGTGACTGAAGCTTTCCACAACGCGATCCATAATTTCATTAAGCAGGTCCTGCAAAACAATACTATTCATCATCTTCGCCTGCGCTTTAGCAGCATCAACCATCATCTCGGCAGTATGGATGCTACCTGCAGTCTGAACCGCAGTATTCGCCATTCCGCCAGCGCTTAACGCCATCTCGGCACGGTTGGCAAACTTCGCAACCTTCACTTCACTCATACCGCTTGCGCGGCCGGCGCCCTGGCTGATGCGTTTTAAGATTTGCCCGACGCTGCTGTCCATCAGCTTTTGCATTAATTTCTGCGTGCTTTTTTGCGCAACCTGCTCCGCAACTTCTTTAACTGCCTCTTTAGCCACGCTTTCCATTACCTGTTTAACGACCTGTTTTTCAATCTCAACAGCCGCCGTTTTCACCACGGTTTTACTGGTTTCCTGGGCCAGCTGAGTGCCAATTTTTTGCATTACCATGCCGGCCACTTTACTGACAGCGCTGCTTGCAACAATCGCGGCGACAACCATCGTGGCGGCGGCGGCGACAGCGCCCAAAATCTGGCCTGCCAGCTCAGCGTTAGCTTTATCAACACCAACCGCTTCGAGCGCGTGCGTCAATAACTGGGCAAAGAATTCCATCATTGGCTGAATAACGCTTTCCATAAGCGGTTGCATCGCCATCTGGATAAAGGAATCGCCCGTAACGGCCTGGTAAATTTCATCGCCCACCGCCAGAGCCAGCCCTATCCCCGCCAGCGCAAGCGATGTACCACCGGTAAAGGCGGCAGCGAGCACACCGACTGCCGTCAGCGCCCATCCAATAGCTTTACCGATGCAGCCCATGGTTTTTTCCATCTCTTCGGCTTTGCGCACCTGCTCATCATATTCTTTGGCTTTTTTCTCGGCGTCTCTGGCTGACGCTTCAGCCAGCACCTGTTTCAGTTTGGCCGCTGAGTTCAGCTCCTCACCCGCGCTTTTGTCAATTAACTGAGCCATCAGCGCCATCAGGAACGTCAGAGAATCACTATTTTCATCCTTCTGATTTCGCTGAGCTTCGATTGCGCTCATCTGCTGTGGAGAAGTGGTTTCCACCAGCTGAGCGGCTTTATCAAGGGTTACCTGCAGATTGCTTTTCGCCTCGGCGACGGCCTGTTTTGCCACTGCCAGCGGTCCGCTGGCAAAATCCTCGTGATCCGCCTGCGCCGAATTCAGATGAGCCTGTGCCAGGGTAACCGCTTTTTTAGCATCATCGATTTGCTGCTGCAGATCCGGCGGAACCACTCTCAATCTGGCAGCCTGGGCTTCCAGTTCTTTTAACCTGCCCTGTTCTTTAGCCAGCAACAACTCTGCGTTCTGAATGGCTTTCTGCAGCCCCTGAGCCTGTTCCTGCGCAGCGGAGAGCGCTTCTTCACGGTTAGCCACCTCCTCTCCCTGCTCTTTCAGCTTGTCCGCCAGCTCACTGTATTTCGCTGATGCCCCGCTGTGCATGGCGTTGAAGGCGTTCAGCTTCGACAACATATTCTGCAGCGAACTCTCCTGGGTAAGATTGGTAATGCGGCCGATCAGCTCAGTAAGCTTTGCTGATGAACTCAGTTCGGGTTCGAGGCTGTTTTTCGTCAGCACACCACGCTCAGCTGCGGGAACGGGTGACTTCAGCTGCGGAATATCCTGTTGTTCGAGCCGCTCACGCCTTCCCGACCCGTTCAGCGCACCGCGGGTCGTTTGCAGTACCTGAAGCAGTTGCTCGGGCTTAAGTACCTGAAGTGCTTCTCTGACGCTGCCCGCACTGGCATGATTTTTTATAGCATCATTACCAAAGCGCTTTGCCTGATCGCTCTGTTTTTTTAACTCTGTCTGAGCGATATCTGACCCGGCGATCAGATGGTCACGCACGCCCGAACTATCAACATGCAAACTCATTATGATTCCTCATTGATATTTTTCGACTAAGGGCTGTCAACATTGCCACTATCAATTTCAGCAAGTGCTGAGAGATAAGCTTCTGCTTTTTTAATCAGCACACTATCGTCACATTGGTTAATTATGATCTCGAAGCATTTTCTCGCCTGAACCGCGCGACGCAACATTAAATTACACTGACCAGCGTAAAACATCGGTCGGTAATCCTGCTTTGAAAGAGAATATGCTAATGCATAAAAATCGATAGCTTTGCTGTAATTTTTCTTCAACTGATATACAGCAGCCAATCCCATTGCATACTCGGGATTGTAAAAATCATAGATGCATAAAAAACGGAATAAACCTTCGGCATCATTCAGCTTGCCATGATGGTAAAAATCATATGCCAGAGAATAAACATCCTGCATAGTCTCATTTGATACACCATGTACGTCTTTCAATGTCGCGCCATTTTGAATGGCATCCAGCAAGTTTCCAGCACAGGAATCTATTTCACTGTCCGTCTCTAAAAAATCCTTATCTTGCATATCTTCAGTTTTTTCTTGATCAATCATTCTCACCACCAACATTACGGGTAAATACGTCTATTCAACGTGGTTTATTTGCAATGCAGCCAGTAGAGTCGACAACAGAATACTACTGTGTCATCACCGCACTGAATACAAAAAAACCGTACAGGGTTAATTTCTTCTGACCTGTGACCAACGGTTACTCTTCGGCCGCCGCTTCCTGCGGGACCATACCGGCCGTTTCCACCTGGCGCAGCCAAATCAGAATATCCATGACATCCATCAGCAAATCGTCTTCCAGCGAAATGAAGCTGTGCTCACGATAGGTATGATAAAGCTTACGGGTTAGCGGTATGTAGCGAACTACCGGCACCCCAATTTCTTCCGCATAAGCAATCGCAGCGCGCGCTTTCATATTGGTTACCCGCAAAGAAATGAACGGCAGTGCGGCAACCTCGGGATTAAAGTAAATGGCCACGGCAATGTGGGTTGGGTTGGCCATCACCACCGCTGAGTTCCTGATTGCAGCCATATCACTGCCGGAGAGAATTTCCTGATGGGCGCGCCGTCTGGCACTTTTTATCTCCGGATTTCCGTCGCTCTCTTTTCGCTCCTGCTTAACCTCGTGCTTATCCATTTTTAGGTCCTTAAAGTGTAAAAAATACTCCACAATAAAATCAGCAACAAGGATAATTAAGGCACAAGATATAAATATAAAAACGGCTTTTAATGTTAAAGCACTCCATGTCATAACCAGCTCAGAAATATCCATTCTGTAAGCCATTAGCGCCACTTTTAAGTCACCACGAATAAATATATTACAAGCACAGACAAAAACAATAAAATACAGAATTGCCTTAACCAGCTCTTTTATCGTGCGCACACTAAAGATTTTCTTAAACCCCTCAACAGGATTCAGTGCTTTAAAATTCAGTTTTAATGCTTTGGTTGCTATTGTAAAACGTGTTTGTAACAAGGTCATAGCAATGCCCGAAACACAGCAGGTAGCAATGAAAGGAAGCGCAAGATGAAAAAAAAGACGTAGTAACACGGCCATAAACTCTTCCATATTGACATCTGCACCCTGCAGCAATATTAACGTATAGAATTCAGTGAAGTCGTGGAAACTCATCATATTTACTAAAAAATAAACACCGATTAGCAACGTTACAGTCGTAATAAGATCCTTACTCTTAAACGTCTGGCCTTTCTTTGCTGATTCATTGCGCCTTTTATCGGTTGGTTTTTCTGTTTTCTCTGCCATACCCCCACCTCCGTCAGGGGAAAAAATTTCGGAACATCACCAGGGAAAACATTTTTAAAGGTTTCTCTGACAAGCCCTGAAATCCGTAGAATAAAAAAACAATGAAAGCAATAAAGCTCTTTACCGTCATTGATAAAGAAAACGGGTTAAGCTGCGGACAATAACGGGCAAATACGCCCAGTAAAATTTCCGATACCATCATCACTATCATCACCGGTGCAGCCATCAGGATGCTGCTCTGTACCAACACGTTTAACATACGGCCAGCGTGCTGCCAGTTAAATCCCGTTAACTCCCCGCCTTGCGGGAAAACATGGTAGCTTTGCACTAATACATCCATCAGTAAGTGCATGCCATCACTGGCAAAAAAGATCGCGCTGAAAGCAAAATTTATGAAACCGGAAAGCACCGATGCCTGCACACCATTGACCGGATCAATACTGTCACTGATAGTGGCACCTCGCTGGTTATCCAGAATCTCGCCCAGCCCGACCGCAATCCAGAAAGGGAGCGCCAGAGTCATCGCCAGTATCAGGCCAACTATGCACTCTTTTAACACCATAATGAGCACTCCCTGCTCCGGCATTATCTGCTGTTCAAAGCAGGGCCAGAGCCCAATGATTACCAGTGAGATAACCGAATTTTTTATAATCAGATTGGACAGTACTCGCTCACCTAACGCTGGCAGCATATAAAAGACAACAGCAAGCCTGGCGTAAGCTATCGCAAAGATGAGCACGCTATGTTGAAAATTGAGATACAACGCAACAAACAGCATATCTAACCGCTTTTATCTGAAGGCCATATTGAAAGCCTGGACAGCGAAATTCATCATCTCGGCAGAAAACCATTCTATCAGCATGAAGATACTGGCAAAAACCGCGAGCATCTTCAGCCCAAATGGCAGTGTTTGTTCCTGGATCTGCATTACCGTCTGAAAAAGACCAACAATAATACCGACTATCGTTGCAAGGGCGATAGGCACGGCTGTCAGTTTTAACACGATGATTAAGGCAGAGTTACCAACAAAGAGAATATTATTCATATCGTCATCAGGTCTGAATATTGCGAAATCAGACCTTTTGTGAGCAAGGTCCAGCCGTTCATCGCAACAAAAAGAATAAGTTTAATAGGAATTGAGATGGTTACAGGACTCATCATCATCATCCCCAGCGCCAGCAAAATACTGGACACCACCATGTCGATCACTACGAAAGGCACATAAAGATAGAAAGCAATTTTAAATGCACTCTGTATCTCACTTAACGCATAGGCAGGCATCAGGGTCATTAAAGAGAGTGTACTAAGATCCTGATCTTCAACTTTAACTTCTGCCCCGTCCGGATCCCGCTGGTGAACCTGATTGAAAAAACGAATCAGCTCATGATCAGAATAACGTACCAGATAGTCACGGTAACTTCCCAGTCCCTGTTCAGCCAGCTGGCTCACTGAATCCATATTATTAAAATCGATGTGATGGTCTTCAATATAGCCAGTAATACTCTGGCAAACCGGCATCATAACGAATGCAGATAAAATGAGCGCCACACCATTCAGAGTTAAATTTGAAGGAACCTGTTGAATACCCAGTGCATTACGTACCATTACCAGCACAATGGAAAACTTTATAAAGCATGTTCCTCCGGCAATAATAAACGGTAATAAAGTAAAAAATGACAGCAACGCAATTAGTGAAATTTCATTGTTCAACATCAGAACAACCCACTCGACCATCGGTCACATCATTAATCTGGTTAATTTCAACTGCCAGACTGCCATTATCCAGAGCGACAAGTTCACCTCGTGCAAAGAACTTTCTGTTGAGGTAAATTTTTATCTTTTTCTCTGCCAGCGAATTGACAGGTAAAACAGTACCAGGAGCAATTTTATCCAGTGTTTCCAGCGTCACAGTGCGGCTGTCGAGCACGAACTCAATATCGACTGGCAGCTGCGACCATTGCAGTAAGGTTTCTTCTTCATCGCGATTTTCCTGCGATTCATCCCAAAGCTGTTGTTCCACAAGTATTTCCTCATTCTGTTGATAACTAAAAGCAAATAAATGTCGCTGGCCGATAACCAGGCGCGGTGAAAAATGTTTTATCAGCAACAAATCACCAACGGATGCATCAAGCAGCATGCTTAGCGGTAAGGCACTGTTTCCCAGTACGTACTGCAGCCTGAAAGAGATCGGCGTCCGCGCTTCATTACCGGCTGTGCCTGAGCTTTCCTGGGCAGCAGGCCAGTCAGTAACCAGCAGAGGGCAAGGCTTAGCAGGCAGTAACAGCATGCGTTCAGGCAGAGCCTGCTGCTGTTGATAAAGGCGCTGTACCGTCCACACGGTGTCATTCACCGTGAAGCTGAGTTGCATAGTGCCCAGCCACTGCGACAGATAAGTCAAAGGCACCTGCTGCCAGGCCAGCTCCGGTAGATGGGCATCCCCCTCACACAGCCAGCGATCGACATCAAGATATGCCTGTACCTCATCCTGCCGCTCGTTAGTCAGTGACATTGACAGATAGCGGCGGTCAGCCTGTAGATTGATAATTTCACTGCCAGCATATTGGCTCATCAGGCGTTTTAAGTGGTTCTGCCAGCCGTCATACTGACGCAGGTAATGGCGTAAGCTCATTCTGCTTCCTCCTCTTCGACGTCCTGCGGTTGCCTGTGTTGCTGCTGTTGGCCATCGCGTTCAGTATCCAGTAACTTCGGTGTGTGGCTGGTCAGTTGGGCGAACTGGCTGGTCAGCGCATCAGCGGCTCGAGTGCCGGAAGGCAAAAGCGTGAGATTGCCATCGCGGCCTGCTTCTGCCGGGATCGACACTTTTACCGAGTGCTCGCCGGACCAGCGCTGAAATTTATATTCCAAATCCAGTGAACGGCTGGCCGGCAGGGAGCCAGCAGCCTGCGCACGAATTTTACTGCGCAACATGGCTTCATCAGATGAAACTGAATGTTCGGTAGCGTGGTTTGCCTGGCTGTCCACTGCAGAAGGCCTGTTGAGCATGACTGCGGGAAGATTTCGCGTTTCGGCATCGGAGTCGGCACGCTTCAACTTAAGATCTCTGGAGCTGAGAGGTGTTGCAGTCACTGGCCATTCTGCAGCTAGCAACTGCTGCTCCTGCCCCGCAGAATCAGCAATTGCTGCATTTTTAAGTGGCAGACTACTGAGATCGTTGCCGCTTCGGGCACGATCATGTTGCCGATTTTTAGCATCTTCACCAGCCAGCCCACTCTTACCAGTGTGGCTGCTGTGCAGTCTGCCCTCTGGGTTAACGACGTTTGACAGGGTTACCTGCGAGAGCCCTTCTGCTCCAGCTTTTTTAAGTTTTGTCGCCACCGGGCCACGTCCTGCAGCGAGCGAACCCGCCACCATTGGCACTGCAGGCGTACTCAGAGCGATAGCAGCAGACTCGATGCTGTCAACAGAGTGTTGCAGGCCAGCTGTCGGGGTCTGACGATGCCTGTTTTCTGCTACAAGCTTGCCACCAGCCGATATGTCATGCTTATCAGCGGCCATTAACCAATGATTAATCAACACGTTTGCAGTTTCTGGCAGAAGAGTATTTTTCTTCTGTTTGACTTTTTCCCGTACGCGAACGTGCACAGATTTTTCATCCAAAGCCTGGGTATACATACCGTTTCTTGCGATTTCAGAAATTTTTCCTGACATGGCTTGCCATCTCCTGAACTTCAGTTTCTCTGTTATTCTCTTTTCTTATTAAATGCATCCGATGATATTTATGCAGATAGTCACTTATTTTATAATGACGCTTATCCAGCAGGCCTAAAGCGGCTCGGAACCGCTCAACTTTCAGTTCTTCTGCATACTGCTCTTCTTCGAGCTGACTGATTTTTAAAACAATCAGCTGCTGATGACTTAACAAGATCCCCTGCTGCCTTATTCCCTGATGGATATCACGTTTACTCAACACACCAGATGGCGTCAGATTTTTTATTTTCTGGTTGATCTCCACAGTTTCTTGATGACACTGTGACCTGCTAGCTTTCAACTGCAGAATCTTATTCTGAGCCTGAGTAATGTCTGAATGAAGCATCTGCTGCTTACGCTCAAGCAAAGAAACGAAACCGCGCCCTCTACGCCAGACATTCATTGATCATTCCCAGGCTGTCTTGCATTTCTGTTCTGTCTGCTATGTTTTGTTTGAGATACGATTCCATGATATTTTTTTTATCAGCCGCTCTATCGTTTTCCTGATTCTCTCCTCGTCGGTACTCTCCGAGATCGATATAGAGTTGCATGTCGCGCTGCCGCACGAGCAGCTCGCGAAACTTCACTGCCATTTGCTGATGTTTCACATCGGTTATCTGATTAAATACTCTGCTGATACTTTGTAAAACATCAATGGCAGGATAATGACCTTTAGCCGCCAGCTTCCTGCTGAGATAAATATGACCATCGAGAATAGAGCGTACTTCGTCGCCGATGACATCAGGCTCATCCTCATTTTCGACCAAAACCGTATAGAACGCTGTCACCGACCCCATCTGGAACCGCCCGGGCCGTTCCAGTAATTTGGGCAGCATCTCAAACACCGAAGCCGGGTATCCCTGACGAGCAGGTAACTCCCCCATAGTCAGTGCTACATCACGCAATGCACGGGCATAACGGGTAATTGAATCAACAAACAGCAGAACGTTTTTGCCACGATCGCTGAAGTAGCTGGCGATTGAGGAGGCGATTTGGGCAGCATTACAGCGTTCCGTACATGAGCGGTCTGAAGTTGCATAAACAATAATCACCTGCGCTCGTCTTGGAGAATTTTTGATCTCTTCAACAAATTCAGTCACTTCACGCCCACGCTCACCAATTAACCCGATGACATAAATATCAGCATCGGAATGCTCGATAATCATATTCATCAGTGAGGTTTTACCGCACCCTGCTGCCGCAAAAATCCCCATACGTTGACCCTTGCCAACGGTTAGCAGGCCATCGATGGCGCGAACGCCAGTGATCATTGTGTCAGTTATGGGCCGTCGCTGAGTAAAATCCTTCGGCACGCCACTGGCGGTAATATACTCTGCATTAATCATTGGCGATAATGGGCGATCGTCCAGACGCCCTCGTATATTGCCGGTAGCATCAATAATGCTACCGGCCATCGCCTCTCCTGCCTGAAGGTGAAAGGGTTTACCTGTAGGCAACAGTACGTTACTACGAGAGAACCCCTGGTTATCATTGAGGAGACTCAACAATGTATGTTCTTTGCTGAAACCAATCACCTGAGCAAGCCCCATAACTTCAGGTTCCAGTATTGATTTCTGAATTTCACATATCTCACCGATACGGGTGCCCGGTAAGTGCGCCTCTACGATATTTCCCTGAATGCGTAAAGGATGGGCAAGATGAACAAAACATTGCGCAATCATGTTATGGAACCTTTTTAGTTACAATAAAACAGAGCGATATTCCAGCATAATCGTCATATAATTATCCAGAACATCCATGAAAGCAGATGATGATTCCAAAAACTCATCTTTTACTTTAGCCCGTAATTGCAGGTCCCCGTCGACTGGATACAGGCAGGGCTGGCCGGTGTAAAAAAACTCCTCATTATAGTTAAACATCACAGGAAAAAGATTAGTACTGCAATACCCTAATGCTGCAAGATTGTAATCGCAGAGCTTAGCCCACACCCATACTTCATCATCTTCATTTTTGATATAAATAGTAGGATTATCATCTTTCAAGTTCAGTGAGATAGTCGAATGATTGCTCAAATCGCCTTCAATGACGTGAGCCATACCTGCATCCTGCAGGATTTCATTAACCAGTTTAACGACATCGTATTTCATTTTTTACCTTCTTTAATTTTCAAGAGAACCAATTACATCAACTTCAACAGTACCTGAAACATCTGCAAAAGAGAGCACCTCCACTTCCGCATAATGACCATCAATAATTTTTTTCACAAACCGACGAATATCGGATGAAACCATAATTATGATATCTCGCGCATCAACACCATTGTTATTAATGCACGTTTCAAGAGATTTTATTATCCCCTCCACCTCTGGCGGGGGTAAGTTAATAAATGTGCCAGCGGATGTCTGGCGAATAGCCCCACGAATCAGATTTTCCATATCATGAGACATTACCAAAGCTCTTATCCGGCCGTTAGATGAAAAACGATTAGAGATGTAGCGTGAGAGTACACCCCGCACATGCTCGACCAGCATAATTGGATCTTTCTCTTTTGGTGCCCACTGGACTAAAGCTTCAAGAATAAGGCGCATATTACGAATCGAAATACGCTCCTGGAGCAGACGCTGAAACACTTCAGTAATACGTTGAACAGTATTATTCCTGTAGCACTCTTTGAGCAACTCCGGATACTTCTTCTCCAAATCGTCCAGTAGCGTTTTCGTTTCCTGTATGCCGAAAAATTCCGTAACGTTATGCACCAACAAGGTTGAAATACAGGCGTAGAACTCATCAGTAGCATTACGTGTGTAAAAACCGAGCTGATGGGCTTTTTCACTGCGTTCCTCAGGAAGCCAGTAATTATACCTGTGAGTCGTTTCAACGACTAATACCTGAGGATCAAGAATCTGCAGTTCTTCACCCCGCAGTAAAACTTTACACATACCAGGCAGAATATTGTAAGCAGCCACTTGAATCTCATTAATGGCAACCTGTAAAACCCCACGTTCAGCATGCTCATCAAAATTGATGGTCACATTTGGCAGCCGCACGCCATATTCAATGAAGAAATTTCTTTTCAGATGCGATACGAAATTATTTCGCTCAAAGTATTCCTCATATCCTCTCCATGCAGTGATAATAAGTGGAATTGTTTCCGGAATAAACTCACCATCAATAATAACAGGTTTGCTTACCAGTTCTGGCTGCCCCTCTTCCTGTAAATTATCCTCTGGGGCATCGCCTTTTTTCTTCTCATCAAGCCAATGTTTAGCATAAATACCCAGTAGTATCGCACCCAGCAGGGTAAATACGGGCAGCGGGAACCCAGGTAGTAAACCCAGCGCAACTGAAAGAATTGCCGTGATCACCAGAATAAATTTGTTCGAAAACAGATCATTAATAATCTTCGCACCGAGATTATTTTTGTTGCTGGTGTTAACCCGGGTAACAATCAGACCACCACCGATTGAGATTAGCAAAGCAGGGATCTGTGCAACCAGCGCATCACCGATGGTAAGCATGGTATAAACTGAAAGCGCATGCGAGATATCCATGCCACGCTGAATGACACCTACAGAGATTCCCCCCAGCAGATTGACAAAGATGATCACAATGCCGGCTATGGCATCACCTTTGATAAACTTCATTGCGCCATCCAGTGCACCATACAACTGACTTTCGGCTTCCAGGTCGGAACGCCGGGATCTGACCTCTTTTTCATCAATCAAGCCTGCTTTTAAATCCGCATCGATGCTCATTTGCTTTCCTGGCATGGCATCGAGCGAAAATCGCGCCGCAACTTCAGCAATACGTTCGGAACCTTTAGTGATAACGATAAATTGCACTATTGTTACAATAAAGAATATAACAAACCCGACGACCAGGTTATCAGCAATTACAAAATCACCGAAGCTGGCAATGATTTCACCGGCATCGGCATCCGCCAGTACCAGTCGACTGGTACTAATAGATATTGCCAGACGAAAGATAGTACTTATCAGTAATATTGAAGGGAATGTAGAAAAATCCAAAACCCTGTTAATATAAAAAGACCCAAGAAAGATAAGTAATGCCATCGTCAGATTGAGACCGATAAGGAAATCGACGAGATAAGTTGGCAATGGGATTACCAGCATCACGACGACCATTATCATAATAACAAGTACGATGAGTTCCGGTCTGGATCCAAGCTTTGAAATAAAGTTCTTAAACATTTTAGTTAACGCACCAATAGAGAGCCAGATAACTCTTTCTTATCGTGTTCAGACCAGACAGAATTTTCTCTCTCTTTCTTACATAATTTTGTTAAAAGCGATGACATCATTTCCAGCACATCATCTTTAACTATTACATCTGAGAAAAGAAAATCAGGGGTCATATTATATACCTTACGTAACGCCTGAATAACTTCCGCACGTTGCCTGACTAATAGCAAGGACAAGTAATCAACAGAAAATGCTGACAGGTGCGGCTTGAAATCCGAAATATTGATAAGTCCCTTCATATACAAACCTACAACATCATCCTCTGAAATGAATTTTCCTTCATTGTTTCTTAGCTGCTCATGAAAGATGAAGGAATTAAAACTTTCATTTAATTCATTATCTAAAGTATTAAGAATACGTGCATCTGAAAGTTTGGCACTCAATGGACCAAACTCATCAAAATGTATACCCGGTTCGTTTGCCTTCATGTCTGCAATCAATGCTGACAACGTAAAGGTAAGTAATCGTTTACGATTGCTGCAGCCAAATTCATCAATCCAGTCCTGATAGATAAAACCTGCAGGCAGCTCCAGCTCAAGAAAGCGTAGATAACTGCTCCTTAAATCCTTCGCAGATAGCGGCTTACCCTCTCCGCGCTTGCTGAACCGCCTGGCAAGTTTTCCAACATTGATTCCGGACTGCATTTTTTGGCGGTCACTGAATTTCTCTAAATCACTTATAGCTTCTTTTACTTTCTTCTTCATTAACTCTGACAGCTTGCGGCTTAAAAGCATTTCGCGAAGAGCCAGCATCAAATCACTGTCATTCGGAAACAAACCGCGAGCAAAGTTAAGAATATTACTCTGGCCATGCAGTTTAGAAACTTGTTTGATTAGCGAATTCAGTTTTTCATCTGCATGATCTTCAAGTATTGCAGAAAATGACTCGTTTTCATTATTACTATTAACATTTTTACGATTCGTTCTATTAAAGCGGCCAAATGCACTGAGCAGGTCAGCCATCTCTTCAGCAGCATTGTTTAACTCTTCCTGCAGATTAACAACCGGCGCATGTTCAGCGGATTCATCAGCAGCATGATTCACCTGATTGTTGGCTGGAGCCCGAATATCAACACGGTGTAAATCTAAACCGCCTGTAGAACGAATAGCCATGTTATCTTGCTCGACTCTGATTACTATTCATGGTTTCACGTAACATTGATACCGTTGATTTCAACCTTACCTCATTCCCGTTCGGCTCACGGCCAAGAACCGGATTTTCATCGTCAAGCCCTTGCCACGGCTGACCATTAATCAGCAAACGGGGCTGAATGAGAAACATGCGAACCATTTTTTTCCGGCTTACGTAGCTGTAATCAAATAATTTCCCCAACAGCGGGATATCACGTAGCAAAGGGATGCCGATATTGTTTTGGGTATCTTCGTCTCGGCCGTATCCACCCACCAAAAGGCCGTACCCTGCCGGCACCCGCGCTTCGGTGCTGATTTGGGTGTTGCTAACGACCGGCAGATTATCCACGCTGTTAGTTTCGCCATTTGCACCAATCTGCGTTCCGCCGTCCTGAATATTCAGAATCATTTCGACTTCCTGCTGATATTGTGTCAGACGTGGAAGCACACTTATCATCGTACCGTAAGTAACTTTCTCCAGAGAGGAGTTGCGCTCCCCCTGTAATTTGGCATAAAAACTGTGGTTGTTATCAAATAGCGCCGGCACATTTTCCTGAGTCAGTATCTCAGGGCGCGAAACAATCTGCGCGTTGCCTTTCTGAGCCAGTGCGGTAACATCAGCAAGAAAATGGGCACTGCTTGCAGGTGCGAGAGTACTCTGGTTAAGGGTTACACCATTACCGCCTATTGTGGCAGCCCCCTGCCATTGAACGCCTAATTTATCCACCGCGTCTTTAGAGATATCAATAATCCAAAGCGAAAGCTGAATTTGTTTTTTGGCAACGTCAATGGCTCGCACAAGATCTTCAACGAAGCTCACCTGGCGTGCTGAACCCTTAATAAGCAGACTGTTAGTATCGGAGTAGGCAACGATTGTCACCGTGTCCGCCTGCACATTGTCCCTGTCACCGAAACTTTGGTGTGAGGCAGATGAACTCAGTGCAGGCAGCGCAGGGAAACGGCCCTCTTCACCAGCCTCTGCGGCCTGAAGGGCGCTTTGAGTCTCTCTGTCAACGGTAATCTGCGCGCCAGCAATCCCCGCACTACCAGCACTACTGCTGGAGTTATTCAACAACTTATTTAAAACAGCCGCTACGCCAGGAATAGTTACCGGCGCATCACGCTGAGTGAAAGTGCGATCGGTAACGAAGGTGTTACGTAGTTTTATCACCCGGATCGTGCTTTCGCCGGTCCCGGTTCGGGAATAAGTCGTGTCGATATGTTTTGCAGCTGCTCCTATCAGCTCTACATACACTGGCGGCCCGGAAACGTAAAATGATCCCGAAGTTCCGTTTGACCTTAAAGGAAAACGGGAATCGTAAAGCCCGGAAGATTGCAGATAGGCAACCAGCCGATCAAAGGGCGCGTACATCAGCCTGACAACTTTGCTTTGGATTTCGCTGCTGTCATAAATATAAACGGAACTTCCGTCGTCATACCAGATGAGCCCGGTACGTGAGGCCAATTTACTTAGCGCTTCCTTGGATCGGTTGAGATCAAAGTTACCTGAGACACGTTTTTTAGCCGCCTCATTACTGACTATGACAGGCTTACCAAGTGCACCACCAATAACATAGAAAAGCTGCCTTATGCTATTGTTACTGGCAACATAGGTATTATCTGAATCAGCCCCGACGCCAGATTCATTATACTGGCTACTGCCTGATTCTTTCTTTTCAAGCAATCCTGCTGAAGCCCAGGTACTGTTCAACGCCCCCGCCAGCAAGATAATCAGACAACATCTGTTTTTTTTAAAAACAGTACTAATCATGGAAAAAACCACCTATTTTCTTAAATTCCTTTGGTGTAATACCAAAAATTTTCTTTATCTCACTGGAAAAATGTGACGAAGACGAGTAACCATTATCACCAGCAATCATGGCGATAGAGTTCTCTTTTTCAATCAGTTGCAAAGCACTTTGTGCCGCACGCCACATCCGTAATTGTTTTTTAGGCCCGCAGGAAAATGTACTGTGGCACAGTTTTCTGAAATGGGACTCTGAAACTCCATAATCTTTGTATGCATTATAGATTTTATACGTGTCTGTTTCTCTGTCTCCATCCATAACCTGAGCCAGAAAAAAACAGGCAACCCAGTAATTTTCCATGGCACAGATGAAGGAAATCAATTCACCCAGGCAACGATCCTCTGGTTGTAAAGTATTGCTAATAAGCAATCCGGTGAACGTTTCCGCCTCAGATTCAACGATTGCAACAAAATCATCTCTTGAAGTAAGCAGAACTGAAGACTGTCCTGACTCACAATGTCTGACCTTTTCTTGCTTATTGCATTTACTCAATTCTTTCTGATAGTTAATGAAAGCAAGAAGTATAATCAGGTTTGACAATGAAAATTTTTCCACATACCACTGACCTCTAAAAAAAACCTCAACAGACCTTTTACTAAGCAATAAAGCTGGTCGGTCTATAAATAATTCTTTATCGTGATTTTCATCTGTCTGCGGCCAGAAAATCGAAGAATCTGAATTCGCTGGCCTGACAAACAAGAGAGATCCATCCAGCTTTACTTTATTATCACTAACCGTTGAATAACGAGAGGTTGTTTTCTGTAAACCTTTCAGGGGGTTAATATTGCAACCCATTGAACCACCTGGTTTTAATTTATTCATGGCATTCCATCCCAGATGAGACCTGCATGTATTTACACTGTTTTTTGATATAACTTCTTAAGCAACCCATTTATCCTATCGACAATCAGAGGCTACATCAACCACACATGCAAGAATTAATAAAGATCAGGTTTTTAATAAATTATTAAAAAAAACATAATGCGCTATGGATTGACCGGTAATAATATTCCGTTATAACATTTCCACATTGATAAGCAAATCAAAAAAGTTCGCAAGAAGCCCTTAATGAATGATTATGATAATAAATTACTCATAAGAGTGACGCATCCTCACCCAGATAATAAAATGGTTCATTTTTAATTATGAATAGCTATATCCATAAAAACATTGTAGAAAATAATCATGATAATTCTCTGCAAAACTACACGCTAAAACTGTTGTTTGGCCCGATGGTTGGCTGCGAACTTCTATTGCCCGCAGAAGATTATTTTTTGTTGATTAATCCTGGCTCGGCACTAAAGGTTGAGGATGAAACCCTTACACCCGCACAGCAGCATGCTGCGCATTATACATTGAATACGCTCTATATTCCCTGTGATACTCATTCACCGAACATCACATTGCGACTTTCTCATCCTTCTGAGAATGAAGGGAAAAACGCATTTCAACTAGAAATCCAGGACTTAAATGGAACCATTACTGAAGTCATTGAAGAGAATGCCGTTTTTTCCTATAAACACATCCACTTTTCCATTAAACGCCATGAGCAAGCCTGGTCTGATGCAGTTTTAAACTTCAATAGTCTTTCTGCATTGCCTCAAAATCCTCTACAACATGGATCTGCCAGCAGTTCTCAGAAAACAACAAAGTTGTACTTATCAGGTCTGTTCCTGACACTTAGCATACTTTTCGCAGCCACTGCTGTCTGGTACAAAAATAGTAATGTTGAGCAACACGTATCAACACTTAGTGATGCGCTCGCTGGTGCCCCAGGCCCTGTCGAAATAGTAAAAGGCCGTGATAATGGCACAATCTACATTCTGACTCAGGGGCTGCCCGAGATGGAATGGGCGACACAGACAATCAATAAACTAAACCAGACGAACAAAGTTCTTCCTGTGTGGCTGAGTAAACACCGTCAGAAGGTCATTGAAGAACTAACGCTGGCAGGCTTCCCGGTGTTACAGATAAATTACGGTTCACCAGAACATCCGGGCATCGCTGTTTATCGTAAAATGTCACCTTCTGAAGTCAAAAGATTCAGAACTGCAGTTCTGAATGCTATTCCTTTTGCTACAGATTTCGCGACTACCCTGAAGAGTAAGGAGCAGCTTCTGGCAGAGGCACGCCAGGGTTTGGATCGCTTAAACATAGTTTACCGGCAGGTGAAGACCGATAATGGATACGTATTAGTTATCCGCGATACTCTGAGTGATAATGTGCTTATGGCTCTGAGAAATTCCATCTTAAACTTTAATCAAAAATGGGGAGAAAAAATCATAAATTTCTCAGTCAATCTTGATGAGGACTGGCTAAAAAACAAATCATATACTACTTCCGCGGAAAATTATATTTTCCTTAATCCAAAACATTGGTACTTCCCACTGAAACAAAGAGAAAAAAATTATGGCTGATATTGGTTACGTTCCTGGGTTTGATGAAAACATTTTTCTGGACAGAACATCTCTGGGTTTTGAGACGGGTGCAGAAAATCTTATGAAGGAATTGAAAAAAGCACAGGATGCTATGGAAAAAGATCCTTCAAACCCAAGTGCACTTGCTGCCTATCAGGGAAAACTGCAGGCATACACTCTGTTCCGTAATGCACAAACCAGTACGGTAAAGGCTTACAAAGATATCGGTGCCAGCATTATTCAGAACTTCAGATAATCTTTGGGTACGGGTTATCCGTACCCTTAACCACCACAAAAACCCGGAGAAAAAATGTTCCCGATCAAAGCAAATGTTTTATCTGGTTATATCCCTGAAAATAACAGTCTCAGTCATCAGGAAGAGATCCCTGCAAGTATTCACGACCATAACTTCACTAACTTAGTTAGCAAAGAATTTAATAAAGTCAGTGAAAGCAACGAGCAGTATAAAGACGTTATTAATAATTTAAGTCAGTCGCCGCGATTCACCAGCGATCCTGAAAAATTGTTAATGCTGCAAAATTATATTGGTGAATACACTAACTATGTATCACTTGTCAGTACACTTGCACGAAAAGCTGTAAGCACAATTGAAACCTTGGAAAAATCGCAGTAATGTTAAAAAAAACTTTGCGTGCGTCCCCGCTGTTGCTGGCGCTCGTCATGCTTACTGCATGTAGTGATATTGTGATACTGGACAACCTGAGTCAGGATCAGGCTAATCAGGTTCTGGCAATATTGCAGCAACATAACATTGCAGTGCAAAAAAATGGTACGCTTAAGTCAGGGTATACGGTTACCGTAAACCCTGTGGAATCCACCGCTGCTCTCTCTGTAATCAGTCAGTATCAACTGCCATGGTCAGCGGATGTACAGATAGCTCAGGCGTTTCCCGAAAGTTCACTGGTGGCTTCACCTAATGCTGAACAGGCTCGTATCCTGTCTCTTCAGGAACAGCGTCTGGCACAGACGCTGAGGGTTATTGCACAGGTGGTAAATGTAAAAGTTCACATCAGCTATCCTCCACTAGATAATACTCTGGCCACTAAAAAAACCGACAACCATGTAGGAGTGTTGATTTCATATAAAGGGGATATTGATGAGAATATTTTCATTTCACAAATAAAATCTCTAATAAAACACAGCCTGGATGATGTACGTTTTGAAAACATATCGGTAGTGCTGTTTCCTGCACCGGTTATTCAGTATGCATCTCCGACCCAGGTTCCTGCTGTACCGACGGGGAGCTGGGCTCTGCTGCTGTCTGTCTTTGGCCTTGCTGCTACCGGGATTGGAGGGTGTTTATTTTATTTAACCCGGCAGCGTTATCAGTCTAAAAGCAGAAGCCAGTTAAAATCCGAAAATGAAGAGTTATCTTCAGATGAATGATAATTTCGACACTGTGTTGAGGATAATGTATGGCCCTGCAGTATATACTCATCCAGACCATCTGGAAGAATTAATGCGTTGCAACAATACGTGGAATGAAGCGCTGATCAATCTCTGGCTGATAGAGTACTATCAGCTTGAAGATTTGCCGGAGGGATGGTCTCCCGGATGTCATACCACGTCATTAATTCTTGCATACTGGAAGCGGCTACCTAATGTTGCTTATCTCATTGGCAGCTATCTTTTGCGTAGCCAGTTAATATTACAGGGTGCCAGGCTGGCAGCGGACACCAGGTTACTGGCGTTTATATCGCTACCCCTGGCACATCAGGTTGATCCCGGTGCCGCCATGCCCTGCGACTCTGCTACCGCTTACGGCATTGCCTTCATCAGGAGCATTTCAGCCAACTTGCCTCATGCTCTGCAACAGCGTATGGCACTGTGCTTTCCGCGCGATAATACGCATGTTATCTGTAAAGCAGCCCCTACCCCGGATCATATCAATTTATTAAAAATGGCCATGATTTATGCGAACGATTAGCACAGCCCGACTCCCTGAGGATCTCGACGATCTGACTATAATCAAGTCACGGGAAAAGAAACAGCACCATCGTATGGCTGCAGCTCTGGAGCGCACGCTCAGCTATTGCGCAGAGGTTAATGCAGAGCACCAGTCACATTCGATTAAAATCAGAGAAGAGAGTGAAAAGGTCGGTTTCACCACTGGCTTTACGCTGTTTTTTAGCCAACTTCTGAGCATGTTTGATGAATATGAAAAAAAACAAACTGCGCGTTTCTCCTCGTTCAGACGAGACATATTCATGAAACTGCAAACATCGTTTCATGACCCTGTTATCGTTGAACGAATCATTCACCACCTGCAGGAGAAAAGCGGGCACCAGAAGGATATGAAAATTATAATACCGCGTCAGGTTCCATTACCTGAGGGGGTAGAATTATCGAATTATCAGTTTACAGATGATAATCACATCACCGTGCAGAATGACAGTGATGCGATCAGATTCCCCAGCGAGTCCCTTTGTCTTCAATGGACAAATGAAGCGAGGAAAGCGCTGGAAGATACAGAAATAGAAATGGCCTCCTTGATTCCTGACACCCTAGCTCAAATCGGCGCACAGCTGATAGCATTAAGTCAATGCAGCCAGACATCTCAATCGGATATGCAAACCTGTGAAACTGGTGAAGACAATGATTCCCTGTAACGATCGATATACTATCAGCAACAGTAGTAAAAGCTTAAATAATGACGATGCAACTGATTACCAGAAAGATCTTCTGCAATTTATCAAAGAAAAACGCCCTGTCGGAACGGGTGACTTTGACAGTCATAATCTCAGCAAATTGATGAAAATGATGAAAGAGAGGTATGAATACCTTTATCCTGGGAACTCTCCCTCCATGTCTGAGCTTAGCAGCACGTTGCTGTATGTTGATGCAACCTTACGAAAATCGATTCATGATGAAGTGAAAACAGCCGAGGAAGAAAGCCTGAAGAACTATGTCTCAGACTATCTTGACAAGTATACAACTCAACTCATAGGTGCTAACACTCTTTTCGAGAGCATGAGGATGAATTTATTATCCAATGATGAAGAAGAAGATTTCTAATTTCATATAACAACTGAAGCATTATTCATTTTTACCAAAACAGAAACCATGAAGTTTAATAAAGCATATCAAACAGCTCTCTTATTTACAGGATTAAGTTTATCATTCGCGGCCGCTGCAATGCCCGAAGACTGCATCATTACGGCCGCGCAATGCTTTAAAGTTAACCCACTTATTATTAAAGCGATAATCTGGCAGGAGTCGAAAAACAAACAAACCGCTGTAAACACTAACAAAAACAATACCGTAGACGTTGGTCTTATGCAGATAAACAGCATACACTTCAGAAAACTAAACAGCCTGGGAATCTCAGAGAGCAACCTTAGAAAAAACAGCTGTGCGAATGTTTTCGCAGGCACATGGATACTTCATAAGGCCATTCAACGTAATGGGTATACCTGGGATGGTGTTGGCAGCTATCACTCAAGTACTCCGGAACACCGTGACCCTTATGTTAAAAAAATCATTAACACGATAGCTTATAAACACTCGTTAATTCGGGACTTAAGGGTTATGGGGCAGGGTAAATTCGAGGATAAATTTAACTGTCCGAATTGAAAACACTCCATACTTTACCCTAAATATCAGATAGGAAATTCTATTAGAAAATCATCAGTAACGAAATCATCACTTGATTATAGCATAAGAAATGAATGCACCGTTCCGGTCATATCTTTTCCTTTCTCAATCCTGCTCCCGCCGCACGCTATCGCGTGCGAAGGGAGAGTAATTATGAAAAATTAAGAAAGGGAAAGAGCCTCAGATTTCATTATTTTAAATCAGCCTTCAGACTTATATGTTTACACAGCCATGTCTGAATTTAATCAAACAAGCTAGAGTAAATTAGCATCACCAGATGATTTGCTAATTTTCTCAAGCTCAAGAATCTTATGCAGAATTAAATTCTGCAGCCCTTTAATGTCATTCAAAGCTGCATCTATTTCCAACTCTGACACTATAGATGAATAACCTCTGATATCTTTGTTACTCTCCCTGTAACGCCGACCGTACTCAACTTCCTGCATAGCTTTTTCAGAATTCCCAGATTCATAGCCAACCACATCTGTTAATATACCATACCCTAACTTTGGTAATGTAATGATGATATTTTTTTCAGTATCATTCAGTTTAACCCGAAGACTTCTTATCACCTGAGCGATGCTTTGTGGTGTCACACATCGGCCCCTCCAGACGGCTGAGTTAAATTCTTGTGCCGTCACCGGATTCGGTGCTCTGTCACACAGCAACGCTAAGGCATCAGCTTCTTTTTTCACTAAACTCATCACTTTATTATCTTTTTTCAGAATCCGTGTGTTACGATTGAAACTGAAGTTAAGAAAATGAATTTCTTCTTTACTATTTTTTTCTACTATCTCTTTCATTATTATAAATCCTTCTTCAGGAATCAGTCATTAAGTGTACTACCCTGGTGGCTGTACGCTGATACCCTGATAATTAATAGCCTGCCACAATACTAAAATGGCCAGGTCAGTATAAAACCACAATCGTAATTTATAAGCACTACTTCATATTAGTATGTTAATTTCTCACAACCGCTTCTTACACTATACAATCAATAAATTACCCCTCTTCCCTTTCTGATAGACATACACAAAAATAATAACAGCGTTAAAAAGCTACGTAATTCCTGAACTCGCCAGTTTTAGCTTTTTAATAAAAATAAATAATCAACATTTCTGACATTGCGACCTCTCATAAAAAACCCAGGCACAGGCACAGGCACAGGCACAGGCACAGGCACAGGAATTTCAATCAACATGCAAATAAATTATGTGAATTAATTATATTTCTCGTTTCCGAGACCGAATAACTATAACTGGTTTCTCCTGTTCACTTTAAGTAACGCCGAATAATTATACACAATAACAGCCACTGGTCAAAACCGATCGCTATCATAAATTTAAAGAAAAAATCAACCCCTTAAAATCTGACTACTTAACTGAAAAAGTTTTTTAAAAGATTCTATAAATTAAGGGTTTTTTATTATAAAAATCATAAAACAATCGCACAGAATCAACAGTTAGCAGGATTCCAGTACGGTTTCCAAAAAATCAGATTTTTCAGTCTTTTGCACACATTTGGTTACAACTTAGTTTCATAGTCGATATGCTTTTTATCGCCATGTCTGGCTCAGAATTTGCCCTCATGCGTATACATTGACTGTCGAGTTTATCTTTCAGGATCTACTCCTTCCGCCTCAGGCTGCGCTCCCCCCCTGAAGCACACGACTGTCAGAGTGATAACGGAATGAATCACACCATGAGGATTATGGATGTTTTCCTTCTGGCTTTGTGGGGTGAAGACTTTACTGTCAAATCCACTGCAGATTGTTCTTACTGAAATCCACTGCGTACCGGCCAGGTTTCACCCAGTACATTGCAGATCATGTTTAATGCTATCTACACAGCGATGATGGGTTTCATAAGACCCGGTGAGTCATTTAATACTTAGTGAGAAAAATAAATGTCAGTAACTGATTTACTCACGGAGGAATGGATATCATATGCTGATGAGCAACTACCAGAGAGCCCTGCTCCCAATAATGCACTACTCCCTTAAGGAGTAAAACATCTCCTTAAAATAATATAAAAACCAACATTTTCATCTAAACATAATTTGACCTGTGGCGCAAACTGCTACAACATGCAGCATGTAAACATTCAACGATGCTGGCATTAATGACAGCCAACTGCAGGTTTGTTTATCACTCTTGCGCATCAATTATTCGTTGTGCACAGAACATATATCCGAAGCTATTAGTAGTACTTATATTATCATCCTTGATGCTTGCGGCTCTGCATTGCGCTATATCGATGGTTACTATATCACCCGTCGAGCGATTTAATGTCAGATTCAGGGTTGAATAATGTGAGTACAGGTGTACGAAACCCGCAGGAGATTACAGACTGACGGGCTTTTGCATAACCCCCTGCGATCGCTGTCACATTGTTTACAATATTATTACCACCCGGGCAAGGAGCCGGCTAATGAACAACATACAGATACGACAAGGTTTACTGTCATCCCTTATCCTGCTGTGCAGTCACAACAGTATTGCGCAAGTCGATATCCCTATATCAGGTGACGGCAATGGCCGCTGGTCGGTAAGTGCCGAATTCAAGAGAACTGAGCTTTGTTGCTCCTTTTACGCAGGCGATCCCATCTTTTTACTAGAATCAAACAGTGTCATTCTTCCGGAAGGTGTGACCGGTCGCATAAATGTGACCGTGACCGGTGAAACGTCCTCCCCCCCCCCAGAACTATCGGTGCACCTTCGACGGTTTGGGCGTGGATCTGACTGAAAATTTTCACGAGATCCCGCTCACCGGATGCCGCGTACCCGATAATAATAATCCTAGTGTTGGAAATTACGAATTCACAACGAATGCCACGGCGACGTTAACTGCGAAACTGACGAATATCGCCTCGACTCAGAAATCCATTAAAATTAAAGATATCAGTATCATGCATCTGGACAAGAATCATCATCATGATGATAGATTTCTTTTAAACGGGGAGATAACCTTACCCCCCGCCAGCCGCTGCTCGATTTCTGCGCCAGCCACGTTAACTCTGCCTGACGTCGGAGCCAGCTCGCTGGGTTCAGCGCCCCCGGGCAATGGAGCCGGTGCCTCTGTCGCCGTTCCCGTCACGCTGGAGTGCCCCCCTGCATCCACAGCAACCCTCACGCTGAACACGCCGAAAGCTGACAATGGCTGCATAGGGACGGACTTGCCCGGTTATGCCATCTGCGTTGATGACGTTGATCTCAGCACCGGCGGCGCAAAGCTCGGGGGGATACAGAATGGGGTGAAGGAACTGTGGCTGCGTGGCGGAAGAGGGAGCGGGAAAGTCACCCCCGGGGTTGGGACGGGCACCCTAACGGTCACGGCCACACCACCGTAACTGCTTATGACCGGTCTGACTACGGTAACAAGCGGCACATCGCTCGTGATAAGGCGGTTATCGTCGCCTTTTCGCTGGAAGGTGACTGCTACCCCTGCAACTGGCCCCTGTGCAGAAAGTTACTATCTGAGTAGGGGTACCTGAATAATTTGACTCATTTACCCTGCCGCCCATTTGCTCAAAATCCCATTCTTGCCCCCCCAGCTTTCTCCCCATCTTGCGTACACCCTTCAGGTTTTACGGGTGTCAGTTTCAGGCCGGCTACGTTACACTAACCGCAACCGGAAAATGGCGACTAAAAAACACAACTCACGCCATTAACCCCTTTTAATTTCAATGGACTAAGTAAAAACAGCGCATGAACGATACCCCTAAACTCACCGCCCATACCCCGATGATGCAGCAGTATCTGCGCCTGAAAGCGGACCACCCTGAGATCCTGCTGTTTTACCGCATGGGGGACTTTTACGAGCTGTTCTATGATGACGCGAAACGTGCCTCGCAGCTGCTGGAGATCTCGCTGACCAAACGCGGTGCCTCGGCCGGTGAGCCGATCCCGATGGCGGGGGTGCCCTATCATGCGGTTGAGAACTATCTGGCCAAGCTGGTGCAGCTGGGGGAGTCGGTGGCGATCTGCGAGCAGATTGGCGATCCGGCGCTGAGCAAAGGGCCGGTTGAGCGTAAAGTGGTGCGCATCGTGACCCCCGGCACCATCAGCGACGAGGCGCTGCTTAACGAGCGCCAGGACAACCTGCTGGCCGCCATCTGGCAGAGCCCGCGCGGCTTTGGTTTCGCCACGCTGGATATCAGCTCCGGCCGCTTCCGCCTGGCCGAGCCGGCCGACCTGGAAACCATGGCCGCCGAGCTGCAGCGCACCAACCCGGCCGAGCTGCTCTATCCGGAAGAGTTTGGCGCCATGTCGCTGATTGAGAACCGCCGCGGGCTGCGCCGCCGCCCACAGTGGGAGTACGAGCTGGATACCGCCCGCCAGCAGCTGAACCTGCAGTTTGCCACCCGCGACCTGAGCGGCTTTGGCGTTGAGCAGGCGCACCACGCGCTGCGCGCGGCGGGCTGCCTGCTGCAGTATGTGAAGGATACCCAGCGCACCTCGCTGCCGCACATCCGTTCGCTGACCATGGAGCGCCAGCAGGACGGCATCATTATGGACGCCGCCACCCGCCGTAACCTGGAAATCACCCAGAACCTCGCCGGCGGCGTGGAGAACACCCTGGCCGCGGTGCTGGATAAAACCGTCACGCCGATGGGCAGCCGCATGCTCAAGCGCTGGCTGCACCTGCCGCTGCGTAACGCCGCCACGATTACCCGCCGCCAGCAGAGCATCAGCGCGCTGCAGAGCTTCAGCGAGGAGCTGTCGCCGCTGCTGCGTCAGGTTGGCGATCTGGAGCGTATCCTGGCGCGCCTGGCGCTGCGCACCGCGCGTCCACGCGATCTGGCGCGCATGCGCCACGCCTTCCAGCAGCTGCCGCAGCTGAACCTGCTGCTGGCCGACGAGCAGACCGAACACCTGCAGACGCTGCGCGATAAAATGGGCGACTTTGCCGAGCTGCGCAGCCTGCTGGAGCAGGCGGTGATCGAGACCCCGCCGGTACTGGTGCGCGACGGCGGGGTGATCGCCCCCGGCTATAACGCCGAGCTGGACGAGTGGCGGGCGCTGGCCGACGGTGCCACCGACTACCTTGACCGGCTGGAGATCCGCGAGCGCGAAAAGCTCGGGCTGGATACGCTGAAGGTCGGCTTTAACGCCATCCACGGCTACTACATTCAGGTCAGCCGCGGCCAGAGCCACCAGGTGCCGATCCACTACGTGCGCCGCCAGACGCTGAAAAACGCCGAACGCTACATTATTCCCGAGCTGAAAGAGTACGAAGACAAGGTTCTGACCTCGAAAGGCAAGGCGCTGTCGCTGGAGAAGGCGCTGTACGAACAGCTGCTGGACCTGCTGCTGCCGCATCTGGAAGCACTGCAGGAGAGCGCCGCCGCGCTGGCCGAACTGGACGTGCTGAGCAACCTGGCCGAGCGTGCCTGGGCGCTGAACTACAGCTGCCCGACGCTGAGCGACGCGCCGGGCATTAAGATTACCGGCGGCCGTCACCCGGTGGTCGAGCAGGTGCTGAAAGAGCCGTTTATCGCCAACCCGCTGTCGCTGTCGCCGCAGCGCCGTATGCTGGTGGTCACCGGGCCGAATATGGGCGGTAAAAGTACCTATATGCGCCAGGCGGCGCTGATCGTGCTGATGGCCTGTATCGGCAGCTTTGTGCCGGCGGAGCAGGCGACGATCGGCCCGGTGGATCGCATCTTCACCCGCGTCGGGGCCGCCGACGACCTCGCCTCCGGCCGCTCAACCTTTATGGTGGAGATGACCGAAACCGCCAATATCCTGCACAACGCCACCGAGCAGAGCCTGGTGCTGATGGATGAGATTGGCCGCGGCACCTCCACCTACGACGGCCTGTCGCTGGCCTGGGCCTGCGCCGAAAGCCTGGCCAACCGCATTAAGGCGATGACGCTGTTTGCCACCCACTACTTTGAGCTGACCACCCTGCCGGACCAGATCGAGGGCGTGGCCAACGTGCATCTCGACGCCGTGGAGCACGGCGACACCATCGCCTTTATGCACAGCGTGCAGGACGGTGCGGCCAGCAAGAGTTACGGTCTGGCCGTGGCGGCGCTGGCCGGGGTGCCAAAAGAGGTGATCAAACGGGCGCGGCACAAGCTTAAAGAGCTGGAGGCGCTCTCCGGTGCCGCCGCCGCCAGTAAAGCGGACGGCTCGCAGCTGCCGCTGCTGGTGGAAGAGACCTCGCCGGCGGTGGAAGCGCTGGAAGCGCTGGATGCCGATTCACTGTCGCCGCGCCAGGCGCTGGAGTGGATCTACCGGCTGAAAGCGCTGGTGTAGCGCGCTATACATAGCATCCTGCAGGCTGTTTCAGGGCGGCGAACGAATCAATCTCCAGTCACAGAGAAAACGCTGTGACTGGGATGCATAAGAGCAGCCAGTGCAGAAGCATTGCCTGAAGGATGGGTGTATGAACAGGCAATAAAAAAAGCGATGACCGGGGTCATCGCTTTTTTTGGCATTACCTTAGACTGATGCAGCGTTACTCGCGAAACAGGGCTTCAATACTCAGCCCCTGTGCCTGCAGGATTTCACGCAGGCGACGCAGGCCTTCAACCTGAATCTGACGAACACGTTCACGGGTCAAACCGATTTCACGACCCACATCCTCCAGCGTTGCCGCTTCATAGCCTAACAGGCCGAAACGACGCGCCAGTACTTCGCGCTGCTTGGCGTTCAGTTCGAACAGCCATTTGACGATGCTTTGCTTCATATCATCGTCCTGCGTGGTGTCTTCCGGGCCGTTGTCTTTCTCATCGGCCAGGATGTCCAGCAGCGCTTTTTCAGAATCCCCACCTAACGGCGTATCAACTGAGGTAATGCGCTCATTGAGGCGCAGCATGCGGCTGACGTCATCAACGGGCTTGTCCAGCTGTTGCGCAATCTCTTCCGCGCTTGGCTCATGATCGAGCTTGTGTGACAGTTCACGTGCGGTACGCAGGTAAACGTTCAGCTCTTTCACGATATGGATCGGCAGGCGAATGGTACGGGTTTGATTCATAATCGCCCGTTCAATCGTCTGACGGATCCACCAGGTGGCATAGGTGGAGAAGCGGAACCCTCTTTCGGGGTCAAACTTCTCTACCGCGCGGATCAGGCCGAGGTTACCTTCTTCAATCAGGTCCAGCAGGGCCAGACCACGATTGCTGTAACGACGGGCAATCTTCACCACCAGGCGCAGGTTGCTTTCAATCATGCGGCGACGTGAAGGTACGTCCCCCCGCAGGGCACGGCGAGCGAAGAAGACTTCTTCTTCAGCCGTTAATAGTGGAGAGTAACCAATCTCTCCCAGATAAAGCTGTGTCGCATCCAGAACGCGTTGCGTTGCACCCTGTGACAACAACTCTTCTTCAGCTAAATCGCTATCACCAGGTTCGTTTCCGACAAGAGCCTTCTCATCAAAAATCTCAGCTCCGTTTTCGTCGAATTCCGCGTCTTCATTTAGATCGTTAACTTTCAGCGTATTCTGGCTCATAAGCGGCTCCTACCCGTGATCCAAGGGCAGAACTGCAAGGTTCTGCCGGACTATCGCTGCGGCAAGTAGCGCAGCGGGTTTACGGATTTCCCCTTGTAACGAATTTCAAAGTGCAGCCTCACCGAACTGGTTCCGGTACTGCCCATGGTGGCGATCTTCTGGCCCGCTTTCACTTCTTGTTGTTCGCGAACCAGCATCGTGTCGTTATGGGCATAGGCACTCAGATAATCATCATTATGTTTGATGATAATCAGATTACCGTAACCGCGCAGGGCATTACCGGCATAAACCACACGACCTGAGGCGGTGGAGACGACGGCCTGACCACGCGACCCCGCGATGTCGATACCTTTGTTGCCTCCTTCGGAAGCAGAGAAGTTATCGATAATCTTACCGTCGGTCGGCCAACGCCAGCTGCCCACCGGGGTGGAGCTGTCCGTTGTACTGCTGACGGTTGGGGCGGTAACCGGTGCTGTTGTCGTTGCAACAGTTGTACCGGACGAAGGCAGCATTTTGCCCCCGCTTGACGTATCTGAATCCTCAGAATACGTAATTACGGGTTGGCGCGCAACAGGTTGCTGAGCGATTTGTGAGCTGACCGGTGGCGGCGTTACCCCACCGGCTTTCGCATCGGCAGTGGTGATCGCGTTACCGCCGGTGATCGGCGTACCTGAGCCGTTAGCCACCTGTAACTGCTGGCCAACGTTGAGCCCGTAAGGCGCGGCGACGTTATTGCGCTGTGCCAGATCGCGGAAATCGTTGCCGGTAATCCACGCAATATAGAACAGAGTATCGCCACGTTTAACGGTATAGGTGTCGCCGCCGTAGCTACCTTTCGGAATATTCCCATACTGGCGATTGTACACAATGCGACCGTTTTCGGTCACCACGTTCTGGGCCGGGGCTGAACTGGCCATGCCGCCGGACGAAGAGGACGACATTGAAGGTGGACGCGCGGGAATAAAACCACCGCCACCGCCGCCACCGCTGTTCGCGCTGCTGATATTGCCACCCGGACTCCCGCCGAGCATGCGGCCGGAATCATTACCGCCAACGGAGCTGATGGGGGCCTGCGTATTGTCGCTGGAACAGCCCGCCAGCCAAAATCCTACCACTGTCACCGCTGCAATACGGCGTAACTTAAATCCTGGGCTTCCCGTGCTCATCTATCCCCCATTACGGCAATACTTCTTTTAATGTGTAAACCGCGACACCATCCGGGCCACCGCCCTGATGCGCAAAGTTATCAGATACTAGCAACATCATTCGGAAGCTGCCATGAAACAGTTGTATAGAAATGTCCTGGAACTCAGGCGAGATCACCCTGCACCAGCGGCACAAAACGCACCGCTTCGATGGTTTCAACCTTAAACTCGCCGCCGTGGCGACGAATGCGCTGCAGCACCTGCTGATCTTCACCAACCGGCAGCACCATAATGCCGCCTTCATCCAGCTGGTTGAGCAGCGCCTTAGGTATCTCCGGCGGGGCGGCGGTGACGATGATGGCATCAAAGGGCCCGCGCGACGGCCAGCCCAGCCAGCCGTCGCCGTGGCGGGTGGAGACGTTATGCAGGTCGAGCTGCTTCAGGCGGCGCTTGGCCTGCCACTGCAGCCCTTTAATTCGCTCCACCGAACAGACGTGTTCGACCAGGTGGGCCAGAATCGCGGTCTGGTAGCCGGAACCGGTGCCGATCTCCAGCACCCGCGAAGCCGGGTTCAGCTCCAGCAGCGAGGTCATGCGCGCCACCATATAGGGCTGGGAGATGGTCTGGCCGGAACCGATCGGCAGCGCCATATTCTCCCACGCCTTATGTTCGAAGGCTTCGTCGACAAAGCGCTCGCGCGGCACCTCTTCGATGGCCTTTAACAGCAGCTCATCGTTAAAGCCCTGCTGGCGCAGCAGCAGCAACAGCGACTCGGTGCGGCCACTTACCATTCAGTACCCACCTCCACGTTGCTCAGCCACGCAGCCACCACCTCCTGCGCCGCGTGGGCGGTCAGGTCAACGTGCAGCGCGGTCACCGAGACATAGCCTTCATCCACGGCGGCAAAGTCGGTGCCCGGGCCGGCATCCAGCTTATCGCCCGGCGGGCCAATCCAGTACAGCGTGTGGCCGCGCGGGTCCTCCAGCGGGATCGCCCGATCGCTCGGGTGGCGGCTGCCGCAGCGGGTGACGCGGATGCCTTTAATCTGATCCAGCGGCAGGTCCGGCACGTTGATATTGAGGATACGCCCGGTGCGCAGCGGTTCGCGCTGCAGGCCGCGCAGGATCGAACAGGTGACGGCAGCCGCCGTTTCATAGTGCTCAAAGCCGTTCAGCGACACCGCCAGCGCCGGCAGCCCGAGGTGACGCCCCTCCATCGCCGCCGCCACCGTACCGGAGTAAATCACGTCATCGCCGAGGTTGGGCCCGGCGTTGATGCCGGAGACCACGATATCCGGCCGCGGCCGCATCAGCGTATTCACCCCAAGATAGACGCAGTCGGTCGGCGTACCGGCCAGCACCGCCACGTCGCCGTTGGCGTGGGTGAAGGTGCGCAGCGGCGTCTCCAGCGTCAGCGAGTTGGAGGCCCCGCTGCGGTTGCGATCGGGAGCAACAACCTGTACCTCAGCAAATTCGCGCAGCGCCTTTGCCAGCACCTGTATACCCGGCGCGTGGATACCGTCATCGTTACTCAGCAATATGCGCATTAAACACCTAACCTGTTGATTTAAAGATAGCCAAACCGTCGGCGCAGGGGTGCTTGCCCGGCAGGGAAACGCAGAGCGCTTATCTGATGGACACCTGCCGAGGGCGGGTTGATTGCTGCATTTTAGCTGGATGACGCGCCGGGCGGTAGGTGTAAGTTTCTGGTTTTAAACCCGACGCAGGCTGACTGCGCGTTCGCTGCGCAGCTTTGGCGGCCGCGGTCATGTTTCCGCTCACACTCTGCCGGTGGCGGCGCGCAGCTTCACCAGGCCATTTTCGCGACAGGTTTCATTTCTGGTAGTTGTTTTTCTGCGCCCCTGCTCACAAAATAGCTGACAATATTCTCCAGCAGGCCTATGCGATGGCGCTTTTCCGCAATCCCTTTTTTAAAAGCAGTGACCAGGCTACCGAACAGGCTTATGAAGATGGCGTTATCGCGCTGTCGCAGGGCAACTGGTACGAGGCTCACCCTTTGCTGAGCCGGGCGGCCGCGGGCGGCCATATCTCCGCCTATTACAATCTGGCGCTGATCTACGCCGCCGGGCATATCACCCCTTACGATATCGATATCGCTGCCGACTGCTATTACAAGGCGGCGATGGGCGGCCATCCGCAGGCTAACGAGCTGCTGTTTATGCTGGAGGCGGCGGACCGCGCCGGGCTTGGCACCATCCACCTGGCGGAGTTTACCCTGCGCAGCCAGGATGCCGACGGCCTGCCGTTTATGACCCTGCTGGCCGGCTGCCGCTTTTATGCCGCAGTCTGTAAGGCATCCGGGGCGACCAGCCAGGTGATCGAGTATGAACTGGAGGCCGCCAGCAACAGCACGCCGCAGTACGTACGCGATTTTGTCACCCGTACCGGCATCCCATACTCCATTTACGGTGGCGGGCTGGAGCGGGTGAAGGAGGGCACCGCCGCCGATCAGATTATCGACGGGCTGAATCAGCTCTACTACAGCATGGTTAAAGCCGGCTTCCCCGATGAGAAGTGCCTGATGGCGCGCTGCACCATCGTCGGCTATCTGGTCTCGAAATCGATGTACGGCCACCGGGCGCAGCCGTTGCTGGGGGTAGACCGGTTTTTCGGTGAAGCGCCGCAGGCGGGCATCAACGGCAGGTCCGTCCGATGACGGATCAGATGAAAGATCGTCTGCACCTCGACGGCCAGACGTTTTTGCTGCGCTGCGAGCCGCTGAACAGTTATATCCGGACGCACAGCATAAAGGTGACGCGCGATCTTAACGATACCGTCAGCTGCTGCTGGCGCGGTTACACCGCCGACTGGCAGATCGCCGAGGACAGGCTGTGGCTCACCGGGCTGCGCGCCGTCATAAAAGATAACGATATTTTGCCGCGGTTTAACTTCCAAACCGGTTTCCCGGTGCTGGCCGACTGGGTCAGCGATGAGGTGGTGTTTTACCAGCGCGATGAGCTGTTTGCCATCAGCTGTACGGTGATTAACGGTACGCTGATAAAGAACCGGTGAACTCAGCCGTTGAGCCAGGCTGAAAGCCCTGCTCCCGGCCAGCAGATGTCACCGCCGACGTGGCCCAGGCGATATCCCTCTCACCACGAGTGAATGACGGGCAGTAAAAAGGCCTGCATTTTCATGCAGGCCTGATAAACGCATCACCGCGTTGCGCAGAAAGCGGGATTATTCATCCGCCCCGTTAGCATCATCCCCGACCCGCAGCAGCTCGCGCACCACGCTGGTGGCGAAGCTGCCGGCCGGCAGCCAGAAGTTCAGCGCCAGCGTGTGGTCGTCCTGCCACGTCCAGCGCAGGTCGCGCGGCACCACCAGCATGGCGCGGCGGGCGGCGTCGACCTTCTCACGGGTCAGCAGCGCGATAAGCGGCTCCTGACCGGCCAGGCTCTGCTGCTCGCACGCCAGCGCGTCATGCAGCGGGCCGGGTTCACCGCTGCCCGGCAGCGGTGCGGTAATTCGCAGCTCACCGGCGTTAACGCGCTGCTGTAAGCTTTCCAGCTCGGCGGCGTCGGCGACAAACCAGCTGCCGCGCCCGGTCAGCTGTAGCGCGTCGCCCGGCAATACCTGGGTTAAGCCGCCCTGCTGTGCCAGACGGTCGCTGACCACCTGATTAAACATCGCGCTGCGCGCGGCGGAGAGCAGGAAGCTGCGCTTGTTGCGCTCGCGCACCTGGATCTCATTTGCCGCCCAGCGCTGCGCCATCAGCAGGTTGCTGCCGCCGTGGCCGAAGCGCTGGCTGCCGAAGTAGTTCGGCACGCCGCCGGCGGCGATCTGCTGCAGCCGCCGTTCGGCGGCGTCACGGTCGTCAATGTCGCGCAGCACCAGGGTGAAAGCGTTGCCCTGCAGCGCGCCGGTGCGCAGCTTGCGGCGGTGGCGCGCGCTCTCCAGCACCTCAACCCCCTCCAGCACGAAGTCGCGCATGTCCGGCGTGGTTTTACCCGGCAGGCGCAGACAGAACCACTGCTCGGTTACCGCGTGGCGGTCCTTCATACCGGCAAAGCTGACGTCGCGCGGGTGAATTTTGACAAACTTCGCCAGCGCCTCGGCCACAAAGCGGGTGTTGCAGCCGGTTTTACGGATGCGCACCAGCAGCTGCTCGCCGTCGCCGTCCGGCGCGTAGCCGAGATCTTCCACCACCACAAAATCCTGCGGGCTGGCCTTGAGCACGCCGCTGGCCTGCGGCTGACCATACAGGTAGCCCTGCTTCGCGAGATCCATTATTCGGCCTTCAGCAGCAGCGCCACGGCTTCACAGGCGATGCCCTCACCGCGGCCGGTGAAGCCCAGCTTCTCGGTGGTGGTCGCCTTGACGTTGACCTGATCCATATGGACGCCGAGATCTTCCGCGATATTGATGCGCATCTGCGGCGAGTGCGGCAGCATCTTTGGTGCCTGGGCGATAATCGTCACGTCGACGTTGCCGACGCGGTAGCCTTTGGCGGCAATCTGGCGCATTGCCTCACGCAGCAGCACGCGGCTGTCCGCGCCTTTGTAGGCGTCATCGGTGTCCGGGAACAGCTTGCCGATGTCGCCCAGCGCCGCCGCGCCGAGCAGCGCGTCGGTCAGCGCATGCAGCGCCACGTCACCGTCCGAGTGGGCCAGCAGCCCTTTCTCGTAAGGGATACGCACGCCGCCGATAATCAGCGGGCCTGGGCCGCCAAAAGCATGTACGTCAAAACCGTGTCCAATACGCATTAGCGCTCCTGTTGGTCAAATTGGGTCAGATAGAAGGCGGCCAGCGCGAGATCTTCCGGTCGCGTGACCTTGAGGTTGTCGCTGCGGCCGCTGACGAGTTCGGGACGATAGCCGCAGTACTCGAGCGCGGAGGCCTCATCGGTGATGGTAGCCCCCTCGCTTAGCGCGCGCTGCAGGCAGTTGCGCAGCAGCGCCAGCGGGAACAGCTGCGGGGTCAGCGCGTGCCACAGCGCCTCACGCTCGACGGTGTGATCGATGCTGCCGTCCGCCATGGAACGCTTCATGGTGTCACGCACCGGGGCCGCCAGAATGCCGCCGGTCTGGCTGGTGGTGGTCAGCGCCAGCAGGCGGCTTAAATCGTCCAGGTGCAGGCACGGCCGCGCGGCATCGTGCACCAGCACCCAGTCAGCCCCTGCCGCCGCCTGCAGGCCGCAAAGCACCGAATCGGCGCGCTGGCCACCGCCGGTGACCACGCTGATGCGCGAGTCGCGGGCGGCCGGCAGCGCGGCAAACCAGCGGTCGTCAGGGCTGATGGCGACAATCACCCGGCTGACCGCCGGGTGCGCCAGCAGCGCCGCCAGGCTGTGCTCCAGAATGGTTTTGCCCGCGATGGTGAGATACTGTTTCGGACGCTCGGACTGCATACGGCTGCCGATACCCGCAGCGGGGACCACGGCAATCACCTGCGGAAAAGAGGCTGGGTTCATCGTTATAGTTACTGGTTAGCTGCTCGGCCCTGCTGCGCGGTTCGTTTACTTTGGTCCGGCACCAGGCGATAGAATACCTCACCGGGTTTAATCATCCCCAGCTCGTTGCGTGCGCGCTCCTCAATCGCCTCCGAACCGCCGTTAAGATCGTCGATTTCGGCAAACAGCTGATCGTTGCGTGCTTTTAGCTTGGCGTTACCGGCCTGTTGCACAGCAACATCACCGTTAACCCGCGTATAGTCGTGTATGCCGTTCTTGCCCAGCCAGAGCGAATATTGCAGCCAGCCAAGAAGTGCAAGTAACAGCAGCGTAAGTTTTCCCATCCCGCCCCCTGAAAAACGGCTCAATCATCCCATAACTTGCGGCACGACTCCACTGTGCCAGCGAAATAGCCGCGCTTTCGCGCCGCAGGCGATAAAACTGCGTTAAAAAACAGCAAAACGGCGTGAATTACCCCGCCACGCGGGTAAAATTTTGTAACGCAGCGATGCACTCTCACACGGAGTGCAGGTAAAATTTAATCGCGCAGCACCGTGCGCTCACACGCAGGGCAGGCCGCTACCAGCCGGTCAGCAGGCTGAACAGCAGCCAGAACAGGCCAAATACCGCCAGCACCGTCACCAGTATGGACCAGAACAGGTGGCCGCGCAGCAGGGTGCAGGCCGCCATACCGGTAAATACCGAAACCGGCAGCAGCGCGAGGAAGAACGGCCAGGTGTAGAGGAACAGAAACAGCGTGTTAGCGCCGTAGAACAGGAAGGGAACGGCCAGCGCCAGCCACCAGGACGCAAATCCGGCCACGCCGCCGGGGAATAACCCGGAGGTCTCCTGACGTTCGTGTTGTTCTTTACCTGCCAGCATGGGGGTGACGTTATTCATAGCTTTCCCGTTAACGACCATCGGGGAGCGGCCGGTGCCGCCCCCCGCCCGGCTGCCCCTGAAAGCGGCGCAGGCCAGAAATGTCTTAGGGTTTGATAATATCGCGCTGGCGCAGCAGATCTAACAGTTGAACGGTTAAAGTTGTTACCAATTGTTCGCCATCCAGATGAATTTCCGGTCGTTCAGGCGCTTCATACACCGCATCGATGCCGGTGAAGTTACGCAGCTCACCGGCGCGCGCCTTCTTGTACAGCCCCTTGGGATCGCGCGCTTCACAGGTCGCCAGCGGCGTGTCGACAAACACCTCGACAAAGCGCCCTTCGTCCAGCAGGTCACGCACCATCTGCCGTTCGGCGCGGTGCGGTGAGATGAAGGCGGTCAGCACCACCAGCCCGGCGTCAGCCATCAGCTTCGCCACCTCACCCACCCGGCGGATATTCTCTTTACGATCGTCATCGCTGAAGCCGAGGTCCCGGCACAGGCCGTGGCGCACGTTGTCACCGTCGAGCAGATAGGTGCTGACGCCGGCACGGTGCAGCGCCTGTTCCAGCGCCCCGGCCACCGTCGATTTACCCGATCCGGAAAGCCCGGTAAACCACAGCACCGCGCCCTGATGGCCGCGCTGCTGTTCCCGCTCCGCACGCGTTACCGCGTGCGAATGCCACACCACGTTGTCGTCGTGTTCGGCCATTACTGACCGCCCAGCAGATCGCGTGCGTTCCAGTGCGGGAAGTGACGACGTACCAGCGCGTTCAGCTCCAGCTCAAAGGCGCTGTAGTTGCCCGCGGCCTGTGCCGTTTCCGCCAGCGGCTGGCGCACCATGCCGGCACCGACGGTGACGTTGCTCAGACGGTCGATCAGGATCAAACCGCCGGTGACCGGGTTCTGCTGATACGGATCCAGCACCACCGGTTCGTCAAAGATCAGATCGACCAGGCCAATGCCGTTCAGCGGCAGTGTGTCCGCCGCGTGCTGCGCGAGGCTGTTAATCTCCACCTGATGCTGAATTTTTTCCACCCGCGCGCGGGTTTTCTTGCCGGCGATCTTAACGTCGAAGCTCTGGCCCGGCGTCAGCGCCTGTTCCGCCATCCACACCACGTCCACCGACGCGCCGCGCACCGCCTGCAGGTCGGCATCGGCGGCCACCAGCAGGTCGCCACGGCTGATGTCGATCTCATCTTTCAGTACCAGGGTAATGGCTTCACCGGCGTGCGCCTGCTGCAGGTCGCCGTCAAAGGTGACGATGCGCGCCACGGAAGATTCGACGCCGGAAGGCAGCACCTTAACGCGCTGGCCGACCTCAATCACCCCGGAGGCCAGCGTACCGGCGTAACCGCGGAAGTCGAGGTTCGGGCGATTGACGTACTGCACCGGGAAGCGCACCGGCTGCTGCTGCGCCTCACGCTGCACCTCAACGGTCTCCAGCACGTCGAGCAGGGTCGGGCCGCTGTACCAGTTCATCGCCGTGCCCGGTGCCGCCACGTTCTCCCCTTCCAGCGCCGACAGCGGCACAAAGCGGATATCAAGGTCGGCAGGCAGCTGGCCGGCGAAGTCCAGATACTCCTGCTTAATCTGCTCAAAACGTTCCTGGCTGTAGTCAACCAGATCCATTTTGTTCACCGCCACCACCAGGTGTCTGATCCCCAGCAGCGTGGAGATAAAGCTGTGGCGACGGGTCTGATCCAGTACGCCTTTACGCGCGTCGATCAGCAGGATCGCCAGGTCACAGGTTGAGGCACCGGTGGCCATATTACGCGTGTACTGCTCGTGGCCGGGGGTGTCGGCAATGATGAACTTGCGCTTCTCGGTAGAGAAGTAGCGGTAGGCCACGTCAATGGTGATGCCCTGCTCGCGTTCGGCCTGCAGGCCGTCGACCAGCAGCGCCAGGTCAAGCTTCTCGCCCTGGGTGCCGTGGCGCTTGCTGTCGTTATGCAGCGTGGAGAGCTGGTCTTCATAGATCTGCCGCGTATCGTGCAGCAGGCGGCCAATCAGCGTGCTTTTGCCGTCATCGACGCTGCCGCAGGTGAGAAACCGCAGCAGGCTCTTATGCTGCTGCGCGTGCAGCCAGGCTTCCACGCCGCCCTGGTCAGCGATCTGTTGTGCAATAATGGTGTTCATGACGGCTCCTTAGAAATAACCCTGGCGTTTCTTCAGCTCCATGGAGCCGGCCTGATCGCGGTCAATCATCCGCCCCTGGCGTTCGCTGGTGGTGGAAACCAGCATCTCTTCAATGATCTCCGGCAGCGTGCCGGCTTCCGACTCAACGGCACCGGTCAGCGGCCAGCAGCCGAGGGTACGGAAACGCACCTTACGCTGTTCGATCTTCTCGCCCGGCTGCAGGTCGATGCGATCGTCATCGATCATCATCAGCATGCCGTCACGCTCCAGCACCGGACGCTCGGCGGCCAGGTACAGCGGAACAATCTCGATATTTTCCAGGAAGATATACTGCCAGATATCCAGCTCGGTCCAGTTGGAGAGCGGGAACACGCGGATGCTTTCGCCTTTGTTGATCTGGCCGTTGTAGTTGTGCCACAGCTCCGGGCGCTGGTTTTTCGGGTCCCAGCGGTGGAAGCGGTCGCGGAACGAGTAGATACGCTCTTTGGCGCGCGACTTCTCTTCGTCACGGCGGGCACCGCCGAAGGCGGCGTCAAAGCCGTACTTGTCCAGCGCCTGCTTCAGACCTTCGGTTTTCATGATGTCGGTGTGCTTGGCGCTGCCGTGGACGAACGGGTTAATGCCCATCGCCACCCCTTCCGGGTTACGGTGGATCAGCAGCTCGGCACCGATGTTCTTCACCGTGCGGTCGCGGAATTCGTACATCTCGCGGAATTTCCAGCCGGTATCAACGTGCAGCAGCGGGAACGGCAGCGTGCCCGGATAAAAGGCCTTGCGCGCCAGGTGCAGCATCACCGATGAGTCTTTCCCGATCGAGTACATCATCACCGGGTTGGAGAACTCTGCCGCCACTTCGCGGATAATATGGATGCTCTCCGCCTCCAGTTGACGCAGATGAGTCAGTCGTTTTTGATCCATAACACCTTTTTCCTCAAGCCAAATTCACAACGGCGGACTCACGCCCGGCCTGCTGTGCAGAATGTTGATACCACGCCAGCTGCTGATGCAGCTTCACCACTTCGCCAATCACCAGCAGCGACGGAGTGGGAGCCTCAGCGGCAAGCGTTTCCAGCTGTTCCAGGGTGCCGGTCAGCACCTGCTGATCCTGGCGGGTGCCGCGACCGATCACCGCCACCGGGGTATGCGGATCGCGGCCGTGGGCAATCAGTTCGCGGGAGATATCCCCGGCTTTGGCGCTGCCCATATAGATCGCCAGCGTCTGGCGGGCGCGGGCCAGCGACGGCCAGTCGGTGCCGGCACCGTCGGCGCGGCACTGGCCGGTAATAAACAGCACGCTCTGCGCGTAGTCGCGGTGGGTCAGCGGGATGCCGGCGTAAGCGGTCGCCCCGGCGGCGGCGGTCACGCCCGGCACCACCTGGAACGGAATGCCGGCCGCCTTCGCCGCCTGCAGCTCTTCGCCGCCGCGGCCAAAGATAAAGGGATCGCCGCCCTTCAGGCGCACCACGCGCTTGCCCTCCAGGGCCAGCTTCACCAGCAGGGCATTGGTCTGCTCCTGCGACAGCACGTGTTCGCTGGCGCGCTTGCCCACGCAGATGCGGTCGGCGTCGCGGCGCACCAGGTCCAGCACTTCCGGGCTGACCAGATGGTCATACAGCACCACGTCGGCCAGCTGCATCACCTGCAGCCCGCGCAGGGTCAGCAGCCCGCTGTCGCCCGGCCCGGCACCGACGAGGATAATCTCGCCCTGCCGGGCTTCCGGTTCGCTGAGCTGCTGGTCGAGGGTCGCTTTCGCACCGCTAATGTTGCCGGAGCCGACCTGGCTGGCAAACAGGCCGTTAAAGGCCTTCTCCCAGAAGCGGCGGCGGTCGGACATTTTGCTGAAGCGGTCTTTGACTTTTTCCCGCCACTGACCGGCGATTTCCGCCATCTGCCCGAGGTTAGCGGGCAGCAGCGTTTCAATCTTCTCACGCAGCAGCCGCGCCAGCACCGGCGCGGTACCGCTGGAGGAGATCGCCACCACCAGCGGGGAGCGATCGACGATAGACGGGAAGATAAAGGAGCATTTCGGCTGGTCATCGACCACGTTGGCCAGCAGGTAGCGATCGGTGGCATCCTGGAATACCTGGCCGTTCAGCTCGCCGTCGTCGGTGGCGGCAATCACCAGAAACACCCGGTCCAGCTGGCTTGCCTGGTAATCCGTTGCCAGCCATGCGATCTGCTGGTCAGCGTGCAGTTCAGCCAGCTCCTCGCACAGCTCGCGGGAGACCACCTGCACGCGCGCGCCGGCGCGACGCAGCAGCTCGATTTTGCGCGCGGCCACGTCGCCGCCACCCACCACCAGCACCGGTTTGTCTCTGATCTGAGCAAAGAGGGGAAGATATTCCACGAGGACCTTATCAATAATCACATAACGTTAACGGGACTATACGTTCCCACATTAAGTCTTATGAAATTACTATTTGGAATGAGTAGTTACCGAATGGAATAACGACCTGGTAAAGCAGCGAACAAAATGTGCTTAACGGATGATATTTCGGGCCTTTCGCCGCAAATGAAATTTTGCAACCGTCCTCACACTTTCATACCGTGGTGACCAAATATTTTGCCTCGTTCGTCACGGGATGACGACTCAGGAATTCCGCTGCTCTCACGACTTCGTGACGGCCTGTTGGTGATGCCGACCGGCCTGGGCCAGCCCGCCAGCCCGGCGGCCTGGCGGCCACTCTGCCGCGGGTGGTGCGCCGGCACTTCCCGCCGCCCTGCACAACCGGGCGCAACGTGATAACCTGAGCGGCATCGATCGCTCACCCGGGCACATCCCCCGCCGCCCCCATGACTGCGTGACGGCGCTGCTGTTGCGGGTCCGCGAACTGACTACCCCCTGATAACGGAGTTCTGCATGTATATTGTGTTCCTGACCTACACCCGCCCGATGGAAGACGTGGAAGCGCTGCTGGAGCCGCACATTGAGTGGATTAACCGCTACTTTAAAGCCGGCGCCTTTATCAGCGCCGGGCGTAAAGATCCGCGCGATGGCGGCATGGTGATGGTGAAGGAGATGGACAGGAAACAGCTGGATCAGATCCTGGCGGAAGATCCGTTCCAGGCGGTGGCGCGCTACGACGTTACCAAAGTGAATATCACCCGCTCGGCGGATAAATTCAGCGGCCTGACCGGGATTTAATCGCAGGCCAGATAACGTTCGGTAATCCCCACCCACAGCGCCGCGCCGGGCAGGATATTGGCATCGTTAAAGTCGTAGTGGCCGTTGTGCACCGGTACGCCGTTGGCCCCCTCGGTGCCGTTACCGATGTTGATATAGCACCCGTTAGGGTGCTGCTCCAGCATCCAGGCAAAATCCTCGCTGGCCATCACCTGCACCCCGTCGTGGCATTTCGCTGCGCCAAACAGCTCAGTCCCTACCTGGCGGGCAAAGTCGGTCGCCTCCGCAGCGTTGATCAGCACCGGGCTGCCGGCGATGTGGCGCAGCTGCGCCGTGGCGCCATATGCCTGCGCGGTCGCGGTGGCAATCGTCTCAATCCTTTCCAGCACCTGCTGGCGCGCGGCCTTATCCAGCGTACGCACGGTCAGCTTCAGGCAGCCGCTGCCGGGGATCACGTTCGCGGTATCGCCCGCCTGCAGGCTGCCGATGGTGACCACCGCCGGGGCGAAGGGATCGACGTTGCGTGCGACGATCGACTGCAGCGCCAGCACGATATGCGCGCATACCAGCACCGTGTCGGTGGCCTTATGCGGAAATGCCCCGTGGCCGCCCACTCCGTTAACATCAATCTCAATCGTATCGCCGGAGGCCATGGTAACGCCCTGGCGGAAGTAAAACTCCCCGGCGGCCAGCCCCGGCAGGTTATGCATGGCAAACAGCATATCGCAGGGGTAGTTGTCGAACAGCCCCTCGTCAATCATCCGGCTGCCGCCGCACAACAGCTCTTCGGCAGGCTGGAAAATCAGGTTCAGCGTGCCGTTGAAGTTGCGCGTCGTCGCCAGATAGCGCGCCGCGCACAGCAGCATGGTGGTGTGGCCGTCATGGCCGCACATGTGCGACACGCCGGGATGCAGGCTGCTCCACGGCAGGCCGCTCTCCTCGACAATCGGCAGCGCATCCATTTCGGCGCGAATGCCGAGTACCCTGCTGCTTTTGCCCATTTTAAGAGTGGCGACCAGCCCGGTGCTGGCGATATCGCGCTGCACCTGATAACCCCACTCTTGCAGCCGCTCCGCCACCAGCTTGCTGGTGCGGTGTTCGTTAAAGCCGGTTTCCGGGTGTTGGTGGATAGCGTGGCGGACGCGGGTGAACTCGGCTTCCAGCGCGCCAACGCCTTGCAGAATGTGGTCAAACATGAAGTCCTTCTCCCTGCTGGTGGCCCCCGCGGAGGGGGAGAGATGGCCGGCCCGGCGTGCTGAGCCCGCCGACAATTCCTCCTAATCTAAGCCAGCCAGCGGCTGCGGGACATTCGTAAAAATACGATAAAAAAAAACGCCCCTGGCAAACCAGGGGCGGCTTCATGGTACAACGGGCAGAGCAGCGGTTACTCGTGCAGACCGCACTCGCGTTTCAGGCCAAAGAAGCGCGTCTCTTCTTCTGCCATGCCCGGCTCCCATTTACGGGTGGTGTGGGTGTCGCCCACCGACAGGTAGCCCTGCTCCCGCAGCGGGTGATAGCCGAGGCCGTGCTGCTGCAGGTACTGATAGACCTGACGGTTGTCCCAGTCGATGATCGGCAACAGCTTGAACACGCCCTTCTTAATCGCCAGCACCGGCAGATGCGCCCGACTGCCGGACTGATCGCGTCGCAGGCCGGCAAACCAGGTCTGCGCGTTCAGCGTCTGCAGCGCGCGGTTCATCGGCTCGACCTTGTTGATCTGGTTATAGCGCTCAATGCCCTCAACGCCCTGCTCCCACAGCTTGCCGTAGCGCGCTTCCTGCCACGCCGCGCTCTGTGCGGCGCGGAACACCTGCAGGTTGAGATCCAGCTTCTCCGTCAGCTCATCAATGAACTGGTAGGTTTCCGGGAACAGATAGCCGGTATCGGTCAGGATCACCGGGATTCCCGGCTTCTGCCGGTTAACCAGGTGCAGGCTCACCGCCGCCTGAATGCCGAAGCTGGAGGTGAGCACCGCCTCACCGGGCAGGTTCTCCAGCCCCCAGATCACGCGATCCTCAGCGGAGAGCTTATCCAGCCGGTTGTTAATTTCGGCGAGCGCCATCACCTGCTCAACCTTCGGTAGTGCCTTCAGTGCGTTGAGATCGAGAACTGCCATATCACGCCTCTTTGACTTCCCAGAAATCCCGTGCCGGGTCGAGTACCGGAGCGATAATGCCGCTACGGATGGTGAAATCACCGAAGCCTTCATCGGCTTCGCGCTCGTTTGCCCAGCGACCAATCAGTTCATCAAGGGTAGCAAGGATCTGCTCTTCGTTGATGTTTTCGCGGTACATGCGCGGAATGCGCGTGCCCATGCGGTTGCCGCCCAGATGCAGGTTGTAACGCCCCGGGGCCTTGCCCACCAGGCCTACTTCAGCCAGCAGCGCACGTCCGCAGCCGTTCGGGCAGCCGGTCACGCGCAGCACGATGTGCTCATCGCCGACGCCGTGGCCGTTCATGATCCCCTCAACGCGGGTGACGAACTCCGGCAGGAAGCGTTCGGCTTCGGCCATCGCCAGCGGGCAGGTCGGGAAGGCCACGCAGGCCATCGAGTTTTCACGCTGATGGCTGACGCTCTCCATCAGGCTGTGGGCGACCGCGATCTGCTCAATACGATCTTTTTCAGCTTCCGGTACGCCGGCGACGATAATGTTCTGGTTGGCGGTCAGGCGGAAATCGCCCTGGTGCACGCGGGCGATCTCGGCGATGCCGCTCTTCAGCGGACGGCCCGGATAGTCCATCAGGCGGCCGTTTTCCACGAACAGCGTCAGGTGCCACTTGTTGTCGATGCCCTTCACCCAGCCGAAGCGGTCGCCGCGGGTGGTGAACGCATACGGGCGCGTCGCCTCAAGGGTAATGCCGGCGCGGCGCTCAACTTCCGCCTTAAAGACCTCCGGACCCACGCGCTCCAGGGTGTATTTGGTTTTGGCGTTTTTACGATCGGTACGGTTGCCCCAGTCGCGCTGGACGGTGACTACCGCCGCCGCCACGTCGAGCACCTTCTCCACCGGCAGATAGCCCAGTTCGGTGGCGGTGCGCGCGTAGGTAGCCTTGTTACCGTGGTCGATAGACAGTCCGCCACCCACCAGCAGGTTAAAGCCGATCAGTTTGCCGTTCTCAGCAATCGCCACAAAGTTCAGGTCGTTGGCGTGCAGGTCGACGTCATTGTGCGGCGGCACCACCACGGTGGTTTTGAACTTACGCGGCAGATAGGTTTCACCGAGGATCGGCTCAACGTCGGTGGTCGCCACCTTCTCCTGATCCAGCCACACTTCCGCATAGGCGCGGGTCTGCGGCAGCAGGTGCTCAGAGAGCTTTTTCGCCCATTCGTAGGCTTCCTGATGCAGTTCAGACTCCACCGGGTTGGAGCTGCACAGCACGTTACGGTTAACGTCGTTGGCGGTGGCCAGCGCGTCCAGCCCGACTTCGTGCAGCATCTGATGCGCCGGCTTCACGTTGCCCTTCAGGATGCCGTGGAACTGGAAGGTCTGACGGTTGGTCAGGCGCACGCTGCCGTAAATGGTGTTATCGGTGGCGAACTTCTCAATCGCCAGCCACTGGGTCGGGGTGATGATGCCGCCCGGCAGGCGGCAGCGCAGCATCATCGCGTGACGCGCGTCCAGCTTCTGCTCCACGCGCTCGGCGCGGATGTCGCGGTCATCCTGCTGGTACATACCGTGGAACCGGATCAGCAGGAAGTTATCGCCGTTAAAACCGCCGGTCAGGCCGTCGTTTAAGTCCTCGGCAATGCCGCCGCGCAGATAGTTGCTCTGTTTTTTCAGGCGCTCGGCGTCAACCAGCTTGCCTTCGACCACCAGCGGGCCCGGGTATTTGATATCGCTCATTAGTACACATCTCGCTGATAGCGGCGCTCAACGCGCAGCTCGCTTAAGAATTCATCTGCCGATTCGGTGTCCATCGCACCGTATTCGGCCACCACGTCCAGTAACGCCTGCTCAACGTCTTTCGCCATGCGGTTAGCATCGCCACACACGTAAATGTGCGCGCCCTCCTGCAGCCAGCGCCACACTTCGGCCCCTCTGGCGCGGATCTTATCCTGCACGTAAACCTTGTGTTTCTGGTCACGCGACCAGGCCAGATCGATATTGGTCAGCAGGCCGTCTTTGACATAACGCTGCCACTCCACCTGATAGAGGAAATCCTCGGTGAAGTGCGGATTGCCGAAGAACAGCCAGTTCCTGCCGGCCGCGCCTTCGGCGTCGCGCTGCTGCATAAAGGAACGGAACGGCGCGATGCCGGTGCCCGGACCAATCATAATCACCGGCGTTTCCGGGTTGGCCGGCAGGCGGAAGTTGTCGTTGTGCTCGATAAACACGCGGATTTCAGCGTCCTCTTCCAGCCGGTCGGCGAGGAAGCTGGAGGCACCGCCGGCGCGCGCACGGCCTTCAATCTCGTAGCGTACCGCGCCAACGGTAATGTGCACCTCGGTCTCGTTCTCGGCCTGTGAAGAGGCGATCGAGTAAAGGCGCGGGGTCAGCGGACGCAGCAGGCCGGTCAGCTGTTCGGCGTTCAGTTCGGTCGGCGCATAGCGCACCATATCGACTATCGGTGTGGTCTGCGCATAGTGCTGCTGCTGCGCTTTCTCCGCGGTCTGCGCCAGCAGCACCTCGTTACGCGACAGCTTTGCGTACTGCTCGACAATCTGCGGCGTGTTCACCGTCAGCTCATAGTGTTTCTGCAGCGCTTCGGCCAGCGGCAGCGTCTGGCCATGCACCCCGACCGGCTCGTCGCCCTTCAGCCACAGCAGGCCGAGCAGCTCCTGCACCAGCTGTGGATCGTTCTCAAACCACACGCCCAGCGCATCGCCGGGCTGATAGCGCAGACCGGAATCGCCGAGGTCGATTTCAATATGGCGCACGTCTTTATCGGAGTCCCGGCCGGTGATCTTCTGATTAACCGCTAAGCTGGCGGTCAGCGGTGCCTCTTTGCTGTACGGGCTGCTGTGGATTTCGTTAACGCTGCCGCTGGTGGCGACAGCCAGCTGTGCCGCGCCGGCGTCCGGCACCCGCGCCTTGAGAATATCGGTCAGCTGTTTGCGCCAGGCTTCTGCCTGCGCCGCATAGTCGACGTCCGCATCCACGCGATCGGCCAGCCGCTCTGCGCCCAGCTCCGCCAGTTTGCTGTCGAAATCTTTCCCTGCCTGGCAGAAGAACTCGTAGGAGGTATCGCCAAGGCCGAACACCGCAAAGGCGTTACCGTCAAGCTTCGGCGCTTTCTTCGACATCAGGAACTTATGTAACGCCACCGCTTCTTCCGGCGCTTCCCCTTCTCCCTGGGTGGAGGTCACCACCACCAGCAGTTTCTCCTGGGCGATCTGCTTGAACTTGTAGTCACCGGCGTTCACCAGGTTAACGTTCAGCTTCACCGCCAGCAGATCGTCACGCAGCTGTTCCGCCAGGCGACGGGCGTTGCCGGTCTGCGAGGCGGAGAGGATGGTCACGGCGGGGATTTCAGCGGCCGCCGGTGCCGGCGCGATCGCCGCACCAGGGGCCTGATTGACCATGCCCCAGAAATACCCGGACAGCCAGGCCAGCTGGGTTGGAGAATAATCACCGGTGGCGGCCTGCAGGCGGGCAAGCTGCTCCGGGTTTAACGGAAGCATGTTGGATGTCATTGCGTCGAAAATTCCACAGTCGAAGGTCTATAGGGGACAGGTTAAGGCCTGGTATAATAACCCTTAAATAAAGGTTGGAAATAATTAATAACCAAAATGACTAAGTGGTTTTTCGGGTAAGCGATAACACCAAAACAGGTTGATTAACCCTATATTTTTCATAAGCTTAAAATCTGCATTTTCCGTTTACACTTTCACTTATTGGCATCCGCCGCTAAACGGGTGCGAAAAAAGCCGTTTTCCGGTATCCTGCCGCGGTTTTCCCGCTAAAAGACTGAGACTGCTATCATGGCCACCACGCTGTTTAAAGATTTTCAATTCGAAGCCGCCCACCACCTGCCGAACGTGCCGGCCGGGCACAAATGCGGCCGCCTGCACGGCCACTCCTTTATGGTGCGGCTGGAAATTACCGGCGAAGTGGACGCGCATACCGGCTGGGTAATGGACTTCTCCGAGATCAAAGCGGCTTTTAAGCCGGTCTACGATCGTCTGGATCACTACAACCTGAACGACATCCCGGGCCTTGAGAACCCGACCAGCGAAGTGCTGGCCGCCTGGATCTGGCAGCAGATGAAACCTGTGCTGCCCCTGCTGAGCGCGGTAATGGTCAAAGAGACCTGCACGGCGGGTTGCGTTTATCGCGGGTAAGTAATGCAGCAGTACAAAAAATAGTCATTGCACACTCCCTGTTTATTTGCGAAAATTTCGAATAAATGCTTTCAGGAACAGGCAATGACCACATTACAGAACAAGCTGCCTTCACAACATGAAGCCGAGCTAGCAAAACTTTGCAGCCGCGAACTTTCTGCCATCCTCGAAACGCGCGCTGAGACTCAGCAGGTCTCCGTGACTGATAAACGTGGCCAGGTCCATAATGTTCGTATTCCGGTCAACGCACTCCGTTTGCTGGTAGATGTGCTGACAGAGCTGGGTGAAGGTAACGCTGTTCGGCTGGTCCCGGTTGGTGCTGAGATGACCACTCAGGAAGCCGCTGATATGCTTAATATTTCCCGTCCGACACTGATTCGCCTTCTGGACTCGGCCGAGCTGCCTTATCATCGCACTGGCAACCGCCGAAAGATTCGCTTTTCCGATGTACTGGCTTACCGGGATCGGCTCAAAAATGCCCGCCTTGATGCACTGGATCAACTTGGGGCAATCGATCAGCAACTCGGAATGGGATACGAATGAGCGCGGGTTATGCCGTAGTACTTGATGCCTGCGTTCTTTATCCGGCACCGTTACGCAGTTTCCTCATGTACCTCGCTGCCGGAGGACAGTTCCGGGCGCACTGGACAGAAGATATCCATGAAGAGTGGATCAGGAACCTGTTACTGAATCGTAAAGAGTTAGCCAGACCTCAATTAGAGCGTGTCAGGGCATTGATGGACAGACATGCTCCCGACGCACGGGTAACCGGATATCGTGAATTAATTGATTCCATTACCGGGCTGCCCGACAAAGACGACCGACATGTTGTGGCTGCAGCGATAGTCGCTCAGGCAGCAGAAATTGTGACATTCAATCTGAAGGATTTTCCGGATGAGGTTCTAACCAGATGGAATTTGCGTGCAATCCACCCCGACAGTTTCATCACCAGCCTGAGCGATTTGGATATTACCCTCGTACTGGAGGCAGCCCGACGCCAACGGGCCAGCCTGAAATCTCCACCTTTTAGCGCTGACGAATTTCTCGATTGCCTGCTGCGCCAGCAGTTACCAGAGACCGTATCGCGACTGCGTCCACTTAGCGGTCTGCTCTAAAGAAGCTCTGATGCTAAAACTGTGCTTTTACAGGCTGGAATCGCTAACAGACTGATTGATTCTCAGGTTTACCCCGCTTTACTTTCCTGTCATCTCCCTGTCATTCCCCCCCACTACATTGTTGGCTCACTCATTAAAGATCAAGAGAATCAACGATGAAGCTGTTAAGCAAACTGTCTGTTCTTGCCCTGGTTTTTTCAGCCTGCGCCCAGGCCAGTACCATTAATATCCTCGACTTTCCGCAGCCGGAAAATAACCCGGAAGAGTTCTACGCCCTGACCGAGATCCCGGCCGGCGGCATTATCAAGTATGAAACCGACGCCAGAACCGGCTTTATTATCGCCGACCGTTTCCAGTCGATGCCGGTAGCCTACCCGGCCAACTACGGCTCACTGACCCAGTCGCTGGGCGGTGACAACGATCCGCTGGACGTTGTCTTCTACACCCGCGCGCCGATGGCCCCCGGTACGCTGATCAAACTGCGCCCGATCGGCGTGCTGAAAATGATCGACGGCGGCGAGTCCGACGATAAGATCGTCGCGGTGCCGGCCAGCAAGATCGACCCGACTTACGACGACATTAAGTCAGTCAGCGACCTGCCAAAGATTGAACAGCAGCGCCTGGAAGCCTTCTTCCGCGTCTACAAACAGCTGCCGGAAGGCCGTAAGAAGGTCGAGCTGAACGGCTTCGGCGATGCCGCCGCCGCCAAAACCGAAATCAAAGCGGCCTATGACGCTTATAAAGCGAAAGCCGCTCAGTAAGGCAACAGGTGCGGGTGGTGACGGGCTGCCCACACCTGTCCCCCCCCCTTTCTGCTTAACCCTTAACTCCCCCCTTACGGCGAATATAACCGTGCCAGTAGTGCGGCCAGCGCTGCTCTTTACCTGAGTTATTTACCAGAGTGGCGAGAATCACCAGCGCAACACTGCCTAACAGAACCGGCGTCAGCAGGAAAGACCAGTTCATCACCTGCTGTCCGGCAAGAATGATTACGATCGGGTTGGCACCAGCAGGGGGATGAACTGTTCGCGTAACCTGCATCAGCAAGATAGCCAGACCGACTGCGACGGACATGACGATCGCTGAATCTCCCAGCGTATAAAGCGCAGTCATGCCCACCGCCGCAGCGATCAGATGCCCGCCGATCACGTTACGAGGCTGTGCCAGTGGCGATGCTGGTACGGCAAACAGCAGTGCGCAGGTTGCCCCAAACGGTGCCATTAGCCAGGGTACGCCGGTTGACGCAGCCAGATACCCCAGCAGCAGGATCCCCAGAGTGCTGCCGATAAATCCCCTGACCAACTGCATCACGCCAGGTCTGGGTGGCAACTGGCCACCGCCGGATAATTTTTTCATCTCTCTCTCCTTAATGCTCAACGTTAAACCACAAGGTTCTGTGGTAGCCTTAAACGTACAGATCTGTACAAGTCAAAATGTACAGATCTGTACACTTAACGGCAATGCTGATTTTGCGGGTAGAGAGGAACAATTTTGTGAGTAAAAGTGAACACATTCTGGACGTTGCTGAGACCCTGTTTAACCAGTTCGGTTATTCAGCCGTAGGGGTTGACCTGATCAGGGATCACGCCAGGGTATCTAAAACGTCGATGTACCGGCATTTTGGTTCCAAAAATAAGCTGATTGAAGCTGTACTGATCCGACGTCATCAGCGTTTTGAAAATACGCTGGGCAAGGCCGTCATCGCCGGTTCGTCCACTGAAGAGAAGCTTAATGCCCTTCTGGATTGGCATTTCGCCTGGTTTCGCGAAGCAGATTTCAAAGGCTGCATGTTTATGCACGCCTTTGCGGAGTTCAAATACGCCGATCGGCTCCTGGCCGATCGTGCACAGCAGCATAAGGCCTGGCTTAAGGCGCTGATTGCCTGCGCTTTTGACGTCGACGAGGCGCGGTCTGAGGTTTGCACGTCACTGCTCCTGACCTGGTTTGAGGGGCTGATCGTCACAGCAGAATTTGGCGACATCGACGCCGATCGCGAACTGTACCGTTCAGGAATGCATGCGCTTGCCGCTACGCGCTTCCCCACTTATGCTCAGTAATGTCTTTGCCCTGCAGGCTTAGCACTGTCAGCCGCTAACCTTTGCCGCCCCTGCCCCCCAGACGTGACTTATTACGACCCGTGCCGCCACTAAAGAGCGGCATCGGGTGCTCAGTCTCTGACAGCTAATGCCGCTTAAGCGCCCTTACTTTCAACCAAACAGATAAGCCCGGCTTTATGTTTTTTTGTCGCAAGCTTAGCCAAAATAAACTTATTCTTATTCCGTCTACTATATTAAATGACGATATAAGGGCGGTTTTCACCACCGTGCTACGCTCCCGCCATAAGTTCAGATAAGAAATACTACGATCCAGGAAAGGTGCCCGATGCCCACATGGCTGACGTTAGCAATAGACTCCTTCTGGCCGATGCTGTACGCCGGCCTGACATTCACCATTCCACTCACCTTAATCTCCTTCGTGCTCGGCCTGTCGCTCGGTTTCCTGGTGGCGCTGGCGCGGTTGTATGGCCCAAAACCGTTAAAGCAGCTGGTGCGTTTCTACGTCTGGCTGATCCGCGGCACGCCGCTGCTGGTGCAGCTGTTTCTGATTTTCTACGCGCTGCCCAGCGCGGGCATCACCATTGACGCCTTCCCGGCGGCGGTGATCGGCTTTACGCTGAACATCGGTGCTTACAGCTCGGAGATCGTGCGCGCTACGCTGCTGTCGGTGCCCAAGGGACAGTGGGAAGCGGCGCATTCGATTGGCATGAGCTGGCCCCAGGCGCTGCGGCGCATCGTCATCCCGCAGGCGGCACGTATCGCCGTGCCGCCGCTGTCGAATACCTTTATTTCACTGGTAAAGGATACCTCACTGGCCTCGGTTATTACCGTGCCCGAGCTGTTCCTCGCCGCGCAGCGCATCGCTGCCGTTACCTATCAGCCGCTGATCCTCTATACCGAAGCGGCGATTATTTATCTGTTAATCAGTTCGGTATTGTCCGCCCTGCAGACGCGGCTGGAAAAAAAGCTGGAAAATACTGCCCCGCGTAAGGTGCATAGCCATGATTAAGTTATCCGGCATTGAGAAAAGTTTTGATGACAACCCGGTCCTGAAGAACATCAACCTGACCATTAACGAAGGCAGCGTCACCGCGCTGATCGGCCCGTCCGGCAGCGGCAAAAGCACCCTGCTGCGCTGCATTAACCTGCTGGAGATCGCGCAGGCGGGTGAACTGACCATCGGCAGCGAGCAGATCGTCTTTACCGGCAGCCCGCGGGTGGGCAGAAAAGACCTGCAGCGCATCGCCGGGCAGACCGGCATGGTATTTCAGAATTTTCAGCTGTTCCCGCACCTGACGGTGATTGAGAACATCACCGAAGGGCTGATCGTGGTACAGAAACAGTCACGTGACCAGGCGCGGGCGCGGGCGGAAGCGCTGCTGGAGAAGGTCGGCATGCTGCATAAGCGGGATGCCTGGCCGTCGACGCTTTCCGGCGGCCAGCAGCAACGCGTGGCGATTGCCCGTGCGCTGGCACCGTCACCCAGGGTGCTGCTGTGCGACGAACCGACCTCGGCGCTGGACCCGGAACTGGCGGTGGAAGTGGTCGCGGTACTCAGGCAGCTGGCGCTGGAGGGCACCACCATGCTGATGGCCACCCACGACCTGCGGCTGGCGGCCAATATCGCCAATAACGTGGTGTTTCTGGAGGCGGGTGAAATCGTCGAATCCGGCACTTCACGCGATATTTTTACCCGGGCACAAAAGACCCGAACCCGGGCGTTTATCTCAACGCTGACCGAAACCCTGCCCGATTCATGGGAAATTTAAACCACAACCACACACGGCATTCAGGAGCACTAAGATGAAAACACTCGCAACGCTGGTCTTTGCAGGCCTGGTTCAGCTCGGCTTCGCAGGCGGCGCACTGGCTGCTGACGATCTGGCAAAAATCCAGTCCGCCGGGGTGCTGAAAATCGGTACCGAAGGCACCTATCCGCCCTTCACCTTCCATGACGCCAGCGGCAAGCTGACCGGCTTCGACGTCGAAATTGGCCGCGAAGTGGCAAAACGCCTCAACGTAAAGGCGGAATTTGTCGAGAGCAAATGGGATGGCCTGGTAGCCGGGCTGGATGCTAACCGGTATGAAGCGGTGATTAACCAGGTGTCGATCACTCCGGCACGTCAGGCGAAGTATGATTTCTCCGAACCCTATATCAGCTCCAAAGCGGCGCTGATCGTGCGTAACGACAACACCAGCGTGAAGACCTTTGAAGATCTGAACGGCAGGAAATCTGCCCAGTCGCTGACCAGCAACTTCGCAGAACTGGCGCGCAAATATAAGGCGGAGATCGTTGGTACCGACGGCTTTAACCAGTCGGTTGATCTGGTCGCCAGCGGCCGCGCCGATGCCACCATCAACGACAACCTGTCGTTCCTCGACTTTAAAAAGCATAAGCCGGACGCGCCGGTGAAAATCGTCGCCACCCAGAGTGACGCCGAGCAGGAAGGGATCCTGATCCGTAAAGGTAATCCGGAGCTGAAGGCGGCGATCGATAAGGCCTTAGCCAGCATTAAGAGTGACGGCACTTACCAGCGCATCTCGCAGCAGTACTTCGGTGCTGACGTGTCGAAATAAGGTAACAGCCCGGCGACAGGCGCGGATCTTCGCGCCTGTCGCAAAGTCCCGCTACGCCCCGCCTGTAAGCCGAGCCGCCATCTGCAAGCCGCACCGATCCGCGTTTAACAACCGTGCCAAACCCTGTAAGCCCCCTCTACTCGCCGTTTAACAATCGTGCCGCTTCATCGCCGCTGAACCACTGCGCCAGAAAATCCAGTAACGCGCGCAGCCGCGGCGACTGGTGCTGGCGTGAGGTGTAGATGGCGTAAACGCCGAGGTCCTCCAGCTGCCACTCGGGCAGCAGCGCCACCAGCTGGCCGCTGGCCAGATACGGCCCGGCGCTGAAGGTCGGCTGCATTGAAATACCGCTGCCGGCCAGCGTGGCGGCCAGCAGCATCACCGAATCGTTGGCGCTGAGATTACCGCTCACCGCCACCGCCTCCAGTTCCTCACCCCGACTGAAGTGCCACAGGCTTTTGCCAAAGTGCGAATAGGCCAGGCAGTTGTGCTGTGCGAGCTGCGCCGGCGTCTGCGGCGTGCCGCTGCGCGTCAGATAGTCCGCTGAGGCGCAGATCACCGACCGGCAGCGATGCAGCGGGCGGGCGATCAGGTTGGGCTCCAGCTGTGAGGTAATGCGCAACGCCAGATCGATGCGCTCCTCCACCAGGTTGACCCGCTGGTTGCTGATATGCAGATCGATACGGATGCGCGGGTGCTGACGCTGGAAGGTGTCAATCGCCGCCATCAGCACGCTCTGCCCCAGCGACAGTGAACAGGAGACGCGCAGCAGCCCAGACAACGCGTCCCCTTCCGGCTGGTTGCTGTTCTCGATTTCCACGGCCAGCGCCATCAGCTGCTGACAGCGGGCCAGCGCATGCTCCCCGGCCGGGGTCAGGCTCAGGCGGCGGGTGCTGCGGTGCAGCAGTCGCGCCCCGGACCAGCTCTCCATCTGCGTCAGATAGCGGGTGACCATCGCCCGCGACATCGCCAGCGTTTCCGCGGCCGCCGACAGGCTGCCGCGCTGAACGATAGTGATAAAAACCTGTGCTGCGGTCAGCCTGTCCATCATATGCCCGTTTTATGCAACAATCTGTTGCCTGATAGTCGGTTTATCCGGCCCGTTTTGCAATCCACAATAGGGGACTTTTCGCATCACAGGTTAACTGCCATGAAACGTTTATCGATTTTACTGCTGGCCGGCGCGGCCAGCGCCCCGCTTTACGCCGCCGAACCGCTGCAGCTGCAGGTTTATAATCCGGGCGAAGCCAGCATTTTCCCGGTCTCCAGCGAGATCATCTCCGGCCCGCACGAAGTGGTGCTGATCGACGCCCAGTTCCAGCGTAACGACGCCGAAGAACTGGTCAGACGCATTAAGGCCACCGGCAAAAAGCTGACCACGGTGTTTATCAGCCAGTCCGATCCCGACTACTACTTCGGCCTCGACACCATTAAGCAGGCGTTTCCACAGGCTAAGATCGTCGCCACCGCCGCCACCGTCGCGCTGATCAACCAGACCAAAGACCATAAGCTGGCGTTCTGGGGCCCGAAAATGGGCGACAACGCGCCAAAATCGCTGATCGTGCCGCAGGTGCTGGCGGGCAGCAGCTTCACCGTTGACGGCCAGATCGTTGAAGTTCAGGGCAGCCACGGCGCGGAGCCGCAGAACGGCTGGCTGTGGGTGCCGGCGCTGAAAACCGTGCTCGGCGGCGTGCAGGTGTCCGGTGACAATATTCACGTCTGGCTGGCGGACGCGCAGACCAAAGCCGCGCGCGAAGTGTGGCAGCAGAAGCTGCAGGCGATCGCCGCGCTGCAGCCGCAGCGGGTGATCCCGGGGCACTTCCTGCCAGGGGCAGCGGAATCATTAGAGTCGGTTAGTTTTACGCTGAACTACCTGAAAAAAGCCGAGGAGACGCTGACGCAGACCAAAGACGCCGTCGCCTTTACCGAGGCGATGAAGGCCAGCTATCCGGCGTTGAAAGACGTGTCGAGCCTGGAACTGAGTGCGAAAGTGCTGAAAGGGGAAATGCAGTGGCCGTAACGGCGTTTGCAAAGGTAACACAGGCGTAGCGGGCGGCAGTCGCAGCGGTAATCCCGTGCGGCAGAGCCGGCCTGAAACGTTCCGTTTACGGCGTCTTCAGGGCTGTGTGCGGTGACGAACGTGGCCTCGATACGTGGCGATGTTCACCGGCGTGGAGAACGCCGGTGAACGTGGCATCAGGCAATATTCAGGTACTTGTGGGTCTGCATCGACAGCCGCCAGTTGCGGGCAATACAGGTGTCGATGCACAGCTTAGTGGCATCGTCCTTCTGGCTGATCGGCTGCAGCGCGATAATCCGCGCCTTATCGTCGATGAGCGTCGCCAGCAGCTCGTCCAGCGCGTCGATATCGCGCTGGCGGGCCACCGGGTGCTTCACTTCATCGGCACGAACCAGCGCCGAATGCAGCACGTCGTAGCCGCCGCGCATATTCACCTTCGGCGACACCGTCACCCAGGTGGTGGCGGTGCAGCGCACCTCATGGGTGCCGCTGGTTTCTATCTGGCATCTGAAGCCCTGCTGCTCCAGTTCGGCGGTCAGCGGCGTCAGGTCGTGAATGCACGGCTCACCGCCGGTAATCACAATATGCTGCGCCGTCCAACCGTGCTGGCGGACAACCGCAATCAGCGCTGCGGCGTCGGCCGCGCCCCAGGCATCGGTTTCCACCGTTTTCAGCAGGATATCGCCCAGTGAGGTTTCCCGATCGGCCAGCTTATCCCAGGTGTGTTTGGTATCACACCAGCTGCAGCCCACCGGGCATCCCTGCAGGCGGATAAAAATTGCCGGAACGCCGGTATAAATCCCTTCGCCCTGCAACGTCTGGAACATTTCATTTATCGGGTACTGCATTGACTTCTCGACTGGTGGCTAAATAACGGGCGCAGATTATGGCAGATTGCGGCAGCAACACCAACCATCCTGTGCCCTCCGGCCGTCCTCAGTCGTTAAAAGGTCTCCCAGTTGCCCTCATCAGCGGCCAGCGCCTTGCGCGGAGCCGCCAGCTGCGGGGTTTTAAGCGCGGGTAACGCGGGCGCCACCCGCGCCACCGCCGCCGGCTGACCAATTTTAAACACCGCCACCGTCTGGGTCAGGCGGCTGGCCTGCTCCTCCAGCGAGGCCGAGGCCGCCGCCGACTGCTGCACCAGCGCGGCGTTCTGCTGGGTCACCCGATCCATCTCGGTGACCGCCACGCCGATCTGGTCGATACCCCGGCTCTGCTCGTCGCTGGCCGAGGCGATCTCGCCCATGATATCGGTGACGCGTACCACCGCGCTGACGATTTCATTCATGGTTTCTCCGGCGGTGGTCACCTGCTGCGAACCGGCGTCGACCCGGCTGACCGAGGCCTCGATCAGGCCCTTAATCTCTTTCGCCGCCTGGGCGCTGCGCTGGGCCAGGTTACGCACCTCCCCCGCCACCACCGCAAAGCCGCGGCCCTGCTCGCCGGCCCGCGCCGCTTCCACCGCGGCGTTCAGCGCCAGAATATTGGTCTGGAAAGCGATGCCGTCGATCACGCTGGTGATATCGGCAATGCGTCGCGAGCTGTCGGAGATTTCGCTCATGGTTTTCACCACGCCGTCAACCACCCGGCCGCCCTTCCCGGCGGTTTCCGAGGCGTTTCTGGCCAGCACCGTTGCCTGGCGGGCGTTATCGGCGTTCTGCTTCACCGTGGCGGTCAGCTGCTCCATGCTGGCGGCGGTCTGCTCCAGCGAGGCGGCCTGCTGCTCGGTGCGCGACGAGAGGTCGCTGTTGCCCTGAGAAATCTCGCTGGCGCCGGTATAGATGGCGTTTGAGCTGTCGCGTACGTTGCTGACGGTGTTAATCAGCGAGTGCTGCATCTGCGTCAGCCCATCGGCCAGCTGGCCCATTTCGCTGCGCCCTTCGACCGCCAGCGTCTGCGACAGGTCACCGGCGGCAATGCGTTGCATATGCGCCAGCAGCTGCTGCAGCGGGGTCAGCAGCACGCGACGGATCCCCTGCCACACCGCGATCAGCAGCACCACCAGTACCACCAGCACCGACGCCAGCGTCCACAGCATATTGCTGTAGCCCTGCTGATTCTGGTCCGTGCCCACCTGCAGCAGCTGACGGTTCTGCTCCCGCCACTGCTCATAGGTGCTCTCCAGCTCATCCTGCGCCTGCTGCGTGTCGAGGTTGCCGTAGGCCTCATAGTTGTTCGCCGCGAGGAACTGAATCGACTGCTGCAGCAGACCGTGCAGCTGCTGGTAGCGCGCGCCGACCGCGTCGGCCAGCGCCGCGCTCTCGCCGCTGACCATTGGCATATTTTGATACTGGCTAAAGTGCTGCTGCGCGTCGTCCAGCGTCTCGCGCGCCTGGCCAAGCAGTTTCGCCATCGCCGCCAGCGAGGCGTCATCGGTCTGCTTCTTCAGCATGCGGATCGCCACGCGGTTAATGGTGACGCGGGTTTTGACCAGCGTCTGCCATGCGTCGCTGAGCTGCCCCTGCTGCTGGGTGAGGATCCCGGCACGGTTGAAGTTGGCCTTATCCTGGCTGATGGCGTTAAACGACAGCCCGCTGGAGACCAGCAGCAGCGCACTGAAAATGAGCAGCATAATAAGGATGCTGGTGACAACTTTAACGTTTTTGAACATGGTGCTCACTCTGTAGTGGGGAGGATGGCGGACACCACTGATTATCGGTTAACAACGGCGGGAACTTTAGCCTCGGCGGCAGGCCGGGTGCCAGAATTTGTGTAGCGACAGGCATAAAAAAACCCCGTCCGCAGACGGGGTTTTGTCGGTTATTCCGCGCCGGTGACGGCGGGGATTAACGCAGCTTACTGGCCTTTAACTTCTTTCAGGCCGTTGAATGGCGCACGGTTGCCCAGCGCTTCTTCAATACGCAGCAGCTGGTTGTACTTAGCTACGCGGTCAGAACGGCTCATAGAACCGGTTTTGATCTGGCCTGCAGCGGTACCGACCGCCAGGTCAGCGATGGTGGCATCTTCGGTTTCACCTGAACGGTGAGAGATCACCGCGGTGTAGCCGGCGTCTTTCGCCATCTTGATCGCAGCCAGGGTTTCGGTCAGTGAACCGATCTGGTTGAATTTGATCAGGATTGAGTTAGCGATGCCTTTATCGATACCTTCTTTCAGGATCTTAGTGTTGGTCACGAACAGATCGTCACCGACCAGCTGGATTTTGTCGCCCAGTACTTTGGTCTGGTATGCGAAGCCCGCCCAGTCAGATTCGTCCAGGCCGTCTTCGATAGAGACGATTGGGTAATCTTTGGTCAGGTCTTCCAGGAAGTGGGTGAACTCTTCAGAGGTGAAGGCTTTGTTGCCTTCGCCAGCCAGCACGTACTTGCCGTCTTTGTAGAATTCAGATGCCGCACAGTCCATCGCCAAGGTAACGTCTTTGCCCAGCTCGTAGCCTGCTGCTTTTACCGCTTCTGCGATAACGGCCAGTGCTTCGGCGTTAGAACCCAGGTTTGGCGCGTAGCCGCCTTCGTCGCCGACCGCGGTGCTCAGGCCTTTAGACTTCAGCACTTTTGCCAGGGTGTGGAACACTTCAGAACCGATACGCAGCGCTTCTTTCAGCGTTTTCGCGCCAACAGGCTGGATCATGAACTCCTGAATGTCGACGTTGTTGTCCGCGTGCTCGCCGCCGTTGATGATGTTCATCATTGGCAGTGGCATAGAGAACTTGCCTGCGGTGCCGTTCAGTTCAGCGATGTGCTCGTACAGCGGCTGACCTTTAGAGGCAGCGGCCGCTTTCGCAGCAGCCAGAGAAACGGCCAGGATGGCGTTAGCGCCAAACTTGGATTTGTTCTCGGTGCCGTCCAGCTCGATCATGATCTTGTCGATGTTAGCCTGGTCTTTCGCGTCTTTACCGGTTACGGCGTCAGCGATAGGACCGTTAACAGCGGCAACGGCTTTGGTTACGCCTTTGCCCAGGAAACGAGATTTGTCACCGTCACGCAGTTCCAGCGCTTCGCGGGAACCGGTAGAAGCACCTGATGGTGCCGCAGCCAGACCAACAAAGCCGCCTTCCAGGTGAACTTCTGCTTCTACAGTCGGGTTACCACGGGAGTCGATGATTTCGCGGCCGATGACTTTTACGATTTTGGACATTAGTTTTTCCTCAGTACAAGTTAACTTAAACTTAGACAACAACGCCCTGAGACCGAAGTTCAGGGCGTTATGAAAACACTTATTTTGCCAAACGCTTCTGGAACTCGTTTGCTGCCTTCACGAAGCCGCTGAACAGCGGATGTCCGTCACGCGGCGTGGAGGTGAACTCCGGGTGGAACTGACACGCAACATACCACGGGTGGTCAGGGATCTCGATGATCTCCACCAGCTGGTCGTCGCCGGAACGACCCGCGACGCGCAGGCCGGCCGCTTCAATCTGCTGCAACAGCATATTGTTCACTTCATAGCGGTGACGGTGACGCTCAACGATGGTGTCGCTGCCGTACAGCTTGCGCACCAGGCTGTCATCGGTCAGCTGGCACTGCTGGCTGCCCAGACGCATGGTGCCGCCCAGGTCGCTCTGCTCGGTGCGCTGCTCAACGTTGCCTTCTTCATCACGCCATTCGGTGATCAGCGCCACCACCGGGTACTTACAGTCCGGCTGGAATTCGGTGGAGTTGGCACCAGGCATGTTCGCCACGTTGCGGGCGAACTCCATCAGCGCCACCTGCATACCCAGGCAGATGCCGAGGTACGGGATATTATTCTCGCGCGCATACTGCGCGGTCATGATCTTGCCTTCCACGCCACGGTAGCCGAAGCCGCCCGGGATCAGGATCGCATCCAGATCCTTCAGCACTTCCACACCGCGGGTTTCCACATCCTGCGAGTCGATCAGCTTAATGTTGACCGTGACGCGGTTTTTCAGGCCGCCGTGCTTAAGGGCTTCAATCACCGACTTATAGGCATCCGGCAGCTCAACGTACTTGCCGACCATACCGATGGTCACTTCCGCGCCCGGATTAGCTTCTTCGTAAATCACCTGCTCCCACTCGGCCAGGTTGGCTTCCGGTGCGTTCAGGTTGAAACGTTTGCAGATAAAGTCGTCGAGGCCCTGCGATTTCAGCATGCCCGGGATCTTGTAGATTGAGTCGACGTCTTTCAGGGAGATTACCGCTTTTTCCGGCACGTTACAGAACAGCGCAATCTTGGCGCGTTCGTTGGCCGGTACGGCGCGGTCAGAGCGGCAGATCAGCACGTCTGGCTGAATGCCGATCGACAGCAGCTCTTTCACGGAGTGCTGGGTAGGTTTGGTTTTCACTTCACCGGCGGCGGCCATATAGGGCACCAGGGTCAGGTGCATATACATGGTGTGCTCACGGCCCACATCCACCGCCATCTGACGGATGGCTTCAAGGAACGGCAGAGACTCGATATCACCGACGGTGCCACCAATTTCAACCAGCACCACATCGTGGCCTTCGCCGCCTTCGATGATGCGCTCTTTGATGGCATTGGTAATGTGTGGGATCACCTGAATGGTCGCGCCCAGATAGTCACCGCGACGCTCTTTGCGCAGCACTTCTGAGTAGATACGGCCGGTGGTGAAGTTGTTGCGGCGGCTCATCTTGGTGCGAATGAAACGCTCGTAGTGACCGAGATCCAGATCGGTTTCTGCGCCGTCGTCGGTGACGTACACTTCACCGTGCTGAGTCGGGCTCATGGTGCCCGGATCGACGTTGATATACGGATCCAGCTTCATGATGGTCACGTTAAGACCGCGCGCTTCAAGGATTGCAGCCAGGGAAGCGGCAGCAATGCCTTTACCCAGAGAGGAAACGACCCCGCCGGTCACAAAAATATAGTTCGTTGTCATGCTGAACCTGAGAATGTAGGTTTAAAGACGATGGAATGAAATACCAGGACGGGAAAATAGTATACCCGAAACACCCCGGAACGACAATTGATCGTTTCCGGTTGTGTTACCGCCACCGCATTTACCGCCCTGACATTACCTGATTTCGCCACGCAGAAGGTTGACGCGCGTCACATTTTTGTTGAATCGTGTCAGCCAATTATTCCTCTGACTTTACCTGCTGCCACGCGGCCTCCATCTGCTCCAGCGTCGCCTGCGGCATACTCATCCCCTGAGCGGTGATAATCTGCTCAACCTGGCGGAAGCGGCGTTCAAATTTGGTGTTGGCCTTTTGCAGCGCGGTTTCGGCTTTTTTGCCCAGATGGCGCGACAGATTGACCGTGGCAAACAGCAGATCGCCAATCTCCTCTTCCAGCTTCTGCTCATCGATCACCGCCTGCTTCGCTTCGTGCATCACCTCGTCGATCTCTTCATACACTTTGTCCAGCACCGGCCCGAGGGTGGTCCAGTCGAAGCCGACGTTGCTGCAGCGCTTCTGGATTTTGTGCGCGCGCATCAGCGCCGGCAGCGCGGCGGGAATATCGTCCAGCGCCGAGTGCTGCGCCTTATCCGCCCGCTCCTCGCTTTTAATCTGCTCCCAGTTGACCAGCACCTCGGCGCTGCTGCCGGCTTGTGCACCGGCAAAGATATGCGGGTGGCGGCGCTCCAGCTTGTCGCTGATGGCGGTGCAGATGTCGTTAAAGTCGAAACGCCCCTGCTCCTGCGCCATCTGCGCATAGAACACCACCTGAAACAGCAGATCGCCCAGTTCGCCGCGCAGGTCGTCGAAATCGGCGCGGTTGATCGCGTCGATCACCTCATAGGTCTCTTCCAGCGTATAGGGTGCGATGGTGGCAAAGGTCTGCTCGCGATCCCACGGGCAGCCGTGCTCAGGGTCACGCAGGGTTTTCATGATGCCCAGCAGGCGATCGAGAGAAGTCATAGTTTTATCCATTTAATTGTGAGAAATAACAAATCACTGCTGAAGAGCAAGTCGCTGATGGTTCCGGTGCATGGCGTATCGGGTATATCCGGAACGCGGACACGCTATAAACACATCCATGTGCGCTCGGCGGCGGCCATCCCTGGCCGCCGACGGTCCGCTAAACCGGATATACCCGATTGCCCGTAACAACGGAAATCGCTGTGAAAGCATATCCAGCTTTTACTTCGAAGCCAGTATTTTAAACGTTAAAAACAGCGATACAACAGGCAGAAAGGGAGGGCGCTGGCGAGCAGGTTAGCCGGGCGTATGCCGCAAGGATGCGGCATCCGAGCCCACAGGGAGGTGTTTACGGCGTCCCGGCGTTCTGTCGCCAGCGGCCGAACCTGGCACCAGAAGGAGAAGCTACGCCCTTAGAACAGCCACACAAATGCAAGAAGGGAGGCCGCTGGCGAGCAGGTTAGCCGGGCGTATGCCGCAAGGATGCGGCATCCGAGCCCACAGGGAGGTGTTTACGGCGTCCCGGCGATCTGTCGCCAGCGGCCGACCAGAGCACCGGAACCTGCAGCGACATAATGCCTGCAACAGCAGCACCTCCGCCACCCAGCCAGTTAATGCAGACGTTTCGCATCGATAATATCCGGCACCTGGTTGAGTCTTGCCAGCACCCGGCTCAGCACCTGCTGGTTATAGATCTCGATATCCATATCGATGGTCGCCAGCTGCTTTTTGGTGTCGCTGTGGCTGGAGACGCCCAGCACGTTGACCTTCTCATTGGCAAGGATGGTGGTGATATCGCGTAACAGGCCGCTACGATCGTTGGCCGTAACACGCACCACCAGCGAATAACCGCTGGAATAGGTTTCCCCCCACACCGCGTCAACAATGCGCTCCGGCGCATGTGACATCAGATCGGCCAGCTGGTCACAGTCGGCACGGTGGATCGAAATGCCGCGCCCCTGGGTGATAAAACCGGTGATGTCGTCGCCGGGGATCGGCTGGCAGCAGCGGGCGATGTGGTGCATCAGGTTGCCGACCCCTTCCACCACCACCCTGCCGCTCTCTTTGCTGCGCGGCACGCTGCTGGCGGTTTTCTGCGTCAGCTGGCGCAGCGCTTCGCGATCTTCCTCTTCGGCGCTCGGCTTGTTGAGCTTCGACTGCAGGTAGTTACTCATCTGGTTGAGGCGAATATCGCCGCCACCGATGGCCGCCAGCAGTTCATCGAGGGTATGGAAGTTATAGCGCGGCAGCAGCAGCCGCTCGGCGTCCTTCAGGCTGATATCGAGATGATCCAGCTCGCTGTCAAGGATCTGCCGCCCGGCGATGATGTTCTTATCGCGATCCTGCTTGCGGAACCAGGCGTGGATCTTCGAGCGTCCGCGGCTGGTGGTAATGTAACCAAGGTTCGGGTTCAGCCAGTCGCGGCTCGGATTCGGCTGTTTCTGGGTGATAATGTCGATCTGATCGCCCATCTGCAGCTGATAGGTGAACGGCACGATGCGTCCACCGATCTTGGCGCCGATGCAGCGGTGGCCGATATCACTGTGGATATGGTAGGCGAAGTCGAGCGGCGTCGAGCCGGCCGGCAGGTCGACCACGTCGCCTTTCGGGGTAAACACGTAGACCCGGTCATCAAACACCTGGCTGCGAACTTCATCGAGCATTTCGCCCGAATCCGCCATCTCTTCCTGCCAGGTAATCAGCTTACGCAGCCAGGCAATGCGCCCTTCATGGCCGGACGCCCCACGGGCACTGCCGGAGGTTGAGCCCTCTTTATACTTCCAGTGGGCGGCCACCCCCAGCTCGGCATCTTCATGCATCTGCCGGGTGCGGATCTGAATTTCAACGGTTTTGCCCTTCGGCCCGAGCACCACGGTGTGGATCGACTGATAGCCGTTGGGCTTCGGGTTAGCGACATAGTCATCAAACTCGTTCGGCAGGTGGCGATACAGCGTATGCACGATACCCAGCGCGCCATAGCAGTCCTGCAGGCGTTCGGCGACGATGCGCACCGCGCGCACGTCGAACAGCTCGTCAAAGGCCAGCGCCTTTTTCTGCATCTTGCGCCAGATGCTGTAGATATGTTTCGGCCGGCCATACACCTCGGCCTTGACACCCTCTTTCTTGATCTCCGCGCGCAGTGACTCGACGAAGGTATCAATATAGCCTTCGCGATCGATGCGCCGCTCGTGCAGCAGTTTGGCAATGCGTTTGTATTCATCGGGGTGCAGGTAGCGGAAGCAGAAGTCTTCCAGCTCCCACTTCAGCTGGCCGATGCCGAGGCGGTTGGCCAGCGGGGCGTAAATATTGGTGCACTCTTTCGCCGCCAGCACGCGCTCGTCTTCCGGCGCGTCCTTCACCTCACGCAGGTGGGCGATGCGCTCCGCCAGCTTGATCACCACGCAGCGGAAATCTTCCACCATCGCCAGCAGCATGCGGCGCACGTTATCCACCTGCTCGGAGGCCATCGAGTCGTTATGGGTGGCTTTCAGCTGGCGGATGGCGTCCATATCGCGCACGCCGTGCACCAGCAGCACGATAGCCTTGCCGAAATGCTCTTCCAGCACCGCTTCGCTGACTACCCCGGCGTCGGCCAGCGGGAACAGCAGCGAGGCCTGCAGGGTTTCAAGATCCATGCTGAGCATGGAGAGGATCTCCACCATCTCCACGCCGCGCCACAGCAGCAGCGTGGCGTCCGGATGGTCCTGGGTCGCCGTTTCACAATAGCGCCAGGTTTCGGCCAGACGTTCACATGACTGTTGGTTAGCGATCCCCAGACTGGTGATCCACTGGTCGGGCGCAAACTCACCGGCCGTATTCAGATGTGCACTTCTTACCGCAACCATATCCTCTCCTGCACGCCCCCCGGTTCGGGGGACCCTTTTCGGCTAAACAGCACCATGAGCCCCGGCACGCGCGATATCACACCCCGCCGCGCACCCTGACCCGTTCCCATTTGGTAGCCGGACGTCAGTACTCTCTGACCGTCCCATGCCCGTCTTCATTCTGTTCAGCGAAACATTATACGCAGCCTTCCCCCCGAATGCTGCAACGCCCTCCACACCTGCGACATTTTAAGCCACTTTTCCGGTTGTGAGAGTAAAACTTCCCATTGTGAAGCGGTAAAACAGCACGCAATTCTGTCGCTGTCGGCCTTATCCAGGGCAGTGTAGGCCATTTCTGCCGACTCGTCAGGCGACTCGCATCAGGGATGATAACGCAGCAACGACCCCCTGCCTGCAGGGCGTTTCGCATTGCGTCAGCCATCGCCGGGTTCGTGGCAGCTGATGCTTATGCGAAAACCGTTCCAGTTTTACGCTAAACTTCGCTGAATGCCTGCGCCTGACGCCGCCTTCGCCGCTGAACATATTAACGCCGTCAGTGCGCACGCACGCTGCACGCTAAAACGGTGCAAGGCGCAGGGCTTGCTCCATAACGAGGCACCAGAACAGGGCATTCGCAGATATCGCCCAGCTCAGTCCCGCTCAGCGGACCAAAACCTCTTTATGATGCGCGGCTTTTGGGCTGCCAGTTCCGGCGCAGAGAGAGTAGAATTGCGTCATTCGTTTCACCGCTGGCTCACGGCGGTGGCAATCATCCACCGTCGCCCTCCGGCGACCCGGGATTCGGCCAGGACGCACCCGCTCGGCGAAGGATCGCCCAGGCCTCGCACAGGGAATACAGCATGACCAAATACAGCCTGCGGGCGCGCATGATGATTCTGATACTCGCCCCCACGTTGATGATCGGGCTGCTGCTGTCGACCTTTTTCGTGGTCAACCGTTATAACGAACTGCAGCGTCAGCTTACCGATGCCGGTACCAACATCATTGAACCGCTGGCGGTCTCCAGCGAGTATGGCATGACCTTTCACAGCCGCGAGTCCGTGCGTCAGCTGGTCAGCCTGCTGCACCGTCGTCATTCAGAAATTGTGCGGGCAATCTCGGTATTCGACGATAAAAATCAGCTGTTCGTCACCTCGAACTACCATCAGTCGCCCGATCTGCTACGCCTGCCGGACCATGCGCCGCTCAGTGGAAAATACTTAAAAGAGCGGCACGGCAATTCGGTGATCCTGCGCACGCCGATCCTTTCGGAAAGCTACTTCCCCGATGAGTCCCCGGGGCAGGAGGCGAAGCCAACCGGCAATCCGCTGGGCTACGTGGTGATTGAACTCGACCTGCAGTCGGTGCGGCTGCAGCAGTACAAAGAGGTATTCATCTCCACCCTGCTGCTGCTGCTGTGCCTGTGCATCGCCATGCTGTTCGCCTACCGGCTGATGCGTGACGTCACCGGACCGATCCGCAATATGGTCAGCACCGTCGACCGCATCCGTCGCGGCCAGCTCGACAGCCGGGTCGAAGGCTATATGCTCGGCGAACTCGACGTGCTGAAAAACGGCATTAACTCGATGGCAATGTCGCTGACCGCTTACCACGAAGAGATGCAGCAGAACATCGACCAGGCAACCTCCGACCTGCGGGAAACGCTGGAGCAGATGGAGATCCAGAACGTTGAGCTGGACCTGGCGAAAAAACGCGCCCAGGAAGCGGCGCGCATCAAGTCCGAGTTCCTCGCCAATATGTCCCACGAGCTGCGCACCCCGCTCAACGGCGTGATCGGCTTTACCCGCCAGACGCTGAAAACCGCGCTGAACACCACCCAGCGTGACTATCTCAACACCATCGAACGCTCGGCCAACAACCTGCTGAGCATCATTAACGACGTGCTGGACTTCTCCAAGCTGGAGGCCGGCAAGCTGGTGCTGGAGACCATTCCGTTCCCGCTGCGCGCCACGCTGGATGAAGTGGTGGTGCTGCTGGCACAGTCGGCGCATGAGAAAGGGCTGGAGCTGACGCTGAATATTCAGAGTGACGTGCCGGATAACGCCATCGGCGATCCGCTGCGCCTGCAGCAGATCGTGGTCAACCTGCTGGGTAACGCGATTAAATTCACCGAGCGCGGCAACGTCGATATCCGGGTGGAGAAACGCGCGCTGAGCAATAATCGCATGGAGCTGGAGGTGCAGATCCACGACAGCGGCATCGGAATTTCCGAGAAACAGCAGTCCCAGCTGTTCCAGGCCTTTCGCCAGGCGGACGCCAGCATCTCACGCCGCCACGGCGGCACCGGGCTGGGGCTGGTGATCACGCAGAGGCTGGTGGGTGAGATGGGCGGTGAGATCTCCTTCCACAGCCGGCTGAACCACGGTTCGACCTTCTGGTTCCATATCAACCTGGCGCTGAACCCTAACGCCGCCAGCGACCCGCGGGTGATGGACTGCATTGCCGGGCACCGGCTGGCCTACGTTGAGGCCAACGTGGCGGCGGCGCGCGCCACGCTCGAGATGCTCAACGCCACGCCGATGCACGTCAGCTACAGCCCGACGCTGGAGGAGTTGCCGGACGCCCACTTTGACGTGCTGCTGCTGGGGATGCCGGTCAGCGCGGTGCCGGAGGCCGGGCTAGGCGGCGAGCAGCTGAAACCGCTGCTGCAGCGCGCCGACAACCTGATTCTGGCGCTGCCTTTCCAGATGCAGATGTGGTCTGAAGAGCTGAAAGCGCGCGGGGTGACCGCCTGCCTGGTTAAGCCGCTGTCGATGACCCGGCTGCTGCCCGCGCTGGTCGACTACCATTCGCGGGAGAGCCGACCGCAGCCGCTGCATACGCGTCTGCCGCTGCGGGTGATGGCGGTGGATGATAATCCGGCCAACCTTAAGCTGATTGGTGCCCTGCTGGAGGAGCAGGCCGAGGAGATCGTGCTGTGCGACAGCGGTGAAGCGGCGATCCAGCAGGCGCGGCTGCAGAAGCTGGACATTATTCTGATGGATATCCAGATGCCGGACATCGACGGCCTGCGCGCCAGCGAGGCGATCCGCGCCCTGCCACAGCATGCAACCACGCCGATCGTCGCCGTCACCGCCCACGCGCTGGAGGGGGAACGCGAACAGCTGATCCACGCGGGGATGAATGACTATCTGGCAAAACCGATCGACGAGCAGAAGCTGAGCGTGCTGCTGGCACGCTATGCCCTGCCGCAGGGTGGCGAACGGCTACCGGTAATCGACGTGCCGGCCTCGCTGGACTGGTCGCTGGCGCTGCGCCAGGCCGCCAATAAGCCCGACCTGGCGGAAGATCTGCTGCGGATGCTGGTGGATTTCCTGCCCGAGGTGCAGAGACTGGTGGAGGAGTCGATGGCGGAGAACAACGCCGCCAGCCTGCGCGATATCATTCACAAGCTGCACGGCAGCGCCAGCTACAGCGGCGTGCCGCGTATGAAGCAGCTTTGCCAGCAGCTGGAGCAGGGCCTGCGCCAGCAGCAGGATATTGCGGCGGTGGAGCCGGAGCTGTTTGAACTGCTGGACGAGATGGAAAACGTGGCGGGGCTGGCGAAGAAACGTCTGAAGCTGTAAGGCATGGCAGGGACGGTAACGGTGCCACCTCCCGACAGAGCTGCCGGTGTTCCCGGCTGGCGTGCAGCACCGGGAACACCGGTCTCTCTGTCGGCAGCGGGCAGGTCAGCCCAACTTTTGCCGGGCATCGCCCGGCAGCAGTTTTATTTCAGCAGCTGCGCCCACTGTTCCACCCACGGCGAGGTGACCTCTTCCGGTTCCGGGTTCTCACCCGCGTCCACCAGCAGCACCTCGCCCACGCGCACCGCGCTGTGCTCCTGCAGCAGCGCGTCAAACTGTTTGCCAGCGCCGCAGAAGTTGCTGTAGCTGCTGTCGCCCAGCGCAATCACGCCGTAACGCAGCGTCGGCTGGTAGCCCAGCTGGTCTTTCATCGCGTGGAACAGCGGCGCAATGCTGTCCGGCAGGTCGCCCTGCCCGGTGGTGGAGGTAATCACCAGCGCCACCTTATCGGCATAACGCTGCCAGTCCGCCAGCGAAGCATCATCGTAAATTTTCACCTGGTGGCCGGCCGCCACCAGCAACGGCTCGGCCTCTTCCGCCACCAGCAGCGCGTTACCGTATACGGTGCCTACAAAAATACCGACTTCAGCCATCTTGTTCTTCCTTACTCAGGTCGCGGTTATTACCGGCCAGCGGCGCCCGCCGGCTCAGAGTTGTTCATATCCTGCAGACTTTGCGGCGGCAACTCAACCCTCGGCACGTCAGGTAGCGTGGCCTGCCAGCCAAACTGTTCCATCATCACCTGCCACACCGCGTCCAGCCCGGCACGCAGCACCAGCGGCTCGCCGGTGACCGGATGGTGAAGGCGCAGTTCGCTGGCGTGCAGCATCAGGCGATTAAGGCCAAAGTGCGTGGCAGCGCTGCGGTTCTGCTTCAGGTCGCCGTGCTTGCTGTCGCCGATGATCGGATGGCGCAGATGGCTCATATGCCGGCGCAGCTGATGTTTACGCCCGGTCTGCGGCAGCATCTCCACCAGCGAATAGCGCGAGCTGGCAAACCGACCGACGGCCACCGGCAGCTCGGCCGTGGCCAGCCCGCGCCAGTGGGTCACCGCCGACTGCGGCGCTTTTTCCTGGCTGAACTTATCGGCGATTTTATCCAGCTCTTCGGTAAGCGGATAGTCCAGCGTCTCATCGCCCTCCAGCCAGCCGCGCACCACCGCATGGTAGGTTTTCTGCAGCTGATGCTGCTCAAACTGCTGTGACAGCAGGCGCGCCACCTCCGACGACAGCGCCATCAGCAGCACGCCGGAGGTCGGGCGATCGAGACGATGCACGGTAAACACGTGCTGGCCAATCTGGTCACGCACCGTCTGCATCACAAACTGCGTTTCATGGCGATCGAGCCAGCTGCGGTGGACCAGCCAGCCGGAAGGTTTGTTGACCGCCACCAGCCACTCATCCTGGTACAGTATTTCCAGCATCAGTTGCCTGACTCAAACAGGTTGTCAAAGGCGGTCAGGCACTGCAACAGGCGCGTGCGGTGCGGCATCGCGGCGTCGAGCGCCACCTCATAGTAAGGGGCAATGGCCAGCGTGGCCGGCAACGGCGCGCCGGCATCCAGCAACGCCTGCATGCGCGGTAAAAATACCCACTGTAGCCACTCCAGCGGCAGCATCGTGCTCACACAGAAGGGTTCGGTGCAGGCAAAGGCCTCACTGTCCGGGGGCTGGTTCTGCCACAGTCCACTCTCTTTCAGGCACTGTTCTGTCGCCTGTAACCGTTCCTGAACCTGCTGATGACGGTTCATGGTCAACCTCTTAGCTGATGCGTAATAAAAAAGGGGGCAAGCATACCGTTTTCACGCGGGCGGCCGCAACTGCGGCGATGGAAAGCGCGCGACGTGGGCCGGCGGGCCTGGATCGAGGCATAAAAAAAGGGAGCACTGTGTTAACAGTGCTCCCGGTTCGTTTGCAGCAATCCCGCTACCTTGATGCTCCCTGCTCTTCCGTGAAAACTCGTCCTTCCGCCATCCGTTGCTGACACCTTCCCGGTGAATATCCCTGTACATCCCTGAGCACCACTCTCCTTAGCGGTTCACATTCTCCGTCCTGGAGGTGTCCCTTATCTCATCCTGAGCTGTTCCCTGTTGCTTCATCGTTGAAGCCTATCCCTGTCGCTATCATCCTGACGGGTCCTGCTCAATCCATTGAGGACATCATCCTGATGTCATCCTGAATCCTGAGCATCCCTTCAATAACGATAATTTTGCCCGATTATCACGACTAAACAAGGTACCTGCGCAGATTATATGTCCCTGCTACGGGCGTTAATTTAGTGCAAAAGGTGCTAAGATCATGATCTGACATAATTTTACATTCTTAGGCGTTAACAGAATGTCAAAATCTTTGGCGATCTCGCACAGCTTTTGTAAGAGATCTCGCACGCCTCATGCAGCCATTAACGAATCAGCTAACGATAAGTGGCTGTAACGAAATAAGAAAATTCTTAAGAGAAGGCGCAATCACTTCACGGTTTTTCTTCCCCAGCTGTTCGAGAATCACTTCACCACTCAGATTACACACCGATATCACCTCCAGCTCCGAGTCGGTGGTGGCAATAAACAGCGTGGGCGACTGCTTTAAACGCCGTTTCATCAGCAGATGGCCGATCAGATTCTCCTGCACCCGAATAAAGTCCTCTTCGCTCCACGCCTGCAGCAGCGACAGCGCCAGACCGTCGCAGCTGGCCGCCATGTCGCCGGCAAACTGGGTGGTCCAGAACGCCGTCAGCGCCGGCTGCAGCTGCAGATCCAGCGCCCGTTCTACCGCCAGCAGATTCTGTGCCAGGGTAAAAGGCTGCGGCTGCCACCAGACGCTCTCCTGCTGCGTCTGCAGCACACAGGGTGAGGGAACCCCGGTCAACTCCGCGCTGGCAGGGGCGTGCCCGCGCTGCTGCTGCCAGAGACTGCAGTAACGTTCGGTAAAATCGCTTAATGCCTGGCCGGTTTCATCAATCATTCTTTTTTCACTCTTTGTATGCTGAGTTACACTAACCGCCTATTGTAGCCCGAACCCGCGTCGGGCTGACTGACCAATTTGCAACTGCGCCTGCCAGCTCAGGCAGTAAGGTAATACGATGTCTTCCTACGACAACCATCAGGCCCTTGACGGCCTGACGCTGGGTAAGCCCACAGAGTACCACGACCGCTACCAGCCGACGCTGCTGCAGGCGGTGCCGCGCAGCCTGAACCGCGAACCGCTGGGTCTGTTCCCGGATAACCTGCCCTTCAGCGGCGCCGATATCTGGACGCTGTACGAACTGTCATGGCTGAATGCGAAGGGTCTGCCGCAGGTGGCGGTGGCGGAGGTGAGCCTCGACGCCGCCAGCCGCAACCTGATCGAATCGAAAAGCTTTAAGCTCTACCTGAACAGCTTCAACCAGACTCCGTTTGCCGACTGGGGCGAGGTGCGCAGCACGCTGGAGCGCGATCTGAGCGCCTGCGCCGAGGGCGACGTCGCCGTCGCGCTGTTCCGCCTGCAGGAGATCGAAGGGCAGCCGATCGGCCACTTTAGCGGCCACTGCATCGACGAGCAGGATATCGCCATCGATAACTATCAGTTCAGTACCGACTATCTGCAGGATGCCACCGGGCAGGAAGTGGTCGAAGAGCAGCTGGTCAGCCATCTGCTGAAGTCCAACTGCCTGATTACCAACCAGCCCGACTGGGGATCGGTACAAATCAGCTACCGTGGCCCGCGTATTCAGCGTGAAGCGCTGCTGCGTTATCTGGTCTCATTCCGCCACCACAATGAGTTTCACGAACAGTGCGTGGAGCGCATCTTCAACGATATTCTGCGTTTCTGCCGGCCAGAAACGCTCAGCGTCTACGCCCGTTATACCCGGCGCGGCGGGCTGGATATCAATCCGTGGCGCACCAACGGCAGCTTCCGTCCGTCACGTTCACGGCTGGTACGTCAGTAAGCCTCATGGTTCACATCGTCAGCGATTGCCCACGCGGGGGAGTGTTTTTTTAGCGCCCGGAGCGCTAAGCTGATGACGGGCAACCAGAAAAGGGTGCCCAGGGATATTTTACCCCGCGGCTGCAGTCGCGGAGTTACCGATCACCCAGGCGGGTGTAAAGGAGTTCACTTGATTACTCAAATCAGCCCACTCGGCTCGATGGATCTGCTTTCTCAACTGGAAGTCGACATGCTGAAGCGCACGGCCAGCAGCGACCTCTACCAGCTGTTTCGTAACTGTTCCCTGGCCGTGCTTAACTCCGGAAGTCTGACCGACAGCAGCCATGAGCTGCTATCCCGCTTCGAAAGTTTTGATATCAACGTGCTGCGCCGCGAGCGCGGCGTCAAATTAGAGCTGATCAACCCGCCGGAAGAGGCGTTCGTTGACGGCCGCTTAATCCGCTCGCTGCAGGCCAACCTGTTTGCCGTACTGCGCGATATTCTGTTTGTGAACGGTCAGATCGACCACGCCGGGCGCTTCCAGCATCTCAACGTGGAAAACTCGGTGCATATCACCAACCTGGTGTTCTCTATTCTGCGCAACGCGCGGGCGCTGCACGTCGGCGAAGAGCCCAACACCGTGGTGTGCTGGGGCGGCCACTCGATCAACGCCGTGGAGTACCAGTACTGCCGCAGCGTCGGCGCCCAGCTCGGCCTGCGCGAGCTGAATATCTGTACCGGCTGCGGGCCGGGGGTGATGGAAGCGCCGATGAAAGGCGCCGCGGTGGGCCACGCCCAGCAGCGATACAAAGAGGGGCGTTTTATCGGCCTGACCGAGCCGTCAATTATCGCCGCCGAGCCGCCGAATCCGCTGGTCAATGAGCTGATCATTATGCCGGACATTGAGAAACGGCTGGAAGCCTTCGTGCGCATTGCCCACGGCATCATTATCTTCCCGGGCGGGGTGGGCACAGCAGAAGAGCTGCTCTACCTGCTGGGGATCCTGATGAACCCGCACAACCACGACCAGGTGCTGCCGCTGATCCTCACCGGGCCAAAAGAGAGCGCCGACTACTTCCGCGGGCTGGATGAGTTTATCGTCAGCACGCTGGGCGAAGCAGCCCGCGTTCACTACCGCATCATTATTGACGATGCGGCCGAAGTGGCACGTCTGATGAAAAAAGCGATGCCGAAGGTGAAAGAGTACCGCCGTGAAACCGGCGACGCCTACAGCTTCAACTGGGCGCTGCGCATTGCGCCGGACCTGCAGGTGCCCTTTATGCCCAGCCATGAAAATATGGCAAACCTCAACCTTTACCCGGATCAGCCCGCCGAGCAGCTGGCCGCCGCGCTGCGCCGCGCCTTCTCCGGCATCGTGGCCGGTAACGTGAAAGACGTCGGCATCCGCGCGATTAAAGAACAGGGGCCGTACAAGCTGCACGGCGATCCGCAGATGATGCGCCGCATGGACGAGCTGCTGCAGGGCTTTGTCGCCCAGCACCGCATGAAACTGCCCGGCAGCGCCTACATCCCCTGCTACGAAATCATCAAGTAACCTCACCCAGCGGCCCGCAGGGCCGCTCAGGGCCAACACTATGATCCATCTGTTAATTATTGACGCGCTGAACCTGATTCGGCGCATTCACGCGGTACAGGGCTCGCCCTGCCAGCAGGCATGCACTCACGCCGTGCAGCAGCTGTTGCTGCACACCGGGGCCAGCCATGCGGTGGCGGTGTTTGACGATGACGACCGCCGCGAAAGCTGGCGGCACAGGCTGCTGCCCGACTACAAAGCGGGGCGTTCGCCGATGCCGGACGCGCTGCACGACGAAATGCCGCTGCTGCGCGCGGCCTTCGCCACCCTTGGCGTGGCCAGCTGGCACTCGCCCGGCGATGAGGCGGATGACCTCGCCGCCACCCTCGCCTGCAAGGTTTCAGCAGCGGGGCATCAGGCAACCATCGTCTCGACCGATAAGGGCTACTGCCAGCTGCTGGCGGCCAACATTCGCATTCGCGACTACTTTCAAAAGCGCTGGCTGGACGTGCCCTTTATCGCCGATGAATTCGGCGTCGCGCCGCAGCAGCTTACCGACTACTGGGGGCTGGCCGGCATCAGCAGCAGTAAAATCGCCGGCGTCCCCGGCATTGGCGGCAAAAGCGCCGCGCAGCTGTTACAGCAGTTTGGCAGCCTGGACGCGATCTATGCACAGCTGGACCAGGTGCCGGACAAGTGGCGCAACCGGCTAAGCGGCGCGCAGCAGCAGGCAGTGATCTGTAAGCAGGTGGCGACGCTGAAAACAGATTTGGTGCTGGAAGGGAATCTGAAGGATCTGCGCCTGCCGGGTTAAGCTAAAGCATTAACGCTCGTCGCGCCGTCCTCCGACCGCACTCCAGATGCGGCGAATATGTACCGTCACCTCTTCGCGATCGTGATACAGCTGACGCGCCTGGATCTGCGCATTGATACCGCTGGCCTTCAGCTTCTCGTCGATCATCGCCAGGTTCTGCGACACCTCTTCGTAGCGCTTTTTCATCGGCAGCTTGAGGTTAAAAATGGCCTCACGGCACCAGCCGTTGACCAGCCAGTCGGCCATCAGGTTAGCCACGCGCACCGGTTTTTCCACCATGTCGCAGACCACCCAGTAGTTGTTATTGCGCGTCGGGCGATACTTAAAGCCGTCCTCACGCTGGTGGAACACCTGCCCGGTGTCCATCAGGCTCGGCGCCATCGGGCCGTTATCTACCGCGTTAACCATCATGCTGCGCTGCACCAGCTGATAGGTCCAGCCGCCAGGGCAGGCGCCGAGATCCACCGCCCACATGCCGCTGGCCAGACGTTCATCCCACTCATCCGCCGGGATAAACACGTGAAACGCCTCTTCCAGCTTCAGGGTCGAACGGCTGGGCGCGTCGGACGGGAACTTCAGCCGCGGGATGCCCATAAAGAACGGCGAGTTGTTGTGCGGCAGGGAGTAACCCACGTAGCAGTGGCCAGGCGCGATAAAGAATACGTGCACCACCGGACGCTTGTTGGTCTCATAGTTGAGCAGCACTTTTTCTTTACGCAGGGCGGCGCGCAGCGGCACGGTAAACTTGCGGCAGAACTTGAGCAGCTCTTTGCTCTCGTTGGTATCCGGCACTTCCACCCGCAGCTCACCCCCCTTCTCCACCGCGCCCACCAGCATGCCGGCCACCGGCGTGATGCGGTCCTCCGGCGGCAGGTCGCGCAGCAGCTCACCGACCACGATCATCTGGCGGGCGAAGATCAGCTGACTGTACGGCAGATCCTTCAGCAGCTTCTCGGCCTCACCGGGCTGATAGCATTCGAACAGCACGTAGGCCGAATCTTCTTTCACCCGGGCAAAGCCGAAAATCTGGTGTTCGGCGGCCTTAGCGGTGATCTCCGCCGCGCACTCTTTCTCAAAACCCTGACGGCAATACAGTAAAATTTTATTCATGGCGTTCTGCCCTTTTTTTCAGACGCAGAGCGCCAACCAACATCAAGATCCAGCCAACCAGCAGGCAGGTGCCGCCGATCGGAGTGATATAAACCCACAACTTCAGGTGTGACAGCGCCAGGCTGTAGAGGCTGCCGCTAAACAGCACCACGCCGAGCGCCAGAAAAGCGCTGCTCCAGTAAAACCAGATATTGGCCCGGCGCAGCATCACCGCGGCGGTACCGAGGATCGCCAGGGTGTGGATCGCCTGGTAATCCAGCCCGGTTTTCAGCCACGCCATTTCAGCGGGGCCGAGAGATTTACCCAGCACGTGGGCACCAAACGCGCCCAGCATGACGTAGAAAAAGCCGCTAATTGCGGCAAAAATTAACATTGCGCGACTGGACATGGTCCATATCCTCAATCAGGGCAGCCCTGCGGTCGGGGCTGGCGTCCATCGATCACTTAAGCGTCCGCCACGGGCAGCTTACTGCTCGTAGCGGAAGCGAAATTTTTCCTGTTCACTGGCGGCTTTGGCCAGGATCCACTGCCGGAAGGCGGCTATTTTACCGAGTTCTGCCTGACTGTCATGACAAACCAGATAAAAAGCATTCTTACTTACCAGCACGTCGTTAAACGGGCAGACCAGCCTGCCGGCTTCAATCTCCGTCTGCGCCATCACGTTATTGGCCAGCGCAATCCCCTGGCCGTGAATCGCCGCCTGCAGCACCATCGCGCTGTGGCTGAAGATTGGCCCCTGCTGCACGTTGATAGCGTTCAGCCCCAGCTGACGGGTATAGGCCTGCCAGTCACGGCGCGAGGCGTCATGCAGCAGCGTATGCTGGCTCAGCGCCGAGGGCGAGGTTAACGGCCGGTCGCCGGTTAACAGCATCGGCGAGCACACCGGCAGCAGATACTCGGCGTAGAGTTTTTCAACCCGCAGGCCCGGCCAGTTACCACGGCCATAGAAAATCGCTACGTCAACGTCATCAGCCAGCTTCATCTCTTCATCGCGGTCGACCGCCTGAATACGCACGTCAATGCCCGGATAATCCGCGTTGAAACTGGTCAGGCGCGGCACCAGCCACTGGATGGCGAAACTCGGCAGCAGGCTGACCGTAAGCGCTCCTTTGGCGCTGCGCGCCTGCAGCTTACGGGTGGCGTCGTTGAGCGCGGTAAAAATCTCTTTGATATCGAGATAGTAGCTCTGCCCCTCTTCGGTCAGCAGCAGCGAGCGGTTACGGCGACGAAACAGCTTAAGCCCGAGGAAATCCTCCAGCGACTTGATTTGGTGGCTGACCGCCGCCTGGGTAACAAACAGCTCTTCTGCCGCTTTGGTAAAGCTCAGATGACGCGCCGCGGCATCAAAAACCCGCAGGGCGTTAAGAGGGGGCAAACGTTTCGACATGATGGATGGGGTCTTTCCCGGCATAAGCGTTGCTTTACAACACCTGGTTACGTATTAGTTTTTTTTATTCGACACATTATAAATTGTCCGTTGAGGAACTGCCAGCAAATACCTATAGTTGCCGCACTTCCTGAGCCGGAACGAAAAGTTTTTGAGGATTGGGTATTAACGTACTGAATCTTTGGCACTTTTGGCTTGTGGGCGTGATGTTGTGTTTGCAATTGACCTGACGATTTTCGGGTCCGGTAGCGTAAGCGACCTTTTATTCCTGTAGATTTACCCTGTCTGTCCATAGTAAATTCTTAGTAGCACCGCTTTTTGCGGTGCTTTTTTTTGCCTGACGTTTACTGGTCCATCTCCGCCATCTCTTTCACATCCGAACGGTTGATCTGCTGCATGTTGCCACTGGCGTCTTTATAGCCGATCATTCCGGTGTCGTTATCCACCGACGGCTTGCCTTTGGCGACGATGGTGCGACCATCATTGGTGTGCATCACGTAGTTGCTGGAGCAGGCGGCCAGAGTAAAGGTCATGGCACAGGCGGCGATTACGGCAGCGATCATTTTCATCTTAAATCTCCTTGCAGATAAATGGGCGTTAATCCCCCGCAGGCGGTTGACCCTGCGCCCCCGGGCAGTAAAAATGCCTGTAACGGGCGGCTTTGTTTTGCGGGTAATGGCATAACGCTGACCTTTTTTAGCATAACGCGCTTTTTTCGCTTTGCCAGAAAGCGACACTGAATTCAGCCTGGTCCTAAAAAACCGGCACTGCCCCGCCCTGATGAGGAGAGTATGACGTCTTTTAACCCCGCGCTGTTCCGCCAGCAGTTTCCGGCGCTCGCCGAAGCCGGCTGCTACCTCGACAGCGCCGCCACCGCGCTAAAACCCCAGGCGGTGATTGACGCCAGCGAACAGTTTTATCGCCTGAGCGCCGGCACCGTTCACCGCAGCCAGTTTGCTGCCGCCCGCCGTCTGACCGAACGCTACGAGAACGCCCGTGACCAGGTGGCCCGCCTGCTGAACGCCGCCGATGCACACGCCGTGGTCTGGACCAAAGGCACCACCGAAGCGATCAACCTGGTGGCACAAAGCTGGCTGCGTCCGCGTCTGCGGCCGGGCGATGAGATTGTCGTCAGCGAAGCGGAACACCATGCCAACCTGGTGCCCTGGCTGATGGTCGCCGAACAGTGCGGCGCGCGGGTGGTGAAGTGGCCGCTGGGCGACGATCGCCTGCCGGATATCCGCCTGCTGCCCGCGCTGCTGAACAACCGTACCCGCCTGCTGGCGGTGAGCCAGATGTCTAACGTCACCGGCGGCTGCCCGGATCTGCCGCAGGCCATCGCCCTTGCCCACGCCGCAGGTGCCAGCGTAATGGTGGACGGCGCACAGGGCGTCGTGCACGGCCCGCCCGACCTGCAGGCTCTGGACGTGGATTTCTATGCGTTCTCCGCCCACAAGCTGTACGGCCCGATGGGCACCGGTGCACTGGTGGCGAAACCGGAGCGGCTGAATGAGATGGTGCCGTGGCAGGGAGGCGGAAAGATGCTGACTGAGGTCAGCTTTGAAGGCTTTACCGCGCAGGCTGTGCCCTGGTGCTTTGAAGCAGGAACCCCCAACGTCGCGGGGGTGATTGGCCTGAGCGCCGCACTCGAGTGGCTGGCAGACGTGGATATCGCGGCTGCCGAGCGCTGGAGTTGCGATCTTGCCAGCCTGGCCGACGCCCGGCTGAGCGCTCTGCCCGGCTACCGCAGCTTCCGCGTCGGCGAGTCCAGCGTGCTGGCGTTTGATATTGCCGGTGTGCACCACAGCGATGTGGTCACGCTGCTGGCGGAAAGTGGCGTGTCGCTGCGCGCCGGCCAGCACTGTGCTCAGCCGCTGCTGGCGGCGCTGGGGGTCAGCGGCACGCTGCGCGCCTCTTTTGCCCCCTATAATTCCCTTGAAGACGTGGACGCGCTGGTCGCGGCCATGACCACCGCACTTGACCTGTTGGCAGACTGAATCATGAACCTGATAGCCCCTCATCCGTTTGGCAGCGAGATTACCCGCGACGCGCTGCTGCAACAGTTTTCCGCTTTTCACCAGTGGGAAGATCGCTACCGCCAGCTGATCCTGCTGGGTAAAAAGCTGCCCGCGCTGGCAGATGAACTTAAAGAGCGGGATATTGAGCTGAGCGGCTGTGAAAACCGCGTCTGGCTGGGGCATCAGCGCCTGGCAGACGGTCGGCTGCATTTTTATGGCGACAGCGAGGGCCGCATCGTGCGCGGCCTGCTGGCGGTGCTGCTGGTGGCGGTGGAGGGGCAAACCCCGCAGCAGCTGGCGGCGGAGGACCCGCTGGCGCTGTTTGACCAGCTGGGTTTAAAAGCGCAGCTGAGCGCCTCACGCAGCGCCGGATTACAGGCGCTGGCTGAAGCGGTATTAAAAATGGCTAATCACCAAAAGTGAATGTTGCACTACCGGAAGGACAAATCTGAAAATAGTTAGCCTCCCGGCGATGATAATCCGAACGGCTGCGGTCGTTTACGACTTTGTCGCGAATGCTGTCGGTACATAAAGGGTTGCGCGACGCACGTTCCCGGTTAGCTTTAATGCTCCAGCTCTGATTATCCTTTTCCCGCTGCTGATACTGTTCCAGGGAGCGGGCTATTTCCCGGGCGTTCCAGCGCCCCTCTGGCTTGCCGCCTGCGCCAGGAGGAGGCAACGGTGCGGAATGACCCGCTGGATTTTTCGCGTTCCAGCTGGCAGGATCTTCAGGCTGCCAGTGGAAAGTGGGACCAGCCGCAGAAACGACAGCAGGTATGATGATTCCGATGATAATGATGAGTCGCGTTTTCATAAATCACCTGCGGGGAGGGTAAACTTAGCCACCACTCTGCGCCGGATATACTCAATCTGAAATCAATCAACGCGTGCAACCGCGGACTTTTGTGCGCTTGCGTTCGCCTTCGCCATCATCTTCTTCAGCACGTGTGACACGGCGACAAAACCAAAGGTCGCGGTAACCATGGTGGCCGCGCCAAACCCGGCTGCACAGTCCATCCGTTTCGGGCCTTCAGCGGTACTGCGTGAGGCGCACACCGTGCCGTCCGGCTGGGGATACATCAGCGCTTCGGTGGAAAACACGCAGTCGATACCCAGCTTGCCCTTGCTGTTTTTCACGATCTTAAAATCGTTTTTCAGCCGTTCGCGCAGCTTAGCCGCCAGCGGATCCTGAATGGTTTTCGCCAGATCGGCCACCTGAATCTGCGTCGGATCGATCTGCCCGCCCGCACCGCCGGTGGTCACCAGCGGCACCTTATTACGCCGGCACCAGGCCAGCAGCGCCGCTTTTGGCCGCACGCTGTCGATGGCATCAATCACGTAGCTGAACCCCTGGTTCATCAGCTCAGCGGTGTTATCCGGGGTGATAAAGTCGTCGACGCAGGTCACCCGGCACTCCGGGTTGATCTCGCGGATACGGGCGGCCATCACCTCGGTTTTCGCCTGGCCGACGTTATCCTTCAGCGCGTGGATCTGACGATTGGTATTGGTGACGCAGACGTCATCCATATCAATCAGGGTGATGGCACCGATACCGGTACGCGCCAGGGCTTCGGCGGCCCAGGAGCCGACGCCGCCGATGCCGACCACGCAAACGTGCGCGTCGGCAAACAGCTGCAGCGCGTCCTGACCATACAAACGCCCGGTGCCGCCAAAGCGTTGCCGCCAGGCGTCAGAAAGAACCGTCATGCACTATTCCTCGAAGAAAACGAAGGGCCACCTGGGTGGCCCGGAGAAAAATTACTGGCTGGCGAGCAGCGCGCCCTGCGCGTCACGCGGCACGGCGGCGGAAGAGAACAGCGGCGTACCGGCTCCCGGTGCGGTTTTCAGTACCCACACGCGGCCATAATGGTTAAACCAGCCCGCCATATGCCCGGCGTCCGGGCCGATGCCCTGGTAGATGTCAAAGTGCTGGCCTTTAATGGCCCCGCCGACGTCCAGCGCCACCATCATGCGCATCTCATATTTTCCGGTAAATTTACCGTTGTTGTCCAGCAGCGGGATCTCCGCCAGCAGCGTGGTCCCCGCCGGGATCAGTGACCGGTCAGAGGCCACCGACGCTTTGGCAATCAGCGGCACCGCGCTGGCCCCGCGCACCGGCGCAAAGTTCTCCGGCTTAAAGAACACGAACGACGGGTTCTGCTCCAGCAGCTCGCGCACCTCCGCTTCGCTGTGCTTCAGGCCCCACTCGCGGATCGCCTGCATCGACATATCTTCACGCTTCACTTCGCCACGATCGATCAGCACCTTACCGATGCTGCGATAGGCGTGGCCGTTCTTGCCGCCGTAGCCGAAGAAGGTCAGCGGCCGGCCGTCGCCGAAGTCCACATACCCGCTGCCCTGCACGTCCATAATAAAGTTATCCATCAGCGAATTGCTGTAGCCGGCAATATAGCGGTCACCCAGCGCACCGCTGTAAATCTGCGCGCGGCTCGGCAGCTGCTTGCCACGCGGACGCGGCGGCATGCGGTAGAGCGGATACTGGAACTCACCCTGGCGGGTGTAACGCGCCTGCAGCACCGGCGTATAATAGCCGGTAAACTGCACGTTGCCGTAGTTGTCAGCCCCTTCCATCTGGTAGGCATTCAGACCGAACTCCCGCAGCTGGCGGGTATCGCCGCCGGCCATCAGCCAGCTCTGCACCGCGCTGAAGGTGCTTACCTGGCGAGAGTAGAGACCGGATGAGCTGCTGCGGACCTGTTGTACCTGGTCGGCATAGTCTTTGCCGTTCACCGGGCGGCCTTTCGCGTTAGGCTGATTGACCAGGCCCAGCGGCTGCTCCAGCTTGCCATCCTTATACTGCTGCCCACGGTCGGTGGGTTTAGAGGAACATGCCGCCAGCAGCGCCAGCAGCGAACCGGTCAGTAAAACTTTAGCCCAACGTCCTTTCATACCTTTATCTACCCTTAACCGGAAATAAGCGAAATCTGCTGCGAAGATAGCAAAGCCGCCCTGAGAATAAAACGTGCGCCACCGCTGCGCGACGGCATTTGTGCAACAATCCAGCGCCTCGCTTAAAAAATGCGTCATCAGGATGATTTTAGCCACTTATCTGCAGAAAGGGGTTGCAAGAAAACTCATCAGGCGTATAGTGCGCATCCACGGACGCGGGATGGAGCAGCCTGGTAGCTCGTCGGGCTCATAACCCGAAGGTCGTCGGTTCAAATCCGGCTCCCGCAACCAATTCACCGCAGTCTGGTGAAGCAGTAAAAGATAGTGTCGTGATGGAAGCGACAAACCACGCGGACGCGGGATGGAGCAGCCTGGTAGCTCGTCGGGCTCATAACCCGAAGGTCGTCGGTTCAAATCCGGCTCCCGCAACCAATTTGCCGCAGTGGTCAGTAGTAAAAAGCGTTTACGGACGCGGGATGGAGCAGCCTGGTAGCTCGTCGGGCTCATAACCCGAAGGTCGTCGGTTCGAATCCGGCTCCCGCAACCAATTTAACACCCTGATGGGTGTTTTTTTGTTTCTGGCGTTTGTAAAACCGTTGAACAAGCGGAACATCGTCCGCTTCTCCCCTGTAATCCTCTGCAAATACCCCTGAAACCGTTACCGGTGCGGGCTGAGCGATGCGCCGTTAGCAAAGTACGCCTTAATCCCGGCCAGAATTGACTCCGCCACCTGCTGCTGAAAGCGCGAGGTGCGCAGCTTACGCTCCTCTTCCACGTTACTGATAAACGCGGTTTCCACCAGAATTGACGGAATATCCGGCGCCTTCAGCACCGCAAAGCCGGCCTGATCCACCGAGCGCTTGTGCAGATGGTTAATATGGCCCATCCGTGACAGCACCTCTTTACCAAACTTCAGGCTGTCGTTGATGGTCAGGCTCTGCACCATATCAAACATGGTGCTGTCGAGATAGCGGTCGCCGCTCATGCTGACGCCGCCGATCAGATCTGATTCGTTCTGCGTCTGCGCGAGGAAGCGGGCGGCGGTGCTGGTCGCCCCTTTGGTCGAGAGCGCAAACACCGAAGAGCCGCGCGCGGCACGGCTGGTAAACGCGTCGGCGTGGATCGAAATAAACAGATCGGCGCGCTGTTTACGCGCCTTCGCCACCCTGACCTTCAGCGGAATAAACACGTCTTCGTTGCGGGTCATATAGGCGCGCATGTTGGGCTGTTTATCGATCAGCGCCTTCAGCCGCCGGCCAATTTTCAGCACCACGTCCTTCTCACGCGTTTTATGCTTGCCCACCGCGCCGGAATCTTCCCCGCCGTGCCCGGGGTCGATCATGATCACGATCGGCCGATCGCGCCCGGCTTTGCCCGGCAGCGGCGCGGCGGCCGGCTGGTCACGCTCCAGATCGCCCTTGTTGTAATTTTCCAGCAGTGCCAGCAGCGGATCGTCGCTCTGTTTGTTCTGCGCCGGATAGAGATCCAGCACCAGGCGGTTGTTGATCCCGGCCACCGGGGCAAGGGTAAACACCTTCGGCGAGACATTCTGCTTCAGTTCCAGCACCAGCCGCACGGTGCGGGCATCGAACTGGCCGACGCGGGCGTTTTTAATATAGGGATCGTCCTGACGTACCAACTTACCAATGCCCTTTAGCGTGTGGTTAAGCTGAATATCTTCTATATCTACCACCACCCGATCGGGATGGCTGAGCGCAAACTGCCTGTATTTTAACGGCCTGCCTGACTCAATGGTCAGGCGTGAGTAGGTCGAGGAGGGCCAGAGGCGGATCGCCACCACGTGGCTGCCTGCGGCCATCCCCACCCCACTCACGCTGAGCAGCAGGCCGGCACCTGCGCCCTGTAACAGCCGTCGTCGGCTGAGAAAAGTTGAATCAGACATGCCACTCCAGATGCGCTAAAACGCGTAATAAAAAGCCAATTGAGACAAATTTGTAAAAACTTTAGCGAAAGCGCCGCCGGGTGTCACCCGGAAAAAGCGAATAAATGCAGTAAATTAGCATTACAGTTTCACGGTAACGGGTGATAATTAAGGAAAAATGTCGCTTGCACCCGACCCCATAAAAGAATAAAAATACATATTTACCGAATAATCATGCAAAGAGGGTTTGCCGTGAAGGAACGCAGTACCGAGCTGGTTCAGGGTTTTCGTCATACCGTTCCCTACATTAACGCCCACCGTGGTAAGACGTTTGTCATTATGCTGAGTGGCGAAGCCATTGAGCATGAGAACTTCTCCAGCATCGTCAACGATATCGGCCTGCTGCACAGTCTCGGCATCCGTCTGGTGGTGGTTTACGGTGCCCGCCCGCAGATCGATGCCAGCCTTTCCGAGCGCCATCTTGAGCCTGTTTATCACAAATATACCCGCGTCACCGACGCGCAGTCGCTGGAGCTGGTCAAGCAGGCCGCCGGCCGGCTGCAGCTGGATATTACCGCCCGCCTGTCGATGAGCCTGAGCAATACGCCGCTGCAGGGCGCGCATATTAATGTGATCAGCGGTAACTTTATCATCGCCCAGCCGCTGGGCGTCGACGACGGCGTCGATTACTGCCACAGCGGCCGCATTCGTCGCATCGATGAAGAGGCGATCCACCGTCAGCTCGACAGCGGCGCGATCGTGCTGCTGGGGCCGGTGGCGGTATCGGTGACCGGTGAAAGCTTTAACCTGACCTCCGAAGAGGTGGCCACCCAGCTGGCGATCAAGCTGAAGGCCGAGAAGCTGATCGGCTTCTGCTCCGAGCAGGGCGTCACCAACCGCGAAGGGCGGATCGTTTCCGAGCTGTTCCCTAACGAGGCGCAGCAGCGCATCGACGAGCTGGAAAACGACGATGACTACCACTCCGGCACCGTGCGCTTCCTGCGCGGCGCGGTGAAGGCCTGCCGCAGCGGCGTGCGCCGCAGCCATCTGATCAGCTACCAGGAGGACGGCTCGCTGCTGCAGGAGCTGTTCTCACGCGACGGTATCGGTACCCAGATCGTGATGGAGAGCGCCGAGCAGATCCGCCGCGCCACCATTAACGACATCGGCGGCATTCTGGAGCTGATCCGCCCGCTGGAGCAGCAGGGGATCCTGGTGCGCCGCTCGCGGGAACAGCTGGAGATGGAGATCGACAAGTTCACCATTATCGAACGCGATAACCTGACCATCGGCTGCGCCGCGCTCTATACCTTCCCGGAAGAGAAGATCGGCGAGATGGCCTGCGTGGCGGTGCATCCGGATTACCGCAGCTCGTCGCGCGGTGAAGCGCTGCTGGAGCGCGTGGCGCTGCAGGCGCGGCAGATGGGGCTGAAAAAGCTGTTCGTGCTGACCACCCGCAGCATCCACTGGTTCCAGGAGCGCGGCTTCAAGCCGGTTGACGTCGAACTGCTGCCGGAAAGCAAAAAGCAGCTGTATAACTACCAGCGCCGCTCCAAGGTGCTGATGGTCGACCTGCGCGAAAACAGCGAGCATATCCGCCAGAGCTGACGCCACCGCAGCACTACGCCTGCAACCCGCGGCCCGGTAAATACCGGGCCGCGGACTTCTGATCGGCTAACACACTCAACGCTCCGCCATCAGCTATCAGCCATCAGCCATTACGCCGATTCATCGTGCCCGTCAGTTGCCAGCGCTATCGTTTCCGGCACCAGCGTATTCAGCCGCTCTACCAGCCCGCTACGCCGCTGCGTGCGCACCTTCACCGCCGCGTTAAATACCGCAGCGTCGCTGTACAGCGTCAGCTGCTGCTTCGCACGGGTGATGGCGGTATAGACCAGTTCGCGGGTCAGTACCGGCGTCATCTGCCCCGGCAGTACCATCAGCGTGTGTTCAAACTCCGAGCCCTGCGATTTATGCACGGTCATGGCATAAGCCGTCTCGTTGGGCGGCAGGCGGCTGGGCTGTACCGGCTTGATGCTGCCGTCCGGCAGCGGGAAGAACACCTTCAGCTCCTGTTCCGCGTTGCGCATCGCGATGCCGATATCGCCGTTAAACAGCCCCAGCGCACGATCGTTGCGGGCGATCATCACCGGCCGCCCGACGTACCAGCGGCCGTTGGCCGCCAGGTTGCGGTGGATCAGCCCGGCGCGCGCCAGCGACGCCTCAATGCGCTCGTTGAGGCCGGAGACGCCAAACGGCCCCTCGCGCAGCGCACACAGCAGCTGAAAGCGCGAGAAGGCCGCCAGCACCTCGCCCGGCGCGGCTCCGGCGGCCAGCAGCTGCAGATAGCCGCGATAGCCGGCCACGCAGTCGGCCAGCAGCTGCTGGTAGTGCTGCGCATCGTTCAGAGGCTGCAGGCGGATATCGCTCAGCCCGGCGGTGAACACCCGGCCCGCCCCGGCGGCATCCCCGGCGTTCACCGCCCGCGCCAGCTGGCCAATCCCCGAGCCGGCGGTAAAGCGGTAGCTGGTGCGCAGCAGGCAGATCATATCGCGCACCGGCGAGGCGAGAGGGTCTTCCACGCCCTGCACCTCACAGCCGGTGATACGGCTCAGTTCGGCGGCGCGCTGCGGGCTGTAGCCCTGTTCGGCGCAGCGGCAGATATCGCCGAGCACCGCGCCGGCCTCCACCGAGGCGAGCTGATCGCGGTCGCCGAGGAAAATCACCCGCGCCTGCGGCGGCAGCGCGGCTATCAGGTGCGCCAGCATCGGCAGGTCAACCATTGAGGCCTCATCCACCACCAGCACGTCAAGGTGCAGCCGGTTGCCGGCGTGGTAGCGCATGCGCTGGCTGCCCGGCAGCGCGCCGAGCAGCCGGTGCAGGGTGGTGGCTTCGGCCGGAAAACGCTGGCGCACCGCTGGCTCCAGTTCCAGCGCCTGCAGGGTTTTGCCCAGCGACTCGGTCAGCCGCGCGGCCGCTTTGCCGGTCGGCGCGGCCAGCTCAATGCGCAGGCCGGCGGGGGACAGCTCGATCAGGCTGGCCAGCACCCGCGCCACGGTGGTGGTTTTACCGGTGCCCGGCCCGCCGGAGATCACCGACACCTGGCGGGTCAGCGCCACCGCGGCGGCGATTTTCTGCCAGTCGCCCGGCTCGCGGCCAAAGTAGCGGTCCAGCGTGCGGCCAAGCGCCGCTTCATCCACGGCCCAGTGCTGCTGGCGCTGGATAAAGCGCGCCACGTCACCTTCGCTCTGCCACATACGGTGCAGGTAGAGGCGTTCGTTGTGCAGCACCAGCGGCGTGGCATCGCCGCCGTCACCCACCGCCGTCTCGGCCAGCAGCAGCGCCTGCCAGTCGGCAGGCTCCCCCGCCGCCAGGCATAACTCCTGCGCCAGCTGCGGGTGCCGCCCGTCAAACAGCGCGGCGGGCCGCAGCTGCGCCAGCGGCAGGCAGACGTGCCCTTCGCCGGCATCGCGACTGACCAGCGCCGCCGCCAGCATCAGCGCCGGTCGGCTGTCGTCGGCCAGCATGCGGGCAAACTGCACGTCCAGCGCGCGCAGCAGGCGCTGGCGGCAGGCCAGATCTAACAGGTCGGCCATGCTCATCGTGCCGTCTCCTCATCGCCACGGAACAGCTGGTCCAGCGCCTCAACAAAGCTCAGCTCAGGGCGGGCGGTGAAGATGCCGTGGCTGCCCTCTTCGCCGTCCAGCCCACGCAGGAACAGATAAATCACCCCGCCAAAGTGCTGCCGGTAGTCATAGTCCGGCAGGCGGTGGCGCAGGTAGCGGTGCAGCGCCAGGGTATAGAGCTGATACTGCAGATCGTAACGGTGCGACTGCATCGCCTGGGCCATAGCCGGCTGGGTGTAGGCGCTCTGGTCCTCACCCAGCCAGTTAGATTTGTAGTCCAGCAGGTAGTATTTGCCCTGCCAGCAGAACACCAGGTCGATAAAGCCCTTCAGCATGCCCTGCACCTGGTGAAACTCCAGCGGCGGCGTCCCGGCCGACAGCGGATCCTGACGCACCAGCGCATCGAGCGCGCCGGCGGTAAGCAGCCTGGAGATCGGCAGGTAGAACTGCAGCTCAACGCGGCAGGCTTCCGGCGACAGCTGATTCAGGCTGACCCCGCTCTCATTTAACGGGGTCTGCAGAATGCGGCTCAGCCAGTCGCGCATCACCGGCAGCCACTCCTCGCTCAGCCCCTGGCCCTGCAGCTGCTCCAGCAGCCAGACGTCATCCAGCGGGGCGGTGAAGTCGATCGCCTCAAACAGGCCGTGCAGGAAAGTGCCGGGTGCCGCACCGCGCGGGAAGCTGTGCGGCGTCAGCTGCCGGGCGCTCTCCGGCTGCGCTTCGCCGACCGCATCGACGTCAAACCGCGGCAGCAGATCCAGCGTCTGCGCCGCACCGTGCTGCTGCAGGCCGGAGTAGCTGGTCACCCGCCAGTCGTCGCGTAAGGCACGCGGCAGCGGCAGGCAGCGCAGGTTTTCCGGCGCTTCAGCTTCCGGCTGGAAGCGCGGTGCGTCGCTGCCCGCAGCGTCAGCCAGCGCGGTATGCTCACACTGCATCGCCGCCAGCAGCGCCTGCAGCGTGGCGGCATCCGCCGCTTCCCCACGCTGTAACAGCCAGCCCAGCGCGCTGCGGTGCAGATCGCTGGCCCCCTCTTTTTTACGCGTTCCCTTTACCAGCGGGGCCACCCCGACGCTGCAGTGATACACCGACCGCGTCAGCGCCACGTACAGCAGGCGCAGATCTTCGGCCAGCCGCTCCTGCTCGGCCAGCGCTGCGCTCTCCTCGTCCGGCTGCAGGTCGAGCAGCGCGGCAAAGGTCTGCCGGTCATGGTAAACGGCGCTGTCGGCCTCGCGGAAGTTGGCGACAAACGGCAGCCACACCAGCGGATACTGCAGCCCTTTGGATTTATGGATGGTAACAATCTGCACCAGATGGCGGTCGCTCTCCAGCCGCAGCTGCTGATTCGCCACCTGGCCGTCGGGCTGCTCCAGCTGCTGCGCCAGCCAGCGTACCAGCGCGTGTTCGCTGTCGAGCCCGGCCGCCGCCTCCTGCAGCAGCTCGCCGAGGTGCAGCAGGTCGGTCAGCCGGCGTTCACCGCCCTCCGAAGCCAGCAGATTCTCGGCCATCTGCCGCTTCAGCATCAGCTCACGCAGCATCGGCAGCACCCCACGCTTCAGCCAGCGCTGGCGATAGTGGTCAAACTCGTCCACCAGCCGATCCCAGGCGCGTTCGTCGCGGCCCAGCTGGTCCAGCGTCAGCGCATCGAAACCAAACAGGCTGCTGGCCAGCGCGGTGCGCAGCGTGCGCTCCTGCTCCGGGTTCAGCACCGCCTGCAGCAGCCACAGCAGCTCACGCGCTTCGTTCGAGGTAAACACGCTGTCGCGGTTCGACAGATACACCGACGGGATCGCCAGCCGCTGTAGCGCATCGCGCATCACCGCGGCTTCGCCACGGCTGCGCACCAGAATGGTAATATCCGACGCCCGCAGCGGCTGCTGGCTGCCGGTTTTGCCGATCAGCGCCAGCCCCTGCTGGCCCGCCGCCAGCCACTGGCTGATTTCAGCGGCGCAGCAGCGGGCCATCGCCTGCTGATAGTCGCTGACCCCGACGCCTTCGCCGGGCTGCAGCCACAGCTTCAGCGCCGGCTGCTCCACGCCGTCAACGGTGAAGCTCAGCCGCTGATTGGGTTCCGCCGCGCTGACCGCGATAAACGGGATTTCGTTAAACAGAAACGGCTGTGGCAGGCGCGCAAACAGCTGATTGACGCTACTGACCATCGCCGGCGAGGATCGCCAGTTGGTCTGCAGCGTGTAGTGGGCGCTAACTTCGGTGCGGGCGCGCATATAGGTAAAGATGTCGGCGCCGCGAAAGGCGTAGATAGCCTGCTTCGGATCGCCGATCAGCAGCAGCGCGCTCTCCGGCTGGCGAACGTACAGCCGGTGAAAGATGCGGTACTGCTGCGGGTCGGTGTCCTGAAACTCATCGATCAGCGCCACCGGATAGCGCTGCCGGACGGCGGCGGCCAGCGCCTCACCGGCGGGCTGCTGCAGCGCGGCGTCAAAGCGCCCGAGCAGATCGTCAAAGCCGAGCTGCGCGTGCAGGCGTTTTTCCTGCTGGGTGATGCGGCGAATGTCGCTCAGCGCGCGGGCAATCAGCAGGTCTTCCAGCGTGCGCGGCTGCGCGAGGAAGTCGTCGATCTGCGCAAACAGCGCGTGGCGCGGCGCTTCGCCTTTTTTAGTCTTGTCGCTAAGCATCTGCTGGCCGAAGCGCTCGAGATCTTTCGGCACCGCATAGTCGAGAGTATCGCTTTGCGCCCACAAGGTGATTTTTTCCAGCCACGCAGGTAAGTGCTTACTACTGTAGCTGCGCCGGTCAACGCCGGAAGCCTCAATCAGCGCCTGCAGATCGCCCGCCGCCAGCCACGCCGCCTTGATCGCCGCAATGCGGCTGATAATCTGCTGGTGCCGCTGCTCCAGCGTTTCATCCGGGTGCGGCGCCGAGCGCAGAGTCGGTGCTTCACCGTTCAGCCATGGCGACAGCGTTTTCAGCAGCGCGTCCGGCCCGGACCACAGCTCGCGCACCGCGGCGGCCACCGGCAGCGGCAGCGGATAGCAGTGGCGACGCCAGAAGTCGGCCGCCGCGCGACGGCGCAGCGGCGTTTCATCTTCGATCAGCTGCTGCTCAAACATCATGCCGGACTCAAAGGCGTTCAGATTAAGCATACGCTGGCAGAAGCCGTGAATGGTGAAAATGCCGGCGTCATCCATCTGCCGCTCGGCGGCCAGCAGCATTGCCGCCGCCTGCGACAGATCGGCGACGCCCGCCATCAGCTCGCGCAGCATCGGGTTGGCGCTGTCGCCGCGCACGCAGGCGATGCGCAGTTCGTGGATATTGGCGCGGATGCGCCCGCGCAGTTCGGCGGTGGCGGCCTCGGTAAAGGTCACCACCAGAATCTCCTCCACGGTCAGCGGCCGCCCGTACGCCGCGTCTCCGCCCAGCCCCAGCAGCAGGCGCAGATAGAGCAGCCCGATGGTAAAGGTTTTACCGGTGCCTGCAGAGGCTTCAATCAGCCGTTCACCTCGCAGCGGCAGGCTTAACGGTTGCAGCGGGCTGGCGGGCTGGCTCATGGCTTATCCTGAATCACCGGGAACGACTGCTGCAGCGTCGACAGATCTTTCCAGGTGGTCCAGCCCGGTGCCACCGCGTAGTCCGCTTTGCCGTGATGGCTGCCGGAGATCTGCGACAGCAGCGCCAGGCCGTTCGGGGCGATTACCGCCTGGTGGAAGAAGTCGGCCAGAGCGGCAGGCGTCAGCTGTTGCACCTGGGCAATCACCTTCTCACGGGTGTCAAAACGGTAATTTTCCCGGCTGAAATCCTTGCTGAAGCGCCCGGCCTCTTCATCCAGCGTCTGCGGGCGCTGTTTCAGCTCGTTGATCATCGCCGCCTGATACTGGGCGAAGTCCTCTTTTTTCATTTCACGCAGCCGTTTTTCCGCCGTCGGGTAGAACGCCTGGAAACGGGTTAACAGGTATGCCGGCTGTTTGACGTTGCTCTGCAGCAGGAAACCGATCCCCCACTGGCGGCCGACCGGCATCTGGAAGGCGAATACCGCATAGCCCAGCTGCTCTTCGGTGCGCAGCTGGTTGTAGAACCACGGCTGAATAATCTGGCTGAGCAGCGCGCTGCTGGCCATGCTCTGATGCTCGCCATAGCCGGTCGGCACGTAGACTGCCGCCAGCGCGGAGTCGGTGCTGCTGCCGGCTTTTTCCAGATTGGCCCGCTTAAGCTGGTCCACCACCACTTCGTTGTTGTGCCACCAGCGCTCACCGGAACAGTTGAGCTGATTTTTCACCTCATCGGCCAGCGTGGTGACCGCTTCCGGGGTCATGTTGCCCACCACCAGCAGTTCCGGGGCGGCTTTTTCCAGCAGCATTTTGCGGTAGTCCGCCAGCTGCTGCAGCGTAACGGTTGGCACAATCTTACGGCGTTCACTGCGCTGGGTGTACGGCAGGCGCGACAGCAGCTGCGCAGGCTGGATCGCCAGCTCAAACGCTTTGCCCTTTTCGGCGGCGTCCAGCCGCTCGATATACCAGGATTTAGCCTGCTCCAGCTGCTGCCCGGTAGGCGTGAAACGGGTGTAGCCGGCAATCAGCTGGTTCATCAGCTTCGGCAGGCGCTGGGTAAAGCCGCTGGCGCTGAAGGTCACCCCGTCATTTTCACCGGTCGAGAAGCTGATGCCGCCCACCGACGCCTGTGAGCTCAGTTCATCCAGCGCCACGCCGGCCAGATAATCATTGAGGGCAAACAGCACCTGGTTCTGCGCGCTGTTCATCGCCTGCTCATTGCGCAGCGACAGGGTGATGCTGGCCTTCGGCTCATCGGCGTAGTACTGGCTGGGCATGTAGAACACCCGCAGCCCCGGCTTGTTGACCAGCTCCTGCGGGCGATCGTAGCCGTGCGCCGGTTTAATCAGGCTGAAATCATCGGGAATGTAGGGGTTGAGCACCGGCAGCGACAAAGTGATTTTGTCGCTTTCCGCCTGCCACTGGCTGAAGGTCTTCGCGCTGATTTTGTCCACCTGATAAGGGGCGTCAACAAAGTAAGCGGTTTTGTTGTGCGGCTCCTGCGGGCTGATATACCAGATACGTGCGTTCTGCGGCGTCATGCCGTCCAGCCGCGCTTTAATCGCCTGCGGGTCGTAGCGGTCGGCAATATAGGAAGCATCCAGCGTGTGCTCAACCGGTACGCGCAGCATGGTATCCACCAGCCACTCGATGTAGTCCATATCACGGGTAATCGACGGGTAGCGGAAGTCCAGGTCGAGCACGTGGGCCACTTCATCGAAGTAACGTTTATCAATGCCGCCGTCGCGCAGGGTCTTCAGGTAGCTGAACACCGCCGCCACGACCCGATCGCGGTTGGCCTGGCCTTTGTCGGTCAGCGAGACGGCAATCGAGAAGATACCGCCGTTGCGGTCAATCATCGGATCGGCCCCGCCGCTGACCGAGTCGGCCAGCCCCTGGCTCTGCAGCCAGTCCGACAGGGTGTTTTTGCTGCGGTTGCCGATCAGGTAGCCGATCAGCGTGTCGGTTTTGCTGCGGAACTTATCGCTGTTATTTTCAATGCGGAATTCGATCTTCAGCTGCTTGCGCGGCTGGGCCGGCACGTAGTGGATCACAATGCCTTTCTGCTGGTCGGTCACCACCGGTACGTCGATCGCCGGCACGGTAGCGTTGTGGCTGGCGACGCGGCCAAAGGTGGCGACGGCAATCTTCTGCAGCTCCGCCAGCGGCTTGTTGCTGTAGATCACCGCTTTCATCAGGTTGGCCGAGTAGTAACGCTGGTAGAAATCCTGCAGCGCATCGTGCAGCTTGCTGCCGGGTTTATCGCGCAGCGTCTCCAGGTTGCCGCCGGCGAACAGCGAGCTCGGGTGCTGCGGGTTAAGCGTTTCCGCCCCCACCTGCGCCATGCGCAGGCCGTCACGCGAACGGGCCATGGTCAGCTCGGCGTTGACCGCGTTACGTTCGCGGTCGGCGTTAACCGGGTCGAGCAGCGGCTCGGCGATGGCGTCCGCCAGCCGGTCGGCGGCCGGTTGCAGGGCGTCATTTTCCACTTCCAGATAGAAGGCGGTACGGTAAGGCGCGGTACTGGCGTTATGGCTACCGCCGTGCTTTTTGAGGAATTCGGCGAGGTTATCCGGCTCCGGGTAGCGTTTGGAGCCCATCAGCACCATATGTTCAAGGTAGTGTGCCAGCCCCTGCTGGTTGCGCGGGTTTTCCAGCGAGCCGACCGGCAGCGCCAGCGCCGCCAGCGACTTGGTGGCCAGCGTGTCGGACACCAGCAGCACGGTCATGCCGTTATCCAGACGGATCGCCTGATACTGGCGCGGATCTTTTTCGCTTTTATGAATGGTTTCCGCGATGGGCTGCCAACCGTTCTCCGCCATACTCAGCGGGCTGAACAGAGCTACTGAGACAAAACAAGCTAACCAGACTGCATAACGACGCATTCAGACTCCTCAACACATGCTACTAATAACGTTATAAAATAACACTACAGGATAGTCTCCTGCTTGTCCCTGAAACTTTACTCTCACGTCCTGCCGGCTCTGCGCCGCATAACGATTACTGCTGCGGCTGGTGCCACTGACGCATCGGCAGCAGCCACCGTTCGGCCGCGGCGGTGAACTGCTGCACGGCCTCGTCATCCAGTTGACGGATCAGCCGCTGCAGTGAGGGGTCGCTGCCCTCGCCCTCTATCTGATAATTGCCCTGCCAGGCGGCCAGCAGCTTCGCCTGGGCTTTCTTCTGCGTGGCCTCATCGCGCAGCAGCGTGCCGCTGTTGCCGTCATAGCTGGCCTCCAGCCAGGCCGCGCCGCTGCGGGTCAGCAGCAGCGGCAGGCACAGCCCCTGCTGATAACCCGCGATATAACCCGCAAGCTGCTGCTGCGCCTGCTCTGCCGCCATCGCCGGGAAGTGCCATTCGCTCTCCAGCCGGCCAAGCATGCGGCTGCTGCCGCTGCCGCCGCTGGCGCAGTAGACCAGATGTTCCAGCCACAGCGTCAGGCCGTCGGTGTAGTTGAGCACACCGGGCCGCCAGCGCAGCAGGCCACTGTCCTGCACCTGGGTCAGCCAGCCGGTCAGCGCCACGCCGCCGCACTCCAGCAGGATCTCGCGGTTCTCCGCCCCGGCGCGCAGATCCTTTACCCGGGCGGCCAGATCGCTCATCTCCTGCTGCTGCTCCTGCCACAACAGCTCGCCGAACGCCCCGTAGGGCAGCGCGCCCGCCGCCCGCTGACGACGGTAGAGCTGCTGGCCGTCGCCGCCGTCTATAAGGCTGTTCAGCAGCTGGCTGTTAAGCTGATAACGGCTCAGCCCGTCCAGCGCGAACGGCTCGGCGTCCGGCAGGCCGCTCTCCTCCAGCTGGAAGCTGACGCCCAGCCGCAGGCTGAAAAACGCCCGCACCGGATGCCGCCAGAAACGCACCAGCCGTTCAAAGCTCAGCGTATTTTCCTCCAGCGGCTCCAGCGTCTGCATAAACGGCGGATGCGCGCTGCCGGCCGCGCTGGCGGCGGGCAGCCACTCGGCGGCGTAGCTGGTAAACTCCGACCCTTCACTGAAGTTTTCCGCCGCAAACGGCATCCGGCTGTGCAGATGCTGCAGGTGTTTAACCACCGCCTGCGCGCTGCTGTCGACGTCGCGATCGCGGTCCGCCGCCAGGCAGAAGCTCTGGCTTATGTACTCCACCAGTTCACTGACCAGCACCGAAGGATATCGTTCCGTATTATCCTGAATCGAGCGGGCGATATAGCTGATATAGAGCTGCTGCTGCGCCGAGTTGAGCGCTTCCAGGAACAGGTAGCGGTCATCGTCACGGCGGCTGCGGTCGCCCTTTTGGCCCTGCTGGCTCATCAGGTCAAAGCCGAGCGGCGGCAGGGTGCGCGGATAAACCCCGTCGTTCATCCCCAGCAGGCAGACCACGCGGAAGGGAATGGAGCGCATCGGCATCAGGGTGCAGAAGTTGACCGGGCCGGCGAGGAAGCGCTGGCTGATGCGCTGCTGGTCGAGCCGCGAGGTCAGCTCATCGCGCAGCAGCGCCAGCGGTACCGCCTGATCAAACCGGGCTTCCAGGCCGTACTGCACCGCCTGCTGCCACTGCTCCTCGATCAGCGTCAGCGCCGCTTCCGTATCGGCATCCCGCACAAAGAAATCATCCAGCATCTGGCGGCACAGCGGCAGCCAGGCGTCCAGCCCGCGCGCCTCGCTCAGCCACTGTCGCCAGCGGTTCAGCTGCATCAGCAGGCCAGCGAGGTTACCCGCCAGCTCGGCGATCAGCCCGCTCGACTCATCGTAAGGCAGGATCCCCTGCCAGTCGCCCGCGTCGCTGTTCATCGCATAGCCCAGCAGCATGCGGGTCAGGCCAAAGTGCCAGGTGTGCTGGCCGGTGGCGGGCAGATCCAGCTCGCGTACGCTGTCATCATCCAGCCCCCAGCGGATGCCGGACTCGGCCACCCAGTGACGCAGCAGGCGCAGGCCCTCTTCATCTACCGCGAAACGCCCTGCCACCGCCGGTACCTCCAGCAATGCCAGCACCTCTTCGGCGGTAAACCGGCTTTCCGGCAGGTTGAGCAACGCCAGATAGGCCTGCAGCGCCGGGTGCGCCTGGCTGGCGCGGCGGTCGGAGATGGCAAACGGCAGCTGGCGCTCCGGCGGCGCGTTGCCAAACACCGCCTGAATAAACGGCGTGTAGGCGTCGATGTCCGCTACCATCACGATAATGTCGCGCGGCGTCAGGCTGGCATCTTCCGCCATCAGCGCCAGCAGCCGGTCCTGCAGCACCTCGACCTCACGCTGGGCGCTGTGGCACTGGTGAATAACGATTGAGCGGTCCTCTTCGGCCAGCACGCGTTTGTCACGGCTGCTGTTCCACTCCCCGGCGGCCAGCCCGAGCACGGCGTTATCTTCCAGCTCCAGCAGGTCGCGCTTGATGGTCTGCAGCAGATTGGTCGGATCGATATCGACGAAGGCCACCACTTCGTTCGGCTCCATCTGCGCCAGCAGATAGAGGTTATCGCGCCCCAGCTTGCCCCACGAGGCCAGCAACGGGTTACTCAGCTGCTGCTCACCCGCCGGGTTAAACAGCGTCGCGGCGCTGCCGCCATCGAGGAACTGCGGCACGTCATGCTGCTGCTGATAGTGTTTGCGATGGCGGTTCTGCAGCTTCGCCAGGAAGGCGTAGTCCTGAATATCGCCCCAGTAGTGGCGGCAGGGGTTGGTAAACAGCAGGTGAATATCAATGTGGCGGCCCAGCGCCTGCAGCGCCTGCAGATAGACCGGCGGCAGCGCTGAAATACCGCAGATAAACACCCGATCCGGCAGGTTGGCCGGACGGGTGGTGCTTTTTTCCAGAGCGTGAATAAAGCGCTGATAGAGGTTGGCACGGTGCCATTCCGGCTGGCCCAGCTGGTGGGTGTACTCCACCAGCGCCGCCCACAGCGGCGCCTGCCAGGCCTGCGCCTCCGCCAGCCCCTCGACTAACTGCCCCTGCTGCCACTGATTCAGCCACTGCGGTCGGTAGACCAGATACTGGTCAAACAGGTCGGCGACCTTAGTCGCCAGCTGGAACAGCTTGCGCTTGTCGTCGTCGTCGCTCAGGTAGTGGCGCAGCGGGGTAAAGGCATCGTCCGCCAGCATTGCGGGCAGGATCGCCATCAGCTTCCAGCTCATGCTGGACTTGTTGAAGGCGCTCTCTTTCGGGATCCCCGGCAGCACGCTTACGAACATGTCCCAGATAAAGCTGGCGGGCAGCGGAAAATCAATGTTGGCGGCAATGCCGAACTCGTCGGCCAGCGACATCTGCAGCCACTGCGCCATGCCGGGGCTCTGTACCAGTACCACCTCCGGGCGCAGCGGATCCTGCAGCGGCTGGTTTTCGATCTGCCATGACGCCAGCGTTTTCAGTATGTCCAGCTGATTGGAGTGGTAAACGGTAAACATAACCAACGGTCCCTTATAAGACGTTTCATTTTTCCGGGGAACTACTTTACCCCGTCCGGCCGGCGATGAACATGTCACAACGCGAGCCTGGTGTGCCGGTTCACCCACCAGGGGGTGAACCGAAGCCCGGCGACTCAGCGCAGCGCAGCTGCGTCAGCTCCGCGCGCCGCCCGGCCGGGCTGACCACCCGCGCCGTCAGCAGCTGGCAACCCGCCGGCCCCGGCTGCTGCAGGCGCTGCCCCTGCCAGCCGCCCGGCACAGCCTGGCCCAGCAGCAGCTGATGGGCGTTGCGCCAGGCGCTGCGCTGCTGCCACTGGCGCTGGAACCCGTCGGCCAGCGCCAGCTGATACTGCATCAGCGCGCTGAAACTGAGGCTAAACAGCAGCAACGCCACTAATGTTTCAATCAGGCTAAAACCCTGCTGGTCAGGCCGGTCTGAGGCAGGTTCCGGTATAAGCCTGCCCCCCTGCTGATGCGCGCGGCGCAGGTCAGAGTCTGGCTGCATTCTCAGGCTATATTGCTGTGGTCTGCATATGACAGGCTTCAGTTTCATATTAAGGCCCTGCTGCCGCGGCCGGTGTCTGGCAGGCGCCACTCTCTTTCAACGGACAAAAATCCAGCCAGCCATGGGCTAAAGGGCGCAGACGTGGTGCGGTTCCGCCCAGCCAGCGCCATAATGCCAGCGTTCTTTCACCGCTGTCGGCGTACAGTAAGCTGCGTGGCTCAGCGTTATTATCAGCGCGCGTCTCGCCGCTGCGCAGGCACGCGCGCCAGCCCTGCGGCTGTAGCCGCTGGCACTGCCAGCCCCCGGTTTGCGGCCAGTTGAGACGCTCACCCCACGCCAGCGCGGAGGCAGCAGCGGCAGACTCCCGGTAATAGCGCCCTTCGCCCGCCACCAGGCTCAGGTTATCGCTGAGCTGGCGGCGGGTGGCATGCAGCAGCAGGCTGCCCATCATCAGCAGAATGACCACCATCAGCAACGTACCGCCGCCACGCTGCTGGCCGATCGCCCTCGTCTCGCTACCGTTCGGGGCAGCGGCTTCGCCACGACGCCAGCCGGGTTCACCGCCGTTGCTCATGGCGACGTTAGCCTCGTTCGTTGCCATCATAGCGACGCTAGCCTCTTTTGTTGCCATCATGACGCCCTCACTACGCCGTCTGTACGCTTCATAGCGGCCTCACCACCGTCATCCGTCACTCGTTATTGACGCCTCCCTGCCCCGCGTCAGTGACTCCCGATCGCCGTACCCTTGAGGAAGACAGTCCCCCTTCATCGCAGAAAGTCCCCTGTCAAACTCGGTTATTTTTACAAATTCTCCGCATTCACCTGCTGCTCCAGCGTCAAGGTTACGGCAGGCCACGCCACCGCGAAGGCGCTGAGTACCAGCCTGAGCTGATGCGCGTGCCGCGCGATCGTGAACTGGCTGATAGCGATCTGGCGAGGGTCGTTCAGTTTTTCCCAGCCTGGCCCCTCGCAGCTCGCCACTCCGCGCTGCATTTCCAGATTGCCCGCGCGCAGCCGGTAGCCCCAGAACTCGCTGTTGTCCCGCCCGACGCCCTCCCACCTGCCGTTACTGTTCTCATCCCAGCGCAGCAGCAGGCAGGCGGACGGCGGCGGGCGAATGCTCAGCGCCGGGCCGGAACAGTGCCCGTTACAGTAGCCGGCACGCCGCAGGGCTTTCTCCAGCCGCCAGGCGATCTGCTGCAGCTCCTCCTGCAGCTGAGCCTGCATCAGCAGCCGCTGAGTATGCTGCACCAGCAGCGGCAGCGTGCGCGTGGCGCCGAGCATCAGCACGCTGCCTACTGCCAGAGCGATTAACACCTCCAGCAAAGTAAACCCCTCCGCCCGCTGCTTTTTCACTGGCGGAACCTGACGACGCTGCCCGTCATACCTGAGTAACTGAACCTGGATCCGTCTATGAACCCGCCTTTGTCCATGAACCCGTAGCTGTCCATGAACCCGTCTTTGTCCATGAACCTGGATCCGTCCATGAACCTGCTTCTGTCCATGAAGCAGAGCATGCGCCTGTCCATGAACCTGAGCACCCGTCTGCCCCGTCACCGGCAGCGCTCTTCGGACTGCGCGCAGATACGCACCCGGCCGCGGGCGGAAACGATAATACGCCGCTCCCCTGCCGGGCTGGCAATCAGCACATGGCCGGGGAAGGCGGTGTTGTTTTTACCGTAGAAACCCATGCCGTCGCTGAGTTCCGGCAGCCGCACTTCCGGCCAGGGGGCCGACAGCTGCCACGGTGACGACGGCCGACAGCGCTCAACGGCGGGGCCGCCGCCGAGGCACCAGCGCGCGCCTGGCTTCAGCCACAGCAGCCGTTCGGCGTTATGCCAGTTGGCGTCGCTGCGCAGGCGCAGCAGCAGCTGGCGGATCTGCGCGGCGCTTTCGTCCAGCCGCTGACGCTGCTGCCAGCGCTGCCAGCCGTGCCAGCCCGCGCTGCTCAGCGCGGCCACCATCGCCAGCACCAGCATCATCTCCAGCAGGGTAAAACCACGTTCGGTCAGGATTTTCATCACGCCAGTTTGCGCCTGCCGGCAGCGGATACCAGCGGCAAAAGCCGCCGATGCGGGCGCTGTTCAGCGGAAGATAAAGAGTTGCAGCAACGCGCCTGATTATTGCGGCGAAGTGCAGAAGTTGGTGAAGTTGGTGAAGTTGGTGAAGTCAGGCAGGAAAGCGTGCCCGGCGTGCTGCGGTAAAGCAGCACGCCGGGCAACAGGGTCAGATCGCCACCGGGGCTTTAATCGCCGGATGCGGGTCGTAACCTTCAATCTCAAAATCGTCGAAGCGGTAGTCGAACAGCGAGTCCGGTTTACGCCTGATGATCAGCTGCGGCAGCGTGCGCGGTTCACGGGTCAGCTGCAGACGCGTCTGCTCCAGATGGTTGCTGTAGAGGTGGGTATCGCCACCGGTCCAGACAAAGTCCCCCACCTGCAGATCGCACTGCTGCGCCATCATATGCACCAGCAGCGCATAGCTGGCGATATTGAACGGCAGGCCGAGGAAGATATCGCAGGAGCGCTGGTACAGCTGGCAGGAGAGTTTGCCATCCGCTACGTAGAACTGGAAAAAGGCGTGGCACGGGGCCAGCGCCATCTCGTCCAGTTCGCCGACGTTCCAGGCAGAGACGATAATGCGCCGCGAGTCCGGGTCAGATTTCAGCTGCTCAACCACCTTCGTCAGCTGGTCGATCTGGCGGCCGTCCGGCGCGCCCCAGCTGCGCCACTGCTTGCCATACACCGGCCCGAGGTCGCCGTTTTCATCCGCCCACTCATCCCAGATCGAGACCTTGTTCTCTTTCAGGTAGGCGATGTTGGTATCGCCGTTGAGGAACCACAGCAGCTCATGAATAATCGAGCGCAGATGGCACTTCTTGGTGGTGACCAGCGGAAACCCTTCCTGCAAATTGAAACGCATCTGGTGGCCGAAAACCGACAGCGTACCGGTACCGGTGCGATCGTTTTTCGGTGTGCCGTGGTCAAGCACGTGCTGCATTAACGCCAGATACTGTTTCATTTTTCCTCACGAATTTTGGGCTGCGGGCGACGACGGTACGCCCAGATAATCATAATCACACCTGCCAGAATCATCGGCACGGAGAGGATCTGCCCCATGCTGATGCCGCTGAACAGGCCAAGCTGCTGGTCCGGCTGGCGGAAGAACTCTACGATAATGCGGAAAGCGCCGTAGCCGATCAGAAACAGGCCAGAGACCGCGCCCATCGGGCGTGACTTACGAATAAACAGGTTGAGGATGATAAACAGCACCACCCCTTCCAGAATCAGCTCATACAGCTGTGAAGGGTGGCGCGGCAGCACGCCGTAGGTCGAGAGCAGCGACTGCCATTCCGGATGGCTGGCCACCAGCGCAATATCTTCGCTGCGCGAGCCGGGGAACAGCATTGCCCACGGCAGGTTCGGATCGACGCGGCCCCACAGCTCGCCGTTGATAAAGTTGCCAAGGCGTCCGGCACCCAGTCCGAACGGGATCAACGGTGCCATAAAGTCAGCCACCTGGAAGAAGTGACGTCTGGTGCGGTGGGCAAAGATCATCATTACCACGATCACGCCGATCAGGCCGCCGTGGAACGACATACCACCGTCCCACACTTTGAACAGGTAGAGCGGATTTTCGAGGAACAAAGGCAGGTTATAGAAGAACACATAACCGATACGTCCGCCGAGGAACACGCCGAGGAAACCAGCGTACAGCAGGTTTTCAACCTCTTCTTTTTTCCAGCCGCTGCCCGGCTTATTGGCGCGGCGCACCGCCAGCCACATGGCGAACACGAAACCCACCAGATACATCAGCCCGTACCAGTGCAGCGAAACCGGCCCGATGGAGAAGATCACCGGGTCGAATTGGGGGAAAGCCAGATAGCCGTTATTCATCTTTCACCATTAGTTGAGTCAATCCTGACAGGCAGCCGCAATCGTCGGCTGCATAAGTCGCGCATCATAGCATAGCGGGAATTTTCGCGGTCCCGCCCGAGTGTAAACTTTGTTAAGAGAGAAGTTGCCTGAGGAACCCGTTCAGCGCCCGCCGCGGATCAGGCCGCCCAGCCCTTTCTGCTCCATAAACGCCGCCACTTCGCTGCGCACCTCGCGGGTGTGCATCGCGGCCAGGCCGGTGCGGGCCAGCGCCTGCGCCTCTTCCAGCTCAATATGGCGCAGCAGATATTTGACCCGCGCCACGTTGCGGCCGTTCATGCTCAGGTGGTGATAGCCCATGCCCACCAGCATCACCACGCTCATCGGGTCGCCGGCCATTTCACCGCACAGGCACAGCTCAATACCGGCCCGTTCTGCCTCATCGGCGATGGTCTGTAACGCCCGCAGCAGCGCCGGGTGCAGGCTGTCGTAGATTGACGCCACCCGGGTGTTGTTGCGATCCACCGCCAGCAGGTACTGGGTCAGGTCGTTGGTGCCGACCGAGATAAAATCGATGCGCCCACGCAGGTGCGGGATCATAAAGATCATCGACGGCACTTCAATCATCACCCCCAGCCGGGGCAGCGGAATAGCGTAACCGAGCATCTCGCTCACTTCCTGACTGGCACGGTCGATCAGCCGTTGTGCCTCGTCGATCTCATCAATGCTGGTGATCATCGGCAGCAGGATGCTGAGGTTGCTGCTGGCCACGTTGGCGCGCAGCATCGCGCGCAGCTGCACGAGGAAAATCTCCGGCTGGTCAAGGGTCAGGCGGATGCCGCGCCAGCCCAGCGCCGGGTTCTCTTCGCTGATTGGCATATAGGGCAGCTGCTTGTCCGCGCCGACGTCCAGCGTGCGCAGCGTCACCGGTTTATCAAGGAACAGCTGCAGCATGCCCTGATACTGCGCCACCTGCTCCTCTTCCGACGGGAAGCCGCTCTGCAGCATAAACGGGATTTCGGTACGGTACAGGCCGACGCCGTCGACCCTGCTGCCCTGGGTTTTTTCATGCTCGGCGCTTAAGCCGGCATTGAGCATTACTTTTACCGTCTGGCCGCTTTTCAGCTGCCCCGGCTGCTCAACCAGCCCTTCGGCCAGCTGGCTCAGTTCGTTCTCCGCGCTGATCAGCCGCTGATATTCGTTGACCAGCACCGCTTCCGGGTCCACCAGCAGCTCGCCGCGATAGCCGTCGACGATCAGCAGGTGGCCCTTCAGCAGCTCCGGCTGAATATCGGCCCCCATCACCGTCGGAATACCCAGCGCGCGCACCATAATCGCCGCATGGGAGTTGGCGGCACCGTCACGCACCACCACCCCGGCCAGCCGTTCACGCGGCAGCTCGGCCAGCGTGGTGGCCGTCAGTTCATCGGCCACCAGCACGAAGCGTTCCGGCCAGGTGTTGGTGCCCTGAATGGTGTCGTCAAGGTGGAACAGCAGGCGCTGGCCAAGCACCCGCAGGTCGCCCGCGCGCTCGCGCAGATAGCTGTCCTGTAGGCTGGCAAACTGGGCGGCAAACTTCTCAATGACCTTTTTAACCGCCCACTCCGCCACCGAGCCGGCCTCAATCTCCGCCAGCAGGTCTTTCTTCAGCCGCGCATCGCTGAGCAGGTGCGAGTAGAGATCGAAGATCGCCGCGCTCTCTTTGTGCAGGCTGGCGGTGAAGCGCTTGCTGTAACGGCGAAACTCCGCCGAGGCTTCCGCCATCGCCAGCGCCAGCCGTTCGCGTTCGCGCACTGAATCGAGCGTTGAGGCCGCCGAGACGTTTTCCAGCGACGGCTGTGAAGAGTCTACCCAACCCTCCGCCACCGCCACACCGGACGCGGCGGCAATCGCCTGAATGCGGGTTTGCCGGTACTGGCCAAACAGCGCGTTAAGCTGGGACTGCGACAGGATCGCCGCCAGCTGCGTCGCCAGCGTGACCAGGAAGGACTCTTCGCTTTCGTCAAACAGGCGATGTTCGCGCTGCTGCACCACCAGCACGCCCAGCAGCTGGCGACGGCTGATGATCGGCACGCCGAGGAACGAGCGAAACTGCTCCTCTTTGACCGAGGGGATATATTTAAAGCTGGGGTGTTTCTGCGCATCGGCAAGGTTGATCGGCTCAGCAAGGCGACCGACCAGGCCGACAATGCCTTCATCAAATGCCAGGGCGACCGTGCGCCCACGCGGCTTTTTTAGCCCACGCGTAGCCATCAGGTAGTAGCAGCGACGATCGTTATCGGCGAGGTAAACCGAGCAGACCTCGGTTTCCATCGCCAGACATATCTCATTAACCAGAATATCCAGCGCCTCGGTCAGACGAGGCGCTGCTGCCACTTTCTCAACTATTTCGCGCAGCTGTGTGAGCATGATCGGTGTGGCTTAACCTCTCTTCCGTCGAAAGGGCGTGTTTCGTGGTGCGGTATTTTCCTGCAGGGGCATCACCACGCTGGCAAACTCTTTCATCACCCGACGATAGACGTCGCGCTTGAAGGAGACCACCTGGCGTACCGGATACCAGAAGCTGACCCACCGCCAGCCGTCAAATTCCGGCGTGCTGCTGGTTTGCATGTTGATATCCGCGTCGTTGCACAACAGCTGCAGGAGAAACCATTTCTGTTTTTGGCCGATACAAACCGGCTTTGTGTCCCAACGCACCAAACGTTTAGGCAACTTATATCGTAACCAGTTTCGGGTGGAGGCCAGAATGCGCACATCCTTACGGTGTAAACCGACTTCCTCGAAAAGCTCGCGGTACATTGCCTGTTCCGCGGTCTCCCCTGGGTTGATGCCCCCCTGGGGAAACTGCCAGGAGTGCTGACCAAAACGTCTGGCCCACAGCACCTGTCCCTGCCTGTTACAAATTACGATACCAACATTCGGGCGGTAGCCATCATCATCGATCACCGGACTACCTCAAACTAAAACTGGATGTTCTGATTGTTTCACACTCCTTACAGACGGTAAACCACTGCTTTAACAGCATGTGCCTGGTCCGGAGTGGGATAACTCTTCATTAACAGGCAAGTTATAAACAGAAAGCGGGGGAAAAAGGCGATCTTATTCACGTTTTCTGTGGATAGCTTTGTGCAGAACTCGCTGAAGAAGTGGGGAAAACTTTTGTGGTCGCTAAACAAGACCTGCCAGCATCAAGGAATAATCTTATATTAATCAGAGGCATTTAGCGGTGTAGCGCCCTTTTCCTGTCCATGTCATTCTGCTGTCATATCCAGCGATCCGCGGACTGGTGATTTTTCGCGCACATATGACGTTATCCACAGAATATGTTGATTACTTGCCCACGACGCAGGCTAAATGGGCAAAAAACCCCTGCGTCAAGGCTGTAAATGGAAACAGTATTATCTTCACGGGCCACTTATCCCACTTTTCTGTGGATAACTACCCGGAAGATCCTGTTCATTGCCGGTGACCAGAAAAGTTAAACCTTACAGAGCCCTGACCGACGGCGGCAGTCGGGCGATAAAAAAACACGATTTATCATGCTATTATTGTTTTTTTCCCCCACTGAATAACCGCACGCCGTGATGCTGTCGTTTGCTGTACTTTTTTTAACCACCGGAGAGCAGATTGAGCGATAACGATTTTCTGCCGCCGCCACGCCATGAAGATGAGCTGATGGCCCGCGCCCGAGGCCTTGCGGGGTACACCCTCGGTGAACTGGCGCACGCCTGTGGTTTAGCTATCCCGCGCGATCTGAAACGCGATAAAGGCTGGGTGGGTATGCTGCTGGAACGCTGCCTGGGTGCCAGCGCGGGCAGCAAGCCGGAGCAGGATTTCGCCGCCATTGGCGTTGAGCTGAAAACCATTCCGATCGACGCGGCGGGCCGCCCGCTGGAAACCACCTTTGTCTGCGTGGCGCCGCTGACCGGCAACAGCGGCGTGACCTGGCTCACCAGCCACGTCCGCCATAAGCTGAGCCGGGTGCTGTGGGTGCCGGTGGAGGGCGATCGGGCCATTGCGCTGCCTGACCGCCACGTCGGGGCCGCGCTGCTGTGGAGCCCGGACGCGGAGGAGGAGCGGCAGCTGCGCCGCGACTGGGAAGAGCTGATGGATATGATCGTGCTCGGCCAGGTGGAGCAGATCACCGCACGCCACGGCGACGTGCTGCAAATTCGCCCTAAAGCGGCCAACAGCAGAGCGTTGACCGAGGGGATTGGCCGCGAGGGGCAGCCGATTATGACCCTGCCGCGCGGCTTCTATCTGAAAAAATCCTTTACCGGTGCGCTGCTGGCGCGGCACTTTTTACTCTGAGCCGCCGGCGGTGGCCAGCGATGTCAAGTTTTCCGGCCTTAACGCCGGACTTTCAGACTGATGTGATTATCACCACGGAATATTTCGTTTATTACTACACTCTTAAGCGTAAACGAATCACAGGGGAGATAACCATGAAGTTGATGACTGGCGCAGCGGCGATCGGCATAGCGATGCTGTTGAGCGGCTGCAGCAGCAGCTATGTAATGGCGACCAAAGACGGGCAGATGATTATGACCGACGGTAAGCCGCAAATTGATAAAGAGACCGGGCTGGTGCAGTACACCGACGAGTCCGGTCATGAGAAGCAGATTAACGGCGACGAGGTTTCCAGCATCGTTGAGCGCTAATCTGACGGCTGTTGCCTGGATGCGCCCGTATTCAGGCAGTTGTTCATCGCTCTGCACAATTCCTCACTTCCCCCACTGCCCCGCCGCGGTTATAGTCGAAAACCGGGATCTGGCACCGTCAGCCAGTGAACGATGCAGGAGTATTCCCTGACCTTCAAAAATGAAAAGGAAGCCGGAAATGCATTATCACCGTATCCCCCACAGCACCCTTGAAATCAGCTCACTGGGCCTGGGAACCATGACCTTTGGCGAGCAGAACAGCGAAGCCGACGCGCATGCCCAGCTGGATTACGCCCTGAGCCGCGGCATCAACCTGATTGATACCGCCGAAATGTATCCGGTGCCGCCGCGCCCGGAAACTCAGGGCCTGACCGAGAGTTATATCGGCAGCTGGCTGAAGGCGCGCGGTAACCGTGACAAGGTGGTGCTGGCCTCGAAAGTTGCCGGACCGGTGCGCGGTGCGGACGCCTCTATCCGCCCGGGACAGGTACTGGACCGTAAAAACATCCGTGCCGCGCTGGATGCCAGCCTGAAACGGCTGAATACCGACTATCTCGATCTTTATCAGCTGCACTGGCCGCAGCGCCAGACTAACTTCTTTGGCAAGCTGAACTATGAATATGCCGATACCACCGCGCCGGTCACGCTGCTGGAGACGCTGGAAGCGCTGAACGAGCAGGTGCGCGCCGGGAAAATCCGCTACATCGGCGTGTCCAATGAAACGCCGTGGGGCGTGATGCGCTATCTGCAGCTGGCGGAAAAACACGAGCTGCCGCGCATCGTCAGCATTCAGAACCCCTACAGCCTGCTGAACCGCAGCTTTGAGGTGGGTCTGGCGGAGATCAGCCATCATGAAGGGGTTGAGCTGCTGGCCTACTCCAGCCTGGCGTTCGGCACCCTGAGCGGCAAGTACCTCAACGGCGCGCAGCCGGCCGGCGCACGCAATACGCTGTTCAGCCGCTTTACCCGCTACAGCGGCGAGCAGTCGCAGCTGGCGATTGCAGAATACGTCGCGCTGGCGAAAAAACACGGGCTGGACCCGTCGCAGATGGCGCTGGCGTTTGTCCGCCAGCAGCCGTTTGTCGCCAGCACGCTGCTGGGGGCGACGACGCTGGAGCAGCTGAAGATCAATATCGACAGCTACGACCTGACGCTGAACGCGGACGTACTGGAAGGGCTGGAGGCGATTCACCGCCGCTTCACTTACCCTGCGCCATAATGTTTCAGGGCGAGGTTTCCCTCGCCCTGTTCTTACGCTTTGTTGTAACGCTGCATTCGCGCCACGCTGTCTTTCATCTGCTGCTGCCAGTCCGGGGTGCGGGCTTCAACCATATCAAAGACCATCTTTTTCACCGACTTAACCAGCTGCGGGGCGGCCTGCTGTGGCGTACCGCTGTGGAAAGGCGGATGCGGATCGTACTGGGTGATCAGCTGAGCATATTCGGCGCTCTCTTTGCCGGCCAGCTCCGCCTGCAGCGTGAGGCCAAAATCCATTCCCGCCGTGACGCCCCCCCCGGTGATGCGGTTACGGTCGATCACCACGCGATCGCTGACCGGTATCGCGCCAAAAGGTTTCAGATCGTCAATCATTGACCAGTGGGTGGTGGCTTTATAGCCCTGCAATAGCCCAGCGGCACCCAGCAGGATTGAGCCAGTACAGACGCTGGTGACCCACTCGGCCTTGCTACCCACCTCGTGCAGCCAGTCGATCATTTCATGCTCTTTCAGCAGCGCATAGGGGTTGCCGGTGCCGGTGATGCACAGCACGTCGACTTTTTTCAGCTCACGGAAGGTGGTGCTGGGGATAAACTGCACGTGCGCTATCTCGCCCTGTACCGGGTTACGGTCACGCCAGACAAAGTGAATATCGAAATTGTCACCACCGAGCATGGTCGCCGGGCCGATGATGTCCAGCGGCGTCATGCCGGGGTAGATCACAAACGCCAGGCTGATGCGTTTGCCTTTGCCGACAGACGTGGCCTGCCCGGGACCATGGCGGTATTCGGGCTGTCCGGCAAACAGTGAACTGCTGGCGCCGGCTCCGATGCTGGCGGCAATCAGTGACAGGGCAGATTTAGCAATAAACTCCCTTCTTTCCATTTCAGATCTCCTTTCGTGCGTCGTTAATCGTGCCCGTATCACAACAGGTGCTGTTAACAACAGGGTTAGGAAGGACGCAATTCTAGATGATTAGCACACGGGTTAAGGTGCAAGTCATGCGTCTGCAAGTGGCCGGGAGAGTACCCGCAACCTGCGTCTGGAAAGGAGAAAAAAGAACTTAAAAAACTTAGCGACCTTAAAGGGCGGGCCACAGAAGCCCGCCCGCAAAGATTAACCGCGCCGCTTCTGCAGCTGATGCCAGCCCCATAGCAGGGCGATGGCCAGCGCAAACAGCGCGCCGAAACCTACGCCGGTGGCAACCGGTGGCGCACCGAGGCGGATCGCCAGCGAGTAGAGGCCAAGCATCAGCAGCATCGCCATATTCTCACCGAGGTTCTGCACCGCGATGGCGTTACCTGCTCCCACCGTCTCTTTGCCGCGCATCTGCAGCAGCGCATTAAGCGGTACCACGAAGAAGCCACCCAGCACGCCAATCACCACCAGCAGCAGGTAAGCGTTGATCGCCTGCTGCTGCAGGGCAAACGCCACTACCGCCACGCCGATCAGTACGCCGGCCGGCATGCAGCGCGCCACGGTTTTCAGCGTCACCAGCTTCGCCGCTGCGATCGCACCGATGACGATGCCGATCGCCACCATCGCGTTAAGCAGCGTCGGCGTTTTGTTATCGCTGATGCCCAGCGCCACCGGCACCCACAGCACCAGCAGGAAGCGCAGCGTCACCCCGGCGCCCCAGAACATGCTGGTGCCGACCAGCGAGAAACGGGTCTCCGGGTTGCGCCACAGCGTGCGGCAGGCGTTGAAGAAGCTGGCGGACATCGCCGCCGGCCGCCACGACTGCCCGCCGCGCGCCGCGGGCAGTTTCGGGATCAGCAGGTTGGCCGCCACCGCCAGCGCGTAGGCCAGCACGCAGGCCGCCAGCGCGCCGGTCAGGTTCCAGTCGGCGAGGAAGCCGCCGGCTACCGAACCGAGCAGGATCGCGGCGATGGTCGAAGACTCCATCAGGCCGTTGGCCTTAACCAGCGTTTCCCCGTCGGTCAGTTCACCGAGGATGCCGTACTTGGCAGGGGAATAGGCCGCCGCGCCGATGCCGACCAGGCTGTAGCCGAGGAAAGGATCAAAGCCGAAGCAGATCACCATCGCGCCCAGCAGCTTCAGGCCGTTGGCTGCCATCATCACCCGCCCTTTGGCAAAGCCGTCGGCAAACTGGCCGACGAACGGCGCGAGAATGATGTAGGTGGCGACAAACACCATCTGCAGCACCGGCTGGCTCCAGTCGGGATAGACCAGCTGCTTGAGCACCGCCAGCGCGGCAAACAGCAGCGCGTTATCACCAAACGCCGACAGGAACTGGGCGACGATCACCGCCATCATCCCCTTCGACAGCAGCGGCTTGCCGCCCGTCGCCAGGTTACTCATCGTTGCCCTCCGGCTTTTCTGCCATCTCACGCAGGGTGACAAAATCCGGTTTACCGCTGCCGAGCAGCGGCAGCTGTTTAATCACGCGGATATCGCGCGGCACCGCCAGCTCCGGGCTGCCCAGCTCACGCGCCGCCTGCAGCAGTTTATCGCGCGACAGTTCCGCATCGGTGGTAAACAGCACCAGCGCTTCACCACGGTTGCCGTCCGGGCGCTGGGTGGCCGCATGTTGTTTATCCGCCGAGGCCTTCAGCGCAATCTGCTCGACGTTCTCCAGAGAGACCATTTCGCCGGCGATTTTGGCAAAGCGCTTCACGCGGCCCAGAATCTGGCAGAAACCACCCTCGTCGAAGCTGACGATATCGCCGGTGTCGTACCAGCCCGCTTCCATCAGCCCTTCGCCGTTATCCGCCACCGGCGCTTCCAGCACGCCAGGGCGCTCAACGCGCAGATAGCCCTTCATAATGTTCGGGCCGCGCAGCTGCAGCAGGCCGCCGTTCTCGATACCCGGTACCGCTATCAGCCGTGAATCCATGCCCGGCAGAATACGCCCGACGGTTTGCGATTTCGCCGCCATCGGCACGTTGATCGCCACCACCGGCGCGCACTCGGTCACACCGTAACCCTCAAGAATACGGATGCCGTACTTCTCAAACCAGACGTCTTTGGTCGCCTGCTGCAGCTTCTCCGCCCCCGCCACCACGTAGCGCAGCCGGGCAAAGTCATACGGATGGGCGAAGCGGGCATAGTTAGCGAGGAAGGTCGAGGTGCCGAACAGCACGGTGCAGTTACGGTCATACACCAGCTCAGGTACGATGCGGTAGTGCAGCGGGCTGGGGTAGAGAAACACCTGCGCGCCGGTCATCAGCGGGGTGAACAGCCCGACGGTGAGGCCAAAAGCGTGGAACAGCGGCAGCGCCGACATAAAGCGGTCACGCGGCGTAAAGTCGGCCACGGTGCGGATCTGCTCAACGTTGGCCAGCAGGCTTTTATGTGAATGCACCACGCCCTTCGGGTGGCCTTCCGAGCCGGAGGTAAACAGCACCATCGCCGCATCTTCCGGCTGCTGCGGCACGGCGGCCAGCGACGGCAGCAGCAGGTGGCTGAGGATCCACAGCTTGTCGCCGGTGGTGACGGTGTCCTTCAAATCCTCAAGGAACACCCATTTGACGCCGGTAATGCCCTCCGGCAGATGCCACAGCTTGCCTTTGTCGAGGAACTGGCGCGAGGTGAAGACGGTTTTCACCTCAGAGGCGGTCAGCGCGCTGGTCAGCCCCTTCACCCCGGCGGTGTAGTTAAGCATCGCCGGCACGCGGCCGCGCATTGAGGCACCGAGAATGGCGGCCGCGGTCACCGTGGCGTTCGGCAGCAGCAGGCCGATAACTTCGCCCTGGTGAGTGTAACGTTCGAGGATACGCCCGACGCCAAGCGATTTTTTCAGCAGGCCGGTGTAGCTGTCGGGGGTGAAACTGACGTCCTCGATGCACGGCTTAAACAGCCCGTAGCGGGTGCGGGCAGAAAGAAACGCCTGATACAGCGTCTCACGCGGGCGCACCGCCATCCGCGCTTCCATCATGATGTGGTGCAGGTGCTCACCGGCCAGACGCCGGCGGTCGCGGGCTTTCGGCGCTTCCGGCATCGGGATGGTGGTTGATGGCAGCACGGTCAGGGTAATGCGCGGGAACAGGCGACGCTTAAATACCCCGGCCAGCCGGCCAAACGGGGTGAACTCCGCGCCTTCAATGCGCAGCGGTACCACGGCGGCCTGCGATTTGGCGGCAACGAAACCGGCACCGTCGTAGATCTTCATCAGCGACCCGGTGACGGTGATGCGCCCTTCCGGGAAGATCACCACCGGGCGGCCTTCATTAACCAGCCGTACCAGCTGCTTCAGCGACATCGGCCGCGTCGGATCCAGCGGCACCACGTCAATAAACTTGCCGACCCAGCGCATATACCACTGTTCGCTGATCGATGAGTAGACGGCAAACACCGGCTTCACCGGCAGAAACAGCGCCAGCAAAATGCCGTCGATAAACGACATATGGTTAGGGGTAATCAGCACCTTGCTCTTATACAGGCCGGAGAGATCGCCGGCCAGCCGGGTGCGAAACAGCACGCGAAACAGCGTGCGGAACAGAGTAAATAACATGCCAGCTCCTGAGCAGGTCACAAGTTGCTGTAACCATGCAGGATATAAAGACACAACTCAATCTGTAACAGAGAATTAATTTACCGCCAGCCGCCCCCCAGCGCCGCGATCAGCTGTACGCTGGTCACCCACTGCGTGCTCTGCAGCTGCAGCAGGCTCTGCTGCTGGCTGAGGCTGCTGTTTTCGGTCGTCGCCACATCGAGATAGTCGATCATTCCCGCCTGGTACTGGTTAAAGGTTACGCGCGCTGACTCCTGCGCCGACGCGGCCGCCTCCTGCTGCGCCTGCAGCTCATCCTGCAGGGTGTGCAGCTCCACCAGGTAATCCTCCACCTCCTGAAAGCCGCTCAGCACCGTCTGACGGTAGCTGGCAACGTCGGCGTCATAGGCGGCGCGCGCCTGATCGACCTTCGCCGAAGTGGCACCAAAGTCGAGCAGCGTGCCGCTCAGCGACGGCCCTAACGACCAGATGCGGTTCGGCAGCGAGAACAGGTTGCTGAACGAGGAGCCGCTGTAGCCGCCGCTGGCGCTGAGGGTCAGATCCGGGTAGTAACCGGCGATCGCCACGCCCACTGCGGCGTTGGCGGCGGCCACCGTGCGTTCCGCCTGGGCGATATCCGGCCTGCGCTGCAGCAGTGCGGACGGCAGCGCGGCCGGGATCGCCGGCAAAGTGGCGTTCAGCGGTGCCGCCGCCAGGCTGAATTCCGCCGGGGTTTTGCCGGTCAGCACCGCGATGGCGTGCTCCAGCTGGGCGCGCTGCCAGCTGAGATCCAGCGCCGAGGCGCGGGCGCTGGCCAGGGTGGTTTGCGCCTGCGCCAGGGTGGCCCGCGACTCGCTGCCCGCCCGGTATTTGTTATTAATTACCGTCAGATAGCGCTGATAGGCGGCAATGCTCTGCTGATACAGGGCAATGCGCTGGTCGAGAATACGCAGCTGGAAGTAGTCCTGCGCCAGCGTTGACTGGGCGCTGAGGGTGATATTGCCCAGTCCGGCGGCGCTGGCCTCTGCGCTGGCCTGGTTCTCTTCCAGCGTGCGGCGCAGTTTGCCCCAGATATCCAGCTCCCAGGAGGCCGAGAGCTGCGCCGAGTGGCTGTTGCTGACCCGCCCGCCGCTGGTCGCCCCGCTGCTGCTGGCCGCCGTGCCGCTGCGGGTTGAGCTGGCGGTAGCGCTGACCGTCGGCAGCAGATCGCGACTGGAGCCAGAGGCCAGCGCCAGCGCCTGGCGGTACTTCGCCTCATACTGCGCCACGTTCTGGTTGGAGATCTGCACCTGACGCAGCAGCGCATCCAGCGTCGGGTCACGATACACCGCCCACCAGTCGCCCTTCTGCTGCGCGTCCTGCGGCGTGGCCTGCTGCCAGCCGCGCGCTTCTTTATAGCGCAGCGCACCCGGTGCCGACGGCCGCTGGTAGTCCGGCCCGACGGCGCAGCCGCCGATCAGCAGTGCCAGCACTACGGGGGTAAGTTTATTCAGTTTCATCAGGCGTTCCTGGGGTGGCGCAGGCGCTGCCACTGGCGTTGCGTGGCGCGGCTGGCACGGTCGAGATAAAGGTAGACCACCGGGGTGGTAAACAGGGTCAGCAGCTGGCTCAGTGCCAGGCCGCCGGCAATCGCCAGCCCCAGCGGGCTGCGCAGGTCGGCATCGCCGCCGCTGCCCAGCGCCAGCGGCAGCGCGCCGAAGAAGGCGGCCAGCGTGGTCATCATAATCGGCCGGAAGCGCATCAGGCAGGCCTGAACGATCGCCTGCTGCGGCGTCATGCCCTGATTGCGTTCGGCGGCCAGCGCAAAGTCGATCATCATAATGGCGTTTTTCTTGACGATGCCGATCAGCAGCAGGATGCCGATCAGCGCAATCACCGTCAGCTGGGTGTCGGTCAGCAGCAGCAGCAGCAGCGCCCCGACCCCGGCCGACGGCAGCGTCGACAGAATGGTCAGCGGATGAATGTAGCTTTCATACAGCATCCCCAGCACGATATACACCGCCAGCAGCGCAGCGAGGATCAGCCACGGCATGGTGCTGGTCAGCCCGACAAACGCCTGCGCGGTGCCGGCAAAACCGGCCTGGATGCTGTCCGGCAGGCCAATTTTCGCCATCGCGGTGTTGATCGCCGCCTGCGCTTCTTCCAGTGACGCACCGTCCTGCAGGTTGAAGGCGATGGTGCTGGTGGCCGACTGCCCCTGATGGTTCACCGACAGCGGCGCGTTGCCGCCGCTGAAGCTGGCGAAAGCGGAAAGCGGGATGCGATCGCCGCTGTCGTTGAGCACGAACAGCTGCTGTAGCGCGGCAGGGTCACGGGTCCAGAGGTCGTTCAGCGACATCACCACGTGGTACTGATTCAGCGTTTTATACAGCGTGGCGATCTGCCGCTGGCTGAAGGCGTTATTCAGCAGCGTATCCAGCATACTGACGTTGACGCCCAGCCGGGTGGCGCGATCGCGGTCGATGGTGATCATCACCTCCTGACCGCCGGTTTCCGAGTCGGAGTCAACGCTGGTCAGCTGCGGGATCTGCTCCAGCGCCGCTTTCACCTTCGGCGTCCAGGTGCGCAGCGTGTTGAGGTCGTCGGCCTGCAGGCTGTACTGGTATGAGGCGTTGGCGCTGCGGCCGCCGATATGCAGATCCTGTGCCGCCATCAGGAACAGCTGCACGCCGGGGATATGCTGCGTTTTGCCGCTCAGGCGGTTGGCCACGGTACTGGCGTCATCGCGCTGCTTAAAATCCTTCAGATGGACGAAGAACATCGCGGTATTACGCGAGCCAAAGGCACCGCCGCCGATCGACGACATCACGCCGTCCACCGCCGGATCCTGCTGGATCAGCGCGGCAAAATGCTTCATCTTCGGCTCCATCGCCTGGAAGGAGACGTTCTGATCGGCGCGCAGCATGCCCATCAGCAGGCCGGTATCCTGGCTGGGGAAGAAGCCCTTCTGCACCACGCCGTAGAGGAACACGTTGAGTACGATGGTCAGCAGCAGGCTGAACAGGGTCAGGCGCTGGTGGCGCATCACCCACGCCAGCCCGACGCTGTAGCTTTCCAGCAGGCGGTTAAGGCCATTTTCAATCCACTGGTACAGCGGGTGCGGGCGCTTTGTGACCGCCGGCTTGCGCTTCAGCAGCCTTGAGCAGAGCATCGGCGTCAGGCTCAGCGACACCCCCATCGAAATCACCAGCGACACGCTGAGCGTGACGGCAAATTCGCGGAACAGGCGGCCAACGATGCTGCCCATCAGCAGGATCGGGATAAACACCGCGATCAGCGACAGGGTCATCGCCAGCACAGTAAAACTCACCTCCTGCGCCCCCTTAATCGCCGCCCGCACCGGGCTGAGCCCCTGTTCGATATAGCGGGTGATGTTTTCCAGCACCACGATGGCGTCGTCGACCACAAAGCCGGTGGCGATAATCAGCGCCATCAGCGACAGGTTATCGAGGCTGTAGTCGAGCAGGTACATCACCGCGCAGGTGCCGATTAACGATACCGGCAGCGCCAGCGCCGGTATCGCCATCGCCCGCAGGTCGCGCAGAAACACAAACACCACGCCGATCACCAGCAGCATGGCGATCAGCAGCGTCTCTTCGGTGTCGTACAGCGAGTCGCGCACGTTGGGCGAACGGTCCACCACCAGCGTCAGGCTGACGTCGGCGGGCAGATCCTGCTTAATCAGCGGCAGCTGCGCCTTAATATCGTCGATGGTCTGCAGCATATTGGCCCCCGCCTGGCGGGTGACGCCGATAGTGACCGACGGCGCACCGTTGTAGAAGCCGACGTTGTATTTATCCTCCACCGCGTCATACACCGTCGCCACGTCGCTGAGGCGCACCGCGCGGCCGTTCTGGTAGCTGACCACCAGATCGCGGTAGTTTTTTGCCTGCTCCTGCTGGCCGTTGCCGTCCACCATCCACGACTGCGTATCGCCCTGCAGCACGCCCTTCGGCAGGTTGCTGGTGCTGCTGGCGACCGCCGTCCGCACCGACTCCAGCGAGATGCCGTAGTGACTCAGCTGCTGCGGCTGCAGGTCAATGCGTACCGCCGGCAGCGAACTGCCGCGCAGCGACACTTCACCGACGCCGGCCACCTGGGCAATTTTCTGCTGAATTTTGCTGTTGGCGAGATCGTACAGTTCGGCGCCGGAACGGGTGGAGGAGGAGAGCGCCATCATCACGATCGGCGCGTCGGAGGGGTTAGCTTTTCGGTAAGTGGGCAGCGACGGCATGCTGCCCGGCAGCAGGCTGCGGGCGGCGTTGATCGCCGCCTGCACGTCGCGCGCCGCGCCGTTAATGTCGCGGTCCAGCGCAAACTGCAGGATGATATCGCTGGAGCCCTGCGAACTCTGCGAGGTCATTTCGGTAATGCCGGCGATCTCGCCCAGCGCGCGCTCCAGCGGCGTCGCCACCGTGGCGGCCATGGTTTCCGGGCTGGCACCCGGCAGGCTGGCGCTGACCATAATGGTCGGGAAGTCCACCTGCGGCAGCGGTGCCACCGGCAGCAGCCGGTAGCCAAGCGCGCCCAGCAGCAGCAGCGCCAGGGTCAGCAGCAGCGTGGCCACCGGGCGGAAGATAAACAGCCGGGTCAGGTTCATTCACGCCCCCGGGCCGCCGCCGCCCGCATCCAGCGTTTGCCGCGCTGCGCCAGGCCGTCGAACCACAGATAGATAACCGGCGTGGAGAACAGCGTCAGCACCTGGCTGACGATCAGGCCGCCTACAATCACCAGCCCCAGCGGCTGGCGCAGTTCGGCACCGGAGCCGGAGGCCAGCATCAGCGGCAGCGCGCCGAGCAGCGCCGCCAGGGTGGTCATCAGGATCGGCCGGAAGCGCAGCAGGCAGGCCTGGTGGATCGCCTCACGCGCGCTCAGCCCCTGCCTGTTTTCCGCCTCCAGCGCAAAGTCGATCATCATAATGGCGTTCTTTTTCACAATGCCGATCAGCAGGATCACGCCGATCAGCGCGATCAGGCTGAACCCGGTACCGGCCAGCAGCAGGGTCAGCAGCGCGCCGACCGCCGCCGAGGGCAGCGTGGAGAGAATGGTCACCGGGTGGATAAAGCTCTCATACAGAATGCCAAGCACCACGTACATGGTCAGCAGCGCGGCGAGGATCAGCCACAGCGTGTTGCCGGTGGCGCTCCGGAACGCTGACGCCTCCCCCTGATAGCGCAGAACGATCGACGACGGCTGCGCCAGTTGGCGGCTCACCTCGCTGATGGCCTGCTGCGCCTGCTCCAGCGAGGTGCCGTCGCTGAGGTTAAACGACACCGTCACCGCCGGGAACTGGTTAATGCGCGTATGCACCAGCGAACCGGTACGCAGGTGGACGGTGGCAATCGCGGTCAGCTTCACCATACCGCTGGTGCCGGAGGAAGAGGAGCTGCTGCTGCCTGATGAGCCTGAACCGCTGCTCGTGCTCGTGGTGCTGGTGCTGCCAGACGCACTGCTGCTGCCCGAGGTCGCCAGCCAGATATCGTCAAACGACGCCGGTGACTGCTGGAACTGCGGTGCCACCTCCAGCACCACGCGATACTGATTCGACTGGGTAAAGATGGTCGAGATCAGCCGCTGGCCAAAGGCGTTATACAGCGCGGTATCCACGTCCGAGGCGGTGATGCCGTAGCGCGCCGCCGCGTCACGGTTCAGCTCAACGTAGGCCACCTGCCCCTGCTCCTGCAGGTTGCTGACCACCGAACTGAACTCCGGCCGCGCGCGCAGCGCCGCCACCAGCGTCGGTGACCAGCTGACCAGGTTTTCACTGTCGGCATCATCAAGGCTGAACTGGTAGCGGTCCGGCGTGACCTGGTCGTTAACCGTCAGATCCTGCGCCGACTGCAGGTAAAGCTGAATGCCCGGCACCTGCGCGGTGGCCTGCTGCAGTTCGGCGATCACCGCATCGGCCCGCTTATCGCGTTCATCCAGCGGCTTGAGGTTAATCTGCAGACGGCCGCTGTTCAGGCTGGTGTTGCTGCCGTCGATGCCAACGGTGCTGGAGACGCTCGCCACCGCCGGATTGTTCCGCACGATCGCCGCCAGCTGCTGCTGTCTTTTCGACATCTCACCGAAGGAGACGTCCTGCGAGGCAATCGTTACCCCCTGGATCAGCCCGGTATCCTGCGCCGGGAAGAAGCCTTTCGGCACCGCCAGCCAGAGCAATCCGGTCAGCACCAGCGTGGCCAGCGCGACGCACAGCGTCAGCCGCTGGTGGTTAAGCACCAGGGTCAGCAGGCGGTCATAGCCGGCGATCAGCTTATCGAACAGCTCGCCGCCCTTGCGTGAGAAACGCGACTGCCGCTCCGGCGGGATATGCTGCAACAGGTATGCGCAGAGCATCGGCGTCAGGGTCAGCGAGATAAACATCGATACCAGGATCGCTACCGCGAGGGTGATGGCGAATTCGCGGAACAGCCGCCCGACCACGTCGCCCATAAACAGCAGCGGGATCAGCACCGCGATCAGCGAGAAGGTCAGCGAGATAATGGTAAAGCCGATCTGCTGCGAGCCCTTCAGCGCCGCCTGCATTGGGGTTTCGCCCTCCTCCAGCCGCCTTGAGATGTTCTCCACCACCACGATGGCATCGTCGATCACAAAGCCGGTGGCGATGGTCAGCGCCATCAGCGACAGGTTGTTCAGGCTGAAGCCGGCCAGGTACATCACGCCAAAGGTGCCGACCAGCGACAGCGGTACCGCAATGCTCGGGATCAGCGTGGCGGCAACGTTGCGCAGGAACAGGAAGGTGACCATCACCACCAGCGCAATCGACAGCATCAGCTCGAACTGCACGTCGCGGATTGAGGCGCGGATGGTCTGGGTGCGGTCGGAGAGAATGCTGACCTTCACGCCGTCCGGCAGCGCGGCCTGCAGCGTCGGCAGCTGTGCCCTGATGCTGTCGACCACCGAAATCACGTTGGCACCCGGCTGGCGCTGTACGCTGATGATAATCGCCGGGCTGTTGTTGGCCCACGCAGACTGATAAACGTTTTCCGCCGCCTGCTCAATCTGCGCGATATCGCGCAGGCGCAGCGCAGCGCCGTTTTTATACGTCAGGATCAGGCTGCCGTACTCGTCGGCGGTGCGCAGCTGGTCGTTGGCGTCGATGGTCACCGAATGGTACGTGCCGTCAAAGCCGCCCTTCGAGCCGTTGACGTTGCCGTTGCTGACCAGCGTGTTGACGTCGGCCAGCGTGAGGCCGTAGGCCGCCAGCGCCTTCGGGTCGACGCGTATGCGGATCGCCGGCTGATGGCCGCCGGCCAGCGTGACCATACCCACCCCGGCGATCTGCGCCAGCTTCAGCGCGATGCGGGTGTTAACCAGGTCCTGCACGCGGGTCAGCGGCAGCGTGTCTGAGGTGGCGGCGAGGGCGATCACCGCGCTGTCCGCCGGGTTGACCTTTTTATAGGTCGGCGGGCTGGGCAGGTCGGTCGGCAGCAGGCTGTCGGCGGCGTTGATCGCCGCCTGCACTTCCTGCTCAGCCACGTCCAGCGACAGGTCCAGCGAGAACCTGAGGCTTATTACCGACGAGCCGCCGGAGCTGCTGGAGCTCATCTGGCTTAAGCCGGACATCTGACCGAGCTGGCGCTCCAGCGGCGCGGTGACCGAGGAGGCCATCACGTCCGGGCTGGCCCCAGGATAGAGGGTGGTGACCTGAATGGTCGGGTAATCCACCTGCGGCAGCGCCGAGGTGGAGAGCAGCCGGTAAGCAAAAATACCGGAAATCAGGATGCCGGCCATCAGCAGGATGGTGGCTACCGGCCGGTTGATAAAGAGGCGTGACGGATTCATGGCGCGGTGCTGCTCTGGTCAGCCGTCTGCTGCTCCGACGTCACCCGTTCAACCCTGCTGCCGCTGCTCAGGCGGTCGATGCCTTCGGTCACCACCTGCTCCCCGTCCCTGACGCCGTCGAGGATCGCCTGCTTATCGCTGCCAAAGGCCGGGCCGGTTTTCACCGCGCGGCGGGTAACGGTGCTGTCCTGGCCGATCACCCAGACAAAGCTGCCGTCGCTGCTCAGCTGCAGCGCCTGGGCCGGTATTACCGTGGCCTGCTTCAGGGTGGCGGTCTGCAGACGCAGATTGACGAACTGATTCGGATAGAGCGCTTCGTCCTGATTGGCAAACAGCGCCTTCAGCGCAATGCTGCCGGTGCTGGTGTCGATCTGGTTGCTGATAAACTGCACCTGCCCCTGCGCCAGCTCGGTGTTGCCCTGCTGGTCAAAGGCGGTGGCGGCCAGGCTGCGATCGTTGTGCAGCGCCCTGATCAGGGTCGGGATATTACTCTGCGGCACGCTGAAGGTCACCGCCGCCGGCTGGGTCTGGGTGATGGTGACGATACCGGTGGTGTCAGAGCTGTGCACCATATTGCCGGCGTCCACCAGCCGCAGGCCAACGCGGCCGCTGACCGGCGCGGTGATGCGCGCATACTCAATATCCAGTTTTGCCGCCGCAATCTGCGCCTCGTCGGTTTTTACCGCGCCGCTGTACTGACCGACGGTCGCCACCTGGCTGTCCAGGTCCTGGCGCGCCAGTGAATCCTGAGCAAACAGCTTCTGATAACGCGTCAGCGTCAGCTGCGCGCTTTTCAGCAGCGCCTGGTTCTGCGCCAGCGAGCCCTGATACTGTGCCAGCGTGGCCTGGTAGCTGCGCGGGTCGATCTGCGCCAGCAGCTGCCCGGCGCTCACCTTCTGCCCCTCTTTAAACAGCACCTGGGTCAGCTGCCCGTCGACGCGGCTGGTCACCGTCACCGTGGCGTTCGGCACCACCGTTCCTAACGCGTTGAGGTACACCGGCACGTCGGCCAGCGTCACCCTGTCAGCGTGCACCGGGGTGGCCGCCCCGGCCATCATCATGCCGGGCGGACCGCCGTGACCGCCGGGGCCGCCCGGGCCACGCATCCCGCCGGGGCCGCCGTGTCCGGAAGGTGCCGACGGCCAGAAACGCCACACCAGGCACGCGATCGACAGCAGCAGAAGGAGAATGACAGCGATTTTACGCCGGGAGTGCGGCCGGGAGGTGGAGTTCAGGGTCATGAGGCTCTTGAGTTAAGGACAGCGTTCAGATAAAACGCGCCTGAAATGCAGACGCGATAAAAGAGTCGGGCGATAATCCATCGCGGTCAGGCCCGGGCTCAGCAGCCGCTGTGCAGGAACCGACCGGGAAGGAAGCGTCAGTGCCCGACTGCATCAGCGGTTGTTGATAGTCATTCCTATTATCGAACAGCGCGTTGTTTAAATTCTATGCGCAGAGCGTAAGGGTTGCGTAAGAAGTACAGGATCCATCCCGCCCGGTCAGGATTTCCAGCCGCCCCCCAGCGCCTTATACAGCGTGATCTGCTGATTCAGCTGCCCCAGCTGCGTGGTAATTCTCGCCTGCTGCGCGCCGTAGAGCGTGCGCTGGGCCACCAGCACGTTAAGGTAGTTGTCCACCCCTTCGCGGTAGCGCAGCGTCGCCAGGTCATAGTTTCGCTGGCTGGCTTTTTCGTCCAGCTGCCGCGCCTGCAGCTCGTCACGGTAGGTATCCTGCCCGGCCAGCGCATCGCTGACGTCCTTAAAAGCGCTCTGAATCGCCTTCTCATAGTCGGCAATCTCAATGCGCTTCTGCAGCTTCGCAATATCCAGATTTGCCGCGTTTACGCCGCCGTCGAATATCGGCAGATTGATGCCCGGGGCAAACGACCAGGCGCCGCTGCCGCCGGAGAGCAGGTGCCCGAGGCTGCCGGAGCTGGAGCCGCCGCTGGCGGTCAGGCTGATGCTCGGGAAGAAGGCCGCGCGCGCCGCGCCGATGCTGGCGTTGGCCGCCTTAAGCGTATGTTCTGCCGCGATAATATCCGGCCTGCGGGTCAGCAGATCGGACGGCAGCCCGGCCGGGGTGGCCGGGAAGCGCCACGCGTTATCCAGCCGCGCGTCGGCCAGCAGATTAGCCGGCAGGTCACTGCCCACCAGCAGCGCCAGCGCGTTCACGTCCTGACGCACCTGACGGGTGTAGCTGGCCACGTCGGCCTGCGCGGTGCGCACCGAGGTTTCGGCCTGCAGCAGATCCTGCTCGCTGGCCACGCCGCCGTTATAGCTGCGCTGGGTCAGGTTGTACGAATCCTGCTGGCTGTTCAGCGTGCTGCCGGCCAGCGCCAGCAGCTGGTTGTCTGAACAGAGCGACAGGTACGCCGAGGCCACTTCGGCAATCAGGCCGATCTGCGTGGCGCGCTCGCTGGCGGCGGTGGCCAGGTACTGCTCCAGCGTCCGGTCGCGCAGGCTGCGCAGACGGCCAAAGAAGTCCAGCTCCCACGAGGTAACGCCCAGGCTGGCGTCATACTGATGGTAGGTGACCGGGCCGCTGGACTGGGTGCTGTACAGCCCGCCCGGCAGATGGGTGCCAGTGCCGCCCGCGCTGAGGTTAACCGACGGCAGCAGTGCCGCACGGTCAATCTGTACCTGGGAACGCGCCACTTCAACGTTCAGCGCCGCCACCCGCAGGTCACGATTATTTGCCAGCGCGCTGGCAATCAGCTTATTCATCACCGGATCGGTGAAGAAGGTCTGCCAGCGGATATCGGCACCGTTGCCCTCGCCGCCGGCGCCGTACCGGTCATACTGGCCTGCTACCGGCAGCGCCGGGCGCTGGTAATCCGGCTGCATGGTGCAGCCGCTCAGCGCCAGCAGCAGCGCCAGCGGCAGCACTCCGAGAGAAAAAGCCTTATGCGTCATTCTGTTGGACCTCTGTTTTGATTTTCTTTTTTCCGGCAAAACGCTGCGCCACTACCACGTAAAACATCGGCACAAAGAAGATGGCGAGGAAGGTCGCGGTGATCATGCCGCCGACCACGGCGGTCCCGATCGAGTGCTGGCTGCCGGCCCCGGCGCCGTGGGAGATGGTCAGCGGCAGCACCCCGAGCACGAAGGCCATCGAGGTCATGATAATGGGCCGGATGCGCAGCTTCGCCGCCTCCAGCGCCGCTTCAACCAGTCCGCGTCCCTCTTTTTCATGCAGGTCTTTGGCAAACTCGACGATCAGAATGGCGTTCTTCGCCGCGAGCCCGACGGTGGTCAGCAGCCCCACCTGGAAGAACACGTCGTTTTCCAGCCCGCGCAGCAGCACGGCGAGAAGGGTGCCGAGCACCCCAAGCGGCACCACCAGCAGCACCGAGAAGGGAATCGACCAGCTCTCATACAGCGCGGCCAGGCACAGAAACACCATCAGAATCGACAGGGTATACAGCGCCGTAGTCTGTGAGCCGGACGACTGCTCCTCCCAGGAGAGGCCGTGCCACTGCACCTTAAAGCCCGCCGGCAGTCTGGCGGCAATCTCCTGCACCGCTTTCACCGCGTCGCCGCTGCTGTAACCGCTGGCCGGGGACCCCATAATCTCCACCGCCGAGACGCCGTTAAAGCGTTCATAGCGCGGCGAGCCGTACTGCCATTCACCGCTGCCAAAGGCGGAGAACGGTACCATGGTGCCGCTGGTGTTACGGAAGTACCATTTGCTGAGGTCTTCCGGCGTGACGCGTGAACCGGCGTTACCCTGCACATAGACCTTCTTGACGCGGCCGTGGTAGATAAACTGGTTCACGTAGCTGGAACCCCAGGCGGTGGAGAGTTCGTTGTCGATATCCTCCAGGCTGATGCCCAGCGCCCGCGCCCGTTCATCATCGATAATCAGGTGGTACTGCGGCTCATCCTCCATGCCGTTAGGACGGGTGGCGAACAGCCGTTTATCCTGTGCCGCCATGCTGAGGAACTGATTACGCGCCGCCATCAGCGCCGCATGCCCCTGGTTGCGGGTGTCCTGCAGGAAGAAGTCGAAGCCGGTGGCGTTACCCAGCTCCATCACCGCCGGCGGCACCAGCGCAAACACTCTGGCATCCTTCATGCTGGCGAAGTGGGCCATGGTGCGCGCGGCAATCTTCTGCACCGACTGGTCACTGTTGCGCTCCGCCCAGGGTTTGAGCAGCACAAAGGCCATCGCGCTGTTCTGGCCGCGCCCGGAAAAGCTGAATCCGTTAGGTTCAAATACGGAGGTTACCGCCGGTTCGTTCTTCGCCAGCCACTGCTGGATCTCATCCAGCACCTGCTGGGTACGCTCGGTGGAGGCGTTGGTTGGCAGCGTGACCTGCATCATCATCACCCCCTGATCCTCATCCGGCAGGAACGAGGTGGGCACCCGCGTGAACAGGTAGCCGGTAGCGAGGACGATCGCCAGGTAGATGACGAGGAACAGGCCACGGCGTGAGATCACCGTGCCCACGCCGCGGGTATAGTGCAGCGTGCCGGCGTCAAACCTGCGGTTGAACCAGCCCGCCAGCCCGGTGGTTTTCTGCTCGGCCGCGCTGGGTTTAAGCAGCGTGGCGCACAGCGCCGGGGTAAAGGTCAGCGCCATCAGCACCGACAGCACCATCGCCGACACGATGGTGATTGAGAACTGGCGATAGATAACCCCGGTGGAGCCGCTGAAGAAGGCCATCGGCAGCAGCACCGCCGACAGCACCAGCGCGATACCAAACAGCGCGCCCTGGATCTGCGCCATCGACTTGATGGTGGCGGCCTTCGGATCAAGATGTTCGTCGTGCATCACGCGCTCGACGTTCTCCACCACCACGATGGCATCATCCACCAGCAGGCCGATGGCCAGCACCATGCCGAACATGGTCAGGGTGTTGATGGTGTAACCGCAGGCGGACAGGATGCCGAAGGTGCCCAGCAGCACCACCGGCACCACCATGGTGGTGATCAGCGTGGCGCGCAGGTTCTGCAGGAATACCAGCATCACCAGGAACACCAGCGCAATCGCCTCAAACAGGGTTTTCACCACCTCCTCAATCGAGGCGCTGACCACCGGCGAGGTGTCATAAGGGAACTCTACTTTCACCCCGGCAGGCAGCGTGTCTTTCAGTCCTTCCACCGTGGCTTTCACCGCGTTCACCGCATCCAGCACGTTACCGCCGCTGGCCAGACGCAGCGCCATACCCGCTGAAGGCTTACCGTTCTGGGTCGCCGAGATGCTGTAATCCTGTGGGCCGAGATCCACGCTGGCCACGTCGCGCAGCCGCACCTGGGAACCGTCGGTATTGACCTTCAGCAGGATATTTTCAAACTGCGATATCTTCTGGAAACGGCTTTTCCCGACGATGGTGGCGCTGAACTTCGCCCCCTCAATGGTCGGCAGCCCGGCCAGTTTACCGCTGGAGACCTGCACGTTTTGCTGGGTGATGGCGGTGGTGACGTCACTGGGGATCAGCTGATACTTGTACAGCTTCGCCGGGTCCAGCCAGATGCGCATGCCGTATTCAGAGCCCAGTACGAAGAAGTCACCCACGCCGGGCGTGCGCGCAATCGGATCTTCCAGTCTGGAGACCAGCAGGTCGGCCAGGTCACCGTTACTCATCCTGCCGTCGGTCGACACCAGGCTGACCACCAGCATAAAGTTAGCCTGGTACTTGCGGACGTTAATCCCCTGCTGGGTGACTTCCGTCGGCAGCTGCGACTCGGCCAGCGACACCTTGTTCTGCACCTGCACCTGGGCGATATCGGGATCGGTGCCCTGATTAAAGGTGACGATAATGGTGGCGCTGCCGTCGCTGGCGCTTTGTGATTCGATATAGCGCAGATTATCAATGCCGTTCAGCTGCTGCTCAATCACCTGCACCACGGTATTCTGGGTGGTTTCCGCGCTGGCGCCCGGATAGGTGACCGCGATCGAAATGGCCGGTGGCGCAATGTTCGGATACTGATTAACCGGCAGCTGCAGGATCGCCAGCGCCCCCACCAGCATCACCACTATTGCGATTACCCAGGCAAAAATCGGGCGCTCTATGAAGAATTCAGACATCAGATTTCCTTACTGCGCGGAGGGATCGGCGGTGGTTAAGTTGGCCTGCGGCGTGGCTTTGATCTGATGCTCGCTGGGGTTTACCTGGCTGCCGACGTGCAGGTTTTGCAGGCCATCCACCACCACCCGGTCACCGGCCTTCAGCCCGCTCTCCACCAGCCATTTACCGTGCTGCATCTCACCGGTGGTTATCGTCTGCTGCGCGATGCGGTTATCAGCCTGCACCACGTAGACATAGGGCCGCCCTTTGTTGTCGTGCATGATCGCCTCCTGCGGGGCGAGGATCCCCTGCTCCGCTATCCCCTGCGGGAAGCTGGCGTGCACAAACATGCCGGGCAGCAGCAGACGTTTCGGGTTAGGAAAGCGCGCGCGCATGGTCACGCTGCCGGTACTTTCATCGACGGTGACTTCCGAAAATTCCAGCTGCCCCGGTTCGTCGTAGGCGGAACCATCTTCCAGCGTCAGTTTTACCGCCGCGGCGTTGTTACCCACCGCCTGCAACTTGCCGTCGGCCAGCGCGCGCCGCTGGCGCAGCAACGCCTGCGAGGATTCGCTGACGTCAACGTAGATCGGGTCCAGCTGCTGGATGGTGGTGAGGTAACTGCTCTGGCCGCTGGTCACCAGCGCCCCCTCGGTGGAGAGCGAGCGACCGATATGCCCGGTAATCGGCGCATAGACGTGGGTGTAGCTGAGGTTAACGCGGGCGCTTTCCAGATCGGCCTTCGCCTCTTTGGCACTGGCCGCCGCATCCTCGTAGGTTTGCTGGCTGACCGCATGCGCGGCGGCGAGCGGCTTGTAGCGGTTGGCCAGCGTCTGCGCATTACTCAGCGTGGCCTGCGCTTTATCGTACGCCGCCTGATACGTTGCCGGATCGATCAGATAGAGCGGATCGCCCGCTTTGACCTCACTGCCCTCTTTAAACAGACGCTTCAGAATAATGCCGCTGACCTGCGGACGGACCTCTGCGGTTCTGACCGCGGTGGTACGGCCGGGTAACTGGCTTAACAGGGTGACCGTTTCAGCGGACAGCGTGACCACCCCGACATCAACGGGCTTATTGCTGGCAACCGGGGCTGCCGTCTGGTCGCAGGCGGCCAGCAGCAGAGCCAGACTCGCGGCAGAGATCCTTAAGCGCATGGTGAATTCTCTTTTAGATGTGATTTGATTAATAATGTGAGTGATCATTCTCATTTAGGGACGTCATTATAGAGAACCTGTAATTCGAAGGTGTTAAGTTTCTGCTAAAGATAGTGTCGAAAGGCTACAAAATAGCGGCGGTACGTGCCGAACAGGCTGAGCTCCGACGGATGACCAGCGTAACCTGAACACGTTATTGCTGCTGAAAGGAGAAGGTAAGCGTATCGATCGCAATTGTGACGGTGTTTACCGGCTGAAAGAGATGCGGGGTGGCCGCTGCGGCGCCGCATAAATCACGGCGAGGCAGCGGCCAGGGGGTAACCGGCTTAGCCGTGGGTGTAGATGGCATCCGGTGGAATATTCATATGTTTCAGTACCGGCCCGATGATGTTACCAAACACCGGTGACGCCACCGATCCGCCAAAGTGATCGCCCGCGGTTGGGTGGTTAATCATAATCACCAGCGCCACCTGCGGATTACTGGCCGGGGCCACGCCGGCGGTATAGTTAATGTACCCCCCGTCGTATTTGCCGCTGTCACCCATTTTTTCGGCAGTGCCGGTCTTGATCGCCAGCCGGTAGCCGGGAACGGCGGCGCGCACGCCGCTGCCGCCGGGCAGGGCATCACTCTCCATCATATGCACCACTTCACGCACCGTCTGCTCGTCGGCCACCCGCTGGCCGAGCACCGGCGGGCTGACTTTGGTAATCGACAGCGGACGATAAATGCCAAATGAACCCAGCGTGGCGTACTCGCGGGCGATCTGCAGCGGCGTGACCCGCAGGCCGTAACCAAAGGAGAAGGTGGCACGCTCGATATCCGCCCAGCGCTGGCGATGCGCCGGGAAGTAGCCGACGCTTTCACCGGTCAGCCCCAGTCCGGTAGGTTTGCCCAGGCCAAACGACTGATAGGTGTCCACCAGCACCTGCGCCGGCATCGCCAGCGCGATATGCGACACGCCGATGTCGCTGGATTTTTGCAGAATGCCGGTCATGGTCAGCCGCGGCCAGTGACCAACGTCGCGGATCAGATGGCCGTTAACCCGGTAAGGCGTGGTGTCCAGCACCGAGTCCGGCCGCACCAGCTTGCGCGCCAGCCCCTCCATAACCACCAGCGGTTTTACCGTGGAACCGGGTTCATAGCTGTCGTTAATCGCCGCGTTGCGCATCTGGTTCGGCGCAACGTCGGCGAAGTTGTTCGGGTTGAAGGAGGGATAGGAGGCCATACCGAGGATTTCGCCGGTGTCGATCTTGATCAGCACCGCCGCACCGGAATCCGCCTTGTTCAGCAGTACCCCATCGCGCAGCTTGCTGTACATCGTAAACTGGTCGAACTTATCAATACTCAGCTGCACCGTTGGCGGCTGGCGCGGTGGCTCGTAGTCGATCATGGCGATGATGTTGCCACTGGCATCCTGACGATACTTCTCCACGCCTGGCGTCCCCTGCAGTAGCTTATCAAAGCCTTTTTCCAGCCCGGTCAGGCCGCTGTTATCCGCCCCGACGATCCCCAGCAGCGGCGCGGTGGCCTCGCTCATCGGGTAAAAACGGCTGTCGTCATAGCGGGTGCTGATACCGGCCAGATGCAGTTTGGCAATATCTTTGGCGATGCCCAGTTCAATCTTGCGCCCCAGATAAAGGAAGCGCCGCTGTGGGTTAGCGTTGATCTGAGCCGCCAGCTGCTCCGGCCGCTGCTCCAGCGCATTCGCCAGATACTGCCATTTGGCGTTGGTGAAATCCGGATGCGCCTCCAGCACCCGCTGCGGATCGGCAATAATATCGCGTGAAGGCACGCTCAGCGCCAGCGCTTCGCCGTTGCGATCCAGCAAGGTTCCCCGGTTGGTCGGCAGCGTCACCGTGCGCAGCGAACGTTCATCGGCCTGCTTTTCCAGCATGGGATGATTGATTAACTGCAGATCGGCCACCCGCGCCAGCAGGAAGACCAGGCAGGCCATCACCCCACAGCAAACCCAGCGAAAACGAACCGGGTTAAAGGTGGGAGCGGGCTGTGAACGCGTCGGCATTTTTTTTAGCGGGGGCATGTTTGTTCCATTGCAGATGCCTGATAAGTTTCTGGCATTTATACAAAAATCGCGTGAAGGATGACAGGGGAACAGTGTTTCAGATCGTGTTTATGGCGGGCAAAAAAAACCTGCGCATCTGCGCAGGTTGGTGAAAAAAAGCGATAATACTTTTGATGTTCACCCATCAATACCTCTGGGACTTGAACTGTAGCAATCTGCCGCATTCCGGCGCTATACGCGAATCGCAACAGTTAACCGCAAAGTGTAACCAGCTATGTGATTTGTAGGGCTTTTCGCAATCTTTTGCTCACCCTTCCTCACACCTGACAAAATTCTTCGTAGCGGCTTCCGGATTTGATTAAACGTGGTTTTCATCGGCGGAAAAGTGGGCAAATATCGACCTGTTCATTGTGTGAACAGGGGATTTATGACTCAATAGAGAGCGGGCTGAAGAAGCAAAGCGGCGGCCCGCCACCACCCAAAAAAGGGATGTCAGGCAATGGGTGCGGTTAAAGAAAAAACTGTCGCTTCTTTTCAACATCAACGATTGGGGCCGCAGGCCCGTAGCAGGGAGCAGCATATGGCTAATTTTGCCGAACAGTTTGGGCAGATGCAGCATGACATCGGGGTGATTAAAATCGATCAGGCGGTCATGATGACCCGCTCTGAACATTTTGCCACCCGGAGTGAGCTACATGAGGTAAAACTGGATGTTCAGGTACTGAAAACTGATGTTCATCATTTAAAACAAGACGTGAAGGAGCTTAAAGAGGATGTGCGCGTTCTGAAAGTGGATGTTCTGGAGTTAAAAGTGGATGTTCTGGCGCTTAAAACCGATATGAAGCAGGTAAAAACCGAGCTGCATGAGTTCAAAGGCACCTTCGATCTGTTCAGAACCGAGGTGGGCAAAGCCTTCGCCGACGCAGAGATCCGCACCAACGATCGCTTTGACGCCCTGAATAGCCGCATCACCTGGACGCTGCTCGCGCCGGCCATCCTTGGCATCATGGCCTGGTTTGCCAAAACCGCCCTGCTGGCGGCCTGATTCGGGCACATTTCCCCCATCCGGCCATCCGCAGGACACCTGGTGTGGGTTACAGACCGCCTTCCGCCTTTTTAATTTCGACCAGACAGCTCATCGCGTTCGGCCCCTGCGTCAGCGATGAAGTACCGATATCCAGCGTTAATACGTTCGGATTACCGGCACGGTCATAGGGCTGCCACGCTTTACCAAAGCCGGGATCGAACCAGGCGCCGGTGGCAATCAGCACCACGCTCTGGCTGACGCCGTCGGTGATGCGAACGCCGGCCTGCATACGTCCGCGATCGTTACTGACCTCAATCACCTCACCGTCAACAATTCCGCGGGCGGCAGCATCCAGCGGATGCATCCACAGCGTTTCACGTCCGGCGGTTTTATTGGCCTGCACCGACGGCGTAGCGTCCATCTGGCTGTGCAGGCGATCGGCAGGCTGGATCGAAATCATATGCAGCGGGAAGCGCTGGCTGGCGTCGGCCCCCAGCCATTCACGCGGCGGCTGCCACTGCGGGTGCGGCGCAAAATCCTCCAGCTGATAGCCGGCGATGGTGTCACTGTAGAGCTCAATCCTGCCGCTGGCGGTCTTGATCGGATGGGCCACCGGATCATGGCGGAACTCCTGCATAAACACCCAGTCTTTCTCCGACGGCGGGATCTCCACGTGCCCCTGCTGCCAGAAGGTGTCAAAGTCCGGGAAGTCGATGCCCTTGCCGCGGTGCGCCAGCGCGCACTGCTGGTAGAGGTGTTGGATCCACCCCATTTCGCTGCGGTTTTCGGTGAAGGTCTCCCGGTAGCCGAGGCGCTCGGCCAGATCGGCGAAAATATCAAAGTCGTGACGCGCCTGATGCTGCGGCTTAATCGCCTGATGCATCGCCAGCACAAAGCGGTCCTTTGACGAGCCGCCAATATCGTTACGTTCCAGCGTCGTCGTCACCGGCAGCACGATATCCGCCATCTGTGCCGCCGGCGTCCAGACGATATCCTGCACGATCACCGTGTCCGGCCGCTGCCAGCCCTCTACCAGACGGTTGAGCTGCTGATGATGGTGGAACGGGTTGCCGCCCGCCCAGTGCACCAGGTGGATCTCCGGATAGGTGTGCGTTTCGCCCTGGAAGGTGTAGGGCGTGCCCGGATGCAGCAGCATATCGGCAATGCGCGCCACCGGGATCGCCTGGCTGGCGATCGGGTTCACCCCGGTTGACATCAGCGGTGAAGGCCCTTCAGTACGCGGATTGCCGACGCTGTTCATCGAGCCGTGACCAAACGAGAACCCGCCGCCGGGCAGGCCGGGCTGACCGAGCATCGAGGAGAGCGCGATCATCATCCAGTACGGCTGTTCGCCGCGATGGGCGCGCTGAACCGAATAGGAGCAGGTGATAAAGCTGCGCTGGCCGCACAGCTGCTGCGCCAGCAGGCTGATGCGGGCAGCAGGAATGCCGGTGATCTCACTGGCCCACTGCGGCGTTTTCGGCTGGCCATCGCTTTCACCCAGCAGATAGGCGCGCAGCTGCGGCCAGCCGACGCAGTGCGACTGCAGGAAGCCGCTGTCCACCGCTCCCCGCCGTTCAATCTCAAAGCCCAGCGCCAGCATCAGCGCCACGTCGGTGTTAGGCCGGATCGGGATCCACTCGGCGTTAACAAACTCCGGACAGTCGTCGCGCATCGGGCTGATATTAACCACCGGTGTGCCTTTGGCGGCCAGCTGCAGCAGCGCCGGCTTCAGGCTGTGCTCCGCCGCACCGCCGGAGGCCACCTGGCCGTTTTTCAGCGCCAGCCCGCCAAAGGCGATAAAAATATCGCAGTGCTGCACCACGCTCGGCCAGTCGGTGACCCGGCCGGTGAGCGGCGCAAAGGTGCCGATGACGTAAGGCAGGAAGAACTGCGCGGCGCCCCAGCTGTAGTTGCCCTGCTGGTCGATGGCGCCGCCGCCCTGGTTGTAGAAGCGCCGTACCAGGGTTCGCGCGTGGTGCACCCTTCCCGCCGATGACCAGCCGTAAGAGCCGTCAAAAATACCGCTCGCGCCGTAGCGATCGCGCACCCGGCGGTTTTCATCGGCCACCAGGTCCAGCGCGGTTTCCCAGTCTACCGCGACAAAATCTTCCCGCCCGCGCAGCGAACGATCGCTGTTCTCACGCGCCCTGAGCCATGACCGGCGCACCATCGGCTGACGGATGCGTTTGTCGGAATAGACCAGTTCCGGAATGCTTTTCAGCATCGGCGACGGATCCCGATCGGCGAAAAACGGCTCGCAGCGCAGCAGCCTGCCCTGCTCTGTTACGGCGGTAAACGCGCCCCAGTGGGCAAGATGCGGGAATTTTTTAACGGTCATTGACGGGATCCGGCTGCGTGATGATTTCTGGAAAGGGAGAATAGCATGTTTCCTGAACGGCGGGCGAGTGGCGGCGGGACGGCGTTGCTACCTGAGAAATCATCGGCTTTGCGATAGCCGCAGCATTCTGACCGCTTGCAGTCGCTGGCGCTTTCCGCAACACTGAAGCCTGTGTAAACGCTTACCCAGTAAGGCAGTAAACCCTATGGCTACCATAAAGGATGTTGCCAGGCTCGCGGGCGTATCGGTCGCGACCGTATCAAGGGTGATCAATCACTCGCCCAAGGCGAGCGAAAGTTCACGCCTGGCCGTAACAGAGGCGATGGAGTCGCTTCATTATCACCCCAACGCCAACGCGCGCGCGCTGGCCCAGCAGTCGACGGAGACCATCGGGCTGGTGGTCGGCGACGTATCCGATCCGTTTTTTGGCGCGATGGTTAAATCGGTGGACGAGATTGCCTGGCAGACCGGCAATTTTCTGTTGATTGGTAACGGTTATCATGACGAGCAGAAAGAGCGCCAGGCGATTGAGCAGCTGATCCGCCACCGCTGCGCGGCGCTGGTGGTTCATGCGAAAAAGGTGCCGGACAGCGAGCTGATCCCGCTGATGAAACAGATCCCGGGTATGGTGCTGCTGAACCGGATAGTGCCGGGGTTTGAGCCACGCTGTATCGCGCTGGATGACCGTTACGGTTCCTGGCTGGCGACCCGCCATCTGATTCAGCAGGGTCATGAAAATATTGCCTTTATCTGCTCGACCCACTCAATCTCCGATGCCACCGATCGTCTGCAGGGTTACTACGACGCCCTGAAAGAGCACGGGATCGCGGTCAACGACCGGCTGGTCGCCTGGGGAGAACCGGATGAGGTCGGCGGTGAGCTGGCGATGACCGAACTGCTCGGTCAGGGTAAAAACTTTACCGCCGTCACCTGCTACAACGACTCAATGGCCGCCGGCGCGCTGGCGGTACTGAGTGATAACGGCGTGCAGGTGCCGGAGCAGATGTCGCTGATCGGCTTTGATGATGTGCTGGTCTCGCGCTACGTTCGCCCGCGCCTGACCACCGTGCGTTACCCGATCGTCACCATGGCACAGCAGGCCGCCGCGCTGGCGCTGGCCTTAGCCAGCGGCCAGGCTCTGCCGGAGGTCACCAACCTGTTCAGCCCGACGCTGGTTCGCCGTCACTCGGTCAGCGCACCGCCCGCCTGAGCCGCCGGCCGGGGGTTTCACCAGGGTCTGAAGAGGGGCCCTGATACGCCAGCCAGACGTTTCCGTCAGACGGCAAAAAGCCGGTCCGGAAGGACCGGCTTTTTGCCGTGATGGCGTGAAGTGCGTCAGCTGCACGTTTGTGCCGCAGACAACGTCGCACTCCCCGGTCTTTTACAGCTCCAGCGCCAGCAGTTCGGCCACCGTCTGCGCACGGCGGATCTGGCGCGGCTGGCCGTTTTCAAACAGCACTTCCGGGATCAGCGGACGGCTGTTGTAGTTAGAGGACATCGAGGCACCGTAAGCGCCGGTGTCGTGGAACACCAGGTAGTCACCAACCTGCACAGCAGGCAGCGCGCGGCTCTCCACCCTGCCGCCCTCCTGCTGGGTGAACACATCACCGGATTCGCACAGCGGCCCGGCCACCACGCTCTCAACGCAGGCCTGTTCATCCAGCTCACGCCCGTCACCGGCGATGGCGGAAATATGGTGATAGCTGCCGTACATGGAGGGACGCATCAGCTCGTTAAAGCCCGCATCCACCAGTACAAAGTGACGGCTGCCCATCTGCTTCACCGCGCGCACCTGGCTTAGCAGCACTCCGGATTCTGCCACCAGGAAACGGCCTGGCTCGATCTCCAGCTTAACCGGGTGACCAAGGTGCTGCGCCACGCGCTGACGCGCGCTGTCCCACAGGCCAAAATAGTGGCGGGTATCGATGGTTTCACCGCCCGGCTGGTAAGGAATCGACAGGCCACCGCCGGCGGAGATCGCCTCCAGGTCCTGGCCAAAATTCACCACCAGGTTGACCATCGCGTCGCACACCTGCTCCAGGTGGCCGTAGTCGACGCCGGAACCGATATGCATATGAATGCCCACCAGTTTAAGCTGGTAGCGCTGAATCGCCTCCAGCGCCAGCGCCATGTCGCCGTGCCAGATACCGTGCTTGCTGTTCTCCCCGCCGGTATTGGTTTTCTGGCTGTGGCCGTGGCCAAAGCCAGGGTTGACACGCAGCCACACCGGGTGCCCGGCTGAGACCGCGCCCAGCTGGTGCAGCATGTCGACCGAACCGGCGTTGACCGGCACCTTCAGCTCCGCCACCCGCGCCAGCGTTGGCTCATCAAGCAGATCGGCGGTAAAGACGATCTCGTCGCCGCCCGGCTGATAACCCGCCGCCAGCGCACGCTCGATCTCGCCCAGCGACACCGAGTCGACCTTCACCCCCGCCTCACGCATCAGGCGCAGAATATGGATGTTCGAGCAGGCTTTCTGCGCGAAGCGTACCACGTCAAACTGCTGCAGCTGGCCGATGCGCTCACGGATAATCTCCGCATCGTAGGCCCAGACCGGGCCGGGATACTGGCGCGCCAGGGCCAGCAGGTTGGTATGGTTCAGGGCGGTGGTGGTATCGGTAAGCGGGCGTGGCATAAGGCGTCTCCATAGGTTGATAACGCTATTACGCCACAGGCGCAGGCGGGATAAAAATATCTGTTTTAATGAAGTCTATTCATTCATGATATGGCTAAGGGTGTTTTAAGGAGTACAGCCCATGGCTGGCGTGTCGCTACGGCATATCGAAATTTTCCACGCGGTGGTCACCACCGGCAACCTCACCGAGGCCGCTACGCTGCTGCATACGTCGCAGCCGACCGTCAGCCGCGAGCTGGCGCGGTTTGAAAAGCTGACTGGCCTGCAGCTGTTCGAGCGGGTACGCGGCCGCCTGCAGCCGACCGTGCAGGGGCTGCGGCTGTTTGAGGAGGTGCAGCGTTCGTGGTACGGGCTGGATCGGATTATCAGCGCCGCCGAGGGGCTGCGGCAGTTCCGCCAGGGCGAGCTGTCGGTGGCCTGTCTGCCGGTGTTCTCCCAGTCGCTGCTGCCGCTGCTGTGCCAGCCGTTTATGCAGCGTTACCCCGAGGTGAGCATGAACATTATTCCGCAGGAGTCGCCGCTGCTGGAGGAGTGGCTGTCGGCCCAGCGCTACGATCTCGGGCTGACCGAAACCACCCACACCCCGGCCGGCACCGGGCGCAGCGAGCTGTTTACGCGTAATGAGGTGTGCGTGCTGCCCGCAGGGCATCCGCTGACGCAGCGCGACTGCCTGACGCCGCAGGATTTTGCCGGGCAGAACTACATCAGCCTGTCGCGCACCGACAGCTACCGCCAGCTGCTGGACGGGCTGTTTCACGAACAGGGGGTACAGCGGCGGATGGTGATGGAGACGCACAGCGCCGCGTCGGTGTGTGCGATGGTCAGGGCGGGAGTGGGAATTTCGATCGTCAACCCGCTGACGGCGCTCGACTACGCCGACAGCGGGGTGATAATGCGGCGTTTCAGCGTTGACGTACCCTTTACCGTCAGCCTGATCCGCCCTCGTCACCGTCCGGCCTCGGCGCTGGTCGAGGCCTTCAGCCAGCATCTGCAGCAGCAGGCTGGCCTGTTCGGCCAGCGCCTTGACCGGCAGCTCGGTTAAGCGTTAACCGCCTGCGGTTCGCCGCGGGTGTTGCGGAAGGTATACAGGCAGATCAGCAGCCCGACCACCGCCAGCACGGCGGCAGAAACCGGTACCGCCGTCAGGCCGTAGCCGCCGCCGATCACCGCCCCGCCGACCCAGGCACCCAGCGCATTGCCGACGTTAAACGCCGAAATGTTCAGCGTGGATACCAGGTTCGGCGCGTCCTTACCGTGGCGCACCACGTTAATCTGCAGCGCCGGCACCATGGCAAAGGTCGCCATCGCCCACAGGAACAGGGTTATCTCCGCCAGCCACAGCGAGTGGCTGGTCCAGCTGAACAGCAGCGAGAACACCGCAATCAGTGAGAAGCTGAGGATCAGGCTGAACGACACACGCCAGTCGGCCAGTTTACCGCCCAGCGTATTGCCGACCGTCAGGCCGGCACCGATCAGGAACAGCGTCCAGCTGACGCCGCGATCGCTGATGCCGGTCACTTCCAGCAACAGCGGCGCAATATAGCTGAACAGCGCAAACATCGCGGCGGCAAAGAACACGGTCATCAGCAGCGACAGCCACAGCCTGCCGTTGTTCAGCGCGCTGACTTCGCTGGCAAGGTGCACCGGCTTTTCATCGCGGTTGGTCGGCAGGCTGACCATCAGGCCAATAAACGCCAGTACGCCAATCACCGAGACGCCCCAGAAGGTGGCACGCCAGCCGAACAGCTGACCAAACCAGGTGCCGAGCGGCACGCCAAGCACGTTAGCCAGCGTTAAGCCGGTAAACATCAGCGCCACGGCGGACGCCTGTTTGCCCGGCGCCACCAGGCTGGCGGCCACCACTGCGCCAATGCCGAAGAAGGCTCCGTGGCACAGCGCGGTGACGATGCGGGCCAGCATCAGCAGGTTATAGGTATAGGCCAGCGCACAGAGAATATTGCCGACGATGAAAATTGCCATCAGCAGGATCAGCGTGCGTTTACGCGGCAGTTTTGCCGTCAGCAGCGCCATGATCGGCGCGCCAATCGCCACGCCCAGCGCATAGCCGCTGATCAGCCAGCCGGCGGATGGGATCGACACCTGCAGATCCTTCGCCACTTCCGGCAACAGACCCATGATGACAAATTCGGTGGTGCCGATGGCAAAAGCGCTAAGCGCCAGCGCCAGTAATGAAACAGGCATAACAGAGACTCCTGGACAAAGAGATGACCCGCTCCCGGCAACGAAGAGGGAGCCCGATCAGAAAACGATGAATCGGTGATAACTGAGAACCAGATCACAGACGGACATTAAAGCACAGCGCCCCCCGCCCTGACAGTCCACTCAAGGCAAGGGTGTATTGCCATTTTTGCAACAATCGGCCTCTGCCACCTCTGTCATTAACATCAGCATCCCTGATGCTTAACAATTAGGAATCCTCTCACCCTTAAAGGCCTTAATCCCCTTAATTTAAGGTGAGTCAGGTTGTTGGGCGATGAAAAAAACACCACCATGCGCCGCAGAAACACCAGCAACTTTCTGCGAAGGGTAAGCCACTGACGACATCAGGCACCGCCGTATCCGACGGAAAGTTATTCACTTACCCGAAGGAAACGTAATGAAAATTTTAATCGCACTGTCAGCCCTCGTCCTCAGCGGATGCTCGGTGGGTGACTACCACTACAGCAAAGAGTCCCTTAAGCGCGTCGATATGACCTTTACCGGCATTCCCACTATCCTCGGTGCCGGTTCGCTCGGCTCGACCATTCCGCTGACGCCGGAGTACAGCCTGACCGCCGCGCACGTGGCGAAGTTCTCACTCCACCGCGTGAAGGCCTGGCACCCCCAGTGCGATCTGGCGGTGATTTACCATGACAACAGCGACCTGAAGCAGTCGCCGGTGTTCCGTAACAGCAACATCGGTGACCGCGTTAACTATTACGGCTACAGCTTTATCAGCGCCATGCCGGTGGCCTCCAGCGGCGTTAACCTGATTAATACCGGCATCGATAACAGCTATAACAAACGCGGCTGCGTGGCGGTGGCCAGCAACGCCGGCGTGGTGAAAGGCATGTCCGGTGGCCCGGTCTACAACGCCAGCGATGATTCGATTGCCGGGGTGATCGTCGGCTACAGCGGCCGCATCAACGATAAGAAAACCGGTGAGAAGCTGTACAGCGACGTATCGCTGTACATTCCTTACGCCGGCTTTGAACAGTGGCTGACCAACGCCATTAACAGCTAATCCAACCCCGCGTGATGCCCGCTAATCTCCGCCCCCTGACGACGGATTAACGGGCATTCTGGCGCGCCGCAATAAAAATGTCGCACCCGGCACTAATGAGATCTTAAGCACGTCCGATAACCCATTGTGTCCGGACGACAACGCTGGCCCGGCCTGCCCGGCCAGCCTTCAGCACCACGGCAGACGCCTTTAACCCCTGATTACGTAAGGTGAATTAACCACTTACCGTTAGGGATCATCCGAAAAAACTCACTCCAGGACCAGGAGGATTGCGATCCCTGTGGGCATCGTTAGGCTTGATGACGAAAAAATACATTAGCCCTCTGCAATAAAAAAAGCCTCAATCACTGCAGAGAGGGGGAAAGGAATCTGGCGGAAAACACGTTTAAACCACCGGGGTTACCTATGCGATCTGCAGTATGCCTGTTAGCGGTCTGCCTGAGCGGCTGCTCAGTCGGCAGCTATCACTACAGTGATGAAACGTCCAAACGGGTCGATATGACCTTTACCGGCATTCCTACCATCCTCGGTGCGGGAACGCTCGGCACCACCATTCCGCTGACCGCGGAATACAGCCTGACCGCGGCCCATGTGGCAAAATATTCGCTCTACCGGGTGAAAGCCTGGCATCCCGAGTGCGACCTGGCGGTGGTCTACCATAAAAATGATGAGCTTAAACAGCAGCCGCGCTTTCGCAACGGCAAGCTGGGCGATCGGGTGAATATGTACGGTTACAGCTTTATCAACGCCCTGCCGATGGCTTCCAGCGGCGTCAATCTGATTAACACCGGTCTGGATAACAACTGGAACAAGCGCAGCTGCGTGGCGGTCGCCAGCAGTGCCGGCGTGGTACAGGGGATGTCCGGCGGCGCGGTGTATAACGCCTCGGACAATACCGTCGCCGGGGTGATTGTCGGCTACAGCCGGCGGCTTGACGATATTAAAACCGGCAAGCTGCTGTATCGTGACGTGTCGCTGTATATCCCTTACGCCCGTTTTAACCAGTGGCTGACGGCGGCGCTGCTCGGCTGAACCGCCATCAGACTTGCGGACTCGCCCGCCCTACTCTTCCTGCAGCACGAACATGCCAAACGGATGGATCTGCAGGAAGAAGCTGTCGCCCGGCGCGGGCTGCAGCTCGGTCGCATTGACCTGCAGCAGCAGCTGTTGCCCCTGCCACTCCACCAGCACCTCGTACTGCGGCCCCATATAGGCCACTTTAATGATGCTGCAACGCTGGCTCGCCTCTCCCCGGGTGCTGAGGGTGATCGCCTCCGGACGCACGCCCACCGTACAGTGCTGACGATCGGCGGCAAAGCCGTCAGGACGCGGGACAGAATAGCCCTGAATCTCCACGCTGGCGGGGAAGATCCGCGCCTGGAAGATATTGATATCGCCCATAAAGCTGGCCATAAAGCGCGAAGCCGGGTAGCGATAGAGCTGCTGCGGTTCGCCGAGCTGCATAATCTGCCCTTTGTTCATTACCAGTACGCTGTCGGAGACCGCAAAAGCCTCGCTCTGATCGTGTGTGACATACAGCGAGGTGATGTTGAACTGCTGCTGCAACTCGCGGATCTTTTCGCGCATGCTGCGGCGCAGGTTGGCGTCCAGGTTACTCAGCGGCTCATCAAACAGCAGCACCTTCGGCTTGAGGATCAGCGCGCGGGCCAGCGCCACGCGCTGCTGCTGGCCACCGGAAATCTGGTCAACGTAGCGGTCGGCAAAGCCCGCCAGGTCAACCAGCTCCAGCGCTTCCTCTACCCGCTCACGGATTTCCGCCTTTGGCCGGCCGGTCATCTTCAGCCCGTAGCCGATGTTCTCCCCCAGCGACATATGCGGGAACAGCGCATAGGACTGAAACACCATGCAGATGTCGCGCTGCTGAATCGAGCGGTGGGTAACGTCCTCACCGTCGATAAAGATCTGCCCGTCGCTGGGCTTTTCCAGCCCGGCAACCATGCGCAGGACGGTGGTTTTTCCGCAGCCCGACGGGCCGAGCAGCGTCACCATCTGCCCCTGCGGAATCGACAGGTTGAGGCCTTCAATCACCGCATTGCTGCCAAATCGCTTGGCGACGTTGCGCAGTTCAACAAAACCTTTTTTAGCCTGGGTTGCTGCAATATTGGCGTTCATAAGCACTCTCTAACTGTTTTTCGCCCGCGAGCGGGCCACGCGCGCTTCACCGACCAGCGCATCGAAAATAAAGATAATTGCCAGCATCACCACGATCAGAATCGAACCGTAGGCGATCGCCATACCGTACTCACCGTCCTCAACGCGGTTGAGGATGTAGGAGGTGGCGACGCGGGTGTCCGGCGTGACGAGGAAGATAATGGCGCTGACGGTGGTGATAGCCCGCACGAAGCTGTAGATCAGCGCCGAGAGGATCGCCGGGCGCAGCAGCGGCAGCACGATGTAAACCATGGTGCGCAGCGAACCGGCGCGCAGGCTGAGGGAGGCTTCGTCCAGCGACTTGTCCAGCTGGCCCAGCCCGGCGATCCCGGCGCGAATGCCTACCGGCACGTTGCGCATCACCATCGAGATAATCACGATCGCGGCGGTACCGGTGAGGTACACCGGCGCGCCGTTAAAGGCGAGGATATAGGAGATACCCGCCACGGTGCCCGGTACGGCAAAGCACAGCATGGTGGAGAACTCGATCACCTTCTTACCGCGGAACTGCTGGCGCACCACCACCCAGGCGATCAACAGGCCAAACAGGGCGGTAATCGGTGCCGCAACGCCGGCAAACAGCAGCGTGTCGAGCAGTGATGGCCATGCGCCCTCGCTGAAGCCCTGGCCGAACAGCTTGCTGAAGTTATCCAGCGTCAGGGTGTAATCCACCCCCCAGTTGACGGTAAAGCTGCCGAAGAAGATGCTGCCGTACAGCAGGACGTTAAAGGCGATCCACACCCACAGCAGGGTCGTCACCGACCACACCAGCGCGCGCGGCAGCGGCTGTACGTCGCCGCGTGAGGATTTGCCGGAGATGGTGACGTAGGAGCGCTTACCGATCCACAGATACTGCACGCAGAACACCAGCAGCGAGAACAGCAGCAGGATCACCCCGAGCGTACTGGCGGAGGTGTAGTCCAGCTGTGCACCGGTGATATAGAAGTAGATCTGGGTGGCCAGCACGTCAAAGTTGCCGCCGAGCACCAGCGGGTTACTGAAGTCGGCCAGCGACTGCACGATGACGATCAGGAACGAGTTGGCCAGCGCCGGCTTCAGCAGCGGCAGAAACACCTGTTGAAAGGTCTGCAGACGGGTAGCGCGCAGCGTATAGGAGGCCTCTTCCAGCGACGGGTGCAGCGTTTTAATCGCGCCGTCGAGGATCATAAAGGACATCGGCGTAAACGCCAGCACCTGGGCCAGCCAGATACCGGTGAAGCCGTACAGCCAGTTGGTGTCGGTCAGGCCGAAGTACGTCACCATCAGCTCGGTAACGTAGCCGGATCGCCCCATCATCAGCGTAACGCCCAGCCCGACCACGAACGGCGGCGTGACGATCGGCAGAATCGAGAACACCCGCCCCAGCAGCGCCGAACGTTTGGCGATGCGCGTGGTGTAGATCGCCAGAATCAGGCCGAAGAAGGTACAGCCTACCCCCACCGCGGCGCTGAGCAGGAACGAGTTCCACACCACCAGCAGGATATGTTTTTGCCCGAGCACGGCCATGAACTGCAGCGGCGCAAAGTCGCCGTTGTCGTCGGTGACCATCGGTTTGAAGATCGCCAGGCTCGGCCAGATGATAAACAGGCCGATTAACGCCACGATGGCAATCAGCGAAGCCAGCACAAAGCGGTCGCCGCCCAGCCACTCCAGCCGCGCCAGCGCCACGGTGATCACCCCACCCAGCCCGATAAGCATGACAATAGTGCCGTAGCCCATGCCGCTACCGGTCAGCGCGGCGCTGGCCACCATCAGCAGGGCGCAGCCCGCCGCCCAGCCCGCGTCAAAGCGGTGGCGCGCAGCCGCGTTGCCGGCCCGCAGCGGCCGCACCAGCAGCAGCAGCGGTGGCAGCAGCCACAGCAGGCTGATATTCAGGCCGGACCAGCCGTAGGCGGCGAGGATCTCGTCCGCCGTCGACTCCATCAGCCCGTAGTTCAGGCTGAAGACCGGCAGCAGCAGGTAGCCCGCCACCAGCAGCGCCAGCCAGATAAAAACAGCATCTTTGCCCTGCGTCTGGCGCAGCGCGATGGTGTTACTCATAGTATTCCCCGGAAGTTGGTACAGCAGGTGAGCGCGCCCGCAGGCGCGCCATCAGGCGGATTACTGGCCCATTTTGACGTCGTTAACCCATTTGGTGATCAGGTGCTTACGCGTCTCGGTCGCCCCGAACTTATCCATGTCGTAGTCAATCAGCTTGAGATCGTCGAGCTTCAGCGAGTTCGGCGATGACTCGGCGGTGGTGTTGGTGAGGATCTGGTAGGACTGGCCTTTTTTCCACGACAGCTCCTGCGCCTCTTTCGACAGCGCCCAGTCAACGAACAGCTTCGCGTTTTCAGCGTTACGGGCGTTTTTCAGGATGCTGACGCCGCCGACTTCATAGCCGGAACCTTCACAGGGTGAAACCAGCGTCAGCGGTGCGCCCTTCTCTTTCTCCAGCGAGTAGTCGTGCAGGAAGCCGATGCCGATCGCCGTTTCACCGCGGGCGGCGTTACGCGCCGGGGCGATGCCGGATTTAGTGTACTGCGAGATGTTGCCGTTAAGCTGTTTCAGGTAGGCAAAGGCCTGATCCTCGCCCCATAGCTGGGTAAAGGTGGCCAGTGCGGTGTAAGCGGTGCCGGAGCTTTGCGGGTCAGCAATCTGAATTTCACCCTTATAGACCGGGTTGGTCAGATCCTTCCAGCACTTAGGCTCCGGCAGGTTCTTCTCCTTCAGCCGCTGGGTATTGACGCCGAAGCCGAGAATGCCGACGTAGATCGCCGAGGAGAAGTTGCCCTTCAGTTTGGCCGGATCGCGGAACTGCGGCATGATCTGCTCAAGGTTCGGTGATTTATACGCCTGCAGCAGCCCCATCTCCCCCGCCTGCGACTGCGGGTCGAGCGTGCCGCCGTACCAGACGTCGGCCTGCGGGTTGTTTTTCTCGGCGTCGACCTTGGCCAGCGTGCTGCCGGAGCCGTTGCGGATAAAGCTGGTTTTCACGTCATACTTTTCGCCGAAGGCTTTGGCTTCTGTTTCACACATGGCGTTGGTGGCGCTGCAGTAGATCACCAGCCGGCCTTGCGCGTGAGCGGTGCCGGCCAGCGTGCCGAGGGATACCGCGGCCACCATCAGGGTAGAGAGCATGTTCAGTTTCATCAGGTTATCCTTATTTTCGGGGGTCGGCAGACCCCGTCATTACGGAGCCTGTTTAAATCTCAACCGGTTCAGCCCGGCAATCAGCAGCGGCATCAACAGCAGGCCGATACAGCCCGCCGCCGCGGTCAGTAAGGCAAAGAATCCGGGCCAGCCGTAGTCCTGCATCAGCTTCGCCAGCGGCCAGCCGGCCAGCGCCGCGCCGAGATAGGCAAACAGCGCCAGAAAGCCGGTGACGGTGCCCGGCGCGTCTTTATGGCTGTACTCCGCCGCCGCCAGGCCAATCAGCATCTGTGGACCAAAGACAAAAAATCCGAGGCTGAAAAAGCTCACCGACAGCAGCGCAGGGTGGTGTACCGGCGCCAGCCACAGCGCGGCCATACTGATAAACAGCCCGCAGGCAAACAGCAAAATCACCGGCGCGCGCTGGCCGCGAAACAGCAGGTCAGAACCCCAGCCGGCGAACAGCGCGCCGATCACCCCGCCCAGTTCAAACAGCGACAGCGTGGCGTTGGCTGCCAGCAGGCTGACGCCGTGGGTTTCGGTCAGCCACAGCGTGCCCCAGTCGTTAAGCGCGATGCGGATCAGATAGACCAGCACGTAGGAGACGCTCAACAGCCAGATAGTGCGGTTGGCCAGAATGTCGCGGCGCAAAATGTGCCGCAGCGTCGACGGCGGGCTGTGCTGCAGCTGCCACAGCTCCAGCGGATCGCGCCGCCACTCGCCGACCGGCGGCAGCCCCAGCGTGGCCGGCTTATCGCGCAGCTGCCAGCACAGCCAGATACCGATGGCGATGCCGACCGCGCCGGGCAGCAGCAGCGCCGCCTGCCAGCCCTGGCTTACCGCCAGCCAGCCTGACAGCAGCGGCACCAGCGCCCCGCCGAGGTTGATGGAGGTATTCCAGCAACCCCACCAGAAGCCGCGCTCATTTCTGGAGTACCAGCTGGTCAGCAGCCGCGCACAGGGTGGCCAGCCCCAGCCCTGGAAAAAGCCGTTCAGCGTCCACACCACCAGCAGCGCACTCCACGAGTGGCACAGGGTAAAGACGATATTCAGTACCCCGGTGGCGATCAGCCCGCAGCCCATAAACCAGCGGGCGGAACAGCGGTCGCTGAGCAGGCCGGAGAAGAACTTCGACGCGCCGTACACCAGGTAAAACAGCGTGCCGAGCAGGCCGATATCCGCCTTATCCAGCCCCAGCTCCAGCTGCAGCACCGGCATCACGTGGCTGATGCTGCGCCGGGTGAGGTAAAACGCGGCGTAGCCGATAACCATCGCGAACAGCAGCCGCGGCCGCCAGTAGCGGTAGCGTTCGGTAATCTGTTCTGGCGTCAGAGCGACGGCAGCCATGTCAACCTCCGGGTGGTTAAGGGCACTATAGGGAAAGCCGTGGGATCGGGCATGAGACTAAGTAGGAAGCGACTAAGACTTATTCCTGGTTATGCCGGGTTTTCGCGTGAATTTGTGGGCAGGTTAACAATTATTTGCGTACCGGGCGGCGGCAACAGCCGCCAGTCGCCGCCTAACGCCCGCACCCGCTCCTCAATACCGCGCAGGCCAAAGCCGCCGCTGACCTCGGCGGGTATGCCGACGCCGTCGTCGCTGACCGTCAGCATCAGCTGGCCGGGGGCTTCGCTGAGGCTGACGCTGACCCGTCGCGCACCGGCGTGTTTGCTGCTGTTGTTCAGCAGCTCCTGCACCACGCGGTAGAGGGTAAAGGTCAGCAGCTCGTCCTTAGGTGCCGCGCTCAGCCGGTAGTCGAGCTCAAATTCAATGCCGCGATCGGCAAAGGAGAACTCGCCGGCCAGGTGCTGCAGCGCCTGATCCAGCGACATTTCGTCCAGCACCGGCGGGCGGATCTGCCGCAGCAGCTGGCGGGTGGTGTGATGGATGCGCTGCGACAGGTCGCCAATCTGCCCGGCCGCCAGCTTTGCCGCCGGCGTGTCGCTGGCGCGCGCCACCAGCATCGCCTGGATCTGGATGGCGGTGATGTTCTGACCAATCTCATCGTGCAGCTCACGGGCGATCGCCTTGCGCACCTGCTCTTCGGTGTCCACCAGCTGCGCCATCAGCCCGCGGCGGGCCAGCAACTCCTTCTCCAGCTGCTGGCGATAGCGCTGCAGATGCTGTGCCAGCTGCTGCTGACGGCTGACGGCAATGCCCAGCCCGATGCCGAGCAGCGCCTGGGTGGAGAGAAACAGCTCCAGCTCGCGCAGGTCGGTAAAGGCACCGCTGGCCTGGCGGGTCAGGGTGATCAGCACGCTGCCGATCATCGCCGACAGCACCCCGCCCTGCCAGCCAAAGCGGTAGGCCATCACCACGTTGGGCAGAAACACCACGATCAGCAGCAGGCGCTCCATCTGTGGCGCGATCGACAGCTGCACGCAGACGCCGATGGCGAACACCACCGAACACCAGATCAGCAGCGAGGTGCGCAGCGGCGGGTCGGGCAGACGCTGCGCTAACATGTCGCTGAGATGCTGCTGACGCAGATATTCGTAGATCAGATAGATAAACGGCGTGAGCAGTACGCCGCCGGTAAAACTGGCCAGCAGCGTCTGGGCCAGCGGCGCGGTCAGACCGAAGCCGACCAGCGCCCCCTGCAGCAGCGCGTTCAGCGCCACGGCGGCCAGCAGCAGCAGCAGGCGCTGCCAGTAGAGGGTGTGCAGATGCCAGGAACGCTGGCAGAGCCAGGCGGGCAGCAGGCTGAGCAGCGGTGACAGCAGGATCGCATAACCGGTCAGCAGCTGTTCCAGCAGCAGCCAGCCCTGAAGCAGCGACACCACGCCCAGCAGCGGCAGCCAGTAGCGTTTCGGCAGCAGGATGGTCAGCGCCAGGTAGAGGCCGCCCGGCAGCAGCAGCGCCGACTGCTGGCTGTCCTGGCTCAGCCACAGGCTGATGGTCCACAGTGCCAGCCAGCTGAGGGCAAAAAACAGCGCCAGCATCAGCGGCAGCATCACCTGGCGCGCCTGCGGCATCAGGGCTGCCCTAACAGCTGGTGCTGCAGGGCGAAATGCACCAGATCCACCGTGCTGGCGCAGTGCAGTTTATCCAGCACGTTAGCGCGGTGAACGTGCACCGTTTTGTGGCTCAGCGCCAGCTGGTCGGCGATCGCCCGGACGCTGGTGCCGACGATCAGCAGGTCAAATACCTGACGTTCTCTTGGCGTCAGCGCGTTCAGCGCGGCCGGCAGCGGCCGGGTCTGGCGCAGCGCCCGCAGCGCATCGGCACAGAGATAGAGCCCGCCAACGCTGACCGATCGCACCGCCTGCACCAGCTCTTCCGGGCCGCAGCGCTTGGTCAGATAGCCGCTGGCCCCTTTATCCATCGCGCTTTGCACAAAGGCGCTGGTGTCATAAATGCTGAGGATGATGGCGCGAAAGCCGGGCCGCTGCTGCCGCAGGCGGCTGAGCAGGTTCAGCCCGCTCTCATCGGGCATGGCAATATCCAGCACCGTAACGTCATAAGGTTCCCGCAGCAGGTGCGGCCACGCCTGCTCGGCGCTGGCAAACTGGCCGGTCACCTGCATATCGCTTTCCAGCGACAGCAGTTGAGCAAAACCGGAACGCACCACCACGTGGTCGTCCACCAGTGCAACATTGATCATTTTCGTTATCCGCCAGATTTTTGCGCCATCATGCCTGGCCGACCGGGGCCAGGCAAACGGCAGCGGGAAAAGTGTTGGGGAGTTAACAGTTCAGGCAGGAAACCAGACCGTCTGAGGAGAAAATCCAGGCTGACCATTTTTCGGCCTGCCGCAAGGGCAGCCATCATACTACAGCAGACAGCCCAGGCCCTTCGGGATCAGTTCATCTGATCTCTCATCCCAGCATAAACTCTACCGCCGCCTGCGCGTGTATAGCAGTAGTATCAAACACGGGCAGCGGGCAGTCGTCGGCGCTGAGCAGCAGGCCGATCTCGGTGCAGCCGAAGATCACCCCTTCTGCGCCCTGCTCCGCCAGCTGCTGGATCACCCGCTGATAAAAGGCCTTAGACGCGGCGGTTAACTGCCCCTGGCACAGCTCGTTAAAGATGATGCGGTTGATCTCCGCGCGATCTGCCGCCTCCGGTACCAGGGTTTCAATACCATGCTGAGCCGCCATCGGCCCACGATAGAAATCCTGCTCCATGGTGTAACGGGTGCCGAGCAGCGCCACCCGCGACAGCCCGGCCTGCTTAATCGCCGCCGCCGTGCCGTCGGCAATATGGATAAACGGCAGACCGCTGCGTTGAATAATCGGCTGCGCCACCTTATGCATGGTGTTGGTACAAAGCACGATGCCCTCTGCCCCCGCCGCCTTCAATGCCAGCGCCGCGTCCGCCAGCGTATCCCCGGCCCGCTCCCAGTCACCGCACGCCTGACAGGCCTCTATCTCATGAAAATCGACGCTCCACAGCACCAGCTTCGCCGAGTGCAGGCCACCGAGCCGCTGTTTAATCCCTTCGTTAATCGCCCGGTAGTAAGGCACGGTGGATTCCCAGCTCATGCCACCGATCAGTCCCAGAACTTTCATTGTTTGTCCTTATTGTGTGCGTCAGGAAGCCCATCGTGCGGGCCGAACGACTGCTGTGGCGGATCTTCCCAGCGGTCGGGACGGGTGGCGAGATACGCCGTATTCTTCGGATACCAGATGCGGTTTTCCGGCTTGCTCGCTTCGCCAACGATCAGCAGATGTGCTTCGCTGTCGCCGTTGTTAATAAAGGTATGGCAGATGCCGGTGCCCGCCGGAAATGCCACCGCGTCGCCCGGTTTCAGCGGCCACAGTTCGCCGTTGATCCACACGGCCGGCTCGCCCTGCAGCACCCAGGCAAACTCCTCTTCCGCACTTTCCGCGTGCGGATAGGACATACGCCGGCCGGGCAGCAGCCGCTCATGATGGATGCCCAGCTTTGTCAGCCCCAGTGCCCTGCCCAGCGGCGCGCCAATTGACATCAGCTCGTCGCTGTCCGGGTAATGTTCATTATCTTCGCCCTCCAGCTCACGCCAGTGACGGATAAAAGCGGGTCGGTTCATGGGACCTCTCATTGAATGGCGGGGTGGAGAGAGTGAATATTGAGGATTTTTTGAGTGGTGTAAACACTAACGCAGAACGTTCTGTGGCGAACCGGCAAAAAAAATGCCGGCCACCTGGGTGACCGGCATGACTGGCCCGCGAACGGGCCGTATGACGAACGCTTACTTGCTGCTCGGGCGCAGAGCCGGGAACAGGATCACGTCGCGGATGGTGTGGCTGTTGGTAAACAGCATCACCATACGGTCGATACCGATGCCGAGGCCAGCCGTTGGCGGCAGGCCGTGCTCCAGCGCGGTAACGTAGTCTTCGTCGTAGAACATCGCTTCGTCATCACCGGCGTCTTTGGCGTTAACCTGCTGCAGGAAACGCTCGGCCTGGTCTTCCGCGTCGTTCAGCTCCGAGAAGCCATTGCCGATTTCACGGCCGCCGATAAAGAACTCGAAGCGGTCGGTGATTTCCGGGTTGTCATCGTTGCGACGCGCCAGCGGCGACACTTCCGCCGGGTACTCGGTGATAAAGGTCGGCTGGATCAGGTGCGCTTCGGCGGTCTCTTCGAAGATCTCGGTGACCACGCGGCCGAGGCCCCAGCTCTTCTCAACCTTGATGCCGATCGCCCGGGCAATCGCCACCGCTTTATCGAAATCGTCCAGATCGCTCAGCTCGGTTTCCGGGCGGTACTTTTTGATCGCTTCACGCATGGTCAGCTTCTCAAACGGCTTACCGAAATCGAAGGTCTCCTCGCCGTAAGGCACCACGGTGGTGCCCAGCACGTCCTGCGCCAGGGTGCGGAACAGGCTTTCGGTCAGCTCGATCAGATCTTTATAATCCGCATACGCCATATAGAGTTCCATCATGGTGAACTCAGGGTTATGACGCGGCGAAATACCTTCGTTACGGAAGTTACGGTTGATTTCGAATACGCGATCGAAGCCGCCGACCACCAGACGCTTCAGGTACAGCTCCGGGGCGATACGCAGGTACATGTCGATGTCCAGCGCGTTGTGATGGGTGATAAACGGACGCGCAGACGCGCCGCCAGGGATCACCTGCATCATCGGGGTTTCCACTTCCATAAAGTCGCGGCCAACCATAAAGCTGCGGATACCGGCCATGATCTGCGAACGCACTTTAAAGGTGTTGCGCGAGGTGTCGTTGGCAATCAGGTCCAGGTAACGCTGGCGGTAGCGGGTTTCCTGATCGTTCAGGCCGTGGAACTTGTCCGGCAGCGGGCGCAGCGCTTTGGTCAGCAGGCGCAGTTCGCTGCAGTGAATCGACAGCTCACCGGTTTTTGTTTTAAACAGCTTGCCGCGGGCACCGACGATATCGCCAAGGTCCCACTTCTTGAACTGCTCGTTGTACACGCCTTCGGCCAGGTCATCGCGCGACGCATACAGCTGAATGCGGCCGCCGACGTCCTGCAGCGTGACGAACGAGGCTTTACCCATGATACGGCGGGTCATCATACGGCCGGCCACGCTGACTTCAATACCCAGCGCTTCCAGCTCTTCGTTCTCTTTATCACCAAATTCAGCGTGCAGCTGCTCAGAGGTGCGGTCACGGCGGAAGTCGTTCGGGAACGGCAGGCCGGTTTCACGTAGCGCCTTAAGCTTTTCGCGACGCGTTTTCAGTTCGTTGTTCAGCTCAAGTGCGGCATCAGCGGCCTGCGGTTGTTGTTCAGACATGTGAGTTCCTTATAGCCCTGCTTTCAAACTTGCTTCGATAAAACGATCCAGATCGCCGTCCAGAACCGCCTGCGTGTTGCGCGTCTCTACGCTGGTGCGCAGATCTTTGATGCGCGAATCGTCCAGTACGTAAGAACGGATCTGGCTGCCCCAGCCAATGTCAGACTTGTTGTCTTCCGCAGCCTGTTTATCCGCATTTTTCTTCTGCATTTCATACTCATACAGTTTGGCGCGCAGCTGCTTGAAGGCCTGATCTTTGTTCTTATGCTGGGAGCGGTCGTTCTGGCACTGCACCACAATGTTGGTCGGCAGGTGGGTAATACGCACCGCGGACTCGGTTTTGTTGACGTGCTGACCACCGGCACCGGAGGCGCGGTAAACGTCAATGCGCAGGTCGGCCGGGTTGATGTCGATATCGATGTTGTCGTCCACTTCCGGGTAGATAAACACCGAACTGAACGAGGTGTGGCGACGACCGCCGGAGTCGAACGGGCTCTTACGTACCAGGCGATGCACGCCGGTTTCAGTACGTAACCAGCCGAACGCATAGTCGCCGATGATCTTGATGGTGGCCGATTTGGTGCCGGCAACTTCACCGTCAGACTCTTCGATGATTTCGGTTTTGTAGCCTTTGGCTTCCGCCCAGCGCAGGTACATACGCAGCAGCATGCTGGCCCAGTCCTGGGCTTCGGTGCCGCCGGAACCGGCCTGAATATCCATATAGCAGTCGGCGCTGTCATATTCGCCGGAGAACATGCGGCGGAATTCTAATTCGCCGAGCTTCTTGTCCAGTACGTCGAGTTCCGCGACCGCCTCGTTAAAGGTCTCTTCGTCGTCGGCTTCGACCGCCAGCTCCAGCAGGCCGCTGACGTCTTCCAGCCCCTGGGTCATCAGATCGAGGGTTTCAACGATGGCCTCCAGCGAGGAGCGCTCTTTACCCAGCGCCTGGGCGCGTTCAGGTTCGTTCCAGACGTCCGGCTGTTCCAGCTCGGCGTTTACTTCCTGCAGGCGTTCTTTCTTAGCATCGTAGTCAAAGATACCCCCGAAGAACGTCGCTGCGCTCGGTGAGATCCTGAATGCGGTTTTTTACCGGATTAATTTCAAACATGATTTTGAGATCTTATGTAGTGATCGAAAAGGGCGTGAATGTAACAAAGCAGTTTAACCGAAACGACGGTCGGTTTGTAGCGCTGATGCTTACAGCGCCCAGAGATGGTCAACGATCAGCTGCAGGTTGCGATTGCCGCGAAACTCGTTAACGTCCAGCTTGTAGGCCAGCTCCACCTGTTTGACGCTCGGGTCCGGCCACAGCGCAGTGTCGATGTTGAAGGCAATGCCGTCAAGCAGCGGCCCGCCGCCGAGCGGTTCCAGCATCATTTTCAGGTGACGCTCGCCGACCAGCCGCTGCTGCAGCAGTTTGAACTTACCGTCAAAGGTCGGCTCCGGGAACGCCTGCCCCCAGGGTCCGGCTTCGCGCAGCAGTTCGGCGGTGGGCAGCGTCAGCTCCTGCGCCATCAGTTCACCGTCGCTCCACACCACGCCCTGCAGCGCGGCTTCATCCAGCCAGTCCCCGACCAGTTCGGCAAAGCGATCGCGGAACGCCGTGAAGTTGGCCTCCTCCAGCGACAGCCCGGCGGCCATCGCGTGGCCGCCAAACTTGACGATCAGCCCCGGGTTAAGGGTGTCCAGCCGCTCCAGTGCGTCGCGCATATGGAAACCCTGAATAGAGCGGCCGGAGCCTTTCAGCGTGCCGTCACCCGCCGGGGCGAAGGCGATCACCGGCCGGTGGAAGCGCTCTTTCAGGCGTGAGGCGAGGATACCGACCACCCCCTGATGCCAGTCGGGATGATACATGGCAATGCCGAGCGGCAGCGCCTCGCTGCTGGCCTCAAGGCCGTTGCACAGCGTCAGCGCCTCCGACTGCATGCCCTGCTCAATCTCTTTCCGCGTCTGGTTCAGCGCATCCAGTTCGTTAGCCAGCATCCGCGCCTGGGCAAGATCCTCGCTCAGCAGCAGCGCCACACCGACCGACATATCGTCAAGGCGGCCGGCCGCGTTCAGCCGCGGCCCGAGGGCAAAGCCGAGGTCGCTGGCCGCAAGGCTGCGGGCATCGCGGTTGGCGATCTCCAGCAGCGCACGAATACCCGGTCGGCACTTGCCGGCGCGGATGCGGCTCAGCCCCTGCCAGACCAGAATGCGGTTGTTGGCGTCCAGCGGCACCACGTCCGCCACCGTGCCCAGCGCCACCAGATCCAGCCATTCGGCCAGGTTCGGCAGCGTGGTGACGCCGCTGTCGCGCAGGCGCGCGCGCAGCGCCAGCATCAGATAAAAGGCCACGCCAACGCCGGCCAGCGCCCGTGACGGGAACTGACAGTCGCTGAGGTTGGGGTTCACGATGGCGTCGGCATCGGGCAGGGTTTCCCCCGGCAGGTGGTGATCGGTCACCACCACCTGAATGCCTTTTTCATGCGCCAGCGCCACGCCGGCGTGGGAAGAGATGCCGTTATCCACGGTGAGGATCAGCTGCGCGCCGCGCGCCGCCGCCTGCTCCACCACCTCCGGGCTGAGGCCGTAACCGTCGTCGAAACGGTTTGGCACCAGGTATTTTACGTTGCTGCCGCCCATCCCGCGCAGCGCCAGCACCGTCAGCGCGGTGCTGGTGGCTCCGTCCGCGTCAAAGTCGCCGACGATCATAATGCAGCGCTGGTCAGCCAGCGCCTGCTGCAGGATCGCGGCGGCGCGGTCGATGCCGCTCAGGCTGTGAAACGGGTGCAGATTTTTGGCGCCGCGCTCCAGTTCGCCGGCCTCGCGCACGTCGCGGTTGGCGTACAGCCGCCGCAACAGCGGATGCAGTTCGTCAGGCAGAGCACTCTGTTCCGTCGCCTGGCGGCGACGAAGGGTAGTTTCAGGTTTATGCAAAATCAGCCGCCGTTTTTCTGGCTATCGAGCAGTTTTTTCAGATCCTGTGGCCCCTGATAACCCGGCACCATCATGCCGTTTTCCAGCAGCATCGCCGGCGTGCCCTGAATGCCGAACAGCACGCCCAGCTTGTAGTGCTGCGCAATGTCAATTTTGCAGTCGGCAGCGGCCACCTTCTCGCCTTTCATCGCGGCGGTAAAGGCCTTGCGCGGGTCGGCGCTGCACCAGATCGACTTCATCTCTTTCGCCACCTGCCCGTTCAGCCCTTCCCGCGGGAAGGCCAGATAACGCACGGTGATACCCAGCGCGTTGTAGTCAGGCATCTGTTCGTGCAGCTTGCGGCAGTAGCCACAGGTGATATCGGTAAACACCGTAATCACGTGCTGCTCCTTCGGCGCTTTATACACGATCATCTCTTTTGCCAGCGCGTCGACCTTACCTTCCAGCAGCTTATTGGTGACGTTGACCGGCTGCGCGCCGCTGACGTCGTACAGTGGCCCCTGGATAAAGTGCTTACCGTCGTCGGTAACGTACAGCACGCCGCTCTCCGACAGCACGGTTTTAAAACCGGCCAGCGGCGAGGGCTGAATTTCGGTCTGCTCCAGGCCCAGTTTTTTCAGCGACTGCTGAATGGCGGCATCGTCAGCCTGCGCAAAGCCGCTGACTGAGGCAATCAGCAGGGAGAGTAACAGGTGCTTTTTCATCTTCTATCCTTATCCGGCCTGCCGTGCAGGCGGTAGTGCTCTGAAATTATGCACGCGGGTGATGCTGCTGATGCAGCTGCCGCAGGCGTTCTGTCGCCACGTGCGTATAAATCTGTGTAGTCGATAAATCACTGTGCCCCAGCAGCATCTGTACCACGCGTAAATCCGCCCCGTGGTTTAACAGATGCGTGGCGAAGGCGTGGCGCAGCACGTGCGGCGACAGTTTTTCACCGTCGATACCCGCCAGTGTGGCGTAATGTTTAATGCGATGCCAGAAAGTTTGCCGGGTCATCTGCTGCGCGCGGTTGCTGGGAAACAGCACGTCCAGCGGCTGGCCGTTCAGCAACATAGGGCGGCCATAGGTAATAAACTGCTCGATCCAGTGCACCGCCTCTTCGCCCATCGGTACCAGGCGCTCTTTATTGCCCTTACCGATCACCCGTACCACACCCTGACGCAGGCTGATATCGCTGAGGGTCAGCCCAACCAGTTCGCTGACGCGCAGCCCGGTGGCGTACAGCAGCTCCAGCATCGCCTTATCCCGCAGTTCAATCGGCTGCTCCAGACACGGGGCCTGCAGCAGCCGCTCGACCTGCGCTTCCGACAGATCTTTCGGCAGGCGCTGAGGCAGCTTTGGCGACGACAGCAGTGCGCTGGGATCGTCGCCGCGCAGCGACTCGCGGTACAGGTACTGAAACAGCCGCCGCATCGCGCTCAGCAAACGGGCTGAGCTGGTAGCCTTGTAGCCGCCCTCCAGCCGTTCAGCGAGAAAGCCCTGCAGACTGACCGCATCCACACTGAGCAGCGACAGCTGCTGATGCGCCAGCCAGCCGGTTAGCGAGCGCAGGTCGAGTCGGTAGGAAGCTACGGTGTTCTCCGCCAGATTGCGTTCGATCCACAAGGCATCGAGGAACTGCTCGACAAGATCGTTATCCTCCACCGGTTTGCTCCTGAATATTGCGGTTTATCTCGCCAGGCGTGGCGTTTTGTGCGCGCTGAACCGCCGCTTTTCACTGCAATATCAGCATAATGATGCCGTCTGCCGCCGCCTGAATGTCGCCCATTATGCCTTATTCCTGACTAAATCTGGTACAATCGCCGCCATGCTTTAAGGAGAGATGAGTTCGATTAAGATGAACATTGGTCTGTTTTACGGCTCCAGCACCTGCTACACCGAGATGGCCGCTGAGAAAATTCGCGATTTTATCGGCGAAGATCTGGTCACCCTGCACAATCTGAAAGACGATTCGCCGGCGCTGATGGAGCAGTACGACCTGCTGATCCTCGGTATCCCGACCTGGGACTTCGGCGAACTGCAGGAGGACTGGGAAGCAGTATGGAGCGACCTGCCCGGCCTTAATCTTCAGGGTAAGGTGATTGCCCTGTACGGCATGGGCGATCAGGGCGAGTACAGCGAGTGGTTCCTCGATGCGCTGGGCATGCTGCATGACGTACTGGCTCCGTGCGGCGCACAGTTTGTCGGCCGCTGGCCGCTCGAAGGCTACGAATTTACCAGTAAAAAACCGCTGACCGCGGACGGTCAGCAGTTCGTGGGCCTGGCGCTGGACGATGTGAATCAGTTCGACCTCACCGATGAACGCATCGCCCAGTGGTGCGAGCAGATCCTGACCGAAATGGCCGAACTGCTGTAGTCGCCTGTCGCTCTGCGGGGCGGTAAGCGCGGTGCTTACCACCGCGCAGGATTGAGATCGGTTAAGCCCGGTTATTTCCACAGCCGAAAACGGCCCTCCTCCTGGTCCTCCGCAGCCGGCGGCTCAGCGACGGGCTGGCGCAGAGCGTACCAGTCAATTTTCCGCGTCAGCCCCATCACCGTCGCCAGCGCCACCATCAGCACCCCGGTGCCCAGCAGCAGCGCGCTGTCTTCGGACTGCAGCAGTTGCCACAGCACCGCGTCCAGCAGCAGCAGACCGCCGGTAAACAGTAGCGCGCGCCGTCCACCTAAAATCGCCTGCAGATAGAAGCCGTTCACGGCCGCACAGGTCAGGCTGGCGGCCAGCCAGGCGAGGTTAAAGCCGATATGTTCGGACAATGCCAGCAGCACCAGGAAGAACATCACCAGCGACAGCCCGACCAGCAGGTACTGCATCGGGTGCACGCGCAGCGCGCTCAGGGTTTCAAACAGGAAGAAGGTCATAAAGGTCAGGCCGATCAGCAGGATGGCGTATTTTACCGCCCGCTGCGTCAGCTGATACTGATCGACCGGGTTGACCACCGTGGCGCTAAAGGCCGGTAGCAGTTGCGCCTGTATTCTGGCGTCATCGTGAAAACGTGAGTTGAGGTTATTGGCAAACCAGCTGCTTTGCCAGCTGGCGCTGAAGCCCTGGGCGCTCACCTCCCGCCGTTCCGGCAGGAAGCCGCCGGTAAAGCCCGGGTGTGGCCAGTTGCTTTTCAGGTCAAAGCGGCTGTTTTTACCCAGCGGCACCACCTGCAGCTGCTGTGTGCCCTGCAGCTTAAGGGTGAAACTGAGTTGCAGCGTCGGCTGTTGCAACAGCGCTGGCGGTAGCACGGCGTGCAGGCCTTCACCGTTACCGTCCAGCTCACTGCCGGGCTGAAAATCGATCGGCTGGCCGCCGGTCTCCAGCGCGCTGACCGCGCTGATACCGCGTGAATCCCCCACCACCAGTACCACCCGCGGCTCGCCGATGACGATCTCCGGTTTCTGCAGATCGCTAAGCCGGCTGCGGTCAAAGCGGGCGTTAACGGTCAGCCCGCTGCGCCACACCTGCCCCTGGTAGATACCGATGGTGCGCGGCTCAACCTGCTGATCGCCGACGATTTTCAGCTCTTCCGGCAGGTAATAGCGCAGATAGTCGAGCCGTTGCGGCTGGTTTTTTTCACCGTCACTGACCAGACGGGTGATGCTGTACGGCACCACGATCAGCGGACCCAGCAGGCGCTGCGGCCCGCTGGTGCTCTGGCTGAGTTTGTCGGCTACCGTATCGCGCCAGGCGCTGCGTTCAGCAATCAGTGAATTGAGCTGGCTAAGCGGCACCAGCAGCAGCAGCAGGCAACCTGCCAGGGTAAGAACTTTCCAGAACAGAGCGGACTTTATCATTAGGGATCTCCTGTGTCAGTGCGCAGAAGATAGCCCCGCCGTGTGGGGTGAAGATGAAGTTGTGTGAAGGGACGGTGAAGTCAGCGGCTATTTTTTAAGGTCAGCAGCGCGCTGACGCCGCCCTGCGGCCGGTTGGTAAGGGCGATGCTGCCCTGATGCAGGCGTGCGACCTCGCGCACAAAGGCCAGACCGAGCCCGCTGCTCTTCTCGCCGTCGTCGCGCGGCAGCGAGTAGAAACGTTCAAAGATATGGCCGATGGCGTAATCGGGGATGCCGCTGCCGTTGTCGCTCACCTGCAGCCAGATCTCATCGGCATCCTGCCCGCCGGTGAAGGTCACGCTGCCGCCGGCGGCGGTGAAATCCAGCGCGTTATCCAGCAGGTTTGCCAGCGCCTGCTCCAGCAGCAGCCGGTCGGCGGCCACGTTCAGCCCCTGCAGCGAGTCGCGATCGATCTGCAGATGTTTGCCCTGCGCCTGTACGATGCGGCTGGCGCAGAGTGATTCAACCAGCGGCAGCAGCGCCACCGGCTGGCACACGATCTCCGGCACATTCTCCAGTTGCGCCTGGCGCAGCAGATGGTCAATCAGCCGCTGCATACGCCGGTTCTGCTGCAGGATATTGCCGGAGAAGCGGCGGATCACCCCGGCGGGCGGGCACTCATGGATAATCTCCGCCGCGCCGCGGATCGCCGCCAGCGGGCTCTTTAATTCGTGGGTCAACGCGTAGACGTAATGCTCGATGTAGCGCTTGCCTTCCAGCTTCAGCCGCATGCTCTCCAGCGCCTGCGCCAGCTTGCGCAACTCGCTGCTGTTCAGCGCCGGCAGCGGCGGCGTGTTACCGGCGCTGACCGCGTCAGCATAACGCGAGAGCCGCCCCAGCGAGCGGTTAATCCACAGCACAAACGCCAGCCCGGTCAGCAGCGCAATCCCCAGCAGCGCCGCCCCGGCCCACAGCACGCGGCGCTCGCTGCGGCGGATCACCGGCAGCATGGTGCTGTTGGCCTTGCCGACGCTGAGCACGCCGACGATGCGGTCGCCCTCACGCACCGGAGCCGCCACGTACATCACCGTGCTGTTCTCATCTTCCGCCACGCTGCGGGTGCTGCGCGCGCCGTACTTGCCGCGCAGGGTCAGCAGGACGTCATTCCAGCGCGAGTAGTCCTGCCCCAGCGCCACGCCCGCCGAGTCAAACAGTACGATGCCGCGATGGTCGGTCAGATACACCCGATACTCGTTACGCCGCTTGACGATGCCGCTGATATTCGCCGCTACCGGGTAGTCGCCAAGCGCGGCAAACGCCTGTGCCAGCTGCCCGTGCGCCGGATGGCCGCTGCGCAGATCGGCACGGGCGAACTGCGCCAGCAGCGTAGCGGTATCCACCAGCGTGCCTTCGGTAGCACGCCGCACGCCAGGCTTAATCTCCTGCAGAAAGATATTCAGCACAAACCAGGCCGCCACCGCCACGATCAGGAAGTAGCCCAGCAGCAGGCGCATGCCGATTTTCATCACCCTACCGCCAGGCTGTAGCCGAGTCCGCGATGGGTTATCAGCACTGCTGCCTCGTCAATCTCCCGCAGCTTGGCGCGCAGAGTTTTAATATGGGTATCCACGGTGCGCTCAAGGCTCTCTTCGGCATCAGTCCACACCTGCGCCATCAGCTGCTGGCGTGAGAATACCCGGTTGGGGGAGTGCAGCAGGGTCTTCAGCAGCAGATACTCGTAGCGCGTCAGCGGCAGCGGCTGCCGGCACCACGTAATGCGCGCGGCTTCATCATCGAGGGTGAAACGGCCGATCGACTGCAGCGACGATGCCGCAATGCGCTGCTGCTTCTGCAGACGCTTCAGCAGGGTACGCACCCGTGCGCAGACTTCACGCGGTGAAAAGGGCTTAGCCACGTAGTCATCCGCGCCAATTTCCAGCCCGAGCAGGCGATCGAGCTCCTCGCTACGGGCGGTAAGGAACAGTACCGGCAGATCGGGCTGACGGGCCAGCAGCTGGCGGCACAGCTCAAAGCCGCTGATATCCGGCAGGCCGACGTCGAGGATCGCCAGGTCCGGCGGGCCGTCAGCCAGCGCATCCAGCAGCGGCAGGCCGCGGGCAAACCAGCGGGTGGTAAAGCCCTCCAGCTGCAGCATATAAATCAGGGTATCGGCAATACTGGCTTCATCCTCCACCAGCCAGACCGTGGCGCCGGACATTACACGTCTCCTTCAGGCATCAGCAGCCGCTGACGCAATAATCGCCATGCCGCCGGCGGCATGGCATCGGCAAACAGCCACAGCCGTTCACGCTTCCCGCGTGCGTTACGCAACGTCAGCAGGATCGCCCACGGCGTGAGCCAGGGGGGCCGCTGCAGGTGCCAGCGCTGTTCACGCCAGCGCAGCTGCCTGCCCAGTGACCAACTGAGGTACCCCGTTCGACGGCGGATACGGCGCTGGCTACGCACGCTTTCCAGCAGCGTCAGCGCCAGTAACACCCCCCACCATGGCGTAACCGATGCAGGCCAGTGGGCCAGCAGCAACGACATCAGCACCGCGCCGTGCAGCAGCAGAGAGAGGCGGCAGGCGCAGCGCGAGAGCCGTAACTCAGATTGCCACCGGGCCACGTTGCTGGTTCCGCTGCTGGATCAGTAACACCATGCGTTTCAGTTCCGGGTCAGCGGGTTCACCGTGGTTCATCAACCAGTTGAACAGGTCGGGGTCATCACTTTTCAGGAGTTGTACAAACACCTGCTTATCGGCATCTGTTAAGGAGTCAAACTCATGCTGGAAGAACGGCATAATTGCCATATCCAGTTCACGCATGCCGCGACGGCACGCCCAGTGAATACGTGATTTATTACTAATATCCATGTGTCTCAACGTCGTTTAATCAACCAGGCGCACAGTGTAACCCGTTTTGCCGCCGCTGTTGATGCCCCAGTACACAGCCTGAGTACCCGCCCGCAAATCAGCAACAACGGTTGCAGGGTTATCACGCGATTTGTGCCGCTTCTTCAGGAAACAGGTTGCAAAGCAGGACGGCTCTTTTAACATGAACAGCAACTTTACCTCATTTTCGCTGAATCAGGATGGCACCATGTCGAGTCTTACTTTCCCGCCGGGCCCGCTGCAGCCCGCATCCCAGCTGCCGCTCACGTTGATTTCACTGGAAGAGTGGGCGCTGGTCACCGCCACCGGCGCTGACCGGGTCAGCTATCTGCAGGGGCAGCTGACGCTGGACGTGGCCGCGCTGGACGCCACCCGGCACCAGCCCGCAGCCCATTGCGATGCGAAAGGCAAGATGTGGAGCAACCTGCGCCTGTTCCACCGTGGAGAAGGGCTGGCCTATATTGCGCGCCGCAGCCTGCGTGATAACCAGCTGCAGGAGCTGAAAAAATATGCGGTCTTCGCCAAAGTGACGCTGGCCGCCGATGACGACGCGGTGCTGCTTGGCGTTGCCGGCCTGGGCGCGCGCGCGGCGCTGGCCGGGGTGTTCAGCCAGTTGCCCGATGCCGACACCCCGGTGGTGCAGCAGGATGAGACCACCCTGCTGTGGCAGGAGCTGCCGGCCGAGCGTTTCCTGCTGGTGACCAGTGCATCACAGGCGCAGGCGCTGGCTGACAAACTGGCCGCAACGGCACAGTTGAATAACAGTAACCAGTGGCTGGCGCTGGAGATCGAAGCCGGCTTCGCGGTGATCGACAGCGCCACCAGCGCGCAGTTTATTCCGCAGGCGACCAATATTCAGGCGCTGAACGGCATCAGCTTTAAGAAAGGCTGCTACACCGGCCAGGAGATGGTGGCGCGGGCAAAATTCCGCGGCGCCAACAAGCGTGCGCTCTACTGGCTGGCGGGGCAAGCCGGCCGGGTGCCTGAGGCTAACGACGCGCTGGAGATGAAGATGGGCGAAAACTGGCGGCGTACCGGTACTATCCTCACCGCCTGCCGGTTAGAAAATGGTGATGTCTGGGTGCAGGCGGTGCTGAACAACGATCTGGAAGCCGATACGGTACTTCGGGTACAGGGCGATGAAGGCGGCGAACTGAGCATCCAGCCGCTGCCTTATGAAATCACCGCCGGCTGACCAGCCTTAACGGATATAAAAATAAATGGCGAAGAAGTGGCACAGGCTGCCACCGAGTACAAAGCCGTGCCAGATGGCATGGTTGTAAGGAATACGCTTCGCCACGTAGAAGATCACCCCCAGCGAGTAGACGATGCCCCCGACGGCCAGCAGCCAGACGCTGCCGGCCGGCAGGCGCAGCACCATCTGATACAGCACCACCAGTGACAGCCACCCCATCAGCAGGTAGGTCACCAGCGACAGCGCGGCAAAGCGGTGCGCGAAGGCCAGTTTAAACACCACCCCGGCCAGCGCAAGGCTCCAGATTACCACCATCAGGCCGTGCGCCAGCGGCGACTTCAGCCCCACCAGCAGAAACGGCGTATAGGTGCCGGCAATCAGCAGATAGATGGCGGCATGGTCAATCTTCTTCAGCCAGTACCTGGCCCGCGGATGCGGGATGGCATGGTACAACGTCGAGGCAAGAAACAGCAGGATTATGCTGCCGCCGTACAGGCTGTAACTGGTGATGGCCAGCGCACCGGCACCGGCGTCGCTTGCCTGGCTCAGCAGCAGCACCAGCCCGATAACGCCCAGCAGGCAGCCGATGCCGTGGCTGATGCTGTTGACCACTTCTTCTGCCAGCGAATACTCCGGCTCCAGAACGTTCTGTTTCACTCTGTTCAACCGCGATCTCCTGCTCCGCCGACTATCGCCCGATGCGATAGCCTGATTTCCTGACAGCCTAACCGAGAAATATTTCAGAGTACACCTGTAAGCTGAAAAAAGTGTGAAACGATATAACACTTTCTGGCATGTAATACGCAAACGTTTCCCTTACACTACGGGCGAATTTTTTCAGGGAGGCGGCGCACACCAAAGGCTGGCTGAGTTAGCCACAGCGCGCGGCGGCCAGGCAGGCCCGCCGCGCCGGCAGGTTTACTCGTATTCGCTCATCGGCACGCAGGAGCAGAACAGATTACGATCGCCGTAAACGTCGTCCAGGCGTTTCACCGTCGACCAGTACTTATTGACGCTGCCTGCCGGGAACACCGCCAGCTCACGGCTGTACGGGTGTGACCACTCGCCAACAATCTCCATCTGGGTGTGCGGCGCGTTGACCAGCGGGTTATCTTCCGCCGGCCACTCACCGCCCGCCACCCGATCGATTTCGCTGCGGATCGACAGCATCGCGTCGATAAAGCGGTCGAGCTCGGTTTTACTCTCCGATTCGGTTGGCTCCACCATCAGCGTGCCCGGCACCGGGAACGACATGGTCGGCGCGTGGAAGCCGTAGTCAATTAACCGCTTGGCAATGTCCAGCTCGCTGATACCGGTTTGCTCCTTCAACGGACGGATATCCAGAATGCATTCGTGCGCCACGTGGCCGTCGGCTCCGGCATACAGCACCGGATAGGATGACTTCAGCCGGGTGGCTATATAGTTGGCGTTGAGGATCGCCACCGAACTGGCCTGCTTCAGCCCTTCCGCCCCCATCATGCGGATATACATCCAGCTGATCGGCAGGATCGAGGCGCTGCCAAACGGCGCGGCGGAAACCGCACCCTGACGGGTCAGCATCCCCTCAATTTCCATGACGCTGTGCCCCGGTACGAACGGTGCCAGGTGCGCCTTCACGCCGATCGGCCCCATGCCGGGACCGCCGCCGCCGTGCGGAATGCAGAAGGTTTTATGCAGGTTGAGGTGCGAGACGTCAGCGCCTATATAGCCCGGCGTGGTGATCCCCACCTGCGCATTCATATTCGCCCCGTCCAGGTAAACCTGGCCGCCAAACTGATGAACGATCTGGCAAACCTCACGGATGGTCTCTTCGTACACGCCGTGGGTAGACGGATAGGTGACCATAATGCAGGAGAGCGTTTCTCCCGCCTGCTCTGCCTTGTTGCGCAGATCGTGCAGGTCGATATTGCCCTGTCTGTCGCAGGCCACCACCACAATATCCATGCCGGCCATCTGCGCCGAGGCCGGGTTGGTACCGTGGGCCGAGGCGGGGATCAGGCAGATATTGCGCGAGCACTCATTACGGCTTTCGTGATAGCGGCGGATCGCCAGCAGCCCGGCATACTCACCCTGCGCGCCGGAGTTTGGCTGCATGCAGAGCGCGTCATAGCCGGTCAGCTGCACCAGCCACTGCGAAAGCTGGCCGATCATCTGCAGATAGCCGCCCGCCTGCTCCGGCGGGCAGAACGGATGTAGCTCGGCGAATTCGGGCCAGGTAATCGGGATCATCTCTGCCGCGGCGTTCAGCTTCATGGTGCAGGAGCCCAGCGGGATCATCGCCTGATTCAGCGCCAGATCCTTGCGCTCCAGGCTGTGCATATAGCGCATCATCTCCGTTTCGCTGTGATAGCGGTTAAACACCGGATGGGTAAGAATCGCCTCACGGCGCAGCAGCGCGTCCGGCAGCGAACGGCTCGCTGTGCTGGCCTGCGCATCCAGCGCGTCGATATCCTGGCCGTGATCGTCGCCCAGCAGTACCGCAAACAGCGTCGCAATATCTTCCCGGCTGGTGGTTTCATCAAGGGTGATCCCCACCGCATGCAGCAGATCGGTACGCAGATTAATGCCAAAGCTCAGGGCGCGGTCGAGCACCGCCGCTTTATCGGCCACCTCTATCGTCAGGGTGTCGAACCAGCTCTGGTGACGCAGCGTCAGCCCGCCGTTCTGCAGCCCGGCGGCCAGAATATCGGTCAGCCGGTGAATGCGGCTGGCGATGCGTTTTAACCCCTGTGGGCCGTGGAAAACGGCATACAGGCTGGCAATATTGGCCAGCAGCACCTGCGAGGTGCAGATATTGGAGTTGGCCTTTTCCCGGCGAATATGCTGCTCACGGGTCTGCATCGCCATGCGCAGCGCGGTGTTGCCGGCGGCATCGCGCGATACGCCGATAATGCGGCCCGGCATCGAGCGCTTAAACTCATCGCGGGCGGCAAAGAAGGCCGCGTGTGGGCCGCCGTAGCCCATCGGCACGCCAAAGCGCTGCGCGGAGCCAAACACAATATCGGCCCCCTGCCTGCCCGGTGCCTCCAGTAGCACCAGCGTCAGCAGATCGGCGGCGACGCTGACCAGCACCTGGCGTTGCTTCAGTTCCGCGATCAGCTGGCCGTAGTTGTGTACTTCGCCGCCGGTGCCCACCTGCTGTAACAGCACGCCAAATACTCCTTCCAGCTCCAGCACCTTGTCGGCTTTGTCGACCAGCACGTCGAAACCAAAGGTCTCGGCGCGGGTGCGCACCACGTCCAGCGTCTGCGGGTGAACGTCGTCGGCCACGAAGAAGCGGTTGGCGTTTTTCAGCTTACTCAGACGTTTGGCCATCGCCATCGCTTCTGCCGCCGCGGTGGCTTCATCCAGCAGCGAGGCGGAGGCGATATCCAGCCCGGTCAGATCCAGCGTCAGCTGCTGGAAGTTAAGCAGCGCTTCCAGCCGCCCCTGAGAGACTTCAGGCTGATAGGGCGTGTAGGCGGTGTACCAGCCCGGATTCTCCAGCATGTTACGCAGGATCACCGGCGGCGTGAGCACCGGCGTATAGCCCATGCCGATATAGGATTTATAACGCTGATTTTGCGCGGCAATCGCCTTGAGCTCGGCCAGCGCCTGATGCTCGGTCACCGCATCGCCCACCGCCGGCGGGCCGGGCAGCTGAATGTCGGCAGGCACAATTGAGGCAATCAGTTCACTGAGTGAATCGGCTCCAACCGCGGCCAGCATCGCTGCCTGCTGCTCGGATGAAGGTCCAATATGGCGGCCGATAAAGGCGCCGTGATGTTCAAGCTGGCTGAGGGTCTGGTTCATGAGCGGTCAATCCTGCGGGTTAGCAGGCCGGCATCCACCGGCCACGGGGAGAGAAGGTTATTCGCTGATGGAACTGCTGTAGGCTTCCGCGCTCAGCAGCGTCGCCAGTTCGGCTTCATTGCTGGCTTTAATGCGGAACAGCCAGCCGTCACCGTAGGGTTCACTGTTAATCAGCTCCGGCGAGGTTTGCAGAACGTCGTTGATCGCGATGATTTCGCCACCGATCGGAGCATAGATATCGGATGCGGCCTTCACCGATTCGGCCACCGCACATTCATCGTCTTTGCCATAAACGTTGCCGACTTCAGGCAGTTCAACAAACACCATATCGCCCAGTAGCTCCTGCGCGTGCTCGGTGATGCCGACGGTATAGATACCGTCGGCATCCTTACGCACCCACTCGTGGCTTTCACAGTACTTCAGTTCACTCGGTACATTGCTCATTCACTGGATCTCCAAAAGGTCGGGAATAATCGTTTTAAATCACTGGCTGACCGCCACGCACGAACGCCGGTTTACAGACCCTGACCGGCATTTCACGGTTGCGGATCTGCACAATGGCCTGCTCGCCAATACCCGCCGGCACCCGTGCCAGCGCAATGCTGTAACCGAGCGTCGGTGAGAACGAGCCGCTGGTAATTACGCCTTCCTGCACGTTGCCGCCGGCATCGGTAAAGCGCACCGGCAGCCCGTTACGCAGCACGCCTTTCTCGGTCATAATCAGGCCGACCAGCTGCATCGTGCCCTTCTCACGCTGGCTCTCCAGCGCTTCACGGCCGATAAACGGCCGATCTGCCGGTTGCCAGGCGATGGTCCAGGCCATATTGGCGGCCAGCGGTGAGACACTCTCATCCATCTCCTGGCCGTACAGGTTCATCCCGGCCTCCAGCCGCAGCGTATCCCGCGCGCCCAGCCCGGCGGGCTGTACTCCTGCCGACAGCAGGCGCTGCCACAGATCCACCACCTGCGCCGCCGGCAGGGCAATTTCATAACCGGATTCGCCGGTATAGCCGGTGGTGGCGATAAACCAGTCGCCCGCCTGCACGCCGAAGAACGGTTTCATGCCTGCTACCGCCGCCCGCTGCGCATCATCCAGCAGCGACTGCACTTTTTGTTGAGCGTTAGGGCCCTGCACCGCCAGCAGCGCCAGGTCATCACGCTCGGTCAGCTCAATGCCGTAAGCCTGTGCCTGCTGCGAGATCCATGCCAGATCGTTCTCGCGGGTGGCAGAGTTGACCACCAGGCGGAAGAAATCTTCAGCGAGGAAATAGACGATCAGGTCGTCTATAACGCCGCCCGAGGCGTTCAGCATGGCGGTGTATAGCGCTTTGCCAGGGGAAGTGAGTTTGGCGACGTCGTTGGCCAGCAGGTAGCGGAGAAACTCCCGCGTACGTGCGCCGTGCAGATCAACAATGGTCATATGGGAAACATCGAACATGCCGGCATCGCGGCGCACCGCATGGTGCTCATCAAGCTGTGAACCATAGTGCAACGGCATCATCCAGCCGTGGAAGTCCACCATCCGCGCCTGCGCGGCCTGATGCTGTTCAAACAACGGGGTTTGCTGAGTCATCATTCCTTACCTGATATCCGGTTGCTGACTAACGCCACATGCCACCGATCGCGGCCGGGCGCAAACGTTACCTTCCTGCTGAACTTACCACCGACGTGCGCGGTTAACCATAAGTTAAACAGGGTCGAACCTGTAGAGTGCACGAAAAGCCCCGAATAATGATGCAGTTTATTTCACTGCTTTAACGAGAGTTAACCCACATAAACAGCATGCTAAGCACAAAAAGGCAGATTTACCTCAGCAATCCGAGACGGCCGGAGGGAAATCCCTCTTCATTCGGCGAACACCATCATTACTAAAACTAATCCGAACTACGGCGTAAAATTAGAATAAATCAAACGATGCGCAAAAAAGGGTCAGTCGTTGCGCCAGAAATGGACAACGTGGGGGGGAGCAGATAACGAATTAAAAATGGGGGCCGTAGCCCTAATGCCGATCAAATTACCTGCTCAACGAATCCGAACCAACCCGTCCTACGCCGGGTTGGTTCCTTTCTGGAAAGATGATTACCCGCAGCAACAGAGGATTTCTGTAATATCCTTCACATCTGCCCGTGTGTTTAGATCAGAATGCATTGTGTCTGAGACGGAAAGAACGGGTGATTCGATCCCATATTTCCACCAGTTCGGCATCGCTGTAAGCAGGTGGGGGCAGCGCATGGTTACTCAACGTCAGGTCAAGATTGGGATGCCTGAAATCCGCTGTTTTTTCATTGGCAACAGCTGTAAACAATAACTGTGCGGACGCGTTACCGGGTGATTTTTCTGACGGCGCAGTGGCAAGCCATTCACTGGTATCAAAACCGGCTATCTGTGTTTTACCTTTACGCAGGGTCCGGGCATTAACCTGAGTCAGATAAGACTGTATTTCACCGCTTCGCTCCAGCATGTTTGTGCTTTCTTTTAAAGCATTATTACTCCAGACAACAAAAGAAAAAACCGGACTGTGCGGATAGACAAAGGTAATATCTTCCTTCGGCTTGCCGTTCCCGTCGCGGATAAACCCTTCTGAGATACAGGTTCCCGGCTGCGTCGGGATTTCATCATTTTTTCGCCCGCTCAGACGGGACATTACATCTTTCAGCTCCGCCAGTTTTGCAGGCTTGGTGTTGGCCATCCATTCGGGTCTTCCAGACTCTTTACGTAGCCAAAACGCACGTTCTTTGGCAAAGTTTGGGTCCGAATAATCGGTAATATCCTGAGTGAGAATAAACGCCACACCATTTATGTACAGATGCCCTTCCAGAATGCGCCCAAATCCTGGCACGCTCTCATTTTTATTGCGGTCAAATATCACCGCATTCTCACTCAGCCGGTACACCTGTTTGAGAAAAGGCCGATCGACGGTTCTCACCGTGTGTCCATGCTGTAATGCCTGCTCCCGCAGTTCGATACGCTGCTCAAACGCCGGACGGTAGAGCCGCTGGCTGCTGATATTCACCTCATTAATCTGAGCACGGTCTTTCAGGGTATTTTCAAATGAGGCCGGTACCTCAAACACATAGCGTCCCACGCACTGGGTTTTGGTGGTGGCAAACAGAGTATCGACCATACGTTTTTCCTTGTCCGTTAACGCCGGTGGCGGATGCACAAACGTCACAAAATTGTGAATATAGAATCCTGCCGCCAGCAGCACTATCGCCAGCGAGGTAAGCAGCTGAAGCGGGATTTTTTTCATGGAGGCGGCACCTGCTGCACGATTTTCACCACCGAGCGGACCGTGAACACCAGGGCATCTGACAGGTCACTGTAAACCGAACGCGAGCGGTCCACGGGGTCAGCGGCATAGGCCCCTTCATGATCGACATCGGTCGCCAGCACGCCCCGAAGACAGGGAGATGAGGTACGGATAGCCGTGACCGGCACGGTGCCGTCACCGGGGGTTCCCGCCGAAATCAGCTCATGGGTTCTTAACGGGGAGAGCTCAAGCGGCTCTCCGGAATCCTTCCGGACCCTCTGCGCCTCCTTCACGTACGGCGGGATCCGCTCTTTCCACGTCAGGAACGCATCAGACGGATTGTCCGCACTGGCACCGTAAAACAGCCAGGTCTGCGGATGATATCTGTCATTTAATTTTTCAATAAACTCCTGAACTTCCTCATTTATCCTCTTCTCATATTTATTCCACTCATCTTCTGTATTATCCAGCAGTAAATCCTGCTCACACAGCCGCCACCAGGCCGTTTTGTTCAGGTAAATTTCCTCATACGGGTTATCCACCGGCAGGGACAGCCGGGTACTGCTACTCTCGATTTTCAGCCAGCCGGTGCCATAAGCACTGCCCGGCAGCAGCTGTAACGGACCGGGGGACTGGGCCAGCACCGGCATCAGCTTTTCTGCGCTGTCGCCGATAATCATACCGGTAATGCCGCGCTCGCCGGTTTTCATGCGCCGGTACGCCGCTGGTGAGCCCAGGTCCGGCATCACGCCGTGCACCATCCCCAGGATGTTTTCCCGTCCGTTCATGTTCTCCGAGTAGTGCCTGGCCACCAGCCCCCCCATTGAGTGGGTGACCAGAATGACTTTGTTCACCGCCAGGCGGTAGTAATACTGTCCCAGCACGCTGCGGATAAAGGTTCCCAGCAGTACCGCCGAATCAGCACAGGACTGCAGCCAGTTGTAACCAAAAACGTGCAGCGGAAATAAAAACCGGTGACCGTGTGCCGCTTCTTCTTTCGTCAGCACCTGTTCCGCCGACTCGTCGCCTATCCTGACGCCGGTAAAACGCTGTCGCGCCGTCTGCTGCTGGACTTCCCTGAAGTGATTTTCCGTCAGGATGTCGTCGTCACTGAGCAGGTACTGCAGCCGGTCGAGCGCCTCCCCGTAGCTCTTGTAAAACGCGCTTCCCCATCCCCGTTCGCGCCGGGAGGGGAATTTTTTCCCGTCCGCATCGTCGTTAAAAATCGCCCCGCTGTCGTCAACCGTTGTGGTCTTCGGATCAAGCAGAAACTTTCTTTTTTCCGGGCTGGCAAGCGGCCATTTTCTAAGCGATGAGGCACTAAACTGCCAGACTTCGCTACTCTGGTTTTTCAAATTTGACCCCATCACCCCCGGAATAAAAATCACCGGGATCACTTTGTCCGGCGGCTTGAGGCAGACCGCCACGTGATTTTTTTCTTTCGGATGGAAAGGGATCTTGAAATAAACCCGCCCGTTATCATCCCAGATCGGGCGATGATATGAACGGTTTTCAGTGTCGTCCATGCGTTAACCTCCTGTTATTTTCGCCGCAAACGGTATCAGCTCTGACCCTGTGCACGATGGTGTGTAAATGCTTTTTCTCAGAGGTGGCCGTTAAGGCGATCACAGAACCGGACAGTAAATTGCTATCAGCCAGTCCCGCAGCGTCATCGTCCGTATATGTGATGCTGCCAGAATTGCCAGCCACGCCACCTTTCTCACTGAGTCGCCCGTCGGGAATACTTTACGCTGACCTACAATCTGGTGCGTTATCAGATGACACAAATGGTATTAACAATCAGATGGTTGCAGATAAATATACTGAACTTCACCGAATCGACTGCATGGGTAACGAAGCTGTTGTGGACACGGGAAGGCGCTTCATCGGAGAGGATCCTGGTGCTGGTCAACTGTGCAGAAATGAGAGTGCGGCCAGTAAAATCTCCGGGGCGGCGGGAAAGATCATTCCCAATGATTGCTGAAGGAGAAGCCTTATAATTACCCGATAGTAAAAAGAAAAAATGCCAGTCAGACTTAACTGACTGGCATTAGGCCGTAGCCCCCACCGTTTTCTTCTGCTTTACAGCATTAACGCAGCCACTCCGGCAGATCGTGCAGGCCCATCGCCTGCTTTAACAGCCGCGGCTTGACGCCGGGCAGCACGTCCGCCAGCGCCAGGCCGACGTCGCGCAGCAGCTTTTTCGCCGGATTGTTGCCGTCAAACAGCTCACGAAAACCCTGCATGCTCGCCAGCATCAGCGCCGCGCTGTGCTTGCGGCTGCGCTCGTAGCGGCGCAGGTAGAGGTGCTGACCGATATCCTTACCCTGCTGCTGCAGGCGACGCACTTCGCCGATCAGCTCTGCCGCATCCATAAAGCCGAGGTTAACGCCCTGGCCTGCCAGCGGATGAATAGTGTGCGCGGCGTCGCCGACCAGCGCCAGCCGGTGCGCGGCAAAGTTGCGCGCGTAGCGGCCGGCCAGCGGGAAGGTCTGACGCTCGCTTTCGACCTGACACAGGCCGAGGCGCAGATCAAAGGCAACGGCCAGCTGCTGGTTAAACACCTCATCAGGCATCGACTGCAGGCGGCTGGCCTCCTGCGGCGACAGTGACCAGACGATGGAACAGAGGTGCGGATCGCTGAGCGGTAAAAAGGCCAGAATGCCGTCGCCGTGAAACACCTGACGCGCCACCGCGCCATGCGGCTGCCCGGTGCGGATGTTGGCCACCAGCGCATGGTGCTGATAATCCCAGAAGGTCAGCGGGATATCCGCCTTGTTGCGCAGCCAGGAATTAGCCCCGTCGGCGGCCACCAGCAGGCGTCCCGTCATCATCGTGCCGTCGCTGAGGGTGACGAAGGCTTCATTCTCGCCAAAGGCCACCTGCTGCAGCTCGGCCGGGGCCAGCAGGGTAATGTCGCTGAGGCTCTGCGCCCGTTGCCACAACGCCTGATGGATCACCTGGTTTTCAATGATATGCCCCAGGTGGGTCAGATCCTGCTGACCGTCGTCAAAAGCAATCTCACCAAAGCTGTCGCGATCCCATACCTGCATGCCGTGGTAGGCGCTGGCCCGCGTCGCCAGAATAGTACTCCAGACGCCGAGATGCTGCAGCAGCCGCTCGCTGGCGGCGTTGATCGCCGACACGCGCAGGGCCGGTGGCGCATCCGCCGCCAGCGCTTGCGGCTGTTCGCGCTCCAGCACCGCCACGCGCAACCCGCTGCCCTGCAGGCCACAGGCCACCGCCAGACCGACCATGCCGCCTCCGGCAATAATCACATCATATGTTTGCATGACTGCTCTCTCCTTAACGCTTAACCCAGCCCAACGTGCGCCCGGCCAGCAAATTACGTAACGGCGGCAGATGGTCCATCGCCATCAGCCCCAGATTGCGCCCGATCACCAGCGGCGCATAGCAGTTAGCAAACAGTCTGACCAGGCCGTCGGTGACGCCGATGGTCGCCGCGGTGTCCGGCCGGCGGCGCTGCTGATAGCGCTGTAGCGTAGTGAAACTGCCGACGTCCTGCCCGTCTCGCCAGCTGGCCGCCACGGTTTCAGCCAGCGACATCACGTCACGCATGCCGAGGTTAAAACCCTGGCCGGCGATCGGATGCAGTGTCTGCGCGGCGTTGCCCACCAGCGCCAGCCGGTGCGATACGTGCTGCCCTGCGCGCTGCAGCCGCAGCGGATAGCTGTCGCGCTGGCCGACCTGGGTAATGCGTCCCAGCCGCCAGCCAAACGCCTGCTGCAGCCGGGTGAGAAACTCATCGTCGCTCCAGCCGTCGACCTGCGCCCGGTTTTCCAGCGGATGGCACCACACCAGCGAACTGCGGCCGGCGGACATCGGCAGCAGCGCCAGCGGGCCGTGTTCGGTAAAGCGCTCGAAGGCACGGCCGTTGTGCGCCTGCTGCGTCGAGACGTTGGCAATCACCGCCACCTGCTGATAATCCTCGCTGTGCCATTGCACGCCGCAGGCGGCCGCTACCGGGGAGCGCGCACCGTCCGCCGCCACCAGCAGCTGGCCGGTCAGCGTTTCGCCATCGGACAGCACCACGCTGACGCCCTGCTGCGAACGGTCCACCTGCGCCACCGTGGCCGGGCAGCGCAGCGTGACGCCCGGCGCCTGCTGCAGGCGGGCGAACAGCCGCTGGCCGACATCGTGCAGTTCCACTACCTGGCCGAGCGCGCTGATGCCGTAATCGGCTGCGTCCAGCGAAACAAAGCTGGCATGGCCGCGATCGCTGACGTGCACGTGGCGAATGGCGGTACCGCAGGGAGCCAACAGCGGCCACAGGTCGATCGCCGCCAGCTGGCGACAGGTTCCTTCGGCAAGGGCAATGGCCCGGCCATCATAGCCGGGATGTGCCCGATTGCCAGGTTCCGTGGCCTCCACCAGCGTCACCGGCAGCGCACCGCCGGTCAGATGAGAGATGGCCAGCGCCAGCGTCGCCCCGGCCATCCCCCCGCCCGTAATAATTATGCTCATTGTTGCTTCGCTGCCGCCATCAGTGCTTCAATTTCGTCGGCATCTTTTACCACCGTCGCGGTCAGGTTTTCGTTGCCTTCAGCGGTGATAAGAATGTCGTCTTCAATGCGGATGCCGATGCCGCGGTACTCCGGCGGCACCTCAGCGTCAGGCGCAATATACAGACCCGGTTCTACGGTCAGCACCATGCCCGGCTCCAGCGGCCGGTCACGATCGACGCCGTAGTGGCCGACGTCGTGCACGTCCAGCCCCAGCCAGTGGCTCAGACCGTGCATAAAGAAGGGACGGTACGCCTGTTCGGCGACCAGCGTAGCCACATCGCCCTGCAGGATGCCCAGCCTGACCAGCCCGCTCACCATCACCTCCACCACCTCAGCGGTCACCGCACGGATGCTGGTGCCGGGGCGATAGAGTTCCAGCGCCCGCTGCAGCGAGGCCAGCACGATGTCGTAAATCGCCCGCTGCGGCGCGCTAAAGGTGCCGCCCACCGGGAAGGTACGGGTGATATCACCGGCATAGCCCTGATACTCGCAGCCGGCGTCGATCAGCACCAGCTGGCCGTCGCGCATCTGCCCCTCATTTTCGGTGTAGTGCAGGATACAGCCGTTGTCGCCGGCACCGACGATAGTGCTGTAAGCGGGAAAGCGTGCCCCGTGACGGTTAAATTCATGCTGGATCTCACCCTCCAGCTGATACTCATACATCCCCGGCCGTGACTGCTGCATCGCCCGGGTATGCGCCAGCGCGCTGATGCGACCGGCTTCACGCATGATCGCCAGCTCTTCCGCCGATTTAAACAGGCGCAGCTCGTGCACCCACGGCCGCCAGTCGGTGACGCTGGCCGGCGCCTGCAGATTTTGCCGCGAGCCGGCGCGCAGTTTATCCAGCGCGGCGAACAGCAGCTGGTCAGCAAAAGCATACTGCCCCTGCGCGTGGTAAACCACATCCAGCCCGTTGAGCAGCAGGTGCAGCTGTGCGCCGAGATCGTCCCAGGGCAGCGCACGATCCACCGCCAGCGCCGCCGGGGCCGCATCCTGCCCCAGACGACGGCCAAACCAGATCTCCGCGGTCAGATCGCGCACGCGGTTAAACAGCACGCTGTGGCTGTGCTTCGCGTCACTCTTGATCAGCAGCAGCAGTGCCTGCGGCTCGTTGAAACCGGTGAAGTACCAGAAGTCGCTGTTTTGCCGGAACGGATACTCGCAGTCGTTACTGCGGGTCACTTCCGGGGCGGCAAAGATCAGTGCCGCACTGCCCGGTACCATTTTTGCTAACAGCGCCTGACGGCGGCGCAAAAACTCTTGCTGGGTCATTGGCATCTCCATGAGTGAGTGATCGGGCCTGGCTGAGCCACAGGGCCGTTTAATCCGTTAGTGCAGGGTCGGCTTGCTCGCCACCGCGTTGACCGGCGGCATCTGACGGGTAAAGGTGTCGTGGCACAGCAGCGCCGCAACGCGCACGTACTCCACCACCTCTTCAAGCGACTGCTCCAGCTCTTCCTGGTCTTCATCTTCATCGTAGCCGAGCTGGGCAATGGTGCGCAGATCGTCAATCGCTTCGCCGGTTTCACCTTTCACTTTGTCGAGCTTCGGTTGGGTGACGCCCAGCCCGAGCAGGAAGTGGTTAACCCAGCCGGCCAGCGCGTCCGCGCGGTCAAAAACGGTGATATCGTCATCTTCCGGCAGGTAGAGCTGAAACAGAAAGCCTTCATCTTCCAGCGATTCACCGATTGCCTGGTGCAACTCCTGCAGCGGAACGCTGAGCACGTGGGAGAAGGCCATGCCTTCATTTGTCAGGTCATGAACCAGTGACTGCCAGCGGCCATCGCGGTTTCCACCGCAGATGATCCCGCTTAGCAGACCATGCATTTCAGCGGGCGTCATGCCGACACCCTGCTGCGTCAGTACGGAGGCCAGGGCGTTATAACCCGGCATGGTATTAGTCAGTGACATACGTTTACTTCGTCGTTGGCTGATGAGTTCGTGTTATGCTACCACCAGGTGCCTCATCGATTCCAGAAAGGGGTTGTTTCTTCTATTTGGGGTAGTTATAGTGGCGCCCCTCCCGAGCCAACGAATGGCCAGGGTGATAGCGGGCGCAGTAATTCAGTCAGGAAGGTGGCATGTCTGCACAACCGGTAGATCTTCAAATTTTTGGCCGTTCTTTGAGAGTAAATTGTCCGCCGGAACAGCAAGATGCGCTGAACCTGGCCGCAGAAGACCTCAATCAGCGTTTGCAAGACTTAAAAGTTCGCACTAGAGTCACTAATACAGAGCAACTGGTGTTTATCGCTGCCCTGAATGTGTGTCATGAGCTGGCGCAGGAGAAGGTTAAAACCCGCGACTATGCGTCTAACATGGAACAACGCATTCGCATGCTGCAGCAGACCATTGAACAGGCATTGCTTGAGCAGGGTCGCATAACTGAACGTACCGGTGCGAAGTTCGAATAACACTTTGGCGTTACCTGTGATAGAGTGACGATGAAGTAAAAAATTCTCTGAGATGTTTGCAAGCGGGCCAGTCCCCTGAGCCGATATTTCATACCAAACAGAGTCTGGCGCTCTGTAGCCTGTGAGCATGCTCGGTCCGTCCGAGAAGCCTGATGGCTACGACGGCAGTCTCACCTTGAACCAAGGGTTCAAGGGTTACAGCCTGCAGCGGCATCTCGGAGATTCCTACCTTTTTTACCGCAGTCCCCTTTTCCCCGGCTTTAATCTTCCTTACGCTAAGCAACATCCCTCTGTTTACGGAGTCAGCCGCGTATGAACCTCAATCTTCACGATCGTCAGGATATTCGCAGACACGTGCGCCATTTACGGCGAGCGCTGAGCGATGAGCAGCAGCGGCAGGCCGCCGATCTGATTGCGGAGCATGCGCTCAGTTTCGCCCCGATTGCCGGGGCAAAGAGTATCGCCCTGTTTCTGTCGGTGGATGGTGAGATCAACACTCGCCCGCTGATTGCCAAACTGTGGCAGCGCAAGCAGCGCGTCTACCTGCCGGTGCTGCATCCGTTCTCCCCCGGTCAGCTGCTGTTTTTGCGCTATGAGCCGCATACTGAACTGCATATCAATCGCCTGCGCATTCCTGAACCGCCGCTGGATATCCGTCAGCTGCTGCCGCTGAGCGAGCTGGACGTGCTGATGGTGCCGCTGGTCGCCTTCGACAGTCAGGGGCAGCGGCTGGGCATGGGCGGCGGGTTTTACGACCGCACGCTGCAAAACTGGCGACAGCACGATTTTCTGCCGGTGGGGCTGGCGCACGACTGCCAGCAGGTGGAGCAGCTGCCGGTGGCCGGGTGGGATATTCCCCTGCCCGCGCTGATAACGCCGTCTAAAATCTGGCAGTGGTAGCCTCACCCTTGCACCTGCGCAGCCACAGGAACAGACAGAGCCAGCAGAAAACCCGCACGGCAGGGCCTGGTGTCTGAAGAGTTAAGTCTGGCGTAATAAAGGTTTGGGGGGAGTTAACGCGGTGTCAGCAGGCCACAGGCATAAAAAAGCCGACTGAAAACAGTCGGCCTTTAACATTACTGGCGCGGAGAATCAGTACAGCAGGCGTGCGCGAATAGTGCCAGGAATGGCCTTCATCAGCTGCAGCGCTTTATCCGCCACGTCCTGTGGTGCATCAACGTCAATCACCACATAGCCCATCTGCGGGGTGGTCTGCAGGTACTGCGCAGAGATGTTGATCCCCTGATCGGCGAAGATCAGGTTGATCGCAGTCAGCACGCCCGGACGGTTCTCGTGGATGTGCAGCAGACGGCTGGCGTTAACGCCGTGCATCGGCAGCGAGGCTTCCGGGAAGTTTACCGCCGACAGCGTTGAGCCGTTGTCAGAGTATTTCACCAGCTTACCGGCCACTTCGGTGCCGATATTCTCCTGCGCTTCCTGAGTAGAACCGCCGATGTGCGGGGTCAGGATCACGTTATCGAAGGCGCTCAGCGGGGAGATAAACGGATCGGTGTTGGTCGCCGGCTCAACCGGGAAGACGTCAATCGCCGCGCCGGCAAGGTGCTTGCTGGCCAGCACTTCACACAGCGCCGGGATATCCACGACCGTACCGCGTGAGGCGTTGATCAGCAGCGAGCCCGGCTTCATCAGCGCCAGCTGCTCTGCGCCCATCATGTTCTGCGTCGACTGGGTTTCCGGCACGTGCAGGCTGACCACGTCGCTCATGTTCAGCAGGTCGGAGAGATGCTGGACCTGAGTGGCGTTACCCAGCGGCAGCTTGCTCTCAATGTCGTAGAAGAACACGTGCATGCCGAGGCTTTCCGCCAGCACGCCAAGCTGCATGCCGATATGGCCGTAGCCGATGATGCCCAGCTTTTTACCGCGCGCTTCATAGGAGCCAACCGCCTGCTTGAACCACTCACCGCGGTGCGCTTTGGCGTTGGCCGCCGGCACGCCGCGCAGCATCAGCAGCAGCTCGCCGATAACCAGTTCAGCGACGGATCGGGTGTTGGAGAAAGGTGCGTTAAAGACCGGAATCCCGCGGATCGCGGCCGCATTCAGGTCAACCTGGTTGGTCCCGATGCAGAAGCAGCCGACGGCAACCAGTTTTTCAGCCGCGGCGAAGATCTCTTCGGTCAGCTGAGTACGCGAACGCAGCCCGATGAAGTGCGCATCGCGGATGGATTCTTTCAGTGCGTCGCTGTCCAGTGCGCCTTTGTGAAATTCGATGTTGGTGTAGCCTGCAGCACGCAGATTCTCTACCGCGCTCTGATGCACGCCTTCCACCAACAGGAACTTAATCCTGTCTTTCTCCAGTGATACTTTTGCCATTTCCCGACCCTATTTAGCAGACTTCAGATGTGGCGTAATCCTGCTATCCGGTGGTTCTGTCAGCGCAGGCGGGCGATGAAAACGCCAAAATGCCGCCCGGCACGGAGTGAACTGCCGCGATATAAGATTGCCTTCTGTCAAAATAACAAAATTTACGCCCGCAGCAATACAAACGATTGCTCTGCTCACCAGCACGGGATATCGCGCCTCAGAATATTACGATAGAAAATCGCTACGCCGTAGTCAGCATCAGGAGGATCACACGACTGGAGCCTGCAATGTGACATAAGTCACCAAATTGCAGCGAACGAAGAAAAGATATTTTTTAGTTAAAAAAAACGGGTACCGACGCTATCGGTACCCGCCAGATCATTTTTTGATGGTTTTCACACCATCGGCGGTGCCAATCAGTGCCACATCGGCCCCACGGGCAGCGAACAGGCCGACGGTCACCACACCCGGCAGCGCGTTGATCGCCTGTTCCAGCGCAATCGGGTCGACAATTTTCAGGTTATGTACGTCGAGAATGATATTACCGTTGTCCGTCAGCACGTTCTGACGGTACTCAGGCAGGCCACCGAGCCTGACCAGCTGACGGGCCACATAGCTGCGCGCCATCGGGATCACTTCCACCGGCAGCGGGAAATTCCCCAGCACGTCAACCTGCTTGGAGGCATCCGCAATGCAGATAAAGCGCTCGGCTACCGCTGCGACGATTTTCTCGCGGGTCAGGGCCGCGCCGCCGCCCTTAATCATCTGCATCTGGCCGTTAATCTCATCGGCACCGTCGACGTAGACCGACAGCGAATCAATTTCGTTGAGGTCGAATACCGGGATACCGAGGCTTTTCAGCTTCTCCGTCGACGCTTCAGAGCTGGAGACCGCGCCTTCAATCTGGTGCTTAATCGAGCCCAGCGCATCGATAAAGTGCGCGGCGGTAGAGCCGGTCCCGACCCCGACAATTGTCCCCGGCGTGACGTAATCCAGCGCCGCCCAGCCGACGGCTTTCTTCAGTTCATCCTGCGTCATGGTATGCCTAAACCCTGTGATCCACTGTGTGCGCGTAGTATAAAGCAAGGCGGCGGAAAATCACCGCTCAGGACGCGGTAAGATGCCAGGATTGCAGGCTTGCCCACAAAGTGATTGATTCACAAAGTGCCGCAAGCGCCGCCCAAATGCGAAAAAGTGTGGCATAGTGCTGTCACCACACCTGAGAGAAGAGTACTACGATTCATGAAACGCCCGGATTATCGAACCCTTCAGGCGCTGGATGCAGTGATTCGCGAGCGCGGCTTTGAACGTGCCGCACAAAAGCTCTGTATTACCCAGTCTGCCGTGTCACAGCGTATCAAGCAGCTGGAGAATATGTTTGGCCAGCCGCTGCTGGTACGAACCGTGCCGCCACGCCCGACCGAGCAGGGGCAGAAACTGCTGGCGCTGCTGCACCAGGTCGAGCTGCTGGAAGAGGAGTGGCTGGGCGATGATAACAGCGGCACCACGCCGCTGCTGCTGTCGCTGGCGGTCAACGCCGACAGCCTGGCGACCTGGCTGCTGCCGGCGCTGAAAACGGTGCTGACCGACTCGCCGGTGCGTCTGAATATTCAGGTGGAGGATGAAACCCGCACCCAGGAGCGCCTGCGCCGGGGTGAAGTGGTCGGGGCAATCAGTATCCAGCCGCAGCCGCTGCCAAGCTGTCTGGTGGATCAGCTCGGGGCGCTGGATTATCTGTTCGTGGGTTCCAAAGAGTTTGCCGCGCGCTATTTCCCGAACGGTGTTACCCGCTCCGCGCTGCTGAAAGCACCGGCGGTAGCCTTTGACCACCTGGACGATATGCATCAGGCGTTTTTACAGCAGAACTTTGACCTGTCGCCGGGCAGCGTGCCCTGCCACATCGTGAACTCGTCGGAAGCCTTTGTACAGCTGGCGCGTCAGGGCACCACCTGCTGCATGATCCCGCACCTGCAGATTGAGCGCGAGCTGGCGGAGGGGGAGTTGATCGACCTGACACCGGGGCTGTTACAGCGCCGGATGCTTTACTGGCATCGCTTTGCACCGGAGAGCCGTTTAATGCGCCGGGTGACCGATGCGCTGCTGGCACACGGTCACCGCGTGCTGCGTCAGGATACCGGCGAGTAGCCGCGCTAAGCAGGGGGCAGGCAACCTGCCCTGCCCCCGTTCGTCACCCTGTTACGGGTTGGCGGCAGCCGGCTGCTGGCCGCGCTGCAGTTCAAACACTACGTCAACCTGATCGTCAAAATGGATGCTCTGCTGCTCGTAGGTCTGCGCAGCTGAGGTCATCGGAGCCGCTTCGGCGGTTTTGTACATGCGCGCCATCGGCATCGGCTGGTAGTTGGCAACGTGATAGCGAATGCTGTACACCGGCCCCAGCGTGGTGCCAAAGCCTTTCGCCAGTTCACCGGCCTGACGGGTCGCGTCCTCAATGGCTGCCTTACGGGCTTTATCGCGATACTGCTCAGGATGTGCCACGCCCAGTTCAACCGTGCGGATTTCGTTCAGACCGGACTTCAGCGCACCGTCCAGCAGTTCATTCAGCTTATCCAGCTGACGCAGCGTCACTTCCACGGTGCGCACCGCACGATAGCCCTTGAGCACTGACTTACCGTCCTTCAGGTAGTCATACTCCGGCTGGGTACGCAGGTTAGCCGCATTGATGTCTTTCTTCTCAATGCCGCTTTTATCCAGGAAATCAAAATACTGTTGCACGCGTGAATCGGCCTGCTTTTTCGCCTCAGCAGCGTCCTTAGCAGAGACGTTCACTTCAATTGCCAGCGTGGCAATATCCGGGGTGGCATCCACGCTGGACTGCCCGGATGTCACCACGTGCGGGCCGTTCGGCAGTTCATCCGCCTGCGCGGCCAGCGGTAAAGTACTCAGTCCAATCATTGCGGCCAGGGCCAGTTTAGTCAGCTTCACTGCTTCCTCCATAAGGCTGTTATCAGCGCAAAATTGCTGCTGTCAGAAGCATAGCCGACAGCAGCGAATTGTTCCGTCAGTTCACGACGAGGCGGCAAATTTTATCGCACTACCTGGGGTCAAACTATCGTTCAATTCTTAAAAGGCGGTGCTATCAGCTTAATCCTAACGCCTGGCAGGCCAGCTTTAAGGCAATTACCCACATGACCAACCCCACGAGCAGATTCACGATGCGCTGCGCCCGCGTCGTGTTAAGCCGTGGAGACAACCACGACGCCATCAGCGCCAGTCCGAAGAACCAGAGAACTGACGTGCTGACTGAACCCAGCGCAAACCAGCGCCGTGCCTCTTCAGGCAACTGCCCGCCAAGGCTGCCCAGCACCACAAAGGTATCGAGATAAACGTGGGGATTGAGCCAGGTCACCGCCATCATGGTGAGAAAAATTCGCCAGCGACTTTGTCTGGCCCCGTTAGCAGCAGCCAGATCAATATCGCCGCTGAATGCGGTGCGCAATGCCCCCCAGCCATACCACAGCAGAAAAGCCACGCCCCCCCAGGTCACCAGATTCAGCAACAGCGGTGACTGATTAAGCAACGCGCTACCACCAAACACCCCGGCGCAGATCAGCGCCACGTCGCTCAGGGTGCAGAGCGCGGCGGTCATCAGGTGATACTGGCGACGGATGCCCTGGTTCATCACAAAGGCATTTTGCGGCCCCAGCGGCAGGATGAGGGCCGCACCCAAGACAACCCCCTGAAAATAAACAGATAACATCGACTATCACCTCAATAACGTTTTATTTTGTGGCAGTGTATAGCGGCAGCATTATTAGGTGAAATTGATAATTTTAATGATGCATCAATAAAACTAATATTAATGAGGTGTGCGGTTAAGGCAAGAAGTGCCGCCCGCAGTCAGGCGCGGATGGCACAGGCGGGCGGTTTACTCAACGGGCTAAGCCGTCTGACAATCAGTTCAGCGGGGCATTTTCCTGCGGCGCATTCTCCGCTGCCTTAACCTGGTGCAGGTGCACGTCCATCTGCGGGTAAGGAATACCGATATTGTGTGCGTCCAGTGTACGCTTGAAGTTTTTCATCAAATCCCAGTAAACGTCCTGCAGATCGCCGGCGTTGCTCCAGCAACGTACCACAAAGTTCAGCGATGAAGCCGCCAGTTCGTTAAGGCCAATCTGCACTCCACGCTCCTGCAGAACACGCGGATCGGCATCGACCACTTCGCGCAGCAGCTTAAGCACCTGATCTACATCCGCATCGTAAGCCACCCCGATAATAAATTCGTTACGGCGCTCCGGCTCGCGGGAGAAGTTAACAATGTTACCGGCTATGATTTTTCCGTTTGGCACCACCACATATTTGCCGTCAGCGCTGCGCAGCGTGGTAGAGAAAATCTGGACGTTCTGTACGGTACCCATCACGCCGCCCAGATCAACAAACTCACCGGTACGGAACGGGCGGAAGGTGACCAGCAGTACGCCAGCCGCCAGATTCGAGAGTGAGCCCTGCAGCGCCAGGCCCAGTGCCAGACCGGCGGCACCCAGTACGGCAATTACCGATGCGGTTTGTACGCCCACGCGCCCCAGCGCGGCAATCAGCGTAAAGGCGATAATACCGTAGCGCACCAGCGCCGAGAGGAAATCGGCCACGGTAGCGTCGATGCTACGCGCGCGCAGCACCCTGTTAACGCCGTTGGAGATAATACGCGCCACGATCATCCCGACAATAACAATGGCAATAGCGGCGACAATGTTCACCGCATAGCTCAGCAACAGCGCCTGGTTACGTACCAGCCATCCGCCGGCGCTGTTGAACCCATTTACCACGTTTAAATCATCCATCATTTTATCCTGTTGTTGGCCCAAACCGGGCGTGCAAAATCTTGCCGTTTACACGACAACCAGTGAATTAAGGGTAAACAATTATGAGGGATGTGCCAAATAAGTCGCGGGATTAGCTGGATATTTCACCTTAAAGATCTTAAAAAGGCCCTGGCGGGCCTTTTTTTACTGCACAAAGATTACAGAACGTCTACGGCGTTCAGCTCTTTGAATGCCTGCTCAAGGCGGACAACCATTGACGCCTGGGCAGAACGCAGCCATACGCGTGGATCGTAGAACTTCTTGTTCGGCTTATCTGCGCCTTCCGGGTTGCCCAGCTGCGCCTGCAGATAACCTTCGTTCTTTTTGTAGTACTGCAGGATGCCGTCCCAGGTTGCCCACTGGGTGTCGGTATCGATGTTCATTTTGATTACGCCGTAACCAATAGACTCTTCGATCTCTGCAGCAGAAGAACCGGAACCACCGTGGAACACGAAGTCCAGCGAGTTGTGCGGCAGGTTGTGTTTCTTGCTGACGTAGTCCTGAGAATCACGCAGGATGGTTGGGGTCAGCTTCACGTTGCCTGGCTTGTACACGCCGTGTACGTTACCGAAAGAGGCCGCGATGGTGAAACGCGGGCTGATTTTGCTCAGCTCGGTGTACGCGTAGTCCACGTCTTCCGGCTGGGTGTACAGCGCAGATGCGTCCATGTGGCTGTTGTCCACGCCATCTTCTTCACCGCCGGTGCAGCCCAGTTCGATCTCCAGGGTCATGTCGAGTTTCGCCATGCGCGCCAGGTATTTAGCAGAGATCTCAATGTTCTCTTCCAGTGACTCTTCAGACAGGTCGATCATGTGAGAAGAGAACAGCGGTTTGCCGGTTTTCGCAAAGTGGGCTTCACCCGCGTCCAGCAGGCCGTCGATCCACGGCAGCAGTTTCTTGGCACAGTGGTCAGTGTGCAGGATCACCGGCACGCCGTACTGTTCAGCCATCAGGTGCACGTGATGGGCACCGGCAATAGCACCGAAAATCGCAGCAGCCTGCGGCTTGTCAGATTTGAAGCCTTTACCGGCGATAAACGCGGCACCGCCGTTAGAGAACTGTACGATAACCGGCGCTTTAACTTTTGCAGCGGCTTCCAGTACGGCGTTGATAGAATCGGTACCCACGCAGTTCACTGCTGGCAGGGCGAATTTGTTCTCTTTCGCTACCTGGAAAATCTTCTGCACGTCGTCACCGGTGACAACGCCTGGTTTTACGAAATCAAAAATCTTAGACATGTTAGCTTGTCCTGTTTTTTGTCGGCCGTTAAGAAGGTTGCCCCGTAGGGCAAATCATACCGGCGGGACGTCATCGTCCCGCCACAGAAATTACTGCTTCGCACGCTCTTCGAGCATGGCTACCGCTGGCAGAACTTTGCCTTCCACGAATTCGAGGAACGCGCCGCCGCCGGTAGAGATATAGGAAATCTTGTCTTCGATACCGAACAGATCGATCGCTGCCAGGGTATCACCGCCGCCGGCGATGGAGAACGCTTCGCTGTCTGCAATCGCCTTAGCGACGATTTCAGTGCCTTTGCGGAAGTTAGGGAATTCGAACACGCCAACCGGGCCATTCCACAGAATGGTTTTGGCGTCTTTCAGCAGGGCAGCCATCGCCAGTGCGGTTTCGTCGCCGAAGTCCATGATCTCTTCGTTGTCCTGCACTTCTGACACTTTCTTCACGGTAGAAGGGGCAGTTTCAGAGAACTCGGTGCCAACGCGGGAGTCAACCGGGACCGGGATACCGTGCTCGTCACGCAGTTTTTTCGCGGCTTCAACGAAATCGGGTTCGTACAGTGACTTACCGACGTTGTTGTCGATAGCGACGAAGGTATTAGCGATACCGCCACCGACGATCACGGTGTCAGCAATTTTCACTAACGAGTTCAGCACGTCGAACTTGGTGGACACTTTAGAACCACCGACTACCGCAACCATTGGACGAGCCGGGTTCTTCAGGGCTTTGCCCAGCGCTTCCAGTTCGGCTGACAGCAGCGGACCGGCACAGGCGACAGGAGCAAATTTGCCCACGCCATGGGTGGACGCCTGCGCGCGGTGTGCGGTGCCGAAGGCATCCATCACAAAGATATCGCACAGGGCTGCGTATTTTTTAGAGAGGGCTTCGTCGTCTTTCTTCTCGCCTTTGTTAAAGCGCACGTTTTCCAGCACCACCAGCTTACCGGCCGCCAGCTCAACGCCGTCGAGGTAATCTTTTGCCAGCGAAACGTTGTCAGCACCCAGCTTCTCTTTCAGGTAGTTGACTACCGGCAGCAGTGAGAACTCTTCGTTGTATTCGCCTTCGGTCGGACGACCCAGGTGGGAGGTTACCATCACTTTAGCACCCTGCTTCAGCGCGGCTTCGATGGTCGGCAGAGAAGCACGGATACGTGCATCTGACGTCACTTTCCCTTCTTTAACCGGTACGTTCAGATCGGCACGGATCAGAACACGCTTACCAGCCAGATCCAGATCGGTCATCTTAATTACAGACATGGTGAACCCTCTCGTTGATTCTCAAAGTTTTGACAGGCGCAAGCCGCGCCCTACCTGAAACCGCTTGTGGCCATCGCTAAGGTAGTGTCGATCATCCGGTTAGCGAAACCCCATTCGTTGTCGCACCAGACCAGCGTCTTGATCAGGTGCTTACCGCTGACCCGCGTCTGCGTGCCGTCGACAATGGCACTGTGCGGATCGTGGTTAAAATCAATAGAGACTAACGGTAATTCCGTGTAGTCAACTATACCACTAAATGCCCCTTCTGATGCACTTTGCAGCAGGTCGTTCACCTCGCGCGCCGTGACCGCATCACGCACGCTGACGCTGAGATCGATCGCCGTGACGTTGATAGTCGGTACGCGCACTGCGATCGCTTCAAAGCGATCGTTAAATTTGGGGAAGATGCGCGTGATACCGGCGGCCAGCCGGGTATCCACCGGAATAATGGACTGGCTGGCGGCACGCGTGCGCCGCAGGTCCGGGTGGTAGGCATCAATCACCTGCTGATCGTGCATCGCTGAATGGATGGTGGTTACCGTGCCGGACTCGATGCCCCAGGCGTCATCCAGCAGTTTGATAATCGGAATAATGCAGTTGGTGGTACAGGAAGCATTAGACACCAGCAGATGCCCGGGTTGCAGTTCCTGCTCGTTCACCCCGAACACCACGGTGGCATCGAGATCGTTACCGCCGGGGTGTGAGAACAGCACCTTTTTAGCGCCGGCCTGCAGATGCGCTTCGCCATCTGCACGGCTGCCATACACGCCGGTACAGTCCAGTACGATATCCACGTTCAGCTCGCGCCACGGCAGTGAGGCAATATCAGGCACATGCAGCAGACGAATGCTGTCATCACCCACCTGGAGCAAATCGCGTTCCTGACGCACGTCCCAGGCAAAGCGCCCGTGGCTGGTATCGTATTTAAGCAGATGCGCCATTCCGGCGGCGTCAGCCAGCTCATTGATCGCCACTACCGTTACCTCGGCGCGACGTCCGGTTTCATACAGCGCACGCAGCACGTTGCGCCCGATACGACCAAAACCGTTAATGGCAATACGAACCGTCATAGTACCCCTGCTAAAAATTCACCATTAGTCTGAATTGGGAGAATAGCCTGAGCCAGCTGCCGCAATTTGTACAGGGAATTCTTATATTACAGAAACATCTGCCTTGCCGCCGGTCATTTCATTTGTCACGACTGAAACGGTTCAGCTAGAGTAATAAAAATCAATGCCGATAGGAATAGTGGGGGTCAACTACCTGCTAAAGATTGGATCTGCGTCACAAAAAAGAGTTTTAACGCGTAAAATTTATCCGATAATCACGCAAGGTTCATCAGCAGGAAAAAGGCGGGATCAGGCTCTGCCATCCCCTGAACCACGCCGCTGGCGGCAGGGTGCAGTCATCATGCAGGCAACGCCCCCCCCTGAACCGGACATAGCGCAGATCGCTGAAAGGGGCAGAGGTAAAAAAAGGCGCTGCAATGCAGCGCCTTGTCTGATAACTACCGGTAAACGGCAGCTCAGAGGATTACAGCAGTTCTTTGGCTTTAGCGACCACGTTATCCACGGTGAAGCCAAACAGGTCAAACAGCTGCTCGGCCGGTGCAGACTCACCGAAGCTGGTCATACCGACGATAGCACCGTTCAGGCCGGTGTATTTGAACCAGTAATCCGCGATGCCCGCTTCAATGGCCACGCGCGCGCTGACGGCTTTCGGCAGCACGGATTCACGGTAGGCCGCATCCTGCTTGTCGAAGGCATCGGTAGACGGCATGGAGACCACGCGCACCTTACGGCCTTCCGCGGTCAGCTTATCGTAAGCGCCGGTTGCCAGCTCAACTTCAGAACCGGTTGCAATCAGGATCAGCTCAGGCGTACCTTCGCTGTCTTTCAGCACATAAGCACCGCGGGCCACGTTAGCCAGCTGCTCAGCGGTACGATCCTGCTGTGCCAGGTTCTGACGTGAGAGGATCAGCGCGGTCGGGCCGTCTTTACGCTCGATAGCGTATTTCCAGGCAATCGCTGATTCAACCTGGTCACACGGACGCCAGGTGCTCATGTTCGGGGTCACGCGCAGGCTGGCCAGCTGCTCAACCGGCTGGTGAGTCGGGCCATCTTCGCCCAGACCGATCGAGTCGTGGGTGTAAACCATCACCTGCTGGATCTTCATCAGCGCGGCCATACGCACGGCGTTACGCGCATATTCAACGAACATCAGGAAGGTCGCGGTGTACGGCAGGAAACCACCGTGCAGGGTAATACCGTTGGCGATCGCGGTCATACCGAATTCGCGCACGCCGTAATGGATATAGTTACCCGCAGCGTCTTCATTGATTGGCTTAGAACCGGACCACATGGTCAGGTTGCTTGGTGCCAGGTCAGCGGAACCGCCCAGATACTCTGGCAGCAGCTTACCGAAGGCTTCGATGGCGTTCTGAGAGGCTTTACGGCTGGCGATTTTCGCCGGGTTAGCCTGCAGCTGTTCAACGAATTTCTGTGACTCTTCAGCCCAGTTTGCCGGCAGCTCATTGTTGACGCGGCGCTTGAACTCGGCGGCCAGTTCCGGGAAGGCTTTCGCGTAGGCGGCGAATTTCTCATCCCATGCGGCTTCTTTCGCCTGACCGGCTTCTTTGGCATCCCACTGCGCGTAGATATCCTGTGGGATCTCAAACGGCGCGTGGTTCCAGCCCAGCTGCTTACGGGTCAGTGCGATCTCATCGTCACCCAGCGGGGCGCCGTGGGAATCATGGGTACCCGCTTTATTTGGTGAGCCGAAACCGATGATGGTTTTGCACATCAGCAGTGAAGGTTTATCCGTGACTGCTTTGGCCTCTTCCACCGCTTTTTTAATCGATTCAGCATCATGACCGTCAATGCCGCGCACCACGTGCCAGCCGTAAGACTCGAAGCGGGTCGCGGTGTCGTCGGTGAACCAGCCTTCAATATGACCATCGATAGAGATACCGTTGTCATCATAGAACGCCACCAGTTTGCCCAGCTTCAGCGTACCGGCCAGCGAGCAGACTTCGTGAGAGATGCCTTCCATCATGCAGCCGTCGCCCATAAACACGTAGGTGTTATGGTCTACCACATCGTGGCCAGGACGGTTGAACTGCGCGGCCAGCGTGCGTTCAGCGATAGCAAAGCCCACGGCGTTAGCAATACCCTGGCCCAGCGGACCGGTAGTGGTTTCAACGCCGGCGGTGTAGCCGTATTCCGGGTGACCTGGAGTTTTGGAGTGCAGCTGACGGAAGTTAGCCAGTTCGCCAATCGGCAGATCGTAGCCGGTGAGGTGCAGCAGGCTGTAGATCAGCATCGAGCCGTGGCCGTTAGACAGCACGAAGCGGTCACGATCGGCCCACAGCGGATTTGTAGGGTTGTGATTCAGAAATTCACGCCACAGGACTTCGGCGATATCAGCCATACCCATAGGGGCACCAGGGTGGCCGGATTTGGCTTTTTGCACCGCATCCATACTTAATGCGCGAATGGCGTTGGCAAGCTCTTTACGAGAAGACATTTTCTACTCCAGGTCGGATTTAACGCTTCACCTTTCTCAACCTATTGTAATCAATGAGTTATCAGGCAAAGCAGAACGAAAGTCGCCCATCAATGTACATGAAATACGGGTAACATGTACATGCCGCGGCAGGTAAAAATCCTCACATTATTTGCGTTTTGAGAATGCCCCGACTAGGCAAGCAATGCCGCAGGCGCTATAACTCAGATTACTGCCGGACGATTACCGCAGCCGTATTTTGCCAACTTTCTGATTTTTTTACCTTGTTACCTGAATGGATGAACTGGAATGAAGAAACGTCTCGCCTTTGCCGCGTTGTCGCTGGCAACCCTGGTTTCTGGCTGTCAGAATTTTGACAGCAACGCTCTGATGCAGTCTGGCGCACAGGCTTTTCAGGCGGTCACGCTGAGCGATGAGCAGGTCAAAGAGCTCAGTGCTAAATCCTGTCAGCAGATGGACGCGGAGAATCAGGTCGCCCCGGCAAGCAGCCCCTACACCCAGCGCCTGAATAAAATTGCCGCCTCGCTGGGCGACAATATTAACGGTACACCGGCCAACTATAAGGTTTACCTGACCAAAGACGTTAACGCCTGGGCGATGGCTAACGGCTGTATTCGCGTCTACAGCGGCCTGATGGACCTGATGACCGACAACGAAGTTGAAGCGGTTGTTGGCCACGAAATGGGCCACGTGGCGCTGGGCCACTCGCGCAAGGCGATGCAGCTGGCTTATGCCACCACCGCCGCGCGTACCGCCGCCGCCTCCGCCGGTGGCGTTGCGGCCTCGCTGTCGCAGTCCCAGCTGGGTGACCTCGGCGAGAAACTGATCGGTGCACAGTTCTCGCAAACGCAGGAGACTCAGGCCGATGACTATTCATTCGACCTGCTGAAAAAACGCGGTGTGAATCCAAACGGTCTGGTAACCAGCTTTGAGAAACTGGCGAAGATGGAAGGCGGCAGCAGTGGCGGCAGCCTGTTCGACTCGCACCCGGCGTCACAGGAGCGGGCCGATCATATTAAGGCGCGTATCGCGGCAGGTAATTAATCCTCACCCGCCTTACGCCCGGTAGCGATTGCCGGTATTAACAAGGGCAGCGCCTGCGGCCTCCAGCCCTTCACAGGCTGAAGGCGTTCAGCCCCTGTTTTCAGTAAAGTGTTTTCTGCGGTGGCCCGGCAAAGTGCAGCGGGCCGATCTCCTGCATGGCCACCTCAATCAGCGACGGGCCTGGCTGCGCCACCGCCTCACTCAACGCGGCGTGAAAACCGGCCGCGGCCGTCACCCTGCGGGCGTTCAGCCCCATCGCCCGGGCCAGCAGCGTGAAGTCCGGGGTATGCAGCCGGTTATAAAACTGCCGCCCTTCAAAGTACTTATCCTGAATGCCGCGCATCACGCCATAGCCGCCGTCGTTCATCACCAGCAGCGTGACGCTGGCGTTTTCCTGCACCAGGGTTGCCAGCTCGCCAAGCCCCAGCGCCAGGCCACCGTCGCCGACCAGCGCCACCACCCTGCTTTCCGGATTGGCAAGCGCAGTACCAATCGCCATCGGCAGCCCCATGCCGATCGCCCCGGCCAGCGAATGGACCCGCGCTCCCGGGCGACTGGTGGGCAGCAAGCGGCTGCCCCACAGACTGCCGGATACGGTGATATCACGGACAAAAATGCCCGATGGTGGCAGAACGGCAGCCACGGCATCGCTCAGCCCGGCATACACGCCACATTGATCGCGCAGATCGGTTTCCGCCGCGCTCACCGCCTGCGCAATTTCGCGATCCCATGCCGGATCGGGACGTTCAGCGGGGACATAAATGGCTGCCAGCGCGCTCAGCAGCGCGGCGCAGTCATAACTGAGCACCTCGTCCGCCGGATAGTTACGGCTGGCGGCAGCAGGGTCGAGGTCAATCTGCAGCAACGGTGACGGCAGCGGCAGCGTCCAGCTGCGGGTTTCGTTGCTGCGCAACCGTGAGCCGGCCACCAGCGTCAGGTCGCAGCGGCGCAACAGCGCCTCAACAGACGGGGAGTTATGAAATGCCCGCAGGCTGCGCGGGTGACTGTCAGCCAGGATGCCGCGCCCGTGCGTGCTGGAGATCACCGCCACGCCGGCATCTGCCAGCTGGCGTACCGCATCGGCGGCCTGCAGCGCCCCGCCGCCCACCCACAACAGTGGCCGTTGAGCCGCCCGCAGACGCTGTGCCAGCGCCGCCACCACGTCGGCTGGCGGTGATGCGGGCTGCAGCGGCCGCACGGCGGGGGTCACCAGACTTAACGGTACCCGGCTGTTCTGGATATCGATCGGAATTTCCAGCGAAACCGGGCCACAGGGTGGCGTTTGCGCCAGCTGAATCGCCCGGTGCAGCATGGCCACCGCCTGCTGTGGGGAGTGCACGCGCAGCGCCTCCTTGCCGCTGGCGCGCAGAAATCCCAGCTGATCGCGGGCCTCATGGATAAAGCTGCAGTCGGCATCCAGGTATGCTTTCTCCACCTGGCCGGTGATATGCAGCAGCGGCGTACCGGCGTTAGCGGCTTCCAACAGCGCGCCGACGGCATTGCCGGCACCGCAACCGGTGCTGGTCAGCGCCACGCCCAGGCCACTAAACCGACCGTGCGCATCCGCCATGCTTACCGCCCCGGCCTCACCGCGGCTGGTGACAAAGCGCAATCTTCCACGCCGCCCGACCGCATCGGCGATCGGTAAATTGTGAATCGAAATAATCCCGTACATCGTGCTGACGCCATACTGCTCAAGGGTGCGGGCCAGCGCTTCACCTACCGTAATGGTTTCACTCATCGTTTGCTTCCCATCAGTTAATCGCTCCAGTGGTTGATCGTTGGGCCCGTGGCCAGATAGATGCTTTTCTGCTGCATCCAGGCACGCAGCCCCTGTAGCCCTTTTTCCCGCCCGAGGCCGCTCTGTTTAACACCACCAAACGGCGTGGAGACTGAAAATACTTTGTAGGTGTTAATCCACACCGTGCCGGCCTCCAGCCGCGCGGCCAGCGCCAGCGCCCGGGTGACATCCCGCGTCCAGATCCCAGCGGCCAGGCCGTAGACCGAATGGTTGGCCGCGGCGATCAGCGCCTCCTCATCATCAAACGGCATCGCCACCAGCACCGGGCCGAAAATCTCCTCCTGACAGACCTGCGCGGCGTTGCTTAATCCGGTGATGATGGTCGGCTGGAACCAGTTACCCGCCGCCAGCGCCGGGTCCGCAGGGATCTCACCGCCACATAAGATTTCCCCCCCCTCACGGCGCGCCAGCGCCACATAGTCAGCAACTGACTGCCGGTGCTGCGGGGAGATTAGCGGCCCCATATGAATCCCGGCCTGCAGCGGATTCCCGAGGCGCAGTCCCCGGGTCAGTTGCAGCAGACGGTCCAGCAGCGGCCGCCAGACGGAACGGTGCACAAACAGCCGCGCACCGGCAATGCACGCCTGGCCTGCCGAGCTGAAGATGCCGTAGCAGATCCCCCGCGCCGCCTGTTCGATATCTGCATCTGCCAGCACGATGGTGGGTGACTTCCCGCCTAACTCCAGCGAGGTGCCAATCAGCCTGTCGGCCGCAATATGCGCCAGCGCCCGCCCGGTGCGGGTACCGCCGGTAAACGAGATTTTTTTCACCAGCGGGTGGCGCACCAGTGCATCACCCACAATGCTGCCCTTACCCGGCAGCACGCTGAACAGTCCAGGGGGGAGGCCTGCCTCCTCAAAGATTGCCGCCAGCTGCAGTGCCATCAGCGGCGTAGCCTCGGCCGGTTTCAGCATTACCGCGTTACCCGCCGCCAGCGCCGGCGCGACTTTCTGCATCTCACTGGCTATCGGTGAGTTCCACGGGGTGACAGCCGCTACCACCCCGATCGGCTCCCAGGTGCTGAAGGTCATCACCTCGCGGCTGCGCTGAGGCGGCAATTCCCCCTCGAGCACCTCACAGGCGGCGGCAAAGTAGTGGGCGGTGGCTGCCGCACTGGCCACCAGCCCGCGCGTTTCCGCCAGTGGCTTGCCGTTATCGCGGGTTTGCAGCTCGGCCAGTGGCTCCAGCCGTGCGGCGATCAGATCGCCCGCCCGATGTAAAATGGCTGCGCGCTGATGGCCAGGCATGCTGCGCCAGTGCGGATCGCGCCAGGCACGCTCACCCGCCTGTACCGCCAGCTCCACATCCTCCAGACTGGCAGCCCGCAGCCAGCCATTGACTGAGCCGTCGGCGGGAAAGGTACTGCAGAAGCGTTCTCCGCCCCCTTCGCGCCAGCTTCCGGCCAGGTAGAGTTTCAGATTTTCCATGAGGACTCCTTCAGAGATCCAGCAACTGGCGACAGGCCTGAACAGCACTCAGCGCCGCGAGCATTGACGTTTTCGGACTGGAAGGCAGCGGATGAGCGTGGATCTCCAGGTACAGTTCGCCAAATCCACCACCGGCATGGACGCGGTGACAGTTGCACTGCGTGTCAGGATCAACGATCAGCTCAACCCGTGTGCGATCCAAACCGATCCCCGCCAGCGCAATGGTGGCAGCCACGTTGGCATTGGCGGGAAAACGCAGCGCGGCTTCCCGGGCGCTGCCGCGAAAAAACACCTCCCGATGGCGGACTGCGTCGAGATCGATCAGCGTCTCTGCCAGGCTTCCGCGCCAGCTGAGCGGGTTTTTACAGGACTGATAAAGCACGCTATCCAGGCCGCCCTCTCGTGCGCTGGTCAACCCGTCAAGGCCCGCTACCGCCCCGGAAAGCAGCGTCAGGCGGCCCCCCCCGGCGCTGGCCGCCTGGCGCAAACGCCGATACAGGGCATCGTCTGCCAGCGCACCGGTAGAGATCACCGCCAGCCGCCAGCCGCGTTGCAGTACCCCCTGGCCGAAGTCAGCAACCGCCTGCTGGCTGGCGCACTCCAGCACCAGATCGGGCCTTCCCGGGCACGCAAGGGGCGACAGCAGGGGAGTAACCTCACCGCCAAAGCGCAGGCGGATAGCGGCATGATGGTGTTCGCGTGCCACAATCCAGCCGACGCAAACGCCCTCCGGCAGGCGGGCAATCAGCTCCTGCGCCATCGCGCCGTAGCCAATCAACACTATTTTTTTCATCGGCGATCCCTATAGCTGGCGGGCGAAGCCGCCGGACACATCCAGCGCGGCACCGGTGGTAAAGGAAGCCAGCGGTGAAGCCAGGAACAGCAACGCCTGCGCCGCTTCCTCCGGTTTCCCCAGCCGCCCCATCGGAATACCGCGTTCTGTGGCCAGCTCCGCAGTCCAGGCCTCCCAGCTCTGCACCGGATCCTGACGCTGCTGATAGCGACGACGCCACTGGCCGGACTCCACCATGCCCAGTAAAATCGAATTGATCCGCACGCCCTTAACGATCAGCTCGTTAGACAGGTTCAGCGTCATATTCAGCAACGCAGCCCGTGCCGCCGACGTGGCGATCATGTGCGGTTCAGGCTGGCGTGCCAGCAGCGAATTCACGCAGGTCACAGACGCGATATCCGACTGCTCGAGCAGTGGCAGAAACGCCTGCAGCGGGTGGATTACCCCGAACAGTTTCAGCCCCGCCTCCCGTAGCCAGGCCTCATGTGGCGTGGCGTCAAAGTGAGCGACATAGCCCTGCCCGGCGTTGTTGATCAGCATATCCACCGCGCCAAACTCGCGACCCACCTGCTGTGCAAAGCGGCCGACCTGCTGCGGATCCAGCACGTCACAGCAGTAAGGCAGCATCTCAGCATGAGGGAACGCCTCGCGCAGCGCCACCTCGGCACTGGCCAGCCGCTCCCGATCGCGGCCGCAGAAGGCGACTTTTGCCTCTGCCGCCAGCAGCAGTTTCACGGTGGCAAACCCAATACCGGAGGAGCCACCGGTGACGACCGCCACCCGCCCCTTAATCTGTAAATTCATCACCTTCTCCTGTGAACAGCCTCAGCAGCTGACGGTTGAAAAACGCCGCGCCGTCGAGATAGCTGGCATGGCCGGCCAGGGGAATAGTCACAAATGGTACCCCCCAGCGGTAAGCCAGCGCCTGTGCGCCGGCAGGCGGCGTAATCGCATCACGATCGCCGCACCACACCTCGACGGGCAGCCGGATTTCTGCCAGCCAGTGGTGAATATCACCCTGCGCCAGCAGCGAGACCGCCTGCAGAAAGCCCGCCACGTTCAGCCGCCGCATGCCTTTGGCCACCGTGGCAACATCGCACTCATCGGCCTGCGGGCGTAATAAGGCGGGGGCGCGCTGCTGCGCCATCTGTTCCAGCCCGCCCGCCAGCTGTTGCTGACGCTGATGAATAATCTCCTGCTGCTTTGCAGGCGGTGCACCGCCATATCCCTGTGCCGGATCGGCCAGCACCAGACGGCTGACCCGTTCCGGGTAACGCACCGCAAACGCACAGGCGATCAACGCCCCCAGCGAATGCCCGACCACCACCGCCTGCCCGACCCCTGCCGCATCGAGCATCCGCGCCAGCGCTCCGGCATAGCAGGCCGCCGTCGGTTTTTCTGCCGCCAGGGGAGCGCTGTCGCCGTATCCGGGGGCGTCCCACGCCAGTATGCGGCAGCAACGTTGCAGCTGCGGATCGTTCAGCTGCCTGTGCCAGCTGGCGCTGCCGGAGCTGATGCCATGCAGCAGCACCAGTGCCGGCCCCGTTCCGCTCTCCTGCCAGGCGGTCATGAGGCGACCGGGTTACGCTTAACACCCGCCAGCGGATGATCGGCAGGATAGGTGGGGATACGCGGTTTAGCGCAGCCGAGCATGACGCACATCAGCGCTTCCTCTTCACCGTGATTTAATAAGCCACGGTACACCCCGGCAGGCACCGAGATCAGATCGCGTTCGTTAAGTACGGTTTCGCAGTAGTTATCGCCCTCTTTCACCATCAGCGTGATGCTGCCTTTCAGCATAAAGAATACCTCTTCGACATCGTCGTGCAGATGCAGCGGGCCTTCACACCCGGCTGGCAGCACCATGGTAGAGAAGGTGAAATGTTCTGCCTCCACGGTATTGCCATCAGCCGCAACGCCGGTTGCCCCGGTTCCGATGTAACGCATCTGCGCCCGGCGGTATTTCGGATCGAAATCTGCCTGGAACTTCAGCGCACTCCAGTCATATTTACGCCCGCTAAAACGCGCGATACGTGATTCCACCCAGGCATCCATCGGGATGCCTGCCGGTTTGACGGCCGTTTTTTCAGTCTCTGACATAGCTTGTCACTCCTCAGTAACGTTGCAACAGCGGCAGCAACAGCACGCATCCCAGCGCGGCCATCACCACCAGAAACATCAGTCCGCTATCCATGCTGTGCGTGGACGCAATCAGCATGCCCATCACCAGCGGGGCCAGCGCGCCGGCAACATTTCCCAGCCCGTTGAAAATGCCACCGGCAGTCGCGCTGACCTCCGGCGGGGTGGCTTTCGCCAGCAGAGCAAAGATATTGGGTGCCCCGGCTCCCCACAGAAAGGTGCTGACACTCATCGCGGTGATTAACAACCCGGTCTGCCGCAGGTGCAGCACCGTCAGCAAACCAAGCGCTGCGCCAGCCAGTGAGATAAAACAGGCCAGCGCCCGGCGATCGATACGGTCGGAGATCCAGGCACCCACGCCTTCCCCGATCAGCATGGCGATAAACGGCAACGATGAAAGCCAGCCCACCTGCCCCAGGTTGATACCCCTTCCCTCCACCAGGTAGCTGGGCAGCCAGCCGTTGATCCCCCACAGGTAGGTAAGAAACGCGATATTGAACAGGCAGATCAGCCAGAAGTGACCGTTACGGTACAGTACGGAACGCGCCATCCTGCGTGGCCGGGCCAGCGTCGGAGAGACTTCGCCACGCTTAAGGTTACGCAGCGCCAGGCGGATGCACACCAGCACCGGCACCGTCAGCAGCGACATACAGAAGAAGGTCCACTGCCAGCCGAAATGGTTGAGGATAAACAGCGACAGCGGGAAGCCAATCGCCGCCCCGAGTGGCGTACCCAGCAGCCATAACATGGTGGCGCGTGCCTGCAGGTGACGGGGGAAATTGTGGCGCACCACCGCAAAAGCCAGCGGAAACAGTGGCCCCTCTGCCACGCCAAGCGTAATGCGCAGCAGCAGCATGATACGGTAAGAGTGGCACAGGCCCATCGCCAGCATCAGCAGGCACCACAGCACCATGAGCCCACTCAGCAGCTTCAGTGGATCAACGCGATCGCCCAGCCCGCTCAACAACATCGACGAGCAGCCGTAGCTGAGCAGAAACGCACTCAGCAGCAGCCCCAGGCGGGTCGTGTCGAAGTTCAGCCCCATCGCCTGCTGAAAGTGGGTATCGGAAAACAGCGCGGCAATACTGACTTTATCGAAGAAGGCCAGCAGTACGCAGGCAAACAGCGCCAGCGGTATCGACCAGCGAACCGGTTCGCTGGCAGCAACGCTACCCTGAGCGGGGTTTAACGGATGTTCAGTGGCGATCATAGCTCCTCCCCGTTCAGCGCAGCGTCATCAGCGAAAACGCCGGATCGGCAAGCTGCTGCGCATCCAGTGGCCGCTGCGTACCGATCCAGCGTTTCGCCAGCTTAATGCTGCGCGCGTCATTAAAGCTCACCAGCTGCTGCAGGCAGTTGTCCTCGCCCAGGCGGAACCACAGCGTGCTGTCACTTTGCTGGCGTACCACGGTTTTGCCTTGCCCCTGCGGCAGGCCGAGGATCTGCATGTTGATGCCATACTGATCTGACCATAACCACGGGATCTCGTCGTAAACCGGTGCAGCGGGGTCGAGCAGTGCTCTCGCGGTGGCAATCGCCTGATTCTGCGCAAAAGCCCAGGACTGCAGTGAGAAGCCAAAGCGCGGATGTCGCGCCACGTCACCCACGGCATAAATCGCCGGATCGCTGGTTTGCCCGCGATCGTCGATCACAATGCCGTTGCCGACCTCCAGCCCAGCCTGCTGCGCCAGTTCCAGATTGAGTTCCACCCCGACCCCGACCACCACCCGATCAAACGACCGTAACGGCACCCGGTCACAGCTGATTTGCGGCAATCCGTGCTGATGAGCGAGCCGCATCTCGCCACAATCGCAATGAATGCTGACCCCCTGTTGCTGGTGCAACGCCAGTAAAGCCTGTGAAACAGCCGGATCGACACTGCGCTGGCAGAGGGCCGGCTGCCGTTCATACAGCGTCACCGCAATCCCGAGGCTGCGTGCCGAGGCGGCAATCTCCAGGCCGATCCAGCCTCCCCCGACCACCGCCAGCTGTCGGCAGTCAGCCAGAGCGGACTTCAGGGACAGCGCGTCATGCCAGCTGCGCAGGGTATGAACGCGCGGATGATTCTGCCACTCGCGCCCCGGCAGACGCGGACGACTGCCGGTGGCAATCAGCAGACGGTCGTAGGGCACGGACTGACCGTTACTCAGCAGCACCGATTTCTGCTGCCGCTGAATACTTTCCGCACGCAGCGGGCGATACCAGGTCAGATCCAGTGCCGCCTGCTGCTCTTCACTGAACAGACGACTCAGCGGGGCGTCGGCTTCCAGCAGTGCTCGTTTGGAGAGCGGTGGCCGCTCGTAAAAATCCCAGGGTTCATCGCTGATGACACTAATCGTTCCCTGATAACCGCTATCGCGCAGCGTTTTCGCCGCCCAGCCTGCGGCCTGGCCACCGCCGATAATCACCATCCCGGCGCTCATCGTATATTCTCCTTCTGCTGGCGACGCGTGGTGTAGTCGATCCCCCCCTCCACCGCCCATTCAGTAAACGAGGTCAGCGAGTGCTCCAGCTCCCGTGGCTGCCAGTTTTCAGTCAGCCAGTCTTCGTTGGTGTAGTACTCAAACGCACCGCCCGTCGGGCTGTTGACGTACCAGAAATAGGCCGAGGAGACCGGGTGGCGACCTGGACCAATGAAGGTGCTCCACTGCTGCTTATTCATCGCCAGGCCACCGCCGATCACTTCATGGATATCGCGCACGGTGAAGGCCACATGATTCAGCCCGCGTTTGCCGCCGGGCAGTTGCAACAGAAACAGATTGTGATGGCCGCCGTGAACACCACAGCGTAAAAACACGGCGCGATCGACATAGCGGTCTGAAACCTGGAAGCCCAGCAGCTCACGATAGAAGCGCTCAGTTTGTGCCAGGTCAGTGACGAAGAACACCACATGACCGATATTGATCGGAGTAGCCTGCTGGTACACCGGACTGGGCCGATCCACCCGGCGTATATCACCCCACTGATTGATCGGCAGCACCGGCAGGCTGACCGGCTGCTGGCGGCCAATCGCCACCCGCAGGGTCATGCCGTTCGGGTCGCAACAGCTGAGCACACCGTCCTGTTCGCTAAAATCAGGCAGCTCACACAAACGCTGTCGCACGGCGGCGAGCGCCGCCGCATCGGTTACTCCCCAGGTGATGCGACGCAGCGTGGAACCGGCCTCAAACGCCGGGGGCAGTTGCGGATCGTCGATCGGGTAGAAAGCCACCTGTGCGCCACTCAGCGTCTGATAGTGGTGACTGCCGGCTTCACCCGCGGCCGACAGGCCAAAATCGGTAATAAATTTGCTGCACAGCGCCGGGTCTTCCACGCCAAATTCAAGCTTTTCGATGCCGGTGATGCTCATAATTAATTGCCTCAATAATCGTCAGTTTTCAGAATTTCGGCGTGCAGACGCCCCCGGCGCGCGGCGCGCGCCCGATAGTCATCCGGAACAGAGCTACTCTGCGGGCGGGTGGTGCCCCAGTAAGCCCGAGATTTTTGCGGCGGCCTCCGCCACCAGCTGTTGTAATCGCGGCCGGTTACCGGCCGGGATCTCATCGACCGGCACCATAATGCTGATCACTGCCACCACGCTGCCCACACGGTTAAATACCGGATAGACAATCGATGAGATGCCGCGGCGAAAGAACGACTCACCAATCACATAGCCGCGCGCCCTGTCGTCCTGCACCATCTGCCATAACCCTTCGCGATCCTGCACATCGCCGTGCGCATTGCCCGGCAACATCGGGCGCGGAAACAGCTGCTCAAAGTCATCGCGGCTGACGCCGGTCAGCAACATACGCCCCAGCGAGGTACGCTGTACCGGCAGCCGCGTACCGATACTGACCTGATTCACCCTGGCATTGGCGGCACTGACCCGGGCGATGTAGATCAGGTCACAGCCATCGCGAATCGCCAGGTGGCTGCTGCACTGGCTGAGGTCACGCAGCCGTTCAATCACCGGCTGGCCGAGCTGCGCGACGTCCAGTGACGCGATATATTCGAACCCCAGCCGCAGGATCATGATGCCCGGCTTGTAGGTGCCATTACGCGGGTTGCGCTCAATGAAGCCAAGGTGTTCAAGGGTCTGTACCACACGCCAGGCACTGGCTTTTGGCATATCCACCAGCCGGTGCAGCTCGGCAAAGGTCATCTCGCGATGCTGTTCACCAAATGCCAGCAGCAGCTGCAATCCCCGCTGCAGGCCAGGCATCAGATAACGGCAGCCCTGCGGTTGTTCGTCCATGACAGCCTTCGCTCCCTAGTTAAAGACAAAACCGCCGTTGACCGGCAGCAGCTGCCCGGTCACAAAGCCGGACAACCCGGAGAGCAGCCACACCACGCTGCCGCTGACATCCTGCGGATGCTGCTCCCCGGCCAGGGCCCGCCCCTGTTCGTAGAGCTGATGGCGCGCAGCGGGGACATAATCGGTGGCTGAAACCCGCGTCAGGCCTGGCGCAATGGCATTCACCCGCAGCCGGCGTTCGCCCAGTTCCCGCGCCATTGAGCGGGTCATGGCAATAATCGCCCCCTTGCTGGCAACGTATGCCAGCAGACGGGGTGCCCCCCACAGCGCCGTATCAGAAGCCACATTGACGATGGCACTCCCTGACGACATCAGCGGCACAGCTGCCCGGCTCACCAGCCAGGTGCCACGCACGTTGACCTGCATCACGCGATCCCACAGTTCGATATCGTGATCCAGCAGGTTTTTACCACCGACACCGGTTGCCAGCCCGGCATTATTGACCAGGCCATCAATTCCACCGCCACGGGCAAGGGTGGCAAATGCCGCCGTCACCGATCCGGGGTCTGAGATATCCACGCTAAGATGCTCAGCCTGGTACCCCTGCTGGAGCAGATCGGCACAACGGCGCTGCAGCTCATCCGCCAGGATATCGAGCATCACCAGCGTTGCCCCCTGTGCCGCAATATCCTGCGCAAACTGCCAGCCCAGTCCGCGTGCCGCCCCGGTCACCACGATGCGTTTTCCCGCCAGTAGCCCGCTCATCACCGTGGCTCCCTGACTTCCGGATGTTCGGCCAGCTGCCCCAGCTGCTGCCGTGCAGCCTTCTGCATCATGCGGCGCAGACGGGAGAGCCCGACATCGTGCTGGTACAGGAACTCATGCTGGCGGGCATCCGGGGCCAGGTTTTCCAGCACCACACGATCCTGCTCCAGCACGTCCCAGTGCAGCCCTTCCAGCCGGTTGCGGTAGAGGAAGCGCCACATATCACGCTGCCAGCCACTGACCTGGCGGATACGCCAGAAGAACACCCGGCAGCGGTTCTCATCTTCCGGTACCACCATGCCGACGATCCAGAAATGCCCGCCCGGCCCGAAGCGCTTCCGGTAAGGGATCGACAGCCGCATCCACTGCGCGCCGCTTTCGCCAAACTCCACCCAGTCGAAGTTGACCCCTTTCTGCCCCTCTTTCTGAAAAATAAAACCGGTGTCGGTGGGCTGGAGTGACATTTCAGCCTGACGATCGCCTTCGGCCATCGAGTGTGAAGAGGAGTGGAGGTAGGTGCCGTGCATCGGGTCCATCACGTTTTCCAGCGCATACTGGTAGTTACAGTTCCAGGCTGCGGTGCACAGAAAGTTGCTGTAGTGCTCACCATCAGCCAGTTCTTCCGGGAACACCAGTTCACTGGCCGGCTGATCTGCCGTAACACCAAACCAGATAAAGATTGCACCATGCGCTTCCTGAATCGTATACGTACGCACACACTGCCGGCCCGCCAGCGGACAGCCTGCTACCGCAGGCACATCTTTTACCGTACCGCTGCCGGCAACTTCGATACCGTGATACCAGCAGGCAATACGGTCACCGAGGTTCCAGCCCATCGATAAGCGAGCACCGCGGTGCGGGCAGCGATCTTCCAGCGCCTGCAGTTCGCCCTGTTGATTACGCCAGACGACGATCTGTTGCCCAAGGCGAGTGATACCGACCGGAGCCGACTGGACTTCCCAGCTGGCCAGCACCGGATACCACAGCCCGCGCAACCCCTGATTAAGATAGTGTTCTGTATCGCCCATGATGACCTCCGCTCAGTAGCCGTTAATACGTAAGAAATCGCAGAAGCTGGCTTCCGTCCAGGCGCTGCCGCTACGGTCAAATACGCGTTGCTGATTCAGCGCCAGAACCAACCCTGCGACGGTCTCCTGGCCCTGTTCAAACAGCGACTCCAGTGCAGCGATCAGCGCGATTTCAAACTTGTCAGGCTGCCGCTGGCGGGTCTGCCAGATAATATTCTGATAATTGCCCGGATGATGGATGGCACCATTACCGCCCTCTCCTGGCGGCAAAAACTGGGCGCTGCCCGGCAGATAAGGATTAAAATCGGTATCACTGCTCATCACTGTTCCTCCCCGATTAATGCAATCTGGATCTGGTTATCCACCACCCGCAACGGATAAATCTGCAGGTCGCGTCCGCCGGGTTCACGCAGACAGCGCCCGGTTTTGATATCAAATACGGCTTCGTGCAGCGGGCACTCCACTTTCCCGTCCTCGACAAATCCCTGGCTCAGCAGAGCCCAGGCGTGCGGACAGATATCTTCCATGGCATAAAACTCACCCTCAACCTGATAAATACCGATCTCTTTACCGCTGACATTACCCGCGTAGGGAAAATCCTCCCGTACCTGCGAGAGACTGCATACCGTTTTCCAGTTCATTATTTCCTGCCCCCGCCATCAGTTTCATATTTGAAACGCTGTCTCACATTCAACACGGCCAATATATAACCAGAGGAGGAATAAGCAATATGCAAAACTGGCAATAAACAGGATTGACGAGAATATCTGGAGCAACTGTGCAAGAGATCACGAAAATATAAAACAAATCAGAATCAATAGAATAAACAAACAAAAAAAACAAAACAACCTTAACCATTAAAAACAATGGATTAAAAAAAATTACTGCAAATAAAACATTTAGAAAACGCCGAAAAAACAACTTCAAAATAGTAAAAGACATCATTTAAAAAACAACAAAAACATGTAATGACAAAAAATATCTCACCTTAAATACAGAAAAACCGCCAGAACCCGTCGAAAAAAATCATTTAAAATAACAAACTCACCTTTTAGCCTGCCAGAATGATTAGAAAAAATAAAAAATATCAGAGACTGTCCAGTTGCTGTCAGCATTGGGAAACACGGGATCCGGGTTGTTGACTCAGGGGAACTAAGGGATGAAACGGCGCAGTTCAGGAGAATGGGAGTAAAAATCAGACAGTGCGCGGACCCGGAACAGCAGACCGCATAATCATGGTGAGAGGCCAGCAAGAGAGATAAAACGGGGCAGCGGCTGGCTGCCCCGTTACGATCGGCAGGGTGTCGCGTTACAGGCTCAGCCCTTATTGGCCGCCTGCACGTGCAGCATATCCAGCGCCAGGCTGGCAGCCGCCAGCGCGGTAATATCCGACTGGTCGTAGCCAGGCGCCACTTCCACCAGATCCATGCCGACGATATTCAGCCCCTGCAGGCCGCGCACCAGTTTGCTGGCTTTATCGCTGGTCAGGCCGCCAATCACCGGCGTACCGGTGCCCGGCGCGTGCGCCGGATCCAGGCAGTCAATGTCGAAGGTCAGATAGACCGGCATATCACCGACGATCTGCTTCACCTCGGCGATGATGTCATCAACGCTGCGATCGTTGACCTGCGCGGCATCCAGCACGTTAAAGCCCAGTGACTTATCGAACTCGGTGCGGATACCGATCTGCACCGAATGCGCCGGATCGATCAGCCCTTCCTGCGGCGCGGTCCAGAACATGGTGCCGTGGTCAAAGGTTGGGCCGTTGGAGTAAGTATCGGTATGCGCATCGAAGTGGATCAGCGCCATTTTGCCGAAGGTTTTTGCATGCGCGCGCAGCAGCGGCAGCGTGATGTAATGATCGCCGCCGAAGGTCAGCATGCGCTTGCCGCTGGCCAGCAGCTTCTCGGCGTGCGCCTGCAGCTTGTCGCTGAAGTCCTGCGCGTCACCGAAGGCGTACACCAGGTCACCGCAGTCGATCACGTTCAGGCGCTGGCGCAGGTCAAACTCCCACGGCCAGCGGCAGCCTTCCCACGCCAGGTTCGTTGAGATCTGGCGGATTGCCCCCGGCCCCAGGCGGCTGCCCGGACGGCCTGAGGTGGCAGCATCAAACGGCACGCCGGTGATCACCCACTCGGCGTTGCTGTCATACGGCTGGAAGTTCAGCGGGAAACGCAGAAAACCGAAGGCGTTGGACACCAGCGAGTTGTCGTACTGATTGCCTAACGTGTTGGTATTCATAACCACTCCTTTCTTTCTTAAGCACCGGTTGGTTGCGGTGCGGATGTGCTTATTGCGCTAAAAAAAATCCCCACCGCGTCGTTAACCCGACGAGGAAGGGATAGTGTGTTTACCGGCGGGATCGCCCGCCGCCGTTAGTGATAAAAATTCTGTTACTCGTCTTCCAGGTAAGTATACCCGTACAGCCCGGCCTCAAACTCTTCGAGGAACTGCGCACGCAGATCGTCGTCGAGGTCGCTCTGCTTAATCTGGTTGCGGAAGTGGGTCAGCAGCTCGTCCGGCTTCAGCTGCACGTACTCCAGCATATCGGCGACCGTATCACCTTCGTCTGACAGCTGCACTTCGATCGAACCGTCGGCGAAGGCAAACACGTCCACCGCTTCGGTATCACCGAACAGGTTGTGCATATTGCCGAGGATCTCCTGATAGGCACCGACCATAAAGAAGCCGAGCATCGGTGGGTTTTCCACGTCGTACTCCGGCATCGGCATGGTGGTGGCAATGCCGTCACCGTCGATATAGTGATCGATGGTGCCGTCAGAGTCACAGGTGATATCCAGCAGCACCGCACGGCGCTCCGGCACCTTGTCCAGGCCTTCCAGCGGCAACACCGGGAACAGCTGGTCGATGCCCCACGCGTCCGGCATCGACTGGAACAGCGAGAAGTTGACGTAAATCTTATCGGCCATGCGCTCCTGCAGCTCGTCGATCACCGGGCGGTGCGCGCGGTTGCTCGGGTCCAGGTGCTGCTGGATATAGTGACAGATGCTGAGATAAAGCTGCTCGGCCCAGGCACGCTGGGTCAGATCGTAGGTGCCCTGTGAGTAGCCGGTATGGATGTCGAACAGATCCATCTGGCTGTCATGCAGCCATTCGCGCAGCGAGCGGCGGTTATTCGGCTCGTGCATCTCCTGCCAGGTATCCCACAGGCTGGCGATCGGGCGCGGTGAGTCGGCGGCCGGAGCCTGCGGCTCGCTGAACTCGTTGCGCTCAACGCCGATAATATTGGAGACCAGCACGGTGTGGTGCGCGGTGACCGCACGGCCGGACTCGGTGATCACCGTCGGGTGCGGCAGGTTATGCTCTTCGCAGGCGTCACCGATAGCCCAGATCACGTTGTTGGCATATTCGTTCAGGCCATAGTTGACCGAGCAGTCGCTCTGCGAACGGGTGCCTTCATAGTCGACGCCAAGGCCACCGCCGACGTCAAAGCACTGAATGTTGACGCCCAGCTTGGCCAGCTCAACGTAGAAACGTGCCGACTCGCGCACGCCGGTGGCGATGTCGCGAATATTGGCCATCTGCGAACCGAGATGGAAGTGCAGCAGCTGCAGGCTCTCGATACGCCCGGCTTCGCGCATAATATCCACCAGCTTCAGTACCTGGGTGGCTGACAGGCCAAACTTGGATTTTTCACCGCCGCTCGACTGCCACTTACCAGAGCCCTGCGACGCCAGGCGCGCACGAATGCCCAGCCGTGGCACCACGTTCAGGCGCTCGGCTTCTTCCAGCACCAGCTTAACTTCGGTCATCTTCTCCAGCACCAGATAGACCTTGTGGCCCATCTTCTCGCCGATCAGCGCCAGGCGGATATATTCGCGGTCTTTGTAGCCGTTACAGACGATCACCGAACGGGTCATGCCGGCATGCGCCAGCACCGCCATCAGCTCGGCCTTCGAGCCGGCTTCCAGCCCCAGCGGTTCGCCGGAGTTGATCAGCGATTCAATGACGCGCTTGTGCTGGTTAACCTTGATCGGATAGACGAGGAAGTAGTCGCCGCGGTAGCCGTATGACTCGCGCGCGCGCTTAAACGCCGCGTTAATGGAGCGCAGGCGGTGCTGCAGGATCTGCGGGAAGCAGAACAGCGCCGGCAGGCGCTGGCCTTCGGCCTCGCGCTCTTTGACCAGCTTCGCCAGGTCGACGCGAGCTTCCGGCACGTCCGGATCGGGACAAACGCTGATATGCCCCAGTTCGTTAACGTCGTAGTAGTTATTGCCCCACCAGGCAATATTGTAGGTGCGCAGCATTTTGCTGGCATCGCGATCGCTCATGGCCACCTCCTGCATTGAGCGGAGTGCACCCTGTTCGCCAGCTGACGAACCCTTGATTGTTTTCATGTCGTCAGACATCGCAGACCTCAAATGGTAATGAATCAATACAGCTTACCGCGGCAGCACCCTGCTGCTGCGGCCACTTACCCATAGCGCAAATTTTCAGCCAGGCGGACTGAAACACCGCAAAACTCGGTTTCTGCAGTATAACATTGTAAAACACGTGGCGGACTCCGTAGTACGAGTCAGAGAAGCACAGCGACAACTCTCAGGATAATCTGAGAGAACCGGGTCACACTGTCGAGAAGATTAGCCTGCGCCAGTGTCGGGATTATGACCAACGCGCATAAAACATCGACAAAAAGAGCGAAAAGACGATCGAAATGAAGGGGCGGAGAGTACGCCGGCGTGGCGTAAATGACCTGACTGGATAACATCCTGGTTCATTACTGTTATCACCTCCACACACACCGGACGGCGTGCGGTAAAGACAAAATCTGCGGGTGAAAGCCAGCACGAGGGGTTCGTCGCTGACGGGCCGGGTGCCGAAACAACGTCATCGTCATGGGCAACGGCGTTTTATACAGCCCGACGGCATCAATTGCAAAATGAAATTATGTCAAATGCGCCCTCTGTCAGGATTTTTTGCCACTTTTCAGCCCGGCGAAAACCGTCCTTCCATCAAAAAATGCTGGCAATCCGCTTAATGACTAACCTAGAATAGCCGTCCAGATGTTAATCCGTCTATACTGGTTAACTTCTAAGCGTCCTGTTTTACCGTACATCTGTACTGCTCATGGCTTTGCCTGTGGGGGCGCTGAGTCTGAGTCTCCGGGCTGGTTTCCAGTCTTCGCGCTATGCAGTCGATTTTTAACCCGAATATTCAAGGTAAAGAATAAAATGGCTAAACACCTTTTTACATCCGAGTCCGTATCAGAAGGACATCCCGATAAAATCGCCGATCAGATCTCTGATGCCGTGCTTGATGCCATCCTCGAGCAGGACCCGAAAGCCCGTGTGGCCTGCGAAACCTATGTGAAGACCGGTATGGTTCTGGTTGGCGGTGAAATCACCACCAGCGCATGGGTGGATATCGAAGAGATCACCCGTCAGACCGTACGCGATATCGGCTATGTTCATTCTGATATGGGCTTTGATGCCAACTCCTGCGCGGTACTGAGCGCGATTGGCAAGCAGTCACCGGATATCAATCAGGGCGTTGACCGCAGCGATCCGCTGGAGCAGGGTGCCGGTGACCAGGGCCTGATGTTTGGCTACGCCACCAACGAGACCGACGTGCTGATGCCAGCGCCGGTGACCTACGCGCACCGTCTGGTGCAGCGCCAGTCAGAAGTGCGTAAGAGCGGCAGCCTGCCGTGGCTGCGCCCGGATGCGAAAAGCCAGATCACCTTCCAGTACGATGACGGCAAAATTGTCGGTATCGACGCGGTGGTGCTGTCAACCCAGCATTCTGAAGACGTGTCGACCAGCGATCTGCGTGAAGCAGTGATGGAAGAGATCATCAAGCCGGTTCTGCCTGCGGAGTGGATCAACGCCAGCACCAAATACCACATCAACCCAACCGGTCGCTTTGTGATCGGCGGCCCGATGGGCGACTGCGGCCTGACCGGGCGTAAAATCATCGTTGATACCTACGGCGGCATGGCCCGTCACGGCGGTGGTGCGTTCTCCGGTAAGGATCCGTCAAAGGTTGACCGTTCTGCAGCCTACGCCGCGCGTTACGTGGCGAAAAACATCGTGGCCGCCGGCCTGGCCGACCGCTGTGAGATCCAGATTTCCTACGCGATTGGCGTGGCTGAACCCACCTCCATCATGGTGGAAACCTTCGGTACCGGTAAAGTTCCCAGCGAGCAACTGACCCTGCTGGTTCGCGAGTTCTTTGAACTGCGCCCGTATGGCCTGATCGAAATGCTCGACCTGCTGCACCCGATCTACCGCGAAACCGCTGCCTACGGCCACTTTGGTCGCGAGCATTTCCCGTGGGAAAAAACTGACAAAGCCGCGCTGCTGCGCGATGCGGCTGGCCTGAAGTAAGTTCCGGCCGGTCATCAGGGCGCCTGCGGGCGCCCTTTTTTTTGCCTGCCGCTCACCGCTCTCCCCCCCTTTTCTCACCGATAAACTGCTGGCCTGCCTCAGCGGCAGGTCACTTGTTCCTTGCCGCTTAATGGGTTTTCACTGGCCGATCGGTACAGGAAATTCTTAAAATGAAAATGGTAACGGTTACACTAACTATTTTCCTTATTTTTCCTGTCATTAACATTACTAAAATCGCTGACTTTACCTTAAAATGCGCCATTTTCAGCGCCATCTGCCAGGCGCTCTGCAGGTTAAGCAGCGAAGCAATAAGCTGCTATGGTTTAACTTCATTTTCACGCCGGGTGTGCTTTGGCAAGGTGTTTTCAGATATTTCAGCTTGTAACCGATTACATCAGTGTGATCTGTCGCACGCGATACGCACCCCGGTTTTCTACGCTTAAAACAACCTATAACAGTTTTATTTAACGGAGGCGCTATGCCTGATAATAACAAACGCAGCAGAACGTCAAACAAGACCATGACCCTGTTTGTCTGCTTCCTCGCCGCGCTGGCCGGCCTGCTGTTCGGCCTGGATATCGGCGTGATTGCCGGCGCGCTGCCGTTCATCGCGAAAGACTTTTCCGTCACGGCCCACCAGCAGGAGTGGATCGTCAGCTCAATGATGTTTGGTGCGGCGATCGGTGCGGTCGGCAGCGGCTGGCTCTCCTCCTACCTCGGGCGTAAGAAGAGCCTGATGATCGGGGCGGTGCTGTTCGTGATCGGTTCCCTGTGGTCGGCGATGGCGCCGAACCCTGAAATGCTGATCGTCGCCCGCGTGCTGCTGGGGCTGGCGGTTGGCGTGGCCTCCTACACCGCGCCGCTGTACCTGTCTGAAATCGCGCCCGAGAAGATCCGCGGCAGCATGATCTCGCTGTACCAGCTGATGATCACCATCGGCATACTGGCCGCTTACCTCTCCGACACCGCCTTCAGCGCCAGCGGCGAGTGGCGCTGGATGCTCGGCATCATTACTATTCCGGCCCTGCTGCTGTTAGTCGGCGTGTTCTTCCTGCCCAACAGCCCGCGCTGGCTGGCGGCGAAAGGCAACTTTCGCGATGCCCAGCGCGTGCTGGACCGGCTGCGGGATACCAGCGAGCAGGCCAAACGCGAACTGGATGAGATCCGTGAAAGTCTGAAAATCAAACAGTCCGGCTGGCAGCTGTTCCGCAGCAACGGCAACTTCCGTCGGGCAGTGTATCTGGGCGTCGGTCTGCAGGTGATGCAGCAGTTTACCGGCATGAACGTGATCATGTATTACGCGCCGAAAATCTTTGAAATTGCCGGCTTTGCCAACACCACCCAGCAGATGTGGGGCACGGTGATCGTCGGCCTGGTTAACGTGCTGGCGACCTTTATCGCCATTGGTCTGGTGGACCGCTGGGGACGTAAGCCGACGCTGAAGCTGGGCTTCCTGGTGATGGCACTGGGCATGGGCATCCTCGGCACCATGCTGCATATCGGCATTCACTCCGCCGGCGCGCAGTACTTTGCCGTGGCGATGCTGCTGATGTTTATCGTCGGTTTTGCCATGAGCGCCGGTCCGCTGATCTGGGTGCTCTGCTCTGAGATCCAGCCGCTGAAGGGGCGTGACTTCGGTATTACCGTCTCTACCGCCACCAACTGGATCGCCAATATGATCGTCGGGGCGACCTTCCTGACCATGCTGAACACGCTGGGCAACGCCAACACCTTCTGGGTCTACGCCGGGCTGAACGTGCTGTTTATCCTGCTGACCATCTGGCTGATCCCGGAGACCAAGAACGTCTCGCTGGAGCACATCGAGCGCAACCTGCTGAGCGGAAAAAAGCTGCGCGATATCGGCCAGCGCGACTAATCCTCGCTCTTTCAGCCTGCTGCCGGAACGTCACTCCGGCTGTCAACGGGCCAGCTTAACCGCTGGCCCGTTTTAGCAGGCGCTCCCGCTGTACAATTGCACTGCCCGCCCGCCAGGCTCTTCCCCACCCCGCCTGTTCTCGTCGGTTACTTACGTCCGCGCCGCTCAGTACTCGCCCCTGCATCCCTGACGCTTCCCCGCTTGCGTTCCTCCTTGTGTTCCCCTCCCTGCCCCCGTATTCTCTGCCAGATGAAACCTCAACGACTTCCCATCGCCCTGCAGCAGGCCGTGATGCGCTCGCTGCGCGACAAGCTGCAGCAGGCCAACCAGCGGCTGGAGCGCAATTATCCGGAACCGAAGGTGGTCTGGCAGCAGCGCGGCACCGCCGCCGGTACCGCATGGCTGGAAAGCTGGGAAATCCGCCTGAACCCGGTGCTGCTGCTGGAAAACCAGCAGGCGTTTATTGATGAAGTCGTGCCGCACGAGCTGGCCCACCTGCTGGTGTGGAAACACTTTGGCCGCGTGGCACCGCACGGCAAAGAGTGGAAATGGATGATGGAGAACGTGCTTGGCGTTCCCGCCCGCCGTACCCATCAGTTCGCCATCAACTCGGTGCGCAGCAACGTGTTTCCCTACCGCTGCCGCTGCCAGCAGCATCAGCTCACCGTACGCCGCCATAACCGCGTGCTGCGCGGCGACAGCCAGTACCGCTGCCTGCAGTGCGGCGATATTTTACAGCCCGGCGAGTTTCCAAACGCGTAAACACGCCAGATAAATCCGTAATACAGACGAAAAATGGCTGATTTATAAGCCCATTATTCGCAATTTCCGGCACTTCTGTTACTCTCCAGCCCCCTTATGAATGACAGATTTTCCGGAATATGCTGCACAAAACAATCCTCCCGCTGGCGACCGTGCTGGCCTGTTTACCGGGGCTGAGCCATGCCCTGAACCCCGATAAATTTCAACAAAACAGCTTCAGCCAGGCCAAGGCCTATGCGGTAGAGATCAACGCCGATGCGCCGGGCAGCTTCTACTGCGGCTGTAAAATCAGCTGGACCGGTAAGAAAGGCACGCCTGACCTCGCCTCCTGCGGCTATCAGGTGAGAAAAAATGCACAGCGCGCCAGCAGGATCGAGTGGGAACACGTGGTCCCGGCCTGGACCTTTGGCCACCAGCTGCAGTGCTGGCAGGAGGGCGGGCGCAAAAACTGTGCGAAAGACGCCGGTTACCGCCGAATCGAGTCTGATTTACACAATCTGCAGCCATCGGTTGGCGAGGTTAACGGCGACCGTGCTAACTTTATGTACGGCCAGTGGCGCGGCGGCGAAGGTCAGTATGGCCAGTGCGCGATGAAGGTCGACTTTAAGAACAAGCTGGCGGAACCGCCGCAGCAGGCGCGTGGGGCGATTGCCCGCACCTGGTTCTATATGCGCGACCAGTACAAAATTTCTATGTCCAGCCAGCAGACGCAGTTGATGACGGCCTGGTCAAAGCTCAATCCGGTTAATAGCTGGGAGTGCGAACGTGATAAACGTATCGCCCGGGTTCAGGGCAATCATAACCCCTATGTACAGCAGGCCTGCCAGCGGTAGAATGGCTTAACCGCGCTGAACAAAGCGACTTTTTTAACTTTTACAGGACTTCCATGCGTATTCCCCGCATTTATCACCCCGAGCCGCTGCAGCCGGGTAGCGAAACGGCGCTCTGCGATGAGGCCGCTAACCACGTCGGCCGCGTGCTGCGCATGGTGCCAGGCCAGTTTCTGGAGTTATTTGATGGCTCCGATCGCGCCTTCAGCGCTGAAATCGTGCAGGCGGATAAAAAAAACGTGCGCGTGCGTATTGGTGACGTCCGCGCCGACAGCCGTGAATCGCCGCTGGATCTGCACCTGGGCCAGGTGATGTCGCGCGGTGAAAAAATGGAATTTACCATCCAGAAAGCGGTAGAACTTGGGGTTAATGTTATCACCCCCTTGTTTTCTGAACGCTGTGGAGTAAAGCTGGACGCCGAACGTATGGCGAAAAAGCTGCAGCAGTGGCACAGGATCGCCATTGCTGCCTGTGAGCAGTGTGGCCGCAACCGCGTGCCGGAGATCCGGGAGGCGATGACGCTGGAAGCCTGGTGCAGCGAGCCGGAAGCCGGCCTGAAGTTAAACCTGCATCCGAGAGCCGAACACAGCATCAACACGCTGCCGCTGCCGGTGGAACGCGTGCGGCTGCTGATTGGCCCCGAAGGCGGGCTGAGCGCGGCTGAGATTGCCATGACCGCCGGGCATGACTTTACCGATATTTTGTTAGGGCCGCGGGTGCTGCGAACGGAAACCACCGCGCTTACGGCCATTACCGCGCTGCAGGTTCGCTTTGGCGATCTGGGCTGAACACCGTTAATTTCATCAAATCTGAGCGTCAGAATACGCAAAGCGGAGAAAAGAATGATAAAGCTTGGCATCGTGATGGACCCGATCACGTCGATTAATATCAAAAAAGACAGCAGCTTTGCCATGCTGCTGGAAGCACAGCGCCGTGGTTATGAAATCCATTATATGGAGATGAACGATCTCTATCTGCGCGGCGGTGAAGGCCGGGCGCGCACCCGCCTGCTGAGCGTTGAGCAAAACTATGAGCAGTGGTTCACCTTCGGCAGCGAGCAGGATATTGCGCTGTCCGACCTGAACGTGGTGCTGATGCGTAAAGATCCGCCGTTTGACACCGAGTTTATCTACGCCACCTACATCCTGGAGCGCGCCGAAGATAAGGGCACGCTGATCGTCAACAAACCGCAGAGCCTGCGCGACTGTAACGAAAAACTGTTCACCGCCTGGTTTGCCGAACATACGCCGGACACGCTGGTGACCCGTAACGCCAGCCAGATCCGCGAATTCTGGCAGCAGCACGGCGACATTATCCTTAAGCCGCTGGACGGGATGGGCGGTGCCTCTATCTTCCGCGTGAAGAAGGAAGATCCTAACCTCTCGGTGATTATCGAGACCCTGACGGAGCACGGTAATTTCTACTGCATGGCGCAGAACTTCCTGCCGGCGATCAAAGATGGCGACAAGCGCGTATTAGTGGTTGATGGCGAGCCGGTGCCTTACTGCCTGGCGCGTATCCCTAAATCCGGCGAAACCCGTGGCAACCTGGCCGCCGGCGGCCGTGGTGAAGCGCGCCCGCTGAGCGAAAGTGACTGGGCGATTGCCCGCGCCATCGGCCCAACGCTGAAAAAGAAAGGGCTGATCTTTGTTGGCCTCGACATCATCGGCGATCGCCTGACGGAAATTAACGTCACCAGCCCGACCTGTATTCGTGAAATCGAAGCGGCCTTCCCGATCTCGATCACCGGTATGCTGATGGATGCCATCGAGAAACGCCTGGCCTGATAGCCGCCGTGGGGCCGGAGTTGCCCCTGTGCCCACCCCTTCACCGCCCGTCTGGTTTCAGCCGGGCGCTGGAACTGCAAGACGACTAAGTATGAATTTACAGCATCACTTTCTTATTGCTATGCCCGCGCTGCAGGACCCCATGTTCCGGCGCTCGGTGGTTTATATCTGTGAACATAACGATGACGGGGCAATGGGGCTGATCGTCAATAAGCCGATGGAGAACCTGACCGTCGAAGGTATGCTGAAGAAACTCAAGATCGACACGGACTCGCGCGATCCGGCCATTAAGCTGGATAAGCCGGTCTTTTCCGGCGGCCCGCTGGCGGAAGATCGCGGTTTTATTCTGCATTCGTCGCAGGGCAGCTTTGGTTCAAGCATTCGCGTGTCTGACAATACGGTGATCACCACCTCACGCGACGTGCTGGAAACGATGGGCACCGCGCAGCAGCCGCAGCAGGTGCTGGTGGCGCTTGGCTACTGCGCCTGGGAAAAAGACCAGCTGGAAGAGGAGCTGCTGGAAAACGCGTGGCTGACCGCCCCCGCCAACAGCAACATCCTGTTTCGCACGCCGATCGCCGAGCGCTGGCGCGAAGCGGCAAAAAGCATCGGCATTGATATCCACAATATTACCAGTGAAGCGGGTCACGCCTGATGAGCCATATGACGTTGTTAGCCTTTGATTTTGGCACGAAAAGCATCGGCGTAGCCATTGGTCAGCAGGTGACCGGTACCGCCCGTCCGCTGGCCGCGCTGAAGGCGCAGGACGGCACGCCCGACTGGGGCAAAATTGAGGCGCTGTTAAAAGAGTGGCAGCCCGATCGGGTGATAGTTGGCCTGCCGCTGAATATGGACGGCAGCGAACAGCCGCTGACCGCGCGTGCACGCAAGTTCGCTAACCGCATCCACGGCCGCTTCGGCGCACAGGTCGACCTGCATGATGAGCGGCTCAGCACCGTTGAGGCCCGTGCTGAACTGTTCGAACGCGGTGGCTTTAAGGCGCTAAGTAAGGGCAGCGTAGACTCGCTCTCTGCGGTGATCATTCTGGAAAGCTGGTTCGAGAATCACTACGCCTGAACACGCCGGCGGCTTGCTCAGACGTTGGTGATGATGGCATCCAGCGCCGCCACCACGCCAGCAATAGTTTTCGGCCAGGGATCCACGCTGTTGATCCATCACTTTTCTGATGCTGGTCATACAATAACCCCCGCTTTGCGCCGCTCCGCCAGGCTCTGCTCAAAGGTCTGCATGCCCTGCTGGCTGCCGGTTTGAATCAGCGCCGGCAGCTGATGGGTTTTGCCTTCACGGATCAGATTGGCCACCGCCGGGGTGTTGATCAGCACCTCAAACAGCGCCACCCGGCCCTCAGGTGCCGCCACCAGCTTCTGCGCCAGCACCGCCTGCAGGCTGCCGGCCAGCTGGCTGCGCACCAGATTTTTCTCGTTACCCGGAAACACGTCCACCAGCCGTTCCACCGCCTGCGCTGCGCCGCGGGTATGCAGCGTGGCCAGCACCAGGTGGCCGGTTTCTGCGGCGCTCAGCGCCAGCTGAATGGTCTCGGCATCGCGCAGCTCGCCCAGCAGGATCACGTCCGGATCTTCCCGCAGCGCCGCACGCAGCCCGTCGCTGAAGCGGCTGAAGTGCAGACCCAGCTCGCGCTGCTGGATCAGCGAACTTGCGCTGTGGTGAATAAATTCCACCGGGTCTTCCAGGGTCAGAATATGCCGCTGCTGCTGCTGGTTCATCGCCCCCACCAGCCCGGCCAGCGTGGTTGACTTGCCGCTGCCGGTCGCGCCGACGATCAGCACCAGCCCCTCTTCCTGCAGCAGCAGCGCGTCGGCTATCGCCGGCAGGCGCAGCGAAACCAGCGGCGGGCAGTCGCTGGCGATCAGCCTCAGCGCCAGCGACAGCCCCAGACGCTGGCGAAACAGGTTGGCGCGCAGCCGGGTGCCCTCCGGCAGCGTCAGGGCGAAATCCACCTGACCATGCAGGTGCAGCGCCTGATGCTGCGCCGTGCTCAGCCAGCGCATGGCGAAGGCCTCCAGCCCGTCGCCCGTCAGCGGCGGCCGCTCGCCAATCGGCTCCAGCCGGCCATGACGACGCCAGAACGGCGAATAACCACTGCAAAGGTGCAGATCCCCGGCATTTTGCTTTACACTGAGGGCCACTAACTCTTCAATATCCATATTAATTCCCTGACTATGAGTTCGACAGAGCACAACCTACAGCAAGTCCGCCAGCGGATCTCAGCGGCGGCACAACGATGCGGGCGCGATCCGCAGGAAATTACGCTGCTTGCAGTCAGCAAAACAAAACCTGCGAGCGCGGTTCAGGAAACCGTCGCCGCCGGGCAGCTGTGCTTCGGTGAAAACTACGTGCAGGAGGGCGTGGATAAGATCCAGCAGCTGGCTAACCCGGCGCTGATCTGGCACTTTATCGGCCCGCTGCAGTCGAACAAAAGCCGCCTGGTGGCGGAGAACTTTGCCTGGTGCCACACCGTCGATCGTCTGCGCATTGCCGCACGGCTGAACGAACAGCGCCCGGCTGAACTGCCGCCGCTTAACGTGCTGATTCAGGTCAATATCAGCGATGAACAGAGCAAATCCGGCATCGCGCTGGCAGACCTGCCGGCGCTGGCCCAGGAGATTGCCCGGCTGCCGCGGCTGGCGCTGCGCGGGCTGATGGCCATTCCGGCACCGGAAGCCGACTATGACCGTCAGCTGGCGGTGTGCCGGCAGATGGCCGATGCGTTCCATCAACTGCAACAGGATTATCCGGACGTGGACACCCTGTCACTGGGGATGAGTGACGATATGGACGCGGCGATTGCCGCGGGCAGTACGATGGTACGCATTGGCACCGCCATCTTTGGCGCACGTGACTACACGGCGCGCAGTTAACCCCAACTACTAAGGAACCCCATGCTAGCGTTGAACTTTCTGGTCACAACGGTAATTGCTATCTACATCAAAGTGCTGCTGCTGCGCATCTGGATGCAGTGGGCGCGCTGTGACTTCTACAATCCGTTTTCACAGTTCGTGGTTAAAATTACCCAGCCGGTGGTGAAACCGCTGCGGCGCGTTATCCCGTCCATCGGGCCGCTGGATACCGCCTCGCTGCTGCTCGCCTGGGTGCTGGCGGTGCTGCTGGGGCCGATCACCCTGCGCCTGTACTATCCCGATCCGATCTTCCTCTATCTGGGGCTGGTGATTGTCGCCAAATCAGCCGGTATGCTGGTGTTCTGGGTGATCATCATTCGTTCACTGATGAGCTGGGTCAGCCAGGGTCGCAACCCGGTCGACATGGTGATGGTGCAGCTGACCGAGCCGCTGATGGCCCCGATTCGCCGCATTATTCCGGCAATGGGCGGCATTGATTTCTCGGCGATGGCGGTGATTTTGATCCTGTATATGCTGAATTTCATCGGACTCGAGTATATCCCCGGCTGGGCCCAGTTCTGATTTAACCGGCGTCTTTTCCGCCGTGGGTGCGTTGGCTGCCCTCGCAAACCCCGGTCACTTACTTGTGTAAGCTCCCGGGGTTTACTCAGTTGCCGCCTTCCCACGACGAAAAATACTTGGTTAAATCTGTGCGAAATGCGCAATGTGACATGCTGAACGATTAAACGGTTGATTCAGGCGGATTTGGGGGGTAGGTAAATCTGTGCTGAAGGCATATTTTATATGGCGAGATGGGTGATGTTGCAGGTTGTTCGGCAGCAAGCCGATGCCAGATAACGATTTTCTGCAAAGCAGTGGGGGATCAGGCATTCATTGCCAGTCATGTTCTTTTACCATTGCTGCATCTTTCACGTCCCCCTGGTTAAAGCTCTGCAAAATCCCCGCGTTTTCCGGTAAAATCGCCTTTATCACTCATATTTTTTGGTTTGCCCCCTGTCGTTTTGCGAAGGCGCGCTGAGCCGCTATCTGTTTACCAGCCTGGATTAACTATGCAAAAAGTTGTACTTGCCACCGGTAACCCCGGAAAGGTTCGCGAACTGGCCGACCTGCTGGCCAAGTTTGGTCTTGATGTTGTCGCGCAGACCGATCTGGGCGTGGAGTCCGCCGAAGAGACCGGCCTGACCTTTATCGAAAACGCCATCCTGAAAGCGCGCCATGCGGCGCAGATTACCAGTCTGCCGGCGATTGCCGACGACTCCGGGCTGGCGGTGGATGCGCTGGGCGGCGCGCCGGGCATCTACTCCGCGCGCTACGCCGGTGAAGACGCCTCCGACCAGCAGAATCTCGACAAGCTGCTGCAGGCGCTGGAAAACGTGCCGGACGGCGAGCGCCAGGCGCAGTTTCACTGCGTGCTGGTCTACGTGCGCCACGCCGCCGATCCGACGCCGCTGGTGTTCCACGGCAGCTGGGCGGGCGAAATTGCCCGCAGCAGCGCGGGCGCGGGCGGCTTTGGCTATGACCCAATCTTCTTTGTGCCGGCGCTGGGCAAAACCGCCGCCGAGCTAAGCAAGAGCGAGAAGCAGGCGGTTTCGCACCGTGGTAAGGCGCTGAAACTGCTGTTGGATGCCATGCAGAATGGTTAATCTGCCTCCGCTCAGCCTGTACATTCACGTGCCGTGGTGCGTACAGAAGTGCCCCTACTGCGACTTCAATTCGCACGCGTTAAAAGGCGAAGTGCCGCACGAAGAGTACGTGCAGCACCTGCTCAACGATCTGGATGCCGACCTGCCGCTGACGGCAGGCCGTGAGGTGAGCACCATTTTCATCGGCGGCGGTACCCCCAGCCTGCTCAGCAGCGCCGCGATGCAGATGCTGCTGGACGGCGTGCGGGCGCGCCTTCCGCTGTCACCAACCGCTGAAATCACCATGGAAGCCAATCCGGGCACGGTGGAGGCTGACCGCTTCAGCGCCTACCAGCGCGCCGGGGTGAACCGTATCTCGATTGGCGTGCAGAGCTTCAGCCCGCAGAAGCTGGAGCGCCTTGGGCGCATTCACGGGCCGGAAGAGGCGAAGCGCGCGGCGAAGCTGGCCGAAGCGCTCGGCCTGCGCAGCTTTAACCTCGATCTGATGCACGGCCTGCCGGACCAGTCGCTGGAAGAGGCGCTGGACGACCTGCGCCAGGCGATTGCCCTTAATCCACCGCACCTGTCGTGGTATCAGCTGACCATAGAGCCGAACACGCTGTTTGCCTCACGGCCGCCGCGCCTGCCGGACGACGACGACCTGTGGGATATCTTTGAACAGGGTCACCAGCTGCTCAGCGCCGCCGGCTACCAGCAGTATGAGACCTCCGCCTACGCCAAACCTGGCTACCGCTGCGAGCATAACCTCAACTACTGGCGTTTTGGCGACTATCTCGGCATCGGCTGCGGCGCGCACGGTAAGCTGACCCAGCCGGATGGCACCATTATCCGCACCACTAAAACCCGCCATCCGCGCGGTTTTATGACCGGTAAATACCTGGATAAGCGTCATGAGGTGGCCGACAGTGAGAAGCCGTTCGAGTTCTTTATGAACCGCTTCCGACTGCTGGAAGCCGCGCCACGTGCCGAGTACCCGCGCTACACCGGGCTGGACGAGCGCAGCGTGCGCCCGCAGCTTGATGAAGCGCTGGCAAAAGGCTACCTGACGGAAACCGCAGAGCACTGGCAGATTACCGAAAAGGGCAAACTGTTCCTTAACTCGCTGCTGGAGCTGTTCCTGACGGAAGAGGAGTAAGGCGTCGCCGCCTTACTTCAGCCCCGCCACCAGCGCCTGGCGCTGACCTTCCAGCACCGTGACCCGGTTACAGACTTCATGGCCGAAGTTCTGGAAGTCCTGCTCCTGGTTGCTCCACTCGGCCTGAATTGCCTGCTGTAAGCCGCCAAGGTTGCCCATAATCGCCTGCAGCGGATTGTCGCCGCCGGTCTGGCGGGTGCCCATCTCGTTGAGACTGTCCTGCACCACGCCACCCATGGCGTTCTGCACCAGCCGTTCACCGTCCTGGCGCACCTGCGCCACCGCCTTATGGTGGAAGGTGAGGCCGTCGCTGCGGTGCTCGATAATGCGGTTCATCTGCTGCTTCAGCTGGCCGTCCAGCGTGGTCAGGCGCTGGCGCACGTTGCTGTTCTGGCCGAGCTTCTGCACGATCACCCGGTCCAGCGCCACCCGCCCCTTCTCCAGCCGCTGCTTCGCGCCGTTATCAATCCACGGCAGGTCACGGCGCAGCGCGTTCTGGTAATCAATCGCTTTCTGCCGCGAGCTGGCGTCAACGCTGAGCGGCTGACCGTTGCGCTGCACGTCGCCACCCGGTGAAATGACCAGGTTACCGCTGGCCCCCACCACCTGAACCTGCTGGGGAGAGATGACGATATCGTCCTGGGGATTAACGCTGCACTGATAGTCAGCCAGAGCCGGGCCGGCGGCCAGCAGCAGTACCGTGGTGATAAGCGCCTTGCGCATAGTGACTTCTCCTTAAAAAAAAGGGCCACGCATGCGTGGCCCTGGCCATCAGCCACCCTGCGGCGAGCGCAGGAGAACTGACGGTGACATGGTCGGATGATTGTTTACTTAGTCATACCAGACGTCAAAAAGTTCGGTCACTTTCACGTCGTTCAGCTTGTGCGCTTCCAGCCACTTAGCGACCAGTTCACGGTGTTCGTCGGTGCACTTACCGGTGTGCTGCATGCAGACCAGGCCTTCCCACTGCAGGTAGCCGCTGGCGTCGAACGCCAGGCCGTTTGGCTCGATCACTTCGGCGATAAACGCATCGAGGGTGGTATCGATGGTTTCATCACTGGTACCTTCGGCAAAGGCAAAACCAACCGAGAAGCCCACTTCCTGGAACTCATCAATATGCATTTTTTTACGAAGACGACGACTGCGCTGTATAGCCATTATTTAACCCTCTCAAACATCAGATCCCAAACACCGTGGCCAAGACGCTGACCACGCTGCTCAAATTTTGTTAACGGCCGCGATTCCGGGCGCGGCACCCAGTTTGCCGTTTCCGACAGATTTTTGTAACCCTCAATGCTGTTCATCACTTCCAGCATGTGCTCAGCGTAGGCTTCCCAGTCGGTGGCCATATGGAATACGCCGCCCGGCTTGAGCTTGCTTTTGACCAGCTCGGCAAAGGGGAGCTGCACGATGCGGCGTTTATTATGCCGCGCCTTGTGCCACGGGTCCGGGAAGAACAGCTGCACCATGCGCAGCGAGTTATCCGGGATCATAGTGTTCAGCACTTCCACCGCATCGTGGCACATCACCCGCAGGTTGCTGACGCCGGCTTCTTCCGCGCTGGCCAGGCAGGCACCGACGCCCGGTGAATGCACTTCAATACCGAGGAAGTTTTGCTGCGGATTGTTAGCGGCCATCGCCACCAGCGAGGCCCCCATGCCGAAACCGATCTCCAGCACCACCGGCCCTTCGCGGCCAAACAGTTCGGTGAAATCTACCGGCTGCGGCTGATACTCCACGCCCATCACCGGCCACAGCGTATCCAGCGCCTGCTGCTGCCCTTTGGTCAGGCGGCCCTGGCGGCGCACAAAGCTGCGGATGCGGCGCATAGCGCGGCCATTTTCATCAAATTCCGGTGAGATAACATCGTTTTTCATGTTTATGCCTGCGGCTGTGCTCTGTATAAAGCGGGCATTATGCCCTCAGGGTGGCAAAACTTAAAGGCCGGCCGATCCTGGCAATCAGTATAGACAGCATTTGGCTGCTTCCCGGCCCGGATTGCATTCCCCGGTAAATAAGGGGTTTTTACTGCGCACCGGGTCAATGCAGCGATTATCCGGTTTACAGCCCCGATTGTCTGTGCTGGAATTCCTGCCTGATTTTTAGAGAAGGTTCGCAGTTCAATGATGCAGGCGTCGCAGTTTTCACAGCAGGTACTGGACTGGTATCAGCGTTTTGGTCGCAAAACCCTGCCGTGGCAGCAGGAAAAAACGCCCTATAAGGTCTGGCTGTCTGAGGTGATGCTGCAACAGACCCAGGTCGCCACGGTGATCCCCTATTTTGAACGCTTTATGGCGCGCTTCCCGACGGTGGCCGATCTAGCCGCCGCGCCGCTGGATGAGGTGCTGCACCTGTGGACCGGACTGGGCTACTATGCCCGTGCGCGCAACCTGCACAAGGCGGCCCAAAAGGTGGTCGAGCAACACGGCGGCCGCTTCCCGGAGACCTTTGAACAGGTCGCCGACCTGCCGGGTATTGGCCGCTCCACCGCCGGCGCGGTGCTGTCGCTCTCCTTAGGCCAGCACTTCCCGATCCTCGACGGCAACGTCAAACGCGTGCTGGCACGCTGCTACGCCGTTGACGGCTGGCCGGGCAGGAAAGAGGTGGAGAAACGCCTGTGGCAGATCGCTGAAGAGGTGACGCCGGCCGTCGGCGTCAGCCAGTTCAATCAGGCGATGATGGATCTTGGGGCGATGGTCTGCACCCGTTCGAAACCGAAATGCGAGCTGTGCCCGGTTAACAGCGGCTGTATCGCTTACGCCCATAACAGCTGGGCCAGATATCCGGGCAAAAAGCCGAAGCAGACCCTGCCGGAGCGCACCGGCTGGCTGCTGCTGATGCAGCAGGGCCAGGACGTCTGGCTGGAGCAACGGCCCCCGGTCGGCCTGTGGGGCGGCCTGTACTGTTTCCCGCAGTTCGCCTGCGAAGAAGAATTACGCCAGATGCTGCGCCGCCGCGGCGTCGACGATCGCCCGTTGCAGCAGATGATCGCCTTCCGCCATACCTTCAGCCATTTTCACCTGGATATCGTGCCAATGTGGCTGGATCTGCCTTCTGCCCGTGCCGCAATGGATGATGGCCCGGGTCTCTGGTATAACTTAGCGCAGCCGCCCGCCGTAGGGCTGGCCGCGCCGGTAGAGCGCCTGTTGCAGCAGCTGCGTCACCCGCAGCAGAGAGCACTGAGCGCACGCGCCACAGAAGAAGAGGAAGAGTAATGAGCCGCACAATTTTTTGCACGTTCCTGCAACGTGATGCCGAAGGGCAGGATTTTCAGTTGTACCCTGGCGACACGGGCAAACGTATCTACAATGAAATCTCGAAAGAAGCCTGGTCGCAGTGGATGACCAAGCAGACCATGCTGATTAATGAGAAAAAACTGAGCATGATGAACCCGGATGACCGTAAGCTGCTGGAGCAGGAGATGATCAAATTCCTGTTCGAAGGCAAAGACGTGCATATCGATGGTTACACCCCGCCAGCAGAATAAGCACCGGGCCCCGCTGAGGGGCTCTTTACACCGTGGGCACTGCACGAAAAGATGAAGAAAAAACTGATAGGTTTGCTGATTATTGCTCCGCTGCTGGTTTCCTGTTCTGGTAAGAAACAGAACACCAACCAGGAAGCCTGGGTGAAAGATACCAACGGCTTTGATATTTTGATGGGACAATTTGCCCACAACATCGAAAATATTTGGGGAATCAACGAAGTTCTGATCGCCGGACCGAAAGATTATGTGAAGTACAGCGATCAATACTATACCCGCAGCCACATCAACTTTGAGGCGGGTAGCATCACCATCGAGACCATCGCGGGTACCGACCCGACCGCCAGCCTGCGCCAGGCGATCGTGACCACCCTGCTGATCGGTGAGGATCCGGGTAACGTCGATCTCTACTCCGACGCTAACGACATTCAAATCAGTAAAGAACCGCTGCTCTACGGCCAGGTGCTGGATAATACCGGCCAGCCGATCCGCTGGCAGGGCCGCGCGGGCACCTTTGCTGACTACCTGATCCAGAACAAGCTGAAGCGCCGCACCTCCGGCCTGCATGTGATCTGGTCGGTAACCATTCCGATGGTGCCGAACCACCTCGACAAGCGTGCGCATAAGTATCTGCCGCTGGTGCGCCAGGCGTCCGAGCGCTACGGCGTCGATCAGTCACTGATTCTGGCGATCATGCAGATCGAGTCGAGCTTCAACCCCTATGCGGTCAGCCACGCCGACGCGCTGGGCCTGATGCAGGTGGTGCAACACTCCGCAGGGGTGGACGTATTCCGGATGAAGGGTAAATGGGGTAAACCGAGCCGCAGTTATCTGCTGGATCCGGAAAACAACATCGACGCCGGTACCGCCTATCTGTCGCTGCTGCAGGGCACCTACCTGAGTGGCATCAGCAATACGACATCGCGCCGCTATGCGGTGATCACCGCCTACAACGGCGGTGCCGGTAGCGTACTGCGGGTGTTCTCCAGCGATAAGGATCAGGCGTTTAACCGCATCAACAACCTGTCGCCGGCGGAGGTTTATCAGCGGTTGACCAACAACCATCCTTCTGCCGAGTCCCGTCGTTACCTCTACAAGGTTAACAACGCGCAGAAGAGCTATCACCGCTACTAACCCTCCCCCGGGAAACGTCCCGGGGATCGGCAGGCCGGTATGACGCCCGTCATCCCGGCCTGCCGGTTACGAAGCCACGGCGACCAGGCCGCCGTTACCCTCACCGAGGCGCAGATTATCGGTTTCACCCTGCAGTTCATACACCTGGTGCTTCAGTGATTCCGAGGACGCCGACAGCGCACCAACCAGAGAAACATTACTCTGCGTCACCCCTTCCAGTTCAGACAAAGCAACATTAATTTGTTCGATACCTTTTTCCTGTTCATCAATGGATATCAGCATCTGTTCCATCAAGCTGTTAACATTGGCTGAGTTAGAAACAATGTCCAGCATGTTTTTCTCTGCATCCGACACCAGCTCCACACCCTGACGGATGTTTTTGTTGGTTATCTCAATCAGCGATTTGATATTTTTTGCCGATTCCGAACTTTTATGGGCAAGGTTTCTTACCTCGCTGGCCACCACCGCAAATCCCCGCCCATGTTCACCCGCCCTGGCCGCTTCAACGGCCGCATTAAGCGAAAGAATATTGGTTTGAAAAGCGATACTGTCAATCATGCCGATAATTTCATTCATCCTTCCGGCACAATCCATAATCGAGGTCATATTGCTCGTCAGATTTTTCATCAACTCGCCGCCGCGATCGGCAGAGGTATGTGACTGACTGGTAAAGCTTTTAAGCTGACGGGTATTCTCGACGTTGTTTTTGGTTCCGGCAGAAATCTGTTCCATGCTGGAGGCCGTCTGCATCAACATCGCTGACTGTTGCTCGGTTTTCGAGGAGAGGCTGGCGCTCTGGTTCTCCAGCGTTTCTGATAAAACAAATACTGATTTCGACGATGCGCGAATATTACTGACCAGATGGCAGAGCTTATCAGAAAGCTTGTTGATGCCTGAATTCAGCCGGCCGGCACAGTTGTTGCCAAACTCAGGGATCTTCAGCGATATCTCGCCAGCATTAATATTGTCTATCGCCACTTTTACCTGGGTAATCGGTACCACCAGATACACGGTGAGATAGACCCACAGGCCAATCAGCAACAGCAAACCTAACCCGTTAAAGAGGTAAAAAGCCGATGCTTCCCGCACAAAAAAGTAGAAAGTGACGTTAACCACCATCAAAAATATCAACAGAAATACAGCGACAAGCGTTCTCACACTGGTGTTTTTGAACATTCTTCATCCCGCCTTATGTTTCGATGACCTTTCCATTTATCTACCATTTGTGCGGGAAGTCTACCGGGCAGAACAAAAAACAACCAACAGCGAACTTAACACAAATTACCGATATTAAACGCCAGTTAACGGGTGGTTTATGGCGTTCATAAAACGTTGAGCATCCGCGCCTCTGCGACCTCCCCCGGACCAATCAAAAACCGGGCTTATTAATAGCTGATAAAAATCAGCAGGTTTCAGCCATCGTGCAGACCAGTTTCCCACAACCTTTTGCCCGGTAGCACACTATCCGCGGGTGATTCGTCATATCAGTAAAAGCACTAAATCAGTCACTAAACTTTAGTATCTGCAATTTAAGAAAAACAGATAAAAACAACGAACTTCCTCACTTTCTTTACGAAAAGACGAAAATATAACAATAAACAGTTGATTAATTTGAGTTAAGATCGAGAATGGTTAAGTAGCAAGCAGAGGTTGTGTTGTTCACCATCACTTCAGCACCCAATCAATTGTTCAATAAAATGAATGAAAAGATCATGCGTGATATTCTGCTGAACGTGACTGACGGGAGAGAGGGTAAGCGCTGCTCCTGAAATCAACACTGGCAAACGGTGACAGGGCTGCCGGTACTATTCTCATACCGTAACAACTGTAAAGATGAGGTTATCGTGGAGCAAAGGGATCAGGCTAATGTGTTGAAACTGACATCAACACGGACAAGAACACGTCGCTTACTGATTGAAACCGCAATGAGGCTGTTTGACAGCGATGTTTTTCCATCTATCACCGAAGTGGCTCAGGAGGCACAGCTGTCACGCGCCACCGCCTATCGCTATTTTCCTACCCAGAGCGCGCTGGTCTCGGCGGCAATGACGGAAATCCTTGGCCCGATAACCAGCTGGCAACCCAAATCGCAGGATGCCTCCTCGCGCGTTGACGAACTGCTGGGTTTTGCCTTCCCGCGGATGCTGCAGCATGAAGGTACCCTGAGGGCGGCCCTGCACCTTTCACTCAGCCAGTGGGCGCAGGCGCGTTCTGCTAACCCGATTCCGCTTAAGGAACGGCTGGTACGAGGTAACCGTAAGGCGTCACTGGTGCAGGCGCTTGAGCCGCTAAAAAAAGAGATGCCCGCCCCGCTGGTCGAACGTGTATTACGCGCTTTATCACTGGTTTACGGATCGGAGATTTTTCTGGTGATGAAGGATATCTGGGGCTGCAATAACGATGAGCTGCAGGACATGAGTAAGTGGATCGCTAACGCTATTCTGCGCCAGGCACGCGAAGAGGCTCAGGTGGCGGCCGGGTAAAACCCGCGCCCGGAGCAGTACAAACAGGTGAAGCACGGCAACAGGGCGATAAACGCCCTGTTGCTGCCTGCGTGTTACCCGCCACTTAACGGGACAATACATAGCCCTGCAGACGCTTAACGCCCTGCGCATCGGTATCCACATACACGCCCTGCAGCTCGGGTGAGAAGCCCGGCAGCAGGTTGAGCCCCGCTTCCAGTGCGAGGAAGTAGCGCTGCACCGCTCCGCCCCACACTTCCCCCGGCACCACGCACAGTACGCCCGGCGGGTACGGCAGCGCGCCTTCAGCCGCAATCCGTCCTTCAGCCTCGGCAATCGCCACCAGCTCGACGTTGCCACGAATAAATTCGCTGTTAGCATCCTGCGGGTTCATCGCCACCGTCGGCAGACTGTGCTGACGGAACATCGCCTTCTGCAGATCTTTCACGTCGTGATTCACGTAGAGATCGTGCATCTCCTGACACAGGCGGCGCAGCGTGTAACCCGCGTAGCGCACCGCGTTTTTACGGTAGATGGTCGGCAGCACGTCGCGCAGCAGCGCATCTTCTTTAATATGCTGCTCAAACTGCGCCAGCTTCGCCACCAGCCGTGCCATCTTCTCCACGCTCTCCGCCGGGGTCAGCAGGAACAGGATCGAGTTAAGGTCGCACTTCTCCGGTACCACGCCGTTTTCCCGCAGGTAGTTGGCGAGAATGGTCGCCGGAATGCCGAAGTCGGCGTATTTACCGCTGGCGGCATCGATCCCGGGCGTGGTCAGCAGCAGTTTGCATGGATCGACCAGATACTGATCCTGCTCATAGCCGGCAAACCCGTGCCAGCGGGCACCGGGTTCGAAGCTGAACCAGCGCGGATCGCTGGCGATGGTCGCCGTGGGCGCATCCTGCCACGGCAGGCCATCAACCTCAGCGGGGATAAACGGTCGGATCAGCTCACAGCGGGCGAGGATCGCTTTACGTGCATCAATGCCCAGCACCACGCACTCGTGCCACAGGCGGCGACCGGCCTCGCCCTGATGCATTCTGGCGTTAATATCCAGCGCGGCAAACAGCGGGTAGAACGGGCTGGTGGAGGCGTGCAGCATAAAGGCGTTATTCAGCCGCTTGTGCGGGCAAAAACGCGGCTGGCCGCGCAGATGGTTATCTTTCTTGTGGATCTGCGAAGTCTGCGAGAAGCCCGCCTGCTGCTTGTGTACCGACTGGGTAACAAAAATTCCCGGATCGGACGGCTTAAGATCGAGCAGCAACGGCGAGCAGGCCTCCATCAGCGGAATAAACTGCTCATAGCCGACCCACGCCGAGTCAAACAGAATGTAGTCACACAGGTGGCCAATGCTGTCGACCACCTTACGCGCGTTATACACCGTGCCGTCGTAAGTGCCCAGCTGGATAATCGCCAGCCGGAACGGCCGCTCCAGCTCTGCGCGCTCCGGGGCCACTTCACGGATCTGCTCACGCAGATACGCTTCATCGAAGCAGCGCGCATCGATGCCGCCGATAAAGCCAAACGGGTTTCGCGCGGTTTCCAGATAGACCGGCGTGGCGCCGGCCTGAATCAGCGCGCCGTGATGGTTAGACTTGTGGTTATTGCGGTCAAACAGCACCAGGTCACCGCGGGTCAGCAGCGCGTTGGTCACCACCTTGTTGGCGCTGGAGGTACCGTTAAGCACAAAGTAGGTTTTATCGGCGTTGAACACCTTCGCGGCAAACTTCTGCGCGTGCTTGGCCGATCCTTCGTGGATCAGCAGGTCACCGAGCTTGACGTCGGCGTTGCACATATCGGCGCGAAACAGGTTCTCACCGAAGAAATCGTAGAACTGCCGACCCGCCGGGTGCTTCTTAAAGAACGCCCCGCCCTGGTGGCCGGGGCAGGCAAAGGTGGTGTTATCCATCGCCACGTATTTGGTCAGCGTCCGGAAGAACGGCGGCAGCAGGTTAGCCTGGTAAGCGGAGGCCGCTTTTTCCAGCAGCGTGGCGTCATCATCATCCCCGGTCAGCAGGCCGTCAGCCTGCGGCAGATCGTCAGCCTGTGACGCATCATCCAGCGCGATAAACACCGGCAGTTCAAAACCGGTGCGCTTAAGCAGCGTCAGGATGCCGCTGCGCGAATCGGAGACAGAGACCACCACCGCGGCAACGTCGGTGAAGTCGGTGTTATCCAGCGTAACGACTTCGCGCCCGGTGCGCAGGTGGATAGCGACGGTGGTACTGGCTGCAATTTTCAGTGGGGTCATAACGCTAATCCTCAGGCGTCAAGGATAAGGGTGCCGGAGCACATTACAGGAACGCAGGCGATGCGCCGCACTCCCGACGAAGAGTCAGGCCTGGTGAGCAGAACGGAGTCCGGCTGCAACCGAAAGGCATGAGTAAAATCAGAACGGGTCTGTTCTTAATGATGGCCAACGGTTAAGCGTAAGAAAGCCTCACCGCACGGTGAGAGAGTGTATCGATAACGTGTGACAAATGGAGGGCAGCCGCGTGCGCAACATCGGCAGATGTTGGCTGCAGGTACTGACTGGCAGCAGTAAACCTTGCATGGCGACGGCCTCTAAAAAAGGGGATGGAACGGCAAAATTTGCGCAATCATGGCATTTTTTACCGGCAGGTTCAACCCATGCGACGTGGTGAGTTATGCAAAAATATTGCCAAAAAATTCACTTTAGCCGGTGGCTGAACTGGCGTAATGCACCCGGTTTCGCCCGGCGTGTTTTGCCGCGTACAGCGCCACGTCAGCCTCGGCGTACAGCTGTTCAAAACGGCTGTGCTGCCCGCCCCAGCTGACGCCGAGGCTGACCGTCACCAGCCGCTCAGGCAGCACCGACAGCGGCGACATATTCAGCGAGGCGTGAATATAGCCCGCCACCACGCCCGCCTGCCCCAGCGTCGCCCCCGGCAGCAGGATGGTAAACTCTTCGCCGCCAACGCGGCCAACGCTGCCGCTGGCCGGTACCGAACGTTCAATACGGCGGATCAGCTCACCGATTACCGCATCGCCGGTCGGGTGACCCCAGGTGTCGTTAATCACCTTAAAGTGATCGATATCCAGCAGGATCAGCGCCGCTTCATCCTGCAGCAGCGCGCTGCTGATGCGGTTGATAATGGCGCTGCGGTTATACACGCCGGTGAGCGGGTCGTGGCTGGCTTCATACTCCAGCCGCTGCGCCAGTTCACGCAGCTGTTCATTCAGCAGGGTCAGCTCGCGTTCGGCACGGTCGCTGCGCGAGATCACCCGCCATGATTCGCGCATCAGCCGCTGATAGTGACCGTTCAGCTCCAGCAGGGCGCTGCGGTAGGTTTCGGCGTCGCGGCCTGGCTGCGCGGCGACCTCCCGCGAGCGCTCAAGAAGGGCATTTTCATCCGTGAACAGCTCGGCCAGGCCGCTCATCCCGCTTCCCCCGGGTGGAAAATCACCTCTAGCGCCGGGAAATCGACGCTCAGCTCCTGACCAAACTCTTCCGCCACGTCATCTTCCGCGTCGTAATACCAGTGCAGCTCTGTCGGCTGCCTCCCCTCCGCCACGCCGTTCAGCAGCGCAAACAGCCCGAACAGCATCTTGGTGCTGGAGCTGTTGAAGTAGCTCAGCGACACGTGAATGCTCAGCATCGGCTGCGGCTGCGGCTGCTCTGCCCAGCCCTCCACCGCGGCCAGCAGCGGGCGGTAAAAGGCCGCCGCGTTCTCCGGCCAGGACTCGCCGCTCAGCGACAGCCTTCCGGCGGAAAAATCAAACTCAACGGCCGGCGTGGTCGCCGTCGCCGGAATCGAAATTGTGTGCATAGTCAGACGGTTCCCCGTTTAAAGTATCGCCTTCAGCCAGAACGCGGAGAGATCCGTCGATTCCACCCGGCGAAAAGTAAACTCCAGCGGCTGGCTGGCATCGCGCGCCAGCGTCAGTAACCCGACGTGCGCCCCTTTACTCCAGGCCGGACTTTCGCTTTGTAGCGCGTGTTTATAAGCCGCCTTAATCTCTGCCGCATCCATCGCGAGGATCTCTTCCAGGCAGCGGGTCAGCCTCGCGGCCTCGTCGCTGCGGATCAGGTTTGCGCTCTCACAAACGTAGCGCCCGTCACGGGTGCCGACGCAGATGGCCCCAAAACGCAGCTCGTCGTTGTCGCGGCACAGCGCGCGGCTGTCCGACGAGTAGCGCATGATGTTCTGCACCATCTCAACAAAGGTGGAGAACAGCCGGCGGCGCAGTGGAAACGAGGCTTCATGCTTCTCCAGATAGAGGCGGATCACTTCACCCATCGCCACCACCCCTGGCTGCGAAAAAAAACCGGTGTAGTGCAGTGCCACCGCGTCGTGTGGCGTATCCGCCAGCAGGCGGCTAAGGATTACATCGCTGGTTATCATGCTCGTTGCCCCGCGGCCCTGGTTACTCAGTATCGAAAGCCTAAAAAGGTCATATCATCACGCCGCGGCTGGTGCCCCTGCCAGCCGGCGTATGCCGCTTCTACCGCCTGCATCAGTTCGCTGGCCGGGCGGTGGCGATGGGTTTCCAGCAGCTGCTGAATGCGTTTACGGCCAAACATAATGTTGCGATCGCCGCCAACCTGATCGCTCAGGCCATCGGTGAAGGTAAAAATCAGGTCGCCGGGGCGCAGCGGCCGCTCGTGACGCGTCCACTGGTAGTCGGCCGGGGTATCGGTGTAGCCGACGCCCATCCGGTCACTGCTCAGCCAGCAGGGTTCGCCGCCGTCCGCCGCCAGCACCAGCGCCGACAGACGTGCACCGGCCCAGATCAGCCGCTGCTGCGCGTTATCGATAAACAGCACCAGCGCGTCGCAGCCGTCGTTGGACAGCGAAGTCTGCTGCGCCGCCTGCTGCTGCCCCAGCGTCTGCTTGATGTAGCCGTTGATCTGCTGCAACAGCAGATCGGGCTGGTCCGGTCCACAGCGGGTCAGCGCTTTTTCCAGCGCCGACGAGAGGATCACCGTCATAAAGGCACCGGGCACGCCGTGACCGGTGCAGTCACCCATCAGCAGCAGCCAGCCGTGCGTAAAGGGCTTAAAGGCATAGTAATCTCCGCCGACGCAGTCGCGCGGCTGCCAGCACAGGCAGCTGTCCCGCAGCTCGCGGCTTAACAGACGTCGCGACTGGTCGAGCATCGCTTCCTGGATCACCCGCGCGTACTCAATGCTCTGCATAATCTGCCGGTGCTGCTCCGCCTGCAGCCCGGAGACGGTCTTAATCAGATCGATACCCAGCCCCATGCCGATATAGTCGCCGTTATCGGTGAGGATAAAGCCGTCGGTCAGCGACTTATCACCGGAGGCGACCATCTGCTGCGCGACGTTTTCCAGCGTGCTTTCGGCATCGATCACCAGCGGACTTTTGTCCATAAAGGCGATGCAGCTTTTACGATCGTAGAGTTCGTGAAAGAAGGGACGGGCCATCTGCGACAGAAACAGATGGCGGTTGATTAAACCAAACGGCCTGCCCTCTTCCACCACCGGCAGCGCGATCAGCCCGTGGTGCCCGGCAAACAGCGCCATCACCGTCAGATTATCGCTTTCCGGCGAAACAACGGGCACGCGAATGCACAGCTCACGCGCGGTGTGCGGGCGCGTAGCCGGGCGGCGAGGGTCAGTGTTACCTGGTGCTAAGTCCATGATCTGTTGCCGGTTGAACAAAGTGAGCACAGCCTGGCAGGCAAATGTGACACTTTTATATCAGCACGGAAGAAAGTCGGGATTTACCCCGTTTATGCCGCCCTAACACCGAACGTCAGCAGATAAGAGGGAAAAGCATAAGAATCGCACCTTCTGAGCAAAAAGAGTGCAAACGGTCGCCTTTTACAAAGAAACCCGTTGACGCCCTGCGCCGGTTACGGTTTAATGCGCCCCGTTGCCCGGATAGCTCAGTCGGTAGAGCAGGGGATTGAAAATCCCCGTGTCCTTGGTTCGATTCCGAGTCCGGGCACCACTATTTAAAGAAACCAGCCTATGGCTGGTTTTTTGCTTTCTGTCGTCTGCAAGGCAGAGATATACCATCCTGCATCTGCCCGCATTATGCTTTTATCATTGTTTCCTGCCAGATTTTTACGAATTCTCCCTGTAGCGCAGGTATTGAAGTCTTCCCAGGTAATCCACAAAACACGATTTCCAGAATCAATCTTATACGCACAGTGCTACCCTGCCTTTTGGCTAATTGCTGAACACTTACGCCAGGTATATACTCACAGTATGTCTTACAGAGGGGATGTATCATGAAACACCGCGTTAGCGTTACCGTAGACAAAGACCATTATCAGGTGCTTAGTGCTGCGGGGATCAACATCTCCGGGCTGGTGAACGAGGCAATTGGCAGGGAAGCTCGCCGCATCAAGGCTGAAGAGTGGAAAAAGGAAAACCGTGAGGGAATGGAGGAAGTCGCCCGATTCATCGCACACAATGGCTCTTTTGCGGATGAAAACAGGAACTGGTGATCATGCAGTTCATTCTTTACGAATACAGGCGAATCAGCCACTACAAAATGTTTGTCGATGTGCAAAGTGACATTGTCGAGACGCCGAAACGGCGGATGGTCATTCCACTGACAGAAGCACATCATCTTTCTGAGAAAGTGAATAAGACGCTATTCCCTCTGATTCCCGTCAATGGTGAAAATTACAGGCTGATGACAACTGAGCTATCGAGCGTTCCTGTTGACGTCATTGGTGGAGCGATTACCGATCTTGGTGACTACGCGGATGATATTAAGAACGCTATTAATCTTATGTTTTGGGGGATTTGAGGTATTCAAAGAGATCTCCTCCCTATATCGATACCAGTATAAGTCAGAGATCCGGAAATTTTAGGCTGGCCTGCAGGCCTCCTAACGTCACCATCGGCATCATCGGATCCAGTGCGGAAGGTTCAAATCCCAGCCGTTCGTGGCCGCCAGCCCCTTGTGCACTGACTGCTCCCAGCCCTCACCTCAGCTCAAATCCACCTGCTGATGCCCGAAGAACCACGTCACCACAAACCCGGCGATATAAGAGATCGCCACACCGGCCGCATACACCGCCATGCCGGCCCAGATCCCCTGCGCGGAGGTCATCAGCGGCAGCGCCACCAGCCCGGACGGGCCAAAGACGGTATTCAGCCCCACCGGCAGCCCCAGCCAGGCGACCAGGCCGATAAAGAAGCCGCCGCAGGCGCCGCCGATACAGGCGGTAACGAACGGCTTCACCCGCGGCAGCGTTACCGCGTAGATCAGCGGCTCCCCTACCCCCAGCAGACCGGGAATAATCGCCCCCTTCACCTGGTTGCGCAGCACGGATCCTTTTGCAGAACGGCAGTAGAGCGCCAGCGCCGCGCCGACCTGGCCGCCGCCGGCCATCGCCAGAATCGGGAACAGCGAGTTAAAGCCCTGCGCATCCATCAGCGCAAAGTAGACCGGGATAAAGCCCTGATGCACGCCGAACACCACCGCAATCAGAAACAGCCCGGCGAGAATGGCGGTGCCGAACGGATTGCCGTTGAGGTGCAGGAACAGCCACGACATGCCCTTAAACAGCTCGCCGCCGATCGGCATAATCAGTGTAAAGGTCAGCGCGCTGGTGATCAGCAGCGTCAGCGTCGAGGTAAGGATCATATCCAGGTTGTCCGGGATCACCTTACGCAGCTGGCGCTCCACCCAGGCGCCGAGAATGGCGGCCAGCAGTACGCCGATAATATTGCCGCGCGGATCGATGGGTAAACCGAAGAAGTTATCGGTGCCGGAGAAGGTGCCGGTGGTGGCTGCCGGGTTGTAGCCGAGCAGGAACAGCGCGGCGATAATCGCACCGTTGACGCCGGAGCCGCCAAACGCCTTCTGCGCGTTATAGCCAATCAGGATCGGCAGGAAGGTAAACAGCCCCTTCCCGAACAGCTTCATCCAGGCAACGATATGCACCACGGTGGCGTTGCGTTCGCTCTCCGCCACGCCGGCCAGCATCCCCTGCTCGATTAAGGTCGCGAAGCCCAGCAGCATCCCGGCGGCGATAAACCCCGGGATCAGCGGCGTAAAGATGGTGGCAAATTTAGCGAGGAACTGGTGCACCGCGCTGGTCTGCTTCGCCTTTATTTTCCGTTTAGTGTCACCGGCCAGCGCCGCTGCGCTCAGCGGTTCACCGCCCGTTGCCGGGGTGCCGTCCTCGCCCCTGCCCCCTGCGGTGCCGTCATCCCCCTCTGCCAGCAGCGCGTTCATCATCTCCGCGGCGGTCTGCGCCTTGCCAGGGCCGAGGATAATCTGCAGCTGGTCGTCGCTGTTGATCACCCCTAACACGCCCGGCAGCGCCTTGAGCTTATCCCGCCGGACTAACCGATCGTCACTGAGCGTCAGACGCAGGCGGGTCATGCAGTGGCCACAGAGGCGGATATTATGCTTGCCGCCTGTCAGCAGCAGAATGTCTGCCATAAGCTGCGGGTTGATCTTCGCCATTATTTACTCTCCGTTTATACCCGATCGCCGGATGTTAACAGCCAATCCCCACGTCAGTTCTGCCCGTTGCAGGCTGACCGGGGGCTAAACGTCGTCTGATGTTCTCACTGAGATCGTTTTACGATATGAGTTACCGGCACCCACACATTAATGGAATAATTGATTATCAAAAACAAAAAATAAAGGAATATTTTATTCATCCGCAAGAATTTGTGAACTGTACGCGGATCCTTCGTTAGCTGACGGGCTAAGCAGTCAGTGCCCTGTGACCAGGATACCCCACACGCCCGTAAGCACCTCCCGTGCTCAAAACCGGGTCCCGATTAGCCTGCGGGCCGGGGCGCTCCGGTTTCGTAGCAAAGCTCACCTTATCACCGGCAGGTTTCAACTATCATCCGCAAAACTTACAGGGATGAACGATGGCCAATTACACACTGCGTCAGCTGAGGTATTTCGTCACCACGGTGGAGTATGGCAGCGTGGCGGAAGCGTCGCGCAGGCTGTTTATCGCCCAGCCTTCTGTCTCAGCGGCGATCAAAACGCTGGAGGATAACTTTGGCGTGCAGCTGCTGATCCGCCACCACGCGCAGGGCGTCTCGCTAACCCCTTCCGGCAGCCGTTTTCACCGCAGGGCGGTAAAGCTGCTGCGGATGGCCCATGAGTTTGAACAGAACGCGCTGGCGGATAGCGATAGTGTGGCGGGTAAAGTTGACGTCGCCTGCTTTGAAACCGTGGCACCGCTGATTCTGCCGAGGCTGATCTGCGGTTTCAAAGCGCGCTATCCCGGCGTGGAGGTGATGATCCGCGACGGCGAGCAGGATGAGCTGCTACAGGGGGTCGCCACCGGCCGCTTTGACCTGGCGCTGCTGTATCAGCATGAGCTGGGCGACACCCTGACCATTGAACCGCTGGTTGCGCCGAGAAAGCCCTATATTCTGCTGCCTGCGAACCACCCGCTGGCAGCACGGCGCGAAGTGTCGCTGACCGATCTCGCCACTGAGCCGATGGTGCTGCTGGACGTACTGCCCAGCCGCAACTACTTTATCAGCCTGTTCACCCGGGCCGGTATCACACCGAATATTGTCTTCAGCTCCCCCTCCCTTGAGCTGGTGCGCGGCATGGTCGGCTGTGGTGCCGGCTTTGCCGTTCTGGTTACCCGGCCAGGCGGCGACCGCAGCTACGATGGCCAGCCGCTGGCGGTGGCAGAACTGCAGGATGAGGTGGAAGGCTCTGCCCTGGCCGCCGTCTGGCTGGCGGACGGGCGGCTGACCAAACCGGCTGAGCTGTTCGTGGCCTTCTGCAAGTCTGAGCTGCCGGGAATGCTGTAACTGTGTGTTAAACATACTAACGTGGTTGTGCGTGGGTTGGGTCACCGGTCAACTTATGTAACGGGGGTATGAAAGGCCACCGCAGGGGTAGCCAGCGCAGAGCATTAACTGCCCGGATCAGGCTCGCCGTGCGGCCTGCGGCGGCGGGCGCTGCGTGCCAGCCGGTAATAGAGTGGTGACGTCACCAGCAGGCCGATAAGCCAGGAGAGATCGGCCCCGTGAACCCAGGCCGCTACCGGGCCGGTATACAGCGGCGTGTTCATAAACGGCAACTGCACCAGAATGCCGATGGCATAAGCCAGCAGCGCCTGCGGGTTGTAGCGGCCGTAGATCCCGCCATCGGCCTGGAAAATAGCGCTGATGTCGTACCGGCCCTGGTGAATGGCGTAGAAGTCGATCAGGTTTATCGCGGTCCAGGGCACCAGAACCACCAGCAGTGCCAGCACCAGGTTCACGAAATGGCCGATAAAATCCGTCGAGGCAAAGAGCGCCGCGACCGAACAGCCCGTCAGGGCGATGACCGACAGCACCGAGCGGCTTTTACCGCCGGGGATCCAGCGCCAGAAAAAGGTCTGCACCAGGGTGATAACCGACATCACTGCGCCATACAGATTCAGCGCGTTATGGCTGATAACGCTCAGCATAAACAGCACCAGCATCAGCGGCCCGATGGCCCCGGTGGCTATCCTGACGGCATCCATGGTCCCGGCCCCTGCGGGAACGGCCAGCACCGCGACGGCGCCAAAAATAAATGACAGGCTCGAGCCGAGCGTTGAGCCAAAATAGGTCGCCCGGAAGGTCGCTGCGACGGGCACTCCGGCAGGCAGATAGCGGGAATAGTCGGAAACATAAGGGGCAAAGGCGATCTGCCAGAGCGCCGCCAGTGATACCGTCGCCAGCCAGCCGTAGAGCGAAAAGCTGCCGCGCGTCAGAAAGTCGGCGCTGTGAATGTGGCTGAAAATATAGCCAAAACCGACAATAATACCGGTGCCCAGCACCCAGCTGGCAATACGGTTAAGCAGATGAATAATGCGGTAGCCAATCATGCCGATAATCCCGGAACCCACGGCGGCAAGAATAATGCCGGCAGGCAAAGGTACGCCGGGGGCAATACCGTGCAGCGATTCACCTGCCAGGACGATATTTGAGGTAAAAAAACCGATATACATCACCCCGGCAATAACCACCACCAGCAGCGCCCCCCGCGAACCGAACTGCGCACGGCTCTGAATCATCTGTGGAATACCCATCTGTGGCCCCTGGGCGGAGTGCAGCGCCATCAGCGCGCCGCCTGCCAGCTGCCCCACAACAATCGCCACAATGCCCCACAGCAAATTCAGATTAAAAACCTGCACGCCAAGTGCACCGGTCACCACCGGCAGCGGCGCGATATTTCCGCCAAACCACAGCGTGAAAAGATCGCGGGTTTTGCCGTGGCGCTCGTTGAGGGGGACAAAGCCAATGGTGTGTTTCTCAAGCAGCGGCGGCGATGTTTCCGTTGTGGACATAGCAGGCTCCGGATTCAGAAAAGTACAAAAAATAGCGGATGCTGGCGCAGCGTTATTGATGGCACCGATCATGCGCAGCGTTTTTTCGCCGGGTAAACCACTATATTTATGGTCAGAAAAAATGAAAAAACTGGGAAGAAGAAGATAGGCTTGTCCATGTTTCACACTTGCTTCATCTCAAACCCGGGTCTCATTGCACCATTTTAGTGCTTTCCCTCCAGGCCTGCCCCCGCTCCGCCCGGTTATCCCCTTGAGCCCACCTGATCCCGCCTGAGCCCACTCCCCCTGGCACACTTTATGCAGCTGATTCTCCGGGCTCCAGGAACAAGGAAGGGATGATGAATAAGAACTATGAAACAGCGCCGCACTTTTATGATGAAATGGTGCTGAGCAATGGACAGTACCGCCCACATTATCGGGAATACTGGCAGTGGCTGCAGCAGGCTGACCGGCAGGCGGTGGCCCGCAAACGTGAAGAGGCAGAGCTGCTGTTTCACCGCCTGGGCATCACCTTTAACGTCTACAACGACGATGGCGGGGCGGAACGCTTAATTCCCTTCGACAGCGTGCCGCGCATTATCCCCGCCAGCGAGTGGGCGATGCTGGATAAAGGCATCCGCCAGCGGGTGCAGGCGCTCAACGCCTTTCTGCACGACATCTACCATGAACAACATATCCTGAAAGCCGGCATCGTCCCCGCCGAACAGGTGCTGGTGAACGACCAGTACCAGCCCTGTATGCAGGGTATCAATCTGCACCGCAATCTGTATGCGCATATCGTCGGGGTGGATATGGTGCGTAACAGCGACGGTGAGTGCTACGTGCTGGAGGACAACCTGCGCACCCCGTCCGGCGTCTCCTACATGCTGGAAAACCGTAAGATGATGATGCGGCTCTACCCGGAGCTGTTCGCCGACCAGCGTATCGCGCCGGTAGAGCGCTACCCGTCGCTGCTGCTGCAGACGCTGCGCGAGAGTTCACCGGTCAACGATCCGGTGGTGGTGGTACTGACCCCTGGCCGTTTCAACAGCGCCTACTTCGAGCACAGCTTCCTCGCCCAGCAGATGGGGGTGGAGCTGGTGGAGAGCGCCGATCTGTTCGTGAAAGACGGCGCCCTGCTGATGCGCACCACGGCCGGCCCCTGCAAGGTGGACGTGGTCTACCGCCGGGTTGATGACGCGTTCCTCGACCCGCTGGCCTTCCGCGCGGACTCGATGCTTGGCGTGCCCGGCCTGCTGTCGGTGTACCGCAGCGGCAACGTGGTGCTGGCCAATGCGATCGGCACCGGCGTCGCGGATGATAAGTCGATCTACCCGTATGTGCCGGACATGGTGCGTTTCTACCTGAATGAAGATCCGATCCTCAATAACGTACCCACCTGGCAGTGTCGCCGCCCGGATGAACTGTCGTGGGTGCTGGCCAACCTTGAACAGCTGGTGGTGAAGGAGGTGCACGGTGCCGGCGGCTACGGCATGCTGATCGGCCCGGTGGCCAGCCGGCAGGAGCTGGCAGACTTCCGTGCGCGCCTGCAGGCCAAACCGCACAACTACATTGCGCAAAACACCCTGGCGCTCTCCACCTGCCCGACCTTTGTTGACCAGGGGCTGGCACCGCGCCATATCGACCTGCGGCCGTTCGCCCTCAGCGGCGCGGAGATCCGGCTGGTCCCCGGCGGGCTGACGCGCGTGGCGCTGACCGCCGGTTCGCTGGTGGTCAACTCGTCGCAGGGCGGCGGCACCAAGGATACCTGGGTTCTGGAGGATGACGCATGCTAAGCCGCACGGCCAGTGGCCTGTACTGGATGGCGCGCTATTTAGAGCGCGCCGAGAATATTGCACGGGTGCTTGACGTCACCCACCGCCTCTCCCTGATGCCGGTACGCGGCAGCCTTAACGATGAGCTGCGCGTGCCGCTGAACCTGACCAACACCAGCGACCTCTACTGGTCGGTCAACGATCGGCTGGCGATGCCGCAGCTGTTCAGCTTTTTTGCCCTCGACGATCGCAACCCCGGCAGCATCTACCACTGCTGGCAGGCCGCGTGGAATAACGCCCATGCGGTGCGCGGCAGCCTCTCTTCCGAACTGTGGGAGAGTATTAACGCCAGCTGGCTGGAGCTGCGCAAACTACGGCGCAGGGGGATCGACGGCGACGGGGCCGACGCCTTCTTTGACTGGGTCAAAGCGCGTTCACACCTGATCCGCGGCGCGATGTTCGGCACGCTGATGCGCGGTGATGCGATGAGTTTTATCCGCCTGGGCACCCTGCTGGAACGGGCCGACTGTACCGCCCGCCTGCTCGACGTCTATCAGTACCTGACCGACGCGGATGATGACACGGTGCGCGAATACTACCGGCTGGATACGCTGCTGCGTTCGGTATCGGCGCGCGAGGCCTATCACACCATCTACAGGCAGCAGCTGGCCGCCGACGGCGTCAATGAGATGCTGATCCTGCGTGAGGAGAGCCCACGATCGCTGCGATCCTGCGTGGAGGAGATCGCCCGCCAGCTCGATCTGATCGGCGGCAGCGGGGACGATCGTCCGCGCTATCTGCTGACGGTGCTGCATGCCCGCCTGCGGTTCAGCAGCTGGCCGTCGCTGCAGAGCGACGGGCTGCACGTCTGGCTGCAACGTTTTCTTGCTGAGCTGGCAGAGATCGCCGACAGCATTCATCACACCTATCTTGAGGCGAAGTAAGATGAAACTGACCATTGAGCACAAGACCTGCTTCAGCTATCAGCATCAGGTTAAACAGAGCACCCAGTACCTGCGGCTGACCCCGCAGGACTCCAGCCACCAGCAGATTATCTCGTGGGAATTGCAGCTGCCGGACCAGGCGGTGTGCACCACCGACGCCTATGGCAACGTGCTGCACGTGCTGACCCTCGACCGTCCGCATCAGCAGATTGAGATCGCCGCGCGCGGCGTGGTGGAGATAATCGAAGGCGGCGATCGGTTTGCGCCAGCGGACGACAGGCTGTCACCGCTGGTGTTTCTGCGCCTCAGCCCGCTGACCCAGCCGGATACGGCCATCCGGGAATTTGCCTGCCGTTATTATCGCGAAGAGGCGCCGCTGGCCAGCCTTGAACGCCTGATGGGAGAGCTGCTGTTGAAGATGCCCTATCAGCCCGGCAGCACCCGGGTCACCGACAGCGCGGCCGAGGTGTTTGCCGCCGGCAGCGGCGTCTGCCAGGATCACAGCCACGTGTTCCTCGCCTGCTGCCGCAGCCTGCAGATCCCGGCGCGCTACGTCAGCGGCTATCTCTACACCGATAATGTGGAACATGTCGCCACCCATGCCTGGGTGGAAGCGTGGCTGGACGGCCACTGGCACAGTTTTGATATTACCAATAACACCCGCAACGTCCGCCATCACCTGCGGCTGGCGATCGGCGTTGACTATCTCGACGCCTGTCCGGTGCGCGGCATGCGCATCGGCGGCGGCAGCGAAGAGATGCAGGCCGTGGCTGCGGTGCAGCAGATGGCTTCCCAGCAGTAATTTTTATCGGATAAATTATGACCTACTGTGTGGCAATGCGTTTATCGTCAGGGATGATTTTCGTTTCCGACTCCCGCACCAATGCGGGCGTTGACCATATTTCGTCGTTTCGGAAGCTGCACGTTTTCCAGCGGGATGGAGAGCGGACGCTGGTGCTGCAGAGCGCCGGGAATCTCGCCACCACCCAGAGCACGCTCAGTCTGCTGCGGCGCGGCTGTGAAGATGACGGCGCGCCAAACCTGATGAACTGTACCAGCCTGTACGACGTGGCGCTGCTGGTCGGCGACACGCTGCGCGCGGTTATCCAGCGTGACGGAGAGGAGTTTGGCGGTTCACTGATGCTGGGCGGGCAGATCAAAGGCGAAGCCCCGCGGCTGTTCCAGATCTATCCGCAGGGCAACTTTATCGAAGCCAGTACCGATACGCCCTACTTCCAGATTGGTGAGAGTAAATATGGCAAACCGATTATCGATCGGGTGCTGCACTATCACACCCCGCTGGAACAGGCGATGCAGTGCGCGCTGATTTCGATGGACTCAACGCTGGCGAGTAATATTTCGGTGGGCCTGCCGCTGGACGTAATGATCTACCCCGGCGACAGCTTCATCTGCGAGCAGCAGTACCATCTGACCGAGAAGCACCCTTACTTTTCTCAGCTGCGTCAGCGCTGGAGCAGCGGCCTGCTCAGCGTCTTTTCACAGCTGCCGCCGTTAAAGCTGGAGGAGTAAGAGAGACAAGGTAAAGGAGGGAGAATTTCAGACCGTCTGAACGGGTATCTCCGACCGGAAATACCCGTTATTGATTAATCCGTTTACTCCACTTCGATCGACGACAGCAGCGCGTTCTGAATAATGCGCTGCGCCAGCATCGCGTCCTGCTTATCCTGGGCGGCCTGCAGCGCCGGGATATCCAGCTTGTCCAGCGCGCGGTAGATATGCTTGAGGAAGCGGATCGACAGCTTCGCCGCCTCCACGCTGTCTTCGCGGAACGGGAACTGGTCGAGCTGCCAGACGCCGTCCCAGTTGTTGATCTTCAGCACGTAGAAGAACTCGAAGATCTCGGTCATATGCACGGTGCCGACCACCAGGTCATCATCCCAGCCGCGCAGGTTGTCGTTTACGTCCATGCCAAACAGGCGGCCACGATCGATAATCAGCTGGGCGGAGTCCGCCGGCGACTCGCCGCCAAACAGCGCGTGACCAAAGTCGAGCAGCACGCCAACGTTATCCAGGCCAATTTCCTCAATGCCCAGCAGGGTGCGCGCCGCCGAGTCCCAGGTCATTTTGACGCGCGGTTCGCGCGGCTTGTACTCGATGGCAAACTTCACGTCCGGGTTGGCCGCCGCCAGCTCGCGCATGCCGTCCACCGCCAGCGCCCACAGCTGCTTGTGGTTGACCTGGAACGGATAGTCCCAGCCGTCCTGCCCCGGCCACACTTTCACGTAGCTGGCACCCAGCTCACGCACCACGTCCGCCGCTTCGTTCATCAGCTTCAGCGCGTCGGCACGGGCCACCGGGTCCGGGTTGGTAAAGGCACCGCGTGACCATTTACGCAGGTAGATCTCGGGGGTGATGCCGATCGCCTGCAGGCCGGCGGCGGCCAGCGCCTCTTTTACCTGAGCCACGGTCACGCCCGGCGAGAACGGGTACGGCACGTCGACGTAAGAGAGGTCGCCGACCTCCGCCGCCAGCGCGATCTGCTCCAGCGTGCTTAACGCCGGGCCGTAGCCATCCACCGCGTAACGGTCGATATAGTTGGCGAAATGCCATAAACCTGCGCCAAACTTCGGATAGTTGTAAGTGCTCATCGTGGTTCTCCATTAGCGGCTAAATGTGTTTGCCTCAGCGCAGCTGCGGCGTTATCAGTCTGTAGTCTGTTAGCGGTGTGCCGTTGCCCTGTTTTCTCAGCCCGGCCTTGCCGCCCCGCCCTCTTCAATCAGCGCCTTCTGCGCCACCACCGCGGCTTTCTGCTGCATGCGGTTCTGCATCTGGTCGATAATCACCGCAATAATGATCACGATGCCCTTAATCACCATCTGCCAGAACTCGCTGACCCCCATCATAATCAGGCCGTCGGCGAGGAAGCCGATGACAAACGCACCGACCAGCGTGCCGAGGATGGTGCCGCGCCCGCCGGCCAGCGAAGTACCGCCCAGCACCACCGCGGCGATGGCGTTCATCTCAAACGAACTGCCGTTGGCCGGGTGGCTGGCCACCAGCTGTGAAGAGACCACAATGCCGGCGATGGCGGCACAGAGTCCGGAGAGCGAATAAACGAGAATTTTCACCCGCTTCACCCGCACGCCGGAAAGCTCTGCGGCACGTTCGTTATCACCGATGGCGTACACCTGACGACCAAACGGCAGGCGGCGTGCGATGTAGGCAATCACCAGCGCCAGCACGATCATCATCCAGATAGCGTAAGGCAGGCCGAGGAAGTAGCCGGCCCCGATCTGGTCAAAGCCGGTATTGCCCAGCTGCGGATTGCCCTGCAGGCCGGGGAAGGTTTCACCGCCGGAGGTGAGCATCGCCGCCCCGCGCAGGATGTACATGGTGCCGAGGGTGCAGATAAACGGCGCAACGTTATAGCGGGTAATGATCCAGCCGTTGGCCGCGCCGATCAGCCCACCGATCAGCAGCACGACCGGCACAATCACCCACACGCTGGGGAAAATAGCGATGCCGAACATCGGCAGCACGATGCCTTTGGTAATCATCCAGCCGGCGATCATCCCGCACAGCCCCAGCGTGGCACCGATCGACAGGTCAATGCCGGCGGTGATAATCACAAAGGTGATGCCCAGCGCGAGGAAGGCGTTGATGGCGATATGTTTGACCATAATCACCATGCTGCCGACGGCGAGAAAGTCCGGCACGGTGATGGCAAAAAAGCCGACGATCAGGATCAGGGCGATAAAGGTACGCATTTTTAACAGCAGCAGGATCAGACTCTCCCGCGAATTAAACGCTCTGGCCGCCGACGCGGGCAGCGCGGTGCCTTGACTGGTTTTCATCTCAGAACCCCTTTGCACTTGCTTTGACCAGCGCCGATTCTTCAGCGGCGGCACGTGGAATATCGGCGGTCAGCTTGCCGCCTGACATCACCAGAATACGGTCGGAGACCGCCATGATCTCTTTCAGATCCGAGGTGGAAAACAGAATGGCGATCCCCTGCTGCGACAGCTGTACCATCATGCGAAACACGTCGGCCTTGGCCCCTACGTCAATACCGCGGCTGGGTTCGTCCAGCAGCAGCAGATTAGGGTTGGTGAGCAGCGAGCGGCCAATCACCACCTTCTGCTGGTTGCCGCCGCTCAGCGCGTTGATGCTGACCTCCGGCGAGGAGACTTTGATCGACAGATTGCTGACCGTCTCCGTCACCACCTCCTGCTCCTGCTGGCGCGAGATAGCAAAACGGTACTGCAGCCGCTGCCACAGGCTGCCGATGGTCAGGTTACTGGCCACCGACGACACCGGGAAAATGCCGGTACGCTTGCGGTCTTCCGGCACCAGGCTCATGCCCATGCGGATACGTTCGGCGGTATCCAGGCGCTGCGGCACCGGCTTGCTGTCCAGCCAGATCTTGCCCAGGTAGTTACGCTGGGTGCCGAGCAGGCACTCAAACAGCTCGGTGCGCCCGGCCCCCATCAGGCCGTAGATGCCGACGATCTCACCGGCGCGCACGTTAAAGGAGACGTTATCCACCAGCGCGTTGCCCGCCGGGCCGACGCAGGTAATATTTTCCGCCTCCAGCACCGGCGCGCCAAACTGGCGATCGTCGGTCAGGAAGCTGGTCACCGGCTCGCTGCCGAGCATCTCCCGCACGATCCACGGCACGTCGATCTCGCTGACCTGCGCTTCCGCCTGAAAACGGCCGTCGCGCAGAATGGTGATCACATCGCCGATCGCCATCAGCTCTTCCAGCCGGTGGGAGATATAGATGATCGACACGCCCTGGCGGGTCAGTTCGCGGATCACCCGGAACAGGATCTCCACTTCGGTTTTGCTCAGCGCCGAGGTCGGTTCATCAAGAATTAAAATATCGGTATTTTCCGCCAGCGCTTTGGCGATCTCCACCAGCTGCTGCTGGCCCACTTTCAGGTTCGCCACCAGCTCGCGCGGGGAGATCGCCTGGTCCAGCCGCTGCATCAGTTCGGCGGTGCGCGCTTCCTGGGTTTTTTCATCAATCGGCCGCAGCCCGCTTTGCAGTTCGCGGCCGAGAAAGATATTTTCCGCTACCGACAGGTTCTCAAACAGGTTCAGCTCCTGGTGCACCATGCCGATCCCGAGCGCGGCCGCCGCCCGGGTGCTGTTCAGCTGCACCTGTTGGCCGTTCAGCCAGATCTCACCGCTGGTGGGCGGTTGTACCCCGGCGAGGATCTTCATCAGCGTGGATTTACCGGCGCCGTTTTCACCAATGATCACGTTGACCTTGCCGCGCCAGACGCGGTAGTCAACGCGGTCCAGCGCCAGCGTGCCGGGGAACAGCATCGACATCGCCCGCGCCTGCAGAATAATCGGATCGAGATCGCTCATTAGGGCGCTTCCTGTTTCATGCTGACGGCGACCACCTCAGGCGGCTGGTTCGGCTGCATCAGCACCGCCAGCACCAGCTGTACCGGTTTACCCACCCAGCTGGCGTCCACCTCAGGCAGCTGTTTCACCGCCTGGCGATTCAGCGCTTTGGTCATCTGCGCAAACTGCACCTGGTTGGTGAACTCTTCAAAGCGAAAACCGGCCGCATCACGGATCGCGTTGCTGCGCACCACCGGGCCAATCATCACCGGCACCGACTCTCCGTTAATGGTCACCGTCAGTTTCCGCTCACGATCTTCCGCCGGGCTGACGGCGGTCACCGTGCCGCTGGCGCGAACAAAAACGCTTTCGCTGGTGCCCGTTTTTACCGTTGTGGATTTGGTTTTCATATCGGCCCAGCCCAGCGCACGATCGGCGGAGGCTTGCAGCACCCGCGGTTCCCAGTTCTCTTCGGCCACCTGTTGCGGCGTCTGGCTGCTGAATCCGGCTTTAGCGGTCGGATCCTTTGGAATGATCGGTTGCCCGTTCGCATCCAGATCGACTACCGTGCAGCCGCTCAGCAGCACGGTAGCGACCAGCAGGCCGGCGAAGGAGAGTTTCATCACCATCATCGGCTCCCGGGTTATTTAGCGAGGTTGAAGACTTTCAGCTTGCTGGCGTTGCTTTCATCAATCAGCACGCAGTCCATCAGCTGCTTCTCTTCCTTCTGCGCTTTGCCGTGGGTCAGGTAGTAGTCTGCCTGTTCAATCGCCATCTGCGCCTGCGCCCAGCCCGGCTGCAGCACCGTGGCCTTGATGTTGCCTTTGTTGATAATCGAGTCGCGCACGTAGTCGCTGCCGTCAAAGCCAACCACGATCACGTTGGTTTTGCCGGCGGCTTTCAGCGCGGCTTCCGCGCCCAGCGCCATGGTGTCGTTACCGGAGATCACGCCGACGATGTTCGGGTTTTTCTGCAGGATGGTTTCCATGCGGCTGAAGGCTTCGGTCTGGCTCCAGTTGGCGCTCTGCTGAGCGACCATCTTCATGTCTTTGTAGTCATCCAGCACGTCGTGGTAGCCCTGCGAGCGCACGCCGGCGTTGGTATCCGACTCTTTGCCCAGCAGCTCGACGTACTCACCCTTACCGTTCAACAGTTTGGCGAACTTCTCCGCCCCCAGCTGTGCGCCCTGGTAGTTGTTGGAGACGATCTGCGCCACCGCTACGCCGGTTTTGTTGATTTCGCGGTCGATCAGGAAGGTCGGGATACCGGCATCTTTCGCCTTCTGCACCGGGCCAACCGTGGCGTCTGCCCCGGCGTTATCCAGCACGATGGCTTTGGCCTTACGGCCGATGGCGGTTTCAATCAGCTGGTTCTGTTTGCTCACGTCGTCATCGTGTGACGCCACCAGCGTGCTGTAGCCCAGCGCCTTAGCCTTAGCCGCCGCGCCGTCGGCTTCTGCTTTGAAGAACGGGTTATCGTGGGACGGGGTGATAATGACAATCAGCCCTTTGTCTGCCGCCAGGGCGGAAGCGCTGAGGGTCATGGCGGAAAGCAACAGGCCGGTAAGCAGGGTACGTTTCATTGACTATCTCCACTGTGAATAAATATTCATGCGTGATTTATTATTCTTTCATCATTGGTGATTGCTCAGATTTAGTCCAGATGTTCAGATCGAAAAGGAGAAGAGGATCACAGGGGATTTATTGATTTTCTTACTTATCAGTAAGATAAAACAGACAATTCATTTTATATCAATGATTTAAAACTGTGACAGAGGTAACAGTTGGCACGGTTTTTCTGTAAATAGCGCTGTTTTTACAGGGAAAATTACGGCGGAAAAAGTGTTCTGAATCATCCGTCGTGCAGGAAAAAATGAACCAGCAAACAGGATATGGGGTGATACGGGTGGAAGCAGAGTCGTTCACCGTGAATAAAAGCCTGATGACCTGCTGCGTCGGTTTTCGCCAAATCGCAGCCGGTTATCTCTCAACAATAACCGGCTACGCGTTTAGTCTGGTGACGTTACTGCCCGAAAAACTTGATATCGGTTGCCGTCGGGATCGTCACGGCGCTGCCCGCTGGGATCAGTTCGCCGCTTTGCGCGTCAAAGCTGAAGCGGCTGATGCTGTTAGAGAAGACGTTTGCCACGTACAGCGACTGGCCGCTCTGGTCAAACGCCAGGGCGCGCGGCTCGATGCCGCCCGCGGCCACCGCGCCTTGCTGCCGCAGTCTCCCCTGCTCGTCGATACGGAATATCAGGATACGGTTATCCGCACCGCGATTCATTACCAGCAGCCAGCGGCCGTCCGGGCTGAGAACAATCCCGGAACCGCTTTTAAACGCCGTCTCATTTTTAGCGTACAACGGCAGGTTCTGCTGCTGCTCCAGCCCCTCTGCGGTGACCGTAAAACCGACCACTTCGGCAGACATCTCAGTCACCAGCCAGGCAAAGCGGCCATCGGCAGAGAACGCCATATGGCGCGGACCGCTGCCGGGCGGCAGCTGTACGTTGCGATCGGCGTCCGGCTGCAGCGGCAGCGCCTTGCTGGCCGCGTAGCGGTAAGCGTGCAGCAGGTCAGCGCCGAGATCGGCGACGTACAGCATGCTACCGTCCGGGCTGAACGTCACCGAGTGGGCGTGGCCGCTGGCCTGGCGATCGGCCACCGCGCCGGAACCGGCGGCATAAGGGAACTCCTGCACCGACTCAGACAGCGCGCCGTTGTTCGCCACCGGGAACACGGCGATGCCGGCACCACCTGGCGCGACCGAGTAGTTGGCGACGATCAGAAAACGGCCGTCCGGGCTGAGCGCCGCGTGGGTGGGCTGCTGCCCGGGGCTGCTGACCGAGTTAACTACCGAGAAACGTCCGTTTGCGTCGCGCGCCAGCGCGGTCACCGCGCCGTTGACCTCTTCGTTGGTGACCCAGGCAAAGCGGCCGTCCGGCGAGCTGGCGATCCACGACGGGCTCTTCATCTTCAGTACGCCGTTTATCTCCAGCGAGCCGTCGGGGTGGCGGGTGAGCTGGTACAACCCCTCGCTGGGTTTTTCCGGTTGCTGTACCCGCGGATCGTCCGGCACCGAGGTCCAGCTCCCTGCCAGTGCGCTTTGCGTTGTCATTATGGGTGTTTCAGCCTGCACGCTCTGCGCGTGGGTTACAGCGGTTGCCGTTGTCATGATCATCATTACCAGTAAGCCTGTTCTGCCGGGTGATAAACGTGGAGACATTGTAACACCTCACCATCAATGAATTATTTCATCCCTCCATATCGTCGGCTGGCAATCACCAGGCCATTAAAACGAGGGTATCATTCAGGGTAGAAGATATCTGTTTTTCAACGAAGAATTAAGTGCAGGAAGGAGACCCAGGGCACAAAAAAATCTGACTGGCGAGGTCAGGTTTTTTATTTTCCCACTCAACCTGTAATGCTCGCGCCGGTGTCAGGCACCCCCTTCCTCACCAGTCAGACAGGTTACTGAAATATATATTTCCGTCTTTTTCACAAGAGCGTTATCACTACGTTTTGGCAGAAAAAATTAATTCACCTGTTACACGAAAAAATAATAAGACCGCTGTTACACGCAGGAATAATAAGACCGTGGTTTTTATATTTTACAATGCCCTTCTGATGCTACTTCCTGATGCGCCAGATAATTAAACTGCTGCAACCCGCCATCTGTGACCAACAGCGCAATATAAACAATTATCCACTCTGTACCATTATTTCCGCAAATTATGTACAAAAAACACTCTGCACACAGGGCTACCATCGCCGGGTAATAGCGTTTTCTGAATATTAATCCGCTAAGGAGAGTCAGCAATGGCCAAAAATATCGATAAAAAGAGAGTAATTAATGACGCCAGCATCGAAGAAAAAGTCAGCCTGCTCTGTGGCAAAGGCTTATGGCGTATGGGGCAGATCCCCCGCTTCGCGACACCCGACGTGGTGATGACGGACGGCACCTACGGCGTGCGCTACAGCGAGTCGCAGATAGACCAGGGAGAGGGGCTCTCCTGTCGCGAATTCTTCGAAGTGGTCGCGCAACGGCCGGTCGGCAGTGAGCCACAGCGTGGCGCGGAAGCGTCGGCACAACAGGGCAACGATCCCGGCCTGCAGCTGTTCGGCACCAGTAAACCGGCTACCTGTTTTCCTAACGGGGCCAGCGTGGCCTGCAGCTGGGATACTGAACTGATGAGAAAAATGGGCGTGGCGCTGGCCGAAGAGTGCCTGGAGATGGGCGTCAGCATTTTGCTCGGCCCCGGGATCAATATCCGCCGCACGCCGCTGGCCGGGCGTGCGTATGAGTACTACTCAGAAGATCCCTTACTGAGCGGAGAGCTGGCGGCGGCACTGATCGACGGCCTGCAGAGCCAGGGGGTGGGGGCCTGCCTGAAACACTTCGCCTGCAATAACTCAGAAATTCGTCGCACCCAGATGGATTCGGTCGTCGACGAGCGGGCGTTGCGGGAGATTTACCTGGCAGGTTTTCGCCGGGCGATTGAAAAATCCGATCCGTGGATGGTGATGACCTCCTACAATCTGCTCAACGGCGTGCAGACCTCCGCGAATCCCTGGCTCACCCACCAGGTGCTGCGTGACGAGTGGCAGTATCAGGGTATTGTGGTATCTGACTGGTATGCGGTGAAACACCGTCCGGCGTCACTGCAGGCCGGTAACGATCTCTCCATGCCGGAAACCCAGACTGACAAAACCGAGCTGGCGGCAGCCGTGGCCAGCGGGCAGGTCCCCCTCAGCCAGCTCGATTTATCCGTAAACCGGGCGCTCGATCTGCTGGAAAAAGCAGAACAAAATAAACGCCCCGGTTTTAAGGCCGATTTTGAGCAGCATCATAAACTGGCGCAGCAAATTGCCGCTGAGAGCCTGGTGTTGCTGAAAAATGAGGGGCAGATCCTGCCGCTTAACGCTGCCCGGCATAAAAAAATCGCCGTAATCGGCCACCCGGCTACCCGGCCGGTGATTCAGGGCAACGGTTGTGCCACCACCCATCCCTGGAAGCTCAATACCCCGCTGGATGAAATCATGCAGCTGGCGGGAGATTTTGATGTCAGCTGGGCACCCGGTACCGCCAGCAATGACAGCAGCGATGCCAGCGCCCTGCGTACCGCCACCGAGGCAGCGGCCAGTGCCGATCTGGCCATTCTGTTTGTCAGTACCCCGATTGGTGAAGATGGCGAGAACAGTGACCGCGAACATCTGTCCATCCAGCCACAGCATGAAGAGCTGTTGAATGCCATCGCCCGCGTGCAGCCGGAACTGGTGGTGGTGATCGCTAACAGCGAGTCGGTGGTCATGCCGTGGCTGGCGAAGGCCCGTGCCGTTATTGAACTGTTTTTTGCCGGCCAGGGGATGGGTAAAGCGGTTGCTCAGGTGCTGCTGGGTGAGGCGAATCCCTGCGGCAAGCTGACGGTCACCGTGCCGAATACGCTGGAAGAGACCCCCGCTTTTCTGACCTATCCCGGTGATAATAACCGCCAGTACTACTCAGAGGGGCTTTACGTCGGCTATCGCTATTACGACAGGCGTAAAATAGAGCCGCTCTTTCCGTTTGGTTTTGGCCTGAGTTACACCACCTTCAGCTATGAAGAGATCGCCCTTTCCACGACCCGGCTGCGGCCGGATGAGACGCTGACGGTAAGCGTCACGCTGAAAAACAGCGGAGACCGGGACGGGAAAGAGATTGTACAACTGTATGTCGCCCCGCCGCACGGCAGGCTGGCACGGCCGGAGCAGGAGCTGAAAGGCTTTGCCAAACTGGAGATCGCTGCCGGTGAGCGCCGGACCGCCTCGATTGAACTGGCCGCGCGCGACCTGGAAATCTGGGATCCGGCTTCAGAGCAGTGGCGAATTGAGCCAGGTGTCTACCGCCTGCTGGCCGGGAAATCATCACGAGATATCGCCCTGGTCGCCACCCTCACCGTGATGGCTGACCGCCTGCCCGCGCCGCTCAGAGAAGACTCTTCACTGACTGATTTGCTTGAACACCCTGCCGCTTTTGAACGGGTTTGCCAGCTGTTCAGCCGAAAAAGCGGCCGATCGCTGCATGAAGCGAGGAAAACGCTGGAGCTGAACGCACCGGACCTGTTTACCAGCGTATTTATCAGCATGGCGACCATTTTTGAACTCGATATCTCACGCGATGAGCTCAACGAGGTGATTAATGGCTGAGCATCATCCGGTCAGTGCTGCCCCCGAAGGGGGCAGCCAGCGGACAGCCGACCCTCTGTCGCAAAACCTCCCGACGATCGCGCTCAGGGAAAAGCTCAGCTATGGCTGCGGCGATCTGTCATCCAACCTGATGTGGGGGGTAACCGCTTCATTTATCCTTTACTACTACACCGACGTCTATCAGATTGCCGTGGAGCGGGTTGCCCTGATGCTGCTGGTGGTCAGGGTGATCGATGCCTGTTTTGATCCGCTGGTAGGCTGGCTGATTGACTGCAGCCGTGATGCGGATATGGTCAGGCGGCTGATCGCCTGGCTGGCGGTGCCGTTCGGGCTGATTGCCTTACTGGCTTTTCTGCCACTCCCGCTGTCCGACAACGGCAAGCTGGCCTGGGCCACGCTGACGTACACCTTACTGGGTGCCATTTACGCGGGCATCAATACCCCCTACGGCATCCTCAGCAGCCTGATGACGCCCCATCCGCAGCAGCGGGTGGTGCTGAATGCCTTCCGCGCGATGGGATCGCAGAGCGGCATGCTGCTGATCGCATTGCTGACCCTGCCCGCCGTTCACTGGCTGGGCGGCGGTAGCAGCCAGCAAAATGAGCTGAAAGGATTTCCGCTGTATATGGCCGGCGTTGGCGCGTTGGGCTGCGGGCTGTGGTTTGTCACCCTGAAGGGCTGTGTTATCCGCTATCGGCCGGAACCACACCGCTTTCCGCTGAAAATCCTGCTCGGGGCGCTGCTGAAAAACCGGGACTGGCTGCTGTGTACCCTGGCCTTCGGGCTTTACTACATTATTCTCAGCGCATTTTACTCCTTCGCCCTCTACTTTGCCCGTGGCGTACTGATGCAGAGCACGGCGTTTGGGGGGTATATCCTGACGCTGATCACCTTCTGTTCGGTAACGGGCAGCGCCTGTGTTCCCCTGCTGATCCGCTACGTCAGCCGCAGAACGCTGTTGCTGGCGGGCTATGTTTGTCAGGCCGCGCTGCTGATACTTATCGGCCTGATTCCGCTCACCCCCCTGCTTTTTATGCTGCTGTTTCCACTGGTGGCGCTGCAGCTGGGAGTTAACTCGCCGATCTACTACTCCATCATCGCCGACAGCATTGACGCAGGGATGGCGAAAACTGGCGTACGTACGGCAGGTCTGGCCTGGTCGCTGAATACCCTGATGACCAAAGTCGCTTATGCCGTAGGCGGCTCTCTTCTGGCCATGATGCTCTCTCTCGGCCATTACGATCCCCAGGCGCTGATCCAGAGCGAACTGACCGCCCGTTATGTAAAAATAGGCTTTATCTGGATGCCGCTGATGGTCTACCTGATCTCGTTGCCGGTGATCTGGCGGTTGCCTCGCGATCGGCAAACTGCCAGCAATAAGTGATTTTGTGCACAGTTTTGCGTACTGAGGCTTGAGCTGAACGCTACTAATGTAACAAATTGGTTAACGGTCTGATGCTCCTGCCCGTTCCGCATGGGCATCCGGTCTGCAATATGGACAAAGTCAGGAAGTGATGTGTAAACATCACTTTTTTTTGCGCCAAATGGCCTGACCATTAGACCTGTAAAAAGTGCAATCTTCCGTCATCTGCCTGAACACAACATGACAATAACGAGAAACAGAGGGTACGTATGTCTTCAACATCAGAGGTTTTGCCTGAAACCACCCGCAGAGTGCTGGGGCTGCCTGCATCATTCTTCCTGCTCGGCATTTCATTAATTTCGATTATTCTCGGTTACACCATTCTCGGCATTAAGCTGGAGGCGCTGCTGTGCATCACTGCGGTGCTGAACGCCTTTGTCGCCATGTGGCTGGGCTACAGCTTCCAGGACATCATTGATGAAATCGTGAAGAAATTCTCTCAGGCGCTGCCGTCACTGATGATCGTGATGTGCGTGGGTGGGGTGATTGGCGTGTGGATGAGCTCCGGCACCATCCCGTACCTGATCACCATCGGCCTGAAGATTATTAACCCGCAGTATCTGGTGCTGATTACCTTCCTGGTCACCAGCATCGTCGCCACCTGTACCGGCACCTCGTGGGGCTCGGCGGGCACCATCGGCGTGGCGCTGATGGGCGTGGCGCACGGGCTGGATGCCAACCTGGCGGCGGTGGCGGGTGCCGTGGTCGGCGGTGCTTACTTCGGCGACAAAATTTCCCCGCTCAGCGGCTCCTCCAACTTTGCGGCGATCGTTAACAACCTCGACCTCTACGATCACATCCGCCACCTGTGCAAGACCACGATCCCGGCTTACCTGATCTCTGCGGTGATCTACTTCTTTATCGGTTTCTGGAGCCAACCGGGCAGCGGCAGCCTCGCTTCCGCACAGCAAACCGTCGATCAGATCCACCAGCTTTATCACACCAGCTGGATCCTCGCGCTGCCGATCTTTATCGTGCTGGCCGGTGCGCTGTTGAAAAAACCGGTGATCCCGGTTCTGCTGTTTACCACCGCCATCTCAATGCTGATCGCCTGGTTTACTCAGGGCATCGGCCTGATTGAAAACCTGAATATCTGGGTTTCCGGTTTCAGCGTCAGCACCCTGACCGATAACCCGGAGGCGGTACCGGCCAGCATTCGTCTGCTGCTGGAGCGCGGTGGCGTGGCCTCGATGATGTCGCTGATTCTGGTGATCCTCTGCGCCTTCTCGTTCGCCGGACCGCTCACGCTGACCCGCGCGCTGGATATTATCATCGGCTACTTCACCCGCATCGTCACCAGCGCCGCAGGTCTGATCTTCTCGACTATCGCCGCCTGCGTGGCGCTGATAGCCGCCACCGGTAACAACAATATCGCCTGCCTGCTGCCCTCAGAACTGTTCAGAAAAGCCTATGAACAGAACGGGCTGCACCGTAAAAATATCTCCCGTACCGTGGAAGACGCCGCCACGGTGATTGAACCACTGATCCCGTGGACCGCGGCCGGGGTGTTTATGGCCGCGACGCTGAACGTGGCGACGCTGGATTATGCCCTGTGGGCCGTGCAGTGTTACGCCGGCTTAATCATTGCCGCTTTCTACGCCGTCACCGGGCTGTGCATTGCGAAAATCGACCCAACCGAAGAAATTAAGGACTAAACGTGAGCAATACAACCTATCTCCCGAGCTGGGACAGCCTTGACCAGCGCCAGACGCCGGCATGGTTCAACCAGGCAAAATTCGGCATCTTTATTCACTGGGGGGTGTTCTCCGTACCCGCATGGCGCAAAGTGGATAACTCGCTGTTTGGCTCTTACGCCGAGTGGTACTACGCCAGCGTTTACGGTAGCTATCGCAATAACGACGATGATTTCCATGCAAAGCATTACGGCAGTGATTTCCTGTACCGCGACTTTGCGCCGCAGTTTAAGGCAGAGCTGTTTGATGCCGATGCCTGGGCGGCGCTGTTTAAGGCCTCCGGCGCGAAATATGTGGTGATGACCACCAAGCACCACGACGGCTACTGCATGTGGCCGACCACCAACGCCCACAAGAAAAACTGGAACAGCGCTGACGTCGGGCCGCAACAGGATCTGCTGGGTGCCGTCACCACGGCGGTACGCGACAGCGGGCTGAAGATGGGGATCTACTACTCGATCATCGACTGGGAGACCAACTGGAGCCACCGCGCCGAGGGTGGTTACTTTGTGCCGGAAAAAGATCGCCTGAAGTTCGGTATCGATGAACAGCGTTATCCACAGGAGATCCTGCTGCCGCAGCTGAAAGAGCTGGTGAACACCTATCAGCCCTGCCTGATCTTCTCCGACGGCGGCGAGTGGGATCTCAGCGAGGAGTTCAGCCAGACCAAAGAGTTTCTCGCCTGGCTGTATAACGACGCGCCGAACAGGGATGAAGTGCTGGTGAACGACCGCTTCTTTAGCGGCATGCCGGGCAATCACGGCGACTACTACAGCACCGAATACAACGATAAAGAGGGCTTCGGCAAAACCCATCCGTGGGAAGAGAGCCGCGGCATTGGCAAATCCTACGGCTTTAACCGCGCCGAACAGCTGGAAGATTACTGCACCTCGCAGCAGCTGGTAGAGCAGCTGATCGGCATCGTCTCGAAGGGCGGCAACTTCCTGCTTAACGTGGGCCCGACCGCCGACGGCCGCATTCCGACGCTGCAACAGGAGCGCCTGCGCGATATCGGCCGCTGGATGGACGTTAACGGCGAGGCTGTCTATGACAGCCAGATCGGCGGCCGTCTGCAGAGCGACGATGCACGCTGCGCCTTCACCCGCGTGGCGGAGGCTGACTACCTGATCGTTAACAAGTGGCTGAGCGAACCGCTGACGCTGAACCTGCAGGCGGGCTACCGGCCGGCTGTCTGTCAGCTGCTGTGCAAGGGTGAGGCGCTCGAAGTGCCGTTCTCCATCAGCGACAACACCCTGACGCTGCAACCGCTGCCGTATCAGTTCGACCGCGGGCTGGAGTACGCCTTTACCTATAAATTTACCGCGTAAACCGGCATAACGGCCAGCCAGTCTGGCCGTTACCACAGCCGGTGCTGCTCTGCCCTGCTGCCCCTGTTCTGAGCGCGTAGCCTGCTGTACGACGGCTTTTTACCTGCCAGCTGCCCCTCTCACTCTCCCTGATGCTGACCTGACTGCCGTTGCAGTGTGGAGCAAGGGATTTTCCCGGATCGTTAATGAGATCTTAATCACATAATTCAGCCACTTAGCCGTGCGGTAAAACCGCTTACCGCCGCCTGCCACCGCTCATCCGCCAATATCACCGCTTAACGACAATTCCCGCCTTTCAACTGGGATTTCCGTCACCCTGAACGGGCATAAAAAAATAATCCCTTTACCCTACTCAGCCTCACCGGCCGCCTGCGTCGGACGCGCTGATAACCAGGTTACTTATGAATAAAAATACCGCTCTCCGGCACCTGCCGTGGATGTTACTCGGCATACTGGGTGCCTGCTGCCTCGCCGTGGTGGCGCTGCGCCGCGGCGAACATATCAGCGCGCTGTGGATCGTCGTCGCCTCGGTGTCGGTCTATCTGGTCGCCTACCGCTACTACAGCCTGTATATCGCCCGGAAGGTAATGAAGCTTGACCCGACCCGTTCCACCCCGGCGGTGCTGAACAACGACGGGCTGAACTACGTACCGACCAACCGCAACGTGCTGTTTGGTCACCACTTTGCGGCGATCGCCGGGGCCGGACCGCTGGTCGGCCCGGTGCTGGCGGCGCAGATGGGCTACCTGCCCGGCGTGCTGTGGCTGCTGGGCGGCGTGGTGCTGGCCGGGGCGGTGCAGGACTTTATGGTGCTGTTTATCTCCTCGCGCCGCAACGGCGCCTCGCTGGGAGAGATCATTAAGAAAGAGATGGGCCCGGTGCCCGGCACCATCGCGCTGTTCGGCTGCTTCCTGATTATGATCATCATCCTCGCGGTGCTGGCGCTGATCGTGGTGAAAGCGCTGGCGGAGAGCCCGTGGGGCGTGTTTACCGTCTGCTCAACGGTGCCGATTGCGCTGTTTATGGGCATCTATATGCGCTTCATCCGCCCGGGCCGCGTCGGAGAAATCTCGGTAATCGGCGTGCTGCTGCTGATCCTCAGCATCTGGTTTGGCGGCATCGTCGCCCACGACCCGTACTGGGGCCCGGCGCTGACCTTTAAGGACACCACCATCACCTTTACGCTGATCGGTTACGCCTTTATCTCGGCGCTGCTGCCGGTGTGGCTGATCCTCGCCCCGCGCGACTACCTCGCCACCTTCCTGAAAATCGGCGTAATCGTCGGGCTGGCGATCGGCATCGTGATCCTTAACCCCGAGCTGAAAATGCCGGCCATCACCCCGTATATCGACGGCAGCGGCCCGCTGTGGAAAGGTGCGCTGTTCCCGTTCCTGTTTATCACCATCGCCTGCGGCGCGGTCTCCGGCTTCCACGCGCTGATCGCCTCCGGCACCACGCCGAAGCTGCTGGCCTGTGAAACCGACGCGCGCTTTATCGGCTACGGTGCGATGCTGATGGAGTCCTTCGTAGCGGTGATGGCGCTGGTTGCCGCCTCGATTATCGAACCGGGCCTCTACTTTGCCATGAACACCCCGCCGGCCGGGCTGGGCATCACCATGCCGAACCTGCACGAGCTGGGCGGCGAGAACGCGCCGCTGATTATGGCGCAGCTGAAGGACGTTACCGCCCAGGCGGCGGCCACCGTCAGCTCGTGGGGCTTTGTTATCTCACCTGAAGAGATCCTGCAGACCGCGAAAGATATCGGCGAACCTTCCGTACTGAATCGTGCCGGTGGCGCACCAACGCTGGCGGTGGGCATCGCCCACGTGTTCGACAAAATCATGCCGGTGGCCGATATGGGCTTCTGGTACCACTTCGGCATCCTGTTTGAGGCGCTGTTTATCCTTACCGCGCTGGACGCCGGTACCCGCTCCGGCCGCTTTATGCTGCAGGATCTGCTGGGTAACTTCGTGCCGTTCCTGAAGAAAACCGACTCACTGGTGGCCGGGATTATCGGCACCGCCGGCTGCGTCGGCCTGTGGGGCTATCTGCTCTATCAGGGCGTGGTGGATCCGCTGGGCGGCGTGAAGAGCCTGTGGCCGCTGTTCGGCATCTCCAACCAGATGCTGGCCGCCGTGGCGCTGATCCTCGCGGCCGTGGTGCTGGTGAAGATGCAACGCACCCGTTATGTCTGGGTGCCGCTTTTGCCCGCCATCTGGCTGCTGATCTGCACCACCTGGGCGCTGGGCCTCAAGCTGCTCAGCAACAACCCGCAGCTGGAAGGCTTCTTCTTTATGGCCGGCGAGTATAAGGCGAAGATGGCGGCGGGCAGCGACACGCTGACCCCGCAGCAGCTGAGCAATATGCAGCATATTGTCATTAACAACTACACCAACGCCGGGCTGAGCATTCTGTTCCTGATCGTGGTGTACAGTATCCTGTTCTACGGCTTCCGCGCCTGGCAGAAAGCCCGCCGCGCGGATACCCGAACCGACTGTGAAACGCCTTACGTCGAGGTGCCGAAAGAGGGAATTAAAACCGTCTCCGGCCACTAAAGGCTCAATCCGGGCGGTGCCGTTAACGGCACCGCTTTTTTCGTTACGGAGAGGAATATGTTTGATAACTTAGGCGCGGCAAAAAAGTATCTCGGCCAGGCCGCGCGGATGCTGGTCGGCATCCCCGACTACGATACCTACGTTGCCCATATGCAGGCCAATCATCCGGACCAGCCGGCGATGACCTATAAAGAATTTTTCCGCGAGCGCCAGCAGGCGCGCTACGGCGGCGATGGTAAAGGCGGCATGCGCTGCTGTTAAGGAACGTTATGAACCCGATTGCAGTTACGGTACTGACCGGTTTTCTCGGTGCCGGTAAAACCACCCTGTTACGCCATATTCTGCACGAACAGCAGGATTACAAAATTGCCGTGATTGAGAACGAGTACGGCGGCGTGGCGATCGACGACCAGCTGATTGGCGACCGCGCCACGGAAATCAGAACCCTGACCAACGGCTGCATCTGCTGCTCGCGCGCCAACGATCTGGAGGATGCGCTGCTCGACCTGCTCGACGGGCTGGATAACGGCACGCTGGCGTTTGACCGGCTGATTATCGAGTGCACCGGCATGGCCGATCCCGGCCCGATTATTCACACCTTCTTCTCGCACGAGGTGCTGTGCCAGCGCTACCTGCTGGACGGCGTGATTACCCTGGTGGATGCGGTGCACGCCGCTGAACAGCTGGGGCGCTTCAGCCTTGCCCAGGCGCAGGTCGGCTACGCCGACCGTCTGCTGCTGAGCAAAACCGACGTGGCCGGCGACAGCGCGGAGCTGGTTGAACGCCTGCAGCGCATCAACGCCCGCGCCCCGGTCCATCCGGTGGTTAACGGCCAGATCGATCTGGCGCTGCTGTTTGACACCCGCGGCTTTATGCTGGAGGAGCAGGTGGTGCAGCCCGCGCCGCGCTTCCGCTTTATCGCGCCTGCCCAGCCGATGATCGCCTCTCTGGTGGTTGAGCTGGACTACCCGGTGGAACTGGCGGCGGTGTCGGCGGCGATGGAAGAGCTGCTCGGCGGCTTTGCCCAGGATCTGCTGCGTTATAAGGGCATGCTGTGGATCGCCGACCAGCCGTGCCGGCTGCTGTTCCAGGGCGTGCAGCGTCTGTACAGCGCCGACTGGGACCGCGAGTGGCAGCCGGAAGAGACGAAGCGCAGCACGCTGGTGTTTATCGGCCAGCAGCTGCCGGAATCGCAGATCCGCGGCACCTTCGAGGCGCTGCGGCCGCGTTAACCCCTGGGCTGTTACAACCCCAGCCGCTCCTTCAGCGGCTTCAGGTAACGGCGGCTGACCGGCACCGTCTGGCCGTTGCGCAGCAGCAGCTCCGCCTGGCCGTTATCCTCCAGGCGGATCTCACGCAGGTGCGCCATGTTCACCAGGTGCTGACGGTGGCAGCGCACCAGCGGCGTGCGGTTCTCCAGCGTGCGCAGCGTCAGCTCGGTAAAGCCCTCCCTGCCGTCCTGACTGGTGACGTACACGCCGCTCAGCCGGCTGCTGACAAACGCCACCTCCTCCATTGGCAGCAACCAGATACGGCTGTGGCCGGTGCAGGGGATAAACTTCAGCGGCTCCGGGCCTTCCAGCGCGGCGATATTCTGCAGCGGCCGCACCTCGCGCAGGCGGGCGAGGGTTTTTTCCAGCCGGGCGGGATCGACCGGCTTAAGCAGGTAATCAAACGCGTGCTCCTCAAACGCCTTCACCGCGTACTCATCAAAGGCGGTCAGAAACACGATCCAGGGGCGCTGCTGCGGATCGAGCATACCGGCCATCTCCAGCCCGCTGATGCGCGGCATCTGAATATCGAGGAACACCACGTCCGGCCGCAGCCGGTTGACCGCGCCCATCGCTTCAATGGCGTTGGCGCTCTCCCCCACAATGGTAATATCGGCCCGATCCTGTAGCAGCACGCGCAGGTTCTCGCGCGCCAGCGGCTCGTCATCGACGATCAGTACATTCAGCATAGGTTTTTTCCTCAGGCGCTCATCGGCAGGCGCAGGGTGATGCGCGTATAGCGCTCCGGCTCGCAGCTGACGCTGATGCCGCAGTCGTCGCCAAAGCGGCCGCGCAGGCGCTTGTCGACCAGGCTCATACCGAGGCCGCTGCCGTCCGCGCCGGGTAGATAGAGTCCGGCATTATCCTCGACGGTCAGCAGCAGATGTTCACCCTCGGTGCGGGCGTCAATGGCGATCACCCCGGTCCCCAGCAGCTGTGAAGTACCGTGCTTGATGGCGTTCTCGACGATCGGCTGCAGGGTGAATGCGGGCAGCCGCAGCTGCGCCAGTGACTCCGGTACCCGCAGATCGACCCGCAGCTGCGAACGGAAGCGGGCCAGCTCAATCTGCAGATAGGCGTTAACGTGCTCCAGCTCGTTGGCCAGCGTCACCACATCGCCCGGTCGCTTGAGGTTTTTGCGGAAAAAGGTCGACAGATACTGCACCAGCTGCGCGGCCTGCGTGCTGTCATGACGGATCACCGCCACCAGCGTATTCAGCGCGTTAAACAGGAAGTGCGGATTGACCTGCGCGTGCAGCAGCTTGATCTCCGACTGCACCAGCAGCGCCTTCTGCCGCTCAAACTGCCCGGCCAGGATCTGCGCCGACAGCAGCTGCGCGATGCCTTCGCCCAGCGTGCGGTTGATCGAGCTGAACAGCCGGTTGCGCGGCTCATACAGCTTGATAGTGCCGATCACCCGCTGATTTTCACCGCGCAGCGGGATCACCAGCGTCGAACCCAGCTTGCAGTTATCATGCAGCGAACAGCGGTAAGGCACCTCGTTACCGTCGGCGTAGACCACCTCGCCGCTCTCAATCGCCCGCCAGGTATAATCCGAGGCGATCGGCGTGCCGGGCAGGTGATGATCGTCACCGGTGCCGGTAAAGGCCAGCAGCTTGTCGCGATCGGTGATCGCCACCGCGCCGATATCCAGTTCGCGATAAAGCACCTGCGCCACCTTCATGCTGTTCTCTTCGTTAAACCCCTGGCGCAGGATCCCCTCGGTTTCTGCCGCCAGCCTCAGCGCGGTGGCCGAGAAGGCCGAGGTGTATTTCTCAAACATCGCCCGCTTGTCGAGCAGGATGCGCATAAACATCGCCGCGCCGACGGTATTGGCGACCATCATCGGCGCGGCGATGTTTTTCACCAGGTGCAGCGCGTCCTGATACGGGCGGGCGATCAGCAGAATAATCGCCATCTGCACCAGTTCCGCCACCAGCGTCACGCCGCCGGCGGTCAGCGGGCTGAACACCCGGTCGGGGCGGCCGCGTTTAAGCAGGTAACTGTGCAACAGGCCGCCGAGCAGCCCTTCGGTAAAGGTGGAAAGCATACAGCTCAGCGCGGTCATCCCGCCCAGCGAATAGCGGTGCAGGCCGCCGGTCAGCCCCACCAGCCCGCCGACCACCGGCCCGCCAAGCAGGCCGCCCATCACCGCGCCGATGGCGCGGGTATTGGCAATCGAGTCTTCGATATGCAGGCCGAAATAGGTACCGAGAATGCAGAAGATTGAGAAGGTGACATAGCACAGCAGCTTGTGCGGCAGGCGGACGGTCACCTGCATCAGCGGGATAAACAGCCGGGTTTTGCTCATCAGCCAGGCGATCACCAGGAACACGCACATCTGCTGCAGCAGCTGTAACACCAGAGTAAAATCGACCATCCTGCCTGCCCGTTCGCCCGTATTGCGGGCACCCTACTCTGTTACGCCGCCGGTTTCAGCGCGCTGATCTTAAAAACGCGATCTGGCGCGCATTTTTCTGCTGAAGCCCGCTCTCCGTTCACCGGCCCCCCTGGCCGTTTTATCAGGTACCGGACAGACGGACGAGTTAAGAGTCAGGCGGGTTAACAGGCAGTCAGGCAGTCAGGCAGCCAGGCAGCCAGGCAGCCAGGCAGCCAGGCAGCCAGGCAGGCTAAGTCACATCAGCCTGCACTGGCTATCTGTACTATGCGTCACCCTGTGCCGATATCCCCAGCGGCTGCACCACCGGGTTACCGGCCCGGTCATGCAGGATCTCGACTTCGACGCCGTAAGTGTCACCGATCAGCTGCGCGTTAATCACTTCGCGCGGCCGCCCCGCGGCCTGCAGCTGACCACCGGCCACCACCAGCAGGTTGTCCGCGTACTGGCAGGCAAGGTTGAGATCGTGCAGCACAATCACCGTTACCCAGTTGCGCGCGCGGGTTTCGCGCCGCACCAGGTTGAGCAACGCCAGCTGATGCTTAAGATCCAGCGCGCTGACCGGTTCATCCAGCAGCATCACCTCAGGCTCACGCATCATCACCTGGGCAAACAGCACCATCTGCCGCTGTCCACCGCTGAGCGAAGCGATATCGCGTTCGGCCAGATGACCAATCCCGGCCTGCTCAAGCCGCTGCATCGCCGCGTCCAGCGTCTCGTCATAGATATGCAGCGACAGCCTGCCCAACCGCCCGAGCACCACCACCTCCAGCACCGTCAGGCCGATATCCGCCGTGCTGTCCTGCGGCAGGTAGGCGATGCCGTCGCGCCACTGCTGCAGCGTTTTTCCGCGCGGCTTGCCGGCGGTTAACTCGCGTTCTCCACAGCGGATCGTACCGGTCGCCAGCGGCAGCTCGCCAAACAGCGCGCCGAGCAGCGTGGTTTTTCCGGTGCCGTTGGGGCCGATAATCACGTGGATCTGCCCGGCGGCCAGCGACGTGCTAAGGCCATTGATAATGGTGCGGCCACCGCGCTGCACCTGAATGCCGTTGAGCGCGATCATAAGGCACTCCTGCGCGGGGCGAAGATCAGCCACAGTAAAAACGGCACGCCGACGATCGCCGTAACAATGCCGACCGGGAACAGCGCGCCGGGCACGATCGATTTCGACAGCACCGACGCCGCCGACAGCATCATCGCGCCGCTCAGCACCGACATCGGCAGCGAGAAGCGCTGATCTTCACCGACCACCATGCGCGCAATGTGCGGCGCCACCAGGCCGATAAAGCCGATCACCCCGACGAAGCTGGTGGCGGTGGCGGTCATTACCGCCACGATCACCAGCACCTTCATGCGCAGGCGGCGCACGTTCACCCCGAGGCTGCGCGCGCGGGTTTCGCCCATACGCAGCGCCGCCAGCTGCCACGAGTCGGCCAGCAACAGCAGGCAGCAGACCAGGGTAACTACGGCGGTGAGGATTAACGTTGGCCAGGTGGCCTTGGTCAGGCTGCCGAACAGCCAGAACAGGATCTGTTGTGACAGCTCCGGCGCGGAGAGAAACTGGATCAGCGACAGCAGCGACTGGAACAGGAACAGCAGCGCGATGCCGCCGAGAATAATGGTTTCAGTGCGCACCCGGCGCATCGAGGCCAGCATAAACAGGAACAGCGCGGCGATCATTGAAAACAGAAACGCGCCGATCGGCACGGCGAACATCGGGTTCAGCCCGAAACCGCCAAACGCCAGGCTGAGCGCGGCACCAAAACCGGCCGCGGCCGCCATTCCCAGCGTGTAGGGGCTGGCCATCGGGTTATTCAGCAGGGTTTGCATCTGCGCGCCGCCGGCGCCCAGCGCCGCGCCGACCACCAGCGCCATCAGCGCCATCGGCAGCCGCAGCTCACGCACGATGGCGTCGGTCATCGCCGCCCGTTCGCCCAGCCCGGTCAGCGAGCGGATCACCTCAGAGGGTGAGAGCATCGACGGGCCGGTGGCGATATCAAACACCAGGCTGACCGCCGTAATCAGTAAAAACAGCAGCACGTAACGCCAGCGCTTACGTTCGCGCGCGCGGTGCGCGGCAATGGCGTTGCGGCTGGCAGAGGGAATAGTCATGGTGGTATCCAGAAAATCACGCGCCGCCGCAGCAGCGCGATCGAAACGATCGGTGAGGTGCCGGACGGCCCGCCAGCGCAGCGGCGGGCCGCCGGGGGGCATCGTTACTTAACGCCGACCACAAAGGTACCTTCCGGGGTGACCGGCAGGTATTTTTTGTAGTAGTTAAGGTAGTTAGCCAGCGGATCGACGTCCCTGAACTGCTCAGGGTAGAGCTGTTTGGCCATATACTGCACCATCGCGAAGTCAGACAGGGTACGTGACGCGCCCTGATAGACGCCGTACACCTTGCCGTTTTTCACCGCCGGCAGTCCGCTCCAGCCTGCACGCTGCTCAAAGCCCTTCAGCTTCGCGCGCGCGTCGTCAATTTTTACCCCCTGCCCCATCGGCAGCGCATTGGGGTTGGCATTGTTCTCACGCCCGGCGATGAAAATAGCATCCGGCTGCGAGGCCAGCACCTGCTCAGGGTTCAGTGGCCCCCACCACTCAACAAACGGCGTGGCGATGTTGTTGCCGCCGGCCGCGGTGGCCATCGCGCCCCACATGTTCTTGCCGTAGGTGAAGGAGTACTCTTCCGGGCCTTTATTGCCAAACTCGACGTACACCTTCGGCTGCGGCTTGCCGGAGGCCTTAACGCGATCGGCCACCTGTTTCAACGACGCCGCATAAAGATCGGCGATTTCCGTCGCCCGCGCGTCCTGCCCGGTCAGCGTGCCCAGCACGCGGGCGGAGGCCACGTGGCGCTCAACGGTCTGCGCGTTAAAGTCGACGACCGCGATCGGAATGCCCTGCTTCTCGATACGCTTGATATCGGCACCCAGCGCCTGATACTGCCAGTCGGCGAGGATCAGCAGGTCCGGGTTAAGGCTCAGCACCTTCTCCACCGAGAAGTTCTGCGCCTCTACTTCGCCCACGTCAGGAATGTCTTTCAGCGACGGGCGGTGCGCCACATGCATCGCCCAGTTAGCCGGCACCCAGCCTTCCCACGCTTCACGCGACAGGCCAACCACCGAATCAAAGGCTTTCTCACCGCCCACGGCCATATAATCTTCAAAGTAGAAACCCAGCACCACGCGCTTGGCAGGCAGGTCGACCTTCACCTGACGGCCGATGACGTCGGTCAGGGTTTTGATTTCAGCCAGGGCTGAGGTGGCGGTTGCCAGCAGGGCAAGCGCCAGCGCACCGGCAACAGCACGGCGTTTAAAGACAGATGAGGACATTGTTTTTTTCCCGAGGTAAGAGAGTCAAATCAGACCGGCTAAATTTAAATGATAATCACTCAACATTGATACATTTATTTACATTACCTGACGATTTCATGGCAAAGGCTCCACATTTGCCGTTTTTTTTTGCGCGAACCACCTGCCGCCCACGCGCCGTTCTGCCTTTGGGCAACGCGTTTTGCGACAGCAGGTACGGGAATCAAGTAAACTCAAGGGTACTACGGACATGACTGACGTATCGCCAACGCCATGCGCCTGCGCCCGCCGCCTGATCCACTGCACAAGGAACCCGCAATCATGTTGCCACGCTTATCCCCGCTCTCTACGCTGCTGCCGCTGCTTGCCTGCGCGCTCAGCGCACCGACCGCTGCCGCACAGGCCATCGATATTCAGGACGAGCGGGTGCTGCTTTCACCGCCGGAAATCAGCGTACGTAACGGTACGCTCTACTATGATGGCAAAATTATTTCCGGCTCGGCAGAGAAAGTGATTAACCAGCTAAAGATGCGCCGGGTAGAGAAAATCTCCCTCAACAGCATCGGCGGCGACGTCGTGGAAGCGATGAAATTAGGCCGTGAGATCCACAAGCGCGGCGTTGACGTTGAGGTGAGAAACGTCTGTGCGTCCGCCTGCGCCAGCTACCTGTTCCCCGCAGGCAAAAACAAATATATTGGCCAGAACAGCTACCTTCTGTGGCACGGCAGCCTGCACAGCCCGGCCAGCGAGATCGCGATGGAAAACAGCGAAGACGGGATGACGGCGCAAAAGTTTGTCACACAGCCCGAATTTATCGCGCTGGCACAACAGGAGAGCCAGTTTTACCAGACGATCGGCGTCAGCGAAAAGATCGCTTATTGCCCACAGCTGCTGGCGGATTACCGGCAGAAATTCCCGGAGAAGTGGTTCTCCTGGTCGCAGGCGGAGCTGGCACGTTTCGGCGTTAAGTCCGTCTACTGGACCACCAGCGCCGTCCGCTGGCAGCGTGAGATGAGCGCGCGCGGGGTAATTTTTGCCGGGGCCTGTGGATGAATGGCGAGCAGAGTCTGAACCGCCATCGATAGCCTGAACAGGGACGAAAAAAAACCGACTTTACCGTCGGTTTTTTTTCGTTACCTGAGCATTCTCGTTGTCGCAATACACTTTACTAAGCCTTATAAGGCCTCAACGCAAACTGAATTAAGGCGAGGTAACCAGCCTGCCCTAATCCGCCCCATTTTCAGGTTGGTAGCCCTGCAACGGAACAATACCTGCTGTATCACTAAGCCAAATAATGTTATCACCCCCTGCCCTGCGGTCAATAAGCAACCGCCTGAAAAACGCACAATATGTGGTTCGAGCTTAAGCTTCGAATGCTTATAATCGCGAAGCTTAATGATTACACGAAGCTGTCTCTGGCAGGTTGCTGAAAAAGGATTTGAAAATTTCCCGGTCGGAAACAGATGGTGCTGCCCGGTTTGCCTTAACCTGCAGAGTGCCTGTTGTTTCACTAAGCCAGAAACGCGCCGCGAGGGAAAACCCAAAGGCATAAGCGGCGTGTGGTGCTCTGTTCAGATAAGGAGCGCACCGGTGATACTGCTGGGAAGCATTCTGCTGATACTGCAAATCCTGCACGTCAGTCTTAGCATTATCGTTGTCGCAAGACAACTTGCCGCAAGACCGTAAGGAGCAGCGGTAACCTGAATCAAGGCGGGGTTTCACCACCCGCCTTTTTTCGTGGCAGCCCGTTAACAGCCGCAGCTTTACCGGCACCCAGCGTAAAGAAGCGCAAATTTCGTCACTTTACGTTATGAACCAGGCTACGATCCGCGGGTGTACAACAACTGAGGACAATTTTCTTTCCGCACCGACGAGAAGCAACAACGCGGATAAGTTGTAAATTATATGGATACTTTGTTCAGAAACGAACGCTTCTGCTTTACCTCAACACGCACCTTCAGCGCCCTCATTACCGGTGAACAACACTGGCGTAACGCACTTTAGTCCTGCTCTTCCGCCTGCGGCATAACGCATTTCTGCGTGGCTTTGCCGACTCTGTTTTCTGCTTTCAGCCCCGTAGCCTCGCGCAAACGGTGGGCTGACGCACGATGATGACTCTCTTGTGGAAGAGATATTATGCGTTACTGGTTCCTGCTGGCTCTGGCCATTGCTTTTGAAATTACCGGCACCCTGTCGATGAAATGGGCAGATGTAAATGACCACCACGGCGGCTATCTGCTGATGCTGGTGATGATCGCCCTGTCCTATATTTTCCTCTCCTTTTCTGTAAAAAAAATCGCTCTCGGCGTGGCTTACGCCATGTGGGAAGGGGTGGGGATCCTGTTTATTACCCTGTTCAGCGTGCTGTTGTTTGATGAGTCCGTATCACTGATGAAAGTCGCCGGACTGGCCACGCTAATCGCCGGTATTGCGCTGATTAAAACGGGCACCCGCAGTAAAACCCCACGAGCCGCACAGACGCAGGCAGGGGGGCATCATGCAGGCGTTTGAATGGGTACATGCCCTCTGGCTGCTGGTGGCCATTCTGCTTGAAATTGCCGCCAATATCCTGCTAAAACTGTCGAACGGCTTTAAACGTAAGGCTTACGGCGTACTCTCCCTGCTGGGCGTGCTGGCCGCATTCAGCGCATTATCGCAGGCGGTGAAAGGCATCGATCTTGCGGTTGCCTACGCCCTGTGGGGTGGCTTCGGCCTGATAGCGACGATTGCAGCGGGCTGGGTGATGTTTGGTCAGCGCCTGAACCGCAAAGGCTGGCTGGGTCTGCTGTTGCTGCTGGCCGGAATGGTGATGATTAAGCTGGCCTGAGCAGAAATGAGGGCGAAAAAAAACCGACGATGACGTCGGTTTTTTATCTCTTTTAGCGATTGGTAGCCGCATAAAGAATCGTACCACCTGAAGTGTGAAGCCATGAAATCGTATCACGTCAACAGGTAAGGTCAATGTCACTCAGTACAGAATACGCACGATTTGCAGGTTATCACATCCCTTTCCCCCATTATAATCAGCCTGCTCACAGCAGTATCAGGTTACCTCTTGCCGGTAGCTGAAAGGACTCATCCCTGGTTTTTCCCAACCGGTAACAGATGGTGCTGCCCGGTTTGCCTGAACCTAAAAGAGTGCCACCTGAATGTGAAGCAGAAATGCGTCGTGAGGGAAAACCCAAAGGCATTAACGGCGTGTGGTGCTCTGTTCAGATAAGGAGCGCACCGGTGATACTGCTGGGAAGCATTCTGCTGATACTGCAAATTCTGCACATCAGCCTTAGCATTATCGTTGTCATCAGACAACTTGCCGCAAGACCCTAAGGGGTAACGGCAACCTGAAGCAAGGCGGGGCTAACCACCCTGCCTTTTTTCGTTCTGCCAGAACGCTGATTATTGTGTATCTGCGCCAGCCAGCCCACATTGATGCATCAATTTCGCCCTTTCAGCCACTGGCAAAGAGAGTGTAAAAACGGTACTTTGTACTTTTGTACTAGCTACAAGGATCAACATGAATATCGGTAACTCCCTCGACGAACTCCGCCGGCAAATCGACACCTTTGATAGTGAACTGGTGAAACTGATCGCGAAACGCGCGACCTGTGTTAAGGCGGCGGCCGCCTTTAAAAAAGACAGCGCTGCCGTGCGCGCGCCGGACCGCGTGCAGCAGGTGGTGGATAAGGTTCGCCTGCAGGCCAGTGAGCAGGGGCTGCCGCCGGAGATTGCAGAAAGCGTCTGGCGGGCGATGATTGGCGCATTTATCGACTATGAACTGCAACAGCATCAGCATCAGCATCAGCATCAGCATCAGCATCAGCAGCTCACCGTCGGTAAGTCCGGCTGATAACCAGCAGTATCTGACACCACAGCGTAATTTGCCGCCTCGCTCACAATTCCCATACACGATTCGGTAATCTCATTGCCTTTCCCCCTCTGCCGCTATAGAACTGTGGGCAGGCGTGTCACTGGTATCAACCAGGCAAGACCTGAAGCTCCCTTAAACCGGGGCTTCAGGTCTTTTTTTTTTGGGAAAAATAAGGGGTGTCAGATGAGCTATCTGGAAACGGCACAAACAATAATTAACCTGGTTGGCGGTGTGAATAACATCGAACATATCGAGCACTGTTCAACCCGGCTGCGGCTGAGCCTGGTGGATAACGCGCGGGTCAACCAGCCAGCGCTGGAAAAAGTGCCGGGCGTGCTGGGCGTGCGGGTCAACGTCCAGTGTCAGGTGATCATCGGCAAAGAGGTGATTGAGATCTACGAGGCGGTGCGCCAGCTGGCAGAAGGCCGCCAGCCTGACGCGGCCAGACCCGGCGCACGTCGCCAGTGGGGGCCGTATCTGATTGACTTTGTGATCAGCATTTTCCAGCCGCTGATCCCGGCGATTGCCGGCGGCGGCGTGCTGAAATCGCTGCTGCTGCTGCTCGACGTAATGGGCTGGCTGACCCGCGATAACTCCACCTGGAAGGTGCTCGACGCCATCGGCTCCGCCCCGCTCTACTTCCTGCCGATTCTGGTGGCGATCACCACCGCCACCAAACTGCGGGTTAATATTCTGGTGGCGGTCTCGGCGGTGTCGGTGCTGGTGCTGCCGGCGATGTCGAAACAGCTGGCGGAGGGGGCACAGTTCCTGTCGTTCGATCTGCTGAATATCGCCTACGCCTCGCAGGTGTTCCCGGCGATCCTCTGCGTGCTGTTCTACGCCCAGACCGAGAAGTTCTTTAACCGCTACTCGCCGTCGGCGCTGCGGGTGTTCCTGTCACCGATGCTGTCGCTGCTGGTCACCGTACCGGTGACGCTGCTGCTGCTCGGCCCACTCGGCTTTGAACTGGGTTCCGGCATGGCCACGGTGATCCTCTGGCTGTACGGCAAGCTGGGCTTTGTCGCCACCGCGCTGCTGGCCGCCGTGCTGCCATTTATGGTCGCCTCCGGTATGCACAAGCCGATGATCCCCTACGCCGTGGCCTCGATGTCGCAGTTCGGCCGCGAGATGCTCTACCTGCCCGCGTCGCTGGCGCACAATATTGCCGAAGCGGCCACCTGCTTTGCCATCTACTTTAAAAGCCGCGACAGGGTGAAAAAGTCCACCGCGCTGTCGGCCGGGCTCTCCGCGCTGTGCGGCATTACCGAACCGGCGCTGTACGGCATTACGCTGCTGAATAAGAAGGCGCTGTATGCGGTGATTATCGGCAGCGTGATCGGCGGCGGCTTTATCGGCTGGATGGCGGTAGAAGCGTTTGCGCTGGTTGGCCCGGGCCTCGCCAGCATCTCAATGTTCGTCTCACCGACCAATCCGGCCAATATTCTCTGGGCGCTGGCCGGTGCCGGGCTGGCCTTTGTGGTGACCTTTGTTGTCACCCTGGCGATCTGGCATGAGGAGCCGCAGGCAACCGCCACCACGCCGACGCGGGTCAACGCGTTCGATCTCAACAGCCCGGCGGAGGGCACGGTGATCCCGCTCTCCTCGGTCAACGATGAGGTGTTCTCTGCCGGTATTATGGGTGACGGCATCGGCGTTATCCCCACGCACGGATCGCTGTATGCCCCGGCGGACGGCACCATCAGCAGCCTGTTTGAGAGCGGCCATGCGCTCAGTATGCTCACCGACAGCGGAGCTGAGATTATTTTCCACATTGGCATTGATACCATCAAGATGGAAGGCCGCAACTTCTGGCCTGAAGTCACTGAAAATCAGCACGTTAAAGCCGGCGATCTGCTGGTCAGGTTTGACCTTGAAGCGATTATTGCCGCCGGCTTCGATCCGGTGGTGGTGATGGTCGTCACCAACAGCGACCGCTTCGAGGTGCTCTCCCCTTCGTCCGACGCTGCCGTCGGCACTCAGCACGTGATGACCTTAAAGGAGTCAGTATGAAACAGAACATCCCGGTATTTCCGCAGAACTTTTTATGGGGCGCGGCCATCGCCGCTAACCAGGCGGAAGGCGCCTGGAACGTGGCGGGCAAAGGCCCGTCCGTAGCCGATGCGATTGCGCATAAGCCGAATATGGACGTAAAGGACTACAGCGGCCATATGGCGCTGAGCGACGAAAATATTCAGGATGCGCTGAACGGCCTGAACGATGAGAAATACCCAAAACGTCGCGGCATCGACTTCTATCATCGTTATAAAGAGGATCTGGCGCTGTTTGCTGAGATGGGCACCAAAGTGCTGCGCGTCTCCATCGCCTGGTCACGCATCTTCCCCTCCGGTGAAGAGGCGCAGCCGAACGAAGCCGGCCTGCAGTTTTATGAAGATCTGTTTAGCGAGATGCGTAAGCACGACATTGAGCCGCTGGTCACCCTCTCCCACTACGAGATGCCGCTGATCCTCAGCGAAAAGTACAACGGCTGGGTGCACCGTAACGTGGTCGATGCCTTCGTCCGTTACTGCAACGTCTGCTTCCATCGTTATAAAGACCTTGTGCGTTACTGGCTGACCTTCAACGAGATCGACAGCATCCATCGCCACCCGTTTACCACCGCCGGGATCCGCGAAGAGAAGTGCGCACCGGGCCATGCCCGGCAGGATATCTATCAGGGCCTGCACCACCAGTTTGTCGCCTCGGCGCTGGTCACCCGCGACTGCCACGCGATTATTCCGGGCAGCCAGGTAGGCTGCATGCTGACCAAACTGACCACCTATGCGCGCACCTGTCACCCGGATGATGTGCAGGCAACGCTGAAGAAAAATCTGGAAAACTACTTCTACGCCGACGTGCAGGTAAACGGCGCCTACCCGCCGCTGATCCTGCGTGACCTGGAGCTGCGCGGCATCCGTCTTGAGATGCAGCCGGACGATCTGGATATTCTGCGCAACCACACCGTCGACTTCGTCTCCTTCAGCTACTACATGTCGCTGACCGAATCGACGCAGCCGGACGCCGAGCGCATCCCGGGCAACACCGTGCTGGGGGTAAAAAACCCCTACCTGCCGGCGTCCGAATGGGGCTGGCAGATCGACCCGGTCGGGCTGAAGATCTCCCTGCTGGAGCTGTATGACCGTTACCAGAAGCCGTTGTTTATCGTGGAGAACGGCCTCGGCTCGCGCGACGAAGTGGTGGACGGAAAAATCCACGACGGCTACCGCATTGACTACTTCAGATCACACTTCGAGCAAATGCTGGCGGCGATCCACGAAGGCGTTGAGCTGATGGGCTTTACCAGCTGGGGAACAATTGACATTATCAGTGCCGGTACTTCACAGATGTCCAAGCGTTACGGATTTATCTATGTTGATCAGGATGATGAAGGCCACGGCTCGCTTGCCCGCCTGCGTAAAGACTCATTCTGGTGGTATCAGAAAGTGATCGCCACCAACGGCAGCGATCTCAGTTAAGTCATCAGGCCGCGGGAAACGCATGTGATAAGAGTTAAGAAGTCGCTGAATAACAGTATGCTGCTGGTTGAACAGGAGGGTCGCGAGATGATCCTGTTTGGCAAAGGCCTGGGCTTTGGCACCAAACCCGGTGCGCTGGTTGACGCCAGTCATATCGAGCAGGTGTTTATTCCGCTGGAGAGCTACAAAGCACAGCACTTTCTTTCTCTGACCGACAGCGTGCCGGCGGCCTTTTTTGACGTTACCCACGACATCATCGCCGTGGCGCAGCCGCAGTACGCTGAGAAGCTGAACAGCGTGCTGCTGTTCACGCTGGCCGAACACCTGTTCTTCGCCGTTGAGCGCAGTAAAAGCGGCATGAACGTGGTGAACAAACTGAGCTGGGAAGTGAAACGCTACTACCCGCGCGAGTATGAACTGGGCCTGCGCGCCACGGCGCTGGTGAACCAGCGCTTTCGCATCACCCTGCCCGACGACGAAGCGGTGCATATCGCCTTTCACCTGATTAACGCCTCCGGTGAGAGCGACAACGGCGACGCCCACCAGCAGGTCCAGCTGGTGAACCGCATTGCCGAAATCGTTCGCTACAAGCTGAACCGCAACCTGGATATCACCACCATCAACTACAACCGCTTTATCACCCATCTGCGCTACTTTGCCGAACGGGTGCTGGCGGGCAAGATCGTCAGTCGCAACGGGGATGATTTCTATCAGGAAATGGTGCGCTTTCACCCACAGGCGATGCAGGTCGCCTGGGCTGTGCGTGACTACGTTGAAGAGAAGCACCAGCTGGTGCTGCCCAACGACGAGCTGACCTGGCTGAGCATTCATATCAGCCGGCTGGCGCAGGGCGAGGTGGAGTAATCAGTAACCAACAGAGCCTGAACGGATGGCACTATCATTCGTTTCAGCGGTTTCCGACTCCCTTGTGACCGGCTGTACGTTCTCACATCGTCGTTGTAACGCACCGACGGCACAGCAATAATCAGCAAATGCCTTATCTTCCTGTGATTCCCCTCCCTGCGTGTCTGATGAAAGGAAGCATAATGACAGTCACCCTGCGGGCCTTATGCTGGCTGACGGCCGCAGCGTTCAGCAACAGCGTCTGCGCCCTCTCTCCGGTCCTGCTCAAACAGGGAATAAATCCTCTGGATATCAATGATGACGGGCGACAGGATTATGTCGTGGTCGCGCAATTCGATAACAACACTTCCCACCCTAATCTTGGTTTGACCTTCTTCGTCGATCGCGGCGACGGCGGCCTCAGCATTATGCCGGTGGCAAACAGCGAGCGGTTTACGTGGTTTGACTACCGCCTGTCGGCGGACGCGGAGTTTCTGGTCGAGGATAATCAGCTGTTTCGCCGCGGCAATACTTTCTGGCTGATCAACGCAGAGAAAAAGGGCGAGAGCCCTTATGACCGCAACCCGTTCCAGCTCTCCTACTATCGGTTTACCCAGTCCGATGACGATCCGGGCGTCCCGCTTTATCAGTGGTCACTGATGAAAAAGACGATCACCCAAAACAGCTACGACTCCGCCACTCAGGCCTGGGCCGAGGTGGATGAGCGGGATCTGCAGCCGTGAAAATCCTGACGGCAATACTGCTAAACGTGTTTTTCGCGCTACCGGTTTTCGCCGCGAGTACGGGCGCTGATTACGCTCAGCTGATTAACGACTTTTATCGCCGACAGCCGCCGCTGTGCCTTGGCGAGACGGTCTGGCCGGTGGCGGCCCTGGCGGCAGCGTCTCCGTGGGAGTCCGGCCGCTTGCACGCGCTGGTCGATGCAGGTCTGGCTGCAAAACGTGGCAGTCGCTTCGCATTAACGCCGAAGGGAGAGCGAAACTGGAAAATCCATGCCGATCTCTGCTACGGCAGAATGGTGGTCAACCGTGTCGGGCGGGTTGAAAAGCTAAGTGCGACAACCACCGCCGTCTGGTTCACTTACTCCCTGTCCGATCGGGAAAAGTGGGCAACCACCCCATCACTGCGGCACGCCTTTAGCGAACTGGATAATTTACTTAGCGGGGAGAGGCATAGCCTGTGGGTGGCGACGCTGGTCATCTCAGCAGGCCAGCTCAGGGTGCAGGATTACCCGGTGCCGGATGAACTGGAGTATTGAAGGAAAGCGAGCTGCCGGATAAATAAAAGCCCCGAACTACGGGGCTGCGGGGCTGTTGGCTGGATATTTTTCAGATAGGCGTTGACGGCGTAGCGCAGGCTCATCTGATTTTGCTACCTTACAGCGCGGCAGCCGTGGGTGAATGCTTCGGCCTGCTTCCATCAGCGAGGCGGGGATCCCCTCCGCCCGCGCGGGGAAATAATGGCAGAGGGTTGAGTGGAAATAACAGCAAAAAAGGCAACGTCAATCGGGCTGATTGCTATCGTCCTGTGGAGCGCCATCGTCGGGCTGATCCGCAGCGTCAGCGAAGGGCTGGGGGCGATTGGCGGGGCGGCGATGATCTACAGCCTGGCATCGCTGGTGCTGCTGCTGACCCTTGGTTTTCCCAAAGTAAAAACCTTCCCGCGCGCCTACCTGATTACCGGCAGCCTGCTGTTTGTCTGCTACGAGCTGTGCCTGTCGCTGTCGCTGGGCTTCGCCAGCACCGGCACCCAGGCGATCGAAGTCGGTATGGTTAACTACCTGTGGCCGGGCATGACCATTCTGCTGTCGGTGATCGTTACCCGGCAGAGATGCAGCCTGCTGATTATTCCCGGCATGCTGGTATCGATCGCCGGCATCTGCCTGGTGCTGGCCGGCGACCGTGCATTCTCCTTCAGCGAAATTGCGGCCAGCGTCGCCTCCAATCCGCTCAGCTACGGGCTGGCGTTTAGCGGCGCGGCGATCTGGGCAATCTACTGCGTGGTGACTAAAAAGATTGCCAACGGCAGCAACGGCATCACCCTGTTCTTTATCCTGACGGCGCTGACGCTGTGGGTGAAATTCCTCGCCGCGCCGCAGCCGGAAATGGTCTTTACTCTGCGGGTGGGGGTGAACCTGCTGCTGGGCGCGATGGCGATGGGCTTCGGCTACGCGGCCTGGAACATCGGGATCCTGCACGGTCACGTCACGGTGCTGGCCACCGCCTCCTACTTTATTCCGGTGATCTCGGCGATGCTGGCGGCGGTGATGCTCAACGCCAGCCTGTCGATCAGCTTCTGGCAGGGTGCCGCGATGGTCAGCCTCGGCTCGCTGCTGTGCTGGTGGTCAACCCGTCAGCGATAATAAATGGCAATATGCTGGCCGTTAATCTGCTCGATGCTGACCAGTACAGCCGCCCCGCCCGGGGCGGCGAACATTAATTCCGCTGCTCGATCACCCCATACCAGCCCAGCCCGTCATAACTCTCGTAGCCCGGGGTCAGCGCGAAGGAGACGGTTCGTCCTTCATCCGGCTGAAAGAAACCACTGCTGCGCCCGTCGGTGTGCAGCGGAAACCGCTCGCCCAGCCTGGCGCTGGCATCGCTGCTGGCCAGGATCCGGTGGTGCGAATCGAGGATCATACAGCGCGTGCGCGACCACTCCTCCTCACTGAGCCGCACCCCGCTGACCACGGCCGTGGCCTGCGGTGCCCAGTCAAAGAAAATCATCAGCGCCCCGATTGGCTTGCCGTGCGCCTCCCCCTGCTCACGGATCGCCGTGGCGTAGGTTGCCACCGACGCATTGTGCAGCTGTGGCAGCTCTGCCACATCGCTGCTTACATAGTCATCGCCGCTGCGGGTCGCCATCGCCTCACTGAATGCCGCCAGATGGCGAACGTTTTGCCCGCTGACTGGATAGCGATCGCCCCGTCCGTTAGCCAGTACGTTGCCCGCAGCATCGGCGATCCAGATATCCAGGTAAACGGTATAGCTGCTGAGGATCACCGCCAGCCGGCGGGCGGCATGCTGACAGGCCGCCGCGTCCGCCGCGCTGACGCAGGCAACCACTGCCGCATCGGTCGCCCACCAGCGCACGTCGCAGGAGCGTTCGTACAGGTTACGATCGATAATGTCGATGGTATTCAGCGCCAGATCGACACAGCGCTGCCCCTGATGATCCCGTAAGCGGGCAATCATGCTGTCACCCAGCGCCGTCAGCTCAGAGAGCGCTCCCGCCAGCTCTTTGTTCAGGCTGGTGGTAATATCCGCGATAACGCCGGAGACGTGTTTCACCTGATTCGCCACCACGGCGAAGCCGCGTCCGGCCTCACCCGCGCGGGCTGCCTCAATCAGCGCATTCAGCGCCAGAAAGGTGGTTTCGCGGTTGATATCATTAATATCGGCAATTTTACCTTCAGCCATTTTGCGAATGTGTTTACTCAGATCGACGATCTCATGCGGATTGGACATCGTTATCAGGGGTCTCCGGCCAGGTGATAGGCGTATCGGCTACCGCCACCGGCAGCACGTCACAAAGCACAAAGTGTAGGGTGGGAAAGTGCGTGCTGTCACCAGCCTGTAACAGACGAAATCACTAATTTGACTTAATTTTCATGACGTTAAGCATAAGCAATTGAATCGCAAACCTTTAGCCAGCCATAGGAAAATATGATGACCACCGCCTGTCACCGCGCCTGGTTATGGTCCTACCACTTCGCTAAAAAACTGTACCCTGCCCGCAAAAAAGCAAAATAGTCGCGTCGAAGATTGTTTTTAAATAACAAAATATTAACCATATGTGCAGCAGGCAGGCTGAATCCCTGAACGGTCCTACCAGTTATCAGTCGGGTGACTCCTCTGCGCAAGCCCCCTCCCGCTCCTTCAGGCCAGCAGGTGAAGACCATGAACATCCCAGTACCACCGGCCGCGCTCTCGTTGTCGGCCCGGCTCAGAGAGCAGATCCAGCAGCTTGAGCTGGCGCCCGGCGCACGCCTGCCTGCCGAGCGTCGGCTGGCGGAAGTGCTCGGGGTATCGCGTTCGTCGCTGCGCGAGGCGCTGCGCACGCTGATTGCCGAAGGCGTACTCTACAGCCGCCACGGCGGCGGTACCTGGCTTTGCGAAACGGACGACAGCGCACGCTGGTCACAGCAGCGTATCGTACAGCCGCTGAAGGCGCTGGTGGCGGGCGACCCCAGCTACCGTGACGATATTCTTGAAGCGCGTCACGCCATTGAGGCCAGCACCGCCTGGTATGCGGCGCTGCGTGCCACCGAAGAGGATAAGCAGAAGCTGCAGGGCTGTTTTGATGCCCTCTGCCAGCAGGAAAGCCGCTCCGAAGAGATGGCTGCCCAGGCCGACGTGCGTTTTCACCTGGCGATCGCCGAGGCCTCACACAACGTGGTGTTACTGCAGACCATGCGCGGCTTTTTCGATCTGCTGCAAACTTCGGTGGCGCACAGCCGCCAGCGGATGTACAGCGCCCCGGACATCCACGCCCGGCTGACCGAACAGCACGCTGAACTGCTGCAGGCGATCCTCGCGGGCGATGCCGAACGCGCGCGCCGCGCAGCACAGCAGCACCTCGGCTTTGTGCACGCCACGCTGAAGACGCTGCAGGAAAATGCGGCCCGGCAGGAGCGTATTTCGCGCCTGCCGGGCGACGAAGATAAGTGGATAAAGGAAGAAAACCGATGATCATTTCAGCCGGCAGCGACTACCGCGCCGCCGCCAGACGCATACTGCCACCGTTTCTGTTTCACTACATTGACGGCGGTGCCTACAACGAGCATACGCTGCGCCGCAACGTCGATGACCTGGCGCAGATCGCGCTGAAGCAGCGGGTGCTGAACGATATGTCTGAGCTGGACCTGCGCACCAGGCTGTTTAACGAAGAACTGTCGATGCCGGTGGCGCTGGCCCCGGTCGGCCTGTGCGGCATGTATGCCCGCCGTGGCGAAGTGCAGGCGGCGCGGGCAGCTTCGGCGAAAGGCATCCCCTTCACCCTCTCCACCGTCTCGGTGTGCCCGATTGAAGAGGTCGCCCCGGCGATGGACCGGCCGATGTGGTTCCAGCTCTACGTGCTGAAGGATCGCGGCTTTATGCGCAACGTGCTGGAACGCGCCAAAGCGGCCGGCTGCTCCACGCTGGTGTTTACCGTGGATATGCCGGTTCCGGGTGCCCGCTACCGCGACGCGCACTCCGGCATGAGCGGCCCGAACGCGGCGCTGCGCCGCTACCTGCAGGCGGTCACTCATCCGCAGTGGGCATGGGACGTCGGCCTGCACGGCAAGCCGCACGACCTCGGCAATATCTCCGCCTACCTCGGCAAACCCACCGGGCTGGAGGACTATATCGGCTACCTGGCGAAGAACTTCGATCCGTCAATCAGCTGGTCCGATCTGGAGTGGATCCGCGAAGCCTGGGACGGCCCGATGGTGATCAAAGGCATTCTCGACGCCGATGACGCCCGCGATGCGGTGCGCTTCGGCGCCGACGGCATCGTGGTCTCTAACCACGGTGGCCGCCAGCTGGACGGCGTGCTCTCCAGCGCCCGCGCCCTGCCGCGCATCGCCGATGCGGTCAAAGGCGATATCACCATTCTGGCCGACAGCGGCATCCGCAACGGGCTGGACGTGGTGCGGATGATCGCGCTGGGCGCAGACAGCGTGCTGCTGGGCCGCGCGTACCTCTATGCGCTGGCTACCGCCGGGCAGGCGGGCGTGGCGAATCTGTTAAGCCTGGTGGAAAAAGAGATGCGCGTAGCGATGACCCTGACCGGTGCCAAAAATATCGCCGCCATCTCACGCGATGCGCTGGTCGACGGTGGGCTGGCGTAATACTGCGCCGCTGGCCTGCACCAACACCGTTGAGCGGCAGGCCACGTCCAGCCGCTCAACGGGCATCCCGCTCCCCCGGCAGCCGCAGGGATTAACCCGATCAGGCGGAAATCCGGGGGCTGAAGGAGGCAGACAGCCATCTGCCCGGTGTTACCGGTACAGCGACAGATTCCCCGTCAGGCGGGTAATCTTCTTTTTCGGTCCGATCAGGCCGATCGCCACCAGCGCGATCTGCGGGCTGCTGACCGAGGAGATACGCTCGCCGTACTCGTCATAGGTTTTGCACGACTGCGCCAGCGCGCTGAACGGCATCACGTAAATTTCGTCATCCTGCTGCGCCGTCTGCAGCAACGCCTGCAGATAGCTCCCTTCCGCCCTCAGCACCGGCAGCGGGGCATAAATCACCCCCGGATAGCTGACCCCGTCTGCGCTGTGCAGATCCGGCCCCACCAGATTATCCACCGTGCGGCCGAAGCTGATGCCGATCACGCTGGCGGCATTCATCGCCAGCCCCGGAGCAAGCTGGGCGTCCACCACGATGGTACAGCGTTGTTGCGTTGCATCAAATTTCATCATCATTCCTGTTCTAATGTGCCGTCGGAGCAATAGTATCGCCCGTTCCACCTGGAAAAGGTGGTCTGAATTGCTTGTAAAAACAGTAAAAAAGGGCAAGATTTACCTGATAACCGCCATCAAAAGACAGGAAATGACCTGATGACCTTAAGCCCCAGTGAGATGCACATTCTCACCCTGCTACAGAACGACGCGCGCATCACCAACCAGGCGCTGGCCGACGAAATCGGCCTGTCCGCCTCGCCCTGCTGGCGCAAAGTGCGCAGGCTGGAGGAGGAGGAGGTGATTCAGGGCTACCGTGCGGTGCTGAATCGCCGCAAAATCGGGCTGGGCGTGATGGTGTTTGTGCGGGTGAGCATCGACAGCCACAGCGAAGCCGATGCGAAAAAGTTCGAACAGCAGGTGACCGCGCTGGATAACGTAGTGGCCTGCTACAGCATCGGCGGCGATGCCGACTTCCTGCTGCAGGTGGTGTCACGGGATCTCGACGCCTTTGCGGAGTTTTCCATGACGGTGATCCGCCGCCTGCCGGGTATAAAAGAGATGCAAAGTATGTTTGTACTGAAGGAAATTAAGCCGCTGGTGGGCTATCCGTTACAAAAATCACGCTGAACCCTTAGCGATGACGAACAGCACCGCTTACCTGTTAGCGGCAGAAGGGCCGATCTCTGGCCGTAAAAGATTAATTTTTTCACACCATACTTTTTTTCCGGTTAGCGACGGAAGTTGCGGGGCTCTGCCGCGCCAATAACGTCCTGTTGCGCGGTTCAACGCTGCAATTCAGCCGCGAGAAGGGTGCGTCAGGCGGGCATCTGTTCACCTGCCCGTCGACCCCCTCCCCTCTTTTGACCTGTGAATAGTCTTAAATTTAAGGAGAAACCTGTAACCTAAGTATATTCTTAAAAACTCTGCAACCTGCGGTAATTAAAACAAAACCGTCACGCGTGACGCTGATATTTCCCCTCAAAGTAAACCCTTATTACAAAATCAAATCATTCAGTTCCTTAATGCTAATTGACTGGCTAAAAATTTGACTTAAGATGAGAGCTGTCTCCTCGCTGAATCTGGCGTTACGTAACGTATCCCGGTAAAGCAGTGCCTGACGTACTGGCTGTAAAACGGGCTTCAGACCTGTTGCAACAGCGCCTCTCTTCAGCACGGCGACAGATAAGTAAGGCTTGATAATTAGTGTGTTATAGGTCGTTATATGGGAAATGAGGGGTAAGAACTTTTACCTTTGGTTTTCCCATGCATCTCTGTTTACATTTACCGGGGAAAATGAAATGGGTGACATCGTCCTTATGAGCATGGCATTCATGCTCATTGCAGTCTCTGCATACAGCTTGATTTCATATATTCGCGACAGAAGAAACTCTTCTTTCCCGAAGAAAAAAAGATAATCCCCTGTTTTACTGGCGGGCTATCCACTTTCCGGCGAGCCATCTGGCTCGCCGGAGATGACGCCATTATTAAGATAAATCTGTAGTCCGCCACTGACAACAAAGGGAGATATGTCTTATTCCCCCAGGAATAATTTAACGTATTATTGACCCATAGCAGCGAAATCCAGTGAGTACCTGATGGCTAAATACTAGGATTAATCGCATACCAATCACGTTAAATAGACCGGGTATCATTATGAATGACTATTTCCTTATTAGCATGGCGACTTTACTGATTGCGGTCTCCGTCTGGAGCCTTCACTCGTGGCTGCACGATGTTAAAAAGAAGTCCTTACCCAGGACCAGGCGCTAATTGAGCACCTGCCGGTCAACACCCGGCGGCCTTTACTGCCGCCAGCCCGTCCCGCCTCCTTTTGTTCCTGCCTTTTTACCACTTGTTAGCGTTATGCTCTCTCTTCGGCCATTCTGAGCCCTCAGCTTACGACCGGCAGCCTGCTGCACCCACCATCGCGGTGAACATTCAGCCCCTTGTCCCGGAAGCATCATGACAACTGAGCGCCGCACGACGGTCAACACAAGCCTGAATTTTTCAGATTGCGTCCTTTTTAGTAGCCGTGTCACTATCAGCCCTGATCAGAACCCGCCGTTTTGACGGCGGAGCAAGCGATGATTTCACGTTACCGATTGAGAGTACAACGATGTCACAAAGCTTCAGCAGGCGCGTCCACTTCTACTACTGCATCCTGGTTGCGCTCAGGATGTATGGCAAAAAGCAGCCGGGGAACGCCAGGGGGAAGAATAATTTCCTGCTGAAATGGCTGCGTAACGCCGAGAACGGCAACCTGTTTCCGCCAGAAATCAGCAGTGAAATCACGTGGCTGCGCGGCAAAATCATCAGCGCCGGCCCCGACGCCGATCTGGAACCGATGCTCGTTTATGTTTACCAGACCGCCCGCCGGGCAGAGGGGATGAAGGATCACTGAGAGCGGCTCTCACCTACACAGCAGGCTTTGAAACGCCTCCGGTACGCTTTACCGGGTGAGCCTCTTCCCCCCCCGCTGGCTAACTCACCCTCTGTCGAGTTGCGACCCCTGTTCAGTTGATAACAAGCTTCTCAACCGCGGAGTTGTCGCCGCTATTATGTTGACTGCCAGCAGCACTGCGGCAAGGTGGTGATCCGCAAAACTACACGGTGAGGCGGCCGGTGGGCCGATAATGTCATTTATCAAGATTTAGCGGAGTGATCGCCCGCGCTATCTCCGGTACGCTTTTGCATTGCCCCTTTTATCAACCGCAAAGGACATGCAATGCATATCAGTGACAACATGCCTGCCGCCCCCTCTCAGCTCAGCGTACTGATCGGCCTGTTTGAACACCTCAACGCTCCGTGGGGAATTAAAGATGCAAAATCGCGCCATCTGTATATGAACAGAGCGGCGTATTCTTATACCAACACCCCCCTTCATTTCAGTCTGGAGGGCAAACTCGACGGTGATTTTCCCGCCTGCTGGGCCGAGTATGCTGACGAAATGGTCGAGCACGATCGACTAACAGAGTCAGCTCAGGATCGCGTGGCGGTAATCGAAACCCACTACTGGTTTGGACGGCCCGACTTACAGCCTTACCTTTGCGAAAAAATCCCGCTATTCGGCCCCGATCGGCAATTCACTGGCGTTATCTGGAGTGCCCGCGGGCTGGATACCCTGACACCGCTAAAATACATCAACAAACAGAAACCCAGCGTTCTGACGACAGAAGCCACCTCCTCGATGTTCAGCCGCGTAGAGTTAAATACGCTCTTTCTTTTACTGCAGCGCCACACCACCAAAGAAATCGCCCGGATTTACAACCTGAGTCCTCGTAGCGTAGAGCACCATATTTATACCCTGTATCAGAAAGCAGGCGTACACAGCTTCAGGCAATTTGAAGAGTATTGCCGGACGATGGGCCTGGATAACTACATCCCCCCGCGCCTGCTGGAAAAAGGAATTCAGTTTATCTGACCACAAGGAGCCCTCTGATGCAGATCGAAGATTATCCCCTCAGCCGTGTGCCGCCTGACCGGCGCGTCTCTTTTCTCAGCGTGGCGGTGGTGCATATGGGTATGCTCACCGCGCTGGACCAGTTTATGCTCGGCGCGGTGCTGGGCAACGGCATGAGCATTATCAGTGCGCTGATGGCGATCCTGGCCGGCAGCGTTATTTTTGGCGCGATCACCTTCGGGCTGGGTTACGCCGGGATGAAAGAGGGGTTGTCCGGCAGCCTGCTGGCGCGCTGGTGTGGTTTTGGCCGCGTGGGATCGATCCTGATTGGTCTGATCGTCGCCATCAGCCTGCTCGGCTGGTTCGGCGTGCAAAATGCGATCTTTGCCCGCTCGCTGAACTTCGCGCTGGGCGGCGGCCCGGGCTTCGCGCTATCGGCCACCCTCTCCGGGCTGCTGCTGACACTGCTGGTAGCGTTTGGCTTTAAGGCGTTACGCTTTACCGCGCGCATTGCCGTGCCGCTGTTTGTTGGCCTGGTCGCGCTGATTGCCTGGCAAACGCTGTCCGGCCAGCAGGTGCCGCCGCTGCTCAACGTGGCAGACAGCGTCACGCCCCTGACCATCAGCGCCGCGGTCACCCTGGTGGTCGGCGGGGCCATCGTCGCCAGCCTGATGACGCCGGACCTGACGCGCTACTCGCGCAGTACAAGGCACGTGGCGGGAACGGTGCTGCTCACCATTATCGCCGGAGAGTTCGTGATTAACGGCCTGGCAATCATGATTTCCCATACGCTGCACACCGCGGATGTGGTCACCATTATGTCGCAGGCGACGGGCGGCATCGGGCTGCTGCTGGTGGTGTTCTCCACCCTGCGCATTAACGATCTCAACCTCTATTCGTCCACGCTGGGGGTGATTAACGCGGTGGAAGGCCTCTGCGGTAAAAAGCTGCGCTATCGCAGCACCACGCTGGCTATTGGCGTGCTGGGCACGCTGCTGTCGGTGCTGGGGATCCTCGATCGTTTCGTTGATTTCCTGACCCTGCTGGGCGTGGTGTTCCCGCCGATCCTCGGCATTATGCTGGTGGACTATTTCCTGCTGCGCAGCCAGCGGGCGGTGCTGGAAAGCAGCCGCCGGCAGGGTACGTTACCCGGCGATGCTGAAACACCCACCTGCGGCTGGCCAGCCATCGCCGCGACGCTGGCCGGCAGTACGGTGGGCCTACTCTGTGAATGGGGCGTGCCGACGCTCAACGCCCTGGTCAGCGCCTGCCTGCTCTATGCCCTGCAGAAACAGTTCCAGAATCGCGTTAGGCCGGCGGCCTTTACGGGTCACCAGCGCGATCCGTGAGTCAAAGCAGAAGCGCTGCGGGGCCAGCGCGCGCATCATGCCCCGCGTCACCCAGTGGCTGGCGTAGTGATCCGGCAGAAAACCCACGAACTGGCCGGTGAGGATCAGAAACGCGATGCCTTCCCGGTCGCTGGCGCTGGCGCTGCAGTTAAACAGCTGGTGCAGGCCGATGGTTTCGGCGGTCATGCGCGAGCCGGGCGCCACCGCATCCAGCGTCTGCAGCTGCGCGTCGTCCGGCAGGGTAGCGCTGCCGAACAGCGGATGCGTATGGCTGCAGTACAGCGACGATCGCTCGGTGTACAGCGGCTGATAGTCCAGCCCGGAGAGCGGCACGGTCAGCGGCAGCGCCCCCACCTGGATACGCCCGTCCAGCAGCCCGCGCTCAATATCGGCCGGGGTGCTCATACTCAGATTGATGCGTACCTCCGGCGCCCGGCGGCGCATCTCCGCCAGCGCGTCGGTAATCTGCATCTGCGGGGTGGTCACCAGATTATTGATCAGCGCGATGCTGAACTCACCGCGCAGCTGTTTATGCAGCTGATTGACCTGCTGACGGAAGGATTCCATCGACGCCAGCAGCGTGTCGCTGAGCCGCAGGATCTCCCGCCCCTCATCGGTCAGCGAAAAACCGGCACGGCCACGCTGGCACAGTCGCATGCCGAGACGCTTTTCCAGATCGCTCATGTGCAGGCTGATCGCCGAGCGGGTGATCCCCAGCAGGCTTTCTGCCGCCGAGAAACTGCCGCACTCTGCCACTGTCTTAAACACACGCAATAGTTTCAGATCAAAATCGCTGACCTGACCAAGAGATTTGCCGCTCATTAGGTGAGTAATTCCTTAACTGATGATGAGTTAATCAGTATTTAACTCACCCATTACTTCGGTGCAAACTGTTTTACCCCCTGTTACCCGGAGATGTGCCATGTCTGTCGCCGATGAAATCAGCCAGCTTAATCTGCAAAGCCACTGGATGCCGTTCAGTGCCAACCGTAACTTCCACCAGGACCCGCGCTTTATCGTGGCGGCCGAAGGCCAGTGGCTGGTGGACGATAAAGGACGCCGTATCTACGACAGCCTCTCCGCACTGTGGACCTGTGGCGCAGGCCACACCCGCAGCGGGATCCAGCAGGCGGTATCACGCCAGCTGGGCACCCTCGACTACTCGCCGGGCTTCCAGTACGGCCATCCGCTGTCATTTAAGCTGGCGGAACGCATTGCCGGGCATCTGCCGGGCGACCTCAGTCACGTGTTCTTTACCGGCTCCGGCTCTGAATCCGCCGATACGGCAGTGAAGATGGCCCGCGCCTACTGGCGCGCCAAAGGTCAGCCGACCAAAACCAGACTGATTGGCCGTGCGCGTGGCTACCACGGCGTCAATGTTGCCGGTACCAGCCTTGGCGGCATCGGCGCTAATCGCAAGATGTTTGGCCAGCTGATGGACGTTGACCACCTGCCGCACACCCTGCAGCCGGGCATGGCCTTTACCAGAGGCATGGCGGAAACCGGCGGCGTGGCGCTGGCCGACGAGATGCTTAAGCTGATTGAGCTGCACGACGCCTCGAATATCGCCGCGCTGATCGTCGAGCCGCTCTCCGGATCGGCCGGGGCGATAATTCCACCGGTGGGTTATCTGCAGCGGTTGCGCGAGATCTGCGATCGGCACGATATTCTGCTGATCTTTGATGAGGTGATCACCGGCTTCGGCCGCATGGGCCGCTGGAGCGGTGCTGAATACTTTGGCGTAACGCCGGATATCCTCAACTTTGCCAAGCAGATTACCAACGGCGCGATCCCGCTGGGCGGCGTGGTGGCAACCAGCGAGATCTATCACACCTTTATGGCACAGAACCTGCCACAGCACGCGGTGGAGTTCGGCCATGGCTATACGTATTCTGCCCACCCGGTGGCCTGTGCCGCCGCGCTGGCAACGCTGGATATTCTGGAAAACGAGCAGCTGATTGAGCAGTCCGCCAGCCTGGCACCGCACTTTGAGCAGGCGCTGCACGGCCTGAAAGGCAGCCCGCACGTGGTGGATATCCGCAACTGCGGCCTGGTCGGTGCGATCCAGCTGGCACCGCGCGGTGCCGACCCGAGCATCCGGCCATTTGAAGCCGGAATGGCGCTGTGGCGCGCCGGTTTCTACGTGCGTTTCGGCGGCGACTGCCTGCAGTTTGGTCCGATGTTTAACGCGCAGCCGGACGATCTCGACCGTCTGTTTAACGCCGTGGGCGACGCCCTGCATCACACTGACTGAGGCTACACAGACAGTCGGTACCGCACTCTATCGACGGCGCGACGGGACAGGCGCGGCCAGCCGGTCTCCGGTCATAAACAGGACGTATTTTTAACGCTCGTCGCCCGGCGAACTGTGTCGCCGGGCCGGTTACTCTGCAACCCTCCTGCTTGTTTGTCGGCAAAATGTGATTATGCAGGCAGTTCCGTAAAAATTATTGGTTATATTCCGTTACTACGCACCAGCAGCAATTGACAGCATGCTTTGTACTGGCCTAATTTCTGGCCGGCAGGCCTGCGGTTATTGCTGTGATAACAGGAATTAATAATGATAATCGAGCGAATACTGAATAATAACGTGGTTATTAGCCTCGACGACCACCGTCAGGAAATGGTGGTCATGGGTAAAGGCATCGCCTTCAATAAAAAGATCGGTGATACTACCGACCCCGACAAAGTAGAGAAAATCTTTTCCCTCAACACGCCTTTCACTGAACAGTTTAAAGCATTACTTAATCTGGTTCCGGCAAGCTGTATTAGCGCTACCGAAGCGATTATCGCTCTGGCTAACGACAACCTGCCCGGTAAATTACACCACAGCCTGTTAATCTCCCTGGTCGACCATCTGTATTATGCGCTGCAGCGCTTTTCGCAGAATATTCATATCCCTAACGCCCTGCAGTGGGAGATTAAAAAACTTTACCCGCAGGAGTTTGCGCTGGGCATGCAGGCGCTGCAGATTATTGCCGAACATACCGGTTCGCAACTGCCGGAAGATGAAGCCGGCTTTATTGCGCTGCACCTGGTGAATGCCCAGCTTAACGACAATATGCAAAACACCGTGCAGATCACCCGTTTTATGCAGGACATTCTGAGCCTGGTACAGTATCACTTTGACCTGGTTTATGAGGAAGAGGGGCTACGCTACCAGCGTTTTGTCACCCACCTGAAATTTTTTGCCTGCCGGGTGCTCGACCATCAGCATATCGACGGGGACGATCCTGCGCTGGCACAGCTGGTGCAGCAGCAGTATCCGGCGGCGCGACGCTGTACCGATAAAATCAACCAGTATACGGAATTACATCACGATCACAGCCTCACTCAGGATGAACGCATGTTCCTGACCATTCATATTGAGCAGCTAAGAAAGTAACCGTTGCCGCGCGCACGGCTATGGACAGATTACGATACGTGAAGCGCTTCACAGATTACAGACAATCCAAAAACAACGCTTGAGTGCGCCCGACATTAGGCTTATAGATATACGCCATAGCAGGATTGTGATCTTCACGCTAATTATCGCGTGCAGAGCAAAACCTAACTGACCCCGCGCGGATCGTCTTATCCCCGCCGGAAGAAGTTAGGTTTTTTTTTGCCTTTAATTTACCGACCAGGATATACGAACCAAATTAAGCCAATGGGATTCGCCATTTTATGCAGAGAAATAATTAACGGCGTCGGTGGCCGGGATAATATTGTCAGCGTGACCCATTGCGCCAACCGTTTACGTTTTAAAAGGATCACCGATGAAAACCCAGTTTCCGAACGATTTTCTGTGGGGTGGCGCGGTCGCTGCTAACCAGGTCGAAGGCGCGTATAACGCCGACGGTAAAGGGCTATCCACTTCCGACTTCCAGCCACACGGCCTGATGTACCCGCCAGGCGAACGGAAGCCGGGCGAGTTCAATCTGAAAGATGTCGCCATCGATTTCTACCATCACTATCCGCAGGACATCGCACTGTTCGCCGGGATGGGCTTTAAAACCCTGCGCACCTCGATTGCGTGGACGCGCATCTACCCGAACGGCGACGAGCAGCAGCCTAACGAGGCCGGTCTGGCGTTCTACGATGCGCTGTTTGACGAGATGCTCAAAAACGGTATCCAGCCGCTGATCACCCTCTCCCACTACGAGATGCCTTACCATCTGGTACAGCACTACGGCGGCTGGGGCAACCGGCAAACTATCGCCTTCTTCGAACGCTACGCCACCACGGTGTTTGAGCGTTATCAGCACAAGGTGAAGTGGTGGCTGACCTTTAACGAGATCAACTGCGCGCTGTTCTCCTGCTTTACCGCGCTGGGCCTGCCGCCGGGCAGCAGCCCGCAGGTGGTTTATCAGGCCATCCACCACCAGCTGGTGGCCAGCGCCCGGGTAGTGAAGGCCTGCCACCGGATTATTCCCGATGCGAAAATCGGCAATATGGTGGCGGCGATGCCGTACTACCCGCTGACCTGCCACCCGGACGACGTGCTGGAAGCGCAGCGCAAAGAGCGTGAATGGCTGTTCTTTTTCGACGTGCAGGCGCGCGGCGAGTACCCGAGCTATATGCAGCGCCGCTTTGATGAGCAACATATCCTGCTGCAAATCAGCGCGCAGGATCGCGACGATCTGCAGGAGACCGTCGACTTCCTGTCGTTCAGCTACTACATGAGCAGCTGCGCCAGCGCCGATCCGCAGAAGCAGCAGGCCACCGGCAATATCCTGAATATGATCCACAACCCGTACCTTAGCGCCTCCGACTGGGGCTGGCAGATTGATCCGGCCGGGCTGCGCCATCTGCTGAATATGCTGTGGGATCGCTACCGTAAACCGCTGTTTATCGTCGAGAACGGGCTGGGGGCCAAAGACCAGATCGAGGAGGACGGCACCATCCGCGATGACTACCGCATCGCCTACCTCAACGATCATCTGGTGCAGGCCGGGGAAGCCATCGCCGACGGCGTGCAGCTGCTGGGTTATACCAGCTGGGGGCCGATCGATCTGGTCAGCGCCTCGACGGCGGAGATGTCCAAGCGCTACGGTTTTATCCACGTTGATCGCGATGACGAAGGTAACGGCACGCTGGAACGCCGCCGCAAGAAAAGCTTTACCTGGTATCAGCAGGTGATCGCCAGCAACGGTGGCTCGCTGGTGAAGCCGGAGCTGGACGGCCGCTGAGGGCATCTGAATTCCGCACGAACGACAGAACCCTGGCAGAGCCGTGACGATAAAGTTAAGCCGCACTGGCTCAGCCGTGTTCCCCGCCGATTTTCCGCTCATCAGCGGCGGAGATTTACTGCCTCTCTTGCCGCACGGCGTAGCCTGCTGTGCGCTTTCGTGACCCCCGGCTCAAAAAACGAACAAAAAACAGACACCGCATTAACAAGCCTTGAGCCTGCCTCCTCCCCGGCCGGAAGATACCCCGCAACGACCTGACAGACTTTCCGCTGCACGTCAGCACGTCAGCACGTCAGCACGTCAGCACGTCAGCACGTCAGCATGTTGAACATCAGTACGTCGGTACGTCACCTGTTATTACGTAGCAGGTCAGTTTGCCAGCACGGGAGGGAACCATGGATTACAGCGCACTCTGTGCCGCCATTATTCAGGGGGTAGGCGGGCAGGATAACGTTATCAAGGTGTTTCACTGCGCCACGCGCCTGCGCTTTACGCTGAAAGAGAACCAGCGTGCCGATTCGGCCGCGCTGAAACAGACCGCCGGGATCATCACCGTGGTGGAAAGCGGTGGCCAGTATCAGGTGGTGATTGGCACCCACGTCGGCGAGGTCTGTCAACAGCTGATCGCGGAGGGGTTGGGCGATCCGCCACCGCCGGTCACCGGTGAAAAGGGTCAATCAGCACCACGCGCCGCTGGCTGTGGCAGAGCGCTGGTCAACAGCGCAATCGATATTATTTCCGCCATCTTCGCACCGCTGCTGCCGCTGCTGATCGCCTCAGGGCTGATGAAAGGGGTACTAACGATCGCCACCCTGCAGCACTGGCTGGATAAGGGCAGCGGAACCTGGACCCTGCTGTATGCCGCCAGCGACGCGATGTTTTTCTTTATGCCGGTGCTGCTCGGCTACACCGCCGGCGGCCGCTTTGGCGGTAACCCGCTGCTCACCATGGTGCTGGGGGCGGCGATGGTGCATCCGTCGCTGATTGCGCTGTTCCATGCCAGCCAGCACAACCCAATGCTGCACGTGCGCTTTATGCTGCTGCCGCTGACCCTGATTAACTACAGTTCGACGGTGATCCCGGTGATCCTCGCGGCTGCCTTTTGCTGCTGGCTGGAAAAACGGCTGAACCGCTGGCTACACGTATCGATACGCGCTTTCTTCACTCCGTTCCTCTGCCTGCTGATCGCCCTGCCCGTTACCTGTCTGCTGATTGGCCCGCTGGCTACCTGGCTCAGTAACGCCATCGGCAACGGCTACAACCAGCTTTGGCTGCTTAGCCCGGTCGCCGCCGGGGCCATTCTTGGTGCCGCCTGGCAGGTCCTGGTGATCTTCGGCCTGCACTGGGGGCTGGTTCCGCTGATGCTGAACAACGTTGCCACGCTGGGCTTTGACACTATCTCGCCGATCACCAGCGCCGCCGTCTGGGCGCAGTCCGCGGCTACCCTCGGCATTCTGCTGCGCACCCGCGACCCGCGGCTCAAAACGCTCGCTGCACCGGCGTTTGTCTCCAGCGTGTTCGGCATTACCGAACCGGCCATCTACGGTGTCAACCTGCCGCTGCGCCGGCCGTTTGTCATCGGCTGCATCTGTGGCGCACTGGGCGGCATGGTCGTCGGCTGGTTTCACGGCATGGCACATAACATCGGTGCACTGGGCATCTTCGCCTTTCCGGCCTTTTTATCGCCGGCGGGGCTCGATCGCGCCTTCTGGGGCACGCTGACCGGCTGCATCGTGGCTTTCGGCTGCGCGTTTGTCAGCAGCTGGCTGTTTGGCATTCCTCACCCCGACCGCAAGGAGAGCAATCATGAAACTTAAACACCTGCTGCCCGGCACACTGCTGCTGCTCGGCAGCCCGCTGGCGCTGGCCGACAGCGGCTGCAACGCCTATGACCGCCTGTTGCCGAGGGGCCCTGAAACGCCGTCAATTGGCTCCGCCTGCGACACGCTGTTTCCCGAGTGGGGCGGCGCACGGCGTAAAATGGCCGACTACGGTTTCTACGCCCAGGCCCAGCTGCTGACCAATCTGACCTATGACGTGGCGGGCAACCGCCGTCACAAACCCAATTACGTCGGGCAGCGGCCGACCACCGGTAACTTTATCCAGTTTGATATGACCTACGATCTGGACCGGCTGGGGCTGCCGGATCGGAGCCAGCTGCACCTGCAACTCGGCTATTCGTATAACAATTACCGTGGCAACGGCCAGGACGGCCACCCCTCGGTGATGGACCTGTCGGTGTACCAGCCGCTGTTCAATCAGCGGGTGATCCTGCATTACGGCTATTCCGACTGGCTGAACCACTTTTACGGCCTCTATCTGGGTGCCAGCACCGCCTCCTCCGCGCTCGGCCCGACCAGCGTGATGCTCAATCAGGCCGGACTGACCAGCCTCAAGCCCAGCCCGGGGCTCGACGTGCGGGTTCTTAGCGCCGATCGTCGCTGGTACGATCATATTGGCGTGGCGCGCAGCCAGAGTTCAGACGGGCTGCAGGCCGATTCGCATTACAACCTCTACGGCCTGCGCTGGAAGGAGCCGCACGCAGGTACCCTGTTGATCAATGAAGTGGGTTATCGGGTTAACGCCGCCAACAGCGACAGGATGACGTGGATCAGGGGCGGATCGGTATATAACAAAACCCCGTACCTCAACTACAACTCAGGCCGGTACAACAGCGAAACCTGGTCGCACTATCTCGCCGCCACCCACCAGCTGACCCAGCCCGATCCCAGCCAGCCCGATCGCGGCTGGTATATCGACGGCAAAACCAACTACGCGCCGGAGAACCGTAACCTCTATATGGCCGACGCCTCGCTAACGCTGTTCAGCATCGGCCCGTTTAAACAGCGCCCGGCGGATATGGTCTCATTCGGGGTGTCTTACAATAAATTCAGCGATGACGCGAAGCACTACTTTCAGCGCAAGGGCCAGTCCGCCGACGGCTTCAGCACCACCGGCTCGGTCGCCTATACGTTACGGGTGATGCACGGCATCTACTGGACCAATCAGCTCTCCTGGACGCACCATCCGGCCATCACCCCGCACGAGGACGATGCCTGGAACCTGGAAACGCAGATGGTGGTGAATTTGTAACGTCAGAGGTTGGTGACTAACGGTATGCTTAGCGGCCAAACAGCTCGCTGTGGGTGCCGAAACGAATCCAGGTGAGCAGCGTTCTTTCAGCGTTAAAGCGGTAAATTAGCAGGTGATCGCCGCCAACATGAAGCTCGCGCTCACCTTTCTGATAATCCTTTCCTTTGAGAGGATGGTCCAGATAATCAGCGGGAATGGGATTACCCGAATAAACCAGCGTCATGGCGACAGCCACTTTATTCATATCATAACGACCGGCGCGCCTGCAGCTGTCCCAGTCCTTTTGGAATTGCTTAGTATTTTCAACGGCAGGCAACAGCCGGGTACGTTTATTCACGGTTAAGTTTATCCATCATCTCGTTGATTGTGCTGTACCCGTCAGCTTCATTTTGACGATGGCGGGCTTCCATCTCATCAGCCTCAGCCATCGCCGCCAGCGTGGTGGCGTTAGGCGTGCGGTTGACTTCAAATGGCAGTCCTTCCTTTATTACCACCTGCTCCAGAAACAGACGGATTGCGGTGCTCAGCGTCAGACCACAGTCACTTAACACCTGCGTTGCATCGCTTTTAAGCGCATTATCGATACGAGCCCTGACGATTGCTTGCATAACTCTCTCCATATACGACGTTGTAGTCACATTGTAGCCACAGCATCGATTAAAAGATAGTCACCGAAAATGTCTATCCTGCCTGCGATAACGCCGCCACACTCTATCCCCCTGTCGGGACAAAACATGCGCAAAAAGGGCGGATTGCGTCATCGCACCACGCACATCGGCCGGGCGCTGATCGGGTCGGGATGGATTTCGGCGTCGATGCTGAATACCGATCGCAGCAGGTCGGGTGTCATCACCTGCCGTGGGCTGCCGCTGGCGACGATACGCCCGGCGGCCATCAGCACCAGATGGTCGCAGTAGCGGCTGGCCTGGTTGAGATCGTGCAGCACGGTGACCACCGTTTTGCCCTGCTGCTGCTGACGGTGGAGCAGCGCCATCAGCTCCACCTGGTGATTGATATCCAGATAAGTGGTCGGTTCGTCGAGCAGCAGCAGCGGCGTCTGCTGCGCCAGCGCCATCGCCAGAAACACCCGCTGCCGCTGGCCGCCGGAGAGTTCGCTGACCTGCCGGTCGGCCAGCCCGTCGACCTGGGTTTCCGCAATCGCCGCCGCTACCTGCTGGCGATCCAGCCCGCTGAGCCGGCCAAACAGGTTCAGCCACGGGCTGCGGCCGTAGCCGACCAGCTCAGCCACGGTGATGCCTTCCGGGGTCACCGGCTGCTGCGGCAGCAGCGCCAGCTGGCGGCCGAGCTGGCGCGGCGTAATGTGGCTTAACGGCGTGTCGTTCAGACGGATCTCCCCGGCACGCGGGGTAAGCAATCCGGCCAGGCAGCGCAGCAGCGTGGATTTGCCACAGCCGTTCGGGCCGAGCAGCGCGGTAATCCGCCCTGCGGGCAGGGTCAGGGAGAGATCGTGCAGGATCGGCGTGCTGCCGTAGCCCGCGCGCAGCCCGGAAACGGTCAGTTGCGTCATCAGCGAGTCCTCATTAACAGCCAGAAAAACCAGGGCGTACCGATAATCGCGGTCAGCACACCGGCGGGCAACTCCAGCGGCGGGTGCAGGGTGCGCGCCAGCAGGTCGGCCAGCAGCAGCAGCAGCGCCCCCACCGCCATCGCGGCGGGCAGCAGCAGCCGGTGGCGGCCGCCGACCAGACGCCGGGTCAGGTGCGGGGCCACCAGGCCGATAAAGCTCAGCGGGCCGCACAGCGCCACGCTAATCGCCGCCAGCGCCAGCGCCAGCAGCAGGATGCGCCGGCGGGCGGCGGGCGGGCTGACGCCGAGTGTGGCCGCCTGCTCCTCGCCCAGCGCCAGCAGATCGAGATCGCGGCACAGCAACAGGCTCAGCGGCAACAGCAGCAGCAGCCACGGCGCGGCGATCTGCACAAACGGCCAGCCACGCCCCCACAGGCTGCCGGTCAGCCACAGCAGCGCCTGGCCCACCTCCAGCGGACGGGTCAGCAGCAGGTAATCGGTCAGGCTGGCATACAGCGCGGTCAGCGCCACGCCGAGCAGCGCCAGCCGCAGCGGCGCGCCGCCGCCGGCCAGCCGCTGCAGCAGCCAGAAAGCCAGCAGCGCTCCGGCCAACGCCAGCAGCGGCAGCCACACCACCGGCAGCGCCGGAAACAGCAGCAGCCCGGCCACCGAGCAGAGACCGGCGGCGTGATTGACGCCGAGGATCTCCGGCGAGGCCAGCGGGTTGCGGATCGCCCCCTGCACCAGCACGCCGGAGGCCGCCAGCGCCGCGCCGACCAGCAGCGCCAGCAGCAGGCGCGGCAGGCGATATTCGATCAGCGCAAAGTGGCGGTCGCTGGCCGGGTCCAGCGCCTGACGCAGCTGGCTGAGGCTCAGCGTTTCGCTGCCGTAACGCAGCGACAGCAGCGCGCCGGTGGCCAGCAGCAACAGTAATAAGGGTGTGACCAGAGAAACTCTTTTCATCTCAGCGTTCCGTCCCCGGCTGCAGATGACCTACCGGCAGACAGGGTCCCCTGCGTCAGTATCGCTATCAGCCTCATGCCCGCCTCCGCACCAGCCAGACAAAAAACGGTGCGCCCACCAGCGCCAGCACCGCACCGGCAGGCAGCTCACCGGGGAAGGCCAGCCCGCGCGCCAGCAGATCGGCCAGCAGCATCAGCAGTGCGCCGAGCAGCAGCGCGGCGGGCAGCAGGCGGCGCAGATCGTGGCCAAACAGCGCCCGTGCCATATGCGGTACCAGCAGGCCGAGAAACGCCAGCGGCCCGGCCACGCTGACGCAGCTACCGACCAGCAGCACCACCAGCAGGTTGATCAGCAGCCGCAGGCGGCCGGGGTGAATGCCCAGCGTGCTGGCACCGTCATCGCCCAGCCGCAGCAGGTTGAGCCGCCCGGCCAGCAGGCAGGCCAGCGGGGCCAGCAGCAGGGTAAACGGCAGCAGCTGCCAGAACTCGCGCCAGCGCACGCTTGAGACGCCCCCCGCCAGCCAGTGCAGCACGCCGTACGCGTGATCTTCCGCCAGCAGCAGCGTGGCGCGGGTCAGCGCCGCGCACAGCGCCGACACCGCCACCCCGGCAAGGATTAGCCGGCTGCGATCGCCGGCCTGCTGCCAGCCGCGCCCCAACAGCATCACCAGTCCCCAGCTGATGCCGCCGCCCACCGCTGCCAGCAGCGCGATCGAATAACCGGCCACCCACGCCGGATTGAAGGCGGTGGCCAGCACCATCGCCAGCGCCGCCCCGGCGTTGATGCCGAGCAGCGACGGCGACGCCAGCGGGTTGCGGGTCAGGGTCTGTAGCAGCGCGCCGGCCAGCGCCAGGCTGGCCCCCAGCAGCATCGCTACCAGGCTGCGCGGCAGGCGCAGGTTAAACACCAGCGCCTGGGCGATACCCGCAGGCGGGCCGGGCAGCAGCGCCGCCAGCGCCTGGCCGGGGCCGATGGCGATCGGTGACCAGCAGAACAGCGACAGCCAGAAGGTCAGCGCCAGCGCGGCCAGCAGCAGACAGATGCGCGGCAACGTGCGATCCCTCAAGGCGTGCTATCCAGCGGCCGGTGATGCAGGATCGCCACCAGCTCGGCGGCGATCTGCTCGGCGGCAAACAGCCCGCGCATCCGCGCCCAGACGTTACTGTCCACTGACGCCACCTGATGCTGCTGCGCCGCCTTCAGCACCTGCCACAGCGGGTCCTGCTGCCAGTCGCGCACGATGCTCTGCTGGCGGTAGTGGGCGACGATCAGCCAGTCGGGATCGAGCGCCAGCAGCTGCTCCAGCGTCAGGCTGGCCAGTGCCGCCTGGCCGACCGGCGGCGGCACCTTAACCCCCAGCGCGGTCAGCACGCTGCCGGTGTAAGCGTCGCTGCTGTGCAGGTTAAACTGCTGTTCGCGCGAGGTACCAAACGCCACCGTGATGCCTTTCGGCAACCGGGCGGCAAACGCCTGCATCCGCTGGCGGTGCTGCGCCAGCCGCTGCTGCATTGCAGCGTCCTTACCCAGCACCTGGCCAATGGTCGCCGCCGACTGCAGGTTCTCCGCCCAGGTCTCATTGCGCGACTTCAGCATCAGCGTCGGCGCGATGCGCTTCAGCTGGCCGAGAATGCCGCCGTGGCGGGCGGCGTCGGCGATTATCAGGTCCGGCTTCAGCGCGGCGATCGCTTCGAGGCTCGGCTGCGCCCGGCTGCCCACCGACTGCCACGGCTGGATGCGCTGGCGCACCGCCGGCAGAATTCGCGCCGCGTCGCCGTCATCGGCCACGCCGATCGGGCTGACGCCCACCGCCGCCAGCGCGTCAACGAAAGACAGCTCCAGCACCACCACCCGCTGCGGCACGCCGTTCAGGGTAAATTCGCCGTTGCTGTCGGTGACGGTCACCGCCTGTACGGTGCTGGTCAGCAGCAAGAGCACGCCGCCGAGCAGCGTCAGAAGGGTGCGAATCATGGCCATTTCTCCGGTTTTATAACGACAAAGCGGACCGCCAGAAGGCGGCCCGTTGGGGACTATACAGACGCCACGCCGCAGAACATCCACACCTCATCCGGCCGCCGGTGAAATGATGGCTCCGCACATTGCCGGACCCTGCGGCGTGAAGCATCAGAACTTCACCGCGCCCTGCATATAGATCGTGCGCGGCTGCCCGGCGTACAGGCCTTTATTGTTGTCATCAAAGGCGCGGGTGAAGTACTCATGGTCAAACAGGTTCTTCACGCCGACGGCAAGGTTGAGGTTGGCGTACTGCGGGCCGAAGTCGTAGCCGGCACGCGCGCCCCACAGCATAAAGCCGGGGATGCGGCCGGTGCTGCCGTCGGCGCTCTCAGCGCGGGTGTTGGCGTTATCCGCATACTGGCCGGACTGGTACTCGCTGTTGACGTTAAAGGTCCAGCTACCGGTCTGGTAATCCAGCCCCAGCGTGCCCTTGTGCTTCGGCGAGAACGGCACCTGGTTGCCGTGGTAGTCACCCTGTTCGCGGATCACCGCGTTGACGTAGGCATAGCTGGCGGAGAACGACAGGTTTTCCAGCGTCGGTGACAGGTCGCCGAGGTCGTAGCGCAGCTTGCTCTCCAGCCCGGTGTGGCGGGTTTTACCACGCGCGGTCACGCTGTCGGTCACCTGGTTCGAGTCGTACTGGTTGCTGAAGTTGATCAGGAACAGCCCGGCTTCCGCCTGCAGCACCTGGTTATCAAAGCGGGTGCCCAGCTCCCAGGTACGCGCTTTTTCCGGTTCGACGCTGCCGCTGCTGACCGCTTTGCCGATCTGGCTGTACTGCACGGTACCGAACGAGCCTTCGGTATTGGCGTAGAGGTTCCACTCGTCGTTGAGGTGATACAGCACGTTCAGCGCCGGCAGCGGCGCGTTGTAACCGATCTCCTGCTTTTCGCCCTTAATAAAGTTGTTCTGGTAGGACTGGATATGCTCGTAGCGCATGCCCGGCGTCAGCGTCCAGTCACCGATATCGATGCGATCGTCAATGTACCAGGCGTGCGCTTCGGTGCCGGACTGGGTGTCGCGATCGTACGGGCTGCTGCCGGTTGGCAGTAGCCGGCTGGTCGCCAGGCTGGTGTAGCGCAGCTCGTGGGTCGACTCGCTGACGTAGCGGTAGCCGATGCCAACTTCGTGCGCGCTGTCGCCAAGGTTAAAGCTCTGGCTGTAGCGCGGTTCCACGCCGCGCACCCAGTACTCGCGCGGCGACAGGGTGATGTTCTTGCCCTGGTCGAGGTAGCCGCTGCGCAGCGTGTTGGTCCAGAAGGTCAGGATATTGAACCTGTGCTGCGCGTCCGGCTGGTACTGATAGCCAAGGCTGGCCAGCTGGCGGCGGCCCCAGAACTCATCGTACGGGCGGGTGGACTGAAAACGGTCAGCGTTATAGTTGGCGCGCGACAGGCCGCCCGGCATCTGCGCCCGGCCTTCGTAGTACTGCAGCAGGCTGGTAAAGGTGTGCTCCTCGTTCGGCGCGTAGCGGGTCTTCAGCATCACGTCGTCGATTTTGGTCGCGCTGTGTTCGCGCCAGTCGCTGCCTCGCGTGCCGGAGTAGAGCAGCGCCGCGCCGAAACCGTTGTCCGCGGTACCGCCGATCAGCAGGTTTCCGCTGCCCTTCGGATCGTTCTGCGACGAGGTCGGCGTCAGCATGCCCTGCATGCCGCCCTCAACGGCAAACTCGTTTGGAATGGCGCGGGTGACAAAATTGACCACGCCGCCGACGCTCTGCGGCCCGTAGCGCACCGCGCCGCCGCCGCGCACCACGTCCACCGCGTCCATATTGCCCAGCGACACCGGGGCCAGCGACAGCTGCGGCTGACCGTAAGGGGCGAACGGCACCGGGATGCCGTCCATCAGCACCGTGGTGCGGCTGGCCAGGCGCGGGTTGAGGCCGCGGATGCCGAAGTTCATCGCCATATCATGGCTGCCGGTGCCGTTATTCTCCGGTGCGTTAACGCCGGGAATGCGGTTCAGCGCTTCACGCAGGGTGGTCGCGCCGCTGCGGGCAAACTCCTCGCGGCGGATCACGTCACGCGCGCCCGCATGTTCAAACACGTCGTTTTCCCGCGCGTCCGCCAGCCAGTCGCCGACCACGGTCAGCGCGCCAGCGGCGGCCGGCTGCGGCTGCGGCGTCAGGGTAAAGGTATTGCCCCCCAGCGCCTTCAGCTGCAGGCCGCTGCCCGCCAGCAGAGCCTGCAGGCCCTGCTCCGGCGCGTAGCTGCCGTTCAGCCCCGGGCTGGTTTTGCCGCGGGTCAGCGCCGCATCCACCGACAGGGTGAGGCCGGCGGTGGCCGCAAACTGGTTAAGCGCGGCGTCGAGATCGCCGGCGGCTATCTGGTAGTGGGCCGCGGCAGGCTGGCTGACGGCGGCGGTGGCCAGGGCCGGTGCCGCCAGCGCCAGCGGCACCAGCGCACAGTGAACGGCAAAGGCCAGAGGGGAAGTATTGCGTAAAACCCACAGCACGCGGGCAGAAGAATCAGACATGACCGTCTCCGAAAAGGGATGTTTTTATACTCTCTGCAGATAAGTCGAATGAGGCGGGCAAAAGGGACAATGCAAATGCGAATTATTTTTCTTATCAGTCAGTCAGGCGGCGCTGACCTTCACCCAGTAACGGCTAACCGTCTGAATTTTCACCGGTAGCGTCTGTACCAGCACCGCCAGCAGCCGGTCGGTATCCGCCAGCGGGAAGGTGCCGCTGACCCGTAAATCCGCCACGCTCGGATCGCAGATCAGCATGCCGTGACGCCAGCGCGCCACCTCAGCCAGCACCTCCTCCAGCCGCCGGTTGCTGACGCTAAGCAGGCCGCGCTGCCAGCCGAGATCGGCGGCGTTCAGCGGCTGCAGGGCTTCAAAACGGCGAGCGGTAAAACGCAGCGTCTGCCCGGCGGGCACCCGCAGGCTCGCCTGCGGATCGGCCTGCAGCGTCACCTCAACCGCGTGACGCTGCACGCTGAGCGTGGTGGCATCATCCCACTGGCGCACGCTGAATTCGGTGCCCAGCGCGCGCAGCCGCCCTTCGCGGGTGCTGACCAGAAACGGCCGCCGTCCGGGGTCAGCGGCGGTGGTGATGGCGATCTCGCCCTGGCTGAGGGCCACCAGCCGCTGTGACGGCGTAAAGTCCAGCCGCACCGCGCTGGCGGTATTCAGCTGCAGCTCAGAGCCGTCCTGCAGCCGCACCCGCCGCTGCTCGCCGGTGGCGGTGTGATAGTCGGCGCGCAGACCGACGCCGACCGGCGAGCGCCACAGCTGCCAGCTGCCGCCAACGCCGAGCAGCAGCAGCAGGCTTTTAAGCACCCGCCGGCGGGTCTGCTGTACCTCGCGGTGGGACTGATGCAGTACCTGGTAGCCGAGATGGCCGGGCAGAGTCTGCAGCTGGCCCTGCAGCGACTCGACGCGCTGCCAGGCCCAGCGGTGGTCCTCATGTTGCTGATACCACTGCTGCCATTTACTGCTCAGCTGCGGGCTGATTTCACCGGCGCACAGCGTGGCGTACCACTGTGCGGCCATCTTCAGCGCCAGCCGCTGCCCGTCGCTAATCTGCAGGTTCACCCGTTCAGCTCCAGACCCAGTCGGAACAGCAGGCAGTGCTCGGTGGCCTTCGCCATATACTTTTTCACCGAGCTGACCGAAACCTGCATCCGTTCGGCGATCTGCGGGTAGGTCAGTCCTTCCAGCTGCGACAGCAGAAACGCCTGGCGCACCTTTTCACCCAGCCCGTCGAGCATGGTGTCAATCTGCTGCAGGGTCTCCAGCAGGCCGTGCTGCAGCTCCGGCGAGGGCATATGCGCTTCCGGCAGTTGCTCCAGCAGGTCCAGCCACGCGCGCTCCAGCGCGTTGCGCCGGAAAAAATCGACCATCACCCGGCGGGCGATAGTGACGAGGAACGACTTTGGCTGACGAACGGACGGCGCGTTGCCGCCGCTCAGCACGCGGAGAAAGGTATCCTGCGCCAGATCGTCGGCATCGGCCATCGACCCTAACCGCTGCGCCAGCCAGCGCTGCAGCCAGCGGTGATGCGACTGATAGAGATCGGCGAAAGGGTCGGCAACGGCCGGATTTACTGGTGTTGGCATACAATGAGACACAACCCGGGTTAAAATTTACCCGGGCAGGATAGTTGATAATGGTTATCATTTCAATCGGCAGCTAACGCCGTCGACAGGCCCGCACGCCTGCGATCAACCGCCGTGGTACGGCCCAGGGACTACCGAATCCCGCACCACCAGCTGACCGCTGAACTGCGGTACCACCACGGCGGGCTGGTCATCAAGCAGCTCCAGCAGTTTGACAAAGGTATGCCTGATCATCTCGCCTACCGGCACGTGAACGGTGGTCAGCGGCGGCACAAAGAAGGCCGCCATGGGAATATCATCGAAGCTCAGCAACGAGATATCCTCGGGAATGCGCTTGCCGGCGGCGTAAAACGCCCGCGCCGCGCCGATGGCCATATCATCGTTACTCGCCACCAGGGCGGTAAAGGTAACTTCCCGCGACAGCAGCTGTAGCCCGGCCTCGTAGCCGGTTTGCGGCGTCCAGGCTCCGTGGGCAATGCGACGCTCGTCCCAGGCAATATGATGCGACCGCAGCGCCCGCCGGTATCCCTCAAGGCGGCTGATACCGGTGGGGGAATCGGCCGCACCGGCAATAAACGCAATATCACGGTGCCCCTGGCTGAACAGATAATTGACGGCGTCAAAGGTATTCTGTTCGTGGCAGGCAAACACGCAGCGTTCGGGGTATTTCTCCAGCCGGCGGTTAACCACAATAATCGGCTTGCTGGTTTGTTCGATAATCTCATCCAGCTCGCGCGTGGTGAGAAAGCGCGGGTAGATAATCACCGCATCGCAGCGCAAATCGAGCAGAAACTCAATCGCCTGGCGCTCCTCACGGGCGTTGTGCTTGCCGTCGGCCAGCAGCAGCTGGCGGCCATGCTGTTCGGTGACGGTGGCCGCCTGGAATAACAGCTCGCTAAAATAGGGGCCGTTATACAGTGTGTTGGTTACCACCAGGCCAATATTATTGGATTTATTGGTTGCCAGATTCCTCGCCAGTAAATTAGGCCGGTAACCGGTCTCTTCTACCGCTTTAAATACCTTATCCTGGGTGGTTTTACTGACATAACTATTGCCTGCTAATACCCGGGACACCGTCGCTTTTGACACGCCCGCTTTATTTGCCACATCCAGCATGGTAACCATAAATATATCCTGCGATGTAAATTCTTGCCGCTATAATAACCCGATTTTAAATCGTGGAACATTGCTGATAAGACGATTATAAAAAACTATACACATTAACAAGTTACAACTAAACCTTGCTACAAATCACACTTTTTCGACTCTGCCTGGCATGCCAGCAACGCCCTTATACCTTACGCCATTATTTTAAAAAATAATTTAAACCGCTCGTTAACCGCTGCTTAACCTGCTTCTGATATAGAAGTTAACCCTGCCAATTACACTGTTTTTTTGTGGTCATCAACGGCGTTTGCGATCCGAATCACAAATCGTTACACTGAATCTGAAACCGGTTGCAGAAACAGGGTTCTTTCCGCTATCAATTAAGAAAAACCAGACCGGAGAACAGCCATGAATAAAATTTTACTCTGTTGTGCTGCAGGTATGTCCACCAGCATGGTGGTCCAGCGGATGGAAAAGGCCGCAAAAGAGAAGAACATCGACGTGGAGATCAACGCGGTAGGACTCGACGAATTCAACGAGCAGATCGGCCATTACGACTGCTGCCTGCTGGGCCCGCAGATCAAGTACAAGCTGGCGGACTTTAAGCCGCTGGCGGATGAGCTGAACAAGCCGATCGCGGTGATCAACACCATGGATTACGGCATGATGAACGGCGACAAGATCCTCACCGAAGCGCTGGCGATGATCAACAACGGCAGGGCCGCGTGATGAGCCGCTTCAGCGAGACCCTGTTTGGGGTGATCGAAAACCGCATCAGTCCGATCGCGGCGCGGTTATCAGGCCAGCGCCACGTGGTGGCAATCAAGGACGGCTTTATCTCCTCGATGCCGTTCCTGATCGTCGGATCCTTTATGCTGCTGTTTGCGCACCCGCCGTTTGGCGCCGACAGCCAGTGGGCGTTCGCCCGGTGGTGGCTGGGTATGGTGGAACGCCACTCCACGCAGATCATGATGCCCTACAACATGACCATGGGCATTATGGCGGTCTACATCTGCGCCGCCATCGCCTATAACCTTGCCATCAGCTACAGGATGAACGGCTTTATGGCCGCCTGCCTGTCGCTGATGTCATTCCTGCTGGTCGCCGCGCCGCAGAGCAACGGCGCGCTGCCGGTGGGATCGCTGGGCGGCGAAGGGATCTTTACCGCGATTATCGTCAGCCTGTATGCCACCGAGCTGATGCACTTCCTGCAGAAGCACAATATTGGCTTTAAGCTGCCCGAACAGGTGCCGCCGAAAATCCGCCAGTCGTTTGACCTGCTGATCCCGATCATGGCGATCTTCATTACCCTGTTCCCGCTCAGCCTGTGGGTGCAGGATCAGTTCGGCATGCTGCTGCCGCAGGCGATTATGGCGATCTTCAAGCCGATCATCTCCGCCTCTGACTCGCTGCCCGCCGTGCTGATCGCCGTACTGCTGTGCCATCTGCTGTGGTTCGCCGGTATTCACGGTGCGGTGATCGTCGGCGGTATTCTGCAGGCGTTCTGGCTGACCAACCTCGGCATTAACCAGCAGGAACTCAACGCCGGCGCGCCGATTACCCAGGTGTTTATCGAGCCGTTCTGGCAGTTCTTTATCGTGGTCGGCGGCTCGGGGGCCACCATGGGGCTGGTGTTCCTCTACCTGCGCAGCCGTTCGGCGCACCTGCGTTCGATTGGCAAGCTGGGGCTGGTGCCGAGCATGTTCAACATCAACGAGCCGATTATCTTTGGTTCTCCGATCGTCATGAACCCGCTGCTGTTTATCCCGTTTATCACCGCGCCGCTGGTTAACGCCACCATTGCGTGGATCGCCACCCGCACCAACATGGTCAATCACGTGGTGTCGTTAGCGCCGTGGACCACCCCCGGCCCGATCGGTGCCGCCTGGTCAACCGGCTGGGACTTCCGCGCGGTGATTCTGGTCGGCGTGCTGATCGCCGTCTCAACGCTGATTTACTACCCGTTCTTTAAAATGTACGAACGCCAGCTGCTGGAGCAGGAACAGCCTGCACCCGCGAAAGAAGATGGCGACCTGAAAGCCGTGGAGGGCTGAAGCATGGATATGGAAACCACCGTAATGGAGCTGATTATTCACGCCGGTGAAGCGCGCTCCTGCTCGATGCAGGCGCTGCGTGCCGCCCGCGGCTATGACTGGCAGGAGGCGGACGCGCAGCTGACCGCCGCCTCGGTCGCTGCCAAAGCGGCCCATAAGATTCAGACCGCGCTGATCGGGGCTGATGAAGGAGTCGGCAAGATCCCCGTCAACCTGATACTGGTTCATGCACAGGACCATCTGATGAACGCCATGCTGTGCCGCGAGCTGGCAGAAGAGATCATCCTTCTGCATCGCGAGGTGCAGGCGCTGAAGCAGGCGCAGTAATCCACGCGGGGCGAGCATATCGCCCCGAACTGAATCCGCGCTGGCAGGAAACGACCAGCCACCACCAAGCAAGGAGTTAATGATGCAATACGGCAAGTTAGCGCCCTTCCCGGACGGTTTTTTATGGGGAGCCTCCACCTCGGCCTACCAGGTTGAGGGGGCATCAACCCTGGACGGTAAAGGCCCCTCGGTCATCGACAAGGCCAGCTTTGACCCGCGCCTGACCGATTTCACCGTCACCAGCGATCACTACCACCGCTTCGCTGAGGATGTGGCACTGTTCGCTGAGCTGGGCCTGAAAACCTACCGCCTTTCGATCTCCTGGAGCCGCCTGTTCCCTGAAGGTACCGGCGAGCTGAACGCCAGAGGCGTAGAGTTTTATCAGAAACTGCTGACTGCGCTGACCGATCGCGGCATCGAGCCGCTGGTCACGCTCTACCACTTTGACCTGCCGTGGGCGCTGCAGGAGAAAGGCGGCTGGTCCGATCCGGCCACCATCGACGCCTTCGAACACTTTGCCCGCACCTGCTTTGAACTGTACGGCGACCGGGTCAGGTACTGGCTGACCATCAACGAACAGAACATCATGATCCTCAAAGGTGACGTCATCGGCACGCTGCCTGCCGGCACCAAAGATCCGCATAAGACCCTGTATCAGCAGAACCACCATATGATGCTGGCGCAGGCGCGGGCGATGATCGCCTGCCACCAGATGCTGCCCGCGGCGAAAATCGGCCCGGCGCCGAATATCTCCTGCGTCTACCCGGCCAGCTGCAAGCCGGCCGACGTGCTGGCGGCGAACAACTTTACCTCGATCCGCAACTGGCTGTATCTCGACCTCGCCTGCCACGGCCGCTACAACACCATCGCCTGGCGTTTTATGCAGGAGAAAGGCTGGCTGCCGACCATCACCGACGCCGAGATGGCGCTGCTGAAGCAGGCGAAACCGGACTTTATCGCCTTTAACTACTACGCGTCGGCCACCGTGGCCGCTGAAGTGAGCGAAGGGGAAGGCGACCAGCGGCCCGATCAGCAGATGGCCGGCATTGATGCCAGTGTCTACATCGGCACCAACAACCCGAACCTGAAGAAAAACCAGTTTAACTGGTACGTCGATCCGGTCGGCTTCCGCATCACCGCCCGCGAGATCTACGATCGCTATCACCTGCCGCTGATCGTCACCGAAAACGGTCTCGGCGCTTACGATGAGCTGGAAGCAGGGAATAAGGTCTATGACGACTACCGCATCGCTTATCTCAGCGACCATCTGCAGCAGCTGCAGCTGGCCATCAGCGACGGCGTGGCGATCTTCGGCTACTGCCCGTGGTCGGCGATCGACCTGGTCAGCACCCATCAGGGGATCAGCAAACGCTACGGCTTTATCTACGTCAACCGCGACGAGCACGATCTGAAGGATCTGGCGCGCTACCGTAAGAAAAGCTTCAGCTGGTACCAGCGGGTGATTAAGACCAACGGCGCGGACCTGAACAAAGAGATCGAATACTGATTCACCGGGGCTTAACCGCCCCGCTACTTACGCTGGCGGAACGCCGTTACTGTCCGCTCTGAGACCTTCAGCCCGGCACCGGCGGCAACGCCAGCGATGTCACGGCAATTTTGCCGTATTGACGACGTTGTTAATCTCACCAGTCAGAATAAAGGAAAGGATTATGTCACAGCAGTTACCAAAAGATTTTCTGTGGGGCGGCGCGGTTGCGGCGCATCAGGTTGAAGGCGGCTGGAACGAAGGCGGCAAAGGGCCAAGCATCGTTGACGTGCTCTCCGGCGGCGCGCACGGCGTGGATCGGGTGATCACCGACGGCATCGACCCGGCGCACCACTACCCGAACCACCTGGCGGTGGATTTTTACCACCGCTATAAAGAAGATATCGCGCTGTTCGCCGAGATGGGCTTTAAGTGCTTCCGCACCTCGATTAACTGGACGCGCATCTTCCCGAACGGCGACGAGCAGCAGCCAAACGAAGCGGGCCTGCAGTTCTACGACGACCTGTTCGACGAGCTGCTGAAGTACAACATTGAACCGGTCATCACCCTCTCCCACTTCGAGATGCCGCAGCACCTGGTAAAAGAGTACGGCGGCTGGCTGAACCGTAAAGTGGTCGACTTCTTTGTGCGCTACAGCGAGGTGGTGCTGCAGCGCTACCAGCACAAAGTGAAGTACTGGATGACCTTTAACGAGATCAACAACCAGCGTAACTGGCGCTACCCGCTGTTCGGCTACTGCAACTCCGGAGTGATTTTCAACGACCACGAAAAGCCGGAACAGGCGATGTACCAGGTGCTGCACCACCAGTTCGTGGCCAGCGCTCAGGTGGTCAAACTCGGCCATCAGATCAACCCCAACCTGCAGATCGGCTGTATGCTGGCGATCGTGCCGCTCTACCCGTGGTCGTGCCACCCGGACGACGTGATGTTTGCCCAGGAGTCGATGCGCGAACGTTACCTGTTCGGCGACGTGCACCTGCGCGGCTACTACCCGTCCTACATCCTGAAGGAGTGGCAGCGCAAGGGCTACCACATTGAGATGCAGCCTGGCGACGAGCAGGCGCTGCGCGAAGGCTGCGCCGACTACCTCGGCTTCAGCTACTACATGAGCAATGCGGTGCAGTACTCGGCGAAGGACAGCGACGGCGGCCGCCATATCGAAGGTTTCCTCGGCAGCCGGCCAAATCCGCACGTTAAAGCCTCCGACTGGGGCTGGCAGATTGACCCGGTAGGCCTGCGCTATACGCTGAACGCCTTCTATGAGCGCTACCAGAAGCCGATGTTTATCGTTGAAAACGGCTTTGGTGCCTACGATACGGTGGAGGCCGACGGCCAGATCAACGATGACTACCGCATCGCTTACCTGCAGGCGCACATCGAGCAGATGAAGATCGCGGTGCTGGAAGATGGCGTCGATCTGATGGGCTACACGCCGTGGGGCTGCCTTGACTGCGTCTCCTTTACCACCGGCCAGTACAACAAGCGTTACGGCTTTATCCACGTGGATAAAAACGACGATGGCAGCGGCACGATGGCCCGTTCGAAGAAGAAAAGCTTCGGCTGGTATCAGCGGGTGATCGCCAGCAACGGCGCGGAGCTGTAAGCCATTCCCCCATCTGCACCGGTACGTTTTACCGCCGGTTAACTAAAAAGACAGCCGCATCCTGCGGCTGTCTTTTTTGCATTGATGCTCTCCGGTGCTGCTCACCGGAGAGCGACGCGGCCGCAGAGCCGGCAGAAATTCAGGCGTTTACGATTGTCCCCCAGATGCGAACGGGTTAATTAATGGAACCGTACATAAAAACAGCAACCCCTGAACATTAGCCCAAAGGAGCATGCAGAATGCGCATCAGCCCCCCCGTCCTGCCCACGGCCCTGAGCGAAAAGGTGCTGGAAAAACTGGGTATGACCCATTACCCGGCAGCAGATCGCCAGAGTCTTGACGCTCTGTATCAGGTCTGTAGCCGCCATATTCCCTACGATAATCTGCGCCGGCGCATCCAGCTTGCCGCACGGCCGGCCGAGCTGCCGCCGCTGATTGCTCCCGAGCGTTTTTTTACCGACTGGCTGAGCGACGGCGTGGGCGGCACCTGCTGGGAGTTCCAGGTCGCGCTGCACGCCCTGCTCAGCGACTGTGGCTTTACCCTGCGCTACGCGATGTCGACGGTGCAGATGCCGGGGCAGGAAGGATCGCTCTATTATCACGGCACGCTGATTGCCGACGTGGACGACCAGCCGCTAATTTTTGACCCGCCGCTGATGCTCGGTGAGCCGCTGCCGTTAAAGCCTCACTCGCTGGAGCATCCGCTGTGGCAAAGCGGCGTACATTTTAGCGACGGCAGCTGGTGCATCACCTGGCGACCGCTGGGCCGCCCGCCGGTCGACTGCCGCCTGTACCACCTGAACGCCTCCGCCGAGGAGGTGCTGGACCAGCGTGAGACCCTGCGCCACCTCGACTACAGCCACTTTTTCGCCTCAACGCTGATCCGCGCGCTGCATGCCGACTCGATTAGCGGCATTGTTAAAGGCGAGTATATCGTGCGCCACGCGGACGGCCATGAAACCCGTCGCCCGCTATCCCACAGCCAGCAGCAGCGTCTGCTCACCGAAGAGTTCGGCATCAGCGAACGGCTGGCGGTGCAGGTACCGGCGGGGTGAGCAAAAATGGCCAGCATCTGATATGAAGATGCTGGTCATTTTTATACGACAAAAAACCCACTGGGAATATCTGTAAAAACGACTCATGACATAAATACTCAACAACATAACAAAATGCTCTTTATGGCTTTCCTTCAGATAAAACCATCAAAAAATTAATGGTAAAAAATCCATAATTACATGTGCAAGAAATGTGTTTCTAATTTATCACATTGATTTTATGTAAATTAACTAACCACTCAAAAGCACCAGTTCTTACATCATTTTTAAATTGTGAAATTCGTCACAAATTGTGATTTAAATCTAATTTAAGTTTTTCACAGGGAATGTTTAACACTAATGAAAAATGACAATTAAAGATCTGAGGAATGATATCATGGAAGGCGAAAAAAATAGAAGCACTAAAAGTTTAGCATTGATTGGTTGCGGTGCATCAACAGTTCTTGTTCTTGAGGCTATAAAGATCAGAATAAAAAATATTACTAGAAATATTGAAATTCACATATTTGAAAAGAAATCGTACTTAGGTAGGGGAATGGCATATGACACGAAAATTAGAAATTTAATTATTAATACCGCACCTGAAACAATGAGTGTTAACTATGAAGACAAAAATGATTTCATTAACTGGCTGCAGGGTAGGGGTATACACTCCCAGCATGGTGTACCTAGACGTATTTATGGAGATTATCTGGAAGAAAAACTAAATGATTGCATTAAAATAATGAGAGAAAACAAGAAAAAAATCAGAATACATAATGAAGAGGTGATAAAAATAATCATATCAGAAAAATACAAAATAATAACACATAGCCAGAGAAAAGATTTTGATTATTGTATACTAGCCACTGGCGCACAAGTTAACAACCCAGTTCATCTCATTAACGATGAGTTCATGACTATATTTAACGAGAAGGAAATCTCAAAAATCAGTAAAAATAAAAAAATATGTATATTAGGATCAGGGCAAAGTGCAATAGATGCATGCATAATGCTTGAGTATTTCAATGTCAGAGGAAACTACACTCTCCTTTCCAGAGGAGGAATATTGCCAGGGGTTAAAAGCATGTATCATGAAAACTCAGCAAAGACAGTGGATAGTTATAACACTAGTATTTTACCTTTCGCAGAGCTAACTAAAATCATACAACTAGCACTCACAAAAAAAATCAAAAAAAAACCTCCCGTAGTAACTCCATTCAACTCTTTGGAAATTATGATTGATGATATAAATAAATTAGAAACAGAAAAATACCCTGAATGGCAAAGGATAATGGCACAATTGACTCCCTGCATTAATAAATCCTGGCAAGGTCTTAACTCTTGTGAAAAGATTCTGTTTTACGAAAAGCATTACAACACATTTCATTATTTAAGAAACACTATAATACAACCAAGTGCTAAACGATTTCTTAAAATAGTCAATACTGGAAGAGTTGAATTAACGTGGGGGTCATACTCTATCATACATCAAAAAAATAAATTCAAGGTAAAAAAATGTGATTCATTACTATATTTTGATTATGTCATAAATGCATCTGGTTTAAGGCCATATGGTCTCAATGAAATTTTTACAGATGAAATTAGCTCTGGGAATTTAAAACTCAACAAGATGAGAGGTATGGACGTAGATTGCAAAAACATGAGGGTATTGAATAAAAAAGGAATGCCCTATAGAGGTTTTTATTCGATTGGTTACCCTACTTACAATTCAATAATCATTCCTAACTCTATAGAATTACTTCGTGAATGTGCAAAATCTTTGGCGGAAAATCTTATTCAATCACTTGGAGAAACAGAATAATGAAAATTATATTTTTAGGCATTAAGAACATAAAATTTTTCTCAGAAGAACTATTGAATAAATTCGAAAAAGTTTTTTTACTTTCTGAGGGTGATACTCAAATAATAAAAACAATGACTGGAGACCAAGTTTTTTATGTAAGTGAAAAATTAGACCATGATCTAAAAACAAAAAAACTAAACTTTGAAGAGTGCATTTCAATTTTAAAAAACATTATAACATTTAAAGATGATGTTAAAATTTTTTGCAACCAGGAAAGCAATCTCAGAGTGGCAGAAAAAATAAGATTACACTTTGGTATTTATGATCATATGTACGGGAAAACCAGTATATTTCTAGATAAAGTAAAAATGAAAAAAACACTCTCAAACACTGAAATAAAAACCCCTAAATACTTAGATTTCGATATAAACATTGAAAATATTATCTTTGATGAATTAAAAAGTCATTTAGGTAATGTATTTATCATAAAACCAAAATCCTCCGTAGGGAGTCGTGGAATTCATGTTATAAAGTCGGAGGTTGATTTCTTAAGGTTCAAAGATATTACATTTAATGACAAGTGTAAGTATCATGCAGAAGAGTTCATTGATGGAAAGTTATATCAATTCGATGTTGTCATACAAAACCATGAAATAATTTATCATAATGTAAGCCGATATAGCTGCCCGATGATGGAACTACAGAATGGAGAAACATTATCTTCCATTATGTTAGATCGTAAAGATGAAATGCATACTCGAATTAGCAATTTTGGAAAAAAATGCATCGCGAAGTTTCAAGTTAAACATGGCTGTTTTCACATGGAAATTTTTCATTCTATTGATGATGAGCTGATATTTCTGGAGGTCGCTGCAAGATCGCCGGGATTAATGACAGTTCCAGCATATTATAGCTGGGAAGGTGTAAACATGTATGATTTGGAATTGCTTTTACAATGCAAAATGAAAATTGACAAAGGTAAATTGATAACCTCGATTACTCCAAAGCCTGCTTTTTTTGTCGTTTACCCTAAAAGGAACGGATTGGTTAAATGTACAAACTCACCTAAAACAGAAGATGATATTGAAGAATCCTGGAAGGTTAAAGAAGGAGAGGTCATAAATGCAACAACTACAAATATCGATTATGCTGCGATTTTCTTTGTTAAATGCAATTCTGTTGAAAGGGTGATGGATGCTTATGAATTTTTCACATTTAAATTTGAAGCAATAACAGTCATTCCATCATAAAGGGTAAAAAAATGATAACTAAAAAGAAAGTACCATTATTTTCACCTTTTAGATATCCTGACTACAGAAATCTTTGCATTGCAAATTTCATTGCAAATATAGGTGCATGGATACAAATATTCGCAAGCGGTTGGCTAATTGCTTCTCAAACTAAAGATCCATCTATCTCAGTCATGTCACAAACAATGACCCAAATCCCCATTTTTATTTTTTCAATGATTGGAGGTGTAATATCTGACAGAATGAACCATTTTCGATACCTTTATATGATAAACATATCCATTTTCATTCTTGTTTTAATACTGGGGTTAGTAACAATGTTTTACTCTCCACAAGTTAATTATATATTGATTTTTACCTTTTTGATTGCATCCGGAACTGCACTAAAAACGTCATCATGGCAAGCCTCGATGTCTACTTTGGTCAACTCTGATGAAATTGAAAGTTCCGCTACTTTAAACGGATTAAGTTACAACTTAGCATCCATAATTGGACCTCTTATCGGAACATTAATATTATTACTATCTCAACCAGGGGTCCTTTACTTAGCTAACGCAGCTTGTTTACTATCCCTTATATTCATATATTACAATATGAAAAAAATAAAAACCCATAAGACTAAAGCATACAACATGCAAATAATTGACTCATTGACACAAGGCATCAGTGAATGTTATAAAAACAAATCATTCCGTCACCTAACCATCATCATCATATTTCTTTTCTTCCCTATTTCTGCATTCCAATCTCTTTTACCAATTTATGTCACAAACACTTTGTCTAGAGGAAGCGTTTTTTTAGGATACCTTATGTGTAACTTCGGATCAGGCGCTGTAATTTCAGCGTTCTTTATGCCTTCAATCAGGTCGAGACTGTTAAGACATAACATACTTACATTATTCTCATTAACCTTAGGCTGGTGCTTTATTGTACTATCCTTCAAACCTCCTTTGATGTTCATTATCCCCACTGTATTTATTGCCGGCTTTGTATGGGCAGGTATCGTTTCAACATCAAACTCTATTGCACAATCTTGTTTTAATAAAGAGATAAGGTCTCGGGCATTATCTATTTATAGCATGTTTTTTTATGGAGCTTTAACACTAGGAAGTATTACCTGGGGTAGAATAGCAAGTTTACTCAACATTCAATCTTCTTTTTTATGCACAGGATCATTATTAATAAGCACATCAGCGTATATATTATTGTTAAATAGAAAGGCAGTTAGAATATAACCAGTTAATAGCAGAATGCAACTAAAAGGAAATAAAGATGGACTCAGTAAAATCAACACTAACTGAACATTGCTGTGATAGGGTACTTGAAAGACTTGGTCTTCCTCGTACTCTTGAACCCAACTTACAAGGACTAACCATGCTTTATCAGGCATGGTGTGAAAAAATTCCTTTTGATAACATCCTGAAAAGAATAATGATGGTAGAGAACTCGAATAATGAACTCCCCGGTTTGTTATCTGAAGACTTCTTCAATAGCTGGCTTAAGTACGGTATTGGTGGAACTTGCTGGGCTAGTCAGGGAGCTTTGAAGTCACTACTTGATAAATTAAGATTTCCGGCCAACTATGTCTTATCGACAATGCTCTCATCAGGAAATGAGAATAGTATAACTCCTGGCCACGGCTCCATTATGGTTAACTTTGGGAATGCTAAATTTATTATCGACCCAACGATGCTGCATGCTAATCCGTTGCCATTACTCGATTATACTAATGATCATCCCGTTTGGAAAACACGAGTGCACTATAAAAATGATTTTTGGTGTGTTAACTGGAAGCCACTTGGAAGGCCATACGTTGATTGTCGCCTGCTAAATATAAATGCATCTTCCCGTGAGTTTATCTATCATCATAAAAAAAGTCGGGACACAAGTCGTTTCAATTCAGCAACAATAATCAGAGTCGCACGTAAAGATTCAATCGTAGGTTTAGTTAAAGGAGAAAAGATAACTCGCAGAAACGATGGGGCTGAAATTCGTCAACAACTAAATCATCGACAACAGCTAGAGTTATTAATTGATGAGCTGAAAATTGATGAGCAATTGGCTATGAAGGTGCCATTGTCATAAATTCGACTATTTTTAACTCGCAGCGCTGTAGAATTAACACAATTAATTCAATAAAAACTTTAATTCGAGAACGATCCTTGTTGAAGGTCAATTGAATGAAAATGAAAAACTCTGCATTACTTTAATATTTTTTGTGTAGAACATATCACTTCAGCCAGATGCTGCTGCACCAGCCGCACGCTCTGCCATCTGCTCCAGCCACGAATTGACACTGGAACGCATTCCAGTAGGATGAGGAGTGAGCGAGAAGCTAACTGCATTAGGATGCAATAGTTAGTGGAAGAACCCCACAGTATCCCTAAATTCTGTGTCAGGGTGAAACCTCAACACCATAGCCTGGTGGTGTAAAACATACAGGCATTAAAAAAACCGCCTTCTGAACAGGGCGGTTTTTTAATGCCTTTTATACAGCAGCTGCCCCTGTCGGTGCTTGTTCAGGCTTTTAGCGCTGGTGTGAAGGAAATTCCACAACACTTTCCCCTCCCAGGAAGCAACGACGGCGAGCATTTGCTGTTTCTGCCGATATGTTCCGATGAACATGTACCTTGCCATCTCATCATCATAAAAAGTTTTCCAAATATCAAAGGGATGCTCTAACGTATCCAGGGCGAGCAAAACAGAACGCTCACGGGCATCCAGCCTCTTTTCCACGATATGCCTCAGGTTGCTTCTGGCAATATTCATGCTGCCAATTGGCGTGCTTTTAGAGACAACCTGCATGCTGGGATCAACAAAACCCATGTGAAACTCGAGTAATGCGACGGCCCCTTCGACACTATTAGCGGCCTGGATTTCAGGTAGGGGATCCCGTCGATTTTCACTGATAAGTTCCCTGAGGTCGGGCAGCATCAGCTCTTTAAAGGTGGGCAAATGACTGATGGCTCTGGCCATGATTACCTTTTCTTTGACCAGTAAATTCCGAATGATTAGATGAGCTTGTCCCTCATCGTGAGCACCAAACAGCTTGCCAGCCAGAGAAACAGACCGTTATGCCAATCATGCGTATATTCAACCCGCGCGACATCTCACCCCTTTTTCCCCGCCGATTTCCCAATTGAGCGGTGCAGATCCTGGATGCGCTTCATCGACTTCATGGTTTTCTGCGGTGCGCCGGAGGCCACCGACATCACCAGCATCTCCAGGCACAGCAGCACCGTGCCGTGCAGCGGCACCTTGCCGTTTTCACCGCCGCGCGGCACGGCGATCACCGTGTGCGCCTCGCGGCTGAAGCGCGAGTCCGGGGCGTTGGTCAGCAGGATCGCCGGAATGCCCAGCCGTCGCGCTTCGGCCAGGGTGGTCAGCCCTTCGCGGTGCGCCGATTTCTGCCCCATCATGATCAGCACGTCACCGCGTTGCAGGTAGAGCAGCTGCTCGGCCAGCAGAATACCGGTGCGGTTAAGTGAAAAGGCCGGCGTGCCGATGCGGGTAAACAGCCGCGCCGTATAGTCCGCGAGGACGCCGGAAGCCCCGATGCCAAACACCGCCACCTGGCGCGCCTCGGCCAGCAGCGCCACCGCCTGTGCCATCGCCGCGCGGTTGCGCGGTTCGCTTAGCGCTTCGCAGGCGCGCAGGTGCCCTTCCACTACGAACTCAATGCTGGCATTAACGTCGCTGGCCAGCGCGCCGAGGGTGGTATCCATCTTTTCCGCCGAGTTGACCGCCGGGCCCAGCCAGCGCTCGATGGTCTGTTTCAGGTCACGCAGTCCGGCAAAGCCGAGCGTCTGAATGGCGCGGATCACCGTGGCGTCCGAACACCGGGTGGCCGCCGCAATCTCCATCGCGGTGTGCTCCAGCACCACCTCACGATGCTCATTGATGTAGCTGACCACCGCGTACAGGCGCGGCGTCAGCAGGTGCGCGCGGGCGCGAAAGCGTTCGCCAAACAGATCGACGCGGCGGCGTGAGGCGTGCGGCAGGCTCATGGTTCCCCCTGCCTTTCCGGCAGCGTGCGGCCGGACAGATGGGACTGCACCTGGGCCACCAGCAGCCCCAGCGCGGCAAACGAGTTGGAAATCACTTCATCGCGCGACAGCAGGACGTAATGCCCCTGGCGGCAGGCCTGCAGGAACTCGCAGAAGCCCGGCATCACCCGGTTCATATCGGCAATTTCGTCCGCCGGCTTACCGCCGGTATCCGCCCGCCAGGTGTCAAACACGTAGTCGGCGTCCAGCTCCGGCAGCTGCTCGGCGCTGACGTCGATGCGGCCGCCGTCGGGGATCGCATCAACCAGCGGCGGGAAGCGGAAGCCGGCGTCGCGCAGCACCCGCCCCAGCGAATGGTAGCTGTGGTGCACGGTAATCTTGCCATTGTTGGCCTGGATCACCGACACGGTCATCTTTTGCGTGTCCACCACGTGGCGCAGCTGCTTAATCTGCTCCTGATAGCGGCGTTCAAGGATCGCCAGCCGCGCCCGGGTGTCGGTCAGTTCCGCCAGCTTCGCGTAGATGCGCGGCGCACCGCCGAGCAGGTGATCGATGCTGACCGTCGGTGCGATCTTCTCCAGCTGTTCGATCGGCGTGTTGCGCCCCGGTTCGGTGATGATCAGGTCGGGTCTGGCCGCCGCCACCGCCTCAATATCGATATCGGCGGTGCCGATAAAGCGGATCGACGAGTTATCAAAATCAACGCCGGTCAGTAATCCGCTGGAGCGCAAAAAATGGCTGCCGTCCGGACGGGTGCGGCCGTGGCTGGCCACCGGCATCACCCCCAGCTCAATCAGCGGAATGGTGATATCCAGATCGTGCAGCGACACGATGCGCAGCGGATGCAGCGGCACCTGCACCGTGCGGCCCAGATCGTCGGTAAAGGCGCGGGTGGCCTGGCCCGGGGCGCGGTCAGCCCGCGCCGCGCCGGCATCGGTAGCGGGGGCAGAAGCGGCCTGAGCTGGTGTTTTGCCCGCTGATTCGCCCGCAGCAGAGGCTGGCGCGTTGGCCGCTGGCACGTTCGCAGCCGCAGAGGCATCCACACCGGGTGCTGTGGCCTGCGCAGCAACTGCCGCCGTGGCGATCGTGGCAGCGCCGCTCAGCAGCAGCGCGGTTAACAGAGTTCGCATAGGGTTCCTTATCACATCAGAGTGCGTCACGGCGACGCCAGAGCAGCAGCAGGAAAAAGGGCGCGCCGATCAGCGCCATCACAATACCGGCCGGGATTTGTAACGGCGCAAACGCCAGCCGCCCGACGCTGTCGGCCAGCAGCACCAGCAGCGCCCCGATCAGCGCGCTGCCGCACAGCAGCGCCACCTGGCCACCGCGCAGCAGCAGACGGGCGATATGCGGGGCGATCAGCCCGACAAAACCCAGGCTGCCGACGCAGGAGACGCTGGCGGCAGTGAGCAGCACCGGGGCAGTAAAGCGCACCCACGCCAGCCGGCGCAGCCGCACGCCCAGCCCGCTGGCCGCACTATCGCCGAGCAGCGCCACATCGGCCGCGCGGGCGGTGAAAAACAGGATCGCCGCCGCCGGCAGCGCCCAGCCGGCGGCCAGCCCCAGCAGTGGCCAGGTGGCCGCGTGCAGGCTGCCCGCCAGCCACATCAGCGCGGTCTGCACGTCACGCACGTCGGCGGTGGTGATAAACACCCCGGTGGCGGCGGCAAACAGCCACGAGACGCCAATGCCGATCAGGATAAAGCGCGGCCGCGAGATATCCCGCGCCAGCGCCACCACCAGCAGCGCCACCAGCAGCCCGCCGGCCATCCCCGCCAGCGGCCGCCACAGCAGGCTGGCGGCCGGAAACAGCAGCACCAGCGTCAGCACCACCGCGCTGGTGCCCTCCTTAACGCCGATCAGTCCCGGGTCGGCCAGCCCGTTACGGGCGATCGACTGCATCGCCGCCCCGGCCATGCCCAGCATCGCGCCACACAGCAGCGCCATCAGCAGGCGCGGCAGGCGGATGTCCCACACAATATAGTGCTGCTCTGCGGCCAGCGACTGCGGATAAAACAGCGCCCGGCCGATGGCGGAGGCGGGCACCGGCAGCGATCCCTGGGTCAGGCTGGCCGCCAGCAGCATCAGCGCCAGCCCGGCCAGCCCTGCGCCCGCCAGCAGCAGACGCGGGCGCAGCAGCAGGCTGTAGCGGCCCAGCCGCAGGTGATGGAACCCGGCCCGACGTTCAGAGGCGATCATTTAAAAGTCCTTGCGGCGATCAGGATAAACACCGGCGCGCCCACCAGCGCGGTCATAATCCCGGTGGCCAGCTCCTGCGGGGCCAGCAGCGTGCGTGCGGCGATATCCGCCAGCAGCAGCAGCAGCGCCCCGGCCAGCGCCGAGAGGGGCAGCACCACGCGCAGATCGTTGCCCACCGCACGCCGCACCAGCTGCGGCACCACCAGGCCGATAAAGCCCACCGGCCCGGCCAGCGATACTGCGGCACCGCACAGCAGCGCGGCGGCCAGCAGCGCGATAAAACGGGTGCGCGCCACCGGCACCCCCAGGCCACTGGCGGCGCGATCGCCCAGTGCCAGCATATTCAGCCGCGGGGCGATCGCCAGCGCCAGCAGCACGCCGGTCAGCGCAGGGATAGCGGCCGCAGCGGCGGCGGGCCAGCGCTGGCCGGCGAGGTCGCCAGCCAGCCAGGTGCGCATCGCCAGCAGCGTCTGCTCATCGAGGATCAGCACCGCCGCGGCGATCGCCGAGGCAAAGGCCGACAGCGCCACCCCGCACAGCGTGACCTTGAGCGGCGTCAGCCCGCTGCGCCCGGCGGAGGCCAGCAGCATCACCAGCGCAAACAGCGCACCGCCCCCGGCGGCGGCCACCAGCGGCCGCAGGCCGAACAGCCCGCTGCCGCTGAGACCGAGCGCGCTGCTCAGCACCACCGCCAGCGCCGCCCCGGCGTTCAGCCCCAGCAGGTGCGGTTCACCCAGCGGATTGCGCACCACCGCCTGCAGCAGCACGCCGGCCACGCCGAGCGCCGCGCCGGTCAACAGCGCGGCCACCAGCCGCAGCAGGCGCAGATCGACGATGACCCGATGATCAAAGTTACGCGGCTGATAGTCGAACAGCGCCTGCAGCACCGTCGCGGGGCCGATGCTGCGGGCACCGATACCGAGATGGAAAACCACTGCCAGCAGCAGCAGGCCGAGCAGGCTCAGGGTGCTCAGCGCCGCGCGCGCCCGGCGGCGCAGCTGCGCCGTCTGCAGCGGGTTCATCCGGCGCTACCCTGGCGCTGCGGGAACGGAATAAAGAACGGTTTCTGCGTCAGCGGGTTAATCGCCGTCTGCACCTGCACGTCAAACACCGCCTCAATCAGTTCGGCACTGCAGGTCTCACCTTCGGCCACCACGGCATGCAGCCGCCCGGCTTTCAGAAACACCAGCCGATCGGCATAGTTAACCGCAAAGTTCATATCGTGCAGCACCACCACCACCGTGCGGCCATGCTCACGGGTCAGCGTCTGCAACAGTTCGAGGATCTCCACCTGATAGCGCAGATCGAGGTACGTGGTCGGTTCATCAAGCAGGATGGTATCGGTCTGCTGCGCCAGCGCCATGGCAATCCAGCAGCGCTGGCGCTGCCCGCCGGAGAGACTCTCGACCGGCAGGTGCGCCAGCGCGTCGGTGTCGGTCAGGCGCAGCGCTTCGGCCACCGCCTGCTGGTCGGCGTCCGACCACTGGCGCATAAAGCCCTGCCACGGATAGCGCCCACGGGAGACCAGCTCAAACACCGTCAGCCCGTCCGGCAGCAGCGGCGTCTGCGGCAGCATGCCGAGCCGGCGGGCGATCTCACGGGTCGGCTGCTGATGAATGGCTTTACCGTCCAGCCGCACGCTGCCGCCCAGCGGCAGCAGCATGCGCGCGATGGTGCTCAGCAGGGTGGACTTGCCACAGCCGTTGGCCCCGGCCAGCACGGTCATTTTCCCCTGCGGAATGGTCAGGCTGACGCCATCCACCACCACCTGGCGGCCATAGCCGACGGACAGGCGATCGACAACGATCCCCTGCTCTGACGGCAGCGCCGCGTGACCTGCTCCGTTTTCCTGCCGTTGTAACATGACCCGCTCCTGCACCGGCTTCGGCCATTAACTCAGCCTGACCGCCCGCACATTAAATAAAAATAACTCTCATTCGTCTTCACGATCATGCGGAGTTAACATGTAGTAGTCAAGCGGCGTATTGTTTTACTACATCGCGATTATTTCGATGCAAAAAACCCTAAAAAAGCAAAGGACTTAATCATATTAAATATATAAAAATCATAATCTTAAATACAAAACATTAATTTCAAATCCGGGCTATTTTGCGACGTAGTCAACCGCTAAAATTTTTGCGTATTTTACGTTTACTACTACATAGCTACATGTTTGAATGATTCTCAATTACATGTCTGGCGGCACCCGTCGCGTTAACGGACAGAGCAGCGGCCACGCCGCTAACCGGGCAATGATGACTTTAGCTCTGCCTCTGCGGGCAGGATCGGACAGTTTGCGGGAATCAAAATAATGACAGAGTTAACATCTGCTATTTCGGGGAAAAAAGGGCGTGCGCTGTTTTCAGCGCTGTTTATTGGCGCACTAAGCGTGCCGGCTGCAGGTGCAGCACAGACTGCGGATGCGGCGGCCATCCTCAATGCCAGTAATGCCAGTAATGCCAGCACAAGCATCAACACTACCAGCAACGCCAGCAATACCGGTGACACCAGCAAAACCGGCGGCGGCAAGACCAGCGACAGCGATACCGGCAACGCCAACAAAGCCGGCAACAGCAACAGCAACAGCAGCAGTGAAACCGGCAGCATCACCGTAACAGCCAAAACCGCTGACGCCAGCCGCACGATGACCAGTGGCTATCAGCCGCTGAATACCAGCACAGCCACGCTGACCACGATGCCGCTGCTCGACGTGCCGCAGGTGGTCAATACCGTCAGCGACCGGGTGATTGCCGACCAGCACGCCACTACGCTTGACGAGGTGTTAAACAACGTCAGCAACGTGGTACAGACCAACACGCTGGGCGGCACCCAGGACGCCTTTGTACGCCGTGGTTTCGGCAGCAACCGCGACGGTTCGGTGCTGACCAACGGCCTGAAAACCGTGCTGCCGCGCAGCTTTAACGCCTCGGTAGAGCGTGTGGAAGTCCTGAAAGGACCGGCCTCAACGCTGTACGGTATTCTCGACCCCGGCGGGCTGATCAACGTGATCACCAAACGCCCGCAGCAGACTTTCAGCGGTTCGATCCAGGGCACCTCGACCAGCTTTGGCGGCGGCAACGGCGCGCTGGACGTCACCGGCCCGATCGCCGGCACCAGCCTGGCCTACCGGCTGATCGGCTCGGTGCAGGATGAGGACTACTGGCGCAACTTCGGCAAGGAGCGCAGCAGCTTCTTCGCGCCGTCGCTGACCTGGTTTGGCGATGACGCCACCATCAACGTTGCTTACTCGCACCGCAACTACAGCACGCCGTTCGATCGCGGCACCATCTTCGATCTGAACACCGGTCACGCGGTCAACGTCAGCCGCGAAACGCGCTTTGATGAGGCATACAACATCACCACCGGCGAATCGCACCTGGCCCAGCTGAACGGCGAATACCGCCTCAACAACCAGTGGACGGCGAAGTTTGACTACAGCTTCAGCCAGGATAAGTACGGCGATAATCAGGCGCGGGTAATGGCCTATGACGCCGCCACCGGCAACCTGACCCGCCGCGTGGATGCCACGCAAAGCTCCACCCAGCAGCAGCACGCCGCACGCTTCGATCTGCAGGGCAACGTGGTGATCGGCGGGCTGTATAACGAGATCCTCACCGGAGTGGCCTACGAGTACTACGACCTGCTGCGCACCGATATGATCCGCTGTAAGAACGTGAAAGATTTCAATATCTACCACCCGTCTTACGGCTCCACCGGCAAATGCACCAGCGTCTCCGCCGCCGACAGCGATCAGCGCATCCGCCAGGTGAGCTACTCCGGCTACGTGCAGGACGCGCTGTACCTGACCGATCAGTGGATTGCGGTGGCGGCGATGCGCTACCAGTACTTTACCGAGTTCGCCGGCAAGGGCCGCCCGTTCAATACCAATACCGACAGCAGCGACAGCCAGTGGGTGCCAAAGCTGGGGCTGGTGTATAAAGCGACGCCAAACGTATCGCTGTTTGCCAACGTCTCGCGCTCGTTTATGCCGCAGTATTCGATTGCCAGCTACATCGGCGAGCTACCGCCGGAGACCGCTACCGCCTATGAGGCCGGTGCCAAGTTCGATCTGTTTGATGGCGTGACCGGCAATATCACGCTGTTCAACATCGATAAAAACCACGTGTTGTATAACGACACGGTAAACGGCGAAACGGTGGCAAAAACCGCCGGTAAGGTGCGTTCCCGCGGCGTGGAAGTTGATCTCGCCGGGCGGCTGACCGATAACGTCAATCTGATCGCCAGCTACGGCTATACCGATGCCAAAGTGATGGAAGACCCGGATTACCAGGGCAAGATGCTGCCCAACGTGCCGCGCCACACCGGTTCACTGTTCATGACCTATGACTTCAACAACGTCTGGGACGGCAATACGCTGACCGTCGGTGGTGGCGGCCATGCGGTGAGCCGTCGCTCCGGCAACAACGGCGAGGACTATTCGTTGCAGGGTTACGCGGTAGCGGATGCCTTCGCCGCTTACAAGATCAAGACGCAGTATCCGGTGACGCTGCAGGTGAACGTGAAGAATCTGTTCGACAAGACCTACTACACCTCATCGATCGCCACCAATAACCTCTCTAACCAGATTGGCGACCCGCGTGAGGTACAGTTTACGGTGAAGATGGACTTCTGACGGCCTCCCGTTCTGGCACCTGCGTTGCTGCTTTAAGGGCATCGCTTTTTGAATTGGTGCCGGGTTCGGCCGTTGGCGACAGAACGCCGGGACGCCGTTAATTTTTTAAAGCCCCAAAATCCGGGCTTTAAAAAATAATCCATCCATGGAGGCTCGGACGGCGCATCCTTGCGCCGTACGCCCGGCTAACCTGCCCGCCAACGGCCTCCCTGCCAGCAATTGCGTAGCTGTTAAGGACATCGCTTTTCGCCTGGGTACTGAAGTCTGAAAAGTGGTTACTGTCTGGTCTGGTTTGGTCTGATTTGGTCTTAAAACAGCGACGCAAAAAAATAGCAGGCAATCGGGGTTTATCCGGATAAGCGGACCTTCGGGCACACGGACGTGCCCGGCAGAGCCCAGGGACGTTATTGGCGTGTCCGCGTTCCGGATAAACCCCGATTAGCCAGGCACCGGCACCTGAAGCGACCCGGCCCAAAGCCACTCCCCGATAAGCCCGTCCCTGTCTTCAAAGCGACTATGCCCTTAGCCCTTAGCCCCCTTCTGCTATAATCAGTCATAACTAAACATTATCCTATCGGCAATTAATGCCGGATTTAGTCGAAAAAGAGATAACCAATTCGTAATAAGAATAATTATCAAACCTATTTAAAAAACAGAAAGATTTATATTTAAATAAAAATTAACCTAACAAAATCAGTTAATTGAAAATTAGTTAAAGAAAAATAGCCTTTGCTATACTTACAGGGTTTTTATTTTAAAAAGATGCGTGCATAATGCGCAGAAATCACCTGTGACCAACAGCCAAAAATAAATTAAGGAGTCATTATGCTGACCAATGAAATGACCGCAAAACTGAACGACCAGCTGAACCTCGAATTCTACTCTGCCAACCTCTACCTGCAGATGAGCGCCTGGTGCACCGATAAAGGCTTTGACGGTGCCGCCGCCTTTATGCGTGAACACTCCCGTGAAGAGATGCAGCATATGCAGCGTCTGTTCGGCTACCTGAGCGACACTGGCGCAATGCCGGTACTGGGCACCATCGACGCCCCACCGGTGACCTTCAACTCGCTGCACGAAGTACTGGACCTGGCCTATCAGCACGAACAGCTGATCACCGGAAAAATTAACGAACTGGCTCATGCTGCCATTACCACCCAGGACTACTCCACCTTCAACTTCCTGCAGTGGTATGTTGCCGAACAGCATGAAGAAGAGAAGCTGTTTAAATCGGTGCTGGATAAGCTGGCGCTGGTCGGTAACAGTGGCCAGGCGCTGTTCTTTGTCGACAAAGATCTGAAAGATCTGAGCGCCAATACCCACAGCCACCAGGCGTAATCTCCCGCCCGATCGCTGAAAAAAACGCCTGATGTGCTGCATCAGGCGTTTTTTTATGGCTGAAAACGGAGAGCGCTGCTGCAGAAAATGCACAGGGCTCCCCTTATACGCTTACTTTGTTGGCTTCAGCGTCACCCAGTATCCCGGCTGATAAGCGATCGGCAGGAACTTCTCGTGGAACTCGCGGAAGGTGGCGTCCGGATCGATATCCTTAAACAGCTCCGGGTGCAGCCATTTGGCGATCGCCTGGATAGCGACAAACTGGTACGGGCTGTCGTAGAACTGGTGCCAGATGGCGTGCGCGTTGCCGTTAGTGGCAACCGGCAGCGTGCTGAAGGCCGGACGGGCCATCAGCGCGGTCAGACGCTGGGTGGCAACGGTCAGATCGGCACCTGGCCCTACGCCCACCCAGCCGCCGGCGGTGTTGTAGTTCTTCCAGTTAGCGCCGGTGACGATCGCCACGTCAGGACGGGCGGCGATAATCTGCTCCGGGTTCAGGGTGCCAAAGGTGCCGGGGATCAGACCCTTTGCGATGTTGATGCCGCCGGCTACTTCCACCATGCGGCCAAAGTTTTCGTCGCCAAACGACATGCAGCACTCTTCGGTGTAGCCACCGGCGCGATCGAGCATCACCTTCGGACGCTTGCCGTGGAAATCCTTCAGGCGGTCGGTGACGATGTCGATCTGCTTTTTGCGGAAGGCGATAATCTCTTCCGCCCGCTGCGGTTTGCCCACCAGCTGGCCCATAATGCGGATGCTTTTCTCCGCGTTCTCAAACGGCTTTTCGCGGAAGTCGATAAACACCACCGGAATGCCGAGCTTGTCGAGCTTCTCGGTCAGCTTAGACTCGTCGGTGGCCGCTTTGGACTCCAGGTTCATCAACACCAGGTCCGGCTTCAGGGTCAGCGCCTGTTCCACGTTAAAGGTGCCGTCTTTGGCACCGCCGAAGGTCGGCAGCTTTTTAATCTGCGGATACTTTTTAGCGTAGATCTCATAGCTGTCGAAATCCGCCTTCGGCAGATCGTCGCGCCAGCCGACCACGCGCTGGAACGGCGCGTCGGTATCAAAAGCGGCCAGCAGATAGATCTGCCGCCCTTCGCCGAGGATCACCCGCTTCACTTCGGATTTGATTTCAACCTTACGCCCGCTGACGTCTTCCACCGTAAACGGTGCCGCCAGCAGTGAAGCAGAGGCGCACAGCCCCGCCACCAGAATTAACGCTTTACCCCAGATCGTCATAGCTACCCCACAAGGACAATGATTATTATTCTCAGAAAAATCGTGCCCCGGCATGCTACGTGCAGGTGAAAATGAAAACAATATCGCGGAAGAAATTTCGTCGGGTGACAGTCACCCTGCCGAAAGGCAGGGGTACCAAAAGCAGCGCGAACGTAAGTCCGCACCAGGCGTGAAACTCAGAACGATAGCCGGTAAAATTTGCTGTCCACCTTCATTACCGGAAAGCTCTCCGGCAGTGCGCTGACCGCAATCTCGTCAAAACCGTTCTTCTCATAAAAGCGGTGCGCAGCAAGGAATTTCGCCGTGGTGCCCAGGTAAACATCCTGTAGCCGGCGTGCCCGGGCATGCTCCAGCAGCGTGTTCAGCAGCGCGGCACCGGTGCCGAACTGACGGCCGCGGTACTCTGCGGCGACAAACATTTTGCGCAGCGCCGCCTGGCGATCGCCAATGTCCTTCAGGCCGATGCAGCCAACAATGACGTCACCGCTGCGCGCTATCCAGAAGCCGCCGTTACCCTGCTGGTAAAAATGCTGCACGTCACGCAGATCCGGCTGCTGATCGGCGGTGATATCAATGCCGAACTCCTGGTTCTGGATGCCAAGGATCAGCGCGATCACCGCCTCCTGATGCTGCGCCTGGTAAGACTCAATCACTATCGATTCACCGGACATCACCGCCTCCTTTATACGGCCAGCGCACGTTCAACGTGCAGCAGGCAGGTGGCAAATACGTCTTCGCTGACTCCCCGCGCGACCGCGTCAGGGTCAGCGTCACCGGTGACGGTAAAGTCAGCCCACCATTCGGCCAGCGTCTGATTGCTGCCCTGCGGGGTGAGCTTAATCACCGCCACATAATCCTTAACCGGCATTGGCCCTTCAACAATCGCGTAATGCAGCTCAAAGGCGTCGGTGTCCAGTTTCAGCAGCTTTTCCCGCACGATGCCGTCCGGTACCGTCAGCCGACGCACCACGCCCGGCTCGGTGTGGCTGGCACCGTTTTCCAGTTCACTGTGGGAGATGGCCGGGTGGATCGCCGGCAGGCCGTTAAAATCGGCCAGCAGCGACCAGATTACGGCGGGCGCGGCGGCAATGGTACGGCTGGCGTAAGCAGTATGGGGCATGATTGTTCCTTAAAAGAGCCTTGAAGGATCATCAATCTAGCACGTTCATATCCTGAGCCGGTTAATCCTTTCAGGCGGCAACAAAAAACCGGTCTCAGGGACCGGTTTTTTTCGCCAGACATTCTCGTTAACGAAAGCGTCGCTGCCTGTACGCCAGAATGTTAACGCCCGGCTACGGCCGCGTCATGCAGGTTCAGGCGCTGCCAGAAGCTCTGCTGTGCGTCGCCAGAGAGCGGGTAACCGGCTTCCAGCGCGGTGCGCACCATCAGCTGACGACGCTGTGCGGCGCTGAGTGCTGGCAGCGCCGCTTCCAGCAGCACTTCTGCCCCTTCCGGCACCACCACCGGCGCGGCTTTCACGCTGGCGCGCGGCAGGTTGTAAGTCATGGTGAAGCGGTAGAAAGTGCGCATGGCCGGGGCCGCGAACGGATCGTCTTTCGCCGCCACCCTCGCGCAGGCCGCCAGCGATGAACCGCACTCTTTCTCCAGCGCCGCACGCAGCTGCTGCTTCGCCTCATCGAACAGCTTGCGGTACGACGGATCGTTAAGGTAATGCGCCACGTTGCGCTGCGCCACCATGCGGGATCCCATCACGTCCAGCGGATAGTGAACGCCGAGCACGATGCGCGAGTAGCCGTAGCGCGCCCCGCGATCGACCAGCGGCACGAAGCGTTCCGGGATCATCTGCGCCAGCAGCAGCGCGTCGGTGTAGCCGGTGTTGGTGTGGCCGCTCGGGAAGGAGCCGCCGTCGGCGGTGTACGGGTGGCCATCTTTCACCACCGCCGTGTCCGGCACCCGATGAATGGTGTTGCCGGCGATCAGGAACGGGCGTTTATAGTCGAAATGCTTTTTCGCCTCACCGGTGCTGACCTCGCTGGCCTTCAGCAGCGCGGCGGCGCGGCCCAGTTCACCCTTGTCGTAGGCGCGAATAAACGCTTCGCCCAGCTTCGGCCCCAGCGCGTCGGCGAGGAAATAGAGGTAGTTCTGCCCTTCCGCCTCCACCAGCGCCTGGCGGCGGGTGGCGTCAGAAGCGTTGAGGTTAATGTTTTCCACGGTGTCGAGGTTCTGCTTCAGCGTCGCCTGCGGCAGCGCGGTAAAACCGCTCAGCAGCGCGATGCCCGCCTGCTGGTTGGCCTTTTTAGCGAAATCGTAGCCGCTGGCCTTAAGCCAGGCTTTATCCACCTGTTTACCGCCCTGCTTTGCCGACTCCAGCTGGCTGCGCATCACGCTGGCGTAGTCCCCTTTGATGCTGGCGATCAGCGCGTTCCGTGCCGCGCTCTCCAGCGCTACGTAGGGCTGGCTGGTGCTGGCCGGGGTGGTGGTACTGGCGATAGCGGCTGCCTGCGGCAGCGTGGTGGCGGCGGCGTGCGCCAGCGGACCGGTCAGCAGCGCGGCGGTCATAAGGGTGAGACGAAAGCGCATGTTTTTATCCTTAGAATCATCAGTCGGTTAACCTTGCCGCCAGCAGGTTAACGCCGCAATATGACGCTTTTTTGACAAGTCACATCCGGATACACTCCGGATTTCCCCGTCGCCTGCCCCCTTCACACCTGCCACGGCAGCACGCCACGGTGCTTACGGCCGAGCAGCGATGCCAGCAGCATCAGCAGCACCACCAGCAGGATCATCAGGCAGCCGACCGCTGCCGCCAGCGTGGATGAGCCGCCCTCGTCGAGGAAGACGATGGTCGGGCCGATGGTTTGCGTGGCGGACGTCACCAGCAGGATCGATACCTGGATTTCATTCAGCGCGGTGAGGAACACCAGAATCGCGCCGGCAATCACCGAAGGTGCCACCAGCGGCAGCAGGATATCGCGCATGCGGCGCAGGAAACCGGCCCCGGCCAGCTGCGCGGCCTCGTCCAGCGATCGTTCAACGCGGGCAAAGCCGGCCAGCGTCGGCCGCAGCACCAGCGCGAGAAAGTTCGACAGGTAGGCGGCAAGGATAATCCACACCGTACCGTACAGGCTGACGTTGAGCAGCGGGATCGGCTTAAGGAAGAACAGCAGCGCGGCGATGCCGGTAACCACGCCGGGCAGCGCGTACGCCAGTTCGCTGGAGAGATGCAGCACCCGCACCAGCCGCGTGCGCCGCCAGCTCAGGTAACAGGCCATAAACAGCGCCATCAGCGTCAGGATCGCCGCCGCCAGCAGCGTCAGCCCGAGGCTGGTCACAAACGCATGGCGCACCGCCGGGTAGTCGAACAGCGCGTTGCGGTAGTTGGCCAGCGTCAGCGACTGCCAGTCAAGCGCCTGGCCAAAGCCCTGGGTCAGCGAGGTGGTCAGCAGCGCTGAAAGCGGCAGCAGCAGGATCAGCGCCATCATCAGCCAGACGGCGATCTCCACCGGCAGGCGCCAGCGCCCCAGCGACTGCTTCAGTCCGTGGGTGCTGCCGTTGACGCGCACGTCGCGCCGCCCGCCGAGCAGGCTGCTGGCGATCATGCCGATCAGCGTAATCGCCGCCAGCAGCAGCGACAGCACCGCCATATCCGGCAGCGCGCCGGGGCCGCTGTTGTTGAGCTGCTGATAGATCAGGGTGATCAGCGTCGGCACCCGCGCCGGAATGCCCAGCATCGCCTGGATACCAAAGTTACCGGCGGCAGAGACAAACGACAGCGCCGCCCCGGCGAAGATCGCCGGGCGGGCCAGCGGCAGGATCACGTCCAGCAGCACCCGGTACGGCGAGGCACCGGTGATGCGTGCCGCCTCGACCAGATCGGCAGGCAGCCGTTGCAGACCGGCGCGCACCGTCAGAAACACCAGCGGCGCGTTATGCAGGCCGAGCAGCACAATAATGCCCGACAGAGAATAGAGCGGCGGCCTGCCGCCATCACCGGGCGACAGGCCTGCCGCCGCCAGCCCCTGCACCAGCAGGCTGGACGGCGACATCGCCTGCACCCAGGCCAGCGCGGTGACCTGCGGTGGGATCATCAGCGGCAGGATAAAGGCGAATACCCAGGCGGCCTTCGCCCGCATATCGCTCAGCGCCACCAGCCAGGCGGCCAGGGTGCCGAGCAGCAGCGCCAGCCCGGTCGAGGCCAGCGCGATAATCAGCGTGTTACCGGTGGCGCTCAGCACCCGCGGCGTCGCCAGCAGCTGCAGCAGGCGCTCGCTGTCCGGCACGCCGGCGGGGGCGATCGCCGCCCAGATCAGCCGCGCCAGCGGCGCGATGGAGAGCAGGCCGATCGCCAGCGCCAGCAGCCACAGCACCCAGCGCTCGCTGCCCGGCCAGCGGGATGTTGGTCGGGCGGCAGCGCCGCGCAGCAGAGAAGGCAACACGCTCATCATCAGCCGCCGAAGATGTCGCTGAATTTTTCGCGTACCTGCTTATCGTCGGCCACCGCTTTGTCGGTATCCAGCGTCAGCAGCTTAATGGTGTCAACCGGCGCAAAGCCCTCCGGGGCAGCCACACGTTTATCAATCGGACGGTTCCCCTGTTCAGCCACCAGCTGCTGGCCTTTTTCGGACAGCATAAAGTCGACAAAGGCCTTCGCCGCCGGCACGTTGTGCGCCCCCTTCAGGATCGCCACCGGCTCGGTGACAAAGGAGGCCCCCTCCTGCGGATAGACCAGGTCGACCGGGCTGCCCTGCTTCTTCGCGCGGATCAGGTCGGCGTCGGTAATCACGCCATATTTAGCGATACCGCTGGCTACCGCCTTCAGCGCCGGGCCGTTACCGCCTTCCGGGGTGATGCCGTTGGCCGCCAGCTTCTGGTAAAACGCCCAGCCAATTGACGGGGTGTTAATCGCGGTGTGCAGATGGTACAGCGCGGCACCGGAGTAAAGCGGGCTGGGTACCGCCACCTGGCCACGGTTGTCGGCGTCGGTCAGCGCCATCCAGCTGTTAACCGGTTTGGCCTTCTGCGTGTTGTAGCCGATCACCGTGGCGATAATTTTGGTGCCAAACCAGGTTTTGTCCTTGTCGTAAAAGTCCGGGCTGATGTGGCTGACCGGCGCACCGGCGTAGGCCATCAGCTGGCCCTCTTTCTTCAGCGCCCCGAGGTTAATCGCATCGGCCACCAGCAGCACGTCAGCCTTCACATCACCGCTCATCATCTCGGTGCGCAGCACGTTCATCAGCTGGGTGGTGCCGTTGCGCGTCCACGACACCTCTATCCCCGGATTGGCGGCCTTAAACGCATCGATGGTCTGCTGCGCGATTTCCGGTGCCTGCGAGGTGTAGACCACCAGCCTGCCGTCGGCGGCAACGGCGGTGGCAGACAGAGAGAGCAGGCCGGTCAGTACCAGAGTGTTTACCTTGCTACGCATAGTGCTGAGATCCTTGAGTGTGAGCCGTTAAGAGGGAATAACCCAGCCGTCGGAGACCGACAGCCGTAAACGATCGCCGGTGCTGACCAGCCGATCGGGAGAAAGGAACAGCGCCAGGCGGCTGTGCGGATCGGCTACCGGTGCCATCTCCAGCTGACGATAACTGCCGCGGTAAACCACCCGCCGCACGTCGGCACAGAAGCCAGGCTGGTCTTCAGCCACCGGCTGCAGATCCGGCGCGTGCAGGCAGACGTTGCCGTCCGGACGTACGCGCTGATCGGGGGAGGCACGCAGGCGATGGCGCTGGCCGAACAGCGTGACCCACGCCTGGCCTGCGCCGTCCGGCTCAATGTCGCTGACCGGTACCACCCGGCCATCGTCGATAAAGCGTGCCACCATCTCGTTGGCCGGCTGGCGATACAGGGTTTGCGGGGTGGCGAACTGCATTACCTCCCCGGCGTGCATCACCACGATGCGATCGGCCAGCGCCATCGCTTCATGCTGGTCGTGGGTGATGTAGATCAGGGTGGCTCCGGCGTGCTGATGGAAGCGGGTAAACTCCTCCTCCATCGCCGCGCGCAGGTGCACGTCAAGGTTAGCCAGCGGCTCATCCAGCAGCACCAGCTGCGGCCGTGTGACCAGGCAGCGCGCCAAAGCCACCCGCTGCCGCTGACCACCGGAAAGGTCGGCGGGCTTACGTGCGCCCATGCCGTGCAGGCCGACCAGCTCCAGCGCGGCGTCGACGCGCTGCTGGCGGATGGCGCGATCCATCCCTTTTATTTTCAGGCTGTATTCGACGTTTTCTGCCACCGACATATGCGGCCACAGGGCATAATTCTGGAAGACGATGCTCAGGTCGCGCTGCTCGGGGGCAAGGTGCTGACCGGGGGCGCTGTAGCAGCGGTCACCGACGGTGATGGTGCCGCTTTCCGGCACTTCAAACCCGGCCAGCGTACGCAGCAGCGTGGTTTTTCCACAGCCGGAGGGGCCGAGCACCGCGATAAATTCTCCGTGCTCAATCTGCAGCGAGACGTCACGCAGCACCGGCTGGCCGCCGAACGACTTGCACAATTTTTCAATCAGGATCGCGGACATAGCGGGTTTCTCCTGCCAGTCAGTTATAGCAACGGCTAAAACATACTGAGGGAAGATGACAGTGGGGTGACAGGCGCAGCTCGGGGGAGTGGATTAAACGGCGGCCGTCCGGCATCATCGCATTATTGCGTAAGACCCGGGCGTCACGCAGACGCTAGTCTTAGCATTCTGACGCCTGCCAGGAAGGGACACTATGAATCTGGATGCGGAATTTACCCTGCGTAAGCTGGAAATTTTTATCGCCTTTATGAACCGCGGCAACCTGACGCGCACCGCCGACGCGCTGGGGATCAGCAACGTCAGCGTACACCGGGCGCTGCACAGCCTTGAGCAGAGCGTTCGCTGCCCGCTGTTTGCCCACCAGGGGCGCAGCCTGGTGCCGCTACCCGCCGCGCATACGCTGTGGGAATACGGCCAGGAGGCGCTGGATATGCTGTCGCGCGGCGTCGAGGAGGCGCGCAAGACCGCCGGGATCGGCCAGGGGCGTATCCGGCTGGGAACCCTCTATTCGCTGACGCTGGAAACCGTGCCGCAGCTGATTATGGGGATGAAAATGCGCCGCCCGGACCTGGAGATGGAGCTGACCATGGACTCCAACGAAACGCTGCAGGCGCGGCTTGAGGACGGGCTGCTGGATGCGATCCTCATCGTCACCTCTGACGCCGTCATTGACCTGAATCGCTTCGAGATGCTGCCGCTGTTTGACGATGATATTTTTCTGGCGGCACCGGCCAACTCGGGGCTGGAGAGCGGCCAGACCGCCGACCTGCGTGATTTTTCAGAGCAGAAGTTTGTCTCGCTGGCCGACGGCTTTGCCACCTCGCAGGGCTTTTATGATGCCTTCGCCGTGGCGGGCTACCAGCCGGAGATCGTTACCCGGGTAAAGGATATCTTCTCGATGCTCAGCCTGGTGCAGGCCGGGGTCGGCTACACCCTGCTGCCCGGCCGCATGAAACGGGTGTATGAAAATTCAGTGCAGCTGCTTAAGCTGGCCGCGCCCTACCAGCGTCGCCAGACCATCTCCATCGTCTTTGAACGCAACCGCGAACACGATCCGAACCTGCTGGCGCTGGCGGCAGAGGGCCGCATGTACCGGCGGCAGCGTGAGGGGGCCGAACGGCAGGCCGGCTGATGCCACGCCGGTCAGAGGCTCCCGCGGGACCACAGTATCGCGATGCTACCTGCAGACCGGCCGCCGCAGGGTAGCGGAAAGGGACAGGGATCGCCGCCCGGCCCGCTGCGAGCAACAGGGTAACGGGAGCATGACGGGCAGACCAGGGTAAGCCGGACCCGCTACCCGCGCCGTTGTGCCGCCCGTTCGGCCAGCCGTTTAATCAGCGCCACGCTGCCCTGCTCCAGCGCCACCGCTTCTCCACCGTTCAGCACCGGCCGGGTTAAACCGGTCAGCACCGCGCCCGGCGGCATCTCCACCGCCAGCCCAACTTCACGTTCTGTTGCGGCAACCATCGCATCATACCAGCGCACCGGGCGGGCCATGTTCTGCGCCAGGTCGGCGGCAATCTGCTGCGGCTGCCACAGCACCCGCGCCGTGCTGCCGCTCAGGTAAGCGGCCTGCGGCCGCGCCAGCGACACCGACTGAAACGCCTCTGCCAGCTGCTCAGCCTGCGTGCCCAGCAGCGGGCAGTGCGACGGTGCGTTAACCGCCAGCCGGTGCACCTTCTGCGCTCCGGCAGCCCGTGCCTGTGCGGCCACCTCCGCCATCGCCACATCGCTGCCGGCGATGACCAGCTGCTGCGGCGCGTTGATGTTCGCCAGCCAGCAGGCGTCGCCCAGCAGCGGCTGCAGCCGTGCCTCATCCAGCCCGATTATCGCGGTCATGCCGTACCCCTGCGGACAGGCCCGCTCCATCAGCGTGCCGCGCAGCGCCACCAGCCGCAGTGCGTCAGCAAAACTCAGCGCCCCGGCAATCACCGCTGCGGCAAACGCGCCGATCGACAGGCCGCAGCAAAAGTCAGGCTGCACGCTCTGCTGCCGCAGGCTGCGGGCGTGCGCCACCCCGGCGATCAGCAGGCACAGCTGCACCGCACGGGTCTGTTGCAGCGCTGACGCCCGATCCAGCTGCCTGACGTCTTCCCCCAGCGCCGTACTGGCCTCGTCCAGCAGCTCGTCACCGCCCGGAAGCTGTTGCAGCATGCCAGGGCGCTGGCTGCCCTGGCCGGGAAAGGTAAACAGGATGTTCACGGCTGCGGGCCCCACGGCTGGCGGGTCAGCAGCGGGCCGCGGGCCGTTTTCAGCAGCACCTGCCCGTCGCGCAGCCACTCAGCGAGGGCAAAGCCGCCATACGGCGTCTCGACCTGGGTATCCACCCGGCAGGGTAGCTGGCTGACAAACTGCTGCCAGGCGCGCAGCGCCTGCTCCGCCACCGGCTGCGGGCAGCGGATCAGCAGGTCGAGGTCGCTCTGATGATGCATCACCGGCACTTCGGTCGCCAGCGCGTAGCCGGCGCTACCGGTGATGCCCCAGATCCAGGGCCAGCGCTGCTGCGCCAGCTGAATCGCCGCCTGCAGCGGCTGCTGCGAGACAAACGGTGAAGCCAGCAGCTGCTGCGGGGTGCTGAGCGCTTCCGGGGCCAGTACCCGCAACACCTGCGCAGGGTCTACCCAGGCCGCCGCCCGCTGCTCACGCTTCAGCCCGCGAATGCCCACCGGAATACGCCCCTGCTGTGGATCGCTGTCGCGGCGCACCACCAGCGGCAGCGCACTGCGCCACTGGCTTGCCACCCAGTCGGGCAGCTCGCCCGATAGCGCGCCAGGCGCTCGTACCCAGAGCAGATCGTGTGGCTGAAAAATCATTCTCGCCTCCTGATGTTTGGCCGCAACGTCACCTGACGGCGATGCCGTCCATTATTACGCTTCTCGTTCACCGCTACCACTGGCTGCGCATCATCTCCCGCACCCGCAACGAACTGCGGCGGTTCTCCGCTCCCAGGCGGCACTGCAGGCCGGGGTCACGCCGCGCGGCGGCCACCGCGGCGGCCAGCGCCTGCTGCACCTGCGCCACGTCTTCGGCGCCTGGCGCGTCCGGCTGGCGAATATCCAGCAGCGCTTCCAGCAGGCCCAGGCTGTGGTAGCTGCCAATGTCGTAGGCCATCGGCGGCACGCTCTGCGCCAGTTTTTCCAGCGCCTCTACGCTGCGCAGGGTGATGCGCGCCGCCGCCGCCTTGCCCATTGCGTGGATCTGCACGCCGGGATCGTTGAAGGCGATCAGCCGGTTGGCCTGGTAACCGTGCGCCAGAAACGCGCCGGACATCGCCCTGCCGACGATCAGCCCGATCACCGGGTGGCCGGCCAGCCGCGCTTCGGCGTAAGCTCCGGCGGCGGCGGCCAGCGACTGGTGGATGCCAAACGCCTCCTCGCGGCGGCCGTAGGCCTGGCTAGGCACGTCGATCACCGCCACGATCGGCCGCTTCAGCGTCCGCTGGCGATCGGCCGCCACGGTCCCGCTGACCACCTTCGCCAGCGTCCAGCCTTCCAGCAGGCCGACCTCACCGCCCGCCGCGCGCGGATAGTGGTTCTGTGCGTCCGCCACCACGGCGATAAAACGCGCGGGTTCGGCGCCCACCTCACCCTCCGCAACCTGCACCGATGCGCACAGCCCTGGCATGCGCGTCGCACCGCCGGTCAGCTGCTGCAACCAGATTTCACCACGCCCCGTTGGCTGATTCATGGCCGTTCCTCCCCGTTAAACAGTGCCGTCACCTGCCGTGCATCCGCCTGCTGCCGCGTGTCTGCCTCTGCCAGGCGCGGCAGATAATAGTCATCACGCTGCGAGCGATGCGGCAGGGGCACGCCGCGATCCAGCGCGTCGCGCATTGCCTGGCGCACCGCCTGCTGGCCGTCCGCCACCATCACATCCGCCAGCCCGCTGCGGCTGCGAACCTCACCGCCGCTCAGGCTCCAGATAAACGGCCGGTCGCGCGAGTCATACTCTTCAATGCCCGCCTCCTGCTCGATCACCTGCGGGCCGTTCAGCCCCAGCCGCGCCTCGCGGGTGACGATCAGCTGGCTGCACAGCCCGGCGGCGATCGACATGCCGCCGAAGCAGCCGACGGTGCCGGCGATGATCCCCACCACCGGGGTATAACGGCGCAGGTCAACGATCGCCGCGTGGATATCGGCAATCGCCGCCAGCCCGAGGTTGGCCTCCTGCAGGCGCACGCCGCCGGTCTCCAGGCACAGCACGGCACGGGTTGGCGTGCCGTTGCGGTGATCGTCCGCCGCCAGCTCCAGCGCCGCCGCCATCTTCGCGCCGGAGACTTCCCCCATGCTGCCCCCCTGAAACGCCCCTTCGATGGCGATGACCACCGCCGGTTCGCCGTCGATGGTGCCCTTCGCCACCACCATGCCGTCATCCGCCTGCGGCACGATGCCCTGCCCGGCCAGCCACGGCGACATCACGCCGTCGAACGGGTCAAGCAGTTCGCGAAAGCTGCCGGCGTCCAGCAGCAGGCGCGCGCGCTGGCGGGCGTTCAGTTCAATAAAGCTGCTGTCGTTACGCACCGGCCACCTCCTCAAATACCTGCTCAATGCGGATCCGCGCCACGCCGGGCGTGGCGGCAAAGTCGTGAATGGTCATCTGCCCGGCGGCCAGCACGCCGAATTCCGCCAGCCGGTCGAACAGCGCCTGCCAGCGGCGTTCGCTGTTGTCCACCGAGGTGGTAATGGTGACGCCGAGCGTGGTGCCGGGCCCGGCAACAAACAGCACTTCCATATCGCCGGAGCCGACCACGCCGGCCAGCGCCCTGCCGTTCAGGCTGCGGGTGGCGGGAACCGTTAAGGTTATCTGTTGCATAACATCCTCTTTATCCTGCTGCGGCAGCATCAGCCACCGCGTGAAAGTCGATCGAGAAACAGGGTCGCCGCCAGCAGATCGGCGGCACCGCCGGGTGAGGCGTTAGCGGCCAGCATCTGCCGGTCAAGCTGCACCAGCGCCGTCCAGCCTGCGGGCTGGCTGACGCCTCCCGCCGCCAGCACCGCGCGTGCCCCCTGCTGCATGGCCGTCAGACCGGCCATTCCGGCGCGTGACAGTACGCAGGTGTCGCTAAGGGTGGTCATCATCGCCAGCAGCGCGTCCAGCTGCGCCTGCTCTTCTGTTGCTCCCTGCCGGCGGCTGGCGTGCAGCTGTGGCAGCGCAAAATCGGTGATATGTGGGAAACCCTGCTGCGCTTCTTCGCGCGCGCCGGGCAGCCGGTAGCGCGCGCTGGCGCACTGGCCGTTGCTGAACTGGCGGGGCATCTGCGCGTCCGGCAGCCGCGCCAGGCGGGCGGCAGCGTCTACCATCCGCGTCAGCGCCTCTGCACCGCTGCCGACGGCATCTTGTGAATCAGCCGTCATCGCCGCGCCGCACACCAGTAGCCCCAGCGCCCAGATCGCGCCGCGATGGGTGTTAACGCCGCCGGTAGCCTGCAACATGCACGCTTCGGCCTCGCGGCCGAGCTGGCCGACCCGCTGGCGCAGCGCGACATCCGCCGGTTGCTGCCAGCAGGCCAGCGCCAGCGCCTGAAAGGCGGGCGTCAGGCTGTGGGCAGACCGCTCCATCAGCGCCAGCGTCAGATCCTGATGCGCGCCGCTGCCGCGCCGGTCGACCAGCCCCGGTTTCGGCGTCAGCCGCACTTCATCCAGCAGGCAGCCGGTGGCCAGCGCCGCCAGCCGCCGTGCCCGTGTTTCCGCTTCCGTCGCGGCGTACTGCCGCAGCAACGTCATTACCAGCTCCGGAATCTGGCCGGCGGCTGATACAGCCCGCCGGACCAGTCGACCAGCTCGGCCACGCTGCCCGCCGCCAGCAGCGAGCGGCTGGCGTCAGTACGGCGAATGCCGAGATCTTCCGGGAAGGCCACTTTGCCTTCGCGCCGCAGCTGTGCCACCCGCTGCGCGCTAACGCCGAGGCCGATATCGGTAATACCCGCTACCGCCGCCACCATCGCCCGCCGCTCCTCCAGCGAGCGCGCGCGGTACAGGTAGGCGATGCCCTCTTCGGTCAGCACGTGGGTGACGTCATCGCCGTAGATCATCACCGGTGCCAGCGGCATCCCGGCGGCTTTCGCCACTTCAACAGCATCCAGTTTTTCCACAAAGCTCGGTTTCGCCCCGGCCTGGAAGGTCTCGACCATCTGCACCACCAGCTTGCGGCCGCGCGCCAGCGGATCCGGCTCTTCGATCATCGCCAGCCACGCCGGGCTGGCATGGCGCCGCCCGTGCGGGTCGTGGCCCATATTCGGCGCGCCGCCAAAGCCGGCCAGCCGCCCGCGGGTCACCGTTGAGGAGTTGGCAAGCCCGTCGATCTGCAGCGTGGAGCCGATAAACATGTCGGTGGCGTACTGACCGGCCAGCTGGCAGAAGGCGCGGTTAGAACGCATCGATCCGTCGGCACCGGTGAAGAACACGTCAGGCCGCGCGGCCACGTATTTCTCCATGCCCAGCTCGCCGCCGAAGCAGTGCACGCTCTCCACCCAGCCGCTTTCGATCGCCGGGATCAGTGTCGGGTGCGGGTTGAGCGCCCAGTGGCGGCAGATTTTGCCCTTCAGGCCGAGCCGTTCGCCCCAGGTCGGCAGCAGCAGCTCAATGGCGGCGGTATTAAAGCCGATACCGTGATTCAGCGACTGCACCTGATGTTCGGCGTAGATCCCTTTGATCGCCATCATTGCCATCAGGATCTGTTCCGGCTTGATCAGCCGCGGATCGCGGGTGAACAGCGGCTCGATAAAGAACGGCCGATCGGCCACCACCACAAAGTCGATCCAGGAGCCGGGGATATCCACCCGCGGCAGGTCGCTTTCGTCATCCACCAGCTCGTTGATCTGCGCGATGACGATACCGTCGTGAAAGGCGGCGGCCTCAACCAGCGCCGGGGTATCTTCGGTGCTGGGGCCAGTGTAGAGGTTACCCTTGCGATCGGCCTTAAAGCCGGCCACCAGCGCCACGTTGGGGGTCAGATCGACAAACAGGCGGGCGTAGAGCTCGATATAGGTGTGGATCGCGCCGATCTCCAGCAGCCCGTCTTCCAGCAGCTGAGAGATGCGCAGGCTCTGCGGCCCGGAGAAGGAGAAGTCCAGCCGGCGGGCGATGCCCTTTTCAAACAGATCGAGATGTTCGCTGCGGCCGACGCTGGGCATGATCATATGCAGATCGTGCAGCTTCTGCGGATCCACCTGCGCCAGCGAGCGCGAGAGGAAGTCGGCCTGCTTCTGGTTATTGCCCTCCATCACTACCCGGTCGCCGGGGGCGATCAGCGCCTCCAGCATTGCGACCAGCGCGTCGGTGGGCAGGACTTTATCGGGCAGGCCGAGGCTGGCGATACGCCGCTGCTTTTCGCGGCGACGCGTATCCCAGGCGCGGGGTGTGGCAGGGGAATGCATGGTGTGACCTCCGGCAGGCGGTGGGCGTGCGTTGCCGCACTCAGACCTGTCAGTGTGCGCGCAGAGTCATGACGCCACAATTACGCACGGCGCTGGGTCGTTAGGCTGGGAGTAATGAAAGAAGAGAAATGAAGTAGATCAGCGCGTTACAGATAACAGAATCAGATAAGCGTCACATAAAGTCATATAAATACGAAAAAAGGACAGCCCGGTGAGGCTGTCCCTTATTCAAGTTCCGGCCATTACAGACGGCCGGTCAGTTGCAGTATCGCAACGATGATTTGCAGCACGGCGTTGATTAACTCAAGCACCAGCAAGGCAATTTCCATCACTTTCTCCCTGTTACGGGAGTGCGCACAGCGCCATGAATGCCCTTGAGCTTCCCTTCACGGTTTGTACCCGGTAACAGGGACATGCGACACTCTGCGGGTGGGGGCAAACCGGGCAGCACCATCTGTTACCGATCGGGATAAACCCTCACTGACTGAACACCCACAGCTCTCGCAACGGCATCCCTGCTCACCGTGCATCAGTATACATTTCGCTCAGATCAAAAAACAATCAGTTGAATCTTGACGTTGAAGCCCTGTTCATCTACCGTAGACCTGTCTGATCTGCTGTGGTCCGGTAAGTTACAGCCTCACTGACAGCATCCCCCGGCGCGAGCGGTGACTCATTCCGGGAAGGTTAATCTCAGGCAGTTGCAGTATCACAACGATGATCGGCATTAAGCGGGTACGGGCTTACTGCTAAGGTTCTCTGCTCAGCAACCAACTGTTGCAGGAACAAAAAAAAGAACCCTCCTCACGGACGGGTTCTTTTTTTATGCGTGCAGTTTAGCGGTCAGGCTGTGGCGTGGTGTTCCGCGCTGGCAGGATGCTGCGAAACCCCGGCCATTTCGGCCATCTCCGCACGGGTTCCCTGCTGCGCCGTCCCCGTCTCTTCTCCCTGCTGATGCACCGCAATATAACGCTGGTAGCGGCTCTCTTTCAGCCGGGTAAGATCCACCAGCACCAGCCCGTCGATGCAGTGGTTAAAGTCCGGGTCGCTGCCGAAATCGATAAACTGCACGCCGCCGGTTTCACACAACTCTGAATACTGCTTGTAGAGCGGCGGAATGCCGGTGCCGAGGTTGGTCAGCAGCCGCTTCAGCGTCTTCAGATCTTCGCCGTAGCTTACGCCGTGAAACTGCGCCAGCACGTCCGGCAGCGAGGCCGGATACGGGCGGCGGGAGGCGGCCAGCGGCAGCGCCGGGGCAAACCACAGGCGGTAGAACGCGACCAGCAGATCGCGCGCCGCCAGCGGCAGGCCGCCGGAGATGGAAACCGGACCGAACAGGTAGCGATACTGCGGGTATTTGGCCAGATATGCGCCGATCCCCAGCCACAGATAGTCAAGGCCGCGTTTGCCCCAGTAAGCGGGCTGGATAAAGCTGCGCCCAAGCTCGATGCCCTGCATCAGAATCGGGTTCATCTGATGGTCGTAGTGGAACAGGCTGTGGCTGTAGATCCCCTCGACGCCCTTGCGCTCTAACTGTTCGGCGGTAGGGATAAAGCGGTAGGCACCGACGATATCCAGCGCCTCTTCGTCCCACAGGATCAGGTGATAGTAGTCATCATCATAGTCATCGAGGTCGCGACGGGTGCCGCTGCCCTCGCCCACCGCGCGGAAGGCAATTTCACGCAGCCGCCCCAGCTCGCGCAGGATCGGCACGTAGTCTTCGCCGTTGCGGCGGTAGAGGTAAATCATTTTGCCGTCCGGCAGCTGGCCAAGCACTTCGCAGCCGGCCAGCGCGCGCTTCAGCACCGCGCGGTCTTCCGCACGGGCGATGGCCGCTTCGGTCTGGAACAGCGCCGGCTTGCCTGCACCGACCCGATACAGGTGACGGCGAAAGCGTGCCGCCAGCGCTTTGGCCGGCGTGTGGCCGTCGTGCCAGCTGGCGTAAGGGATGCGTTTGCCAATCTTCAGCTTCAGCCGCGCGCCGCGGTTATGGAACATCTCTTTGACCAGCAGCAGCATCGACAGCGGCCGGTAGATTTTCGAGGTGAGGTAGAACAGCGCGCTGTTGCGGCCGCTGACGTGGATCGGCACCACCGGCGCGCGGTAGCGGGCCGCCAGCTTAAGGAAGCCGTGGCTCCATTTGCCATCCTTCACCCCTTTGCTGCCGAAGCGTGACACTTCGCCGGCCGGGAAGAAGATCAGCACGCCCTGGTTCTCCATCTGCTCCTGCATCGTCGCCAGCTGCTGGCGGCTGGTGCGGTTGCCCATATTGTCCACCGGCAGCATCAGGCTGCTCAGCGACTCCAGGCAGTTGAGCAGACGATTGGTGACGATTTTCACATCGCGACGTACCTGTGAGACGGCGTGCAGCAGCGCCAGGCCGTCCAGCGTGCCCAGCGGATGGTTGGCAACGATCACCACCGGCCCCTGGCTGGGGATCTGCTCCAGATCGCGTTCGCTGAGTTCGCAGCTGACGTCGAGGTACTCCAGCACCTGTTCCACCATATCCAGCCCCTTCAGGTGGCGGTATTTCTGGTTGAACTGCTGAAACTCTTTTTCGTGCAGCAACACGCGCAGCAGGGATTTTTGCCATGAGGGGGTACGATGCTGAGGGCTGAGTTCTTCCAGTACGGTTTCGATAGTAAACACAGGCGGATCTCCGGGCGTTTTAGCCGACACTACCCAGCGTGGATGAACCGCTTATGGCAAAAAAATGACCGGAATAAGACAGCACTCAGGGCGGTATCCCGTCCGCCTGCCGGGTATCGGCTCCCCTTCGGGCAGTCACACCTCAGCTGAAAAGATAGTTTCAACTGATAACTAATCGGATAATTTGATGGTAAAACGCTCCGTTACAGGTAAAAATATCTCCCCGGATTTAACGAAAAATGAATTATGAACACGGATTTTATTATTCATCACTGGCTGGTTGACTCCGCGTCCGGCTCGCTTATACATCAGCAAACCGGCGAGCAGCGGCGGCTCGGCGAGTTCCAGTTTAAGCTGTTACAGGTGCTGATTGAGCATGTCGGGCAACCGCTCTCACGCGATGAGCTGACCAGCCTGGTGTGGGAACGCCGGGTCATCGGTAATAACAGCCTGCCGAATGCGATTCACGCACTGCGCGTGGCGCTGGATGATAATGGCAAAGAGCAGCGTATCATCCGCACGCTGCCCCGCAAGGGCTATATCCTTGACGCCGACTTTTGCCATTCTGGCCCGTCAGCAGAGACGGTAGCCCCCAGCACCAGCACCCGCGCCGATGAACTACCGGTGAACGAGGAGCTACCGGTGGACGAGGAGCCTGCGCCGTCAGAGGCCGGGCCCCCCGCCATACTGCCAGAGCCCGTCAGCACGCCTCCCCGCCCCAGCCGTTTCTGGCGACGGCTGGTGGCGTGCCAGTGCATGGTGTTGCTGGTGGTGGCCGGCTGGCTGTTCGGCAGACAGATCGCCACCGAGGGGTCTGAAATGACGGAAGTCAGTGCAGGGGTCTACAGCAATATTCGCCTGGTCGAGCTGTATCGCGGCTGGGAGGTCTTCTCTGCAGCGGAAGATTTAAGCAGCCAGCTGGGGCCGGTATTGTTCACCCTTAACCAGCAGCTGGCGAGCAGTAAAATGACGATGGACGTTTACTTCTATGCCTATGGCTCATCACTCAATTACACCCTGTCGCTGAAAAATGCCTGCGGTGCGAAACAGCTGGCGATGAATATCAGTAACTGGCGCACGGATGAAGTACAGCTGAACACACTGATTTCCCGTGAAACACAGAGAAAAATCAATGAAATGGCCAATTGCGCTCGTTAGTGTACTGCTGATTACAGTGCTGCTTTTAGCCGCCGGGCTGATTCACCGGCCCTCCGATAAGGGTGGTGCGCTACTTTTTGACACCTTCACCGGGGAAGATCTACAGCTGGGCTATTACGATCTGCTGGCCAGCCAGCGGGAAATTTACGACACCCACTTCGATCGGCGCGACAACAGCCTGGTGCTCACCCTGACCAGCCCCAATGACAACCGGTTTATGGCGAAAGTCAGCCTTGAACAACCCCAGGCCGACGGTGAAGGCGTCACCTGGCGCTATCGCCCGATCCACTATGCGGACAGCGGCAACGCCAGAATGATCAAAAATATTTTGGGTAACGCGGAGCAGAACGGCGTGCGCTTTGATGCGGTACATTTTGGCAAAGACCTGCTGGCCATTACGCCGTCAGGGCAAATTTTACTGGTCAACTGATACGTCAGGCTGACGGGGCAGCGCTGCCCCGCCAGCGTTAGCGATCGGCAAAACGCGCCCGCCACGCCTTCAGCGTTTCAGGCAGCGCCTGCTTATCCTGCGCGGTGGTGGCATAATGGACGCTGACCCCCTGTTTTCCGCCCGGTTCCACGCGCATCGCCCAGATGTTGCCGTCAGGCGTGTACATCACTATCGCCGCCCGCCGGTTGGCCATCCCTTCGTACCACATCGTGACCACGGTGGCCCCGAGGTTATCCTGGTCATCACCGTAGACAAAGCGGGTGGCCGTGGCCAGATAGTGCGCATAATCACTGCCCACCAGCTGTCGGAAGCGCTCATCCGTGGCTTTATCCGGGAAGATACCGAGGCTCAGTAACGTCGCGTCCGGCCGCGGATCGGCCTCTGCTTTCATATAGATGCCGTCGAAGGCCATGATGCCGGGTAGCAGCACATCACACTTTCCCTGCTGATCGCTGCTCACCTTTAACCGGCCATCCGGCAGGGGGATCAGGATCAGGCCACAATCACCTCCCCATACAGGGTTATAACTCAGCGCCAGGCCGCCATAAAAATCGAGGCTGCTGGTGAAGTCATAACGATGACTGCCGCCCCAGGCTTCCACATCCATGCGGTACTGCCATTTTGCCGGATGCTTGATATTAATCCGCCCGCCGTTGCCCGCCGTAGCGCTGGTGTTCCACCACTGGCCTTCCCAGTCGAAGGTTTGCGGGGTCTGATGCAGCTGGCCAATACCGCTCAGGTAGACTCCCCGCAGGCAGCCTGCGTTGCGGCAGGCATCACGCGTTGCCGCCCACGCCGCGATCCGTTGCGTGGCACCGGGGGGATCCCGCAGCACTTCATCATTAAATGCGTTGCTAAATACGCGATCCAGCCAGCTTAGCTCCGGCACATCGCAGACGGTATTTTCCATCAGGCTGGCCGCTCGTCCGCAGTCCAGCACCTGCACCGGCAGCCCCGATCCGAGTAACAGGCTGCCTGCAAGCAAGGGGAGAAATTTCAACATCATGTATGCTCACGCCTCCATTATCCCGAACCACACCGCGGTGCTGCGGGGCAGCCAAGTTTACACGCCGGGCACTTTTACAGCTACTCTTTCACCCGTTCACCAAACTGTTATAGCCTGATAAACGTGAACTGTGTCTGCTGTTACCGGCAAAAATAGCGTTTACTATCACTCTGTCCGCATTCCATAACAGAGGTAATCCATGGAAGAAGTCAAAAAAATTCTGCTGCGCGAGATTGATAGCCTGAATCGCGCCGAGCAACGCGATAACAAACCGCGCTTCAGCTTCAGCTTTTTGAAAAAACACCCGGGCCTGTGGGCATCGATGTACGGTTGCTACATTCTGACCGTCGCGCTGATCTTTACCACCGACTTTCTCGGCTGGCCGGCCTTCTGGGGCGCGACGCTGTTTATCGTACTGATGAGCGGCCTGATGCTGCTGGACGTGACGCCGAAATACCGCTTCGAGGATATCGACAACGTCAGCGATATTCGCGTCTGCTATTACGGCGAGTGGTACTACATTCGCACCCTGTCGCCGCAGGCGATCAACGATATTCTTAACAACGACAAGGTGCCGGACGAGATCAAACAGGGCGTGGATAAACTGCTGACCAAAAAGGGCGAAGTCGACTTTTACGACGTGTTCCGCCTGACCTGGGGCCAGAAGAGCGCCGCCGCGGTCTAACCCCCTGCCCGCGTGCCGGGCGGTAACGCCGCCGGCCCGGCGATCAGTTCGACGATCAGCCGGCCCAGCGTCGCGACCGCCGCATCGTGTGGCTCCTGCCACCAGGCGGTGTTAAAGCGGAAGTAGTTCGCGTACTGCTCGCTGGATGAGAACATCTTACCCGGCGCAATGCTGATGTTCTGCTCTAACGCCCGGTAGTAAAGCTGGGTGGTATTCACCCCGCCCGGCAGCTCAATCCATAAGAAGTAGCCCCCCCGCGACTCGTTGATGCGCGCGCCGTCGGGCAGATGGCGCTTCAGCGACAGCAGCGCCAGATTTTTACGCTGTTCCAGCACCTGCCGCAGGCGGCGCAGATGCAGATCGTAGCTGCGGGTGCCGAGGTAGGTGGCCAGCGCCTGCTGCATCGGGGCGCTGGTTGACAGCGTACTCATCAGCTGCAGCCGCTGGATGCGCTGGGCATGTTTTCCGGCGGCCACCCAGCCGACGCGAAAGCCGGCCACCAGGTTTTTCGAAAACGACGAGCAGTGCAGCACGTTGTCATTGCGGTCGAAGGCTTTGGCCGGCAGCGGCTTCTCCGCGCCGAAATAGAGCTCGCTGTAGACGTCATCCTCAATCAGCGCCACGTTATGCTGCGCCAGCAGCGCCACCAGCTGCTGCTTGCGGGCTTTGCTCAGGGTGCAGCCAACCGGGTTCTGCTGATTGCTCATCATCCATAACGCCTTGATCGGCCAGCGCTGCAGCGCGCGGCTCAGTTCGTCGAGATCGATGCCGTTCTGCGGGTCGGTGGCGATCGCCACGCTCTTCAGCTTCAGCCGCTCGATTGCCTGCAGCGCGCCATAAAAGGACGGGTTTTCAATTGCCACCCAGTCACCCGGCTCGGTCAGCGCCTGCAGGCTGAGATTCAGCGCTTCCATCGCTCCGTTGGTGATGACAATTTCGTCCGGCGTCACCTGCACCCCCTGTAGCGCATAGCGCTGCGCCAGCGTTTTGCGCAGCGCCTCGTTGCCGGGTGGCAGATTGTGCAGCGCGTCCACCGCCTTCATGCTGTGCGAAACGGTGGTCAGCGCGCGCATCAGCTGGCGCTGCGGAAACAGCTCGGGGTCAGGAAAGGCGGAGCCAAAGGGGATGATGTGCGGATCGCGGCTGGCCTGTAACACATCGAAAATAAAGGCGTTGATATCCACCGACTCCGCCAGCTGCAGCTTCTGATGGCTGACCGGCTGGCTGAGGAATTCGGCGCGCGGCGCCACGTAGTAGCCGGACTGCGGGCGTGACTGGATCCAGCCCTGGCTCTCCAGCACCTGGTAGGCGTGCATCACCGTCATCAGGCTTACGCCGCTCAGGCCCACCTGCTCGCGCAGCGAGGGCAGTTTTTCCCCCGGCAGCCAGATTTCGCTCTCAATTTGCTGGCGAATCTGCGCCACCAGCTGCTCATATTTTGCCACGACTGTTACAGGCCAGATGCAGGAATTGGAGAACTATTATAGGTTGCAGCGCGTTGACAGTAAATCAACCCGTGCTGGCGGGAACGTTCCCGCAGGCCGCCGCCAGACGCGGCACCTGCGGGAAGCGCCGGTCAGTGTGCGCCCTGACGGCTGGCGGCCAGCCCACCGGCGGCGTTATTCGCCGCAGGGCTGGCGTCTTTACTGACATAATCCGCCAGTTCCGGTACCCGATCGGCCGGGATCGGCCGTCCGAGCAGGTAACCCTGCAGGGTGTTACAGCCGAGGCTGGTGAGGAAATCCTGCTGCTCCACGGTCTCCACCCCTTCCGCCACCACCTTCAGATTGAGGGTCTGTGCTAAGGCAACGATGGCGGTGACAATGGTGGCATCTTCCGTCTGCGCCTGTAGCTCGCGGACAAACGCACGGTCGATCTTCAGCTCGCTGGCCGGCAGCCGCTTCAGGTACAGCAGGCTGGAGTAGCCGGTGCCAAAATCGTCGATTGACGCTTTCACCCCCAGTTCGGTCAGCCGGGTGAGGATGCGCACGCTTTCGTCCGGATCGCGCATCGCGGTGGTTTCGGTGACCTCCAGCGTCAGCAGCTCCGCCGGGATCTGGTGCTTCTGCAGCGCCGACACCACCGTTTCCACCAGCCCGCTCTGCTCAAACTGCAGCGCCGACAGGTTGACCGCCACCGACCACTGGGCATTGCCCTGCAGGTGCCACTCGCGCAGCTGGCGGCAGGCTTCATCAATCACCCAGTTGCCGATGCTGATAATCAGGCCGGTTTTCTCCGCCAGCGGCAGAAACACGTCCGGGGTCAGCAGGCCGCGCTGCGGATGCTGCCAGCGCAGTAGCGCCTCAAAGCCGATCACCGGCCCGCTGGGTGCGCAGAACTTCGGCTGGTAGAACAGGCGCAGCTCGTGATGCTCCTGCGCCAGCCACAGATCGTTAATCAGCTGCAGCTGGCTCTGGGCAATGGTGTTCATCGAAGGCTGGAAGAAGGTATAACCGTTACGGCCGTTATTCTTGGTATGGTACATGGCGGCATCGGCGTTAAACATCAGTTCACGCTCGTCGGCTCCGTCCCCCGGGAACACCGCGATACCGATGCTGAGCGACACCACCAGCTCATAGCGGGAGATATCAAACGGCGCTTCCACCGCCTTGACCAGCGCATCGGCAACCGTGGCCGCATCGTTCGGATCGTCGATTTCGATCAGCAGCACAAACTCATCGCCGCCGAGCCGCGCCAGCGTATGGTGGCCATCCATCTTTTCTTTCATCCGTTCGCTGACGGCGATCAGCAGGCTGTCACCGATATGGTGGCCAAAGGCGTCATTGACCGCCTTGAAACCGTCAAGATCCATAAACATCAGCGCGAACTTAGAGTCTTCCCGCGTGGCTTTATTCAGCGCCTGGTCCAGCCGGTCTTCCAGCAGAATACGGTTCGGCAGCCGGGTCAGGTTATCGTGCAGCGCCAGCTGGGCCAGCTCACGGTTGGCTTCGGCCAGCGATGAGGCCAGCACTGAGGTACGCGCCTGCATCCGCGCGTCGAGCATCGATACCAGCAGGGTGATCCCCAGCACCGCCAGCGTGACCACGATCACCAGGATCGCCAGCCAGCTGCTGTTAACCCCCATATGTGCGGTATGACTTTCCATCGGGAAACTGGCGGCGGCCATGCCGGTGTAGTGCATACCGGCGATCGCCAGGCCCATCACCACCGCCGCGCCGCCGCGCTTCAGCGTCAGGTAGCCCATTTTCAGCCGCAGGTGAAAGGCCAGCCACAGCGCGGCACCGGAGGCACCAAAGGCAATCATTACCGACACGGCCACCCAGCCCCAGTGCCAGACAATACCCGGTTCGACCATCAGCGCGGCCATGCCGGTATAGTGCATCGCCACCACGCCGCTGCCCATAATCACCGCGCCACCGGCCAGCCGGTACCACGGCAGCTCGCCATAACAGACCACCCACAGGGCAAACATTGATGCTGCTACCGCGATCAGCATCGACACGCCGGTCAGCAGCGCGTTATAGCTCATCACCACCGGCAGGCTCATCGCCAGCATGCCGATAAAGTGCATCGCCCAGATGCCGACGCCCATCGCAAAGCCGCCGCCCACCAGCCAGACATGCGCCACTTTCCCGGTCGACGTCGCAACCCGGCCAGCCATATCCAGCGCGGTATACGAGGCCATAATAGCGACGATAAAAGATACAGTAACCAGTAGCTGGTCGTAGGAACTCATGAGCATGTGAAAATCCTGGATGCAGAAGCCATATCCTGACTCAGTATAAATAAATTTTGCTGATGTTATTTTTTCTAGGTCACTGAACGGGTCGTTTTCGCCAGCGGGAGGGTCGGTGACACCCTACCGCCAGTAAACGACAGTATGGGGGAGTGAAGCACACCGTTAATCCCTATAATTCATCATGTTTGTTAACACAAATTTTTCGAAGGGGAACCTTATCACCGCCCCTCTCAATAGCCTAGACCGGTATCAGATAAATCTTGATTTATTTTTGCGAGGGAATTTAACAACGTAGGTTTACTTATATTTTATAGCGTTAACAGTTAAATAAAATTTCGAAGATCTCCTTCACAGCCACTTACAGACTGATCTATAGTTAAGTCAAATTGCGCTAACTTGTTAATTCATGTGGCAGAAATTACTGACCTGATTCACACACTGAGTGACAGGCATACAGAATACCCTTGCCCGGTTAAGCCGGGCTTACGTGAAATTTCATCAGGCGAAAAAGCACTTTAATCACTCTAATCAGTAAGGAATGGTTATGAAAACTAAGCTTTTTCTGCTGGGCTGTACGCTTGGGCTCGGTATGGCCTCTTCGGGCTTTGCTGCCACCTCCAACGGGATTATTAACGTCACCCTGACGCTGACCAATGGCTGTCTGGTCAACGGCTCACCGACGCCGACCAGCGGTAATATCAACTTAGGTGCCCTGAGCTTCGGCACCAGCACCACCATCTTTACCGACCTGAACGCGGTGCTGATCGGCAGTGCGGGTAACGGTATCTACGTGCGTTGTACCACCGGCGCCACGCCGACGGTACAGGTGACCGGCAGCGCCAATGCCGCGCCGACCGACGTTGCCAATATCTTTGGCTTTGTCAGCACCGCGCCGCGCTATCTGAAGACGGCGACCGATGCCACCCGCGCCGTGGCCTACACGCTCTATCCGTCTGAAGCATCAACCACGCCGATCGCTAACGGCGTTAACCTGACCGCGTCAGGTACCGCCAGCCCAACGCTGGGAGCCAACTATCCGATCTACGGTCGTATTACCCAGGGGGGCAATAACCCGCTGATCCCGGCCGGCGACTACCTCGACACCATTACCGTCGCGATTAACTACTGATCGAACGTTGGAAAATCAGGGTGCCGTCAGAACGGGGGCGCGGGTTAAGCCGCTGTCGGGCAGGGCTGTTGCTGCTGCTGCTGTTTTGCCATCGCAGCGCGGCGATGCCCGCCGCGGCACCGATGGCGGTCAGCGCCACCATCAGCAACGGCTGCGTTATATCAGGCACCAACCTCGGGGTGATGGGCGCGCTGGATTTTGGCAGCCGCGCCGGGGTTGGCACGGCGACGCTGACCGCCAGCTTTGTCAAAAACGCCACCCTGACGCTGGCCTGTACGCCGGGAACCAGCCTGCTGATGAGCATTAACGGCGGCAGTAATTTCGGCACCAGCCGCAACCTGAAGGTGGCGAATAACACCGATCTGGTGGCTTACACCCTGTACAGCGATGCAGGGATGACCACCGCCATTCCGGTGAATCAGAACGTCACGATACCCACGCTGACCAATGCCAATAATATTACGCTACCCGTCTACGGCCAGCTGTCACTGAGCGGGGTTTACCGCGCAGGTACCTACAGCGATACGTTAACGGTAACGCTGACCTGGTAGTGCGACGGGCGCAATTAAAGGGATGACTATGACCGCTTCTTTCGCCAGGAAACTTGTCTTTGTCGTGCTCAGTCTGATTTCCTGGCACGTCGCTGCCGGCAACTCGGTGCTGATTTCTCCGATCGATCCGAAAATCGGCAGCGACGATAACGCCGCCGAACTGTGGATTGAAAACCGCGGCAGCGATACCACGCTGATGCAGGTGCGCGTGTTCCTCTGGCAGCAGGCCGGCGGCCGCGAACAGTTTCAGACCCAGCAGCAGGTGATGGCCAGTCCGTCGATGGTGCGGATTGAACCCGGCAAAAAACAGCTGATCCGGCTGGTGCGTCAGGTGATGCCCGCTGCCGGTAAAGAGCAGGCTTATCGCATCCTGCTGGATGAGATCCCCACGCCGAAACAGCCGGGCCAGCAGGGCAGCGGGCTGAACTTCCAGATGCGATATTCGGTACCGCTGTTTGTCTACGGTCCCGGCCTCAGCGCGGCCACCGCTAAGCCTCAGCTGAGCTGGCGGCTGCTGAATCAGAACGGCAAAAACGCGCTGGAAATCAGCAACGCCGGCAGCGGCCACGCCCGCCTCAGCGACGTGACGATTGGCGGCCGTAAGGTGTCGGAAGGGCTGCTTGGCTATGTGCTGGCGGGCAGCAGCAATACCTTCCCGATCGGCGTTTCTGCCTCAGCCAGCGGTGAGCTGAATGCCAGCCTCGGCAATAATAAAAGCTGGCGTAGCGGCGCTTCACGCTAGCCGATGGTCACCTGTCGATCGTCTTTACACCGCTGCTGCCTGGCACTGTCCGGGCTGCTGAGCTGCCTGCCCTCGCTGCCGGCCGGCGCGGAGACCTTCGACGGTTTACCCCCGCCGCCAGCGATGGGGGCGGCGCAGCAGCAGAACTATATGCTGGGGCTGTCGGTGAACGGGCGCGACGGCAGCGACCTGGTCCCGGTCGAATTTCGCGACCAGCACTACCTGCTGCGCGCAGAGGATTTGCAAAAAGCCGGCATTCCCGCAGCAAAGTCTGGCAGCGGCCTGGTGGATGTTTCGGCGCTGGACGGGGTAAAAGCCAGCTACGATGCGGCCAGCCAGCGTATTCTGTTGACCGTTCCGGCGGCGTGGCTGCCGCAGCAGATCCTCGGCGAACCGCTCAGCAACCTCCCGCGCTTTGCTGCGCGCAGCAGCGTCGGCGCGCTGTTTAACTACGATATTTACGCCCGGCAGAGCAGCGGCGGCGGCACCCAGCTGTCGGCATGGAACGAGCTGCGCCTGTTCGGCGGTTACGGCCAGTTTTCCACTAACGGCAGCCTGCAGCAGCGCCTGAGCGGAGCGGAGGGCTACAGCGACAACGGCTATATTCGCTACGACAGCTGGTGGGCCAACCAGAATGAGGATGACGTGCTCAGCGTGCGCGTCGGTGACCTGTATACCGATGCTCTGGCATGGAGCAACAGCGTGCGGCTGGGCGGCATCCAGATCGGCCGTGACTTCTCGGTGCGCCCGGACCTGATTACCTACCCGCTGCCGTCGTTTTCCGGCCAGGCGGCGCTGCCCTCCACCGTCGATCTGTTTGTGAACGGCTATAAGGCCAGCAGCAGTAACGTGCAGCCCGGCCCCTTCTCACTGACCAATATGCCGTTTGTTAATGGCGCAGGTAACGCGGTGGTGGTCACCACCGATGCGCTGGGCCGCCAGGTGACCACCACCCTGCCGTTCTACGTCACCGGCAACCTGCTGAAAAGCGGCCTCAGCGACTTCTCGTTTGCCGCCGGCGCGCTGCGCGAAAACTACGGCCTGCAGAGCTTTGACTACGGCCCGGCGGCCAGCAGCGGCTCCTTTCGCTACGGCGTGACCGACTGGCTGACGCTGGAGAGCCATGCGGAAGGTGCAGAGTCGCTGGCGCTGGCCGGCAGCGGCGTACAGGTGCGCATCGGATCGCTGGGGGTAGTAAACGGTTCGATGAGCGGCAGCCGGCTGCAGGGCGAAGGTGGCCGGCAGTACAGCTGGGGCTGGCAGTACACGGCCAACCGCTTCAATCTCAGCACCCAGCATACGCTGCGCGACGCCGGTTATGGCGATCTGGGCGTGTTCGCCGACCGCTACGATCGTGACCTTTCCCCACAGCCGGTCAGCGACGGGCAGCCCGTGCCAGCGACCTATTTTTCCAGCATGAGCCGCCGCATCGGCCAGTACAACGCCAGCGCCACGCTGGATCGCTATGGCAACCTCGGTGCGGCGCTGATCGACATTACCAGCGGCCAGGGCGACCGTACCCGGCTGCTGAACCTGTCGTGGAGCAAAAGTTTATGGGGCAACAGCAACCTGTATCTCTCCGCCAGCCGCGATATGCAGGCCGGGGACTGGTCGGGCATGCTGTCGCTGTCGGTGCCGTTCAGCGACCTGCTCAGCGGCAGCATCAGCGTGGAGCGCAATCAGCAGGGCGATACCGCCCAGCGCTTTTACGTGTCACGTGCGATGCCGACCGACGGCGGTTTTGCCGCCGATGCCGCCTGGGCCAGGCAGGGCAGCAGCAGCGGCGGTGACTACCGCCAGGCGACGCTGCGCTGGCGCACTCAGCAGATTGATACCGCCGCGGGCTACTACGGCACGCAACAGAACAGCACAAGCTTTGCCCAGCTCAGCGGCTCGCTGGTGCTGATGGACGGCGAGGTGCTGCCCGCCAACCAGGTCAACGACGCCTTTGTGGTGGTGAAGACCGGTTATCCCGGCGTTAAGGTGCAGTATGAAAATCAGCTGATGGGGAAAACCAACCGCAACGGCTACCTGCTGGTGCCGCGCGTCAACGCTTACTACCCGGCAAAATACTCCATCGACAGCCTCGACCTGCCCGCCGATATGGCCGCCAGCAGCGTCGAACAGCGCTTCCCGGTAAAGCGCCAGAGCGGCTATCTGCTGAATATGGCGGTCGAGCCGCTGCGCGCCGCCAGCGTCATTTTACACGATGCCGCGGGCCAGCCGCTGCCGGTCGGTTCGATGGTCAGCCGTCCTGGCATGGCCACCGAATACGTCGGCTGGGACGGCATCGTGTGGATGGAGAAACTCTCCGTACATAATCCGATTCGCGTGGATACGCCGGACGGCCGCAGCTGCAGCACGCAGCTGCAGGTGCCCGAAGGCCGTCTGCACTCACTGACCACCTACGGCCCGCTAACGTGCGCACTGCCCCCCCAGCCCGCCCCGTCACCAGCAGGAAACCCGCCATGAAACCGTTACTGTCGCTCCTTACTCTGCTGCTGCTGATGGCGGCAGGTTCCCCGGCGATGGCCGCCTGTACGGTGCCCAGCCCGGTTACCGCCAGCTTTGGCACGGCGACCTCTTTTGCCGTTAACACCACGAGCAGTAACGTTAACTCGACCATCAACGTTAACTGTGGCCCGGGGGCGATCCTCGCGCTGCTGTCATCAGATACGATCGCTCTGAAAGGGACTGCCACGACCTTTAGTTCGCCCCCTTATGCCGCGATGGGGCTCGGCAGCGACGTAATCCCATTCAGGATCTGCTTTGATACCAGCTGCGCCAGTGAACTGCTGACCACCGGCAACACCTATACCATAGACAGCTCTAAGCTGCTGGGGCTTAACCTCGGCGGCAGCACCCAGGTTAACTTCGGGATTCCGGTTTACCTCTATACCCGCACCGGCGCGGTGGTGGCAGCAGGTACCTACACCACCGATGTGTCAATCCTGGTCAGCTGGAACGTCTGTACCGGCATCGGCCTGCTCGGTGCCTGCCTGCTCGGTTCGCAAAATACCGGCTCCTCAACGCTGACCTTACGGGTCAGCACGATCGTGACCAATGACTGCACCACGCTGACCACCCAACCGGTGGCCTTCGGCACCGCGCCGCTGGTCAGCCAGTTCGCGACCTTCAGCGGTAATATCAGCGTTGTCTGTACCAAAGGCAGCACCTATACCGTCGGCATCACCAACGGTCAGCATGCCGTTGGCAATCAGCGTTATATGATCAGCGGCAGCAACCTGCTGGCCTACCAGATCTATAAGGGTACCGGCACCACCTACTGGGGGCCAACCGGCACCGACCGGCAGTCGAGCAGCGCGGTGGCGGCCAATGCCGACTTCATTACCCGCGTTTTCCCGTTTAACGCGCGCATTCTCACCACGCAGAATACGCCGGTGGCGGGCTCCTATACCGATACGGTGTCGGTAGACGTGTCGTTCTGATCGATGAGTAACGGTTAATCACGGCTGGAATTGTTAATTTTTTGTTACTTATCCGTGCGCCAGCGCAACGCCTGCGGTGATCCTCATCACATTAAAACCGTGACGGGCGGGATAAAACGGAGGGAAACCACAAGGAAGCCGTGATGAACAATGTGACCTCCCCCTCCCGCCAGGGTAACGCCCGCACCATCTTTAACGTGACCAGCGGTAACTTCCTGGAAATGTACGACTTTATGGTGTTTGGCTACTACGCCAGCGCCATCGCGAAAACCTTTTTCCCCGGTGACGATCCCTTCGCCTCGCTGATGCTGACGCTGATGACCTTCGGTGCCGGCTTCCTGATGCGGCCGCTGGGGGCGATTATTCTTGGTGCTTATATTGACCGGCACGGCCGCCGCAAAGGTCTGCTGCTGACCCTCGGCCTGATGGCGATGGGCACGCTGACCATTGCGGTGATGCCGGGCTACGCCACGCTGGGCATGGCCGCGCCGGTGCTGATACTGCTCGGGCGGCTGCTGCAGGGCTTCTCGGCCGGGGTCGAGCTGGGCGGCGTGTCGGTGTATCTGTCCGAAATTGCGCCAGAGGGCAGAAAAGGTTTCTTTGTCAGCTGGCAGTCCGGCAGCCAGCAGATTGCGGTAATTTTTGCCGCGCTGCTCGGCCTGCTGCTTAACCACCTGCTGGATAAAGGCCAGGTGACGGAATGGGGCTGGCGCATTCCGTTTATCATCGGCTGTTTAATCGTGCCGTTCCTGTTCTGGATCCGCCGCATGCTGGAAGAGACAGAAGCCTTCAGCCAGCGTAAACACCATCCGACCCTGCGTCAGGTGCTGCGCTCGGTGGTGCGAAACTGGGCGCTGGTGCTGGTGGGCATGCTGATGGTGGTCACCACCACCGTCAGCTTCTATATGATCACCGCCTTCACGCCGACCTTCGGCAAAACGGTGCTGATGATGAGCGATAAGCAGAGCTTTTTCGTCACCCTGTGCATCGGCGTCTCTAACCTGTTCTGGCTGCCGGTGATGGGTGCGCTGTCCGACCGCGTCGGCCGCCGCCCGCTGCTGCTGCTGTTTACCCTGCTGATGATCGCGACGGCCTGGCCGGTGCTGCACTGGCTGGTGAACGCCCCCAGCTTTAGCCACCTGCTGGAGGCCGAGCTGTGGCTGTCGTTCCTTTACGGCAGCTACAACGGCGCGATGGTGGTGTATCTGACCGAGGTGATGCCAGCCGACGTGCGGGCGACCGGCTTCTCGCTGGCCTACAGCCTGGCCACCGCGCTGTTTGGCGGCTTCACCCCGGCCATCTGCAGCTACCTGATCCACGCCACCGGCGACAAGGCGATGCCCGGCGTCTGGCTGAGCATTGCCGCCGTCTGCGGGCTGGCGGGCACGCTGCTGATCCAACCGCTGGTGAAGCAGTACCGGGCGCGCCGGCTGGCGGAACAGGCCGTTTCCTGGCCGTAACCCGAACCTGCTGCCATAAAAAAAGCCGCTACCTGTCGCAGGTTAGCGGCTTTTTTGGATCCGACGCTTACTTCTTCGCGACGGTTTCCATACCCATCAGGCCAATTTTCAGATATCCCGCTTCACGCAGCTTATCCATCACGCTCATCAGCGTTTCATAATCGACGGTTTTATCGGCCTGGAAGAAGATGGTGGTGTCCTTTTTACCGTCGGTCTGCCGGGTCAGCACCTGCACCAGCGTCTCCGGGGTCACCGCATCGTTGCCGATAAACAGCTGGTTATCCGCTTTGATCGACAGATACACCGGTTTTTCCGGGCGCGGCTGCGGCGCACTGGAGGACGCAGGCAGATTGACGCGGACGTCAACGGTGGCGAGCGGCGCGGCGACCATAAAGATAATCAGCAGCACCAGCATAACGTCGATAAACGGCGTTACGTTGATCTCGTGCATTTCACCGTTGCTGTCGAGGTCTTCGTTTAATCGCATGGCCATAACGCTTAACCTACCCGCAGTTTCTGCGCAGACTTAACGCGGTGAGCATCTTCACTGGCGGCCAGGTCAAGATCGCGGCTCTGCAGCAGCAGCACCTGGGCAGCCACGTCGCCCAGCGAGGCTTTGTAGTTGCCGATCAGGCGGGCAAAGACGTTGTAGATCACCACCGCCGGGATTGCGGCGACCAGGCCGATCGCCGTCGCCAGCAGCGCTTCGGCAATCCCCGGTGCCACCACCGCAAGGTTGGTGGTCTGGGTTTTGGCGATGCCGATAAAGCTGTTCATGATGCCCCATACGGTACCGAACAGGCCGACAAACGGCGCGATGGCCCCGATGGTCGCGAGGAAGCCGTTACCGCGGCCGGCGTGGCGGCTGAAGGCGGCTACGCGGCGCTCCAGGCGGAACGCGGTGCGCTCTTTAATACCGTCGTTGTCGTCAGAACCGGCAGAGAGTTCCAGCTCGTTCTGCGCTTCCTGCACCAGTACGCTGCTCAGGCTGTTGGCGCTGAAACCGTCGCTGGTTTTGGTCGCGTCGTCCAGCGAGCGTGCGCCGGAGAGCAGCTGCTGTTCGCGCTTCAGGCGACGGCGCGCCGAGCTGAGTTCGATGCTTTTGCTGAAGAAGATGGCCCAGGTGACAACCGATGCCAGTAACAGCCCAATCATTACCGCTTTTACTACGATGTCCGCATGCTGATACATGCCCCAGACGGAAAGGTCCGTCTGCATCAAATCATTTGTCACGCTGTTTCTCCAACGTCTGAGTACGGATTACGAAAAATTCATCGCGGATCATATCAAAAAAGCGGGGAATTGATAGTAGTTCTCATTACTATTTACACTCTGTAAGGCAATTTTTGAACAACTTTTTGCTTTCTGTGGCTTCGGACACTTGCGTTGTGAAATTTTATCACTTACTCAGACGCTGAATGTCCCCGTGGCGTCAGCCGTGTTAACGTAAAAAAACAGACAAAAGTGACCACAAGGACCCGCCTTACCATGACCAGGAAACTGGAAACCACCTTAATCAGCGCCGGGCGCAGTAAACGTTACACGCAGGGATCGGTAAACAGCGTTATTCAGCGTGCTTCTTCGCTGGTTTTTGACAGCGTGGCGGATAAAAAACGCGCCACCGCAGGCCGTGCCAGCGGCGAGCTGTTTTATGGTCGCCGTGGCACCCTGACCCATTTTTCGCTGCAGGAGGCGATGACCGAGCTGGAAGGCGGCGCGGGCTGCGTGCTCTACCCGTGCGGTGCGGCGGCGGTGGCCAACGCCATTCTGGCCTTTGTCGCCGCCGGCGACCACGTGCTGATCAGCGGTGGTGCCTATGAACCAACCCAGGATTTCGCCAGCAAAATTCTCAGCAAGCTGAACGTCACCACCAGCTGGTTCGATCCGCGCCCCGGCACCGACATCAGCGACCTGGTGCAGGCCAACACCCGCGTGGTATTCCTTGAGTCACCGGCCTCGATCACGATGGAAGTGCCGGACATCCCGGGGCTGGTGGCCGCGGTGCGCCGCAAAGCGCCGGAAGCGATCATCATGCTGGATAACACCTGGGGGGCCGGCATCCTGTTCCGCGCGCTCGATTCTGGCGTGGATATCTCGATTCAGGCCGGCACCAAGTACCTGGTCGGCCACTCCGACGCGATGATCGGCACCGCGGTGGCCAATGAACGCTGCTGGGCGCAGCTGCGTGAAAACTCTTACCTGATGGGGCAGATGGTCGACGCCGATACCGCCTACGTCACCAGCCGCGGCCTGCGCACGCTGGCGGTGCGCCTGCGCCAGCATGAAGAGAGCAGCATCCGCGTGGCGCAGTGGCTGGCGGAGCGGGATGAGGTGGCGGTGGTCAATCACCCGGCGCTGCCGCAGTGCAAGGGGCATGAGTTCTGGCGGCGCGATTTTACCGGCAGCAGCGGCCTGTTCTCGTTTGTGCTGAAAGAGCGGCTCAGCGCCGAACGGCTGGCGCTGTACCTCGACAACTTCAGCCTGTTCAGCATGGCCTACTCGTGGGGCGGCTTTGAGTCGCTGATCCTCGCCAACCAGCCGGAAGAGCTGGCGGACATTCGCCCGGCGGGGGGCGTCGATTTTACCGGCACGCTGGTACGCCTGCACATCGGCCTGGAAAATGCCGATGACCTGATTGATGACCTGCAGGCTGGTTTTACCCGCCTGAACGGCTAAACTCCCTTAACTGACCTCAATAAAGACGCAACGGCGCATGCCGTTCGCGTCTTTGATCAACATCCCGGAACGCATTTGCGGGTAGAATACGACGATAATCGCAGGTAACGGGAATCATAATGGGTGTTTTGCACGAGATTGTTCAGGCGCTGTGGCACCAGGATTTCGCGGCGCTGGCCAATCCGCAGGTAATTTGGGTGGTTTACGGCGTGATGTTTGCCACGCTGCTGCTGGAAAACGGCCTGCTGCCGGCCGCCTTTCTGCCCGGCGACAGCCTGCTGCTGCTGGCCGGGGCGATGGTGGCCAAAGGGGTGATGGGCTTTATCCCGACCATGGTGATCCTTACCGTCGCCGCCAGCCTCGGCTGCTGGCTGAGCTATCTGCAGGGGCGCTGGCTGGGCAATACCCGGGTGGTTAAAGGCTGGCTGCTGCACCTTCCCGCGCACTATCATCAGCGCGCATGGTCAATGTTTAACCGCCACGGCCTGCTGGCGCTGCTGGCCGGGCGTTTTCTGGCGTTTGTGCGGACCCTGCTGCCCACGCTGGCCGGTATCTCCGGCCTCAGCAACCTGCGTTTCCAGCTGTTTAACTGGCTGAGCGGGCTGCTGTGGGTGTCAATTCTGGTGACGCTGGGTTACGCCATCAGCCAGGTGCCGTTTATCAAACGCCACGAGGATCAGGTGATGGCCTGCATGATGGTGCTGCCGCTGGTGCTGCTGTGCCTCGGGCTGATTGGCAGCGTGGCGCTGGTGGTAAAAAGCAAACGGCGCGCAGGCTGACTAAAAGCATTAACTCACGTGGTGGGCAGGGCCGTTGAGGCTGGCCACCGTGCTAACGCTCGCCGGCAGGCCCTGCCGCTGCCCGGCGTTATAACGCCGCACTCTGGCGCATACGCGCCATCTCTTCACCCGGCGTGACGCCAAAGTAGCGCTTAAACTCGCGGGAAAACTGCGACGCGCTCTCATAGCCGACCTTCATCGCCGCCACGCTGGCCTTCATCCCCTCCTGCAGCATCATCATCCGCGCCTGGTGCAGGCGGTAACTCTTCAGATACTGCAGCGGCGAGGTGCTGGTCACCGCCTTGAAGTTGTGGTGAAACGCCGAGACGCTCATATTGGCCTCCGCCGCCAGCAGATCGACGCTCAGGCTGTCGGCAAAGTGGTGCTCAATGCGCCGCAGCGAGCGGGCGATCTGGCTGAGCTGCGTCTGGCGGCTCACCAGCGCCAGCAGCGCCCCGCCGCACGGCCCCTGCAACACGTGGTAGAGGATTTCGCGCACGATCCCGGGGCCGAGCACCCGGGCATCGCGCGGGCGGGTCATCACGTCCAGCAGCCGTTCGGTGGCGCAGAGCATCTCTTCGGTCAGCAGCGCCGAGTGGATGCCGCTCGACTGCGGCACCGGCTGGAAGCCGTCATCGTCACCGATGTCGATCAGCAGATCCTGCAGCCCCAGCGCGTCCACCCGCAGCGACAACCCGGCCAGCGGACGTTCCGGGCTGGCAAAGGTTTCACACTCAAACGGCAGCGGCACCGTCAGCATCAGGTACTTAGTGGCATCGTACTGAAACACGCTGTTACCGAGGTAGCCGGTTTTCTGCCCCTGAAACAGAATGACGATCGCCGGCTGATACATCACCGGCTGCCTGGCCCGGTAGCGGTCAGCGTGGATCAGGCTGATGCCGGGCACCGCCGCCACCGCCCCAGGTTTACCGCTGACCAGCCCGGTGACCTGGCGCGCCAGCCGTTCACAGATTGCCACTCTGTCCATTGCTCTCTCCGCTGAATATGTCGCCCTGCATCATCGCCTCACGCTCTCTGTTTCTCCAGCACTTTGGAGGATCAGGCAAGAAACAGGCAGAAATGTGCATTGAGCAAACGGCGGGCGCTGCGCAGAATGAAGCCAACCCTTTTCTCCCTTCAGCGATTTGGATCCCCTGCCATGAACAATTTCACCCTGCACAACCCCACCCGCATTCTGTTTGGCCGGGGCCAGGTCGCCCAGCTGGCCGCCGAGATCCCCGCCGGCAGCCGGGTACTGATTACCTGGGGCGGCGGCAGCGTTAAGCGCAACGGCGTGCTGGACCAGGTTTATCAGGCGCTGGCCGGTTTTGAGGTCAGCGAATTTGGCGGCATTGAACCGAACCCGAGCTATGAAACGCTGATGCTGGCGGTGGCGCAGGTGCAGCGCGAGAAAATCACCTTCCTGCTGGCGGTAGGCGGCGGTTCGGTGCTGGACGGCACCAAGTTTATCGCCGCCGCGGCGTTTTATCCGCAGGACCCGTGGCACATTCTGCAGACCGGCGGCGCGGAGATCCGCGAAGCGTTACCGGTTGGCTCGGTGCTGACCCTGCCAGCCACCGGTTCCGAAGCCAACCGCAGCGCGGTGATCACCCGCCGCGCTACCCAGGATAAGCAGTCGTTCCGCAACAACCTGCTCTATCCACGCTTTGCCATCCTCGACCCGGAATACACTTACAGCCTGCCGCCGGTGCAGATTGCCAACGGCGTGGTCGACGCCTTTGTGCACATCGTCGAGCAGTATCTGACGTATCCGGTCGACGCACGGGTGCAGGATCGCTTTGCGGAAGGCCTGCTGCTGACGCTGCTGGAAGAGGGGCCGCGTGCGCTGGCCGAGCCGGAGAACTACGCCGTGCGCGCCAATATTATGTGGACGGCAACGCTGGCGCTCAACGGGCTGATCGCCGCCGGCGTGCCGCAGGACTGGGCTACCCATATGCTCGGTCACGAGCTGACCGCGTTGCACGGCATCGATCACGCGCAGACGCTGGCCATCGTGCTGCCGTCGCTGCTGAACATCCAGCGCGAAGGCAAGCGTGAAAAGCTGCTGCAGTTTGCTTCGCGCATCTGGGGGCTGGAGGACGGCGACGAGCAGCAGCGTATCGACGGCGCGATCGCCGCCACCCGCGACTTCTTCGAACGGATGGGCCTCGCCACGCGCATGGCGGACTACCAGCTTGACGGCTCGTCAATCCCGCAGCTGCTGTTGAAACTGGAGCAGAAAGGGCTGACGGCGCTGGGCGAGCGCCAGGACATTACGCTGGCGGTCAGCAGACAGATCTACCTCGACGCACGCTAATCCCCGCCGGTTTTTGCCTTTTCGGCTAGACTTACCGCTATTGACCGGTGCCGATGCGCCGGTTTTTCCGCTATCGCTAAGGAGACTGTATGGCAGAGCAACCGATCATTAAACTGCACGACGGCAACCACATTCCCCAGCTTGGGCTGGGCGTGTGGCAGGCCAGCATTGATGAAGCGCGCCAGGCGGCCGTCGCCGCGCTGCAGGTGGGCTACCGTTCGATTGATACCGCCGCCATCTATAAAAATGAGGAGGGTATCGGCCAGGCGCTGCAGGAGACCGACGTGGCGCGCGACGACATCTTTGTCACTACCAAACTGTGGAACGATGACCAGCTCAACGCCGAACGGGCGCTGGAAACCAGCCTGAAAAAACTGCAGCTGCCGAGCGTCGATCTTTATCTGATGCACTGGCCCTGCCCGCAAAAGGATAGCTACGTGCAGGCCTGGCAGCAGATGATCAGGCTGCAGGAGCAGGGGCTGACCAAAAGCATCGGCGTCTGTAACTTTAATGAACCGCACCTGAAACGGCTGATCGAGGAGACCGGCGTCAGCCCGGTGGTTAACCAGATCGAGCTGCACCCGATGCTGCAGCAGCGCACGCTGCACGCGTGGAACGCGCTGCATCAGATCCAGACCGAGTCGTGGAGCCCGCTGGCACAGGGCGGCAAAGGCGTGTTTGAGCAGGAGGTGATCAAACGGCTGGCGCAGAAGTATGACAAAACCGCCGCGCAGATCGTCATCCGCTGGCACCTCGACAGCGGCCTGGTGGTGATCCCGAAATCGGTCACGCCGTCGCGCATCGCCGAGAACTTCGCCGTGTTCGACTTCCGTCTGGAAAAATCAGAGATGAGCGAAATTGCCGCGCTGGACAGCGGCAACCGGCTGGGGCCGGACCCGGAAGAGCTGAACTAAGCCGCTCCGGCTTAAAGAAAAAGGCGGGGCCGAAAACGGCTCCGCCTTTATCCTGAACAGCCCTGCCAGCGCTAAATGGCCTGCGCCACTTCTTAAGCGCCTGGCGCTGCCAGGGGTAAGCGACGGCTGATATCGCCTGCGATACGCTCACCTGCCCTGCGCCCGATAACGGTTTACAGCGTCTGCTGCACCACCATCTGCCCGGCGCTGCCGCGATCGGCCATCTCCAGCGTCTGGCTGTAGTAGAGGAACGGGAAGTGCTCAGAGGAGGGCTGGGTAAAGGTGACAAACAGCTCCACATCGCCGTCAATCCACACCGTATCTTTCCAGCCGCGATCTTCCGCCATCGGCTGCGCGCCGTTAACCCGTTTGATCAGGAACATCACCCCCTGAATATGGAACGCCTGCGGCGTATCGGCGTGCACCATCCAACGCTCAAAGCTGCCCTGCTGGGCCTGCACGTCAGTGCGGTTCACGTCCCACACCGCGCCGTTAATCCCGGCGGTATCATCCCCGAGGCGGAATTCACGGGTGCGGCTGACGCTGCCCTCAATCATCTGATCCGCCAGCAGCCGCATCGGCAGGTTGTCGGTGACCAGCGGCAGCAGCCCGGTGGGACGCAGGTTCAGAATCAGCGTGGAGGTCAGGATGCTCGACGGCTCAAAGAAACCGCGCAGCCGATCCACCAGCCCGGCGGCTTCACCGGCGGTAATCGACACCTCATCGCCCTGCGACATATCCACCAGCACTTCGCGCCGCTCGCCGGGGGCCAGCGACAGCTGCTGCACCGCCACCGGCGCGGGCAGGAAGCCCTGATCGCTGGCGATGACGTTAAATGGCCTGCCGTCGCTGATGCGCAGCTGATAACGGCGGGCGTTAGAGGCGTTGAGCAGGCGCAGACGCACCCAGCCACGGGAGACCTCAACGTAAGGGTTCTGCACGCCGTTAACCAGCAGCGTATCGCCGACCAGCCCACCCGACGAGGGCGGGTCGTACTCCGGCGCGCCGAAGTTATCCAGCCGCTTATCCTGGATAATCAGCGGGAAATCATCGACGCCGTAGTGGTTAGGGATTGGTAAGGCCTTACTGACTTGATCTTCGACCAGCCACATGCCCGCCAGCCCGCTATAGACGTGCGGCGCCATGTGGCCAGGGGTGTTGGCGTGATACCAGCAGGTGGCGGCGGCCTGGCGAATCGGGATCACCGGCGCCCAGTCCACGCCGGGCGACATCAGCCGCGCCGCGCCGCCCATCAGCGCGCCGGGCACCTGCAGGCCGCTGACGGTCATCGACACCGGCTCATTCAGCCGGTTGCTGTAGATGATCTTCACATCATCGCCGCTCCACACCCGCACCGTCGGGCCGAGGTACAGCCCGTTAATGCCCCACACCTGCGCTTTGCTGCCGCCGGTAAACGACCAGTGGCTGCGCTGCAGGGTCAGGAACAGCGGCTGCCCGCGCTTTGATTCAATCAGCGGCGGTACCGGCAACGGCGTGCCCTGCCCGGCGGCGCGGGCGCTGAACGGCAGCGCCGAGGCGGCGAGTGCCAGGCCGGAGGCCTGAATAAACTGACGACGACTGAAAGACATAACCACTCCGTTAGCCAAAAAACAGCCGCCGGAGCGGCCATAATCCATTTTCCCGATTTGCACCCGGCGCGCCTGCGGCCGATAGCCTGCGTGAGGGCGCGCTGACCCTAGCGGGTGCCGGCCGCCTCGCGCGCGGCGACTTCGGCGTTAAGCTCGTCGAGTTTAGCCGACATCAGCTCGCGGCAGTGGGTGGCCAGCTTGCGCACCGACTGACCTTCAAACGCCTTCACGTCCACCGGCGGCAGCATTTCGATAATTACCAGACCATTATTCAGCCGGTTAAATTTCACTTTATCGTGGGTGTTGGAGACCACCACCGGAATAATCGGCACCCCCGCCGCCACGGCGGCGTGGAAGGCACCGGTTTTAAACGGCAGCAGGCCGCGCCCGCGGCTGCGGGTGCCTTCCGGGAACATCCAGAAGGAGATCTTTTTCTTCTGAAACTGCGCCACCAGCTCACCGATGGTGCCGTGGGCGCTGGCGCGGTTTTCGCGGTCGATCAGCAGGTTGCCGGTCAGCCAGTAGAGCGGGCCAAACAGCGGTACCCACAGCAGGCTCTTCTTACCAACGGTGACGGTGGTCGGCTGCACGATACCGGCGGCGGTGACCATGTCAAAGTTGTTCTGGTGGTTACAGATGTAGATCGCATTGGGGAAATTTTCTGCACCCTGCGGTTTACGGTGTTCCACCTTCAGGCCCAGCACCGGTGCCAGGCGGGCAAACAGATGGCCAAAGGTCGCCACGTGACGCGGATTGCGCGGGCTGAACAGGCACCAGATCGAACCAAATACACACACCAGGATGGAGTAAATCACCACCACGATGATACGTAAAACAGACAGCATAATGACCTCATAATGGCTTGCGGACAGCATATTGCGGCGGGCCACGGCGGCAGGCACGTCGCGAATTAAATACCGGCTGGCGCTAACGTCAGCCGGCAATCACGGGGTTACTCTTCGCTGTCGTCTCGGGCGGGACGCGCCGGCCCGTCAACGTCCACGCGGTCAATACGCTGCAGGCCACGCGGCAGCAGGGTGCCACGGCGGCCGCGCTCGGCGCGGAACTTCTGCAGGTCAGCCGGCTTCAGCGTCAGCTTGCGCTTGCCGACGTGCAGGGTGATGGCATTTTCCGGCGTCAGCAGCAGCAGCCAGGCCAGCCTGTCCTCACCGGAGGCCGCTTCCGCCGAAGGGATTGAGACAATTTTGTTGCCCTTGCCTTTCGCCAGCTGCGGCAGATCGGCCACCGGGAACATCAGCATGCGGCCGGCGGCGGTGATTGCCAGCAGCAGCTCGTCGCCGTTAATCGCCTGCGGATTCATCACCCGCGCGTTTTGCGGCAGCGCCAGCAGCGCCTTACCGGCGCGGTTGCGCGATACCAGGTCGCTGAAGGTACAGACGAAGCCGTAGCCGGCATCCGAGGCCATCAGCAGCTTCTGCTCGTCTGGCGCCATCAGCACCTGCTCCATCACCGCACCCGGTGGCGGCGTCAGCTTGCCGGTCAGCGGCTCGCCCTGGCCGCGCGCGGACGGCAGCGTAACCGCGTCCAGCGCGTAGCTGCGGCCGGTGGAGTCGATAAACACCACCGGCTGATTGCTCTTGCCGCGCGCGGCGGCAAGGAAGGTGTCGCCGGCCTTATAGCTGAGGCCGGTCGGGTCGATATCGTGGCCCTTGGCGCTGCGCACCCAGCCCATCTGTGACAGCACGATGGTTACCGGCTCTGACGGTACCAGCTCGGTTTCGCTGATCGCTTTCGCCTCTTCGCGCTCGCGCAGCGGAGAACGACGATCGTCACCGTAGGCGTCGCTGTCGGCCTGCAGCTCTTTCTTCAGCAGCGTGTTCATCTTACGTTCGGAGCCGAGTACGCCCAGCAGGTAATCACGCTCTTTTTCCAGCTCGGCCTGCTCGCCGCGGATCTTCATCTCTTCCAGCTTCGCCAGGTGGCGCAGTTTCAGCTCGAGGATTGCTTCCGCCTGAGTTTCCGACAGTTCGAAGCGCGACATCAGTACCGGCTTCGGTTCATCCTCGCTGCGGATGATATGGATCACCTCGTCGATATTGAGGAATGCCTTCAGCAAGCCTTCCAGGATATGCAGACGCTTCTCAACCTTCTCCAGCCGGTAGTTGAGGCGGCGGCGCACCGTATCACGGCGATAGACCAGCCACTCGCTGAGGATCTCCAGCAGGTTTTTCACCGCCGGACGGTTATCCAGCCCGATCATATTCAGGTTAATGCGGTAGCTGCGCTCCAGGTCGGTGGTGGCAAACAGGTGGTTCATCACCTGATCCATATCGACGCGGTTAGAACGCGGCACGATCACCAGGCGGGTCGGGTTTTCGTGGTTGGATTCGTCGCGCAGGTCTTCGACCATCGGCAGCTTTTTATTGCGCATCTGCGCCGCGATCTGTTCCAGCACGCGCGCGCCGGAGACCTGGTGCGGCAGCGCGGTGATCACCACATCGCCATCCTCACGCTTCCACACCGCGCGCATGCGCACCGATCCGCGCCCGCTCTGGTAAATTTTGCGGATTTCGCTGCGCGGGGTAATGATTTCCGCTTCGGTCGGGTAGTCCGGCCCCTGCACGATATCCAGCAGCTCATCCAGCGTGGTTTTCGGGCTGTCGATCAGCGCCATCGCCGCTTTCGCCACTTCGCGCAGGTTGTGCGGTGGGATGTCGGTGGCCATGCCGACCGCGATGCCGGTGGTGCCGTTCAGCAGAATATTCGGCAGCCGCGCCGGCAGCATCTTCGGCTCCTGCATGGTGCCGTCGAAGTTTGGAATATAGTCAACCGTGCCCTGCCCCAGCTCGCCAAGCAGCACTTCGGCGTATTTCGACAGGCGTGACTCGGTATAACGCATGGCGGCGAAGGATTTCGGGTCATCCGGCGCACCCCAGTTGCCCTGACCGTCTACCAGCGGGTAGCGGTAGGAGAACGGCTGCGCCATCAGCACCATCGCTTCGTAGCAGGCGCTGTCGCCGTGCGGGTGATATTTACCCAGCACGTCACCGACGGTACGCGCCGACTTCTTAAATTTTGCGCTGTTGTTCAGCCCCAGCTCAGACATGGCATAGACGATGCGGCGCTGAACCGGCTTGAGGCCATCGCCAATATAGGGAAGCGCCCTGTCCATGATCACGTACATGGAGTAGTTGAGATAGGCGTTTTCCGTAAATTTATGCAGGGCAAGGCGCTCTGCGCCGTCCTGCGTCAAGTCGCTCATGTATCTGTTTTCCTCACATCCGGGCGTTAGTGCTTACAGCGGGTTGCGTGCCACACAAGCCTTGTTTGGCGAGGATAGTACCTTATTCGCCGGGGCTCTGCACCGATAACCGCCGGGTTTGTGGCGCAGAACCCATACGACTTTCACCCACGCAGCCGCGGCTCAGCCAGCGGCCTGCGACGCCGTGAGCGCGGGGTCAGCCTGCCGGGTTAGCTTAAAGAAGGCACCGTACAGCGCGGCATCGTTCTGATAGTGGCAGCGGTCAATTTCCGGGAACGGGAAGTCACCAAACTGACGGCTCTCAGCGACCAGCTGAGCAAAGTGGTGGCGCACGCGCTCCAGCAGCACCGGCTGCGCGCTGATGCCGCCGCCAATGACGATTTTCTGCACGTCCAGCGTGCTGTGCAGGTTGAACAACAGCCGGGCAACCTCACGACAGAAGTCATCAAAAATCGCCCGCGCCTGCGGGTCACCGTCGTTAACATAGCGCAGCGCCGTCTCGCCGTCGGTCAGGTCAGCATGGTCTTTGACCTGGTTGATCGCTTTGATGGTGTTGACCGCCGAGGCCAGCTGGCCTGCCCAGCGCACGTCACCGGCGGTGAAGCGGCTGACGATAAAGCTCAGCTCGCCGGCGCGGAAGTGGTTACCGCTGCGCAGCTGATGGTTAAGGATAATGCCGCCGCCCACCCCGGTGCCGAGCGTGATCGCCACTCCGTCTGCCACCCCCTGCAGACTGCCGCCGTACTGTTCGGCACAGGCCACGATTTTGCCGTCATTTTCGATCGCTACCGGCAGGTTATAACGTGCGTTAAGCAGCTCACCGAGGCGCACGCCGTGCAGAAAGCGCAGCGCGCCGCCTTCATAGATCACCTGATTCAGCGGATCGATAGCGCCGGGGCAGCTGATGCCGATGCCGCTGAAGCGGTACGCCAGGCTGTCAATCCCGGCATAGAAATCCGCCAGAAACGCCGCCAGCGAGTCACTCTGTGTGGCCCGCGAGTGCTTTTCGATGATCTCGCCCTGTTGATTAAACACGCCGTACTTTAACCGGGTTCCGCCGATATCAATCGTCAGCCAGACCTTCTCCAGGTGATTGTTCATTTCGCCCCTTTATCCTTTTCCCTGTTATCCCGTGCCAGCATCCGCAATGAGCCGATATTCTGCTGTGGTTTTCGGGATGATTGATGAAACTGCTGAACATAGTAAGCCGCTGTTAAAAATCAGCTTTAGAAAAAACGACTGAGCCAATTATTAGCACAGCGAGTACGAACAGCACGAAAAAATGACACGTTAAATTGCGTTAAGCCTCAGCGGTACTCCCCTTGCTGCCAACAGCCTGTCTCAGCAGGACGCACCTCTTTTGTTGTCCCACCCATTGTCATCTCCGTTTTACACGTCAGATTCAGCCCGGTTTTGCCGATCATTGTTGCCGTCCAGTCAATAATGTTGTGATCATCCACGCATTTTTCCGCTGCGGCTGCCCGGCTAGAATGGCGTCAACTTCATGAACCGAGAGCAACCCCATGAGCAAAATTCTGATCCTTGATGCTGGTAAAACCTTCGCCCACTCCAAAGGCGAACTGAACCATACCCTGACCGGCGTGGCCGCCAGCTTCCTGCGCGACGCCGGGCACGACGTAGAGGTCACCGTGGTGGACGACGGCTACGTGGTCGCCGATGAAATCGAAAAATACCTCGCCGCAGACACGGTGATCTATCAGATGCCCGGCTGGTGGATGGGCGAGCCGTGGACGCTGAAAAAGTATATTGATGAGGTGTTTACCGAAGGCCACGGCAAACTGTACGCCAGCGACGGCCGCACCCGCTCCGACGCGGCGAAGAAGTACGGTTCCGGCGGCCTGCTGCAGGGCAAAAGCTACCTGCTGTCGCTGACCTGGAACGCGCCGCTGCAGGCGTTTACCGACCCGGAACAGTTCTTTGAAGGGGTGGGCGTGGACGGCGTGTACCTGCACTTCCATAAGGCTAACCAGTTCCTCGGTATGCACGGTCTGCCGACCTTTATCTGCAACGACGTCATCAAGCAGCCGGACATCGAAGGCGATATCGCCCGCTGGCGTACGCATCTGGCGGCCGTATTCGGTCAGGCTTAATCCCGGCCGTAAGGCTTGCGTCGGACTTCTGTCGCTGCCAGTCCAGATGCCCGGCGTATCGGGTGTATCCGGAACGCGGACACGCTATAAACACATCCATGTGCGCTCGTCGGCGGCCATCCCTGGCCGCCGACGGTCCGCTAACCCGGATACACCCGATTGCCCGTAATTTCTGATGTCGCTGTCGGATAGATCGCTCTTTGACTACAGCAGCTGCTTCTCCGTCAGCTGTTCGCTAAGAAAATCGAGGAAGCAGCGAATGCGGGTCGAGAGCGCGCTGTTGCGGTAGTAGACCGCATGGATCGGGTGGCTGAGTTGTTTCGTTTCGGCTTCCAGCAGCGGTACCAGCCGGCCGGCCGCCTGATCCTCCCGGCTGAGGTAGTGCGAGATGCGCACAATTCCCTGCCCGTGCACCGCCAGCAGCCGCTGGGTTTCGCCGCTGGAGGTGGCAATCGTCGGGGTGATATGCAGCGGCTCGCCGTTTTCGTCATCCACCGGCCAGCGGTTAAGCTGCTCCGGGTAGCTGAACCCCAGCAGCCGGTGCTGCGCCAGTTCCGCCACACTCTGCGGTGCGCCGTGGCGGGCCAGATAGGCCGGGCTGGCCATCAGCTGCAGACGGCTGCGACCAAGAAAACGTGCATGTAAGGTTGAGTCGCGCAGTTCCCCAATGCGGATGGCGATATCGGTCTGCTGCTCCAGCAGATCGATATTCAGCTCGTCGGTGTTCAGTTCGAGGGTAATCTGCGGATAGCGGCGGGAAAATTCATCCACCAGCGGCACGATAACGTGCAGCATAAACGGCATTGCGGCGTTGATGCGCAGATGGCCGGAGGGGGTTTCCTGCCGCCGGGTAACGGCCTCTTCCGCCACCTCAACGGCATCGAGGATCTGGCGGGCATGCTGCAGAAACAGCTGCCCTTCGTCGGTGAGAACCAGCCGCCGGGTGGTGCGCTGCAGCAGCGTGGTCTGCAGCTTGTTCTCCAGCCGGCTGATGGCGCGGCTGATGCCGGAGGTGGTCTGGTTCAGCTGTTCGGCGGCGGCGGTGATCGAACCGCAGTCGACCACCGCCAGCCAGGCACGCAGCTCTTCAAGGGTGATTTTCACACGGAAATCCTGATAGCGGGCAGTTGCCCGCTATTAAACCCTATTCACCGCGCGAAGTAACCCATCTCATCCCGCTCAGCCATACAGCAGCACCACGGCCGCCACGCTCTGGTTGCGATGGGGTGCGTAGCCGCCGCGTTGCGTTCGCGGCCAGGTGCGCACCCGCTACGGCGCCCGGCTGCGATCAGGTACGCACCCGCAGCCGCGCCTCGATTTTATCGGCCGCCCTGGTCACTACCCAGGCAATCACCATGTAGAACACCACCGCCACCAGGAAGGCTTCCAGGTAGTAGAAGTTCAGCGCGGCGGTCAGCTGCGCCTGGGCGAAGATATCGACCACCTCGATGGCGAAGGCCAGCGACAGCGCCTTCATGATCACCATAAATGCGTTGGCGAGATCGGGGATCGCCGAAACGATAATCTGCGGGAACAGCACCCGGCGAAACAGCTGCCAGCCGCTGTAGCCCAGCGAATGCGCGGCATCGGCCTGCCCGCTGTCAAAGGCGTTCAGCGCCCCTTTTACCACCTCGGCCTGAAACGCCGCCACGCAGGCGGTCAGCGCCACAATCACAATCACCCAGTTCGGCAGCGAGTGGGCGTTAACCTCGACGCTGAGCACCCCGGCGATAAAGTGCAGCGCCGGCGGCAGGCCGTAGTAGGCGAGGAAGATGACGATCACCATCGGCACGCCTTTGAAGACCACCTTGTAGCCGATGACCAACTGACGCAGCAGCGGGATGCGCTTGTGCTCTATCAGCGCAAACAGCCCGCCCAGCAGCGTGGAGAGCAGGAAAATGGTCACCGCCATCAGCAGCGTTACCGGTACGGCGTCAAGAATGCTCAGAAAGTCCGGCAGCAACACATCGGTATCAAACATAGTCTTACTCTCTTAGTCAGACGCTGGCGGTGAATTTAACCTTCGCCGCCCCTTCGCGGGTGTATTTCCCCTGACGCGCTTCGAAGAAGCGCACCACCAGCCACGCTGCCAGGCACAGCAGCGAGTAGAGCACGGCCAGCACCAGGTAGGTGCCAAACTGATACTGGTTGTAGTCGCGCTCCATAATCAGGTGCGCGGTGGCCATCACGTCGGCCGCGCCGATATACATCACCAGCGCCACGTTGTGGATCAGGTAGATCACCGCATTCCCGTAGCCGGGCAGCGCAATATGCAGCGCCTGCGGGCCGATAACGCGGCGGATTTTATGGCGCAGCGGGTAGCCGAGGCTGTCGGCGGCATCGTGCTGGCCGCGCTCGACCGCCAGCCAGGCAGGACGTATTACTTCAGAGAGGTAGCCGCCGTGGTACAGGCTCAGCCCGACCATCGACGCCACCTCTGCTGAGAAGAAATCTTTTATGCCAAACAGACCGGCCACCAGCGGCAGGCCGTAGTAGGCGACAAACAGCTGCAGCACCACCGGGACGCTGCGCGCGTAGGAGACGTACAGATCGGCCAGCTGGCTGAGCAGCAGCACGCGGCGCACGCGCAGGGTGGTGGCGAGCAGCGCCAGCCCAAAACCGACGATCAGGGCGACAAACATTATCGCCAGCGTCAACGGCAAAGCCGAGAGCAGTTCGGGGATCATGGTCGAAAGATGCACGGTGAAACACTCCTCAATGGCAGTTCAGCTTTGCCCGCTGGCCGGCTCAGCAGCGGCCAGCGGTAAATCCGTTACTTGATGTACTTAACTACGTCTTCGCCGAACCACTTCTGCGACAGCTTATCCAGCGTGCCATCTTCTCTGAGCTCTTTCAGCGCCTTAGCGATATCGTCATTCAGCGCCTGATTCTCATCATCGCGGTGGATCAGCACATAGGTGTTGTTGATCGAGACCGGCTCGCTGGCTTTAATGCTCAGCTTCTGGTTATCGATTACCGTCTGCTCGCCCAGATTAGACGGCAGGATCAGCGCGTCATATTTGCCGTTCTGCACTTCCTTCAGGCGGTCCGGGTAAGGGATACCGGCGCTGGAGGCTTTGATGGTCACCTTGTCGCTCGGGTTCTCCTGCTGCCACTGGGTGACAAACTTGTAGACCCCGCCGCCGGCGGTCACCGGCACGATGTTTTTACCGACCAGATCCTTCATGCCGTTGATGTTGCTGTCGCTGCGGCTGTAGATCTTCATCAGGCTGGCACCGAGCGGGCTGTCAGGGATCAGGAACTGCCTGCTGCGGGCCGGGTTTCTGTAATAACCGCCGGTGGCCGCATCATATTTGCCGGTCACCAGGCCGGTCTCCTGGGCGATATCCGCCGCGCCTTCCAGCACAAATTTGTACTGCGGCAGTTTAGCGTTGATCGCGCGCAGCACGTCCGGCTCGTAGCCTTCCGGTTCGTGACCAATCGCGCCCCAGGAGAGCGGTTTGGATTCGGCAGCGGTTGCGATTTTAATGGTGCGAACCGCCTCCGCCGCGTGGGCGAGACCGGCGGTCAGCAGGGTCAGGGCAACGGCGCCAGGCAGAGCCAGACGACGCAAAGCGAAAGTGATTGGCATGTCTCGGTTTCCTTTCATGATCAGATGACGTGTTCAGCGTTAAGAAACTGGGCAAGGCGTGGCGTAGCCGGGCGCTCGAACATCTCTGCCGGGCTGCCCTCGGCCGCCACAATGCCCTGATCCATAAACACGATGCGGTTAGAGATGCTTTTGGCGAACTGCATCTCATGGGTGACCAGCAGCGAGGTTATCCCCGATGAGGCCACGTCTTTAATCACCTTCAGCACTTCCCCCACCAGTTCCGGGTCAAGCGATGAAGTGGGTTCGTCGAATAACATCACGTCCGGACGTACCGCCAGCGCGCGGGCGATGCCGGTGCGCTGCAGCTGGCCGCCGGAGAGCTGGGAAGGATAGTGGTCGAGTTTGGCCGACAGGCCCACGCGCTCCAGCTCCTGCACCGCGATCTCGCGGGCCTCCTGCTTCGACTTGCGCTGCACCACCACCAGCGGGTCCATCACGTTTTCCAGTACCGTCATATTGCGGAACACATTGAACTGCTGGAACACCATCGCGGTGCGCAGGCGGATCGCCTGGATCGCCGCGTTATCCGGTGCCTGATAGTCCATGCGGATCTGATCCAGCGCGATGGTGCCGGAGGCCGGTTTTGCCAGGTAGTTGATGCAGCGCAGCAGCGTGGTTTTTCCGGTGCCGCTCGGCCCGATAATCGACACCACGTCGCCGCGTTGCACCGACAGGTCGACGCCTTTCAGGATTTCGTTGCTGCCGTAGGCCAGCTTGATGTTATTGAGTTCGAGCATGTGCAGGTGGCTCCTGGTTATTTTTCGATCCCGGCATGACCGAGAACGTGCATCAGGCGGTTGGCCCAGCCGAAAATGGCGATGGCGTGGATCAGATCGACGATCTCCGCCTCGTCCAGTCCGACGGCGCGCAGCGCGGCGATATGTTCCGCCGTCGCCGCTGAAGGGGTGACCGAGAGCGCGCGGGCAAACTGCCAGATCGCGGCGTCACGCGGGCCAAGGGTTTCCGCACGGTCAAAGTACAGCGCGCTGATCACCGCCTGGCTGTCGGTCAGCTGGGCATGACGCCGGGCGTGGACCACGGCGCAGTAGGTGCAGCCGTTGACCATCGACGCGCCCAGCGCGCCCAGCTCGCGGTCGGCGCGATCCAGCCCGCCGTCGACGTACATAATCGCGTTAAACAGCACGGTGCGCGCCACGTAACTTTCCGGATCGTGCGCCAGCGTGCGCACGTAGTCGGAGACCTTTTTGTTCGACGGCGTTACCTTCATCGCCTCCAGCTGCGCGGGGGTGGCGTCATTCAGATCCAGCGGCGCGATGTGCGGGTGCCAGCTCAGCGGCTTGAGGCTAATCAGCGGGATCATACGGACCTCATCAGGCGCAGACCGGCGGCAATACGGGTCTGGAAATTGACAAAGGCGACCAGCTCGGAGAGCGCCACAATCTGCGGGTTGCTCAGCCCGGCCTGCTCCAGCAGACGGATATCGCTGGCCTGAGCGTGGGCAGGGGTCAGGGTCACCCGGTCGACGTGGCGCGCCAGCGTGGCCAGCAGTGCATCGGCCGGGGTTTCCCCGGCGGCCAGCGCCAGCAGCGCGGCGTCCGGCTGCTGCTGTGCCAGCTGCGCGTCAAAGTCCGCCACCAGCGCCGCATCGTCGTTCAGCGCAGCGATACGCCGGGCCAGCGCCAGGCGCAGTGCCGCGCTCAGGCCAAGGCCATCCTGCGGCAGCAGCACCGACTGGCGGCACTGCTCGGCACCGTCAACAAACACCGGCCGCAGGCGGCGGGTGTGGTACAGCGCATCCTCCGGGGTCAGGCCAGCGGCCCGATCGATAGCGTCGCTCACAACGCGTTCTCCTTAAGTTCGGGGGTGGAGTCCACCCACTCATCGCCCAGCAGCTCCGGGGTATCGAAGGCCTGCAGGCTGGCGTAATGGGTCGCGACGTCTTCGGCAAACAGCGAGGCGGCAATGCCGCGCACCAGGCGATCGGCTCCGGCGCTGACCGCCGGAATATCGCCGGAAACTTTGCCGTGGCTCAGCATCGCCGCGTCGTTAAAACAGTGGATTTTTGCCAGCAGCGGACAGCTGCCCGGCGCTTTTTCGCGGAATTCAAACGCCGGGCCGAGGTCCGGCGCGGCCAGCATCGCCGGGCGCGGTGCGCCCATTTCCGGCCGGTAGCGGCCATCTGCCCAGCTGCGGATATAAGGCGCGATGGCGGCGAACTCCGGGCGGCCGTTAAAGTCGTTGGTAAAGCCGGTAGCGGCGATCAGGTAGTCGTAGCGCAGCCCGCCCTGAGTCGTGTCGATCAGCAGGCCACCGGTCTCTTCACGCACCGCGTTGATGCCGCAGTCGAGGAAGAAGCGCGCGTTGGCGTGGCGTGAGACGCGCAGCGTTGAAGAGCGCGGCGGTGGCGTCTGGGTGCTGCTGGTGTAGTCAACAAACCGCCACTTCCACGCGTCGTCCAGCGGGTGCATGCCGTGCACCACGCCCTGACTGCCGATGCCGGTCATTTTGTTGATGCGCGGCATCTCACGACGGCGGATCAGCAGATCCACCTGGCCGGCACCGGCTTCCAGCGCGGTCGCCGCGTTATCCATTGACGACGCACCGGCACCGATCACCGCCACGCGTTTGCCCTGCAGCGCGGCGAAATCAATTTCATCGGCGGAGTGCGCCCACAGGCGGCGATCCACGCCCTGCAAAAAGTCCGGCACCGCAAAGCCGCCGAGCCCGGAGCGGCCGGTGGCCAGCACCAGCCGGCGGGTATAAACCCGCCCGGTTTCGGCACCGTTGAGGTCGATGGCGATCAGATCGTCGGCCTGGCTGATGGCGGTCATATGCACGCCGTTGCGCACCGGCAGCTGCAGCACGTGGCGATACCAGACGAGGTAATCCATCCACTGCGCTTTCGGAATTTTATCCAGCGCCTGCCAGGCTTCAGCGCCCCACTGCGCGGTAAACCAGGCGCGGAAGGTTAGCGCGGGCAGGCCCAGCGCCGGGCCGTGCAGGGTTTTCGGCGACCGCAGGGTCTCCATGCGCGCGAAGGTCACCCACGGCCCTTCCTGCCCGGCCGGGGCGGCGTCATAGGCGACAACGTTGTCGATGCCGGTCAGCAACAGCTTCGCCGTGGCCGCCAGGCCGCACATGCCACCGCCGATCACCACCACGTCGCGCACCGGCAGCCCCTGGTATTCCCGGGATGGCACCCAGGATTTAGCGGGCAGTTCCAGCAGCGAAAGATCCTCGCGCAGGCGGGCCTCGAGCGCGGTGAGGCCGTCAGCTGCGGACAAAGGGACAGGATGTGACATAACGATTTCCCTGGCGGGCCTCCGCGCAGCGGAAGCCTGAGTAACAAAACATTACTATCATCAGGACTAAGCATGTTAAATGCGCAATCATCCGGTTAATGCATAGTAAAGAACAAGGTTCGCATAATCCTCCGCGCCCGGAAAGGAGTCAATGCGGCTGCCCGGATTTCAATCAATGGATTTGTTATATGCTATGCAGAAATTGTTATAACCCATGAAATTTACGGCCGACGGAGATGATACCGGGTAAGGGAGTTCGCTGTTTTAGCAGGAGACTGGGTGCGGGAACGGTGGGTGACGCGAAGAGAACAGGACGTTAGCGGGATATAAAGGTATCACAGCGCAGCCGGACAGACAGAGCCGCCGGCTGCGCTGTGCGCCCGCGGTTTTACACTTCGATCTCCGCCGTGTCGCCTTTCTCCTGCAGCCAGTTGCGGCGGTCTTCGGAGCGCTTCTTGGCCAGCAGCATATCCATCACCGCCATGGTCTGATCGACGTCGTCGTCGCCGATGGTCAGCTGCACCAGGCGGCGGGTGTTCGGGTCGAGGGTGGTTTCGCGCAGCTGCAGCGGGTTCATTTCGCCGAGGCCTTTAAAGCGCTGCACGCCCGGTTTGCCCTTCTTACGCTTAAGCTGTTCGAGAATGCCGGCCTTCTCTTCCTCATCCAGCGCGTACCAGACCTCTTTACCCAAATCGATGCGGTAGAGCGGCGGCATCGCCACGTAGACGTGGCCGTTTTTCACCAGGCTGCGGAAGTGGCGCACAAACAGCGCGCAGAGCAGCGTGGCGATATGCAGGCCGTCCGAGTCGGCGTCGGCGAGGATGCAGATTTTGCCGTAACGCAGCTGGCTGAGGTCTTCGCTGTCGGGATCGATGCCGATCGCCACCGAGATATCGTGCACCTCCTGCGAGGCCAGCACTTCGTCTGACGACACCTCCCAGGTGTTGAGGATCTTGCCCTTCAGCGGCATGATCGCCTGATATTCACGATCGCGCGCCTGCTTGGCCGATCCGCCCGCCGAGTCCCCTTCCACCAGGAACAGCTCGGTGCGGTTGAGATCCTGAGCGGAGCAGTCTGCCAGCTTGCCGGGCAGCGCCGGGCCGCTGGTGAGCTTTTTACGCACCACCTTTTTCGCCGCACGCATGCGGCGCTGGGCGCTGGAGATCGCCAGCTCCGCCAGCATCTCGGCAATCTGGATATTCTGGTTCAGCCACAGGCTGAAGGCGTCTTTCACCACGCCGGAGACGAAGGCCGCACACTGACGGGAAGAGAGTCGCTCTTTGGTCTGGCCGGCAAACTGCGGATCCTGCATCTTCACCGACAGCACGTAGGCGCAGCGGTCCCAGATATCCTCGGCCGACAGCTTGACGCCGCGCGGCAGGATATTACGGAATTCACAGAACTCACGCATCGCGTCCAGCAGCCCCTGGCGGAGGCCGTTGACGTGGGTGCCGCCCTGCATGGTCGGGATCAGGTTAACGTAGCTTTCGGTCAGCAGTTCGCCGCCTTCCGGCAGCCACAGCAGCGCCCAGTCCACCGCTTCCACATCACCGGCGAAGGCGCCGACGAACGGTTTTTCCGGCAGCAGCGGCAGGCCGTTGACCGCCTCCATCAGGTAGTCGGTCAGGCCGTCGGCGTAGCACCAGCTCTGCTCGGTGTTATTAACGTGGTCTTTAAAGACGATCTCAACGCCCGGGCAGAGCACCGCCTTGGCCTTCAGCAGGTGCTTAAGGCGCGAGACGGAGAAGCGCGGGCTGTCAAAGAAGGAGACGTCCGGCCAGAACCGCACGCGGGTGCCGGTGTTGCGCTTGCCCACCGTGCCGGTGACGGCAAGTTCCTGCACCTTGTCACCGTTCTCAAACGCCATCTCATAGACTTCGCCGTTGCGGCGCACGGTCACTTCCACGCGGCGCGACAGGGCGTTGACCACCGAGATGCCCACGCCGTGCAGGCCGCCGGAGAACTGATAGTTTTTGTTGGAGAACTTGCCGCCGGCGTGCAGGCGGCAGAAAATCAGCTCAACGGCCGGCACGCCCTCTTCGGGGTGGATATCCACCGGCATGCCGCGCCCGTCGTCGATCACTTCCAGCGACTGGTCGGCGTGCAGAATCACCTCTATGCGTTTGGCGTGACCGGCCAGCGCTTCATCCACGCTGTTGTCGATCACTTCCTGGCCTAAGTGGTTAGGGCGCGCGGTGTCGGTGTACATACCCGGGCGGCGACGCACGGGTTCAAGGCCGCTGAGAACCTCAATGGAATCAGCGTTATAGCTGGACTGAGTCATTGTATGAATCTGATTGGTGGTGGCTAAAAATGATTGCCCCTCTCCCGGTTCGGCTCACTGGTGGGATAATCCCAGGAAGTCGAGTATGGCGGGGAAGTGACGTTCGAATCCGATAAAAGCATGATTTCCGCCCTCTTCAACCGTCTGGCGGCAGGCGCTGTAGTAGTCCAGAGCCTGACGGTAGTCGAGCACTTCATCTCCCGTTTGTTGCAGCAACCAGAGTAAATCCGGTGACTCTAACGGGTCGACCTGCATCACTTTTAGATCGTAAATATGGCGAGACTCTAACACATATTGCTGACCGGTGTACGGGTTCTGGTTCTCGCCCAGGAAATCCGCCAGCAGCTCAAACGGCCGCACGGCAGGGTTGACCACCACCGCCGGCACGGTGAAGCACTGCGACAGCCAGGTGGCGTAGTAGCCGCCCAGCGAGGAGCCGATTAAGCCTAATGGCTCACCTGCCGACTCCAGCACCAGCTCCTCCAGCAGCGCCGCGGCGTCGGCCGGAAAGGCCGGCAGCTGCGGCACCCGCAGCCGGATCTCCGGATGCTGCGCGGCCAGCCATGCGCGGAACTGCGTGGCCTTGGCCGACTGCGGTGAACTGTTGAAGCCGTGCAGGTAGAGCAGCGTGGCCATCGGTCAGTATCCTTCTGAGTCGAGATCCGGGCTGAACCGCTGGGTGGTCAGACGCTCCACCTCGGTTTCCAGCCGGCCGTCGTCGTACAGATCCAGCCAGCGCCAGCCCGGCGGCAGCGCATCAATGGTGAAGTTGGTACAGTGCGGCTTGAACTGCACGCAGGTCGACGGTGAGGTCAGCACCCGACGGCCGTGCCACATCAGGTCCAGCTCCTGGTGAATATGGCCACACAGCAGGTTTTTTGCCAGCGGATAGCGCTGTAAAACGCAGTCGAGCATATGCGGATTGCGCAGGCTGTGCTGATCGAGCCACGAGCAGCCGGACGGCAGCGGATGGTGATGCAACAGCACCAGCGCGTGCCGTTCGGGTGCGCTGGCCAGCACGCTCTCCAGCCACTCCAGCTGGTACTCGCTCAGTTCGCCGTGCGGCACGCCAAACACCTGGCTGTCCAGCAGCACGACCTGCCAGTGTTCACCCAGCAGCACGTGTTTTTGATCGTTGATGCTGGCGGTGGCGGCCAGCGTGTTGAACATTGCCGGCTGAAAATCGTGGTTGCCCGGCAGCCAGACACAAGGTGCCGGCAGACGTGCAATGCCCTCAGCAAAGTGCTGATAGGCTTCGGGGGAGTGGTCCTGCGCCAGGTCGCCGGTGGCGACGATCAGGTCGATATGACGCTGCTGCTCAGCGATGGCATCCAGCACGGCGTCATAACTGGCCCAGGTGTTCACACCCAGCAGCGTTTCGTGTTTACCTGCAAAAAGGTGGGTATCCGTTATCTGTAAAATCCTGACTCTGGACCCACTCGCCACAGGAAGTTTTAACAGGCTTTCCAATCAAAGTCCTTAAGGTTGCCGACGTACCTGTCGCAGTCGCAGCAGGGTTAACACACCGGAACGGCCATCGCGCCATGAGATAAGCAGTAGCGCAGCCACTCGGCAAGAAACTGGTTAATCTGGTGTTTTTCATCACGCTGGTGCAGCTTTTTATTCGGGTAATCATAGCGTGCTTTAAAGCGATAGATCTGCTGCGTGGAACACACTTCCGCCACCATCGCATCATGGTAGAGCCGCACTGACATTGATGGCAGGCTCCAGTAACTGACCGCCGGGGCGGTCTGTCTGACCTCCACCAGCGTAGTGTAACGGGTGGATTCAAGGATGGTAAGCTGATAGCGGGCACCCTTTACCTGATAAGCCACCGATTCACCAGTGCGATCGTCGCGCGGCAGCAGGCGGCGCATCTGGGCAAAATTGGTTTCGCAGACGCGCATCATTTCAGGAAAATCGGGGACGTAACGCTTCATTATTCAGGTTTCCACTCTTCACACAGCTGTTTATGGTGCAGCTGCAGCCATTGCAGGGCAATCACCGCGGCTGCATTATCAATTTTCCCCTGCTCCACCCACTGGTAAGCCTGGCTGCGGCTGACCACGTGTACCAGAATATCCTCATTCTCGTCCTCCAGGCCATGGTTTCCCTGCGCCACGCTGGCATCCACTTCGCCGACGTAAACCGCCAGCCGTTCCGTGGTACCGCCCGCGCTGGAGAGGTAGTTAACGATCGGTTTCAGGCGGCCCGGCGTCAGGCCGGCTTCCTCTTCTGCTTCGCGCCGGGCCACCTGCTCGGCGTTTTCACCGGCTTCGATCATGCCGGCGACCAGCTCCAGCGTCCACGGCGTCGGGCTGGTGTCCCAGGTGGCGATACGGATCTGCTCGATTAGCACCACCTGGTCACGCACGGGATCATAGGGTAGCAGCACTGCGGCGTGGCCGCGTTCAAAAATTTCGCGGCTGACCTCACCGCTCATCTCACCGTTAAACAGGCGGTGGCGGAAGCGGTAGCGTTCCAGCGAAAAAAAACCGCGATACAGGGTCTCACGTGCAATAATTTCTACATCGTTTTTGGTGAAAGTCACTGGAAATTTCTCTTCAGCGGCCATAACGACTTCTCCTCTGTAATCGTGCTCTTATCTACAAATGCAATAGTAACGTACCGATAGTCTGGTTCTTAGTGAATTATTTGCGTAAATTTAGGCAGAATGGCACTTCTCGCCAACTTACGGCAACGATGCTGTCTGTTAGAATCGGCGATAATTTTTCGGCTCATATCAGCGCTACCCTAGCAATTTCGCTGCATTACAAGGAATGCGAATGAACAAACTGCTCCCTTTATTTATTGGTCTGAGCCTGGGCGGCTTCAGCGTCACCAGCCAGGCTGAAAACCTGTTGCAGGTCTATCAGCAGGCGCGTTTATCCAACCCGGACCTTCGTAGCTCTGCAGCCGACCGCGACGCGGCCTTTGAGAAAATCAACGAAGCGCGCAGTCCGCTGCTGCCACAGCTGGGCCTTGGGGCTGACTACGTCTATAACAGCGGCTACCGCGATGCCCGCGATTCAAACAGCACCACAAAAAGTGCCTCGCTGCAGCTGACGCAGACCATCTTTGATATGTCAAAATGGCGCTCGCTGACTCTGCAGGAAAAAACGGCAGGAATTCAGGATGTTTCTTATCAGACCGCGCAGCAGACGCTGATCCTTAATACCGCGACCGCCTACTTCAATGTGCTGAACGCCATCGACACGCTTTCTTATACTGAGGCGCAGAAACAGTCGATCTACCGTCAGCTGGATCAAACTACCCAGCGCTTTAACGTTGGTCTGGTGGCGATCACCGACGTGCAGAACGCCCGCTCACAGTACGACACCGTGCTGGCTAATGAAGTGGCCGCGCGTAACGATCTGGATAACGCGGTAGAAACCCTGCGTCAGGTGACCGGTAACTACTACCCGAGCCTGGCCTCACTGAACGTCGATCGCTTTAAAACTGACAAGCCACAGCCGGTCAACGCGCTGCTGAAAGAGGCGGAAAACCGTAACCTCAGCCTGCTCTCCGCCCGCCTTACGCAGGATCTGGCTCGTGAGCAGATCCGTTCAGCGGAAACTGGCCATATGCCCACGCTGGATCTGACCGCCTCAACCGGCCTGAGCAATAACCGTTACACTGGCGATCGCGCGACACAAAATGATGCGATCACCGGTAACAACCAGGTCGGCTTAAGCTTTAAGCTGCCGCTCTACAGCGGTGGCTCGGTCAGTTCACAGGTGAAACAGGCGCAGTACAACTTTGTTGCCGCCAGCGAGCAGCTGGAAGGCGCACACCGTACTGCGGTGCAGACCGTGCGTTCATCGTTTAACAACGTCAATGCCTCAATCAGCAGCATCAACGCCTATAAGCAGGCGGTTGTGTCGTCACAGAGTTCACTGGACGCGATGGAAGCCGGTTATCAGGTGGGCACCCGCACCATCGTTGACGTGCTGGACGCCACCACCACGCTGTACAACGCCCGCCAGCAACTGGCTAACGCCCGCTACAGCTATATGATCAACCAGCTGAATATCAAATCGGCATTGGGTACGCTGAACGAGGAAGATCTGCAGGTGCTGAACAGGCACCTCGGCAAGGATATCAGCACCGCGCCATCGCAGGTGGCACCAGAGAACGCCGGGCAGGACGCCCGCGCTGACGGTGCAGAGCCGGCCCGCGCGGCGGCTATTCGTCCGGCGGCGGCCAAACCAGCCAGCGGTAACCCGTTCGGCCAGTAACGGTTAGCAGAGTCGCCCGGTTTCAGCACAAGCCGGTCAGCTAATTCTTACAAGGTATTCTTTATCCAGGGCAGCCCACGGGCTGCCCTTTTTTACGCTCTGTGCCGCAGAACGTCTGGCCGTTCACAATCAAACGTATAGCTTGGTAAAGATAAGCCCGCAATCCCTCACGATCGCTTCATTTTCCACCGCTATTCCCCTATCCTAGTCGTTATCTTTGGGCAAAGGAAAATATACGATGAAACGGACTAAACAGATCAATCATGCCTCCTTCCGCAAGAGCTGGAGCGCACGCCACCTTACCCCGGTGGCGCTGGCGGTGACCGCCGTCATTATGCTGGCCGGTTGTGAGCAGGCGGACGAAACCGTCTCGATGTATCAGAACGCCGACGACTGTTCGAAGGCCAACCCGGGCCAGGGCGCGCAGTGCACCACCGCCTTTAACCAGGCCAAAGTGGAAGCCGAGAAGACCGCGCCAAAATACGCCAGCCGTGAAGACTGCGTGGCCGAGTTCGGCGAAGGCCAGTGCCAGCAGACCGCACCGGCGCAGGCCGGCGTGGGCACCACCAACGCGGAAAACCAGTCCAGCGGCAGCTTCTGGATGCCGCTGATGGCCGGTTATATGATGGGCCGCATGATGAGCGGCGGCGCCACCCAGCAGCAGCCGTTGTTCTCACCGAAAGCGGCAGGCAGCCCGGCCGCCGGCCAGTACGTCGATGCCAGCGGTAAGAGCTACGGCGCGGCAACTCCGGGCCGTACCGCCACCGTGCCGAAAAGCGCGATGGCACCGAAACCGGCGACCACCACCACCACCACCCGTGGCGGCTTTGGCGAGTCGGTCGCTAAACAGAACACCATGCAGCGCAGCAGCGCCAGCAGCAATAACAGCAGCAGCCGCTCTTCCGGCACCACCAGCCGCAGCTTCGGGGGCTAAGGCCGCATGAAACGTATTGCGATTGCCGAGCGCCCGGACTGGCGCGAGAAAGCCAACGAGTACGGTTTTCATTTTCATACCATGCACGGCGAGCCGTACTGGTGTGAGGATGCCTACTATGAGTTCACGCTGCAGCAGATCGAGACGCTGGAAGACGCTACCGCTGAACTGCACCAGATGTGCCTGCAGGCGGTGGATCTGGTCACCGGCAGCGAAGAGCTGCTGGAGAAGTTCCGCATTCCAAACCACACCTGGGATTTCGTCCGCGATTCGTGGAAAAGCGGCCAGCCGTCGCTCTACTCGCGGCTGGATCTGGCGTGGGATGGTCAGTCTGCACCTAAGTTGCTGGAGAACAACGCCGATACGCCAACCTCGCTGTATGAGGCGGCGTTCTTCCAGTGGATCTGGCTGGAGGACCAGCTGAAAGCCGGTAAGCTGCCGACAGGCAGCGACCAGTTTAACAGCCTGCAGGAGAAGCTGATCGACCGCTTCAGCGAGCTGCACCAGCAGCACGGATTCAGCTGGCTGCACTTTGCCTGCTGCCGCGATACGGATGAGGATCGCGCCACCATCCAGTATCTGCAGGACTGCGCCACCGAAGCCGGGCTGCCGAGCGAATTCCTGTATATGGATGAGATCGGGCTGGGTGAAAGAGGCCAGTTTACCGACGTGCACGACCAGGTGATCGGCAATATGTTTAAGCTCTATCCGTGGGAGTTTATGCTGCGCGAGATCTTCTCCACCAAGCTGGCCGACGCCGGCGTGCGCTGGCTGGAGCCGGGCTGGAAGAGCATTATCTCAAATAAAGCGATGCTACCGCTGCTGTGGAAGATGTTCCCCGATCACCCGAATCTGCTGGCCGCGTACTTCGCCGAAGATAACGTGCCGCATATGGATAAGTACGTGGTCAAGCCGCTGTTTTCCCGCGAAGGGGCGAATATTCGCATCGTGGAGAACGGTAAGGAGATCGCCCGCGCCGACGGTCCGTACGGGGAGGAAGGGATGATCGTGCAGCAGTTCCATCCGCTGCCGAAGTTTGGCGACAGCTATACGTTGATCGGCAGCTGGCTGGTTAACGATCAACCGGCGGGGATTGGCATTCGCGAGGATCGCGAGCTGATCACTCAGGATCTTTCCCGGTTCTATCCACATACGTTTGTTGAGTGACTGGCTGGAAGTGAGGTGCCCCTGCTGTAAGTAAGGTGCCCCGCTCAGGGAGCCTGTACACTCCGCAAAGACGCAAAAAACGTCATCCATGACAGCTCAGCACGGGACATCCCTGTCCCGTGATGCTTTGCTCCGTGTACAGGCTCCCTTCGCTTTAACTTCTGAGTCGTCTGAAGGTAAAACCGTCAACTCCGTGACCTGCTCAGGGAGCCCGTACGCTCCGCAAAGACGCAAAAAACGTCATCCATGACAGCTCAGCACGGGACATCCCTGTCCCGTGATGCTTTGCTCCGTGTACAGGCTCCCATCGCTTTAACTTCTGAGTCGTCTGAAGGTAAAACCGTCAACTCCGTGACCTGCTCAGGGAGCCCGTACGCTCCGCAAAGACGCAAAAAACGTCATCCATGACAGCTCAGCACGGGACATCCCTGTCCCGTGATGCTTTGCTCCGTGTACGGGCTCCCTTCGCTTTAACTTCTGAGTTGCCTGACTGAAAGCCACTTTGGTGGTTCGTTAGCCTACCTGCACCGACAACATGCTCAGCGATCCCATCTCGATGCCATCCACCGGAATCGAGACGGCTTCGCCTTTGGCGCGTGCGCCGAGGACGTAGAGCAGCGGCAGGTAGTGTTCCGGCGTCGGGTTGGAGAGCGCCGCGCCTTCGTGCTGCATAAAGTTGACCAGCGGATGCTGTTCGCTTTCGCCTTCCCAGGCCAGGTTGTCGCGCACGTACTGGTTGAATGACTCGGCCCACGGGTAGTTCTCGCCGCCGCCCCAGCGCACCATGCGCAGGTTATGCACCACGTTGCCGCTGGCGACGATCATGATGCCCTGCTCGCGCAGCGCGGCCAGCTTGCGGCCCAGTTCAAAGTGATAAGCTGCCGGTTTGGTGGCGTCGACGCTGAGCTGCACCACCGGGATATCCGCATTCGGGTACATTTTGATCAGCACGCCCCAGGATCCGTGGTCGAAGCCCCACTCCAGATCCTGATGCACGATAACCGGCGACAGCGCGTCGGCGATCTGCTGCGCCAGCTGTGGCGATCCCGGTGCCGGGTAGCGGGTATCAAACAGCGCCTGCGGGAAGCCGCCGAAGTCGTGGATAGTGCGCGGTTTCTCCATCGCGGTCACCGCGGTGCCGCGCGTGTACCAGTGGGCGGAAACGGCGATAATCGCTTTCGGGCGCGGCAGGGATTCTCCCAGATGACGCCAGCATTCGGTATATGGGTTTTCTTCCAGCACGTTCATTGGACTGCCGTGGCCAAGGAAAAGCGCAGGCATACGGGAATGGCTCATGATATTGCTCCCAGGGGTAATTTGTTCTGATGAGCACACATTACGCCCTTTCAGGCCGGGAAAAACTCGGATAAGCCTGATGGAGATAGTCAGGAAATTTGAATATGAAAAGGGCCAGCGGAGCCGGCCCTTACGCGGATCAGCTGGCCTGCTGCGTCTCGTGGCTGCGGCGGTACGCCACCAAATCTTCGATGGTCACCACCGGCATGTCGTGTTGCTTCGCGAACACCACCGCTTCCGGCGCGTGCGCCATGGTGCCGTCATCGTTGGTCAGCTCACAGAGTACGCCCGCCGGTTTGAAGCCCGCCAGCGTCACCAGGTCGATGGTGGCTTCGGTGTGGCCGCCGCGGGTCAGTACGCCACCGGCACGGCCGCGCAGCGGGAACACGTGCCCCGGGCGGTTGAGGTCGCTGGGTTTAGCGTTGTCGGCAATCGCGGTGCGGATGGTGGTCAGGCGATCGGCGGCGGAAACGCCGGTGGTGACGCCCTGCGCCGCTTCGATGGTGACAGTAAAGCCGGTGCCGTAAGAGCTGGTGTTGTTCTGCACCATCATCGGCAGATCCAGCTGTTCCAGGCGCTGTTCGGTCAGACACAGGCAGACGATGCCGCTGCCGTGGCGGATGGTCAGCGCCATCTGCTGGACGGTCATGGTTTCGGCGGCGAAGATCATATCGCCTTCATTTTCACGATCTTCATCGTCTAACACCATCACGCCGCGGCCTTCGCGCAGCGCTGCGATAGCACGGGTTACACGCTGTTCAGGCGTGCCAAATTCAGAAAGTAGCGACTGATTCATGGTAAATAAACCTTAATAAATGTATGGGTTACCAGAACCAGGGCGTGCTTAGGAGTGTCAGAAAGTGACAAAAAAATAACGCAGGCGGGCACAAGCCCGACGGAAGCCGTTACTCTCTCCCATCCGGACTCTAACCGTCGGCCCCGGAATTACACCGGATCTGCTGACCTTCAGAATGGCTCCTGAAGCGCTCGCGGGCTTTCAGCTGACGCTGATTTACCGCCGGTGGGGAATTTCGCCCCGCCCTGAGAATAAGCCTAAATACTATAACGCCGTTAAACTGGCGCGGCAACGAACAAAACGCGCAAATTGTTATCCACCGTGCGGATTTAGCCACCCTAACCGGCCCTGAAAACGGCCGATTCTCTCGCCGGTGGCGGTGAGCCGCGCAGCATAATCACCGCGTTGGTCGATCGCAGATGCCGTTAACGGCGTTTTCCGGTTTATCCTTTTGCCATCAGGGATTACACTTAAGCGATACCCGTCACTACCAGGAAGCCGTCATGATTGACACGAAAAAAATTGAACAACTGGCCCGTCAGGTTCACGAATCCATGCCGAAGGGCATTCGTGAGCTGGGTGATGACGTTGAGAAGAAGATCCGCCAGACGCTGCAGGCGCAGCTGACCCGGCTGGATGTGGTGAACCGCGAAGAGTTTGACGTGCAGACGCAGGTGCTGCTGCGCACCCGTGAGAAGCTGGCGGCGCTGGAACAGCGGCTGGCCGTGCTGGAAAGCCGTCCGGCCGCCGCACCTGTCGTTACTGCGACGAGTGCAGCCGTACCCGGCAGCGCTTCCGCCCCTGCCGCAGCACCGGCCGAGCCGGAGCAGCCTGTCGACCTGAAAAAACCGCTCTGACCGGACGCCAGGCGGGCCGTTAACGCTCCGCGATCGGCTCTGCGGGACAATTCCCTCCCAAAGCCGTTCTCCTGCGGCTGCCCCAGGGCAGCCGCCCGGTGCCCGGTTATCCCCCCTTACGGGTGATAATGGTCCTGATGATGTTGCTGGTTGAGATGCCGTCTTCGAAGTTAAGTACGCGCACGTCGCCGCCGTTCGCCCACACCTCTTTGCTGCCCGCGATATCTTCCGGCTTGTAGTCACCGCCTTTCACCAGCAGATCCGGCAGGACGCCGGCGATCAGCCGCTGTGGCGTATCCTCTTCAAAGCTCACCACCCAGTCCACCGCTTCCAGCGCACCCAGCACGATCATGCGGTTTTCCTGCGGGTTAACCGGGCGGGTTTCGCCCTTCAGCCGACGGGTAGAGGCATCGCTGTTGACCGCCACGATCAGCCGGTCACCCAGCTTGCGCGCGTTGGCGAGGTAGGAGACGTGCCCGGCATGCAGGATGTCGAACACGCCGTTGGTCATCACCACTTTTTCACCGCGCTGACGCGCTTTCGCCACTTCAGCCTTCAGCTGCGCTTCATCCATCACGCCAAAGCCGGATTCCGGCCGCGCGTGGATGGCATTTTCCAGCTCAACGGTGGAAACGGTCGAGGTGCCGAGCTTGCCGACCACCACGCCCGCCGCCGCATTGGCGAGGAAACAGCTCTCTTCCAGCGTGTTGCCCGCCGCCAGCGCCGCCGCCAGCACGCCGATCACCGTATCGCCGGCACCGGTAACGTCGAAGACCTCCTGCGCCTGGGTCGGCAGGTGGAACGGCGCTTTGCCCGGCTGCAGCAGGGTCATGCCGTTCTCAGAACGGGTAACCAGCAGCGCGGACAGCGCATGCTGTTGCATCAGAGCGGTGCCGCGCTCGACGATCTCGGCCTCGCTTTTGCACTTACCGACCACCGCCTCAAATTCAGACAGGTTTGGCGTCAACAGGGTGGCGCCGTGATAGCGGCCAAAGTCGGTGCCTTTCGGGTCCACCAGTACCGGTACGCCAGCCTCACGCGCCAGGCTGATAATGGCTTCCACGCTGCTCAGCGCGCCTTTGGCGTAGTCAGAGAGCACCAGCGCGCCGGTATGCGGCAGCGCCTGCGCGATGCGATCGTGCATCGGCTGCGGGTCAACGCCGTCAAAGCCCTCTTCAAAGTCCAGGCGGATCAGCTGCTGGCTGCGCGACAGCACCCGCAGTTTGGTGATCGTCGGGTGGGTAGGAACGGTGACAAAATCACAGGCTACGTTCACGCCGCCCAGGGTGGTGTTGAGCACGCGCGCCGCGTCATCATTGCCGGTCAGGCCCACCAGGCGCGATCCCGCCCCCAGCGAGGCGATATTCATCGCCACGTTAGCCGCGCCCCCGGGACGCTCCTCGATCTGCTCCACTTTGACCACCGGTACCGGTGCTTCAGGAGAAATGCGGCTGGTCGGGCCATGCCAGTAGCGATCCAGCATCACGTCGCCAACCACCAGAACCGCCGCACGCTTAAAATCGGGCAGTGTAACTTTCATTCCAGACACTCCAGACTGCAGTAAAATTCAAAAAATGATGCGCGCGATGATAGCACATTTGTGGCTATGGCTGACCACCGCCGCCGGGCGCGGCGTTACTCACCGAGCCACGCCTGCCAGCTGGCGTTAACCCGCGCTTTTTCGTCGGCAAACGCGCCCTCTTCGACGTGCCCCGGCAGCGCCTGCAGCGCCAGATGGTGCAGGGCATCGCGCAGGGTGACGTAAGCCCGGGTCAGCTCGCGCGCCTCTTCTTCTTCCATAAGCCCGCCGTTGGCCAGCAGTTCGAGGATGCGCACGTTATCCGACCAGCGCGTCAGGGTGTGATCCTGTGCGGCATAGCGTAAGACCATAAACTGGGTGATGAATTCAATGTCGGTGATGCCGCCGCGGTCTGCCTTCAGATCCCAGCGGCCTTTGTGTTTATTGCCGAGGTGCGCGCGCATTTTCTCGCGCATTTCACGTACCTCGGTTTGCAGCGTCTGCGCCTCACGCGGCAGCGCCAGAATATTACGGCGGATCGCCGCAAAACGCTGGCTGAGCGCGGCATCACCCGACACGATGCGCGCACGTACCAGCGCCTGATGCTCCCAGGTCCAGGCTTCGGTGCGCTGATAGTCGTCAAAGGCGTCGAAGGTGCTGACCAGCATGCCTGCCGCGCCGGACGGCCGCAGGCGGGCGTCCACCTCGTAGAGGATGCCGGAGGAGGTGCGGGTGCTGAACAGGTGCATCACCCGCTGCGCCAGCCGCAGGTAGAACTGGCGGCTGTCGATGCTGCGTTCGCCCAGCGTCACCGAGTCGGTCGGGCAGTCGTGCAGGAATACCAGGTCGAGGTCGGAGCTGTAGCCCAGCTCCCAGCCGCCCAGCTTGCCGTAGCCGACCACCGCAAAGCCGCGTTCACCGTCGTGGGTCAGGTGCGAGGGCACACCGTGACGCGCCACCATCATCTGCCACGCCTGCTGCACTACCGCTTCAATCATCGCCTCTGCCAGCCAGGTGAGGTGGTCGCTGACCTTCATCACCGGCAGGGTGCCGGCGATATCCGCTGCGGCAATACGCAGATGCTGCGCCTGCTTAAACTGACGTAACGCCTCCAGCTGCTGCTCTTCGTCCTCTTCCGGGATGCGCAGCAGGTACTGGCGCAGCTCGTCGCGATAGGCGTCGGTGGCGGTGGCCTGATAGAGCGTGGCCGGGTCGAGCAGCTCATCGAGCAGCAGCGGATAGCGTGCCAGCTGGCTGGCGACCATCGGCGAGGCCGCACACAGGCGGATCAGGTGTTTCAGGGCACCGGGGAACTCGGTCAGCAGCTCCAGATAGGTGCTTCGCGTCACCACGCCGAGCAGCAGCGGCGTCAGGCGGCTCAGGGTCACCGATGCATCATCGCGCGGCACTACTTCCGCCAGCAGACGCGGCATCAGCTGATCCAGCGCCTGGCGGCCGCGCGGCCCGATGGTGCGCTTGTCGACGTCGTGGCGGAAGCCGTTGATAGCGTTAAGCAGCTGCTGGCGCGCGTCGCCCGCCAGATGCGGCACCAGCGGTGCCAGCTCCGCCTCTTCCAGCCGGTCCTGCCACAGCACGCCGTAATCGCCCGCGTCACGCTGCTCGTCGGGTTCCGGCGCGTCGTCGCCGATCAGGTCGTCAAAGATGGTGCGTACCGCCGCCATATGCCCGTCGAGCAGCAGCAGCAGCGCCGCCCAGTCGGCAAAACCCATCGCCCAGGCCAGACGCGCGCGGTCCAGCTCGCCGGCGGGCAGCGTCTGGGTCTGTTCGTCGTTGATGCTTTGCAGCAGGTTTTCCAGCCGGCGCAGGAACAGATAGGCGTCGTGCAGCTGGGTCACCTGCTCGCCGTTAAGCAGGTTCAGCTCGCCGATGGCGGCCAGGGTGGGCAGCAGCGCACGCATCTGCAGCGAACGTTCGCGCCCGCCGCGGATCAGCTGAAACACCTGCACGATAAATTCGGTTTCGCGGATGCCCCCCGCGCCGAGCTTGATGTTGTCGGTCAGCCCGCGCCGCCGCACTTCACGGGCGATCATCCCCTTCATATTACGCAGCGACTGGATCACGCTGAAGTCGATGTAGCGGCGGAACACAAACGGCCGCAGCATCTGCTGCAGCTCCAGGCTCCAGCGATCGTTGTCACCGCCCATCAGCCGCGCTTTAACCATCGCGTAGCGCTCCCAGTCGCGCCCCTGCTCCTGGTAATAATCTTCCAGCGCGGCAAAGCTCAGCACCAGCGGGCCGCTGTCGCCAAACGGCCGCAGGCGCATATCCACGCGATAGACGAAGCCGTCAACGGTGGGCTGGTCCAGCACCTTAATCAGCCGCTGGCCGAGGCGGGTAAAGAACTGCGCGTTACTCAACTCGCGGCGGCCGCCCTGGGTAGTGCCGTTTTCCGGCCAGGTGAAGATCAGGTCAATGTCCGAGGAGAAGTTCAGCTCGCCGCCGCCCAGCTTGCCCATGCCGAGGATCAGCAGCGGCTGCGGCTCTCCCGCCGGGTTAACCGGCGTACCGAACTCACGGCAGCAGGCGTGCCACAGCCAGTCGCGGGCGGCCACGATCAGCGTTTCGGCCAGCTCGCTCAGCTGGGTCAGCGACTGCTGCGTGCTGCTGGTCGCCAGCGCCTGCATCCAGGCAATACGGGTCAGCATATGGCGGCGGAACAGCCGCAGCTCACGCATCAGCCCGTTCTCGTCCTGCACCGCAGCCAGCTGCTGCTGCAGCCACCGGGCGTAATGCTGCCACTCGTCCGGCTGCGGCGGTTGCTGCTGCAGCTGCTGCCACCACTCCGGGCGTTTGCTCAGGTTATCGCTGATGAAATCACTGAACGCCAGCACCGCCTGCTGCTGCGCGCCAGCGCTGCTGAACAGCGGATCGAGCCGCGTAATCTGTTCTGCCAGTGCCGGAGGCAGCGGCTGAGATAAAGATGGCACCATAAACACTCCCTGACGATCGGCTGGATAAAGGCAAAACAGGCGGCGGCAAGGCCTCAGGCGTTGCCGTTTTTCCAGAATGGCGGCTGCTTCAGCGCCTGGCGGCGGTGACCGTCCAGCCAGATATCCTGCTGTTCAACGATCGCCGTTTGCAGCAGCTGCCAGTTTTGCAGCCACTCACCGACCACCGCTGGCTCATAGGCACCGGCCAGCAGACGGGCGGCCAGCTGCTGGCGATGGAGGCGGGTCAGCTTGTCCTGATACTCATTGAGCTGATTAACCTGAGCAAAGGTCTCTTTCAGATCGGCACCGATGCGGCCCAGCATGATATCGCTGAAGCGCTTAAAGGAGCCCTGCAGTTTGGCCTCGGCCCGCGCATCGGCGAAGTCACGCCAGCGCTCGGTGACAATCCAGTGAGTAAGTGCTAACTGCGCTTCCAGCCAGAGCGGGCTGAAGCACAGCGCCTGCGGATCAAGGCTGTCGTCCAGCAGCGCCTCTTCCAGCGCGGTCAGACGCTGACGCAGTTCGCTGTTGGCCTTGCGCGGCACCAGCGCGCCGTACAGGGAGAACACCTGGCGCAGCGTTTCCAGCGCGTTTTTGATCTCAACCAGCGCGCCGTTGGTGCCGCGCAGCCACAGCTCTTCATGGTACTGCCACTGCGAGAGCGCCAGCAGTAGCGCGGCGCGCATGCCCTCTTCCACCGTGGCCTTCGGCCGCACCTTCAGCACCGGTAGCGGGCGCAGCGCGCGCGGCGGGTTGCCCTGCGCCAGCGCATAGCCGCGCGCCGCCTTGCTCAGGCTGCCCAAGCGCAGACCGTCCAGCCGGGCCAGTTCGGCGGCCAGCGCCAGCAGATCGTCACGCTGGCCGCTTTTAAGCTCCAGCTCAATCTCCGCCAGCGGCTCGCTCAGTTCGCCCGCGCGCACGTCGCCGCGATCCCAGGCTACTTCAATCTCGCTTTCACGGTAAGTGACCACCCACTTTTCACGGGTGAAGTTGGTGCTGAACAGCGCCTGTAACTGCTGCTGCAGGGCAGCGACATCGGTACCGGCGGGCCACACGTCCGCAGGCAGGCGCTGGATATCCAGCTCGGGTTTTTCGAGGTCGACGTTGTACTCGGGGCGCTGGTGCAGGCCGCCTACGCTCTGACCGGCGGTTTTCAGCGTCATCTCATAACGATCGCCGACCCCACGGATGCGCAGCCCCATATCCCAGCGCCGCAGCTGGTTGTCGGCGGTTTCAAAATAGATATTGGTCAGCGCCTGGCCGGCATGATGCTGATGCGGCAGGGCGGCGAGTTTTTCGGCAACGCCGGCGGCGTCGCTACGGGTAATGAACTTTAATTCGATTTCGATGGTCATAATGTCTTATTTTATGTCGTTACCGGCACGGTAACCTGGGGTTGTGCCACGGAATAACGAGCAGATTAATGCACAAACCGCCGGGCTGTCTCGGGTTTATTATGCTTTCGCGTGGCAGATCGCAGGCCCGGTGAGACCAGGATAGTTCCCATTCAGCTTTCTGCGGGGCCGCTCCAGACTGTGCCTTTGGGTTTTTCCGCATTAACTACAATTAAAGAGTTCGAATGAAATTAACTCACCTGATGGGCCTGACATTGCTGGCCCTCAGCACGGCAGCTACCGTGCACGCCGAAGAGAAACGCTATGTTTCCGACGAACTTTCTACCTGGGTACGCAGTGGCCCGGGTAACGATTACCGCCTGATCGGCACGCTGAACGCCGGTGAAGAAGTCAGCCTGCTGCAGTCCAATGAAAACAGCAAATATGGCCAGATCCGCGACAGCCAGGGGCGTACCACCTGGATCCCACTGGCCCAGCTCAGCCAGCAGCCCAGCCTGCGCACCCGGGTGCCAGAGCTGGAGCAGCAGGTGAAGGATCTCACCGCCAAGCTGGATAATATCGACAGCAGCTGGAACCAGCGTACCGCCGATATGCAGAAGAAAGTGGCCGGCAGCGATGACGCGATTAACGCGCTGAAGGAAGAGAATCAGCAGCTGAAAAACCAGCTGGTGGTGGCGAAGAAGAAGGTCGATGCCGCCAACGTGCAGCTGGATGACAAGCAGCGCGCCATCATCATGCAGTGGTTTATGTACGGCGGCGGCGTGGCGGGCGTTGGCCTGCTGCTCGGCCTGCTGTTGCCGCATATGCTGCCACGCCGGAAGCAAAATAACCGCTGGATGAACTGATCCGCAGCGGCCGTGCCCGGGGGCATCCGTTGATGCCCCTTTTGTCATGCCTGCGATTTAGCCTTTGCGCGCTAAAAATGATAGAGTAAACCCCTGCCCGAACGTCAATTCTGGCCCCCTTTCCCCTGCTGGAGACCCGTTGTGAAAACCTACCTCGTCGGTGGTGCCGTCCGCGATGCCCTGTTAAATCTGCCGCTGAAAGACAAAGACTGGGTGGTGGTAGGTGCCTCACCTGAAGAGATGCTGGCGGCGGGTTATGAACAGGTGGGCCGCGATTTTCCGGTATTTCTGCACCCCGAAAGCCATGAAGAGTATGCGCTGGCCCGCACCGAGCGCAAATCCGGCAGCGGTTACACCGGCTTTGTCTGCTACGCCGCGCCGGACGTAACGCTGGAGCAGGATCTGGCGCGCCGCGATCTGACCATCAACGCCATCGCGCAGGATGACGCCGGACATTATTACGATCCTTACGGCGGCCGCGCCGATCTGCAGCAGCGCCTGCTGCGCCACGTCTCCCCCGCCTTCAGTGAAGACCCGCTGCGCGTGCTGCGCGTGGCCCGCTTTGCCGCGCGCTTCGCCCGCCAGGGTTTTAGCGTGGCGCCAGAAACGCTGACGCTGATGCGCGAGATGACCGCCAGCGGTGAACTGGCGCACCTCACTGCCGAGCGGATATGGAAAGAGACCGAAAACGCCCTGCTGAGCGACAGCCCGCAGATCTATTTTGAAGTACTGCGCGACTGCGGCGCGCTGGCGGTACTGTTCCCCGAGCTGGATGCGCTGTTTGGCGTGCCCGCCCCAGCGCAGTGGCACCCGGAGATCGACACCGGCGTCCACAGCCTGATGACGCTGGCGATGGCGGCCAGGCTCAGCCCGCAGCTGGACATCCGCTTTGCCACCCTGTTCCATGATGTCGGCAAAGGGCTGACCGACCCGGCCAGATGGCCCAGCCATCACGGCCACGGGCCAGCCGGCGTGCCGCTGGTTGCCGATCTCTGCCAGCGGCTGCGCGTGCCTAATCAGGTGCGGGACCTCGCGCTGCTGGTCACCGAGTTTCACGATATCGTGCATACCATTCAACGACAGAGCGCGGAAACGCTGGTGGCGCTGTTTGACCGACTGGACGCCTGGCGTAAACCGCAACGTATTGAGCAGGTGGCGCTGACCAGCGAAGCCGACGCCCGCGGCCGGGGAGGATTTGAGGAGAACCCATATCCGCAGGGAGACTATCTGCGTGCAGCCTTTCAGCAGGTGCTCAAGGTTGAACCGCGCGCAGTCGTCGCCGATGGTTTTAAAGGTGCTGAAGTCCGCGAAGAACTGACCCGGCGGCGGATTGCCGCACTGGCCCGCTGGCAAACCCAGCAATAGCGCCTCACAGTTTGCTCCGTATACAAGCTACCTGAGCCGGGCACGGTGTTAACGTTTTTTGCTTGCTGAAGTCGCTGCCGATTCAGCTGCCCGGCCAGAGTTCCGCGCCGCTTGCTGAAGTTGCTGCTCGTTCAGGTGCCCGGCGTATCGGGTCTGTCCGGAACGCGGACACGCTATAAACACGTCCGTGTGCGCTCGGCAGCGGCCATCCCTGGCCGCTGACGGTCCGCTTATCCGGACAGACCCGATTGCCAGCAATTTCTGCAGTCGCTGTTTTAATTCGGTCCGGATATTGAGCCTGTATCACCTCTTACAGGCGTCTCATGCTGAAAACGCTGAACCTGAAGCGATGGGAGCCTGTACACGGAGCAAAGCATCACGGGCCACGAATGTTCTTCGTGCAGGCAACTCTGAACATAAAGCGAAGGGAGCCTGTACACGGAGCAAAGCATCGCGGGCCATGGATGGCCCGCGCTGAGCTGTCATGGATGACGTTTTTTGCGTCTTTGCGGAGTGTACAGGCTCCCTGAGCTGGGCACACTGCCACAACAGACGACGCCTGTTGCGTCTTTGCGGAGTGTACAGGCTCCCTGAGCCTGCCCCCCAGCCAACTGGCGACTTACCGGCTTACAGCACAAACACCGCGTAAACGGCCGCTGCGATAACAAAGCGATAGATCGCGAACGGGATAAACGAAATCCGTTTGATAATGTGCAGGAAGCTCTTAATCGCAACCAGCGCGACGATAAACGCGGTGACAAAGCCTACGGCAAACATCGGCAGATCGGCCATGCTGAGGAAGCCCATGCTCTTATAGAGATCCAGCGCAGTAGCCCCCATCATCATTGGCACCGCCAGCAGGAACGAAAACTCCGAAGCGGCATAACGGCTGACGCCCATCAGCATCCCGCCGGAAATAGTGGCGCCCGAACGCGAAAAGCCCGGCCACAGCGCCAGACACTGGAAGCAGCCGATCATAAAGGCCTGACGGTAGGTAATATCGTCCACGCCCACCGCTTTCGGCTGTTTCGGCTTCAGCAGCTCTGCGGCAATCAGCAGCACGCCGCCGACCACCAGCGCATACATCACGTTGACCGGGTTAAAAAGCGCTTTGATATGGTCGTGCAGCAGCAGACCAATCACCACCGCCGGCACCATGCCCAGCAAAATATGGATAAGCGTCAGATGACCGGTGCCGGTTCCCTCATGCGCGACCGGCTTACCGCCAAAGTGGATGCCGATCAGCCCAAACAGGCGGCGCCAGAACATCACCACCACCGCCAGAATCGATCCCAGCTGGATCACTACCTCAAACGTTTCGGCCTTATCGCCTTCAAAGCCCAGTAAATGACCGACGATGATCATATGTCCGGTGGACGAAACCGGAAGAAACTCCGTTAATCCCTCAACCACGCCGAGTATCAGTGCCACCCACAGCTGGTGAATATCTGCCATTAAAATCTACCCCTAAGCATACAAATCATTAAAAAGGCGGCCGCATTTCGCGCCCGCCCAATTGTGCTCATACAATGAGACCCGGTTTAAGACAGAGCTTAATGTGATTTGGTTTCATTGTGATGGCAATCATCCTGAATTTATTTCGGATTTGTCCCGCGTTCGATGATCACGCCGACGGTACGCGCTTCGGCCACCGCTCCCGGCTTACTGACCTTAATCCGCACCCACGGCGAGGCGAATTCGCTTAACAGCAGGCTGGCCACCTCTTCCGCCACCCGCTCCACCAGCGCGAACCTGCCGTTCGCCACGTGGCGCAGGATCGCCTCAGAAACGTCCGCGTAGCTCAGGCAGTCAGCGACGTTATCGCTGGCGGCGGCTTTACGGTTATCCCATGCCATTTCGACATCGAACACCAGCTTTTGGGAAATAGTCTGCTCCCAGTCGTAAACGCCAATGGTGGTGATCACCGACAGTTGCTCGATAAATACAATATCCATGAAACGGCTCTCTGTTTTTGTGGTTGCCGATACCATCACCGGCGCTTTATGCGTATTATCCACGGATGCTGACAACAAAACGACCCCAACAGGACGGAACGCTGTTATGAGTGTATTCGCGCTTGGCATGATCCTTTTCGCGTATCTGTGTGGCTCGGTCTCCAGTGCGATTCTGGTGTGCCGGCTGTTCGGATTACCGGACCCCCGCCATAACGGTTCCGGCAACCCGGGTGCCACCAACGTGCTGCGCATCGGCGGCAAAGGCGCGGCGGCCGCGGTGCTGGTGTTTGACGTTCTGAAAGGGATGCTGCCGGTGTGGCTGGCGTATCACTTTGGGCTGCCGCCGCTTTATCTGGGCCTGACGGCGATCGCCGCCTGCCTCGGTCATATCTATCCGGTGTTTTTCCACTTTAAGGGCGGTAAGGGCGTGGCCACCGCGTTTGGCGCGATTGCGCCGATCGGCTGGGACCTGACCGGGCTGATGACCGGCACCTGGCTGCTGACCGTGCTGCTCAGCGGCTACTCATCGCTGGGGGCGATTATCAGCGCGCTGATCGCGCCGTTTTACGTCTGGTGGTTCAAACCGCAGTTCACCTTCCCGGTGGCGATGCTCTCCTGCCTGATCCTGCTGCGCCACCATGACAATATTCAGCGGCTGTGGCGCGGGCAGGAAGGCAAGATCTGGAAGAAGAAGAAAAAGCAGCCGTAAATCCGTGGCTTTTCAGAACGGGTGGCTACGGCACGTCAGCAGCAAACCCACGGCAACGGAAGCGGATCGTCGCCGCTGACGCTGACGGGGTCAGGCGCGGGCAGACCGCCGCACCTGAAGCATACCGGCGAGCGCGATTCCACTGACGATGCCCGCTCCCGAACCGACGTGCGGACTCAGATGGCGGGTAGCTCCGCCAGCGGCCAGCGCGGACGCACGGTGACGCTTAACCCGGCATGGGTGCCGCCTTTCATGCGCACCATCCCGGCATAGGCGATCATCGCGCCGTTGTCGGTACAAAACTCCGGCCGGGCATAGAACACCTCTCCCCCGCGTTTTTGCATCATCTCAGCCAGTTTGCTACGCAGCGTGCGGTTGGCGCTGACGCCACCGGCAATCACCAGCCGCGTAAAGCCACTCTGATCCAGCGCACGACGGCACTTAATCGCCAGGGTATCGACCACCGCATCTTCAAAAGCGCGGGCGATATCGGCGCGGGTCTGCGCATCGTCCGGGTTGTCGCGGATGGTGTTGGCGGCAAACGTCTTCAGACCGGAGAAGCTGAAGTCCAGCCCCGGACGATCGGTCATTGGCCGCGGGAAGACAAAGCGTTTTTCCACGCCCTGCTGCGCCATTTTCGCCAGCATCGGCCCGCCCGGATAGTCCAGCCCGAGCAGTTTGGCCGTTTTATCAAAGGCTTCACCCGCCGCATCGTCAATTGACTCGCCGAGCAGCGTATATTCGCCGATGCCGGTGACGCTAATCAGCTGGGTATGGCCGCCGGAAACCAGCAGCGCGACAAACGGAAATTCTGGCGGGTTTTCTTCCAGCATCGGTGCCAGCAGGTGACCTTCCATATGGTGCACGGCGATCGCCGGCACGTTCCAGGCAAACGCCAGCGAGCGGCCAATGGTGGCGCCGACCAGCAGCGCGCCGACCAGACCCGGCCCGGCGGTGTAGGCCACGGCATCGATATCCTGCGCCTGCAGCCCGGCCTCTTTCAGCGCCGCCTGAATCAGCGGCACCGTTTTGCGCACGTGATCGCGCGACGCCAGCTCCGGCACCACGCCACCGTAGTCGGCATGAAGCTTCACCTGGCTGTAAAGTTGATTGGCCAGCAGGCCGGCCGTATCGTCATAAATGGCTATGCCGGTTTCATCGCAGGATGTTTCAATTCCGAGAACACGCATGTTTTTTCACCTCATTCAAGCGGCGCGCAGTGTAGCATGACCGCGCTTTTACTGGCGGCAATTATATGCACGCAGCGCTTACTTACTGTACAACAAGGCGATTTTTTTTAGGCGTGGCGGGCTGATTGATGTATAATCAGCGCCCTGAAAAAAGCCGGCAGCCGCACAGGCGCATCTGTTGGTGAAGATATGCTATGGTGCTTTACAACGAAGCCTGTGTTGGAGTAAAATTCCGCACCATTTTGAAATGAGCTGGCATCGACGCCAGCGGCAAAAACCGATTTTATCGAGGTGAGAGTTACATGCCGGTAATTAAAGTACGTGAAAACGAGCCATTCGACGTAGCACTGCGTCGCTTCAAGCGTTCTTGTGAGAAAGCAGGCGTTCTGGCTGAAGTTCGTCGTCGTGAGTTTTATGAAAAACCTACTACCGAACGCAAGCGCGCTAAAGCGTCAGCCGTTAAACGCCACGCGAAGAAACTGGCTCGCGAAAACGCACGCCGCACTCGTCTGTACTAATATCCTGAGGGGTCACCCTCACGTTTCACAGACAAGTTAGTAGTTATCAGGCCGTGCTTCCGAAAGGAATGCGCGGCTTGTTGCCGTTTATGGCAGTTGAAGGGGATTTATGGCTGGACGCATTCCGCGTGTATTTATCAATGACTTACTCGCACGCACGGATATCGTGGATCTGATCGATGCCCGGGTTAAGCTAAAAAAGCAGGGTAAGAACTATCACGCATGCTGTCCTTTTCATAACGAGAAAACCCCCTCCTTCACCGTCAACGGTGAAAAGCAGTTCTACCACTGCTTTGGCTGTGGTGCCCACGGCAACGCCGTCGACTTCCTGATGAACTACGATCGTCTGGAATTTGTCGAAAGTATTGAAGAACTGGCGACGCTGTACGGTCTGGAAGTGCCCTATGAAAGCGGTAGTGGCCCCAGCCAGTTAGAGCGTCACCAGCGTCAAAGTCTTTACCAGTTAATGACCGGCCTGCGGGATTTTTATCAGCAGTCGCTGGCCCAGAGCCCATCGGCAGGCGCACGTCAGTATCTGGCGCAGCGCGGCCTGAGCGATGAGGTCATTCAGCACTTCTCCATTGGTTTCGCTCCGGCAGGCTGGGATAACGCCCTGAAACGTTTTGGCCGTAATCCCGACGATCGTCAGTCACTGACGGACGCCGGCATGCTGGTGACCAACGATAAAGGCCGTACCTACGATCGCTTCCGCGAGCGGGTGATGTTCCCGATCCACGATAAACGTGGGCGGGTGATTGGCTTTGGCGGCCGGGTGCTGGGCGACGGGGTGCCGAAATACCTCAACTCGCCGGAAACCGATATATTCCATAAAGGTCGCCAGCTGTACGGCCTGTATGAAGCGCAGAAAAACCATCCACAGCCGGCCAGGCTGCTGGTGGTGGAAGGCTATATGGACGTGGTGGCGCTGGCCCAGTTTGGCGTCGATTACGCCGTAGCCTCGCTCGGCACCTCGACCACGGCGGAACATATTCAGTTACTGTTCCGTACGACGGACACGGTGATCTGCTGCTATGACGGTGACCGGGCCGGCCGCGAAGCCGCCTGGCGGGCGCTGGAAACTGCGCTACCTTATATGAATGACGGCCGTCAGCTGCGCTTTATGTTTCTGCCGGACGGCGAAGATCCGGATACGCTGGTGCGTAAAGAGGGCAAAGAGGCGTTTGAAGCGCGTATGGAGCAGGCCACGCCGCTCTCCGCGTTTCTGTTTGACACGCTGATGCCGCAGGTTGACTTACGTTCACCGGACGGGCGGGCGCTGTTGAGCACCCTGGCCCTGCCGCTGATTAGCCAGGTTCCCGGTGAAACGCTGCGCATCTACCTGCGCCAGGAACTGGGTAACAAGCTGGGGATTCTGGACGACAGCCAGCTGGAGAAGCTGCTGCCGAAACAGGCTGAAAATGCGAAACAGCCGCCTCAGCCCCAGCTAAAACGCACAACCATGCGTATACTTATTGGGCTGCTGATACAAAATCCGCAGCTGGCCGCTCAGGTTCCGTCGCTTGAAGGCCTGCAGCAGTCAGACGTGGCCGGTTTTTCTCTGTTTGTTGAGCTGGTCAACACCTGTGTTGCCCACCCCGGTATGAGTACCGGGCAGCTGCTGGAGCTGTATCGCGGCACAAAATTTAGTCAAAGCCTTGAAACGCTGGCCACATGGAACCACATGATCGTGGATGACGAAGTGGAAACCATGTTCCAGGACTCGCTGGCCAGTATGTACGATGCCGCACTGGAGCAACGGCTGGAAGAGCTGATTGCCCGTGACCGTACCCATGTACTGAGCGCTGAAGAACGCCGCGAATTCTGGGCACTGAGCCAGGCGCTGAAGAAACAATAATTTTTGCAGTGAGTGGCCGCCCACTCACTGCCCCAAATCAGAATCAAGAAGCGTTATCGGCGCAGCCAGTTTGGCCACCGCCTGCGCGCAGCACCCGCAGCGTACATCAGTACGTGAGGAGTGCGAGCACAGCCGGGGGGCAAAATGGCAAGCGAGATAGCGTCGCACAGAACATCAAGCGGCTTGAGTGCCGATACTCCGTCAGGTTGACCCTGACAGCCGCCACGACGGGCAGCGGCAATAATCCAAACGCCCTCACTGTTATTGTTGGCCTCATAGCCGACCAACACCAATCTAATTTAACAGAAGTGTGGATACCGTCTTATGGAGCAAAACCCGCAGTCACAGCTGAAACTTCTTGTCACCCGTGGTAAGGAGCAAGGCTATCTGACCTATGCCGAGGTCAATGACCATCTGCCGGAAGATATCGTCGACTCCGATCAGATCGAAGACATCATCCAGATGATTAACGACATGGGTATTCAGGTGGTGGAAGAAGCGCCTGATGCCGATGATCTGATGCTGAATGAAAGCAGTAACGATACCGATGAAGATGCGGCAGAAGCGGCTGCACAGGTATTGTCCAGCGTTGAATCTGAAATTGGCCGCACCACCGACCCGGTGCGCATGTACATGCGTGAAATGGGTACCGTTGAGCTGTTGACCCGCGAAGGCGAGATCGATATTGCCAAGCGTATTGAAGACGGTATTAACCAGGTCCAGTGCTCTGTTGCAGAGTACCCGGAAGCGATCACCTACCTGCTGGAGCAGTACGATCGTGTTGAAGCAGGTGAAGCCCGCCTGTCTGACATGATCACCGGCTTTGTCGATCCGAATGCACAGGAAGATATCGCTCCGACCGCGACCCACGTCGGCTCCGAATTGTCTGAAGAAGAACGTAACGACGACGAAGAGGAAGATGAAGAGTCCGACGACGACAGCAGCGAAGACGATAACAGCATCGATCCTGAACTGGCGCGCGAGAAATTTAACGACCTGCGCGTCCAGTACGAAAAAGCCCGTACGGTAATCAAAGCCAAAGGCCGCAGCCACGCAGACGCCGCCGCCGAGATTCAGGCGCTTTCCGACGTCTTTAAACAGTTCCGCCTGGTGCCGAAGCAGTTCGACTACCTGGTGAACAACATGCGTACCATGATGGACCGCGTTCGTACTCAGGAACGTCTGATCATGCGTCTGTGTGTTGAGCTGTGCAAGATGCCGAAAAAGAACTTTATTACCCTGTTCACCGGCAACGAAACCAATGAAACCTGGTTCAAAGCCGCGCTGGCGATGAACAAGCCGTGGTCTGAAAAGCTGAACGAAGTGTCTGACGACGTGCATCGTGGCCTGCAGAAACTGCAGCAGATCGAAGCAGAGACCGGCCTGACCATCGAACAGGTAAAAGACATCAACCGTCGCATGTCGATCGGTGAAGCGAAAGCGCGCCGTGCGAAGAAAGAGATGGTTGAGGCCAACCTGCGTCTGGTTATCTCGATTGCCAAGAAGTACACCAACCGTGGCCTGCAGTTCCTTGACCTGATTCAGGAAGGTAACATCGGCCTGATGAAAGCGGTGGATAAGTTTGAATACCGCCGCGGCTACAAGTTCTCGACCTACGCCACCTGGTGGATCCGTCAGGCGATTACCCGTTCTATCGCCGATCAGGCGCGTACCATCCGTATTCCGGTGCATATGATTGAGACGATTAACAAGCTCAACCGTATTTCGCGCCAGATGCTGCAGGAGATGGGCCGTGAACCGACGCCGGAAGAGCTGGCCGAACGTATGCTGATGCCGGAAGATAAGATCCGTAAGGTGCTGAAAATCGCTAAAGAGCCGATCTCCATGGAGACGCCGATTGGTGATGATGAAGATTCGCATCTGGGCGACTTCATCGAAGACACCACGCTGGAGCTGCCGCTGGACTCTGCCACTTCAGAGAGCCTGCGTTCTGCCACCCATGACGTGCTGGCCGGCCTCACCGCCCGTGAAGCGAAGGTGCTGCGCATGCGTTTCGGTATCGATATGAACACCGATCACACGCTGGAAGAGGTGGGCAAGCAGTTTGACGTAACGCGTGAGCGTATCCGTCAGATCGAAGCCAAGGCGCTGCGCAAGCTGCGTCACCCAAGCCGCTCCGAAGTGCTGCGCAGCTTCCTGGACGACTAACCTTTCGGTTAACGTCCTGCATGCTGCATAAAAATGGCCCCTTCACAGGGGCCATTTTTTTTTGAGTAAAGCATGCAAAAGGGTGCTCATCGACCTCCACCCGGCAATGTGCCTGACGGGCGGGCACAGGGCCCGCCGTCAGCTGGCTTTACCTTACGGGTGACAGGCTAAGCTGGCTTGCAACTCTATCCCTCCCTGTTTATACCGCAGTTCACAGAGTGAACCGCGGGTAACCAGAGCCAGCAAAACCGCGGTCACACAGACCACAATAATGCACAGGGCTAGCAGTTTCTTTGCCATCTTTGGCCTCCTTTTTCCATTGCTTTGCAGCAGGTAAAAGGCTACCCTCACACTGTCGGGTGTAAGGAGCAGCCTCACGTGATTAACATCATGTGGGGCTTTTTCTCTTTACGTCCCTTACCAGAATGGCTCAGGACATAAGATCCTGAGCACCCGCCACGCAGTCTACTCCTTTACTTTTAAATCAACGACTTCAGTTGCACTAAATCAGCGCCGCGTCTGAATTCTATGCAACAAGGCTGTAATTCCTGAAAGGCGTAACAGGCCGTTTTAACACAGTCATCTAACCGATATGCGCAGCCGGTACCTGCCCGTTAACGACCTGACATTCAGACTTTAACAGCGATCATCTGCCATCAAATTGCCGCGATCACTGCCGCCGTAATCTGTTCCGTTTTCAGCCCACCGCCGTTGCCCGCCTGCGCCGTTACCGTTTCCACCGCCCTGAGGATCGCCGCCGCCGCGTCACGCTCGCCGAGGTGCTCCAGCATCAGCGCCGCTGACCAGATGGCGGCGATCGGGTTTGCAATCCCCTGCCCGGCGATATCCGGTGCCGAACCGTGTACCGGCTCAAACATCGACGGCACGCCCGGCTGCGGGTTGAGGTTGGCGGAGGCCGCGTAGCCCAGACCGCCCTGGATCGCCGCACCAAGGTCGGTGAGGATATCGCCAAACAGGTTCGAGGCAACGATCACGTCCAGCGTCTCCGGGTTCATCACCATCCGCGCGGCGATGGCGTCAATGTGATAGCGGTTCACCGTCACGTCCGGGTATTCCCGGGCGATCTCTTCGGTGACCTCATCCCACATCACCATGGTGTATTTCTGCGCGTTGGACTTGGTGACCGAGGCCAGCCGCCCGCTGCGCTGACGCGCCATCTCGAAGCCGTAACGCAGAATGCGCTCGACGCCGCGGCGGGTAAAGATCGAGGTTTCCACCGCTACTTCATCCGGCGTGCCCTGATGGATACGGCCACCGGCGCCGCTGTACTCGCCTTCGGTATTTTCACGAATGCACAGGATATCAAAGTCGCCCTTGCGCAGCGGCCCTTCCACCCCGGCCAGCAGCCGGTGCGGGCGCACGTTGGCAAACAGGTCGAACTGCTTGCGGATCGGCAGCAGCAGCCCGTGCAGCGAGACGTTATCCGGCACTTTATCCGGCCAGCCCACCGCGCCCAGCAGCACCGCATCAAAGCGCTTCAGCATGGCGATGCCGTCCTGCGGCATCATTTCACCGTGCTCAAGATAGTACTCACAGGACCACGGGAACCACTCACCGCCGAGGGAAAAATCAAATTTTGCCGCGCTGTGTTCCAGCACCTGCCATGCGGCCCGGGTGACGTCAACGCCAATGCCGTCGCCGGGGATCACCGCTACCTGATAGCTATTCATAACTCTCCTTAACCGTTATTCAGGGCACAAAACCGGGCGGTGCAACGGCGAGGTAGCACCCAGCCGCCCGTCTCCTGCCCTTTATCATCGCCGATGCGGATAACCGGTGCTGCTTTTTTCAGAGCGATCGGCGGCAGAAGCTGCCGAATACGCGCCAGGCGCAGTCGGCGGAGGGTGCAGAGGGGCCAGGAGGCGTGACGTTACATGACCTGCCGGATCGCCCACACCGCCAGCGCATGGTCCTCATGGGAAGGCAGGCCGCTGACGGTAACCGCGCCAATCACGCCACCGCCGGCCAGCAGCAGCGGGAAGCTGCCGCCGGAGTCGGTGTAGCGCTGCGGATCCATATAGCTCATCTGCTCCATCGCCACGCCGTTGGCCTTGTTCAGCTCGCCGGTATACAGCGAGGCGTGGGCGTTGCGCAGCACGGTGTTGCGCTTACGGGCAATCCATTCGAGGTTTTCTGCGCTGGAGCCGCTCAGCGAGGTGCTGAACAGCACCTGACCAAAGGCATAAACTTCAATCGCTACCGGCAGGTTTTCGCGGGCGGCACGTTCGCGCAGCAGGCTGCCGATCTGCCAGGCGGTATCAAAACTGAACTGGCTGACGCGCACGTGGGCTTCCTGCTCAAGCAGGGTTTCAAGACTGGGAATGGCGGACATAAATCGTCTCCGGCAAGGTTAACGGTCAATGCCCTGCAGGATAGGTGAATTTATTATTTCACAAAACAACAAAAAGAAATAAAAATTTTATTTGTGAGCTTAGTCAAATATCGTGTTGCAACAACGGCAAAACGGGCCATCGCTGGCCCGTCCGGGGGTTAGCGGAAAACGCTGACCGCCTCCACCAGCCGCTGCGCCTGGTACTTCATACGCTGTGCCGCGCGAGCCCCTTCCGTGACCAGCGCACTGTTATCATGGGTCAGACGATCCAGCGCCGCTACGGCCTGGCCGACCTCGTTCAGGCCGCTGCTCTGCTCGGCGGTAGCCACGCTGATCTGCTGCAGCAGTTCGGTGACGTTCTGCACCTTCTCAACGATATCGCTGATGGCTTTGCCGGCTTCATGCACCTGCCCGGCGCCGGACTGCACCTTGAGATTACTGGCCTGAATCAGCTGGCGGATCTCGCTGGCGGCACCGGCGCTGCGCTGCGCCAGGTTACGCACCTCGCCGGCCACCACCGCAAAGCCCTTGCCCTGCTCGCCCGCCCGCGCGGCTTCCACCGCCGCGTTCAGCGCCAGGATATTCGTCTGGAACGCGATGCTGTCGATCAGCCCGGTGATGGTGGCGATCTGCCGCGCGCTCTCGGCGATCTCGTCCATGGTCACCACCACGTCCTGCATCACCTCGCCGCCCTTCGCCGCCGCACTGCTGGCGGTACGCGAGAACTGGTTGGCCTGCTCGGTGCTCTCGCCGTTGCGCTGCACGGTGCTGGTCATCTGGTTCATGGTGCTGGCGGTCTGCTGCACGCTGGCCGCCGTCTGCTCGGTGTGGCTGCTGATCTGGTCATTGCCGCGCGCCAGCGCGTCACTCGCCTGGTGCACGTCGACCACCTGATCACGCACGTCGTTGATCAGCCAGCTGAACATCAGCCCCAGCTGGCCGACGGCGCGCAGGGTCATGCCGATCTCATCCACCCGGTTCAGATGGCCCACCTGCGGCCGGGCACCGGACGCCACGTCCAGCGCCTGGCGGCACACCGACTCCAGCGGGCGCGAGATCTGGCTCTCCAGCCACAGGCTGCCCAGCAGCAGCAGCAGCGCCGAGACGCCGCTAAAGCCGGCCAGCGCCAGGCCGGATGCGCCAGATGCGGCGGCAGCCGCGATCAGCGGCAGCCACAGCGCCAGCAGCGCGCTGCGGATGCGCCAGCGCAGCGGCAGGGTTTTCAGGATGCTCAGACCGCTGAGCCAGCCGCTGCGCAGCAGCAGCCCCTTATGCAGCCGCCAGCCCTTCATTTTTCCCTGATTGATCTTCTGATACAGCTGCTCAGCCGCCCGCACCTCTTCCGCCTGCGGTTTGGTGCGCACCGACATATGCCCCTGAATCTCACCGTTACGGACCACCGGCACCACGTTGGCCCGCACCCAGTAGTGGTCACCGTTTTTACGCCGGTTTTTTACCAGCCCGGTCCACGGCAGCCCCTGGTTCAGGGTGGCCCACATATCGGCAAAAGCGGCTTTTGGCATATCCGGGTGGCGCACCAGGTTGTGCGGCTGACCGTCGATCTCGTCGCGTTCATAGCCGCTCACCTCAATAAACGCGTTGTTGGCGTAGGTGATGTAGCTGCTGGCATCGGTGGTGGTCATCAGCGTGATATCGTCGTCGAGCGGATGTTCCTGTTGTGTAACAGGTTTAGGGCTGTGCATATAACGGCCTTGTTATAAATAAGTTCACTGGCAGGGTTTAAGCACAGTTGTCGGCAGGAGGAGGAGAAACTTTACCGGTATCGGGTGGCTTTGCGTGCCGCGTCACGAAAGCAGGACAGACCCGCCGGCCGCATGCGGCGGTCAGCGAGTACGAAGGGCACCGGAGTACTGAGGTCAGTGGGTGCGGTGGTCGACGGTGTGCGGCGGTCAGTGGGTACGGTGGTCGACGGTGAGCAGCGGTCAGTGGGTACGGTGGTCAACGGTGTGCGGCGGTCAATGGTTACGGCGATCGCCGGAGTGAGGCGATCGGGCGGTCGACGGGGGGTGACGATCGGAAGCAGGCCGATCTCCCGCGTGGCCGGCGGGCAGGCGATCGGCAAACGCCTCGCGCAGCCAGTGGATAAATCCGCTGACCGCCCGCGGCACCTGCGCGGACCACGGGCGCACTACATAGAGCATATCGGCAAAGGCTCCGACGGTGTGCCACTGCGGCAACAGCTGCACCAGCGTGCCCTCCTGCAGCGCGGCGCGGGCGCTGAAGTCCGGCAGCAGGGCGATGCCCAGCCCGGCCAGCGCGGCATCGCGGATCGACTCGCTGTTGTTGGTGGCAAACGGCCCGCTGACGTTAACCGACTGCCGCTCGCCCCCGTCCAGCGGGGCAAAACTCCAGCGCGGGGTCTCCACGCCGCGCGGATAGTAGAGGCACTGGTGGTCGGCGAGCGATGCCGGGGTCGCCGGCGTGCCGGCGTGGGCCAGATAGCCGGGGGACGCCACCACCAGCGCCTGGGTGCGGCACAGCGGCAGCGCCACGTGGGTTTCCGGCAGCGTGTTGCTGTGGCGGATGGCCAGATCGAAGCCCTCGCTGGCCAGCGAGATAATCCGGTCTGACACCTCCAGCTGCACACGCACCTGCGGATGCTGGCGCAGAAACGCGGTGATGTGCGGCACCAGCTGCTGGCGGGCAAAGGCGACCGGCGCGGTGACCCGCACCAGGCCACGCAGCGGACCGGCCGAGTCACGCACGCTGAAGAAGCTCTGTTCAATGCGGGCAAAGGGTTCACGCAGATCCTCCACCAGCTTTTCGCCGGCGCTGGTCAGCCGCACGCTGCGGGTGGTACGCGTGACCAGCGGCACGCCGGCCAGCTGCTCCAGCTCTTTGATCTTCTGCGACATCGCGGCTTTGCTCACCTCCAGACGGTCGGCGGCGGCGGTAAAACTGCCCTGCTCGGCCAGCACCGTCAGCCAGTGCAGGTGATTCCACAGCGCGTCGGTTTTTAGCTCTCTCATCAGCATTGTTCACTATAGTAAATAATCATTTCAAGTATAGCGGTTTTTCCCGACGAAATAAGGGGGTAAGTTGTGCATCAGAGACGGGCAGATACAGCAGGGTGCTACCAGCAGACCCGCTGTTCACTGGCCGCATAAATCCAGCAAACAAGACAATGTCGAGGTATCTATGCCGTTACTGCAATTTGATGTGATCCAGGGCCGTTCCGAGTCTGAACTGAAAACGCTGCTGGACGCCGCGCACCGTGCCGTGCTGGCCGCCTTTAAGGTGCCTGAGCGCGATCGTTATCAGATTGTTCAGGAAAACAAGGCTTATCAGATGGTGTTTGAGGATACCGGCCTCGGCTTACAGCGCACCGATAACCTGGTAATGGTGCGGGTGTTTACCAGCCCGCGCAGCAGCGAGCAGAAACAGTTCTTTATGGCTGAGCTGTGCCGTGAGTTTAAAGAGAGCTGCGGTATTCTGCCCTCCGACGTGATGATCACCTTTATCACCAATGAGAAAGGTGACTGGAGCTTCGGCAACGGCGTGGCGCAGTATCTGACCGGCGAGCTGTAATGCTCGGACCGTACCGCCGCTGAGACGGCGCCAGGGCCACAAAAGTCAGGGGGTGCTGAACGCAGTGGTCAACGTGGTGGTGAGCGTGACGGTGAGGATAACGGAGAGAAGGCAGCCTGGGGTGGCGGCGTGCTACCGCAGGAAGTCCCCGGCGAACGCCGGGGAGCAGGTTACGCTTAGAAGTCGTAACGCAGACGCACCAGGTTCATATCACCCAGTTTGTCGGTGCTGGAGGTAAATACGTGTTCGTAGTCAACACGGAAACCGTAGTCCAGCTTGAAGGTCACGCCCAGGCCGTTGTCGATGCGCTGGTAGTCACGGCCGGAGACGTACTGCAGACGGTCACCCATCACATACGGCATCACCGACTTCAGACCATACTGATCCACCGGTACGGTGTAACCCGCCAGGTATTCGATACCCCAGGCATCACCGGCGAAGTAGTCATGCACGTTAGCTTTTTTGGTGGTCAGGAAGTTGTTGTAGTAACCGCCGCCGAAGCTGAAGGTCCAGTTATCCGGTTTCCAGGTCAGCGCGGTACCGAAGATATTCTGGTCCCAGGACTCGCTGTCGCCGTTGCCCGGGTTACGCATTTCGGCGCGGGTATAGTTCCACGCGGTGCCCCACGTCAGGTCTTTGGTGATATGGGTATCCACGCCCAGCGAGCCGCCGCCCTGGCGCTTGTAGCGCAGGCCGTTGCCCGGCAGGTATTCGCTGTCGGCAAACAGGTAAGAGGCGTAGAAGTCGGTGTTGCCGTAGCTGCTTTTGTACTTCAGCATCTTACGTGAACGGTATGAGCCGTCGTAATCACCGTTGATGCCGTTACCCGGCGCCTGGCCGACCATATCGTAGTCCCAGATATCGGTCTTCGCACCGACCACATCGTAGTAGACGCTGTTCTGCTGGCCGAAGGTCAGCGTACCCCAGGTGTCACTCTTCAGGCCGGTATAGAGCATACGACGGGTGGTGTCATGCGCGCCTTTTGCGTGGTGACTGTCCCAGTCAAACACCGCCGGGATATTCACACCCAGCTCGTAATAGCTTATCCAGCTGATGTCATCGAACAGGTAGTAATCTGCCGCGAAACGGAAACGGGTACCGCCGTCAAAGCCGTTACGCTTATAGGCATTGCTGCCGTCCGGGCCGGTGATGTTATTGAACTGCGGACGAATGCTGCCGCCCACGGTAAAGTTCAGGCGGCTCAGCGGGTTACCCGCCTGCGGATCCTGTTTCAGTACGGTAATCTCTGCGTTAGCGGCAAACGATGCACTGCCCACCACCAGTCCCAGGCCAATGGCCTGAGTTAAAATGCGCATTTTAGTTAACATTTATTTCTATCCCTTATTATTTTTTAAGAATTGTTGCGCGAAAATAATACCGCGATCTGTAAGATAAGAAATTAGCAAAAATTACTATTCTGTGCTTTCACGATGTGAATTTCTTAAATTAATATTTCAAAATATTTATTTTTTAATCGATTTAATCATTTCGTGCTTATTTACTCTAGCCAACCTAAACGAAAGTAAATAAGCGCACTCAGAAATCATAACGCAGACGCATAAAGTTGATGTCGCCCATACGATCGTTGCCTGAACGAAAAACGTGCTGATAATCAATGCGAAAACCTTTTTTTAAATAGAAGACCACGCCGAGGCCGTTCTCACGTATAAAGCGCCGCTGCGGCCCATGCCCGGCGCGCAGCCGATCGCCAAACCAGATCGGCATAACGGATTTCAGTACCGGCATCTGCACCGGGAAGTCGCGCCCGACAAAATAACTCGCCCCCCAGGCATTGTGCGCAAAGTAGCGATCTGCAGGCTGACGCGCCAGCGCAACGAAATGGTGATACCAGCCGCCACTGACCGCCACCGTCCACAGCCCCGGCTTCCAGCTTACGGCGCTGCCCAGCAGCTGCTGATTCACCCGCCGCGCGTCGCTGTGGTCATCATTGCGCAGCGAGTCGCGGGTCATCACCCCCGCCACGGCCAGCGTCAGGTCGGGGGTGACCCGATAGTCAACCGCCAGCCCCGCGCCGTTATGACGCTTAAAGCGCAGGCCGTGGCGTAACAGCCGTTCGTGCGCGCTGCTCATATAGCTGGCATACAGGGTGGCCGGCCCGAACGGCCTGACGTACATCAGGGTGTTGCGCGTTCCCCAGGATCCGTCGATGCTGAAACCGGCGCCCAGCGTGGCCGGTTCAGCGTGCAGGTCGTTACCCCAGATATCTGTTTTAGCGCTGATGGTTTCGTAATAGACGCTGTTGCGCTGCCCCCAGGTCAGCTCGCCCCAGCGCTCGCTGCGTAGCCCGCTGTACATCTGGCGGCGGACGGTGTTGCGGGCACCGCTGGCGTAGTGGCCCTTCCAGCCGACGATTTTCGGGATATCCATGCTGTTTTCATACAGGTTAACCAGCGACAGATCCTCATCAAGATTGTAATTAAGCCGCAGCATATAGCGCGAGCTGCCGTCATACAGATTGCGCTGGTATGAACCGCGATCGCTGCTGCCCATCACGTCAATCACCACGGCACGGATGCTGGCCCCCGCCGCCACATGGATGCGGCTCAGCCCCTGCTCACCGCTGCGTTTGCCTTCTTTCAGAGTAACTTCAGCCGCGACGGGGCGGGATAACAGCAGCAGCCCCAGGGAAAAAACGATCAGACAGTCTCTGCGCGCAGTATACATAGCCATCCCTCCGTGACGGATTACCCTGATACTGCGCTCGTGATCATTCAGAGTGGAGAGCACACTTAAACGCTCATTTTGTCATCATGAACGGCAATACGTGCGGGCAGCACAGATTGCTGAGGGGTTAAGCGCAAAAACTTGCACCGGATAACACTTCTGCACCGTGCACATCCCGCAGCGTCTGCCGGCTGGATTACGGGCTTCACTATCAGATGGGCCCGTCGCTCCGGGACGTTAGCGCGGGCTGTGCGATGTGGCTGACGACTTTTGTCGCCGATTCCGAAGCAGAAATATGGCCTGCTTAACACTTCTGCAACTCTGTGGCGCAGCGTCTCCCCAGCCGGGGCGTAATCGGTTAATTTGACCACGCGATGTGCTCTGCTGGTGAAGTTAAACAAACGTTAAACAAACCCGTTACCATCAGTAACCATCGCCTTTTTTCACTGTTCGCCAGGCGGCCAGGCGGGGATAATCCGTCCTATTACAAAATATTTCAGTGTGCATTTTTTACGCTTCGCCTCTGCATGACAGGGACTGCGTCACACCAGGGGAAGACCGATTTAATGATTTCTGCCACCTTATCGCTGCTACTGTTTGCCGCCTCGGCGGCGCTCTATTCGTGGAAAGCCGGACGCCACCGGCTGTGGTTTACGCTGCTGCTGATCCTGCTGGGGACCAGCCTGATCCTCAACGCCACGCTGTTGGCCAGTAATTACTTCACCGGTGACGGGATTAACGATGCGGTACTCTATACCCTGACCAACAGCCTGAGCGGTGCCGGAATGCAAAAGTATCTGCTGCCCGCCGCCGGGCTGGTAGCCGGGCTGGTGGCGATCGTTGCCCTGCTGGCGTGGGTGCTGCGGTTGCGCAGGCATACCCCTTACCGTCGGCGCTGGAGCCTGCTGGCGCTGCTGCTGGCGATCGCTTCAGTTGCAGCGACCCCCGCCTGGCACCAGACCACCGCGCTGGTGAAGTCGCAACTGGCGCGCGCCGATTCGGATTTTTCCAGCCACTATCAGGTACCGTCGAAGAACCTCTCCGGCGACCGGCCCAACCTGGTGTGGATCTACGCGGAGAGCCTGGAGCGCACCTATTTTGATGAGCAGGCGTTTCCCGGACTGGCACCGGAGCTGAACAGCATCCGTGCCGAAGCGGTCGATTTCAGCCACACCGAACAGCTGCCCGGCACCGAATACACCATCGCCGGCATGGTCGCCTCACAGTGCGGCATCCCGCTGTTCGCCCCCTTTGACGGCAACGCCTCCAGCTCACTCTCCACGTTTTATCCGCAAAACGTCTGCCTGGGCGATATCCTCAAGGCTGCGGGTTATCAGAACTGGTTTTATCAGGGGGCCAGCCTGAGCTTTGCCGGTAAAGATCTGTTCCTCTCGTCGCACGGTTTCGACCATCTGTACGGCTTTAACGAGCTGAAAAGCGTGGTGAAGGACCCGAAATACCGTAACGACTGGGGCTGGTATGACGACACGGTGCTGGATCTGGTGTTTGATAAGTACCTGGAACTGGCGAAAACCAACCAGCCGTTCTCACTGTTTACGCTGACCGTTGATACGCATCATCCGGACGGGTTTATCTCGCGCAGCTGCCAGCGCAGGTCTTATCCGTTCGAGGGCAAAGAGAACAAATCCTTTGCCGCCGTGGCCTGCGGCCAGGAGCATATTGCCCGGCTGATTGAGCGCATTCGCGCCACGCCGTACTTTAAGAACACCATTATCGTGGTCAGCTCTGACCATCTGGCGATGAACAACACCGCCTTTAAGTACCTGAACCAGCACCCGCGTTCCGATCTGTTCTTTATGCTGCGCGGCGACAGCGTGCGCAGCGATGTGCTGACCATGAAGCGCAGCACGCTGGATAACGGGGCCACGGTACTGGACGCGATGGGCGGCGATAACTTTATCGGCCTCGGGCGCAGCAGCCTGTCGTCCACCTCGCTTTCCACCACCTTCCTGGATATCAAAGAGAAGATTAACGAGTGGAAGCCGGACGTCATCGCGCTGTGGAACTTCCCGAAAACCATTAGCGACTACAGCGTTGATACGGTGAAAAACAGCTTCAGCTTCTCCGGCACCCACTTTACGCTGCCGCTGCTGCTGTCGGTTCAGGACGGACGCATCGAACCGAAGCTGGATGCGTATCTGGCCACGCCGCTGAAGCAGCAGCTGGCAAAATTTGCCGCCGGTGAGCGCTTTGTCTGGATCGACCGCTGCTACAAAATCGGCAGCGTGTGGGATGAGTCGAAGATGCTCAACAATAATCTGTGCATCGCCAGCGGCACGCTGAACGCGCCGCCGCTGATAAGTGAAGTACAGCCCGGCAGCAGCAAGGGTAAAATCAGCTTCCCGGACACTGAGGCTGATGAAAACAGCTGGCAGCAGGCGGTTGCCCGCCTGAACGTCAGCGACGCCGACCTGAAATACCGCGCAGACCGCATTCTGTTTAACCTGCCGGGGCTGCCGCAGGAGGTGCAGAAGGTGAGTGGCCTGTCATACGTTGAGCCGTGGGGCCGCTGGTCCGATGCCAACCTGCAGCCGCAGGTGACGGTGCAATACCTGCAGCCGCTGCCCGCGCGCTTCCGCCTGACCCTCACCGCCCGCGCGATTGGCCCGAACGCCCTGCGCCCGGTAACGGTACAGGTCGGCGGCTGGCAGCAGCAGGTGACCTTCAGCGAACAGGCGGGCAACGTGCAGCTGGAGGTGGATAACCCCGACGGCGCACGCGTGATAAGCCTGGTGCCGCCGGAGCCGGTGGAATCCAGCGAAGGACTGACTGACGGGTTTACCGCCCGCAGGCTGGGCATCGGCCTGGTGAGCCTGCAGGTAGAGCCGCTGCCGTAAAGCTGCAGAACGCGACGCAGCAACGGAGCTGCGTCGCGCTGACTGACGGCGGCGGCTCCCTACAGCACCAGCTCGACCTGATAGTTCTGCAGCCAGCGGTTCAGCCCGATCACCATCTCCAGGCCAACGCGTCCATCCAGCATGCTGCTGCTGCCCGGCGCTTCTGCCAGTTTTGCCCGTATCTGCTTCTCGTCCAGCAGCCCCCGCACCGGCGCATTGCTGTCCTGCAGGATCGCCGTGGCCTCTTCGCGCAGCGCGCGTTCATAGGCCGGGTCCTGGGTGGAGGGATAGGGGCTTTTCAGCCGCTGATACACCGACTGCGGCAGCAGATCTTTGCCCGCCTCACGCAGGATGCTCTTCTCGCGGCCGTCGAAGCACTTCATCTGCCACGGAATGTTAAACACGTACTCCACCAGCCGGTGATCGCAGAACGGCACCCGCACCTCCAGCCCGACCGCCATGCTCATGCGGTCTTTGCGATCCAGCAACGACGGCAGAAAGCGCGTCAGGTTCATATAGCTCAGCTGACGCATCCGCTGGTTTTCGGCGCTTTCACCGGGCAGTACCGGGCAGGCCTGGCGCGCCTGCGAGTAGCTGTCGTGCAGGAATTCATCGATCCGCAGCTGCGTCAGCAGCGCCGGATCCAGCAGGCTGGTGTTGTCCACGAATTTTCCCGAGACCGAACTCAGCCACGGGAAGATATCCCCCTGTACCGAGCCGGGGTCGAAGAACCAGCGATAGCCACCAAACACCTCGTCGGCCGACTCGCCGGAGAGCGCCACCGTTGAGTGCCTGCGCACCGCCTGAAACAGCAGATAGAGCGACGGCCACAGATCGCCAAAATGCGCCGGCGGCAGGTCCATCGCGTGGATCACCCGATCGCGCACCTCGCCGCTGGCCATTTGCAGGCTGTCGAGGATGATTTCGGCGTGCTCCGATCGCAGCATCGCGGCCACATCACGCACGAAAGGCGCATCCGGGGTCGGCCGCAGGTCATCACCGATAAAATCCACCCCGTGCGGGCGAAAATCCACCGAGAAGGAGCGAATATTCTCGCGCCCCTGCTCCAGCAGTTTTTTCGAGGCCAGCGAGGTCACCAGCGACGAGTCCAGCCCGCCGGAGAGCAGGCTGCACATCGGCACGTCGGCGACGATCTGCCGCGCGATAATGTCATCCAGCAGCTCACGGGTATGGCCGATGGTCTGCTCCAGCGAGTCGCTGTGATCGTTAGCCTCCAGCTGCCAGTAACGGTGGCGATGGTTGCCCTGCGGAGTAAACTGCATCATCTCGCCGGGCTGCAGCTCCGCCATGCCGCTGAATACCGCATGGCCGGGGGTTTTGACCAGTTCCAGCAGCTCGCGCAGGCCATCGGCGTGCACCCGCGCGGGCACCAGCGGATTGGCCAGCAGCGCTTTCGGTTCAGAGCCGAAAATCACCCCGTCGGGGGTGGTAAAATAGTACAGCGGTTTGACCCCCATCCGGTCACGCACCAGCAGCAACGACTGTGCCCGCAGATCCCAGATGGCAAAGGCATAAATGCCGTTGAGACGGCCGACAAAATCATTGCCCCACTGCAGCCAGGCGCGCAGCACCACCTCGGTATCGCTGCGGCTGGTGAAGCGCTGCCCGAGCCCTTCCAGCTCGGCTCTCAGCTCTTTGAAGTTATAGACCTCACCGCTGTAGGTGATAACGGCATCCACGCCGCGGTGTCCTGCCATCATAGGCTGTGCGCCACCCGCCAGATCGATCACCGACAGGCGCCGGTGCCCGAGGCCAACCGGCCCGGCAATCCAGATACCCTCCGCATCGGGTCCCCGCAGTGCCATGGTATCGGTCATTTTTTGCAGCGTGTCGCGCTGATCCTGCATCTGACGGCTGTAAGACAACCATCCCGTTATTCCACACATTTTTTAACTCCTGTTGGTTGTTTTTTAAATACCTCCTTAGCTTTAGCCTGTCCGGGATTAAACTTCATCTCAAAGAAATTTATTTAGTAAAAATATGATGATACGAGATTTTCTATTTTGACTGATACCTGTTTTCTTATTAAAAAAGGCCTATTACACCCCGATATTATTAAACGGCTGACGCGGATGATACGCTCGTTTCCGGAACGCGTTGTCCTCATCCGCTGCCGGGGTTTCACGAAACGCTTGCAGTTAAAAACAAAGAATTTACACTGCCAAGTCATCACTCACTGACAGGGATGCTCCCCCGTTGAAACACCTACTGCCCGCCGTGCTGCTCACCGCCGTAACCCTGCCACTGCACGCGTCCGCCCGTACCGCCCCCGACCCGCTGCTGGCGTCAAAGGTGGTTGACCGTTACGCCGATAATATCTTCTATAACACCAAGGCCAGCGGGATGGCGATCGTGGCGATTGATGCCAATCAGCGGGTGTTTGCCAGCCGCGGCGCGGTACGCCCCGGCAGCCCGCAGCGGCCGCAGAAGGATTCGGTGGTGCGCATCGCCTCGCTGACCAAGCTGATGACCAGCGAACTGATGGTTAAGCTGGCAGAGGAGAACAAGCTCAAACTTGACGATCCGCTGAGCAAATACGCCCCGCCCGGCAGCCGGGTGCCGGTGTTTAACGGCCAGCCGATCCGGTTGATCAACCTGGCCACCTACACCAGCGGCCTGCCGCGCGAGCAGCCCGGCGGCAAAGCCAACCGCGCCGTCTTCACCTGGCCGACCTACAACCAGCGCTGGAACTGGCTGAGCACCGCGAAGCTGACCTGGACGCCGGGCGAACGCGCCAGCTACTCCAACGTCGCCTTCGACCTGCTGGGGGATGCGCTTTCCCGCGCCGCAGGCAAGCCCTACCCGGCGCTGTTCCAGGAAAAAATCACCCGCCCGCTGGGGATGAAAGACACCACCTTTACGCCGTCGCCGGACCAGTGCCGACGCCTGATGATCCCGGCGAAAAGCCCGAGCCCGTGCAATAACTCGCTGGCGGCGATCGGCAGCGGCGGCGTCTACTCGACGCCGGACGATATGGGCCGCTGGATGCAGCAGTTCCTCTCTTCCGACGTGCAGGCGCGCAGCGCGCAGGTCGACCGCCTGCAGACCATGATTTACCAGCGCAGCCAGCTCAGCCAGGTGGTAGGCATGGACGTGCCGGGCCGCGCCGATGCGCTGGGCATGGGCTGGGTCTATATGGCACCGCGCGACGGTCGCCCCGGCATCATCGAGAAAACCGGCGGCGGCGGCGGCTTTATCACCTATATGGCGATGGTGCCGCAGTACAGCGTCGGCGTGTTTGTGGTGGTCGCGCGCTCTAATGAAACCCGCTTCACGCCGATGAGCGACGGCGTACACAACCTGCTCACCGAGCTGATTGGTAACACCTCCGACAGCGCGAAGCTGGCCGCCAGCATTATGGCAGACTGACCCTGCCCCGCTGGCGTCGCCGTTGCAGACCGGTTTGAGGCGGGCAACGCGCATTAACGGGCAGTGATACCGGAGTCAGCCGGTTTCAGGCGGGCATGCGCGCAGGCCGGACGCGGCGGCAAACCGGGGTTAGCCCGTTTTGCTGCCCGCCGGGTGCGGTGCCACAACGCACAGCCGCGGGCTGCGCATCAGCCGTTCCCGCGCCAGCAGCCGCCCGCGCTGATCGAAATAACGGCTGGGCCAGATCACCGACGGGTGTACCCCCAGCGCGCGGGCGATAATAAACTCACCCTTCGGCCACGGCTTTTTCAGCGCATTGGCCAGGGTGCCGGAACTCAGCCCGGCCTGGCGGGACAGCGCCGCCAGCGAGCTTTTGCGTTTCTTAATCGCCGCAACGATGTCAGCCGGATGCATATCACTTTTCATCTTCATAACGTCCTCTCCTTGTGTTTGGCACCTCATCTCCTTCAAACTTATCACTAAGTATTACTTAGTACAATTTACATGAGCAGCTTAGAGAATCCTGTTAATTGTTCAGAAGTCAGGATCGACATGCTGCCACACCGTCTGAAAGAAGCCCGTCTGCAAAAAGGGATTTCACAACAAAAACTGGGGATCCTGGCCGGTATCGACGAAGCCACCGCCAGCGCCCGGATGAACCAGTACGAGCGCGGTATTCACGTGCCCGATTTCGAGCTGGTCTGCAGGCTGGCAAAGATACTCGGCGTGCCGTCGTGCTTTTTCTACACGCTGGAAGATGAGCTGGCCGTGCTGGTGGTGGCGTGGTATCAGCAGAAGCCTGATTAATATGGCCGGGTGGCTGTTCAGGATGGGAGCCGACTCCATCCGATTGGGCCACAGGTTTTACTCTTTTTTGATCGGGCAACTGGCTTACTCTGAGAACCCGGCTTTCTTCAGGTAAGTGACCTGCGCGACAGGTCATGCAACCTGATTATATCTTGTTCCTTTTTATCATAAGCCTGCACGATTGACTCCGCCTGCCTTTCGCGGATAGTGATGCGTTTTCTGCTTCTGAATGAAAGGATTAACCCGTGAAATACTCCACTCTCCCCCTCGTTGCCGGTGCGCTGGCGCTGGGCCTGCTGCTGGCAGGCTGCGATAACAAAAAACAGGATACTCACCACATCAAGGTCGGCGTAATTAACGGTGCCGAACAGGACGTTGCCGGGGTGGCGAAGCAGGTGGCCAAAGAGAAGTACGGCCTGGAGGTCGAGCTGGTCGGCTTTAGCGGATCGCTGCTGCCTAACGACCCGACCGCCAGCGGCGATCTCGATGCCAACGTATTCCAGCACCGCCCGTTCCTCGAGCAGGATAACAAAGCCAAAGGCTCCACGCTGGTGGCGGTGGGCAACACCTTCGTCTTCCCGATGGCCGGCTACTCGAAGAAAATTAAGCAGGTCAGCGAGCTGAAGGACGGCGACACCATCGCCATGCCCAACGATCCGACCAACCTTGGCCGCGCGCTGCTGCTGCTGCAGAAAGAGAAGCTGATTACCCTGAAAGCCGACACCGGGCTGCTGCCGACCGCGGTGGATATCACCAGCAACCCGCTGCACCTGAAGATTATGGAGATCGAAGGGGCACAGCTGCCGCGCGTGCTGGATGACAAACAGGTGACCGTGGCGATTATCAGCACCACCTACCTGCAGCAGACCGGCCTTAACCCGGTGCGCGACAACGTGTTTATCGAAGATAAAGAGTCGCCGTACGTCAATATCATCGTCACCCGTGAAGACAATAAGGACGCCGCCAACGTGCGCGACTTTATAAAATCCTACCAGTCGCCGGAAGTGGCGGCGGCGGCAGAGAAGATCTTTAACGGCGGTGCGGTGCCGGGCTGGTAAATACTCCGCCCGATGCGACATCCACGCCTGAAACGCCCGCTTCTGGCGGGCGCTGCCGGGCCATTTAACGTCGGATGCCCGCGGCTGGAGCGAGTATCCGCTACCGCCCTTGCCCGTCAGCTGCTGCCCTTACACTCGGGGTAACGGCTGCAGGCGGTGAAGCTGCCGCCATCCCGCCGCGTTTTAGGCACCATAAAGCCCTGCCCGCAGCGCTTACAGCCAGCCACCGGCTGCCCCTCAACGCTCTCCACATGCAGATCCTCACCGGCAATCTCGCGCAGCTCCTGCAGATACACCGACGGTTTTTTCTGATCTGCCAGCAGCCAGACGCCACGGCTGGCGCGGGTCAGCGCCACGTAGAACAGCCGCCGCTCCTCGGCATAGGCGAAGGTTTCCGGCTGCGGGATCACCAGGTTAAGCAGCTCATCGTCCTCGATGCGGCTCGGCACGCCGTAATCCCCTTCGCTGACGTCCAGCAGCACGCTGTAATCCGCCTCCAGCCCCTTGGCGCGATGGAAAGTCATGCTGCGCAGCGCCAGATGGCTGAACGACGGCGGCTCCCCTTTCCACGGATTGACCCGGTTATAGCGCGACAGGATCAGCACCTGCAGCTGGCGTTTCTCCGCCGTCTGCCACTTACCGGCGATGCTGGCCGCAAAGGCGTTGAGCCGCTGCAGCAGCGCCAGACAGGCATCCTTCAGCGTGCTGTCGCCCCACTGAATATCCAGCGGTATCACCCGCAGCGAACGGGCAATCCCCGGCCGCGCTGAACGCACCTGCTTGCCTATCTGCGCCGGATTACGCTGCACAAAGGCCGCCGCCGCGTCAGTAATCACCTGGTTACAGCGGTAGGACTGCTGCAGCCTGCCCAGCCAGCTGCTGCCAAAATCGGCCTCAAATTCGGTGAAGATGGTGATATCCGACCCGGCAAAGCGGTAGATCGACTGCCAGTCGTCGCCCACCGCGAACACCTTGCTGTAAGGCTTCTGATACTTCAGCGCCTTGATCAGCCGGGCGCGCGGCTCTGAGATATCCTGAAACTCATCCACCAGGATCAGCGCCCAGGGGCTCTGCCAGCGCCCGGTCTCCAGCAGCGTCACGGCATCACCGATCATCGAGTCAAAATCGATATGCTGCTGCTGGTTCAGCTTCGCCGTCCAGGCTTCGGTAATCAGCCAGACCGCCTCGGCGAACAGTCGGGCGCGCGTTTTATCCTGCAACGACTCTGCCCGCTTCAGCAGCATTTCACGCGTCAGATTGCCGGAGCGGATATGGCGGATGCACACCGAGACCAGATGATGGAAGCGGTGGATATCCTTGTCGCGGATCGCCGCATCCCGCTCCTCCGGCGGCCGTGGGTCGGGCATGATGCCCAGCGCCCGCAGCAGCGCTTCCAGATGCGGCAGCAGCGTACCGTTCTCCGCCATCGCGCTGGTGGTTTCAATACAGGGGATGCCGGCCTGCTTAAAGGCTTCGCGTTTCAGGTTGGCGTGCTTCAGGTAGTCAACAAAGGCCGGCGGTGCCTTGCCGTTTTTATCCAGCGCATAGTGTTCATGCCACAGCCCCACCTGCGGGTAATGGAAGTCGGGATGGATAAAGCGTGGCTGCCCGTCGGCGTCGGCCACCTGCAACTGGCGTTCGTAGTCGAAGGTGATGCGATTGATCCACAGCCAGTTAACGATGCTGCGCTCCTGGAATGAACGCACGGTGAGGCCGGAGAGCGTACTGACCTGGCGATCGCCACCGCTGCGGCGGTCCGAGATATAACGCTGGTACTCCTCCAGGCTGCCAAAAGTGCTGACCGGGCGATCCGCCTGCGGATAGAGCGTCAGCAGCTGCTGCCAGATATCGGCAAAGCGGGCGTTGTCCGCGCTCAGCTGGCGGATAATGCCGCTAATCACCTGCGCCTCGCCGCCCGGGTTTTCCGCCCAGTTAGCCAGCTGCGGCGGCTTACCGGTCACATTCTCAATGATCGTACGGCCCAGCGCGTGGAAAGTGGCGACCTGGCAGCCCGCTTCGCCCTCCTGCAACCGCAGCTGCTGCGCCAGCCGCTCGCGCAGCTCACGGGCGGCATCGCTGTTATAGGCGAGGATCAGGATCTCCTCCGGCCGGTAAAGCCCTTTTTCCAGCACGTAGGCCACCTTGCCGACCATGGTCGCGGTCTTGCCCGACCCTGCCGAGGCCACCAGCAGATTGTTATCCTCCAGGCGGATACAGGCCTCGCGCTGCTCGTCGGTGAGCGAGTGGCCCGCCAGCCGGTCAAAGAAGGCGCGATAACGCTGCATCTCCAGCGGCACAAACTGCTCGTTATAACGGTGACGCAGATTGGGATTGGTGATCAGTTCGAACGAGCGCGGGAAACGCAGCCGCAGTGCCTCCGGAATGCGCCGCTGATCCAGCAGCGGATGCGCCAGCGCCCGCGCCACCGTACCCGGCAGGCGGGAGAGCGCCTGCGACACGTCGGCATTCGCCAGATAGCGTGACTGCTGCGCGGTCAGCGCCTGCAGCGTGGCATCTACCTGTGAAAGATTGTCGATATCCTGCGCGAGCGCCACCGCCAGCTGGCCGTTAACGGCGTTGAGCACCGCCTGCTGCAGCAGCGCGACCTTCGCGGCGGAGAGCCCGGCCAGCCGATCGGTGCGCCCGGCGGAGCGGATCTCCAGCGTATGCCACAGCAGCCCCTGCACCGTTGTTACCGCCTGAATCTCCAGACAGGGCAGCCGGCGCGGCTCCCCCTGCGTTAGCAGCAAGTCCGGCAGCTTAGGGTCGAGGGTGAGTTTCCACGGTGAAGGTAAAAACAGCCGGGCCCAGAGCCCCGGTTTCCAGGTTTTACTGCGGGAAAGCATAGGCGTTTACTTAGGGTTATCATCAGCTTCACATAAGATTATCCCTATCGCCGACGGCTGGCTATGTATCCCTAAGATTTTTCTAATGTATTACGCCGCTTAGCCTTTTCTGTCTGCTAAAAACGCCACCGCCCCCGGCAGACGGGCTGGCGGGGGCGGTGAACGACGGGCGATGGCCGGGCGGCTTAGTGCACCTGCCACTTCTCCGCCAGCTTCAGCGCCGCGGCGCGGATTGCCGCCACGCTCTCTTCGTAGTCTTCGGCCGTCAGCGTCTCCAGCTGCGCGGCGTTCTGCTCCGGCTGGCCGTGCAGCGCGATGGTTGCCAGCGCCGGCTTCATCGCCTCCGGCAGCGTCGACCAGTCGCCGAGCGCCACGCCCTTCATATAGCCGACGCACCAGTCTTCCACCACGGTGAACTCCTGGCCTTCCATCTCATTGGTGCCGAACAGCGGATCGAACTGATCCGGGTAGTCGCGCAGGCGATCGACGATATCGTTGGTCTGCTGCGCCACCAGGTTCATAAAGGTCTGGAACTGCTCTTCTGACTCCCAGTCCGGGAAGTCGCCGCCCCAGATCGTCGGCAGCCACAGCTCCACCGCTACCGGCTGCGGTGGGGTGACAACGGCGGTCAGCAGGCCGTCCAGCTCGGAGGCGTCCAGTACCGAATCATCGTTGCCGTATTCAGCCAGCACATCGTCCAGCCATTCCAGTTGTTCAGCGCTCAGTGGGCCCTGGGTCATTATTCTCTCCTCAGCGTTCGGTTGCCCGCGGCGGCGCCGGCGGGATAACAGTGCAATGGCGGGTATTCTCCCGGTCGCGGCGGCAAAAAGCTACCTTTGCCGCATGTTGTGCGGTTACAGCCGGATTATCACCCCCTGGCCGGACTGCTACAGCGAAGGCAGCGATATCAGCCTGACCGGCACCCTGCTGCGCATCACCTGGCCCGGCCCGCCAAACTACGAGAGCGTGGAACAGGGCGACGAACCGGAGACCTACTGGGCGCTAAAGAGCGATAAGCCGGTCTGTGCTAACGATGCACCGGACTGGGGGGATGAGAAGCTGCTGCAACTGACGGTAGATCCGGCGATGTATAAGACGCACCGTAACCTGATTGACCAGCACGTGCGCGTCAGCGGCACGCTGCTGTATGCCGAGACCGGGCACCACCATACGCCGATGATGATTGGGGTGGGGACGCTGGCGGCCGAGCCTGAGTAAAGCAGTGCCGGGCGCGGCATGTGCCCGGTTCTTATGCCCCTTAAAAAAGGCATAACAGCGTTAATGCATTATTTCAGGTGCATTCACCCGGATGCGCTGCGCAGCCAAAAAAACGCCCGGCCATCCCGGCCAGGCGTTTTCCTTATCGGCTGACGAACGTGCAACTTACCTTCTCGCCACCCGAGGCGCACGAAACACCAGCATAATACCGCCGATAATCGCCGCCATCCCGGCGATACCGGACCACGGCAGCGCGTTGCCGAGCAGCAGATAGTCGAGCAGCGCGGTGATCACCGGCACCAGGTAGAACAGGCTGGTGACGTTAACGATACTGCCGGCGTTGAGCAGCCGGTACAGCAGCAGCTGCGCCACCACCGAGATCAGCACGCCGAGGAACAGCACCGCGACGATAAACTGCCCGCTCAGGTCGGTGTGAAAGCCGCCGACGGGCACCAGCAGCACGCAGAGCAGCAGGCTGACGGCGTACTGCAGCGGCAGCACGTCGGCGGGCGGCTGGCGGATCTGCTTTTGCATAATCGAACCGAAGGTCATCAGCAGCAGCGCCGCCAGCGCAAACAAAATGCCGGAAAGCGCGAGGTGCGAAGCGGCCAGGCTACGCCACACCAGCAGCACCAGCCCGGACAGCGCCACCAGCAGCCCGAGCAGCCGCAGCCCCTGCATCCGCCGCTCGACCAGCGCCAGCGTCAGGATCGGCTGGATGCCCATAATGGTGGCGATCAGCCCCGGCGTTACCCCGCGATCCATCGCCTCAAAATAACAAATCGCATAACCGCCGATGATCATCAGCCCGGTCAGCGCCACCTGGCGGGCGCTACCGCGCTGCGGCAGCAGGCGACGGCGCAGCAGGCCAATCGCCAGCAACGCCAGTAGCGCAATGGCAAAACGGCAGATCAGCAGCGCCATCGGCGAGGCGTGATCGAGCCCGAGGCGGGTAAAAATCGCGGCGCTGCCCCACAGCAGCACAAAGCCTGCGGTCGCACCCTGAGATGCGAGGTGGGAAGTATTAAAACGCATGAAAAACTCCGGTTACCTGGTTTTGTAGTCGTTGGCGCAGTCAGCCGGCGGCAGACAGGTGCAGGGCGTGAACTGGCCGTTAGCGTTCGGGGCGCTTATACCCCGGCAACAACAACAGCAACAACGCGAGGTGGCGGACAGGTAACGGAGTAAAGGTGATGACGCCATGCCACAGCGACAGCCGCCGCAGGCGCGGTGCGGGCAGAAACGGGCTGTGGTCGTGGGGTTGAGAGGGTCATCACTGTTTTGTCGGTTTGATTTGATTGGGAATTAACTTAGCATGTGAATTGAGCGTAAACAACCGCTGGGGAATGCCCTGTGCGGTCATTGCACGATTCGGCATTAAGCGGTGGGGTATGCAGATTGATCAGCCCGAGCCGGGAACAGCATAATTTGCAAGCAGGACCCATAGTGTTGATTTCACTTCCTGCCGATGAGCCTGCTGGTTTAGTATTGAACCCTGAGATACAAGAAAAGCCCGCAATCAAGGTGTTTCTGTGGGTACATTTAACGGGTAATAGCTTTTAAAATAATCCTTATCACCCCACTTATACGGTTTTCTCTGATTATCGCGCTTCATCTCAGCAATAGCTTCACCCATGAGTTCCAGACATGATCTCCCCGCCTTACCCGCTTGAGGAAGCACCCTTTGAGCCCGTGCGAAGTATTCAATAACCGACTGCTTATTATAAATTTTCGGATCAGGCGTATATACGCAAATGATATAGGAACCGAATCTGTCGCGTTCCGTCGATTGTTCTTCTCTGGCGATCAGCTTATCAACCTGCGCAAGTACCTTCAACGTTGCGGGAGCCGAGCGGATCAGTGATGCAGCCAGCGCATTCATTAGCGGTATATATTGTGATTGGGGAATACTGTCGATAATACCCGGAACCACCTCCAGCCATGCCGGCTGTGATGACTTAACGCCATTAATAAGTTCATCAACGTTGGCTGTGTCTGTCAAAAGCAGATGTTTTTTATGACTGTCTACCGTTAGTAACTCCTTAGGCTGCAAAGCACTCGCAAACACTGGAACCAGTAATGCAAAGATAGCTAATAATTTCATGGCACTACCACCAAAACTTTATCAGCAGAGTTAACAACTTCTCTCCGGGTACCCAGTCCCATAACGATACACCCTTCAGAAGCCCAACCAGAAGGCCCCTTGACACGCTCACCGTGTATTCTGAATTCACTCCGACCAAAACTTTCTCCTGAAACTTGCGTTAAAATAATGGTGAGCGGTCCTTTAGAACGGGTATGAATCCCTATCCTGTAGGTTCCCTGCGGAATTGGCCCTAACCCCTTTACCTGCTGACGAGAAGGATTGTTTTTATTCGTCATCCTTCCAGAATATCCTGTCTCAACATGCCGTCCGTTATAGGAAAGCTCACCGGTGCTTTGGCTGTAAACCCACATAAATCTGTCTCCTGGTATCAGATAGCAACGGTGTTACGCTCATTCCAGCTATCCGAATGAACGATATTACCTTTCAGGTAATGCCACTTGATTTTTTCATACTTCAATTCAATACACTCAAGATGATTACATTTTTCACCATAGTCACTCTTGATGTCATACATTAGTGAGGAGATGGCTTCTACTTTTACATTCTCCATAACAATGGAAAAGTAATGCTCTTCCATACCAGCATCATTTATATTGTAGAACCTTAGCTCAGCAAGCCTGAGGGTTTTCCCCGTCGTTAACGCCTGATATAAATACGGGCTTGACGAGTCAACCTCCTTATCAACACAAAATGCTGAATGAATACGCGTTCCTGTAACTTTTCCGTTGGCATTGTCTGTCGGAGTTTCAATGCAGTGATTTAAGCATATGATTTCGATGCTGCTTTCACGATCCTGAACATCGACACTTCCTTTAATGAGGTTCCCGGCATCGTCATAGAGCCATAGATAAACGGGTATTGCCATGGTCAAATCCTGTGATGAGTTCAAAGAAGATTCTAATCTACTCAGAATGTGCGCTACGGATTTTGTCTTTACGTGGCATTGAAGAAAAGTAAATCGAAAATCAATTTTCATATGATATGAAGCAAGCAAGACAGAAAAAAAGCAAAAACAGACTTGAGTCATGAGAGAAAGCAGAATCTTACTGAGCGGCTTAAATGCAGTGGTTGTAAATTAAATCGCCATGCTCATTACCGATTATACACGGCCAGACATTGCCGATTATCTGATACTCCGCTGAACGTCTTCAAGACTGGTACACCAGCCCTGCCGTGCAGGTTGGTTGATAAGCTGGCACCCTAAAAACCGCCCTTGCACTCCGGAATGTAGCTATTACATTTTTATTCGAGCCACACTGCACATATTGAATTTAAATTAAATTAATCAGGATTTAGCAAGGCATGAGGAATATAATTACCGGGTACTCAGACGCGGGGCGAATGTGTCTCACCACATTCGCCCCGCTAACCACAAAAACTATACGGAGTAGTGATCATGGCTAAGCAGGAGTGTAATGCAGCAGAAGACAGATCAGAAGTTGCCGTTTCATCGATTCGGCATTTAACGGTGGGATATGCGAGCACGCTTCCGGATTATCAGCACGTTGCGGCGCTAAACATGAAGGGCAAGTGGCTGGAGGCGGCAGGTTTTACCACCGGTACCGAAGTGGATGTGCGGGTGATGGCCGGCTGTCTGGTGATCACCGCGCGGGAACCGGAGCCCCAGCTGATGAAATCACTGCGTAAGGTATGCAAATTTTCCGGGCGTAAACAGCAGCAGGTAGAGGCGTTTATAGGTGCGATGGCAGGTAAGTAACTGGCAGCCACCGTTCAACCGCACCACCCCCGGAAACAGCCGTGAAAACCAGCATACCTGCTGATTAATTGTTCAGCTATTGAATGCTAAGCAGGCAGCCCACATACTACCAGCCAGACGAAACTGAACGGGATTACACTGCGTGAGCAAGGCACATATCAATCCGGCAATGCTGACCTGGGCGCGCGAGCGTTCAGGTATTGCCGTGGAACGATTTGCCCGGCTGTGCGGCGTTGATGAGCAGCGGCTGAGAGAGTGGGAAGCCGGAAGCCACAGTATCACCTTCAACCAGGCGATGACCTTTGCGCACAAGGCCCATATCCCGTTTGGTTATCTGTTCCTGGCCCTGCCGCCGGTTGAACAACTACCGGTGCCGGACCTGCGCACGGTGCAGGGCAAAGGCGTTAGCCGCCCCAGCGCCGAGCTGTTGGATCTGCTGAAAATTATGCTGCAGCGGCAGGAGTGGTACAGAGAGTATCTGCAGCAGCAGATGATACCACCTGGCCGGCTTTCCGGCCGCTTTTCACGCCACGATGCGGCAGACGCTATCGTCCGGGATATGCGTCAGACGCTTAACGTCGACGCCCATCCCTCCCGCGGAAGCTGGGAAGAGTATTATCGCGAGCTGGTGAATAAAATTGAGCAGGCTGGCGTGCTGGTGATGCGCTCCGCCAGCCTCGGCCACCACAGCCGCCCCTTTAACGTGGAAGAGTTCCGGGGTTTTGCCATCGCCGATGACTATGCGCCGATTATTTTCGTGAATCATGCCGACGCCCCCGGCGCGCGGTTATTTACCTTAATCCATGAGCTTTGCCATATCTGGATTGGACTGTCTGGCGTCTCCGATGGGGGTGTTACAGCTCATCTGCAACAGGAAGCGCTGTGTAACCACGTAGCGGCAGAGTTCCTGGTGCCCGCAGCCGAGTTTATGGCCCACTGGCGCACGGACTATCCCGACTGGCAGAGCAACCTCGCTCCGCTGGAGAGCCATTTCCACGTCAGCCGCTGGGTACTGACCCGGCGGGCGTTAACGCTCGGCCTGATCGACAAAACGGCTCACGATGACTATATCCGCTCATTACAGGCGGCTTATGCCGCCCGGGAAAAAGAGCCCGGTGGCCCGAACTATTACCGGACCAAAAAAGCGCAGATTAGCCCTTCTTTCTCCCGGGCGGTGGTGAGCCAGGCGTTGAGCGGGCAGCTGCTGTTACGTGAAGCGAGCGATCTGCTCGATGGGATTAAACCTGGAAAGATTGCCCGATTTGCCGGAGAACTGGGACTATGAAATATCTTCTGGATGCCAATACTTACATTGAGGCCAAAAACTTCTATTACGGCATGGATATTTGCCCGGCCTACTGGCAGTGGCTCGACTGGCAATTTGAGCTGGGCACGGTGGCAAGCGTAGATATGATTGGCAGAGAGTTGAGAGACGGTGACGACGAGCTGGCGCAGTGGGCCAGACAGCGCCCGGCGCACTTTGTTGCTAATGATGACGAAGCAACACAGCAGATATTTCAGCAGATCCTGTCTGATGTTATGGCTGGCGATTACAACGCACGTGAGCGTGATAATTTTCTGGCAAAAGCCGATCCGTGGATCATTGCGAAAAGTAAAGCCATTGGCGCGACACTCATTACTCATGAGTCGCTGTTGCCTGTCACATCCCGCAAAATCCGCATCCCCAATATCTGCCAAAATATCGAGGTTCCGTGGATGAACACTTTCCAGTTTTTACGGCAGTTAAATGCACGCTTTGCGCTGGAATCCCGCTAATCAAGAAGTGGAATTGGACAATCTTCAGTGGTTCTGGCCGGGTATAAACCTCGCTCGAAAAAATGAAACTATCAACGTTAGCAGGTTGAAGATAACGGGTTACTCCAGAATTAGTCTCATCCCTGACATCCTCAGTTGCTCTGCATACTCCTCCCCCAGCCCCGTATCACTGACAATATGCGTAAACGCTGCCAGCGGCACCACGCCGAACAGCGCGTGCTGGCCGTACTTGCTGCTGTCGGCGATCAGCACCTTCTTTCCGGCGTTAGCCATCGCCGCCTGCTTTATCGCCGCTTTCTCCTCCGTTGGCGCGGTCACGCCCTGTTCCAGGCTCCACGCGTTGCAGCTTATAAAGGCCACGTCCGGGTGGATGCCGCGCAGCAGGCTGCGGCCGGGATCGCCGATGCAGGACTGGCTGCTGCTGTCGATGCGCCCGCCGATCACCGTCACGTCAATCTGGCGGAACGCCGATAAGAACAGCGCGACAGGCAGATCGCCGGTAAACACCCGCAGCGGCAGATGCACCAGGCAGCGCGCCAGCTCCAGCGCGGTGGTGCCGGCGTCCAGCACTATGGCATCGCCCGGCTGCACCAGCGTGGCGGCAGCGCGGGCGATGGTCTGCTTCTGCTTAAGATTGCGCTGCTGCTTCTCCGGCGTGGTCGGCTGCAGGGGAACAAACTGCTTCAGCGCCACGCCGCCGTGGCTGCGGACGATCGCGCCGCGATCGTCCAGCTTGATCAGATCGCGACGGATCGTTGCCGGGGAGGCGCGGGTGGCCGCCACCAGCTGTTCAACGGTGACCAGGTTGTGGCTTTTCAGCACCGCCATGATCTGCTCAATACGCTGCTGCGTGCTCATACAGACCTGCCTGCCATGCTTCCCCGATCCGTACCCGCGCCCGGCTGCTCCACTGCATCTGCCTTCTCTCTGCCTGATCGGGTCACAGGCTCTTTTTCTCCGCCGGCGTCTGTCACATACCGGACTTCCCCCACCAGCTTCATCGCCAGCTTAATCGCCGCCACCATGCTGGCCGGCTTGGCCTTACCCTGCCACGCAATATCAAACGCCGTACCGTGATCGACGGAGGTGCGGATAAACGGCAGCCCGGCGGTAATATTCACTCCGTCGTAGAAGCCCAGCAGCTTCAGCGGGATATGCCCCTGATCGTGATACATCGCCACCACCATATCGTACTGCCCCTCACTCGCCTGCAGGAACACCGTATCCGGCGGGCACGGGCCGGTCACCTGCCAGCCCTGCGCCCGCGCGGCGGCGATGGCCGGCGCAACGATGGCGATCTCCTCATCGCCAAACAGCCCGTTCTCCCCGGCGTGGGGGTTGACCCCGGCCACGGCGATACGCGGTGCCGCATAGCCCACCAGCTGCAAAAACCGCCCGGCGAGTGCAATTACCGAGGTAATCCGCGCTGCGCTGAGCGTATTTAAAAACTGCCGCAGCGCGATATGGGTGGAGACATGGATAACCTTCAGCCGGTCGGTATACAACAGCATCGCGACATCGCGGCTGCCGGTCAGCTCTGCCAGCAGCTCGGTGTGGCCGGGATAAGGGTGCCCGGCCAGATGCAGCGCTGCTTTGTTCAGCGGGGCGGTGGCGATGGCCTGCACCTGTCCCGCCATCGCCAGTTCGGCCGCCCGCTTCACGCAGCGGTAAGCCAGATCCCCGGCCTGCGACTGTACCCGGCCCGGCCGCAGTGCGCCGGGATCGGCCAGCGGCTCGTCCAGCACGTGGACAACACCTGGCATAAAGCGTGCCTGGGCAACCTGTGAGATGGCCCGCAGTTCGACCGCCGGAACCAGCCCCGCCGCATATACCCGTTGCAGGGTTGCCAGGCACCCGACCACCAGCACCGGTGCGCCGCTCAGCTCACCGCCCAGCGCGTTGAGAATGATTTCCGGGCCGATGCCGGCCGCATCGCCCATCGTTACCGCAATTGTGTTCATCAGTACCTCTCCTCAATAAAGGTCAGCGCGTCGCACAGCGCACTCTCTGCGCCAAAACCGCCCGCTTTGGTGATCACCGGGATATCGTCGATTTCACCGCCCGTCAGCGTGCCGAAGGGAATACAGGCGGCAACCTCACCGGCAATCCGGTAGCCATGCGCCCCCAGCGCGACGGCCACCGCGGCGGCGGTATCGCCCCCGGTGAGGATCAGCCCGCCGATGCGGGTCAGCCCGGTCACCCTATGCGCCAGCCTGCCGAGCTGCTGGCTAATCTGCCCGGCCACCTGGCGACGGGTGAGCAGATGCTGCTGGCAGTAGCGGCTGACCGTCGTGCGCTCCCGCGCCTGCTGGCGGGTGCAGAGAATGCAGTGCCGCCCGTGGGCCAGGTGACGCGCCACCTGCTCCGCCAGCTGTTGCAGTTCGCTACCGGAGGCGCTGCCAAGCAGCACGGCCATCGCCACTTCAACCACCTCAGCGTGACCGCGCTGCCTGGCCGCCTCCACCTGACGGCGGGTGACCTCATTCATCGATCCGGCCACCACCAGCACCGGCAGGGCGTGATGACGATAGGCCGCCACCGGCAGCGCGTGCGCCAGCCCGGCCGCCCCGACCAGCAGCGGCACCTGCGGCATCGCCAGCGCCGCGCGGGCAATCTGCTGCAGATCGTCGTCCGTTACCGCATCCACCACCACCATCGCGCGGCCACCCGTGCAGAGCCGGGCTAACGCACTCCCCAGCTGGTGATACCTGACCTGATGCAGGCCAATCTCATACACCGGCAGACGGCTCTGCGCGGCGATCAGCGTGCGGATGCGGGAAGAGGCCAGCGGCGTAACCGCATCGCGGGCAAACGCCGTCTCCAGCAGCGGCACCTGATGCACCCGGCACTCGCCCTGCTCGGTGGTGCGCCCGGCGGCGGGGATGGCCGCTGCGATCACCGCCAGCCGCTTGCCCGCCGCAAGCATCGCAGCTTCCACCTCGGCCCCGACGTTGCCACGAAAGGTCGAATCAATTTTTTTAAACACCAGCGGCGGATCCTGACCGGGCGTGCACCACGGATGCAGCACCTGAGCTACGGTGCGTGCCGCCGCCGCCGCCGCGCTGGCACGACTTTCGGTATTCACCACCAGCACATCGCTGCACGGTGACGGTCTCTGCTGCGGGGTGAGCAGCACCTCGGTGCGTACGCCGTTTTTTGCCAGCTGCGCGCCGGTATCGCAGGCACCGGTAAAATCATCGGCTATCACAATCAGCTTCATGCGGCCTCCTTCAGCGGATTGCGCGCGCTGCCTGTTTCTCTCCACGGGGCCAGTAACGGCGTAAGGTTCGCAGTGGTGATTTCCCTTAGCTCCATATTGCCTCCTTTAATTGGCTGTGCGCGCTGCCTGTTTCTCTCCACGAGGTTAGTAAAGGCATCAGGTTCGCAGTGGTGATTTCCCTCAGCTTCATACTGCCTCCTTTAACGGCCTGCGTGCGTTGCGCCTTGCCACCCACGAGGTCAGCAGCGGCGTCAGAATGGCGGTGGTTATCACCGACGCGGCAATCAGCGGTGCGGCGGCGGCTGCCACCTGCGCCAGCGACGGGTCGGCCTGCGCGATCGCCAGCGGCGTGGCAACCGCATTACCGGCGGTGCTGGACGCCGCCGCCCCGGCCACCCCGGAGCCACCCACCAGACGATCGGCTGCCATATTAAACAGGCCACCAACCAGCGTGGTCAGCACGCCCAGCACAATACCGGCCAGCCCGCCCTGCAGCAGCATCTCCAGATTGATGCCCGCCCCCAGCGCAAAGGCAAACAGCGGTATCAGCACCGGCCCGCCGCGGGTTAGGAACGCGCGCATCTGCGGGTCAAGATTGCCCAGCAGCATCCCCAGCGCCAGCGGCACCAGCACCGCCACCAGCGACATCAGCGGAATGCTCGCCATCCCGGCCGCGCCCAGCGCGATCATGGTAAAAAACGGCCCGTCGTTCAGCGACAGAATCGAAATCGCCCCCACGTCCCGCTGGTTGCCGAACTCGCCGACCAGCGCGGCATACAGCCCGCCGTTGGAGTTGCTCATCGCCGCGATAATCGCCAGCCCGCTCAGGCCAAACAGCCCTTCTGTTCCGAACGCGCGGTCAACGGCCAGCCCGAGCACAACGGCGACCAGCAGCTTGGTCAGGGTGATGGTGCTGCCTGCCAGCAAGGCTTTGGGGGCGGTTCTGAGGGTGATGCCTGCACCCATGCACAGCAGAAAGGCGGCGATCAGGGGGGCGGCGCCGTTTTTGAAGAGTACGGTGGTGAAACCGCCGATCTCGAGTGCCTGGGGGTGGAAAGTGTTGAGCAGTGCGCCGAGGGCTAAGGGGATCACCATCATGCCGCCGGGGATGGATTCTATTCGTTGCTTGAGGTTCATTGGGTGTGAGTCCTTTCTGGGTGATTGGGATTGGTCAGGGTGACTGTAAATAATCAGGTCGCGGGGAGGTTTGAAGGGGGTCACAGGGTGGGGAGTTTGGATGAAGTGCTATGGGGGGCAGCGGAGAACTGGTGGGCTATAGGTTAGTCGTAGAGGTATAAGTAGACCTGTTTTAGTTCCAGCCACTTTTTGAGATTTTCGGGTTTCAGCCATCAGCCGGTACTCGTCCGGCGTCAGGTTGTTCAAGGACTCATGAGGGCATTCGCCGTTGTATTCGGTAAGCCAGCGCTCTGTGATTTCCCTTGCTTCGTTCAGCGTACTGAACAGATAAAAATCCAGTATTTCTGTCCGGTACGTCCGGTTGAACCTTTCGATAAAGGCATTCTGCGTTGGCTTTCCGGGCCTGATAAATTCCAGCATTACCCCCTGCTCTTCTGCCCACTGGGCTAGAACCAGTGAGACCAGCTCTGGCCCGTTATCCATACGCATCTTCAGCGGATATCCACGGTTTGCCACGATCCTGTCCAGCACTCTCACGACCCGCTGCGCCGGGATATTCAGGTCAATTTCTATTGCCAGCGCTTCCCGATTAAAATCATCCACCACGTTAAAAGTCCGAAAGCGCCTCCCGCAGACCAGTGCGTCGTGCATAAAATCGATGGACCAGCTCTGATTAAGCGCCTCAGGCGTTGCCAGTGGAGCCGGGTTACGTACCGGCAGACGCTGTTTTCCCTTGCGGCGAAAATTCAGTTTCAGAAGACAGTAAATCCGGTGAACACGTTTGTGATTCCATGCATACCCCTGCCGACGAAGTACCTGAAAAAGCTTCTTAAATCCGTACCGCGGATAGCGTTCAGCCGCCGCGATCAGCACCACAATCACCGGCTCATTACGTCGCGTATCTGGCTGATAACGAAATACCGTCCTGCTCAGCGACAATGTCCTGCATGCCTGACGTAAGCTCATGGCAAACTACGCGGTCAGATAGCTGACCAGCTCACGCTTTATCGCTGGTCTTAAAGCTTTTTTTCAATAACGTCTTTCAGGGCGCGGCATTCGAGACTCAGGTCCGCAAACATCTGTTTCAGCCGACGGTTTTCATACTCGAGGTCTTTCATCTTTTTGATATCAGAAGCTTCCATACCGCCAAACTTCGCTTTCCAGTTGTAATACGAGGCCTCAGAGATCCCGGCTTCGCGGCAGACATCTTTAACGGTACGTCCGGCTTCGACGGACTTCAGAACGGTGATGGTCTGGTGTTCGGTGAATCGTGCTTTGCGCATGGCGATCTCCTCCAAGGACACAATCAGTATGCCGGAAGATCTCTAAAAGTGAATGGTGCGTTTAGCAGGGATACTTACATTCTGGCATTGCGTGTGGTGCGGAAATCATTACAGTGGGAGAAAGCATTGCACTTGATGCGGAACAGGCATCTTCAGTATCGAAGAAACTGACAAGCAATCAGATGCGAACTGATGGGGCATGGGTCATTTACTTAATATGATGAAGATCATTTTAACACTCATGTTATTTCAGGAAATCTTATGGAGTATTTAAACGATGAGCTGAAAGAAATACAGCAAGTAAAACGTGTGGTTCAGCAGGCCATCGACCAGTACCCTCGCCTGGCTGTATTTTGGTAAAAAACCACCTCCATAGGAGGTGGTTTAAAATTGATAATTAATTAAGTTCAATAATGTCCCTCAATGTACCCATACGCTTTCCGGAACAACTCTTTATCTTTCCCTAATCCAAACTGAGCCAGAGTCAACAAAAGCGCCTTTTGGATTTCACGCGGGCCACTGTTGGAATTTTGCCAGCCATCAAAGCGGGTAACTTTCACGATTTTATCAATTTGCTCTACAACATCACCGATTAACTTAGGGGTAGTTTCTGGGCGTGTTTCGAGGAAAAGCTTGGTCAAAGCCTGTTTATTATCAGCTTCAGTTACTGGGCGCTCGCCCGTTTCGCGCTCGGCTTGTACGGTATCTTTCGCAGCATCCAACAGGCCTTTCAACCAGTCGATGGCCTTGATAACACCAGCTTCATAGTCCTGACGCAGTTTTTCCAGACGCTCACCCAATGCCACAAATTTAGGATCATGGCTACCGCGTAAACGCCCCATAAGATCAATCTCCAGGCGTTTTGCGCGTTGTTCCTGTTCTTTAGCCGTCAGGGTAAAAATTGCGTGCTCATCCATGATCAACTCGTCAATATCATCGCGAATACGATTGATATCAGTATGCTCATGGATCATTTTGATGGTTTCAGGACCAAGCGCAGCCCAAACAAGCGCACCTGTCTGCCCCACCGGACGCACCGATTCATAAATTTGCGCCAGCCATTTATAGTCCTGACGATAAGGGGTTAAAAAAGGATCTGGATTGATAGCTGACCATAACTTGGATAACACACCAAAGCTGGCAGCGAATTCATCGCGTTTCTCGTTGGTCGGCAGGCATTCCTGCGCAGCCATAATACCTTCAAAACCTTCTATGGAACGATCCACACCAGGGAAGAAGGCCAGACATTTATTCAGTTGTAACGGCAATAGCTCTTTAAATGCCTCGATTCCCTCTACAACCCCTTCAATTTCTTCAGGGTTGTAGGCCAGAGCGGTACGCAGATTTTCGAAAACGCCGAGGTAGTCGATAATTAACCCCATGTCTTTGCGTGCATCATCGGTTTCATACAACCGGTTGGTTCGGCACATGGCCTGAAGAAGAGTATGATCGCGTAGAGGCTTATCGAGGTACATGCAGTAGCAAATTGGTGCATCAAAGCCCGTAAGCAGCTTGGCGGTAACGATGATAAGCTGTAACGGATGCACAGGATCTTTAAAGCATTCAATCAGATCCTTTTGTACCTGCTCTTCTGCATCAATGTGCTGCCAGCGTTCGAAATCAGCTTGTTTAACAGGTAGCTCCAATTCGTCATGCCATTTGAGCCAGTCCTTGTTGAGCTTATCTTTTTTACCACCCTCTTCAGCTTTAACCGGAGCCTGGTCAACGTTCATAACCACTTCAACTGCATCAAAACCGAGCTTTTCACCGAGCAAATAATACATCTGCACACAGGCTTCGCGATCGTATACCACAACCATGCCTTTCATCTTTTTCGGCATAACATGGCTGGTAAAATGCTCAACAATGTCATTACTCACCGCAGCCATGCGTCTCGGAGATTTCAGCATGACGGCCAGCTTGCCGGCGCGTCTGGACAATGCTGCTTTTTCTTCTTCATCCAGGTTGTTTTCGGTAGCCAGTTGCTCGAATTCTTCGTTGATAGCATCACGATCCACTCGGAGTTCAGCCAACCGAGGTTCGAACTTCACCGGGTTAGTCGCGCCGTCACGGATCGACTGCTTATAGCTATAGCGGCTCATATAGCGGCCAGGATCTTCTTCGGCACCGAACAACTTAAATGTATTACGATCAATGCCAGAAATCGGAGTACCCGTCAGGCCATAGAAGTGGGCATTGGGCAACGCCCAGCGCATTTTCTCGCCTAACCCACCTTCTTGGGTACGGTGAGCTTCGTCAACTAACACAATGATGTTGTCACGGTTGTTCAGGCCATTGGGGTTGCTATCGTCAATTTCGATATCTTTAAATTTAAAGATGGTGGTGATTAAAATGCCACGGCTGTCTTGCTCAATGTATTCGCCAAGTTTTTTACAACTTTGCACTTTAATCAGATTCTTAACGTCGGCCCCACCAAAGGTCTCATTAATTTGGCTGTCCAGATCTCGCCGATCCACAACGATGAGTACCGTCGGATTTTTTAACGCATTGTCGGCACGCAGCATTTTAGCAGCGTAAAGCATCAGCAAGGATTTGCCCGATCCCTGGAAATGCCAAATCAGACCTTTTTTTGGATAGCCTCTGCGAACACGCTCAACGATTTGTTTTGCTGCTTCAAATTGCGGATAACGCGGCAGGATTTTAACTCGTTTAGGTGGAGTATTTTTTCCCGTTTTGACGGTTGAAAATAATGCAAATGATTCCAGTAGCTGCAATAAGGTCTGTGGATTTAACAAACTCTCGCAACTGTTGAGTACTGATGCTAATCCCGGCAGAATCTCATCACGAAGCTCAGTTTTATGCCAGGGCCCCCAGTCTTTAACTCGGGCATTAATTGCGCCATAGGCAAAGGTTTTTCCTTCGCTGGCAAAACACAGCAAGTTAGGTACAAAGAAAGATTCAACGTTTTTCCAGTAATACTTTTTGCCGCCCATGAAATCGGCGGCGCCGTCTTGCCAGGTCACGCTAGGGCGTGTGGCGGTTTTAACTTCGCCTACTACCAGTGGTATACCGTTCACATAAAGGACAATATCAAAATAAACTTCAGTGGCCGCGACATAGTGGACCTGCTGTGCCACCACAAAGTGGTTGTTCTCTATATTGTCAAAATCAATCAGATTGATGGTGATATGGTCGCCATTTTCGCCAAAAGGCAAGGTTTTGTCAGCCATCAACCATTCCTGGAAGTTTTCATTGGCTTTTACCAAACCGGTATGGCGAGCCTCTAAAACCACTCCCCGCAGTTTATATATGACCTCATCGGCATAGTCAGATTGTCTACCTATGTAGGGGTTTAACGAACAAAGCGCGTCTTTTAGCCACTCATCAACGAAGATATCCTGCGCTTTTTTAGGCAGTTTTTCACCATGGCAATATGTCCACTTGACCCCGTTTAAACCTTTTAAACGTTCGATAATTCCATTTTCTGTGACGGTTTGTTCGCTAAACATATATTACCCCAAAAGTCTATCTGTGAGTGATATTTGCAACTCTTTTGTTAATCGTAATTGCTCGTTTAAATATGACAGTTGATCATAATATGCCTTTGCTATTTTAGTATATTTCTCATCCAAAAAAGAAGCTGGTATAGTATGTTTCTGCAAAACATTCCAATCAGCTCGAGGCATTTTAGAACCCTTTGCTGATGACATGGCTACGTTAGAAAAATACGTGCTTTTTAGGTACCAAGCTATATTAATGGCAGTCTCGGTTACTTCTGGTCTTAATACTAAAATATCTGAGCTACAGACACCTTCCATATTAGAAAGTGCAACCTTCCTTAAGTACGGCCTTATTTTACCGTATAGGATATCACCATATTCGAAAAGGCTTTTATGAGAGTTTATTTGTGAAACCTCCTCGCACTCTCTGACAAATAAGTCATCAGAGTTAATATGTTCAAAACCGATATGTTTTGAAGCACTCGACAAATCACTCACTGATCTTTTTGTTTCGGTCAGCAATTTTGATAATGGTAGTGATGGGGCTGATTTTTTTAAACTATCGCTCAACAATACGTCATTGAGTTTAATAAGTGAAGATATAGAATCAACAAGTGCATGCTCATTCCCTTGGATTTTATTTAAAATATTTAATATTTTATTCTGTTCAGCAACTCCAGGTAGTGAGAACTCAAACCCTTCCAAATCCTTATAATTAATATATGGATTGGTTGAACCCTTTGAATATAAGACAGAATGCTGAGTAAAATTTGAAGACAACATAATAAATGGCAATAGTTGAGGAATAAAACCATCAACAACTTTAGGTTCAATGACAAAAGTTGTGTTGGAAGTAATTCCATCAAAATGAGGGACTGCTACTTTCTTTAAATACGTTCTTCGTGAGCAATAAAGTATCTGTCCTTTTTTAAATACACGATGAAAAGCTGGGCCAACATATTGATCACCAAAAACACCCCATTTTCTTATCTTCAATGTATTGCTTTCAATATGCCCTCCTTCAACATATTTATCATAGGGATTATCATCCCTATTTATTGAGATTGTGGATTGCATCGCAATTTCAGAGAAATTAAAACTTTGCCTTTTTTTAGTACTCATAGATAACTCACTCACTCAAAGAACCAAAATTAGTGATATAACTATTTGTTGCTTTTTTTCTTTTTTTAATTGTTATTTTAAAAAGCTCCAATGTCTTATATACATCCACTTTCTTGTTTCTAGAATCATTAGCAACATAAAGCGGAATAGATAAATTAAATCCATTTTCCTTTATCATTCCCAACGGCACAAGTGTAGAAACCCCCATGTTTTTCTCGGGATATTTAAATGCTAAAACTATGGCGTTAATGTTCTCTTCAGATAAATAACTATGATTCCTATCACTTACAATTTCGGAGGATCCATCAATAAAAATGATATTGCCCTTCCTACTTGTGCGCTTGCATTTATTCAAAACAACAATGCATGATTCCATCGTTGAGTTATAGAATAGATTCGGCCCCAACCCAATAACGGCTTCAATAATATCAGATTCAATCACCTGCTTCCGAATGGCTTGCTCAGAATCACGGAATAGAACACCATGCGGCCAGAGCATGGCAGCACGACCGGTATCTGGCTTCAGGCTTTTGATAATATGGGTGTAAAACGCATAATCAGCACAACCCTGCGGTGGTACGCCATAGAGATTACGTCCATAAGGATCGGCGGAAAATTTGTCACGGTTCCATTTTTTTATAGAATATGGAGGATTGGCAAAAATTACATCAAACTGCTTGAGCCGGTCATTTTCAATAAACTTAGGTTCAGCCAGAGTATCACCGCGCAGCACATCAAATTCTTCAATATCGTGCAAGAACATATTCATACGGGCGATTGCGGAAGTCAGCAAGTTTACTTCCTGGCCATAAAGATGCACAGAGCGCCACTCTTCCCCTCTTGAACGAAGATCCATCACTGCATTTAGCAACATCCCGCCAGTGCCGCACGTTGGATCATAGGCAGTTTCACCCGGTTTTAAGCCCATAATGCGCGTCATTAAATGCACGACAGTACGATTGGTGTAAAACTCTGCAGCCGTATGGCCGGAATCATCAGCGAACTTTTTAATCAGGTATTCGTAGGCTTCACCAAGATCATCCTGGGCAACAGATTTAATACCGAGCGGAATTTTACTGAAATGCTCAATCAGATCAGCCAGCAGATGATCGGGCAGGCGCTCTTTATTGGTCCACTGTGCATCACCGAAGACACCATGTAAGCGTGGATTTTTGGCTTCAATCAGTCGAAGCGCATTCTGGATCGCTTCACCAATGTTTTTACTGGTATTGCGGACCTTTTCCCAAGCTGCCTCAGAGGGAATGTTGAAACGGTGAAACATCGGCATGGCGGCGTATTCAGCATCACCTTCATGGAGTTCCAGCGCTTCGTTATATTCTTCCAGATAGACATCTGACAGGCGTTTGTAAAACAGCAACGGGAAGACATACTGCTTGTAGTCTGATGCGTCGATTTGGCCACGAAGAAATTCGGCGGCTCCCCAGAGCAGCTCTTCCAGCTTTTTATTACTCATAGTACTCATACCTCGAACCCTTCTTTGATAAGCAGGGCTTCCAGCTCCTCTTCTGCTTTTTCCAGCTCAGCCAGCTTCCGTTGAAAATCTTTAAGCGCTTCTTCCACAGTGATGGTTTCTTCTTCGAGTGGTTTTTGCACATAACGAGCAATATTAAGATTGAAGTCATTTTCTTCAATCTCCTTTAGAGGAACCCAGCGCGCAACGCCTTCGATTTCTTTTGCATCTGGCCCTTGTTCAGCCTGGTCATGGTAGATTTGGTATATGTCATCAGCCTGTTTGTTGGACAGCGTATTCTGCGCACGCCCCTTGGTATAGATTTCTTCAGCATTGATGATCAATACATGATCTTTATGCGTTGCCGGGCGTGATTTGCGTAGCACCAAAATACACGCAGGAATACCAGTCCCATAGAATAGATTGGAAGCGACACCAATAATCGCCACAATGCGATTTTCTTGCAGCAATTTGGTTCGAATTACTCCCTCAGCTCCGCCACGAAATAGCACACCATGAGGTAACACGACAGCCATACGCCCATTGTCGTTAAGTGAGGCAAACATATGCTGCACCCAGGCAAAATCACCGTTTGTTTTAGGCGCTAGGCCATATTGCTTACGGCCATAGGGATCGTTCGACCACAGATCGTATCCCCACTCCTTTAAGCTAAACGGCGGGTTGGCAACAACACAGTCAAAGCGTTCTAAACGATCGCTTTGTAAAAACTTAGGTTCACGCAACGTATCCCCACGAACAATATCGAAATCCTCCTGACCGTGCAGGAACAGGTTCATTCGCGCGATGGCTTCGGTGGTCAGGTTTTTTTCCTGACCTTTAATTTTTAGCAAGCGCGGATCACCACCGTTTTCTTTTACATGGTGGATAGTCTCAAGCAGCATCCCACCAGTACCACAGGCGGGATCATAAACGCTCTCACCGGCTTTTGGATCAAGAATATTAACCATCAAGCGAACAATAGTGCGTGGGGTGTAGAACTCACCGGCTTTCTTATTGGCTTTGTCTGCAAAACGTTTGATTAAATACTCGTATGCGCGCCCCATATCATCATCACGAACACTGGCAACGCCCAGATTCACCTTATTGAAATGATTAAGTAGCGTAGCCAGTAGCTCATCTGAAAGGCGTTCTTTATTGGTCCAGCTGGCATCGCCAAAAATGCCATGCAGTTTAGAGTTTGCCAGTTCTATACCACGGAAAGAGTCTTTCAGGGCCTGACCTATGTCTTTGGTCTCAGCGAAAACATCGCGCCAGTGGCAATTTTCAGGTATCTGAATACGGTGAAACATCTTACCCTTGGCAAGTTCTGCATCCCCAACGCTCACCATCGCATCGGCAACTTCTTCGTCATATACATCACAAATGCGCTTGAAGAACAGGATGGGGAAAATGTACGTTTTGTAATCTGACGCATCAATAGGCCCAGTAATGATATGGGCAGCATGCCAAAGATGGGCCTCAAGATCTTTTAGATTAATCAGTGTCATTAATTTTTCTCTATACGATTCTGCGAAGCAGGAACCTTTTGCAGTAAATCGTGTATTTCACAGTCAAAAAGCACGCAAAGCCTTTCTAATGTATCCAGGTCAACTTTCTGAGCCGTCTCTTTGTAAAGCAAAGTGATAGTGTTGCGACTCAGTCCAGTTTCCCTGACAACATCGGCTATTCGCATCTTATGTTCGCCCATGAGCAGAGCAAGATGGCAGCGGATCATAATGGTCCTTATCGTTGTGCTTAACGATGCAAATCGTATCCCAAAATGCGAAAAAAGTAAAAAAATTCAAGCTGAAATGAAATTAAATCAGTTGGGAAAACACGTATGGACAGGAAGACATGCATGATCAACACGTTTCAGTTCAGGACACATGTCGGGCATAAATACTCGATATGTGTTCCAGTGAGGTCATATGCCAATTGGCAATACTTTTGTCTGCAGGTGCTTATAACAAATCATAGCTATCGCTATTTGTCTTTCGAGTAATCAAACGGACTAACCCCTTTCTCCCGATTAGCATCCAGATAATCCGCCCACCACTGCAGCATCAGCCTGCGCTCTCCCAGATGCTCGGCCTTATGAATGTAGGCCGCACGCACAGAGTTACGCTCCTGATGACTCATCTGCCTTTCTACCGCATCCTTCGACCACAACCCTGATTCAATCAATGAACTACATGCCATAGTCCTGAAACCATGCCCGCAAACCTCAACCTTCGTATCGTAGCCCATCACACGCAAAGCCTTGTTAACCGTGTTCTCACTCATCGGCTTACGCGGATCGTGATCGCCAACGAAGATCAGCTCTCGGTTCCCATTCATGCTTTTGATCTTTTCCAGAATAGCTAAGGCCTGACTCGGTAAGGGAACAAGATGGGGAGTGCGCATTTTTGAACCTCGATGTGAATGCTTAACACCTTCCAGTGGTTCACGTTCTCCGGGGATGGTCCACATGGCGGTTTCAAAATCTACTTCTGACCAACGGGCAAAACGCAGCTCGCTTGAACGGATGAAAACTAACAAAGTGAGTTCAACCGCCAGTCGGGTTAACGGCCTGCCAGAATAGTGATCAATGCGGTGAAGTAATTCAGGAATGCGGTTAAGTTCTAATGCAGCACGGTGCTGTCTTTTCGCCGTAGCAACCGCACCGGCAATCTCTTGCGCGGGGTTGTAGTCGATTAAGCCGCTCTGAACGGCAAAGCGCATAATCGCGGTAGTTCGCTGCTGTAAACGGGCGGCGACTTCAAGACGCCCGGATGACTCCACCGCTTTAATGGGTACAAGAAGATCCCGAGTCTTAAGCTCTGCAATGTTCCGCTTACCGATAGCAGCAAAGAGATTATCTTCTAGGCTTTTCAATACACGAGCACTATGCGATGCAGACCACTTCTGATTACTGGCATGCCAGTCTCTAGCGACCACTTCAAACGTTATCGCCTCTTGCTCCTGCTCTACCTTAACAGCTTTCTTATTATCACCAGGATCGACGCCGTTAGCTAACAACTCACGGGCTTCATCCCGACGATTTCTGGCATCAGCTAATGACACTTCAGGGTATTTCCCCAGCGCCAGCATCTTCTCCTTGCCGCCAAAACGATAACGAAGCCGCCAGTATTTGGAGCCGTTAGGGTGAACCAGCAAAACCATGCCTTCACCGTCAGTCAGTTTATAGGCTTTTGCTTCAGGCTTAGCCGAACGAACCTTGACATCACTCAGAGCCATGATGAATATCCTTTCAAGGGTTCTGTGTGGGTACAAACATTATCGAACCGGGATATACCCGCAGATGTACCCACATCATTAAGTTGATGTAGATTGAATCAGGTTGACTTATGTTGACTGAAAAAGCGAGGAAAGTCTTGCGGGGACTGGATTTTAGGCATAAAAAAAGACCTCAGTTGAGGTCTATTTACATACTGTTGGTGCCGAAGGCCGGAATCGAACCGGCACGTATCTCTACGGTTGATTTTGAATCAACTGCGTCTACCGATTTCGCCACTTCGGCACTGAAGGGTATGCGGAAAACGTTGTGGATTATACCGTTACCCCCTGCATACGCAACCGGATTCCGCATCCTTTGCGCTGAGTGTCGAAAAAACGTGCATTACTGAACCAGACTCCTCTGCTGGTTTCTACCCTACGCCCGCCCCGCCCCAGCCCAGTTATACTGGCAGCTTCACCCCAACTCTATCTTCGCAACAACCTACCCCGCGCGCCGCGAGCACCCTACAAATCTTAACGGCTTGTCGCCTTCTCACTTTCACACCCCAACCCCCCAACACCTCAGCACCTAACATGTTTACATCCCCATCATTTTGTTATCAGATCCGCTTACCCGATTCACTTAAGAATCTTCGTAGCTTACGGATACCGCATGCACTTCTATCAGGTCGATCCCACGCTTGAGAACTACTGGCGCGGCATCATTCTGTTTGGCCGTAACGTGGCCTCTTACAAGTTTGCGCTGGCGAAGGCGCTGTATGAGCTGCGCGATGCGCAGAACGAGCTGATTACGCTGGACGACCTGGCGCTGCCGTTTGCCCGGCATATCTGCGAGCACCTGCAGCAGGCACCAAAGCAGAACACCTCGAAGCAGAGCCAGTTCCTGAACGCCTGTAACGCCTTTAACCGTGGTGAGCTGGATCCGGCTGCGCTGCAGGCGGCAACGGTAAAGCTGGGCTTTGGTGCGGTGATCGATGCCTTCCATAACGTGAATAACGGCGAGATAGATAAGCGCTTCTTTCTCGACGAACGCCGCAGCCATAAGGGCATCCGTCTGACCGATAACTTCTTCCGGCTGACCGAAAGCGAGCAGTTCGCAAACCTGCTGCCGGAAACCGAAGCGCGCTGGCGGCTGGTCGAGCAGGCGTGGGCGCTGGGCGTGTCGCGCAATATGATTGCGGTCGAGTACGACGCCGCGGACCAGATGCTGTTCAGCAGGCAGGGGCTGCGGCGCACAACCATAACCAGCTGCCGCGACAGCCTGAACGGCTACCAGAAGGGAAAATGCTTTTACTGCTATCGCAGCATCAGCATCCTGTCGGGGGATGATGCGCTGGCGCAGGTCGATCACTTTCTGCCGTGGAGCCTGATGCCGCAGGGCATTCTGCGCAACCTCGACGGGGTGTGGAACCTGGTGTTGGCCTGCCGGGCGTGCAACGGCAGCAAGTCGGCGCGGATTCCCTCCGTGCCGCTGCTGAGCCGCTTGCATACGCGTAACGAATACTTTATCAACAGTCATCTGCCGCTGCGTGAAACGCTGCTGGAGCAGACCGGCAAAAGTGAGAAGGTACGCAGGCAGTACCTCAACGACCGCTGGAACACCGCCCGGCAAAGCTTACTGCATACCTGGGAACCCGAAGCACAGGGAGAGGCCACCTTCTGATGAGCATTGATTACTACCAGCGCCACGCACAGCGCTTTTTTGACGATACGGTGAACGTTGATATGTCTGCGCTGTATCAGCCGTTCCTGGCGCAGCTGCCGGCGGGCGGGCGCATCCTCGATGCCGGCTGCGGTTCGGGACGCGATGCGCAGGCGTTCCACCAGCTCGGCTATCAGGTCGATGCCTTTGACGCCTCCAGCGAGATGGTGGCGCGGGCCACGGCGCTGAGCGGGTTGCCGGTGCAGTGCCTGCGCTTCGATCGGCTGACGGCGGTGGAGCAGTATGACGGTATCTGGTGCTGCGCCTCGCTGCTGCACGTGCCTGCCAGTGAACTACCGGGTGTAATGGCAATTCTGGCGCGGGCGCTGAAGCCCAGCGGCGTATGGTATCTGTCGTTTAAGTTGGGCAGCGGCGAGCGGGAAGTCGACGGAAGGTCGTTTACTGATTTAGACCAATCACGGATTGAAACGCTGCTGGCTGAACTGCCACAGTTGTCGCTGAGATCGTGCTGGCAGACGACGGATAACCGGCCGGTTAATGCAACGCAGTGGCTTAACGCCATCGTAATCAGGCAACGTTAAGGATTAAGCCTTACCTGGCGGTGAACACGGCGCTGCTCTTTAGCGCCGGTGATACTCGACAATCACCTCTGCCAGCCCGTCATCCTCCGCATAAAAATAGGCGACGGGTACCTCCAGCACTTCAGCCAGTCGCTGTGCAGTATCGAGATCCACCTGATGGATCCCTTTCTCATAGCGGTTGATGCGCGTGCTGGCGACAAACTCATCCAGCCCGGCGGCGATGCCGAGGCTCTTCTGTGACAGGCCCTGAGATAACCTCGCCTGTTTCAGTCGTTTGCAGAAGATTTCATGGATGTTTGCTCTCGATTTCGTACGCTCGCCAAACTCCTTCCCACCTCCCCCCTAACCCAATCCCAAAACGCCCCCGCGTCAGACCCAGCCGTAATCTCCTCCTTCGCCAGCAGCCAGTACCCACTCCCGTCCTGCACAAATCCCCATGGAGCCACCAGCTGCCCGCTGTTGAGTTCATCCTGCACCATCAGAAACGACATCATCGCCACGCCCAGCCCGGCCAACGCTGCCTGGGCGCAGAGGTAGAAGTGTTCATACTCCGCCCGGCTGCTGCCCGCCGTGGAGATGCCGCTGACCTGCTGCCACTGCTGCCACGCGCCGGGACGGGTAGCGCTGTGCAGTAACCGCTGGCCGTGCAGGCTCAGGTCACTGTTCTGCTGCTCGCAGCTCTTCAGGCTCAGGCTGCTGCCCTGATGCGCGCTGCCGCTCAGCCTCAGCTCACTGTTCTGCTTCGCACCGCTGTCTACACCCAGCCCACCGCTAAGAGCACCCGCATCCCGACAAACCGGCCCCATCCACTCGTCGCAGATTTTCTCCGCGTGCTGGCCGTGAAAGCTGAAGTCGTCGCGGCGCAGCGCGAGGTCGATGCCGCTGCGGGTGAAGTCCACCGGGCCGCCGGCGGCCACCAGCTGCAGGGTGATGTCAGGGTGCTGCTGCTGGAATGAGGGCAGGCGCGGGATCAGCCAGCGCATGGCGATGGTTGGCTCGCAGGAGACGGTCAGCGCCTGCGGGCGCGTGCCCTGCTGCAGCTGCTGTACGGTGTGCTCCAGCTGTTCAAACAGCGGGGCGGTGGTGTTAAGCAGGGTTTGCCCGGCGGGGGTGAGAAATACCGCGCGGTTGCGGCGTTCAAACAGGGTAACGCCCAGCGCCTCTTCCAGCTGACGTACCTGGCGGCTGACCGCGCCGTGGGTGACGTGCAGTTCGGCGGCGGCCTGCACAAAGCTGCCGCAGCGGGCGGCGGCGTTGAAGAAGCGAAATGAGGCGAGCGGCGGCAGTGGCATAATCGTCGATGAATTCTCACAGGTTGGCATCACGATAAATCGTTTTTACCGGGCGGGCAAGCGGCTGATAATCCGGGCACTTCCCCGATCTTTGATGAGAGTTTAATTATGTTGAGCGAGCTGTTAGGCGTCGCCTTTATCACCGTTCTGGCGGTGATCAGCCCCGGCCCCGATTTTGCCATGATCACCCGCAACAGCTACGCGTACGGCGCGCGCAGCGGGCTGATGTCGGCCTTTGGTATCGCCTGCGGCGTGCAGGTGCATGTGATTTATACGCTGTTCGGTATTGCGCTGCTGATCGTGCAGTCGCCGCTGCTGTTCACGCTGATGAAGCTGGCCGGGGCGGGGTATCTGGTGTATCTCGGCTGGCGTTCGCTGAGAAGCCACGGCGCGCTGCAGGTGAGTGAGGCACGGGGTGCGGCACCGTCGCCGTTCGCCGCCTGGCGCAGCGGATTTTTAACCAACGCGCTGAACCCGAAGACCATGCTGTTTGTTGTCGCCACCTATACCCAGCTGGTGCAGCCGGGCAGCCCGCTGAGCCACGGCATCGGCTACGGGCTGTTTATTTCGGCGGCGCACTGGCTGTGGTTCAGCCTGGTGGCGCTGTTTTTCAGCGCGCCGCCGGTGCGCCACAGGCTACTGGCGTATCAGCGCCACGTGGATCGGCTGCTGGGCGTGGCGCTGATAGGGCTGGGGGCCGCGCTGGCGATGACCGGTATCACGACGTAACTCCGCGATATGTCCCGGCACGGGGCGACCGCGCAGAGAGCAACGCTGGTGATGGCGATGGCGCTGGCGATGACCGGTATCACGGCCTGAATCTGCGATATGCCCCGCTGTTGAAGGTGGCGATGCCTGGACTGGGATTCACGTTGGCACCGCCCGCCATGCTCCGCGCCGGCAATATCGCGCATCGCTACCCCGCTTCCCTTAATCCCCTTATCCCCCCTTTACAGAACACTCTGAATTCCATTACCTTGCGTGCCGCACGCAGGGTGGCTGCGGAACCTCCGCGTTTCGCGGTAGTCTGAGGATCGGGTCGCCGCGTGCCCCTTCGGGTGGCAGCGGTAAAGCACAGCAGGTTGATACAAGGCATAACAATGAAAGCAGCAGGTAAATTCTTAATCGCCGCGATGGCCGCTTCCGCCCTGTTCTCAGGGGTGGCGAACGCCGCCAGCTGGCAGGATCAGCTAAGCTCGGCAGCAAATGCGCTGGGCCAGAGCAACGGCGGCAGTGCCACCACCGCTGAAAACGGCGCGACCAGCGCCCAGAGCGGCACCTCGCTGACCGCGCTGGCCGGGCTGCTGAACGGCGGCAGCCAGTCGCTGAGCGCGGGTACCATGAGCAACGCGGCAGGCATTTTGTCGTACTGCGTGAAGAACAATCTGGTGGATAACAACGTCGACGCGCTGAAAAATCAGGTGCTCGGCAAGCTGGGGCTGGAAGATACGCAGAAGCAGCAGGAAACCACCGACTATCAGCAGGGGCTGCTCGGCCTGCTGAATACCGGCAGCAACCAGCAGGTGAACCTGAAGTCGCTGGGTGAAACCCCGCTCGGCAAGCAGGTGAAAACCAAAGCCTGCGATCTGGTGCTGAAACAGGGTATGCACTTTATCTCTTAATTGACTACGCTTAACCAGCGGCGGGGCTGTCCCCCTGCCGCCCCGACTTTACCCGGCCACCCTGCGTGGCCTTTTTTATGTCGGGATAAATCAGGTTAATCCCGGCAGCAGGGCGATGACTGCCCCTGCCACCGCAGGATAGCGCGGCAAAGCGCCCGCTCCTTACTTCACGATCAGCCGGATGCCCAGCGCCGCCATCACCGTGCCGCCCAGCCGATCCAGCGGGGCCTTAAAGCGCAGGTAGGTGTTGCGCGGCCCGCGCGATGAGAGAGCGTAAGCCACAAACAGATACCACAGGCCGTCAATCATCATCGCCACCAGCGGGATGGCGATAAACATGCCGGTGCTGACCTGCTGCGGCAGCAGCGCGGCAAATACGCCGCTGAATACCAGCGCGGTTTTTGGGTTGCTGATCTGGGTGGTGAAGGCGGTGAGAAACGCCCGCTGCATGGTTTTGCCGTTGCTGCCCGGCAGTTCGAGAGCCAGCGGATCGCGGGCGCCACGAAACATCTTATATGCCATCCACAGCAGGTAGAGGCCACCGAGGGTCTTCATTACCAGCCACAGCACCGGTACGGCGGTAAGCAGCGTATGCAGGCCGAGCAGCGCGATGGTGGCAAACACCAGGCTGCCCGCGCCCATCCCCAGTGCGGCACCGATGCCCGCCCGCCGCGATGAGGCCACCGCCGTGCGCGCGACCAGAATAAAGCTCGGCCCCGGGCTGATTGCCCCTAAGCCCAGCGCCGCCCCAATTGAAACCACCGACAGTACCGCTGCGTCCATTTCATACCCCGCTCAGTTGATGAATGATTAACATAACGGCTAAGCGTTAATGTGGGCAAGCACCGTCATGCACAGTCTGCTGCGGGTACGGTCAGTAAAGCCGGCTGTCCGCACAGTCTGCTGCGGGTACGGTCAGTAAAGCCGGCTTTCCGCACAGTTCCCCCGCTACCACAGGCTGCGCCGGGCATACCGGCAACGCATCTTCCCCGCCCGCACAGCACAATGCGCGGAGCATTCGCGGTATCGGTAAACTCGCCTTCAGCCGATGCTGCCGCCAGGGATATGATCCGCATCGCCTTTTTCCCGCCTGCCCTGCAGCCAACGTGCTCAGAGCCGCGCAGCGCCTGCTATGCTTACAGGCATCTTCCCCTGCCACGCCACCGACGGATGCCGCCATGACCGAGCCGCTGCTGATTGCCCAGACCCCTGAACTCCAGCTCCACCTGCTGCCCGCGATGGCCAACCGCCACGGGCTGATTACCGGTGCCACCGGCACCGGCAAAACCGTCACCCTGCAGAAGCTGGCGGAGAGCCTTTCCGCCGCGGGGATGCCGGTGTTTATGGCCGACGTGAAGGGCGACCTCACCGGCGTGGCGAAGCCGGGCGTTGCCAGCGACAAGCTGAACGAGCGGCTGGCGAAGATCGGCGTCAGCGACTGGTCGCCGCAGCAGAGCCCGGTGGTGCTGTGGGACGTGTTCGGCAAGCGAGGCCATCCGCTGCGCGCCACGGTGAGCGATCTGGGTCCGCTGCTGCTGGCGCGGCTGCTGGATCTGAACGAGGTGCAGAGCGGCGTGCTGCAGATCGTGTTCCGCATCGCCGACGACGAGGGGCTGCTGCTGCTCGACTTTAAGGATCTGCGGGCGATCGTGCGTTACGTCGGCGATAACGCCAAAGCCTTCCAGAACCAGTACGGCAATATCAGCAGCGCCTCGGTGGGGGCGATCCAGCGCGGGCTGCTGACGCTGGAGCAGCAGGGGGCGGAGCACTTCTTCGGCGAGCCGATGCTGGAGATCCGCGACTGGATGCGCACCGACGACGCCGGGCGCGGCACCATCAATATCCTCGCCGCCGAGCAGCTTTACCAGCAGCCGAAACTGTACGCCACCACCCTGCTGTGGCTGCTGTCTGAGTTGTACGAGCAGCTGCCGGAGGCGGGCGATCTCGATAAGCCGAAGCTGGTGTTCTTCTTCGACGAGGCGCACCTGCTGTTCAGCGAGGCGCCGGCGGTGCTGCTGCAGAAGATCGAGCAGGTGATGCGGCTGATCCGCTCCAAAGGGGTCGGCGTGTGGTTCGTGTCGCAGAACCCGGCGGATATCCCCGATGCGGTGCTCGGCCAGCTGGGCAACCGCGTGCAGCACGCGCTGCGCGCCTTTACGCCGAAGGATCAGAAGGCGGTGAAGGTGGCGGCACAGACACTGCGTGCCAACCCGGCCTTTGATACCGAACAGGCGCTGCAGCAGCTGGCGACCGGCGAGGCGCTGGTGTCGTTCCTTGATGCCAGAGGCAGCCCGTCGGTGGTCGAACGCAGCTGGGTGATCGCCCCCGGCTCACGCATGGGGCCGGTGACGGACGACGAGCGTAACGGCCTGCTTAACCACTCGCCGCTCTCCGGCAAGTATGACGAGGAGATCGACCGCGAGTCCGCTTACGAACGGCTGCAGCAGGGCGTGCAGGCGGCGGGCGACAGGAGCGGTGCCCCGCCGGTGGCCGGAGAACAGGCGGCAGCGGATGGCGGCCTGCTCGGCGGGCTGAAGGATATTCTGTTCGGCAGCACCGGGCCGCGCGGCGGCAAGCGCGATGGCGTGGTACAGAGCGTGGCGAAGAGCGCCGCACGCCAGGTAACGAATCAGATTATTCGCGGCGTTCTGGGCAGTATTATGGGTGGCCGCAGGAAGTAGCCCGCTGGCTGTCGGTGTTACCCCCGTTGTGACCAACATCGGTATCAATGAGCAGGCACCTGGCATAGCCAGGCAGCATTATGGTGAGCCGTAAGAAGCAACCGGTAAGCCAACGGTTTTGGCCGTGCCTGTGACAGGGCAGCTAACCGGTATCGGCTCAGATGGGAAGCAAACCCTATATCGGCAGCGGACTGCGGGCCACGAGATTACAGATAGCTGAAAGCAGTCAGTCAGTCAGTCAGTCAGTCAGTCAGTCAGTCAGTCAGTCAGTCAGTCAGTCAGTCAGGATAAGTTAAACGAAAAACGGATAGTTATGGATAAAGAACTCGAACTCAAACGCGCCAAACGCCTGCCGCTGTTACTGCTGCTGGCGGCAATGCTGGTGTTTACCGGCACCGTACTGTGGCCGGTGTGGTATGCGCCGAACCCGTGGATCGCCGGGCTGAAGGCGGTGTCGGAGGCGGCGATGGTCGGCGCGCTGGCCGACTGGTTCGCGGTCAGCGCGCTGTTTCGCCGGGTGCCGATCCCGCTGGTTGGCCGCCATACGGCGATTATCCCGCGCAATAAAGACCGTATCGCCGTGAACCTGGCGGCCTTCGTGCAGGACAAGTTTCTCAGTACGGCGTCGCTGCTGGAGCTGATCCGCCGGCACGATCCGGCGCAGATGCTGGCCGGCTGGCTGGCGGCACCGGATAATGCCGCACGAGCAAGCGGCTGGCTGCTGAAGATGGTGCGCGGCTTTCTCGATCTGGCCGACGACCAGCGCATTCAGGCGTTTATGCGCCGCGCGGTTCATCAGGCGATCGATAAGGTCGATCTCAGCCGGTCGGCGGCGCTGGTGCTGGAGAGCCTGACCAGGAACAACCGCCACCAGCAGCTGCTGGACGACGCGCTGGCGCAGGTGCTGCAGCTGGTCAACCGCCCCGCCACCCACGAGTTTATTGCCCTGCAGGTGGTGCACTGGCTGAAGCGCGAGCATCCGCTGAAGGAGAAGATGCTGCCGAGCGAGTGGCTGGGCGAGAAGAGCGCCGGACTGGCGGCCAGCGCGGTGCAGTCGATTCTGAACGAGATTGAGAACGATCCTGACCACCAGCTGCGCCAGGGCTTTAACCGCGCGGTGCAGCGGCTGATCGTCCGTCTGCGCAGCGATCCGGAGATGGCGCAGAAGGCGGAAGAGATTAAGCAGTACCTGAAGGAAGACGAAACGCTGAACCGCTATATCGGCCAGCTGTGGGGCGATCTGCGCGGCTGGCTGAAAGAGGATATCGCGCGTGAGGACTCAAAACTGCACGCGAAAATCAGCGCCGCCGGGCAGTGGTTCGGCGAAGCGCTGCTGAATGACGCCACCCTGCGCGCCTCGCTGAACCAGCATCTGGAAGAGGCGGCCAGCAGCGCCGCGCCGGAGTTCGCCGAGTTCCTCAGCGTGCACATCCGCGACACGGTGAAAAACTGGGACGCCGCCGATATGTCGCACCAGGTCGAACTGAACATCGGCGCCGATCTGCAGCGCATCCGCATCAACGGTACGCTGGTCGGCGGCGTCATCGGGCTGATCCTCTATCTGCTGTCGCTGCTGCCGCAGGTGATATAAAAAAACAGGGGCCGGTATCAATCCGGCCCCTGCTCTTATCGTCCCTGCCCGGCTTCGCGCCGGCGGGTGCCCTTGCAATCGCACCGCGCCAGCGGATAGCCCTCGCGTCTATCGACGCTTCAGCAACATATACAAACTCAGCGCAAAGAACGCCGCGCTCGGCAGCAGCGCGCCGAGCACCGGCGGGATGCTGTACACCAGGCTCAGCGGGCCGAAGATCTGATCCAGCACGTAGAACAGGAAGCCGAAGCTGATGCCGGTGATCATCCGCATGCCCATCGACACGCTGCGCAGCGGGCCGAAGATAAACGACAGCGCCATCAGCATCATCACCGCCACCGACAGCGGCTGGAAGATCTTGCTCCACATGTTCAGCTGGTAGCGGCCGGAAACCTGGCCACTCTGCTTGAGATATTTGGTGTAGGCATACAGCCCGCTGATCGACAGCGCTTCCGGATCCAGCGCCACCACGCCAAGCTTGTCCGGCGTCAGGGTGGTTTTCCACTCGCCGGTCAGCGTCTGGCTGCCGCGCACCTGTTTCGGGTCGGTGAGATCGGACTGATCCACCTGCGACAGCTGCCAGATCGCCCGTCCGGCATCGTATTTCGCGCTTGCCGCGTAGCGCACCGACTGCAGGCGGCGCTCGTGGTTAAAGCTGTAGATGCTGATGCCGGCCAGTTCGCTGTTGTCGCGGATGCGTTCGATAAAGATAAAGTTATCGCCGTCCTTCGCCCACAGCCCGTTCTGAGTTGAGAGCAGCGAGCCGCCCACCAGCTGCTGCGCGCGGTAGTTACGCGCCATCTGCTCGCCTTTTGGCGCAACGAACTCGCCGATGGCCATGGTGAGGATCACCAGCGGAATGGCGGTTTTCATCACCGAGGCGGCAATCTGCAGGCGGGTAAAGCCTGAGGCCTGCATCACCACCAGTTCGCTGCGCTGCGCCAGCATGCCGAGGCCCAGCAGCGCGCCAAGCAGCGCGGCCATCGGGAAGAAGATCTCCACGTCCTTCGGCACGCTGAGCAGGGTGTAGATGCCGGCACCGAGCGCGGTGTACTCGCCCTGCCCGGTTTTGCGCAGCTGATCGACAAACTTGATGATGCCGGAGAGCGACACCAGCATAAACAGCGTCGCCATGATGGTGTTAAAGATGGTTTTACCGATATAACGGTCAAGTACGCCAAACATCAGACCGACCCTCCGCGGGTAAAGCGCGCACGCAGGCGGCGCATCGGCACCGTATCCCACAGGTTAAGCAGCACCGCCAGCGCCAGGTAGCTGAGGTTAACCAGCCACATCCAGACCGCCGGATCGAGCCGGCCCTTGTTGCCGCTGGAGCGCAGCGAGCTCTGCAGCAGGAAGAACACCAGGTAGAGCAGCATCGCCGGCAGCATCGACAGCACGCGGCCCTGGCGTGGGTTGACCACGCTGAGCGGCACCACCATCAGCGCCATCACCAGCACCGAGAACACCAGCGTCAGCCGCCAGTGCAGCTCGCTTCTGAACTCGGTTTTGTCTGACCGCCACAGCGCCAGCAGCGACATCTGTTCGGCGTCATTCGGGTCGAGCGTCACCGTCTGGTGACCAATAATTGCCTGGTAGTTCTCGAAATCGGTGATGCGGAAGTCACGCAGCAGCGCGGTGCCCTCAAAGCGGGTACCGTGATCGAGGGTCACCACCTGCGAGCCATCGGCGCGCTGGTTCATATGCCCCTGATCGGCCACCACCACCGACGGGCGGGCGTTGCCGTTCGGCCGCAGCTGGGCTAAGAACACCTTGCCAAAGTTGTTGCCTTTGACGTTCTCGATAAACAGCACCGACTGGCCGTCACCGGACTGCTGGAACTGGCCGGCGGCCAGCGCCGCCGCGCCCGGGTTGGCCTTGGCGTTCTGCGTCACTTCGCTCTGATAACGCGACGACCACGGGCCAAGCCAGCCAACGTTGACCGCCGCCAGCAGTGCGGTGAACAGCATCAGCAGCATCGCCGCTTTGACCAGCACGCTCTTACCGAGGCCGCAGGCGTGCATCACGGTGATTTCACTCTCGGTGTATAACCGGCCGAGCGTCATCAGAATGGCTAAAAAGAGGCTTAACGGCAGGATCAGCTGCGCCATTTCGGGCACGCCGAGGCCGAGTAAGGTGAGGACTAAGTTTGTTGGAATTTCGCCATCCACCGCGGCTCCCAGTATCCTGACTAACTTCTGACAAAAGAAGATCAGCAGCAGGATGAACAGGATAGCCAGCTGGCTTTTGAGCGTTTCCTTAACCAGATATCTAATGATGATCACGCTGAATACGCCTGTGAAAACTTGTCTTTTTGCAGGAAAATCGCTAGTTTCATCGCTTATACGCCATTTTTTCTCATCAATGGCCCATGTCATAGCTAAAATAGTATGACAATAATCGCGTTCCGGTGGGGTTAAAACTTAAAAACTTCCCCGGAACTGACTCTGACGTTCGTGACTAAACGACGTTTACGCAACGGCACTTTTCGTTACGGAAGCGCTACATTCTAGCCGCAGCAGCCGCCGTTGTCTTTAAGATTCAGGAGAATGCATGGAGTTCAGTGTAAAGAGCGGTAGCCCGGAAAAACAGCGCAGTGCCTGTATTGTAGTGGGTGTTTTCGAACCGCGCCGGTTATCACCGATTGCTGAACAGCTGGATAAAATCAGCGATGGCTATATCAGCGCCCTGCTGCGCCGCGGCGAGCTGGAAGGCAAAGTGGGGCAAACCCTGCTGCTGCATCATGTGCCGAACATTCTCTCTGAGCGCATCCTGTTGATCGGTTGCGGCAAGGAACGCGAACTGGACGAGCGCCAGTACAAGCAGGTGATCCAGAAAACCATCAACACCCTGAACGACACCGGATCGATGGAAGCGGTCTGCTTCCTGACCGAGCTGCACGTGAAAGGGCGTAACACCTACTGGAAAGTGCGCCAGGCGGTGGAGACCTCGAAAGAGACGCTCTACAGCTTCGATCAGCTGAAGAGCAACAAGGTCGAGCCGCGCCGCCCGCTGCGCAAGCTGGTGTTTAACGTGCCGACCCGCCGCGAGCTGACCAGCGGCGAGCGCGCTATCCAGCACGGCCTGGCCGTGGCCTCCGGCGTTAAAGCGGCGAAAGACCTCGGCAATATGCCGCCAAATATTTGTAACGCGGCGTATCTGGCCTCGCAGGCGCGCCAGCTGGCGGACGCCTACAGCAGGAACATCACCACCCGGGTGATCGGCGAGCAGCAGATGAAAGAGCTGGGCATGAACGCCTACCTCGCCGTCGGCCAGGGCTCGCAGAATGAATCGCTGATGTCGGTGATCGATTACAAGGGCAACCCGGACGCGGATGCGCGGCCGATCGTGCTGGTCGGTAAAGGCGTCACCTTCGATACCGGCGGCATCTCGCTCAAGCCGGGCGAAGCGATGGACGAGATGAAGTATGATATGTGCGGCGCGGCGGCGGTGTACGGCGTGATGCGTATGGTCGCCGAGCTGAACCTGCCGCTGAACGTGGTTGGCGTGCTGGCGGGCTGTGAAAACATGCCCGGCGGCCGCGCCTACCGTCCGGGCGACGTGCTGACCACCATGTCCGGCCAGACCGTCGAGGTGCTGAACACCGACGCCGAAGGCCGCCTGGTGCTGTGCGACGCGCTGACCTACGTTGAGCGCTTCGATCCGGAAGTGGTGATTGACGTGGCGACGCTGACCGGGGCCTGCGTGATCGCGCTTGGCCACCATATCAGCGGCCTGCTGTCGAACCACAATCCGCTGGCGCACGAGCTGATCGGTGCCTCCGAGCAGGCCGGCGACCGCGCCTGGCGTCTGCCGATGGCCGACGAGTATCAGGAGCAGCTGGACTCGAACTTTGCCGATATGGCCAATATCGGCGGCCGCCCCGGCGGTGCCATTACCGCCGCCTGCTTCCTGGCGCGCTTTGCCCGTAAGTATAACTGGGCGCACCTCGACGTGGCCGGTACCGCCTGGCGCTCCGGCAAGGCCAAAGGCGCCACCGGCCGCCCGGTCGCCCTGCTGTCGCAGTTCCTGCTGAACCGCGCGGGCCTGAACGGCGACGATTAACGCCGCCACCGCCGTACAGGGCCGGTTCACCGGCCCTGTACGCTTACCCGATTAAACGAGCACCCTGATGAAAAACGCCACCTTCTATCTGCTGGAAACCGACACCCCGGTTGACGGGCTGAGCGCGCAGGAAGCGCTGGTCTGCGATCTGGCCGGCGCCCGCTGGCGTGAAGGCAAGCGGGTGCTGATCGCCTGCGCCGATGAAGCCCAGGCGATCCGGCTGGATGAGGCGCTGTGGCAGCGCCCGGCCGACGCCTTTGTGCCGCATAATCTGGCGGGGGAAGGCCCGAAATACGGTGCGCCGGTCGAGCTGGCCTGGCCGCAGCGCCGCGGCAACGCCCCGCGCGACCTGCTGATCAGCCTGCTGCCGCAGTTTGCAGATTTTGCCACCGCTTTCTATGAAGTGATAGACTTCGTTCCCTACGAAGAATCTTTGAAACAGCTGGCGCGCGACCGCTATAAAGCGTACCGCAGCGTTGGATTCCACTTGAATACGGCAACGCCGCCCATTGCCTAAGACATAGCAGATATGGAAAAGACATATAACCCGCAAGATATCGAGCAGCCGCTTTACGAGCACTGGGAACAGCAGGGCTACTTTAAACCGCATGGCGATACCAGCCAGGAAAGCTTCTGCATCATGATCCCGCCGCCGAACGTCACCGGCAGCTTGCATATGGGTCACGCCTTCCAGCAGACCATCATGGACACCATGATCCGCTACCAGCGCATGCAGGGGAAAAACACCCTGTGGCAGGCGGGCACCGACCACGCGGGCATCGCCACGCAGATGGTGGTGGAGCGTAAGATCGCCGCTGAAGAGGGGAAAACCCGTCAGGACTACGGCCGCGACGCCTTTATCGAAAAAATCTGGCAGTGGAAAGCGGAGTCCGGCGGCACTATCACCCGCCAGATGCGCCGCCTCGGCAACTCCGTGGACTGGGAGCGCGAGCGCTTCACCATGGACGACGGCCTGTCTAACGCGGTGAAAGAGGTGTTCGTTCGCCTGCATAAAGAGAACCTGATCTACCGCGGCAAGCGCCTGGTGAACTGGGATCCGAAGCTGCGCACCGCCATCTCCGATCTGGAGGTGGAGAACCGCGAGTCAAAAGGCTCAATGTGGCACCTGCGCTACCCGCTGGCCGACGGCGTGAAAACCGCCGACGGCAAAGATTACCTGGTGGTCGCCACCACCCGCCCGGAAACCATCCTTGGTGATACCGGCGTGGCGGTCAATCCGGAAGATCCGCGCTATAAAGACCTGATCGGCAAGTTCCTCGTGCTGCCGCTGGTTAACCGCCGCATCCCGATCGTCGGCGACGAACACGCCGATATGGAGAAAGGCACCGGCTGCGTGAAGATCACCCCGGCGCACGACTTTAACGACTACGAAGTGGGTCGTCGTCATAAGCTGCCGATGATCAACATCCTGACCTTCGACGGCGATATCCGCGATGCGGCACAGGTTTACGACACCAACGGCGAAGAGTGCGATGCGCACGACGATTCTATCCCGGCGGAGTTCCGTGGCCTGGAGCGCTTTGCAGCGCGTAAAGCCATCGTTGCCGCCATCGACGCGCTCGGCCTGCTCGACGAGATCAAACCGCACGATCTGACCGTTCCTTACGGCGATCGCGGCGGCGTGGTGATCGAGCCGATGCTGACCGATCAGTGGTACGTGCGCACCGCCCCGCTGGCGAAAGTGGCGGTGGAAGCGGTAGAGAACGGTGATATTCAGTTCGTGCCGAAGCAGTATGAGAACATGTACTTCTCGTGGATGCGCGATATCCAGGACTGGTGCATCTCCCGTCAGCTGTGGTGGGGCCACCGTATCCCGGCCTGGTACGACGACGCCGGTAACGTCTATGTTGCCCGCAGCGAAGAAGAAGTGCGCGCCGAGAACAACCTCGGCCCGGACGTGGCGCTGCGCCAGGACGAAGACGTGCTCGATACCTGGTTCTCCTCCGGGCTGTGGACCTTCTCCACCCTCGGCTGGCCGGAAAACACCGAAGCGCTACGTACCTTCCACCCGACCAGCGTGCTGGTCAGCGGCTTTGACATCATCTTCTTCTGGATTGCGCGCATGATCATGCTGACCATGCACTTTATCAAGGATGAAGACGGCAAGCCGCAGGTGCCGTTTAACACCGTCTATATGACCGGGCTGATCCGCGACGACGAAGGGCAGAAGATGTCCAAGTCGAAGGGTAACGTGATCGATCCGCTGGATATGGTCGACGGCATCTCGCTGGAAGACCTGCTGGAGAAACGCACCGGCAACATGATGCAGCCGCAGCTGGCGGAGAAGATCCGCAAGCGCACCGAGAAGCAGTTCCCGAACGGCATCGAGCCGCACGGCACCGACGCCCTGCGCTTTACCCTGGCGGCGCTGGCCTCTACCGGCCGCGACATCAACTGGGATATGAAGCGCCTGGAAGGCTACCGCAACTTCTGTAACAAGCTGTGGAACGCCAGCCGCTTTGTGCTGATGAACACCGAAGGCCACGACTGCGGCTTTAACGGCGGCGAACTGGAGCTGTCGCTGGCCGACCGCTGGATCCTCGCCGAGTTTAATCAGACGGTGAAAGCCTACCGCGAAGCGCTGGACAGCTACCGCTTCGATCTGGCGGCCGGTATTCTCTACGAGTTTACCTGGAACCAGTTCTGCGACTGGTACCTGGAGCTGGCCAAGCCGGTGATGAACGGCGGCAGCGAGAACCAGCTGCGCGGCACCCGCAACACGCTGGTGACGGTGCTGGAAGCGCTGCTGCGCCTGGCGCACCCGATTATCCCGTTCATTACCGAAACCATCTGGCAGCAGGTGAAAGTGCTGAAGAACATCAGCGACGACACCATTATGCTGCAGCCGATGCCGGAGTTTGACGCCGCGCGCGTTGACGAGGCGGCGATGGCCGATACCGAGTGGCTGAAGCAGGCGATCGTTGCGGTGCGTAACATCCGTAACGAGATGAACATCTCCCCTGCCAAACCGCTGGACGTGCTGCTGCGCGGCGCCAGCGACGACGCGGCCCGCCGCGTGCAGCAGAACCACACCTTCCTGCGCACCCTGGCGCGCCTGGAGAAGCTGGAGCTGCTGCCGGCCGGTGACAAAGGCCCGGTTTCCGTCACCAAGCTGGTCGACGGTGCCGAGCTGCTGATCCCGATGGCCGAGCTGATCGACAAAACCGTCGAGCTGGAGCGTCTGGCGAAGGAAGTGGGCAAAGTGGAAGCGGAGATGGAAAAAATCACCGCCAAGCTGGGCAACGAAGGCTTTGTGGCACGCGCCCCGGAGGCGGTGGTCGCCAAAGAGCGCGAGCGTCTGGCCGACTTCGAACAGGCGAAAATCAAGCTGATCGAGCAGCAGGGCGTGATTGCTGCGCTGTAAGGCTTAGGTAATGCCAACCGGTTAACGGCCGGTTAAAGGGCGATGCGGGTGAGAACCTGTATCGCCTTTTTTATTGGTGGCCGATGATGGCGCGATTAATATAGTTTTCATGGCAGAAGAAAAGCAGCAACCATCATGACAATAACAAACACACCAACAGCTTGCATGGCAATATTCGCAAAGATATAAGCCATAAAGATACCAAAGAGGATTAACAGTGTGAGTGGGAGATAAATCAAACAGGACCAAACAATCCTGTTCTTCAACCACTTCCTCAGAAATGTCATCATACCTTCGCCCTCTCCCTGTGCCGTTGCGTTTGTAATCCCACGATCTGAAGAGGTTAACAATGAAGCATTGATATTTCATCAACATGGGGTCAACGGAAGGGAACACGCTATTAGTAAATAATCCATTTTTATTATTATTTGTAGTACATCGCGCGACAAATTTAAAACCCGTTATTCGCCAGTATCCGAACGAATCTGCCTGACACTATTCCAGCCGCGACGCGATAAACTGCCTGTTGTTTTCGTGAGGCAAAAAAAACGCCCGACGAATTTCGTCAGGCGTGGATGATTATGCAGAGGTGTAAAGCGTTACGGTTTCGGCTGCGCGTCCTGAATGGCCTTAATACGCTCCGGCATATCCGGGTGGCTGCTGATCCACTCCGGCAGCTGCAGGCCGTGGCTCTGCCTGTCGCCTTCCTGCTGCAGGCGGGTGTAGATCGCCTGCATCTCGGCCAGCGAGCGGCCCTGCGCCTGCATCTGCGCAATGGCGTACTCGTCCGCCTCGCGCTCCATGCCGCGTGAGAACTGCATCTGGTCGACAAACGCCGCCGACTGCAGAATCGTGTCGCCGATGCCGCTGACGTCGCCGGTCAGCCACATATAGCCCAGCGTTACCAGCGACGAGCGCACCAGCATCTGCAGCGGATGGCGGTGATGATGGTGGCCCATCTCGTGCAGCATCACCGCCACCAGCGCATCGTCGCTTTTTGCCAGCTTCAGCAGATCGTCGCTGACGATTAGCGTGCCGTCGGCCAGCATAAAGGCGTTAGCGCCGCCGTCGAAGTGCATCACCTTCAGCTGCAGCGGCAGCGTGCCGTCGCGCAGCTCGGGGGGGATCGCCCTGCTGAACAGCTGCTGCAGCCGCTGCCGTTCGGCGGGCGGCAGCGTCACCTCGCTGAATCCCCCGTGCCGCAGCAGGGTCTGCGTCTGCTGCCCTACCTGGCGGGCGACCACGTCCGGCAGGTTACGCGCCAGCAGGTCGCTGGCGGCGGGCAGGATCACCCACAGCCATAAAGCAATGCTGGCCAGCGTTGCCAGCAGGGTCAGCGCCACGCCGCGGCGGTAGCGTTCCAGCCGGTGCACCAGCCCCGGCCGGTGGCGCTGCTGCCACCACTGGCGAAACTGTGCGTCACTCTGCGGCACAAAGCGACCGCCGTCCGGGAAGGTCAGGGTCAGCGGAATGGTGCCCAGTGCGTCAGAGACCTGCACCTCTTTCAGCAGCAGCACCTGCTGGTGACCGTCCTGCATCAGGGTCAGATGGCGATCGTTAAGCGTCAGGCGGGCCACCTCACGGGCGGCCCGTCCGGGATACTGGTAGAAGCCATCCAGCTGCAGCATCAGATCCCCACGTTAAGATCGAACGCCGCCGCCACCTCTTCGGCTACCGCCGTTCCGGCGCTGTCATGGTGCGCCTGTACGGTCACCAGCGAGATATCACCGGTCAGCGCGGTGCTGCTGGCCATATAGCGCGCCAGGCGCACTTCGGCGATCGGCGTACCGAGCCCCAGCGTGAACAGAACGATCAGGCTGTTGGTCAGCACCAGACCGAGGAAGGCACCGGTAGAGAGGGTCGATTTAAGCTGTAACGCCTCGCCGAGTTTAGTCTGGCCGAAGGCGTAGTTGCGCTGCGCCACCACCAGGTAAGCGGAGGAGAACAGGCCGCCGACGATCAGCACAACTATGGCAAGGAACAGGCTGAACAGGTGTTCGGCCATCAGCGCGCCCATCATCTGCGGATCGGTGACGCCCATTGCGGCAGCGTACACCAGGCCAACCATCAGCGAACCGATCAGCAGCCCGGTGACCACCAGGAACGGCAGGAAGATCAGGAAGCTGACCAGCACGATTTTAATAAACGCTTTTTTGCTCAGCTGCGCCTTAAACGGCAGCGTGCCGAACGACATATTATTGATATACAGGTCGTGGTTCAGCGCGCTGACCACCCCCTGAACTACCGCACCGCCGACCAGCAGCAGCACCAGCGCGATGACGCCAATGGCTAATGAGGCGCTGACGCTGCCGAGGTTGATCGCCGACAGCGCCACCATGCTGACCAGCAGATACAGGCCAATCACCATCAGCAGCGGGCAGAGGTACATCACCCAGTAGGCGCGGCCGATGCGGCACAGGTAGTTAAAACGCACGCCGCGGAAGCTGCTCATCAGCGCGTTATAGCGCCAGCTGCGGATCACAATCCACGGGATCAGCGCGAAGAACGCCAGCACAAACAAGAGCGACAGCGTCGGCAGCAGTGAAGAGAGGATAAAGAACAGCACCAGGCCCACAAAGACGATAATCCGCCCTTTAAGGATATCCATCGGCCGCGCATGGTAGTCAAAACGGTCGCCGGCGATTTCGGTGTTGCCGTAGAAATAGCGGCGGCGGCGCACGGTGGCCCACGCGGAGTAGATGCCCAGCGTGATCATGGTGAGTAAGGCATTCACCAGCCAGATCGAGAAGTACTCGCCGGCCCGGCCGTGGAACAGCACCGGGTGCTGCTGGTTGGGAGAAGTTTGGTTTTCCATTAAATTTTCTTCCTGAAAATAGAGGGGGAGAGATGATGATGAGAATAAGAAGTATCTAACTTAACCGCGTATTTTTACCACAAGGTTAAAGATGCGACAATAAATGTTTCCGGTTGTGTCATTTAAGGTTAAATAGCAGACAGGCTGGGCGTAATGTCACGGATTCAGGTCATTTAAAGAGAGAAGAGCCCTTAATGTCCCCTTTGCGGGACACTATGCTGACCCTGACGATTGCCTGAGGGCGGTAAACCCGGTTCGGTGAACGGTTGAGAAGCGGCTGTGAGCTGACCTCAACCGGCCTGCTGAACAAAGCCAGGGCCGCTAACGTTGCATCTTTACGTCAGCAATGTTATTACACGTTTCTTCCTGACCCTGACCCAGAGCGAGACGTATGACCACCGCTATACACGCCACCCTGCGGGTACGCCCGATTACCGCTGCTGATAATCCGCTGATTGCACAGGTGATCCGCACCGTCTCTGCCGAATTCGGGCTGACCGCAGATAAAGGCTATACCGTTTCCGACCCTAACCTTGACCGGCTGTTTGAGCTCTACAGCGAGCCGGACAGCGCCTACTGGGTGGTCGAGGTGAATGGTCAGGTGGTCGGCGGTGGCGGCGTGGCACCGCTGCAGGGCGGTGAGGCGGACGTCTGCGAGCTGCAGAAGATGTACTTCCTCAGCGAGGCGCGCGGCCTCGGCGTGGCGCGCGATCTGGCTATCCAGGCGCTGGAGTACGCCCGCACGCTGGGCTTTAAGCGCTGCTATCTGGAAACCACCGCCTCGCTGACCCGCGCGATCCGCCTGTATGAGCACCTCGGCTTTGCGCATATCGACGGGCCGCTGGGCTATACCGGCCATGTTGACTGCGAAGTAACGATGCTGAAGACGCTGTAACACCGCTGACCGCCCTGCCACTGCGGCAGGGCGGGGTCACGATCCCCGCATCAGCATCCGCCCGGCCAGGAAACCGCCGCGCTAAGATCGCGCGGGCCACCCGCAGCTTACCTGCCAGTGGCTGACGGCTATGCCGGATTAGCAGGCAAACGCCGACACACCGACAGTGGCTGACGACTATCCCCGGCTAGCAGGCAAACGCCGGTACGCCGCTGTGAAAACGCAGCCTGTCGTCCGGTTCGCTAATCAGTTTCGCCTCGGTCTCGCCGATCTTCTGTACCCGCGCGCTGATATCCTTCGGTGAGATCAGCTGCGCCAGCTCAAGATAATCCTGATAGTGGCGCGCTTCCGAGCGCAGCAGCGAGACGTAAAACGCCGACAGGCGATCGTCCAGATGCGGGGCCAGGCTGGCGAAGCGTTCGCAGGATCGCGCTTCGATGTAGGCACCGCAGATCAGCTTATCCACCAGCGCCTGCGGCTCATGGGTGGTGATTTCACGTATCAGGCCTTTGGCATAGCGGCTGGCGGTGATCTTCATATAGGGGATATCGCGCGCCTGCATGATCTCCAGCACCTGATAGAAGTGGTGCAGCTCCTCTTTGATCAGCAGCACCATCTTATCCACCAGCGCGTCGCCGTAGGGCAGCTCTTCACGGCTGATGATGGTTTTGGACAGCGCCTTATGCTGTTCCAGAAACCCGAGGTCGGCCTGGTCGTTATGAACAAAATCTTCCCAGGGTCTCAGCCACGCCAGCAGCGCGTCGCCGCTGGCTTTATCCGCCACGTATTTGCGGATCAGCCACATCGCGGTCTGGGCGGCTTTCAGCTCGCATACCAGGTGGTCGGTGAGTAACAGCGGCAGGTTTTCCGGCTTGCGCGCTTCGTCGATCCACGCCTGCGGAGTACGGCAGTGCAGAAAGCCGTGGATCGGGGCTAACAGAGTGTCAAACTGGGTCATAGTCATCAGAAAGGTCAGTGAAAGCGGTTAGTGGCACAGATTTGGGTTCAGAGGGCGCTGAACGCAAAGCACGGTTGCTGACGAACCCGGCAGCCGGTCTTTGCGTTAACGCGGGTCAGCGTTTCTGACACGGGCAGCAACACTGGCGTCAGTAAACAGGCCGTGATAACCCGCAACGCGCGGGCCACTGTGACCTGTTCAGAACAGCGGCCAGGGGATTACGGCGACAGCAGCCATCAGGCAGGCCGCCGCTTTTCTCCCGGCCGGCCAGATCAGTGACGGACGCCGTTGTCGTCGCCGTCTTCCTGCTCGTCTTCCTCTTCGCCTTCGTCGTCTTCGTCCTGCGCATCCGGATCTTCGAAGTAGGTGCCCCAGCCGTCGTAGTCAACGTTGAACTGCGCCACCAGATTCACCAGCTGCTCGACCTGCTTGTCGATCAGCTCGGCGTTCAGCGCGCCTTCGCTGAGGATGTCACAGCACATCACCGTGGTACCGTCGTCCAGCTCCAGCTCTTCCGGCTCGGTCACTTCGTAGCCCAGCTTGAAGGCCTCAACCGCCGCTTTCTCCAGCGCATCAAAGCTGCTGCAGGAGAAGTGGTGCTCGATGGTATAGAGCGCATCCGGATCGCTGCCGTCTTCCAGCAGTTCTTCAATAATCAGCCGTGTCTCTTCGCGCTGCTCTTCCAGTAATGCTTCGTTAGCCATAATCCATTCCTCAAGTCAAAGGTACCCTGCGTCTGTAGTGACGGCACCGGCAATTTTTAGTATTTTCCCACAGCGCCCGTCGCGCCACTACCTTTATAAAAAAGTTTCTGCATGCCGGGGTTGAAAATGAATATTCATACGGTTAAATTGAATTTTAATTCATTAATTAGTTACCGGAGTGCGTTATGAGTCAACTGTACAAACGGCATTTTCTCAGGCTGCTGGATTTTACCCCCGCCGAAATCAACGGCTTGCTGGCGCTGGCCTCGACACTGAAGACCGACAAGAAAAACGGTGAAGAAATTCAGCACCTGAAGGGCAAGAATATTGCGCTCATCTTCGAAAAAGACTCGACCCGTACCCGATGCTCTTTCGAAGTTGCCGCTTACGACCAGGGGGCTAACGTCACCTATCTCGGCCCGAGCGGCAGCCAGATCGGCCATAAGGAGTCGATGAAGGACACCGCACGCGTTCTCGGCCGCATGTATGACGGCATTCAGTATCGCGGCCACGGCCAGGCGCTGGTCGAGTCGCTGGCCGAACACGCCGGCGTGCCGGTGTGGAACGGGCTGACCAACGAGTTCCACCCGACCCAGCTGCTGGCCGACCTGCTGACCATGCAGGAGCACCTGCCGGAGAAGGCCTTCAGCCAGATGACCTTCGTCTATGTCGGCGACGCACGCAACAATATGGGTAATACCATGCTGGAAGCGGCAGCGCTGACCGGGCTGGATCTGCGGCTGGTAGCACCGAAGGCGTGCTGGCCGGACGCGCAGCTGGTGGAAGAGTGCCGGGCAGCGGCGGCGAAAACCGGTGGCAAAATCACCCTGACCGAGGATATCGCCGCCGGGGTGGCCGGTGCCGACTTTATCTATACCGACGTCTGGGTGTCGATGGGCGAGCCGAAAGAGGTGTGGGCAGAGCGGATTGCCTTACTGCGCGCCTATCAGGTCAATAAAGCGATGCTGGATCTGACCGGCAATCCGCAGGTGAAGTTCCTGCACTGCCTGCCCGCCTTCCACGACGATCAGACCACGCTGGGCCAGCAGATGGCGCAGCAGTACGATCTGCACGGCGGTATGGAAGTCACCGACGAGGTGTTTGAGTCGGCGCACAGCGTGGTGTTCGACCAGGCGGAAAACCGCCTGCATACCATCAAGGCGGTGATGGTCGCCACCCTGGCGCAGCTGGTGTAAACCGGGGCCGGGCAACCGATTACGTGGCAGGTGATTTCCGCTTGCCGTGCCATGCCGAATGCGTATAATGCCCCCCGTTTGCCGGGAGGAACCATGCCACAGAACGTTACTTATCGCTTCGTTCAACCACGTCTGCACGCAGGCGGGCAGCCGCGTTTTTCCGTTAATGGCATCACCGATCGCGTAAGAAAAGCCCCTCGCTGAGGGGCTTTTTTTTGCCCAAATTTTCACCCCCGCGACAGCGGCCCGGGTACAGCCGGGGCAACCAGGAGAGTGAGCATGGCGAATCCGTTGTATCACAAACATATTATTTCCATTAACGATCTCAACCGTGACGAGCTGGAGCTGGTGCTGAAAACCGCGGCAAGCCTGAAGGCCACGCCGCAGCCGGAGCTGCTGAAACATAAAGTCGTCGCCAGCTGCTTTTTTGAAGCCTCCACCCGCACCCGCCTGTCGTTCGAAACCGCCATTCACCGGCTGGGTGCCTCGGTGGTCGGCTTTGCCGACGGCGGCAGTACCTCGCTGGGCAAGAAAGGTGAAACGCTGGCCGATACCATTTCGGTGATTGGCACCTACGTCGATGCCATCGTGATGCGTCACCCGCAGGAGGGCGCGGCGCGCCTGGCCACCGAGTTTTCCGGCGGTATCCCGGTGCTGAACGCCGGTGACGGTGCCAATCAGCACCCGACCCAGACGCTGCTGGACCTGTTTACCCTGCAGGAGACCCAGGGCCGGCTGAACAACCTTAACGTGGCGATGGTCGGCGACCTGAAGTATGGCCGTACCGTGCATTCACTGACCCAGGCGCTGGCCAAGTTTGACGGCAACCGCTTCTACTTTATCGCGCCGGACGCGCTGGCGATGCCGTCCTACATTACCGATATGCTCGACGAGAAGGGCATCGCCTGGAGCCGCCACGACAGCATTGAAGAGGTAGTGCCCGAGCTGGATATTCTGTATATGACCCGCGTGCAGAAAGAGCGGCTGGATCCGTCCGAGTACGCCAACGTCAAGGCGCAGTTTATTCTGCGCGCCGCCGACCTGGCCGGCGCCCGCGACAATATGAGGGTGCTGCACCCGCTGCCGCGCATTGACGAAATCGACACCGACGTCGACAGCACGCCGCACGCCTGGTACTTCCAGCAGGCCGGCAACGGCATTTACGCCCGCCAGGCCTTGCTGGCGCTGGTACTGAACAGTGAACTGGATCTGTAAGGGGAACCACGATGACACAGGATAATAAGTTACAGGTTGAAGCGATCAAACGCGGTACGGTGATTGACCATATCCCGGCGCAGGTCGGGTTTAAGCTGCTGTCGCTGTTCCGCCTGACCGAAACCGATCAGCGCATCACCATCGGCCTGAACCTGCCGTCCGGCGAGCTGGGGCGTAAAGATCTGATCAAGATCGAGAACACCTTCCTGACCGACGATCAGATCAACCAGCTGGCGTTCTACGCACCGCACGCCACCGTTAACCGCATTGACGAGTACGACGTGGTGGCCAAGCTGTCGCCGGTGCTGCCGGAGCGCATCGAGCGCGTGCTGACCTGCCCGAACGGTAACTGCATCAGCCGCAGCGAACCGGTGTTCTCCAGCTTTACCGTTAAGCAGCGCGCCGACGATCTGCACCTGAAGTGCAAATACTGTGAGAAAGAGTTCGCCCACCACGTGGTGATGGCGGCGGATTAAGTCGCCGCCCGCACGCTGGCGTGAAGGCCGTCGGTCAGGCGGCAGCAGCCCGCACGCTGGCGTGAAGGCCGTCGGTCAGGCGGCAGCAGCCCGATCGCCTGAACGCTGGCGTAAAGGTCTACGGTTAAGCGGCAGCGGCCTTACGCCCGCGTAACAGCCGCCGCTGCAAGATGGCTGGCGCTAAGCGCGATTGCATTCCGCCGTTAAGGCGGGCAAGCTGTCAGCGACGCCGGGCGGGCACCATCCCGCCCGCATCCTATACACCTTAAGGAGAGAGTATGTCCCGCGAAATCAGTACTGAACACGCCCCTGCTGCCATCGGCCCTTACGTGCAGGGCGTCGATCTCGGCAGCCTGATCTTCACCTCCGGCCAGATCCCGGTGGACCCGAAAACCGGCAACGTGCCGGAAGATATCACCGCGCAGACGCAGCAGTCGTTGGCCAACGTGCAGGCGATCGTTGAAGCCGCCGGCCTGAAGGTAGGCGACATCGTGAAGATGACGGTATTTGTGAAGGATCTGAACGACTTCACCACGGTAAACGCCGCCTATGAAGCCTTCTTTACCGCGCACCAGGCGAGCTTCCCGGCGCGCTCCTGCGTGGAAGTGGCGCGTCTGCCAAAAGACGTGAAGATTGAGATTGAAGCGATCGCGGTACGCCGCTAAGCGCCTGCTTTATCCGGCAGGGGCCCCAGGCCCCCTGCCTTTACTGTGAGAACAGCAGCGTCAGATCGTCCGCGCTAAAGCTGGACGGCTCGCTCAGTTCGTCGGCCAGAATATCCCCCGCCAGCTCCGCCTTCTGCTGCTGCAGCGCCACCACCTTCTCTTCGATGGTATCCGCCGCGATCAGCTTGTAGACAAACACCGGTTTATCCTGGCCCAGTCGGTAGGCGCGGTCGGTGGCCTGGTTCTCTGCCGCCGGGTTCCACCAGGGATCGTAGTGGATCACCGTGTCCGCCGCCGTCAGGTTGAGACCGACACCGCCGGCCTTCAGGCTGATTAGAAACACCGGCACTTCGCCGCGCTGGAAGCGCGCGACCGGCGTTTCGCGATCGCGGGTGCTGCCGGTCAGGGTGACAAAAGCGATACGCGCCTTCTGCAGCTCTTCGGCGATGATCGCCAGCATGCTGGTGAACTGCGAGAAGATCAGGATGCGCCTGTCTTCCGCCAGCAGATCGCTCAGCATCTCGCGCAGCAGCGCCAGCTTGGCGGAGTGTCTGACCTTCTCCGCGCGGGCGTCGGCCACCAGCCGCGGATCGCAGCAGATCTGCCGCAGCTTGAGCAGCGCGTCCAGCACCAGTAGATGGCTGCGCCCCGCCCCCTGCTGCTGCACCGCCAGCTGTACGCGATCCTGCATCGCACTGCGCAGCTGGTCGTACAGCTCGCGCTGGCCCCCCTCCAGCGCCACGCTGCGCACGATGGTGTTCTTCGGCGGCAGCTCTTTCGCCACCTCCTGCTTGCGGCGGCGCAGCATAAACGGCCGCACCCGCTTTGCCAGCAGTTCGCGCCGCACCCGATCGCCGTCGCGCTCCACCGGTATGCGCCACTGCTGGGTGAAGTCGCGTTCGCTGCCGAGGAAGCCCGGCAGCAGGAAGTCAAACTGCGACCACAGCTCGCCGAGGTGGTTCTCCAGCGGCGTGCCGGTCAGGCACAGGCGGTGGCGGGTTTTCAGCGCGCGGATCACCGCCGCCGCCCGCGAGGCGCTGTTTTTCACGTACTGCGCTTCGTCGAGGATCAGCAGATGGTAATGGTGCGCCACCAGCTGCGGCTGATCGCGCCACAGCAGCGAATAGGTGGTGATCACCACGTCGTACTGCGTCAGCCGGTCATAGAAGGCTTTGCGCTGCGGTCCGGTCAGCGCCAGCACCTTCAGGTCGGGCGCGAAGCGCGCCGCCTCGCAGCACCAGTTGTGCACCAGCGTCGTTGGCACCACGATCAGCGCCGGGCGATCGAGGCGGCCGGCCTCTTTCTCCAGCAGCAGGTGGGCAAGAGTCTGGATGGTTTTGCCCAGCCCCATATCGTCGGCCAGCACTCCGGCCAGCTGATGCTGGCGCAGGAACTGCATCCAGTTCACCCCCTGCAGCTGGTAGTCGCGCAGCTGCGCCTTCAGGCCTTGCGGCGGGCTGACCGGCTGCACGCCCGCGTTGCCGCTGAGGCGCTGCGCCAGCTGGTGTACCGGGTTTTCACCGTCGAAAATCCAGCGGCTGCGCTCGTCACTGCTGCTCAGGCGGCCGACGTCCCAGGCCGCCAGCCGCAGCGGCCGATCCGGGGTAGCAAACAGGTCGATCAGGTTGGCCACCAGCGGTTTCAGCTGCGCGGCGCGAAACAGCAGCCGCTGCTGGCGATCGTCACGCAGCTCGATCGCTTCATCGTCGGCGATCAGGCTGAGGTTGCCGGCGGTCCAGCGGCGGTCTTCGCTGAACAGCTTTGCCAGCAGCGGCTCCAGCCGCAGGCGTCGGCGGCCAACCTTCATCGCCAGCTCAAGGTCAAACCAGCCGTCGGCCGCCTGGATCGCCCGCCCCTCGATAGCGCTGACCTCGGTGAAGTTGCCGCTGAACTCCCGATCAATGCTCACCCGCCAGCCGCGCCTGCGCAGCGCCGGGACGCTTTTTTTGATAAAGGCGTGCCACCGCTCGGGGGCCTCCGGCGCGAAGATCGCCGCCGGCAACGGCGTCGGGGTGTAGATATGTCCGGCGGGGATCGGGCTCAGGCCGAGCGCGTGGATCTCCGCCAGCCAGGCGTTCTCGGCGGCGGGCTGTCGCTGTACCTGATAGCGGCGACCGTCGGCGGCGGCGAAGCTCTCCGCCTGGCTGGCGGCCTCAACCGCCACGCCGTCGTAGTCAAAGCTGACCGTGGCGAAGTCCAGCCGCTTCTGACGATGGCCGTAGTGGCCGTAGCCGCTGACAAAATTGGCCCGCGACTCCAGCTGCAGCAGCGGCTGCGGGTCGCCACCCACCGTTGTCAGCGCTAAGGTCGCCTGCTCCTCGCGCGGCTGCAGGTTGGCCAGCATCACCGCCGCCACGTGCTTGCAGTTGTTTTTCACCGCGCAGCTGCACTCGCCGCTGGCGGAGAGCCGCCCCTGCGGCCGGCTGAAGTGGACAATCACGCTGAACGGCTCGGCTTTGCGCCCCGGCACTTCGCCGGTCAGCAGGGTGTTCTGCCACCGGATGTTCTGCACGCTGGCCACCAGTTCGCGCGCGCGGGCGACGGTACGCGTCCCCAGCCAGCGCATGATCTGATTTTGGTTATAGGTGACAGATGACATCGGGCACAATTCCTGATCAACCGGAGCAGTGAGGTTTCGCTCCACGGCAACCGGCAATAGTAGTGACTCCGGCGGGTTGAATGCAACCGCCGCCGCACGGGATGATGGCAAAATGTGCCTAAGCGTTCAGCTAACGCGCAGCCGGAGGATAAAACCACGGCGGCGGCGGGGCACTGCTCAGCAACTGTCCGCCCCTCCCGCTTCTTTGCGATAAATCAACAAAGCGCCGATTTCTTCGGCAAAAACGCTACATATAGCGCTTACTATAGCCACCACCAACAATATGTAGTGTTTCCACAGGAGGATCCCGGTGGCAATTCAGGTCATTAAACGCGACGGCTGTCTGGCAGCCTTTGACAGCAACCGTATTCTGACGGCGATCCGCGCCGCCGCCCGCGCCGCGCAGGTCGAGGATGAGGCGTACTGCCGCCGCGTTGCCGCCGCGGTCACCCGGCAGCTGGCCGGGTCGGGTAAAAAGGCACCGACGGGCAACCCGGCACAACGGAGTGAAAAGCTGCCACCAGGGGAACCCGCACAGACCGGCGAACCGCTGCAGCAGAGTGAGCAACGGCAGGCGGATGAACAGCTGCCGCTCGCTGAGCCACGACGGCTGGATATTGCGCTGATCCAGCGGGCGGTGGAGGACCGGCTGATGGCCGGGCGCTACCCGCAGCTGGCGCGGGCCTATATCGAGTACCGCCACGATCGTGACGTGGCGCGCGAGCAGCGCGGGCGGCTCGGCAGCGAGATCCGCGGGCTGGTGGAGCAGACCAATTCGGCGCTGCTGCATGAAAACGCCAATAAGGACAGCAAGGTGATCCCCACCCAGCGCGATCTGCTGGCCGGGATCGTGGCGAAACACTACGCCATGCAGCAGCAGCTGCCGCGCGAGGTGGTCAACGCCCACCGGCGCGGTGAGATCCACTATCACGACCTCGACTACGCGCCCTTCTTCCCGATGTTTAACTGCATGCTGGTGGACCTGCGCGGCATGCTGACCCACGGCTTTAAAATGGGCAACGCCGATATCGAGCCGCCGAAGTCGATCGCCACCGCCACCGCCGTCACCGCGCAGATTGTTGCCCAGGTGGCCAGCCATATCTACGGCGGCACCACCATCAACCGCATTGACGAAGTGCTCGCCCCCTACGTTGAGGCCAGCCTGGCAAAGCACCGGGCGGTGGCCCGCGAGTGGCAGGTCAGCGACGTGGAGGCCTTTGCCCAGGCGCGCACCGAGAAAGAGTGTTACGACGCCTTCCAGTCGCTGGAGTATGAGGTCAACACCCTGCACACCGCCAACGGCCAGACGCCGTTCGTCACCTTTGGCTTTGGACTTGGCACCAGCGCGGCGGCGCGGATGATCCAGCGCGCCATTCTGCAGAACCGCATCGCGGGGCTGGGGAAAAACCATAAAACGGCGGTGTTCCCCAAGCTGGTGTTTGCCATTAAAGCCGGGCTGAACCGGCGCCCCGGTGAGCCAAACTACGACATCAAGCAGCTGGCGCTGGCCTGCGCCAGTAAACGTATGTACCCCGATATCCTCAACTACGACCAGGTGGTGCAGGTCACCGGCTCGTTTAAAACGCCGATGGGCTGCCGCAGCTTCCTCGGGGTGTACGAGGAGCAGGGCCAGGCGGTGCACGAGGGGCGCAATAATCTCGGGGTGGTCAGCCTCAATCTGCCGCGAATTGCGCTGGAGTCGGCTGGCGATCGCGACCGTTTCTGGGCGCTGCTCGACGCGCGGCTGCAGCTGGCCAGAACTGCGCTGATGACCCGTATCACCCGGCTGGAGAACGTCAGGGCGCGGGTGGCGCCGATCCTCTATATGGAAGGCGCCTGCGGCGTGCGCCTGGCGGCTGACGATCCGATCGCGCCGATCTTCCGCAACGGTCGTGCCTCGATCTCGCTGGGCTATATCGGCCTGCATGAGACGCTGAACGCCCTCAGCGGCGGAGAGGTGCATCCGTACGACGATCCGAAGCTGCGGGCGCTGGGCGTGGCGATTATCAGCCGGCTGCGCGCTGCGGTGGAGGCGTGGAAAAGCGAGACCGGCTACGGTTTCAGCCTCTACAGCACGCCGAGTGAGAACCTGTGTGACCGCTTCTGCCGTCTGGATGCCGCTGAATTTGGCCTCATCCCCGGCGTGACCGACAAAGGCTACTACACCAACAGCTTCCACCTCGACGTCGAGAAGAAGGTCAATCCCTATGACAAGATCGACTTCGAAGCCGCTTACCCGCCGTTAGCCAGCGGCGGCTTTATCTGTTACGGCGAGTACCCCAGCCTGCAGCATAACCTGCAGGCGCTGGAGGACGTCTGGGATTACAGCTACGACCGGGTGCCCTACTACGGTACCAATACGCCGATTGACCAGTGCTACGACTGCGGCTTCAGCGGCGAGTTTGACTGCACCAGCAAGGGCTTTACCTGTCCGGCCTGCGGCAACCACGACAGCCGCCGCGTGTCGGTGACGCGCCGGGTGTGCGGCTATCTCGGCAGCCCTGACGCGCGGCCGTTTAACGCCGGCAAGCAGGAGGAGGTGAAGCGGCGGGTGAAACATCTGGGCAACGGGGAGCTGGGGTGAATATTCATCAGTACTATCCGGTGGACGTGGTCAACGGCCCCGGCACGCGATGTACGCTGTTTGTGGCGGGCTGCGAGCATCAGTGCCCGGGCTGTTATAACCGCAGCACCTGGCGGCTGAACTCCGGCGTGCCGCTGACCATCGCGCTGGAGGAGCGGCTGATTGCCGATCTGAACGATACGCGTATTCCGCGCCAGGGGCTGTCGCTCACCGGCGGCGATCCGCTGCACCCGGCCAACGTGGCGGAGGTCGGGCGGCTGGTGCGCCGGGTTAAGCGCGAGTGTGCGGGCAAGGATATCTGGCTGTGGACCGGTTACCGCCTGGCGGAGCTGAGCGCCGCGCAGCGGCGGGTGGTCGCCGGGGTGAACGTGCTGATCGACGGCCGCTTTGAGCAGGCGCTGAAGGACCCGGCGCTGCTGTGGCGGGGCAGCAGCAACCAGGTGATCCACCGGCTGCGCTGAGACTTAACAGACCTGGGGATTCACCGGCTGCGCTAAGAGTTAACAGATCTGAGGATCCAGCGGCTGCGTGAAGGCTTAACAGACCCGGGGATTCACCGGCTTCGCAAGGGTTCAACGCACTCTGCATGCATCGAGTGTGCCGCCGTCGCGCGGTGGCGCACTTTGCGTTACAGTAGCGCCATGTTAACTGAAGCGAAAGAACCGCTGCCGGCTGCCCCGTCCGCCGACTGGCGTCTGTACATTCTGCGCACCGCCAGCGGCGTGCTGTATACCGGCATCACTAACGATGTGCTGCGGCGTCTGGCACAGCATCAGAGCGGCAGAGGGGCGAAAGCGCTGCGCGGCAAAGGTCCGCTGACGCTGGTTTTTCACTGCGCGGCGGGCGACCGATCGCAGGCATCAAAGCTGGAGTATCAGGTAAAGCAGCTGACCCGCCAGCAAAAGCTCGGACTGGTCAGCCACCCGCCGGCCTCACTGGCCGACTGGCTGGGGGCGCTTAAAAGCGGCTGAACGGCGCGGCAAACTCGACTTCACCGGCCACGCCGTCAAACACGCCGTCGCTCAACGGATGGATCTGGAAGCTGCTGGCGCTGTCCGGCCAGCGGCAGGTCAGCTGCTGGCTGGCCGCAACGGTAAAGCCGACGCGCCCGTACCAGGCGGGATCGCCCAGCACCACCACCGCCGCGTAACCAAACTCGTTCAGCGTATCCAGCCCTTCACGGACCAGCTGCTGACCCAGCCCCTGGCCGCGTACGCTGGCATCCACCGCCACCGGGGCCAGCGCCACCCAGTGCAGGTCTTCACCGCTCAGAGTGACCGGGCTGAAGGCCGCATAGCCCAGCACCTGGCCCTCATCGTCGGTGGCCACCACGCCCAGCGTCAGCAGGCCATCTTCCCGCAGCTGCTGCACCAGTTCGGCTTCCGCCACGGTGGCGAAGCTGCGGCGCAGCAGGCCGTCTATGCTGGCGGCATCAACGCCAATTTCAGTACGAATTAACATGCTATACCTGCGCGTGCCTCCGGGGGAGCCGCGTCCTGTTTCATTCCGGCCTCAACAAAATCAGCCAGTTGCATAAGACCGATGCGCAATGGCGTCGGCATAGATTCGGGGTCGAGCGCGTCCATCAGGTTTTTCACCTGCAGGCCCAGCTCGGTATCCCCTTCAATGGTCAGACGACGCTGGAAAAACAGCGTGTCCGGATCCCGCCGGCGTGCCGCAATCAACAGCAGATCGCCAGCCGTGGCACGAAACCAGACGTCACACGCGTCGCGGTCGGCCACCCGCAGCTGTCCGTCGGCCAGGGTGACCGACCAGCGCAGATCCAGATCGCTAATCTCAATGCCTAACCAGCGTTCAGCCAGGAAGTCCACCTCCCCTTCCACCAGCGCCTGCTGCAGATGCCCGCGCAGCAGCGCTTCGATCAGCGGCTTTTTCAGCGCGAAAGGCGTAACGCCGAGCGGAAGACGCAGCAGCTGCGGGGCCTGTTGCACAACGTAATGACGTAGCCGATCCAGTCTCATTATGACTCCTTACCGATAAATTTCGGCTATTTTGCCACAATCGCCAACGGCGGCAGGCGGCTGGATCAACAAACGGGCAGAACCTCGTCGGTTTTATCAGGGAATCCGTGCCTCATCAATACGCCATTAGCTGCCTTAAATCAAAATTTGTCGCCGCCATCCTCACTACACTCATCGACTCTGCTAACCCGTGAGACTCAGTTATGGAACTGCTCTGCCCGGCCGGCAATCTGCCGGCGCTAAAAGCCGCCATCGCCAGCGGCGCGGACGCCGTCTATATCGGCCTGAAGGATGACACCAACGCCCGCCATTTTGCCGGGCTGAACTTCAACGATAAACGCCTGCAGGAGGCGGCAAACTACGTGCACCAGCGCGGGCGCAAGCTGCACGTGGCGATTAACACCTTTGCCCACCCGAACGGCTTCAGCCGCTGGCAGCGGGCGGTGGATATGGCCGCCGGTGCCGGTGCCAATGCGCTGATCCTCGCCGATCCGGCGATCCTCGACTACGCCGCCCGGCGCTATCCGCAGATTGAACGCCACGTCTCTGTACAGGCCTCGGCCACCAACGCCGCCGCGATCCGTTTTTATCAGCGTAACTTTGATGTGGCCCGGGTGGTATTGCCGCGCGTGCTCTCGATCCATCAGGTGCGGCAACTGGCCCGTGATACCACGGTGCCGCTGGAGGTGTTTGCCTTCGGCAGCCTGTGCATTATGGCCGAGGGGCGCTGCTACCTCTCCTCTTACCTGACCGGCGAATCACCAAATACCGCCGGGGCCTGCTCCCCGGCCCGTTTTGTGCGCTGGCAGCAGACCGCCGCCGGGCTCGAGTCACGGCTTAACGAGGTGCTGATTGACCGTTACGACGACGGTGAGAACGCCGGTTACCCGACGCTGTGCAAAGGTCGTTATCAGGTCGACGGGCCGCGCTACCACGCGCTGGAGGAGCCCACCAGCCTGAATACCCTGGCGCTGCTGCCGGAGCTGATGGCGGCGAAGATCGTTTCGGTCAAAATCGAAGGCCGCCAGCGCAGCCCGGCTTACGTTGCCGAGGTGGCGCGCATCTGGCGCCAGGCGATCGATCGCTGCCAGCAGGACCCGCAGCAGTTTATTCCGCGAGCCGAGTGGATGGCGGCGCTGGGCGCGCTGAGTGAAGGCACGCAAACCACCCTTGGCGCGTATCATCGCGACTGGCAGTAGGACATTATCATGAACTATTCACTCGGACCGGTGCTGTGGTACTGGCCCAAAGAGACGCTGGCCGACTTTTATCAGGCGGCCGCAGAGAGCGAGGCGCAGATCGTTTACCTCGGCGAGACGGTGTGCAGCAGGCGGCGGGCGATTAAAGTCGCCGACTGGCTGGAGATGGCCCGTCAGCTCGCTGCGGCGGGGAAACAGGTGGCGATCGGCACGCTGGCGCTGCTGCAGTCGCCGTCCGAACTCAGCGAGCTGAAACGCTACGTCGATAACGGCGAGTTTATGATCGAGGCCAGCGATCTCGGCACGGTGATGCTGGCCAGCGAGGCACGACTGCCGTTTGTCGCCGGCCCGGCGCTGAACGTCTATAACGCGCAGACCCTGCAGCTGTTGCTCAACCTCGGCATGACCCGCTGGTGTATGCCGGTGGAGCTGTCGCGTGACTGGCTGGTGGCGCTGCTGCAGCAGTGCGAGACGCTGGGCATCCGTCACAAGTTTGAGGTGGAGGTGCTGAGCTACGGCCACCTGCCGCTGGCGTATTCGGCGCGCTGCTTTACCGCCCGCTCGGAGAACCGCAGCAAAGACGCCTGCCAGACCTGCTGTATTAACTACCCGCTCGGGCGGCCGCTGCGCAGCCAGGAGGATCGTCAGGTGTTTGTGCTCAACGGCATCCAGACGCTGAGCGGCTACTGCTATAACCTCGGTAACGATCTGATCTCCATGCAGGGGCTGGTGGACGTGGTGCGCCTGTCGCCGCAGGGGAAAGAGACGCTGGACATGCTTGCCCGCTTCCGCGCTAACGAAACCGGCAAACAGCCGCTGATGCTGGCGCGGCAGGCGGACTGCAACGGCTACTGGCGGCGGGTGGCCGGGCTGGAGCTGGTCAGCTAACGGCGGTTTTACGCCGCCTGCGCGGATTGCGCAGGCGGGCGATAAGCAGCCCGAGCAGCGCATACCCCGCACCGAGCAGTAGCAGCATCATGACATCGCCGCTCACTTCCCTCAGCGGTAGCCCCATCTGGTTGACCCCGGCAATCATCCGCGTGCCCCAGGTCGACGGCAGCATCATCGCAAAGCCGCGCACCCAGTCCGGCATCGACTGCACCGGCCACAGCGTGCCGGAGAGGTAGTAGACCGGTGTGGTAATAAACGACAGCGACAGATAGATGTGCTCAATGCGGTGCAGGCATTCGGTGACCAGCTTGCCGAGACCGAGCACCGCCAGCTGAAACGGCAGCGTCAGCAGCAGCAGTTCCGGCAGGGTGGCGGTCTGGCGGTAGCCAAGCAGCCACGGCCACAGGCCGAACAGCACCAGCGACAGAAACAGCCATACCGGGATCAGCGCCGACAGCGCCCCGAGCGTCACCGCCAGCGGGGGCTGGCCCTGGCTGCGCAGGGTGATATTTACCCGCACGCTGGCAATCAGCAGCGTATGCTGCATCATCATCACCAGCAGGCCGGGGAATACGATGGCGGCAAAGCTGATCCCCGGATTGAACAGATCCTGCGTCTGGCCGATAAACGGCGTCAGCACCACCGCCGCCTGACGGGCGCTGAACCCCTGCTGCTGCATCAGCGCGCGGTTGTAGTGGCCGAGCACCTGCTGCCAGGCCGCCAGCACGTCGACCTGAATCTGCCCGTTGGCCATGCGGTTGGTGGCATCGCCGAACACCGGCAGCGATACCGCATTGCCCGCCAGCATCTTTTTCTCCAGGTCCTGCGGCAGTACCAGCACCGCAAACACCTTACGCAGCCCGAGGTCGCGCTGCGCCTCGGGCAGGCCAGGGTAGATCACCGCGGTCATTTTCGGCGTGGCGTTCAGCTGACGGATCAGCATGCGGCTGGCCGGGCTGTGATCCTGGTCAACCACCGCCACCGGCAGGTCCCAGACCGTACCGTGCAGATAAACCACGCTCATCAGGCACAGCGAGCCGATCAGCATCATCCACATCGGCTTCTGCAGCATGCCGCTCAGCGTATTAGTCAGGGTCTGCCACCACAGTTTCAATGCGCCTCCTCCGGCTGGCACAGCCGCCGGAACAGGCGGCGGCGCACCAGCAGCGCCACCGCCAGCGGATAGAGCAGCAGCACGCCGCAGACGCTGGCCACCGGCGTGCCCGGTACGTCACGCAGGAACAGGTCAAACATCGCGTTCAGCGCGTGGGTCAGCGGCTCCAGGTTGGCCACCAGCTGCGCCGGCCACGGCATCGACAGCACCGGAATGGCGGTGCCGGAGAAGGTCAGCGCAATGCTGACCAGGATCCCCATCAGGGTGTAGGCGGTGATGGCGCTGGCGGTGAAGGTAAACAGCAGCACGCCGAGGCTCTGCGCCGCCATCACGTAGAAAAACGCCACGCAGACCATATACAGCGGATTGCCGACCACCCGCGCGCTGAACACGCCGATCAGCAGCGCCAGCTCGACCATCAGCAGCACGGTGTAACAGAGCGTATACGGGGCCAGCTTGCCCAGCAGGGCCATGGCAAAGTGGCGCTGATGGATCAGCGGCCGGGCGCGCGCCAGCATATAGATAGTGCAGGTGACGGTGAACAGCTGCAGCAGGTGGATGCAGGCGGCAAACTGCTGAAAGTAGATGTAGCTGCCGCTGGCGTTAAACAGGCTGTCATACTCCAGCGTGGCCCTGGGCAGCGGGGCCATCGCCCGGCCGCTGGCGGCCGCCAGCACCGTCTGGTACGGGGCACTGAGCGCGCTGACCAGGCCGCTGAAGTCCTGGGTGGAGTAGAACCCGGCACCGTAGAACAGCGCGTTGTAGTAGAGGGTCAGCTGCGGCTGGCGGCCGGCCAGCGTGTCGGCTTCAAAAAACGGTGGGATCAGCAGCACCGCGTAGGCGCGGGCGCTCTGCAACGCCTCCAGCGCCTGGCTGCTGTTGCCGGCCAGCGTCACCTGCGCGTGCGAACCGGCATTCAGATCGCGGATCAGCGTGCGCGACAGCGTGCTGTGATCCTGGTCGACCGCCACCACCGGCAGGTTCAGCAGGGTGCCTTCAGAGAAGTCGCTGGCGATCAGCGCAAACAGCAGCAGCGGAAAGCACCAGCCGAGCCAGTGCACCACCGGCTTGCGCCAGCCGTTGAACACCTCATGGCGGAAGGCGTGCAGAAAACTCAGCAACGCCGGAACTACTTTTGCCACAGCCATAAGGCACTCATCCCCTGACGCAGGTCGGCAACCGGCCGGTCGGGATAGAGGCGCACCTCGAAGGTTTTCAGATCGAAGTCGCCGGTGGCGCGGGTGGCGCGTTTGGTGGCGTAGTCGCCCAGCGGGGCGATGTAACGCACTTCGGCGGCAATCATGCGGTTATTCAGGGCCGGCACCCGCAGCTGCACCTTATCGCCTTTGTGCACGTTCGCCAGGATATCCTCACGCAGGTCGAAGACAAACCACGCCGACGGCAGTTCCACCAGCGTCACCAGCGGGCTGCCGGCGTTCATCAGTTCACCCTGCTCCGCCGGGATTGGGCCGACCTCCCCCGCCACCGGTGCCCGCACCAGCAGCTCGTCCGTCTGTGCCTTGATCTGCAGCAGGTCCTGCTCCGCCTGGCGCAGCTGGGCGGAAAAGGCCTGCCGCTGCTCAGTACGATCGCCATGCAGCCCCTGGTCGAGGTTCGCCAGAGCCGCCTGCACCTGCTGCTGCGCGCTGTCGCGCGCCTGGCGGGCGTTATCCAGCTCCTGCGCTGAGATAAAGCCCTTCGCCGCCACCGCCACGTCACGCCGCCAGGCGGCCTGCGCATTGACCAGCCCGGTCCGCGCCTGGTCCAGCAGCGCCTGCAGGTTGCGGATGGTCTCTTCACGGGTGCCGTTCAGCGACTGGTCGAGAACCGCCTGCGCCCGATCGCGGGCGGCCTCACTGGATTTTAGCTGGGCAATCAGCTCCGGCGCGTCCAGCCGGAGCAGCGGCTGCCCGGCGCGCACGTCATCGCCTCTGCGCACCAGTTTCGCCACCACCCGCCCCCGCGCCTTAGAGGAGACAATCACCTCGCGGGCATCGACCTCCCCCTGCAGCAGCAGGTCGCGGCTGTGGGCGCGGAACAGCACGGTCAGCGCCACCGCCAGCACCATAACCAGCAGGGTAATAAAGACGTTTTTTTTCACTAACGGGCCCCTGAGACAACGGGCAGGCGGGAACGGGAGAGGCAGAACATTGCAGTATCCTTCGCAATCGACAAATCCGGAGGCGCTTACTATAAATGCAGCAGTGATGCGTTTATTGACGTTAAACCACTTTGCCGCGCCGGTGTTTGTCTTTTAACAGTGCTCGAAACGGACAATCGCCGCGCAACAGGATCGCGTAGCCTTGAGGTTTTCGTGTTTTGCCTACAGGACATTAACTGAGTGAGCCACTATGTCTGAGATCAACCCCGTTCCGCTGTCCCTGCTCGACCTCGCCCCGATCCCACAGGGCGCCACCGCGCGTGACGCCTTTCATACCTCGCTGGCGCTGGCTCAGCAGGCGGAGAAGCTCGGCTTCCACCGCTACTGGCTGGCGGAGCACCACAATATGACCGGCATCGCCAGCGCCGCCACTTCGGTACTGATCGGCTATCTGGCGGCCAATACCCGCACGCTGCGCCTCGGGTCCGGCGGCATCATGCTGCCCAACCACGCGCCGCTGGTGATTGCCGAACAGTTCGGCACGCTGGAGTCACTCTATCCGGGGCGGATCGATCTGGGTCTCGGCCGCGCGCCCGGCTCCGACCAGCGCACCATGATGGCGCTGCGCCGCCATATTAACGGCCAGGGCGATACCTTCGCGGAAGACGTGTCACGGATGGTGAGCTGGTTTGACGCCGCACAGGGCGATGCCCCGACGGTGCAGCCGGTGCCCGGCCTCGGGCTGAAGATTCCGGTGTGGCTGCTCGGTTCCAGCCTGTACAGCGCGCAGCTGGCGGCAAAGCTCGGCCTGCCATTCGCCTTTGCCTCACACTTTGCGCCAGAGCTGCTGCTGCAGGCGCTGCACCTGTACCGCGAGAACTTTACGCCGTCCGCGCGGCTGGAGAAGCCTTACGCCATGGTGTGCATCAACGTGGTGGCCGCCGACAGCGATAACGACGCGAACTTCCTGTTCACTTCGATGCAGCAGCAGTTTATCAACCTGCGCCGCGGGCAGCCGGGGCCGCTGCCGGCACCGGTAACCAACCTGCATCAGCTGTGGAGCGCCGGTGAGCAGTACGGCGTGCAGCAGGCGCTGAGCATGTCGGTGGTCGGCGGTAAAGAGAAGGTGCGCCACGGACTGGCCGCGCTGCTGCGCGAAACCCAGGCAGATGAGATTATGATTAACGGCCAGATCTTCGATCCCCAGGCGCGGCTGCACTCGTTCGCGCTGGCGATGGAGGCGTACCGGTCGCTGTGAGACGGCCCTTAATACAATACAGAACATTAAGCGATGGGAGCCGGTACACGGCATCACTGATGGCCCGTGCTGAGCTGTTACGGATGACGCTTCTGGCGTCTTTACGGAGTGTAGATGCTTCGTAAGCCGGGCACGATGCCAGCAGGCGAGGCGACCTGAAACGGGCGCAGTGTTCGCAGACAACCGGTGCCCGGCACAGTATCAGCCGCAAAAAAAAACCAGCCCGCAGGCTGGTTTTTTCTGTGCATCAGCGGCTATGCCGCCTGCGACAGGTGATTATGCATCACGACGACGGGCAGGTGCTGCACCGGCTTCTTCGCGACGCGGGCCACGGGAAGCGCCACCGTCACGGCTGAAACCGCCGCTGCGACGCTCACCGCTGCGCTCGTTGCTGAAGCGACGACCGCCTTCAGAAGGACCACGTGCGCCATCAGCAGGACCACGACGCTCACCGCCGCCGAAACCACGGCCCGGGCCGCCTGGACGACGTTCGCCGCCACGGTCAGCGCTGCGTTCAGGACGCGGCTGCGCGTCACCGATCAGCTGCATGTTCATCGGCTTGTTCAGGATGCGCGTGCGGGTGAAGTGCTGCAGAACTTCGCCCGGCATGCCTTTCGGCAGCTCGATGGTGGAGTGGGTACCGAACAGCTTGATGTTACCGATGTAACGGCTGCTGATGTCGCCTTCGTTAGCGATAGCGCCAACGATGTGACGCACTTCAACGCCGTCATCACGGCCCACTTCAATGCGGTAAACTTCCATATCGCCAACTTCGCGACGCTCGCGACGTGGACGGTCGCCTTCTGCACGGGCTTCACGCGGACCACGGTCCGGACGATCGCCACGACGGTCATCACGACGATCGTCACGCTCACGGAATTCACGGCGCGGACGCTGTGGTGCATCAGCAGCCACGATCAGTGGACGTTCGCCCTGGGCCATTTTCAGCAGTGCTGCGGCCAGCGTTTCGATGTCCAGCTCGTCTTCCGGCTGCATTTTAGCCAGCAGCGCACGGTACTGGTCCAGATCGCTGCTTTCCAGCTGCTGCTGAACTTTAGCCGCGAACTTCTCCAGGCGACGCTGGCCCAGCAGTTCTGCGTTTGGCAGATCCACTTCAGGAATGGTCAGCTTCATGGTGCGTTCAATGTTGCGCAGCAGACGACGCTCGCGGTTCTCAACGAACAGCAGCGCACGGCCAGCACGGCCCGCACGACCGGTACGGCCGATACGGTGAACGTAAGACTCGGCATCCATAGGAATGTCGTAGTTTACTACCAGGCTGATACGCTCAACGTCCAGGCCACGGGCCGCAACGTCGGTGGCGATCAGGATGTCCAGACGACCGTCTTTCAGACGCTCCAGCGTCTGCTCACGCAGTGCCTGGTTCATGTCACCGTTCAGCGCGGCGCTGTTGTAACCGCTGCGCTCCAGCGCTTCGGCCACTTCCAGCGTGGCGTTTTTGGTACGCACGAAGATGATCGCAGCGTCAAAGTCTTCAGCTTCCAGGAAGCGGGTCAGCGCGTCAGTTTTACGGCCGAATGCAGTCCAGTAGCTCTGGCTGATGTCCGGACGGGTGGTCATGCTTGACTGGATGCGCACTTCCTGCGGATCTTTCATGAAACGCTTGGTGATGCGACGGATCGCTTCCGGCATGGTGGCAGAGAACAGCGCGGTCTGGTGACCGTCCGGGATCTGCGCCATGATGGTTTCAACGTCTTCGATGAAGCCCATACGCAGCATTTCATCGGCTTCGTCCAGCACCAGGCCACGCAGGTTAGACAGGTCAAGGGTACCGCGCTTCAGGTGATCCAGCAGACGACCCGGGGTGCCCACAACAACCTGTGGACCCTGGCGCAGAGCGCGCAGCTGAACGTCATAACGCTGGCCGCCGTACAGGGCCACCACGTTCAGGCCTTTCATGTGTTTAGCGAATTCGGTCATTGCCTCAGCAACCTGCACCGCCAGTTCGCGGGTCGGTGCCAGCACCAGAATCTGTGGTGCTTTAACGGTTGGATCAATGTTGTGTAACAGCGGCAGAGAGAAGGCCGCGGTTTTACCGCTCCCGGTCTGCGCCATGCCTAACACGTCACGGCCCGCCAGCAGGTGAGGAATACACTCAGCCTGGATTGGGGATGGCTTCACGTAGCCCATGCCGTTCAGTGATTCAAGGATGTCAGCGTTCAGGCCAAGGTCGGAAAAAGTGGTTTGGATATCAGTCATGTAGTACACGTGCCTCTTAGATTGCGGCGGCCAGTCTACATAACTCGTCGTGAAAATTTTCAGTCATTTTCATCAAAAAGTGTGAACCGGCTCAAATTAGTGGTTTCGACGAACAAAAAGGCCCTCATCCGTTAAGATGATGACTTTTCGAAAATTGGGCAAAAAAAGTTCGTCAGCTATTGCTGGTCAGATTCTGATAGATCGTCTTGTGTCTGGCCAAGTAGCGCCAGCTCCAACAATGCATATCGGTGCTCAACGAAGTTGTGTACGTTGTTAGCGACCGTCAGCTTGAACAACGCTTCTGCGTTGTCCTTCTCCCCCAGACTTAGGTAGTACTTACCTAAATAGAAGTTGGTTTCACTGAGATGTTCAGCGAGCGAGGTGTTATCCGTTGCGTCCGCCTGGAGTCGTTCTGTCAGCGTTTTATTGCTGATGTCGCCCAGGTAGAACTCGACAATATTCCATCCCCATTGCTCCTTAACCGCTTTGTCGTAGCGCTGCTTTAGCGCGACTTTGGCCTGGTCTGCGTCGATCTCGCGTTCTGCGAGATACAGCCACAGGCTGCGGAAGGGATCGTTGGGATCGTCTTGATAAAACGCCAGCAGATCATCTTGCGCCAGCTTAAATCTACCGCCGTAATACAGGGCGATGCCTCGATTTAAATGCGCATAATTGTAAGTTGGATCAAGCTCAAGTACAGAATCGAACGCTTCATAGGCAGCATCATAGTTGCCTGCCTGCGTTAAATATATGCCTAAGTAATTGAATACTTCCGGCATATCTGGTCGGATGGATAGCGCTTGCGAAAAGTCATTCCGCGCCAGTGCCCTCAGACCAAGACTATCATACAACACTCCGCGCTCATATAACAGCTGTGCGCGTTCATCATCGGTCAATGACCGACTGGCAAGTATTTGTTCCATGCGAGCAAGAATGACTTCCTGTTGCAGCGTAGGCTGCAGAGGAACGGCCAGTACTTCGTTCTCACGCCATGCGGTGTTGCTGCATCCTGCCAGCGTTAAAGCTGTCGCAACAAAACACCAGCGCAAAAATGGCTTCATTACCTACTCCCGAAAACAAACATAAGGGATAATCCTGTCACCCGCCTGCCGTCCACAAGGTATCCAGCCCTCGCGATGAAACGACGTGACCTGAAAGACGGCGGGCTTTGCCCGCCGTCATCCGGGTCACGCGTAAAGGTCGTGGTACTTATTCTGCTGCAGGTGCTTCAGAAGCTGCGGCTTCAGGCTGTGCCTGCTCGCTGGCTTCTTTGATGCTCAGGCGCACGCGGCCCTGACGGTCAACTTCCAGTACCTTAACCGGTACTTCCTGACCCATCTGCAGGTAGTCGGTCACTTTCTCAACGCGCTTGTCAGCGATCTGAGAGATGTGGACCAGACCTTCTTTACCGCCACCGATCGCCACGAAGGCACCGAAGTCAACGATGCGGGTAACCTTACCGCTGTAGATACGGCCCACTTCGATTTCTGCGGTGATCTCTTCGATACGGCGGATAGCGAATTTCGCCTTCTCACCGTCGGTTGCGGCAATTTTCACCGTACCGTCATCTTCGATTTCGATGGTTGTGCCGGTCTCTTCGGTCAGCGCACGGATCACCGAGCCACCTTTACCGATCACGTCTTTGATCTTATCAACGCTGATCTTGATGGTGTGGATACGTGGTGCAAACTGAGAGATATCGCCACGCGGTCCGCTGATCGCCTGTTCCATCACGCCGAGGATATGCAGACGCGCACCCTTAGCCTGGTTCAGAGCCACCTGCATGATTTCGCGGGTGATACCTTCGATTTTGATGTCCATCTGCAGCGCGGTGATACCTTCACGGCTACCGGCCACTTTAAAGTCCATATCGCCCAGGTGGTCTTCGTCACCGAGGATATCAGACAGGACTACGAAGTTGTCTTCGTCTTTCACCAGGCCCATCGCAATACCGGCTACGGCGGCCTTGATTGGCACGCCCGCATCCATCAGCGCCAGGGATGCGCCGCACACGGACGCCATTGACGAGGAACCGTTAGATTCGGTGATTTCAGACACCACGCGCACGGTGTACGGGAACGCGTCGCCTTTCGGCATAACGGCCAGCACGCCACGTTTCGCCAGACGACCGTGACCAATTTCACGACGCTTCGGCGAGCCGACCATGCCGGTTTCACCGACAGAGTACGGAGGGAAGTTGTAGTGGAACAGGAAGTTGTCGGTACGCTCGCCCATCAGCTCATCCAGGTTCTGCGCATCACGTGCGGTACCCAGAGTGGCAGTGACCAGCGCCTGCGTTTCACCACGGGTGAACAGCGCAGAGCCGTGGGTACGTGGCAGTACGCCGGTACGCACGTCCAGACCACGGATCATGTCTTTTTCACGGCCATCGATACGCGGTTCGCCACGCAGAATGCGGCTACGCACCACGTTCTTCTCCAGCGTGTGCAGGATGTCGCTGATTTCACCGGCGTCCAGTGATTCGTCTTCCGCCTGCAGTGCTGCAGTGGTTTCAGACTTGATCACGCCAACCTGAGCGTAACGCTCCTGTTTTTCGGTGATGCGGTATGCGTCGCTCAGGCGGGTTTCAGCCAGCGCGGCGATACGTGCAGTTAACGCTTCGTTGACGGCTTCTGGCGTCCAGTCCCAATGCGGCTTGCCGGCTTCGGCGACCAGCGCGTTGATGTTGTCGATGACGATCTGCTGCTGGTCGTGGCCGAACACCACGGCGCCCAGCATCTGCTCTTCGCTGAGGATTTCCGCTTCAGATTCAACCATCAGTACCGCGCCCTGGGTACCGGCAACCACCAGATCCAGCTTGCTCACTTTCAGCTCGTCGCTGGTTGGGTTCAGCACGTACTGGTCGTTGATGTAGCCAACGCGGGCCGCACCGATTGGACCGTTGAACGGCAGGCCAGACAGCGCCAGCGCCGCTGAAGCACCGATCATCGCCACGATATCCGGGTTAACCTGTGGGTTAACGGAAACCACGGTGGCAATCACCTGCACTTCGTTAACGAAGCCTTCCGGGAACAGTGGGCGGATTGGGCGGTCAATCAGGCGTGAGGTCAGGGTCTCGCCTTCGCTTGGACGGCCTTCGCGACGGAAGAAGCTGCCCGGAATACGACCGGCAGCGTAGGTACGCTCCTGGTAGTTAACGGTTAACGGGAAGAAATCCTGGCCTGGCTTAGATTTTTTCTGACCGACGACGGTCACGAACACGGCGGTGTCGTCCATGCTGACCATAACGGCAGCCGTTGCCTGGCGAGCCATCATGCCGGTTTCAAGCGTGACGGTGTGCTGGCCATACTGGAATTTTTTAACGATCGGGTTCAGCAAAATGCGTTCCTTAACATCAGGGCAGGACGTTTTACCTGCCATGGATTTTTAATCTTCGCTTGCATCTCGCGACTAATGACAACCCTCATCCCCGGCAGGATGAAGCCTCTCATTAGCCGCGCGAAACTCTGCAACTGAAGATCACACTCAGCAACAATACAATAGTTTGTGTTTAATTGCTGCCGCTCGCGTGAAAAAAGGGGCCATAAAGGCCCCTTTCCAGCGATACGCGTACCAGGCTGCCCGTTTCATCACGTGACGTTCAGATTGCTCTGAAAACGGGAGAGGGCAGCAAGGCAGACTTAGCGACGCAGACCCAGACGCTCGATCAGGCTGGTGTAACGTGCAACGTCTTTGCGCTTCAGGTAGTCCAGCAGCTTACGACGCTGGGATACCATACGCAGCAGGCCACGACGGCTGTGGTGGTCTTTTTTGTGCTCAGAGAAGTGACCCTGCAGATGGTTAATCTGTGCGGTCAGCAGAGCAACCTGAACTTCGGTAGAACCACTGTCGTTTGCGCCGCGACCGAAATCAGCAACGATCTGCGCTTTAGTTTCAACACTTAGAGACATGTTACAACTCCAAATTATAAGATAAATGTACAGGTGCCGATCTCTAATTCAGCTACCCAGTGTAAAGCCGCGCCATTCTACTCTGCGCATTGCTTAAGCGCAAATACCGCCGTCAACTTTCACGCAGCAGAAGCGCTGGTGCCGCACAGACCCGCGCTCACCCCGTTATCACAAAGACCTGCGCCTGGCGGATTGCCCGGCGCAGTCAGCTCAGGTTAGTCGGCGTATTCCACGACCAGCCGGCGCGGAGCCACGCGGCCGTCGTCGGCGATTTCCGCCATGCCGATAAACGCATGCTCATCACCGGCGGTGACCCGTACCAGCCCGCTGGCCGGCGCCCCGGCGGCCTGTACCGGCATCCCCTGCTTAAAGTACGCAGCAACGCTGGCGGCCAGATGCACGATCGGGTACTCCGACGCCGGGCTGTCCATCGGCATCAGCAGCGCGTCGAGCAGCTCTGCCGGCGCACGCTCGCTGCGGTGCGCTTCTTCAGTCAGCGCCTGCAGCTGCTCCAGCGTCACCATTTTCTCAATCGGATAGGTCGCCACCTGCAGACGACGCAGGTAGGTCACGTGCGCGCCACAGCCGAGCTGCTCACCGAGGTCGTCGATGATGGTGCGGATGTAGGTGCCTTTGGAAACGTGGATTTCCAGCTCCAGTTCATCGCCCTCATGGCGGATAAACAGCAGCTCAAACACCTCAATCGCCCGCGATTCGCGCGGCACTTCAATGCCTTCACGGGCATATTCATACAGCTTGCGCCCCTGATACTTGAGCGCCGAATACATCGACGGGATCTGCTGCGTTTTACCACGGAAGCTTTCCAGCGCCAGCTGCAGCTGCTCTGCGCTGAAGGTGACCGGCCGCTCGCTGACCACTGAACCATCAGCGTCCGAGGTGTCGGTACGCAGGCCCAGCCGGGCGATCACCCGATAACGCTTGTCGGACTCCAGCAGATACTGCGAGAACTTGGTCGCCTCACCCAGGCAGATCGGCAGCATGCCGGTCGCCAGCGGATCCAGCGCGCCGGTATGACCGGCACGGTTGGCGTTATACAGGCGTTTTACTTTTTGCAGCGCATCGTTGGAGGAGAGCCCGGTGGGCTTATCCAGCAACAGCACGCCGTGAATATCGCGACCGCGACGGCGAGGACGGCTCATTACTCTGCTTTGCCTTCTTCCGGTTCATCATCCACCGGGCCACGGCGATCGGCGTCGTTCTTGATCACGTTGGAGACCAGGTTTGACATACGCATCCCCTCGACCAGCGAGTTGTCGTAGAACCAGGTCAGCTCCGGCACGATGCGCAGACGCATCGCTTTACCCAGCAGGGAGCGGATATAACCGGAGGCGTCGCCAAGAGCACGCAGGCCGGCTTTGATCGCATCTTCATCTTTGTCATTCAGGAAAGTAACAAACACCTTGGCGTAGGCCAGGTCGCGTGACACTTCCACCGCGGATACGGTAACCATCAGACCCAGACGCGGATCTTTAATCTCGCGTTGCAGAATGATGGCAATCTCTTTTTGCAGCTCTTGTGAAACGCGCTGCGGGCGGCCAAATTCTTTCGCCATAATTTTTCTCTCCAAATAATTCGGGAGGCCAGAAGCCTCCCAAATACAGTCACGCTGACCTTTCTCATCTTTCTGGCCGCCCTGAAGGGCGGCCCGATGAGGGGTTCCGGGACGCTTAGTCGATGGTACGCTGGATTTCGATAATTTCGAATACTTCGATCATATCGCCAACGCGGACGTCGTTGTAGTTCTTCACGCCGATACCACATTCCATACCGTTACGGACTTCGTTAACGTCATCTTTGAAGCGGCGCAGGGATTCCAGCTCGCCTTCGTAGATCACCACGTTGTCACGCAGTACGCGGATTGGGTTGTGACGTTTGATGTTACCTTCGGTCACCATACAACCGGCGATGGCACCAAACTTCGGTGATTTGAACACGTCACGTACCGCAGCCAGACCGATAATCTGCTGTTTGTACTCTGGTGCCAGCATACCGCTCATCGCCGCTTTCACTTCGTCGATCAGATTATAGATAACGGAGTAGTAACGCAGATCCAGGCTTTCTGAATCGATGACGCGACGCGCAGAGGCATCAGCACGGACGTTGAAGCCCACCAGGATCGCGTTAGACGCGGCAGCCAGCGTGGCATCCGTTTCGGTGATCCCACCGACGCCGGAACCGATGATTTTCACTTTCACTTCATCAGTAGACAGCTTCAGCAGTGAGTCGGAGATCGCTTCGACAGAACCCTGAACGTCCGCTTTCAGCACGATGTTCAGTTCAGATACTTCGCCTTCGGTCATGTTCGCAAACATGTTTTCCAGCTTGGATTTCTGCTGACGCGCCAGCTTAACTTCACGGAATTTGCCCTGACGATACAGCGCCACTTCACGCGCTTTCTTCTCGTCACGCACCACGGTTGCTTCATCACCCGCTGCCGGCACGCCGGACAGGCCAAGGATCTCAACCGGGATAGATGGACCGGCGGTCATAACTTCACGACCCAGTTCATCACGCATCGCACGCACGCGGCCGTATTCGAAGCCACACAGCACGATATCGCCTTTATTCAGCGTACCTTCACGTACCAGCACGGTAGCCACCGGGCCACGACCTTTATCCAGGAAGGACTCGATCACCACGCCGCTTGCCATACCCTGACGTACCGCGCTCAGCTCCAGAACTTCCGCCTGCAGCAGGATTACGTTCAACAGGTCGTCAATACCGGTACCGACTTTCGCCGAGACGTTGACGAACATGTTCTCGCCGCCCCACTCTTCCGGGATGATACCGTACTGAGTCAGTTCGTTTTTAACACGATCCGGATCGGAATCAGGCTTATCGACTTTGTTCACCGCAACCACAACCGGCACTTTGGCCGCTTTGGCGTGCTGGATCGCTTCGATAGTCTGTGGCATCACGCCATCGTCGGCCGCCACCACCAGGATAACGATATCCGTCGCCTGAGCACCACGAGCACGCATAGAGGTGAACGCGGCGTGGCCTGGGGTGTCGAGGAAGGTGATCATACCGTTGTCGGTTTCGACGTGGTATGCACCGATGTGCTGAGTAATGCCGCCCGCTTCGCCAGAGGCGACTTTAGTGGAACGGATGTAGTCCAGCAGTGAGGTTTTACCGTGGTCAACGTGGCCCATGATGGTCACGACTGGCGCACGGGATTCGTGGTCAGCATCGACATCACGATCGCTCATTACCGCTTCTTCCAGCTCGTTCTCGCGGCGCAGCGTCACTTTGTGACCCATCTCTTCCGCGACCAGCTGAGCAGTTTCCTGATCGATAACCTGGTTGATGGTCGCCATGGCGCCCATCTTCATCATCGCTTTGATAACCTGGGAGCCTTTTACCGCCATTTTATTGGCCAGTTCAGCTACGGTTACGGTTTCGCCGATGATGACGTCACGGTTAACAGCCTGCGCTGGCTTGTTGAAGCCCTGCTGCAGGGTGCTTGGCTTACGCTTGCCACCTTTACCGCCGCGAACCTGCGCACGCGCTTCTTCACGGTCAGTTTTCGCTTCAGAATGCTTGTTGCCTTTCTTACGCACCGGAGCTTTAGCCGGACGTGCAACGGTGCGGCTGCGGCGATCGCCTTCAACCTGCGCATCGTTTTCATCTTCGGCGGCACGGGCGTGAGTTGAAGTGGTCACGTGGTAGTCAGAGGTGTCTTCAACCTCTTTCGCCTGGGTCCACTCTTCGCCTTTCTCTTCTGCCATTTTACGTGCTTCTTCTGCGACGCGCTTCGCGTCTTCTTCAATCTTGCGGCGCGCTTCTTCTTCAGCTTTACGCTTCAGTTCTGCGGCTTCCGCTTCACGGCGGGCTTTGTCGGACTGCGAAGCCCGGGTCATATCGTCGGTATGTTGATTGCTCACTTTATCTCTTTCCGCTGCTTCACGTTTGGCTTTATCAGCTGCCTCACGCTTGGCCTGCTCCTCGGCTTCACGCTTCGCTTTCTCTTGAGCTTCGCGCTGGGCTTTTTCTTCAGCCTCGCGACGAGCCAGTTCTTCCGCTTCACGCTGCGCCTGAGCCTCAGCTTCTGCCTGTTCAGCTTCAGCCTGCGAGCCTGTTACATAGGTGCGCTTTTTGCGGACTTCGATTTGCACCGACTTGCTTTTGCCACCGGTGACGGGGATGTTCAGGGTGCTGCGTGTTTTACGCTGCAGAGTCAGTTTATCAGATCCGCCACCGTGTTCGCGATGCAGATGATTAAGTAATGTCTCTTTTTCCTGCTGGGTAACAGAGTCAGTTTCAGACTTGTTAATCCCTGCATCAGCAAACTGCTGTACCAGGCGATCAACGGAGGTCTGAATCTCTGCGGCCAGTGATTTTACGGTTACATCTGTCGTCATGCTGTTCCTTCCTGCTCGTTTATTACGCGTTGTCGCCGAACCAGCAGATATTACGTGCAGCCATAATCAGCGCACCCGCCCGTTCATCGTTCAGGCCATCAATATCTGTCAGGTCGTCAACACCCTGCTCGGCAAGATCTTCCAGCGTGCAAACGCCTTTAGCGGCCAGTCTGAAGGCCAGCTCACGATCCAAACCTTCCAGCGCCAGTAAATCTTCTGCCGGCTGGTTATCGCCGAGGCTCTCTTCTTTAGCCAGAGCCAAAGTGGTCAACGCGTTTTTAGCCCGGTCGCGCAGCGCTTCAACGGTGTCTTCATCCAGACCGTCGATCTCCAGCAGCTCGTTGATTGGCACGTAGGCCAGCTCTTCCAGCGAGGAGAAGCCTTCTTCTACCAGTACGGTAGCAAAGTCTTCATCGATATCGAGGTGTTTGGTAAAGACGTCGATGGCAGCATGAGCCTCGGCCTGGTGTTTGGCCTGCAGGTCGTCGACCGTCATCACGTTCAGCTCCCAGCCACTCAGCTGTGAAGCCAGACGCACGTTTTGGCCATTACGGCCAATCGCCTGAGCCAGGTTTCCGGCTTCAACGGCGATATCCATGGTGTGATTATCTTCATCCACCACGATAGAGGCGACATCCGCCGGGGCCATGGCGTTGATCACGAACTGCGCCGGATTATCATCCCACAGTACGATGTCAATGCGCTCGCCACCCAGCTCGCTGGATACCGCCTGAACACGCGCACCACGCATACCCACGCAGGCGCCGACCGGATCGATACGCTTGTCGTTGGTTTTTACGGCGATCTTGGCACGGGAGCCAGGGTCGCGCGCGGCGGCTTTAATTTCAATCACTTCTTCGCCGATTTCCGGCACTTCAATGCGGAACAGCTCAATCAGCATTTCCGGCTTGGAACGGCTGACGAACAGCTGCGCACCGCGTGCTTCAGGACGCACGTCATACAGCACGCCGCGGATACGGTCACCCGGACGGAAGTTTTCGCGCGGCAGCATGTCTTCACGAATGATCACCGCTTCCGCACTGGTGTTAGAGCCGTCTAACGGGCGCACTTCCAGTGAAATGTTGTCGCGGTTAACTTTCTTCACCACGCCGGTGATGATCTCACCCTGCTGATCGTGGAACTGATCGATCACCATCGCACGTTCCGCTTCGCGGACTTTCTGCACGATAACCTGTTTTGCAGTCTGGGTGGTGATACGGTCGAAGGTGACAGATTCAATCTGGTCTTCAACGAAGTCGCCCGGGTTGAACGCTTCGTCTTCGTAACGTGCCGCTTCCAGCGTGATTTCACGGGTCGGCTGAGTAACTTCTTCTACGACTAACCAACGGCGGAAGGTATCGAAGTCGCCACTTTTGCGATCGATGGTGACGCGAACGTCAATTTCCTGCTCGTATTTTTTCTTGGTGGCTGTAGACAGCGCGCTCTCCAGCGCTTCGAAAATCTTCTCGCGTGGGAGGGACTTCTCATTGGAGACCGCTTCTACAACAGCTAAGATTTCTTTGTTCATCCTGGTATGCCTCAATCCGGACTTTTAAAAGTGGGGAACCAGGTTCGCCTTCTGGATATTACTCAGCGCGAACACTTCGTCACGACCCTCAACGGTCACCGTGATCATCTCCCCATCGACAGATTTAATGATTCCCTGCCATTTGCGACGGTTCTGTACCGCCATACGCAGCACCAGGCTCACTTCTTCGCCCGTAAAACGGTCATAATGTTCAGCGGTAAACATCGGGCGGTCAAGGCCAGGTGAAGAGACTTCAAGGTTATATGGCACGGTAATCGGGTCTTCGACATCGAATACCGCACTCACCTGATGGCTCACATCAGCGCAATCATCAACATTGATGCCGTCTTCACTATCAATATAGATGCGCAGGGTGGATGTGCGGGCGCGGACAAACTCAATACCGACCAGTTCGTAGCCAAGCGCTTCTACCGGTGCTGAAATTAGCTCTGTTAATTTTTGCTCTAATGTGGACAAGGCCACCCCCAAGACATAAAAAAAGGGCTTAATAGCCCAGTGATGCTGATTCGTAATAACAAAAAACCCCGAAAATTCGGGGCTTTAAGTGACTGGACCCTGTGTATCACCAGCGGTGATACGGCACGATCCAAAAGAATTTTTTTCAAAATCGCTGTAAACAACGTTGTTTGCCTGCATACAGAATATTTGAAAAAGAACTCTAAGGGAAAGTGGTTGCGGGGGCCGGATTTGAACCGACGACCTTCGGGTTATGAGCCCGACGAGCTACCAGGCTGCTCCACCCCGCGTCCGAATACTACGCAAAACTTGCATATATAGCAAGCAAAACTGAGATTTGGTACCGAGGACGGGACTTGAACCCGTAAGCCCATGCGGGCACTACCACCTCAAGGTAGCGTGTCTACCAATTCCACCACCACGGCACTAAAGTTGCGATTTTTTTGTTTCTATCGCGTCGAAATTTTACTGAGAACTGCGTACTGCTTACTGCGGGATGTCACTGCCCGTTGCCGGTTTAGCAGGCTGAGTCTGTTGAGACTGAGCTGGTGCTGTCAGATTTTCCCACTCGCTTCCTTTCTGCGTTTTGTTGCTGTTCAGGTTACCCAGGATCAGGCTGATAATGAAGAACAGGGTCGCCAGAACTGCGGTCATACGGGTCATAAAGTTGCCTGAACCGTTAGAACCAAACAGTGTGCCGGAAGCGCCTGCACCGAATGATGCTCCCATATCAGCGCCTTTACCTTGCTGCAACATGATCAGACCCACCAGGCCGATTGCCACAATAAGGAAAACTACTAAAAGAGCTTCGTACATAATCAACCTTGTTCCTTGCGCGTTAAACGCACATCAAAAGCTTCAAACCAGTCAGAGTGATAGCCTGTTCGCTACCCATCAGAAGCGGGTGTGAATACTAACCAAAGGTGCCCTTGCGCGCAAGGGCAATTTTACACACGTGAACTGATTGCAGAAAAAAACGGCAAAACAGGCATTTCCGCCGAAAAAACGCGCGGTTATACCGCCTTCACCGCATCCGCAATTCGATGCGCCAGCGCGTTAACCTGCGCTTCGTCTTCGCCTTCCACCATCACCCGAATCAGCGGCTCGGTACCAGACTTGCGCAGCAGCACGCGGCCCCGCCCTTTCAGCTCGGCTTCCACCTCGGCGGTCACCGCTTTCACCTGCGCATCTTCCAGCGGGTCATGCTCGCCGCTGAAGCGCACGTTGACCAGGATCTGTGGCAGCAGCTTCATGCCGCTGCACAGGTCGTGCAGGCTCATATGGTTACGCACCATCGCCGTCAGCACCTGCAGGCCGGCCACAATGCCGTCACCGGTGGTGGTTTTATCCAGCAGGATCACGTGGCCGGAGTTCTCGGCACCCAGCCGCCAGCCTTTTTCCTGCAGCTTCTCCAGCACGTAGCGGTCGCCAACCTTAGCGCGGGCAAACGGAATACCCAGCTGCTTCAGCGCCAGCTCCAGGCCCATATTACTCATCAGCGTGCCGACCACGCCGCCGCGCAGCTGGCCCTGGCGCAGCGCCTCACGGGCGATCAGGTAGAGGATCTGGTCGCCGTCAACCTTGTGGCCGAGATGGTCGACCATCATGATGCGGTCACCGTCGCCGTCATAGGCCAGCCCGACGTCGGCTTTCTCAGCCAGGACGCGCTCCTGCAACAGGCGCAGGTCGGTGGCTCCACACTCTTTGTTGATGTTCATACCGTCCGGCTGAACGCCGATGGCGATCACCGTGGCACCCAACTCGCGCAGCACGTTCGGCGCGATGTGATAGGTGGCGCCGTTGGCGCAGTCGACGACGATTTTCATGCCGTTCAGGCTCAGCTCACTTGGGAAGGTGCCTTTGCAAAACTCAATGTAGCGCCCGGCAGCGTCAACGATACGGCTGGCGCGGCCCAGCTGAGCCGACTCCACGCAGGTGATCGGTTTTTCCATCTCCGCCTCAATCGCCGCTTCGACGTCGTCCGGCAGCTTGGTGCCTTCGGTGGAGAAAAACTTAATGCCGTTGTCGTCAAACGGGTTGTGAGACGCGGAGATGACGATGCCCGCCTCGGCGCGGAAGGTGCGGGTCAGGTAGGCGACCGCCGGGGTCGGCATCGGGCCGGTGAAGGCTGCAGACAGGCCGGCTGCGGCCAGCCCCGCTTCCAGCGCCGACTCCAGCATATAGCCGGAGATGCGCGTGTCTTTACCGATGATCACTTTCTTCGAGCCGTGGCTGGCCAGCACCTTACCGGCCGCCCAGCCCAGCTTCAGCACGAAATCAGGCGTAATCGGAGTTTCGCCTACTTTGCCGCGAATGCCATCGGTACCAAAATATTTACGGTTGCTCATAGTCCCTTCATCTTTTCGTTAGCGTGCTGACTGGGTGGCCTCGACGACGCGCATCGCCTCGACGGTTTCTTTAACATCGTGAACGCGCAGGATCTGTGCCCCCTGCATGGCGGCGATTACCGCACAGGCCAGGCTGCCGGTCAGGCGTTGCGACGGGCCAACGTTAAGCAGCTGGCCAATCATGCTTTTGCGCGACATCCCGACCAGCAGCGGCAGGCCAAAGTGGTGATAGTCGGCCAGATGGGCCAGCAGCTGATAATTGTGCTGGAGATTTTTACCGAAACCGAAACCCGGGTCGAGCAGCAACTGCGTTTTTTTGATCCCGGCTGCTTCACAGCGGGCAATGTGCCGGACAAAAAAGTCGTCGACGTCGCGCAATACGTCCTGATAGTGCGGAGACTGCTGCATGGTGGTCGGCTCGCCCTGCATATGCATCAGGCATACCGGCAGGCCGCTTTCCGCCGCCGCCTGCAGCGCTCCAGGCTCCTGCAACGAGCGGATGTCGTTTATCAGGTGCGCGCCGGCGCGCGCCGCTTCGCGGATCACCTCGGCTTTGGAGGTATCCACCGAGACCCACACCTCAAAGCGCTGGGCAATCGCCTCGACCACCGGGATCACCCGATCCAGCTCTTCCTGCACGCTGACCTCCGCCGCCCCCGGCCGGGTGGATTCGCCGCCGACATCAATCAGCGTCGCGCCGGCGTTGATCATCTCATTAGCGTGGGTCAGGGCCTGAATCAGTTCGTTATGTTTGCCGCCGTCGGAGAAGGAATCAGGGGTGACGTTCAGGATCCCCATCACATGCGGATGTGAAAGGTCGAGCACAGCATCTCTGGCGTACAGCTTCATAACAAAGGGTCTCCGAAAAGGGCATAAAAAAACCCCGGACGTGGCCGGGGTTGTGGATTATAGCAGGTCACAGACGGCAATCCTGACGGAATATGTCATTTCCGCCAGGCTGCTGTTACATGATTTTGTCTGAACCTGGGGTCTGCGGATCGTCAGCCGGGCGCGGGGCCTGGTTGCTGTCTGCAGCCGCTTTGGTCGCTTCATCCCAGCCGGCCGGCGGGCGCACTTCGCGGCGCGCCATCAGGTCGCTGATCTGCGGTGCGTCGATGGTTTCATACTTCATCAGCGCATCTTTCATCGAGTGCAGGATATCCATGTTCTCATGCAGAATGCGGCGGGCACGCTCATAGTTGGTATCAATCAGTTTTTTCACTTCCTGATCGATGATGCGCGCCGTTTCATCGGACATATGCTTGGCTTTCGCCACGGAACGGCCGAGGAACACTTCACCCTCTTCTTCTGCATACAGCAACGGACCCAGCTTCTCAGAGAAGCCCCACTGCGTCACCATGTTACGCGCTACGCTGGTGGCCATCTTGATATCAGAAGACGCACCGGTAGAGACATAGTCAACGCCGTAGATAATCTCTTCGGCCAGACGCCCACCGTAGGCCACGGAGATGCGGCTTTCCAGCTTCTGACGGTTAGCGCTGATCTCATCACCAACCGGTAAGAAGAACGCCACACCCAGCGCACGGCCGCGCGGGATAATCGTCACTTTGTGCACCGGATCGTAGCCCGGCACCAGCGTACCGACGATAGCGTGACCCGCTTCGTGATAAGCCGTGGACTCTTTCTGCGCTTCGGTCATCACCATGGAGCGACGTTCAGCACCCATCATGATTTTGTCTTTGGCTTTTTCAAACTCGACCATCGACACCACGCGCTTGTTGCCGCGGGCAGCGAACAGCGCCGCTTCGTTGACCAGGTTAGCCAGATCGGCACCGGAGAAACCAGGGGTACCACGGGCAATCACTGACGGGTTCATATCGGTCGCCAGCGGTACGCGGCGCATATGCACTTTCAGGATCTGCTCACGGCCACGCACGTCTGGCAGGCCAACCACCACCTGACGGTCAAAACGGCCCGGACGCAGCAGCGCAGGATCGAGTACGTCAGGACGGTTAGTTGCCGCAATCACGATGATGCCTTCATTGCCTTCGAAGCCATCCATCTCAACCAGCATCTGGTTCAGGGTCTGCTCACGTTCGTCGTGACCACCGCCTAAACCGGCACCACGCTGACGGCCCACCGCATCGATTTCATCGATGAAGATGATGCACGGCGCGGCTTTCTTCGCCTGTTCAAACATGTCGCGGACGCGGGAAGCACCCACACCGACAAACATTTCAACAAAGTCAGAACCGGAGATGGTAAAGAACGGCACTTTGGCTTCACCGGCAATCGCTTTTGCCAGCAAGGTTTTACCGGTACCCGGAGGACCGACCATCAGCACGCCTTTTGGAATCTTACCGCCCAGCTTCTGGAAGCGGCTTGGCTCACGCAGGTATTCCACCAGCTCGCCCACTTCCTCTTTTGCTTCGTCACAACCGGCCACGTCAGCAAAAGTGGTTTTAATCTGGTCTTCCGTCAGCATACGGGCCTTGCTCTTGCCGAAGGACATCGCGCCCTTACCGCCGCCGCCCTGCATCTGACGCATAAAGAAGATCCATACGCCGATTAACAACAGCATCGGGAACCAGGAGATGAAGATAGTGGCCAGCAGGCTCGGCTCTTCCGGTGGTTCACCCACAACTTTCACATTTTTGGTCAACAGGTTATCGAGTAACTTGGGATCGTTGACCGGAATGTAAGTGGTGTATCGGTTACTGTCTTTTTTGGTTACGTTAATCTCACGCCCGTTAATACGTGCCTCGCGGACCTGATCCTGGTTCACTTCCGACAGGAAGGTTGAGTAATCAACCTTTCGGCCACTCGACTCGCTGGGCCCAAAGCTCTGGAATACAGACATCAGCACGACTGCGATGACTAACCAGAGAATCAGGTTTTTCGCCATGTCACTCAAGGGATTAACCTCTTATTACAACTGTGTTAACAGACAGCGTAGGGGACTAAAGTTCCTGCACAGCTGGCATCGATATGACCCCAGTTATGGTAGTTACAGTTTGCGCCCTGTCGCTACAATGTACACTTCACGCGAACGAGAACGCGAAGCGTCCGGTTTACGAATTTTTACTTTCGTAAACAGGGAGCGAATTTGCTTAAGGTATTCTTCAAAACCATCTCCCTGAAACACCTTCACTAAAAAACTACCGCCGGGTGCCAGAACATCACGGCACATCTCCAGAGCCAGCTCACATAAATACATCGATCGAGGGATATCCACAGCCGGCGTACCGGTCATGTTCGGGGCCATGTCGGACATGACTACCTGAACCTGGGTTTCACCCACCCGATCCAACAGCGTTTTCAGCACCTGCTCATCGCGAAAATCGCCCTGCAGGAAGTCAACACCAACGATAGGGTCCATCGGCAGAATATCGCAGGCGATGACCCGACCTTTGGCGCCGATCTGGGTCACCACGTACTGTGACCAGCCGCCAGGGGCAGCACCAAGGTCAACCACGGTCATCCCAGGTCTGAACAGCTTATCGCCCTGCTGTATTTCATCGAGTTTAAACCAGGCGCGCGAACGCAGCCCTTTTTTCTGTGCCTGAAGCACGTATTTATCGCTAAAGTGTTCCTGCAGCCAGCGGCTGGAACTGGCCGAACGCTTTTTACCAGTCATACAATTTCCAACTATGATTCATTGTTCGCGATAAATAAACCGCGCAAATCGACGCTACCGATTTGGTGATACACCGGATATGGCGGTAGAATGACCCGTTTTCAATCCCAATGTAAGTAAAAAATACGATGAATCTGAGTACCAAACAAAAACAGCACCTGAAAGGTCTGGCCCATCCCCTGAAGCCCGTTGTCATGCTGGGCAACAATGGTTTGACCGAAGGCGTGTTGGCCGAAATCGAACATGCACTTGAACACCATGAACTGATCAAGGTGAAGATCGCCACGGAAGACCGTGAGACCAAAGCCCTGGTCGTTGATGCGATCGTGCGTGAAACCCGTGCAGTTAACGTGCAGGTGATCGGCAAGACGCTGGTGCTGTACCGTCCAACGAAGGAACGCAAAATCACCATTCCTCGCTGAGGACCAGAGGCAGCTCATCGCTGCCTCACGCAACTCAGCGTTCAGGTCTGGAGAAAGTGCCACGCTCCTGAGTCTGATTAAAGGCCGCGGTGCGGCCTTTTTCTTATCTTTACAAAACCCACACCTTCAATGAAGGTAGCAGAAAATCAGAGGTACTCGACCTTGAGGATCTCGAATTCTTTGTCGCCGCCGGGGGTTTTGATCACCGCCACGTCATCAACCACCTTGCCGATCAGTCCGCGCGCCATTGGCGAGTTTACCGAGATCAGATTCTGCTTAAAGTCCGCTTCATCATCACCCACGATGCGGTAGGTAGACTCTTCATCCGTATCCACGTTGAAGACGGTAACGGTAGCACCGAAGATTACCCGACCGTTGGCGTTGCTGGCCATTTTGGTGACGTCGATCACCTGTGAGTTGGAGAGCTTGGCTTCAATCTCCTGGATACGGCCTTCACAAAAGCCCTGCTCTTCGCGGGCAGCGTGGTATTCCGCGTTCTCTTTCAGGTCGCCGTGCTCGCGTGCTTCCGCAATCGAGGCAATAATGCGCGGTCGCTTAACCGTTTTCAGCTCGTCCAGCTCTTCGCGCAGTTTTTCCGCGCCCTTTAACGTCATCGGAATCTGATTCATCTCAATACCTCGTAAAATCTGTCCTGTGCAAATGTCGTCGTCCTGACGGATGGTATGCAGAAATGGCGTTCTGCGGCGCTTGCTACTGTTTTAAAAACGAAAAGAAACCCGGCCCGGGGTCGCCCCAGGGCAGGATTGATTTTGCAATTTGATACGTATTTTACCCCAGAGTTCCCTGGGGGTCATCGTTTACTTTCCACCACGATGCACCGTAGTATGACACCATCATCCGTCTGTTACCGCGAGATTATGCGATTTCCACGAATTGTTACCAGCCTGGCCTGCGCAATGGCGCTGCAGGCGCAGGCGGCCCCCGTCGAAGATTACACCCAGTATTTACCTGACGGCGCGAATCTGGCGCTGATGGTACAGAAGATCGGTGCCTCTGCCCCCTCCGTTGAGTATCACAGCCAGCAGATGGCGCTGCCGGCCAGTACCATGAAGGTGATTACCGCCCTGGCCGCGATGCTGCAGCTGGGGCCGGATTACCGTTTCCATACCCAGCTGGAGAGCAAAGGCAGCGTCAGCGGCAACACGCTGAACGGCGACCTGGTGGCGCGATTTGGCGGCGATCCGACGCTAACGCGCCAGGATCTGCGCAATATGGTGGCCAGCCTGAGAAAACAGGGCGTGGAACATATTGCCGGCAACCTGGTCATCGATACCTCGGTGTTTGCCAGCCATGATAAGGCCCCCGGCTGGCCATGGAATGACATGACCCAGTGCTTCAGCGCCCCGCCGGGTGCGGCGATCGTTGACCGTAACTGTTTCTCCGTCTCGCTCTACAGCGCGCCTAAAGCCGGTGACAAAGCCTTTATCCGCGTAGCGTCCTGGTACCCGGTGACCATGTTCAGCGAAGTGCGCACGCTGGCGAAGGGGTCACCGGACGCCCAGTACTGCGAGCTGGACGTGGTGCCGGGCGAGCTGAGCCGCTTCACGCTGACCGGCTGCCTGACCCAGCGTGCGGAACCGCTACCGCTGGCCTTTGCCATCCAGGACGGGGCCAGCTACGCCGGGGCAATCCTGAAAGCCGAGCTGAAAAGCGCGGGAATAGACTACAGCGGCAGCCTGCTGCGCCAGACGCAGGTGACACCACCGGCCACGGTGCTGGCGGAGACTCAGTCCGCGCCGCTCAGCGCGCTGCTGAAGATCATGCTGAAAAAGTCAGACAACATGATCGCCGATACCGTATTCCGCACCATCGGCCATGAACGTTTCGGCGTGCCGGGCACCTGGCGGGCGGGATCGGATGCGGTACGCCAGATCCTGCGGCAGAAGGCCGGGATCGATATGGGCAACAGTATCCAGGTGGATGGCTCTGGGCTGTCGCGCCACGATCTGATCTCACCGGCGACCATGATGCAGGTGCTGCAGTACATCGCGCAGAACGATCAGCAGCTGAATATCATCGCCATGCTGCCGCTGGCGGGCTATGACGGCACCCTGCGCTACCGCGGTGGCCTGCATGAGGCGGGCGTCGATGGCAAGGTGTCGGCCAAAACCGGCTCGCTGCAGGGCGTCTACAACCTGGCCGGCTTTATGACCACCGCCAGCGGCCAGCGGGTAGCCTTTGTGCAGTTCCTGTCCGGCTATGCGGTGCCACCGGAGGATCAGCGCCAGCGTCGTATCCCGCTGGTGCGTTTCGAAAGCCGTCTGTACAAGGACGTTTACCGTAACAACTAATCCTGCATCCACGCCGGTTACTGCCCTCTCATGAGGCGGTAACCGGCGGTCCGATTCCCCCAACAAACTTAAGCCAATACATCAACTCCCCTTACGCATCAACTTTCGGATTATTTTACCCTCCCTGCAATAAGCCCCTATAAATCATAATAAAGTTGCTTAAACCCCTTTCAACCAAAATGATTTGAAGCAGATTAAATTAATTTAGCTTCATTGACATGCTCTGATGTTCAACGTAATTTACTCGACCTGAAAGCAAATGATAATAGTTCTTACTTCGTTTATCATTTATTAAGGATGCAGAATGGAATCGTTAACCTCAGAAAGTACGCTTCGTTTCGCCACAGAAGCGGCCGCCAGCGGCTTCTTCTTTACCTCCCCCTGGAAGAGTCTGGCAACCCAGGGCTGTTTCACCACCCTCGACGCCCCGGCTGCCGGGGGAGACGCGCTCGATGGTGAGTTCCAGCAGACCGTGTCACACCAGTTCCTGCAGGCAAAACGCCAGGGAATCGCCAGGCCGGTGCTGGTCGGCGCCATTCCCTTCGATACCCGCCAGCCCTCTGCGCTGTTTATTCCTGAATCCGTACAGTTCTTCGACCGCCAGGCGTTCCAGCAACGGCTGCCAGCGGCGCAGGCGGCATTGCCGGAAGTCACCCGTCGTACCGCGCTACCTGAGCAGGCCGTGTTTATGCAGATGGTCAGCGAGGCCGTTGCGGCGACCAGCTCGCCGCGGCTGGACAAAGTGGTGCTGTCACGGTTGATGGAGATCGCCACCCGTGAGCCGATCAACGTTGGCCAGCTGATGTCCAGGGTGCTGCGCCAGAACCCGGCCAGCTACAACTTCCACGTGCCGCTGGCAGAAGGCGGCTCGCTGCTGGGGGCCAGCCCGGAGCTGCTGCTGCGAAAAGAGGGCAACCGCTACTTTACCCATCCGCTGGCCGGTTCGGCGCGGCGTGAGAGCTGCCCCGAGAAGGATCGCCAGGCCGGGCAGTCGCTGATGAACTCCCGTAAAGATCGCTATGAGCATCAGCTGGTCACCGACGCCATGCGTAACGTGCTGCACCCGCGCAGCGCCTACCTTGGGCTACCGGCGACGCCGCAGCTGCTGACCACGCCCACGCTGTGGCACCTCGGCACGCCGATTGAGGGGGAACCGAGCGATGCGGCCGATACCGCGCTGTCGCTGGCCTGCCTGCTGCACCCGACCCCGGCGCTGAGCGGCTTCCCGCACGATAAAGCGCGGGATCTGATCGCCGAGCTGGAGCCGTTCAACCGCGGCCTGTTCGGCGGCATCGTCGGCTGGTGTGATGACCAGGGCAACGGCGAGTGGGTGGTGACCATCCGCTGCGGCAAGGTCAACGGCAACCGCGTGCGGTTGTTTGCCGGCGCAGGCATCGTGCCGGCCTCCAGCCCGGAATCCGAATGGCGCGAAACCGGCGTCAAACTTAATACCATGCTGCAGGCGTTTGGCCTCAATTAAGGATAACGATGACCATTGCATACTCACGCTGGCCGGACGCGCTGGCGGCGCGCTACCGCGCGAAGGGCTACTGGCTGGATCTGCCGTTGAGCGAGATCCTGAACCGCCGCGCCGACAGCACGGCCGTTGCGGTGATCGACGGCGAACGCCAGCTCAGCTACCGCGATCTGGCGCAGCGATCGGACCGGCTGGCGGCGGCGCTACAGCGGCGAGGCCTGAAAACCGGCGATACCGCGCTGGTGCAGCTGGGCAATATTGCCGAATTCTACGTGGTGCTGTTCGCACTGTATAAGCTGGGCGTCGCCCCGGTTAACGCGCTGTTCAGCCATCAGCGTACCGAGCTGACCTCCTACGCCACGCTGCTGCAGCCTGCCCTGCTGATTGCCGATCGTCAGCACGCGCTGTTCCGTGATGATGTTTTTATGCAGCAGCTGCGGCAGTCGCTGCCGTCGCTGCGGGTGGTGGCGCTGCATAATGAGAGCCACGCCGCGCTGTCGCTGGCCGGCATGCTGGATGAAGATGCCGCTGACTTTGTGGCCACGCCGTCGGCGGGGGATGAAGTTGCGTTCTTCCAGCTCTCCGGCGGCAGTACCGGCACGCCAAAGCTGATCCCGCGTACCCACAATGATTATGACTACAGCGTGCGCGGCAGCGTGCAGATTTGCCGCTTTACCGATAATACCCGCTACCTGTGTGCCCTGCCCTCCGCCCACAACTACGCGATGAGCTCACCCGGCTCGCTCGGTGTGTTCCACGCCGGTGGCTGCGTGGTGCTGGCCAGCGATCCCAGCCCGGGCGCCTGTTTTGGCCTGATCGAGAAACATCAGGTCAACGTCGCCGCGCTGGTGCCGCCCGCGGTCAGCCTGTGGCTGCAGGCGATTGCCGAGTCTGGCAGCAACCGCGCGCTGGCCTCACTGACGCTGTTGCAGGTCGGCGGTGCCAGACTCAGTGAGTCGCTGGCCTCGCGTATTCAGAGCGAGATCGGCTGTCAGCTGCAGCAGGTGTTTGGCATGGCGGAAGGGCTGGTTAACTACACCCGGCTGGATGACAGTGAGCAGCATATTCTGACCACCCAGGGCCGGCCGATTTCACCGGACGATGAGGTGTGGGTGGCCGATGAGCAGGGTAACCCGCTGCCGGCCGGCACCACCGGCCGCCTGATGACCCGCGGCCCCTACACCTTCCGTGGCTACTACAACAGCCCGGAGCACAATGCCGCCAGCTTTGATGCCGATGGCTTTTACTGCTCCGGCGACCTGATTTCGATTGCCGAAGATGGCTATATCACCGTGCAGGGGCGTGAAAAGGATCAGATCAACCGCGGCGGTGAGAAGATCGCCGCCGAGGAGATCGAAAACCTGCTGCTGCGCCATCCGGAGGTGATCCATGCCGCGCTGGTGTCGGTAGAAGACGCGCTGATGGGCGAGAAGAGCTGCGCGATTATTGTGGCGAAAAGCGCGCTGAAGCCGGTGGTACTGCGCCGCTATCTGCGTGAGCTGGGCATCGCCGAATTCAAGCTGCCGGACCGCTTCGAGTTTACCGACTCGCTGCCGCTGACCCCCGTCGGCAAAGTGGATAAGAAACTGCTGCGCCAGCAGCTGGCTGCTCAGCAGGGCAATTAATTTTTCAGGAGAAAGCATGGCTATTCCAAAACTCGAGTCCTATGCGCTGCCAACCGCAGCCGAACTGCCGACCAACAAGGTCAGCTGGCCGTTTGAACCCGCGCGCGCCGCGCTGTTGATCCACGACATGCAGGAGTACTTCCTCAACTTCTGGGGTGACAACAGCCCGCTGGTTGAGCAGGTGGTGGCGAATATCGCCGCGCTGCGCCAGTACTGCAAGGCGCAGGGCATTCCGGTATTTTATACCGCCCAGCCGAACCAGCAGAGCGCAGAAGATCGCGCCCTGCTGAACGACATGTGGGGGCCGGGCCTCAATAAGCACCCCGATCAGCAGCGGGTGGTCAGCGCGCTGGCGCCGGACGAGCAGGACCAGGTGCTGGTGAAGTGGCGTTACAGCGCTTTCCACCGCTCGCCGCTGGAGTCGATCCTTAACGAAACCGGCCGCGATCAGCTGATTATCTGTGGCGTCTACGCCCATATCGGCTGTCTGACCACCGCCACCGACGCCTTTATGCGTAACATCAAGCCGTTTATGGTCGCCGATGCGCTGGCCGACTTCAGCCGCGACGAGCATCTGATGGCGCTGACCTACACCGCCGGCCGCAGCGGCAAAGTAGTGATGACCGATGAGCTGCTGCCGGTACCGCGCTCGAAAGCGCAGCTGCGCGCCGTGGTGCTGCCGCTGCTGGATGACGATGCAGGGGATCTGGAAGATGATGAGAACCTGGTGGATTACGGCCTCGACTCGGTACGCATTATGTCGCTGGCCGCCCGCTGGCGTCAGGTACACAGCGATATCGATTTCGTTGCGCTGGCGAAAGACCCGAGCATTGACGGCTGGTGGCAGCTGCTGTCGAGGGAGCCGGCATAATGTCCTGCCAGTTTGATTTTAGCGATAAACAGGTGTGGGTCACCGGAGCAGGCCAGGGGATTGGCTACCATACGGCGCTGGCGTTTGTGGCGGCGGGCGCCTCGGTGGTCGGTTTTGACCGTCAGTTTTCACAGAGCGACTATCCGTTTCAGCGGGTCATCGTCGACGTAGCCGATGCCGGGCAGGTGAAAAACGTCTGTGAGAGGCTGCTGGCCGATATCCCCCGTCTCGACGTGCTGGTCAACGCGGCAGGCATCCTGCGCACCGGCAGCACCGAGACGCTGGCGGTGGAAGACTGGCAGGCCTGTATGGCGGTTAACGCCGGCGGCGCGTTTAACCTGTTCCAGCAGACGCTGCCGCTGTTTCGCCAGCAGCGCGGCGGAGCGATTGTCACCGTGGCCTCCAACGCTGCGCATGCGCCACGTATCGGCATGTCGGCCTATGGTGCCTCCAAAGCCGCGCTGCGCAGCCTGTGCATGACGGTGGCGCTGGAGATGGCACCGTTCGGCGTGCGCTGCAATATCGTTTCGCCGGGCTCGACGGATACCGCCATGCAGCGCAGCCTGTGGCACCGCCCGGAAGATGAACAGCAGATGATCGCCGGCTACCCGGACCAGTACAAGCTGGGGATCCCGCTGGGTAAAATCGCGCAGCCTGAGGAGATCGCCAGCACGATCCTGTTCCTCGCCTCGGATAACGCCAGCCATATCGTGATGCAGGATATCGTGGTGGACGGCGGCGCGACGCTGGGGGCCTGATACAGGCTGCATCACCATCGCGCCATCCGTTCAGCACCGGGCCGGTGCGCTGGATCTGTAATGCGCAACAGGCCGGAAGGCTTCGGCCCTGAAGCGGAGTGCAGGATGCTGAATCTGAGCCTGCGGCAAAAAAAACGGGACGCTTATCGCGTCCCATTTTTGATTTCAGCCTGAATTAACGCTGATAGATGATCTCGACGCCTTCGTCGTCTTCTTCATCCCAGTCGTCATCCCAGTCATCATCTTCTTCCACCACCGGCTGCGCGGCTTCCAGCTGCTCACGGTGATAGTCGTCCCACATGAATTCGACTTTCTCCGGCTGCGCGGTTTTCAGCTCTTCTTCTTTCGGGTTGGCGTTGATAAACGACATCACGTCCCAGCACAGCGCGGTGACGCCTTCGCGGTTCGCCGCCGAAATCAGATAGTATTTCTCGGTCCAGCCCAGCGCGTCGGCAATCGCTTTGGCACGGGATTCCGCCTCTTCCTTATCAAGCAGGTCAACCTTGTTGAACACCAGCCAGCGTGGCTTCTGGAACAGCTTGCCGCTGTATTTTTCCAGTTCGCCGAGGATGATTTTCGCATTCTCCACCGGATCGCTCTCGTCGATCGGCGCGAGGTCGATGGTGTGCAGCAGCACGCGGCAGCGTTCCAGGTGCTTAAGGAAACGGATCCCCAGGCCAGCACCTTCGGAAGCGCCCTCGATCAGGCCAGGAATATCCGCCACCACAAAGCTCTGCTCGTGGTCCATACGCACCACGCCAAGGCTTGGCACCAGAGTGGTGAACGGGTAATCGGCCACTTTTGGCTTGGCGGCGGAGACCGCGCGGATAAAGGTCGACTTACCGGCGTTCGGCAGGCCGAGCATGCCGACGTCGGCCAGCAGCATCAGCTCCAGCTGCAGATCACGCGCTTCACCCGGCGTGCCCATGGTCTTCTGACGCGGCGCACGGTTTACGGAGGACTTGAAGCGGCTGTTACCGAGGCCGTGCCAGCCGCCTTTAGCGACCATCAGCTTCTGGGTGTGGTGGGTCATATCGCCCAGCGTTTCACCGGTGCCCTGATCGATAATACGCGTACCGACCGGCACCTTAATGATGATGTCCTGGCCACGCTTGCCGGTACAGTCACGGCTCTGGCCGTTCTGGCCGCGTTCTGCGCGGAAAGACTTCTCAAAACGGTAGTCGATCAGGGTGTTAAGGTTCTCATCGGCCAGCATATACACGTCGCCGCCGTCGCCGCCGTCGCCGCCGTCAGGGCCGCCGCGCGGGATATATTTCTCACGACGGAAGCTGACGCAGCCATTGCCGCCGTCGCCCGCCACTGCCAGGATCGTCGCTTCATCTACAAACTTCATTTTACTTCTCCGTCACTCATTCGCCCGGCCGCGATGCAGGTGGCACCGGAACGGGATTGCTCCGCCGTGGCCATAAGCGATGACCAATTGCGGAAAACATGGCGCCTGACACCACGACGATTGCCCCGATAAACCCGAGGGTATTCAGCACCGGTACAGCAAAAAAGTCGGGCCAGCCAAGCGATAACAATTCTGAAAACAGCAGGGTAAACAGCGGCGTCAGCGTAACGATCGCGCTGACCTGCGACGCCTGCGTGCGGGAAAAAGCTTCCGCCAGCGCACCGTAACCTACCAGGGTATTCAGCGCACAAAATAGCAGGCAACAGAGCTGCCAGCCGTTCAGCTGCCAGAGCAGCGTGACGCGTGCCATAGGCAACAGCGCCACCGCACATAAAGTGTACAGCAAAAACAGGATCTGCTGCGAGGCCAGCCGACGCAAAAGTATTTTTTGCGTGACGCCGTAAACGACCCACACCAGCGCGGCGCTTACCCCGAGGATCACGCCCCAGGTGTAAGTCGTCAGGCGGGTGAAAATCTCAACCAGGCTGGTGTTAAAAAACATCAGCATGCCGCACAACAACAGGGCAGCACCGATCAGCTGACTGCCGCGCATTTTCTCTTTGAGGATCAGCACGCTGGCGGCCATCATGCACGGCGGTGCCAGCTGGGCAATCACCTGCGACGCCGTCGGGCTGAGATACTGCAGCGACGAGCCAAACAACACAAAGTTGCCCAGCAGCCCGCCGGTGGCGATCAGTACGTAAACCAGCCAGCGCGGGTGACGAAAGAAATCTGCCGGGGGCAGCTGCCGTTTCAGCGCCAGGATGATGCCCAGCCCTGCCGCTGCCAGAGAAAAGCGGAAGAAGACGATGGTGAACGGATCCATCACCGTCAGCACCTGCTTCATTGCGATGGGTAACGATCCCCAGCACATGGCCGTCACCAGCGCTAAGGCAATGCCCATGCCGGCCTGCTGTTTAATGCCTGACATCTGCCGGGTCCCTCGCAGAATGTAAAAAGCCCCGCAGTCTAGTGCGGGGCTTCTCTTTTCGTCGCTAAGGGGGTTATGCACCACCCTGCGGCACGAAAACCTTACTCAGCAACGATGCTGATGTACTTACGGTTGTTCGGGCCTTTCACTTCGAATTTGACCTTGCCGTCTGCAGTTGCAAACAGGGTGTGGTCACGACCGCAGCCAACGTTGGTGCCGGCATGGAACTTAGTTCCACGCTGACGAACGATGATGCTACCAGCCAGTACTGATTCGCCGCCGAAACGTTTTACGCCCAGACGTTTTGCATTGGAGTCACGACCGTTACGGGTCGAACCACCAGCTTTCTTGTGTGCCATTTGTCAGATCTCCTCTTAAGCGCTGATGCCAGTGATCTTCACGTCAGTAAACCACTGACGGTGACCCTGCTGCTTACGGTAATGCTTACGACGACGGAACTTAACAATCTTGATCTTGTCGCCACGACCGTGAGCTACGATTTCTGCCTTGATCACGCCACCTGAAACTAAAGGTGCGCCGATCTTAACGTCTTCGCCATTGGCAATCATCAGAACCTGGTCGAACTCAACAGTTTCACCGGTTGCGATGTCCAGCTTTTCCAGGCGAACGGTCTGACCTTCGCTTACTCGGTGTTGTTTACCACCACTTTGGAAAACCGCGTACATATAAACTCCGCTCTCGCACTGACCTTTTTTTGATTATCAGGTAGCGCTATAAATATTCACAATAGGGCGCGAATTCTACGCAACTTCCCGGCTAAAGACAAGTGTCTGTTACGCTGTATTGCAGAAAAAAAAGGCAATACGAATGGGGGCGTTTCACCGCCGCGTTTTTCAAGTACAATCTGTCCACCATTTCACGCCACGGGCACGAGTTAAAGCGCCTTTCATGAGCGATCTGAGCGAGCGATAGCTGAAAGACTGATGAACTTAGAACAGATAAACGAACTCACCGCGCCGGATATGGCGGACGTCAATGCGACAATACTCGACCAGCTGAACTCGGACGTATCCCTCATTAATCAGCTGGGCTATTACATTATCAGCGGCGGTGGGAAACGTATCCGCCCAATGATCGCCGTTCTGGCCGCGCGCGCCATCAACGACTATGACGGTAAACAGCACATTACCGTGGCCGCACTGATCGAATTTATTCATACCGCCACTCTGTTACACGACGACGTGGTCGACGAGTCGGATATGCGCCGGGGTAAAGCCACCGCCAACGCCGCCTTTGGCAATGCGGCCAGCGTGCTGGTAGGCGACTTTATCTATACGCGCGCCTTCCAGATGATGACCAGCCTCGGCTCGCTGCGGGTGCTGGCGCTGATGTCAGAAGCGGTGAACGTGATCGCCGAAGGGGAAGTGCTGCAGTTAATGAACTGCAACGACCCGGACATTACCGAAGAGAGCTATATGCGGGTGATTTACAGCAAAACCGCACGCCTGTTTGAAGCCGCCGCACAGTCTTCTGCCATCCTCGCCGGTGCGACGCCGGAACAGGAGCAGGCGCTGCAGGATTACGGCCGCTATATCGGTACCGCCTTCCAGCTGATCGACGATCTGCTGGATTACAGCGCCGATGGCAAAACCCTCGGTAAGAACGTCGGTGACGACCTGAGCGAAGGCAAACCAACCCTGCCGCTGCTGCATGCCATGCGCAACGGCACGCCTGAGCAGGCCAGTATGATCCGCTCTGCTATTGAAGAAGGTAACGGACGTCACTTACTGGAACCCGTTCTGGAAGCGATGCGTCAGCACGGTTCACTGGAGTGGACCCGCCAGGCCGCCGAACAGGAAGCCGATAAGGCGATTACCGCCCTGCAGGTGCTGCCAGCAACGCCATGGCGCAGCGCGCTGGAAGCGCTGGCGCATATGTCAGTACAGCGTGATTTCTGATTGACCGATGGCGTGGCAAGCCGCGCCATTACTGACTTTAATAAGAATTCCCCTACCCTTTCCCCTGACTTCCGCCACGCATTACTGCAACATCCTCAATGGTTACCGGAGCTTTTGCGTTGCAATGCTCAAAACGTATTATTTTATCGAATAACGCTGGAACTTACTGGAATTAGTTTGCTATAAATCACCCGAAGCAGACGGTTATCCCCTGGTTCGGGGCGCATAGGATCGCGCATTTCCAGCGAAGCTGATGCCCTAAGCCGTGTGCTTCACACCTTAATTTCTGCTGTGCGCAAGGAGGACATGCACGTGAAACATTCGCAACAGGACTGGCATCCTGCCGATATTATTGCCGGATTACGTAAAAAGGGGACTACGCTGGCCGCCCAGTCACGTCAGGCCGGTCTGAGTTCGTCGACCCTGGCGAACGCGCTGTGCCGCCCGTGGCCGAAAGGCGAGTGGCTGATCGCCGATGCGTTAGCCGTTCACCCGGCGCAAATCTGGCCCAGCCGCTACTATGACCCGGAGACGCATCAGCTGATTGACCGTAAAAAGCTGATCCGCCGGTAAAAAAAAGGGCCGGTAATGCTTACCGACCCTGATTTTTATTACGCGTGAGCGCTTACTCTTCGCCTTTCACACGCTGGATGTTGGCACCCAACGCAATCAGCTTGTCTTCAATATGTTCGTAGCCACGATCGATATGATAGATACGATCGACGATGGTGGTCCCTTCGGCAATACAGCCGGCCAGCACCAGGCTCGCGGATGCACGCAGGTCGGTCGCCATCACCTGAGCACCGGACAGCGTCTCCACACCGTGACAAATCAGCGTATTGCTCTCGATTTCACCGTGTGCGCCCATGCGCACCAGTTCAGGCACGTGCATAAAGCGGTTTTCAAAGATGGTTTCGGTGATCACACCGGTGCCTTCAGCCACCAGGTTCAGCAGGCTGAACTGCGCCTGCATATCGGTCGGGAAGCCCGGGTGCGGCGCGGTACGCAGGTTAACGGCCTTTGGACGCTTGCCGTGCATGTCCAGACTGATCCAGTCTTCGCCCTGTTCGATCTGAGCACCGGCTTCACGCAGTTTCGCCAGCACCGCATCCAGCGTGTCGGGCTGAGCCGCACGACAGACCACTTTGCCGCCGGAGATCGCCGCCGCGACCAGGAAGGTGCCGGTTTCGATACGGTCAGGCAGTACGCGATAGACGCCGCCGCCCAGGCGCTCAACGCCCTCAATGGTGATGCGATCGCTGCCCGCGCCGCTGATTTTTGCGCCCAGCGTATTGAGGAAGTTGGCGGTATCGACGATTTCCGGCTCGCGTGCCGCATTCTCGATGATGGTGGTGCCGGTGGCCAGCGTCGCCGCGCTCATGATGGTCACGGTTGCGCCAACGCTGACCTTATCCATCACGATGTGCGCGCCTTTCAGGCGGCCATCAACCGATGCCTTAACGTAGCCTTCTTCCAGCCTGATCTCGGCACCCAGCTGTTCCAGGCCGGTAATGTGCAGGTCAACCGGACGCGCGCCGATGGCACAGCCGCCGGGCAGGGAAACCTGCCCCTGGCCGAAACGTGCCACCAGCGGGCCCAGCGCCCAGATCGAGGCACGCATGGTTTTGACCAGATCGTAAGGCGCGCAGTAAACGCTGACCTGACTGGCGTCCAGATGCACCGAACCATTACGCTCGGCCTTCACGCCCAGCTGGCCAAGCAGCTTGAGGGTGGTATCGATGTCCTTCAGTTTCGGGACATTCTGGATCTCTACCGGCTCTTCGGCCAGTAAAGCAGCGAACAGGATCGGCAGCGCGGCATTTTTAGCCCCGGAAATGGTGACTTCACCGCTCAGGCGGGTCGGACCCTGTACACGAAATTTATCCATTGCAACTGCTCTCTGTTGTCATACGAAAAAGACGAGAGCCTTGCCACATCGGGCAAGGCCGGTGCCGTTCAGCTTAGAAACCGTTCAGCTTACGGTCACGTGCCCACTCTTCAGGGGTGTAGGTCTTGATGGACACCGCATGCATGCGGTTATCCGCAATATAGGCCATCAGGGGAGCGTAGACCGTCTGTTGCTTTTTAACGCGGCTTAACTCAGCAAACAGCTCGCCCACGGCAATCACCTGAAAATGGCTACCATCACCGGTAACGTGGACTTCCTGCAGCGGCAGCGCGCTCATCAGGACGGACTGAATTTCACTATTTTCCATGATGCCTTCAAACTCACCAGATAATAAACAGGCACACATATTAGTGGAATCCGCCCGACTCTTAAACAAGCAATAAATGCCACGCGCGGCGGAAAAACAGCAATACCGGTAGATTACGCCGTCGTCAGCGGGCGGAGAGGTAAAGTCGCGGGCAGAGAGAGGAGGAAAAAGGGCAGCGAACTCAGCAGGTTCCGATATAGCACGGCGGACGCAGCCGCCGTGCCGGGGATCAGACGTTCTCCACAATAATTTTCTGGAGATTGTAGAGCGTAATCAGTGAAGCCAGTTTATCGGTTATGCCGATAAAGCGCGGCGCACGCCCCTGCTGGCGCGCGGTTTCGTGCAGGTGCACCAGCAGCGCAAGGCCGGGTGAATCCACACGATCCAGCCCGGAGACGTCGATCGACTCAGCCTGCTGCATCAGCGTGGCACGCTGCTGCCACAGCGGCAGCAGCGTATCGCGATCTAACTCACCGGCAAGGCGTAACACCCCCGCCTCGACCTGCCAGCGTAATGAAGCAGCCATTACTTTTTCTGTTCCAGAGTGATCGGCTCGCTGGCGTAGGATTTCAGGCGCTGGGTCAGGCCGTCAACGCCCTGGGTACGCAGAATATCGCTCCACTCGTTCTGCTTGGTGGTGATCATGCTCACCCCTTCAGCAATCATGTCAAACGCCTGCCAGTCGCCCGTGCGGCTGTTCTTACGCCACTGGAAATCAAGGCGCACCGGTGGGCGACCGTTCGGATCGATAATGGTCACGCGGATGGCGATAATGGTGGAATCACCCAGCGGCTGCTCCGGAGCAATCTGATAGGTCTGGCCGTTGTACATCGCCAGCGCCTGTCCATAGGCCTGGGTCAGGTAGTCACTAAAGGCGGCGAAGTAGGCTTCACGCTGCGCCGGGGTAGCTTCTTTGTAGTAGCGGCCCAGCACTAAAGCACCGGCATATTTGACCTGCACGTAAGGCAGCAGCTCCTGGCGGACCACCTGGCGCAGGTAGTTGGGATCCTTCCTGATCTTCGGCTGCTCGTTCTTCAGCCGGGTGAAGGTTTTTTCCGCCGCTTCGTTCATCAGCTTGTACGGGTTGGTCTGGTCGACGGCGGCATTCGCGGCCACCGGTGCAACGATCAGCATCGCGACCATCAGTAAACGTTTAAACATCACTTGCCCTCTTCTGGTGTAGTTGCCGCCGCCGGAGCAGCCGGTGCTGCCGCACCTGGCTCATCTGACGACGTTGTCTTCTTGTCTTCGCCGTTGCCGCTCTTGTAGAGGAACTGGCCAATCAGGTCTTCCAGTACCATTGCAGACTTGGTGTCCTGCAGGGTACTGCCGTCTTTGAGTATAGACGTCCCCATTTCCGGATCGTCAAAACCGACGTTCAGCGCCAGGTACTGCTCGCCCAGCAGGCCAGAGGTGCGCACCGCAAGCGAGCTGGTATCCGGAATATTATTATATTTTTCATTAATATCCATCGTGACCCGCGGCGAATAGGTTTTTGGATCGAGAGTGATATCGCTCACCCGGCCGACCGCCACCCCGCCGATGCGCACCGGCGATCCGTTTTTCAGGCCGCCGATGTTGTCGAAGGTCGCGTAGAGCTTCCAGGTCGGCTCGTTGCCGAGCGATCGCAGATCGGCCACCCGCAGACAGAGGAAGATCGCCGCCACCAGCGCCAGCAGTAAGAAGGCGCCTACCCAAATTTCGCTTTTTTTCGTTTGCATTGAATCAGTTCCCAAACATCAGTGCCGTAAGCACAAAATCCAGACCGAGCACTGCCAGCGAGGCATGTACCACGGTACGCGTGGTCGCCCGACTAATCCCTTCGGAGGTCGGAATGGCGTCATAACCGTTGAACAGCGCAATCCAGGTGACGGTAATGGCAAACACGGCACTTTTAATTACGCAGTTGAGAATATCCTGCCGCAGATCGACCGCGCTCTGCATCGCCGACCAGAAGAAGCCCGCATCGATACCTTTCCAGCTCACCCCCACCAGCGCGCCGCCGAGAATGCCCACCGCCACGAAGATCAGCGACAGCAGCGGCATACTGATAAACCCGGCCCAGAAGCGCGGTGAGATAATGCGCCGCAGCGGGTCAACCGCCATCATTTCCATACTGGAAAGCTGTTCAGTGGCCTTCATCAGGCCGATCTCAGCGGTCAGCGCCGAGCCTGCCCGGCCGGCAAACAGCAGTGCGGTGACCACCGGCCCCAGCTCGCGCAGCAGCGACAGCGCCACCATCATGCCAAGGCTGGTCTCTGCACTGTAGGTTTTCAGGATCAGGTAGCCCTGCAGCCCCAGCACCATGCCGATAAACAGCCCGGACACCACGATGATCAACAGCGACAGAACACCGACGCTGTACAGCTGTTTGATCAGCAGCGGAGCATGTCGGCGAAAACGAGGAATACCCACCAGGGCATGAAACAACATCAATCCGGCGCGCCCGAAGGAGGAACAGGTTGCAATCCCCCGTCGCCCCAGTGACGCCAGCGCTCGTAACAACATCAGTTAGTTAACTCCCTGAGCCGACTAAATCGTGAAGGTAATCCCCGGCGGGGAAGCGGAACGGCACCGGGCCGTCAGCGTTACCGTCGATAAACTGCCGTACCCGCGCATCCTGATTCGCCTGCAGCTCGGCCGCCGCCCCGTGGGCGATCACCTGCTGGTCAGCAATGATATACGCATAGTCCGCAATACTCAGCACCTCAGGCACGTCGTGTGAAACCACGATACAGGTGACGCCCAGCGAGTGATTGAGTTCATCGATCAGCTTCACCAGCACCCCCATGGTGATCGGGTCCTGGCCGACGAAAGGCTCATCAAACATGATCAGCTCCGGCTCCAGCGCAATCGCGCGCGCCAGCGCGGCCCGCCGGGCCATGCCGCCGGAGAGCTCAGATGGCATCAGCTTTGCCGCACCGCGCAGCCCCACCGCTTCCAGCTTCATCATCACCGTGCTGTGCAGCAGAGCCGGCGGCAGCGAAGTGTGCTCACGCAGCGGCCACGCCACGTTGTCGAACACGTTCAGGTCGGTGAACAGCGCACCGGACTGAAACAGCATGCTCATCTTTTTGCGGGCGGCGTACAGACGGGAACGGGATAGCGTGGGAATATTATCGCCGTTGAACCAGATTTCACCGTTGTCCGGTGCAATCTGGCCGCCGATCAGGCGCAGCAGCGTGGTTTTACCAATCCCGGAGGGGCCCATGATCGCGGTGACTTTGCCTTTCGGCACCGTAAGCGAGATGTTATCGAAAATCGGCCGGCTGCCGCGGGTAAAACTGACGCCCCGCACCTCCACCAGATTTGTCGCCGTCTGGCCCATAGTTACCTCAATCCTTGTTATTCAGACGATAAATTTATTCCCGATAGTAACGTATTACCTCCGGGACGGGACACTTTTACAGAAACTTACCGCAATCACTTAGCGAAAGCAGGCATACGTTTTACTTTTCGGCCTGAGACCGTCAAAATCACTGCCACAAAAATTTCATACCACCCAGCGTCACTGCAGACGGCAACCGACGATTATACCCGATTTAAAGGACTCTTCATGCTCGTAGCTACAGCACTATTGATTATCGGTTTAGTCTTACTGGTTTATGGAGCCGATCGTCTGGTGTTTAGTGCAGCGATCCTGTGCCGCGCGCTGGGAATGCCGCCGCTGATCATCGGCATGACGGTGGTCGGCATGGGCACCTCACTGCCCGAGCTGATCGTCGCGTTTTCCGCCGCCAGCCACGGTCAGATGGATATCGCCATCGGCACTGCGCTGGGATCGAACATCACCAATATTCTGTTGATCCTCGGCGGCGCGGCGCTGCTGCATCCGCTGACCCTGCAATCCAACCTGCTCCGCCGCGAGCTGCCGCTGATGCTGCTGGTTACCCTGGTGTGCGGCGTGATGCTGTTTGACCATCAGCTTAGCCGCAATGACGGCCTGGCGCTGGTGGCCATCGCCGCACTGTGGCTGACCTTTACCATTAAAATTGCCCGCCGCGCCGAACGGGATAACAGTGACTCCCTGACGCGTGAACAGGTGGCAGAGCTGCCACGGGACGACGTTGGCAACACCGTGGCCTTTCTGTGGCTGGCGGTGGCGCTGATCCTGTTGCCGGTCTCCACCCGCATGGTGATTGATAATGCCACGGTGATTGCCGACTATTTTGGCGTTAGCGAGCTGGTGATTGGTCTGACCCTGATTTCCGTCGGCACCAGCCTGCCGGAACTGGCCACGCTGGTAGCCGGCGCGCTGAAAGGTGAAGATGACATTGCCATAGGCAACCTGATCGGGTCTAACATTTATAATCTGGTGATTGTGCTGGGCATTCCGGCACTGCTGTACCCGGGTGGGTTCGACGCCAACGCTTTTGCCCGTGACTACTGGGTTATGCTGGCGGTCAGCGCCCTGTTTGCACTGCTGTGCCTGCTGCGCGGCCGGCGCATTGGCCGGCTGGCCGGCGGCCTGCTGCTGTGTGGCTTTATCCTCTGGGTCGGGGTGCTCTACACCTCACCTTCAGTGACACTCTGGTAAAAGGACTGAGAACGATGGCGCATATCACCCTGAATCCCGACTTTGATTTTCAGCAGGCCGGTAAGGACGTTTTGCGGATCGAACGTGAAGGGCTGGAACAGCTTGATCAGTATATCAATGAAGACTTTACCCGTGCCTGCGAGCTGATCGCCGCCTGCCTCGGTAAAGTGGTGGTGATGGGGATGGGCAAATCCGGCCACATCGGCAAGAAGATGGCAGCCACCTTCGCCAGCACCGGCACGCCGGCCTTTTTCGTCCATCCCGGCGAGGCCAGCCACGGCGATCTCGGCATGGTCAGCCCGAATGATGTGGTGATTGCGATCTCAAATTCCGGTGAATCGTCTGAAATTCTGGCGCTGATCCCGGTACTGAAACGCCTGCGGGTGCGGCTGATCTGCATGACCAGCCGCCCCGAGAGCGCAATGGGCCGCGCGGCAGAGATTCATCTGTGTGTTAAAGTGCCTCAGGAAGCCTGCCCGCTGGGCCTGGCCCCGACAACCAGCACCACCGCGACGCTGGTGATGGGCGATGCGCTGGCCGTGGCGCTGCTGAAAGCCCGCGGCTTTACCGCAGAGGATTTCGCGCTGTCGCACCCCGGCGGCGCGCTGGGGCGCAAGCTGCTGTTACGCGTTGATGATATTATGCACAGCGGCAGCGAGATGCCGCACGTCAGTCGCGATGCCTCGCTGCGCGATGCGTTGCTGGAGATCACGCGCAAAAACATGGGTATGACGGTCATCTGCAACGACCTGATGAAAATCGAAGGCATCTTTACCGACGGTGACCTGCGCCGGGTGTTCGATATGGGCATTGATATTCAGCAGGCCAGCATCGCCAGCGTGATGACGCCGGGCGGCATCCGCGTGCGGGCGAACACCCTGGCGGTGGACGCGCTTAACCTGATGCAAAACAGAAACATTACCTCGGTGCTGGTCGCGGATGGCGATCTGCTGCTGGGCGTGGTCCATATGCATGACATGCTGCGCGCCGGCGTGGTCTAACAAGGAAATTTTTGAACATGAGCAATCCGGCAGCAACCGTTGAGACCTGTTACGGCCCGGTCAGCCAGTCAGTGATGGCACGGGCCACGGAAATTAAGTTATTGATTTGCGACGTAGATGGCGTAATGTCCGACGGCATCATTTACCAGGGCAACCAGGGTGAAGAGCTGAAGGCGTTTAACGTGCGTGACGGTTACGGTATCCGCTGCCTGCTGACCTCTGAGGTCGAGGTGGCGATCATCACCGGCCGCAAGGCAAAACTGCTGGAAGATCGCTGTGCGACTCTGGGGATTACTCATCTTTACCAGGGGCAATCTGATAAGCTGGTGGCCTTCCACGAACTTCTGGATACACTAGCCCTAACGGCAGACCAGGTGGCTTACATTGGTGATGACCTGATTGACTGGCCGGTCATGGCCCGGGTGGGCCTGAGCGTCACCGTCGCCGATGCGCATCCGGTGCTGCTGCCGCGTGCCGACTATGTCACCCGGATTGCGGGTGGGCGCGGTGCCGTGAGGGAAATCTGCGATCTGATCTTAATCGCGCAGGGTAAGTTTGATGAGGCCAAAGGGCAGTCGGTATGAGTAAAACAAGACGCTGGATTACGCTATTTCTGGCCCTGGTGGCAATCGTGCTGATCGGCTGGAATCTGACCGATTCTGACGATGCCGATCGCAACGCCTCGGCGGATAACGGTGAACCGACCTATCTGAGCGATAATTCCCATACGGTGGTGTATAACCCCGAGGGCAGCCTGAGTTACCGGCTCGACTCAGAAAAAGTCACCTATTTTGCGGCAGAATCCGTCAGCTGGTTCGATAAGCCGGTGATGACTACCTATGACGAAAACAAAGTGGCGACCTGGTCGGTACGGGCTGACAAAGCCAAACTGACCAAAGATCGCCTGCTGTATCTGTATGGTAACGTCGAAGTGAACAGCCTGACGCCGGAGGCGCAGCTTAAGCGCATCACCACCGATAATGCGCTGGTGAATCTGGTCACCCAGGATATCACCTCGGACGATCGGGTAACGCTTTATGGCAGCAACTTTAACTCTACCGGTATGAAGATGCGTGGAAACTTACGGAAGAAAACCGCCGAGCTGATTGAAAAGGTCAAAACCTCTTATGAAATTCAAAATGCAAAACAACCTTAAGTTACTGACAGCCGCGCTGCTGCTGGCGGCCAGCGTGCCGGCCCTGGCGCTGACGGGCGACTCCGACAAGCCGGTTAACGTCGATTCTGAAAACCAGGCCCTTGATATGCAGGGGAACGTCGCCACCTTTACCGGTAAGGTGATAGTCACCCAGGGTTCGATCAAAATCACCGCCGATAAAGTGGTGGTGACCCGTCCCGGCGGCGACAGCAATAAGACCATCGTGGATGCTTACGGCAGCCCGGCGACCTTCTACCAGATGCAGGACAACGGCAAGCCGGTCAAAGGCCACGCGCAGAAGATGCACTACGAGCTGGCGAAGGACTTCGTTGAGCTGACGGGTAACGCTTACCTTGAGCAGCTGGACAGCAACGTGAAAGGCGATCGCATCACCTATCTGGTGAAAGAGCAGAAAATGCAGGCCTATGGCAACACCGGCAAACGGGTCACCACCGTGCTGGTACCGTCGCAGCTGCAGGACAAAGGCACGCCGTCTAACGGTCAGAAAAAGAGTAACTAATAACTATGGCAACCTTAATAGCGGAAAACCTGGCGAAGGCCTATAAAGGCCGTCGCGTGGTTGAGGATGTGAGCCTGCGGGTGAAATCCGGTGAAATTGTTGGCCTGCTGGGTCCCAACGGCGCGGGCAAGACCACCACCTTTTACATGGTTGTCGGCATCGTACCGCGCGATGCCGGGCGCATCGTCATTGATGATGAAGACATCAGTATTCTGCCGCTGCACGCCCGCGCCCGTCGCGGCATCGGCTACCTGCCACAGGAAGCATCGATCTTCCGCCGCCTGAGCGTGTATGACAATCTGATGGCGGTACTGCAGATCCGTGACGATCTGAGCAGCGAGCAGCGCTCGGATCGCGCCAACGAGCTGATGGCGGAATTCCATATTGAACACCTGCGCGACAGCCTTGGCCAGGCGCTCTCCGGTGGCGAACGCCGCCGCGTGGAGATTGCGCGCGCGCTGGCCGCCAATCCGAAGTTTATTCTGCTGGATGAGCCCTTTGCCGGCGTCGATCCGATTTCGGTGATCGACATTAAAAAGATCATCGAACATCTGCGCGACAGCGGTCTTGGCGTGCTGATTACCGATCACAACGTGCGTGAAACGCTGTCGGTGTGTGAACGGGCCTATATCGTCAGCCAGGGGCATCTGATCGCCCACGGTACCCCCGCCGAAATCCTCGCTGATGAACAAGTTAAGCGTGTCTACTTAGGCGAAGAGTTCAGACTCTGATAAGGTGTTCATCCGGGGTAAGTTTTTAATGGAATTGTGGTCCTGATTATGAAGCAAGGTTTACAACTCAGGCTGAGCCAACAGCTTGCCATGACGCCACAACTGCAGCAGGCTATCCGCCTGTTGCAGCTCTCTACGCTTGAACTTCAGCAGGAAATTCAGCTGGCGCTGGAAAGTAATCCTTTGCTTGAACAGACCGATATCCATGAAGAGGTGGACTCCCGCGAATATCAGGAAACCGATTCGCTGGATACCCGTGAAGCGCTCGAACAGAAAGATATGCCGGAAGAGCTGCCGCTGGACGCCACCTGGGATGAGATTTACACCGCCGGCACCCCGTCCGGCACCGGCACCGATTATCACGACGATGAGCTGCCGGTTTATCAGGGCGAAACCACCCAGTCTCTGCAGGATTATCTGATGTGGCAGGTGGGGCTGACCCCGTTTACCGACACCGATCGGGCGATCGCCACCTCGATTGTCGATGCGGTGGATGACACCGGCTATCTAACCGTTGCGCTGGAAGATATTCTGGAGAGCATCGGCAACGATGAGCTGAGTCTGGACGAAGTGGAAGCTGTGCTGAAACGTGTGCAGCGCTTCGATCCGATCGGCGTCTGCGCGCGGGATTTACGTGACTGTCTGCTGGTGCAGCTGTCGCAGTTTGCCGCCGATCTGCCGCTGCTGAAAGAGGCGCGGCTGATCGTCAGTGAACATCTGGATCTGCTGGCTAACCACGATTTCCGCTCGCTGATGCGCGTCACCCGCCTGAAGGAAGAGGTGCTGAAAGAGGCGATGCAGCTGATTCAGTCGCTCGATCCGCGCCCCGGACAGTCGATCAATACCCAGGAGCCGGAGTACGTAATCCCGGACGTGCTGGTGCGCCAGGTGAGCAACCGCTGGACGGTCGAGCTGAATGGAGACAGCATCCCGCGCCTGAAGATCAACCAGCAGTATGCCGCGCTGGGAACCGCCTCGCGCAACGACAGCGATTCCCAGTACATCCGCAGCAACCTGCAGGAAGCGAAGTGGCTGATTAAAAGTCTGGAGAGCCGCAATGACACCCTGCTGAAGGTGACCCGCTGCATCGTCGATCAACAGCAGGCGTTCTTTGAACAGGGCGAAGAGTTTATGCGTCCGATGGTGCTGGCCGATATCGCCAGCGCCGTTGAGATGCACGAATCAACGATCTCACGCGTCACCACGCAGAAATATCTGCACAGCCCGCGTGGCATCTTTGAGCTGAAGTACTTCTTCTCCAGCCATGTGAATACCGAAGGCGGTGGAGAAGCCTCATCCACCGCCATCCGTGCGCTGGTTAAGAAGTTGATTGCGGCGGAAAACCCCGCCAAACCGCTCAGCGACAGCAAGCTGACCACCCTGCTCTCCGATCAGGGAATTATGGTCGCGCGCCGTACTGTGGCAAAATACCGAGAGTCTTTATCCATCCCACCCTCAAATCAGCGCAAACAGCTGGTGTGAATGAACTGAGAAGGAAGACCACATGCAACTGAATATCACTGGACAGAACGTTGAGATAACCGAACCACTGCGCGAATTTGTGACCACAAAATTCGCCAAGTTAGAGCAGTATTTTGATCGCATTAACCAGGTCTATATTGTTTTGAAAGTGGAAAAGGTGACGCAGATTGCGGATGCGACGTTGCATGTAAATGGCGGGGAGATCCACGCGACCTCGGAAGAAAAAGATATGTACGCGGCGATTGACGGTTTGATTGACAAGCTGACACGCCAGATCAATAAACATAAAGACAAACTGAAACAACACTAAATTTCACCATGCATTGATGTTTTCAGCCGCCATCGGGCGCCTGAAACCGTTTTCGGCTCGTTTTCCCGTCAGGGGACGAGCCGTTAATCAATCCGGCAGCTTAACGCCTGGCCAGAGCAGCGGCCCGCGCTAACCGCCCTGCGGCAGTGAATACGTAAGTGAAACTATGACAAATAACGATCTGAAACTGGAACTGGGCGCCGTGCTGACCCTCTCCTGCACCCGTAACAACGTACACTGCCAGAGTAAAAAGCGGGCGCTGGAAATCATCAGCGAGCTGGCAGCAAAGCAGCTGAACCTTCCGCACCAGACGATCTTTGAATCGATTCTGACGCGCGAAAAAATGGGCAGTACCGGTATCGGCAACGGCATCGCCATCCCGCACGGTAAGCTGGAAGAAGATACGCTGCGCGCGGTGGGCGTCTTTATCCGCCTGGAGCAGCCGATCGCCTTTGATGCGATCGATAACCAGCCGGTCGATCTGTTATTCGCCCTGCTGGTGCCTGCCGATCAGTGTAAAACGCATCTTCACACGCTGTCGCTGGTGGCGAAGCGGCTGGCCGATAAGAGCGTTTGTCGCCGGCTGCGTGCGGCGCAGAGTGATGAAGAGCTGTATGAGATTATGACGGAAGACCACGATCGTCCATCATCGTGAGTGATGGCAGCGCGGTAACTGACGCCGCGTCGGTCCGTGGAATGAGATTAATTTGGGGGAAGAGTTAATGGTGCTGATGATCGTCAGCGGTCGTTCAGGTTCCGGGAAGTCCGTCGCGCTGCGGGCGCTGGAGGATATGGGCTTTTACTGCGTGGATAACCTGCCCGTGGTGTTGCTTCCCGATCTGGCCAATTCGCTGTCGTCGCGCAATATCTCAGCGGCGGTGAGTATCGACGTGCGTAATATGCCGGAGTCACCGGAGATTTTTGAAACCGCACTCAACAGCCTGCCCGACTGTTTCTCCCCACAGCTGCTGTTCCTGGATGCGGACCGCAACACGTTGATCCGGCGCTACAGCGATACCCGCCGCCTGCATCCGCTTTCCAGTAAGAACCTGTCGCTGGAAAGCGCTATCGACGAAGAGAGCGACCTGCTGGAGCCGCTGCGCTCCCGCGCTGACCTGATCATCGACACCTCCGAAATGTCGGTGCACGAGCTGGCAGAGATGCTGCGCACGCGCCTGCTGGGCAAGCGCGAACGTGAACTGACCATGGTGTTTGAATCCTTTGGCTTTAAGCACGGCATTCCGATCGATGCGGACTACGTGTTTGACGTGCGTTTTCTGCCCAACCCGCACTGGGATCCGAAACTGCGCCCGATGACCGGGCTCGACCGTCCGGTGGCGGCATTCCTTGACCGTCATACGGAAGTGCATAACTTCATCTATCAGACCCGCAGCTACCTGGAACTGTGGCTGCCAATGCTGGAAACCAACAACCGCAGCTATCTGACGGTGGCGATTGGCTGTACCGGCGGCAAGCACCGTTCAGTCTACGTTGCCGAGCAGCTGGCCGATTACTTCCGTTCGCGCGGTAAAAACGTGCAGTCCCGCCACCGTACGCTGGAAAAACGTAAATCATGACCGTAAAGCAGACCGTTGAAATTAAGAACAAGCTGGGGATGCACGCCCGTCCGGCAATGAAGCTGTTCGAGCTGGTACAGAGTTTCGACGCCGAGGTGCTGCTGCGTAATGAGAGTGGTACGGAAGCGGAAGCCAGCAGCGTGATCGCGTTGCTGATGCTCGACTCGGCCAAAGGCGGCCATATCGAGGTGGAGGCCAGCGGCCCGCAGGAGCAGGCGGCGCTGGCGGCGGTGATCGAACTGTTTAACGCCGGCTTCGACGAAGAGTAACCGGCTGCTGCACGCTGCCCGCTGCGATGACGCCGCCGTTCAGTAGCGTCATCGGGAGATCAGCTGCGTTCAGTGTAGCCTGTGCTGGCGCAGGAACCCCTCGCCGCCCAGCTGACGCATCTGGCGCTGGATCCACTGCTGGCGCTGGCGTACGTAGCCTGAGGGCGCCGCGGCACTGAAGCGCAGCGGGCTCGGCAACACGGCCGCCAGCAGCGCCGCTTCCGCCGGCGTCAGACGGCTGGCGGGCTTACGGAAGTAGCGCTGGGCCGCCTCCTCTACGCCAAACACCCCCGGGCCAAACTCGGCCACGTTGAGATAGACGGTTAAAATACGCCGCTTACTCCAGACGGTCTCAATGCCCACGGTCAGTCCGGCTTCCAGCCCTTTACGCAGCCAGCTGCGCCCGTCCCACAAAAAGACGTTTTTCGCCGTCTGCTGTGACAGCGTTGAGGCACCGCGCATGCGTTTTCCTTCGCTGTCGAGCACCGACTGAATCGCATCGACATCGAAGCCCCAGTGTTCGGGAAACTTCTGATCCTCCGACGCCACTACCGCCAGCGCCATCCACGGCGAAATCTGATCCATACTGACCCAGTCAGAGTGCGCCACGTAACCCCAGTTACCGCCGAACCAGGCCCCGAGCTGTCGCTCGACCATCACCGCAGAGAACGGCACCGGCAGAAAAGCAAAGGCGACAATGCCTGTCAGCCATACGCCGGGAATAACCAGCAACAGGCGCAACAGGTACGCCTTACAACGCGCCATCAGGCGGCCATTACCACGCTTCATTTACCAGACTCCACCCAGGTCTCTCCCTGTTATTTCAATTCGGCCAGCCACCATTATGACACAGGCAGCCGTTGAGGGATTTCTCACCCTGGCCGCCGTCCGACAGACACGGTTTAACGCCGGCCCTGGCCGCACTCCGCCGGCAAGTTGACATGCGCACAAATGATTTATGCTGCTTATAAATTTCGTAAGAACTCTTACGGCATATTGCTGTTTGCCAGCGAAAAACAGCGCTGGACGACCAAAAAACAGTGGCTTTCCTCCGGGGTGGCTGGTTAATTATTCTGCTGAATTGGGTCAGCATGCTTCGATAACATCATTACGCGCTGCACATTTTTGCTAGCAGAAACCAAAACGTTTCGGAAATCAGGGCGCCATAATTAAAAAAAGACTAAAAACAGGGCCTTAATACCCGGTGTGCCGGATTAATCACCAGACAACACTTTCCATCCGGTGCAGGCAAAATTGTCGACTATTTACGTCAGAGTGCTGGCAATTTGAAAGATGACAATCGTTCAAAATACAAACAAAAAAACCGCTAATTGCATTACGAACTTGACTGAACGGATGAATTAATGTTTCCTGTTCAATATCGCTGCTCAACATCACACATTTTAATGAATCTGGTAACATGTGATGATAGATTTGCTAAGGTAGTAGCGTTGATTTACCCAATACCTGAACCTGTGCTGAACACTCTTATTACACTAGCGCAGATGACCCTTTTCCCTGGTGTTGGCGCAGTATTCGCGCACCCCGGCCTCGGCCGGGGTCATTTTTTTCTAGCCCCGTTCATTCACCCATTCACGCAGTACCGCGACATCATTACGCCATTCGTGTCTGAGTTCGTCGATCCACTCCTGCACGTTGTCCCACCAGGCGGGAAGTTCCGGGCTCTGGATCTGCTTCGCCACCTGTTGTAAGTGCACCAGACCGACAGAGCCGGCGGCACCCTTAATTTTGTGCCCCTCTTCCGCAATGCCTTTCTGGTCACGCGCCATCATGTTCGACTCCAGCACCTCCAGATAACCCGGCATCATCTGTTCGAACATCTCCATGCTCTGATGAATCAGCTTTGGCCCGACCAGCTCGATATACTGCTCGAGCATGGTGATATCGAGTAAGGCCAGTTTTTTCTCATCCATAATCCTCTCCTCTGCCGGCAGTTCACCCTCCGGCTGATAATCCCAGTATTTTTTGATGGTGGCGGTCAGCGCAGGCACCGCCAGCGGCTTGCTCAGCACGTCATCCATGCCCGCATCCAGATACTCACGTTTGTCCTTCAGCACGTTCGCCGTCAGGGCCACCAGCGGCGGCAGCGGCTGCCCTGCATAGCGTTGATGGATCGCCCGCGCCACGTCCAGCCCGGTCATGTCCGGCAGCTGGATATCCAGCAGCACCAGATCGAACTCATCCGGGTCGAACATATCCAGCGCCGCCTGGCCGGTCATCGCCACCTCAACGCTGTTGCCCAGCTTCTCCAGCACCGAGCGGGCCACCACCACGTTCAGTTCAATATCCTCTACCAGCAGCACGTGCAGCGCGGGTAACGGCAGATCGTCTGCCGGCTGCTCGTCCTCGACCTCTTCCACCACCCTGGGGGCGTTGAGCATCAGGGTGAAGCAGGAGCCTTTACCCGGCGCGCTGCGCACCGTAATGTCGCCACCCATGTTCTGCGCCAGCCGCCGGGAAACGGCCAGCCCGATACCGGTACCGGTCGCCGGTTTACCGCCGCGCTGGTCTTTCACCTGATAATACATGGCAAAAATTTTGTCCTGCTCGTCCTGTGGGATGCCCATCCCGGAGTCTTCCACCTCAAAGCACAGAATGTCGCCCTCGCGGTAGCCCACCCGCACCACGATCTCGCCCTCGCGGGTAAACTTCACCGCATTGCCGATCAGGTTCCACAGGATCTGCCGCAACCGCGTGCCGTCGGCGATGATTTTGTGCGGCAGCGGCTGCCGCGGCGACAGGATGAACCTGAGCCCTTTTGGCTCCGCCAGCAGTCCTGAGAGGTTTTCCAGGTCGGCAAGAAAACCGGTGAAATCGATCGGCTGGTTATCCAGCTGCACCTTGCGCCGTTCAATTTTGTCCATCTCAATCACGTCGTTAAAGATATTGCCGAGGGTGATTGCCGAGACATGAATGGTTTTCAGGTACTTCAGCTGCTCCTGATTCAGTTCGGTGTCCAGCAGAATGCGGCTTAAACCGACGATGCCGTTCAGCGGCGTACGCAGCTCGTGGCTGATGGTTGAGATAAAGGTGGTCTTCTCACGGCTGGCGTTCTCTAACGCGTCCTGGTAGCGCTTACGCTCGGTAATATCGCGCCCGAAGCCCATCAGGCCGCTGCGCTTGCCAACCCGATCGTAATAAGGGACTTTGCGGATCTCAAAACAGGTCTTGCGGCCGTCCGGATACTGTAGCCACTGCTCATAGGTCAGCGACACATTATGGCGGAACACCTTCTCATCGGTTTCCAGCACCTTGGTTGCGGCATCATTGTCATACACGTCGTTCGGGGTCAGGCCGATCAGCTGCTTTTCACTTTTGCCGGTCAGCAGCTCCATGGCACGGTTACAGCCGGAGAACTGCTGGTCGCTGTTGCGGTAAAATACCAGATCCGGTGAGGCATCGAGGAACGAGCGTAAGAAGGAGGACTGCTGTTCCAGTTCGATTTGCGCCTGCTCGCGCCGCGCCATCTCCTCTTTTAAGCGGGTCATCACCTGCAGACGCGCCTCTTCCGCCTTAATACGGTCGGCGATCTCCTGGTTGAGCTGGGTGATGTTCTCCTTCATCTGCTGGTTCAGCTCCAGATCGCGGTGGCGCATCTCTTCCAGCTTATCCACCAGCCGGGCCAGCCGCTGGCGGGACTCTTCCAGTTGCTCCACCACCACCGACAGGAAATAGACCGCCCACGGGGTGATCAGCAGGCCGAAAAACACCGAACGCACCATGTCGATGCTTTCCACATGGCCGCGCAATACCATGGTCACCGCCATCTGCACGATCATCGCCAGCACCACCAGCGCCGATGCCAGCAGCAGCGAGAAGCGCACCAGCCCCAGTTTGACCATCAAATCCACGTAGTACTGCGCTAATAACCGTATCTGTTTCATAGAGATTCTCTTATGCTCCGATACGGTAATCATACCGGAAATGGCTAAAACACCAACGCGGGATCCGATCCGACGTTGCACAATAACGGTGCAGCACCACTGACGCCTGAACCGGGAGATAGCGGTATTTTCGACGCCGCGCCGCTTTCACCCCGCCGCAGGCGGCAAACCAGCGCGGTGCCGCGCTGTCCGTAGGTTATCAGGCCAGAGCCGCGTGCGGCCGTGCGGCAGGGAAAATCAAGCCGGTTGCATATTGACTGAATTTAATGACTGCATAACTTTCTGGGCGACACGCAGACCCGCACCAGCCGCTACAGCCCGTATTCATCAGTATGTTGCGTCCTTTCCCACGTTCTCCTCCATTTAACTAAAACGAATAACAAATCACACCATGTGAGAATTTATGCACCATTATGGTGATTAATTTTGCTTATAACCCCCCCTGTTTAATTCAAATCTGCCGCCGGGTTAAAAACAGTGCGTTTATGTGTTTACAGACCCCACGACGGCATATTCTGCTGCAAAAAAACCCAACGCCAGCATGGTGCAGAGATTTGCTCGCTGCCCTATAGTGAGTCAGCTCACACTTCCGCCCCTGCTAAATATACGCCTATAGCAGCAAAAAGTGACAATTTAACTATGAATATCAAACACTTGGCATTTCATTAGCACCAAAAACCATAACTAAGAACCCTATTTGACCTTGGTTCGCTTTCCCGATAAGTTGGAAATCCGCTGGAAGCAATCCTGAAGGGCCCTTGTGCTGGCATATCTCTGCCACAAGACCACCCCCTCGTGATATCAGTTTCTCCGTAAATGAGACCAGGAATTCAGAGCAGGCTCCATTCAGGGACGTTATCCCACGTCTTTTAATGGCTTGCCCGGCGTAGTGGTGTCCGCGTTATAGCGGCAAAAAAAGAAAATGTTACATCGCCCTGAGCGCTGCTCATCCTGGCTATGTGCTTGAAATAATATAGGTAATGTCAAAAAGAAGTTAAGGAGGCCCTCGATGTCCAGTTCAAAACCTTATCCCTATGGCTTATATGATCCCGCTCAAGAGAGCGACAGTTGTGGCGTAGGTTTTATTACCCGTAAGGACGGCGAGCAAACCCACGAGGTCCTCCGGATGGCGCACAGCGCGCTGTGCACCGTGCCGCATCGTGGCGGGATGTCAGCAGAGGGCGTGGGCGATGGTGCCGGCGTTAACGTCGATATCTCCCTGCAGTTCTTCCGCAAGGTAACCGGCCTGCCGCTGGAGTTCGGCCAGTTTGGCGTCGGCAACTTCTTTGTGCCCAAAGATGGTGCACTGCGCACCAATGCGGAGCAGCTGGTCGAAGAGACGCTGGCAAAACATGGCCTGCCGGTGATCCTCAGGCGCGATATGCCGCTGGACACCAGCGTGCTGCGCCCGGCCGCCATCCCTTCCCAGTTGCCGATCGTGCAGTGGGTGTTTGCCGCGCCACAAGACCTTGCGGATCAAACCGATTTCGAAAAGCGCATCTATCGCGCCCTGCTGGATATCGAAGCCCGTGCCTTTACCGAAAGTGAATTTGGCGGCCTCTACCCGCTGTCGCTCTCATCACGCACCCAGGTATTTAAAGCGCGCCTCAACTCTAATGAAGTGATCCCTTACTTTAAGGATCTGACCGATCCCGATCACGGCGTACGCGGCCTGTTTTTCCATACCCGTTTCTCCACCAACACCGATCCGCACACCACCATGGCACAGCCGTTCCGCCTGATGGCGCACAACGGTGAACTGAATACCGATCGTAAAAACCGCATTGCGGAGTCGGCGCTGGCCTCCGCGCGCGGTAAGACTATCGTTCGCCCTAAAGGGCAGTCCGACAGCTCGCGCCTTGACCAGAGCATTCACAGCCGCCTGATGGAAGATAACCTCGACCTGATCCTCGCCGTGGTATCGATGATGCCGCCGGCCTGGGAAAACGATGACGCGCTGTCCGCCAACGTGCGCGCGATGCTTGAGTACTTCTCGCTGTATGAAGAGAAGAATGACGGCCCGGCGGCGCTGATCTTCGGTAACGGTGAAATCATCGGCGCGCGTCTTGACCGCCTTGGCCTGCGCCCGCTGCGTTCGGTGGAAACCGCTGACTATATCGGCGCGATGTCTGAAGCCGGCCAGATTGCCTTCCCACCGGAGAGCGTACTGCGCCGCGGCCGTATTGAAGCCGGCGGTATGCTCTACTGGGACCATAACGATCGGCGCAGCTACACCACCGTGGAAGCGCTGGAGAAGCTGGCCGCCGAACAGGACTACCCGGCGCTGCTGGCACAGTCGCGCGTGACCCTGCAGGACCTGCCGGTGATCCCGGCCGAGAAACAGGGTTCCCCGCTGCGCTACAGCGGCGATCTGAAGACCTACCAGCGGTTTGTGGCCTACTACTACAACCAGGAAAGCTTCAAGTTCATGATGGACCCGATGCTGACCACCGGCGCTGAGAAGATCTCGGCGATGGGTTACGGCAACGCCATCAACGCCCTGTCCGACCACGAAGGCGGCATGGCGCACTACTTCTCCCAGCGTTTTGCCCAGGTCACCAACCCACCGCTGGACTCGATCCGCGAGGCAGACGGCATGACCCTGCGCGTGGCGCTCGGTGCCAAGCCGCATCTGGGCCGCAGCAAAGGCCGTCAGATCGTGGTGAATAGCCCGATCCTGACCCACCTTGATATGCTGCAGCTGCGCGAGCAGGACGTGGCGCCGTATGCGCGCTTCGAGATGCTCTACCTGCCGGTCACCGGCAGCGATGCACAGAGCCGTCAGGCCAACGCCGACGCGCTGGAACAGGCCATCGACGATCTGGCCCAGCAGGTGGTGGACTTCGCCCGCGAACAGGGCGGCATCGCCGTCCTGACCGACCGTCATATCTCCTCCACCCGCGCGGCGATGCCGATGCTGCTGGTGGTGTCAGCGATCAACCAGCGCCTGGTGCAGGAAGGCCTGCGTCTTGACGTTTCGCTGGTGGTGGAGAGCGGCCAGAGCATCTCTTCACACCATATCGCCGCTACGCTGGGCTTCGGTGCCTCAGCCGTCTATCCGCTCGGCGTGCAGATGCGTGCCGAAGAGAAGTACGGCGAAGGCGAAGAGGGTAACAAGGCCTTTAAGCGCTATGCCAAAGCGGCTGAAAAAGCGCTGATGAAAACCATGGGTAAAGTCGGCCTCTGTACCGTAGAGAGCTACAGCTGTGGTGAATTCTTCGAGCCGAACTTCCTGAATACCGAAGACCGCGTGCTGAAAAAATACTTCCCGAACATCAAGACTCCGGTCGGTGGCGCGGGCTTTGCCTCCATCGCCCAGATGGCGGTGGACTGGCATCAGAGCGCACTGAGAATTCAGGGCGAAGCGGAAGTGCCGTTGCTCGGCCTGTTTAAAGAGCGTGCGGAAGGCGCGGGCCACTCTTACGGCACCATCGCCGTGCGCACCTTTATTGATATGACGGAGCAGCCGATCCGCTTCTCCGACAAAGCACGCGAAGAAGATCAGTTTATTCGCCTGCTGACCCTGGCACGGCTGGATAACGCCTTCAACATCAAAGCGAAAGCCTTTGAGGACAGCAGCTTTGAGCGCATCCCTGACGCGGTGATCGACGCCTTTACCATCACGCCGGACTACCGTCAGTTCTCCAGCCTGATGCATGAAGAGCGTAAACGCCGTCCGGCCGCGTTGCGCGATATTCTGGCCTTCCCGTGCGACCTGACCCACGTCGACAGCCTGACCGAGTTCAGCCGCAAGCTGGGCCGCTATTCGCTGGTCAACAACGGCTTTGCCGTGCGTGGTCTGGTGTGCGAAGCCGTTGCTGGCGAAGCAGGACGCTTTACGCTGCGCCTCACTGACGCCATCGAGGGGCTGAAGCCGCTCGCGGAGCGTCTGCAGACCCTGGCCACCGCGCTGAAAAACCGTTTTGCCGGGCAGATTGAGCACGCTGAAGTCACCGCCGACGGCCTGCAGATCGCCGCTACCGGCGACGCGGCCGATTATCTGTCGCGCATCTTCACCACCCTGCCGTCGCTGCCGTTAAGCGAGGTGCAGCCGGCCCATGAGATCACCCGCACCTTTGCGTCCGGTGCAATGAGCCACGGTGCGCTGGTCGCCCCGGCGCACGAAGCGGTCGCACACGGTACCAATATGGTCGGCGGCATGAGCAACTGCGGTGAAGGCGGTGAGCACTACTCCCGTCACGGCACCATCCGCGCGTCACGGATTAAACAGCTGGCGTCCGGCCGCTTCGGCGTCTGGGCGGCGTACCTGGCCGATCCGATGCTGGAAGAGCTGGAGATCAAAATCGGCCAGGGGGCTAAACCCGGCGAAGGCGGCCAGCTGCCGTCACCAAAAGTAACGGTAGAGATCGCGGCCGCGCGTGGCGGTACGCCAGGCGTGGAGCTGGTTTCCCCGCCGCCGCACCATGACACCTACTCGATCGAGGATCTCGCCCAGCTGATCCACGACTGTAAAGCCGCGCGCGTGAAGGTGATCGTTAAGCTGGTCTCCTCAGAAGGGATCGGCACCATCGCCGTCGGCGTGGCGAAAGCCGGCGCGGACGTGATCAACGTCGCCGGCAACACCGGCGGTACCGGCGCAGCCTCGGTCACCAGCCTGAAGTACACCGGCCGCGTGGCCGAGATCGGCATCGCCGAAGTGCACCAGGCGCTGTGCGCCAACGGCCTGCGTGAGAAGGTGCTGCTGCGCTGCTCCGGCGCACAGCAGACCGGCAGCGACGTGGTGAAATCCGCGCTGCTCGGCGGCGACAGCTTCGAATTTGGTACCACCGCGCTGATGATGCTGAAGTGCGTGATGGCGAAGAACTGTAACGTGAAGTGCCCGGCCGGCCTGACCACCAACGCGGAGGCCTTTGACGGCGATCCGCGGCAGCTGGCGCAGTACTTCATCAACGTGGCGCAGGAAGTGCGTGAAATGCTGGCCCGTCTTGGCCTGCGCTCGCTGCGCGAAGCCCGCGGACGTTCCGACCTGCTGCACCTGATGGACCACCCGCTGGAAGTGGGCCGCCTTGATCTGCGCGCCATGCTGACCGTCGTACCGGAAGTGAAAATTGCCCGTCCGGTCTATCTGGAGAAAGATTTCGAGCTGGACGACGGCTGGGTAGCGCTGCTCGACGGTCAGCTGGTCGCCACCCGCACCAGCGATATTCAGCTGGGTGACGGCGTGACGCTGAACAACCGTAACAAGAGCGTCGGCGGTCAACTGGCGATCGATATCGAACGCAGGCTGAACCATCAGCTGAGCGCAGAACAGTTGAATGCCCTGCCTGGCGTGCTGCAAGACGATCGCGGCCGTCGCTACCTGGCGCCACGCACCGTAACCATCGCCACCAGCGGCTCTGCCGGCCAGTCTTACGGCGTGTTCTGTAACGACGGCATGATGATGACCCACTCCGGCACCTGTAACGATGGCGTGGGCAAAGGCCAGTGCGGTGGCGAAATTATCGTGCTGTCGCCGGGCGGCGGTTCGCAGGATGCCGAAGGCAACGTGCTGGTGGGCAACTTTGCGCTGTTTGGCGCCACCGGCGGACGTCTGTTCGTGCAGGGCCAGGCAGGTGACCGCTTCGCGGTACGTAACTCCGGCGCCACCGCGGTGGTGGAAGGCGTGGGCGACTTCTGCTGCGAATACATGACCAACGGCGCGGTGCTGAACCTCGGTACCTACGGTACCGGCTTCGGTAACGGCATGAGCGGCGGCTTCGCCTACCAGTACGACCCGTACGGCACGCTGGCCGGCTCCGTTGCGGCGGATTCGGTGCTGCTGGGCAGCATTACCGACGATAATGAGATGGCCCGCGTGCACCTGCAGGCGGTGGTGACCCTGCTGCAGTGGCACCTGGCTGCCACCGGCTCCGCGCGCGCGCAGTGGTTACTTGACCACTGGGAGAGCGAGAGCCAGCACTTTGTCTACGTGATGCCGCGTTCGCTGCTGCTGTATCAGGACAGCGGGGAGATCCTTAAGGCGAAAGCCCGTAAGGATCTGCTGGAAGAGCTCTCTACCGCGCTGGCAGCGCACCAGGTCAGCAAGTTTAAAGCGGCCTGGCGTGAAGGTAAGCCGATCGCCAACGGTGCCGTTCCGGCCTACGGCGCGACCGATACCCCGGAAATGCTGGTGCTGCTGAACAACTACACCGTGCTGAGCTCGGCGCAGCAGGTGGCGCTCTCCCGTCTGCCGAAAGGCACCGCGGTGGACGATGCGGCGGTCGAGAAAGCGGTGCGTAACCTGCTGATGACCGAAGACTTCGCGCTGATCGCCAAACTGCAGCGTCATGCCCGCGCGGCGATTGAGAACTACAGCGATGAGCAGCTCTCCTGCCTGATCGCCGCCAAGCGTATGGCGGACTATAAGGCTGCCCTGACCCAGCGTAATATTCGCTCGATGGACAGCCTGGCCACCTACGGCTGGATCATTTACCAGGACGCGCGTAACCGCGAGGTGCTGGGCGGGCTGCCGGACTTTGAAGAACTGTTTGCCCGTGCCGCACTGCCGGAACTGGCTGCCGCAGTGGGCAAATTAGCCTGATAATAAGACCAGAACCCTGACGGCCGGCGCGCCCGGCGGTCAGGGGTAACTGAACACGACGAAACGGGATTGAGTTACACGACATTATGAAAATTCCTTATATTCCTGAAGACGCGCCATTCAATGGCGAGCAGAAATTCTGGCTGGCTGGTTTCCTCGCCGGTTTACATTCGCGCCTGCTGGTGCTGGAAGACAAGCCGCAGGCCGGTGCTGCCGCTGCGGCAACCACGCAACTGCATATCCTGTTCGGTTCGCAAACCGGCAACGCCGAAGCGCTGGCCCAGACTGCGGCAAAAGCCGCACGTGCCAAAGGCCTGGTACCGGTCGTTCAGGGGTTGGGTGAAGTGGACATCGAGGTGTTCGCCAGCATGCGTCACGTGCTGATCGTTACCTCCACCTACGGTGAAGGTGAGATGCCGGACAACGCCGAAATGTTCTGGCAGGCACTTTCCGCCAGCACCGCGCCGCGTCTGGAGCAGATGCACTTCGCGGTACTGGCGATTGGTGATACCAGCTACGATGGCTTCTGCCAGTCCGGGAAGTTCTTCGATATGCGCCTGGAGCAGCTGGGCGCGAAGCGCGTTTACGATCGTATCGACTGCGACATCGATTTTGAAGAGCCGTCCAGCGCCTGGATTGACAGCTCGATGCCGCAGTTTGCGGCCAGCGCCGGCAGCAGCGGCACAGCGCTGGAAAACGCCCCTGAAGCGCCGGTAATTCCGGGCAGCAACAAGAATAATCCGTACGCCTCTGCGCTGGTGACCAACAAACGCCTTTCCGGCGACGCGTCAGGCAAAGAGATCCGTCACTTTGAGTTTGATCTCACCGACAGCGGCCTGAAGTATGAAGCCGGTGATGCGCTGGGCGTGATCCCGGTCAACGATCCGCTGCTGGTAGAGCTGCTGCTGGCCCAGCTGAAAGCCGATTATCAGACTCCGGTGCCGGGCTTTGACCGTAGCCTGGGTGACCTGCTGACCTATCAGTTCGAAATCTCAGAGCCGTCACGCAAGCTGATCGAATGGGTGGGCCAGAACACCACCAACCAGGAGCTGCGCCACGTGCTGCAGCATGACGATAAGGACGCGCTGGGCGTATGGCTGTGGGGCAAAGATACCCTCGACCTGCTGCAGCTGGATCTGAGCCGCACGCTGAGCAGCGCAGAGTTTGTCACCCTGCTGCGTCCGTTGCAGTACCGCGCGTACTCCATCTCCTCCAGCTCGAAGGCGCACCCGAATCAGGTGCACCTGACCGTGGCGTCGGTGCGCTACCACAGCGCCGGACGCGCGCGTAACGGCGTCTGCTCCACTTATCTGGCCGAGCGCGTGGGCCGTGGCGGCAAGCCGGCAATCTTTATCTCGCCGAATAAAGCGTTCCGCGTGCCAGCCAACAGCGCCGCGCCGATGATCATGATCGGCCCGGGCACCGGTATTGCACCGTTCCGCGCCTTCCTGCAGGAGCGTGAGGCGGCAGGCGCCACCGGCAAAAACTGGCTGTTCTTCGGCGACCAGCATCAGGAACACGACTATATCTACCAGGATGAACTGCTGGCCTGGCATGAAAGCGGCCTGCTGACCCACCTGGACCTGGCGTTCTCCCGCGATCAGGCCGAGAAAATCTACGTGCAGACCCGCATGCTGGAAAAAGGTGCTGAGCTGTTTGCCTGGCTGGAAGAAGGTGCCAGCTTCTACGTCTGTGGCGATGCGTCACGCATGGCTAAGGACGTCGACAGGGCGCTGTATGAGATCGTGGTTCAGCACGGCGGCATGTCGGCGGAACGTGCGGGCGATTACATCGACCAGCTGAAGAAAGAAAAACGTTACCTGCGCGACGTCTATTAACCGACAGAGCGGCCCGTGCTTAGGGCCGCTGCGGGTACCACCAGAAGGGGAAGCACCCTGTTCTGGCGGCAATAAAAAACGGGCCATGCGGCCCGTTTTTTTTGTTACTGCTTTGCTGTTCGGCGTTATTTGACCACGCGCAGCGCCGGGCGCCCACCGCGCGGCGGCGGCTCGTCATCCGGGCCGGCATCATCGCCGGGTACGCTGTCGTCAGGGCGATCGCCATCGATCACCGACATCACCGTTTCACTGCTGTCGTCCGCCAAGTTAGCGGCATCATGCTCGCTGACGTCATCGTAGGCCGGTTCCGGTTCAAACATGGTACCGGCACCGTTTTCACGGGCGTAGATGGCCAGAACGGCGGCCAGTGGAACAGAAACGTGTCGCGGCACGCCGCCGAAGCGGGCATTGAAGGTCACGTCATCGTTGCCCAGTTCAAGGTTGCCCACGGCACCGGGCGCAATGTTCAGTACGATCTGCCCATCGCGCGCGTACTCCAGCGGTACTCTGACGCCAGGCAGATTAATATCAACCACCAGGTGCGGCGTCAGCTGGTTTTCAAGTAACCACTCATAGAAAGCGCGCAACAGGTAAGGTCGACGGGCGGTAAGTTGCGACATTTCCATCTGGCTTAGCCCCGCGTTTGCAGGCGCATTTCACGCTCTGTTTCGGTCAGCGAGGCCAGGAAGGAGTCACGCTCAAAGACGCGGGTCATATAGCCCTTCAGCTCTTTCGAACCGGCACCGATTAACTCAATGCCCAGCAGCGGCAGACGCCACAGCAGCGGAGCCAGATAGCAGTCAACCAGGCTGAACTCGTCGCTCATAAAGAACGGCGTGCGGGCGAACAGTGGCGCAATCGCCAGCAGCTCTTCACGCAGCTGTTTGCGCGCGGTCTCGGCTTCCTGCGCCGTGCCCTGCTCAATTTTGTACATCAGGCTGTACCAGTCCTGCTCGACGCGGTGCATCATCAGACGGCTTTCACCGCGTGCAACCGGGTAAACCGGCATCAGCGGAGGGTGCGGGAAACGCTCATCGAGGTATTCCATGATGATGCGGGACTCGTACAACGTCAGTTCACGATCGACAAGCGTTGGCACGGTACGATACGGGTTGAGGTCGATCAGATCCTGCGGCAGGTTATCCGTTTCAACCTGCTCGATCTCGACACTCACGCCTTTCTCAGCCAGTACGATACGCACCTGATGGCTAAAAATGTCAGTCGGACCAGAAAACAGCGTCATTACCGAACGTTTGTTGGCAGCGACAGCCATGTAAACCTCCAAGTTTATCGAGAAAATTACTGCGAATAGCCATCCACGCGGCGACTCATTGTTGCCATTAGCCCGAAGATAGACCGCCCCTAAAACGAGTCAGGATACACGCGTCATTACCCGGCCAATAGGCACAAAGTGACACACAGTTTACCAGATTTTAGCCAGCTTGTGGGGCAGGGAACGCCGATTTGACGGGGAAAATGCCAAAGCGGAAGACGTTTCGCTTTTTTTGCAGTCACAAAATGTAAAAAACCCGGCGCCAGGCGCCGGGTTTTCGCATAACCAATTCTGCCGGAGCAGAACAGATTAACGTTTGGAGAACTGAGGACGACGACGTGCTTTACGCAGACCGACTTTCTTACGTTCAACCTGACGTGCATCACGAGTAACGAAGCCTGCTTTACGCAGTTCGCCACGCAGTGACTCGTCAAACTCCATCAGAGCGCGGGTGATACCGTGACGGATCGCACCAGCCTGACCAGAGATACCACCACCTTTAACGGTGATGTACAGATCGAATTTACCGACCATGTCCAGCAGTTCCAGCGGCTGACGAACTACCATGCGGGCAGTTTCGCGACCGAAGTACTGTTCTAATGAACGCTGGTTGATAACGATGTTACCACTGCCCGGCTTGATAAATACGCGAGCGGTAGAGCTTTTGCGGCGACCAGTGCCGTAGTTTTGATTCTCAGCCATTGCCTGTAATCCCGATTAAATGTCAAGAACTTGCGGTTGCTGTGCCGCATGGTTGTGCTCGTTGCCCGCGTAAACTTTCAGTTTACGGTACATAGCACGACCCAGCGGGCCCTTTGGCAGCATGCCTTTAACCGCGATTTCAATCACACGCTCAGGACGGCGAGCAATCATCTCTTCGAAGGTCGCTTGCTTGATACCACCGACGAAGCCGGTGTGATGGTAATAAATCTTGTCAGTACGCTTGTTACCGGTTACGGCAACTTTTTCTGCGTTCAGGACGATGATATAATCACCAGTATCGACGTGCGGAGTGTATTCCGCTTTGTGCTTACCGCGCAGACGACGAGCCAGTTCAGTCGCTAAACGACCTAAGGTTTTGCCTGTTGCGTCAACAACATACCAGTCACGTTGGACGGTTTCTGGCTTAGCTGTAAAAGTTTTCATCTAAAAGCTTACCCAAATTAAGTTACACGTTGGTGAAATCCCAAACGCTTGAATAAACGGTTGGAGCTCACACGACCATCTTGTCCAGCAAGCCCACCCCTTCGGATAGAGTTACCAGAGCACAAAGAGTTTTGGGAAAAAAACCTTTGCAGTAACGTGGGGTCGCAAGAGTATAGAGAAGTCATCCGCAAAAATCGAACGTTTTTTGCGATAAAATTCCTGTTCTGCTGCGGTCCGGATTCACGTTTCAGGGCAGATGCGGCAGGCGCAAATACTCTTCGCTCTGCATCTCCTGCAGACGGGAGACGCAGCGCTGGTATTCAAACTTCAGCCGCGTGCCCTGATAAATTTCGTACAGCGATGCTTCCGCCGAAACCACCAATTTTACGTGACGCTCGTAAAATTCATCCACCAGCGCCAGAAAGCGCCGTGCCTGGTCTTCGGTCTTGTAAATCATCACCGGCACATCATACAGCAATACGCTGTGAAAACGGCGGGAAAGCTCAATATAGTCGTGCTGGCTGCGCCCTTCCCCACACAGGGCGAGGAAATTCATCGCCAGCACCCCTTCCGCCACGCCCAGCGTCGGCAGCTGACGGTGGTTGATGGTCAGCGGCTCGTGCTCAACCCGCGGCTTACCGGCCAGCGCGACGAACATCCTCTCCATCTCTTTGCTGGTCTCTGCGCCCAGTGGCGTCATCCACAGATGGGCCGAGGTCAGGGTACGCAGGCGGTAATCGATGCCCGCATCGACGTTCATCACTTCACAGTGCTGTTTAATCATCGCAATCGCCGGCATAAAGCGTGCGCGCTGCAGGCCGTTGCGGTAGAGATCGTCCGGCGGGATGTTGGAAGTGGCCACCAGGGTGATGCCGCGGCTGAACAGCGCCTCCATCAGCGTGCCCAGCAGCATTGCGTCGGTGATGTCTGACACAAAAAATTCATCGAAGCACAGCAGGTCGGTTTCGGCTTTGAAACGATCGGCAACAATTTGCAGCGGATCGCTGTGCCCCTGCAGCTGGGTCAGCTCTTCATGCACCCGCAGCATAAAGCGGTGAAAGTGCAGCCGCTGCTTGCGCTCACCAGGAATTGACTGAAAAAAGCTGTCCATCAGCCAGGTCTTGCCACGCCCGACGCCGCCCCACATATACAGGCCCCGCACCGGCTGTTGCACCTCGGGCTTGCCTTTACCCAGCAACTTATTCAGCCTGCCCAAAAGGCCACCGCCCTGGCTCACCGCCGACGGGGTTTGCTGGCTCAACGCCTGCCAGATCCCGTTCAGACGGGTCATGGCGGCACGCTGTACCTCATCAGGCTGGTACTCACCGTTTGCCAGCGCCTGCTCATAGCGCGCCAGCGGGGACATCGTTTGCATAGTTTGGTCACATTCCCTGAAAAAAGGCCTGAACACGGCCGCCGATCGTCGAAAAAAAAGTCGCTCTACACTAAGCGAAGCAGCGGCAGGATTCCACTTCGATAACATTAGCGGTTATAGTGGTTAGTATTGATGGTGAAGGCCCTGTGAAACAACGAAGAGAAAATGGGAGTAATTTATGACGTGGGAATACGCGCTTATTGGCTTAGTGGTTGGAATTATCATCGGCGCGGTGGCAATGCGTTTTGGTAACCGCAAACTGCGTGAGCAACGCAGCCTGCAGTATGAGCTGGAAAAGAGCAAAGCCGAGCTGTCAGACTATCGTGAAGAGCTGACCAGCCACTTCGCGCACAGCGCCGAACTGCTGGACAATATGGCGCGCGATTACCGCCAGCTGTATCAGCATATGGCCAAAGGATCGAACGATCTGCTGCCAAACCTGCCGGGTGAGAAGAACCCGTTTGCCTGGCAGCTGACCGAAGCAGAAGCCGATAACGATCAGGCGCCGGTGCAGATGCCGCGCGACTATCCTGACAGCGCCACCGGCCTGCTGCGTGGTGAGCGTACCAGCACGAAATAAGCCACACTGAGAGGGGCGCACCGCGCCTCTCTGCCTGCCACCTGCCTGTACCGGCAGAACTTTCAGCACCTGCTAGCGAGAGCGTCGTCACGATGAAAAAAACATCATTTATGTTCAGCGCATTAGCCCTGAGTATGGGTATCAGCCTGGCTTCCATCCCCGTTGTGCAGGCATCGCTTCCCTCTCAGGTTCAGGGCGAGGCGCTGCCCAGCCTGGCACCGATGCTGGAGCAGGTTCTGCCTGCCGTAGTCAGCGTGCATGTTGAAGGCAGTGAAAATAAAGAGCAGCAGATCCCGGAGCAGTTGAAGCGTTTCTTCGGCCAGGGTGCGCCCGGCGCGGAACCCGGCGAGGAGCAAAAGCAGCCGTTTGAAGGGCTGGCCTCCGGGGTGATCATTAACGCCGAAAAAGGCTACGTGCTGACCAATAACCACGTGGTGGACGGGGCGGAAAAAATCCGCGTGCAGCTGAGTGACGGACGCGAGTTCGATGCCAAACTGATTGGCCGCGATGAACAGACCGACGTGGCGCTGATCCAGCTGGAGGGTGCCAGCAAGCTGACCCAGGTGAAAATCGCCGATTCAGACCAGCTGAAAGTGGGCGATTTTGCCGTCGCCATCGGTAACCCCTTCGGCCTCGGCCAGACGGCCACCTCCGGCATCGTTTCCGCGCTGGGGCGCAGCGGCCTGAACCTCGAAGGGCTGGAGAACTTTATCCAGACCGATGCGGCGATCAACCAGGGGAACTCCGGCGGCGCGCTGGTCAACCTGAACGGCGAGCTGATCGGATTGAATACCGCGATCCTCGCCTCTTCCGGCGGCAATATCGGCATCGGCTTTGCTATCCCGTCCAATATGGCGATCAACCTCGCGCAGCAGCTGATTGAGTTTGGCGAGGTGAAGCGTGGTCAGTTGGGTATTAAAGGCACCGAGATGACCGCCGATATGGCGAAGGCGTTTAACGTTGACGTGCAGCGCGGGGCCTTCGTCAACGAAGTGCTGCCGCAGTCGGCCGCGGCGAAAGCCGGTATCAAGGCCGGTGACATCATTACCCGGGTAAACGACAAAGCGATTAACAGCTTTGCCGAACTGCGGGTGAAAATTGGTACCACGCCGCCGGGCCAGGAGGTGCAGGTCACCCTGCTGCGCGAAGGTAAGCCGCTTACCGTCGGCGTTAAGCTGGATAACAGCAGCACCGCCACCAGCGCGCCGCTAACCCCGGCGCTGCAGGGTGCCACGCTGAGCGACGGCGCAGCCAAAGATGGCAGCAAAGGCGTTCACGTTGATAACGTTGAAAAATCTACCCCGGCGGCCCAGTTCGGCCTGCAGAAGGATGATGTGATCGTTGGCGTCAACCGCTCGCCGGTGCAGAACATCGCCGAGCTGCGTAAGGTGCTGGAGAGCAAACCGGCGCTGCTGGCGCTGAACGTCATCCGCGGCAATGAGAGTATTTATCTGCTGTTGCGTTAACGTCCCCGGCGGGCACCGCTACTGTGCCCGCCTCAGTCATGCTATTCTGCCCTTCGTTCATTCATTCACCGCTTAAAACCATGTTTCCTAAACTTTTGCGTTCCGTGATCTTTGGCCTGATTGTCGCCGCTGCCCTGCTGGTCGCCGTGCCCGCCCTGCGCGTGGGCGGCAACCTGCTGACGCCGCAGGTTGACAGCGCCGACGAGCAGCCCGTCAGCTATAACGCCGCGGTACGCCGCGCCGCGCCGGCGGTGGTCTACGTTTACAGCCGTAACGTCAGCAGCGGCAACGATGTGCTGGGGTCCGGGGTGATTATGGATCCGCGCGGCTATATTCTGACCAACCGTCACGTGATCAACGACGCCAGCCAGATCGTGGTACGCCTGCAGGATGGCCGCAGCCTGGTGGCGATGCTGGTCGGTTCTGACCAGCTGACCGACCTGGCGGTGCTGAAGATCAGCGCCCCCAACCTGCCTGTGATCCCGATTAATCCGCAGCGGGTGGCGCATATTGGTGACCTGGTGATGGCGATTGGCAACCCCTATAACATTGGCCAGACCGTGACCCAGGGCATCATCGGTGCCACCGGCCGCGTGGGGTTAAGCCCGTCACGTCATCAGGATTTCCTGCAGACCGACGCGTCAATCAACCGCGGCAACTCGGGCGGTGCGTTGATTAACTCGCTGGGCGAGCTGATGGGCATCAACACCCTCACCTTTGATAAAAGCAGCAACGGCGAAACGCCGGAAGGGCTCGGTTTTGCCATCCCAACCCGGCTGGCCAGCAAAATTATGGAAAAGCTGATCCGTGACGGTCGGGTGATCCGCGGCTGGATCGGCATTAATGGTGAAGAGCGTCGCCTGCCGGATCAGGTATCCGGGCTGGAACATACTCAGGGCATTCAGATTAAAGAGGTCTATCCCGGTAGCCCGGCTGCGCTGGCGGGGATGCAGGTCAATGATGTGATTACCCACGTCAACGGCCAGCCGGCGATGTCGGCGCTGGAGACGATGGATCAGGTAGCGGAGATCAGGCCGGGCACGGTGATTAAAATCACGGTGATTCGTAACGAACGTGAAATGACGCTACCGGTTACCGTTCAGGAGTATCCGCAGCAGGACAGCGGCACCCCGGCCAGTTGATCTGAGGGTTGCCCCACCGGACGGTGGGGCTGGCCGTGCAGAATTACTTAACGAACGCTTCGCCCTGGGCAATATCCTGCTTCAGGGTTTCCAGCATCCCTTCCAGCGACTGCTGTTCAAAGGCGCTGAGCGCACCGATCGGCAGGCGTTTCTCAACGCCGTTTTTACCTAACAGCAGCGGCTGTGAGAAGAAACGCGCATGTTCGCCATCGCCTTCAACGTAGGCACACTCTACCACGTTGGCTTCACCCTGCAGCGCGCGCACCAGAGACAGGCCAAATTTCGCCGCCGCCTGCCCCATCGACAGGGTAGCCGAACCGCCGCCCGCTTTCGCTTCCACTACCTCGGTACCGGCGTTCTGAATACGTTTGGTCAGGCTGGCCGCTTCCTGCTCGGAGAAGCTGACGCCCGGGATCTGCGACAGAAGTGGCAGAATGGTCACGCCCGAGTGACCGCCCACCACCGGCACGTTCAGCTGGTGCGGATCCTTACCTTTCAGCGCTGCCACAAAGGTACTGGAGCGGATGATATCCAGCGTGGTGACGCCAAACAGGCGATTCTTATCGTAAACGCCGGCTTTTTTCAGCACCTCGGCGGCAATCGCCACGGTGGTGTTCACCGGGTTGGTGATAATACCAATCAGGGCTTTCGGGCTGGTGGAGGCCACCTGCTCGACCAGGTTACGCACGATACCGGCGTTAACGTTAAACAGATCAGAGCGGTCCATGCCCGGCTTACGCGCCACGCCGGCAGAAATCAGCACCACATCGGCACCTTCCAGCGCTGGCGTGGCATCTTCACCACTGAAGCCAACGATGCTCACCGCGGTGGGAATGTGGCTGAGGTCAACCGCCACGCCGGGGGTCACCGGCGCAATATCGTACAGGGAGAGTTCTGATCCAGCCGGAAGCTGGGTTTTAAGCAGGAGGGCCAGCGCCTGGCCGATACCGCCTGCTGCACCAAGAACAGCAACTTTCATCCTAAACTCCTTATTATAAGTGCATCTGTTGAGTGCCGTAGAATCCGTCTGCCTGTGACCTTATTTTATCTGGCAGGAAAATGACGAGAGCTATGCGTGCTTTACAGTGAAAAAGCGCTAGCCGCTCGTGAATCACGGAATTTTGCGCGGTGAGAACGGCAGACGGAAAAAATCGGCGCTACCTTACACCTATAGCACTTATCGGAACAACTTCAATTTAAACACTAACAAAATGTTTACTTTTTAGTCACATCAATTCAAGGCAGGCAAATACTTTTTCGTTCCAAACTTTGTTAGACTGCGCTCCCCGGCCGGTCTGCAGACAGATTTTGTCACTTCCTGTTTGCATAAAAATTCATTTAATTGCATAATAATTTAATATCCCGCTGCGGGTATCCCTTAATAACTCACTTTTATCGGTAACCTATGCGTAATCCGTCAAAACAAGAAGAACTGATCAAGGCGTTCAAGGCCTTACTGAAAGAAGAAAAATTCAGCTCGCAGGGCGAGATCGTCAGCGCACTGCAGCACGATGGCTTTGAGAACATCAATCAGTCGAAAGTGTCGCGGATGCTGACCAAGTTCGGCGCGGTACGCACCCGCAACGCCAAAATGGAGATGGTCTACTGCCTGCCGGCGGAGCTGGGCGTGCCGACCACCACCAGCCCGCTGAAAAACCTGGTGCTGGACATCGACTATAACGATGCGCTGGTGGTGATCCATACCAGCCCCGGCGCGGCGCAGCTGATCGCCCGCCTGCTGGATTCGCTGGGCAAAGCGGAGGGTATCCTCGGCACTATCGCCGGTGATGACACCATCTTTATCACGCCTGCGCGCAGCTTTACGGTGAAACAGCTGCACGACGCGGTGCTGGTGCTGTTTGAGCAGGAGCTGTAAGCCTTAGCGCGTTGTCGCTCGTCACAGCCAGTATCAGGCCACGGCACGTGACTTCGGGCCGTTAACCCCGGTCTTATCAGTCAGAGCCGCGCCACCGCGGCTCTGACTGTTTTTCGTCTTTCCCCTTCCCCTTAAAACAGCACAATACGCTGGTTTTTTCCTGCCTGATGCGTTCTGACGGTTCACAATCACGCCAGTAGTAATGTGATCTACCACAAATAACAGCACAAATAGTTAATTTGACATATCAGTTTGATTTTTATCATATTTTTTTGATGGTGGTTAAATTTAAGGCATTGCTTATAACAACCGGTTATAAAAAAACCTATCCGAAACCAATAACCCCAACAAAAAATTATTAGCATGCTATTAATATTTCGCGTTATTAGATCTATACTTGTTTCCGTGATGCAAATCACACTAACAAGCAAAGATAATAAAATTGACGAGGAAAAATATCATGAACGTTAAAACTACTGTTGCCACCTTTGGCCTGCTTTCTGCCCTGTCATTCGGTGCTTTTGCCGCAGAATCGGTTAACACCGATCAGGCAAAAAATCTGCAGTCTGTTGGCGTGATTAGCGTCAGCGGCGTGGGCGGCTCACCGATGGATATCCGTCAGGCGCTGAACACCAAAGCCGATGCGCAAGGCGCCAGCGCCTACCGCGTGGTAGAGGCCTACAACAACGGCAACTGGCACGCCACCGCCGAACTGTATAAATAAGCCCGGCCAAACGATCATCAACAAAATCAGTACGATAACCCCAAGAATAATAAACGCTTTTTAGCCCTTTCGGTTATCGCATCACCCTTTTATGGAGTCACTATTATGAAAACTACCTTTACCATTGCTGCATTAGGTCTTGCTTCTGTTCTCTCCTTCGGTGCCAGCGCGGCCAGCCTGGTCACCAGCGAACAGGTTGCCAGCCAGAACCTGCAGCCGGTTGGCACCGTAAGCGTTAGCGGTATTGACGGCGCACCGACCGATATCCGTCAGCAGCTGTCGGAAAAAGCGGACCAGCAGGGTGCCAGCGCCTACCGGGTGATTGAGGCCTATAACAACGGCAACTATCACGCCACCGCTGAACTGTACAAATAAATAATGACGCGGGCACCTCCGTGCCCGACCGTGACATCGACGACCTGGTTAAGATGTGAAATCCCGCAGGTTGTTGAACATTGAGCTTATTGAGGAAATGAACAATGAAAATCAAAACAACCATCGCCGTGCTCGGCCTGCTCTCTACCGTTGCTTTCGGCGCGTCTGCCGCGCAGCTGGTTACCAGCGAGCAGGTACAGAATCTGCAATCTGCGGGCACCATTACCGTTAGCGGCGTCAACGGCGTACCGACCGATATCCGTCAGCAGCTGTCTGAGAAGGCGGACAAACAGGGCGCTTCTGCTTTCCGTGTGATTGAAGCACGCCTGCAGGACAACTACCACGTCACTGCCGAGCTGTATAAGTAATTCCTCGTCACCGGGCCGTCGAACGATGGCCCACTAAGACGAACCCTTTGGCCCCGCTTGTCGGGGCCCTTTTTGGCCCGCCGTCCCCAATCATCAAAGCGCAGCGTTTGTTCCCGCTGCGCTTTTGTCTGCAAGCCCCACGGCGTCTTCCCCTGACATTATCCTTCCTCCCTCAGCTACGCGCCCGATCTCTGACAACGCCTGTTACGACCACATGCCTGCCGTCGCGCCGCTTCCCCTGTGTGCTAAGTCAGGCGTAACCCCCGTGGGCCTCGCGACAGATTGCCTGCTCCTGCTCTGATCCCAGCCACTTCGATCAGGTAAGCCGGCAGCTTTCAGCCGCGATGATGGGGGATTTCAGCCAGGTAGCAGAGAGAAGACGCCATGCCAGGAAGGAAAGCCGGCAGCGTGAGCTGCCGGTGGGATTTAAATCTTGATTAGGGTGTTCTGGTATTTCTTCAGCATCGCCGCCAGCCGGGCGACCGGTTCGGTGACGCTGAGCGGAGCCTGATATTCGACCAGCTTCTGCTGATAGATATCGAACTCTGACAGCAGCCGGGTAAAGTAGTGGCGACGTTTGGTGTCGCTGCTGGCGGAGATCACCCGGTCCGCCGTGTGACGCATTTGCTTATGAAACGCCGACAGATCGGCATTGATCGGGATCTCCGCATCGCGCAGCCGCTGATGACCGATGATCAGCGTCAGTGCGAGGCGGAACTTATCGATATCACCGGGATAGAGATTCAGCAGCATAAACAGTTGCTGATAGAGCGCGGGCAGATGGTTCTCTTTGCGTCGCGCGGTGTTGGTCGTCATCGCCGCCACCGCCGCGTACATAAAGCGGTTCAGCAGGGTACGGGCCACCCGGGCCTTCGAGCTGTCGCGGATCAGCAGCAGCACCAGCAGCGCCACTATCGCACCAATCGCCTGGCCCAGCGCGCCGTCCATAAACACGCTGACCTCAAATTTCATCGGATTATCCAGCGTCAGGATGTTGATGGTGCCGACCAGTGCACCCAGCGTGCCGATCTGCCGGCGCTGGATCAGCAGCCCGGCGATAAACGCCATCACCCCCAGCGCGATCAGCAGCAGCAGCAGGCTCTGCTGGGTGGCCGGCATGATCACCATGTAGTAGAGCGATCCCAGCGGGATCGCCACGATCATGCCGTAGACAAAATCTTTCGCCATCATCACCGGGTTCGGCATACGCATCGCCAGCGCGGTGATCACCGCCAGCATCACCATTGCCCCGCTGCCCGAGGTCCAGCCGGTCCACAGCCAGAACAGCGATCCCACCCCGGTGGCAACAAAGGTACGCACGCCGTTAAGCAGCGCGTGACGGCTTTCCGCCGAACGCATCTTCACCACCGGTTCGGCGTCCAGCACCTCTTCCTCAATGCGGCTGATGCGGCTGTTGGTCTGGATCCCCTTCAGCAGCAGCAGATAACGGCTGGCGGCGCCGACCCAGCTGGTCAGCGTGGCCGGGGTATTTCTGCTGCCGCTGACGGTAATCACCCGGCGCAGGATCTTCATCCGCTTATGCACGTCAGCCACGCTGGTGACCGGCTTTTCAAAGAACAGCTGAAACTGCGGCGGCACGTATTCCGGCCGCGAGTTCTGGATCAGGAAGGTTTCGCAGGCTTGGGTAATCAGCGTCAGCGACAGGCTGTTCATCACCGTCATCCGCCGCTCCACCTTGTGCCAGCGCCCGGACTCCATCATCAGATGCGTACGCATGCCCTTCAGCGCGGTGGTGCGCCGCACCAGCCCGGCCCAGGCTTTGTCCACCTCGTCTTTATCGCCGTGCGCTACGCACAGCTGCATTAGCTGGTAGTGATCCACCAGCAGCGACTCCGCTTCGCGGTCAATATCCAGCTTGATCGAGCGCGGCGAAAACAGCAGGTCGGCGAGAATGGCGCAGACGATGCCGATGATGATCTCGCTACAGCGCTCAACGGCAAACTGCGGTGCCAGCAACAGTGAGCCGTTGGCATCTACGCTGACCACAATAATCAGCGCCGTATAGCCGGCCAGCCCCAGCGCATAGGAGTTCTCCACCTTGATCAGCGAAGAGATCCACACGCACACTCCGGCCCACAGGCAGCACAGCATCAGCATTAACGCCGGGGCACGAATGGTGGCAATCATAATGGTCAGCGCGGCGATACAGCCGATAAAGGTGCCGATAATGCGCAGCATGCCGCGGTGGCGCAGCGCGCCGGAGAAGGGATCGCCACCGGCGGCAAAGCCGGTGCCGCCCGCCACGATAGCGGCGGTCATCACCGCCCAGCGCGGGGTTTCAAGATTGAATTCAAAGCCGACAAACAGCGCCATCACGATGGCGAAGGTAAGCTTGATCGGAAAACGCAGACGATACCACTGCATGGTGCCCCCGGCCTCAGCCAAACTCGCGCAGGCGATGCATCAGCTGCATAAACGGCGACAGCGGCTCGGCTTTACGGTCGGCGGGCCCGGTTACCACCACGGTGGCCGTGGTGCCGGAAGGGAACAGATTCCCCGGCTGCCGATCGAGGTGGATCCGCACCGGCACGCGCTGCGCCAGGCGCACCCACTCGAGGTTCGAGTCAATGGTGGCCATGCCTTTGCTGTCAACGGTGCTGCTGCTGTTGGTCACCCCGGCGGCAACGCTGTCCACCGTGCCGCGCAGCAGCTGGTTGCTGCCCAGCGGGGTGATCTCAACGCGATAGCCGGGACGGATACCGTCAAGCTTGGTCTCTTCCAGGTACGCCAGCACGTAGAACGAGCCCTGTTTTACCAGCGCCACCGACGTCGACCCGCGGGTAATGAACTCGCCGGTATAGACGTTGAGGTTGGTTACCCAGCCCGCCGACGGCGCTTTGATCACCGTGCGCTCCAGATCGAGCTTCGCCAGATCGCGGGTGGCTACCGCTTTGGCCAGCTGGTGCTCGGTGGTCTGGAAATCGCTGTTCGCCTGGTCAATCGCCTCACGCGACATCGCCGAGGTGCCGAGCTGGTTACGGCGCGACGCTTCGCGGCGTTTTTCACTCAGCAGCGCCTGGTAGTAGGCAACATCGGCTTCAGCCTCTTCCAGCGCCTTCTGATAACGCGGCTGGTCGATGGTGAACAGCACCTGGTCTTTCTGCACCAGCTGGTTGTCGCGCACGCGCACATCGGTGATCAGGCCACTGACGTCCGGGGCAATCGCCACCACGTCAGCGGAGAATTTGGCATCACGCGTCCACGGGGATTCGGTGTAGAACACCCAGACGCGGAAAATCAGCACGACGGCCACCACCACCAGCAGCAGCGTAATGGCGAAACGGGATATTTTTCTTGTTAGCGCTTTCACAATGACCTCAGACGAACAAACGGGAGACAAGATAAAACAGGCAGCAGTAGAGCGCCGTATTAAACAGGGCGGGATGCCACACCAGATCGTACAGACCGGTAGGCGTGATCAGCCGACGCACCAACCAGAACAGCATCAGTGACACAATAATTTCAAAGAAGATGGGCGGAAAAGACAGCCCAAACACCACAATAACCGGAAGCACACTCATCTCTTATCCTTGTCGATACCATACCGGGCCTGAGGCACCATCAACCCGCTCCCTTTCTGGCATCGGCGAAGCCATGCAGACAAATTATGTTCATACGGTGAATGAACGTACAGACGCGAGACCGGCGTTTACTGAATAATAGCCTATCCAGCGTGCCAGTATTAAAGGGAGTAGAACGTCGGAACGATGGCCCGGCGGTGCTATAGTAACGCGCTTGACTATATCTTTTCTACCCAATGTGATCTAAATCACTTTTAAGCCAGGATTAATAATGGAAAGACTGAAGGGCATGTCGGTGTTTACCCGCGTGGTAGAGCTGGGATCGTTTACCGCCGCGTCGCAGCAGCTGCAGATGAGCGTATCGGCGGTCAGTCAGATTGTGGCCAGGCTGGAAGACGAGCTGCAGGTCAAGCTGCTCAACCGCAGCACCCGCAGCCTGGGGCTGACGGAAGCCGGCAAGATCTATTTTCAGGGCTGCCGGCGGATGCTGTCGGAAGCCCAGCAGGTGCACGAACAGCTCTACGCCTTTAACAATACGCCGATCGGCACGCTGCGTATCGGCAGCTCCTCCACCATGGCGCAAAACGTGCTGGCCACGATGACCGCCGAGATGCTGAAAGAGCACCCGGGCCTGACGGTTAATCTGGTGACCGGCATTCCGGCCCCCGATCTGATCGCCGACGGGCTGGATCTGGTGTTGCGCGTGGGTGCGCTGCAGGACTCCAGCCTGTTTTCCAAGCGCGTCGGATCGATGCCGATGGTGGTCTGCGCGGCAAAGAGCTATCTCGCGCAGCACGGCACGCCGGAAAATCCGGCCGGTATCGGCCACTTCTCGTGGCTGGAATACAGCGTTCGGCCGGATAACGACTTTGAGCTGACCTCCCCGCAGGGCACCACCACCCGCCTGTCGCCGCGCGGACGCTTTGCCACCAACGATTCACAGACGCTGATCCGCTGGCTGAAGGCCGGTACCGGCATCGCCTACGTGCCGCTGATGTGGATCATCGATGAGATTAATAGCGGTGAGGTGGAGATCCTGTTTGCCCACTATCAGTCGGTACCGCGACCGGTGTATGCGGTCTACACCCAGAAAGACAAGCTGCCGCTGAAGGTGCAGGTGTGTATCAACTACCTGACCGACTACTTCGATAAGGTGGCGGAGATATATCAGGAGTTTCGTCAGCCCTGACGGCGGGGGAAAACAGAACAGGATTGCCCTCAGGGGTGAGGGCAATCTTTATTATCAGCAACCGGGGAGGTTACTCGGTGCCGCCGACGGTAATTTTATCCAGCTTCAGCGTCGGCTGGCCCACGCCCACCGGCAGGCTCTGCCCCTCTTTACCACAGACGCCAACGCCCTTATCCAGCGCCAGGTCGTTACCGACCATCGAAATCTGCTGCATCGCCTCAATGCCGGAGCCGATCAGGGTCGCCCCCTTAACCGGTTTGGTCACCTTACCGTTTTCGATCAGATAGGCTTCCGAGGTCGAGAAGACAAACTTGCCGGAGGTGATATCCACCTGCCCACCGCCGAAGTTCGGCGCGTACAGGCCGTACTCCACGCTTTCGATAATCTCCTGCGGCGTCGACTTACCGGCCAGCATATAGGTATTGGTCATACGCGGCATCGGCAGGTGAGCGTAGGATTCGCGACGGCCGTTGCCGGTCGGCGCCACGCCCATCAGGCGGGCATTAAGCTTGTCCTGCATATAGCCTTTCAGGATGCCCTTCTCAATCAGCACGTTGTACTGGCCCGGCACGCCTTCATCATCCACCGCCAGCGAGCCGCGCAGGCCTTCAATGGTACCGTCGTCAACCACCGTACACAGCTCCGACGCCACCTGCTGACCAAGCTGACCGCTGAACACCGAGGTGCCGCGACGGTTGAAGTCGCCTTCCAGGCCGTGGCCAACCGCTTCATGCAGCAGTACGCCCGGCCAGCCGGCACCGAGCACCACCGGAATCGCCCCGGCCGGGGCCGCTACCGCGCTCAGATTAACCAGCGCCATACGCACCGCTTCGCGCGCCCAGGCTTCGGCACGCACTTCGCCATTTTCGTCGGCGAGGAAGAATTCGTAGCCGGAACGGCCGCCGCCGCCGCTGCTGCCGCGCTCGCGTTTGCCGTTATCGTCGACCTGTACGCTGACCGACAGGCGCACCAGCGGGCGAACATCCGTTGCCAGCGTGCCGTCGGTCGCCGCCACCAGCACCAGTTCATAGACGCCGGTCAGGCTGGCGGAGACCTCCTGCACGCGCGGGTCGGCCGCGCGGGCAGCGCTGTCCACCCGGTGCAAGAGGGCAATTTTATCTTCGCGCGACAGGCTTTGCAGCGGGTCCAGCGCCGGGTAAAGCGGACGGTGCAACACCGCACCAAGGGTGTGTGAACGGCCGTTGCCCTGCTCACGCACGATGCTGCGCGCGGCGGTGGCGCTCTGCTGCAATGCATTCAGCGTCAGCTGATCGGCGTAGGCAAAGCCGGTCTTCTCACCGCTGACCGCGCGCACGCCCACGCCCTGATCGATGTTGTACGAGCCATCTTTAATAATGCGGTCTTCCAGCACCCAGGATTCGTGATAGCTGGCCTGGAAATAGAGGTCGGCGTAGTCCAGCCTGCGCTCGGAAAGCTGACCAAGGATGGAAAAGAGGTCGCTGTGACTAATGTTATTGGCAGTCAGTAACTGCTCACTTACCAGATTCAGGCTCATGAATTCTCACTTAGCAGGGAGCCGCCGTCGGCTGCCTTAATGTTCAATATCGTCTATGCGTTTACGTTAGCCTGAGTCAAATCTGCTGCTACGTCAAACTCACTTATCATCGTTTTTACGAGGTTTACGCAACACCTCGTTGATTTCCGGTTTATCGATCGGCCCGCCGATGTGATAGCGCAGCACAGATATCTTACTCCACAACGGCCCGAGCACCTTGCTGGCGGCAAACACCGCCGCGCCGATCACCGGGTTGACCGCAAATGCGGTAGCCACCCCAACGGTGGCGGAGATCTCCGGGGCCACCACCGCCTGCATATCGATGCGCCGTTTCACCAGGTCCAGCTTCCCCTGCATGGCGATATCGGCTTCCAGCCCGTCCACCAGCAGGTTATCGGTGTGCATCACGCCGTTTTCAACCCACGCGGTGCCGTTAATCGAGTCAAAGTAAAAGCCCTCGCTGAAGGTATCGCTGAAGTCCAGCCGCAACTTGCGCAGCAGCGCGTCGAAGCTGACCAGCCGCAGCAGCTGCCCGGCACGACCGGTAGAGACATCGGCAATCTGCCCGGCTCCCAGGTGTGATTTGAGCACGCCGCTCAGCGTCTCCAGCGAGGGCTGCCACGGCGCAGAGCGCCAGTGCAGGTCGTAATCGAGCTTAAACGGCGCGTCGCGCAGCGGGCTGCTGACGCCAAACCAGTTGGTAGCATCGCTGATATTCTTGCCGCTCAGCACGCCTTTCAGCGACGTGCGCGCCTCGCCGGGGCGGTTGACCCACTCACCGGCCACCGTCAGGCGCGCGTTGCCGCTGTCGATCAGGCCCTGTTTCAGGGTCAGGGTATCGCCGGCGGGGGTCAGTTCCGCCTGCATGCGGCCGAATTTCTGCCCGCGCAGCCAGCATTCGTCGCAGTTAAGCCGCAGCGCCGGCCAGTGGCTGAAGTCAATGCTATTGGCATCGGCAGGCAGCGGTGAATCGCCGCCGCCGTCGGCCCACTGCGGGTTGTAGTAGAGGTACTTCAGACTGGCCTGCCACGGGCCGGACGCCTGGCTGACCAGGCTGCCGTCAATCTCGCGCCCTCTGGCGGCCACGCGGGTCTGACCGGCGACGCCCTGCGACACCGTCAGGTCCAGATCCTGCCACTGCTGGCCGCCCAGCGTCAGGGCCGGGGTATGCAGGCGGATATCGCCAGGCAGCGACGGCGTGCCCGTTTTGCCAGCGCCCGCTTTGCCGCTGCCGGCCAGGTTGCTGCTCAGCAGGCCCAGCCAGGCTTCGCCGTCCAGCGGCGGCAGGTTCAGCACCATGCCGCTGTTTTCCGGCAGGGGCGGCGTGCGCTTAACGTCGCCCTGCCAGATACCGCGATCCAGATGCAGCTGCTTACCCAGCAGCCAGCGGCTGTTGAAACGCTGCTCCGCGCCCAGCGCGCCGCTCAGCTCAAAGCCTTTCAGGTTACCGCTGGCCGCCAGTTTGACCGGCAGCGCGCTGCCCGCCGTTTTATCCAGCGGCGCAGGTAAGTGACTGCTTACATTTTTCAGGTCGCCGTCGATAGCCACCGAGTAGTTCGCGCCGCCGCCGTGCGGCAGATTAATCTGCACCTTACCCTGCCACGGCAGGCTACCGGCCAGCCGCTGGCGCAGCGCATCCGGCAGCGGTTCCAGCGTGGCCGGCTGCCAGCTGGCGTCCATATCCACCCCGATCTGGTAATCTTTCTCACCTTCGCGGGTGGTAAAACGCACCCCCAGCGGCTGGCCAAACCAGCGCGCGGTCAGCGCCTCGCTGTTCAGATTGCCGTTGTCATAGCTGAAGCGCCCGCTGAGCTGCTCGAAGCGGGTGCCAATCGGGGCGATAAACAGCGAGTTTTTGTTCAGGCTGACGTCGCCGCTGGCGCGCACCTCCCCGCCGTCCAGCGGGATATCGAGATGTAAGCGCCCACTGACGTTGCCGCCGATCTGCAGCTCGTCCAGCGCCGCGCCCAGCGAGGGTTTGAGCGGTGACTGGTTAAAGTAGTCGCGGATCTGCGGCCCGCTGCCGCTGATATCACCATCAATCAGCAGCTTCTCGCGGGTGTAATCCGGGATCACCGCCGAGATATTACGCCCCACTGCCGCGCCAAGGTGGGTCTCTGCCGCCTTCATCCACAGCCCGTTGTTCGCAAAGTCGAGGTCAATGGCCAGATTTTCCAGCGGCGGCCAGCCCGGCTCGAACTCGTAGGTCGCGTTACGCAGCGGCACCGCCACCTCGAACATGCCATCGTTATGACGGAACGGGAACTGGTGCGGGTCGCCGGCAAAAATCAGCGTGGCATCCTGTACCTGACCACCCTTGAGCGCACCGCTGAGGTAGTCGGTGAGCGAGGTGCCCATCAGCGGTTCCGGGAAGTAGCGCCACGCCTGGGCGGCGTCGCTCAGATTGATCCCGGCCAGAATATCCAGCCGCGGCGGCTGGTCTTCAGGCTGCTGATAGCGGAAATCCCCGCGCGCCCACAGCGCCTGCGCCTGCACGTCAAGCCCAACGCCCGCCAGCGTCAGCCCCTGCGGGCCATACTGCCAGCGGATGCCCCCACCCGCGTGGTGGATGTTTAGCGGCGCGCGGAACATCTCCGCGTAGGGCAGCGTGGCCTGATTAATGCTGAAATCAAGGCGTCCGTCGCCAACGCTGCCGCTGAGGCTGCCGTTTAAGTGCTCCATGCCCGGCAGCAGCTTCCACGGCTGCCAGCTGAGGTTTTGCCAGTTGCCCTGAAAGCGCGTACGTTCCGGCTGCTGCAGCGGAATATCCACCGCCAGCGCCTGCAGTTGCCCGCGCGGCTGCAGCGCCTGCCAGTTCTCCTGCAGCTGCGGTGAGAGTTTGGCAAACAGTGGCACCAGCGGGGCCAGGTGCTGCAGGTCGAGATGGGTGGCGCGCACCCGTAGTTCCTGATTGTGCTCCGGCCCCGGCAACTGAGGGTTGTCCGGCTGCCACAGCAGCGACAGCTCACCGGCAGGCCAGGGGTCGCCGTCGGTGATTAGCCGCGTCTGCGGAACGGCCAGGCTCCAGCCGCCGTTAAAACGCCTGATGTGGGCGGTCAGATCGTCAACCCGCAGTTCGTGCATCTGCGGGTCGCCCCGCCAGCGCGCGCCGCCGCGTTTCAGCCAGACGTCACCCTCGTGCACCTCGCCGTTTTTGACCGTCATCCACGCCGCAAGGCTGAAGCGGGCGCTCTCCAGGCTGGTGTTATCGCGCATCCACTGCCCCAGCCAGGGTTTGACGTCGACGTCATCGGCCTGCATCCACACCCGGCCGTTGTCGAGATAGCCGTTGCTGTCGCTGAGGTCGAGCCGCACCTGCACCACGCCGTGCTGGCCGGTGAAGCTGGACAAGCTGACCAGCCCTTCGGCGCGGTGGCGATTTTTCTCATTCAGCCAGGTGAGCTGGGGCACGGTCAGGCGGGCGCGCTGGCCGGAAGGCGTAACGAAGTCGATCAGGCTGTCGCGCAGATCGAAATGGTCAAACTGGCGTAAAAACAGGTCGTTGAGCCGATCGCTCTGCAGGTCGGGGGATGCAGCGTTACCGCCGCTCAGCGGTGTGTTGGTGACCAGGTTGAACTGCCAGAAGGTGAGATCGCGAAACTGCCAGCGCAGGTGCAACAGCGACTGCCAGACGTCCAGCGCCAGGGTAACGCGCTGGATGCTGAGCTGGCCGCCGTCGTTCAACGCGGCCTGTACGTCTTTAATTTCAACGCGCGGGCCAAAATTTTCCCATGCGCCTTCCAGCGAGCTGGCCTCGACCCGCGTGCCGGTAACGGCCGAAACGCGCTCAAGGATCGGCACACGCCAGGCATTCATATGCGGCATCAGCAGGCGTAAGCCGCTCACCACCAGCGCCGTCACCACCACCAGTGTTGCGCCTGTCAGCAGCAAAATCCTCGGCAATTGCCTCACACACGTCTCCCTGGGTTACATCATCACTACGTCAAACTGTTCCTGAGTATAGAGCGGTTCTATCTGAACCTTCACCTGTTTGCCGACGAAAATCTCGACTTCCGCCAGCGCGTGCGATTCGTCGCTTTTCAGCGCCTCGCCCACCGCGGGTGACGCATAGACCAGGAAACGGTCCGAATCATAGGCATGATGTACGCGTACTACCTCACGCATAATCTCGTAACAGACCGTCTCCACCGTTTTCAGCGTGCCGCGTCCTTTACAGACCGGGCAGTCCTTGCACAGCACGTGCTCAATGCTTTCACGGGTGCGCTTACGGGTCATCTCGACCAGGCCCAGCTGCGAGAAGCCGTTGATCCCGCTCTTCACCCGGTCCTTGCTCAGCCCCTGCTCCAGCGAATGCAGCACCCGACGACGGTGGTCTTCATTACTCATATCAATAAAGTCGATAATGATGATCCCGCCCAGATTACGCAGCCGCAGCTGACGGGCGATCGCCTGGGTAGCTTCGATATTGGTGTTAAAGATGGTTTCATCAAGATTACGGTGGCCGACGAAGGCCCCGGTATTGATATCGATGGTGGTCATCGCCTCGGTCTGATCGATGATCAGGTAGCCACCGGACTTCAGCTCCACCTTACGATCGAGCGACCGCTGGATCTCGTTCTCGACGTCATAGAGATCGAAGATCGGCTGTTTACCGACGTAGAGTTCCAGTTTAGCCGTCATCTCCGGGATATATTCACCGGTGAATTCGATCAGCTGTTCATAGGTCTGGCGTGAATCAATGCGCACCCTGTCCAGAGCCGCGCCGGCAAAATCACGCAGAATACGCTGCGACAGCGCCACTTCACCGTACAGGCGGCAGCGGGTCTGATTGCGCTTCTTACGCTGGACAACCTTGGTCCACAGGCGCTTCAGGAAGGCGGCATCGGAGGCCAGCTCATCTTCACCGACGCCTTCGGCGGCGGTGCGGATGATGTAGCCACCCAGTTCGTCACAGTGGGCGGCCACCACCGCCTTCAGGCGGTCGCGCTCTTTCTCACTCTCAATGCGCTGTGACACGCCGACGTGGGAAGCCCCTGGCATAAACACCAGGTAACGTGAGGGCAGCGTAATGTCGGTGGTCAGGCGCGCGCCCTTGGTGCCGAGCGGGTCTTTCACCACCTGCACCATCAGATCCTGGCCCTGACGCACCAGCTCGGAGATGTCGCGGACGATAAAGTTCTTCTTCTCATCACCCGCCACGCATTCGGTGTGCGGCATGATGTCGGAGGCGTGCAGGAAGGCGGCTTTTTCCAGGCCGATATCGACAAACGCCGCCTGCATGCCGGGCAGCACCCGGCTGACGCGGCCTTTGTAGATATTGCCGACGATGCCACGGCGCGCTTCGCGCTCGATGTGGATCTCCTGCAGGATGCCGCCATCAATATAGGCTACCCGCGTTTCCGACGGCGTAATGTTTACCAGTAGCTCAGCTGTCATGTTGTCCTCTCACTTCACGCAGCGCCTGAAACTGGCTGAACAGCTCGGCTGTTTCCACCAGCGGCAGGCCGACGACCGCATGATAACTTCCGTTGATTTTTCTGACAAAATTGCCACCCAGCCCCTGAATGCCATAGCTGCCGGCCTTATCCATCGGCTCGCCGCTGGCGATATAGTCACGGATATCGTCGGCGCTAAGCAGGCGGAACGTCACCTCGGTGACCACCAGGCACTCCAGCAGCCGCTGGCTGTCGGCCAGCGCCACGGCGGTCATGACCTGATGCGTCTGGCCCGACAGTTTGGCCAGCATCACCGCCGCCGCCGCGCTGTCCGCTGGTTTTTCCAGCACCTCGCCATTGAGTACCACGATGGTATCCGCCCCAAGCACCGGCAGATCAAGCGGAGCAATGGCGACGCCCGCCCGTGCTTTATCGCGCGCCAGCCGGCGCACGTAGGCTTCGGCCGCTTCACCGGCGTGGCGCTGCTCTTCCACTTCACTTGTCAGCCGTGTAAACGACAGCCCCAGCTGGGTCAGCAGTTCACGGCGGCGGGGAGAGCCAGAAGCCAGATAGAGGGATAGCATAATTTTCCTTTATTGTACGGCAAACTGGCGGCGAATTTTTCTCATCAGCAGGAACAGCCAGGGCCACAGCACACCGTCAATCACGCTGCTCCAGAAGATTTCCGGACGGAAGGAGACGTTAATCACCAGGAACTCGGCCCAGAAGACGATCACGTCCATCGCCAGTGACAGCACCATCACCATCAGAGCCTGCTGCCACAGCGCCAGGTTGCGGAACAGCTGGAATTTGAACGCCACCAGGTAGGCGATAATGCTGAACGCCAGCGCGCGCACGCCCAGCGTGGAGCCGGTAACCAGATCCATGATCGAACCCATCAGGAAGCCGCTGCCGACGTTCACCCGGTGCGGCAGCGCCAGCACCCAGTAGATCAGGATCAGCAGCAGCCATGACGGCCGGTACATAAACAGCTGCTCGGGCCACGGCATAATCTGCAGCACCAGCGCCACCAGGAAAGAGAGCCAGATCACCCAGCGACCCTGGGTGCGATAGCGGCTCAACGGCTCTCTCCGCGTGATGCCGGCGGTGTGGCGCCATTAGCGGTAGCCGGTGCGCTGCCGCGGTTGCCAGCGGCATTGCCCGTCGCGTTGCGCGGCACAGCCGCATTACCGGACACGGCCGAAGTAGCGGGTGCGGTTGCGTTACTACCGGCGGCAGCGGGCACGGCAGTTTCAGGCTGGGACGGAGCGGGCGGCCCCATCATCTCGCTGGCCGCCGGCAGCACCTGCGGCATCATCTGCATCAGACGCTCGTTGGCGACGCGGTGCACCTCCTCCGGTGCCATCGGCATGCTGCCATTACGGTCAGCGCCCCACAGCAGCAGCAGATAGCGCAGGCGCTGCAGGCCGGCGGTTGGCCGGGCCTGAATCACAGTGTAGGCGCGCTGGGTATCAACCTTCACCGAAGAAACCACGCCCACCGGATAGCCTTCCGGGAAACGCCCGCCGAGGCCGGAGGTGACCAGCACATCGCCGACGCGAATGTCGGTGTTGCCCGGCAGATGTTCCAGCTGCAGGTCTTCGGTGCAGCCGTTGCCGGCGGCGATCACCCGAATATCGTTGCGCAGCACCTGAATCGGCAGCGCGTGGGAAGCATCGCAAATCAGCAGAACCCGGCTGGTGATTTTGCCGACGGCGACGACCTGGCCGACCACGCCCTTATCACTGATCACCGGCTGGCCTTCATAGACGCCGTTGACGCTGCCTTTGTCGATCACCACCTGGTCGGTATAGGGATCGGTACCGGTGGAGATCACCTGGGTGACCATCTTCTGCTCATCCTGACGCAGCGGTGAACCCAGCAGCTCACGCAGGCGGGCGTTTTCCTGCTTAAACTGCCCGAGCATCAGCAGTTCACTGTTCTTTAAGATCAGTTCACGGTGGAGCGCTTTGTTTTCCAGCTCGATCTGCTGGCGGGAGGCCAATGTGTCAGACACATTGTCCAGAATTTGTCGTGGCCCGTTGGCCAGGAAATAGAATGGACTGACGGCAGTGTCCATGTAGGTGCGGATCTGGGTGAAGGCACCCATACGGCTGTCGGCAACGATGACACCAATGGCCACCACAACCGCTAAAAATAAGCGTAACTGCAGGGACGGCCCCCTGCTGAACATCGGCTTCATAAACTCGGCGTTTTCCTCGACAACATGAAAAAGGAGTGCGGGCAGCGCCCCGGCACTCCTTCAGGCAGATTATTCTTCGCTGAACAAATCGCCGCCGTGCATGTCGATCATTTCCAACGCTTTACCGCCACCGCGTGCAACGCAGGTCAGCGGGTCTTCTGCCACGACCACCGGGATCCCGGTCTCTTCCATAAGCAGGCGATCCAGGTTGCGCAGCAGCGCTCCCCCGCCGGTCAGTACCATGCCGCGTTCGGAGATATCAGACGCCAGTTCTGGCGGACACTGTTCCAGCGCAACCATCACCGCACTGACGATACCGGTTAATGGTTCCTGTAACGCTTCCAGAATCTCATTGGAGTTCAACGTGAAACCACGCGGAACACCTTCAGCCAGGTTACGGCCACGCACTTCAATTTCGCGCACTTCATCACCCGGATAAGCCGAGCCGATTTCGTGTTTGATGCGTTCTGCGGTCGCCTCACCAATCAGCGAGCCGTAGTTGCGACGCACATAATTGATAATCGCTTCGTCGAAGCGGTCACCGCCGATACGAACAGAAGAAGAGTAAACCACGCCGTTCAGCGAGATCACCGCAACTTCGGTGGTACCGCCGCCGATATCCACCACCATCGAGCCGGTCGCTTCGGAAACCGGCAGGCCGGCACCGATCGCGGCAGCCATTGGCTCTTCGATCAGGAACACTTCGCGGGCACCTGCCCCCTGGGCCGATTCACGAATCGCACGACGCTCAACCTGGGTCGCGCCGACCGGCACGCATACCAGTACACGCGGGCTTGGGCGCATAAAGCTGTTGCTGTGAACCTGTTTGATGAAGTGCTGCAGCATTTTTTCGGTAACAAAGAAGTCGGCGATAACGCCGTCTTTCATTGGGCGAATAGCGGCAATATTGCCGGGCGTGCGACCCAGCATCTGTTTGGCGTCATGGCCGACCGCAGCCACGCTCTTTGGGGAACCGGCACGATCCTGACGGATAGCAACGACAGAAGGCTCATTAAGAACAATGCCCTGCCCTTTGACGTAAATCAGGGTATTGGCGGTACCCAGGTCGATGGACAAGTCGTTGGAAAACATGCCACGGAATTTTTTAAACATACTGAAGGATAATCCTGCAAGCTGGGGGCGGAAAATAAAATCCGCTTACTTTACCAACCACGCGAAGCAGCGACAAGGCGCATAAACGTTCTGCTTCGGTGAAAAAACATGCTATCTCATGCCAGCGTCACAACCTTTACAGAGCACTGTAATACGAAAGCCGTAATTTCAGCATTCAACCCGGGTTTTCCGACTTTTTGGCAGACATAACATACATAATATTTAACATTTCAGTTTCGCCCCGGCTAACGTGAAAGCCGCGTCGAACCACAACCGCGCGGCTATTCTACGTGAAAAGCCGCGTAACGGCAGACTAAACTCGATATCTTTGCGAATATTTTTTCACGTTACTGTTAACCGGTTGGGAGGTGGCGAAAAAGTCCCCCTGCCCCCCGGTGACACCCAGTTCCACCAGCGTCTGCCACTCCTGTTTGAAGCGCACGCCGGTGGCGAAAACCTGCGTTGAGGTGTGCTTACAGCTTTCCAGCAGACTCTGCACAAACAGCTGATTTTCCGTGCGCCGTTCAATGTTGCGCACCAGCCCTGGATGCAGCTTGATCAGCCCGACCTGAAACTGCCTGATATAAGCGGTGCTGACCACCGTTAATCCCGCCTGGGTGACCGCCACCCGACAGCCGAAACCGTAGAGCAAACGGAACACCGGTGCCAGACGGTTGATGTGTTGACAAACATCTGCTTCTGCAAGTTCAAATAAAATGCGTTTTCGTTGTGATTTAGTGCATTGCAGCAGGCTGTCACGCAGCCAGAGCAGGAAAGATCGCTGCAGCAGCGAGTCAAGCGTCAGCGGAATGGCCAGCGTCTCTTCCGGCCACTGCGCCGTCAGCGCCACCACCCGGGCGACCAGCTGGCGGTCGTAGCGCTCAGCCAGACCCAGCTGCTGAACCAGCGGCAGGTATTCCGCCGCCAGCAGCTCTTTATCGCCATCAAAAATGCGCGGCAGCAACTCGCGGTGGTGCACCAGCCCGTCGTGCATTACCGCAGGTTTCTGGTACAACCGGGGCCCACCGCGGTTCACCGTATTCTCCAGCAGCGTGCGCCACCTGACGCTGCCGCGGGTGAAATCATTTTGTGCCCCGTCGCCGAGCGACCAGCCGTTACCCCCCTGCAGCATCGCGTTGCGGGTCGCCAGTTCGGCGCTCTCCATCACCTGCTGGGTGGTCTGCCCACCCCGCCAGCCGCTAATACCGATATGAATCATATCGCTGCTGTCGACCATCCGCGTCGGCGGCAGCGAGTCGACCGCCTTGATCAGCTGCGAGGCAATGCCGTCGGCATCCCTGACGCTGCGGTGTGGCAGCAGCACGGCAAAATCGGTGCGGAAATAGCGCGCCAGCAGCGCGCCCGGATAGCGCAACACAAAAGTAGAGAGCATGTTCACCAGTGCAAACAGATACTCCTGTACCGGCCCGCTGCCCCAGCGTTCGCGCAGGCTGTCAAAATCCGGCAGGCGGATCATCATTACCATGCCGTGGGTGCCGACCGCTTCCGAATCTTCCAGCAGCGTTGCCAGCTGGTTATCAAAAAACAGCCGGTTATTCAGCCCGGTGCGCGCGTCCTGCGCGGCAAAGGCGCGGATTAAGGTATCAATACGGGTATGCTGTTCCCCGGCCTCTTTCAGGTCGGCCAGCAGCAGGTCGATGGCGCTGCTGGCCTTGGGTGGCCACTCGTGAACCGACCCCTGGCGGATACCGGCGCGCTCACCGCGGATAATCGCCGCCGCGCGCGCTTCCAGCCGCTCCATCCCCTGCAACTGCTGCCGCAGCCAGCGATGGGCCTGCAGCAGCAGCAGCGACATGATCGTCACCACCACGATCACCGCCAGCAGCGTCGACGCGCCTATCATCGAGGTAAACCAGGTTTTGGTGGTATCGATGCGGGTTATTTCCAGCGTCACGTCGGGGTGCTGCGAGAGGGTAAGGCGGGTCTGGCGATAGCGGTTTGGCAGGTCATCAATCAGCGGCTGCTGATGGCGGGTGATAAGAAAAATCCGCTCCCCCCGTTGATACAGCGCGATGTGCTCCAGCTGTAGCGGGTTCATCAGCGGCTGCAGCGCGGGTTCAATCTGCGCCGCGGGCTGCGTCTCCAGCGCCCGGTCGATATCCTCTGCCATCCGCTGCAGGCGATCTTCCGCGCGCTGGCTGCTGAGGGTAAAAAAACTCAGCGCCGAGCCGGCCAGCATCAGCAGCACCGCCAGCAGACACAGCAGGGAAAAAATCGCAGAGAGTTTACTGGTTAATCGCATCCTTGTGCCCATATCACTGTGACGATCGCACGTTATTAGCGCGCCGCCGCAGCCCGGTTGCTGATGGCCTGAGCGAACCGGTATGGCCGCTGGCAGAGTTGAGGGAAAATATCACATCTCTGGTTACGTTTGCTTACCTTGTGCTTACTTTCACTCAGATAAAGATGAGTTTTTCCCGAGTATAGTCATTACTGTTACTGATGAAATAGCGAAGCTCCCTTTTAAGGGAATTCTTACACGCTCATTCAGACAGATCCACGCCGCGTTAGCTGGTCAATACCCTGAGCCTGTCAACCGGGACTATTTTCGTGCGGAAATTCGCTGAATGGCTCCGGACAGGCCATGATTTTACTTAATCCCCTCAGAACCCGAGTAACGACCGATGAAAGCTCACAGAAAGCTCACAGAAAATGATGTCACCCCGGAGAGCGTCTTTAACACCCGCCGCCGGGAACTGCTGAAGGCGCTGGGCATCAGCACCGCGGCGCTGGCATTGCCCACGGCGGCCCACGCCGACGTACTCTCCTGGTTTAAAGGCAACGATCGCCCGAAGGCCCCGCCAGGCAAGCCGCTTGACTACAGTAAACCCGCGCAGTACCAGGCCGACCTGATTCTGACGCCGGAAGATAAGGTCACCGGCTATAACAACTTCTATGAGTTCGGCCTGGATAAGGCTGACCCGGCGGCCAATGCCGGCACACTTAAAACCGCCGACTGGAAGGTGCAGATCGACGGTGAAGTTGCCAAACCGCTGACCCTGGATATGGACGACATCTTTAAACGTTTTCCGCTCGAACAGCGTATCTACCGCATGCGCTGCGTGGAGGCCTGGTCGATGGTGGTGCCGTGGATTGGTTTTGAACTTGGCAAGCTGCTGCAGGCAGCAGAGCCAACCAGCCATGCGCGCTACGTGGCATTTCAGACCCTCTACGCTCCGGATCAGATGCCCGGACAGCAGGATCGTTTTATCGGCGGTGGCCTGAACTATCCCTATGTTGAAGGGCTGCGGCTGGACGAGGCGATGCATCCGCTGACCCTGCTGACCACCGGCGTTTACGGCAAAGCGCTGCCGCCGCAAAACGGTGCGCCGATCCGCCTTACGGTGCCATGGAAGTATGGCTTTAAGGGCATTAAGTCGATCGTCAAAATCAGCCTGGTGCGCGACCTGCCGCCCACCACCTGGAACCAGCTGGCCGGCGACGAGTACGGCTTCTACGCCAACGTGAACCCGCACGTGGACCATCCGCGCTGGTCGCAGGCCAGTGAGCGCATTATCGGGCCGGGCGGGATCCTGGACGTGAAGCGCCAGCCGACGCTGCTGTTTAACGGCTACGGCGACCAGGTGGCCTCGCTGTACCGCGGTCTTGACCTGCGGGAGAACTACTGACATGCCGCGCCTGACGGTCAGGCAGATTACGTGGCTGAAAGGGCTGCTGCACCTGGCCGGACTGTTGCCCTTTCTCTGGCTGCTGTTCGCTATCGATCAGGGCGCGTTCAGCGCCGATCCGGCGAAGGATATCCAGCACTTCACCGGGCGGATGGCGCTGAAATTCCTGCTGGCCTCGCTGCTGGTCACGCCGGTGGCGCGCTACGCGAAACAGCCGCTGCTGATCCGCGTGCGCCGGCTGCTGGGTCTCTGGTGTTTTGCCTGGGCAAGCCTGCATCTGGTCAGCTACTCGCTGCTGGAGCTGGGGCTGAGCAACCTCAGCCTGCTGGGATCGGAGTTAATCTCGCGGCCCTACCTGACGCTGGGCATCCTCTGCTGGGCTATTTTGCTGCTGCTGGCCGCCACCTCGTTCAAACGCGCGCAGAACCGGCTGGGTAAGCGCTGGCAGACGTTGCACAACGGCGTCTATCTGGTCGCCATCCTCGCGCCTGTCCACTATCTGTGGTCGGTGAAAACCCTGTCGCCGCAGCCGTGGATTTATGCGCTGGCGGCGGCGATCCTGCTGGCATTACGCTACAAAAAGCTGCGTTCGTGGCTGACGCGTTGAAATGGCCCATCGGCCGTTAAAATGCGTGCGCTGCGGCACATTCCCGTTAACCGACTGCGCCTTTTTGTCCTGGCGCAGTTGATCATCTTCGCTGATACGACCAGTATTTAGCTGCTAATTGCAGTGATATGGTTATAATGCCCGCCTTTGAGGCTCAGACCGCGCTGATTTTTACCAGAAAAGGTGACAAATCGCTTCTGCCCATGTATTTTGTGCGATGCCTCACTTATCGCAGGAGATAGCAGCAAGATGACGGATAAGTTTCACGTACTCGTTTTGAACGGTCCCAACCTGAATCTGCTGGGCACCCGCGAACCTGAGAAGTATGGCAGCACCACGCTGGCCGAGATCGTCAGCGGGCTGACCGCCGAGGCTGAACGGCTGCACGTGCGGCTCAGCCATCTGCAGTCGAACGCGGAGTACGCGCTGATTGACCGCATTCATGAGGCGAGAGGCAACGTCGATTATATCGTCATTAACCCGGCGGCATTCACCCATACCAGCGTCGCACTGCGTGATGCGCTGCTGGCGGTAAGCATCCCGTTTATCGAGGTGCATCTGTCCAACGTGCATGCCCGCGAGCCCTTTCGCCATCATTCATATCTTTCTGATATTTCTGCCGGAGTGATCTGTGGGCTTGGCGCCGACGGTTACTCCTGGGCTTTACAGACGGCCGTAAAACGCCTGTTATCATCATCTAATTAAACAGAGTACGGAACCACACTCATGGATATTCGTAAGATTAAAAAACTGATCGAACTGGTTGAAGAATCAGGCATCGCAGAACTGGAAATTTCTGAAGGTGAAGAGTCGGTACGCATCAGCCGTTCCCCGGCCAGCATGGGTTACCCAATGATGCAGCAGGCGTATGCTGCACCTATGATGCAGCAACAGCCTGCGCTGGCAACCGCCGTTGCACCAGCGACCGTGCCCGCGATGGAAGCTCCGGCTCCTGCTGCGATCAGTGGCCATATCGTGCGTTCTCCGATGGTCGGTACCTTCTACCGTACCCCTTCTCCGGATGCGAAAGCCTTTGTTGAAGTAGGCCAGAAAGTCACCGCCGGGGAAACCCTGTGCATCGTTGAAGCGATGAAAATGATGAACCAGATCGAAGCCGATAAATCCGGTACCGTGAAAGCGATCCTGGTAGAAAGCGGTCAGCCAGTCGAATTTGACGAGCCGCTGGTCATCATCGAATAACGAGGCCAAGCATGCTGGATAAAATTGTAATTGCTAACCGTGGTGAGATCGCGCTGCGTATTCTGCGCGCCTGTAAAGAACTGGGCATCAAAACCGTTGCCGTGCACTCTACCGCGGACCGTGACCTGAAGCACGTGCTGCTGGCGGATGAAACCGTCTGCATCGGCCCGGCGCAGTCGGTTAAAAGTTACCTGAATATCCCGGCGCTGATCTCAGCGGCCGAGATCACCGGTGCGGTCGCCATCCACCCGGGCTACGGCTTCCTCTCTGAGAATGCCGATTTCGCCGAGCAGGTTGAGCGTTCAGGCTTTATCTTTGTTGGCCCGAAAGCGGAAACCATCCGCCTGATGGGTGACAAAGTGTCGGCCATCACCGCGATGAAAAAAACCGGCGTGCCGACCGTACCCGGCTCCGACGGCCCGCTGACCGAAGACATGGATAAAAACCGTGCCCACGGCCAGCGCATCGGCTACCCGGTGATCATCAAAGCCTCCGGCGGCGGCGGCGGTCGCGGCATGCGCGTCGTGCGCAGCGAAAAAGAGCTGGAACAGTCCATTCTCATGACGAAAGCGGAAGCCAAAGCGGCTTTCAACAACGACATGGTGTACATGGAGAAGTACCTGGAAAACCCGCGCCACATTGAAATTCAGGTGATGGCAGACGGCCAGGGCAACGCGGTTTACCTCGCCGAACGTGACTGTTCGATGCAGCGCCGCCACCAGAAAGTGGTGGAAGAGGCTCCGGCACCGGGCATCACCGAAGAGCTGCGCCGCTTTATCGGCGAACGCTGCGCGAAAGCCTGTATTGATATCGGCTATCGCGGCGCGGGTACCTTCGAGTTCCTGTTTGAAAACGGCGAGTTCTACTTCATTGAGATGAACACCCGTATCCAGGTAGAGCATCCGGTAACCGAGATGATCACCGGCGTGGATCTGATCAAAGAGCAGCTGCGCATCGCTGCCGGTCAGCCGCTGTCGATCAAACAGGAAGACGTGGTGGTGCGCGGCCATGCGGTAGAATGCCGTATCAACGCCGAAGACCCGAACACCTTCCTGCCTAGCCCGGGCAAGATTACCCGCTTCCACGCGCCAGGCGGTTTTGGCGTGCGCTGGGAATCGCATATCTATGCCGGCTACACGGTGCCACCGTACTACGATTCGATGATTGGCAAGCTGATCACCTTTGGTGAGACCCGCGAAGTGGCGATCTCGCGCATGAAAAATGCGCTGGCCGAGCTGATTATCGACGGCATCAAAACCAACATCGAACTGCAGATGAAAATCATGTCAGACGAGAACTTCCAGAAGGGTGGTACCAACATCCACTATCTGGAGAAGAAACTCGGCCTGCAGGAGAAGTAACTGCCGGGCGGGTCTGACTGCGGTCAGCCCTGCCGTCGCGGGCCAGCCAGCTGGCCCGCACATCTTCAGGGGCCGACTGCGTTCGGCCCTTTTTCTATGCTGAATTTGTTGAGAGAGCCGCTATGCCGTGGATTCAAATGAAGATCAACACCACCGGCGCTCAGGCTGAAGAGCTGGGCGACGCGCTGATTGAGAACGGTGCCGTCTCGGTGACCTTCCAGGACACCCACGATAACCCGGTGTTCGAACCGCTGCCGGGTGAAACCCTGCTGTGGGGCGATACCGACGTGATTGGCCTGTTTGACGCCGAAACCGAGATGCCGGACGTGGTCGCCGGGCTGGAACAGCATCCGCTGCTCGGCGCCGGTTTCCGCCATAAGATCGAGCAGATCGAGGATAAAGACTGGGAGCGCGAGTGGATGGACAACTTCCACCCGATGCGTTTCGGCGAACGGCTGTGGATCTGCCCAAGCTGGCGCGACGTGCCGGACCCGAACGCGGTCAACGTGATGCTCGATCCGGGGCTGGCTTTTGGTACCGGCACGCACCCGACCACCGCGCTGTGCCTCGCCTGGCTGGACGGCCTGGATCTGCAGGGTAAGACGGTTATCGACTTCGGCTGCGGCTCCGGCATTCTGGCGATCGCCGCGCTGAAACTTGGTGCCGCCCATGCTGTCGGGATCGACATCGATCCGCAGGCGATCCAGGCCAGCCGCGATAACGCTGAACGCAACGGCGTCTCTGAGCGCCTGTCACTGTACCTGCCGCAGCAGCAGCCGGACAACCTCAGCGCTGACGTGGTGGTCGCTAACATCCTCGCCGGCCCGCTGCGCGAGCTGGCTCCGCTGATTAGCGTCCTGCCGGTCAACGGCGGCCACCTTGGTCTTTCGGGCGTGCTGGCCAGCCAGGCGGAGAGCGTGTGCGAGGCGTATGCCGACACCTTTGCGCTGGACCCGGTAGCCGAAAAAGAGGAGTGGTGCCGCATTACCGGCGTACGTCGCTAAGGCGAACTGGTGCAGCCTGGATACGCTGTACCAGGCCTCTTCTTACGTCACATGTATCGAATATGCGGCAAACTGACGTGATTTATGTTGTTATCCCGCTCACAAAAAAAGAAAAATCTTTGTACGCAATTTAATCTAAATTTTTATAATTAACTGTATTTTAAAGATAAAATTTAAATTACCACATCCTGTAAGGCCCTGGATGGGGGGGTGAAGCAGGATTGTTCAAAGTTTGGCCTTTCATCTTCCTGAAAAAATGCGTAATATACGCCGCCTTGCGGACACACTATGGTCACTTTTTTTTCATGCGCATAGGAAATCACCAGCTTCGTAATCGTTTGATTGCAGCCCCAATGGCCGGCATTACCGACAGGCCATTCAGGACCCTTTGCTATGCAATGGGAGCCGGGATGACCGTTTCCGAGATGCTGTCGTCGAACCCGGAAGTCTGGACCAGCGATAAATCCCGTTTGCGTATGGTACACAGTGACGAACCCGGTATCCGCACCGTGCAAATTGCCGGTTGTGACCCGGACGAGATGGCCGCCGCCGCGCGCATCAATGCAGCATCAGGCGCGCAGGTGATCGACATCAATATGGGGTGCCCGGCCAAAAAAGTGAATCGTAAGATGGCAGGTTCCGCGCTGCTGCAACACCCTGAGCTGGTGAAGTCTATCCTCTCGGCGGTGGTCAATGCAGTTGACGTGCCTGTCACCCTGAAAATTCGCACCGGCTGGGACAGCGACAACCGCAATTGCGTAGAGATTGCCCAATTGGCTGAACGCTGCGGTATTCAGGCCCTGACCATTCACGGACGCACACGCGCGTGTTTGTTCAACGGCAACGCTGAGTACGACAGCATTCGGACAGTTAAGCAGAACGTATCCATTCCGGTTATCGCGAATGGGGACATTACTGACCCGCATAAAGCCAGAGCGGTACTTGACTATACGGGGGCCGATGCCCTGATGATAGGACGTGCAGCTCAGGGAAGACCGTGGATCTTCCGGGAAATCCAGCATTATCTGGACACAGGGGAGCTGCTGGCACCGAAGCCGCTGGCTGAGGTAAAGCACTTGCTCATCGGGCACTTACGGGAACTGCACGACTTTTATGGTCACGGCAAGGGATACCGTATTGCCCGGAAACACGTCTCCTGGTATCTGCAGGAGCACGCCCCTAACGACCAGTTTCGGCGCACATTCAACGCCATTGAGGATGCCAGCGAACAGCTGGAGGCGTTGGAGGCATACTTCGAAAATCTTGCGTAATTAGAAATAAAGAGCTGACAGAACTATGTTCGAACAACGCGTAAATTCTGACGTACTGACTGTTTCAACCGTTAACTCACAGGATCAGGTGACCCAAAAGCCACTGCGTGATTCGGTTAAACAGGCACTGAAGAACTATTTTGCTCAACTGAACGGTCAGGACGTTAATGACCTGTATGAGCTGGTACTGGCTGAAGTAGAACAGCCTCTGTTGGACATGGTGATGCAATACACCCGTGGCAACCAGACCCGTGCAGCCCTGATGATGGGTATCAACCGCGGTACACTGCGTAAGAAACTGAAAAAATACGGCATGAACTAATAGCCCCGGCTATCATGTTGTTTCGAAAGCGCTTGTCCCTATGGGCCAGGCGCTTTTTATTGGATGCTCCACACCACCGGCTTCACCGGGGCGTGAACGCTGGCAGGTCATCAGAGATCTAAAAAGAGCGCCTCAGCGGCCTTCCTTGCGTACCCCTGCATTGATGCAACGCCCGGCACGCTGCAACCTTCCCGACAGCGATCGGTAGCATCTCCGATGTTCACCAGCGCAAGCCCGCCTTGATGCAAATCCCGGAACGCGCCTCACCCCGCGCCGCGCCCCTCAGCTTCATCTTCCGTATTCTCTTGTTTAAGTAAAAAATAGCGCTTCTGCAGCTGTTCCAGCGCCAGCTCCACTTGCCGCCGCTGAAAGTCGGAAGGGCTGAGTGAAAAGAGGCGCAGCTGCTCTTCGGCGGGGACCGAACGGTTGAACGCCTGGGTGACGGTATACACCACCGATTTCAGCTCGCTGACCGTCATATATTTACCGCGCTGGCCGTCAAGGGCATTCAGCTTCGCCGTCAGCTGCTGTAACTGCGCCATCCCCTGCTGCCAGCCGTCCAGTGCCTCTTCAGGCAGCGCCGCGGCCTTCAGCTGCTGCTGCCACTCTGTGGCTATTGTGTTGACTGCTGCATCACCGACGTTAAGCGCCCGTGCCTGGCGGATAAGCCGCTGAGCAAATTCCAGAGCCCCGTCCGGGGGCAACGCCGTTAAGCGCGCCAGCTGTTGTTCCGTACGGCGGACAACGTCCTCCGCAGACAGGCTTTCAGGTTTCAGCCCCTGAGCCTCCCCGGGGGTGAGCGGCAGCGGCAGCGGCGACAGGGACGCCTGCAGTTGCGTTTCCCGCGGATCGGACCGCTGCAGGTGGTGCCAAATCCACTGCCCCGCCCCGCCCAGTACCAGCATGGTGAGCACACCGGCGGCAAAGGGCAGCCAGCGGCCGGGCTTTGGCGATATTTCCGGATTGCACGCGATATCAGGCTCCGGCTGTGCCTGCGCAACATACACCCACTTGATCGCGGCGGGCCGGATTTCAGCCACCGGCTCAGCACCAGACAGGCGCTGCGCGCCAGCCGGCAGGACGATATTTCGCGGTGGCGCGGCATTGTCGCCTGCCGCCGCATCGCTGTTCTCCAGCCGCACCGCGCTGGTGTGCATCAGCGCGGCCAGCGCATCGAACTGGCTCAGGTGCCGCAGCTCCAGGCGCTGCAATACCTCGTTCAGACGATTGAGCTGTTGTTCTGCGCAGTACAGCTGGCCGAGGTCGCCGTAGCTGACCGGCAGCGTGCGCATCATCTGCTGCAAACGACGGCTGAGCGTGCTCAGGATCTCCACCCGGGCATGCGCCTGCTGCGGCCACAGGCTGCCCCACTGATGGCTGATTAACGCCTCAAGGATTGCCAGCCCCTCGTTCAGCCCGGCAAGGCCCCCCAGCTGCGCGCGAGCCTGGGTGTACCAGGCCGCCGTTTGCAGCTCGACGCCGTTATGTTCGAACAGCGAGAGGCAGCGTTTTTCAACCAGCGGCCAGTTAACGTCCGGTCGCGCGGGGTGAGACAGCTTGCCCAGCTCGTCGCGCAGGGCAGCGTAATCCGGCAGGGGGCGCGGATCGCCGCCGGTTTTCAGGTAACGTTCAGATAAGTTATTCATATCAGCTTTCAGATTGTGATGACAGAAGGGCTGCGCCTGCTACAGCGAGGCGCGCGCATCGAGATACTGCTGCTGTTTCATATGGCGGATCAGCACCCTGCCTTGCGGCTGAAATTCGGTGCCGTAGCGCACCAGGCCAATCCCCTTCAGTTCGGCATCAATGGCGTAGCGCAGTTCGCCGGGAAGGGTCTGCGGCAGCATATTCACCCTGATGCTGCTGAGGCGCGGCTCGTAGCGCAGCAGCACGTCAGACAGCGTGGTCATCAGCTGGTGCGCGGTGCCGGGCATCCCCTGCAGGATGATGGTCATATCCGGCAGGCCGTAATCAGGCAGATGCGCCAGCGTACCGGCACGGCAGTTGAGGATGCACTGCATATTGTCGAGGACGGAGAGGATCGCCTGGTTTTGTTCGCTGACCTGGTTGAGGTCGAGGCCGCCGGCGAAGTTGCCGAACAGCGTTTCATAGATCGAGGGATGTGGCATCTCACTGCTCCTTAAGCGGTATCAGCGTCAGCTGGTTATTGCCCGCCTCAATCACCCGGGCTTTATCCGGGTCGAGGTCTTCGCGTGAAAGCACCACCCGCCAGGTGTTATTCGCCTGATCCGGGGCCATAAACATTCCGGCCACGGCCACAAACTGCGCTCCTTCTTCCATCGGCATATTAATAGCCACCGCGCCACCCGGCTGCAGGCGAATATCTTTCTCTGCCAGCAAATCAGCCTTAATGGCCTGGCTGTCGGTGGCGAACAGCGACGGATAATCCGTGCTGTCGAACGTTTTACGGTCTTTCAGCTGATAGATGCGCACCACCGCAGAGAGGGCCACGCCCCCGGCATTGCTGTTCACGGCCTCACGGGCGCGGATATCAAGATGCAGGGTTTTGACCTGCTTATAAAAAATCGACTTTGTGACGGCGACGGTGCCGTCGGTGACTTTCTGCGTCAGGCCACAGCCGGCCAGCAGCATCACGATGCCCGATGCCAGCACGAGCATGGGGGTTTTACCAGTGGTAATCGCCATCTTCATTGGTCTCCCTGCGGTGATTATTCTCCCGGACGCGCGCATAGCGGCCCAGATTGATGGTTATTGTTTGAGGATATGTGAGGGTCTTTGCCGGATTAAGCGGCCGTAATATCGCCGTACGCCCGAGTTGTGCGTCCCCTATCCGGGGCTGACTGCTCAGGGTCGCATCCGGTAATAAGCTGCGCTCCACCCGCAGCTGGAGCCTTACATCCAGGCGGGAACCCAGATACACATGCAGCAGCGCCGTCAGGTCCGTATGGAGGTCGCCGCCGGGCAGCCAGCCCTGCACCTCGGCCCGGTTTGTTGTTGTCAGTTGCATCAGCACCTGGCCGTTCACATCGGTTGCATACGCGCCCATCACCGGGCGCCCCTCCAGCGTGGCAGGCGTGCGCACGCTCATACACAGCGGCTTTTTCAGGGGTACCCGGCGTTTATCGTGATGCCAGACTTTCGCCTGCGTATCGGGCGCCAGCAGGCGCACCAGCGACGTCATGCCTTCTGCAGTACGACCAGGCAGCAGCATCACCGGCAGCAGCGCCAGAAAACGCGAAGCCGGGGTGGCGATAGTCTCCGCACAGCCGTCGATACCCAGACCGGCCAGCCCCAGCAGATACTGTGAGGTTTTGTCCGTTCCGCCCTCGGCAAACGTGGCCGGATAAGCGTATTTTCGCCAGATGCGGTAGTACTGGGCAATCAGCCGGTGGTTGAAGATATCGAGAAAGTCCGCCGTGGCCTCATACCCTTCCCGGCGCTGGGTAATGTCGTTGATATAGTGCGTAGGCAGCGGCGACTCAACGCCGTAGAGCCCCATAAAGGTGATGCGGATTGTCGGCGGCAGATGCGGGTGTTCCGGCGCTTCCATCCCTTTGATTTCCGACGCGGGAAACCCCATTCCCGGATGCGGACGAAAGCGCACCGGTTCATGACGCAGCTGCCAGCCGCTGCCGGTTACCGGTTTATCGGGCTGGCTTTGCTCCAGTAGCTGACAAAAACGATAAAAGTTGGTGACCGGCAACCGGTCGCCCAGTTGCGCCATCAGCCGGGCAGGCGCGGACTGTGATTCTCTTTCCACCGGATGCATTTTCCTTCTGGCTGAACGATAAGGGTGAGCTGGTTAAACTGGTTCATGTCGGCGTAGAGCGCAAAGAAGCGGTTAAGCAGTTCGCCGAACAGGTGGATATCTCCTTCCCCGGTAAAACCGCTGCTGTCGAGGGTGACTTCAATCTCCAGCCCGCGCAGCAGGAAACCCTGTTCAAAGCGCTGAATGCGGTGGTGGTCGACCTGCCGGATGGCCTCAAGCCGACGATTGTTGAGTTCGTCCTCCTGCCAGTTGTAGAGTGCCAGCGTGCCGCGCAGCACCTCGGCGCTGCTCATCATATTGAGAAAACCGGAGCCGAGATGGCTCAGCACGCGCCAGTGAAACCGGTCTTCGGCCGGGGGATACACCGGCAGCGTTGGCTTGCAAAGGTTATTTACCGTCACTGTGGCCTGCACCACCTGCTCGCAGCGATCCAGCAGTGTGCTCTGCAGCGCCCGGCGCGGCAGCTGTCCGTTGGTGCCGGTGATCTGCAGGGAGACGGTTTCACGAACAACGCTGCGGTCCTCCTCCCAGTGCATCCCGCCCAGAATGAGCCAGGTATCGTGCAGCCCGGTGACACCGCGCTTCACCCGCGTGTGGTAATAGCGGGGCGGCGCATGGCGGCGCATCATCCCGCCTTTGTGGCGAAAACTGCTGAACGGCACATATTCGGCAGCGTTGGTGCGGCTGGATCCCGTGACCGAATCCACCGAGTAAATCTCGGTATACCCGTCCTGCAAACGCTTCGGCCGCAGCAGATATTCGCTCTCCAGCCCTGAAATCGTCAGCGGATCGGCCTCCAGCGTGAACAGGTTGATCACCGGAACACAGTGCAGGCGAATGGCGTCATCCGTCACGGGCAAATCCGACGGCCACTGCTGATTAAAGACCACCTCGATATCGAAATACGCCACGCCCGCAGGCGGCGTAATGCCCTCCAGGCCGTGCAGCCGCACGAACATAAATTTCTCGCGGAAGGTGAAATACTCCAGCAGCAGCTGATAGCCGCTGAACCCGGCATCCCCTTTCGGCCACAGGCCGTCGCCCTCATCAAACCCACCCGGCGTGAAGCGCCCCTCCAGCCGGACACGCTCCGTCTGACCGGGCAGACGCAGATACAGCGCCGCCTGACGCCGGGTCAGCATCTGGTGCAGCTGGCTGCTGACCGGCGCGTCGGCCGCCAGATAAAAGTTCAGCTGGCTGAGGTCGGCATGCGACCAGTCCGCCTGGCCGCTGCAGGCCAGACGCAGACGCAGCAGCGAGCGCCCGTCCGGCTCGGTGGTCATGGTAACGCCGGAGACAATCAGCGGGTTGAGCCTCATTTCGCGCGTGGTGCGGTAGCGGCAGACGGTGTTCTTTGGCCCTACCGGGCGGGAGTAGACTTCAGTCCCCGCTGGCACCGTTTCGGCGATTTTCATGGCCTGCAGCTCCGGCGTAAACGCCACAATCGACAGCGACGGAATGGTGCGCAGATAGTGTGGCCAGAGCATGCTGACCAGCCCTTCCGTCAGCTCCGGCAGATCATCATCAATTTTTTCACGCAGCCGCCCCATCGAGAAGGCAAAGCCTTCAAACAGGCGCTCAACGTAGGGATCGGGCGTGCCAGCCTTATCAAGATCCAGCATCGCGGCCCGGTCGGGATGAGTCCGGGCGAACTCTTTCGCCGCTTCGCGGAGATAACGCATTTCCGCTTCGTAATAACGTAGGGTCAGGTCTTTCATAGAAATAATCACTCAGAATTTAGAAAGAATGTTCTTAACAAGTCAGTCTTTCCTGATCACAGAGCACCGCAGCCCGTGCAGGATCAAGCCGGATCAGCCCGGCCAGCAGCTGTTCCATCTCCGGGGCGAGGCGTTTTTTATCGGCTTCGCTGCGCCCGGCTTTCAGGCGCAGGAGCCTGAGATGACGGGCGCGGACTTCAAACAGCAGCGCGGGTTCCCACTGCGTCATGGTGATGCCGTCGGCCTGCGTACCCAGTTCGCTTAACAGGCAGGTCGCCAGCGCGTTCCTGCCGTATTGCTCGGCCACGCGCGCCATCAGCAGGCGCAGCAGCCATTTCTGCCGTTCGGTGGTGATGCCCGGACGGTTTTGCAGCCAGTTCAGCGCCGCCTCTGCGCCGTCATTGTCGGCTACGGCCACGGCTTCGGGCTCCAGCGCCAGGATGTCATCCTGTCCGGATCCGGTCTGAGCGGCCTGGATCTCTTCGCCCCAGCCGCCGGCGGTGTCCGTTACGCTCTGCTGGATCCAGCGGATCGTCACTTCATCAGCGAACGGTGTGCCGTCACTGAATGCCAGGCTTTCCAGCCCGGAAAGGCGTGACAGCAGGCCTTTCAGGTCGGCCTCAATAATGTCTGCCAGTTTCTCTCTGCCCAGCTTCAGCAGGGCCTGGTGGACATACCACTGTAAATCCAGCCACAGATGGTTGGCCCCGCGCCCGAACAGGCTGTCGGCCTGCTCCAGCATTTCGCTCCAGCTTTGCTGCAGATAAAGCCGCTTAAGGAGGGCACGCTGATCGGGTTTCGGCGCGTCGATGCGGGTTTTTCCCTCCCCCGTCAGGGGGGGCAGCTGCTGCAGCGTGTCGTGGCGCACGCATTTCATCAGGTGGTGCGCCGACAGCCAGCCGTCCGGCTGTTCGCGCAGATACGCCGACAGCGTGCGCGCCTGGGCCAGTAAATCCTGGCCGGAGGTCACGCGGCTGATTTCAGGGGCATCGTTTTGTACCACCGGTGAGCTGTCGCTGACGTTCTGCGGCACCAGCGCATCCACGCCGCCGGCTTTTTGCAGCCGCGATTCGAGGGCGCCGTACAGACCACCGAGCTCCGGGCGGGTTTCATCCGGCTCCGGGGCGGTGAGCTGAGCGATCTGCAACAGTGCGCCTGCGGTGCGCAGCGCCTCTTCCCGCACCACTTCCGGGTACAGGGAGAGGCTGTCGGTGATGCGCGAACTCGCCAGCCACTCCAGCGCGGCTTTACGGCTGCGGTCGCGCTGCGGGTGCAGCTGCGCACCAAAGCGCTCCAGCAAACCGGCCAGCAGCTCCAGCCCGTCGGCCAGCCCGCGTTCGCCTTCCCGGTGCAGCTTCGCCCAGCAGTAACAGGTCGCCACGCGGATGTCTTTGGCGCTGCCGGTCAGCAGCTTTTCTGCCAGCCGGCAGATCAGTTCGGTATCCGCCCCGGACAGCTTGTTGACCTCTTCACGGATCTGCTGGAAGTCATCGTCGTAGCCCGGGTCTGAGCCCGCCGGAGAATCGCCCGGAATCGGCAGTAACCAGTTTTCCCACAGCGCGATACGCTGGCAGGCCTGCTGCCGTAACGTTTCGGGATCGGCCTGGCAGGCGCTAAGCAATACGGTCAGGGATGACATCAGTAATCCTCCTGCACACTGGCAGTTTTGGCATCATGGGTGTCCGTCAGCGAGCCCTGCGCCTGCGTGGCGTCCACGCTGAAAATGGCTTCCGGCAGACGGAAGTTGCGCAGCCTGAGCAGGACCAGCGGCCCCTCGCCCGCTTCGGTGCGCAGGGTGTAGTTAAGCGGGCGCCCGTCCTGCGCCTTCCAGCTCAGGCTGTAGCTGCTGCTTACGCCGGGATACGCGCTGACGGTGGCGGCGTCCAGCAGGCGGATCCAGCCCCAGGTGCCGGGAATATCGGCGAACTGCCGCGTCCCCGCCTGGGTGCTTACCCAGCTCAGGGTGGCGCCCGGCGCTTCGGTGTCCGCAGGCCAGTTCACCCGCCGCCACTGCGGCATCTGGTTCATATACACCAGCTTCTGGCTGTCGATGATCATGCTGGTCTGCATCACGCCTTCAGAGGTGCCCGGGCGCAGTTCAAAGCGCATCCCGGCGGTGCCCTGGGTGAAGGCGACGTCGGCGATGTGGCTGAGGGTATTCATCGCGGCGATAAATTTTGGGTTGAAGGTCAGCCCCTGCGCGTTGATGCCGTCCGGCACCCAGTGGCTGCCCTCGCGGTGCAGCACGCCGTTAAGACGGGTTTGCAGGAACTGCGCGATGCGCCCCGCGTCGGCGTCCAGGTATTTCGCCAGCAGCGGCAGCGACGCGTCGCTGCTGGCGCTGCTGAACGGATAGCGCCCGCCAAAGGCGCCGTTCCACTCAGCAACCACCGCCTGCCGCCACTGGGCGTTCAGGCTCTCTGCCGCCGGGGTCAGCACCTGCTGCCACGCCTGCTCCAGCGGGTTGACAAACACCGTGCGGCCAAAGCCGCTCCACTCCTGCCCCAGCCCGGCGGCCACCAGGCTGCCGTAGTCGCGGGTTTCGGTCAGATCCACCGCTTTGCCCTGGAACACCGTCTGCGCCAGCGTCCGGGTCATCGCCTGCGGGTCGGCGGCGTTGGTCACCTGCTGCAGGCGTAATCGCACCTGAGTGACGCGGGTCAGCCAGGACTGCAGGCTCTGGGCCTGCGCGCCGGCGCGGGTTTTGTCCATCAGCGCCAGCAGCGGACCAAAGGTCGCATCCAGCGGACCATGAACACCGGTACTCTGATCAATGGCATCCTTGTTGTCGCCGCCCAGCAGATTTTTCGCCGATTTCACCAGCGAGTCGGAAATCGCTTCGCCGGTCTGCCCGGTCCGGCCCTGGACGTTCAGCTGGTTCATCAGCGCCACCAGCGGCGACTGGCGGACGTCCGCCATCAGGGTCAGCTGGTCGATGGAGTCCGACAGCGTGCCGGCGTGGTTCCAGCGCAGGCTGTTGAGAAACGCCAGCCACGCCCCGGCAAAATCAGCGAAATAACGCTCCGTCAGCCGTTTTTTCAGCGCGTCAGGCGAGCCCGCCTGCTGCGGCTGCTGCCTGCCGTCGGTCAGCACCCAGTCAAGCTCGTTCCGGCGCGCTTTTACCACCTTTTCAATGGCCGGCTGAACGGCCTGCTCCCATGCCTGGCGGGTGAACATCCCCGGCACCACCTCTTCGGTGCTGAACAGCCGCGCGGCGTCGGTGTCCGCCACCATATCGCTCAGGCGCAGGTCGGCGTACTGGTGCGCCACCTGAGCAAGCATTTTCTGGTACAGCGTCGGCTCACTGTTGCGCATGCCCGTCAGGCGAACCAGCCGGGTGCGGGCCTGGCTCACCAGGCCTTCGTCGGCCGCCAGGCGCCACTGCGGGTGCGCCGCCAGCTGCCCCCCATAAAACGAGAGCAGCGGCGGGGCCACGCCCTGCCAGAGGGCGTCCTTCACGCCATCCCGCGTCGGCCAGTGGTGCAGCAGCGCAGAGCTGAACCAGGCGGCGTCCATATGTTCCGGGCGTGCCAGCATCAGGTAGAGTTTCAGCTGTTCCCGGGTGGTTTTTGCCCTCTGCTCGCGCAGCGGGCTGCCCGGCGGCAGGGCATTAAAGGCGGTGATTTGGCTCTGCAGATGGTTCGCTGCCGCATCACGCAGCAGCGGTAAGGCGCCGTCCTGATAACGTGGCCAGAGTGTCGCCAGCAGGGCGTTATTCTGACTCAGCCCGGCCCGCTCATACCACGGCACGCCATGCTCAGAGCGGTACTGCAGGCGGGCCAGCGTTTTCTGCAACGCCAGCAGGGCGTGCAGGCGCTGCTCCAGCGGCTGCGTCTGCCGGGCGGCGAGCGCGGCCTGCTCCTGCGCATCCTGGATCACAGTGCGGTTGCTGATAAAGGAGAGCAGCATCCAGCCTGCCCACAGCACCATCAGCGCCGCGGTGGTGGGGAGCAGGACGTTGCGCCACGGCACGCCCGGCTTGCGCGGCCGAAGCGCGGCGGGCAGCGAGCGCAACGAATCCGGCAGCACATCCCAGCGCTTATCCATGCCCCAGTGATGCGCCACGCTGCGTTCCGCATCCTCAGAAACCTGGCTGAACACCACGCCCGCCAGCGGCAGCGGTCGGTACGGGTTGAGCATCACCGACAGCGGGTCGGTCACGCTCTCCGGCTCGCGGATGAGCTGATCGGCAAGCGCCAGCAGGAAGTTGTGCTTCACCTCATTACAGCTCTGCAGCACACCCTGCGAGGTCAGTTCCGGCGTCAGGGTAGCGAGTTTTTCAGCCAGCCCCCCGGGGCGGCACCCTGCAGGCAGCAGACAGCCTGTCGCCTGTATAATGCGACCATCCGGCTTCCCGGCACGCGGGTGCAGTGACCAGACATACAGCGGGAGTTTCCAGCCCAGCGTATCCATGCGGCTGCTGATGGCATAAGACAGGGAATCTATGGTGCCTGCAGACGGCACCGGCAACGGCTGTTCCAGTCCTGGAGCCGACAGCTGGTCAAAAGCTGAGGTAACCCACACCAGGCCATCTACCGGACGGTGGCGAAGTTTGCGCAGTGCGGTCAGCCAGGCGCTGTCTGCTGGTGTGTTAAGGTCACCGCCCCACAGCAGTAACGTGCCGCGATCTTCCTGCCAGAGCTGCTCCGTCAGGCCTGGGGTTAGCTGCTCCACTTCAGAGGCGGTGCCGGTTACCAAGAGGATACGGGTTTTGCGACCCCAGCGTCGGCCATAGAGATTACGCATGGCTATACGGATGGTGTCGACGGTGACGTTGCGTGGTGGAGTCCTGGCAACTCTTGATTCATCAGAAGGCAAAGCATTGTTCTTCTGTTCCCGCCAGCGGTGGTACTTTTCCCGCATGAACCGGAACATAAACGGCGTACAGAAAGTAATAAGCATTACTATCCATACGGCAGCAAATACAAGTACCTGCTTCAGTCGGGTATCTAGGCCATGCGAGGGACCAAAATGAAGGATCAAGGCCACCATAACTGCTGAGATGAAGGCTATCATGCCGGCAAGCCCTCCTCTGCTCCATGAACTACCCAGCATCATTATTTCTACTCCCTGAGGTAACAGTACTGACAAAACGATCAGTACCTGAGGTAAACAGCCCTAAAACAGGTTTGTTGCTAACAGACACGATGTCGGACAGTAATGTGGCTAAAAGCCACGCACTCCCTGCCCCTGGAATCCCGTTATAATTTTCCAGTACATCAATCTCCTGCGGCTCCCACGGTGTCAGATGTGATTGAGATGCTGTCATTAACTCAGCAAACCCGTCATTCCAGTGCCCGTAGTCACAAAACACGCCTGTTGTCTGACAGGCGATCGTTTGAGTTTCGAGGAACAACTCCATATCAGCTTTGAAATTTTCCATGTCCAACGGCATCGGTCGCAATATGCGGGCAGAATGAGGAAGCTGATATTTTTCAGCAACATCATCGCTGGTAAGTATTATGGTCGCGAGTGCGTCGGAATAATGTTCAGCACCTTGCTGCTGCAATATCAGGATCAAATCGATATCGAAAACGGGATTTTTAAGGCGTTCTTCGATCCAGGAAAAAGAAAGGGTTCCACAAAATGAAACCGAACCTGTTAGCGCATGCCCAGGGTAAATTCTTCCCCATACTTCGTGGAACTGAGTTTCAAAGTCATACGAAATCATGTCGCTAACGATGGTGACATTGAACGGCACTGTAGCAGGTAACATCGCGATCGCGTTTTGTACACCGGCCAGACCCAGTTCCAACAGGGAGGTCGACGTCACCAATTGAGCATCAAAATGGCTGGTCAGTGAAAAAAATTGGGGTGCATCTCCGGCTTCATTTTTCGCAATGGCGTCAGAGGTCACTCCAGAAGGTAGCAGCATGCTGCTTCCAAGCACGGCCAGATAACGTCCTGCCCAGGATTCCCACTGCTGCTGCCCGTATTCAGCTTCCTTTTGCAAAAACTGATGTTCATTGACGGTTCTGCCCCACAGCCACCCTCGCAAACAAAACAGGAAAAACCAGCCAAGAACAGGGCTGGATGCCAGCCACCAGATATTGAATATTGCCAGCGCCTTAACCATGCCGGACGCATGGAGGATAAACAGCAAAATACCCACAATCGCAGCAATACCTCCGGCTAAAAGCCATCCCATAAATGATGGCTCTGGAGGTAGATCCATTGTTGTTGCTTTCGTCCTTTCCCAGCCCATTTATTATCCTACCGTGCTGTTCTGAGTACTTGAAATTACAGTACAACCACACTGACATTTGCAGCCATCAACAACCACTGCCCGACCATTAAAAGTGCGGTGCGGTGATCCTTCCACTATGGGATTCTTTCCATGCCCTTCTACCGGGCAACTGACCATATCGCCAACCAAAGCAGCTTTTTTCCCATCGACTGTAATCCTGGAAGAGGCGGAGATCACTTCACCGCCATGCGTTGTTTTATCACCGAGTAAAACGAAGCCTTTTGTCATGTTTAATCCTCGCACAATAAATAAGAATCAATTAACTTGCATTTTGTCGATCTTATCAAAATCCGGAAATACGGTTCCATCGGATGTAACCCTACCATCTGGATATATTATTCCAGGGTAAACACCTTTGATTTTCTTTTCTGGCTCAATACATCTAATTAATTTATTTTCATCTAATGAAGGTTCAAATAAAAAATTATCACCATCAGTAATCCTGTAACTTAAAAAAATTTCCTTCCCATACAAAGACAGGTCTTTCTATTTTTTATTAAGATTCCACTCCGTTATATAAGGATAATACTTTGGCGATAGTTTCAAATCCCCTTGCACTGATCTATATTGCCCGTTTCGCGAAGCATCATTATCAAAAACGAGCGACACCCTACCGCTGTTCCGGGTACGAGATCTTTGCCAAGATGTATCGCATCTATATACTCGATACCTAAATTGACCGCACTCAACGTCCATTTACACGAGCCTCCGCCAGTAATAGCAACTTTTGCTTTCCAGGTATCCCCGCTCTCTTGCTGCATAGGGATCCCAATAACGTTATAGCTAGGTTCCGTGATTACTGAACCATCAAATCCACTGATTCTTTTTTTCTTGCATTCATACGAGATGTATCTGACCTCAAGTGGGAAAGGTTTCGTATACTGAGATGGATTTTTTACTTCAATATTAACCCACTGAGTATTCACTGGTGGTGACAGTGCACGATCATCCGCATTGACACAACCAACAATAAATAAAATTAGCGCACTGAGGAATAACTTATTTATATCCTTACACATAAATTAATCCTTCAACCTGTTTACATCAGGGTGAGTTGTTCCATCGAACACTACTGAACCATCCGGGTAGATAATCTTGTAAAATGCTCCGACTTTATGCTCTTTTGGAGCAATCATCTTAACCAGTTTAGATTCATCAAGAGTTGGATTAAATTTCACCTGGATATTTTTGGCAGGAGAAGTCATCTTTATCCGCATAAAATCTTTCTCACCAAATAAATTCAACATATCGCTTGTACTGATGCGCTTATTAATTTGTATCAAGGGATAGTACGCAGGGGATAAAAAAATCTCAGAACTTTCAGACACCTTAAAAAGACCATTTCTTGTTGCATTGTCATCAAACACAATTGTTGCACCAACTGCGGTTCCCGGAACTAAACCCTTACCGAGGTGAGTAGCATTAACATATTCAATACCCAAATTGAACTCACTCAGTTTCCAGTTACACTTACCTCCGCCATCTTTTGCAATTTTTGCAATCCATATATCAGATGAGTTCTTCTCCTGAAGAGGTATTTTTATTGAATTGAGTCCTACTTTCTCATAATGCTGGCCGTCCCGCATACTCATCAATTCACGCTTGCACGTCGTTGATACATAGAGCACCTCAAGAGGAAAAGGTTTTGTATACGATGAAGGGTTTTTTATCTTTATATTAACCCATGCAGTATTCGATGGTGGTGATAATGTTCTGTCTGTTGCCTGAGCACATCCGTTTAGCAAAAATGCAATTTGGATCAAGATAAATAAATGTAATCTCTTATACATCTTCCATTACCTCTTATCCGTATGAGGCTATCTATAAAAGCATATACCCGACGTGCAAGACTAATAATTAACTAGCCTGACACGCCTGATAGATTAAATGCTTCTGTCAGTCCTATCACTCAGCCTGCATCTTATCGACCTTATCAAAACCCGGAAATACGGTTCCATCGGATGTAACACTACCATCTGGATATATTACCCTAGGGTAAACACCTTTGATTTTCTTTTCTGGCTCAATATATCTAATTAATTTATTTTCATCTAATGAAGGCTCAAATAAAACATTATTACCATCAGTGATCCTGTAACTTAAAAAACTTTCCTTCCCATACAAAGACAGGTCTTTCAATTTTTTATTAAGATTCCACTCCGTTATATAAGGATAATACTTTGGCGATAGTTTCAAATCCCCTTGCACTGATCTATATTGCCCGTTTCGCGAAGCATCATTATCAAAAGCAAGAGCCACACCTACCGCCGTACCAGGGACAAGATCTTTGCCAAGATGTATCGCATCTATATACTCGATACCTAAATTGACCGCACTCAACGTCCATTTACACGAGCCACCACCGGTCTTAGCAACTTTTGCTTTCCAGGTATCCCCGCTTTCTTGCTGCATAGGGATCCCAATAACGTTATAGCTGGGTTCTGTGATTACTGAACCATCAAATCCACTGATTCTTTTTTTCTTGCATTCATACGAGATGTATCTGACCTCAAGTGGGAAAGGTTTCGTATACTGGGACGGGTTCTTTACTTAAACATTGATCCATTTTGTGTCCGCCGGTGGGGATAACGTCGTGTTAGCAGCCCGACTAAGATTGCAACCGTTAGCAGAAAATAACATCAATAAAAGGAGCAAAACCCTGGATCTTTTATACATTCCCCATTATCTCCTCTTCATAATAAATCATCAATGACAATATATTAATGGCATGCAAGTGCAATAATTAATTAGCCGACACACCTAAGATGCAAAACTATCACATCATTATTATTCCTTAAGCTTCATCTTATCAACTTTATCAAAGTCAGGGAAAAGCGTTTTTTCAGGGGCAACACTTCCGTCAGGGTAAATAATTTTTGGGTATTTACCTTTTATTTTCTCCTCTAACCCGACAAACCTCGTTATTTTCCTCTCATCTATTTCAGGGGAAAATTTCACAGAGCTAATCTCACCAACACGCAATGATAGGAAGTCTTTCTTACCAAATAGAGATAAGCTATTCTCTCTCTCTCCCATTTTCTTCTCTCTTATATAAGGGTAATATCCTGGAGATAAATTCACATCTCCAGTGACAAAGGTAAACTGTCCATTACGAGAAGCATCATTATCAAAGGCGAGGGTCACACCCACCGCCGTACCAGGGACAAGATCTTTGCCAAGATGTATCGCGTCTATATATTCGATACCTAAATTGACCGCACTCAGTGTCCATTTACACGAGCCACCACCAACCATAGCAACTTTTGCTTTCCAGATATCCCCGCTCTCTTGCTGCATGGGGATCCCAATAACGTTATAGCTGGGTTCCGTGATAACGGAACCATCAAATCCACTGATTCTCCTTTTCATGCATTCATACGAGATGTATCTGGCCTCAAGCGGGAAAGGTTTCGTATACTGAGACGGATTTTTTACTTCAACATTGACCCATTTTGTATCTGGCGGTGGAGATAACGTCTTGTTAACAGTTCTACTTATGCTGCACCCTGACGATGAAAACAACATCAGGTAAAGCAGAATAATTTTTGATTGATTATACATTTTCCATCACCTCTTCTCCGTATTGAGCAAACCGCAAAAGTGTATCGTTGCCTGACGGCATAGATAACGTAGGGGAAAGCGATACGCCAAGCAGCCCTTCTATATTCAGAAAGATGTTATTTCTTACTAACTCTCTCTCCGGTATGCCATTTTTATTTTCTGCCATCTGCTCCCTGAATGAATCAACGTTATGCAGATGCTCAGTAAAGGAACGTTTTTTCCACTATCCCGACATTATCAATCAGCTCTAAAACTTTGTTATACATATAGGGAACATAGGATGTCATAAAGTGTTCCAAAATATTTAAATTAGCGCCTCTGTCCGGATTACTGCCTTTGGGGAAAAATCAAAGAGGCGGAATCCACTTTTCCGCCGTGAGAGGTTTTCTCACTAATAAAAACCAGACCTTTTGCCAAATTTCATTCTCGATATAAAAATAATTAATTAATTTTCATCTTGTCAACCTTATCAAAATCAGGAAAAAGTGTTTTTTCTGGTGCAACACTTCCATCCGGATAAATTATTTTGGAGTACACACCATCAGTTTTTTTTGATGGCTCTATATATCTAACAATTTTCATCTCATCAACTTCAGGGTAAAAATAAATACTGCCAAACTTAGATACTCTGTAAGAAAGGAAATTTTCTTTCCCTAACAGAGAAAGCGATTTTGTTTTCTCTGCTATTTTCCTCTCTCGAATATATGGGTAATATTTACGCGTAATATTCAAGTCACCTATAGAGGAGGTGAATTGGCCATTACGCGAAGCATCATTATCAAAAGCAAGCGTCACACCTATCGCCGTACCAGGTACAAGATCCTTGCCAAGGTGAGTAGCATCAATATATTCAATACCAAGCGTTACGGCGCTCAAAGCCCATTTACATGAACCGCCGCCAGTCATTGCTACTTTTGCTTCCCAGATATCACTACTCCCTTGCTGCATGGGGATCCCAATAACGTTATAGCTGGGTTCCGTGATAACTGAGCCATCAAATCCACTAATTCTTTTTTTCATGCATTCATACGAGATGTATCTGACCTCAATCGGAAACGGTTTCGTATACTGAGATGGATTTTTTACTTCAATATTGACCCATTTTGTATTCGCAGGCGGGTATAATGTTTTGTTGACAGTTCTACTTATGTTGCAACCCGCCACAGTAAACAATACCAAGGAAAGCAGAATAATTTTTGATTGGTTATACATTTTCCATTACCTCTTCTCCGTATTGAGCAAACCGCAAAAGTGTATCGTTGCCTGACGGCATAGATAACGTAGGGGAAAGCGATACGCCAAGCAGCCCTTCTATATTCAGAAAGATGTTATTTCTTACTAACTCTTTCTCCGGTATGCCATTTTTATTTTCTGCCATCTGCTCCCTGAATGAATCAACGTTATGCAGATGCTCAGTAAAGGTACGCTTTTCCACTATCCCGGCATTATCAATCAACTCTAACACCGTGTTATACATATAGGGCATATAGGATGTCATAAAATGTTCAAAAATATTTAAATTAGCGCCTCTGTCCGGATTACTGCCTTTGGGGAAAAAGTCCGTTAGATCTGCCTGCGTTAATGACGCTTTAAACTCTTTCTGCTTCTGACCAGCCAGCTGCATTTCCTGCTCCGCCAGCGCAGGAACCAGGTAAAGTTTGGCCTTAAGAGGAAGTGAATTCCTGATGGTAATACACCCTGCCGGAGTCGGCAGCTCTCTCTTGCACTCTTTCCATTCCCGACTCTGGGTGACGGTGAGAAAGGCTACCGTATTGCCGTGATGCCAGAAGCAGTCCCCCCAGGCAACCATCTGGTAAGCGAGAAGTTCACCCAGTGACCAGAAAAAGCCCAGAGTACCGCCCAGCCATCCCCAGAGTTTATATAACTCATTATCCAGGTTGGCTTCCGCGGGTACGGCTGGAATCGGATCATTATCATTAACATGACGGAAATGGGTAATCTCCGACAATTGCTTCACGGCATCGCGGGTAAAGGTTCGCGGCATTCCATAGGTGTAAAGTATAGGGTTATAGCCCTTCATTTTTGCTGCATGGATTAAGGCTAATGCGCCACCTAAACTATGCCCACAGATAAACAACTTAAGATTTGCCAGCAGATCTTTTAATGTTTCGACTTCCTCTTTGAATTTCTTTTCTATCCGACTATAACCACTCCAGAACCCTGTATGTACTTTTCCAGCAGGAAGTAACGTCGTGCATTCCGTTTTTTTTATATCGCATAGATCTGAATTTACCGGACTGAACGCAAGATCCGTCCCCACATCAAATAAACTGGCCGTCCCGCGCCAGGAAATTATCACCTCATTCGAGTTATAGACATAATAAAGCTGCGTATCACCGTCTGCCTTTGTTGCTGCAGTTTCATCCTCTGTCTGTGCTGTTCCATGTGGATTCTTTTCGTCTGCCTTAGGCGAAGTATCTCGTGAGGTATCCATAAACACCGGGGGATAATATCGCTTACTGTAGGGAATATCCTGTACTAACGTATTCCATGCAGCGCCGTCTTTATAAAGCTGAGGTAAGCGGGAAAGATCCTGACACTGGTTAACAAAAAAGCTCCTAATTGACACCGTATCCAGAGTGCTGTCATTTGCATAGGCAAGCGTCGCTGCCGCCCCAAGGTTAATTCCATTCGCAATGGAATAGTCCTTTTGATGATGCAGAACAAGCTCCCATGCTCTGAAAGGGCATATTTCAATCACGTGTCGTTTTTCCAGCTGATTGGTTCTTATTTTCACTCCTTTCATAACTTTATTCTGGGGGAAATGGAATGGCGGCCAGACCTCCCCATTTCTTAACTCAACTGAAGGAAGCGTCCGGCAAAGTTCACCAATCACGGCATAATGCCAGATATACCCTTTGTCTTCAGCTTCAGGACGCACAACAGAATCATTTTCCGTATCCCTGCTAACACGCAAGGCACGTTTTTCCATTTCCATAGTCAGTTGATTACCATCTAACGTCAGCCTCAATTCAAGTCCATGTGGCATATCAATGCGAATAATTCCATCCGCATCGCTTTGACCTGTATATGTAAAGTTATCGACTGGCCCGGAAACCGGATGAGAACTTTCGGCAGTCCATGGCATATTCGCCACTGGAACATTCTTCTCATCTACAAGTTGAAATTCAACCCAATAAGGTTTCTGCTTTCCCACCGTAGCTTTTGCCTCTGTATGCGTCACAGATGTCACTAATGAACTGCCTGACATAAACATCCCTCCTTATTAAGGTTTAATAAAAAATTATTAGTTCTTTTCTCTTGTAAAATAAAATACTCCAACCTTAATTATCTCTGAAAATAATACAACAACAAAAAATACCGCCCCAACTTTGATAGACATAGTTTTAAACATCCATGGCAATGTTGAAATAGAAGGAATCATGAATATCAGCCTGAATGGTGTTTGAACATAGACTATCCAATTCACATACTTCCACTTTTTTAAGAACATTACAGCAGAAAAAACAATCGATACATTAAGCAGTAACGAAAAAGAAAAAAGGACTAGCGAATACGCCCCTTGGTGCGGATAAACATCGCTAAAAGAAAATATATCATCAATCAAAGGAATTCGTCCCTGAGAGATATTCAGCCAGATAAATCTGCAGATGTAAAAGAGGTCAAATATGCCCCAAAAATACAGTACATGTTTCCGATTTAAGATTTTCTTCATTTATTTTCCTCATAGACATCATCAGCGATAACCGGTTGCCAGTGCCACGACTTACCTGTAACAGCCCAGGCATCATCACCTTCAAGGAAAGTTTGTGTTACTTTTCTCTGCTGCCCATAGCGATGTATTACTGATTGCTGACCTGTCTCGTCGATAACATCAGATGGCAAACGTTGCCATTCCTGAATTTTATCTCTTTTCGTATTCATATAGTCCTTTCCTTCAGACCCAAAAACACGCCCCTCATCTCCCATAGAGGTTAAGCGATTAATTGCCATAATTGCAGTATTTTTCAACCCGTGATAATCATGATCGACTGTGACCCAATGTCCAGGCCCTTCTTCCTTTTGCTCACGTGGAAATTCAATTTTCATTTTACCTGGAGTTGATGAATAAAGCGGTGCTGTTTTTCCTGTTGAGTCCGATACCCCCTCAAAAACATCACCCTCTGGTGAGGTAACTTTATATTTAGTAAAAGGCTTAACCTCACCAGTCTCCGCATCTTTGATAGTGAAGGAACCTGAATATCCTTTCGGGAAAGTCACTGGTGGCGTATCTAAACTGGCAGGTCCCGTCTGATTAACATTGGTCGCTTTCAGCAAAATATTCCGCGGACATCCCAGTTCAATATTCCCACCGCTGAGTTTTATATAAGCGCCACCGCAACTTAAAATCAGTTCCTTGCTGGCATTAACCCTCACGCCTCCCTGACCACTGGTGACAGTGATATCCTGTAATGCTGAGACATTCATGGCATCCGCTTGTGCCTGAATATCAACCTTTCCTGCCCCTGCATACATTTTCATTCCTGCAGCCTGTGCAAACAAACTTACAGCTTCGCTTGCAGCTACAGTGAATGATTGCCCGGCACTGATATCGGTATTTTTACCAGACATAAGGCCAATACTTGCCCCGCCTGAAGCAAGTCGGACGGTCTCAGGACTTAGAATCCCTATTCCGGCAGGTGCACTGGCCAGCATTCCTGGCATTTTCAGATATTTCAATGCGTTGTTAAGCACTTTTTGGCTGTCGATGTCTGATACCGTTGCCTTCGCCCCTTTAGCGGCCACCTGAAGGCTTCTGGCCAGCGTGAGAGCCTGTTCCAGTTGTTCTACAGCCCGGTCCATTTCGAGCATTTTACCGCCGACGTCAGGCTGAGCATCCGCGGTCAGCAAAATGCCTTTACCGCCACGAACGCTGACCCAGTCATTAGTTCGCAGCTCTGCCCCTTCCCCCCGCAGCATTCTGGAGGCGTCCACGTTGTGCCCCAGATTAAGCTGGGTCTTTCCCCCGTACTCCGTGCTGAGTTTGATATGCTCTTCCCCGCGCCTGTCTTCCATGCGCAGTTTGTTCAGTCCGGCGGTGCGGATCACGTTGCGGGTGCCGTTCTTTTCCGTCACGTGGTCAGTGTGGCGGGAGTCGTGCAGCGCATGGGCGATATACGGGCGATCGGGGTCACCTTCGTGGAAGGCAATCGCCACCTCGGTGCCCTGAATCAGCGGGAAGTGGATGCCGTAAACGTCGCCGCCGTAGGGCTTAGCCAGGCGCACCGGCATGCTCTCCTGGCCCCGCGCTTTGTCGTCCTGGTCGGCATCAAATTTCACCCGGTACAGGCCCGCCGCATCCTGCCAGGCGTAGATGTCACTGGCTTTTGCGCTGGTGACGCGGGCCATCAGGGTGCCGCTGATTTTCGGGCGCTTCTTCGCCGCCGGACGCCAGCAGCGGGTTTCGCTGTACGGCATACCTTCCCACGCCACACTCAGCGCATTTTTACGGCTTGCCATATAGCCGATGCGGACAATGACCATGCCATTTTCCGTTTCGGACGGGAGCGTTGACGGGAGTGCCGTTTCGTTAATAGTCAGCACCTGCGCCGGAGAAAGAGTCGCATCGCTGCTGAAGCCCGATATTACCGTCTGGTCCGACAAAAAACGTTCATGCTCCAGACGCGCCCAGAAATTACCGGTCTCAGGAGCGGGAGTAATTTTATCTCCGCTCTCAAGGTGTTGCGGACGATAATGGTAGACATCGCCGTAGGTCACCCCATCACCGTCGCCACGGGTCATGTCTGCCGGGGCGGACATCAGGATTTTCTGCGCTTCACGATGGTTGTAATCATTAGCTGTTACCGAACGCGCTACCACATTGTGTCGGACGTTGATGCCCCAGACAGAGTCGACCCCGTTATCATTGGTCCCTGACGGACTGTTCAGCAACAGCGTTTTACCAAACTGCCAGGCGCTCTGCCTGTCCGCAAAGTGCACCACTTCCGTCTGAGTCTCTTTATGCAGGGTGAAGAAGTAAAAAATACCCACTTCAGCCAGCAGGCGCTCGATAAACGCCAGGTCACTTTCCTGATACTGGTTAATCTGAGTACGCTTCGGATACGACGCCTTCAGAACAAATTCGTACTCCCAGTCTTTCAGGCCGTGATCCCGCAGCACCTGCGTCACCACTTCCGGAACCGACTTATTGACGAAGAAACGGTGCGTGCGGAACTGTTTTTCCAGCAATGACAGGAAGGGCTCAATAATGATCTGCCAGGTCACCTGATCGCGTGAACCACTGATACGCTTGAAGTGGGTTATCACCCCGTGAACGACTTTTTGCTCCGCCAACGCGAACAGCGATCCTCCCCCCATTCTCAGGGTCGCTGGTTTGCTCATGAGCTGTGCGGAACTGATACCCTTGTCCCTGCTGGTGAACAGAATGGTGTAACAATACAATCCACTCATAAACTCTGTGCCGTTGAACTCTTCCACGTCAATATCAGCCGTGCAGGACGGAATATCCAGCCGGTAACGGTTGAGCGTGGTTCCTGTTATGGCTGTCTCCGCGTTTTGTAGTGTATCTGTCAGACTCATGATGTTGACTCCATGGGAATAATCTGCTGTTTTTAACGCTCTGCCCACAGGCAGATGCCAGGTTTTATCGGGGGGATCCGGTGAGGACGAAATAAGATGATTACGGCACCGGGCCCAATGGGATACACTCAGACTTAGCTCATCAGGCAATCTATTTAAAAATAAAACAGCCTGTTTTAACCATATTTGCAGATATAAATAACGTGATTAAGAAATGTAGTGAAGAATCCCTTCAAAAAATAACACTGCAACGTTGATAAGCAAGATAAAAATCAGAGTACCCACTAAAACGTTGAGAGCTGGCGATCCATCATTTTTGAATCATTTCATCGTATGGCCTGAGGATTTCCATATCATCAGACCGTATGTTATGAACCACTCCATTACTCACTTCCAGTGCGGAAAAAATACGCCGAGAGTAAGTCGAATTTTTTAAGAATGTAAAATTCGCCCGAATGAAGCACTGTCCGTCCTTATTGAATTTATAAAGCGACGAGGGGATACAAATAAATGCATTAACTATATGCAAAGGTGGATTTAATATAATCTTCTCATCTCTTAACCTCGTCCCTCTTGGATTAATAGAAATGTATTTCAATATGTAATTATCACCATTATTGAATGAGAAACAAACTCCCTCTTCATAAACAATGATATATCCCTCTTCATCAGGTGCAAGCCTGTCACCTATTCCCGGGCATCCCGTTAATGTTACAAAATAAAAAAGAGAAAAATAAAAAGTGTAATTGAATGTCGACAATGAACCTTCATCAGGGAAATCATCTCAATGAGCCCTGTATATTTTTATAAGTTACGTATGGTTATATTGTATGCAGCACCGTCATCGCTACTGTTGGCAAGCCCCAGTGATATCTGTGCCTGATGTTTTATCCACTACATCACGACAATAAGGCAAGAATATTTCTCTTTCTGTTGGAGTTACGTTATAGATACGACCATTTTTAATTTCCAGGGTGACGACCACACTTCGAGGTTTATCTTCATTTTTTTTCGACTTCAATACGTATTCAACTAAGAATTGCCCTTTATCTGGAAAGTGATAAAACGTGGGTGGAATACATAGCTTTCCATCAGTGACTTTGAGCTCAGGAGAAAAATTAAATTTTTTCTCCTTTGAGGCAATTCCTCGTCGATTGATTCCCATGTCTGCAGGTTGATAATCCTGTGCATCATTGACGTTAAAACACACATTATCGCCTTGCTGACTGACTACTGCTGTTTCATCAAATCGCATTCTGTCACCAGGCCCTGGACATCCCGTCAGGATTAGCAGACAAAAAACAACCAGCAACGTAGACCGAAGCACACAAAAACGGGTCTTACTCACCATGGAAACCCCCGTAAAGCATTTTTATAACCTTTGCGTATCACTGGTTCAGAAATGTCGCCATCAAGCGTAACGTCGGGATATTTTTTTGTTTCGAGATGGTTCCATGTCTGATAGCCAAAATTTTGCAGGATAAAATTATCCGCAATAATCTGCCCCTGCTGTTCCATCGGGTATTCACTTAACAAACGGCCATCAAGTGTATAACGATAGCTGACCATCCAGCTGACCAGCCCCCGACCGATAACATTCATCCCTCTTGCTCGCTGCCAGACATGGCTCATTTCATGAATAAACATATGTTGCAGTTCATCTGTTGACTGCGAAAAATCATCCCGATATTCGTCACGAAAGTAAATTTCACCGTTCGGCGTCATCGCCGTATGCGCATTCTGCAGATTAAACGGCAGATAACTGTCCCTGTGGATCCAGACTTTTGGGTATTCAATAGTGGAAGCGAAAACAGACTTTGCCAGTTTTATTTCACCCGCGGTCAGTAGCCTGACGCCACCTTCTTTAATGATGTACTCATCCTGCTTTTTCTCACTCATGCGCAAACTCCAGCCCAATCCCCTCATCCTCACTCCACCCCAGCGTCAGCGTTTTCGGTTTCTGCTGCGCGGCCATGTGAACAAGCAGCTGCTGGCTCAGCACCGGCAGGATCTGCTGGTTGAGCAGGCTGTCGACGTTGCGCGCGCCGGTGTCCGGCAGCAGGCAGGCGACGGTCAGCGCGTCATACAGGCTCTCGTCGATCTGCGTGGTCAGGCCATAGTGGCGGTGCAGGCGCCTGCTGACCTGGCCGAGTTTCATTTCGACGATAGTGCGCATTGCGGGCTCACTCAGCGGGCGGTAAATCACAGTCTGGAAGCGGGCCACCAGCGCGGGCTGGAAGTGTTCGCGCAGGATCGGGCGCAGCAGTTCGTGCAGATCCGCTTCGCTGGCTTCCGGCTGTTCGTCCAGCAGCTGCATCAGGCGTTCGCTGCCGAGGTTGGAGGTCATCAGGATCACGGTGTTACGGAAGTCGATCTCCCGGCCTTCACCGTCGCGCATAACGCCGCGGTCGAACACCTGGTAGAACAGATTTATCACGTCGCGGTGCGCTTTTTCGACTTCATCAAGCAGCACCACGCTGTATGGGCGCTTGCGCACCGCTTCGGTGAGGATGCCGCCCTGACCGTAGCCGACGTAGCCCGGCGGTGAGCCTTTCAGCTGGGAGACGGTGTGCGGCTCCTGATATTCGGAGAGATTGATGGTGATCAGGGATTTTTCGCCGCCGTAAAGCACATCGGCGAGCGCCAGCGCGGTTTCGGTTTTGCCGACGCCGCTCGGGCCGACCAGCAGGAATACGCCCTGAGGGCCGTTTTCAGACGTGAGCCCGGTTTTCGCCGCACGGAGGCGCCGGGCGATGGCTGCCAGGGAAATATCCTGACCGACCACGCGCCTGCCAATGTCCTGCTCCAGGTTCAGCAGTTCGGTCTGTTCGTCTTTCATCAGTGAGGAGAGCGGCACGCCGGTCCAGTCGGCAATCACCGTGGCGACGGTGCGCACGTCCACATCGACGGAGAGCAGCGGGCTGCTCTGCTGCATCGCGTTCAGCTGCTGCTGCAGGTCGCGGGTCTCATTCTGGCGCGAGAGGTCCTGGCGGGTTGCCAGCAGCCGTTCGGTCAGTTTGAGCTCTTCTTTATACTGCTTCTCCAGCGCTTCCAGCGCCGCAGTCAGGCGGGTCTCGTCCTGGGCGATAGTCGCCAGGCGTTCACCCTGTGCAGGGTCGCCGACCGCAATATCTTCCAGCAGCGCCTGCTTCTCCATTGCCAGCGAACTGAGCTGCACGCGGATGCGGGTCAGCGCTTCCGGTACCGTATCAATGCTCATCCGCACGCGGGCGGCAGCGGTGTCGAGCAGGTCAACCGCTTTGTCCGGCAGCTGGCGGCCGGTCAGATAGCGGCGCGACAGCGACACCGCCGCGCGCACGGCGGCGTCGGTGATATGTACGTTGTGGTGTCCGGCGTAACGGGCTTTGAGGCCTCTGAGCATCAGGCAGGCGGCGTTGTCGTCCGGCTCATCCACTTTAACCATCTGGAAGCGACGCTCCAGCGCGGCGTCGCGCTCAAAATACTGTTTATACTCGGACCAGGTGGTCGCCGCGACAGTGCGCAGTTCGCCGCGCGCCAGCGCCGGTTTCAGCAGGTTGGCCGCATCCGCACCGCCCGCCTGGTTACCGGCACCGATAATAGTGTGCGCTTCGTCGATAAACAGCAAAACCGGTACCGGCGACTGCTGTACGGCGTCGATGACGTTTTTCAGGCGCTGTTCAAACTCGCCCTTTACGCCTGCGCCCGCCTGTAACAGCCCGAGGTCAAGGGTGCGCAGAACCACCGGCCTGAGCGACTCCGGGACGTTGCCTTCAGCAATACGCAGCGCCAGCCCCTCCACCAGCGCGGTTTTGCCGACACCCGGCTCACCCACCAGAATCGGATTATTTTTGCGACGTCGCGAAAGGATGTCGACCATCTGGCGGATTTCGGTATCACGCCCGAACACCGGGTCGATTTTGCCCTCTCTTGCTTTGGCGGTAACGTCGAGGGTGAATTTATCCAGCGCATTTTGCAACGCAGGCGACAGCTCGCCCTCTTTCACTTCGCTGCCCGCCGGATGGCCAGTGATTTCCACGCCGCCGCCGGAGGAAACAGTCAGCGCTTCTTCCTGCTGCAGTTCGGCGCGTTCGTCCGACTGCGCATCGAGCAGCCCGCGCAGACGCTCCAGCTGGCTCTTGCCCAGGGTCAGCAGCGGCCACAGGCCGTCACAGCGAATGAGTTTCGGGCTGTCAGTCAGTGCCATCAGCAGGTGCAGGCTGCGGATCTGCTCTTCGCCCTGCAGGGAGGCCGCCATCCACGCCTGTTTCAGCAGCGCGTGGAGCGAGTCTGCAAGCGCCGGGCGGCCGCGTACTGAACGCGGCAGAGTATCCAGCCAGCCGAGCAGCGCCTGCCACATGCCGTCCATGTCCCATTCGTAGCGGCGTGCCAGCACCGTGAAGTCGCCTTCGCCCTGCTCCAGCAGTTTGAGCAGCCAGTGTTCGGGCAGGATTTCAGCGTGCGCGCGGGTCTGGCACAGAGAGGCCGCCCCTTCGAGGGCGCGGGCACAGTACGGGTTGAGACGACGTAACAGGACGGCTGAATTTTCCATTTTTCTCTCTCTTTATTTTTCCAGGACACGCTACCGCCCATCGCTGTTTACTTACCAAAGCGCATCAGGTCAGGCAGATTGGGGTTTTCCTGAACGCCCGGCGGGCAGTCGCTCAGGAAAACTGCGGACAGGGAACCCTGTCCGCAACGGATTTGCCTTTATAAATCAGGCAGTAGCACGTTCATTCCATGAATCGGAATGAATGATGTTGCCGTCTTTGTAGGTCCAGGTGATTTTTTCGTAGCGCAGTTCGATCTGCTCGAGGTGGTTGTGCTTCTCTTTCGCCGGATCTTTGATGTCGTGCATTTTCGGCGCGACTTTCACCAGCTTGACGTTCTCCAGTTTGGTGTTGAAATATTCAACTTCCTGGCCCGCGTCATTGATTTTGTACCACTTGAACTCAGCGGATTTCAGGGTCTGACCGGTGGTCACCGCTTTGTAGAGATACGGGCTGGATGAGTCGATCTCCTTGGTGAAGATAAATGGCGTGTGTACGCGGGTGCCGGTCAGCTTGCCGGTGTTGTTGTCGGTGGGGATGTACAGGGTGTGATCCTGCGCGACCACCTCGATGCTGCCTTCGCGATCCTGTACGTCAACAGAGCCTTTGATGTCAGCGCCGCCGTCGTCCTTCAGCCACAGATATACTGGAATTGCCATGTGTTAGTTCTCCATTAGGTTGTTATCAACGTCATCTTCCTGCGATGACGTAAGGGTACTGCCAGGTATCCGGCAGGCGTCTGCCTGCGGTACCAGACTGATTTCGACACGGCGGTTGAGCGCGCGCCCTTCCGGCGTGTCATTGGTAGCGACCGGGCGGCTTTCGCCATAGCCCTGCACTGCGAAACAGCTTTCCGGCACGTCGCCGGTGTCACGCATCCAGTTGCGCACCGCTTCGGCACGCTTCAGAGAGAGCGTCTGGTTAAGCCCGGGATTGCCGGTGTTGTCGGTATGCCCGGCAACGACAATCAGCCAGCCCGGTTTGGCCCTGATGCCCACCAGTGCGTTCACCAACAGCCTGGTGGAGCCGGGTTTGAGGTCGTATCTGCCGGAATCGAACAGCGACATGCTGTCGAGGCGGAGGGTTTCTGGCCCCTGAACGATTTTATTAATGACAGGCGGTGGCGGTGGCGGCGGAGCCCAGTCGCTGAGCGCCGCCTCCACCGGCGGGATCAGGCGCATGCCCTGATACAGGCCCAGGCGATAGCGAACGGGTTCGCCCCGGCGCAGCCAGTCATCCAGCAATGCCCCGTCGGCGCGCAGACGCTGCTGTGCCCGTAGTTTTGGTGTTAAAGGTTCGCCGCTGAGGTGGTGATACAGCTTCAGGTGATCGCTGACGCTGTGGATCAGCCGCTGGTTATTGATGTAAGAGGCCAGCATGGCGAGCACCAGAAAAGCGCCGCCGGTCAGCCCGACGTAACGCCAGAACATCATCCTGCTGCTGATGCCCCGCTGACGGGGCAGTGCCGACAGCAGCAGCTCAGGCAGCGGTAAAGGTTCTCCGTCAGACAGAGACCGTTCCGGCTCCAGCGCGGTGATAGCGGCAACATGCTGCTGCCAGAGGTTATCTGCCACGCTGGCGATCGGCAGCATACAGATCCCCTGCGCACAGGGTTTCATCGCCGGGAGTTCGCCCAGGCGTGCGGACAGCAGGCTGTCCACCGTGCCGCTCTGCCACGCCAGAAAGCCGTCCAGCCACAGGGCCTGACTCAGCCGTGACAGACGTCCGGCGGCATCGTCCTCCCGGGTCCATTCGCTCAGGGATACATTTCCCTGCCCTGGCTGATGCACCTGAATGCCTGCCCGGTTGCTGACGGTGGTAAACCAGACCGGCTGCGGATCCGCACTGGCCGCTGGCGGAGAAATCCAGCTGACGGTCCACAGCGGGGGCAGGCCACCCAGCGTGCTGCGGCACTGCACCATCGCGCGCTGCCAGCCCCGCAGCTGCTGCGTAAATGCATCCGCGGAGAGATGGCTTTCCGGCACAACGGCCAGCAACACCGACATCCTGTGGACCAGCGCCGGACGGACCAGGCTCAGATGCCGGACCAGCAGCGGCAGTTGCTCAGCATCCTTAACCCACAGATACCAGCCCTGGCGGGTTTCCCGGTGACGGGTTTCCGGCGCAAACAGCGCGGCGTTGTCTCCGCAGGCCAGCACGACGGCCCCCTGGAAATCTTCCGGCGGCAGGCCGTCATCCTGAATAGCCCTCAGCGCCGCCTCCCGCCTGCGTGATACCGTTCTCTGTCGCCATAACAACGCGCCACAGGCCAGCAAAACCAGCAGGCTGAGCGTTATCCGGCTGCCCACCGTGAGCGGCCAGAATCCGAAGATTAACCACAGACACAGGATGCCACTCAGGGTGGTCAGCAGGCTCCGGTAATAATCGCGCATCATTTACCCCATGCTGCCCATCTGTGCCACCATCCCGGACAATGAAGCGGAGAGGAAAAACCAGAGCGCAACCAGCGTCACGGCGCCCCCTGCCCAGGAGAGCCAGTACCCGCGGCGGCCGCTGCGTAAACGGGAAGCCCGGGCGACAATCGGCGCGTCCTGCGCAAGGGTAAACGGCGGAACCCGTTCCCTCAGCGCCCGGATCACATCCTCACGGCGTTCGTCATTTTCCGCGCGATACTGCCCGACAAAACCGAGCTGAAGCGTGCGGTACAGGCACAGCAGTACCGCCTGATCCGGCGCCGTTTCCTTAAGCAGGTTGCGAATACGCTCCCACAACTCCTCGCCCGCATTCAGCGTGCCAAAAAAATGCGCCTGTAACGGGTCACGCCGCCAGGTCAGGTAGCCATCATCCGTCTTACCGCGATTCAGCACGCTTTCATCAAGCAGCGCACACAGGGCATACACCATATGGTCGCGGCTGACCTCGCTGTAGCCCGCATCGGTCAGGGCCGTGCGGGCGTCCTGAACCAGGCGACAGGCGCGACGGTAGAGTTTTCCTCCCTCGCGAACCTCCTGTCCGCCCCGTAGCTGGCTGACCATCAGCCAGCCGGGATAGAAGATGCGTTCGATTTGACTGTGATCGGATGTCTTCATGTGCGCAGTACCGCAAAGAGTTCGAGCTTCACCTCACCGAGTGAACCCGGGGTATAGAACGTGCAGCAGCCCGCTTCCAGCATCGCCCGCGCGGCATCGGTACTCAGATCCAGTGAGAAATACTGGTTTTCCAGACGCAACGGGATGGCTGCCGGAACATGGCTGAGCGGTTTGATGACCATGCCGCTGAGGGCCACGTTAACCACGTCCGAGACATCGTCGAGGCTGCCGGCTTTACACAGCTGTGGGAATTTACTCTGCAGCTCGTGATTCGGCATTGACGAGCGAACCGACAGGTAGAAATCGGCCCCTTCGCGCAGGCGGGCATCATGCAGCGAGCCTCGCCAGATCTGATCGACATGCTCCAGGTAAATGCTGATGACACGGGAGGGCAGGCTGGCTTCCAGCAGCTTATCGAGCAGCGTCAGCAGCGGTGGGAAAACCTGTTCCGGCGCATCATGCTGCCAGGCCGGAATATCCGCGGTGTCATGCTCCAGCGAAAACGTCAGCAGGCTGCCCGCCAGGCGCACCAGCTCCCGGTACAGGAGTTCCGGATGACGCGACGGGGTCTGTAACAGCTCCGCCAGCACCGGCTCAGCGCTGTTCAGGGCATTGAGCAGCCAGAACAGGGACACATCCGCCACCGCGAAGTCCGCCATCCGTTCGTTGCTCTCGCGACGCATCGCCATCAGGCGATGGCGACGTGCCTGCAAACGACTCAGCAAATCGCTTAACCCGGCCACCAGCAGCGGGCTGGCAGACAGGGCGAGTAGCGGCGGAATAAACGACGCGTCGCGGCTCCACTGCCCCTGGGCATTGCGTACCAGACGGGCCACCGGACACGTCAGCCAGGCGCTGTTCTCCTGGGTTGCCAGCCGTAACGTCATCGCATGGCGGAGAATGGCCAGCTCACCACTTTCGTGACCGGCCAGTTCCTGCACGTCGACGCGTTCCGCTTTCCATCTGCGCGGGCGCTCGCTGTCCTGACCGTCATCCAGATTCCCGCCGTTGGCGCTCATCAAAGGCAGCGCCAGCAACACCTCTACGGAATCACGGTCTGCGGCCGCAGACAGATCGCAGACCGGCGGAAGATTGTCTGAACAGTTAGAATCCACCAAGGTACCGTCCGGGAAACGAACCACCATACGAACGGCATTCAGCCGGGAGAGTGCCAGCGCGGCATCGTCAAATTCCGCCGCCAGAACGCCCCACGGGTGAGCAATCCCCATGCGGGCGACGTTTTCCGCTACATAAGCATCCCAACGGGCCTGTTGCTGAAACTGCTGTGGGGCCAGCATGGCCCCGTCGGTCCATAACGGACGATAAATTTTCATCCCTGTTATCCCGCCTTAGGCTTTCGCTTTCGGCATCTGGGAAACCAGTGACAGGTTGACGTCCATCCCTTCCACCTGGAAGTGGGGAATGGCGAACAGCCTGACGCGGAAGAAGCCAGGGTTGTCTTCGATATCTTCGACAATCACTCTGGCATCGCGCAGCGGGTGGGAAGCCTGCAGCTCGTCGCCCGGATCGGTCATTTCCGTTACCAGGCCGCGCACCCAGGTGTTCAGCTCCAGCTCCAGCAGGCGGCGATCTTTGGTGGTACCGATGTTTTCGCGCTGGATCAGCTTCAGATAGTGCGCAATGCGCGACAGCAGGAAGATATACGGCAGACGCGCGTTGATGCGGCTGTTGGCCGTGGCGTCGGCGGTGTCGTACAGCGCCGGTTTCTGCGTCGAGTTGGCGGAGAAGAAGCACGAGTAGTCGCGGTTTTTGTAGTACGAGAGCGGGATAAAGCCGAGGTTAGCGAACTCAAATTCGCGGGTTTCCGGGATCATCACCTCAGACGGGATCTTCACCTGGTTGCCGGTGCCGAGGTCGTAAAGATGGATCGGCAGGTCGGTGACTGCGCCCCCCGCCTGCGGGCCGCGGATCTGCACGCACCAGCCGTTACTGATAAAGCTTTTCACCATGTTGGCGGCGAAGGCGAAGGAGGCATTGGTCCACAGGTATTTGTCGTGATCCGGGCCTTTCACTTCTTCCACGTAGTTAAAGCTGCGCACCGGCACGGTATCCGGGCCGTACGGCAGGCGACCGAGCACGCGCGGCATGGTCAGGCCGATATAACGAGCGTCGTCGGTTTCGCGGAACGATTTCCACTTAAGGTATTCGGCACGGTCGAAGTAGTTGCCGATATCTTTAATCGCCGCCACCTCTTCCATATGGTCTTTCAGGAAGAACTGCGGGCCGGCGGAGCCGATAAAGGGCATATGCGCGGACGCGGCCACTTTAGAGATATTGCGCAGCAGCGCCACGTCCTGCGCCGAGGCGTCGAATTCGTAAGAGGAGATCAGCGCGCCGATCGGCTCGCCGCCCGGAGTGTCGTATTCGGCGATATAGGTGTGTGCGTACAGGCCACTCTGGATAATTTCCGGGGAGTCTTCGAAGTCCTGACGCAGGTCCTCTTTCGACAGATCCAGCACTTCAATCTTCACGTTCTGGCGGAAGTCGGTTTTGTCGACCAGCGACTTCAGGCCACGCCACAGGGATTCCACTTTCTGGAAGTCGTCGTGGTGCATCACCGCATCCAGCTGGCGGCTGATCTGCTCGTCCAGCTGCGCGATATGGTGGTCCAGCAGGGCTTTATCCAGCTTTTCAACCTGAGAACCGGACTGGTTCAGGCACTCAACCAGCACCTTCATCGCGGCAGTGACGCGCTCGTCGACGCTGGCATCGGACATCGCCTGGCTGTCCTGCCAGATATTCAGGTCGCTGAGGTGCGACACCGGGCTGAGATTGATTTTTTCAAACAGCGAAGCGTAAACGCCGCTTACAGCGGGGCGATCCTGCACGGTGGTGGTGCCGGCAGATGAGGTTTCATTTTGCACAGACATTAACATTCTCTCTTTATCATTCCATGAGTTTCCCCGTCACGCTTCAGGCTGCAGGTGCGCTGGCTGCTCTCGCTCGCCCGAATCACTTACTGAAGTAAGCTCTGCGGGATTCGCTCACTCGCCGCCTTCCTGCGACCCGAATCGTGTGGGGCTATCGTCAGCAGTCAGGCCCGTTCAGGGGCCAGGGCAGACAGTTCGCTGCGCAGTTCGTCGCTCAGTGCCGGGTTTTTCAGGATGGTTTCCAGCTCTTTGCGGAAGGTGACGTTATCCAGCAGGTTGGCTTTCAGGTCGCGCAGCAGGTTGCGCATCGCCAGCATCGCTTTGAGCTGCGGGATCTGGCGGGCGACCTGTTCCGGCGAAAAGTCCTTCATATTGCTGAAGGTCAGTCTGACGTTCTCTTCGCTGCCGTCGCCGGCGAGGGTATTTTCTACGGAGATGTTTAATGACGGGGAGAACTCCGCCAGCACGCTGTCGAAGTTGTTTTTGTTGACGTTGACCTTCTCACGCAGGGACAGCGCGCGCTGCTCCTGACCGTTGCTGAAGTCGCCGGTGACCAGCAGCTTTAATGGCAGCTCGGTTTTACGGGCCACGCCGCCGGTGTGCAGGTCCAGTTTAATATTAACGCGCGCCTTAGGGATCTCACTTTGATAAGAATTACTCATAATTACTCCTGTAAAAATGGGTACGGAAAGCAGCATTACGCACACTTTCCCTGTGTGTAGAGGCGCGACTATACCGTAGTCTGACTTATGCGGGCAAAGGGGTAATTTACGAAATGTGATCTGATTTATATAGGAATTATCTGTAAATTTGAGTTAAGTTACTGAATGAAATGGTTAATGCATGAGCTAAAATAATCTCATAAGGAAATGAACATCCGGATTTTAAGACTTGCAAAGCCGCCTGTCAGACACGCAAACATTACAGAATGATTAACTGTTTCGTTAACTCACTGTCATGGATGTTGATCACTTTCTTGCCGGCGCTGAGGGTCTTAATGGTCGCTGAAAGACCTTAACACTGGCAGTAATACATACTGAATACGCCTGTGCAGGAGAGGCCGACCATGTCATGGCGCTTCACGTAAATCGCTTTTCCCTGGCGCAGGAAATGTCGGCGCTGGCCTGGTATCAGCCCTCGTCAGTGGCGTAAAGTTGAGGTGAGGCAAAGATAGTCGTTACTGATAAGAATTTTCCAGGTTCCCTCTTCCTGAACACCCGCTATCCTGTGTACACTCTGGGTCAGGAAATTTCCTTCGCAGGCACACCGCTCTCCACGGCTTCGCACAGTGCGTAACGCCCCACGAATGTAAAGATACTGCCAATATCGGAATCTGGCTAAACCATCGTCTTAAATGGGTGTCGAACAGTTGTACCGCAATTGAGTCTTTTTTGTGCGTTACCGCCCCTGAACCCCATAAACGTAACCACGAGAAAAAATGAATCAGTCGCAAAAATTCCACAGAGGTTTACTCCATCCCCGCTACTGGCTGACCTGGTTTGGCGTCAGCGTGCTGTTCCTGCTGGTGCAGCTGCCCTACCCGCTGCTGTATAAACTCGGCAACTGGATGGGCCGCACCTCAATGCGCTTCCTGAAACGCCGGGTGGCGATTACCCGTCGCAATCTGCAGCTCTGTTTCCCGGAGATGGAGAGCGCGCAGCTTGAGCGCAGGATCGTGGGTAACTTTGAATCCCTCGGCATGGGCCTGCTGGAAACCGGCATGGCCTGGTTCTGGTCAGATCGCCGCGTAAAGCGCTGGTTCAGCGTCGACGGCCTGCATAATCTGAAAGCCGCGCAGCAGGGTGGACGTGGTGCGTTAATCATCGGCGTACACTTTATGTCGCTGGAGCTGGGTGGCCGCGTGATGGGCCTGTGCCAGCCGATGATGGCGATGTACCGCCCGCACAACAATAAGCTGATGGAGTGGGTACAGACCAAAGGGCGCATGCGTTCCAATAAGGCGATGATTAACCGTCGCGACCTGCGCGGTATGGTGCAGGCGCTGAAGCACGGTGAAGCCGTCTGGTTTGCCCCGGATCAGGATTACGGCCCGAAAGGCAGCGTGTTTGCACCGCTGTTTGCGGTACCGGAAGCCGCCACCACCAGCGGTACCTGGATGCTGGCACGCATGGCTAAGCCGGCGATGATCACCGTCGTCCTGATCCGCAAGGATGACGGAAGCGGTTACGAGCTGGTGATTCAGCCAGAGCTGAAAGAGTACCCGATCGACAGCGAACAGCAGGCCGCGGCCTATATGAACCGGGTGATTGAGCGCGAGATCATGCGTGCTCCGGACCAGTATCTGTGGCTGCACCGTCGCTTTAAAACCCGCCCGGTGGGCAACGCTTCGCTGTATTGATTACCCGCCGCCAGCGCCGCCGGGCGCTGGCCTGTTTCTGCGTACCCCTGCGTTCTGCCTTACGTTCTCTGCCCTCAACCTGATTGCTCAGTCCTGTGGCTCCTGACCCCTGGCTTCTGCCACACCGCTCACACTAATTCCATATAGTGAAACTGTTTGCACCCTTTGTGATCGCAGGGGGTATTTTCTCCCCATAAGGGTGCGCGATAGTAGCGTAACTTTTAACCCACCCTCGATTATTAGTAAATCTTTCCAGCGAATTCATACCACTGCAGATCTGGCATTTGATTTGCAATGCAGTGAATGCCTGCGGCTTCCCACAGGCTGCATGCACTACAGCGTGTCATACCCATAACAATACGATTTCGCCACACAGGATGCTCTATGAAAAAAATGATGCTCTCCACTTTGGCCGTTGCGGTAACCCTGTTTGCCGCAGTGAATCAGGCTCATGCTGGCACCACGCTGGATGCGATTAAAAAGAAAGGATTTGTGCAGTGCGGTATCAGCGATGGTCTGCCAGGGTTCTCTTACGCCGACTCAACCGGTAAATTCACCGGCATTGACGTCGACGTGTGCCGCGCCACGGCTGCGGCAATTTTCGGCGATGCCGGTAAAGTGAAATACACACCGCTGACCGCCAAAGAGCGCTTTACCGCGCTGCAGTCCGGTGAAGTGGATATCCTGTCGCGTAACACCACCTGGACTTCTTCGCGCGATGGCGGCATGGGCTTTATCTTCGCCGGCGTGAACTACTACGACGGTATCGGCTTCCTGACCCACCAGAAAGCCGGCCTGAAAAGTGCCAAAGAGCTGGACGGTGCCACTGTCTGTATTCAGGCCGGTACCGATACCGAGCTGAACGTCGCCGATTACTTTAAAGCCAATAAAATGCAGTACACCCCGGTGACCTTCGACCGCTCCGATGAATCCGCGAAAGCGCTGGATACCGGACGTTGCGATACGCTGGCGTCCGATCAGTCGCAGCTGTATGCGCTGCGTATCAAGCTCGGTAAACCGGATGAGTTTATCGTGCTGCCGGAAGTGATCTCCAAAGAGCCGCTGGGCCCGGTGGTTCGCCGCGGTGATGATGACTGGTACACCATCGTGAAATGGTCGCTGTTTGCCATGCTGAATGCCGAAGAGATGGGTATCACCTCGAAAAATGTCGATCAGATGGCCGCTAAACCGACCACGCCGGATATGGCCCACCTGCTGGGTAGCGAAGGTGATTTCGGTAAAGACCTGAAGCTGGACAATAAGTGGGCTTACCACATCGTGAAGCAGGTCGGTAACTATCAGGAAGTTTTTGACCGTAACGTCGGTAAAGACAGCGCGCTGAAAATTGCCCGCGGGCAGAACGCGTTGTGGAACAACGGCGGTATTCAGTACGCGCCCCCAGTACGTTAATTCCCTTTGATTACCGGGCACCGGTCCGCCGGTGCCCTCGGCAGAATTTTCGTCACTGAGGTTGCAACATGTCTCAACGCCCAACCGTTAAAAGGGATTTTTCATTCAGTAATCCTGCGGTTCGCGCCTGGCTTTATCAGCTCGTTGCGGTTATCGCCGTGTTAGCCGTCGCCGGCTATCTGTTTCACAACACCATTATTAACCTCGCCAACCGCGGTATCACCTCCGGTTTTGCTTTTCTCGATCGCAGCGCCGGTTTCGGCATTATTCAGCACCTGATCGACTACAGCGAGGGCGATACTTACGCCAGGGTGTTTCTCGTCGGGCTGACCAATACCCTGCTGGTCTCCGCGCTGTGCATCGTGTTTGCCTCCGTGCTCGGTTTCTTTATCGGCCTGGCGCGCCTGTCGGATAACTGGCTGTTGCGTAAAATTTCGATGGTGTATATCGAAACCTTCCGCAATATTCCGCCGCTGCTGCAGATCTTCTTCTGGTATTTCGCCGTACTGCGCAACCTGCCCGGTCCGCGTCAGGCGCTGAACGCCTTCGATCTCGCTTTTGTCAGCAACCGCGGGCTGTACATTCCCTGGCCGGAGTATGCCGCCGGCAGCGGGCCATTTGTCGCCGCCGTGCTGGTTGCCGTCGTCGCCAGCTATGCGCTGTTCCGTTACCACCGTCTGCATCAGCGCAAGACCGGCCAGCTGCGGCGTACCTGGCCCGTTGCCCTCGGGCTGCTGATCGTACTGCCGCTGGCCACCAGCCTGTTTGCGGGCAACCCGGTGCACTGGGATGTGCCACAACTGAGTGGTTTTAACTTTCGCGGCGGCTTCGTGCTGATCCCGGAGCTGGCGGCGCTGACGCTGGCCCTGTCGATTTACACTTCGTCGTTTATTGCTGAAGTGATCCGCGCCGGTATTCAGTCGGTCCCCTACGGCCAGCATGAGGCGGCGCGCTCACTCGGGCTGCCGAATCCGGTGACGCTACGTCAGGTGATCATTCCGCAGGCGATGCGGGTGATCATTCCACCGCTTACCAGCCAGTATCTGAATATTGTAAAAAACTCATCGCTGGCGGCGGCCATCGGCTACCCCGATATGGTGTCACTGTTTGCCGGGACCGTGCTGAATCAGACCGGTCAGGCGATTGAAACCATCGCCATCACGATGGGTGTATATCTGATTATCAGCCTGACGATTTCGCTGTTAATGAATATCTACAACCGCAAAATCGCGCTGATTGAGCGTTAAGAGAACGGGGCAGTTATGACAGCCACTCTGCATGAAACCACACCCGCCGACGCCGGCACGCTCTCACGTGCGCTGGTCTGGGCGAGAAAAAATCTGTTCTCCAGCTGGGGAAATTCGCTGCTGACCCTGTTCTGCCTGTGGGTGATGTGGTCGCTGATCCCGCCGGCGCTCAACTGGCTGATTTTCCAGGCCAACTGGGTCGGCAGCACCCGGGCAGACTGTAGTAAAGAAGGGGCGTGCTGGGTATTTATCCACGCGCGCTTTGGCCAGTTTATGTATGGCCTCTATCCGCAGGAGCTGCGCTGGCGCATCAATCTGACGCTGATCGTCGGCCTGCTGTCGATTATTCCGATGTTCCTCCGCGCGCTGCCGCGCCGCGGGCGTTACATCGCCGGCTGGGCGGTGATCTACCCGCTGCTGGTCTGGCTGCTGCTGTACGGCGGGTATTTTGGACTTGAACGCGTGGAGACCCGCCAGTGGGGCGGCCTGACGCTGACGCTGATCATCGCCTCGGTGGGGATTGCTGGCGCGCTGCCGCTCGGTATTCTGCTGGCTTTGGGCCGCCGCTCGCGGATGCCGGTGGTGCGCACCCTTTCGGTGGTGTTTATCGAGTTCTGGCGCGGCGTGCCGCTGATCACCGTGCTGTTTATGTCCTCGGTGATGCTGCCACTGTTTATGGCAGAGGGCAGCACCATCGATAAGCTGGTGCGCGCGCTGGTCGGGGTGATCCTCTTTCAGTCCGCGTACGTGGCGGAAGTGGTGCGGGGCGGGCTGCAGGCGCTGCCTAAGGGGCAATATGAAGCGGCTGAGTCGCTGGGGCTCGGCTACTGGAAAACCCAGGGGCTGGTGATCCTGCCCCAGGCGCTCAAGCTGGTGATCCCCGGACTGGTCAATACCATTATCGCCCTGTTTAAAGATACCAGCCTGGTGATCATCATCGGCCTGTTCGATCTGTTCAGCAGCGTGCAGCAGGCCACCGTCGATCCCGCCTGGCTGGGAATGTCGACCGAAGGCTATGTCTTTGCCGCACTGATCTACTGGATCTTCTGTTTCAGCATGTCGCGCTACAGCCAGCATCTGGAGAAGCGTTTTCACACCGGGCGTTCGCCACACTGAGGTTTACCATGACAAAAATGATGACGTCTTCTGACGACGCAATGATGATTACGCTCGATAACGTGAACAAGTGGTATGGACAGTTTCACGTGCTGAAAAATATTAACCTGCAGGTGAAGCCCCGCGAGCGCATCGTCCTCTGTGGACCTTCCGGCTCCGGTAAGTCGACCACCATTCGCTGTATCAACCACCTGGAAGAGCATCAACAGGGGCGGATTGTGGTCGATGGCACGCTGCTAAATGACGATCTGCGCAATATTGAACGTGTGCGGACGGAAGTCGGCATGGTGTTTCAGCACTTTAATCTGTTCCCACATCTCAGCGTGCTGCAGAACTGCACGCTGGCGCCGATCTGGGTGCGCAAAACCTCGAAAAAAGAGGCGGAAGCCTTAGCCATGCACTACCTCGAACGGGTGCGTATCGCCGAGCACGCGCATAAGTTTCCCGGCCAGCTCTCCGGCGGGCAGCAGCAGCGCGTGGCGATCGCCCGCTCGCTGTGCATGAAACCCAAGATCATGCTGTTTGATGAACCGACCTCCGCACTGGACCCGGAGATGGTGAAGGAGGTGCTGGATACCATGATTGGGCTGGCGGAGGATGGGATGACTATGCTTTGCGTGACCCATGAAATGGGCTTCGCACGCACCGTTGCCGACCGGGTGATCTTTATGGATCGCGGTGAGATTGTTGAGCAGGCTCCGCCGCAGGAATTCTTCTCTAACCCGCAGTCTGAACGCACCCGCGCTTTCCTCTCCCAGGTTATCCATTGAGCCCTGTCGCAGGCTGGCGCTGCTGAACATGCCGCCCGGCGACGGGCGGCATTCTCTGCTCCTCCTGAATACCCGCGTAGTCAGTAATCCCTTCAGCGCCTCTGTCAGGGTCAGTATGTTACGGCCCACAGCGCGGATATCAGCGTCACGCCTCTTTGAACACGGTATATGAAAACGTGCGCCAGCCAGTGCCGGAGAACGGGTAACGGGTAACGGGTAACGGCGTTATTCGGATTATGTTTTCTTCATGATATTGCGGCTATCCGCCATGCTTTTTTAATACCTGCATCCTGTAGATCGCCTGGATTTTATTCTTTTTTTGCTGTTTTTAGCAGCCGTTTTACCGTTTTTAAGTGCTGAAAACGCAAAAAAGCCCCGTGCTTTCGCACGGGGCTTCTTTACTTGTTTGATGCCTGGCAGTTCCCTACTCTCGCATGGGGAGACCCCACACTACCATCGGCGCTACGGCGTTTCACTTCTGAGTTCGGCATGGGGTCAGGTGGGACCACCGCGCTAAAGCCGCCAGGCAAATTCTTAATTTACCGAACTCACGCTTTAAAACTGGTGCTGATACCCAGAGTCGAACTGGGGACCTCACCCTTACCAAGGGTGCGCTCTACCAACTGAGCCATATCAGCACACTTTATCTTCTTTACTGCTTAATTTGATGCCTGGCAGTTCCCTACTCTCGCATGGGGAGACCCCACACTACCATCGGCGCTACGGCGTTTCACTTCTGAGTTCGGCATGGGGTCAGGTGGGACCACCGCGCTAAAGCCGCCAGGCAAATCTTGGTGTCTGAAACGAATCTTTTGTGCTGATGCCGCGTTGGCTGCGCTCGTCAGTTCAGTCACATACCAACGTATGCTCCTTCTCTGCCTTCGCTTGCCGCCTTGCCTCAGCGCAAAATCTTCCGTTTCCTACAAATTTGTTATCCGGTAAAACAAGCTGAAAATCTTTGCGTCTCTCGAACGCCACCAGAACGCTTCTGGCGTTGTAAGGTTAAGCCTCACGGGTCATTAGTACCGGTTAGCTCAACGCATCGCTGCGCTTACACACCCGGCCTATCAACGTCGTAGTCTTCAACGTCCCTTCAGGATTCTCAAGGAATCAGGGAGAACTCATCTCGAGGCAAGTTTCGCGCTTAGATGCTTTCAGCGCTTATCTTTTCCGCACTTAGCTACCGGGCAATGCCATTGGCATGACAACCCGAACACCAGTGGTGCGTTCACTCCGGTCCTCTCGTACTAGGAGCAACCCCTCTCAATTCTCCAGCGCCCACGGCAGATAGGGACCGAACTGTCTCACGACGTTCTAAACCCAGCTCGCGTACCACTTTAAACGGCGAACAGCCGTACCCTTGGGACCTACTTCAGCCCCAGGATGTGATGAGCCGACATCGAGGTGCCAAACACCGCCGTCGATATGAACTCTTGGGCGGTATCAGCCTGTTATCCCCGGAGTACCTTTTATCCGTTGAGCGATGGCCCTTCCATTCAGAACCACCGGATCACTATGACCTGCTTTCGCACCTGCTCGAGCCGTCACTCTCGCAGTCAAGCTAGCTTATGCCATTGCACTAACCTCACGATGTCCGACCGTGATTAGCTAACCTTCGTGCTCCTCCGTTACTCTTTGGGAGGAGACCGCCCCAGTCAAACTACCCACCAGACACTGTCCCCACGCCGGATTACGGCGCCAGGTTAGAACATCAAACGTTAAAGGGTGGTATTTCAAGGATGGCTCCACGCAGACTGGCGTCCACGCTTCAAAGCCTCCCACCTATCCTACACATCAAGGCTCAATGTTCAGTGTCAAGCTATAGTAAAGGTTCACGGGGTCTTTCCGTCTTGCCGCGGGTACACTGCATCTTCACAGCGAGTTCAATTTCACTGAGTCTCGGGTGGAGACAGCCTGGCCATCATTACGCCATTCGTGCAGGTCGGAACTTACCCGACAAGGAATTTCGCTACCTTAGGACCGTTATAGTTACGGCCGCCGTTTACCGGGGCTTCGATCAAGAGCTTCTCGCAGCGCGATAACCCCATCAATTAACCTTCCGGCACCGGGCAGGCGTCACACCGTATACGTCCACTTTCGTGTTTGCACAGTGCTGTGTTTTTAATAAACAGTTGCAGCCAGCTGGTATCTTCGACTGCCTTCGGCTCCACCCGCGAGGGGGTTCACCTACCGACAGCGTGCCTTCTCCCGAAGTTACGGCACCATTTTGCCTAGTTCCTTCACCCGAGTTCTCTCAAGCGCCTTGGTATTCTCTACCTGACCACCTGTGTCGGTTTGGGGTACGATTCGATGTTACCTGATGCTTAGAGGCTTTTCCTGGAAGCAGGGCATTTGTTACTTCAGCACCGTAGTGCCTCGTCATCACACCTCAGCGTTGATAAGGTCCCGGATTTACCTAAGACCTCCGCCTACATGCTTAAACCGGGACAACCGTCGCCCGGCTAACATAGCCTTCTCCGTCCCCCCTTCGCAGTAACACCGAGTACGGGAATATTAACCCGTTTCCCATCGACTACGCCTTTCGGCCTCGCCTTAGGGGTCGACTCACCCTGCCCCGATTAACGTTGGACAGGAACCCTTGGTCTTCCGGCGAGCGGGCTTTTCACCCGCTTTATCGTTACTTATGTCAGCATTCGCACTTCTGATACCTCCAGCAGACCTCACAGTCCACCTTCGACGGCTTACAGAACGCTCCCCTACCCAACAACATTTACATGTCGCTGCCGCAGCTTCGGTGCATGGTTTAGCCCCGTTACATCTTCCGCGCAGGCCGACTCGACCAGTGAGCTATTACGCTTTCTTTAAATGATGGCTGCTTCTAAGCCAACATCCTGGCTGTCTGTGCCTTCCCACATCGTTTCCCACTTAACCATGACTTTGGGACCTTAGCTGGCGGTCTGGGTTGTTTCCCTCTTCACGACGGACGTTAGCACCCGCCGTGTGTCTCCCGTGATAACATTCTTCGGTATTCGCAGTTTGCATCGGGTTGGTAAGCCGGGATGGCCCCCTAGCCGAAACAGTGCTCTACCCCCGAAGATGAGTTCACGAGGCGCTACCTAAATAGCTTTCGGGGAGAACCAGCTATCTCCCGGTTTGATTGGCCTTTCACCCCCAGCCACAAGTCATCCGCTAATTTTTCAACATTAGTCGGTTCGGTCCTCCAGTTAGTGTTACCCAACCTTCAACCTGCCCATGGCTAGATCACCGGGTTTCGGGTCTATACCCTGCAACTTAACGCCCAGTTAAGACTCGGTTTCCCTTCGGCTCCCCTATACGGTTAACCTTGCTACAGAATATAAGTCGCTGACCCATTATACAAAAGGTACGCAGTCACACCACGAAGGTGCTCCCACTGCTTGTACGTACACGGTTTCAGGTTCTGTTTCACTCCCCTCGCCGGGGTTCTTTTCGCCTTTCCCTCACGGTACTGGTTCACTATCGGTCAGTCAGGAGTATTTAGCCTTGGAGGATGGTCCCCCCATATTCAGACAGGATGTCACGTGTCCCGCCCTACTCATCGAACTCACAGAATGTGCGTTTTTGTGTACGGGAGTATCACCCTGTACCCTGCGACTTTCCAGACGCTTCCACTAACGCACAAACTGATTCAGGTTCTGGGCTGTTCCCCGTTCGCTCGCCGCTACTGGGGGAATCTCGGTTGATTTCTTTTCCTCGGGGTACTTAGATGTTTCAGTTCCCCCGGTTCGCCTCATGCCACTATGTATTCATGACATGATAGTGTGTCGAAACACACTGGGTTTCCCCATTCGGGTATCGTCGGTTGTAACGGTTCATATCACCTTACCGACGCTTATCGCAGATTAGCACGCCCTTCATCGCCTCTGACTGCCTAGGCATCCACCGTGTACGCTTAGTCGCTTAACCTCACAACCCACAAGCGTCCCGCAGGACAACTCGAAAGCTGCAAGCATTTGAGAGACTCGAACATATCGTTGATTTCATTCTTATTACGGAGAATGAAAACGATACGTCGTTTCAATTTTCAGCTTGTTCCGGATTTTTAAAGAGCGTAATACTTCGCAGCATACTGTTAACCAGTACACTCTGAAGTATTGAAAACAGACAATATGGTGGAGCTAAGCGGGATCGAACCGCTGACCTCCTGCGTGCAAGGCAGGCGCTCTCCCAGCTGAGCTATAGCCCCATACAGTCGTGCAGTAAACCTTTCCAGTACCAACTCCGGAGAGTTATTTTCCTTTTCTTTTCAGAAAGAGAAAATGTAATTTTGTCTCAGGCAAGGCGTGAGGTCGCGAAGCATAGTGAGCTATGCGAGACGGCCGAACAACGCAGCATGAGGCGAAATTTGGTAGGCCTGAGTGGACTTGAACCACCGACCTCACCCTTATCAGGGGTGCGCTCTAACCACCTGAGCTACAAGCCTGTCGAGGTGTTTTCTGCTCGTTACTTTTTCATCAGACAATCTGTGTGGACACTACGCGGGAATGTATCTTGAGGTAAGGAGGTGATCCAACCGCAGGTTCCCCTACGGTTACCTTGTTACGACTTCACCCCAGTCATGAATCACAAAGTGGTAAGCGCCCTCCCGAAGGTTAAGCTACCTACTTCTTTTGCAACCCACTCCCATGGTGTGACGGGCGGTGTGTACAAGGCCCGGGAACGTATTCACCGTAGCATTCTGATCTACGATTACTAGCGATTCCGACTTCACGGAGTCGAGTTGCAGACTCCGATCCGGACTACGACGCACTTTATGAGGTCCGCTTGCTCTCGCGAGTTCGCTTCTCTTTGTATGCGCCATTGTAGCACGTGTGTAGCCCTGGCCGTAAGGGCCATGATGACTTGACGTCATCCCCACCTTCCTCCGGTTTATCACCGGCAGTCTCCTTTGAGTTCCCGACCGAATCGCTGGCAACAAAGGATAAGGGTTGCGCTCGTTGCGGGACTTAACCCAACATTTCACAACACGAGCTGACGACAGCCATGCAGCACCTGTCTCACGGTTCCCGAAGGCACTAAGGCATCTCTGCCGAATTCCGTGGATGTCAAGGCCAGGTAAGGTTCTTCGCGTTGCATCGAATTAAACCACATGCTCCACCGCTTGTGCGGGCCCCCGTCAATTCATTTGAGTTTTAACCTTGCGGCCGTACTCCCCAGGCGGTCGACTTAACGCGTTAGCTCCGGAAGCCACGCCTCAAGGGCACAACCTCCAAGTCGACATCGTTTACAGCGTGGACTACCAGGGTATCTAATCCTGTTTGCTCCCCACGCTTTCGCACCTGAGCGTCAGTCTTTGTCCAGGGGGCCGCCTTCGCCACCGGTATTCCTCCAGATCTCTACGCATTTCACCGCTACACCTGGAATTCTACCCCCCTCTACAAGACTCTAGCCTGCCAGTTTCAAATGCAGTTCCCAGGTTAAGCCCGGGGATTTCACATCTGACTTGACAGACCGCCTGCGTGCGCTTTACGCCCAGTAATTCCGATTAACGCTTGCACCCTCCGTATTACCGCGGCTGCTGGCACGGAGTTAGCCGGTGCTTCTTCTGCGGGTAACGTCAATCGACGAGGTTATTAACCTCATCGCCTTCCTCCCCGCTGAAAGTACTTTACAACCCGAAGGCCTTCTTCATACACGCGGCATGGCTGCATCAGGCTTGCGCCCATTGTGCAATATTCCCCACTGCTGCCTCCCGTAGGAGTCTGGACCGTGTCTCAGTTCCAGTGTGGCTGGTCATCCTCTCAGACCAGCTAGGGATCGTCGCCTAGGTGAGCCATTACCCCACCTACTAGCTAATCCCATCTGGGCACATCCGATAGCGTGAGGCCCGAAGGTCCCCCACTTTGCTCTTACGAGGTTATGCGGTATTAGCTACCGTTTCCAGTAGTTATCCCCCTCTATCGGGCAGTTTCCCAGACATTACTCACCCGTCCGCCACTCGTCACCCAAGAGCAAGCTCTCTGTGCTACCGTTCGACTTGCATGTGTTAGGCCTGCCGCCAGCGTTCAATCTGAGCCATGATCAAACTCTTCAATTAAAAGTTCGATTTGCTGCAACAAGTGCAGCGATGCTCATCTGTAAAACGTCATAATGAATTTCATTATGTGTTCACTCGTGAGACTTGATATTTTTTGACACCCGAAGGTGTCTGATATCAATCCTGCGAGTGCCCACACAGATTGTCTGATAAATTGTTAAAGAGCGGTGCAATCAGTGCCGAAGCTTCCTGTTGCGAGGTGGCGTATATTACGCTTTCCTCCTTCGGAGTCAACTTCTTTTTGAGAAGTTTTTTCCGGCGATTCAGAGTACTTCCTGAACCTCTCAACACGCTGGCCTGTAAGCCGTTGTTCCGTGTCGATGGATGCGCATTATAGGGATCCGAATTTAATGCACAAGCCTTTTTTAGATCTTTCTTATCGGTTGCTTTCTTTTCATTCTCTTCGTTGATATATCAGGCTAATCGCGCATTTTTAAGGCATTTTTAAGGGGCGAAAAGCGCTGCAGGATCGTTTAGTCTCAACGCGTACCCTTAAGGATCTAACAGAGAGGCTGTCATGAGCACGAATTTGCGTAGTTATAAAGGTATGAGTCCGCAACTGGGCGAACGGGTGAGAGTCGATAGCAGCAGCGTGGTGATTGGCGATGTCCGGCTGGCGGATGATGTGGCAATCTGGCCGCTGGTCGCCATCCGCGGTGACGTCAACCGCGTGACCATCGGGAAACGCAGCAATATCCAGGACGGATGCGTACTGCACGTCACCCATAAGTCTGCGGTAAAGCCTGAAGGTCACCCGCTGGTGATTGGAGAGGATGTTACCGTTGGCCATAAGGTGATGCTGCACGGCTGCAGGATTGGCAACCGGGTACTGGTTGGCATGGGAACGATCGTACTGGACGGTGTAGTAATAGAGGATGATGTGATGATTGGTGCCGGTAGCCTGGTCGCGCCGGGCAAGCGGCTGGAGAGCGGCCATCTCTATTTAGGCAGCCCGGCCCGCAAAGTCCGCCCGTTAACGGAGGCTGAAATTGCCGGCCTGCTCTATTCCGCGAACAACTATGTCGGCTGGAAGGATGACTACCTGGCCGAAGAGAGCCAGACCTGACCCCGATCGTTTTACCTGCTCTCCTTTATTGCCGGGTTCACGCGCTCATCTCCTGCTTCAGCCGGGCAATCACCGGGGTGATATCCGGCATAACGCCGTGCCACAGCATAAAGGCATGCGCAGCCTGGCCCACCAGCATTCCCAGGCCGTCAGCCATCTGGCTGGCTCCCTGCAGACGGCACCAGTGCAGGAACGGGGTATCTCCCACCTGATAGAACATGTCGTAGCAGCGCGTACCGCTATTCACCAGCTGTGCTGGCAGGTCGGGCACCGCGCCGGATACGCCACTTGAGGTGGCGTTGATCACCAGCTCAAACTCTGCGCCGGCCAGTTCGTCACGAGCGAGCGCCCGCACGCCGCCGTGGTGGGCAAACAGCTGTGCCAGCTCCTCAGCCTTTGCGTGCGTGCGGTTAACAATGGTCACGCTGCAGCCAGCAGAAAGCAGCGGCAGGATCACGCCGCGCGCGGCCCCTCCCGCCCCAATCAGCAGGATCCGATCGCCGGACCGGATCAGCTGCTGGCGCTGAAGATCGCTTAACAGGCCAATACCGTCGGTGTTGTCACCGAGCAGACGGCCATCGTCCAGCTTCTTCAGCGTGTTCACCGCACCGGCCAGCGCCGCACGCTCGGTCAGCTCATCGGCCAGCTCGAACGCCTGCTGCTTAAACGGTAGCGTCACGTTGGCACCGCCGCCGCCCGCCGCGATGAATTCAGCCACGCTGGCCGCAAAGTCATCCACCGGTGCGCACAGACGATCGTAAGGATGGGGAATCGCGGTCTGTTCAGCAAACAGCTGATGGATGCGCGGAGATTTACTGTGATTAATCGGATTGCCGAACACTACAAATGAGGACATCGTATTTTATCCCTGACGAATAAGGTCACCGGTGATGACATCACGAATTTCCGAAGGATTCTGACGGCCGCCGGTTTCTGCCACCAGCACCGGGAAATCGTCACCGAACTGAGCCCGCACTTCAGCCACGTTGCGGCACGGCTCAAGACCTGTCAGATTGGCACTGGTAGAGACCAGCGGTTTACCGAAGGCCTGGCACAGTTCAACCACGCCGGCATGATCGCTCACGCGCACCGCCAGTGAGCTAAACCGCCCGGTCAGCCAGCGCGGCGTATCCGCCCTTGCCGGCAGTACCCAGGTCACCGGGCCAGGCCAGCGGGAAAACATACGCTGGCGTTGCTCAGGGGTGAGCCGCTCATCGGCAATATAGGGCATCAGCTGCTGATAATCCGCAGCGATCAGGATCAACCCCTTCTCCACCGGGCGTCGTTTCAGCGCCAGCAGCTGCATTACCGCCGCTTCGCTGTCGGGGTCACAGCCTAAACCAAACACCGCTTCTGTCGGGTAGGCAATAACCGCTGACTGGCGCAGCTGCGCCACGCACTGCGATAAAGAGTCATTCACGTGATTCATCTTCACTACTGTTTCCTGCTATGACGGGTTTTCCACAGGCTTTACTGGCGCAAAAACGCTTCACGCCTCTGGCCGTTTTCTTTTCAATCAGCAACGGGAAATGGCAGTACGCGCACTCCCCTTCCTGCGGGGTAAAATTCACCGCAAACTGACAATCCGGATAACGGTCGCAGGCGTGGAAGGTTTTGCCGTAGCGCGAGCGCCGCTGCACCAGCTTGCCGCTGGAACACTGCGGGCAGGCGAGCGTAGTCTCATCCGGTTTATCGATGGTTTCGGTGTGATCGCATTCGGGATAGCGGCTGCAGGCGATAAACATGCCGTAGCGCCCCTGCCGCAGTGCCAGTTCGGCACCGCATGCAGGACAGAACTGTCCCTCAAGTACTTTAATGATGTGCCCGTCAGCCTGACGCTGAAGTGGGCGAATGAAGTCGCACTCCGGGTAGTGTGAGCAGCCCATAAAGGCACCGTGTTTTCCGGAGCGAATAACCAGCTCTGCCCCACACTGGGGGCAGGGATCATTTTTGTGCACAGCGAAAAGCGCTGTTTTGTTCATAACGTTGTCTACACCCGATCAATCTTCAGTGCAGTGTACCTTCATTGACGTCGAAAAGTAGCTCTTCCATTTGCTGGTAGGCATTTTCACATCCCGGGATGTTAAACAGCACCATCAGCACCACCCATTTGAGATCGTCCAGATCAAACTCGAGGGTATCCAGCGCCATAATACGTTCGATAACCATTTCGCGGGTGTCCAGATTCAGCACCTGAATTTGCTCAAGGAACAGAATAAAGCCGCGACAATTGGCATCTAAACGATGGCCCTCTTCCTCGGTGTAGATACGCATAGACAGCGGATCGGATGCCAGCTGAATCGGAGCGACCAGACCATCCTGATAATCTCCCAGCTTTTCCAACCAGTTCAACGCATTATAAATATCTTCACGATGAAAACCGGCGTCGGTTAAATCATCAGTCAGCTTATCCTGATCGACGCGCATTTCGGCATCGCTATGGATATAGGTTTCAAATAAGTACATTAGAACGTCGAACATGGCTTGCCCTCCTCAATCGGACATAGCCGCCGGGTACAGCTGCGATCCACCCTGCTAACTCCAGCTCAAGCAGCTTAGCTACGATGGCTGGCACAGGTTGGCCGGCACGTTCAGCGACGACGTCAACAGGTGTAACCTCATCTCCTACGTTAGCCAACAGCTCGGGAAATGGCAATGAAGGAATGCCACTCTCTGTGGAAATGTTTACCAACTGTGGCCGTTCGGGCAGCCAGGTCAAATCGCTCTGTAACTGTTCAATAATATTATTTGGATGGGCAACCAGCAACGCCCCCTGTTGAATAAGCCAGTGGGTTCCTTCACTGCCGGGATTTCCCAGCGCGCCTGGCAGCGCGAAAATGTCGCGGTTTTGCTCCAGCGCCAGCCGTGCCGTCACCAGCGACCCGCTGCGCATCGCCGCTTCCACCACCAGCACGCCCAGACTTAACCCGCTGATGATCCGGTTACGGCGGGGAAAATGGCTGGCCACCGGCGGCAGGTGCAGAGGAAATTCCGAGACCAGCGTGCCCCCGGCGTCGACAATCTGGCGGGCCAGCAGCCGGTTGCGAGCAGGATAGATGGTGCTCAGCCCGCACCCCAACACCGCCAGCGTTTTTCCCTGTACCTCCAGCGCCGCACGATGCGCCACGCTGTCAACGCCCAGCGCCAGGCCGCTGGTGATGGTCAGCCCACTCAGCGCCAGCGCCTGGCAGAACCAGCTGCCCCACTCGCGGCCATAATGGGAACAGTTGCGGCTACCGACCACCGCCAGCTGTGGCGACGATAGCAGTGCCGCATCACCCTGCACGAATAACATCAACGGGAAATTACTGATGTTTCTCAGCCGGTCGGAGTAGCGGGGGTCGTTGGCAGTCAGGAAAACGTTGCCGTCCGTTTCCAGCCACGCCAGCGTTTGTTCGATGATGCGAGGGTCATAATCCAGGAATGCCCGCTGCTGCTCGACAGACAGACCCGCTGCTGCCAGCTCCACACCCGCAGGCCGGTGCAACGGCACCAGTTTGTCCAGCAACTGCAGGCGACGAAGGCTGGATAATCCCGCCACCCCGGATAATCGCAAGGCACACTCGACTGGCAACATCGTCTCTTCCCTGATTTGCCCCTTCCGGCGGAAGGTTCCCTGCGGTGAATGCTGTCAATCACCGACTGAAATGTCTACAATACGACGAATAATTCTTTCATCCCTTGAATACAGATCTGGAACGTTATGTCAGTTTTGCAGGTATTACATTTTCCTGACGATCGCCTGCGCATCGTCGCGACCCCGGTTAAGGCAGTAAACGCCGATATTCAGCGTATCGTTGATGATATGTTTGAAACGATGAAGGCCGAAGAAGGCATCGGTCTGGCCGCTACTCAGGTCGATATTCACCAGCGTATTATCGTGATTGACGTCTCAGAGAATCACGACCAGCCGCTGGTGTTAATTAACCCGGAACTGCTGGAACAGAGCGGCGAAACCGGCATCGAAGAGGGCTGCCTGTCGATCCCGGAACAGCGTGCGCTGGTACCGCGTTCAGAGAAAGTTAAGATCCGCGCGTTAGACCGTGATGGCAACAGCTTTGAGCTGGAGGCCGATGGCCTGCTTGCGATCTGCATTCAGCACGAAATGGATCACCTGGTCGGTAAACTGTTTATTGATTATCTCTCGCCGATGAAGCGTCAGCGCATCCGTCAGAAGCTCGAAAAACTGTATCGCCAGAATGCCCGTGACTGAGAGCCTTGACTAAAGGGAACACCGTGTCCGAATCGTTAAAAATCATTTTTGCCGGCACCCCTGACTTTGCAGCGCGTCATCTTGACGCGCTGTTGTCTTCCGGGCACCAGATCGTCGGCGTATTTACTCAGCCCGATCGCCCCGCCGGCCGCGGCAATAAGCTGACTGCCAGCCCGGTTAAACAACTGGCTGAGCAGCATCAGATCCCGGTGTATCAGCCTAAGTCGCTACGCCCCGAAGAGAACCAGCAGCTGGTCGCCCAGCTGAACGCTGACGTGATGGTGGTAGTGGCCTATGGCCTGATTCTGCCGAAAGCCGTGCTGGAGATGCCGCGGCTTGGCTGCATCAACGTCCACGGTTCGCTGCTGCCGCTGTGGCGTGGTGCCGCCCCGATCCAACGCTCACTGTGGGCCGGTGATGCCGAAACGGGCGTGACCATCATGCAGATGGACGTTGGCCTCGATACTGGCGATATGCTGCATAAGCTGGCGCTGCCGATTGAGCCAACCGATACCAGCGCCACGCTGTATGACAAGCTGGCACAGCTTGGGCCGACCGGCATGCTCACCACGCTGCAGCAGTTAGCCGACGGCACCGCAGAGGCAGAAGTGCAGGACGAAGCGCGGGTCAGCTACGCTGAGAAGCTGAGTAAAGAGGAAGCGCGTCTGGACTGGTCGCTGTCTGCCGCCCAGCTGGAGCGCTGCGTCCGTGCGTTTAACCCGTGGCCGGTCAGCTATTTCATCATTGATGAACAGCCGGTTAAAGTCTGGAAAGCCTCGGTGCTGCCTGCGGTCAACGGCCATCAGCCGGGCGAAATTCTGCAGGCAGATAAGCAGGGCATTCAGGTGGTGACCGCGAATGGCGTGCTGAATATTGAAGAGCTGCAACCCGCAGGTAAAAAAGCGATGAAAGCTCAGGACCTGCTTAACTCCCGCCGTGAATGGTTTACGCCTGGCAATATCATTGCCTGATCCCCCCGCCCGGCAGCATTGCCGGGCCGTTTGACTTGCGAATCTCACTATGAAAACAAAGATCAATTTACGCAGCGTTGCCGCGCAGACTCTCGAAAAAGTCATTGAGCAAGGGCAGTCTCTCAGTAACGTGCTGCCTGCCGCACAGAAAAGCGTGGGCGAGAAAGACAGTGCTCTGTTACAGGAGCTGTGCTACGGCGTGCTGCGTACGCTGCCGCAGCTGGAGGGGATCGTCAACAGGCTGATGTCCCGCCCGATGACCGGCAAGCAGCGGGTGCTGCACTTCCTGATTATGGTAGGCCTGTATCAGCTGATGTTTACCCGCATTCCGGCGCATGCCGCACTGGCGGAAACCGTCGAGGGGGCGGTAAGCCTTAAGCGACCGCAGTTAAAAGGGTTGATCAACGGCGTTCTGCGTCAGTTCCAGCGCCAGCAGGAAGAGCTTACACAGCAGATGAACGTCGGCGAGCAGCGTTATCTGCATCCGAAATGGCTGCTGGAACGGCTGCAACGGGCCTGGCCTGCAGAGTGGCAGCAGATCGTCGAGGCTAATAACCAGCGCCCACCGATGTGGCTGCGCGTTAACCGCCAGCACCACACCCGTGACGCCTGGCTGCAGCTGCTGCAGGAGAGCGGCAAACAGGCGTTTGCTCACCCTGAGCATGCGGATGCGCTGCGCCTGGAGGCACCGTGCGCCGTCAGCCAGCTGCCGGGATTTGAGCAGGGCTGGGTCACGGTACAGGATGCCTCCGCTCAGGGCTGCGTTGCCCTGCTCGATCCGCAGAACGGCGAGTCAATTCTCGACCTCTGCGCCGCGCCGGGCGGAAAAACCACCCATATTCTGGAAGCGGCACCTCAGGCTCAGGTGATGGCGGTCGATGTGGATGCTCAGCGCCTGACCAGGGTCAGTGAGAACCTGCAGCGCCTGGCTATGCAGGCAGAGGTTAAGCAGGGAGACGGCCGCACGCCGGCAGAATGGTGTGGAGATCGGCAGTTCGACCGTATCTTACTGGATGCCCCCTGTTCGGCCACCGGTGTGATTCGTCGCCATCCGGATATCAAATGGCTGCGCCGCGATCGCGATATCCCTGAACTGGCCGCGCTGCAGCAGCAGATCCTCGATGCGGTCTGGCCGCACCTGAAAACCGGCGGCACTCTGCTTTACGCCACCTGCTCAATTTTGCCGGAAGAGAATCACCTGCAGATAAGCGCATTTCTGCAGCGCCACGCCGATGCCCGACTGACGGAAACCGGCACCCAGCAGCAGCCGGGCATTCAGGTGTTCCCACAGCCGGAAGGCGGTGATGGCTTCTACTACGCTAAATTGATAAAACAGTAACAGAGATGGCACCGTCCCGCGGTGCCATAACCCGCACGATCACCAGACAGACTGAATATCATGAAAATTATCATTCTTGGCGCAGGACAGGTTGGCGGTACGCTCGCAGAGAACCTTGTCGGTGAAAACAACGATATTACCGTGGTCGACACAGACCCTCTTCGTCTGCGCCAGCTGCAGGATAAGTTTGATCTGCGGGTGGTTCAGGGCCATGGTTCGCATCCACGCGTGCTGCGGGACGCCGGCGCGGAAGATGCCGACATGCTGGTTGCCGTGACCAACTCTGACGAAACCAATATGATCGCCTGTCAGGTTGCCTATTCGCTGTTTAACACCCCAAACCGCATCGCCCGTATCCGCGCGCCGGACTACATCCGCGCCGCAGATAAGCTGTTTATCCCTGAAGCCGTGCCGATCGACCATCTGATCTCTCCCGAACAGCTGGTGATCGACAATATCTACCGGCTGATCGAGTATCCGGGTGCGCTGCAGGTGGTTAACTTTGCCGAAGGCAAAGTCAGCCTTGCGGTCGTCAAAGCCTACTACGGTGGGCCACTGGTGGGGAACGCCCTGTCGATCATGCGCGATCATATGCCACACATTGATACCCGCGTGGTGGCAATCTTTCGCCAGGACCGTCCGATCCGCCCGCAGGGATCGACGGTGATCGAGGCCGGGGATGAAGTATTCTTTATCGCCGCCAGCCAGCACATTCGGGCGGTGATGAGTGAGTATCAACGTCTGGAGAAGCCTTATAAGCGCATAATGATCGTCGGCGGCGGCAACATCGGCTTTGGCCTGGCGCAGCGGCTGGAGAAAAACTACAGCGTGAAGCTGATCGAGCGTGACCAGCAACGTGCCGCAGAACTGGCAGAGAACCTGCAGAACACTATCGTGTTTTACGGCGACGCCTCGGATCAGGAGCTGTTGGCCGAAGAGCATATCGATCAGATCGATCTGTTTATCGCCATCACCAACGATGACGAGGCCAACATCATGTCCGCGATGCTCGCCAAGCGGATGGGAGCGAAGAAAGCGATGGTGCTGATCCAGCGCCGCGCCTATGTTGACCTGGTGCAGGGCAGCGTGATCGACATTGCCATCTCCCCGCAGCAGGCCACCATTTCGGCTCTGCTGAGCCATGTGCGTAAAGCAGATATCGTCGGCGTCTCTTCCCTGCGCCGCGGCGTGGCGGAAGCGATCGAGGCGATTGCCCACGGTGAAGAGTCCACCTCGCGGGTGGTGGGCCGGATGATCGAAGAGATCAAACTCCCACCGGGCACCATCATCGGCGGCGTGGTGCGCGGTAACGATGTGATGATCGCCAGTAACGATCTGCGCATTGAGCAGGGCGATCATGTGATCATGTTCCTGACCGATAAAAAATTCGTCCCTGATGTTGAGCGTCTGTTTCAGCCCAGTCCGTTCTTTCTGTAATCGCGACCCAGGCAGTTGGCAGTTCGGGACTGGGCGGGCGTTAAGGATTAATCTTTTCACGTTATGGAAAAAGTGCGATCGTTTGTTAGACTTGTATCATTGGCACAGGAATGGAGAGAAGCATGAGTTTATTCAAAGAGTTTCGCGATTTCGCGATGCGTGGCAACGTCGTCGATCTGGCGGTGGGTGTCATTATTGGTGCGGCGTTTGGCAAGATCGTCTCATCACTGGTAGCAAATATCATTATGCCGCCGCTGGGGTTGCTGATCGGTGGTGTCGACTTTAAACAGTTTAGCTGGGTGCTTAAGCCCGCTGATGGCGCCACCCCGGCCGTGGTGATGGAGTATGGTGCGTTCCTGCAGACGGTGTTTGATTTTGTTATCGTTGCGTTTGCCATCTTCATGGCCATCAAGCTGATGAACAGGCTCTATAAAAAGAAAGAAGTCGAGAAACCGGTAGCCAAACCTTCAGCGGAAGAGACCCTGCTGTCAGAAATCCGCGACCTGCTGAAAGAACAGAATAACAAACCGCTGTAATAACCGGTCAGCCTGTCAGTAAAACCGCCAGTCTGAGAGCTGGCGTTTTTTTTGCCCGAGAAAGCAGAAGGCCAGTGGTAACGTCGCTGTTAGCGGCTTTACCACTGGCCTCCCAGTTACCTTTCTGTGCGTGTTTTGCTTTGCGCCGGTAGCTGCCTTTGCCCTTCTGATTTTCTTCAACTCTGATTTTAAACAACGGGTCATGCAACAGGGCTTCAAGTGCGTTATCGCGGATAATGCCTTTCTTGTGTTGATAGCGGGTCATGGATCTCTCCTTTGTGTGATTAGCGGCGATAAATATAGTCCGCTATTCGCTGAATTTCAATCTGCCGCTTTAGCGTTTGATGTGCTGGCCCCCTGCTCGAGAGCTTCCAGAATGGAACAGTACCGGCTACTGTGCGCGGTGCCGCAGCAGGCATCATTGAGCCGCGTCAGCGAACGGTGCATATGCTGCAGCTCGGCGATCATGCTCTCCACCTCGTTCAGACGCTTCTGTACGATCGATTTCGACTCCTGACAGGTATGATGCTCAGGGTCGACGCGGATCGACAGCAGTTCGCGGATCGCCTCCAGGGTGAAACCCAGCTGGCGACCATAGCGAATAAACTTCAGTCGCTGCAGGTCGTTCTCACTGTAAAGCCGAAAGCCGCCCTCAGTACGGACCTGATGATCCATCATCTGTTGCTTCTCATAGAAACGAATGGTGTCCGGCGTGACGTCAGCCAGATTTGCCAGTTGCCCGATGCGGTACATAACTTCTCCTCAGTGAAACGCAAGCGGTTTTCCCTGCGGAACAGGTTAGCCTGATAGCCGGCCGATATTCGACATGGCTGCCTGGATGAAAGAGTGGGTTAGCATAGCGCAGTTTCGGGGGAGATGACGAGCAGAGGAATTTTGGATATAAAAAAACCGGGCAAGCCCGGTTTTTTTACGTTGCAACTACAGATTACTCTGCAGCAGCTTCTGCTTGAGCTTCTGGACGATCAACCAGCTCGATGTAAGCCATCGGAGCGTTGTCACCAGCGCGGAAGCCACACTTCAGAATGCGAGTGTAACCACCGGCACGGCTCGCGAAACGCGGGCCCAGCTCGTTAAACAGTTTTGCCACGATCTCGTTATCACGAGTACGGGCGAATGCCAGACGACGATTAGCTACGCTGTCGGTCTTGGCAAGAGTAATCAGCGGCTCAACTACGCGACGCAGCTCTTTCGCTTTTGGCAGGGTCGTCTTGATAATCTCGTGACGAACCAAAGAGCCAGCCATGTTGCGGAACATAGCCTGACGATGGCTGCTGTTGCGGTTCAGTTGACGACCACTCTTACGATGGCGCATGACCTTATCCTTCTCAGTGAAACCTTAACCTGTGATCGGGTTATTCATCAGCAATGCTAGCTGGCGGCCAGTTTTCCAGGCGCATGCCCAGAGACAGACCACGAGAAGCCAGCACATCTTTAATCTCAGTAAGAGATTTTTTACCAAGGTTAGGCGTTTTAAGCAGCTCAACCTCGGTACGCTGTACCAGATCACCGATGTAGTGGATAGCTTCTGCCTTAAGGCAGTTAGCAGAGCGGACAGTCAATTCCAGATCGTCAACAGGGCGCAGCAAGATCGGATCGAATTCTGGTTTCTCTTCTTTAACTTCCGGCTGACGAACATCACGTAAGTCAACGAAAGCTTCAAGTTGTTCTGCCAGGATGGTAGCCGCACGGCGGATCGCTTCTTCAGGATCGATAGTGCCGTTGGTTTCCATTTCGATGACCAGCTTGTCCAGGTCAGTACGCTGTTCAACACGCGCTGCTTCAACATTGTAGGCAATACGCTCTACAGGGCTGTAGCAGGCGTCGACTAACAGACGACCGATCGGGCGCTCATCTTCTTCCGAATGAATTCGGGCAGACGCCGGCACATAACCACGACCACGCTGAACTTTGATACGCATGCTGATAGCGGCGTTCTCATCGGTCAGATGGCAGATCAGGTGCTGCGGCTTGACGATTTCGACATCACCATCATGGGTGATATCGGCTGCAGTCACAGGGCCAATGCCAGATTTATTCAGAGTAAGAATAACTTCATCTTTGCCCTGAACTCTTACCGCCAAACCTTTAAGGTTGAGCAGGATTTCCAGGATATCTTCCTGTACACCCTCTTTGGTGCTGTACTCATGCAGTACACCATCAATTTCAACCTCGGTCACCGCGCAACCCGGCATTGATGAAAGCAGAATACGGCGCAGCGCGTTACCAAGAGTATGGCCAAAGCCACGCTCTAAAGGCTCAAGGGTCACCTTGGCGTGCGTCGAACTCACTTGCTCGATATCTACCAGGCGCGGTTTTAGAAACTCTGTCACAGAACCCTGCATTGTGTCCTCTCTTTGGTACTAAGCCTTACTTGGAGTAAAGCTCGACGATCAGGTGTTCGTTAATGTCCGCAGACAGATCGGTACGTTCAGGAATACGCTTGAACACACCTTCCATCTTAGTCGCATCAACTTCCAGCCAGGTTGGCTTTTCACGCTGCTCAGCCAGCTCCAGAGCGGCTTTCACGCGAGACTGCTTTTTGGCTTTCTCACGGATGCTAACAACGTCATTCGGAGTTACCTGATAAGAAGCGATGCTGACAACGCGACCGTTTACCATAACAGATTTGTGGCTAACCAGCTGACGTGCTTCTGCACGAGTGGCGCCAAAGCCCATACGGTAAACAACGTTATCCAGACGACCTTCCAGCAGAGCTAACAGGTTTGCACCGGTGTTGCCTTTCAGACGTGCTGCTTCTTTATAATAGTTACGGAACTGACGCTCCAGCACGCCGTAGATACGACGAACTTTCTGCTTTTCACGTAACTGTACGCCATAGTCAGACAGACGTGGCTTGCGCGCACCGTGCTGACCAGGAGCTTGTTCAATCTTACACTTGGTATCAATCGCGCGAACGCCAGACTTAAGGAACAGGTCTGTGCCTTCACGACGGCTCAGCTTGAGCTTAGGACCCAAATATCTTGCCATTTTCTTTCTCCAACATTCCTAAAAAACGGGGCGTTATACGCGACGTTTTTTCGGCGGACGACAACCGTTGTGAGGGATCGGAGTCACATCAGTAATATTAGTGATGCGGAAACCAGCAGCGTTCAGAGCACGAATCGTTGATTCGCGGCCTGGACCTGGACCCTTAACCATAACTTCCAAGTTCTTAATACCGTAATCTTTCACGGCCTCTGCGCAACGTTCAGCAGCAACCTGTGCAGCGAACGGCGTAGATTTACGAGAACCACGGAAACCGGAACCACCGGCTGTTGCCCAACCCAGCGCATTACCCTGACGATCGGTAATAGTGACGATGGTGTTGTTGAAAGATGCATGGACATGAGCCACGCCATCAGAGACTTGCTTTCTTACACGCTTACGTGCACGAACTGGTGCCTTTGCCATTATTCAATCACCCCGATTATTTCTTGATCGGTTTACGCGGACCCTTACGGGTACGTGCGTTGGTCTTGGTACGCTGACCGCGTACTGGAAGACCACGACGATGGCGTAAACCACGATAGCAGCCAAGGTCCATAAGACGCTTGATGCTCAGGGTAATTTCACGACGCAGATCGCCTTCAACAACATACTTTGCAACAGCGTCACGCAGAATGTCGATTTGCTCTTCAGACAGCTCTCTGATCTTAACATTTTCAGCAATACCCGTTGCTGCACAGATAGCCTGTGAGCGGGTTTTACCGATGCCGAAGATTGCAGTTAATGCAATAACGGTATGTTTCTGATCAGGAATGTTAATGCCTGCTATACGGGCCACTATGCACTCCTATTAAATTACTTATGCGTCCCATGCCGAAAAGCCCGTTTTCAGGATACTCAAATGGAAACGCATAGACATACAAAAGATTGGCTGGCTAATCTAGCCAGCTCAACCCAACTTTGCAAGAAAAATATGCGATTAAATCAGCCTTGGCGCTGTTTATGCTTTGGCTCGGCGCTGCAGATCACACGTACGACGCCGTCGCGACGGATGATTTTGCAGTTACGACATAATTTCTTGACGGAAGCACGAACTTTCATTTTTACTCTCCGTAACTTCTCAAGCGCCTGAATTAACGGCCGTAGCCCTTCAGGTTTGCTTTCTTCAATGCAGACTCGTACTGACTAGACATCATCAGAGTTTGCACTTGAGCCATAAAGTCCATGATGACAACCACTACGATCAGCAGTGATGTACCGCCGAAGTAGAATGGAACTTTCATCGCATCACGCATGAACTCCGGGATCAGGCAGATAAAGGTAATGTACAGCGCCCCGATAAGGGTTAAACGCGTCATTACTTTATCGATGTACTTCGCCGTTTGTTCTCCCGGACGAATACCTGGTACAAATGCACCAGACTTCTTCAGGTTATCTGCTGTTTCACGTGGGTTGAACACCAACGCTGTGTAGAAGAAACAGAAGAAGATGATTGCAGTCGCATAGAGTAACACATAAAGCGGCTGACCTGGTTGCAAATACATCGAAATAGTTGTCAACCAGTTCCAGCCCGTACCGCCCCCGAACCATGACGCGATGGTTGCCGGGAACAGAATGATGCTGGAGGCGAAGATCGCTGGGATAACCCCGGCCATGTTCACTTTCAACGGTAAATGTGTGCTCTGCGCAGCATAGACACGACGGCCTTGCTGACGTTTCGCATAGTTCACCACAATGCGGCGTTGACCACGCTCAACGAAAACAACGAAGAAGGTCACTGCAAATACGAGAACTGCAACCAACAGCAACAGGAGGAAGTGCAGGTCGCCTTGCCGCGCTTGCTCGATGGTATGGCCAATGGCCGGCGGTAGACCCGCAACGATACCCGCGAAGATTATGATCGAGATACCGTTGCCGATACCTCGTTCAGTAATCTGCTCACCCAGCCACATCAGGAACATTGTTCCGGTGACCAGGCTGACAACAGCGGTAAAGTAGAAGGCGAAGCCAGGGTTTAACACCAGACCTTGCATTCCAGGCATATTCGGCAGGCCGGTAGCAATACCGACCGCCTGGAATATACCGAGTACCAGAGTACCGTAACGGGTGTACTGGCTTATCTTACGACGGCCAGCCTCCCCTTCTTTCTTGATTTCAGCTAACGCGGGATGAACCACCGTCAGCAGCTGGATAATAATAGAGGCCGAAATGTACGGCATAATACCCAGGGCAAAGATAGAAGCACGGCTCAGAGCACCACCAGAGAACATGTTAAACATCTCAATGATGGTGCCACGCTGTTGCTCAAGCAACTTGGCAAGTACAGTGGCATCAATACCAGGGATTGGAATAAAAGAGCCAATACGGAAAACAATCAGCGCCCCGATCACAAACAGAAGTCTGCGTTTCAGTTCGCCAAAACCCCCTTTGGCACTTTGAAAATCTAATCCCGGTTGTTTAGCCATCTGCTACTTATTCCTCAATTTTCCCGCCGGCAGCTTCGATTGCAACACGAGCGCCTTTGGTCACACGCAGACCGCGGATTGTTACCGGTACAGAAACTTCACCAGACAGGATCACTTTCGCGAACTCAATCTGAATACCGATAATGTTTGCCGCTTTCAGCGTGTTCAGGTCGACGATGCCGCCTTCAACTTTCGCCAGGTCAGACAGACGAACTTCAGTTGTCACCATTGCTTTACGCGAGGTGAAACCGAACTTCGGCAGACGACGGTACAGAGGCATCTGGCCGCCTTCGAACCCACGACGCACGCCACCGCCAGAACGAGAGTTCTGACCTTTGTGACCACGACCGCCGGTTTTACCGAGGCCAGAACCGATACCACGACCCAGACGCTTGGAAGCGTGCTTAGAACCGTCGGCCGGAGACAGAGTATTTAAACGCATCTGTTACTCCTCCACTTTAACCATGTAGGAAATCGCGTTAACCATGCCGCGTACAGCTGGCGTGTCTTCGCGCTCTACGGTGTGGTTAATACGACGCAGACCCAGGCCAAGCAGCGTTGCCTTATGTTTAGGCAGACGGCCGATCGAACTACGGGTTTGAGTAATTTTAATAGTCTTAGCCATGGTCATTACCCCAGAATGTCTTCAACGGATTTGCCACGCTTGGCAGCAACCATCTCTGGAGAATTCATGTTGGCCAGGCCATCCAGAGTTGCACGAACCACGTTAATCGGGTTGGTGGAACCGTAGGCTTTAGCCAGAACGTTATGAACCCCAGCGACTTCCAGAACGGCGCGCATTGCACCGCCGGCAATGATACCGGTACCTTCAGAAGCAGGCTGCATGAACACGCGAGAACCTGTGTGCACGCCTTTAACAGGGTGCTGCAGGGTGCCGTTGTTCAGCGCGACGTTAATCATATTGCGACGGGCTTTTTCCATCGCTTTCTGGATCGCTGCTGGAACTTCACGCGCTTTACCGTAACCAAAACCGATGCGGCCATTACCGTCACCAACAACAGTCAGAGCTGTGAAGGAGAAAATACGACCACCTTTTACGGTTTTAGATACGCGATTTACCGCGATCAGCTTTTCCTGCAGTTCGCCAGCTTGTTTTTCGATGTGTGCCATCTTACACCTCTACCTTAGAACTGTAGGCCAGCTTCACGGGCAGCATCTGCCAGTGCCTGGACACGACCATGATATTGGAAACCAGAACGGTCGAAAGAAACACCAGTGATGCCTTTTTCGATTGCGCGTTCAGCAACTGCTTTACCAACAGCAGCAGCAGCGTCTTTGTTTCCAGTGTACTTCAGTTGCTCACTGATAGCTTTTTCTACTGTAGAAGCAGCCACCAGGATTTCAGAACCGTTAGGTGCGATTACCTGTGCGTAAATATGACGCGGGGTACGATGTACCACCAGGCGAGTAGCACCCAGCTCTTTGAGCTTGCGACGTGCGCGGGTCGCACGACGGATACGAGCAGATTTCTTATCCATAGTGTTACCTTACTTCTTCTTAGCCTCTTTGGTACGCACGACTTCGTCGGCGTAACGAACACCCTTGCCTTTATAAGGCTCAGGACGACGGTAGGCGCGCAGATCTGCTGCAACCTGACCAATCAGCTGTTTATCAGCGCCTTTCAGCACGATTTCAGTCTGAGTTGGACATTCAGCAGTGATCCCCGCTGGCAGCGCATGCTCAACTGGGTGAGAGAAGCCAAGAGCTAAACTCACTGCGTTGCCTTTGATGGCTGCACGATAACCTACACCAACCAGCTGCAGCTTCTTAGTGAAGCCTTCGGTAACACCGATAACCATACCGTTCAGCAGGGCACGAGAAGTACCAGCCTGCGCCCAAGCGTCTGAAAAACCTTCGCGCGGAGCGAAAGTCAGGACGTTGTCAGCATGCTTAACTTCAACAGCGCTGTTAATAGTACGAGTCAGCTCGCCGTTTTTACCTTTAATCGAAATTACCTGACCGTCGAGTTTTACCTCTACGCCGGCAGGAATAACGACAGGTGCTTTAGCAACACGAGACATTAGTTTCCTCCGATTAAGCTACGTAGCAGATAATTTCGCCACCAAGACCAGCTTGGCGCGCTGCACGATCGGTCATAACACCTTTAGAGGTAGAAATAACAGCGATACCCAGTCCAGCCATAACTTTTGGCAGTTCGTCTTTGCGCTTATAAATGCGCAGACCTGGACGGCTAACACGCTGAATGCTCTCTACCACAGCTTTGCCCTGGAAATACTTAAGAGTCAGTTCCAGTTCTTGCTTGATGTCGCCTACAACTTTAAATTCTTCGACATAGCCTTCTTCTTTCAGCACAGCAGCAATTGCCACTTTCAGCTTGGAGGAAGGCATGGTGACCGCAACTTTGTTAGCGGCCTGACCGTTACGGATACGGGTCAGCATATCCGCGATCGGATCTTGCATGCTCATCTGTATTTACTCCCGTGATTCAATTGGTAATTACCAGCTAGCCTTTTTCAAGCCAGGCACTTCACCGCGCATGGCGGCTTCACGCAGCTTGATACGGCTCAACCCGAATTTGCCCACATAACCATGTGGACGACCAGTCTGGCGGCAGCGGTTACGCTGACGGGACGGGCTGGAATCACGCGGCAGAGTTTGCAGCTTGAGAACAGCATTCCAACGATCTTCGTCGGATGAGTTCACACTAGAGATGATAGCTTTCAATTCCTCGCGTTTAGCGCGGTATTTATCAGCCAGTTTTACGCGAACAACTTCGCGTGCCTTCATCGATTGCTTAGCCATGAAGTAACCCTACCTTACTTGCGGAACGGGAAGTCAAAAGCAGCCAGCAGTGCACGGCCTTCATCGTCAGATTTCGCAGTAGTGGTAATGGTGATATCCAAACCACGAACGCGATCGACTTTATCGTAGTCGATTTCTGGGAAGATGATCTGCTCACGAACGCCCATGCTGTAGTTACCACGACCATCGAATGACTTAGCAGACAGGCCGCGGAAGTCACGAATACGTGGAACAGCAATAGAGATCAGACGCTCAAAGAACTCCCACATGCGTTCGCCACGCAGAGTTACTTTACAGCCGATCGGATAGCCCTGACGGATTTTGAAGCCTGCAACTGATTTGCGTGCTTTGGTGATAAACGGCTTTTGGCCGGAGATTGCTGCCAGGTCAGCTGCTGCGTTATCCAGCAGTTTCTTGTCAGCGATCGCTTCACCAACACCCATGTTCAGGGTGATCTTCTCGACCCGAGGGACTTGCATGACAGAATTGTAGCTAAACTCAGTCATGAGTTTTTTAACTACTTCGTCTTTGTAGTAATCATGCAGTTTCGCCATCGTACTACTCCAAATTACTTGATAGTTTCACTATTAGACTTGAAGAAACGGACTTTTTTGCCGTCTTCGAATCTAAAGCCTACACGGTCAGCCTTACCGGTTGCCGAGTTGAACAGCGCAACGTTAGAAACCTGAATAGCAGCTTCTTTTTCAACGATGCCACCTGGTTGGTTCAGAGCCGGAACCGGCTTCTGATGTTTCTTCACCAGGTTGATACCTTCAACGATCAGTTTTCCTGCAGACAGAACATTTTTTACTTTACCGCGCTTACCTTTATCTTTACCGGTAAGAACGATAACTTCGTCATCGCGACGGATTTTAGCTGCCATTTTTCGCTCCTTAGAGTACTTCTGGTGCCAGAGAGATAATTTTCATGAACTTTTCAGTACGAAGTTCACGAGTTACCGGCCCAAAAATACGCGTTCCGATAGGCTGCTCGCTGTTATTGTTTAAAATAACGCATGCATTACCATCGAAGCGAATGACAGAACCGTCCGGGCGACGAACACCCTTCCTGGTGCGCACCACTACCGCTTTCAGCACATCACCCTTCTTAACCTTACCGCGAGGAATTGCTTCCTTGATGGTAATTTTGATGATGTCGCCTACGCCTGCGTAGCGACGGTGCGAGCCACCCAGAACCTTGATACACATTACGCGACGTGCACCGGAGTTGTCGGCGACGGTCAGCATAGTCTGTTCTTGGATCATTTTAGTGCTCCGCTAATGTCAACTACTACTTCGGGACCTGATTCAGGTCGATTAAAAGCCCCACAATTGAGGGCGCGGCATTATAACACCACTTCTCGCATATGGGTAGAAAAAATGAACGGCCCTGTCGAGCCGTTCATCTTATTTTTAGAGAAGGCGAATTCTATTACAGAATCGCTTTCTCTACAACGCGAACCAGCGTCCAGGACTTAGTCTTGGACAGTGGACGGCATTCGCGGATTTCAACCACGTCGCCGATACCACATTCGTTGTTCTCGTCGTGTACGTGCAGTTTGGTCGTACGCTTGATGAACTTCCCGTAGATCGGGTGTTTCACAACACGTTCGATAGAGACAACGATGGATTTCTCCATTTTGTCACTAGTCACACGACCTTGCAGAGTACGGATTTTATCGGTCATTACGCACCCGCCTTCTCAGTCAGTAAAGTCTTAACGCGTGCAACATCACGACGAACATTCTTCAGGACATGAGTCTGTTGAAGTTGGCCAGATGCTGCCTGCATGCGCAGGTTAAATTGCTCACGCAGCAGATTAAGCAGCTCAGTGTTAAGCTCTTCAACGCTTTTTTCACGCAGCTCAGTTGCTTTCATTACATCACCGTCTTAGTTACAAAGGTGGTTTTGATAGGCAGTTTTGCTGCTGCCAGCTTGAATGCTTCACGGGCCAGCTCTTCCGGAACACCGTCCATTTCATACAGGACTTTACCTGGCTGGATCAAGGCAACCCAATACTCCACGTTACCTTTACCTTTACCCATACGCACTTCCAGCGGCTTCTCGGTAATTGGTTTGTCCGGGAATACACGGATCCAAATTTTACCTTGACGCTTAACTGCACGGGTCATAGCACGACGTGCTGCTTCGATCTGACGTGCAGTCAGACGACCACGGCCAACAGCTTTCAGACCGAAAGTACCGAAGCTAACATCCGTACCCTGCGCCAGACCACGGTTGCGGCCTTTGTGCACTTTACGGAATTTTGTACGCTTTGGTTGTAACATCAGCGACTCTCCTTACTTACGGCCTTTACGCTGCTGCTTTTTAGGTTGAGCAGCCGGTTCCGGTTGTTCAACAGCAGCCATACCACCCAGGATCTCACCTTTGAAGATCCATACCTTAACGCCGATTACACCATAAGTGGTGTGGGCTTCAGAGGTGTTGTAGTCAATGTCTGCACGCAGAGTGTGCAGTGGCACGCGGCCTTCACGGTACCATTCGGTACGCGCGATTTCTGCACCGCCCAGACGGCCACTAACTTCAACTTTAATCCCTTTAGCGCCCAGACGCATTGCGTTCTGTACAGCACGCTTCATAGCACGACGGAACATCACACGACGCTCCAGCTGTGAAGTGATGCTGTCAGCAACCAGCTTAGCGTCCAGCTCCGGTTTACGGACTTCGGCGATGTTAATCTGTGCAGGAACGCCAGCGATATCCGCGACGACCTTGCGCAGTTTTTCTACATCTTCACCTTTCTTACCGATAACGATGCCAGGACGAGCGGTGTGAATGGTCACACGGATGCTCTTAGCCGGACGCTCGATAACGATACGAGAGACGGATGCTTTAGACAGTTCCTTGGTCAGGAACTGACGAACTTTAAAGTCGCTGTCCAGGTTGTCAGCGAATTCTTTGGTATTTGCGAACCAGGTAGAGTTCCAGGGTTTAACAATACCCAGGCGAATACCATTAGGATGTACTTTCTGACCCATTGCTAGTCTCCAGAGTCTCAGCGATCGGACACAACCACAGTAATGTGGCTGGTGCGCTTCAGGATGCGATCTGCACGACCTTTTGCACGAGGCATAATGCGCTTCATGCTTGGGCCTTCGTCTACGAAGATCTTCGTGACTTTCAGATCATCAATGTCAGCGCCATCGTTGTGTTCGGCGTTAGCAATGGCAGATTCCAGGACTTTCTTAACCAATACAGCAGCTTTCTTATTGGTGTAGGTCAGAATATCCAGAGCCTGCGACACTTTCTTACCGCGTACAAGATCTGCTACCAGGCGAACCTTCTGGGCAGAAGAACGAGCGTGGCGATGTTTAGCGATAGTTTCCATCTCTTCCTCCTGTTAGCGTTTCTTGGCTTTCTTATCTGCCGCGTGGCCGCGATAAGTACGAGTCGGTGCAAATTCACCCAGTTTGTGACCGACCATTTCGTCGGAAACAAAGACAGGAACGTGCTGACGACCATTATGGACAGCGATGGTCAAACCGATCATGTTAGGGAAGATCGTTGAACGACGGGACCAAGTGCGCAGTGGCTTCTTGTCTCCGCTTTCCAAAGCTTTCTCTACCTTCTTCAGCAAGTGCAGGTCAATAAAAGGACCTTTCTTGAGAGAACGTGGCATGGCTTATCCTCTAAAATTATTTGCTACGGCGACGTACGATAAATTTATCAGTACGCTTGTTGCTGCGGGTTTTCTTACCTTTGGTCTGAACGCCCCACGGAGTTACCGGGTGCTTACCAAAGTTTTTACCCTCACCACCACCGTGCGGGTGATCGACTGGGTTCATCGCAGTACCGCGAACGGTAGGACGAACACCACGCCAACGAGTTGCACCGGCTTTACCCAGAACGCGAAGCATGTGCTCCGAGTTACCGACTTCGCCCAGGGTCGCGCGGCAGTCGATTTCGACTTTACGCATTTCACCAGAACGCAGACGCAGGGTAACGTAGGAACCATCACGCGCAACGATCTGCACGTAAGTACCAGCTGAGCGAGCAATCTGACCGCCTTTGCCTGGTTTCATTTCTACGTTGTGAACGGTAGAACCCACTGGGATGTTACGCATTGGCAGGGTGTTACCCGCTTTAATCGCAGCATCAACGCCAGACTGAATCTGATCGCCAGCTTTCAGGCCTTTAGGGGCCAGGATGTAACGGCGCTCACCATCTTTGTACAGAACCAGTGCGATGTTCGCAGAGCGGTTCGGATCGTACTCAAGACGTTCAACGGTCGCTGGGATACCATCTTTGTTGCGTTTGAAGTCAACAATACGGTAAGCCTGCTTGTGACCACCACCGATATGACGGGTAGTGATGCGACCATTGTTGTTACGGCCGCCGGATTTGCTGTTTTTCTCAACCAGCGGGGCGAATGGTTTGCCCTTGTGCAGCTCCGCGTTTACCACTTTAACTACGTGGCGACGACCCGGAGATGTCGGTTTACATTTAACAATTGCCATTGTTCTTCTCCTCCGACTTACTCAGCGCCGCCTGCGAAGTCCAGATTCTGGCCTTCTTTCAGGGTGACGTAAGCTTTTTTCCAGTCGCTACGACGACCAATACGCTGACCTGAACGCTTAGTCTTGCCTTTAACCAGCAAGGTGTTCACGGTTTCTACTTCCACTTCGAAAAGTTTCTGCACAGCGGCTTTGATTTCTGCTTTGGTCGCGTCTTTCGCAACTTTGAGAACGATGGTGTTAGTTTTTTCCATCGCAGCAGATGCTTTTTCAGATACGTGCGGCGCGCGCAGTACTTTCAGCAGACGTTCTTCACGGATCATGCCAGCATCTCCTCAACTTGCTTAACTGCATCAGCAGTCATAACGACTTTGTCGAAGGCGATCAGGCTAACTGGGTCGATACCCGCTGCATCACGTACGTCAACCTTGTACAGGTTACGTGCGGCCAGGAACAGGTTCTCTTCCAGTTCGCCAGTGATGATCAGCACGTCTTCCAGAGCCATGTCTTTCAGTTTCTCTACCAGCAGCTTAGTTTTAGGCGCTTCCAGAGAGAACTGCTCGACAACGATCAGACGTTCTTGACGTACCAGTTCGGACAGGATGCTTTTCAGCGCGCCGCGGTACATCTTTTTGTTTACTTTTTGACTGTGGTCCTGTGGCTTCGCAGCAAAGGTCACACCACCTGAACGCCAGATTGGGCTCTTAACAGAACCTGCACGAGCGCGGCCGGTACCTTTCTGGCGCCATGGCTTTTTGCCTGAACCAGTTACTTCAGCACGAGTCTTCTGAGCACGAGTACCCTGACGAGCACCTGCTGCATAAGCAACAACAACCTGGTGTACCAGCGCTTCGTTGAAATCACGACCGAAGGTAGTTTCGGAAACAGTCAGCGCGCTTTGCGCGTCTTTCAATACTAATTCCATTGCTATCCCCTTACGCCTTAACAGCTGGTTTAACGATCAGGTCGCTACCGGTAGCACCGGGAACTGCACCTTTAACCAGCAGCAGGTTGCGCTCAGCGTCAACGCGTACCACATCCAGGCTCTGAACGGTTACACGTTCGTTACCCAGCTGGCCTGCCATTTTCTTGCCTTTGAACACTTTGCCCGGAGTCTGGTTCTGACCGATAGAACCCGGAACGCGGTGGGACAAGGAGTTACCGTGGGTAGCATCCTGGGTACGGAAGTTCCAGCGCTTAACAGTACCGGCAAAACCTTTACCTTTAGATGTACCAGTCACGTCAACTTTTTTCACATCAGCGAAAATGTCAACGTTAATGCTCTGACCTACGGTGAATTCTTCGCCTTCGGCGGTACGGAATTCCCACAGACCACGGCCAGCTTCAACGCCAGCTTTAGCAAAATGACCTGCTTCAGGCTTAGTTACACGGTTTGCTTTTTTAGCACCGGTAGTTACCTGAACAGCGGTGTAGCCGTCGTTCGCCAGGCCTTTAACCTGAGTCACGCGGTTTGCTTCAATTTCGATCACGGTTACTGGGATAGAAACGCCATCTTCAGTGAAGATACGAGTCATGCCCACTTTTTTACCGACTAAACCAATCATTGTTTCAACCTCTCAATCGCTCAATGACCTGATTAACCCAGGCTGATCTGCACGTCAACACCTGCAGCCAGATCCAGACGCATCAGAGCATCAACCGTTTTTTCAGTTGGCTCAACGATGTCAACCAGACGCTTGTGAGTGCGAATTTCATACTGATCGCGCGCGTCTTTGTTGACGTGCGGGGAGATCAGAACGGTAAAGCGCTCTTTGCGGGTCGGCAGCGGGATAGGACCACGTACCTGCGCACCAGTGCGCTTGGCAGTCTCTACGATTTCCGCAGTTGATTGATCGATCAGACGATGATCAAACGCTTTAAGACGGATACGGATTCTTTGGTTCTGCATGAGACCAGAGCTCCAATTATTTATAAACGAAAAGAATTACTACTCATATCCATTACGATTGATGGAAGAGTGTAATCGTTAAGCACATAACCCGCATATCGCGAGTATTGTTGGTCACTGCTTTCGCAACGACCTGCAATTCATATTGAATCGCGCCTTACCATATTGGCAGGCCCGCGTATTATACGTGCATACGCGATTAAAGCAACTACCCTGCGTGATTTATCGCATAAAAAAAGAGCGCCGAAGCGCTCTCTTTTCTGTGCTCTGGCAGAGCAGGCTCTGCCAGTACAAGTATCACAATTAAGCGATAACTTTAGCAACAACACCTGCACCAACGGTACGGCCGCCTTCGCGAATTGCGAAACGCAGACCGTCGTCCATTGCGATTGGGTGGATCAGGGTAACAACCATCTGGATGTTATCGCCTGGCATTACCATCTCTACGCCTTCTGGCAGTTCGATGGTACCGGTCACGTCAGTTGTACGGAAGTAGAACTGTGGACGGTAGCCTTTGAAGAACGGAGTATGACGGCCGCCTTCATCCTTGGACAGGATGTACACTTCAGATTCGAACTTGGTGTGTGGCTTGATTGAACCTGGCTTAGCCAGAACCTGGCCACGCTGGATATCTTCACGCTTAACACCGCGCAGCAGGATACCACAGTTCTCACCCGCACGGCCTTCGTCCAGCAGCTTACGGAACATCTCAACGCCGGTACAGGTTGATTTCACGGTATCTTTGATACCAACGATCTCAACTTCTTCACCAACTTTGATGATACCGCGCTCTACACGACCGGTAACAACGGTACCACGGCCTGAGATAGAGAACACGTCTTCGATAGGCAGCAGGAATGGCTTGTCAATCGCGCGCTCTGGCTCTGGGATGTAAGAATCCAGGTGACCAGCCAGCTCGATGATTTTCTCTTCCCACTCAGCTTCACCCTGCAGGGCTTTCAGTGCTGAACCGCGAACAACCGGGATGTCGTCGCCAGGGAAATCGTAAGCAGACAGCAGCTCACGAACTTCCATTTCAACCAGCTCCAGCAGCTCTTCGTCGTCAACCATGTCGCATTTGTTCATGAATACGATCATGAACGGAACGCCAACCTGGCGACCCAGCAGGATGTGCTCACGGGTCTGTGGCATTGGGCCATCAGTCGCAGCAACAACCAGGATTGCACCGTCCATCTGCGCAGCACCGGTGATCATGTTTTTCACATAGTCGGCGTGGCCTGGGCAGTCAACGTGTGCGTAGTGACGGCTTGGGGTGTCATATTCAACGTGTGAAGTGTTGATGGTGATACCACGAGCTTTCTCTTCTGGTGCGTTATCGATCTGGTCGAATGCACGTGCAGAACCGCCGTAGGTTTTAGCCAGAACGGTGGTGATAGCAGCAGTCAGGGTAGTTTTACCGTGGTCAACGTGGCCGATAGTACCTACGTTGACGTGCGGTTTGGAACGTTCAAATTTCTCTTTAGCCACGACTATATTCCTTACTTTAATGCTCTCACCCTTTGGTGAGAGCATAGGATCAATATTTTAAAACTGTAGCTTATTTGCTACGAGCTTCAATAACGGCCTGAGCGACGTTGTTCGGCGCATCATCGTACTTCAGGAACTCCATAGAGTATGAAGCACGGCCTTTAGTCAGAGAACGCAGCTGAGTCGCGTATCCGAACATTTCGGACAGCGGAACTTCAGCGTGGATCTGAACGCCAGTAGCGTTAGATTCCTGTCCTTTGAGCATACCACGACGACGGCTAAGGTCACCGATAACGTCACCGGTGTTCTCTTCCGGAGTCTCTACTTCAACCTTCATGATCGGCTCAAGCAGTACCGGAGTTGCTTTCTTGAAGCCGTCTTTGAACGCGATAGAAGCCGCCAGTTTAAATGCCAGCTCAGAGGAGTCAACGTCATGGTAAGAACCGAAGTGCAGACGAACGCCCAGATCAACCACCGGATAACCCGCCAGAGGACCTGACTTCAGCTGCTCCTGGATACCTTTATCAACCGCAGGGATGAAATCACCAGGGATTACACCACCTTTGATGTCGTTGATGAACTCGTAACCTTTAGGGTTAGAGCCCGGCTCCAGTGGGTACATGTCGATAACAACATGACCGTACTGACCACGACCACCAGACTGCTTGGCGTGTTTACCTTCGATATCGGTAACTTTCGCGCGAATCGCTTCACGGTAAGCAACCTGAGGTTTACCGACGTTCGCTTCAACGTTGAATTCACGCTTCATGCGGTCAACGATGATGTCGAGGTGCAGCTCACCCATACCAGCGATGATGGTCTGGTTGGTTTCTTCATCAGTCCAAACGCGGAACGATGGATCTTCCTTCGCCAGACGACCCAGAGCCAGACCCATTTTTTCCTGGTCAGCTTTGGTTTTCGGCTCAACGGCGATGGAGATTACCGGCTCAGGGAATTCCATACGCTCAAGAATGATCACGTTGTCCGGATCACACAGGGTGTCACCCGTGGTCACATCTTTCAGGCCGATCGCCGCTGCGATGTCGCCCGCACGAACTTCTTTGATCTCTTCACGCTTGTTAGCGTGCATCTGAACGATACGGCCCAGACGCTCACGGTTTGACTTAACCGGGTTGAACACGGTATCGCCCGTGTTAACCACACCGGAGTAAACGCGGAAGAAGGTCAGGTTACCTACAAACGGGTCGGTAGCGATTTTGAACGCCAGAGCAGCAAACGGCTCGTTGTCGTCTGAGTGACGAACAGCCGGAGTGTCTTTGCCATCGTCTAACATACCGTTAATCGCGGTAACGTCAGTCGGTGCTGGCAGATATTCAACAACCGCATCCAGCATCGCCTGAACACCTTTGTTCTTAAATGCAGAACCACAGGTGACCAGAATGATTTCGCTGTTCAGAACGCGCTTACGCAGAGAAGTTTTGATCTCTTCTTCAGTCAGCTCTTCGCCGCCAAAGAATTTCTCCATCAGCTCATCAGAGCCTTCAGCTGCGGCTTCAACCAGCTTCGCACGCCATTCTTCTGCCAGTTCCTGCATATCAGCTGGGATCTCTTCGTATTCGAAGGTCACGCCCTGATCGGCTTCGTTCCAGTTGATCGCTTTCATTTTCACCAGGTCAACAACCCCGGTGAATTTTTCTTCAGCGCCGATAGCCAGCTGCAATGGCACCGGGTTTGCACCCAGGCGTTTTTGCATCTGATCAACAACTTTCAGGAAGTTTGCACCCATGCGGTCCATTTTATTAACGAACGCGATGCGTGGAACTTTATATTTGTTAGCCTGACGCCATACGGTTTCAGACTGTGGCTGAACGCCACCAACTGCACAGTAAACCATTACTGCGCCATCAAGCACACGCATAGAACGCTCAACTTCGATGGTGAAGTCAACGTGTCCCGGGGTGTCGATGATGTTCACGTGGTGCGGCTCAAACTGTTTAGCCATACCAGACCAGTAACAGGTGGTCGCAGCGGATGTGATGGTAATACCACGTTCCTGTTCCTGCTCCATCCAGTCCATGGTTGCTGCGCCGTCATGTACTTCACCGATTTTGTGGTTTACACCGGTGTAGAACAGAACGCGTTCGGTAGTTGTGGTCTTACCGGCGTCGATGTGCGCACTGATACCGATGTTACGGTAGCGCTCAATGGGTGTTTTACGAGCCATTTGATTCCTCTGATTCTCGGACGTTCTAAGTTAGTAAATCCCAGCGGGTTGGCTACTTGAACGCCCGCTGGGTTAATAACAACTACAGAGCTGTTACCAGCGGTAGTGAGCGAACGCCTTGTTGGCATCGGCCATACGGTGAACGTCTTCACGTTTCTTAACTGCAGTACCTTTGTTGTCTGCAGCATCAGAAAGTTCGTTCGCCAGGCGCAGAGCCATAGATTTATCACCGCGTTTACGAGCAGCTTCAACGATCCAGCGCATTGCCAGGGCATTACGACGAACCGGACGAACTTCAACCGGAACCTGATAAGTAGAACCACCAACGCGACGGGATTTAACTTCCACGGTTGGGCGGACGTTGTCCAGGGCTACTTCAAAAGCTTCCAGTGCGTTTTTACCAGAACGCTGAGCCAGGGTCTCCAGCGCGGTATAAACGATTGTTTCAGCGGTAGATTTTTTACCATCTACCATCAGGATATTTACAAATTTAGCCAGCAGATCAGATCCGAACTTAGGATCTGGCAGAATTTTACGCTGACCAATGACGCGACGACGTGGCATGGAAATACTCCGTTGTTAATTCAGGATTGTCCAAAACTCTACGAGTTTATTTTGACATTTAAGTTAAAACGTTTGGCCTTACTTAACGGAGAACCATTAAGCCTTTGGCTTCTTCACGCCGTACTTGGAGCGGGCCTGCTTACGGTCTTTAACACCTGAGCAGTCCAGCGCGCCACGAACGGTGTGGTAACGCACACCTGGCAAGTCTTTAACACGACCGCCACGGATCAGGATCACGGAGTGTTCCTGCAGGTTATGACCTTCACCGCCGATGTAGGAGGTAACTTCAAAACCGTTAGTCAAACGAACACGGCATACTTTACGCAGTGCGGAGTTCGGTTTTTTCGGGGTAGTAGTGTATACACGAGTACATACACCACGTTTCTGCGGGCAGGCTTCCAGCGCAGGCACGTTGCTTTTAGCAACCTTGCTTGAGCGTGGTTTGCGAACCAGCTGATTAACTGTTGCCATTAAATAGCTCCTGGAATTTAGCTTTTGCTTCGTAAACACGTAATAAATCGCCTCGCAGAATCACGAGGCCGCGGAATTTTAGAGCTGAGCTTAAAAGGTGTCAAGAAATAACCAGGATTACCGCATTTACCAGGTCATTTGTTGCGGATGTTTGACCGTCAGCCTGACGAAGTCAGTATAGCCTACCTGCATCACACTGGTCGAAATTTGAGCAGAAAGCCCACGCGCCTCCACATCGTCCTTCAGCACGTAGATCGATATGGGGGCAAGCTGTAGCGATTCAAGCGCCTGACTGCCTGCCAGGGCCGCCAGCACCCCATCCTGCAGCAGTAGCAGATCGTCGCCAGCGGCCAGCAGACGCTGTAACGCCGGCAGATCGCAGTGGAACGGTGAACTCATTAACGTATGGAGCATGGTGACCTCAGAAGACCAGTACGCGGTCGTACTGGTGCAGCAGCTCGCTCAGTTCGGCCGGAGACAGAACCTCGGCGTCCAGCACCCGCGGCAGCGTTTCGCTCAGACCACGCTCCGCCAGCGCCGCCGCACACAGGTAGCAGCGGTCGACGTCGTACAACGGCAACACGCCAAAGGTGGCGATGTAGTTACGCGCCAGAATCTGCCCGGGCCGCTGGCCGCTGGTCAACTGCAGCACGCCGTCGCTGACAAAGAACAGCGCAATCTCGTCGCTCAGCGCTGAGGTGGCCAGCGCGGCGTCCAGCCCTTCCCGCCCGCCGCTGGAGCCGTGCGGCGCATGGCTGAAGACAAAAGCGATGCGTTTCATCAGAACTGTACCATCCGCTCACAGCCGAGCAGCGCTTCTGCCAGCGCCCCCAGGCCGGTTAACTGAAAGCCCGCGGCAAGGTTGGCCGTGGGCAGCCCCAGCGCCAACGCTTCACGCTCGTCGCTGATGCCCCGGCGCAGAGCCGCCGCCACGCAAATGTTCAGCGCCACCCCGTGTTGCTGATGCAGCTGCTGCCACTGGCGCGTTAAATCACACTCATCGCTGGCGGGAGCGTTCAGCAGGCTGGCGTTCAGCACCCCCTCCCGATAGAAGAAGATACTCTCCAACGCGTGCCCCTGCTCCAGCAGCGCACGGGCAAACAGCAGCGCGCTGCTGGCCTGCTGGGTGCCGTAGGCTGGGCCGGTCACCATCAGGCTGAAGCGCACTACTTGTCCTGACCGTGGAAGTCGCCGTTCTTAAACTGACGGATGTAGAGATAAACCGTATGTTTAGAGATGTTCAGGCGGTCCGCCACCTGATTGATCGCGTCTTTAATGTCGAAAATTCCCTTCTCATACATGTTCAACACGATCTGCCGGTTCTTGGCGTTGTTAGAGACGTTGCGATCGGTACTGACTTCCTCAATGGTGAACTCCAGCGTCTGCATCACCAGGTCTTCCACCGATGAGGCAAAGTTAACCGAAGAGGCCACTTCCTGCGTCTCCGGCGGCATAAAGGTCGCCATGATCTGCGAGAACGGCACGTCGAGGTTCATGTTGATGCACAGCAGCCCCACCACCCGCTTGTCACGATTGCGGATAGCGATGGTCACTGACTTCATCAGCACGCCGCTTTTGGCACGGGTAAAATAGGCTTTAGAGACGTTGCTGTCGGCACCGGTCATATCATGCAGCATGCGCAACGCCAGATCGGTGATAGGAGAACCAATTTTTCGCCCGGTATGTTCACCGTTAGCGATCCTCACCGCAGAGCATTTCAAATCTTCCAGCGAATGCAGCACAATTTCGCAATGCGAACCGATCAGCATCGCCAGACCGTCAACCACGGCCTCATAAGATTTTAAAATTTCGAAGTCACCGGGCAGGAAAGGACGCTGCTCAAGCAGATCCGAATCCGCAACATCACCGGAAAACAGGGAATTAGACATTGACGACACCACCCTCTGACAAGAGCCTGTCACACGGCGCAAGGGCAGACTCATTCTTAGTTATAATGCGCGCTGGCTAGTCTAGCAAATATGGGAAAGCCGTGTCCCGACCTTTCCACGGAAATTGCACGGGTTAAAAGCCAGTGGAAACAGGAATTAATCGCAGGCGGGAGCACCGCCACCCGCAGGTGGCGGTGATACAATTACTGCGCTTTGGCTTTATCAGCCGCTGCTGCTGCAGGCTGTTCTGCTTTCTCGTCGGCTTTAGCGGCCGGTTTGATGTCCAGCAGCTCAACCTCGAATACCAGCGTAGAGTTAGCCGGAATGCCCGGAACGCCATTCTGGCCGTAGGCCAGCGCCGGTGGGATCACCAGCTTGATTTTGCCACCCTTCTTGACCTGCTTCAGGCCTTCGGTCCAGCCTGGGATCACGCCGTCCAGACGGAATGACAGTGGCTCGCCGCGGGTGTAAGAGTTATCGAACTCGGTGCCGTCAACCAGGGTACCTTTGTAGTTCACCACCACGGTATCGCTGTCTTTCGGTGACTCACCGGCACCCGCTTTCTCTACCAGGTAGAGCAGGCCGGATTCCGTTTTCTTCACGCCCTTCTCTTTGGCGAATTTCGCTGCGTAAGCCTCACCTTTAGCGGTGTTCTCTTTCGCATCTTTCTCCATTTTGGCCTGAGCGGCACCTTTCACACGGCCTTCAAAGGACTGCAGGGTCTGCTCGATTTCCTGGTCAGTCAGCTTGCTTTTACCCGCAAACGCATCCTGAACGCCGGCAATCAGCTGGTTTTTATCCAGAGCGATGCCCAGTTTTTCCTGCTCCTTCAGGGAGTTCTCCATGTAGCGGCCCAGAGAAGCACCCAGCGCATAGGCCGACTGCTGGTCATCGTTCTTGAACGCCGCGTTTTTTGGCGCCTGCTGAGCAGCAGGAGCCGCAGCAGCGTCGGCAGCGATGGCCAGCGGTGCGGTGAACGCCGCAGCCAGAGTGGTAGCTAATAAAGTAACTTTAAACAGTGATTTCATCCATTTCTCCAAAACCGAAGCATCTCACCCCGGGGAATCGTTGGCAGACCGGCGGTCTGTGCTGTAACGGGTCTCAGGGGCGCTCCCCTGCATAAAACTAAAGTTAACTTCCGACCGCGTGATTGCCCGAAAGTTTCACCACCTTCAGTGGCGTCAGCGGTACGACTTTTCAACCTCTGGCGGCCAATCTACGTCATTTTACCTGTTTTCGCCTGCCTTTTACCCTTAGAATCGGACAATTCGCGCCGAGAAAGCGCCGCAGGTAGTAACAGGAGGAAACAGAATGCAACAATCATGGCTGGAAGAGCGGCTGGAGCGGCTGGAAAGCAAACTGGCGTTTCAGGATCACACTATCGATGAACTCAACGAAACGGTGGTTCAGCATCAGCTGGAGATGGCCCGCCTGCGCGAACAGATGCGCCTGCTGACCGATAAGTTAAAGGAAGCAGCGCCATCCCTCATCGCCTCACAATCCGAAGAAACCCCTCCTCCGCATTACTAATGAGCAGCACGGATCGGGCTGTTGGTTGCCCTTCAGGCAACTCAGCAATATGAAGCGAAGGGAGCCTGTCCACGGAGTAAAGCATCACGGGCCACGGACGGCCCGCGCTGAGCTGTCATGGATGACGTTTTTTGCGTCTTTACGGAGTGGACAGGCTCCCTGAGCCGGGCACGCTCGCACAGCCGACACACGCACAGACCCCCTGTTCCAGCCAGCGCAGTAACCAAAAAAAAGGCCACGCATTTGCGTGACCTCTTTGACAGATATTCCGAGTATTTCGTGCTGCAGGAAGGCGGTAAACGCACCCGCAGCGCGAAAGACGACGGAAGATCAGTGGCTGCAGCCGCAGCCGCCGGTACCACAACCACCTTCGTGGTCATGGTCGTGATCGTGGTGATGACCGTGCTCGCCGTGAACGTGGCCGTGGGCCAGCTCTTCCTCGGTCGCTTCACGCACCGCAACGACTTCCACGTTGAAGCTCAGGTTCTGACCGGCCAGCATGTGGTTACCGTCAACCACCACGTGCTCGTCTTCCACTTCGGTAATTTCAACCGGCACCGGGCCCTGATCGGTTTCCGCCATAAAGCGCATGCCAACCTGCAGTTCGTCCACGCCCATAAAGACGTCTTTCGGTACGCGCTGCACCAGGTTGTCATCGAACTGGCCGTAAGCGTCGTTAGCTTCGATCTTAACGTCAAACTTGTCGCCCGGCTCGCGATTTTCCAGCGCTTTTTCCAGGCCGGAGATCAGGGAACCGTGACCGTGCAGGTAATCCAGCGGTGCACTCACCGGGGATTCATCAACCAACACACCGTCTTCTGTACGTACCTGGTATGCCAGGCTGACCACGAGGTCTTTTGCTACTTTCATGATGACTCCTAAAACCGTTGAGAGCGTGAATTCGTATTCCCGCTGGTTTTAACCTTCAGCGGGAGGACTCTAAGTGGCGGCAATTGTATCGAATTTCAACCGCGGCTGTACCCTTAAGCATAAAAAAAGCGGGGCGATCGCGCTACTCCGGGTGAAAAATGCCGATGACCTGTTCGTTTTCACGCACCTCTTTACGCACCTGTTTGTCCGCCTCGCGCATCTGATGCCCGCACTTAACGCACTCAACCACATCGACATTATTCTCGCGCCACAGCGCCAGGGTATCTTTCTGCTGGCACTTCGGACAGGTGGCGCCAGCGATAAAACGTTTACGCATAATCATCTCGTTGAGTTCGTGGTTAATGCTGCTCATCCCAGCCGTCATACTGACTTTTTTCGTATTTCATCTCGGTGCGGAAGATATCTTCCAGCTCGCGCCGCGCTTCTTTCACGCGGGAGATCTGCACGCTGTCGTCGTGGCTCGGCATCAGCTCACGCAGCATGCGCATATCCAGCCGGCGAAAGTGCTGTTGCGCACGGTGCGCCTGGTGCGGGTGCATGCCGACGGAGATCAGCGACTTGCGGCCCAGCTCCAGCGCGCTGCTGAAGGTTTCACGCGAGAACTGGGTCACGCCGGCCTGCAACAGTTCGTGTGCCTCCACGCGGCCGCGGGCGCGGGCGAGGATCGCCAGATGCGGGAAGTGCTGCTGGCACAGGTGCACGATATGCATCGAGTCTTCCGGATCGTTGCAGGTTATCACGATCGACTGCGCGGTTTCTGCCCCGGCGGCGCGTAACAGCTCCAGCTCGGTGGCATCGCCGTAATAGACCTTGTAGCCATATTTACGCATCAGGCTGACCGCGCTGATGTCGCGCTCCAGCACGGTGACCCGCTTGTCATTCGCCATCAGCAGACGCCCCACCACCTGACCAAAGCGGCCGAAGCCGACCACGATCACCTGCGGCTTATCGTCCTCGACAAAGTGTTTCTCCGCGCTCTCATCGGGCTCGTTGAAACGCCGTTCAAGAATTTTATCCACGCCCTGCATCAGCAACGGCGTCGTCATCATCGACAGCGTGACCGTCACCAGCAGCAGCGGCATCTGATCGCCGCTAAACAGCTTCGCCGACGACGCCGCGGAGAACAGCACAAAGGCAAACTCCCCGCCCTGGCTCAGCACGCCGGAGAACTGCAGACGTTCAGAACTGCGCAGGCCGTAGATCCGCGCCAGCAGGTAAAGCACGCCGGTTTTTACCGCCACCAGGCCGACCACGCCGATCAGGATCTCAATGATATGGGTATAGAGCACGCCCAGGTTCAGCGCCATCCCGACCGAGATGAAGAACAGCCCCAGCAGCAGCCCTTTAAACGGGTCGATCGCCGTCTCCAGCTCGTGGCGGTACTCACTCTCCGCCAGCAGGATCCCGGCGATAAAGGTGCCCAGCGCCATCGACAGCCCCAGCGCGTCCATAAACAGCGCCGAGCCCAGCACCAGCAGCAGCGACGCGGCGGTAAACACTTCCCGCACGCCGGAGGCAGCGATAAAGCGGAAGATCGGCCGCAGCAGATAGCGCCCGCCGACCAGCATGCCGGCAAACGCCAGCACCTTCATGCCCACCTTCATCCAGTCGGTATGACCGCTGTCGCCGCCGGCCAGCAGCGGCACCAGCGCCAGCGCCGGGATCACCGCCAGGTCCTGGAACAGCAGCACCGAGAAGCCGAGCTGACCGGATTCGCTGCGGTTCATGCCTTTGTCACGCATCAGCTGCAGCGCCATGGCGGTGGAGGACATCGCCAGGCCGATACCGCCAATCAGCGCCGCCTGCCAGGAGAAGTCGGTCAGGTAGAGCAGGCCGCCAAGGATTGCGGCGCTCAGAATCACCTGCGCGGCACCGACGCCGAAGATCGAGCGCCGCAGTTGCCACAGCTTAGACGGGTTCAGCTCCAGCCCGATGATAAACATCAGAAACACCACGCCCAGCTCGGAGAAGTGCAGGATCTCATCCACGTCACTGATAAAACCGAGTCCCCACGGGCCGATGGCGATCCCCGCCAGCAGATAGCCGAGCACCGCGCCGATACCGAGCCGGGCGGCGATCGGTACCGCAATCACCGCGGCAAACAGATAAACCACTCCCGCGGTCAGGAGGCTTTGACCTTCCATTTACACTCCTCCATAGGGCAGCGGATTGCCCAGCCAGTCGCCGTAGGCGCGGGCATAATTTTGCATCACGTCAGCCGTCTGGCGACGCGCCCAGTAAATAATCATCGGCGTCATCCAGTGCATGCGGCACATCTGCGCGGTCAGTTCAAAGGGCCGCATAATGTCTGACATCGGGTAACGGTTCAGCCCTTCCTGGTGGTAGGCGGCCTCCGGCTCTCCGGTGGTGATCACGCTGCGCCAGTATTTACCCTCCAGCACGTTGCCACCGGGGCCGCTGGCAAAGCCGCGCGACAGCACGCGGTCCAGCCACTCTTTCAGCAGAGCAGGGCAGCTGTAGGTATAAAGCGGATGTTGAAAAACGATAATCTGATGTTCGCGCAGCAGCTGTTGCTCGCGGTGAATATCAATAAAAAAATCCGGATACTCTGCGTACAGGTCATGGACCGTCACATGTTCCAGGCGCCGGGCCGGTTGTAGCAAAACGCGATTGGCAATCGAGTCCTGTGACTCCGGATGGGCATACAACAGCAGGACCTTAGGCGGCTGCGACATCATTCCCCTCCAAATCGTCGTCACGGCAGGCGAAATCCGCTACCATGCTCGACGCAACGGAATCAGTGATTCCGGAAACTTATTTATGATGGATTAATTTAACATATTATGGACTAACGGCGCTTATGATTGTCTTCTCCTCGTTACAAATACGTCGCGGCGTGCGCGTCCTGCTGGATAACGCCACCGCGACCATCAACCCCGGCCAGAAAGTGGGCCTGGTGGGCAAAAACGGCTGCGGCAAATCCACCCTGCTGTCCCTGCTGAAAAACGAGATAAGCGCCGATGCCGGCAGCTTCAGCTATCCCGGCAGCTGGTCGCTGGCCTGGGTCAACCAGGAAACGCCGGCGCTGGATATGCCCGCCGTTGAGTATGTTATCGACGGCGACCGCGAATTTCGTCAGCTGCAGTCTGAATTAGATCGCGCGAATGAAATTAACGACGGCCACGCTATCGCCACGCTGCACGGCAAGCTGGATGCCATTCAGGCATGGACCATACAGTCCCGCGCCGCCAGCCTGCTAAGCGGATTGGGCTTTAGCCAGGAACAACTGCAGCGCCCGGTCAGCGATTTCTCCGGCGGCTGGCGCATGCGCCTCAACCTGGCCCAGGCGCTGATCTGCCGCTCCGATCTGCTGCTGCTCGATGAACCGACCAACCACCTCGACCTTGACGCGGTGATCTGGCTGGAACGCTGGCTGAAAAGCTACAGCGGCACGCTGATCCTGATCTCACACGACCGCGACTTCCTCGACCCGGTGGTCGATAAGATCCTGCATATTGAACAGCAGAGCATCTTCGAATACACCGGCAACTACAGCTCGTTTGAGATCCAGCGCGCCACCAAACTGGCGCAGCAGCAGTCGATGTTTGAACACCAGCAGCAGAAGGTGGCGCATCTGCAGAGTTTTATCGACCGCTTCAAGGCCAAGGCCACCAAGGCCAAGCAGGCGCAGAGCCGCATCAAAATGCTCGAACGCATGGAGCTGATTGCGCCGGCGCACGTCGATAACCCGTTTACCTTCAGCTTCCGCGAGCCGGAGAGCCTGCCTAACCCGCTGCTGAAGATGGAGAAGGTCAGCGCCGGCTACGGCGATAAAAAGATCCTTAACTCGATCAAGCTGAACCTGGTGCCGGGTTCGCGCATCGGGCTGCTCGGGCGTAACGGCGCCGGTAAGTCGACGCTGATCAAGCTGCTGGCCGGTGAACTGGCCCCGCAGGCCGGTGAGATCGGCCTGGCGAAGGGTATTAAGCTCGGTTACTTTGCCCAGCATCAGCTGGAGTTCCTGCGCGCCGACGAATCACCGCTGCAGCACCTGGCCCGGCTGGCGCCTAAAATTCTGGAACAGCAGCTACGCGACTACCTCGGCGGCTTTGGTTTCCAGGGCGACAAAGTGACGGAGCAGACCCAGCGCTTCTCAGGCGGCGAGAAAGCGCGGCTGGTGCTGGCGCTGATCGTCTGGCAGCGTCCTAACCTGCTGCTGCTCGATGAACCGACCAACCACCTGGATCTGGATATGCGCCAGGCGCTGACCGAAGCGCTGATCGACTACGAAGGCGCGCTGGTGGTGGTATCGCACGATCGCCACCTGCTGCGTTCCACCACCGACGACCTTTACCTGGTGCACGATGGCAAGGTCGAACCCTTCGACGGCGATCTGGAAGATTACCAGCAGTGGCTGAGCGACCTGCAGAAGCAGGTTCTGGCCGACGCGTCACCGAAAGCCGAGGGTGCCAACAGCGCCCAGGCGCGTAAGGATCAGAAACGCCGCGATGCCGAACTGCGCACCCAGACCCAGCCGCTGCGCAGGCAGATTGAAAAGCTGGAAAAGCAGATGGAGAAGCACAACGCGCAGCTGGCCGACGCTGAAAACAAGCTGGGCGATACCGCGATTTACGAGCAGAGCCGCAAAACAGACCTGACCTCCGCCCTGCAGCAGCAGGCCAGCGCCAAATCGGCGCTGGAAGAGTGTGAGATGGAATGGCTGGAGGCGCAGGAACAGCTTGAATCAATCATGAACGGCTGAGATAACGGGGGATGACAGCCCGTCGTCCCCCCGCTCCGATCGCCGGGGCGCATCGTTGTGCCGCCCCGCTCAGCGTTCCCGCCTTAATTCCGCCGCCAGCCGCTGGCGCAGCGTGGTCAGATCCTCAACGTTGAGCAGTTTACCGTTCAGGAAGCGGGTTTTCAGCTCTCCCCCCTGTTCCTGCTGCCAGCTCTGGCCATCCAGCAGACGATAGTTCCCTTGCCGGTCTTTCTCTACCCGCAGCAGGCCACGCGCGGAGTTTTTCAGGCCATTATCGGTTTTCGGCTGTTTAAAGATCTCCCGCCCCACGCCGTTCACTTCCCCATAGGTTGCTTTCATCGCGAAGCCGAAGGTATCACGCGTGTGGTACTGGTAGGTATATGAGCCGACGCCGAACACCACGTTGCTGCTGGCGAAGCCTTTTGCCTCCAGCCGGCTGAGGATCTCGTTCGCCCGTTCCAGCGTAATCGAATCGCCGTAAATCAGGCCGACGTGCGGGTCGAGCACCTTATAGCCTCTGGCATTGACCGTGCCGCCAAAGATCTCCCACAGCACCTCCACCGAGCCTTTCTGCTGCGCGCTGCGCGCAGGGTCGCGATCCTGGTCGTCGCCGCTGCCGCACAGTATTTCGACCGGGTCACCGCTGTCCGGGCGGAACACCAGCCGCCCCTCACGCGCCATGATTTCCGGTTTAAGCTCACGGCTGTACCCGGTCAGCACCTTCCAGTAGTCCCAGGTATCGGACACGATCGAAACCAGCCCGCGCGGATAGAGCTCGGTCAGCAGGCGACGGAAAGTGGCGATCTCGCCCTGCTCCTCGCCCATGCACATTACGCTGTGCTCGGTGGCAGGGATGCTGCCGCCGATAAAGGTGCCTGCCGCCGGACGGTAGTAGCGCTGGGCATAGAGAATCGACGGCAGGCTGTCGGTGCCGGTAAAGCTCAGCAGATGGCCGACGCCGGACTGTGCCGCATCGTGCACCCCGGACATGCCGCGGAACGAAAAGTCATGGCACTGAAAATCAAGGTGCGCCACGTCGTCACAGGTGCGTTCGGCCCAGCGCTGGCAGATCTGGCGATAGTGGTGCGCGACGGTGGCGGTGGTGGAGGATTTCCACAGCTCGGCCGACATCACGCTCTCGAGGTAATTCACCAGCCAGAAGAACTCGCCCAGGGTATTGGTAAGGGTCAGCACCGGCACCTTCATCGGCACTTTGCTGCCTTCGTCCAGGCTTTTGATCTCCAGCGGCAGATAGCCAAGGCGGTGCAGCGCACGGATGTGCTCAACGCTGACGCTGTTCTCCCCGAGGTAGCTGTCCATCAGTTGCTGATACTCCCCCACCACCTGCTCTTCCGGCTGGGCGAAGAACTGCTGGTTAAACAGGTCGACCATAAACCACTGCAAAAATCCCTGCAGACCAAAGAACACCAGCGACTCATCCGCCAGCGGCGACTGAAAATAGCGCTTACCGCGCGGCGTAAAGTTGGAATAAACCCGGTTTGTCCCCTGCGGGTACTGCTCACGGTGCGAGGTTTTGTAACCATCGATAGCCAGAATCGGATTAATTTGCATGGTTTGCTCCTTCACTGCGGTAAATGGTCGCGATATCAATGCGTTCAACGCCTTCCTGCGCCGGTTCAGCGCCGCCCAGCGAGGTGGTGGTCCAGATGCGGTCAATGCCCTGGCTCAGCAGGTGCTCAACGCCTTTACTGAACAGACCGTGGGTAACGTACAGGCTGACCGAGCGCGCGCCGGCGGCCCGCAATACCGCCGCCGATCCGATAAAGGTGCCACCGGCATCGCACAGGTCGTCGGCAATCAGCACGTCCCTGCCCGCCACGTCACCTTTCAGCAGTTCAAAACCGCTCAGCGCACCGCTGGCGATATCACGATGCTTGCCGAGAATGCCGTACTCAGCTGCCTTCACCTGTTGCGCCAGCGCATGCACCTTTTTCAGCGCGCCGGCGTCCGGGGCAATCAGCATCATGCCCTGCTCAAGGGCGGCCAGCAGCGAACGGCTGTGGATCAGGCAGCGGTGCTGGGGAATGGTGACCATACGGTCAACCACGGCGGCAGCCACGTCGCTGTGCGGATCCAGCACCACCACCCGATCAAAGCGCAGCTGATTGAGAAAACCGGCAAACACCCTGAGGGCGAAACTGTCGCCGTCACGCATTGTGCGGTCCTGTCGGGCGTAGGGCAGCCACGGCAGCTCAAGCCGGGTCTGACGCAGCAGGCAGCGCTGACGTACCGCGTCGAGCACCTGGGCGACCCGCATCAGGTCATCGAGGGTCTGCATCGCGCTGGCACGCAGCGTCAGGCTTTCCGCCTGTGGATCCAGCGGCCCGCTGACGCGCTCCCAGACCGCACCGTCTGGAAAACGTCCGCTTTCCAGCGCCACATCCTGACCATCAAGCGTTAACTGCAGTTTCATCATCACCGACTCCTTCAACTCAATTAATGTCACAGGGACATTTATATAATTGTCCAAGAGACATTAATTGACAAGCGAAATATCACACCGGCACAAAAATTATGTTTAACTAATTGATTTTAAAAGTGATAAAGTTTTCAGCGCGGGTGGAAAGATTGAATGATAACTCCGCCGCTGGTAATGTGTCCGAGCGACACTTCCTGCAGGTAATGCTATGTCATCAGAACACGAGTATCTGGCGCAGTACGACGCTTCACGCTATCCGTCCCCAATCGTCACCGTCGACAGCGTGCTGTTCAGCCTCTGGCAGCAGCAGCTGTGCGTGCTGCTGGTACAGCGCGCCAGGCATCCGCAGCGCGGCCTCTGGGGGTTACCGGGGGGATTTATCGACCTGCTGCAGGATGGATCCACGCGCGACACCGCGCTGCGCAAGCTGCGGGAAAAGACCGGCGTCAATCCGCCGTGGCTCGAGCAGCTGGCCACCTACTCGGGGCCCGACCGAGACCCGCGCGGCTGGAGCCTGACCACGGCGTGGTACGCGCTGATCGCCGCCGAAGCCTGTTCTGCCGGCAGTAACGACGTCAGCGATGCACGGTGGCAGCCGGTGGCCGGGCTGGCACAGCGCAGCGACATCGCCTTTGACCACCAGCAGATCGTTGCCGACGCGCTGCAGCGGCTGCGGCAGAAAACGCTCTACTCCCTGCTGCCGGTGTACTGCCTGCCCGCCGCCTTTACCCTGACCCAGTTACAGGAGGTCACTGAGACGATCCTCGCCCGCCCGGTGCAGCGTAAAAGCCTGATCCGTCGCTTTGACGCCTCAGAGATGTTTGAAGAAACCGGCGAGAGCGTCGCTACCGGTGCCCGTAAGGCGAAGCTTTACCGCCTTAAGCCTGGCGCCGACATTCATCATTTCTCGCGCAACCTGATGAGTGAGGAGTGATCGCACCGCAGCGACGCCGTCGCAGCCCGGTACGGACGGCAAGTGAAAAAACCGATCGTACCGGAGCGAGACAAGGCGCAAGGCGCTGAGCGAGCGGAGCATACATCAGTATGTGAGCATCGCGAAGGGCCGCAGCAACGCGGTCGCAGCCCGGTACGGACGGTTTTAGAAGGGTTTGTCGCCGAGGATGGTGGCCCGGTGCATGATCCTGCGCGCCGGCAGATAGTCCGCATTGGCATAGTGCTGCGTCACCCGGTTATCCCAGATCGCCACGTCGCCCACCTGCCAGCGCCAGCGCACCTGGAAGTCCGGTTTGGTGATGTGTGCGAACAGGAAGTTCAGCAGCGCGTCACTCTCCTTCTCCTTCACGCCCACCAGCCGCGTGGTAAAACCTTCGTTGACGAACAGCGCCTTTCTGCCGCTCACCGGGTGGGTACGGATCGCCGGATGCACCACCGGCGGGTTCTTCGCCACCGCCTGCTGCCAGCGCTGATGCTCCTCTTCGCTGCCGCGATATTTATACTCCTGAAACGCCTTACGGAAATCGTGCTCGGCCAGCAGGCCGCTGAGCAGGGTTTGCAGCGGCTCAGACAGCGCATCAAACGCCGCGATACCGCTGGCCCACAGCGTATCGCCGCCGGTTTCCGGCAGCTGTTTGGCGGCAAGGATCGCCCCGGCCGGCGGCGTTTCAATAAAGGTCACGTCGGTATGCCAGTTGTCGTTGTCCGGCGGATTATTGTCGTGGGTATCCAGCACGATAATCTCTTCCACGCCCGGCGCATGCGGGTAGACCGGGTGGATATGCAAATCACCGAAGCGCAGCGCCAGCTGGCGCTGCTGCTGCGGCGTCACATGCTGGTCGCGCAGGAACAGCACCTGATGGCGGATCAGCGCGTGATAGAGCTGCTCAAACTGGCCGTCGCTCAGCGGGCGGGTCAGATCGACATTGCTCACCAGCGCGCCGATATAAGGCCCCAGCGCTTCAATTTTAATACGTTCGTTCATTGCTGTACTCCATGCCAGGGGGTTAAACGACGCTGCAGGGCGCGCAGCCCCAGCTCCAGCGCAAAAGCAATTAAGGCGATTACCGTAATACCGGCCAGCACCACATCAGTGGCCAGGAACTCCCCCGCCGACTGCACCATAAAACCAAGACCACGGGTGGCGGCGATCAGCTCGGCGGCCACCAGCGTTGACCAGCCGACGCCCAGCCCGATGCGTAAACCGGTAAGAATTTCCGGCAGCGCGCCGGGCAGCACCACATACCACAGCACCTGCCAGCGGCTGGCACCCAGGGAACGTGCGGCGCGCAGCCGCACCTGCTGGGCGCTTTTCACCCCGGCCACGGCGGACATCGCCACCGGCGCGAAGATCGCCAGATAGATCAGTAATATTTTCGAGGTTTCGCCAATACCGAACCAGATCACCATCAGCGGCAGATAGGCCAGCGGCGGCACCGGACGGTACAGCTCAATCAGCGGGTCGAGAATACCGCGCACGGTCTCGTTCAGGCCCATAAAAATGCCCACCGGCACGCCAATTGCCACTGCGGCCAGCAGGGCAATCAGAATACGCGTCAGGCTGGCCCCCAGATGCTGCCACAGCGTGGCGTCCATAAAGCCTGCCGGGCTGGCAATGGTTAACAGCTTCTGCAGCACCTGCTGCGGCGGCGGTAAGAACAGCGGGCCAATCAGCTGCAGGGCGGTAATCGCCCACCACACTGCCACCAGCACCGTCAGGGTAGAGAGGCTCAGCGTCAGCTGGCGATTCAGCGGCCAGCGCAGGCGCAAACGACGGCGCGGTGCCACTTTTTCACTGGTCAGGGAACTCATATAAACACCTCGCGCTGATGGAACACCCGGCTGAGCACATATTCACGGCGTTCGATAAACGCCGGATCGGATTTGATCGCCCGGCAGCTTTCACCGGCAGCGTAGCGGCGGCCGAAATCCAGCGCCAGCCGCTCCGCCACCCGGCCGGGGCCTGGCGACAACAGCACCAGCTCACTGGCCAGAAATACCGCTTCTTCAATATCGTGGGTAATTAACAGGATCTGCTTGCCGCTGTCGCGCCACAGGGTCAGCAGCAGCTCCTGCATCTGTTCACGGGTAAACGCATCCAGCGCGCCAAAGGGTTCATCCAGCAGCAACAGCCGCGGATCGGCCGCCAGCGCGCGGGCGATGCCCACCCGCTGACGCATGCCGCCGGAAAGCTGCCAGATCCAGCGCTTCTCCGCGCCCTCCAGCCCGACCTTTTTCAGCACACGTCGCGCCACCGCATGGCGTTCCGTCTTCTCCACGCCCGCCAGCTGTAAGCCGAAGGCGACGTTGTCCAGCACGTTGCGCCACGGCAGAAGCCCTTCATTCTGGAACACCACGCCGCGGTCGGCACCCGGCCCGCGTACCGGCTGGCCGTCCAGCGTGATGCTGCCGCTGTCGGCCGGCAGGAACCCGGCAATCAGGTTGAGCAGCGTGGTTTTGCCACAGCCGGAAGGCCCCAGCACCACCACCAGCTCGCCGTTGCCGATCGACAGATTTATATCCTGCAGCGCAGGCTTGCCCTGATAGCTGGCGTGAAGATGAGAAACGGCAAGCATCGGCAACCTCCGGTTATTTAGTCAGCGGCTGGATAAAGCGGTCGGTAACGAAGCTGCTGTAATCGCTGCCCGCCTGTGGCACCTTGCCCTGCTCTTTCAGGAAGCCGGCGGTATCGACAATCGCTTTGTTCACCGGGCCGTTGAGCTGTTCGATCTGCTGCTGCGCGGTCAGGTAGGTATTACCCTTCACCAGCACCGGCACGTCCTCTTTCGGCACGCCGCTCAGGCGCGCCAGCTTCTCAAGGTTGTCGTCCTGCTTCAGCCACGCATCCGGGTTATCGATATAGGCTTTCTGCGGGGCCAGCGCGCTGCGGGCGAAGGCGGTGACCACCTCAGGATGCTTCTCGGCGAAGTCCTTGCGCACTACCCAGACGTCGAGCGTTGGGGAACCCCATTTGCCCACCTGCGCCGAGTCGGTTAGCACGTTGCCATCCTTCTCCAGCTGATTCACCGCCGGTGACCAGACGTAAGCACCGTCGATATCGCCGCGCTGCCAGGCCGCAATAATCGCCGGCGGCTGCAGATTCACGATCTGCACCTGGCCCGGCTTGATGCCCCAGTGTTTCAGCGAGGCCAGCAGGCTGTAATGGGTGGTGGAGATAAACGGCACCGCGATGCGCTTACCGATAAGATCTTTCGGGTCCTTAATGCTCTTTTTGACCACCAGCGCCTCGGAGTTGCCGAGCTGGGACGCCAGCAGGAACACCTCGATCGGCACGCCCTGGCTGGCGGCTACCGCCAGCGGGCTGGAGCCGATATTGCCGATCTGCACGTCGCCGGAGGCCAGCGCGCGCACCACGCTGGCGCCGCTGTCAAACTTACGCCAGTCGACCTTTGCCCCGCTCTCTTTGGCAAACGTGCCGTCGGCCTGCGCCACTTTGGCCGGTTCTGCTGAGGTCTGATAAGCGATGGTGACATCCACCGCCTGAACGCTGAGTGCCGTCAGCGATAGTGCCGCTGCTAAAATTGAAAGTGAAAATTTACCCGCCATAGCCCGCTCCGAAAATTATTGTTATGGGTGAACCCCTCCTTTGTAACCGGGCGGCACTATCGTAATAAAGTAATTAAAAATTCTCTGTTATACCGAAATCTGCTTAGAAAAAAGACAGCAATTCAATGCAAAAAAGCGGGATTAGCCGGTGTTATAAACCGTGTACGGCCTCATTACGTTCAGGCTGGTCGCTGTGGATTCAGGTGCCCGGCGTATCGGGTCTGTCCGAAAGTGCTGATGTCGCTGTTTCAGTCCGCACCCGGCAGACGACACCGAATCTGAGGCGATGGGAGCCTGTACAGGGAGTAAAGCGTCACGGCACAGGGAGTTGCCGTGCCGGGCTGTCACGGATGACGCTTTTTGCGTCTTGACGGAGTGGACAGGCTCCCTGAGCCAGTAGCCGGAGTGACAGGTGACCAGCCCCCAGCCCTCAGCGCCAGATCAGCAGCACACAGGCGGCGGTGAGCAGCCCCATCGCCACGTTGAACAGGCGCCACGCCCGACGGCTGCGCAGAATGCGGCCGATCAGCGCCCCGAAGCCGATCCAGATAATCCCTGAGACCAGATTCACCAGCGCCATGCCGAAACTGATCGCCAGCACCGAGTGCAGATAGGCCTCCCCCGCCAGGCTGAAGCTGGCTACCGCGCCCAGCGCCATCAGCCAGGCTTTCGGGTTGATCAGCTGCAGCAGCCCGCCCTGCCAGAACGGCATCGGCGTGGCCGGGGCGGCATCGGTGTTCAGCTCTTCATACCCGGCGCTGCCAATTTTCCACGCCAGCCACAGCAGGTAGAGGCTACCGGCAATTTTCAGCAGCAGATGCAGCGCGGGATAGAGCAGGATCAGGCCACCAACGCCAAAGGCCACCATCAGCAGCATCAGCTGCATACCGATCATGATGCCCACCAGCAGCATCAGCGAACGCAGCAAACCAAACCTGGCACCGGAAGCGGTGAGTAACATATTATTAGGGCCCGGCGTGATGGCAGCGACCCAAAGAAAGCCTAACATAGATAAAAACAGACTCAGTTCCATACAACGGGCGCCTCTCACCCACTACCGATCGTTAACCCGATGAAGCTAACAGCGAGCCATGGATTCAACAAGCCCGGACGTTATAAATTTCGCCCCCCGCCCCGGCGAGGCTTTTCACCCGTTGCCGGGCGCGGCCAATCCGCACCTGCAGACGATTCTGCCGCGCCTGCTGCGCCGCCGCATTGCCCTGCGCCCCCACTGGCAGCGCCTGACCCTGCCGGACGGCGATTTTGTCGATCTGGCCTGGAGCGAAGACCCGGCGCAGGCGCGCCACAAACCGCGCGTGGTGCTGTTCCACGGCCTGGAGGGTAGTTTCAACAGCCCCTATGCCCACGGCCTGATGCAGGCATGGCAGGCGCGCGGCTGGCTGGGTGTGGTGATGCATTTTCGCGGCTGCAGCGGTACGCCGAATCGCCTGAACCGCATCTATCATTCCGGCGAAACGGAAGATGCCAGCTTCTTCCTGCGGTGGCTGCGTGAGACGTGGGGCGACGTACCGACCGCCGCGGTCGGCATCTCCCTCGGCGGCAATATGCTGGCCTGCCTGATGGGAAAACAGGGGGACGCGTGCCTGCTGGACGCCGGGGTGGTGGTCTCTGCGCCGCTGATGCTGGAGCCCTGCAGCCGGCGGCTGGAGCAGGGATTTTCCCGCGTCTACCAGCGCTATCTGCTGAACCTGCTGAAGCAGAACGCCCGCCGCAAGCTGCTGGCGTGGCCCGGTACGCTGCCGGTCGATCTGCAACAGCTGGCGGCCCTGCGCCAGCTGCGCGACTTTGATGATGCGATCACCGCCCGCGCTCACGGCTTTGCCGATGCCACCGACTACTATCGCCGCTGCAGCGCCCTGCCGCTGCTGCCCGGCGTGCGTAAACCGCTGCTGATCGTGCACGCCAGCGACGACCCTTTTATGACCCCTGAAGTGATCCCCGACCCCGCACTGCTGCCGGCCTGCGTTGAATATCAGCTGACGCAGCACGGCGGGCATGTCGGATTTGTAGGTGGAACCCTGCGTCAGCCACAGATGTGGCTGGAGCAGCGCATTCCACAGTGGCTTACCCCCTGGCTGGAGCAACGATGATTATTCCCTGGCGCGATCTTAACCCTGAAACCCTTGATAGCCTGCTGGAAGCCTTTGTGCTGCGCGAAGGTACCGACTATGGCGAGCAGGAGCGCACGCTGGCCGAGAAGGTGGACGACGTGCGGCGCCAGCTGGTCAGCGGCGAGGTAGTGCTGATGTGGTCTGAACTGCATGAAACCGTCAATATCATGCCGCGCGGCCAGTTCAGGGAGTGACGATAACGCGCTGGCCGGGCCCGGCGGCGCACGCAGCCCTGGTGACTTTACCGCGCCAAACGTGATACCAATGCAGCCTCGGTTCGAAGTTTAAGGGAGTTGTCCGTCATGTCAGCCAAACATCCGGTTATCGCCGTCACCGGCTCCAGCGGGGCAGGAACCACCACCACCAGCCTGGCGTTCAGGAAAATATTCCAGCAGCTTAATCTGCGCGCGGCCGAGGTGGAAGGCGACAGTTTTCACCGTTTTACCCGCCCGGAGATGGATATGGCCATCCGTAAGGCACGTGACATGGGGAAACACGTCAGCTATTTCGGGCCGGAGGCTAACGATTTCGGCCTGCTGGAGCAGACCTTCGCCGGGTATGGCCGCAGCGGTAAGGGCCAGTCACGCAAGTATCTGCACACCTATGATGAAGCGGTGCCGTGGAACCAGGTGCCGGGCACCTTCACCCCGTGGCAGCCGCTGCCGGAACCGACCGACGTGCTGTTCTATGAGGGGCTGCACGGCGGCGTGGTAACGCCACAGCACAGCGTGGCAGACCACGTTGACTTGCTGGTGGGCGTGGTGCCGATCGTCAACCTCGAATGGATCCAGAAGCTGGTACGTGACACCAGCGAGCGCGGCCACTCGCGCGAGGCGGTGATGGATTCGGTGGTGCGCTCGATGGAGGACTACATCAACTTTATTACGCCACAGTTCTCGCGCACCCACCTCAACTTCCAGCGGGTGCCGACGGTGGATACCTCCAACCCCTTCGCCGCCCGCGGCATTCCCTCGCTCGACGAGAGTTTTGTGGTGATCCATTTCCAGGGTCTGGAGGATATCGACTTCCCGTATCTGCTCGCCATGCTGCAGGGCTCCTTTATCTCGCATATGAAAACCCTGGTCGTGCCCGGCGGTAAGATGGGCCTGGCGATGGAGCTGATCATGGCACCGCTGGTGCAACGGCTGATCGAAGGTAAAAAAATCGTCTGAGCCCGCCGGTCGGACGGTGGCCGTCAGCTGCGCCCGTCCATCAGCAGCCGCTGGATAAACCCGATATGCAGCTTCACGCCCAGCGGCAGCACCGCCTCATCAAGGCGGAAGTGGGGGTTATGCAGATTCCAGCAGGCCCCGATTGCCTCGTTACCCGAACCGACAAACAGGAAGCAGCCGGGCACCACCTGCTGGTAGGCCGAAAAGTCTTCACAGCCGAACATCGGGTGCGGCAGAATTTTCAACGCCTGCTCGCCCAGCTGGGCTCGGACATTCTCTGCGGCGATCTGGCAGGCGTCGCGGTGGTTAACGCCGGTGACGTAGCCGCGCGTCCAGTTCAGCTGGTAGCTGCCGCCAGAGGCCCGGGTCAGGCCCTCCAGCATCTGCTCCATCATCTTAGGGATCTCTTCGCGCGCCTCGCGGCTGAGCGTGCGCAGCGTACCCCTGAGGTGCGCGCTGTCCGGGATCACGTTGTAGCCACCGTCGGCAAGAAAGCTGGCCACGGTCAGCACCGCGCGGTCGTTCGGGTTCAGCCGCCGCGACACCACCTGCTGCAGCGCGTGCACCACCCCCGCCCCCATCACGATCGGATCGCAGCTTTTATCCGGCATCGCCGCGTGCGCGCCGGTGCCCTGCAGGATCAGATCAAAGTTGTCGCTGGCGGCGCTGAACACCCCTTCGGTAAAACCGACGGTGCCGGTGGGAAAACCGGGCATCACGTGCAGGCCGAAGATCGTCTGTACGTCCCGCATCGCCCCCAGTTCCACCAGCTCCTGCGCTCCGCCGGGCGGTACCTCCTCGGCATGCTGGAAAACGAAGCGCACGCGTCCGGCAATCTGCGAGCGCAGCTGGCACAGCACTTTGGCCGCGCCCAACAGCATCGCGGTGTGCGCGTCGTGTCCGCAGGCGTGCATCACCCCCGGATGGCGTGAGGTAAACGGCTCATCGTTCAGCTCATGGATCGGCAGGGCGTCCATATCCGCGCGCAGCGCAATACACGGGCCGCTGCGCGCGCCGGTCAGCTCCGCCAGCACGCTGTTCGGCGTCAACCGCGTCAGGGCCAATGGCCCCATCTTCGCCAGCTCCGCGGCCACGTAGTCGGCCGTCTCCTGCTCGTAAAAGGAGAGATGGGGGTTAGCATGAATATGCCGCCGCCAGGCGACCACCTGCGGTGTGATATCCTCAATCAGTGAAGCAACTGCAGCGTTCATAGTGACTCCTGATGTTGCGGTGAGATAAGCGGCCGCCGGCTGCCGGGCAGCAGCGCCAGCCCGGCAATCACGATCGCGACCATCATAAACAGGAAGCTGGTGAAGTAGTCCCCTCCGCTGGCCGCGACCAGATACCCGATGACGATCGGGCCAATAAACCCACCGGCCACACCGCAGGCGTTAAGAAAGCCCACCGTGGTGCCCATAATGCGCGGTTCGAAACGTTTCAACGGCAGCGTAAAGGTAAAGACAAAGGTGCAGAAGGTGGCACCATTGGTGATCATCAGAATGACAATCGTCGCCAGCAGCGAGGTGGAAAAATAGATGCCGAGCAGGCCACAGGCCGCAACCAGCGCGGTGCAAAGGATCACCAGCGGCTCGCGACCGGAGCCATAGCGCCCCACCAGCCAGCCGCCGATAATCGACGACGCCCAGGCACCAATACCGCCGATAGAGATGATCTCACCGGTAACGGCCATCGACAGGCCATGCTCTTTGACCAGAAAACTGGGTAGCCAGGCCATCAGGCTGTAGGCGGGAAGATTGACGCAGACGTTAGCGATAATCAGCTGCCAGATGAGCGGATGACGGAACATCAGCCGCCAGCTACCCTGCGACGGGGCGGCCACCTCCTGTTGCTGCTGTCCGTGTTTTGGCAGTAGCACCAGCATCAGCAGCGCCACCAGCAGAAAAAGCGCGGCAAACACCATATACATCTGCTGCCAGCGCATCACCCGCAGCGCCCAGATTGCCAGCAGCGGCCCGATTACCATCGCCATTCCTGAGGAGGAGAGCAGTAGCGACTGTACAAAGGTACGATGCTGCAGATCGAAGGTCATGGTCACCGTTTTCGCGCTGGCGCTGGGATAACCGGAGTGACCGATGCCGGCCAGCATGCGAAACAGGATCAGCCAGCCAAGGCCCAGCCCCCACCAGCCAAACAGCAGGGCACATACGCCCACCAGCGCCAGCGACATCACCAGCATCGCCCGGTAGCCCAGCCGGTCGTTTAACCAGCCGGCGGGGATCTGAAACAGGGTGTAGGAGAAAAAAAATAAGCCCGGGATCAGGCCGACCTGCTGCGGGGTGAAGTTAAACTCTGCGCGTATCGGCAGAAGCGCAAAGCCCATCACGGTTTTATCGATATAAATCAGGGTATAGCCGGCAAATAACATCAGGATCATTCCCAGGCGTGCGCGTCTATCCATTGCTGTTTCTCCTAATTAACTGAAAAGGAATCAATCAATTACGTCCGTCAGTCTCTGTCCCGCGCTGTGAGCAACATCACAACGAAACAAGCACAATGATTTAACATGTCCACAACACCATCAGGGATTTACATCAGTCAGGTAAGATGAAATTTTCGTTGCCCTGATACGTTTCTGGCATCAGTGAAGGAGAACGGGATGCGCTATCTACCTAAAATGCAGCAGCTGCGGGTGTTTGAAGAAGTCGTGCGTCAGGGCAGTATCCGCTCGGCGGCCCGCACGCTGGCACAGTCACAGCCGGCCATCAGCCGGGCGCTGAAGGAACTGGAAAATACGCTGCAAACGGCGCTGTTTCTGCGCGGCCCTGGCGGGATCACCCTGACGCCCAGCGGCCAGCTGTTCGCGGTACGCAACCGCTTTATCCTGCAGGAGCTGCAGCGGGCGGGGGATGAAATCTACTCCGCCCAGCATCCTCAGCAGGGGCAGGTGGCGGTGGGAGTTTGCAGCCTGGTGGGCTCAACGATGCTGGCGGAGGTGGTCGAAAAATTTCGCCTGCGCCACCCGCAGGCCCGGCTAAGCGTCAAAGAGGGCCTGATGCGCAGCCTGCTGCCGCTGCTGAACAGCGGCGAGATCGACTTTGCCGCCGGGCCGGTTCCCGCCGATCTTAAGCAGGAGCGGCTGGTGATCACCCCGCTCTTTCAGGTGCCGCTGTGCGTGGTCGCCAGCAAAAATCATCCGGCGCGGCGGGCGCGGGCGTTAACCCAGCTGAGCGAGCAAAAATGGCTGCTGGCAGAAGATGAGAGCGCCACGCTGTCATCGTTAAATGATGAGCTGAAACGCTTTTTTCAGGCGCTGCCGCAGCCGGCATTGCGCACCAGTTCGTTACTGTCCGCCATCGAACTGGTCGAGCGTGCGGGATACCTGATGCTGTTACCGGAACCGGTGGTGAGCCGCTGGTCGCACAGCCTGGTGCAGCTGCCGATCGGCACGCTGCCCGCGCTGCGGTATGGCGCGGTCTGCTCCAGCCACTCGCCGCTGACCGCCAGCGCGCAGCAGCTGTTGAAAATACTTGAGAAAGCCAGCGGGCGTGACGCGTGGCGCTGTTCTACCGGCAAAAACAGCACGCCCTCCCTTTTCCCGCTATGCTGAAGCGATACAACACAAGACAGTTATGTAAAGCTGTGCTACAAACAAAGCTGTAATATTTACTGTCACCATCATGCACGGTAAAAACGGGCCCCCTACGCGAGCCATGCTCTGAACAGAGACCCGTATCATTTTCCCTCAGGGAAACGCTTGACTATTTCAACGCCTGGCAGGGAGAGCAGCCCCTGTTTTTGGGCTCGATGACAAAACAGAGGATAACAGCGAATGGTTCTCGGCAAACCGCAAACAGACCCGACTCTCGAATGGTTCCTGTCACATTGCCATATTCACAAATATCCATCCAAAAGCACGCTGATCCATCAGGGTGAAAAGGCAGAAACCCTCTACTACATCGTCAAAGGCGCGGTAGCGGTGCTGATCAAGGATGAAGAAGGCAAAGAGATGATCCTCTCCTACCTGAACCAGGGCGACTTTATTGGCGAACTGGGCCTGTTTGAAGAGGGGCAGGAGCGCAGCGCCTGGGTGCGCGCGAAAGCGGCCTGTGAAGTGGCTGAAATTTCCTACAAAAAATTCCGTCAGCTGATTCAGGTTAACCCGGATATTCTGATGCGTCTCTCCTCGCAGATGGCGCGTCGTCTGCAGGTGACGTCTGAAAAGGTCGGCAACCTCGCCTTCCTCGACGTCACCGGCCGTATTGCCCAGACCCTGCTCAATCTGGCCAAACAGCCCGATGCCATGACCCACCCGGATGGCATGCAGATCAAAATCACCCGTCAGGAGATCGGCCAGATCGTCGGCTGTTCCCGTGAAACCGTGGGCCGTATCCTGAAAATGCTGGAAGATCAGAATCTGATCTCCGCACACGGCAAAACCATTGTCGTTTACGGCACCCGTTAACCGATCTTAATCCTGCGGCGCGACAGGCTTCTGTCGCGCCTTTTTTATGGGTACGGTGCATGTGGCGTAGACTCATCTATCACCCTGAGGTCAACTACGCCCTGCGGCAAACGCTGGTGCTCTGTTTGCCGGTGGCGACTGGCTGGCTGTTCGGAGCCCTGCAACAGGGTCTGCTGTTCTCTTTAGTCCCCGCCTGCTGCAACAACGCCGGCCTTGATACCCTGCATAAACGCTTCTTTAAACGCCTGATCGTCGGCGGCTCGCTGTTTGCCGGCTGCAGTTTTCTGATCCAGTATGCCGGGGCACAGGGCGTGCCGCTGCCGCTGATCCTGCTGCTGATGACGATGGTGCTTGGCGTGCTGGGTGAAATCAGCCCGCTGCACGGCCGCCTGCTGCCCGCGTCGCTGATCGCCGCCATCTTTACCTTAAGCCTGGCAGGCCGGGTGCCTGTCTGGCAGCCGCCGCTGCTGTTTATCTGCGGCACCCTGTGGTACGGACTGTTTAACGGCTTCTGGTTCTGGCTGTGGAAAGAGCAGCCGCTGCGGGAAACCCTGAGCCTGCTTTACCGTGAACTGGCGGGTTACTGCGAAGCCAAATATACCCTGCTGACCCGCCTGACCGACCCCGATACCGCGCTGCCGCCGCTGCTGATTCGTCAGCAGAAGGCGGTCGACCTGATTAATACCTGCTATCAGCAGATGCATATGCTCTCCGCCGGCCGCGATCAGCACTACCGGCGGCTGACGCGCGCCTTTCAGGTGGCGCTGGATCTGCAGGAGCATATCGCCGTCAGCCTGCATCAGCCGCAGGAGGTGCAAAAGCTGGTCGAACAGAGCCATGCAGAGGCGGTGATCCGCTGGAACGCCCGGATTATTGCCGCGCGGCTGCGCACGCTGGCGGATGATATCCTCTACCATCGTTTGTCGGCGCGCTTTGGCATGGAAAAACAGCTACAGGCGCTGGAGAAGATCGCCCGCCAGCATCCTGACAATCCGGTCGGCAACTTCTGTTATTACCACTTCAGCCGTATCGCCCGCCTGCTGCGCACCCAGCAGCCGCTCTACCGCCGCGACCTGATGGCCGACCGCCAGCGCCGCCTGCCGCTGATCCCGGCGCTGAAAAGCTACCTGTCGCTGAAGTCCACCGCGCTGCGCACCGCCGCCCGTTATGCGGTGATGCTGACCTTTGCCAGTACGCTGGCGCTGTTCTTTAACCTGCCCAAACCTTACTGGGTGCTGATGACGGTGATGTTCGTTAGCCTCAACGGTTACAGCGCTACCCGGGTACGCATTCAACACCGTGCGCTGGGCACGCTGGCCGGGCTGGCGGTGGCGGCACTCACCCTGCGCCTGCACGCGCCGGAGTCGGTGGTGCTGCTGCTGATGCTGGCGATTACGCTGGTGAGCTACCTGATTATCCGCCCGTTCTACGGCTGGGCCACGGTCGGCTTTACGGTGACCACGGTATGGACGCTGCAACTGCTGTCGCTGAACGGTGCCGATTTTCTGCTGCCGCGGCTGATGGATACGCTGATGGGCTGCCTGATCGCCTTTGGCGGCATGATCTGGCTGTGGCCACAGTGGCAGAACGGCCTGCTGCGGCAGAACGCGCACGACGCGCTGGAGGCGGACCAGGAGGCTTTGCGGCTGTTACTGGGCGACGAGCAGGATGCCGGCAAGCTGGCGTATCAGCGCATGCGCGTCAACCAGGCGCACAACGCGCTGTTTAACTCGCTGAACCAGGCGATGCAGGAGCCGGGCTTTAACTCACGCTATCTCTCCGACATGAAGCTGTGGGTGACCCACAGCCAGTTTATCGTCGAACATATCAACGCCATTACCATCCTGGCGCGCGAACATACCATGCTGACCCGATCGCTTGCGGAGCGCTATCTGCAGTCCTGTGAGATTGCCCTGCAGCGCTGTCAGCAGCGGCTGGAGTATGACGGACCGGGATCGGAGAGCAACGTGCTGGAAGCGCCTGAGGCGCTCCACGGCGGGCCAACCACCGTGGTCGAACGCCACGTTAAGCGCATCCTCAGCCACCTCAGCATAATGCACACTATCTCGTCGCTGACATGGAGCCAGCGCCCGCACCACGGCGGCTGGCTGCGCCGCCGTCTGGGCAAAAAAAACTGAGGGCGGGATCGCTCCCGCCCTCAGCATCACCGTTACCCACCGGCATCCGTCGCTGTCGCCGCTGCCGTTGGCGCCATGCTAAGTGCCCGCCCGCCAGCACGCCACACGATCGTTCAGCCAGTCAGCCAGTCAGCCAGTCAGCCAGTCAGCCAGTCAGCCAGTCAGCCAGTCAGCCAGTCAGCGTGTAAAGTCGGTGAGGCTTACGCCAGCACCTTTTCCACCGCCGCCGCGAAGCGTGCCATACCTTCGGCAATGTCGGCAGGCTCAATCACCAGCGACGGAGCAAAGCGGATCACGTCAGTCCCTGCAACCAGCACCATTACCCCTTCCGCCGCCGAGGCGGTAAGGATGTCACGCGCTTTGCCGGCGTGCTGTGGCTTCAGCGCCGCGCCGATTAACAGGCCCTTGCCGCGGATCTCGCTGAACAGGTCCAGGCGGGCATCCAGCGCCTGCAGCGCCTCGACAAACAGCTGACGGCGCTCGGCCACGCCGTCCAGCACCTCAGGGGTATTGATGATATCCAGCGCCGCTTCGGCGACCGCACAGGCCAGCGGGTTGCCGCCGTAGGTCGTGCCGTGCACGCCCGGAGCCATCACCGAGGCGATCTCATTGGTGGTCAGCATCGCGCTGACCGGGAAGCCGCCGCCCAGCGCTTTCGCGGTGGTGATAATGTCCGGCTGCACGCCGTAGTGCTCATAAGCGAACAGCTTGCCGCTGCGGCCCATACCGCTCTGCACCTCGTCCAGCACCAGCAGCGCGTTGTGCTGGTCACAGAGCTGGCGCAGGCCCTGCATAAATTCCGGCGTAGCCGGCGTGACCCCGCCCTCGCCCTGAATCGGCTCGACCACAATGGCGCAGGTGTGATCGTCGATCACCGCCTTCACCGCGGCCAGATCGTTAAACGGCACGTGAATAATGTCGGCCGGTTTCGGGCCAAAGCCGTCGGAATACTTCGGCTGGCCGCCAACCGACACGGTAAACAGCGTGCGGCCGTGGAAGGCGTTGTGGAAGGCAATAATCTTGCTTTTAAACGGACTGTGACGCTGGCTGGCGTAGTAGCGCGCCAGCTTAAAGGCGGCTTCGTTTGCTTCCGCACCGGAGTTAGCAAAAAATACGCGGTCGGCGAAGGTGGCGGCAATCAGCTTTGAAGCCAGGCGCAGCGCAGGTTCGTTGGTAAATACGTTGCTGGTGTGCCACAGGGTCTCGCCCTGCGTTTTCAGCGCCTCAACCAGCGCCGGATGGCAGTGCCCCAGCGCCGTTACCGCGATCCCACCGGAAAAATCCACGTACTCTTTTCCCTGCTGATCCCAGACGCGGCTGCCTTTTCCTTTCACCGGCACAAACTGTGCAGGTGCATAAACAGGCAAAATCACCTCATCAAAGGTCGCCCGCGTAACCGCCATTTTTTCAGCCGCCATTCCCTACCTCACCCGTTGAACGTTAAATTAACATGAAAATATAGTCATAAAATATGCATAAAAAATCACACAAAGGCAACCGTTAATCAGGTTCTGAGAAAATTTTCCAGCAGCTGATGGCCCTGCTCGCTGAGAATACTTTCCGGGTGAAACTGCACCCCCTGCAGCGGCAGCGTGCGGTGGCGAAAACCCATGATCTCATCGGGCTGACCGTCGCGCAGCGTCCAGGCCGTCAGTTCAAACTCAGCGGGCAGCGTACCGTTTTCCACGATCAGCGAATGGTAACGGGTAACGTTAAGCGGATGATTCAGCCCGGCAAACACGCCGCCGTCATTATGTTCGATGGCCGACGTCTTGCCGTGCATCACCTGGCGCGCGCGCACCACCCGTGCGCCAAACGCCTGGGCAATCGCCTGATGCCCGAGGCAGACGCCGAGGATCGGCAGCCGGCCGGCAAAGTGGCGGATCGCCTCCAGCGAAATACCGGCTTCGTTCGGGGTACAGGGGCCGGGGGAGATCACCAGCTGACGCGGTGCCAGCTGGCTGATTTCATCCAGAGTGATCGCATCGTTGCGGCGCACGCAGACCTCCGCGCCCAGCTCGCAGAAATACTGGTAAAGGTTCCAGGTAAAGGAGTCGTAGTTATCAATAAGCAGCAGCATGAAAAATCCTGATCGACGGGTTGCCGCTTATTCTACGGATTTTAGGCCGGGCTGCAGATCTGTTTCCACCGAGGCGGGCAGAACAGTGAGGCCGGTGCAGCAGGCGTGGCCTGCCACACGGGCCGCGCGGGGAGCGTTACGGCAGGACTTTGGCGGAGAGGATCACCACCGGCGTCACCGGTACATTCTGGTACGGGCCGACGTTCTGAGTCGGAACCTGCGCAATCTTGTCAGCAACGTCCATCCCTTTCACCACCTTGCCGAACACCGCGTAACCAAAATCGCGCTGGCCGTGGTCAAGGAAGGCGTTATCCGCCACGTTAATGAAGAACTGGCTGGTGGCGCTGTCCTTCTCTGCGGTGCGCGCCATGGAAATGGTGCCGCGCTTGTTCAGCAGGCCGTTATCCGCTTCATTCTTGATCGGCGCGTTGGTCGACTTCTGCTGCAGATCCGTGGTAAAGCCACCGCCCTGCAGCATAAAGCCCGGGATCACGCGGTGGAAAGTGGTGTTGTTATAAAATCCACTGTTCACATAATCGACAAAGTTTTTTGCTGAAATCGGGGCTTTCTGGTTGTTCAGCTCCAGCTCAATGTTGCCGGCTGAGGTGGTCAGCAGCACGTGCGCATCCCCTTTTGCGGCCAGCGCAGAAGCAGAGAGGGTAGAGAGCGCGAGAACGGCCGCCATGGCGGTCAAAGTACGTTTCAACATGAAAGATTCCTTACGGGGGGCGATAAGCCATAAAAGCACAGCTGATTGTAAAGAGGCACCCGGTGCCGCGCCAGTGTTTTACCTTTATTTACTCAGCCGGGCCGCCGGCGCAAACGTTATCGCATTGCACCAAACGGTGATCCTGATCACATTATGAATGAAATATGAAAATTAATGTTTCAGTAAAGATTTATGCAGATCACGAATATCGTTAAACTTCCCCGGCAACTCCCCGGGCGCCCTGCCCGTTGACTTCCTTCTAACAGGTTTCCACTATGACTAATCGCGATCGAATTGGGCTTACCTGGATCAGCTTTTTCTCCTACGCGTTGACGGGTGCTGTGGTCATCGTCACCGGCATGGTACTGGAGAATATTGCTGCCTGGTTCCATCTGCCGGTAGCGCAGATGAGCAACACCTTTACTTTCCTGAACGCCGGTATCCTGCTTGCCGTGTTCCTGAACGCCTGGCTGATGGAGATCGTACCGCTGAAGCGCCAGCTGATGTTTGGCTTCGTGCTGATGATCCTGGCGATCGCCGGCCTGATGACCACCCACAGCCTCAGCGTGTTCTCACTGTGCATGTTTGTGCTCGGCGTCGTCAGCGGTATCACCATGTCGATCGGTACCTTCCTGATCACCCACATGTACCAGGGCCGTCAGCGCGGGTCCCGCCTGCTGTTTACCGACTCGTTCTTCAGCATGGCCGGTACCATCTTCCCGATTATCGCCGCCGCCCTGCTGGCGCGTGCGCTGCCGTGGTACTGGGTATATGCCTGCATAGGCGTAATCTACGTGGCGATCTTTATTCTCGCGCTGTGCTTCGAATTCCCGGTACTGGGTAAAAAGAGCCACAGCGGACAACCGGTGGAAAAAGAGAAGTGGGGCATCGGCGTTGGCTTCCTGTCGATTGCGGCGCTGTGCTACATCCTTGGCCAGCTCGGCTTTATCGGCTGGGTGCCGCAGTATGCCACCAAAGAGATGGGCATGGATATCACCCAGGCCGGTACGCTGGTGGGCAACTTCTGGACCGCCTATATGGTCGGCATGTGGGCGTTCAGCGCCATTCTGCGCTTCTTCGATCCGCAGCGCATCCTCACCGTACTGGCGCTGGTGGCCACTGGGTTGATGTACTGGTTTATCTCCAGCAGCGATGCCTCGATGCTGAAGTGGATTATGATCTGCCTGGGCTTCTTCTCCAGCGCGATCTACACCACCATCATCACTCTCGGCTCGCTGCAGACTAAGGTCTCTTCGCCGAAGCTGGTGAACTTTATCCTGACCTGCGGCACCGTCGGTACCATGCTGACCTTCGTGGTCACCGGCCCGATCGTCGAGAAAGGCGGCGCACACGCGGCGCTGGCGACCGCCAACGGGCTGTATGCCGTGGTGTTCATCATGTGTCTGCTGCTCGGCTTCGTCAGCAAGCACAAGCAGCACGGGCATATGGGTTCCCACTAAAACAAAAAAGGCCGGAAGCGATTCCGGCCTTTTTTATGCGGCGCTGTTATCGCTCATCCAGACGCTGTCGATGCGGATTTCAAAATCGGTATACAGCGCACGCGGTTTTATCGAATTTCCCCGCTTTTCCAGATGTACAAAACCATAGCCGCTCAGCGTTTTCAGCGTGACGGATAAATTGCTCACCTGCCTGCCAGACAGCCGGGCCAGCGCGCTGATCGTTTGCGGCTGCCGCTCTGCCATCAGCCGTAACAGCGCGATATTTTCATTGCTGAGGATCTGCCCGATGGCGTTCACCGAAGCAAACCAGACTTTCGGTTCATCCGGCAGCGGCTGATATTTGCCTGAGGCAATCGCCAGCATCCGCTTTCTCAGAATCTGTTCAGGGATCACACCGATTAATGCTTTCATCATTTACCTCTATCCTCACTGACAACGCGATCTACTGCGGCAAAAAAATCATCTAAAAGCTGAGCGGCAGAGTGAAAGAAATAGGGATAACCCGGATCGATTGAGTTTCGGTGCAGATGGTCATACACCACCAGACGCGCAGGGAACCCCCCTTTTTTGGGAGGATCGATCGCATGTGCATTATCCATCCCGAAAACGCGATGGTTGTAGCGGATACCATGCGGTCTGAACCGTGATTTCTCAACGCCATAGGCCTCGATTTTCCACCAGTAGCCGTTATCCAGCGTGAACTGGTAGCCATGCATATCAAGCAACGTTCGTAAGCCATAATCTTCCTGATCCATTCTGTCACCCCATATCCTTATGGGCGGATCATAACATCAGAATAAGGACATTCAATCTCCCGCGCCAGAAACAGCACAAAGAGGCTTTGCATACATAGCCAAAGGGCCGTAAGTCCGGATTATGGGTACAAGGGACGTTCAGAGGAGGTGGAGGTAGAAGTGGAAGGAAGTAGCGGGCCGCCTGACGGCCCGCGGGTAAGGCTTACGGCTGGGCAACGAAGCCAATCGCTTCGTATACCTTCTTCAGCGTCTCCTGCGCGCGGGCGCGGGCTTTGGCCGCTCCGTCACGCATCACCTGCTCAAGGAAGGCTTCATCGTTGCGGTAACGATGGTAGCGCTCCTGCAGCTCGCTGAGCATCGCGGAAACGGCGTCCGCTACCGCGCCCTTCAGGTGGCCGTACATCTGGCCTTCAAACTGTTTTTCCAGCTCGGCTACCGGAGTGCCGGTCACGCCGGAGAGGATATCCAGCAGGTTAGAAACGCCCGGTTTCTCTTTCACGTCGTAACGCACCACCGGCGGCTCGTCGCCGTCGGTCATCGCACGTTTGATCTTCTTGACCACCGACTTCGGATCTTCCAGCAGGCCAATCACGTTGTTGCGGTTGTCGTCAGATTTGGACATCTTTTTGGTCGGCTCCAGCAGCGACATTACGCGCGCGCCGGATTTAGGAATAAACGGCTCCGGCACCTTAAAGATCTCGCCGTACAGCGCGTTGAAACGTGAAGCGATATCGCGACTCAGCTCGAGGTGCTGCTTCTGATCGTCGCCCACCGGCACCTGGTTGGTCTGGTACAGCAGGATATCCGCCGCCATCAGCACCGGATAGTCAAACAGCCCGGCGTTGATGTTCTCTTCGTAGCGTGCGGACTTATCCTTGAACTGGGTCATGCGGCTCAGCTCACCAAAATAGGTGTAGCAGTTCAGCACCCAGCCGAGCTGCGCGTGCTCGGGCACGTGGGACTGAACGAAGATGGTGCTTTTTGCCGGATCGATACCGCAGGCCAGGTAGAGCGCCAGCGTATCCAGTGAGGCTTTACGCAGGGCCACCGGATCCTGACGGACGGTAATAGCATGCATATCCACGATGCAGTAAACGCAGTGATAGTCGTCCTGCATCTGAACCCACTGACGCAGCGCACCCATATAGTTGCCGATGGTCAGTTCACCTGAAGGCTGTGCGCCGCTGAATACGATGGGTTTGCTCATGATAGTCATCCTGATAATGGCAGCCCGAGTGCGGGCAATAAATCGTTAAAGTGATCGAGCGTGAGGTCCGGCTGGCTGGTGGCGATCGGCTCACCGTGGTTGTAGCCGTAGGTCATACCGATGCAGGGACATCCCGCCGCCTGCGCCGCCAGAATATCATTGCGCGAGTCGCCGACAAACAGCAATTCCGCGGGCAGCAGGCCAAAATGACCCAGCACCATAAACAGCGGCGCCGGGTGCGGCTTTTTCACCGGCACATCATCACCGCCGATGATCAGCGAGAAGTAGCCGGCGATGCCGAGGGACGCCAGCAGCGGCGCGACAAACGGCGTGGGTTTGTTGGTGACCAGCGCCATCGGCAGGTTGTGTGCCGCCAGCACGGCCAGCGTCTCGCGCACCTGCGGATAGAGCAGGCTGCCGCTGTTTATGCTCTGTGCGTAGTGCTGGTCCAGCAGCAGGCGCGCCTCGCGCAGGTATTCAGGCTGCGGTGCATGGCCCTGCGCCCAGGTCAGCGCACGTTCAATCAGCACGTCGGCGCCGTTACCAATCCAGGTGGCCACCCGTTCGAGGCCGGCCACCGGCAAATCCAGCTCGGTTAAAGCCGCGTCCACCGCGGCCGCCAGGCCCGGCGCGCTGTCGGTCAGCGTACCGTCAAGATCAAACGCCAGCGCGCGAGGTTTAGTGAAACGCGCCATGATGAGATTTCTCCAGTTCGGTACGCATTTCGTCGATCACTTTCTTGTAGTCAGGATGACCAAAAATGGCCGAACCGGCGACAAACATATCGGCACCCGCCGCTGCGATCTCAGCGATATTATCGACCTTCACGCCGCCATCCACTTCCAGGCGAATATCAAAGCCGCTCTGGTCGATCAGCTTGCGCACCTGGCGCAGTTTGTCGAGGGTGCCGGGGATAAACGACTGGCCGCCAAAGCCCGGGTTGACCGACATCAGCAGGATCACATCCAGCTTGTCCATCACATAGTCGAGAATGCTCAGCGGCGTCGCCGGGTTCAGCACCAGGCCCGCTTTACAGCCGTGCTCTTTAATCAGCTGCAGCGTACGGTCAACGTGTTCAGAGGCTTCAGGGTGGAAGGTGATATAGCTGGCACCAGCTTTAGCGAAGTCCGGCACCAGACGGTCAACGGGTTTGACCATCAGGTGCACGTCGATCGGCGCGGTAATGCCATAATCGCGCAGCGCTTTCAGCACCATTGGCCCCATAGTGAGGTTGGGCACGTAGTGGTTATCCATTACGTCGAAATGCACCACGTCACCGCCAGCGGCAAGCGCCTTCGCCGTGTCTTCACCCAGGCGGGCAAAATCTGCGGCCAGAATCGATGGGGCAATTAAAAACTTTTTCATTCGTTTCTCCCAAATCACTTCATGGTTTTTTACCGACGCCGCTGTACAGCGCCAGAAGCTCACTCACCTTACTACGCGTGGTGCCGCTGCGGCTGATCGAGCGTCGCACCTTAATTTCGTGCAGTTTCGCCTGATGATACCACTCACGCGTCAGCGGCGTGTCATGGTTGGAGATCAGCACCGTAACGCTCTCACTCGCCAGCGTCATCGCCAGCTCGGCCAGATGCTGCTGCTCGCGCAGGCTGAAACTGTTGGTGTGGTAGGCCGTAAAATTGGCGGTGGCGGACAGCGGCGCGTACGGCGGATCGCAGTAGACCACCGTGCCCGGCAGCGCCTTGGTCAGGGTAGCATCGTAGGATTCACAGACAAAGATCGCCTTCTGCGCCCGTTCAGCAAAGCCGTAAAGCTCCTCTTCCGGGAAATAAGGCTTACGATAACGACCGAAAGGCACGTTGAACTCGCCGCTCAGGTTATAACGGCACAGGCCGTTGTAGCAGTGGCGATTCAGGTACAGGAACAGCAACGCACGCCGGTATGAATCACGGCTGAGGTTGAACTCCCGCCGCAGGGCATAGTACACCTCCGAATCATTCACTTCCGGGGTAAACAGTGCACGTGCGTCGCCGACAAACTCGTCGGTGCGGTCTTTAACGATGTTATAGAGGTTAATCAGGTCGCTGTTGATATCAGCCAGAAGATAGCGCGGATACTGCGTATTGAGAAAGACCGACCCGGCACCGACAAACGGCTCGATCAGACAGTCCCCTTCCGGCAGATGGCGACGGATGTCGTCCAGTAGGGGATACTTCCCTCCTGCCCACTTCAAAAAAGCGCGATTTTTTTTCATGCCGTCGTTAATTATTTTTACTCATCAGGCTGTGGTTACACCGACAGCATATCTGCGCTCAGAACTGTCCACGTGCCTGCGGCACGCTCACACACTTCAGTAATCGCCGGGTTGCCCCGGCGGAGAATTATTTTCCGGCTTCTTTTTTCACCTGGCTGACCGGCTTCACCCAGGGGTTCTGCGCCCGGACTTCAGCAGGTAATGTCGCGACAGCGCGTTTGGCATCGGCAGAGGTGGCATAAGAACCACTGACCAGCACGTACCACGGCTGACCGTTACGCGTGGTCTGATAGACATGGTAGCCGTTGAGATTCTGCTTTCTTGCCCAGGCGTTCAGCGTATCTGAACGGGATGCGCTGCTCAGCTGCAGGGTGAAATTCCCGCCAGGCGTTGAACCGCCTGAGGCCACCGGGCTTCTGCTGGCGGTGTTGCTGCCTGCACTGGTGCCGGTGCTGCGGCTGGCAGGAGCGCTGCTGGCGGCATGATTAACCGTACTGCGCGCCGTGGACTGGGGTTTGCTTTCAGCGTGAGCCGCTTTGCTGTTGGGCTTATGCGCCGCCGCAGGTTTGCTGCTCTGCTGCGCGCCAACGGACGAACCGGCCAGCGGTTTACCGGCCAGGGCACGGCTGCCCGCACCTGCGGCTACGGTAGCCGGAGCCACCGGCAGGGTGGAGTCGCCGATGCCGCTCTGGGCTGCCGCATCCACCTGCCCCTGCTGATTGCTCAGGGCGTTATTCAGATCGCCCGGCAGCTCGACCCGCTGCTGATTTTGCGGTGTTGGCAGTGCCTGCGCTTCGGTTGGGCTGGACGCAATCTGCGGCGCGCTCAGCTCCTGTGGCGAGCTGCCCTGGCCGCTGGTCACCGGCTGCCCTTCAGCCGCTGCCGCAGAGGGGGATGAACCACTCATCGACGAGGAGCCAGAAAGGTCGATATTTTTCTCTGCGCTGCCGCTGGCCGGTGTGTTGCCGCCACTCTGTGCCGTGCTGCTGTCGGGCGACTTCAGCGCCGATCCAATCCCCACCACCAGCAGGATCAGCACCAGGATACCGATCGCCATCATCATATGCTGACGTGATACCGGTACCTTTGGCGCAGCGGAAGGCGTTTTACGGGGCCGCGTAGGTCGGCGATCGCTGGTGTCAGGTTTTAACTCGTCTTCCGGTTTAAACTCGTCCATTTAATCTCCTCCCATAGAGCAGCAAAGCCGTTCAAACCCTGTGAACGGCCGTAACATCTGAAGATGAACCCGCGGCAGAGCGCGGGTGGATATCACGGCTTCAGACAATCCTGAACAGAAGCCAGCACCATATCATGTGGCACATCACTACGCACTTCGGCCTGGCCTACCTTTAACGGCAGGACCAGACGCAGTTTACCGCCGATCACTTTTTTATCACGCATCATCAGTGGTAAATAGTCGGCGGGAGCCATGCTTTCCGGGCCATGTACCGGTAATCCGGCACGCTGCAGCAGCGCAATAACCCTTGCCACGTCTTCGGCAGTGAACTGACCCAGGCGCTGTGCGTTACGCGCGGCCATCACCATACCGGCCGCCACGGCTTCACCGTGCAGCCAGTTGCCGTAACCCATAAAGGTTTCGATCGCATGACCGTAAGTATGGCCCAGATTAAGCAGCGCGCGTTGCCCACGCTCATGCTCATCGGCCGCCACCACTTCCGCTTTCAGTTCGCAGCAGCGGCGGATGCAGTAAGCCATTGCGCCAGCATCCAGCGCCAGCAGATCGTCGATATGCTGTTCCAGCCAGCTGAAAAACTCGCCGTCGAGGATGATGCCGTACTTAATCACTTCCGCCAGGCCAGAGGCCAGCTCGCGCTTCGGCAGCGTTTTCAGGCAGTCGAGATCGATAATAACCGAGGCCGGTTGATAAAACGCCCCGATCATGTTTTTACCCAGCGCATGGTTCACGCCGGTTTTACCGCCAACGGAGGAATCCACCTGTGATAACAGCGTGGTGGGGACCTGAATAAAGCGCACGCCGCGCTGATAGCTGGCGGCAGCAAAACCGGTTAAATCACCGATCACTCCACCACCCAGCGCGACCAGCGTGGTATCACGGCCGTGGGGTTTAGACAGCAGCGCGGTAAACACCTGGTCCATCACGGCCAGCGTCTTATGCTGTTCACCGTCGGGCAGGATCACGCTGTCGACCAGCACGCCGGCACCTTCAAGGCGTGCGCGCACAACGTCCAGATAGAGAGGAGCCAGGGTCTGGTTGGTCACCAGCATAACCTGATCGCCTGCCTTCAGTGGCCAGAATGAAGCCGGGTCGTTAAACAATCCGGCGGCGATAGTAATGGGGTAACTGCGCTCCCCCAGCGTTACTGTAATCCTCTCCATGACGCCATATCACCTTTTGTGCGCTGCCCAGGACAGGGCATCAGAGCGTTATCAGCTCTTCTCCAGCATATTGATAATCTGATTAGCGACCACTTTCGCACTCTGATCGTCGGTGCGGATGGTAACGTCAGCAATCTCTTCATACAGCGGGTTGCGTTCGTCAGCTAAGGCTTCCAGCACTTCACGTGGCGGAGAGGCCACCTGCAGCAACGGACGCTTTTTATCGCGCTGAGTACGTGCCAGCTGCTTTTCGATGGTCGTTTCAAGATAGACCACCACGCCACGAGCGGAAAGACGGTTGCGCGTTTCGCGAGACTTGACGGAACCGCCACCTGTCGCCAGCACAATGCCCTGTTTTTCAGTGAGTTCGTTAATGATTTTTTCTTCGCGGTCGCGGAAGCCGTCTTCGCCTTCAACGTCGAAAACCCAGCCCACATCCGCTCCGGTACGTCGCTCAATTTCTTGATCGGAATCGAAAAATTCCATATTGAGTTGCTGAGCTAATTGACGCCCAATAGTGCTTTTGCCGGCACCCATAGGCCCAACCAGAAAGATATTGCGTTTCTCTGCCATTTTTTCGATATAACTAAGACAATTCGTTGATGATACCCCACCCTAAACCAGGCAGGACATGAACTGAAACCTCATGAGCGATAGTGCGAGAGTCAGACTAAAAATTATCTCAACACTGAAGGTGTTTTGGCAACCGATTAAATTTACCTTGCCCATTGCACACAGAACTGTCGCGCGTTTCAGTCCGCTTCATTTATCAGCCGGATGTGGTTGCAGCGGCTACGCCGGTTGCGCACGATAAAAAACGGTTAAAATGCATACGCTAATGGGCCGCTGGCCCGTAATTCAAAATCGCTAAACCTTGTAAGCTAATTCCGCCCTTGCGTCAAACGTAACCGTTACCAATTCCGGAAAAAACATGCTGGTGCTTCAGTTTGGTTCAAAATTCGCATTAATCGCTGCGGATCAGCCTTGGTGTGATGAAGATCACCAATTCTCGCCTTTTCTGCTCACGAACACCGTGCCGGAACAGGGCGCCCAGCAGTGGAATATCCCCGAGCAACGGTACCGCTCTCCGGCCGGCAGCGCTCTCCTGCTGGAAAATACCGCCCAGCGCCAGCGTCTGGCCATCCTTCAGCGTCACCTGGGTGGTGATCTCCTGTTTATCGATGGTCAGCACCTCGCTGTCACCGCTGCGCATCGTGCGCCCGGGCACGTTCTGCGTGATGTGCAGCTTCAGCAAAATACGTCCGTTGGCCTGCACCGCCGGGGTCACCTCCATGCCCAGCACCGCCTCTTTAAACTCCATGGTGGTCGAGCCGCTGTTACCGGTCGCCACTTCATACGGGATCTCAGTGCCCTGCTTAATGCTGGCCGTCTGCTGGTGCGAAGTAAACAGGCGCGGGCTGGCGATGATATCCGCCTGATGCTCACGCTCCAGCGCGCTGAGCTCCAGCTCCAGCAGGCGGCCGTTCAGCCGTGCGAGGGTAAAACCGGCCGCCGCCGCGGGCCGCGCCACACCGAGGTCAACGCGCAGCTGGCTGGCACGCAGGGCGTCAGCGACCGGCGGCTCGCCGCCCAGCCCCCAGTTAACGCCAAGCTCACGCAGGCTCTCTTCACTCAGGGTAACAATCTGCGCGGCCAGCTCGATCTGCTGTAGCGGCACGTCAAGCGAGCGCAACCAGCGGCCGGTCTGCTCTAACGCCTGCGCCGTGTCGCGCAGCAGCAGCGTGTTGGTACGGGTATCCAGCGTTACCGACCCGCGTGGCGTCATCAACTGCGCACGTTCACTCTGCAGGCTGGCATTGACCACGCTGGCATCGGCATGCTGCAGCGTCAGGTTCAGCGTCTGCAGCGGCATACGGCGCTCGCGATCTTCCCGTTGCTGCTCGGCCTCACGCTGCTTCTCCTGCTGCCGGCCGGGGGGATAGATCAGCATCACGTTGCCCTGCTGTTCCAGGCTCAGCCGCCCCAGCTTCAGTACCAGTTGCAACGCCTGACGCCAGGGCACCCCCTCCAGGCGCAGGCTGATGCGCCCCTCCACGCCGGGTGCCAGCATCAGGTTAAGCTGCTGGTAGTCGGCCAGCGCCTGCAGCACCTGGCCCACCGGCGCATCATCAAAGTTAAGCGACAGCGGCACGCGCCCGGCCTGCGGCCTGCGTTCAGCTGGCAGCGTCCGCTCAGCTACCGGAGGGCGGTCAGCCAGCAGCACAGGCTCAGCCAACGGCGTACGTTCAGGTTCAGCCAGCGCCGGACCGCTGAGCGCCAGCAGCAGCAGTGGGATTGGTAGTCTGTCCACGGTTTCTCTCCTTGAGTGCCAGCCTCAGCGGCGGCGGGCAGCCGTTGTCTGCGCCCAGCGTGATGCTGAACCGGGCAATCTCCACTACCTGCCAGCGGGTCCCCGGCAGAGTTTCACCGGCCCGCAGCCGCAGCCGGGTGGCCGGCGGGGCCACCAGCCAGGCATGAAACTCGCCCGGCTGGCCAATCACCCCCTGCAGTTGCCAGCTCAGCCGTTCGGCGGCCTGCAGCTCACAGCGGGCCAGCGCCGGCGGGGCAAAAGGGTCACGCAGAGTCACCCCCTCCCCGGCCAGTAACGGCCCCGGCAGCAGCAGGGAGAGTATGAAGGTCGCTCCACGCACCTTAAGAAGTGGGCAGCGTGGTACAGCCGCACAAAGCCTGTTAAGCAGCCTACAGCGCGATATGGCTGCACAAAGCCCATCAGGCAGCCGACAGCGCCATATGGCTGCACAAAGCCCATCAGGCAGCCGACAGATCGTGGTAGCCGCTCTGAGCGGCACCTTCAGCCGGCGGTAACGCGTGATCATCGCGCGCCCCCGACATCCGGCTCCGTCACCAGCGTCAGCAGCAGACGCAGTGCCTCAGCGTTACCGTGCAGCGAAAGCCGTACGATCGACACCGTCGGCCGCAGCGTGGTCAGGTAATCCAGCAGCCGGATAAACTGCGGCCACTGCAGCGTCAGCGCCAGCTCCCCGCCCTGTGGGCCGGGCTGCCAGTGCTGCAGCCGCGCGCCGCTTTCACTCAGCAGTGCCGGCAGGGAGAAGTCGCGCCGTGCCTCGCCAGCCGCCTGCAGTTGCTCTAGCCTGGCGCGAAGCGTGCTCAGCGCCGGTATTTTTTGCAGCTGTTGCAACTGCAAACGGTAACGCAGCAGCGCCTGACGCTGCTGGTGTGCCAGCTGGTCAGCCTGCTGCAGCGCCGGTCTGGCTCCCCACAGCCACCCCAGCGCCGCCAGCACAGCCACCAGCGCCAGCACGCTGGCGGTTTTCAGCCACCACGCGGCCTGCAGCCACCTGAGCAGATAACGTTGAGTCATGCGTGTTCTCCCTGTCGCCTGCAAACCGGCAAAAAATACGTCACTGTCGCTCGTTCTGTCGTCAGCCGGACAGATAAGCCCGGGTCATGAGGGTTCTCCTGCAGCCCGCCCAGCCGGCAGTCCTGAATCACGGGGGCACCGGTTGACGCAAATGAACCTGCAGGCTGAAATGCACCTCGTCCTCTGCGTTACGCACCACGCTGCCGGACGTGACCTGCTGCACCCAGCTCAGCTGCCCGAGACGGTCACGGAACCTGTGCACGCCCGCAACGCCACGGCTGGCACCTTGCAGCTGCACGCCAGCGGTGCCTGTTTTCAGCTCGCTCAGCCACACCCCGGCAGGAATGACCTGCGCTATCCGTTCTGCAACATCCCGCCACTGCAGAAGCCGTTGCAGCCGCTGCTGCTGCTGCAGGCGCTGCAGTTGCAGAGCGTTCAGCGGCTGCAAAACGGCCTGCGTGCGCGCCTGCAGTGCGGCGGCCAGCCGCTGCGCCTCGACGCAGGTTGCCAACAGCGCCTTCTGCTGGCGGTTAAGCTGATGCTGCCACTGCAGCCACAGACCCGGCAGGGCACTCAACAACGGCAGAGCCACCAACAGCAGCAGACACCAGCGCCGCCACTGCCGCCGCAGGCGCTGCGTGCGCCACGGCAGCAAATTGACCGGCACCATCAGCGATCCTCCGGGCGCAGCGCCAGCCCGATCGCCAGCGAAAAAGCACCGGCACAGGCAGGTAACGGCGGCTGCCAGAAGCGCATCGTCTGCAGCGGAGACAGCGCCAGGGTGCCCGGCGGCGGCGGCTCCGCCAGCGCCGAGCTGTACCAGATCTCACCCGCCGCCGGCAGCTTACTCAGACGCAGGCTGCCAAAGTCTGCCGCCTCCTCCAGCGCACACCATCCCCACGGCTGCTCTGCATGCTGCGGTGCATACCACAGCCAGTGATCGCTGGTGCGGTGTACCAGCGTGGCGTGAGGGTCAAGGTTCAGGGTAGCGGCCAGCACGCCGAGTGCACCGGGGGTCAGTTCCAGCACCTGCGGCACCAGGCCGGCCTGCTGCAGACAACTGACCCAGCTGTGTAACGCTTCCTGGCGGGTGGCGGTCAGCATCAGTTGCCCGGCGGCCGCAGAGCGGTAATCCAGCGCCAGCGCCTCCGGCTCGATCGGGAACAGCTGACGCGCCGCCGCGGTGATATAGCGGTGGCGATCGGGTTCGTGCAGGCGCATCGCCGGCAGGCTCAGCGGGCGCTGCATTACCGGATGTGGCGGGAACCCCACCCGTAGCGAAAAGCGGCCCGGCAACAGCCGACGCCAGCGCTGCAACAGCGCGCTAACGATGTCCGGACGTTGCATGAGGCCATTTCTTAACGTATCTTGCGGCAGGTCGTGTTGCCACCAGTGGCGGAGCTGCCAGCCGTTGCGGCGTTGCTGAACGGCAAGGGCACACAGCTGCCCGTTTTGAATATCCAGCCCGATCTGCCATATCTGAAGAGCCATGCGGCGATCTCCTTATCGTCAGTTTTAAAAGGACGTATCCAAGCTACTGGCTAGCCTTTATACTACCGCGCGATTGTTTATAAACTGCCCAATCGACTTTAAATGGGAAATATCAGGTGAAGTTCGTAAAGTATTTATTGATCCTTGCAGTGTGTTGCATTTTGCTGGGAGCAGGCTCGATCTATGGTTTATACAAATACATAGAGCCGCAGCTACCCGACGTCGCCACGCTGAAAGATGTGCGTCTGCAGACGCCGATGCAGGTGTTCAGCGCAGACAACGAGCTGATCGCCCAGTACGGTGAGAAACGCCGTATCCCCCTGACGCTGCAGCAGATGCCGCCGCAGCTGGTGAAGGCCTTTATTGCCACCGAAGACAGCCGCTTTTATGAGCACCACGGCGTCGATCCGATCGGCATTTTCCGTGCGGCCAGCATTGCGCTGATGTCAGGGCACGCCTCGCAGGGTGCCAGTACCATCACCCAGCAGCTGGCGAGGAACTTCTTCCTCAGCCCCGAAAAAACGCTGACGCGCAAAATCAAGGAAGCCTTCCTGGCGATTCGTATCGAACAGACGATGAGCAAAGATGAGATCCTTGAGCTGTACCTGAACAAGATCTACCTCGGCTACCGCGCCTATGGCGTGGGCGCGGCGGCGCAGGTCTACTTCGGTAAAAACGTCGATGAGCTGTCGCTGAGCGAAATGGCGATGATTGCCGGCCTGCCGAAAGCGCCGTCGACCTTTAACCCGCTCTACTCCCATACCCGGGCGGTGCAGCGCCGTAATACGGTGCTGGCGCGCATGCTGGACCAGCAGTACATCACCCAGTCACAGTATGATGATGCGCGTAACACGCCGCTGGTCGCTAACTACCACACGCCGGAGATCGCCTTCGGCGCCGCGTATCTGACCGAAATGGTGCGCCAGGAGATGGTTAAGCGTTACGGTGAAGACGCCTACAACGACGGCTACAAGGTTTACACCACCGTCACCCGCAAGCTGCAGCTGGCCGCGCAGGACGCGGTACAGAACAACGTGATCGCCTACGATATGCGCCACGGCTACCGCGGCCCGGCCAGCGTGCTGTGGCAGGCCAGCCAGCCGGCCTGGGGCCATACGGAGATCGTGAAGACCCTGAGAGCGCTGCCGGTCTATGGCCCGCTTAATCCGGCGGTGGTCACCCAGGCGAGCAGCGAGCAGGCCAGCGCCACGCTGCGTGACGGCAGCATCGTCAGCCTCGATCTGGCGGCCGTCCGCTGGGCGCGTCCGTTTAAGTCGGATACGCTGCAGGGCGCCACACCACGCTCCGTGAGCCAGGTGCTGCAACCCGGCCAGCAGATCTGGCTACGCCAGGTGGATAACGCCTGGCAGCTCGCCCAGGTGCCGGACGTCAACTCCTCGCTGGTGTCGCTCGATCCCAACGACGGTGCCGTGCGCGCGCTGGTCGGCGGCTTCGACTTCAACCTCAGCAAATTTAACCGCGCCACCCAGGCGCTGCGTCAGGTCGGTTCGAACATCAAACCCTTCCTGTATACCGCAGCGATGGATCGCGGCCTGACGCTGGCCTCGATCCTCAACGACGTGCCGATCTCGCGCTGGGATGCCGGTGCCGGTGCCGACTGGCGGCCGAAAAACTCACCGAACACCTACGCCGGGCCAATCCGCCTGCGCCAGGGGCTGGGTGAGTCGAAAAACGTGGTGATGGTGCGCGCCATGCGCGCCATGGGCGTCGACTATGCCGCTGAGTATCTGCAACGCTTCGGCTTCCCGGCGGAAAATATCGTGCATACCGAATCGCTGGCGCTGGGCTCGGCCTCCTTCACCCCGCTGCAGATGGTGCGCGGATATTCGGTGATGGCCAACGGCGGTTTCCTGGTCGATCCGTACTTTATTACCCGCATTGAGAACGAGCAGGGTGACAAGGTCTTTGAGGTCAAACCGAAAATCGCCTGCCCGCAGTGCAATCTGCCGGTGATTTACGGCGAGACCCAAAAAGCGGTGGCGCTGAGTGAAGACAGCGTGGAAAACGTGGCGGTATCGCAGGAGAAAACCAACTTTGCCGTACCGCAGCCGCAGCTGGGCGAAGTCACTCAGCAGCAGGTGCAGCAGGACGGTGAGCAGCAGTATGCGCCACACGTGATCAACACCCCGCTGTCGTTCCTGATCAAAAGCGCGCTGAACTCGAACATCTTCGGCGAGCCGGGCTGGATGGGCACCGGCTGGCGTGCCGGCAAGGAGCTGAAACGCAACGATATCGGCGGCAAAACAGGCACCACCAACAGCTCGAAGGACGCCTGGTTCTCCGGCTACGGCCCTGGCGTGGTGACCTCGGTGTGGATTGGTTTTGACGACCACCGCCGCGATCTGGGGCGCACCACTGCGTCAGGGGCGATCAAGGAGCAGATCTCCGGCTACGAAGGCGGGGCCAAGAGTGCTCAGCCGGCGTGGGATGATTATATGAAAAGCGCGCTGGATGGCGTACCGCTAGAGCCACTGACGCCGCCGCAGGGCGTGGTGACGGTGAATATCGACCGCGGCACCGGTAAGCTGGCCAACGGTGGCGGCAACACCCGCCAGGAGTACTTTATCGAGGGCACCCAGCCCACCGAATACTCCGTGCACGACACCGGTACCACGCTTATTGATAACGGCGAAAGCCACGAGCTGTTCTGATCGAGTGATGCCGGGCCAGCCCGGCGGTTCAGCGATACAGGCCGGGGCAACCCGGCCTTTTTTTATCCCCGCGCCCGATCCTGACTAAGGTTGTGACTGCGCGTTTACCCTAAAGGGGTCACCGCTGTATGACTGCACGTACCGCGTTTACCTGCGGATCAGTACGCTATACGCCCCTGCTTCACCAGCCATTCACGCACCAGAAACAGCGCGCTGACGTTACGCGCTTCGCGGAAATCCGGCTCATCAAGCAGCGCCAGCAGGTTGTTAAGCGGCCAGCGCAGCTGCGGCAGCGGCTCCGGTTCATCTCCTTCAAGCTGTTCCGGATATAACCCTTCCGCCACCACGATATTCATCTTGCTGGAGAAATAGGAGGGGGCCATGGTCAGCCTGCCGAGACTTTCCAGCTGCTCTGCCCCAAAACCGGCCTCTTCTTTCAGCTCACGGTTCGCGGCTTCAAACGGGGTTTCACCCGGGTCGATCAACCCTTTAGGGAAGCCCAGCTCGTAGCACTCCAGCCCCACCGCGTACTCCTGAATCAGGATCAGGTGATCGTCAACGATCGGCACAATCATCACCGCTTCACGATCGGACGGGCGCATCCGTTCATAGACCCGGCGTGCGCCGTTGCTGAAGGCAAGATCCACCGCTTCAACGGTAAACAACCGCGATTGCGCCACCGTCTCGACCTTGAGGATGTCAGGTTTTTGTAATTGTCTGGTCATCATGGCCCCAGGATATAACCGAAGTAAGCGCCGGTACCCGCGTCGACAGCGAGAACTGACCGTATTAACGTTCATTGTGCGGCAGCCACCGCAGGAATCCAATCATCGCATGAATCATTTCACCTATTTATAACAAATCATTGTAAACATAAGGAAATTCTTTTAATGCAAGTCAAGCCACCCACAGATAAATAGGATTATGCCGATATTCTTCATGAGAAATTCCGGGTACCATTCAGGACGGGCATCGAATACAAACATTATAACGCTATGATTTTTATTACTCTTTTTCCATTTATTGCTGATTGCAAGCACGGCGCAAACTCGCCACAATTGGTCAGGGCATGACGAGAGTCTTACGCGAGAACGGTGACAGGGGAATCGTGGCGGAAATGAGGGAAGCATGAGCACAGTGGTCATCATCCTGGCTGTAATGCTGGCCGGCTTCGTCGTGGCCGGCTGCCTGTTCTGGTTCGCCATGCGCCATCGCCCGCCTTTTGCTAAACCCCTGCCGTTTATCAGCCCCCCCAATCGCAAGCTGAACAGCACAGAGCGTGCGGCGGTTGAACGCTATCTGTCCGCGCTGGCGCGCCATCGTAGCGGTACGATCCCGTCAGGATCCAGCAGCTCGCCGCAGCAGCTCGCCCTAACGTCACAAAGCAACAACGTTTACCCGGTCACTCGGGCCATCACCCGCTACGGTCTGTCGACCGACGAACCGCATAAGTGGCGCTACTACCTTGATGAAGTTGAGGTGCATCTGCCCGCGCAGTGGGAGCAGTTCATTGCCGAAGAGAACTTCGTCGAGCTGATTAAAACGCAAAGCGTGCCATTAGTTATCTCCCTGAACGGCCATACGCTTGACGAATACCGCTGGGAGCCCCCGGTGCTCAGCAGCGCCCTGCGCGTCAGCGGACAAAACGCCTCAATCCGCCAGGAAGAGAGGGAAAACGTTGAGCTGCTGCGCGTGCGTAAAGAGAGTGCGGAAGAGTACGCGCTGAACCGCCCGGACGGCACGCGTGAGGCGCTGGTGATCGGCGTGGCCCTGCTGCTGTTCTTCGTTGCCCTGACCGGACCGCTGGTGCTAATGCCGTGGCTGGTGCTGGCCGGCGTCAGCATGGTGCTGGTCAGCTGCTGGTTCCTCTATCGCCCGCCCGCCAGCAAGGCACTGCGTGATATCCACTGCCTGCGCGGCACGCCGAAACGCTGGGGGCTGTTTGGTGAATCGAACCAGGGCCAGGCCAGTTCGATCTCGCTGGGCATCATCGATCTGATCTATCCGCCGCACTGGCAGAACTACGTCACCCAGGATCTCGGCCAGACCACAGAAATCGATCTCTACCTCAGCCGCCACGTAGTGCGCCAGGGGCGCTTCCTGTCGCTGCAGGATGAAGTGCGTAATTTTCCCCTGCAGCGCTGGCGCAAAAACGTGGTGCTGGCGGCCGGTTGCCTGCTGGTGCTGGCGCTGCTGATGAGCTGGGTTCCCCTCAGCATGCCGTGGAAAATCAGCCTGGCGTGGATTAAGGGCACCGAAAGCCTGCAGGTCAGCCAGGTCAGCGAGCTGGAAAAAGCCCACCTGCGCGTCGGCGACAGCCTGCGGGTAAAAGGTACCGGGATGTGTTCAGTACCGGCCATTTATCAGGGCAACCGAAACTACGCGTTTATGCCGTTCGACTGTTCTGCGGTGTACTGGAATAACGCCGTGCCGCTGCCGCTGCCGCAGTCAGAAGTGATCGATAAGGCCACCGCACTGGTGGACGCCATCAGCCAGCAGCTGCACCCGCAAACCGGCGGCGATGCCAAGCTGAACCCGCAGCTGGCCAGCGCCATTCAGAAGGCCGGGATGATCCTGCTGGATGACTTTTCGGATATTGTGCAGAAAACTCAGGCGCTGTGCAGCCAGGAGCAGGATTGCGTCCGGCTGAAAAACGCGCTGGTCAACCTCGGCAGCGCCAAAGACTGGCCGACGCTGGTACGCCGCGCGGACTCCGGGGCGCTGAACGGCACTAACGTGATTCTGCGTCCGGTCAGCGCCGACGCACTGGAAAATCTGGTCAACACCGCCACCGCCACCTTCTTCTATCGCGAAACGCGCCGGGCTGCCGAGGCGCTGAACAGCCCGCCGCCGGGCGGTTTTTTGCTGATCAGCGACGAAGGTCGTCAGCTGGTCAGCCAGCCAGCCCCGCCGGTATCACTGTTTGACTACAACGCGCCGGACCAGTGGCCGGCGCTGCAGCGGCTGGCCGGCATGATGCTGCATACGCCTTTCAACGTTTCCGGCATCGTCACCGGTATCACCACCGATGCCAACGGCACCCGACACGTGGTGCTGCACAGCGAACCCGACGTCACGACTCTGTGGCGTTATCTGGGCACCAGCCTGCTGTTGCTGGTGCTGCTGACAGGTTTTATCCTCAACACGCTGCTGGCCCTGCTGCGTATTCAGCGCAATCGTCAACGCCTGCTGGCTATCCAGCAGTACTACGATAAGTGCTTCAGCCACTCGCTGGGCGATATCAAGGCCATCCGCCCGTGACAGGCCCTGTACAGTTTGTGCTATTTTTAAGTCTAATCTGACTTCACCGACCCGATACCTCCTGCGGCGATCCCTTCGCTGACTTGAAAGCACCCAGGGTGCCCACATATAGGGGTATTCCCAAGGAGCCACGATGAAAGAAAAACCCACTGACGGGGTCCGTCTTGATAAATGGCTGTGGGCGGCGCGCTTCTATAAAACCCGCGCCATCGCCCGCGAAATGATCGAGGGCGGCAAGGTTCACTATAACGGCCAGCGCGGTAAGCCGAGCAAACTGGTAGAGAGCGGTGCCGAACTGACGCTGCGTCAGGGAAACGACGAGCGCACGGTAGTGATCCAGGCCGTCAGCGACAAACGCGGCCCGGCTGGCGACGCCCAGCTGCTCTACCTGGAAACCGCGCAGAGCATTGAGAAGCGCGAAAAGGTGGCGCTGGCGCGTAAGCTGAATGCGCTGAGCATGCCGCACCCCGACCGCCGCCCGGATAAAAAAGAGCGTCGCGACCTGATGAAATTTAAAAATTCCGGCGAGGGTGCTGAGTAACCCCGGCCCGCCACAACGAGAGAATAAGCTATGTCCCAGCAAGATCAGATGCACCGTTACCTGTTTGAAAACCACGCCGTGCGCGGCGAACTGGTCAACGTTTCCCAGACCTGGCGCGAAATCACCGCCGGGCACGACTACCCGCAACCGGTGCAGCAGATCCTCGGTGAGCTGCTGGTGGCCACCAGCCTGCTGACCGCCACGCTGAAGTTTGACGGTGATATCACCGTACAGCTGCAGGGTGACGGCCCGCTGAATCTGGCGGTAATTAACGGTAACAATCAGCAGGAGATGCGCGGCGTGGCGCGCGTGCAGGGCGAGATCGCCGACGGCAGCAGCCTGAAACAGCTGGTCGGCAACGGCTACCTGATCATCACCATTTCGCCGAAAGAGGGTGAGCGCTATCAGGGCGTAGTCGGTCTGGAAGGCGACACGCTGGCCGCCTGTCTGGAAGATTACTTTATGCGCTCCGAGCAGCTGCCAACCCGGCTGTTTATCCACACCGGTGAGGCCGACGGCCAGCCGGGCGCGGGCGGCGTACTGCTGCAGGTGCTGCCGGCCCAGGACAGCCAGATGGACGATTTCAGCCACCTCGCCACCCTGACCGAAACCCTGAAAACCGAAGAGCTGCTCGGCCTGCCGGCCACCGAAGTCCTGTGGCGTCTCTACCATCAGGAAGAGGTGACGGTGTACGATCCGCAGCCGGTTTGCTTTAAGTGCACCTGCTCGCGCGAGCGCTGCGCCGATGTACTGAGCACCCTGCCGCAGCACGAAGTCGACGAGATCCTGGCGGAAGATGGCAATATTGATATGCACTGTGACTACTGCGGCAGCCACTATGTTTTCGACGCGGTGGATATTGCGGCCATCCGCAGCGGGTCGGCGGCAGCGGACCAACAGGTTCACTGATTTATAGCGGCATTGCGCCCGCGCCACTACCGGGCCCTCAACTGAGGGCCCGGTAGTGGCGACTTCAGCGGCGGTCTATTTCTATCCTGCCAGACTCCCCGATGGCCTGAATCATTTTACCAACCGGGCTTTCCCTGTTTTCTCCTGCGCAGTCGTGCTGTTCAGGTGCCCCGCTCGCGCCGGGAAGTGGCTCATATTCCCCTGAGTCGCCGCAATACCGCATCTTCTGACACGACTCCTGCGGCATCCTGCAATCCGAACGGACGAATAACGTACGGCCTCTCACTTTTACCTTTTACCCCTTTCCCTTACTCGTAGCAGGTGTACACTGCGCGCGATCTCTCCAGCCGATTTTTATCCTGCCCTGACCGAAACCTGCGGATTTAATCGCTATTCATCCAGAAACACGCCATTTATGTTGTTGCAGCACACCACCAAAGGAGCCGTTATGAGCGTATACAGCCTGACTTCCGGGGAGCTTGCTACTTATGGTATTACCGCCACGACTGAGGTAATCCATAACCCCGATTACGACCTGCTGTTTAAGGAAGAGACCCGCCCCGGGCTGACCGGTTACGAGCGCGGTACGGTGACCGACTCCGGGGCCGTTGCCGTCGATACCGGCGTCTTTACCGGCCGTTCGCCAAAAGATAAGTATCTGGTGCGTGACGAGACCACCCGCGACATGCTGTGGTGGAGCGACCAGGGCACCGGTAAAAATGATAACCAGCCGCTGACGCCGGAGACCTGGCATGCGCTGAAGGAGCTGGTTAGCCGCCAGCTCTCCGGCAAGCGGCTGTTTGTGGTCGACGCCTGGTGCGGCGCTAACCCGGATACCCGCCTGTGCGTGCGTTTTATTACCGAGGTTGCCTGGCAGGCGCACTTCGTCAAGAACATGTTTATCCGGCCGGACGACGCGTCGCTCTCCTGTTTTACCCCGGACTTCGTGGTGATGAACGGCGCAAAATGTACCAATCCGCACTGGCAGGAGCAGGGGCTGAACTCGGAAAATTTTGTCGCGTTTAACCTGACCGAGCGTATGCAGCTGATCGGCGGCAGCTGGTACGGCGGCGAAATGAAGAAGGGCCTGTTCTCGATCATGAACACCCTGCTGCCGTTGAAGGGGATCGCATCCATGCACTGCTCGGCCAACGTGGGGAAACAGGGCGACGTGGCGATATTCTTCGGGCTTTCAGGGACCGGCAAGACCACCCTCTCGACCGATCCGCAGCGCCAGCTGATTGGCGATGACGAGCACGGCTGGGATAACGACGGCGTGTTTAACTTTGAAGGCGGCTGCTACGCTAAAACCATTAACCTCTCCGCACAGGCCGAGCCGGAGATTTATCACGCCATACGCCGCGACGCGCTGCTGGAGAACGTAGTGGTGCGCGCGGACGGCTCGGTGGATTACGCCGACGGCAGCAGGACCGAAAATACCCGGGTTTCTTACCCGATTAATCATATTGAAAATATCGTTAAGCCGGTCTCGAAAGCGGGTCACGCGAAAACCGTGATCTTCCTCACCGCTGACGCCTTTGGCGTGCTGCCGCCGGTGTCACGGCTGACCCCGGCACAAACGCAGTACCACTTTCTGTCCGGCTTTACCGCCAAGCTGGCCGGCACCGAGCGCGGCGTCACCGAACCGACGCCAACCTTCTCCGCCTGCTTTGGCGCGGCGTTCCTCACCCTGCACCCGACGCAGTACGCCGAGGTGCTGGTAAAACGTATGCAGGCCGCCGGCGCGCAGGCGTGGCTGGTGAATACCGGCTGGAACGGCAGCGGTAAACGGTTTTCGCTGCAGGATACCCGCAACATCATCAACGCCATTCTCAGCGGCGAACTTAACGAGGCGGAGACGGTAACGCTGCCGGTGTTTAACCTGGCGATGCCACTGCAGGTCAGCGGCGTAGACGGTCAGCTGCTGGATCCGCGTAACAGCTACGCTAACGGGTCGGAGTGGCAAACGAAGGCGCAGGATCTGGCGCAGCGCTTTATCGCCAACTTTGAAAAATTTACCGATACCGCAGCGGGTGCCGCGCTGGTGAAGGCGGGCCCGAAACTCTGAGGACGTTTGTGACCGCGGTCAGGCGGTCAGGCGGTCAGTCAGGGTGCCGGCGTGCCCGGCAGGGTATTCACCGGCGGCAGCGGCAGCCAGGCACGGATTTTCAGGCCGCCCCTGTCGCTGCGTCCAATCTCCAGCGTGCCCTGGTGGGCGTCGATAATACGCTGCACGATAGCGAGACCAAGGCCGGTACCGCTGGTGCTGCGCGCGCTGTCACCGCGTACAAACGGCTGGAACAGATGCTTGAGCTGATCCGGCTCAATGCCCGGACCATCATCCTCCACCTGGAACCACGCCCGCTGCAACTCACGCCCCGAACTCACCTTGATCCAGCCGTTGCCGTAGCGCGCAGCGTTCACCACCATATTGGCCGCAGCGCGCTTGATTGCCAGCGGGTTAATATCCAGCATCAGTTCCGACGGCATCACCGCGCTTTCGATCTCGCGTTCATAGCCGCTTTCGGCCGCCACGACCTCGCCCAGTACCCCGTTCAGATCGGCGACCTCAAACTGCATCTCCTGGCCGGTGCGCAGGTAGTCGATAAACTGCTCGATAATCGCGTTGCACTCTTCGATATCTTTGTTGATCGACTCGGCCAGATAGCCGTCCTGCCCGGACATCATCTCTGTCGCCAGGCGAATGCGCGTCAGCGGCGTGCGCAGATCGTGGCTGACCCCGGCCATCAGCAGCGTGCGATCGTCGGCCAGCTGCTTCACGCCGGAGGCCATCTGATTAAATGCGCGGGTTACCGATCGCACCTCCGACGCGCCGTACTCGCGCAGCGGCGGCGGAATAATGCCTTTCCCCACCTGCACCGCCGCGTGCTCCAGTTCCACTAAGGGTCGGTTCTGGATGCGGATAAACAGCCAGGCACCGCCGATCGCCAGCAGCATAATCGCCAGCGTATAGCGGAACAGCGGCGAGAAGTCGCCCTGGTGGATCTCCGTTAAGGGTACCCTCACCCAGATATCCGGCGACAGCCAGGTTTTCAGCCACACCACCGGCGAGTTTTTATTTACTTCAACCCGCACATCGGTCGGCCCGCCCAGCTGCTGCGCCATCTGCTGGCTGAGAAACTCATAGTGTTGCGCCCAGCGCAGTCCGCTCTCTTCCGCCGCCGCATTGGTATACAGCGAAATGCCCAGCTCGCGATAGATCTCACGGCGGAAGGCCGGTGGCACCTCCAGCTGCGTGCCATCTTCCAGCTGCAGCCGATCGGTCATCAGCATCCGCACCTCATAGGCCAGCACTTTATTGAACTGCTGCAGGCTGGGCAGAATGGCAAAGTTCAGCACCACCAGGTAGGTCGTGACCAGGCTGACAAACAGCAGGGTCACGATCAGCAGCAGCGTACGGGCAAATGAACTGCGGGGAGAGAAGCGGAATCGCCTCATGCTTTACTGCCGTCCGGTACAAACACGTAGCCCAGGCCCCAGACGGTCTGAATATAGCGCGGGTGCGCCGGGTCCTCTTCCACCATGCGGCGCAGGCGGGAGATCTGTACGTCGATAGAACGTTCCATGGCGCTGTATTCGCGGCCGCGCGCCAGGTTCATCAGCTTATCGCGCGACAGCGGCTCGCGCGGGTGGCTGACCAGCGCCTTCAGTACCGCAAATTCACCGCTGGTCAGCGGCATCGGTTCGTCTTCACGGAACATCTCGCGGGTGCCGAGGTTCAGCTTAAACTTGCCGAAGGCGATCACCGCCTCTTCCTGCGACGGCGCGCCCGGCAGCTCGTTGGCCTGGCGGCGCAGCACGGCGCGGATACGGGCCAGCAGCTCACGCGGGTTAAACGGTTTAGGAATGTAGTCATCGGCACCGATCTCCAGGCCGACGATACGGTCAACTTCTTCCCCTTTCGCCGTAACCATAATGATCGGCATCGGGTTGCTCTGGCTGCGCAGACGGCGGCAGATCGACAGGCCGTCTTCGCCCGGTAACATCAGGTCCAGCACCATCAGGTGGAAGGACTCACGGGTCAGCAGGCGGTCCATCTGTTCGGCATTGGCGACGCTGCGCACCTGGAAGCCCTGTTCGGTCAGATAACGTTCCAGCAGCGCACGCAGGCGCATATCGTCATCCACGACCAGAATTTTGTAGTTTTCTTGCATTTCGTTACTCCCAAAGGCGCTATTGCCCGTGCTGGTATTTTTAAAAAAGATGCCTGAATGTAACAGTCAATAATGGTTTATATTGTAGCCGAAATTGTTACAAAGCATATTAAACAGGGGTTTATCTTGCGATCCTCCCTCACAAGCGCACCCTGACAAGGGGCAAAGAGGATGAATTCGCCATCACAAACAGAGAGTAAGCACACTTCTGACAGCGCCCTACCGCACGGTCTATTACGTCATTTGCATCCCGCCCCCCTTCATCACAGAATAGCGCCTTACCCGAGGCAACCCCGGCTTAACCATGAAAACCAAACTGATCACCCGTGAAGGCTACGACCTGCTGAAGCAGGAGCTGGATTTTCTGTGGCGCGAGGAGCGCCCGGACGTGACCAAAAAAGTCACCTGGGCCGCCAGCCTCGGCGACCGCAGCGAAAACGCCGACTACCAGTACAACAAAAAGCGCCTGCGCGAAATCGACCGCCGGGTGCGCTACCTGACCAAATGCCTCGAGCAGCTGCGCATCGTTGACTACTCGCCGCAGCAGGACGGCAAGGTGTTCTTCGGTGCCTGGGTAGAGGTGGAGAACGACGACGGCGAGATCAAGCGCTTCCGCATCGTCGGCTACGACGAGATCTTCGGCCGCAACGACTATATCTCCATCGATTCACCGATGGCGCGCGCGCTGCTGAAGAAAGAGGTCGGCGATGCCGCTACCGTGCATACGCCGCTGGGTGAGGCGCTGTGGTATGTCAATGAGATCACCTATAGCAAACCTGCGTAAAGCGTGCTGAAACACACTGCAGAGACCCGGCAGCACAGGAAAGAAATTTCCCGTCAATGCACGCTGCCGGGTTAAAGATTCTTAAAGCACGCGCGCCGTGCCGCATCCAACACCCCCGCCGCTGGAAATACCGCGCTGTAATCCGTATAACTGATGCCCTGTTTGTTAAGCCATAAAAGAACATCATGATGAATGAATCACTGAGCCGCATTATTGCGCAGGAACTGCAGGCGCGGGCAGAACAGGTCGACGCCGCTGTTCGCCTGCTGGATGAAGGGAATACCGTGCCGTTTATCGCACGCTATCGTAAGGAAGTGACCGGTGGGCTGGATGATACCCAGCTGCGCCAGCTGGAAACGCGCCTTAGCTACCTGCGCGAGCTGAACGATCGCCGCCAGTCGATTCTGAAATCCATTGCCGATCAGGGCAAGCTGACCGACGAGCTGGCCGCGGCCATCAACGGCACGCTGAGCAAAACCGAGCTGGAAGACCTCTACCTGCCCTACAAGCAGAAGCGCCGCACCCGCGGGCAGATTGCCATTGAAGCCGGGCTGGAGCCGCTGGCGGAAACGCTGTGGCACGAGCCAAAGCATGACCCCGAGCAGTTGGCGGCGGGCTACGTTGACGCCGACAAAGGCGTAGCCGACGTGAAGGCCGCCCTCGACGGCGCACGCTATATCCTGATGGAGCGCTTTGCCGAAGACGCCGGCCTGCTGGCGAAGGTGCGCGACTATCTGTGGAAGAACGCTCACCTGGTGGCGAAAGTGGTAGCCGGTAAAGAGGAAGAAGGCGCCAAGTTCCGCGACTACTTCGACCATCACGAAGCACTGGCCAGCGTGCCGTCCCACCGCGCGCTGGCGATGCTGCGCGGCCGCAATGAAGGGGTGCTGCAGCTGGCGCTGAACCCGGATCCGCACTCTGACGAACCGCCGCGCGAAAGCCACGGCGAGCAGATTATCACCAGCCATCTTGACCTGCGCCTGAACAACGCCCCGGCAGACGCCTGGCGTAAAGCGGTGGTCAGCTGGACGTGGCGCATCAAGGTGCTGCTGCACCTCGAAACCGAACTGATGGGGACGGTGCGCGAGCGCGCGGAAGATGAGGCGATCAACGTCTTCGCCCGCAACCTGCACGATCTGCTGATGGCCGCTCCGGCCGGGATGCGCGCCACCATGGGCCTCGATCCGGGCCTGCGCACCGGAGTAAAAGTGGCCGTGGTCGACGCCACCGGCAAGCTGGTGGCTACCGATACCATCTATCCGCACACCGGCCAGACCGCCAAAGCGGCCGCCAGCGTCGCCGCGCTGTGCCAGAAGCACAACGTCGAGCTGGTGGCGATCGGTAACGGCACCGCCTCCCGCGAGACTGAGCGCTTCTACCTCGACGTGCAGAAACAGTTCCCGGCGGTGAAGGGGCAGAAGGTGATCGTCAGCGAAGCCGGCGCCTCGGTCTACTCCGCCTCCGAGCTGGCGGCGCTGGAGTTCCCGGACCTCGACGTCTCGCTGCGCGGTGCGGTCTCCATCGCCCGCCGCCTGCAGGATCCGCTCTCCGAGCTGGTGAAGATCGACCCGAAATCGATCGGCGTCGGCCAGTACCAGCACGACGTCAGCCAGAGCCAGCTGGCGAAGAAGCTGGATGCGGTGGTGGAAGACTGCGTAAACGGCGTTGGCGTCGATCTGAATACCGCTTCGGTGCCGCTGCTGACCCGCGTGGCGGGGCTGAGCAAAATGATCGCCCAGAATATCGTCAGCTGGCGCGACGAGAACGGCCGTTTTCAGAACCGTCAGCAGCTGCTGAAGGTCGGCCGCCTCGGGCCGAAAGCCTTTGAGCAGTGCGCCGGCTTCCTGCGCATTAACCAGGGTGATAACCCGCTGGATGCCTCAACCGTCCACCCGGAAGCCTATCCGGTGGTCGAGCGCATTCTGGCCGCCACCGAGCAGGCGCTGAGCGCGCTGATGGGCAACCCGGCGGCGCTGGGCGGCCTGAAAGCCGTCGATTTTACCGACGAGCGCTTCGGCGTGCCGACGGTCAGCGATATCATCAAAGAGCTGGAAAAACCGGGCCGCGACCCGCGTCCTGAGTTCAAAACCGCGCAGTTCGCCGACGGTGTGGAACAGATGAGCGACCTGCTGCCGGGCATGGTGCTGGAAGGCGCGGTGACCAACGTCACCAACTTCGGTGCGTTTGTTGATATCGGCGTGCATCAGGATGGCCTGGTGCATATCTCGTCGCTCTCTGACAAATTCATCGACGATCCGCACAAAGTCGTGAAGGCCGGGGATATCGTTAAGGTCAAGGTGATGGAGGTCGATCTGCAGCGCAAGCGCATCGCGCTGACCATGCGTCTGGACGAGCAGCCGGGCGAAGGCAACGCGCGGCGCGGCGGTGGTAACGCGCCGGCTAACCGTGATAACGCCCGTCCGGCCAGAGGCGCGAAGCCGCGCCCGGCGGCACAGCCTGCCGGTAACAGCATGATGGGCGACGCGCTGGCGGCAGCGTTCGGGAAAAAACGCTAAGCCCGTTCAGGTAAGATCACCGCTTATCTGATCGCTGCCAGAAAGGGCGGATCGCAGGATCCGCCCTTATCACTTCTCACTTATCGCTTGTCACTCTGCTGCCGCTGACTTTTCTCAGCCACTCAGCTGAATTACCCCGCTGCTTTGCCGCGATGGCCGGCCTGAACAGTGATATCTGTCATATCCATGATGTGCGTTTACCGCTGTGATTCAACGCTTCAGGTCAGAGCGGTCGTTATCGCCCCTGTTCTGTTCTGTTCTGTTCTGTTCTGTTCTGTTCTGTTCTGTTCTGCCAGATTGGCGATTTTTCCCCCAGAGACTACAGTGAAATCAACCTACGCACTCTTCAGGCCGGTTCACAGACTATGCAACGCATTACCGCCCTGCTCGACCAGATCTACGGCACCACCCTCTCCGTCAGCCATCGGCAGCAGCTGCTGAAAGCCATTAATGATGCCCGCGAAGGTATCGAACATCAGCGCAAGCCGCACTGGGACGAGCAGGACGTGGTGTTAATCAGCTACGCCGATCAGTTCCGCGAGGAGGGCGTGCCAACCCTGCGCACCTTTAACCGCTTCCGCCAGCAGCACCTGCAGGACAGCTTTACGCTGCTGCACCTGCTGCCGTTCTATCCCTGGTCGGCGGACGACGGCTTCTCAGTTGTCGACTACCACCAGGTTAACCCGCCCTACGGCGGCTGGGCGGATATTGCTGAACTGCATCGCCATACCCGGATGATGTTCGATTTTGTCTGCAACCATATGTCGGCGCACGGCGCGTGGTTTAAGCACTACCTGGCCCAGGAGCCGGGCTGGGACGACTTCTTTATCAGCATGCCGCCGAACGCCGATCTCAGCGCGGTGATCCGTCCGCGCACCTCGCCGCTGCTGACTCAGTTTACCCTGCAGAGCGGCGAAACCCGCCTGCTGTGGACCACCTTCAGCAGCGATCAGGTCGACCTGAACTTTGCCAGCGGCGCGGTATTGCTGAAGATGGCCGGCGTGCTGCTCGACTACCTGCAGAAAGGGGCCGACTACGTGCGGCTGGACGCCGTCGGCTATATGTGGAAAACCCCCGGCACCACCTGCATCCACCTGGAGAAAACTCATCTGCTGGTGAAGCTGTTTCGCGCTATCGCCGATGAGGTGGCCCCCGGCACGGCGATCGTCACCGAAACCAACGTGCCGCATCAGGACAATATCCGCTACTTCGGCAACGGCGACGACGAAGCACAGATGGTCTATCAGTTCTCGCTGCCGCCGCTGGTACTGCACGCCATCCACACCGGCTCATCGACCGTGCTGGGCAAGTGGGCCGCCACCCTGACGCCCGGCAGCAGCCCGACCACCTTCTTTAACTTTCTTGCCTCCCACGACGGCATCGGCCTCAACCCGCTGCGCGGCATCCTGCCCGAAGAGGAGATCGTCACGCTGGTGCGCGATCTGGCCGCCGAGGGCGCGCTGGTGTCGTGGAAAAATAACCCGGACGGCAGCACCAGCCCGTATGAGGTCAACGTCACCTGGATGGACGCACTGAATCAGCAGGCGGACGATGACGATCGGCGGCTGCGGCGCTTTATGCTGTCGCACGCGCTGCTGCTGGCCTTCCCCGGCGTGCCGGCCGTCTATATTCAGAGCCTGCTCGGCTCGCGCAACGACCGCGAAGGGGTGACCGCCGCCGGCTACGCGCGGGCGATTAACCGCCAGAAGTATGATCTCGCAGAGATTGAGCAGGCGCTGGCCGACGATGGCTCGCTGCGCCATCGCACCTTTCACGCGCTGCGCGCCCTGATTCAGGCACGGATGCGCCAGCCCGCCTTCCACCCGGACAGCCCGCTGCAGGTGTGTGAGGCCGATGAACGGCTGCTGGTGCTGTGGCGCGGCGGCGCGGCTGCGGCCGGGCGGCTGCTGTGCGTGTTTAATCTGAGTGCGGAAACGGTGAGCTACCCGTTACCGGAAGAGCGTGACTGGCAGGACGTGGCGGGCGGGAGTCGCATTGACGGCACGCTACCGATGCTGCTGGCGCCCTGGGAATATTACTGGCTGAAGGCGTAAAGCGTAATGAGCAACGTATGCCGGCAGGGCACGTGACGTGCTCAAGCGGTCAGGCGGTATGAAAACCATAATGCTGACAAGGTGAACGGGCCAGCGCCCGTTCTGTCAGAGAGTTATTTGTACACTTCCGCCATTGCCAGCGTGCGGTTACGCTCGTCGGCCGCGATAATCACATAGTAGCGCCCGCCCTTCTCGTCGGCCTTTTTCGACAGCCGGGCTTTGGCATCCATCGGCGAGCTGGTGCTGGTGGTGTCAACGGTGCCCAGCGTCTGCAGGTTCATCTCTTTCGCCTGCTCGCGGGAAATCTCTTCGGCCGCCACGGCATTAAAGGCCGCTGCGCCGCTCAGTAACAGTGCTGCGGTAACGATTAAACGTTTCATCATGTCCTCTCCTTAGGTCTGAAATCAAACGGAATCAGGTTTACGCATCAACGCATCAACGCATCAACGCATCAACGCATCAACGCATCAACGCATCAACGCTGTCTATTATCGGCCGTCATATCGTAAGCGCCAGCCAGCACCGTTATTATCGTAATTTATGGGATGGCTTTTTCTCAGTTGACGCCCATTACATCTATCTGATTACAGAATCCACTAACCTGCTCGCAGAACGCATCGGGGTGAGAAATAAAGGGCGCGTGGGCCGCCTTACTGAAGAGATGGCTGCGGCTGGCGGGCCACAGCGCGTCGAGCAGCGGCGCTATCGCCCGCGGCACCAGCCCGTCCAGCGCGCCGTACAGCCGCAGCTGCGGCAGCGTCAGCCCGCTCATCGCCGCGCGCAGATCGATGCTGCGCAGGATCTCCAGCCCGCCGTTGAGCACGGCAACCGACGGCACCGGCTGTTCCAGTACCACCTCTTTCAGCCGCCGAGCGTCCTGACGGGCGCTCTCGGTCCCCAGGGTTTGCAGCGCCAGAAAGCGCTCGACGGTGCGCTGGAAGTCTTCGCTCAGCTGCTGCTGGAACTGGCCGAGCGTGGCGGGCCCGATCCCCGGCCAGCCGTCGCCGGCGCTGAAGCACGGCGATGAGGCCACGGTAATCAGCCCCGCCACGCGATGCGGGTGGCTCAGCGCCAGCTGGCTGGCCACCAGCCCGCCCAGCGACCAGCCGAGCCACACCGCCCGCGCGGGCGCCTGTGCCAGCAGCGCGTCCGCCATCTGCGGCAGCGTTAACGGGCCAAAACCCTGGCTGCGGCCGTAGCCGGGCAGGTCCACCAGGTGCAGCGTAAACTGTGCGCTGAGCCGCACGCTGATGTCATGCCACACGCCGGCGTTCAGCCCCCAGCCGTGCAGCAGCACAAGATGGCGATCGCCATGGCCTATGGTCTTCCAGTAAAGCGGCATCATCGGTTAGGGTCCTGTTTTTGCTTTGGAGATCGCTATGCTACCAATGCCGGCAGGCTGCTGGCTATGCCAGATGCCCCTCGCCTTTGCCCGACACGGCATCTGCTCGGTCTGTCTGCGCCAGCTGCAGCGCCAGCCGTCCTGCTGCCCGCAGTGCGGGCTGGCCAGCCATCGCCCGCGGCAGCCGTGCGGCCGCTGCCTGCAAAAACCGCCGCCGTGGCAGCAGCTGATCGCGGTCACGGCCTGGCAGCCGCCGCTCAGCCAGCTGGTCAACCGGCTAAAATTCAGCGGCGGCACCGCACAGGCGGACATGCTGGCGCGGTTAATTTTGCTAAAGTGGCTGATGCGGCGGCGGGAAAACGGCCTGCCGCGCCCGGACCTGCTGCTCCGCGTGCCGCTCTACCATCACCGCGCCTGGCAGCGCGGCTATAATCAGTTAGATGACATTGCGGCCAGGCTGGCCCACTGGCTGCAGTGCCGCTTCGATCCGCGCGGGGTAACCCGGGTTCGTGGCGGCAACATTCAGCACCGGCTCGGGCGGCTGGCACGCAGGCGTAACCTGCGCGGCGCGTTCAGGGTTGAAAGTGCGGTACAGGGGCGTCATATCCTGTTAATCGATGACGTAATCACCACCGGCAGCACCGTGGCCGAAATCAGTCGTATTCTGCTGGCGCACGGCGCGGCCAGCATCCAGGCTGGCTGCCTGTGCCGCACCTTGTAGCAGGGTGGGGATGGGCGTATTATAACCAGTGAATTTATTTAACAATTGAGCAATCGCCATGATCGTAATTACCGATGCTGCACAAGAGCACTTCTCCAAATTGCTGTCAAAGCAGGAAGATGGCACCCAGATCCGCGTATTCGTGATTAACCCGGGTACGCCAACCGCCGAGTGCGGCGTCTCCTACTGCCCACCCGATGCGGTAGAAGCCACCGACACCGAGCTGAAGTTCGAGCGCCTGTCCGCCTTTATCGACGAGCTGAGCAAACCCTATCTGGAAGATGCGGAAATCGACTTCGTTACCGATAACCTCGGTTCACAGCTGACGCTGAAGGCGCCGAACGCCAAAATGCGCAAGGTGAATGAAGATGCGCCGCTGGTTGAGCGCGTTGAATACCTGCTGCAGTCGCAGATCAACCCGCAGCTGGCCAGCCACGGCGGTAAAGTCTCGCTGATGGAGATCACCGATGAAGGCCTGGCCATTCTGCAGTTTGGCGGCGGCTGTAACGGCTGTTCAATGGTCGACGTGACCCTGAAAGAAGGCATCGAAAAAGAGATGCTGCAGGCCTTCCCGGAGCTGAAGGGCGTGCGCGATCTGACCGAGCACCAGCGCGGCGAGCACTCGTTCTACTAATCCTGAAGGGCAGTTTTGCCCACCTGAACGCCACCGCCGAGAGGGCCAGCACTGTCTGGCCCTTTTTATTTGCCTGCGATCTGACCTGGAATTGTCACTGGATCTTTCAGCTTACACGTGTACACTGAAACTCCTTTCGTTACTTTACAGGTCCTTATGACAACGATTATTGGCAGAAGAGTAGTGATTACCGGAATGGGGCTGACCAGCCCGCTGGCTCACGGCGTTATCCCCAGCTGGCAGCGGTTGATCGCCGGCAAATCCGGCATCCGTCTGTTGCCGGAAGCGGTGCACGGCGATACCGCCATTCGCGTGGGCGGCCTGGTACCGTCGGTCACAGAAGACGTTCACGGGCTGGATCTCGATGCGTTAATTGCGCCGAAAGAGCAGCGTAAGTCCGACCGCTTTATTCATCTGGCGCTGGCCGCCGCCGCCGAGGCGGTGGAGCAGGCCGGGCTGCACAACCTGACCGAAGCCGCGCGCCAGCGTACCGCCACCATTATTGCCACCGGCATCGGCGGCTTTCACGCCATCACCCAGGCGGTGAAGACAGTAACGGAGAAAGGCAGCCGTAAGCTGTCGCCGTTTACCATTCCCTCGTTTATCGGCAACCTGGCGGCTTCGCAGGTGGCGATCAAATACGGCCTGAAGGGAATGCTCGGCACGCCGGTATCCGCCTGTGCCGCCAGCATTCAGAGCATCGGCGACGCGATGCGTGTCATCCGTTACGGCGAAGCTGACGTGGCGCTGGCCGGCGGTACGGAATCCTGCGTCAACCCGGTATCGCTCGGCGGCTTCCAGGCGGCACGGGCGCTCTCCACCGACTTTAACGATCGGCCGGCGCTGGCCTCGCGGCCGTTTGACGCCGGGCGCGACGGCTTTGTGATGAGCGAAGGCGCGGGCGTGCTGGTGCTGGAGTCGCTGGAACATGCGCAGCAGCGCGGCGCGACCATCCTCGCGGAAGTGGCCGGCTACGGCACCACCTCTGACGCTTACCACATCACCGCCGGGCCGGAAGACGGTGAAGGCGCGGCGCGGTCGATGACCCTTGCGCTGCAGCAGGCGGGCCTCGCCGCCGCCGAACTGGACTACGTCAACGCGCACTCCACCTCCACCCCGGTGGGCGACGTGGCCGAACTCAACGCGCTGCGTCAGGTACTGGGTGACGGTGCACGCGCCGCGATCTCCTCCACCAAATCGGCCACCGGCCATCTGCTGGGTGCCGCCGGGGCGCTGGGGGCGATCTTCTCGGTGCTGGCGATACGCGAAGGCATTGCGCCGCCGTCGCTGAATATTGACCGGCTGGACGAGCGGGCGCAGGGGCTGAATATTGTGCAGAACGAAGCACGGCAGATGCCGATACGCAGCGCGCTGGTCAACGGCTTTGGCTTTGGCGGGGTGAACGGTTCGCTGGTGCTGAAGGCGTTTAACGGCTGAGTGCCAGGCTGAAAGGGATAACGGGACAGCTCACGCCTTGGTGGCTGCGGAGATCAGCCCGGTGAACGCCCGTTATCCCACGCCGGCCGGCGCAGGTACTCACCCGATACGCGGGCCGATCGCTCAGCCTGCGGGTCTGCCACCTGCTTCACCCCGCCTCAGGTCAAGGCGACAGGATCCTGTCGCCTGACAGGTTCACACCTCCCCGTGGCGGGAATGCCGGTATCTGCACCGGGCGTTCAGGATTCAGATTGTCGCCGCTGCTTATCCACCTTTTTCAACAGCCGCCTGACTTCCGCATCGGCGAAAGTCTCCTCAAGCGTGTGGCTCATCTTACGCCGCCAGTTAGGATATTCGTTGCTGGTGCCGGGCACGTTGACCGGTTCGGCCATCAGCAGCCAGTCCTCCGGCTGCAGGCCCAGCAGCAGGCTGCGGGTGTTGGCGACAAACGCGTGCAGCCCCTGACTGAGGGCGGCGCTGACCTCCAGCTTATCGGCCCGCTTAACGAAGCGCTGCGGCACACAGCCGTACTGGTGCAGTGCATCAAGCAGCGCCTGCTTCTTCACCGCGCGATCGGCGTACAGCTCGCTGAGCACCGCTTTATCCGGGTAGATACCGAGCTTTTCGCCCAGCGCCAGGTCACCTGCGCTCCAGAAGCCCCTCAGGGTCGGCAGATCGTGGGTGGTCAGGGTGGCCATTGCCTGCTCTGCCCAGTCGCCCGGGGCACGATAATGCTGGCCGTCCTGCTGTTCAAACCACAGCACCTTCCACGAGTAAATGCCAAAGCGCTTCAGCTTGCCGACGATCTCCGGCGGCACGGTACCAAGATCTTCGCCGATCACCATGCACTGATGGCGCTCGCTCTCCAGTGCGAGGATCGCCATCAGATCGTCCACCGGGTAGTGCACGTAAGCCCCGGATGCTGCCGTTTCCCCGTGGGGGATCCACCACAGCCTCAGCAGCGACATCACGTGATCGATGCGCAGCGCGCCGCAGCTGGCCATACTGGCGCGCAGCAGATCGATAAACGGCTGATACGCCCGCGCCGCCAGCACCTGCGGATCCATCGGCGGCAGGCCCCAGTTCTGCCCCTGCGGCCCGAGCGGATCGGGCGGTGCGCCGATCGACGCCTGCAGCCGGTAGAGTTCACGATCGCACCAGGTCTCCGATCCCCCTTCCGCCACGCCCACTGCCAGGTCGCGGTACAACCCGATCGGCAGCTGCAGTTCCGTACAACGCTGCCAGCAGGCGTCTAACTGACGCTGCGCCAGCCACTGCAGCCACAGCCAGAAGCGCACTTCATCCTGCTGCCCGCGGCAAAACTGCTGCACCGCCTCGCTGTCTGCCTGCTGATACTCCGCAGGCCAGCCCTGCCAGCCCCAGCCAGCCGCGTTCTGCTTTGCCATCTCCGCCTGCAGCGCATCGTAGGCGGCCTGAGCCTGCAGGCTGTCGCCACCGTCGGCAATAAAGCGCTCAAAATCCGCACGCTGAGCATCTTCCGCGCCGCGCAGCCCAAACTGCGGCCAGGCGTGGCGCAACCCCTGAATTTTCAGCGCGGTGACGCGCGCATAATCCACCTGGTCGCTTTCACGGGCTTTGTTCAGCGCCTGCTGCGTGTTTTTCTGCTGCCACCAGCGCTGCGCGCGCGGACTGCTCTTAAAATCCTCTACTGCCGCCACATCAATATACAGCACGTTCAGCCAGCGGCGGGACGACGGGCTGTACGGGCTGGCGTTCTCCGGCTGGGCCGGATAGAGCGAGTGAATCGGGTTAAGGCCGACAAAGGCACCGCCGTGCTGCGCCATCCCGGCCAGCAGCAGCAGCAGATCGCTGAAATCGCCGATACCCCAGTTCTGTTCGGAGCGCAGCGTATAGAGCTGCACGCAGGCTCCCCACAACTTCTGGCCCTGCTTCAGCGCCGCCGGTTCGTAACAGCGCTTCGGTGCAATAATCAGCCGGCACGAATGCTGTTTTTTGTCCTGGCTGAGCAGCAGCTGGTGATAGCCGGTGGGCAGGTTTTGCGGCAGGTCCAGTACCTCACCGCCGCTGACCTTGCCGCGAAAGGTTTTACCCTTTTCGGTCTGCAGCTGCCACAGCCAGTCACCCTTGCCGCCGATCTGCAGCTGCTGGCTGCGCCGCCTGAGTAACACCTTACAGGGCGGCAGCGGCGCACGGCTGCGCACCGGCACGGCCATCGCCGCCAGCAGCATGTGAAGCGTTTCCACGCTGACCTCCTGCGGCTTACCGCGGGAGTTGGTAAACGTTGGCGCGATACCCGCCGCCAGCGCCGCTTTCTGCAATTTTTTCGCGTCCATTGCTGCTCCTTAGCGTTTTGCCTGCCAGATGCGCTGCTGGTAATCGCGCACCGATCGGTCAGAGCTGAATAGCCCGGTGCGCGTGGTATTAAGGATTGCCGCCCGCGTCCACGCCTCCGCATCGCGATACAGCGCCTCGACCTGCTGCTGCGCCGCGCAGTAGCTGGCAAAGTCCGCCAGCACCAGCCACGGATCGCCACCCTTGCCCAGGCTGTGCAGCATCAGATCAAAGGCGTGCTTATCACCGTTGCTGAAGAAGCCTTTCTCCAGCTCCTTCAGCAACCCGTCCAGATGCTTATCTTTTTTGCGCAGCTTCTGCGGGGTATAACCGCCGGCCTTCAGCGCCTTTACCTCCTCCACCCGGTTGCCAAAGATAAAGATATTGTCATCGCCCACCTGTTCGGCGATCTCAACGTTGGCCCCGTCCAGCGTGCCGATGGTCAGCGCACCGTTCAGCGCCAGCTTCATATTGCCGGTGCCGGAGGCCTCATAGCCGGCGGTGGAGATCTGCTCCGACAGGTCGGCGGCCGGGATAATCAGCTCGGCGGCGCTGATGCGGTAATCGGGGATAAACACCACCTTCAGCTTGTCCCCCACCAGCGGATCGTTGTTAATCTTCTCCGCCACCTTGTTGATGGCAAAGATAATATTTTTCGCCAGGTAGTAACCCGGCGCGGCCTTGGCACCAAACACGCAGACCCGCGGCACCACGTCGAGCTCCGGGTTATCGCGCAGCCGCTTATACAGCGACAGGATATGCAGCAGGCCAAGGTGCTGACGCTTGTACTCGTGCAGCCGCTTGATCTGCACGTCAAACAGCGCCTGCGGGTTCACCACGATGCCGGTACGCTGCAGTATGTACTCCGCCAGCCGCCGCTTGTTGTCCTGCTTGATCTGCCGGTAGCGTTCGCGGAACACCGGGTCATCCGCGTGCGCCTCCAGCCCCTTCAGCGCATCGAGATTATTGACCCACTCCACCTGCAGCGTCTCGTCGATCAGGCGCGACAGCGCCGGGTTGCACTGCTTCAGCCAGCGGCGCGGGGTAATGCCGTTGGTGACGTTATGGAACTTCTCCGGCCACAGCTGGTGGTACTCCGGGAACAGATCGCTGACCACCAACCGCGAGTGCAGCGCCGCCACGCCGTTGACCGCAAAGCCGCTGACCACGCACAGGTTGGCCATCCGCACCTGCTTATCGTGCAGCACCGCCAGCTTCGCCCACACCCTGTCATCGCCCGGCCACTGCTGCTGCACCTGTTTCTTAAAGCGGCGGTTGATCTCTTTAATCAGCTGGAAGTGGCGCGGCAGCAGGCTGCGCACCAGCCGTTCATCCCAGCGTTCCAGCGCTTCCGGCATCAGCGTGTGGTTGGTGTAGGCGAAGGTGTTGCTGACGATCGCCCAGGCCTCATCCCACGCCAGCTGGTGCCGATCGATCAGCAGCCGCAGCAGCTCCGGAATGGCGATGGTCGGGTGGGTATCGTTGAGCTGGATCACCTCGTACTCCGCCAGCTGGTGAATGCTGCGCCCGGCCAGATGGTGGCGGCGCAGGATATCGGCCACCGAGCAGGCGCACTGGAAATACTGCTGCATCAGCCGCAGGCGCTTGCCTTCCTGGTGGTTGTCGTTCGGGTAGAGCACCTTAGTCAGCTTTGCGGCATCAATCCCCTGCCGTTCGGCCTTGAGGAATTTACCGTCGTTAAAGCGAGTGAGGTCAAAGGGATGCGCGTGGCTGGCCTGCCACAGTCGCAGCGGCTGCACCACGCCGTTGCGGTAACCGGTGACCGGCAGGTCCCAGGCTTCGCCACGCAGGGTAAAGGCCGGCTGCCAGCGCCAGCCGCCGTCGGTTTTCACCACCTTACCGCCCAGCGCGACCTCTACGTCCAGCGCGGCGTTGTGGCGAAACCACGGGTAGCGATCGCGCTGCCAGTCATCCGGCGCTTCCACCTGCTGACCGTCGGCAAACGACTGGCGAAACAGGCCGTACTGGTAGTTGAGACCGTAGCCGGTGGCGGGCTGGCCGACGGTGGCCATCGAGTCCAGGTAGCAGGCGGCCAGGCGGCCCAGGCCACCGTTGCCCAGCGCCGGGTCAACCTCCTCTTCCAGCAGCTCGCTGAGATCCAGATGGTGCGCCGCCAGCGCCTCGCGCACGCCGTCGTACCAGCCGAGGTTAAGCAGGTTGTTGCCGGTCAGGCGGCCGACCAGGAATTCCATTGAGATATAGTTAACGTGCCGCTGCACCTTCGCCGGGCTGACCGCCGGCAGCGCGGCCAGCAGTTCGGCCAGCGCGCCGCTGACCGCCTGCCACCACTGATGGCGGGTCATCTCCCCGGCGGACGCGCACCCCAGATGCTGAAACTGGCGGGTAAGCGCCGCTTCAAAGCGGGTCTTGCTGAATTTCTGTTGCGACATCGTTTCCCTCTCAAAATGGTTGCAGGCCAAAGCGGACAAAACGGAACACTTACAGTTAAGACGGCAACAGCTGAAAAAGCTCACCGTGTGATGCCTTGAGCAGAAAAAAACCAAAACAGGTCGTTAACCAACATAGCATGCGTGGGGTGCAGGACGATGTCAGACGCTCAGGATTTTTATGCAGGGCGGGAACGGGTGAGACAGGTCAGGCAGGATGCGCCGCAGGACGGATAAAGCAATATTTGCCTGGCAGATTAAGTCTGCCAGGCAAACAGACGGTGGCGGCTCAGCAGAGTTCGAGATGCACCTCGTACTTCTCGATGGTTTTCATTACCCCTTCCGGCGGCGTCTGGTCGGTAAACAGATAGTCGATCAGGCTCATATTGCCGAGGTTCACCATCGCGTTACGGCCAAACTTGGAGTGGTCGGCTACCAGCATTACGCAGCGTGAGTTCTCGATGATCGCCTTTTTGGTGCGCACTTCGTGGTAGTCGAAGTCGAGCAGCGAACCGTCGTAGTCGATGCCGCTGATGCCAAGAATGCCGTAATCGAGGCGGAACTGCGAGATATAGTCGAGCGTGGCTTCGCCCATAATGCCGCCGTCGCGGGTGCGCACCTCGCCGCCCGCCAGGATCAGGCGGAAGTCCGGTTTCGCCATCAGCAGCACCGCCACGTTAAGGTTGTTGGTGACGATGCGCAGGTTGCTGTGGTTCATCAGCGCGTGCGCTACCGCTTCCGGCGTGGTGCCGATGTCGATAAACAGCGAGGCGCCGTCCGGGATCTGACTGGCTACCCGCTCGGCGATACGCGCCTTCTCCGCCGACCACATCATTTTACGATCCTGCCAGGCGGTATTTTCCGAGCTGGAGGGCAGCGCCGCGCCACCGTGGTGGCGCTGGATCTTGTTCTGCTCCGCCAGGTCGTTTAAGTCGCGGCGAATGGTCTGCGGGCTGACGGCAAAATGCTCTACCAGCTCCTCGGTACTGACATATCCCTGATGGCGGACCAGATCGATAATCGCATCATGGCGTTGCGTCTGCTTCACACTCACTCCTTGCGGCCCAGGCCGCCCTGTTATCTTTTTTTCTGTGAACCGTGCCGGGTATCCACAAAGGCCATCGCCACGCCGACCAGCAGCCCGGTCACGTGCGCCGCATTGGCAATCGACAGGCCAAACCAGCCGAACCAGCCCACCAGCAGCCACAGCACCGCAAACGCCATCATCCCGCGCTGCAGGAACACGCCGCTATGCGGATCGCGCTCGCCTCTGAGCCAGGTGTAGCCCATCAGCGCATAAACCACGCCGGAGAGGCCGCCAAACAGCACGCCGCTGAATTTCGCCTGCATCCAGCCGCTGAGCAGCGCCGAAATCAGCATAATGACGAACAGCTTGCCGCTGCCGAGGCGCTTCTCAACCATGCCGCCAAGATACCACCACCACAGCAGGTTGAACAAAATATGCAGCAGCGAGAAGTGCAGCAGCGCGTGGCTGAACCAGCGCCACAGCTCCAGCCGCTGGTCCGGCTGCGGCCACGACAGCAGATCCATCACCGTGCCGTCGCCGAACAGTTGCATCAGGATAAACACCAGCACGCAGGCCGCGGCCACCCCCAGCGTCAGCGGCCCGGCGCGTTCGCGCATCCCGGCCAGTAACGGCGTGTGCTGATAGCGGATACCGCTGTCGGTGGTGCCGCTCTGCCAGCTGGCCGCCTGATAGCGCGGGTGGTTGGGATCGCGGATGAACTGGTTAAGTTCGTTTTCGACGACGCCAACCTGCGACTCATCGTCAAGCCACAGCTGATAGTCGCCGTCGTGCTCGATGCGCAGGGTGATGCCCCGCGTGGCCATGTAGTCAACGAAGGCCTGCGCCAGGCGCAGGTGGGTAAAATGGGTGATACGCATGATGGGCGGGCTCCCTGTCAGGTCAAACCAGAGCAGCCGGTGTGGCTGCACGCTGTCATAGCTGTGGCCCTAAGCCGATTCAACCTGTTGCGGGAACACCGCGCGCCAGGCATCAAAGCCGCCGTCAATGCTGTAAGCCTCGGCAAACCCCTGGTTCAGCAGGTACTGCGCCGCACCTTTGCTGCTGTTGCCGTGATAGCACATCACCAGCACCGGCTGGCTGAGATCGGCCTGGGCAATAAACTGCGGCAGCGAGTCGTTGGTGAGATGAAACGCCCCGCTGGCGTGGCCGGCGGCAAAGCTTTGCGGATCGCGGATATCGACCAGGTGTACGTTGCCAGCGGCCAGCTGCTGTTGCGCCTGCTGCACGTCGATGCACTCAAATTGTTCCATGGTGGGGTCTCATAAAAGCCAAAAAATAACGTCAAATAGCGCTTATTGTATCCTGGCTGCGGGGAACAATAACCCGATAAATGGAGTGGTTATCGGGTTTTTCTCTTAGCAAATATGTTACCTGCATCACGCATAAATGTTTTTATCTGGTTAACGCGGTGGCAATGTTGGTTTTCGCTGAGTATAATGCTCGAAAACGAACATTACTGAGCAATTCCGAACACCGGAGGAGATAGCGTGGAAATCAAAGACCTGATCGTCATCGGCGGCGGTATTAATGGTGCAGGCATTGCAGCCGACGCGGCAGGACGTGGGCTGTCGGTGCTGATGCTGGAGGCCCAGGATCTGGCCTGCGCCACCTCGTCTGCCAGCTCCAAACTGATCCACGGTGGCCTGCGCTATCTGGAACACTACGAATTCCGCCTGGTCAGCGAAGCGCTGGCAGAGCGTGAAGTTCTGCTGAAGATGGCGCCGCACATTGCTTTCCCGATGCGCTTCCGCCTGCCGCACCGCCCGCACCTGCGCCCGGCGTGGATGATCCGCGTTGGCCTGTTTATGTACGATCATCTGGGCAAACGCACCAGTCTGCCGGGCAGTAAGAGCCTGCGTTTTGGCGCAGAATCAGTGCTTAAACCTGAAATCATGCGCGGTTTCGAATATTCCGACTGCTGGGTGGACGATGCGCGCCTGGTGGTGCTGAACGCCCAGGAGATCGAAAAGCGCGGCGGCGAGGTGCGTACCCGTACCCGCGTGACCCGCGCCTGGCGTGAAAACGGTCTGTGGACGGTGGAAGCGGAAGAGGTGGATACCGGTAAGATCCACACCTGGCAGGCAAAAGGCCTGGTTAACGCCGCCGGCCCGTGGGTTAAGCAGCTGTTCGACGAGAACCTGAAGCTGAAGTCGCCGTACGGAATTCGCCTGATCAAGGGTAGCCATATCGTGGTGCCGCGCGCGCACAACGAGAAACAGGCCTATATCCTGCAGAACGAAGATAACCGCATCGTGTTTGTTATTCCGTGGATGGATGAGTTCTCGATCATCGGCACCACCGACGTCGAGTACAAAGGCGATCCGAAGAGCGTGAAGATCGACGACAACGAGATCGACTATCTGCTGAAGGTTTACAACAGCCACTTTAAGAAAACGCTGGCGAAGGACGATATCGTCTGGACCTACTCCGGCGTGCGTCCGCTGTGTGATGATGAGTCCGATTCACCGCAGGCGATCACCCGCGACTACACGCTGGACGTGCACGACGACGCCGGCCAGGCCCCGCTGCTGTCGGTATTTGGCGGCAAGCTGACCACCTACCGCAAGCTGGCCGAGCACGCGATGGAGAAGCTGAGCAAGTATTATCCGAACATCGGTGCGGCCTGGACCAAAACCTGCGTGCTGCCGGGCGGTAATATTGCCGGCACCCGCGAGGATTACGCCGCCAGCCTGCGTCGTCGTTATCCGTTCATTACTGAAGCGATGGCGCGTCACTATGCCCGTACCTACGGCAGCAACAGCGAGCTGCTGCTGAAGGATGCAAAGAGCCTGGACGATCTCGGCGAGCTGTTTGGTCACCACTTCTACGAGGCGGAGCTGCGTTATCTGGTCGCCAGTGAGTGGGTTCGCGCCACTGACGATGCGATCTGGCGTCGTACTAAAGAGGGCATGTGGCTGAACGACGAGCAGAAAGCCCGCGTCACCGAATGGCTGGCGCAGCACGTCACTCCGGCGCTGTCGCTGGCATCGTGATAGCTGACTAAGCGGTATTTAAGGGGCCTTGATGGCCCCTTTTGCTTTTGTGGCGGAGGCACATAATGTGGCTGTCAGATCTATGCCAGTGGTGCCTATCCCAGGCTAATGCGTCGCTGCGTGTATGTGGCGGCCAGATCGGTGCCAACGGTGCCCGGTATGGGGCAGATCGCCGGGTCGCCGTAAACCCTTCCCTGGGGGCTCGGATGCTGCATCCATGCAGCATACGCCCGGCTAACCTGTCCCCATACCGTGCCCCTCTCAGGCTTATCGCGTCGCTGCGTGGATATAGCGGCCAGATCGGTGCCAGCGGTGCCCTCCTAGGCTAGCGCGTTGCTGCCGGTCATATTACTGCCTGCTCGTATTGCTGTGTCACTTAAATTTCTATGATGCGCCCCGCTTACTTGACCTGTTTGCACTGCCTCTTTCATTTGCCTGCGGGCGTGCTTCCAGTATTTGAACATAGGTGAAAAAGGCGATTGTCTTCCGTGTTAGCGAGGGGTAGCGTCAGGGGGTGCTTAAAACAGCACCAGGATTGGCGTCCTGAACAGTTAATAGCGACAGGCAAAATGCCGTCTTTTTTGTCGCAGGCTCATTACGTATGTATTATTGCACTGCGGTAATACAGACAATGGTGGGTTGAATGGAGGCTTCTTAAGAAGCGCCGGTAATGTTAACTGCTGGTACGCCAACTCTGTTCAACTCACCACCCGCGAACGTGGCGTTTCCGGTGGTGGAATAATTGCTAAGTTAACGAGGTTCCCATCATGGCAATGAAACCGCTATTCCGCTCCCACTATCAGTCCAGTTCTCTTTCCCTTCCTGCGCAGGGAGGTGCCCAATGAATTACGGCATATCAGACACAGCAAACCTTGATAACACCGAACTTTGCGACCAATGCCGCGCATTGGCTTACGCTATGACTGAGCTCACCCAGCCCATAATGCGTGATGTACTGCTATGGGTGCTGGTTGAAAAGATTGAAATGCTCAGCCTACGATTCGAGGATGAAAGTAGCCTGCTGGATACCAAAAGCCTTTCAGCAACAATACACTAACAAGGTCAGGTAGCCATCGAAATTACATGACTGACAGCAACTTAGTTGCTTACAGGCAATCGGGGCTATCCGGATAAGCGGACCGTCGGCGCGCAGGGACGCGCGCCGCCGAGCGCACACGGACGTGTTCACAGCGTGTCCGCGTTCCGGATAGCCCCGATAAGCCAGGCAACTGCATCTGCAGCGACCCGGCCCGAGAGCGCCGAACTCAAAGCTTAACCGGCTTAATCCCCCAGATCTCGTCCGCATACTCCTGGATCGTACGGTCGGAAGAGAAGTAACCCATATTGGCGATGTTGTGCACCGCCCGGCGCGTCCACTCCTCCTGATTGCGGTACAGCTTATCCACCTTATCCTGCTCGTCCACATAACTGCGGTAATCCGCCAGCAGCTGATAATGATCGCCCAGATTGACCAGAGAATCGAAAATATTACGGTAACGCCCCGGCTCCTGCGGGCTGAACGCCCCGGTGGCGATCTGCGTCAGCGCCAGATGCAGCTCCGCATCCTGCTCGTAATACGGGTGCGAGTTATAGCCCTCAGCACGCAACGCCTCCACCTGCGGCGTGGTATTACCGAAGATAAAGATATTCTCCTCGCCCACGTGTTCCAGCATCTCCACGTTGGCCCCGTCCAGCGTACCAATGGTCAGCGCACCGTTCAGCGCAAACTTCATATTACTGGTGCCCGACGCTTCCGTCCCCGCCAGCGAGATCTGCTCGGACAAATCGGCGGCCGGAATAATGATCTGCGCCAGACTCACGCCGTAGTTGGGAATAAACACCACCTTGAGCTTATTCTTCACCTGCGGATCGCTGTTAATCACCGCCGCCACGTCGTTAATCAAATGGATAATGTGCTTAGCCATGTAATACGCCGAGGCGGCCTTACCAGCGAAAATATTGACGCGCGGCACCCAGTCAGCCTGCGGATCGGCCTTAATGCGGTTATAGCGGGTAATCACGTGCAGCACGTTTAACAGCTGGCGCTTGTACTCGTGAATACGTTTAATCTGCACGTCAAACATCGCGTGCGGATCGACCACGATATCCATCTTCTGCGCGATAAACTGCGCCAGCCGTTTCTTATTAACCAGCTTCGCCTCGCTCACCTGTTCAATAAAATTAGGGAAGTCGATATGCTGCTTCAGATCGTCCAGTTGACTCAGGTCGGTACGCCAGTTGCGACCAATCGCTTCATCCAGCACGCCGGATAGTGCCGGGTTAGCCAGCGCCAGCCAGCGACGTGGCGTTACGCCGTTGGTTTTATTACAGAAACGGTTAGGGAACAGCTTCGCGAAATCCGCAAACAGCGACTGCACCATCAGGTTGGAGTGCAGCTCAGACACGCCGTTCACCTTGTGGCTGACCACCACAGCCAGCCAGGCCATACGGATCCGGCGACCGTTGTTCTCGTCGATGATCGAAATGCGCGACAGCAGCTCCCAGTCATTCGGGTACTGATCCTGAATGGTCTTCAGGAAATGGTCGTTAATGTCGAAAATGATCTGCAGATGGCGCGGCAGGATCTTGCCGATCATATCCACCGGCCAGGTCTCCAGCGCTTCCTGCATCAGCGTATGGTTGGTGTACGAGAACACCTGACAGGCAACGTCGAAGGCATCTTCCCAGTCAAACTTCGCGTCATCGATCAGCACGCGCATCAGCTCAGGGATCGCCAGCACCGGGTGGGTATCGTTCAGGTGAATGGCTATCCGGTCCGCAAGGTTGTCAAACGTCTCATGCATCACCCAGTGGCGGTGCAAAATGTCCTGCACGGTAGCCGACACGAGGAAATACTCCTGACGCAGACGCAGCTCGCGGCCGGAGTAGGTGGAATCATCCGGGTAGAGCACGCGCGAGACGTTTTCCGAATGGTTCTTGTCTTCTACTGCCGCAAAATAATCCCCCTGGTTGAATTTACCCAGGTTGATCTCGTTACTGGCCTGCGCGCCCCACAGCCGCAGCGTGTTGGTGGCGTCGGTATCAAAGCCCGGAATGATCTGATCGTAGGCCATCGCCAGGATCTCTTCGGTCTCGACCCAGCGCGCGCGGCTGCCCTCATGCTGGATCCGCCCGCCAAAACGCACTTTATAGCGGGTGCTGAAACGCTGAAACTCCCACGGATTACCGTACTCCAGCCAGTAATCGGGTGACTCCGCCTGCCGCCCTTCGACAATGTTCTGCTTAAACATCCCGTAGTCGTAGCGGATGCCGTAGCCGCGGCCCGGCAGCCCTAAGGTTGCCAGCGAGTCGAGGAAACAGGCCGCCAGACGGCCTAAACCGCCGTTGCCCAGCCCCGGATCGCTCTCCTCCTCAATCAGCTCTTCCAGATCGAAGCCCATATCCTCCAGCGCCGTACGCGCATCGTCATAAATGCCCATCGCCAGCAGCGCGTTCGACAGGGTACGCCCGACCAGAAACTCCATCGACAGGTAGTAGACCTGGCGCACGTCCTGCGACAGCTGGGCACGGTTGGAGCGCAGCCAGCGTTCCACCATGCGGTCACGTACCGCCAGCAGGGTCGCGTTGAGCCAGTCGTGTTTATTGGCGATCGACGGGTCTTTGCCGATGGTAAACATCAGCTTGTAGGCGATAGAGTGCTTCAGCGCATCAACGCTGACGGTCGGGGAAGCGTAGGAGAAAGGTGCATTCATATCAGTTTCCTAGTGTCTGGTTACAGCAAACGTTGATAGAGATCGCGGTAGGCAACAGCCGCTACCTGCCAGCTAAAATCCATCCCCATTGCCTGGCGCTGCACGTAGCGCCAAAGCGAAGGACGAGACCAGAGGACAAAAGCACGTCGAATTGCACGCAGTAATGACCATGCATTACTGTCTTCAAAGACAAAGCCGCTGGCGATGCCGTCTGCCAGATTCTCCAGAGAACTGTCGTTCACCGTATCCGCCAGCCCGCCGGTGCGCCGCACCAGCGGCAGCGTGCCGTATTTCAGGCCGTAAAGCTGGGTCAGCCCGCAGGGCTCAAAGCGGCTCGGCACCATAATCACGTCGGCACCGCCCATAATGCGGTGCGAGAAGGCTTCGTGATAGCCGATCTGCACGCCCACCTGGCCCGGATATTCGGCCGCGGCGGCAAGGAAGCCCTGCTGCAATACCGCATCGCCGGCCCCCAGCAGCACCAGCTGGCCGCCCTGCTCCAGCAGCCCCGGCAACGCCTCAAGCACCAGGTCCAGGCCCTTCTGGGTGGTTAAGCGACTGACTACGGCAAAGATCGGCGCTTTCTCATCGACGGTCAACCCCATGGTAATCTGCAGCTGGCGTTTGTTTTCCGTTTTGGCGTCCAGAACATCACGGTTGTAGCGCGCCGTCAGCAGCAAATCATGCTCAGGATCCCAGATCGCCGGATCAACGCCGTTGAGAATGCCGCTCAGCCGCCCTTCCAGCATGCGCTGTTTCAGCAGCGTTTCCATGCCATAACCGAACTCCGGCAGGGTGATCTCCCGCGCGTAAGTCGGGCTGACCGCCGTAATATGATCGGCATAAAACAGCCCGGCCTTGAGGTAAGATATCTGACCGAAGAACTCCAGCCCGTGCATATTGAAAAACGACTGCGGCAGCTGGATCTGTTCCAGATGATGCGCGTGGAACAGCCCCTGATAGGCCAGGTTATGCACCGTAAACACCGACTTCGCCGGACGGCCGCGCGCCGCCAGGTAAGCACAGGTCAAGCCGGCGTGCCAGTCGTGCGCATGCACCACGTCAGGACGCCACCAGGTATCCAGCCCGCAGGCCATCTCACAGCCCATCCAGCCGAGCAGCGCAAAGCGTAAATAGTTATCGGTGTAAGCAAACTGCGACTCATCGTGATACGGACTGCCGGGGCGATCGTACAGGCCCGGCGCATCAATCAGATAGATGCCCACGCCGTCAAAGTGACCGAACAGCAGCTCAACCGGGCCGGCGAAGGTTTGCAGTTTTGCCACCACTTCCGCACCCGGAATGCCTTTTTTCAAATCAGGAAACGCCGGCAACAGCACCCGGGTGTCCACACCTTCTGCAATTTGCGCCGCCGGTAATGCCCCAACAACATCAGCAAGCCCACCGGTTTTCAGCAGCGGGAAAATTTCTGAACAGACATGTAACACCTGCATTCGCGGCTCCTTTAACGTGCTGAAGCGGCATCCCTCCCCGGAAGTGCCGCATCTCCCACTCAGCTAGACCCAGCCAAGCTTCGCCAGCATGGTCCTTGTGACCAGAACAATCCCCTCATCCGATCGGTGGAAGCGCCGGGCATCATCATCCGGATTCTCACCGATCACCGTCCCTTCAGGCAGTACGCAGGCGCGGTCAATCACACAGCGGCGCAGGCGGCAGGAACGTCCTACCACCACGTCCGGCAGTAATACCGACGACTCGATATTGCAGAAGGAGTTAATGCGAACGCGGGAGAACAGCACCGAGTTCACTACCACCGATCCGGAGATAATACAGCCCCCGGACACCAGCGAATTCATGGTCATACCGTGGCTGCCGGAGCGGTCCTGAACAAACTTCGCCGGCGGCAGCGGCTCTACATAGGTGCGGATCGGCCAGGCCTGGTCATACATATCCAGTTCCGGCGTGACGGACGCCAGGTCAAGATTGGCTTTCCAGTACGCCTCCAGCGTGCCCACATCGCGCCAGTAGGGTTCGGTCGCCTCGCCGTTTTGTACGCAGGAAACGCCGAACGAATGGGCGACGGCATCGCCGCTGGCCACAATTTTAGGCAGCAGGTCCTTACCGAAATCGTGGTCGGACTCCGGCAGACCCTGATCCTCTTCCAGCATGCTGTAAAGATAGTCGGCATCGAAAATATAGATACCCATACTGGCCAGCGCTTTGCTGCTGTCGTCCGGCATCGCCGGCGGATCGGCTGGTTTTTCAAGGAATTCCACCACCCGACTATTTTCGTCCACCTTCATAATGCCGAAGGCGCTGGCCTCGGCCAGCGGCACCGGCAGGCAGGCAATGGTGCAGCGGGCGTTGCTCTCGACGTGGTCGATCAGCATCCGCGAATAGTCCATCTTGTAAATGTGATCGCCGGCCAGTATCACGATGTACTTCGCGCGGTAGCGGCGGATGATGTCGAGGTTCTGCGTCACCGCATCGGCGGTGCCGCGATACCAGTGATCGGTGGAGAGCCGCTGCTGCGCGGGCAGCAGATCGACAAACTCGTTCATCTCTTCGTTGAGGAACGACCAGCCGCGCTGGATGTGCTGCACCAGGGTATGCGACTGGTACTGGGTGATCACCGCGATACGCCGGATGCCGGAGTTAAGGCAGTTGGAGAGGGCGAAATCGATAATGCGGAACTTGCCGCCAAAGTGAACGGCAGGCTTGGCGCGCTTGGCGGTCAAATCTCTTAGCCGCGTACCGCGGCCCCCGGCAAGGATCAGCGCGACCGTCTGGGTGGGCAGTTGACGTGCCAGCATCAGCGGATCGTTTCGTTCTAATTTGACCATGTCTGACTCCCTTTATGATTGATGATGGAACACACACACGCCGTGCGCGCCCCCATGCCAGACCGTTGACACGATGGGATTATCTTCCCCGGCAAAAGGAGGAATGGCATACCAACGTCCTTCTGGCAGTACCTGGTCACACACCGATTCTGTTGCATTGATCGTTATCAGCCAGCGTTGCGAAAGGCGGATCTGCAGGCGGTGTTCACCCTGCTGCCACTGTTCATCCGCAAGCGGCTGCCCCTGGTCGTTCAGCCACTCCACATTGCCATCGCCGGGTTGCCACCAGCGGTCCTGCTGCAGCGCCGGAATTCTGCGGCGCAGATGGATTAGCGCAGCGGTAAAAGCAAACAGACCGTTATCGTGCCTGCGCCAGTCAAACCAGGTCAGCGGGTTATCCTGGCAGTAGGCGTTGTTATTACCGTGCTGACTGTGGCCGCGCTCGTCGCCGGCCAGCAGCATCGGCGTTCCCTGTGACAGCAACAGCGTGGTCAGCAGCGCATGCACGCTGCGGCGGCGATGCTCTGCCACCAGTAATGGCGCATTCAGCCCTTCAAAACCGTGATTGTGGCTGAAATTATTGTCACTGCCGTCCCGGTTGTCCTCACCGTTTGCTTCATTATGCTTACGACTGAAGCTCACCAGGTCACGCAGGGTAAAACCGTCATGGGCAGTGACCAGATTGATGCTGGCGGAAGGTAAACGGCCGTCACGCTGGAACAGATCGCTGGAGGCAGCAAAGCGGCGGGCGAACTCGCCGTTGGACAGCGATCCGTGCAGCCAGTAACGGCGCGCGGCATCACGGAAATGGTCGTTCCACTCGGCAAACGGCGGCGGGAAGTTACCAACCTGATAGCCCCCCGGGCCGATATCCCAGGGCTCGGCGATCAGCTTGCACTGTGACAGCAGCGGATCGGCGGCGATCGCCTGAAACAGCGGCGCATCCTGCCGATACTCCGGCGTGCGCCCCATCACCGTGCCCAGGTCAAAGCGGAAGCCGTCAATATGGCACTCTTCCACCCAGTAGCGCAGGCAGTCCAGTGCCCAGGCCATCACCTGCGGATGGCTGAGGTTCAGCGTATTGCCACACCCGGTCCAGTTGCTGTTGTCGCCACCCGGCTCCAGCCAGTAGTAGCTGGCGTTATCCACGCCACGCTGCGAAAGCGTTGGCCCGCTCTGTTCCAGCTCGGCGGTATGGTTAAACACCACGTCGAGGATCACTTCGATCCCCGCCGCGTGCAGCGCCTTCACCGCCTGCTGAAACTCCTGCCGGGCGTCAGGCCCTGAGGCATAGCCGGGATGCAGAGCCGAGCAGGCCAGCGGGTTGTAGCCCCAGTAGTTATCCAGCCCCATGCGCAGCAGGCGCGGCTCGCTGGCAAAACAGGCCACCGGCAACAGCTCCAGCGTGGTGATCCCCAGCCGGGTGAAGTAGTCGATCATCACCGGGTGGCCCAGCGCCGCATAGCTGCCGCGCAGCGGCTCCGGGATGTCCGGATGCAGCCGGGTCAGGCCGCGCACGTGGGCTTCAAAAATCACCGTACTGCCCCAGGGCACCCGCGGCGGCTGGTCATCTTCCCAGTCAAAATCATCCGCCAGCACCACGCCTTTCGGCGCAATGCTGCCGGTATCTGCCGGGTCGGGTGCCGCGTCACCGCTGTAAAAGCGTCGGTCGTCGCTGACTTCCCCCTCCACCGCGCGGGCGGCCGGGTCCAGCAACAGCTTCGCGGGGTTAAAACGCAGCCCCTGCTGCGGTGCCCAGCGCCCGTGTACGCGGTATCCGTAGCGCTGACCGGGGCGCAGCGCCGGGATAAAACCGTGCCAGATATCGCCGCTTCGTGCCGGTAAATCCACGCGCGTCTCAATCCCCTGCTCATCAAACAGGCACAGCTCGACGCGCTCAGCATGCTGAGAAAACAGGGTAAAGTTGACGCCTCTGCCGTTATAGCTGGCACCCAGCGGCTGCGGATCTCCCGGACGAATCGGCATCATGGCGTCAGGCCTCCCGCACCAGCCACAGCGTGGAGAGCGGCGGCAGCGTGAGGCTGAGCGAGTGGCTGCGCTGATGGCTGCCAATCTCGTCGGTGTGAATGCTGCCCAGATTGCCGTTGTTGCTGCCGTGGTAGTGGCCGGAATCGGTGTTCAGCACCTCGCGCCAGCTGCCCGCGCCGTTAACGCCGAAGCGATAGTCGTAGCGCGGTACCGGCGTAAAGTTGCTGGCCACGATCAGCTCATTGCCGTCGCGGTCGCGGCGTACAAAGACAAATACCGAGTTGTCGAAGTCATCCACCACCAGCCACTCAAAGCCCGCCGGGTCAAAGTCGAGCTGGTGCAGCGCCGGGTGCGCCCGGTAGGTGTGGTTCAGGTCGCGCACCAGCCGCTGCACGCCGTTGTGCCAGTTATCCTCGCCCTCCAGCAGATGCCAGTCGAGGCTGCTGTCGTGGTTCCACTCGCGCCCCTGAGCAAATTCATTGCCCATAAACAGCAGCTTCTTGCCGGGGAAGCCAAACATCCAGCCATAGTAGGCGCGCAGGTTAGCGAACTTCTGCCACGCGTCCCCCGGCATGCGGTCGAGGATCGAGCGCTTACCGTGCACCACCTCATCATGCGACAGCGGCAGCACGAAGTTTTCGGTGTAGTTGTAGAGCATGCCAAAGGTCATCAGCTGGTGATGATGACGGCGATAGATCGGGTCGAGCTTCATGTAGTCGAGGGTGTCGTGCATCCAGCCGAGGTTCCATTTGAACCAGAACCCCAGCCCGCCGGTCTCCTGCGGTCGCGATACGCCGGGGAAGTCGGTTGACTCTTCGGCGAGGGTGATTGACCCCGGCGCGGCCTGCCCCAGCGTGCGGTTGGTGTAGCGCAGGAAGGAGATGGCTTCAAGATTCTCACGCCCGCCGTACCAGTTCGGCACCCACTCGCCCTCCGCGCGGCTGTAGTCGCGGTAGATCATTGACGCCACCGCATCCACGCGCAGACCGTCAATGCCGAAGCGCTCGATCCAGTACAGCGCGTTGCCCGCGAGGAAGTTGCTGACCTCGCGGCGGCCGTAGTTATAGATCAGCGTGTTCCAGTCCTGGTGGTAGCCCTCCTGCGGGTTACCGTGTTCATACAGCGCGGTGCCGTCAAACGTCGCCAGACCAAAGTCGTCCGACGGGAAGTGGCCCGGCACCCAGTCGAGCAGCACGTTCAGCCCGGCGTTATGCGCCGAGCGGATAAATTCACGGAATTCGTCGCGGGTACCAAAGCGGCGGGTCGGCGCGTAGAGGCCCAGCGGCTGATACCCCCAGCTGCCGTCGAACGGATGCTCGTTAATCGGCAGCAGTTCAAGGTGGGTAAAGCCCATGTCACGGGCGTAAGGCACCAGCTGTTCGGTCAGCTCTTTGTAGCTGAGCCAGAAATTATCATCGGTATGACGCCGCCAGGAGCCGAGATGCACCTCATAGATTGAGATCGGCGCGTCAAAGCCGTTGGCGCGCTGCCGCTCCGGCGACAGGGTGGTTTTTTCCGGCAGGCCACAGATCATCGAGGCGGTCTGCGGGCGCATCTGCGCCTCAAAGGCATAAGGATCCGCTTTCAGCTTCAGCTGGCCGTGAATATCGATGATTTCAAACTTATACAGCTGGCCCTGACGGGCGGCGGGCACAAACAGCTCCCAGATCCCCTGTTCGCGGCGCAGTCGCATCGGATGGCGGCGGCCATCCCAGTAGTTGAACTCGCCGACCACCGACACGCGCTGCGCGTTCGGTGCCCAGACGGCAAAACGGGTGCCGATCACCCCGTCGATCACGTCGGCGTGTGCGCCGAGGGTTTCATACGGCCGCAGATGGGTACCTTCGGCCAGCAACCAGCTGTCCATTTCCGCCAGCAGCGGACCGAAACGGTAGGCATCATCAATCAGATTCTGCTGGCCGTGCCAGGTGACCGCCAGCTGATAACGAAAAGGATTTTTACGGCGCGGCACCACGGCACTGAAAAAGCCGCGGCCGTCAATGCACTCCAGCTGGGCACATTTACGCCCGGTACGGGTTTCGATCACCCACACTTCACTGGCATCCGGCAGCAGTGCCCGCACTTCCAGCCCCTGTTCAGTCTGGTGCATGCCTAACAGGGAAAAAGGGTCAGCAAAGTGACCGGAGAGTAAGGCGTTAATAACACGACGATCCACTAGCTCTGACATACTTTCTTCCCGTGATGTTCGGCAGCCGATCGGCCTGAACGTTGAACAATCCAGGCAAGATGCTGCTCTTCGTTGAGCCTGAGGCGCGCAGGGGGAATCAACGATCCGTGACAAACCACCAGTGCACGCGACATAACAATTGAAAATCAAAAAGTAAGGAATCAAACCGGCAGATGGTCCCGGCAACGGCTGTCTGTCTCATCCCGTGCCATACGGGCCGGGGTAGTGCCTGTTAAGCATAGCCAGGCCACCGGCAAAGCCTGCATCGAAAATGTAAAAAACTGGTCCACTTTGCTGATGGTATGTAGCCTGCCAGCCAGCGTACACAGTTAAAAATGCTCATTTTTTATGACGACAGCATGTCGGGTGGCGGCGAAAGCGAAAAATTAACGTTACAACGGCCGTATCAGCGCTGCCGGAAGGTGAATACCATTAATAACGAAATGGACGGGAAAATACTCAATTGTGAAAAAATTTCATGTTTCAGGCAGCACCCACACCGGCGTGGACGGTCGATGAACACAGGACAGACTGTCAGACACTGCGCTGGCTGAGCGAGAAGAGGCAAAGCGGGGGCATAACGAACGGGATGACTGAGGATCGCTGCCCCCGCCAGCAGGCGGAGGCAGCCTGGGATTAATCCACCAGTAAACGCAGCATACGGCGCAGCGGTTCAGCGGCACCCCACAGCAGCTGATCGCCAACGGTAAAGGCCGAGAGATACTCCGGCCCCATGTTCAGCTTGCGCAGGCGGCCAACCGGGGTGCTCAGGGTACCGGTTACGGCAGCCGGCGTCAGCTCACGCATGGTGATTTCACGGTCGTTAGGGATCACTTTCACCCAGTCGTTATGAGACGCCAGCAGCTGCTCGATCTCGGCCAGCGGCACGTCTTTTTTCAGCTTCAGGGTAAACGCCTGGCTGTGGCAGCGCAGCGCACCAACGCGCACGCACAGGCCATCAACCGGGATCAGGCCAGCAGGACGCAGGATCTTGTTCGTTTCTGCCTGCCCCTTCCACTCTTCACGGCTCTGCCCGTTTTCCAGCTGCTTGTCGATCCACGGGATCAGGCTGCCGGCCAGCGGCACGCCAAAGTTGTCCACCGGCAACGCGCCCGCGCGGCTCAGTTCAGTGACCTTACGCTCGATGTCGAGGATCGCAGAAGCCGGATTGTTCAGTTCCGCCGCCACGTGGCCGTGCAGCTGGCCCATCTGCGCCAGCAGCTCACGCATGTGGCGTGCGCCGCCGCCGGAGGCCGCCTGATAGGTAGCAACGGACGCCCACTCGACCAGATTATTCGCAAACAGGCCGCCCAGTGACATCAGCATCAGGCTGACGGTACAGTTACCGCCAACGAAGGTTTTAATGCCGTTGTTCAGTCCGTCCTGAATCACCTGATGGTTGACCGGATCGAGGATAATGATCGCATCCTCTTCCATGCGCAGCGTAGAGGCGGCATCGATCCAGTAGCCCTGCCAGCCGGCAGCGCGCAGTTTAGGATAAACGTCGCTGGTGTAGTCGCCGCCCTGGCAGGTGATAATAATATCCAGCGCCTTGAGCGCCTCGATATCAAACGCATCCTGCAGCGTACCGGCAGACTGGCCGCCGAACGCCGGCGCGGCCTGGCCATGCTGCGAGGTGGAGAAAAATACCGGGCGCACCGCATCAAAATCGCGCTCTTCGCTCATGCGCTGCATCAGCACCGAGCCCACCATGCCACGCCAACCTACTAAACCAACAGATTTCATTTTGCACCTGCTTCAGGCTACCTGACTGCGACAGAAACGCCTGATAAGAGTTGAAGAAAAAGAGTCAGGCTAAACCTTACAATGTGCAGCCAAAGTGGCAAGTGAATTAAATCGATTAGGTGAATATTTTTAGCAGAGTTGCTTATAACGGGCAGAAAAAGCGGCGATTTTGCGAGGAAAGCGCATGTAAACGTCCTCCGGAGCGGGAGGAGATCCCCGCCCCGGAAGCGATCGGCCGGGCGTTATGACAGCAGTTCGAAGGCGATCATCCCGGTCACCGCGCCGACGGTGCCCAGAATGGTCTCCATCAGCGTCCAGGTTTTCAGCGTCTGCGCCTCGGTAGCACCGGTAAAGCGGCCAAACAGCCAGAAACCGGCATCGTTGACGTGGCTGATGATAATCGAGCCGCCGGCGATGCAGATCGACAGCGCGGCCATCTGCGCGCCGGAGTAATGCAGCGGCTCAATCACCGGCATAATCAGCCCGACGGTGGTCAGGCAGGCGACGACCGCCGAGCCCTGAATCACGCGAATCGCTCCGGCCAGCACAAAGCAGGCCACCGCGACCGGCATCCCGGCACCGGTCAGCGCATTGCCCAGCGCCGGGCCGACGCCGGAGTCGACCAGCACCTGTTTAAACACGCCGCCTGCGCCGATCACCAGCAGAATGATACCGGCGGGCTGCAGCGCCGCGCCGCAAATCTGCATCACCCGCTCTTTATCCATCCCCTGGCGGTACGCGAGGCCATAGATCGCCACCAGGCAGGCCAGCAGAATGGCGGTAAACGGATGGCCGATAAACTCCAGCCACTCATACAGGCGGGAACCGGGTTCGGTAAAGCGCGCGCCGATGGTTTTCAGCCCGACCAGCAGCAGCGGGAACAGGATCAGCGCCAGGCTGAAGCCAAATGACGGCAGCTTGCTTTCGTCAAACTCCGGGTGTTCGCTCTCCTCCGGCGGCGTGAACTGCACGTGCCGGCTGATAAAGCGGCCGAACAGCGGCCCGGCGATCAGCATGCCCGGAATGGCCGCGCACAGCCCCAGCAGGATCATCCAGCCAAAGTCGGCGTGCATCTGCGAGGCCAGCAGCATCGGGGCCGGGCCGGGCAGCAGGAACGCGGCCGCGGCCGCGACGCCGGCAAATAGCGGGATCACCAGCTTCACCAGATTATCGCCGGTGCGGCGGGCAACGGCGAAGGCGATGCTGATCAGCAGCACCACCGCCACTTCAAAAAACAGCGGCAGCGCGCAGATCAGACCGGCAATGCCCATCGCATAGTGCGCGCGGCTTTCGCCAAAGGTTTTCAGCATGCGGATGGCGATCTGATCCACCGCGCCGGTTTCATGCAGGATTTTGCCAAACATCGCCCCCAGGGCAACGACAATGGCGAGGAAGCCGAGGGTGCCGCCCATGCCTTTCTGCATGGTGTCGGCAATTTTATCCAGCGGCATGCCGGAGAACAGGCCGGCTCCGACCGAGACCAGCATCAGCGCCACAAAGGCGTGCATGCGGGCTTTCATCACTAAAAACAGCAGCAGTAACACCGACCCTGCTGCCGTTAACACCAGTGTTGCAGTACTCATTACATCCTACTTATTGTTGTTGATCGCGCCGTCAATGGTCTTCAGGGTGGCGGCAATTACCTCTTCCAGCGACTGATTAATATCGACGACCAGCACGTCCTGCTCATCCCGGCCCGGCTCTTCCAGCGTGGCGAACTGGGTGACCAGCATCTGCGGCTTAAAGAAGTGGCCTTTGCGCGCGCGCAGACGTGACTCAATGGTGTCGAAATCGCCCTTCAGATAGACAAAGGAGAGGTTCTGGTTGCCGTCGCGCAGGATATCGCGGTAGTGCTTTTTCAGCGCCGAACAGACGATCAGCGACACGTCGTTGGTGCGCTGCATGGCGAAAGCGGCATCGTTAATCGCCTGCAGCCACGGCTTACGGTCGTCGTCATTCAGCGGGTGCCCCTGCGACATCTTTTCGATATTGGCGCGCGGATGCAGAAAATCGCCGTCAAGAAAGGCGGCTTTCAGCTCATGGGCGACGGCGTTGGCCACGGCGGATTTGCCGCTGCCGGAGACGCCCATCAGCACAAACACGTGATTGGCGACGGAAGCTGTTGTCATGGTAGTCACTCCGTTTATCGGGTACAGGTGGAAGAGTTAGGTTTGTTATCGGTAACTTGTTATCGGTAACATTGTCTGGTGGTGTAAGAAGTATGGCAACAGCTGGCGCGTAAAAAGCTGGTAATTGTGAGGAGGTTCAAAAAATGGAGAGAATTAACCGGCAAGGGGCACGAAGGGATAACTTAGGGTGCTGACAGGTGCAAACCGCTCATAAGCAGCCGGCAGTCTGTTAGAGGTTTGCCGCTGTCAGCAGCCACAGACCGGACAATCTGACCGAACGTAGGGCTGCAGGCCTGGTCTGCCAGCCTGATCCAGCAGCACGTAGCTCAGGCTTCATTCCACTCCGGCGGGAGGGGAACGCGACCCGCTACCGCTCATATGCCGCCGCCCGAACGTTAACCTACTTTATCCCGTCCCGGCGGCCCGGTTCGTCAGCCACTCCAGGTCAGATACTGCCACCCGCTGAAATGGTAAAGCCGATATCAACAGGCTTATCACTTACGGCTTCGCCGGCAATACGCGCCAGCAGCAGCCGGGCGGCCTCCTGCCCCATCCGCTCACGCGGCGTCTGCACCGTCGCCAGCGGCGGATTGATCGCCTGGGCGATATCGTGGCCGTGGAAGCCGGCGATCGCCATCTGTTCTGGCACCTTAAGCCCCTGACGCTGGCACTCGAACAGCGCACCGACCGCCAGGTCATCGTTGGTACAGAACAGGCTGTCGACCTGCGGATAACGCTTCTGCGCCTCGCACATCAGCATCGCCCCGGCCGAAAACGAGGATGCCGCTTCCATCATCACCGTCATTGGCTCCAGCCCGGCATCGTGCATCGCCTGCCGGTAACCCTGTTCTTTCAGCAGCGTGCGCTCGTCCAGCCGCGCGCCGAGATAAACCGGATGGCGGTGGCCCTTATCGAGGATCGCCCGGGTCATCTGCCGTGCCGCCTCGACGTTATCAAAGCCCACTGCCATATCCAGGCACGGCGATACCGAGTCCATCATCTCGATCACCGGGATACCGGCGGTTTCAATCATCCGCAGGCTGGCGGCGGTGTGGGTGCGTTCGGTGAGGATCAGGCCATCGATGTTCCAGCCCAGCAGCGAGCGCAGCTGCAGCTCCTCCTTCTCCGGGCTGTAGCCGAAGTGGCCCAGCAGGGTCTGATAGCCCGCCGCATCGGTAACGGTCTCGATGCCGCGCAGCACGTCGGCAAACACCTGGTTGGTCAGCGAGGGCAGCAGCACGCCGATCGCCCGGCTGGTGGCGTTGGAGAGCATATCCGGCGCGCGGTTAGGGATGTAACCCAGCTCGTCCAGCGCCGCCGCGATCTTGTCACGCAGCGCGGCAGAGACCTGATCGGGGTTGCGCAGGTAGCGGCTGACGGTCATTTTGGTGATACCGATGCGATCGGCAACATCCTGTAGTACCGGTCTTTTTTTCTTCATCAGGCCCAACGGCGGTTACGGAAATATGCCGCTGAGTGTATCAAAGACCGTTACAAAAAGAGAAAGGGCGCGGTAAACCGCGCCCAAAGTGTGATGGAGTTAACGTTGCGGCCCGCCTCCCGACCTGACGGATGGCGGCCATACCCGGGATAATCCTGGCGGATGGCGTGCCGGTCTGACTGCGATAACCCGGCCGACACGCCATTTAACGCCATATAATCACACCGGCGGCAGATCAAAGATCAACACTTCCGCATCGCTGCTGGCGGTAATCGCCACGGTTTTTTCGTCCCAGATGGCGAAGGCATCACTGGTACCGGCGCTTTCACCGTTAACGGTAACGTCACCTTTTACCACCTGGATCCAGATGCGGCGGGTGTCGGCCACGTCAAACTGCCCCTCTTCACCGGCTTTCAGCGCCCAGCGCGACAGCGTCATATCCTGGAACACCTTCAGCGAACCGTCACGGGCGTCCGGCGACAGCACCAGCTGGCGGCCCTGCACGTCGTCGAAGCGGCGCTGCGCGTAACGCGGCTCGATGCCGGTTTTCTCCGGAATGATCCAGATCTGGTACAGGTGCAGCGGCACCTCTTTGCTGGCGTTGTACTCAGAGTGACGCACGCCGGTACCGGCGCTCATAATCTGGAACTCACCCGCCGGGATCTGCTCCTTGTTGCCCATGCTGTCCTGGTGCTCTACGGTGCCGGAAAGCACGTAGGTCAGGATTTCCATGTCTTTGTGCGGATGGGTGCCGAAGCCCTGGCCCGCGTCGATCACGTCTTCGTTAATCACCCGCAGCGCCGAGAAGCCCATAAAGTTGGCGTCGTAGTAGTTAGCGAAAGAAAAGGTGTGGTAGCTGTCCAGCCAGCCATGGTTAGCGTGACCGCGATCTTGTGCTTTGCGTAAGAAAATCATATTCAGTTCTCCTCAATGTTTAGACTTAGTCTGAACCTGATTCACCGCCGTTGATAGCGGACAAAATTGTCTCCTCTGTTCAAAATATTCGAGTAAGTTTCAGCAGGCACATCAGGAAAACTGCGAGTGTGAGGATCCCAGGTGTTGAACGGCAAATGGCAAATAGCGAACGGTGGAAGGTTGGCGGTGGGCGGTGGCGTAGTGGCGTAGTGGCGTAGTGGCGTAGTGAGCAAGGATTAGTAAGTACAAACTGTAAGCAGTAAGCAGTGGCCAGTGGGCAGTGGGCAGTGGGCAGTGGGCAGTGGGCAGTGGGCAGTGGGCAGTGGGCAGTGGGCAGTAAGTAATGAGTGGCGGGAGATTTAGGCAAAAAAAAGCCAGCACCCGAGCTGGCTAAGTAAATCCTGGAAGCAATGTGAGCAATGTCGTGCTTTCCAGCCCGGACCGTGAGCCCTGCTGAAAACGCATGACAATAATAATCATTATCATTCGCACCTGTAAAGCCCTTTCCCGAAGTTTTTTTGCTTGATCTGTCAATTAAAAACCCTGATTTTAAAGAGGATTTCATTAACTACGGAGAGGAAAAATGAGTGAGATAACCGTTCGCCACGTGGTCCCGGAAGATGCCGAAGCCCTGCAGGCGCTCTATGGCCAGCCAGAAACCTACAGCGACACGCTACAGCTCCCTCATCCCTCTCTAATGAAATGGCGCGAAAAGCTCGCCGCAATCCCGGACGGCACGCAGATGCTGGTCGCCTGCATTGACGGTAAGATAGCTGGCCAGGCCACCGTTTACATTAACGGCCCGGCCCGCCGCCGCCATTCGGCCAGCTTTGGCCTCGGCGTGGACGTGCAGCAGCGCGGTAAAGGCGTCGCCAGCGCGCTGATGCGCGCGATACTGGATCTGTGCGACAACTGGCTGGGCGTCGATCGCATTGAACTAACGGTATTCGCCGACAACCCGGCCGCCGTGCGCCTGTACGAAAAATTCGGCTTCGAAACCGAAGGCCGCGCCCGCCGCTTCGCCATCCGCAACGGCCAGCAGGTGGACGCCCTGTATATGGCGCGGTTTAAACCCTGACTAAGGTGCCGGAAAATGGCGTTACTGCGTGTCCGGAGGTTTGGTCGCTGCGGCTCCTGGGGTGGGGTCGGCCGTTGGCGACAGAACGCCCGGCGAACCTGTTCACCAACGACCTCCCCTTCCAGCTATTGCATCGCTTTGGAAAAAACCATGCGCATGCTGAGTTATGAGGTCTTGAGGGGTTTAAGGCAGCAACACAGAAAATTACGGGCAATCGGGGTTATCCGGGTTAGCGGACCGTCGGCGCGCAGGGACGCGCGCCGCCGAGCGCACACGGACGTGTTCATAGCGTGTCCGCGATCCGGATAACCCCGATAAGCCGGGCACCTGCCCCCGAAGCGACCCGCACCTGAAGCGACCTGCCCCGAAGCGACCCGGCTCCAAAGATAAAGTCAGTACCCCGCCGTCAAATCATCCGGCGTACGCGGGTCAGACGCACCGTAACGCGTGCCGTCCGGCCCCAGCATAATGCTCTGGGTGCTGCCCATCGCCGACTGCACCTTCACATTCTGCCCCTTCTCCGCCAGCAGCTTCAGCGTATCCGGACTAAAACCCTTCTCCACGCGCAGCTGATCCGGCAGCCACTGATGATGGAAGCGCGGCGCGCTGGTCGCTTCCGCCACGTTCATCCCGAAATCGACGCTGTTCACCACCATCTGCAGCACGGTCGTGATAATACGGCTGCCGCCCGGGCTGCCGGTCACCAGCCAGGTCTTACCGTCTTTAGCCACAATCGTCGGTGACATCGACGACAGCGGACGCTTATGCGGCTGCACCGCGTTGGCTTCCCCACCGACCAGCCCGTAAACGTTCGGCGTGCCCGGCTTGGCGGAGAAATCGTCCATCTGATTGTTCAGCAGAATGCCGCTGTCACCCGCCACAATACCGCTGCCGAAGTTGGTGTTCAGCGTATAGGTCACCGCCACCGCGTTGCCGTCCTTATCCACCACCGAGAAGTGGGTGGTCTGGTCACTCTCATAAGGTGCCAGCTTGCCCGGCTTGATCTCAGACGACGGCCGCGCCTTCGCCAGATCGATCTGCTGCGCCAGCGACTTAGCGTAGGCCTTGCTGGTCAGCGCCTGGGTCGGCACCTTCACAAACTCCGGATCGCCAAGGTACTCGGAACGGTCGGCATAGGCGTACTTCTCCGCCTCGGCCATCACCTGAATCGCATCGGCGCTGCCAAAGCCCATCTTCGCCAGATCAAAGTTTTCCAGGATATTGAGGATCTGCACAATATGGATACCGCCGGAAGACGGCGGCGGCATTGAGAACACCTCGTAGCCGCGATAGGTGCCGCTGACCGGCTTACGCTCTACCGCGCGATAATTCGCCAGGTCAGTCTTGCTAATCAGCCCGCCGTGCTCCGCCATCTCTGCAGCGATCTGATCGGCAATCTCACCCTTATAGAATGCGTCCGGCCCCTGCTTTGCAATCAGCTCCAGGCTGTGCGCCAGCCGCTTCTGCACCAGCGTTTCGCCTTTCAGATACGGCGTACCGTCCGCTTTAAAGAAGATCGCCTTACTGTTTGGGTGGTTAAGCAGCACCTCTTTACCGTACAAATTAAGGTCATCGGCCAGCGAATCATTGACCACGATACCCTGACGCGCCAGCTCCAGCGCCGGTTTAATCAGGGTGCTGAGCGGCAGCGTACCGTACTCTTTATTTGCCAGCGCAAAACCGGCCACCGTGCCCGGCACGCCGGACGCCAGGTGCGAGGTCAGCGATTTTTTACTGTCGGCGTTGCCGTCGGCACCGAGGAACATATCGCGGCTGGCGCGTACCGGTGCCATCTCGCGGAAATCGATGGCCGTGGTGTTACCGGCCGCGGTGCGCAGCATCATAAAGCCACCGCCGCCGATATTACCCGCCTGCGGGTGCGTCACCGCCAGCGCAAAGCCCACCGCCACCGCCGCATCCACCGCGTTACCGCCCTGCTCTAAAATCTTCACCCCCACGTTAGTCGCCGTGGCATCCACCGAGGCGACCATGCCGTGCTGCGCCCGCACCGGGTGAAAAGTATCGGCGCTGACGCCGTAGGAAACCGGCGGCGCGGTCGGTGCCGCCACCGCCCCCTGCCACAGCAGTAAACCGGCCAGCAACGACCCTGACAGCCGCCTGAAGCTAACTTTTCTGTCCATTGTTACATCCTTTAATGTTATTTACGTTGGGTTTGCCATTGATAACTAAGCACATAAATGGACGTCTCGCGAACATTAGCGTAATTCAGGAGCACTCCTGGAGCCTCTTCCCGGCGGATAACATAAAATTAAGCGAGTAACACGGAGGAATCCCAATGAAGATGACAACGAAATGGTTAGTGATTTTTGCCGCTGTCGTGCCGCTGAGCGGGATGGCGAACATGTTAAACAACAGCAATAACCCGAACCAGCCCGGCTACAATCCGAGCACCCGCAACGTGCAGCAAAGCATGCAGAATCAGCAGTCGCAGCAGAAGCTGAAGCTGCAACAGGATCAGCAACGCCAGCAGCAGGATCTGCAGCGTAAGATTCAGGAGCAGCGCGACAGCGCCTCGCAGCGGGTAATCAAATCCCAGCCGGGGCAGCAGCAGACTGGTGGCGCAGGAAAATATTGATTCGCGGCAGATCGCGACGGGGGCAGCCTGCCCGGCACAGATAACGCAGCAGGCTGCAAACCCGCCGTCACCAGAGATCGCGTCTGCCAGGCCAGTTGCCCGTATCAGACGAAATCCGCCGTAATAATATCAATGCGGTCGGTGCAGATGGCGTCCACGCCCCACTGCAGCAGCTGGCGCGCCCGCTCCGGTTTGTTGACGGTATAGACCAGAATACGCAGCCCGGCCTGCTTCAGCAGCGCCACCCGTTCGGCATCCAGCAGCTTGTGATTGAGGTGAATGGAGACGCACTCCAGCGCCCGGGTCATCTCCGGCCAGTTCTCATCCCACTCGTCAAGCAACAGCCCGCGCGGCAGCTCCGGTGCCGCCTCCATCGCCGCTTCCAGCGCGCGGTATGAGAAGGATGACAGCAGCGGTAACGTCTGCCCCTGCCACAGCTGGCGTGCCGCCAGCGCAATCGCCCGGCCGGTGATCACGTCGTGGCCGGATGTCGGCTTAATCTCGATATTCGCCGCGATCTGATGCTGACGGCAGCGGTCAGCGACCTGCGACAACGTCGGTAGCCGCTCACCGGCAAACGCGCCGCTGAACCACTCGCCAGCATCGAGCTGCAGCAGTTTTTCCCACGGCAGCTCGCCGGCGATGCCCCAGCCGTTGCTGGTGCGGTCCAGCGTGTCGTCATGCAGCAGGAAAATTTCACCGTCCTGCGACAGCTTGGCGTCAAATTCGATCATCCGGTGCCCTAGCCGGGCACCGAGGTCAATCGCTGCCAGCGTGTTTTCCGGGGCCAGCTTGCCGCCGCCGCGATGGGCGACGATCGGAGGATAAGGCCAGTTATTCATATCATTCTATCCGTTGTTCGTTGGCGTCAAAGTAGTGGCACGACTGCGGCGACAGGCGAAGCCACAGTGTAGTCCCCGGTTTCGGACGCACCGAGTGCGGCAGGCGTACCACCATTTTACTGCTGCCCCAGCGGCCGTGCGCCAGGTTGTCAGCACCGAGCATCTCCAGCGTTTCCACCACCAGCGGAATACCGCCTTCCTGCTGCGTTGAGACGTCAATATGCTCCGGCCTTACCCCAACGGTCAACGCCCGGCGGGCGGCACTGGCCTCCAGCGCCCCCAGCGGCAGGCTGAAACCGCCCTTAAGGGCAAAACTCAGGCCGTCATCGCTCAGCTGACCGTCCAGCAGGTTCATCGCCGGCGCGCCGATAAAGCTGGCGACAAAGCGGGTGGCCGGGCGCTCGTAGATCTCCACCGGCGTGCCCAGCTGCTCCAGCACGCCTTTGTTCATCACCATCACCCGCTGGGCAAGGGTCATTGCTTCAACCTGGTCGTGGGTCACGTACAGGCTGGTAGTGTTCAGGCGGCGGTGCAGCTGCTGCAGCTCAAGGCGCATCTGCACCCGCAGGCGGGCGTCAAGGTTGGATAACGGCTCATCAAACAGGAATACCGCCGGTTCACGCACGATGGCACGCCCCATCGCCACGCGCTGGCGCTGGCCGCCGGACAGCTCGCGCGGGCGGCGCTGCAGCAGTGCCTCCAGCTCAAGGCTGCGCGCGGCTTCCAGCACTTTCTCACGGATCTGCGCCTTGCCCATGCCGCGGATCTTCAGCCCCCAGGCCATATTCTCTTCCACGCTCATATGCGGATAGAGCGCGTAGTTCTGAAACACCATCGCGATGCCGCGATCTTTCGGCTCTTCATCGGTGACCCGGCGCGAATCAATCCAGATATCGCCGCTGGTCACCCGCTCCAGCCCGGCGACCATGCGCAGCAGCGTCGATTTGCCACAGCCGGACGGCCCGACCATCACCATAAACTCGCCGTCCTGGATGGTGACGTCCAGCGGCTGAATGATCTGAATTTTGCCGTCATAGGATTTGGTTACTGCCTGAAGTCTTACCCCTGCCATACGTTATTTCTCACTCTCAACCAGACCACGCACAAAGGCGCGCTGCATAACCAGAACAATGATCACCGGCGGGATCAACGTCAGCAGCATTGCTGCCATCACTTCATTCCACTGGGTCGGCGACCCGCTGGTATTAATCATGCTTTTAATCCCCGCCACGGCGGTGCTCAGCGAGGCGCTGTCCACCACCAGCAGCGGCCACAGATACTGGTTCCAGCCGTAGATAAAGGTGATGACAAACAGCGCCGCCAGGTTGGTTTTTGACAATGGCAGCACGATGTCGCGGAAGAAGCGCAGCGCGCTGGCGCCGTCAATGCGTGCTGCCTCCATCAGCTCATCCGGCAGCGACATAAAGAACTGGCGGAACAGGAAGGTGGCGGTGGCCGAGGCCATCAGCGGCAGGGTCAGGCCGCTGTAGCTGTCGAGCATATTCAGGTCGGCGATTACCTGCACGGTAGGGAAGATACGCACTTCCACCGGCAGCATCAGAGTGACGAAGATCATCCAGAAGAACAGGTTACGCAGCGGGAAGCGGTACCACACCAGCGCAAAGGCGGAGAGAATCGAAACGCTGATTTTGCCGACGGTGATCGCCAGCGCCATCAGCAGGCTGTTCAGCATCATCATACTGAATGCCGGGCCGTTGCCGTTCACCCCGTGCACCCAGATCTTACTGATATTCTCCCACAGGTGGCTGCCCGGGATCAGCGTCATCGGCACCTGATATACCGCGTCATTGTCCAGCGTCGCGGCGACAAAGGCCACGTAGAGCGGAAACAGAATGGTCAGCACGCCTAAGATCAGCAGCGTGTGGCTGAAGATATCCAGCCCGCGTCGGTTTTCAATCATTGGTAACGCACCTTACGCTCAACAAAGCGGAACTGAATCACCGTCAGCACGATCACCAGCAGCATCAGCACCACCGACTGCGCCGCAGACGAGGAGAGATCGAGGCCGGCAAAGCCTTCACGGTAAATTTTGTAGATCAGCGTGGTGGTGGCCTGCACCGGACCGCCGCCGGTGGCGGCATCGATCACCGGGAAGGTGTCGAAGAAGGCGTAGACCAGGTTAATCACCAGCAGGAAGAAGCTCACCGGGGTAATCAGCGGCAGCGACAGGCAGAAGAAACGCCGTACCGGACCGGCGCCGTCGATAGCGGCGGCTTCCACCAGCGATTTCGGGATCGACTGCAGCGCGGCGAAGAAGAACAGGAAGTTGTAGCTCATCTGCTGCCAGATCGACGCCAGAACGATCAGAAACATCGCCTGGCCGCTGTTCTGCGCGTAGTTCCAGTTGTAGCCCCACTGGTTCAGCAGGTGGCTGAACAGGCCGAGGCCGGGGTTAAACAGGAACATCCACAATACCGCCGCCACCACCGGTGCCACCGCATAGGGCAGCAGCAGCAGGGTCTGGTAGAGTTTTTTCAGCCGTACGACGTGATCGACCAGCGCCGCCAGCAGCAGCGAGAAGGTCATACCGCAGACGGTAACCAGCCCGCTGAACTTGATGGTGGTCCAGAAGGACTCGAGGTAGTACGGGTCGCTGAACAGCCGTTTAAAGTTCTCCAGCCCGACGAAGGTGCTGGAGATGCCGAACGGATCGAGGTTCTGCAGCGAGTACCACAGCGCCTCGCCGGCCGGCCAGAGAAAGAAGATCGCGGTAATCAGCAGCTGCGGCAGCACTAACAGATAGGGTAGCGCGCTGGTGCGGAAAACGGGACGGGGTTGGGACATAGTTGAACTCCGAAAAGCACATCGGGCGGCATTGCTGCCGCCCGTTAGCCGGATTGCTCCGGCCCCAGCGAATACTTACTTCGTCTGCTGTTCGAAACGGCGCAGCAGCTCATTACCACGCTTCACGGCGTTATCCAGCGCAGCCTGCGGGGTCTGCTTGCCGGTCCATACGCCTTCCAGCTCTTCGTCCACGATGGTACGGATCTGCGGCATATTGCCCAGACGCATGCCTTTGGTGAACGGCAGCGGATCTTTGTTCAGCATCTGACGGGTGGCGGTATCGGCACCCGGGTTCTTGTCGTAGAAGCCCTGCTGTTTGGTCAGCTCATAGGCGGCGGTAGTGATCGGCAGGTAGCCGGTTTTCTGGTGCCACTCGGCGGCGATTTCCGGGGTAGCCAGGAACTGCATAAACTCGGCCGCGCCCTTGTAGGTCGCCGCGTCTTTGCCCTTCATCACCCACAGGCTGGCTCCGCCGATAATGGCGTTCTGCGGCGCGTTCGGTACGGTCTCATCGTACGGCATCATGCCAACGCCGAAGTTGAATTTAGCGTACTTACGGATGTCGGCCAGCGAGCCGGAGGAGGCGGTGGTGATAGCGCAGTCGCCGTTGTAGAACTTGGACGTCGACTCATCTTTACGGCCGAAGTAGGTGAAATCACCCTTCTTGTTCAGATCCTCCAGCAGCTGGATATGGCGTACCTGCACCGGCTTGTTGAACTCCAGCACCGCGTCGGTACCGTCGAAGCCGTTGTTTTTGGTCGCCACCGGCAGGCCGTGCCAGGCGCTGAAGTTCTCAATCTGGATCCAGCCCTGCCAGCCGCTGGCGTAACCACAGCTCATGCCCGCTTTACGCAGCGCGTCGGTGTCTTTCGCCAGCTCCTGCCAGGTTTTTGGCGGCTGGTCCGGGTTCAGGCCGGCTTTCTTAAAGGCGTCTTTGTTGTAGTACAGCACCGGGGTGGAGCTGTTAAACGGCTGCGAAATCAGCTGGCCGTTGCTGTCGCTGTAGTAACCGGCCACCGCAGGTACGAACTGCTTAGGGTCCATCGCGATACCGGCATTTTTAAACACTTCATGCACCGGTACGATCGCTTTTGAGGCCATCATGGTGGCGGTGCCCACTTCATACACCTGCAGCAGCGCCGGTGCTTTGCCGGTGCGCACGGCGGCGATGCCGGCGGCCAGGCTCTGCTCGTAGTTGCCCTTATAGGCCGGTACGATTTTGTAATCCGGGTGCGTTTCATTAAAACGCTTAGCCAGTGAGTCCACCTCAACGCCCAGCTCGCCTTCCATCGAGTGCCAGAACGGAATTTCGGTAGCAGCCAGTGCGCTGCCGCTAAAGGTCAGACCCAGCACGAGGCTGAGTGCGGTACGACGGAATGCGGTAGATGACATATCGGTTTCCTGTGCCCGTTTTAATGATGCGCGATTCCGCGCACTGTGTGAGTCGGCAAGTAACATGCCACGGCTGAATGACAGATTAATAATAGATATATGTCAGAAATGTGACGGGCGGATGACGGGAAAGTCGGCGCGGGACTACAAAACTGGGACGAGAGTAACAACTTTACGCAATAGCGGAGAGATGACGATCACAGAATTAAAACGAAGATGTACGCACGATCGGCACAAAAAGGGGCAGCCAGAGCGGCTGCCCGCAATCACTTAGCCGCCCAGGTAGGCGCTGCGCACCGCCTCATTGGCCAGCAGCGCGTCACCGGTGTCTTCGAGCACCACATGACCGTTTTCGAGCACGTAGCCACGGTCGGCCAGCTTCAGCGCCTGGTTAGCATTCTGCTCCACGAGGAAAATGGTCATGCCTTCCTGACGCAGCTGTTCGATGGTGTCGAAAATCTGCTGAATGATGATCGGAGCCAGCCCGAGCGAGGGTTCGTCCAGCAGCAGCAGGCGCGGCTGGCTCATCAGCGCACGGCCGATGGCCAGCATCTGCTGCTCACCGCCGGACATGGTGCCGGCGCGCTGCACGCGACGCTCCCACAGGCGCGGGAACAGTTCGTAAACGCGCTTAATGCGCTGCTGATACTGCTGGCGCTCGGCAAAGAAACCGCCCATCGCCAGGTTCTCTTCCACCGTCATCCGTGAAAAAACGCGGCGCCCTTCCGGCACGATAGCGATCGCTTCACGCATAATGCGCGCCGTCTGCCAGTCGGTAATGTCTTTGCCGTCGAAGGTAACGGTGCCCTGAGTAGCACGCGGTTCGCCGCACAGGGTGCCGAGGATGGTGGTTTTCCCCGCCCCGTTGGCCCCGATCAGGGTGACGATTTCACCCTGACTGATGTGCAGGCTGACGTTGTGCAGCGCCTGGATTTTACCGTAGTGGGTGCTGATATTGTTCAGGGACAGCATTGGGTTACTCATATTAAGCCTCCCCGAGGTAAGCGCGGATCACGTCCGGGTTATTGCGGATCTCGTCCGGCGTGCCGTTGGCCAGCGGCGTGCCCTGGTTCACCACGTAGATGCGATCGGAAATGCCCATCACCAGTTTCATATCGTGTTCAATCAACAGTACCGAGACCTTATGTTCCCCGCGCAGTTCGGCGATAAGCTCGTCCAGCTCGTGGGTCTCTTTCGGGTTAAGACCGGCCGCCGGTTCATCCAGCATCAGAATTTCCGGGCGGGTCACCATACAGCGGGCGATCTCCAGCCGGCGCTGCTGGCCGTAGGCGAGGTTGCCGGCCTGGCGGTTGGCCAGCTCCAGCAGCCCGACGCGCTTCAGCCAGGTGGCGGCACGATCCAGCGCCTCGCTTTCCGCCCGGCGGAAGGCCGGGGTTTTCAGCAGGCCGGAGAACACTCCGCTCTGCAGGTGCTGATGCTGGGCAACCAGCAGGTTTTCAATCACCGTCATCTCACGGAACAGGCGCACGTGCTGGAAGGTGCGCACGATGCCCATACGGGCGATCTGCTGGCCCGGTAACCCGGCCAGCTGTTTGTCACCCAGCATAATCGAGCCACCGGTCGGCTTATAAAAACCGGTCAGGCAGTTAAACACCGTGGTTTTACCGGCGCCGTTCGGGCCAATCAGTGAGACGATCTCCTGCGGGCGCAGCTCAAGCTCGACGTTATTGACCGCCAGCAGGCCGCCGAAGCGCATCATCAGGCCGTTGACTGCTAACAAAGGCTTCATGCCTGCTCTCCTTTTTCCGCTGACTTCAACTTCAGGTGCGGACGTTTCATCGGCAGCAGACCCTGCGGACGCCAGATCATCATCAACACCATCAGGCCACCGAGTACCAGCATGCTGTACTCGTTAAGGTCACGCATCAGCTCACGCGAAACCACCAGCAGGATTGCGGCCAGGATCACCGCAAACTGTGAGCCCATCCCGCCCAGCACCACGATGGCCAGCACAAACGCCGACTCGGCAAAGGTGAAGGATTCCGGGCTGACAAAGCCCTGACGCGCGGCAAACAGGCAGCCGGCAAACCCGGCAAAAGCGGCGCTGATGGTGAACGCGGTCAGCTTAATACGCGTCGGGCTGAGGCCCAGCGAGCGGCAGGCAATCTCGTCTTCACGCAGGGCTTCCCAGGCACGCCCCAGCGGCATGCGCAGCAGACGGTTAATCACAAACAGGGTGATCACCACCAGCAGCAGCGCCACCAGATAGAGGAAAATAATGCGGTCGCTCGGGTCATACTTCAGGCCAAAGAACTCGTGGAAGGTGCCCCAGCCGCCTTCGCGTACGCTGCGGCCAAACTCCAGGCCGAAGAACGACGGTTTCGGGATCTGGCTGATGCCGTTCGGGCCACCGGTGATTGCGGTGTTGTTAAGCAGCAGGATACGCACGATTTCACCGAAGCCGAGCGTCACAATCGCCAGGTAATCCCCGCGCAGGCGCAGCACCGGGAAGCCGAGCAGCAGGCCAAACCCGGCGGCCACCAGCCCGGCCAGCGGCAGCGACTGCCAGAAGCCAAGACCGTAATAGTGGTTGAGCAGCGCGAAGGTGTAGGCACCGATGGCGTAGAAGCCGCCGTAGCCGAGCACCAGCAGGCCGGACAGCCCGACCACCACGTTCAGGCCGAGGCCGAGCATCACGTAGATCAGCGTCAGGGTGGCGATATCCACCGTACCGCGCGACACCAGGAACGGCCACGCGGCCGCCGCAACGATCAGCGCCAGCAGAAACAGCTTCTGCTTCGTCGTGGAACCGTCAATGCCGGGCAGCACCAGCGACGGGCCGCTGACTTTTTTCAGGCCGCTCTGCACCAGCGGGCGCAGCATCTGAAACAGAAACACCACGCCACAGCCGACGGCGATCCAGTTCCAGCGCACCTCACCGGCGTTGCTGACCACCAGACGCGTGCCGTCGAGGTTGAGCCGCATACCCATAAAGAACGCGGCCAGCACCAGCAGCATCAGGGCTGAGACAAACGCATTAACCAGGTTGAGCTTCTTCATACTTTCTCAACCTCCGGGCGGCCAAGGATACCGGTCGGCATCACCAGCAGCACCACGATCAGCAGCGCAAAGGAGACCACGTCTTTATATTCAGTGCTCAGGTAAGCCGAGGTCAGCGCTTCGGCGATGCCGAGGATCAGGCCACCGACCATCGCCCCCGGAATGCTGCCGATGCCGCCGAGTACCGCGGCGGTAAACGCCTTCATGCCGGCCATAAAGCCGATATAGGGGTTGATCACGCCGTAGAACTGGCCGAGCAGCACGCCCGCCACCGCGGCCATCGCCGCGCCAATCACAAAGGTCAGCGAGATCACCCGGTCGGTGTTAATGCCCAGCAGGCTGGCCATCTTCAGGTCTTCAGCACAGGCGCGGCAGGCGCGGCCCATGCGGGAATAGCGGATAAACAGCGTCAGCGCCAGCATCGACAGGAAGGTCACCGCCCAGATGACGATCTGCATGGTGGAGATAGTGGCGGCAAAGCCGTTGCTTTCACCCAGCGTCCACTGCCCGGTCACCAGGCTTGGCAGCGCGAGGTCGCGCGAGCCCTGGGTCAGGCTGACGTAGTTTTGCAGGAAGATCGACATCCCGATGGCGGAGATCAGCGCGATCAGGCGCTTAGAGGAGCGCACCGGCCGGTAGGCCACGCGCTCAATGCTCCAGCCGTAGCAGGAGGCAATCACCACCGCAACGACAAAGCCCGCACCGATCAGCACCCAGCTGACGTCGATACCGACCATCATCAGCGCGGCGATAACGATAAACGAGACGTAGCTACCGATCATATAGACTTCGCCGTGGGCGAAGTTAATCATGCCGATAATGCCGTAGACCATAGTGTAGCCGATGGCGATCAGTGCATACGTACTGCCCAACGTCACGCCGTTGAACATTTGCTGCAGGAAATAGAGAAACTGCTCAGACATACCTTAATACCTTACAAATTGTCCTGCGCTGAATACATCAACGCCTGGCAAAGCCTGCCAGGCGTTATTGTCGCAGGCCAGTTGGATGCGACCAGCGCGATCCGGCGCGCTGACCAATCCCCAGCGGGCCGGAACCGGCGGTTTATTTCACCGCGGTGGATGAACCGTCGGCGTGCCACTGGAAGATACCGAACTCAAAGCCTTTCAGGTCGCCCTGCGCGTTCCAGTTCAGGTCGCCCATCACGGTTGGAACAGCGGCACCCTCTTTCAGGTTTTTGACGATGTCTGCCGGCTCCTCGCTCTTGCTGCGTTCCATACCGGCCGCCAGCGACTGCAGCGCCGCGTAGGTGGTCCAGACGAACGGGCCGGTTGGGTCCAGTTTCTTCGCCTTCAGCGCATCGACGATGGCTTTGTTGGCAGGCACCTGATCGTAACGCTTCGGCAGCGTCACCAGCATACCTTCAGAGGCCGCACCGGCAATGTTAGACAGTGAGGAGTTACCCACGCCTTCCGGGCCCATAAACTGGGTTTTCAGGCCGGCCGCGCGAGCCTGGCGCAGGATCTGGCCCATCTCCGGGTAGTAACCGCCGAAGTAGACGAAATCGATGTTCTCTTTCTTCAGACGCGCCACCAGGGTGGAGAAGTCTTTATCACCGGCGGTGATGCCTTCAAACAGCACCACGTTGCCGCCGGATTTTTTCAGGCTCTCCTGCACGGAGCGCGCCAGGCCTTCACCGTACTGCTGCTTGTCGTGGATCACCGCGATGCGCTGCGGTTTGATCGCGCTGAGAATATAGTTCGCAGCGGTCGGGCCCTGATCGGAGTCCAGGCCGGTGGTGCGCATAATCAGCTTGTAGCCACGGGTGGTCAGGTCCGGTGCGGTGGCCGCCGGGGTAATCATGATCACGCCTTCATCTTCATAGATGTCTGATGCCGGCTGGGTAGAGGAGGAGCACAGATGGCCGATCACATAACGGATGCCGTCGTTGATCACCTTGTTGGCGACCGCGACCGCCTGTTTTGGATCGCAGGCGTCATCGTACTCCACGCCGACCAGCTTATTGCCGTTAACGCCGCCTTTGGCATTGATGTCAGCAATCGCCTGTTTGGCACCGGTAAACTCCATATCACCATACTGCGCCACCGGGCCGGACATGGCACCGACGATAGCGACTTTGATATCTGCTGCTGATGCAGCGTGGCTTAATGCCAGGGCCATACAGCCAGCCAGCAACGCGCGACCTTTACTGATTTTCATCCGAACTACCCCATCTGTTGTGGTTGCTCCCTTCATCCGCAGCGTGCGGACTTCGGGTATTATTTGCCGGTGAATCTGCGAAAACGCTTTGAGTAAGAAAGAGTTAGGCCAATTCCCGACAGTTTTTATGAATAACGCTTTAAATTTCAGGTTATTAAACAGGAATATTCTGCTGTAAATCAACCGACATATTCAGTAAATGGTGGGATTGCCAGAACAATTAACTGGCATGAACGGTGGCATTTCAGACAACAATCCAGGATATTATGCTGGTCAGAACGCAACCAGAGACCGGATTACCCTGGATACTGCACAAATCAGGCACCGATCGCCTCGTTTTTGCGCAAAAATCTTATCGCACTGAGTATGGTCGACTTCGCTACAATATGCCTTTCCCCCGTATGGATTCATTTGATGAAACTTTCCGTCATCCGCCTGCAACAGCTCTCTGCCCAGGATTTTATCGACCTCGGCAAAATCTGGCCCCGCACCGAACTTCCCGCGCTGGCGCAACAGCTGAGCAGCGAGCAGCAACTTTATGCGGCTAAATTTAACGATCGGCTGCTGGCGGCGGTAAAGGTCGGGATCGAGGGTGCACACGGGCGGCTGACGCAGCTGGAAGTCCGCGAAGTGACCCGCCGGCGAGGCGTCGGGCTCTACCTGCTGGAAGAGGTGCTGGCGCATAACCCGCAGGTGACACGGTGGTGGGTGGCGCAGGATGGTTCATCAGACCCGGAGGTAATTTCCGCCTTTATGCAGGCAGCAGGCTTTACCCCCGGTGCTGATGGCTGGCGGAAGACGTGCAACGGCTTACCCTAACGTCACTGACGGGCGGCGGGCGGCGGGCGGCGGGCGGCGAGACGATACCACCAGAAACCTGGCAACCGCATAGCGTCGCAACGACCTGCAACTAACCGGATTTCATGCCGCGTTACCCGCCAGTACCTGACTTACAACAGCCAGCTTATCAGGTAAAACACCCCCAGAATCAGCAGTACGCTCAGCACCATATGCCGTACCCGGGCGGCAATGACTACCCCGGCCACTGCACCGTACAGGTAAGGATTATCCGCCATCCCGCGCACGGCCCCGTCGTGCAGCAGAATAATCGGCCCACAGATGGCGGTCAGCAGGCAGGGGGCCGAATACTTCAGCGCCTCACGCAGCAGCGCGGGCAGCCGCACCGGCACCATAGGTTCCAGAAATACGTAGCGGTTAAAGAACACCAGCGCCGCCAGCGCCAGCAGCAACGTCCAGCTCATTTTGCCCCCTGGGTCAGGCGGGCAACCGCCACCGCCGCAAGCATGCCGCTCAGTCCGGCGATCACGATTGCTCCCTCAACCCGGTACAGGCTGAGGATCATCGACAGCAGCAGCGATACCACCACGCCACACAGCACGCTGCGTGATTGAACCATCGGTACCACGATGGTGATAAAGGTGGCGACAATGGAGAAGTCGAGATGCCAGCGGTCCAGATCCGGGATCGCCGAGGCCATCACCACTCCCGCCAGGCTGAACAGCACCCAGCACAGGTAAAAGCACAGGCCCGCGCCGATCAGATAGCCCGGCGTCAGCTTCTCCTTCGGCTGCGCGCTGGCGAGGGCAAACAGCTCATCGCACAGCAGATAACCAATCGGCAGCCGGTAACGCAGCGCCATCCGCGCCACGGTTTCGCGCAGCGTCAGGCCGTACAGCAGGTGTTGAGAGGTAATAAAAAACACCGAGACCACGATGGTCAGCACGCTGCCGCCGGAGAGCAGCAGCCCCAGCGTCACCAGCTGGGCGGCACCGGCAAAGATAATCGCCGACATCCCAAGGCTCTGGGCAAAGGTCAGCCCGGCCTGCACCGCCATCGAACCGGCGAGGATCCCCCACGGGATCACCGACAGGCACAGCGGCAGCATCGCCACCGCGCCGCGAAAAAAACCGGACCACGGCCGTTGCGGGCCCGATCGTTCAGAGAGCAGTACATTATCCATCACGCAGGTTCCTGTAAAAAAATCAGCAGGCAGTGTGACGGCCGGGCGGGTATGAAAGCTTGAAGGAAATTGCGCCGGTTCAGCGGCGCGAGGGCTGCCTTCTGCGCGCCTGCACGTAGTCACCCGGCGTGATGCCGATTGAGTTTTTAAAGTGACGGGTGAAGTGGCTTTGATCGGAGAAGCCGCAGCGCAGCGACACCTGGGCAATCGCTTCACCGCGATCCAGCCCTTCCCGCGCCCGGCACAGCCGCTGCTGTAACAGCCAGGCGTGCGGCGTCATCCCCAGGCTTTTTTTGAACTGGCGCAGGAAGTACCACGGACTAAGCCCGGCTATCTCCGCCAGCTGCTGCAGCGACCAGTTCTGCTCCGGATGGGCAGCCATCAGCTCACGCACCGGCAGTACCGCCCGCGTAGCATCGGCGACGGCCGCCGGCACCACGCGGGTGCGGCTGTAGCGCATCACCAGCCAGGCGAAGGCGGTCAGCAGCAGCGACTCTTTCAGCAGCGTATTGCCCTGCTCCGGCAGCAGGGAAAACAGCAGCCGCAGCTGCGCCGACAGCGCCGGGTCGTGCAGCACAGCGTCCGGGAACCACGGCACCGCCCCCGGATCCGCGCCGGGCGACAGGCGGGCAAACAGGTCAGGGTGCGGATAGATTGCCCGGTAGGACCAGCCGCCTTCCACCTCCGAACAGCCGGTATGCACCTCATCGGCGTTGACCAGAATAATATCGCCGCTGGGGGCCACGTGGTCGCCGCCGGAACGCCAGAAGCGCTGCGCGCCGGTCTCAATCACGCCGACGCAGAAGGTTTCATGCACGTGGCGCGGAAAGCGACGGCGGTGGTAGTTCGCCTCCAGCATGGTCAGCCCGTCGAGTTCCTCAAGGCAGAACAGCGTGGCTTTCTCACCGGGTGCAGCGTTGTCATCCATCGTTTTCAGCCTTGAACAAAATTGCGGTCAGAGATGGTGTTGATTACTCACTTTCTGAAGCCAGAAACAAAAAAACCGCCGTAGCGGCGGTCGATTTGTGCTGGTCGGGTTAGCGGCCTTTCCAGCAGGGCTTTGGTTACCAACGTAACGCAAGCACAAGCGAGTGTTTGTATACTGAGCTGCAATCAGGCGAGTGTCAAGTATCTTAGGGTGGTGAAGATGTATACAATACCTGCGGGCCTTTTCGCCGCCTTAGCAAGCGGGCACCGGATTCAGGAAAGGATATCCAATGGCCGTAAACGTAAGCACAAGCGAGTGCTTGCATTCACGGTTTCATCTCCGGTGGTGGCACCGTGAAGCGGTCTGTTGCAAGGACCGCGCAATGAAACGATACCTGCGTATTGTTCTCGTTGTCTCTGCCGCGCTGCTGTTAGCCGGAACCGGGGGCTGGAGCATCTCCAATAACTCGATTTCAGTGATCATCAACATGGCAGGCAAGTAAGCCGGTGGCCGCCCGGCAACGGGCGGCTCACTTCAAAACCAGGTAAAACACAGACAGCAGGCATAAAAAAACCGCCCCAGGGAGCGGTTTCTTTGTGCCGGTCAGGTTAGCGGCCTTCGCGGCGAACTATGGTTACCAACGTAACGCAAGCACAAGCCAGTGAACAGATATTAAGCTAATTTAGAACGTGGTTCAAGCACTCTGCGAAGTCAGGCCTCAATCGCCATACGCAGCTTTTTCATGGCGTTCTTTTCCAGCTGACGCACGCGCTCGGCGGAGACGCCATACTGGTCGGCCAGCTCCTGCAGGGTGGTCTTGTTATCATCGTCCAGCCAGCGGGCGCGGATAATGTGCTGGCTACGCTCGTCCAGCGCCAGCATCGCATCGCTCAGCTTGTCGGCGGCGTGATCGTCCCAGTTGTCTTCCTCGATGCCGTTGGCAAAGTCAGAGGTTTTATCCTGCAGATAGAGCATCGGCGCCATGGAGCGGCCTTCGCCTTCATCTTCCGGCGTCGGGTCAAAGGTCATGTCCTGCGCGGACATGCGCGACTCCATCTCGCGGACGTCTTTGCTGGAAACGCCCAGCTCGCGCGCCACCATTTCGACCTCATCCTGATTGAACCAGCCGAGGCGCTGTTTGCTTTTACGCAGGTTAAAGAACAGCTTACGCTGAGCTTTAGTCGTCGCGACCTTCACAATACGCCAGTTACGCAGCACGTATTCATGGATCTCCGCTTTAATCCAGTGCACGGCGAAGGAGACCAGGCGCACACCCACTTCCGGGTTGAAACGGCGCACGGCTTTCATCAGGCCGATGTTACCTTCCTGGATCAGGTCCGCCTGCGGCAGGCCATAACCGGAGTAATTACGAGCGACGTGAACAACAAAGCGCAGGTGAGACAGGATCAGCGTTTTTGCTGCTTCCAGATCAGCCTGGTAATGCAGCCGTTCAGCCAGCGCTTTTTCCTCTTCTGCCGTCAGCATAGGCCAGGCATTGGCCGCCCGGATGTACGCATCCAGGTTGCCTAAAGGAGCAATAGCTAAAGTTTGCATTTCTTTGGTCATTCAAACCCTCTCTGTATCAACTATCGTGGTTGCGCCACTCCCTGACGCGGCTGACTACACTACGCGAATCGCTAACGGATTAGGAAGCAATCTGTGCGCCATTATGCGTCAGTGTCTTAAATTCAGACATCAGAGTTATCCACAAGTTCAGTTGGATCGGTGGATAAGCATGAGATCTGCTGTTGCGCGGCGGCGGTAAGGATGGCAGGGGGAAGTGACAAACTGATGAACTTCCTCTGCGGCACAGGCTCACGCAGCAGAGGAAGATTATATCAAAAAAACGTGTTAATGCGTTACTGCGGCGTAAATCGGCGTAAATGTTGCACCGTCGCCAGCCAGGCCGCAATCCAGCCAATCATCGCGGCTATCAGCAGCAGCAGCAGGCCTTCATCCCAGCCGAGGCCGTGCAGCGCAAAGGTGGTGCCAAACACCGTCGCCACCTCGGCCACCACCGACTCCAGCCGCAGTACCAGGATTTCCGACAGCACCAGCGACAGCAGCGCGCCGCTAAAGCCCAGCAGCGCACCACCGTAGAGGAACGGCCGCAGGATAAAGCCGTCGGTAGCGCCGATCAGCTTCTGCACGTTGATGGTATCGCGCCGCGAGAAGATGCTCAGGCGCACGCTGTTGCCGATCACCAGGAACACCGCCACTATCATCAGCACGCCGATCATCGCCGCCACCTGGCCCACCAGCCCGGTCAGCGCCGCCAGGCGGGCAAACCAGCTGTCGTCCATCTTCACCTCATCAATACCCTGCACCTTCGCCACGCGATCGCGCAGGGTGGTCATGCTGTCGGTGCCCTGGAAACTGAGCTTCGGCGTAATGATGGCCACCGCCGGTAATGGGTTCTGTTCCAGCATATCCATCGCGCCGCCAAAGCCGGACCAGTTGCGGAACTCGCCCTGCGCCTCTTCCCGCGACAGATAGTTGACCTTCTCCACGCCCTCTTCCTGCTTCAGCTGATTAACCACGCCTAAGGCGGCATCATCATCCAGCGTCTTGCTCAGGTAAACGGTAATCTGCGGCGCGGGGTACCACTGGTCGGCGGCCTGGCTGACGTTCTTCCACACCAGATAGCAGACGCTCGGCAGGGTCAGTGAAATGGCAATCACCATAATGGTCAGCAGGGTCGCCAGCGGCTGACGCCACATATCCGAGAGTGAGCCACGCATTGCGTAGCGCCACTGCTCCTGCCAGCCGCCCTTCAGCGCCTTACTTTTAGACGGCACCTTCTGCGGCTTCGCTTTGGGCGCCGTCGAGCGGGCATTACGCTTATTCACCACGATAACCTCCGTGCAGTCGTCCCTGGCTCAGCGTCATCAGGCGATAGTTGCGGCGGGCGATCAGCCCCATATCATGGGTCGCCATCAGCACCGTCACCCCAACGCGGTTAAACTCTTCAAACAACCGCAGAATATCTTCTGACAGCGCTTCATCGAGGTTACCGGTCGGTTCATCGGCCAGCAGCACCGCCGGCTTGTTGACCACCGCACGGGCAATGCCCACGCGCTGCTGTTCACCGCCGGAGAGCTGGATCGGGAAGCTCTTCGCTTTGTCGAGCAGGCCGACCTTATCCAGCGCGGCAGAAACGCGGCGGCGTATATCTTCGCCGCTGGCCCCGGCAATAATCAGCGGGATAGCGACGTTGTCATACACCGAGCGATCCATCAGCAGATGATGATCCTGGAAGATCATGCCAATCTGCCGGCGCAGAAACGGCACTTCACGGCTTTTCAGACGGCTGATATCGTGGCCGCCGAACCAGATATGCCCGGCACTCGGGCGTTCAATGCCACAAATCAGCTTCAGCAAGGTACTTTTCCCCGCCCCGGAGTGTCCGGTCAGAAACGCCATTTCGCCGGGACGCAGATGAAAATCGACCCCCTGCAGCGCTTGCCGACCGCCGAGATAAGCCTTACTGACTTCTTCAAAGCGAATCATCCTAATTAGTCCTCTCGGGCAAAAAGTGCCTCAATAAAATCGTCAGCCTTAAACGATCGCAAATCTTCAATGCCTTCACCCACGCCGATATAGCGAATCGGAATGTTGAACTGATCGGCCACCGAGAAGATCACCCCACCCTTCGCCGTACCGTCCAGCTTGGTCAGGGTAATTCCGGTCAGGCCGACGGCCTCGTGGAACAGTTTAGTCTGGCTAATCGCATTCTGGCCGGTGCTGGCATCAATGGTCAGCATCACCTCGTGCGGCGCGTCCTCGTCCAGCTTCTTCATCACGCGGGTGATCTTTTTCAGCTCTTCCATCAGATGCGCTTTGTTCTGCAGGCGGCCGGCGGTATCGGCGATCAACACGTCGACGTTACGCGCTTTGGCGGCCTGGATAGCATCGAAGATCACCGAGGCGGAATCGGCACCGGTATGCTGGGCCACTACCGGAATATTATTGCGCTGACCCCACACCTGCAGCTGCTCAACGGCGGCGGCGCGGAAGGTATCCCCCGCGGCCAGCATCACCGATTTGCCTTCGGCCTGGAACTGGCGCGCCAGCTTGCCGATAGTGGTGGTTTTACCCACGCCGTTGACGCCAACCATCAGGATCACAAACGGCTTGTTCGGCGTGATATCCAGCGGCGCTTCCACGTCGGCCAGGATGCCGGCCATTTCTGTTTTCAGCAGGCCGTACAAGGCTTCGGCATCGCGCAGCTGACCACGGCTGGCCTGCTGCGTCAGGTTGCCGATGATGCGGCGGGTGGTTTCCACGCCAACGTCGGCGATCAGCAGCTGCTCTTCCAGCTCTTCAAACAGGTCATCGTCGATTTTTTTGCCGCGGAACAGGCTGATAAAGCCGGACCCGAGGTTCTGGCGGGTTTTCACCAGGCTGCGTTTCAGGCGGGCGAAGAAACCTTCTTTGGTCGGACGCGGCTGCCCGGCCTGCGCGGCTAAGCGGGCGGCTTCTTCCTGCTCTGCCAGCAGCGCCGCATCTTCAGCCTCGGATTCAGCAATAGCAATGGCCTCCGCTTCGGCACGGGCGGCGGCTTCGGCCTCTGCGCGGGCAGCGGCTTCGGCTTCGGCTTCGGCGCGGGCAGCAGCTTCGGCCTCTGCGCGGGCAGCGGCTTCGGCTTCGGCTTCGGCGCGGGCAGCAGCTTCGGCCTCTGCACGGGCAGCGGCTTCGGCTTCGGCGCGGGCGGAGGCTTCGGCCTCTGCACGGGCAGCGGCTTCTGTCTCAGCACGGGCAGCAGCTTCGGCCTCTGCGCGGGCGGCGGCTTCTGTCTCAGCACGGGCAGCAGCTTCGGCTTCGGCACGGGCAGCAGCTTCGGCCTCTGCGCGGGCAGCGGCTTCGGCTTCAGTGCGAGTCGCCGCTTCAATTTCAGCAGCTACCAGAGCTGCTTCTGCATGTGCAGCAGCCTGCTGTTCTGATGCGGTACGGGCAGCGTCAGCTACCGCACGGGCGTTCTCTTCCGCCTCAACGCGGGCCGCTTCAGCTTCCGCACGGGCTTTCTCTTCTGCCTCAACGCGGGCCGCTTCGGCCTCCGCACGGGCTTTCTCTTCCGCCTCAACGCGGGCCGCTTCAGCTGCCGCACGGGCGTTCTCTTCTGCCTCAACGCGGGCCGCTTCGGCCTCCGCACGGGCTTTCTCTTCTGCCTCAACGCAGGCCGCTTCAGCCTCCGCACGGGCTTTCTCTTCCGCCTCTACACGAGCCGCTTCGGCCTCCGCACGGGCTTTCTCTTCTGCCTCAACGCGGGCCGCTTCGGCCTCGGCACGGGCTTTTTCGGCCTCTGCGCGCGCAGCCTCGGCTTCGGCGCGAACTTTTTCTTCTGCTTCCGCCTGTGCGGCCTGCTCTGCGGCGGCACGGTCGGCGGCTTCCTGCGCGGCACGTTCGGCGGCCTGCTGCTCTAACGCCTGCTGTTCTTCATCCTGTGACGTCTTATCTTCACGCCCAAGGCCAAGCCAGGAGAAAAAGCCACGTTTTTTATTCTTTGCCATGTTGCCACCACGCTCCTCGCGGGAAAAACCGGTCCGGTTCCGGTATGAAAATTCAGCTGATAATTAATCCCTTAGTCTAACACTTTCTCCAGAGGGCGTTACAGCACCCTTTTTACGTTTCCTCGGCACGTTTCGCCCGTTAAACTGTGCAACAAATTATTAAGAGTTCAGCACCATGACTAAAAAACCCCGCAGTGCATCAGCCGGGCAAATTCGCATCATCGGCGGCCAGTGGCGCGGCCGTAAGCTGCCGGTGCCTGACAGCGCTGGCCTGCGCCCGACCACCGATCGGGTGCGTGAAACCCTGTTTAACTGGCTGGCGGCCGATATTCAGCAGGCCAGATGCCTCGACTGCTTCGCCGGCAGCGGCGCGCTGGGCCTGGAAGCGCTGTCGCGCCACGCGGCCAGTGCTACCCTGCTGGAGCTGGAGCGCCCGGTGGCGCAGCAGCTGGAAAAAAACCTCGCCACGCTGGGCAGCCGCAGCGGTCGGGTAGTGAATACCAATACCCTGCAGTTCCTCGCGCAACAGGGCGAGGCGCACCAGCTGGTGTTTATCGACCCGCCGTTTCGCAAGGGGCTGCTGGAGCAGACCGTAACGCTGCTGGAAAATAACGGCTGGCTGAGCGATGACGCTTTGATCTATGTTGAGTGTGAGGTGGAAGGCGGCGTGCCGCCGGTTCCGGTTAACTGGCACCTGCACCGGGAAAAAATTGCCGGCCAGGTCGCTTACCGGCTGTATGTTCGTCGCAGCCAACAAGGAGAGAGTAACCATGCTGATTAACGCCGGCCGCGTGCTGATGATTTTTGTCTGGGCCTTTTTGCTGCTCAACCTGGTGCAGCCGTTCCCGAAACCGCTGACCTATTTTGTCAACGTGGCGCTGTTCTTTATGGTGATTATGCACGGCCTGCAGCTGGTGCTGATGCGTACCACCCAGCCAGCGGGCGCAGCGAAACTCAGCGGCGTGATGCAGCTGAAGGTGTTCTTCTTCGGCGTCTTTGAACTGCTGGCCTGGCAGAAGAAACACTTCCCGAAACAGTAAAGTCTGGCGCACGTTTACCGGCAGCAGCACAGGGATTGCCGGCCCGCGGCAGCGGCCTGCCAACGGCGCAAGAGCGGTTTGCCGCGCCCGCTGATTGTCAGCGCGCCGCGCATTAGCCTAGACTGAGGGAGACATTGTGGAGTTTTTCATCTGCTATCAGGGATAACGCTATGATCTGGTCCTTCCTCGCCGTACTGTTCTCCGGCTGGCTGTACGTTGATGCCACCTACCGTGGCCCGCAGTGGCAGCGCTGGGTGTTTAAACCGGTTACGCTGCTGTTGCTGCTCGGCCTGGCCTGGCAGGCGCCGATGCTGCAAACCACCGACTATCTGATCCTGCTCGGCCTGCTGGCCACCCTGGCCGGCGATGCGCTGACGCTGCTGCCGCAGAAGCGCATGCTCTATGCCATCGGAGCCTTTTTCCTCTCGCACCTGCTGTATACGCTGTACCTTGCCAGCCAGATGACGCTGACCCTGTTCTGGCCGCTGCCGCTGGCGCTGCTGATCGTCGGCGGCCTGACGATTGCCACGGTGTGGAGCCGTCTGGAGGATCTGCGCTGGCCGATAGCGACGTTTCTCGGCATCACCCTGCTGATGAGCTGGCTGGCCAGTGAGCTGTACCTGTTCCGCCCGACCGACAACGCCTTTACGCTGATGGCCGGAGCACTGCTGCTGCTGCTGTCGAATATTATCTGGTTAATCAGCCACTACCGCCGCCGCTTTAGCGCCGACAGCGCGATCGTGGCCGCCAGTTACTTTGCCGGGCACTTCCTGATCGTGCGATCGCTTTGGCTGTAACGTGCTCAGCCTCTTGACTCTGGAGTCGACTCCAGAGTGTAGGATAGGTGCAACGGGCACTGTTGCCCGTTGTAACCGGCCAGGAGGCGTTATGCACACACACTCTTCTTGTGGCTGTGGTCATCACCACGCCAGCAAACAGCACGGATGCAGCAGCACCCCGCGTCCCGTTATCCGCAAAATCACCCCCGTTGCCACCGGCGACCACGGCGATACGCCCTGTTGTGCCGAAGCGACCTGCAGCCCGGGGCACGATCCCGACGATGAGGGCGACAGGCGCAGCGGCACCGCACGCTACAGCTGGCAGGTAAGCGGCATGGACTGCCCGGCCTGCGCCCGTAAAGTAGAAACCGCCGTTCGCCAGCTGCCCGGCGTGGTCCAGGCCCGCGTGGTGTTTGCCAGTGAAAAACTGCTGGTGGATGCCGCCAGCGATCTGCAGCAGGCGGTGGAACAGGCGGTAGATCGCGCCGGTTTTCAGCTGTTGCGCAGCGGCATGCAGCCCGCCGTCCGGCCCGCTCCCGGCCTGTGGCGTGAAAACCGCAGCCTGATTATCCTCGCGCTGCTGATGGCGGCCAGCGCACTCATCGCGCACTACGCTCCCGGCGCGGGAACCGTGGCGTATATCGTCACCACCCTGTTCGGCGTCTGGCCGATTGCCCGCAGCGCGCTGCGGCTGATGCGCAGCGGATCGCCGTTCAGCATTGAAACCCTGATGAGCGTGGCCGCCATCGGCGCGCTGTTTATCGGTGCGACCGCCGAAGCGGCGATGGTACTGCTGCTGTTTATGCTCGGCGAACGGCTGGAGTCCTTCGCCGCCGGCCGCGCGCGCAGGGGAGTCACCGCGCTGATGGCGCTGCAGCCGGACGACGCGGTGCGTCTGCGCGACGGCCAGCGCGAAAGCGTACCGGTCAGCGCGCTGCGCCCGGGGGATGTGATTGAGGTCGCCGCCGGCGCACGGCTGCCGGCCGACGCGCGGCTGCTGAGCCGTACGGCCAGCTTTGATGAGAGTGCGATGACCGGCGAGTCCCTGCCGGTAGAACGCCTTGAGGGTGAAAAGGTGGCCGCCGGCTGCCTGAGCATCGACCGTCAGGTCCGGCTGGAGGTGGTCTCCGAGCCGGGCCATAGCGCCATTGACCGTATTCTTACGCTAATCGAAGAAGCCGAAGAGCGGCGGGCACCGATCGAACGCTTTCTCGATCGCTTCAGCCGGGTGTATACGCCGGTGATTATGGCGCTGGCGCTGCTGGTGGCCGTGGTGCCGCCGCTGCTGCTGGCCGCCGAATGGCAGCCCTGGATCTATAAGGGTCTGACGCTGCTGCTGATTGGTTGCCCGTGCGCGCTGGTGATCTCCACCCCGGCGGCAATCACCTCGGCGCTGGCCGCCGCCAGCCGCCGCGGCGCGCTGATCAAGGGCGGCGCGGCGCTGGAAAACCTCGGCGGCGTGCGTACTATCGCCTTTGATAAAACCGGCACGCTGACCGAAGGTAAACCGCAGCTGACCGCCGTGGTCGCGCTGGCCGGCTGGGATGAAAATATGCTGCTGGCCACCGCCGCCGCCATTGAACAGGGCTCGTCGCACCCGCTGGGCAAAGCGCTGGTCGCCGCCGCCGCCGATCGCCAGCTCAGCCTGCCGGCGGCCAGTGAACAGCGCGCACGGGCCGGCAGCGGCGTCGAGGCGCTGGTAAGCGGCCGCTTACTTTCGATCAGCGCACCGTCGAAACTGGCACTGCTGCTGGCGGAGCCGCAGCGTGATGAGGTCGCAAGGCTGGAAAATGCCGGCAATACCGTGGTGATCCTGCACGATGCCACGCAGACGCTGGGGCTGTTTGCCCTGCGCGATACGCTGCGGGCCGATGCGCGTGACGCACTGGCCGAGCTGCGGGCGCTGGATATTCAGGGCGTGATGCTGACCGGTGACAACCCGCGGGCGGCGGCGGCGATTGCCGCCGAACTCGGCATCGACTTCCGCGCCGGCCTGCTGCCGGAGGATAAAGTCGCGGCGGTGATGGCGCTGAACCAGCAGCGGCCGGTGGCGATGGTCGGCGACGGCATCAACGATGCACCGGCGATGAAAGCCGCCACCATCGGTATCGCAATGGGCGGCGGCAGCGACGTGGCGCTGGAAACCGCCGATGCGGCGCTGACCCACAATCGCTTAAGTGGTCTGCCGGCGATGATCCGGCTGTCGCGCGCCACCCACGCCAATATTCGCCAGAACATCGCGCTGGCGCTGGGGCTGAAGGCGATCTTCCTGGTCACCACGCTGCTCGGTTTTACCGGGCTGTGGCTGGCGGTGCTGGCGGATTCGGGGGCAACGGCGTTAGTGACCGCTAATGCGCTGCGGTTGCTGAGAAAGAAATAAACGACAATTGCCTGCCCTGACCGGCAGGCTGCTTTAAGACAGCCTGCCGCCGGGCATCCACGACAGGTTCATTCTGTCGCCCGGGGCACCGGCCATCCTTTGCGTTGACCGCGGCGGGCTGATTATTTCCCCGGTACCGCTGAACGCCAGGACGTTTGCGGCAGCCATACTCCCCGTCAGGCCGTTCCCTTCTTCAGCAGATAGCGGTACGGCAGCGCGTCGGTCTGCTGTGCCAGCAGGATATGTTCCATAAAGCGGCAGAAGCCGGGGATGTCCCGAGTGGTGGCCGGATCGTCGGCGACCACCAGCAGCGTTTCACCGGCCTGCATTGCGCGCACGGTTTTACGCACCATCATCACCGGAATCGGGCAGCGCTCTCCCTGAGTATCCAGGGTCTGGTCAGGACTGGCGAAAAGGTCGTTCATCAGTTTCTCATTCATTGTGTGGCAAACTGCGCCTATTTTAGCGCTGCCGCCACCGCGTGCAAGTCCCGGCCCGACGATAACGTTTGCGCGTAAATTAACCGTTGCAATAGCAGGCTAACCCGGTAAGATGCCGCCAAATCGCTGTGGCGACGGGCTATTTATGCCGGCGAGATCCACCCGGCAGGCATTGCCTGACGCACCTGTTCCACCCACGGACAGCGTTCGCTCCGGTGGGTAACGTGCCGGCACCCCGCAGCAGAGTGAAAAATACCGTGAATTAACTGGGTTCCCTCACCCCACTGTTTATAAAAAGGCTCAATATGATTGCTTTTACCGCACGTCAGCGCACCCATGCGCTGGTCTGGCTGTCCCTGTTTCACCTGCTGGTGATCACCTCCAGTAACTACCTGGTCCAGCTGCCGATCTCGATCTTTGGTCTGCACACCACCTGGGGCGCATTCAGCTTCCCGTTTATCTTCCTGGCGACCGACCTCACCGTGCGTATCTTCGGCGCACCGCTGGCGCGGCGCATCATCCTTGCGGTGATGATCCCGGCGCTGTTTATCTCCTACGCCATCTCCAGCCTGTGGTATCAGGGCGAATGGCAAGGGGTGCAGGCGTTTTCGGAGGTAAACCTGTTTGTGGCTCGCATCGCCTGCGCCAGCTTTATGGCCTATGCGCTGGGGCAGATCCTCGACGTGCAGGTGTTTAACCGACTGCGGCAGAACGCGCGCTGGTGGATTGCGCCAGCGGCGGCAATGTTCCTCGGAAATATCAGCGACACGCTGGCGTTCTTCTTTATCGCCTTCTATAAAAGTCCCGATCCGTTTATGGCCACCCACTGGGTGGAGATCGCGCTGGTGGACTACAGCTTCAAAGTGCTGATCTGCCTGGTATTCTTCCTGCCTGCCTACGGGGTGCTGCTGAACGCCACCCTGAAGCGTTTAGCAGACAAATCCGCTGGCCCGCAGATGAATTTCGGATAAGCTGAGTCGGGTCACGGCCCGTCAATCGCCGTCAGCGGGGGATACACAATGTCACCGATGGCAAGTTGCTTTTACCCGCTGAATACGTTTGACTGAGTGGCTTAATGACGATGCGACCACGTTTAAAAAGGGATCATGATGCGTAACCTACTGAAATATGCCGGTATTGCCCTGCTGGTAACCGGCCTTGCCGCCTGCGATAACAACAGCGATAAAAACCAGACAGCCGATCACAGCGCCCATGCCAGCCAGGCTGACCAGACCGTCACCCTGCTGGGCGGTAAACTGAACTTTACCCTGCCACCGGGCATGGCCGATAAAAGCGATAAGCTGAGCACCCAGGACAGCAACCGCCACGTCTGGGCCGATAATTCGGGCCAGCGCGCGATTATCGCTTTTGAAGGCACGGACAGCGACGAGTCGCTGGATGCGATGGCCAGCCGTCTGGAAGAGCAGCAGCGCAGCCGCGATCCGCAGCTGCAGGTGGTGACCAGCAAAGCGATTACCGTTGATGGCCAGACGCTGCACCAGCTGGACACGGTGATCTCCAGCAACAACCAGTCAGCCTGGTCTTCAATTGTGCTGGGCAAAATTGACGGCAAGCTGCTGACCCTGCAGATCTCCCTGCCGGCCGAAAACCAGCAGCAGTCGCAGAGCGAAGCCGAAAGCATTATCAACAGCATCAAGCTGAAGTAATGCCCTGCCTCTCCCCACCGCGGGGAGAGGCATTTCGCATCACTCGTCACGACGTTGTGACCGAGATCTGAGAAGGTTAGTTTCCTGTCGAAAATAGTTTACAAGGAAGCTAAACATGCAACAGCGATACCACGGTATGACCCGCGCTCAGATGAACGATGCTTATAATCTTACCCGCTATATCCCTGATTCCGCAGCACTCCTGGATGACTTCCAGCAGCGCAGCGATCGGGTTTATGAGCAGTTCCCCTGTCAGCGCAATATCCAGTATGCACCCGCTGAACGCACCACGCTGGATTACTTCCCCTCCTTAAAGAAACACGCCCCGACCGTTATCTTTATTCACGGTGGCTTCTGGCAGAGCACCTGCAAAGAGCTGTTCGCCTTTATCAGCGACGCACTGCTGCCACACTACCAGGTGATTCTGGCGGAATATACGCTGGCTCCGGAGGCCAGCATGACGCAGATTATCTGCGAGCTCAGCACGATGCTGAACTACCTGCAAAACAACCACGACACCTTCAGGCTGCTGCCGGGTAAAGTCTGCCTGGCAGGCCACTCGGCAGGCGGTCACCTGACCGCAATGCTGCGCAGCCACCCGCTGATTTCCCATGCGATGTGCCTGAGCGGCGTTATCGATCTGACCCCCATCAGCCTGTGTAAGCTCAACGATAACCTGCAGCTCACACCTGGCGAAATACAGCTGTTCAGCCCGGCCAACAACATCACCTGCGGTGTTCCCACCGCCGTACACGTCGGCGACGAGGAGCGCAGTGAGATGCTCAACCACAGCGACCGCTATGCCGACCTGTTAGAAAAGGTGGGGAACATCACCCGCTACACAAGGCTGGAGGGGTGCGATCACTTTACGCTGCTGAACGAGTTTTCGCCGCGGGGCAAACTGACGCAGTCAATGCACCAGCTGTTTTGCGAATAATCCCCTCTCTGGCAACACAAAACACTGGCTCCCTGAGCCGTGCACAGGGTCAGCAGGCAAAACGAACCAGCAGACCACTCAACACGTAAAGCGAAGGGAGCCATGTACAGGACCAGCAGGCGAAGAGAATCCGCAGACCACTCAACACGAAAAAGCGAAGGGAGCCTGTACACGGAGTAAAGCATCACGGGCCATGGAGGGCCCGTGCTGAGCTGTCATGGATGACGCTTTTTGCGTCTTTACGGAGTGTACAGGCTCCCTGAGCCAGACACAGGGGCAGAAGACGACCTAAGCCAGGCACCGAATCAGCAGGTGAAGAGAACCCGGCCCAACAGAAAAAGCCCGCCCCTCCACAAGGAGAAGCGGGCTTTTTTAACGCCGTCAGGCTTACAGACCGGCCGTTTCGCGAATGTACTTACGCGCTTTTACCGCATACTCAAACGGGTTAGCCAGCGCCGGGTCCTGCTCCGCTTCCACCACCATCCAGCCTTTGTAGCCGAAATCGTCGAGGATTTTGAATACCGGTCTGAAGTCGATCACGCCGTCGCCCGGTACGGTGAAGGTGCCTTTCTTCACGCCGTCGAGGAACGACAGCTTCTGGCTTCTGACCTGGTCGACAATCTCATCACGCACGTCTTTCAGGTGCACGTGGTTGATGCGCGGCAGGTACTTCGTCAGGATATCCAGCATCGCCTGCTGGCTGCCTTCAGAGTAGTAAGCGTGGCCGGTATCAAACAACAGATAGACGTCATCGTTGGTCAGCGCCATAAAGCGGTCGACTTCTGCGGTGGTCTGGATCGCCGTGCCCATATGGTGATGCAGGCCAACGGTCATGCCCTTCTCTGCGGCCAGTTTTGCCAGCTCGTTGTAACCTTCTGCCGTCAGTCGCCACTGCTCGTCGGTAAAGTGGGGTTTCTCCTCCAGTACCGCTTTGGTGGTGCCCTGAATGCTCAGGCTCTGCTCGGAGCAGCCGATCACCTTCGCGCCCATCGCGTGCAGGAAGTCGCGGTGGTTGATGAACTCATCGATGGTTTTGGCTTTGTCACCGTTGGCAAAGAAGGTGCTGAACCAGGCATTAACGATCTGAATGCCACGGATATCCAGCATCGGCTTCAGTACCGCCGGATCGCGCGGATATTTGCTACCCACTTCACTGCCGATAAAACCGGCCAGCGCCATTTCACTGACGATCTGCTGGAAGGTATTTTCCGCACCCAGCTCCGGCATATCATCGTTGGTCCAGCCGATAGGGGCAATAGCCAGTTTGACGTTATCTTTGTTCATTTTAAGCCTCAGGAATCAGCGGACGACCGCAGCCGCCCGTCATCATTATCCCAGCAGCTCGCGCTCGATCAGTTCGCGCGTGGCTACTGCTTCAACATGCATTTCTTCCGGGTAACCGAACAGCGCAGCGGCAATAATCGGTTCGCCACCGACCTTAAAGGTCTGCTCAGCGAACTTCATTTCACGCAGGGTCTTAAACAGCGTCGGGAAGTCGACCTCACCTTTACCCACGGCCACGTGCTGGTGAATCGTGGCATCCACTCCTGGTGGGTTCACGATGTAGCGGCAGTGCTTGGTGTGGTTCATGGTGTCCGCGATCAGCACGTGGGACAGGTCAGCACCGGCATACTCCAGCATCGGCTGCACATCGCCCTTGCCTTTGTCATAGAAGAAGGTGTGCGGTGCGCTGTACAGGTACTTCACGTTATCACTGCGGAACGACTTCACGATATCGGCCGTTTCATTGCTGTTTTCGCAGAAATCCCACGGGTGGGACTGGATTTCGATGCGGATGCCTTCACGTTCAACGATCGGCAGCAGCTCTTCCATTGAACGGTAGAACATCTCTTCACAGATCTCCGGCTCATTCGGGTTCCCGGAAAGTTCGGTATTGATAACCTGTACGCCGGTTTCCACCGCGATTTCGATCATCCGTTTCCAGTTACGTACGGCAGCCTGACGGCGCGCTTCGTCCGGACCGGACCAGCGATACACCACGATATACGAGGAGATTTCCAGCCCGGTCTCGCGCAGCGCGTTTTTGTACTCGGTAATGATTTCGCGGCTGGCTTTAGGATGCTTATAGAACGGGTTGATCTGCGGATGCGGGGACTGCTCAATATACTTGTAGCCCCAGTCAGCCACCTGGTGAACCATTTTAGTGATGCCTAAATCTCGAATGACATCCACATCAAAGGCAATTTTCATCAGAATCTCCGGAATAAATCAGTACGCTGTTTTACGGTGATCCCCCCGCCACAGGCGGGGGAAGTGCGCACCCGGGCTTAGTTATAAAACGCCGGGCGCTGCGGCAGTTCCACCGGCTCAATCGCACCGCTTTCCTGCGCTTTCAGGCAGGCGTCGGCAGCGACAGAAGCAGCATAGCCGTCCCAGGCGGATGGCCCGGTCAGCTTGCCAGCGGTGGCATCATTGATAAAGGCTTGTAACTCAACGTCATAAGCATCGATAAAGCGATCCTTCCAGTCGGTGAGGATCGCGGTCGACAGTTTGGCGTCTTTACGCATCTGCACGGCAGACGGCTCGGGTAGCTTAGCAATCCCCTCTTCACCGACCACTTCACACTGGATGTCATAACCGTAGGCACAGTTGACGAAGATTTCGACGTCAATGCGGATGCCCTTACGGGTTTCAAACAGCACCACCTGCGGATCGCGCAGTCTGGCGTGGGTTTTCGAGGTGGAGCGTGGGAACACCACCTGCACCGACTTGTAATCGTCTTCGGTCAGCCAGCGCAGCACGTCCAGCTCGTGGATCAGCGTGTTGGTGATCGCCATATCGGTGGTGTAGCTTTCCGGCACGGTCGGGTTACGGTGCGCGCAGTGCAGCATCAGCGGCTCGCCGATCTCACCGCTGGTGATCACCTGCTTCAGCGCACGGTAGCCTGAATCGTAGGGGCGCATAAAGCCTACCTGCACCAGACGCTTACCAAACTTAATCTCGGCGTCAACCACCCGGCGGCAGCCTTCGGCAGACATCGCCAGCGGCTTTTCGCAGAACACCGGCTTGCCGGCCGCGATGGCTGACAGGGTAAATTCTTCGTGGGTGGGATCCCAGGAGGTGACCAGCAGCGCGTCAACGTTCGGCGAGTTGACCACGTCGTGGCCGTTGGCAAACACCTCTGCTTCAATGCCGATACGCGCCAGCGCCGCTTTGGCACCGTCCACGTTGATGTCAGAAACGGCCACGACCTGCGCGCCCTGGAGGACCTTACTGCAGCGACGGATGTGTTCCTGGCCGATAGCGCCGGTACCGATAACACCGAGTTTAAGCGTCATAATATTTCCTTTGATTGTAGGGGGAAGCAGGGCCGGCGGTTACACGCCGCCGGCACCCGGCTAGAGATAAAAAGGACAGCAAAATAAAACGATGAAACTATTCAGTCTTAATACTTACGTGCCTGTTCAATATGTTCATCCAGCTTACGGGCCACGGCGTCTACGCGCTCTGAGGTGGAAACCCGGGCACCGCCAACGTGCCACCAGCTGAAGTACTTATGAATCATGGTTTTTGGCAGCACTTTGATGTCAAACAGCACCGACACCGTCTGCTTCTGCGCGTCGATCAGCGCCGCCTGCAGCTCTGCCAGAGTGGTAATTTTGTAGGTTTTGCAGCCGTAGCCCGCCGCAATCGCCGCGAAGTCGATCGGCACAAAACCACCGTTCAGCTTGCCGGTTTCCGCATCACGGAAGCGGAACTCGGTGGTGAAGCTGTCCATACCGTGTTCCATCTGCAGGTTGTTGATGCAGCCGTTAGTCATGTTATCCAGCAGCACCACGTTGATCTTGGCTCCTTCCTGGATGGAGGTGACCAGCTCGGAGTGCAGCATCTGGAACGAGCCGTCGCCGACAAAGGTGTAGACCTCACGGTGCGGTTCGGCCAGCTTAACGCCGAGCGAAGCGTTGACCTCGTAACCCATGCAGGAGTAGCCATACTCGACGTGATAGCTGTTGTAATCTTTGGTGCGCCACATGCGCTGCAGGTCGCCCGGCAGGCTGCCCGCCGCCGCCACGATCACCGCGTCTTTTGGGAGGTGCTCGTTAAGCGTGCCCAGCACGCTGCTCTGGGTCAGGAACGAACCGGTCAGGCGGTTAAACTCGGCAAACAGCGCTTCACGGTCGATGTGGTCGGCAATTTCCGGCACAAAGTCCTGTTCGCTGTAGACCGCCGAGTAGACGCGCTGGGTCTCTTTCAGCAGCTTGCTCTGTGCCTGGCCGATCTGCTCGCCCCAGCCGCTTTTAAAGCCGGTGTCCGCAAGGCGCAGGGTCAGCGCGTTCAGCGCTTCCTGGGCATCCGCCACCACCTGCACTGCATCAAGCTTGTAGGCGTCAAAGTTGCTGACGTTGACGTTCACAAAGCTGACGTCCGGATGCTGGAAGATCCACTTGGACGCGGTGGTGAAGTCGGTGTAACGGGTGCCGATACCGATCACCAGGTCCGCCTCTTTTGCCAGCAGGTTAGCCGCCAGACAACCGGTCTCGCCCACGCCGCCGACGTTCAGCGGGTGATCGGAAACGAGGGTGCCTTTACCGGCCTGGGTTTCGGCAAACGGGATGTTATAACGCTCGGCAAACGCCTGCAGCGCCGCGCCTGCGCCGGAGTACTTCACCCCGCCGCCGCAGATGATCATCGGGCGTTTTTTACCGGCGATCAGCTTCAGCGCATCGGCCAGCTGGCCTTCGGTCGGCAGGCGGCGCTCAAGACGGTGCACGCGCTTCTGGAAGAAGTAGTCCGGGAAGTCCCAGGCTTCACCCTGCACATCCTGCGGCAGTGAAATCGTGACCGCGCCGGTTTCAGCCGGATCGGTCAGTACGCGCATGGCGCTGATACAGGCGGTCATCAGCTGTTCCGGGCGGCTGACGCGGTCCCAGTATTTGCTGACGGCGCGGAAGGCGTCGTTGGTGCTGATGCTCAGATCGTGGCTCTGCTCAATCTGCTGCAGCACCGGGTCCGGCTGGCGGGTGGCGAATACGTCGCCCGGCAGCAGTAATAAAGGAATGCGGTTAGCGGTAGCGGTAGCCGCCGCGGTGATCATGTTTGCGGCACCCGGGCCAACGGAAGAGGTACAGGCAATGATTTCACGGCGCAGCTTCTGCTTGGCGTAACCAATAGCAGCGTGGGCCATGCCCTGCTCGTTACGGCCCTGATACACCACCAGGTCGCCGCTGTCCTGCTCCAGCGCCTGGCCTAAGCCCAGCACGTTGCCGTGACCGAAGATGGCGAAAACGCCCTTCACAAACCGGGTTTCAACGCCGTCTACCGACAGATACTGGTTGTCCAGAAATCTGACCAGAGCCTGTGCCGTAGTTAATCTGATCTTGCCCATTTGCTCTTCCTGTTCTTAGCGGCGGCCACATCATCAGGTCCGCCGGGGTTCGCAGTTCTGGTCGTCCGCAGCGTTCAACGGCGACAGCTATAAGTGAAACGTGAGGGGATTATAAACAAATATTTTTTTCACTAAATAGGATTCCAGAAGAAACATTTCATTTTGCGAGTGAGATCAAATTCTGCGATGAAACGGGGTGGGAAAGGGGGGCCTGGGAGGGAAAAATGAAACGTCCGCAGCAACTCACCGCCACCAGGGAGAAAATCATTTCATTTCAGTATGTTCGCTGATTTGCCATTGCAAAGTTGAGATACCGCTCACAACTCCTGTAACAGCTGAAACGCCTGCAACCGCGCCGGTGGTGAATCCATGGGTGCAAGAGTTTTAACCACCTCACATTTTTGGGGCAATAATTTCATTTCATATTGAACTTGGAATTTTTATTCCTCATACTCCGGCTATGTCAGATTACAGTGTGAACGGGTAGCGCCCCGCTCAGCCGTAAACGCTCAACAGAATCGGCTCACCCCGACATCATCCGCATCGCGGCAGGTCTGAGGGGATATCACAGAAGGAAAAAACAGGTATGAGTACACAACAGAAGCGGCTTGATGTGATTTGTATCGGGCGCATCGCCGTCGACCTTTATGGCCAGCAGATCGGTGCGCGCCTGGAAGATGAAACCAGCTTTGCCAAATATCTCGGCGGCTCCTCCGGTAACGTCGCTTACGGCACCGCCATCCAGGGGCTGAAGTCCGGCATGCTGGCGCGCGTCGGTGACGAACATATGGGCCGCTTCCTGCGTGAAGAGCTGCAGCGCGTCGGCTGCGACACTCAGAGCCTGATCACCGATAAAGATCGTCTGACCGGCCTTGTTATTCTCGGCATTAAGGATCAGGAGACCTTCCCGCTGATCTTCTACCGTGAAAAATGTGCCGATATGGGCCTGGTGCCAGACGACATTCAGGAAGAGTACATTGCATCGGCACGCGCGCTGGCGATCACCGGCACCCACCTGTCGCACCCGGACACCCGCGCTGCGGTGCTGAAAGCGCTGGAGATTGCCCGCCGTCACGGCCTGCGCACCGCACTGGATATTGACTACCGTCCGGTGCTGTGGGGCCTGACCTCACTGGGTGACGGCGAAACCCGTTTTGTTGAATCCGACGCCGTTACCGCTCAGCTGCAGGAAGTACTGCACTTCTTCGACCTGGTGGTCGGTACGGAAGAAGAGTTCCACATTGCCGGTGGCAGCACCGACAGCCTCACCGCGCTGAAAAACGTGCGTAAAACCACCAAAGCCACGCTGGTGTGCAAACGCGGTCCGCTGGGCTGCGTGGTGTTCGAGGGTGAGATCCCGGACAGCTGGGAAGAGACCGAGCTGCAGACCGGCGTGCGCGTGGACGTGCTTAACGTGCTCGGTGCGGGCGACGCCTTTATGTCCGGCCTGCTGCGCGGCTGGCTGAACGACGAAAGCTGGGAGCAGGCCTGCCGCTACGCCAACGCCTGCGGCGCGCTGGTGGTTTCCCGCCACGGCTGCGCCCCGGCGATGCCAACCAAAGAGGAGCTGGACGACTTCCTCAGCCGCCATGAAGCGGTGAAGCGCCCGGATCTTGATAAGCGTCTCAACCATCTGCACCGGGTCACCACCCGCAAACATGCGGCATGGGACGATCTGTGCATCTTCGCCTTCGACCACCGCAAACAGCTGGCCGATATGGCGAAAGAAGTCGGCCTTGATGATTCGCGCATTCCGGAACTGAAAACCCTGCTGCTGCAGGGCGCACAGGAAGCGGCGAAAGAGGCCGGTCTGGACAACGGCCACAGCGGCATTCTGGCGGATACCACCTACGGCCAGCCGGCGCTGAACGCTATTACCGGTAAAAACTGGTGGATTGGCCGCCCGATCGAGCTGCCAAGCTCGCGTCCGCTGCGTCTGGAGCACGGTAACATCGGCTCCCAGCTGGTTAACTGGCCGCAGGAACACGTGGTGAAATGCCTGGTGTTCTACCACCCGCAGGACAGCGCCGAACTGCGCAAAGAGCAGGACGATCTGGTGCTGGACGTCTGGAACGGCTGCAACAAGTCCGGCCATGAGCTGCTGCTGGAAGTGATCCTGCCGGAGAGCAACGCCGATAAATCTGAGCAGCACTATCTGACTATCGTTGAGCACTTCTACGGTATGGGCATCAAGCCTGACTGGTGGAAGCTGCCACCGCTGACACCGGCCAGCTGGGCGGGCATCAGCGACCTGATCGAGAACAACGATCCGCACTGCCGTGGCGTCCTGCTGCTGGGCCTGGACGCACCGGAAGCGCAGCTGAAAGCCGGTTTTGCCAACGCAGCCGATGCCAAATGGGTGAAAGGCTTCGCGGTCGGCCGCACCATCTTCGGCCAGCCGTCACGCCAGTGGCTGCACGGTGAAATTGACGACGCCGCGCTTATCGCCGCCGTGAAAAGCAACTACCTGACGCTGATTGGCTACTGGCGCGAGGCGCGTCCGCTGAAGTAATTCACACTCGTCACCTGCTGTGAATATCACGGAGACAGGCCCTGGCCTGTCTCTGTTTTTTTATCCTGCCTACAACATCTCAAACCAGATTCATAAAATTCGCGATATATTTATCCTTAAAAAATCAACGAGAACCCGGAAATACAAAAAAAATATCGAAGAAGATAATATTAACGCAAGCCGGTTTCAGCAGACGCAAATCGACATTATAATCCCTCCCCCTGATATATTTATTTTTTCCTCCAGTAACAGAACTGAAAAATCAGACAGTCGCAGCCTGCTGCTGAATAATAAATCAAAAGGTCTTATTTTATGCATATCAGGCCGCGCCATAATAATGCGCCAGCAGCGGCTTTACTCTTAGCGCTGATTGTTATCACCTGCCCCGCTGAGGCGGCCATCGCGCTGCAGCAAAGTCGGGTCATTTTTAATGGCGAAAAATCTTCCGCCAGCCTGCTGGTGAATAATCAGAATCAACATGCTCCTTATCTGGCCCAGGGATGGATTGAGAATGAACAGGGAAAGAAAATCCACGGGCCACTGTTGCTGCTGCCGCCAATACAGCGCATTGAACCCGGGGCGCAAAGCCAGATAAAAATTCGGGGGCTGCCGGCCGCCAGCCTGCTGCGCCAGGATCGGGAAACGCTGTTCTGGCTCAACCTGCGCGAAATCCCACCCCGTCATTCGTCACCCAATACGCTGAATATTGCACTGCAAAACCGCATTAAGGTGTTTTACCGCCCGGCAGCGCTGAAAGCACCGCCGGGTGAACTGGCCACGCCGTGGCATACGCAGCTGGTGCTGGAGCAGCAGGGTGACCGCCTGCAGATCCGCAATCCCAGCCCCTACTATATTACGCTGGTCGAGGCGCAGAGCCGCGCACAGGGGCAGGCAGTGCCTGGCTTTACGCCGCTGATGCTGGCTCCCGCCGCCAGCGAAACCTTGCCCGGCAAAGCCGCTGACTATGGCAACACACCGGTGCTGACCTATCTGAACGACTATGGCGGCCGCCCGGAGATCGCCTTCCGCTGTGAAGCACGGCGCTGCAGTGTGATTAGCAACCGGGTACCGAAAGGCTGATGCCGTACGGTCACAGGCTGGCACCGATGCGCCGCCCGGCGCGGCATGTTCAGCACGCGCTAATGCAGATTTTACCCAGGAGCCACCATGTATTTACGGATATTACTCCCCCTGCTGGCCGCAGGGGTCAGCCTGGCCTGTGCCGCCGCTGAGCAGGGAGCCACACAGGTCGAATTCAGCGGCACGGTCATCAGCCCGCCTGTCTGTCAGTTTAATCACGGCAAGGTGATTGAGGTGGAATTCAATAATACGTTTACCACAGCGGCCAATGGCAAGGCGATAAAGAACGTGGACTACCGGCTGACGTGCAGTGGCAACGCCGGCGATAAGGCGCTGAGTATGCGGGTTTTTGGTGAAGAGGGTTTTGCTAACGACGTGCTGGCCACCAGTCTCGACGGGCTGGGGATCCGTCTTTATAAAGAGGGTACCGCCCTCCGGCTTAATCAGTGGTTTTCACTGCCAAAACCGGCCAACAGCATGGTGCTGACCGCGGCTCCCATTTTCGCCCCCGACAGCGAAGCGAAAACCGGCAGCTTTCAGGCGTCAGCCACGCTGATGGTCGCTTTTCAGTAAATCATTACGGCAACGGAATCATCAATGATAAAGAAGGAATAACCGTGATTATTGCTCAGTCACGAAAGTTAATATCTGCTCAATATATGGCGGCCGTTATCGTAATGGCGCTATCAGCCAACGCAGCAGAAGCCGTTCCGGCCAGACCTCCCGGTATGCCGGATGGCGGGTGCTGGGCCGATCCAATGAATATTTTAAGCATTACGTTAGGCACCGCATCGTTTACGTCAAATCAGCCAGGCAGCACCGGCAGCGTGGCTTTTCATACTATTCCAGAAAACTATCCAGGCTGGTGTTACTCCGAGCACGGAGAAAATGGGGCTCATTATTTTAAATCAGAGGTATCCAGCCCCCCGTCCAACCTTTCATCAGAATATTACAGATTAAATGAGGATATTGATTACAATATAAAAATCGATCTGTACAACACGAAAAACATCTCGTCTCCCTTCACGGATATCTACGATTCTTCAGCAAAGGCAGGTCCTGGCGCGAACGGGGTCACCGCTTTAGGCAGAGCACTTGTTGGTAATGCCGGCACCGTTAACTTTCGCCTGCGCAGAACCATATTAGGCGGTGCGCTGTTCTTTCCCGGCGGCATTGAACTGGCCAACCTGTACCGCTATGTGTATAAGGGCAGCCCGGCAACCATTCCCATCTATCGCTTAGTCACTCAGCAGACCGTGATCCCCGTACCGGTCGAGTGCCGCATTAACGGCGGCCAAACCATTCTGGTTCCTTTTGGTAACATCGACAGCAGTCTGGTCAGCACGTCTGCCGCCGGCTCAGTGTATCGGGCGGAGCGTGCGTTAACCTACAAATGCAATACCACGCTCACCCAGGATATCAAAGTCAGCCTTGCTGCTGAGCCCGCGGGCTTCAGTGACGCGATTAAAACCTCTAATCCCGATATTGGCGTGGTGATGCAGTATCAGAATCTGACCGTAACGCCAAATGACGGCTTTAAAACCCGGCTGGTCAACGGCCAGGGCAGCGACAGCGTGACCTTTGCCGTGGTAGGCAGCGGAAAAACGCCCGCGACCGGGCCGTTTACCGGTTCAGCCACGCTGATTATCACTAATCTGTAGTCCGTACGAAATGCACCCGAGTGCAGCTATTTTGAAACAGATCGCCGCAGGCTGCTGCACGAACAAGGCAAAAGTTGCATTTTTGTGAACCAATTCCCATCCTGATGAAATAAAAGGCGGTTAATTCCTCAGCAAGTGAAATTTTTTGTTCATCTGGTAAAATAGCGAACAAATGAAATGTTAACCCATCAGCGAGACGTGAATGAGCAACAACCCGACGCAACTTTCCCTGTTACAGGACGACATTCGTCGCCGTTACGACACCCTCAGCAAACGCCTGAAGCAGGTAGCTCGCTACATTCTCGACAACAGCAACAGCATCGCCTTTGATACCGTCGCCTCCATCGCCCAGCAGGCCGACGTACCGCCATCAACGCTGATCCGTTTCTCGAACGCCTTTGGCTTCAGCGGCTTTAATGAAATGAAGCAGGTGTTTCGCCAGCACCTGATGGAAGAGACGGTTAACTACACCGAACGTGCCCGCCTGTTCCGCCAGACCGCCAGCGACGAAACGCCGGCCGCACCGGAAAGCCCGGCGGAGATCCTTAACGTGTTTACCATGGTGAACTCGCAGGCGCTGCAGCAGCTGGCGATGCAGGTCAATCCGGAGCAGCTGGAAAAAGCGGTAAAAATGCTCGATGAGGCGGATAATATCTACATCATCGGCCTGCGCCGCTCGTTCAGCGTTGCCTCCTACCTCACCTATGCCCTGCGCCACCTGGAGCGCCGCGCGTTCCTGATCGACGGGCTGGGCGGGATGTTTGCCGAGCAGCTGAGCATGGTCAGCCCGAAAGACGTGGTGATTGCCATCAGCTATTCGCCGTACGCCCGCGAGGCGGTAGAGCTGGTTGAGCTGGGTGCCAAGCGCGGTGCGCATCAGATCGCCATTACCGACAGCCAGGTCAGCCCGCTGGCCGCCTTCAGCGACGTCTGCTTTGTGGTACGCGAAGCGCAGGTCGACGGCTTCCGTTCGCAGGTCGCCTCGCTGTGCCTGGCACAGACGCTGGCGGTGTCGCTGGCGCTGAACAACGCGAAGTAGAAAAAAACGGGCAGCCCGTAGAAGCCGCCCGTTTTATTAGCTCGTTTTCAACATCAACCTTGCGCCTCTGCCGGTGCGGCAGTCGTCCTGCCGCACGCAGCCCTGGCGTTACTACTCACATCACTGACAACGTACGACTTACTCTGCGCGCGGATACTCCGCGCTGTTCACCCAGGCGTGATCCTCCTCCCAGGTAAATTTCCACAGGCGCACCGGCCCGGCCATCACGTTCAGATAGTAGTTATCGTATCCGGCGATGGTCGCTACCGGATGGTAGCCGCGCGGTACGGTAACCACATCGCGGTTATAGGCCGCCATGCACTCATCCAGCGAGCGGTCGTCGGTGTAGACGCGCTGCATGGCGAAACCGCGTTCCGGGTTGAAACGATGGTAGTACGTCTCTTCCAGGTAGGTTTCTTGTTCTGAATTTTCCTGATCGTGCTTGTGGCTCGGGTAGGAGCTGGTATTCCCTTCGTCGGTATACACTTCCACCACCAGCAGGCTGTCGGCTGGCTTATCGTCAGGCAGAATATTGTGCACCAGACGCTTGTTATTACCCTTGCCGCGCTGCTCGACGCCGACATCTTCCGGTGCGATCAGCCGGGCAGGCAGGCTGCCTTTGCCCGGTGCGCTGCACACTGCCAGCTCAAGGTCAGACTCTGCCACCACGTCAACCCGATCGTTATCCGGCACATAGACGGAATACGGCGGGGTGCGCTCAAACGGCGACATACGCTTGCCGATATTCGGGAAGTCGGCCTTCGAGGTTTTTACCGAGGCAAGGCCGGCCACCAGCACCAGGCACAGCTCTTTGCTGCCGCTGTCGAGTGACAGGGTCTGACCTTTTTTCAGCAGGTAAGCGTCGAAACCTACATAGCCCCAGCCCGCGCTCTCCGGGGTAACGTGCTGAATACGCCCCTGGGCATCGGGCTGCTTAACTTTGGACAAGCAAGACATCGTTATCTCCTTAAATCACCTGTGTCTCTGCCGCTGTACTGGCGCTGCAACGGCACTGACAAAAGCGATTAGTCGTTACGCTTCCGCCCGCGACGGCTGTCACGGGCGGAAGGGGATCCGTCAGCCGGCTGATTAGCCCAGCGTTGGCATGCTGAACTCAGACACGGTTTTCTGACCGGTCGGCCAGCGCACGGTGGCGGTCTTCATACGGGTGTAGAAACGCACGCCGTCCGGACCGTGCACGTTCAGCGCACCAAACACCGAACGTTTCCAGCCGCCGAAGCTGTGGAAGGCCATCGGCACCGGCACAGGTACGTTAACGCCGACCATGCCCGCCTGCACTTCGCGAACGAAGTCACGGCCGGTGGCACCGTTGCTGGTGAAGATAGCGCTGCCGTTGCCGAACTCGTGGCTGTTCACCAGATCCAGCGCGGTTTTGTAGTCCGGCGCACGCACGATGCTCAGCACCGGCCCGAAGATCTCTTCACGCCAGATCACCATGTCGGTGGTGACGTTATCGAACAGGGTGCCGCCAACGTAGTAACCGTCCGGGTTGCCGTCAACCTTGATACCACGGCCGTCAACCACCAGTTTCGCGCCTTCGGCTTCGCCTTTGTCGATGTAGCCCAGCACTTTCTTCTGGTGCGCGGCAGAGATCACCGGCCCCATCTCGTTCTCGTCTTTGCCTTTGTGGATGCCAGGACCGACGCGCAGGGCTTTCACCAGCGGCGTCAGCGCGGCGATCAGCTTGTCTGCAGTATCGTCGCCCACGGCGACAACGACCGGCAGCGCCATGCAGCGCTCACCGGCTGAGCCGAACGCGCCGCCCATAATGGCGTTAACGGTGGCATCAAGGTCGGCATCCGGCATGACGATGGCGTGGTTTTTCGCCGCGCCGAAGGCCTGTACACGCTTACCGTGGGCGCTGGCGGTGGTATAGATATGCTCGGCCACGCCGGAAGAACCGACGAAGCTCACCGCCTGCACGCGCGCATCTTTATACAGCTGCTCGGCGTTTTCGTTGGAGCTGTGGATGACGTTAAACACGCCGTCCGGCAGGCCGGCTTCGGTCAGCAGCTCGGCCATACGCACGGAGACGGACGGATCGAGGGCCGGTGGCTTCAGTACGAAGGTGTTACCGCAGGCCAGCGCAATCGGGAACATCCACAGCGGGACCATCGCCGGGAAGTTGAACGGGGTAATACCGGCCACCACGCCCAGCGGCTGCATCAGCGAGTAGCTGTCCACGCCGGTGCCGACGTCGGCAGAGTTCTCACCTTTGATCAGGTGCGGGATACCACAGGCAAACTCCACCACTTCCAGACCACGGGTCAGTTCACCCAGCGCATCTGACCACACTTTACCGTGCTCGCTGACGATCAGCGCGGCCAGCTCGTCGCGGTGCTCTTCCATCAGGGCTTTGAAGTTGAACAGAATACGGGCGCGGCGCAGTGGCGAGGTGCGGGACCAGCTATCGAAGGCGTTATGCGCGACGGCAATGGCGTTAGCCACTTCATCACTGGTGCTCTGCGTCAGTTCGCGGACCACCTTGCCGGTTGCCGGATCGTAAACCGGAATGGTTTCATTGCTGGCGCTCAGGGTGGTTTTGCCGCCAATAAAGTTTCCTACGATAGTCATGTTCTGGCCTCTTTGGTGTGATATGTCCCGGTCAGGCAGTGTGGTTCGCAACGCTACCTGGCCGGGCAATGCTTAATGGTGCGTGCTGAGACAGTATAATATTGGAATAAATTTTTCAAATAAATCACTTTAGAAAATTCGTTTTTAGCGGCACAGATCGCATTTTTTCCTCTCGCACCGCGCCGTTCTGCTTCACGCTGCCGCGCGCCACTCAAAACGCCGCCAGCGCAGACGGTCAGCGGAGCCGTGGTTTACAAAGGCCACCGCTAACCGGGCCGATTTATCCCGTTAATCCGCACACCTTTTCATCCACAGCAGGCAGGTTAATCGTGTCACCAATGAAATTTTGCGAGACGGATCTAAAAATTTAAATTTCATTATTCACTAAACATGAAATAAATGTTTTCTTATCGCTCAGTTTCACCATCGACCGGCTTACGGCAGCACAACAGAGCAGGCGATGCGACCATTTCATTTTTTTATCCCCTACTGAACAGGAGCCAGAACATGGCTATCGATCCAACCCGTTTCTGCGTTAACCGTAAGATCGCCCCGGCCCTCAGCATTGAAGAATTCTTCCAGCTGGTGAACAAACTCGGCCTGCATAAGGTTGAGCTGCGTAACGATATGAAGGGCGGCAGCGTCACCGACGATCTGAGCCATCAGCAGGTGCGCGCCCTGGCCGAACAGTACGGCCTGGAGATCGTGACCATTAACGCCGTCTACCCGTTTAACCAGGTAAGCGACGACCTGCTGGCACGCGCCGAAGGCCTGCTGAAAGACGCGCACGGCATCGGTGCCAAAGCGCTGGTGCTCTGCCCGCTGAACGACGGCACCCCGATCCCGGCGGAAACCACCCAGGCGGCCATCGCCCAGCTGGCCCCGCTGTTCGCTAAATACGGTATCGAAGGCCTGGTTGAGCCGTTAGGCTTCCCGGTCAGCTCGCTGCGCTCCGCACGCCTGGCTCAGCAGCTGATTAACAATGCTGGCGCGCCATTCAAGATCGTACTGGATACCTTCCACCACCACCTGTACGAAGGCGCAGAGCAGGACTTCACCGACGGCGTGGACATCAACCAGATTGGCCTGGTGCACCTCTCCGGCGTGACCGACAGCCGCCCGACCAGCGACCTCACCGACGAAGAGCGCCTGATGCTCAGCGAAGGCGAACTGCTGAAAAGCGTCTGGCAGGTTCAGCGCCTGGAAAAACTTGGCTACAAAGGCGTCTACGCCTTCGAGCCTTTCGCTTCAGAAATGGACAGCTGGACCGCCGCCGACATCGAACGCGAAATCCGCCGCAGCATCGAACTGCTGCAGGCATAAAAATTTAAGCATCAGATTTACATGTAAAAAGGCCCGTCAGTCTCGATCGGCCAGACGACGAGTAGAAGGACACCACAGCCCAACCATCAACAGGCTAAACAACAGCCTGTTATCAGGGAGGGCAGTGGGATGAGCCCGGAGCGGGGTAACCCGCGGAGGGTCGCCCGCTGACAGGCCCGTCAGTCTCGATCGGCCAGACGATGTGTTTAAAAGCACCGTAGCCAACGCAGCAGTGCCGACGCGCAGCAAATCTGATGTGATCACCGACTTATCTGTGTCATTTGACAACGGCTCCCCTCACCGGGAGCCGCTATTTTTCCCCCACCGCCCGACGCCCCAGCCACAGCGCCCCCACCATCGCCACACACACCAGCATCCCGCTCAGCAAATAGATCACCGGCACGCCATAATGCGCAATAATCAGCCCCGCCAGCGGCCCGGTAAGCCCCAATGCCAGATCCATAAAAGTGGTATAGGTCGCCAGCGCACTGCCCTGATTCTGTGGCGGCACCCGGCTCACCGCCACCACGCCAATTGCCGGAAACACCAGCGAGAACCCGGCCCCGGTCAGCAACGCACCGACGCGCACCAGCCACGCTGCCTCTGCCCCCCACACCAGAAACAGCCCCGCCGCCTCCACCGCAAAACAGACCAGCGCCACCTTCAGCCCGCCAAACCGCGTAATCGCATTCGGAAACAGCAGACGGGTGCCGACAAAGGCTACGCTGAACAGCGTCAGCGCAAAAGCCGCCCCGTCCCAGCCCCGCGCCTGGTAAAACAGGGTGATAAAGGTGGCAATCACCCCAAAGCCTACCGACCCCATCGCCAGCAGCACGCCGTAGCCCCACACCCTGCCTAAGACCGCACGGAACGGCAGCGGCTTGCCCTTACTGCTCTTCACCTGCGGCCTCGGCAGCGCCAGCAGCATTGCCGTCAGGGAAATCAGGCAGACCGCCGCCGCCAGCAACAGCAGCCCGCCCCGCTGGTAAATCACCACGCCGAGCGGTGCGCCGATCGCCATCGCCCCGTAGGTGCAGATGCCGTTCCATGAAATCACCCGGCCAATATGCGCGGAGCCGACCACCCCCACGCCCCACAGGCTGGCACCGGTGCCGGCAAAACTCTGCCCGACGCCCAGCACCAGCCGCCCGAGGCACAGCAGCAGCAGGCTGAGCAGCGGCACCGCGCTGCTGAACGCGGCCAGCGCATAGCACAGGCCGCAGATCAGCGTACCGGCCAGCCCGGCCACCACCACCTTTTTCGGCCCCCACAGATCGGCATAGCGCCCGGCGTGCGGACGGCTGAGCAGGGTGGAAAAGTACTGCAGGCTGATCACCAGCCCGGCCCAGAAGGCGCTGTAGCCCATTACGTCATGCACGTAGCCGGGCAGCACCGCCAGCGGCAGGCCAATGGTCAGATAGCTGGCGAAGTTAAACATCACGACGGAGAGAATACGCAGGTTCAGGCGCAGGCCACTGAGTGCCGCATCGGCGGCGGGCTGGTCAGACATGAAAATTACGGCTCGCAAGGCAAAAAATGGACGAATTACCAATATACCGCAGGCATTTCGTGCTGCCCGTCTTTTAATCGCAACGTTTCGTTTCAGCCGCATAGCGCCACACAACCGTCATAAAGTCGCCATAAAGCCCCCCTATACTCGGCCGCTCAAGTCCCAAAGAGGATAAACAATATGTCTGGCTCACTGAATTTCCTTCAGCTGAGCGCGAACCGACGGCCGCTGCCGTCGGCAGCACGGCTACACCCGCACGCCCGCGAGGTGATCCTGTGACGCGCTCCCCTGTCTCCGTGGTTTTCAACGGCATCAGCTATGCCTTTGGCAGCCATCAGGTACTGAATCACATCGATCTCAGCGTTGAACCCGGCAGCATCGTCGCGCTGCTCGGCCCCTCCGGCTGCGGCAAAAGCACGCTGCTGAAGCTGCTGGCCGGCCTGCTGCAGCCGCAGCAGGGCACGCTGCACTTCGGCGATCGGCTGATTGCCAGCGACCAGTTCAGCACCCCGCCGGAACAGCGTGACCTCGGCATGGTGTTCCAGGACTACGCGCTGTGGCCGCATATGAGCGTGGCGCAGAACGTGGCCTTTCCGCTGCTGATGCGACGCGTGCCGACGCAGGAACGCCAGCAGCGTGTCATCACCGCGCTGGACCGCGTTGGCCTCGCTGACTTCGCTGGCCGCCGGCCGTCCGACCTCTCCGGCGGCCAGCAGCAGCGCGTGGCGCTGGCGCGGGCGATTATCGCCGAGCCGAAAATCCTGCTGTTCGACGAACCGCTTTCCAACCTCGACCGCGACCTGCGCGAGTCGCTGTGCGTGGAGATGGCCAGCCTGCTGCGTCAGCTCGGCACCACTGCCGTGTATGTCACTCACGATCGCCATGAGGCCGAAATCCTGGCGGACCGCATCGTCTGGCTCTCCGTCGGTACCGTTTCTGCCATTCAAACCGTTACACCACTCTCCGGGGAACCCGTATGAAATTGTTTAATCCGATTAAGACAGGAGCCGTATTCGCGATGCTGTTCACTTCCGGCATGATGATCACCGATGCCAGTGCCCTGACCGTCTATACCGCCGGCCCGGGCTCGCTGGCCAAAAGCCTGGCCACAGGCTATGAAAAACAGACCGGCGTTAAGGTCAATATCTTCCAGGCCACCACCGGCAAGGTGATGGCGCGGCTGGAGGCCGAGCAGGCCAATCCGCAGGCCGACGTGCTGATCTCCGCCTCATGGGATACGGCAGAAGAGCTGCAGCAGCGCGGCTGGCTGCTGCCGTACCAGAGTAACAACGCGGCGAAGGTGCCGGCGGAATTCAAAACCGACCACTACGTTGCCCAGGGGATCTCCGCGCTGGGCATCGTCTGGAACACTAAAAGCGGCACCCCGGAGCCGAAAGAGTGGGCCGATCTGACCACCGACGCCTTTAAAGATCGTGTCACCACCCCCGATCCGTCACTGTCCGGGGCCTCGCTTGACCTGCTGATCGGCCTGCAGAACAGCATGGGCGATCGCGCCTGGCAGCTGTTCGCCAGGCTGAAGGATAACGGCATGGCGATCGCCGGGCCAAACGCTCAGGCGCTAACCCCGGTGCTGCAGGGGGCCAAAGCCGCGGTGTTCGGCGCGGTGGATTACGTCACCTACGCCAGCATCCAGCAGGGTGAGTCGGTGAAGGTGATCTTCCCGGCCAGCGGCACCGTGGTCGCGCCGCGCCCGATGATGATCCTGAAAAGCAGCCAGCACGCCGCCGATGCGCAGGCCTTTATCGACTATGTGCTCTCTGAAGAGGGGCAAAAAGCCGTGGCTGATGCCTGGCTGATGCCGGCACGCACCGACGTCGGTGCGCAGCGTCCGCTGATTAGCGACCTGAACATTCTGCCGGCGCAGGCCGGCGGCAGCGCTGACCGCGGCTCGGTACTGCAACGTTTCGCCGCGCTGTTCAGCAAGTCTTAACCCTCCCGGGTGGCGCAGCCGCGCCACCCCGCCTTTCAGGACGCTTACCGGTGAAACCTCGTTTACTTCCGCTACTGACCGTGGCGCTGCTGATGCTGCTGGTCGCCCTGCCGCTGCTGTTTATTCTGCTGCAGGCCATCTTCCCGCACCTCTCCGCAGGCTCGCTGGACGGCGCCTTCAGCGCCCTTCCGGCGCTGCTTAGCGATCCCGAACTGCCGGCGCTGCTCGGCGGTACGCTCAGCGTTGGCCTGAGCGTGGCGCTGTTCAGCGCGCTGCTCGGCGTGCCGCTCGGCATCCTGCGCGGCCTGTTTACGCTGCCGCTGGCGCGTACCTGGGATCTGCTGATGCTGGTGCCGTTCTTCACCCCGCCCTACATCGCCGCGCTGAGCTGGACGCTGGCGCTGCAGCATAACGGCTACCTGATGCAGCTGGGCGGCCCGGACCTCAACGACCTGCTGTTCAGCCGCACCGGCATTGCGCTGGTGATGACGCTGAATATCTTCCCGGTGGTCTACTTTGCCGTCTCGCGCAGCCTGCTGGCCAGCGGGCAACGGCTGGCCACCGTCGCCCGGGTGCACGGCGCCACGCCGCTACGCGCCTTCCGCCACGTGACGCTGCCGATGCTGCTGCCGGCGCTGGCCGCCGGAGTGCTGCTGGCCTTTACCCTGGCGATTGAAGAGTACGGCGTGCCCGCCGCGCTCGGTTCCCGCGCCGGAGTGGTGATGCTGACCACCGGCATCGAACAGCGGCTGGCCGACTGGCCGATCGACCTGCCCGGCTCTTCGCTGCTCTCCGTACTGCTGGTGGCGGTGGCGCTGGCCGCCTTTGCCCTGCAACGTAAGCTGGTCGGTAATAAAGAAGTCACCAGCATTACCGGCAAACCGGCCGACGTCAGCAGCTGCGGACTGGGCGTGTGGCGCGGCCCGGCGCTGGTACTGTTTACGCTGGTGGCGCTGCTGGTCGTGGCGCTGCCGGCCGGCAGCATGCTGCTCAGCGCGCTGCTCTCCACCCTCTCCGGCGGCCTGCAATGGAGCAATCTGACGCTGCGCCACTTCGCCGCGCTGTTCGCCCTGCATGGCGATGCGCTCGGCGCGCTCTCCACCAGCCTCGGGCTGGCGCTGGCCTCATCGCTGATCGCAGGGCTGCTCGGCTTCCTCGCGGCCTGGCTGGTGGTGATGCAGCGCATTCGCGGCGCGGTGTGGATTGACGGGCTGTCGCTGCTGCCCGCCTCGCTGCCGGGCATCGTGGTCGGCGTCGGGCTGATCCTGCTGTGGAACCAGCCGTTCTGGCCGGTAACCCCCTATAACAGCTGGGGGATCCTGCTGCTCTCCTACTGCTGCCTGCTGCTGCCGTGGCCGGTACGCTACGTCGGCAGCGCGCTGCGCCAGCTCGGCGGCAACCTGGAGCCGGCGGCGCGGGTACACGGCGCCAGCGTCTGGCTGGCGCTGCGCCACGTGGTACTGCCGCTGGTGTTTCCCAGCCTGCTGGCGTCGATGCTGATGGTGTTTGCCATCGCCTCGCGCGAGCTGGTGACCTCGCTGCTGCTGGCCCCGGCCGGCACCCAGACCGTCTCGGTGTTTATCTGGCGGCAGTTCGAGCAGGGATCGGTGGGCCAGGGAATGGCGATGGCAACAGTTGCCATCGTCAGCGGGCTGGGACTGATGCTGAGCGCGCTGGCGTTAATGCAGCGGCGGGCGGCGGCAGAATCGCGAAGGTTCTGAAAAGCGTCCGGTTCCCTGTGCAGTCGCTACAATTAGAGTTTCTCCCGTCGGGCGCCATTGTTGAAGACATTCAGCCCGATGGGACAGGCTCTTACCGAGCACCGACAGCGACAGGGAACGATAATGAGTGCAAATCCGCAGGAGAAGATCGGCCAGAACATACTGCTGAAGCTGGCCACGCTGGTGGTGATCCTGGCCGGCGTCCGGCTGGCGTCTGAGGTGGTCGTCCCCTTTCTGCTGGCGCTGTTCTTAGCCATCGTCCTCAACCCGTTGGTCACCACGCTGATGCGCCGCGGCGTTCGGCGCGGCATGGCGATCGGGCTGGTGATGCTGGTGATGATGTGCGTGCTGCTGCTGCTCGGCGGCATGATCGCCAGCTCTGCCGATGAGTTCAGCGAGGTCTACCCGCTACTGCAGGCGCAGGCGGAGCAGAAGCTGGCGGTGGTGCAGCACTTTGCCGCGCGCTTCCATATCAATATCTCCAGCGAATATCTGGCGCGGCGGCTGGATCCTAACGCGCTGATGGCCTTTGCCACCACCCTGTTCAGCCAGATTTCCGGGGCAATGACCCGCATCGTGCTGGTGATGATGACGGTGGTGTTTATGCTGTTTGAAGTGCATCACCTGCCTTACAAACTGCGCAATGCGCTGGTTAATCCCCAGATCCGCATCGCCGGGCTGCACCGGGCGCTGAAGGGCGTTACCCACTACCTGGCGCTGAAAACCCTGATCGGCCTGCTGACCGGGGTGGCCGTCTGGCTGACGCTGCTGGCTCTCGACGTGAAGTTCGCGCTGCTGTGGGGGGCAATCGCCTTTCTGCTTAACTACATTCCGAATATCGGCCCGGTGATCGCCGGCATTCCTCCGGTACTGCAGGCGCTGCTGCTGAATACGCCGCTGGAGGCCGGGCTGGTGGCCACGCTGTTTATTCTGATCCACCTGGTACTGGGTAATTTCCTGGAACCGCGGGTGATGGGCCGCGGGCTGGGGCTGTCGAGCCTGGTGGTGTTTCTGTCGCTGATTTTCTGGGGCTGGCTGCTGGGGCCGGTGGGCATGCTGCTGTCGGTACCGCTGACCAGCGTCTGTAAAATTCTGATGGAGACCACCCCGGGCGGCGGCAAGCTGGCGATTCTGCTGGGCAACGGTCGGCCGTCCTGAGCACCGGCGGCGGCGTTTTTTCTGCCGCCGCAGCCACAGCATAAAGTTTCCCTGCTACCATAGCCGCAGGTATTGCCACCGGTCATGACAGACTGCGCCCTCGGCGCTCACAGGGGAACCGCTTGCACCGATCAATCAAATCCAGTAAGAGCATACTCTGCCTGTTGTTCGCCGGGCAGTTGCCGCTGCTGCTGTGCCTGGTTTTTACCTTTATCGAGGCCAGGCAGATCGTTAAGCGCCAGCTGGAGATCACCGCCACCATGTTGCTGACCCATGCCGATCACATCAGCGACCAGGCCTGGACGATGAATGACCGGCTGCGCCAGTTCAGCACCCGCGACTGCCCGGAGGTTAAATCCACGTTGCAGCAGTTCGGTACCCTCTACCCCTATTTCCGCTCGATCGGCCTGACCCAGAATGACGAGATCTACTGTTCATCAGCCTACGGCGAGCTGCCCAGTACGCTGGAACGGATGATCCGCCGCCCGCTTCCCGCCCTGCATAAGGCGTGGTGGACCCTGTCGCTGGCGGGAACCGCCGGGGTGCTCGACCGGCCGGCGGTGCTGTTTATGCGTGAAACCCCGGATGCCTTTGGCACCTATGCGCTGGTTGACGGCCAGTATCTGATCGACGTTATGCGCGCGGCGGGGGACAGCCGTAACTACCGCATCGCCCTGCAGTTTGGTGACGGGTATCGCATCGTCAGCGACGATCGCCGGGACAGGCCGCAGGGCTGGGCCGTCCACACGCTGAATGCCAGCTCGCAACGCTATCCGATCGGCATCAGCCTGAGCGCCCCACCCGAGCAACTGCTGAAGAACTGGTATCAGGCGCTGCTCACCTTCCTGCCGATGGCGGTGATCTTCTCGCTGCTGGCCGTCACCCTGACCCGCAGCTGGCTGCAGCGCAGACATTCATTTGGTGATGAGATCTACCAGGGGCTTAAACGCCGCGAATTCAGCGTGGTCTATCAGCCGGTGGGCAACCTTAACAGCGGCGAGCCGGGCGGGGTCGAAGCGCTGATGCGCTGGCAGCGTAAAGACGGCAGTTGGGTGCGGCCGGATATCTTTATCGCGGCGGCGGAAGCCGAAGGCCTGATTATCCCGTTAACCCGCTACCTGCTGGACAGTATTGTGGCAGAGAGTGCCCACTGGCGGGTGGCACCCGGTTTTCATCTTGGGGTCAACGTGGCGGCGGAACATCTGCAGCACCCGGAGTTTATCGCGGATATCCGGCGCTTTGCCGCCGGCGTTGCCCGAATGCAGCCCTCGATTACCCTTGAACTGACCGAGCGCAGCCTGATTGAGGATGGCACAGCCGTGGCGCTAAAGCTGGCGCAGCTGCGCAGTGAGGGTATTCGTATCGCGATTGATGACTTTGGTACCGGCCACAGCTCAATGGCCTACCTGCACACCTTCCCGCTCGACTACCTGAAGATTGACCGCGGCTTTGTCAGCGCGATTGATGCTGCCGATGCCAACACGCCAATCCTTGACGCCATCATCCGGATGGCGCACGGCCTGCAGCTGCAGGTGGTGGCCGAAGGAGTGGAGGATGAAACCCAGCTGCGCTATCTGCAGCAGCACGGCGTGGCCTTTATTCAGGGCTACTATTACGCCCGCCCGATGAACAGCGAGGCGCTGATGCAGTGGCTACAGCAGCCCGGCGAGCTGTTAAAGCCGCGTTAACGGCGGCGTTTGTCGACCGCGCGCAGGGCAACATCCACCGCGTCCTCGGCCACCAGTGCCGCCGGTGGCGACTCCGCGCCGCCAGCCCGCTGTCGCGCCGCCATACGCTGGTTAATGCGCGCCAGCGTCGGCATCAGTTCGTCGCTGGGCAGTACATAACCCTCCTGCGGCGCTGGCACCGCTTTACCGACCCGCATCGGCGCGTTTTCTGGCTGCCGGTGTGAATACGTTAAATTTTCTTCAATACTGTGCTGCATATTCAGCCAGTGATTCTGGAAAGCTATCTGTTTTTTATTATCCATTCACTCTCCCCCAAAAGCGCGGCAAGAGTATTACCGATCGTTTTCAAGGGATCAAGCCGTCTGATTAAATAACCCTCTGTTATATCTGCAATTAACAATAGGTAAGCAGTCCTTATCAATTCACTGAGTAAATCCTAAAAAATACCCCACTATCGTCAGATATGCTGAGGGTCAGCTGGCCAAAAAACAGCGTAATTCACTGTCATGGCTAGGAATATTCCGAATCTAATAAGGCGAACCGCAAAAGCCACGATATACTAAAAGATGGCGAAGTTTGCCACGCAGGACATTATGCCCGCGAAGCTGATTGCGGAACCTGGGTGGAAAGGCGTTTTCGCCGGTGGACAGGCAGACCGAACAGGCCAACCACAACAGACAATTTATGTTTGAATAACAGATAATTACAGGGTGCTTTATATGAAATTACGTAGGAAGCGTGTCAAACCAATCGGGTTAAAAGACGTCACCATCATTGATGACGCCAGGCTGCGTAAGGCGATTACCGCCGCCTCGTTAGGTAATGCCATGGAGTGGTTTGACTTTGGTGTTTACGGCTTTGTTGCCTATGCGCTGGGCCAGGTGTTCTTCCCCGGTGCCGATCCCGGCGTGCAGATGATTGCCGCGCTGGCCACCTTCTCGGTGCCATTCTTAATTCGCCCGCTGGGCGGTCTGTTCTTTGGTGCGCTGGGTGATAAATACGGCCGCCAGAAGATCCTCTCGATTACCATCATCATTATGTCGGTCAGTACCTTCTGTATCGGCCTGATCCCGTCCCACGCCTCGATTGGTATCTGGGCACCGATCCTGCTGCTGCTGTGTAAAATGGCACAGGGTTTCTCGGTGGGCGGCGAATATACCGGTGCCTCAATCTTCGTGGCGGAATACTCCCCGGACCGTAAACGCGGCTTTATGGGCAGCTGGCTGGACTTCGGCTCGATTGCCGGCTTCGTGCTCGGCGCCGGGCTGGTGGTGCTGATCTCCACCGTGGTCGGGGAAGCGAAGTTCCTCGACTGGGGCTGGCGTATTCCGTTCTTCGTCGCGCTGCCGCTGGGCATTATCGGCCTCTACCTGCGCCACGCGCTGGAAGAGACCCCGGCCTTCCAGCAGCACGTGGACAAGCTTGAGCAGGGTGACCGCGAAGGTCTTGCCGACGGCCCGAAAGTGTCGTTTAAAGAGATCGCCACCAAACACTGGCGCAGCCTGCTGGCCTGCGTGGGGCTGGTGATTGCCACCAACGTCACCTACTACATGCTGCTGACCTATATGCCGAGCTACCTGTCGCATAACCTGCACTACTCGGAAGATCACGGCGTGATGATCATCATCGCCATCATGCTGGGCATGCTGTTTGTGCAGCCGGTAATGGGCCTGATGAGTGACAAATTTGGCCGTCGTCCGTTTGTGATTATCGGCAGTATCGCGCTGCTGGTCATGGCAGTACCCTGCTTTATGCTGATTAACAGCGGCGTGATGGGGCTGATTTTCGCCGGCCTGCTGATTCTGGCGGTGATCCTCAACAGCTTCACCGGGGTAATGGCCTCGACGCTGCCGGCAATGTTCCCGACCCATATCCGCTACAGCGCGCTGGCCAGTGCCTTTAATATCTCAGTGCTGATCGCCGGCCTGACGCCAACCCTGGCGGCCTGGCTGGTGGAAGCCACCAGCAACCTCTATATGCCGGCTTACTACCTGATGGTGGTGGCGGTGATTGGCCTGGTGACCGGCGTGATGATGAAGGAAACGGCAAACAAACCGCTGCGCGGTGCCACCCCTGCCGCCTCGGATATGGCCGAAGCGAAGGAGATCCTGCACGAGCACTACGACAACATCGAGCAGAAAATTGAGGATATCAACGAGCAGATCGCCGAACTGGAAACCAAACGTTCGCGCCTGATCGACCAGCATCCGCGCATTAACGAGTAAACGAAAAAAGACGGGGTGGTGACGCCCCGTCTTGATTCCAGTTCCGTCTGCTACACGCGTCCGGTCAGCTGCCTGAAGGCAACGATAATCTGCACGCCGGCCAGCAGGATCTGCATGACCAGTAAAATGCCTGTCAGAGTTATCACTGAGCGCACTCCTTTTACTAAGGCGAGCGCTACAGATCGCTTATGTCTTTGGGCTTCCCTCGCAATCTGCACTTTGGGTAATGCGAGTAGCACTCAGCAGGTGGAGACACACCTGACGCGGCACCACCCGGTGTCTGGCTGGGAGAAATCTTAGAGCGATCAAGCACTAACCCCTACTGAGAAACGACGACAACAGCATTACACCACTGCTGGATTACATCAGAGGTTTGTCTATTTTACAACCAACAACCTTGACCACGGATTCAAAATCGCTTAATTTCTACTCCTTGGGTAGTGCGAGTAGCAGCTGTACCGTTTCCTCCCCCGGCCACCAACCGGCGCAGGAACAGAAAAAAGGGTCTGACTTTGAGTCAGGCTCTTTTTTTTGCCTGAAATTTCCCCGGTCAGCCCCTCAGATGAACAGCACGTGCTGTGAAATTCCGGAAATCAGCTTAAAAGCGGCTAAACTTACGCCTTAATAACCGTTTATCTGAGGTATCACGAGTGAAAATCAAAAGCTACGCAGCACTGGAAGCCGGTCAGGCACTGCAACCCTGGGAGTACGATCCGGGCGCCCTGGCAGCAGAAGAGGTTGAAGTTGAGGTGGAGTACTGCGGCGTCTGTCACTCTGATCTGTCGATGATCGACAATGAATGGGGCATTTCGCAGTATCCGACCATCGCCGGACACGAGGTGATTGGCCGGGTCAGCGCGCTGGGCGACGCGGCGCAGAACAAGGGGCTGAAAGTGGGCCAGCGCGTCGGCATCGGCTGGACGGCGAAAAGCTGCCAGCACTGCGACTCCTGTATTAACGGTGAGCAGGTTAACTGCGAGAACGGCAGCACGCCAACCATCCTTAACCACGGTGGCTTCGCCGAGAAGCTGCGCGCCGACTGGCAGTGGGTGATCCCGCTGCCGGAGAATCTGGACGCGGCCAGCGCCGGCCCGCTGCTGTGCGGCGGCATTACCGTCTTCAAACCGCTGCTGATGAGCAACATCACCGCCACCAGCCGCGTGGCGGTGATTGGCATCGGCGGCCTTGGCCATATCGCCATCAAGCTGCTGCACGCGCTGGGCGCAGAAGTGGTGGCGTTCAGCTCCACGCCATCCAAAAAGCAGTCGATCCTGGATATGGGCGCGGACGAAGTGGTCAACAGCCGCGATCCGGAAGCGCTGAAGGCGCTGGCCGGCCGTTTCGACCTGGTGCTGAGCACCGTGGCCGTCGATCTCGACTGGAAACCCTACTTCGATGCGCTGGCACCGAAGGGCAAGTTCCACACCGTCGGTGCGGTGATGAAGCCGTTCCAGGTCAGCGCTTTCGACCTGATTATGGGCGACAAAGCGATCACCGGTTCCTCTACCGGCTCGCCGGGGCAGCTGCGCTCGCTGCTGAAGCTGGCGGCACGCCGCGATATCGCGCCGCAGGTGGAGTTCTTCCCGATGTCAAAAATCAACGAGGCGCTGGATCACGTACGCGCCGGTAAGGCCAACTTCCGCGTGGTGCTGAAAGCGGATTTCTGACGGTTCGGTCAGCCGGTTATGACGCCCGGCTGGCCCTGCAGCGTTAACCCGTTCTGAGACGACACCGGTCAGGTTAGCAGGCGTAAAGCGCACGTCTTCCCTGGCCGGTGTCGTTGCCAGACCGGTCGGGTTCCCTGTACATCGGGACATTGCGCGATCCGGCTCACGTCAGCCCCTACCTCCGTGATGGTTGCTCAGCACCCACGACAGAACTCCCCTTCAGGCAGAACGCGCAGTCACACCCTGGTAACCGTTATAACACCCGTAAATCCGGAACTTTTTGACATCATTACTGTCGCTATCCTCCAAAAATCGTTTATAGTCACTGCCGGAATGCATATAGTTCTCATTCTTGTTGTTATTCCAGGTTAGTGATTGCGGTGCAGAACGCGCCGCCAGAGCGCCTCACCGGTTTATTGAGGGAATAATCAGACGGCCAGGTCCCGTGAATCTGGCAACGCGTTTCGCGCGCGCGGTGCAGGGTGTCGTAAAAAAAATCCAATAAAATACGAGGCTTCACCGTGTCTTCATCCCGTACCTCTGCTGGTTTACACCGGTTCACTCCCTCTCTCGCCGCCCTGCTGGTGCTCTCAGCCCTGCAGCCTGCCGTTGCCGCTACCGTGAGCAATGAACAGGAAAAAACGCTGACGGTTGAAGCCTCAGCCACGGCCCAGGCCGACCAGGCGAGCAGCGATTACAGCGTGCCGGTGACCTCCAGCAATATCGGCACCAAAATGGCGCTGGCGCTGCGCGATATCCCGCAGTCGGTCTCGATCATCAGCAAACAGCGCATTCAGGATCAGAACCTGACCACCATCGGCGACGTGCTGAACAACACCACCGGCGTCTCGGCTTACAGCATCGACTCCGAGCGCGTCTCGTTCTGGTCGCGCGGCAATCTGATTAATAACTACCTGTTTGACGGCGTGCCGACCATCGTTGACAGCATCTGGGATTTTGGTGAAACCGCGGGCGATACGGCGATCTTCGACCGTGTCGAAGTGATTCGTGGTGCTAATGCCCTGAGCACCGGTTCCGGCTACCCATCGGCCGCGGTCAATATGGTGCGCAAGCACGCTGACAGCAAGGTCATCACCGGCAGCCTGAGCGCGGAAACCGGCAGCTGGGACAAGCAGCGCTATGTCGGTGACGTAAGCGTACCGTTAAATGAGACCGGCAGCGTACGTGCCCGCGCCATCGGCGGCTATGAAGAAGGTGACAGCTGGCTGGACCGCTACCACAAGCGTAAACGTTTCCTGACCACGCTACTGGATGCCGATATCACCGATTCGACGACGCTGACGCTGGGCTGGGACTATCAGTCAACCGAAACCCGCGACCCGACCTGGGGCGGACTGCCGGTGTTTTACAGCGACGGTAGCCGTACCCACTTCGACCGGAGCTTTAACACCGCTTCAGACTGGGCGTACAGCGATAAAGAGTCCAACAAGGTCTATGCCAGCCTGGTGCAGAAATTTGATAATGGCTGGCAGGCACAGGTTAACGGCTCTCACAGTAAAACCACCTTTGATACCCTGCAGATGTATCCGTGGGGCTTCCCGGATAAATCTACCGGTGCCGGTGTCTATGCGCTGAACGGCTGGAACAAGGGTACGCGTAAAACAGACTCCGTAGATCTTTACGCTAATGGCCCGTTTGAGCTATTCGGACGTAACCATGAGCTGATGCTCGGCGGCAGCTACAGCAAACAGGACAACTACTTCTTTAACACCTCATCGGACGGCGTGCTGATTGGTGACTTCAATAACTGGAACGGCAGCATTCCGCAAGGCACCTACGCTGACTGGAAGGTGGAAAGCGACGACACTATCCGCCAGAAGTCACTGTACAGCGCCGCCCGCTTCTCGCTGGCCGATCCGCTGTCGCTGCTGGTGGGCGCACGCTACACCCAGTGGGCCGCCCACGGCACCACCGGCAATAAAGAGAACGATAAGATCGCGCCTTATGCCGGCCTGACTTACGACCTTAACGATACGTACTCGGTTTATGCCAGCTATACCAGCATCTTCCAGCCGAACAATGTCCGCAGCATTGAGGCGAAGTATCTGGAACCGACGAAGGGTAAAAGCTACGAGACCGGTATTAAAGGCGACTGGAACAACAGCCGCCTGACGGCCAACCTGTCGCTGTTCCGCACCGAGCAGAACAACCTGGGCGTGAATACCTACGCCTACGTTCCTGGTACGACCGAATACGCATGGAAGTCCGTTGATTCCGTTACCCGCGGCGTGGAGTTCGAAGTCAACGGTGCGCTGACCGATAACTGGCAGATGACCTTCGGCGCATCGCGTTACATCGCCGAAGAACGTAACGGCGCTGCCGTTTCTCCGCAGCTGCCACGCACGACGGCGAAACTGTTCACCAGTTATCGTCTACCGATGCTGCAGGATCTGACCGTCGGCGGCGGCGTCAACTGGCAGAACCAGAGCTGGCAGGACGTCACCGGCCCTACGGGTAGCGAACACCTGGTGCAGGGCAGCTATGCGCTGGTTAACCTGTTCAGCCGCTATCAGGTCACTAAACAGCTCTCCGTACAGGCCAACGTCAATAACCTGTTCGACAAAGAGTATTACGCCTATCTCGGCGATTACGGCCTTTACGGCGCACCGCGCAGCGTTTCGGTCTCAGCAAACTACAACTTCTGATGCGTTAAACGCTTAACATCACGATCGGCCCACCAGCGGGCCGATCATTGTTCCAGTTTGTGATAAATATTCATCCGCAGCGGGCACATTTCCCGATACACTGCGCTATCGACAGCTCATCCGTTGTGACACCATGCACTACTATTCACCTGACCATAACCAGCTTGCCCTGCGATCGACACGTTTCGTGCGCCGCATGTTTGCCATGCGTCAGCTCGGCACATTTCTGTGCTTTATGCCCATTCTCTCGGTGCTGACCGAACTGCAGCGCGGGTGGCCCTTTTACCTGCTGCTGGCGATCAACGCCTTTGTCTGGCCGTGGCTGGCTTACCGCCAGGCGCTCTCCTCGCCGGATCCGACCGGCAGCGAAAAACGCAATCTGACCCTTGATGCCGCTTTTGGCGGGCTGTGGGTCGGCATGATGTCGCTCAGCCCGATGCCGTCACTGATTGTGATGGCGGTGCTGGCCTCCGATCGCTATGCCGCAGGGGGCTGGCCGCAGCTGAAACCGGCGGTGCAGGCTTTCCTGCTGGTGTTCCTGTTTGCATGGCTCGGCAGCGGTATGCACTGGCAGGGTAGCTTCAGCACCCGCACCGTCTGGCTGACGCTACCGCTGGCCGCTGGCTATATACTGGTGCTGAGCGCCGTCTCTTACCAGCTGACGCTGAGCCTGCGGCGTAAAAACCGCGAACTGGAACGTATCTCGCTGATGGATCCCAGCCTGGAGATCCCCAACCGCCGGCTGTTTGACCGCCGTCTGCAGAGCGAGTTTTTACGCAGCCGCCGTAAAGAGAGCCGCGCCTGGCTGCTGCTGCTGGACGTGGATAACTTCAAGCAGGTGAACGACACCTGGGGGCACGCCGCCGGGGATTTCCTGCTGGCCGAGATCTCCGCGCTGCTGCGTAATTCGGTGGGGCCGACAGATATTCCGGCCCGCTTCGGCGGGGATGAACTGGGGGTGATCGTGCGTGATGCCGATGAAACCAGCGTGCTGATCCTCGCCACCACCCTGCAGGAAAAAATCAGTTGTCTGCGGCTGCCCGGCGCATCCGAACTGCACTGTTCGATCAGCATCGGCATCGCCGCCGCCAGCGAAGCCGAAACGCTGCAACACTGGCTGAGCCACGCCGACCGCGCGCTTTACCACGTAAAACGCAGCGGCCGTAACGCCATTCATATCTGGCGACCGGAGTAATATCCCGCCCTGAAACCTTTATGCCTGTGCCTGTGCCTGTGCCTGTGCCTGTGCCTGTGCCTGTGCCTGTGCCTGTGCCTGTGCCTGTGCCTGTGCCTGTGCCTGTGCCTGTGCCTGTGCAGGCAGGCTGTCAGCCGCAGCGCAGCACAGGCCAGCGTTTGTTCACCCGTTTTCCTTCAGCGATCGACGCGGTACGGGGCCGGGTCGATCAGCGGGGTGCTGTCCGTCACCAGATCCGCCGCCAGCTGCCCGGCCGCCGGTGAGGTGCCGAAGCCGTGGCCGGAAAAACCGGTCGCCACGGTCAGCCCCGGCAGCGCTGCCACCGCGCCGATATACGGATTTGAATCCGGCGTCACATCAATCACCCCGGCCCAGGCCTCTGCCAGCTGCGCCTGCTTAAACACTGGCCAGGCAGCGCACAGGTTCGTTATGGCTTCCTGATTCAGTGCGGCATTCGCCGCCGGGTCAAGCGTACGCACCCGTTCAAAAGGTGAAAGGCGGTCGGCCCGCCAGCGGCGGGCCAGCGCCAGATCGCGAATAAACGGCCTGCCCAGCGAAATACGCAGTGCGCTGCGCTGGGCACGCAGCTGCGGCAGATAACGGCTGCCCAGCAGCAGGTGATCCAGCGTCAGCGCGGCGTCCAGCGCACCGCGCTGGGTGACGATAAAGCCGCCGTCGATATGCTTACGGAAGGAGAAGTCAGGTGCGCCCACGGCGATCTCCGTCGGCCCGGCCAGCGGCCGGGTGCGCATCACCGTGCAGATCAGCGGCAGCGTCGCCAGCGACACGCCGTGGTTGCCCAGAAAACGTCGGGACCAGACACCGCCCGCCAGCAGCACCCGCTCGCAGCGGATTTCACCCTGCTCGGTCACCACCCCCGACACCCGTCCGGCCGACAGCGCCAGCGCACGCACCGCACAGTGTTCCACCACCACCGCTCCCCGGGCGATCGCCGCGCTGGCGATGGCGCTGGCGGCACGCGTGGGTTCGGCACGGCCGTCGGACGGCGTATAAATCCCGCCGGCCCACGGCTCCAGCCCCTCGGGTACCAGGCCGTTAATCTGCTGACGGCTGAGCAGACGTGAATCCAGCCCGAGATGCGCCACCGACTGCAACCAGCGCTCATGTACCGCCAGCTGCGCCTCGCTGCGTGAGGTAAACATGATCCCCGCCTGACGATAACCCACATCGCTACCGGTACGTTCATTCATCTCCGCCCACAGGCGATCGGCGGCCAGCGCCAGCGGAATATCCTCCGCCAGCCGGCTGGTTTTGCGCACCCAGCCGAGATTGCGCGAAGACTGCTCCCCGGCAAGGTGGCCTTTTTCCAGCACCACCACCGGAATATTGCGTTCGGCCAGCGTCAGCGCTGCGGTCAGGCCGACGATGCCACCGCCGATAATCACCACCGTGGTGGCAGAAGGAAAACCGGCCGATGTCTTCACCGGCGTAATAACTGGAGCCATAGTATGACCTTATTGATCGGTGAGAAATGAAGCCGCTACCCCACAACCTTTTCCTGTACTGCCGCACTGCCCGCACCGCGGTAAGCGGTCACTTCAATCTCTACCTTGTATTCGGCCGCGCCCAGCGGCGGGCTGGTGATGGTGGTTGCCGGGTTAATACCGCGATATTTCTCACCCAGCACCGCCAGCACCACCGCCGAATCTTCCGGGTTCTGGATAAACACCCGCGACATCACCACGTCGGCCAGGCTGGCATCGGCGGCGGCCAGCGCCCGTTCGATATTGGCAAACACCTGCAGCGTCTGCTCGCGGATATCCTCCGGGATCAGCCTGCTTTGCGGGTTGCGCCCGGCGGTATTCGAGACATAAACCCAGTTATCCACCGCCACCAGCCGTGAATAGCTGGCCTTCTCTTCAAACGGCGAGCCGGACTTCACTTTCAGAATCTGAGTCATGCGTAATTCCTTATTCATTAAACGTGCCGCAGGCCATCGCCACAGCGGTTATGGCCTCAGCGCAGCGCCGGGGTGTCCCACAGGTTGAGTTTGACGCCGATACCCATCTCCAGCGCCCGGCGATACAGCACCGTGCCCCAGGCAACATCCTCCACCGGCATACCGCCAACCGACATCAGGATAATCTCGTCGTCATTACGGCGGCCGGGGGCCTCGCCCAGCACAATCTGGCCGATATCTTCCAGCTGACCGGCGGGCAGCCGCCCTTCCGCCACCATATCCATAAAGTGCACGCCGATGATCGGGATGGTGACATGAGCCGGTTTCGGGGACTCATCGAACCACGCCTCATACAGGCCGGTATTATCCAGTACCTTGCGCACGTCCGGCTGCTCCATACCCGCGTCAATGGTGCAAGCTGACGGCATCGCCAGAAACGCGCCGGGTTTAACCCATTCGCGTTTCACCGGTGGATAGGTCGAGGGGGCACCCACCGGATTCGAACAACAGTAGGTGACGATATCTGACCCGCGTACCACCTGTTCATAGCTGTCGACCACCTGCACGTTCTTCACCTGCGGATACGTGGCCGCCAGCCAGGAGATAAAGTTGTCGATGTTCTGCTGGCCGCGCCCTTTTACCTTAATGGTGTCGATATGCGGGCAGACGGCGAGGAACGCAGAGACCGTGGTTCTGCCCATCACCCCCGGCCCGGAGAGGCCAATCACCCTGGCGTCTTTGCGCGCCAGATGGCGGGCACCGACGCCAGGTATTGCGCCGGTACGGTAGGCAGAGAGCAGGTTGGCGGACATGTGTGCCAGCGGTGCGCCGGTATCCGCATCGCTGAGCGTGAACATCAGGATCGAGCGCGGCAGCCCTTTCTCGCGGTTGGCGATATTCGAGCCGTACCACTTCACGCCAGCGGTACAGAAGCGGCCGCCGAGATAGGCCGGCATCGCCATCAGCCGGCGATCCGGGGTCGGTTTTGGCATGGTGGGGAACGGCGAGTTTTCCGGGAACATAATCATCGCGCCGTGGGAATCGTTATTGGCACCGGCCATGCGGTAGTCACCGCGCCACAGCAGGCCAAACATCTCTTCCATGGTATCGACGCAGGCGGGCATATCGGTGACACCGGCGCGGATCATGTCCGGCTCGGAGAGATAGAGAAAGTCAATTCTGGTGCTGGCAGACATGGTTATCACCTCATTGCTGGCTGTTGATGCGTTAATCAATAGCCCGGCCAGCGTGGCGCTGTATTGAAGATTTGCGACATCAGGCAGCGAATGCCCCTTACGTGAGATGGCATCCGCTTTGCATTACAGCTGTTCTTCTCAGAATTCTGGAGGCACCTATGTCGACCGCCGTACTGACCCGTCATGCTGACGCGATCTGTCCCGAACAGCCGTGGTTCGTACTTAATGCGGCCCGGCATTACGCGCTCATTGCCTCACGGCACCCGGCCATTTCACACTTCTACAGCTTTGAAGTGGCCCCGGAAGCGGCGCTGACGCTGGCGATCCCCGACGGCTGCGTGGATATCGTCTTCGACTGCGACAGCGCCAGGCCGCTGGCGCGCGCCTGCGGCTCCACGCTGAGCGTGCGCAACGCCGCGCTGCTGGCGGGCCACCGCTATTTCGGCGTGCGTTTTGCGCCGGGGGTGATGCCGGATTTTCTCGATGTGATGGCCGAGGAGTTGACGGACCACGCCTTTAACGTGTTTGAGGTGATGCCGGATGCCCGCGCCGCCTGCGAGCAGATCCTGCGCACTCCCCAGTTCTGCCAGCAGGTGGCGCTGTTTAACCAGCACTTCTCCGCCCGGCTGATGCGCAGAATGTCCCCGGCCACGGCGGCGGCGGTGCGCGCCCTGCTGCAGCAGCAGGGCAACCTGCGCGTCGACCAGCTGGAGGCGCTGACCGGCTATACCTGCCGCACGCTGCAGCGGCTGTTTCGTCACGACACCGGCCTGACGCCGAAGGCGTTTGGCCGCATTATCCGCTGCCAGGCGGCGCTGAACCGCCTGCACGCGCCCGTGCGCTGCTCGTTCACCGACCTGGCGCTGGAGCTGGGTTTCAGCGACCAGTCGCACTTTCTGCGGGAGTTTAAAACCCTGGTCAGCATGACGCCGCTGGAGTTCTGCCGCCGGGCCACGGATGCGGACTGGGCAACGCGGCTGAGCATGCACTGAGGCTGCGCCGCCGCAGGTGCTGATGACCGCGCACGCACCAGCGTTGTGCATCGGCAGCCCGCTGCCCTGTCTGATTTGTTCTATCCCTGCCGTCAGCGCTGCGAAATGATGCGCCCACTGACCCCTCCCCGCCGCCGGCTGTTATGGCGGGGTTCACTCCCTGGCAGCAGAGGTGCGGCAATGCATAACACAACCGGATTACGAAAAAATACCCTTGGGCTGGCTTCACTGGTGTTCTTTGTGGTGGCCGCCGCCTCGCCGCTGACCGGCGTGGCGGGCGGGCTGCCGGTGGCCATTTTCACCGGCCAGAACCCCGGTATTCCCCTGATCTACATTCTTGCCTGCCTGATGCTGATGCTGTTCTCGGTTGGCTATCTGACCATGAGCCGCTACGTGCAGGATGCCGGGGCTTTCTATACCTATATCGCCAGAGGGCTGGGGAAAAACTGGGGGGCTTCCGCCTCGGTGACTGCGCTGGTGGCCTACTGCTCGGTGCAGCTGGCGGTGGTCGCCATGCTCGGCTTCTTCAGCCAGCAGTTTTTAAGCAGCCATTTTGCACTGACCGTCCCCTGGTGGGCATTAAGCATGCTGTTTATCGTACTGGCGTGGATCCTCGGCATCCGGCGGGTGGAGGTGGGCGGGAAGATACTGGGCGTGCTGATGCTCGGCGAAGTGGCCATCGTGCTGCTGACCGACGTGATGCTGCTGCTGAAAAAACCGGGTGCGCTGGACTTCAGCAGCCTGAACCCTGCGGTGCTGACCCAGGGCAGCTTTGGTATCGCCTTTATGTTTTCCATCGCCTCCTTTATTGGTTTTGAATCCACGGCGATTTATGCCGAAGAGTGCCGCGATCCGCAGAAAACCGTGCCGCGCGCCACGCTCTGTGCACTGCTGATCATCAGCGCCTTTTTCTGCTTTACCAGCTTCGCGCTGCTGCAGGCTTACGACTTCGGCCAGCTGGTGACGCTGGCGCGTCAGGATCCCGGCAGCCTGTTCTTTGCCATCACCCGCAGTGTGGTCGGCCAGTGGGCGGTGGAGACCATGTCCGTCCTGCTGATCACCAGCCTGTTCGCCGCCGCCATGGCCTTTCATAACAACATTTCCCGTTATCTGTTCAGCATCAGCCGCGACGGGCTGATCTGGAAAGAGCTGTGCCGCACCCACCCGACAAACGGCACGCCGCATAATGCCAGCCACCTGCACAGCGTCATTTTTCTGCTGCTGCTGGCCGCGCTGGGCAGTATGGGGGTCGATCCGGTCGGACAGATCTTCGCCTTCGGTTCGGCCATCGCCACCCTGTCAATACTGCTGCTGCAGGTGGGCGTCTCGGCCGCCGTGATCGCCTTTTTCCGCCAGACGCGCCATACGCACAGCGGCTGGCAGGTGTTCTGGGCGCCGCTGCTGGCGCTGATTGCGATGGCCGCCACCCTGATTCTGGTGATCAACAATTTACAGCTGCTGAGCGGCAGCGACTCGAACTGGGTACAGATTATTCCGTGGTTTATCGCGATCTGCGCCTTAGCCGGGTATGGCCTGTCGCGCAGGCAGCGCGCGGCGATCGCGACAGAGTAACCTAACGGCTACGATCTCCACGCCATCCACAGCCGCTTGCCTGACCATTAAATCGCCGGGTATCACCACCCGGCGAGAGCATCACCTCCCCGCTCACAGCGGCAGCGGCCGGTTCTCCACCACCGTTTAACAGGGCACATTCCTGTACCAGAGCACTGCTACGCGGAGTAACCGACTGGCCTGAGCCTGCCGCCGGTTATTTAAGCTCCGCCGCCAGCTCGCGCAGGAACTGACTGACCCGTGGCAGCCCGCTTTTCAGCACCTCAGGATTATTGGCAAAACCAATCCGCAGATAGCCTTCCACATCCAGCGCCTCGCCGGGGGTGAACATGACGCCATAGCGCTGCAGCAGGCGAATACAGAAATCACGGGAGCCTATTGGCAGGTCATACTTCAGCAGCGCGGTGGTGCCCGCCTGCGGTTTGACATAGCTGATTAACGGCTCGCCCAGCACCCACGCGTCCAGCGTCTGCAGGTTTTCGCGCAGCAATTTCTGGTTGCGGGCGAGGATTTTGTCGCGGTTTCCAGCGCCAGGCAGCCGAAGAAGTCATGCAGCACGCCTATGCTGATGGTGTTGTAGTCGCGGTGCAATTCCACCGCCGACCATCAGATGAGTGCCCGCCGCATTACAGCGTAAACGCCTTACGGAACGCCTCCACCGCCTGCACCGAATCCCCGGATGCCCAGCCCTCCAGCGCCACCACGCCGCCATAGCCGATACCGGCCAGCGCGCGGGCGATCGCCGGGTAGTTGATTTCGCCGGTGCCCGGCTCCTGGCGGCCCGGCACGTCCGCCACCTGGATCTCACCGATATGCTTATCGCTGCGGCGGATCAGCTCCACCAGATTGCCCTCGCCGATCTGCGCATGGTAGATATCCAGGTTCATCTTCAGCCACGGGCTGTTCACCGCGCTGACCAGCGCCAGCGTCTCTTCTGCCCTGGCGAACGGTGTGCCCGGATGATCGACGGCGGTATTCAGGTTTTCAAGGGTAAAGACGCGCCCGGCCTGTTCGCCTAAGGCGGCCAGCGCCGACAGCGTCTCTTTCGCCTTCAGCCACATCGCGCCGGTCACCACCTCTACCGGCTTCACCGGCAGGCCGACGTTGTTCAGCCCGGTGCCGTGCAGGTTCAGCGACGGACAGTTCAGGCGTTCGGCCACCCGCAGCGACTCGGCGGCGCTGGAGAGTAGCTGCGCGATCTCCTCATCATCAGTCAGGTTGCCGGAGATATAGCCGGTCATTGAGGTAAAGCGCGCGCCGGTGCTGACCAGCGCGTCGATATCCTTTTTCGTCCAGTCCCAGATCTCCACGCCAAAGCCCAGCGCGTGCAGTCGTTCGACGCGCTCGATAAACGGCAGATCGGTAAACACCATTTCAGCACAAACGGAAAGCGAGTAGTGCGACATATTCAGGTTCCTTACGGTTGCACAGGCTGGTTAGTCTGCACGGATTCGATGCAGGCCAGCGCCACGGCCAGCGCGTTACGGGCGGCTTCGCCACTGGCTTCAGCCTGACGCTTGTTGCGCACACAATCAACAAAATCAGTCAGTTCTGCGACATACGCATCATGCAGCAGGTCGGTATCCTGACGTGAAGTATCGATGGAGATCCCCGCTGCGGTATAACGCACGCAGTTGTTGATATTGATACTGCCCGCCTGCAGCATCCCCTGGCTGCCGAACACTTCGGCACGCACGTCGTAGCCGTACACCGCCTGGAAGTTGGCTTCTGCGGTGGCGATCGCGCCGTTATCAAAGCGGATATTGACCACCGCCGTATCCAGCAGGCCCTGTTCTTTAAAGTCCGGGCGCACCAGCGCATCGGCCACCGCATAGACTGAAACCGGCTTCGCGCCCGGGTTAAGGTGCAGCAGGATATCGAAGTCGTGGATCAGCGTTTCCAGGAAGATGGTCCAGTGCGGGATGCGCGACGGATCGTTCAGCACCGGGTCACGGGTGGTGGATCGCAGCAGCTGTGGCGTACCGATTTTTCCCGCTTTGATCTCCTGGTACGCCGCGCTGAAACCGCTGACGTAACGACGGTTAAAGCCGACCTGCAGCACTACGCCCGCCTCTTTCGCGGCGGCAATCGCCTGGTCCGCCTCTTCCAGCGTGACCGCCATCGGTTTTTCGCAGAAGACGCCTTTACCGGCTTTCGCCGCCGCCACCACCAGTTCGGCGTGGGTACGCGCCGGGGAGACGATCGCCACGGCATCGATTTCAGGATCGTTCAGCAGCGCCTGCGGATCGGTAAAGAACTTTGCCGCACCCAGTTTCGCGGCCAGACGTTCTGCCGCCCCCGGCACCGGATCGGCCACCGCTGCCAGCGTTGCGCCCGGGATCCGCTGCGCCAGCGTCTGGCCGTGGAAAGAGCCCATACGACCGGCGCCGATCAGGCCAACGCGAATCACTTTTTGAGTCTCAGACATGCTAATTTCCTTTATGTGTAGGGTGTGGAGTTGTTGTTTTAATGACGCAACCGGGGATCGGGTAAGACACCGCAGGCCAGATACATGTCAGTTAGCAAGGGCTGTGCCAACTCCGATATCCTGAAATTTCAGTCAGTTAAAAAATGATGGCGATCACAGCATGTTTATAAACAGAACATGATTTGTGAACATGTCTGTATTATGAACACCTCAATTCGGCAGGAGTGGCAGCATGAGCGAGCAGGGGCAGTTCGGGGAAGAGGAGTGGGGGCTGATTGCCCGCATGTCGGAGGCGCCGCTGTCGGCACAGCCGGGGGAGCTGAACCGGGCGTGGGATGCGTTCGCCGCCGGTCAGACGCCACCCGGTTTACGCGGCACGGTGCTGGCTTCGTGGCAGCGCAGCCGCCGGCTGGGCATTAACCCCGAAGCGTTCCGCTACACCTTTATTGCGCCCGAGCAGCTGCGCGCGGTGCTGGAGAGCAACGCCGGGCTGATTACCATCGCGCAGGAGGTGATGCGTAACCTGCTGGCCTATAACCCGGACGGCCATATCAACCTGACCGATGCGCATGGCGTGACCATTGCCTTCTGCGGCCAGGATTTAACGCCGATCGGCAGTATTCTGCTGGAGTCGGTGCAGGGCACTAACTGCTCCGGGCGCTGCCTGAGCGAAAACCGGCTGGTGTGGCTGCTTAGCGAAGAGAACTATATGCGCGCGCTGCGCGAGCGCGGTAAACACTGCGCGGCCGCACCGGTGCGCGACGAGCTGGGCAACCTGCTCGGCGTGCTGACGCTGACCGCCAGCCAGCACGCCTTTCACTACCACACGCTCGGCACCGTGCAGGCCGCGGCGGAAGCGATTTCGCAGCAGCTTAAGCTGCGACAGCTGCTCAACGAGCAGGCCTCAATCGTCGAGTCGCTGCATGAAGGGGTGATCGTTACCGGCCCGCAGGGCACGATCCGCCTGCTTAACCCGTATGCCCGCCAGGTGCTGGCGCTGAGCGATGAGGTGCGATATCAGGATATTGATGCGGTGCTAAAGCCGGAGGGCGTCAGCCTCAAGGCCCTGCCCGCCTGCCGCGACCGCAACCTGACCGTCTGCCCGGACGGCCGCACCCGCGTCTCCTGCCTGATTTCAGTGGTGATCACTCCGGAAGGCGGCCGGGTGATCTCGCTGCGCGAGCACCGCCGCATCCGTGAAATCACCCGCCGGGTGCTCGGCAGCAGCGCCAGCTACAGCTTTGAGATGATTTGCGGCCAGTCGGCGGCGCTGCGCAGCGTGCTGAATATGGCGCGTGCGGCGGCACGCAGCGACAGTACCGTGCTGCTGAGCGGCGAGAGCGGCACCGGCAAGGAGCTGTTTGCCCAGTCGATCCACAACGCCAGCGCGCGCCAGAGCGGGCCGTTCCTGGCGCTGAACTGCGGCGCGCTGCCGCGCGATCTGGTGCAGAGCGAGCTGTTTGGCTATGAAGACGGGGCCTTTACCGGCTCACGTAAGGGCGGCGCGGCGGGGAAATTTGAGCTGGCCGACGGCGGCACGTTGTTCCTCGACGAGATCGGCGATATGCCGCTGGAGGCGCAGACCAGCCTGCTGCGCGTACTGCAGGAGGGGGAAGTCACGCGTATCGGCGGCAAGCGGCCGCTGGCGGTGGACGTGCGGATTATCGCCGCCACCCACCGCGACCTGCTGAAAGCGGTGGAGAACGGTTCGTTCCGCCGCGACCTGTGGTTCCGCCTTAACGTGATTGGCCTGGCGGTGCCGCCGCTGCGCGAGCGCCGCGAGGATATTGCCGACCTGACCGCCCTGTTCTGCGATAAAGTCAGCCGGGCGCTGCAGCGGCCGCTGCCGGCCTTCAGCGATGAGGCGCTGCGCGTGCTGAGCGGCTATGCCTGGCCGGGTAACGTGCGTGAGCTGGAGAACGTCGTCGAACGTACGCTGAATATTTGCGAAGGGGCGACGATCGCGGCGGACAACCTGCCGGACGAGCTGCGGCTGAGCGCCGGACCGCTGCGCGGCAGCGCGACGAGCAGCGCCAGCGGCAGCCTGAAAGCGGTTGAAAAAGCGCAGATCGAAGCCTGCCTGCGCGAGCTGCAGGGCAATCTGCGCCAGGTGGCGCTGACGCTGAACCTGTCGCGCGGCGCGCTGTATAACAAGATCCGCCGTCACGGCATCGACGTGGCCGCCTTCAGGCCATCAGCACCCTGATATCATGCTGGCGCAGTACCGCGAGATACTCCTGCGCCAGCAGCCGGTCGGTGATTACCGTGTCGATATCCGCATGCTGCGCAACGTTAAACGGAAACAGCCTGCCGAATTTATCCGATTCGGCAATCACAACGTTTCCCACGCGTTTCTCGAGCGCCAGCCGGATATTCTCCGCACGCATCACGTCGCGGCCGGTAAATCCCTGCTGCGGCGTGTAGCCGTCGATGCCGATAAATACCTTGTTGACGTTGATGCTGCTGATGCCCAGCCGGGTCAGCGGGCCGACCAGGCACTCGCTGCGCTTCTGCAGCACACCGCCCAGCACCACCACCTCCTGCGGGCCGTTTTTCAGCTCGCTGGCCACGTACAGGCAGGGCGTTACCACCGTGACGTCGAGGCCGGAGCGGCCAATTTCCCGCGCCAGGTGTGCGTTGCTGCTGCCGGCCTCGATAAACAGCGTGTCACCGGCGGTCAGCAGCGACAGCGCGATTCTGGCCATCGCCTCTTTTACGCTGACGTTGTTGCCGATGCGCTGATTCAGATCGTTTAAGGCGAGGGCAAAGCCGTGGGCGCGCCGCAGCCGGTTCAGCTGCTCCAGCGCCACCAGATCCTTGCGGATGGTCACGCCGGAGACGCCCAGCCACTGCGCCAGCTCCGCCACGCTGACCTTGCCCTTGCTCTCTAACCGTTCCAGAATCTGCTGATGCCGCCGTTGCACTGTGACCTCACGTTATCGTCTGCCGCTTTCATATGAAAGCGGGCTTTCATCTTACGGCAGGGCGACAAAAAGTACAGCGAGGCTCGGCGGGATTTACCACCTGCTCTGCGGCTGCCCGGAGGCTCAGACGTCAGGATTCAGCGTATACAGCCCGGTCAGGCTGGCTTCGGCCAGCACGCCGACCTTGCCCAGCGCGGCCCTGACGTTAGCCAGCACCGGCTCACCTTCGATGGTCAGCGATGGCACGTCCAGCGCGTAGAGGGTGAAGATATAGCGGTGCATCAGCTCGTCGTTCCACGGCGGGCACGGGCCGTCATAGCCAAAGTAGCTGCCGGCCATCTGCGCATCGCCGCTGAACCACAGCGTATAGTCGTTGATGCCGTGCTCAAATTCAGTCGGCAGGCTGGTGGCCGGTTTACCGCCGGCGGTAATCGCCGACGAGTGGCTGCCTGCGGCAATCTCACGCACGTCGGGTGCAATGCCGTGCAGGATCCAGTGGGCGAAGTCGATACGCGGCAGATCGCGTGAGACGGTGCGGCCCGCCTGGTTAACGTCGTCCGCGCGGGAAGGCACGTCCGGATCGTGGCAGATCAGCAGCAGCGACTGCGTCCCTGCCGGCACATCTTCCCAGCGCAGGTGCGGGTTGCGGTTGCTGGAGAGCGCAATCGGCTCGTCGCTTCCCGCTACCGCAAAGGCGAATTCGCCCGGGATCGCCGCACCGTCGTTAAAGCTGTCACTGTAAAGTTTCATGGCTGTCTGTTCCTGAAAAAGGGGAAGTAAAGGCCGCTGGCCGTCAGAACACCAGCTTACTGCATCTGCCGCAGCGCTACCTTATCCGATCCGTTCAATATAATTGCAGATACCGTCAAAATGAGCGTTAGGGTGCAAGAAAACTGTTAGTCAGACCCTTATTTTCGCGGGTACTTAAACTGCGCAGCGTGCAGCTTCAAGACCAGCCGGTTTAAAACCTCAGAGGCAGGCCGATAATCTGCTGTTTCTTTCGCTCTGAGACGGGATGCCATCGCCCTGGCAATAAACCGTTGTTGCAATGCCCATGCTCTTAGCGACTCATCCACTTCACGCCTGCCTCTTCAAACCGGCGATAAATTCAGAAACAGGCGCGGTATCTTCCTGTGAGCGCTCTTCTGCGACCGTGTATTTACCCAGCTGTTCGGTGAAATATTTTTTTTGCTCAGCGACGGCAAAACGGTTTAACAGGTCTCTGACCATCGGCTGATAGCCAAGATCATATCGGGCAGCAATCTCTTTGAGGTCCCGAATCAGTGACTTCGGCAGCCGGATTGAGATCGCCTGCAGCCCGAGCTGTTCGTCTGTTTCGTCAGCATATTGCCGGGGGGCCACGGCAACATGCTCCTCAGAGGCACCCAGCGCGCGTTTTTCCCATTCATCCACATCATCTAACAGTTCAGGGGTCTTTTTACTCATCGCGTATTCCTCTTCGAACCTTTTGAGCCCGCATTTAGCGTCCTTGCTGAATCAGTTAAACCCTTACAGCCCATGTTTGCGCCAGAGTGCTTCTTCGGTGGCATCCGGTGGATAAGCCGTCTTCAGTACCGGTAAACCAAATGCATTACCCACCCCGGCGGGTACGAAACATATTTTTAACCGCCTTCCCCGGTCTGTTTCGGCAACAAACCACAACGTCGGTGGTCGGGTCTTATTTTTTTCTCTGGTATCAATCAGATAGTTTCCGATTCGGTTATAAAAACACTCATGAACCTCTTTCGGTAACACACCGTGTTTTTGCAAAATTTTTGCTGTGACTGAAGAAGGCATGATCAAATCCATGGTGCATATCCATCCTTAGTGGCCCACAACCTGTTAAGAATAGTATATACAAAATATCGACCAATCAATTTTTTAAAAACACAATAAAATCAGATATTAAATTCATACTTAATAATAAAGGCATTATTAGTATATACAAAAACACCTATCAAATTCTGGTAGGCCAGAAGTAAAAATTGCGGATTGGCTCACCCGCAGGGCCCCGTGCCAGGGGGATCATTATCGCCGCCGTCCCTCCCCGCGCGATGAACCAGCGTTTTAGTCAGTTCTTGTCTCTTTAACCGGCCAGACCGCCTGCCTAAAGTACACAGGTTACTGTTTAATTATCAGGGGTTAACTATGGATACTTATCACTTCAGCCTGATTGACCCGGAACGGGATCGGCAGGCCAGCTTCACGCTGATGCGCGAGCTACGGCCGCATCTCGCCGATGCAGATACTTTCGCGGCGCAGATCGTTCGTCAGGCCGGGCAAGGCTATCGCCTGCTTGGCGCATGGCAGAGCGAACAGCTGATGGGGCTGGCGGGCTATCGCCTGCAGGAAAATCTGTTATACGGCCGGTTCCTCTACGTTGATGACCTTGTTGTCGCCGCTGAGGGACGCAGCCAGGGCGTTGGCGGCAGGCTGATCGACGCGCTGCGCGAGGAGGCAAAGCAGCAAAACTGTGCGCATCTGGTGCTGGATACCGCCTTAGGCAATGCCCTGGCACAGCGGTTCTATTTTCATCAGGGGCTGCTCTCAAAAGGGCTGCACTTCAGCCAGGCGTTACAGGTGCCATAAAGCATGAAAAAGACGCTTTTCCTTGAGTGCAGCCCGTTTGGCAACACTTCATCGGGTACACGGTTAGTGCAGGCTGCGCTACGCGAAAGGGGTTTAACGGGTGATGACCTCCCTCTTATCACCCGCAGCCTGGCGGCTGAGCCGCTTGCCCCGCTGTCGGCACGGTACGCGCAGGCTCTCACCTCAGCTGCGCCGACAGCAAGCGGGTCAGTTTTACTGACAACCCGACCATTGTCACCAGAATGGTGGGGGTGATCGGGTTCGTCACGCTTTACTGATTCAGCCTCCCCCGCCATCAGCGGCTGACCGTTCAGTGCCCCTGCCGACCAGCAGCAGCGTCAGGCTGAACGACAGCACCAGCGCAATCAGTACCCCGCTAATGGCATACGGGAACCAGGGGCCGATGTAGGCGGGCAGGCTGAAAATACTGGACAGGATATAGCCGAACAGCCGTACGCCGAAGAAGGCGACAAAGGCAGAAGCAATGCTGCTGGCAATAATCGCGGCGACGAAAGCCCGCTTCTCCCGCGTCAGCACGCCAAACAGCGCAGGTTCAGTGATCCCCAGCAGCGCCGACACCGCCGCCGACAGGGTGACCGTGCGATCGGCACGATGCCGGTTGCGAAACCAGATGGCAAAGGTGGCACCGGCAATCGCCATATTGGCCATGCACATCATCGGCATCAGCATGTCGTACCCCTGGGTGGCAAAGTTCTGCAGCGCGATCGGGGTCATCGCGTGGTGCATGCCGGTAAGGATCGCCACCGGGCGAATTGCCCCAACGATCAGCCCCGCCAGCACGGACGAGGTATCAAACAGCCCCTGAATGCACCAGGCCAGCCCTTTACCCAGCCAGATGCCTGCGGGACCAATGGCGACCAGCGCCACCAGTGCGGTAATAAACAGCGTCAGCGTTGGCGTAAAGACGGTTTTCAGCACCTGCGGCATGATGCGGTCCACCGCGCGATGGATATAGCTCAGCGCCAGCACCGAGAAGATCACCGGTATGACGCTGGACGCATAGTTAAACACCGAAATGGGCAGCAGGCCGGCGAACCACCAGGTCTGCACCGCGCCCGGCGCGCCGCCGGCCAGCAGTTTCGCCGCATCAATTAATGAGGGATACATCAGGCAGGCCACCACCGCTATCGCCAGATACTCATTGGTTTTAAACATCTTTGCGGCGGAAACGGCGAGGAAGAAGGGTAAGAACCAGAAGACCCCGCTGGCAATCAGATCGATGATCCTGACGGTATCACTGCTGGTCGACAGCAGGCCCATAGCAATCAACCCCGCCAGCAGGCCTTTGATCATCCCCGCCCCGGCGATCGCCGGTACAATCGGCCCGAACACGCCCGAGACGGTATCCATAAACAGCGATACCCAGCCTTTTTTCTTTTTCTCTGTAGCCGGTCCGTCGGTGGCAGGTGCCGCCTCGCCGTTAATCAGCTGATACCAGCGCTCAACCTCCGGGCCAATAATCACCTGAAACTGTTCGCTCTGTAACTGAACGCCCAGCACTCCCGGCAGCTGAAGAATGGCCTGACGATTGATTTTATCTTCATCAACCAGATCGAAGCGCAACCGGGTCATACAGTGCCAGACTTTATGAATATTTTCCCTTCCCCCTACCCCCTGGATAAGGTCACCAATGATGGCTGAATGACTCATTTCCCGCTCCTTATCTGCCCTGATGAGGGCCGTGGATGTGTGAAAAAGTGTACGGGATGGCACTTCGTATAAACAAACCAATAAAAGGTGATGGCATTCACAAAACCACTTAGTACAAGCTCAAAAAACCCTTAATGCAGTAAATTGGTCCGTTTTTTTAACCTTTTCGCTTGCGCGTTCGGACCAAAATAAATTGCTGGAAATGGGTTAAGAAGCGCGGGAATAATAGCCGCAGTAATTCGCGTTTCGTCAGCCGCCAGGAGCAACCATGACCCCGACACGCATCACCGATGTTGAATGTTTTATCACCCGACCGGACCGCCATAACCTGGTGCTGGTAAAAGTCACCACCGACAAGAATGTCGTCGGTTACGGCTGCGCCACGTTCCAGCAGCGGCCGCTGGCGGTGAAAACCATGGTGGATGAATACCTGAAGCCGTTGCTGATCGGCCGCGACGCGAATGCCATCGAAGACCTGTGGCAGATGATGCAGGTCAACGCCTACTGGCGAAATGGACCGGTGATGAATAACGCCATCGCCGGGGTGGATATGGCGCTGTGGGACATCAAAGGCCAGCTGGCGCAGATGCCGCTCTATCAGTTGTTTGGCGGTAAAGCGCGGGATGCGATAGCCGTCTACAGCCACGCCGCCGGTGAAAGCCTCGATGCGCTCTACCCGCAGATCGACGCGCTGCTGGAGCAGGGCCATCGCTACATCCGCTGCCAGCTCGGTTTCTACGGTGGTACGCCGCAGAATTTACATCAGACCCGCGAACCCACCCCGGGGGCTTACTACGATCAGGACGAGTATATGGCCAACACCGTCGCCATGTTCAAAGCGCTACGGGAGAAATACGGCCAGCGCTTCCACATCCTGCACGACGTGCATGAGCGGCTGTTCCCGCAGCAGGCGATTCAGCTGGCTAAAGCGCTGGAGCCTTATCAGCCCTGGTTCCTGGAGGATATCGTTTCGCCGCAGCAGAGCGGCTGGCTATCGCAGATCCGCGCGCACAGCAGCGTGCCGCTGGCGCTGGGGGAGCTGTTTAACAATCCCGCCGAGTGGCACGATCTGATCGTCAACCGCCAGATTGATTTTATCCGCTGCCACGTGTCGCAGATTGGCGGCATCACCCCGGCGCTGAAGCTGGCGGTGCTCTGCCAGGCGTTCGGCGTGCGCCTTGCCTGGCACGGCCCGCCGGATATGACGCCGGTGGCCGTGGCGGTGAATACCCACCTTAATATCCACCTGCACAACGCCGCAATTCAGGAGTTTATTCCGGCGCAGGCCAGTACCCTGGCGGTGTTCCCGGACACGCCTCAGGCCGCAGGTGGCTATCTCTACCCCATCGATCGTCCCGGCATCGGCATCCGCGTCGATGAAGCCGCGCTGGCGCGCTTCCCCGGCTGCTATCGTGCACATGAGTGGACGCAAAGCCGACTGCCCGGCGGGGCGATGCACACGCCTTAATCGCCGCGGCGAAAACGCAGGTTATCGGCATTGAACGGGGCAACCCAGGTACATTCATAGTGGATATCGATAACCTCGCTCAGGATCCACACATCGCCTCCGGCCAGTATCCCCCGGTTGGTGATCTTCATCGCCGGTGCACCGCGCCTGCAGCCCAGCAGCGCGGCCTGCGCTTTATCCACCGCTACCGCCTGATAATGGGTGAGGAAGTGCGACAGGGTGTCGCCTCTGGCAATCGCATACTGCTGTAGTGAGCTTTCAGTCACCTGCTGGGTCAGGTCCGGGAAACGGGAAAGCGGCAGGCTTGAAGTCTCAATTTGCGTGCAGCGCTCGTCCACGTAGCGCAGGCGGCAGAAGTACCACAGCCACTCATTTTCACCGATGCCAAACACCTGCTGCTGATCTTTATCCGGCAGGCGCTTGTGCAGGCTGAGCAGGCGGTAGCGCATCTGATCGAAGCGCTTTTCCGTAATTGAGTTATAGACCAGCGGATTGCTGCGGGCGTTTTCGCTGACAAAAATACCCGAGCCCTGTACCACCCGGATAATGCCGATGCTGACCAGCTTCTTCAGCGCGGCGCGCACCGTATGGCGCGAGACGCCATACTCTTCCGCCAGCTCCCGCTCGCCGGGGAGCTTATGCAGCGGGCCAGGAGCCGCCTGATAAATCTTACTCAGCAGATCCTGGGTAATAAAATCCCGCTTCTTCATGGTGACGATCTCCGGTGATGGCGTGACGGTGCTGGCACAATCAGTCTGCTACAGGCGTGGCCTGGGCAGGCTGTTAGTGAGCGTCAGAACGCTACAGCAGATGATTTTCTGGTCGTTACAGCGCCTGCGCACACGCCCAGGCCGAGCTCCACGCCCACTGGAAGTTATAGCCGCCCAGCCAGCCGGTGACGTCCACCACTTCGCCGATAAAGTACAGCCCCGGCACGTCGCGCGCCTCCATGGTTTTGGAGGAGAGCTGGCTGGTATCAACGCCGCCCAGCGTCACTTCGGCGGTGCGGTAGCCCTCGGTGCCGTTCGGCTGCACCCGCCACTGGTGCAGGGTGCCGGCCAGCTCCGCCTGCTGGCGGCTGTTCAGCTGTTTCAGGGTACACTCCGGCAGCGTGCCGAGCTGCTGCAGGCACTCGACCAGTCGTTTGGGCAGGATTTTCGCCAGGCTGTTTTTCAGGCTAAGATTCGGGTGCTGGCTGCGCTCTTCATTGATAAAGGCGTCGAGGCTCTGCTGCGGCGACAGGTCGATGGTGACAAATTCGCCGGGCAGCCAGTAGCTGGAGAGCTGCAGCACCGCCGGCCCGGAGAGGCCGCGGTGGGTGAACAGCAGCGCCTCTTTAAATACCGTGCCGTCTTCGGCGGTCATCACCGACGGCACCGACACGCCGGAGAGAATTTGCAGCTGTTCCAGCAGCGGCTTGTGCAGGGTAAACGGCACCAGGCCTGCGCGGGTGGGCAGCACCTTCAGGCCAAACTGCTCGGCTATTTTATAGCCAAACGGTGATGCGCCCAGCCCCGGCATCGACAGGCCGCCGCTGGCGATCACCAGCTTCTCCGCCCGCACCTCCGCGCCGTTCAGCTGCAGGGTATAACCGGCGTCATCACGGGTCACCGCCAGCACCTCGCTGCGCAGGCGCACGCTGACGTTGCCCGCCTCGCACTCCTTCAGCAGCAGATCGACCACCTGCTGCGCCGAGTCGTCACAGAACAGCTGGCCGAGGGTCTTTTCGTGCCAGGCGATGCCGTGGCGGTTGATCAGATCGATAAAGTCCCACTGGGTGTAACGCGCCAGCGCCGACTTGCAGAAATGCGGGTTAGCAGAGAGATAGGCCGCCGGTTCGGTGTAGAGATTGGTAAAGTTACAGCGGCCGCCGCCGGACATCAGGATTTTGCGCCCGGCCTTTTTACCGTTATCCAGCAGCAGTACGCGACGCCCTTTCTGACCCGCCTGTGCGGCGCAGAACATCCCGGCCGCACCGGCACCAATCACGATCACGTCAAACTTTTCCACTGCTCACCCCGGCCAAAACCGCTAAAAACGCTGATTGTAGTGAGTTGACGGCGGCGATACCAGCTTCCGGGTAAAAAGGCGGCGGTAACAATTTGTAACTTAGTGATTTGACAGCGATTTCATCGCAAGCTGTCACACAACTGACAGAGTAATGTCAAAAAAAGTCTATATTTCCCTTTCCCCCGGCACGGGTTGTCGCAGATAATGCGCCGCGTTCATGTCCTCCAAAATGGCGTAACGCTTATGCTACATCTGTTTGCTGGTCTTGATTTCCATACCGGCCTGTTACTGGTTCTTGCTCTGCTGTTTGTGCTGGTCTACGAAGCGATTAACGGCTTCCACGACACGGCCAACGCGGTGGCAACCGTTATCTATACCCGAGCAATGCGATCGCAGTTAGCGGTGGTGATGGCCGGGGTATTTAACTTCTTCGGGGTACTGTTGGGCGGCTTAAGCGTGGCTTACGCGATCGTCCATCTGCTGCCCACCGATCTGCTGCTTAACGTTGGATCGGCCCACGGGCTGGCGATGGTCTTTTCCATGCTGCTGGCTGCTATTATCTGGAATCTCGGTACCTGGTATTTTGGGTTACCGGCCTCCAGCTCCCATACCCTGATTGGTGCCATTATCGGTATCGGCCTGACCAACGCGCTGCTGACCGGCACCTCGGTGGTGGATGCGCTGAACGTACCGAAAATGATCGGCATCTTTATGTCGCTGATTATCTCGCCGATCGTTGGCCTGGTGGTCGCCGGCGGCCTGGTGTATCTGCTGCGTCGTTTCTGGAGCGGCAGCATCAAGCGTCAGCGTATTCATATGACCCCGGCCGAGCGGGAAAAGATCGACGGCAAGAAAAAGCCGCCGTTCTGGACGCGTATCGCGCTGATCGTGTCGGCGATTGGCGTCAGCTATTCGCACGGCGCTAACGACGGTCAGAAAGGCATTGGTCTGATTATGCTGGTGCTGATCGGCGTGGCTCCGGCGGGCTTCGTGGTGAATATGAACTCCACCGGTTATGACATCACCCGTACCCGGGATGCGGTCAACCATCTGGAGCAGTATTACCAGCAGAACGCCGCCTCGCTGACCCATATCATTCAGATGGCACCACCGGCGCTGCCGACGCCGGAAGAGGTACGCTCAGGGCCGCATGATTTCCACTGTGATGCGGCGCGGGCACTGCCGGCCATCCAGCGCGCGCAGGGGCTGCTGAACAATCTGTCCAGCTATGATGCGCTTAACGTCGACCAGCGCAGCCAGCTGCGTCGCCTGCTGATGTGCATCTCTGATACCGCTGAGAAAGCCGCTAAGCTGCCGGAAACCCCGGCTGATGAGAAACGCTTCCTCAACAAGCTGAAGGGCGACCTGCTGAATACCGTTGAGTATGCCCCGGTGTGGATTATTCTCGCCGTGGCGCTGGCGCTGTCGCTGGGCACCATGGTTGGCTGGCGTCGTGTTGCCACCACCATCGGTGAGAAGATCGGTAAAAACGGCATGACCTATGCGCAGGGCATGTCGGCGCAGATGACCGCAGCGGTATCGATTGGCGTTGCCAGTTATACCGGTATGCCGGTCTCCACCACCCACGTGCTCTCCTCCTCCGTGGCGGGCACCATGGTGGTTGACGGCGGCGGCGTGCAGGGCAAAACCATCCGCAGCATCCTGCTGGCGTGGGTGTTTACCCTGCCGATCTCGATTCTGCTTTCGGGTTCACTCTACTGGGTGGCGCTGAAGCTGATTTGATCGCGTTAAACGCGGTAGCACGACGCAGCGAGCGCCGTGCTACCGCCGCCAGACTTACAGATAAAAGCAGACTTCGGTCTGCTTTTTTTTCGTCGGTCACCCGCCGGGCTAATGCCAGATGGCCAGCCCGACCAGGCTGATCGCCACGATGGCGCACAGCGAACTGGTCAGCACGAACTGGCCGCGCACCCGCTGGCAGCGGCGGATAAACTCGTCGTCGTGATGGTCAAGGTAGCGCTGCGCCCAGATATAGCGCACCAGCCGCACCTGCTTGCTGGGTTGCCCGTGGGCGGTAAAGAAGCCGCCGCCGTCAACGTACTGATAGAGCAACGGATCGCAGCCGCGCAGCACCACCAGCAGCGCCCGCAGCGACGAGTAGTAACGAGCCATGTTCACCACGCAGATAATGCAAAGAGCCCAGAATAACGCAACGGTGCTGATCATCATCCCCTCCCGGCCCTGTCGCGGCCACTGAACACGGGCAAGCCGCTTCATACCGCGCGGGTTCGCCAACCCTGTAATTGATTCAGGTAAGATTAATAACCCTGACGCCACGACGCCCGGTGAGCGGGGGCATGTAATCAGTGTAGAAGATTGGGCTAATTTATTTCCACTGCTGTTTATCACATCCGCCGGTAACGGGAGGAAAATTCATGATGGCGGCCTGCGAAAAGGGTGCACCAGACCTCACCCCGCGCCGGGGAAGTTAGCTATACTCAAGGCATAATTTCAGTGAAAAGGAGTCTTCATATGTCATATAAACACATTCTGATCGCGGTCGATCTGTCGCCGGAAAGCAAACTGCTGGTTGATAAAGCAGTCTCCATGGCGCGCCCTTATAACGCAAAAGTTTCGCTGATCCACGTCGACGTCAACTATTCCGACCTCTATACCGGCCTGATTGACGTTAACCTCGGCGATATGCAGAAGCGTATTTCGCAGGAAACCCACACCGCGCTGACCGAGCTCTCCACCAGCGCCGGCTACCCGGTGAGTGAAACCCTCAGCGGCAGCGGCGATCTTGGCCAGGTGCTGGTCGATGCGATTAAAAAGTATGATGTCGATCTGGTGGTCTGCGGGCACCATCAGGATTTCTGGAGCAAGCTGATGTCGTCGGCGCGCCAGCTGATCAACACCGTGCACATCGATATGCTGATCGTGCCGCTGCGCGACGAAGAAGAAGATTAATCGCCGCCGAGCGGCGCATAGATATCAAAACGGTGGCTCTTGGTGGTCACCGCGTTTGGCGTTGCCACCCCGGCCAGCGGCGGCGCGTAGTCCGGCCGCTTCACCACCACCCGCTTTTTCGCCAGCCGACGCGCCGGCTCCAGCAGCCCGTCGGCATCCTCATCCGGCCCGACCAGCGACTGAAACACCCGCATCTCCTTCTTAACCAGCGCGCTTTTCTGCTTATGCGGATACATCGGATCGAGATACACCGCGTCCGGCGGCGGCGTGATATCGGTCAGCGCCTGCAGGCTGGAGGCGTGCAGCAGCGTCAGCCGTTCGCGCAGCCACGGGCCGATCTCCGGATCGGCGTAGCCGCGGCGTAAACCGTCGTCGAGCAGCGCGGCGACCACCGGATTACGCTCCAGCATGCGCACCCGGCAGCCGATCGCCGCCAGCACGAAGGCGTCGCGCCCCAGCCCGGCGGTCGCATCGACCACGTCCGGCAGATAACCGCTTTTGATGCCGACGGCTTTCGCCACCGCCTCGCCGCGCCCGCCGCCAAACTTACGCCGGTGCGCCATTGCGCCGTCGACGAAATCGACGAAGATGCCGCCCAGCTTTGGTTCATCGCGCTTGCGCAGTTCAAGATGCTCTGCGGTCAGCACCAGCGCCATCAGGCTGTTGTCGTCATGCACCAGCTGCCAGCGTTCCGCCAGAACAGATAAGGCGCCGTCTCCGGCGCCCGTTTCATCTGATAAATAGATGTTCACTCAACTAGCCCTTGATGCCGTAATGTTCCAGCATCGCGTCCAGCTGCGGCTCGCGGCCACGGAAGCGTTTGAACAGCTCCATCGGCTCTTCTGAACCACCGCGGGTCAGGATGTTGTCGAGGAACGACTGGCCGGTTTCGCGGTTGAAGATGCCCTCCTCCTCGAAACGTGAGTAAGCGTCGGCCGCCAGCACGTCCGCCCACAGGTAGCTGTAGTAACCCGCCGCATAGCCGCCGGCAAACACGTGGCTGAAGGCGTGCGGGAAACGGCCCCACTCCGGCCCCGGTACCACCGCCACCTGCTTTTTCACTTCGCGCAGCGTTTCCAGGATACGTGCCCCTTTCGCCGGGTCAAACTCGGTGTGGATGCGGAAGTCGAACAGGCCGAACTCCAGCTGACGCAGGATAAACAGCGCCGCCTGGTAGTTCTTCGCCGCCAGCATCTTATCCAGCAGCTCCTGCGGCAACGGCTCGCCGGTCTCATAGTGGCCGGAGATAAACGCCAGCGCTTCCGGCTCCCAGCACCAGTTTTCCATAAACTGGCTCGGCAGTTCCACCGCATCCCACGGCACGCCGCTGATGCCGGAAACGCCCGGGGTTTCAATGCGGGTCAGCATATGGTGCAGGCCGTGGCCGAACTCGTGGAACAGGGTGGTGACTTCGTTATGGGTGAACAGCGCCGGCTTACCGTTCAGCGGGCGGTTAAAGTTACAGGTCAGGTAGGCAACCGGCTTCTGCAGGCTGCCGTCGGCTTTGCGCATCTGGCTGACGCAGTCGTCCATCCACGCGCCGCCGCGCTTGTGCTCGCGGGCGTAGAGGTCGAGGTAGAAGCTGCCGCGCAGCTCGCCGCTCTCGTCAAACAGGTCGAAGAAGCGCACGTCCGGATGATACACATCAACGTCTTTACGCTCGCTGGCGGTGATGCCGTAGATGCGTTTCACCACTTCAAACAGGCCGCTCAGCGCGCGCGCTTCCGGGAAGTAAGGGCGCAGCTGTTCGTCGCTGATGGTGTACAGGTGCTGCTTCTGTTTTTCACCGTAGTAGGTCAGATCCCACGGATTCAGATCGTCAACGCCGTGCTGTTGTTTCGCGAAGGCGCGCAGCTGCGCCAGCTCCTGCTCGCCCTGCGGGCGGGCACGGGTCGCCAGACCGGTAAGGAAGTCGATCACCTGCTCCGGGTTTTCAGCCATTTTGGTGGCCAGCGATTTATCGGCGAACGACTTAAAGCCCAGCAGCTGGGCCAGCTCATGGCGCAGCGCCAGCTCTTCCGCCATCACTTCGCTGTTGTCCCACTTACCGGCGTTCGGGCCCTGGTCTGAAGCGCGGGTGGAGTAAGCACGGTACAGCTCTTCGCGCAGCGCGGCGTTGTCGGCATAGGTCATTACCGGCAGATAGCTTGGGATATCCAGCGTTAACAGCCAGCCGTCCTGCTCTTTGGCTTCCGCCTGGGCTCTGGCCGCAGCCAGCGCGCTTTCCGGCAGGCCGGCCAGCTCGCTCTCGTCGGTAATCAGCTTGCTCCAGCCCATGGTCGCATCCAGCACGTTGTTGCTGTAGGTCGACCCCAGCTCAGACAGGCGTGCGGCGATTTCGCCGTAGCGCTGCTGCTTCTCTTTCGACAGGCCGATACCGGACAACTCGAAATCACGCAGGGCGTTATCCACCGCTTTCTGCTGTGCGAGGTCCAGCCCGGCATAAGCGGCCCCCTCTTTCAGCGAACGGTAAGCCTGGTAGAGCCCCTCATGCTGGCCGACCCAGGTGCTGTACTCGGACAGCAGCGGCAGCGTCTGCTCATAGGCCTGACGCAGCTCCGGGCTGTTTTTAACCGAGTTCAGATGGCTGACCGGTGAGAAAAGACGGCTTAAACGATCGTCTACTTCTGCCAGCGGCTGCACCAGGTTATCCCAGCTGTAGGGCGCGCCCTGCGCCACGACTTTTTCCACCGCCGCGCGGCACTCGTCCAGCGCCTGGCTGACGGCAGGAACCACGTGTTCGGGTTGGATGGCGGAGAAAGGCGGCAGCGTAAAGGCGGAGAGTAACGGATTGGTCATAGCGCAGTCCTTTAGTCGGTGTATGGGGTGCGTTAGCGCGCACAATCCTTTTAACATGGGGCCATCGCTGAGGAAAATCAATGCCGGTGGCGCGTGGCGCGGTGATTCAACGACAGCCCGGCGACTTAATGACCTTAAAGTGCGCACTTTCGGCTTTGCCTGTTCAGAGTACAAATTGCATACTGCTGCGTTTTGTAACGCCATAAAACCAACAGGGAAACGTGTAATGTGGTATGTGCTGGCTCTCTCTTTATTCTTTCTGCCGTTCCACCTCAGCAGCGCGCTGGTGCTGCTGGCGGTGGCACTGGTGGTCGCGGTTTTCAGCCACGTGCTGCTCCCCCCGGCGATGGTGGCGCTGCTGGTACTGGGCGGCGTGGCGCTGTGGTGTGGCGGTCACCGCCAGCGAACCCAGTTTGCGCTGCCCGGTGAGATCCTGCTGGTGGTGGGCAGCGTGGCGCTGATGCTGCATATGATCCCCGGCTTTAATAACGCTCTGGTGGTCTCCGGGGTACAGGCCGGGCCGCAGAGTGCGCCCTTCTCGTTTTACTATAATCTCGACAAAGCCCTGATCCCGTTTCTGCTGCTGGCGTGCCTGCCAACCCTGCTGAAGCGGCCGTCGTGCCCCCCCGCGAATGCGCTGTGGTGGCTGGTACTGCTGTTAGCGATGCCGCTGCTGCTGCTGGCCGCCACCCTGGCAGGCGGGCTGCGGGTCGAACCCCACTGGCCTGAGTGGCTGGGTGCCTTTATGCTGGCTAATCTGTTCTTCGTCTCGCTGGCCGAAGAGGCGCTGTTTCGCGGCTATATCCAGCAGCGGCTCAGCCAGCTGCTGGGGAATAAACAGGCGCTGCTGATTGCCGCCGCCCTGTTTGGCCTTGCGCACTTTGCAGGCGGGCTGCTGCTGGTGTTCTTTGCCTTCCTTACCGGCATTATCTATGGCCTGGCGTGGCTGTGGAGCGGGCGGCTGTGGGTCAGCACGCTGGTGCACTTCGCCTTTAATCTGCTGCACCTGCTGTTCTTCACTTACCCGGTCTGGCAACGGGCGGGCTGACGCGCTTTTCTGCGTTTTTTTGGTTATACTACGCGCAACCTGTGCCGCCACGCTGGCGGCACGCTCGTTTACCCCGCAGGACTTCCCAGCACATGCTCAGTTATCGCCACAGTTTCCATGCCGGCAACCATGCCGACGTTCTTAAACACACCGTACAGAGCCTGATTATCAGCGCGCTGAATGAGAAGGATAAACCCTATCTCTATCTCGACACCCACGCCGGTGCCGGGCGCTATCTGCTCAGCGGTGAGCATGCGGAACGCACCGGCGAGTACCTGGAAGGGATCGCGCGCATCTGGCAGCAGGACGACCTGCCGGAAGAGATGAAGCCGTACATCAGCGCGGTGAAGAACTATAACCCGGGCGGCAAGCTGCGCTACTATCCGGGCTCGCCGCTGATCGCCCGTCACCTGCTGCGCGAAGATGACAAACTGCAGCTGACCGAGCTGCACCCGAGCGACTTCCCGCTGCTGCGTAACGAGTTTCAGAAGGACGATCGCGCCCGCACCGACCGCGCTGACGGCTACCAGCAGCTGAAATCCAAGCTGCCGCCACCGTCACGCCGTGGCCTGATCCTCATCGACCCGCCGTACGAAATGAAGAGCGATTACCAGGCGGTGGTGCAGGGCATTCATGAAGGCTACAAGCGTTTTGGTACCGGCGTATTTGCGCTGTGGTATCCGGTGGTGATGCGCCAGCAGATCAAGCGCATGTTTAAAGACCTGGAAGCTACCGGCATTCGCCGCATCCTGCAGATTGAACTGGGCGTGCTGCCGGACAGCGACCGTCGCGGCATGACCGCCTCCGGCATGGTGGTCATCAACCCGCCGTGGAAGCTGGAACAGCAGATGAACAACGTGCTGCCATGGCTGGTGAAAACCCTGGTGCCGGGCGGCACCGGGTTTGGCAAGGTCAGCTGGATCGTGCCGGAGTAAACCGTCTGGCGGGCAGATGCTGGCCGACCTGTGCGCTTGCGGCGCTGCCTGCGCTGCCTGCGGCAAAGGACCACGTAGCGGTTATCGCCGGTGATGCCCGGATGCTACTGATGCCCGTATGCCGCTGATGCCGCTGATGCCGTGATGGTTACACGGTAAACACGGCAAAGTCATGCGCCATCTCGGTGGCCGGAAACACCGCCCGGCACTCGTCGAGCAGCCGCTCACAGTCGTGGCGCAGATAGCGGGAGCTGAGGTGGGTAACGATCAGCCGTTTAGCGCCGCTCGCGCGCGCCACCTCAGCCGCCTGCACCGTTGACGAGTGCCCGCGCCCGTTAGCTTTCTCCTGCATCGCCAGCTCCAGCGTGGCTTCGTGCACCATCACAGCCACCCCGGCGGCCAGTTCCGCTGCCGCTGGCGTCGGTGCGGTGTCACCAAAGATCGCCAGGCTACGGCCTCTGGTCGCCTGCCCCACGTAGTCCCAGCCGTTAATTGCCCGCCCGTCGTCGAGGATCACCGTGCGCCCCTGCTTCAGATCGTAGTACCACGGGCCGGCGGGCACGCCGTCCGCCTTCAGGCGTTCCGCGTCCAGTGCGCCGGGCTTATCGTGCTCGTCAATGCGGTAGCCATAGCACTCTACAGGATGGGTCATTGGGTAGGCGGTGACGCGGAAATGTTCGTCGTTGCACACCTCTCCGGCGGTGATTTCGACGATCGAAAGCGGGAAGGTCAGCCACGATCCGCTCAGGCTCAGGCTGGTTTCAACAAAGGTCTTAATCCCCTGCGGACCATACAGCGTCAGCGGTCCGGTGTTACCCGTCATCGAACGGCTGGTCAGCAGCCCCGGCAGGCCAAAAACATGATCGCCGTGCAGGTGGGTGATAAAGATCTTCTCGATCTTCGCCGGGCTGATCGCCGTGCGCAGGATCTGGTGCTGGGTCGCCTCACCGCAGTCGAACAGCCAGGTGGCGCTACGGGCTCCCTGTACATTCAGTGCGATGCTGGTGACGTTGCGTTCACGGCCCGGGGTGCCCGCGCCGGTGCCTAAAAATTGCAGTTCCATCCCCTTCACTCTCCTGATTAGCGATGCCGTTAACAGGCATAATGGCCTGATGATAGCATTTTCCCGCTCAACCCGACGCGCGCCAGCTATTTACGCTGCCGGGGCCACTCCCGCTGACGCATTTTCCGCTGCCATTCCAGCCGTACAGCAGTCGGCAGCATGGCGACTCTCCTTAATCCACCCACCCGCCCTATCACAATCATAGGTGCAAACTTTGCGGCAATGGGTCGGGAGGCGTTACACTCTCTGCCAGCTGATTTCACTCATTTAACGGAAGCCTGACCATGACCCGACATTATGACTACCTCGCCATTGGTGGCGGCAGCGGCGGTATCGCCTCGATTAACCGTGCGGCGATGTATGGACAAAAGTGTGCGCTGATTGAAGCAAAAGATCTGGGCGGCACCTGCGTCAACGTCGGCTGCGTGCCGAAGAAAGTGATGTGGCATGCGGCGCAGATCGCCGAAGCGATCAACCACTACGGCCCCGACTACGGCTTCGACACCACCGTTAATCAGTTCAACTGGGACACGCTGCTGAAGAACCGCAGCGCCTATATCGACCGCATCCACACCTCTTACGACAACGTGCTGGGTAAAAATAAGGTGGACGTGATCAAAGGCTACGCGCGCTTTGTGGACGCCCACACCGTGGAAGTGAACGGCGAGAAAATTACCGCTGACCATATCCTGATCGCCACCGGCGGCCGTCCGAGCCACCCAGACATCCCGGGTGCCGAATACGGTATCGATTCCGACGGCTTCTTCGATCTTAAGGCGATGCCGGAACGCACCGCGGTGGTCGGCGCGGGCTATATTGCCATTGAGATCGCCGGAGTACTGAACGCGCTGGGTTCTGAAACACATCTGTTCGTGCGCAAGCACGCGCCGCTGCGCAGTTTCGATCCGCTGATCGTCGACACGCTGCTGGAGGTGATCAATACCGAAGGCCCGACGCTGCACACCGAAGCCGTTCCAAAAGCGGTGGTGAAAAACGCCGACGGCAGCCTGACCCTGCAGCTGGAAGATGGCCGCGAACAGACCGTCGACAGCCTGATCTGGGCGATTGGCCGCGAGCCGATGACCGATAACCTGAACATCGAAGCCGCTGGCGTGAAGCTGAACGAAAAAGGCTATATCAGCGTCGATAAATACCAGAACACCAGCGTTGAGGGCGTTTACGCCGTCGGCGATAACACCGGTGCGGTGGAGCTGACGCCGGTCGCGGTGGCAGCAGGCCGTCGCCTCTCCGAGCGCCTGTTTAACAACAAGCCGGACGAACACCTCGACTACAGCAACGTACCGACCGTGGTGTTCAGCCACCCGCCGATCGGCACCGTTGGCCTGACCGAGCCGGAAGCGCGCGAGAAGTTTGGTGACGACCAGGTGAAAGTGTATAAATCGGCGTTCACCGCCATGTACACCGCCGTGACCCAGCACCGCCAGCCGTGCCGCATGAAGCTGGTTTGCGTCGGTGCGGATGAGAAGATTGTTGGCATCCACGGCATCGGTTACGGCATGGATGAGATGCTGCAGGGCTTTGCGGTGGCGCTGAAGATGGGTGCTACCAAGAAAGACTTCGACAACACCGTGGCGATCCACCCGACCGGTGCGGAAGAGTTTGTCACCATGCGCTAAGCGCCCATCCTGAATAACAAAACCCTGCAGCGATCGTCGCTTCAGGGTTTTTTTCTGCCTTTTTACCGGTAGCTGACGGTCAGAATGCCTTCGCGTTTTTCAGCGTTCAGCCAGGCCAGCTGCGCTTCGGTGCGGTTATCGTTAAAGGCCAGCGCCCTGGTAGTGGAGACGTTAAGCGCCCGCTGACGGAATTTACCCTGCTCCGCACATTCGCTGGTCACGTTGGCCTGGCTGACCTGGATCCGGCAGGCCGGCTGATAAATCTGGCCGCTAAAATTGACCTGGCCGCCGCCGATGCCGAAACTTTCGCTGGCTGATGCACTGCCCTGCACGCCTGCCGCCAGCAGCATTGCCAGCAAAACAGATTTACCGCAAACCATCATTTTTTTACCAGTCATAAGTTTCTCTCCCGACATCCGCTTTGCGACGTTGCTACCGATCCTGACTTTAGAAAAACTTAAAAATCAGGGGCTTATTCCGTTAAACCGGTAACTGATTGGGTGTGTAGTCAGACCGCTTTTTTATCGCGGGTCAGCGGGTTTACTTTGCCCCCCTGACGCTCCTGTTGCCACATCACCTCTTGTTGATATCAGCATACACAGAAATAAGAACACTCCGAAACACACTAAGAGCAAAAAGTCTGATGTTTAAATCTATCAATTACACGATATCGATCGCTGAAATGGCATTTACAGGATAAAAATGAATTTATCTGGCATAGGGTAACTATTCCGTCTGCGTTTTCGCGGCAGGGTGGCGAGCAGGGGAATAGCGGATACGGTGGCGTCTCGCCGACACGACGTGTCAAACGGTGGATATTTCAGCAGAGCGGAAATAAAAAATCCGGCGGGAGAGACTCGCGCCGGACAGACAGGGAGATGTGCAGGATTAAAATAACGGCGGGTCAGGCATCATTAACGGCGGGCAGTTCTTTCAGCTCTTCCATGCTCATTTCACACCACAGCCGCCCCTGCAGCGCATAATAAGGCATATCTTCCAGCCACTGGCGCTGGGCGATGGTTTCAATCCCTTCAATCACGACCTTAAACTGGTTCTGCTGCAGCTCATCGAGCAGTGAGGCCAGCCGTGCCTGCCCCTGTTCGTCCTGCCAGTATTTCCAGAACACGTGCTTATCAATTTTGATAAAGCGGAAGGCGTAGGCCGACAGCATATTCATCTCGGCAATACCGTTACCGAAGTCATCCAGCCACAGGGAGTAGTGGCTGGAGAGCAGGCTGTGCAGCTTGTGGTGGCGGAACAGGCGCGAAGAGAGTTCGTGGACTTCAAAGTGGATGCAGCCGATCTGCTTGATGCGGTCCATCACCTCGCTCTGCTCCAGCAGGCTGAGCGTGTGGTCATCCACGTTAAGGGTGACGATAATGCCGCGATCGTTAAACCACTGCTGGTGCGCCTCGATCAGTTCAATCTGCGCCAGCAGGATCGCGTTGCGCTCTTCCGCGCTGGCATGCAAAAAATAGCGCTCGACGAAGTTACTGTCATTGACCGGTGCCGCGCTGAAGCGCGACAAACACTCAAAGGCCAGCAGCTTACCGTGCGCGCTGAACATCGGATGAAATACGTATTTAATCGCCGGCTGGGGCACAGGTTCCAGCATTTCGCCCGAAAATGTCATGGTCGGGCACATCTGCAGGCCGCACCTGTGACAGAACCATTAGCGCCACTACTTAAAGGTAACGTCCACATTTGCCGACGCATTGAAGGTCCCTATTTTTGGCGAATTGTTGAGCCAACGCAGGCTGGCCACAAAGTTATTTTGTACCACACTCCCGTTCACATAACCCAGTGAAGTGCTGGTATTCAGCGGAATAAAACTGGCTGGCGCATCGGCGGTGGAGATCGAAATACCAAATCCGCTGTCGCTGGCAGGCATGATCATATCAGTACCGCTGGTCGGATAGGTGGTACTGAAGCTGGCCACCAGCGTTTTACCCTGGCAATCCTGGCCGGCACCGGTCAGGTTAGCCACCACCGAGAACGGCACCTGCTTCTCGGTGACGCCCGCCTGGGCTCTGCCGGAGGCGATGGTGCCAAAGTTCACCGTCGAACCGCTGTTGCCCGAGACGCTGATCTGCGGCGAGCAGGAGATAAAGCGGATATTGCCCAGCCCGGCGATGTAGGCGCGGAAGTTACTGTTTGGCGTGCTGTTCAGCCCCAGAACGCCATCCACCTGGAAGACCGGGTACTGTCCGGTATTGGTAATCTTACCGCTGGACGGTGCGGATTTGCCGGTGGCTTTGATATAAATCGAGTAACTGACCTTAACTGTCTGAGGCGTGGCAGGTGACATGCAGCCCTGCACCCAGTAACCATAATTATTTCTGTACCAGCCATAGTTACATACAGTCCCTCTGCCCACGTCGGTTTTGGTTCCCGCCGTCGGTTTAATATCAATACTGTTGTAGGTGACACCCACCTCAATAGAGGGATCGATGCTCTGCATCTGCGTCAACGGATCCCAGTAGAGATAGGCGTTCTCACCACTCGGATAGCCGTTGGTATCCTCGCACTTAAAGGTGGAGTTATAGACCGGCGAACGCCACAGCACGGTGCCCGCCGTCAGGTTAGCGGTGGAAACCTCTATCGCCTGGTTGAGGGTAATGACCTCAGAGATCGAACCGGTAGAGGCATCTTTGCAGGACAAAGCGTAACTGTTGAGTGAAAACAGGCTCAGTACCAGCGCCAGCAGCGTGTAACCGGCCACCTTTACGCCGCGAAAAGCGTGCAAAAACATCAAGCGTATCCTTATTATTTTGGCGTACAAGCCAGACTGAGTTCCTGATAACCCGCCGCGTTCAGATCCTTAAAGCCAGGCAGGACCACTTCACAGGCAGACCCGGCACCCTCGCCCCATTTTACCTGCAGATGCTGATGTTCACTCACGCCGGAGACATAAGCCGTACCGGTGGTTCCCACGGTACCGATATTGGCACCCGCATCGTTAAACACCGTAGCCCCGATTGCCGGATAGTTACCTTCGGCGATTTTCAGGTGCAGCAATAAGCTCTGCCCGGTGCGGGTTTCAAAGGTCACCCGGCTGATGGCACCGTAAGTCGGCACCACGTCTCTTGCTGCCAGCGGAATATCCAGCCCGGCACCGATATCTTCGGTGTTGAGCGCCACGCGGTTATGACGGTAAGCGGTGGCCGAGGTCATCACCGCGTAACCAAAGCGGTCAACGGCGACGCCAGGCTGGTTTTCCAGCCGCACGCCTTTGGCATCTCTGGCTTCCACCAGCACAATGGTGTTCTGCATCGGCTGCGACAGAGTTACGCCGCCGCGGTGCGCCAGCACGCCGCCGCTCAGGTTCAGCGAGCTCTGGCTGTAGTTCTCATTCCAGCTGTACCCCACCTGCGCGTTACCCATGCTGCCCATATAGCCCACGTCGGCCATGGTGGTCTGCCCGCCGTTCTCCGCATGGCCGGTCTGCAGGTAGTAGTTCAGGCGGTTGTCATCCAGCAGCGAACCGCCCATGCCGGTGCTGTAGCTGTCGCCGCTCTGCTTGCTGTGCGCCATGTTGAGGCTGGCAGTCACCGGCTTCTGGCCAAAGACGGTAAACGGCACCGACAGCGTGAAGTTCATGGTGCGATCTTTCTGGCCATAGTTACTGCGGCTGTCCTGGACAAACAGGCCATAGCTGACGTCTTTGTACATGCTGTTCAGCCCGACCTGCAGGGTACGGTCGCGATTGCCGCTGCCCCAGTAAGTCTGGTTGGTCAGCGTTGAATAGAGCGAAACCGGGCCAAGATGCTGGCTGACCGTCAGCTCAACGCGCTGACGCTTGTTGTTGTAACGATCGGAATAATAATAATTTTTAGTGGTATTTGCCCAGGATGGCGTGCCGTCGCTGCTCGCCGTGGTGTCATCATACTCATTGCGGTACTGGCCGTTCTCATAGCTGGCACGCTCGGTGACCGCATCGCTGAAGTCATAGTAGCCGGACGTAGAGTAGCGGTAACCGGCGATCTGCAGCTCGGTGCCCATGGCGTTCAGCGACTTGGAGTAGAGGAAGCGGAAGCTGGCCCCCTGCTTGCGGTCGCCGCTGGCCAGCTCGGTATCAGACCAGGCGGTATCGAACGATGCCGCACCGAACATGCCGAGGCTTTTACCCACGCCGAGTACCGCCGAACGGTAGTGATCCGCCACCAGCAGCCCGCCGTACGGCGTGTAGTCACCGCCCATACCACGGGAAACCGTGCCCTGAATAAAGCGCGGCTGGTAGCTGTTTCCGCTGCCGTCCTGATATTTACCGGCGGTCAGCGCGTATTCCCAGATGCCGGCGCGCAGCATGTTGCTGATCGACGAGAACGGCACGATAAAGTTCTGTTTTGAACCGTCCGCCTCAAACACCGTCACCGCCAGGTTACCGCTCAGGGTACTGGGGTAGATATCGCTCAGCTCAAATGGGCCGGGGGCGACGTTAGTGCTGTAAACGGTATAGCCGTTCTGGCGGATCTCCACCCGTGCATTGGTGCGAGCCACGCCGCGAACCACCGGTGCATAGCCACGCAGGCTGTCCGGCAGAATTTCCGGCACGCTGAACAGCTGCACGCCACGGAACTGGAAGCTGTCAAACACCGCGTTGCTGGTGCTGCGCTGCCCGAGCTGCACCCTGGAGCGCCAGGGTACGATATCGGTTTCCGCCCAGGTGGCGACCGAGGTCAGCTTACCGGGGCCTTCGCTCTGTTTCTGCCAGTTTGAATTATTGCGCAGCCGCCAGCGGCCAAGGTTCAGGCCATTCTGGGTGGAGGTGTAGAGATAATCGCTGTCGCCGCTGTTTTTCGTGCGATTTTTAGAACCGCTGAAGTTGTAATTGATAAAGGCGGCGTTGATACCGTCGTCATACAGGCGCGATGAGATCGCCCCTTTTGGCGTCGGGATCATGAAAATCTGCGGAACCGAGATATCCACTTTCTGGATGGCCGCGTCATAGGTCACGCTGGCACCCTGCAGATGGGCCGGCAGGTCAAAACAGTCCGCCGGATCGCCACTCAGCTTTTGCAGCTCAATGCCGTAGGCCAGGTAATCTTTTACCGGGATGCACACCTGAATCGGTTTAGCCGGATCGGTTTTACGAAACTCGACGTCTTTATGATCGACTCGCTCAGCGTTGACATAAATATCAAACGGATAGCTGCCAGGCAGAATATCATCACTGGCGGACAGCGCGGCAACGCTGGAGGCATCGCCGTGAATGAATGAGGTATTGAACTGTTCTTCTGCCAGCGTCGGAGAGAATTTCAGCAGCAGCAGCGTGGACACCAGCGCGCGCTTCAGGGGAAACTTGCGCGTTCCCTGGCGACCTGCTTTTTCCCTGCCCGCTGAATAAAACATAATCTTCTCATCCGATGCGATAAATGCAAATCATGGCTCCGTCAATTACAGACGGATATCTTTCACCTGGGTGTTGCCACCAAAATCATTGATAAAGGTGAAAGTAAACTGCTTACTGTTTTCAGTGCCGGCCGGCAGTTTGATCGTCGCATTACTGAATGCTTTAACCATTTCTGCGTTAACCTTCTCTTCTTTGCCCGCACTGTTTTTAATCGTAATGGTTCCCAGGGTGACATTAAGCGGCCCCGGATTATCCACCACCAGCTGGCTACCCTGACGGTGCCATTTCAGCGCCTCAGCCTGCTGCTGCAGGGTGGTATTCAGGCCGGCCGGGCGGTAGAACAACTTAATTCGCGTGCGCACGGCAATTTGCAGTACGTTTTCTTCTTTTGGTGCCGGCGGAATTTCCTGCACGTTAACCCAGAATACCGACTCGCGATCCTGCGGCAGCCCGTTACCTGAATAAATAAAGCGCAGTACGGCTTCTTTTTTACCGGCCAGTTTTAACACCGGTGGTACCACCTGAATCGGGATATCTTTCGGCATTTTGGTCGCGTCACCGTGATCCAGCCAGGTCTGCACCATATAGGTGTCGTTCTGGTCGTTATGGATATCCAGTGAAGCCGACTTGCTATCGCCGTTGTAAATCACGCGGGTTGCATCAACCTGAATACCTGCAGCGGCACTCAGAGAAACACAGCACAGGGCGGCGGCCAGTAATTTTTTCATGCGTTCAACTCTTCTTAATGTGCGCCATCCCTGGCAGCACAGTTTAACTAATTAGTTGTATTCGATGGTGAAGGTAGAGCTGGCGTTTGCCGCGCCTTCAGTCACGTTAGCGGTAGTCGACTTGTAACGCGCTTTCAGGTTGAAAGTCGCGGTGCCGTTAGCAGTAGAACCTGACGCTGCGGTGTTGGTGATAGCAGCCAGTGCAGTGGTGGATGCAGTCTGGTTGATTGGGATGATTTTCTCGTCGTTAGACAGAATCTCGATACCCACGCCGGTCGCTGCGCTTACGGCCAGCAGGTTCGGGTAGCCAGCCAGAGTCGGGCCGTCAAAACGCAGGCTGTAAGAACCGGTGTCACAGTTAACGAGCTTGATGTTGAACGCTTTAGAGGCGGTCACGTCACCGGCGGCGCTGAACGCGGTAGTCGGGTATTTACCGATGAACACGCTCTGGTTTTTGCTGTCGTTATCAACTGTACAGGTCGCTTTAACAATCTGGCCGGTGAAAGCAACGGTGCCGTTAGCAGCCTGTGCGTTTACTGCGGTCAGAGCGATGGCTGCTGCAGCCACAGATAACAGGATTTTTTTCATTTTTATCTCCAGAAAAACAACGCTTAGATGATTGATTTATTTTGAGAATTCCATTTTTTTCCACCACGCGTTCATTCTGTTTTTTACCAGAGGCTGCAGATGGGAGAGTAGGAATACTCTGATTTCGAAGCGGAATATATCCTGTCGGATTTGACTTATATATTGGTTAAAATTCATTAACCATAAAGATTAACAGGAAAAATCTATCAAACAACGTAAGTCATTGATTATTAACAACTCGCTTTGTCAGGAAAGTGCAGAAAAAGTAAATATTTGAGTTTATTTTTTTTAAAATGATGCAGAACAGGCCCACCCATTTACGCCTGGCGGCATAAACGGGCGGTTAAAGAGTAAACAACGCTGCAGGATGTTGAGGGAAAGTCTGAAGTTCACTGCACTACGGATTAGCGCAGACGGCGCATCCGCTTCTCTTCCAGCATGATGCCCATCACCGTTTCTTCCATTTTACGCAGGAAGCCGCTGGCGGGCTTGTGGAACGCGCAGGAGAAAATGTGATAGCTGTGTTCGCGATTTTCCGGGCTAAGTTCGGTAATCTCTTTAATGCTCAATACGGTGAGATCCATGGTGAACTGGCCAAGGTTGCCAAAATCGACCAGCATATTTTTCAGCAGCATGCCCGCCCGCGTCAGCTCCGGTAACGCTTCTTCATACTGTAAACCGATGCCATTGCGTGACAGATCTTTCACCCGCAGTCGGTGACTGAAACCGTCGCGGAAACGCCCCTCGCAGATGAAATTATAACGTTCCGGTATTGTTATGCGGATATCACTGCGGCGCTGGGTCACAATAATTTCCGCCGGGAAATTAAACGTCAGAGAGTCCGGCGCTTCTTTCTCCACGATCTGGAAGGTAGTAAAAGCGATTTTCTCACTGCTGCCTTTAATTACCACCTCAACCGGCATAGTCACCGACTGCAACTCCTCCATCCGGCTGATACTAAAAACCTGGGTATCAATGTGCAGGAACTGGCAGCTCAGGGTGCGACCCTGAACGAGGAATTCAACGCTGCCGCTTTTTTTCATGGCTTCACGCAACAGCGCCAGAATTTCATAGCGGTCAGTTTTTTTAATTTCCTTATACGATAACGTTGTCATCTGGACGCATTGTCCCTTTATGTAATTGGAATTATATGCTGTGTCTTTGCAGACCGGTCGCGCTGTTACAATGACAGATGATAAACAGCCCCCGCCACTATAAAACTGAAAAATCAGGGGGCGTATTGTAATAACATCACAGCGTTTTTACCAGGCACGGAATCTGTCCGTTCGGCCTTAGTGCAGCAGAAGATAGCATTAATATGGCGGGAAGGTAATATGACCTGCTACTCACGGGTACCCCCTTGGCAAACTCAGCCCGCGACGCGACACGGTCATCAGGAAGAGGTCATCCTCCCTGCCAGGGGCGGGTGACGAGGGCAGTCACTGCCAGGGTAGCGGTGTCTCTGGTGATGATAATATTGTGGGCGATGACTGTCGCTGTGACGATGGCAGGGGCGGAGACAGATGATCTGCCCCAGGCGGCGTGGTCAGCCAGGGGCAGGTTGTTCTCAGTGTCGGCTGGCACAACCACACTGGGCGATGTCCGGCAGCACGCCTTTACCCAGATGGGAGTGGCGCAACTTCAGCTCCCCGCGCCGCCACGCGCCGCTGTCGTCGGCACGGTTTTCCAGCAGGCGGTTCAGCGCTTCGGCAATCTGCAGATCGCTGCGCTGCGCCCAGGTGGTCAGGTGCCACGCCGGGAAGTGCGCTTCGGCCACGTCATCAAAACCGACCACGCCGATATGCGTTCCCTGGCCAAAGTCGCGGATCGCCTGCATGGCTCCAAAGGCCAGCACGTCGTTCTCACAGAACAGCGCGTCGATGCGATCCGCGCCGCGGGTTTTCTTCAGGTACTCAAGCGTGACCTTATAAGCCAGATCGCGATCGTAATGGCCGGCTTCCAGCACCTTATGCAGCGACTGCCCCGCCTCTTCCAGACAGGCCACGTACCCCTCCAGACGCATCAGCTCGGTGGTCGCATTGTTCAGCCCCTTCAGGTAGCCAAAACGCTGATAGCCCTGACCAAGCAGCAGCCTGGCGATCTCCGTTCCTGCCGTGAAACCATCGACGCTGATCGCTTCCACATCGGCATTATTGGTACTGCGGCAGACGTGGATCGACGGAATATGGTGCAGCGTCTCCGCCGTGGTAATCAGCTCATCGCTGAAAATAGTGGCGAGGAACAGCAGCCCGTCTACCTGCATCTGCCCGGCCATCTGCATCACCGACTGATAATCTTCGCCGGAGTCGACGTTGAGCAGCAGCGCCATATAGCCGCGTTCGTTTAGCTGGCGGGTGGTTTCCTGCAGCATCTTCAGGGTATGCGGATTGCTGAACTCATCGGTGACCACGCCAATAATGTTGGTTTTGCGCTGCTTTAAGCCGCGCGCCAGCAGGTTAGGGCGGAAGCCCAGTTTGTTGGCGGCGTTCATCACCAGCTCACGGGCTTCAGGTGAAATGGATGCTCCGGATTTGAACGCACGTAACACCGTCCATTTCGAAACCCCGGCCAGTTCGGCCACATCGCTGGCGGTGGATTTTTGCGCCTGCTTCTCTTTTACGCTGTTGTTTGTCATGGCTTACCAATGGGTCCGGGATGCTGAAGTCATGTGCTCAGAATAAAGGATCCCACCGCATCTCAACAGGTTGCCGTAGCGAATGTGTGGTGCACCTCCGTTTTTCGCTCGTGCCACCACACTATCTCGCAACATGATGTTGCTGCGATGTTTTATTTTGCTACCGTTGGCAAACTCCTTTGCCAACGGTAGCAAAGTCAGATAATATTCGATCCCGCTCACATTTGTTCTGCAACCCACTGTTTTAAAAACCCTAAATTCGCATAAAGCCATACTTTTATTGCGTGAATTTTTTGATTTGAAAACAGGTGATTAGGCAGATTGTTAAAAAAAAGATTGTGTGCATGAAGCGAAAGATTTTTCGCATCAAAACCATAACAAAGATAAATAAATTTCATTTTTCGTAGCAATGGTCGTTTTCAATCACCTCCCGACACGGGAAATCGCTTAGCATGGAAAATAGTTATCATGAAAAACAGCAGTAATATTGTGGTTACTCTCATCGGCGCGCTTCTGCTGCTGATGGGCCTGGCGCTGGCCGGCGGCGGCGCGTATCTGATCGCGCTCGGCGGCGCGTGGTTCTATCTGCCCGCCGGCCTGGCGATGGCCGCCACCGGCTTCGGCCTGATGAAAAAGCGCAGCTGGGCGCTGGTGGTTGCCTGGCTGCTGTTAGTGGTCAGCCTGGTCTGGGCGTTTAGCGAAGTCGGCACCGACTTCTGGCAGCTGGTGCCGCGTACCGTCACCTTCCTGGTGGTGGCGCTACTGGCAACGGCGTCCGCGCCGCTGCTGCGTAAAAAAGATGGATCGCGGGCGATCGCCTGCAAGGCCGCAGGCGGCCTGTCAGCGGCGCTGCTGGTAGCCATTGTGGCCATCTTTGCCGGCATGTTCCGCCCGCACGCGGAAGTGGAAGCCAGCGGTGAACCGCTGCCGGTGCTGGATAAAACCGCGGCGGATGACAGCGGTAACGACTGGGGCGCGTATGGCCGCAATACCGGCGGCCAGCGTTTTGCCCAGTTTAACCAGATCAACACCACCAACGTGAAAGACCTGAAGGTGGCCTGGACTTACCACACCGGCGATCTGGCGGTTAACGGGTCGGAATACCAGACCACGCCGCTGAAGGTCGGCAACACCATGTACGTCTGTACGCCGCTGAACAAGGTGATGGCGCTCGATCCTGTCACCGGCAAAGAGAAGTGGCGCTTCGATCCGAAAATCGAAGAGACCTCAGGCAACAAAACCTGGAAACGCTGCCGTGGCGTGGCGTATACCGAGCTGAGCGCGGCTCCGCAGGACGGCACCGCGCCATCCATCGCCGGTAACAAGCGCATTATCAGCACCACCGTGGATGGCCGCATCTTCTCGCTGGATGCGGAAACCGGCCAGCTTGACGAAAGCTTCGGTGATAAAGGCTTTGTTAACCTGCTGAACGGCCTCGGTGCCAGCGCGCACGGCTCCTACTATCTGACCTCCGCACCGCTGGTGGCCGACGGTATCGTGATGGTCGGCGGCAAGCTGAACGACAACCTGACCACAGGCGAAGCCTCCGGCGTGGTGCGCGGCTATGACGCGCGCAGCGGTAAACTGGTGTGGGCGTGGGACGCATCGCGCGGTGCAACCGACAGCACCCCGCTGCCAGAGGGAGAGACGTACCCGATTGAAACGCCGAACTTCTGGGGTACTGCAGCATATGACGCCAGACTGGGCATTGCCTACTTCCCGACCGGCAACCAGACGCCTGATTTCTGGACCGGCAACCGTCACGCCTACTCTGACGAGTATAACGACTCGATCGTGGCGGTTGAGCTGAAGACCGGTAAAGAGGTGTGGCACTTCCGCACCGCCAACCAGGATCAGTTCGACTACGACGTCTCCTCCCAGCCGATCCTCTATGATATGCCGGGCAAAGACGGCAGCATCACGCCGGTACTGATCCAGCTGACCAAGCGTGGCCAGGTGTTCGTGCTCGACCGCCGTACCGGTAAGCCGGTGGTCAAAGTCGAAGAGCGTAAGGTCTCCACCGACGCGATGCCGGGCATGAAAGTGGCCGCCACCCAGCCGTACTCCGCCATCTCCGTCGGTACCGCGGCGCTGAAAGAGTCGGATATGTGGGGCGCGTCGATCTTCGACCAGCTCTACTGCCGCGTGCAGTTTAAACAGATGCGCTGGGAAGGCGAATTTACCCCGCTGTCTGATAAGCAGCGCACGCTGATCTACCCGGGCTACTACGGCGGCTTTAACTGGGGCGGCGGCGCGATTGACCCGTCAACCGGCACGCTGATCGTTAACGATATCCGTATGGCGCAGTGGGGCCAGTTTATCAAACGTGAGGATGCCGACCGTCGCGGCCTGCAGGCGACCACCGAAGGCGAATACTCCGAGCAGCTGGGCACTCCGTGGGGCGTTGAACGCGGCATGTTTATGTCACCGCTGGGCGTGCCGTGCTTCAAACCGCCGTTTGGTACCATGACTGCCATTGACCTGGCGACCGGTAAAACCCGCTGGCAGGTACCGATGGGCACCATCAAAGATGCACCAATCCACGGCGTGGCGCCGGGTCTCGAAATCCCGCTGGGTATGCCAACCATGGGCGGCCCGCTGGTCACCAAAGGCGGCCTGACCTTCTTCCACGGCTCGCTGGACAACTTTGTGCGCGCGCTGGATAACAACACCGGTAAAGAGCTGTGGCGCGGCCGTCTGCCGGTGGGTGGACAGGGCGCACCGATGACCTATATCGGCGAAGACGGTAAGCAGTACATCGTGGTGGTGGCCGGCGGCGCAACCCGTACCGGCACCAACGATAACCGCGGTGATGACGTGATCGCTTACGCGCTGCCGTAAGGATTCAGGTTCACAATCCGTTGTACGTCACAGGCCAGCTGATGCTGGCCTGTTTTTTTTGATCAGAGTGCCGGTTCATCGAGTATCTGCAGCCTGCTCAACCGGGAACGGTAGTAACGCAGCACCGCCTCGACATCGTCCTCCGGCATAAAGGATTCCCGGTACGTTGACTCTACAATCTCCTGCTCTTTCACTAAGTCTGTCAGTAACGCGGCGGTAAGCCTTTTACTCAGACCAATGCTCTCTGCCAGTACTAAAAAATCCATTCCGAGATACTCGCCATAACGGGTGCTGAATCCGCCGGCCAGTGCTTTATCGCCTTCTTCACAGGCCAGCAGCGGCAGCGCCAGCGGTGCAGTAAAGTACGCCTGATAGGGCACCACGGAGACAAAGTCATACAGCGGCGAAAGCTGCGGCGGCTTATCCTGCGGTAGTAGCAGACCGAAATTACGCAGGTGCATATCGTTATTACCCAGCAGATATGCATAAACAATGCGCCGGAACAGATCGATTCTGAATGCCAGGTTATCGTTCACATTCGCAACCAGAAAGCGGGCTATCTGTTCGTAGCTGATCCATGACTTGCCGTCATCGGCGATTTTTCCGTACTTTTCATCGATGTCCATCGCTGCATCCAATTGCTCATGATGGACACCTTTGCCCCCGGCTGTTCGGTCAAAACGCTTAATTACGAAAGCATATTCCTCCTCATCGCCCGCCTGTTCTGACCGGAATGCCAGCAGGCCACAGGGGGGAACGTCAAATCCAAGCCGGCTCATCAGCGTCATGGTGGCATGTTCATTTTCAGCCAGCCGGGGAAACTCAACCGGAGAAGGCTTAAGAATGTACTCACCCTGTTTATCGATAACCGTAAACTCCAGATCCTGCAGAATCATCTGTAGCTTGGGCTGATAGCCAGAAATACTCATTCCCTTCTGCTTTTGCGGCAGTTCCTGCACAAACTGCGATCGGGTAAAACTCAGTTGCGGTTCGGTTCGACTCTGCCCCGTCAGTGCCTTCAGTCCACCGACACTGTAACCTTTCGCCCGTGCCGCTTCCCCGTTGAGCGGCGTCAGCAGTATCCGACAACGCGTCATGATCTCTCCTCCACGCTAAGTCTGACCGCACCCAGTAAATTTTCCCCGTTGTTAATCAACAGCCCCAGCAGATCGCGCTCGTCGATTTTTTGTAGCTGGCTGTAACGCCGCTTCAGCCAGCCCTCCGGCGCCAGTGAGGCGAAAAACGGATGCAGCGTCGCGCGGGGGAAGCTACGCCGCTCCACCGGAAGGCTGAGTGACAGCGCCGGTCCCGCATAATCCGCGTGGTACTCAAAAAGATAACCCTGCTCATTCTGGCTCAGAACACCGACCGGCCGATCGTACAGCCAGACGGTTACACGACGGCGCATAGCGTCACTCCCAACGCGTCAGCCACCACGTACACGCTGCCAAATTTGACCTGCTCCGGGTCTTTAAACAGACGCTTAAGCGTGGAAACCGAGAGACCGGTTTGCAGCTCCAGCGTGGCCAGATCGATGCCCAGCGCTTTACGCCGCTGGTTCAGCTGTGCGCCAAGTGCAGGCAGCGAGTGGATCTTTTGCCGTTCGGTCAAAGCAGCACTCTCACGCTGCCCGGCTGCAAATTCATTTTTGAGCTCGTCTACCAGCGTCGCAATGGTCTGTAGCCTTGCTAAGGACGTTTCTGACGTTTCATGGTTCATATTTGAGCCTCAAGTTAACTATTTTTACATTTTAGCTCATTTTTTGTCATTAACAACACTAAAAGGTCATATAAAAGCCATTTAATTTTAAAAATAAAATAAAAGTCAAAATATGACCAATTGCATTTTCACCTTATCATTAAACGACCAAAAATAACCTTTTAAAGTTAAAACAGGTCAAATATGCTGCATAAAACTCAAGGAGAAAACGATGCGCACCCAAAAAAGATGTCTCGGCTATGTGGCAATCGTGGTTGATGACTACGACAGGGCAATTGAGTACTACACCCAGAAACTGGGTTTCACCCTGGTCGAAGACACCCCGCAGCCGGGCAAACGCTGGGTGGTGGTGACGCCAGCTCCCGGAAGCGACTGCAATCTGCTGCTGGCACGCGCCTCCAGTGAACGGCAGTCAGGCTTTATCGGCGATCAGGCCGGAGGCCGCGTATTCCTGTTCCTGCAGACCGATGATTTCTGGCGGGATTACACGGCGATGAAGGAAAAAGGCGTGACGTTCTGCGAAGCACCGCGCGAGGAAGCGTACGGCACCGTGGTGGTCTTTGAGGACCTGTACGGTAACCGCTGGGATCTCTATCAGAACGCGCAGGGCTGATGCTGTCCGTTTTGTAATAAAAAAATAGCCGTATGCTCTCGCACACGGCCCTCCCTGAGTCACTTAATCAGAACGCAAAGCACGAACAGCCCAGCGCGCCCCAGAAGGCATTATCGTCAGATACCGGCACGCCGGAGTGGCGGGCGACATCGTGCGAGTGGCTGTGCACGCCGCACGGACCGCTGCACTGGTGCGGCTGTGAAGCAAAAGCGGCACGGCCGTGGGCCTGCGGCGGCGCAGAACGCCAGTGACCCGGCACCGTCACCACCGGTGACCACTCCGGCAGCACGACGATCGGCGGCGGTGACAGCGGGCTGAAGCGGCCGGCAGCATACACCACGTCGCCGTTCACCACGGTCATCACCGACTCGATGCCTTTGATCTCTTCCTCATGCACGCTGAAGTAGTCTTTTGACAGAATGGCCAGGTCGGCCAGCTGCCCCACCTTAATCTGCCCTTTCTTGCCCTGCTCGCTGGAGAACCAGGCGCTGCCCTGGGTCCACAGCATCAGCGCGGTTTCACGATCCAGACGGGCGTTCACGTCATACATCGCCATGCCGCCGACGGTGCGGCCGGACACCAGCCAGTAGAGCGCGGTCCACGGGTTATAGCTGGCCACGCGGGTGGCATCGGTGCCCAGCCCGACCGGCACGCCCATCTCCAGCATCTTCGCCACCGGCGGCGTCTGCTTCACCGCTTCATGGCCGTAGCGCTCGGCAAAGTATTCGCCCTGGAAGGCCATGCGGTGCTGTACCGCGATGCCGCCGCCCAGCGCCTTCACACGCTCAATGTTGGCTTCGGTAATGGTCTCCGCATGGTCAAAGATCCAGTGCAGGCCGTCAAACGGGATCTCACGGTTGACCTTCTCGAACACGTTCAGCATGCGGCTGATCGACTCGTTGTAAGTGGCATGCAGGCGGAACGGCCAGCGGTGTTCCACAAGGTGACGCACCACGCGCTCCAGCTCATCTTCCATACCCGGCGCCAGGTCCGGGCGCGGCTCCAGGAAATCCTCAAAGTCGGCGGCGGAGAACACCAGCATCTCGCCCGCGCCGTTATGGCGGTAGAAATCGGTGCCCTGGCCCGGCGACAGCATATCGGTCCACTTCTCGAAATCTTCCAGCTCGTGGCCCGGCCGCTGGGTAAACAGGTTATAGGCGATACGTACGGTCAGCTGCTTCTTAGCGTGCAGCTCGCTGATGACTTCATAGTCGTCCGGATAGTTCTGGAAACCGCCGCCGGCATCAATCGCGCTGGTCAGCCCGAGTCGGTTCAGCTCGCGCATAAACTGGCGGGTCGAGTTAACCTGCTGATCCAGCGGCAGCTTCGGCCCTTTCGCCAGCGTGGAGTAGAGCAGCATCGCGTTGGGACGGGCGATCAGCAGCCCGGTCGGATTGCCGTTGCCGTCGCGCTGGATCTCGCCGCCCGGCGGGTTTGGCGTGTCGCGGGTGTAGCCCACCACCTTCAGCGCGGCGCGGTTGAGCAGCGCGCGGTCATACAGGTGCAGGATAAACACCGGCGTATCCGGTGCCGCTTCGTTGATCTCGTCCAGCGTCGGCATGCGGCGCTCGGCAAACTGGAACTCGTTCCAGCCGCCCACCACCCGCACCCACTGCGGATTTGGCGTTCGCAGCGCCTGCTCTTTCAGCATGCGCAGCGCGTCGGCCAGCGAGGGCACGCCTTCCCAGCGCAGCTCAAGGTTATAGTTCAGACCGCCGCGGATCAGGTGCAGGTGCGAGTCGTTCAGCCCCGGAATACCGGTGTGCCCGTGCAGATCCACCACCTGCGTTGCCTCACCGGCAAACTGCATCACCTCCGCTTCGCTGCCCACCGCGAGGAATTTACCGTCTTTAATCGCTACCGCCGTCGCCAGCGGGTTTTCACGGTCCACCGTGTGGAACTTACCGTTAGTCAGAATCAGTGAGGCGTTATTCATCGTTACTCTCCAGGGCTTTGCTGCCGCGCGGGGCCAGCCAGTTTTTCAGTAAGGTGGTTAATGCCGGCATCCAGATATACACCACTAATGCGACAACACAGGCATCGTTCAGTAAATGTCCCCACAGCGTGCCGGTTGCCGCCGGCAGCAGCTGATGCCAGAACCACGGCACCAGGTTAGTGGAGGGAAAGATCACCGCCAGCGTCAGCAGAAACTGCTTCCACTTTTTCGGCGGCTGGCGTTCTGCTGTCGGTGGCGTAAACCAGAAGGCGGCTCCCGGGCGCACCTCAATATGTTCCGGCCCGCACAGCAGCGGCGGCAGCTCGGTGAGCAGCGTCTTACGCTGTTCAGAGTTAATCCAGTGGTAAAGATTATCCAGGCTGTCGAACCGTATCAGCACCGTCCACGTCTGCTCGCCGTGTACCGGGCGCAGCACGTTCACCCCAAGATGCCCCTCAAACAGTGCCGCCTGCGGCATCACTTTTTCCAGCCAGCGCTGATACTCTTCCTGCTTTCCCGCCAGCAGGCGGTGGGTGATCACCAGGGTGACGTGATCGGGCTGATGCGGATAATCCACGGTGCTCTCCTTTTACATGCCCCCGTCAGGGGGCCGCGATCAGGCTTTACGGGCCGGGGCTTTGTGTACCAGGGTGTAGGCGTAATCCACGCCCATACCGTAGGCGCCGCTGTGCTCGCGCACCAGGTCCATTACCGCGTCGTAGGTCTCTTTGCGCGCCCAGTCACGCTGGTACTCCAGCAGCACCTGCTGCCAGGTCACCGGCACCGCGCCCGCCTGCACCATGCGGTCAATCGAACGCTCGTGGGCGTCGACGCTGGTGCCGCCGGACGTATCGGTCACCACGTACACCTCAAAGCCCTCTTTCAGCGCCATCAGCGCCGGGAAGGTCAGGCACACTTCCGTCCACAGGGCGGAGATAATCAGCTTCTTACGGCCGGTGGCTTTCACCGCCGCCACGAAGGCCGCATCTTCCCAGGAGTTCATCGAGGTACGCTCAATCGGCTGCACCTCCGGGTGCACCGCCAGCAGCTCCGGCCAGATGTAGCCGCTGAAGCTTTCGGTTTCCACCGAGGTGTAAATGGTCGGAACGTTAAAAATCTTGCCCGCTTTGGCCAGCGCCACGGTATTATTTTTCAGCTGCTGGCGGTCGATGTTGGCGACGCCGAACGACATCTGCGGCTGATGGTCGATAAAGATCAGGGTGGAGTTCTGTGGGTCCAGCAGGTCGAATTTAGACATTTTTACATCCTCAGTAAGTTTGATTTTTTTCGGTTCGTCTTGCGTGTTGACACAATACGAAATGCGGGCCTGCGTTGATAACGGAAAGAATTCGGGTTGTTGTTAAACAATTTTTGGGTTGGGGAAAACCATGCGATTAAACCTTGAAGCGCTGCTGATTCTGGATGCGCTGGACCGCCACGGCACCTTTGCCGCGGCCGCGGCCAGGCTGTTTAAAACCGCCTCCGCGCTGAGCTATACCGTGCAGAAGATGGAGAGCGATCTGAACATCACCCTGCTGGATCGCTCCGGCCACCGCGCCACCTTTACGCCCACCGGGCGGCTGATGCTGGAGAAGGGGCGGGTGCTGCTGCGCGCCGTCGGCGAGCTGGAGCAGCAGGCGCAGTACGTTGAAAGCGGCTGGGAGAGCAAGCTGACCATCAGCCTCGATGCTTCGGTGCCGTTTGCGCTGCTGTCGCCGCTGATCGACGAGTTTTACCAGCATCACCAGCACACCCGGCTGCTGTTCCGTCACGACGTGCTGGCCGGCTGCTGGGAAGCGCTGAGCTACGGCGAAGCGGATATCGTGTTTGGCGCGGTGCAGCCGCCGGCGCGCCAGGGCGGCATTGACTACGTGCCGGTGGGGTGGCTGGAGTACGCGTTTGCCATCGCCCCCGATCACCCGCTGGCGGCGCTGCCCGGCCCGCTGCTGCGCGAGCAGATCCGCCAGTACCGCGCGGTGGTGGTCAACGACAGCTCACGCCACGCCGAAGGCATTGACCTGCGGGTGCTGGACGACCAGCCGATCCTCAGCGTGCACAGCTTCGCGGATAAGGTACAGGCGCAGCTGGACGGGCTGGGCTGCGGCTATCTGCCGCGCTACCTGGCCGCCCCGCACCTGGCCAGCGGCCGGCTGGTCGAGCGCCAGCTGGACAGCGAAGCGCGCCGCGACGAGGCGTTCCTCGCCTGGAACAAGACCTCAAGCGGCAACGCCGCCAGCTGGTGGCGTGAGAAGCTGCAGAACTTTGAGGGTATCAGCTCGGTGTACGCGCCGCTGTAATGGCATTGCCGGCCAGCGCCCTGCTGGCCGGTTAGCTGAGTGGTCACAGACTGAATCCGCGCGACAGAGCGGTTTCAGCTAAATTATCGCTTCCCTCTTCTCTCTTTCCTCTTTCCTCTCTGCCGGAAGCCGTTTCACTCTTCTGCCCCGGTATACGCGCCAGCGCAACTGGGGCGGGATCCGCTCAGCCCGGCGTTGCCTTGCCGGTCTTTTATCGTAATTCCTCCCATAGCATCTGGCGAAACGATCGGGAAATACTGCCGGTGTTATCAGGATTTCAGGCGCGGCACCCGCCTGCGCCTGCCCCATTACAGACAGGGAGGCAGTATGAACGGACGTTTTACAGGAAAAGTGATGGTAGTCACCGGAGCCGCGCAGGGCATCGGCCGCGCGGTGGCCGAACGGGCGGCGGCGGAAGGCGCCAGGCTGGCGCTGATTGACCGCGCCGGTTACGTCTGGGCGCGGCAGGAAGAACTGGAAAAAAACGGCGCTGAGGTCCTGGCGCTGCGTGCCGACCTGGAACAGTGGCAGGCAACGTCACGCGCCGTGGATAAAGTGCAGGCGCATTACGGGCGCATTGACGTGCTGATCAATAACGTCGGCGGCACGATATGGGCACGCCCCTTCGCGGAATACAGCTCGCAGCAGATAGAAGCGGAGGTGCGCCGCTCGCTGTTTCCGGCGCTGTGGGGCTGCCGCGCGGTGCTGCCGCTAATGCTGGCGCAGGGCGGCGGCAGCATTGTTAACGTCTCCTCCACCGCCACCGCAGGCATCAACCGCGTGCCCTACTCGGCCAGTAAAGGTGGCGTGAACGCGCTGACCCGCTCGCTGGCGATGGAGTACGCGCAGCACGGCATTCGCATCAACGCCACCGCCCCCGGCGGCACCGAGGCGCCGCCACGGCTGACGCCGCGTAATCAGGAAACCGCATCAGACCAGGAGCAGAGCTGGTATCAGCAGGTGGTGGATCAGACCTGCACCGCCAGCCTGCTGCACCGCTACGGCACGCTGGCGGAGCAGGCCGCCGCGATCCTGTTCCTCGCCAGCGACGAGGCCAGCTATATCACCGGCACGGTACTGCCGGTGGCGGGGGGCGATTTGGGATGAAAAAACCCGTCAGCACGACGTTAATCGTACTGACGGGTCTTCACAACCGGCTGATTACATTTAATGCAGCGAAATAAAGTGGTGCACCTGCGGTTTCTCCTCACCCTGGTGGAAGCGGGTCACGCTGCTCTGCAGATCGGCATCGGCGTTGGAAACGCGCTGGTGCTGGCGCAGATGCTCGTGCCATGACTCGACCAGGAACCACTCAATCAGCTTATTCGCGTCGTGGCTGTGTTCGGCAATGCCCCAGGCATAGGCACCGTCACGGCGGCGGGTCAGCGACAGTTTCTTAATCTCCGCCAGAAACGCCGGGCGATCCTCCTGCGCAATCCGGTACTCAATCTGAATCATTACCGGGCCGCGGTCGGCGGTTACGTCACCGTTGATCTGCGGTTCGTCCCAGTGGCCGGACGGCTGCAGATCCGCTTCACCGGCCGGCAGCTTAATGCGCAGGCAGATAATCGCCGACAGGGTCAGCACGACGGCAGCAGTCAGCAGCGTTGCCACCAGGCCTGTTTTCGCGGCAACCAGCCCCCAGAACAGGCTGCCGGCCGCCATCGCGCCGTTGAAAATCATCAGGTACACCGCCAGGCCACGACCGCGCACCCAGTCCGGCAGCACCGACTGCGCCACCCCGTTCAGCGAGGTCAGCGCGATAATCCAGCTGACGCCCAGCAGTACCATCAGCGGCAGCGCCAGCGCCTTAACCGGCAGCAGGGCAATCAGCAGCATCACGGCGGCGGAGAGCAGCGCCGACACCAGCATCAGCCCGTCCACGTTCATCCGCTGGCGCAGCGTCGGCAGCAGCAGCGCGCCGACAATCGCACCAATACCCACCGCCCCCAGCATCACGCCATAATACCCGGCCGTTCCCTGCAGCAGATTGCGGGCAACCAGCGGCAGCAGTGCCCAGATGGCGCTGGCGAAGAAGAAGTAGATGGCCGAACGTAGCAGCACCCGGTGCAGCTCGCGGCTGGCCTTCACGTAGCGGATACCGGCACGGAACGCGCCGAGGAAGTGCTCGGACAGTTCGTTCTGCGGCTTGTGCGGGCGCTTCCACAGCAGCAGCGCGGCGATGACAAACACATAGCTCAGCACGTCGGCCCCGTAGGCTGCCCAGGCACCCAGCGCCGCCAGCAGCAGGCCGCCGGTGGCCGGGCCGACGGCGCGGGCAATATTGATGCCAAGCGAGTTCAGCGCCACGGCGTTTTTCAGCTGCGGCCGCGCCACCAGTTCCGGCACGATCGCCTGCCAGGCCGGGCCCATCAGCGCCGCGCCGATACCGCCGATAAAGGTCAGCGCCACCAGGTACTCAACGGTCAGCAGGTTGTTCTGCGACAGAATCAGCAGCGTGGCGCTGACGCTGGCCAGCAGCAGCTGAACAAAAATCAGCAGGCGACGGCGGTCAAGGATGTCAGACAACACACCGGCCGGGATCGCCAGCAGAAAAATCGGCAGGGTGGCGGCGGTCTGCATCAGCGCCACGGCGGCCGGATTCGACGACAGCCCGGTCACCAGCCACGAACTGGCGACGTCACGCATAAAGCTGCCGGTGTTACCGAGGATGGTGGCCGCCCAGATCATCGCGAACAGCCCCTGCTTCAGCGGTGCGAAAGCACCCGTCTCACTGCTCTGGCTCATTTCTGGCTCCGTAAATCATGCCATGCGACGTACACCAGCGCGCCCGCCAGGCCGAGGTGCTCAAAGAAACCGTTCATCACCATCCCGCGTTCCGCAACCGGCACCTGCCAGAAGCGGTTAGCCATAAAGGTGGCGGCGAGGGTAAACAGCGCCAGCGCCAGCGCGCCCAGCCAGCGTAACCGGCCGCTGAGGATCAGCAGTGACGCGCCCAGTTCCAGCACAATCACCGCCATCGCCATCGGTGCCGCCGGTGACAGGCCAAAATGCTGCATTTCCGCGATGGCTCCGGGGAAGTCCAGCAGTTTGACCAGCCCGCCCTGCAGATACGCAGAACAGAGTGCCAGCAGCGCCAGCCAGCGGACGGCCGTTGATGAGATCGGTGAAGCAGGCAGAGCAAAAACAGGGGAATTACGCATGGCAGGCTCCTGCCGGAAGCCACGGTGGCTTCCGGCGTTAAGGGATAATCAGGCTTTACGGGCCGGGGCTTTGTGTACCAGGGTGTAGGCATAATCCACGCCCATACCGTAGGCGCCGCTGTGCTCGCGCACCAGGTCCATTACCGCGTCGTAGGTCTCTTTGCGCGCCCAGTCACGCTGGTACTCCAGCAGCACCTGCTGCCAGGTCACCGGCACCGCGCCCGCCTGCACCATGCGGTCAATCGAACGCTCGTGGGCGTCGACGCTGGTGCCGCCTGACGTATCGGTCACCACGTACACCTCGAAGCCCTCTTTCAGCGCCATCAGCGCCGGGAAGGTCAGGCACACTTCCGTCCACAGGGCGGAGATAATCAGCTTCTTACGGCCGGTGGCTTTCACCGCCGCCACGAAGGCCGCATCTTCCCAGGAGTTCATCGAGGTACGCTCAATCGGCTGCACCTCCGGGTGCACCGCCAGCAGCTCCGGCCAGATGTAGCCGCTGAAGCTTTCGGTTTCCACCGAGGTGTAAATGGTCGGAACGTTAAAAATTTTGCCCGCTTTGGCCAGCGCCACGGTGTTGTTTTTCAGCTGCTGGCGGTCGATGTTGGCGACGCCGAACGACATCTGCGGCTGATGGTCGATAAAGATCAGGGTGGAGTTCTGTGGGTCCAGCAGGTCGAATTTAGACATTTTCAGTTCCTCTTAAATTTTTTCAGTTTTCACATTTCTGTGTGGGTTTGTTGCTGCTGGAAATAAGATTACGTCGGGTTTAAAAAACGGGATAGCGGAAAGAATTTGCTAAGTTGTTGAGTTTTTTTTGACACGGTTTTTTGCGGTATATAGAAGAATTTATCCATAAAATTCATAACGGTAAGTCGTTCGAAATTTTCTGACAACTCGTTAAAAATATCCCCTTTTCATTCTCAGTAAATTACGACTACGCTTTTAATCACACCACGTAATCCACCTTTTGAGGAATGAACATGAGCACCTACAACACGCAGGACGGCACGCAGATTTATTACAAAGACTGGGGCAAGGGTAAGCCGGTACTGTTCAGCCACGGCTGGCCGCTGGACGCCGATATGTGGGACAGCCAGCTGAATTTCCTCGCCGAAAACGGCTACCGGGTGATCGCCTTTGATCGTCGCGGCTTTGGCCGTTCTGAGCAGCCGTGGGAGGGTTACAACTACGATACCTTCGCCTCTGACATCAACGACCTGATTAACCATCTGGATCTGCAGGACGTGACGCTGGTGGGCTTCTCAATGGGCGGCGGCGACGTGTCGCGCTACGTTGGCCGTTACGGTTCGGCGCGGGTTCGCGGCCTGGTGCTGCTGGGCGCGGTGACGCCGGCCTTTGGTCAGGCATCGGGCTTTGCAGGCGGGGTGGATGGCTCGGTATTTGACGGGATTCGCGACGGTCTGCGTAAAGACCGCGCACAGTTTATCAGTGATTTTGCCACGCCGTTCTTCGGGCTGAATGCCGGGCAGACGGTGTCTGAAGGCGTGCTGGCTCAGACGCTGAATATTGCGCTGCTGGCGTCGCTGAAGGGCACCATTGACTGTGTGACTGCCTTTGAGACCACCGATTTCCGTGGCGATCTGGCGAAGGTGGATGTGCCGACGCTGGTGATCCACGGTGATAATGATCAGGTGGTGCCGTTTGAGACCACCGGTAAGCTGGCGGCGCAGCAGATTAAGGGCGCGGCGCTGAAGGTGTATGAGAACGCGCCGCACGGCTTTGCGGTGACGCATCAGGATCGGCTGAACCAGGATCTGCTGGCGTTTCTGCAGACACTGTAAAGGCGCGTTGTCTGGTTGATCGAGATTCACCGGGCCTGTCAGCGGGCGACCCTCCACGGGTTACCCCGCTCCGGGCTCATCCCACTGCCCTCCCGAAAAATTGACCGGTTTGTTGAATGTGGGTCTTAGGGCGCGTTGTCTTTGTGATCGAGATTCACAGGGTCATGCGGGCGACCCTCCACGGGTTACCCCGCTCCGGGCTCATCCCACTGCCCTCCCGAAAAATTGACCGGTTTGTTGAATGTGGGTCTTAGGGCGCGTTGTCTTTGTGATCGAGATTCACAGGGTCATGCGGGCGACCCTCCGCGGGTTACCCCGCTCCGGGCTCATCCCACTGCCCTCCCGAAAAATTGACTGGTTTGTTGACTGGGTGTTTTTAAACGCCTGTGAGCTGGCATAAATTGGCTGTGGAGGCTTGGCGGGCGGCTTTTAATGCCGTTGGGAGATGGATTATTAATATCATTACTGTTTTAGATGTATTTTGAACATTGGGCTTATCCTGCGTTTTTATTAAGGTTATATGGCGATAACCTTAAAGTTTACCTGCTGAATAGTAAGAAAGATCTTATCGCCGTTTTAAGGCAAATCTGCGCGGTAAAACGGCAGAGTCAGGATGAATTTTAGATGACGACCCGCTGGGCGAAGTGGCCGGACCAGCGCAGGGGTAAACCCCCGCTGAGGCCGCGTCAGATATGAGGAAAACGCAGTTTTTTGTAAAAAAATCTTCCGCGTGAAAGCGGCCTTTTTTATGCGATCGCTCAATAAATCATCAGCCTGGCGTCACCCCGGGCAATGCATTAACAACGTTGAACAAAATAAATTATTGAGGTCAGAACTAAAAAGCCATATATTGGCCGCGTTTTTTAGCCGATGAGCTTCATTTTTATTCATTTAATCAATTGCGGCGTGTTGAGCACGCTCGGTTGTAGGAGAGATATGATGACGGATAAAGTCCGTATTGATAGTTTGAATGTGAATTCTGTAGAGGGAAACAACGCGACCTTTTTAGCCAGACAGGCTGAATTTGAGTCGAATGTGAGGAGCTATCCGCGTAAGTTGCCGTTTGCAATTGCGAAAGCTCAGGGCGCGTGGATTACCGATGTTGAAGGTAATCAGTATCTTGACTGCCTGGCCGGTGCGGGAACGCTGGCGCTTGGACACAACCATCCTGATGTTCTGCAAAGCATCCAAAATGTCATTACCAGCGGCTTGCCGTTACATACTCTTGACCTGACGACGCCACTGAAGGACCAGTTCTCTGAGTATCTGCTCTCGTTACTGCCTGGAGCGGGTAAAGAGTACTGCCTGCAGTTCACCGGCCCTTCCGGCGCTGACGCCGTGGAAGCCGCGCTGAAGCTGGCGAAAAAAGTGACCGGCCGTGCCGGCGTGATCAGCTTCTCCGGCGGCTACCACGGTATGACTCACGGCGCACTGTCCGTGACCGGTAACCTGTCGCCGAAAGAAGCGGTAGACGGCATGATGCCGGAAGTGCAGTTTATGCCTTACCCGCACCTGTACCGCTGCCCGCTGGGTATCGGCGGTGAGGCTGGCGTGAAAGCGCTGACTTACTACTTCGAAAACCTGATCAACGACGTTGAGAGCGGCGTGCGCAAACCTGCGGCGGTGATTCTGGAAGCCGTTCAGGGTGAAGGCGGCGTGAACCCGGCGCCGGCCGAGTGGCTGCAGCGCATCCGTAAGGTGACCGAAGAGCACGGCATTCTGCTGATCATCGACGAAGTGCAGGCGGGCTTTGCCCGTACCGGTAAGTTCTTCGCCTTCGAACACGCCGGCATTCAGCCGGACATCATCGTGATGTCAAAAGCCGTTGGTGGCGGTCTGCCGCTGGCCGTGCTGGGTATCAAGAAGCAGTTCGACGCCTGGTCACCTGGCCACCACACCGGCACCTTCCGTGGCAACCAGCTGGCGATGGCCACCGGCCTGACCACGCTGAAGCTGCTGAAAGAGCACAATATTGCTGACAGCGTTGCCGAGAAAGGTGAATGGCTGAAGGGCAAACTGGGCGAGCTGCAGAAGCGCTACCCGGCGATCGGCCACGTGCGCGGTCTGGGCCTGATGCTCGGCATTGAGTTCGTTAAGCCGCAGGAAGCACAGGATCAGCTGGGTTGCTACCCGGCGGACGGCGATCTGTCTGCGCTGATTCAGAAAAAATGCTTCGAAAACGGTCTGATTCTGGAGCGTGGTGGTCGTCACGGTGCGGTACTGCGCCTGTTGCCATCCCTGCTGATCAGCAAAGAAGACCTGGGCGTGTTCCTGGATAAATTTGAACAGGCGATGTTAGCCGCTGGTGTAAAACCAGTCTGAGTGGAGTGAAGTTGATGTCCCGGACAAATCCAATTCTGGCGGCCTCCGCCGAGAGCACCGAGGCCTACCAGCAGGCGATTGCCCAGACCAGCGCGGCCGTGGTGCAGTGGCTGCAGCAGCCTGAGATGTATCAGGGTAAATCTGTTGCCGAGCTGCGCGAGCGCATTCAGCTTGATTTTAACGCTCAGGGCCTGGGTAACCAGGCCGCTATCGAGCGCGCGATTGAGTACTTCCTGAAGGACAGCCTGTCGGTGCACCACCCGCAGTGCGTGGCGCACCTGCACTGCCCGAGCCTGGTGATCAGCCAGGCCGCGGAAGTGTTGATCAACGCCACCAACCAGAGCATGGACTCATGGGACCAGAGCCCGTCAGCCACCATTATGGAAGTGAAGCTGATTGAGTGGCTGCGCACCCGCGTCGGTTACCAGGCCGGCGATGCCGGCGTGTTCACCAGCGGCGGCACCCAGAGCAACCTGATGGGCCTGATGCTGGCGCGTGACGCCTTCTTCGCCCGCCAGGGGCACTCGATCCAGCAGCATGGCCTGACCGGCGATCTGCGTAAGATTAAGGTGCTGTGCTCGGAAAACGCCCACTTCTCGGTGCAGAAAAACATGGCGCTGATGGGCCTCGGCTATCAGTCCGTGACCCTGGTGAAAACCGACGAATTCGCGCGGATGGACATCAACGATCTGCGTGAGAAAGTGGCGCAGGCGCAGGCCAACGGCGAGCAGATCCTGGCGATCGTCGCCACCGCCGGTACCACCGACGCCGGTGCGATCGACCCGCTGCGTGAAATTGCTCAGCTTGCGGCTGAACAGCAGATCTGGGTACACGTTGATGCGGCCTGGGGCGGCGCGCTGCTGATGTCTGAGCAGTATCGTCACTACCTGGACGGCATCGAGCTGGTGGATTCCATTACCCTGGACTTCCACAAGCAGTACTTCCAGACCATCAGCTGCGGTGCCTTCCTGCTGAAGGAAGCGCGCCACTACGAGCTGATGCGCTACCAGGCGGCTTACCTGAACTCTGAGTTCGACGAAGCGGCCGGCGTACCGAACCTGGTCTCCAAATCGCTGCAGACCACCCGCCGCTTCGACGCACTGAAGCTGTGGATGGGCCTGGAAGCGCTGGGTCAGCAGCAGTACGCTGAAATCATCGATCACGGCGTTACCCTGGCACAGCAGGTGGCGGGCTACGTCACTGAGCAGCCGGAGCTGGAGCTGGTGATGAAGCCGCAGCTGGCCAGCGTGCTGTTCCGCTTCCGTCCTGCGGCACTGGCGAACGCCAGCGACGCGGATATCGCGCTGCTGAACCAGAAGATCGGTGACAAGCTGCTGGAATCCGGCCGCGCCAACGTCGGCGTGACGGAAGCTAACGGCATCACCTGTCTGAAGGTGACGCTGCTCAACCCAACCGTGACCCTGCAGGACATCATTAAGCTGCTGGATCTGGTTGAGCTGACCGGGAATGAGCTGCTGGCGTAATCGCCCTGCTACGCCTGAAAAAGCCGGTAACTCTGTTACCGGCTTTTTTATTGCTTAAAATCCGGCCAGAAGAAAATCAATCGCGGCTTTGATCTCATCGCGCTGCGCAGCCAGACTGGTGATCTCTTCACCCAGCATACTGCTGAGCACGCTGGCCATCTGATGCGTCATAACCAGATACTCTTTCCCTTCTATCTTCACGACCGGGCACAGCCTCACTGGCTGAGTTCCCTTAAAGCGATCGCGGGGGAAAAGCGGTATGACCAGGCGGGTATTCAGCTGGCCGATAATGTCGCTCTGTACGTCAAGCAGCCAGGGGTGGCTCTGCGATCCAGACTGGTTACGATAAACCCGGTACTGCATGATTAAAAGGCCCGGTAGCGATCGGACAACAGACCATTCTCTTCGGTAATCCGGTTGAGTTCATCTAGTCCCTGCTGATTTTCCTGCTGCCAGCGTCTGGCAGCCGTGGCGCGCAGCTCACTGAGTAAAGCAATTGCCAGGGTAGCAGAGAGATTAATGCCTGCCCGGCGGGCCTCATCATAGAGGGCGGGATCGAGCGTCACGCTAACGGTTTTTTTCTGAGTTGCGGATGATGTGGACATAATTACCCCTGCAGTGAACACGTGTCATGACAAGGGTAATAGTATACAAAAACTAATCATCTGCGTACGAAGTTTAATCTTCCGCTGCGGTCCCACTCGCAGATTCTCACAGACGAGTTAACCGCCAGCTACCGTGCCGCCAGCCACACCGCGTAGGCTTCATCCCAGATCGCCGCCGGGGTGCCGGCTTTGCCAAGGCCGAAGCCGTGGCCGCCGCGCGACAGCTGGATCTGCTGCACCGGCACGCCGACGCGGCGGCAGGTATCGGTCATGATCACGCTGTTTTCCGGGTCTGAGGTCGGGTCGTCCTCGGCCTGAGCGATAAACAGCGGCGGGTAGGCGCGGGTGACGTAATTCTGCACCGACCAGCTGGCCTCTTCCGCCGCCGTGGGATGATTACCGACCATCATCAGGTGGGTATTGGTGTGAGTGTAGGGCGGTTCCAGGGTGATCACCGGGTAGATCAGCCCGACGCTGTCCGCCTTTGGCACGATCTCGTCGATGCTATCCTGCGGCGCGTAGGTGGCAAAATCCGGCCGCGCCGCCGCCATGCCCAGCAGATGCCCCCCCGCCGAAAAGCCCAGCAGATGCACGTTGTTCTCCATCGAGCGCACCAGACGGATCGCCCGCTGAGCGTCCTGCAGCGCCACGCGGTTGCCATCCTGCCAGTGCTCCCCCGGCAGCCGGTAGCTGAGCACGTAGGCGGTGTAGCCTTTGCTGTTCAGCCAGCGCGCCACCGGCCAGCCTTCGCGGCCCATGCCGATCCAGCGGTAGCCGCCACCGGCGGCGATCAGCACCGCTTTACCGTTGGGCTGTTCCGGTACAAAGCGCTGAATGCCGGGGCTGACGATATTCGACCAGGAACCGTTAGATGAAATACGCAGCGCGCCGCTTGGCCCGCCGCCGCCAGGAGGTTCGTCCGGCCACAGCGGGAAAAAGTCCTGCCGGGCAAACAGATTGTCGGTGCTCATTGCCAGCAAAAATGCGCCGGAGCCCATTAACAGGCGGCGGCGGCTAATCATGGATCATGTCCGGTTTCTCAGGAGTAGGCAGAATCTGGTGGCTGAGCGCCCGGGCGGCGCATCTCAGCGGCGAAATAGTATGCACATTGCCAGAGAAATGCTACAGGAGTCACAGTTTTATTGTGGCTTAGCAAAATAAATTTGAAGAAAATGCACAGCAGACTAGCGGAATGGCGGGCGGGTAGCCTGAGCGGAGAAAAAGTCGGCGGCGGCGGGCAGAGGCAGAAGGGGCAGCGGGCCCCGATCGCAGGGGCCCGCGGGCGATTACTTAGCGTTTTGCGTCGCGTACTGCGCAACGTTCTCTTTGGTGATCACCTGATAGGGGATCCACATAAAGCGATCTTTACTGGTGCCGTCGATCACCTGTTTCACCATGGTCACCGCGCCTCTGCCCTGCCCGGCCGCGTCCTGGAAGACGGTCAGCGCCAGCCGGCCGTTTTTAATAAACTGCAGCGCGTCCGGGGTGCCGTCGATGCCGGCCACCAGCACGTCTTTTCTGCCGCTCTGGTTCAGCGCCATAATCGCGCCGATCGCCATCTCATCGTTGTTGGCGGCAATCGCGTCGATCTTATTGCCGGAGAGCAGCCAGCCGGAAGTCACATCGACCGCTTCATTACGCATCCACTGGGCGGACTGCTTCTCGACCACCTTCATATCCTTATATTTGGCGATCACCTCTTCGGTGGCTTTGGTGCGCTGGCGCGCCTCTTCCGCCGACAGTGCGCCCATCAGGATCGCCACGTTGCCTTTGTAGTTCATGCGCTTGGCCAGCGCTTCCATCTCCATGCGCCCGCCCAGCAGTGAATCTGAACCGACGTAGCCCATTTTGCCGGTCAGCTCCACTTCCGGCTTACGGTTGACGAAAATCAGCGGGATACTGGCTTTGCTGGCCGCATCCATCATGCGCTTCACGCCCTGGGTATCCACCGGGTTAAGGATAATCGCATCGACGCCCTGGTTAATAAAGTTCTCCACCTGCTGCACCTGAACCGCCACGTCGCCCTTGGCGTCTTCAAACTGCCCCTGAATCTGCTCTTTTTTCATCTCCTCCGCCATCTGCGTGCGCAGAATGGAGATAAAGTTAAGGTCAAAGTTGGCCAGCGCCACGCCAACGCGCAGATCTTTCGCCTGGGTAGCGGGCGCCAGCGACAGCGCTAAAATTAACAGTCCGGCTTTTTTTGTGTTCATCGCGTTAATCCTGTAGGTATAGGTAATTTATTATTTTATAAGGTAACAATAGGAAAATGGCCTGCAGATAACGGCCGGTAAAGCGTTGTAAAAAAGCGGCCAGGGCTGACCGCACTGAGATTTACTGCTGAAAATGCGCTGTTCAGACCGGGCACTACCGCTGCCCTCAGATGCCCGGCCTTCTGACGCAATACCCCCAACTCTTCATTACCCGTTGCCGGCGCTTAGCGATCGCCTGCCGCGGGATAAATCGTCGTACTGATGACATAGCAAAGGCTGTGCCAGGCGGCAGATCCCCGCAGGCCGCCGCTCTTACCGCCTCTTGCGCTCGAAAAATGAACATAAAAAGAACATGTCAACTTAACATGTCTATAAAATGGACACTCCGGACGGTGGGCAATACGAATGTTGCAGATAACCCGGGCAGGGGGATTCGGTCCGGGTGTGACGGTCAGCGGCGGCGGCCTGGTGTCGGTGATGCCCGCGTCGGGCGGTATAACAGACTGAAAAGGTATGATCTGAGCGCCGGCACCTTCTGCGGTTAAGTCCGGCCCGGCGCGCGGCTTTCTGGCGGAAAATGCAAACGGGGAGCTGAAATCAGCTCCCCGTTTTGTCTGCTGTCGCCTTAGTTGAGCGGCGTTTTATCTTTCTTCGACAGGCTGTCCAGCCAGCCCATCACAAACGCCGACAGCACAAAGGTCAGGTGAATAATCACGTACCATAACAGCTTGTTATCCGGGATATTGCGCGCGTCCATAAACACCCGCAGCAGGTGAATCGACGAGATGGCGACGATCGAGGCGGCCACCTTGTTTTTCAGCGAGCCGGAGTCCATTTTGCCCAGCCAGCTGAGCTTCTCCTTATGCTCGGCGATATCCAGCTTGGAGACGAAGTTCTCGTAGCCGGAAAGCATCACCATCACCAGCAGCCCGCCGACCAGCGTCAGATCGATCATCGAAAGCAGCACCAGCACCAGATCGTTTTCCGCAATGCTCAACACGTTCGGCAGCAGATGGAAAACCTCCTGGAAAAACTTAATGGCCAGCGCCAGCAGCCCGATCGACAACCCAAGGTAGATCGGCGCCAGCAGCCAGCGCGAGGAGTAAATGAGATTTTCGACGAAACGTTCCATAGCATCCAGTTCACAGTTAAACAGGCGCGCATTATAACCGATCGCCGATGAACTTTTGCAGAAGGTGCGGGGTGTCAGAGCAGAATTCATGGGATTTTACGCAGGTTGTAAGTAACAGGAGAGCTGAGTGTTACAACCACAATTGTGAATCCTGGAAATCGCGTGCCTGGTGTAACACCCTGGCAATGAGCACCTGCTCAGCGCCGGGGAAAAACCATATTGCGTGGCTTGCAACGGGAAGAGGACAGAGTCCGGCTTTGATCTCATCCCGGTGCAGGCCGACCTCATGATATTTCAGCATGTCAAAAGCGGTATAAAATCGATCAATATAGGCATCGGCGGTCTTCTCACCGAATTTCAGGAACCCATAAATATAGATATCTTCGAGATCGGCGCGGGCACCCGGCGTAATGTTAATCCTCCTTCCCTGAGACATTGAGTTTTCCTTTCACTTCTCTGATGAATGCGTCACGATCCCATTCCTGTGGCGCTCCGCTGGCCAGTCCCTCGTCAATCAGTGTTCTTAGCTGTTGTAACTTAGAATGAGCCTGTTGCTCTTTAAGCAAACGTAGCGATTCGCGAATGACTTCACTTTGCGTTCGGTAATCTCCTGACTCGACCAGAGATTCAACGTAACCACGCAACTCTTCACCTAAATCAACCGTCATGGTTCTGGGCATAGAAACACTCTCTGTAAGAACATTTCTTACAAGGTTACGACATCCACTGCCGGGCATCCACTTCTGCGCTTAAATTGCGCACAAAATTACCCTTATTCTCCAATCCCTTTCACCTGCGGTTCCTGCTCCGGTAGCTGCACGTGATTCACCGGTCGCATTGCCTTATACCGCTGCTGCTCATAGCCCCAGGGGCTGCTGCGGCCATCAGCGGTGGTCGCCTGGCTGGCTCTGTGTCCAGGGCTCGCCGCGGCCTGCACGCCTGTTGCCGCAAGGGTGCCGGACAACGCGGCGAGCAGCACTGCACGTTTTACGATATGCGGCATAACGGCCTCCGGCCTCAGTGATACTGACGGTGCTGAATACGGTAGTCGCGCGGGGTGATATTGAAATGCTTTTTAAACACCCGCTGGAAGCACTGCTGGGATGAGAAACCGAGATCCATCGAGATGGTCATAATACTTTTGGTCGAATCGATCAGGCACTGCGCGGCCTGCTCAAGGCGGCGGCTGCGAATAAAGGTCGCCAGGGTAATACCGCGCTGCTCTTTAAACGCGCGCTGCAGGTGCCATTTCGAGTAGCCGGACTTCGCCGCCACCGCCTCAATGTTCAGACCTTCCTCTAAATGCTGATCGATCCAGTCGACGATCACGTCCACGATTTCATTCTTCATTGTTGACTCTCCGCGATGACGGGCGTTGGCCGCCCCACTCCAAACCTAAAAGAAAGGATGATTATTGTTATGATTTTATTGAATTTATTGGGATATGAAAAAAATTGCAGAACATATCAAAAATTTATGGAAGGCATGGTATGCCCGCACTTAAAATAGTTCAAATAGATAAAATAAATCTGTAACAATAGACAGGGGCTATATGTCTGCCAATATGGATCTGAACCTGGTGCGGGTGTTTATCGCCATTTACGAAACGCAAAGCGTCAGCGCCGCCGCCGACCGCCTGTTTATCACCCAGCCCTCGGCCAGCTACGCGCTGGCACGGCTGCGGGCTGAGACCGGAAATGAGCTGTTTAAGCGCAGCCGTAAAGGCATGCTGCCCACCTCCACCGCCAGCCAGCTTTACCGGGTCTTTAAGGGGGCGCTGAGCGGCATTGAAAAGGCGGTGGCCGAAACCCGCAGCTTCTCTCCGGAAACATCCTCTCACAAATTCCGCCTCGCCCTCTCCGACCTCGGCGAGCTGCTGCTGCTGCCGCGGCTGGTGAAACACCTGCGTGAGGTGGCACCAAACGTGCGGCTGGAGGTGATACCGATTGAGATGCAGAAGCTGAACGAGTGGCTGCTGACCGGCAAGGTCGACGCGGCGCTGTGCAGCCGCAACGAGAACATTACCCTGGCACAGCGTGACCGGATTATGGATGAGCGCTACGTCTGCCTGCTGAACTGCCGCCATCCGCGCATCGGCGGCGAGATGACGCTGGAGCAGTATCTGGCCGAGCAGCATATTCTGGTGTCGGCCATCAGCGGCCATCAGTTGGTGGAAGAGCGGATCAGGGAGTATGGCGTGGAACGGAATATCGCGCTGGAGGTGCCGCACTTTGCGGCGCTGGGCGAGCTGATCGCCGCCAGCCATCTGCTGGCGACGCTGCCCTCCAGCGCGGCGGCGATCTACGCCGCACGCGGCAACGGCCGGATCGTCGAGCTGCCGTTCCAGGTTCCGAACCTGGAAGTGTGCCTGTACGGCCATACCGAAATTGGTGACATCACCGCCAAAAGCTGGTTCTACAATACGTTAAAGACCGCCTGCCCGCTGATTATGGATCGCAGCAACGTTACTTACGGCGCGGCCCCTGGCTCCAGTAGGCCATAAAGCTGATGGTCTCCTGCGCCAGCCCGCGCTCACCGATCAGGTAGCGGCGCAGATGCTTCACCGCGCTGGATTCGGCGGCCACCCAGCCGTGGAAGAGGCGGTTATCGCTGGCGGCGCGATCCCACAGCAGTTCGCCTTCGCCCTCTTCACGCACGTCCTGGCACACCTGCGCCTGCTCCGGCAGCCTGACGTGCTCTTTCACCGCCGCCAGCAGCGCTTCACCGTAGCGCAGCTCGCCGTGCTCGCGTGCCAGCCAGTGGGCTTCAACGAACGGGTACTCGCTGAGATCCAGCCAGTCACCGCGCGCCGGCATCTCAACAAACAGCTGCACCTGCGGCGGCTGCGGCCAGCCTGCCAGCTGTTCGATAATCGCTTTGGCGGCCGGTAAGGCGGTTTCATCCGCCACCACCAGCGCCTGCTGCACCTGCGGGTGCGGTGCCCACTCATAGCCGCCGCTGTCGGCCTCGTGGGCGCGGTTTGGCGCGGCGATTTGCAAGCTGTCGCCCGGTTGTGCGCCCAGCGCCCAGGCAGAGGCCGGGCCTTCGGTGCCGTGCATCACGAACTCCACGTCGATCTCACCGGCTTCGGCGTTAACGTTGCGCAGGGTGTAGGTGCGCAGGATCGGGCGATCTTCCGTCGGCATGGCGCAGACCCGCTCCCACCAGTGCACCTCTTCGTTAATCAGCCGGGAGGGTTTGCCGCTCAGCGACGGCAGCAGCAGCTTAATACGCTGGTCCGGCGCGTCGATTTTTATCTGCCGTAACTCTTCACCGCTGAACGTACAGCAGAGCATCGACGGAGAGAGTTCCCGTTTACGCGCCAGAACCACGTTAAATAAGCGATACGCCTGTACTGCTGCCATACATCACCTCTGAGACCGGAAAACGTCGCGCGAAGCACCGCGCAGGTAAGGGCAGCAAGAATAGCAAACACAAATGATAATGAGAATGAGTAATGATTCAGTGCGAGCCACCAGAAATACACAGAAGCATTGATCGCGGCGACAAAAGCGGTCAACGTAGGGGCTCTGCTGCCGCCAACCCGGAGTTCACCGATGTCGCTAACCCTTCTGACGCAGCTGGCCGATCTCCCGGCCAGTCAGTGGGACGCCCTGCTGCCCGACGATCAGCCCTTTATGCGCCACGCCTTTTTATCCAGCCTGGAAGAGAGCGGCTCGGTCAGCGCCGCCACCGGCTGGCAGCCGCAGCATCTGCTGTGGATCGAGGAGGGTCGCCCGCTGGCGGCGCTGCCCGGCTATGTGAAAAGCCACTCGATGGGCGAGTACGTCTTCGATCACGCGTGGGCCGACGCCTGCCAGCGGGCGGGCATCCCCTATTACCCGAAATGGCTGTCTGCGGTGCCGCTCAGCCCGGTGAGCGGCGCGCGGCTGGTAGGGGATGCGGCGGCGGGCGGGCGGCTGTTACAGGCGCTGCCCGGTTTTCTGGCACAGCAGCAGCTGTACAGCGGCCATATCAACTTCAGCGATGCCCGGCTGGCCGCAGAGCTGGCAGCAGACCCGCGCTGGCTGCCGCGCCTCGGCTGTCAGTATCACTGGCACAACCGCGGCTACCGCGACTTTCAGGACTTTCTTGATACGCTGACCTCGCGCAAGCGCAAGCAGCTGCGCAAGGAGCGTGAAGGGGTGGCAAAACAGGGCTTCAGCTTTGACTGGTATCAGGGCCATGAGCTGAATGAGGCGCAGTGGGACTTCGTTTACGCCTGCTACGCCAGCACCTACCGGGTGCGCGGCCGCCAGCCCTATCTGACCCGCACCTTCTTCAGCCTGCTGGCGGAGCGGATGCCCGCCGCGATCCGCGTGGTGATGGCCAGCCACGACGGGCAGCCGGTGGCGATGGCCTTCAGCCTGGTCGACGGCCAGACCTTCTACGGCCGCTACTGGGGCTGCCTGGCGGAGTTTAACCACCTGCACTTTGAAACCTGTTTCTATCAGGGAATGGAGTACGCGATGGCCCACGGGCTGCAGCGCTTTGACGCCGGAGCCCAGGGCGAACACAAGCTGATCCGCGGCTTTGAGCCGGTGCTTACCGACTCCTGGCACCTGCTGCGCCACCCCGGCCTGCAGGATGCGGTGGCGGACTTTCTGCAGCAGGAGCGTGACGGCGTGCGCGCCTGGGCAGAAGAGGCGCGGGAAGCGCTGCCTTACCGACAGACCCACGATTAGCGACCTGCTGCCGGCCCCTGTGTACGGCAGGCAGCCACCGGTGCCGCAGGCGGGAAACCCAGGCCTCAGCCCGCTGCCGCCGGATAACGGCAGCGGACCGCCATTAACGCCCTGTCCGGGGCGCCTTACAGGCGCGCCCTTAATCCCGCTGGCGGTGGCTTACTGTTCGCCAACAAACCCACCCGTCTGGTGCTGCCACAGCCGCGCATACAGCCCGCCCTGCGCCAGCAGTTCCGCGTGGCTGCCGATCTCGACGATGCGCCCCTGTTCCAGCACCACCAGCCGGTCCATCCGCGCAATGGTCGACAGCCGGTGGGCGATGGCGATCACCGTTTTATCGCCCATCAGCGTCTCCAGGCTCTCCTGTATCGCCGCCTCCACTTCCGAATCCAGCGCCGAGGTGGCCTCATCCATAATCAGGATCGGCGCATCCTTCAGCAGCACGCGGGCGATAGCGATGCGCTGGCGCTGGCCGCCGGAGAGCTTGACGCCGCGTTCGCCGACGTGGGCATCCAGCCCGCTGCGCCCCTGCGGATCGGCCAGCAGCGGGATAAACTCGTCGGCCTTCGCCTGATGAATAGCGCGCGTCAGTTCGGCTTCGCTGGCGTCCGGGCGGCCGTAGAGCAGGTTATCGCGAATGGAGCGGTGCAGCAGCGAGGTGTCCTGGGTGATCATACCAATCTGCGCGCGCAGGCTCTGCTGGCTGACGCCGGCAATGTCCTGGCCGTCGATCAGAATACGCCCGCCGTTGAGGTCATACAGCCTTAGCAGCAGGTTGACCAGCGTCGATTTACCGGCGCCGGACGGGCCAATCAGGCCGATCTTCTCACCGGGGCGGATGGTCAGCTGCAGGCCGTCGATCACCCGGCGCTCGCCGCCGTAGTTAAAGCGGATGGCGTCGAAGTGAATTTCACCGCGCGGCACGCGCAGCGCAGCGGACTGCGGCGTATCCTGCACGCTGACCGGCTGCGCGATGGTCTTCAGCCCGTCCTGCACCATGCCGATATTTTCAAAGATGCCGTTAACCACCCACATGATCCAGCCGGACATATTGACGATGCGAATAACCAGCCCGGTGGCCAGCGCAATGGCACCGACGCTGATCAGCGACTGGCTCCACAGCCACAGCGCCAGCCCGGTGGTGCTGACCATCAGCAGGCCGTTCAGCGTGGTCACTACCACGTCCATACCGGTCACCATGCGCCCCTGATGACGGGTTTTTTCGGTCAGGTCGCCGATCGCCTCGCGGGCGTAACGGCTTTCCAGGTCGCCGTGGGCGAACAGCTTGAGGGTGGTGATATTGGTGTAGCCATCGACCACGTTGCCCATCAGCCGCGAACGGGAGTCCGACGAGGCCACCGAGCGCGCCTTGATGCGCGGCACAAAGTAGCGCAGGCACAGCACGTAGCCGGCGATCCACACCACCAGCGGCATCGCCAGCCGCCAGTCGGCCTCGGCAAACAGCACCAGCGTGGTCACCGCGTAGATCAGCACGTGCCACAGCGCGTCCACCGCCTGCACCGCCGAGTCGCGCAGCGCGCTGCCGGTCTGCATAATGCGCTGGGCGATGCGCCCGGCAAAGTCGTTCTGGAAAAAGCTGACGCTCTGCCGCAGCACGTAGCTGTGGTTCTGCCAGCGGATCATATTGGTCATGCCGGGGTTAATGGTCTGGTGCACCAGCAGGTCGTGCAGGCCGATAAACAGCGGCCGCAGCAGCATTGCCACCGCCGCCATCCACAGCAGCTCACCGCTGTGATCGCGAAAGAAACTGGCCGCGCCGCCGGCGTTTACCAGGTCGATAATCCGGCTCAGGTAGCGAAACAGCGCCACCTCAATCAGCGAGGCGATCAGGCCGATCACCAGCAGCACGGCAAAGCCCGGCCACACCTGGCGCAGATAGTAGAGATAAAAACGCCAGACGCCGTCCGGCGGCGTGGCGTCCGGGGCGGGGCGAAACACATCGATCATCCTTTCAATACGGCTGAACAGCATAAGGCAGGCTCACTTATCCGGCGGGAAACCTCCATCTTAGTCGATCGCGCTTTAAGACAGCCGTCACCTGGTGCGGTTGTTGATGAAAAGTGCTGCCGCGGGTGTCAGGTTTTGCTGCCGCCTGCCGCCAGGAACTGCTTTAATAGCCGGACATTAACGCGGCACGGGGGCAAGGGGTGGAACGACTGGAGTGCGATCGCATGTTTGTGGCGGTGCTGGAGCTGGGCAGCTTTGCCGCCGCCGCCGCCCGGCTGGGCACCAGCAGCGGCCAGGCCTCGAAGCTGGTCTCTAAACTGGAGCGCGAGCTGGGGGTGCAGCTGCTGAAGCGCAGCACCCGGGCGCTGGCGGCCACCGAGGTTGGCCAGGCCTATTTTGAACAGGTGAAAAATCTGCTCGACGAGTGGGACGCGCTCGATGCCTCGGTGCGGCTGGCGGCGGGCCGCCCGTCGGGACGGCTGAAGATCAGCGCGCCGGTCTCGTTCGGCAGCGGTCCGCTGGCCCCTGCGCTGATCGCCTTTGCCCGCGAGTTCCCGGAGATCGCACTGGATGTCAGTTTCTCCGACCGGCTGGTCAATATCGTGGATGAAGGCTTCGATGTCGCGATCCGCATTGGCAAACTCAGCGACAGTAGCCTGATTGCCCGCCGCCTCAGTGATATCCGTGTGGTCACCGCCGCCAGCGACGACTATCTGCGCCAGTACGGCACGCCGCTCAGCTGCCAGCAGCTGGCCGATCACCACTGCATTATCGACACCAACTTTCGCGATCCGAACAACTGGACATTCAGCGTCGGCGGCGAACCGATCAGCCAGCCGGTACGGGGTCGCCTGCACTTTTCCAGCGCCGAAGCCAGCCTGACAGCGGCGAAAAGCGGGCTGGGCATCGCCCTGCTACCCACCTTTATCGCTGCCCCGGCGCTGCGCAGCGGCACGATCCGTACCGTGCTGGCAGCGCATGAAGTGCCTCCGCTCGGTCTGTATGCCGTCTACCCGCCGGCACGCCACCTCGCCCACAAAGTGCGGGCGCTGATCGACTTTCTGGTCAGCCATTTTGCCGGGCAGCCGGAGTGGGATCGGGGCTGGTAACCGAGGCCAGGATCGCACAGATTGATTACTTCCATTTCGGAAGGAATGTTTGCCATTCCGGGCGGATAATAAACCCTGTGGCATCCGTGTACAGTCTGCCTTATCAACTTCCGACTTCCTCTGCACAGGCGACATCACATGACTGATACCCGTACCGCTCCCTGGGCCGCGCTGATCCTGCGTCTCTCCCTTGGCATCCTGTTCCTGGCGCACGCTGGCCTGAAATTTTTTGTCTTCACTCCGGCGGGCACCGCCAAATTCTTCGCCTCGATCGGCCTGCCCGGCGGCCTGGCCTACGTCACTATCGCCTGGGAAGTGCTGGGTGCCGTGGCGCTGATCGTCGGCTACCGCCCGCGCATCGCCGCCCTGCTGCTGATCCCGGTGCTGGTGGGTGCGGTTGCTACCGTTCACGGCGCGGCCGGTTTCTGGTTCACCAACCCGAACGGCGGCTGGGAGTATCCGGTCTTCTGGGCCATCAGCCTGCTGGTGCTGGCGCTGATCGGCGACGGTAAATACGCGCTGAAAGCCTCGCTGCCCGCCGCAAAACGCCTGTAAGGAGCCCCTATGCTGGTTAACGGTAAGTGGACCGCCGAATGGCACCCGGTGCAGGCCACCGATGAACAGGGCGGCTTTGTCCGCCAGATCTCCAGCTTCCGCCACTGGGTAACGCCGGACGGCGCACCAGGCCCGACCGGAGACGGCGGTTTTATCGCCGAAGCGGATCGTTATCACCTGTATGTCGCGCTGATCTGCCCGTGGGCTTCGCGCACGCTGATCGCCCGTAAGCTGAAGGGGCTGGAGCAGCTGATTAGCGTCTCGGTGGTGGAGCCGCAACTGACCGACGAAGGCTGGCATTTCGGCGACTTCCCCGGTGCCGATCGCGATACGCTGAATGGCGCGGAGTATCTGCACCAGCTCTATACCCGCGCCGACGGCGGCTTTACCGGCCGCGCCACCGTGCCGGTGCTGTGGGATAAAAAAACCGGCACCATCGTCAGCAACGAGTCAGCGGATATCGTGCGTATGCTCAACAGCGGCTTCGGTACCCTGGCTGATAACAGCCTCGATCTCTACCCGGCCGCGCTGCGCGGGCAGATTGACGCGCTGAACGCGCAGGTCTACCCACGGCTGAATAACGGCGTATACCGCGCCGGTTTTGCCACCACGCCTGAAAGCTACCGCGAGGCATATCATGACGTGTTCGCTATGCTTGATGAGCTGGAAACACGGCTGACCGACGGCGGCCCGTGGCTGTTCGGCAACGCGCTAACAGAAGCCGATATCCGCCTGTTTGTCACGCTGATTCGCTTTGACGCCGCCTACCACGGTCTGTTTAAGTGCAACCAGCGCCAGCTGCGCGACTTCCCGGCGCTGAACGGCTATCTGCTGCGGATGCTGGAACTGCCCGGCGTGCGCGAGACGGTGAGCATCGCCCATATCAAGGCGGGCTACTACTCGATCAAAGCGCTGAACCCCAACGGCATCGTGCCGGTGGGACCGGATATGCGCGCTTACGGCTTTCAGGATTAACGTGGCTTAAGACGTCAGTTTATGACGGTAGCAAGGGTGTCGGGAGCCAGTGACCGGCTGGTGATAAAGGTGTTTCTTTAACAGCCGCGCCCCACTGCTGGCCTCTTTCGGCCGTGCCGTGCCGTGCCGGGCTGACTGGCTGACTGGCTGACTGGCTGACTGGCTGACTGGCTGACTGGCTGACGATTTATGACTTAAGGAACAGAATAATGACAGACGGGTTAGTGATTTTGCTGCACGGCGTGGGCAGCAGCGGCGACGACCTCGCCGGGCTTGGCGCGCACTGGGCGCAGACGCTGCCGGGGCTGCGCTTCGCCAGCCCCGATGCGCCCCACCATTTTGAGCACGGCGCGGGCTGGCAGTGGTTCAGCCTGGCGGGGGTCACGCCGGAAAACCGTCCGGCGCGGGTCGCCGCCGCCCGCGAGGCGTTTGACCCGACGATCGCGGCGATCCTTGAACAGCATCAGATGCAGGATCGTCTGGATCGCGTGGTGCTGGTCGGCTTCTCACAGGGATCGATTATGGCGCTCGACGCGCTGGTCAGCGGCCGCTGGCCGGTCGGTGGTATCGTTGCCTTCTCCGGACGGCTCTCCTCACCGCTGCCGCATACGCCGCCGTTAACAACGCCGGTGCTGCTGATCCACGGCAGCGCGGACGGGGTGATCCCGCAGGCGGAAAGTGAAGCGGCGGTTGATAAGCTGAGCGCGCTGGGCGTGCAGGTCAGCAGCCAGTTTGAGCCGGGGGTCGGGCATACCATTTCGGCGCAGGGCGCGAGACGGGCCGGGGAGTATATTGCCGAAGTACTGGAGATGGGCGCAGAACGGGTTTAGCTCACTGCAGCTGGCAACTTCTGTAAGTTTATCCCGCAGCCTTTCTTCTCTGCCGGGCTCTCTTTATTGCAGCTTCTTCGGCAAGCAGAGAGGCCGGTACCGGTCTGCCTTTAAACATCACATATTCACCTGACGCGAGTTTTTCTTTTGCCGTGACTTCGGCTGCGTGTTTCAGCCGGCGATCCAGCCAGGCACAAAACGCTTCCATATCTATCGTGTCAGTAGTATCTGGTGATAATGGCATATCCTCTCCTTACCTGGCCTGTCTGGTTCAGCGTGACTATTCCCGGAATAAATTTTTGTCTGCTTTCTGGCTGTTTCCTGCAACCCAGCGCTCTGTCATAAAGTTTGACCAATTCAGGGCGCGCAGCATACCAGCAGTATAGTCCTGCCTTGGTCACGTTGTAATGGTCATAAACTGCGCAGGAAATCGCCGCGAACAGGTCTTTTCTGGCACGCTGCGTCAGCTGAACGCGCCTGAATTCCTGGCCCGCTCCTGACAGGTTAAAACTCACAACCCACCCGCCGCTCCCGGGAACGACCAGCTTTCTTCCATGATAAAGAATCGGGCCACCCGTTATCCCGTCCAGCAGCGACTGACCGGTAATACGCAGCAGACCGAGGGTATAGCGAAATCCCTCCCCGGAACTGCCAACCCAGAAATCACGAGAGATGTATTCGCCGGTTGCGGTGCTGCTTACTGATGCATGAGGATCGAACTCATCAACCACCTCAGACTCAGTACGGTCGGTAAAATCATGCCATTCCCAGTGATGCACAATAAGCTCCTGCTCCGTGGATTGCGTATCACTATTTACTCACTCCTCCCGCCGGTGACAATCCCGTTTCAGGCCGAAATTTCCATCCTGCGTACTGCTACGCATAATCCGCAATCGCCGGCGGCTCGCTCAGCGGCAGAGTAATGAGAAACCGCGCCCCGCCCTCTGGCCGGTTCTCCGCGCGGATCTCGCCGTCGTGCAGGGTGACGATCGCCTGGCAGATCGCTAAGCCCAGGCCGACCCCCGGCACCGCTGACTCTTTATCCCCGCGTGAGAACTTTTCAAAAATCATCCGCTGCTGGCCGTCGGCAATGCCCGGCCCGCTGTCCCACACCTCCAGCTGCAGCTGCTGCGGCACGGGCTGCGTGGCGCGAATACCGATCGTCGCCCCTGTTCCGGCATACTTCAGCGCGTTTTCCAGCAGGTTGACCAGCACCCGCTCCATCAGCGGGCCGTCCACCTCAATCAGCAGCATCTCTGGCGGCAGATCGAGGAGGATGTCGGCGCTGCCCGGTGCCGGAGCCAGCTGGCGGAGGGCGCTGCCGATCAGCTCGTCCAGCGCCATCCATTCGCGCTGCAGCAGGATGCCGCCGGACTGCAGCCGCGCCATATCCAGCAGGTTATTCACCAGCCGCACGGTGTTCAGCGCCTGGGCGCGCAGCGCGCTGGCCTGCGGCGCGTACGGCGAACCTTCGCTGGCCAGATCCAGCGTCAGGATCTCCGCCTGGCCGAACAGCACGGTCAGCGGGGTGCGCAGATCGTGCGACAGCGCCGCCAGCAGCGCGTTGCGCAGCTGTTCGCGCTCCGCTGCCAGCCGCGAGGCCGCCTCGCGCTGGCCGAGGGCGATGCGGTCCAGCGCGTTGGCGGCCAGCACGGTAAAGGTCTCCACCAGCCGCTGCTGCTCGGGGATCATCAGCTGTTGCAGGTTGACCGGCTCCAGAATCAGCAGGCCAAGGGTTTCCGTGGCGCTTTTCAGCGGCAGCATTTGCCAGGGCACGGCGGGCAGGGTGTCGGTTCCCGCCCCGGCGGGCTGGCCTTTGTCAAAACTCCAGCGCGTGATGGCGCGCTCCGGCTGGGCGCTGAGCCGTGGCTCCCCCACCGCCTGCAGCTCGCCCTGCGCGTCCGGCAGCCACAGCTCGCCACGCGCCTGCAGGGTATTCTCCACGCTGCGCTGGACGATAGCCGCGATATCGCGCGCGCTGCGCGCCCGGCTTAAGCCTTTCGCCAGCTCATACAGATGGTGTGCCCGCCGCTCGCGGTAGCGCGCCACCCGCGCCTGGTAACGCACCCCGGCGGTCAGGTTGCCGACGATTACCCCCACCGCCAGCATCACCGCAAAGGTCACCAGATACTGCACGTCGGAGACCGCCATAGTGCCGGTGGGCATCACAAATACCAGGTCAAAGGCGACGATATTCAGCAGCGTGGCCAGCACCGACGGCCAGCGTCCCCAGCGCAGCGCGACGATCACCACCGCCAGCAGATAGACCATCACCAGGTTGGCGGAATCCACCCCCGGCAGCAGCCACAGCCCGGCCAGCGTCACGCCCGCGCACAGCAGCGCCGCCGCCGCGTAGCCGCGTAGCCGGCCAGGCCAGCGCGATTCCACAGCGGGAACGCCCGCGATCGGCGGCCGCGCCGCGTCCGTCGCGGGTTGATCAAGGGCGACAATCAGAATATCCAGTTCGGGGGCCAGCGCGACCAGCCGGTCGGCAAAGCGCTCGCGCCACGGGCGGCGCGAGGGGCGGCGGCCGGTGATAATTTTTCCGAGGTTATGTTCGCGGGCGTAGCGCAGCACCGCATGTGCTTCGCTGGGGTCGGAGAGGGTGGCGGTTTCCGCGCCCAGCTCCTGTGCCAGCTGCAGGGTGCGCAGAATGCCGCGACGTTTCACCTCCGGCAATCGCCACAGGCGCGGGGTTTCGACATACACGGCGTGCCAGACGCTGTCGAGGCGCGCCGCCAGCCGGGCGGCGGTACGTACCAGCTTCTCGCTACCGCTGTCGTCGCCAATACACAGCAGGATCGCGTCGCGGGTGTGCCAGACCTTCTCCGGCCCCTGGCCGTCGCGCCAGGCGCGCATCTGGTCGTCCACCTGGTCGGCGGTGCGCCTGAGCGCCAGTTCGCGCAACGCGATCAGGTTGCCCTTGCGGAAGAAGTTCTCGATCGCCCGTTCCGCCCCGGTACCGATATAGACCTTGCCCTCCTTCAGCCGCTGGCGCAGGTCGTCCGGCGGCAGATCCACCAGCACGATCTCATCGGCGGCGTCAAAAAACGGGTCCGGCACCGTTTCACGCACGCGGATGCCGGTGACGCCGCCGACCACGTCATTCAGGCTCTCCAGGTGCTGCACGTTGACGGTGGTCATCACGTCAATGCCGGCGTCGAGCAGCTCGTCGATGTCCTGCCAGCGTTTAGGATGGCGCGAGCCGGGGGCATTGCTGTGCGCCAGTTCATCGATCAGGATCACCGCCGGATGGCGCGCCAGCGCCGCGTCCAGATCGAACTCCGCGTGCCGCTGATGTGCGGTCGCGCGGCGCGGCAGCAGGGTCAGCCCGGCCAGCAGCGCGGCGGTCTCCGGGCGGTCGTGGGTTTCCACCACGCCGACCAGCACCTCCAGCCCCTGCGCCCGCAGCCGCCGTGCCTCCTGCAGCATCGCCCAGGTTTTCCCCACTCCGGCGCAGGCACCGAAGTAAATTTTCAGCTTGCCGCGCCGGCTCTCCGCCGTCTGGCGCAGCAGCGTGTCCGGGTCGGGGCGCTGAATGTCATCGTTCATCGTCATCCTGTTAGCCCCTGTCAAAGGGTGATCTTCCTATGCTGGCAGCGCACTGAACATACCGTTCCGCACCGGCTGGATTGCGCAGAGTGCGCCACTGAGCCGACCATGATCCGCCTGCTCACCCCTTCCTGCACGGTTAGCCTGGTTGAGCCTGCGCATCAGTGCGTCAGTGCGTCAGTGCGTCAGTGCGTCAGTGCGTCAGTGCGTCAGCTTATCCAGCGCCAGATTTAACTCAAGCACGTTGACCACCGGGTCGCCGATAAAGGCCGGGCGCGGCGTCACGGTATGTGCATCAATCAGCTGCTGCACCTGCTCCAGCGGCAGCTGGCGGGCAGCCGCCACCCGTGGAGCCTGCCAGCGGGCCGCCGCCGGCGAAATCTGCGGATCCAGCCCGCTGCCGGAGGCGGTCAGCAGATCCACCGGGATCGCGCCTTCTGCCTGCGGGTTCTGCGCCCGCAGCGCCTGTACCCGCCCGGCGATCGCCTGGTCCAGCGCCGGGTTGCTGGCCGCCAGGTTGCTGCCGGAGGAGGCCAGCGCATTGTACGGTGCGTCACCTGCCGCCGACGGGCGGCCGTGGAAATAGTCGGCGCGGACAAAGTTCTGGCCGATCGGCGCCGAGCCGCGCGTCTCCCCGGCCACCTCAATCAGCGAGCCGTTGGCGGGCAGCGGCAGCAGCCACTGCGCCAGCGCGGTGGTTAACAGAGGATAGAACACGCCGGTGACCAGCGTCAGCAGCAGCAGTAAAATCAGGGCAGGACGTAACTGACTCATAAGGGTTCCTCTTACACCAGGCCGCTGACGGTCAGCAGCAGGTCAATCAATTTGATGCCGATAAACGGCACCAGCAGGCCACCGACGCCGTACAGCCACAGGTTGCGGCGCAGCAGCGCGGCGGCGCTCAGCGGACGATAGCTCACCCCCTTCAGCGCCAGCGGGATCAGAAACACGATCACCAGCGCGTTGAAGATCACCGCCGACAGGATCGCCGAGTCCGGCGAGTGCAGCCGCATCACGTTCAGGCTGTTCAGCTGCGGATAAGTGACCGCAAACGCCGCCGGGATAATGGCGAAGTACTTCGCCACGTCGTTGGCGATGCTGAAGGTGGTCAGCGATCCACGGGTCATCAGCATCTGCTTGCCGATATGCACCACCTCCAGCAGCTTGGTCGGGTTGGAGTCAAGGTCAACCATATTGCCCGCCTCTTTCGCCGCCTGGGTGCCGGAGTTCATCGCCACCGCCACGTCGGCCTGCGCCAGCGCCGGGGCGTCGTTGGTGCCGTCGCCGGTCATCGCCACCAGCCGCCCCTCCGCCTGATACTGGCGGATCAGCGCCAGCTTGGCTTCCGGCGTCGCTTCCGACAGGAAGTCGTCGACGCCGGCTTCGGCGGCAATGGCAGCAGCGGTCAGCGGGTTATCGCCGGTGACCATCACCGTTTTAATGCCCATGCGGCGCAGTTCGGCAAAGCGCTCCTTAATGCCGCCCTTAACGATATCCTTTAACGCCACCACGCCCATCACCCGCGCGCCGTCACAGACCACCAGCGGCGTACCGCCGCCGCGCGCCACCTGCTCCACCAGCCCGTTCACCGCCGCCGGGAAGTCGCCGCCGTTGCTGTCGATATAGCGTTTTACCGCATCGACCGCCCCTTTACGGATCGCCCGCTCGCCGACGTTCACCCCGCTCATCCGCGTCTGCGCCGAGAACGGGATAAAGGTGGCGTTGAGGCTCAGCAGGTCGCGTTCGCGCAGGTTAAATTTCTGCTTGGCCAGCACCACGATGCTGCGCCCTTCCGGGGTTTCATCGGCCAGCGAGGCCAGCTGCGCCGCGTCGGCCAGCTGCTCTTCGGTCACGCCCGGCGCGGGCAGAAACTGCGACGCCTGGCGGTTGCCGAGGGTGATGGTGCCGGTTTTATCCAGCAGCAGCACGTCCACGTCCCCCGCCGCCTCCACCGCGCGGCCGCTGGTGGCAATCACGTTGGCCGCCAGCATGCGGCTCATGCCCGCTACGCCGATCGCCGACAGCAGGCCGCCGATGGTGGTGGGGATCAGGCACACCAGCAGCGCCACCAGCACGGTCACGCTGACCGCGTTGCCGCCCCAGGCGGTAAACGGCCACAGGGTGGCGGTCGCCAGCAGGAACACGATGGTCAGCGCCACCAGCAGAATGGTCAGCGCGATTTCGTTCGGCGTTTTACGCCGGGTTGCCCCTTCCACCATGGCAATCATCCGGTCAAGGAAGGTTTCACCGGGGTTGACGCTGCACTGCACCACCAGCCAGTCGGAGAGGATGCGCGTGCCGCCGGTCACCGAGGAGAAGTCGCCGCCGGACTCGCGGATCACCGGCGCGGATTCGCCGGTGATCGCGCTCTCATCCACCGAAGCGCCCCCCTCCAGCACCTCACCATCGCAGGGGATCATGTCGCCGGCTTCCACCAGCACCCAGTCGCCCTTGCGCAGGGTGTCCGCTGCCACCGGCTGGTGCGCGGCACCGTACTTCGCCGCGGCCAGTTTTTTCGCCATGCTGGTCCTGGTGACGCCCTTCAGGCTGTTGGCCTGCGCCTTGCTGCGCCCTTCCGCCAGCGCTTCGGCGAAGTTGGCAAACAGCACGGTAAACCACAGCCACAGCGCGATAGCGGCGGTGAAGGCGGTATCGCCCGGCGTTTTGCCGGCGGCCATCGCCGCCGCCAGCAGGCTGGTCAGCACGCTGCCCAGCCAGACGACAAACATCACCGGGTTGCGCAGCTGGGTGCGCGGGTCGAGCTTTTTCAGCGCGTCCAGCAGGGCGACGCGCAGCAGCGCAGCATCAAACAGCGCCTGTTGATTACGACTCATGGTTTTCTCCGCCCTTAACGACTGAGCATCTGCAGATGTTCCGCCACCGGCCCTAAGGCCAGCGCCGGGATAAAGGTCAGCGCACCGACCAGCAGCACGGTGCCGATCAGCAGCGCGACAAACAGCGCGCCGTGGGTCGGCAGCGTGCCGGAGCCGGCGGGCTGGACTTTTTTCAGCGCCAGCGATCCGGCAATCGCCAGCACCGGAATAATGATGCCGAAGCGGCCAGCCAGCATGCAGAACGCCAGCAGCAGGTTCCAGAACGGCGTACTGGCGCTGAGGCCACCGAAGGCGCTGCCGTTGTTGTTAGCCGCCGAGGAGACGGCGTACAGCACTTCGGAGAAGCCGTGCGGCCCCGGGTTGAGCATCGCGCTGCGCCCGGCGTCGGTCATCATCGCCAGCGCGGTGCCGAGCAGCACCAGGCACGGGGTGACGAGGATCGCCAGCGCGGTCATCTTCATCTCCCAGACGGTGATTTTTTTGCCGAGAAACTCCGGGGTGCGGCCGATCATCAGCCCGGCGATAAACACCGCCAGCAGCACGAACAGCAGCATGCCGTACAGCCCGGCCCCGACGCCGCCAAACACTACCTCACCGATCTGCATCAGCCACAGCGGCACCATGCCGCCCAGCGCGGTAAAGGAGTCATGCATGGCGTTGACCGCGCCGCAGGAGGCAGCGGTGGTGATCACCGCAAACAGGCTGGAGTTAAGGATGCCAAAGCGCGCCTCTTTGCCCTCCATATTGCTGGCGCTGTCCGCGCCGAGGCTGAGCAGGTGCGGGTTGCCGTTCAGTTCGGCCCACATCACCAGCGCTACCGCCGCGATAAACATCAGCGACATCGCCCACAGCAGCATATGGCCCTGACGACGGTCGCCCACCGCGTCGCCGAAGGCGAAGCAGAGCGCGGCCGGGATCAGCAGGATCGCCAGCATCTCGATCAGGTTGCTGACGATCGTCGGGTTCTCGAACGGGTGCGCCGAGTTGGCGTTAAAGAAGCCGCCGCCGTTGGTGCCGAGCATTTTGATCGCCTCCTGCGAGGCCACCGGCCCCATCGGCAGCGTCTGCTTCGCCCCTTCCAGGGTGGTCAGGTCGACATAGCCGTGCAGGTTCTGAATCACCCCCTGGCTGACCAGCAGCAGCGCCATAATCAGCGACAGCGGCAGCAGCACACAGAGGGTGATGCGGGTGATATCGCGCCAGGCGTTGCCGAGATCGGCCAGCGCGCGCCGGGTAAAACCGCGGATCAGCGCAAAGGCGACGGCGATGCCGGTGGCGGCGGAGAGGAAGTTCTGCACGGTTAAGCCGACCATCTGGCTGAAGTAGCTCAGGGTGCTTTCCCCGGCGTAGGCCTGCCAGTTGGTGTTGGTGACAAAGCTGACCGCGGTGTTCAGCGCCAGGTCCCAGCGGAGGTCCGGCAGCTGCTGCGGATTCAGCGGCAGGCTGGCCTGGTTCATCAGCAGCAGAAACAGCAGCAGCAGCCCGCCGGCGTTAAACAGCAGGATCGCCAGCAGATAGCGGGTCCAGTGCATACCGTCAGGGCCCACGCCGCTGACCCGCCACAGCATGCGCTCAACGCCCGCCAGACCGGCCAGCGGCCGGTCGTCAATCAGCCGTGCCAGCCCTTTCCCTAACGGGCGGGCCAGCAGCAGCAGCAGGACCAGATAGCTGGCCAGCAGTAAAGAGGCAGAAGCGGCCATCAGAATGCCTCCGCATTGATCAGTGCGTACACCAGGTACGCCAACAGCCCAGACACCAGCACCATGCCGGTAATTACAGCAGCGCTCACAACACACCTCCACAGGCGTTTTACGTTGCAGCTATTGTTGCGAGCGGCGTGCAAAGTTGATGTAAAAATGCAGGTGCGGGGCGTAAAAAAAGTATAAAAACGCTGAGAGAACGATTGAAATTTACGCTGCCGGTGGCGGAAAAAGGAGACATAATGACAACACAAATGACACCACAAAGGATCGCCCCGATGCCGACTATCCATTTCCGGATTGATGAAGCCACCAAACGCCTGGCTATGCAGGCTGCAGAACGGCTGAATATCAGCCTGACTGAGCTGATGCGCCAGCGCGCGGAACAGCTGGCTGCCGAAGAGCAGGCATATCAGGCCGAAAGCCATGAGCGCTGGCTGGAAGCGCAGATCGCTGAGGCCTTTGAGCGTTACGATGGTGGCGAGACGCAGTTTGTCAGTGATGAAGAGGCTAATAACCATATGGATCGGTTGAAGACGCTGGCAGCAAAGGGGGAGCTGTGAATTTCACCGTCCGCTGGGCAACGTCGGCGCTGGCTGACCGGGAAGGGATCTTTCGCTACCTTAACCGTGAAGCCGGGTTTCAGATTGCTCAGCAGACCGATGATAAATTCATCTCCATGAGCCGTTTTCTGGCAGAAAACCCGTTGATGGGCGTCGCCACCGCAGCAGGTGAAAAACGACGCCGGTTAACGGTCGCTCATTTTCCCTTCATCATGGTTTATGCGATTGAAGCGCAGCAGATCGCAGTGCTGCGCGTACTGCACACCTCGCGCAGGGTGGCCGATTTTTATCGCTAGCGGAAATCCGGCAGAAAGCGCTTCACCTCCACCTCCCGAAACTGACAGCGGCGGAACTTCGCCTTCAGCGCCCAGGGAACGGTGCAGTCAAAAATCGTTTTACACGAGATACCGCTGCCGCGCAGCGCCGGGTTGTAATCCGGCGACTGGGACGGGTCAAGCGGATGGCAGCGCACGCCGGGGATAAACAGCGTATCCACGTCGCCCTGATAGCGGGTCTGCATGGCCCACAGCACGTCGTTGCTGTCAAAAATGTCCACGTCTTCATCCACCACGATCGCCTGCTTCAGCTCCGGGAAGGCGGCAAAAGCCAGCAGCGCCGCCTGCCGCTGACGCCCTTCATCCTGCGGGCCGGATTTTTTAAACTGCAGCACCGCCAGCAGCTTACCGCCGCCGGCAGAGTGGGCATAAACGTTAAGCAGTTTGCCGGGCATCGCACGCTCCACCAGCGCCAGAATGCTCGCTTCAGTGGGGATACCGGCCATGCTGACGTGCTCCTCGCTGCAGCCGATGGTGTGCTGCAGGATCGGATTGCGGCGGTGGGTGACCGCCTTTACCTTAATCACCGGCAGCGCCGGGTTGGCGATGCCGATGTAGCCGGGGAACTCCGGCATCGCCCGCCCGGTTTGCGTATGCCGATCCTCCTGCACCCGCCGGTCGGGCAGCAGCTCTCCTTCGATTACCACCTCGGCGTGGGCGATGGCGCGGGCGTTCACGGTCAGCGCCTGCGCCAGCTCCACCGGGCGACCGCGCAGCGCCCCGGCCACGCTCAGTTCGTCAAAGCCCTGCGGCGTGGTCGGCGGTTCAAAACAGGCACCGATATAAATCGCCGGATCGACGCCGATGCTGATGGTCAGCGGCAGCGCCTGCCCGGCGGCTTCCGCCTTCTGGCGAAAGACGTCCAGGTGACGGCCGGGGGCAAAGTACATCGACAGCTCATCGCGCCCCTGCACGCACAGCCGGTGGATGGTGATATCCGACTCGCCGGTGTGCGGATCGCTGGCGTAGCACAGCCCCATGGTAAAGAACGGGCCGGCGTCCTCTTCCGTGTTGGTGGGCGCAGGCAGCAGCGTGCGCAGGTCAAAGGCCGGGTCACTCGCCAGATGCACCTGCTGCTGGCAGAGAAACTCGTCGCCGTTACACATCACCGGCGGCACGGGGTGTTGCACGGCGTCTTTCAGCAGATGGCCGAGCCGCGTCGGATCGCACCCTAACAGCAGCCCAACGCGACGGCGTGCGGCCAGCACCCCGGTGACCACGCGGAAATCAGGAAAGCCTTTAATGCGGTTAAACAGCATCGCCGGGCCAATGCGCGTCGGCCGCATGGTGGTCCCCCCCGCGCCGACGTAGCGATAAACGCCGGAGAGTTCGGCGTGGGGATCCACCTCCGTATCCGTGACTACCAGCTCGCCAGGCTTGGCATGCAGCAGCGCCAGCGCGGAACGCAAATCATAAACGGTATCGTTCATCCTGACCTCCTCAGTGAAGAAGCGGCCAGTATCCTGCGCTCCCCCTCCCCCGGATTAACGGAAAAGGGGATCGTCCGGCGGCGGCTCAGGACCTGCTGTTCAGCTCACGGATTTACCAGCTGAAAGTGCGAGCTGTGTCGCGATCGGGAGATATGCGTGGGGCAAAGGCTTCTCTTGCCCTCTGCGGGGTGCTTAAATCGGCTGTTGATCACCAAACGGAGGTTTTATGCTGTCCTCACAAACCCTTAGCCTGGCCATCCACCGTAACTGGGTGGATCTGTACGAAACCATCTGGAAACCGGAGTTTTTCCCGCGCTGGGCGTCCGGACTCAGCCAGGGGCCGCTGGTGCAGGAAGGCAACAGCTGGAAGGGTCAGGGGCCGCAGGGGGCCGTTAAGGTGCGTTTCACCGATCACAACCCCTTCTGCATTATGGATCACTGGATCGACGGCGGTTACAGCAAAGAGATCTTTGTGCCGATGCGCATCGTCGCCAACGAACAGGGCTCACAGGTGCTGATCACCGTCTTCCGCCAGCCGCTGCTGTCCGATGAACGCTACGCGCAGGAGCTGGAGTGGGTACGGCGCGATATGCAGGCGCTGCAAACGCTGCTGACCGGCTAGCCGGCCCCGTCGGCTGAGCTGGCAGGCGGGCCAGTGCTGGCAGCTGAGCTGGCCTGCAGACAGACGCATCGGGGCTGGCGGCTGAGCTGCAACCCGGTTTATTTACCTCTGCGGCCAGCCTGCTCTGTCGCCGCGTAATGCGGGCGTACGCCCGCACGATCTACCCGTTTCAGGATAAGGAGTGTCTGATGGAAAAGATTATTTTTGATACCGACATCGGCGTCGACGATGCCTTTGCCCTCGCTTATGCCGCGAAAAGCTGTGACATCCTCGGCATCACCTGCGTATTTGGTAACGTCGCCGTAGAGCAGGCGGTGCGTAACGCCCGCCTGTTCAGCCATAAAATCGGCCTCGATGTGCCGGTGTACCGCGGCAGTTCGCGGCCGCTGGCCCACCTGCCGACCCCGTCAGCCTGGGACGTACACGGTGCAGACGGGCTGGGCGGGGTGTTTGATAACCCGTGGAGCGGCGCGGCAGAAAACGCCATCGACTTTATTATCCAGAGCGTGCGCGATAATCCGGATGCGCTGACTATTGTGGCGATCGGCCCGCTGACCAATATCGCCATGGCAATCAACCAGGCACCGGATATCATTCCACAGATTAAACGGCTGGTGGTGATGGGCGGCGCCTTTGGCAGCCACGGCCACAGCGGCAACGTCACGCCCTTTGCCGAGTTTAATATCTGGAAAGATCCGCACGCCGCCGACCAGGTGCTGAGCTCGGCTATTCCGGTAGTGATGCTGCCGCTGGACGTGACGCTGGAGGTCACCGTCAGCGGTGACGATATTCGCAGCCTGAACCATCCGCTGCTGAGCGCCATCTCTCAGGGCTACCTTGCTTACAGCAAACAGCACGGTGTCGAAGGCATGGCGCTGCACGATACCCTGACCATCGCATACCTGAACCACCCGGAATGGTTTGGCGTCACCACGTCACCGGTACGGGTAGTCACCGACCGCATTAACCGCGGACAGACGCTGCGCCAGCTTAACAGCCCGGCAACGCAGGACGACCCGTTTGCCGGCTGCCGCCCGCAGTCGCTGTGCCTCACCGTTGAGGCCGAGCACGTGAAAGCGCATTTTATGGCGGCGCTGCGCCAGTAAACCTGCTGCTGCGCGACAGCTGCAATATCGGCAGCACCAGCACCAGCACCAGCACCAGCACCAGCAACACCAGCAACACCAGCAACACCAGCAACACCAGCAACATCAGATGCAGCAGCGGAGCAACTTGCGTGGCGTAACGCTAAGCCTGTACGCGCCGCAGCAGCCATAAAAACCACGGTGCCCCCAGCAGCGCGCAGACGATACCGGTGGACACCGGCCACGGCCAGGCGATATTGCGTCCCAGCCAGTCGGCCAGCACCATCAGCGTGGCCCCCAGCAGCGCCGCCAGCCCGGTCTGCTCCGCCACGCTGCGCGCGCCAGCTGCGGTGCCATCAGGCCAACAAAACTGATCGGTCCGACCAGCAGGGTGCCGGCCGCCGTCAGCGCGGCCGCCAACAGCAGAATCAGTAACGTACCCTGCCTGAGATTCACGCCCAGCGTGCGGGCCGTTGCCGCGCCCAGTCCCAGCAGCTGCAGCACGCGGCGCAACAGCAGCGCCAGCGGGATCAGCAGCAGCGCCTGCACCAGGCCCGTTACGGCCGCCGCCGCGCTGATACCGGCGGTAGAACCGGTACTCCAGCTGAGCAGCTGCAGCGCGCGCGGGTCGCCGCTCAGCATCAGCAGGCTGGTTAACGCCCCGCTGATGCTGGTGATGCACAGCCCGGTCAGCACCAGCCGCTGCGGCTGAAATCCGTTACGCCCGCCGAGCCACAGAATGGTTGCCGTAACCAGCAGACTGCCGGCCGCCGCCGCCGGAAACAGCAGCGGCAGCGGCTGGCTGACCAGCATAAACAGCAGCAGCACCGCCAGCGAGGCACCGCTGCTGATGCCAAGCAGCTCCGGGCTGGCCAGCGGGTTGCGCGTCAGCCGTTGTACCAGCACCCCGGCCACCGCCAGCATGGCACCGGCGGCCAGTGACCCGACCATCCGTGGCCAGCGCCACGCCAGCAGCAGGCCGTCCGCTATCTGCCGGTTACAGCCCAGCGACAGCCCGACCGCCAGCAGCAGCAGACCAGCTAACAGAATAACGCGCCCGGCGCTAAGCGATGCCCCGCAGGCGGGCACCGTCTCCGCCGCCTGCGGCAGACGGATAATGCGCTGGCGCGACAGCAGCAGCAGGATCAGCGGTGCGCTGAACAGCGCGGTGACCGCGCCGGTCGGCACGTCTCCGGCGGCGGGTGAGAGCGTCTGCGCCAGCCGATCGATAAGCCACAGCAGCAGCGCGCCAAACCCCGGCACCCACAGCAGCTGACGGCTGAAATGCCGTACCCCGAGCAGCCGCACCAGCGCCGGGGCCGCCAGGCCAATAAAGCTGATAATACCCAGCTGACTGGTGACCAGTGCGCTGAGCACCACGGCGATCATCAGCGCAAGCAGCCTGACGCGCACCGGCGAGGCACCAAGACTGGCGGCGCTCTGCTCCGACAGGCCGATTAATGCCAGCGGCCGCGCCAGCAGCAGACTCAGCCCGCCGCACAGCAGCAGCGGCAGCGTTAACATGCGCACGCTCTCCCAGCCGTTCTGGCTGAGCGAGCCGGCCTGCCAGCTGAACAGATCGCTGAGATAGTCGTGGTTGAACAGCACCAGCAGCGTGGAGAGCGCCCCGGCGTACAGGCTCAGCACCATGCCGGCGAGGATCACCTGCAGCGTAGCCAGCCGCTGGCGCGCCACCAGCAACAGCAGCAGCAGCGTGGTCACGCCCGCGCCCGTCAGCGCCACCGGTGCCAGCCCGAACGCCAGCAGGCCGGGTGCCAGTACCAGCACCAGCGCGACGGCAAGGTTGGCCCCGGCAGCCACGCCGAGGGTGGCCGGTTCCGCCAGCGGATTGTGCAGCACCTGCTGAAACAGCAGCCCCGCCAGCGCCAGCGCCCCACCGGCCAGCAGGCTGACGGCCAGCCGTGGCAAAAAGCTGTAGATCAGCAGCAGGTGACCGCTGTGATGGTCTTGCAGCAGCGGCCGCAGCTGCTGTACGGTCAGCGCCAGCGCGGCCAGCAGCAGCAGTAAAAACAGTTTCAGCGGGGTCATGCGCAACATCAGGGCTCACTCAGCAGCCGCAGCGCCAGGCTGTCGGCAAGACGCAGGGCGGTATGCACCCCGCCAAACGGGAAAAAGGGCGGCAGCGCGACGACGTTGCCCTGCTGTACCAGCGGCAGATGCTGCCACAGCGCGCCGGACTGGCGTACTTTGCGCAGCCGGTCGGTGGTGGTCGGCAGCTCAACGTAAAACAGCCGGGCGTCCGTCAGCGAGGCCAGCCGGTCGAGACCGACGTTGGCCAGCCCCATGCTGCTGACCGGCTGCTGCCAGGCGTTAACCAGCCCCAGCCGGTCAAGCACCGCCTGCACCAGGCTGTGCTGCCCGTACACCGTGGCGTGTTTACCGTCCTGATTGAGTACCGCCACGCACACCGCCGGGCGCGGCCGCTGTGCCAGCTGCTGCCGGTAGTCCGCCAGCCGCCGTTCGCCGTGGGCGATCAGCTGCTGTGCCACGGCCAGCCGGTTAACCCGCTCACCAAGAGCAAGCAGATAGCGGCACAGCGACTGCCAGGCATCGTCCGCCGCCGGATATACCGTGACCACCTCCAGCGGGGCGATACGCTGCATCGCCGCCATCATCGCCGGTGCCAGCGCATCGCTGAGGATCAGCGAGGGGCGCAGCTGTGCCAGATACTCAAGGTTGGGTTCCCAGTACGGCCCGATATCCGCCACCGCCGCAGGCAGCGGCGGCTGCGGAATGCGCCGGCGAAAGTAGCCGCTGTCCGACAGCGCCAGCGGCGTAATTCCCAGCGCCAGCAGCAGCTCCGCCGCCACCCAGTTGATCGCCACAATCCGCTCTGCCGCCAGCGGCTGCCCGCGCACCGCGTGGCTGAACGCCAGCGGTGCCAGCAGCAGCGCCTGCAGGCAGTCCCGCCGCCGCCATGACCCCTGCTGCATCAGAAGTTGTATTTAACCGAACCGATCAGCGTGCGCTCCTGACCCGGGTAACAGCTGGTGGCGTCGTCACAGGTACCGACGTAATGATGGTCCAGCAGGTTCTGTACGTTAACGCCAAAGGTCAGATGGTGATTCACCCTGTAAGAGGCACCGGCATCGACCAGCGCAAAGTTTTTCACCGGAATGGTGTTAGCGTTGTCGCCGTACATGCTGCCAACGTAGCGCGTACCGCCGTTCAGCGTCAGGCCATCCAGAACACCGCGGGTGAAGTCGTAGCTCAGCCAGGCCGAGGCCATGTGTTTCGGTACGTTGGCCTGCTTGTTACCCTGGACGCCATCATTGCTGCGGGTGATCTCCGCATCGGTGAAGCTGTAAGAGGCCAGCGCGTGCAGATTCTCGCTCAGCTGCGCCTGCAGTTCCCACTCCACGCCGCGTGAACGCACTTCGCCGGACGCCACCTGATAACCGGTGGCCACGCCGTTCACCAGCTCGTTGGTCAGCACGTTGGTTTTGGTGATTTCAAACGCCGCCAGCGTCATCAGCAGGTCGGCATCCGGCTGGTACTTGATCCCCGCCTCATACTGGTGGGCCTTGCTCGGCGTGAAGGTCTGGTTATCGCGGTTGGTACCGCTGTTTGGCGTAAAGGATTCAGCATAGCTGATGTACGGTGCCAGCCCGTTGCCCGCCAGCCAGGTCAGCCCGGCACGCCCGGTCCAGGCATCTTTATCCAGCCAGCTGGTGTTGCCGGTCAGGTTGTTCTGCGTGCGCATGCTGATATCGTCATGGCGGCCACCGAGGGTCAGCAGCCATGCCGGGGTCAGGTGGATCTGATCCTGCAGGTAGACGCCGAGCTGAGAGGTGGTCTGATCGTTATTGTTCACCGCGTTGGTCGGATCGGCAATCGCCATGCCGTACTGCGGCTGCCAGACGTTCAGCACCGGTGCCGCCGCGCTGAACCGTTTGGCGTTACCGTCCAGCCAGCTGTAGTCGACGCCCCCCAGCAGGGTGTGGCTGAACGCGCCTGTATTGAAGTCGGCCTGCAGCTGGTTGTCGAGATTCAGCGTCTGCATATGCTCATCAAAACGGATGGCGTTGCGCGACTGCTGGCCGCTGGTGAAGTCGATGGCGCCCGGCAGCAGGTTGTTAAGGATGGTATCGGTCTGCCCGACGCGCAGATTCTGCCGCAGCTGGACTGTTTCTGTCAGCTGGTGGCTGAACTCGTAACCGGCGGTGAACTGTTCGTTACGGAAGTGGTTGTAGCTGTAGTCACCGAGCAGGGTATCCGTTACCTTGCCATCCGGCTGCGTCAGTACCGAGATAGTGCCACCGGAGCTGTCGCGCAGGTAGTCCGCGCGCAGCGTCAGGCTGGTGTCTTCGTTCGGCAGCCAGCTGAACGACGGCGCGAGATAGAGGCGATCGTCTTTCACTTTCGGGCCGTTGGCATACTGGAACTGGGTGTTGCTGTCCCGCGCCACGCCGACCAGGCGGTAGAGATAGCGGCTGTCACCGTTGATTTTATCGCTGAAGTCGAACTGCAGCTGTCGGCGGTCGAAATTGCCAAGCTGGACCTCCACCTCATGTACGCCCTGTGCGGTGGGCAGTTTGCTGACGCGGTTGATGATTCCACCGGCATCACCGAGGCCAAACAGCGTCGATGACGGGCCACGCACCACGTCGATGCGCTCCAGCGCGTAAGGCTCGGTGCGGAAATAGCTGTAGCTGTTGTTGAGCTGGCGCAGGCCGTCGCGATAGTCGTTGGTGGTCAGGGCGTTAAAGCCGCGGATGTAGATCCAGTCATAGCCTTTCGGGTCAACGCCGTAGGTTTCAGTCTTCACCCCCGGCACGTAGCGCAGCGCTTCGGTCACGCTCTGCACGTTCTGCCTGTCCATCTGCTGGCGGCCGATCACCGAGACGGACTGCGGTACCTCCAGCAGCGCGGTATGGGTTTTGGTGGCGCTGCTGGTCTGCTGCGGCACGCTGCCACCCAACGCCCCGCCACGGCCGGTCACCGTCAGGGTGTCACCCGCATTACCCGCGTCACCCGCAGCGGGCGAGATGGTGATCATATCGTTTTGCCGCTGCCAGATCAGGCCGCTGCCCAGCAGCAGGCGATCGAGTGCACTCTCCAGCGTCATGGTGCCGCTGACCGCCGGGGCTGACTTATTTGCCACCGCCGCCGGTGCCACGATCAGCTGAACGCCGGCCTGTTGCGCCAACGCATTCAGCGCCGGGGCCAGCGGCTGGGCGGGCAGCGACACGGCTACAGGGGCGGCAGCTACCGCCAGCACCGGCTGGGAACCCAGAGTGACAGCCAGGGCCAGCAGGCTGAATCTAAAGGTTTTTTCCACAGGTGAAATTAAAGAAAACAGGGTCATGTATCGGTTCCCAAAGGTATGTAATAAGAATCATTACCTTTGAAGACGCTGTGACGGACAAAACCCTGACGTCAGGATGACGTTTTTTTTACGATTTTTTTTCCGCCGTGCTGCGCGGCACGATGAGCGTAGTGTCACCCTGCTTTTTCAGCGTGACCGGCAGCACGGCAGGCAGCGCCCGGGCAAAACTGTCCAGCCGCCCCAGCGCGAAGCTGCCGGTGATGCGCAGTTCCGCCACCCGGGGATCGGCCTGATAGTGCACGCTGCCGTAGCGGGCGAACTCGGCCAGCGCCAGCGGCAGCGGGGTGTTGTCGAAACTGACCCGCGCCTGCTGCCACGAGGCCACCGCCTGCGGGGCGATCGCACTCTGCCCCGTCAGCAGGCCGCTGCCGTCACTCTGGCTCTGCTGACCGGCGCGCAGCACGCGCAGATGCGCATCGGTGCGGGCAATCCCCAGCCTGTTCACCAGCCGCCACCAGCCGTAGCGCCAGCCCGCCTGCGGCCCGACGCGCACCGCACCGGAACGCACCGCCACGCTGACGCCCTCTCCGCTCATCGAGTGCGGAATGTAGCGCACGCTGAATTCAGTGCCGAGAACCGTGACGCGCAACGTACCGCTGCGCACCGTCAGCGGGCGCTGCGCCTGATGGGCCACCTGGAAAAAAGCCTGCCCCTGCTCCAGCCAGATCTCGCGATGCTGCGGCCAGTACGCCACCCGCAACCGGGTTTCCGCGTCCAGATTCAGTTTGCTGCCGTCCGGCAGGGCGATCAGGCGTTGCTCGCCGCGCTGCGTAGCGTAAACCTGCTCAAACTCTGCCGGCGCCAGCTGCCGCCACAGCGGCCAGATCAGCACCGCCAGCAGCAGTACCGCCAGCGCGGGCCACAGCAGGCGGCGCGGCCGCCGGGCAGGAGCGGCCAGCTCACGCCGCACCTGCTGACGCAGGCGCAGTTTCTCACTTTCGGGCAGTTCACCAAGCTGTTGCCACAGCGCCGTGGTACGGGCAAACGCGGCGGCATTGTCGCCCTGGGTCAGCCAGTGGTTAAACTGCTGTTGCTGTCCGGCGCGGAAACCGGCCTGCTGTCGCAGCAGCCAGGTTTCCGCGCTGTCAGCCTGTTCGGGCCGTAAGGCATCCGGGGTTTTCATCGCATTATCCTTTGCTGTCCTGCCCGCTGGCGCTGCCTTCCCGGCAGGCCACCATCGCCCGAATAATATGTTTCTCTACCATATTGGTGGAAATCCCCATCTGCTTTGCGACCTCGCTCTGCGACAGCCCGTCAATGCGGTGCAATACAAACGCCTGACGACAGCGCGGCGGCAGCGCCTCGATGATTGCCACCAGTCGGGCAGCGTGCTGGCTGCTCTCCGCCTGCGCCTCGGGCTGCCAGCTCCCGGGAGCGACAATACAGGACTCATCGATATCCTCAAGATTTTCATGGGATTGTCTTTTACTGCTGCGGTAGCGGTCAATCAGCAGATTGCGCGCAATCTGATAGAGCAGGCCGCGGGGCGAGGCGACGTCCCCGCCGGGGGGCAGCGTTAACGCGCGGCTGAAGGTCTCCTGCGTCAGATCCTGAGCACTGTCGTGGTCACGCAGTTTACGCGTCAGAAAGCGCAGGACTTCAACGTAATACTGTTCAAACGCTGACACGATAACTTTTCTCAGGCGACAGGCAACGGATGGGCGAATGAGCGTAGCATCATGTTGAATGATTATCATTGTTATTTTAATGCTGCCCGCCACCCTTTTCAGCCCGGTAAACGGCCCGGATGTCAGCATTCTTCAGCCAACAGGCCAGAACGTAAATCAACGTCAGATATTGAACAAATTATTTGAAAGACTTGAGCAAATCACTCCGCTATCAGAATCGCTTCAATGCGCCTATTATTGTTTTCAACGAAGGCAAACAGCCTTCTCCCAAACAAACTTACTGAAGGAATGACCCCATGAAATCTATCAAAACTATTGCTGCTGTTACCGTACTTTCTCTGGCCTCTTTCGGCGCATTCGCCCAGACCGTGGTCGCTACCGGTTCAACCATTGAGAGCGCAGAAGCCCAAATCGCCGCTCAGGCACAGCAGGCCGGCGCGTCTTACAAAATCATCGAAGCCAGCGGCAATAACACCGTGCATATGACCGCCGAACTGGTTAAATAAGCATCCGGCAATGCCCGAACCCTGCCAGACAGGGGACGGGCATGCCCGTTTTTCTGTACCGGCTGCCCCTCACCCCTCGCACCGTCCTGCCCTGCCCCGCGCGTACATTCTGCGGCTACCTGCCCGATACCTGAAGACTGCCGCTAGCAAACGATCGTTGGCTCACACAGCACCGGGAAGTTCAGCGAATTAGCAATATAGCAAAGCGCATGCGCCTGATGATGCAACTGCCGGGCCTGTTCCAGGTCATTGCCTGCGGCAATGGTCACCTGCGGCCGCAACACCACCTGCGTAAAGCGGCCGGTTTTGCCTTCCACCATGGTTCCCTCTGCGTCGTCGCGGTAGGCCTGCACACGAATCCCGGCTTCCGCACACAGGTGCAGATACCATAATTTATGGCAGGCGGAGGCGGCAGCGACCAGCAGATCTTCCGGATTCCAGCGCAGCGGATCCCCTAAGAACGCCGGATCGGACGAACCAGCAATCGGTGGTTTCGCGCCCGCGTTAAGCACAAAATCCCGGCTGTAAGCCTTGTAGGAAGCCGTTCCCTGCCCTTTGTTGCCTGTCCATTCAACCGCAACCCGATAGTGATGTTCACGCTGTGCCATGATGCCTGCTCCGAAATAAGCTGAGAAAATGCGCTTTGCTGTGGCGACGGATTGAGAAAGTAAAGCATATGGTATACCATTATGCCAAATGTTTTTCAGAGAACCTGTGATGCTGAATAAGCCAGACTCAACGGCGGAAGTGATTGCCGCTTCACTGCGCGAAATGATTAACCGGGGTGAACTTGCCGAGGGTACACGCCTGATCGAGCGTGAACTGGCCAGCCAGTTTTCAGTCAGCCGTATTCCGATGCGTGAGGCTATCCAGCAGCTGGAGAGGGAAGGTCTGGTCGAAAGCCAGCGTAACCGTGGTGCCGCCGTCAGCAGGCTGACCGCCCGTGACGTCAATGAAATCTATCAGCTGCGTGCGCTGGCAGAAGGGGAAGCGATCGCGCTCAGTGTGATGAACCGCAATGACGAAACGCTGGCACGCGCCGGGCTGGTACATCAGCTGCTGGAAACGGCGCAGACGCCGCAAAAACAGGGCGAGCTGAACCGCGAGTTTCACCACATTCTCTACCAGGGCTGCAATAACGGCAGGCTGCTGAAAATTATTGCCGAATTATGTGCCCAGATTGAGCGCTACGAACAGCTGCAACACCGGCTGCTGGCCGATACGCCGGTGTTTCAGCAACAGCATGCCGCCATTCTGGCGGCTTACCGCCAGGGGGATGCGCAGCTTGCCCGTGAAGAGACGGTGCGGCATCTTGCCTCTGCCCGGCAGCGGGTACTGGAAATCATTGCCCGCCAGCCCGGCTGACAGCGGTAAGTCGCTCCGGCGGCCCGGCGTCAGTGACCGCATGTTCAGATCATCACCGGAACGAAATAATCGATCTTCAGCTGCCGCCCCTGATGTTGTTCAAACCAGCGTTGGTTGATGCGCTCAATATCGTGGCCGTCGCGGCGCACCGCGCGGGCCAGCGGTAGCGCATGCTCATAAATCAACCCGATAAATTCCGCATAGTGCTGTGATTCGCCGCAGTAGCTGAACTGCAGATAGGTCTGGCGCTCAAGGGTGACGTCTATCTGCTCCACCTCCGCCGACACGGCGGTGGCCGTCAGGCACGTCAGATACTGTAGCGTTGAATGCTCCTCCCCCGCCTTACCGCGCACCACGTTAATCAGCCCATACAGATCCTCCGGCGGCGCGGCCAGCGCGGCCAGCCGCGACTGCCAGAACTGCTGGCGCTTCTGCCAGCAAAAGTCATCGATGGTGTGCAGCGTAAAGGGGAAGTGGTTGAGCTGGCCGCTGAGCGACAGCGCCTCCAGCTCGACCAGCTGCCCGGTGGGCACCGCCTGCGCGGTCAGGTTCACCGGCGGACACAGCCCGGCGCACGACCAGTCCACGGCATCGCGGTACTGCGCCGGGGTAACGTTAAAGTGGCGCTTAAAGGTTTTATGGAACACGTTGTGGCTGGAGAAGCCATGCTCGCTGCCCACCGTATCAATCTGTTTATCGAACAACCGCAGCATAAAGGCGGTGGAGGTCAGCCGCCGCTGGCGGGCGTAGGTGGCCAGCTTCTGCCCGGTCACTTCCTTAAAAATGCGCTGCAGGTGCCACTTGGAGTAACCGGATTTGGTGACAAAGTCATCGATGGTCAGCGGCGTCTGGATATTTCCCTCCAGCCACTGCAGCAGCTGTTGCACCACTTCTTCTTTGAACGTCATTTTCATATTTCACCGCTACGTCGGGTAGTGGCCAGAAGCCTTTCTCTCAGCGCCAGCGGCGCGCCAACGGCAGAGTGAAGTTTAAGGGAGTGCACCAGCCAGGCACCGTCGGCGGCCAGCCTGGCTGTCTCATGCTGCGGGTCGCTATCGGTAGACTGATGACGCTGCAGGCGCCCGGCCAGCCACTTCGACCAGCGTTCACAAAGCTCCGCAGACGCCATCATCGACAGCGAAAGCGGCACGTGCAGACTGGCTTCTTCCTGCAAAATATCCCGAAAAGACATCATCACATAGGCACGGGTAAAGCTGCCCCAGGCCTCCTCATCAGCCGCCATCAGCCGGTCGATTTCCCGGTCATGTTCGGCTTTAAAGGCATCAAACACCGCATCCAGCAGCGCCTGCTTATGCGGGAAATGGTGGAAGAAGCCGCCCTTGGTCACCCCCGCCGCCTGCGCCACCGCCTGTACCGTCACGGCGGTCAGCCCCTGCTGCGCCGCCATTTCGGCAGCACACTGGATCAGCGCCGCCCGCACCTGCTCCGGCTGTTTTTTACGATACCAGCCGCGCAGGCAGCATCGGCCGCCATCGTCATTTTCGTCAGTCGGGGGGAGTTTCGACATCATGTCCTCATAAAAGATACCGTACGGTATGTTTTGTGAAGATAGCATAAAGCCCCGCCGGTGAACGCAGCTTTTTTCTTCAGTTCAGGTAAATGTTGTACCGGCTAAATGGACAGTTTACCCATCGACACTGCCCCCCGAGGGTTTATAATAAGTTAACATTTAAATTTTTTATAAACCTGAGAGGCATCATGATTGGAGAACGCTTGCTACGCGCACGCTCAGCTGCAGGTCTGTCGATGCAGGCGTTGGGTGAAGCCGCAGGGGTCAGCGCCAACATGATCAAAAAGTATGAGCACAATCAGAATATGCCCTCTTCCGGCGTTCTGCTTAAGCTTGCAAAAGCATTAAATGTGCGTAGCGAATATTTTTTCCGCCCTTATCAGGTTGAACTTAAAGGAATTGAATATCGCAAACGGGTAGCAACACCCGTTGCGCTGCTAAAACGCATTGAGGCCGATGTTATCGACCAGGCCGAACGCTGGCTTGAACTGGCTAACCTGTGGCCAACGTTTCCGGTAACCCAGTTTGTCCCCCCGCGATACGAGCTGCAATACATCAATGACTGGGATGATATTGAGACACTCGCCGGGCAACTTCGCGACAGCTGGCAGTTGGGTTCAGCACCAATTGCAGATCTGATCGATCTGCTGGAAACACGCGGTATTTTAGTGATTGTTACCGATATCGGTAAACAAACCCGCTTCGACGGTTTGCAGGCAGACGTTGCCGGCAAACCCGCTATTATCGTTTCTTCAAACTGGCCGGGCGATCGTCAACGCTTCACGCTGGCACATGAACTCGGACATCTGCTGTTGCAGGGGCGTTTGTCTGCAGATATGGATGAAGAAAAAGCCTGTAATCGTTTCGCTGCTGCCTTTTTATTGCCAGCCTGCTGCGTTCGACAGCAGACAGGCCAGTATCGCCACCAGATTGAATTTCGTGAACTTTATCTGCTCAAGCAGGAATACGGCATCAGCATGGCCGCCTGCCTGTATCGACTGCTGAGTCTGGGTATTATCAGCCCTGCCCTGCATAAAAAATTAGTCATCCATTTTGCCCGCCAGGGTTGGCGCAGCACAGAACCCGGCACCCCGTACCCACAGGAGAATACCTTCCTTTTTCAGCAGCTGGTTTACCGCGCACTGGGCGAAGACATTATTGGGGAAGCTAAAGCTGCCGAATTACTGGGTCTGTCATTAAGTTCATTCCATCAGGCACGGAAGCTGGAGCCCCCCCATGAGACTATTAATCAGTGACGCCAATATCATTATTGATCTGGAGGAAGGGGGTTGCTGGACGCCTTCTTCACCCTTCCCTGGCAGATCATGACGCCGGATATCCTGTTTTACGAAGAGCTTGAGGCATTCCACCCTACACTGCTGGCGAAAGGCCTTAAACTACAGGAGTTGCTCCCGGCAACGATGGAGTTTGCCTGGCAGCTAACTCAGCGGGTTACAGGCCCAGGCCGTCATGATTGCTTTGCCCTGGCACTGGCAAAGCAGGAAAAGTGCCCTCTGCTGACCGGCGACAGGGCGCTGAGGAAAGCTGCCGAAAGTGAAAAGCTGACCGTCATGGGATCCCTCTGGGTGGTAGAGCAACTTGTCCTGCTGGGGACCATCTCACCTGCACAGGCCAGAACGGCTTACCGACGAATGAAAGATGCGGGCAGGCGACTGCCATGGGATGAAGCCTTACTGCGTCTCGAACAGATTTCAACGATCTGACATCTCTGTTATCCAAAATGAAACATTTCACCGTCCTTCCTGCATAAATAAAAAAAATAATCTGACCTGCGTCATATCCTGATGCAGCCGGCATCCCGCCATACGCCGTAACATGATAGTTTTCTCTCAGTCCCGCTTGTTGAGAATTCTGTGATGAAAAAAACTACCCTGACCGATATTGCCCGCGAAGCCGGGGTCGGCGTTGCCACCGTTGACCGGGTGCTGAACCGCCGTGCGCCGGTGCGCCCGGATACTGAACAACGGGTGGTACAGGCGGCGGTGCGGCTGGGCTATCGCTTCGATCGCGATTTCCTCAGTGAAGTCGCGGCCGTCAGCCTCAACGGCGGGCCGCTGCGCATCGGTATTCTTCTGCTCTCCCGCGACCATTCGTTTTACGACAGCCTGGCCCGTGCGCTGGAGCGGGAAGCCGCGCCGTGGCTGCAGCCGGGTACGGCGATTGAGTTTGTCTTTCACGATATCCACGATATTGAAGCAGCGGCCGCAGACATTGAGCAGATGAGCCAGCGCATTAACGTGCTGGGCCTGATCGCGCTGGATAATGCCCGCATCCGCCACGCGGTGGAGAAGGCGGCACAGAAAGGGGTGAAGGTGTTCACTATTCTGTCCGATTTGTCCCCCTGCGGCCATGCCGGCTACGTCGGGCTGGATAACCGCAAGGCGGGCCGAACCGCCGCCTGGGCGGTACAGCGCCTGAGCGGTAAACCGGGGAAAGTGGGGGTGATCATCGGCGATAACCGCTTCCTGTGCCAGGAAACCTGCGAAATCAGCTTCCGCTCCTATCTGCGTGAGCACGCCACCGGCCATATCGTGCTGGAGCCGGTCAACAGCTTCGAAAATTACGACCGCGCATATCAGATAACCCAGGCGCTGATCTGTGACCATGCGGATCTGTCGGTGATCTACGCCCCCTGCGGCGGCGTGGAAGGGGTAGTGGCGGCACTGCGTGACAGCGGCAGAAAGCAGGAGATTACCCTGATCTGTCACGGCCCGCTGAAGGATGAACAGCTGGCGCTGATTGATGGCACGCTCGATATTATCATCTCAAACCGGCTGGAGGAGTTGGCGGCGGCGGTGGTGCAGGCAATGCGTGAAGCGGTGGAGGAGAACCAGCGTGGCTTTAGCTCATCACACAGCAGCTTTGAATTGATAACAAAGGAAAATTTCTAAACCGCGCGGGCCGACCACTTCCCCGCATCGGTAGGGGTCACTCCGTCGGATAAGCGGCTGAAAACACGGGGATGATAGAATATCATCATAATTTTCTATCATAATTAGTGCGATCGCCATCAAAAAACAAACATTCCATCATTGATGGTAATAGAATTTTTGTTTGATACTTCCTTCAAATAATAACTGAAGGATGTACCCTGTGCCCTTAACACCACCGAAACATAATATGGCCTATGTGATGGCCATCTGCGCAGTTGCCGCTCTCGGCGGGCTGTTGTTCGGCTATGACTCTTCGGTCATTTCCGGCGCCATTGAACCTATCGCCCACCACTACCGGCTCTCCGCCGCCGAAACCGGCTGGGCGGTGTCTAACGTGATCATTGGCTGCGTGATTGGCTGCCTGGTCGCCGGCAAGCTGGCTGACCGCTACGGCCGCAAGTCGATGCTGATTATCACCGCCATTCTGTTTGTGGTCTCCGTTGCCGGCACCGCGCTGGCACCGGACTTCACCACCTTTGTGGTATTCCGCATGATTGGCGGGCTGGGCATCGGCCTTGCCTCGGTGATCTCGCCGATTTATATCGCCGAAGTGGCACCGAAAGACTACCGTGGCCGGGCGATGACCATGCACATGGTGTGCTGCGTCGGTGGCCAGGTGCTGGTACTGCTGACTAACTACCTGATTGCCAAAAATGCCGACCCCGAGTGGCTGAATGCCTACGGCTGGCGCTGGATGCTGGGCGCCGCCTTTGTACCCTGCGTGCTGTTCTTCCTGTTCGTTGGGTTTATCCCCGAGTCGCCGCGCTGGAACGTAATGGTCGGCCGCAACGAGCAGGCGCTGAAAACCCTGACCCGCATTTCATCTGCCGACCACGCCAGACGCCTGATCGGCGAGATTCAGGACTCGCTGCAGCAGAAAGCCTCGCAGCAGGTGACCAGCGAACGCGCCCGCTTTACCCGTAAGACGTCGATTTTCCTGGTGATTGGTATCGGCCTGGCGATCTTCAACCAGCTGACCGGCATTAACGTCATTCAGTACTTCGGCCCGACCCTGCTGATGAACGTCACCCACAATATGCAGGAAGCAATGTATATGACCATCTGGCTGGCGGTGCTGCAGTTTGCAGGCGTGATGGCCGGCATGATGCTGATCGACAGGATGGGGCGTAAATCTCTGCTGCTGATCGGTTCGCTGGGTTCTGCCGTATGTCTGCTGATCACCTTCTGGACCTTCTACAGCGGCATGACCGGCTGGGTGTCGGTGATCGGCCTGTTCGGCTTTATGTTCCTGTTCGGCGGTACCTGGGGCCAGGTGGTATGGACGGTGATTGGCGAGATCTTCCCTACCCGCCTGCGCGGTGCCGGGATGGGCTTCTCCATCTGTGCCATGTGGGCCGGTAACTTCTTTGTCAGCCAGTCGTTCCCGATGATGAACCAGAGCCAGTATCTCAACGAGACCTTTAACGGTGCCTTCCCGCTGCTGCTGTTCGCGGTGTGTTCTCTGGTCTCCTGGTGGTTCGTTAAGGCACTGCTGCCAGAAACCAGGGGCGTCTCGCTGGAAAAAATGGAAGCGCTGATTCTGGAACGCTTCGACACCACCCAACAACAACGCAAAACTGCAACCCACTGATTTTTGAGGACGCCAACATGACCATTCATATTGCTAACGCACCCTGCAGCTGGGGCGTGGATGACCCAAAAAACCCGCACCTGCCGCCGTATGAGAAGGTGCTGAAAGAGGCCGCCCAGGCCGGTTATAAAAGCATTGAGCTGGGGCCATGGACCTATCTGCCCACTGACCCGCAGCAGCTGACCGAAAAGCTGAACCAGTACGGCCTGACTATCGTTGCCGGCACCATCTTTGATGACCTGGTCAGCGAGTCCAACTTCCCGGCGATGGTTGAGCTGACGCACAACCTGTGCCGTAACCTGGCGAAAGTGCCGACCGCCACGCCAACCCACGGTGCGAATATCCCGGCACCCTACCTGGTGATTATCGACTTCGGCAACGCCGATCGCGCACGCCTGGCGGGCCAGTATGATAAAGCCGAACGCCTGTCGGACGCCGACTGGCAGCGCATGATCGGCCATATCACCGAAATCAGCCGCATCGCCAGAGAGTACGGCGTGCGTCCGGTGATCCACCCGCACGCCGGCGGCAGCATTGAGTTTGCCGACGAGCTGGAAAAGCTGGTGCAGGATATCCCGCACAGCGTGGCGGGCCTGTGCCTTGATACCGGCCACCTCTACTACGCCGGCATGGACCCGATCCCGGCGCTGGCGCACTACTTTGACCGCATCGACTATCTGCACTTTAAAGACGTTAACGACGCCGTGTTCCGCGACGTGATTGCCCGCGGCATCGACTTCTTTACCGCCTGCGCCGAAGGGGTGATGTGCCCGATCGGCAAAGGGGCGATTGACTACCCGGCAGTACGTACCTTCCTGGCAGAACGCAACTACCAGGGCTGGATCACCATTGAACAGGAACGTGACCCGCGCAACGCCGATGGCAGCCTGCACGACGTGACCGAGAGCCTGCGCTACCTGAACTCTGTTGGATTTTAAGTTAAGGAACACATCATGATTAACGGCATCAAACCTCTCGATCGCTCCCTGCGCTGGGGCATGGTAGGCGGCGGCGGCACCAGCCAGATCGGCTATATCCACCGTTCTGCGGCACTGCGCGATAACACCTTCGCCCTGGTGGCTGGCGCTTTCGATATCGATGCAGCCCGTGGCCGCGCCTTCGGCGAAAGCCTCGGCGTGGACGGCGACCGCTGCTACCCGGACTACCAGACCCTGTTCCAGCAGGAAGCAGAGCGGGCGGACGGCATTGAGGCGGTTTCGATCGCCACGCCAAACAACACCCACTTCGCCATCTGCAAAGCGGCGCTGGAAGCCGGCCTGCACGTGGTCTGTGAAAAGCCGCTGTGCTTTACCACCGCCGAAGCCAGAGAGCTGGAAGCGCTGAGCAAAGCGCGTAATAAAGTGATCGGCGTGACCTACGGCTATGCCGGCCACCAGCTGATCCAGCAGGCGCGCAGCCTGATTGCCGAAGGCGCGCTGGGCGAGATCCGCATCGTGAATATGTCGTTCTCCCACGGCTTCCATAACGAAGCGGTGGAGCTGGCGAACCCGAGCACCCGCTGGCGCGTTGACCCGAAATTTGTCGGGCCAAGCTACGTGCTGGGCGACCTGGCGACCCATCCGCTGTTCCTGGCCGAAACCATGCTGCCGGAGCTGAAGATCAAGCGCCTGATGTGTTCCCGCCAGAGCTTCGTGAAAACCCGCGCGCCGCTGGAAGATAACGCCTTCGTGCTGATGGAATACGATAACGGCGCGGTGGGATCGCTGTGGTGTTCGGCGGTGAACTGCGGATCGATGCACGGCCAGAAGATCCGCGTGATCGGTTCGAAAGCCAGCCTGGAGTGGTGGGACGAACAGCCAAACCAGCTGCGCTATGAAATTCAGGGCGAGCCGGTACGTATTCTGGAGCGCGGCATGGGCTACCTGGCCCCGCGCGCGCTGGAAGAGGACCGCATCGGCGGCGGCCACCCGGAGGGTCTGTTTGAAGCCTGGTCGAACCTGTATCGCCGCTTCGCCATCGCCATGGACGCCACCGATCGCGGTGATACCGCGCTGCTGGCCGATTTCTGGTATCCGGATGTCCACGCCGGCGTGGCGGGCGTGCAGTGGGTTGAGCGCTGTGTTGAATCGGCTGATGCCGGAGCAACCTGGGTCGATTTCGAGTAACCCGGCGCTAAACCGATCACGGTGAACACAGGCAGCAGCCCCCAGCGGCTGTCTGCCTGCTGACTTCTGCATCCTGCCTGCTGACTTGTGGCTTCTGACTTCTGCATCCTGCCTGCTGACTTCTGACTTCTGGCTTCTGGCTTCTGACTGCTGCCTTCTGACTTCTGCCTGCTGCATCCTGCCTGCTGCCATAACGCGCTGCCCTCCGCGCTCGGCGAACCGGCCGGGCCGGTATGTTGTACGAAAAACACCGCTACCTGCTGCTGGTGCGCAGTACGGTTCAGGTGGCCAACATTAGCCAACTGCGTCTGTTTACGGGCGGGATTTAGCACGGAATGCCACCGTCGGGCAGCGTCAGGCGTAGTGAAGGAATACCGGGATGGAACGCTTAGCTAGGGTCATAAGGGATAAATAGACCGGCACAAGCTGAAGAGGTGATAACCATCGGTCCGATCCCTGGCCGTGGTTATCGAGGGTGTATCTGCTGGTGCTTAACGAACGGCACCTGGCGGCACGTGTTTATAGGTGTCTACATAAGCCTGAAACACGCACCTGAAGAAATTTTTCATGATCGCCTATTGCCAGTAAGGTGGAAAAACGCCAAAAAATTATACATGCAGGACGTTTTTCAGGCAATTTGTTTGAAGCAGATCACACTATTCGCCCTAATTATGCTAACCGAATAGTAAACGAATCCAAAACGACATCCTGTTGATGCAGATTCATCGTCCTGCGAAATGGCGGGAACAGGCTGAAGAGCGATGGGTAAGCCGGTGTGGTTTTGCAGGAACAGGGAACGAGGATCGTCGGCGAAAGGAGTGGATCGCGCGGATCGTCCGGCAGAGCTTATGCCGCCGCGCCCAGATGTTCAATCAGGATGCTGGTGCCGATGCCGATCAGCACCACGCCGCCGAAAATCTCCGCCCATTTGCCGAGCACCGGGCCGATAAAGCGCCCCAGCAGAATGCCCGCGGTCGCCATAATCATCGTTGACGCGCCAATTGCCAGCGCGGTGGTGACGATATTCACCTGCAGGAAGGCGAGGCCAACGCCGACCGCCATCGCGTCGAGGCTGGTGGCAATCGCGGTGCACACCAGCAGCCAGAAGCCGTGGCGGGTCGGTGCGTGTTCCGGCTCGCAGGCTTTTTTACGCATCCCTTCCATCACCATCCGCCCGCCGAGGATCAACAGCAGGCCAAACGCCACCCAGTGGTCCCACGCCATCACGTACTGGCTGGCCGCCAGGCCAATCGCCCAGCCAATCAGCGGGGTCAGCGCCTCAATCACGCCGAAGATCAGACCGGTACGCAGGGCTTCTTTCAGGCCCGGACGATGCAGGCTGGCACCTTTGCCGAGCGCCGCCGCGAAGGCGTCCATCGACATAGCAAAAGCCAGAATCAGGGTTGCGTAGAGGTTCATTGGTTTTATCCCGGTCTGAAGCGGCACGGACCGTCTGAAGCGTTAAAAAAGGGCTTATGTTGTAAAAATAACCACAGGCCAGCTCAATTGAAGCGCATCCTAGCATGCAAGCCTGAGGAAAAAAAGACAGTAAAATCATGGATTTGAGTATAGCCTTGGCTATACTTTTTAACAGATGCTATTTTTGCTGCAAAAAAGAACGCGGAAACTCTAAAAGAATTACCGCGTTACACAGAGTGTGGGGTTTTATAACCCCGCAGGGGGTGGGGAAAAAATCGGCAAATTACGACCCGTTTTGCCCGCAGAATTTACACAGCCCGGCGTCAGGCACGCCGCCTGCGGGCGCTGTTGCAGTTACCAGACGCGGTAGACGCGGCCGGTCTCCACGCCGTCCACGCTGCGGCGATAGGCCAGCGCCACCCGGCTGGCCGGGGCGCTTTCAAAGCCGGGGAAGAACGGACCGTAGCTCGCCAGAGCTTCGGTGAGCACCGTCGGGCTGACCGCGTTGATACGCAGGCCGGGCAGTTCGTTGGCCGCCGCCAGCACAAACCCCTCAATCGCCGCGTTAACCGCGGTGGCGTTAACCCCGGTGCGGATCGGCTGCTGCGCCAGAATGCCGCTGGTCAGGGTGAAGGAGCCGCCCGGATTGACGAACTCCCTGCCGATCAGCACCAGCCGCACCTGGCCCAGCAGCTTATCCTGCAGCCCACGGTTGAACTGCTCGCTGCTCATCTCCGCCAGCGGACCAAAATGCACGCCGCCGGTGGCGGAGATCACCGCATCCACCCTGCCGGTTTGCGCAAACAGGTCGCGCACGCTCTCTTCGCAGGTCAGATCCACCTGGTAGTCGCCACGGGTGTGGCCGACGGTAATCACCTGATGGTCGCGGCCCAGTTCGTTAACGATGCCCTGCCCCACGGTGCCGGTGGCGCCAGTCACTAAAATTTTCATCTCTGTTCTCCGTTACGCGTTAAGGCCACCATTGTGGCGCAGTGCGTCCGGCGGAAAAATGCGCGATACTTTCGGGAACTCCAAACTCTGGGTTTGTAATCATGGATAAATTACGCAGTATCGAGGCTTTTATCTGCGCGGTGGAGAGCGGCAACTTTAGCGAGGCCGCCCGCCGGCTGGACATCACCGCGGTGATGGTCGGCAAGCACGTCCGCCAGCTGGAACAGGCGCTGGACGCGCGCCTGCTGCAGCGCAACACCCGCCGCCAGAGCCTGACCGAGGCCGGCGAGAGCTACTACCGGCAGTGCAAAGCCGCGCTGTTACAGCTGCGGCAGGCGGAAGAGAGCGTGGAACAGATGAAGGGCACCCCGTCCGGCCTGCTGCGCATCAGCGCCCCGCTCAATCTGGGGGCCAGCGCGGTGGCCGGGGTGGTGGCCGCTTACCAGCGGCGCTATCCGCAGGTGAAGATTGAGCTGGATCTGAACGACAGCTTTGTCGATCTGATTGCCGAAGGCTTTGATTTTGCGCTGCGCGTCGGCAGGCTGAACGCCGGCGACGGGCTGGTCGCCCAGCTCCTCGGCGAGTATCAGATGGTGGTGTGCGCCACGCCGGAGTATCTGGCGCAGCACGGCACCCCGCAGACGCCGCAGGATCTGTACCAGCACCGCTGCCTGTGCAATATGGCGTGGAACAAAAGCAACGCCTGGCAGTTTGCCGGTATTCCGTGGCCGACCGACGGCAGCTTTGTCTGCAACGACGGCCAGGCGCTGCGCCAGGCGGCGCTGGCCGGAGCCGGGCTGATCCTGCAGCCGCGTATTCTGCTGGCGGAGGATATCGCCGCCGGGCGGCTGGTGGAGCTGCTACAGCCGTGGCGACAGAGCAGCCGGCCGATCCATCTGCTGTGGCGGCAGGATCTCAGCCCGTCAGAGAAGCGCCGCAGCTTTATCAGCTGGATGCGTGAGCAGCTGCCCGCGGCGCTGGCGGTTTAATGATTGAACCCGGCTGAACTTTCACTGAAAATAGCGCCAACTGCACGGGGCCAGCGCGCCCCACCCGATGGAATAATGATGAAAAGTCCGTTTTTAACTTTCCTGATGCCGATGGCCACGCTGCTGCTCGGCTTTCTCTCCGCGCTGCTGCTGCCCGCGCCCAGCTTTGGCCTGGCGCTGGCCCGCAAACTGGTCGATATCTTCCATCTGGAGGATATCGGCCAGCTCTATACGCTGGTGTTCTGCCTGTGGTTTTTAGTGCTGGGCGCGGTGGAGTACTACGTTATCCGCTTTATTTACCTGCGCTTTATTCGGCCATAGCCCTGCGGCACCCCGCGCCAGCGATCGGCCGCAACGCTCCCTGTTGCGGCGCGTTTTCCTGGTATCAGAACCACTGGCCAAAACGGCGCATATAGAGGGTTTTCACCCCCTGAGTGAGCAGGCAGTAGCCCAGCAGCGTCGCCAGCAGCCACGGGAAGTAGCTCAACGGCAGCGGCACCAGCCCGAAGGCGCTGCCCAGCGGGGTGAACGGTATCAGCACGCCCACCACCATCACCAGACCGGTCATCAGCATTACCGGCAGCGCGGCGCGGCTGCGGATAAACGGAATTTTCCCGGTACGCAGCATATGCACCACCAGCGTTTGCGACAGCAGCCCCTCGACAAACCAGCCGGAGTGGAACAGTGCCTGCGCCTCCACGCTGTTGGCGGCGAACACGTGCCACATCAGCCAGAAGGTGGTGATATCAAACACCGACGAGGTCGGCCCCATCCACAGCATAAAGCGCCCGATGTTTTTCGCATCCCACTTGCGCGGCTGACGCAGAAACTCGCGGTCCATTTTGTCCCACGGCAGCGCCAGCTGCGACAGATCGTACAGCAGGTTCTGCAGCAGCAGCTGTACCGCCAGCATCGGCAGGAACGGCAGAAAGGCGCTGGCCACCAGCACCGAGAACACGTTGCCAAAGTTGGAGCTGGCGGTCATGTTCAGGTACTTGATGATATTGCCAAAGGTCTGCCTTCCCACGATCACCCCCTGTTCCAGCACCAGCAGGCTCTTCTCCAGCAGGATGATATCGGCGGACTCTTTAGCGATATCGCTGGCGCCATCGACCGAGATGCCAACATCCGCCGCGCGCAGCGCAGGCGCATCGTTAATGCCGTCACCGAGAAAGCCGACGGTGTGACCATTGTGCTGCAGCGCCTGGACCACGCGGGTTTTCTGCTGCGGGCTGAGGCGGCAGAACAGCGTGGTGTCGGCCACCCGCAGCGCCAGCCGCGCGTCGCTCAGGGTAGCGATCTCGCTGCCGCACAGCGGATCGCCCGGATCCAGCCCGACGTCCCGGCAGATTTTCCGGCTGATGGTCAGGTTGTCGCCGGTAAGGATTTTCACCGTTACGCCATTTTCCCGCAGCGCGGCCAGCGCGGCGGCGGCGCTCTCTTTTGGCGGGTCGAGGAAGGTCAGTAGCCCGCCGAGCACCAGATCGCACTCGTCGGCGAAGGTCAGCGGCCGTCCCGGCTCTGCCAGCGTGCGGCTGGCGACCAGCAGCACGCGGAAGCCCTGCTGCTGGTAGCGCTCGGCCAGCAGGCGGATACGTTGCCGCGCCGCCGCATCCAGCGGCCGCACGGCATCACCATCCTGCCAGTAAGCGGCCACCGCCAGCATCTCCTCCACCGCGCCTTTGCAAATCAGCTGCTGCTGCTGCCCTTCGGCCACCAGCACCGACAGGCGACGGCGTTCAAAATCAAACGGCAGTTCGTCGATTTTCCGCCAGCGCCACAGGTCGGCCAGCGCCGGGTTACCCTGGCCGTGCGCGAGGATCGCCCGGTCCATCAGGTTCTTGACCCCGTTCTGATGACGGCTGTTCAGCCACGCCTGCTGCAGCACCCGCTCATCGGCCTGGCCGTGCAGGTTCAGGTGCCGGTCGAGGCTGATGTTATCCTCGGTCAGGGTGCCGGTTTTGTCGCTGCACAGCACGTCCATCGCGCCAAAGTTCTGGATCGCATTCAGCCGTTTCACCACCACTTTGCGTTTCGCCAGCGCGATCGCCCCTTTCGCCAGGTTGGAGCTGACGATCATCGGCAGCATTTCCGGCGTCAGCCCGACCGCCACCGCCAGCGCGAACAGCAGCGCGTCGCGCCAGTCGCCGTTGCTGAAGCCATTAATCAGCAGCACCACCGGCACCATCACCAGCATAAAGCGGATCAGCAGCCAGCTGACGCTGTTGACCCCGCGGTCAAACGCCGTCTGCGGGCGTGCACCCAGCAGCGAGCCGGCCAGCTGGCCAAACCAGGTCGCGCTGCCGGTGGCGACCACCACCGCCGTGGCGCTGCCGCTGGCCACCACCGTGCCCATCAGGCAGATGCCGGGCAGGCTGAGCAGCGCCTGCTCGTCCAGTTCGCTGGCCGCATCCAGCCCCTGCGGGTGGCTGTCGGTGTCATATTTTTCCAGCGGCAGCGCCTCGCCGCTCAGCGCCGCCTGGCTGACAAACAGCGCGCGGGTGCTGAGCAGCCGCACGTCTGCCGGGATCAGGTCGCCCGCCGAAAACTGCACGATATCGCCGGGCACCACGTCCTGCAGAGGCACCTCAGCCGCCTGAGGTTCGCTGTTTTCATCGTGGCGGCGCAGCACGGTGGCGGTGGTCCGCACCAGCGATTTCAGCGCGTCCGCCGCCTTACTGGTGCGGTACTCCTGGCCGAAGCGCAGCAGCCCGCTGAGGCCAACCATCACCAGCAAAATAGTCACCCCGGTCAGCGAGGTCGGCTCCCCCTGGTGCAGCGGCAGCAGGTAGTCGGTAACGAAGCCGATCGCCGCCAGCGCCATCAGCACCCAGATAAACGGATTATTGAAGGCCTGCAGCAGCTGGATCGCCGCCGCCGGGGCCTTGTCGTGCGCGACCTGGTTAGGACCAGACTGCTGCAGCCGTTCGGCGGCCTGCCGCGCGGTCAGGCCCTGCCGCTGGCTGTTGAGGGACGCGAGAGTGCGCTCCGGGCTTGCACTGGCCGCGCTGACGATCGCCAGTTCCTGGGCCATTTTTAGGTTGGCTTTATGCATTTTCATTAGCCAGCTCCTTGAATCAGATGTTTTTTTACGCGCAGGAAAAGGCGCCTGCAGACGAGGATTTTTCAGCATATTCAGGGGGGAGGCGGAGCGGGCAGGCGGAACAAACGCAGGATTACGGCATCTGTCTCCTTCCGGTATGCGCGCCCGGCCTCTCTCGTGACGGAGGTTCTTTCATCGAAATGTCCTTGCGATAAACGGGTCAACAACGCCCGCACGCCAGCGGCGTTAGCGCGGCGCGGGGGCAGTAAAAGGGGGGATGAGACAGCTCGGATAAGGAGGTGAAACAACGCCCGCCGGGTGACGGCAGGCGCACAACGGATGCAGGCCTGCCGTTAAAACATGTCGGTTACAGGGTGACTGTCCAATTGTGTGCTCCATAAAAGAAAGTGGCGAAATTCTAAGCCTGCGGCAAGGGCGTTGTAAACCGCCGTGATGGTTACCTTCATCAACCTTTACTCAACGAAGTACGAATTGTCCGAGCCTGCCGCCCGCGCCGCTGGCCAGCACCCCCCCCCCCCGTTCCTCAGCCGCCACCGCCGCGTAAACGGAAGGCAGCCGCCGTAAAAGCAGCTAAATATCGCGATTGGTGCTGAAAAAAGCCGCAATTGTCAGCATTTATCGCTGAGTGTAAACTTTTATTTGGCCGTTTTGCAGTGAATCACGCCAAAAAATGTCGCTTTAGCCCTGCCATATTCCTGCAAATATCGCGTATCGAACATTATCCTCTTTTCGCGCCGTCGCCCTGCCCGGTGCGGCTTTTACCCCCATTGAATGGGCGTAAGGCTGTGCGTAGTATTTTGGGTTCACTGAATAAAATATAAGAATCCATTATGCCAGCCACCATCGCACCATCCATCGACGCCGAACCCGACGCCACGCCCGTAAATTCACGCGGTAAAGTGGTGGTCGCTTCGCTGGTCGGAACCGCAATCGAATTTTTCGATTTCTATATTTATGCTACGGCGGCGGTGATCGTCTTCCCGCATATCTTCTTCCCGCAGGGGGATGCCACCGTCGCGACGCTGCAGTCGCTGGCCACCTTTGCCATCGCCTTCGTTGCCCGCCCGATTGGCTCCGCGCTGTTTGGTCACTTCGGCGACCGTGCCGGGCGTAAGGTGACGCTGGTCGCCTCGCTGCTGACCATGGGCATCTCAACGGTGGCGATCGGCCTGCTGCCCACCTACGAGACCATCGGCGTGTTTGCGCCGCTGCTGCTGGCGCTGGCGCGCTTTGGTCAGGGCCTCGGCCTCGGCGGTGAGTGGGGCGGCGCGGCGCTGCTGGCCACTGAAAATGCCCCGGCGAAGAAGCGTGCGCTGTACGGCTCCTTCCCGCAGCTGGGCGCGCCGATCGGCTTCTTCTTTGCCAACGGCACCTTCCTGCTGCTCTCCGCGGTACTGAGCGACGAGCAGTTTATGAGCTGGGGCTGGCGCGTGCCGTTTGTGCTCTCTGCGGTGCTGGTACTGATCGGCCTCTACGTGCGCGTATCGCTGCACGAGTCGCCGGTGTTTGCCAAAGTGCAGAAGGAGAAGAAGCAGGTTAAGGTGCCGATCGGTACGCTGCTGAGCAAGCATCTGGGTACCACCATCATCGGTACCTTTATCATGCTGGCGACCTATACGCTGTTCTACATTATGACCGTCTACTCGATGACCTACGGCACCACGCCGGCGCCGAACGGGCTGGGTATTCCGCGTAACAGCTTCCTGTGGATGCTGATGCTGGCGGTGATCGGCTTTGGCGTGATGGTACCGGTTGCCGGGCTGCTGGCTGACCGCTTTGGCCGCCGCAGGACGATGATCGTCATTACCCTGCTGATTATTGGCTTCTCGCTGCTGTTCCCGTCACTGCTCGGTTCCGGCAACCAGACGCTGATTATGGCCTTCCTGGTGTGCGGGCTGAGCATTATGGGGCTGACCTTCGGTCCGATGGGCGCGCTGCTGCCGGAGCTGTTCCCGACCGAGGTGCGTTATACCGGGGCATCGTTCTCCTATAACCTGTCGTCGATTCTCGGCGCGTCAGTGGCACCTTATATCGCGACCTGGCTGGCACATACCTACGGGCTGTTCTACGTCGGCCTCTACCTGGCCGCGATGGCCTGCCTGACGCTGATTGCGCTGATCCTGTGTAAAGAGACCCGTAACCAGTCGCTGTTTGACTAACCTCCCGGGCGGCCCACCGCGTGGCCGCCCGCATTTTTTTGTCACTCCCCCTTCCTTGCATACTTTTTTTCAGCGCCAGATTCCTGCCTGAAATCTTCGCCATCGACAAAAAAACCGTTCAGTTTATGCTCAAATATAGATTACAATCTATCAGTGAGCATAACCATGTGGACGGTGCTGACCACCGAACTGTTTGAGCAATGGCTGTGGAAGCAGGATGTCGCCATACGTAATAAGACGCTGGCTACCCTCAGCCTGTTACAGAAAAGTGGCCCGGTACTCGGCAGGCCGCTGGTCGATAGCGTTAAAGGCTCCGCATTTATCAATATGAAAGAACTGCGGATACAGATTAGCGGCGTGCCGTGGCGCGCATTTTTTGCATTCGATCCGCTACGCCGTGCAGTCATCCTTAACGCGGGCTGCAAAAAAGGTGATGAAAAGCGCTTTTACAGCAGGATGGTTCGCATCGCCGATGGACAATTTCAACTGCATTTAAACTCTATGGAAGGCCAACAAGATGGGCAGAACACTGAATGAAATACTGGCGCAGCTTCCTGATGAAGACCGCCAGGAAATCAACGACCTGACCCGCCAGCTGGAACTTGAGTACCACCTTTACCAGCTGCGTGAACGGCTTAATCTGACCCAGCGCGATCTGGCGCAGCAGATGGGCATCAGCCAGCCGACCGTGGCGGCGATGGAAAAACGCGGGCAGGATCTCAAGCTGATCACCCTGAAACGCTACGTGGAAGCGCTGGGCGGTGAGGTGAAGGTGGATGTCAGGCTGGCGGATGGCGAGCACTTTATCTTCTCCTTATAAAGGCAGAGCGGCCAGCCGGAAGACCGCTCTGCCCGCCCGCTACTTCCCGCTTTTCATCTGCTGCAGTACCCGCGTGCACTGGTTGTCGTCGTTATCGCTGGGGGAGATCAGCGCCAGCAGCGCGGCGGCCGGCGCCACCACCGCACCGAGCGCCACGGCGGCGGCACCGCGGGCGATCAGCGGCCCGGCTTTCACCCCGGCGTCCGGATTTTTAAAGGTGCCGCGCACGTAGAGCGGCGAGCGCAGGGTAATAATGCGGATGCCTTTGCTGTCCGGGTTGATGTTCAGATCCAGCCGTTCGTTAGCAAAGTTGGCGGTACCGGCGATGTTGATGATGGCGTTCTCGGTATCAAAGACAAACAGCCGGGTGGCGGCCAGCCCGTTGTTGACCTGCAGATTGGCCGCCGCGCAGTTGATCTTAACCTCATCATCGCCAAACAGCTTGCCGACCACGTAGTTGCCGACGTTCAGGCCGACGATCTCCATCAGGCTGCGGCTGATCACCCCGTCGTTCATCAGCAGCTTCAGGTCGCCGTTGCTGGTCGCCAGCAGGTCGGCCACCGAGTTACCGCGCCCGCGGAGCGTTGCGTCGCCGTTCATCTGCCCGAGCGCGCTCTGCATCGCCTGCACGTCCGGCATCAGCTGGCGCAGCTTCAGCCCGCGGGCGTGAATATCCGCACGCCCCTGCATCGGTGACTTATCCCCCTCAAGGTGGATGGTGGAATTGATGCTGCCGCCTGCCATGCCGAAGCGCAGCGGGTCGAGGCGCAGATCGCCGTTTTTCAGCGTCAGATGGGTGGAGAGATCGCTTAGCGGCAGCGAGGTGCTGTGCTCAATGCGCTTGCCGCTGAAGCGTACGTCGGCGTCCATTACGCCCCAGTTTTTGGTGTCGAACTTATCGTGCGGCAGTACGCGATCGGCCGGCTGGCCGGAGGCATCGCCGCGCTTCGCCTTCGCCCGTTCGGTTTTTTCGCTGCCCTTACCGGAGTTGACGCCGATCAGCGGCCCGAGGTCGGCCATACGCAGCTGCTTCGACTCCAGTTCGCCTTCCAGCTTCGGCCGTGGGCTAATCTGGCTGTAGGTCAGCGAGCCGTGGATATCGCTGTCGCCGATATGGCCGTTAAAGTTGTGATAGCGGAACACCGGCCCGCCCTTGTCGCGGAAACGGGCGCTGAGCTGGCCGTCGGTTTCATAAGGAGGCGTATCCGGCAGCAGCACGCCGGTCAGGCCATAAAGGTTGGCCAGGGTATCGCCGGAGAAGCGCAGCCGCAGGTCGATGCCGCCGGGGTTGAGCGGATCCTGCACCGTGCCGCTGACCCGCACGCGGGTGGTGCCGCTGCGCAGGTCAGCCTGAATCGGGAACGGCGTGGTCTGGCTGCGCAGCGACAGCATGCCGCCGATTTTGCCGTCACCGCTCAGCCGCTCGTCTTTGTATGTGCCGCTGGCCTTCCAGCCGAAGACAAAGTCCGCCGCACCCTTCTCATCGTCCCTGCCGCCCGCCAGCTGCGCGTAAGGTACCGGTTTGCCCAGTGGGTTAACGGTAACCTGCACGTTGGCTTTATTGATCGCGTCGCGATAGCCGAGGGTTCCTTCGTCAAAGACGATAGTGTCGAGGCGGAAGGACCAGGCAGAAGGGGTTTTAGCGGCGTCTTTGTCGTCGCTACCGGCAAGGGTAAAGGTCCAGTTATTTTTACCGTCGGCGGTCTGAACCAGCTTCGCCTGCGGCTGCTGCAGTTTGATCCACGGCAGATAAACCTGTCTGCCCAGCAGCGCCAGCGGCGACAGCGTGGCGTCCACCCGCGCCAGGTGCGCCATGGTGACGTCGGCAATTTCCGGCGGGTTGCCGAGCATAATATCCTGGGCGTGAACCTGCGGCCACGGCACCCAGCGCCGCCAGCCCGGTTCGCTGCGGTTACGCTGCCAGCTGACGTCCAGATCGCCACGAATGGCAAACGGACGGTTCAGCTCGGCGGAGACCTTGCGGTTGATGGTCGGTTTCAGCCGGTTCCAGTCAAAGGTGGCAATCACCACCACGATGACCGCGACCAGCAGCACCAGAATGGCCGCTGTCCAACTCACTACCCTGCCGCTACGAGACATTCCTGTTCCTCACACTGGCTAAACGCTTATGTAAAGATAGTCGAAATGGGCGTAACGGCTATTTGATAAAGGTCAGCGGCAGCGTCTCCAGCTGCGCAAAAGGCGCCGGGCGGGCAAAGAAATAGCCCTGTGCGGCATAGGCGGGCGAGTTACGCACGGCTTCCCACTCCTCCGCAGTTTCCACCCCTTCGACGATCACCCCTTTGCAGTAGCGGTTGATCAGCGCCAGCAGCATATTGAACAGGCTGCGCCCTTCATCGCTCTCACGCAGCATGATAAACAGCTCGCGTGCCAGCTTGATGTAGTCATATTTCAGTTCGGTCAGGGCGGAGAAGTTAGCCATTCCCGAACCAAAGTCGTCCAGCCACAGCGGCCCCAGTTCCGGCATCTGCGCGACGATCACTTCCTGCGGCAGCACGTGGTGTTCCACCAGCTCGAAGCGCACCCACGGGCAGCGCGCAATCAGCTGGCGCACTTTTCGGTCATGCTGAATCGCCAGCAGCGTCGGCCCGTCAATATTGAGCGAAGCCACCGTGTTGCTGGCGATAAACACCTTTTCCCATTGGAGCAGCAGTTCAAGCTGCTCGGCGACAATCAGCAGGCGTTGAGGGATCTCAAGCGTTGCAAAGTAAAGCTCCGGCGATACTCGTTGGTTCGGGGCGGTGGGGTGAAACACCGCCGTCAGCAGCTCTATCGCCATCAGGCTACCGTCAATGCGGTAGATCGGCTGGAAGTTATAGGCGCGCTGGCACTGATGCCAGTAGGCACGCTCCTGAAGCTGCTGTTGAACGGCAATTGAGGACGGAAGCCGGTGGCTGAGTTGATCCAGCACCATGGTTAAGATCCTTAGGGTTGAGTCCGCCTTCGTTGGCATCCCGTGTGGCAAGTATCGGCACTGCACTGCGGAACTTTATGCACACTGTGATCACATATACCCCTCGATGGTAACAACCCCTGCGCGATTCAATCGCTGTAACAGACGCCTTTTAGGGCGTTTTATCATCATTTGGCCGCGGCTGAGCGCGGGCAAAGCGCGGCACCGCCAGCAGCCAGGTTTCGCGCAGAGCGGCCTGTGTGGCTCCGCGGGCGGCCCCGGCCGGCGGCAGCGTCCAGTCCGCCTGTCCGATCTCACGCCGGTAGCGATCGCCGCCCGTCGCGTCAGCGGCCTGTGCCAGCAGCGGAATCAGGCGTATCGCGATACGGTCGCGGTTTTTGTACGGCCACGGCCGGGCGGCGTCGCTCCAGGGAGCGATAAAATCCAGCGCGCTCAGCAGCCCCGGCGGCCCCGCCGGGCTGCTCTGCCACAGGTCACCGTTGCCGCTGCGCGCAGCCAGCCCGGCCAGCGCGGTCAGCGCCTGTAAATTGAACCAGCTGTAGTGGAAGGAGCGGGTACGCGCCAGCTCCAGCGGCTGGCTGCCGTCGGCGGCGAGCTGACCGTTGAGGCGCTGCCGCGCCTGGCTGACCATTTCACGTACGATCTCAGGCCGCTGCAGGTACCAGGCGATGCCCGCCACCTGGGTGCTGTACCAGCTGCCGTGGTTGTTTTTCGCCGCGGCTTCGCCCAGCGCCCGTTTGCTGGTTAACAGCCAGTCGAGGTAGTCGCTCAGCCAGCGCCGCATCTGCCGTTCGTCGTCCGCCTGCCAGCCGGGTGCCCGGCGCAGCATCACCAGCGCGTCAACCAGCCGGGTGGCAAAGTAGCGGCCGTCGAGCACGCCGGTGTGGCGGCCCGCGGCGATGCCGGGCACCCCCTGGGCAAAGTTAAGATTGGGGTTCATGCGGCTGGCCGGGTCAATAAACCAGTGGCGGATCAGTTCAGTGGCGCGGGTGGCGTAGCGGGTATCGCCGGAGAAGTACCAGGCGAGAGTGAGTACCTGCACACGTGAAGTAAAGGTGGCCAGCCGCACGCCGTCGCTGTCGTCGTTTTTGCTGGCCGGATTCACCTGCCCGTCACGCTGCAGCCAGGGGAGGCCGTCCGCTTTTGCCGGGTCCGGCCACCAGTAGGCGCTCAGGCTGAGGTAGTCATGTTTTGTGCCGCCCGGAGGGGTCAGTCGCTTATCCGTCACGCTCAGCAGCGGCTGTTTCAGCGCCTTATCCGCCTCGTGCTGCAGCTGCTGCCAGGCGGTCAGGGTCAGCCCGGGGGCGTTGTGCTGCGCCAGCCGCTGACGGTTGAGCGCCAGATCGGCAGCGTTAAGAAATGCGAACGACTCAGCCTGGCAGGCCAGGCTGAACAGCAGGCCGGCCAGCAGCAGCAGTCGACGTATCGGGCGGATAAGCGGGTTCATGGTGGACTCTCCGGACGGATGGGACCGGTCGCCGGAGGTGCGCGGGCGGTCGGAGACCGGCGGTCAGGATGCAGGTGGCCTTTACGGCCGCCTGCTTCGGCTCACGCGAGTGAGCGTTGACTTACTGCGCGGCGCTGCTCTCGGCGGGTGCCGTGGCGTGGCCGTCGTCAGCCGCCGCCGCCGGGGCTGCGTCAGCGACCGGGGCCATCACTTTCTGCCAGTTCTGCTGCAGCAGCCTGACGTTGGTTTCCGGCTCGCCCGGTGGCTGCATCAGCACCATGGTCATATCCTGGCTTAGCTGCTGGCGCAGCTCCTGATTAAGCATCGGAAGCGTCAGGCCGGCGAGGAACGCCTGGCGCAGCTTCTGATACTGTTCCGGAGCGATATCCACCACCGCATTCTGCTGCGAACGCAGGCGCTGGCTCATCAGCACGTCCGTATCGGTGCGGGCATAGGTGGCAAACAGCTTGTTCAGCTCGTTGGTTTTCTGTGCCATCAGCTGATCGAACTCCGCCTGGCTCAGACCTTTGTCACGCACGCTGGCCATCTCTTTTGCCAGCAGGTCGGTGGCGCTGACCAGCGCCGCGTTGTCGGCATCCACATTAATGGCGCACTGCGCGCGCTGGAAGAGCACCCGGCAGTCGAAACCAACCTGCACGCCCTGGGTCTTATTCTCACCCAGGGTACGCTGTACGTGCCAGAACAGCGCTTCCCTTGCCAGGTCACTCTGCCAGTAACGCAGCAGGTTTTGTGATTCGCGGATCGGCGGCCACGGGTTATCCCACACCAGCGACAGGCGATCCTGGCCGATGGCGTTATTCACCAGGTTAACCGGCTGGGTCGGCAGCGGAGAGAGCGTCGGCAGCGCCGACGGCTGATCGCGTTTGCCGGACAGCGGCGAGAAGGTTTTGGTAATCTGCTCGGCCAGGCTGCGGCTGTCGACGTTACCGACCACGATCAGCGTCATCGCGTCCGGCGTGTACCACTGCCTGTAGAAAGCGGTGAGCTGCGCCATATCAACCGGGGTTTTGACCGCTGCGGCCGGTTCATGGCCCAACAAGGCCGAGCCTTTCAGGCGATAGCGCCACCAGACGTCCTGTGGGTTGGCCGGCCAGGTGGCAATCGGGTCGTCCGCGTTGAGCGCGGTGTTGACCACCTGCTCGTTAATGGTCATTTTTCCCACGGTGGCGGCCAGCCAGCTGAGGGCTTCTTTTACCATTTCCGGGCGGTTGTTGGGCAGGCTGAGGTTGTACTGGGTGTAGTCATAAGAAGTCACGGCAGGCGGCAGCGGATGCTGCGGGTCGATGGCCTGCTGCCACAGCGAGCGCTGTTGGGCCGGGTCGAGGGTGGCGTTATGCACCAGCGCCAGGCGCGGCAGCAGATGGCTGTAACCCGCCTGCTGAGCGCTCTCTACCAGCGATCCGGTGTTAACGATCAGCCGAACCTCGACGCGGTCGCTCGGGCGCTGTGGCGTGGTTAACAGCTGCCAGCTAAAACCGTTTTCCAGTTTTCCCTGCTGCCAGGCGGGATCGGGCTGGAGTGTCTCCGCCTGTGCCGCGCCGCCTGCCAGCGCCAGCACTGTCCCACCTATCCAAAGACGCATTCTGGTGCCCTGCATGTGAACCCCTACTCAATCACAAACCAAAAAAAATCACTGGCGATATGCTTCCTGCTGTACCTGATGTCATCCGGCGGCTGATGCCTTTTGCCCGGTGGTGTTCAGCAAACAGCTTTTTAGACCACGCATTGGCGAGGATGTCACACAGCGGAATAAAAAATCATAAAAAAACCTGGGGTTATTATGCAAATGCCCGCCGCGAGGGCAAGTCGCGGCGGGCATTTGTCGGCTATTTTGATGAATTAACAGCGTAATTTACGATTTCACACCGCTTTTTCCGCCGTTTTGTCACCTTTCAGCGTGGCCTGCAGTTGATCTTCGTCGAGATGGCCAACCCATTTTGCCACCACCACGGTCGCCACCCCGTTACCAATCAGGTTGGTCAGCGCACGCGCCTCTGACATAAAGCGGTCAATGCCGAGGATCAGCGCCAGCCCGGCCACCGGCAGATGGCCGACCGCGGAGAGCGTAGCCGCCAGCACGATAAAGCCGCTGCCGGTAACGCCGGCCGCCCCTTTCGACGACAGCAGCAGCACCACCAGCAGGGTTATCTGATGCCAGATGTCCATATGGCTGTTGGTCGCCTGGGCGATAAACACCGCGGCCATCGTCAGATAGATGGACGTACCGTCGAGGTTAAACGAGTAACCGGTGGGGATCACCAGGCCAACCACCGACTTTTTACAGCCGAGCTTTTCCATTTTATCCAGCATGCGCGGCAGCGCGGACTCGGAGGAGGAGGTGCCGAGCACGATTAGCAGCTCCTCTTTGATGTAGGCGATAAATTTGAAGATATTGAAGCCGGCCAGCCGGGCGATCAGCCCCAGCACCAGCACCACAAACAGCACGCAGGTGATATAGAAACAGATAATCAGCTGGCCGAGCTGCACCAGCGACCCGACGCCGTACTTGCCGATGGTGAAGGCCATCGCACCGAACGCCCCGATCGGTGCCAGGCGCATAATCATATTGATGATGCCGAAGATCACTTTGGCGAAGCTGTCGATAAAGTTGAACACCAGCGTGCCTTTATCGCCGAGTCGGTGTAGCGCAAAGCCGAACAGCACCGCAAACAGCAGCACCTGCAGGATATTACCGCTGGCAAAGGCGCCGATCACGCTGCCCGGGATCACGTCCAGCAGGAAGGCGACGATCCCCTGCTGCTCGGCCTGCTGGGCGTAGACCGCCACCGCTTTGGCATCCAGCGTCGACGGGTCAACGTTCATGCCCGCCCCCGGCTGCAGCAGGTTCACCACCACCAGCCCGATAATCAGCGCAATGGTACTGACCACTTCGAAGTAGAGCAGCGCCACCGCACCGGTGCGGCCAACCGCCTTCATGCTCTCCATGCCGGCAATGCCGGTGACCACGGTACAGAAGATTACCGGGGCAATAATCATTTTAATCAGTTTGACGAAGGCATCGCCCAGCGGTTTCATCTGGGCACCTAACTCGGGGTAAAAGTGGCCGAGCAGCACCCCGACGGCGATCGCGGTGAGCACCTGGAAGTACAGACTTTTGAACAGGGATGTTTTCATTGAGTATCCGGTTTACGACGTGGTGGTTGCGCATATTCTGCCGGAGCGGAGCGGCGTGCACGCTGGCGGCCGCACCCGTTCGGCGAATAATTATTTATAATTTTGTGTTGGAACAGCGCGAAAATAACACCCGGTTAACAGGATTAATACCCGTGGTCGACCAGATCGGCCAGCGTTGTACTGATTTTATGAACTGAATCACGTCAGCAGATAATTTTACCCAAAAGGTTCAATTATCGCTGATTGCTGAGGAGTGCGAAAAGTAGCGGCGGTCAAAAACGGCCGGAGGCAGCGCCTCGGCAAACAGGAAGCCCTGGCCAACCGTCAGGCCGAGCGCCAGCAGCGCATCACGCTGCTGCGGCGTTTCCACGCCTTCGGCGACCACGTCCAGCTCAATGATGCCGGCAATCGCCGCGATAATGCGCACCATCACATCGTCAGCCGGCAGGGTGGCGACAAAGCTGCGGTCAATTTTGATTTTACTCACCGGCAGCGTTTTGAACTGGCTTAGCAGGTCAAGGTTGGCATAACCCATACCGAAGTCATCCAGCGCCACCGACAGCCCGCTCTGTCGCAGCTGACGCAGCAGCTGCAGCGCATGGCCCAGCTCGCCGACCTGCGCGGTTTCGGTGATCTCCAGCATCAGGCTGCCGGGGACGATCGGATAGCGCTGCAGCAGCGACTGCAGATGTTCGATAACCAGCGGGTCCCTGAGCTGGATCACCGACAGGTTGGCGCTCAGCGGCAGCGTAATCCCCTGCTGCTGCCAGCCGGTCAGCAGCCGGCAGGACTCTTCCAGCACCCAGCGCCCGAGCGGGCGGATCTCGCCGTTCTGCTCGGCACAGGCGATCAGGTCCTCCGGCAGGCTCCAGCTGCCGTCAGGCTGCTGCAGGCGCAGCAGCGCTTCTGCACCGACCAGCTCGCCGCTGCGCATATCGACCTGCGGCTGCAGCCACAGGGCAAATCTGCCGGCGGCCAGCAGGCCGGCGATATCATAGTTGTCCGCCAGCGGTGACGACAGCGCCGCCAGCTGGCGTTGATTACGGTTGTAGTGGCGAATCAACAGGCCGAGCTCATCGTTGCGGTGATAGCGTGGCAGCTCCAGCTGATGGCCTGCCAGCGCCTGCGCCGGCAGGTCGCGCAGCTCATGGGCGATTTTGCGCAGTGGCCGCACCATCAGCCGGTTGATGCACCAGCTGATGGCGATCGACAGGATCAGCGCCAGCAGCAGGAAGGTGGTGACCATCGTCGACATGGCACTGAGGATAAACTGATAGACGCGCCAGGAGTCCGCCTGCAGCACCAGCATCGCCAGCGGCTTCGGGTTGGCGGGTTCGACCGAGTAGAGCGGCACGGTAATCTGTACCGGCAGCTCGAACAACCGGGCGACGAACCGCGGCACCGGTTTTTCCGGCTCGAAGTCGGTGTGTAGCGCCTGCAGGCCGTTCGGCAGCACCACTTCGGCGCGGGCGAGGATCCCGGCCGGGCGCAGCGAGTTAAGAATGCGTTCCGCCTGCGGGATATCGGCCTTCAGCACCGCCTGAGACAGCGGCTGGCGCACCGTGTGGGCGACATTCTCCATCTGCTGGGCATAGTCAATCCTGCGCTGTTGCACAAAGTGGAAAAGCTGGATGACGATAAAAATACAGATGGTGACTACCGCAACGCCTGACACCGTCGCCATCTGCTTAATCGTTAATGATCGACTGATGCGCAAACCTGCTCTCCGAATCCCTGACTACCCGATCCCAAACACCTCGGGCCAACCAGCCCAGAGTATACCTGAAACGCGGGCAGGTAGCGGGACAGCCTGCGGATATCCCACCGGCCGGGCCGATTTCACGACTTACGTTATCACGCCTGATGAGGATTGGTTTAAGGCTTTTCTTAAAGATTCACGCGCGGTGGCGGCATTTACGTTGTAAGGTATGCGGACTGATAAGAGTTTATCTCATTCTTGTTAAGGACAGTCAGACCTCATAACCGAACATCCGTGATGCGAACACGATTATGACGATTTCATTTACCTTAGGGCTGAGTCAACTTCAGAATGAATTAATACTGATGCAATCGCCGGGCTGCTACTGGGTCACGGTGGATCGTCAGGAGGACGCACGCCTGCTGGTACGGCAAATCGTCGCCGCGCAGCCGATGCTGGCGCTGATCGGTACGGTGGCCGAACCGCCTGAGCTGCTGCTGCCGGACGGGCTGGTCAACAGCGCGGATGTGGCGTTCTTTGCTTTGCCTGAAACGCCTGATGCCCTGCAGCAGCTGACCGATACGCTGTCACGCGGCCTGACATCTGCCCCGCGATTTCTTTTATTTTATCATTCGGCTTCGCTGTGGCAAAAAATAGCGCCCGGGGCGTTAACCCGCTGGCTGCAGAATGTAAAAAACTGGTTATCAGCACGACAGTCAACCCTATTAATCATCACCCGCGAAACGGAAGGTCCTCCCCTGCGTGACCGGCTGCAAACGCTGCACAGCCACATTGATGGACTCTCTCAGCTGGATAAGCAGCCACATGACTGGGAATACCGGATCCGCTGGTGGCGCTATCAGGGCGGGGAGCTGCAGGATAAGACCTTTGCGCTGACCACCGACAGCCACGGATTCACCCTGCACAGGGAGGCGGCGCCGGTGATCAACGATGCCCTGCTGTTTTTAGCCAGCAGGAATGCCGTCGCCGATATTCTGCCGCGTGGCAGCCAGTGGACGCTGTTCGAAGATAACCACCAGCTGGCACGCGCCGCTGAACACGTCAGCGCCGCCACCGTGGTGTTCAGCGTTGAGCACAACAGCCAGGTGGTGGAGCTTGCCAGCCACGTTCATGCGCTGCGCTGCCAGCGCGGCAGCGCACTGAAGATGGCGATCAGAGAGACGCGCACCGCACTGCGCTACAGCGATGAACGACTGCTGCTGGCCTGTGGCGTAAACGCCGTGATCCCGTTCAATACGCCGGACAACCGTTTTCTTGCCGTGCTGGACGATCTGCAGGGGCAGATGTTTAACCGTTTTGTCCCGGCACAGATCGACGTGCTGTTAAAATCAGTCCAGCCGATGAAGGAGAAGGGGTTGTTGCCGACGGCGGCTTTTTGCCGGGCGGTACACGGCTTACTGCACAGCTCGGCACTGCCTGTTGACGGTAAAGGCCTGCTGGTCGCGCTGCAGCCGGTCAGCGGGATGAGCCTGGCAGAGGTGCTGCCACAGTGCCAGCCACGCCGCTTTGGCGATCTGCTGACCACCGCCGATGACCAGATTTATCTGTTCCTGTCATCCTGCCGCTTCAGCGATCTGAGCATCGCGCTGAAATTTATCTTCCGCCGCCCCCATGCCGAGCTGGTGGCGCTGCAGAGCGTCTGGTATGGCGATGCGCAGATCGCCGATGAACTGCGCCAGCTGGAAACCGCAGAGTGACCTGAGGCAGGCCGTACCATGCGGCCTGCCCTTAACGCACCGTTTCCCTAGCGAGCTTTATACGCCAGCCAGGTCAGCAGATGCAGGCTGGAGGAGTAGTAATCTTCCGTTGGCGCCAGCGTATCGTTGAGATAGCCGGTTTCATTCAGCGTCAGATCGCGCACCGCCAGCAGCCCACCGGCCATATTGTAGGTGGCCTTGTTGTTGCTCATCACATCGATCCACGCCGGGGTTTGCAGGCGTGAAAAGTTCATCCAGAAGCGCTGGAACGGCACCAGCTGCAGGCTCTGATCGTCATACCAGGCGAGATAGAGCGGAATGCGCACCGCATCGTAGCTGAAACGCGGCGGCCAGGCGGTAGCCGGGGCCAGGCTGCCGTCGGCGTTCAGTACCACCCAGTCCAGCGGCAGGTTGCTGTCGCCAAAGTGCATATCACCCAGCAGCGCCAGGCCGTCGCTAATCAGCTGATTCCACACCTGCAGATGGCTGCGGCGGGCGAAATCCTGCCAGGCGGGAAAGATAAAGTAGGACGGATTGAGGATCACGTAGGTGTTTTTATTAAACCCCTGCTCGCCGGGCAGCATCACCGTGCGGTTACCGAAGGTGGTGACGTTACGCGCCAGGATCTCACGCTGAATGGCGTCAGACGCCTTCAGCCACGCGGGAACCTGCCATTTTTCACCGGCTTTCAGCAGCGCCCAGGCGATCAGTACATCACCGTCTGACGCGTTGTTTCTGTCGGCGATCGGATCGGCGGCCGCGGGCTGATAGCGCCAGTAAAACAGGCCATTGGCCGGGTTTTTCAGGTGGGTTTCGGTCCAGCCCCACAGCTGTTCAAAGCTGCTGCGATCGTTGTAAAACACCGCCATCAGCATGGCGTAACCCTGCCCTTCGGTATGGCTGATGTTCTTATTACCGGTGTCCTGGATGCGACCATCGCTGGTCAGAAAACGCGTTTTAAAACTGCTCCAGCCGTCTGCGGCGCTGGCCTGAGCCGCGCCCAGCACCATCGCCAGTGCCAATACCATCACCCTCAACATATCCCTGATAATCCTCTTAAACCTGATAACGAAAGCGCAGCGCGGTTTCGCCGCTGGCTTCAACGGCCAGCGCAACGTGCTCACGCCCGCCCTGCTCGCGCAGCCAGCGCGCGTAAAGGCCCAGCAGCACCGCAGCAAACGCCTGCTGCCACTGCTCCGGCGACAGCAGGCTGTCCCCCGGCGGCAGCGCGACGTGATCGATAACCATCGCCGTCTCATACGGCTGAATGTCGATCACCCCCCAGCCAAACCGCGCCAGCACCTGATTAGCCCGCGCCTCCAGCTCGCTGACGGTGGCGGCGCGGCCCAGCGGATAGCGGCGGGCCAGGTTATCGCCCATCTGCTGTAAAAATGCCTGGCTTTCGCGCTCGCCGGCGTTGTGCAGCATGCCGTGAATCATCACGCTCAGCAGATCAAACCAGCCGGGCTGGACCTGCTGCTGGCGATAGTAGTTCAGGGTGCGATCCGGTAACTGACTCATGCTTATTTGCCTCCCAGCATGTAGCGGAAATAGAGTTGCGCCGTACTTTCGTTATATTCACCAAAGGTGTCATAGCCGATCTGGCCGCCGATGGTGACGTCTTTATTAATTTTGTAGTCCGCGCCGGCGTGCAGATTATAGCCGATGCCGCTTTTGCTGCCGCCGGAGTAGTAAGCCTCTTTGGCGAAACCGGCGGTGGCCGCCGCCTCCAGCGCCGACTGCCAGTCAGCGTTGTTCGGGAAGTAGGCGCTGCGGTCCTGGGTATAGGACTGATAGCCCGCCGAGCCGCCGACGCGCACGCTCAGATCATCATAGGTCTGCGAATAGTCGACCGGGAACGAGACGCTGACGAAGTTCTGCGGGCTGAAGTAGCCGCCCTGACCGTAGCTGTAGTAGCTGAGATTTTTCGAGAAATCCATCCAGCTGATGCTGATACCGGTCTTCAGCTCGCGATCGTTATAGTGGAACGGCCGCACGTAGGCACCGGCGTTGCCCACCAGCCCTTTGTTACTGGCCACGTTCTCACCGAGGTAGCTGTAAACGCCGCCGCCGACGTAGAAGCCGGCGTCACCATCGTCGTAGCTTAACAGCGCGTTACCGCCGTTTTTGGTTACCCGGCCCCAGCTCTTGCCGGAGAGGCGATCTTTGGTGCCAACGTAGGAGAGCAGGCTGTCGGTGACCGCCCGGCGCTCGCCGGTCAGGATCAGCGTCAGGTAGTCGGTGAGTTTCGGTGCCCACTTCACCCCACCGACCAGGGTGCTGAGATCCTGGCCGAGCGGCGTGCTGCCGAGGTCGATTTTATAGTTGCTGCCGGTCAGCGCCAGGTTCAGCTCGACGCCGGTGGCGCTCTGCGAATCGCTGGAGCTGTCCATCACCTCGTCGGTGTTCTGCTTACGCGTTGACGCGACCAGATAGTCTCTCAGCGCGGTGTTGTTGTTCAGGCTGGTCAGGTTGTTCAGCCCGGTTGAGGTCAGCGGGTTGAGGTCGTCAAACCTGACGCTGCCCAGCGCGGTCAGCGCCGACGCCACCCCCGGGTTCGCCGCGTTAAAGGTGGCCAGATCGGTGGCGTTGAGCGTCGCCAGGTAGGCCTGCTCGCTTTTGATGGTGGTGATCAGGTTGGAGATCGCCTGCTCGCCCGCGCCGCTGCCGAGGCGGCGGTAGGCGTCGCCGCTGGCGCTGCCCGCGCTCAGGGTGATCGGCGTGACGGTAAAGTCAAAGCGCGCGTCGCCCAGCGGCGCGCTGGACCAGGTGAGCGGCGCTTTGGCTTCGGTCAGCTTGCTCAGGCCGTTCTCGCCGTCGCGCCCGCGGATCTGGATGCCGGCCTGTGCCCAGGTGCCGGTATCTTTCTCCATCTCCGCCATCATGGTGTCGATCTGGTGCAGCGTCTGGTTCTGCTGCGTCGCCACCTCGCTGCCGCCGTTCAGCGGCACGCCGTCGATATTGCGGTAATCGCGGTAGTTGGGTGCCTGCTGCCACGGCATGGTGCTGCCGTAGGCGGATGGCGACGGGCGCGGCGACAGCGTGGTGCGGTTGATAAACGGGTTATCGGAGGCCAGCAGGCCGCCCACCGACGGATTGCTGCCGGTCTGCGCCCCTTGCAGGCCGATCATCTTGCCGCGCGCGGTGCGCAGGTAGCTGAGCGCCTGGTTATGGTCGCCCTCAGCTTCGGAGACGCGGGCCAGCAGCAGCAGGCGCTGCGGCGTCTGTTCACCGCGCAGGCCGCCGGCCAGCGTCCGGGCTTTCGGCACGTCGTCCAGCGCCAGCGCCACGTTTACCGCCCCTTCGCGGGCGTCCTGGGTTGGCGTATCGCGGGTCATCAGGTAGTCATAGACCACCCCCGCCTCTTTATTCATCTTGCCGGACTGATACAGGCGCGCCATGGCAAACATCAGATCGGTGTTCTGCGGATCGCTCTGCACCGCCGAGATCAGCTTGTCATACGCCGCCGCATACTGTTTCTGCTCGCGCAGGCGGTCGGCTTCCTGAATTACCCCGCCGTTACGCAGGCTGGCCAGCTGCGCCGGGGTGCTGCGCGACTGCAGCTCCGGGCTGCTGAGGAAACTCTGCCCCTCCGCGCCCAGCCCGGCCTGATTCAGTACGTCCACCTGCGCCGCATAGTCGCCGGCGTTACCCTGCACGCCGCGGCGCATGTTGCCGCGCACCACCGCGACCGCGCTGGCCATATCGCCGGACTGCGCCAGCGCTTTCGCCAGGTTACCGGCGTCTGCCGGGGCGGAAGGCGGGTTAGCCGCCAGCGCCTTCAGCGTGTTAGCCGCCGCCGCGCTGGAGCCCTGGTCGAGATACTGCTTCGCCACGCTCATCTGCTGATTGAAGTTGACCCGCTGCGCCAGCGTGCGCATGTCGGCATTCTGGCTGCGCGCCGGAATGCGCGCCAGCAGGCTGTTGGCCTGCGCCCAGGCCCCGCTTTCGCTGGCAAACAGCGCCGCCGCGTAGACTTCGTTGCTGCTGGCACCGTTGCGGTAAGCGGGCTGCATCACGCCTGCAGCGGCAGCGGCATCGCCCTGCTGCTGGTAAATACGGGCCAGGTCAAGGCGCAGCCAGGCATCGTTGGGGAAGCGCTGCATCCCCTGCTGCAGAAGGGTGATCGCGCGCTGCGGGTTGCCGGCGGCCAGCGCCTGTTTCGCGTCACGGCGTACCGGGTCGCTGGTCGCCACCGGGCGCGGCGTTACCGCCTCGCGCACGCTGGCGGGCAGCGAGGCGAGCAGGGTATTGGCCTCTGCCGTGCGGTTCTGCTGACGCAGCACGTAGAACAGCCCCTCTTTCGCCGGGCGGTTGTCGGCGTCAGCGGCCAGCACGCTGCGGTAAGTCTGCTCGGCCTGGTCCAGCTGGTTGTTGCGGCGCAGCACGTCGGCGCGGAACAGCTTCGCCGCCTCGCCCTTCTCACCGCTGGCCTGCACCAGCGGCTCGCTCAGCGCCAGCGCTTTCGCACTGTCGCCGGCTTTCATCGCCTGCTGTGCAGACGCCAGCTGGCCGTAGAAGCGCGCATCGTCCGCCTGCTGCTGGCGCTGCTGGCTGTCGTTGCCGCCGAGCTTCGCCGCCCGCTCCAGGTAGTCAGCCGCCTGGGCATAGTTACCGCTGCGCTGCGCCACGTAGCCGAGGCCGGCCAGCGCGTCGGCATCCTGTGGGTTGGTCTGCAGCACCTGGTTAAAGGCGCTCTGCGCGCTGGAGACGTCGCCGCTGTTCAGCGCGGTAAAGCCCTGGCCTTTCGCCGCGCCGCCGACGTTTTTACGGAAGTGGTTCATCACCTCCGTATCCTGCGGGTGGCGCTGCTGAAAATTCTGGTACAGCGTGCTGTCGGCGGGCTGCGGGCCAAGCCACAGCAGCGCCTGGCGCAGTGAACGGTCGGCGTCCGCACTGCCGCCGGCCATGCTTTCCAGCATCTGCACACCTTCGCGACGCGTCGACTCCTGGTAGGTCAGTGCCTTACCCAGCGCCAGCCGCGCGGCGTTGTCCTGCGGGTTCTGCGCGCTGAACTGGCGCAGGTTATCCACCGCCTGCGGCAGCAGGGTGCGGTCGCCGGCCATGGTCAGATAGTACTCTGCCGCCACGCTCGGCGGCGGCACGTTGCCGCTGAAGGTGTTACGCCAGGTCTGCAGCGCGGCGGCGGTGTTGCCGCTGCGCGCCTGCTGACGGGCCAGCGACAGCTGCGCCGCCGGGATGGTCTGCAGCTGGCGGGCGTTATCCAGCTCGACCAGCCGCGGATCGTTCGGCGACAGCGCGCTGAGCCGTTCACGCCATTTGGCCCCGGCGGCGTTGTCGCCGTTCTGCTGCGACCACAGCGACATCAGGTAGATGGCTTCGGTGTTATTCGCATCCACCATCAGCACCTTCTGCAGCGCCTCACGCGCCAGATCGTCGTGCGATTTCTGGTGCCAGTAGTTGGCCTGGGCGAACAGCGCCTGTACCGCCGGGTTTGCGTCTGCCGCCAGCGCGGGCAGGCTGAGCAGCGACAGCGCCAGGCTGCCGCCCGTGATCCAGCTCTGACGTATTCTGGCATTTAACAGCGTGAGGGACGTTTTCATCATTCTTTATCCTCGCCAGAGTCTCGGGAAGGGTTCTGCGGGTGCAGACGCCGCCAGGCGTGACGCTTCAGCAGCGCACAGGTACTGAGTCCGATTAGCAGGGCGCTGAACAGCGCCAGCAGCGCCAGCAGCACCGCGTGCTGGTTGGCGTACCACACCACCATCATGTACCACGGCATCTGGCCGCTCGGGAACTGTGGCCCGACGCGGAAGCTGCGGATACCGGTCTCATCGGTGATCACCGCGGTGTCGCCGCGGATGCCGGCGTTAATGCGCGGCTGGGTCAGATCGTTCTGCAGACGCGCCAGCTGATCGTCATCGGTGGCGACGGTCATCACCACCAGCCGGCTGCTGTTCCACGGCGAGCGATAGCTGACAAAGCCGCGCCAGTCCTCGTTCGAGGAGAAGTAGCGATCGGCATCCAGCGTCTGCTGGGTCCAGTCACCGGTCAGCCAGGCGCGCGCCTTGTCCAGCGTGCCCGGCACCTTCACCCCCAGCGTATGGTTCTGCACTTCGTACGGCGAAGCGGAGAGCATCTCCTGGTTAAAGGCGGTCTGTTTCAGGGTCGAAACCGACAGCACGTCGCTGTTCTCCAGCCGCTCGCGCAGGGTGCCGCCGCTCGGGATGCCAAACAGCACGTTGTTATGACTCAGCGCCACGCCGGTGGCGTTACCGGAACGGCCTGCCAGATCCAGCAGCGTGCTGATTTCGGCGTTAGCCGGACGCTCCGGCAGCATCAGCACGGTTTGCGAGTAGTCCGCCAGCCGCGAGAACGGGAAGGAGGCGCCGACAAAGTAAGAGAGGTTCGGCAACAGCGTGAAGTGCCGGGTATTGCTCAGGTCGATATACGAATCTTCCTCAATCCGGCTCTTAATGTTGTTGTTGCTCAGCACGCTGCACGGCGCGCTGGCCTTCGGTTTGATATTGAAATAGAGCTGCAGCTGGTTATCACCGTAAATCAGGTACGGATCGAGCTTGAGGGTGTACTTCTCCTGGCGCGCGTCGCCGCCCAGCCGGTGCCAGATGTTCTCCAGCAGGCCGACTTTGTTCACCGTCAGGTTGCGCAGGAAGGTGCCGTTCAGCGTGACGTTGAGCAGTGAGTTATCTTCATCAATCCAGCTCTCTGACGGGAAGCGGTAGTTGAGCTGCACCGGCAGGGTGTCGCCATCCCACAGGAACAGGTCCGGCGCCGCACGGAAGTTAACGCGCAGCGCATCGTGCCAGATGCCGTTGGTGGTCAGGTTTTGATCCTGGCGCAGCAGTTCGCTGAGGCGCACCGGGCGTTCGGTATTGATCCAGCGCGGCGCATCGTAAGGTTTACGCACCGGCATGGTTTGTGAGGCCACATCCAGCTGCGGCCGATCGGCGTTGAACGGCTGCATTAAACGCCAGGCCGCCTGACGCATCTGGGCGTCGTCCTTGCCCACCACCAGCAGCAGCTTGTAGACCGGGTTATCCGGATTATCGACAATCTGCAGCAGCGGGGTATCAGACGCCGGCAGCGTCAGGTTGCCGATCTTCTCGCCGGGGCGGCCAAACACCACGCCGTTTTTCTCCGGCAGCTGGCCGCGCAGCACCGGGAAGCTGATGCCACGATAGTCGGCCTGAATGCCCATCCACGAGGCGAGGATCGCCGCCGCCGAGACGTCACCCGGGTTAACGTTATCGCTGAAGATCATCGGCACGCTGGCCGGGTTCATGCGCAGCGGGTCGATAAACGGCCGCGGGAAGTTGCGCAGGCTGGTGCCGATATTCAGCTGCTGGCCTTCCAGCGCCAGGGTGGTGGCGGGCAGGATGGTGACCTGATACTGCTCAGCGCTGTCGCGCTCACACATCAGCTGGTCGGCGTCGTTGATTTTAAAGCTGAGATTGTTGTTGGAGACCACCATCGCCGCCGGGATATCCAGCTGGAAATCTTCGGTGTTGCGATCCGAGGCGCTGAGCGGCAGGGTGCCCAGCGGCTGGCCGTTGAGCATCAGCTGCAGCGAGGTATTGCGCGCCGCCAGCGCCTGCGACACCTTCAGCGACAGGTTCAGGCGTGCGTTGGTGATCACTTCGTCGGTCGGCAGGGTAAAGACGATACCGGACTGCAGCTGGCCGCCGGTCAGGGTCACACCCTGCGGCTGGCCCATCTGCGCCACGCTGACCTGGCTGCTGAGCGGCTGGTTGATCGACATGCCGGCCAGCGACGGCGCGCTGCTGGTCGGGGTGGCATCCACCGGCGCAGGCAGCGGCGGCAGGCCGGGAATATCGCTGACGCTGGCCGGTGGCAGCGCCGCATCGTCACCGGACGGCAGGCCCTGCTGCCCGCTGTCATCCGCCTGGTCAGCGGCGACGGGGGTAGAGACATCCGGGGCAGCGCTGCCGGTAGCGGCAGCATTACCGTTGGTCGGCCAGGCCGGAGCCGCGTTGCCGGTGGCAGCAGCATTGCCCGCAGCGCTAATGTCATTCGCCGGCCACGCCGGTGCGGTGTTGCCGCCAGCCGTGGTATTATCGGTGGCAGCAACATTGCCCGCAGCGCTACTGTCATTCGCCGGCCAGGCCGGAGCCGCGTTGCCGCCAGCCGTGGTATTACCGGTGGCAGCAGCATTGCCCGCAGCGCTACTGTCGTTCGCCGGCCACGCCGGTGCGGCGTTGCCGCCAGCCGTGGTATTAGCGGTGGCAGCAGCGCTGCCGCCAGCCGGGGTACTACCGCCGTTAGCGGCGGCGGCCGGGTCACTCTCCTGCCCCTGCGGCATAAAGCTGCGCAGCAGGTCATTGTCCGCGCTGCGGTCAGCCGGGGTCGCCTGGGCGCTGCCGAGGGTCAGTGCGGTGCCGAGGCAAAGCGCGCGCCATACCAGTTTCTTCATGCCACGCCATCCTCTTCCGCTTTAAGCTTATTTTTCCTGTTTGACCGGCCATCTTTCCAGCTCAGCCAGAACAGTTCGAAGACGGTGCGAATAATGGTCATCAGCGAGCGCAGCGGATTGTCCTTGCGGCCCGGCGGGTTGATCCAGGCATCGGCGCGCGACAGCACCACCCGCACCAGCTCACGGCGGCGCGACAGCGGAATATCCTGGAACTGCAGGCGGATAATGCCGGCACTGGCGTCGATCAGGTGCACCGGAATCGAGATCGCCCCGGTCTGCAGCATCAGGTCGACCGCTTCGATCTGGTCATCTTCATGACGACGATCCGGCGCCTTCAGCTGCACGCCGCCCATCGACAGGTTGATGGTCTGGCTGCGCGAGGAGATGCCGCTGGCGTAGTGGACAACCACCGGAATACTGACGTCGATACGGATGGTTTTACGCACCTGCTTGGTTTCACGCGCCACGGCGATCGCCGCCATCAGAATAATCAGGCTGAACAGCGCCCAGCCGACGTTAAGCGCGATCACGTAAGGGTCCACGCCGAAGTAGTCATGGGCGAAGGCGCGCACCAGGCCGCTGATCACCCCGGCGGTCAGCAGCAGCGCGCAGATGACGTGCGGGCGCACGATGTTGAAGTCGAAGAAGCCGACGTCGAGCAGGCCGCCCTTATCGGTCACGTTAAACTTACCGTGCTTCGGCGAGATCATGGTCAGCAGGGTCGGGATCACCAGGTGGAAGGCCATCACCGTTTCGTAGATCTCACCCCAGAAGGTGGCGCGGAAGCGGCCGTTCATCCGTGAGTTGACGTACAGCGACATCACCAGGTGCGGCAGCACGTAAGAGAAGATCAGGCTGGCCGAAGAGTGAATGATATTCAGGTTAAACAGCAGGTACGCCAGCGGCGCGGTGAGGAAGATAACCCTCGGCAGGCCGAACTGGAAGTGCAGCATGGCGTTGAGGTAGCACAGGCGCTGCTGCCACTTGAGGCCGCGCCCCAGCAGCGGGTTATCGACGCGGAAAATCTGCGTCATGCCGCGCGCCCAGCGGGTACGCTGCACGATATGCAGGCCGAGACGCTCGGTAGCCAGCCCCGCCGCCAGCGGGATCGCCAGGAAGGCCGAGCCCCAGCCGAGGCGCTGCATTTTCAGCGCGGTATGCGCATCTTCGGTGACGGTTTCCACCGCAAAGCCGCCGATCTGTTCCAGCGCCGAGCGGCGGATCACCGCACAGGAGCCGCAGAAGAAGGTGGCGTTCCAGTTATCGTTGCCCTGCTGCACCGGGCCGTAGAACAGCGCCCCTTCGTTGGGGATTTCACGCGCCGCCTTCAGGTTACGTTCAAACGGATCCGGCGAGTAGAAGTAGTGCGGCGTCTGCAGCAGCGCCAGCTTGTCGTCTTTGAGGAACGCGCCAACGGTGGCCTGCAGGAAGGTACGGGTGGCGACGTGGTCGCAGTCAAACACGCAGATCAGCTCACCTTTGGTGATCTTCATCGCGTGGTTGAGGTTGCCGGCCTTGGCGTGGCGGTTGTCATCACGGGTGATGTAGCCGACGCCAACGTCGGCGGCAAAGCGGGCAAATTCGCTGCGCTTGCCGTCATCCAGCAGATAGATTTTCAGCTTGTCACGCGGGTAGTCGATACACTGCGCGGCCAGCACCGTGTCGCGCACCACGTCGAGGCTTTCGTTATAGCTGGGGACGTAGACGTCCACCGTCGGCCACAGGCTGACGTCATCCGGCAGCGGCTCAATGTTGCGCTTCAGCGGCCACGAGGTCTGCAGATAGCCGAGGATCAGGATCAGCCACACGTACAGCTCGGCGATAAACAGGCCGATCCCGAGGATCGCCTCGACTTCCGAGTTGAAGTGCAGCGTTTCGGTGGCCCGCCACCAGATATAGCGCGTCGACATCATGGCGGAGAGAAACACCATGATCATCGACACTTTCTGGCTTTTAATCCGGCCGAGCAGAAACAGAATGGCGATAGAGATCAGACCGAAGGTGTACTGTTTCTGGCTATCCATCGGGGTAATGATGATCACCGCAACCACCGGAGCCAGCAGCAGTAGCAGCAGATAGAACAGGGCTTTTTTCATAAGGTCATCCTGAACACGAACAGGCATTCATTTCGTAGTGGCGACACCACGCGTATTCAGGCATCCCTGCCCGGCATCAGTGCTGATGGTTAACGTGATTTCAGCGGTGCACTCATTTCGCCATCGCCGACTTTGATATCCAGCAGGGCGGAAAGGCGTTTGGCGATCAGTTCAATATCAAAGGCCGCCGCAGAAACCGGGCTGAAATCAAAAATCGACTGCTGGGAGGCGTTAGCTTCGGCCACGCTCTCATCGCGGTTGACCACCCCGACCAGCTTGTCGCCCAGCCGCTGCTGCATAAATGCCGTGACGTCGCGGCTGATATGGCGGCGGCTGTCGCTCTGGTTGAGCACGAAGTAGTGGCCGCCACGGTGGTTCAGCGCACCGCCGATCATTTTTTCGTTCTCAACCTGCGGCAGCAGCGACAGCGAGGCGGTATCCGCCAGCATCACCACCAGATGCATATCGGCCAGCGCCGCCATGGCTTTAAGCGCCGGACCCGGGCCCGGGGGAAAATCGGCGATGATCACCAGCCCCGGGTAGTTAAGGACGGTATTCAGCCCACGGACGAGGAAGTTGGGATCGTGGGAGAGATTATTTTCAAACTCCATTCGCTGATCTTCGCTGACGTCGCCGTAAGGCAGTACGAAGATATTGCCGCCGGTGGTCAGGATCGACTGACTCCAGTCAGAGGCCTCTGACGACTTCGCCACATAGCCCCGCCCGTCGGACAGCGGCACGCCAAAGTGCAGGCGCAGCGCGTTCTGCACGTCGAAATCAATTGCCAGCACTTTGCTGCCCCCGCGCGCCAGCGCATGGGCAAGGTTGGCTGCCATAGTGGTTTTACCCACACCGCCTTTAGGGGAACAGACGCAGACTAACGGCATGAGGCAATTTTCTCCAACAGGGGTTGTAATAAACTCTCTTTGGATACCGCGCGGGCAGCGGCACCGGCGGAACCAAATAACTGCTTATAGTGGATATCCGCGCTACCGCTCTGCGGCGGGACGTTCCACGCCGGAGGGGTGGCCGCTTCCCGCGCATCGGCGGTGCTCTGCACCCAGCCCGTTGCCGGAGCCGCTGTCGGCTGGGCGGCGGCCGGCGGGAACAGCCCGTGCGGCGAGGGTGGCACGCTGGCAGAGACGCTGCTGAGCGGTGCCACAGGCTGCTGCGATGGCACAGACTGCGGCGTGCTCTGCTGCTGTAGCTGTGCGATAAGCGGCGTGCTCTGCTGCTGTGGTGGTGCACTGTGCGGCTCAACCGGCGCGGTGGCCGATACGCTCAACGTCGTGGCCGGGGCCTGAGCAGGCGCGGCAACCGCTACGGACGCCTGCAGCGGCGTCACCGATGCGGCGGCGCGCGGCGGCGTCTGTGCCGCCAGCTGTTCAAACAGCGAACTGCCCGCCGCCGAAGTGATCTGTGCCACCGGCGCCGGGCGCAGCGCCGCCGACTCCGCCGCCGTTTCCGCCGGGGTTAAGCCCGGATGCTGGGCATGCGCGGCGGAAGCCAATGCGGGTGGCGCAGTAACCGGCGCAGCGGCGGCGGCGGCGGCTGATTTCAGCGATGAAGAGATGCTGTCGAGCAGCGAACCGCCGCTGGCCGCCGTGGTGGTGGCAAAGGACTGCACCGCCGGTTTAGCGGGTGCGGCGGCCACCGGCGCAGGCGGGGGCGCAAACGAAGAAGGATCGATCGGCTGCGGTGCCGCGACGTCGATACGCTGGCTTTTTTCCAGCACCGAACCTGCGTCATCATTCAGTAACTGTTTGATTATCGCCCAGTTAGTGGTATCTGAATTAAGCGACTGCTCCGACATGTCTTTGAACTCAATATGGTCCGTTTGCGTTTTTTCTTTAAAACGCTGCAAGTCATCATAGCTTTTCATGAGAATGATCGCGCAGGTTGTGGATTTTTCGCAATATAACACACTCTAATAAAGAGTTAAGAGAGTTCTGATGGCATATTCACATTATTTTTGTCAATGAAATGAACGACACTAAGTGAAATTATTCATTGCAGATGTTATTTATCATCTGTGTAATTATCGGTTGGAGTTTATTAATTACGTGAGGGGAATCTTAGACTTTCGAAATATCTTACGGTTAATTTTCACATTACCGTTATTTCGCTAGCGTTAATGAAAATTTCAGCTAAGGCGACCTCCCTGTCCCCTTAGCCGAACCTTACGGCGTCGGCAGCGTTGCCTCATCCTGCTCAACGGCAAAACAGGCCACCTGCTGTTCACCAAAACGTTTCAGCTGCGGCTGCAGCTGGGTGCAGCTGCTCATCCGCCGGCGGCAGCGGGCGTTAAACGCGCAGCCCGGCGGCGGATTCAGCGGGCTGGGCAGCTCGCCGGTCAGCTTAATACGCTCGCGCCGATCGTCAGGGTTGAGGCGCGGCGTCGCAGAGAGCAGCGCCTGGGTATAGGGATGGCGCGGGTTGGCGAAAATCGCCTCCTTACTGCCCTGCTCCACGCAACGGCCGAGATACATCACCATCACTTCATCAGCAATGTGCTCGACCACCGACAGATCGTGGGAGATAAACACGTAAGAGAGGCCCAGCTCCTGCTGCAGATCCATCATCAGGTTCAGCACCTGGGCACGCACCGACACGTCCAGCGCCGACACCGGCTCATCGGCGATCAGCACGTCCGGGTCCAGCATCAGCCCGCGGGCAATGGCGATACGCTGGCGCTGACCGCCGGAGAACATATGCGGATAGCGGTCATAGTGTTCGGTTTTCAGCCCGACCTTCGCCATCATCTCCAGCGTTTTCTCGCGGCGTTCCGCCCGGCTCAGCGTGGTGTTAATCATCAGCGGCTCTTCCAGAATCTGGCTGACTTTCTTACGCGGGTTCAGTGAACCATAAGGGTTCTGGAAGACGATCTGAATTTTCTGCCGGCGCAGCTGCTGTGCTTTAGGGTCGGGCTGCAGCAGATCCTGGCCCTGGTAATAGAGCTGGCCCTCGGTGGGCGTTTCAATCATGGTCAGCAGACGGCCCAGCGTCGACTTTCCGCAGCCGGACTCGCCGACCACCGCCAGCGTTTTGCCGCGTTCCAGGTTAAACGAGACGCCGTCCAGCGCCTTGACCAGCCGCTCCTGGCCGAACAGGCCCTTTTTCACCGGGTAGTGTTTTTTCAGGTCGATCGCCTGCATCAGCAGCGCCGGATTGAGATTTTCAGGCTTCATAGACGGGTCTCCCGGCGTCATCCAGTGGGAAATGGCATTTCGCATAACGTCCGGCCCGTTCATGCATGGCCGGCTCTTCGGTACGACAGCGTTGGGTGGCGTACGGGCAGCGCGGGTTCAGCAGGCAGCCGTCGGGGCGGTCATATTTGCCCGGCACCACGCCCGGCAGGGACGCCAGCCGCGCTTTGTCGCTGGAGAACTCCGGCAGCGCGCGCAGCAGCGCCTGGGTGTACGGGTGCCGCGGTGCCTTAAACAGCTGCGCCGCCGGCCCGGTTTCCACCACCTGCCCGGCGTACATCACGATGATGTGCTGTGCGGCCTCGGCCACCAGCGCCAGATCGTGGGTGATCAGGATCAGCGCCATATTCTCCTGACGCTGCAGATCCAGCAGCAGCTCGATGATCTGCGCCTGGATGGTCACGTCGAGCGCGGTGGTCGGCTCATCGGCAATCAGCAGCTTCGGCCGGCAGGCGATGGCCATGGCGATCATCACGCGCTGGCTCATGCCGCCGGAGAGCTGGTGCGGGTAAACGTCCAGCCGCGAGGCCGGATCGGGAATGCCCACCTGGGTCAGCAGATCAATCGCCCGCTGACGCCGGGTGCGGCGGTTGCCGCCCTGGTGCACCTTGATCGCTTCCATAATCTGGAAGCCGACGGTGTAACAGGGGTTGAGGCTGGTCATCGGGTCCTGGAAAATCATCGCCACTTCCGAGCCGACCAGCTGGCGGCGCTCTTTTTCGGAGATGCGCTGCAGATCGCGCTGGTTAAACACCAGCTGCTCGGCCATCACCCGGCCGGGATAGTCAATCAGGCCCATGATCGCCAGCGAGCTGACCGATTTACCGGAGCCGGACTCGCCGACGATGCCGACCACCTGCCCCTGCTCAACCTGATAGCTGATGCGGTCGACGGCGCGGAAGGGTGCCTTTTCGTCACCGAAGTGCACCGAAAGTTGGTTTACTGTTAAGAGTGCCATCGCGCTGCCTACTGTTTGAGTTTCGGGTCGAGAGCGTCGCGTAATCCGTCGCCCATCAGGTTAAACGCCAGTACCGTCAGCAGTATCGCCACGCCAGGGAAGGTCACCACCCACCAGGCGCTCTGCGCGTACTGCAATACGTCGGAGAGCATGGTGCCCCACTCCGGCGTCGGCGGCTGTGCGCCCATTCCCAGGAAACCCAGCGCGGCCATATCGAGGATCGCGTTGGAGAAGCCCAATGACGCCTGCACGATCAGCGGTGCCAGGCAGTTAGGTAAGATATTGATAAACATCTGCCGCAGCGGCCCGGCCCCGGCCACGCGCGAGGCGGTGACGTAGTCGCGGGTGGTCTCCACCAGCACCGCGGCGCGGGTCAGGCGGATGTAGTGCGGCAGGGCGACAAAGGTCAGCGCCAGCGAGGCGTTAACGATCGACGGGCCGAAAATCGCCACCAGCACCAGCGCCAGCAGCAGGCTCGGCAGCGCCAGCATAATGTCGACTAAACGCATAATCGCCGCGTCAACCGCCCCGCCGACGTAGCCGGCCAGCAGGCCAAACACCACGCCCATCACCAGCGACAGCACCACCACCAGGCAGCCGACCAGCAGCGACAGCCGCGCGCCATACATCAGGCGCGACAGCACGTCGCGGCCGACGTCATCGGTGCCCAGCAGGAACTGCCAGCTGCCGTTTTCATGCCACACCGGCGGCTGCAGCAGCGCCTGGCGGAACTGCTCGGACGGCGCGTGCGGTGCCAGCACGTTGGCAAAAATGGCGATTAACATCATCAGAACCACGTACACCAGGCCGATCACCGCGCCTTTATTACGCTTAAAGTAGTGCCAGAATTCCTGTAACGGGGTCATCGGCTTGGGGGCAGCAGCGGCGCTGCCCGAATTGATCACAGACATATGGCCCCCTATTTTCTGTGGCGAATGCGCGGGTTAACCACGCCGTAAAGCAGATCAACCAGCAGGTTGACGAGGATAATCAGCGTGGCCACCATCAGCACGCCGCCCTGCACCACCGGATAGTCGCGGCGTTGCAGCGCGTCGATCAGCCAGCGGCCAAGGCCCGGCCACGAGAAGATGGTTTCGGTGAGGATCGCCCCGGCCAGCAGCGTACCCACCTGCAGACCAATCACCGTGACCACCGGCAGCATGGCGTTACGCAGCCCGTGCACCACGATCACCCGCAGCGGCGTCAGCCCTTTGGCGCGCGCGGTGCGGATGTAGTCTTCGCTGAGCACTTCCAGCATCGAAGAGCGGGTCATACGCACGATCACCGCCAGCGGGATGGTGCCGAGCACGATGGCGGGCAGGATCATATGCATCACCGCGTCTTCGAAGTCGCCCGGCTCGCCCCAGATCAGGGTATCGATCAGCATAAAGCCGGTCAGCGGCTGGCTGTCATCAAGAAACACGGTATCGCCGATGCGGCCGGAGACCGGCGTCAGGTTCAGCTGCACCGAGACCAGCATGATCAGCATCATGCCCCACCAGAAGATCGGCATCGAATAGCCGGTCAGCGAGATGCCGACGGCGGTGTGATCGAAAATGGAACCGCGTTTGACCGCCGCCAGCACGCCTACCGGGATACCGACGGCGATAGCAAACAGCATCGCGCAGACGCCCAGCTCCAGCGTGGCCTTAAAGCGCGGTACGAACTCGTCCCACACCGGCACGCGGCTTTTCAGCGACAGGCCTAAATCGCCGTGCAGCACGCCGTTAATATAGGTGATGTACTGCTGCCACAGCGGCTTATCCAGCCCCAGCTGGGCCATCAGTTCGGCGTGACGTTCAGGGGAGATCCCGCGTTCGCCGACCATAATCATCACCGGGTCACCGGGGATCATGTGGACAAACGCAAAGGTTAACAGGGTGATACCAATAAACGTTGGGATGACAAGTCCCAGACGTCGGAGTATGAACTGCAGCATAATCCGGATTCTCTTGTGTTCCCGCCGACCGTAGCCAACGGGATTATTATTGCTCACATCCTGCGGCGGCGTGAACGCCTCCGCGACGCAGCGGACTGCGCCTTGACGACCTGGTTTTGCTTCCGGGCAAAGGGGCCACGCGGCGGCCCCGGCAGAAAGTCCTCAGGACCGGTTCTCACCGGCCCTGAGCATTACTCCTGGATGTCCACGTTATCGAAGTGGTGTTTGCCCAGTGGATCGACTACGTAGCCAGACACTTTTTTGCTGACCGGCTCATAGACGGTGGAGTGGGCAACGATCAGCGCCGGCGCCTGGTCGTGCATCACCACCTGCGCCTGCTTGTAGTACTCAATGCGCTTGTTGTGATCGGCTTCGGCACGCGCCGGCTGGATCAGGTCTTCAAACGGTTTGTAGCACCAGCGTGAATAGTTGGAGCCGTCTTTTGCCGCGGCGCAGCTGAACAGGGTCGCGAAGAAGTTGTCCGGGTCCCCGTTGTCGCCGGTCCAGCCCATCATTACCGTCTGGTGCTCACCGGCTTTGGCGCGTTTCAGGTACTCGCCCCACTCATAGGTGACGATTTTGGCCTTCACGCCGATTTTCGCCCAGTCGCTCTGGATCATCTCGGCCATGCGGCGCGCGTTCGGGTTATACGGACGCTGTACCGGCATCGCCCACAGGTCGATGGCGAAACCGTCCGCCTTGCCCGCTTCTTTCAGCAGCGCTTTGGCTTTTTCGACGTCGTAGCTGTAGTCCTTAACGCTGTCGTTGTAGCCCCACATGGTCGGTGGGATCAGGTTTTTCGCTGCCTGGCCCGCGCCCTGGTAAACCGCGTCGATAATCGCCTGCTTGTTAACGGCCAGCGTCAGCGCCTGGCGCACCTTAACCTCGTCCAGCGGCTTCTTCTCGGTGTTGAACGAGACGTAACCGACGTTCAGGCCCGGCATCTGCATCAGGTTGATGTTCTTATCTTCCTTCATGCGCGCGATATCGGCCGGGTTCGGGTACGGCATCACCTGGCACTCGCCCTTCTGCATTTTGGCATAGCGCACCGAGGCGTCCGGGGTGATCGAGAACACCAGGCGGTCAATCTTCGGCTTGCTGCCCCAGTAGTCCGGGTTGGCCTTATACAGAATGCGGGAGTCTTTCTGGTACTGCAGCAGCTGGAACGGGCCGGTACCGACCGGGTTCAGGTCAAGTTTGTCCTGGGTGCCGGCTTTCAGCATGTTGTCGGCATATTCGGCGGAGAGGATTGAAGCGAAGTCCATGCCCAGATCGGCGAGGAACGGCGCTTCCGGGCGGGTCAGCACAAAGCGAACGGTGTGATCGTCCACCTTCTCAATTTTGTCGATCAGCTTCGGCATATCCATGCCTTCGAAGTACTCGTAGCTGCCGCCGGAGACGTTGTGATACTTGTTGTTTTTATCCAGCTGGCGCTCAAACGAGAACACCACGTCATCGGCGTTAAACTCGCGGGTTGGCTTAAAATCTTTGGTGGTCTGCCACTTCACGCCTTTACGCAGGTGGAAGGTGTAGGTTTTACCGTCTTCACTGACGTCCCACTTCTCCGCCAGGCCCGGAACCAGTTCGGTGGTGCCGGTCTTGAACTCCAGCAGGCGGTTATAGATCGGCACCGAGCTGGCGTCATAGGTGGTGCCCGAGGTAAACAGCTGCGGGTTAAAACCCTCCGGCGAACCTTCAGAACAGTACACCAGCGTTTTGGCCTGCACGCCAGCGGTGATCAGCAGCGCAATGGCGCTAAGGCCGACCTTTAGCATGGCGGATTTTTTGGCGGAGTGGGTCATTCGTGTGCTCCAGTAGTCATGTGATGTTGTGTTGTTGTTTGCTGTACGCCGATCGTTTTTTTTGAGTGATCTGTGCGTGGTGCCTTGCGGCGTCACCAGGATTAGTCGGAATTACATTCCCTTACCTTTTGTAGTGAGGCTCCAATTTGGCAACTGTTGCAGGTAACGTCAATACAAACGAAGGGTATTTACGCAGAGTGTGAGTCACTGCAAGCAACGATAAAAAAAACAATTCGAGCACATTTTTAGCGTTACCGTTTTAAGATATTAAAATAAACGCTATTTCATGCTGGATATTTAGCGACAAACCAGTCAGTTTCATTGCGAAAAAACGCCAAAATTAATCTCTATGTGGTGCGTTATGGCGCGATAAAGTTGTCCATATGGCTAACTTATAGATAAAAATGCTGCAACATTCGCTGTATTTTCATATATACAACGCAACATTGAGCAGAGTAATACGCGATGCGAAATAAGTGACTGATTACTGGCGGGTTGCCACTTTTACGCGGTAAATCAGTGCGCCACGCGCGGGGAAGCAGGGCAAAGGAGATACCGGCATGCAGCATAATCTACGGTGATGACCGATCGCAGGGGATCGCGGCTTACCAGGGAAGGACCCGGCCCGTCAGGGCCGGGGTCATACGGAGATCAGGGCTTCGCGGGGGCGGCTTTCGCCTGCGGATCGGCACACCAGTTGTTGGCCGGATTAATGCCGCCGTTTGGCGAGGTGTAACCCAGGCAACCCAGAATGGTGTCATACAGCTCGACGTGGCGGTGCGTGGCCCCGGCGCGCTGCTGCGCCCGCAGGCGATCGAACGCCTGCTGGTTCGTCGGCTCGGCCAGCCAGCTGTCGGAGGCCCAGACGATCATCGGCACGCGGAACTGCTCCGGCGGCGCCATCTGCCGCGGCGTGCCGTGCAGGTGCATATTCTCACTGATTGACTCACCGTGGTCGGCGGCGTAGAACACGATGGCTTTCTTATCGCGCAGCTGGTCAAACACGCTGTCGAGCACCGAGTCGGTATATAGCACCGAGTTATCGAAGGCGTTAATCAGCATCGCTTTGCTGCAGGTATCGTCCACGCCCATGCACTCAGGCTGGTAGCGGGCGAACTCGCGCGGATAGCGCTGGGAGTAGAGGTAGTGCGAGCCTTTGGTGTGCAGCACCACCAGGTGTTTACCCTGCGGGTGCCGGTCGACCGAGGCCTTCAGCTCCGGCACCAGCAGCATATCGTCAACCGATTTACCCTGGTTGCGCTTTTCGGAGCCAATCTGTTCGCGGAACGAATAGCTGTCGGCGTCGGTGTTGTTGTAGAACCACACCTCGCTCTGCATGGCGAACAGCTCCGAGCTGAAGCCCAGCTCTTTCAGTACCGCAAACACGTTCTGCTCCTTCAGCGTGCGGCCCGGGTTATCCATGGTGCCGCCTTCGCGCACAAACATGCAGCGCAGCGACAGCTTGGTGGCGGTGTCGCAGGACTCGCCGCGGAACGCCACCAGGTTTTTCTCCCGCGCCATCTTCGGCGTGGTATCACGGTCGTAGCCCAGCAGGCCCATATGGTCCCAGCGGGTGGTTTCACCGATCACAAACACCACGTAGGTATCATCAATCCCGGCCGGGGCCTGATAGGTAAAGTTTTTCGCCGGGTCGAACAGCGACTCGCCGTGCATCTTCTCGTCATAGGTGGTGTAAGCGAACAGCCCGAGCGCCGACAGCCAGTTAGACGGCAGGTAAGAGTGCGCCACCACTCCGCCGTAGCTGGGCAGGTCGACGTTGGTCAGCTTCTCGTTGTCGCTTTGTGTGCGGTCAAAGTAGCGGATCGGCAGCCAGACCAGCGCCACCGCCAGCAGCAGGGTCAGCAGCGGTTTCAGCCGCTGGCCGCGGGTTTTCAGCTGTGCCAGCAGCGTCATCTGCTGCGGGTTGAGCCACAGCAGCGGCAGCGGCAGCACGCTGCCCAGCACCATCCACAGCACGAAGTGCAGACCGATCACCTCTTTCGACAGATCGACGTCGGTGGTCATCACCGAGGCGACGATGCCGTAGCCGATCACCACGTTAAAGTTGGCGATGTAGTAGCTGGCCGAGACCGAGACCAGCACCAGTACGCTGGCGGTCAGCCGGTAGAACCAGCGCCCGCCCAGCGACAGCACGCGCAGCAGCACGAAGGTCAGCAGGGTTGCCGCCAGCACTTCGGCCAGCGCCGACAGCCACTGCATGGCTTTAAATTCAGCAAGATAGGGTTCAAAACGACGGTAAAAAACCGGCAGGTTGAGCAAAATACCAATATAGAAGGCCAGCAGCAGACAGACCTTCTGCTGGCTAAGAGACTTTATAAAATTCATGCGAGCATAATCCTGGCGTAATCTGAACAAAACCCAAACACGATCTAAACGCTAGTCAGACCCTGATGCCGCTTCAGAGTTCGACCGGAGAGCCGATTATCCGCAAGGCCGTCGATTACCAGAGTGTTCTGATGACGAAAGTGGGGGTGTTTCCTGAAAGCAGGGCGCCAGTTAAGCACAGCGGCGGAAATTAGTCTGTCAAAGGCTGTAAAAACATTTTAAAAAGTCAGGATTTCGCAAAAAAGACGATATTTTCCGTTCATGGTCACGCCAGCGGTAATCCGCCCCGGACGGGGGACAGCCCGCCCGGGGTCGGTGAACGGGCCAGTCGCGGCGGCAAAGGCGGGTACGCTGAATCCGCAGCCTTTGCTGAAGGCAACCCGGCAGCGCTGGCGGGTACGCCGGTATCCTCAGGGCAGGATGAGCCGGCGGCCCGCCGCCGGGGCTGGGGCGGGCGTTCGCGGTGTCAGCGCAGGATGTTCAGCGTGACGTCGATATTGCCGCGGGTGGCGTTGGAGTACGGGCAGACGATATGCGCTGCATCAACCAGACGCTGAGCCTCGGCCTCATCCATTCCCGGCAGGTGGATATCCAGCTGCGCCTCAATGCCAAAGCCGGTAGGGATCGGACCAATGCCGACCTGACCTTCGATAAATGCCTCTTTAGGCATGGCAATCCTGTCGCGACCGGCGACAAACTTCATCGCGCCCAGGAAGCAGGCCGAGTAACCGGCGGCAAACAGCTGCTCCGGGTTGGTCACTTCGCCGCCCAGACCGCCCATCTCTTTCGGCACGCCCAGTTTGACGTCCAGTACGCCGTCGGACGAAGTGGCACGGCCATCACGGCCGCCGGTGGCTTTCGCTTTTGCACGGTAAACGACTTTTTCTAATGACATGGTATAGCCCTCTGTAAGTGAACCAGGAATATATTTTGCGATTAAATCGCGCACTACATAAATAACAAAACCTGTCTCTGTTGCAGGCAGCGGGATAACCCGCTGCCTCATTAACCCTGCAGATTATCGCGCAGCGATTCCAGCTGGCCCTTCAGCGACTGCAGCTGTTCCAGATCGCAGGCTGACGCGCAGCGTACCGAATCCGGAATCGATAATGCCTTATCCCGCAGGCCGCGCCCGGCGTCGGTCAGCGTCACTGCCACCTGACGTTCATCCTGACGCGAACGCTGCCGCAGCAGCAGGCCGGCGCTTTCCAGTCGTTTTAACAGCGGGGTCAGCGTGGCAGAATCGAGAAAAAGACGCTCGCCAATCTGCGAAACCGTTACGTCATCCTGCTGCCACAGCACCATCATCACCAGGTACTGCGGATAGGTGATCTCCAGCGGAGCCAGCAGTTGCCGGTACAGCTTGTGCAGCGCCAGGTTGGCCGAATAGAGCGCGAAGCACAGCTGCTGGTCGAGCAACAGTGGCGCATCTGCCGGTTGTTTGTCATCTTTATCTGTAGTCATGAGAGAAAATATAAATAGTGCACGATACAATTGCAAGCAATTTTATTTCAGGGGAGAAAACCATGCAATCACTGGAAGAACGCGCGCGGCGCTACGCCAGCAAAGCCCATGCGGATGCGGGGCAGCGGCGCAAATATACCGATGAACCCTATATCGTTCATCCGGCGGCGGTAGTCGAACTGGTGCGCAGCGTCAGCGATGATGAGCAGATGCTGGCCGCGGCCTGGCTGCACGACACGGTAGAGGATACCACCAGCACCGGGGGCGATCTTAGCAGCCATTTTGGCGAGCGGGTGGCCGCTCTGGTCGCCGAGCTGACCAACAGCGGCGACAGGCCCGGCCAGAACCGCACGGCGCGCAAAGTCGCACATTTTGAACACACCGCACACGCTTCACCGGCGGCACAGACCATTAAACTGGCGGATATTATTGACAATACCCGCGCGATTATCGATTTCGATCCCCACTTCGCGCGCATTTATCTGGTGGAAAAGCGTCTGCAAATTGCCCTGCTGACCAAGGGCGATCGCCAGCTGTTTAACCAGGCATCGCAGATCGTTGAGCAGGGTATCGCACGGCTCAGCCAGCCACCCTACAACGTGCCGCCGGCGTGGTTCGACCGTCAGGCCGAAAAATATCGCCAGCTTGCGCACAAAATCGGCGAATAAGCGACGAAAAGCGACAATAAAAACGCCTTAACTCGCATTTTGTGCGGTTGCCGGTGGCAGGGCATAGAATGCGAGGAATTGAGCGCTCAATTGCCTACACTCCCCCGTTTTGCCAGCGTAACGGGGAAAATTATGTCGACCGATTTGAAAATTATCAGAAACACCACCCTCACCTTTCTGGCCTTTTCCGCCTTTCTTAGCGCGATGATGGGGCTGGTATTTATCGATGTGGTGTGGATGCACAACGCGCTGCATGAAACCTCATTTACCGAAATCACCCAGGAGCTGATCCTCGCGGTCATCGCCCTGCTGTTTTATCGCCGCGCCAGGCGTCTGCCGGCCGAACGCCCGCTGCTGCTGCTGGTGGCCGGCTTCTTCGGCTGTATGCTGATCCGCGAGCTGGATTTCCTGTTCGATCTGCTGCACCACGGCAGCTGGTTCTGGTTTGCGCTGACCCTGACCCTGGTCAGCCTGCTGCTGGCGTGCCGCCAGCCGCGTCTGCTGATCGCCGGGCTGGCTGACTTTATGCGCGCTCCCGGCTGGGGCATGATGTCGGCAGGTATGCTGACGATTCTGGTGTTTTCACGCTTTTTCGGCATGCATGAGCTATGGCAGACCCTGATGCTGGACGGCTACAACCGCACGGTAAAAAACATGGCTGAAGAGGGCAGCGAACTGCTGGGCTACAGCCTGTGCCTGTTTGCTACGCTGATCTACGTCTGCCCGTGCCTGACAATAAAAAGGCAACCGGCTTAAGCGGTTGCCTGATGATGGAGCAGGCAGCGTTCACGCTGCCTGTGACGTTACCCGACGATGCTAGCGCCATTTCACACGTTGTACCCATATTTCCCGAGAGATCCGTTGCGCCCCTTCAGATTTGACCTTTCTCACCTGCAGCTGAATGCGATCGCTTTTTTGCGTCAGATAGGAAACCTGAAATGACGCGCGTCGCTCGGTGATCTCAAACACGGATGAAATAGTTTTATGATCCACCCACCTTTTCTGCTTCCAGCACCACAAGGCGATCAGCATATATAAGGGCTGGCCGGCATACCTGGCCAGTTCGGCAGGAATACGGCTACCTTCATGGTTACGTTGCTGCACCACTTTGGCGATTCTGCCAGGTTTGGCAACAGAAGGGGTCTTACCGGCATCATTCATCGTTCTCCATCCCTGATAAGTGTCTCGCCCTCCCTGCGGATAGAAAGGCCCCCGCAGTCTGAAGAGCGCGGGGGCGTTTTCATTACCAGGAGTAATTGACGCCAACGTTAGCCTGCCATGGGCGCTCAATATCATTGCCCTTGGTATAGGTGAAGCTGGCGTAGCCGCCGACGTTTTGCATCAGCTTAACTTCAGCCCCGGTCCCAATCTGGAAGGCCGCGTTATCAATGCTGTTGTTGAAGGTATGGTTGTTGATTTTCATCTCATTGCTGTCAGCAAACTCGTTGATCGCCGCCAGGTGCAGATAGGGTTTAACGTAGCCCTGCTGAATTTCAAACGTGTAGCCCACATCGGCACCGATTTCGCCCTGCAGTGACTTATAGTCGTCCCCTTTCACCACCATGCCGTTATTCATGGTGTAGTGCATGCCGTCAAAGGTACGTCCGGTTGCTTTGATGTACGGGTCAGCAAAGAAGCCTTCGTACTGCCAGGCATAACCGATCTTCATCCCCAGGCCGTAGCCGTTGGTGGAGAAGTCTGAACGGGAACGCTGGCCGTCAAGCATGTGGGCGTCGCCGCTGTTGCTGAAGTGGGTGAACTGCGCCGCGGTATCAACAAAAACACCGTTCTCAAAACGACGTGACAGGTAGAACTGCGCACCGTAGCTGTCGAGATCGCCGCTGCTGTTCATCACCTTAACGTCTGAACGGGCAGATGAGAATGCCAGGCCGCCCAGCCAACTGCCGCCGCCTTTGGCGTCAAACAGGTTATCGACACCGACCATCACACCGTTGGTCCGCACATCGTAAGCGGCACCGGCGTTGGTTTTATTATCAGACTTGCCGCCGAAATAGCTGACCCACACGCCACCTTCATCCCTGGCGTGGCGTGACGCGTTGAAATGCTGGTTCAGCGCATCGCTCTCCTGCTCGGCAACGTTAACCTGTGACGCCGCCATGCTTAGCGCGGTGGCCGCGCTGTTCGACAGCTCACCGGTTTTTTTAAAGTACACGTTACGTTCGCCGTGCACGGTATCGTTGCTGACATCCGCTGCCGCATACTGCCAGGCACCCAGTTCGGTTCTGCCGGTGAAGTGGGCATCGCTGCCTTTCTCCAGGTAGTTAACGAAGCTGTGCGGACTGGTTTCACCCGGGCTCGCCACCAGGCCATTCAGCGCATGTGGCTCAACGCCCGAGCTGGCAACGCGCAGCTGGTAGTTACCCTGCGCCGTACCGCGCACCTGCATCGAGCCCCAGACATAGTCACCGCCAAGGTTGATCAACGGATCGACCACCGCTTTACCGATATTGATGACAGAACCCTGATACTGGCCTTTGGCGTCTTTATCCTGGGTCAGGTTGCCGTGCACGGTCACGCGCGCGCTGCTCAGATCCTGATAACGTCCGCGATCGCCCAGCGTGGCGGTGCGTTCATCCAGGTTGACCAGGTTCAGCGTCGAGCCGGACAGGTTCAGGTCGTGCACGTGGCTCTGCACCAGGCCGCCCTTGCCGGTTGCCGCCGCGTTCCATACCGCGCCATTTTTCACGCTGAGATCGGGATTCATCGAGATCACCGCGCTGCCATCCGGCTGAGCGACGCGGGTAATGCCGCTGACGCTGCCATTCAGCGTGCTGTGATCCAGTGCCACGCTCACTGGCGTCCAGGCATTTCCGCTATTGGTGATTAGCGTCTGGTTGATGCTGTTGATCGCGTTGTTATAGATACCGTTCGCGCTCGGAGAGCCGCTGACCTCCTGCGGAGTAAGGATTACCACCGCCTTCGGATCGGTCACATCGGTGAGTTGCACCGCGTAAGCGGTATCGCCGCCGGCATAGATATTGCCGTTCACCACGCTGTTATTGGTGATATTCAGCGCGGTACCGTTATGGGTGCGGTCCAGCGGCGACGCACCGGCCACAGAGGCTCCGGTAGCCGTATACTCGCCCGTTTTGGCATCCTTTTGCACGGTCACGTTGATCACCGGCTGATAGCCGTCGTGTAACACCTGCACATCACCGTTCAGGGTCGAGCTGTTGACGTCTACCCGGTTAGCATGGCCGTTAATTTTCAGTGCATAGCCGGCATTATTCACGCCACCGGTCAGCACCGAGTTATTTTTAACCGAGGCAAAAAGTCCGGAACCGCTGATAAAGACCGCGGTGGAATTTTTGTCGGCATCGTATCGATAGCTGCCGTCGTTTTTATAGCCTGGCCCCCTGTCGTGGTTATCACTACGAACGGCAGCCAGGTTCTGTGCGATAACCTGGGTGTTATCCAGTATAATATTGGGCACTGTGGCGACCTGATGAGTCAGTACCTGTTTCCCGGCAATAACCTTGCCGGCGCTATCCACACCGTAGTCCACGCTGTTGCTAATAATGCTCAGCCCGGTGGCAAAAGGACGTTTCGAGTAGTCGTGCTCATCGCTAAATTTATGGCCGTTATTTTCCTTACCGGAGCCGGATGCACCCAGCCGCTCCGCATCGCTATTCAGCGTATTATCGATCAGGCTATTTTTAATCGTCAGCACATCCCGCGCACGATCGTTAATCGTATTTTCCTGCAGATTACCCCGTACATCTACCGCACCAACGGTGCTGTTTACGCTTTTCACCTGCGAATAAATCCTGGCATCCTGCAGACCAAACTCACCACCACCCTGTGCTACAGGATGGATAACGACATCGGGGTTTTGGTCCAGTATCAGTGTTTTACTGACCGTCAGCGGGATTTTGTTACCTTTGGTATCAAGGCTAAATTTCCCGTCAGCATCTTTCTGATATTGAATGATACCGCTGGCATCACGCTGATACAGGGTCACCGTCTGGGTCTTCTGGTAACGAGCATCGGTGTTGCCCATTTTCAGCCCATGAACTACGCCGACCGGTACCGCCGTTTTATCCGCACCAACCGCATGTACCAGACGTTCTCCATGCATCGCCCGCTGGTAAGTTTCATCCAGCGGATAATTCACATCGCCAGCAAGAGTAGGATGAGTCAGATCCAGATAACCTGTGTAACCACTGCTTTCGACCAGCGCTTTGAAGCCGGCAGTATCAGGGTTTATCGCCAACCAATTGTCGCCCGGAGCCATAGTACTCTCGGACACCAGGTTATTACCCCCGATGGCCACCATACTGCCACCGCTATACTCTCCCTGCACGTTATTGCTCAGCTTAACCGTATCTTTAGTATAAGGTACGGTGTTTGCCAGCACCGCACCGCTAAAGCAAACCATTACCGATACGGTTAATGCATTCAATTTGAATTTTTTCTTGTTCATCACTGCCATTCCTTATTATCGAATAAAAACCAACAGCCCGCCTTCTCTGGCTGCCGTTTTCTATGAAAATATTCAGACGGGCTTACTACAGAAGTAAGGATTATTATTTCTGTCAATTAAAAAAACCTTAACGCCGAATTTACTCTTCTCAGGCTCCACCCCTTAAATTAAATAAAATTGAATGCAGTGAAGTTTGTTGATTGCAGGTATTCCCTGTAAAACAAAAAAAGATTATCGCCATGACAACCTAAATCAATCAGTAGGTTATTGCAGGGTGTGTCACAACAAATTTTACCCATTCCCACTTGCATTTCTATAAACTAAAAATGTCGCGAGATTTAAAATACATAATGGCATTTTATTTAAAATAAAATATCGCATTAAAATATGGACTAAAATCCATTACTTTTTTCAGGTTGTCTTGCGGTAATAACATTAGTGCAGCGTTTAACGGGTTGGCTTAATGCGCAGGCGGTGGGACGAAAACCGGGCAGGCTAACGGACAGGAGCACAGCAGGGGCAGCAGGTGAGTATCAGATAAACAGGTTTTTACGTACACAAGCAGTCAGGCCGACGGGGAGAGAGAAAGAGGCAGGCAGAGTGGGCCAAAAGCACCGCGCGATAAGAGCGATCGGGCAGCGCCTCCGGTCAGAAAAAAGGACGGGGCGGGTGCCCCGTACGTTGTCAGTTTACAGCGCGAGCTCCGCGCGCAAGCTGGCCAGCAGCGGATCGCTGGCCGAAGGGCGTGAGAACAGCCCCAGCAGTGCCTGGGTGGTGGCGGTGATTTTCTCCGCCTGAGCCGCCGTGTAGTGGTCACTGCGGTAAGTCATCATCAGACGCAGCGATTTTTCACCGGCCTCCCACTCTTCCATGATCTCAAACTGCAGGCCGAGGATCGACTCGCTCTTCTCGCCGTCCACCTGGCGCCAGGCAATCTGCCGGCCGTCCGGCAGCGTGAAGGCACCGTTCAACTTGATGCGCGAATGGATCTGGATAAACGCCTCAAACATATGCGCATCCTCGCGGGCACCCTCACCCAGCAGCGCCTCTTCCACCATGTCGATCGGCACATCGGTGTGCGGCATTGAGTCGTTGATGGTGCTTTTCACCTGGGCTACCAGCGCGGCCAGCGTTGGCGCACGGTCAAAGCGCAGCCGGTGCGCTACCACGGTGGTGAAGTAGCCCACCGTGTCAAAGTAGCGTGCGTCGTTACGCCCGGAAGCCGAGGTTCCGATGACCATATCCGCCGGTCCGCCGAGGAAGTGCAGCGTGCTGGCGATACCGGCATAGACCACGTTAAACAGCGAGGCGCTGTGGCGCTTGCTCAGCGCATACAGGCCGGCGGTCACCTCCGACGGCAGGGTGAATTCCAGGTTGCTGCCAGAGAGATCGGTAGTGGTATCAATGATCTGGCTGTCTGCCGCCTGGCCGGAGAAGATCGGTTTACCCAGCGGCACGCCGCGCAGGGTATCCAGCCAGTAGTTCAGATGCTGCTGGCCAAGGCCCGACTGATGCTGGCCGATGGCAAACTCATGGAACGGGATTGCCGCTTCCTGCCACTGCGGCAGACGGTCAGCGGCACGTGCCTGGTAGGCCTGCTGCAGATCGTCCATCATCAGGTTGAGCGACCATTCGTCCAGCACCATATGGTGGAACAGCAGCGACAGCAGCTGCTCGCCGCTGGCGGCGTCACGGGTAAAGCGCAGGCGCAGCGGCAGCTCGTGAGCCAGATCAAACAGATGCGCAGCTTCCTGTTTCAGCAGCGCCGCTGCGGGTTTTTGTTCAGCGGCAGAAGGCCAGAACCAGCGATAGTTGCCCAGCTCAGCGGCCGGTACGATACGCTGGCGCACCCCCTCACCGGTGGTCATAAACAGCGTGCGCAGCCCAGCGTGACGCACCAGCACATCGTGCATCGCCTGATGCAGCAGCTCTTCATCGACCTCATCCACAAAACGCAGCACAAACGGCAGGTTGAAGATGTCGCCATAGCCCATCGCCGCGTAGATTTTCCACAGCGACTGCTGCGCCAGCGACAGCGGGGCAGACTTTTCATTAAAGGGCGTTACCGCCGTGGCCGCCGCAGCGGCGGCAGGCTGGTGCTGTTTCGCCTGGGCAGCCAGCGCCTGCGCGGTCGGGTAGCTGAACAGATCGTTAATGCTCACCTCAATCTGATGCAGGCTCAGCAGCCGGCCGATCACCCGGGTGGCAATCAGCGAGTGGCCGCCCTGGTCAAAGAAGTCATCTTCGGCGCGCATCTGCGGCATCGCCAGCGCGTCGCGGAATTCAGTGAGGATTGCCGTCACGATGGCGGCGTTATCAGCGGCCACCGGCGGGGCTTCCGCCGGAGAAGCGACGGCGGCCAGCGCCAGCGGCTGGCTGATGACGCCTGCAAGCGTCAGCGCAACGTGCTGACCGGAGGTCGCCAGGTCGCAACCCGCTGCCGCCTGGCCGTTCAGCTGCGCGGGCTGCTGCTGATACGCCGCCGACAGCGCAGCGCTGAGCGCGTCCCACGACAGCTGCTCCGCCAGGATCTGGTGCGCAATCACGGCCAGAATCGCTTCGCCGGACGCCAGGCTGAACAGCATAAAGCGCACCGGCGAGGTATGGTGAAGATCGAACGCGCTGGCCTGCTGCAGCGTTACGGCGTCCAGCGCCTGCTGCACGCTGCTGGCCGGATGACGCGACACCGGCGGCAGCGCGGCGGCGTCGGTGGTTTTAATCAGGCCGCTGCGATCGTCAAAGCGGTAGCGCAGGCTGAAGCAGGGGTTGGCGGCAACCAGTGCCACCAGCCCGCGTTCCAGCTGGTTGAGATCCAGCGCAGCATCCAGCTGCCAGGCCAGCGCATGCTGCACCGGCGGGATCTGCTGCTGGTGGATAAACCACTCCTGCTGTTCAAAGTCACTTGGTTGGATGAGATCGCCGTTCACGTTGTTCTCCTGTTAGCGGCTGGTGCCAGCGGACTGGCCGGAAAAGAGGTCGGGGAGCGCAGGGCTCCCCGGGGGTCGGACGCGGTGTGTCAGAAGTTAAATTCGACGGTGGTACCGACTAAGCGATCGCGCAGCGTGATTGGCACGTTACGGTCGTTAGAGACGATGTTGGTAGAGTGATCGTTATCAAACAGGTTCTGCGCATACAGGGTGGCGCGACCATACTGGAAGGTCCATGCCAGCTGCGCATTTGAGGTCCAGAACGGCGATATGCGGCCGCGATTGTCGTTATCATAGGCGGAGTAGTAAGCGCCACTCCACTTAACGTTGCCGCTCAGTTCCCAGCCCGGGAACAGCATATACCTGGCACCCAGGTTAGCGGTGTAACCCGGGGCACGCGGCAGAGAGTTGCCCTCATTCAGGCTGCCGCTGAACTCTTTGATTTCCGTTTTCAGCAGGCCCACGCCGCCGTTCAGTTCGAAGTCAAAGGTCGGCTTCCATACCGCCCCCAGCTCAGCGCCATAGGTGACGACTTTATCCGCATTACGGATCACCGTCGAGCCCGATGCCAGACTGTATGGCAACTGCATATCTTTGTAATCGTTATAGAAGATGTTACTGGTCAAATCGAGGTTTGCCGCGTCGATATGATGACGGGAGTACAGCTCGTAGTTCCAGACGTATTCCGCACCATAACTGTAAGTAACGATCGGCGCGGCGAAGGTCACGCCCGCGCCACCTGCGTTATAACCTCGCGCTACTTTTGCACCGTAGGTCTGGCCCTCGGTCGGGTGCCAGGCCAGGTCCAGCTTAGGCAGGAACACATCGTATGTTTCATCAAAATCAACGGCGGATGCACTGCCAATACCGTAACGGCGACGGTGCTCACGCTCAATACGGCTGGAGCCGGTCAGCTCCCACTGTGGATTGAAGGCATACGTCAGCTCGGCGAACGCCGCTTGAGTTTGCGTTTCATCCCGGAAGTTGGCCCCACCGGCGAAGAACGAGGCGAGGTTCACAAACTCGTCCTGGCTGGCGCGGAAAAAGTTCAGCCCTGCCAGACCACGCCAGGTATTATCATCCGTTGCAAAGTTCACCAGCGGCGAGGTCTGGAACTCGTGACCATCCACTTTGGCACTGACGCCACCCAGCGAATCGGCGATATGGTGACGATGCTGGTTGAAGTCGGTATAAATCATTTTGTTTGAGAGTTTCAGCTGCTCGGATTGCTCCCAGCTGATATCCCAGATGGTGCTGTTGTACTGGCTCTGGAACACCGCGCGGCGACGATCGTATCGGGCCACGTTCGGATTCGTTTCCGGACTCAACGCTTCGTTCTGTGGTGCCACGCTGTCGAAATGGTTAAACGTCAGCATGGTGCTGAGTTCACGCAGGGAAGACGGGTTATACAGCAGCTTCATACGCGCGGTGTTGGTTTCGATCTCTTTAACCTTGTGCGGATACGGCTCATAGTCAACCAGATCAACAAAGCTCAGACGACGCTGACGATCGGCGCTGACGCGGAAGGCCAGCTCATCCTCGACCAGCGGGCCGGAGACCATCGCCGCCATCTGTGAGCTGTGCTGGTTGCCCCAGCCGCCTTTTACCGCGCTCTCCCACTCAAAGGTCGGGTTACGGGTGGTCATGACCACCGCACCTGCGATGGCATTACGCCCCTGCACGTAGCTCTGCGGGCCAAGGAAGACTTCGGCACGATCCATATCCCACAGCGACTGGCTGCTGTAGGCCATTTCGTTGTAGCCAAGAGAACGGCCATCGACGGACATATTGATACGCGGACGGTTACCGGTGACAAACGCACCTGCACCCGTCGCCGGGCCGGAGCCGTCCAGGCCGCGCACGGTCGGCAGATCGTTACCCGGACCCACGTCGGTAATATTGGGGATCTGCTGCATGATGTCGCGGATTTCTACCGCGTGCGGCAGTGCGTCGATGGCGTTTTTATCAAAGACCTTAACGCTGGAGCCGGTGTCGTAGATTGAGCGGTTGGATTTCTCACCGGTGACGATCAGCGTGCCGTCCACCGGGGCTTTTTTATCCTGCTCTGCGACGTCCGCCTGCTTAGCGTCGGTCGCGGCGGCGGTTTCCGCTGCTGCGGCACTGCCTGCGCCAAAAATGCACAGACTAATCAGCATTGATGAAACTGTTCTTTTGACCACCAGGCCTGCTGCCGGGTGTCCTTGAGCCTTTAAGCGCTCAGCCATGTGTCCTTCTCCTGTCCCAGATGCGCACTGCTTTTTGTTGTTTTGAAAGGTTAAAACGACAATATCATTCACATTACTAATGGCTTTACCGGCCATCATGGCCTGATGTACTGCATATCCCTGCTAATCCGCCAGAGCGTTGCCGCCAGCTGATACCAAAACCATTGCGCACTGTGTGGCTTAGCGCATCGTCATGCCGCTTTTTCGGGGTAAGCGGCAGGGAAGATGGTCTGGCAACAGAACGTAAAAATTCGTTAAGGAGGATAATGATTTGCACATGCTAATGCAAATCATTATCAGAGAGATTTCGGGGAAATTTTGAACTTAGCATGAAATGCCCGTTCTAACGGGCACTTGAGTGAGTCAGATTTGTCGCGTGCGGGTCAGCAGCCACAGCAGATACAGGCCGCCGATGATGCCGGTCATACGGCCGACCGGCACGGTCAGCCCGGCGGGCAGCAGCTGAATCAGCAGGTCGGCCAGCATCAGCAGGCAGGCCCCCATCAGCGCCGCACCCATTACCGGGATGCCCTGGCTGCGGGTCAGGCGTACCACCAGCTGCGGTGCCGCCAGCGCCACAAAGGCGATCGGCCCGGTGGCGCTGGTGGCCACCGCGGCCAGCAGCACCCCGGCAAACAGCATCAGCGCACGCATCCGCTCGACCGGAATACCCAGCTGGCTGGAGAGGTCGTCGCCCATCTCCATCATTTTCAGCCGCCGGGCGCCGATCAGTATCAGCGGCAGCAGCAGCACGAAGCCGGCCATCACCGGCAGCGCGTGATCCCAGCTGCGCGCGGCGGTGGTGCCCGCCAGCCACAGGTTGGCCGATACCGAGTTATCGAGATCGCCCTTCACCAGCAGCAGGCCGTTAAGGGCATGCAGGATCGCCCCGACGCCGATGCCGGTGAGGATCAGCTGATAGCCGCGCAGCGTGCCGTTCTGCCGCGCCAGCAGCCAGACCACCAGCGCGGTGAACAGCCCGCCGCACAGCGCCCACAGCACCACCTGCAGGGTGCCGCCGTCAAACAGCACGATCTGCAGCAGCGCGCCGCTGGCCGCGCCGGTGGTAAAGCCGATGATATCCGGCGAGCCGAGCACGTTGCGCGAAATCGACTGGAACAGCGCGCCGGAGACCCCCAGCGCCGCGCCGACAAACAGCGCCACCAGCACCCGTGGCAGGCGGATATTGCGCACGATATGGTCGCGCATGCCGCCGTCGCCGTGGCCGCTTAACGCCGAAAACAGCTGGCCCGCGCTAATCGGCAGCCGCCCGACGGTCATTGCATAGCAGCCCATCACCAGCGCCAGCAGCAGCAGCGCGGCGCACACCGTCACGTTGCGCGCCGAATAGCGCAGTGACACTCCCCGCCAGCGCAGCACGCTGCCGGAAACCATCCTTGTAAGTTTCATGGCTGAACCCTCTTCCAGCGCCGTACCAGGCCGATAAACACCGGCCCGCCGAGCAGCGCCACCATAATGCCGACGCTGATCTCGCCAGGGTAACCGACCAGCCGCCCCAGCGTATCCGCCGCGACGATCAGCAGCGCCGACAGCAGCATCGCGTACGGCAGCAGCCAGCGGTGGTCGTTACCGGCGAAAGCGCGGGCGAAGTGCGGCGCGGTCAGGCCGATAAAGCCGATCGGCCCGGCCGCCGCGGTGGCCGCGCCGGACAGCAGCACGATCGCCAGCGCGGCCAGCAGCCAGACGCGCAGCGGATTGACCCCCAGCGATTTGCCGAGATCCACCCCCAGCGCCAGCGTGTCCAGCGCCGGGGCCAGCAGCAGCGCCAGCCCGATGCCCAGCGCCACCAGCAGCGTGGTCGGCAGCAGCACGTCGTAGCCGCGCCCCTGCAGCGAGCCCACCGCCCAGTGGCGGAAGCGATCGAAGATCGCCTCATCGCTGTTGACGGTAATCAGCGAGGTCAGCGCCAGCAGCACGATCGACAGCGCCGCCCCGGCCAGCACCATGCGCACCGGATTATTGCCGCGCAGGCCGCCCAGCGCGCACACCGCAGCACCGGTCAACGCCGCGCCGCCCAGCGCAAACCAGATGTACTGGTTGATATCCACCAGCCCGAGAAAGGCAATCGCCATCACGCAGGCCAGCGTCGCCCCGGCGTTGACCCCGAGAATGCCCGGATCGGCCAGCGGATTGCGGGTCAGCGCCTGCATCACCGTTCCCGCCGCGCCGAGCGCGATGCCGACCACCAGCCCCAGCAGCGCGCGCGGCAGGCGCAGGTAGTGCACCAGCAGATGCTCGCTGTTACGGCCGTCAACCTGCCACAGCGCCTGCCAGGTGACCGATGGTGCGATCGGCCGCGAGCCGATAAACACGCTGCCCAGCGCCAGCAGCAGCAGCAGGATCAGGCCGCAGAGAAATCCCGCGCGGCGCAGCCGGGCGGGCAGGATCGGGGTCATTGCGCGCTGTTTTCCGCAGGCTTAGCGAAGTTTTTCACCACGTCGCGCACGATCTCGTTCGCGCTGTAATAATCCACGCGGAACGAGTTAATCCCCAGGCTGTAGACCCGCCTGCTCTTCACCGACGGCAGATTGGCCAGCATCGGATCGTGCAGGAAGGCGTCCACCCGCTCCTGCGGCGCGCGCAGCAGGAAGCTGGTTTCGGCGGTGAGCTGGGTCAGGTTCTCGTAGGTGGCCCAGACAAAATCATTCTGCGCTTTGATGGTGGTCTGCCAGGCCGGGTTCGGGTCTTCCATGGTGAAACCGAGGGACGCCAGCAGGCGGCTGTGCACGCCGCGCGCGGTGGCGATCGGGTTAGGGATACCGGCACCGTTGAAGCTGATGATATTGGCTTTGCCCGGCGGCACGCTGATTTTCGCGCGCGCCTGCTGCACGGTCTGGTCAAATTCGGCAATTCGCGCTGCCGCGTTCTGCTCGTGGCCGGTGGCGACGCCCAGCTTCTCTGCCAGCGCCTGCCAGGTCTGGCCGCCGTAGTCGACGACGATGGTCGGGGCGATTTTACGGAACTCCGCCAGCTGCGCCTTCGCCGAGTCGGCCCCGCCGGTGGAGACCACGATCAGGTCCGGTGCCACCGCATAGGCCTGCTCCAGATCGACGCTGCCGGCCGGCCACAGTTTCTCCAGCTTTTTGGCCTTCGCCACGCTGTCCCACTGCGCATACCAGTCGTTGTTCGAGCCGGTGGCGCTGCCCGCCAGCGGCGCGTCAATCGCCAGCAGCGTGCCGGTGACGGTCACCGAAGTGGAGAGCACCCGCTTTGGCTGCGCCGGAATGCTGGTGGTGGTGCCGTCGGCATTTTTAAACTCACGTGGCCAGCCTTCTGCCGCCTGCGCCTGCCCCTGGAACGCCAGCAGCAGCAGCGCCAGCGGCATGATAAACCGCGATAACAGATTAGTCTTACTCATATTTCCCTTCGCTCTTCAGGGTTAATCCATGCAGCGCCGCAGCCCTGCTCCATTGCGAAATCCTCAAACGACGGGCAGTATATTCCCCGAGCAACGCGACAACAACAGCAGTATTTGCAAGGATATAAGGAGAGTGCAATGGGTCACAACAGGCAGTTATGCGTAGGATTATCACTGGCCGTCACCTGGCTGACAGGCAACGGCTGGCGCCGTAACGACAGTAACGTGGAAGGAATTTACTCAAGCGAATTTTATCTTGATCTCGCGCGTCGCGCCGAAGCGGCGAAAATGGATTTCCTGTTCCGCCCGGACGCCATGTGGCTGTCCCGCCAGGGCGCGGTGGAGTCGCCGCACTTCAGCAGCGTCGATCCGACCCTGCTGATGGCCTCGATCGCCAGCCAGACAAGCCATATCGGCCTGGTCTCTACCGCCTCCACCACCTTCATGACGCCGTTCCTGGTGGCGCGCCAGTTCCAGTCGCTGAACCAGCTGAGCCGCGGCCGCGCGGGCTGGAACGTGGTCACCTCGCTGGCCGGGAATCTCAACTTTGGCCTCAGCGAGATGCCGCCGTCCGAACAGCGCTATGCGCAGGCACGCGAATTTGTTGAGGTGGTGCGCAAGCTGTGGGCCAGCTACCCGAGCGACGCGGTACGCATCGATCGCGAGGCGGCGATTTACGCCGACTTCGACAGGCTGCAGCCGATCGACCACGCTGGCGAGTACTTCAGCGTCGAGGGCCCGCTAAACGTGCCGGCGTGGAACGGCCCGCGCATTCCGCTGTTCCAGGCCGGTGCCTCCGATACCGGGCGTGACTTCGCCGCCAGCACCGCCGATGCGATCTTTGCCGCCACCCCGGACCTGGCCGCCGGCGTGGAGCTGCGTAACGATCTGCGCCGCCGTGCGGTGGCCCACGGCCGCCAGGCCGACGATATCCGCCTGATCCCCGGCGTCAGCCTGTACCTGGCCAACACCCGCGAAGAGGCGCGCGAACTCTACCGCGCCACCCACGCCGGGCTGAACCCGGAGCGCACTTACGCCCGCGCCAGCGAGCTGCTGGGGATTAACCTGCGCGAGCTATCGCCGGACCAGCGTATCACCCCGGAGATGCTGCCGCCGCCGGGCAAGGTCTTCAGCCAGACCCACGCCATCCTGCTGCGTCGCCTGATCGAACGCGATCAGCCGCTGCTCAGCGATCTGATGACCCGCCCGGAAGTGGTCGGCTCCGCCTACTGGCAGGTGATCGGCACGGTGGAGGACGCGGTAAGCGAGATCCGCCGGCACCACGAGGCCGGCGCGCTGGACGGCTTTATCGCCTGCCCTGGCGGTTCACCGGGCAGTATGGATCTGACGCTGGCGGAGCTGATGCCGCGCCTGAGCGAAGAGGGGCTGCTGCGCAGCGAATACACCAGCAGCACGCTGGGCGGCCATCTCGGTATCGAATAAGTTCAGGTGGTTTAAGGGGATTCTTATTTGGCATGAATGTAATAAGAATCATTTTCATTTAGTTTCGTATTAGCATATATTCGGGCAGTCTTCGTCACTTAATCATGAGGGAATCTGATGAAAGCGCTGACTGCCATGCAAGCCGCCTCCTGGGTTGGCCGGCAATCTGAACCGCATCTCGGGGGCGTTGCCGCCCATCTTTACGCCGAATTCGACGGCCATGCGCTGGACGCCGGCCGGCTGCGGCAGGCGGTGGAGGCGCTGTATCAGGTTCACCCGATGCTGCGCCTGCGCATTAACGCCGACGGCCAGCAGCATACCGACGGCCCGCTGCCCGCCACCCTGCTGCGGGTGGACGACCTGCGCGCAGCTACCCCCACAGAATGTGAAGCCTTTCTTGCCGAACGCCGCCTGCACGGCAACACGCGCCTGCCCGATCTGACCGCGGGCGAGGCCTGTGAGATCGGCCTGACGCAGTTATCCGACGATCGCAGCCGTTTACACGTCGGCCTTGATATGATCGCCGGCGATGCCGAAAGTTTCCGCCTGCTGGTGGAGGATCTGGCGCGCTTTTATCATCATCCCCGGCTGGCAATCGCCGCCACGGAGAACCGCTTTTTCCACTGGCTGGAACAGCACCAGCAGGCGACAAACCTGCAGCAGCGCGACCGCGATCGCGACTGGTGGCGGGCACGTCTGCCATCGATTCCCCCGGCGCCGCCGGTGCCGATTCAGGACGCCCGCTGCCATATCGACCGGCTGGCGGTCAGGCTCGACGCACAGCAGAAGCAGGCGTTAACCGCGCTGGCGCGGCAACAGCATCTGACCCTCAGCGCGCTGTTCCTCGCGCTGTTTGCCGCCACGCTGGCCGAAGGCTGGGCGCTGCCGCGCTTCCGCCTCAACGTGCCGTTGTTCCATCGTGACGACTACGGCAGCAAAAATGACGACATCATCGGCGATTTCACCAATCTGCTGATCTTCAATGCCGAGCCCGATCCGGCAGCCAGCGTGGTGCAGTACGGCCAGCAGGTGATGGCGCAGCTGGGCGAGCTGATTAGCCACGCCGCCTGGCCGGGGGTGAACGTGATGCGCGATCTGTCGCGCCATCACGGCAGCCTGCAGTTCTCGCCGGTGGTGTTTACCGCCGGTTTTGGCATCGACGGTGACGAACTCTGGTCTGAGCAGGTGCAGCGCACCTTCGGCAGCATGAACTGGGTGATCTCCCAGGGGCCGCAGGTGGCGCTGGACGCCCAGGTGGCGGCCTGCGACGGCGGCATTCTGATCAACTGGGACCTGCGCCGGGATGCGTTCCCTGCAGGCAGTATCGACGGCCTGTTCGATCGCTACCACCAGCTGCTCAGCCAGCTGGCGGCCGATCCTGAACGCGCGACGCAGCCGCTGGCCGCGCTGCTGCCGGGGCTGGGTGACGATCGGGCCGCAGATGCAAACGGTGCTGCGGCGGCGGGCCGGGCGGCCTTATCCTCAGCCAGTCACGCCGGCGGCAACGCGGCACAGGGTTCAGACGGACACCCCGGCGGCAACGGTGCGCACGGCTCAGCCGGTGGAGCGGCCAGCAGCGGCAATACGGCCGGACTGGCACAGCCCGGTGCGGCGCGGGCGATGGCGACACCCTCCGGCGTGAGCGGCCGGCCAGCGGCAGCCGACGGCAGCACGCCGCTGACCCCGCTGCAGCAGGCCTACCTGATGGGCCGCAGCGAGCTGTGGTCGCTGGGCGGCGTGGCGATGCACGAATTCCGCGAATACCGCGGCCACGCCGATCCGGCGGCGTTACGCGCCCGGCTGGAGCAGCTGGTGGCGCACTACGCCGCGCTGCGCACCTGCATTGACAGCGACCGCCTGACCCAGCGCGTGCTGCCTGCGGCAGAGGCGCGGCTGGAGGTGGTGGATCTGCGCCATCTTGAGCGTGCGGCGGCCCTGGCGCAGGTCGATACCCTCCGTGAACAGCACTCGCACAACCGTCACGATCCGGCGCAGCCGCCGTACGGCATCGTGCTGGTGCAGCTGGCGGACGGGCCGTTTGATACGGTGATTTTCACCAGCTTTGACGCGCTGATCCTCGACGGCGAGGGCATTTCAGCCATCATCACCCGGCTGTTTGACGACGCGCCGCTGGCTGCTGCTGCCACACCGGCAACCGTCGCAGCGCCGCCGGTGGACGCGGCAAAACGGCTGGCGGATCAGCACTACTGGCAGCAGAAGCTGCAGGACGTCAGCTCGCCGTCGCGGCTGCCGTGGAGCGCGCCGCTGGAGTCGATCCGCCGCTCGCGCTACCGCCGCCAGACCCTGACCGTCTCACGCGAGCAGCTGAAGGCGCTGTCGAAAGTCGGCTCGGCGCAGAAGCTGTTCCGCAACACCACCCTGTCGGCGATTATCCTCGATACGCTGGCGCTGTGGACGCCGGACGGCGAGATCTGCGTCGGCGTGCCGGTGGCCTTCCCGGCGGCGGGCGGCAACCTGACCAACGCCTCGACCTTTATCGTCGCCCCGTGGCGGCGCGATGCCGCTGCCCCGCTGCTGGCACAGGCGGCGGCGTTCCAGCAGGATCTGCTGACCTCACTGGATCATCTGGCGTTCTCCGGCGTCGATCTCTCCAGGCTGCTGCTGAATAAAGAGAGCAGCGCGCCGGGGCTGCCGGTTATCCTGACCAACTGCCTGTCGTGGACCAACCTGCCCGCCGATGCGCCGGTGCGTTTCCACGACGGCCTGACGCAGACGCCGCAGGTGGCGATGGATATCCGCCTGAATCTCGATCAGCACAAAAACCTGCTGCTGAATATCGACTACGCCGAGCAGGCGCTGGATGACGCGATGATTACCGCGCTGCTCGCCGCCATTGGCGAACGCGTGCAGCGGCTGTGCAGCGGCCAGCCCGCCGACCGCGCCGCCGAATTCCTGCCGTGCGATCACTACCGCCATAACGGCGATGAGCAGCAGGTGGCGGCGTATCCGTTCCTCGCGGTGCTGGCCGGTAACCTGTTCGGCGGCCAGCTGAATAACACCGCGCTGATCTGCGGCGAACGCCGCTACAGCTACCTGCAGCTGGGGGAGGCGGTGCATACCGCCATCAGCCAGCTGCAGCAGCGCGACGTGCAGCCCGGCGAAGTGATTGCCCTCCACCTGCCGCGCGGCCCGGAGATGATCATCAGCCAGCTGGCCTGCGCACTGCTGGGGGCGGTCTGGCTGCCGATCGACATCAACTCGCCGCCGGAGCGCCGCCACTATCTGCTGGAGAACAGCCAGCCGCGCTGGGTGGTCAGCCAGGATATCAGCGGGCTGGCCAACGGCATCACCCCGCAGCAGCTGCTGACGCCGGTGGCGGAGCACGGCCACTGTCCGGGGGCCGCAGAGCTGATCGCCCGCAGCCGCAGCAGCGAACCGGCCTACTTCCTCTACACCTCCGGCACCACCGGCCGGCCGAAGTGCGTGGTGCTGAACAACCGCGCCACCGCCAACGTGCTGGCGCACACGATCCAGCGCTGGCAGGTGACGGCGGAGGACGTGCTGATCTCGGTGACGCCGCCGCACCACGATATGTCGCTGTTCGACCTGTTCGGCGCGCTGTGCAGCGGTGCGACGCTGGTGCTGCCGGCGGCGGACCAGGAGAAGGACGCCATTGCCTGGAACCGGCTGGTGGAGCAGCACCGCGTCAGCCTGTGGTGCTCGGTGCCGGCGATTCTGGAGATGCTGCTGGCCTGTAAAGCGGAAGGCGGCCTTAAGTCGCTGCGGCTGATTGCCCAGGGCGGCGACTATATTAAACCGGCCACGGTGGCCACCCTGCGCACCCTGCCCGGCCAGCCGCGCCTGTTCTCGCTCGGCGGGCCGACGGAGACCACCATCTGGAGCATCTGGCATGAGATTGAAGCCGGTGATACCGGCCAGGTACCGTACGGCCAGCCGCTGCCGGGGGTGCAGTACTGGATCTGCAACGAGCAGGGCGAACACTGCCCGCCGGGCGTCACCGGACGCATCCATACCGCCGGGGCCGGGCTGGCGCTGGGCTATCTGGAGGCCGGGCAGCTGATGCAGCACGACTTTGTCGAGGTGACGACGCCGCAGGGTGAATCGGTGCGGGCGTTTAAAACCGGGGATGAAGGGTACTACCGTACGGACGGCACCATTATGTTTGCCAGCCGCATCAACGGTTACGTGAAGATCCGCGGCATCCGCGTGTCGCTGCCGGAGGTGGAAGAGGCGCTGAAGCAGCACCCGGCGATCCGCGATCTGGTGGTGGTCGATTTTATGGCTGAAGCGCGCAGCGAAGCCAGCCTCGGCCTGATGTACCTGACGCGGGACGACCGGCCGCTGACGCAGAGCGCCCTGCGGGAATTCGCCGCGCGCTTCCTGCCGGCCAGCCATATCCCGACCCGGCTGATCCACGCCACCGCGCTGCCGCTCTCCAGCAACGGCAAAACCGATCGCCATCAGATCCGCCAGCAGTGCATCACCGCCGCCCCGGCCGCCACCGGTGAAACGCCGCTGCAGAAGGTGCTGAGCATCTGTCAGCAGCATGCTGGCGGCAGCGCCGCATGGGATGAGAACAGCGTGTTTATCAGCATGGGGATGAAGCTGCCGCAGATGCAGGCGATCGCCGCCGATATCAATCAGGCGTTCGGCCGCCAGCTGGCGACCCTGGCACTGATTAAGTGTCGGACGCCGAAGGAGGTGGTGGCGCTGGTCACAGAGTAATGTCACGTCACTGAAAAAGGGAGCAGGGGGCGTTACAGCCCCTGCTCCCTGCAGCGCTAACCGCAGATTTTCTGCCTTTCAGCCAGTGGCAGACTGGCCGGTTAGCTGTCTCTGCGTCAGAAACAGACTGGCCGACCCGCATTTACGTGACCGGGAAGTTTGCCTCTCTCAGGAATGATCTCAGCGCCTCCTCCACTGCACAAACGCTGACGTGCGGCCTGAACTTTGCGCCAGACTGAGTCCATCATTTTTCTACAGCAGGTCCCCCACTCGCCGCTGCAACGCCCCTTCCTCCAGCACCCGCCCGATAAACGCCAGCAGCTCCGCACCCTGATCCGCCAGCTCAGCCGCGTTAAACAGCGCCGGTGACGCGTCCAGATCCAGTTCCAGCCCGCTGCCGTCGGTGCGCGCGCGCCAGCTGAGGTTGCAGCCGTCGACGTTGCCGCTGGCCATTACCGAACGCACGGTGTCGCAGCCGAAGAAGGTCGGCGGGTCAAATGGCATCACGTTAATCAGCGGCGCATAAAGGAAGCGCGATCCCTGGGCCAGGCCGCAGTCGGCGGCCAGCCTCTCAATGCGGTAGCGCCCGCAGGCGCGCAGGCGCTGCAGATCGCCCGCCACCTCTGCCAGCCAGTCGGCCAGCGTCTGCTCAGGGTGCAGCTGTAACCGCAGCGGCAGGGTATTCACCGCCAGCGCCGGTACGTAGCCCGCCACCCGCCCGCGGCGGTTCATCAGCGGCACCCAGGCGGTAAACGGCGCGTAGGGCTCATCGCGCCGCGCCGGCAGCGCCTGGCTCAGCCAGGCGGCGCTCAGCGCCAGCAGCAGATCCGGCCAGCCGGTATCGCAGCGCAGGGCCAGCTGCTGCAGCCCGGCGCTCAGCTGCGCGGACGGCTGGCCTGCGGCGTGCAGCGGCGCAATGCAGTAGTCGTCGCGATCGGTACTGAGCACCGGCAGCGCGACACCCGCCACCCGCTCCTGCCAGTAGCGGCGATCCTTCACGCAGCGCGGGCTGGCGTCGTAGGTCAGCTCCTCGTCAAGAAACGCGGGAAAGGCGTTCAGACGCTCGCCCGCCGCGCCCTCGCCCAGCGCGTGGCGGTAGAGCGTGGCGCAGCGGTGTTCAATCAGCGACATGGCGAAGCCGTCGATAATGATGTGATGGGCGCGGATGTACCAGATAACGCGTTCAGGGGCGAGCCGGATCAGCCAGCTGGCGGCCAGCGGATCGTGCAGCAGGTCTAACGGCTTATCGATATCCTGCTGCATCAGATGACGGGCGGCGTGCCCGGGATGCTCGCAGTGCTGCAGATCGAGGATCTGCAGCGCGGGGCGACGTTGCGGGTTGACCCGCTGCTGCGGCAGGCTGGCCCCTTTAGGCAGACGCAGCTCCAGCGCGAACACGTCGGTCTCCTGCAGGGTGGTGGCGATCGCCTGCTGCAGCGCCTGCACCTGTACGCCGTCGCCAAACTCCACGAAGTGGGCCACGGTGGAGAGCGCCCGATCGCGGTGGCAGAGAAACTCCTGCCAGAAGTCGGCCTGAGCGAGGCTCAGCGGCAGCCAGTCACTGGCTGAATCGTGTTGCGGCATAATCCCTACCTCCGTTAAGCCCCCACCCCGCCGGGTGAAGGGTAAGCGCTTCTGCTGTATTTTACTGCAAATGATAATAACACTTATTATCATCATTGCCCGCGTTGATCGACCCTCCGGCGGTTTTTCTGCCCGCCAGCGTCCGGCAGCCGGCGGGATCGCAAACGTCATCCGCCGTTAATAAAAGCGTCATCCGCGCCCGGCAGGATAGGCGCAACTTTTATTCAGCCGATAAGCCGCCCGATGAGTGACCTCTCCCTGCACCAGATCCACAAAGCCTGGGGCCCGAAAATTGCGCTGAACAACATCAGCTTCTCCGTCGCTCCGGGTGAGTTTGTCGCCCTGCTCGGCCCTTCCGGCTGCGGAAAATCCACCCTGCTGCGCACCGTGGCCGGACTGGAACAGGCCGACGGCGGGCGCATTCTGTTCCAGCAGACCGACGTCACCCGGCTGCCGCCGGCGCAGCGCAAGCTGTCGATGGTATTCCAGTCCTACGCGCTGTTTCCGCACCTCAGCGTGCGCGAGAACCTGCTGTTCGGCCTGCGCGCCCGTGGTGAAGACGCCCGTCAGTTCCCGGCACGGCTGGCGGAGGTCAGCCGGCTGATGGAGCTGGAGCCGCTGCTCGACCGGCTGCCATCACAGCTCTCCGGCGGCCAGCAGCAGCGCGTGGCGCTGGGGCGGGCGGTGATCGCCAACAACCGGCTGTGCCTGATGGACGAACCGCTCTCAAACCTCGACGCCAAGCTGCGCCAGAGCATGCGCCGCGAGATCCGCGCCATTCAGCAGAAGCTCGGGCTGACCATGCTCTACGTCACCCACGATCAGACCGAAGCGATGAGCATGGCCGACCGCATCATCCTGCTTAACGATGGCCGCATCGAACAGCACGACACGCCGCAGCAGATGTACAACAACCCGGCCAGCGTGTTTGCCGCGCAGTTTATCGGCGCGCCGCCGATGAACATCATCCCGCTGCTGCGCCAGGGCCAACACCACTACCTCGGCGAAATGCCGCTGCCGGTGCTGGAGCACGGCGGTGAGCAGGATCTCAGCCTCGGCCTGCGCGCAGAGGATATTCGGGTCATCGCCAGCGAACACGCGGCGCTGAGCGGCATGGTGCTCAGCGTGGAATATATGGGTGCCGATACGCTGGTGGTTTGCCAGATCGGCGCCTGCGCCCAGCCGGTGACGATCAAGGTGCCGGGCATGCAGCATTTCAGCGCCGGCAGCCGGATTGGCCTGCAGTGGTCGACCGCGGCACAGTACTTTTTCACCACCGGCGATGGCCGGCGCTGCCGGCCGGCGGAGCAACGTATTCTGCCGCTGGATGCGCGGGTTGCCGTTTAACCTTCTCTACTTTTTGCACGTTTACTCAGGGGTTTACTATGTCTTTTGCACCGCGTTTCTCCCGCCTGGCGTCCGCCATGCTGCTCTGCTCGACGGCCTCCGCCTTTGCCGCACCGGTGTCGCTGCAGATGTACTACCCGATCGCCGTCGGCGGTAAGGTCAGCCACACCGTCGAGGCGCTGGTGGCCGACTTTGAGAAGGTTCACCCGGAGATTGAGATCAAACCGGTCTATACCGGCGACTACGCCACCACGGTGACCAAAGCGCTGACCGCGTTTCGCGGCGGTAACGCGCCGCAGCTGGCGGTGATCGGCGATATCGAGGCCTACTCGCTGATCGACGCCGGGGCGATCGCCGCCGCCAGCGATCTGGCAAACGACGCCGGGGGTAAAAAGTGGATCGAGGGCTTCTATCCGGCCTTCCTGCGCCACATTCAGGACAAGGTGTGGGGCATTCCGTTCCAGCGCTCAACGGTGGTGATGTACTGGAATAAAGAGGCGTTCAGCAAGGCCGGTCTCGACGGCGAAACCCCGCCGGCCAGCTGGCAACAGGTGGTTGATTTCGGTAAAAAGCTGGCGGTGAAGGATGCCCAGGGTGCGGTTTCTCAGTGGGGCATTGAGATCCCGTCGACCCCGAACGGCTACTGGAACTTCCAGGGCCTGGCCGCCACCAACGGCAGCCACCTCGATAACGGCAAGGGCACCGCCGTCACCTTTAACACCCCGGCCAATATCGAGACGCTGCAGTGGCTGACCGATCTCGGCCAGAAAGAGAACGTCTCACCGAAGGGCGCGATCGCCTGGGGCACCACGCCGCAGGACTTTATCAGCGGCAAAACCGCGATGATGGTCACCACCACCGGCAACCTGACCACGGTGCGTGAGAACGCCAAATTCCCGTTCGGCGTGGCGATGCTGCCGCAGAAAACCCAGCGCGGCAGCCCGACCGGCGGCGGCAACCTCTACGTGTTCAGCAGCGCCTCGGCGGAGCAGAAGAAAGCGGCGATGGAGTTTATCCGCTGGGTCTCTTCCCCGGAGCAGGCGGCGCGCTGGAGCATCGCCACCGGCTACGTCGCCACCTCCCCGGCCGCGTGGGACACCCAGGTGATGCAGGATTACGTGAAGCAGGTGCCGCAGGCGCTGGTGGCCCGCGAACAGCTGAAATACTCGCAGCCGGAGCTGTCGACCTATAACAGCGTGCAGATCCAGGAAGCGCTGAACCACGCGATTGAAGCGGCGGTGACCGGCGCGCAGACGCCAGCCCAGGCGCTGGAATCGGCACAGAAGCAGGCCGATCGCCTGCTCAAACCTTACCAGTAACGGCCTCTTATGAGCTCACTGCATACCGTGGATAATGTTGCCCGCCGCCGTGGCCTGTCGCTGCAGCTGTGTGGTTACCTGCTGATTTTACCGGCGCTGGGGTTTCTGCTGCTGTTTACCCACTATCCGGCGCTGGCCACGGTATGGGAGAGCCTGTTCAGCGCGGCGCGCGGCGGGCATCCGGCGCAGTTTGTCGGCCTGGATAACTACCGCGCCCTGCTGGATGACGACATCTTTATGCTGTCGCTGCGCAATAACCTGCTCTACGCGGCGGTGACCATTCCGCTGGCGGTGGCGCTGGCGCTGCTGATGGCGCTGGCGGTGAACCGCCGCCTGCACGGCAACGCGATGGTGCGGGCCGCGTTCTTTATTCCGTCGCTGCTGCCGATGATCGCCATCGCCAACCTGTGGCTGTTCTTCTACACGCCGCAGCTCGGGCTGCTGAACAAGCTGCTGGCGCTGTTCTCGCTGCCCGCCGTCAACTGGCTGGGGGACCCGGACAGCGCGCTGTGGTGCCTGATGGCGATTTCGGTGTGGCGCGAGGCGGGGTTCTTTATGATCTTCTACCTTGCGGCGCTGCAGCAGATCGACCCGCGGCTGGCGGAGGCCGCCGAGATTGAAGGGGCCTCACGCCGCTACTTCTTCCGCCGCGTGCAGTGGCCGCTGCTGATGCCGACCACGCTGTTTATCCTGATTAACGCCTCGATGAACGCCTTCCGCATCGTCGACCAGGTGATCGCGCTGACCAACGGCGGGCCGAACAACAGCAGCAGCCTGCTGCTGTTCTATATCTACCGCACCGCATTCAGCTACTGGGACCTGCCTGCCGCCTCGGCGATGACCGTGGTGCTGCTGGCGATCCTCGCCGTGATTGCGCTGATTAAATTCACCCTGCTGGATAAGCGAGCGCATTACCAATGAGTATCAGCCTGTCCGTTCCTGCCACCCGCACCTTCAGCGTCGGCCGCCTGTGCCTGAACGCGCTGATCTGGCTGGCAGCGCTGCTGTGGCTGCTGCCGGTGCTGGTGGCCGTCTGGGTCGCCATTCATCCGGCCAGCGATCAGGGCAGCTTTATCCTGTTCTCGCCGCTGACCGCGCAGAACTTTATCGACGCCTGGCACGCCGCGCCGTTTGGCCGCTATTTTATCAACACCGCGCTGCTGGTGGTGATGATCGTGGTGGTGCAGCTGGTGCTGGCGACGCTGGCCGCCTACGCGCTGGTGCGCTTCCGGCTAAAGCTCTCCGGGCTGCTGTTTGCGCTGATCCTGCTGCAGCTGATGATCAGCCCCGACGTGCTGATCCTCAACAACTACAAAACCATCGGCGCGCTCGGCCTGCGCGACACCCTGACCGGCATCGCGCTGCCCTACTTCGCCTCGGCGTTTGCCATTTTCCTGCTGCGCCAGACCTTTAAAAGCATCCCGCTGGTGCTGGAGGAGGCGGCGACCGTCGAAGGTGCCAGCCGCTTCTATATCCTGCGTAAGATTTACATCCCGCTGGCCAAACCGGTCTACGTCGCGTTTGCGCTGGTTTCAATCAGCTTCCACTGGAACGACTTCCTGTGGCCGCTGGTGATCACCGACTCAGTCACCGTGCGCCCGCTCACCGTCGGCCTGCAGCTGTTTTCTGCCCCGGAACAGGGGGTGCAGTGGGCGCTGGTGGGCGCCGCCACGCTGATGACCTCGCTGCCGCTGCTGCTGCTGTTTTTGCTGTTCCAGCGCCAGTTTGTGCAGTCGTTTATGCGCGCCGGCATACGTTAACGGAGTTTATGATGGCTTTTGAATCCACCCCGCACCCGCTCTCGCCCCTGCAGCTGCAGGCCCTTGGCCCGGTCAGCGCGCTGTATGCCCCGCCGCAGCTGCGCGGCAGCGCCCCGGCCGACCGCACGCTGCGCTTCGGGCTGATCGCCGACCCGCAGTACGCCGACGTTGACGCCGACGTGGCGAAAAACCTCTACTACCGCCACGCGCTGCACAAGCTGCCGCGCGCCATCGCCGCCCTCAACGCCCAGCCGCTGGATTTTGTCATGACGCTGGGGGATATGGTCGACCGGCACTGGGCCAGCTACCGCGCGCTGCTGCCGCTGTATGACAAACTGCACCACCCGCACGGGTTTGTGATCGGCAACCACGACGCGCAGACGCTGGCCGACCGGCTGAGCGCGGCGCAGTCGCCGCCCGCCGGCCTGCCGAAAAGCTACTATCAGTTCCGCCTGGCGGGCTGGCGCTTTATCGTCTTTGACGGCAACGACATCAGCCTCTACTGCAACGCAGGCAACGGCGACGACTGCCAGCAGGCGATGGCGATGCTGGACGATCTGCGTTCCCGCGCCCAGCCGCAGGCGCAGCCGTGGAACGGCGCGGTCGGCCCCGCACAGATGAAATGGATTGAGCAGCAGCTGGCGGAAGCGCAGGCGATCGGCGAAAGCGTGGTGGTGTTTGGCCACTACCCGCTGGCACCGCACACCGGCCATATCCTGCTGAACGGCGGCGAGCTGGCGCAGCTGCTGGCCCGCTACCGGGTGCGCGCCTGCTTTACCGGCCACGACCACCGCGGCGGCTACGCGCGGCTGGGCGGCACCGACTTTATTACCCTGAAAGGCATGCTCGACGGCGCGGACGACACGCCGTTTGCGGTGGTGGAGCTGCTGGACGGCGTGCTGCGGGTGAAGGGCTACGGCCCGGAGGTCAGCCGTGTTTTACCGTTAAAAGAGGCCGCCCCTGCCCGGATGAAACAGCCCTCTTAACGCCAATCACAGAGACAATCTGCTCTAATTAGAACGCCAGCCGGATGACGCTGGCGTTCTGCTTTTTGCTGTGGATAATTGTGCTGAAAGCATAATAATTCGCCGTTATTTACTCTCTTTTTAATCAGGGAATCGCTATGAACAGGGACCATCCGCTCGCGACCGGCCGCCCCGCCGCCCGCCCCGCCCGTGCATTTATTGCGCAGCTGGTGACGTTCGTTATCAATCCCGCCATCCGCAACGGCCGCGATGAAGCCGCACCGCTGCGCGACGCCGCATGGAACTTTATCGCCTCGGTTTGCCTGGTGGCGCTGCTCACCGGCGGGCTGGGCGCGCTGCTGAACGCGTCTGACATCAGCGGATTCAGCGGCGCGATCAGGCCGGGCTTCCTCACCCTGTTGCTGGCTGCTTATGCGCTGATCTTCGCCATGCTGTTCTGGCTGCTCACCACGGCCGTAATCTCAGTCAGAAAGCGCGGGCTGCACCTGCTCAGCTTTATGCAGGTGCTGCAGAGCTGGGCGGCGCTGAACCTGTTTGTGGTGCTGCTGTGCTGGGCAGCGCTGGATCGGCTGCTGGTTGCCAGTGACGATAAGCCGCTGAGCCTGGTGTATCTGGCGCTGGGCGGCGTGGCCGGCCTGGCGCTGCTGATACTGGCGGCGCGCCTGCTGTTACTGCCGGTGATCCGCTATATGAGCCGCTATTTAAATCTCCCTGCCGCCGCCGTTATGACCCTGGCGATCGCCTGCGTCAGCATTTACCTGAGCGCACAGCTGATCCGCCCGTTCAGCGCAGTGGCCTTCGATGCGCAGGCGACCTGCCAGGCGCTGAACCTCAGCCGCAATGCGCCGGGCACACCGGGCCAGATGCCGGAGAAGATGTTTACCGACAGCTGCCTGGCGCAGTTCCGGTGATAGGGTGAGGGCGGGCGGGGCTTGCCCGTCAGAGTTGACGATGACTGACTGAGCAAAAGGTTTCTGCAGGTTTCACGCCGCGACGGCACTGCTCAACGCTGGTGCCTTCTGCCGGTCACCGTTCAGGCAGCCAACCCTGTTTCTGACGAATAAATCACCAGCCTGCCTGTAGTATTTTTACGATTGAGCGTTAAACTGAGCACAAATAATCCCGCAGACGGCACACGCCGCCTGCCCGGCTTTACGCCATCACTGACAGGGAACCGTCAACCTCATGCACGATACGCTTACCCTTTCCGCCTATCTGATCCTCGCCGCCACCCTGCTGGTGGCCTACGTGATTTTTGGTATCGCCGGCTTTGGCAGCGCGCTGATCGCCAGCCCGGTGATGGCGCTGTACCTGCCGCTGTCGCAGATCGTGCCGCTGCTGGCGCTGCTGGATCTCTGCGCAGCCATCATCAACGTCAGCCGCGACGGCCGTAACGCCGCCTGGCCGGAGCTGAGGCGGCTGGTGCCGCTGATGGTGGCCGGCAGCCTGGTCGGTGCCACTATCCTGCTGACCACCCGCCCGGAGATCCTGCTGCTGGCGCTGGGGGTATTTGTTATCGGCTACGCGCTGTGGTCGCTGATCGGCCGTAAACCGGCGCACGCCTTTCCACCCGCTGCCGTGGTGCCCTTTGGCCTGGTCGGCGGCGTGTTCAGCGCGCTGTTCGGCAGCGGCGGCTTTATCTATGCCATCTGGCTCGGCGGGCGGCTGCCGCAGAAAGAGGCGTTCCGCATCACCCAGACTACGATAATCGGCCTCAGCACCCTGACCCGGGTGATTATCTTCGCTGTAGCCGGGGTGTATATGGACTGGCACCTGCTGCTGCTGGCGCTGACCCTGCTGCCGGGGATGATTATCGGCATCACGCTGGGGCGTTTCTTCACCCTGAAAATGTCGCGCGAGCAGTTTCTGCGGATGATTAATCTGATCCTGCTGGCGTCCGGGGTGATGCTGGTGGGGCGGTATTTTGGCTGAGAGGTACGGTCATTTGTTGAACCTGTAAGCCGGACTTACAGGTTGCGTTTTGCAATCCGGTAAACATGATAAGACACACTCTGCGGAGGGACGGGCAATGACTCCGGCGGCCCGAACCCGGCGCCAGGCAGCTGTACGGCGGGTTTGATGAAACATGCTGCACAGCTGAGAAGCGCTTCTTTTTTACACAGCCCGGTTCCATACTGTCACTCTTAATTAACCTTTTTTCGGTTTCACCTCCCTGGTTTGTCAGATAAAGGTGACATATGAACCTTGAGCAACTGATTGCAGAACGTTTAATCCAGGCCAGACGAGATGCTGGCCTGAGCGCGGTTGCCGTTGCCGAAGCGCTTGGCGTGGTGCGCCAGACCTACGGAAAGTTTGAGCAGGCGCAGAACGTGCCCAGCGTCACCCAACTGATCGCGCTATGTAACCTGTTCGATAAACCCATCGGCTACTTCTATGAGCAGGACGACGCGGACGTCCGCTTTTCCCTGCGCGCCGACAGCCCGGACGTGCTGGACGGCAGGCTGCGCGGTCAGCTAATCGAGAAGTTAAGAAACATCCATGCGATAGAGGAAGCGGCGCGGGCGGCAATTCCTGAAGACCTGCCGAACTCCCTGCCGGTGTTCACTGCCCACGAAGAAGACCTGCGCAGAGTGGAAGATAAGGCGATGGATGAGCGATTTCGCTTAGGCATTGGCAACGCCACCTGCGTTGGCGACATTGTCGCGATTCTGGAAGCGGCAGATATTCGCGTCATCCCCTTCAACCAGCCCGAGAACCGGGAAGACGGAGGCCGGGTTTTTGGCCTGTCTGCGTTTTCCAGACACTATGGTACCGCGCTCTATGTGAACGCGGAGGCGTCGAACTTCAGATCTTTAGCCTGTGCCACGAATATGCCCACCTGATTTTCCACCGCGATCGTGATGACGTTGCCGGGCCGCAGCAGCGCTATAAATCCCGTGGCAGGGCCATTTCACCGGAGGAGAAAGTCGCCAACCATTTCGCCGCCTGTTTCCTGGTGCCGGAAAGCGCGCTGCGTAAACAGTTTGCGATGCAGGGCGGCGGCTGGGCCTATGAAGAGACGGTGATGCGCCTTAAAGGCACTTTCAGAGTCTCGGCCACCTGCATTATCGATCGCCTGAGCAAGTGCAAACTGATCTCACCGCAGAACGCCAGCTACCTGTGGGCGATGGCTAACCGTAAGGGGTGGTTGCGAAGCGAACAGCAGCCGATCGTCGAACCTCTGAACTATCAGGGACGCCTGCGCATTCTGTGCCGCAAAGCCTGGGAGAGCGGCACGGCATCGGAGCTGTTTATCGCTGAGCTGCTGGATCTGGACCGAAAGGGATTAAGCGTGCTGCTGGCCGGATGGTATGAGGAACAGGAGGCGGGATATTTTGAGTAAACCTCAGACGCTCGGACACTTCGAATGCTTCCTGAGCCGCGGCCTGACGATGAAAACGTCTGTTCGCGAGCAACTGATGGGGGATTTCACATGAGTACGTTTATCGTTAAGTTATCCTCCCATACGCTGGATGCGCTAAATAAAATGCTGAGTGAGATGACAGCCGGCAATGCGCTAGAGATTGTGCCGTTACACGCCAAACTGACCACGCAGGACGCCGCCAACTTTCTTAACGTTTCCCGCCCATATCTGGTGAAATTGCTGGAAGATGGAGAACTGCCGTGCCGTAAATTCGGGCGGGACCGCCGGGTGCTGTTTGCCGATCTTATGATCTTTAAACAGCAACGTGAACAGCAGAGCCTGGAGGCGATGCAGGCCCTCGCGGATCAGGGGCAGGATTTGGGGGCGTACTAACTGGAAGCGTTGAGAAGATAACGGCTCTCATGCCGCTAACCGTTTATACAGATTAGAAAGTAACACACAGTACACCTCTGCTATTTGGATGAAGGGGGATTTTTACCCGCTTTCCAGTACATCAGATCAGTAATATTCTTTTCACCTTCAGCCTCTTTTAACAAACGTCGCTGCTCTGCAAATTGTGCATATTCAAGCTGAGCTTTTTCATCTGCCACTTTCTTACTGACCGTGCCAGATCCCTGTAGCACATTGCGATCGTTGAACTGCAGGAACTGATCCAGCTTCTCCTGCCAGTCCTGCAAGAAAACCTGCTGGCGGCGCAATGCCTGATCTTCGGCATAGTCCAGCCACATATTCACCACACGGTTAAGTTCAGTAACCTCTTTCTGGATCAGGTAGTTTTTTGCGACGGTGACATCACCTTTTAGCACATCATTACCTTTATAGCTGGTGAGTCCCATATGTGGCTGGCATCTGCACGCTGGTGGATCAGCTCGGCGGCCGTAAGCCCGGTGCAGGCAAAGTGCAGCTTATTCTGGATGGTTTGAAAGAAGAGAGTTGTCTCTTTCAAAGTGGGCTGGTAGTCAGCAGCCAGCGCAAAAATCTCCCGCACCCGCAAATAAACCCGACGTTCGCTGGCACGAATATCGCGGATGCGTTCCAGCATCTCGTCAAAGTAGTCAGGCACGACAGAAGAGCCGACTGGCGGATTTTTCAATCGTTCGTCATCCATCACAAACCCTTTAATCAGATATTCCTGCAGGGTTTGCGTGGCCCACTGGCGGAACTGAGTCCCCCGAACTGAGCGAACGCGATAACCCACGGCCAGTATTGCTTCGAGGCTGTAGTGTTCTAACTCTCTGGAAACCTGTCGTTTTCCTTCTTGGCGAACTATCCGGAATTTCCGGATGGTTGAATTTTGACCAATCTCGCCTTCTGCAAAGATATTGCTCAGGTGTTCATTAATGGTCCGAACATCCTTATCGTATAGCTCAGCCATAGATGCCTGAGTAAGCCAAAGCGTGTCTGACTGAAAGCGACACTCAACACGGGCGTGGCGATCCTCGCTTTGGAACAGCAGGAATTCACCTGCTGGAGGTTGAGGTAAGTGCTTATCTGTCATGCTGCCTCCGTTTCCACTTTAAAAAATTGGATGTGATACCATATTACCGGGCAGGGGCAATATGGTATAGCCAGACTACATCACAAGCGCAATAAAACGGGTTCTCCCTTCAACGGGCCGGTACTCTATCGCTGGCTCAGGCACAGTGGGCAGAAGAGCATGGTGTAATGCTGAAATTTATAAAACCCGACAAGCCGAGTAAAAATGCGTTTATCAAACGTTTTGGCCGAACATACCAGACCCCGTAAGAATACCTACTGATGGCTGAAAACCGGAAATTTAAAAAATGAATGCGTGGAGATTAAAGCAGGTCTGTCTTGACCTTATCGCACGCACTTGAGAAATAGTTTATTATTGATATCATGAATCTTTAGGATTTATTTAAATGATGTCTTCCTGTTTAATCTCATTATAGAAACAGCCTCATCGATCGTCTGAACAGTAAACAACGAATCATCACTTCTATTACCCAGAACAACCATTTTATTTTTTTCATGGCGATATTTTCACACCAAGCAAGCGTCTCCTGAATATATTTTTCCTCAATATTAATATCCAGAAAATCAAGCCATTCACTTAAGGTTTGCACATCTTCTTTTGGATGTGATGATTCGGACTCTAAAACCTCCAGACGGCTTTCAACATCAGCAACTTTTCCTTTTACCTGAGACACATCTTCTGCTAGTTTTTCATTTTTGTGAATGGCGTCAGCAAGCATCCTAGAATTTTGGGCCAGCATTTCTGCCATTTGAGCGAATGCAGATCCTTTAGCTTCTGGTGGTGGGGGATAGACTCCATTTTTAGTCAATGATGGTATTACTTCATGGAATAGCCATTTCTGAAAACGTTTACCAGCAGCGCTTCGGTCACTGGACATTAACCGATACAATCCTGGTTGAGTAACAAAAATTTCTTTTTACCCTTCAAAAAAATCATACTCGACTTCAACAGACATATATTCATCAGAATCCAGCGCTTGTAACTGGGCTCTGATAATTCCAGGCATAGATTTCACAGCATAATCAGAATTTATTTCTCTATTTTCTTTAGTGAGTCAGAAGCTTACTGATTGCCGGCGCATAGCCCATCGATATCATTCCCCCTCGCCAAACCTGTCCCTCCCACCCCCAATCCCGTCCTTTTCTGGCCTTTTCCCCCTCCCCAATCCCGTAGATCATAGCCCTAACCCCACCTCATCAGGAGTCCCAAAATGACCGACACCGTACTGTTAGTGATTGACGCGCAGCAATCCTTCTATCATCGTGGCTACCGTGAGACGCCGGAAACCCCGGCGTTTGAGCAGGCGTTGAGTGCGCTGGTTGCCGGCTGCCAGCAGCGCGGGATTGCGGTGGTGGACGTGCTGCATGAGGATGATGACGAGGCGTTCAGGCCGGAGTCCGGGCTGGTGACCCGCCTGCCGTTTCTCAGCCACCAGCCGGTTGCCACCTTTCGTAAGCGGGTGCATAACGCGCTGACTGAATCGGGTTTGCAGCAGTGGCTGGAGCAGCAGCAGGTGAAGCACGTGATCATCAGCGGGCTGCGCAGCGAGCAGTGCTGTGAAACCACCGCCCGCGTGGCATCGGATTTCGGTTATCAGGTGACGTACGTAACGGAAGCAACGCTGACCTTCCCGATCACCCATAACGGCATTACCCTGAGCGTGGCCGATCTTCGCCACCGTACTGAGAGCGTGCTGATCAACCGCTTTGCGGATATTGCCACCGTCGAACAGTGTCTGCATAAGCTGGGCTGATGCCAGCGTCAGCATTGTCATCACCGACCTCAAACTTTTCTGTCCGCAGGAGGCTGTCTGCTATGACCATCCCGGTTTATTTTGTCACCCTCCCCGGCGTGATGACGCTGGATATCACCGGCCCGGCGGAGACGCTGGCGCTGGCCGGTGATGCCTTTGCGCTGCGCTATATCGGGCCGGATGAGACGGTGCTGAGTTCCACTCAGATGTTTATCAGCCGCATTGAACCGCTGCCGGAGACGCTGCCCGACGGCTGTCTGCTGGTGCTGCCCGGCGTCAGCGACTCGACGGTGTGGTTCGATACGCCGCAGGCGCTGGCGGCGCGCCACTGGCTGATGCGTATGCAGCCCGCTATTCACGCGCAGCGCATTACGCTGGTGTGCATCTGTTCCGGTTCGCTGCTGGCGGCGAAAGCCGGGCTGCTGCACGGCGTACAGTGCACCACCCATCATGAGGTCATCGACCGACTCAAGGTGGCGGAACCGGCGGCGATGGTCAGAGAAAACCGGATTTTCGTGGAAGATCGTGGCATCTGGACCAGCGCGGGCATTACGGCGGGCATCGACCTGGCGCTGCATCTGATTAACCGGCTGTGCGGGCCACGGGTGGCGCTGGAGGTGGCGCGGGAGATGGTGGTTTATTTCCGCCGCTCGGGGGAGGATCCGCAGCTGTCGCCGTTTCTGCGCTACCGTAACCATCTGCACCCGGCGATCCACCGCGCGCAGGATCTGCTGGTGTTACAACCGGAGCAGGCATGGCCGTTGGAGGAGATCGCCGGCCGGGTGCACGTCAGCCCGCGCCATCTCACCCGGCTGTTCCGCGACCATCTCGGCATCAGCGTGCGCGACTACCACGAGCAGCTGCGGCTGACGCTGGCGCAGCAGCGGCTGCAGCAGGGGGAAGGTAACGAGCGGGCGGCGCTGGCGGCAGGGTTCTCCTCCGCCCGCCAGCTAAGGCGGGCCTTACAACGCTGGCAGGAAGACGCCGGCTTACAGAACCACTAACAGATCATCTCCGCTGAACAATCCGTAATGCCGATCAATGGCTGAGTACCTCCAGCCCGGCGCTGTTCTCTGTAAGCAACGGTTCTGTTTACGTCACTCTGCACCGTCAGGCATTTCAGCTGGCGGTCGAACGGTCATGCCTGTGGACAAGCGGCCCTAAGATGCAGCAGCCCCCTTTTCTCAGCTCACCCATCCCCGCCGGTCAATTTTCTTCAGCCCGATCGCCAGCAGCAGGCTGCCGCCGAGGGTGATACTGAAGATCAGCGGGATATCCAGCCACGGCCGGTCGGTGTTGTCCAGGTGGTGGGTGCGCATAAAGTGGATAAACAGCGCGTGAAAGCCGTAGATCGGCAGCGAGTTGCGGGAAATCAGCGCCATAAACGCCGGTACGCGGTCGTTACAGCAGTTTTTAAACAGCACCAGCAGGCCGATCGCGGCGATAAACACCGCCGGGCCGCAGTAGAGGTACCAGGTATCGGCGAAGGCACCGTTAATCGCGAACTGGCGTTTGGTGCCGAAGGCGATCGCCGCCACGCAGGCCGCAAAAACCAGCCCGGCCAGCCAGCCGGTGCGGCGTCCGCCGGTTGCCATCATGCCGATCGCCCGGCCAAACAGCGCGTAGAGCAGGTAGTAGATGGTGTCGCCGCTGATATAGAGGTTGATCGGCAGCCAGTGGAAGCGGGCGATGGAGCCGTCAACGGTGTTCGGGTTGGCGACGATCGCCAGCACCAGCGTCACCACCGCCAGGTAGCGGGCGCGCACCGGCTTGACCTGGATCAGCGGCGAGAACAGGTAAATCACGATAATCGCGAAGAAGAACCACAGGTGGTAAAACACCGGCTTCTGCAGCAGGTGCGCCAGCGATTTACTCTCGTTAATCGGCGTCAGCAGGGTGATATAAACCAGCGCCACCGCGCTGTAGAACAGCAGGCACAGCACCACGCGGGCAAAGTGGCGCGCCTGGGCGCTGCGCTCGCCGAAAAACAGGTAGCCGGAGATCATAAAGAAGATCGGTACGCAGACGCGGGAAGCGGAGTTCAGCAGGTTCGACATATCCCAGCTGTGCTCACCCACCGACATGCCGGTGGTGACGTACCAGGTGGTGGTGTGGATCATAATCACCATCAGGCAGGCCAGGGCGCGTAAGTTATCTATCCATCCGATTTTCTGCGACATTTCATCCTCATTGTTCGCCAGTTCAGCAGGCTGCGTGTCAGAGCGTAGCCAGGCGGCCGGGCTTCAACAACCTGATGCGGGAAAATTCAGACCGGGATGAGCGGGTTATGCGGTAGGGGCTGCAAAATTAGCCGGGGATAAACGCGCTTACCGCCCGTCAGCACTTTGGTAATCAGCCCGCTCAAAGGGTATACTGACGCCCACTTTTTATAACCACTTCATCGCGTGCGACATCAACATGCAAAAGTTTGATACCAAGACCTTTCAGGGGCTGATCCTGACCTTACAGGATTACTGGGCGCGACAGGGTTGCACCATCATCCAACCGCTGGATATGGAAGTCGGTGCCGGGACGTCTCACCCGATGACCTGTCTGCGCGCTATCGGCCCGGAGCCAACCGCCGTTGCCTACGTGCAGCCCTCACGCCGCCCGACCGATGGCCGCTACGGTGAGAACCCGAACCGCCTGCAGCACTACTATCAGTTCCAGGTGATCATCAAGCCATCACCGGACAATATTCAGGAGCTGTACCTCGGCTCGCTGAAAGAGCTGGGCATGGACCCGACCATTCACGATATCCGCTTCGTGGAAGATAACTGGGAAAACCCGACGCTGGGTGCCTGGGGCCTCGGCTGGGAAGTGTGGCTGAACGGGATGGAAGTGACGCAGTTCACCTACTTCCAGCAGGTCGGCGGCCTGGAGTGTAAGCCGGTCACCGGCGAGATCACCTACGGCCTGGAGCGCCTGGCGATGTATATCCAGGGCGTGGACAGCGTGTACGATCTGGTGTGGAGCGACGGTCCGCTGGGTAAAACCACCTACGGCGACGTGTTCCATCAGAACGAAGTCGAGCAGTCGACCTACAACTTCGAATACGCCGACGTCGATTTCCTGTTCAGCTGCTTCGAGCAGTACGAGAAAGAGGCGCAGAGCCTGCTGGCGCTGGAAAAACCGCTGCCGCTGCCGGCCTACGAACGTATTCTGAAAGCCGCGCACAGCTTCAACCTGCTGGACGCGCGCAAGGCGATCTCGGTCACCGAGCGTCAGCGCTATATTCTGCGCATCCGTACCCTGACTAAAGCCGTGGCTGAAGCCTACTACGCCTCCCGCGAGGCGCTGGGCTTCCCGATGTGCAACAAGAATAACTAAGAGGCAGCCATGACTGAACAAACCTTCCTGGTGGAGATCGGCACCGAAGAGCTGCCGCCGAAAGCCCTGCGCAGCCTGGCCGAGTCCTTTGCTGCTAACCTGACCGCCGAGCTGGATGCTGCGGGCCTCGCCCACGGTGACGTGAAGTGGTTTGCCGCGCCGCGCCGTCTGGCGCTGAAAGTCGCCTCGCTGAGCGCCGCGCAGCCGGATCGCGAAGTAGAAAAACGTGGCCCGGCGATTCAGGCCGCGTTTGATGCCAGCGGTGCGCCAACCAAAGCGGCCGAAGGCTGGGCGCGCGGCTGTGGCATTACCGTTGATCAGGCCGAGCGTCTGAGCACCGATAAAGGCGAATGGCTGGTGCATCGCGCTAAAGTGACCGGTGAAAGCGCGCAGGCGCTGCTGCCGGCGATGATCGCCACCTCGCTGGCGAAGCTGCCGATCCCGAAACTGATGCGCTGGGGCGCGTCCGAGGTGCAGTTCGTGCGCCCGGTACACACCGTGACCCTGCTGCTGGGCGATGAACTGATCCCGGCGAAGATTCTGGGCATCGACTCCGCCCGTACGATTCGCGGCCACCGCTTTATGGGCGAGCCGGAGTTCACCATCGATAACGCCGATCAGTATCCGCAGATTCTGCTGGAGCGCGGCCGCGTGCAGGCCGACTTTGAGGTGCGTAAAGCCACCATCAAGGCCGATGCCGAAGCCGCCGCGCGCCAGATTGGCGGCGTCGCCGACCTCAGCGAAAGCCTGCTGGAAGAGGTGACCTCGCTGGTCGAGTGGCCGGTGGTGCTGACCGCCACCTTTGAAGAGAAGTTCCTCGCGGTGCCGGCCGAAGCGCTGGTCTACACCATGAAGGGCGACCAGAAGTACTTCCCGGTGTACGACGCCGCGGGCAAGCTGCTGCCTAACTTTATCTTCGTCACCAACATCGAGTCGAAAGATCCGCAGCAGATTATTTCCGGTAACGAGAAGGTGGTGCGCCCGCGCCTCGCCGACGCCGAGTTCTTCTTTAACAGCGACCGTAAGCGTCGTCTGGAAGATAACCTGCCGCGCCTGGAGACCGTGCTGTTCCAGAAACAGCTGGGTACGCTGCGTGACAAAACCGACCGTATTCAGGCGCTGGCCGGCTGGATCGCCGCGCAGATCGGTGCAGACGTCAACCACGCCACCCGCGCGGGCCTGCTGTCCAAGTGTGATCTGATGACCAATATGGTGTTCGAGTTCACCGACACCCAGGGCGTGATGGGCATGCACTACGCGCGTCACGACGGCGAAGCCGAAGACGTGGCGGTCGCGCTGAACGAGCAGTATCAGCCGCGCTTTGCCGGCGATGCGCTGCCGTCTAACCCGATCGCCTGCGCGCTGGCGATCGCCGATAAGATGGACACCCTGGCCGGCATCTTCGGCATCGGGCAGCATCCGAAAGGCGATAAAGATCCGTTCGCACTGCGCCGTGCGGCGCTGGGCGTGCTGCGCATCATCGTTGAGAAGAACCTGCCGCTGGATCTGCAGACCCTGACCGAAGAGGCCGCGCGCCTGTACGGCAGCAAGCTGACCAACGCGAAGGTGGTGGATGAGGTGGTCGACTTTATGCTCGGCCGTTTCCGTAGCTGGTACCAGGAAGCGGGCCACAGCGTGGATACCATCCAGGCCGTGCTGGCACGCCGCCCGACCCGCCCGGCGGATTTCGACGCGCGCATGAAGGCGGTATCGCACTTCCGTACGCTGGAGCAGGCTGCCAGCCTGGCGGCCGCCAACAAGCGCGTCTCCAATATTCTCGCCAAGTCCGACGAGCCGCTGAACGACAGCGTGCAGGCGTCGCTGCTGAAAGAGAATGAAGAGATCAAGCTGGCGACCTACGTTTCAGCGCTGACCAGCAAGCTGGCACCGTACTTCGCCGAAGGCCGCTATCAGGATGCGCTGATCGAGCTGGCCGAGCTGCGTGAAGCGGTGGACAACTTCTTTGACAAGGTGATGGTCAACGCCGACGACAGAGAGATCCGTCTGAACCGCCTGACGCTGCTGGCGAAGCTGCGCGCGCTGTTCCTGCAGGTAGCGGATATCTCGCTGCTGCAGTAATCGCTGATGTCCCGGCAGGCCACTGCCGGGACACCCCCCTTTACAATTCCGCCTTGCCCCTGACGCCTTAAATCCTTACCCTGTGCCGTTTTTGCCAACCAGGCTGAGACATCAATGAAATCTTACGGATTCGCTGCCAAAGCAGCTAACACCCCGCTGGAACCCTTCACCTTTACCCGTCGCGAGCTGCAGGCCGGTGACATACACATTGATATTCACTACTGCGGCGTCTGCCACTCTGACCTGCATATGGCGCGTAACGAGTGGGGCGTCAGCCAGTTCCCGCTGGTGCCGGGCCACGAAATCGTTGGCCGCGTGGTCGCCACCGGCAGCGCGGTCTCCGCCTTTAAGCCCGGCGATCTGGTCGGCGTCGGCGTGATGGTCGACTCCTGCGGCCACTGCGCGCAGTGCCATGACGGCGAAGAGCAGTATTGTGAAGCCGGCTTTACCGCCACCTATAACGGCGAGGAAAAGGTGATCGGCGGCAAAACCTTCGGCGGTTATGCCGACAATATCGTGGTCGACAGCAGGTTTGTGGTTTCGGTACCGGAGAACCTGCCGCTGGCCGCGGTGGCACCGCTGCTGTGTGCCGGCGTGACAACCTGGTCGCCGCTGCAGCACTGGAACGTGCAGCCAGGCCAGCGTGTGGGCGTGATTGGCCTCGGTGGCCTCGGCCATATGGCGGTGAAGCTGGCCCGTGCGCTGGGCGCGGAAGTGGTGCTGTTTACCACCTCTCCGGCAAAAGGTGCGGATGCGCTGCGCCTCGGAGCCAGCGAAGTGGTGGTATCGAAGGACGCTGAGCAGATGGCAGGCGTGAAGAACAGCCTGGACATGATCCTCGACTGCGTGGCGGCACCGCACGATCTCGACCCGTACCTGGCCGCGCTGAAGACCAACGGCCACCTGGTGCTGGTCGGCATTCCTGACGCGCCGCACAAGTCGCCGGACGTGACGCCGATCGTCTTTAAGCGCCTGAGCATCTCCGGAACCTCGATCGGCAGCATCAGAGAGACTCAGCAGATGCTGGATTTCTGCGGTGAGCACCAGATCGTGTCTGAGGTGGAAGTGATTCGTCTGGATCAGGTCGAGCAGGCGTTTGAACGGATGCTGAAGGGTGACGTGAAGTACCGCTTTGTGATCGATATGAAGGCGCAGGCCGCCCTGTAAAACAAAAACCCGCCAGATGGCGGGTTTGTTCTTTTATCCCAGCAGCTGTCTGCTGAGACACGGATTCGAATGAATCAACTGCATCAGTTTTTGTGCACTGCCTGACGGACGGGTCTTCTTCGCTTCCCAACTCTTCACCGAGGAAACGCTAACGCCCATTGCCAGGGCAAACTCATCAATCTGCATGCCGGTAATCTCCCGGATGCGTTTGGGTTCAGGCAGTAAAACATCGTCCTTCAGAATCGGGGACAGGGCAATCGTCTGACGGGTAATCACGATCTGTTCCAGACTCGATAGCAGTTCATGCATTGGATCTTTTGTTTCCATTAATTCCATCAGTGCACCTCATTCAACTCACGTAACGTGAACAACAAGAGGATGTAGAACCTGAAGCTCAGGTTCTGAATGCTGGCGAACAGCAGCCGCTGGCGGCCTCAGAGTCGGGCCCACACGGAAAGCACCAGGAACTCAAATACTAGACAATTCCGTGTGATTTGGGTCATATTTTTTGATTATTTTTCAATTCTGCTGAAAATCTCAGCCGCGACTGACTGAAGTCAATTTATCAGCTGATCCGATCGTTGCAGGCAGGGGCGCGGGTAAAAAAAAGGCCGCACAACGGCGGCCCGGGCAGGCAGGATACCGGGTATGGCTCAGGCAAATTGTTGCCTCCAGCCGGCCAGCAAGGCCTTACCATCAACCCCCCATATTGTTCAGAAACCCGGTCATCCCCCGGTTGATCTCAGGGTTCGATAGATATCGGTCCAGTGTTCATGATGTTAGCGTTTTTTTAGGTATTAAAATCGTTGCGGCGGGTGAGCAATGATGGCTACCTTTAAAAATGCAGTTCGACTATTCTTAGTCGCGGTAGCAATCTTAAAATCACCCGTTTTAAACAGGAGTTTGTTCTTATGACCACAGGACCTGCGCGTGTCTGGATGCGTCTGCTGGTGCCATTTATGGCGCTGTTTTTGGTGCTGCAGCTGACCGCCTGCGGTGATAAAGAAGGAGATCAGCGCAAAGCGTTTATCGACTTCCTGCAGAATACCGTGATGCGCAGCGGTGAGCATCTGCCGAGCCTGAGCGAAGACCAGAAGCAGAAGTTCGGCAACTATGTCAGCGATTACGCGATTCTTTACGGCTTCTCACAGCAGGTCAATAAAGCGGTGGAATCGGGTATGAAGCCGGTAGTGGATGAACTGTCTGCCATTCGTACCCCGCAGGATTACCTGACGCGCCGCGACTCTCTGCGCCAGGCCAGCGGTGCGCTTGGCGTGCTGGCCCAGCAGATTCAGTCCGCTAAAACCCAGGCGGACAGCAGCAAAGGGACGCTGAAACAGCCGGAGGATCTGAAAACGGTCTATGACAACGTCTATAACAAGGTGGTTTCTCAGCCAGCGGCTTCACTGATCCCGCTATTGCCGGCACTACAGACCCTGAGCCAGGATGCGGTACAGACCGGCGATTTTCTGCAGCAGCAGGGATCGCAGGTAAGCTTTAACGGCGCGGCCGTACAGTTCCCGACCCAGCAGCAGGCGACCCAGTACAATACGCTGATGAGCAATCTGAGCGCCAATACCCAGGCGCTGACCCGGGCGCAGAGTGCACTGCAGGGCGGATTCCAGTAAGTCATCGCAGGGGGTACCGCGGTGCCCCCACATAACGCCCCCTGTCGTCCGCCACCCATTTCTGCTGGCGTCCTGCCCCCTGCAGGCCCTTAGCGATCTCATATAGCGCGTTTTATCGGACTATATCGCTTCGATAGATCCGCGTCACAGAAACGCGACGGATCAATAATCAGCGAAATTCACCCTGAAATTTATTGTGACAAGCATCACACAACTGACACGTAACGCACGTCATCATTTGTGATGAACATCACAATAACGAGCGTTTCGTGGCGATTTTACGTACAGAAGGACGCGTTCCCACCGTATAAACGTGATCATAGTCACTAAAACCACCTGCTTCACCCCACCCATATAGTGACTTAGATCACACTTTACCCGCACGCATCGCAAGCGTCATATTCGCGTGATAGAGTCCGCCTGCATACAGTGATACTGACGGCGTCGCCGTAACGTCTCCAACAAAAATCAACGCGCTCTCTTACTGGGTCAGCGCGTACTCATAAGGGGTGTGTTTATATGTCCTCATCAGATTTTAAGATCAAAGTGCAGAGCTTTGGTCGCTTTCTGAGCAACATGGTGATGCCAAATATCGGGGCATTTATTGCCTGGGGTATCATCACCGCGCTGTTTATCCCAACCGGCTGGCTGCCAAACGAAACGCTGGCCAGGCTGGTCGGCCCGATGATCACCTATCTGCTGCCGCTGCTGATCGGCTTTACCGGTGGCCGCCTGGTCGGCGGTGACCGCGGCGGCGTGGTCGGTGCGATCACCACCATGGGCGTGATCGTCGGTGCCGATATGCCGATGTTCCTCGGCGCGATGATTGCCGGTCCGCTGGGCGGCTGGGCGATCAAATCTTTTGACCGCGCGATCGACGGTAAGATTAAAAGCGGCTTTGAGATGCTGGTTAACAACTTCTCTGCCGGTATTATCGGCATGCTGCTGGCCATCATTGCCTTCCTGGCGATCGGGCCACTGGTTGAGGGCCTGTCGCACATTCTGGCGGCCGGCGTAAATCTGATGGTGCAGAACAACCTGCTGCCGCTGACCTCGATCTTTGTTGAACCGGCGAAAATCCTGTTCCTCAATAACGCCATTAACCACGGTATCTTCTCGCCGCTGGGTATCCAGCAGGCCAGCGAAGCCGGTAAGTCGATCTTCTTCCTGATTGAAGCCAACCCGGGCCCAGGCATGGGCGTACTGATGGCCTATATGTTCTTCGGCCGTGGCAATGCGAAGCAGTCTGCCGGTGGTGCCGCGATTATCCACTTCCTCGGCGGTATTCACGAAATCTACTTCCCGTACGTGCTGATGAACCCGCGCCTGATTCTGGCGGTGATCCTCGGCGGTATGACCGGCGTGTTCACCCTGACCCTGCTGAACGGTGGCCTGGTGTCTCCGGCTTCTCCGGGTTCAATCCTCGCCGTGCTGGCGATGACGCCAAAAGGTGCCTACTTCGCTAACATCGCGGCGATTGTGGCGGCCTTCGCGGTCTCCTTTGTCGTCTCTGCCGTGCTGCTGAAAACCAGCAAAGTGAAAGAAGATGACGATATCGAAGCGGCAACCCGCCGTATGCAGGAGATGAAGTCGCAGTCTAAAGGCCAGACCGGCGCCGCTGCCGCTGAAGGCCTGCACGGCGATCTGAGCCACGTGCGTAAAATCATCGTTGCCTGTGACGCGGGCATGGGTTCCAGCGCCATGGGCGCCGGCGTGCTGCGTAAGAAGGTGGCCGATGCCGGCCTGAGCAACATCTCGGTGACCAACTCGGCGATTAACAGCCTTCCGGGCGACGTTGACCTGGTGATTACCCACCGCGATCTGACCGAGCGCGCGATGCGCCAGGCACCCCATGCGCAGCATATTTCGCTGAGCAACTTCCTCGACAGCGGCCTGTATAACGATCTGACCGCGCGCCTGGTGGAAGCCAACCGCAGCGAACAGCACCGTGAAAAGGTCAATGCCACGCTGAACGACAGCTATGATGACGGCCAGGCCAACCTGTTCAAACTGAGCGCCGCCAACGTGTTCCTCGGCAATCACGCCGCGGACAAAGAGCAGGCGATCCGCTTTGCCGGTGAGCAGCTGGTGAAAGGTGGCTACGTTGAGCCGGATTATGTGGAAGCGATGCTGGCCCGTGAAAAGCTGACGCCAACCTATCTGGGTGAGTCGATCGCCGTCCCACACGGCACCATCGAAGCGAAAGATCGCGTGCTGAAAACCGGCATCGTCTTCTGCCAGTATCCGAACGGCGTGAAGTTCGGGGATGATGAAGACGACATCGCCCGGTTAGTGATCGGCATTGCCGCACGCAACAACGAGCATATTCAGGTGATTACCGCCCTGACCAATGCGCTGGATGATGACTCGGTGATTGAACGGCTGGCCACCACCAGCAACGTGCAGGACGTGCTGGATCTGTTGTCCGGTGACGCGCGCGCCTGATCCATTAGCCATTCGTTGATTTCGCCCCAGGGGCCGGGCTTGCCCGGCCCCTGTTTATTGGCTCGTTGACTCTGTAAGAAGGGATTAATTATGAAAGCTCTGCATTTTGGCGCGGGTAATATCGGCCGCGGTTTTATCGGCAAACTGCTGGCCGATGCCGGTATCCGGCTCACCTTTGCCGACGTTAATCAGGCGGTGCTCGACGCGCTGAACGCGCGCCATCAGTACCCGGTACAGGTGGTTGGTGAACAGGCGAAGACCGAGATCGTCACCGGGGTTGATGCGATTAACAGCACCAGCGACGAGGTTATCGATCGGGTGGCTGAGGTTGATATCGTTACCACGGCGGTTGGCCCACAGATCCTTGAGCGCATTGCGGGCAGCATTGCGAAAGGGCTGGCCAAACGCAGTGATAATGCTAATACCCGTCCGCTGAACATTATCGCCTGTGAAAACATGGTGCGTGGCACCACTCAGCTGAAGGGCCACGTGCTGAAGGCGCTGCCGGAGCAGTATCACGCCTGGCTGGAAGAGCATGTCGGCTTCGTCGACTCCGCCGTTGACCGTATTGTTCCGCCGACAGAAGCCGGCAGCAGCGATCCGCTGGAAGTGACCGTAGAGACCTTCAGCGAATGGATCGTCGATCAGACCCAGTTTAAAGGCCCGCTGCCGCAGATTGCCGGCATGGAGCTGACCGACAACCTGATGGCCTTTGTCGAGCGTAAGCTGTTTACGCTGAACACCGGCCATGCCATCACCGCCTATCTCGGCCAGCTGGCCGGCCATCAGACCATCCGTGATGCGATTCTCGATCCAAAGGTACGTCAGGTGGTTGAAGGCGCGATGCAGGAGAGCGGCGCGGTGCTGATCCGCCGTTACGGCTTTGATGCACATAAGCACGCGGCCTATATCAGCAAGATCCTCAGCCGTTTTGAGAATCCGTACCTGAAAGATGACGTCGAGCGCGTCGGACGTCAGCCGCTGCGCAAGCTGAGCGCCGGTGACCGCCTGATTAAACCGACGCTGGGCACGCTGGAGTATCAGCTGCCGCACGACAACCTGGTGCAGGGCATCGCGGCCGCGCTGCACTATCGCAGCGAGCAGGACCCTCAGGCGCAGCAGCTGACCGAACTGCTGGCGAAACAGGATGTCGCCACCACCCTGGCAGAGATCTCTGGCCTGGATGCCCACAGTGATGTTGTGGCGGCGGTGGTGAAGGCTTACAACGCTGTGTCATAATGTCGGCCTTCCTCACGGATGAACCCTACGGGTGCAGCGCTGCTGCGCCCGTACCGACGCCATTATGCCCCATTACGAATCACGTGCAGGCTCTCATGGAACAACCACAGGCTTTTGAAAATCGGGTGCTGGAGCGCCTGAACACCGGACGTTCGGTGAGAAGCTTTCTGATCGCCGCCGTTGAGCTGCTGGCCGAAGCGGTCAATATTCTGATTACTCAGGTGTTCCGCAAGGATGACTATGCCGTCAAGTACGCGGTCGAACCGCTGCTGCTCGGTGATGGCCCGCTGGGGGAGCTGTCGGTGCGCCTGAAGCTGGTCTACGGCCTCGGCATCATCAACCGCAGCGAGTATGAAGATGCCGAGCTGCTGATGGCGCTGCGTGAAGAGCTGAACCACGACGGCAGCGAGTACCGCTTTACCGACGATGAGATCCTCGGCCCCTTTGGTGAGCTGCATTGCGTTACCGCCCTGCCGCCCTGCCCCGACTACGTCAGCGATGATGCGGAACTACGCGCCATGCAGCAGCAACGCTATCTGCAGGTGGTGCGATCGACCATGGTGCTGTCGCTGACCGCGCTGATCGCGCGGATCAGCCAAAAGCAGGCTTTTAAAAAATAACGCCCCTTTTCCCTCTTTCCGCCGCTTTCGTGTATCCTTTGCTGCAATGAATCATTGTTGACGGTTACGGTTATGACAGAAAAAGTGCAGGATGAAATCAGAGCGTTGAGCGACAAGCTGGATGCCCTGAACCATAAAGAACCGACGCTGCTGGCGTCTGGCGACAGCGAGAAGCTTGGCGAGCTGTTGAAAGAGAAAGATAAGCTGCAGGCTGAAATTGAACGTCTGCGCGGCGTGCGGGCTGAAAAACTCAGCAAGGAAGCGCAGCAGCTGCAAAAACTGCCGTTCAGCCGGGCGATCACCAAAAAAGAACAGGCCAACATGGGCGCGCTGAAAAAAAGCGTTCGCGGACTGATTGTGGTGCATCCGACTTCCGCGCTGGGCCGCGAGCTGGGTCTGAAAGAGATGACCGGTTACGCTCGCGCTGCGTTTTAACGCCGGTATCTGACGGATGTCATCCAGGCTGATGTGAAACGTCTCTTTAGACGGCGCGTCATGTCAGCCTTCCCGGAAGATTGCTTTCCCCCGCCTCACCTGCTGTACCTCCCCCCTTGCTGTCAGGCCTTACCCGCTGTCGAATACGCTTATTAATAAAATTTAATATCGCAAAAGCTTTATTTAAATTCTTTTGCGACGACTAACATCGCATAAATTCAATAGCTAGTTATATATATCGCAATTTGCAAAACTGGTGATACTTACTTTTGCCATAATATTAATAACGATACAATATATGGATTAATGTGATGAATTAAGGCGATGACAGCCGCTGAGAGGCGATGTCCGTCTCTCCGGTTAGGGACAACAGTGGATGAATAACGGATGAACAGAAATCAGCTGACGATCGTAATCAACGACCCTAATCGGTACTTTGCTGACGGGCTCGCCGCCTGTATTTCTGAGTTTCTGTTAGCTAAGGGCATTTCGCCTTCGTTTACCGATTGCGTATTTAATTATGATGCCAGAATCCTGTTTATTGCTGCCGAATCCATATCCATCGCCAATTGTCATTACCTTCATCGCCGCGTCTCTACGCGGTCGCTTGACGTTTTTATCCTCCGCGACAGAACACCGCTGCCGGATGAGGGCAACATAACCGTTCCCCACTTAGATGATTTTCCGACCTTATACCGTGACAGCCAGCTGGCTGACTTTTACAGAAAAGTACAGAGCCGTACGTCTCCGCATACTGATTTACGCAGTTTGCTTGCCAGGCCCTGCACTCCGCACTCTTTTGGTTTGCTCACCCGGCGTGAAATCGAAGTGTTGCGTTACCTGGCTCGCGGTATCAGTAATGGCGCGGTTGCCCGTTTTCTGCTGATCAGCGAGAAGACGGTGAGTGCGCACAAAAGGAATATCATGGCCAAACTCAATATGATCCGCCCTGCTGAACTTAACTACTGGCTACTGCAGGAAGGCTGGTGCGAGTCCTGGTGCGGGCGTGATAAATAAAGAGTCCACGATGATCACCGCGATGTTAACTCCCATTATGTGCAAAAAAAACAGAATCGTTTTGCTCTGTTCACTACTACTGGCCGGCTGCCAACTCTTACCGCAGTCAGAAAAAAAGACCGTAGTGACCCCGCCGACCGTTGCTGTAGCGCCGGCGACAACCGCGCTGGCAACAAATCGTGCTGAACCGGCGCGCAGTCAAAAAGATGAAGGCGATCGGGTCCGGCTTCAGCAGTGTCAGGGGCAACTGGATGCGCTTAAGACCATGAATCCTGCCCAGTTTAAACGGATGCGTAGTGCCTTCGATTACCTGATGAATGGCGCAGCACAGTATGCCGATCTGCGGAGTAAAACCAATGCAGATACTCAGGATACCGTCGACTCACTGTATCGCTATCGTGCCAATCTCCTTTGCGCACAGATCGCGCAAACGCTGTTGGACAGCCTGACTAACCGGGGCGAGGCACGGCCATGATGGTCCGTCGGCGGATATCCTTCCGGTTGTCGGCAATCACGTTGAGTCTACTCTGCTACTCGTTACTCCAGCACAACGCGCTGGCAGATGAAGGCCCTGCCGTGCTGCAGTTTGCCCGTAAATACCAGCAACAGGCCGCCCCCCCGCGGGAGCGGCCTACCGTAACCCCCACGCGAACCCAAAGAAAACCCTCCCCGCCATCTGATGTTGAACATCAGCAACGGCTGGCGCTGCAACACGAGTTGGAAAAAAGCAGGCAGCAACTGAGTGAGCGCAACCAGCAGCTGTCAGATTTACGGCAAAAAATTACCCGCCTGGAGCGGCTCCCCCCTGCGTCACCGGCGACTCTGCCAGCGGTTCCCTCGCTGAGCGAGGCCGATCGCCAGACGCTGCAAAACCTTGCCAGCACCTTCCGTAATCTGTGGCATTTTTCACCGTCTGAGCTGGCGCTGGCAGAAAAACTCCGGCTGGCCAACCAACGGGCGAAGAAATCACAGCAGCTTGTAAACAGGACACGGCAACGGCAACAGGAGCTGCAACAGCAGCTCATTTCACTGCGCGATCGTTATACGGCGCTGCTCCGTCGCGATGCCACAGGCCAGCAGGCAACGGCACAACAGCAGGCAGAGCTTGAACAGCAGATTGCCGGGCTTAATCATACGAAGCAACAGCTGGCAGACAGTCTGCTAAGAAGCAAAGCAGCAGAAGCACAACTGGACAGCGTGTTAGCACAGCAGAAAAGCAGCAGCAGCTCCGCCAGCAAGGCCAGCGCCGCGCTGCTGGCCGAAAAAAACAGCGCCGAGGAGAAGCTCAAGGCGCTGCAGGCCAGGCTGGACGAGGTGCTGGCTCAGCAGAAAAGCAGCAGCAGCTCCGCCAGCAAGGCCAGCGCCGCGCTGCTGGCCGAAAAAAACAGCGCCGAGGAGAAGCTTAAGGCGCTGCAGGCCAGGCTGGACGAGGTGCTGGCACAGCAGCAGGTGAAACAATCCGTAGCGGTTAAGCCTGGGGTGGCAGAACTCACTGCTGCACAACTCAGGCAGAAAGCCACGCGCGAAGCCTACGCTATCGGCTTCTCGATGGGCCAGGAAATACTGCAGGTGCAGGCTGAAAATCACAACTGGTCTGCGGTGGACAACGACCGTCGGGTGGTACTGGCAGGCATCGTTGATGCTTTTAAAAACACAGCAAAAATACCGCTGGCAGATATGGAAAAGATCATTGCCACCGTTGCAACCCAGCTAAACAGCGGCCGGGAAAAATTCATGAACCGCCTGGACAAATCGACGAAAAACTTTGTTAAGGCCTTCATTAACGATAAAAAAACGCATAAGAGCAAACTCGGATTTTGGTATCAGATTGGCTATATCGGGGATACGCCAATTTCGGCGAATACCAGTATTGACGTGGTGGTAAAAGAGAGCCTGGCCAGCGGTAAGGTGATCGAAGATATGGATGCCAAAGGGATCGTGCTGACGCAGCCTTTATCGGCTTTTCCACCCATCTTCCAGGAAGCGCTAAGTAAGATAAAAAATCATGGTTCCGTTACTATTGTGGTCCCGCCAAATCTGGCGTATGGCGAGAAGGGCTATCCACCTAAAGTGCCGCCCAATGCCACAATGGTTTACGATATACGGATTGCCGAGTCGTATCCGGAAAATAAAAAGAAGAACGCATCGCCAGAGAAAAAGGTGTTACCCGGCAATCCTGCTCCGGAGAGTAAGAGAAGCCAATAGTTAAATTCCCTTAAGTTTCTCTGTTTTATTCCAGTACAAACTCTTACGATTTTCATTCTTAATGGAGGTAATCATTCCTTCTTTTTCAAGCTTGATCAATATATGTCTGGCATTATAAATACTTAAGTCGGAGCGATCTGCGATATCACGCGTACTGGCATAAATGGGATGCGGTCCGGATGGCATTTTTTCCGCAAAAAACTCGTTAAGTGCATGAATTACCTTTGCGACAGATTTTTCCCGATGCAGACAACTGGCACGTTCGAACATTGACAACTCCTTTATAAAATATATAGCTCCTGCTGTGAAAGGATCGGCCAAACTTTTACCTAACCCTTGTTGTGACAATGATAACCTCAGCCTGACTTAATCAAAACTTAATATCAATTATTAATTTATAATAGAATATAAAACTAACATAGTGCGATTTTAAGGAATTAAAGACTGATTTATCGAAAAACCAGCCTCCTGATAAGGATTTTTATATGCGCATTAATATAGCGTCAATAGTGATTAATTTTAATCACGCATGAGGCAGGATGTTATATCGCACTGCAGCTACAGGATAAGTTCGTCCGGCCAACTTGCGTTATGAATCTTTTGATAACAAACGCAATCAAAAATAAAAATCAGAAATGAAATGAAATATTTGATTAATGAAAAAATAGATTTTGATTCTGCAACCGGCTGGCTCCAGCTTATGGGGGAAGAGAACGCCTCTCTGCAACTTTCGCGCCCAAGCACGCTATTATTAACCGAACTCATAGTGAATGCCGGCAAAACATCATCGCGCGAATCGTTGCTCACCAACGTCTGGGAAAAAAATGGCCTTATCCCTTCCAGTAATAACCTTAGCAATCATATCAGTTATTTGAGAAAAACATTCAGGCAGCTGGGCGTTGAGGATGATGTCATCACGACCGTTCCGAAAGAAGGATTTCGGCTGGCGATGATCACCCGATGCTATGATGCCGTTCACATAAACAAAAACCGCGTTGATGCCGATACCAAAACAGTTTCACCTGAATCGGAGGCAACCGAAAAACCACATCAGAAGGCGTCTCTTTCGCTTAATACCGTCGCTAACATTAGCATAACAGTAGCGCTGATACTGATATCCATTAGTTTACTTACTGTAATTACCCTGCCGACAAGATCGCAGGTGGCGATGACTCCTTTCCCACCGATCGGGCTCTGCCTGATGTATGAGATGAATGCAGGTAATCCATCGTACCGGGAGGAGAAAAAAAACCGCCTCAAAGAGGTTATTAATCGTAATAACATCGATTGTAATAATAAAAAAAGCACGAATTACTTTGAATTCTATCATTTCAATCCAGAGGAAAAAAATGAACAGAAAGGTCTGTTTTTCGCCCAGTGCGTTATCGGAACGCTGGAGAGCGAACACTGTGTGAACTACCTCTCTGTCACCATCGATAAACCATGATCAAGAAAACGCTTATCGCCGGTGCCCTGCTGTGTACTGCACTGATTGTGCCGCTCTGCATGTGGATACTGACGCCCGAGCGGGCCAGCCCTGCGCTGGCACTCTCCTGCCGGGCGAACGTTCATTTTGCGATTAATCAGGATGCCACCACCACCACCATGGATGGCCAGGTTTCCCTGGTCACGCTGGGAAAATCACGACTGGCAATGCAATTTTCCGGTCAGATGACCACACCTGAAGGGCGTTTTCTGCTCAACCGGGTCCTGATGATGACCTACCACTATCATCCTGAAAATCAGGCACTGGAACTCAATTACAGCCATAGCAACGTCAGTGAAACTGACAACATTCCTGATAGCGTGTTTTATCAACGGCTGGTAAAAAACCCTGCATTACTGCTCTACCTGCAGCGCTTTAACCACGACAGCTGGCTGGTTTCCGGGCTGAATATGCCGCTTTACATCTGTACGGATCGCTGAGGATAAAAAAACGGCCTATCCTGCAGGATAAGCCGTTGTCGGAAGACGTAATCGGAGGTTATTTTTTACCGTATTTTGCTTCCAGAGGTGCGAACCACGGTGCGACGAAATCAGGTGAGGTGCCCCAGCCTGGGATAATCTTGCTCAGTGTGGCGACGTTAACGGCACCTGGCTGGGCCTTGAGCTGCGACTGAGAGATGGCTGCGGCCTGGAACTGATAGCTGGCCGGCGTTGGCTCGCCGCCGATTTTATTGGCTACCAGGCGCATGTTGATTGCACCAATCAGCTTGCTGTCTACCGCCACGGTCTGCTGCCACGGGCTGTTTTTCTCGCTCATCAGCTGCAGATCCTGGTTGGAAACGTCAATGCTGTAGAGTTTGATTTCAGTGCGGCCGTTCTCCTGCAGGGCTTTGTAAGCGCCCTGAGCAAACGCGTCCCATGAACCCCAGATGGCGTCAATTTTGCCTTTCGGATATTTAGCCAGAATGGCGCCAATCTTATTAGCGGTATCGCCCTGCACGTCGGAAGAGACGGCACCAATCGATTCCAGCTGGTGAATACCCGGGTTGGCCTTCAGCACCTTCTCATACACCACCTGGCGACGTTCCATCGCCGGGAAGCCGGCGACCCACAGCTTCACGATATTCGCTTTGCCGTTGCTGTCTTTCACCAGCTGATCGAGTGACAGCTGCGCCAGCGAGGCGTCATCCTGGGCGGTCACCGTGACGCCCGGCAGAGTCTGATTCACCGGCGTGTCGAAGACCGAAACCTTGATGCCGGCGTCGGTAATGCGTTTTACCAGCGCGGTCGCGTAAGGGTCTTTACCGTGCGACAGAATGATGCCGTCATACTTCTGGCTGATCGCCTGGTTCACGAAGTCCTGGAAACGGGCGTCATCGCCGTTGCTGAGGAAGGTGCTGACCTTAAAGCCCAGCTTGCGCCCTTCCTGGATCGCCCCGGCCACAAACTGGGTGGTGTTATCGTCCGAGCCCAGGTTGCGGATCACCGCCACGCGCACCGGGCCCTGATGATCGGCAATCGCGGCCGGGATGGCAACGTCAGCCGCAAGGGCGGGCAGCGAACTTAACAGGCTCAGCGCCAGCAGTGAAAGCGTAATTTTTTTCATTATTCTCTTTTCCCGTCTGCAAATGTCAGGCCGGTCGGCGCTGAACGTAGGTGATAGCCAGTGCAACCGCCAGCACCAGACCTTTAATAATATCCATGGCGTAATAGGGCACCGACAGCATCACCAGGCCATTCTGAAGCACCCCGAGGATCACCGCGCCCAGCAGGGTGCCCAGCGCGTTCGGTTTACCCGCCCCCGCCAGCGACAGGCCAATCCACGCCGCCGCCACCGCATCCATCAGATAACCGCCACCGGCGTTTACCTGCGAGGAGCCGATGCGTGACGCAAGCAAAATGCCGCCCAGCCCGGCCAGCAGCGCCGAGATCACATAGGCGAGGATGCGGTAACGGTTGGTGCGAATGCCGGACAGGCGCGCCGCCTCCGGGTTACCGCCGATCGCATACATGCGCCGCCCGTGTTTGGTCAGCGACAGCAGCAGTTGCGCTACCACGGTGACGACCAGCATAACGATAACAATTACCGGCACCTGGCCCAGCAGCGAGAACACCGGCGGAATAGTGCCTTCGGCCATATCACCGCTCGGCAACACCATGTTTTCCGTGATCGAACCGCCAAAACTGTAGGTCATCGCCACGCCCTGCACCACGAACAGGCTGGCCAGCGTCGCCAGCATATCGGGAATTTTCAGCACCACGATCATAAAGGCGTTAAACAGGCCGACCAGCGTACACAGCAGCAGGGTCAGAGCAATTGCCTGAGTGGGACCAAAGCCGTACCAGACAAACAGCGAAATCACCAGCGAGTTGGCCAGCGACGCCGTTGACCCGACAGAGAGGTCAAATCCGCCGATGGTCAGCGAGACGGAGACGCCGATGGCGATCACCGTCACGATGGCGATCGAGCGCAGGATATTGATAATGTTGGTCGGCTCAAGGAAGCTGTCAGACGCGATGCCAAAGCCGGCGATCAGCAGGACTACCGTCAGCAGCATGCCCCACTTATAGAGAAAATCCGTGAGCTGATGGCGGACGGACGGTGCCGCTTTAAGAGAGTGTTCTTTGCTGCTCACGCAGGGGTTCCTCCGGTGGAGTAAAGTAAAAGTGTTTCTTCGTTAGCGTCGCTGGCCGCCATCTCGGCAACAATGCGACCGTCCCACAACACGCAGATGCGGTCACACAGGCCAACCAGTTCGGAAAATTCGCCGGAGGCGTAAATCACGCCTTTGCCCTGGCGCGCCAGCCCGTCGATCAGTTCGAACAGGTCCGTTTTTGCCTTGATGTCGACGCCCTTGGTCGGTTCATCAAAGATCAGCACGTCGGCGTCATTGCGCAGCCATTTGCCAATCGCCACCTTCTGCTGATTGCCGCCGGAGAGGCGTCGCAGGGTCTGCCGTGGCCCGGTGGTGCGCACCCCCAGCCTGGCAATCACCTCTTCCGCCCAGCGCCACGCGCGGCGGTGGCCAAACAGGCTCTAGCGCGAGAAGCTGTTATCCGCGCTGACGCTGAGGTTCATCACCACCGACTCATCGATAAAGATCCCCTCTTTACGCCGCTCTTCCGGGATCAGCGCCATGCGGTTAGCCACCGCCGCGTGCGGCGCGGTCGGCCGCCACGGCTTGCCGTGCAGTTCGCCCTGCTGCAGGCGGCTCTTGCTGGCACCGAACAGCGCCTTGCACAGCTCGGTTTTGCCCGCGCCGGCCAGCCCGGCAAGGCCGAGGATTTCGCCTTTGCGCAGGGTCAGGGTAATGTCTTTCAGCAACTTCTCATCGTGCAGCCCGGTCACCTGCAGCAGCACCTCATCGCTGAACGGCGGCCGCCGCGGCGGGTAGATATCGTCCAGCTGGTGGCCGAGCATTTTTTCAACGATCTGTTCACCGCTCAGCCCCTGCATCGGGCCGCTTTCAATCAGCTGCCCGTCACGCAGTACCGTCAGCCGGTCACAGGTAGCCTTCAGTTCATGAATGCGATGGGAGATAAACACCACGCCGATGCCACTCTCACGCAGACGCCGCACCACGCTGAACAGCCGTTCGCTTTCATGCTGATCGAGCGGTGCGGTAGGTTCATCGAGGATCAGGAAACGGCAGTGGTGGGAGAGCGCACGCGCCAGCAGGATCTGCTGCTTTTCCGCCAGCGTGCACTGCTCAACTTTCTGGCGCACGTCGATCTGCACGTCGAGCTGTGCCAGCAGGGCGCGGGCCTGGCGGCGCAGTTCACCCCAGCGATACAGCACGCCGCCTTCGGCCAGCCGATCCAGCATGATGTTCTCCGCCACGCTGAGGCCGGCGACCAGCGCCACGTCCACCTCCTGCTGCACCAGGTGAATACCCAGCTGTTTGGCATCGCGCGGGGAACGGATAGTGACCGGTTGTCCATCGAGCAGGATTTCACCGCTGTAATGCTCCCAGGCACCGGAAAGGACCGCCATCAGCGTCGATTTTCCGGCCCCGTTGGCGCCGGTGAGCGCGTGAATCGAATGTCCTTCCAGGGTGAGGTCCACCGATTTAAGCGCCATAAAACCGCCAAAAGCGATCGAGATATGGCGCATTTCAAGGCGATTTAACGCGGTCATGACGAGTTTCTCTGGCAAAAAAAATCAACAGTCGAGCCGCATTTTTTAATGGATTATCACGGCTGGCAACGAACGAAAGGGCATAAGCTAACACGAAATGGTATTAGCCATCCAGATGTCCAATGACTATAGCGCTAAGCGCTGAGGAGGAAGCAATAAGCAGATGATTAAGTTAATTTATCACTTAATCACAGCGTAATTATGCTGTTTACGCCAGCGTAGCCGGCCAGGTTAAGTGAGTAAGGGTTACCAGGGCCGTGAACGGCGTGGCGCCAGACGGGCGAAAAAAAACCGGCGAGGGATGGACCTCGCCGGTTATCAGCGGACTAACAGATTATTTCGCCGCAGCGAACAGCTCTGCAGCCTGGTCCCAGTTTACTACGCTCCAGAATGCCTTGATGTAGTCAGGGCGTTTGTTCTGGTATTTCAGGTAGTAAGCGTGTTCCCACACGTCCAGACCGATGATTGGCGTACCGGAAGCACCGGCAACTGCTTCGCCCATCAGCGGGCTGTCCTGGTTAGCGGTAGAGACCACCGCCAGCTTGTCGCCCTTCTTAACCAGCCACGCCCAGCCGGAGCCGAAGCGAGTGGTTGCGGCTTTTTCGAACTCGGCCTGGAAAGCCTCAACGCTGCCGAAATCTTTTTCGATCGCCGCTTTCAGCTCGCCACCCAGGGTGGTGCCGGTTTTCAGGCCTTTCCAGAAGAAGCTGTGGTTAGAGTGACCACCGGCGTTGTTGCGCAGTGGGCCTTTCTTGTCGGCCGGCAGCTGGTCCAGTTTAGCGATCAGCTCGTCAACCGGCAGGTTAGCGAACTCGGTACCTTCCAGCGCTGCGTTAGCGTTATTAACATAGGCCTGGTGGTGTTTAGAGTGATGGATTTCCATCGTCTGCTTGTCGAAATGGGGTTCCAGCGCGTCGTAGGCGTAAGGCAGGGATGGCAGTGAATAACTCATGTTCATCGTCTCCATTAAAGTTATGGCGGTGCCAGTTTTTTCAGCACCGGGTAAGCAGTCGGATCATTATAGTTAAATAAATGATCGGGAAAAGGGATATCAATGCCCCGCAATCAGTAAGGTTAACACCCCAGGCGGGCGGGGCACAGGGGTTATGGCTTTCCCTGCCCCCAGTATAACCAAACGATCTAAGGGATTGTTTTACTTTGGGTCTGACTGGCGCAGGCGCTGAGGATGGCTGTATACCGTGGCCCGGCCCGGCTTGCTGAACCCGACCAGCGTCAGGTTACTGCGCTGCGCCACCTCCACCGCCAGCCGGGTGGCAGCAGAGACGGCGAACAGGATCTCCACACCGCACATCGCCGCTTTCTGCACCATCTCATAGCTGGCCCGGCTGGAGACCAGCACAGCACCGCAGCTTCCCCACTCTGCCTGACAGCGCTGGCCTAACAGCTTATCCAGCGCCACGTGGCGACCGACATCCTCACAGCCTGCCTGCAGCTGGCCGTCTGGCGCTATCCACGCGGCCGCATGGGTACAACCGGTCAGCTGGCCGATCGGCTGAAAGTCGGTGAGCTGGTGCAGCGCGCCGTCCAGCCGGTTGAAATCAAAGGTCTGGGTAAAGGGCAGCGCAGGCACCGGTTTACCGATCTCGGCCAGTTGCTCCACGCCGCAGACGCCACAGCCGGTGCGCCCCGCCATCGCACGCCGCTGCGCCTTCAGCCCCATAAAACGTCGGCTGGAGAGCTCAATCTGCACTTCAATACCGCCACAGGCCGGCACAATATCGATGCCAAAAATCTCTTCCGGCCCGCTGATAATGCCTTCTGACAGGGAAAATCCGAGCGCAAAGGCCGCCAGATCCTTTGGCGTGGCCATCATCACCACGTGCGAGATGCCGTTATAGACCAGCGCTACCGGCACCTCTTCCGCCAGCCAGTCTGGCTGCGCCTGCTCCAGCGCGTTGCGCTGCCAGACGGACAGCTGGCCTGCACCGTCTAACGGCGCGTGGTGGTCGTCCTGCCGTTGTTTATTGCTCACTGAGTCACCTGCCCGGTCCGCCCTGCGAAGAGTGTGGTAATGTTGCTACTAAGCGTACCAAAAAACGCCGCGGCTGAGTGTGAACCGGCGGCGGGCGTGCCGAAAAACGCATTATGCCGTGCGATGGCGCATGGAAGAGGCGGCAGACGGCCACTATAATTTTCAGCAGACTGCCCTTTCTGGCAGTGCCATTCACCCGAATAAGGCTCCTGATGACTATTCGCATTATCCCGCAGGCACCACAGGACAGGCACCCTGACCGGCCCGAAGGTGAGATCCCGCCGTTACTGTTTCCACAGCTGAAGTCACTGTATGCCCGCCGGGCTGGCCGCCTGCGTCAGCTGGCCGAGAAAAACCCGCTCGGCGACTACCTGCGCTTTGCGGCGGTGGTGGCCAGCGCGCAGGTTATCGTACTGTACGATCATCCGCTACAGGGGGATTTACAGGCCCGGCTGGCCGACAGCGCCCGCGTGGGAACGCCGCCGCTGGACGTGGCGACGCTGCCGCGCGACGGACACTGGCAGCGGCTGCTGCAGTCGCTGATCGCCGAGCTGAAACCCGAGATGAGTGGCCAGGCGCTGGCGGTGCTGGAGAATCTGGAGAAGGCCTCCGCCAGCGAGCTGGAGGCGATGGCGCAGTCGCTGCTGCGGCATGAATTTACCCAGGTCAACAGCGACAGTTCACCCTTTATCTGGGCGGCGCTGTCGGTCTGCTGGGCGCAGATGGCGGCGCTGATCCCCGGCCACGCGCGGGCTGAGGCCGGCGAACCCCGTCCGCTCTGCCCGGTGTGCGGCAGCGTGCCGGTCTGTGGCGTGATGCAGATGGCCAGCGGCGGCGAAAGCGCCCGCTATCTGCACTGCAACTTATGCGAAACTGAATGGCATATGCCGCGCAGCCAGTGCAGCAACTGCGGGCAGGAGAAGCAGCTACACTACTGGTCGCTTGAAGGGGTGAATGCCGCGGTCAAAACCGAGAGCTGCGGCGACTGTGGCTCCTTCCTCAAGCTGCTTCACCAGCAGATCGACCCGGCGGTAGAGCCGGTGGCCGACGATCTGGCGTCGCTGGTGCTGGATGCCCGTATGGAGCAGGAGGGCTTTGCCCGCAGCAGCATCAATCCGTTTTTATTTCCGGGAGAGTGAACGATGAAACTGATCGGCAGTTATACCAGCCCTTTTGTGCGCAAAATATCCGTGATGCTGCTGGAAAAGGGCATCACCTTCGAGTTTGTTAACGAATCGCCGTGGGTCGCTGAGAGCCACGTTCCGGACTATAACCCGTTAGGAAAAGTCCCGGCGCTGGTCACCGATGAGGGTAAGGTCTGGTACAACTCAGCGATGATCGCGGCTTATCTGGAGTCCCTGCACCAGGCTCCGGCGTTTCTGCCGGTTGACCCGGTCGCCGCGCTGGAGGTGCGTCAGCTTGAGACGCTGGCCGACGGCATTGGTGATGCGGCGCTGCTGATCGTCCTTGAGCTGCAGAAGAAACCGGAACAGCAGTCAGAGCAGATAATGGCGCGCCAGCGCCAGAAAATCGAGCGCGGGCTGGATGCCCTGGAAGCCGCGGCTGTCACCGGCCGCTGGCTTAACGGACGGGATATGAATCTGGCCGATATCGCCACCGCCTGTCTGCTGAGCTATCTGAACTTCCGCCGCGTGTTACCCGGCTGGCCGGTTAACCGCCCGGCGCTGGTCGCGCTGGCCAATAACCTGTTCACCCGCGCCAGCTTCACGCGCACCGAGCCCTCCGCCGCCTGACGTCCTGTATTGCCTGCGCCCCGTTCGCCCGATTGCCGGTGCCCGCCAGCGGCAACCGGCAGCGAAAGCGGTGAACACGTATTGCACAACCTGCAAAAACCCCGCTAAAATACTGTATTAATTTACAGTATCCACTAACCGGCAAAGGACCAGGGATATGATGCAACGCTGTGGCTGGGTCTCTGACGATCCACTGTACCTCGCTTACCACGATCGCGAATGGGGCGTACCGCACCACGACGCGCGGGCGCTGTTTGAAATGATCTGCCTTGAGGGCCAGGTCGCCGGGCTCTCCTGGCTAACCGTGCTGAAAAAACGGGAAAATTATCGCCGTCTTTTCCACCACTTTGATGCGAAACAGGTGGCGCAGATGGATGAGGTGGATACCGACCGCCTGATGCAGGAGAGCGGGATTATCCGCCATCGCGGCAAAATCAACGCCATCATCGCTAACGCCCGCGCGCTGCTGGCGATGGAGGCCAGCGGTGAATCCTTCCACGACTTTATCTGGGGCTTTGTTGACCATCAGCCGCAGATCACCCGTTTTGAACACTATCGTGATGCGCCGACCATCAGCCCGGCCGCCGAAGCGATGTCAAAAGCGCTGAAAAAACGCGGTTTCAAATTTGTCGGCCCGACGACCTGCTACTCGTTTATGCAGGCCTGCGGGCTGATCAGCGAGCACGTTAGCGGCTGCTTCTGCCACCCCGATCGTCAGCCGTAGCCGGCCCGGAAAATTTGGGAATGCACCTGGGGATTTCCCGCGCTTTTCAGCGGCATAATAGCCCGGCCAGCGGGTAAGGTTGCCCGCAGCTGAATGAGAAAGAGGGAATACCCATGAAGAAAAGTGTCATTACCCTGGCGCTGGTGCTGAGCGGAACGCTGGCCCTCGCAGGCTGCACCACCAACCCGTATACCGGCGAACGGGAAGCGGGCAAATCTGGTATTGGCGCTGGCCTTGGTGCGGCGCTGGGAGCGGGCGTGGGTGCGCTCTCTTCATCGAAAAAAGATCGCGGTAAGGGCGCGCTGATTGGCGCGGCGGCGGGTGCGGCGCTGGGCGGCGGAGCCGGTTACTACATGGACGTGCAGGAAGCCAAACTGCGCGACAAGATGAAAGGTACCGGGGTCAGCGTCACCCGCAACGGCGATAATATCGTGCTGAACATGCCGAATAACGTCACCTTTGACAGCAGCAGCAGCACGCTGAAACCTGCGGGAGCGAATACGCTGACCGGCGTGGCGATGGTGCTGAAAGAGTATCCTAAAACCGCGGTAAACGTGGTGGGTTACACCGACAGCAGCGGCAGCCGTCAGCTGAATATGACCCTGTCGCAGCAGCGCGCCGACAGCGTGGGCAGCGCGCTGGTGGTACAGGGCGTGGCGGCCGATCGCCTGCGCACCAGCGGGCAGGGCCCGGATAATCCGCTGGCCTCTAACGCCACCGCCGAGGGTAAAGCGCAAAACCGCCGCGTCGAAATTACCCTCAGCCCTCTGCAGTAACGCCTGAACGGCGGCGTTGGCGCAGGGAATAAATCCTCTGCGCCATAGCGAATTTTAGTGAATCGTGCTAGTGTGCGCAAAAAATGATCGTTGCCTGCACACCATGTCACTGAAAGCTATCGCCGCCAAACTGGGCCTCTCCGTTACCACCGTCAGCCGGGCGCTTAATGGCTACAACGACGTGGCAGAGGAGACGCGCCAGCGTATTCAACTGGAAGCCCGCCGTCGCGGATATCGCCCCAGTACGGTCGCCCGCCGCCTGAAGATGGGTAAAACCAACGCGGTCGGTTTACTGTTTCCGGTTGAGCCCCAGCCGTTTAACGATGCCAGCTTTGTAGAAATGATGGCGGCTACCGCACAATCGCTTGCGCGGCACGATATCGACCTGCTGGCAATCGCCGATGATACCCAGGACGACCACCGCAACCTGCAGCGCATTCTGCGCACGCACAGTGTGGATGCCCTGATCGTCGCCCATACCTGCCGCCATGACAGCCGCCTGCTCAGGCTGCAGCAGCTGGACTTTCCCTTCCTGGCGCTCGGGCGCAGCCAGCTGGATGCCCCCTATGCCTGGTTCGATTTTGATAACTACGCCGGTGGCCGTCTGGCCGCCGGACATTATGCCGCTCAGGGGCTGGGCCAGATAGGCTGGCTGGGCAGCCACCACGATCAGACCTTCGTCAGCCAGCGCCGCCAGGGCTATCTGGACGCAATGCAGCAGCACCGGCTGTCATCGGCGCTGTGCTGGCAGGTGGAACCTTCACGCCGTGAGGGGTATCGTATGACCCGCTCGTTGCTGGCAGAACAGCCCGCGCTACAGGCCTTAATCACCGACTGCAATATGCTGGGCGACGGCGCGGCGATTGCCCTGCGCGAGGCCGGTCGCCTGGCCGGCAGTCATCGCGTTGAGCTGATGGTCTACGACGGCCTGCCCGCGGACTCGGTGATCACCGAGCCGGTTGCCAGTATCGCCCAGGCCACCCGGCTGGCGGTCGGGCAGCAGGTGGCACAGATGGCACAACAGCTGATCGAGGGTGAGTCATTGAGTGCCCTGCAGGTGCTGTGGCAACCGCAGCTGATACTGCCGTGAGCGGGCAGTTGTGATAGGCTGACGCAATACCTGCAATCCGAGACCGCCATGAATCCTAAGGCCGCTAAAGCCACCATCAGCGACGTTGCCCGCACGGCAAAAACCGGCAAGACCAGCGTTTCCCGCTATCTCAACGGCGAGTTTGACGTGCTTTCCGACGCGCTGCGGCAGCGTATTGAAGCGGCGATCGCCGCCCTCGATTACCGCCCCAGCCAGATGGCGCGCGGGCTGAAGCGTGGCCGCACCCGCCTGATTGGCCTGCTGATTGCCGATATTACCAACCCGTACTCGGTAGACGTGCTGAGCGGTATCGAAGCCGCCTGCCGGGCGCACGGCTACACCCTGCTGATGTGTAACACCAATAACGCGCTGGAGCTGGAACAGTATTACCTCAACCTGCTCAGCAGCTATCAGGTTGAAGGGCTGGTGGTTAACGCCGTCGGCATGCGTGAACAGGCGCTGAGCAAACTGCAGCAGTCTTCGCTGCCGATGGTGCTGATTGACCGCAAGATCCCCGACTTTGTCTGCGATGTGGTCGGCCTGGATAACCACGCGGCGGCGCTGGAGGCTACCGACCATCTGCTGGATCGCGGTTATCAGGCGCTGCTGTTTGTCAGCGAGCGCCTCGGGCTGGTGAATACCCGGCTGGAGCGCGTGCACACCTTCCGCCAGCGCATGGCACAGCATCCCGGCCTGGTGGCAGAGCAGGTAGAGGTGACGCTGGGCGAAAATCAGCGGATTGAGCAGGTGCTGCAGGAGTTTTATCAGCGTCACCGCCCTCTGCGCTGTGCGGTGATGGCGGTCAACGGCGCGCTGACGCTGCAGGTGGCGCGGGCGCTGCGCCGCCTTGACCTGAACTGGGGAGAAGATATCGGCCTGCTGGGCTTTGACGAGCTGGAGTGGGCTGAGCTGGCCGGCAGCGGCATCACCACCTTAAAGCAACCTACCTGGCAGATTGGCCACGCCGCACTGGAACAGGTGATCCGCCGCATCGAAGGCGACCCGCAGCCACAGGGGGAGCAGGTGTTCCAGGGAGAGCTGATCGTGCGCGGTTCAACGCGAATGCTTACAGGATAGCATTAATGAAAATCCCCGATACCGCAGGCGGGGATCTCCCCGCCGGTTAATTCTTTCAGTGCGCCACCCGCGGTGGCTCCAGCCGGACGGAGATTTTACTGCCGTCGGAGACCTCCATCTCCACCAGGTTACCGCGGCTGGAACGCATAATCAGGTAACTGAAGCGTATTATTACCGCCATTTTCTCTTCAAGACTTAGCGGACTGTCGTTGAGAACGTCCTCAATTTGCCGGTGAAGTTCCTCGAAAAGCGCCTGCCTTTGTTCACTGTACATTCGGTTATACTCCCTGCCAGAGTGAAATCCTGTAAAACACCCGCGGCTATTGTGCTGAGCGCTGCGGAGGTTTTCCGGTCATTTGCTGCTTTTGATGCCTGATGGTACAAAAAATTACCCGGTCCGTGAGCGCGATCATAAATTCAGCAGCCGCCGCTTTCCTTTGGAACCGGTCCCATTTAACGTTTTTACATCAAATCGGGCAAAAGGGGCCGGAAACATGAAAAGAGAAGTGTTTGTCGTCACTGCAGCCTATGGCTCGCAACAGATTGAGAAACTCGGCGGGCAGCAGGCGCTGCTGCCGGTGATTGCCGCCGCAGGAGCAGACGGCGTCGAGATCCGCCGCGAGTTATTTAACGAACAGCAGCTGCAGGAACTGCCCGCGCTGGCGGCGGCGATCGCGGCGGCGCGGCTGATCGCGGTCTATTCGGTGCCGGAAGCGCTGTTTATGGCCGACGGCGCGCTGAACCCGCGCCTCGACCAGCACTTTGCCGAAGCCGGGGTGCTGAACGCCCAGCTGATCAAATATTCGCTCGGCCACTATCGTCCGCAGCAGGATCGCCGTGCCCTGCGCGACTATCTTGCCCGGCAGCAGGTGCACCTGGTGGTCGAGAACGATCAGACCGACTGCGGCCGGCTGGCCGCGCTGGACGCCTTCTTCCACGGCTGCGGAGAGGAGCGCACCTGCAGCGGCATGACCTTCGACACCGGTAACTGGCTGTGGGCGGGAGATCCACCGCTGGAGGCCGCCCGCCGCCTGGCGCGCAACGTCAGCTATATCCACGTGAAGGCGGTGGCTGCCCAGGGCAGCGGCTGGCGGGCGGTACCGCCGGATGAGAACGACACACTGTGGCGCGAGACGCTGGCGCTGCTGCCCGCTGACGTTCCACGGGCGATCGAATTCCCGCTCGAAGGCCCTGACCTGGTGGCGGTCACCCGCCGCTACGTCAACCTGCTGCGGGAGGCGTAACCATGAACCTGAAAACTGATGCTACGCTGGACGTGGTGACCCTGGGTGAAGCGATGGCGATGTTTGTCGCCGGCGAGCGCGGCGACCTGGCCAGCGCCACGCGGTTCAGCAAACGCGCTGCCGGTGCCGAGCTGAACGTGGCCACCGGGCTGGCGCGCCTCGGCCTGCGGGTCGGCTGGGTCAGCCGCGTTGGCGATGACTCCTTTGGCCGCTTTATCTGCCAGCAGCTGGACCTGGAAGGGATCGATCGCCGTCAGGTGACTACTGACCGGCGTTACCCCACCGGTTTTCAGCTGAAATCATCGGTGGATGACGGCTCTGACCCGCAGGTAGAGTATTTTCGCAAAGGCTCTGCCGCCAGCCATCTCTCCACAGACGACTTTAACCCGGACTACTTCGGCGCGGCGCGCCACCTGCACCTCAGCGGCGTGGCTGCCGCCCTTTCCGACAGCTCGCTGGCGCTGGTTCACCACGCGGCGGCCGAAATGAAAGCGGCGGGCAGGAGCCTGTCGTTCGACCCAAATCTGCGTCCGTCACTGTGGCCCAGCGAAGGAGTGATGGTCGCGCGGCTGAACGAACTGGCGCAGTACGCCGACTGGGTGCTGCCGGGACTGGCCGAAGGCCAGATCCTGACCGGCTATCGCCAGCCGGAAGCCATCGCCGATTTCTACCTGGCGAAGGGAGTAAAAGCGGTCGTGATTAAGACCGGCAGCGACGGTGCCTGGTACAAAACCGCCGCCGGTGAACGGGGCCATGTCGCTGGCTTCCCGGTCAGCAGGGTGGTGGATACGGTCGGCGCGGGCGACGGCTTTGCCGTTGGCGTGATCAGCGCGCTGCTGGAAGGTAAAGCGTTACCGGCGGCCATTCGCCGCGGCAATAAGATTGGATCGCTGGCGATTCAGGCGATCGGTGACAGTGAAGGACTGCCGAACCGCGCAGAACTGGGTGATTTTTAACCCCGACAGCCTGCGAAAAAAGAACCCGCCACCCCACCGTTCCCGCCCGGAAACGCCGGTGGCTCCCCTCTACAGAGGAAACACCATGAACGCAGAAAAACCGCAGTCACTCGCCGTTAAACGCTGGTGGTACATCATGCCGATTGTGTTTATCACCTACAGTCTGGCATATCTCGATCGGGCCAACTTCAGCTTCGCCTCCGCCGCGGGGATTAATGAAGATCTGGGCATCACTAAAGGCGTCTCGTCGCTGATCGGTGCGCTGTTCTTCCTCGGCTACTTCTTTTTCCAGATCCCCGGTGCGATCTACGCTGAACGACGCAGCGTGAAAAAACTGGTGTTCTGGTGCCTGATCCTGTGGGGAATGTGCGCCACCCTGACCGGCATGGTCAGCAACATTCCGATGCTGGCAGCTATCCGCTTTACGCTCGGGGTGGTGGAAGCGGCGGTGATGCCGGCGATGCTGATCTACATCAGCAACTGGTTTACCCAGTCGGAACGCTCCCGCGCCAACACCTTCCTGATCCTCGGCAACCCGGTGACGGTGCTGTGGATGTCGGTGGTCTCCGGCTACCTGATCGAGGCGTACGGCTGGCGCGAGATGTTTATCATCGAAGGCTTTCCGGCGGTGATCTGGGCCGTCGCCTGGTGGTTCCTGGTGCAGGATAAACCGGCGCAGGCTAAATGGCTGAGCGACGCTGAAAAAGCCGCGCTGCAGGCGCAGCTGCAGAAAGAGCAGGCCGGCCTGAAGGCGGTGCGCAACTACCGCGAGGCGTTTAAGTCACGCAACGTGATCCTGCTCTGCGCCCAGTACTTCTGCTGGAGCATTGGCGTGTACGGCTTCGTGCTGTGGCTGCCTTCCATCCTGCGCAACGGCAGTCAGATGGGAATGGTAGAAGCCGGCTGGCTGTCGGCGGTGCCCTACCTCGCCGCCACGATGGCGATGATCCTGGTCTCCTGGGCCTCGGATAAGTTACAGACTCGCAAATTGTTTGTCTGGCCGTTACTGTTACTGGGCGCGCTGGCCTTTTTTGGCTCATATTGGGTAGGGGCAGGCAACTTCTGGCTCTCTTACGCGCTGCTGGTGATTGCCGGTGCCGCCATGTATGCCCCTTACGGACCGTTCTTTGCCATTATTCCGGAGATGCTGCCACGTAACGTCTCCGGGGGCGCGATGGCGCTGATCAACTCGATGGGTGCGCTGGGGTCCTTCCTCGGGTCGTGGGTGGTCGGTTATCTGAACGGCGAAACCGGCAGCCCGGCAGCCTCCTATATCTTTATGGCCGGGGCGCTGCTGGTGTCCGTGGTGCTGATGCTGGCGGTACGGCCGGCCCGCAACCAGACGTCAGCGATGCCTGAGTGCGCAAAACACGCTTAATCTCATACGGGCCGCCGCGGCCCGTCGCTATCAAACAGGGAGAACCGAATGAAACCTTCTGTGGTGTTGTACAAGTCGCTACCTGCCGATTTACGCGCGAAGCTGGATGACCACTTCAGCGTGACCGAATTTAACGGCTTAACCCCGGAGAACATTGCGGCGCACGCCGACGCGCTGAAGAACGCCGAGGGTCTGCTGGGCGCGGGCGGTAAGGTCGACGCTGAACTCCTGCAGCACGCGCCGAAACTGCGCGTGGCCTCAACCGTCTCCGTCGGTTATGACAACTTCGACGTCAATGCGCTGAACGATCGTGGCGTGGTGCTGATGCACACCCCGACCGTGCTGACCGAAACCGTGGCGGATACGCTGATGGCGCTGGTGCTGAGCAGCGCGCGCCGGGTGGTGGAAGTGGCGGAAAAGGTGAAGGCCGGCGAGTGGAAAAAGAGCATTGGCCCGGAGTGGTACGGCGTGGACGTACACCACAAAACGCTGGGTATTCTGGGTATGGGCCGCATCGGCATGGCGCTGGCGCAGCGCGCGCACCTCGGCTTCGGCATGCCGATCCTCTACAACGCCCGTAAACATCATCCGCAGGCCGAAGAACGTTTTGAGGCGCAGTACTGCGACCTGGATACGCTGCTGGCCGAATCGGACTTCCTGTGCATTATCCTGCCGCTGACCGACGAGACGCATCATCTGATCGGCCGCGAACAGCTGGCGAAAATGAAGTCCAGCGCGATCCTGATCAACGCCGGGCGCGGGCCGGTGGTCGACGAGCAGGCGCTGGTTGCCGCGCTGAAGGACGGTACGATCCACGCCGCCGGGCTGGACGTGTTTGAGCAGGAACCGCTGCCGCTGAGCTCTGAGCTGCTGAAGCTGAAGAACGTGGTGGCGCTGCCGCACATCGGCTCCGCCACCCATGAAACCCGCTACGGCATGGCGCGCGACGCGGTGGATAACCTGATCGCGGCGCTGGCAGGCCAGGTAGAGAAAAACTGCGTCAATCCACAGGCGCTGAAGTAAAGGGGCATCGCCAGGGCCAGGGATCGGCGAACGCGCTGCCGCCTGGGCGGTTGTAAGAAGCGATTCAGCTAAATGCATACGCAGCGACTGGCTGTCGTGAGCCGTCACCCGTCTATGTAACAGAAAATATCATCGGCTCTGCTTTCGGCAGGTCGATGATTGCATCCCTCCTGCCCCGGCGTTAAGGTTGTCACCCTCAGCGAACAACAAGTGATTAACAGGGTATGAGCTTCTCGGCATTTGGCGATAAATTTACGCAACATTCAGGCATTACGCGGTTGATGGAAGATATGGGCGAGGGCTTACGCCAGCCCGGCGCGGTGATGCTCGGCGGCGGCAATCCGGCGCAAATCCCCGCGATGAATGACTACTTCCAGCAGCTGTTGCAGCAGATGCACGATGAAGGCAAGCTGGCGGACGCGCTGTGTAACTATGACGGCCCGCGCGGCAAAAGCACCCTGCTGGATTCGCTGGCAACGCTGCTGCGTGAACAGTTCGGCTGGGAGATCTCGGCGGAAAATATTGCGCTGACCAACGGCAGCCAGAGCGCCTTCTTCTACCTGTTTAACCTCTACGCCGGCCGCCGCGCCGACGGCAGCAAAAAGCGCGTGCTGTTCCCGCTGGCGCCGGAGTACCTCGGCTACGCCGACGCCGGGCTGGATGAAGATCTGTTCGTCTCCACGCGGCCAAACATCGAAATGCTGCCGGAAGGCCAGTTTAAGTACCACGTTGACTTTGAAAACCTGCATATCGGCGACGATACCGGGCTGATCTGCGTCTCGCGCCCGACCAACCCGACCGGCAACGTGGTCACCGATGACGAGCTGCTGAAGCTGGACGCGCTGGCGCAGCAGCATCAGGTGCCGCTGCTGATTGATAACGCCTACGGCGTACCGTTCCCGGGGATTATCTTCAGCGAGGCACGCCCGCTGTGGAACCCGAACATTATCCTGTGCATGAGCCTGTCGAAGCTCGGCCTGCCCGGATCGCGTTGCGGCATTATTATCGCTGACCAGAAGGCGATCGCCGCGATCGGCAATATGAACGGCATTATCAGCCTCGCCCCCGGCGGCATCGGCCCGGCGATCGCCCATGAGATGATCCAGCGTGGCGACCTGCTGCGGCTGTCGGAAGAGGTGATTAAGCCCTTCTACCAGCAGCGGGTGAATGAGACAGTGGCGGTGATCCGCCGCTATCTTTCAGCGGAGCGCTGCCTGATCCACAAGCCGGAAGGGGCGATTTTCCTCTGGCTGTGGTTTAAAGATCTGCCGGTCACCACCGAGGTGCTGTACCAGCGCCTGAAGCAGCGCGGCGTGCTGATGGTGCCCGGCCATCTGTTTTTCCCGGGTCTTGAGCATGAGTGGCCGCACACCCATCAGTGTATGCGCATGAACTACGTGCCGGAGAGCGAGAAGATTGAGCAGGGGATAAAAATTCTGGCGGAAGAGCTGGAGCGGGCGCACCGCGAGGGGTAACGCAGCGGGCCGCCGTGGGCGGCCCGTTAAACCGGTTACTTAATGATTTCGATGCGGCGCGGTTTATTGGCTTCCGGCACCACGCGCTCCAGGTCAACGTACAGCAGGCCGTTGACCAGCCGTGCGTCACGCACGTGGACGTGCTCGGCCAGCTGGAACTTGCGCTCAAAGTTGCGCTCGGCAATGCCCTGATAGAGGTAGGTGCGCTCTTCCTGTTCTTCAGGATGGGCACCGCGCACGGTCAGCAGGTTGTCGTGGGAGGTAATCTCCAGCTCGCTCTCGGCGAAACCGGCCACGGCAAGGGTAATCCGGTAGTGGTTTTCTGCCACCAGCTCCACGTTGTAGGGAGGGTAGCCGCCATTGTTGCCCTGCGCCTGGCTGGATTCCAGCAGGTTGATCAGACGGTCAAAGCCAATAGATGAACGGTACAGTGGGGCAAGGTCAAAATTACGCATAGCTTAAGCTCCTGAATATCAGCGAGATTGCAGTACCGGCTCTCCACAATGGACGAGCCGCCGGCCCGGTAAACGCTGCCCTGTCGGCACAGGTTTCGTCGGGCGTAACAAATAAATGGAGATGCAGAAAAAGCTTTCAAGGGTAAAGTGCGATTTTTTTCAGCGGATCGCACTGAATGTCATACACTCAGGGATGAGCTCATCGGATCACTGTGCCAGCCGCCAGAGAGTGGCCGGGCGTGACGCCCCCGCACACCGGTGACCCGTCTCAGGTAAGGGCTTGCCATGACTGAAGGGATAATGATGATAACTGTACTGAAGAAGTACCGGATTGCCGGAATGATCGCCGTGTCGCTGGCCGGTACCAGCGGCTGTTCCAGCGTAATGACCCACACCGGCTCCAGCCAGGGCTACTACCCCGGCACCCGCGCCAGCGCCGAGGTACTGACCGATAAGGAGAGCAGCTGGGCAATGAAACCGCTGGCCGCTATCGATCTGCCCTTTTCAGCGGTAATGGATACCTTACTGCTGCCGTGGGACTATTACCGCGCCGGCGACACCAACTCCACCCGCGAGCGCATCCGCCGTAGCGAAGAGCAGAACCAGACCAATGACGGCCTGGCGCAGTCTGCTCCGCTGGTTACGCCTGCTCCGCGGGTAATGGTGGCACCGCAGCAATAAATATCTGCCGCCACTCGCCGCATTCACGCAGGAAGGCCACCCGTTTTCCGTCAGGCGAAAATACCACCGCGTCGCCGACCGGGGCCGGTTCACTGCGCGCGGTGATCGGCCGCAGCGCGCCGCTGGCCAGATCGCAGACCACCACCTGATTATCGCAGACAAACGCCAGCCGCTGGCCATCAGGGTGCCAGCTGAACGCCGACTGAATATCGCTGGCAGCGTGCGTGACCTGCCGCGGTTCGCCGCCCAGCGGCGATACCGTCCACAGCTGCACGACCCCCGCGTCATCGCGCATCAGAAAAGCGATAGCGCTGCCGTCCGGCGAGCTGCGCAGCCAGTGGCGCGGCACGCTGACCAGCCCCGGCCAGCGGCGCGCGTCGGTGAAGGTCAGACGCTTCTGCTGCACGCCGCGCGGCGGGGCCGGCATCTGGCTAAGGGTGCCCTGCAGCGGCCGGTCGCCGGCGGCGGCAAAATCGGTATTCTTCTCCGGCAGATCGACCAGAAACACCTCCGGCACCTTTTCGCCGCCGGCGCTCAGGGTGTCGCCGATAAACGCCAGCGCCCAGCGCTGGCGGCTGCCGTCGGCCCGCAGATAGCCCTGCTGCCCGACCCAGCCCTCTTCATAGGCGCGGTTGATCTCGTCGCTGCCCGGCCGCGGCGCGGAGCAGGTACGGCTGACCAGCACGCAGTAGTGGCTGCCGTCGTATTCGCGCGGATGCTGTTTCGGCGGGCAGACCGCGTGCAGCGGCACCGCCACGCCGACGTTGCGCAGATCTTCCGCCACGTCCCGCTGGCGCATCACCTGATCGTTATAGGTGAAACTGAGGCGGCTACCGTCCGGGCTGAACACGTGCACGTGGGAACCGCCGCGCAGCGCACCGGCGGTAAACGGCGGCGTGATATCACAGGCGTCGAGATTCTCCGCCCGGCCGTGTTGCACGATCACCCCGCGCCGGTGGTGAAAATCGTATTTCCCCTGAATTTCCGGGTGCTCCGGTCCGTGAATAAAGACGTAACGCGGCGGCAGATCCGGGCTGACGGTGACCACGCCGACGTGCGCGCCGTGCTGCGCCTGATAAAGCACCTCCACCGCACCGCTGACGACGTTAACCCGTTCGATAGTCAGCCCGGTAAATGAGGCCCCGGACGGGCGCACGTCATAGGCCAGCCACTGACTGTCGGCGGTCCAGACGTTGATATTGGTGAGCTGATGGTGGCGTGGAGCGAAGGTGAGCTGTTGTTCTTTCATCGACATTACCCTTAACGGTTTCGTTAAGGGTAATGTATTTGCGGCGGCAAGGGTATGCCCGGCCCGCAGAGGTCGGGCGTTTACAGCACGAACTTCTCAACGGCGTGCGCTACGCCGTCTTCGCTGTTAGATTTAGTAATAAACTGCGCGATGGCTTTCACCGCGTCGATGCCGTTTTCCATCGCCACGCCGGTGCCGGCGTACTCGATCATCGCCAGGTCATTTTCCTGATCGCCGATGGTCATCACCTCGTCAGGCTGCAGGCCGAGCAGCTCCGCCAGCGCCTTCACCCCGGCCCCTTTGTTCACCTGCTTGTTGAGAATTTCGAGGAAGAACGGCGAGCTTTTCAGAATGGTGTTGCGCGCGTGCGCCTCAGCCGGAATACGCGCGATGGCGGCGTCCAGCAGCTCAGGTTCATCGATCATCATAATTTTCGGGAAGGTCAGCGAGCGGTCCATCTCCTCTACCGCGCGGTAGCGCAGCGCGATACCGGTCATGCTGGCTTCATGCACGCTGTAGCGGCTGATATCTTTGTTGGCGGTATACAGGTGGGTCTGGGTCAGCGCCTGAAAATGCACCCCCAGTTCTCGCGCCAGCTGCTCGTAGTAGAGATAGTCGTCAAAGCTGACCGGCACTTCCGCCACGCACTCGCCGCTCTCCGCGCGCTGCACCAGCGCACCGTTGTTAGTGATGCAGTACTGTCCCGGCTGCTGCAGATCCAACTCCTGCAGGTAGCGCTGCACGCCGATAAACGGCCGCCCGGTCGCCAGCACTACCGCTACGCCTTTATCGCGCGCCGCCTGCAGGGCCTGCTTCACGCGGGGAGTGATCTCATGCTGCGGGTTGAGCAGCGTGCCATCCATATCAATCGCAATCAGTTTAATCGCCATACCGTCCTCGTTAGCTTAGGGTTTGCCCCATGCTAACGCGATTCAGCCCACTCTGACCAGCGCGTGGAGGGCGTCGGGGGGCGAAACGCCGGCTTCGTGACGCAACGCGCTTTTCACGCTCCGGGCACCGTCGGCCGCCGCAACGTTATCATTTTTGGCTAAATAATTTACATCCATACAATTTTTTACAATACACCATTAACAAATCAGGGTTATCCCAGTAATATTTGTGACCTCCATCTCAATCCCGCTGTACGTTTTTATAATCAGGAATATCCATGCGATCGTCATCATCACCCCCGGAGGTTACCCTATCCAAAAATGGAACCGGTTCCACGCGACGGGAATTTCTTCGTAACACGCTCGGTATATTGGCTATCGGGGCGCTGACCCCGCTGCCGTTTAAAGCGGTCGCTGCCGGCGTCGCCAGCGGCGCTGACCCGCTCAACGGCTTTATTGCGCTGTCACAGGCGATCACCGAACACCGGCAGATCGACAGCCGGCTGGCGGCACGTTTTTATGCGGCGTTCAGCCAGTGTGACGCACAGTTCGTGCCGCGGGTTAACCGGCTGGTTCAGCTGCTGCAGCCCGGCGACAGCGCACAGCAGCTGCTGGATAAGGCCAGCCAGGCCGGGCTGAAAGACTTTCTCTATCAGATCGTTACCGCCTGGTACACCGGCACCGTTGGCGATGACCATCACGGCACGCTGGTGGCCTATCAGCAGGCGCTGATGTACCGGCCGGTCAGCGATGGCCTGGTGGTGCCCACCTACTGCGGCAATGGCCCGATCTGGTGGACCCAGCCGCTGCCCGATGAACACAGCAACCTGATTGCCAGCCTGTAATTCAACAACATAAAAAATAAGACCAAGATGAAGAAACCCATTTTTAGTGAGCAGGGAGATGCCAGCGCAGACGTTGTCATCGTCGGATCCGGCATCGTCGGCGGCATGATGGCCAACGCGCTGGTCAGCCAGGGCTACTCGGTGCTGGTGCTGGAAGCCGGGCTACGCATCGAGCGCGCCCAGGCGGTAGAAAACTGGCGCAATATGCCGTTCGCCAACCGCGCCGGTTCAGATTTTCAGGGGCTGTATCCGCAGTCGCCGCTGGCACCGGCACCGCTGTACTTCCCGCCGAACAACTACGTTAACGTCACCGGCCCCAATGCCAGCAGCTTCCAGCAGGGCTACCTGCGTACCGTGGGCGGCACCACCTGGCACTGGGCGGCATCCTGCTGGCGGCACGATCCCAGCGACTTTGTGATGCAGTCAAAATACGGCGTCGGTCGCGACTGGCCGATCGCCTACGACGAGCTGGAGCCCTGGTACTGCCAGGCTGAAAATGAGATCGGCGTGGCCGGTCCGAACGATCCCGCTAAGCAGTCACCGGCGCAGCGCAGCCAGCCCTATCCGATGGATATGGTGCCGTTTGCCCACGGCGATAACTACTTTGCCAGCGTAGTGAACCCGCACGGATACAACCTGGTGCCGATCCCGCAGGGGCGCAGCACGCGGCCGTGGGAAGGGCGGCCGACCTGCTGCGGCAACAACAACTGCCAGCCGATCTGCCCGATCGGTGCGATGTATAACGGCATCCACCACGTGGAGCGCGCCGAGCGCGGTGGCGCGGTGGTGCTGGCTGAAGCGGTGGTACACAAAATCGATACCGACGGCAATAACCGGGTCACCGCCGTGCACTGGCTGGACAGCTCCGGCGCGTCGCACAAGGCGACGGCGAAAGCCTTCGCCCTGGCCTGTAACGGTATTGAAACCCCGCGCCTGCTGCTGCTGGCCGCCAACGGCGGCAACCCGAACGGCATCGCCAACGGCTCGGATATGGTCGGCCGCAATATGATGGACCACTCCGGCTTCCACTGCTCGTTCCTGACCAAAGAGCCGGTATGGCTGGGGCGCGGCCCGGCGCAGAGCAGCTGCATGGTCGGCTTCCGCGACGGTGAATTCCGCCGCGACTACTCGGCCAACAAGGTGATCCTCAACAACATCTCCCGCGTGGTCGCCGCCACTAAGCAGGCGCTGGCGCAGGGGCTGGTCGGAAAAGCGCTGGATGAAGAGATCCGCTATCGCGCTGTGCACAGCGTCGATCTGTCGATCAGCCTTGAGCCGCTGCCGGACCCGGAAAATCGCCTGACGCTAAGCAAAACCCGCAAAGATCCGCACGGCCTGGCCTGCCCGGATATTTACTACGACGTCGGCGACTACGTGCGCAAAGGGGCCGAGGCCTCCCACGCGCAGCTGGAGCATATCGGCCAGCTGTTTAACGCCCGCGAGTTCACCATCAGCAAAGGGCTGAACGCCAACAACCACATTATGGGCGGCACCATTATGGGCAGCAGCGGCAAAGACGCGGTGGTTGACGGCAACTGCCGCACCTTCGATCACGAAAACCTGTGGCTGCCGGGCGGCGGGGCGATCCCGTCCGCCAGCGTGGTCAACAGCACGCTGACCATGGCCGCGCTGGGTCTGAAGGCCGCGGAAGATATCGCCCGCCGCCTGCGGGGGAACGTATGAAGCTGATGCGTAACACCCAACCGCAACGCGATGCCGCCGGGCGCGGTGGCCGACCGGACGTTAATGCCCCGTGCAGCGCACCCATCGCCCGCGACGCAGCGACCTTTCCGGTTCGAAAGGCAGGCAAAATGCGGCTGACGATGGCGCTGCTGCTGGCGGCCTTCGCGCTGCCGGCAGCCGGCCTGCAGGCCGCCGACGTTGATCTGAAGCTGCTGCATCAGGGCGAGCAGGTGGCAATCGCCTCTGACTGCCAGGCCTGCCATACCGCGCCGGGCAGCAAAAAACCCTATTCCGGCGGCTATGCCATCGCCTCGCCGATCGGGGTGATTTACGCCACTAACATTACCCCGGCGCAGGGCGGAATTGGCGGCTACAGCGAAGCGCAGTTCTCGGCGGCGGTGCGTGACGGCGTTCGCGCCGACGGGGCACAACTCTACCCGGCAATGCCTTACACCTCTTACGGCAAAATGACCGACGAGGATCTGCACGCGCTTTACTACTACTTCACCCACGGCGTGCAGCCGGTAGAGCAGGCAAACCCGCAGACCCGCCTGCCGTTCCCGTTCAGCCTGCGCTTCAGCATGAAGTTCTGGAACCTGCTGTTTGCCGACGGCGCGCGCTACCAGTACGACAACCGGCAGAGCGCCGAGTGGAACCGTGGCAACTACCTGGTCAACGGCCTGGCGCACTGTAATACCTGCCATACGCCGCGCGGCGTGCTGATGCAGGAGAAAAGCGCGCTACCGCTGGCCGGTGGTCCGCTGGGCAGCTGGTACGCGCCGAATATCACCTCGGACCCGATCAGCGGTATCGGCGGCTGGCGCGACGATGAGCTGGTGCAGTACCTGAAAACCGGCCGTGCCGCCGGGAAAAATCAGGCGGCGGGCGGCATGGCGGAAGCGGTGGAAAACAGTCTGCAGCACCTGCCGGACGACGATCTGCAGGCGATCGCCACCTATCTGAAGAGCACGGCTCCGCTGCGCGACGAGGGCGACACGCGCCCGGCTCACGCCTGGGGTCAGGCGGATAACGTGGAGAACAGCGTGCGCGGGCGTAACCCGGCGACCGCCAGTAACAGCCTGACTAACGGCGCGGCGCTGTTCAGCGGCAACTGCGCCAGCTGCCACCAGCCGGACGGTGCCGGCAGCCAGAACCAGGCGTATCCGTCGCTGTTCCACAACACCGCCACCGGTCTGCAGAGCCCGAACAACCTGATTGCCGCCATTCTTTTTGGCGTGCAGCGGAAAACGGCCGACGGCGAGGTACTGATGCCCGGCTTCAGCTCGCCCTCTTACGTCGACAAGCTGAGCGATCAGCAGGTGGCGGACATCAGCAACTATGTTCGCCAGCATTACGGCAATCCTGCCGGTGAAGTGACGGCGGGTGACGTGGCCTGGGTGCGCAAAGGCGGCCATCCGCCGTTGCTGGCGCAGCTGCAGCCGTGGATCCTGCCGGGCGGCGCGGTAGTGGTGGTGCTGATCCTGCTGCTGGTGCTGTACCGCGCCAGACGGCGCTAAGTGATACCAGGGGGGAAGCGTTCGGCTTCCCCTTTGCCGTTCAGGGACGCACGTGGCTCCGCTGATGAACCGCAGGAGGACAACATGAAATTACCGCGTATCACCTTAGATGACATCGCATCGCTGGCCGATGTGACCAAAATGACCGTCAGCCGCTATCTGCGTACGCCGCACAAGGTGGGCAAAGAGACGGCCGCACGCATTGCCGCCGTGATGGTGGAGATTGGCTATCAGCGCGATGCCGACAATCCGCAGGTGATAAGCCAGGTTCAGCCGCGCATTGGGGTGATCATCCCCTCATTTCATAATCAGATTTTTGCCGACCTGCTGGCGGGCATTGAATCCGTTACCGCCGCCGAAGGCTGGCAGACGCTGGTGATGAACTACGAATACGATCTGCAGCGCGAAGAGGAGCAGATCGCCACGGTGCTGGCCTGCAACGTCGCCGCCATCCTGCTGACCGAAACGGTGCATACGCTGCGGGCGGAGAAGTACCTCAGCGGCGCACGCGTGCCGGTAGCGGAGGTGATGGGGCTGGCAACCACCGCCGGGCGGATTAACGTCGGCTTCGATAACCGTCAGGCCGCTTACGAGATGACGCAGCGGCTGATTGCCGGCGGCCGCAAGCCGGTGTGGTTTGGCTCAATGGCCGATCTGCGTGACGAACAACGCTATGCAGGTTACCGCGACGCCATGACAGCGGCGGGCCTCTCCGCCGGGCGAATCACTCCGCATAAAATCTCGTCGGTCTCCGCAGGCCATGACATGATGGCGCTGGCACGCCAGCGTTATCCGGCTATGGACGCCATTTTCTGTACCAATGACGACCTCGCCGTTGGCGTGCTGCAGGCGTGCAGGCAGCAGGGGATCGCCGTGCCGCAGCAGATGGCGATTGTCGGCTTTCACGGCCTTGAGATCGGCCAGCTGACCCGGCCAAAGCTGGCCAGCGTTATCACTCCGCGCTTTGAGATGGGAAAAGTGGCGACTGAGATTTTGATCAGCAGGGTCAATAATCTGCCGACAGAAGAGTCGGTCACTCTGCCCTATCGCCTGTTCGCCGGCGACACGCTCTGACGGCGGGGAGACGCGCCTCTCCCCGTACCAGCATCAGCAATTGCATCTGCACCATCACCATCCGCACCCGCACCCGCACCCGCACCCGCACCCGCCGATTATCCCTCCGCGATCACGCCGTTGGTAACACAGTTTTCTAACACGATTCAGCGTGAGCCTGGTCACGATTTAATCTTGCAATTCCTCTTTAATAAGCCCCTGTAGCAGCTGAATTTCCGTCGCGCAGGGAGGTCACGGCCAGGGAAGATCCCCTGCCGCTGACGCAGGCGCGGTTTATCTCAACCCGAAGTGAGGGGCCGACATGCATAATAAGATACCCGCAACGCGCTGGTGGCGCGTGATTGTGCCGATTTTGATTACCTGCATCGTGTCGTTTATGGATCGCGTGAACATCAGCTTTGCTCTGCCCGGCGGCATGGAGCAGGATCTGGCGATCACCAGCCAGATGGCCGGCATCGCCAGCGGCATCTTCTTTATCGGCTACCTGTTTCTGCAGGTGCCGGGGGGCCGCACGGCGGTGAACGGCAGCGGCAAACGCTTTATCGCCTGGTCGCTGACGGCGTGGATGGTGGTGTCCATTGCCACCGGTTTCGTCACTAATCACTGGCAGCTGCTGGCGCTGCGCTTTATTCTCGGCGTTTCCGAAGGCGGCATGCTGCCGGTGGTGCTGACGATGATCGGCAACTGGTTCCCGGAGCGTGAGCTGGGCCGCGCCAACGCCTGCGTGATGATGTTTGCGCCGCTGGGCGGCATGGTCACCGCCCCGCTCTCCGGGCTGCTGATCAACACGTTCGACTGGCGCTGGCTGTTTATTATTGAAGGCGTGCTCTCCGGGGCTGTGCTGCTGATGTGGTGGCTGATGGTGGCCGACCGGCCGCAGCAGGCGCGCTGGCTGCCCGATAGCGAGCGCGACTATCTGGTCACCACCCTGGCACAGGAACGGGCAGCCCGGCAGAAAAAATCGCCCCCCGGCAAAGCGCGCATTATCGACGTATTCCGCAACCCGGGCCTGCGCAAGCTGGTGCTGCTGAACTTCTTCTACCAGACCGGCGATTACGGTTACACCCTGTGGCTGCCGACCATACTGCGCAACCTGACCGGGGCAAATATGACCGGCGTTGGCCTGCTGGCGGTGCTGCCGTTTGTCGCCACCATCGCCGGGATTTATACCATTTCGCTGTTCAGCGACCGCAGCGGCAAGCGCCGCCAGTGGGTAATGATCTCACTGTTCTGCTTCGCCGCCGCGCTGCTGGCCTCGGTGGTGCTGCACCAGCATGTGGTTGCCGCCTATATTGCGCTGATCGTCTGCGGCTTCTTCCTGAAAGCGGCCACCAGCCCGTTCTGGTCAATGCCCGGTCGGCTGGCCTCGCCGGAGCTGGCGGGCAGCGCACGCGGGGTGATTAACGGACTCGGCAACCTCGGCGGCTTTGTCGGCCCGTGGCTGGTGGGAATGGTGATCTATTTGTACGGCCAGAGCACCGCCATCTGCGTGCTGGCCGGGTCGCTAACTATTGCCGGGCTGATTGCCGCCACGCTGCCGCGCAGCTGCGATCTGCATGACGCCGCGGCAGAAGACGCACCTGAGCCGGGCGGGCTTAGAAAGGTGTAAGCATGGCTACTCATGCTGGTAACGCGTGAAATGATTGCTCTCCTGGGTCATCAGCGTTACCAGCTTAGGGTGAACAAACAGCTTCTCTTTTCCAGACCTTAATTCCGTCAGCACCCCGATATCGCAAAGCTGCTTCAGATACACGGAAGCCGTTTGCCTGCTGACGATTTCCTTGTCGGTCAGATTGCTGATGCGGCAGTAAGGCTGCTCAAAAATCACCTGAACCAGCTCGTGACTGTAGATTTTTGGCAGCTGCTGGCGAATATACCCGGTGGTATGCTCGATCAGCTCCCTCGCGGCAGCAATTTTGCGGGTGGTCCACTGTGAGGTGTGCTCTACGGCGCTCAGCATATATAAAATCCACGGCTGCCAGTCCTGGTCGCGGGTTACACCGATGAGAAAGCGGTAATAGTCCTGCTTGTTACGCACGATATAGTGGCTTAAATAGAGGATTGGCAGGCTAAGCAGCCCCTGCTCAATAAGATACAGAATATTGAGAATACGCCCGGTACGACCGTTGCCATCGCCAAACGGGTGGATAGCCTCAAACTGATAATGGGCCGCCGTCATCTTCACTAACGGATCGATATCATCTTCCTGATGAAGAAAGGCTTCCCAGTTATCCAGCAGGTCGCGAATGACCCCTTCGCCTTCTGGCGGGGTATAGATCACTGCCCCCGTCACCGAGTTGCGCAATGCCGTTCCCGGCACCCGACGAATGTCCATATCTGTCGATTTCAGGATGCTGCATACCTGAATCATGGTGGTGACACACAGCGGACGTCGCTCAATTGCCAGGAATCCCTGGTACAGCGCCGTACGATAGCGTAGTGCTTCTTTGGTGGCGGCATCAGCCAGCGTGTCTTCAGCGGCATATTTAAACAGTTTGTCCGAGGTCGTCACGATATTCTCGATCTCGGAGCTGTCTTTCGCTTCCAGCAGCGGCAGGAGATTGCTCAACAGCCCCTGGTTAGGCAGAAGTTCACCCGCCTGTTTCAGCTCTGCCAGCGCGGCACGCGCCCGGATGCAGGCCTTGAGCGTAACGATATTCTCCAGCACGTCACCCTGTTGGGGTAACGGTGGAAGCCGGTTGTAAGGGTGTTCTGCGTGCCAGCTCATAGGGTTTTCCGATTATTGCGCCCCTGTCATCATAGGAGGTAATGCCGGGCATGAAAACGACGTGTCGAAATTTTCGCATTTTTTCGACACGTTATCTGAATATGTCGATGCGCTTAACATGAAGGAAAAGCGAGACGAAAAAAAAGCAGATCCGAAGATCTGCTTTTTTATTATCAACAACAGCGGGTTAGCGCTTAGATATCGATATTGGCCGCGCGCAGCGCATTCTCTTCGATAAAGGCGCGGCGCGGTTCTACCGCATCACCCATCAGGGTGGTGAACAGCTGGTCAGCGGCAATCGCATCCTTCACGGTCACGCGCAGCATGCGGCGGCTGTCCGGATCCATGGTGGTTTCCCACAGCTGGTCCGGGTTCATCTCACCCAGCCCTTTATAGCGCTGAATGGTCAGGCCACGGCGTGACTCTTTGCTCAGCCAGTCGATCGCCTGCTCGAAGCTGGCAATCGGCTGACGGCGCTCGCCGCGCTCAATAAAGGCGTCTTCCTCGATCAGGCCACGCAGCTTCTCGCCCAGCGCGCAGATCTTACGGTATTCGCCGCCCAGCACGAACTCGTTGTCCAGCGGGTAGTCGGTGTCGACGCCGTGGGTACGCACGCGCAGCACCGGTTCAAAAATATGCAGTTCGCGGTTCTCGCGCACCACGCCGGCATAGCTGCTGCCGTGCTGATCGTTGTCGTTCAGGTAAGCGACCAGGCCGTCTAACCAGCTCTGCACCGGGGCCTGTGCCGCCAGATCGCCGAGGGTCGGATTGTAGATCAGCGCGTTCAGCAGCGCAGACGGATAGCGACGCTCCATACGCTTAATCATCTTACGCGTGCTGTTGAACTCGGCCACCAGGCTCTCCAGCGGCGCGCCGCCCAGCGCCGGGGCGCTGGCGTTAGCGTGCAGGGAGGCACCGTCGAGGGCGATGGCGATCTGATACTCGTCCATCGCGTCCATATCCTTGATGTACTGCTCCTGTTTGCCCTTCTTCACCTTAAACAGCGGCGGCTGCGCGATGTAGACGTGGCCACGCTCGATGATTTCCGGCATCTGGCGGTAGAAGAAGGTCAGCAGCAGGGTACGGATGTGCGAGCCGTCGACGTCCGCATCGGTCATGATGATGATGCTGTGGTAGCGCAGCTTGTCCGGGTTGTATTCGTCACGACCGATGCCGCAGCCCAGCGCGGTGATCAGCGTGGCCACTTCCTGCGAGGCGAGCATCTTGTCGAAGCGCGCCTTCTCAACGTTAAGGATCTTACCCTTCAGCGGCAGAATCGCCTGGTTTTTACGGTTACGTCCCTGCTTGGCAGAACCGCCCGCAGAGTCACCCTCCACCAGGTAGATTTCAGACAGCGCCGGATCGCGCTCCTGGCAGTCCGCCAGCTTGCCCGGCAGGCCGGCGAGATCCAGCGCGCCTTTACGGCGGGTCATTTCGCGGGCGCGGCGCGCGGCTTCACGGGCGCGGGCCGCGTCGATGATTTTGCCGACCACGATTTTAGCATCGCCCGGATTTTCCAGCAGGTATTCAGCCAGCAGTTCGTTCATCTGCTGCTCAACCGCCGATTTCACCTCAGAGGAGACCAGCTTGTCTTTGGTCTGTGAGGAGAACTTCGGATCCGGTACCTTCACCGACACCACGGCAATCAGGCCTTCACGCGCATCGTCACCGGTGGCGCTAACCTTGGCCTTCTTGCTGTAACCCTCTTTATCCATATAGGCGTTCAGGGTACGGGTCATCGCGGTGCGGAAACCGACCAGGTGGGTACCGCCGTCGCGCTGCGGGATGTTGTTGGTAAAGCAGTAGATGTTTTCCTGGAAGCCGTCGTTCCACTGCAGCGCCACTTCCACACCAATGCCGTCTTTCTCTGTAGAGAAATAGAACACATTCGGGTGGATCGGGGTTTTGTTTTTGTTCAGATACTCAACAAACGCCTTGATACCACCTTCATAGTGGTAGTGGTCGGTTTTACCATCGCGCTTATCTTCCAGCTTGATCGACACGCCGGAGTTCAGGAACGACAGCTCACGCAGACGCTTGGCCAGGATCTCATATTCGAAATCGGTGACGTTGGTAAAGGTCTGATGGCTTGGCCAGAAGCGCACGCGGGTACCGGTCAGGTCGGTTTCACCGGTCACGCTCAGCGGGGCCTGCGGCACACCGTGAACGTAGACCTGCTGGTGCACTTTGCCTTCACGACGGATGGTCAGCTCCAGCTTTTCAGACAGGGCATTCACCACCGAGACGCCCACGCCGTGCAGGCCGCCGGACACTTTATACGAGTTGTCGTCGAACTTACCGCCGGCGTGCAGCACGGTCATGATCACTTCAGCGGCAGAGATACCCTCTTCCGGGTGAATACCGGTTGGAATACCACGGCCGTCATCGATGACGGAGACAGAGTTATCCGCATGAATGGTAACAAGAATATCAGAGCAGTGACCGGCGAGTGCTTCGTCAATGGCGTTATCCACGACCTCGAATACCATGTGATGCAGACCGGTGCCGTCATCCGTATCGCCGATATACATACCCGGGCGCTTGCGTACCGCATCCAGCCCCTTGAGAACTTTGATACTGGAGGAGTCATAAGAATTCGACATCAACTTTTCTCGCTCGTTTAATCTTCAGGTTGAACCGCTATTTTACCCTGTTCCACGTGGAACATCTTGCCCTTTTCGTCAGTCATATCGAACACCTGTTCAGGCGCGATAGCGCTGACGAAAACCTGGGCCCGAGTGGCCTTCAGCCGCGACGCCAGCAGGTGGCGACGGGTTTCATCCAGCTCAGAGGCAAAATCATCTATCAGATACAGGCAACGTTGCCCGTTCTGTCGGGTGAGAAACTCACCCTGTGCCAGCCGCAGTGCGCACATCAGCAGCTTAAGCTGGCCGCGCGACAGCAGATCTTCCACCGGCGTGCCCTCGGCGCGGATGCGGAAGTCGGCCTTGTGCGGGCCGCTGGCGGTGTAGGTCAGCGCCCGATCGCGCTCAAAGCTGCGTTCCAGCAGGTCGGCGTAACCGGTCTCTTTGTCCCAGCCGCGCTGAAAGGAGAAGCTCAGCTGAAACTCGGGCAGAAACTGCGCGCAGGTGGCGTTAATATCCGCGGCGATCGCTTCGCCGTAGGCCGCACGCCAGGCGCTTATCTGCTCCGCCAGCGGGGCCAGCTCGCGATCCCAGGCCTGGATCTGCTGATAGCGCGATACCTGGCGCAGCGCGGCGTTGCGCTGCTTCAGCAGGCGCTTCAGGTTGCTCCAGGCGGTGAAAAAGCCCGGTTCGTTGTGAAAACAGCCCCAGTCGATATAGGCACGCCGGTATTTTGGCCCGCCGTTGAGCAGGGTGAAGCCTTCCGGCGTGATCAGCTGCATCGGCAGCATCTGCGCCAGCTCCGCCACCTTGTGGCCGTCGCTGCCGTCAATGCGCACCTTGCTGTCACCGTTACGATTTTTGGTCAGCCCGACCGATACCTCACGCTCCGCGCCGGCAATGCGCCCGTGCAGCACAAAGGCTTCCTGCTCGTGGCGGATCACCCGCCCGGCCTGCAGGCTGCGAAACGCCCGGCCGTGCCCGAGGGTGTAGACAGCTTCCAGCACGCTGGTTTTGCCGCTGCCGTTGGGGCCGACCAGAAAATTAAATCCCGGTGCCAGTGCCAGGTCCGCATGTTCGATATTACGGAAGTCTTTGATCAGAAGGCGGGTTAAAGCCATAAATGCAGTGATTCCGCAGAGAGTAAAGGTGTTGACCGGCCGGCGTTAATGCGTAGGAAAATCAAAGCTACAGCAAATCAATGTCGTGTATTTTAAACGCACTGGCCGTTTATTTCTCTATCACAACGAACCCGGCCATCGTTATCGCAGCCCGTTTGCGTACGGCCAGCGCGCAAAACCCGTAGCGTACCCAGCTACGTAAGGTGTTTGAGCGCTGCCCGGACGAAAATGGCAGGCCAGGCCGCTTATAAGCGCATCGGCATGACAACGTAGGCCGCCGACTGGCTGGCTGCATCCTCAATCTGCACGCTGGAGACCGAATCGGTCAGCAGCAGGCGCACGTTTTCGCACTTCAGCGCGTTGAGCACGTCCAGCACGTAGCTGACGTTAAAGCCGATTTCCAGATCGGTGCCGCCGTAGGTGACGTCCAGCATCTCTTCCGCTTCTTCCTGCTCCGGGTTGTTGGCGGTAATTTTCAGCTGATTTTCGCTGATATAGAGGCGCACGCCGCGGAACTTCTCGTTAGAGAGGATTGCGGCACGCGAGAAGGCCTGCTTAAGCAGGTCGCAGCTGGCATCGAGGGTTTTATCCGGGTTTTTCGGCAATACGCGGCGATAATCCGGGAAACGGCCGTCAACCAGCTTCGACGTAAAGATAAAGTCACCGACGTGGGCGCGGATGTTGTTGCTGCCGATCTGCACCTGCAGCGGCGTGTCGCCGCCGTCCAGCAGGCGCACCAGCTCAATCACCCCTTTACGCGGCACGATCACCGAATGGTTCGGCAGCGGCTGCCCCACCGGCATTGAGCACACCGCCAGACGGTGGCCGTCGGTGGCTACGGTACGCAGCTCTTCCCCTTCGGTTTCGAACAGCATGCCGTTCAGGTAGTAGCGCACGTCCTGATGGGCCATTGAGAACTGCGTCGCTTCGATCAGCCGCTTAAGGGTCGCCTGCGGCAGGGTGAATTCGACCTCACTCTGCCAGTCATCCAGGTTTGGAAAGTCGCTGGCGGGCAGGGTGGAGAGCGAGAAGCGGCTGCGGCCGGAGCGCACCAGCATTCTTTCGCCATCCAGCATCACCGTGATCTCGGCGCCTTCCGGCAGGCCGCGACAAATATCAAAGAACTTACGCGCCGGCACCGTGGTGGCACCTGGCTGGTGATCCTGGGTCAGTGCCACGCGGGCGACCATTTCCATTTCCAGGTCGGTCCCGGTTAACAGCAGCGTGCCGTCATTCACCTGCAGCAGCAGGTTACCGAGGATCGGCAGAGTCGGGCGTCCGCCCAGCGGGCTGCTGACCTGTTGTAAGGGTTTGAGTAACTGCTCACGTTCTACAATAAATTTCATAGTCAGGAAGATAATGTTCTGATTAGATTTGAGAAATCTTCTTTAATGTCATGACTCTCTTCGCGCAGCTGCTCAATTTTACGGCAGGCATGCAGCACGGTGGTATGGTCACGACCCCCGAAAGCATCACCGATTTCCGGCAGGCTGTGGTTGGTCAGCTCTTTCGCCATCGCCATCGCCATCTGACGCGGGCGGGCCACGGAACGCGAGCGGCGTTTGGAGAGCAGGTCAGCCACCTTAATTTTATAATATTCAGCCACGGTCTTCTGAATATTGTCGATGGTCACCAGTTTCTCCTGCAGCGCCAGCAGATCGCGCAGCGCCTCGCGCACGAAATCGATGGTGATCGCACGACCGGTAAAGTTGGCGTTGGCGATCACCCGGTTCAGGGCCCCTTCCAGCTCACGCACGTTGGATCGCAGGCGTTTAGCAATAAAGAAGGCCACTTCGCCCGGCAGACGAATGTCGTTCTCATCGGCCTTTTTCATCAGGATCGCCACGCGGGTTTCCAGCTCCGGCGGTTCGATCGCTACGGTCAGCCCCCAGCCAAAGCGCGACTTCAGACGATCTTCCACCCCGTTGATCTCTTTCGGATAGCGATCGGAGGTCAGAATGATCTGCTGATTGCCCTCTAACAGCGCGTTGAAGGTGTGGAAAAACTCCTCCTGCGAGCGCTCTTTATTGGCAAAGAACTGAATGTCATCGATCAGCAATGCATCCACCGAACGGTAGTAGCGTTTGAACTCTTCAATCGCGTTGTTCTGCAGCGCCTTCACCATATCCTGCACAAAACGCTCGGAGTGCATATAGACCACTTTGGCATTCGGCTTACGCGCCATAATGCCGTTGCCCACCGCATGCAGCAGGTGGGTTTTACCGAGGCCGGTGCCGCCGTAAAGGAACAGTGGGTTATACGCGCCGCCCGGATTATCAGCCACCTGGCGCGCCGCCGCGCGCGCCAGCTGGTTCGATTTACCCTCAACGAAGTTGTCGAAGTTATGTTTGGTGTTAACGTTCGAGCGGTACGACAGCTCCGCCGGGGCAGGCAT